>CBDIBR010000001.1:0-13106 GCA_965276975.1 Rhodopila sp.
GGCGGCGGGCAATGATCGCCGGTTTCATCGGCTCGCTGATGGAGTGGTACGACTTCTTCCTGTTCGGCACCGCATCGGCGCTGGTGTTCGGGCGGCTGTTCTTCCCCTCCGCCGCACCCGCGGCCGGAACCCTCGCCGCCTTCGCCACCTTCGCGGTCGGCTTCATTTCGCGCCCCATCGGCGCGGTCCTGTTCGGCCATCTCGGCGACAGGATCGGACGCAAATACGCGCTGCTGGCGACCGCCCTGATCATGGGACTCGGCACCCTCGCGATCGGCCTGCTGCCGACCTACGACACCATCGGCGTATGGGCGCCGATCCTGCTAGTCGTGCTGCGCCTGCTCCAGGGCCTCGGCATCGGCGGCGAGTGGGGCGGCGCCTCGCTGGTCGCGCTGGAACACGCAACAACCGGCCGCCGCGGTTTCGTCGGCAGCGTGCCGCAAATGGGTTCTCCGCTCGGCCTGCTGCTCTCGACCCTGGCGTTCGCCATGGTGGACCGGATGGACCCGGCAAGCTTCGCCGCCTGGGGATGGCGGGTCCCGTTCCTGCTCAGCGCCCTGCTGCTCATCGCCGCGATCTACATCCGCTTCAACGTCGAGGAGACCCCCGTCTTCCTGAAAGCCAAGGCGTCCGGCACGCAGCCGGCAATGCCGATCCTGGAACTGTTCCGCCGCCATCCCCGCAACATCACCCTCGCCACCGGCGCCCGCCTGGCCGACGCGGCGGTGTTCAACACCATCAACGTCTTTGGCATCGCCTACGCGGCGCAGACGCTGCACGTCGATCGCGGCACCATGTTGTCCGGCTTCGTGATCGCAGCCGGCGTCGAGGTGGCGATCCTGCCGCTGGTCGGCGCCCTGTCCGACAGGATCGGACGTCGTCCGGTGTATCTGGCCGGAGTAATCCTCTCCGGACTGTTCATCTTCGCCTATTTCCCGCTGCTGGCGACCGGATCGACCCTCGCCGCCTGGTTCGCCATCGTCGTCGCTCTCGCCGTCGGCACCGGGTTGATGTTCGCGATCCAGAGCTCCTTCTTTTCCGAACTGTTCGGCACCGGCGTGCGCTACAGCGGCATCTCGATCGGGTATCAACTGTCCGCCCTGATCGCCGGCGCGCCAACGCCGTTGATCGCCAGCGCCCTGGTGCTGTGGGCGGGCGGCGCCTGGTGGCCAGTCGCGACCTATGTCTGCGCGGTCTGCTCGATCAGCGCGCTCTGTGTCTATCTCGTCGCCGAGACCCATCGTACCGAGCTCGGCTGATCGGCTAGAGTGCGATCGCTTTTGGTGGCATCGCCAAAAGCGTGAATCGCTTTCTCAAACAATAAGTCGCGGAGCATTATCGGTTCAACCCGAACCGACGATGCTCTGGGCGAAATCCCGCCGGCACGCGTTTGGCTTTGCCTCCCCGGCGTGGCGTGCCAGCATGACCCGAAGGAGGACCCCGGCCATGAACGACATGCCCACCACCCAGGACAACCCGCCGCTCGACGGCAAGGCGATCGCCGACCTCGCGGAGCAGCTCAACCAGCTCCTGCGCCTGCGCACCTTCCCCATCGGCATGAAACTGTTCGCCGATGTCGCCGCGATGGAAGCGGTGCCCGGACTGCGCCGCCCCGCCAAGGGCAAGACCTACTCCACCTGCCAGTTGGTGACCCAGTCGCGCATGGCCGGCTTCACCCTCGGCATCACCACCGAAAACGTCCCGACGTTCTCCAGTTGCAGCAGCGTCATCGGGCTGGACGCGCCCGGCGAGGTCTATACCTCCGGCCGCAAGATGGACGGCGTCTGGTTCCAGAACCAGGAAGCCGCCGCCGCGCACCAGGCCCAAATGCCACGCGTAGCCCCTGGAACCTATCACGGCCTGGCGGTCTCGCCGCTGCGCACCGCCCGGCTCAGCCCGCCCGACATCTGCCTGTTCTACGCCAACCCGGCGCAGATGATCCTGTTCATCAACGGCCTGCAATGGCGCAACTACCAGCGCTACGACTTCAGCATCACCGGCGAAAGCGCCTGCGCCGATAGCTGGGGCAACGCGCTGAAGAACAAGACGGTCAGCCTGTCGATCCCATGCTACGCCGAACGCCGCTATGGCGGAGTAGCCGACGACGAGATGCTGATGGCCTGCCCGTCCAACGATCTCGCGCGAGCGGTCACCGGCCTGCACGGATTGTCCAAGGCCGGCCTGCGCTACCCCATCATGCCGTTCGGCCCGCAAGCCGAACCAGGCGAGGGTATGGCCAAAAGCTACGCCGGCAGAAGCTGATCGGCCGGCGCAACAGCCTCGGCGCCCGCCGCAACGACGCCGCGCCCCGTGGCCGCCGCAACAAATGAGCCGTTCGTAACTTGCTGCCCAGCATCCAGCGATCCTAATTGCATCGATGTCGACGTCGCTTCAGGTTTCGGAGTCCGCCCCCGTCGATGTCTGGTCAGCCCCAGGATCAGGGCTGGTCGGCATCGTCGGCGTGCTGGCACTGGGCGTCGTGCTGTGGTGGCTCAGCGCCAACCTTCCGACCGAACTGCCGGCCTGGGCGCCATACGATTTCTCCTGGGTCTCGTTCCTTGGCATCGCGCTGCCGACTTTCTGGTACGCGCGCGGTCTATACACCGGCAGTGCGTCCCAGCGGCCGAATCTGTTCCGGATCATCGCCTTCGCCACCGGCATGGCGCTGATCTACACCGCGCTGCTGTCGCGATTCGTCTACTTCTCCCAGCACATGTTCTTCCTGAACCGGCTGCAGCACCTCGGCATGCACCATCTCGGCCCGTTCCTCCTGGCGCTGGCCTGGCCTGGTGCCACGATCCGCCGCGGTATGCCCGTTTGGGCGGCACGCAGCCTCCGAACCCGCTGGCTGCACCGTTTTTTACGCGTCACCCAACAGCCGGTGATCGCCGGCACCCTGTTCGCCGGCCTGGTGGCGCTGTGGTTGCAGCCGACGGTGCACTTCCACGCCATGCTGTCGCCCCGGCTCTACGACCTGATGAACTGGAGCATGGTGATCGACGGCCTGCTGTTCTGGTTCCTGGTGCTGGATCCCCGCCCGCCGGCGGAAGCCGGCTGTTCCTACCCGGCACGGCTGGCGGTCGTGCTGCTGGTGGAATTCCCCCAGATCCTGATCGGCTCCCACCTTACCTTCACCAACACGGTGCTGTATTCCTACTACGATCTCTGTGGCCGGCTGTTCCCCTCGGTCAGCGCCATCCTCGACCAGCACCTGGGCGGCGTCGTGGTCTGGATCCCGCAAGGCATGATGGGCGCCATCGCCTTACTGCTGATCATGAACAACATCCGCAAGCAAGAGGATCGCGCCGGCGGTCCCGACCAGAACGACATCAAGGTCGGAGGAGCGCGTGTCTCATCAGCCAGTTGGACCGGCCGTTAGGATGCTGGGCAGAACGTTCAAGGCGCGTGAATCATGCGACAACACAAACGGCTAGACCCCTTTCGGCAGGCACGGTCATGCCGCGGGCGGCCCTGCCTGGCGCTCGCCATCGCCGCGCTGGCATTGGTGGGCGCCGCGCCGGCCCCGGATGCCCCACCGGATGCCCCACAGGATGCACAGGTGCACGACGCCCGCATGCGCGTGCTGCTGGCATCGCGCCCGGCCGGTGGCTATTTCACGCTCGACAACCACGCCGCCGAACCGCTGATCCTGACCGGCGCCGCCTCGCCGGGATGCGGTTCGCTGATGCTGCACCGCTCGATGAACAGCGGCGGCACCGACAGCATGGCCGCCGTCGATCATGTGTCGGTGCCCGCGCACGGCTCGATCAGTTTCGCCCCCGGCGGCTACCACCTGATGTGCATGCAACCGGCCGCGACCCTGCGCCCCGGCGGCACGATACCGGTCACCCTGACTTTCGACGGCGGCGGCAAACTGACCGCCAACTTCACGGTCGAGGGCGCGCATGGCCGCTGACCACCCGATCCAGCGACGCGGCGTGCTGGGGATGTTCGCGGCCGGCGCCGCCGGGCTGCCGCTGTCGCACTGCGACGACACCACCGCGTGGCACGACGTGGACGTCGCCGGCAGCTCACCGGCGCTGCAATTCACCATGCGGCGCGCGCCCGACGGCAAGCAAGTGACCGCCGCCGATTACCGCGGCGACATCGTCATGCTGTATTTCGGCTATACGTTCTGTCCCGACGTGTGCCCGCTCACGCTGCAGAACACCGGCGATGTGTTCTCCCGCATGGGGTCCGACGCGAAGTCGGTGCGCTTCCTGTTCGTCACCGTCGATCCCGGACGCGACAGCCTCCCCGTGCTGGCGCAATACGTCAGTCAGTTCGGTCCCAACTTCATCGGTCTGCGCGGCACGCCAGACCAGCTCGCCAACTTGGCGCGCCGCTTCCGCATCGCCTACTCGGTCACGCCGGCCCCCCACGGCGGCACCTCGGGCGGCAACCCAGTCCAGGTGACCCACAGCTCCGCCATCTACGTTTTCGACCGTCACGGCGCCGCCCGGCTGCTGGTGCCCTCGATGGCCTCCGCAAGCCCCGACATCAACGGCGTCGCCGCCGATCTGACCCGCCTGGTGCATGAACGCCCCTCGACCCTCGGCTGGCTGGAGCGGCTGGTCAGCTAACGTCCGGGATTGACAGTCCGCGCCGACCCGGGTTGCATCATGCAACCATAAGCCCGGAGAGAATGTCCCATGCCGCAAGCCAAGGTCGCGCTGGTGATCGGCGCCGGCGATGCCACCGGAGGCGCCATCGCGCGCCGCTTCGCGCGCGAAGGCTACGTCGCCTGCGTCACCCGCCGCCACGCCGACAAACTGGCCCCCCTGGTGCAACGCATCGAGCAGGACGGCGGCACGGCCCACGCCTTCGGCAGCGACGCCCGCCGCGAGGAAGCAGTGGCCGCGCTGTTCGAAACCATCGAGCGACAGATCGGTCAAATTGAAGTCGTATCATTCAACATCGGCGGCAACGTACGCTTTCCGATCCGCGAGACTACCACTCGTGTTTACACCAAGGTCTGGGAAATGTGCGCGCTGTCCGGCTTCCTGGCCGGACGTGCGGCGGCCACCGTCATGCTGCCCCGCGGCCACGGCACCATCCTGTTCACCGGCGCCACCGCCAGCGTGCGCGGCGGGACAGGCTATGCCGCCTTCGCCGGCGGCAAGCACGCGCTGCGGGCGTTGGCGCAAAGCATGGCACGCGAACTGGGCCCCGAGGGCATCCACGTCGCCCATGTCGTAGTCGATGGCGCCATAGACACCGATTTCATCCGCCAGCGCGCGCCTGATCGTTACGAATCACGCAAGGCCACCGACGGCATCCTCAACCCCGATTCCATCGCCCAGACCTACTGGCTGCTGCACCGCCAGCCGCGCGATGCCTGGACCCACGAACTCGACCTGCGTCCCTGGTCCGAAACCTGGTGATGGAGACCCATCCGTGAACGGCCCGCTGGCCGGCATCCGGGTCATCGACCTCACCACCGTCGTTTCCGGGCCGGTATGCACCGTGATCCTGGCCGACCAAGGCGCCGACGTGATCAAGGTCGAACCGCCCTCCGGCGACATCGCTCGGCGAACCTCGGGCGACGGCGAGTTCACCGCCATGTTTGTCTCCTCCAACCGCGGCAAGCGCTCGATCGCGCTCGACCTGAAGCAGCCGTCCGGGTTGGCCGCGCTGCGCCGGCTGATCGCCGGTGCCGATGTGCTGGTACAAAATTTCAGACCCGGAACGATGGCCCGGCTCGGCCTGGCCGAACCGGCGATGCGGGCGGCCAACCCAGGCCTGATCTACGTCTCGATCTCCGGCGTCGGCGAAACCGGCCCGTACGTAAAAAAGCGCGTCTACGACCCGGTGATCCAGTCCCTGTCCGGCTTCGCCGACGTCCAGGCCGATCAAGCGACCGGCCGCCCGCAAATGATCCGCACCATCGTCGCCGACAAGACCACGGCGGTGTACGCGGCGCAGGCGGTATGCGCCGCGCTGGTGGCGCGCGCGCGGGACGGGCAGGGGCAGCATATCCAATTGTCGATGCTCGATACCATGATCGGCTTCCTGTGGCCCGAGGCAATGGCTCAATACACCGTGGTGGGCCGCGAAAACGCCCCGCAACCGGCGCCGCGCCCCGACCTGATCTTCCAGACGCTCGACGGCTACATCACCGTCGGCTCGTTGTCCGATGCCGAATGGCGCGGCCTCTGCGCCGTCATCGCGCGCCCGGAATGGATCGACGATCCGCGCTTCCGCACGCCCGCGGCGCGATCGCTGAATGCCGCCGAACGCATCGGCCTGGTGGGCGAGATTCTCGCCCAAGGCCACAGCCAGGACTGGCTCGACCGGCTCGACGCCGCCGAGGTTCCCTGCGCCCCAGTATTGCGCCGCGCTGACGTGGTGGGCGACCCGCAAGTGATCAACAACCAACTGATCGCAACCATGCAGCAACCCACGCTCGGGGTCGTCCGCCAGGCCCGTCCGGCCGCGCAATTCGACCGCACCCCGGCCCGCATCGCCGGCGCCGCCCCGCGGATCGGCCAACACACCGACGCCATCCTCGTCGAAGCCGGCTACAGCGCCACCGAGATCGCCGCGCTCAAGACCGCGCGCGCCGCCAAGTCAGCGGAGTAGCAACGACAAAGTAACGAGGAAGCAAAAAATGTCCACCGGACGCACCCTTTGGGGTGTCGGCACCAGCCGCACAATCCGAGCGCACTGGGCCTTGCATGAATTGGGTCTCGATTTCGAACTGCGTCCGATCCTGCCACGCACCGGCGAGACCAGGACCGCCGAATTCACCGCCCTCAACGCCCGCCAGAAAATACCGTTACTTGAGGACAACGGGCTGATCCTGACCGAGAGCGCGGCGATCATCAGCTACCTGTCGGACACCTACGCCAAGCCGGACAACCGGCTGATGCCGATCGATCCCCACCCCCGCGCGCGCTGCCTGGAATGGTGCTTCTTCGTAATCAGCGAGCTGGACGCGACCTCGCTCTACGTGATGCGCCGCCACGGCGACCTCGGCCACATCTACGGCGACGCACCGATCGCCAACACCTCGGCTGCCAACTATTTCCAGCAGCAGATGCGCAGCGTCGAGCGCGCGCTGGATCACGACCCACGCTACATCCTGGGCGAGAGGTTCAGTGCCGCCGACATCCTGCTGTCGACCTGCCTCACCTGGGCGGTCCGCTATGGCGTCCCGGTCGCGGACCCGGTACTCGCCTACAATCAGCGAGTCACCGCCCGCCCGGCCTACGCAAGCGCGCTCGACACCAACCGCCCTCCGGCCGAGGCGGCCGTCGTCCCCCGCCAGTAGCCGTGCCAAATCGAACCCCGGTCAGGCGATCAGGATCGCCCTGACATCATTGACGTTGGTCAACGTCGGACCGGTGACGATCACATCGCCGATCGCGGCAAAAAACCCGTGACTGTCATGCTCAGCCAGCGCCGCCCGAGCCTCATACCCGGCGGCGGCGGCGCGGCCCAGCGTATCCGGGGCCAGCACCGCGCCGGCGATCTCGTCCATTCCATCGATCCCGTCGGTGTCCCCCGCCATCGCCCAGATGCCCGCGGCGCCGCCCAGCGCGATCGCCAGACCCAACAGGAAGGTGGTGTTGCGCCCACCCTTGCCGCTGGCGCGCGGCGACAGCGTAACCGTCGTCTCACCCCCCGAAAGCAGCACCGCGGGCGGCCGCAACGGCTCACCATGGCTCCGCACCGATTGGGCGATCCCGGCCATCACGCTGCCCATCTGAGCCGCCTCACCCTGCAGCGCATCACCCAGGATCAGCGGCGTCAGCCCCAGCGTGCGAGCCTTCGCCGCCATCGCCCGCAGCGCCATCATCGGCGTCGCGATCAGCCGGAAATCGGCCTCCGGCAAGCTGCCCGGCTTCGGTGTCTCGTCGTCATCACCGGCCAGCCGAACGCCGACCGCCGCCGGGGGGTCGATGCCATAGCGCGCAAGCAGCCCGCGCGCCTCGGCAAACGTGCTGGCATCGGCAGCCGTCGGCCCCGACCCGATCACCGCCGGATCGTCCCCCGGCACGTCGCTGATCGCCAGCGTCACCACCCGGGCCGGAGCGGCCGCCGCCGCCAACCGCCCACCCTTGATCGCCGACAAGTGCTTCCGCACCGCGTTCATCTCGCCGATATTCGCCCCACACGCCAGCAGCGCTCGGTTGATCGCCTGCTTGTCCTCCAATGTCAGCCCAGCCACCGGAGCCGCCAGCAACGCCGACGCGCCGCCCGAGATCAGCGCGATCACCAGGTCGTCCCCGGTCAGGCCCTCGACCTGGCGCAGCAACCGCCGTGCGCCGCGCTCGCTGTTCTGGTCGGGAACCGGATGAGACGCCTCGATCACCTCGATCCGCCGCGTCGGCACCGCGTGGCCATATCGCGTCACCACCGTGCCCCGCAGCTCCACGTCCGGCCACGCATCCTCCAGCGCCGCCGCCATCACCGCGGCCGACTTGCCGCCGCCAACCACGACGCAGCGCCCGGACCGCGGCTTCGCCGGCAAATGCCCCGCCAGCACGCTGCGCGGGTCGGCGGCGGCCACGGCGGTATCGAACAGATCGCGCAACGCCGAGCGCGCATCCGCATTGGTCCAGCCCGCATCGGGCCCCTTGGCGCCAAGACCTCTCGCGTTCGGCAATCTCCCCTCCGGCGCCCCCCGGCTTTCCTGGGTCATCAACCGTTTCCTGTGTTTTTCGTCTGCCCCAGTATGGCGAAGCCGGCCCGGACGCGCCATCTCTGGCGCAGCCAGGCCAAACGCGCCATCTCTGGCGCAGGCAACCAAGGAGCCAGCCATGTCCGCACCCGAATTCGACGCCAAGACCCGCACCGAACTGGAGGCCGCCGCGTTCCGTCGCCTGGTCGGCCACCTGCGCGAACGCACCGACGTGCAGAACATCGACCTGATGAACCTCGCCGGCTTCTGCCGCAACTGCCTCAGCCGCTGGTACCGCGAGGAAGCCGCCGCCCAAGGCATCTCCATCGCCGATCCCGACGCCCGCGAGATCGTCTACGGCATGCCCTACAAGGAATGGCAGGCACAGTATCAGGCGGAGGCCTCGCCACAGCAGAACGCCGCCTTCAGCAAGGCCAACCCGACGCACTGAAGGCGCACCGGTCCGGACAGGCATCGCGGACAACGCCGGTGCCAGGCGTTGCAGCATCCCACCCGCGACCCGACCTCGACGCCAGCGGGTGCCGATCGCGGTCGTTTGGGCATTGACCCCGCTGGCCGCCGAAGCTATCCCCGCCGCCCCTGTGGCAGCGGAGACGAACCCAACGATGGCGAAGCCGGTCAGCGAGGAAGACATCAAGTCCGGCGGAGTGGCGGCCGATCGCCTGCGCAGCCTGGTCGAACGAATCGAACGCCTGGAGGAAGAGCGCAAGGCCCTCGCCAGCGACATCAAGGACATCTACTCCGAGGCAAAGTCCGCCGGCTTCGACGTCAAGGTCCTGCGCCAACTGATCCGCATCCGCAAACAGGAAGCCGCCGAGGTCGAGGAGCAGGAGACCATGCTCGACATCTACCGCCGCGCACTGGGGATGTAGGCGGAGCCTGCACCGTTCCCGCCATCAGGCTCTGCTGGAATGTGGCCCAAACCATCGCTATGGTAACACGATGCCGGACGACCTCTATCACCGTGATGCGCTAGCCTGGTCCGAACATCAGGCCATGCTTCTCCGCCGCGCCGCGCGGGGAGAGCGGGTCAACGACATCGACTGGACTCACGTGGTCGAGGAGATCGAGGACGTGGGACTCTCCGAATTGCACGCAGTGCAGTCGCTGCTACAACAAATCCTTGTCCATCTTCTCAAGTTGCACGGTTGGCCCAAGCGCAGCACAGCCGGTCACTGGCGGGCCGAAATCGTTGCTTTCCAAGCCGACTTGTGTCGGCGCTTCGCCCCGTCAATGCGCCAAAGGATCGATTTGCCGCAGCTCTATGGTCTCGCGGCCGCGCAGGTCGGCAAGCTTCGATACGCTGGCCGGCCCGCCGCGCCAGCTCCCCAAAACTGCCCGGTGACCGTCGCCGACCTGCTGACCAAATCCCCCGAGCATATGGAGGCCTTGTTCGCCGTCCGCTAACGGTCTCGCGGACGTCATTTGCCATCTCGGTTACCTCCAGCACCCGCCGCTCCCCGAAGCTGTCCCGTGGCAAGCAATCTGGAATGCGACGATGCGGTTCGTTGTAAGGATGCCATGCCCGACGATCTTTATGACCGCGATGTGCTGGCCTGGTCGGAGCATCAGGCGACGTTGCTGCGGCGCGCCGCGAGCGGCGAGCGGGTCAACGACATCGACTGGGCGCACGTTGTCGAGGAGATCGAGGGCGTGGGGCCATCCAAATTGCACGGAGTGCAGTCCTACCTCGGGCAAATCATCGTGCATCTGCTCAAATTGCACGGCTCGCCTTCACTCGCCACCGGCAGCCATTGGCGCAGCGAGATCGTTGCCTTTCAAACCGAGGCACAACGACGCTTCGCGCCATCGATGCGGCAGAAAATCGATCTCGCGGCGATCTATGCCGGGACAGTCTTGCAAATCGACCCGCTCCGTTACGGCGGCAGGCGGCCGCGCATTCCACCCGCGGCGTGCCCCGTCGCCTTGGATGATCTGCTGACAGCGAACTGCGACGAACTCGAGGCGGGGTCCCGGCGCGCGTGATTACCTTGCTGGCCAGCCTGATTTCCCGGTCACGGCCGATTAAAGCGAAATCCTCAACCAAGCCCCCAACTCGCCAATAATCCCCCGCCGGAACGCCAGCACGCAGATCATGAAGATCGCCCCCTGCGTCACCGTCACCCAGGCGCCGAACTGCGCCAGGTAGTTCTCCATCGTCGTCACCACCCCCGCACCCACCACCGGCCCAAACACCGTCCCCAGCCCGCCCAGCAACGTCGTCAGCACCACCTCGCCCGACGTCGGATAATTCACATCCGTCAGCGTCGCGATGCCGAACACCAGCGCCTTGGTTCCCCCCGCCACCCCGGCGATCGTGCAAGACAACACGAACGCGATCAGCTTGTAATCGTCGGTCCGGTACCCCAGCGAAGTCGCCCGAGGCTCGTTCTCCCGGATCCCCTTCAGCACCTGCCCGAACGGCGAGTGGATAATCCGGTGCACCAGCAGAAAACCCCCAATGAACACCGCCGCGGTCACCCAATACATCGTCATATCGTTATTCAGATCGATGAACCCGAACAGATGCCCGCGCGGCACCTGCTGGATGCCGTCCTCCCCACCCGTGAACGGCGCCTCCAGGCAAAAGAAATACACCATCTGCGCCAGCGCTAGCGTGATCATGGCAAAATAGATGCCCGACCGGCGGATCGCCAGATACCCCAGCACCAGCCCCAGCGCCGCCCCGGTCAACCCGCCGAAGATGATCGCGATCGAGGCATCCACATGCCAGTGCTTCATCGTCCACGCCGCCACATAGCTGCCCATGCCGAAAAACGCCGCATGGCCGAACGACAGCAGCCCGACATAGCCGATCATCAGGTTGAACGCGCAGGCGAACAGCGCCGCGCACAGCACCCGCATCAGGAATACCGGATACAGCACGAACGGGCTGACCGCGATCACCACCACCATCACCACGAAGGCGATCGCCTGCGCGCGCGAGAAGCCGAACATCCCATGCGTCTGCCCGCGGGAGAAACCCGCCATCTCAGGCCGCCTTCCCGAACAGCCCGCGCGGCCTGACCAGCAGCACGATCACCATCACCAGGAACACCACGGTGGCCGAGGCCTGCGGGTAGAACACCTTGGTCAGCCCCTCGACCACGCCAAGCCCGAACCCGGTCACGATCGACCCCATGATCGACCCCATGCCGCCGATCACCACCACGGCGAACACCGTGTTGATGAAGCTGCTTCCCATGTTCGGATTGACCGAGTAGATCGGCGCCGCCAGCACCCCGGCGAACGCCGCCAGCGCCACCCCCGCGCCGTAGGTCAGCGTGATCAGCCGAGGCACGTTGACCCCGAACGCCTGCACCAGCGGGGCATTCTCCGTCGCCGCCCGCAGCGTGGCGCCCAGCGATGTCTTCTCGATGATCGCCCAGGTGGTCAGGCACACCACCAGCGCCGCCACCACCACCCAGCCCCGGTAGATCGGCAGATACATGAAACCCAAATTGACCGCGCCCTGCAGGATGTCGGGGATGCGATACGGCAGCCCGGAACTGCCATAGGCATTGCGGAACAACCCCTCGATCACCAGCGCCATGCCAAAGGTCAGCAAAAGGCCGTAAAGATGGTCCAACTTGTACAGCCGGCTGATGATGGTCTTCTCCAGTACCACCCCGATGATGCCGACCAGCAACGGCGCCAGGATCAGCGACGGAAAGTAGCCGATCCCCAGGTAGTTCAGCAGCATCCACGAGGCGAATGCGCCCATCATGAACAACGCCCCATGGGCGAAGTTGATGATGTTCAGCAGCCCGAAGATCACCGCCAGCCCAAGCGACAGCATGGCGTAGAACGCGCCGTTGATCAGCCCCAGCAGCAACTGCCCGAACAGCAGCGGGCCGGGAATCCCGAAGATCATGATCATGACGCTTGCCCGGCCATGCGGTCCCCCGATCTCAGGCCTTTATGAAAGCGCAGTGGCCGTCAGCCAGCGGACGGAACGCCTCGTCGCCCGGCGTGGTCGCCACCAGCTTGTAGTAATCCCACGGCGCCTTGCTCTCCGACGGCTGCTTCACCTCGAACAGATACGACGTCACCAGATTGCGCCCGTCCTCGCGGATCTTCGACATGCCGAAGCAATCGTCTTCGACCGGCATCGCCTTCATCCGGTTCACCGTGGCCACGCCATCCTTCTTCGCCTCCGCCGCACCCATCTCCGCCACCGTCTTAAGGTAGTGCAGCGTCGCCGAGTAGCAGCCGGCATGAGCCATGTTCGGATAATTCCTCGGCGTCTTCGGCAGCACCCGCTTGGTAAACGCTCGGGTGCGATCGTTCAGGTCCCAGTAAAAACTCTCGGTCAGGTTCAGCCCGTGCGCGACATCCAGCCCAAGCGCGTGCACGTCGGTGATGAACATCAGCAGCGCCGCCATCTTCATCGACTTGTTCAAGCCGAATTCGTTCGCCTGCTTGATCGAGTTCACCGTGTCGCCGCCGGCATTCGCCA
>CBDIBR010000002.1:0-59136 GCA_965276975.1 Rhodopila sp.
TCTGCGCTTGGCAAGCCTGACACTGCGTCTTGTCGCACTTGATGCCTTGGTGACCGCTGGTGCCGCCCTGCTATGCTACATGCTGTTCAATTCCGTTGGGCGAATCACGTCCACTGCGGTCGTCATCCCCCTGGCCTGCCTGACGATCGGCATGAGCCTGAGTTTCTTTGAGCGGGGGCTTTACGCACCGGCGGAAGTGGTGAGCCGTCAACCGCCCTGGAAGAGGATTGTCGTGGCCTGGCTGCAGGCGGTGGCGATCGGCACGCTCTCGACCTTCTGCGTTGCCTCTCTGTCGGGCGATGGGAATCTCGCGCCGGGGTTTGACCACATGAGCATGACATCGCACGGCGCCTGGATACCAGCGTTCTTGGTGCTTGGCTTCTTCGCATTGGTGGGCGCCCGCCTGCTGCGCCTGCGGTTGCTTGCCGGGCCGGAACCGCTGAACCGAACCGTGATCATCGGGGAGCAGCAGCCAATTCGTGATCTGCTGTTACGCCTCGGCACCACCACGCGTCACAGCTTCGATGTGATCGGGGTGGTGGAACACGCTGCGACAACCGGGCTGCAGCCGACCTTTGGCAAACTGCCGCATTGCGGCGATCTCGCCGCGCTCGAGCGAATGATCCGCCAGGATGCCGTGGATACCGTTCTCGTGGCCATGCCATGGTCGGCAGGCGAGCAGATGCGCGAGATCATACAGCGTGTCTCGATGTCACCGATCGACGTCTACATTTATCCGGGCATGATCTATCCCGGTATGGATGCATTGCACCTTCCGCCCAGGCGCGCGGGCCGCGCGTTCGACCTGCCGCTGTTGATGGCCTGCACGAGGCCGATCGGCGGCTGGCGCGCATTCATAAAGCGGGGGGAGGACGTTGCCCTATCGAGCGCCCTGCTCATCTTCATATCGCCGGTGCTCCTGGCCATCGCGACGGTTATTAAACTCACCTCAAAAGGCCCGATCTTCTTCCGCCAGCGCAGGCTCGGCTACAACAACCGTGTGATCGAGGTGTTTAAGTTCCGCTCGATGTACACGCACCTGGCGGATGCCGATGCCAGCCAGCAGGCGTTTCGAGGCGACAAGCGGGTCACGCCGGCAGGTGCATGGCTACGCAAGACAAGCCTGGATGAACTGCCGCAACTCTTCAACGTCCTCAGGGGCGATATGTCCCTCGTCGGCCCACGCCCGCATGCGCTCGCGACTACCGCTGGGGGTCTGGCGCTGGAGGAAGCCGTACCGGTGTACTCTTCACGCCATCGTGTCAAGCCGGGAATCACCGGTTGGGCGCAGGTGAATGGCTATCGCGGCGCACTCGATAGTGTGGACAAGATCGTCCACCGGGTGAACCACGACCTGTATTATATCGAGAATTGGTCGCTGACCCTCGACCTCAAGATCTTGTGGCGGACCGCGAGGCTGGTTTTTGCCGATGACAATGCGTTTTGATTTCGCAAAAGGCTCAATAACCTTTAGCTTGTTTCCTTAAGGCACAGGCGCGGTCATTTCGATTGAAGCCCAAACCTGGTTTGGAGAAGTCCCACGTGAACAGGCTATCGAACCCCGAGCTGACGATCCTTCGAAAATCGACGCCGGTTGCTCAGCCGGCCGAGGAGCATGCCCTGGCTCCCGTGCGGATTGGCATCGGCGCGATTTCGCGCCACCACCCGTCGTTCGTGCAACTTTACTACGCCATCGAGGCGCGTCGAACCAGCGCTATGCCGTTGGTGGTGCAATTTATCTCACCAACGCCAGGAACCGGGTCGAGCACCGTCGCGTCCGGCTATGCGCGGGTCGCGGCAGACGATTGCGCGCAGCCGGTGCTGTATATCGACTGCAACGCCTTCAACACCAAGCCGCGGCGCGGCGCGGCTGAATTGGCGCCGCCAACACTATATGATGCACTGCGTCGCGGCTTGCCTTTGACCGAAGCCATAACGTCCGCTCGCGATGCAAAGAACCTGCTGTGGGCGCGTCTCGGCCCCGGGGAGCGGCCATTGCTGGCGCTGGGCGGCGACCGGCTACAATCAATGCTGGATATGCTGCGGGCAACCCACCCGGTGATCGTTTTGGATACACCGCCGACCGAAGCGCCGGAGTCCGCCGCGGTGTCACGCTATTGCGATGGTTCGGTACTCGTGGTTGCCGCGGGGCGTACCAAGCAGTGGGAGATCGAGCACGCCAAGTCGCTGCTCGAACGGTTGGGCGGACAGACCGTTGGCGTTGTTCTCAACCGTGAACGAAGCGTGATGCCGCGTTGGATGGGCCGGCGCTGACATGAACACCGCGACGGGCATCTTTCCCTCTTGGGCGGACGCCAATCTTTGGCCTGCCGTTCGCAGGGCGCCGTTCGTTGTGGTGCTGGCGGGCATCGACAATTCTGGCATTGTCGATGCCGCAATGGCCGACACGGCGCTGACCGAAGCGATCATTCCGCGATTCGAGCCCGCTTGTACGCCACCGTGCGATGCACTTGTGTGGCGGTTGGAGACAGAGTTCAGCGAGAGCCTCAATCGGCCTGGGCTGCTGGGCCGCCATTGGCACCGGTCACCTTATGCCATGACGCTCCGGTTGGTGCAGTATCAGCCCGGTTCGAACATGCCGGAGATTCTGGACGAAGGCACACTGGGAACACGCGGACCGTATGCAGCCTTCAAGGCCTCGGTCGATCGCTTGGCGATGCGCTTCGTCCGTGACGCGGCATTGGGTCGTGGGCGAGGTCCGGCAGCT
Organism: Rhodopila sp.; assembly: GCA_965276975.1. Lineage (GTDB taxonomy): Bacteria > Pseudomonadota > Alphaproteobacteria > Acetobacterales > Acetobacteraceae > Rhodopila. The sequence goes on from CBDIBR010000002.1 coordinate 2,729, forward strand.
GCGGCAACGCCCGGTCGGCCTCACGGCGTGCCAGGCTGGCTGGATGCCGCGCTGGCGAAATGTCATGACCGCTTCATGGCGGAATGGTGGAGCGTGGGGACCGCCACCGCGACCGTCGATCATGTCTTGCGAGGCGGTGGGCTTGGGGCGATTACATGGTACCGGCCTAAAGCCGGGCATCGCTATCTGGCAGACCCGTTCCCTTGGCCCGGCACCAGCCGCATCTTGTGCGAGGAGATGCCGCTCGACGGTGGCGTTGGCCGGATCGTGACGGTCACCGAGACCAGTGGGACCTTGGGCACTCCTTCAGTGGTGCTGGACGATGGATATCATCACTCTTATCCTTGTACCTTTCGCGATGGCGACATCCTCTATTGCATACCGGAAGCGCCGCGACGTGGCGCAACCCGGATCTACCGACTGGAGAATGACGGTGCGCTGGTCTCGGTCTGTGAGGTCGCGCCTCATTCAAGATTGGCAGACTCGACGTTGTTCCGCTGGAACGGGCTCTACTGGCTCGCTTGCACCGATTTGGATTTGGGCGGACACGACAACCTCTGCCTGCTGCATGCATCTGAATTAACTGGTCCCTGGACCCCGCACGCTCGGTGGCCCGTCAAGATCGACATTCGGGGCGCCCGCCCCGCTGGCCTGTTGTTCACCATCGATGGTCGGCTGTTTCGCCCTGCTCAGGACTGCGCCTCGACCTACGGAGCCGCGGTCGCGGTGCATGAAATCAAGGCGCTGAGCGAGACTGAGTTTGATGAAGTCCTGGTCACCGTTCTGCGTCCCGACAGGTCCGGACCTTTCCCGGATGGCTTGCACACCTTGGCGCATGACGGTGAGCGGTTTTGGCTGGACGGCAAGCGCTTCGTATTTGACTTGGGTATGTTTCGGCGGAAACTTCTGGATCGCACATCCCGTCTTTTCTCCGGAGCGGGGGTCCATTGAACATGTCCGTCTCGGTAACGGCCGTCCCTGCCAAGCATCTGTCGAAGGCATCGACCTCAAGCCGCGGCATGAGAGCGATGTCGGTAGCAATCTACCTGCACGACCTCGCCGGCGGCGGGGCGGAGCGGCAGAGCCTGATCATCGCCGAAGAGTTTCGTCGTCACGGCGCCGATGTGACCTTGGTGCTGCATAAGCTGCGTGGGCAATTGCTGGACCAGGTGCCCGCGGGTGTGCGTCTGGTAGACCTTGCCAGTTCACGCACCTTGATGGACGTCCCGAAGCTGGCACTGTTTCTGCGCAAGCATAAGCCGGACATTTTGCTGTCAAACGTTGACCTCAACAATGTGGCCGCCTTGCTCGCGAAAGGCATCAGTTTCAGCGGGACCCAGGTGGTGATCTGCCAGCACAATCCCATCACTTCGCGGACAACCGCGCAGGAAAGCTGGTTGTACCGATTTGTCGGCCTGTCATACCGGACCTTGTCACCGTTGATAAGCAGAGCGGTGGCAGTGTCGGAGGGCGTCGCGGCGGAGCTGGAGGCGATCGGCAGACTGCCGCGGGAGCGCGTGTTGACCATCAGCAATCCGGTGGTCGGCCCGGATTTCCAGGCTCGTTGCGAGGAACCCGCCGAGCACCCGTGGTTCCATCAGCCTGAGCGGCGCGTGTTCGTCACCGCGGGGCGCCTCGTCCCGCAGAAAGATCATGAAACGATGATCCGGGCGCTGGCGATTCACCGGCGGCGGATCGACAGCCGTCTGATCATTTTAGGCGTTGGGCCACTCCGCGAGGCGCTTGGCAAGCTGGTGGCCGAGCTCAAACTGACCGAAGCGGTCGACTTCCTCGGCTTTCGCTCGAACGCTCTTCCCTTCTTTCGCCAGGCCGACGCTTTTCTGCTGAGTTCCCGCGGTGAAGGCTTCGGTAATGTCATTGTCGAAGCTCTGGGATGTGGCACGCCGGTGATCTCCACCCGCTGCCAGCATGGGCCGGCAGAAATCATGGATCACGGCCGATACGGCCTGTTGGTCGAGCCACACGACCCCGAGGCGTTGGCAAAGGCAATGGATGAAGTGGAGACGTTACGTGAGCGGTTTCCAGCTGACACGCTGCGCCAACGGGCTGGTGAGTACAGTTATGCTGCGTGTGCGTCCCGCTACATGACCTTGTTCAAGGCCATGGCGCCCCATCGCTCTTGGGCGGCATCAGCATGAGCGCGGTTCGTCCCTTCGGCCTCGATCTCAGCATGGAGTCCGCGCATGACATCGCCCGCGTGGCGATTGATCAGCCACCCACCGATGGCGTTGCGCTGGTGGTAACGCCCAATATCGACCATATCGCGACGATCCGCCGCTCACCTGCTCTGGCGCGGGCGTACCGAAATGCCGCACGCATCGTGTGTGACGGTTGGCCCGTACAAGCCTACGCACGCTTCCGAGGCCTTCCGGTCCCGCGGGTGACAGGATGCGAAATCACCGCCGAGCTGATGCGCATGGCACCCTATCCGGCGCATCAACGTTTCTTCTTTGTGGTCGACACGGTGACGACCAGGCTGGCGGTCGAAGCCTGGGCAACACGATCCGCGGTCGCCAGCGTCGCCGTTGTTCCGGAGTTCGGCTTCGAACGAAATGACGAGTACTGCGCGCGGCTGGCGGATGAAATCAAGGCAAACGGCACAACGGTCCTGATCATGGCGGTGGGTGCGCCGCGCAGCGAGGTTTTTGTCGATAATTATAGATCGATCCTGCCGCCATGCTGGGCTTTCTGTGTTGGCCAAGCGGTCAAGATCGAGCTGGGACTGGTCCAGCGCGCATCGTCCAGGTGGCAGTCCATCGGCATGGAGTGGCTATGGCGGGTCGGACAGGAACCTTCGCGCCTGGCGAAGCGGTATGTCACCGCGACAATCGGGTTTAGCTTCGCGGTCATTGAAGACCAGCTGAACATTCTGCGGGCCGGCCGCTCATGAATATGCCGCCTCACCGCTCTGAACCATTGGTCGACCGCCCATCGTCCGACCGCCCCCTGTATGTGAATTCGGCAGGATCCCCATCATGAACGAAACCCTCGCCCTTCCAGCTCGCCTGGTGATGCGTGATCTGATGCTGACGGCTTTGTCGCAGAAGGCCCGCGTTTTTCTGATCTTCTTCTGCATCATGGCACTGAGCATCTTCATCGCTGTTCAGATACAGCCAAACTACAAGGCCAAATCAAGCTTGCTGGTGCTGCTCGGAACCGAACATTCGTTTCGACCGGCCGCAGGTCAGCAATTTGTCAATAGCGGCGGTGTCGATGCCGAGCAAGTGCTCAGGACCGAATCAAGCATTCTCGGCAGCGACGACTTGCACCGAACCGTCATTCGCGAGATCGGCATCGGCAAGATGTACCCGAAATTGCTGGAGCAGCCCGGTCCGATACAGAAGTGGTTCGCCGACGTGCGCCGCTTCGTGACTGATACCCTGGGTATGACGGAGAAATCCACAGGCGTAGGCCCGGCTGATCCGATGTCGCAGGCGGTTGACGCTTTCACGCATAACCTGACAATAACAGTTGACAAGAAGTCGAGCGTCATCGGCCTGACATTCACGAACCCGGACAAGAACGTTTCCGCCGATGCGCTACGGATCCTTGAGTCTCAGTACCTTGTCCTTCGGACGAAGCTGTATGGCGACATCCAGGCCCCCATCGTGCAGGTGCAGCAGGACGTGGTGGCCAAGCAACTCGCCGATGCCGATGCGGCCCTTCAGAGCTTCAAGCAGCAGCACGACATCAGCAACTTCGCCGAGCGGCGGGCGATCCTGCTGAAGCAGCAAGGTGATCAGGAAATGGCGCTGACGAAGTCAGAGGCCACGATTGCCGAGCAGACCGCTCGCTTGTCGCAGTTAAATTCTCAGCTTGGCACGGTGGCGGGCAGTCGGAAGGGCAATCCCAACGCGGCGTCGGCGCTACAGGGCATGGTGCAAGCCTATCATCAACGCGAAGAGGATGCACAAACGCGCTATCGCGGCTCTCCGGCCGTCGATGAGGCCCGTCGTCAAATGCTTGAGCGGCAGACGGACATCGCTCGGATGCAGGCTACTCAGGCCTATGGAGTTCAGACCGACCGAAACAAGACGGAGGCCGATCTGCGATCCAGCTTGGCTGGACATGACTCTATCGCGGCGCAGCTTACAGGACTGAACAGGCAGGTCAGCGCGCTGGATGCCGATGAACTGCAACTGCATCAGCTAGAACGCAACAGGGCGATCCTGGAAGATAATTACAGAGCAGTCACGAAGATTCTTGATGAGCGGCAAACCGTTGAGGCCGTCGAAGCGCATCGCCAGTCTTCGGTGCGCGTCATCCAGCCGCCCCGCGTCCCGGCCATACCCGAGGCTACGCGTCGGCTCGTTCTGCTGGCGGGGATCGTCGTCAGTCTGCTCCTTTCGGTCGGATCGATCCTGATGTCCCACTTCTTCCGGGCGATATATCTGCGCCCGGAGGCGTTGGAGATGGATACCGGGCTAACGGTGCTGGCTTCGGTGCCCGATATGCGGGCGATCGGCGGACCATCCTCCTCGGTACTGGTGGTTCCGGCTTAAACACGGCTCTAGCCACGGCCGGAGGTGCATCCGAAAATCGGATGCACCTCGTGTCGGCGAGCTGTGGCCCGAAGATAAAGAACGGCTTTCCGAAGATGGCACGGTGCATACATCTTCTGCTTGCCAGCAAGTGCACCAGGACTACCACGACGGCTTCTGCTTGAGCCGGCGTATCTACTTATTGCAGCATTCGGATGATTACTCATGCTCGACACCGTCGATTTTTCGCGAAAGCGCGTTTTGGTTCTGGGTGCGTCGGGCTATATCGGCTCACGGGTCGTCGACGTGCTGTCGAGAAGTCCGATCTATCATCCTGTGGCGGTGTCGCGCCGGTCGGCCTTTGCCGTCGATGCTACCAATCCTGACAGCCTTCGCGGCGCAATGCGTGACATTGACTGCGTGATCGACTGCATTTCAGGTAGCGACAAGGTAATGGTACGCTCGACCGAGGTGCTATGCCAAGTGGCGCGTGTCTGCCCACCGCGCAGAATCATCGTTCTGAGCAGCATGGCGGTCTATGGCGCCGCCACCGGGACGGTAACAGAGGATCATGCACCGGTCACTCCGGTCAGCTCATACGGCCAGGCTAAAATCGACTGCGAGCGCATTATCCGGAAGTATGTCGATGATGGAGGTGATGCGGTTATCCTCCGCCCGACCTGCGTGTTCGGGCCAGATAGCCCGCAGTGGACGGTGCGGCTGGCACGCCTGCTGCAGGCACACCGGATTGGCGATCTTGGCAGCGCCGGCGACGGATGCTGCAACCTCGCGTTCATTGACGACGTCGTCGCGACGATCGTTGCTGCCATCGACGCGCCGGATATTTCCCGCAGGACCTTCAACGTCTCCAGCTCCGCTGAACTGACCTGGAACGAGTTTCTTGTCACCTTCGCCAAAGCTCTCGGCACCGTGCCGGTTCGTCGCATCTCCTCGCGCGCGTTGCGATTGGAAACAAAGTTGCTGGCGCCGATGCGCAAGATCGCGGCCATGGCCATTCGCTCTCCGGCGACCGAGGCGATCACGCCATCGCTTGCCGCGTTGTGGCGGCAGGATATCCGCATCGATTGCTCCGCGGCGGAAGCGGCTCTGGCACTGCCGCGCACGTCGCCCGGCCGCATGATCGCCGCGTCGCTCGCGCATGGGGCAGGCCTGAACGAGCTTGCTGTCACATGAGCAACCGCCGCACGGTGTTCCTCGCGTGCCCGTACGGGCAGGTCGGTGGCGGCATGGGTAGCATCATGGCCTACCTCGCCTCGATGCGTCATGATCCTTCGGGTCGTTTTGATTTGCGGCGTCTCGAATCCCGGGGCGGGGGCTCGATCGCGCTCTCCCCGCTGTTCCTGGCGCTCGCGGTCGGACGCATCTTTCTCGAGGGCATCCGCGGGCACCTTGCCGTTGTCCACCTCAATTTGGCGGAGCGCGGCAGCGTCTATCGCAAAGGGGTTCTGCTGGCGGCGACAAAGTTGGCCGGCGGGCACGTGCTGCTGCATCTCCATGCCGCCCAGATCGTGCAGTTTCATGATGCGATGGGCCCGATCGGGCGGTCACTGCTTCGGTGGATGTTCCGCAGCGCCGACCACTGCGTTGTTTTGGGCGAGGTGTGGCGGCGCTGGGTGATCGACACGTTCCAGGTCAGGCACAGTCGGGTCGGAGTGGTTTACAACGGTGTGCCGGCGACAAGCCCGAGCCCGCGAACGACGCCTCGCGATGGACAGTTCAGGCTGCTCTTCGTCGGTAACCTGTTGGAGCGGAAGGGCGTCAAGGATCTACTGCGCGCCGTCGCGATGCCGGCCATGAAGACGCGCGATATTCACCTGACCATGGCGGGCGGCGGTCCAGTTGACGCCTATCGCTCGATGGCCAGCGATCTTGGTCTCGCTGACCGGGTCACATTCACCGGCTGGCTTAGCCAGGACGAGGCCAGGGCTTTGATGGTCAATTCCGACGCCCTCATCCTGCCCGCCTATGATGAGGGATTGCCGCTGGTGATCCTCGAGGCGCTGGCGTCGCGCACGCCGGTGATCTGCACACCGGTGGGTTCCATACCGGAGGTGCTGCAGGACGGACGTACTGCGTTGTTCGTAACGCCTGGAGACGAAGACGGCATTGCCGAAGCAATCGTCACGCTGATCGACCGGCCTGGTCTTGCGACGGATCTCTCCGCGGCGGGTGCTGACCTTTATGATCGGCTTTTCACCATGGAAGCGTTCGCACGGTCGGTTGGATCGCTTTATGCGATGTTGACACCGCGGGACGGGAAGAGGCGGCGGTCTGCCTGGCCGCCGGTGCAGGAGGTTAGTGATGATCCAGGACGCTGACGAGATCGTTCGCGACGCGATTGTACAAGCGGATATCTGCGTTGTTGGCGGCGGCCCGGCTGGCATCACGCTGGCGCTGGAACTGGCCAAGACCGGCAAAAGCATCCTGCTGCTGGAATCGGGAAACCTCGAACCGAGCGATCAGGCGCAGAGCTTGAACGCTGGCGAAGTGGTGGACGAAGCACTGCACAGCCCGCCGGACAAATACCGCCAACGGTGCCTGGGCGGGGGCACTTCGATCTGGGGCGGTCGCTGCGTCCCGCTGGATCCGATTGATTTTGAAGCCAGGCCATGGATGGACCACTCGGGCTGGCCGATTGGCTATGAGGACGTGCAGCGATATTATCCGGCCGCCAACGCGCTGTGCGAAGCCGGCGAATGCGAATATGATGCGCGCTTGGCATTGCCGCGCGGAATGCGGCCGTTGATCCGAGGCTTCGCCCCTCGCCACTTCAATTTGAACGGTATTGAACGATTTAGTTGCCCAACAAATTTTGGCAAGCGGTACCAGACACGCCTCCGGGCGGCGACGAACGTCCGGGTTCTGCTGCGCGCGACCGTGACGCGTCTTCAGGCCTCACGTGATGGCAGTCGCATCGAAGGTATCGACGTCCGTAACAACAAGGACATCGGTTTCTCGGTGGCGGCGGACCAGTTCATTCTGGCGATGGGCGGCATTGAGACGCCTCGACTGCTGCTGACCTCGGATGACGTGCATGCCGGTGGTATCGGCAACGCGAACGACCTGGTCGGTCGGTTCTACATGTGCCACGTCGCCGGCACGGTCGGCAGCCTTCAGGTGGATGGACCGCGGGATGGCGTATGGCATGGCTATGATGTGGCGGCGGATGGAACCTACTGTCGCCGGCGCATCTCTCTGCGACCCGATATCCAGGCGCAACTGGGATTGGGCAACGCGGTTTTTCGGCTGCATCATCCCCGTATCACCGATCCCGGGCATCGGACCGGGCCGCTTTCGGCAATCTTCCTGGCCCAGAAGTTCATCAGCTACGAGTACGCCAAGCGGCTTGTCAGCGACAAACCGCCAACCGCGACGGCATGGTTGCGCCATGGGGTGAACGCGGCGGCCGATCCCTTCTCCACCATTCGTTTCCTGGGCCACTGGCTGCGCGACCGAACACTGGCGGAACGTAAATTTCCATCGATCATCATTCGTCCGCGCACCAATTTGTTCAGCCTGGACTTCCATGCCGAGCAGGCGCCCAACCCGGATAGCCGCATCGATCTTGGCACGGCGGTTGACCGCTTCGGCAACCGCCAGGTGCGGATCGATTGGCAGTATAGTCGGCTGGATGTCGAGACCGTCGCAAAGTCGTTCGATCTGCTGCGTCAGGACCTGGCGGAGCAGGGGATCGGGCGCCTCACGCTGGCGCCGGATGAGGCGGATATCGAAACAGTCGTGCGTCGGGACGGGGCCTACGGTGGACATCACATCGGCACAGCGCGGATGGGAGCGAGTGCTACCTCGGGCGTGGTTGACGCTGACGGAAAGGTGTTTGGCGTTAACAATTTATATGTCGCGGGTGCTGCTGTGTTCCCCACATCTAGTCAGGCCAACCCCACATTGACGGTTGTTGCTACAGCGTTACGGCTTGCCGACCATCTAAGGGGCATCGGCGCCTGGGTGCCGCGCATCACGACCGCCAAACAATCCGCGATGGTGCTTTAAAATGGCTAACATCGAATCGTATATTCATCGGTTCTGGGGTATCGCCTGGCATCACCTGTCTGGCGAAAACGGCATTACTATATTGCTGCTGTGGGCGACCGTCCTGTTCGCCGGTCTGGTCACCTTCATCCGAAGCAATCCCGGTCGCTGGTCCGTCAAAGAGTTTTTTCGCCACTTTCTGCCGGCTGGTATCTTGCACCATCCGTCGGCGCGGGCGGATTTCTTGTTTTGGCTGTCCCGCCGGATCTTCATGCCACTTCTGGTACTGCCGCTGGTTATATCCACCGTTGTCGCCGGGCACTGTGCGTATTGGCTCTTAAGCGCCATCCTCGGACCACCTAGTCACCCGGTCGGACCTGCGGGCCCGGTCATGCTAGTCGTGTTCACCGTCTCAATGCTGATCGCTTATGACCTTTCTTATTATCTGTATCACCGTATGCAGCATCGGTTCCCGATCCTGTGGGAACTTCATAAGGTCCACCATTCTGCTCAGGTGATGATCGGGGTGACAAAGGATCGTGTTCATCCCATCGATGAGATCATGAACCGCTGGTGGGATGGCCTGATCCCTGGCCTCTGCTACGGCATCTGGCTGTTCTTTGCGCTGGATCCGGTGGAACTGACCGTCTTCGGCATCAATGTCTACGCGTTGCGCAACATCATCCTGATGATGGATTTCGTTCGCCATACTCATCTAAAGCTATCTTACGGCCGTCATCTGAACGCGATCCTGCTCAGCCCGCATTATCACCAGCTTCACCATAGCGTCGCGGAGAAACATTGGGACAAGAATTTTGGTCTGACCCTAAGCATCTGGGACCGCCTCTTCGGCACCTTGGTGGTACCGGAGCCAGACGAGGATTTCGTTTTTGGACTGACCGACGACGAGCATGATGAGTACCAATCCCTCTACAAGCTGCATGTTGTTCCGCTAAAGAAGATTGCCGGCCGCGTCGGATTGATCACCCCGCACAGAGGAACCGTTCGTTCCGACCATCATGCTGGAGAAGCGGTGTGACTTTGAAAACCGAGATCGTTACCGACGTCGCGCGGTTCGACGAGATCAAAGCCGCGTGGCAGCAGCTCTGGGAGCGATCGAGCGGCTACATCTTTCAAAGCCATGAGTGGATATCCGGGTGGTTGATCGGCGTAAAGGATCGTCGGGATATCCGGCTCCAGATCGCGCTTGCATGGGACGGCGACCAACTTTGCGCAGCGATGCCTTGTGCGGTGCATCGTCGCTCGGGATTGCGTGTCCTGTCGTGGGCAGCGCAGCTGTTCAGTGACTACTGCGATTGCTTGATTGACGCCGCCTGCGATGCTGCATCGGTCCTGTCTCTGCTCTGGGACCGGCTGCGCCGTTTCGGTGGATTTGACCTCATCAGTCTGCAGCAGATACGGCCGGAGGCCAAATCCCGTCAGTTTCTCAACCAACTCGCCCGCGGTGGCAGCCAACTGCAATATGGCGATCGCGAAGAGCGCTGTATGCGCATCGAGAACCAGTGGTCGGACGGGGAGGCGTTTTTCCGGTCGCTTAATAAAAAGGGCCGCAACAACCATACCCGAGGCAAGCGTATCCTCGCGGAGCTTGGTGGTGACGTCGGATTTCGGCTCGTCGAGCAGTCTGAAAACTGTGACGTCACAATCGACGACATCATGGATCTTAAGCAGGCATGGCTTCGCATCAATGATCCCGCTTCACCGCTGCTCGGCGGCGATATGTTGGTCCTGCGTGCTATTCTGGACAAAGCGCTGCAGTCAGGCCTGGCAAGGATCTTCTTGCTGGAATGCGGTGGCAAGATCGCCGCGGCGTCGATCAATTTCGTTTACGCTGGACGCATGGAGGCTTACTTCACGGCTTATGATATGGCCTACGAACGTGCTTCTCCCGGCACCATCCTCATTGTCGAATATGCGCGCTGGTCGTTTGATCGCCGCCTGACCCATGTGGATTTTCTGCGCGGGGAAGAAGCTTTCAAGTTCCGGATGGCGAACGCTGAAACGCTGTTGAGTAGTTTTTCGGGTGCCAGGACGCTGATGGGTCAGGTGGCCGTGTCGGGGCATCGATGGCTGTCGCGCCGCCGTCAGCGGCAGGACGTCACATGCACGCCGCCTGACGACGAATTGGCGCCGGCTCTCTGACTTATCTATAAGTCCGCCCGAACGAGCCTTGACCGGCCTTATCTCGATAGAAGATCGAGCAGCTCGAACCGCATGATCTTGCCTAGAGGTGCTTGGGGGCAGGTCGCAGCCACCCGGTACACGGGTCGGCGTCGCAGGTGACCCACAAGGATTACAAGCCCAGCGTCTGGCTAAAGGCACAAACCTGCGGCCAGATAGTGTCAGAGCATGAAGAACGGGCAGGCCAGTCGCTCGTCCTGGACGATCTTGGGGGCGACGCCAACATACGCTTGTCGGAAAGTAGATGGTAGTACACGGCGGCGGTCGAACCTTACCAGCAACGACCAAGCAGCGTGAAGCGCCGTAGCTGATTCAAGTTCGGTGCCTGGTACCCCATTTGGCAGGTGCCACTCAGTGCCCGAACATCCCACGACATCCGGTCACTTTCCACCCGAGCAGTTGCGATGTTCGCCGCCGGCGGTCGACCACTGGTAGAGTTCGATGTTCTTTCACTTTGTCCGGCTCGGGACCGGCCCCGCCGCCGGGGTGGCGGTTCTTCGACACTTTGGCGCCATGCGGCGGGGCACAACCGAAGGTTTGTGGCCGGGCGCCGATATCGCCACGTCGATCATCTGACGGACGTGTTGGTGTCCCTAACACGGACGCGGACGAATTGATCACAAGCACCTCATCATCAGGGTAATTCGCTTTTCTTGCCGTTCCGCCTGTGGTCTTCTGACGCAAGGGCAACGTAAACCCGCTTCGAACACTGGCCGCATCTTGTTCAGTAACTCACTTGTAAATGATGGCAACGACATGCGTTTATCACCTGCGGAATTTACATCCACCTTTGACTCGCGCCCTTTTGTACAAGAGGCTGTTCGTCATGTTACTGATATCGCGGTAATGGAGCGTCGGCCAAGCCGCGACCCGCACATCCTGCTGGCAACCACCGGCCAGTTGCCGTCGACTGCTCGGCTGGCTATGGAACTCCATGAGGCCGGGGCGCAGGTCAGCCTTATTTCCCCGGCTAATCATCCGGGCCGAGCGCTTAACCTACTGTCGGAGAAAGTGATTTACCGGTCGCTCTGGCCGCAGCGCAGCCTTGAACGGGCTCTGCTTCGTTTGCAGCCAGACATGGTCATTCCTTGCGATGAACGCACAGTGCGAGATCTACATGCGATCTGGCGGAATACGTCACATCTGCAGATCAAATTGCTCATTGAGAAATCCACCGCGCCCGCCGCGAATTTCGAGACCGTGACCTCGCGCGCCGCATTGTTGGCGGTCGCGCAGACGCAGGGCGTGCGGGTTCCGGCATCGATGTCAGTGTCCGATATTCATGAATTGGATCGGTGGACCGCTGACAACGCCGCTCCGTTCGTTCTCAAGGCCGACGGAAGTTGGGCTGGCTTCGGCGTCCGGATCATCTCCGACGCGTCAATGATGCAGACAGCCTATCTGCGCATGACACGACGGGCCAGCGGACGTCTGGCGGTGCGGGAGGCTTTGCTCGAGGGCAATCACTTCGGTATCCGCTCGTGGTGGCGTCGGGAGCGACCTGCGATGTCGGTGCAAGGCTATATCGACGGCTGGCCGGCGAATATCGGTGTCGCGTGTTGGCAAGGCGAGGTTCTGGCAGCCGTCTGCGCGGAGTCCGTTTCCACGGTCTCGGCGACCGGCCCATCTACGGTCGCTCGGATCATCCACAATGATGAGATGGTCGAGGCCGCGAAACGCGTGGTCAGGGCACTTGGTCTATCGGGCATGATCGGCTTTGATTTCATGATCGAGGCTGCGACCGGGGCTGCTTACCTGATTGAAATGAATCCCCGAAATACACCGATCTGCGCGGTCCGTCTGGGTCCTGGACGTGATCTCGCGGAAGCACTGGTGGCGCAGCTCGCCTCCCGACCTATCCGTGAGCGGCCGCGGTGCACCGAACGCGATATCGTGGTGTTCTTTCCCGACACGTGGCGTGAGGATCCGGGCAGTCACTTCCTGCACAGCGGATATCACGACGTCCCGTGGGAACAACCAGACCTTGTGCGGGTGCTGATGCAGCCCGAACGGCGGGAACGCTATTATATGCTGCGCCTGCTACGACGCGGCTGGCTGGCCTTGAACAATGAGAACGACCGCCCCCAGTGATCACTTGCGTCACCGGGGGCAGCCGTTCCGTCGACCGGGTCTTTAGGTCAGGGCATGCGATAACAGCGCAAACAGTGTGGTCGTTGGGCCCCCGCTGATCGTCGCGATGGCAACGCCCACCCCGCCCGACGTGGGCGCGATCGATAGCACAGCGCCCTTGGTTGTATTGGCTACGCTTAGGTAGTTTGCCAACGTCGAGCTGGTTCCCGTCCAATTCGTCGCGGCCAGAGCGGTCCGAAGATCCAAAGTGTCGCCGGCGGTCAGGATGTTGCTGGTGAACGTATCGTATCCTTTGGCGGCTGCCGGAAGCACATAGGTGTTGCCACCTGCGGTATCTGTGATGCTGTCAGTGCCACCTGACAATTTTACCGTGTCGCCGGTGCCTTGGATGAGCACCATGTGGTTTCCTGAGGTCGCGATGATCGAGACCTGGTTCAGGCTGATCGTCTCGCTCGACTGTGTCGAGGGGATCGTGACCGTCGTTGGCAACGGGCTCGTAGTCGTTCCGGCGCTGGGCGACCAAGCGGCGGTCGGATCGGTTTTTCCCCACCAGAGCTTGCTGCTGTTCTCCTGCCAGACGGTGCCGTTCACATAGGCCAGTTCGGCGACCTGAGCCGTGGTCGTGTCCGCGACCCCGTTCACCGCCACCAACCCGGCGCTGGTGATGGTCCACTTGGTGCCGCTGGCGTCGACGATCGCGGCGGTTGAACCGAGCTTTACGACGGTGTCGTTGGCCGAGGCTGGGGACGGTAGCGGACTAGTGGCGGTGCCTGCCCCAGGGCCCCATGCTGCGGTCGGATCGGTTTTTCCCCACCAGAGCCTGCTGCTGTTCTCCTGCCAGACGGTGCCGTTCACATAGGCCAGTTCGGCGACCTGAGCCGTGGTCGTGTCCGCGACCCCGTTCACCGCCACCAACCCGGCGCTGGTGATGGTCCACTTGGTGCCGCTGGCGTCGACGATCGCGGCGGTTGAACCGAGCTTTACGACGGTGTCGTTGGCCGAGGCTGGGGACGGTAGCGGACTAGTGGCGGTGCCTGCCCCAGGGCCCCATGCTGCGGTCGGATCGGTTTTTCCCCACCAGAGCTTGCTGCTGTTCTCCTGCCAGACGGTGCCGTTCACATAGGCCAGTTCGGCGACCTGAGCCGTGGTCGTGTCCGCGACCCCGTTCACCGCCACCAACCCGGCGCTGGTGATGGTCCACTTGGTGCCGCTGGCGTCGACGATCGCGGCGGTTGAACCGAGCTTTACGACGGTGTCGTTGGCCGAGGCCGGGGGCGGCAGCGGACTGGTGGTGGTGCCCGCCCCGGGTCCCCAGGCCGCGCTCGGCTGGGTCTTGCCCCACCAGAGCTTGCTGCTGTTCTCCTGCCAGACGGTGCCGTTCACATAGGCCAGTTCGGCGACATGGGCCGTGGTCGTGTCCGCGACGCCGTTGACCGCGACCTGGCCGCCGCTGGTGATCGTCCACTTGTTGCCGCTGGCGTCGCTGATCGCGGCGCTCGAACCGAGCTTCACCACGGTGGCGTTGGCCGAGGGCGGGGGTGGCAGCGGACTGGTGCCTGTGCCGGAGCCCCAGGCTGCGCCCGCCTGGGTCTTGCCCCACCATAAGTTGCTGCTGTTCTCCTGCCAGATCGTGCCGTTGACGTAGGCCATTTCTATGACGCCGGCCGTTGTCGTATCAGTAACCCCGTTGATCGCGACCTGGCCGCCGCTGGTGATGGTCCACTTGTTGCCGCTCGTGTCGATGATCGCACCGCTGCTGCCGATCAGCGTCGTGTCGTTGGCCGACGGGGCAACGGGCGGCCCGGACGGCTGCGTGAGCTTGGCGAAGTACGTCAGCAGTTGGCTGACGATAGCCTGTTGCGCGGCGTTTACTGAGCCGTTGGGTCCAGAGTTGTAGCCATCAGGCTGGCCGCCAGCGAACCCGCCGCTGGTCCACCAGTCAAATCCTGTGTTGACGCTTGGGCCGCCCTGAGCGGCATCTTGGCCGTTCAAATAGGGAATAAGTGTTGCAGCCCAGGCTTGTTCGTTTGCCAGGTTCGCGGCGCCGGCGCTGTCTCCATTCGTGCCGTCAAGCGAAGCGCCCATCTCGCCAATCCAAACGGGCGCGATATTCCCGGCCTCAAGATAGCCCCAGGCGGCATTCATCTGCTGGATGTACGAAGACCCGGAATCCGTCGGTTCACCGCCGATCGTACTTGGGTATTCGTGCACCGAATAGACGACTTTATTGGCCACCGTTTGGCCATTGACTGTCAGCGTGACCGGTTTGGCCGCGGCTGCGGACAAATCGCCCTCCGTCGCCAGACCGGATTGGCCGTTCAGCAGCGTGCCGGACCAGTTCTGTGGTCCCTCGGCGATAATGAGCGCGCCTGGATCGGCCGCCTCGACGGCGGATCCCACGGCGTTGTACATCGCCAGGATGTCGGTTGGACCGCCGCCGCCCCAGTTCACCGTCCCGGTCGCGGAACCGCCGTTCACCAACGGTTCGTTGTCGAGATCAAAGCCGATCACGGTCGAGTTTCCTGCGAAGGTCGAGGCGAGTGTCACCGTGTCCGCCTGGAACTGAGCGGCGGAGATCGTGCCGGTGTCGCCGCCCCCGTCGGTGCCATTTGACCCTGGGCCGGTGTCGAACCACAGACCGTTGGGCTGCTGGCTGTAATGTCCATCATCGTCGTGATGGTCGAAGATGACCCGGAGGCCAAGCTTGCCGGCGTCCGCGACAACCAGCTTGAGCAACGGCAGCGACGACTGCAGGTTCGCGTCGGACCAGGGGATGCGGACGGTATTGAACCCCTCCGAAACCATGCCTGACAGGGCATTTTGAATGCCGGATTGGGTCGCGGGATCGTTCGGGTTGTTGTTGGATAGACCTGTCAGCCAGGTGCCGGCGGGCCCCTCGGTGCCGAACCAGGCGATCGATTGGATTCTGGCGATAGCACCGGTCGAATCAACGACCTGACCGCCCTGGGTGCTCAGATAGCCAGCAGGGAATAACGAGTTTGTCGTGCCGCTCATCTCTGATCTCCCGAAAACGTGATGTCTGGGAGCAAAATTTCACGGCGACGTGATCAGGGTCAACACGAGTTTGTGATTCGCTTGACAGTTCCCAAATCGTATTGCTTAAGATTTCATAACACTGAGCCGCACTATTATTCTACGATATTATGTAAGACTGGCAATATTATGTTCATCTCATATCGTCATAATACCAAAACGTTCCATAAAGGCGATGAGACATATCACACAGATAAGTTTATTACGTATAAAGGCTTATATCGTAAAAGTAATATTAGTCAATTATGACACCCTTGGTCAAAATCGTTGCGCTCTGTCGCATGCGGATTGTCAATTTCACGGAAGATTGCGCTCGGACAACCCGAGAAATATGTCACGGGATGGCGATCTCGCCGGTAACCTAAAGTCATCAAGCTCTTGTATAATGACTTCGACAGCGACGTCCGTGGATCGTTGAGATGCGCCGGCCACCAAATTTGATGAAAACCGCGCCTTTTGCGCAGCCACCATCCGCACCGACCGGTCCGCGGCCGCCGGCGAACTATCTCGACCTCTATGGTCTGTCAAAGCCACCATTCGGTGAGGCCACCGACCGCTCTGGCTATATTCTGTTTGGCTCTCACACGCGCGCTTTCGACCTTCTGGTTGATCACCTGGCGAACGGCAGTGGTGTCATTGTTCTTCAGGGCGAGGAGGGCATCGGTAAAACCGAGACGCTGAATGCCGCCGCGACTGTCGCGGGCGAAGCCGGCGTGCACACCATTATCGTCGCCCGCCCACCCGCCGGGCGAATAAGTCTGAACCAGCTTGTCGCGGTGCTGAACGGGGCGGCAAATACCGGCGAGACGAACATCGAGGACGCGATCAGGGGCTTCCTTGATCCGCCGCGGAAAGCCCTGCTCGCCGATGACACCGACCTCATGCCCGGCGACTGTGTGCGCCTACTGTCATCGCTGGCGCAGCGGGCATCGAGCGAGCCAGGTGGTTCGGTAATCGTGTTGGGCAATTCGACAGACCTGCCGCCCAATCCAACACAGCCCGATCTGTTCCAGCTTTTCAGTGTCGCCCGCAACACCATCCGCCTGCCGACACTCGGGTTCGCGGAAATCCGCCAGTTCATCGAGAGATCGTTGTGGACAGCCGGCGGCACGACGCGGCGACTGATCGCGGCTGACGCCATGAAGCTAATCATCGCTCGGTCAGGCGGTTTGCCGGGGACGACCAATCTACTGATGGAGGCAGTTCTCGCGGCAGGGTTCGCGCGCGGCGATACGATGATCACCGCCAAGACGGTGGCGGCCGCGGTGGGGCCGTCCCCGTCACGACCCCGGCCGAGGTCCGAGAACCCTTCCACCGGCGTGCCAGCGCGCGCCATGCAGCTTGTCGCAGCCGGCCTGCTGGTATCTGGCGCATCGCTGTTTCTGTATAAAGGTCTGCACGGCGACCTCGATCGGCCGGCGCCCGCTTCGCCCGCACCGGTCGCCGCGGCGCCGCCCCAGCCCCAGCTACCCGCGGCGGCGCCCTCACCGCCGCCGCAAAGAACAGCGCCTGTCAAGCCGGCTGTGGCATTGCCCCCCGATCTGTTGGCGGCGCTGCTGAAGCGAGGCAACCAGTCACTGGACCTGGGAGACATCGCTGCCGCGCGCCTGCTTTTCGGCCGCGCCGCCGAGGCCGGCAATGCCGCCGCGGCGACCGCTTTGGGTAAAACCTATGATCCCAGCTATAGCACCATGGGCCAGACACCCGATCCCGCGCGTGCCGCCGAATGGTATCGCAAAGCGGTCGCGCTAGGTGACCGCCAGGCATTCGGCCTGCTGAAGCGACTCAACGGCCGCTAGGTCGGGATCAAGCTCGGCCGATCGAGCGCTGGTTCGTGACCGCATGGCCATTGTTTACGGGTTGCTGAACTCGATATTCTGGGCACCTTGCCACAACACCATCTTGCCAAGCGAGACAAGATGTTCCGTGCCCTCAACGACGCTCAGGAAATGGTTGCCGGCCAACTGCCCCATTTTGCTTGCGAACTGAACTCCGCCGTAGGCAAGCAGGATCTCGGTTTCCGAAATCCCGCCGGGATACAATAGAAACTGTCCAGGTGCCGGATAGCTGGTGTGGTTTTCGAACGGCAGGCCAAGGTCGAGATCACCCAGCGGAATCCAGCAAGCCTCACCGCTCCACCGCACGTGAATGATGCGTTCCCGATATGGCAGCAACGACCGGAATTTCGCGCACGTCTGCGGCGCATTTTGATCTTCAAACCGAGCCTTGAAGAGGTACGGGCCGGCGGCGATGGCGATCAGGCTCATGGAAGTCCTTGAGGTCAGACCAGGAACGCGCTGGCATCGAAACCGAACGGTACATGTCCGGTCGGTGCGATCAGCTCGTACGGCGCGCGCGGCAGAAACTGACCACTGCCGGGTTCGGCCTGAACCAGACCGTCCTTCATGACCACCTCGCCACGGCGGATGGTGCAAACCGGCCAGCCGGTAACCTGTAGTCCTTCATAGGGCGTGTAGTCGATGATGTGCTGCATCAGGTTATTCGTTATTGTAACGTTCTTTTTGGCATCCCACAGCACAAGGTCCGCGTCCGCCCCCGGAGCGATGGTGCCCTTGCGCGGATACAGCCCGAAAAGGCGTGCCGGGGCGGTCGCCGTCAGGCGCACGAAGGCGCAGGCATCGATGCGTCCTTTCGAGACGCCTTCGCTGAACAGGATTGGCAGCCGCGATCCCAGACCGGGAACGCCGTTCGGAATATCCCTGAACGGGGCATTAACTCCATTCACCCGCTTGCCGACGGGCGTGTCATAACTCCAGCCGCTGTGGTCCGATGAAGCCACATCCAGAACGCCGTCGCGGACCATCTTCCACAGGCCTTCGCCCGCCACGGCATCGCGGGGCGCGGGGCTGCACATGAACTTGGCACCTTCGAACCCAGGGCGGTCCATATGGTCTGCTGAAAGAACGAAATACTGCGGACAGGTTTCGCCCCACACTTTCAGCCCGCGCGCCTGCGCCCGAGCGATCTCCTCGGCGACCTCGGGACAGGAGACGTGAAAGATCTGGATTGGCTGATCAACCATCTCCGCCAGCGCGATCGCGCGATGCGTCGCCTCTCGCTCGATCATGCTCGGTCTCGACCACGCATGATACTTCGGTTCGGTGCGTCCGTCCGCGAGCAACGCCGCGGTGCGCCAGCGGATCGCCTCGTAGTTCTCGCAATGCACCGTGACCAACGCGCCGGTGCGACGGGCCGCGGCCAGCACGCGCAGAAATTGCCGGTCATCGAGATGCAATGGATCATAGGTCAGAAAAACCTTCAGGCTTCGCACGCCGGACGCGACAACCCGCGGCACCTCGTTGAAGATTACCTCGTCCGTCGCGTCGGTGATGATCTGGTGAAAGCTGTAGTCGACCATCGCCTTGGCGGCGCGACGGCGATATTCCGCCAGCGGCTGCAATATGCCGTGGCCCTTGAACTGCGTGGAGAACGTAATTACACTGGTGGTACCACCTGCCAGTGCGGACGTGCTACCGGTGACAAAGGTCTCCTCGTCAGCGCCACCACCTGCCTGCAACTGCTCGATATGGCAGTGCGAGTCGACGCCGCCCGGCATGACCAGCAAGCCGTGCGCGTCAATCGTGCGCCCGCCGCGCAGGTTGATGCCGATCGCGACGATCCGCCCATCAATGACACCAACATCGGCGTGAAACATGTCGGCCGGCGTGACCACCGTGCCGCCGGCGACCACCAGATCATAGTCTGCCATGAATGACGTCCCTCATGCTGCGTGCAGCGCTTCCGCAGCCGCATTGTGTCGCCTTATCAGGGCCGCGATGTCCAGCCCCGGGATCGCGCCGTCTTCGACCACCCAGCGTCCCCCCACCATCACGCGGTCAGCTTGGTGGGCGCCACACACCACCACCGCGGCCACAGGGTCCAGCGCGCCGGAGAACCGCAGCTCGTCCATCGCGAACAACGCCAGATCCGCCTGCATGCCGATCGCGATGCGTCCGAGCGTGGACCGGCCAATGCAGGCGGCCGATCCCTCGGTGGCCCAGCGCAGAGCATCACGATGGCTCACTTTTTCCACACCGTATCGGCTGCGCTGCAACAGAAACGCCGCACGAACCTCCTGGATCATGTTGGAGGCATTGTTGGATGCTGATCCATCGACGCCTAAGCCGACCGACATGCCCGCCTGCTCCATCTCGCAGACCAGGCAGATACCGGACGCGAGAATCTGATTGCTGCACGGGCAATGCGTCACGCAGGTGCCGGCGTTCGTCAGGCGGTTGATCTCGGCGCCATCGAAATGGACCCCATGCGCCAGCCAGGTGCGATCGTTCAGCCAGTCGCACCGGTCCAGATAATCCAGTGGCCGGCAGCCAAAGGTCGCCAGACAGAACGCTTCCTCATCCGCCGTCTCGGCCAGATGCGTGTGCAGGCGGACGCCGGTTCGCCGCGCCAGCGCCGCGGTCGCGGTCATCAGCGACCGGGTGACCGAGAACGGGGAGCAAGGTGCCAGCGCAAGCTGCACCATCGCCGCCGCCGATCCGTCGTGGTAGCGGGCGATCAAGCGCTCGCTGTCGGCCAGGATCGTGTCCTCGTCTTGCACGACGCTGTCCGGCGGCAGGCCTCCGTCGCGCTGCGACAGGTTCATCGAGCCCCTGGTCAGCACGACACGGATGCCCAGGCGGCGTGCCGCGGCGATCTCCACATCGATCGCGGATTCCAGGCCGCTGGGGAAGACGTAATGATGATCCGTGGTGGTGGTGCAGCCGGACAGCAGAAGCTCCGCCATAGCCACTGTCGCCGCGACGTCCAACGCTTCCGGCGTCAGCCGCGCCCAGATCGGATACAGCGCCCGCAGCCAGGGGAACAACGTCTGGTCCAGCGCGGCTGGGCTCGCGCGCGTCAACGTCTGATAGAAATGATGGTGGGTGTTGATCAATCCGGGCAGCACCGTGTGCCGTCCGGCATCGATCACCGCCACGCCCGGGGTCGAAGGCGCCGCCCCACGCGGCACCAGTTCGACAATACGATCGCCGCTGACCACCACGCCGCGTTCCGCGCCATCGGCCAGGATCCCCAACGGATCCCGGATCCACAGCGGCGCGGTCATGGCGCGTCGATCACGCTGACATGCGCGGCGACGATCCGCCACCCCTGCGGCGTGCGCGCCCAGGTCTGCATCTGTCGACCGACCTTGCCGGAGCCTGTCGCGCGATGGAACAACGTGGAAGCGGTGGCGAAGTCACGCCCAAAGGTGGTGATGACGGTGCGTGAGGTCGTCCGCGCCAGCCCAACCGGCGACCGCGCTGCCCGGAAGGCGCCGATCTCGTGATGCCCATACAGGTTCTCGCCGATGCCGTAGCGGATCGTGAGCGGGCTGTCCCAGAACAGCGCCTGCAACGCAGCCACGTCGTTCGCCATCAACGCCTTTTCGTAGCGCGCGAACGCGGCTTCGACTTCGGCTTTGACCTCGGGAAGGTTGATGTCCATCACTCAGTCTTCCAGCTTCGGCAATGGTGCGCGGGCGACGCCATCGGCTTGCAGCGCGTGCGCGATCCGCAGCCCCAAATCCTCACGCCAAGGTGCGGTGATGATCTGCACGCCAATCGGCAGACCATCCGCCGTGGCAACCGGGACGGCCACGACCGGCAGGCCGATGAACGAGATCGGCTGGGTATAGATTCCGATATTTGGCCGTAACGGCATTTCCTTGCCGTCGAGCACGAAGGTCTTCTGGCCGATCAGCGGCGCGGTGCAGGGCGTGGCGGGGGCCAGGATCGCGTCGACGTCCTGGAACAGCGCCAGCACGCGCTGTTGATACCAGCGGCGGAACTTCTGTGCCTGCACGACGGCGACCGCTGGCACCAGCGCACCGGCGATCAGCCTGTCGCGCACATCGGCATCGAAATCATCGGGGCGCGTGCGAAGCCGTTCCAGGTGCACGGCCGCGCCTTCCGTCGTGGTGATGATGTAGGCCGCGCTGCGCGCACGCTCCGCCTCCGGTATCGTCACCGTCTGGGAAACGCCCAGTGCCGCGGCAACGGCATCGAGCGCGGCCGAGGCATCGGCGGACGCGCCGGCGCGAAAATAGCCGCCAGCCGACGCGATGCGCAGCCCATCGATGCCCTGGTCCAGCAGGCCAGCAACCGGTTCGGCCGGACGATCGACGCAGACCGGATCAGCCGCATCATAGCCTTGCATGGCGTCGTAGGACACCGCGAGGTCTGCCGCGGTGCGCGCCAATGGTCCCAGATGATCCAGACTGGAAACGAAAGGAAAGCTGCCCGCGCGACTAAGCCGTCCGTAGGTTGGTTTCAATCCAAATAACCCGCAGAACGACGACGGCACGCGGATCGACCCGTTGGTATCCGATCCCAATGCCAGCGGCACCAGGCCACCACCCACCGCGCTGCCCGATCCACCCGAAGACCCACCGGTCATGCGGGCGGTGTCATGCGGGTTGCGAGACGGTCCGTCATGCGCGTTCTCGCCGGTGAAGTCATAGGCGTACTCGCCCATGTTCAGGGCCCCCACCAGGATGGCGCCGGCAGCCTCCAGGCGGATGATCAGCGCGGCGTCGGCGGTCGCCGGGGCATGGTCACGGTTGATCTTCGAACCGGCCAGCGTTGTCAGACCGGCGATGTCGATCAGGTTCTTGACCGCGAACGGCACCCCGGCGAGCGGCCCTTTGAGGTCCGCGGCGTCAACAGCCTTGGCCCGCGCCAGTGCCCGGCCGCCCAGCACGGTGGTAAAGGCGTTCAGGACCGGGTTCAGCCGCTCGATTCTCTCAAGGCACGCGGTCATCACCGCCGTCGCGCTGGTGCGACCCGCGCCAACGGCGGCGGCGATTTCGCTGGCCGGGGTAAACACACTCATGCCCGGAACACCGGGGCAGGGTCCACGTGGTCGGAAAACTCGCCCTCCAGCACCGCGGCCGCATGACCCAGCGAGATCGTCAGATGCATCCGCACCGCCTGACGCCACGCCGGTTTCATTTCAATGCCCAGCAACTTCGTGCCGGCGTCGATTAGCGCGTCCGCAGCGATCTCGTCCATCGTTACTCCTTGGTTTCCGATTGCAACCAGGCGCGCCAGCCGCCGAGATGGGTGATGTCGGTGCCGTTCCCGATGCCGGCGGACTCTGCCAGAAAACCGAGGCACGGGCCATCGTCCAGTACCACGGTGCCGAGGCCAAGCGGCGGCGGCACCTGCGCAAGCAGCACCCCGATGGCGGACGTCGGCAATGCCCAGACCTCGCCGGCGATTGATGCTCCGCCGGGCGCACGCAGCATGCCGGGGCGGTGGCCGAGGGCGAACAGACGGTAGGCGGGTTCGGTGTGCGCCTTGCGTAGCAGGCGGCCGCCGAGGGATGTGATCTGATAGTTCAGCGGCAGACCCGCCATGTGGGCGCCGATACAGAACAACGGGGTTTCATCGGGCGCCAGCGCATCCGGTTCGGCTGGTGGCGGCAATGGCTGACCGGTGGCACCAACAGTGGTGGCGAACCGGCGGTGCAAGGCGTCGGCCAGCGGCGCGATCCGGCCCTCGGACCAGGCAGGACCGAGCAGCACGCCGCCGATCGGGGCGCCGTCCGGTGCGAAGCCGATGGGCACGGCGAAACCGCTCATGTCGCAAAGGTTGGCGAAATTGGTAAACGTGCCCAAGCGCCGGTTGGGACCCAGCGGATCAGCCTCGACCGCGGCGAGCGAGGGGCAGCAAGGCGCGGTGGGCAGCAGCAGCGCATCATATCGGGAAAACAACAATTCAGCCTGACGCCGACCCTGTCGCAGCAGGTGGAAGGCATCGAAGGCATCGACTGCCAGACGCGTCAGGCCTTGTTGCAGGATTGTCCGAGTGACACGATAAAGAATATCCGGCCGAACATCGATAACAGGTCGTAACGCCGCGCTGCGTTCCGCGACCCATGGACCTTCGTAGAGCAGATTGGCGATTTTCAGGAACAGCCCGATCTCGGTCGGCACCGCCCGCAGGAAAGCACCGGCCCGCTGCAACGCTGTCGCGACGTCGGGCTCGCACAGCGCGGCCACATCCGCCATCGCCACGCTCGGAAGTGGCGCACCGCGCCGCAAATGCGGGTAGGGGGCTCGGCGCGAATAAGGGTCCTGGGCATCGAAGCCCACGATCACCCGCTGCACCGCCAGTGCCTCATCCACTGAACGCGCGAACACGGAAATCGTATCGATCGAGCGGCAGGCTGGCACCACGCCGCGGGCGGAAACGCTGCCAACCGTCGGCTTCAGGCCGACAATATTGCCGAAGCCCGCCGGCACGCGGCCCGATCCAGCGGTATCGGTGCCGAGGGCGAACGACACGATCCCGGCGGCAACCGCGCAGGCCGAGCCTGACGACGACCCACCGGGAACCCGCTTCGGATCAAACACGTTGCGCGGAATGCCGTAGGGGCTGCGGGTTCCGACCAGACCAGTCGCGAACTGATCGAGATTGGTCTTGCCCAGCAGCAAGGCGCCCTCATCCAGCAGGCGGCGCACCGCCGGGGCATCCGTTTGGGGGGTGTAGGCAAATCCTGGACAGCCGGCCGTGGTCGGTATTCCGGCCACGTCAATGTTGTCCTTCACCGCGAACGGCACACCCCACAGCGTCCGCCCCCGCCGCCCCTCGGCTTCCAGGGTTCGGGCTGCCGTCAGGATAGCCTCATCGGACCTGCGGAAAATCCAGATCGCCGGATCGGCGTGTGCCTGGTCGGTGGCGATCGCCGCCTGCGCCAGCTTGACCGGAGTCAAGCCGCCCCCCGCGCGTGGTCACTGTGCAGCAGGGACGCCAGATGGCGGCGGGAGTGTCCGATCGCGGAGCAGCGGGAGACGTGCAGCGGCCGCGTTGCGCCGCGTGGATCGGCGGCTTCAAACGAACAAAGACGTATCGCGCTTGTCTGATGGGCGGTGCTAGTAAACAATCTTGTCCACCTTGCGCTCCCACTCCGCGAACGCTGCCCAGCCCTCTTCCTGCAGCAGCCGCGAGACCGGGATCGCCCGCTGTTCGAGCGGCAGCGGGATCTCATGGTAAAGAAAATCATCCTTGAACCCGATCTTCGCCGCATCATGGCGATCGTTGGCAAAGTAAATGCGCCCCACTTGGGCCCAATAGATCGCGCCGAGGCACATCGGACAGGGTTCGCAGCTGGTATAGATCTCGCAGCCGCTCAGATCGAACGTCGCCAACGCCTGGCACGCCCGCCGGATCGCCACGATCTCGGCGTGCGCGGTCGGATCGTTGGTCGAGGTAACCTGATTGCACCCCTCGGCGATAATCGTCCCGTTCTTCACGACGACGGCGCCGAACGGCCCGCCGCGACCGGACCGCATCATCTCCAGCGACAGCCCGATGGCCCGCCGCATGTGGTCCGCTTCGGCCATCAGTCGCCCGCCATGGCTGCGATGGACGGGCAGACACAGTCCCCGCACGATGTTTGGGTCGTTGCCATCGGTGTGACGCTCCGCTGCGAAATTTGAGGCTGGATCTGCAGGACCTGCGCCGCCACCGAGATGGCGACGACCGCCGGTTGCTTGCCAACGATGCCGGGCAGCCCGATCGGGCAGATCAGCCGGTCGGGGTCAAGACCCTGGCGGGCCAGACGGCTGACGAACCGAGCGCGCTTGGTGGCGGAGCCGATCAGTCCGACCGCCAGCAGGTCGGGGCGACCCAGCGCCGCAGTGACGATCTCGAAATCGAGCTGATGGTCATGGGTCATCACCAGCACAAGGCTCCCCACCGGCAAGCCACCGACGGCCTGGGCCGCTGCGGCGGCGCGGACCGCGATGACGTTGGGCGGCAGGCTGGCCGGGATCGCCTCGGGACGGGGGTCGATCCAACTGACCCGGCAAGGCAGACCGGCGAGCAGTTTGATCAGGGCCTTCCCGACATGGCCGGCGCCGAACAGGCCGATGTTCAATTTCGGCGGACGCAGCACCTCGAACAGCACCGTCACGTGGCCGCCGCAACACTGACCCAGCGCCGGACCCAGCGGAAAATCCCGGGTCGATGGCCCCTGTGCGCCGTCAGCCAGCAGGCCACGCGCGGCGGCTTCGCATTGATGTTCCAGGTTGCCACCGCCGATCGTCCCCGCCAGGCAGTCGACGGAGACGACCATCTTCGCACCAGCCTCCCGCGGGGTGGAGCCCTTCGCGGCCAGCACCGTCACCAGCACCGCCGGCTGATTATCGCGTTCGGCCGCGGCCACGGCGTCAATCCATGCCGTCATCACTCGGCCGCCTCGGCCTGGGGCATGACAGCGCCGGCGCGCAACGTCTCGATCGCCATCAGCACCCGCTCCGCGGTGGCGGGCGCGTCAAGGCGGGGAACCGTCCAGCCATTACCGCAGGCCGCGATCGCATCGCGCAGCGCCTGGAAGACGGCGATCCCCAGCATCAACGGCGGCTCGCCCACCGCCTTGGAGCGATACACCACATCCTCCTTGTTCCGCCCGGCCGCATACAACGAGACGTTGAAGGCGGCTGGAACGTCGCCGCACGCCGGGATCTTGTAGGTCGAGGGCGCATGCGTGCGCAGATGTCCCTTGTCGTCCCACCACAGTTCCTCGGTGGTCAGCCACCCCATGCCCTGGACGAAGCCACCTTCCACCTGACCAAGGTCGATCGCCGGGTTCAGCGACACCCCGGCATCGTGCAGGATATCGACACGCCGCAGCCGATACTCGCCGGTCAGGCTGTCCACCTCCACCTCGGACAACGCCGCGCCATAGGCGAAATAGTAG
The DNA here is from genome assembly GCA_965276975.1 of Rhodopila sp. Lineage (GTDB taxonomy): Bacteria > Pseudomonadota > Alphaproteobacteria > Acetobacterales > Acetobacteraceae > Rhodopila. The sequence goes on from CBDIBR010000002.1 coordinate 29,311, forward strand.
AACGGCCGGCCCTGATGGGTCTTGGTGTCGTAGTGGATTTTTGGCGTGCTGTAGTATCCGGTGGAGGACAATGGCACCCGCGACCGGTGCGCCAGCTTCGCCACCTGGCCGAAGGTCATTTCCTGGCCGCCGCCCGCGACCTTGCCGTCGGCGAAGACGACCGCCGAAGCCGGAACATCGAATTCCGTCGCGGCGACCGCCGCCATGCGCTGCCTGATCGCCTGCGCGGCCAGTTGCGCCGCCTTGCCGTTGAGGTCTGTCCCCGATGACGCGGCGGTCGGCGAGGTATTCGGCACCTTCGCCGTCGTGGTCGCGGTGATCTTCACCCGGTCAAGCGGGATGCCAAACTCGGCGGCGACGATCTGCGCGACTTTGACATACAGGCCTTGCCCCATCTCGGTGCCGCCGTGGTTCAACCGCACACTGCCATCGGTATACACCAGCACCAGCGCACCGGCCTGATTCATGTGGGTCAGCGTGAAAGAGATGCCGAACTTCACCGGTGTCAGCGCCAGCCCGCGCTTGATCCATTTGCTGGCGGCGTTGAACGCGGCAACCTCGGCGCGACGGGCGCCGTATCCGGCCTGATGCTCCAGTTCGGCCACGAGTTCGCCAATGATGTTGTCCTCGACCGTCATGTGATACGGCGTGATGTTGCGATCGTCCGTGCCGTAGAAGTTGCGCTTGCGACAGATCAGCGGATCGATCCGGCGATGCCGGGCGATCTCGTCCACGACATGCTCGATACCCATCATTCCTTGCGGCCCGCCGAAGCCGCGGAAGGCGGTGTTGGACACCGTGTTGGTCTTGCAGCGGTGCGAGACGATCCGGACATGGTCCAGGTAATAGGCGTTGTCGGCGTGGAACATCGCCCGGTCGGCGATGGCGCCGGACAGGTCGGGCGAGCAGCCGCACCCGATCGCCTGCATGAAGCTGATGCCCCGGATCCGGCCCTCCTTGTCGAACCCGACATCGTAGTCGATGCGGCAGTGATGGCGCTTGCCGGTCAGCATCATGTCGTCGTCGCGGTCCAGCCGGAGCTTCACCGGCCGCCCGGTCCGCTGCGCCAGCAGCGCCGCCGCCACCGCGATCAGCGACGCCTGCGACTCCTTGCCGCCAAAGCCGCCGCCCATCCGCCGCGTCTCGCACACCACGGCATGATCCGCCAACTGCAACGCACGGGCGACCAGATGCTGCACCTCGGTCGGATGCTGGGTCGAGCTGTGGATCAGCATGTCGCCGTCCTCGCCGGGGACCGCCATGGCGACCTGCCCTTCGAGGTAGAAATGCTCCTGGCCGCCGACATCGATACGCCCCGACAGGCGCAGCGGCGATGCGGCCAGCGCGGCATCGGCGTCACCGCGCTGCATGACCTGGGTCGGCAGGACGAAGGTCTGCGCCGCCAGCGCCTCGTCGATCGTCAGGATCGGCTTGAGGATCTCGTAATCGATCACTGCCTTGCCGGCGGCCTCCCGCGCCAGCGCCATGCTGGTGGCGGCAACGCCGAAGATCGATTGGCCATGATACTCCACCAGCCCATCGGCGAAGATCGGATCACCCATGAACGCCGGTCCGACGTCATTGACGCCTGGAACATCCTGGCACGTCATCACCGCGGCGACCCCAGGCGTCGCCGCGACCGCACCCAGGTCGATCGATCCGATCCGGGCATGCGCGTGAGGGCTGAGGCCGATAAAGCCATGCAGCAGCCCCGGCGGCTCAGGCATATCATCAACATAGATCGCTCGGCCGCTGACGTGTTTCGACGCGCTGTCGTGCGGGATGGCGGCGCCAAGCGGGGATGTTGCGTTCATGCCGGCACCAGCCGTGTCACGGCGGCCTGCTCGCTGGTTTCCAGATAGCACTTCAGCAGCAGATTGCGCGCCACGGTGCGCCGATAGGCCGCACTGGCCCGCATATCCGACAGCGGGGAAAACGCGCTGTCCATCACCCCCTGCGCCGTCCGGATCGTCGCCTCGTTCCACGGCCGGCCGATCAACGCCTGCTCGACGGCGAGCGGCCGTGCGGGCGTCGCTGCCATGCCGCCGAAGCCGATGCGGATGTCGCGGACGATCCCGTCCTTCACATGCAGCCGGAAGGCCGCGCAGACCGCCGAGATGTCCTGGTCGAAGCGCTTCGCCACCTTGTAGCAGCGGAAATCTTCGCCGGGCTTGGGGATCGGCACGTCGATGCGCTCGATGAATTCGCCGGCCGCCAGGATCGTCTGGCGGTAGCCGGTGAAAAACGTGTCCAGTTCCACCCGTCGTCGTTCGTCACCGCGCCGCAGCACCAGCGTCGCCGCCAGCGCCAGCAAGGCCGGCGGCGAATCGCCGATCGGCGAGGCGTTGGCGATGTTGCCGCCGATGGTGCCGCGGTTGCGGATCTGACGCGAGCCGAGGCGGCGGATCATCGCGCCAAAATCCGGATAGTGCCGCTCCAGCACCGGCAGCGCGTCCTGATACGTCGCGCCACCGCCGATTTGGATGGTATCGGCGGCCTCCACGACCTCACCCAGGCCCGCGACCGCATCGAGCGAGACCGTTACCGGCAAGCTTCGATGCTGCTTGGTCACCCACAGCCCGACATCGGTGCCGCCGGCGACGATCACCGCGCCAGGATGGTCGAGCAGGGTCTGGGCGAGCTCATCGCCCGAGCGCGGCGAAAACGAGCGCCTTTCGCCATGGCGCAGGGCCAGCGAACCATCGGCCATCGGTAACCCGGGCGCGACCGGAACCGGGTTGCCGGTGCAGACCGCCAGCGCGGCATCGACGATCGGGCGGTAGCCGGTGCAGCGGCACAGATTGCCGGCCAGCGCCTCATTGACCGCGGTTCGATCCGGCCTGGCCTCGGTCCGCAGCGCCAACAGCGACATCACGAAGCCCGGCGTGCAGAAGCCACATTGCGAGCCGTGGTGATCCACCATCGTCTGCTGAACCGGATGCAATGTCCCGTCGGCCTCCGCGAGATGCTCCACGGTCAGCAGCTGGCGCCCGTCCAGCGCGGGAAGAAACAGGATGCAGGCATTGACCGCCTGATGGCGGCCTTGCGGGTCGACCAGCACCACCGTGCAGGCGCCGCAGTCGCCCTCCGCACAGCCTTCCTTGGTGCCGCACAGGTTCGCCGGCCCGCGCAGATACTCCAGAACCGTCATCGTCGGATCCGCGTCCGTCAGGGTTCGCTGCTGCGATCCCAGGCGGAAGTGGATTGTGTTCCGCATCGCGCTACCAGTCCTTTCGCTAAGGTATCAGCCCTTTCGGCGCTGCATGCATGCCGTGAACCTAACGGCAGGAGCGGCGAAGCGGTCAACGAGGAAACGGCACACAGGTCTGCAAATCACAACCACCCGCGCCGGGCGTGAACACGAAACAGGCGATTACGGCGAAAGTGACAAAGTACCAGGCAGCAACCCGACGGCAATCACTGGCGTCGCCGCGGCAATCGCAGCGTCGGGCCGTCCCCTGCTGTGCGCCTGCCTCGGCACGGCAGGGGACGGCTCAGGGCCGGGTTTCAGACCGCCAGCAGGCCCACCAGGTCATCCTCCAGCACCGCGCAGGTCAGCTTTCCGCCGATCCCCGCGCCGGTATCAAGGCCGATCCGGTTGGTGGCGATCGCCACCGATGGGCTGGCAGAGTGTCCATGCACGACGACCACGCCAAAGTCCTGTTCGGTCGAGAGAAACGGCTGCCGCATGGTGGTGAGATCATCCCGAGACTGCGCCGCAAGCGGAATGCCCGGCCGAATGCCGGCGTGGACGAAAAGGTAATCACCCTCCTGGTGTCTCAACACCAGGGCTCGCAACCACGCGGTATGTGACGGGGGCAGCGCCGCCGCCCAATCCTCGCGCGGCAGATCGGCGCTCAGGCCCCAACTGGACAGTGCCTCTTTCCCGCCGCCCCAGAGCCAATCGGTCGCCGCCGCTCGGTCGCCATCCAATGCATCGACCAGCATCCGCTCGTGGTCGCCCAGCAGGTTGACGACCGGCATGCCCTGGATCGGCGCGCCGGCCGACAGCAGGCTGACGACCCCGGCGCTGTCCGGACCCCCGTCGATATAGTCGCCCAGATGCACAAGCACCGCCGAAACGGATGGGCGCAGCGCGACATCCGAGCGGATCAGATCGTGCAGGGCGAGCAGTTTTTCGCGGCAGCCATGAATGTCGCCGATCGCATAAACCCGCCTGCCGCGCGGTAGGCGGCCGGGCGCGCGCATGAAGCGGATTGCCTCCACCGACCCGGCCATCGCGCGCGGGCCGCCAAACGTCGGGATCGCCGCGGCATCCAGTGCGGCGCGTACGCCGGAACGGCGGAGCTGACGTCTCATGCCCCGGGTCTCATGCCACGGGCCTCATGCCCTGGCCCGCCTGTTTCCTCTTTCGCAAAGCCTGCTAATCTGTCGTTTGAAGAGCAATCGGAGGGAACCCTTGGCCAAGATCACGTTTCCCGTGGAAGCGACCCACATCATGATGTTCGCGCGCGCCATCGGCGACACCAACCCTGTCTATCATGACGCGGCGGCGGCGAAAGATACCGAGGCTGGCGGCGTCGTCGCTCCACCCAGTTTTCCCCAGGCGGTTGCCCAATTCGACCCGGAGTATCACCTGCGGCCGAAGCCGGGGCAGCAATGGTTTGGATCGGCCAAGGGACCCAGCGGAGTCGAGGGCAAGCCGGCGTCCTCCGGCGGGCTGCATGCCGAACAGCATTTCGAATATCACCGCCACCTGCATCCGGGCGACGTGCTGACGGTGGAGACCAGGCCCGGCAAGGTCTGGGAGAAGGAAAGCAAGCGCGCCGGCAAGCTGACGTTCCGTGAGCGAATCACCGAATACCGCGACCAGAAGGGCGAGCTTGTGGTCACCGCCCGCGGCGTCGGTGTGACCACCGAACGTCCCGTGGACCAGGGCTAGAGCAACAGCAGCCTGACTGGAACACTGAAAACAATAAGCCAGAGCGTGCTGCCCGTTTCCGGTCGGCCTGAAACCGCTTTAGGCGAGGAAAACAAACGATGACACTTAAAGCTTCCGCCCTGAAGGTCGGCGATACCCACAACGAGCGTGTGGTGGAAAATCTGTCTCGCACCCAAATCGTTCAATACGCCGGCGCCTCCGGCGACTACAACCCGTTGCACTCCGACGAGGTCTATACCACCCAGATCGCCGGCTACCCCAGCGTCTTCGCGCACGGCATGCTGACCATGGGACTGACCGGGAAAATGCTGACCAACTACGTCGGCGACGGCAGATTGACGAAATTCGGCGTCCGCTTCACCAACCAGGTCTGGCCGGGCGACACGCTTGACGCCAAGGCCACCGTGGCCGGTCTGCGGCAGGAGGCCGGACAGCATTACGTCGATCTGACGCTGTCCACCACGAACCAGGATGGCAAGGAAGTCGTTGCCGGATCGGCGACCGCGCGCGTCGACCCTTAGAGCGTGATCGTCTGAGGTTGAACCAACCTCGGATTTAAATCGCCCTTGCAAACAACGGGAGTTCAAGCGTGATTTCTTCGACCTGGGACGATCACGCTTCAAGCGCCTTCGGTCAAATGGGGTAACCAGTCGAGGTCATGTCGATGCCATGGGAATTGCCTGTTCCGGCTCGCTCTGGCGGCTCACGCCGATGCGTTGGTTTGGCAAGGAAGGTGGCGGTGAGCGGTCCCATCCTGATCATGCTGTCGTTGGTGTTGATGGCGTTGCCAGTCCGCGCACGATCTGAAGCCGGTGACGCGGGTTCGGCCGCCGCCGCGGATCGTGATCAGGCCGGTTGGGCCGATTGGGAAGCCCAGGCGCGGATCACCGACGGTGACTACGAGGGTGCGCTTCAGGCCGAACAGCAGACTGCTGGCGTCCGGTCCAGGCTTGACGCACCAGACCGGCCAGACGCACCAGACCGGCCAGACGCACTAACCGGTGTGGCGCCCTCACCGCGAAGATGACACACGTCGTCCAGGGTCGGCCAACCGCCGGTCATGGATCGAGCCCGGCGTGGCCGCGCCCCCGATCGTTGCCGCGTGATCGTCGCGCCCGGATCATTGCACAGCCTCAACATCAGACATCGCCGCCGCCCACCGGCCGGACGGCTGCGCCTTCACGATCCGCGGCGGAAACGCCAGCCCAAGTTCGCCTTGCGCGCAGGAAAGGTTAGGGCTCCAGTATCGATCGGCGTCCAGCTTATCGCCCCAACGCTCGTGCATACGCGCGCCCGATAGTGAGAACCGGATCGTCTTGGTGCGCGGTCGCGGGATCTCGTCCCGCAGAAAGAGTTCCGCGAACGGCGTCCACAGGACGCGATATCCGGCCTCGGCCAGCTTCAGGCAAAGGTCGACGTCGCCATAGTCGGTCAGCGACAGAGCCTCGTCCAACCCGCCGACGGCCTCGAACGCGCGTCGCTTGACCAGGAGGCATTGGCCGCTCACAGCGGTCACGTCTCTGGCCAGCTGAAGGTGGCCAAAGTAGCCGGTCTGCTCGCGCGGCCTCTCCAGAAACGGGGTGAAGGCAACCGTCGGGCCGCCAACAACAAGACCCGCGTGCCGCACCAAACCGTTGTGATACAGCAACTTCGGGCCAACAGCGCCGGTATCGGCACGAAGGGCCCGCGACACCATCTCGGCCAACCAGCCCGGATCGGCAGGTCGCAGATCCGTGTCGAACATCAGCAGCAGCGACCCCCGTGCGGCCTCGGCTGCCTGGTTCAGCATCGGTGGCTGGAGGCTCAAGACACGCACCCGATGGTCTGACGCCATGGCGTCGGACCGCACCGCGTTGGCGGCGTCGCCGGCCAGGATCAGGATATCCAGCGCCGGATAGTCTGTCTGCTTCAACAGACCCCGCAGACAGGCTGACAAAGCCGTGGCCGATCCATGATAGGGCAGGATCACCGATACCAGCGGCGCCGGGTCCGAGACCGGGTATACGATGCGGGTCCAGCCCGGCGCCAGCGGCGCGGGTTCGGCTTTGGCGTCAGGCTGATCGCGCGCCACGAACGCCTGCACCGCTCGCCGGCCATTGCGGACGCAACGCTCGTGCGACGCCTCCGAGAACGTCTTGTCGGTGGCACCCTGACGCCAATGATAAAGCACTTTCGGAATATGCACGATGCGATCGGCGGACGTCTCGGCCACCACGCGCAATGCAAGGTCATGGTCCTGGCTTCCCTCGAAGCCGGTGCGAAAACCGCCGACACGTTCGAGCAGCTCACGGCGATAAACCCCCAGATGGCTGATCAGGTTCTGACCCAGCATCAGCTCCGGATTCCAGTCGGGCTTGAAGTAGGGGTGGGAGCGCCGGCCCATGTCGTCGATATGGTCTTCATCCGAATAGATGATGTCGACCTCGGATTGGCCCGCGACCGTTGCCGCGACTTCATAAAGCGCGTGTGGCGGCAAGATGTCATCGTGATCGAGCAGCGCCACGAACACGCCGCTGGCGAGCCGCAGCGCCGAGTTGGAGGCTGCCGAGATATGTCCATTGCGCGCGCGCCACGCCACCTTGATCCGGGGGTCATCTGCCGCCGCGTCACGCAAGACCGCAACGACCGCTTGATCGGTCGATGCGTCGTCACCGATGCACAGCTCCCAGAACGGATAAAGCTGGTCCCGGACCGAGCGGATCGCGGCCAGCAGATGATCGGGGACCGGATTGAAAACCGGCATGAGCACGGAAATCAGTGGCGGATGCGGCATCCGTGCGATCTGCTCCATGATCTCGCGGCGGCGGGTGGTGTCGACCTGGTCATACAATTCGATCCAGGACGGATACCCGCGTTCGATATCGCCCATGTCCGGTCGCACCGATCGTAGAATAAGATGCGCCCGGGCACGCAGAGCGGCGGGCAAGAACGGCACGCCGCCGGATAAACCGCGTCTTGCGAGCGAAACCCAGGCTTGCGGAACAACCGCTCTGATCCGGCGCAGCAGCCTGATCGGCCGTGCAGCCGGCCGAAGCGCCGCCTTGGGTTCGGCAGCGCCGTCAGGCAATAATGATCTCATCCATGATTTGTCTATGCGGGCGAACTCGTCCAATGACCGCTCCTTTGATCCGTCCCAGAGGTGCGATCCGACTAAGTCGAAGAAAACAACGACACAGGATACAATTGCGTGTGAGACGTGACATTACTGTGAGAGCTAAGCAGAGCCACCAACACATCTTCGTGGGCTGTCGAACTGTTCATCCAGCAGAATTGCCGGCCGCACAGAAACCGACAAGGCCAGGTCATCGCGCCGCGGCGTATGGTCAAATCTCAGCACGTCCAGCGGGACGTTAACGGGCGTCGCGGCTTGCCTCAGACTCAGGCGGCGACCGGCCTCATCGTTGCTTCGCCCAGGCTTCGTAACGCGCCTTGTTCTCCGCATTAGGCGGATACAAGCCCGGCAGTGAGGCCCCCGCGTCGACCTGCGTCATGATCCAATCTTCGAGGCGTTCCTGATCCGCGGCGACGGCGGCAACGTCGGCGACCAACTTTTGTGGGATGACCACGGCGCCATCGTCATCGACCATGATGACGTCATCCGGAAAGATCGCGACGCCGCCGCAGCCAATTGGCTCCTGCCAGTTCACGAAGGTCAGGCTGGTCACCGACGCCGGGGCGGCGGCGCCCTGGCACCAGACGGCAAGCCCGGTGCCCAGCACGCCCGCGAGATCGCGGACAACCCCATCGGTGACCAGGCCCGCCACACCTCGCTTCGCCATGCGCGCGCACAGAATATCCCCGAAGATGCCGGCGTCTGTAACGCCCATCGCATCGACAACGGTGATGCAGCCTTCCGGCATGGCTTCGATCGCGGCCCGGGTGGAGATCGGCGACGACCAGGATTCCGGTGTTGCCAAGTCCTCCCGCGCGGGTACGAAGCGCATGGTGAATGCGCGCCCGATGAGGCGGGGCTGACCGGCCCGGATCGGCCTGGTGCCGCGCATCCACACGTTGCGAAGTCCCTTTTTCAGCAGGACCGTGGTGATGGTGGCGGTGGACACGCCGGATAGCGCTGCGATCGTCGCGGTGTCGATGGTCATGAAGCGATCCGGTCTCCTGCTGGTTCGGTTACGGGTGGCCCCTATTGACACGTCAACTGCCGGGTCGCGCAAGATGCCGGCACGCGCCCGCCCGCCGGTCAGGCGGTGATTGGCTTATTTTCCCCGGCTGCGCCCTAACAGCGACTGGGCATGCTCGGACAGCCTCCCCAGTGCTTTGTGAAGGGCGCTCCATTCCGACTTGGTCAGGCTGGGCATCAGGTTCGCTTCGATGTTCCGCGCCGTCGCGGCGACGTCGGCGAACAACGTGCTACCCTTTCGCGTCAGTCGCAGCAGGCGGCCGCGGCCGTCCTGCGGGTCCGGGGTTTGGCGCAGCAGCCCTCTCGCCACCAGGCTCGCGGATGCGCGACTGATCTTGACCTTGTCCATCGCGGTATGCTGACCCGCGGCTGTCGGCGATAGGACGCTGTAACGACCGACCGCGGCCAGCAGCCGCCATTCCGGCATGGCCAGACCTGACCGGGCAAGATGATCCCGAACGATCAGGTGCGATACAGATTCCGCGGCCACCGACAACTGGTAGGGTAGGAAGTCTTCAAGCCGAAATTCTTCGACCCGGGAGATTTCGTCTGTATCGACTGGCTTTTTCACTTGAAGCTACCTCGGGTCAGAAAAGCAGTTGGCATTGAGCCCCGCTGAAGGCGTCAGTATCTAACTTTATAGACATATCGTCCTGCAGACATTGGAAAAAAGCGCACAAACCGCCGCCCGCAAACTCGATAATGGTCTATCGAGCGTTAATTTAGTCAAAGTGCGTCGTTCAGCGCGAATCAAATAAGCGCGCCAACATGACTCCTATTTAATTCGTGATTGTTTAAAAACGAAACCGCTTTGCGATTGCCATTGTAGCCCTTTCCATTGCCGCCGACGCGATTCAGCCGGGAATTACCTCACGCAGTTCTGTCAGATCAGGACTTCCTTCGAAACGAATAGTCACGCCGCAGGCGAAAAGCTGTGTCGCTTCATTCGCTTTTTTCTTTCGGCATAGTTTGGGACAACGAAACAGCGCCACGGCGGCGGGAACAGCTTCTCGACCGATCATGATCCCGGGGCCGAGCGCTGGGCCGCGTCTGGCTGGGCCGCGTCTGGCTGGGCCGCGTCTGGCAAAGCGGGGCCGGTATCAAGCCGAAGCCAACCTCGCCGATCTGCTCCGATCGACGGAGCGGTCATTCTTCCGGCTTGGACGTCCGCTCGGCGTTGCCGTCATCGCCGACGCCCCCGCTACCCTGCCTGCCCCCGTGGCGACAGCGCGGCGTCGCGTGCCCCGATCGCCGCTGTCGATAGCTAATTAACTTGTCCGGTTTAGGTAGCACTCTAATTGTCCGCTTGTTGCTGTTTTGTCCCGCCGATCAGTGGACAACCCGACGGTCGCTCTGGCGGCAGATCAGGCGACCATATTCGTCATCTCCCCGGAGGCTGTTGCTTGGCGAAATAGACAGCGCTTGTGCTTGCTGCGGCTGATGCGGGGCCGGTGGAGTTGTGGGTAACGCGCTGGCGTTATCCATAAATCCATCGGCGCTGACTTGGCCGGCGTCATGCCGCCGCGCCCAAAGCGGCGTCGCGCAACGCGCCGTGCTCGTCGTAGCGGCCAAGGCAACGCGGCCCGTGGAAGATCGCGTGGCTGCCGTCGTGGTACCGCCGCACCTTCACCGTCGATTTGACAAAATGCGCCCGTAACGGACTGGGCGGGATCTGCAGCCGCAGCTGGTGGAACACCACGGTGTTGTCGTGGCCCACCTGGCGGTCCTCCTGCACACACAAGATCTCCGCCAAGTTGACCCCGCTGATCGCCACGAACGCCGAACCGTCCTGTTCCGCCTTCACCGCAAACCGGGCGTTGTGGGCCGGAATATAGACCTCATGGATGAAACGGTTGGCCGCCGCGACCGTGCCGATCCCCGCCAGCGCCAATTCCTTCACCAGCCGGTCCTGCAAGGTCTGGAACAGACGCTCCGAGCGGCCTCGCGCCTCGGGGGAATAGGCCGCGATATGCTCCACACCCAGTTGTGCCAGCGCCCGGCCAACCTGGGTCGGAGACCCGCGATCGACCGGCCCTCCAGCCCGCGGCGTGTGGAAGTAATGGCTGCCACGGTCGGTATACAGACTGAGCGGCAAGCCGTGCTGGCCGAACACCTGCAGCAGCGCCTGGAATGTCGAGACGGTGCCCTCCTCGGGGCACACGAAGGCTGAGTAGATCGTGTTCGTCGCATCATCCATGGTCACGATCAGGTCCATCGCTTCAAGCCCGCCGATCCAGCCGTGGCGCGAGCCGTCTTGATGCAGCATCATCCCCGGCAGCGGCCGGCGCACCCGCTTGCGGCGATGCGCGCCACGCGTCGTGGCGCGTGGCAGCAAGCCCTTCGATTGCAGCAACACCTTGGTCCAGGTGTAGCCCCAGCGGAAGCCGTGATCGCGCACTAGGTGCTCATGGAAATGCTTCGCGGTGAAGCCGCTGTAGCGGGTGCGATACAACGCCTCGATCTGCGCCTCGCGCTCGTTCGGCACCCGCTTGCCCGACGCCTGGCCGAGACGCCGGTCCAGCAGGCCGGCCTCCCCGGCGTCCTCAAACCGGACGCACCAACGCCGGAACGTCCGCTCGCTGACGCCAAGCAGCGCCGCCGCATCGATCTGATTGAGCTCACTGGCTTCATGGCGCTCGAACACGCTCCGGAACTTGATCACCCGCACACCCTGTAGGGCTTCCGTCCGGCGCATCCAGGCTCTCCAAAGAGCCCAGCATCACCGGACAGATCGTGTGCTACCTAAACCGGACATATCGTGTGCTACCGACAGCGTGCCCCGATCGCCGCTTGCCTGGCGCCGCCGCCGCCGCTATATCCGCGCCCTTGTCTGCGAGACCGGGCCTGAATGGGCATGCCCGGCCGCGACAGCCTGCCAACATCAGCCCGGTGGGTCGGTAGGCGGGAACCAGAAGGAGACCAAAATGCCCAAGATGAAGACCAAGTCGTCGGTCAAGAAGCGGTTCAAGATCACCGCGACCGGCAAGGTCCTGGCCGGACCGGGCATGAAGCGCCACGGCCTAATCAACCGCTCCCAAAAGGCGAAGCGGAGCAATCGTGGCAGCCAGACGCTGACCCATGCTGACGGCATTACCGTCAAGCAATGGGCCCCCTATGGCATAGCGTAAGGGAAGGGAGCACCGCATGGCACGTGTAAAGCGCGGCACCACCACCCACGCTCGGCATAAGAAGGTCCTTGAGCAGTCCAAGGGCTTCGTTGGCCGCTCGTCCACGAACTATCGCATCGCGCGGGAGCGGCTGGAGAAGTCGCTGCAGTACGCCTACCGCGATCGGCGGGTCAAGAAGCGCGAATTCCGCGGGCTATGGATCCAGCGCATCAATGCCGCTGTGCGCGAGCACGGCATCACCTACTCGCAATTCATCGCCGGGCTGAAGAAGGCCGGGATCGAGATGGACCGCAAGGTCCTCGCCGCCATCGCCTATGACGACGCGGCCTCGTTCGCGGCGATCGTGCGACAGGTTCAGGCCGCCCTGGCCTAGTGTCCGATCGCGCAGAACCGTGACACGCGCAGCGACCACGATCCGGCGCGTGGATCGGCCACTTCAAACCAGCAGCGACATATCGCGCTTCTCTGATGCGCGGTACTAGTGTCGGTTCCGGCCGGATCGGGGTGCAGGAAAAGGGCCGCCTGAGCAGGGCGGCCTTTGCCGTGCACCGGACACCGCCATGAATGACGATCTGCAAGCCCTGAAGACCTCCACCGATGCGGCACTGGCCGACGCCGCCGACCTCCGCGCCTGGGATGCGGTGCGCATCGCGGTGCTGGGCCGCAATGGCAGCCTGACCGCCATGCTGCGCGATCTGGGGAAGACGCCGCCTGAACAACGCAAGGATCGTGGCGCCTCGCTGAACCGGCTGAAGGATACCCTGACCCGGGCGATCGAGGCCCGCAAGATCGCGCTTGACGACGTCGTTCTGGACGCCCGCCTGCTGGCGGAGCACATCGATCCGACCTTGCCGCCGCGGCCCCGCGACAGCGGCCTGATCCACCCGATCGCCCGCACCATGGAGGAGATCGCGGCGATCTTCGGCGCCATGGGCTGCACCGTCGTCGACGGCCCCGATGTCGAGAGCGACTGGTTCAACTTCGGCGCGCTGAACATTCCCGCGCATCATCCGGCCCGAGCGGATCACGACACTTTCTATCTGCCGTCCCGCGACGGTGGCAGCCCGCCCGTACTTCGCACCCATACCTCGCCAGGGCAGATCCGCACCATGCTGGCACAGGAACCGCCCATCCGGGTGATCGTCACCGGCCGAACCTACCGCGCCGACCATGATGCCACCCATTCGCCGATGTTCCACCAGTGCGAGGGGCTGGTGATCGATCGCGGCCTGACCCTGGGCCATCTCAAGGGCTGCCTGATCGACTTCCTGCGGACGTTCTTCGCCATCTCCGACCTGCCGGTGCGGTTCCGATCCTCCTATTTTCCGTTCACCGAACCCTCGATGGAGGTCGACATCGGCTGGAACCGCCGCACCGGAGAGCTCGGGCGCGGCGGCGACTGGCTGGAAATCCTCGGCAGCGGGATGGTGCACGCGCGCGTGCTGGCTAATTGCGGCATCGACCCGCGGGAATGGCAGGGCTTCGCCTGGGGCATGGGCGTGGAGCGCGTGACCATGCTGAAGCACGGCATGGCCGATCTGCGGCCGTTCTTCGAATCCGACCTCCGCTGGCTTCGCCATTACGGGTTCAACCCGCTGGCGCCAACGATGCTGCATGAGGGGGTCTGAGCGATGAAATTCACCCTCTCCTGGCTGCGGGCGCATCTGTTGACCGATGCGCCGCTCGACCGGATCACCGACACCCTGACCCGGATCGGCCTGGAACTGGAAGGCGTCGAGAACCGCGGCGCCGCGCTGGCCTCATTTCGTGTTGCGCACGTGATCGAGGCGGTGCAGCACCCCAATGCCGACCGGTTGCGGGCCTGCAAGGTGAACACCGGCGACGACATCGTCTCGGTGGTGTGTGGGGCGCCCAACGCCCATACCGGCATGAAGGCGGTGTTCGCGGCACCGGGTGCGTTCATTCCCGGCACCGGCATCACCCTGAAGGTCGGTGAGATTCGCGGCGTGCAAAGTGCGGGCATGCTGCTGTCGGTCCGCGAAATGGCTCTGGGCGAAGATCATGCCGGTATCATCGAACTCCCGGCCGACGCGCCGGTCGGGATGTCCTACGCGGCGTATGCCGGACTGGATGATCCGGTCATCGAGATCGGTGTCACGCCGAACCGCGGCGATTGCTTCGCGATCCGCGGCGTCGCACGCGACCTGGCGGCGGCGGGGCTCGGGACACTCAAGCCGTTCGCGCCGGCTGTCCTACCCCCGATGTTCGATGGTGGCCCACGCTGGCAGATCGCGTTCCCCGAGGCCTGTCCATGGATCTTGGGGCGGACCATTCGCGGCGTGCGGAACTCCCCCAGTCCCAAATGGTTGCAGGACCGTCTGACGCTGATCGGATTGCGGCCGATCAATGCCCTGGTTGATGTCACGAATTTCTACACCTTCGACCTGGGCCGGCCGCTGCACGTGTTCGACGTGGCGAAGCTGTCCGGCGACGTGCTGACGCTGCGCCGGGGTGCCGGCGAAACCATGCGGGCACTGAATGGCCGCGACTATGTCGTCGATCCGGAAGACTGCGCGATCTGCGACGCCGCCGGCGTGCAATCGATCGCCGGTGTGATCGGCGGCGAGGCGACGGGCTGCGACGAGACCACCACCGCGGTGTTCGTCGAGTGCGCGCTGTTCGACCCGATCAGGATCGCCCGGACCGGGCGGCGGCACCAGATTGTTTCCGATGCCCGCCAGCGGTTCGAACGTGGGCTTGATGCGGCGCTGATGCCCGACGCGATGCAGTCGGCGACAGCGATGATTGTGCAGCTGTGCGGAGGCGAACCTGGGACGGTGACCGCTGCCGGCAGCGAACCGGCCTGGCAGCGCGACGCGACAATGCGGTTTGGGCGGGTGCGCAGCTTCGGCGGGTCGGATATCCCCCCCGAGGAAGCCGTCGCCGCGCTGGAACGGCTTGGCTTCGCCCCGCGGACACGGAACGAGGACAGCGTCACCGTGGCGGTACCGTCTTGGCGCAACGACATCGCCGCACCGGTCACCCTGGACCAGTCGCCCGCCTTGGATCCCGCCAAAGCCGCCAGGGCCGCGGCTGGGTGCGCCACCGTCGAAGCGGAGAACGACCTGATCGAGGAGGTGCTGCGGCTGCGCGGACTGGATGCGGTGCCGGCGGTGTCGTTGCCGCGTGAAAGCCCGGTGCCGGCCGCGACGCTGACGCCTCGGCAGCAGCGTTCGGCCCTCGTTCGGCGCACCTTGGCGGCGGCCGGGCTGATGGAGTGCGTGACCTTCAGCTTCATGGCAAGGGCCGAGGCGGAGCGGTTCGGCGCAACCCCGGATGCGCTGCGGCTGACCAATCCGATCGCCGCCGATCTGGATCAGCTGCGCCCGACCCCGCTGGCGACACTGGCACTGGCGGCGAAGCGAAACGCGGCGCGAGGTTACGCCGATGTCGCCCTGTTCGAGATCGGGCCGGCGTTCGCCAGCGAGGCACCGGATGGGCAGAAGTTGGTTGCCGCCGGGCTACGTACTGGCCAGACGCCGCGCAGTTGGCTGCTACCCCCGCGTCCGGTCGATGCGATGGACGCCAAGCAGGACCTTTGGGCGCTGCTGACCGCGGTTGGCGTGCCGTCCGAGGCATTGCAGGTGACGACGGACGCACCGGCCTTCCTGCATCCCGGCCGGTCAGGCCTGGTGCGCCAGGGACCTAAGACGGTGATGGGGTATTTCGGAGAACTCCATCCCCGGCTGCTGGCAGCGCTTGACCTGCCGGTCCCGATGGTGGCGTTCGAATTGAACCTCGATGCCGTGGCCGATCCGAAGCGGCGAAAGAAGGCCCCGCCCGATCTGCCGGCATTCCAGCCGGTGCGGCGCGACTTCGCCTTCCTGGTGGACCGCACCGTCGCGGCTGAAAGCGTGATGCGCGCCGCCCGCGCGGCTGATCGAGGGCTGATCACCGGGACCGCGCTGTTCGATCTCTACCAGGCCGACAAGATCGCGGACGGCAAGAAGTCGCTGGGTGTCGAGGTGACATTCCAGCCGCGCGAACGCACGCTGACCGACGCCGAGATCGAGGCCGCGTGCCAGAAGGTGGTAGCGGCCGTGGCCAAGGCGACCGGTGCGACGCTGCGGTAGCACCCCGCGTCGTCCTAACCACGTAGCGTCCAGCCTTCGTCACGCCCAGCCTCCACGGCTAGCCCTCGTCACGGCCACTCCGTCATCAAGGCCGCTCCGTCACCGACGCCAGACTCATCAACGCCAGATGTCACAAAGGCCACTCCGTCACCAGGGAACCGCCGAACCGTCCCAGGCGTAGAAGCCGCCCGTCGCGTCGGGTCCCAGCCTGTCCATCACCGCCAGCAGCGCGGCGGCTGATCGTTCAGGCGTGAACAGCTTGCCGTCCAGGACGCCCGAGCGGAACGGCGCGCTCAACGCGGTATCGACAGTGCCGGGATGCAGCGCCACGCAAACGCCCAAGGGGTGGGTTCGCTGGTGCTCGATCGCAAGCGTGCGGATGAGCATGTTCAGCGCCGCCTTGGACGCGCGATACGAGTACCAGCCGCCCAGATGATTGTCGCCAATGCTGCCGACCCGCGCCGACAGCGCGGCGAACAGGCTGGGCCGGGCCCTCGGTGTCAATGGCAGCAGGTGCCTGGCAACAAGCGCCGGACCGGCGGCGTTGATGGCGAACTGCGAAGTCAGGCCTTCCAACGACAAGGACCGCATGGACTTCTCCGGACCGGCGCCTGGGCGATGCAACTGGCCGGTCGCGACCACGATGCGCGTGATCTGGCCGAACCTGGACAGCTCTGCCGCTGCGGCCGCCAGGCTGGGCTCTTCCAGAACATCGGCCGCCAGCCAGTCATGACGCTGCTCGGTCGGCCATCGTTCGGGACGGTGACGGGACAACGCCACGACGCGATCATAGGCCGGGTCCGCCGCCAGGCGCTCCGCGATAGCACGGCCGATCCCGCCGGACGCACCAACGACAACGGCTATCGCCTCGGTCATGTCAGCGTGACGGCTCCGGCCAGCAGGCCCGCCACCGCACCGGCGGTCAACAAGGTCCGCAGACCACCATACCACGCCGGCAGGTCCGCGCCGCGCAGGTCCCACAGCCAGTGCAGTATAAGAGCCGCGGCGAGAAGCAGCAGCTGCGCCCCGCGGTCGCCTTGTAGCGTCACCAGCACAGCTAAAGCCGCCAGCGTCGGCAGCATGGAGACAGCAACGACCCAGCTGCGTGGTGGGCTAGGGGTATTGGCGAAAGCCCAGCGCGCACCACCCAGGAACGAAAGGATCAGGCCGCCGTACAGCACCAGCGCGAACCCGGCCACGTCCCTGGACCCAGGGAAGACCACACCCGCCAATGGCGGTGCCAGAAAAGGAATAACCCCGAGCAGCCCGTAGGTCAGAACGACGGGTGGGGTGGAACGTCCGATATTCATGCGCCGCGTGGGCGTCCGGTCAGAGCCGGCCTGATGTGAAGAAAGGCCCGATAGGTCACCTCCAGGCCGCGGAGCACCCAGCCGTTCCGAGCAACAAGGCCCAGCGGACGAAGCAGCGGGATCGCGCGCCACATCGCGGCGAACGCGGCGGCGCCGGACACCATGGACCCATCGGCTTCGCGGGCGTGCAAGCGCGCCAGCAGCGAGCGGCGATCGATCGGGCACACCGCGTCGCTTCGGCCGATGTCGACAAACCCGATGGCGCCACGGCGGTCGAGCCGGCGCATCAGCGCGATCTCTCGCGAGCACAACGGGCAAGCTCCGTCAAACCAGACTGTCAGCGTGGGCATGGACGCTACATGGGCGAGGCCGACCGGTTGGCAACGGCGGTGCCAGGTTCCACCCTGCGGGCATTCGCATTCAGCATGAGGCGTCCTGCATGGCCCGCGTCCGCAGCATCCCATCTTCCGAACTGCCGTCCGATGTGGCGGAAATCTATGAACGTTTCGCCGGCGACTATGGTCCGTTTCGAAACCAGGTGGCGGTGTTTGCCCATGTGCCCGACGCGGTGCGTCATCTGATGGGCCTGTTGATGGCGCTGCGGCAGGCGGAGACGCTGCCCAAGCGCTATCTGGAGATCGCCATCGTCGTGGTCTCGAAATTGAACGAATGCCACTACTGCGTGGCCCATCACAAACCGTTCCTTGCCGTCGAGGGTATTTCCCCAGACGGCATCGACCGCTTGCTGGAGGCCGACAATGCGGAACTGGATGACATCGACCGCCTGGTAATCGAGTACGCCAAGGCTGCCTGGCAGACACCGAACCGCATCCGTGACAGCCTGTTCGAACGGATGCGCGCGCATTTCTCCGAGGCGCAGATCGTCGAGCTGACGCTGCGCATCACCCTCTGCGGGTTCTTCAACCGCTTCAACGACGCGCTACAGATCGAGCAGGAAGCCGACACGCAGGAGCGGCTGACGGCTGCTGTCCTGTCCCCGAAGTTCCTCGCCTCTGGCGGCGGACGCCGGGGATAAGCAGGACATTGAAAACAAATAGCTCCTGTCCTGGATCAGGGCTTCGCACGCCATAGCGAACTTCTGATCCAGGACACTGAAGCTCCATCGTCCGAGGTTGAACCAGTCCCAGACGTGCGTGATCATGCCCTGGCCAGCGGACGGCCGCCTATTTCGGATCGTGACCCCAGTTCATCAGTGACCGGCGCCAGCGCGTGTCGGTGATGTCGCCCGAAGGTCGCTGGGCGGTATGCCGATGAATATAGCCGACCACCTTGCGCATATCGGCGAAGTCCCGCTCGGAGAGCTCGGTCTGCTTCTTGCCGCGGATTGCCAGGATCCGTTCACCCATATGGTGCCCGACCGATTCCCCCTGATCGCCATCCGTCACCTTCTCGCCGCCCGCCGTCATGCCGACGCCGCGGCTCTCTTCGCTGCCGAGCCACGCGCGCAGGCGGGATGGCGGCATGTTGACCAGGCGAGAGAACTCTGCGTGGATCGCCGTCCTGTCGTCGTCGTTCATGCCTTTCGTGGTCATCAACCGAGTGCCTTCACGAGTTGCTCCTTGGACATCCGCGAGCGCCCGGCAATGCCGCCGCGGGCCGCCCGCGCCAAAAGCTCCGTCCGCCTCAGTCCGCTCAGGCCACCCGGTTCGGATCCGGTGTTCGCCTTGCCGGCATGGGTGGCACCGCGATCACGTGCGGTCTTCTTGGCGATCATCGGGGGCTGCGCCGAGAACTGCTTGCCCTTGCGGGTATCCTGGCGCTTCTTGACCGTCGTCTCGGCGTATTCCCGTTCCGTCAGGTGCTCACGGGCGCGCTTCGGCAAATAACGTTCGCCGGTCTTGCCTGAAGCCGCCCCCGACTTCGTGCCCCACTGCTCGTCGGTCCATTGTCGCAGATGGTTGCCGGCCTCCTTGCCACCGCTGTAGCCTCCGCCCTGCCGCTTGAATTCGCGCACGGCGAACTGCGCCTTCCGGGCGGACCATTGGCCCGACTTGCCGCCCTTGTCGCCTTGGGTGATCTCGTTCTTGACCCGCTCCCACAACGTCGGGTCGGTCTTCTTCGCCCTGACCGCCATGCATGCCCTCCCGCTCGTCTGGACAAACGTCCGCCAACCGCTCGGCTGCGACACGTGGGCGAGGCCGCGGCTTCGAAAAGACCAACCGAGGTGGAACATACCGTTTTGTGTCCTCTCGCGACCCGACCGCCGAAGCCGGCCTGGGCTTGACGCCGACCTGGCCGGCGCAGGCAACATCGGTCAGCGGCATGGGCAACGCCCTTGGTGGCAACAACACAGACCGAGGGGCCGAAGGTTCGCTACGCCGGACACCAGTTGCATCATCTGTCGGATCACCGTCCGCGGGCTCCGCGCCATCGCGGCCACGTCGTTCCCGCGGCTGTTCCTGCCCGGTTTGTCGGCTCACCAGGTCCCAGCTAACATCCGATCCGCGCGTTCAACCAGCGGAGGAAGCAGAATGGCGACCGCCACGTTCAAGATCGGCGACATGACCATCCACCGGATCATCGAGATGGAGTGCGGCTTCACCCCCGCGCTGGAGTTCCTGCCCAAACTGACGCCCCAGATGCTGGCGGAAAGCCGATCATGGATGAAGACGCCGCTGGCGCTGGACGACGAGGATCGCCTGGTGCTGTGCTTCCAGGCCTACATCGTCCGCACCGGACGCCACGTCATCCTGGTCGATACTTGCGTTGGCAATGACAAGGATCGCCTGACGCGGCCGATGTGGCACATGAAGACGGACAACGTGTTCATGCAGGGTCTGGCAGAGGTCGGGCTGACGGTGAACGACATCGATTTCGTTCTCTGCACGCATCTTCATGTCGATCATGTCGGCTGGAACACCCGGCTGGAAAACGGCCGCTGGGTGCCGACATTCCCCAACGCCCGGTATCTATTCTCGAAGGTGGAACTCGATTTCTGGCTGGCGGAGAACGACAGGACGACGGTGCCGCCGATCGCCGACAGCGTCATTCCGATCATCGAGGCAAAGCAGCACGACCTGGTCACCAGCGATCATGCGCTGAACGATCTGGTAAGACTGATCCCGACGCCGGGTCACACGATCGATCATTTCGCGGTGACACTGGGCAGGACAGGCAAGGATGCGGTTATCACCGGCGATCTGATCCACACCCCGCTACAGGGCAAATGGCCCGATCTGGCGATGCGGATCGACTATGATCCGCTGCAAAGCTCCGCCACGCGCTGGAAGTTCCTCGAGGCGTATTGCGACACCGACACGCAATGCTGCTTCGCGCATTTCCCGTCGCCGTCGCGGGGCTACATCAAGCGGTGGGGCGACGGGTTCCGGTGCGAATATATTACCGGCTGATCAAAGCCCCTCGACCAGCCTGATGTCGCGTTCGGCGCCATCACCGAGGGCAGCCAGTGCCTGTTGATAGGCGGCGGAGTCATGTGCGGCGGTGGCCTGCGCGAGGCTGTCGAATTCGATCACCACGGTGCGCTGGTTGAGGCCGGCCTCATAGGTCTTGGCCGGGGTGCCGCGCACCAGAAACCTGCCGCCGCCCGCGGCGATGGCCGGACCCGTGAGCTGGCCGTAAGCGGCGAGCTTTTCGGGATTGGTCACGGCACGGTAGGTGCCGATCCAGTACGTCTTGGCCATGGTGTCCCTCCTGATTGGCCGGCCGATCTAGCACCCTGTCGCAACCGGCGACAATTCCCGCGGTCCATGCTATGGACGCGCCATGAGTGTCGCGCTTCACAAATCGATGACGGTCACCGAGTTCCTCGTTTGGGAGGAACGACAGGAAACGCGTTGGGAGTTCGATGGATTTGAACCCGTCGCGATGACGGGCGGTACCCGGGCGCATGAGATTATCGGCGGCAATATCCTGATAGCCGTGCAGACCAGGCTTGCCGGCGGACCGTGCCGGGCTTTCGGTGCCAATCTCAAAATCGAAGTCGCCGGCCGCATTCGATATCCGGATGCCTTTGTAGCTTGCACCCCGGGCGCCGCGAACCAGACCGTGGTAACGGATCCCGTCGTGGTCTTCGAGGTCCTCAGCGAAAGCACCTCCCGCACCGACCGTATCGCCAAGCTGCGCGAATACGGCGCTCCGTCCTCCATCCAGCGCTACGTCATCCTGGAGCAGGATGCGATCGCGGCGATGGTGTTCGTCCGCAAGGGCGCCGATCTGGTGGCCGAGGCGTTGACCGCCGGGGACACGCTGCAGATGCCGGAGATCGACGCGGTGGTGCCGATGCAGGAGTTCTACACCGGCATCGAGATCGGTGATGATCCCGCCGTGGAGACGGTTTAGCCCTTTTCCAGCCGGATATTTCCAAAATCGTCCACCCGCGCCGTCATGCCCTTCGGCACCAGGCAGGTCGCGTCGTACTCCTGCACGATCAGCGGTCCCGAGATCACACCAATCAGCCCGGCGCGGTCAACCACGGGCGTCCCAACCCATCCCTCGTTCGGAAACCATGCGCGCCTGTTGGCCGGGACGGGCTGCGCGAACGGCGGCACCCGGTTCGGCAGCCGCGGCTGCTCCGGCAGACCACGCGCCATGACCGACAGGCCGATCAGCTCCACCGGTTCGCCCTCCGGTGCTCGAAAGCCGTATGTCTTCTCATGCTCGTCGGCGAACAGTGCGGCAATCGTTGCTGGCGTGACCGCCTTGTCAGGCAGCGCGACCTCGATCTCGCTCGATTGGCCGGCGTAACGGGCGGACGCCGCCCGCTGGAAGCTCTGCCGTCGCGGCGCGAAACCGTCGGCGCTCAGTCGTTGCATCCCCGCTGCGGTCAGGTCCTCGATGATGCGGCTGATACGGTCCGGATCAGCGAGGTCAAGCCGCACCCGGATGCTTTGCCTGGCATGGTGTTCGGCGTCGGCGACCAGCAGGCCGAAGGCGCTGAACACACCCGGCAGCGGCGGGATGATGATCCGGGCGATTCCCAGTTCGGCGGCGATGCCGGCAGCAAATAGCGGGCCATTGCCGCCGAACGCCAACATCGCGAACTGCCGGGGATCGCGACCGCGCTCGACCGATACCGCTCGGATGGCACGCATCATGGTCGCGGACGCCAGCCGCAGCATGCCGTGCGCGGCTTCCTCGACGGACAGCGCCAATGGCTCAGCCAGAGCGCGTTCGATGGCCGCGCGCGCGGCTTTCAGATCCAGGCGCATGGTGCCTCCGGTCAAGCCGCCCGGATCCAGATAACCCAGCGCCAGATTGCAATCGGTGATGGTCGGCAGCGTCCCACCACGACCGTAACAGACCGGCCCCGGCGTTGCCCCGGCGCTGTCGGGCCCGACCTTCGGCGCCCCGGCGCTGTCCAGCCGGCAGATCGAGCCGCCGCCGGCACCGACCTCAGCCAGATCGATCGCCGGCAGTTTCAGCATGTAGCCGGCGCCGACCAGCAGGCGCGACCCCGCCATCACCCCGCCGCCGACCTCGATCGCATCGGCGCGCAGGACCTCGCCGTTCTCGACCAGCCCGGCCTTGGCGGTCGTCCCGCCCATGTCGAACGTGACGATCCGCGGTTCGTCCAGCCGCCTTGCCAACGCCGCACCCCCGACCACCCCGGCCGCCGGGCCGGACTCGATGATGTGCGCCGGTGCTTCCGCCGCGAACGATGCGGACGCCAGACCGCCGTTGGATTGCATCAGTCGCAGTGGCGCCTCGATCCCCAGGTCCCGCAGACGCGCGTCCAGCGCCCCGATGTAGGCCTGCACGATCGGCTGGACATAGGCGTTGATCACCGTCGTGCTGGTCCGCGGGTATTCCTTGATCTCGGGCAGGATCTCGCTGCTGACGGAGATCGCGATGTCCGGCAGCGCCTCATGCACGGCCTGGGCAACCGCCTGCTCGTGCGCCGGATTGGCGTAGCTGTGCAGCAGGCAGATCGCCACGCTGACGACGTTCTCGGCGCGCAGCATCCCGATGACCGGGCCGAGGCTTTCAACGTCCAGCGGAACGGCCACCGACCCGTCGGGGCGCATCTTCTCGGTCACTTCCAGTCGCAGCCGGCGTTCGACCAGCGCGCGCGGCTTGGTCCAGCCGATGTCGTACAGCACCGGCATGCGCAGGTCGCGGATCTCCAGGATGTCACGGAAGCCGCGCGTGGTGATCAAGGCGGTCTTGGCGCCCGTGCCCTCCAGCACGGTATTCGATCCCACGGTCGTGGCGTGCAACACGTCCTCCACCACGCCCGGCCGTTCAGCGAGCAGCGCGCGTAGGCCGGCGATGATGCCTTCGCCATAGTCATGCGGGGTGGAAGCGGTTTTGTGCGTCGTGACTGTTCCGTCCGCCGCGATCGCAACCAGGTCGGTGAAGGTGCCGCCGATATCGATACCGATGCGCAAGTTCATGCCGCTGGCTCCCACGCCACCGCCGGCAATGGCTTGCGTTCCGTTCTAAGCCTGGCACGCAACACTTCCGTTGCGGATGCATCGATCAGCGGCGGGTCACCAGCGGCGACAACCCCGTAATCCCTGGCCGCGACGGCGATCGTTACCAACCCGTCACGCAAGTCGCGGGCGACCAGATCGAGGTCCCGGTCCAGCGCCGGACCCCAACCGCCGGCACCGGGAAGCTCGTGCCGAAAAACTTCGCCGCGCGTCAAATTCATTGTCACCTTGGCATGCAGCTGCGTTTCGGTCGGCTGTCCTGGATCCATCACGTTCAGCCCCGGTGTCCCTGGTCCGCCGCCCTGCAACCCATAGGGACGATGCGTCTGTCGATCGGCCCGGACCTGCAGGATCCCCTCATCCGCCAGCATCCGCCACGTCTTGCGCTGCGCCATGCCGCCGCGGAACCGACCGGCACCGCCGGTATCGGGGACAAACTCGTAGTCCAGCACTTCCAGCGGGTTTTCCGCCTCGATCACCTCCACCGAAAAGCTTGCCATGTTGGCGAACATGCAGGTGTTGCCGTCCAGCCCGTCCGCCCATGGCCGCCCGCCCCAGGCGCCGGAGATGAAGTCCACGTAGATGAACGGGACCAGGTCCTTGTCGTAGCCGCCAATCGTCAGCCCGGTGTTGCCGCCATCCGATGCCGCGAACACCTTGTCAGGATAAAGTTGCGCTAAAGCGCCGAATGCGCAGTCGGCGCCGCGAAACCCGGTCAACCCCCGCGCCGCGCAGGCGGCCGGCAACTTGCCGTTGGTGATCGTCCCTGGCGGGGCGATGATGCTGATCGGGCGGAACACCCCGTCGTTGTTCGGCATGTTGACCGATAGCACCGACTTCACCGCCGTGAAGCTCATCGCGGCGGTGTAGCTCAAGGTGTTGTTGATGGCACCCTTTACCTGCGGCGAGCTGCCGGTCCAATCCACCTCCATCGTGTCGCCGCGCTTGCGGATCGTGCAGACCAGCGGGATTGGTTTGCCGATATCGATCTGATCGTCATCGATCCAATCGGTGAACGTCGCTTCCCCGTCCGCCAGTTCCAGCAGGCACTGCCGGGTCAGCCGCTCCGAATAGTCCATGGTGGCGGTCATCAGCGCCATGACATCATCCGCGCCATGACGGGCGACAAGGTCGGTCATCCCGCGAGCGGCGATCTCACAGGCGGCGAGCTGAGATCGGATGTCGCCGAAGACCCGGCCCGGCAGCCGGACGTTACGCTCGATCATGCGGAACAGGGTCGGGTTCCGCTGGCCCCTCTCATACAGCTTCAACGGTGGAATTCGCAGGCCTTCGGCGTAGATCTCCTGACTGTCGGAGGCGTTCGAGCCAGGCACCCGTCCGCCGACATCGGTGTGGTGACAGATTGTAGCGGCATAGGCGATCGGCCGGCCGTCGGCGAACAGCGGCTTGAAGATGAAGATGTCCGGCAGATGCATGCCGCCGTCATACGGATCGTTGTTGATGAAGATGTCGCCTTCATTCACATCGTCGCCGAAATGCGCCAGCACCGCCTGCAGCGCCACCGGGATCGAACACAGATGGCCCGGCAGCGACAGACCCTGGGCCACCAGCCGGCCTCGCGCGTCGCAGATCGCCGCGCTGTAGTCCATGATGTTCTTCAGGACGCCCGAGTAGGCGGTGCGGTAGATCGTCAGCACCATCTCGTCGCCGATCGCCGAGATCGCATTGCGGAACAGTTCTTCAGTGATCGGATCAGCCATCGCGCGCTATTTCCGTAGTGACACCCGATCCGACCACCGATGCGGTTTCATGGCAACCGGGCCTGTCATGTGCCAAGCTCCATCGACGACTTGTTGCCGGGTCAGCATTTGCATGCTTCGCCGAACACTCTGCTTGCTGCTTCTGCTATCCGTGGCGCGCTGTGCGGCGACGCCCGGGTCCGATTGCGACCTTGTCCAGGTCACGCGGATGCCGTTGCAGGTGCAGGATCATCTGCTCGTGGTCCCAGCGGGCATCAACGGCAACTGGGTCCACCTGGTGGTTGATACCGGGGCGGAGCGAACCACGATCAACGACAGGACCGCGGATCGGCTTGGGTTGCCGCATGACCCGCGCTACATCAACCGCTCGCTCGGGATCGGTGGCGTCACCACCGCGATGGACGTGACCATCGACCGCTTGGTCCTGGGGGGCGTCCATTTTCCGCTTAACCAGATCGCCGTCGGAACTTTTGCATTGCACACCGAACGGGGATTGAACGCGGACGGTTTGTTGGGCGCGGATATCCTGCTGGCATTCGACATGGACATCGACGTGCCGGGCGGCACGCTGACATTGTATCGCAGCCGGGTTTGTCCCGATGCGCGGCCACCCTGGCCGGGGCCCGCCATCGAGATCATCGGTGTCAGAGTACGAAAGGACCGCCTGCTGTTGCCGTTCCAGCTTGATGACGTGCCGGGATTGGCGATCCTGGATACCGGGGCGCAGGGTGACGTCGTCGGTGTGGACATGGCCCGCCGCCTGGGACTGAACAAACAGATCCTGGCCAGTGACCCGTCGATCCATCAGCGCGGCGTCGGACCAGGCGAGACGATCTCCTATCTGCACCAGTTCAAACGGCTGCGCATTGGGCCGCACGTCGAGACGTCGCCGAAAATCCCGGTCCTGCCCGGTGATTTCGGCGTCGGCGATGCACTGGTCGGCGAAACGTTCCTGCAAGGCCGCCGGGTCTGGCTATCGTTCCGCAACCGTCGCGTCTTCGTCTCGCAACGGCCAGGAGAGTGACGCCAGTATCCGGTCGCGGGCCGGCGCGCGACACGCGGCGTCCGCGCGCAGGCGCGCGAATGGCTACTCAGAGTGAACAGCGACGTATCCCGCGCCTCGGATGCGCGATACTGAACGGGGCAATGATCGACAAACTCCAGATGTTGCTGGCCCTGGCCCGGGAACAGCATTTTGGCCGCGCCGCCGAGGCGTGCGGCGTGACCCAGCCGACGCTGTCCGCCGGGCTGAAACAGCTTGAGCAAGGCTTCGGTGTGCTGCTGGTGCAGCGCCAGTCCCGCTTCATCGGCTTCACCCCGGAGGGCCTGCGGGTGCTCGATTGGGCCCGGCGGATCGTCGGCGACTACCGCGCGATGCGCGATGAGATCCGCGCGCTGAAGCGCGGTCTCGCCGGACATCTTCGGATCGCCGCCGTCCCCACCGCCTTGCCGATCGTCGCGACCCTGACGACCCCGCTTCACATCGCTCATCCCGAGGTGCTGTTCACCATCCTGTCGCGCAACTCCATCGAGATCCTGACCATGCTGGAGAACCTGGAGGTCGACGCGGGGCTGTCCTACGTCGACAACGAACCGGTGGGCCGGGCGCGCGCGATCCCGCTGTATCACGAGCGTTACCGTCTGCTGATCGCCGCCGAACGTCCGCTGGGGGATCGAGCGTCGGTCACCTGGGCCGAGGTCGCCGGCGTGCCACTGTGTCTGCTGACGCCGGACATGCAGAACCGACGGATCATCGACGGGCGGCTGAGCCAGGCGGGAGTTGAGCCGGCGCCGACGTTGCAGTCGAACTCGATGGTGCTGTTGTTCTCGCACGTGCGAACCGGGCAATGGGCCAGCGTGATGCCGGCGCTGCTGGCCGAGACGATGGGATTGCCGGGTCCGATCCGGGCGATCCCGATCGAGGACCCTGTCCCGCCGCCGACGATCGGTCTGGTCTACCCCCACCGCGAGCCGCTGACGCCATTGACCGCCGCGCTGGTCACCGAAGCCCGCCGCCTCGGCCCGGGCTGGATGGCGACGCTGTAATGCCTGCCAGACGAACAACGCGTCTCGCGCTCAACATTCCAAGGTTTGACGGCTTCAACCTGAAGCTGTGAGACGCTGAGCTAAGCGCGGCGGAAGGTCACCACCAGTACATCGCGATAACCCGGTTCCGCCGGATCCTGTGGCTGCACCGGAGTCACCCCGTGCATCACCCGCGCATCGTCCACCAGCGCGGCATCCAGCGGATCGGTCAAGGTGAATTGACCGAGCGTCTTGCCGGCCAGGTCGTGCACCGAGGTCACGCCGCTGGCGATGTTGCGGCGATTGACCAACAGAACAAGCACGTAATCGACTCCGTCGCGGTGCATGCCCTCGGGCGTCGGGCGGCCGCTCTCGCCGCTGCGCGCTTCGATGCGAAACTGATGCACCTCCACGTGCCACGCCTGATCCGGGCTCATCATCCCGAACAGGCTTCGGCAGAACGTCAAGATCGTGCTCATCGAAGGCCCGCCGCCGACCGGCTCCGTCACCGGCTCGAACCAACGCGCGATCCCGCCGTTCAGCGTATTGTAATCACGGCTCTGGTAATGCGGTTGAGCAGGCTGACGAACCACCTTGTCCGGGCTGACCGCGAAGACGGCGTGGCGGCGTTTGCGGTAGCGTCCGCCATCGGCCATGTAGGTGTCCGGACCTAGATCCCCCCAGCTCGCCGCGAACCTGTCCCAGTCCTCAAGGCTGCCCTCGGCGGCCAGCAACGGGCGCATCGGCGCTGCCGGGACGAAGGCAAATCCACCCGCCCGCAGCGTTTCAATCAGCGGCTCGTTTCTTGTCATCCGACGTCTCCTGGGTGCCGGCCGCGACGACCGCGGGCACCGCTTCCATTACCAATTTGCGATGCGGGAATGGGATTTCGATCCCCATCTCGTCAAAACGCGCCTTCATCCGCCGGTTGAACTCCCGCAGGACGGACCAGCGGCCGAACGGCGTGCACATGATGCGGCATTTGATCGACACCGCCGATTCGGCCAACTGATCGAGTCCCAAAACCTCCAGATCGTCCAGGATGATCGGCTTCCACGCCGTCTCCCCGCGCATCTCCTGGGTGATCGTCTTCAGCACCTCCACCACCCGGTCATAATCCTCCTTGTAGGCGACGCTGGCGACGATGACCGCGCGGCTGTAGTCCCGGGTCATGTTGGTCACGGTCGTCACCGAGCTGAACGGTATGATGTAGACCGATCCGTCTTCCGACCGTAGCCGGATGGTGCGCACTGACAGGCTTTCGACCGCCCCGCCAAGGCCGCCGACCGTCACCACGTCGCCGACCTGCATGGCATTTTCCAGCAGCAGGAAGATGCCGGTGATCAGGTCCTGCACCAGTTTTTGTGAGCCGAAGCCGATCGCCACGCCGATGATCCCGGCGCCGGCCAGCAACGGCGCGATATTGATGCCGATCTCGCTCAGGATCATCAGTCCGGCGACCACGGCGATGCTGATCAGCAGCGTCGAGCGCAGCAGCGGCAGCAAGGTGCGCAGCCGGGCTGACTTCGCCAGCTGCGCCTCTCGCTGCAGCCGCTCCAGATGTTGCTGCACGCCGCCGTTGACCGCCTCCCAGACGCCAAAGGCGAGGACGATGGTGACCAGCAGGCCACCGCTCGCTGACAGGATGCGCAGGCCAAGTGCGCTGTTCAGCAGCCACAGGAACGTGTTCAGGCCGTAAAGCTGCAGCAGGCCCAGAACGAACAGCAGGTAGATCGTCAGGCGCACCGCTGTCGTGACCACAGGATGATAGACCAGCAGCCGGGCCTGCATGCCAGGGGCGAGATGCGCCGCTTCGGGTCCAGGTCGCATGATGCGGTCGACCACACCCAGCAAAACCAGCAACACCAGCCGCGCGCCGATCAGCAACAGCGACGTGACAATGAAATAGTGGATCACGAAGGCATAGCCGTGCGGCACCTCGACCGCCCAGGCGAGCCAGCCGGCGATCAGGAAGAAAAGCGCGATCCAGTGCCAGACGCGGGCCACGCGGTTGCGTAACGACGCCAGCAGCCCGGTCGCATCGGGCGGCGCCAGCAGGCGGCGGCAGACGGAATGACGCTTCTGAATGACGAT
>CBDIBR010000003.1:0-92565 GCA_965276975.1 Rhodopila sp.
ATGTAGCATAGCAGGGCGGCACCAGCGGTCACCAAGGCATCAAGTGCGACAAGACGCAGTGTCAGGCTTGCCAAGCGCAGACGCGGTGCGGAACCAATGGTGTGCCCGGTGGTGACCGCCGACATGCCAAGCGCTGACGAGACGATGTCGATGGCTATATCCGGTTCAGCCATTCCTGGCATCAGCCTGTTCCTGTTCCTGGTTAGAAGATCGGCATCCGTCGTCAGCACGCTGCCCACCCCACAGCTTCTGCCAGGGGCGAAATCAACCGCCGTGTTTAGCAATTAGGGATCGCCTGACCTTCGTCTGAAAACGTAATTCAGGGTCCGGGTGGCATGAGAGGCCGCCCGAACAACCGGACGGTATCGCGACTTGGATGGCGTACGAAACCAAACTCTGCGTGTACTGCGATTACGTGAAACGTTTCGACCAACATCTGAATAGCGACCCGAGGAAGGACGAAATACGGCAGATTATGGCACGATGTTGGCAAATACCAGTCTTATCTCCTTGCATGTTGTAACTTCGTCGCCGATCGCCGCCCACCAAGCTCCGCTGAACGGGAAAACTCCATAGATGGCTCGCTATCGCAACGCATTGCCGAAAGTAGAACGTTGTCGCTTTATCCGCAATTAGTGCGCCGTACGCTATCAGCGTTGGGCGAGCGACTGTGACACTTCAGCCACCCGCCGTAATGCAGTAGTAATCACCGCCGTAAAAACGCGAGCAGCAGGCGGACAATCTCGTCTGGACTCTCCTGTTGCACCCAATGCCCCGCGCGCCTCAGCAGATGACAACCGCGCATATCAACGCACGCGGTATTCTGCATACGATCGAGAGCGCCATATGTTTGGTAAATACCCCAATCGTGAACGCCAGCGATGAACATTGACGGGACATCGATGGTTCGGCTGCTAAATACCTGAAGTTCCGCGTGGCCTACGCCCTGCGTGCGGCAGCGATACCATTGAAGCCCGCCCTGGAAGCCTGTCCGCTCAAATTCGCCGCGATAAACCTGCAGTTCACGATCAGGCAGCCACTGACAGGCGGCGACGGTGTCCGCGGACGGCATCTCCATCCCAACGGTCTCCGCCATGTCCCGATGCAGGTCCATGATGTAGTAGGTCGGCATCAGCGCCAATTCGTTGGCCGTCGCTCCCGCGAGCCGAAAAGGCTGGTTTCCAGGCCAATCAGCGCTTTTGTAGTGATAGTAGGCGCGCAGGAAGGCGCTCAGACCCTGACGGCTGCGCGTCATGTCGACGTTGGCCTCACGTGTCGAGTAATACCACTGGTAGTGCTTGCGGGGCCGGTCGAGTGCTGCCAGTGCCTTATGAATATCGGGGCCGGCCACCGCTGCCAGATCGGGCGGTCCACTGAACGGGGCGCTCATCAGCGTGACCGCGCGAAAAAGATCCGGCCGCAACAACGCGCACCAGGCGGCGACCGAGGCGCCAAAATCATGCCCGACAACTGCAGCTACGGAGGAATGGCCGAGCGCGGCCAGCAATCCGATCATGTCGCGAACAAGGTTGATCAGCCGAAAGCTGGCCAGGTCGCCATCGTAGCGGGCGTCCCAGCCGGTGGTTCGGCCATAGCCACGCTGGTCGGGCGCAACAACATAGTAACCGTGCGCGGCGAGGGCGGGCATCACTTTGCGCCACGAATAGGCCAGCTCGGGGAAGCCATGCAGCAGCAGCAGCATGGGCCTGTCGGGCGCCCCGGCCTCCAGAAGATGAATCCGCAAGCCGTTCACGTCGTCGACGAATCGAGCTCGGATGCCCGCCGGAAGCACGTCCAGCGCCAAAGCGTTTTCAGGCTGACCGGAACGCTCGGCGCGCTCCACCTCATCGCTTGGGCGCGCGCGGTTATCAGCCAGACGGTTCCAGTCGGGCTGATGTTGCTCTAGCGGCTGCAGCTTTGACGCCATTGCCGCCGAACGATCATGCGGGGATGCGCACTTTCATCTCCGTGATACCGTGGATGAAGTTCGAGTAGATGCGCTTTGGCTCCTCAATCAGGTCGATCACTGGAAAGCGTCGCATGATCTCTTCCCACAGGATGGTCAGCTGCATCTCCGCAAGTCTGTTGCCAACGCACCGATGTACGCCGAACCCGAATGACAGATGATGCCGAGGGCGCGGACGATCAATGATGAATTCGTCAGCATTCCCAATCGCCTCGGCGTCGCGATTACCGGAAACATACCACATCACAACCTTGTCACCGGCTTTGATCTGCTTGCCGCCGAGTTCCGCATCCACCACCGCGGTCCGTCGCATGTGCACGATCGGCGACTGCCAGCGGATCATCTCGGGTACCATGCTGGGAATGAGCCCGGGATTGTCGCGCAGTTTCTGATATTCCGCCGGGTGCTTGCACAGCGCCCACAGGCCGCCGCTCATTGAATTCCTAGTGGTATCATTGCCCCCGACGATCAGCAGCGTGAGGGTGCCCAGGAACTCCGCCGGATCGTCCACGAGGGCCTTCGTGGCCTCGCTGTGCGCGAGCATCGAGATCAGGTCAAAGCCAGGCGAACGGGCGGCGCGTTCATGCCACATCGCGGTGAAGGTCCGCAGTGCCTCGCCGAGGATCTCAAGCCGTTTGGCTTCTGAGTCGACGATGCCGCCCGCGTTCACGTCCTGTGTGGCGCAGTCGGACCAGTAGGTGAGCTTGCTGCGTTCCGCCAGCGGGAAGTCGAACAGGGTCGCGAGCATCAGCGTAGTCAGTTCGATCGACACGTGCTGGACCCAGTCAAAGGTCTCGCCGCGCGGTAGCCCATCCAGCAGCCTGCACACGCGCTCACGGATGATCGACGACATGTTGTTCAGATTGCCGGGCGCCACGATCGGGCTAACGACCTTGCGATGCTCATCGTGCCGCGGCGGATCCATCGAGATGAAGCTGGCGCGGCGAAACTCCGCCGGCCGATCTGTGATGGTGATGCCGCCCAGCTTCGCAGCGGATGAGTAGATCTCCGGATGCGTTTCAACCGCCATGATGTCCTTGAACTTGGTGACCGACCAGAAGGACCCGTACTTGCCGTTGCTGCGGTAATGCACCGGGTCCTCAGCGCGCAGCCGCGCGAAGTACGGATGGTAGATGTCGTCCTGGAACAGCCGCGGGTCGCTGACATCGATCTGGGCAAGCGGTGTCCGATAGGCATCCGAAGTGGGATCAAAATGGACCGGCGCGTTCATGTTGAAGTCCTCCTTGCGGGCGGTGCATCCGCCTTTGTTATCCCTAGTAACCGATCGCAGAGAAACGTGAGACGCGAAGCGGCCACGATCAGCCGCGTGAATCGGCTCCTTCAAACATATCGCGACGTATCGCGCGTCACTGATGCGCGATACTAGTGCTGTCCCTCTGGCATGCGCACGATCAATCCATCCAGCGCATCGGTGACCTGAAGCTGGCACGACAGCCTGGAATCGGGCTGGGTCACCGCGGCGAAGCTCAGCATGCTGGCTTCCTGGGATCCCGCCGCCGGCCGTCCGATCAAATCCAGCCAAGCCGCATCGATGTAAACGTGGCAGGTGGCGCAGGCGCATTCTCCGCCGCAGTCAGCGTCGATACCGGGTACATTGTTGTCCACCGCGCCCTGCATCACCGATCTGCCGGTCCGGACCTCTATCGTGTGCTCGGACCCATCATGTTCTATATACGTGATCTTAGGCATTGCGCATTCCCTGTTCAGCGGCCTGGTCTCACGCCGCCAGTTCCTGCATGGGTATTGACAGATCTTCAATGCGCGCGCGAGTAAGCCGCTTGCGGCGGGCGATGATGCGCCGTCCGCCCATGAATTCGGTGGCGGCATTGACCGCTTCGACCGCCTGCAGGATACCATCGGCGGTCAGGTGAAAGAGCGCGAATTTCGCCCCCATGACGTCGCCGCGGACGGCGATCTCGGCCGTGTCGAACGGCAGGCCGGCGATCTGCAGCCGCAGATCATATTGGTCGGACCAGAACCATGGCACTTCAGGCGTTGGCGAAGGTCTGCCACAGATCAAGGAAGCCGCTTGCTTGGCCTGCTCCAGCGCGTTCGGCACGCTTTCAAGCCGGCCCATCCGATCATACAGCGGCAGCGGCCGGCTGGTGCAGTCACCGATCGCGAATATGGCCGGGTCGTCGGTGCGGGCCGCCAAATCCACCGCGACGCCGTTGTGGCACCTGAGTGCGGCGTCTCGCGCAAGCTCATCGTTCGCAACCGCGCCGACGCCGACCAAGGCGGCATCGCATTCGATCAACCGCCCGTCGGCCAGTCGCACAGCGGTGATCCCGCCTTGCGGGCCTTCAAGGGCGGCAACCTGGGCGTCCACCTCGATCGTGACACCTTGGCGGCGATGAAAGCTCTGGAAGAAATCTGACAGGATCGGACAGGCAACCCGCGCCAGCACACGGCTCTCGCGCTCGATGATGGTGACGGCGGCACCCAGGGCGACGGCTGACGCGGCGGCTTCCAGGCCGATATATCCGCCGCCGATCACTGCCAGCCTGGCGCCTGGGCGCAACACCGCTTTCAGCCGGTCCGCATCCGCCATCGACCGAAGCTCCAACACTCCGGCCAGGTCGGCACCGGCCAGCGGCAGTCGCCGGGCTCGCGCGCCCAGCGCCAGGATCAGGTATTCGTAGGACAAGGTCGTGGCATCCGATATGGCCACCGTTTTCGCTGTGCGGTCGATGCCGATGACACGCACGCCCAGCCTCAGGTCGATCGAGGCGTCTGAATAGAACTGGGCCGGCCGCAGCATCAGGCTTTCCGCGGCTGCTTCCCCCTTGAGCCACGCTTTCGACAGCGGCGGACGCTGATATGGCGGGACGGGTTCCTCGCCGATCAAGGTGATCGCCCCCTTCCAGCCGAGTTGGCGCAGCATCGCCGCCGCGGATCCCCCTGCATGGCCGGCACCGGCGATCACGATGTGTCGGCTGTCCTCGTTCACCCGGCTGCTCCCGTGTCCATACCAATCCGATAGGAGCAGCGGGCGGCGTGTTCGGCAAGCGGTTCGGGTGGCTGCCCCGCCTCAGGCGACCGGAAATTATCTGCCTGTGCTGCATCCAGGTAACTGATACCGGGCGACGCATGCGTTGACCTGTATGTACGCCGGGTTGGCGGGCGAGCGAGCACGCGAACGAGGGGGCGGCGCGCGAAACATGACTCTAATCCTGGCAGGCGCAAGCGCCGACTAATATTATCTTTCGTGTCCAAAACGCCTGATCGTGGCGTCCTGCGCCCCCGACAGACACCTAGTACCCCTATCCGGCGCAAGCCGCCCGCCAGTCGGTTGATCGCCGCCCGATCGACGCCGCCGCTCAGGATAAACCCACCTTGCTACTCCCCCCTCCATGCGTGGTATGCAGCGTCCGGGAGGTCGGCGGTGGACGGGCGCCTCGCCAACCCGGTCAGGTCCGGAAGGAAGCAGCCGCAACGGGTCACCGCTCGGGTCGTTTGTCGATCTCCCACTCCCCCCTAAAGCCGCGCATGGCGGCAAGGTAATCGCCCGCGCATGTCCGGCCTGTCTCAGGACGATCCAGTCGAACAAGACGACACGCCGCCTGTTCCGGACGGGCCGGGGTTGTTTGGCGGCGCGTTGCCCGTGGCACGACCGGAACCGGCGCATGCCACGCCTTATCGTGTCCTGGCGCGGAAATATCGCCCCACGACCTTTGGCGACCTGATCGGCCAGAAGGTGATGGTGCGCACGCTGCGCAATGCGTTCGCCGCCGGCCGCGTGGCGCATGCCTTCATGCTGACCGGCGTCCGTGGCGTCGGCAAGACCACGACAGCGCGGATCATCGCCCGAGCGCTGAATTGCATTGGCCCGGACGGCACCGGTGGCGCGACCGCCGATCCATGCGGCGTTTGCCCGAACTGCGTCGGCATCCTGGCCGACCGCCACCCCGACGTGATCGAGATGGATGCCGCCAGCCGCACCGGTGTGGACGACATGCGGGAGGTGATCGAGGCAACGCGTTTCCGCCCGATGCAGGCTCGCACCAAGGTCTTCGTCATCGACGAGGTCCACATGCTGAGCCGCAACGCCTTCAACGCGTTGCTGAAAACGCTCGAGGAACCGCCGCCGCACGTGAAGTTCGTCTTCGCGACCACCGAAATTCGCAAGGTGCCGATCACGGTGCTGTCGCGGTGTCAGCGCTTTGACCTCCGACGCGTGCGGATCGCCGCACTGGTGCGCCATTTTGAACGGATCGCCGCGCAGGAAGGGATCGGCATCGAGCCTGCCGCGCTGGAGCAGATAGCCCGTTCGGCAGATGGGTCCGTGCGCGACGGCTTGTCGATGCTGGACCAGGCCATCGCCCAGGCCGAGGGTTCGATAACCGGTGTCCAGGTGGTCGATATGCTGGGCCTCGCCGACCGCGAAACCGTATTCGACCTGATGGATGCCGTCATGGCGGGCAAACCCGCCGCAGCACTGGCAATCACCGATCGTGCCTATGAACGCGGCGCCGACCTGGGCACACTGCTGCAAGACCTGCTCGATCTGCTGCACACCGTGACCCGGCTAAAATCGATTCCCGCCTTGCGAGAGAGCCAGGATCTGGCTGAGGCCGAGCGCACGCGCGGGGCGGAATTGGCCGATCGACTGACCGTGCCGGTGCTGGCCCGAGCGTGGCAAATGCTGCTGAAGGGTGTCGGCGAGGTTGAGGTCGCTCCAGACCGGCGGGCGGCGGCCGAGATGGTGCTGATCCGGCTGTGCCATGTCGCGGACATGCCGACGCCCGGAGATCTGGTTCGCCGGTTGAGCGCTGACGGCGCCCCCAGCCGCGAGGCAACCTCCCCTGCCATACCGCCGGTCGGCGGCGGCGGCGTTCGCGCGGTGGTCAACGGCTCGCCAGTCGTCGCGGCAGCTCCGCTTCCGAGTGGGCCGCGGTTGGATACATTTCGCGAGGTTGTTGCCTTCGTGGGGGAGCAGAAGCAGGCGCTGCTGCACGCGCATCTGCTGCATTCCGTTCATCTGGTGCGTTTTGCCCCCCCGGTTATCGAGCTGCGTCCGCAGCCGGAGGCACCGCGCGACCTCGCGTCCCGGCTGGCGGCGATGTTGTCCGATGCGACCGGCACCCGCTGGACCATCGCCATGTCGACCGCGATCGGCGAAGCGACGATCGCCGAACAGGGCAGTGCGGCTGACAGTGCGCGGAAATTTGCCGCGGCCGATCACCCCTTGGTGCGTGCGATCATGGCGGCGTTTCCAGGCGCGCGGATAGAAACGGTGCATGATAAGTTGGCAGACGCCTATGGGCTACCACCTACCATAGCGGAACCGTCCGACATCCCGGAATTCGCACCACCTGACAGCGCATATTGCGACGAAGAGCCGATGGAGATCGAGCAATGAAGAACCTCGCCGGCCTGATGAAGCAGGCACAGCAGATGCAATCCCAGATGCAGGAGATGCAGACCAAGTTGGAGGCCATGGAAATCACCGGCGAGGCCGGAGCCGGGCTGGTCAAGGTCATCCTCAACGGCAAGAGCGACATGCGGAAGATCACCATCGACCCAAAGATCATTGATCCGTCGGATACCGAGATGCTGGGGGATCTGATCCTCGCCGCCCATCGTGATGCGAAGACGAAGATCGAGGCCGCCTCGGCCGAGGAGATGCAGAAGATGACGGGAGGGATGCAGCTGCCGCCCGGAATGAAACTGCCGTTCTGATGATCCCGGCGACATCCACGATCCGGCGGATTTTTCTGACTTTGTCACGGCTTGCCTCGGGCGCTGCGGCCTCTATCGTGCTGATGGCTGCCGCCCCGATCTGCCGTGACACGGAAGGGCCTCGTTCGGTCTTGCCGTAGATCCTTCCCCATGGGTGGCCCGGAAATTGATCACCTGATCGATCTGCTTGCCAAACTGCCTGGGCTGGGTCCGCGTAGCGCCAGGCGAGCGGCGCTGAAAATGCTGCAACAACCTGGGTCGCGCATGCTACCGCTGGCCAATGCGCTGACCGATGCCGCGAGCGCGGTCCGGCCCTGCGGCACTTGCGGCAACCTCGACAGCCGGGATCCCTGCTCGATCTGCGCTGACCAACACCGTGACCGATCCATCATCTGCGTTGTCGAGGGTGTCGGCGACCTGTGGGCGTTGGAGCGGGCACGCGTGCATCATGGCCTGTACCACGTGCTGGGGGGTACGTTGTCAGCCCTGTCCGGCGTTGGGCCGGAAGATCTGAGCACCGCCGGCCTGCTGAAACGGATCGCCGGCGGTGGCGTGATCGAGGTGATCATCGCGTTGGGCGCCACCGTTGATGGGGCGGCCACCGCCCATTGGCTGACCGACCAGGTGCGCCCGACCGGCGTCAGCGTGACCCGGGTCGGGCAGGGTGTTCCGATGGGAGGGGCGCTGGACGTGCTGGACGACGGGACCCTGGCCGCGGCACTCCGCACCCGGCTCGCCACGTAGACCAAGCGGCGAGAGGGCGATAGACGTCCGAGGTTGCTTCAGCCTCAGGTAATCGCGCTTTACGGTCCCTTGCGCTTCATGCCGCCTCGGCCGCCTCGCCGCTTCGCCGGATCATAGCCGCCGCCCCCTGGCCCCAACGGCTCCGGCGTCCGGTCACGCTTGGGACGCAACGATGCCGTCGGCACCGGCGGTGCCGGCAATCCCAATTCCAACGCCTCCAACCGCTTGATCTCATCGCGCAACCGCGCAGCCTGCTCGAACTCCAGGTTTGACGCCGCGGCCCGCATCCGCTTTTCCAGGTCGGCGATCGATGCCTTCAGATCCTTGCCGACGAACTCCGTCGTGTCCGAGTCCTTGACCGGCGTGACGGTGACGTAATCCTGCTCGAACACGCTCTGCAGCACGTTGCCGATCTGCCGTCGGATGGAGATCGGGGTGATTCCGTTCGCTTCATTCCAGCTGCGCTGTTTGTTACGCCTTCGATCGGTTTCCTCAATCGCCAAACGCAATGAACGCGTCATCACATCGGCATACAGCACCACCCGGCCATCGACGTTCCGTGCCGCTCGGCCGATCGTCTGGATCAACGATGTCTGGGACCGCAAAAAGCCCTCCTTGTCCGCATCCAGAATGGCGACCAGCGCGCACTCCGGGATGTCGAGCCCTTCGCGTAGCAAGTTGATCCCGACCAGCACATCGAAGACACCAAGTCGCAGATCGCGGATGATCTCGATCCGCTCCAAGGTGTCGATGTCCGAATGCAGGTAGCGAACCTTCACCCCATGTTCGGTCAGATAGTCGGTCAGGTCCTCGGCCATGCGCTTGGTCAGGGTCGTGACCAACACCCGCGCACCGGACGCTGCGACCGCCTTGCACTCGTGCAGCAGATCGTCGACCTGATATTCGACCGGACGGACTTCGGTGACCGGATCGATCAGCCCGGTCGGGCGGATCACCTGTTCGGCGAACACGCCGGCGGTTCGCTCCATCTCCCACGGGCCGGGAGTCGCGGACACGAACACCGTCATCGGCCTGAACCGTTCCCATTCCTCGAACTTCAGCGGACGGTTGTCGACGCAGGAGGGCAGGCGGAAGCCGAACTCGGACAGCACCGTCTTGCGATTGAAGTCGCCCTTATACATGCCGCCGATCTGCGGCACGGTTACGTGGCTTTCGTCCACGATCAGCAAGGCGTCCTCCGGCAGGTATTCGAATAGCGTCGGCGGCGGGTCGCCCGGCTCCCGGCCGGTCAAATAACGGGAATAATTCTCGATGCCCTTACATGAACCGGTCGTCTCCATCATTTCGATGTCAAAGATTGTCCGCTGTTCCAGTCGTTGCGCCTCCAGCAGCTTGCCTTGCTGATGCAGATCCGTCAGGCGTTCCTTCAGTTCCAGCTTGATGTCACGAACGGCCTGGGCCAGCGTCGGTCTGGGGGTCACGTAGTGGCTGTTGGCGTAGACCGTGATCTCCTTCAGCTCGGCGGTCTTTTCGCCGGTCAGCGGATCGAACTCATGAACGGCTTCGATATCATCGCCGAACAGCGTGATCCGCCAGGCGCGATCCTCATAATGGCTGGGGAAGATGTCGACGATTTCGCCGCGCAGCCGGAATGAGCCGCGGGCGAAGGCGGTGTCGTTTCGTCTATACTGCAGGTCGACCAGCGCCTTGGCGAGCTTGTCGCGGTCGATCCTGCCGCCGACCTCCAGTTTCGCCACCATCTTCGAGTAGGTTTCGACAGAGCCAATGCCGTAAATGCACGAGACAGATGCGACGACGATCACATCGTTGCGTTCCAGCAGAGACTGCGTCGCGGCATGGCGCATGCGGTCGATCTGCTCGTTGATCTGAGCGTCTTTTTCGATGTAGGTGTCGGTCCGCGGAACGTACGCCTCCGGCTGATAGTAATCATAGTAGCTGACAAAATACTCCACAGCATTGTCCGGAAAGAAGCTTTTCATCTCGCCGTAGAGCTGCGCCGCCAAGGTCTTGTTCGGCGCCAGGATCAGGGTCGGCTTTTGCACCGCCTCGATGACCTTGGCCATGGTGAAGGTCTTGCCTGATCCGGTCACCCCGAGCAGGACCTGATCGCGCTCCGCGACGTTGACGCCGCGGACGAGTTCGGTGATGGCGGTCGGCTGATCCCCGGCGGGTTGGTATTCGGAGACGACCGCAAGCTGCCGCGTCTTCGGCTTGGCAGCCTGCTTCTGCGGCATGAACAAAGCGGGGGACGGGCGCACAAGGGCTTCAGACATCGCGGACTCCTCGACACCCCACAGATGGCGTGTCAAGGCCAATCCGTCGAGGGCTACTGGGCGCGCACCATTCTTTGCACAGCTCTGACCGCGCGGCGCATGTCGAACAGCAAGGCTCTTACGCTGGTCACCCGCAAGCGGTTTCGCTGCCGCCACAGGTGCACCATCAGGCCGCCTTGCCGGCGCCAGTCCAGTTCCCGCTGCGCCCGCGCGGTCCGATGCTCCTGCCGCCAGGGAAACTGCCGCTCGACCCGAGACGGCCGGGGTACGCGATCGAATATGAGCACGTAAGCCATGCGATCCCCATCCGAGACATTGGGCCCTGCCCCGTGCACCGTGCGTTGGTTGTGGATCACGCAACCACCCGCCGGCAGCGGACATAAAACCGCTTGGCGTGGATCGAACCCACCGGTGCACTCAAGGGCATGGATCCGTGCATCCCCGCCCGGGAAGTCATGCGGCAGGACCGGTCCCTTATGCGACCCCGGGATGTAGGCCATGCAGCTGTTGGCCTCATCGACCGGCTGCAGCGCAAGCCAGAAACTGACTTCGTCATAATCGAGCGCCGGATCCTGGAAGGCCTCATCCTGATGCCAGGGCGTCGCCTCGCCGATTTTGGCCGGCTTCAGTAACGATAGGTCTGCCTTGAACCGCACTTCACTGCCCAACAGCTGCTCCGCCATGGCTCGGGCCAATTGGAAGAAACTGTTGCCGATCAGCTCTGGCGCGAACGACCGAGGGTGCAGGATTTGCGGAAACCGAGCCGGCGCGGAGCCATCGTCCACGCCCATGGCATCGAACAGCGCACCCTCTTCGAAGCCAACATTATCGCTGTGCAGCGCCGCGAGGGTATCCCGCAGCGCGGCTATATCGGCGGCTGGCAGACCCGAATCGAAGACGAAAAATCCCTGGCGGCGAAACCGTTCTATCATCGTCATATCAAGATGCAGCGTCACAATGCCAAGCCCCTTAAAGATATTAGGTGCGGTGACTGACCAATCACCGTCCCTTAAGACAATGAAATTAGCAGCCCATAGCGATTGCGGTCTAATCACGAACAGCTGGGTGAGATCGGAATCGACCCGATTTGGGCCAAGAACGTTGGCCATGCGATAAATATTTCGTGAGCACACCGATAACGGCGAATATCAAAATAAATGAGGGTGGGCTGCATTTTACCGCCAGAATAGACGGTTAAGGTAGAGATTCCGTTACCAAATATCACGTTCCGGTTGTAGAACGCATGGCAACGAATGGCATTTTTGCCGTTTCGGGGTCGGGACCAGAATGCTCAGATTCTCGAGGACCACGACCGGAACAGTGCTATTCTCACTTGATACCGTATTGATCCTCGTATTTTGGCCGCTTGCACTTTGGCTCTTCCGCCCAGATGTTTTGTCCCTGCTCAGGCTGGCGACAGATGCCAGAGGGCTGACCTATCCGGTCTTCGACCTGCTGTTGCTGTTCGCCATGGGGCTGTATCGGCGCGACGCGATCCAGGAGACGGGCCGATCGCTGACCCGCATACCGCTGGTCGTCGGCATGGGCGGCGGCCTGTCGATCGTGGTATCGCTGATCCAGCCGCTCATCGTGACGGCGGCCGGATTGCCCAGCGGCCGCGACCACACGATGCTTTTTGGCCTGGCGATCGTGACGTTCTCGTTCTGCGCATTCCTCGCCCGCCTGGTGATCGACGTGCTGGTCCGCCACCGCGTGCTGCGCCGCCGGCTGTTGGTGGTGGGGGCCGGCCAGCGCGCCTGGGACCTGCTGCTGATGCTGGGGCGGGAGGGCAGCAGTCTGCACGACGATGTCACACTGGTGTATGACGCCCGGGAGGAAGTCGATCCGCGCCTGCTCGCCGAACGATCCGACCGCATCCTGTGCCCCGCCGACTTCAATATCGCCGCCGCCGCCATCGAGGTCGAGGCTGACCTGATCATCGTCGCACCGGATGAACGCCGCGGGATGAACCTGCAGCGGCTGTTGGAGTGCAAGAAAGCCGGCTTTCCGGTCATCCAGTACCTCAGCTTCGTGGAGCGGGAGATCCGCCGCATCGACCTCAAGCGCATGGAGCTTGGCTGGCTGGTTTACACCGACGGCTTCACCTTCGGGCCGTTGGATCGCTTCCTCAAGCGTGGCTTCGATCTTGCGGTCAGCGCCCTGGTATTGTCCTTGACGGCGCCGCTCATCCTATCGGCGATGCTGGCGATACGACTGGAGGGCCGTGGCCCGGTGCTCTACAAACAGGAACGGGTGACCCAGGACGGCAAGGTGTTCTTCATCCTGAAGCTGCGCACCATGCGGACAAACGCCGAGGCGCAGGGCGCGGTCTGGGCAATGGAAAAGGACAACCGCATCACCCGCGTCGGCAACTTCCTGCGGCGGGTACGGATCGACGAGTTGCCACAACTGGTGAACATCCTGCGCGGCGACATGTCGTTCGTCGGACCCCGCCCCGAACGGCCGATGTTTGTCAGGGAGCTGGCGGAGAAGATCCCGTTGTATAACGAGCGCCACATGGTCAAGGCCGGTCTGACCGGCTGGGCGCAGATCAACTACCCATACGGCGCCTCGATCGATGATGCCAGGTCCAAGCTGAGCTACGACCTTTACTATGTAAAGAACTTCTCGATCCTGTTCGACTTTGTCATCCTGCTGCAGACCCTGCGTGTGGTGCTGTGGCCGAGCGGGGTGCGATAAGCGGCGAGCGGAATAGCAGAAACAGGGCGATTAGGAAGTTCAGCGCGTTCCAGGCGACGCCGTTGGCGAAGGCATCCTGGTATGATCCTGTCAGATCGTAGATCGCGCCGGACATCCAGCCGCCCAACGCCATGCCGATCAGCGTCATCATCAGGATGATGCCGACCCGGCCGCCGGCCTCGCTGGCCGGAAAGCTTTCCCGCACGATGATCGCGTAGCTGGGAATAAGGCCGCCCTGAAACAGGCCGAACAGGATGGAGATCACGTACAGCGAGGTTAGCCCATCCATAAGCATATAAAGTATCAGGGCAATCATCTGCGCGAATGAGCCGATCAGCAGCGTCACCACCCCGCCCATGCGGTCGGCCAGAAACCCGGAACCGATGCGGCTGAGGATGCCGCAGCCCAGCATCAGCGACAGCATCTGGGCGCCGCGGGCTGCCCCATAACCAAGGTCGCTGCAGTAGGCGACGATGTGAACCTGCGGCATCGACATGGCAACACAGCAGCAAAGGCCCGCCGCCGCCAGCAGCGCCTGCAGCACCGGCGGCGGCAACGCGATCCGCCGCGGTGCCGCGGCGGGCAGCGGTGCTCCGGCCGCGCGAACCGGCGGGCGGCCACGCAACAGCAACGCCAGCGGCGGCATCGTCACCAGGCAGAACACCCCGACCGCCAGATGCGCGGTGCGCCAGCCATGCGCCTGGATCACCGACTCGATGATCGTTGGCCACACCGCGCCCGCGAACGAGTTGCCGGAGGCAGCCAGCGAGATCGCGATGCCCCGGCGCTTTTCGAACCAGAAGGAAATATTCGCCAACAACGGCACGAAGGTCGACGCAGCGCCAAAGGTGCCGATCAGCACGTAGGCTGCACAGAAGGACACCAGTCCTGTGGCCAGCGAGGCCAGGGCGAAGCCGATGCCAAGCGCGGCGGCGCCGATCATCACCGGCAGCACGATCCCGCGTCGATCGGCAAGCTTGCCCATGATCACGCCGCCGACCCCGAAGCCGATCATCGTCAGCGTGAACGGCACGGATGCCGCGCCTCGCTGCGATCCGAACTCCGCCTGCACCGCGGGAAGCGCAACCACGACCGACCACATGCCGACGCCGCCGATGCCCGACAGCAGGACCGACACGGCCAGGCGGAACCAGGCGTAAGGAGAATCGATTTCACGACGGGTCATGGCAGGTTTCGACAGGTGCCGCGAACGGCCCTCCGGATCAGGATAGCGACCAGGCCAGACGACACCGGGGTCCGTTTTGATCCGCCGCGAGAAAGCTGCCACGCGGTGTGACAGCCCGGTCTATCCGCATTCATCCCCGTTCGTCCGCCAACA
Source organism: Rhodopila sp. (assembly GCA_965276975.1). Classification (GTDB taxonomy): domain Bacteria; phylum Pseudomonadota; class Alphaproteobacteria; order Acetobacterales; family Acetobacteraceae; genus Rhodopila. The sequence continues at coordinate 14,708 of CBDIBR010000003.1, forward strand.
TTTTCCGCTGCATAGCCGGCCCCGGCCGTGGCACCGAGGCGAGATAGTTCCGCTATCAGCTCTTCTCGAAGTCGATCCGCTCGACCACGGGCAGCCCTTGCAGGAACCGGCGCAAACAGTCCAGTGCCAATTCGACCGCGCCTAGTCGAACCCACTCGCGACCGCCGAGGATCCGCGAACGCCGGAACTCGATCCGGTCGGCGGTGGCTATGCCGATCCAGATCGTGCCGCCGAGGTCCATGCGGTCAGCCCCATCATCCAGCTCGATCAAGACCGCCAGGGCGTGGCTCGCGCCAGTTTGTTGGCGCGCCGCATCGGCGACGGCCTGGGTGATGTCCTGGTCTATTGCCGCAAGCAGCGAGACGCCAAACAGCGCGTCCAGATGGCGGGCCACCATGCCGTGCCGGAACACGGTCTCGGCGCCGGGAAGGTGAGCGATCCGGGCCGCGATCTGTCCGCCGGTGAAGGTCTCGACTACCGTCAGGGTTGCCGCCTGATCGGCCAGCGCCGCCAGGGTCACGCCTTCCAGCGTCTGGTCGTCCTCCGCGATGATGAAGTTGCCCAGCCGATTCTTCACCTCCGCCGTCACGGGTGCGAGCTTGCGGTGAACATCGGCCATGTCCGTCCCACGCACCGTCAACTTGGTCTCAAGCTGCGGGTAGTGCGCACGGAAGCCCAGTTTCACACCGCCGGCCGGGTCCAGTGCCTCCACACCAGCCAGGAGTTGGTCAACGTGCGACTCGCCCAGACCGTAGGAGTGGAAGCGCTTCAGGTAGATCGAGGCAGGCGCCCCCGAACGGGCGAGGATGCGGGGGATGACCTGTTCCTCCAGCATTCGCCGCAGCTCGCGCGGCACCCCGGGGGTAAAGAAAAAGCGCGCCTTGCCAATGTCCAAGGCGAACCCGCACGCCGTTCCGACCGGGTTGTCGATCATCTCGGCTGTCACCGGCAGCATCGCCTGCTTGACGTTGTTCGGCGGCATTGCCCGCCCACGGCGAGTGAAGAAATCCGCCATGCGGGCAAGCCAGGGCTCGTGCAGGACCAATTCGACCCCCGCGGCCTGGGCGGCGATCTCCTGTGACAGATCGTCAACCGTCGGGCCGAGGCCGCCATTGACGATGACCGCATCGGCGCGGGCAGACGCCAACTGGAACGCGGTCAGCAGGGCTTGCCGATCGTCGCCGACGGTGGTTCCCCAGAACACCGAAAGGCCGACGTCTTCCAGCTTCTGCGCCATGTAGGAAAAATTGGTGTTGGTGATCTTTCCGGTCAGCACCTCGTCGCCGGTGCAGATAATCTCGATGCGCATCACGTCCCCCCTGGTGCCGGCAGATTGCGAGGAAGCGGGACGGGCGGCAAGCGGCACGATCCGGCCTGCCGCCGTTCGCGTGCGTCAGCCGGGTCGGAAATCCACCGCGGCCTGATGGAATGCTGTCAGGCACGGTGCCCGAGTCGACCAGGCCATACCCGCGGGCGTCCGCGATGGTCCGCTTCCGATAACGCGGAGATCTCCGCGCTCCTGGCGGATCCGGAGTCGGCCCCCCGGAAACGAGACTTCAGTTATCAGTGGCTTCCCGGCTATACCTCGTCCGCCCCCGCAAGCACATGAGCAGGACGAATGGCCGCGCGATCACCGACAATGGAAACCCGAAAATTCGCCTCGCCTGCCGTCAAGGCGGTGATGAGCCAGCGCAGTGCCGAGCTCTGTGCCCTCCTGCTAGGCCTGTTCGGACTGGCGATCCTGGTGGCGCTGGCAACCTATGATCCGCGTGATCCGTCGATCGACACCGCCACATCCCGCCACGTCAGCAACCTGGCGGGCCCGGGCGGGGCGATACTGGCCGACGTCCTGCTGCAGGGCTTTGGCATCGTCAGCGTGCTGCCGGGCATCGCGATGCTGACCTGGTGCTGGCGGCTCGCGTCGCGCCGCGGGTTGGGTCGCTTCGGCGGCCGCGTCGCCGCACTGCTGGCCGCTATGCCACTACTGGCCGCCGCCCTCGCTATCATCCCGGTCTCGCGCAGCGCACCTTGGCCGGTGACGGCCGGACCAGGCGGCTCGATCGGGCAGATCATTGGCGACGCGGAGCTAGGCGCGGGCCACGCCTTATTCGGCTTCGTCGGGGCGTTATCGGTCTGGCTGCTGAGCGCCGCCTTGGCCGTGCTGCTGGGCCTGCTGTCGCTGGGCCTGTCGCGCTCCGAATGGCGCTCAGCGGGCCGCGCTGCCGGGATCGCCGCGAAGTTTTCCCTATCGGGTGGACGGGGTGCGGTCGGCGCCCTCTCACGCGGCGCCGGCGGTGTCGGCAGTGCCTCCAGCTGGCTGGTCAACCTGGTGAACCGTGGCCCGGGGCTGGAGCCGGATGAGCCGCCGCCCGTTCGCACCCGTCTGGTGGTGCGGCCGGAATCTGCGCATGAAGCCAGACAGGCCGACCCGGACCAGGCTGATCCGGCGGGCATTCCGGCGCCGCCAGTGCGCGGCCTGAAGGCTTCGCCGCCGCCCAGGATGCTGCAACCGAGACTGCCGCTGCCAGAGGCGGGATGGAAATTTCCCCCACCCGATTTGCTCAAGATGCCGCCGGCGCGCGCCAACAGCGGTCCCAGTGAGGAGGCTCTGCAGGCGAACGCTCGGCTGCTGGAGACTGTTTTGTCCGACTATGGCGTGCAGGGCGAGATCGTCGAGATCCGCCCCGGCCCGGTGGTTACGCTTTATGAATTGGTCCCCGCCCCCGGCATCCGCAGCGCCCGCGTCATCGGGTTGGCGGACGATGTCGCCAGAAGCCTCTCCGTCACCGCCGTCCGCATCGCCACCGTGCCCGGTCGTAACGTCATCGGCATCGAGGTGCCGAACAGCAAGCGCGAGACCGTGTTCCTGAGCGAGATCCTCGCCAGCGAGGAAGTTCTGAAGCACGCCGGTCGGCTGTCGCTGGCGTTGGGCAAGGACATCAGCGGCAAGGCGGTCGTCACCGACCTGGCGCGCATGCCGCACCTGATGATCGCGGGCACCACCGGGTCCGGCAAATCAGTTGGTGTCAACGCGATGATCCTGTCTCTGTTGTATCGGTTGTCGCCGGATCAATGCCGGTTGATCCTGATCGATCCAAAGATGCTGGAGTTGTCGATCTACGATGGCATTCCGCATCTGATGGCGCCGGTGGTGACGGAGCCCGCCAAGGCGGTGACCGCGCTGAAATGGACGGTTCGCGAAATGGAACGGCGGTACCGCGCGATGTCTCAGCTCGGTGTTCGCAATGTAAGCGGCTACAACGACCGGGTCGCCGACGCCCGCGCCAAAGGCGAGGTGGTGACCCGCAGGGTGCAGACCGGTTTCGATCCCGATACGGGCCGCCCGACGTTCGAGGAGCAGCCGCTCGCGCTGGAGCCGTTGCCGTTCATCGTCGTCGTTGTCGACGAAATGGCCGACCTGATGATGGTCGCCGGCAAGGAGATCGAGCAGGCCGTGCAACGTCTCGCTCAGATGGCCCGAGCGGCGGGCATTCACGTGATCATGGCGACACAGCGCCCCTCGGTGGACGTGATCACCGGCACCATCAAGGCCAACTTCCCGACGCGCATCAGCTTTCAGGTGATCAGCAAGTTCGACAGCCGCACCATCCTGGGGGAACAAGGCGCCGAACAGTTGCTGGGTATGGGCGACATGCTGTTCATGCAGGGCGGTGGGCGGATTACCCGCGTGCATGGTCCGCTTGTTTCGGACGAAGAGGTCGAGAAAGTTGTCGCGTTCCTGCGCGCGCAGGGCGAACCCGCCTATCTTGATGACGTCACGGAGCCGGTCGAGGGCAGCGGTGGCGAGCCCGATGCGCTGCTGTCCGGGATCGCCGGGGCAAGCGACAGCGACAAGAGCCTGTTCGATCAGGCGGTCGCTGTGGTGGCGCGCGAAGGCAAGGCGTCCACATCGTTCATTCAGCGGCACCTGAATATCGGCTACAACAAGGCCGCCAAGCTGATCGAGCAGATGGAGAAGGAAGGTATCATCGGTACCGCCAATCATGTCGGGAAGCGCGAGATTCTGGTGCGGCGCACGCACGACGATGTGGATTGTTGAGGACTGGCGGATCGACGTGTCTTTACGCTTCCGTGTGCCCAACTTTATGTGCGGGTCGCCAGCAAACCGAAATCTTCAGGCACACCGGGATTGGCCAATGGAAATTCGCGAGGCCGTGGAAACGCGGCGACGAAGGTCAATGTCTTCCAGTGCCCGTATGGCACCTTGGCGATCAGGCGCTCCCCGCGCGGGCAGCGGCCATGCGTGCGGGTCATGTTGGTCTTCACCCCGTCGATCGCCTCTTCGGCGCTCAACCATCGATGAAGACCAGACGCTTGGGGTCAATCTTGTCCTGATGTTGTCGCCACTGGTGGCGGCGACGCGCGACATCGGGCCGGTCTTGCTCGCTGGCGCGTAGGCTTTTTTTTACTGAGCCCGGTATCGGCGACGATACTCCAGACAGCGAACGAACTGCCCTTGGCACCACGCGCCTGCAGTTCCGCCGCCAGCGCGCGCAGCGTGAGATCGGGTTTCTCGGCCAACCGCGCGGTGATCCAACGGCGGTGCGACCTCCAGCGTAAACGCCCGCGTGCCCCCCATCGGCTTCGCCTTCGGACTGCCGGTCTCGCGCGCCCGTCTGGCCCAGCGTAGCGCCGTCGACTCGCCGATGCTGAAGTGTTTTGCCGCTTCGCGGCCACTCATGCCTGTTGTCATCGCAGTGACAACGCGCTCACGCAGCTCCAGCGAATAGGGACGGCCCATCGATGCTGGCCTCCAGGTCCAGCCAGCATCTTGAATCAGACTTCACGCCCGTTGCCACCTCACAAGAGAGTCAACCTCAGGCTAGCGTGCTCTAGCAGCCTGTCGGACTTAACTAGTTCGCGCAACTATCCTGCCCTAGACGAATCTTGGCAGAAGCAATGTTCCGGTGAGGGCGCTTGTACAGACAGGATATTCCAGAAAATCCCGAATTTCGGCTAAGTCCGACAGGCTGCTAGAGGCAATTGGTCGCGGAAGGCTCACGAGGGATAATCTCTATCTCTTCGTTCAAGCTCGGTTCGGGTCCCTCTGTGAGACGGAAATCGCGCAATGCCGAGTTGGGTGCCGGGAGAGAATCTGCTCATTCATATTTGGGAGACGTTAGCCATCATTACTGGACAGTTTAGTTTGCCGGGGGCAAATTCGGCGGACTTTTCAACCGGGTCGGGTTACAGAAGCTCGCTCTCTGCGACCGATCCACCAGGGCTGCGGCTTCACGCTGCTGTTTCAGCATCGCGGCCTCCCCACGCCTCCATTCAGGCTCCAGATCCATCTACTGTTCGGACCGTCGCGGAACAGGCCGAGTGCTCGCGCCAGATGCACTCCGCGCGATCCGCGTCGCGCTACAGAAGGCATCCGCTCCAACCACCCGGCAGGCAACATACCAGACGCGGCCGGCACAACAGACGCCCCGGCGGATCAGCCGCGCCGGCGGGAGGATGGCCATCTGACCAGGGGCTGCCTCAGGGTCAGCGCGTCGCCCAGCGCGTCGCATAGTCAGGTGGAACCTGAGCGGCCGGATGTGTATCCTAACCCCCCTCGCCACAGCGCGTGTCGATCCCTTCGGCCGGAGACATCGGATCAGCAAGATCGGAGACGCAAACATCCCCGATGACCAACATCGGCCTGCACCCTGCGACGTGCTGGTCGTCGGTGGTGGCCCAGCCGGCTCGACCGTCGCCACGCGGCTGGCGCAGCTCGGGTTCGACGTCGTCCTGGTGGAGAAAGATCACCACCCCCGCTTCCATATCGGCGAAAGCCTGTTGCCGTTGAACATCCCGTTGTTCGAAGGTCTGGGCGTTGCCGATGCGATCGAGGCGATCGGCTTGCCGAAATGGGGGGTGGACTTCGCATCCCCAACCGATGACCGCACCGTCACCTTCCAGTTTGCCGACGCATGGGACAAGCGTCTGCCCTATTCGTTCCAGGTCAGGCGGTCAGAATTCGACAACGTCCTGTTGAAGAACGCCGCCGCGAAGGGCGTCAAGGTCATCGAAGGCTGGCGCGTGACCGCGCTGGACCTCGATCAGGCCGACGCGGTCGAGGCGGTCGGCGAAGATAACACAGGACGCCAACAGCGCTGGCGAGCCCGCTTCCTGATCGATGCCTCCGGCCGGGATACGCTGCTCGCCAGTCGCCTCGGGCTCAAGCAACGCAACCGCCGCCATGCCAGTGCGGCGATCTATGGCCACTTCAGCGGGGCCCGCCGGCAGCAGGGGCGCGCCCATGGGCAACATCAGCGTCTTCTGGTTCGATCACGGCTGGATCTGGTTCATTCCGCTGTTGGACGGCACGACCAGCATCGGCGCCGTCTGCCCGCCCGACTACATCAAGGCGCGCACCACGGACGTCACCACGTTCTTTCGGCAAACGCTCGCCCAGGCGCCGCGCCTGAGCCGAACGCATCGCCGGCGCCACCTTGCTCGGTTCGGCGACCGCGACCGGCAACTACTCGTACGTCTCGCGAACCATGTCCGGGCGCAACTATCTGCTGGTCGGCGACGCCTACGCCTTCCTCGATCCGGTCTTCTCGACCGGCGTCTACCTCGCCATGAGCACCGCGTTCCAGGCCGCCGATGCGGTCGCCACCGCGCTGCGGCAACCCGCCTCGGCGCCCCGCGCGTTGGCTCGGTTCGAGGCGGATGTGCGGCGCGCCCTCGGGCGGTTCTCGTGGTTCATCTATCGCATGAACCGGCCGGCCCTGCGCGATCTGTTGATGAACCCGCGCAATCTGTTTCGCCTGCAGGAAGCCATGCTGTCGTTGCTGTCCGGCGACGTCTTCCGACCCTCGCCGGTGCATCGCAGGCTGACGCTGTTCAAGGCGCTCTACTATGCCAAGGCCGCACACCGGACACTGACGGCCCGGAGGCTGACGGCCAGCAAGCGGCGGCCGGTCCGGGCCTGATCAGATCATGCCGCCATTGATCGAGATCACCTGGCCGGAGATGTACGCCGCCCGGTCAGACGCCAGGAATTCCACCAGCTCGGCGACCTCCTCCGCCCGCCCGGCCCGTTGCATGGGCACCAGCCGCTTGATCGCCTCCGGTGGAAACGCCTTGGCCGTCATCGGCGATGCGATGATGCCGGGCGCCACCGCGTTCACCGTGATGCCGCGGCTGGCCAGTTCCCGCGCCAGCGATCGCGTCGCCCCGATCAGCCCGGCTTTCGCCGCCGCGTAATTGACCTGTCCCGGATTGCCCAGGATCGCCGAAACCGAGGAGACCGAAACAATCCGGCCCCACCGCGTGCGGATCATCGGCAGCAGCAGCGGCTGGGTGACGTTGAAGAACCCGTTCAGCGACACGTCCACCACGCGTGACCATTGTTCACCCGACATCGCCGGCATGACCGCATCGTCGTGCACCCCGGCATTGTTCACCAGGATCTGGATCGGCCCATCAGCCAGCAGGCGCTGCAGCGCCGCGGCGGTTGCCACGGGATCGACGATGTCGAACGCGATCGCCTCGGCGCTGCCGCCGTCTTGCAGGATGCCCGCCACCAGCGCCCCGGCGATGTCGGCGCCCCGATGGCTGTGCACGATGACATGGTGCCCGGCCGCGACAAGCCGCCGCGCGATCACCCGCCCAAGCGATCCGCTGCCGCCGGTGACCAGCGCGCGTTTCATGGCGTGCCGGATGCCACGACCACGACGGCACGCCCTGTCAGCAGGCTGTGATCGGCTGCCCGGATCGCGAAGCGGTATATCGCCCGTCTGGCCTCCCGGTGCAGGCACGTGGCTTCGATTGTCAACAGGCCCGCGACCTCGTCCAGCCGGTCCCGGTGGAAGGCGACAGACCGCAGCGCAGCCAGATAGCCCGGCCCCGGCCTGCCCGATCTGCCCGATCGGGGCGCCGACAACGCCGCATGCACCGCCATCACCTGCGCCGCGTATTCAATGCCGCACAGGATGCCGACAGCGCCGTTGCGTCGCAGCGGATTGCTCGGCGAGCGATGGCTGCTCGCCAGGCACGTGATCCGTGTCGCGTCCCAGCTTTCGACGCAATCCAGCAGACACATATCGCCGGCATGGGGCAGCAAGCCGGCGATCGCGTTCTGGTCGATCAGCATGGTTGCACCTGAACGTGCAGGCAGGCGCGGTTGAGATCGAACCGGATCGGTCCGCCAAAGCCGCAAGCATCGCCACGGGCCGCACCGCGAGCCAGCGCGGCCAGCAGCGGCAGTGCCCGCGCGGCGGGGTTGCCGCGACGCAGGGTTTCCAGCCCCGGATCCAGGCAGCCCGCGGCCGGCCCGCCCGCTTCCCCGAGATCGATCAGCAGTCGCGCCAGCGCGCGCTCCGACGGCGCCGAACTGAGCACCAGCGCCACCCCGAAGCCTGCCGCGATGGGCCGCAGAGCGGACAGCGGTGGCGGATAGGGAAGATCATACGCGACCAGAAGCACCGGCCGGCCGCCGCACGCCACCTGAACGGCGGCTTCCAGCAGGCCGGCGGGGAAACTCTCGTCATGACAGCTCACGCTGCTGACGACCTCCCGCGACCGGGTCGCCAGGCCCCAGTAGCCCGACGGCGCATTATGCACCGAGTTATGGAACCGGGTCGGGGAAACCTCTCGCGTCGGGGTCGCCAACGTCGTCAGGATCGCATCGATCGTTTCGGCATCGGCGCTGGAGGACGCGAACACCGCCGGCAGCTCGGCGGCATCCAGCCCGGACTGGCTGACCGCCGCCATCCCCACCGCCAGGGCCAGCTTGACCGAGGGCACCACCCGGCGACGCTCCGCCGGCGAAAGCGCGGGCGGCGGTATCAGCACCAGCGGCTCCGCGCGATAGCGCGCCGCGTCTGTCAGGACCGGCTGGCTCGTCGCCCAATCCGGCAGCCCTGGGCCGCATAGCGCGACCGCTTCCACACCGACCCGAAGCAGCCTCGCACTCATGCGGTGCGGCCCAGGATCAGGCTGGCATTGCTGCCGCCGAAACCAAAAGAATTCGACAGCACCCGATCAACCCGGCCCGCCTGGGCAGCGGTCACGTAGCGGCAGCGCAGTGCGGCGTCACGGTCGGTGGTATGCGGACTGCCGGGCACCAGGCTGTTGCGAACCGCCAGGGTGCCGATGATCGCCTCGACGATGCCCGCGGCGCCCAGCGTGTGCCCGGTATGCCCCTTGGTCGAACTGCACGGAACCGTGTCGCCGAACAGCGAAACGACGGCCAGATCCTCGGCCACGTCGCCGATGCGGGTCGCCGTGCCGTGCAGGTTGATATAGTCGATCTGCGCCGGCCGCAGCCCGGCACAGGCAAGCGCCCGCGACATCGACGCCATCGCGCCGGTTCCGTCCGGCCGCGGGGCCGACATGTGATAGGCGTCGCTGCTTTCGCCGATGCCCAGCATCGACACGCCGTCGGCGTCCGCCCGTTCGGGCCGTTCCAGCAAGGCGAACCCCGCCGCCTCGCCGATCGACAGCCCGTCGCGGCCGGTGTCGAACGGCCGGCACGGTGCCGCTGACAGCAACTGCAGCGCGTTGAAGCCATACAGCGTGGTGAGGCAAAGACTGTCCGCCCCGCCGACGATCGCGGCATCGCACAGCCCGGCTTGCATCATCCGCGCCGCGGTCGCGAACACCTTGGTGGTGGACGCGCAGGCCGCGGAGACAACCAGGGCCGGGCCGGTGAGGCCCAGCATGGCCAGAACGAAGGCCGCGACCGAGAAGGTGCTCTGCGTGGCAGCGTAATCCACCGAACGCGACAGCGCCCCCGCGGCGTCGCGGTGGCGGTAGGCCTGCTCCATCTGGAGGATCCCCGACGTGCTGGTGCCCAGGAACACGCCGATCCGGCGCGGGCCGTAGCGCTGCTTCGCCGCTTCGATCGCGAATTCGAAATCGTCCTGTCCCAGCGCCAGCCGCGTCAGCCGGTTGTTGCGGCAATCGAAGCGGCCCAGCCGGCCGTCCAGATGCCAGTCGTCCAGCCCCGCCACCTCGCCGACATGGGTCGGCAGGTCGACCGCTTCGAACCGGCATGGCCGCAGTCCGCTGGTGCCGCGCCGCAGCGCGGTCAGGGTCGATCCAAGCCCCAGGCCCAGGCTACTGGCGATACAGGTCGCGGTCAGCGCGAGCGGGCGCACCGGCTCAGCCTCCCGACCCGACAACCGCGGACCGGGTAAGTCGGCGCGCGATCATCGCGTCATCGATCGCCTGGTAGAACCGCGCATAGAATGCCGGGAAGTCGCGCCGCGAGCGAAGTTGGGGGTGGGTTCGCAACCACCAGTCCAGGGGCTTCCGATCGCCTTCGATGCTGGCGTCAAGCTCGCTGTTCGCGCGCTCGTCGGCCTGCGGATCGGTGTAACGCGGCGCCGTCGTGATCTGGTGATACCAATCCTGATAGCGGCCAAACACCGGCTCATCGTAGAAAATCAGCTGCAGGTCGGTGTTGTATAGCGCATTGTCTTGGGTGGCGGGCTCGAAGATGGCCAGCGCATCCGGGCGTCGCGGCAATTGCTCGCCGGCCAGCAGGGCGCGGCGCGCCGACCGGTCGGTCCACACCGTCAGCAGGTCGATCGGCATGTCATTCGCGCGTCGCATGATGTTGACGAATTCGTTCTTCGGCACGGGGAAGTCGAACATCGAGATCAGCAACGACCGGTGGGTCGGCCAGCTTGGCCAGAAACCGATCGCCGCTAGCGCGTTGTGCGCGACATGGATGCAATTGTCGCTGAAAACATTCCATTCATATTCGGCTTTGCCCTCCCGGTACGGGCGGTTCAGACCGTTCAGGTAACCGATCATCTGACCCAGCTCGGCCGCCGACAGCGGGACGCGCGCGCAATATCGGTCGCGCCCGTAGCCGGTGGCATAATCGGTCGCGATCGAAACCTCGTATTTGAATGCCTCCCGCGTATAGCCGGGTGGCATGTCGGCGAACACCTCGTCATGGAAGCGGATCGCATCATAGAGGCCCAGACGCTGGGCATGCGCCTTGGTCGCGTTATAGATGGCGCGGGTCAGCCTCTGACCCGGTTTCAGATCGCCATGAAAGAAGAAGTCGTGACCGGGGATCGCCACCCAGTTCGCGTTGGCGAAATGGGCATTGATGCTCAGGCCAACCCCGTTCCCGGCCGGGTCATCCTGGCAGACCATCAGCACCGGATAGCCGGATCCCTGGCGACAGGCACCGTTCAGGTAGATCGTCGAATGGCCGCCGACACCGCCCCTGATATCGGCCCCAAAGCCCGGCTTTTTCTGAATTTCCGAAAGCGCGCAGAACTCGAAATAGTACGGGTGCAGCGCCCCGTACGCGGCATCGGAAATTTGCGCCGGCGGCGACGGAACGGGTGGCGTGCCACACCCGGCCAGATCCAGCAGCAGCAGGCCGAGCACAGGTCGCCAGCGGTAGCGCATCAGTCTGCCACGGTCATCGGCTGGCTGAAGGGGTCGCGGTCCAGCATCAGGCGCCAAAGTGCGGCCCAGCTGACCCCGTCATGCTGGCCGGGCACGCTGATCATCCGGCCGTCCGGGATCAGCGCCGCCAGCAGCGTCGCCGTCGTCGCGAAGCGGTCATGCTCCGCCTGTCCGACCAGCATCCGCGGCAGCGCCGGCGTCGTCGCAAGCCACGCCAGAAAGGCGGGTTCCGGTTTCGCGATCCTCGGCTGCGACAGCGCCCACCGCCGCAAGCCGCCGCGTCGCACGACCTCCGCGATCAGCCCGGTGCTCGCCAGATACGGCGTCAGCAGCAGCAGCCCCTCGACCAGCGCTCCCTCCACCAGGTCCGGGCGCCGGCGCACGCAGCGCAGCAGCCCCTGACAGCCCACGCTGACACCGGCGAGCCAGATCCGCGATGCCCCGGCTGCCGCGCGCGCCTGTTCGATGCCATCCAGCAGTTGTTGCTCGACCGATCCGTCGAGATAGGCATCCGGCCCTGGATCGATCGCCGTGACCGTCACCGGCCAGCCGCGCCGCTCGACCTCCGCGATCATGCCGTTGGCCCCGAAGTCTGCGGCCCGCATCCCCATCCCCGGCACCAGCACAAGCAGGGTCGGTCGCCGATTGTTCGGCGAAATGGCTGCGTCAGCGTGTGGCGGCATGAAGGGCGGTCTGCGACGGTGACATGATGATGGTCGCCAATACTAGGCTGAGAAATGTGCCGACCGCCACCGGCATCCCCAGACCATGCAGCACCGGGGTCCGCGACAGCGCCAGGACGCCGAACCCGGCGACCGTGCAGCCGTTGGCCAGCAGCATCGATGCCAGCACGCGCGGCATGCCGTCGGCATCGTGGCGCTGGCGGTCGAAGAACAGACAGTAGTTCGAGCCGATGGCGACCACCAGCAACAGCCCGAACAGGTTGAAGATGGACAGCGCCTGGCCGCCAAGCCGCAGGATCGCCAGCGTCATGACGACGGACGCCGCGAGCGGTGCGGTGACCATCAGCAGGCGCGTCATCGATCGCAAGCTGACCGCCAGCAGCACGCCGATCGCCGCGGCACCCAGGCAGGCGAGGCTGACGCCCTCGCGCAGGTAGACCGACAGCAGGCGATCCGACGCCGCCTTCAGGTTGACGAACACGGTATCCGGTTCCCCGACGATCACGCGTTGAATGGCGGCCGGGTCGGTGACCCCGAGCAGCGACAGCATGGCCACCCAGCCATTGTCTTGATGCCGCAGCAGGGCATCGAGCCGGAGCGCGAGCGACGTGCCGTCGAGATCGGACCGCATGATCGGCGGCGCGGTGCGCGCCTTTTCCACCGCGGCAATGAATGGCTCGAACAGGCCCGGCTGGAAGGGCAGGCCGTCCAGTGCCGCATCGAGGTTGGGCCGCAGGGTCGCTGCATCAGGCAGCGCGGCCCGCCGAACCCGCTGCACCGCCAGGCTGGGCAGGTAGCGGGTCGGGGTATCCAGCCCGGCCAGCGCTCCTCGACCGATCAGCGGCGTGAGTGCGGCGGCCAGGCGGTCGGCGGTCCGCAACGCCGATTGCTGATCAGGCCGGCGGATGACGATCAGCGATCCGGTATCCGGCGCTCGCATGTCCTGGCGCAGCGACCGGTCAAGCCGCTGCGCCGCCGGCGAAATCGGGCTGAGGCTGGTGAGATCGCCTGCCCAGAACGGCCCCTTGTCCAGGGCCAGCGAGCCGGCGGCAGCCACGACCACGATCAGCACCGCCGGCCGCAGCCGCCGCGCTCGCGTCGCGAACGAAGCCATCCCGCTCAGGGTTCGCGACTGCCGGACGCCGGCGAAGCGCCCCGGCAGCAGTGCCGGCAGCACCCACCGGGTAACGCCGGCGGCCACCGCCAGACCCGTTATGGTGAACAGGCCGAGCTGGGCGAACCCGTCGAAGCTGGACAGCAGCATGGCGGCAAAGCCGCAGATCGAGGTCAGCACACCCAGCCGCAGCGTTGGCCAGATCCGCCGGATGGTCTGTTCGACCGGCGAATCTGGCCCAGCCTGCGTGGAAAGCCCAGCCTGCGTGGAAAGCCCAGCCTGCGTGGAAAGCTCGGTCGGCGTGGACAGCCCGGCCTGGGTCAAAAGCCCGGTCTGGGTGAAAAGATAAACCGCGTAATCGACGGCCTCGCCGATCAGCGTGCAGCCAAAACCGAGGGTGATCCCGTGGATGTGGCGAAACACCAGGCCGACCGCGGCAACCCCGGCCAGGCCGCCGCTGAGCACCGGAACAAACGCCAGCGCCAGGACAAGCGGCGAGCGATAGACGCTGAGCAGAGCCGTGGCGACGATCAGGCCCGCGATCGCCGACAGGCGGGTCGCATCGGACTTGATGCGGTCGCGGGCCTCGACCGCGAAGACGGGCGGCCCAGTGACCAGCAGGCGCGCGCCTCGCGCATCGGCGGCTGCCGCGTGGAAGCGCGCCTGGATCGCCGCGAGCGCACGCTGCTCGCCATCGATATCAGATCCGGCGGCGCGCAGCCGCACCAGCATCAGCGCTCTGCGGCCGTCGAGGGAGAACCAGACGCCGTGCTGGCGGTCGGGGCCGCCGCCGCCGGTTTGCTGCTGCGTGATCAGCGGCAGCATCTGGTCGGTCGGATCGCTCGCCAGCATGTGCTTGACCAGGAACCCGGAAGCGGACCCAAGATCGGCCAGGTCGCGTTCCAGTGCCGAACGCAGGCCGGCGGCTGTGAAATGGTCGGCGGTGGTCCGGTCACTGAGCACGTAGCGGTGCGACCACAGAAACGCTCGGTCGCGCGCGAACCCGGTTTCCGCCCCGTTCTCGACCGCGCCGAACTGGCTGTCGGCGCCCAACGAGACAGCCATACGCTGGCTGATCGCGGCCGCCCGGTCCGGCGCAACGCCCTCGATCGCCAGCAGCACCAGGCGCGAAACGAGGCCATCCCGCACCTGATCGACCAGCACCCGTTCGGCGGGGGATGCCGTGCGCGGCAAGAACGCCGCCAGATCGGTGTCCACATGCAGCCGCGAAACGAACAGGACGCACGTGGCGAGCAGGACAGCCCACACGACCAAGGCGGTCCGGCGGGCGGTCCGGTACGCTGTCACGGCGTCTGCTCGACGATGTTCATCGCCGACTGGTCGCCGTCACCGTCCGCGCTATCGATCTCGGTGATCCGTTCGCCATAGCCGACCACCCGCATCCATTGCAGCAGCTTGCGTTGTGCCGCGTCGCGGGGCTGCAGCAGCAGTTGCCAGTGCGCCAGGGTGCCGGACGACGTGACGTCGAAAATTCGCTGCAGGGCTGCGCCATCGCCGGACAATGTGTCCCGGATGCTTTCTGCCAGCACGGCGATCTCGGGATGCTCGTGCATCGCGATGACCAAGGGCGCCGAACCGGAGCCGCGGTCGATGGTCAGCCGGTCGCCATCGATGGAAAGCCGTTCGCCGGGGCCGCTGGCGGTGGGATCGGCGATCTTCTCCAGATGGTCCGGCGCGTCGAAATGCAGGCTGCCACGCGACAGGATCGGGCCGCGCAGGATGTGCAGGTCGCGACGCTCCACATAGCGGGCGTTAACATGCCGGACGGTCCGCACCGCCGCCATGATCTGCTCCAGCGTCACCGGCATGGCGGTGCCGCTGTGCGCGGCGGCGGCCGGCAGGAGTATCAGCAGGGCCAGCACGACCGGACGCATCGAGCGGTTCACGCTACGCCCAGAAGTCAAAGAAATTGAACCAGTTATACGGGGCAATCCGGCAGTAGTGCTCCAGCCGCTCGACATAGTGTTGCATCGACCGCGCGATCTGGTCCGGGTTTGGCCGCTCGCTGCCGGGCAAAACCATGGCGGGCGAAACCATGGCGGGCGAAACCAGGCGTTCGAAGTGGATCTCATAGCGGTTACCGCCCCGGAACAGGCCCACCATCAGCACGACCTGCGGCCGCAACAGCCCGGCGAGGCGCAGCGGCCCGGTCGGGAACGCCGCCGGGGCGCCCAGGAAGTCCAGCCGGACCGGCGCGTCGCCGCGCAGCGTGCGGTCGGCGAGCATCCCCACGAAGCCGCCCTGTTCCAGGCACTCCCTGATCTGGATCATCGCCCCGGCTGTCCCCAGGCCGATGATGTGGGGCGCCAGGTGCGGGTTGATCGCGTTGAGCGCGACGCTGATCTTGCGCCCGGTGGCTTCGTACATCGCCAGGCTGACGCGCAGGTCGGGCTGATTGCGGCCGACCAGCCGCAGCACCTCGAAACTGCCGTGATGGGCGCCCAGCAGCAGGCAGCCTTGGCCTTGAGACAGGATATCGCTGACAATCTCCTCGCCATGGATGGTTATGTCGAAGCGGTCGATCTCGTCGTTGAGCAGGTAGACCCGGTCCAGCACGGTGGTCCCGAAGGTGATGAAGTGCCTCAGCACGTCGCGCAGGCGTGCCGGACGGCCAAGCGCCCGCGCGAGGTAGGCTCTGGAGGCCGCCCGAGCCTGCGCATGGCACAGCAGGAAGCCGAGGCAGACCGGCGGGATCAACAGCCGGGTGAGCGGCCGGCCAAGCTGGCGGGCGATCCAGACAGCGGCGCGCAACACCCCGGCGGAGCCGACTTCGCGCCGCGTTCTCCAGTCGGCGGAACCGGCGGATCTGTTCGCCAGGGTGTCGATCTAAAGCCTCATGACGCCGGTGAGGACGAGTTGTCCGGTTTCTACCAGCCGGCCTTCGAAGCGGGTCACGCTGCCGTCGTCGCGGTGGGTGACGGCCACCGTGTCGCCCGGCCGGACCGGAGAATGGAATTTCGCGGCCTCGATCGCGCCTGACGTGACCCCTGGAACCATCACGGCCGCCAGTTCGTCGAGCAGCACCGCGCCGGGGATGATCGGATTGCCCGGAAAGTGGTTCCGCCCGGTCGGATGGTCGGCCGCAAACCGGAGCAGGATCGGCGCGGGCTGCGCCGGGGTTCGCCGGATCAGCCGCAGCAGCGCCGCGCGCGGCAGCTTGCCCAAGTCGTTGCGCGGCAGTCGGTCCACGACATGCAGCGGACGCGGCAGGAACGCCGCATCGATCCGTTGCCGCAGCGCTGCCAGGATCTCGGCCGGCGTCAGGTTCGGCGCGATGGCGACCGCCGCGAGCCGAGAGGTCCCGAGGGTGGGGTCGGCCGAAGGCAGCAGGAACACGCCATCCCGCACGCCGTCGATCGCCAAAAGCTGCTGGGTCAGATAAGCCAGCGAGCTACGCTTGCCGGCGACGTTGACCAGGTCCGCCGTGCGCCCCCGCAGGGTGAACCTGCCGGGTCCCGCCGGTTCGATCTCATCGGCCAGCAGGACGTCGTCCTCGGCCGGGCCCGCCGCCCAGCAGCCGGTGGTGTTCCGATACAGCCGAAAGCCGTCCAGGGTGCGCCAGACCGGGCCGTCGACCGTTCGCCGCGTCGCCAGCTGGCCGGCTTCGGAGCAGCCGTAGATTTCGAACACCGGCGCGCCGAAGGCGTCTTCCGCCCGCCTGGCCAGGTGATCGGACAGCGGCGCGGTCGCCGACAGAACGAAGCCGGCGCGGAACGCGGCGCCGAACCCAGGTTCGGTCGCATCGCCGACCAGCGCGCGCAGGTGCACCGGCGTGGTGACGAGAATGCCAGGCAAGCGATCCTGCTGCAGCGCCGCGGTGACGTCGGCCGGGAAGAACGGACGCTCCGCGGTCAGCAGAAGACCGTGCAGCAGCGGCAGCATGACGGCCGATTCCAGTCCATAGCTGTGCCCGTGCGGCACGGTCGAGACCACGGCCGAACCGGGAAAACGGTCGACACCGAGTGCCGCGCCGGCCGCAAGCGCACCGGCGACCAGCCGTCCCCAGCGGCGCGGGCTGGGGTGCGGACGTCCGGTCGAACCGGAGGTAAACAGCACCGCTGCGATCTGTTCGCACGCGAACGCCGGGACCGGCGCCGGTGCCGCGTCCGCGCTCAGGTCCGGGTAGACAAAGCACGCGGCCGGCGATACTTCTCCGGCCCAGGCTTCTGCGGCGACATCGGTCAGGATGTAGAGCGGCTGATAATCCTCGCACAGCGCGGTCACCGCGTGGGCGTCGCGGCTGCTGGGAAGCAGCGTGATCTGGCCGCGCGTCATGGCCGCCATCCAGCCCACGGTAAAGCGGTACCGGTCAGTACACAGGTTGATCACGTAGGCGGCGCTGGGAAGCTGTCCCGCCAGTTCCGCGATCTCGGCCAGGAACTCCGCCCCGGAACAGATCCGCTCGCCCCGCCGGGCAACAGCACCGTCGGTGTCGCGCAGAATCGGCAGTGCGGCCGTGCTCATGACGGGCTGCCGGGCGATCCGCGAATGTGGCGCATGGCCGCCAGCGTGGCGACGACGCCGGTGCGCTGGTGACGCCGGAACCGGACCGCGCGGCAGGCGAACTCGGCCAGCGCCATCGCCACGATCAGCGGCAGGTTCCACACGCTGACGAAGGCCGACCACACAGCCGCGGGCGCGGCGATCAGCAGTGCGGAAGAGGCCAGAAGCTGGCCGGCGAAGAACACGCACCACGCCGCTGTCACGCGGCGTGTGTAGCCAACGACGTCAGGCGGCATGGTGCGTCGTATCTGGCGGGCAAATCCGGTCACGACGGGTTCGCGGCCGAACCCCAGCGAGGCGGCGAACCAGAGCAGCAAGCCGGCGTAGGCGACGGCGTGGCAGATGCCGCCCAGGGCCATCCCAGCCGAGCGCGCCGGCAGACCTAGCCAATGGATCGATGATGCCGTCAGGCTGACCGCCGCCACGGTCAGCAGGCAACGGTACGGCGCGGACAGCCGTTCGGCGATCAACCAGATCGCCGCGGCCAGCTGCACGACAACGACGCCGGTCATCCACCCCGGCGTGGCGGGCAAACACCGGGCCGCCAGCATCCCGGCGACCCCGATGGACAGGATGACCGGTCCGTAGAGCGGGACGCGTTGCCGGACCGCCACGCTCAGGGTCGGCTTTGCTGGATGTGTTCGTTCAGAATGTGTTCGTTCAAATTGGCCAACGAACTAAAGATCCGAGGGTTGTCGGCGTCGTCGGATCGAAGCTTGACACCATAGGTTTGTGACACCGCCAGGGCGATTTCCAGCATGTCGATGGAATCGAGCCCAAGGCCTTCACCGAACAGCGGTGCCCGCGGATCGATCGCTGCCGGGTCAACGCCGAGGTTGAGCGTTTCCACGATCAGTTTCGCAAGTGCCAAAGCCGTTGGCTTTGCGGACCAGTGCTGGGCCGATACGTCCGTCACGAAACCTGATCCCGATCCGTAGTTACTTATCCGCGCTGCCATAGCAGAAAATGGTTCGCCCGCGAACCTCTCTTCATGTATGGCGCCAACTGGACGGGGATGAGGCAGACAAGGATGTGGTACCTGGGCCACGCCGCGACCGCGGCGCAGGCGCCATCGGCGGCGACCGGCGCCGCCGGTCTCACCCGATGGGTCCGGTGGAACGGAGCGTTTGGCTTGCGATGCGTGCTGCTGCGAAGAAACGTTGACCATGCCGCGGCCGAGAACGCGGTTCCCGCTGTGCCACACGGGTCAGACTGTCCTGACATCGGTGACCGCGTAGCGACGCCGTCTTCCACCCATCTCGTCATCATCCCGAGCTACAACAGCGGGCAGCTGTTGGAACGGACCGTCCAGGCCGCGCGCTGCCAGTGGAGCCCCGTCTGGGTGCTGATCGATGGCAGCACCGACGGCTCCGCGGCCGCCGTGGAGGCAATGGCGCGGTCCGATCCCGCACTGCGCGTGCTTTACCTGCTGCGCAATGGCGGCAAGGGGGCGGCGGTCCGGCATGGTCTGATGATGGCGGTGGCGATCGGCTTTACCCACGCGCTGGTGATGGATGCGGACGGGCAACATCCGGCTGGCCGGATTCCGGACTTCATGGCCAGCTCCGCCACGGCGCTGGACGCGCTGGTGATGGGGTCGCCGGTGTTCGGTCCCGACGCACCCTGGATACGCATCGTCTGGCGCCGGCTTTCGAACGCCGCCGCGGCTGTCGTGACCCAGAGGGCGGTCGGCGACACGCTGTTTGGCTTCCGGGTCTATCCGATCCGGCCCTTGCTGGACGCCATGCAGGCAAGTCGGGGCATGCGTCGTTTCGATTTTGATCCAGAAGCGGTGGTTCGCCTCGCATGGAACGGCGTGCCGCTCGTTCATCTTCCGGCTCAGGTGCGTTACCTCAGCCCGGCGGAGGACGGCGTATCGCATTTTCGCTATGGGCGGGATAACTGGCTGCTCATCCGCATGTATTGTCGGCTGGCCATGCTTGGAGTTCTGCGCGCGTGCCGGATGCACTGGGAGCCGATGGAATATTAGGCTACTTTCGTCCGAGATCGAACCAACCGTGGACGTGAAGCGCCCATTCAGACAACGGGAATGAGGGAGTGATCGCTTCAACCTGAAGCAATCACCCTCTGAGCGGGCTCGCGCTGACAGCGCGGCCGATGGACCGCGAGGCAAACCGGATGTGCGGGATCGTGTCGACGCCGAGCTGAACACACGCAACAATCCCACCGGCAAAGACCGGTTGTCATGCTCTGACCACGGTCTCAACCGCCGTGACCGCGCAACATTTGGCGGCCGGCCCGCGGTACCGGCGGCCTTTCAATACAATGTCGCACCGGATTCAAGCCGCCTGTTCCGCGATCCAGTCGATCGAGGCGCCATGCGGTTCGGTCCAGGCAACCGGCAGGCCGTTGACCGACAGCAGAAAGCGCCCGTCCCGATCGGCGGATCCCGCACGGGCAGCGATCTCCGGAAACACCCCGGGAGTTTCGTTGGCGATCCAATACCGGCAAAGCGGCATCACCTGAGCCGCGAAAGCCTCCCGTTCTGATCGGTCGGACACATAGGCCAGAACGGCGGTATGGAAGACCACGAGTGTGGCCTGTTTCGGTGCCTCATCACACAGCCGAACCAGGTCGTTTCCTTGCAAACTTCCTCGCACCACACGCGGCCTGATGCGCCGCGCAACCTTCATCGCCGCCCGCAGGTGGTCAAGCCGCTGCGTCTGTTCGGGCCACACCAGGCTTTCCAGCCACGCCGCCTGCGTCGGGTCCGACACGTCCAGCGGATTGAGATCCAGCCCCGCACGCCAGACCACCTCGGGCATTGTCGCCGGCAGTGGCGTCGCCGGGTCGACCGCACAGCGGAACACCGGACCGTCCGCCGCCGGCGTCGCGGGACCGACGATTTTCCGTCCGTAATCGTAGCCATAATACTCGGGCAGAAGGCACAGCCCGGCCGATGCGCCGACCTCGATCAACGCCAGCGGTCGCGGCAAAGTGGCCAGCAGCGGCAACAACGTGGCGCATCGCGCCGGCTCATTGGTCTGCGTCGAATGAGCCCGCATGAACGAACCCACCACGTCGGGATCAGCCAGCACGGCCCGGCGGAAATCGGTCCAGCCGGCCGGCGTGCCGAACAGATGACGCACCGTGGCGAACAACAGGTTGGGTTGCTGCTTCTCCGGCGGAAGGGAGGCCAGAAAGCCGATGGTGCCGGCATCACCGGCGACCCCGAGCGCCAAGGCCTCATACAGCGGCGAGCGGCCGCGTGCCTCCTCGACAGCAAAACGCAGATAGCGCGACCTGATGCTGGCCGCCTGCCTGTCATCCATGGCTGATCGTCCTCAGGGCGGCATCGGCAATAAGTGCGTCAGCACGCCGATAAAGCTGCCCGAAAAAGCAATGGCTCAGGGCCTGTTCGACACTGCTATTCGTAGCGATTAATGTCGAACAGGCCCTGAGCCAGGCCGGAGCTGTCAAACCGGCCGCGGGCGGTGCGATCGGCCATGACAGCGCGACGGGCGGGCGTTCCATGCGACGACCGCCGCACCGCCGACCGGTCCAGCCGCGCGCGCCGGCGTCCGCAGCATCGGGTCGCGCCACCGGGCGGCACCGCCTGACCCACCGGCACATGATGCCGTCGCCAAGGCCTGTCATACCGGAATGGCGACTTTCGCTTACCCAGATCCACCGGCCTTCGTGCAGCCAGCCCTGACGGGGGGGTGAACGGTCCGCGCGCTTCGGCACCGCCGGCAGCTTGCGGCCGCTGGCCCGGTCGTGCGACGACTTCCGCCAATGCTGGCCGCCCAGCAACCAGGAGGACCCATGGACCAGACCCTCGACGCCCTGCTCGGTTTTGCCCCGGACCATGATCAGCCGATCCCCTATATGCGCCGCACGCGCGAGTATTATGCGGCGATCGGCTACACCACGCCGTATCGCTGGGCGCACTATCTGGCCGCGCCGTTCACGCCGATGCGCAAGCCGCTGAGCCAAGCTAGGGTGGCGATCGTCACCACCGCGGCACCCTATCAGCCGGACAAGGGCGACCAGGGTCCCGGCGCGCCGTATAACGGCAGCGCCAAGTTCTACACCGTGTATTCGGGCGACACCGCGCAGGACCACGACCTGCGGATTTCCCATATCGGCTACGACCGCACGCACACCAGCGCGACCGACAGCAATACCTGGTTCCCGCTCCCTGCCCTGCGGCGCGCCGCCGCAGCGGGGCGGATCGGGGTGGTGGCGGCCAGGTTCCATGGAGCGCCGACCAACCGCAGCCACCGCGTGACGATCGAGACCGATGCGCCGGAGATCCTGGCACGGGTGCGCGCGGATGGTGCGGACGTCGTCGTCATCGTTCCCAACTGTCCGGTCTGCCACCAGACCAGTACCTTGGTCGCCCGCCATCTGGAGGCGAACGGCATCCCCACCGTGCTGATGGGCTGTGCCAAGGACATCGTCGAGCACGCCGCCGCGCCGCGCTTCCTGTTTAGTGATTTCCCGCTGGGCAACAGCGCCGGCAGGCCGCATGACACGGCCTCGCAGGACCAGACGCTGGAGCAGGCGCTGCACCTGCTGGAGACCGCCTCCGGCCCGCAGACGACGATGCAGTCGCCGCAGCGCTGGAATGCGGACGGCAAGTGGAAGCTGGATTACCTGAACCTGGATCAAATCGGCGAGGCCGAACTGAAGCGCCGTCGCGAGGAATTCGACCGCCAGAAGGCGTTGGCTAGGCCGAACCGGACGGTGAGAGCGGCGTGAGCCTGGATGCCAAGGCGGGCCGCCCGTTCACCGGCGTGCGCATCCTGGACTTCACCCAGGTGCTCGCTGGGCCCTACGCCAGCTATCAGCTGGCGCTGCTGGGTGCCGACGTCATTAAGATCGAGCGCCGCGGCGGCGAGGACATGCGGCGCACGCCGTTGTCGCGCGAATGGGCGGATCGCAACATGGCGCCGTCGTTCATCGCGGTGAACGGCAACAAGAAAAGCCTGACCTTGGACCTGCAGCAGCCGGCAGCGCGGCAGATTGTGTTGAAGCTGGCCGCTCGCGCCGATGTGGTGATGGAGAATTTTCGTGCCGGGGTGATGGACCGGCTGGGCCTGGGCCATGCGGCGCTGTCGGCGATCAACCCCCGGCTGATCTACTGCGCCATCTCCGGCTTTGGCCAGACCGGCCCGGCCAGCACGGAGGCCGGCTATGACGGCAAGATCCAGGCGATGTCGGGCATCATGGCGATCACCGGCCATGCGGAAAGCGGCCCGACCCGGGCCGGCTTCGCCGTCTGCGACGTGCTGTCGGGTGCCACCGGGGCGTTCGCCATCGCCTCGGCACTGTTCCAGCGAACCCATACCGGAACGGGCCAGTTCCTCGACGTCTCGATGCTGGAGGCAAGCCTGGCGTTCCTGACCACCCAGGTCGCCGACTATACGGTTGCCGGACACCATCAGCCGCAGGCCGGCAACCAGGCGATCAGCCGCAAGGTGACCGCCAATCTGTTCCGCGCCAAGGACAGCTTCCTGTTGCTGGCGGTGAATGACGAGAAGCAGTTCCGCGGCCTGATGACCGCACTCGACCGCCCCGATGTGCTCGACGATCCGCGCTTCGGCGACTGGTTCGCGCGCAAGACGCACGAGGCCGCGCTGCGGTCGATCATCGAGGCCGCCCTGGCCGGCGCCGATGCGAAGATCTGGGAACGCCGCCTGAACGACGCCGGCGCGCCGTGCGCGAGCATCTGGAAGATCGAGGAGATCATCGACCATCCTCAGGTCGTCGCGCGCGACGTCATGCAGACGGTGGGCACGCCCTATGGCCCGATCCGGTTGATGGGGTCGGGCTTCCAGATGGCGCATGGCGGCGGCAAGCTGGATGCACTGGCGCCGGCGGTCGGTGCCGACACCGATGCGGTGCTGGCCGAGATCGGCTATGACGCCGCGGCCATCGCGGCACTGCGGGCTGATGCGGTTATCTGACACCACTTGGCGCTTGCGGGTGAAGGCCAGGACCGGCGTCGCCGTCGCATCGAGAACAGGCGAACGCGGCACCGGCGCTATCGACCAATGCTGATGTCGACAGCGCTATAGACCAAAACTGATGTCGACCCGGCGCACCGCCAGATCTGGCAGCTGCCTGGGATCGGTTATGCCATTCGCCGCCGTGGTGATGCGCTCCGCCGGGACCCCGTCAGCGACCAGCACCTGCTTGACCGTGTCCGCCCGTTGTGCAGACAGGCCGTCCACGTCATGGCCCGGCGCCGGCGGCGCGGCATAACCGCTAAGCTTCACGATCTGCAACGGATGGTCCTGGGCGAACATCGCCGCGTCGTGCAGGGTGCCGAGCGCCTGGAAATCGATGTCGGCGGAGTAGGGCTGAAAGAACACGCTGTATTTGCGTGGCCCCGACAGCCACGCGCAGCCGGCGAGCGACGCGATCATAACCATAGCCATCAGACGAAACCGCATGGGATCCTCGAAAAAAATCAGCCTCGTTCTGAGACCTGTCGGCGCGTGCGCCGACAGGTCTCAGAGTCATTTTCCGCGCGCCGCCGCCTGCCAACCCGGCGCGCAGAGGCATTTTCCGCGCGCCGCCGCCTGCCAACCCGGCGCGCAGAGGCATTTTCCGCGCGCCGCCGCCTGCAACCCGGCGCGCAGAGGCATTTTCCGCGCGCCGCCGCCTGCCAACCCGACGCGCAGAGGCATTTTCCGCGCGCCGCCGCCTGCCAACCCAGCGCGCAGAGGCATTTTCCGCGCGCCGCCCCCTCGCTCGCGTGCTCGCTCGCCTGCCAACCTGGCGCGCAGACCGGTCAACATACCTCGCCCTGTCTTGGTCCGCCGATGCGACACCAAGCCAAATTTTGCGTCGTTGAACCATCCGGCGGCGGGTCACGTTACCGTGGGGTAATCTGGGTGAAACGTGCCGGCGTGACCACCGCCGCGACGGCCGCAGCGGGTCCAAGCTCGCGGCCGAGCACCATGTCGGCGACGAAGCGGCCGGCGGCGGGGGCGGTCTGGATGCCGTAGCCGCCCTGCCCCACGCACCAGAAAAACCCGTCCACCCGCGGATCCCAGCCGAACGCCAGGCTGCCGTCGGGGGTGAAGGTGCGCAGTCCGGCCCAGCTGTGGTCGACCCGCCGCACCGGAATATCCAAAGCCTGCTGCATTCGATCGATGCCGACGGCGACATCGATTTCCTCGGGCCTGACGTCGTGCGGATGGGTCGGGGTCGCATCCGCCGGCGAGACCATCAGCCGGGTGCGGGCTTCGGGGCGGGCATACCAACCCTCGGCGACATCGACGATCATCGGCCAGTCGGAGACGTCGAACGGTGACGGATCGATGATCGCCGCGGTGCGCCGGCGCGGTTGCAGGCCCAGTGGCGCGACCCCGGCGAGCACGGCGATCAAATCGCCCCAGGCGCCCGCGGCGTTGACCACGACCGGCGCGTGGAACGTGGTGCCGGTAGCGGTGTCGATCTGCCACACCGCGTCCCGCCGCTCGATCCGGCCGGCTCGGTTTCGCAGTCCCAGCACGCCGCCATTGGTCTTGAGCATGCGCAGAAAGCCCTGGTGGATGACCGCCACATCCAGGTCGAACGCGTCCTGTTCGATCGCCGCGCCGGCGAGGTAGTTCGGCCGCAATGCCGGCACCAGGGCGTGCGCCTGCTGCACGGTGACCCGGCGCATGCCCTGGGCAGCCGACAGCACCTGCTGAAGGTCGGGCATCTGAACTTCCGAGGCCAGAGTCAAAACCGAGCGCTGGCGGATCAGCGGGACGGCGGCAAAGCCGGCGGGCGGGGCCTGGTAGAACGACCGCGACAACCGGGTCAGCGCGCGCACGTCGGGCGGCCCGTAATTCTGGATCCAGATGGCGGCGGAGCGGCCGGTGGTATGATAGCCAGCGACCTCCTCAGCCTCGATCAAGGCGACCCGGCGGTCGGTCGATAGGAACGCGGCCGCGGTCGCACCTGCCATACCGGCGCCGATCACGGCGATGTCGACGTTCATCTGACCTCCTTCACGGTTGATCCCCGACGCCGCCCGCTGTTGAGCTTTCTGTTATCGCCAAAGAGCGGCTTTGATAGACAAAGCGGGTCCTTCATAGACAAGGCGGGGCTTCGATCAACCAAGCGTGGCAACGTCACCGTCCCGCCGCCGCCATGGCGATCGTCGGGGCGCCTTTGTCGCGGCGTTTCGTCTGCCCCGCGTTGCGGCGCCGGAACGCGGGCTGATCGGCGTGGTCAGCTTTCCGGCAAGCCGAGCAGCTGGCGACGCAGGACCGGCGATGGCGGATGGTCGCCGATGAATCCGGCGAGCAGGTGGTAGGCCAGATCGTGGTTGGCGAAGTCACCAATCAGCTTGTCGTTGGCGAACACCTGAACGCCTTTGGCGGTGAAGACATAGGTGGAGGTATCACCGGCGTTGACCGCGGGGGCGGCCGCGACCAAACGCTCGAAATCCGCCTGGTCGGCCGGGTCACAGCCGCCTTTGCCGCAGTTTTCCTGCTCGCCCTCGCGATACTGGTGCTCCACCCGCTGCTTTGATCCGAAGCGAATGAATTTCAGGATCAGCACCTTGGGCTCGGATGAGGCCAGGATCTGCCGGGCGTCGTGGTTCGGCCGCGGCAGGTACAGGGCGGCGACGTAGGCCTTGATATGAAAGATGGTCAGGGTTCGCAGGCCGATCCCGTTCAGCATCAGCGAGCGTCCGCCGACCGTGTAGCTGTCGGGCAGGGTCACACCGCTGAGCGTGGCCGCCGCCGCGTCCGAGGCCAGCCAGGAAAGCATGAGGGCCGGAACGAGCATTCGAAGCAGAGAGATGGGCAGCGCCAAAGGCATGATCCAACGATGGTTTCTGCCGGTCAAGCTAACCGCGTTCGCCGCGGTTTGGTAGAACTTCGATCGTCGGATGCGTTACGGCCACTGGATCGCGGGAGGCGATACGGCAGGTGGATCGCCGGCGGCGATACGGCGGTCAGGCCGCGCGTGGCCGGATCAGCGTCGCCGCGGCGGCCGGAGCGAGGGTTGGCGAGGCGGTGCCGGCGATCAGGTCGTTCGCGGTGCTGTTCAACGCGGCGGCGCGGACCGAAGCCGCCTTGCGTTGCGCCGGGGGCAGCAGGGGAAGGCTGGCGACGTACTCCGCCGCCACGTCGGCCATCGCCGCACCCCACAGCGCCTGACGCTGATGCTGGGTCATGGCGGCCGGGGCGGCGGATGGGGCGGGGCTGGTGGCGGGGGCCGGTTCGCCGATGGGTGCGCCGGCGTCCCTGACGGTCCGCGCCTCGGCGGCGAGCCGCTGGGTCCGCGCCACGCCGGCAACCACGGCGGCCTCGAAGTCGGCGTCGGCGGGTTCGGATCGGGTTTCGGTGTCGGGCGCGGGCTGGGGCTGGGGGGACGTTACGTGGCCGGAGCGGATTGGGCTGACGGCGCGGCGGTTATGTTCGGCGGTGCGGCCCAGCGCGTTGGCGTTGCCGCGCAGGCGCAGGGTCATGGAGAGGGAGAGGTCGTCGGCCATCGAGAGGCTGAGGGATCCCAACGCGGCAAGCCCGCAGGCGATGATCTGGGCGATCGCGATCAGGTCGGCCTGATGGCCGGCGCGGTAGGCGGTCACCGTCTCAAACGCCGCCATCCGGGCCAGATGGATGTCGCCGCCGCTGGCGCCGAGGAACATCGGCGCCAGCAGCGTGATGATGAGGTGCAGCAGGACATCGCCGGGCCGCAGGGACAAGTCGTCCGCTTGTGTCGCCTGTGTCGGTGAAACTTGTGTTGGTTCGGGGGGGATCGGTGTGGTTTCGGTCATGCCAGCCGGTGCCTGATGGGGTGATCGGTCTACTAGCCCAGCGTGGAATGGTCTGTCAAGAAAGATTTCCTAATTACCCAGCAAAGCTGACGTCGGTTCAGGCGCTGCCGAGGGATCGGATCAATCCCCGCACGTGTCTGCCAGTGGTCAGTTTTGTCAGTGGTCAGTCGGTGCCACTGCGGATGGTCATTTCGGACCCCGGGCTGGCGTCGCCAACGGTTATCGAAAAGCGGTGAAGTCGAACGATCGCCTCGACCAGGCTCAAGCCGATGCCGTGGCCTTCGTTGGCATGATCGGCGGCCAGACCGCGACGGCAACGGCGGAACACCGCGCCGCGTCCGGCGGGCGCGATCCCGGCGCCATGATCGAGAATGCTGATTGTCTCGACATCGTCGCCGCGGGCGCGGAGCCGGCGCCGCGATGAGGATCAATGCGCGTGTGATGAGCGTATCGATATCGTCGAGATGGTCGGTGTCATAAGCAACCACCAGGCGGTTTCCGGTCGCGCTGGGGCAGCCGGTGGCGAGGCTGGCGTTCGGTGACAGTGCCACCACCCCGAGGCGGATCGGGCCGGGGCGAATGGTCACTGAATGAGTATAATACCAATTGACCGCGGTGGGCAAACCGCTTTAGCCTGTTGAATAAGAGTATCGGCTTTACTGAAGTCGCTAAAACGAGCCCGTGCCAAAGGCTGGGCCAGCAGGGAAGGTAGAACGGCCATGGTATACATGAGCCGACGTCAGGTGTTTGCCGGATCGGTCGGCGCGGCGGTCACAGGTGTGCTGTCGCGGCCGTATATCGCGAACGCGGCGGCCTCGACAGCGACCGTCTGGGTGGATCAGGGTTTCGTCCCGGCGGAAGATGCCGCCTTTCGCAAGACCGCCGCGGATTACGAAAAAGCCAGTGGCAACAAGCTGGATTACAGCATCATGCCGTTCATGGCGCTGAACCAGAAGGCGATCTCGGCGCTGACTAGCGGCGACGTTCCGGACCTGATTTTCCATTCCGCTCCCGCTACGATCTTGCCGCAGTTCGCCTGGAACGACAAGCTGGTGGACGTCAGCGACGTGGTCGAGACGCAGAAATCCAAGCTCAGCGAGACCGCGCTGCTGTGCTCCAGCTTTTACAACAGCATGACGAAATCGCGGGCCTATTACCTGGTTCCGGTCAAGCAGGCCTGCGCGCCGTTCCATATCTGGGGCGACCTGGTCAGGAAGGCCGGCTTCAAGCTGTCGGATACGCCGAAGACGTGGGACGCGTTCTGGGACTTCTTCAAGCCGGTGCAGAAGCAGTTGCGGGCCAAGGGGATGCGCCGGATCTATGGCATGGGCATGCAGGTCACCACCGTCGGGCCGAACGATGGCAACGGCGTGTTCGACCATTTCATGATCGCCAATGGCGGCCAGGGGATCGTGACCAAGGACGGCAAGCTGCACACCGACGACCCGCAGGTGCGCGAGGCGGCGATCAAGTCCGTGACCTACATGACGACGGCCTACAAGGACGGCTATGTGCCGCCGGAGGCGTTGAGCTGGAACGACGCCGACGACAACAACGGCTACCACGAGAAGCTGTTCGTGATGGACTTCGACGGCACGCTGTCGACGGAACTCGCGATGATCAAGGACAAGAAGGCGTATTACGAGGACATGGCGGTGATGGGCCTGCCGAACGGCAATGACGGCAAGCCGATGGCGGCCCAGGTCGGCGCCGGCGGCGGGTTCATTCCGAAGGGTGCCAAGAACGTCGCGACCGCCAAGGACTTCATGAAATACTTCATGCAGCCGCAGGTGATGAACGAGAACCTGAAGGGCGGTCTGGGTCGCTGGGTGCCGGTGATACCATCGATCGTGAAGGAGGACCCGTTCTGGCTGGATCCGAAGGATCCGTTCCGGTCGCCGTATGTGCACGAAGCCGTGCTGGGACCGACCATCCCCAGCTACAACGGGTTCAATCCGGCGTGGGGTCAGGTAGGTGCCGAGCAACTGTGGGGCGGGGCACTGGCCGATGTGATCAAGAACGGAATGACATCGGCGGCGGCGGTCGACAAGGCGTTCAAGCGGGCGGACGCGATCTTCACGAAGTATACATTCGGCTAGAACCGGTGAGGTCGCCATGAGCACCACACAGCAGGTCCTTTCGATCGGCCGGCCGTTCAAGGCGGCGCGCCGTTCCCGAGCGGCGTGGCGCGGCGGGCTACAGGGTTCGGAACTGGCCTGGGCATTCGCCTTCGCGGTGCCGTATGTTTTCGTGTTCCTGGCGTTCGTTGTCTATCCGATCGGCTATGGGTTGTGGCTTGGCAGCAAGCCGGCGCTATATGCTGAACTGGTCGATGATCCGCACTTCAAGATGGCGATCGTCAACACGCTGCTTTACGTGGGCATCGGCGTCAACCTGAAGATGTTGCTGGCCTTTCTGCTGTCCGGCTTCTTCATGCGCAAGCGCCGTTGGATCAAATTCCTGCTGCTGATCTATATCCTGCCATGGGCCATTCCGGCGCTGCCTGCCTACATGTCGATCCACTGGATGCTGAACGGGGAATGGGGGTTCCTGAACAGCGCCTTGTGGCTGTTGTTTGGCATCGACGGCCCGATCTGGCTGAATTCGCACTGGTTGGGACTGGGCGCCAACATCGCGTCCTATATCTGGAAGAACATGCCGTTCTGGACGGTGATCTTCCTGGCCGGGCGGATGGCGATCCCGCAGGAGCTTTATGAGGCGGCCGAAGTGGATGGCGCCACCGGATTGCGCCGCTTCCGGTTCATCACCATCCCGCTGCTGGCGAACCTTTACTTCGTCTCGACCTTGCTTTCGACGATCTGGTCGCTCGGCGACTTCAACGCGGTGTTTTTCGTGTCCGGTGGTGGCCCCGCGATGTCGACCGAGGTGCTGGCCACGCTGGGTATTCGTTACGCCTTCACGTTGGCTGACCCCCGCCTGGGCGTCGCGGCGGTGATGTGCGCGCTGCCGTTGCTGATCCCGATCGTGATGATGCTGATGCGCAAGCTGCGCACGACGGAGGTTCAGCTATGAGCGTCAGCATGACGGCCCGGCGTCCGGCGCGCCGGCCGAACTATCGGCTGCGGCGCGCCGGGGTCGAGGTGGTGTCGCTGGCCCTCGGCTTCGTGCTGGTGATCTGGTCGCTGACGCCAATCTACAACATGGTGCTGATCGCGCTGAGCGAGCACGGTGCGGTGTTCAGCGGCGACATCTGGCCGCACAATCCGTCGTTCGAGAGCTTCGTGGTGGTCTGGACCGAGAGTTTCTGGTATTTGGCACGGTTCTGGCACCAGTTCGGCAACAGCTTTTTCGTCGGTCTGATGACGATGTTCCTGACGTTGATCATCGGCTCGCTCGCCAGCTTCACGGTCGGGCGGATGCGCCTGCGCAACGGCTGGCTGCTGACCAACGCCGCGCTGCTTACCTACGTCATCCCGGCATCCTTCCTGGCGATCCCATTCTACCGGATCATGCAGATCTACGGACTGGGGAACAACGTCTGGGCGGTGATCGCGGCGGAGGTCACCTTCGCCACCCCGTATGCGATCTTCATCTTCCAGCAGTATGGCAAATCGATCCCGATGGAGCTTGATGAGTCGGCGCGGATCGACGGCGCGACGCCCTTGCAGGTGTATCTACGCATCTATCTGCCGCTGATGGCGCCGGCGCTGGTGGCGGTCGGCACCTACGCACTGTTGCTTGCGTGGAACGAGTATCTGTATCAGTTCCTGCTGTTGTCCTCACCCGACAGCATGACCGTGCCGGTGGCGCTGGCGCAGTTCCTCAACAGCGACGAGTCGCCGTGGAACTACATGATGGCCACGGCGATCGTCTACGCGGTGCCCCCGATCGTGATGTACTACGCCTTCCGCCGCTACATGGCCGCGGGCCTGACGATGGGCGGCGTGAAAGGGTAGACCCCGCCCCCGCCCGCGGCAGTCCGGCGGTGTGTGTGGCCGGGACCGCCGCCGGCCGCCCCGGGGGTTGGCATGGTCCGGGGGCTGCGTTGGCCGGACGCTGCCATCATAGTTTAGCTGCCATCATAGTTTAACAGGAACCGCCGGAACCCATCGGACCGCCACGACTTTCTAACGGCGGCAGTATGGGACCATGGACTATGAGCGACGTCGCGGGCCAGGGCGCGGACGTGCTGGCGCAGATGGATGACTCCCACATCACGCGCCAGCACTGGAAGATCATGTTCATCTCGGGCATGGGCTTCTTCACCGACGCCTACGATCTTTTCATCATCGGCGTGGTGATGTCGATCCTGAAGACCGAATGGCATCCCTCACCGGTGGCGGTCGGGCTGGTCACCTCGACCGCGCTGCTGGCCTCGGCGGTGGGCGCCATCCTGTTCGGGCGGATCGCCGACATGCTGGGGCGCAAACGCATCTACGGGTACGAGGTGCTGGTGCTGGCCGCCGGGGCGATCGCGTCGGCGTTTTCCCCCGACATCTGGTGGCTGATCGGCTTTCGCGTCATTTTGGGCGTTGGCATCGGCGGCGATTACCCGGTCAGTGCGACGCTGATGAGCGAATTTTCCGGCAAGAAGTCGCGCGGCATGATGGTGTCCCTGGTGTTCGCCATGCAGGCGGCGGGGCTGATCGTTGGGCCGCTGCTGGCGGCCGGGTTGCTGGCGAGCGGGTTGTCGCACGACCTGACCTGGCGGCTGTTGCTGGCGTTCGGCGCGATCCCTGCGCTGTCGGTGTTCCAGATGCGCCGGCACATGGCGGAAAGTCCGCGCTATCTGCTGGCGAGCGGCCAGCACGACGCGGGCCATGCCGCCGCGGGCCAAACGTTGGGCAGCGGGTCGGCCGACAGCGACTCTGGCAAGGCGCGGAAGAAGGTCTCGTTCGCCGAGGGGTTCCACGTGCTGCTATCGCAGCGGCACATGGCCACCCGCCTGATCGGTGCCAGCGTGGCGTGGTTCGCGATGGATTTCGCCTACTACGGCAACACCGTCAGCAGCCCGCTGGTGCTGCACGCCATCGCCCCGAGTGACAGCCTGCTGACGCGCACGCTGACCCAGCTTGCCGTGTTCAGCGTGGCCGCCGTGCCGGGTTATCTTGTCGCGGCGGCGATGATGGATCGCCTGGGACGCAAGCCGATCCAGATCCTGGGCTTCGCGATGATGGCGATCAGTTTCGCGGCGATCGCGCTGATCCCGGGGATCGAGCAGCTGATCGTGCCGTTCCTGCTGATCTATGGCCTGAGTTACTTCTTTACCGAATTTGGCCCGAACGCCACGACCTTCGTCTATCCGGCCGAGATCTTTCCGGTCGCGGGCCGCACCACCGGACATGGCATCGCCGCGGCGTCCGGCAAGCTTGGTGGCTTCATCGGGGTGTTCCTGTTTCCCATCCTGATGAGCGCGGGCGGCCTGGCGGCGGCCGAGATGCTCGCCGCGATTGTCAGCGTGGTGGGGATCGTGGCGACCGTGACGATGCTGCCGGAGACCAAGGGGCGCAGTCTGGAGGAGCTGGCGGGCTAAATTCACGCCCCGCCCGGAGGCATTTCGTTGCGGTCTACGTTTACGGGCCAGCGTCGTCCGTTTTGATAGAGTTTTGTTTTGGGGCTGGTCCGCTGGTCGGGCGTTCTGGGCTACATCGTAGTTGTACTGTGGCATTCGGCGTTTATTGATCGTCCTTTCCGAGTATAGTCGTAGCCGGACATAATATACGGGTTTCGCGGCGCCTTGTCTCCACGATTCCTCCGAGGTGCCCTGACGGGTCTGTGCACTATTGTTGCTTCCGACTTCATTCCGGTCTTATTCCTAATTATTCTCTAAAATGTGATCCGACTTCTTATTTTGGAATTTACGATTTCAGTTAGAAGACAGGGTATAACGATAGAAGAAGAAGTACGATGATGACGCGCCATGCGGTAGCGGAGGGCACAGGCCTTTGCGAAGCGATCGATGGCGCTGGCGGACGCGCTCGGCGGATGCAGCCGGTCGCCTTCGACGACTGCTTTGGCTGGCTGCATCCGGGCGCGGAGGCGCTGAAACGTGATGTCGGGGTGCTGATTTGCCCGGGACTGAACCGTGATGCTCTCGACAGTCATCATTCCTTCCGCCTGCTGGCTGACGAATTCGCGGCGGCGGGTTACCCGACCCTGCGGTTCAACTATCCGGGAACCGGTGATTCCTGTGATGTCGTGGACGGCGATCTGTGGGCGACCTGGCTGCAGAGCGTGCACAGAGCCGCGGATCGGCTGCGCGGCTGGACGGGGGTTCGGCGCCTGATCCTCTGCGGTCTGCGACTGGGCGCCACCCTCGCCACGCTCGCGGTTGAGCGCCGCGATGACGCCGTGGGGGTTATCCTGTTGGCGCCGGTGCTTCGGGGTCATTCCTACATGACGCAATTGTTCGTCGAGGCGCAGCTGCAAAGCGGCGGCCGAGTAATTGGCGGCGAGAGCCTGGAGCTGTACGGACTTCAGCTCAATGCCGAGACGGTCCGTCGGATCCGCCAGGTTGATCTGCGGCAGGCCAAGATACGGGCCGGGCATCAGGTGATGATCTTTTCGCAGTCGGCATCTCGTGGCGTCACTGACTGCGCCAGCGCCTGGACGCAACAGGGCGCCGCGGTCGAGTCCGCGGGCTTCGCGGGTTTTGAGTCGATGCTTCGTTACAATACCGAGGACAAGGCGCGGCTGGCGAATTTCGTCCCGATCATCGGCTGGATGCGGCGGTGCTTCCCGCCGGCGCCTATTCCGCTTGTCCCCGCTGTTCCGCCGGATCAAGTCCGCTTGCAACTGCCTGGCTCTACAGAGATCCCGCTGCGCTTCGGCCCGGGCGAACGGCTGTTCGGCATACTGTGCCGTCCCACGACCGCGGTCGGCGACAGGGCTGTGATCATTGTCAACACCGGACGGGACCCGCACTTTGGTCTTGCTCGTTTCGGGGTCGAGTTCGCTCGGCGTCTGGCGGCCGAAGGCATCGCATCGTTGCGCATGGACTTCGGCGGGCTGGGGGACAGCGTCGGTGCCGCCGGCGAGGAGACGGTCATGAGCTCTATGTTCGAGACCGACCGCGCCCCCGACATCAGCGCCGCGATGACGGCGTTGGAACGGTTTGGCTTCCGGCATTTTACCATCCAGGGCGTTTGCGCCGGGGCCTATCACGCGCTGCATGCGGCCTTGGCCGACCCGCGGATCTCATCACTTCTGCTCATCAACATGCCGGTGTTCACCTGGCGAAGCGGCGACGCGATCGGGTTTGTCGCACACAAGATTGTACCACCGAGCCACTATCTGCTCAAGTTGGGCGAGAGGAAGACCTGGAATCGGTTGCTGCACGGCAGGTATAATTTCGGCTCGATCCTTCGTGCGCAGAAGGAACGGCTGAATGAACATGTCCGTAATAAAAGGCTTGCCCATCGCGCGATGGCGACGCTGTCGCGCCGGCGCACGCGGACTCTGTTCCTGTTCGCCCCGGACGATCGAGGCCTGCGGACGATGGAGCAGGCGTTTGGCCCCGGGGATGCCGGACTGAGGGCGTTCGAGGGTGCCTCGATGCAGGTTGTCGCGGACCTGGACCACGATCTGAGCGGCCGGCTTATGGGGCGGGCCGCGGCGGACCATATGGTCAGTTTCCTGACAGCGCCATCGCAGCCCGCTGCGCGCACCGTTGCGTCGGTCTCACCGCCGGTCACCCTTCAGCCGGTCGAATCGTTATCATGATTAATCGCACCACGCACTTAGGAACTGGATCATGAGCGTTCGCGCGAAAGTTCTTGATCAGGTCACCGCTGTCGCCGAACAGCAGGGCAGGCAGCTGGCGCCGCTGACGGATGAGCTACCGTTGCTCGACTCGGGGCTGGATTCCCTTTGCGTCGCCATCCTTGTCGCAAATCTCGAGGACGAACTTCAGCTCGATCCGTTTGGTTCAGGTTATAATGTAACGATCCCGGTGACATTGGGTGACTTCATCCGCTTGTATGAAGATGCGGCGGTCTAGCCAACGATCGCAGAGCAGCGCGGGACGTGAAGCGGCCGCGTTTCGCCGCGTCGATCGGCTACGTCAGACGAACAATAACGCAGCGCGCTTCTCTGATGCGCGATACTAGCCGACGATCACTGCGGGCGCTGACCCTGACGGCAACCTCGGCTGAAGGCCAGCTCAGCGACCCCGTCAACCGGATCGTCCTGGGTGATCTTCGCGGCGGCTCCAGCCTTGGGACTCCGGTCGAGGCGCTGCGTGGATGTTCGGTGCTGATCTTGACGACCGAGCAACTGCCTGCCGTTCTGGCGGCGATTGAGCTGGACGGGGTCGCCCGTCGCATCCTGTTGTGTCCTCCGGGTTTGGATCCCGCGCATTTGCCGGCTGTCGTGACAGAAGCGCAGGTCGACACCATTGTCTCAGACCGGATCGTATCGGAATGGGCGGGTTGGCCGCTGGACGGGCCCCATCGTGTCGTGGCGTGTCGCGGCGCAATCGATCCCACTTCGGACCTTGAGCCCGACCGGAGTGCCGAGACCGAATGGGTGCTGTTCACGTCCGGCACGACGGGGCGGCCAAAATTGGTCGCCCACACGCTGCAAAGCCTCAGCGGGCCGCTCGACGATGGCCTCGCGGTGGCGCGTGGGGCGGTCTGGAGCACGTTTTACGATGTTCGCCGTTATGGCGGGTTACAGATACTGTTACGCGCGCTGATTGGGGGCGGCTCCATGGTCCTGTCCAGTGCACAGGAAGAGACCGGCGGGTTTCTAGCGCGGGCCGCCACATCGGGCGTCACCCACATTTCCGGCACCCCCTCGCACTGGCGCCGGGCGCTGATGGTTCCGTCTAACGAATTGTTTTCGCCGGCTTACCTACGGCTTTCGGGCGAGGTCGCTGACCAGACGATCCTGGACAATCTTCGTCTCGCGTTTCCGACCTCCAACATCGCCCACGCGTTCGCCTCGACCGAGGCCGGCGTCGCCTTCGACGTACGCGACGGCCTCGCCGGCTTTCCCGCATCGTTCGTGGACCAACCCGGGGCGAAGGCCGAACTGCGCGTTGAGGACGGCACCTTGCGCATCCGTTCATCACGGACAGCGTCCCGTTACTTAGACGGAACGTCAGCGACGCTACGGCAATCCGATGGTTTCGTCGACACCGGCGACGTGGTCAAGCGACGTGGAGAGCGGTATTATTTCGTCGGACGCAGGGATGGCGTGATCAACGTCGGCGGCCTGAAGGTGCATCCCGAGGAGGTCGAGGCGGTGATCAATCAGCATCCGGACATCCAGATGTCGCGGGTGTGGGCGCGCGGCAGCCCGATCACCGGGGCCATCGTGGCGGCCGACGTCGTGCTGCGGTCGCGCCCGTTCGGCCATGCTGCGCCGTTTGCGTCCATCCATGAGCAGGTGCTTGATGCCTGTCGACACGCGCTGGCGGCCTACAAGGTCCCGATCACCTTGCGACAGGTTCGCTCGCTGGAAATCGCTGCCTCGGGCAAGCTGTCGCGCCAGCAGGCATAGCACGACCGTGTCCGGCGGTGCGGGCTTGCCGATGCCACCCGCACGGGCGACGATATCCCAGCGATGGAAACGGAGGCAAAATGATCGATCTGGTGATTCGTGGCGACCGGGTGGTGACGCCGCAGGGTGTCGGCGCGCATGACATCCTGATCGCCGGCGGGACCATTGCCGCGGTCGCCGCGCCCGGCGGCATTCCGCTGCCGGACGGCGCCCGGGTGATCGACGCCCGCGGCAAGATCGTCATGCCGGGCGGCATCGATCCGCACGTTCACTGCAAGTGGCATCTGCCCGGGCCGGATGGCAGTGCGACGGAGACCGCGCCGCCCGACGTCGTCAGCAAGGCCGCGGTGCATGGCGGCACCACGACGATGATCGACTTCACCCGCACATCGCAAGGCAAGGATGTGCGGGATGCGATCGAGCGGCGGGAAGCGGAGTGGAAAGGTCATTGCGCCTGCGACTATGCCCAGCACCTGATGGTTGAGGGCGCGCTGCCGATCGATCTGCCTGACCAGGTCGGCGAGGCGATCCAGTCCGGTTTCGCAACTGTGAAGATCTTCACCACCGACATAACGCCCAGCCGCAAGGGACGGATGGTGGATTTCGGCGACATCTGGGAGATCTTCCAGGTTCTGGCGGCGAACAAGGGCGTCGGGGTGATCCACTCCGAGGACAACGACATCGTCATGCACATGTATGGCAAGTTGATCCGCGAAGGCCGGGCCGGGTTCGAGAACATGGCCGAAGTGCACAACACCTTGTCCGAGGACGTTTCGTTTCGCCGGGTGATCCGGCTGGCGGAAAAGGTGCCGGGCACGGCGTTGTACATGATGCACGTCTCGGCCAGTACCGGGGTGTCGGCGATCCACGAGGCGCGGCGGCGCGGGACGCCGATCTACGGCGAATCGTTGCACCAATACATGCTGTACAGCAGCGAGGACTACAAGCGGCCGAACGGGCAGATCTATCACACCTATCCGTCGCTGAAGGGTGCCGAAGACCACGCGGCGCTGTGGCAAGGCACCCTGGACGGGTCGATCAACTGCGTCGCCACCGACGAAATCTGTTGTACCCTGAAGCAAAAACTCCAAGGTGCCAGGGTCGACGATACCACCGGCGGCAATGCCGGTGTGGAACCTAGAGTAGCGCTGATGTTTACCGAGATGGTCGGCAAGCGCGGCTATTCGTTACATCGCTATGTTGATCTCGTTTCGACGAACGCGGCGAAGATCATGGGGCTGTATCCGAGGAAGGGCGCGCTGGCGGCGGGGTCGGACGCCGATATCTGCGTGCTTGACCCGGGCGACCAGCGGGTGATCCGAGCGGAGGACTTGCATGAGGCCGATTACACCCCGTGGGAGGGCCGCAGGATGGATGCGTGGCCGTGCCTGACGGTGCTGCGCGGCAAGGTCGTGGTGGAGAACGGTGCATTCAAAGGCAGCCTGAACGACGGGAGATGGCAGCACCGCAAAGTGGCGGATGAGATGTTCACCGCCCCACGACTTTAGGTTGGGGCAACAGGCCTATGACCGACGCGCAGCTTCGCGCGCTGCTGGTGGATTGCCTGAAGCTTTGGGATGTGCCGGGCAAGGTCACGGCGGGTGACACCGGCCTGGTGATCGACACGCCGAACGGCCTGTTCACGGTGGCGCGCGCCGATCCGGACTTGCTTCCGGTGCGCTGGTTTTACCAGACGCCCGAGCGCGCGGCGGCGCGACGTCCACCGCGCGCGGCACCGTCTATCGTTGCGCTGCTGTCGGCGTTGCGCAACGTGATGGGCGGGACGGGTGGTACCGGGCTGCGGATCGGTGGAGTATAATCAGGCCGAGCTGATCAGTGTGTAGTCTCCGGCTGAGGAAACTGTTTGCAAAGTGTGAGCCAGAGCGTCTGGATCCGTCCTAGCCGCGGCCCTCGAGGTTGAAAGCGCGACGATTGTATCTTATTACACTCATCGGATGGGCAAGTTGAGGCGCGCATACATCCCTGATAGGCGAAACTGATTCTGAGGCGTATCACACTGGACCTTCTAACATCGCGCTAGCCTGCCAGGAGTTGGTTGGTAATGTCCAAAGTTTGCTCCGGGTGCGAGGAGCTCAATCCAAACAAGAACGAACATTGCGGAACTTGCGGGCGATCGCTTGGGGAAACCACCAGTCAGGTTTTTCGGCAAGTTGATAATCGCGGTGGGTCACTCAATGCGCCGCACAGCAACTCCGGACCCGTCAGCATCATCACGAACCAATCTCACGATAGCTATCATCGGCCCCCGCTTGATTTGGCCCCAACCCTGCCGCCGCGTGAGGTGCCATCCCTGACATCGCAGACCAAGATAGCTTATGGGATTCTCTCAGTAGCTGCTACTTTCTGCACGTTATTCGGCATTAGCTTTTCTGAATTCTTCAAGTATATACCTTTCGTAGGCGACTTTCATTGGCAGTTATTATTTTATGCACTTGTATTATCTGGTCCGGGATTAATGCTGCTGATGAAGGCATACGTCCTAAAAACCAATGGTCACATTGTTGATAAGGCTGGGATGAGCGTTCTACAAGAGGGCGGAGCGGTACTCAGGTACACCTATCGCTGCATCTGCCCGATCTCTCATTGTGGTGGTGTCATGGAGCCAAAAAAGAAGGTAGTTGACACCAAGGTAATTTGGGAATGGGTGTGCCGTCGCAATGAAGACCATCGAATGCTGTATGACCCTACCCAGATTGATCATGCAATCAAGAGTGGGCAACTTAACGAGGCGGTTCACGACAATTCACAGTTCCCCTTATGATATGCTGGACAGACCTCAGTCGCTAGTGGAAAAAATCTCACGGAAAGGTCCGTCGAATTTTGCCACTAGCACTTGATTTGGTGGGCCGATTCACCCGACCGCGAGGATGCGTCTGTCGGGATCGGACCACTAGCAGACTTGTGAAGATTAAGTGTCGACGAAGTTATGCCTGATCGCGCTTTCAGAACTGAATATGTCAGGATCTTCAGGATGATTCGCCGAAGTCAAGGGGCGTTTCAGTCCGCCAGCCCGCGAGTAGATCACCATCTGAACCTCGTTATACTGGTGGAGGATTATCCCCCTGTTCTAACTCTTGAACCGCGACGTCAGCCGAACCGCGCCAGGGTGTAGCGCGGGTCGATCGCTGCGCGGTGCAGGATCGCGTCCGCCGTCATCTGGCCGACGACGGGCCCGAGGGTGTAGCCGTTGGCGGTGACGGCGTTGTAGAAGCCGGGCATTTGGGGCACCTCGCCCAGCAGCGGGGCGCGATCGATCGCCACGTTGATGCCGGTCCAGGCCCGCAGGATCGACAGCGCTCCGATTGCCGGCAGAGCGCGCTCGCAGACCCACAGATTGCCTTCGATGTTTTCTCGTAACGTGCTGGTTCGTCCGGTGGCCGCATCGAAACCGCCGAACCAGCCGCCACCGATCAGAAAGCCTCCGCTGGCCTGCTGCTTCAGCGACAGATGCCGGTTGGCCACCGCCACCAGGTGGCGGGTCAGCATCGGCGCCGGTTCAGTAACGATCACCTGTTGCACGGTGCCGGTCACCGGCAGGTCCAGACCGACCATGCGGCCGATCCTGGCTGCCCAGGGGCCGGTGGCGTTGACCACACGGCCGGCGACGACCGGGCCTTTGCTGGTGGTCAGGGTCCAGGTGGCGGCGGACCGCTCGATCGCGTGGACCTCGGCCCCGCGCAGCAAGCGGACGCCCTGCACCTGGGCCAGATGCAGCAAGGCCATCATGCCGCGCAACGGATCGCCGTAGCCCTCGGCCGGCACGAAATCGGCGCCGATCATCCGGTCGGACACGGCGGGTGCGAGGTGGCGCAGTTCGTTGCTGCCGATCACGTGGCTTTCGATGCCCCAGCGGCGCTCCATCGCCGACTTGCGGCGCAGCCAAGCCAGGCCGGCCGGGTCTTCCGCCAGCATCAGACCGCCGACGGTGCGGATGCCGAGATCTTCGCCGGCGGCGGCGCCGATGTCTTTCCACAGCGCGATGCTGCGCGGTCCGAGCGGCAGGGTGTGTGCGGCGGGGCCACCGTCCTGGGGGGTCTCGTCGTTGAAATCGTAGGACAGCAACTGGACGTGCAGGCTGCCGGCATTGGCGGTGCTGGCGGCCATGGCGGCCTGGTCGCGATCGATCAGCAGCACGTCGGCGCCGTCCCGGGCCAGGAAGTAGGCGGTTGAAAGGCCGACCGCGCCGCCGCCGATGACAACGATGTCGGCCTGCCGGGTTTCCGCCGACAGCGGTGGCATGGCGTGCAACCGGACGGGCGGCGGCGGATCGATCAGCAGCGGTGCGGCGAACTCCGGCGCCTGGTGCATCAGCGGTGCCGCCGGCACCGGCCGCAGCGGCGCGCGCGGGGCGGCGAACGCTTCGGGTTGCGCGGCGGAGGGGC
This sequence comes from Rhodopila sp., assembly GCA_965276975.1. Lineage (GTDB taxonomy): Bacteria > Pseudomonadota > Alphaproteobacteria > Acetobacterales > Acetobacteraceae > Rhodopila. The sequence goes on from CBDIBR010000003.1 coordinate 56,039, forward strand.
ACATCCGAGCGATGGTCGCGGCGCAGAACCGGCCCTGGCAGCGGCCCATCCCGGCTCGGGTGGCTTTCTTCAGGGCCGCCAGCGAGGTGAGGCCACCGGCGATCTCCGAGCGCAGACGGGCGGCGGTGATCTCTTCGCAGCGGCAGACGATGGCTTCGTCGGCGATGGCGACGGGGGGTGCGGCGAACAGCCGCCACAGTGCGTCCTGGAAGCTTTCGGCGCGCGCGAGATGCCGGTGGACCGAGCGCTGGGACGGTCGCCGGATCGTCCGCCGGATCATCCCCTGGGGAGGCGGGGCGAAACCCAGGTCGCGCGCCGCCGCCAGCCCGGCCAGGCGGCCTCTCGCCATGGCGATGCGAACGCCGCCCAGGGTGGCGCCATCGCCGACGGCGAAAACGCCGGGTGTGGCTGAACGACCTTCGGCATCCGTTTCGGTTGCAAGATAGCCGGCCCCGCGATCGACCCACCGATGCGCCAGCCCCAGCGCGCGGGCCAGTCCGACCTCGGGCTGGAATCCCATGTTCAAGGCGACAACGTCCACGGCGTGGCGACGGCCGCCCGCCACCGCCACGGTCACCCGCTCGCCACCCTCTGATCGGTCGCCACCCTCCAGGCGGTCGCCCCCCTCTGATCGGCCGCCACCCTCCAGGCGGTCGCCCCCCTCCAATCGGTCGAGCGTGGTGTTCCACAACACGTTCACCCCGGCACGCCGCAGGGTGCGGGTCATCGCCACGCCGTCACGCAGCAGGTCGGGTGCGGCCCGCGCCAGGCGGGCGAGATCGCGCCACGCGGCAAGCCCTGGGCGCGGCGCCGCCTCCAGCACCGTGACCTGGGTGATGCCGCCGGCCACGAGCTCGCACGCCAGCTGCAGGTTCAGCGGGCCGTTGCCGGCGATCAGCACGCGGCTGCCGGGCGACACGCGCTGGGTCCGCACCAGTCCCTGCAAGCCGCCCGTGGTCATCACCCCGGGCAGCGTCCAGCCGGGCACCGGCACCGGCGCCTCATGCGCGCCGGTCGCCAGGATCAGCCGGCGCGGACGATAGGTGACCGCCGCGCCGCGCACGAGGGCCGCGATCTCATCCGGCGCGAAGGCGCCCCAGACCATGGCGTCGGTCTCCAGCCGCACGCCGGCGGTTGCCGCCTGTGCCTGAAGCTGTCGGCCCAGGCGGAACTGGGCGTCCGGCGTCGCATTGGCATGGCTGGGGGCCAGCGACTTGGCGAACTGGCCGCCCAGCGCATGCCTTTCCTCCAGCACGACGACGGAGGCGCCCGCTTCGGCCGCGGCGATACCGGCCGACAGACCGCCCGCCCCGCCGCCGATGACCAGCACATCGCAGGCGCGCTGCTCGGCGGGCGGTGCCGGATCGGCGGTCAGCGCGGCGGGAAAGCCGCTGTTCACCACCATCCCATCCGCCACCGGGATCATGCACGCGCGCTGGCCGATGCGGCCGTCGACGGTGACCACGCAGTCAAAGCAGGCACCCATGCCGCAGAACAAGCCGCGCGGCGCGCCCGACGGTGTATGGCGGAATGTCGTGATGCCCGCGGCCGACAGCGCGGCGGCGATGGTCTCGCCCTGCAGCGCCTGGATCGGCCGGCTATCGAAGCGAAAGGCGATCGGGCGGCCGACCGGTTTGATGCTGGGATGGTTCAGGCGCATCGGCACAGCATGCCCGTCACGACGACGTCCTCCAACCGTCATCAACCGACGCGCGGCGTTTCTTCGTTGCCACGCCGCTGCACAAGGCATCTGTCAGCCGGGCAACGCGCGACTGACGGAGGCGGCGGTTCATTATCGCACCATATCGTCATGGCAGTGACAACGATGGCCGCACAAAGCTTCGCTACGGTGATTAAACCTACGACAGGTGGAGTGGAACATGTCTGATATCCCGATGGACCGCGGCGTCGCGGACATCGCGTCACCGCGACCCCATCTGGACGAGAAGCCTCATCGCGGCGGTGCGCTGGCGTTTCTGCTCGTGCTGCTGGCGGGTCTCGGCTACGCGGCGTTCAGCATCTGGCGAGACATCAGTAACGTTGGCGAACACAACCTGGCGATCGGGGCGTTCGTCCTGCTGGGTATCGCCCTGCTGATCGCCCTGGGGTTCGAGTTCGTCAACGGCTTTCACGATACCGCCAACGCGGTCGCCACCGTGATCTACACCCACAGCCTGCCGCCGCTGGTCGCGGTGATCTGGTCGGGAACCTTCAACTTCCTGGGCGTGCTGACATCCAGCGGCGCGGTCGCCTTCACCATCGTCACCCTGCTGCCGGTGGAGCTGATCCTTCAGGTCGGCAGCGGCGCCGGCTACGCGATGATTTTCGCACTGCTGATCGCGGCGATCATCTGGAACCTGGGCACCTGGGCGATGGGCTTGCCGAACAGCTCGTCGCACGCCCTGATCGGCTCGATCATGGGTGTGGGCCTGGCGAACCAGCTTCTGGCGCCGTCCGGATCGGCGACCTCGGGGGTCGATTGGACGCAGGCCGTCGGTGTGCTGAAGGCGCTGCTGTTCAGCCCGCTGATCGGCTTCGTGCTGGCTGCGCTGCTGCTGCTGCTAATGAAGGTGGTGGTGCGCAGCAAGTCGCTGTACACCGCGCCCGAGGGTAAACGGCCGCCGCCGCCGGCGATCCGGGCCCTTCTGGTGCTGACCTGCACAGGCGTGTCGTTCTTTCACGGCAGCAACGACGGGCAGAAGGGCATGGGCCTGATCATGCTCATTCTGATCGGCGCGGCACCGACGGCCTATGCACTGAACCGCGCCATCCCGCAAAGCACCACGCCGATGTTCCTGCAGGCGACGCAGGGTGCCCAGACGGTGTTCCAGCAGCATGCCGGGGGAACCCAGCCGGTGGACGCGACCGCGGCCCGCCAGACCGTCGGTGATGCGCTGAAGAGCAAGACGGTGAACACGCCCGCGGTCTACGCCGCGCTGGCCACGCTGACGTCGGACATCGGTCGGCAGGTGAAGAACTACGGTGCCATCAAGGCGGTGCCCGCAAAAGCCACCGCGAACGTTCGCAACGACATGTATCTGGCATCGGACGCGGTGCGGGTGATGGGAGCGAAGCCCGCCGGCTTCAGTGCCGAGGACATGACCAAGCTGACGTCGCTGCGATCCTCGCTGGACAGCGGCACCAAGTTCATCCCGATCTGGGTGAAGGTGTCGGTCGCGCTGGCGCTGGGGCTGGGCACCATGGTCGGCTGGAAGCGCATCGTCGTGACCGTGGGCGAGAAGATCGGCAAGACACACCTGACCTATGCGCAGGGCGCCTCGGCCGAGATCGTGGCGATGGCGACGATCGGGCTGGCGGACATGTACGGCTTGCCGGTGTCGACGACGCACGTGCTGTCGAGCGGCGTGGCGGGTGCGATGGCGGCCAACGGATCCGGCCTGCAATGGGGCACGATCAAGAACATGGCGCTGGCCTGGATCATGACATTGCCGGCCGCGATGATCATCGCCGGCTCGCTGTATGTCATCCTGCGGCAGATTTTCTAGGCGGTCGTGGTCGATGACCAGGTGGATCGGCCTGGGTTGTCCCGCACGGCGATCCCATCCGGTCAGGGCGGCCCAGGACAGCCTGTTTCGCCGTGGATCCGTGGTGTCGGGACAGGACCCGCCACATGGGACTGGAACGAGCGAGGCTGGCTACCGCGGTTCGACACGCGCGACCCGACGAAACGAATCGCGAGACGAAACGAGCCGGGCACAGCCGTTGTGGCTTGCGGACATACGATGTTCAGTGATGCCGTTGTTCCGTCAATCACCAGCATCCAAGAGGCGGCCATGAGCGAGCGTGCACATCCTGACGACCGGCTGTTCAATGCGGCGGAGCGGGAGATGGTCGAGCGGACGAAGCCGCCTGTGCTGGACGAACTGTCCAAGGAGGCGCTGCAGGCGTTGGCCAAACGGCTGCGTTCGGCACGCGACCGGGCCAGGCGGATCGGCCGTCAGCAGAAGCGCGAGATCCGTGGCAAGGCCGATCCGAAAGGTGCGGTGGCCGCGGGGGACAACGCCGGCACGGAAGCCAAGGCCGAGGCCTTGGTGGCGGCGATCAGCCGGGTCACCGGCGCGCTGCGGAAGCTTAGCGCGCCGACCCAGATCGAGCTGACACGCAAGGCCGTGGCGATGAAGCGGGCGGCGCCGGTTGCCCAGCATCCGGGTGCCGGCAGCACGGCATCCAAAGGGATGATCGCGAAAGCCAGCCGTCGCCCGACGGTGAAATCAGATTCGCGGGAAGTCGGCCGCGTGTCGCAGGCGGGCAAGATCGCACAGGCCAAGCGAGACCGCTGAGCACGGCATCGGGGTTTCGGTGGCCGTGCAGACCTGGACCTGTGGCGGACCTGGACCTGTGGCTGGCCCAGACCTGTGGCTGGACTGGCGGCTGGCCCGAACCTGCGGCTGGAGTGGATCAAGGCGGGGATTGCTTGGATCGGCGACAGTTTCCAGCGCTTTCCCCGGCGTTCGGTCGGGAAGTGACGAAAGCCTATTTTGCTGCTAGCGTCCGGCAACTTGGCCTGGGTGCGTCATGTCTCCTGGATACGCGTCGGATATCGCGACGATCGCGGGCATCAGGGCGGTGCCAACCATCCTTGAGGTTGTCTGCGATGCCACAGGCATGGGTTTCGCGGCGGTTGCCCGGGTAACCGAGGACCGCTGGATCGCCTGCGCGGTCCGCGACTCGATCGCGTTCGGTGTTCAACCGGGCGGCGAACTGCCAATCGAGACCACGATCTGCCACGAGGTCCGGCAGAAGCGCGAAATCGTCGTCATCAACAACGTTGCCGAGGACGTGGCCTATCGCGGGCATCATGCCCCGGCGCAATATGGCTTCCAGAGCTATATCTCGGTGCCGATCATTCTGCCGGACGACAGTTTCTTCGGCACGCTGTGTGCGATCGATCCTCGACCGGCCCAGCTGAACGACCCCAAGACGATCGGCTTGTTCAAGCTTTTCGCCGAGCTGATCGGGTTCCATCTGAACACGAACGCGCAGCTGGCTTCGAGCGAGGCCAGCCTGCTGGATGAACGCAGGACGGCCGAACTGCGGGAGCAGTTCATCGCGGTGCTGGGCCATGACCTGCGTAATCCGCTGTCCGCGGTAAAGGCGGCGGCGCAATTGCTGCGGCGAGGTTCGCTGGATGAGAAAGCCTCCCGCCTGGTATCGTTGATCCAGACAAGCGCGGATCGGATGGCCGATCTGATCGAGAATGTCATGGACTTCGCGCGTGGCCGGCTGGGCAGCGGCTTGCCGTTGGAGCGCACCGCGGAACCGCTCGCCCCGCTGTTGCGGCAGGTGGTCGCGGAACTGGGCGCGAGCTTTCCGGACCGGGTGATCGAGACCGAGTTCGCTTGCGAGGGCGCGATCGTCTGCGACCAGACCCGCATCGGGCAATTGCTGTCGAACCTGCTGGGCAACGCCCTGACCCACGGCGTGCCAGACCAGCCGATCCGCGTTCGGGCCGGGATCGCCGCGATGACTTTCGAACTGTCGGTCAGCAACGCCGGCAATCCGATCCCCACCGTCGCGATGGAGCGCCTGTTCCATCCGTTCTCACGCGGGGATGTGAGGCCCAGTCAGCAAGGTCTGGGTCTCGGTCTTTTCATCTCGGCTGAAATCGCCAAGGCGCATCACGGAACGCTTGACGTCACCTCCTCACCTGAGGAGACTAGGTTTACATTCCACATGCCATTGGCGCATGCCGTGTCCCAGGAGTTGGCCGTGCCCCAGGAACCAGCCTTGTCCCAGGGAACATCGTTACGGCAAACGGTGTGCTTGCCGGATGGCGCGGATGACTGATCCGTCGCCGCGGGCGGGGCAACCCTCGGGCGTTGACCTGAAGGCCTGGATCGTGGCGATCGGCGCATCCGGTTCGGAGGGGATCCTCGACGTCACCGAGCTGCTCGGGGCGTTGCCCAGCACCTTGCGGGCGATTGTTCTGGTGGTGGTGCATCGCAAGTGGGATCGACCCTCCGGGTTGCCGGCCATCCTGGGCAGGGCTTGTGCCCTGCCGGTCGCGGTCGCGGCGCACCGAGAACGATTGAACACGGGCACCGTCTATCTCGGCGAACCCTCGAAGCATCTGATGCTGGCGGCCGATCATGTCGCCGAACTTGTCGAGGACCCCGGCTACGCCCATTCGGGCCGCACGGTCGACCTGCTGTTCAAGTCCGTTTCGGAACATTCTGGCAGGCGGATGATCGGGGTCGTGCTGTCGGGATCGCTGGACGACGGTTCACGTGGGCTGGCGGCCATCCACCAGGCGGGTGGCACCACAATGGTATTGACGCCACCGTCCCTGGCCTGGCGCGGCATGCCCGAGAACGCCATCAGCTATGACGGCCCGATCGACGTGATCGGCGATCCTGGCCGCCTGGCGCAGGGCATCAGCACGACGTGTCTTGGGCCAATCGTCGCCTGAGCTGCCTCGGCCGGGATCCCGCCGACTGGTCTGAGGATGAGGTCAAAGACCGTGGGCCGGACGATCGGGTACTGGTATCGCGCAGCAGAGAGAAGTGCCACACGTCGCTGTTCGTCTGAAGTGCCGATCGGCGCGGCCAAACGCGGCCGCTTGGCGTCTCGCGCTGCTCTGCGATCGGGTAGTAGCAGCCTGTCGGACTTAGCCGAAATTCGGGATTTTTTGGAATATCCTGTCTGTACAAGCGCCGTCATTGGAAATTGTTTCTGCCAGGATTGGTCTAGGGAAGGATAGTTGCGCGAACTACTTAAGTCCGACAGGCTGCTAGAGCGGTTTTAGGCTGACCATAAACGGTCAGCGCGCTCCAGCTGATTGTTTTCACGAGCAACTTTATCAACCAGACTTTTCCAGTCAGGTTGATGTTGCTCTAGGGCCAGTCAGCGGAACGATGCCGCTGGTGAACGGTCGCATGCTTGACAGCGGCGACCGCCCTGGCACCCTTCTGGCACTGCGAAGGAGGCAACACGATGCGCTTCGGCCTGATCATCCGTGGCCAGTACCCGCAGGGGGACGACATGCGCGTCCGCCTGAAAGAAGACCTCGAAGCGGCCAGGCGGGCCGAGGCGCTGGGTTACGACGTGGTCGCCAAGGGGTCGCACTACAGTTCGCATCCGTTTCAGTACATCCAGCAGATCCCGTATCTGTGTCAGGTCGCGCTGGTGGCGCCAAAGTTGCGGCTGTGCCCCGGTGTCGTGCTGCTGCCGCTGCATAGCCCGCTGCATGTGGCGGAGGAGCTGGGCTCGCTGGATGTGATGTGCGACGGCAAGCTGATCTTCGGCGCCGGCATCGGCTACCGGGAGGTGGAGTTCAACGCCTTCGGGTCGACCCAGAAGCAATCGGGCCCGCGCTTCGAGGAATGCCTGACTGCGGTCAAGCGGCTGTGGACCGAGGATTTCGTGTCGATGGACGGCAGCTACTTCAAGCTGGACAACGCCAACTGCACGACCCGGCCGGTGCAGCGGCCGATGCCGCCGGTGTGGATCGGCGCCAACGCCAACATCGGCATCCGCCGCGCCGCGCGGATGGCCGACGCCTGGTTCATCAACCCGCACAACAAGATCGATACCATCGCCGAACAGATGGAGGTCTACAAGCGCGCGCTGGAGGCCTGCGGCAAGCCGTTGCCGGATGAACTGCCGATGGCGCGCGAGGTGTTCGTGGCGCCGACCCGAGCCGAGGCGATCCGGCTGGCGAAGCCATCGCTGGAAGCGAAATACAAGGCCTACAAGGATTGGGGCCAGGACAAGGTGATGCCCTCGGGCGACGCGTTCAGCGTCGATTTCGAGGAGCTGATGAACGACCGCTTTCTGTTCGGCTCACCGGCCGAGGTGGTCGAACAGATCCTGGTGCTGAAGCGACGTTTCGGTATCAACACGTTGATCCTGGGCATCCATTGGGTCGGCATGCCGGCCAGCCTGGCGATGGAGCAGATGCAACTGATCGCCGAAGACGTTTTCCCGGCCGTGCGCTCTGCCTGAAGCTGGAGGCTGCCTGAGCCCTGGGATGGCCTGAGCCCTGGGAGGGGCTGAGCCCTGGTCCGCAAGAAGGAAGTTGAGACAATGAAAATCGGCGCGGTCATGTTCTTCACCAGCTCATCGATGCAGCCGGCGGCGCTGGGCCGGGCGCTGGAGGAGCGGGGATTTGAGTCGCTGTGGGTGCCGGAGCACACGCATGTGCCATCGACCCGCTCGACGGAATACCCGAGCGGCGGGCCCCTGCCCCGGGCGTATTACGACATCTATGATCCGTTTCTGGCGCTGAACACCGCGGCGGCGACCACCACGAAGCTGAAGATCGGCACCGGGATCGCGCTCGTGGTGCAGCGCGACCCGATCGTGACCGCCAAGCTGGTGTCCTCGATCGACCAGCTTTCGCAGGGGCGATTTCTGTTCGGGGTGGGCAACGGCTGGAACCGCGACGAGATCGAGAACCACGGCACCGCGTTCGGCACCCGCAACAAGCTGGCGCGCGAGCGGATCGAGGCGATGCAGACGATCTGGCAGCACGATGAACCATCGTACGAGGGCGAGTTCGTCAAGTTCGGGCCGATGAGCCAATGGCCGAAGCCGTTCCAGAAGCCGTATCCGCCGGTGATCGTCGGCGGCGCGTTTCCCTATGCCGCGCGCCGGGCAATCCGTTACGGGAACGGTTGGATTCCGCGCGCCGACCGGCTGGAGCATGACGGCGTCGGCGTGGTGATCAAGCAGTTCCGCGACTTGGCGACCGAGTCCGGGCGGGATCCGGCGTCCCTGCCGATCAGCATCTTCCGGGTCCCCGACGACCTGGCCAAGCTGCGCTTTTGCCAGGAGATCGAGGTCGATCGGGTCGTGTTCAGCCTGCCGGCGGAGCCGGCGGACAAGATCCTGCCGATCCTGGATCGCTGGGTGCAGGTCAAGCGGGACCTGGGCGTGTGATCAGCTTCAGCGCCCTTCCATCCGTCGATAGATGGCGGTCTGAAACCAGCCGAACAGGCTGATCAACACGCTGATGCTGATGGCGTTGAGGGTGAACAACCGCTGGGCGGCCTCGGCATCGTAATGATGCAGCGGCTGGGGCGGGTAGGCTGACAGCCCGAACCAGACGATCAGCGGCAGGGTTGTCAGCGCGATCATCAGCCATCGTTCGGAGCCGCGGAACAGCATCGAGGCCAGCGCCGCGCAGGGGGCGAGGAACAGCGCGCTGCCCGAGGACATGCCCAAGATCCAGATGGTGAACACGGTGTTGAGCACGCCGGCGACGGGCATGGCGATGCGGCCCAGCAAGCCGGAGCGCTGCGACAGCCACGGGATCATCAGGAACAGCGGGGCGAGGGCCACGGTCAGCAGGGCCGACGGCCACGCCTGACGACCGGCCGACCACAACACATAGAGCGGCCAGAATGGCAAGTGGCTGCCGATCGTCAACGCCACCCAGTTGCTGAGCTCGACCAGCGGATCGGGATGGGCCGCGACGCGGCGCACATGCGCGACGCCGGCGCGCCAAAGACGCACCACGAACGCGGGGGACAGATCAGCGCGTAACTCGGCCATGTCGATCAATCGTCGCGGTTGGGCGTTGCGGCGCGGGCGGCGCCGCCCGGGATGCGCGGTCGCCGGCAGACAACTGGTGGCAAACAGATGGTGACAATCCCGATTTGTGCAGGCCTTGGCCGAACACGATCGACCGGCGGTGAACCGCGGATCGGTGCCGCGGTTGGGCTTTGACAGGAAGTTGTTCTACAGCCTGATCGCTTCAGGTTGAAGCAATGAGATTCTCGTTCCGGTTGTTTGAGAAGGCGATTGGCGTGCGAAGTTGGTTCAACCTCGGACGAAAGCGTTTCAGCGCTGTGAACGGAGAAGGATCGTGATCGATGACGCCGAAGATCGGCTACCTGCTGCCGACGCGTGAGCAGATCATGGAGGGCCGGCCGCAGACCGGACCGCTGCTGGACCTGGCCGCTCGGGCGCAGGCGCTTGGTTTTGACTCCGTCTGGGTCGGCGATTCGCTGACCGCCAGGCCGCGTCACGACCCGCTGACGCTGCTGGCCGGGGTCGCGGGCCGGGTGCCGGGCCTGACCATCGGCACCGCCGTGCTGTTGCCGATGCTGCGCAATCCGGTGATCCTGGCGCATCAGGTCGCCACGCTGGATCAGCTGTCCGAGGGGCGGTTGATCCTGGGCGTCGGGTTCGCCGCCGACCGGGCGAACATCCGCGCCGAATTCGCCGCCGCCGGGGTGCCGTTCGAGCAGCGGATCGGCCGGATGCTGGAAGGCCTGCGACTTTGCAAGGCGCTGTGGTCGGGTCAGCCGGTGGACTGGGACGGACGGTGGCACACGGATCAGGCGACGGTGGCGCCGGTGCCGCATCGTCCCGGCGGCCCGAAGCTGTGGATCGGCGGCAACCTGCCGGGCAGCCTGGAGCGCGCCGGGCGGTTCTTCGACGGCTGGTTTCCGATCGCCCCCTCGCCGCCTGATTTCGCCGCCGGTCTGGCCCATGTGCGGGAGGTGGCGCGCGAGCGGGGCCGCGATCCGGCCTCGGTCAGCGGCGCGATGTATCTGACAGTGTCGCTCGACGAGGCCGCGGAAAAGGCCGAGGCTCGGCTGGACAGCTTCCTGGAGCGCTACTACAGCCAGCCAGCGGCGCTGCTGCGCCGGCGCCAGGCCTGCTACGCCGGGCCGGCCGCCGGTCTGGCCGAATGGTTGAACCGCTATACGGAGGCCGGCGCGGATCATCTGGTGCTGCGCTTCGCCGGTGAGCCCGAACGCCATCAGGCGGCGGTGGCGAAGCTGAGGCATGCATAGGGAACATATTGCCCACGAGCCGCGTCCGCTGTAAGGGCAGGCAATGCCCAGCCCGAAACGCTCCCCCTCGACCAAGCCGGCGCACGCGCGCACCAATTTCGACGATCGCCTGAGTGCCGCCGCCGCCGCCAAGCAGGCTCTGCTGGAGCGGTTTCGCGCCCGACCCGGTGCGGATGATCCGGCGGTGATCGCGCAGCAGGCGAATTTGAAGGCGATCGCCGATGCGCGGGATGCCCGTGCCGCCGAACGGCGGGCCGCCAAGGAAGCCGAGGCGGCTCGGGCGGCGGCTGAGGCGGCGGCCCGGCGGGCCCAGGATCAGATCGCGGCCACCGAAGCCAAGGCGCGTGCGGCCGCGATCGAGGCGGAGCGCAAGGCTGCGCGGGATGCTCGCTATGCCGCCCGCAAGGCGCGCAGGTAACTTTTCGGTCGCGAGCGGCGCGGCATGTCCGCCGGTGCCGTGCCGCGCAACTCTTCAGCTTTCTGTTAACCGAACGCCCCTGAGGGCGTCCCCGGAGGCATCCATGGTCAAGCGTCGCAAAGAGGAAGATATCGCCGGCATACTGGAATTCGACGGACGCCGCAGCGATGATCCGGAGTTCCTGGAATGGGTGGCCGACCACAAGGCGCGCAACGGCGGCAAGATCCGGATCAGCCAGGGCGGCAAGGGTGTGCGGGTGATGTTCAGCAAGGACGCCGACATGGCGTTTTGGCAGCGGCGCTCGGAGGCCGCGACCAAAGGCAAGAAGTTCGTCGCCTGAGCCGATTGTCGGTGCGCCGCGCTGGTTGCACAATGTTAGGAAGCCTGGTCATTTTCCAGATCGCACCGAACGGGGGCCGCACCGAAAGGGAGCCGCATCAATCATCGGCGGCGTTCAGTTAGCGGCAGGAATCGGTTGCCCGGTCAGGTTCCGCTGCTATCGGTGGAGGTAGCCCAGCCTGGAAACGATGGTATCGAATTGCCGATTGGCGCTTTCCACCTCGGCCTGCAGCGCCTTCAGATTGGCGTGCAGCATCGCCGAAGATGTCTTGATCCGATACGTGTTTTGTCGGTTCTCGATCATCACCCGCCTGGATTCGGTCAGCAAGGTATCTGATGAAAACGGTTTCTCGAGATACTGGTAGTTCAGTCGGTGCAATTCCTCACTGATGCCCGGGTTTTCGGATAGCATCAGCACGGACATGTTTTCATTGGCCGCCAGCCGCGCCAGCTCGAGCCCCGAGGTGTCCGGCAAGGTGACATTTATCATAACTATATCAAATCGGCCGCCGGCGATCTTTCGCGCACCGAGCATGCCGGTCAGGGCGTACTCCAACTCGTCCACAGCGTCATATTGTTTCAGATGTCCCGACATAGCGTCGCGGAAAACCGGGTCATCCTGGACAAGCAGCATTCTTGTCACGGTAAGCTCCGACATCGCAAACCAGTTGCACTTGCTAATTGTATTTATCGCACACGTTACCATCCTGGGTAATGGGTGTTGGCTCGAAATCGCGAAAACGTCATTGCCGTTTGCTAGCCAGGCGGTAACCTATCGATCCCAGTAGGGCTGACGATCTACTGGTGACCGTAACGTTTTGGCCCTGGACGGCCGGCTGCCGACGGCGGTGTCGTTCTGTATTCGAACAGGCCTATCGGCCTGGTCCGGCGTTACCCTTGATGGCGGCCGGCGCCTCGGCCCACAGTGGTGGAACCCAACGCTCAGGAAGTCCGAGGAACCATCGCCATGACTGATCGCTCACGACTGGCCTGCTCATGACTGGCCGTGCCGGCATCGGCACCACCACCCGCGCCGCCGCCGGGGTGAGCGAGTTCGGCTTGATCGACATGGCGGAACGGGCGGTGATCGGGGACGCGCCACGGCGGCGGGAGGACGCCCGTTTTGTCACCGGTCGCGGTGCCTACCTCGACGACCTTCGGATCGCCGGCGTGACGCATGCCGTGTTCCTGCGCTCCGCGCACGCTCATGCGCGGATCGAGGGCATCGACACCGCGGCGGCGCGCGCGAGCCCTGGCGTCATCGCGATACTGACGGCGGACGACGCGGCCGCGGACGGTCTGCAGCCGCTGCGGCCCACCGTCGAGGCCAATGTCCAGACCAATGAGCCGTTTCGCTTCCTGCCGCAACCGCTGCTTGCCGAGGGTCGGGTTCGATACGTCGGTGAACCGATCGCGTTGATCGTCGCACAGACCCGCAACCAGGCGCTGGACGCGGCGGAACTGATCGCGGTCGCGTATGACCCGTTGCCGGCGATCATCCGGGCGGAGGACGCGCTGCGGCCCGGCGCGCCGCGGTTGTGCGATGCGGTGCCCGACAACCTTTGCCTCGACTGGATCTGGGGTCAGACCACCGAGGTGGCGGACATCCTGCGGAGCGCCCGCCATGTGGTGACGATCCGGCTGAACAACCACCGCGTCGTGACTAATCCGATGGAGCCGCGCAGCGCTCTGGGCGTCTACGACGGTCGCTACACGCTGCACCTGTCCAGCCAGAACATCCACGGCAATCGCGATGCCGCCGCCCACGCGCTTGGGGTCGATCCGGCCGTGGTCCGGTTCATCGCCCCCGATGTCGGCGGCGGGTTCGGTGCGAAGAACTTCGCCTATGCCGAACATGCCTTGATCCTGTGGGCCGCGCGCCGCACCGGGCGGCCTGTCAAATGGGTCGCCACCCGGTCGGAGACGTTCCTGTCCGATCACCAGGCGCGCGACCATGTCGCCACCGCCACGCTGGCGCTGGACGCAGACGGCCGGTTCCGCGCGCTGCGGGTGGACAGCGTCGCCAACCTCGGCGCCTACATGGCGGGCGGGTCGGGCGCGGTGCAGACCAATCAGTATGCTCATCTGCAGGGCACCGTGTATCGCGTGGCCGCCATCGCGCTGCACGTCAGAGCCGTGCTGACCAACACGGTGCCGATCGGGGTGACGCGCGGGCCCGGCTTTGGCGAGGCGGTCAACATCATGGAGCGGCTGATCGACGCGGCGGCCAACCAGTGCGGCTTTGATCGGATCGCGCTGCGGCGGCGCAATTTCGCGACCGCGACGCCGATGACCAACGCCTTCAACTTCGTGGTGGACAGCGGCGATTTCCGCGCCGCCTTCGATGCCGCGGTGGCCAATGCCGAGCTTGGAGGGTTCGCCGAACGGCGGCGGGCCAGCGAGGCGAAGGGCCGGCGTCGGGGCGTCGGTGTGGCCTGCCACATCAAGGCCACGGGCGGTTCACCGACCGAGAACGTCGACATCCGCTTCGAACCGGACGGTTCGGTCTCGCTGATCACCGGCACCCAGACCATCGGCCAGGGCCATGAGACGACGATGCCGCAGATCCTGGCCGACCGCCTCGGCCTGGCCAACGCGATGATCCGGCTCAAGCAGGGTGATACCGACCTGATCCCGATGGGCGGCGGCCATGGCAGCTCGCGCGCCACCTATATGGGCGGTTCGGCGATCTGGCGGGCGTCCGACATCATCATCGCGAAGGGCACGGTGCTGGCGGCGCAGGCGCTGGAGGCGGCCGAGGCCGACATCGTGTTCGACGACGGGCTGTTCCGGGTCGCCGGCACCGACCGGACGATCAGTCTGCCGACGCTGGCGGCCCAAAGCCCCGGCACGCTGGACACCTATCACCGCTGGACGCGGGAGGCGATGACCTTTCCCAACGGCACGCACATCGCGGAAGTCGAGATCGATCCCGAAACCGGTGTGGTGACGCTAGAACGGCTGACCGCGGTGGACGACTATGGCGTGATCGTGAACCCGATGATCGCCGCCGGGCAGGTGCACGGCGCGATCGCCCAGGGCGCCGGCCAGGCGCTGCTGGAGCACGCGGTCTACGACCCGGCCTCGGGGCAACCGATCAGCGGCAGTTTCATGGACTACGCCATGCCGCGCGCCGCGGACCTGCCGTTTTTCGACCTGCGGTTCGCCGGCACGCGCTGCACCACCAACCCGGTCGGGGTAAAAGGCTGCGGCGAGGCGGGGGCGATCGCGCTGTTCCCGGCGATCGGCAACGCTATCGCCGACGCGGTTGGGGTCACCACGCTGGACGGCGCTGCCTCGGGATTTCACGTCTGGCAGGCGATGCGGGGCTCTTGACGGCAGCACCGGCGGGCAAACGTTGGGCGGAGCGTTAACTGAAGCGTTCCAGCAAAGAATCGTCCCACGATGCCATCAGCAGCCACCGAAGAGCCTTCCGGCAATACCCTGTCCCCCGACGTGCTCAAGGCGGCGGCGCGGGCGGCCAAGCTTCGCTATATCTCCAACCGTGCGAAGGGGATCCGGCGTGAGCGCAGCGGGGACGGCTTTGACTTCTTCGCCCCAGACGGCGAGAAGATCACCGACGCGGCGGAGATCGCCCGCATCCGCAAGCTGGCGATCCCGCCGGCCTACCAGGATGTCTGGATCTGCCCGCACGCCAACGGCCATTTGCTGGCGACCGGGCGGGATGCGCGGGGGCGCAAGCAGTATCGCTATCACCCGAAGTGGCGGGAGATCCGCGACGAGGGCAAGTACGGCAAAATGCTGCTGTTCGGCAAGGTGCTGCCCGGCATCCGCGCCAAGGTCGAGCGTGATCTGGGGAAGCCGGGGCTGCCGCGAGAGAAGGTGCTGGCGGCCATCGTGCGCCTGCTGGAGAGCACGCTGATCCGGGTTGGCAACGAGGAGTATGCCAAGACCAACAAGAGCTTCGGGCTGACCACGCTGCGGAACCGCCACGTCAAGATCGACGGCGGCAGCCGCATCCGGTTTGACTTCCGCGGCAAGAGCGGAACGGAGCATCACATCGACCTGCGCAACAAGAAACTGGCGAATGTGGTGCGCCGCTGCCAGGAGCTTCCCGGCCAGGAGCTGTTTCAATACCTCGACGGCGACGACGCGCCGCACGGCGTGGGGTCGGACGACATCAACGACTACCTGCAGGACATCACCGGCGAGCCGATCACCGCGAAGGATTTCCGCACCTGGGCGGCGACCAACCTGGCGGCGCTGGCGCTGCAGCAACTGGAGGTCTTCGACACCCAGGCGAAGGCGAAGAAGAACGTGCTGCAAGCCATCGAGGCGGTGTCGAAGATGCTGGGCAACACGCCGGCGATCTGCCGCAAATGCTATATTCATCCGGCGATCTTCGATGGCTATCTGGACGGCCGTCTGCTGGAAGCGTTGAAGCAGCGGACCGAAGAAAAGCTTGCCGACCCGGGTCATGGCCTGAAGGCCGAGGAGGCGGCGGTGGTGGCGTTCCTGGCGCATGAGCTGGAGGATCAGCCGGCGGACGCGAAGGCGATCCGGTTGGGCGCGCGATAGCAGCCACCGGACGGCGACCGGTGCCGACCGGCTGGCGCATCTTGTGTGGCACCAGCCATCCGCCTGGAAGCGTCTTCCTGGTCCGCCGTCATGCGGTGCGCCAGGGGGCGCCCTTTGGGCCTATCGCCCTGGGCCGGTGCCCCTGGGCCCTCTCCCCCCTGGGCCTCTCCCCTGGGCCTCTCCCCTGGGCCTCTCCCCCCTGGGCCTCTCCCCCCTGGGCCTCTCCCCCCTGGGCCTCTCCCCCCTGGGCCTCTCCCCCCTGGGCCTCTCCCCCCTGGGCCTCTCCCCCCTGGGCCTGGGGTGAGAACCGGTTATCCTCACCGACGAACCGGACGAGGAAACCGATGCAGACAACCGGGCGGTGCGACCCTGGGGTCAGGCAACCCCGCTCGCCGATCTGGCCGTTGCTGATCGTCGGGCTTGGCACACTCGTCGTGCCGCTCGATTCGGCGGTGAATGTCGGCTTTCCGGCGATCGTCGCGCGTTTTGGCCTGGCGATCCCGATGATCCAGTGGATCGTCATCAGCTACACGCTGACGCAGACCAGCCTGATGCTGAGCTTCGGGCGGATCGGCGACCTGCTGGGCTACCGGCGCGTGTTCATGACCGGCACCGCCATCAGCACGCTGGCGTTCCTCGGCTGCGCCTTGTCGCCCAATTATATGGTGCTGCTGGCCGCCCGGGTCGCGCAGGGCGTCGGCGCCGGACTGATCCTGTCGTGCGGGCCGGCGCTGGCCACCAGCCTGTTTCCCGAAGCGATGCGCACGCAGATCCTTGCCCGCTACATGATGATGTTCGGCATCGGCAGCGCGCTGGGTCCCGCGGTGTTCGGGTCGCTTGTGCAACGGTTTGGCTGGAGTGCGGTGTTCAGCTTCCGAGCGCCGATCGCGGCGGCGGCGTTCGTGCTGGCGTGGACACTGCCGCGTCCGGTCCGCGGCGAGCGCCAGTCGTTCGACGCCGCCGGGGGCGCGCTGCTCGCGCTGGCGCTGGGGTTCCTGCTGCTGACGCTCAACCGGTTGCGGCCGCCGGGATCCGAAACCTTGGTGTTCGGCGGCCTGGCGGTGGTGGGCTGCGTGCTGTTCTACGTCCGGGAACGCCGTGCGGCGAAGCCGATCATCGATTTCAGCTATTTTCGCGACGCCGACTTCGCGGTGATCAATGTCAGCAACGTGCTGATCAACCTGTCGGCGTTCTGCATCATGTTGCTGGCGCCGTTCTACCTGAGCCGGGTTCCCGGCCTGTCGCTGCCCGGCGCCGGCCTGGTGCTGGCCGCATCCCCGGGCGGCATCATCCTGGCCGCACCGTTGGCCGGACGGCTGGCACAGGGCCACAAGCCGCGGCTGATCGCCTTGGTCGGCACCGTGCTGAGCGGGACCGGGCTGTTCGGAATTTCGCTGTCCGCCAGCACACCGGACATCCCGATCCTGGTGCTGTCGATGGTGGTGCAGGGGATCGGCCTAGGTCTGTTCCAGGTCGCCTATTTCGACATCGTCACGGCAGCGATTCCGGCGCGAAACCGGGGCGTCGCCGGGGCGCTGGGCATGGCCACACGGAGCATCGGCACGGTGACGGGTGCGACGGTGCTGATGCTGATCTTCCAAAGCCTGCGGCCGTCCGCCCCGGACGGGTTCATGACCGCGTTCCAGGTGACGTTCCGCATCGCGGCGACGATTCCCGCCGCGCTGGTCCTGCTGGAGCTGAAGCGCTATGCGACCCGGCCGAGGCTTCGCCCTCCTTCGACGGTCGATTGCTAACGGTTCGGGGGCTGAAAGGTCGGGTGCTGAGGGGTGGGCGCTGCTGCACCGGGGTGCGGTTTCGTTGCGGTCTGGACATCCCTTCCCCGCGCTTGACGCCGGACAGCGCCGGAGCAGCAAGACCCGGGCCGGCGCGGCAAGACTTGGGATCAGGCCAGGTGCTGGCGGAAGAACCGTGCTGTCGGGTCGCTGGAGGCCACGCCGCCGCGGGTGGCGTTGTCGATGTAGAGCAACTCCAACGAGCCGCCGGCCTGGCGGTAGTCGTGGGCGAAACGTTCCGGCTCGTTGGCGTCGAAGCTGCCCATCGGATCGCGGTAGTCATGAACCGGGTCCGGTCGGCCCTGGATCCACAGCGCGGGCGGCAGCTGGGGCTTTTCGCCACGCTCCAGGATCAGCATGGGGTTGGCTTCCTCCATTGCGGCCTCGGTCTTCCAGTACAGGTCATGGCGGCCGGGAATGTCACCGACCCAGGCTGGCGGATCGCCGGCGTCGCGCAGACGCACCGCGTTGCGATAGCGCGACAGCGGATTGATCACCGGCCATTGCATCACCACGGCTTTCACCGAGGCATCGACCACCGCCCCATCGGGTGAGGCGACCGCGGTGTAGCGCGGATCGGCCGGCCGCATCGCCGACAGCATCGCCAGGTGTCCGCCGCTGCTCTGGCCCGACAGCCCGACCGCGTCGGCGCGTAAGCCAAGCTGGCCGGCGTGGGCCTTGAGCCAGCGGATCGCGTAGTTGATATCGATCAGCGAGGTCGGATAGCCGGCGCCTGCATGGCGGAAGTTGAGCGCGGCAACGGCAAACCCCGCACGCACCAGGATCAGATCGCGCGGCTCGCAATCCTTGAGGTCTTGATTGCACCAGGCGCCACCATGCACGTCGACGACAAGCGGAAACGGTCCGGTTCCCAGCGTGCCGGTTCCAACTGGCATGAACAGGCGCAGGCGCTGCGGTCCGTCGGCGTGTTCGATGTAGTTGAAGTCGCCGACGGTGTAGTCGAACTGTTGCTGGGTCATGGCACGCTCCCGGTTATTTCCATTTACTGTAGGACTGGACCTTGACTTTAGGACTGGGCGGGCCGGTTGGACAACCGGCGGATTGGTCGATTGTTTCGCCGCCTTAGCTGCCGGATGCTGCGGCGGATGGCCGCAACCCGCTTCCGCCTCGGCGCTGTCCTGGGCCTCAATCAGACGCTGTCCTGGGGCACGACGTTCTATCTGCCGGCGATCATCGCCGGCGCCGCGGGGTCCGCACTGGGGCAGTCGTCGTTCCGCGTGCTGGGCGCGTTCTCCTGGGCACTGCTGGTGACGTCGGTCTGCGCGCCGCGGGTGGGGAAGTGGATCGACCGCAACGGCGGCCGCGGTGCGCTGATCGCCAGCATCGTGGTGATCGCCACCGGTCAGGCGGTGCTGGCGGCGGCACCCGATCTGGCGATCTGGTACCTCGGCTGGACGATCATCGGCGTCGGCATGTCGCTGGGTCTGTACGACGCCGCCTTCGCCACCGCCGGAGGCTTGCTGGGGCAAGAGGCCGGACCGAGCATCACCGGGATCACCTTGGTAGCGGGGTTCGCGAGCAGCGTGTTCTGGACGCTGGGCGCGGTGCTGATCGGCTCGGTTGGCTGGCGCGGCCTGCTGCTGACCTATGCCGGGCTGATGCTGCTGGTCAATCTGCCGATGGTCTGGCTGCTGGTGCCGGCCGCCCCGCCGCGCCCCAACCAGGACGCCAGCACCACCCGGATGCCGAAAACGCCGCGGCAGCGGCAGGCCCTGGTGCTGCTGGGGGGTTTCTTCGCGTTGCGCTGGTTCATCACCTCCACCCTTGCGGTGCATATCCTGTCACTGCTGGAGGGGATCGATCTGAGCAAGGCTGAAGCGGTGGGTGTAGCGGCGCTGATCGGACCTGGCCAGGTCGCCGGGCGGATCCTGGAGTATGCCATCGGGCCGCGCATCAACCTGCTGGCCAAGGCGACATTCGGGGCGCTGCTGTTTCCGCTCGGTGCCGGGCTGCTGCTGTTGGGCGGTCCGGTGGCGGCGACCGGGTTCGCGCTGATGTACGGCATGAGCAACGGGATCATGACGATCAACCGCGGCACGCTGCCGCTGGCGCTGTTCGGGGCGGAAGGCTACGCCAGTGTGCTGGGCTGGCTGGCGGTGCCGGTGCTGCTGGCGCAGGCGGCCGCGCCGACGGTGACCGCGCCGCTGGTCACGGCGATGCCGGCGCTGGCGGTTTTTCTGCTGTGCGGCGGCGGCGCGGCGGTGGCGGTGCTGTTCCTGCTGCCGCTGCGGCTGCCGGCGTCCGGCGCGTCCCGCTGACGGTTCGGGAAAGCTACTAACCGCGCATTCCGACCACTACCGGCCGCCTGGTGATGTCGACCTTGGCCTCGATCCACTCGACGAACTTGGCGGTCGGATAGCTGATCAGGAAGTAGATCACCGCGACCTCGGTGAAGATCTCGAAATGCTTGTAGGTGGCCGAGGCCAGCAGTTCGCCGCTGAACATCAGGTCGCGCATCGTGATCACCGACACCAGCGCCGAATCCTTGAAGATGGAGACGAAGAAATTCCCGAGCGAGGGGATGATGATGCGGACCGCCTGGGGCAGGATGATCCGGCGCATCAGCAGGCGACGCGACATGCCGACCGATGATCCGGCTTCCCACTGGCCCTTCGGAATGGCCTGGATGCCGGAGCGGAACACCTCGGCCATGTAGGCTGCGTAGTTGAGGGTCAGCCCGATCGCGCCCGAAATGAACGGCGTCAGCACGATGCCGACATAGGGCAGTACGTAGTAGATGAAGAACAGCTGCAGCAGCAGCGGAGTGCCGCGGATGAACTGGATGTAGCACGCCGCCACCATGCGCAGCGGCATCAGGCGGGAGATGCGGGCGATGCCGGTGATCAGCCCGAACACCAACGCCAGGGCGAAGGCCAGCAGCGACACCGTGATGGTGAGCAAGGCGCCCCGCAGCAGCGACGGCAGGAAGCCGATCATATCGTTTAATGAGAAGATCATCGGTCCTACAGCGGCGGGGCTGATGCCAGCCAAAGGCGAGGCTGATGCCAGCGGATTTCAGGAATGGTGCCGGCAGATGCGCCGGCCGATTGTTCGCACCCGGCGCCGACGCAGGTTCGGCCCGGGCGATGTTCGGGCTCGCACCTTGGTGTGAGATCGGATCGACGTGACCGGATGTCTTTGGTCAACCATTTGTCGGATCGCGCGATCGATCTGTTCGGCGAGTCTGCCTGCGAGGATCACGCTCTAGCTGTTGTAGCCGGTCAGGCCCCACTTAGTCAGGATGTCCTTCATCTTGTAGTTGAATTCCATCCACTGCACCGCGGAGGAAAACGCCGACAGCCACTGGATGTCGCTCTGACGGAAAGCATAGCTGCTGTATCCGGTGGGGTTCTTCAGCGTGCGCGGGTTGTAGTCCTCGACGATCTCGACCTTCCACTCCGGATGCTGCTTCATCAGCGCGGCGACGACCGGCTGGTCGAACAGCGCGGCATCGGTGCGGCCGATCGCCAGGTTCGGAATGATCTGGGCCCAGTCCTTGTAGAGCTGGGTCTTCACGCCGGGCACGTCACCGAGCCATTCGGCGTAGTTGGTGCCGAGCAGGGAGCCGACGGTGTAGCCCTTGAGGTCGGACAGCTGGTGCAGGTTGTGCGGATTGCCCTTCGGCACCACCAGTGCCTCAGCGTAGAAGTAGGTGCCCCAGCAGAAGTTCACCACCTTGGAGCGGTTCATCGTGTAGTGGATCGAATCGCCGACGATATCGAGGCGTCCGTCGAGCAGCCCGGGGATCAGCCCGTCGAACGACACGGTCTGCACGCTGATCTTGTCGATCTTGAGCATTTTGCAGGCGTAATGGATGATGTCGCCGTCCAGGCCGGTCCAGGCGTTGGTCTTCTGGTCCAGGAACGAGTATGGCCAGTCGTTCGAGGTGCCGACGACCAATCCCTTCTGCTGGATCTTCGCCAGCGAATCGTCGCCGGCGTTCATCTTGATCAGCGAGAAGTTGGGATAGTCCTTGTCGTTGACCGCGGGCGGTCCGGCGGCGGCGCGGGCGGCTGGCGCTCCGCCGGCGAGCAGCGCCGCGGCGCCCCCGATGGCACCGGATCGGATCAGCCCGCGCCGTCGCAGCTTGTTGCCATTCACCTCGACCAGCGGCTTGTCGGTCATTGTCGGTTTCCTTGGGTTGGGGTGTGCGTGACGCCTGGATGCCTTGTTACGCCACCGCCTCGGCGGCACCATTACGGTTAAGGATTGATTGCAGGAATTGGCGGGTCCGCGGGCTGCGCGGGTTGGTGAAGACCGCGCCGGGCGGCCCGTCCTCGACGATGTTGCCGTGATCCATGAACACCACGCGATCGGCGACGTCGCGGGCGAAGTCCATCTCGTGGGTGACGACGATCATGGTCATGCCCTCGGCGGCCAGCTGCCGCATCACCCGCAGCACATCGCCGACCAGTTCCGGATCGAGTGCCGAGGTCGCCTCGTCGAACAACATCAGCTTGGGGTTCATCGCCAGGGCGCGCGCGATCGCCACCCGCTGCTGCTGGCCGCCGCTCATCTGGTGCGGATAGGCATCGGCCTTGTCGCTGAGCCCGACCTTGCCCAGCAGTGTCAGCGCGCGGGCGCGGGCGGGGGCTGGCTTTTCGCGCAGCACATGCACCGGCGCCTCGATCACGTTGCCCAGTGCGGTCAAATGTGGGAACAGGTTGAACGACTGGAACACCATGCCGATCTGCGCCCGCACCTGCTGGACGCGACTTTCGGGGTCGATGACGATCTTGCCGTTGACGGTGTAGCGATAGACCGGGGTGCCTTCAAAATGGATCGTGCCGCTGTTGATCGTTTCCAGATGGTTGACGCAGCGCAGCAGGGTGGACTTGCCGGCGCCGGAGGGGCCGATGATGCAAACCACCTCGCCCTTCGGCACCGCCAGCGACACGTCGGTCAGCACCTCTAGCCGGCCGAAGGATTTCCAGACGTGCTCCAGGCGGACGATCGGTGCGGGGTCGCCGACCGCCGCGGCACTCGTTTTGGCCATGCCGTGCCTTTCACGCGAGCGGCCGACACGATGACACCGTCAGCCTGTCTGGTGGTCAAGCAAGACACGTACCAGGCGCGTCGGCGCGGGATGGTCTGCCGCGATGATGGGGTGCTTGGTTTTGCGGCAGCGGGCGGATGGCCAGCCGTAAAAATGGTCACCGCGTGGAGGGTGCGACGGCTCATGGTGGCAGGATGCGACAGCGGAAAAGCCAAACGGCGGACGGCGGCCATGAGCGCGATCGGACGCGGTCAGATCCGCCCGGACAGCCCGGCGCGGGTGACCGCCAGCCGGTCGCCCAGCCGGCGCGGGATGGCGACCGCCGGCCAGCGCGCCAGGTCGCGCCGTGCCAGCACCGCCGGGAGGGCCGCGGCGACGGCCGGCCGCGGCACCGTGACCTTGTCGGCCGCCGCGAGCATCGCCTGACCCTCGGCCACCACGTCGGCCAAGGCTGCCCGCGCCGACTGGGTGCCGGGGTCGTGGATGAAGGCTTCGGGCGTCAGGCCGTGCCGCGCCAGCAGATCGGCAGGCAGCAGGCACGTCCCTTGCGCCGCCAAGACGCCGGTGGCGCGCGCCAAGCCAGCGATGCCATAGGCGGCGCCGAACGGGCGCAGTGCGTCCGGCCGCGGCGCATCCAGGGCGGCGGCGGCCGCGACCGCCAGGCCACCCGCGCCGGCCAGCACCCAGGCGCGCCAGTCGGCCAGGGTCTGGAAGTCGGCGTAGGCCTCGGCTTCGCGGGCGTCGATGATGGGCAGCAGATCGGCCGGTCGCAGCGTGCCGGCGGCGATCGCCTCGGTCAGTGGGGAGGCGACCTCGTGCCGTTTGGGTTCGCCCGCCACCACCTCCCGCCACCATTGCAGACGGATCAGGGCCAGCGGCGGCTCGCTGGCGACTTCCCGCGCGCGGGCCAGTTCGTGGTTGAAGGCGTACAGCGTCAGCAACGCCGACCGCCGGTCCGGCGGCGCGAACAGCGCGGTGAGGAATCTATCGGGGTCGTGGCGGCGAACCAGGGCGGCGATCGCGTCGTTCATACCTGGGGTGGTGGCGCGGTTCGCCTGTGCAGGCAAGGCTGCCCAGGGAGATGACGTTCGGCTGGCCCCGGGTTGACGATACGGCTGGATGACCATAGCCGGGGTGGCGTTTCCGGCCACATCCGCGCCCCTTCACCGCAACGCAAAGCAGGAGGAATATCATGGCTTTTGAACTGCCGAACCTCGATTATTCGAAATCCGCCCTCGCGGCCAAGCACATGTGCGAGGAAACGCTTGAACTGCATCACGACAAGCATCACCAGGCCTATGTCACGGCGTTGAACGGCTTCGTCGAGAAGGATTCCGCGCTGCAGGGCAAGTCGCTCGACGAGATCATCAAGGCGACGCACGGCGATGCGTCGAAGGCGCCGGTGTTCAACAATGCCGGGCAGCATTGGAACCACATCCTGTTCTGGAAGTGCATGAGCCCGAACGGCGGCAAGATCCCCTCGAAGCTGGAGGCCAAGCTCGGCTCTGACCTTGGCGGCGTGTCGGGTTTCAAGGACGCCTTCAAGGCGGCGGGCGCCAGTCAGTTCGGCTCCGGCTGGGCATGGCTGGTGCTGGGCACCGATGGCAAGCTGAAGGTGACCAAGACGCTGAACGGGTCGAACCCGCTGGCCACCAACGAGGGCAAGGTGCTGCTGGGGTGCGATGTGTGGGAGCACAGCTACTACCTGGATTTCCGCAACCGGCGGCCGGATTATCTGCAGAACTGGCTGGATAACCTGGCGAATTATGAATACGCGGAGTCGCAGCTTTAAGCGGCACCGGGTTGGCATCGGGCCGGCCCCGGACGGGAACCACACCTCGTCCGGGGCCGGGCCGGTGGGTTTTGCCGCGCGGTGAGGTCGCCTGCTCACGCGCCGCGGGTTGGCAGCGTCGGTATGCGATGGGGTGAGACGCACCGGGCGTGCGATGGGTAGCCCGCACCGGGCGTGCGATGGGCAGCCCGCACCGGGCGTGCGATGGGTAGCCCGCACCGGGCGTGCGCGGCCTGATGCGGGACGGCCGGGTCCGGCCGGCTCGATAATGTGCGTTGCCAGGACCCCCGCTATCGGTCAACGCTGGCGCAACAACCGCCTGTCGTCAGAACAGGTTCGGCGTGGGGGGCAAAGACCATGGCGAGCGCAGCCGTATCCAGCGGACTTTCAGAGACCGAACACAGCGCGCAACTGCGCAAGGCGGTGATCGCCGCCACGGTCGGCACCACCATCGAGTGGTACGACTTCTTCGTCTACGGCACCGCGGCCGGGCTGGTGTTTCCCAAACTGTTCTTTCCGCATGAATCCGTGCTGGCCGGCACGTTGGCGTCGTTCAGCACCTATTTTATCGGCTTTATCGGCCGGCCAATCGGTGCGGCGATCTTTGGCCATTACGGTGACCGCATCGGACGCAAGGCGACGCTGATCTCCACCCTGCTGGTGATGGGGATCGCCACGTTCCTGGTAGCCTTCGTGCCAGGGTATGCCTCGATCGGCATCTGGGGCGCGGTGCTGCTGACGGTGCTGCGCACACTGCAGGGCATCGGTGTCGGCGGCGAATGGGGTGGGTCCGTGCTGATCGCGATGGAGTGGTCGCGCGGGGAGAAACGCCGTGGCCTGGTCGCGTCCTGGCCGCAGTTCGGCGTGCCGGCGGGCTTGTTCCTGGCGAACCTGGCGATCCTGGCGTTCAGCGCCTGGTCGGGTGCGGACTTCATTGCCTGGGGCTGGCGGGTGCCGTTCATCCTGAGCATCGTGCTGGTCGGCATCGGCCTGTGGATCCGGCTTGGCATCCTGGAGACGCCGGTGTTCCGCCAGCTGCTGGAGACCAAGAAGATCGAGAAGGCACCGATCCTGGAGGTGATCCGGAAGCAGCCGCGCGAGATCATCCTGTCCGCGCTGCTGCGGATGGCCGAACAGGCACCGTTCTATATCTTCACGGCGTTCGTGTTCGCGTATGGCACCGGGACGCTGAAGATGCCGCGGGACCTGGTGCTGCTGGCGGTGCTGGTGGCATCGCTGGTGTCGTTCGTCAGCATCCCGCTGTTCGGCCATATCTCCGACCTGATCGGCCGGCGGAAGATGTATCTGATCGGCGCGGCGGCCACCGGGATTTTCGGCTTCGTGTATTTCGCCATGTTGGGGACCGGGGCCCCCGCCCTGGTGTTCATCGCCATCGTGCTGTCGCTTATTCCGCATGACATGATGTATGGACCGCAGGCGGCGCTGATCGCCGAGGCGTTCACCCCGCGGCTGCGCTACAGCGGGGCTTCGTTGGGGTATCAGCTGGCCTCGATCATCGCCGGCGGGCCGGCGCCGCTGATCGCCACCGCGCTGTTCGCGGCCTATCACACCGGCTATGCGGTGGCGATCTACATCGCCGCCTGCGCGGTGATCAGCCTGATCGCGACGGCGATGATGCCGGACTACACGGGCAAGGACATTTCCGCCGAATATGACGCCGGGGCGGTTGCCGGGGTGCGCGCTCGGCCGGGACAGGCCTGAGGCGGCGGCGACCCGGAGGGATGGTTTCGATGCCGGACATGAATGACCTGCGTGCCCAGCGTGACAACCTGGAACAGGTGATCGAGGCGCGGCAGCGGCAACTGGGGCCGGATCATCCGGACCTGGCGGATGATCTGCGCGACCTGGGCCGGCTGTCGCATGAATTGGGCGACGTGATGGACGCGCAGGCGCAGTTGCGGCGCGCGCTGGCGCTGCATACCGACGCGCTGGGAGCGGAGCATCCGGAGGCCGCCACGGACATCAACCATATCGGCCTGGTGCTGCACGACATCGGCGATCTGGACGGGGCGCACGCGGCGTTCGAGCGGGCGTTGGCGATCGATGAGACGGCTTTGGGTTCAGCGCATCCCAGCGTCGGGCGGGATGCCAATAATCTGGCGGGGGTGCTGAAGGACATGGGCGACGGGTTCTCGGCGCGGGAGGCGCTGGACTGGGCGTTGTCCATCTATACCAAGGCGCTGGGGGCCGATCACCCGACGACGCGGAGTGTGGCGCGCAATCGGGCGGGGTTGGGGTAGCGGGGTTCAGGGATTTTGTCATACTAACCACAGCGGAACTTGTGGCGAGCGTTGATTAGGCGGAAACACGGCGTGTTTGATTGACCAGGGAAGAAGACGCGCGACTGGCCAACTCCAACATCTTACAGTGGGTGCTCGAAGCCGACGGGGGACGCAAATCAGGATGATGCAATGAACCTCCTGGAAGAGCGCGGCCTTTTCTGGTGGAATGGTGAGCCGCTTGCCGACCGGCAATTCGCCCCAGACACCGCCGTGACCGCTCACCTCATCATTGACGAGCACGGCTTGGCTCGGCTTGAGCTGGACGGAGTGCTCTTGATCGGCGACAAGACCTCGTTTCCGCCTTTCGTGGGAGAAGACCCCGCGATCCTCGGCAAATCCATCCGGGGCATCCTCAAGAGGAGCAACCAGTGTGTTTTGCTCTGCGACCTTCGAAGGAGCGGAGGCAGCCTTAGCAGTGCGGGCGTCTCTTACGAGAGATACCTAGCTCAAACCTGCATAATTGGAGAAACAGATGTCCCTGAGCGGGCCGCCGAGCCGCACGTTAGTGGCCTAGTGGTGAACTTGAAAGGTTTTGAAGAATGGCTGGGGCTGCGCTCAATCGAGATCGACAGGCAATTAGACAGTTTAACAGCAAAATATGGAAAAAATAAGGACTTAGATTACCTGCTTGATAGCGGAAAGCTGTCACTGGAATATAATATCGATGGCCCAGTCGACGGAAAACAGAAAGACCATAAACTCAAATTGAGCGAGGTCGTCTTACTTTATTACATATTTTCGGGGGAAATCACGCTCCAAGAGGCGGCGGCCCAATATCGACTTCTCGAAGATTTCATGATTCTAGTGACAGACTCGGAATATAGCTTGGATTGGCCGCGCATAATATCCAATGTTAACGACCAAATGTATAAATTTTATTTCTGGAGAGATCGAAATTCCGCTCAAGCACCCGGCCTGTTTGAGTGCTGGCCGAATTTGGCTCTAGTTCGGGATAGCCTTGGTTGCGCATTTACCATTTGGAAGAAAAAGCGAGACATATTCGGTCCGGCATTCTATCTGTATCTGGGAACCCGCCGAGGCCAGCCCGCGTATACGGAAAACCGCTTCGCAAACTTGATATGGGGAATTGAGTCATTCCATCGGACCAAACATCCCGAACTGGGTGCCTCAACCAAAATACGTGCAAAGATCGAGAGACTTTTGGAAGCGGCCCCGCCAAAGGATAGAAAGTGGCTGGCATATCAGTTGAGAAACGCTGCAGAGCCGTCGCTTGAGCAACGAATTTTCGAGACCATCAAGTTGCTTCCGCTTGGGTTAGAGGAGGGTCGGTGCCGACAGTTCGCAAAGAGCTGCGCTGATCGGCGTAACGACCTGTCCCACTACGGCGGACAGCGGACGGGTAGAAAATATAACGAGTTCGTGCTTGATTTAGATAATAAGAGCCACGCCTTAGCTTGCCTGAGCCATGCCATGATATTGCAAGAGCTACATTTTGAAGATAGTATTGTGAAGGGCTACGTTTTCGAAAGTTCCAAATCGCACCGCAGGAAATTCGCGCTAGTCTTGGTTGGCCTGCTGGATAAAGAGGTGCTCACACCGACCATCAAGGCCCGGGAGCTAAGGGATCAGCCTTGATAATACTGTCTTTGCGGTCCGACTGGAAGCTGAACATCGGGGGTGGCTGGCTACGGACCGGTGGCTTCCGTCCTCAACACGACCTCTAGAATCCTTGAAATCACGCCAGTTGCGTCCCCAACCCAATCCTGTGCAACACACGCCTGATTTCGACATAGGCGGGCAGGGCATTCAGAACTGGCGCCATGGAGAATGTCCATCTTGATAAAGGTATTGCGGACGGCACTATATCCTAGAGCTAACCCAGCTTTGTTCTCAGCAGCCCGCTTATCTCCTATATCCGCCGGCTGATAGTACGACCTTCGGTGGCAGAATGCTGGGTGTGTTCAAACCCAAGCCTACAGCAGGGTAAATTTCGGCAGCGTCACGTCGTCGGTGACCGCATCGAACACCACCTTCACCGCGGCGCCCATCCGCGCCTGATCCGCCTCACCGACCAGATTGCTGACCATCACCGGGCCTTCCGCCAGCCGCACCAGGCACACCTGGTACGGCAGCTCATCCTTGAACCCGTCCCAGTACGCCCGGTGCATCTCGATCCAGGATTCCAGCGTGCCGTTGCCCGACGCCTCGATCCAGTCCTGGCCACCGGCGAGGCATTTCGGGCAGACCGGGCCGGGTGGAAACCGCACATCGCCGCACGCCGGGCAATGTTGCAGCACCAGCCGGCCCTGTTTCGCCGCCGCCCAGAACGGCGCGTTCAACGGGTCCAGGCGCGGCAACGGCTTGTTGTAGCTCATTGAAACGGTCCTTTTCAGCCGCGGGTGTAGATGATGGTGCGGGTGCAGGGGGTGGACTGCACGTACTGGACGACCTGACAGTCGGGCACCTGCCTGGCACCGCACTCGCCACGCAGCTGGCGCACGGCCTCCACGTTCAAGGCCCAGCCCTGCATGTAGGAATTCGACAGGTGGCCGCCATCGGTGTTGACCGGCAGCCGGCCGCCGAGGCTGAGGGCGCCGTCCTGGACATAGGCGCCGGACTCGCCACGGCCGCAGAACCCCAGGCCTTCCAGGCTGAACAGCACGGTCGGCGAGAAATTGTCGTAGCACATCAGCGCATTGACATCCGTATGGGCGACGTTCGCCATCGCATAGGCCTGCTTGGCGGCCGCGCTGACCGCCGGGTACCAGAAATCCATGTCGAAATTGGCGATCGAGGACGGGCTGAAGGTATCCTGCGCGCCCCAGCCGGAGATCAGCACCGGCGGCTTGGCGAAGTCCTTCGCGCGTTCCCTTGACGTCAGGATCAGGCAGACCGCGCCGTCGTTGATCAGGCAGTAGTCCAGCAGGCGCAACGGCGCGGTGATGAAGCGAGCGCTTTCGTGATCCTCGATGGTGATCGGGTTCCGCATCACCGCGTCGGGGTTGAGGCAGGCATGGTAGCGGACCGCCACCGAGACCTCGGCCAGTTGTCGGGTGGTGGTGCCATAGATCTCCATGTGCCGGCGGAAGGCCATGGCATGGGCCGCCCCCGGTGAGGTGAAGCCCCACGGGTCCCAGGTGCCGGGACTT
Source organism: Rhodopila sp. (assembly GCA_965276975.1). Taxonomy (GTDB): domain Bacteria; phylum Pseudomonadota; class Alphaproteobacteria; order Acetobacterales; family Acetobacteraceae; genus Rhodopila. The sequence continues at coordinate 86,116 of CBDIBR010000003.1, forward strand.
TCGTCGCCGCCGTAATTCACCCGGCGGGAGCGGCCGATATTGGCGTACAGCAGCGCCGCGTAGTCGCACTGGCCGGCGGCGATCGCGGTCGCTGCCTCGATGATGCCCATGCCCGACATGCGGCCGTGGCCGGGCAGCGTGATGGTCCAGCGCGGGTTCAGGCCCAGGACCTCCCCCATGCGGGCATAATAGGGAATGCGGGAGACCAGCAGGCCGTCGATCTGGTTCTTGTCGATACCGCAATCATTGATCGCGTCGCGGAAGGCGTGCGCGGCCAGGCCATAGTCGTCGATCTCGGGGAAGTTGCCGTATTTCGTGTTGCCCACACCGATGACGGCGATCTTGTCCTTGAGGTCCTTCAGGTCGGTCATCTGCTTGCTCCAGCGTCGTGTGCTGCCTCCTGCGTCGTGCCGGCTGACGGGCGCCTGATCGGCACGATCGAGATGATACAGGTCAGGATGGCGGGGTTCCAGTTCGGGCGCCAGGGGAAGCGCCGTAACCCAGGCTGTTACCGTGTCGCGGCTGTCATCGCGTGGCGGCGCTGGCACCGCGGCGGCGACGCACCGCATCGACAGCGGCGCGCAGCGGCGCGGTGATCCGCCAACTGGTCGATCGCCTGATCAAGTCCAGTTGTGCCCTCAGGCTTTCCCGCTCGGCCTGCCGTTCGATCACCTCGTTCTGAGACCGCAGAAGCTGCCTAAGACCACCGAGCGTTTCTTGCAGTGCCGGCACAACCCCCATCAGTTCATCGACATACGCCGGCGGATCGCTCGGACGCGGATCGCTCGGGCTGGGCACCGGGGGTAAATCCCTGGCGGCTTCCTGCATGGTGATCCAGCTTCGCGCCGCGTCATCCGGATCGGCCATCCGCTTCATGGCAACGATGAATTCCAGCGTACCCGGGGCGGTGTCGTGAAAGAAGGCGCAGCCTAGATCCGTCAGACCGGCGCGCAGGATGTCCTGCATCAATGCGGCGAACGAGGCGGGCGTGAAGATCCAACAATGGACATCGTGATAGGTGCCGTTGGTGAGTGAGTCGTTGATGACAGCCGGCACACCCGGGAAATCGAACAGGGCGCGTCTGTGCGCTGGGTCGGCCCGTTGACGCCACGCGGCCGTCACGTCGATCTGCGTCACATTCAGCATGTGATCGGCGATCTGCAGCGGCTGCGGACGCCTGGCGCGCACCATCCAGCTCGCGACAAGCTCGCAAAACCGGGTTTCGTTGCGGAAATAGTCAAACGTGAAGCGCCGGTCCGGCACCGCCAGCCTGACCTCTCCCGTCGCGGTCAGGATCGCGCTGATCTCCTCCAGCCAGGTGATCAGGTCGGGCACGTGCTCGATGACGTGGGAGGCGACGACGTAGTCCACCTTGCGGTTTTCGCCGAGGCACTGGCCCAAGGTCTGAACGCCCCAAACCGCGTCGACATCGACGATGGCGGCGACATCCACATTGGGATCATTACGGTACTTCTCGCGCAACGCATTGGTATCGGAATGATCGACATAGATCACCGGGCCTTCGGACTTGAGGGCGACCGGATTGTTCAATGCGCCGATTTCGAGCCCAAGCAGGTCAGCGCGAGCCAGCCCAGAGAGCAGTTTGTCCCGCCTGTCCATCCGAACACCAGCCTTTCATTGCCACACACAGAATTTGACCCGGGCTTTGGTCGCAGCGCCAGGGGCGTTCGGCGCCTCATCCTGAGTTGATGCCCGCGCGGTGCATCGGTTGCCTCATTGGCCGGATCCGGTGTAGCGGCCAGGGCAGCATGCCATCGCCGCGGTGAGCCGCCCTGACTGTCACTGGCCGCGCCTCAAAAGCCCACCCGATCGCCGCCTTTCAGCCGCAGCATCGCGCGGGCCTCGGCGGGGGTCGCGATCTCCAGGCTCAGGTCCTCGAGGATGCGGCGGATCTTCGCCACCTGTTCGGCATTCGACTTCGCCAGCTGGCCCTTGCCGATGTACAGGCTGTCCTCCAGCCCGACGCGAACGTTGCCGCCGTTGATCCCGGCCATGGTGGTGAACGCCATCTGGTGCCGGCCGGCGGCCAGCACGGACCAGCAGTAGGCATCGCCGAACAGGCGATCGGCGGTCTCCTTGGCGAACAGCAGGTTGCGTGGTTCGGCACCGATGCCGCCAGTGATGCCGAAGATGGACTGCACGAACAACGGCGGCTCGACGATGCCCTGGTCGAGGCAGTACGCCAGGTTGTAGAGATGGCCGATATCGTAACATTCGAACTCGAACCGGGTGCCGTGGGCCTTGCCGAGCTGCTGGACGATGCCGGCGATGTCCTTGAAGGTATTGCGGAAGATGAAGTTGTCGGTGGCGTCGAGGTATGGCTTCTCCCAGCCGAACTTCCAGTCCTTGATGCGGTTGCCGGCCTGCGAGATGTTGAAGTTCATGCTGCCCATGTTCAGGCTGCACATCTCGGGTTTCGCCACCAGCGGCGCGGCCAGACGTTCGTCCAGGGTCATGGTCAGGCCGCCGCCGGTGGTGATGTTGATCACCGCGTCGGTGCTCTGCTTGATGGTCGGCAGGAACCGCATGAACACCGCCGGGTCGGGGGTCGGCGAGCCGTCGTTCGGGTCGCGCGCGTGCAGATGGATGATCGCGGCACCCGCCTCGGCTGCCTCGATCGACGATCGGGCGATCTGCTCGGGGGTGATCGGCAGGTAGTCCGACATGCTAGGCGTGTGGATCGCGCCGGTGACGGCGCAGCTGATGATGATCTTGGCCATGGTGTTCCCCCTGTGTAGTTGCTTTGGAGTGCCCCTTTGGGGATTGGAATGCGGACATTGCCGCAGCCCGGGCGGAAGAGCCAGAGGCCGGTGGAGGCGGGCCGGCGGACGCCAGGGGCGAATACAGGCCGGCGGGTGGACACGAGGCGGCGGATACAGGCCGGCGGGCGGATACGACGCGGCGCGGGGACGGCGCGGCGGCGGGCGGAGCGCCTTGCGGGTGTCAGTGCTTCAGCGGGGCCATGGCCGGCTGCGGCAGCTGCTCGGCCAGCAGATCGATCTGCAGCACGCGCCCGCCGCGCGCGCGCACCAGATCGGCGCCGACCACATCCTCGGCCGCGTGGTTGGCGCCCTTGATCAACACATCGGGACGCAACGCGTCGATCAGCTGCTCCGGGGTGTCCTGCTCGAACAGGCAGACCTGATCGACGCAGGCGAAGCTGGCCAGCACCGCGGCCCGGGCGGCCTCCGGCTGCACCGGATGCGGCAGGCCCTTCTGCCGACGCACGCTGGTGTCGGCGTTCAACCCGACGATCAGCCGGTCACAGGCGGCCCGCGCCTGCTCCAGCAACTGGATATGTCCCTGGTGGAGCAGGTCGAAGCAGCCGTTGGTGAAACCCACGCGCCAGCCGCGGTGACGCCAGCGCTCCGCCTGCTCGACGGCTTCCTCGCGGCTGACGATCTTGCGCAGCGCGCTGTGCTGGGGCGTCAGAGCGGCGAGGATATCGGCCTCGCGCACCACCGAGGCGCCGACCTTGCCGACCGAGATGCCAGCGGCGAGGTTGGCCAGCCGGACGGCCACCGCGAGGTCGAGTTGCGCCGCCAGCGCCGCGCCAAGGGTAGCGAGTGCTGTGTCGCCCGCGCCGGAGGTATCGAAGACGTCCGCGGCCTCGGCCGGGAAATGCGTCGAACCGGTGGCGTCGACCAGCGTCATGCCGTCGTTGCCGCGGGTGACCACGACCGCGCCGAAGCCATGGTCGGTGCGCAGGCGGCGGGCGGCGGCGACGATCTGCGCCTCGGTATCCGCCGGCATGTGGGCCGCGGCGGCAAGCTCCTGGCGGTTCGGCATCACCACGTCGGCGCCAGCATAGCGTGCGAAGTCGCTGCCGCGCGGGTCGACGATCAACTTGCGACCGGTCTTGCGCGCCGCCTCCACCAGCTTGGCGGGCACATCGGCCGACAGCACGCCCTTGCCGTAGTCCGACAGCACCGTGACACTGGTCGCCGCCATGGCGTCAAGGGCGATGCGCAGCAGCCGTTCAGCCAGTTTCGGATGGATCGCGTCGGTCTGCTCGCGGTCGGCGCGCAGCAGCTGCTGGCCGGCGGCGATCAGCCGGGTCTTCAGCGTCGTGGTGCGGCCGCCCTGCACCAGCAGCCACGGCTCGACGTTCGGCTGACCGCCGATCAGACCGGTGAGTTCCGATCCCGCCTGGTCATCGCCGACGACGGAGATGAAAGCGGTGGCCGACCCCAGCGCGGTCAGGTTGCGCACCACGTTGCCGGCGCCGCCGGGCAAGGCGACCTCTCGCTCGATCGCCAGGATCGGCACCGGCGCTTCCAGGCTGATGCGGGTCACCTCGCCGTAGGTGTAGCGATCGAGCATCACATCGCCGATGACCAACACGTTGGTGTGTGCCAGGCGTCGAACCGCTTCCGCCAGATCCGGCTGCGGCTGATCCGGGCGCGGGGCGGAGCCGGGCGTCATCTGATTCATTAGACTTGGCGTAACAAGACCATGTCAGCGGTGCAACCCATCTTCAACATGGCGATCTCCCGGTGAGCATGTTCACGGAACCATCTTCAGTTGACCTAGCTTCCTGCTCCCATCTTCCGGGGTCAGCCATCTTCGCGTGCGGGCGCGGCAAGAAGCAAGCGTGATCGCGGGGTGCAGGACGGGGCACCGGGTTGGCGGCGGCTAACTCTGCAAAAAACCGAGCTGGTCGGCCTCTAGCACGACGCAGGTCAGGGCCCCGCCGAGGACTGCCCCGGTATCGATGGCGATGCGGTTGGGCTGGATGATCGGCTCGCGTTTCGGCGTATGGCCATGCACCACGACCGCGCCGTGGTCGGCGTGGGAGGACAGAAATGGCTCCCGGATCCACATCATGTCGTGGCGGGACTGCTGATCCAGCGGCAGCCCGGGCCGGATGCCGGCATGAACGAACAAATACGGCCCGATGTGGCGATTGACCGCCAGATCGCGGAGAAACACCAGATGCTGGCGGGGGATCCGGCTGGCCCATTCAGCCGGGGCACGGTGCGCGGAATGCCCCAGCTGAGCAGGGAGTCGGCGCCGCCGTTCATCAGCCAGTGGTCCGCCGCGTCGCGGTCGACCCCGGCGAGCGCGGACAGCATCATGTATTCGTGATTGCCCATCAGATTGACCATCTCGTCGGCGCGGACCGGAGGATCATGGATCAGCCAGTCGATCACCTGAGCACTGTCCGAACCCCGATCGACATAGTCGCCGAGGTGCACCAGAACCGTCCGTTCGACCGGGCGGCTGATGATATCATCAGCGATGATTTCGTGCAGCGCCACCAAACGGTCCAGACAGCCATGGATATCGCCCACGGCGTAGACACGCTGGCCGGGCGGCAGGGTGGCAGGTGCGGGAGTGAGGTCGATCATGTTCACTATTTAGGGTCGATCGCAGGCTGGCACCAATCGGCTCTTGGCGGAAAGCCGCAACCCCCTTATCGGGATGCAAATGAACGCGATTCAGGTTGAAAGTCTCTCGAAACAGTATGGTGAGGTCACAGCGGTCGACCGCATCAGCTTCGTCGCTGCGGCCGGGGCGACGGTCGGCCTGTTGGGCGGCAACGGTGCCGGCAAGACCACCACGATCGCCATGCTGCTGGGCCTGCTGGTTCCCACCGCGGGCCGGATCAGCGTGCTGGGGCACGACATCGGCACCGACCGGTTCGCGGCGCTGGCGCGAATGAACTTCTCGTCACCCTACGTGGCACTGCCCTCCCGCCTGACGGTGAGGGAGAACATGCGGGTCTACGGCCATCTCTATAACGTGCGGCATCTGGATGAGCGGATCGCCACGCTGTCGCGGGAACTCGACCTGGGCGCGATCCTGGATCGGCCGGCGGGGCAGTTGTCGGCCGGGCAGAAGACCCGGGTGGCGCTGGCCAAGGCGCTGATCAACCGGCCGGAGGTGTTGTTGCTGGACGAACCCACGGCGAGCCTGGATCCCGACACCGGCGACTGGGTGCGCACCTGGCTGGAGCAGTACCGGGCGGCGAGCGGCTGCACGATTCTGCTGGCGAGCCATAACATGGCCGAGGTCGAACGGCTTTGCACCCAGGTGGTGATGCTGAAAAAGGGCCGGGTGGTCGATCGTGGCAGCCCGGACGAGCTGCTGACCCGTTATGGCCGACAAGACCTGGAGGATGTCTTCCTGGACATCGCGCGCGATCGCAGACGGGCGGTCGCGGCATGACGGCGCCGATGCGGCCGCTGGTGCAGGACCCTCTGGTGCAGGACCCTCTGGTGCAGGACCCTCTGGTGCAGGACCCTCTGGTGCAGGACTGGGCACAGGATCGAACCGCGGCGATGACTGTGCGTGATCCGGGGCATGACCCGAGGCAAGACCAAGGCCAGGAACGGGGGCAGAACCGGCGACAGCAGCAGACGCAAAGCGCGGCGACGCACCCCACGCGGCCCGGCATCATGCCGATGCTGCGCCGCATCTGGGGCC
>CBDIBR010000004.1:0-168714 GCA_965276975.1 Rhodopila sp.
TGTGCCGGCGGAAGGCCATGGCATGGGCCGCCCCCGGTGAGGTGAAGCCCCACGGGTCCCAGGTGCCGGGACTTTCGTCGCCGCCGTAATTCACCCGGCGGGAGCGGCCGATATTGGCGTACAGCAGCGCCGCGTAGTCGCACTGGCCGGCGGCGATCGCGGTCGCTGCCTCGATGATGCCCATGCCCGACATGCGGCCGTGGCCGGGCAGCGTGATGGTCCAGCGCGGGTTCAGGCCCAGGACCTCCCCCATGCGGGCATAATAGGGAATGCGGGAGACCAGCAGGCCGTCGATCTGGTTCTTGTCGATACCGCAATCATTGATCGCGTCGCGGAAGGCGTGCGCGGCCAGGCCATAGTCGTCGATCTCGGGGAAGTTGCCGTATTTCGTGTTGCCCACACCGATGACGGCGATCTTGTCCTTGAGGTCCTTCAGGTCGGTCATCTGCTTGCTCCAGCGTCGTGTGCTGCCTCCTGCGTCGTGCCGGCTGACGGGCGCCTGATCGGCACGATCGAGATGATACAGGTCAGGATGGCGGGGTTCCAGTTCGGGCGCCAGGGGAAGCGCCGTAACCCAGGCTGTTACCGTGTCGCGGCTGTCATCGCGTGGCGGCGCTGGCACCGCGGCGGCGACGCACCGCATCGACAGCGGCGCGCAGCGGCGCGGTGATCCGCCAACTGGTCGATCGCCTGATCAAGTCCAGTTGTGCCCTCAGGCTTTCCCGCTCGGCCTGCCGTTCGATCACCTCGTTCTGAGACCGCAGAAGCTGCCTAAGACCACCGAGCGTTTCTTGCAGTGCCGGCACAACCCCCATCAGTTCATCGACATACGCCGGCGGATCGCTCGGACGCGGATCGCTCGGGCTGGGCACCGGGGGTAAATCCCTGGCGGCTTCCTGCATGGTGATCCAGCTTCGCGCCGCGTCATCCGGATCGGCCATCCGCTTCATGGCAACGATGAATTCCAGCGTACCCGGGGCGGTGTCGTGAAAGAAGGCGCAGCCTAGATCCGTCAGACCGGCGCGCAGGATGTCCTGCATCAATGCGGCGAACGAGGCGGGCGTGAAGATCCAACAATGGACATCGTGATAGGTGCCGTTGGTGAGTGAGTCGTTGATGACAGCCGGCACACCCGGGAAATCGAACAGGGCGCGTCTGTGCGCTGGGTCGGCCCGTTGACGCCACGCGGCCGTCACGTCGATCTGCGTCACATTCAGCATGTGATCGGCGATCTGCAGCGGCTGCGGACGCCTGGCGCGCACCATCCAGCTCGCGACAAGCTCGCAAAACCGGGTTTCGTTGCGGAAATAGTCAAACGTGAAGCGCCGGTCCGGCACCGCCAGCCTGACCTCTCCCGTCGCGGTCAGGATCGCGCTGATCTCCTCCAGCCAGGTGATCAGGTCGGGCACGTGCTCGATGACGTGGGAGGCGACGACGTAGTCCACCTTGCGGTTTTCGCCGAGGCACTGGCCCAAGGTCTGAACGCCCCAAACCGCGTCGACATCGACGATGGCGGCGACATCCACATTGGGATCATTACGGTACTTCTCGCGCAACGCATTGGTATCGGAATGATCGACATAGATCACCGGGCCTTCGGACTTGAGGGCGACCGGATTGTTCAATGCGCCGATTTCGAGCCCAAGCAGGTCAGCGCGAGCCAGCCCAGAGAGCAGTTTGTCCCGCCTGTCCATCCGAACACCAGCCTTTCATTGCCACACACAGAATTTGACCCGGGCTTTGGTCGCAGCGCCAGGGGCGTTCGGCGCCTCATCCTGAGTTGATGCCCGCGCGGTGCATCGGTTGCCTCATTGGCCGGATCCGGTGTAGCGGCCAGGGCAGCATGCCATCGCCGCGGTGAGCCGCCCTGACTGTCACTGGCCGCGCCTCAAAAGCCCACCCGATCGCCGCCTTTCAGCCGCAGCATCGCGCGGGCCTCGGCGGGGGTCGCGATCTCCAGGCTCAGGTCCTCGAGGATGCGGCGGATCTTCGCCACCTGTTCGGCATTCGACTTCGCCAGCTGGCCCTTGCCGATGTACAGGCTGTCCTCCAGCCCGACGCGAACGTTGCCGCCGTTGATCCCGGCCATGGTGGTGAACGCCATCTGGTGCCGGCCGGCGGCCAGCACGGACCAGCAGTAGGCATCGCCGAACAGGCGATCGGCGGTCTCCTTGGCGAACAGCAGGTTGCGTGGTTCGGCACCGATGCCGCCAGTGATGCCGAAGATGGACTGCACGAACAACGGCGGCTCGACGATGCCCTGGTCGAGGCAGTACGCCAGGTTGTAGAGATGGCCGATATCGTAACATTCGAACTCGAACCGGGTGCCGTGGGCCTTGCCGAGCTGCTGGACGATGCCGGCGATGTCCTTGAAGGTATTGCGGAAGATGAAGTTGTCGGTGGCGTCGAGGTATGGCTTCTCCCAGCCGAACTTCCAGTCCTTGATGCGGTTGCCGGCCTGCGAGATGTTGAAGTTCATGCTGCCCATGTTCAGGCTGCACATCTCGGGTTTCGCCACCAGCGGCGCGGCCAGACGTTCGTCCAGGGTCATGGTCAGGCCGCCGCCGGTGGTGATGTTGATCACCGCGTCGGTGCTCTGCTTGATGGTCGGCAGGAACCGCATGAACACCGCCGGGTCGGGGGTCGGCGAGCCGTCGTTCGGGTCGCGCGCGTGCAGATGGATGATCGCGGCACCCGCCTCGGCTGCCTCGATCGACGATCGGGCGATCTGCTCGGGGGTGATCGGCAGGTAGTCCGACATGCTAGGCGTGTGGATCGCGCCGGTGACGGCGCAGCTGATGATGATCTTGGCCATGGTGTTCCCCCTGTGTAGTTGCTTTGGAGTGCCCCTTTGGGGATTGGAATGCGGACATTGCCGCAGCCCGGGCGGAAGAGCCAGAGGCCGGTGGAGGCGGGCCGGCGGACGCCAGGGGCGAATACAGGCCGGCGGGTGGACACGAGGCGGCGGATACAGGCCGGCGGGCGGATACGACGCGGCGCGGGGACGGCGCGGCGGCGGGCGGAGCGCCTTGCGGGTGTCAGTGCTTCAGCGGGGCCATGGCCGGCTGCGGCAGCTGCTCGGCCAGCAGATCGATCTGCAGCACGCGCCCGCCGCGCGCGCGCACCAGATCGGCGCCGACCACATCCTCGGCCGCGTGGTTGGCGCCCTTGATCAACACATCGGGACGCAACGCGTCGATCAGCTGCTCCGGGGTGTCCTGCTCGAACAGGCAGACCTGATCGACGCAGGCGAAGCTGGCCAGCACCGCGGCCCGGGCGGCCTCCGGCTGCACCGGATGCGGCAGGCCCTTCTGCCGACGCACGCTGGTGTCGGCGTTCAACCCGACGATCAGCCGGTCACAGGCGGCCCGCGCCTGCTCCAGCAACTGGATATGTCCCTGGTGGAGCAGGTCGAAGCAGCCGTTGGTGAAACCCACGCGCCAGCCGCGGTGACGCCAGCGCTCCGCCTGCTCGACGGCTTCCTCGCGGCTGACGATCTTGCGCAGCGCGCTGTGCTGGGGCGTCAGAGCGGCGAGGATATCGGCCTCGCGCACCACCGAGGCGCCGACCTTGCCGACCGAGATGCCAGCGGCGAGGTTGGCCAGCCGGACGGCCACCGCGAGGTCGAGTTGCGCCGCCAGCGCCGCGCCAAGGGTAGCGAGTGCTGTGTCGCCCGCGCCGGAGGTATCGAAGACGTCCGCGGCCTCGGCCGGGAAATGCGTCGAACCGGTGGCGTCGACCAGCGTCATGCCGTCGTTGCCGCGGGTGACCACGACCGCGCCGAAGCCATGGTCGGTGCGCAGGCGGCGGGCGGCGGCGACGATCTGCGCCTCGGTATCCGCCGGCATGTGGGCCGCGGCGGCAAGCTCCTGGCGGTTCGGCATCACCACGTCGGCGCCAGCATAGCGTGCGAAGTCGCTGCCGCGCGGGTCGACGATCAACTTGCGACCGGTCTTGCGCGCCGCCTCCACCAGCTTGGCGGGCACATCGGCCGACAGCACGCCCTTGCCGTAGTCCGACAGCACCGTGACACTGGTCGCCGCCATGGCGTCAAGGGCGATGCGCAGCAGCCGTTCAGCCAGTTTCGGATGGATCGCGTCGGTCTGCTCGCGGTCGGCGCGCAGCAGCTGCTGGCCGGCGGCGATCAGCCGGGTCTTCAGCGTCGTGGTGCGGCCGCCCTGCACCAGCAGCCACGGCTCGACGTTCGGCTGACCGCCGATCAGACCGGTGAGTTCCGATCCCGCCTGGTCATCGCCGACGACGGAGATGAAAGCGGTGGCCGACCCCAGCGCGGTCAGGTTGCGCACCACGTTGCCGGCGCCGCCGGGCAAGGCGACCTCTCGCTCGATCGCCAGGATCGGCACCGGCGCTTCCAGGCTGATGCGGGTCACCTCGCCGTAGGTGTAGCGATCGAGCATCACATCGCCGATGACCAACACGTTGGTGTGTGCCAGGCGTCGAACCGCTTCCGCCAGATCCGGCTGCGGCTGATCCGGGCGCGGGGCGGAGCCGGGCGTCATCTGATTCATTAGACTTGGCGTAACAAGACCATGTCAGCGGTGCAACCCATCTTCAACATGGCGATCTCCCGGTGAGCATGTTCACGGAACCATCTTCAGTTGACCTAGCTTCCTGCTCCCATCTTCCGGGGTCAGCCATCTTCGCGTGCGGGCGCGGCAAGAAGCAAGCGTGATCGCGGGGTGCAGGACGGGGCACCGGGTTGGCGGCGGCTAACTCTGCAAAAAACCGAGCTGGTCGGCCTCTAGCACGACGCAGGTCAGGGCCCCGCCGAGGACTGCCCCGGTATCGATGGCGATGCGGTTGGGCTGGATGATCGGCTCGCGTTTCGGCGTATGGCCATGCACCACGACCGCGCCGTGGTCGGCGTGGGAGGACAGAAATGGCTCCCGGATCCACATCATGTCGTGGCGGGACTGCTGATCCAGCGGCAGCCCGGGCCGGATGCCGGCATGAACGAACAAATACGGCCCGATGTGGCGATTGACCGCCAGATCGCGGAGAAACACCAGATGCTGGCGGGGGATCCGGCTGGCCCATTCAGCCGGGGGCACGGTGCGCGGAATGCCCCAGCTGAGCAGGGAGTCGGCGCCGCCGTTCATCAGCCAGTGGTCCGCCGCGTCGCGGTCGACCCCGGCGAGCGCGGACAGCATCATGTATTCGTGATTGCCCATCAGATTGACCATCTCGTCGGCGCGGACCGGGGGATCATGGATCAGCCAGTCGATCACCTGAGCACTGTCCGAACCCCGATCGACATAGTCGCCGAGGTGCACCAGAACCGTCCGTTCGACCGGGCGGCTGATGATATCATCAGCGATGATTTCGTGCAGCGCCACCAAACGGTCCAGACAGCCATGGATATCGCCCACGGCGTAGACACGCTGGCCGGGCGGCAGGGTGGCAGGTGCGGGAGTGAGGTCGATCATGTTCACTATTTAGGGTCGATCGCAGGCTGGCACCAATCGGCTCTTGGCGGAAAGCCGCAACCCCCTTATCGGGATGCAAATGAACGCGATTCAGGTTGAAAGTCTCTCGAAACAGTATGGTGAGGTCACAGCGGTCGACCGCATCAGCTTCGTCGCTGCGGCCGGGGCGACGGTCGGCCTGTTGGGCGGCAACGGTGCCGGCAAGACCACCACGATCGCCATGCTGCTGGGCCTGCTGGTTCCCACCGCGGGCCGGATCAGCGTGCTGGGGCACGACATCGGCACCGACCGGTTCGCGGCGCTGGCGCGAATGAACTTCTCGTCACCCTACGTGGCACTGCCCTCCCGCCTGACGGTGAGGGAGAACATGCGGGTCTACGGCCATCTCTATAACGTGCGGCATCTGGATGAGCGGATCGCCACGCTGTCGCGGGAACTCGACCTGGGCGCGATCCTGGATCGGCCGGCGGGGCAGTTGTCGGCCGGGCAGAAGACCCGGGTGGCGCTGGCCAAGGCGCTGATCAACCGGCCGGAGGTGTTGTTGCTGGACGAACCCACGGCGAGCCTGGATCCCGACACCGGCGACTGGGTGCGCACCTGGCTGGAGCAGTACCGGGCGGCGAGCGGCTGCACGATTCTGCTGGCGAGCCATAACATGGCCGAGGTCGAACGGCTTTGCACCCAGGTGGTGATGCTGAAAAAGGGCCGGGTGGTCGATCGTGGCAGCCCGGACGAGCTGCTGACCCGTTATGGCCGACAAGACCTGGAGGATGTCTTCCTGGACATCGCGCGCGATCGCAGACGGGCGGTCGCGGCATGACGGCGCCGATGCGGCCGCTGGTGCAGGACCCTCTGGTGCAGGACCCTCTGGTGCAGGACCCTCTGGTGCAGGACCCTCTGGTGCAGGACCCTCTGGTGCAGGACCCTCTGGTGCAGGACCGGGCACAGGATCGAACCGCGGCGATGACTGTGCGTGATCCGGGGCATGACCCGAGGCAAGACCAAGGCCAGGAACGGGGGCAGAACCGGCGACAGCAGCAGACGCAAAGCGCGGCGACGCACCCCACGCGGCCCGGCATCATGCCGATGCTGCGCCGCATCTGGGGCCTGATGTACCGCCACCTGGCGTTATACCGCCGCTCGTGGCCGCGCATGCTGGAGCTATCTTACTGGCCGGTCCTGCAGATGTGCATCTGGGGCTTCACCGCCAGCTTCCTAGCCTCACGGATGGGCAATTCGGCGACTGATGGCCGGCGCCACCCTGCTGGGCGGCGTGCTGTTGTGGGAGGTGACGCTGCGCAGCCAGATGGGGGTCTCGATTTCCTTCCTGGAGGAGATGTGGTCGCGCAACCTGGGCCACATCTTCGTCAGCCCGCTGCGCCCGTTCGAGATGGTGGCGGCGCTGATCGGCATGTCGGTGATCCGCATGCTGCTGGGCGTGTTGCCGGCGATCCTGCTGGCCTGGGCATTCTATGCGTTCAACCTGTTCACCATGGGTCCAGTGCTGATCCTGTTCTTCATCAACCTGATGATCATGGGCTGGGCGGTCGCGCTGGGCGTGGTGTCGCTGGTGCTGCGGCATGGCACCGGCGCCGAACCGCTGGCCTGGGCGTTCCTGTTCGGTCTGGCGCCATTCTCGGCGGTGTTCTACCCGGTGTCAGTGCTGCCGGCGTTCATCCGCCCATTCTCCTATGCGCTGCCGACGACCCATGTGTTCGAGGGCATGCGCGCGGCGCTGCTGCATGGGGTGATCCGCTGGGATCACCTCGGCGCCGCGTTCGCCTTGGACATCGTGTGGATCGTCGCCGCGGGGTGGTTGTTCACCCGACAATTCCACGCCGCTCGGGTCAGTGGCGCGCTGCTCAACGTCGGCGAGTGATGGAGACCTCGTTCTGGCTGATCCGCCATGCGCTGGTGGCGGAAAATGCCCGCGCCTTCCTGTACGGCGTGATGGATGTGCCGCTGTGCGAGACGACGCTGCTGGAGCAGGCGCCGATGTACCGCTCGCTGGCGGCGCGGCTGCCGCGTCCCGCCGCACTGGCTGGTCACGCCGCTGTCGCGCACCCGCCGCACCGCCGAGACGATCTTCGCGCATGGCTATCCGCGCCGCGAACTGGTGGTCGAAGCGGGCCTGATCGAGCAGTCGCTGGGCGAGTGGCAGGGCCTGGCGCATCACGAACTGCCGGCGCGGCTGATGCACAAGGCGCACGCGTTCTGGCCGCTGGGCGGGCTTGAAAAACCGCCCGGTGGCGAGAGCATGGCCGAGGTCATCACCCGGGTCGGGGCGGCGATGGAGCGGCTAGCCGAAACCCATGGCGGGCAGCAGGTGGTGATCGTCAGCCATGGCGGGGCGATCCGCGCCGCCATGGCGCATGCGCTGCGCATCGGTCCCGACAATGCGCTGCATATGTCGATCCAGAATCTGTCGCTGAGCCGACTGCAGAAGACCCCGGACGGCTGGCGGGTACAGTGCGTGAACGAGCTGCCGGGCTACTGAGACTAAACGGCGCTTGCGTCAACCGGAACCAGCGTGATTTTCGCCCTCGCTCGCGCGCTCGGTCCCCCGCCAGCCCGGCGGGCAGACCGGTCAATGCAGGCGCCGCCCGGTATAAGTCCCGTTGTTCAAAAGGGCGATTGGCGTCCGAGGTTGGTGCAACCTCGGACGATCGCGCGCTACGGCGCCGGAGACTCCGGCGTGTAGACCAGAAGGCGCAACGTTCCGGCGATGAAGGTGAGACGGGCTCTGCCGCCGGCGACCTTGGGTGGGACTGAACCAGCCACGGTCGCAGTTACCGCGAAGACGCGTCCGGTTGCCGGATCAACCGCCAGGGTACGCGCGCCGGGCTGGGTCGACACCGTGCCCCGCGAATGCACGCCGTCTTTGGTCTCCGCGACGATCCCGATCGTGCCATCGCCATCGCCGCTCAAGGCGACATGATGGGACGGATCGAACGCGGCGGAATCCGAGCCCTTGCCGATCGGGAACAGCGCGGTCTGGTGCCCGCTCGCGGCGTCAACGACGGCCATTTGTCCGGCGGGACATGAGACAAAGAGACGGTTCGAAGCGGGATCCATCGCCAGGCCATGCGGATCGTGGCAGCCGGACAGCTTCCAGCGCGCCAGAATGCGGCGTGCCCGTGTGTCCACGGCCGCGACCTCGTCGTGATCCGCCAGGGCGATGAACATCTTGCCCCGGCCGTCCACCGCGACGCCCTCGGGCGATCCGCCGAGTGCCAGGGTGGCGGTCAGCCGGTCGGTGCGAGGATCGATGAAGCCGGCCGCCGCGGAGTCTCCGCCCACCACCACGACCTGACCGCTGGCCGGATCGTAGATCATCCCGTCGGCGTCGCCGACCGCCTTGATCGTGGCGTGGGGGGCGAATGTCGTGGCGTCATAGTCTGTCACGGTCCCGGTCTTGCCGCTGTCCGCGAAGACCTTGCCCAAGGCGGGGCCGAGGGCGGGAACAGGCGCCGTGCCATGCGCGCCGTCGAGACCGGCGAGGTGCCCGGCAATGGTGAGGGTGGCCGCGTTCACCACGGTGACCGCGTCTTGATGCGCGACGTAGATGCGCTGCGTCGATGGGTCGAAGACCACGTAGTCCCAGCGGTCGGGTATACCGAGCGGAACGCTCGCGGTGAGTTTATAGATGGGTTGCGTTGCGCCTGCCGGAACCGCGACCGCAAGCAAGAGAATGGCACCGCACAGACGCCCGATGATCCTGCCAAGCAAACAAACCTCCATTTCTGCGTGTTGGCGGGCCGGCCCGACCTGCCTTGCGCATCATAGACGTGTTTCGGTGAACAAATCCGGGTTCCGATCGGCGAGCCGCGCGCGACGCGTGGCGGCAGCGTGCAGCCGCTTATCGGGACTCGACCTGCACCACGGCAATCGCTTGAAGCGGGCTCATGCTGACTGCCGAAGGAGTGCTTCAAGACAGGTGGTGTCCCATGCGGCTGATTTCCGTCGGACCTTAAGGCTGTGCTTGTCCTTTGGCCTTCGCAGGAGGTTCATCGCCATGTGCCGGACGGTTGCCATGTTCTGTGGCCCGGCGACGGCGCGCAGGCCCGGGAAGCGAGGCTCGCCTGGGAACCGCCGGGAGGTTGTGAGCCAGTCCACGTCATGGCTGACCAGATGGCGGCGAACCTCGCTGCGGCCGTGGTCGCCGTCGGTTGTCTCGAAACGGCTGTGAATTTTGGCGGCGCGATCATCGCGGTAGCGCCTGACCGCGCCGTGCAAGCTGGCCTGATTGTCTTTGAGTGCCAGCAGATAGTCGCCGCCGCGGTCGAGGATGGCCTGGGCGATCTTGGTTTGCGTTCCCATGGCGTCGATGGTGACGAGCGCGCCGGTGAGGGCCAGGCGTTCGAGCAGCAGCGGAATGGCGGTGATTTCGTTGGACTTGGCCTCGCACGCCTGCTGGCCAAGCACGAGGCGTTGGCTGCTGGCCCATGCCGAGACCATGTGGAGCGGCCCGCGGTCCTTGCTGCGGTCGTGGGTGCGCCGCGACGTCTTGCCGTCGACGGCGACGATCTCGGGCGCGGCGGTGGAGGCCGGGGCCGGCTCGCGTAGGTTTTCGACCCACGCGGTGAAGCACGCGGCAAAGAGCGCGCCGTCGATGGCGTTGATGACGTCATTGAGGGTGTCATGGCTGGGAACGCCGGCTTTGAAGGGCAGCAAGCGGCGCAGAAAATCCTGGTGCACCTGGCCCCAACGCCTGATCTCCACGAAGTCCTCCGCCCCGGCCAGGGTGCCGCACAGCACGACCAACAAAATCTCCGGCAATGGAAAGAGCACCTTCCAGGACTGCCGGGGGTCCTCCAGCGCAGCGAAGTGGTCAATCAGCGACGGGCCGGGCATCGGGAACCTCCTTAACGAGAGGCCTCCCATGAATCAGACTTCAGCCCGCGCCGGAATCCCCGAAACGTTCAAGCGATTGCCCTGGGGCAGTATCCGGTCGAGGTGGTCATGGCGGACCGACCCTTGCCGTTATGTACAGTCGGCTATATCGTCGGTCCGGCGAAACCGAGCCGATGAACGCTGCGCGGAAACGACCGTCGGGAGAGCCCTTCGTTGCCCCCTGCCGCGACTGCCGGCTGTGCGTAAACCCGAACCCACGAGGCCCCATGCGGTTCCTGTTGTTCCTGCTGCTGATTCTGGCGCCGCTTCAGGCCCGTGCCCAGACGTTGACGGTGTTCGCCGCCGCCAGCCTGACCAACGCGATGAAGGACATTGCCGGCCTATGGGTGAAGGCCGGGCACCCGGCGCCGCAACTGTCCTTCGCCTCCAGCTCGACCCTGGCGCAGCAGATCCAGCAGGGAGCGCCGGTGAATGTGTTTGCGTCGGCTGATGAGAAATGGATGAATTACCTGGCGAAAGGCGATCTTCTCGCACCGGGCACTCGTCGCGATCTCCTCGGCAACGACCTTGTGCTGATCGTGCCCGCGACCCATCCGATCCACGTCGACATCCACAAAGGGTTCGATCTCGCGGCGCTGCTGGGTCCCGACGGGCGGCTGTCGGTTGGCGATCCTTCGCATGTGCCCGCGGGCATCTATGCGGCGCAGGCGCTGCGCAAACTCGGCCTTTGGGAAACGATCTCACCGCATCTGGCACCGGCACCGGACGTGCGGTCCGCGTTGCTGCTGGTGGAGCGTGGCGAAGCGCCGGCGGGCATCGTCTACGGCACCGACGCGGCCATCTCGAAAGCCGTTGCAGTTGCCGGAGTTTTTCCGGACAGCAGCCACGACCCGGTGACTTATCCGTTCGCTGTGACCAAAGCCGGCGATACCGAGCAGGCACGCGCGTTCCTGGATTTCCTGTCGACGCCGCGGGCGCGTGAAATCTGGATCAAACGCGGCTTCAAGGTCGAGTAGGTCGCGGCTCGGTTTCCGCCACGCCGACCATCTGCAGCGCGAATCGGGCCATTTGCGTCCCGACCTCGTCGATGGGCAGCCGCCCGTCCGGCTGATACCAGGTATAAGCCCAGCTCACCATGCCGCCGATGGCCAGGGCCGCGACGCGAATGTCGGCGATCTTGAACGCGCCGGCACGCGAGCCTTCCTCCAGCAGATCGCTGAGCACCCGGTCGAAGCCTTTTCGCAGCCCATTGATCTCTGCCAGGCCGGCTTCAGAGAAGTGTTTTTCCTCGCGGAAGTAGACCGCGATATTGGCCTGCCGCCGCAGCACGACCTTGCTGAAGTTAACGATCCCATCATATAATCGTTCGGATGCCGTGCCGGGTTGCCGCGCCGCCTGGGCGATGGCATCCAGCGACATCTCGATGGTCGGCCGGCAGATCGACTCCAGCAACTCGACCTTGCTGCGGAAGTGCGAGTAGATGAACGGCTTGGTCACGCCCAGCTTGCCGGCGATGTCGTCGAGCGTGGTGCCGCTGAAGCCGCGCTCGTAGAACAGCTTGACCGCTTCTTCCAGAATGCGCTCTCGCTTGTACGCCGTTATTTCTTCGCGCATGATTTTTGACCACTACAACCCAGTATCAGCTAAGCAGGGTTTTGTTGTTTGAACCATATCGGCGGGCTGGCATCGCGCAACAGACAAGCCCGATACGTCGCTGTTCGTTTGAAGTCGCCGATTGACGCGGCGCAACGCGGCCGCTTCGCGTCTCGCGCTGCTCTGCGATTGGAACCTAGTCTCCTGACTCTCAAATGCCGTCCAAGAAGTCATACGGCTGTGGCTTTCGAAAGGACGGCACGCGCTCGTTTGATTTTGGCGAGGATCTCGGCGCCCGCGGCTCTCCACACGTATGGCTTTGGATTGACGTTGCGCACGGCAAGGTAGGCGTTGATGTCCCGGACCAGTTCATTGACCGACCTGAAGCTGCCGGCACGGATCACATCGCCGGTCAGGTCGGCGAAGAAGCGCTCGACCAGGTTGAGCCACGAGGACGAGGTCGGCGTGAAGTGCATGTGAAAGCGCGGATGCTTCTTCAGCCACGCGCGCACCTTCGGGTGTTTATGAGTGGCGTCGTTGTCCGCGATCAGATGCAGGTCGAGGTCGCTTGGCGTCTCGCGGTCGATCTGCTTGAGGAAACGGAGCCATTCAACATGGGTGTGGGTCGCCTCGGTGCGGGTGATCAGCTTGCCGGTCAGCTGGCTGAGAGCTGCGAACAGGGTGACGGTGCCGTGCCTGACGTAGTCGTGCGTCATCGTGCGCGGCCGCTTGGGTGCCAGCGGGAGGCCCAGCTGCGTACGTTCGAGCGCCTGACATTGGCTTTTCTCGTCGCAGCACAGCACCAGCGCCTTCGCCGGTGGATTAAGATACAGCCCGATCACGTCCCAGAACTTCGCCTCGAATTTCGGATCGTTCGACAGCTTGAAGGTCTTCAGACGATGCGGCTTGAGGTCGTTCCTCGACCACAGGCGCTGGACCGAACTCGCCGAAACGTCAGCGTAACGGCTCATCGACCGGATGCTCCAGCGACGTCTGTCCTTGGGCGGACGGGTCGCTTCGGTCAGCACGCGTTCGACTTTCGCCTCCGGGATCGAAGCTTTGCGGCCACGACCCGGCCGATCATCCAGCCCATCAAGACCGGATATCTCGAACCGCCTCGACCACATCGAGACGCGCTTGGGCGTCGTTTTCAGCTGCGCGGCGACGGCTTCAACCCTGACACCGTCGAGCCTAAGCAGGATGATCTCGGCACGCTCGCGCTCCCGCACGTCGACCGTTGCCGAGCGCGATCGGCGTCGAAGCTCTTTGACGGCGCCAGGGTCAGCATGCAGTCGCTTGATCGGTCGTCCCATCAACGCAGTTTTCCTGAAACTCTGACGATCAGGAGATTCTAGTTGGTATTTGCGGGGCAGGACACTAGCTGATGGCTTCCCGTCCCATGGCGAGGAATTTCTCCCGTCGGCGGTTGTGCAAGGTCGCTGCGTCAACGCCGTCCAGGCCTGCCAGCGCGTCCTGTATTGCCTGATCGGCCGCCAACATCGTGGCGGGTTTGTCGCGTTGCGCGCCGCCCAGCGGCTCCGCCACGATCTGGTCGATCAGCTTCAGGCGCAGCAGGTCGTCGGCGGTCAGCCGAAGCGCCTCGGCCGCCACCGACGCCTGAGCAGCATCGCGCCACAGGATCGAGGCGCAGCCCTCGGGAGAGATTACTGAATAAATCGCGTGTTCCAACATCAGGATGCGGTCGCCGGCGGCGAGGGCGATGGCGCCGCCGGAGCCACCCTCTCCAATGATCGTGGCGACGATCGGCACGGGGGCTTCCAGGAACGCCTCGATGGCCCGCGCGATTGCCTCCGCCTGGCCGCGGGCTTCCGCATCGATGCCGGGAAAGGCGCCCGCGGTATCGACGAAGCTCAGCACCGGCAGGTTGAAGCGGCCGGCAAGCTCGACTAGGCGGCGCGCTTTGCGATAGCCCTCCGGCCGAGCCATGCCGAAGTTATGCTTCACACGCGAATCGGTGTCGGTGCCCTTCTCGGTGCCCAGCAGCAACACCGGACGACCCCGAAAGCGGCCGATCCCGCCCAGCACCGCGGCGTCGTCAGCGAAGGCGCGATCGCCCGCCAAGGGGATGAATTCGGTGATCAGCTGTTCGATGTAATCCCGCGCCTTCGGCCGGTCCGGATGGCGGGCGACCTGAGTTTTCTGCCAGGGCGTAAGACGTGAGTAGGTGGTCCGCAACTGCTTGTCGGCGACCGAGGTCAGGCGGGCGACCTCATCGGCGATGTTGATGCCATCATGCTCCGACATCCGCCGCAGCTCCTCGATCTTGCTTTCGAGTTCGGCGATGGGTTTTTCAAAATCAAGGAAGTGAGGCATGGGGCCGGGGCTTTAGCACACTTCGCGGCTGAGGAAAGCCGGTTCGACCCGGTGTTGTCGTGCCCGAGTGGATTGTTCGGCTGCGCTGGCGACGGATCGGCACGATCGACCCGGTGCCACATGAATCTGCTGCCTTGGGTCTGGCGAAGGGGCTTGACTCGCGAGAGACGCCGCCAATTTTCTCGACTCGAGATGTAGCCTAGGCTACACTGTGTGGCGAAAGGCATAAGCTTTGGCTGAAGCTTCGGATCAGGTGGGGAGCATGCGCCGTTGAGCGAGGCGGCCCTCCGCGCCTCGTTGTCCGAGCGGACCGCGCGTGCGGCTCAGGCAGCGTTGAGCGGCGGTCGCGGCGGCTTGCGCGGCTTGCTGCCGTTCCTCGGGCCGGCGGTCGTGGCCTCGATCGCGTATATCGACCCCGGCAATTTCGCGACCAACATCCAAGCCGGCGCGCGCCATGGCTACATGCTGCTTTGGGTGGTGCTGCTGGCCAACGTCATCGCAATGCTGTTCCAGGCGCTGTCCGCCCGGCTGGGCATCGTCACGGGCCATTCCCTGGCGAGCCTGTGCCGGATGCACTTCCCCCGGCCTCTGGTAATCGCCATGTGGCTGGCCAGCGAGGTTGCCGCGATGGCAACCGACATCGCGGAGCTGATCGGTGCGGCGATCGGCATCAGCGTGCTGTTTCAACTGCCGCTGCTGGTGGGATTGCTCATCGCCTTCGCCATCACCTGGGTGTTGCTGACCTTCCAGACCCGCGGCTTTCGCCCGCTCGAGCTGATTATCATGGGCTTCGTCTGCATCATCAGCCTGTCCTACCTCGTCGAACTGTTCATCGCGCCGCCCGACTGGGGACAGTTTTTCTATCATGCCGTCGTGCCACAACTGTCAGGTATCGACAGCGTGACCCTGGCGGTCGGCATTGTCGGCGCAACGGTGATGCCGCACGCGATCTATCTGCACTCGGCGATGATGACCGATCGGGTGAAAGCACGCTCGGGCGAAGAGAAGCGGCGACTGATACGATATTCTAACATCGAGGTGTTGCTGGCCCTGACCCTGGCTGGCCTGGTCAACATGGCGATGGTGGCGATGGCAGCGACGATGTTCCATATCGGACATTCGGACGTGGGCGAGATCGAGACCGCCTATCACACGCTGCTGCCGCTGATGGGCGTGGTGGCCGCGGCGGCGTTCATGATCTCGTTGTTGGCGTCAGGCATATCGAGTTCGGTTGTCGGCACGATGGCCGGTCAGGTCATCATGCAGGATTTCGTTGGGCTGCGGATCCCGATGTGGGTGCGGCGCGTGGCGACCATGATCCCGGCTGTGGTTGTTGTTGTGCTGGGAACCAAACCGACGGACGCGCTGGTGCTGAGCCAGGTGGTGCTGAGCCTGGTGCTGCCGGTGCCGATGATCGCGCTGCTGGTCCTTATCCGGCGGCCAGAGGTGATGGTGGCGTTCGCTCCGGGGCGCGGGATGCGGATCCTGGCGACCGCGGCGACCGGTATCGTGCTGGTGCTGAATGTGGTCCTGCTATTGCAAACTTTCGCGAATTAGGCAGACCGTGTCGGGGTATGGGAACGATGTCAGTGCCAATGATCGATCGCCCGATCCGGTCCACCGCGCCGCTGCCGACGGAGCCGACCCAGGCCAGCCGCTTCGGCAAGGCGCGGACGGCCCAGTCCGGCGCGTTGCTGGAGGATTATGTCGAGCTGATCTCTGACCTGCTGACCAACGGCGGTGAGGCCCGCCCGACCGATATTGCCCGGCGGCTGGGGGTGGCGCACGCCACGGCGATCAAGACGATCGGTCGCCTGAAGCGGGAGGGGCTGGCCGTGGCGAAGCCGTACCGCGGGGTGTTCCTGACCGAGGAAGGAGAACGCCTGGCCGCCAGGGTGCGGGCTCGTCATCGGGTGGTCGTCGATCTTCTGCTGGCCCTCGGCGTGCCGTTCGAGGCCGCGGAGTCGGATGCCGAAGGGATCGAGCATCATGTGTCCGACACGACCTTGGCTGCGTTCGCGCGGTATCTGGCGCGCGCGTAACAGGGCGGGCTGACCCGAATTCAGACGTTGTGATCAGGACCGACGTCGAAGCCTTGCGGCAATGCAGGCGCCGGATGGCGTCGCCCGGTATGAGAGCCGGATGACCCCGGCCGACGAACGGGTCGCCGGCCGGGGCGCGCCGGTTTTTACAAGCCCGCCTGCGTAACGAATTTGGTGTTCAGATAAGCTTCGATCGCCTCCGATCCACCCTCCGACCCATAGCCCGAGTCCTTCACGCCGCCGAACGGAACCTCCGGCAGTGCCAGACCCATGTGATTGATGGTCATCATGCCGGCTTCCACCGAAGCAGCGATCGCGTTCGCCGTCTTGGCCGACCGGGTATAGGCGTAGGAGGCCAGGCCGAACGGCAACCGGTTGGCCTCGGACACCACGTCGTCAAAGCCGCTGAACGGCGAGATGATGGCCAGCGGCCCGAACGGCTCTTCATGCATGACCCGAGCCTCCATCGGGACATCGGTGAGGACTGTTGGCTCGAAGAAATTGCCCTTGTTGCCGATGCGGCTGCCGCCGGTGCGCACGGTGGCGCCCTTCTGCTGCGCGTCGCCGATGAAGCTTTCCATCGCGTTGATGCGGCGCGCGTTGGCCAGCGGACCCATGTTCGTGCCTGACTCCAGTCCGTCGCCAACCTTCAGCTTCTTGGTCTGGGCCAGGAAGCCCTCGACGAACTGCTCGTAGACCTTTTCCTGCACGAGCATCCGGGTCGGCGACGTGCAGACCTGGCCGGCATTGCGATACTTGGCACCCGCGAGCATGCGGCTGGCCACGTCGACATCGGCATCATCGAACACGATGGCCGGCGCATGTCCGCCCAGTTCCATCGTCACCCGCTTCATGTGCGCCCCGGCGAGCGCGGCCAACTGCTTGCCGACCACGGTCGACCCGGTGAACGACATCTTCCTGATCACCGGATGCGGGATTAGATACTCCGAAATTTCCGACGGTACGCCGTAGACCAGATTGATCACGCCCGCCGGCACGCCGGCATCGGCGAAAGCGCGGATCAGTTCAGCGGGGGAGGCAGGGGTTTCCTCGGGCGCCTTGACGATGATCGAGCATCCCGCCGCCAGCGCCGCCGACAGCTTGCGCACGACCTGGTTGATCGGGAAGTTCCAAGGCGTGAAAGCGGCGACCGGGCCGACCGGCTCCTTGATCACCAGCTGATAAACACCCTCGGCACGGGCCGGGATCACCCGGCCGTAGGCGCGGCGGGCTTCTTCGGCGAACCAATCGATCACGTCGGCGCCGGCCATCACTTCGCCCTTGGCTTCGGCCAGCGGCTTGCCTTGCTCCATGGTCAGTAGCTGGGCGACGTGGTCCGCGCGCTGCCGCAGGATGTCGGCGGCCTTGCGCATCACCTTGGAACGATCGAAAGCGGACACCTTCCGCCAGGTCCGAAAGCCTTTTTCAGCGGCGTCCAGGGCCTGATCCAGATCCGAGGTGGCGGCGTGCGGGACCGTGCCGATCCGCTCGCCCGTGGCCGGGTTGACCACGTCGATGGTGCGACCGCCCGCGGCCGAACTCCAGGCGCCGTCGATGAAAAGCGAAACGTCCGAATACATGTTTTCTCCTCCTGAGTGCTGGGCGCAAAGCGGGTGCATCCGACATGGCACCCACATCCTTGGCCTTCAACCGAGAACATCCCCGGCATGGTCAGACAATCGCCGGCAGGGTCAGACCCGGCATGTCAGACAGGGTGGTGTCGCAGCGGCCCGTCAGTTCGCTGACCTGGTGTTCACGCTTCGTTAATTACTCGCCGATACGGTCCGCCTGTGCTCAGGGAGAACATCATGGGTTGGCTTCACGCGCCGATGCGCCGCCTCCGCGACCTGCCGATCGGCCTCAAGCTGGCGATGACGGTGATTGGCGCGCTGTCGATGCTGGGCGGGGTGTCGTGGTTCGCCCTCGACCGCCTGCATTTCGTTACCGTCATGCAGGAAAATGTCGCGGCGCAGTCCGCGGTCGAGCAGCAGGTCCAGCGCAGCCTGCTCGCGGCGCAGGAATTGCGCGTCGTCAGCCGCGAGCTGCAGGTTCAGCAGACCGTTGGCGGCATTCGCACCGCGTTGGCGCGCGCCGCCAAGCAGACCGATCTCGCCGCCTCGCTCATGCACGAGGTGAAGGCGGGTCCCGACCAGATGCTGCTGGATGACGCCTTAACCCGGCTCAACAGCCTGATGGCGGCCGTGAAGAAGGCGGCCGCGCTGCGCACCGAAATGCTCATCGCCCGGCAGAAACGGTTGTTTCAGGCGCGCCCGGTGTTCGAAACCGCGCTGAGCACGCTGATGAACGAACTCGATCGTGGCAAGGCACTGGATACTGGGGTCAGTTCGGTGCGCGATACCACGACACCGACGACGCAGACGGACCAGCGGGATCCGACGATCGAGGCGGTGAACCGCTACCGCCTGGCGATGAGCCGCGTTCAGGCGGCGGCGATGATGTTCATGGCTACCGGTTCAGCATCGGCGGCGAACGACATTCGCGATGCCGCGTCCGAGGCAAGCGCCAGCATGGCGGTCGCGCTGTCGGGTCCAGCGCCGGATGCGATCAAGGCCGACGCCCGCATGGTGGACAACATCGGCAAGGCTATCGGTGGTGCCTCCATCGACCTGATCGCGATGTCGCGGCAACTGGATCAGGTCGCGGGCGCCGAGGTCGAAGCCGCCAGCCAGGGGATGCGCGCG
This sequence comes from Rhodopila sp., assembly GCA_965276975.1. GTDB lineage: Bacteria > Pseudomonadota > Alphaproteobacteria > Acetobacterales > Acetobacteraceae > Rhodopila. The sequence continues at coordinate 18,973 of CBDIBR010000004.1, forward strand.
GCCTTCGAGAAACTGGTCGAAACCGCCGCCAGCCGGCAGAAGTCAGCGTCTGACACCGCCCTGCGGGCCGGCGACCAGGCATCGCGGCACATCCTGATGCTGGTCGGTGCCATCGCGCTGCTGATGGCCGGTCTTGGCGCGATCGTCACCCGCATGATCGCGGGTCCGATCCGCCGCCTGACGCGCATTGTCCAGGCGATCGCCGCCGGCAGGACCGACCAGGCCGTCCCCTATACGGCGTGGCGAGACGAGATCGGCCGCATGGCCACGTCTGTCGAAACCTTGCGGGACGTGATGCGGCAGACGTTCATCCAGACCCAGATGATGGAGCAGTTGCCGGTCGGCGTGATGACCGCCGAACCCGGCGGTGCTTTCCGCATCACCTATCTGAATGTCGAGGCCCGGCAGATACTTGGGACCGTGCAGGACGCGCTGGGCGTGGCGGTCGATGGGCTGGTTGGGCAACCCCTGGATGTTTTCCCGCTCGATACGCGGCGCCAGAGCGAACTGGTCGCGGATCCCGCCAATCTGCCGCATCGCACCCGGCTGACCCTTGGATCCGAGACCTTCGATCTTCGGATCAGCGCCATCTACGATCGCGATGGATGCTATGCTGGCCCGCTGCTGACCTGGCGCCGCGCGACCGGCCAGATCAGGCTGGTGCAGCAATTCGAGGAAAGCGTCGGCGCCATCGCCCGCAGCGTCGCCGAAGCGGCGGACGGTATGTGCCAGGCTGCCTCGGTGATGCGCGAGAGCACCGTTACCGCCGCGGATCGCACCAGGGCGGTGTCGGACGCCTCGGATCAGGCCTCGCAAAATGTCATTGCCGCTGCTGCCGGGGCAGAAGAAGTCGCGGTCTCGGTGGCCGAGATCGCCCGGCAGGTCGCGGAATCAGCCAGGATCGCCGGCACCGCCGTGGCCGAGGCGCAAGCCACCGACGCCAGCGTCAGCAGCCTGAGCGAAGCCGCCAATCGCATCAGCGCCGTGGTGCGGCTGATCGGCGACATCGCCGCCCGCACCAACCTTCTGGCGTTGAACGCCACGATCGAGGCAGCGCGGGCCGGCGAGTCGGGAAAAGGCTTTGCCGTGGTGGCCGGGGAGGTGAAGAACCTGGCCACACAGACGGCGAAGGCCACACAGGAAATTGGCGGCCAGATCGCCGCCATGCAGCACGCGACGGGCCTGGCTGCGACGGCGTTGCGATCGATCAGCGGAACGATCAAGCGGATGAACGAGATCGCCACCATCATCGCCGGTTCGGTCGAGGAGCAAGGCGCGGCCACGCAGGCGATCGCCGAATCGGTACAGCACGCCGCCGCCGGAACCGCCGAGGTGAACAGCAACATCGCGGCCGTCTCTACCGTGGTGGAGGAAACCGGAAGTCAGGCCGGTAGCGTGCTGCAGGCAGCCACCGGCATGAGCGGTCAGGCGGCTGTACTGAAGGACGAGGTGGCGAAGTTTCTGATCGCGGTGCAACAGGCGGCCTGATCCTGGCCGACTGATTCTAAGCCAGTCACGGCCGGTGGGGTATGCCGCCGTCGGCGGCGACTTGCGCCACGCCCGCTGCGCCGGCCGGTCGCGCCGGCTTGCCGATCCACGCGGGACTGCCGAGACGGACTAATCGGCCGCGGCGGTCCCGGTTGTCGCGGTCCCGGTTGTGGCGGTCCCGGTTGGGGCGTTCGGGGCTACGGTGCGAGCCCGCTCCGCGATCCGAGCGGACTTGCCGCTGCGGCCGCGCAGATAGTACAGCTTGGCGCGGCGCACATCGCCGCGGCGCACCACCATGATCTCGGCGATGGTCGGTGCATGCAGCGGAAAAACCCGCTCCACGCCCTCGCCATAACTGATCTTGCGGACGGTGAAGTTACTGTTCAGGCCTTTGTTCGACCGGGCGATGCAGACGCCCTCGAACGCCTGGACGCGGGCGCGCTCGCCTTCCACCACCTTGACCGAGACGCGCAGCGTGTCACCCGGAATGAAATCGGGCACCGCGCGCGCAGAGGTCAGACGCGCGATCTGCTCGGCTTCGTACTGCTGGATGATATTCATGACTTGTCCTCTTGCCTTACTTCGAAGCCGCGGCTGCCGCCCAGAGATCGGGCCGGCGTTCGCGCGTGATGCGTTCAGATTGAGCCTGCCGCCAGGCGGCGACGGCGCCATGATGGCCAGACAGCAGCACCTCCGGCACGCGGCGGCCCTGCCACTCGGCGGGGCGTGTGTAGTGCGGATACTCCAGCAGGCCCGCGGAAAAACTTTCCTCCACCGCACTGTCAGCGGTGCCCATGACGCCGGGCAGCAGCCGCACGATGCTGTCCAGCAAGACCAGGGCCGCGAGTTCCCCACCCGACAACACGTAGTCGCCGATGCTGAACTCCTGCATGCCGTGCGCCTCGATCACGCGCTGGTCGATCCCCTCGTACCGGCCGCACAGCAGGATCACCCCTGATCCGGCCGCGAAGCGCCGCGCGTCCGCCTGGGTGAAGCGGCGCCCCCGCGGGGTCAGGCACACGACAGGACGGCCGTCGGCCACCGATGCCACGGCCGCGTCCACGACATCGGGCCGAAGCACCATGCCCGCGCCGCCGCCGAATGGCGTATCATCCACGCTACGATGCCGATCGGTCGCGACATCGCGGATGTTGGTGACGTCCAGCGACCAGCTTCCGGCCTCTAGCGCGCGCCCCGCCAGCGACTGGCCCAGCGGGCCGGGGAACATGGTGGGAAACAGCGTCAGAACCGAGGCGCGCCAGCTCATGCCGTTGCGTCCTCGGTCTGAGGCCGCATGGCTCCATCCGCGTTCGGCGGGACGACGCCATCCGCGTCCTGGGAGACGACGCCTTCCACGTCCGGCGGGATGACGCCATCCGCGTCCTGGGGGACGACGACCTCGTTCGGCGGTGCCACGACAAGCCGGCCGCCGGCGATATCGACAAGCGGCACACAGGCGGCGGTAAACGGGATCAGCAAGGGTGCGGCGGGTCCGACGACCTCCAGGCTGGCGCCGGCGCCGTAGTCGTGCACCGAACCGACACTGCCGATCGCCGCTCCGGCGGTGTCGACCACTGTCAGATTTATCAGGTCCGTCAGGTAGAACTCTTCATCTTCGGCTGCCGGCAAAGCGGAACGGTCGATGAATAGCCTGGTGTTGGTCAGCTTCTCGGCCTGCGCACGGTCCGCGACCCTGACCGTGGTGTCGTCGACGATGCGCGCGACCTCGGCCACGCCGTTGCCTTTCCAGCGCAGGACGTAGAGCCGCCCTTCTGCGTCGGAAAGCGGCCCATATGCCGTCAGATCGGCGGGATCAGCCGTGTGGCTGGTGACCTTCACCCAGCCGCGCACACCGTGGGCGCGTCCGATCACGCCCAGCTGGATACGCCCTGGCGGGTAGAGGTTCGCCGACATCGGTCAGTCTCAGGCGGCCGCCGCCGCGGCGGTCTTGGCGCGTTCCTGCGCCTTTTTCTTCGGCGCGGACTGGACCGGCTGCTCATTCCAGTTCGGCATCGGCGCCAGCCCCGCCTTGCCCAGGAACTTTGCCACCCGCTCGGTTGCCACCGCGCCATTGCCGATCCAATGCGCCAGGCGTTCCGGCTGTAAGCGGACCCGATCCACGTGTTCAGCGGGCAGCATCGGGTTGTAGCTGCCGACGCGCTCGATGAACCGGCCGTCGCGCGGGCTGCGGCTGTCGGCGATCACGATGTGATAATATGGGCGCTTCTTGGCGCCGGCGCGGGCGAGACGAATTTTCAGACCCATGTAACCAAGTCTCCTAGTATTTTCAGTATGGTCGACGGTTTTGCGGGGACATGCCTTTCGGCATGATGGCGCCGAGGCCATGACGCATCAGACCCTTTTGCCCCAGCTTGCCCATCTTCTTCATCATCGTGGACATGTCGTCGAACTGCTTCAGCAGCCGGTTGACCTCCTGCACCGATGTGCCGGAGCCGGCGGCGATACGCTTCTTGCGGTTGGCCTTGATGATGTCTGGGGTGCGGCGCTCCTTGACCGTCATCGACGAGATGATCGCCGCCTGACGCTTGAGGATCTTGGTGTCGAGGTCGGCCCCCTGCAGCTGCTGCTTGATCTTTCCCGCCCCCGGCAGCATCCCCAGGATGCCGGACAGGCTACCCATCTTGCTGATCTGGCGAAGCTGACTGGCGTAGTCTTCCAGATCGAACTTCCCCTTCATCATCTTGGCGGTAAGCTTCTCGGCCTCCGCCTGATCGATGGTGTCGGTCGCCCGCTCCACCAGGCCGACGATGTCGCCCATGCCGAGGATGCGGCCGGCGATACGTTCGGGATGGAAATCCTCGAGTGCGTCCTGCTTCTCACCCACACCGATCAGCTTGATCGGGGCACCAGTGATGGCACGCATCGACAGCGCCGCACCGCCACGGGCGTCGCCGTCCATGCGGGTCAGCACGATGCCGGTGATGGATAGCGCGTCGTTGAACGCCTTCGCGGTGTTGACTGCGTCCTGACCGGTCATCGCATCGACGACCAGCAAGGTCTCCGCCGGATTTGTCGCCGAACGGACGGTGCGGACCTCGTCCATCAACTCCTGGTCGATGGACAGCCGCCCGGCGGTATCGAGGATGACGACGTCGAAGCCTTCGCGCCGAGCCACGTCCATGGCCCGGCTGGCGATCTGCAACGGGGTCTGGCCGGCCACGATCGGCAGGCTCGGTACGCCGGCCTGATCGGCCAGCTGCGCCAGCTGCAATTGCGCGGCCGGGCGCTGCGTGTCCAGGCTGGCCAGCAGCACGCGGCGCTTCAGCCGGTCCTTCAGCCGGCGGGCGATCTTGCCCGATGTCGTGGTCTTGCCGGAGCCTTGCAGGCCGACCATCAGGATCGGCACCGGAGCCGCGGCGTTGAGATTGATCGGGACCGCGCCTTCGCCGCCCAATGCCTGGATCATCACGTCGTTGACGATCTTGACGATCTGCTGGCCGGGCGTGACCGAGGACAAAACCTCGGAACCCACCGCGCGTTCGCGGACCTTGGCGACGAAGTCCCGCACCACCGGCAATGCCACGTCGGCATCCAGCAGCGCCAGGCGGACTTCCCGCAGCGCCTCGGTGACGTCGGCCTCGTTCAACGACCCGCGCGTGCGAAGCCCGTCGAAAACCCCTGACAATTTGTCCGAAAGTGCTTCGAACACGGCTGGCGATACTCCAAACGAAGTTGCGCCGCTGCGCGAACCCTCGCGGAGCGGCGTAGTCCCCCGCGTCAGGCGGGGACCGGGCGGCAGGTCGGCCGGAGCCGGCTCTATGACGGCGGCAGGCGACAAAGTCAATCCGCAACCCGCCGCCTGATCCACCCTCGGCCGGTTGACGCTTCCGTGGCCAGGCTGCACCGTCGGGAAAACGCGCAGGAGGAGGCCGATGGCTCGCCCATTCGAAGGGATCCGCATCATCGATATCACGCACGTCCTGGCCGGGCCGTTCGCCGCCTATCAGCTGGGCCTGATGGGCGCCGACGTGATCAAGGTCGAGCATCCGGACGATCCGGACCAAAGCCGTGACTCCGGGTCCGACAACGACCTGAACCATGGCGGCATGGGCACCGGGTTCCTGACCCAGGGGTCCAACAAGCGCGCCATCACGCTCGATCTGAAAACCGCGCAGGGACGCGAGATCCTGAAACGGCTGGTGGCGACCGCGGATGTCCTGGTGGAGAACTATCGGCCGGGTGCCTTCGAGGCGTTAGGGCTGGGCTATGAGGACCTCCGCCCGATCAATCCGAAGCTGATCTACGCGTCGTTTTCAGCCTTCGGTCAGGGCGGGCCGAAGCGGGTGCGAACCGCCTATGACCACGTCATTCAGTCCACCTCGGGGATCATGGCGATGACCGGCACGCCCGAGGTCAACCCGATCAAGATCGGCGCGCCGGCGATCGACTACGCCACCGGCACGATGGGCGCCTACGCGCTGTCCGCGGCGCTGTTTCAGCGCGAACGCACCGGTCAGGGGCAACGGATCGACATGGCGATGCTGGATGTCGCGATGATCCTGATGGCGAGTCATGTGACCGGGTATCTGCGCAATGGCAAGCACCCGAAGCCGTCCGGCAACCGGATGCCGCATGCGACCTCGATGGCCTACCAGACGGCGGACGGCATGCTGATGATCGGGGCGTCCAACCTGCGGCAGCAGAAGCGCCTGTGGACGGTGCTGGAACGGCCCGAGCTGAGCAAGCGCGCCAACGATGAGCGGGATGCCGATCACGTGCGTGAGGAACGGGTGCTGGCCGAGATCATGCTGACGCGCACGGCGGCCGAGTGGGAAGAGTTCCTGCAGGAACGCCATGTCCCGGCCAGCCGGGTGCGCACGATGGGCGAGGCGCTGGATGATCCGCAGATCGCCTCCCGCGGGCTGTTGCACCGGCATGAGAGCGCGCCGGGGATCGACGGATCGTTCACCGTGCCTGTGGCCGCCTTCAAGTTCGCCCACGATGGGCCGCGGGTGGACCGACCGCCGCCGATGTTCGGGCAGCACAATGACGAGGTGCTGACAGAGCTGGGCTACAGCTCCGGCGATATCGCCGGGTTCCGGGCAGCGAACATCATCTAGAGCGCTTGCAGGCTTACCGTAAACGGCCAGCGCTCTAGCTCATTGTTTTCACGAGCAACTTTATCAGCCAGACTTGTCCAGCCAGGTTGATGTTGCGCTAGACGGGATCAGGACATGGAAACGGGACGTCTCGGGGTTTGGTATTCCGCTGACAAACATGCCGACGCGACGGCGATCACCGCTTTCGTGAAGCACGTCGAGAAGCTTGGCTTCGATACGCTGTGGTATCCGGAAGCGCGCGGCTTCGAATCCTTGACCATCGCCGGCTACATGCTGGGTCAAACGAAAACGCTGAGGATCGGCAGCTCGATCGCCTCGATCTACGCGCGTGACGCGTTCACCTCGCGGCAAGGCATGATCAGCTTGAACCAATTGTACGGCGACCGGTTCATCCTGGGTCTGGGCGTCAGCCATGTGCCGATGGTCGAGGGGCTGCGTGGGCATACCTACGAAAAGCCGGTGCCGGCGATGCGGGGTTATCTGAATGGGATCATGAAGGATCAGGCCGGGGCGGCGGCGTTTCCCATCTGCATCGCCGCGCTGGGTCCGCTGATGCTGAAACTCGCTGGTCAGATGACGCAGGGGGCCATTCCATATAATACGATCCCCAAACATACGGCGGAGGCCGCCAGGATCCTGGGACCTGGCAAGACGCTGGCGATCGAGCAGAAGGTCACGCTGGAGACCGACCCGGTGCGAGCCCGGGCATTGGGACGCGAGGAGCTGTCGCGCTACCTGGTGCTGGACAACTATCGCAACGCCTGGTTCGGCATGGGGTTCACCGAGGCCGATTTGGCGAATGGCGGTTCGGATGCGTTCATCGATGCCATGGTGCTGTGGGGAAACGCGGAGCAGGTGAAGGCGGGTCTCAGGGCGCATTTCGCGGCGGGTGCCACGCACGTGGCGGTGCAGCCGGTACACGCCGCCGGCGATACCGCCAGCCGGGACGCGATGCTGGCGGCGCTGGCCGATACCTGATGTCCGGATCCCGGGGTTCGCCGCTGCCGTGACCAAGACCGGCCGCTAGAGCAATATCCTATCGCGTTGCTCAGGGACATCGCTCTAACTCTCTGTTTGATCACATGATTCACCGCTCCGGTGATTCCACCTGCGCGGATAATGCTCTAATCCGCGGCCTGAGCGTAGGCGTCCAGTGGCGCGCAGGTGCAGATCAGGTTGCGGTCCCCATAGACATTATCGACCCGCTTGACCGGCGGCCAATATTTCGATGCCGCTACCCAGGGCAGCGGGAACGCCGCCTGCGTGCGGGAGTAGGCATGGGTCCAGACCTCCGCCATCACCTCCCGCGCGGTGTGGGGCGCATGCTTCAGGGGATTGTCGGCACGATCCAGCTTGCCCGACCCGATCGCGGCGATTTCGTCGCGGATCGCGATCATCGCGTCGCAGAAGCGGTCCAGTTCGGCTTTCGATTCACTTTCGGTGGGCTCGATCATCAACGTGCCGGCAACCGGCCAGGACATGGTCGGCGCATGGTAGCCATAATCCTGCAGCCGCTTGGCGATGTCCTCGACCTGAACCCCGGCGTCGTTGGCAAAGCCCCGGCAGTCGATGATGCACTCGTGCGCCACCATGCCGTCAGGGCCGGCATAGAGGATCGGATAGGCGCCGCGCAGCCGGACGGCGATATAGTTGGCCGACAGGATCGCGACTTCGGTGGCGCGCTTCAGTCCGGCCGGACCCATCATGCGGATGTAGGCGTAGGGGATCGGCAGGATCAGCGCGCTGCCGAACGGCGCGGCCGAGACTGGACCGATGCCGGTCGCCGGACCGGCATCCGGACGCAGCGGATGGTTGGGCAGCAGGCCCGCGAGGTGCGCCGCCACGCCGATCGGGCCGACGCCGGGGCCGCCGCCGCCATGCGGGATGCAAAACGTCTTGTGCAGGTTCAGATGGCACACATCCGCGCCGATCGAGGCTGGCGAGGTCAGTCCGACCTGGGCATTCATGTTGGCGCCGTCCATGTAGACCTGACCGCCGTGGCGGTGGATCACGCCGCAGATGTCACGAATCGCCTGCTCGAAGACGCCATGGGTCGAGGGGTAGGTGATCATCAGCGCGGCCAGCCGGTCGGCATGCGTCGCGGCCTTCGTGCGCAGGTCCTTCAGATCGACGTTGCCGTCACGGTCACAGCCGACAACGACCACCTTCAGACCGGCCATCGCCGCGCTCGCGGGGTTGGTGCCGTGGGCCGAGGACGGGATCAGGCAGACGTCGCGATGCGCCTCGCCCCGCGACTGATGCCAGGCGCGGATGACCAGCAAGCCGGCATATTCGCCCTGCGATCCCGCGTTCGGCTGCAGCGACACCGCGGCGAAGCCGGTGGCGGCACACAGCCAGGCTTCCAACCGGCGGATCAGCGTCAGATAGCCGGCGGTCTGGTCGGCCGGCGCGAACGGATGGACGTCGGCGAACCCGGGCAGGGTGATCGCCACCATCTCGGCCGTGGCGTTCAGCTTCATCGTGCAGGAACCCAGTGGGATCATGCTGCGGTTGAGCGCGATATCCTTGTCTTCCAGGCGCTTGAGGTAACGCAGCATCTCGTGTTCGGCATGATGCTGGCTGAAGGTCGCCTGCCGCAGGAAGTCGGCTCCGCGCAACACCGGTGCCGGGATGGCGGCGACAGCGCCACCCAGTTCCGCGCCCAGCAGTCGCGCCAGGGCGGACAGGTCGTCGCGGGTGACGGTTTCGTCCAGCGCGATCGCCACACCTGTGCCGTCGACACGACGCAGGTTGTAGCCGGCCTCGGCGGCGCGGGCGACCAGGCCATCCGAATCCTCGATGACAATGGTCTCGAAAAAGGCGTCATGGCGCAGCCGCAGGCCGGCGCGGATCGCCGCGTCCGCCAGCATGCGCGCCTGTAGTGACACCCGTCGGGCGATGCGGCGCAGGCCCTGGGGACCGTGCCAGACGGCATAGAAGCCGGCGATCACCGCGAGCAGCACCTGCGCGGTGCAGATGTTGGAGGTGGCTTTCTCACGCCGGATGTGTTGTTCCCGGGTTTGCAGCGCCAGGCGCATGGCGGGTTGGCCGGCGGCGTCCAGGGACACGCCGACCAGGCGTCCGGGCATGGCGCGCCTGAAGGTGTCCCGCGTCGCGAAGAACCCGGCATGCGGGCCGCCGAAGCCCATCGGAACGCCGAAACGCTGGGCCGACCCGACGACGATATCAGCCCCCATGCTGCCCGGCGGCGTCAGCAACGCCAAAGCCAGGGGGTCGGTGGCGACAATGCCCAGGGCGCCGACCGCATGTGCCGCTTCGATCTCCTCGGACAGGTCGCGCAGCGCCCCGGTGGTGCCGGGATATTGCAGCAGCAGGGCAAACGGGTTGGCGGTGCCGACGGCGGCGGGGTCGCCGGGTGTCACGGACCGCAGCACGATGCCAAGCGGTTTGGCGCGGGTCGCCAGTACTGCCAGGGTTTGCGGATGCAGATCGGTCGCGACCGCCAGGACATTGGATCTGGTCTTGCTGAGGGCGTGTGCCATGGCCATCGCCTCGGCCGCGGCGGTGGCCTCGTCCAGCAGCGATGCGTTGGCGATCTGCATGCCGGTCAGTTCGGCGATCATCGTCTGGAAATTCAGCAAAGCCTCCAGCCGGCCCTGGGCGATTTCCGCCTGATAGGGCGTGTAGGCGGTGTACCAGCCGGGATTTTCCAGGACGTTCCGCAGGATCACCGGCGGCGTGACCGTGCCGTGGTAGCCCATCCCGAGCAGACTTTTCATCGGCCGGTTCTGTGCCGCCAGTGTCCGCAGTTCGGCGATGACCGCCGCCTCGTCGATCGGCGGCGGCAGAGCCAGCGCCGCATTCGACCGGATCGAGGCGGGCACCGTCTTGCCAGCGACATCGTCCAGCGTGGCGGCGCCAACCAGACGCAGCATGGCGGCCAGTTCGGTTTCGGAAGGGCCGATATGGCGGCGGACAAAACCGTCATGTTCCTCGAGCTCCGCCAGTTCGGCCAGCGCGTCCATGTCTAAAGGGTCTCCAGGTATTCGTCGTAGGCGTCCTGATCCATCAGCACCTCGAACGTGGCGGTGTCCTCCAGTTCCAGCCGGAAGAACCAGCCTTCGCCCTCGGCGTCGCTGTTCACGACCGAGGGGTCTTCGGTGATCGTCTCGTTGATTTCCACGATCTTGCCGGCCAGCGGGGCGAACACGTCGGATGCCGCCTTGACGCTCTCGACCACGGCGCAGGTCTCGCCCTCGACGACCGCGCGTTCCAGTTCCGGCAGTTCGACGTGCACGAGATCACCGAGCTGCTCTTGCGCATGGTCGGTGATGCCGACGGTGGCGATATCGCCGTCCAGCAAAATCCATTCGTGTTCCTTGGTGTAACGCTTGTCCGCACTTTTGATGGCCATCGGGGCGTTCCTTCTCAAGCTTTAGGTAGCGGTGGGCTCAGCGTAGGTAGCGATGGGGCGTGAATGGCAGTGGCACAACGGTCGCCGGGATCGTCTTGCCGCGGACAAGCAGGGTCAGCCTGGTTCCGTCAGCCGCCAGATCCTTGCGAACGTAGCCCATGGCAACCGGTCCGTTCACGCTGGGCCCGAATCCGCCCGAGGTGATGACACCGGCCTCGGTCCCGTCCTCAGCCATGATCGTGGTCTGGGCACGCGCCGGCGTGCGGCCGTCGGGGCGGATGCCGACGCGTCGGCGCGGCACGCCGTTGTCGAGCTGATCGCGCATGACCAGTCCGCCAGGGAAATCCCAGTTCAGCTTGCGCCGTTTGCCGATAATCCAGGTCAGCCCGGCCTCGACCGGGCTGGTCAATTCGTCGATGTCGTTGCCGTAGAGGCAAAGTCCGGCCTCCAACCGCAGCGAGTCGCGCGCGCCCAGCCCGACGGGAACCACTTCCGGATGGGCGATCAATGTGTCGGCCAGGGCCTCGGCCTGGCTCGCGGGCACGGAGATTTCGAAACCATCCTCCCCGGTATAGCCGGAGCGGGAAACCAGGCAGTCGCGGCCGTCAAGTTTGACCGCGGCGATGCCCATGAAGGGCAGCGCGGCGGCTTGCGGCGACAGGCGTGCCACGACACTGGCGGCTTCGGGCCCTTGCAGGGCGAGCAACGCACGATCGTCCTGCGGCGCGACCGCGATGCTATCGGGCAGGTTGGCCTCCAGGTGGTTGAAATCAACCTCCTTGCGGCTGGCGTTGACGACCAGGAACAGGCGGTCCTCGTCGAGCCGCGCGACCATCAGGTCATCGACAATGCCGCCGGCCTCGTTGGTCAGCAGGGTATAGCGCTGGCGACCGATGTCTGAGACCGCTGATGTCGCCTGGAACCAGGCTTTCCAGCGCGGCCGCGGCATTCGCCCCGATGACCATCGCCTGCCCCATATGCGAGACATCGAACAGCCCGACATGCGCCCGTGTATGCAAATGTTCGGACAGCACGCCGCCTCGGCAGCGGCTGGAGAGATCGTCGCCGAAGTCGTATTGCACCGGCATGGCGTATCCGGCGAACGGTACCATCCGCGCGCCGTGGCGACGGTGCCACGCATCGAGGGGCGTCAGACGCAGGGGCGCGGGGGTGGGATCGTCGGGCGGGGCATTCTGAGCCAAACCAAGGTCTCCGCGAGCAGGGCCATCCAGCGGCGGAATGCCGGCGGATATGACCCCCCTCTGTCGCGGTACCTGAGAGATTCGGGTGCGAAGCCCTTTCTCCGTCGGTGCGAACCCCTCGCTGACGCGCGGTTCGGCTTTCCAGAGATCCCTGCCCGTCGCGGTCCCTTGTGCCTGAGCGTTTCCGGGGGCCGGTTGCGCCTTCGGCGGCGGGACGGTGCCCGCACCTCTCCCGCGGCGGGTGCCTGGGACGGCGTGAAGATGCGCTCGCAGTGGGGTGGATGCCAAGGGGTTTTGAATGACGTCGCGGCATTGCCGAAAGCCGGACCTCGATCCCGCCGAGGCCGACCGAACCGCCCAGGGTCCGATTCGCGCCGGCCGGGGGCTGGCTGGGGATCCGCGGCATGGCCTGGATTCGGTTCTGGTTGTATAGGGTCGGTGGCAGACCACGGAGCGGTCGCTGGATCCGATCCAGCAGATTCGGAAGGAGGCGGCCTGATGTTGATCGCGGGCGATATCGGCGGCACGACGACCAGGCTGGCGCTTGTTTCGGCGGAGGCCGGCCCGCGCAAATTCGTCGCCGAACAAAATTTCCGCAGCGCGGACTACAAGGGGTTGCAGCCGATCGTCGAGGCGTTTCTGGCGAATACCGGCAGCAAGGCGACATCTGCCTGCTTTGATGTAGCCGGACCGGTGATCGAGGGGCGGGCGCATTTGACGAACCTGCCGTGGGATCTGGATGAAGCGACGCTGCGCGGCGGTCTCGGTCTGCGGCGGGTCAGCCTGCTGAACGATCTACGGGCCATCGCGCACGCGGTGCCGCATTTAGCACCTGGCGAAACCACCGAAATCAATCCGGGTCGTGCCGAAGACCGTGCCCCTTTGGCGATCCTGGCGCCCGGCACCGGCCTTGGCGAGGCGTTCCTGATCTGGGGCGGGCAGGAATACATCGCCTGCGCGTCGGAAGGCGGGCACGCGGATTTCGCCCCGACCAATCCGATCCAGACCGGCCTTTGTTCCTACCTGACCGAACGGTTTCGCCATGCGGCCTATGAGCGGGTGTGTGCCGGATCCGGGCTGCCGAACGTCTATGACTATGTGCGGTCGCGCGATCCATCGGCGGAAAATCCGGCCTTCGCCGCGGTGCTGCATGCCACCCACGACCGCACCCCGGCGATCGTCGAAGCCGCGTTGAACGACCCTGACAACAATCCCCTGGCAGCCGAGACGCTGCGCATCGTGATCGACGTCTGGGGTGCGGAGGCCGGCAACCTGGCGTTGAAGGTGATGGCGACCGGCGGCGTCTACCTCGGCGGGGGCATGCCGCCCCGCATGGTGTCGCAACTGCAGGACGGCGCCTTCATGCGCGCCTTCACCGCCAAGGGACGCTTCGCCGGCCTGCTGAGCAAGGTGCCTGTTCACGTCATCATGATCAATGCCGCCCTGCTCGGGGCAGCCATATTCGGGTTGGAGCTGGCGGAACGGGACTGAATGAAGTGGCCGGGCTCCATCATTCGGTGGAGCGGATCCCTAGGGGGTGTCGGGGTTTAACGGCGCTCAGGACGTGCTGACATGTCGACCTATCAAGGAGCGTAACAATGCAGCTGGGAATGATCGGCCTCGGGCGAATGGGCGGCAACATGGTGATCCGGTTGGCGAAGGCCGGGCATGAATGCCTGGTCTACGACAGCCATCACGAGGCGGTGGATGCGCTGGTCGCCAAGGGCGCGAAGGGCACCACCAGCCTGATCGACTTCGTCAAGCAGCTCAGCAAGCCACGGCTGGTCTGGCTGATGGTTCCCGCGGGTGTCGTCGATCCGGTGCTGAGCTCGCTGCTGCCGTTGCTGGAGGCAGGCGATATCGTGGTGGATGGCGGCAATTCCTACTATCACGATGACATTCGCCGCGCTACGGAGCTGAAGCAAAAAGGCCTGCACTACGTCGATGTCGGCGTCAGTGGCGGGGTCTGGGGCCTGGAGCGCGGCTACTGCCACATGATCGGCGGCGAACCGGACGTGGTGAAGCATCTCGACCCGATCTTCCGCTCGTTGGCGCCCGGGGTGGACGCGGCGCCGCGCACCGCGGGGGCGGACGGCGATCCCAGCCCCGCGGAGCTTGGCTACCTGCATTGCGGGCCGAACGGCGCCGGACACTTCGTGAAGATGGTGCACAACGGCATCGAATATGGGCTGATGGCGGCCTATGCCGAGGGCTTCAATATCATCAAGCACGCCAATGTCGGGCTGCATACCCAGGTGCACGACGCCGAAACCACGCCGCTGCGGCACCCGGAGCATTTCAAATACGATATTGACGTCGGTCAGGTCGCCGAGGTGTGGCGGCGCGGCAGCGTGGTGGCGTCCTGGCTACTCGATCTGACCGCCAGCGCGCTGCGCAAGAGCCCCGGGCTTGGCGACTTTGCCGGTCGCGTATCGGATTCCGGCGAAGGCCGCTGGACGGTGCAGGCCGCGGTTGACGAAAGCGTGCCGGCGCCGGTGATTTCGGCGGCGCTGTTCGCTCGCTTCAGTTCACGCGGCGAGGCCGACTATGGCGATCGCCTGCTATCCGCGCTGCGGTTTGAATTTGGCGGCCACGTCGAGAAGCCGAAGGAGAACCATTGATGCGAGCATGGTCCGACGCCATCGTCTTCTCCGGTAGGATTTTCCCGCCCGCGGTTCGAATGGTGGTCCTCGGGCGGGATTAGCTGGATCTAAAGCCGGCAACGCTGGCTTAAGCATAAAGGAACCGACCCATGGCTTCAGACGCACCCAAAGCATTGAACGAGCTTGGCCAAAGCCTGTGGCTCGACAATATCACCCGCGATCTGCTCGATAGCGGCACTTTGAAGCGCTACATCGACGAACTGTCGGTCACCGGCCTGACGTCCAACCCGACCATCTTCGACAACGCGATCTCGCGCAATTCCTGGTACGACGCTGAAATCCGCAAGCAGCTGGATGGCGGGGTATCGGGCGAGGAGCTGTTCTTCAAGCTGGCGATCCAGGACCTGAGCCGAGCCGCTGACCTGTTCCTGCCGGTCTACGAGCGCACCGGTTCGGTGGATGGGTTCGTCTCGTTGGAGGTCTCGCCGGTGTTCGCCTATGACACCAAGGCGACGGTTGACCAGGTCAAGACGCTGCACGCCCAGGCGAACAAGCCGAACGTTTTCATCAAGATCCCCGGCACGCCGGAGGGCCTGCCGGCGATCACGGACTCGATCTTCGCCGGCGTGCCGGTGAACGTCACCCTGCTGTTCTCCACCGACCAGTACAAGGCCGCCGCCGACGCCTATATGAAGGGGCTGGAGCGGCGGGTGGCGGCTGGGCTGTCGGCGGATGTGCGATCGGTCGCATCGTTGTTCCTCAGCCGGTGGGATGTCGCGGTGGCGGACAAGGTGCCGGCCGACCTGCGCAACACGCTCGGCGTCGCGGTCGGTACCCAGGCTTACAAGGCCTACCGCGACATCCTGGAGAGTGATCGGTTCCAGCGTCTGGCGAACGTCGGTGCGCGTGCGCAGCGCCTGCTGATGGCCAGCACCGGCACCAAGGACAAGAGCGCGGCGGACACGTTGTACATCGAGGGCCTCGCCGCGCCAAACACGGTCAACACCATGCCCGAGCCGACGCTGCTGGCGTTCGCCGATCATGGCAAGGTGGCGACCGCGTTGCCGCGCGACGGCGGGAACGTGGAGTCGGTGCTTGCTGCGTTCACC
This sequence comes from Rhodopila sp., assembly GCA_965276975.1. Lineage (GTDB taxonomy): Bacteria > Pseudomonadota > Alphaproteobacteria > Acetobacterales > Acetobacteraceae > Rhodopila. The sequence goes on from CBDIBR010000004.1 coordinate 34,831, forward strand.
AAAGCCGGCATCGATCTGACGGCGCTGTCGACGCAGCTGCAGTCCGATGGCGCCAAAAGCTTCGTCAAATCGTGGAACGAGCTGCTGGATTCCATCAAGTCCAAAAGCAAGGTTCTGGCCTGACCTGGGGAACGCCGATGACCGCTTTGACCGCAACGCCGGCCTGGCAGGCGCTGAAGGCGCACCATGCGCAGATCAAGACCGCCAGTCTGCGCACGCTTTTCGCCGACGATCCCGGGCGGGCGGAGCGGTTTTCGGCCGAGGGCGCGGGACTGTTCCTGGATTACTCCAAGAATCTCGTTACGGACGACACGCTAAGGCTGCTGTTGCAGTTGGCGGACGAACGTGGCGTGGCGTCGCGCCGCGACGCGATGTTCGCCGGTGACACGATCAATACGACGGAGCGGCGCGCGGTCCTGCACATCGCGTTGCGCGCGCCGCGCGGCAGTCGCATTGAGGTCGACGGCGCCGACGTGGTGCCCGAGGTCCACCAGGTGCTGGACGCGATGGCGGACTTCGCCGCGCGGGTGCGCAGCGGCAGGTTCACCGGCCATACCGGCAAGCGCATCCGCAACGTGGTGAACATCGGCATCGGCGGGTCCTATCTTGGGCCCGAGATGGCCTATCGGGCGCTGCGTCCCTACAGCGACCGGGCGATGACGTTCCGCTTCGTCGCCAATGTGGACGGTGCGGATTTCACCGAGGCCACGGTTGACCTGGATGCGGCGGAGACGCTGTTCATCGTCTCCTCGAAGACCTTCACCACGCTGGAAACCATGACCAACGCCGCGACGGCCAGGGCGTGGCTGGTCGGCCAACTGGGTTCGGATGCCGCGGTGGGCAAACATTTCGCCGCTGTCTCGACCAACATCGCGGGCGTGACGAAATTCGGCATCGATCCGGCCAACACGTTCGGCTTCTGGGACTGGGTCGGCGGCCGCTACTCGATGGACAGTGCGATCGGGCTTTCGACCATGATCGCGGTGGGGCCGGACAACTTCCACGCCATGCTGGGCGGGTTCCACGCGATGGATGAACACTTCCGCACCGCGCCGGCGGCCCGGAACCTGCCGCTGCTGCTTGGCCTGCTGACAATCTGGTACAACAACTTCTTCGACGCGCAGACAATCGGGATCATGCCCTATTCCGCCGATCTGGCGCGCTTTCCCGCCTATCTGCAGCAGTTGCAGATGGAGAGCAACGGCAAGCACGTCGATCTCGATGGGAACGTCGTGCATTACCAGACCGGCCCGATCATCTGGGGCGAGCCGGGCACCGACGGCCAGCACTCGTTCTACCAGTTGCTGCACCAGGGTACCAAGCTGGTGCCGTGCGACATGATCGGCTTCTGCAAGCCACTCAGTCCGTTGACCGAACATCACGACCTGCTGATGGCCAATCTGTTCGCGCAGGCCGAAGCGCTGGGCTTTGGCAAGACCGAACAGGAGTTGCGGGCTGAGGGGTCGCCGGACTTCCAGACGCCGTTCCGGGTGACCGAGGGCAACCGGCCGACCAACATGATCCTGGCCGAAAGGCTCGATCCCGCGACGCTTGGCAGCCTGGTGGCGCTGTATGAACACAGCGTCTTCACCCAGGGCGCGGTCTGGTCGATCGACAGCTATGATCAGTGGGGCGTCGAACTGGGCAAGGTTCTCGCCAGCCGCATCATTCCGGAACTGAGCCGTGGCGAGGAGCCGAAGCTGGCTCATGATGCCTCCACCAATGCGCTGATCAGCCGCTATCGGCGCCACCGGGGGTGACCGATGACGCGGAGCGGCTGAAGCGAAACGCTGCCGAGGCGGCCGCGGGGCTGATCGAATCCGGCATGGTTGTCGGCTTGGGCACCGGCTCGACGGCGATCTTCGCCACGCGCCGCATCGCCGAACGGCTCTCGGCCGGGGACCTGAAGGACATCGTCGCCATCGCCACGTCGCGCGCGACAAACGCCGCGGCCAAGGCGCTGGGGATCCCGATGCTGACCGACGACATCCCGCGGATTATCGACATCGTCATTGACGGCGCGGATGAGGTTGACCCGTCGCTGAACCTGATCAAGGGCGGTGGCGGGGCTTTGTTGCGGGAGAAGATCGTCGCCCAGGCCAGCCGGCGGCAGGTCATCGTGGTGGATGACAGCAAGCTGTCGCCCAGGATCGGCACCCGCCGGCCGCTGCCCGTGGAGGTGCTGGAATTCGGCTGGCGCGCGCAGGCCCGCTTCCTGGAAGGGCTGGGGGCGAAGGTGACGCCGCGCGAGCGCGATGGCAGCCTGTTCCGCACCGATCAGGGGAACATGATCCTGGATAGTCACTTCGGTCCGATCGGCGATCCCGCCGCCTTGTCGGTCGCGCTGCAGGCACGGGCCGGCATCGCCGGGCACGGCTTGTTCATCGAGATCGCGCATGATCTGTTTGTCGCCGGCGCGGACGGCGTGCGTCATGTTCGGCGGGAAGCCTGACAAGACAGCTGACGACCCGGTGTCACAGCTGACACGGACGGGTATCGCGCCAAAAGGTCCGTGGTTGCCAGTCTTTGCGTGGCCGCCGGTCTTTGCGTGGCCGCCGGTCTTGCAGAGCCGCATGGCGCACCAAGATACACGGGGTTTTTCATAAACCGGGTAGTCAAGTTCCTGGCGGACAGTCAAATCTCTGACCAATTGGTCCGACAATGATCAACACAATCGTGGATACGCCCCGAACACCGCGAACCTTCGCTTGTCGGTGATGGGCCATGGAAAAAGGAGTCATATCATGGATCAATCGATCGCTCTGACGGTCAACGGCGCCAGTCGGCGCCTGGAGGTCGATGATGCGCGGGTCACCCTGCTCGATTTGCTGCGCGAGCGGCTTCACCTGACCGGGACAAAGAAGGGCTGTGATCGGGGCCAGTGCGGTGCCTGCACCGTTCTTGTCGACGGCCGGCGCGTGAACGCCTGTCTGACCCTGGCGATCAGCCATGACGGGGCGGATATCCTGACGATCGAGGGCGTTGCCAAGGGCGGCACGTTGCATCCGGTGCAGGCCGCCTTCGTCGAGCATGACGGCTTCCAATGCGGCTTCTGCACGCCCGGTCAGATCATGAGTGCCATCGGGCTGATCCGTGAAGCCCAGGCCGGTGATGATCCGGAACGGGTGCGCGAGGCGATGAGCGGCAATCTCTGTCGCTGCGGCGCCTATGCCGGGATCACCGAAGCGGTGCTCGATGCCCAGGCGCGTCTGCGGAATGCGGGAGAAACCGCATGAACCGCTTCGAATACATCCGCGCCACGAGCACCGCGGAGGCGATTTCCGCCGCGGCCGAACCCGGCGCGGTCTATCTCGCAGCCGGAACCAACCTGCTGGATTTGATGAAGGGAAGGATCGCGCGACCAACACGCCTGGTCGACATAACCCGGCTGCCGGGTCTCGACGCGATCGAGAACCTTGGCGACGGCAGCGTCAGGATCGGAGCGCTGGTGCGTAACAGTGACCTCGCGCACGATACTGACTTTTCCAAGCGGTATCCGGCGGTCGCCGAAGCTTTGCTGTCGGGCGCCTCGGCGCAGCTTCGCAACGCGGCAACGACGGCCGGAAACCTGATGCAGCGGACGCGGTGTCAGTATTTCTACGATACCGCCAGCGCCTGTAACAAACGCGATCCTGGCGCCGGCTGCGACGCACGCGGCGGCGACACCCGGCTGAATGCTTTATTCGGCTGGAGCGAGCATTGCGTCGCCACCCATCCGTCGGATTTGTGTGTGCCACTTGCCGCCTTCGGCGCGATAGTCGAGATCGAGGGAAGATCAGGCCGCCGCGAGGTGCCGCTGGAAGATTTCCACCGTCTGCCGGGCGACACGCCGCAGCTTGAGACCGTGCTCGAACCTGGCGAGCTAATTGTCGCGGTGCGCCTGCCGCCCGACGCCGCCAGGTTTGCCGCGCATGCGCGGTACCTGAAAATTCGTGACCGCACCTCTTACGCCTTCGCGGTAGTCTCTGCTGCCGCCGGGCTGCGAATGGACGGGCGGCATATAACGGACGCGCGACTCGCACTGGGCAGCGTCGCCATGAAGCCCTGGCGCGTTCGGCAGGCGGAACGTCTGCTGGTCGGGCAGGAGCCGACCAGAGCCGCGTTCCAGACGGCCGCTGACGCCGCGCTGACTGACGCAAGACCGTACGGCGACAGCGCGTTCAAGGTCGAACTCGCGCGCCGCATCGTGGTGCGTGTCCTTTCGCTCGCCGCTGCCGGAACCCCGGCGCGGTTGCCGGCGCTGCCCGCCTCAGCGTTCGCGCATTCTCCGGGAGTCAAGATCGATGCCTGATATCACCCAAGCTCATGTCCGTCATGGATCGAACATCGGCCAACCGCTCACCCGGCGCGAGGGGCTGCTGAAGGTCACCGGCGCCGCGCGATACGCGGCCGATAACCATCCGCCCGGGATGCTGTTCGCGGTGATGGCAACAAGCAGTATCGCGCGCGGACGGATCACCACGCTGGACACCACCGAAGCCCGCGCACAGCCCGGCGTGATCGAGGTGATGACATCGAGCAACGCGCCGCGACTGGCCCAGCACCCGGACCAGGCGGACGGGCCGTTCATATACAAGCTAGACCTGCTGCAGGACGACCGCGTCCGTTACGCGAACCAGCCGATAGCGGTGGTGATCGCGGAAACATTGGAGGCGGCGACTGAAGGCGCCGCGCTGATTAAACCGTCCTATGCAGTGGAACCCGCTCGGATCGGGCTGGATGCCGTCGAACGTTTCGTTCCCGAGGTCGTCGGTGTCGGCGAGCCGGCGAATACCGGCAAGGGCGATGTGGCCGCTGATCACGCGGCCGCCGCCAACCGTGTCGAGGCTGTCTATGAAACCGCGGCGCAGTATCACAATGCGATGGAGCCGCACGCCGTCGTCGCAGAGTGGGACGGCAACCGGCTGGTGCTCGATACGCCGAGCCAGGGGATGTCGGTCGCCCAGGTCCGCCTGGCGGGGCTGTTCGGCATTGATCCTGCCGACATCCACATCCGCTCCCCGTTTCTGGGCGGCGGCTTCGGCTCGAAAGGCGTGCTGTGGTCGCCGCAGGTGCTTGGCGTGATGGCGGCGCGCATGGTCGGCCGGCCGGTCAAGCTGGTGACTCGGCGTGAGCAGATGTTCGGTCCGGTCGGTCATCGGGCCGAGACCCGGCAAACGTTGCGCCTGGGTGCCGATGCGGACGGCAAACTGACAGCGATCGACCACCACACTCTGACATCGTCCAGCACCTTCGACGACTTCTTCGAGCCGAGCGGTGGGGTCACGCACACGCTGTATGCGGCGCCGGCACTGTCGACGCGCTACGAGGCGGTCCGGCTGGATACCGGCACGCCCTTCTTCATGCGTGCCCCGGGTGAGGCGTCGGGCAGTGTCGCGCTGGAAAGTGCGATCGACGAGATGGCCGCGGCCTGCGGCATGGACCCATTGGCGTTCCGTTTGGCGAACTACGCCGAGGTTGAACCGATGTCCGGCAAGCCGTTCTCGTCGAAAGCCCTGCGTGCATGCTACGAACAAGGTGCCGAGCGATTTGGCTGGGCATCGCGGCCGCTGGCGCCGCGTCAGATGCGCGATGAGGCCGGCCTGCTGGTGGGCTGGGGTGTCGGCACGGCCAGCTTCCCGGCGATCATGTTCCAGGCTGAAGCCCGCGCAACGTTGCACGCCGATGGCAGCGCGCTGGTGGAAATCGGCGCGCACGACATGGGGCAGGGTGCGTGGACCGCGCTGGGGCAGATCGCGGCCGACGGGCTGGCGCTCGATCTGGGAAGCGTGGAGTTCCGCATGGGGTCCTCGGACTTGCCGAATGGCGGCATCGCCGGTGGATCATCGCATACCGCCACCGCCGGCGCGGCCATTTACAATGCGGGCGCCGACGTCATCGCCCAACTGGCCGAGATCGCCACGCGGGACCAGGGCTCGCCTCTTGTTCGGCGCGGGCAACGCAGGGGTGATCGCGCGTGACGGTCGGCTGATCAGGCGCGACGACGAAAGCCGCAGCGAGAGCTATGCGGACATCCTGGGTCGTGCCGGGCGGAGCGGGCTTGAGGGTAAGGGCCAGGGCGTGGGCGATCCGGCGGCCCAGGAGAAATACGCCATGCATGCCCACGGCGCGGTGTTCGCCGAAGTGAAGGTCGATCCGGATCTAGGGCAAATACGGGCCACGCGCCTGGTGGGTGCCTTCGCGGCAGGCCGGATCATCAATCCGCGTCTGGTGCGCAGCCAATACTTCGGCGGCATGGTCTGGGGCGTATCGTTCGCATTGCAAGAACATGCCGTGATGGACCAGCGATCCGGTCGGGCGATGAACGCCAACTTCGCCGAGTATCATGTGCCGGTCAACGCCGACATACCCTCGATGGAGGCCATTCTGGTCGAGGAAGACGATCCTCACGTCAACCCGCTTGGGATCAAGGGCGTCGGTGAGATCGGCGTCACCGGCACGGCCGGGGCGGTGGCGAACGCGGTTTGGCACGCGACGGGGGTCAGGGTGCGGACAATCCCGATCACCCTGGACAAGCTGATTTAGTCTGGTCGCTTCGTTTCAGGCTTTGACCGTGCCGGAGGTTGTCGGATCGAAGCCGACCGCGCTGCTGTGCTCCGTCCGCGCGAAAGCGGCGCACAGCAGCGACAGCAGCGAGACGCCGGCAAGGAAGCCCGCAACCAGCCAAGGTGTCCCATAGCCAAGGCGCAGCAAGTAAGCCGAGGCGAGTGGCGTGAACCCACCGGCGATCGCCGATATCTGATAGGCGATCGACAAGCCGGTGTATCGCACACCAGGGCCGAACAGTTCAGCGAAGAACGTTGCTTCAACGGCGAACATCATCGTCGGCCCCAGGTTATAGGCGGCGACCATCGCGATCACGATCAACAGCGCGCTTTTCGTTCCAAGCAGAATGAAGAACGGAAACGCGAACAGCGTCATGAACGCGGCGCCCAGGACGTAGACGGCGCGCTTGCCGATCCGATCGCCCAGAATACCGAAGACCGGGCACATGAAGATGCCGATGGCCGACGCGATCAGCACCCCCGTCAACGGCACCGTTCGGTGCATGGCGAGCTGGGTGGCGACATAGGCGAGACCGAAAGCATTGATGACGTTGGAAGATATCGTCTCCGCCAGCCTGGCACCCACCGCCAGAAGAACGTTGCGCGGATGATTGCGCAACAGATCCAGCAGCGGCACCCCGCGGGAGGCTGCCGGGTTCGTCCGGGCGCGCTCGAAATCGGGCGTCTCGGTCGTGTTCATTCGAATGAAGAGACCGACGCCGACCAGCGGGCCGCTGAGCAGGAACGGAACCCGCCATCCCCAGTCAAGCAGCGCGTCTCGGCCGAGCAGTGACACCAGCGCGAACACGCCGGTTGCGAGCAGGGTGCCGCCAGATGCGGCCGATTGCGGCAGGGCGCCCCAGAAGCCGCGACTATGCTCCGGCGCGTGCTCGATGGTCAGCAGGGCCGCTCCGCCATACTCGCCGCCGAGACCAAATCCCTGAATCAGCCGCAGTACGACAAGGCCAACCGCGGCCCATCCGCCCGCGGTGGCGTAGGTCGGCAGCAGGCCGATCAGGAACGTCCCAAGCCCGATGATGACCAACGTTGCGATCAGCGTCGATTTGCGCCCGACTCGGTCGCCGAGATGGCCGAAGACGATGCCGCCAAGCGGGCGGGCCAGGAACCCAACGCCGAACGTGGCGAACGACGCCATCATTCCGCTGAATGGATCACGGCCGGGGAAGAACAATGGTCCGAGCACGAGCGCCGAAGCGGTGCCGAAAATAAAGAAGTCATACCATTCGAGCATCGCGCCCACGAAACTGGCTGTCGCGATTTTCGGCATCGACACGGCGGCGGCTTGCATTTTTGTTTCCTCCCCTTGGCACCTGTCGGTTCACCTGGACAGGCATGTCCAGGCCATAGGGTCTGTTCGACATTAATCACTGCCAATGCAGTGTCGAACAGGCGCTTAGCCCTTGTTTTATCACGCAGCTTTGTCGGCGTGCTGACGCACTCATTGCCGATGCGGCCCTTAAGCCGCACCGGCCTGTCCTTGAGCATCGCGCGCATGATCAAGCGTGCGCCCAGAAGAAATCGGCGTCCATGGGTTGGTCACTCGCGCTTCTGCCAGCGCTTCGCCTACGACAGGATAATAGGTATCAATATGTAATAATAACCCAACGCCTTCAATTCGGGCATAGACGGGGGAGGGTAGTGGATCGGATCCGGCGCCGGCACCAGTCGGGAACGTTGTCGCTGCGGTCGGATAGGTATCTGAGACCGCAACGTCCGCCAGCGATCAATCAACCGGTCCGTAGTCCCGTGTTGCCGCCTTTGCTGACAGATACCCCAGGCGCACGTCCCGCCGCACTGCGTCGGGGTCGCGCTCCGCCGCCGCGCCCATTCCCCCACCACCAGGCATCTCGATCACCAGCCGGTCTCCTGGCGGAACGACCTGCAGGCCCTTCGGCTTCAGTTTGGCCCCGGACCTCAGCGATAACGCGCCACACTGGCCGGGGCCGCCACCGTTACGACCTCGTGCCGGAAACCTGACCCGCTCGAACCCGGCGAAGATGCCGAAGGCCGCATCCTCTCGTGAGCTGATCTCCATCACCTGGCCAAGGCCGCCGCGGAACCGGCCGCTGCCACCGGAGTCCTGCCGCAACTCCTTACGCCAGATCACCAGCGGGGTGATCGCCTCGGTCGCCTCCACCGGCACGTTGCGCACACCGGACGGGAACGGCGTTGCCGACAGCCCATCCTGCCGCGGCCGCGCACCAGCGCCGCCGGAGTGAAAACTCATGACCATGAACTGCGTGCCGGCCTTGTCACCCACCCCTGTCAGTCCGTGGCCCGCGACCATTTTCAGGCTCCAGAGATTGGAGGTCCCCTCGGCTGGCACCCGGCCGGGAATGGCCTGCTCCAGCGCGCCGTAAACCACGTCCGGCATCATGTGGCCGATCGAGGATCGCGCATACACCGCGGCCGGATAGGTCGCACTAACAATGGTTCCAGGGGGCGCCGTCACCTTCACCGCGGCCAGCGTGCCGGCATTGTTCGGAATACGCGGGGCAACGACGCAGTTGATCCCGAACGTCGTATAGGCTTCCGTATAGCACAGAGGACAGTTGATCGCGTAGCTGGACATGCCGGACGTGCCGGTGAAATCAACCAGGATGGTGTCCTCGGCTATGGTAACCGATGCAACGAGATCGAGCGGTGCCTCGTAGCCATCGACCCGCATCGTGTTCGTCCAGGTGCCCTTCGGCAGCTTCCCGATTGCCTCTGCCATCGCGCGCCGGCTGCGGGTGATGATCTCCTCGCCCAGGGTGTCCAGGTCGTCGAGCTGAAATTCCCGCATCATCGAGACCAGCCGCCGGCCGCCGATGTCGTTGCAAGCGATCAGTGCATAGACGTCGCCGATCACCTGCACCGGTTCACGCACATTGGCTCGGATCATCGCCAGCAGGTCCTCGTTCATCTCGCCGGCGCGTGCGAGCCTCAACAGCGGAATGAATAATCCCTCGTGCCAGATCTGCCGGCCCTCCGGCGTCTGTCCAACGCCGCCCATATCCACCAGATGCGATGTGCAGGCGAACAGGGCGACGATGCGTCCGTCCATGAAGGTCGGCGAAACGACGACCAGGTCGTAGAGATGTCCAGTGCCCTTCCAGGGATCGTTGGTGATGTAGACGTCACCTTCCTTCATGCCGGCAACCGGGAACACGTCCAGGAAGTGCCCGACCGAGGCGGCCATCGTGTTGATGTGGCCCGGCGTTCCGGTGACCGCCTGGGCCAGCATGCGTCCGCGCAGATCGAAAACGCCCGCCGAAATGTCGCCCGCCTCGCGCGCCGAGGTGCTGAACGCGGTTCGCACCAAGGTCTGTCCTTGCTCCTCGACAACCGAGAGCAGCCGGTTCCACATGATCTGCACGTCGAGTTCGGCGATTTTCCGGCGCTCGCTCATGCCGCGGCTCCCTCGATGATGATTTCACCGCCGTGCGCGATCCACGCATGGCATCCCGTGGGAACGATCGTGGTTGTCCCAGCCTCGACAATCGCCGCCGGTCCCGACAGCGTGGCGCCCGGCCTCAATTCGGCCCGCGCGAACACCGGCGCATCGATCAGTTCGTCGCTGGCCGTCTCGACCATCCGCCGGGTCGACGATGTCTTCGCCGGCGTCGTGCCGGGCACCGGTGGATCAGCGGTTGGCAACTCGTACGGTTCGGACAAACCCAACGTCCAAGTCACAGCCTCGATTTCCAGCTGCGGAATGATCCTGCCGAATAACCGCGCGTAGGTCGCCTCGAATGCGCCACGAAGCGCGATCGCGTCCAGAGCCGCCCGATCCAGCGGCACCGCGACCTCATGCCCTTGACCTCGGTAGCGCATGAAGGCGGTGCGCCGCTCCGCCAACGCACCGGTTGGCACGCCCAGCCTAACAACGGCTTCCGCTTCCGTCCGCATCTCGGCGAACAGGTGCTCGATCAACGCCGGGTCCAGATCACCAAGCTGGAGCAGGAACGTGCGCGCCACCTCATAGGCGATCGGCGCGTCCAGGAATCCATGAGCCGAGCCAACCCCGGCATCGACCGGAACGACCACGCGTACGATTCCCAGCTTCCGGGCCAGCCGCGCGGCGTGCAACGGCGCGGCGCCGCCAAAGGCGATCAGCGTGCGTCCAGCGGTGTCCTTGCCATTCTCTACCGCATGGATACGCGCCGCGCTGGCCATCGTCTCGTTGACGATCTCGACAATTCCGCGGGCCGCTGCCTCGGCCGGCATGTCCAGCGGGGACCCGACATCGGCCATCACGGCGTTGCGCGCGAGACCCGGATCCAGCGCGATCTTGCCGCCCGCGAAGTGCACTGGGTCAATGCGGCCCAGCACGACATCCGCATCGGTCACCGTGGGCGCCGAACCGCCCCGTCCATAGCACGCCGGTCCGGGATCGGACCCAGCGCTGTCCGGTCCCACCGCGATCCGCCGCAGCGCATCGATCCGTCCGATCGATCCGCCCCCGGCGCCGATCTCCACCATGTCGATCACCGGGATCCGCACCGGGATGCCGCTGCCCTTGGCGAAACGATACGCGCGCGCAACTTCAAAATGTCGGGACTGTTGCGGCGTGTAGTCGTCGATCAGCGTGATCTTCGCGGTCGTTCCGCCCATGTCGAATGACAACGCCCGATCATAGCCGCCGATCGCCGCGATGCGCCGAGCCAGGATCACTCCGCCGGCCGGCCCGCTCTCGACCAGCCGCACGGGGAAACGCGTCGCAGTCTCCACGGTGCAGATCCCGCCCGAGGACATCATCAACAACAGCGGACATCCAATGCCGATGCTCGCCAGGCCATCCCGCATGCGCCCGAGGTAGCTGCCCATCAGCGGCAGCACGTAGGCATTGGCCACCGTGGTCGATGTCCGCTCATATTCGCGGATCTCGCGGCATACCTCGGAGGACAGCGTGATGGCCAGCCCGGGCATCGCCGCGGCGAGAAGATCGCGTGCCCGTTCCTCATGTGCCGGGTTGATGTACGAATGCAGGAAGCTGATCGCCAACGCCGCTATTCGTTGGCTTCGCAATACATCCACCAGGCGCAGCAGCGCATCCTCATCCAACCCCAGCAGCACCGATCCGTCTGCCGCCAGCCGCTCGGGCACCTCCAGCCGCAGATCGCGTTCGACCAAAGGCGCCGGACGTTCCATGTACAAATCGTACTGCTCGAACCGATGCTCGTAGGCGATCTCCAGCGAGTCGCGAAAGCCGGCCGTGGTGATCAAGGCGGTGCGTGCGCCTTTGCGTTCGATCAGGGCGTTGGTTGCCAGCGTGGTGCCATGCACCACCAGCCCCAGTGCTGATCCTGCAATCCCGGCCTCGGCCAATATCGATCGTGTCCCGGTGATCACCGCCTTGTCCGGCGCATCATGGGTGGTCAGCAGTTTGGTGGAGACGGTTCGGTCGGGCAGGGACAGCACGAGATCGGTGAACGTGCCGCCGATGTCGACGGCCAGGCGAATCCGAGCGGTCATGAGGCGAGCAAGCCTTATCCTGTTCGCCGGTACGCTAGTCCGGCGGTCATCCGATGGGAAGCCGTCGATACGCCTGTGTTGGCAGGGCCACTAGTATCGCGCATCAGTGAAGCGCGCTACGTCGCGATATGTTTGAAGTAGCCGAATTCACGCGGCGAATCGTGGACGCTCCGCGTCCCACGCTTCTCTGCGATCGGGTACTAGCGGCTGACCGCGGATAACGGCGGTGCCACATCCTCCAGTGATCGCCGTTCCGCGTTCTGCGCCAGGAAGCCGGCGACGACCGCCGCGATCACCATCAGCACGCCGCCGAGCAGATAGCCGTAGAAGATTGAAAGCCGGGAACCGGTATCGATCAACGCGCCGAACAGGGCGGGTCCCGCAACGCCGCCGACACCGGTGCCGAAAGCGTAGAACAAAGCAATGGCAATAGCCCGCACCTCCAGCGGGAAGCTCTCGCCGACGGTGAGGTATGCGGAACTCGCGGCGGCGGAGGCGACAAAGAAGATCCCCGTCCAGGCCAAGGTCTGCTGGATCGCGTCCAGCCAGCCCAACGCGAACATCCAGCCGGTCAGCGCCATCAACACGCCCGACAGACCGTAGGTCGCGGTGATCATGATCCGACGGCCGATCGTATCGAACAGCCGCCCTAGCATCAGCGGGCCGAGAAAATTGCCGATCGCGAACGGCAGAATGAACAGTCCGACGTTGCCGGACGTCACGTTGTAGAATCGGGTCAGGATCAGCGCATAAGTGAAGAACACCGCGTTGTAGCAGAACGCCTGGGCCGCCATCAGCGTCACGCCCAGCCAGGTCTGCCGCCGATAGGTGGTGACCAGCGCCTTGGCGCCTGCCTTGAACCAGGAACGGATATCAGTCCGCAGAAGCAATGAGCCGAGCGGCACGGGCGGCAGCGCCTTGCCGGTTTCGCGCTCGATCCGCGCCTCGATCTGATCGACCACGCGTTCGGCCTCCCGCGGCTGGCCATGGGTCATCAACCAGCGCGGGCTTTCCGGCAGGAAGCGGCGCAACAGCAACACGAAGAAGCCCAGGACGCCGCCGATGATGAACGCGGCCCGCCAGCCGATCTCTGGCGGCATGATGGCCGGGTCCAGCACGACATAGGCGCCCATCGCGCCGATCGCCGCGCCGATCCAGAAGCTGCCATTGATCACCAGATCGGTGAAGCCGCGGCGCCTGGCGGGGATCAGCTCCTGGATCGTTGCATTGACGGCGGCATATTCGCCACCGATGCCGGCGCCGGTCAGCAGCCGGAAGAACGCGAAAGACCAGAAGTTCCAGGACAGGCCGCAGGCGATGGTGCCGACCAGATAGACCAGCACCGTCACGGTAAACAGCTTCTTGCGGCCCAGGCGGTCGGTCAGCCAGCCGAACAACAGTGACCCACCCACCGCGCCAATCAGATACGCACTCGCCGCGGCGCCGATCTCGCTTCCGGTCAGATGCAATCGCGGGCTGTCCGACAAGGCGCCGGACAACGACCCGACGATCGTGACCTCCAGCCCATCGAGGATCCAGGCAATCCCCAACGCGAAGATCACCAGCCAGTGAAAGCGGCTCCATGGCAGCCGATCGAGCCGGTTGGGGACGTTCGTTTCGTAAACTTGCCGCTGATCCGACATTGCCTGCCCCGCCGTTTTATTGCCTACTCGCAGGCTGTAGCCTGGAGACGCCGACACATGGATGCCTTTCTGACCTCGGTTGAAGCAACGATTTCGCGATGGCATGGAATCGAGCCGCCGAACGCGGCTGCGAAGCGGCTCGCGGCGGATCTGGCCGCCACGCTCGACGCGTTCGAGGCGTTGCGCGGCACGCTGGCTTTCGAAGACGAGCCCGCCAGCTTCGAGGCCGCCCTGCAGGCAACCAAGGAGACCGCCTGATGGCCAGGCTGGCGGACGTCAGCCTGATCGAGGCTGCTGACCTGGTTGCCTCGGGCGAGGCGACGTCACTGGAATTGTTGCACGCGTGCTGGGCCAACCTGGATGCCGTAAACCCGCGGGTGAACGCGGTCATCTGGCAAGAGCGCGAGCAAGCCGAAGCCGCCGCTCGGGCCGCCGACAACGCCGTGCGGAACAAGCAGCGCCTGGGTCCGCTGCACGGCGTGCCGATGGCCCACAAGGACATGTACTATCAGGCCGGCAAACTGAGCACATGTGGATCAGCCCTGCGCCGGGACTTCCGCCCCGGCTATACCGCGACGGTGATCGAACGCCTGGCCGCCGCCGGCGCCTATACGTTCGCCGGCCTGAACATGGCCGAGTTCGCGCAAAACCCGACAGGCCACAACAAGACGTTCGGCGATTGCCACAATCCGTGGAACCTGCCGTACATCACCGGTGGCTCGTCGTCAGGGTCTGGCGCCTCGCTGGCTGCGCGCTTCAACTACATGGCGCTTGGATCAGACACCGGCGGTTCGATCCGGCTGCCGGCTTCAGCCTGCGGCGTCACCGGGTTGAAGCCGACGCAGACCCGGGTGTCTCGTTACGGCGTGATGCCGCTGTCATTCTCGCACGACAACGTTGGCCCACTGGCGCGTACCGCGCGGGATTGCGCCAGGGTGTTGACGGTGATCGCCGGGCACGATCCGCTTGATCCCACCAGCACGCGGGAGCCGGTGGCACGTTATGAAGCCGCAATTGACGGCGACCTGCGAGGCCTCCGGATCGGCGTTCCAACGAATGTCTTTCTGGATGACGCGGATGAGCCGGTGGTCGCGGCGATGGAAGCCGCGCTTTCGGTGCTTGCCGGTCGCGGCGCCCTCGTCAGCCGTTTCGCGCTGCCGTTGATGGACGCGGTCGCGGCGTACGGCGGCATCGTCTCGCGGGTTGAGGCCGCACCGATCCACGCCGCGTGGATGCGGTCCGACCCACAGGCCTACGGGGCCCACATCAGCGCCCGCATGTATCCCGGCTATGCCATCCCGGCGCCCTATTATGTCGAAGCACTAAGTCGGCGTGGACCGCTGCTGAAGGCCTTCGCCGCCGAGGTGTTCACCAAAGTCGACGTGCTGGTGACGCCGACGATCCGCACCTGTCTGCCGACGCTGGAGGAGACCGACATCGACAACGGTCCGCCGGGAACGGAGCACAAATTCATGGCGGTCTCGGCCAACACACGGCCGTTCAACTACCTTGGCTTGCCGGCGATCAGCGTGCCGTGCGGCCTCGACCCGAACGGCTGTCCGATCGGGCTGCAAATCGCCGGCCGGCCGTTCGCCGAAGGGCGGGTGCTGAAAGTCGCCGGCGCCTATCAGTTGGACACACGCTGGCATTGGAGCCGACCGTCGATCCTGAACGCCACGACATGAGCAAGCCCAAGGTCGCCTTTATCGGCACGGGCGGCACGATAGCCTCGCTGGGCCGCGGACCGCTCGACCTTCAGGACTACGGGGCGGCCGGCAACGTGATGCATGCCGACGAGATCCTGGCTCGTTGGCCAGAGACCGCACTGGTCGCGGACGTGATGGCGGTGCGCTACCGCAATATCGCCAGCCCGGCGATTGGCTTCGCCGACTGGAAGGCGCTGGCCGGACTGTGCAAGCAGCTGGTGGATGATCATCCCGATCTGGCCGGGATCGTCATCGGGCACGGCACGGCGACGTTGGAGGAGACGGCTTACTTCCTCAATCTGACGGTGAAGGTTCCGCTGCCTGTCGTGATCGTCGGCGCCCAGCGGCCATCGAGCGGCCTGTCGAGCGACGCCGGCTTGAACCTAGTCAATGCTGTTCGCGTCGCCGCCAGCCCGGATGCCCGCGACATGGGTGTGCTGGTCGTGCTGAACGATGAAATCCATGCCGCGCGCGAGGTCACCAAGACGTCCACGATGCGGCTACAGACCTTTCGAACACCAGACTTCGGTGTCCTCGGGCACGCCGATGGCGATGCCGTCGCATTCTATCGCCGGCCGATCCGCCGGCACGCACCTGATACCGAATTCGACGTCTCGGAAACCGATGCGCTTCCCCGGGTCGACATCTCGTACTCCTATGCCGGTGGTGACGGCGTCGCGGTGCGCGCCTTTGTCGTGGCGGGAGCCCGAGGGATCATCGCCGCCGGTTTCGCGCCCGGCTTTTGCCCGCCGGGCGAGATCGATGCCCTGACGGAGGCGGCACGACAGGGTATCACCATCGTGCAATCGACGCGCGCCGGCTCGGGACGAACTTTCCGCGGAACGAAACTGCGGCAGGCCGGCTTTCTGATCGCCGACAACCTCAATCCGCAGAAGGCGCGTATCCTGCTTTCCCTGGCACTGACGGTGACCAGCGATCCCGATATGATCACGCGGATGTTTCGGACCTATTAAAACCGCCCGGCGCCGCCGCGCCCGGTAGCGCTGGCACGGCGACACGGATTGAAGCGCGGACGCGCGACGCGATCACGGCGATCCGCCCTGACATCGACGGCGCTCCGGCAACCCTTCGGGCAGGAACGGACCTGCCGATCCCTGGGCCTGCTGCGTCGCTGACCACCGCACGGCAAGGGATCGTCCACCAAATTGTCTTGACTTTTATCCCATATTGTGATTTTATTCTTAGCATGAGTTGAACCTCCCGCTGGCTCCCATAGTTCCAGACTCCATTTTACTTCAGTAACGTACTTAAGCGCTTAATTGGAGCCCGTCATGTTCCGAGCCCTGGGCGGAATCGGGGCGCTGTTTCACCGCGCCGCGTCCGATCCCGCCGTGCCTGCCGCTGTCGCGGTTCTTGCCGCCGCCGCGCCGCCGTCGCCCACCGCTAGGCTCGATCCGGCGCTGCGGGCCGTCGCCCCGCTGCTGACCAGCGCCGAACGGACTGCCTGGGTCGCCGCTTTGACAGGTCCGTTGCGTCGTGCCGGGATCGCGGCGCCGCGCTGCGTTGCGGCCTTTCTTGGACAGTGTGCCGACGAAAGCACCGGCTTTCATACTTTGGAAGAAGATCTTCGCTACAGCGCCGCGCGCTTGTGCCAGGTCTGGCCCAGCCGGTTTCCCAACGCCGAGGTCGCGGCCAGTTGCGCCCTTCAGCCTGAGGTGCTGGCCAACCGCGTCTATGCGGACCGCATGGGCAACGGCAACGAGGCATCCGGCGACGGTTGGCGGTTTCGCGGCCGGGGCCTGATCCAGCTGACCGGCCGGACTGCCTATCAGCAGTTTGCCCAGGCGATGAACATGACCCTGGATCAAGCGGTCGAGCACGCCGCCACTCAGGCGGGCGCTGCCGACAGCGCTGTCTGGTTCTGGTCGGCGAACCAGTTGAACGCGCTGGCCAACACATGGTCGGTCGATCTGATTACCCGAAAAATCAACGGCGGCATGACCGGTGCGGCGGAGCGGGTCCGTCTGTGCGAGGCCGCGCTGCAAGTCATTGGAGCCTAGAATGTTTGCCGCCCTGATCCCATTGGTGCTGAGCCTTGCACCTCAACTTGCCGGAATGATTTTCGGCTCGAAAGGTGCTGATGCCACGACCAAGGTGGCCGGCGTGGTGCAGACCGTGGTGGGTGCCGCGGCCGACCTGGGCTCACCGGGCGGGGCTGCCGCCGCGGTCGCCCACATTCAGGCCAACCAGCAGGCCGCCGACGAACTGGCCGCGAAGCTCGCCGATCTGCATTTGAAGATGCAGAAGGAACAGGATGACGCAGACCAGGCGCTGCGGGAGGATGCATTCGACGAGCTGAAGGCCAGGCTGGCCGATACCGGTTCGGCGCGCGACATGTCGGTCGAACTGGCCAGGGCACACAGCGGTCTGGCCTACGGCAGCGTGATCGTGTCGGTGGTGATCGTGGTCGGATTCGCCGCGACGACCTTCGCCGTGCTGACCAGCCACCTGAGCGCGCTGGACGGTCAGTTCGGTTCAGTTCTGGTCGGCACCCTGGCAGCGATGGCAACGCAGGTGGCGAACTACTGGCTGGGCTCCAGTCAGGGCAGCAATGCCAAGAACGCGTTGTTGGCGAAAGCGCAGGACAACCTTGCCACCAGCGTGCCGGGGCGTCTGTTCAAGTCAGGCAGCCACGTCTAGAGCGTGATCGTCTGAGGTTGAAGCGATCACCCTCTGATTCCCTTTGTTTGAGAGGGCTATTCATGTCTGAGATTGGTTCAACCTCAGATGATCGCGCTTGTCGGAACAAGGCACCGGCGGCGGCAGCCATCAGGACGCAGCGACCGCGGCTTCAAGCCAATCCGAAATAGGTCCTGTGCAGCTTGTCGTCCGCCTCCAGCTCCGCCACGCTGCCCTCGAACCTGACGCGGCCACCATCCAAGGTGAACACCCGGTCGGCAAGCTGCAGGAACGCAATGTTCTGCTCGGCGATCAACATCGCCAACCCGGTGGCGCGGAACCGGCTCAACACATCGAGCACCTGGCTGACGAACAGCGGCGACAACCCGGCCGATGGTTCATCCATCACCAGCAGACGCGGCGAGGAGGCCAGCGCCTTGGCGATGCCCAGCATCTTGCGCTGTCCACCGGACAGGCTGCCGGCCATCGCCCGACGGCGATGGGCCAGGTCGGGGAAGTCGCTGTAAAGTTCTTCCATTCGGGTTGTCAGCGCGGCCTTGGCGATGAACTGGCCGCCGACGCGGAGGTTCTCGTCGATCGACAGACCGGGGAAGACACCGATTTCCGACATATAGGCCAGGCCGCGGCGAACCCGCCGATCGGTGCGCCACGTGGTCACGTCATCGGGGTCAAGCCTGACCGATCCGCGCCAGGCCGGCAGCAAGCCGACGATAACCTTCAGCAGGGTCGTCTTGCCGGCGCCGTTGGCTCCGAGCAGCACGACGCTCTCGCTTTGTTTGACGTCCAGGCCGGCGCCCCAGAGGACCTGGACGCGGCCATAGCCGGCCTCGATGCCGGTAGCGGACATGACGGCAACGGGATCAGTCATGCGACCGGCTGTCGGCTGTCCGTGTCGCCGGAAGACCCGCAACGGCTGGCGGCGCCAAGTCGTTCGCCTGAGCGGGCGATTGACGCCCAAGTTTGGACCAAACTCGGACGATGGCGCTGTAGCCCGGACGAGGATACGAGCCGGATGGAAGCCAATCAGCCATGATGACCGCCGCCCAGAAACACCCGGATGACCTCAGGGTCGCGGGTCGCATCGGCCAAGGTGCCACCAAAGAACTCCTTGCCGGCGGCCATCACCACCACCCGATCGGTCACCTTGTCGATGAAACCCATCAGGTGCTCCACCACCAGCAACGCCATCCCGGCCTGTGCCAGCGCGCGCAAGCGGTCGGCCATGCGCGACAGCTCCGACGGGTTCAGACCGGCGGCGAGCTCATCCACCAGCAGCAGCCTGGGTTCGGTCGCCATGGCGCGCGCCAGATCCAGGGTCTTCTGCTGAGCGCTGTTCAACTCCGCCGCCGGCCGCTGCGCGTAGCGGTCCAGTTCAAGCAGCGCCAGCAGCGCATCGATGTCGAAACCGGGCCGCGGGTCGCCGTAGTGCGCCGCGACCTCGATGTTCTCGCGCACGGTCAGCGACAGGAACGGGCGTGGTGACTGGAACGTGCGATTGATTCCGGCCTTCACCAGGCGGTGGGATTTATCGCCGCCGATCGAGCGGCCGTCGTAGGTCACGGATCCGCCGTCGGGCGCGTACAGGCCGCAGATGACGTTGATGCAGGTGGTCTTGCCCGACCCGTTGGGACCGACCAGCCCCAGCACCTCGCCTGGGTTGACGTGCAGCGTGACGCCGTCCAGCGCACGGAAGCCGCCGAAGCGCTTGACCAGGCTGTCGACGCTGAGCAGCGGTTCAGGGGACACGGATGCCTCGGCTGGTCAGCAGCGACACCAGGCCATTGGGCAGGAACAGCACCAGCAGCACGATCAGGGTGCCGTAGGTGAACTGGAAATACTGCGGCACGGCGATGCCGATGACGTTGTAGACGCCGTACAGGATGAACACCCCCAGCAGCGGACCGGACAACGTCGTGGCACCCCCGAACAGCAGGAACACGGTGGCGAAGATCGATACGCTGAGGTCGAACGCGGTGTCCGGGTAGAACACCGAGATGTGCCAGGCGAAAACGCCGCCGACCAATCCGGCCACCAGGGCCGACAGCAGCCAGGCGATGGTGCGACCCCGGACGACGGATACGCCAGCCATGGCGGCGCTGACGGGGTCGTCGCGGATCGCCTGCAAGGACATGCCAAAACGGGAGTTGCGCAGCCAGACCACCAGCAGCAGCGTGCCGGCGAGGATCGCCAACGCGGTGTAGTAGGAGAAGGCCGGTGCGAACACCTCCGCCAAGGAGACACCATACGGGCCCTTGGTGATGTCCTGGAGTGCCGGGTTGGCGACGATCTCATACACCGCCTGGGCGGCGGCCAGGCTGGCGATGGCGAAATAGGCGCCGGACAGGCGCAGCAGCGGCAGCAGGATCAGGGCCAGGAGCAGCGCGGCGGCGGCGGCGGCGGCCATGCCGAACAGGGCGGGGGCGTGCAGGTGCATCACCACCAGGGAGAAGCCGTAGGCACCGGCGCCGTAGAAGCCGACATAGCCGAACGGCAGATAGCCGGTGAAGCCGTAGATGATGTTCAATCCCTGCGCCAGGGTCAGGAAGACGATGAAGTTGAACAGCATCAACTCGTTCGAATAGAAACCGCGGGCCACGCCCATGGCGAGCACCACGGCGGCGGCGATGGCGGTATCCAGCATGACGCGCCGGAGCAGGCGGCGGCGGACCTGCAGCGCGGTGTCAGGCAAGTCGTGCCTGCCTTCCCAGCAAGCCCTGAGGGCGCACCAGCAACACGGCGATCAGCAGCAGGTTCGGCAACAGGTTGGCCCATGAGCTGAAGTAGGTCTGCATCAGCATCAGCGACACCCCGTAGATGATCCCGCCCAGCAAGGTGCCGAGGGGATTGCCGAGCGTGCCGACGACGATGACGGCGAAGGCGGTGATGTTGATGGCCACACCCATGTCGGGGGTGATGCTGCCCAGGATGAAGGGGGCGAACACGCCGGCCACGCCGGCCAGGGCGATGCTGATGCCGAACGCCACGGCGGAGACGAAGTTGACGTCGATCCCGGTGGCCAGGGCCTCATCGCGGCTGACCATGACCGCTCGGGTCAGGGTCCCAAGCCGGGTGCGATACAAATAGAGATACACCAGCAGGACGGCGATGGCACTGGCGACAGCGCTGTAGATCCAGGCTTTCGGCAGCCGGGTGCCCAGCAGGATCATCGGACCCACGCCCAGCAGACGGGACGGCAGCGAGCGTTCGGTGGACCCGAGGCCGATTGTCGTTACGGCCTCGATCATCTGGGACAGGCCGAAGAACAGGATAAGCGACAGCATCTCGGAATCGCGGGAGCGCAGCAGGCGCGGGATGACCAGGTAGTAGATCGGCAGGCCGACCAGCAGGAAGACGACGATGACCAGGCCGGCCGAGAGCAACGGATGCAAGCCCAGGCTGGTGAACAGCCACCAGGCGGCGATGCCGCCCAGCATGAGGAAGTCGCCATGGGCGAGGTTGACGATGCGCATGACGCCGAACACCAGGTTCAGGCCAAGCCCGACCAGCGTGTAGTAGAGGCCGAACACCACGCCGGCGACGATGGCGCCGGTCAGCATGCCGCCGATCACTTGCCGATGACGGCCTTGCCGTTCGCCAGATCCGGCGGATAGACGGCGACCAGTTTCAACTTGTCCTTGCCGGCTGGTTGCAACTGACCCAGCGGTGTCACCTCGCCGATCTGTGCGCCGTCCTGGCGCAGGGCAAAGGTGCCGTCGAGGGTCTTGAGTTGGCCAGACAAGGCGAACACCGCATCATGGATATCGGTCTGAGCCAGGCCTTTGGTGGTTTCCAAGGTCCGCTGCACCACCAGACCGCTCATGTAGCCGTAGATCGCGTTGGCGCCGTATGCGACGCTGGATCCGGCGGGATACTTCTTGTCCCAGACAGCGTGGAACTGCTGCTGGGTCATGCCGAAGTCGGGTTTGTATTCATAGTTCGAGGCCGGAACGTAGCTGAAGATGTCGGTCATTGCCGCGGCGCCGACGTTCTTCTCGATCTCCTCCATTTCGGTTCCGGCATAGATTGAGAAGACGAAGCGGAACTTCTCGCCGCTGTCCTGCAGGTTGCGCAGGAAGGCGATATCGTTGCCGACGTAACCGAGTTCGAGCACCGCGTCGGGGTTCTGAGCGGCGATGTTGTTGATCAGCACGGTGTAGTTGGAGGTGCTGGTCGGGACGCCCTGGTAGTAGATGACCTTGACCTTGCCGTCCTTCTGGAAGAAGCCCTTCAAGGCCTCGGCCTGGGTGCCGGTGAAGTCATTGGTCGAATACAGGATGGCGACGGTCTTGATCCCTTGCTTGGCACCCTCATCGGCCAGGAAGTCCGAGATATAGTGCGGCCAGATGGTCGAGACCGGATCGGCCATCAGCGCGACATAGGGATTGTCGGCGGTGAAGAACGCCTTGCCGGTGCCGGAGACGTCGAACAGGAACTGCTTGTGCTCCTTGGCGATCGGCACGCCGACCGAGGTCAAAACCGAGCCCGAATCGGCGATCAGGATATCGACGTGGTCCTGGGTGATCAGCTGGTTGTATAGGGTGGCGGCGGTTGCCGTGCTGCTCTGGTCATCGTAGGCGATCAGCTTGACGGGTATCTTCTTGTTGCCGAATGCCTTCATCGCGACGCCGCCGCCGGCATTGACCTGGTCGACCCACAGCTTGAAGGCGTCGAACACCGGCATCGAGATGCTGGCATAGGGTCCCGAGCTGGCGTACAGCTCGCCGATCCTGATCTCGGTGGGGGCGGCGGGCTGGGCATCGGCCGCACCGACCATGGTGGCGGCGCACAACAATCCCAGGGCCAGGGCCTTGGACCTCATTTACGTTCCCTTCCCGCGATTGACCAAACCGATCCCGCGACGCCTGCCTTTGCTGGACACCGTGTGAACACACCGGCAGGGCCGCAGCGGCATGTGCTACAGGGTCCCCGTCGCTGTCAATCAACCATCCGGCGGCTGTGGACCGCGGGGCAACCATCCGGCGGCTCTGGACCGCCTGGCCGTTTTGCCGCACGTTGCGAGTTTGCGGGATCAGTCGAGGACACGGCGCATGACCCATCGTCCGACCATCTACGGCACGCGGCACGCGATTTCGGCCGGCCACTATCTGGCGGCCTCGGCTGGGTTCGCGATCCTAGAGGCAGGCGGCAATGCGATCGACGCCGGCGTTGCCGCGGGCATCGCCCTTGGGGTGTTGCAGCCCGACCTGGTGAACTTCGCCGGCGTGGCACCAATCCTGATCCGCCTGGCGGACGGGTCGGTCGAGAGCATCGCCGGCTTGGGCTGGTGGCCGCAAACGTTGCCG
Organism: Rhodopila sp.; assembly: GCA_965276975.1. Taxonomy (GTDB): domain Bacteria; phylum Pseudomonadota; class Alphaproteobacteria; order Acetobacterales; family Acetobacteraceae; genus Rhodopila. Next base: position 58,167 of record CBDIBR010000004.1, read on the forward strand.
GCTGATCTGTTCATGCGCGAGCACGGCGGGACGATACCGGACGGGGTGTTGCGCACCGTGGTGCCGGCGGCGCCGGATGCCTGGATCAGCGCGCTGCGCCGGCATGGCACGATGCGGTTCGCGGATGTCGCCACCTCGGCGATTCGTTTCGCTGCCGAGGGATTTTCGGTGTATCCGCTGCTGGCCCGATCGATCGGCTCGCACGCCGCCGAGTATCGGCGGTGGGCCTCCAACACGGCGGTCTTTCTGCCGAACGGCGAGGTGCCGAAAGCCGGTGACCGGTTTGTCCAGACCGATCTGGCGCGGACAATCCAGTTCATGGCGGACCAGGATCGCGCCGCCGGAGCGGATCGGCTGGCCGGGCTGGATGCCGCGCATCATGCGTTCTATCGCGGCGACATCGCGCGCGCGATCGTGCGCTTCCAGCAGCAGGAAGGCGGTTACCTGTCGATGGACGATCTAGCCGGCTACAGCTCGGCGATCGAACCGGTGGTGCGCCGGAGCTGGCGTGGGCATCAGCTGCTGACCTGCGGCGCATGGTGTCAGGGGCCGGCGCTGCAGCAGGCGCTGGCATTGGTGGAGCATGTCGGGATCGACGGACTGGCGCACAACTCGCCCGATTATCTGCACCGGATCGTCGAGTGTCTGAACCTGGCGCTGGCCGACCGGGAATATCATTTCGGCGACCCGCGCTTCGTCGATGTGCCGGTGGACCATCTGCTGGATCCGGCGACGATCGCCCGACGTGGCGCGGCGGTGCGCGACGACCGCGCGTTCGGACAGATGCCGGCGCCGCTGGATCTGCCGAACCGGGTGATGCCGGGCTCCACCGCGGACCTGCCGAAGGTCGAGGCGGACACGTCATATTGTTGCACGGTCGATCGCTGGGGCAACGCCTTCAGCGCCACGCCGTCGGATGGATCGGGCAATGTGCCGGTGGTGCCAGGGCTGGGCATCACGCCGTCGGGACGCGGTTCGCAAAGCCGGCCGGATCCGCGACATCCGGCCGGCGTGGCGCCTGGCAAGCGGCCCCGGCTGACGCCCAATCCGGCGATGCTGGTGACCGACAAGGGCGGGGTCATGCCGTTCGGCACGCCGGGCGGCGACGTGCAGATCCAGGCGATGCTGCAGGTGCTGCTGAACGTCATGCATTTCGGCATGGATCTGCAAAGCGCGATCGAGGCGCCGCGGGTGGCGTCCTACTCGTTCCCGTCGTCGTTCGCGCCGTTCGAGTATTTTCCGGGTCGGCTCGCGGTCGAGGGTCGGATCGACAAGAACACAATCGAGGAGTTGGCGGCGCGCGGGCACACGATCCAAGATTGGCCCGACTGGACCTGGCTGGCAGGGTCGGTCGAGGCGATCCTGACCAACCCGGAGAGCGGCCTGATCGGCGCCGGTGCGGACCCAAGGCGGCCGGCCTACGCGATCGCGATCTGAGGCCGAACGGCGGGCGCGATCCGGGGCCGAACAGCGGGCGCGACCTGAAGCCGAATAGCGGTCGCGATCTGAGGCCGAACGGCGGGCGCGACCTGAGGCCGAGCGGCCGGCCCGGCACCGCGGCGGCGCCTGCCGTGGCCTGGAGCGACGAGACGATCTGGTCTGCAGGCTTTGCATTCCGGCCGAGATGTCAGCGTTGATGCCAGTGAAATGTTATTACCTGCGGCGAAGCCGTTATTCCGCGGCATCGGTATCATTGCATCACCAACAGGTGCGCTCACTACTGAGTTATTTTGCCGCGACCGAATAGTGCTATTGTCCGGTCTGTGACTGGGCCGTGACCGTCACTCAAATCAGTCCGTCCCCAATTCAGGTGAGTCAAATGACCTCCGCCAACAATACGATCATCAGCCTTCCCGGACAGTTCATCGCAGACACGACGGGAAACGTGTGGGCGATCGTAAGCGGCCAGGTAACCGTCAATGGTGCGCTGGATCCCACCACTCGCAACGTTATCGAGGTCGCCTACGAAAACGGGATCATATGGCAGAAGAACACTGATAATCTTTGGTGGAGCAAGTCATCGCCAGCCGCGGCCTGGGACCCGCCTTACGGCACGTCGGTCGACCCGGTGCCTGATCAGGCAGCCTCGGCGAACGATACGATCGTTACGGTGATCCCGGGTTCGACCGCGACTGCGATCACGGATGGCAGCGGCAATTTCTGGTCGATCGCCGCCGGCCAGGTGACGCTGGATGGCGTCGCCGATCCGACCACGGCGCGGGTGATCGAACTCGCCTACGTCAACGGCAACATCTGGCAGGAAAACGCAGACCATCTGTGGTGGAGCAAAAGCAAGCCGTCCGACGCGTGGGGGCCGACCTACGGCCAGTCGACAAGCCCGGTGGCGGATGTCGCACGCAGCTGGATCGGTGGATCCGGTTCGTTCGCGACGCCCGGCGACTGGACGCCGAGCGGGGTTCCGCAGGCAGGCGATACGGCGATTATCGCCAGCGGACAGGTCTCGGTTCCGGCTGGCTTCATGAGCGGCGTCAACCTGGACCTGCAAGGGGGTGAGATCGAATTCACTGTCTCGGGCACGTTCAATACCGGCACCTGGTCCGGATCGGGGCGCGTGCTGGTTGGCTATCCCGCTCAGGCGGTTTCTGTCACGAACACCGGGATCCTGATGAATGGCGGTCTGCTCAATATCAACCAGTTCATCAGTTCCACCGGCGGTCTGGCGATCCATGGCAATAGCATGGTCGCGGGTGGCGCCGTGCTGGATGCGCAGCTGGTTGGCACCGGCAGCTTGCCGCGCGCGCCAATCGAGAACGATGGGACAATGACGATCAATGGGTCGACGGTGGAAGTCGGAGAATTGACCGGACAAGGGACACTCCGGGCGGTCGGCGACAGTAGCCTGTCGGTGATCAGTGCAAGTGCTGGTGAGACGATACAGCTTGTCTCCGCTCATCTTTATATCGGGGGCGGTCCGATCCCCAGCAGTACCGCCCTGCAATTCCTCGCCCCGATCACCGGGTTCGGCGCGGGCAGCGAAATCACCTTGAACAACACCGTGGCGACGAGCGCGATGTTCGCAAAATCAGGCCCGAGGGCAGGCGAGATGTTGCTGTACAACGGCGCGAACAGGGTCGCCGATCTTCACATCAGCGGACAGGCGCGGATCTATGCCAGCATTCCAGCGGGATCGGGTCCATCTTCAGTGCTGCTGACCGCTTTCGATACCGGGCATTCCATCCCTTTGCCCAGCAGTTGATCATCACAGGCGATCACGCGGCCGCGGTCAGCAGGTGCCATAGCCCGTCCGCGCCATTGGCGCAGGCGTGCGATCCGACCCGTGCGGCCCATTCCGGATCGGATCCAAATTCCTCCCGCCACGACCACAGACGGCGGGTGGAGAGTTGCAGCGCGTATTCCTTGGTAAAGCCGATCGCGCCGTGCACCTGGTGGGCGATCTCGCAGGCCAGCGTCGCGGCCTCGCCCACCCGCGCCTTGGCGATCGCGATCAGGAACGTTTCGCGTTCAGCGTCGGTCTTGCCCAGTGCCTCGATCCCCAGATTGGCCGCCGCCACCGCCGCCGCGGTCTGACCCGCCAGGATTGCCAGGTTCTGCTGTACCGCCTGGAATTTCGAGATCGGGCGGCCGAACTGCACGCGTTCCTGCGCGTAGCTCACCGCCATGTCCATCGCGCGTTCCAGCGCGCCGGACATCATGGTCGCGCGCGCCAGGGCGCCGCGACGATAGAGTGCCCCGCGCGATACGCCGTCGCCCAGCGACCCCACGGCGTCGGCGGACAGGCGCACCGCGTTGAAGGCCAGCGTGTCCCTCGGTTCGTTGGCGATGTTCTTGCCGGCTGTCACCACGGCGCCGCCGACGCCTTCCAGAGCGACCGCCATCTCCCCGTCCGGGCCATCGGCGATCAGCACCGTCTGAGCCACATGCGCGGCATAGGGGATGCGAGAGGTGGCGCCCGACAAGCGCCAGCCATTGCCATCGCGCACCACGGTCAGCCGGTCGGCGCCACGCACCGGTCCGACGGTCATCGGGCCATCGCCGAGCTCCAGTCCGGCACTCGCGGCGATCCATCCGGCCAACATCGTTTCGGCCAGCGGGATCGGTGCGGAGAACCGTCCGGCGACGCGCAGCACGGCGAACAGATCCGACCATTGCGCATCGGCACCGCCCGCGGATTCGGGCAGTGCCGCCAGCGGCACACCGGTTTCCGCCACCACCTGCCACAGCTCGGAGGCAAATGTCCCGGTTTCCGACAGGTCAATCACCTGCTTGGTCGACCTGTCCTCGAACAGCCGGGTCATGCTTTCCAGCAGCATCCTGGTTTCGTCGCGAATCGCCATCTCCGTCCTCCTTCAGCGCAGGCCCAGGCCGCGCGCGATGATGCCGCGCAAGATCTCACGCGTGCCGCCCTGGATGGACAAACGTGGCGCGTTCATCGTGCCGCGGGCGATCATCGACACGTAGGTCTCGACTGCCTCCAATTCCGGTTCGGTCGGGAACAGTTGCCGCGCAACGACGGGAATATCCTGCTCGTAGCGGGTGCCGAGGTCCTTGACGACGGCGGATTCGTTATTTGGCTGCAAACCCTCGTGCAGCATGCCGGCGATCGACAGCGACATGCCGCGCAGGGTCGCCAGCTGCGCGATCAGCTTCCCCAACGCGGTCGCGGTGGCTTTATCGGGCGACGGCCCAGCCATGCGGACCATCTCCCGCAGCAGCTGGAACAATACCAGGAACCGGTCGGGCGCGCTGCGTTCGAAGGCCAGTTCGCTGGTGACCTGGTTCCAGCCGTTGCCTTCGCGGCCCAGCAGGCGGTTGTCGGGCACGATGACGTCGGTCAGGAAGATCTCGTTGAAGTGGTGCTCGCCGAGCAGGTTGAGGACTGGCCTGATCTCGATGCCGGGCAGCTTCAGGTCCAGCAGGAACTGGGACGCACCGGCATGGCGGTCGGGTTCCTCCCTGCCGTCACCGGCCATCTTGCAGAACAGGATCGCGTAATCGGCGCGATGCGCGTTCGAGGTCCACAGCTTGCTGCCGTTGATCTTGTACCCGCTATCGACTTTCACCGCGCGGGTGCGGGTGCCAGCGAGGTCGGAACCGGAGTTCGGCTCGCTCATGCCGATGCAGAAGGTCATCACGCCGGCGGCGATCTTCGGGCAGAAAAACTGCTTCTGCTCCTCGGTGCCGAAGCGGAGGATGTTGGGGCCGCTCTGGCGGTCGCCGGTGTAGTGGGCGGACAGCGGCGCACCGGCCGCCAGCATTTCCTCGATCAGCACGTAGCGTTCGAAGGCGCTGCGTTCATGGCCGCCATATTGTTTCGGCCACGTCATGCCGATCCAACCACGGCGGCCCATCGCACGACTGAAGTCGCGGTTGAAATCGCCGCGCGGGAACTTCATCAGTTGCTCATTGCTATTGATGAACGCGCGCACCTCGGTGCGCATCGCCAGCGCCCGTGGCGGTAGTTCGACGGGGTCGAAACGGAACATCGGAGTGGGCATGATCGTGTCCCTACCAGTTCGTGTTGAAGCCGGCGAAGGTGTGCGGGATGCGGCTGATGTCGGCCACCAGTTCCTTCGCCAGCCCGGGCGCGATGCCCGTCGGGAAATGCAGGTCGACGGAATCGGCGACGCCGCCGAAGCGCTGTTCGATCGCCGCCGACAATCCATCATAGGTGCCACAGGCGGCGAAAAGCCGCACCGTGTCGTCGGAGACCTCGGCCGCCATGCGATCCCATTGGCCCTCCAGCGACATGCGATGTAGCCGGCCGCCCAGCTCTTCCAACCCGTGCAGCGTCAGGATCGGCAGATAGGTTCGCGTGGAACCGTAGAAGCCGATACGCCGGCGCGCTTTTTCCATTTCGCTGGCCACCGTTGCCGCATCAGGGCCGGTGCAGACGAAGCCGCCGCCATGCACATCGAAGTTCAGCCGAGAGCGACCGCCGCGGCGCATGCCTTCCATCATCCGCGGCAGGCAGACCTGCTCGAGGTAGGCGCGCGAGCACAGCGGATGCAGCCTGACACCATCGCCGACCTGGCCGGCGACGCGCAGCATCGCCTCGCCGACCGCCGCGATGGTCACCGGGATCATCGGCAGACCGGTCGGTTCGGGGGAAAAGTCAGGTGTCATCAGCGACAGCTTGTAGTGCGGGCTGTCGAAGTCCAGCCGCCCGCGGGTCTCCCACGCGGTCCACACCGCGCGCAGTGCCTGCACGTAATCGCGCATCCGCGGTGCGGGCGGGGTCCAGGCAATGCCAAATCGCCGCTCATTGTGGCCCTTCACCTGACTGCCCAGGCCGAGAACAAAACGACCGCCGGCGTTGGCGTGGATGTCCCAGGCCTGCTGCGCCAGCGTGGTCGGGCTGCGTGGGAACGCCACGACCACCGATGGCGTCAGTTCCACTCGGCGCGTCGCCAATCCCGCCAGCGCCAGCGGTGTCAGCGGATCGTGCCCCAACTCGACGGTCATCACGGCGTCGAACCCGGCCGTCTCGGCGTCGCGGGCGGCCGCGGCGACGTCCCGCCAATGGCGCTGCGGCAGGATCGTATAGACCCGCATCAGCCGAGCGCCAGGCGCCGCTCGACGAAATCAAGCCGGTCCTGACCCCAGAAGATCTCGTCGCCGATCACGTAGCTGGGGGCGCCGAACACGCCGCGCCGCAGCGCCGCCTGGGTGTCGGCGATGCGTTGCTCCGCCCAGCGCGGATCCTCGGCCAGCTTCAGCACCTGTTCGGCATTCAGGCCGATGTCGGTGATCAACCCGGCCAGTGTCGCGAGGTCGCCGGGGTTCTTCTCCTGCTGCCACACGGCGTTCAGCACCTGATGTGCCAGCCTGATCGCCGGCTGGTCGCCCATGGTTTCGCGCACCCCGATCACGCAGCTGGCGGAGTGCTGCTCGCTGGCGGGAAAGAAGGCCGGCTGGATGGTGATCGGGATGCCCAGGCAGTCGCGCCAGCGCGCCAGTTCCCGCAACCGGTAGGCTTGCCGCTGGGGTGAACGCCTGGGCAGCGGCAGCCCGCCCGATTGCGCGAAGATGTCGCCGAAGTCGACCGGAAAGATGCGCAGGGTGGCGTTGTGAGCCACCGCCATGGCCTCGATCCGCGCCGCCCCGAGATGGGTCCACGGGGAGTTCAACGACACGTAGTAGTCGATATGCAGGGCCACCCGCTTCCTCCGATCGATTTGCCGATGATCTTGCGGGACGGCCTCTGTTGGCACAAGCCGCCCGATCCGGCGTAGACTGCCGCTCGGACGGGAGTAGACGGCATGAAATGGATCATCGGCAACGTTACCGTAACGAAAGTTGTCGAGCTGGAGATGACCGGTGGCACGCGCTTCCTGTTGCCACAGGCGACGCATGAGGAAATCCTGCCGATTGCCTGGCTGCGGCCGCATTTCGCCGATGACGATGGGCGGCTGCGCATGAGCATCCACAGCTTCGTTGTGGAAACACCCGAACGCCGCATCATTGTCGATACCTGTCTTGGCAACGACAAGCACGGCCGCCGCATTCCGCACTGGAATGACCGCGACGGGCCGTTCCTGGCCGATCTGGCAAATGCGGGCTTTGCGCCGGAATCGATCGACACCGTGCTGTGCACGCACCTTCACGTCGACCATATTGGCTGGAATACAAGGCTGGTGGACGGCACGTGGGTGCCCACCTTCCCACGTGCGCGGTATCTGATGGGCCGGACCGAATACGAGCACTGGCGAACCGTGAAGGACCGCCCTGACATGGCAAACATCCTTGCCGATTCGGTCACCCCCATCGTCGAAGCCGGATTGGCCACGATGGTCGAAACCAATGAGCGCATCTGCGACGAAATCACCCTGCTGCCGACGCTTGGCCATACTCCCGGTCATGTCAGCGTGATGATCCAGTCGAACGGCGAGCAGGCGATGATCACCGGCGACTTCCTGCACCATCCCTGCCAGATCGCGCATCCGGAATGGAGCACGCTGGCGGACAGCGATCCCGAGCAGGGGATCGAAACCCGCCACCGGATGTTCCGGCGTCTGGCTGGCACGCCGGTGCTGATCATCGGGACCCATTTCGCCGGCGTTACGGCCGGGCGCCTCGTCACCGATGGTGGCGGTTACCGGCTTGATGTTTGAACACGGGAGCTTTGCATGACCTACTTGCGCAGCGGCATCTTTCTCGCCCCGTTCCACGCCCTTACGGAAAATCCCGTGCTGGCGCTGGAGCGGGATATGGAGTTGCTGCAGCACCTCGACAGGCTGAACTACAGCGAGGCGTGGCTCGGCGAACATCATTCCGGCGGGTTCGAGATCATCGCCAGTCCGGAGATCTTCATCGCCGCGGCCGCGGAGCGGACCCGGCACATCCGGCTTGGCACCGGCGTTGTGTCGTTGCCGTATCATAATCCGTTTATGCTGGCCGACCGAATGGTGCAGCTGGACTACCAGACGCGCGGACGAGCCATGCTGGGCGTCGGCCCGGGATCGCTGGTGCACGACGCCAAGAAGATCGGCATCAAGCCGGGCGAGCAGCGCCGGATGATGAACGAATCACTCGATGTGCTGATCGAGCTGTTGCGCGGCGACAGCGTGACCCGCAAGACCGACTGGTTCGACCTGAACGACGCACGCCTGCAACTGCCGCCGTTCACCCGGCCACGGATGGAGATGGCGGTGGCGGCGGCGCGGTCTCCGGCCGGTGCGCTGGCGGCGGGGCGGCACGGGTTGGGCATGCTGTCGATCGGCGGCACCAGCGACGATGCGCTGAAGCACCACGCCGGCAACTGGGGACTTTATACCGAGCAGGCTGAATTGAACGGCCATGTCGCGGATCGGAAGAACTGGCGACTGGTGACGTTGATGCATATCGCCGAAACGCGCGAGCAGGCGCGGGAGAACGTGAAGCACGGCCTGGACCAGTTCTGCGACTACTTCCGCGATGTCGCCACCTTCCCGATCGTTCCAGGTGAAATCACCGACCGTTACCAGTACATGATCGACAGCGGTTCCGCCTGCATCGGCACGCCGGACGACGCGATCGAGTTTATCGAGCGGCTGCTGAAGGGTTCGGGCGGCTTTGGCGTGATCATGGAGTTGGCGCAGAACTGGGCCGACTGGGCGCAGACCAAGCGCCACTACGAACTGATGGCACGGTACGTCCATCCTCATTTCCAATCGTCGCGGGAGTGGCGCGCCGACAGCTATGCTTTCGCGCTTGACCACCATGCGGCGTTCATCGGTCAATCCGGCGCCGCGGTACAGGCGGAGATCGATCGACTGGCGGCGAAACGGCGCGCCGCGGAATGAAATCGGGGCGTTGCCGCCTTATGCTGGCAACGTTTGGGCTGCCAGCGTGTGAGCAGGAACCGCACCGATCGCGGCGGACTTCGCCTGATCGGTTTCGCCGGTCGTGGCGTCCGGGACAAGCCTGGCGGTGACACAGAAGTCAAACCATCGGCCCGGTTGGAGGCCTTCGTTGAAGGTGCAAGCATGTTGCAACAGATGACCCTGCACTGGTCTCCGCGTTCGCCGTACGTCCGCAAGGTGATGATCGCGATATTCGAGATGGGGCTGCAAGATCAGGTCCAAACGGTCCGGACGGTCGCCGGAGGCACCACGCCGCATCTGGCATTGATGCAGATCAACCCGGTCGGAAAGATCCCCACGCTGGAACTGCCGGACGGTTCGGCGATTTACGATTCGACGGTCATCATCGAATACCTCGATACGCTGCATGACGGCCCGAAGCTGTATCCGTCCGCCTGGCCCGAGCGATTGACGGCGCTGCGTCGGCACGCTTTGGGACAGGGCATGCTGGATACTGCTCTGCCATTGCTGGCCGAGGGTTTTCGGCCAGCCGAACGGCAGAGCGAGCCGCACAAGGCATTGTGGCGCGCCAAGCTGGTTGCCTGCGTGGCTGCGCTGGAAGGTGAAGCCGAGGCGCTGGGCAGCAGCGGCTTCAGCATCGGCCATCTGGCCATTGGGGTGGCCCTGGCCTATCTGGATTTTCGCTTTGCCGCGTTGGCCTGGCGGGACGGCCATCCGAAGCTGGCCGCCTGGCACGAGACGTTCAACGCCCGTCCGGCGGTACAGGCCAACTGGCCGGTTGACGACCGTTGAAACGACTTTGTCAGAAAACTATGCTGCGCCCGCGGCGGTCGGCAGGGACAAGCGTTTCCTGGTTGCCGTTGCGGCCGGGGGGATTTCCGCTGCTTCGGATCAGCGTTTATCGGCGTGTCAGCAATGATGATAAGCCAAGCGGCCGCCTGCTATAGAGTCATCGTCCAAGGCGGCTGATGCCGGTGAGATCGGCGCGGTAGTCTGTCACGTGTGAACGGTGATCATGCATGAGTCATTTTGCTTCCATCGACCCGCTGTTCATGCTGCCTGGATTTTTTGTCGGCCTGCTGGTCGGGCAGACCGGGGTTGGCGGCGGCTCCCTGATGACACCGATCCTGGTGCTTTTGTTCGGCATCCATCCGGTGACCGCGGTGGGAACGGATTTGCTTTATGCCTCGGCGACGAAGTCGGTCGGCACGCTGATGCACGGCCTCAATCACACGGTCGATTGGCGGATCGTGCGACGGATGGCGTCAGGCAGTGTGCCGGCAACCGTGATCACGCTGCTGGCGATCTCGCATTTCAGTATCGCCGACGCGATAAGCGGGCGGATCATCTCGCTGATCCTGGGTGTCATGTTGCTGTTGACGGCGGTGTCGCTGATCTTCCGGTCGCGCTTTTTGCGGCTTATGGAGCCGGCGCTCGATCGTGTCACGCCGCTTCAGGCGGCCCAGCTTACCGTGGTGACGGGGGTCGTGCTGGGTGTCGCCGTCACGCTTTCCTCGGTCGGCGCGGGGGCGATTGGCGTGACGGTGCTGCTGATGCTGTATCCACGCCTGCCGATGGCGGTCATCGTGGGGTCGGACATCGCCCACGCGGTGCCGCTGACCCTGGTGGCCGGGGTCGGTCATTGGTGGCTGGGTTCGGTGGACTGGCCGATGCTGGCTTCGCTGCTGAGCGGATCCATACCGGGCATCATCCTGGGCAGCTATCTGTCGGCGCATATCCCCGACAGCGTGCTGCGGCCGATCCTGGCCGCGGTGCTTTGCATCGTGGGCGGACGGCTGGTGTTTTGAAGTCGCTGTTCCTGTGTGGCATGTTCAGCAACCATCTGGAGACTGGCCATGCGACGGATACCCCGCTCCCGCGAAACCGCTGGTACCGGCGCCTCGCTCGGCCGGCGCCGCCGTCCTGACCTTCCGGCGGCGGTGCCGACCTACCAGCCGGCCGCCTCGGACGGTGCCTCGGCTGGTCCGACACCACCGCGACCGCTGCCCGCGACAACCGAGGATGATCCGTCCGAGGAAGCGGTCCGGCGGATGGTGGAGGCTGCGTATACCTGACCGACTATACCTGATCGACACGGGGGCCAGCCGGATGAAAAATCACCAGCGGCCGGGCGGGCTCATCCGTTGACCTGACGCCGGACGGCGGCCCACTGATCAAGCATGGGCAGGATGGTATCCGCTTTTTCCGATGGCAGGCTGGGGTAGACGATGTCCACGTCGAGGACCTGGTATTGCCCGATCAGCTTGGCGTCCGGCGGCTGCGCGCCGACGACGATCTGCATTGCCTTCGGATCGCGCCCCGCTTCGGCCGTCATCAGGCGGAAGCGGGGGATCAGGTCGGTCAGCGGCGCAGCATCGGTCTTCGTCACCTGCGGCATCCAGCCATCGCCGTAGCGGATCGCGCGGCGGGCCGAGTAAGGAAACGCGCCGCCGATCAGGATCGGAGGATGCGGCTTGCCGACTGGCTTTGGCCATGCCGCCATCGGCCCGAAGTCGACGAACTCACCGTGATATTCAGCCGCGTCCTGGGTCCAGATCGCCTGCATCGCTTCCACACGCTCGCGCACCAGCTTATAACGTTTGCCGAAATCGGTGCCGTGATTTTCCATTTCGTCCTGGTTCCAGCCGTTGCCGATGCCGAACACGAAGCGGCCGCCGGATAGCTGATCGAGCGAGGCCACCAGCTTGGCGGTCTGGATCGGGTCGCGCTGCGCCATCAGGCAGACGCCGGTTGCGATCTGCAACGTTTTTGTCGCGCAAGCCGCCGCGGTCAGGGTCACGAACGGATCCATTACGTCGTAGTAGCGCTTCGGCAACTCCGGCCCGAGCGGAAACGGCGTCTTGCGGCTGAGCGGAATGTGTGAATGTTCCGGCGCAAACATGATGTTGAAATCACGTTCCTCCAGCGCTTGTCCGAGTGCCGCGGGTGTCATGGAGTAGTCGGTGAAAAACATCGATGCGCCAAACTTCATGCCGTCGTCTCCTGAACATCAAACCAAGCAGGTTGGGGTGGAAGCGATCGCAGCGTCGAACTTTCGCCTGAGGGCGTCCGCAGCGGGATGCCGCCGCTGATACCAATCAGATCATGCACCGGCCGGTATCAGACCGTTACGACATAGCCCTTTCCGCAACGGGTTCGTAGCGGCTAGTATCGTGCATCAGAGAAGCGCGATACATCGCTGTTGGTTTGCAGTAGCCGATTGACGCGACGAAGCGCGATCGACTGGTACTTCTCCGCGATCGGGTAATTCTCTGCGATCGGGTATTGGGGATAGGACATGCTAATCCGTCGTGACATCTCATGACAGGGCCTGGTCCGCCTGATACCGGCGGGCCGCTAGCCGAACGGGCCTGGCTTGCCGAGGATTGGTGGTCCGTCCTGCTCGGGTTGACCGCGGTGATCGCGGCGGTGATCGCGTTCGCGATGGGGTCCAGCCTGCAATGGTTCGCGGTCGGGCCACACGTCTGGTTCAGTCTGCCGGCGCTGCTGGAACAACTGACCGGGGATGGCGTCCGCTATGCCGTGTTGGGGGCGGTGCTTCTGGTGCTGTTCACCGGCGCGGCGGCCATGATGGGCCTCAGTCCCAGCCGGTTCGCCGCTGCCTTCGCGGTCGTGTATCTGCTGTCGATCATGATCCTGACCGCCACGGCCTGGCGGAACGCCCGCCAGCTTGTGCTGGAAACGCCGATCGTGGCCCTGGTGTTCGGCTTCATCCTGGCCAACGCCATCCGCCTGCCGGCCTGGCTGCAGACCGGGCTGCGAGCGGAGTTCTATATCAAGATCGGCGTCGTGCTGCTGGGAGCCGCACTGCCGCTGTCCGTCATCCTGCTGGCGGGACCGATCGCGATACTGCAGGCGTCGATCGCCTCGATCATTACATTCGTCGTGATCTTCAAGGTGGCGCGCTTTCTGGAGCTGGACGAGCGCCTTGCCGCCATCCTGGCCGCGGGCGGATCGATCTGCGGCCTTTCGGCGGTGCTGGCCATCGCCGGTTCGGTCCGCGCGCGGCGGGAGGACATATTGGTCGCGACGACGATCGTGGTCGTCTGGGCGCTGGTCATGATCGGGCTGCTGCCGATCCTCGCGCGGGCCTGGTACCTGCCGGCCGGCGTCGGGGGCGCCTGGATCGGCACATCCGAGTATGCCGACGCGGCCGGCTTCGCGGCGGCGCAGACCTTCGCGGGCTTTGCCCGCAACGGCAGCATCGGCGGCACGCCCGAGCAGGCGTTGTGGTCCTATACACTGGTCAAGGTGGTCGGACGGGACATGTGGATCGGCATCTGGGCGGCGATGCTGTCGGTGGTCGCCGTCACCTGGTGGGAGCCGAAGGAGACGGGACAGCATGCCGATCTCGGGCAAATCTGGAACCGCTTTCCGAAGTTCATCATCGGCTTCATCCTGGCGTCCCTGCTGATCAACTGGGCGGATCACGGCCAGTCGTTCGCCGATTTCGATACCGTGGTCCGGCCCCGGCTGATCGCGCCGATCGACACGTTGCGGAACTGGGCGTTCACCTTCAGCTTCCTCAGCATCGGCGCATCGCTGCGAATCCGAAGCCTGGCTCCGATCACCGGCAACGCCTTCGTGGCTTTCTCCGTCGGGGTGCTGGTCAACCTGGTGCTTGGTTTCATCCTGTCGGCGGTGATCTTCGAGCCGTACTGGAACGCGATCAAGCCATGAGACGCCGGGTCAGAGCCATGATGGCGCGGTTCACGCGGCAGGATGCCGACTGCTGCGGGACATGCCGGCACTTCGAGGGTGATCCGCGGCGGCTGGAGGCGATGTTGCCGAACCTAACGGTCCTGGGTTCGGCGCACGCATCGGTAGCTGCCGGCGACGGCATCTGCCGCCGGCACGACACCTACCAGTCCCGCCGGTTCCGATGCGGCGATTTCGCCTCGGTCAGCAGGCCATCGGCGGACTGATCGTGCCGTCCCGAGACGCAGCGCCAGATACCCAGCGCCGGGCACTCAATGATGTTCGGGTGACACCCTGATCAGCAGCTTGCCGAAGTTGCGCCCGCTCAGGATGCCGGTCAGAGCGTCCGGGGCGTTCTCCAGCCCGTCGATCACGTCCTCACGGTAGGCCAGGGAGCCGTCGGCCACCCAAGGTTCCGCCATCGCGCGCCATTCGGTCATCCGTGCCGGCCGGTCGGAGACGATGAAGCCCTGGATCAGCACCCGCTTGCCGACCACGAAACCCAGATTGGGACCGGATGGCATGGTATGGGCGTTGTACTGCGAGACCATGCCGCACATCGCGACCCGGGCGAAGGCGTTGAGCTGGTCGAACACGGCCGCTTGCACTGCGCCGCCGACGTTCTCGAAGTAGCAGTCGATCCCGTTGGGGCAGGCAGACCGCAGTTCCTGGTGGAGATCCATCGAGCGGTGGTCGATGCAGTCGTCGAAACCCAGGGCATCCTGCACCCACAGGCATTTGTCCGGGCCGCCGGCGATCCCGACGACGCGGGCACCAGCCCGCCTGGCGATCTGACCGGCGACCGAACCGACCGCGCCAGAGGCCGCCGCGACGACGAAGGTCTCGCCGTTCGTGGGCTTGCAGATTTCGCTGACCCCGGCGTAGGCCGTCGCCCCGGGCATTCCCAGCACGCCCAGATAGGCTGACAGGGGTGCCGCGCTCGCGTTAATCTTGACCAGCCGGTCGCCGGGCGTGACGGAATGCGTCTGCCAGCCGCGGGAGCCTACGACGACATCGCCTGGCGCGAAATCGGCATGGGCCGAGGCGACCACCTCGCCCACGGTTTCGCCGGTCATCACTTCGCCGATCTGGACCGCCACGGCGTAGGTCTGTTCTTCGCGCAGCCGGCCGCGCATATACGGATCGATCGACAGCCACAGGGTGCGGGTCAGCACCTCGCCCGGGCCTGCCTCGGGTATGGCATCCTCGCGGATGTCGAAGTCGCCGGAAACCGGCTCACCTTTCGGCCGCCGTTTCAGCACGACCGAGCGGCGCGGTGCGGTGTTGGCCATCACGCGGCCTCGGCCTTGAGGACGAGGCGACCGGTCACCTTGCCGTCGCGCAGGCGCATCAAGGCATCGTAGGCCTGGCTTTGCGGAACGGTGGCGACGGGTAGCGCCAGCAACTCGCCATCCTGGGCAAGCTTCACCAGCGCCCGCAGGTCCTTTGGGTTGCCGACATAGCTGCCCTGAACGGTCAGTGCCTTGATCGCCATGATCGGCAACGGCAGCATCAGTTCGCCGCCGAACAGGCCGACCTGGATGAGTTTGCCGCCCTTGGCCAGGGCGCCGAAGGCGAAGCGTGCGGTGGCGGTGCCGTTCACCAGGTCGATCACCGCCGGCACCGGGCCGCCGGCGGCTTCCATGATGCGTTTGGAGACGCCGCGGCCGTCGCCGCTGCCATCGACCACCTTATCGGCGCCGGCCCGCAGCGCCGCGTCGCGCTTCTCGGCACTGACATCGACGCTGATGATGTTCTGGTGCTTCAGCGCCTTGAGGATGGCGATGGCGTTCAGGCCCAGGCCGCCCGCGCCCACCAGGACGATCGGTTGCGTCGGGGTCAGCGGCATCGCCTTGTTGATGGCGGAATAAACGGTGATGCCCGAGCACGCATAGGTTGCCGCAACCGCCGGGTCGAGGGTGCCGGGATCGACCAGATGACGCGGATGGGGGGCGATGACATGGGTGCCGTAGCCGCCGTTCTGATAGACGCCGAGGCTGCGCGCGGCGACCGAGCACATGTTGTCTTCCTCGGCGAGGCACTTCTCGCATTTGCCGCAGCCCAGCCAGGGGAAGACGATGCGGACGTCACCGGGCTTCACGCCAGTGGCATCCGGGCCAAGCTGCACCACGCGGCCGACGATTTCGTGGCCCATCGCCAAAGGCAGGACGACGCCGCGATCGACCAGCGACATCTTCTGGCCGCCGCCGACGTCGTAGTAGCCTTCCCAGATATGCAGGTCGGAGTGGCAGACGCCGCAATGGGTAACCTCGAGCAGGACCTCGGTGCCTTGCGGCTGGGGCGTCGGTAGCTCGATCTCCTTCAGGGGTTGCCCGTTTTCAACCACGGCCCATGCGCGCATGTCGGTCTCCTGCTTTCCCGGCGTTTATCGGATGGATAGCGCGTGACGGGGATTAAGCAAGACCAGGGCCGCGGTCTTGGACCCGCTTCGCGTACCCATGCGCGGAGCGACCGAGGGGCGGAAGCCGGCTGCGATGGGGGTCCATCCCCGAGGCCGAAACGGTGGTCCAGCGGTCGTCGATAAGCGGCTGGGAACTGGCCGACAGCGACGACGTCGGCATGGCGGCGACCGCAAGCCTCGGGGCTGCCGATGGCCGGCAGAAAAAGCGTTGCTTTTGTCTACACAAATGCGTAGCTTTCAACATGCATGGGCGGCTTTCAGGATTCGATTGGGATGATGGCAATCTTGAGCATTGCCGAACACACGGTGTCGTCCGGGAGCACGGCGGGCAGCGCTATATCCGGCCCGTAAGCGCCCGCTACATGCACCGCGAGAAGATCGACAGCTATGCAGAAGAAAATCCCAACCTTCGAGACTGACAAGCAGGCACAGGACTTTGTTGATACCGCCAATCTCGCGGAATACGACCTGTCGGGCGGAACCCCAGTCCAGTTCGAGTTTGGAGTCAAATCCGCGCACATCAACATGCGGGTTCCGCAACCGCTGCTGGACGCCGTGAAAGAACGAGCCCGCGTCAGGGGTATTCCTTACACCCGGTTCATTCGGCAACTGATGGAGCGCGAGGTTTTTCATCCCGTAAAGCCACGTCCACAGGCCAGGTCTTATACCAACCCGCGCTGAGGCTGACTCGTCTTGGTGACCCCGCTTCCCCCAACCACCAAAGTCTGATTCGATTCCCACTCCGGCGATTCGCGGCGATGGGAGGGTGGGATGGTAGCAGCGGTTAGGATAACCCGTAACGATCACACGGCGGAGGAAGTGCGCAGCTTGGCGGCGAAGAGCAGTGACGCGGCGCAAGCGCGGCGGATGCTCTCGATTGCCATGGCGCTTGATGGGAGGACAAGGGCGGATGCCGCTCGTTTGGCGGGAATGGATCGGCAGACGCTGCGCGACTGGGTGCATCGCTACAATGAGTCGGGTGTCAAAGGCCTAATTTCCCGTGTGCCTTCTGGTGCGAAGCCGGCCTTGACGAAGGAGCAGATGGCAGAATTGCGTGCGTTCGTCGTCGCGGGTCCTGATCCCAAAGTGCATAAGGTCATGCGCTGGGAGAGTGTCAGGTCCTTTGTGTAAGTCGGTTTCCGTGGCTTCCTTAACCCAAGGGAGACCCACGATGAGAGACATACGACCCGA
Organism: Rhodopila sp.; assembly: GCA_965276975.1. Lineage (GTDB taxonomy): Bacteria > Pseudomonadota > Alphaproteobacteria > Acetobacterales > Acetobacteraceae > Rhodopila. The sequence goes on from CBDIBR010000004.1 coordinate 75,783, forward strand.
AGTGCTGGACGAGCTTTTGTCTGGCTACGAGAAACCCTCCGATCTGCTCGGCGAGGACGGCATCTTCCGCCAACTGAAGAAGCGCCTGCTCGAGCGCGCCTTGAACGCTGAGCTGTCTGAGCACGTTGGCTACGAGAAGGGCGAGCGGTCCGGCCGGCGCGGCGCCAACAACCGCAACGGGCACACGGCGAAGACCGTGCTGACGGACGAGGGCGCGGTGACGCTGTCGGTGCCACGCGACCGCGACGGGACGTTCGAACCGGCGATCGTGCCGAAGGGGGTGACGCGGCTGGAAGGTTTCGACGGCCAGATCATCAGCCTGTATGCGCGCGGGCTTTCGGTGCGCGACGTGCAGGCGCACCTTCGGCAGATGTATCAGGTAGAGGTGTCGCCCGACCTGATCAGCCGTGTGACGGACGCGGTGCACGAGGACGTGCTGGCGTGGCGCAACCGCCCGCTGGAGGCGGTCTATCCGGTGGTGTTTCTGGACGCCCTGCGGGTGAAGATCCGCCATGACGGGGTGGTCAAGAACAAGGCGGTCTACGTTGCGCTGGCCTTGACGCGGTCGGGCGAGAAGGAGGTGCTGGGGCTGTGGGTCGAGCAGACCGAGGGAGCGCGGTTCTGGCTCGGCGTGCTGAACGAACTGAAGACCCGCGGTGTGGAGGACATCCTGATCGCGGTCGTCGATGGTCTGAAGGGGTTTCCCGATGCGATCGAGGCGGTGTTCCCGCGGACCACGACGCAGACCTGCATCGTGCATTTGATCCGCAACGCGCTCGAGACGGTCAGTTGGAAGGACCGCAAGGCGTTGATGCCGTCGCTGAAGGCGATCTACCAGGCCGCGACGGCCGAGGCCGCCGAGGCGGCGCTGGACACGTTCGAGGCCAGCCCTTGGGCCAAGCGCTACCCGATGATCGCGCCCATGTGGCGCCGCGCCTGGACGTATGTGGTGCCATTCTTCGCCTTCCCGCCGGCGATCAGGAAGATGATCTACACGACAAACGCGGTGGAGAGCCTGAACCGGAGCTTGCGCAAGGTGATCAAGACGCGCGGCAGCTTCCCCTCTGACGAGGCGGCGCTGAAGTTGCTATACATGGCCATCCAAAATGCCGGCCTGCGTTGGAAGCCGGCCATCGCCTGGCCGGAGGCAAAGCTGCAGTTCATGATTTTGTTTGGCGACCGTATCACTCGGTCAGCTAGCTGACCGAGTGATACGGACAATGGCCATGGAGCCGTTTACACAGAGGATCGGACACTCCCCGCGCTGGCGCTGCATTGATGTGCGCGCCGAGGTGGAGCGGCGTTTTTCCGTCACTGTGGACGAGGGCACCATCGGCAAGTGGCTGAACAAACTCCGGCTGACCCGGTTGCAGCCGCGCCCGTATCATCCCAAGAAGGACCTGGCGGCGCAGGAGGCTTTTAAAAAAACTTCAGTTCTACTCTGAAGGAAGCACTTCGCGCCTGTACTGCCGGAACACCCGTCGAGATATGGTTTCAAGACGAAGCCAGGGTCGGGCAGAAAGGCTCGCTCAGCTATGTCTGGGCGCCCGTTGGTTCGCGTCCGCCGATGGTGCGGGATAACCGCCACGACACCGCCTACATCCTCGGTGCCATCTGCCCGGCCCGCGCAGTGGGTGCGGCGATCATCGCCCCGGCAGCCAACACGGAATGCACCAATCTGCATCTGGCCGAGATCAGCACCCAGGTAGCCCCTGGTGCAGTCGCAGCCTTGATCTGGGATGGTGCCGGCTGGCACCAAACCGGCGGCGACCTCGTGGTTCCAGACAACATCGTTCTGATACCGCTACCGCCCTATGCTCCCGAACTGAACCCAATGGAAAACGTCTGGGAATACCTCCGTGGGAACAAGCTCTCCGCTGGCGTCTGGGATGACTATGACGCCATCGTCGAAGCCTGCTGCGACGCCTGGCGGTGGTTAATGGACGATCCAAAGCGCATAGGGTCCATCGGCACTCGTGAATGGGCATCGGTCAATGTCTAAGCGGGTTGGTATTAGCATCCTGCAGATTCGTCGCCGACGCAGCGCCGAGTACAAGCATTGCTCATGGATGCCCCGCAAGCGTCAGCTGTTCCAGAAGTTCGCCTGCATTTTACAACCTGGGTCGGCCTAGGGTCGCGTTCGGGAAATCACGCCTGTGGCCGGTCACGATGAGATCGGTTCCGGCCTGGCTGGCGCACCGCGGGCCTTTGTATCAGCCGGGTCGGGCGATACCGCTGCAGACTCAATCGGGGCGGACAAGCCGGCATCAACCGCGCTAAGCTGCCTCGGCCATCGTCGAGCGTTCACAGCCGACCGTCGTGCGATGCATGTCGCGCACCTCCTTCGGGTCGAACGGCCGCGCTCGGTGCATGGTGGCGCGATTGTCCCACATCACCAGGTCCCACTGCCGCCATGCGTGCGCGTAGACGAATGCCCGCTGCGTCGCATGCTCGATCAGGTCGCGCAGCAGCGCACGCGCTTCCGGCACCGGCCAGCCGACGATGGCGCCGGCGTGGGACGCCAGGTACAGCGATTTTCGCCCGGTCGACGGATGGCGCCGAACCAGACGTTGCAGCACCGGCTTGAAACGGCCTCGGTCTTCGTCGGTAAAGTCGGCGAACCCCAGCAGCGAGCGGGAGTAAAGCTGGCTGTGCTCGCAGACCAGGTCTTCAATTTCCAACTTTGTCTCGTCATCGAGCGAGTCGTAGGCGGCGCGCATGTCGGCGAACTCGGTATTGCCACCGGCGGCCGGGATGGAGCGCGCGGACAACAGGGAGAACTTGGCGGGGACTTGCTTGAAGGAACTGTCGGAATGCCAAAGCCGGTTGCCCAGGCTGAACAGCCGCCGGCGGTTGTCGCGGGCCAGCACCTGATTGTCGGTGTCGAGGTTGGAGATGTCGTTCACCAGGCCGGACGCGATGCGGCGCGGCTTGCCCCAGTTCAGATCGCCGCTGGCTTCCTCCAGGTCGCCGAAGTTCCGCGAGAACGCCAACTGGGTCTTGTCATCGAAGCGCTGGTCGTGGAAGACCAGCACGCCATACTGGTCCATGCCCTGCTCGATCGCCGCGGCCTGTTCCGCGGTCAGCGTCCGGATGATGTCGATGCCCGAGACCTCACCGGCGAAGAACGATCGAGACGCCGGGTCGAGCGGACGGATCGATATTGTCATGATCGGACCCTCCGCTTAGTGCAGTTCCGCCAGGCTCATGGCGTGGCCGAAGCGACGTGACGGCTCCCGCGGGTCGCCATACTTGCGGTGCATGGCGGTGTGGTAGGCAGCGGCGAGCAGCAGCCTGTCGCGGTCGGGCTGCCGGTTGGTGCCGAAATCCATCAGCATGCACTGGGCGATTTCCTGATTGTGCGGATCGTTGCCCATCTTGCAGGCGGCCAGGGCGATGCGCTGGACCAGCGGCGCGCGGTCGGAACCGTGATCGCAATAGGCCTGCGTCCAGCCGATCGCTTCCTCGCCGTTCAGCGCGACGATCGCCGCATCGACCCGATCCAGCAGCTGGTCGGCGCCGAGCGAACCGGCCCCTGACGGCACCTGCACCGAGACCGGATGCACCTCGCCAATGCCTTGCTGGTTGTACGACACCCGGTTGGCGAACATCGCCCCGACGTACAGCAGCCGCAGGCGGCGCGGGTGGTCGAAGTTGTCGAAGAACCAGGCGAGCGTGTTGTGATACTCGTAGCAATGGTGCGGCATGTTGAACGCGTTGGGGTCGCGGGTTTCCAGCACAAGCTGGGCGACCGCCAATTGCATCACGTCCAGGATCCGGCGCGGGTCCTTGCCGGCCTTCAGCAGCCGGGTCAGCACTTCCAGCGTCTCCACCTCGCCCTGGCGCAGCACGGCGGAGGTAAGTTCGGCGGCCTCCTGCTGGTTCACCGGCTGGCTGTTGCGCAGCAACGCCAGCTCCGCCTCGCTGACGCCACCATAGGGCACCGCGCGGAGCGTTTCGCCCTCGATCATCATCTTGATGTAGTTGCAGGCGACCTCGTAGGTCGAATACCAGCGCGGGCCGACGGCGATATCGAGCGCGCCGGCATAGATCACGCTGCGCGCGTTGTCCCAGCCGATGGCGTTGCCGATCTCGACGGTCGAGCGGGCGCGGTATGCCTTGTGGCCGGTGGTGTAGGAGCGGTTGTGCAGCAGCCGGTCCTGCACATCGATCAGCCCGGCGAAACACATTTCGGCCAGGACGTCCTTGCGTTCGGCGGTGTTCTCCAGCAGCCCGAGGAACAGCCGATAAGCCTGTATCACCTCGCCACGGTGAACCTGGGTCATCCAGGTGTTCAGGCGTTCGGACAACGGGCCGGTCTGCGTCAGGGGTTGCTGGTCGGGCCAGAACACGGCCGGGGCCGGCGGCGCCGCGATCTCACCGATGTTGCCGCGGTGGCGGGTGTAGTGCCCCGGCGCCCGGTCGATCTTCTGGTTCCAGATGTCGAGACCAGTGGGAATGTACCAGATGGTCTGTGCCATCGGCAGCGCCGCGAGATGCGGCGGCAGCATACGGTTCAGATTGAGGGTCGCACGCGCGCTAAGCAGGCAGTGGTCATTGTTGACGAAATTCGGATAGCCGTCGTCGATCCGCTCGTGATACGGGACATGCGTGTAGGGGGCATGGATGCGCACACCCTCGGCGACAATCTCGGTCAGCGGGCGATCGGCGCGCAGCAGTTCGTAGTAGACATCGCTGGCGCCCTTCTGGTCGCGCATCAGGCAGCGATCCTCCAGCTTGTCATACAGTCCACGCACCACGCTGCTGTTGCGTTCCACCGCGATATTGGTATCCATTCCTGGGTTCCTCTGACTGCTCGTCTGGGTTTCCGCGATCCTACGCTTGACATGACGGTAGCGACAACCACGCTGCCGGAAGCAGGGGGGCAATCGGCATGAACAATACACAGACCAGCCGTGAATGGACCGTCAGCATCATCGCCGGAACCGGAGAGCCGGGCTATTCCGGTGATCAATCGGCGGCCCGCGAGGCCCGCCTGAACAATCCGTTCGATCTGGCCTTCGCGCCCGACGGCAGCCTGGTTTTTGCCGATACCTTCAATCATTGCCTGCGCCGGATCGATGCCGCGAGCAGTATCATTTCGACGATTTGCGGCAGCGGTGAGGCGGGCTACGCCGGCGACGGCGGTCCCGCCGCGCACGCGCTGTTGAATGAACCTTATGGCATCGTCATTGACCGCTCGGGACGGGTGTTTTTCGCCGACCGCCTGAACCGCCGGGTGCGGGTTATCGATCCCGCTGGTGTCGTCACCACCCTGGCCGGCGACGGCCTGGGACAGTCCAGCGGGGATGGCGGACCGGCCGCCCGGGCCGGGCTGGCGGAGCCGAACGGGCTGGCCCTCAGTCCCGACCAGACCCGGCTGTTCATCGCCGACGTGGCCGGCCACCGCGTCCGCATGGTGGATCTGGTGACCGGAACAATTGACACCTTCGCCGGCACCGGGGAGGCGCGTCATGACGGCGACGGCGGTCCGGCCATAGACGCGGGCGTGTTTGGCGCCCGTGCGGTGGCTTTCGCGCCGGATGGGTCGCTGCGTGAGCCGCCGCTGCCTGAGCCGTCGCTGCTTGAACCGTCGCTGCCTGAACCGTCGCTGCCTGAACCGCCGCTGTATGTGATGGAGCGCCAGGGCAGCTGCATTCGCCGTGTCCGTGACGGCGTGATCGAGACGGTGGCCGGCACCGGTGCGCGCGGCTACGCGGGTGACGGCGGCGATGCCCGGTTGGCGGTGTTCAATGCGCCAAAGGAAATGGCGGTCGATCCCGCCGGCAACATCTATGTCGTGGATACCGAGAACCACGCCATCCGGCGGATCGACGCCAAGACGTGGATCGTGACGACAATCGCCTCGGGGCTGGCCCGTCCGCATGGGGCCGTGGTCGCGCCGGATGGCAGCGTGCTGGTTGGCGACAGCGAGCATCACCAGATCCGGCGGCTGGTCGCGAACCAACCCGCATAAGCTCGGCCGGTGCTTCGACGGCCGCATGATCGTCGAAGCACCGCATCATCGTCGAAGCTTGAGCCCGCCGAAGGTTGAAGGCGCCAAAGGTTGAGCCTGCCGAAGGTTAGGCCTGCCGAAGGGCCGTCGCTATTCCAGCAACGACCTTCGGGCGGACAGAAACTCCTCCACCGCCGCGGCCAGAGCATCGCACTCGGCATCACCGATCGGCAACGACAACGTCATCATCCCGCGCCTGGCAAGCCAGATCCCGTGTGCCAGCATGTCGAAGAAGAACAGTTCCTTCAGCTTAGGATTGGCCTTCGCCGCTGCCGTCGGATTGGTGACGGGTCCACGCATCATATGCACCGCCAGCATCGAGCCGATGCCGGTGAACTGCATCGGTGCCGCCGCGGCCTGGCAAAGCGTGTTCAGCCGTTCCCGTAACGTATCGCCTCGTCCGTTCAGTGCCTCGGCGGCTTCCGCCGTATATACATTTGTCAAACCGGCAAGCCCGGCCGCCATCGTCAGCACGTTGTTGTTGAACGTCCCGGCATGCGGCAAGGCGTCCGCCCGCCGCGGATCGAACAGATCCATGATCTCGGCGCGGCCGCCGAACGCCCCGAACGACATGCCGCCGCCGATGTATTTTCCGAATGTGGTCAGGTCCGGCTTCACCCCGACGACCGACTGCAATCCGCCCGGCGCCAGACGCGACGTCATCACCTCATCGAGGATCAGCAAGGCCCCGACCCGAGTGGTTTCCTGGCGCAGCATGGCCAGGAACTCGACCGACGCCGCGATGCAGCCGCCGCTGCCGATCATCGGCTCCAGGATGACCAGCGCCAGGTCCTCGGTGATCAACGCCCGGGTCCGCTCGATGTCGTTGTACGGCGCGACGACATATTCGAACGGCGCATTGATCGGCGACCCGCCGCCGGCGAAACCGAACACCGCCCCGTGGTAGCCGCCGTCGAACACCAGCACCTGCTTGCGCCGGGTGAAGATCCGCCCAAGGGAGATCGCCAGCAGGTTCGCCTCGGTGCCCGAGTTGGTGAACCGCACGCGCTGCAACCCGAACCGCTCACAGACCGCGCGGGCAAACCGAGCCTCGGTCATGTTGGAGGCACCGAAGCTGATGCCGTCGTCCAGCGCTCGGTCAAGCGCCGCGCGGATCGCCGGATGCGAGTGTCCATACAAGCCCGCGGTATATTCGCCCAGGAAGTCGATGAATTCCCGGCCGTCGGCGTCCCATAGGCGGCAGCCCGCGGCCCGCGCCATGGCCAGCGGGAACGGCGCGTAGTGCAGCACCGTGCGGGTATTGCCGCCGGGCATGACCGTGGTCGCCTCGACATACCGCGCCAGGCTGCGCGGCGCGCTGGTGACATAAGCTTCCTTGGCTTCGTTCAGGGCCGCGTCGATGCTGGTGTTGCGCAGGCTGGTTTCGCTCATGGCTGGGTTCCGCGTCCGGTGGCAAGGGCAGTCTGCGCAGCGGCTTGCCGACGTGCAACCGGTCGGACTACACCCCCTGACCAAAGACCATTCGCCAACGAGGACGAAGGATCTGTCATCTTGCTCGCCGACAGGAAGCAGACCATGAGGCTGACGGGATGGTTCGCGGTACCGATAAGCCTCGCGCTATTAGCGAGTTGCGGTCCCAGGCAGGCGCAACCGGCCGCCATGGACGCCGCGCAGCAGATCAGGCATCGCTGTGTGGGCCTGGGGTTTTTCCCCGGCACCCCCAGCTTTGCCGACTGCGCGAAAGAAGTCGCGAACCAGCGCGGAGCCCCGGTTGCCGCTGGCCAGGCGGCGAGTGAAGCGCCCCAGGCACCCGGCAGCGAGTTGAAGCAGTAGCACCATGCGATTGAACCACGTCGCCAACCGGCTCGATGCACGCTATTTCGAGACTGTCGTCGAGATGCTTGTGGTCAAGCTGGACTTCGTCGCGCTTCGCCGCACCGAAGGGTCGATCTGGCTGCGACAACCGGGCACCAACGTGGACCTGCAGTTCAGCCGCAGCGACACCGCCCGCCGCGACACCGACAAGCTTCGGTCCCAGGTGTCATTCCTGAGCGATGCGCCGAGGGATGCGCTGGAGGATCTGGCGGCGTGGGCGGCGGCGCATGGGATGGAGGCGTCGGTCGGCAGCTATTCGGCGAAGGAGTTCTATCTCGACGCACCGCTGGCTTTCGTGGATTTCGTCATCGAGGCGATGACCCCGGACCTCGCGGATTATGGTGTGGCGGTCTGAGCGCCAACTGCCATGACCGGTGCCCAAGTCTGGTCCGTGTGCAATCTGTTTCGCACCCAGTCTGTTTTGCGCCAAATCTGTTTTGCGCCCAGTGCGCTTAGGCCCTGTCTCGCATGACCTCGCTGCGACTTCTGGCTGACGACCTGACGGGCGCGCTTGACGCAGCGGCCGAGTTCGTGCCGCTCACGGGCCCGGTGCAGACGTTCTGGCATGGCTCGATCCCCGCCGAACTGCCCGCGAACGCGGCGCTCGACAGCGGCACGCGGGAGCTTTCGTCGGCCGTCGCGGCCGGCATCGTTCGCGACCTGAGCCACCACCTTCGCGGCGGCACGATCGCCTTCAAGAAGATCGACAGTCTGCTGCGCGGCCCGACGATGGCCGAGGTCGCCGCCTGTGCCGCTGACTGGCGGTATGGCGTGCTGGCGCCGGCGTTTCCGTACCAGGACCGGATCACCCGCGACGGACGGCAGTACGCCAGGCACGCCGGTGCCGGCTGGGTGGCCGCGGAGGGTGATCTGCTGAGCCTGCCGTCGGTCCGGCATGGCCGGATCGATGCCGACCTGCGGCCCGGGATCACGGTGTTCGACGCGGCAACCGACGACGACCTGCTTCGCATCGTCGCGACGGCGCGCCGCTGTCCACACCCAGTGCTGTGGATCGGCACCGGCGGGTTGGCCCAGGCGCTGGCCGCCGGACCCACGTTGCCGGCGATGGAGCCCCTGCCCTGGCCGATGCTGGGTCTGTTCGGTTCCGACCAGCCAGCGACCGCCGCGCAGCTTGCCGCCTGCGGCGCGCATTGGACGGTGCTGTCGGACGCGGGAGACGACGACGCCGAACGGATCGCCGCCGGCCTCGTCGGCGCGGGCGTCGTGCTCGCCAGCTTCGCCGTGCCGGCCAACAGCCCGCGCGCCGCGGCGGCCTGCCACATCGGCGGGCAGATCGACCGGCTGACCCAGGTTCTGCCACCGCCGGGCAGCCTGATCGTGGCTGGCGGCGAGACCCTTCGGCGCCTGTGTCGGTCGCTCGGTGCGACCAGCCTGGAGGTGCGGGGGCGCATCGTTCCCGGCGTTCCCCGTTCGGTGATGCGCGGCGGACGCTGGAATGGTGTCACCGTCGTCTCCAAGTCAGGTGCCTTCGGTCATCCGCGATTGCTACGCGACCTGTTGCCCGCCACCGCTAAAAGGAACCCGCCATGACGCCTCGTCCGCTCGCCATCACCATGGGCGATCCCGCCGGCGTCGGCCCGGAGATCATCGTCAAGGCGGCCGCGGAACTCTATCCGCGCATTCAAGGTGGCGCGCTGCGCCTGGTGGTGATCGGCAGCAATCCGGCGTTGGAAAGGGCTCGATCACAGTTCGCGCCGCAGCTTGAGATCCCGGCAGTGTCGGACGACGATCCGGACTGGCCGGCGCTGTGCGCGCTGCAGGCCGGGCCGGAGGGCGAACCGATCCGCCCCGGCCAGCTGTCCGCCGATGGCGGGCGTTTTGCCTTCCAGGCTGTCGAGCGCGGGGTGCGTCTGGCGATGGACGGCCGAACCGGGGGCATCGTCACCGCGCCGCTGAACAAGGAGGCGTTGAACAAGGCCGGCTACCACTATCCCGGCCATACCGAGATGCTGGCCGAACTGACCGGCGTCCGAGGCTCCTGCATGATGCTGGCGCACGGCAACATGCGGGTCAGCCACGTGACCACCCATATCGCGCTGGCAGACGTGCCCAGGCGGGCGACCGCCGAACGGCTGCGCCGGGTGATCGAGCTGACCCACGATGCGCTGGTTCGGCTGCGGATTGGCCGCACCCGCATCGCCGTCGCCGCGCTCAATCCCCATGCCGGCGAGGGTGGCCTGTTCGGACGGCACGACATCGACGTCGCCGAACCGGTGATCGCCCAGGCGGTCGCGGACGGTCTGGACGTCGTCGGCCCGGTGCCCGGCGACACGGTGTTCGTCAAGCTGCGCGCCGGGCAGTATGACGCGGTGATCGCCAACTACCACGACCAGGGGCACATTCCGGTCAAGCTGCTGGGGTTCGAGATCGATCCCGCGACCGGGCGTTGGGATGCGCTGTCCGGGGTCAACATCACGCTGGGATTGCCGATCATCCGGACCTCGGTCGATCACGGCACGGCGTTCGATATCGCCGGCAAGGGCATCGCCAACGCGCGGAGCCTGGTGGAGGCGATCGAATACGCCGAACGCCTGGCGGCCGGATGAGGCTCGGCCGGATCGGGCTGGGTCGGATCACGCCGGGCTGGATGAGGCTGGGTTGGATGAGGCTGGGTCGGATCACGCTGGGCTGGGTGAGGCTGGGTCGGATGAGGCTGGCGGGGCGTCCCTCGCCGCTCTACTGTGCGCCTTAAACGTCGAGGACCGACCCTGATGGACCTGAAAGACCACATCCGCGGCATTCCGGATTTTCCGAAGCCCGGCATCCTGTTCTACGACATCTCGACCTTGCTGCGGGATGCCGATGCGTGGCAGGTGGCGATGGGTCGGATGGCGCGCGCGGTGCGGGCCTATATGCCCGATCTGGTCGCCGGAGTGGAAAGCCGCGGGTTTCTCATCGCCGCCCCGCTGGCCCTGAAACTGGGCTGTGGCTTCATCATGATCCGCAAGCGCGGCAAGCTGCCGGGCGAGACCGTCGGCCTGAACTATGCCCTGGAATACGGCGAGGACCGGGTGGAGATCCAGGCCGACGCGGTGCAGCCGGGCCAGCGGGTGGTGGTGGTGGACGATCTGCTGGCCACGGGGGGCACAATGGCGGCCGGCATCGCCCTGCTGCGGCAGGTCGGCGCCGTGGTGCCCGCGGCGGCAGCCCTTATCGAGCTCAGTTTCCTGAACGGGCGTTCGCGGCTGGATGTGCCGTGTGAGGCGCTGGTGTCATACGACGACTGACCGGGCTCGCGGATCAGGCAGGCCCGACGCACGAACGTGGATCGGAGCCGGGCTCGCCCCGCATGGACGAGCCGTGCGCCGAGGCTGATCTGGACAAGGCCGCAGAACAACTCCGTGACAACAACTCCGGTGACGCGTCAGCCGGCCAGTTCCGCCTGCGGCCCGCGCACCAGCTTGCCTGGCAATGTGCCGGTGGCCTGGCCCTCGCGGAACGTCACCCGCCCGGAAACGATCGTCGCGTCGTAGCCGTTGACCTTCTGCAGCAGGCGCTTGCCGCCGGCCGGCAGGTCATTGACGACATAGGGTGCCTCGGAACCCAACCGGTCCCAGTCGATGACATTCACGTCCGCCTTCTTGCCAACCGCGAGAACGCCGCGATCGTGCAACCCGGCGGCCCCGGCGGTATCGGAGGTCAGCCGGCGGATCAGCTCCGGCACATCCCAGCGTTTCTGCTCGCGACCCCAGTGGCTCAGCAGCCAGGTCTGGTAGCCGGCATCGAGGATGAACGCGACATGCGCGCCGCCATCGCCCAGGCCCATGATGGTGTTGCGGTTGTCCAGCAACGTCTCCGGCATCGACAGGTCGCCGTAGGCGTAGTTGCCCAGCGGGTGGTAGATGAAGTTGGCGCCGTCGTTTTCGATCAGCATGTCGTAGGCGACGTCCGGCGGCGAACGATTTTCGCGCGCGGCGATCGCAGCCACGCTGTCGGCCATCCGCGGCTGGTAGTTCGGCGGGGTGCCGAAGCGGAACATGAACTCGTAGGACATGCGGTGGAACAGCGGGAAGGTGCTGTCCTTCTTCGGATCCTCGCTCAGGATCTTAGCCCTGACCTCCGGATCGCTCATGCGCCGGGCGCGTTCCGCCACCGGCAGGTGGGCGATCGCCTTGTATGTCGGGGTGCCGGAGAACGGGTTCTGGCTGCCGGCCAGCCCCAGCAGCACGCCGATCGCCCGCGGTGCGACAACGGGGCGGATCGGCAGCCCATCCGCCACCGCCTTGTCGGCGTGCCGGAGCAGGTCGCGCCACACCTCGGGGCGCGAATGGCGCTGCGTCAGGGTGAACACCGCCGGACGGCCACAGGCCTCGATCACCCGGCGCAGCATGGCGAATTCCGCGTCATGATCGGGTGCCCATTCCGACACCATCTCCAGCATCCCCGACCCAGCGTCCTTCATGCCGAGGGCGATGCCGCGCAGCTCTTCTTCCTGGGCGCGCAGGGTCGGCGTCGGGTCGCCGCGCAGCGTCTTGTGCGACAGGCTGCGTGAGGTGGAGAACCCGAACGCGCCGGTCTGCATCGCCTCCCTGGCGATCTGCCGCATCTGGGCGATGTCGCCCTGGTTGGCGTTCTCCAGGTTGATCGCTCGGTCGCCCATGACGAACACCCGCACCGCGGCGTGCGGCAGCAGCGCGCAGATGTCGATGTCACGCTGCTTGCGGTCGAGCGCATCGAGGTATTCGCCGAACGATTCCCACTCCCATTTCAGGCCTTCGTGCATGACTGCGCCGGGGATGTCCTCGACCCCTTCCATCAGCTCGATCAGCCGCTCCCGGTCGGCCGGCTTGCAGGGAGCGAAGCCGACGCCGCAATTGCCCATCACCGCGGTGGTGACGCCATGCCAGGAGGACGGCGCCATGTGGCTGTCCCAGACCGCCTGGGCGTCGTAGTGGGTGTGGATGTCGACAAAGCCCGGCGTCACCAGCTTGCCCTTGGCATCGATTTCCTCGGCACCGCCGCCAGCAACCACGCCGACCGCGGCGATCTTGTTGCCGACGATGCCGACGTCGGCCTGGCTTGAGGGGCTGCCGGTGCCGTCGACAACCGTGCCGCCGCGAATGACCAGATCGAATGGAGGCATTGGACTTTCTCCCACGAATTGGGACCAATCCTGATCCAGCCTGCCGACGCTGGCAAGTTTCGGCACGTCTTGCAGGCCGCTGAATGCTGGCAAGCTTCGAAGGGCTGGCGAATTCTGCCAGGCTGGCGAACCTTGCAGGGCTCGCGAACTTTGAAGGCTGGCAAGCTTTGCAGGGCTGGCAAATCTGGAGCCGCATAGATGAAGATCGGCCACGATGACCGCGTGCGAATGGAGCGGGCGCACGTGCTGGCATGGCCGGCGCTGCGCAGCGTGGACATCGACGGCTGGCTGTGGCGCTGCTCTGGCGGCGGGTCGCAGCGGGCAAACTCGGTTTCGACCATAGACTTTCACGGCGGTGATCTGGAAGCCGCGGTCGACGACGTCGAGCGGCGGTACCGGGCGTTCGGCGCGGCGGCGCGATTTCATACCTTCGATGCAACGTCGCCGCCGGGTTTGGCGGACGTTCTACGCCGCCGCGGCTATCTGCTGACCGACCCGACGATGACCATGTTCAAGCGTGCCGCCGATCCCGCCGCGACCGCCGACGTCGTCGTGCGCGATCACCCCTGGGCCGCCTGGCAAGACGTCTATCTCGGCGAGATCAGCGAGCACCGGCGCGCCGTCAACACGCTGATCCTGGATCGGATACCGCCACCGCGGGCTTTCTTCGGCTGCCGGCATGACGGGACCCTGGTGGCCACGGCCCTGGGCGTGGTCGGCTTCGGCTGCGCGGTCATTGAATGTGTGACGACGCGTGCCGTCGCGCGCCGCCGCGGATCGGCCCGGATCGTGCTGATCGCGCTGGAGCGTTGGGCGGCGCGGCAAGGGGTGGACTGGATCGGCCTGCAGGTTGTACCTACCAATGCACCGGCCGTCAGACTTTATGAACAGCTTGGCTTCACGCCGGCGGCGACCAACCGATTCTGGATTTCGCGCGACCAGGGTTGATCTGGCCGCGGCCAGACCCCCGTTGCTGGCCGCCATGCATCGCGTCATGCTCGTCTGGCTCATATGGTTTTTTTGTCGCTGCCGGTCGCACCCGCCATGTCGTTGCAAATCACCGATCCCTGGCCAGACCCGGCGACCGTGCAAGGCGTGCGGCAAGAGACCGTGGCGTTCCGCAGCAGTGACCCGTTCACACCGGCCGACGTCGGCCATGCCCCGGCCCGAACCGTCACGGCCCTGCTGTTCCTGCCGCCGCATGCCGCGCACGATCATCCGGTTCCCGCCGTCGTCATGCTGCACGGATCGGCCGGGCTGATCGACGACCGCGCGAAATATGGACCGCAGCTTGCTGCGATGGGTGTGGCCGTGCTGCTGATCGAAACCTACGACAGCCGCACCGATCTTGGCACCGGCTTCATCGAGCGTGTGCTGAACATTACAGAAACGATGTTCGTGGCGGATGCCTATGCCGGGCTGCACTTCCTCGCCGGCCGCCCGGAGATCGATGCGCAGCGTGTCGCGCTAGCGGGCTTCAGCTATGGCGGGATGGCCACCGAATACGCGATGTATCGACAGATCGCCGACGTCCTGGCACCGCACGGGCCTCGGTTCGCCGGCCATGTGGCGTTCTATGCGCCTTGCATCGCGCGGTTCACCGACAGCCGCACGACCGGCGCGCCGCTGCTGATGCTGTATGGTGCCGATGACGAGCTGATCCGTCCCGCTCGCTGCGCACAGATCGCCACCGATCTGCGTTCGGGCGGCAGCGATGTCCAGATCATTGCCTATCCGGGCGCGGTGCATCAATGGGATGGCGGGATGCAGCGCCGGCTGATCGGGCGGCAGCTCGCCGGCTGCCGCTTCCGGGTCGGCCGTGACGGCACCGTTCACGATGAGAACACGATGTTGCAGATGTCGGGGCCGTTCCTGCGCAAGATCATCCTTGGATTGTGCACAGGCAGCCGACCTTACCCGATCGGCCGGGATGATGCGGTGCGGGCGCGATCTAATCACGATTTTGGCGTATTCCTGTCGCGCATTTTCAGCGTCCCGAATGACTGATCAGCGCAGCGGCCACGACCAGACGATCAGCCAGGTTCCCGCCACCGCGACCAGGATCGACAACGGCAGTCCGAGGCGCCAGTAATCGCCAAACCGATAGCCGCCGGGCCGCATCACCAGGGTGCTGTTCTGATGTCCGATCGGCGTCAGGAAGTCGCACGCCGCGCCGAATGCCACCGCCATCAGGAACGGGTCGACGCCGTAGCCAAGGTTCTTCGCCACCGCGGCCGCCACCGGCCCCATCACCACCACCGCCGCCGCGTGATGCAGGAACGGGGTGACCAACATCGACACCACCAGGATCAGCCCGACCGCCATCGTTCCGGGCAGGTGAGCCGCCAGAACGGTCAGGCCATCCGCCATCAGGCCGGCGGCCCCGGTCTGCTTCAACGCCTCCCCCACCGGTATAAGACAGCCCAGCATCACGATCACCGGCCAGTCGATCGCCTCGTAGGCTTCGCGCACGGAGATCAGCCGCAGCAGCAGGATAGCGGTGGCGGCGACGAAGAAGCCGACCTCGACCTCGACCAGACGCATCGCGATCGCCAGCAGTGCCGCCGCCAGGATCAGCAACGGCAGATAGCGGCTGCGACGTTGGCCGATCGACAGATTTCGTTCCGCTAGCGGTAGCAGATCGAGCGTCCGCAGCGCCTCGTTCAGCCGACTTGAGCGGCCTTGCAGCACCACCATGTCGCCCGCGGCGAAGCTGCGCTGCCAGAGCCGGTCCGGCGTTCCGCCCGCCCCACCCGCCGCCAGCAGATTGACTTCGAACCGCGAGCGCAGCCGCAGCGTCCGCACGGTCTGCCCGATCATCCCCGAGGCCGGCGCGACCACCGCTTCGACGGTTTCCAGATCATCGTCCTTGCGGTCGGGTTTCAGACCGGCCACGGCCTCGTTGTTCAGCAGCGACAGCCGACCCTGATCAATGAACGGCTGCAACGCGGTGGGATCGCCCTGCAGGATGAGAATGTCGTTGGCGTACAGCACCCAATGGCTGCGCGGCACATACCGGTGGGTCTGCTCGCGGATGATCGCCGCCACCATCAGGGTGTGGTCGGTCTCGGTCTCCAGCTGTTCCACCGTCTGCCCCACCAGGGCGGAACTCGCCGGCAACTGCGCCTCGGTGGTGTAGTCCTCGATCTTGAAGCGCTGGTCGCTGGCCGGCTGGCCCCGCCGGTTCGCTGGCAGCAGGCGCCAGCCGACGCTCAGGAACGCCACGGCCACCAGCGACAACGGCAATCCGATCGCGGTGTAGTCGAACATGTGGTACGGCTGCCCGGTCACCTGCTGGCGCACCTGGGAGATCAGGATATTCGGTGACGTGCCGATCTGGGTGATGGTTCCGCCGATCAGCGATCCGAAAGCCAGCGGCATCAGATAGCGGGAAGCCGGACGCTGCTGACGCTCCGCTGCCTGGATGGCGACCGGCATGAAGATACCCAGCGAGCCGACGTTCTTGACGAACGCGGACAGGAACGTCACGGCGGCGGTCAGGGCGCCGACCTGGGCAGTGGTCGAGCGTAGCCGCCGCAGCAGCCGCCGCATCAGGCGGTCGATCACGCCGGACACCGCCACGGCGCGGCTGACCACCAGCACAGAGGCGATGATGATGACGACGGGGCTGGAGAATCCGCTGAACGCCTGGCGCGCCGGCACCACGCCCAGCAACGTCGCCGCGCTCAGTC
Source organism: Rhodopila sp. (assembly GCA_965276975.1). Classification (GTDB taxonomy): domain Bacteria; phylum Pseudomonadota; class Alphaproteobacteria; order Acetobacterales; family Acetobacteraceae; genus Rhodopila. The sequence continues at coordinate 92,431 of CBDIBR010000004.1, forward strand.
CGGCCGCGCCGACCAGGTCGTAGCGCAGCCGGTCGGACAGGAACAGCACCAGCATCCCGGCGATGACCGCCAAAGCCTCGAGTTGATGCAGCGTCAAGCTGTTTCCTTCCGTGGTCAGCCACTAATCATGGCTTAGTTCGTGATTGCCTCAGATTGAAGCGATCACGCACCAATTCCGTTCGTTTGAGAGGACGATGCAAGTCTGATATGATACCACGCAGCGCTTGCACCGACCGATACAAGGTCGACTCAACCTCGGACGATCACGTCTCTACAGCAACATCAACCTGACTGGAAAGGTCTGGCTGATAAAGTTGCTGATGAAAGCAATGAGCTAGACCGCGCTGACCGTCTACGGTCAGCCTGAAAACGGTCTAGTGGTCCGATCCCGACAGGCGCATCCTCGCGGTCGGGTGAATCGGCCCACCAAATCAAGTGCTCGTGGTAAAAATGGGCGGACCTTTCCGTCGGATTTTGTCCATTTGTCCACCAGTATCCGAGCGCAGAGAAGCGTCCACGATTGGCCGCGTCAATCGGTTACTTCAAGCATAGCGCGACGTATCGTGCTTCACTGATGCGCGATACGAGACGAAAGTGGGCTGATCAGTGGCACGAGAACGGTCATCTCACGCGTCAAAAAACGCCAGCGTGCGCAGCTCGATGCTTTCACGCGCAAGCATATCGGCGGGCGCGTTCGGATCAGCGAACGAGGTGTGCGGCATGAACCGCGCTCGGCCATCCGTCCGCTGGTCAAAGCACTTCAGCAACAGCGCCTCGTTGGCCTGCATCGCGGGCGCGTAGTACCAGCGGTGGGCCGGGTTGTAGGTCAGGCCGTAAATCTCGCCCTTGCGGTCGCGATAGATCAGATCCTGCGGCACCAGATCGCCGTCGGCCACCGATGTGGCATCGCAGACCGCCAGCGGCGCGTCGAACAACGGCCCCCGGATCGGCCGCCACACGTTGACGATGGCGAACCGGCGGTTCAGCAGGTCGTCGACCTCGGCGCCCATCAGGTCGCGCACCCGCTGCGGCCCCGAAACCTCGGTGTAGTCGCCATGGATGCGGGTCACCGGCTGACGCGGACTGCCCGGCGTGCGGTCCTCGACCCCTTGGGTCCGGCGGCGGATGGTGTGGTCGAAGACCACGACACGGCTGGCCCCCGTCGCCTGCTTCACCAAACGTTCGGCTTCCGGGTAATAGGTCGCCGTGAGCTGTGCCGCGTCGTAGAAGTCGGTGACCGCCGTGGGCGCATCGACCAAGGCGAAGCCCTGCCCGTCGAGCGTCAGGCCGTCGCTGAGCGGGCGCATATCGAAAATCGGCACGCTGTGCGGCTCGTTCACGATGTTGGTCTTCGCCACGCCCGCCGGCGGGTCATAGGTGTAGGTGTGCGGTCTTTCAGCGGTCTTCGCCAGATAAACAACCTCGCCGGTGACTTGGCGCAGAGACGAAACGACGTCCATGTTGGCTTGTCCTTCCTGCCGATCGGGCGCTCGCGTGTGGCGTGGGGCACACCGATCTGTGTGGAACGGCAGTTGGGGTGCGGTTCGCGCCGCCGCAAGTCAAATCATGGCCGCTCGCATCCTGTGTTTTCAGTGGCCTGCGTGTCCCCTGCGTCCGTCGCATGATGCGACGAACCTCGGGGGCCGGACATTAGAGCGGTTTCCGTTCGACTTGGCTCACGGAACCCGCTCTACCTGCTTGTTTGATCGCATGATTCACCGTTCCGGTGATGCCACCTGCTCGGATCATGCTCTAGAGCAACAGCAACCTCACTGGAAAAGTCTGGCGGATGAAGTTGCTCGTGAAAACAACGAGCTAGAGCACGCTGACGGTTTACGGTCAGCCTGAAAGCGCATTAGACTTATGCCGGAACCCAGGAGGACAGATCGAGGTGAGCGAACGGGCGCCGATGGCGGCGCGGATCCTGGCAGCCGCCGATCGGCTGTTTTATCAGAAGGGCATCCGCGCCGTTGGCGTTGATGCCGTCGCGACCGAGGCCGGGATCAGCAAACGTTCTCTGTACGACACGTTCGCGTCGAAGGATGCCCTGGTGGCGGCTTATCTGCGACAGCGCATCCACCCCGCGCCGGCGTCGGACGCGCCGCCCGCGGTGCAGATCCTGGCGCTGTTCGACCAGCTGCACGCGCGCTTCGCCAGCGGCGATTTCCGCGGCTGCCCGTTCGTGAACGCGGTCACCGAGCTGGCGGAGAAGTGCGCGGTGGCGCGCGCGATCGCGGTGCACTTCAAGGAGCAGCGGCGCCAGCAGATGGTGGGGTTGCTTGCCCGGGCCGGGGCATCCGATCCTTGTGGCTTGGGCAACCAGATCGCGCTGCTGGTCGAGGGCGCGATCGCCTCGATGCTGGTGCGTCAGGATGCTGATGTCGCGTTGCAGGCGCGTGCGGCGGCCGTGGTGCTGATGCGGGCGGGTGGGGTGGGGGTTTAGGCCGTCAGCGGCCGCCTACCCGAACGCACCAACTTCGTGCGTCACCGCCGTCGCGATCTCGCGCACCATGCCGAACAGGCGGCCGATCGGCGCGAAGATCTCCTCGTGCTCCCGAAGATAGGCGGCCGTGCGGCGATCGGGCGCGGGTTCGGCGTAGTCGCAGTCCGCGGCGGGATCGGCGGTCGAGGGAAAAATCTCCGCCAGCATTGTCAACGAGGCATCGATATCCAGACGCAGGATCGCCGCCTCCAGCGCCAGGCGAGTGACGCCATGCCGGGGCGAGAAATCCGGAATTTCCGTCGCCAACAGCCAGATGCGATGGATCAGGGCCAGTCGCAGGGCATGCAGCAGGATCTCCCGGTTGGCCATGTGCGGCACATCCGGCCACGTCACCCGCAGTGCCAGATGGTCGGCCGAGATCCGCCGGAACATCGACTGCGCCTCGGCCCAGATGTTCAGCCGTTCCAGCGCCCGGGCGACCGCGACCAGCGCCTCGCGCCGACCGAACCGTCTGGTGTGCGCGGCGCGGTCCAGCCAGGTGCCCGGGTCAAGCGAGGCGATGACCGCACGCAGCACCTCGATATCGGAATGCGCCAGCGCGTGGCTCGCCAGATCCATCGCCCGCTTGAATCGCCGGCTGCTCTGGCGCAGTTCGGTGAACGTCTCCGGATGGCGGGCGGCGGCGGCGCCAATGCCCTGCAGCGTGTTCGCACACCAGCCGATCTGTTGCAAAATGGCATTGTTTGGGATGGCCCGCAGTTCGCTGGGGTGGCGGATGCGCGCGGCACCGCCCATGCCATCGGACTGGCGCGCCGCCGGGCGGGATCCGGTGCGATCCAGCAGCGACGGTCCGAACGCACCCAGCAGCGCGGCGTATCCGGCGTCCTCCACCAGGCCTTCCATGCCGGACCGGATGGTGGCGAAGAAGTCGGCGGCGAAATCTGGGTCGGCATAGACCGGGTCCCCGATCGGACCGGCCGCCGGATGATAGGTTTGTTCGGCGATCCGGGTGATCGTCGCCAGCGCGAGTTCCGGTGTGCCGAACAGCAGATACCCATCGCCGCCCTGAAACGCCGCCTCTTCGCGGACCTTCAGTCCGGCCCGCCCCAGCGCCTGGCGGGAGGCCGTGGGCGACAGATATTTCAGTCGATCCGCCAGCGAGCCGGGATGCGCGCCGCGGCCGATGCTCTCGCCGTGGGTGTCGAACAGGATGACCTCGACCCCGGTCACGCCGTGATGCGCCAGGGTCTCGCCGATCTTCAGCCGCAGCCGTTCGATCAGGTAGCTGGCGGCGAGCTGGCCAACGTAGCGGCCGGAATCCGAGTAGCCGAACTGCAATGCCAGCTTGCCGGTCTGCTTGAGGTAGGTCCGATAGTGCGGACTGCGCAGCGCCTCTTCCAGCACCATCGAGCCGCGCTCCAGCGCCTCCGCCGTTTCGAACAGCGGCGAGATCTCCACATGCTGCTCGATACCGAACAGCCTGGCGAGCCAGAGCGCGGCGAGCAGCGTGTAGCCGGTTTCGGTTTCGGCGATCAGGAAGCGGACCGGCGCCGATCCGTCGACATGCTTGACGATCTGCGCCACCGTCATCATCAGCTTGGCGGCCGAGGCCTGTTCGCTGATCAGCGCGCCGAAGTCCACCGGTTCGGCTTTGACCGTGTCCAGCGCGGCGTTGATCGCACCGAACAGGGCGCGCCGGCGGGATGGGTCTTCCGGCGGATCGGCGATCCCCAGGCGCTGGCGGACAACATTGTGGATCTGCGCCGCGTTGAGCCGGGTCTGGGTGTGGGCGAGCGCCAAACCGTGTGAGATCAGGCCGGCGCGGGCCACGCTCAGCGCGAGCTTGGCATGGTCGTCGGCCTTCAGGATCGCCTCGCGGAACAACGGCAGCAGCGGCGCCGGGGTGGTCAGGGCGGTGTCCCGGCTGCTGACCAGCGCGTGCGCGAAGGCGGCGACGCGCGCCGGCTCCGGCTGATCGGGACACAGCTCGATCTGCCGGTCGACGGCGTGCCGCGCTTCGGCCACCCGTTCGGCGAGGGCGTTCGCGCTGGGTAGTGGGAGCACCTGCGCGTGCAGCCGCGCAAGCTGCAGCCGCTTCATTTCCAGGCGCAGCCGCAGCGTGTCCCACCAGCCGATGTCGGTGCGACCATCGGTGTCATAGCCAACCCAGCTGGACAGCACGACGGGACTCGGCGTCAGTTCGGTCCATCGATCGGCCCAGGCCCCGCGCGCGACCGAGATCAAGGCCGCGTTGAACCGGTCGATGGCGTCGCGCCCGTTGGCGATCGCCGCGGCGGCCTGATCGAACTCGCTGCGCAGCGTGATCGGCGGCGGCCGATGGGTTTCGAACGCGGGTGCCGGGCGGCCGCAGGCGGCTTCGGCCAACGCCCGATTGACCGGCAGCGGCAGCGAGAACGTCGGGTGCGCGGTGAACACCGCGGCGAAGCGGGTTCGTTCGGTCAGGGCCTGGTATTCCGCCCAGCGAACCGGGCTGTCGTTCGGATCGGGCCTAAGCAATTGCTGCGCCAGGCCTGCCAGGATCCGATCATTCGTTTTGGTGTCGATGCCACCGAGGTAATTGGCGATGCGGCTGGCGCGGTCGGCGAAGGCGGCATCCCTCAGGTAGCGGATCAGCGCGGTGATGGCGGCTTCGGTCAGGCTGCCGGCGTCCATCTGGCGGGTGATCGCCAGCGATACTAGCAACACCGGATTGCCGAACGGATCTTCGTCCGCTCGCGCGCCAAGGCGTGCCGTCAGGTCCAGGAGTTCCCGGGCCAGGGCTGGCGTCACCGAGGCGTCTGGCACATCCGGCATATCCGGAGTGTGACCCGGTTTGTGCTATGCAGCAAGCTGGGTCGGACACCGTCCAAGCCAACCCGGCGCGAGCGATACCGCTATAAGATTACAGCCAGGCGAGAGACACGACGCGACCGCATCTCGTCGCCTGAACCGGATACCGCCAACATCAGACGATGGATCACCGTGCTATGTCATGGACGATCCTATCGCATGTCAGCCGGTGGCTCGCACGCCACCGTCTTCATCTCCGCCGGAACGGATACCTCAAGCAATTCCAGCTCGTCCGCCGTCGCGGTCTCGTTGTGCCGCAGCCCGCCGGGGATCATCAGTGATGAGCCCGGTGTCAGATGGACTTTCGTGCCGTCCTCGAACTCCAGATCGACCCAGCCCTTCAGCATATAGACCAGCTGGTGCTCGCAGAGGTGATAATGCCAACCGGTCGGCTCGCCCAGACCCTGGGTGGCCGAGGTGACCTGCGCCCGCATCTTGCCGCCGGTGGCGTCGGTCACGCCAAGATCGCGGTATTTGAAGAAGGACCGCCGCCCCGTCACGTAGGTTGCATTGTCCAGCGTGGCATGTGCCAATTTGCCAGCCGCTGTCGCCACGACATCGTTCATGTTCATTCTCCTCCTGGTCGTGCGTTCCGCCCTGTCTCGCCCCCGCTGCCACCGCGGTCTTCCAGCGGCCTTGTGTTTGGCGACGCACGAACAATACAGCTAAGACCCATGCCGGTCGGCTCGCAACCCGCACCACCAGGGGAATCGAGTGAACACTCACGCGTTCTGCTGAACGACGGCGGTGAGGTAGTCGGTATTCCACCCGGCTCTCTTTCCGCGGTTTTTCAAGCTAGTTGTTGGCTTTGGCCTGCTTGAGCAGGTTGAGCGCCATGTGCTTGACAACAGCCATGTTCGCCGGTCCGTGCCCAGTGCGCAGGCGGGCGAGATCGTCGCGGAATACGACGTCGAGCACCCAATGGAGGCGGTTTTCGATCCCCCAAAGGCTCCGCACCACGCGGGCGAACGTCTCGGGGTCGAACTTGGTCGAGCAGAGATAATAGCGCCGCTCGTGTTCGAGCTTGCCGTCCCGCTCGGTCCGGCTCTCGACCATGCCGATCATGGCAAGCCCGGGGAATGCCGGCTCCCCGCGGGTAGCAGCGGTCGGAGAACAGCCAGTCCACATCATGGCAGACCAAGTGCATGCGCGTTTCGATCCGGCCGTGCCCGCCGTCGATGGTCCGATGCACGCCGATGGTCAGCGACGGCGGCGGGGCTGCGAACAGCGCCTCGACTTCGGCGTAGGTGGCCGGCCGGTTCTGCTTGAGTACCAGCGCGTAGTCGCCCCCACCGTCGAGGATGGTCTGGGCGATTTGCGTCTGTGTGCCCATCGCATCGATGGTGACGATGGCGCCGGCCAGTTCCAGGCGTCGCAGCAGCAGCGGGATTGCAATGATTTCGTTGGACTTCTCGGACACCGCCTCCTGTCCCAGCACGAGTTGCTGGCCAGTGGCCCAGGCCGACACCGTGTGCAGCGGGCCCCGGGCCTTGGACCGCGCGTGGCTGCGCCGCGCGGTTTTCCCGTCGATGGCGATTGTGTCCGGCCCGGCGATGCGCAGCCGCTCAACCCAGTTGGCGAAGCATGTTTTGAACAGGTCCGGGTCGATGGCCGCGATCACCTCGCACAGCATGTCGTGGCTGGGAATGCCACGGCCGAACGGCAGGAAACGGCGAAGGAAATGCCACGGCCGAACGGCAGGAAACGGCGAAGGAACGCGAACTGGGTCCGAAAGGGAGCACTCGCCAACTGGGCCATCGGACACCTTTAAAAGAGGTGTCCTGTTAACCTACTTCACCCCGCGCCGGAGTCCCCCCAGCGCATGTTCACTTGATTGCCCTGGTTGGCGCAGTGCCGTGGTCATGGCCTCCGATACCACAGTTTCCGTCGCCCGGCATCCCGATTTGGCGCCAGGCCTTGCCTGTCTCTAAACTTGGGTCCGATCAGAGACGAAGGACCCGCCCAGGATGAACGACCAGTTAGCCGAAGACCCGCAAGCCGTCCTGGACCGCATCCAGCAGCAGGCGAGCCGGCACGAAACGCCGTGTGGCGACGGCAAGATGGTCTGGCACATGTGGGACCAATCCGACGCAACCGCCCCGGTTGTCGCCCTGTTCCACGGCGGCGCCGGATCCTGGCGCCACTGGATCCGCACCATCCCGGCCTTGCTCCCTGGCTATCGTGTGCTGGCCCCGGATCTTCCCGGCCTCGGCGAATCGGACTTCCCCCCCGATGGTGACGACGCCTTTGCTATCGCAACGATTGTCGCCGACGGGATTGATGCTATCCTGGGCAGCGCAACGTCCTATCAGGTGATCGGCTTCTCCTTTGGTGGCACCATGGCCGCCTGTGTGGGCGCGCTGCGCGGCACGCGGGTCCGCTCCGTCACCATCATCGGCTCGTCCGGCGTCGGCGCCGTCGGCTCCGCGGTCAAGCTGGAGAAGGTGCGCCACCTGGAAGGGCAACCGCGTCACGACACCCACCGCATCAACCTCGGCCGCCTGATGATCGCCGATCCAGCCAGGATCGACGCGCTGTCCATTTTGATCCAAGACTGGAATACCATTCGATCGCGCCTGCGAACCCCGGCGATCTCCCGCGGTGGCGCGATCATGAAGGCGATCGATCAGTTGCAGTCGCCGTTGAACGGCCTATGGGGTGAGTTCGATCCGCCCGCCAATCCAAAGGGTCCGGAACGCGTGGCAACGCTGCGGGCGCACCGCCCGGATGCCGACATCCGCCTGATCCCGAACACCGGTCACTGGGCCGCCTACGAATCGGCCGATACGGTCAATGCGACTTTACTCGAGATGCTGGCGCGCACACGTCCCTGATCCTCGCGGAGGAAACAAGCAATGACTGATCGATCCACCGGCCCCGTTGGCGAAGGTCCCGGCGAGATGATGGGCGACGCCGGACCCGGCATGCTTGCCGGCCTGCGGGTGATCGAGGTCGCCGATGAGCGCGCCGAATACACCGGCCTGCTGCTTGCTGGCCTCGGCTGCGAGGTTATCAAGATCGAGCCGCCGGAGGGCAACGCCACGCGCCGCATCGGCCCATTCCTGGATGACCAGGCAGGACCAGAACGATCTCTGTTTTTCTGGAACTACAACCGCAACAAGAAGTCCGTTGTTCTCGATCTGCAATCTGATCCGGACACGTTGCTGCGCCTGCTGGACAGCGCCGATATTCTGCTGGATTCCTCCTGCGGCGCGCTGAACACCGCGTTGAAACTGAACCGCTCGGCGCTGAACGCACGGTTCCCCAGGCTGATAACCGCGCGCATGACGCCGTTCGGCGACGACGGGCCGTGGGCTGACTTCAAGGCCTCCGACCTGATCCATCTCGCCCTCGGCGGCGTGATGATGAATTGCGGTTACGACCCCGACCCAAATCTGCGCTACGACACCCCGCCGATCGCACCGCAGATCTGGCATGCCTACCATATCGCGGGCGAGCAACTCGCCACCGGCGTCATCGCCGCCCTGATCGCCATGCACCGTACCGGCGACGGTCAGGACGTTTCAGTCGCGGTGCACGAGGCGGTTTCAAAAAATCCCGAGCTGGACATCATGCACTGGGTGATGCGGCGGGTGCCGCTGTGGCGCCTGACATGCCGCCATGCGCTGGAGACGCCGAACCACTCGCCCAGCATCATGCACACCGAGGACGGTCGCTGGTACATCTCCCACGGCATGGGCGCGCGCGACCTCAAGGCTCTGGTGCCGTTACTTTCAAGATACGGCATGCAGGCGGACCTGCAACCGCCGCCGCCCGATGCCGACCTGAAGGCGCGTGCCGTGCCGGGCTCGACCGCCAGCGACGAATCGCGCGCCCACATGATCGACGTCGTGCAGCGGTTCGCCCGCGCCTGGACCTACCAGGACATGCCCTGGCTACAGGCGCAGGAAGCCGGCCTGCTGTGGGCGCCGATCCGCAAGCCGCATGAGAATGCACTCGACGAGCACTGGATCCAACGCAGATCCTTTGCCGACGTCTACCACCCGGAACATCAGCGTTCATTCCGTTACCCGACAAGCAAGTGGTTGACCAACCGGACCAGTTGGCAGGTCGGCCGGCGTGCGCCGTTGCTGGGCGAGGACACCGCCGCGGTGCTGGCCGAGGCTGCCCACGCGCCCGCGGTGCCCGCCGCACCTAAAACCGATCGGGCACCCAGGCTGTCCGCGCTGCACGGCAAGCCATTCCCGTTGCAGGGTGTGAAGATCCTCGATTTCGCCTGGTTTCTGGCCTCCGCCGGCGGCACCCGTTTCCTCGCCGCCATGGGCGCCGAAAGCTACAAGGTCGAGTGGAAGGACAACCCGGACACCCGTCTCGCCGCCATGGCGCCGATCGGCGGCCGCGCCGCGCGGGCCGCCGCGACGGGTCCGCTGCCGGGGGTGAAAGACCCCGACATGGGCGGGCAGTTCAACAACAAGAACGCCGGCAAACGTGGCATCTCCCTCAACATCCGCCACCCGAAGGGACTGGCGATCGCCAAGGACCTTGTGCGCATCTGCGACATCGTCGCCGAGGGATTCTCGCCCGGCGTGCTGCAACGCCTCGGCCTCGGTTACGACGTGATGAAGCGGATCCGCCCCGACATCATCTACATCCAGCAGGCCGGGATGGGTGCGCATGGCACCTACGGGCGGATGCGTACCGTTGGTCCGGTTGCCGCGGCGTTCGGCGGCCAGGCGGACATGTCCGGTCTTCCCGAACCCGCCATGCCGGTCGGCTGGGGTTATTCCTACCTCGACTGGATGGGAGCCTATGGCTATGCCCTGGCATTGCTTGGTGCGCTGTATCATCGTGACCGCACCGGTCAGGGGCAGTGGATCGACGCATCCCAATGCGAGTCGGGCCTTTTCCTAACCGGCACCGCCATCCTGGATTGGTCGGCGAATGGGCGGGAGTGGCGCCGCTTCGGCAACCGCTCGCCCTATAAGCTGGCAGCGCCGCACAACGCTTTCCGCTGCAAGGGCAACGACCGCTGGATTGCCATCGCCTGCTTCACGCAAGAGGAATGGCAGGCCCTGGCCGGTGCGGCCGGTCATCCCGAATGGCTCGACGACCAGCGCTTCGCCACGCTGCGCGATCGCCTGGCGCATCAGGACGTACTGGAGGCAGCGATCGGCACCTGGACCGCGACCCGCGATGCCGAAACGATCATGATGACGCTGCAGGCCGCCGCTGTTCCCGCCGGGGTCTGTCAGAACGCCGAGGATCGCTGCGACAACGATCCGCAGCTTCGCCATCTGAAATGGCTGACCGAGGTAACCGGGACCAAGATCGGCACCTGGCCGATCTACGAACTGCCGATGAAGTTCTCAGCCACCCCTGGCTATATCGGCGGGCCGATCGATCGCGGCGCCCCCGGCTACGGCGAGGACAACATTTGGCTGTTGACCGAACTGTTGGGCAAGACGCCCTCCGACATCCAGCGTCTGAGTGAAGAGGGTGTTATCTGATGGCGGCGTAGGCGCGGGCAGCGGTCACGCGTTCGGCGTGACCTGGCCAGTGGCCTGTCCCATCCACGCATCCCACCAGATCGGCACGGCGGCAACGGAAAGCGGGCGGGCGGCGAGGAAACCCTGAACCTCGTCGGCCCCAAGGTCGCGCATCTGATCCCATATCGTCTCGGTTTCCACACCCTCGGCGACCACCGTCAGACCGTGCGCTTTCGCCTGGATGATCGTCTCGGCCAGAAAGGCTTTGATGTCCGCCGCCTCGATCACGTTCTGCACCAATTCCTTGTCCAGCTTCAGGCTGGTGAACGGCAACTCCAGCAGCGGCGCCAGTCGCGGCACGGCGGGACCGACGTCATCGATCGCGGCGCCGTAGCCCATGCGGCGCAACCGCTCCAGCGAACGGCGCAGCATGGGAATGTCGTCGACCGGGCGGCTCTCGGTCAACTCGATGACGATGCGGTCGGCGGGCAGCCCGGCGGCGATCCGCTGCTCTTCCAAGCGGTCCAGCGCGGCCGGCTGCAACAGCACGTCCAGCGGGAAGTTCACCGACATCCGCAACCCCCGCGCGGTCAGGAACTGCCCGGCGAGATCGGCGAATGCCCGGGCCGACACCAGGCCGGTCAGTTCGGCGGCGAGACCGGCATCCTCGATCTGCGGCACGAAACGATCGGGCGCCAGCGTGCCGCGTTGCGGGTGATTCAGGCGGGCCAGCGCCTCCAGCCCAACCGGGCGGCGATCGGCGATGCGGATGATCGGTTGATAGCGGGTCTCGATCATCGTGCCTTTCAGCGCGGCGGTCAGTTCGGCCAGATCCATTGCCGGGCCACCGCGCGGCGGCGAACTTGCCATCAAGGCCTCCGCGACGGACCGGGGCGTTGGGTTGCGCACGGCCCGAATACGGGGATGTTTCACATCGGCCGAACCCAGCACGAGGACATCCGTATCCGGTGCCGCGACTTCAGTAGCGAGATCGGCGAGTTCATCGAAAAGCCCCTCGGCATCGTTCCGGTCCACCAGAAGATGGGAATAATGTGAGGTCGTCCCGGCCAGCCGAGCGAGGGCGCCACGGGCATCGCAGGTCAGCACATCGCCACCCCCGAGTTCACGCGCTGCTCCGTCGACGGCCCTGAACCAGGCCGCATTGCGGCTGACCAGCAGCAGGTTGATCTCCATCGGGCGGGACGCACCAGTCCATCCGGATGCATGAGCAGTGACAAGCGATGCGGGCAGGCTTTTCTCCATGCCTTCATCTACTCGATCGAAGAAAACAAATCGAGAGAAATCCCGGTAATGAGATGTGAAAACGGCGTTATTGGACGAAAAAGAATTAATATTAAGCGGTATTCGATGTTTTTTTCGATCCCGAGACTTCAATTCGATCCCCCGGGACTTCAATTTGCTGCACAGGGCGCATCCTGGCGCAGAGCCACTATCCGATCTGGAAACGCGGCTTGCGCTTCTCCACGAACGCGGCCATGCCTTCGCGCTGATCCGGGGTGCCGAACAACGACAGGAACAAGGCACGCTCGTGCCGCACGCCCTCGGCCAGCGTCGACTCGAACGCTCGGTTGACCGCCTGCTTGGCGAATTGCACCGCCACCGGCGACAGGTCGGCAATCCGTTCGGCGATCTTCATGACCTCCGGCAGCAATTGCTCGGGCGGGAACACCCGGCTGACCAGATTGGCCCGTTCGGCCTCCGCGGCGTCCATCATCCGCGCGGTCAGCACCATGTCCATCGCCTTGGATTTGCCCGTGGCGCGTGTCAGCCGCTGGGTACCCCCGGCACCGGGAAGGACGCCAAGATTGATCTCCGGCTGCCCGAACTTCGCCGTTTCGGCCGCGAAGATCATGTCGCACATCATCGCCAGCTCGCAGCCGCCACCCAGCGCGAACCCGGCGACAGCCGCGATCACCGGCTTTTTGATCCGCGTCACGGTTTCCCATCCGGCACCGATAAAGTCCTCGACCATCGCCGCCGGGTTGCTTCGCTCGCGCATCTCCTTGATGTCGGCACCGGCGGCGAACGCCCGATCGCTCCCGGTTATGACAATGACGCCGATCTTCTTGTCGGCGTCGAAGGCCAGCAGTTGCTCGCCCATCTCGTGCACTAGCGCGTCACACAGCGCGTTCAGCGCGGCGGGTCGGTTGAGCCGGATCAGACCAACCCGGCCATGGGTCTCGACGATGATGTTCTCATAGCCAGGCATGATGCACGTCTCCGCGAGAGGTGGATTGGCACGACAATGCGACGTCTCAGGATCTTGGTGAACTTGCGCGAACCATACCAGAGCCTGACGATCCGCAAAGGGCAGCGGACGGCCTCGGTCTAGTGTCCCACCGCAGACCAGCGCGAGACACGCCCGGCGGCCGCGCCCCGGCGCGTCGATCGGATACCTCAAGTGAACAGCGATTGACCCCGCTGCGCTGCGCGATACGGCACCGCCAAATGGCCTGGCTCTTCGGCATGACGAGCATCGCTTGGTAGCTTAAGCATCTCGCTCGCGTGCGGATTTGTCCGACGAACGCATAGATCATATGCACTGAGGATTGATTAAATCTCCGCCGGGTGATCCCTTTATTCTCCGCAGACGTAAGAAAGGTTCCGTCGTCCGCGTCTGACCGCCGGCTCGAAAGGCAACGAGAGCCGGACCCTGGCAAACCCGTTCGCAGGGTTAATTCGTTGCGAAAGGCTTGCAGACAGCAACGCTGCCGACATTGAATGAGTTAAGGATCCCTGTAATGTTCACAAATGGTAACGCCAATACCGCCGCCGCTTCGGGATTAAGCCGGCGGTCGTTGATCGGCTTTAGCCTGCTGATAGCCGGCACGGCATCGCTGGGCAGGCCGGCTTGGGCCGCCCAGGCGCAGACCGGTCCAATCGCGACGATCGAGCGTTTCAACCAGGCGCTTCTGGCCTCGATGAAAACCGGTGGAAGTGTTGATTTCAGCCATCGGTTTGAGGCATTGGCGCCTGCGGTGGACCGAGCGTTCGACCTGCAAGCGGTTTTGTCGCTGTCCGTTGGTCCCAACTGGGCAAACCTCTCCGCCGATGAGCGTGCCAAGCTGCTGGGTGCGTTCCGCAGCTACACCGTGGCAAGTTATGTCGCGAACTTCGACAACTATAACAGTCAGAAGTTCAGCGTCTCGCCGGATACGCGCAGTGTTGGCGCGGGCCGAACCGTGGTGCAGAGTCAAATCATCCCGGTTAGTGGCGATCCAAACGATCTTGACTATGTGATGCAACAGACGCCAGCTGGGTGGAAGGTTGTCGATGTGCTCGCCAATGGGTCGATCAGCCGGGTGGCGGTGCAGCGTTCCGACTTCCGCCACCTCCTGGCCCATGGTGGAGGCAATGCCCTGGTGGCGAGCCTGCAGCACAAGACCTCGGACCTGTCGGGCGGAGCGTTGGCCTGATTCTGACTGAGCGTTCGCGGATGTATCCGCCCCCAGGCCGGTCACGCGCCGGCCTGGGCAACGGCCGCATCAGCGTTTGGCAGGCGGATTCCGAATGGCCGTCTTGATTATGCTATGGCCTTCCGACCGCGATCGCGGCTGGCGGTGACCGAGAGCCTCACGACCGTGTACCAGGTCTGGCTGCGTCCCCTGCGAGCCCCGACCGGCACGACCTGGCCGGTCGTTTGTGCCGGTAGGCAGGACCTGCCCGGTGGACAGGCAGCGAATGATCGATAAATCAACACTCTGACTAGGCAGGCGAATTGCCCCAACTGCTCAGTGCGTGGGGGCCTCGGGATACATGGAGGCAAGCATGTCGGTTGATGGGGTAGCGGCGTTGGGTGATAAGCGAGCGGCTGTAGAAGCCGCCGCGGTAGCCCTGGCGGCCGTCCACCCTCTCACTCCGTTCCGCTGCCAACGCCTCCGTCATTTCCGCCTCCAGCGCCGCTTGGATCGCTGTCCGCACCGCCGTCCGCAAAAAATCATCATCGCCCGACAGGATCGCTTTGAGCTCGCTGGCTTTGCTCCTGACTTGCCGCTTGGTCATGGTGTGCGCCCTCTCCACAGGGTTGGTGACTTTAAAGCACGCTAGCCTGAGGTTGACTCTCTTGTGAGGTGGCAACGGGCGTGAAGTCTGATTCAAGATGCTGGCTGGACCTGGAGGCCAGCATCGATGGGCCGTCCCTATTCGCTGGAGCTGCGTGAGCGCGTTGTCACTGCGATGACAACAGGCATGAGTGGCCGCGAAGCGGCAAAACACTTCAGCATCGGCGAGTCGACGGCGCTACGCTGGGCCAGACGGGCGCGCGAGACCGGCAGTCCGAAGGCGAAGCCGATGGCGGGCACGCGGGCGTTTACGCTGGAGGCGCACCGCCGTTGGATCACCGCGCGGTTGGCCGAGAAACCCGATCTCACGCTGCGCGCGCTGGCGGCGGAACTGCAGGCGCGTGGTGCCAAGGGCAGTTCGTTCGCTGTCTGGAGTATCGTCGCCGATACCGGGCTCAGCTTAAAAAAAAGCCTACGCGCCAGCGAGCAAGACCGGCCCGATGTCGCGCGTCGCCGCCGCCAGTGGCGACAACATCAGGACAAGATTGACCCCAAGCGTCTGGTCTTCATCGATGGTTGAGCGCCGAAGAGGCGATCGACGGGGTGAAGACCAACATGACCCGCACGCATGGCCGCTGCCCGCGCGGGGAGCGCCTGATCGCCAAGGTGCCATACGGGCACTGGAAGACATTGACCTTCGTCGCCGCATTGCGCTGCGACGGCATCGTCGCACCGTGCGTGCTGAGACAGCCGATCAACGCCATCAGCTTCCTCGCCTGGGTCACGCAGTTCCTGGAGCCAACGCTACGGCCAGGCGATGTCGTCATCATGGACAACCTCAGCAGCCATAAGCGCCAGGCGATCCGTGCAGCCATTCGTGCCGCCGGTGCGCTGCTGCTGTTCCTGCCCGCTTACAGCCCTGATCTGAACCCGATCGAGCAGGTGTTCGCCAAGATCAAGGCCCTGCTGCGCAAGGCCGATGCCCGCAGCATCGAAGACGTCGATGCCGCTCTCGGCGCGTCGCTCGATGAGTTCAAGCCAGATGAATGTGCTCGTTACCTCAGCGCGGCAGGCTATCAGTCAACCTTAGGCTAGGGTGCTCTAGTGTCCCGCACCCGGCGTTCGTCGCATCATGCGAGAGACGCAGGGGATCAGCGGGTTACCGAAACAATAAGCTCCTGTCCTGAATAGGATTTTCGCGCACCATGGCGAACTTCTGATCAGGGACACGACCAGCGCCCCGCCTGAATGGCATCAGGACGCGGCGAGCGCCGTCATTGCGACTTACCATTCCGGTGGCGGCTGGAACTTCATCCACGCCTGTTCGAGGAGTGCGGCCACCGCGATGGTGGAGCGGTCGCCGTAGATCGGCCCGGCGATCTGAACACCTAAAGGCAGACCCGCCTTGGTCAGGCCCATTGGCGCCACGGTGCCCGGCAGGTGATAGCCGCCGGTCAGGCCCGGCCAGAACAGCATGTCGTTGTAGGCGATTTCCTTACCGTCGACGATCATCCGCCGGGTCCAGGTTTCCCCGTCCTGACGATGCGCCAGCGCCGCGGTGGCGATCACCGGACACAGCAGCACGTCCCATTCGCGGAAGAAGGCGGACCAGGCCCGCCGCCATTGAAAGCGCCTTTCGTTAAGACCGAGCCAGCTGCGATGGGTGACATCGACCATGCGAACCATGATGTCATCGGCGCTGGCGTCGCTATCGGCCAACGCTGCGGCGCGTTTGCGTTTGCTGGCTAGCGCATCCTCGGAAAGCCGGCCGCTCCAGGCGGCATCCAGAAGCTGGAGGTAGAGGTGATACGCCTCGGTCGGGTCGAAAGCGGGACGCGCGGTGCGGCTGACAGTGACGCCCTCATGTTCAAGCGCATCGGCGAGTTCCAGCAGCCTGGCAGTCGTTTCAGTGTCGGTAGCCTGACCGGGCTGCTCTGCCCAGACCGCGACCCGCAAGTCGCGCAGGCCGTGGAAGCGCGGCGCCGGCAATGTCATGGTCATCGCGGTCTCATCGGGGTCGGGACCGGCCAGGATGTCCAGCGCGACGGCGAGGTCGGACGCCGATCGTGCCAGCGGACCCAGCACGGAAATGTCCGTTCCGGCGGCGGCGCTGGTGGCGGGGTCGCCATAGTTCGGCAGCAGCCCGAACGTGGGCTTGTGGCCGTAGACGCCGCAATAATGCGCCGGCACCCGGATAGACCCGCCGATGTCGGTGCCAATCTCAAGCCCGGTCAACCCGGCCGCCAGGGCCGCGGCTGAGCCACCGGATGAGCCGCCTGGCGTATGATCCGTGTTCCAAGGGTTGGAGGTCGTGCCGTAGACCGGATTATAGCTTTGCCAGTCCGCCAAATCGACCGGGACATTGGTCTTGCCGAACACGACCGCACCCGCGGCCTGGAGCCGGCGTATGGCGATCGAGGATTTTCGAACCGGCTTATCCTTCGCTGCCATGTGTCCGCGCGTGCTCGGCAGGCCTTCGACGTCGAAGCTCTCCTTCGCGGTCATTGGCACCCCGAACAGCGGCGCGGACTTGTCCGCCTGACGATCCAGCACACCGGCCCGAGCGCGAGCCCGCTCGAAGTCCCGCACGACGACGGCGTTGATGGCACCATCGCGCTGTTCGACGCGGTGGATATAGTGGTCCAGCAGTTCCAAGGCGCCGATTTTCCGGCTTCGAACAAGCTCCGCCAATTGCGTCGCGGAGAGGAAGGTCGGGTCCATGGCTGCGGTCCTTCTGTGGTGACGACAGGCTGCCATCGCTGATCGGCGGGTTCAACCGGGGCTAAAGAACGCTCCGCGCCACTAGCAGCCTGTCGGACTTAGCCGAAATTCGGGATTTTCTGGAATATCCTGTCTGTACAAGCGCCCTCACCGGAACATTGCTTCTGCCAAGATTCGTCTAGGGCGGGATAGTTGCGCGAACTATTAAGTCCGACAGGCTGCTAGCGACGGATTGCGCAACGGCCTGAGCTCGCCGAAGCCTCCCAGCGCGAAACTACCCGTCATCGCCTTCACACAGCGCCCGCCCACGAACGCGGTCATTGAGGAGCCGTCCCGCCTCGCACGCGCCTGCAGCAGGCTGCGCCGCCCCATGTCCACGCCCTGTCCGACCCGCACGGCCAGCTCCGGCGTTCTTCGCAGGTCGGCGAGAAGAGCTACGGTCGCTGCCGTCGCGCTACCCGTCGCGGGATCTTCGATGATACCATCGAGCGGCGCGAACATCCGCGCTTGGAGGTCGGTGCCCGCCGCCGACGGATCGCCTCCGACGTCACGGGTGTAGGCATAGACGGCGTCAGCCCCGTCAAGCGGAAGGTAGGCGGCGTAGGCGGCCAGATCGGGACGGGCGCGACGTAGTGCATCGCGCGACCCAAGTTCGACGACAAGGAAAGGCAATCCAACCGAGATCACCTGCGGCCCGTGCGCGTCGGTCAGCACGTCTTCGGGTCGCAGCGTCAGCAACGCCGCAGCCGCTTCCGGCGTGAGGCCTCGGCGGCGCGACAGCGGCTCTGGCGCCGTCAACTCCGCGCCCACCACGTTGCTGCCGTCGCGAAACAGCCGCACAGGGACCAAGCCTGCTTCCTCCTCAAACACGAGCTGGTCTGGCACCGTTTCCTTGCGCGCTATGATCTCCCCCGCCAGCACGAAGGCCGTCCCGACATTCGGGTGGCCGGCGAATGGCACCTCAACGCGAGGGGTGAAAATGCGTACGCGCGCTGCGTGAGCAGGGTCGCGCGGGGGCAGAATGAAGGTCGTCTCCGAGAGGTTAAATTCGGAGGCGACGGCCTGCATCACCTCTGTTGGGAGGCCTTCCGCATTGAGGATGACCGCGACTGGGTTGCCGCCGAAGAGGCGGTCGGTGAACACGTCGGCAGTGGCGAAGTGACAGAACATGCCTGACGATCCCGGATCTAATTTGCTCCGCGGGGGTGCCGGAACCCGCTCACGGGGTGAACCGCAGGCCCAGCCAGGCGACGAGGCAGCCCAGCGCCGCGACCGAGACCGGCATGATGACAAAGGCCAACCATTCGATACTGGTCATTCGCGAAGTCCTCCAATCACGACCCAGCCGGCAATATGTAGGACCGCCGCGCTGGCAATCCAAAATACAATTCCCACGGCGATCGAGCCAAGCCGGAGATCAGCCGGCGCAGCGCGATAGAAGAACACGGCGGCGATCGGCGTCAGCACCCCGATGGCAAAGCTTGAGCCGGCCATAGTGTTCAGCAGCGCTGCCAGCAGCTTAATCCTCTCGTTATGGATGATGTGCATAAAGGAGTTTCCGCAGCCAAGTCAGCACGCAAGCCGATCGAGTTGCCGCGCTGTTGTTTATCGAAACCGACGTTTGACGAGTGGTACAGGCTGCCTACGACGCAGCGGTTGGTAGCTCAGGGGTACTCGCAACCTTCACTGAGCAATTTGGGATCAGGTTGGCCCACAGCCAATCATGGTGACGGATCACCGTCGAGGCATTTAGATGCGGCCGGTCGCTAACCGCACGCTGGAATGCAACAATTCCGAGCCGTGGCCCTTCGCCGGACCGCACGATCATCTGCGCGGATTCCGGTGCCCGGCAGCCGGCACTGGCGCAATCAGCTGGCGCTGCCAGAGGCTGGCGTTGATGCCCGCGCCGCCGTTTCCGGGGCGGCGGCGGCGCGGGCCGGATCCCGGATCGCGGCATTCAGCGCCCTGACCCCTGCCGCCGGCCCCTGCGGGTGGTTCCAGACACATCCCACCACCGCCAGGAAGTCCGCCCCCGCGCGGACCAATGGTCCGCAGTTCTCCGCCGTGATGCCGCCGATCGCACAACTCGGAAGCTCCATCATCTCGGACCACCATTGCAGTATTTCGGGATCAAGCAACCCGCTCACCTGCTTGGTCGTGGAGGGATAGAAAGCCCCGAAGGCAACGTAATCGGCTCCGTCCTCGCCGGCCTGCATCGCGAGATCGCGGCTTCCCTTGCAGGTGACCCCCAGCGTCAGGTCCGGCCCGATAAGCCGGCGCGCTTCCCGGGCAGGCATGTCGTCCTGCCCGACATGGACACCGTCGCAGCCGGTCGCCTTGACAAGATCGGCACGATCGTTGAGCAGAAACGCCACCCCGCGCGACTGGCAGAAGGGCCTGAACAGGTCGATCGCCTGATGCCAGACATCGTCGCTGACACCCTTCAGCCGAAGCTGCACCGCGGCGACATCGCCGCCGTCGAGTGCCGCGGCCAGCAGATCGGCGAATGTCCGGGGATCCAGTTTCGGCGGCGTGATCAGGTAGACGCGGCAGCCGGGCTGGCCGCCATCGTCCACCGAAGCCATGAGCTCACGCCTTGCCAAGGTAGATGTCGACGATCTTGCTCAGCATCTCCAGCGCGGTTTCCTTGGGGCGCTGGAAGGTATTGCGCCCGATGATGCTGCCATTGCCGCCGCCGTCGCGAATGCCGCGCACCTCATCGTAGATGCCGTCCAGGTCCTTGTTCTCGCCGCCGGAGAACACCACGACGCGCTTGCCCGCGAATGAGGCTTGCATGATGTGCTCGACCCGCTTCGCCATGGTTGAACCGTCGAACTTCTCGTAGGTCTTTTTCGCCGCCTCCAGGCTGATCACGGCGGTGGGCGGCTTGACCTTGATGATGTTGGCACCGAGCAGGGCGGCCATGTGCGCGGCGTAGGCACAGATATCGACGGCGGTTTCGCCGGCCTTGTCCAGATGGGGGCCACGCGGATAGCTCCAGACCACGACGGCCAGGCCGGCGTCCTTCGCCTCCAGCGTCAATTCGCGCAGTTCCTCCATCTGGGCAAAGGCGAACTCGCTGCCGGGGTAGATGGTAAAGCCGATCGCGGAACAGCCCAGCCGGAGCGCGTCCTTGACGCCCGCGGTAACCGCCTGGTCCTTGTTGGTCGCCAGGCTGTTGGAGCTGTTGCATTTCAGAATGGTCGGGATCTGCCCGACAAAGGTGTCGGCACCTTGCGCGATCATCCCAAGTGGCGCGGCATAGGCGTTCAGGCCCGCCTCGATCGCCAACTGGTAAAGATAATGCGGATCATAGGCTGGCGGGTTCGGCGCGAAGCTGCGGGCCGGCCCGTGCTCAAAGCCCTGGTCGACCGGAAGGATGAGGACCTTGCCGGTGCCTCCCAACCGACCGGTGGACAGGATGCGAGCCAGATTGGCCTTGACCCCGGGGTTGTCGCCCTCGTACCAGTCGAGAATCCTTTTTACCTTTTGGGTTACCCGCATCGAACCGGTCCTTTCCAGCATTCAGCCCTGTTAACTGTGCGTCGGTACTAGCTCAGGCAAGGGTGGCTGTCACCCGCCGTCAGAGGCGGCTTGCCGCAACCATGGTTGTAATCGCCGAATTGCGTTCCGCTCTGCCATATCAAGCGCGGCCGGCGCCCGCGCCAGAACGAAACCGCCCTGCTGCCCGGCGATCGCGCCCACGCTTTGCCACCCGGGCGCATTCGGCCACAACACCAGCCGGCAGACGCCGGCCCGCAGTGCGCCCATCGCCATGCCGGATGCATCGGCGCAGTCCAGGATGTCGATCGCGCCGGATTCGGGATGATCCGCACGGGCCATGGCGACGATCTGCCGCCACCACAGGCAGGCGGCGAAGGCCCCGGCGCCGGGTGCGGACAACAGCGTAACCGGCAGCCCAGGGGCCAGCGCGGCTCTGGCATCGGTTGCCCCGTGGACGATCACCGCCGGATAAATAATCATGGACATCCTTCAATCTGTTGACCGCGTGCGGTTCAAGCGGCATCAGCACTGATTATTCCGCAGGAGAGGAGACAGCGGCGCAAATGGCGGACGAGCCCGAGGACCCGGACGCGGCGGCAAACCGGTTGGAAGCCGCGCTGGAGCGTATCGCGCACCTCGCCGCCGTGCCACCGACGTCGCCGCACGCCCCGCCGCCCGACGCCGACCTGTCGGTACCGGAAATCGCCGAACGCCTCGACTTGCTGATCGGCCGATTGCGAGCCGCCCTTGGTAAAACAGACTGAAACGGGAGAATGGCGCGATGGCGCAGGTGACGCTTCGCATCAATGGCTATGCCTACACCCTTGGCTGTCAGGACGGCGAGGAGCAGCATCTGGAGGCCATGGGCGCGGAGGTGACCCGCCGCATCGATGGGGTGCGCCTGGCCGCCGGACCAAGCGGCGAAGCCCGCATGCTGGTGATGGCGGCCTTGTTGATGGCGGATGACATATTTGAGTTACGCAACAAGCTGCAGACGGCCGAAGCCGTCCCCGGGCAGCAGCCCAGGACCGATCAGAAGCTCGGGCGGAAGCTCCATCGCATGGCCAAACGCGCGGAAGAGATTGCCGAAGGTCTCGAGCATTCCTAGATAACGATCGCGGAGCTGCCCGGTGCGTCAGGTAACTCATCCCCTGGGCCACTAAGCATCTTCCTCGGGAGCTGGCTCTGTCGGGATCTTGGTCTCGATACCCGGTGCCCACCTGCACAAGCAGGCTCTGGGAGGATGGTAACGCCAACGGCCAGGGTGGCTCCGCACATGATCCCCGCACCCGGAACCGATGAGCTTGAGGCGGCCAAGCGCACGGCGCGACAAGCGGCGATGGCGCGCCGAACGGGCCTCGATGCCGAATCATGTGGCCGTGCGTTGGCGGACCATGTTCTGCGGCAATGTCTGTCGGCCCTGGGCGCGGTTGTCGCCGGCTTTTGGCCGGTGGGGGACGAGATCGACCTCCGACCGCTGCTGCATGCGCTGCATCGTCGTGGCATCGCCGTGGCGTTGCCGGTCACACCGGGCCGGGGACAAGCCCTGGCGTTCCGGGGCTGGCATCCTGGCGATGCGCTGATCGCGGAGCGTTTCGGCACCATGCGACCGATCGGTCCGGTGATGGTGCCGGATGCGCTGCTGATCCCGTTGCTGGCGTTCGATGCGGCCGGTTGGCGCCTGGGCTACGGCGGCGGTTTCTACGATCGGACCCTCGCCGAACTGCCCGGACGGTTCCGGCTGGGCTGCGGGTTCGCCGCGCAGCAAGTGGACGCCGTCCCGGTGGGCCGTTACGACATGCGGTTGGATGCCGTCGCCACCGAGAACGGCATCCTGCGGTGCGGAGGCTGATTTGAGGATACTTTTTCTGGGCGACGTGCTGGGCCGAACCGGCAGGGAAGCCGTCGCGGCGCGCCTGCCGGTTCTGCGTCAGGACCTGCGGATCGACCTCGTTGTGGTCAACGCCGAGAATGCCTCCCATGGGTTCGGGCTCGCACCCGACATGGCGCGCGCCCTGTTCGCCGCCGGGGCTGACGTCATCACCCTCGGCAACCACGCCTGGGACCGCAAGGAGATCATCTCCTATATCGCCGAGACTCCACGATTGCTGCGACCGCTCAACTACCCGCCGGGAACGCCGGGCAGCGGTTCGGTCCTGGTGACCCTGCGCGACAGCCGGAAGGTGCTGGTGCTGCAAGCAATGGGGCGATTGTTCATGGATCCGCTGGACTGCCCGTTCCGCGGCACCGCGGAGGTGCTGTCGAAATACCGCCTGGGCGCATCCGTCCAAGCGATCGTCGCCGATATCCATGCCGAGGCAAGCAGCGAGAAGATGGCCTACGGACACAGCTTCGACGGGCAGATGTCCTTCGTTGTGGGCACTCACACGCATTGCCCGACGGCCGACGCGCAGATCCTGCCGGGGGGCACCGCGTTTCAGTCGGATGCCGGGATGTGCGGCGATTATAACAGCGTCATCGGCATGGCGAAGGAGGGTGCCACGCTGCGCTTCTGGCGCAAGATGCCAGGCGAGAAGCTGGGACCGGCGGAAGGCGAGGCAACCGTCTGCGGCGTGTTCGTCGAAACCGACGACACCACCGGGCTGGCGCGTCGGATCGAGCCGATCCGCATCGGCGGGCGCCTGGCGCAGGCAATGCCCGTTGGGTAGTTGTCCTGCCGCCGAAGTTCAGCGCATCGTGCGACGGACGCCGGGGATAAGCAGGCCGCTGAAACCCAAGAGCGCGTGTTCGGGATCAAAAGGTTCGCGCTACCATGGCGAGCGTCTGATCCAGGACACGAGACGCCGCGCGGCCTGAGCCGGACGTCCAAGTTTCTGACCGGTCGATCCGGCAGCGTCATTGGGCAAAACCGGTCGCTCTTGCCTGGCCGTTTCCCGCGGCGGCGGCGCGCTATATTAAGACCCGAACCAACCACATCGAGCTGATCACGGACCCATGGCAGGCCACTCCCAGTTCAAGAATATCATGCACCGCAAAGGGGCTCAGGATGCCCGTCGCGCGCGTCAGTTCGCGCGCCTGATCCGTGAAATCACCGTTGCCGCCCGTCACGGCCTTCCGGACCCTGGCGCCAACCCAAGGCTGCGCGCGGCGGTGACGGCGGCGCGCCAGGCCAACATGCCCAAGGACACCGTCGATCGCGCGATCAAGAAGGCGGCCGGCGCGGGTGCGGGCGATGACTATGCTGACGTTCGATACGAGGGCTACGGGCCAGCCGGCGTGGCCGTGATCGTCGAGGCGCTGACCGACAACCGCAACCGCACCGCGTCCGACCTGCGTTCGGCGTTCTCCAAGCATGGCGGTACGCTTGGGGAGACAAACTCGGTCAGCTTCATGTTCAACCGGCTGGGCACGATCCGCTACCCGGCCGCCGTCGCCAGTGCCGATGATATGCTTGAAGCGGCGATCGAGGCGGGTGCGCAAGATGCTGAAAGCGACGGTCAGACGCACGACGTCAGCTGTGCGATCGAGGACTTCTTCGCGGTTCGCGATCTGCTTGAGGCTCGCTTTGGCGCGCCGGAAAGCGCCCGCCTGGATTGGCGGCCGACTATGCTGGTGACACTGGATGAGGATCGGGCGGCCGGCCTGCTGAAGCTGCTGGATGCCTTGGACGAGAACGACGACGTGCAAAATGTCTATGCCAATTGCGATATCCCGGATGCGGTGATGCAGACCCTGTCCGGCTGACGGCGGTGCTAGTGATAATGTTCGCCGTTCGGATCGATGCGGTCGATCGCCGCGACCGGAGGCATTTCACCCATTAGCCGGTAATGCGAGGCATGGCGGGTGCGGTAGCACAGCGTGGCCTTGTCCAGGAACCCGAGGCGAACGCCCGCATGCTTCAGGTGGCTCCAGACCTGCTGGTCCACCTCGGCCGCCACGTCCTGTGCGTGCAGCACCCACGCGATCATGTGCTGGAAGGCGGGCCGCATCACCAGCAGGCAGTTCGTATCCACGTAGGGCCGGCCATTGACCGTGGTGCATTTTGTCATCAGGGAGCCGTCCGGCCGGTACAGCATGCGGGCGGAGGAACAGGCATCGAGCCGATTGTCGCGGGCGAAGCGCAGCAGGCTCTCCAGGTGGTCCGGCTGATACCAGTTGTCGCCGTCCAGGAACGCGATCGCATCGGCGCCACCGGCGACCGCGCTATAGCAACCGATCAACCGAGGGGTATTGCCATAGTCGCGGTAGTTGCGCCGAAGGACGATGTGGGTGCCGGCGAACGCGTCGATCTGAGCCGGTCCCGATCCGTCGCAGACCAGAACGTGGTGGGCGGGAATGGTCTGTCCGCGGACACTGACATGCGCCTGGCGAAGCCAAGCTGCCTGCGTCTCGAAGTACGGCGTCACGACGCAGATCTTCATCCTCGGCTGGCCCTTCCTGATGCGGCTCGGACGCCGGCTGGATATTTCGGCCTGGTTGGCATGGCATGTCCCGCGGCATCCGTATAAGCATGAAGCTTCCGATCGAGGAACACGATTCGTTAATGATTAGGCTGTTGGCCGTTAATGATTAGGCTGCTGGGCATCGATCCCGGTCTGCGCTTTACCGGCTGGGGTCTGATCGATGTTGATGGCAATCGCCTGCAACATGTCGCCGACGGCGTGATCGCGACCGATAACACGCAGGCCGTGCCGGCACGGTTGAAGATCCTGCATGACGCGCTGGTGGCGTTGCTCCGCCTGCATTCTCCGGCCGAGGCGGCGGTCGAGGAGACCTATGTCAATCGCAACGGCGCGGCGACGTTGAAGCTGGGCTATGCCCGCGGCGTGGCGCTGCTGATCCCGGCGCTGGCCGCGGTACCGGTCACTGAATACGCTGCCAAGACCGTCAAGCTGGCGGTTGTCGGCACCGGCGGGGCGCAGAAAGAACAGGTTGCCATGATGGTGCGCCGGCTGCTTCCGGGTGCGACGATCCGGCGAGCCGACGCCTCGGACGCGCTTGCCGTGGCGATCTGCCACGCCCATCACCGATCATCGCGGCGCGCCTGGTCCGCCGCGATGGAGCGGGCGGCCGGCTAGTGGACAAAATCCGACGGAAAGGTCCGTCCAATTTTGCCACTAGCACTTGATTTGGTGGGCCGATTCACCCGACCGCGAGGATGCGTCTGTCGGGATCGGACCACTAGAGTATCCGTTTTGGTCAAGCGGCTTCGAGCGTCCATTTGCGGTTATCGCGGAGCAGCGCGTTGGCGGTGACGAGTAGCTTGCGCATGATGACGACGATGGCGACTTTGGCGGGCTTTCCGGCTGCGCGCAGGGCCAGGTATTTTGCCTTGAGCGGCGGGTTGAAGCGAATGGCGACGAGAGCGGGCCTATAGAGAGCTTGCCTGAGGTTTGCCCGTCCGCCCTGGATGAAGCTTTTGCCGGTCCAGTTGCCTGACTGCCTGGAGACCGGCGCCAGGCCTCCGAGACTGCCAGTCTGTTTGGCGTGCATCGAGCCGAGCTCTGGCATCATGATGAGCCGGGCGAAGGCGGTGGTGGCGCCAAAGGCAGGCATGCTGACAAGGATGTCGGATCGGGCCTTGAGCCTCGCGTTGGCCGCCATGATGGTTGCCCGCTCGCGGTCGATCGCCTCGATCTGGACCTGGATCTGCTTCAGGTGTTGTTGGCTTTGCTGCTTGAGCAGGGCCAATGTCAGGGTCTTGCTGCGATTGAGCGCGGCGGTTTGATCCTTCACCACCGCCTGTCGCGCGGCCAGAAGTTCGCCCAGGGTATCAATGGTTTGATCTCTGGCGGGTGGAATGTCCGGCTGCATGGTCGCGCCAAAGCGGGCTAGCATGGCGGCGTCGACTGGGTCGGTTTTCAGGCGTTTACCGGTTGCCTCGGCGAAGCGGCGCGCTTGGAGCGGGTTGACTTTGACGGCTGGCAGGCCGGCCTTGCCCAGGGCCATTTCCAATGCACGATGATAAGCGCCTGTCGCCTCGAAGACGATGCGGGTTGGCTGTCGCGGGGTTATCCAGGCGATCAGCTTGGCAATGCCTTTACGATCGCTATCGAACTGTTTGACGATGCCCTGCGGATGCTGGTGAACGTCGAGGCGGTGTTTTGAGATGTCGATGCCGATGGTGATCTGCGTCGGTGTTGGTGCTATAAGGTCGCCCATCTTTTCCTGTCCCATGCTTGTCATCCGGGGCGTCAGACACCCCTGGTATCCGTTCGAGCCTCAAGCAAAGGAGGGGGCGATCAAACTCTAACTCGGTCCTACCCGACCGGCATGATCCCGATCCGTCCCCCTTCACCATTGGCGGGTTGCAACCCGCCAATGGTGAACCACTATCCCCGAAACGCAGGGAAAGTCATAAGACAAGCATGATCCGAGTAGGTGGCATCACCGGAACGGTTAGTCATCCGATCAAACAATGAGGTAGAGCGGGTTCCGTGAGCCAAGGCGAACGGAAACCGCTCTATAGCGAGCAACTTTATCAGCCAGACCTCCCCGGTCAGGTTGATGTTGCTCTAACCAAGCGCTTCGGCCAGCAGTTCCAGGGCCCTGATGCCAAAGGTTCGCATATTGGCGATGCGATCCGTCTGACCCGTCTCCAGCGTGATGACCTTGGAGAAGCTGGGGCCGGTCACCGCGATGCAAGTGTGTCCCGCCTGGTCGCCGTAGCGGTTGCCGGTCGGGCCGGTCGCCCCGGTTTCCCCCAGTCCCCAGCTTGTGTCCAACCTGGCCCGGACCGTGTCTGCCAGAAGCAGGGCGTATGCTTCGGTCGAAGCGCGCTCGATCGGCGCGGGCAGTGGGTTGGGGATCGCCAGAAACGCCTGCCGCGCGAAGGCTGTGTAGATCACGCCACCGCCGCGGAAATAGGCCGAGGCGCCGCTGACGGACAGCAACGCGGCGGACAGCAGGCCGCCGGTGGAGGATTCAGCAATGCCGATCGTCTCGCCACGGGATTTGAGGCGCGCGCCGATCTTCTCGGCGAGAGGCAGCAAGGCTTCCATCGGTGTTTCCTTTCGTTGCCGCCGGAATACTTGCCCGGTCCGTGGGCTGTGTCGATATCAGGCTGGTGCGGCCAGCCAGAGGACCGGCCGGAGCGGCCCGTGCAGCCACGCACGCGGAAGGGACGCTTTCGGTGCGGTGCCGGACGAGCCGCATACGGACGAACAGGAGCAACCGAACAAACAATGTTGCCTGGCCTGGATCGCGGTACAACAGTATCACGGCTGGAGAGCGGGGCATCGACAGGGGTAGTTTCGATAAGATGCGGTGATTTTGTTCGGGCGACCTTGGTCTTGCCTCTTCGGCAAGACGTGCGATGTCAAGTCTTGTTGGGAAATCAGACATGGAACGTAGCAAGAATACGGGCCATCCGCCGCAACGGCCCGGTGGCTCCTGGCCCGGTGGCTCATGGCCCGGTGGCTCCTGGCCCGGTAGCTCATGCCTGGCCGGTATGGTGATCGGTGTCGCCATCATGACAATGGCAACGCAGGCAGCTGTTTTGGGTGCCGGCGCGGCGCTCAAGGATGTCACCTGGAAGGGCGGCTAACCGCGGCTGCGGGGCGTATTGGCGGTAGCGAAGACGTGCCCGCCATGCGACAAGCGGCGGATGCCGGATAATCGTATGGATACCGTGGCGGCTGATCGTATGACGGCTGAAAGTGCCGTGGTTGAGCGTAAGGCGGCTGACGACGTGGCGGTGGCCGCTGAATTGACGGCTGTCATCGTCGCCGTGACCGAGGGGCAGCCGCGTGTCCTGACGATCGAACGCGGCGAGGCACTGCCATCCGGACCTTTCGAACCGGGTCATCGCTCCTTGCAGGCCGGCTTGCGGTCCTGGGTCGAGACGCAGACCCACCACCCGCTGGGTTACGTCGAGCAGCTTTACACCTTCGCCGACCAGGACCGGAAACAGGGGACGCTAGGTCGCGTGGTCTCGGTCAGCTATCTGGGCCTGACGCGGGAAGCTCCGGTGGTGGAGGGATGGGATGCCGCATGGCAGCCCTGGTATCGGTTTTTCCCGTGGGAGGACTTTCGTGGCCCGGGGGCTGCGCTGGGGGAGGCTGTTCTCGCGACACCGCTGTTCGACTGGGCCGAGAACGCGGAAGACCCGGTGACGCAGCGCGACCGGCAGCGACGGATCACGATCAACTTTGGCCTACGGGGTCACAGGTGGAACGAGGACTTGGTTCTTCAACGCTACGAACTGCTGTGGGAGGCGGGTCTGGTCGCCGAAGGACAGGTGGACAAGGTGCGACGACCGGCTCGCTTGATCGATGCGCTCGGCGAACCGATGCGGCACGACCATCGCCGCATCCTGGCCACCGGCATCGCCAGGCTGCGCGCGAAGATCAAATACCGACCCGTGGTTTTCGAGTTGATGCCACCGAGCTTCACGTTGCTGCGGTTGCAGCGGACGGTGGAGGCGTTGGCCGGGCGTTTGTTGCACAAGCAGAACTTTCGCCGGCTGATCGATCAGCAGCATCTGGTTGAAGAAACCGGTGCGGTCGCGACGGAAACCGGTGGCCGGCCCGCCAAGTTGTTTCGCTTCCGCCGGGAAGTGCTGGCCGAACGGCAAGTCGCCGGAACCAAGCTGCCGCTGGTGCGGGCGGTTTGACAGCGGGGGTTCATCGGCGTGAACACGATCCTCGGATCTCGTTGTTCAACCGGCACGACCGTCAGTGAGGCCCGGCCGTCAGCGAGGCCTGAGGATTTCCCTGATCCGGGTCGATGTCAGCAAATCCCGATGCGTGTGTCGTCCCGATTCGTGTGTCGTGATGACAAGCGTCGCTTGAAGCCCCAGAATAGGCCCTGGAGCAGGACAGCCGGACCCGGAAGGCCGCCATGATTGGTCCCGGTGCCCGGGTTCCGCATTCACCCGATCGCAGCCCGGTGGCGGATTGCCGAAGGGTGCGACATCCGTAGGACAGCCGCCATGGAAACGCCTGCGACGCGTGCGATTTTTGGCTTTATCGCGGCTGTCATATCCGTGCTGGTGTTCCATCAGGCGATGTGGGCGGCGTTGCATTACCTCGGTCTGCCGGGTCTTAAAATGCCAGCGCCTTATCCCATGGACCCGATTCCGCCTTACGGCATCCCTAAAATTCTCGATCTGTGCTTCTGGGGCGGGCTCTACGGGATCATCTTCGGGCTTGTGCTGCCCCGCTTGACGATGCCTGTCTGGCTAAGCGGCCTGGCGCTCGGCATCATTGCCGCGTTCGTGGGCCTTTATGTGGTGCCCGCGCTGAAAGGCCTTGCCGCCGGCACGGGGTGGCCTCTGGGTTGGGTCCGGTCGTTCCTTATCAATGGGTTCTGGGGCATCGGCGTCGCGGTCATCCTACAGTTGATGCTGCGCCGAGCGCCACGCACAGCGTGAAGAGCGTGCGTCGGGCGGATCGTCGCTGCCACAAATTGTAATCACAAATTCGGGAGTGATGAGATTTTAACGCGTTCCGGATCGCTGTATTAACGTATCGATCGGCATATAGTTATCTACTCGAAAACTTACCGGTCCGGAGAATTTTGATGTTCACGTCCTCGGTTCGTTCGACTGCGATCCCTGCCGAGGCGGCCACTCGCACTGTGCTCGTCGTGGAGGATGAGGATTGTGTGCGTGATATGCTGACCGAATTTCTGTCGGATGCCGGCTATCGGGTGTTTGAAGCCACCAATGTCGCACAGGCGAAGACCGTTGTGCTTACACGCCGGCCGGTGGATCTGGTGTTTAGTGATATCAACATGCCGGGGCACGAAGACGGCTTCGCACTGGCGATCTGGCTTCGCCATCAACATCCGGCCATCAAGGTTTTGCTCACCTCGGGCGTTCCTCACCTGAGAGAACGGACGCGAGACCTGGCTGAGCCGTTAATGGCCAAGCCGTATAAGCTTTCATTCCTTGTTCAACGTATTCGCGTGATGCTCAATTAGCTGAGCAAAAACGGCTCGGGTGGCAGTCTTCACAGGACTTGGGTCCACATAACAAGCTATCCGATCGAGATAAACCGGGCGACGAAAGTTCTTGTCTGCATTGGCTTTGAGGCAAAAGGCGATGGGTGGCGAAGGTCGAACAGTATTTCCACAACACAACGTTTAACACCGCACCCCCAGCCCCTGCATGAAAACGTCCCTTATTCGCGCGGGGTCTCGCTCCGTCGTGTCCATCGGCTTTTGATTGTCGATCCGGCACCCGATCAGCCACGGCCCGTCTTCCTTCAAGGATCGACCGGCCAGTTCCGTGAAAGCGTCCTCATCGGCAGCCCACGCGCTCTGCGCCAACCCCGAAGCCCGCGCGATGGCGACGATATCGGCCCCCTGTTCGGTCATCGTCGTTTGGCCGCCAGTGATCTGGTAGGCGCCATTATCCATGATGATAATGCATAGATTGTGCTGTTTCCGCGCCGCTACGGTCGACAGCGACCCAAGCTGCATCAGAATCGATCCGTCCCCTTCCAGGGCGAACACCTTCCTTGACGGCTGAGCCAGCGCCACCCCTAACGCGATGGGCACTGCCAGCCCCATGCTGCCCAGCATGTAGAAGTTCTGCTGCCGCCGCCCGGACGAGGCGCTCGATGCGGCCCATAGATCGAAATTGGTGTAGCCGATGCCGCCGACGACAGCCTCGTCCTGATGCAGCAAGCCGATCAGTCGCCTGGTGATGTCATGTCGGTTTAGTATCTTGGCTTGCGCCCGGTTGGCCGGATGATTGGCTAAGGATGCCATGAGGAAAGCCCCTACTTCGCGAAAACCTTGCCGCCGGTCAGCAGCGGCGACAGGATAAAACAGACAGGCGCCATCGTGGCGATCGCCTGGGTGATCGCGCGATCAACAATGAATTCGGTCTCATCCAGTCTGGTCATCGTGTGGTTTTCGATCGACAGGGCATCCAGCACCGGGCGCATGGTCCGCGCGACCAGCGATTGGCCGATGTTGAATTCACCCAAGGTGCCACGTTCAGACACCATAATCAGCGTCGGAATCGAAAACGGCACGGCCAGCGATGCCAGCACGTTCGGCAGGGTCGCGAAGCCGCTGGTCTGCATGAGCAGGATGCCGCGCCGCCCACCCATCCAGGCACCGGCATTGATACCCAGTGCCTCCTCCTCCCGCGTGCAGGAAAAGGCGGTAAAAAAAGCGTCGGCGTGCACCGCGTCGATCAGCGGGCGTAGCACATTATCCGGCACATAGGTCACCAGGCTGACCTGGTGACGTTTCAGCACGTCCCGCACGATTTCGTACCAGGCTCGCCCGTCCACGGGTTCCGCCATGTTGACCTCTCTGTCACCCAAACCTGGGTCCCGGCATTCGCACGCCTTGCACGATCCGGCAACCGTTCGTAGGTAGGACTGTCGCCGGAGAGAACGGATGCCTGATCGGAGGAAGACCTACGACGTGTTGGTCGCGGGCGGGGGAAATGCCGCGCTGTGCGCCGCGATCACGGCCCGCCAGGGGGGTGCCAGCGTGTTGCTGGTGGAGAGCGCTCCCAAGGCGTTCCGCGGTGGCAACAGTCGTCATACCCGCAATCTGCGCGCCATGCATGACCAGCCCAATGCCGTTCTGACCGACGCCTACAAGGAAGACGAATACTGGGACGACCTGCTGCGCGTTACTGGCGGCAACACCGACGAGGCACTTGCCAGGATGACCATCAGGGCATCCTCCGGTCTGTTCGGCTGGATGAGGCAAGCGGGCGTGCGGTTCCAGCCCTCGCTGACCGGCACACTCAACCTAGGGCGCACCAACGCCTTCTTCCTGGGCGGTGGCAAGGCACTGGTAAATGCCTATTACCTGACCGCCGAGAAGTTGGGCGTGGACGTGCTCTATGATTCCGAGGTCGTTTCGATGAACCTGGACGACGGCGCCATCCGCTCCATCGACATCACCTACAGAGGCTTCCCGGAAACCGTGCAGGCGCGCTGCGTCGTGGCGTCTTCCGGCGGCTTTCAAGCCAATCTGGACTGGATGCGCGAATATTGGGGCGACGCGGTCGACAACTTCGTCATCCGTGGCACGCCGTACAACCGAGGCCGGGTGTTGAAGAATTTGCTCGATCAGGGTGTCGCATCGGTCGGCGATCCGACCCAGTGCCATGCGGTCGCGCTGGATGCCCGAGCCCCCAAGTTCGATGGTGGCATCACCACCCGGCTCGACAGTGTCCCCTACAGCGTTGTCGTCAACCGCGATGGTGACCGGTTTTATGATGAAGGCGAAGACGTCTGGCCGAAGCGGTATGCCATATGGGGCCGCCTGATCGCACAGCAGCCTGGTCAGATCGCGTATTCGATCTGCGATTCCAAGGCGTTCCCGCTGTTCATGCCGTCGGTGTTCCCGGCGATCAAGGCGGATACGGTGGAACAGCTGGCGATCAAGCTGAAGCTTGACCCGACCCGCGTTCGCACCACGATCGACACCTTCAACAAGGCGATAAAGCCCGGCCAGGTCTTCGACAACCTCAAACTTGACGGCAACGCAACGGATGGCTTGACGCCGAACAAAACCAATTGGGCGCGGTCGGTGGACAAGCCGCCGTTCTATGGCTACCCGCTAAGACCCGGCATCACCTTCACCTATCTCAGCGTCAAGGTGAACGACAAGGCCCAGGTGCTCATGGACAACGGCCAGCCAGCGGCGAACCTGTTCGCATCCGGGGAAATCATGTCGGGCAACATCCTCGGCAAAGGCTATCTTGCCGGATTCGGAATGACCATCGGCACCGTGTTCGGTCGTATCGCGGGCCAGGAGGCAGCGCGTCGTGCAAGAAACTGACGCCATCATCAATGCTCGGCGGGAAATGGAGGTCTGCAACGCTTGCCGCTACTGCGAGGGCTTCTGCGCCGTCTTCCCGGCGGTCGAACTGCGTCGGGAATTCTCTGCCGGCGATCTGAGCTATCTGGCCAACCTCTGCCATAACTGCCGCGGCTGTTATTACGCCTGTCAATATGCGCCGCCGCATGAGTGGGGCATCAACGTGCCAAAGGCGCTGGCGGAAGTCCGGGCGGAAAGCTACGCCGAATATGCCTGGCCAAAGGCGCTGGCATCGACGTTTGACCGCAATGGGACCGTTGTTTCACTGCTTGCCGCGCTGGGCATCGCCGTGGTGCTGATCCTGAGCATGGGGCTTAACGCGACCGCCGGTTTCTTCGGCGCCCACGGCACCGCGGCGGGTTCGTTCTATGACATCATTCCGCTGTGGGCGATGCAGATCGTCGGCATCGCCACCTTCGGGTTCTCGCTATTGGCACTTTGGATGGGGGCCAGGAACTTCTGGCGCGACGCCGGTCCGCGTGAGAAGGTTGGTCCGGTCGCCGTCGCGATCGCCCTGTGGGACGTGCTGACGCTCAAGAACCTCGGTGGTGGTGGTAACGGTTGCAACGACAATTCCGAAGCGTTCTCGATGCGCCGGCGCTACCTGCATCACGCGATGTTCTATGGCTTTCTGCTATGCTTCGCGGCGACCAGCACGGGCTTTATCTACCACTCGTTCCTTGGTTGGCCGGCGCCGTATCCCTTCATCAGCCTGCCGGTTCTGCTGGGCACGATCGGCGGCATCCTGATGCTCGTGGGCACGATCGGGCTGTTGGCGATGAAGTTCGTGGACGACCCGATGCCGGCCGTGCGCCGGCTGTTGGGCGGCGATGTGGCGCTGCTGATGCTGCTGGCGATGATCGCGCTAACCGGCCTGGTGCTTCTGGCGGTACGAGCCACCGGCGCGATGGGCCTGGCGATGGCAATCCACCTCGGCTTCATCCTGGCGTTCTTCCTGGTGCTGCCCTATTCGAAGATGGTTCATGGGGTCTACCGCTCCGCCGCCTTGCTGCGACGCGCCGTGGAGCGGAACATGAAGCCGTTGGGCGGCGAGTGACTAGAGCGGTTTCCGTTCGCCTTGGCTCACGGAACCCGCTCTACCTCATTGTTTGATCGGATGACTCACCGTTCCGGTGATGCCACCTACTCGGATCATGCTTGTCTTATGACTTTCCCTGCGTTTCGGGGATAGTGGTTCACCATTGGCGGGTTGCAACCCGCCAATGGTGAAGGGGGACGGATCGGGATCATGCCGGTCGGGTAGGACCGAGTTAGAGTTTGATCGCCCCCTCCTTTGCTTGAGGCTCGAACGGATACCAGGGGTGTCTGACGCCCCGGATGACAAGCATGGGACAGGAAAAGATGGGCGACCTTATAGCACCAACACCGACGCAGATCACCATCGGCATCGACATCTCAAAACACCGCCTCGACGTTCACCAGCATCCGCAGGGCATCGCCAAACAGTTCGATAGCGATCGTAAAGGCATTGCCAAGCTGATCGCCTGGATAACCCCGCGACAGCCAACCCGCATCGTCTTCGAGGCGACAGGCGCTTATCATCGTGCATTGGAAATGGCCCTGGGCAAGGCCGGCCTGCCAGCCGTCAAAGTCAACCCGCTCCAAGCGCGCCGCTTCGCCGAGGCAACCGGTAAACGCCTGAAAACCGACCCAGTCGACGCCGCCATGCTAGCCCGCTTTGGCGCGACCATGCAGCCGGACATTCCACCCGCCAGAGATCAAACCATTGATACCCTGGGCGAACTTCTGGCCGCGCGACAGGCGGTGGTGAAGGATCAAACCGCCGCGCTCAATCGCAGCAAGACCCTGACATTGGCCCTGCTCAAGCAGCAAAGCCAACAACACCTGAAGCAGATCCAGGTCCAGATCGAGGCGATCGACCGCGAGCGGGCAACCATCATGGCGGCCAACGCGAGGCTCAAGGCCCGATCCGACATCCTTGTCAGCATGCCTGCCTTTGGCGCCACCACCGCCTTCGCCCGGCTCATCATGATGCCAGAGCTCGGCTCGATGCACGCCAAACAGACTGGCAGTCTCGGAGGCCTGACGCCGGTCTCCAGGCAGTCAGGCAACTGGACCGGCAAAAGCTTCATCCAGGGCGGACGGGCAAACCTCAGGCAAGCTCTCTATAGGCCCGCTCTCGTCGCCATTCGCTTCAACCCGCCGCTCAAGGCAAAATACCTGGCCCTGCGCGCAGCCGGAAAGCCCGCCAAAGTCGCCATCGTCGTCATCATGCGCAAGCTACTCGTCACCGCCAACGCGCTGCTCCGCGATAACCGCAAATGGACGCTCGAAGCCGCTTGACCAAAACGGATACTCTAGCCTTCCCAGGTCGTCATGAAATCCCGTCCTACCGGTCGCGTGATGGGCGAGGCCCCGCCGGTCCGCGTGCCGATATAGAGAAAGCCGATGATCTCATCGTCCGGTTCAAGACCCAATGCCGTCTTCACGGCCGGATCGTAAGCCGGTGCCCCGGTCTTCCACATCGCGCCGTATCCCAGTGCCGGCGCCGCCAGCATGATTGTCTGAGCGGCCGCCGAAGCCGACGCGATCTGCTCGATCTCGGGTATCTTGTGCCGCTTTCTGACCTTGGCCGCGACGACAACAATCGTCGGCGCCCGGAACGCCTTGTCGCGCTCCCGTTGCAGGTCCGCATCGGAAACAGACGGATCGCGCTGTCTCAGCGCATCTGCCATCACCGCGCCGAAGGCCGCACGCCGGTGCTCATCGATCACGACAAAATGCCAGGGCCGCAGCCGACCATGATCGGGCGCCCGTACGGCGGTATCAAAGATGCGCGCCAGGTCTTCGCCCGAGGGACCGGGCGGTTCAAGCTTCAGTGCGGATTGGCGACTCAGCATCAGATCAAGTGCGTCCATCATTGTCCTCCATGCGCGACAGGGTAAGCCCGTGGTCGGGTTTCGCCAATCGGCACGGCGATTCCCCGACATGCGGGCCAGCCAGCGGGACCCTCATGATCGGCAAAGCCGACCGCCAAGTCGTTTCATATAGAACACGTGTACAGTTATGTTGATGCCGATCGATCCGGCGTCAGGCGGATATAGCCGAGATCATCGACCCGCCCGGTCCAGCCCGGTGGCACCACGGTGGTCGAATCCAACGCCTCGATGATGGCCGGGCCGCCGATCGCGGTTCCCGCCGCCAGGCCATTCCGCCAATGCACGGCCGTTGAAACAAACCCGGATGCGGCGAACCAGACGTCGCGTCGCCGCACCCGAACACTCGACGGATCGGCGGGCTGGCTCAGCTTCAAATCGAGCAACTTGCCAACCGCCGCCAGCCGCAAATTCACCAGCTGCACCGCCTCGTTACGGTTGGCGTGCCCGTAGGTCTGTTCATGCTTATCATGAAACGACGACGTTAGCTGATCCAGTGTGGAGCGGCTCACTGGACCGTCCGCCACCGGTAGCGTCAGTTCATAGGCCTGCCGCCTGTACCGGACATCGGCCGATCGCAGCAGCGCGCGTTGCTCCGGTGGCACGGCGGCCGTCTTCAGCATCGACGTCCCCGCCGCTTCCATGGCCGCGAATGCGTCAGCCACCCGATCCGGATCAACCTGCCCCAGGTCGGCGTAGAGAGTTCGAGCATAGTTACGCTTCAGGTCGGTCGCCACCAACCCCAGAGCCGAGAACGCACCCGGCGCCGGCGGAATGATCACCTCTGGTATCGCCAACTCTTGTGCCAGCGCGACCGCGTGCACCGGGCCGGCGCCGCCGAAGGCGATCAGGCTGAACTCGCGTGGATCGTGCCCGCGCTCGACCGAGACGATGCGCAGCGCTTGCGCCATATTGCTGTTGACCACCTCGACAATCCGAGCGGCGGCTTGCGGTACGGAAAGCCCGAACGGTTCGGCGACATGCGCGGCAATGGCTCGCTCCGCCGCGGCCAGGTTGATTGGCAATCCGCCGCCCAACAGCGCCTGACGATCGAGCCAGCCGAGTACTACATCGGCATCGGTAACGGTTGGATGGATCCCGCCACCGCCGTAAGCCGCCGGCCCCGGATCCGCCCCGGCACTTGCAGGCCCGACCTTCAGCGACCCACCCGGATCGACCCAGGCGATGGAGCCCCCGCCGGCACTGACCTCCGCCAGGTCGACCACCGGCACGCGGATCGGATGTCCCGTTCCGTGCATCCAGCGCCGGGTGTTGGCAGCACCGCCGACCTCGTAGTCCGCCGTCACCGCGACTTCATGCCCGATGATCACGCTGGCCTTCGCGGTCGTGCCGCCCATGTCGAATGAAATCAGGTTCGGCCGCCGCAAGTCCCGGCCGGCCAGGGCCGCCGCGATGACCCCGGCCGCCGGACCGGACTCAACCGCCATCGCCGGCATTCGCAGCGCTTCGGCGATGTCGAACACGCCGCCCGATGACCCCATCACATGCAGCGCCGGCAGTCCCAGGGCCGTCGTCGCTTGCGAAAGCCTATCGAGGTAGCCCGCCAGTAACGGCCCCACGTAGGCGCAGACCGCCGTCGTGCTCGCGCGCTCGAACTCGCGAATTTCCGGTAACACCTCGCTCGACAAGAAGACGCCGACGTCCGGCAGCGCTGCCCGCAGCGCCGCACCGACCGCCCGCTCATGGCTGTCGTTGAGGAACGAGAACAGCAACGACACCGCCACCGTCTGCAACCCGGCAGATCGCACCGCCTCGATCAATTCCGGCATTTCCGACATCGCCAATGGCGTAACGACGTCGCCTTGCGCATCCACCCGTTCGGTGATCTCCCACCGGTAACGCCGAGGCACCAGTACACTTGGCCCATCCTGGAACAGATCGTAAAGATCAGGCCGGGACGACCGCCGCAACTCCAGCAGATCGCGGAACCCCCGTGTCGTGATGAAGCCGCATTTGGCTCCTTTACGTTCCAGCAGGGCGTTGGTCACCACGGTCGTCGCGTGCGACAGCAACGCCACGTCAGTGGGCTGTATGGTGTTCTCGGCCAGTCCCTGCCGGATGCCGTTGATCACGCCCTGGGCAAAATCGTGCGGCGTCGTCAGCACCTTGGCGATCCCGATCCGGCCGGTGGCTTCCTCCACCGTCGCCACGTCGGTGAAGGTGCCGCCAATATCGATGCCGATACGCCAAGTCATACATCCTGCCCCTGAACACGTGTCGCATGGTGTCCCAACCTGCCGCTTGAGGGCAACCGTCGGCTCCCGCACAATGGAGAATGCGAACCGAACCAGCCATCAGTCGCACCATGTGGTTCTTTGCCATCGTCTATGCGGTCGAGGGCATCGGCCAGGCGCGATACGGGATCATGTGGCAGCCGCTGTCGCACTGGATGAAGCAGACCATTCACTGGGATCCGGTGACCATCAGCGCCTCCCTCGCCATCCTTGACCTTCCCTGGATCATCAAACCGCTGTGGGGGGCGATATCGGATTTCGTGCCGCTGTTCGGTTACCGCCGCCGACCCTACCTGGTGCTGGCGAACATCGCCGCGTTCCTGGCGTTCGCCGGAGTGGCAATGGTCGATACCACGACAGCGGTGATCCCGGCGCTAATGGTCACCGCCACCGCGATGGCTGTCTCCAGCACGCTGTGCGGCGCGCTGCTGGTGGAAACCGGCCAGAGAACCAATGCCAGTGCCCGCTTCGTCAACCAGCAATGGCTCTGGTACAACATCGCGCAAATGGTCTCGGTGTTGATCGCCGGCTATCTGATCGAGGTTGTCTCGCCCATTCGTGCGTTGCACACCGCCGCCGCGATGGCTGCTGTCGCCCCGCTGGCCATCATCGCCGGCGTCGGGCTTATCGGGGAACCGCGGGCTCAGCTCAACCTCGCGGCTCTGCGGGAACGCCTGAAGGCGCTGCTGGCTGTATTTCGCAATCGCAACTTGTTGCTGGTCGCGGGCTTCCTGTTCCTGTACTATTTCAGCCCCCACTTCGGGACGCCGATGTATTTCCAGATGAGCGACCGGCTGGGTTTTTCCCAGGGCTTCATCGGCTTGCTGTCGGCGATCAGCGCCGGGGGCTGGATCATCGGCGGCCTGTTGTACCGCTGGCGCCTGAACCGCCTGAGCCGCCCGGCGCTGCTGCGCCTGAGTATCCTGGGCGGGGTCGCCAGCACATTGGCCACACTGGCCTTGAGCAGCCCGGCAACCGCCATCCTGATCTGGGTGTTCAGCGGGGTCACCAGCATGATCGCGATGATCGCCACCATGTCGCTGGCCGCGGAATCCTGTCCTGAAGGCGCCGAAGGCTTCGCCTTCGCTGGCATGATGTCGATCGTGAACCTGACCAACCCGCTGGCGGACACGATGGGCTCAGCGCTGTACCAACACGTCTTTGATCAGCGGCTTGCGCCGCTGATCATCGTCTCGGCGGCCACAACGGGTGTGGTGTTCTTCCTGATCCCGCTGATGGTTTTCCGCAAGCCGCGCATTGCGGGTGCGACGGCAGGTTGATGGCCGACCCACGCCCGACGACGAGCGTTGTCGTCAAGGTCAGATGCCGGCGGGAGGAAGTTATTTGACGCCAGCTGTTTTAGCTGCGAGCGCCACCGGCTGAACGGGTGGGCGGTATTTCCGCTATCATAATAAATAAAGAAAGTTGTTCCGGACCTATTTATATTATGGTAATATAACTAATATGTGATCACGGAACTGTGAGTTTTTTGTTGCTCTTGGCAACCGTGACCGGGTATTCAAATCTTGTTGAACAAAAAGGAGGGCTTGATGAAAACAGTCGAATTTGCTCAGGACGTTGTCGCCGTCTGCGAGAATGTCGAGCTCCAGCGTCCGGACTCGGCTTCCAACACAACTTCAATTGAGGGATGCTACGGTATCGCCCTGCAACGACCTCTCCCTAGCGTAATCGATAATGGGCGGATTAGCTTTGGCGCCGGCCTCCGACTTCCTCTCCATAGGTAACTAAGTCACGCCGTTCCGGTATCAGTATCGATACCGGAACGGCGTCTCTGGTTGACTTAGCTAGGAGAATTGGTGGCCATGCCGGATAATCAACCTCGGCTGCAATTTCATCGCCTAATCGAGCAAGCCCGTCCTCCCCAGCGTGCAGACCGTGCGGCTGCTGGAACACTGCCTACACGGGCTTATCGTTACTGTGATGCCGTCACCAGTGCGGCCAGCTACGGCTGGTGGGTATTTTCCCCCATAGATCTGCAGTTGATCTGGGATGGGCATGATATTTTCTGGTACTTCGATGGAGCTCCTGATTGGATGCTTCTGTCTCCCGCTGCTCAGTTTCCTAATTTCTCCCAGGCCTTCAACCACGCCGCCCCCAAGACGTTAGAAGGATGCGCGCCACCCTTTCTGACCGCCCTCCCAGAAGCTGGCGTACTGCAAGTATGGACAGGGCTGATGGCCCGCACTGCCCCTGGATGGAGCCTGCTGGTGCGCCCACCGGCCAATCTCGCGACGCCGGGTGGCTATAGCCTCTATGAGGGTATCGTGGAGACCGATCGCTGGTTTGGACCTCTGTTCACCAATCTCCGTCTAACGCGAACCCACAAGCCGGTGCATCTAAAAGCCAATTTTCCACTGCTTCAGGTCCAGCCGTTGCCGCGAGAGGCCTATGCCGAGCAGACACTCAACGCCACCGCGATCGTGCCCAATATGCACGACATGAACGACGACGACTGGGATGCGTACTATTCGACAATCGTGGCGCCCGGCGAAAACCCGAACCGACCGCACGGATCCTACGCTGTCGCCGCCAGAAAGCGCCGCCAGGGGATCTGTCCCTTCAGCGGCGTGCCAACGGTTAATGCGGTGCCAGTGCCAGCCTAGAGCGTTCGGAGATGCCCGACAAACGCAATCCTTCCAGATAACAGCTCAAATCTTCTTCTCTCATAAGCGGTGAACGCGAGGCCGCCGCTCGGATCGAGAAGTTAGCTTCCAACGCCAGAAGTGCCTTGCGGACGGCAGCAGCCTCTCGGTTGGCACCGAGGTGCCCGAGCGCAGCAAGCAATCCCTTGTAGGTCGACGAGAGCCCAGGATGCTGATCGCGTGCTATTCTGCCCACCCGCGCTGCGGCTTCAAACTGGCCCGTTAGCAGGAATGGGATTACCAACGCCATGTCGAAGAAGAACCCGTGCGGATCATGCGGCGACAGACGCTTGGCATGGAGAATGCGACGAATAGCCTCCTCATGCTCCCCAAGGTAACTATGCGCCAGACCAGAATAGCACCAGGCGAGAGCCATGTTCGGGTTCAAGGCAATCGCGCGTTCATGCAGCCCGAGCGCCGCCTCGGCATCTCTGTTCAAAAACGCGCGGACGTGCCCGGCAACGGTGAAGCCGCGTGCATCGGCTGAATCCAAGGCAACGGCGCGTTTCGACAGGTCATCCGCGCGCTGACTGGCTGCCTCGACATCCGTTGCCCAGCCTTGGCCGAGCAGAAACAGATGCCAGTGCGCCAACCAGGAATGACAAGCGGCGCTGTTGGGATCCAAAGCCACAGACTGTTCGAGCAGCAGTCCGGACTGCCGGAAGGCGAGTTCATCCAGACGATAAATCGCCGGAATCGCACGCAGCATCATGTCGTAGGCGGTGGGATTAACCCGCGGCCGCGACTTCGCCTCCAGACCCTCCCAGACCAGCAGTTCCGGCGCGACCTGCGCCGCCGTCTCGGATGCGATGCGGTCCTGCAGATCAAGCAGATCCGGCAACAGGCCATCGAAGCGCCGTCCCCAGCTGATCTCCCCCGAACCACGCATGTTGGCAAGTCGCAACAAGACGCTGATCCTGTTTCCCTTCTTGCGAAAGCTGCCTTCGATAAGGAAATCCAGGTCCAATTCTCGCCAGCGCTCGGTTTCTCCCGGCGGTTCGTTGACCAAGGCGGCCACAGATGCCGGACCGACACAGGTGATCCAGCGAAAGCGGGAAAATGCGGTGGTGATCTCCTCGGCGAGACCCTGGGAGAAGGCGGCGTCGCTATTCGCAACGATGCTCCGGAATGGCATTACGCCAAGCCGGATCGCGTTCTTGCGCATGCCGGTCGATGACAAACCAGCCGACGGCCGCGGACCAGAGCGCGCGCCGCTTGATTCTGCTGATGTGGCAGACGTCGGCAGCGCAATCGGATCCCTCGCATCGGCAAGAAGTTGCTCGGTTTCCGTGGAAAACGTGTTGCTCGACAAGATCGCGCCGACCAGGCGCACCAAGTCGGCGGCACGATATGGTTTCGTTACGAACTCAAATCCCTTGTCGCCGCCAAGGGACGGACGATCAGCCTCGTCGGGAACATCATCCAGCGTTCCCGACGTCAGAATAACACACAGGTCTGGCCGTGCTTGACGGGCACTGCGTGCCAGCGCCAGACCGCTGACGCCGCCAGGAAGCCGGGCAGCGGTCAGCAAGGCGTGGATCTGATCTTCAGAGATCAATCGGGCAAACGCGCCGGAGCCGTTCGCCACGCCGACGGCACGATACCCGGCCCGGGTCAAGGTTTCGCAAGTGGTGGCCCTGAGGTCCATGTCGGGTTCGACAACGAGAATCGTCTGATCGTTACCTGTGTGCGCCGTTCCGATATCGGAAGGGGATGGGTCGGCCTCCGGGCCGTCGCCCCGGGGCAGCAGCAGTGACACCGTGGTACCGCG
Organism: Rhodopila sp.; assembly: GCA_965276975.1. Taxonomy (GTDB): domain Bacteria; phylum Pseudomonadota; class Alphaproteobacteria; order Acetobacterales; family Acetobacteraceae; genus Rhodopila. Next base: position 135,784 of record CBDIBR010000004.1, read on the forward strand.
TCCGATGGTGCTTTCCAGTTCCACCCAGCCCCCGGACTGACCGGCGAAGCCATGCACCTGGGCCAACCCAAGCCCGCTGCCATGGCCAGTCAGTTTCGTGGTGAAAAATGGCTCAAAGACCTTTTCACGAATCTCTGGGGCGATACCGCTGCCGGAGTCGCTGACGTCAATGCGGACGTAGCCATCAGCCACCTGCAGCGGCTTTCCAGCCGGTGGCCGACGCGCCCGGATATTTGAGCACGATATCGTAATGTTTCCGCCGACCGGCATCGCATCGCGGGCGTTCAGAACAAGGTTGAGGATTGCCGACTCCAACTGACCCGGATCAACCAGACAGCTCCAAAGCCCAGGTTCAGCTTGTAGCAGCACCCGGGCGCTTTCGCCGGCTGCCTGCGCCAGCAGTTCATGCGTCGCGGCAAGAACCTTGTAAACCGAAATGGTTTCAGGGCGGAGCACCTGCTTGCGGGAAAATGCCAGCAGTTGAGCTGCTACCCGACCGCCGCGTTCGGCGGCACGCTCAATCATTTCCGCGCGGCGCATCGCGTGAGTGTCGCCGCGGGACTCCGCGCTGATCCGGAGAGCCGTTGCGTTACCGAGCACCACGGTCAGCAAATTGTTGAAGTCGTGCGCCACGCCGCCGGTCAATCGTCCCAGCGACTCCATTTTCTGCGCCTGTCGACGAGAGGCTTCCATGTCGCCTGGCTCCGTCGGGACGCGTGGCGCCGGTGTCTGACTAACGACCCGGCGGCGTAGCCACGCCATCAGCGTTTCAGATGTAAACGCTCCTTTGAAAACAGCTAGCACCGAGTTGCCGAGCGATGGCTGGGGCTCGGCATTATTCTGTTGCCCTTGCATGAGATGTGTCCGCGATAGACACGTAAAAGCTTAGGCACATGTAGCGAGACTTCAAACCCCTTGGGAAAGCCTCATTGTCAAGAAAGTCCGCGGGCGCGCCAAGGCATCCCACCTAATATGCCCGGGAATAGGGCGCTTTCAGGCTGACCGAGTGGTCAGCGCTCTCTCTAGCTCATTGGTTTCACGGGCAACTTTATCAGCCAGACTATTCCAGTCAGGCTGATGTTGCTCTACGACACCGGCGACGTCACGTTCAGCAACTGTCGCAAACGAGCCGCGCCAGAGGGTCCCTTGATCGCCTCCCGCCAGCTTGCTTCGGCGACGCGTTGATGCGCAGCGATCGCCTCATCCGCGCCGGTGATCATCGCCACGCCGGTCTGCGCGCCGGGATGGGTATCGGTGCGAAACGGGTTGATGCCAAGGCTGACCCGATCGCGGGACCGCAGGATCTTGAAAGACGAACTCGGCGGCGAGCCAGCCAGCAAGCCGAACTGCAGCCCCATCGGCTCGGTTTCCATCAGCGTTGCGATATTCTCAATCTCCGACATTGCGACATCGCGACAAACACGCCGCACGCGATCCGAGACATGCGACCCGCTGACGATCCCCACCTCGATCATTCTCTGAACCGCGGGCAACGAGACCATCGCGATGATGCTCGGTCGCCGCATCGCGTACATGCGCTTCCTGGCGGCCAGGATGCCCAGCACCTGCTCCGCCATGCTTCGCATCGCCATACGCTCACCGCCGGCATGGTCAGCGGTTTCCTCAAAGGCGTCGGCCAGCGCATTGTCATAGGCGTCCGACGTGGTCAGGTAGCAAAGCGGCCCAGCCAGCTGGAGAACCTGATCCGCGGTTTCCTCGATCTGCCTTACCCGCTCGAAGTAGCCAATCGGCCGGTTGTAGTACTCGACGCCGATTCCCAGCAGCGACAGCGGCGAGATCTTCAGCAGCTCCGCGAGGCGCTTGATGGTGTCGAGCTTGATGACCTCGCCTTTTTCGTATCGATACAGTGCAGCTCGGGACACGCCCAGACGAGCGGCGATCTCTTCAGCACGCAAGCCCGACTCGAGTCGATAGGCTCGAAGTTGCTGTCCGATTTCAGTAAAACGCATCGACATGGAGTGCTGGTCCTCACGCAACTGCAACTTATGCGAGTGGTTAACTTAAAGACCACGGCTTTTCCGGAAGTAACGCTGGAAGTTTACCCGGCAGATCGCCTTCTCAAGCGCGTTCGTCGTCTCAGAATCGGCGTGCTCGAAGCAGTTTATGGTGTTGCGCTCTAAAACTCAACCCCCTTTCATTTCATGCGACTCGTTCCACGACGAAAAACGTTGGCTATGCCTTACGGATGCTGTGATCCGCCAGGCCCTCGATCGCCAGCACCAATGCGGCGTGATCAAGTTCCGCACCACCATGGGCAATGCAGGAGGCGAACATCTGCTGCGCCACGGCCGTGTTGGGCAGCGACAGGTTCAGCGCCTTCGCGGATGACAGTGCCAGGTTCAGGTCTTTTTGGTGTAGCTTGATCTTGAAGCCCGGGTTGAACGCGCCGTTGAGCATGCGTTCGGCATGCACCTCCAGGATGCGTGACGAGGCAAAACCACCCATCAGCGCCTGGCGCACCTTGGCGGGGTCGGCCCCGGCTTTGGAGGCGAAGACCAGTGCTTCCGAGACTGCCTGGATGTTGAGTGCGACGATGATCTGGTTGGCGACCTTGCAAACCTGGCCGGCCCCGGGCTCCGACCCGACATGGGTGATGTTCTTGCCCATCAGGTCGAACAGCGGCTTGGCGCGGGCAAACGCGGCATCCGGGCCGCCCACCATGATCGTCAACGTCGCCTGCTTCGCACCGACCTCGCCGCCTGAAACCGGCGCATCAATATAATCGCAGCCCTTCTCGTTGACCCGCTTGGCGTAATCCCTTGTTTCGAGCGGACCGATCGAGGACATGTCGATCACCAGGCTGCCTTCTCGCAAGCCTTCGGCCGCGCCATCCTTGCCGAATAGAACCGTTTCAACATCGGGCGTATCGGGCAGCATGAGGATCAGCACTTCGGCCTCGGCCGCCACCGCGGCCGGCGTTGCCACCACCTTAGCGGCGCCCCGAATATCTTCAGTCAGACTTCGACGCTCAGGCACGAAGAGTTCGTGGCCGGCGTTTTTCAGGTTCAGCGCCATTGGGCGACCCATAATGCCCAGGCCGATAAATCCGATCTTCATGTCGTTCGCTCCTTTGCAATAGATTGGCTGGCGGTCGGACGGCGCCTTGTCGTGCGTTCGGGGCACCCAGCGACTCATTTTTTCGTCCTGTCGGCGCCCGCCCGGTGGTGACCGTTTCGCTTGCGCTGTCACAACGGGTCCACGGGCTGGCCGCGACATCAAAGGTGAATGACGTCAGGCGGGTCCTTTCGACCCGCCGGGTCACACCTAAACGTCGAACCGTTCGCGCCAGTTCAGCCCGGCAACGGTGTCCCCGGCAGGGCGATACTCACAGCCCACCCAGCCTTGGTAACCGAGTTCATCGATCCGGCGCAACACGTAGGACCAGCCAATTTCGCCCGTCCCTGGCTCGTTTCGCGCCGGCACATCGGCAATCTGCATATGCGTGATAACTGGCATGAATTGCTCCATGCGCTTGGTGACGTCCCCTTCGGTGATCTGAACGTGGTACACGTCGAACTGAAGGCCAAGCCGATCTCGACCGATTGCCTCGACAATCGCGGCTCCCTGCGCCTGGGTATTGAGGAAATAGCCCGGCATGTCGCGGTGGTTGATCGGCTCGATCACCAACCGCACCCCGGCCGGCTTCGCCTGTTCGGCTGCCCAGGCGAGATTAGCGGCGTAAACCGCCGTAGCCGTCGTCAGCGACACGCCAGCCGGCGTTATTCCGGCCATGCAATGGACTTGTCGGCAGTCGAGCGCGGCGGCGTAGTCCAGTGCCTTCTTTACCGATTCGCGGAACTCCGACTGTCGCCCCGGAATGCTGGCCATGCCGCGCTCGCCATTTGCCCAGTCGCCGGGCGGCATGTTGAACAGGACCTGCGTCAGACCGTCCGCGCTGAGGCGTTCGCGCAGTGTCGCGGCCGGGAATTCGTACGGAAACAGGAATTCAACGCCTTCAAATCCTTCCCTTCGCGCGGCGGCGAAGCGGTCAAGAAACGGCACCTCGTTGAACATCATTGAAAGATTTGCAGCTAAGCGCGGCACGGCGGACCTCCTTTTCCCTCAGCTTTCTAAGATCGGCTGTCGATAGCAGCCGTGGGTGTCCCCTTGTCTCCCCCTCCAAAACACGCAACGACTACCTTCGGCCGCTGCCCTTGGGGAACAATCGACGGATATCCAGTGGACGTCCTGATGGGACGCTCCACGGAGGACATCGGTTCGGTGGACGCTACAGGCGGGCGCGCTGCTTGGCTAGTATCGCGCATCAGTGAAGCGCGATACGTCGTGATATGCTTGAAGTAGCCGATCGACGCGGCTGCTCGTGGACGCTCCGCGTCTCACGCTGCTCTGCGATCGGGTACTAGTGTTGCGATGCGAACGGATGGTTCCCATCCGTTCGCTGAATCGCACCACCAGAGAGTCGCTGGTGGGCGTACTTGTCCTAACGCTTGCGGGACGCAGGCGTTAGGGTCGGACCACTAGTGGTCCGATCCCGACAGACGCATCCTCGCGGTCGGGTGAATCGGCCCACCAAATCAAGTGCTAGTGGCAAAACTGGACGGACCTTTCCGTCGGATTTTGTCCACTAGGTAGTGGCGACACCTGGGACGCAATCGCGGATGGAGAAGCATGGTCGCTGAACGGATTCTGATGGGCCTGCTGCTTGGCGGTGTGGCGATCGGCTGCGTCGCGGTGCTGTATCCGTTCCTGTCGGCACTGATGTGGGCCGGCATCCTGGTCTACACGACCTGGCCGGTGTTCGATTGGCTCAGGGTGCACCTGCGCCTGCCTCGGATATGGGCCGCCCTGCTGATGGTCGTGCTGACCGCGGTCGTCCTGGTACTGCCGATTGGTGTCGCAGCCCCCGGAAGTGCGAACGATGTGAACCATCTACGGCACGTGATCATGGACGGCCTGCGGGCCGGCCTGCCGAACTCACCAATGTGGGTGTTCGATATTCCGTTGATCGGCCAAACCGTCGGCGATCTGTGGAATCGTTGGGCCGCCGACATCAGCGTGATGCTGGAAGCGCTGCAGCCGTATTTCGGCATTGTCGTGGAAAACGGCCTCAGCCTGCTCCTGGGCATCGCGAATGGCGTGCTGATGTTCCTGCTGGCGCTGTTCGTCGCCTTCTTTTTCTATGTCTATGGCAATCCGATCGCCGATCGTCTGCGACTTTTGTTGCATCGGATCGCCGGTGTGCAGGCCGAGAGGCTGATCACGGTGACGGGTGCCACGGTGCGTGGCGTGGTCTACGGGATCCTCGGCACGGCTGTGGTGCAGGGTATCCTGACAACGCTCGGTCTTTGGCTGTCGGGCGTGCCGCGACCGGTGCTTCTGGGCAGCATCGCCGGTTTGTTGTCCGTCTTGCCGATCGGCGCGCCGGTGATCTGGATACCGGCATCGGTCTGGCTGATCAGTGGCGGCCATTTGGGGTGGGGGATTTTTCTCGCGGTCTACGGCGTCGGCGCGATTTCCGGATCTGATAGTCTGATCCGGCCGTGGTTCATTTCCCGTGGCGCCCAATTGCCCTTCTTGCTGACCGTGCTGGGCGTGCTGGGGGGCGCGCTGGCTTTCGGCCTGTTGGGAATTTTCCTGGGGCCGGTGCTGTTGGGTGTTGGCTACACGCTTGTCAACGAATGGGCGCGCGGGGTCGACCCCAGGAAGTCGATTACCGACCATTAAGCCCTGCTCGTGTCCTGCTTTTCCCGTGCGTCCGTCGCGCGATGCGACGAACTTCGCGGGCAGCACACTGGGCCGACTTTATAGAGTGGGATCATGACCGTCCGACCGCGGCGAGCGTTGCTCCAAGCGGGTCGACGCGCCGTGGCTTGCCGAAGCCAACATCAGACCCAATCCCCGACCGCCGGATGGTCCAACTCAGTTCGGATGTTTATCGAAGGAATTGGCCGTGCAGCGGTCGGGGTCGACCCCGTATGGCTTGGCGCAAGATCTCCGATGCTGAGCGGCGTTCGGCGGCAGGCCATGCGGGCTGACGCCTCCGGGATAAAAAGCTACGCTTGATCGCGGCTGACCGAGGCATTGAGACAGCAGAGCACGGAACGGGAGCCCTACGTCATGTTCGTGAACATCGCTCAGGTCGACCGATTGCCGAAGCCCTCTCCGGTCCTTCGTCCATGCAGCCGCCGGAAAGCCGCTCGCTTTGTGTCGGCTCGGTCATGACGTTCTCGAATGCCGATTGCCCACGCGGCGCAAGCTACGACGGTGATGATCTGACCGAACGAGCACGGCGCGACCAGGCAACGACCTCAACCGCCCAAACAGCGGGATCGAGCCATTATTGCGTGGTCCGAGCCGTCCGTGACGACGGCATCCTTGCGGTTGCCGAAAGGTCGCTGGTGCTTGCCTCATGACCATCCCCACGGGACAGCGGGCAGCCGCGCATCATCTGGCGAGCCTTTCCGGTGCTCCACCGAAAGAAACCCACATCTCCGCCGTCTTCATTGGCACCGACATGGTCTGGAAGCTAAAGAAGGCGGTCAAGCTGCCCTTCCTCGATTTCTCCAGCCTGGATGCGCGTGAGCATTTCCTGCGGCGTGAACTCATTCTGAACAAGCCCGCCGCATCCGGCATCTATCGCGACGTCATCGCAATCGTTCGGCAGCCCGATGGCACGTTGAAGCTGGGCAGTGGAAACCCGATCGACTGGGTCCTGCAAATGGCACCAATCCCAGCAGGAGATTTTCTCAATGTCATCGCGTCCGACGGCGCTTTGACACCCGGTCTGCTCGACAGTCTCGGCGACTGCGTCGCTGCCTATCACAGCAAGCTGGCAGCGGTATCAAATCAGGACAGCGCCACCGGCTTTCGGCGCATCACCGACGGCAACCTGCGTTCGGCGCGCGCGAATGGTCTGCCTCGACCTGACGTGGAGGCGTGGCACCGACGAATGATGGCGGCGATCGAGGACCGCGAGGACTGGCTGAAACAACGATCCAGGGCGGGTCATGTCCGACGCTGCCATGGCGACCTGCATCTGGGCAATCTCTGCCTGTGGGAGGGTAAACCGGTCGCGTTCGATGCGCTGGAGTTCGATGAGGAACTCGCCACCATCGACATCGCCTACGATCTGGCATTCCTGCTGATGGACCTTGATCACCGCGTCAGCCGGGAAGCTGCCAACCGGGTGATGAACCGCTATGTTGCCCGCACCGGCGACATCGCCGTGCGCGGCTTTCCTATCTTCCTGTCGCAACGGGCGATGGTCCGCGCCCACGTGCTGACCGCGATGGATCAGGATGGCGCGGCCTACCTGACAGCGGCGCAGAGCTATCTGGATCCCGCGCCATCCAGGGTTATCGCGATCGGCGGCCTGCAGGGCACCGGGAAGTCCACGATTGCCCGGGCCTTGGCCGCGGAACTGGGCGCCGCACCCGGGGCCCTGATTGTTCGCAGTGATGAAGTCCGCAAGCGGCTGAACCAGGCGGAACCTGAGACCAGGCTGGGACCCTCGGCATACACCAGGACCGCCAATGCCGCGACAAACGCCGCTGTGGCAGAACGCGCTCTTGCCGCGGCCACGTCCGGTCATACGGTGATCGTTGACGCGACGTTCCTCGATCCCGCCTGGCGTGAGGCACTGGCGGCAGCCGTCCGCCACGCGGGAATTCCGTTTCTTGGTATCTGGTTGCACGCGCCCGTCGCGGTCCTGGAAGCCCGCATCGGGTCACGTCGGGGCGATGCTTCAGACGCGACCGTGTCCGTGCTGCATCAGGCCGCGCGACACGATCCTGGCCCCGGTGATTGGCGACCGGTGGATGCCAGTGACCTGACACACGCCGTGCAAGCGGTGCGCCAGGCAATCAGGTCCTCGCGGTCCCGATGACGACTTCGGACACCATCCTATGCCCCCGCCATGGTCATCCCATCGATGCGGACGGTCGGCGAGTCGGTGCCGCGCCGGAACACCAGATCCGATGCCGCCACCATGTTGGCGAACATCTCCGGCAAATTTCCCGCCACGGTTACTTCCGCCACCGGTTCGGCCAGCACGCCATCACGTATCATGAACCCGGCAGCGCCTCGGCTATAGTCGCCGGTGACGCCGTTGACGCCCATCCCGATCATTTCGGTGATATAGAGACCCTGTTTGATATCCGCCATCAATGCGGCCGGCGTCATGGTTCCGGCAGCAAGATATAGGTTGCTGGCGGAGGCCGACGGCGGGCCGCTGGTTCCGCGTGAGGCATGGCCCGTCGGCGTCATCCCAAGTTGCCGGGCGGAACGGCTGTCCAGCAGCCAGGTGGTCAACACGCCATCCTGGATCAGCGTCTGGGCCTTGGTCGGCGTGCCCTCGCCATCGAAAGCCCTGGACCGAAGTCCGCGCAATCGCCGCGGATCGTCGTGGATGTTGATGCCGGGTGCGAAAATGCGCTGGTGCAGCTTTTCCTTCAGAAAGCTCGTACCGCGGGCCACCCCCGCGCCATTGATCGCGCCGGACAGATGACCGAGCAGACCGCCGGCGACCCTGGGATCGTAGACGACGGGCATCCTGGCGGTACCAGGACGGGTGGGATTGAGCCGCGCGATCGCCCGCTCGCCGGCGCTTCGGCCGATCTTCACCGGATCATCCAGGTCGGCGAAATAGACGGTGCCGTGGTAATCGTAATCACGCTGCATGTTGGTTCCCGTGCCGGCCAATGCGGTGGCGGAGATCGAGTGGCTGGTGCCAACCCGCCGCCCGGCGAACCCCGCCGAGGTCACCAGAATAATCTCGTTGCGGCCATAGCCGGCCTCGGCGCCCTCGGAGTTGATGACACCTTTGATCGAGTAGGCTGCCTCCTCGGCGGCGGCGGCGCGCGCGGCAAGGAAGTCTGGCGCGGGTTCCGCCGGGTCTGCCATGTCCAGGTTCGCGTCGTCCGGCGGCGCCCAGGTTTCCGCCAGGCCGGCATAGCGATCCTCGGGAACCACCTTCGCCATTGCCACGGCGCGTTCAACCAGGGCAGCGAAACCAACGGGATCCAGCGACGTGGACGAGACGATCGCGGCGCGCCTGCCGACGAGCACGCGCAGGCCGAGGTCGCGGCCTTCCGATCGCTCCAGATGCTCGATCTTGCCCTGGCGGGAGGCCACCGATAGAGAGGTTCCGTTCACCAGAACCGCGTCAGCGGCATCCGCCCCGGCGGCGCGGGCCTGCTGGATCAGGTCGGACACCAGTGAAAGGAAGTCGGTCATATAATCAGTTCCTCCGCCGCGGAAATCCGCTGCGTTCATAAAGCGTTTGGTTTTCGAGCCATAGATGGGGTGACGGCGGCGAAATGCAGCCAGAAGGAGTCGCCGTGGCAGCGTGGCTTGACACCGTGTTCCCCGGCTTCATCATCCTGCGATCCAGGGGGAACACGGCATGGCAAGCCTCGACAACTGTTACAATGTCTTTGACCTGAGAGAGGCTGCGAAACGGCGCCTGCCACGCGGGGTGTTCGAGTTCGTGGACCGCTCGACCGAGGATGAACTGGCGCTGCGCAACAATCGCCATGCGTTCGAGAAGATCAAGCTCAAGCACCGTGCGCTGGTCGACGTCTCCAGCCGTTCCACCAAGACTACCCTGTTCGGCAAGGAGATCGCCTTGCCGATGGCGATTGCCCCCACCGGTGCTGCCGGCCTGTGCTGGCACGAGGGCGAGCTGGAACTCGCGAAGGCGGCGGCGCGGGCCAAGATCCCGTTCACCCTGGCCACCGGCGCGATGACCTCCATGGAGAAGATCGCCAAGGAGGCGAATTTCCGCTTGTGGTTTCAGCTTTACGTCTGGAAGCAGCGGGAACTGTCCTATCAGTTGATCGAGCGGGCCAAAAACAACGGGTTCGAGGCGCTGATCGTTACCACCGACACGATCGTGCCGCCGAACCGGGAATACAACGCCAAAAATGGCTTCCTGTTGCCGTTCCATCCAACCTGGCGCTTCACCTGGGATATCATGCAGCATCCGACCTGGTTCACCACGGTGCTGATGAAGTACTTCACCACCATCGGCATGCCCCGCAACGAGAACTATCCCGATCCGTATCGCCGCCCGATCGGCACCGATCCCGGAACGCGCGAGGTGATGCGGCAGGATTCGCTGAACTGGGACGATATCCGCATCTTCCGCGACAAGTGGCCCGGGGTGCTGATGCTGAAGGGGATCAACCGGGTCGACGACGCGTTGAAGGCGATCGGCTACGGCGTCGATGGGATCATCGTGTCCAACCACGGCGGGCGCAACATGGACAGTGCCGCCGCGACCCTCGACATGCTGCCGGACATCGCCGAGGCGGTCGGCGACAAGGCAACCGTGATCCTCGATTCCGGCGTCCGGCGCGGATCGGATATCGTCAAGGCGCTGGCGCTCGGTGCCAAGTGCGTGCTGACGGGCCGAGCGACACTTTACGGCACGGCGGCTGGCGGCCAGGCAGGCGCGTCCAAGGCCGTGGGATTTATCCAGACGGAAATGGACAAGACCATGGCCTACACAGGCTGCAACCGGGTCGACGAGATCTCGACCGACATCTTCTTCGGCGACCGGGAGAGCAACAGACTGATGGCGGGGTGACCTGCACCCTGCCGATGAGCCGCGCGTGTCGCTTCAGATGGAGCTAAGGGCCTGTTCGGCATTGATCGCTGCGCATCACGGGGTCGAACTGGCCCTTAGCCCTTGTTTTGTCCGGCAGCTTTATCCGCGTGCTGACGCACTTATCGCCGATGCTGGCCTAAGCCTCGGGCGGTGTGGTCGGGGTCGGCGCCGGATCACTGGGCGTAGGCACTTCCGGCGGGGGAATGTCCTGACCGGGCCCTGGAAGCTCCGGTGGCAGCGGCTGCGGCTGGATGGGCATGTGGATTCTCTCCTTCATCATGCGACGGCCCAGGGCATCTTCTGCGGACATCTTATGCCTGGGCGGGAGATCAACGGGATGTCGGTGGTGGCTATGCCAGCAGCTGCCTGGCCGTCCGCTCCGCCTCCTCGGGCAGATAACCAAGCCGAGCACAGGCATCAACCAACACTTGCTCCGGCGTCGAACCAGTTCGTGCGGCCGCCAGACTGGCCCGCAGGGCGCCCCTTAGCGCTTCGGGCTGATCGGCGGCCTTGGCCGCGAGGCGGTGTAGCTGAGGCGGTAGGTCGGCATCTGCTGGTTTGGCCATCGTCATGCCTTGGTGGAAGCAGATGTCTAGCGCAATCGTTTCAGATCTTCCAGCTTCACGGAACCATCCTGGTCCGCGAACGCCAGTGACTGCCCCTGGCCGTGCTGCTGTGACACGCCGCTTATGCGGTGATTGGCACTATCATAGGTCGTCTGCTTTCCGTCCCGCTCGATCAGCAGGCGACGCTTCTGGGGGAAGAACGCGTAGCGCATGCCGTTCTGCGATCCGCTGGTGGAGGGTTGTCCCAGATCGTCGGACCACCATTTCTCGCCGCCCGACATTGGCTGCATCGGTTCCATCGGCTTCATTGGTTCCATCGGTTTCATTGGTTCCACCCGGTTTCTCCCCCTGGACCGCATGGCACGTCAGCGCCCGATCCATTTGATCATAATGACCTGGGGACGGACGGCTGTCCCTTCCAGTCCTTCAGGAACTCGAGGATCGCGGAGTCTTCCTGGTCTGGCGTTTACCGGTTCGGTCGTCGCTCAATGGTTCCGGCGCATGATCGCTTTCCATGGTTCAGCCGTGCCCGGGTTTGAGCGTGCGGATGTGTCGGTTTGACGCGGGATGCCTCAGCTTCGCCGTCGTTTCCGAAGCAACGGTCATGAGCGCGCGACCGGCTGGCATCCGCATTGTTAGACGTGGGCCGAGCGACACGCGATGCGGTCCTGATAGCGCAACCCACGCCGCGACCCTTGTGAGCAGGAGACCACCGAAATGACCGAGTATGTGTGGGACAAGTTCCCCACCGAACGCGACAAGGCGGTGTTCGCGGCCGGCGGGTTCGGCGCGACAGCCGATCTGGGCAAGCGGCCGGCGTTGCTGGTGATCGATGTCAGTTGGGCCTTCTGCGGGGACAAGCCCGAACCAATCCTCGCCTGGCTTGGAGGGAGCGGCCATTGCGTGGCGATGACGTGAGTGTCCGTCAGGTCCTCCAGCAGAAGGTGCCAGCTCCCGGTGTCTGGCTCCCAGCGGGCGTCGAAGCAACGAGGGACGACACGGGCCGGCAGCACCGGCGCGATGCGAGTGTAGAATTCGATCTCCTGACGGCCGCCGTTCCACTTAAGGTCCATCGTGTGGGCGAGACCGGTCTTGAGGATGACGGTGTCGGGTGCTTCAGGCGCGGGACTGTCGTAGGTGAGGCGAAGCCGCATGATGCGGGACAGGAAGGTTGGGCGGTCGCCTTCTACGATGACACCGAGGACAGATGCTTTGGCCAATGCGCCGGACCTGCGCAAGGCATCGGTGAGATCATTGGCGTGGGCAGCGGCCGGCAGGGTGTCCGGGGTCATGAATGCGCTTTAACATCACTGAAGCTTCAGACCTACTCTGCCGCTCTAGCCGCGGACGCGCCATACGCCCGTGTCGGCGCTTCGATACCGCAGCCGGTTCCGTCGGTGACCTGTACCGTCGCCTCCCACGGCAGGCGATAACGCTCGGCAACAAGATCCCGCATGTAGCTATAGGGACAATCGCCCGCCCCGCCGCGCACGGCCGAGAATCCGCGGTGGCCGAGCTGGTAGATGTTATTCTCGACGCCCCAGACGGCACGGGCCTCGCGCACCAGGTCCGGGCGCACCTCGGCCGTGATGATTTCGTCCGCACGCCCTTGCCCACCGTGCGTAATGATCGTTCCGTCGAAGTCACAAAACATTGCCTCGCCCATCGAATCGAACGTGCCGTCGGAGCCGCACATGCAGACGCTCGCGGTAACCATCAGGTTGCAGAACGCATTCGACTGGTTGGTGAACTGCCAGGCGGCACGAACCGGCGGGGTGTAGCCGGCCGTGCGCAGCATGATCTCGGCGCCTTTGTAGGCGGCCTCGCGCGCCATCTCGGGGAACATGCCGTCGTGGCAAATGATCAGCGCGAGCTTGCAGCCTTTTGGACCGGTGATCACCGGCACACCCAGATCGCCGGGCTCCCACGGTTCGACCGGCACCCAAGGGTGCAGCTTGCGATAATACAGCACCAGCTTGCCGGTCTCGTCGATGATCAAGCCGGAATTATAGGGCATGCCGCCGCGATTGCGCTCCATGATGGAGAAGCAGCCCCAGACCCGATGCTCGATGCAGGCGGCCTTGAAGGCGGCAACCTCCGGACCGTCCAGATCGCACAGGATTTCATCGCGCGTGTCCATCGACAGGCCATGCAGTGCATACTCGGGGAACACGACGAGGTCGATCGTGCTCATGCCACGCTTGGCCTTGCCGACCATGGCGACGATCTTCTCGGTCTGCGTCGCGATATCGGCTCGGGTCGCGATTTCGGGCAGTTTCAGTTGCACGAGGCCGATCACGACGCCGTTCGGTGATTTGTTCAGACCGCCTAAACCGTTCATAGGGTGCCTCCCTCGGCAGATGATCGCCCGATACACCGGCGCACGAACCGTCGTGCAAATTGCTGGCCAGACGGGCTTGGACCCAGCAACAGGCGCCGCTCGCTCGTATCGCGCATCAGCGAAGCGCGATCCGTCGCTGTTTGTTGAAGTGGCCGATTCACGCGCCGACTCGTGGCCGCTGCGCGTCTCTGCGATCGGGCACTAATCCTGTTCGACAAACGGATTCTTCGTGCCCCGCAACTGCAGACGGATCGGCGTGCCGGGCAGTTTGAAGGTGTCGCGCAGGCTGTTGACCAAATAACGAGTGTAGTCCTCCGGCGTCTGTTCCGCGCGTGTGCCGAACACCACGAACGTCGGGGGCCGGGCCTTCGCCTGGGTTACGTAGCGCAGCTTGAGGCGCCGCCCGGTGACCAGAGGTGCCTGGTGAGTCTCTAGCGCATGCTCGAACCACCGGTTCAACTCCCCGGTCGGGATCCGCTTGTTCCATACTTCATGCGCCTGGCGGACGGCGGGCAGCAGCCGGTCGACACCAGCGCCGGTCAAGGCCGACAGGGTCACCACGGGGATGCCCTTCATTTGCGCCAGACTGTCTTCCAGCCGCTCCATGACCGCCTTCCGCGCCGCATTGCGGTCCGGCACGGCGTCCCATTTGTTCAGCGCCACGATGCAGGCGCGGCCCTCCCGCTCGATCAGCCGAGCGATCTGCAGGTCCTGGTCATGAATGCCCTCCGCGGCGTCCAGCGTCAGCACCACGACCTCGGCCATCTTCAGGGCCTGGATCGCCGAACTGACCGACATCTTCTCGAGCGGTTGCTCGACGCGGGCGCGGCGACGCATGCCCGCGGTGTCCACCAGTTCGACCGACCGGCCCTGGCCATCGGACAGGATCGTGGCGACCGCGTCGCGGGTCAGACCGGGTTCCGGCCCGGTGATCATCCGTTCCTCGCCCAGCAGACGGTTGATCAAGGTGGATTTGCCGGCGTTTGGGCGACCAACGATGGCCAGCTTCAACGGGCGACTGTCTTCCGGGTCCTCGGCGCCAGCGGAAGCCGGCGGCAGACGGTCGGCGATTTCCGACATCAGGTCGGCCACGCCGTCGCCATGCTCCGCCGACACGCCCACCGGATCACCGAGACCCAGGGCGTAAGCGTCGAGGATCGAAGACGTGGCGGTGCGGCCTTCGGCCTTGTTGGCCACCAGCAGCACGGGCTTGCCCTGACGTCGCAGCCACTGGGCAAAATGTTCGTCCGCGGGCGTGACTCCAGCGCGGGCATCCAGCACGAACAGCACCAGATCCGCGTGTGAGACCGCACTGGCGGATCCCGCACGCATCCGCCCGGCCAGGGTTTCAGGTGCGGCCTCCTCCAGCCCGGCGGTATCGATCAGGCGAACCATCCGGCCGCGCAACTGTGCGTCCGCGTCCTTGCTGTCGCGGGTGACCCCGGGGGTGTCGGCGATCAGCGCGATGCGCCGGCCAGCCAGCCGGTTGAACAGGGTGGACTTGCCGACGTTGGGGCGCCCAGCGATGACGACGATTGGCAGCCTGGGCGGCAACATGGATCCTACCGGAGCGCGATCAGCCGCGCGTTGTTGGTGACCAGCAGCACCGTGCCGCCGGCGACCACGGGTGCGACGGGGGCCGCCGAGTCGGATAACTGAAGATGACCCAAAACCTCACCGGTATAGGGGCTCACCGACAACGCATCCTCGCTGGTGCCGGTGACGACAAGACGGTCACTGACCAGCAGCGGGCCGTACCAGGTCAGGGTATTCTTGCGCTTTTCGGGGTCGTCCCAACGCGGTAGCTGGGTGATCCAGCTGATGCGACCATCATTGATGTTGACGGCCGCGATCTCCTGCTGGGAGGAGATGATAAACATCCATTCGCCCGCGACATAGGGGGTGTCCTCGCCCGCGACCTGACGATCCCAGACCCGTCGGCCTGTCGGGACATCGTTGCAGATAAGCAGGCCGCCCATGCTGATCGCGTAGACCAGCCCGTTGACGATCACCGGCAGACCACGGATCGACAGGAAATCGCCGACCGTTGCTCGTCCCGCGGACGCACCAAGGCCGTCGGTCCAGACGACGCTGCCGCTGTCAGCACGCAGACATGCGAGCTCTCCCGAGCCGAAACCGACGACGACCAAGCCGCGATAATACGCCGGCGCCGGCTCGCCCAGCATCGCTGTGACCGGCGTCGCGGCCTGGTGGGTCCACAGTTGATGGCCATCGGCGGCGGCAAAGGCAAACAGGCGGTCATCGATCGTCGTTACGAACACCCGGCCATCGGCGATCATCGGTGCCGAACGGCCTGGAACGCCCAGGTCCTGCCGCCATCTCTCCTTGCCGCTCGCCACGTCGATCGCCACGAGCTGGGCCAGGCCGTTGACCGCATAGAGCGTGGTGCCATCCGCCCCAAGGCCACCGCCGACATTGGTGCTGTCGTCATCCTCTGGCTTGGTATCGAGGCGCCAGAGCCGCTTGCCGTCAGCCAGGGCAAAGGCCGAGACCTTGGCGTCGGAGCCCATGGTGAAAACCCTGCCATCAAGGACGACCGGCTGCGCCATGATGATTTTCCGGTAACCGCCGCCCGCACCGATGTTTGCCTTCCAGGCTTCGCTCAGATGATCGTTGGCGGCGAGGTGTCCCATCAAGTGAGACGGATTGCCGCCCGCCTGCGGCCAGGCCTGGTTTTTCACGGCTGGCGGCAGCACGACCTTCGGCGCACCCTCATCCACCACCAATCCCCGACGATCCGCGAACACCGACTCGCGCTTGCCCGGCAGGGTCGCCTTTTTCTCGGCAAACAGGTTGCAGCCGGCGAGGCTCAAGGGAGCCAGCAGCGCGGTTCGACGACCCAGCAGCCGCAATCCCGCTGGCGATACGGTGTTCGACGAGGCGGGCACGCCCGCGGCGGGGATTGCCGTCCGATCGGTCGGTTTATTGGTCATTTCGTGCCTTGTGGCGCCAGACCCGCTAGCAGGGCGGTGGCGCGCGCACGCAACCCGGACGGACTATCGATGTCGATCGATAACGTCTGCAATGTCTTGCGCGCCTCGTCCACCTTGCCCTGCCGCAGGTCAAGCAGGGCGAGCTGCTCGCGTGCCAGTGCTGACCAGGAATTGGCGGGATCGGCCAGCGGCTTCAACCGAGCCTCGAGCTGAACGGGGTCGCCGCTGTCAAGTTCGCGTTCGGTTGCCCGCAAGCTGGCCAGGCCGCGTAACAGCGGATCCGCGTCGGGATCCGCGGCAACCGCATTCCATAGCGCCACGCCGCCGGCCACATCGCCGTCAGCGGCCTTCAGACCGGCGGCCCGCAGCCGCGCCAGGGTTCGGTAGCCCTCGGGCGCGGACCTGGCGAGCTGATCGAGCACCGCCGTCGGGGCGGCTTTTGAGCCCCCGGCCTGGCCGGTCTGCTCGATGGCGGTCTGGGCGGCGACATAACGGGCGGCGGCGGCCGCGTCGCTCTGATTTTGATGCCGTTTCCAAAGTTGCCAGCCAACCGCGGCGCCGACGATCAGAACGACCAGGACGATAAGCAGCCAGCCATACTGGCTCAGCAGCTTGCCGGCACGCTCTGCTCGGAGGTCTTCCTCGACCTCGTCGAAAATATCAACCACGCGGATTCTCTCGCCTGCCTGCAAAAGCCACGGCACCCGAACGCCAGCGGCGGCAGACCATAGCGACGTCGGGGTGTGGCGGCAAACCAGTGGTTCGGCAAGGGTTCATTTACCTTTGCCGTGTAGGATGCACCGATGAAAGCCGCTTTGCCGTGGACTCTGCTGTTGCTGACCGGATGCACCGTGTCGCAGAATCTCGACGATGCGGCGGCGACCGAGGCGGCTGTGCTGAGCGTGGCGTCGCTGGAGCGGACACCGCTGGACGCGGTCTACTCCTGGGTGACCGGCCGCGATTGTTCGATCGTTCGGGTGGATCAGGGCAAAAGCTATTGCCGCCCGGTGGAGCCGGAGCCGGAACCCCCGGTGTTCTGTACACGCACCCTGGGTTCGGTGAATTGCTGGCAGCACCCGAACACCTTGCCCGATCACCCGCGCGGTGTGGCAGATGGGCCGTCCGGGCTGACCCCTGAGCAGGAGGCGGATCGGCTGCGGCGCTGGCCCCGGTGAGCAACACCGAGGGCGATTGAGGTTTGCTTGGAATGCCGCTATAGATCGATCGCTGCCTGTCGTGGGCCGCGCTGGACCCGTAGCTCAGTTGGATAGAGCGTCGCCCTCCGAAGGCGAAGGTCGCACGTTCGAATCGTGTCGGGTCCGCCAGCTTCCCTAGTACTAGCCACAGACCCGCCCCCGGGACGGACCGATCGTCGCTCTGGGCTGTGCATGAGCGGCGGGACGGTCGGGCAGCCATGGGATCCGTTCGTCGGGCTTTATAGAATTCGGATAAGTGAAGGGCGGCCCGCCCAAACCGCCATGACTTGCGGTCGCTGGGCGGTTCCGCCGCTGGTCTTCACCGTCTGACACGAGATCTCGGCAATACCGCCATGAAATTGTAATTCTTTTAGAGATTTTATTCCGGTCAGTGCTCCTGTAGGGATGCCGGTTAATTCGTCATGCGATCGTCGGATTCGCGGAACCGGGAAACCCATATGAGCGGAACGGCCCTTTCAGGCGATGCCTGGCGCCAAAAGTCTAGTCTTTGGGCTCGACTTTGTCCCGTCGTCGCTGACTGGCCACCTTCGGCGGCGGCCGTTGGCCGGTCTGACACGCCTGCGCTCGAAGCCGGTAGCCGTGGGCCTGTGGTCGCGATCCCGAGGCAGCCGTTTCCCGACATTCGGGTAAGCAACAACCTGTCTCGTTTGCGTCCTCAGAAGATCGGAACATAACACATGGCGATAACGAACGTGATGGACCGGGATCAGGTCGTCGAGGCCTATGGCCGGTGGGCACCGGTCTACGACATCATCTTCGGCCCGGTGTTCCGTCAGGGACGCCGCGCGGCGGTCCAGGCGGCCGAAGGCGTTGGTGGTCGCATTCTCGAGGTTGGGGTGGGGACCGGACTTTCGCTTGGCGACTATACCGCGGCCAGCCGCGTGGTCGGGATCGACATCTCCAAGCCCATGCTCGACAAGGCGCGTCGGCGCGTCAAAGACGAGCGCCTGGACCACGTCGAGATGCTGGACGTCATGGACGCCGAACATCTGACCCTGCCCGATGCCGCGTTCGATGTCGTCGTGGCACAATACGTGGTGACCGCGATTCCAAATCCCGAAAAGGCGCTGGACGAATTTGTCCGTGTCGTGCGACCAGGCGGCGAGATCATTCTGACCACGCGCATCGGCGCCGAAACCGGCCTGCGGGGCGCCGTGGAAAGGTGGCTGATGCCGCTGACCAGCCGGCTTGGATGGCGCACCGAATTTCCCTGGTCTCGCTATGAGCTTTGGGCCAGTGGTTCAAAGGCGGTCCGGCTTTTGGAGCGACGCGCGCTACCGCCGCTTGGCCATTTCTGGCTGTTGCGGTACGTCCGGATCGCTGATTCTGACCTAGAAACGAAAACCGAACCTCAGCCGCTGCCCGTCGCCGGCTTTTGTTAGGTGCGCACAGCACTGAAGGTGCCCTTCCCGCTCACGCCAAACGCCAATGGCTAATTCGCGGCTGATCCGCCCCAGCCGGAAGAGGCAGCCGGCTTAAAACTTCATAAGGAATGCTGATGACCAACTTTAGTGAGCTGCTCAGGATACAGCGATGGGACGACCATCGGTATTATCACCACAGCCGAGTTAACCAGTCGCTTCATCTGTTGAGCGCGATCAGCTTTCTCGGTGCCTACATCATGATGTTCAGCCATCCCGCGCTTGCCGCACTGATCGGGTGGCTGGTGGCGATGACGAGCCGGCAGGTCGGTCATTTCTTTTTCGAGCCCAGAGACTACGATATCGTCAATCAGGCAACGGATGAATACAAGGAAGAGGTGAAGGTCGGTTACAACATTCGCCGCAAGATGGTGCTCATGACCGTCTGGGCGAGCTCACCCCTGCTGCTTTTGCTTGATCCCACGATGTTGGGACTTGTGTCGGCCCCGGTTACCTGGGCCCAGTATGCCCAACATCTCGGCTATCTATGGCTCGTCGTGGGCGTCAGCGGCCTGCTGTTCCGTACCGTCCAGTTGTTCCTGATAAGGGACTGGCAGACGGGTCTGGTTTGGACGACCAAGATCATTACCGACCCGTTTCACGACATCAAGCTTTACTACCGGGCGCCGCTGCAGCTTCTGCGTGACCGACGGTTCGCCACGACCTTGGCATCCGACCAGACGCTCGATGTGGTGGAATCACACCATTAGGCGCGCCGCGCGGTTTGGGCCGCGGTTCAGCAAGCGGTGGCTCAGGGTCTCGCGCAAGACCTGGCGTCTGATCGACCGGTTGGTGGTGGTGTCGCTCACCGACCACCAACCGTCGCTTTGCATCGCAGCGGCGGCCGCGAGAAACCGCTCCGTCACCGCATCGAAACTGCTGTCCTGGTAGTTCAGACTGAAGATCAGGCGTCCGGTGCCCACCCAACTGAGCAAAATCCCCTCGGCGCGCAGGTAGTACTGCAACATCCAGTTGTAGCGCGATGGTCGCGTATAGCACACTGTCCAGATCGACGACAGGTTGACCACCTTGACCGGAAGATCGGCGGCCGCCAGGCGCCGATTGAGATACGCCGCTCGGCTGTTCCAAACCCTGTCGAGATCCTGATAAAGATCCTGGACCTCTGGCGATTGAAGGTGTTCCAGGAACACCCGCATGGCACCCATGACATAGGGATGGGCGTTAAACGTGCCCCTGGCAAAGCAGATGTCGAGCGGACGGTCCGCACGGTAGCGCCTCATGAACGCAGCACGGCCACACAGCACGCCAACCGGCAGGCCGCCGCCGAGGGTCTTCCCATAGGTCAGCAGGTCGGGTTGGACATCGAAATAATCCTTCGCACCGCCGGGTGCCAACCGAAAACCGACGAAGACCTCGTCGAAGATCAGGACGATCCGGCGTTCGTCACAGACCAGGCGCAGCTTTCTCAGCCACGCCGCATAGGCCTGCTTGTCGAAGCCCGCGTGGCGTCCACTATCCAGCAGAGACTGATCCCCCGGCGCACCCATATTAGGGTGAAGCGCCTGCAACGGGTTGACCAGGACGCAGGCAATGTCGCGCCGGTGACGCAGCACACGAAGGGTACGTTCCGACATCTCCGCCAAGGTATAGGTGTTGTCTGCCGGCGATGGATTGCCGATACCGGGTTGCACATCACCCCACCAGCCGTGGTAGGCGCCACAGAAACGAACCAGATGCGATCGACCGGTATGGTAGCGCGCCAGCCGAACCGCCTGCATCACGGCTTCGGTCCCGGACATGTGGAATGAGACTTCGTCCAATCCGGAGACCTCGCGAAGCCGCGCGACGTTGTAGGCGACATCGGGATGATAGGCGCCAAGAACCGGCCCGAGGTCACGCGCACGTTCCGCTCCCCGCGCGATGCAGTCCTTGTAGAAATCGTGCCCGAACAGGTTGACCCCGTATGACCCCGTCAGGTCATGGAACACGTTCCCATCCAGGTCGGTGACGGTTACCCCGGCCGACGAGGCGAGAAACGAGCCGGTCGGAAGATGCTGACGGACGACCCGGCTGAACTGGAAGGGCACACGATAGGCGGCGGTGAATTGCAGGTCCGACACCCCCATCGTCACCTCCGCCGTCAGCGCGTTGGTCCGCACGAAGCGCTGGTGATAGAGCCGGGACAGCCGCATGAAACCATCCTGGCGCTGTGCGGCGATCTGCTCGGGCGGGTTGTCCGACCGGAAAAACCGGTTCTCGTCATAATCGTAGAACGGGATCAACAACGCGATGCGACGCGCA
The DNA here is from genome assembly GCA_965276975.1 of Rhodopila sp. Taxonomy (GTDB): domain Bacteria; phylum Pseudomonadota; class Alphaproteobacteria; order Acetobacterales; family Acetobacteraceae; genus Rhodopila. The sequence goes on from CBDIBR010000004.1 coordinate 157,136, forward strand.
AGCCGGGCATGCCCGGTTAGGGACGGATGTTTCGCCAACGACAATTCGAGACGCCGCCTGAGCCTGACCAGCAGAACCAACAGCGTGAGTGCCGCGATGGCCGTGTACAAAACTGTCATGAACATCCTTGCGGACATCGCCCTGAATTTCGTGCTACCGCCGTGATCTCATGACCGTTCGTTCAATGATAATGAATATTGTGCAGCAGGACGAACTGAATTTCCTGTTGACGAACCGCATCCCCAGGCGAGCGCTGACCCGGTTCATGGGCTGGTTCAGTCGGATCGAGCAGCCGCTGGTCCGCGACATCTCGCTGCGCGTGTGGCGCTTCTTCGCCGACCTTGATCTCAGCGAGGCGAAACAGACGAGCTTTCGCAGCATGCATGACTGTTTCACCCGCGAGTTGAAAGCCGGGGCGCGACCGATCGAGATGGATCCGAATATCCTCGTCAGCCCGTGCGACGCGATTATCGGTGCCTCGGCGAGCGTCGAAGACGGCCAGGCGCTTCAGGTCAAGGGTTTCGCCTATGCGCTTGCTGATCTTCTTGGCGATGCGGAACAGGCGAAGCGGTTCGCCCGGGGTCGTTACACCACGCTGCGTCTGACCTCCAGCATGTACCATCGTTTTCATGCTCCCCATGACTGCCTCGTGGAGGCGGTTTCGCATGTCCCCGGCGATGCGTGGAACGTCAACCCGGTGGCGCTGAAGCGGGTCGACCGATTGTTCTGCAGAAACGAACGCGCGGTGATCAGAACCCGGCTTGCCGGCACGGGCCACACCGTGACGCTGGTCCCGGTCGCCGCCATATTGGTGGCGGGCATCCGGCTGCGGTTCATAGATCTTTCGTTCCGCCCGCGGGGAACCAGGTGCCGAACGATCGCGTGTGACGTGTCGCTTGCCAAAGGCGCGGAAATGGGGTGGTTCGAGCATGGGTCGACCATCATCCTGTTGACTCCTGAAGGCTTCACGCCCTGCGCCGGCGTGACCGAGGGCACGATGATCCGCGCCGGCCAGCCGCTGCTGCGCATGCCGGACTGACGCTGCGAACCGGTCACGTCGTCACCCCGGCGACGTCAGCGGCTCCGCCTGTTGATCTGCCTGCCATTGCCCGATCTGACGGCGCCGCCTTATCTTTTCCTGGCCGCGGGAGGTCAATCAGTTGAGCACTACAGACGATTGCTGTTTTTCTGCTTACCAAATCATCGCAGGTGCCCAGTTTCAGTCATCAGGATGGCGCTCTCACGGGCAGATCCGGTCTTGAAGACTGATGAGGATTACCTGCGGCATGCGATCGACATTGCCCGTCAGGCCCGCGCCGGGGGAAACCATCCGTTCGGTGCGATCCTTGTGGGCCATGACGGTGCGGTCTTGATGGAAGCCGGCAATGCCCATGGTGAAGCCGGAGATCGGACCGGCCATGCGGAGCGGGTGCTGATGACCCGCGCGAGCCTGACCTATACCGCTGCATTCCTGGCTGGCTGCACGATGTACGTCAGCGCTGAACCCTGCGCGATGTGCGCCGGTTCGGCTTACTGGGCAGGCGTCGGCCGCGTCGTTTATGGCCTGTCGGAGCGTGCTCTTGGCGAGCTGATCGGGCCCGATCCGGAGAACCTGACCATGGACCTGCCATGCCGTCTGGTTCTCGGCGCCGGCCAACGTGTGATCGAAGTCGTGGGTCCGTTGCTGGAAGATGAGTGCCGCGCCGTGCATGAAGGCTTCTGGCGGTGACGCATTTGGCGCGTCATTTGCACACGAGGTTGTCACGGGGGGTTTTCGCGGGTCCGTGAAAAGGGAGCTGGCGACGGCGGAAGATCGAAATGGCACAGGGCGAACGACCAGACCGCTGGCAGGCAACGAGAAACCGCCGGTGGTCGTCGTCACGGGCGCATACCAGGTCCACGGAGTTCATCAATGTTGAGACGCCACTTCAACCGGCTGATCGCCGCTACCGCGGCCGCATCGACGCTGCCCCAGCTGACCGCACCCGCCCGGGCAGCCGATCCGCTGAAGGTTGGTTTTGTTTATCTTGGGCCGGTTGGGGACTTCGGTTGGACCTACCAGCACGACACGGCGCGGAAGGCCGCGGTAGAACATTCCGGTGACAAGATAAAGACCACATATGTTGAAAATGTTCCGGAGGGCCCGGATGCCGAAAAGGTGCTGAACGACCTGGCCAACCAAGGCAACAAGCTGATCTTCGCCACATCGTTCGGCTACATGAACTACGTCATCAAGTCGGCTCAGCGGCATCCGAAGGTGTTCTATGAGCACGCCACCGGATACAAGCGCGCGACCAACGTCTCGACCTACAATATCCGGTTCTACCAGGCCCGATACGTGCAGGGCGTGATCGCCGGCAAACTCAGCAAGGCCGGGCTGGCCGGCTACGTCGGTTCGGTGTCGGTGCCCGAGGTCGTCCAGGGCATCAACGCCTTCATGCTCGGTATGCGATCCATCAATCCAAAGGCCCGGTTGAAGTTCGTCCTGATCAACTCCTGGTATGATCCGCCGAAGGAAGGCGATGCGGCCAAGGCGCTGATCGATCAGGGTTGCGACATCATCACCCAGCATACCGATTCGCCAGCCCCGCTGCAGGCCGCCGCCAGTCGCGGCGTCAAGGCGTTCGGCCAGTCCACCGATATGTTGAAATTCGCGCCAACCACCGAGTTGACGGCCAGTACCGACGTCTGGGGGCCCTATTATATCAAGCGTATCGATGACGTACTGGCCGGCACCTGGAAGAGCACCGACACCTGGGGGGGATTCGCCAGCGGCATGCTGCGGATGTCGCCATTCACCAACATGCCGCCGGACGTCGCCGCCCTCGCTGCATCGACGGTCGACGACATCAAAACCGACAAGAACAAGATCTTCGTCGGGCCGATCGCCGATCAGAGCGGGGCGATAAAGGTTGCCGCGGGGACCACGATGACCGACGCCGCTCTGTCGAGCATGCAGTGGTTGGTCCAGGGCGTGGAGGGAAGACTGACCTGACCGTGGCTTCGCGTTATCCGCCTCGCATGGGCAAGTGCAAGGTCTTGATGATCCAATTCGCGCGGCCTTTTTCCGGAGCATCAAGCGAACGAGGCTCCTTTATCTCAGCCTGGTGCGGGGCTAGGTCATGACGGTTCGGGAACAGTCCGGCCCCCTGCTGACCATGACCGGCATGACCAAGCAGTATCCTGGCTGTCTGGCAAACGACAATGTTTCGCTCACGGTCGAGCACAACCAGATCCATGCGCTGCTTGGCGAGAATGGCGCCGGCAAGAGCACGCTGGTGAAGACCATCTATGGCGTGGTGAAGCCCGACGCCGGCGCGATCATCTGGCAAGGACAGAGGGTTTCGATCCAAAATCCGAGCCAGGCGCAGCGTCTAGGCATCGGCATGGTGTTTCAGCATTTCTCGCTGTTCGAGGCGCTGACCGTTACCGAGAATATCGCGCTCGGTTTGGCCAGCGCCCCGGAACGGGTTGGACTGCGCGAGCGGATCATCCGCATCTCTAACGAGTATGGCTTGCCGCTCGATCCCGACCGAGTGGTGCACGATCTTTCCGTCGGTGAGCGGCAGCGTATCGAAATCGTTCGCTGCCTGCTGCAGAATCCGAAGCTGCTGATCATGGACGAGCCGACTTCGGTGCTTACGCCGGCCGAAGTCGCCAGGCTGTTCGTGACGCTGCGACGGCTGGCGGCCGAGGGATGCTCGATCCTTTACATCAGCCACAAGCTCGAGGAAGTACGATCACTTTGTTCAGCGGCCACGATCATGCGGCTCGGGCGCAACGTCGGCGAGTGCGCGCCTGCGGAAAAGACCGTCAAGCAACTGGCGGAGATCATGATCAACATGGTGCTGCAGGCGCCAACGCCGCGGCCGCTCGCGGCTCGTTCGACCCCGCCGAGGCTGCTGCTGGATCAACTGACCATTCGTTCGCCATATCTGTTTGGCACTGATCTGAAGGCGGTTTCGCTGTCCTTGGCCGGCGGCGAGATCCTGGGCATCGCTGGAATCGCCGGCAATGGACAAAGCGAACTGATGGACGCGCTGTCAGGGGAAATCCTGGCCGGGAAACCGAATGATATTCTGATCGATGGGACTCCCGCCGGACGTATGGGTCCGCGGAAGCGACGACGGATCAACGGATGCTTCGTGCCGGAAGAGCGCAACGGCCACGCCGCGGTAACGACGATGACCCTGGCTGAGAACGCTTTTCTGTCAGCTTACGGACGACAGGCACTGGTTCGTTTCGGTGTGATAGATAGCAAGAAGACCAGGACGTTCGCGAACAGCATCATCAAACGTTTCGACGTGCGCACGACCGGTCCAAAGGCGGCGGCCAGATCGTTGTCGGGTGGCAATCTGCAAAAATTCCTGGTTGGGCGAGAGGTTCTGCAGGAACCGGGCGTGCTGGTGATCAATCAGCCGACCTGGGGTGTGGACGCGGGCGCTGCGCTGGCCATCCATGAAGCGATCATGGCACTTGCCGAAGCCGGGGCGGCGGTGATGATCATCTCTCAGGATCTGGATGAGATTTTCGTTCTCGCAGATCGGATCGCGGTCATCGCCGGGGGAAAGGTGTCCGAACCGGTGCTGACGCGCGAGGCGACGGTCGAATCGATTGGCCGGCTGATGGGGGGTAATACGGCCGCGGCTTCATCGCAAGAGATGGCGATTGCGTAGCCTCAAAGCAGCAGCTCAATCCCCACCATGCGGCGCACGCATGACCCGCTATCGGGAGCACCTGGCCCGTGCTTAAGATCGATCCCCGCGGCCAGGAGTCAACGTTCTGGCGTTACGGCTCGCCGGTTCTGGCACTGCTGCTGACCGGTGCGACCTCGGGCTTGATCTTCGCCGCCATGGGCCGGCCACCCGGGCGTACCGTCTATACGTTTCTCGTCGTGCCGCTGCTGCAACAAGGTGGTCTGGAGGCGCTCGTCGTGAAGGCCGCACCACTGATCATGATGGGCGTGGGGCTTTCGCTGGCTTACCGAGCCAACGTCTGGAACATCGGTTCGGATGGGCAATTCATTCTTGGCGCGATCTGCGGCGGCGGCGTCGCGCTGGCGTTCCCCACCGCGCCGGCCTGGATACTGTTTCCGGCGATGATCGTCGCGGGCACCATCGGGGGTATGTTGAACGGCGGCCTGGTCGCCTGGCTACGCATCCGCTTCAACGCCAACGAGATCCTGACCAGCCTGATGTTCGCCTACATCGCGCAGTATCTACTTGTGTATCTCGTCACCGGCCCCTGGCGAGACCCTGAGGGCTTTGGCTTCCCGCAAACCGCGATGTTCTCGGACAACGCCGTGGCGCCGAGGCTGATCGCCGACAGCAACGTGCACATCGGCATCCTGCTGGCGCCCCTGATCGCCATCGCCGTCTGGTTCATGTTGGAGAAATCGCTGCTGGGCTTTCAGTTCCGCGTGCTGGGACAGGCCGCGCGGGCGGCCCGGTTCGCCGGCTTCAGCGAAAACCGGCTGGTCTGGATCGCCATGCTGATCAGCAGCGGTCTTGCCGGTTTGGCGGGCCTGCTGGAGGCAGCCGGAACGCTGGGGCAACTGACCACCTCGGTATCACCGGGCTACGGGTTCACCGCCATCATCGTCGCATTCCTCGGTCGGCTGAACCCGCTCGGCGTCATCCCGGCGGGATTGCTGTTGGCGCTGACTTACCTGGGCGGCGATGCTGCCCAGATCAATCTCGGACTGCCGAACGCGGTGACCGGCATCTTCCAGGGCATTCTGCTGTTCTATCTGCTGGGCTGTGACATCCTCATGTTGAACCGGATCCGATGGATCCCCTCCCAGGCGAAGCTCACCCGATGACCGCGCTTGTGGTTGCCTTTCTCGTCAGCACCATCGTCGCCGCCACGCCGCTGCTGCTGGCGGCCACCGGGGAACTGGTGGTGGAGAAAGCCGGGGTACTGAACCTCGGCGTGGAGGGAATGATGCTGGCCGGCGCCATTGCCGCTTTCGCAACGACCTATCAGACCGGCAGCACATCGCTGGGCGTCGTTGCCGGGTTGCTCGCCGGACTGGCATTCGCGCTGCTGTTCGCGCTGGTGGCACTGACGTTGCAGGCGAACCAGACCGCCGCCGGGCTGGCGTTGACGATCTTCGGCCGCGGCTTCAGCGCGTTGGTGGGCGCGGGCTATGTCGGCATCCCGGCATCGACCTTGCCAAAACTGCATCTACCCGTCCTGTCGGACATTCCGGTGCTGGGGCCGGTGCTGTTCGGCCACGACATCCTGGTGTATCTGTCGCTGGTGATGCTGGCGGTTGTCGCCTGGTGCATCCGGTCCACCCATCTTGGTCTGATCTTGCGAGCCGTCGGCGATTCGCACGATGCGGCACACGCGCTGGGTTATCCCGTGGTGCCTATCCGTTACGCCGCGGTTGCATTTGGCGGCGCCATGGCCGGGATGGCCGGGGCCTACATGTCGCTCGCCTACACGCCGTTATGGGCGCAGGATATGACAGCGGGCCGGGGCTGGGTGGCGGTGGCACTCGTTACGTTCTCGGCGTGGCGGCCGTTCTGGCTGCTGATCGGGGCCTGGTTCTTCGGCGCGCTGATGTATCTGTCGCTGTATGTGCAGGCACTCGGCGTGGCTGTCCCTTCGGCACTGCTTTCCTCACTCCCATACATCGGCACCGTCGTCGTCCTGGTTCTGATCTCTCGCGACGCGAGACGCATCCGGCTGCATCGGCCGGCGATGCTGGCACGGCCGTTCCAGGCCCGTATATGATCCGGCTCGGGCCGCTGATCCGCCTGTCGTAACCGCACCCGCCCACCGCCCGGTTAAATCGTCCTGCGAGACACCGCATTCAGACCACTTAGGGCAGCATCGGCAATAAGTGCGTCAGCACGCCGATAAAGCTGCCCGACAAAACAGGGGTTAAGGCCTGTTCGACACCGCAATTCGCAGCGATTAATGTCGGACAGGCCCTTAGGACCGCCAATCGTCGGGGCAGCCTTGGTGCTCCAGACGACGCGCCAGGATCGCCTGCAGCACCTCGCGATGCACCGCCATGCCGAGCGCGTCAATCGTCGCCTCGTGCCGCAGCGACACCCCGTCAACCGCCGGGCCGTCCCGCATCATGGCCTGGACCACCGCCTGATCCAGCGCCGTGTCGAGGCCTAAATCCACGGCGGCCGACCAATCCGGTCGCAGCACCGACAGGCCAGCCAGCAACCCATATGCGCCCCAGTGCGAGACACCCGCCGAGATCAGGTAATCCGCGGGCACCACGCAGCCGATCGTCTCTCCCAGCGGTACGTGCCGAGCGATCAAGGACCGGAGGACGTTGCCCATGCCGATTTCGTTGCCTCCGTCACCGATCGCGATGGTACGCCAAGGTCCGGCGCTGAACAGTCGGTCCAGCGGTGCGGCATGCGCCGAGATGTCCATGCCGCGCATATTCCGGGGCCGGCCGTCACCGGCAGGGCCGCAGCGTTCAATGGCGATGACCCAGTCGACCCCCTCTCGCCGCCATAGATCGACCAGCTGGTCCACCGCGCCATCCGGGGCGACCGCGTCGATCGGAACCCCGCCGGCTCCGGCCGTGTCCAACGCCACACGGCAGGCGGACTGGCAGACAGTGTCGGTGGCGAGCCGACACGGCACGGCGGCCGAGGTCAGACCCAGCGCGATCAGCGCGGCACCCGCGGGTCCATCAGTTTCGGCGGCCGGCGGATCGGCGCCGGGCACGAAGAAGCCGGTGATCAGGCCGACCTTGGGGGTGACTGATGCCGCCAAGGCCGAAACCGCGCCCCAGAGGCCGCCTCGGGTAGCGCGAAATACCGCCTGCATGCCGCGTCCGACATCCCGATGGATCAGGATTTCGAGCGCGTCGATCCGTGCTTTCATGGCAGCCGGCGTCAGAACCGACCAGCCGGATACGCGACGGGCGTCCGACCTACAACGTCGAACGCCGCTACCAGGGCAGCCGGCCCGCGCCGGGGGACCGACTTTATTGCGCACACGACAGGCAACCGGGCGAAAGAGGACGGCAAGCGTCGCGCTACAGCGCCGACAGCGACGTGTTTCGCAGGTCCGTGATCAGCATGCTGCCCGGCGCATGGGTGATACAGAAGTCTGGCTTCACCTGTGCGATGACCGCCTGCGGTGTCACGCCGCAGGCCCAGAAGACCGGCATCTCGTCCGCCGCGATCGGCACGGCGTCGCCATAGTCTGGCTTCGCGATGTTCGAGATCCCGATCGAACCGGGAAACCCCAGATGCACCGGCGCACCATGCACCGAAGGAAACCGGGTCGTGATCTGGACTGCCCGGATGGCATCCGCCGGCCGCATCGGCCGCATCGAAACCACGAGCGGGCCGCTGAAGGTCCCGGCCGGCACGCAGGGGATGTTCGTCCGGTACATCGGCACGTTGGTGCCGCGGGCGATATGCCGGACCTCGATGCCGTCCTCGATCAGCGCCTCTTCGAACGAGAACGAACAGCCGATGGCGAAGCTCACCAGGTCATCACGCCAGACGTCGCGAACGTCGGTCGGTTCCGAGATCAGTTCCCCGCAGCTCCAGACCCGGTAGCGGGGCAGATCGGTGCGAACATCCAACTCGGCACCCAGCGTCGGGAAGTGCGGAACGCCGGCTTCGGACACCGCGAGCACCGGGCAGGGTTTGGGATTTGCCTGGGCAAAGCGCAGAAAATCGTGCGCCAGGGCTATCGGCAGCACCACCAGGTTCGCCTGCACATTCCCTGGGGCCAATCCCGAGGTCGGACCGACAAAATTTCCCGTTCGGATACGCAGCCTCTCCCGCTCGCCGGCGTTGCCGCCCAGGTCGGTGATGACGTTCATAATCGGCCTCCGTCACTGGTCGCCGCAGGCTAAAGCCCGTGGTATAAGCATGCAACAGGAGGGTCCTACCAATGGGCAAAACGCCCTTTCAGCTCGGCAAGATCGGGCACGTCGCGCTTTATGTCGCGGATGTCGCCCGCTCGACGCGCTTTTACACCGACATCCTGGGTTTCGACGTCTCCGACACCTATGAAGATGACATGATGCCCGGTGGCGCCGTTTTCCTGCGCTGCAATCCCGATCACCACGGCATCGCGCTGTTCAAGGCGACGGAACACAATCCGGCCGGCGCTGGTCTGCATCACATCGCATTCGAGGTCAGCAGCCTGGATGATGTCGTCCGAGCCAGGGCGCATCTGCGGAAGCACGCCGTGCCGATCGATTTCGATGGCCGCCGCCGCGCCGGCGTTCAGATCGCGGTCGAGTTCCGCGACCCCGACGGTCACCGGCTGGAGATTTACTGGGGCATCGACCAGATCGGCCCCGGCGAGCACGCCCGACCGGCGCATGAGTGGAAAGGCGCCCTCAGCCTGGAAGCGGCGATCGCCGACCCGGTCGAAGGGCAGGACACCGGCTTGCAGGATCCCGGCCTGCTGGCGGTCTGACCTTAACGCCTGCGTCCGGCAAGCGTTAGGACAAGTCGGCCCACCAGCGGCGACTCTTTGGTGGTGCGATTCAGCGAACCGATGGGAACCATCCATTCGCATCGCAACACTGGCGGTCTGATCCGAAGCGTTCGTGCTTTGCTCCCGTCGGCTTCGACGTGATATTGTTCGCTAATGGGCTATTGGGGTAAGATCATCGGAGGTACCGCCGGCTTCTTTGTCGGCGGCCCCTACGGCGCGGTCATCGGCGCCGCGTTGGGCCATGCCGCCGACTCCGGTTCGGTGGAAAGTATCCGCCGCCCGTTCGTCCAGGGATTGGCCCCCAATCCCGCTCGGCTCGCCGGCATGTTCGGGCGGCGGGAAGAGGTGTTCGCGATCGCCGTCACCGTTCTGGCGGCCAAGCTCTGCAAGTGCGACGGACCGGTAAAGCGCGCTGAAATCGACGCCTTCAAGCGAAACTTCCGCATTCCCCCGGCCTCGGCCCGTGGCATCGGCCGGCTGTTCGATCAGGCGCGCGACAGCACCGACTCGTTCGAACCCTACGCGGCGCAGCTGGCGGAAAGCTTCGACGACAACCGTGGCGTGCTGGAGCAGGTGCTCACCTCGCTGTTCAAGATCGCCCGCGCCGACGGTCCGCTGAACGCACGGGAGCAAGAATTCCTGCGCCGCGTGCACCGGCGACTGGCGTTGGACCAGGCGTCCTGGGATCGCGCGTTCGGCGAGACCCCGCGCCAGCCGATGGCGGTCGACGAGAACGATCCCTATCTGGAACTGGGTGTTCCCCGTTCGTCCAGTGGCGAGGAGTTGCGTGCCACCTGGAAGCGGTTGATGCGGGAAAATCATCCCGATAGCCTGGCCTCCCGCGGCGTGCCAGCGGACTTTGTCGCCCGGGCGAGCGAGAAGGTCGCGCGGATCAATGCCGCGTGGGACCGCATCAAACGCGAGCGCGGCTTGTGAGGCAGCGGCAAATTCCGCCTTGGCTGCGCGAGGTTCCGCCGGTCGTATCGCGCCGTTCGGCCCTGCCGATCGTCGACTTGCCCAGCCCCAATCACGATGAGCGCGGCGCCCCGGTGGACACGCTGGTTCTCCATTATACCGGGATGAAGACGGCGAAGGACGCGCTTGATCGGTTACGCGACCCACAGGCAAGGGTTTCCTCGCACTATGTGGTCGATGAGGATGGCACGGTGTTGCGTCTGGTCCCCGAGGACCGGCGCGCCTGGCACGCGGGGGTGTCGCATTGGCGCGGACACGCGGCCCTGAACGACCGCTCGATCGGTATCGAGATCGTCAACCCGGGCCGTGAATGGGGTTATCGAGAGTTTCCGGTCCTGCAACTCTCCGCGGTCTGCGACCTTTGCCTGCTGATCCTGGCCAGGCATCCGATCCCGCCCCGCAATGTGGTGGCGCATAGCGATATAGCCCCGGACCGCAAGGACGACCCCGGCGAGCTGTTCGACTGGCGGGCGCTGGCGGAGAACGGCGTCGGCCTGTGGCCCACGGATGCGCCGGACCTTGGGACAACCGGTCCGATCCGCGACGCCGTCACGTTGCGCCCGGTACGCGCCGCACTGGCCGAGATCGGCTATCGGGTAGCGCCCGAGGGCGCGCTGGACCCGGCACTGTCCGGCGTGCTGCGGGCGTTCCAGCGTCACTGGCGGCCGGAGGCGATCACCGGCCAGGCCGACGACGGCACGCTGGTTCGATTGCTGGGCGTGCAGCGGCTGGTGCGCGGTGGTTGACGCGCGTCGGATGCGGGGCTATTCCGCCGCCTCTTCCTGGATGGCGGCGTAGCTCAGCGGTAGAGCAGGGGAATCATAATCCCTTGGTCGGCGGTTCAAATCCGTCCGCCGCTACCATTTAAGCTGGTGTCGGCGCTGCATAAACCATTGGTCGATCGACGCGCAGCAGATCGGTGCGAATACGCACCAACTTGTCGAGGTCACCCGGCCGGGCCATGGCCATGGCGCTCCACCGCCTTCGACCGCTCGGCGTGCGCAACCGCTTCCTGGTCTCGCCGCGCCCCCTCCTGGCGGTCCGGCTGCACCGCCCTCTTCGGGATAGGATCAGCATCAGAGAAGCACGAAACGCGCAGCGTCCCAGAATCGGCGCGTGAGTTGTCTACTTCAGACGGACAGCGACGGTTCGGGGCTTTC
>CBDIBR010000005.1:0-12483 GCA_965276975.1 Rhodopila sp.
CTGGATTTCCTGTTCCGTCACCAAGAGCGCGCCGATTTTCTCTATGCCCATCATTGGGCGGTTGGCGACCTGCTGATGTGGGACAACATCGGCACCGTCCACAACGCCGTCGCCGACTACATGCCGAACGAGTCACGCTTCATGCGCCGAGCGCAGGTGATGGCAACGCTGGACTATACGTCGCTGCTAGCGCGTGGCCGCGCTGAGCAGAACGTTTACAGCGCGTGAATCACGCGATCAAACAAGGAGTTAGAGCATTTTCGGCGTGCACTGTCATGCTGAAAAACGCTCTAGCCTGACATGGCGTCGACTTTCACCGGCAAGCGCATCGTCGTCACCGGCGGGGCGGGCGGCATCGGCATCGAGACGGTGCGCGCCTTCATGGACCACGGCGGCCACGTGATCATGGCCGACGTCGACGAAGATGCCCTATCGCGCGCCCAGCAAACACTCGGTCGTGTGCGCCTCGGCACCATCGCCTCGGCCTTGGAAACGCCGGCGGAATGCGCGCGGGTCATACAGGCCGCCGGCGCGCCGGTTTACGCATTGGTTCATCTCGCCGGCCTGTTCGAGCGCGATCGACTCGACCCCGACGACCACGGCGTATGGAACCGCGCGATCGCCGCCAACCTGACCAACGCCTACGACATGGCGGTGGCATTCTCCAGGCGGTTCGACCCGCGTGAACCGGCGCGCATCGTGCTGACCAGTTCCGTCGCTTACCGCCGCGGCAGCGCCGACCGCGTGCCCTATGCCGCCGCCAAGGCCGGCATTGTCGGCTTGACCCGGGCCCTGTCCCGGAAGCTGGCGCCGGAGGTATTGGTCAACGCGATCGCGCCAGGTGTCATTGAAACCAAGATGGCGGATCCGGTCATCGCCGAACGCGGCGAGGCCTATCGAACGGAGATCCCATTGCGGCGCTTCGGCAAGCCAGCAGAAATCGCCTCGGTGATCCGCTTCCTCTGCTCACCGGACGCGTCCTACATCACCGGGCAGACCATCACGATCGATGGGGGCCTTACCAACGCCTGATCGCCGATCGACGATTTCCGCCACCACGCCTCCCGCGCGCGGACCGGCTCCCGGTCCACGCCCTCGGGGCTGAGGGGTCTATCCGACGCGAGCGATTTTGCCGGTATGCGGGTCCATCGTAAATTTTGCCACTACCGAACCATTTTGCGTCGCCAAGTTGAAGCCGATCGGACCATCTGTCGTCGGCGCGACGTCAGTGACTTTCCAGTCATGATTCCCGTTCCACAGCAAGAACCCCTCGACGATTTTCTGCACGTCGGCAGGCGAAAGTTCACGGTCCGGCTGACGATAGATCAGCGCGAATGGCCGCATGCCACCATGATGGTGCATCCAGGGGCGCCCCTCGGGACCGGGATGCTCCCAATGGCTCGGCCCGCGATCCTGGGACGCCGAAACCCGATCCAATTGCTGCGTCGTCGGCGGCGGAGGCGGTTGTGCTCGCGACAACACCGCCCCTGTGGCGATGCCGCCTGAAATAAATGCCGCCGCGGCGGCTAGAATGGTTCGGCGCATCGGATAACTCCATGATTGCGACCACCGCTACTTGGAGCGCCCATTCGCGTCATATCCGCGACAAATTGCAATAAAGTGCAACGGTCGTTTCGGACCAGCCGTCCACGTCGTATGTAACAGGACATGGACCAGACCCCACACATCCTCGTCATCGACGATGACCGAGAAATTCGCGATCTCCTGGGCCGCTTCCTGGAAAAGCAGCGCATCCGCGTGACCGCCGTCCGCGACGGCAAGGAGGCGCGCCGAGCCTGGCTTAACGGCCACTACCAACTCGTTGTGCTCGATCTGATGCTGCCGGGCGAATCAGGCCTCGACCTCGCGCGTTGGCTGCGCACGCATTCGGACATCCCGATCGTGATGCTGACCGCAATGGGTGAGGAAACCGACCGAATCATCGGTCTGGAGCTTGGCGCCGACGACTACGTTCCGAAACCGTTCAACCCCCGTGAGTTGCTGGCCCGCATCCGCGCCGTGCTGCGTCGCTCCGGCGACCAGGCGGAGACCCGCCATGACCCCTCCGTCCGCGGCTATCGGTTCAACGACTGGACCCTGGATCCCGCCCGCCGCCGGCTGCTGAACCCCGAGGGCGTCGAGGTCGCGCTGACTGGGGGCGAATATGACCTGCTACAGGCGCTGGTCGAGCGGGCCAATCGCGTGCTGACCCGCGACATGCTGCTGGACCTGCTGCGCGGCCGCCAGGCCGGTCCGTTCGATCGGGCGATCGACGTCGCCGTGTCTCGCCTTCGCCGCAAGCTGGAGGATGACGGGCGAAACGCACAGCTTATTAAGACCGTCCGCGGCGGCGGCTACGTCCTGGCTGCCACGGTAGAGCGGGCATAGGCGCTCAAGCATGATCGAACGACGCCCACGTCCAAATCCCGTGAATCATGCCTGAAAACAAAGAGTTAAAGGCCGTCCAGCCAGCCCGCCAACGCTCTGGCGCCGCGCGGCGTTCCCGATCTACGATCAAGCCGAAAGCATGCATTCACGCCGTGGAGCGCGCATGAGACTCCGCCTTTGGCCCGGCAGTCTGGCTGCCCGCACGGCGTGTGTGCTGTTGCTCGGACTGATCATCGTGCAGATCGCCGGGCTGACCATTCATGCGCTCGATCGGCTGGACGTACAGCGGCTAAGTCAGGCCCGCGACATCGCCGTTCGCGTCGTCAGCCTCTATCGCACCATCGCGTTGACCGACCCGCCCAACCGCGCCGCCGTCCTGGCCGAACTGCATCGCGGCAACGACCTGTCACCCACGCTGAGCGACTCGCCGCCCGAGGTGGATATGCCGGAGATGCCGATACCCGAACAGCGTCTCCTGCGGGTAAACATGAACCTCGTCCCGCTCGGAGGTCCGAGGCTTCGCTGGCAGCAGATCGCCATTTACGGCGGCCATTCCTGGCATCAGGCGGTTATCGGGATGCGCCTGCCGGACGGCGAGTGGCTTAACGTCAAAGCAAAGCTGGAACCGCTGCGACCCTGGCATTCGCCAACCTTCCTGGCGGCCTTCGTACTGATGACGGTCACCGCGGCGGCGTTAACCCTGTGGGCGGTGCGGCGCCTGACCGCGCCTGTCCGCACCCTTGCCGAAGCCGCCGAAGCGCTCGGCCGCGACGTCAATGCCTCCCCATTGCCCGAGAACGGCCCAACCGAGGTTGCCATCGCCGCCGTGGCATTCAATACCATGGCCGCGCGTATCCGCCGCTTCGTCCAGGATCGGACCGAATTGCTGACCGCCATCGGGCACGATCTGCGCACACCCATCACCCGCCTGAAGCTGCGGGCCGAGTTCGTTGAGGACGACGAGCAGCGCGCCAAGATCCTCGCCGACCTGGAGGAACTGGAGGCCATGGTCTCCGCCACACTCGCGTTCGGGCGGGATGCGCGCACCACCGAATCCGTCACCCAACTCGATCTGGCCGAACTGTTGCGAACCATCCTGGATGAGGCAGGAGACGCCCACCCCGATGTGCTGGACAAGCTGAACTACGAGGGACCAGCCCATCTGACCGTTCAGGCGCGCTCGCTCGCGTTGAAGCGCGTGTTCGTCAATCTCGTTGCCAATGCGGTCAATTATGGCGGCTCGGCAAGGGTGCGCCTGCTCCAGGCCGAACACCGGGTTGTCATGGTGGAGGTCGAGGATGACGGTCCGGGCATACCAAGCGGCGATCTCGACCGGGTATTCGAACCGTTTCACCGCGGCGAGCCGAGCCGTAACCGGGAAACCGGCGGGGTCGGTCTGGGACTGCCGATCGCACGGAATATCATGCGTGCCCACGGCGGGGACGTGACCATCACCAACCGTCCGTCCGGCGGTGTCAAGGCGATCGTGACCTTGCCGGTTTAGCGAGCTGGTCAAGTATGCATCGCCGCCAACTTCGTCATCAATCCGACGCCTTCTGTCTGGCCAGCCATGCCTCAGCCGCGTCATCCGCCCCGGACGGCAGTGGCGCATCCGGATGGTTGATCCAGGCCAGGATATCGTCGATCGGAGTCGCGCGATCCTTGTCGCGTAGCATCAGGTGATAGCCCGTCGGATAGAAAGCCAGCACAGCACCACCCGTGCCGACATGTGGGAGCGCCCGCCACATGGCGGCGGTCGCCTTCGGGGGCACTAATTCATCATGGCCGCCGTACAAGAACAACGCAGGCGAGCGGAAATGCGCTGCCGCCGCCAATGCCTGATCCATCAGGTCCACCAGCCCCTTGATCGCATCCACCCGGGTTTCCCGCAGGGTCAGCGGATCGTTCGACAGCCTGACCAGCGCCGCCCGGTTGTCGCTGGCGGTCACTTTCACAACGCCTCCGCCGGTCACCTTCATGCCCGGCACGGTATGATCGGCCAGCCACAACGACCCCCGTAGCAGGATGTTCATCTTCGAGCGTCCCCAGACCGCCGGCGCGATCAGCACGTAGCCATCCACCGGCGGCGGGTGCGGTTCGGTCGCCATGACCATCATCGCCGCGGCCCCCATGCTTTCCGCCATCAGGATCAGTTTGGCCCGCGGATAGCGCGACCGTAGCAGCCGGACCATGACACGCGCGTCAGCGATCAGGCCGGGGGTACCCGGCCATAGACCGCGCGTTCGGGTCGCGCCGAAGCCGCGCTGATCCGGCGAAAATAGCGCCATTCCGGCGGCCGCGAAGTCGGGTGCCGGATACTCCCATGCATCGCGGCTGTCGTTCATGCCGTGCAGCGCGAGCACGACAGTGCTGGGGAAACCTCTTGGCAGCCACACCCGGTAGGGCAGGGTGGTGCCGTCCGGCATGACGAACACATCGTCAGTCTCCGTCGGTTTCCCCACTGCCGGCCCAGGCGCAGCGATCCGTCCAACGCATCCGGTCAGCACCGCAGCCAGCAGCAGCAGGACCAGCAGCATGCCGGCGCGCAGCGGTTTCAAGGGAGACTGGTTGAAAGCATTCGCCGCATCGCTATCATCAGCCCGCGTTCCAGACCAGACAGAGGACCAACATGCCGGACGGCGCCGCCCCGAATACTGCCCTCCCAGCGACCCCGACCGAGATCATCCATGTCGACTCCCGCACCGCGGCCTGCGACGGTGGCGACGGCGCCCTGGGCCACCCAAGGGTCTTCCTGCGCATCCCCGGTGAGCAGGTGATGTGCCCCTATTGCTCACGTCTCTATGTCCTGAACCCGGGAGCGGATCACGCCAGCGGACATTGACATCGCCGGCGAGGCCCCGGCCGACACCGAGGTCACAGCCCAGAAACTGCACCTGATCCTGATCGACGGATCCGGTTTCATTTTCCGCGCCTTCCACGCTTTGCCGCCGATGACCAGACAGGACGGCACGCCGGTGAACGCGGTGTTCGGCTTCACCAACATGCTGGCCAAACTGCTGAAGGAGCACGTCGGCACCCACATAGCCGTCATCTTCGACGCTGGCCGGCTCACCTTTCGCAATCGCCTGTATGACGCCTACAAGGCCCACCGGCCGCCACCCCCAGATGAACTGATCCCGCAGTTTGCCCTGGTACGGGAGGCCACCGAAGCATTCGGCGTCCCGGCCATCGAATTGCCCGACTGGGAGGCCGACGACCTGATCGCCGCCTACGCCCAATCCGCCGTCACCGCCGGCGGCCAGGTCACCATCGTCTCCTCCGACAAGGACCTGATGCAATTGATCCGGCCCGGCGTGGACATGCTGGACCCGATCAAGCAGAAGCCGATCGGGCCGGCCGAGGTAATGGAAAAATTTGGCGTCACACCGGACAAGATGATCGAAGTTCAGGCGCTGATCGGTGATTCGACCGACAATGTGCCCGGCGTGCCTGGCATCGGTCCCAAGGGCGCGGCGCAACTGATAAACGAGTACGGCGACGTCGAAGCGGTGCTGACAGCGGCGCCCGGCATGAAACCGTCCAAACGGCGCGATATGCTGATCGAGCACGCCGAAAAGGCCCGTCTCTCGCGCGACTTGGTCCGACTGAGGCTGGACACTCCGCTCCCCGTGCCGGTCGAGGCCCTGGCCCAGCGCGATGCCGACAGGATGATGCTGTCCGCATGGCTCACCCAACAAGGCTTTCGCAGCGTCGCTGCTCGGCTTGGTTTGGACGCTGACACCAGTGCCAAACCAGCCGCTGACCAGCCGCAATCATCGCCCGAGGCAGCGCAGCTTCCCACCCCCTCAGCTCGACCGGCCGGATTGCAGCCCGACCTGGGCCTCGCCCCGCCGCCCACCGAGAGCGGGTTTGGCCCCTACGATAGCGTCACCACCGCCGACACGCTGCGTGTGTGGGTCGGTGACGCCCAAGCCGCCGGTCAGGTCGCGATCAACATCGCAACCGACCGCTCGGACGCAATGCGCGCTCGCCTCATCGGGCTGTCGCTGGCCGTGACACCGGGACGCGCTTGCTACGTGCCGTTGGCACATGAGGTGCTGGGCGAGCAGATCGGAATAGATCAGGCAATCGAACTGCTTGGGCCGCTGCTGACCGATGTTTCGGTGCTGAAGATCTTCCAGGACGCGAAATTCACCATGATGGTGCTTTCGCGCGCCGGCTTCCCAATGCCTGCGCCGATCGACGACACGATGCTGATCTCTTACGCACAGGACGCCGGTCTGCACGGGCATGCGCTGGACGACCTCTCGAGGCTGCATCTGGGCCACACACCGCTGAGCTACGACGACGCGACCGGCACCGGCCGCAACCGAGTGCCGCTGGCGCAGGTTCAAATCGACCGGGCAACTGCCCCAGCGGCCGAAAATGCCGATGTCGCGCTGCGTCTGTGGCAGACCCTGCAGCCTCGGTTGCGATTGAACGGCGGCCTGGCGCTATACGAACAGACCGAACGCCGCCTGGTGCCGGTGCTGCTGGCGATGGAGCGGGCCGGCATCAAGGTCGATGCCGACGACCTGCGACGCATGTCGGTCGACTTCGAGGCCCGCATGGCGGTCATGGAGCAGGACTGCCATCGCCTGGCCGGCCACCCGTTCAACGTCGGCAGCCCGAAACAACTGGGTGAGGTGCTGTTCGACGAACAGAAGCTGCCAGGTGGCAAACGGATGAAGACCGGCGCCTGGGGAACCGATTCCTCGGTGCTGCAAACGCTGGCCGAGCAGGGCTTGGAACTGCCCACACGCATCCTGGAATGGCGGCAGTTGGCGAAGCTGAAATCGACCTACGCCGACTCGCTGGTGAACGACATCAACCCCGACACCGGACGGGTGCATACCTGTTTCGCGATGGCGGTCGCTTCGACCGGCCGGCTGTCGTCCAACGATCCCAACCTGCAGAACATCCCGATCCGCACCGACGAAGGCAGCCGCATCCGCCACGCCTTCATTGCCGAATCCGGCCACGTACTTGTCAGCGCGGACTATTCGCAGATCGAACTGCGGCTGCTCGCCCATGTCGCCGATTTGCCGGTGCTGCGAGACAGCTTCGCCAACGGCGAGGACATCCATGCCCGCACCGCCAGCGAGGTTTTCGGCGTGCCGATGGCCGGCATGGACCCGATGACCCGCCGCCGCGCCAAGGCAATCAATTTCGGCATCATCTACGGCATTTCCGGCTTCGGCCTGGCTCGGCAGCTTGGCATCTCGCCGGGGGAAGCCCGGCTCTACATCGGTCGTTATTTCGAGCGCTATCCCGGTATCCTCGCCTACATGGAAGAGACCAAGAAACAGGCCAGGGCCAACGGCTACGTCGTATCGCCATTCGGGCGACGCTGCTGGGTCTCCGGCATCGGCGACAAGAACAGCGCCCGCCGCGCTTATGCCGAACGTCAGGCGATCAATGCGCCGCTGCAGGGCGGGGCGGCGGATATCATCAAGCGGGCCATGGTGAGATTACCCGCGGCTTTGCGAGCCGAGGGGCTTCGGTCCCGGATGCTGTTGCAGGTGCATGATGAACTGCTGTTCGAGGCACCGGAGCATGAGGCGGAAAAACTGGCCGTGGTGGTTCGAGGGGTGATGGAGAGCGCGGCGTTGTTGTCCGTGCCCTTGGTGGTCGAGACTGGGGCAGGGCGCACGTGGGCGGCGGCGCATTAGGTGGTGGCGAGGGTTTTTGGGATCGGCAGTCTTTGGATGCCGATTATTCGGGTGTTCCCTGCCTCTGCTCGACACCAGGAACACGTCGCGATTCGCCTTTTTGTCGTTTTAGATGAGGCCCCTGCAAGGTGAGGTGCCTAAGTTGAGGAGAGCCCTATGCAGCAGCATGACATCCTAGATCCACATCTGAATCTGTTTCGGCGCTTCGGCCTACCACCGGGTGGGCAGGAGTATGAGAATAACGTCACCCACGCGCTGATCAACGCGCTGCGTCTATCAGATCCCCGCGCTACTCGCGTTGTCCTCACCGAACTTGTCCCTGAGATCGCGTCGCTTCCATTAGATTGGACTGATATTGCGATGGGGCTCCAGAGGCCACCGCGCTCACCCGCAGCATTTCAAAACAGAGTTGTCCTGGGAATTTCGATTCACGGCTACACGGCGTCGCCTATTGAACCTAGCTGGCCTCAAGCGCCATCAGAGGAGTTCGGCCTCGAAAGCAACGACACTGAGTCTGCCTCACCCGACGAGCAGAGCGCGGGTATACCTGACGCTTGGATATACACGAAAGAGTCTGACGTCCTATGTTTACTAATCGAAGTCAAAACTCGCGGCGGAATAAATCCTCACCAGATTCAGCGCCATGAGCACACCCACTTTGCCGACCGTGGCGTCACCATCCGCAACCTGGATCTCAGATGGAGGTCTGTAAGCCATGCCATCTATCGCGCATATGGCATGTACCCCAACGCAGTCATAGCTGAACTCCTATTGTTTCTCTCCCTTGAGGGCCTGGCTGCCACCTTCCGCTTTGACGATGCCACCATCCGACTCGCCGGAGGAAAATTGCCTAGGGATGTTTCGGAAGACCTTGCGCAACGCCTTTGCAAGTCGCTTCGTCTTGATTCGGAGAACTTAATCACATGGCCTGATTGGCAGTCGCATGCTATTATCTTCAGAAGCTTCGATGCAGTCGGAAATATCGAAATTTGGCTGGATGGCGAGCCGCCAGACGTGAATGTCCGGACACTAATATCCATTGGCACAGCGACGCCGCGGCCGCGCCACAACCGACTTACCATGCCGGATCAGATCACTAGGATTCTCGCGAATCTTGAAATTCCAGAAAAGCTAACGCGATGTGCTGAAACCATTAGAGCGACGACTGATCATCATCTGTTTTGGACTGTTCTGGACCGACTCCAGCGCATCCAATCGCCTGATTGGGGTTTCCGTGACGCGTCCAAAATTGCTGAGCTGTTGCGAGCCGCCGGTCAGGAGCCAGCGTCGGAATTGTCGGCTGATTTTGGAGAAGATCACCCAATGCCAGGCGATGCATTGGAGCGCGTCGCCCGCGGGCTAAAACGCCTGCATCGAGCTGGGGAAATTCGTGGCGGCGAATTCAGCGGTTTCCGTATTTATGCCCGTGCATATCTCGCCGACCTCCTTGTTCCAGCTTACGGTCGTGCGCTCAAGATGTGCTTCCGCAGGTTGTGGAGCATTGCCTTCGATGGCACCGAATCCTTCGCGATTTGAGCGGTGTCGCATGACGCGGGTGGAACGCGTGGCCGCCGACCTTGGCTGGCGCGCCGGGCCGAACGCGAAAAAGATGACCCGGCATGCTCCGCCGCATGTCTGGTTCGCCTGTACGATGCAACAATCCCCTCTACCCAACATCCGCCGCCAGCTTATTCAAATAGTAAGCCGGATCCCCAAACAACCGCTCGATCACCATACACCGCCGGAAGTAATGCCCAACCGCATATTCCTCCGTCATCCCAATCCCGCCATGCATCTGCACCGCGCTCTGCGAAACGTACCGCCCAGCCTGCCCGATCCCCACCTTCGCCAACGCGATATCCCGTGTCCTCGCGACCTGGTCCGGGTTGTCGATCGACATCGTCGCCAACATCGCCATGCTGCGGCCTTGCTCCTGCGCCATGAACATGTCCGCCAACCGGTGCTGCACCACTTGATACGACCCGATCGGATTGCCGAACTGCACCCGCGTCTTGCTGTACTCCAGCGTCATTTCGTTCATCGCCTCCATCGCCCCGACAGTCTCGCCCGCGCTGGCGGCGATCCCGGCTTCGACCACCCGCTGGATGATCGGCAAACCGCCGCCAACCGCGCCCAGCACGTCGGCATCGGAAACGGAAACGTTGGACAGGGAAAGATCCGCCGCCCGCGTGTCGTCGCGGCTGATATAGCCACGCCTGGCAACGCCCGACGCACCGGCATCGACCAGAAACAGCGTGATGCCGTCAGCATCGTAGCGATCCCCACCGGTGCGGGCGCTGACGATGATGCGGTCAGCCGCCTCGCCATGCGCAACCACGGTCTTCGACCCATCCAGCACCCAGCCCGACCCATTCCGCTTGGCCGTCGTCACCACATCCGTCAGGTCATACCGAGCCTGCCGCTCACCATGCGCAAACGACATCTTCAAACTGCCCTCGGCAATCGCCGGCAGCAAAGCCGCCTTCTGCTCCGACGATCCGGCGAAGTTCAACGCCGTCCCCGCCAGCACCACCGTCGAGAAATACGGCTCCAACACCAGCACCCGGCCAAACGCCTGCATCACCAGCATGACTTCCTGCGCGCCGCCGCCGAAGCCGCCATACTCCTCCGCGAACGGCAACCCCAGCAGACCCTGTTCCGCGAACTGCGACCAGACCGCCGGAGAATACCCCTCCGCCAGCGCCATGTAGCCCTTGCGTTGAGCGAAACTATACGCCCCACTCAACATCCGCGTGACGCTCTCGACCAGCAGGCGCTGGTCGTCGGATGGTGCGAAATCCATTACAGCCCCAATACCGCTTTGGTAAGGATATTCTTCTGGATCTCGTTGGTGCCCCCATAGATCGACGCCGCACGCAGCATCAGATACCCGCCGGTTCCGGCACTGCTCGCCTCCAGCATGTCGTCCGGCTCGTTCAACGCCTCCAGTTCCTGCGCCCAGATCGGCGTCGCCATCGGCCCCGCGACATCGACCGCCAGTTCCGACGTCGCCTGCAGCAACTCAGTCCCCTTCACCTTCAGCACCGACGACAGCGGATCAGGCTTACCTGCGCCCTTCGCCCTGTCATAGGCCGAAACCACCCGATACTGGGTAATCTCCAGCGCCTTCATATCCACCTGCAACTGAGCGATCCGTTGGCGGAATGTCTGATCCCGGATCAGCGGCGCGCCGCCGAAGTTCACCTCTTTCGCCATCTCGACGGCGGAGCTGACCCTTTCACGCGATTTGCCCAACCGCGCAATCCCGGTGCGTTCATTCCCAAGCAGGAACTTGGCCACATCCCAGCCTTTGTTCTCGGCATGGATACGCATATCCACCGGAACCTTCACCTCGTCGAAAAACACCTCGTTCAAATGATGTGCCCCGTCGATCGAAATGATCGGCCGCACCGTGATACCCGGCGTCTTCATATCCACCAGCAGGAAGGAAATACCCTCCTGCCGCTTGCGCGCATTCGGATCGGTGCGAACCAGCAGGAAACACCAATCCGCGTTGTGCGCGGTCGAGGTCCAGATCTTCTGCCCATTCACCACGTAATGATCGCCGTCAAGCTTCGCCGCCGTCTTCAGCGACGCCAGGTCGGATCCTGCCCCCGGCTCCGAGAACCCCTGACACCACCAATCATCAAGGTTCGCCGCCCGCGGCAGGAAACGCTGCTTCTGCGCATCGGTGCCGAACTGAATCAGCACCGGACCCAGCATGGTGATGTTGAAAGACAACAACTCCGGCGCCGGAGCCATCAGATTCTCTTCCAGGAAGATCATCTTCTGGATCGCCGTCCAGCCCGGCCCACCCCACTCCTTCGGCCAGGACATCGCCGCCCAACCCTTCGCGTTCAGGATCCGCTGCCAGCGCACCGTGTCCTCCTTGCGTGGCGGATGCCCCAGCTTCATGCGGTCACGGGTGTCAGCCGGCAGGTTTTTGCCAATGAAGGCTCGGACTTCCTCGCGGAAGGCGAGTTCCTCCGGGGTGAAGCGAAGATCCATGGATTATCCCTCCTACTGGCCGGTATGTTTAATCGTGCCTATGGCACCGCGCAATCCGGGCCAACGGACCAGCGCCGTCCTTCCGTGACGCCGCCCGTTACCCGCCAGAACCGGGCGCCGGGGTGATGCTGCATCGGTCCCCAGCCCTGACCGACAAGGTGCCGGTTTTGCCGGCGTTCACCGGATCCGGAAAACTGATGACCGGACGACCGTTCACCGGATCTCCCAGCACGTCGACCGAGCCGGCGCCAACCAGGACATCGCTTCCGCCGCAGCTTACCGAAAGCGTTGCCGCCGGTTTGTCGCTGCCGCCACATCCAAGCAACAGGGTGGAAAGGCATAGCCAGACAAGCTGCCAAGGCCGCATTCAGATCTCCATCCGGTCAGTCCCGCGACCCACCCGCTTGAGTCCGCT
>CBDIBR010000006.1:0-8435 GCA_965276975.1 Rhodopila sp.
CTGGAGAAACCACAGGCACTGGACAATCTGCCGGCAATCCTGGCGCTGACCGATGCGGTCATGGTGGCGCGCGGCGATCTCGGCGTCGAGTTGCCGCCCGAGGAAGTGCCGCTGGCGCAGAAGCGCATCGTCCGGCTGTCGCGTGCGCTGGGCAAACCGGTGGTGGTGGCGACGCAGATGCTGGAGAGCATGATCAGCGCCCCCGCCCCGACCCGCGCCGAGGCCTCCGACGTCGCCACCGCGGTGTTCGACGGCGCCGACGCAGTCATGCTGTCCGGCGAAACCGCCGCCGGCCAATACCCCTACGAGGCGGTCAACATGATGGACCGCATCGTCGCCAGGGTCGAGCAGGACGCCGGCTGGCGCGCCGGGATGGATGCGTCGCGCGTGCCGCCCGAAAAGAGCACGTCGGATGCGATCGCCGCCGCTTCGGCCCAGGTGGCCCGGACCATCGCGGCCAAGGCGATCGTGGCGTTCACCGCCCTGAGCAGCACCGCGCTGCGGGTGGCGCGCGAACGCCCCGAGGCGCCGGTAATCGGGCTGACGCCGAACCACAACACCGCGCGGTTGATGGCGGTGGTCTGGGGGGTCCATGCGGTGATCACGCCGGACGTACACTCGATGACCGAGGCGGTCAGTAGGGCGGCACGGGTGGCGCTGTCGGAAGGCTTCGCCGCCCATGGCGACGAGATCGTGGTGACCGCCGGCGTGCCGTTCGGCCATTCCGGGACGACCAATGCGCTGCGCGTGGCGACAGTGAAATAGCCGCTGACCGCGGCGACGGCCGGTCGGCTTGACTAGTCCAACGCGGACCAGACGGTATCAGACGAGTCGGCCGGCATGTTCCGGTGCCCGCTCGAACCTAGACGATCGTCGATTCCGCCAGCGTTACATCGAGTTGGACCGGGTTATGAAGGGTATTGGAGACCGGCGACCATAGGGCCGCATGTTGGATCAGTTCGCTGAGTGTTTTGCGAGATGCGTCTGCCTCGAGTTTAACCGAAACGCGCACGGCCTCAAAACCGATCGTCTTCGGTTTGAGATCGCCCGCCCCCCAAACCGCTGTGGTGTTGATATCGGCCTCGAGTTCCAGTTCCAGCCGCTTGATTGCAATGCGCCGCGCAACCGCATTGGCGTGGATGCCGACGGCGAGGCAGGATCCAAGCGCCGCTAGCAGTGCCTCTGAAGCATTTGGCGCAATGTCCTCGGCCAGCAATCCCTCCGGCTCGTCCTCCGTCGCCGGCTGCGGCGAGAGGTTGCGGATGTAATTGATCTGCTGAAACCGACCCTTGGCGACGGTACGGCAGCGGAACGTTCGTATTGCTGTCGGATCTGCCGTAGCCTTGTTGATCAACGCATCGAGCTCGGGCTTGGCGATCGGCGCAAGAGGTGGACCAGTCGCCGAAATAGGACGTTTGGTCATCGGGATTATCCTTTGCGACCTGTGTGCGGTGTGTACAGGCTGCGACGTCACTTTGCCCGCCGTCACATCCGCGCCACCGCGATGACGACCGCGTCGAAACCAGGTTGCTCAGCAAGCGGCCCGTTGTTAAACGCCATCGGCCGGAACTCCGGCATGCTTCCATGTGTGAGCTCCGGTTCGCCGGCCAAGGGGCCAAAGGCGGCGAACGGGAATGCGAAAACGCTGCGGTGTATGGCTTATGCTGGATTGGGACGACCTCCGGTTCTTCCTGGCCGTTGCGCGGGATGGCAGTTTGTCGGCTGCCGCGAAGCAGCTACAGGTCGCCCAGTCGACCGTTGGACGCCGGCTCGCATCGCTGGAAGCCAGCCTGGGCGTGCGCCTGCTGAACCGTACCCCGGACGGATATGCGCCGACCCTGGCAGGCCAGGAGGTCCGCCAGCAGGCGGAGCGTCTCGAAGCCGAGGCTTTGTCCTTGGAACGCAGCGTTGGCGGCCGCGATGTCCGGTTGGCTGGCCCGGTCCGCGTGACCTGCAGCGAAACCATGGCCAGCCAGATCCTGGCACCGTGCTTCGCGGCATTGCATCGGCAGCACCCGGATATCCTGGTCGAGCTGATCCCAGATCCGCGCGTGGTCAGCCTTTCTATGCGAGAGGCGGATATTTCGGTCAGGTTGGCACGGTCGGACCAGCACGATCTCGTGGTCCGCCGCATCGGGCAGCTGGCGTTCGGGCTTTATGCTAGCCCGGGATATCTGCAACAGAACGGTGAACTGGATTTCCAAGCGGGTTGTCCCGGTCATCATCTGATTACCCAACTCGGCGACATCGAAGACACGGCGCAAACCGGCTGGCTGGCAAATCTAGCGCCGCGCGCGCGTGTCGCGATGCAGACAAGCAGCCATGAAGCGGCGGTCACGGCCGCCGTTCACGACGGTGGCGTGGCCTGCCTGGGCCGTTTCCGCGCGGATCGTGAAGTGGGATTGATCCGCCTGGCTGCTCCGATGCCGGTTCCGAGCGCGGAAATCTGGCTTGTGGTGCATCGGGATAATCGGCGTACGCCTCGGATCCGGGTTGCCTTGACCCACATCACCGAGTGCTTGCGAACCCTGGCCGAGAAACTGCACCCGGCGGATGTCGAGCAAGACTCGATTGAGACGGACACCAAGTAACCGAGCTGACCGAGTTTGCTTTCAAAATCGCCAGCATCCGTATTTGCATAGTCGCTCGTCGAAAACCAAACCGCAACCGCAAAACTAAAACGCCGTTCCTGCTTAACTAGCGTGACCAAGGCGGCAATCCGCCCAGCCTATTGCGCGTACATTACTGCAGGATCCGCGTATCATGACCTCCGCCTTTGAACCCAAGGCGGGTGACTTGGTAGTCCCGCTGCACACCGAAGACCTTGTCGTCTCGCGGCGCCATACAACCGGCGGTACAGCGCGTGTTGGCATCGTAACCCGTGAACGTGACCAGCAGATCGATGAGGAACTGACCCATCAACGCGTTGAGATCGAACGCGTACCGAGCGGTCGGGTGATCGACGTCGTGCCACCGGTTCGCCAAGAGGGCGACACTACGATCATGTCTGTAGTTGAAGAAATCGTCGTCGTCGAACGCCGGCTGATACTAAAGGAAGAGATCCATATACGGCGCCTCCGCACAACCGAGCATCATCGTGAAACCGTGGTGCTGCGCGACCAGGATGCCGTGATCACCCGCACCGAGGCGGGAGAGCCGAAGGCCGCGGACGACCGCGGCCACCTCGGGACTGATCCCACCACACTTGCTCAGGAACAGTAAAGATGAATGAAGAGAACATTGTTGCAGTATTCGATACTGCCGCCCATGCCGATGCCGCGGTGCGAGACCTGAAGGCGGCGAATCTGCCCGATGGTGCCATCAGCCAGCATGCCAAAACTGCTTCCACGCCCGGCGTCGCAACCACCGGCGAGGCGGCCCCCGCCCACCACCAGGGTTTCTGGTCCAGCCTGTTCGGCGGCGGCGGATCTGAGCGTGACCGAGCTACTGACCGTTACGCTCCCGTTTACGAACGCAGCATCGAGAGCGGTTCGACCGTCGTAACCGCCAGGGTGCCGGAGCAGGACGTCGATCGGATCAGCGCGATTCTGGAGAAGCACAACCCGGTCGACCTCGACGAGCGTGCCGCGCACTATGGCTCTTCCGAGACCACCACCACGCGCGCCACGACCGCGCCTGCCATGGAGCCCACCGGGCCGGCCATGGAAGACAGGGCAGCCGCGGCCCCAGCGACGAATGGCAGGGGAACCGCCGCCACGGCAATGGATAGCAGGGGAACCACGGCCGCCGCGACGGATGGCGGCAGCATGAGCCTTTCCGAAGAAACCCTCTCGGTCGGCAAGCGCGCGGTCAGCGGCGGAACCACCCGTCTCCGGCGCTACGTGGTCGAGACGCCCGTGGAGGAGCAGGTCTCCTTGCATGGTGAGAAGGTGACGATGGAGCGCCATCCGGTTTCAGATGGCAGGCAGGTCGGCGCCGGCGATTTCACCGACAAGGCCATCGAGATGACCGAGACCAGCGAGGAGGCCGTGGTGTCCAAGACCGCGCGGGTCAAGGAGGAGATCAGCCTTCATAAGGAGGCGACTGACCGCGTTCAGACCGTGAAGGACACGGTCCGCCATGAGGATGTCGAAGTTGAACAAGTGCCGGGCAACCAGACCACCCGGACGCACGACAGCGCCTCGGCGATGCCACCGGCGCAGCGTGAGCCGAAGATCTAAGTACCCGACAATCATCCGGGGTGCCTTCGGGCGCCCCGGACCTGCTTCAGGAGGAAGCCTTGTCCACGAGCACCTACAACCCCAAGATGTCTCGATCGACTTCGCCGGAAGTAACCTCGGTCGACACCACGACCGCCCTCAGCGGCGGGTCTCATTTGCATCGGCGGATCTCTTGGGCCGCGATCTTCGGCGGCGTCATTCTCGTCGTTGCCATCCAGCTCCTGCTCAGTCTGCTCGGCGCTGGAATCGGGCTTGGAACGATCAATACGACCGCTGCCAGCACGCCGAACGCCGGCAACCTTGGCATCGGCGCCGGTATCTGGTGGGTCGTCAGCAGTTGCATCGCGCTGTTTGCCGGCGGCTACATCGCGGCCTGGCTTGCCGGAATCGAAATCCGTTTCGATGGAATGCTGCATGGCCTCGTCACATGGGGCATCGCGACGCTGTTGACCTTCTGGCTGCTGACATCGGCGGTTGGCGGCATCATCGGCGGAGGCTTCTCCGCCCTTGGTAGCGCCGCCGGCGCGGCTGGAAGCGGCATCAGCGAGGCGGCCAAGCCGATCGCGCAGGCAACCGGCGTCTCGCCCGACATGATTCAGCAGCAGTCTCAGTCGTATCTGCAGCCGGCCAATCCTGATCCGGCCAGCATGACCCCGCAGGATGCCCAGAAGCAGGTTGCGTCGAACCTGGTCACCTATGCCAAGGGCGGCGCCGATGCTCCCGCGGCCAAGGAGAAGGTTATCGCCATCATGGCCGCGCAGATGAAGATCAGCCACGACGACGCAGCCAAGCAGTTCGACGACAACCAGGCCAAGCTGAAGCAAGTCCGCGACCAGGCGATCCAAAGCGCGAAAACCGCTGCCGATAATAGCGCGGCGGCTGTTTCCACGGCCTCGTTCGCGGGTTTTGGGGTGTTGCTGCTTGGCCTCATCGCGGCGGCGGTCGGTGGTTCGCTTGCCGTCCAGCGGCGGATGCAGGTCACCCATCGTACGGTCAATGACGGGCCCGTAACCACTTCCGCTGGGGCCTGATCGAACGAGCCTCTTTCTGAAATCCCAACCGCTCGAACGCTGCGAATGGCGTTCGGGCGTCTCCGTGGCAATCGCGTAGAAAGGAACTGCTATGTCTATCATTGGGTGGCTTATTCTCGGGCTGATCGCCGGCTTCATCGCAAGCAAAATCGTCAACAAATCCGGAGAGGGTTTGCTGCTCGACATCGTGCTCGGTATCGTCGGTTCCTTCGTCGGCGGTTTTCTGTTTTCGACTTTTGGCGCCGCGCCAGTCACCGGCCTCAACATCTACAGCATGATTGTCGCGGTCATCGGCGCCATTGTGGTGCTCGTCCTCTATCACGCAGTCGCTGGACGGCGTCGTATCGCCTAACCAGCCAGATCGGCGACTTCGTCCGGCGGACCTGACGCGTGGATTTGGATAGGTTCTTTGCATACGTCGCATAGCTTCTTTGCCCTTGGAACAGCAGTTCAAAGGGCGAGAATGCCACAGCCGCTTGACGGAGAACAAAAACAACGGAGGTGAACCATGAAAGCATCTTATCGCAGCTTGGCTATTCCATCCGGGTTTCTCGCATTGGCGCTCGGCTGCGCGCCATTTGCCAATGCGGCAGGGCCTGCGCAGGGCGAGACCTCCGGTCCCGCTGCAGGCACTCACACGACGCCCAGCACATCAGTGCAAAAGCAGGGCTCCGACCAGAACGGCAGCACCAGCGCGGGAAGGCCGGGAACCACTGGCAAACAAGGTGCCGAATCCGGAGAAAAGCCAAAAGGCTCGTCGGCCACCGGCCAATCCAACAGCCGTTAGTCCATTTTTGTTCAGCGGCAGCCGAAGCCTGATCCTGCTGGGCCGAAGCGAAGTAACAACTGGAAGGTTGGAGCCATGCCTTGACTTCGACGATCAGGCTGTTGTCCACCAAGGAAACCAAATTATAGCGCCAATGCAGCTCGATGCACTTGTGGTGAACCGGGAGCTGTTGCTGGCGCGCATTCAACCCTCGGGCGCCAGCTGAGGTCGAAGCAGAGGCCTCATAAGTTCTCACCAGGAACCGGGATCCAAGGTCGCCTTGCACCTCACCGGCAAGACCGATCTGGCGCCGGATCAGAACGCGGCCTTGGCGATCGTCCCCAGAATTTCTGTGCTCTCTGTGGCTCTGTGGTGAATGTCTTTACGTCCGCAAGCTTGACGATCGATTGAGTGAGGCACGCTTCGTTCCGCTCAAGGGTGGCCACGGAATCTTCCTGGAACCGCTCGTGTGGGACGGCAGGAAGAAATTTCTCACCACGGAGCCACCGGGATCATCGAGTCGGAGCCCGCGACACCGGCGTTCGATACCCCTGGCGCGAACCGGACGCTTCTGTTGACGCCCACAACGTCTTCCGGCGCCGCCCGACCAACCTATTCCCGCATGAACGCATTCAACGCCGGGGTCGCCAATGTCTCCGCAATGTAGCCGAACGTGCCCGCCTCGGCGACCTCGTTCGCCGCGCTCAACAACCCCATCATCGCCGCTCGGTACAACGACGTCGCCAGGCTGATGCGCTTGACACCAGCCGCGGAAAGCGCCGCCACGGTGAACGACTTGCCCTTGATGCCCACCATGAAATTCACCGGCCGCGACAACGCCGCGCAGACCGCGCGCACCGCGTCCAGGTCCGGCAGACCCGGCGCCATCAGCACGTCGGCGCCGGCAGCCTCGAACGACCGCAAGCGCCGGATCGTGTCATCGAGATCGGGATTGCCGCGCAGATAATTCTCCGCCCGCGCGGTCAAGGTAAACGGAAACGACATAGACCGAGTCGCTTCCACGGCGGCAACGATACGCTCCGCCGCATGGCCAGGTTCGAACAGCGCTTGCGCCGGATTGCCGGTCGCATCCTCGATCGACGCCCCGACCAGCCCGATTTCGCCGGCAAGCCTGATGGCATCCGCGACCGCCTCCGGCGTATCGCCAAAGCCCTTCTCAAGATCAGCCGAAACCGGCAAATCCGTCGCCTCCACGATCGCCTTGCAATGCGCCAGCGCCTCGCTCCGGGAAACCGCGCCATCGCGCCGACCCAGCACGCCCGCGCACGCCCCGCTGGAGCTGGCCAATGCCTTGAAGCCGAGCGCGGCCAGGATGCGGGCTGACCCGGCGTCCCAAGCGTTGGCGATGACAAAGCTGTCGGCCGCGTCATGCAGCGCGCGGAACCGGCGCGCTTTTTCGGCTTGATCGGACGTCATTCGGCTGCCTTGGGTTGCTTCAGGACCTCGTCGGTGTGCTCACCCAGGCGCGGCGCCGCGCGACGCACCGATCCTGGGGTGGCGGACAGTTTAACCGTGACGCCCATGGTGCGGAACGGACCGGTGACAGGGTGATGTGTCTCGACCACCATGTCGCGGGCCAATATTTGCGGATCGGTGTAGACCTCATCGTAATGCAGCACCGGGCCCGCCGGAATGCCCAGCTTGTCCAGGGCATCCAGCCAGTGTGCCGACGGTTGTGCCCGCAGCCTACCGCCCAGCAGCGCCACCAGCGCATCGTTATGCACAACCCGTTCGGCGTTGCTGGCGAAGCGCGGATCAGCGACCAATTCGGGCGCGCCGACAAGCTCGCAAAGCTTGGCGAAGAACTTCTGCTGCGAGGCGCCAACGGTGATGTGGCCGTCCGCGGTCTGGAAGCACTGGTACGGCGAACTGCCGCGATGCGCCTGGCCGATCCGTTCCGGACGCGTCCCGGTGGCGAAGTAGTGCGCGGACTCGTACACCGCCAGCGACGTGGCGGCTTCCAGCAGCGATGTCTCGACATGCTGGCCCTCACCCGTCCGATGCCGCGCCTCGACCGCGGCCAGCACGCCGAACGCCAGGAACATCCCGGCGGTGACGTCCGAGATCGCGATCGGCAGCCGGTGCGGCGGCCCATCGGCGGGACCATTGGTGCTCATCAGCCCCGACATCGCCTGGGTGATCAGGTCGAACCCGCCGCGGCCGCGATACGGGCCGGTTTGGCCAAACCCCGAGATCGACGCCAGGATCAGCCGCTTGTTGCGCTGGTGCAGCACCGACCAGCCAAGCCCCAACCGGTCGAGCACGCCGGGTCGGTAGTTCTCCACCACGATGTCGGCCCGATCGATCAGCTTCAGAGCCGCGTCCTTGTCGGCGGCCTGCTTCAGGTCCAGCACCACCGAGCGCTTGTTGCGGTTCCACGTCATGAATGGCGCGCTCTCGCCATTGATGAACGGCGGCATGCCGCGCGCCGAATCG
>CBDIBR010000007.1:0-28348 GCA_965276975.1 Rhodopila sp.
TGGACCACCGCGCCGGCGTCCGGCCGCCCACGTAGAACGTCGCGGTGAAAGCGCCACTCGGTTGATGGCGGCAGCGGTCCGGTCCAATCGCCGATCGCATCTTCAAGCGTCAGGGTGGCGATGTCCTCGGCCCGCATGTCGTCATACGGCACGGCCGACGGCGTGATCAGCATCTGGTCTTTGCAGCGGACAGAGATGTTGCCGGACGTGCCCTGGTTGATCCCGATGACGTTCATTTGCCGGGCGGCTGCCACGATCGCGCGCCGCAGGGTGGCTTCATCCATGCTCCATGATCCTTGGCAAGGGTTGACAGGCGATCCGCCCGCGGCGAAGCGATGCACATCCCGCGCCGCCGCCGCAACCATCACGATGCAAACGCAGGCACCGGCGACATTGGACTCAGCTGTCCCGATCGGTTGACCGCAGGTTCGCCGGCAGCGGCGCATCGGCAAGCGGGTGCGCGGGAAACAGCAGTATGCACCGCAGTCCCGGTGCGTTGTCTTGCAGTTCCAGCGTCGCGTCGTGCAGACCAGCCACCGCACTCACCAGGCTCAACCCCAGACCGCTGCCCGGGGTCGTGCGGCTTCGATCCAACCGGTAAAAGCGCTGCAGCACGGTCTGGCGATGCGCCGCCGGAATACCCGGACCGGTGTCGGCGATCACCACCCGGACAGCCTGGGCCGAGGACGTCGCTTCGACGGACAAAGCCGCATCCGGCGGCGCATGCACGACCGCGTTGTCGATCAGGTTGGCGAACAGCTGCGTCAGCAGTTCGCGATCCCCGACAACCCACAGATCAGCTGCGATGCGGGCTTGCAGTTGCTGCGCCCGCTCCTCGGCGACCGGCTGATAGGCCTCGATCAGTTCGTCCAGCAAGACGCTCAACGCCACCGGCTGGAAGGCGGACCGTCGCGTCCCCGACTCGATCTGGGCGATCCGCAGCAAGGCCCCGAAGGTTTCCAGGATACCGTCGACGTTGCTAATCGCGGCATCCACCGCGGCGTGCAGTCCCTCGACGGTCGTCTCGCGCCGGCGTGCCAGTTCCAGCCGCTGGCGCAACCGCGTCAGCGGCGTTCGCAGGTCGTGGGCGATGTCGCTCGATACCTGCCTCAGGCCCAGCATCAGATCCTGGATACGGTCCAGCATCGCGTTGAGGCTGCTGCTCAGGTGATCGAATTCGTCGTCCGTCCCGCGCAGCGTCATCCGTCGATCCAGATCGCCCGCCATGATGGCGCGACTGGTTCGGCTGACCGTCTCCACCCGGCGCAGCACGCCGTAGCTCATGACCAGCCCACCGGCCACCGCCAGCACGACCGTCGCCCCCAGGCCCAGCAGGGAGGTGCGCAGGATGACCTCCCGCACCTCGCCGAGGTGATAGTCACTGATGCCGACAAACAGGAATGCACCATCCGACAACACGATGCCGCGGCCTCGAATGCCGCCGATTGACCGCCGCTCCGGCGCCTGGTGCGTCCATTGCAGTGACCGCAGGCCCGGTCTCGGTTTAATCGCTGACATGTTGCCGGCCAGGACCCGGCCGCCAGGCGCCTGCAGCAGATAGTAGATGCCCGGCGAGTTGACGGTCAGGCCGTCAATCACCCGCTTCAAGGCCGGGATGTCCTGGCCACCCGCATCGGCCTGAACCTCCGCCAGCTCGTTCGCCACCGTCGCGTCGAGCTGATCGGCCATGAAGCTGCCGACCAGCCAGGCGACGATCGCCAGCACCATCAACCCGGACGCGCCGAACATCGCGGCATACAGCATGGTCAGCCGGAAGCTGGAGGTGCGTAGCGGTCTAGAGCAATATCCCATCGCGTTGCTCATGGACATCGCTCTAACTCTCTGTTTGATCGCATGATTCACCGCTCCGGTTAATCCACCTGCGCGGATAATGCTCTAGGCAGGCGCACGAATGCAGTATCCGCTGCCGCGCACCGTGTTGATCAACTCCGGCCGGCCGCGATCGATCTTGCCGCGCAGCCGGCTGATATGGCTCTCGACCAGGCTGGTACGGGGGTCGAAGTGAAAGCCCCAGACCTGCTCCAGCAGCATGGTCCGCGTCACCACCTGGCCGGCGTGTTTCATCAGGTATTCCAGCAGCTCATATTCCCGCGGCTGCAAGGCAACCTCCTCACTGCTTCGGCGGACGATGCGGGTCAGTCGATCCAATTCCAGGTCGGCGACCCGCAATACGGTTTCCGGTGCGGCGCGCTGAGGGCGGCGGCCCAGCGCGGCGACCCGGGCCACCAGTTCGGCGAAGGCGAACGGCTTGATCAGATAGTCGTCGCCGCCGGCGTTCAAGCCTGTCACGCGGTCGTCGATCCCGCCCATGGTGGTCAGGAACAGGACCGGCGTGGCGATGTCACTGGCGCGCAAGGTCCGCACGATGGCCACACCGTCCAGGCCCGGCAGCATACGGTCGACAATCAGCAGATCCCATGGTTCCGAGGCCGCGCGCAGCAAGCCGGCCCGACCGTCGGCCGCGACCTGAAGGTCGTGTGCTTCGCTCTGCAGCCCGGCGACGACATAGTCCGCCGTCTCCGGGTCATCTTCGATCAACAGGATGCGCACGGCTCGGTCCTCATGGGTGTTCATGCCACAGCGGCCGGTGAGGGGACGTCAACTTGTCAATTGCGAAGGTTGCCGCCAGCATCCGCCAAGGCGGGTGCCGCCATCAACCGCGTTATGCAGACGTCAATTTGCCCATGCTTTCGCGCGCGATGATCGCGGTCGCGGCCGTCACGGCGTTGGCAGCCTGTGCCGGCCCCGCCGAACTGCCGCTGCCGGCAAGACCGGGGCTGGCGACCGGCCTGGCCGACCTGCAGCACCAGGGGATCGATCCGGCGGCGCCGCTGACTGTATCCGAGGTCGCCCTGCTGGCGGTCGAGAACAACCCGGATCTTCGCGCGGTTCGGGCGCAGCACGGCGTGGCGCGGGCACAGGTCTTGCAGGCCGGGCTGTTGCCCAACCCGCAGGTCAACGGTGCCTTCCTGCCGCTGGTCGCCGGGTTCGGCACCACGCCCGCGTGGAATGCCGGCATCAACGAGGACATTCGCACGCTGATCACCCTGTCCAGCACCCGCAAAGCCGCTCGTGCCAGGGCGGATCAGGTGGATGCGCAGATCCTGTGGCAGGAATGGCAGGTGATCGGACAGGCCAGGCTGCTGGCGGTGGACATCATCGAGGCGCGGCGTGTGCTGGCCTTGCTGGCACGGAACAGGCGCCTGTTCGCTGGCCGCTACCTGCGCTCGCAGCGCGCCGTCGCCGCCGGCAATGAGACGCTGACCGTCTCCGCCCCCGACCTCGCTGCCCTGCAGACGATCACGACGCGGATCGACGACCTTCAGCTTCAACAACTGGCCCGTCGCCATCAACTGAACGCGCTGCTGGGTCTGGCCCCCGAGGTCACTGTTTCGCTGGATCCGATCCTGGACATCCCGCGCTTCAGCCCGGACGCCGTGGCGCGGGCCCTGCCAAGCCTGGCGGAGCGGCGACCGGACCTGGTGGCGCTGCGGCTGGGCTATCGGGCGCAGAACGCCAGACTGCGCACCGCCATCCTGTCGCGCTTTCCCAACCTGATCCTGGGCGTGACCGGCGGCAGCGACAACGCCAACGTTCGCAACGCCGGCCCGCAGGTCACGCTGGAGCTGCCTATCTTCAACCAGAACCAGGGCAACATCGCGATCGAACGGGCGACGCGCCAGCAGCTGCACGACGAATACGCCGCCCGCCTGACCACGGCTGCCGGGCAGATCCGCGCGATGACCGCCGAGATCGCGCTGCTGTCGCGCCAGCTGCGGACCGTGCGCCTCGACGTCGCCACCACCAGGCGCATCGCGGCGCAGGCGGAAGCCGCCTTCAATGCCGGCAACCTGGACGAGCGCAGCTACGTCGACCTGGTCGGCGCTCGCCTAACCAAGGCGCTGGAGGTCGTGCTCATCGAACAGTCCTTGCTGGACCAGCAGGTGGCGATCGCCACGCTGATCGGCGCCGGCATGCCCGCGATCGCCATCCCGCCCGCGGATATCCGTGGATGACGCGCCCCAGCAGCTTGATCGCCGTGATCGTTGTGCTGGTTGGCCTCGTCCTGGTTGGCCGGGCTGCCAGCGCCAGCGAGCCGGCCAGCGTCGCGGTAAAAACCGAAGCGCCGCACTGCGGTTCGGTAGCCGATCTGGTGACCGCCTATGGCTCCGCCGCACCGGCGCTCGATGGCGGCATGACGCTCAGCGTGCAGCAGGACGGCCGTGTGCTGGCGCTCGCCGTCACCCCGGGCGAGGCGGTGCATGCGGGTGAACGGTTGCTGGATTTCGGCGCCTCGGCCGCCGCGATGGCCAGTTATCATCAGGCGGTCAGTGCGATGACAGCCGCGCGCCAGCAGCGCGGCCATGTCGCACAGCTGCTGCACCAGCAGCTGGCGACGCGGGATCAGCTTGCCCAGGCCGACAAGGCGGTATCCGATGCGCGGGCGGCGCTTGATGCCCTGCATCGGGAAGGCGCGGATCAGCCGACGCGAACGCTGGCGGCGCCGTTCGATGGAATTATCGCGACCATCCCGGTGGCCCCGGGCGACCGCGTGCAACCGGGTGCCGCCTTGATGACCGTCACCCGGCTCGATGGCCTTGTGGTCACCGTGGGTATCGAGCCCGCTAGCCGCGGCCGCGTCCATCCCGCGCAGGATGTGCATCTGGTGGCGCTGACTGGCGGCCCGGACGGGAATGGGCAGACCCTGGATGGGCAGGTCCTGCGCGTCGACGGTATCCTCGATCCGAGGACCCGCCTCGTCGATGTCGATGTCTCGGTGCCGCCCGGTTCGGTGATCTCCGGCGAGGCGTTTCGCGCCGATATCAAGGTCGGCGCGCTGAACGGCTGGATCGTGCCGCATGACGCGGTGCTGACCGATCCCCGTGGCGCCTACCTGTTCCAGGTCGCCGGCACCACGGCCCGGAGGATCGACGTCAAGGTGATCGGCAGAACTGGCGCCGCCGACGTGGTTCAGGGCACGCTCGACCCGCGGCACCCGATCGTCGTGCAGGGCAACTACCAGCTTTCGGACCAGGCCACCGTGCGGCTGAGTGCCGCGACAGAGCCCCCGGCGGGTGATGCGGCGAACAAGACCGCCGGAAATGCGCGATGAACGTCGCCGGCTTGATTGATCTTGATGCCCGCTCGATCGTTGCCGTGGCGCTTGCGCGGGCTGCCGCCTGGGTCGATGGCGACGCCGTGCGCGGGGCGGCGCGACGCATGGCTACGGCGGGTGGTGACTATCCCTTGCCGGACACCAGTTCCCGTTGTTCAAGCGGGCGAGTGGCGTCCGCGGCCGGTTCAACCTCAGACGATCGCGCTGTAGATACGCCACCGGGCGGGGCGACAAGACCGTGAGCGGGGAGAGCCAGCAGGCGCCAAGCTTCATGGCACGCCATGTTCGCTCGATCCTCGCCGTGCTGCTGGCCTTGGCCGTCGCTGGCGTGTTCGCGGCGATCCAGCTGCCCAACGGGCTGTTCCCGGTGGTGCAGTTTCCGCGTGTGGTCGTCGATGTGAATGCCGGCGAACGGCCCGCCGACCAGACCGAGCTACGGGTCACCATCCCGCTGGAGCGCGCGGTGCGGCGGGTGCAGGGCGTGGTGAACCTGCGGTCGAAGACCAGCCGCGGTTCGGCGCAGGTCTCGATCGACTTCAACTGGGGCACCGACATGGTGTCGGCCGCCGTGCGGGTGGACGCGGCCGTGGCGCAGGTGCTGCCGACGCTTCCGTCCGGCTCCAGCTACCTGGTGCGGCGGATGGACCCGACCGTCTATCCGGTGATCGCCTATTCGATGGTGTCCAAGACCGTCAGCGCGGTGACGCTGCGCGATATCGCGCAATACCAGCTTCTGCCGTTGCTGACGGCGATCCCGGGCGTGTCCTATGTCGGCGTGCAAGGCGGCCAGCTCCGTGAGGTCGAGGTGCTGGTGGATCCACACCGCCTGGCGATGTACGGCTTGGCGTTGTCGGACGTGGCGACCGTCCTGGGCAAGGCGAATGTGCTGAGAGTGGTTGGCCGCATGCAGGACCACGACAAGCTACTGTTGCTGGCACTGGACGACACCATGCGCCAGCTCGTGCAGGTGCGCGACACCGTGGTTCGGGCGGGGCCATTGGGCATCGTGCGTGTCGGCGATCTAGCCGAGGTGCGGGACGGCGTCGAACCGCAATGGATCCGGGTGGGCGAGAACGGGTCGCCCGCGGTGCAATTGTCGATCTACCAGCAGCCGACCGCCAACAATGTCGCCATCGCGGCCGGCGTGCGCGAGGCGCTGGCGGATTACCAGACGCGCCTGCCGCCGGACGTGAAATTGATCAAGTGGTATGACCAGAGCACCTTGGTCACGGAATCGACCAGCAGCGTCCGGGACGCGATCCTGATCGGGCTGGTGCTGGCGGGTATCGTGCTGCTGGGCTTTTTGCGCAGCTTCCGGGTCACGCTGGTGGCGATGCTGGTCGTGCCGGCCACCTTGGCGACCACCGTGCTGCTGCTGTTCATGCTGGGCATGACGTTCAACATCATGACGCTGGGCGGGCTGGCCGCGGCGGTTGGTCTGGTCATCGACGACGTGATCACGATGGTGGAGCACCTCGCGCGGCGTGCGGGCGCGGGCAAGGAAGGTTCGGCCACAGGAGACGACACGGTGCTGGCCGCCGGCCGCGAGTTCCTGCCGCCGCTCAGCGGATCCAGCACGGCGACATTGCTGGTGTTTCTGCCGCTGGCATTCCTGACCGGGGTCACCGGCGCGTTCTTCAAGGCGCTGTCGCTGACGATGGCGGCAGCGCTGATCATCTCCTACATCCTGACCGCACTGGCCGTCCCGGTGCTGACGCGCCTGATCGTGAACTTCGACAAATGGCGAGACCCAGGCATCGGGCCCGAGGGCCGGGTTGGTCGCGGCCATCGCTGGCTTCTGGTCCAGCTATTCGCCCGCCCATGGCTGTTGGCGCTCGGTGTCGCGCCGCTTCTCGCGGTGGGCTGGTTCGCCTATAGCAACGTGGGCAGCGGGTTCATGCCGAACATGGACGAGGGCGGCTTCGTCCTGGATTTTCATTCCGTACCCGGCACATCGCTGGATGAGACCACCCGCGAGCTGGTCCAGGTCGAGGCCATTCTGCGTGCCACGCCGGATATCGCGACGTTCTCGACCCGGGTCGGCACCGGGCTTGGTGGGGGCCTGAACGAACCGAACACCGGCGACTTTTTCGTGCTGCTGAAAACCGGGCCGCGCCGCCCGATCGATACGGTGATGGCCGAGGTGCAGGCCAAGGTGGATCAATCCGTGCCGGGCCTGAGCATCGCGACCGCACAGCTGATGGAGGACCTGATTGGCGACCTGACCGCGGTGCCGCAGCCGGTCGAGGTCAAGCTGTTCGCCAACGACCCGACGCAGCTCGCTCCGGCGGCGAAAAAGCTGGCCGCGGCGATGGCGAAGGTGCCCGGCCTGGTATCGGTGCTTGATGGCATCGTGATCGCCGGCGACGGGCTGAACATCCACGTGGATCCATCCCGCGCCGCCATCGAGGGCGTGGACGCGGCTTCGGTGAGCAGCGCGCTGGACAGCTACCTTGCCGGCACGGTCGCCACTCAGCTGCCGCGGACGGTCAAGCAGGTGGGCGTCCGCGTCTGGCTGCCGCCGGCGCAGCGGCAATATGATGACCAGCTGGCCAAGCTGCCGATCCGAGCACCGGACGGCCATGTGTTTGCTCTGGGCCGGGTGGCGAAGATTTCTCCGGCGCCCGGCCAGGCGGAGATCGAGCGCGAAAACCTGCAGCGGATGGTGGCACTCACGGCCCGGCTGCAAGGTCGCTCGCTGGGTGCCGCGGTCGCCGACGTGAAGACCCTGCTGGACCGCCCGGGCACGCTGCCGCCCGGCGTTCGCTATGAACTGGGCGGCCTCTATGCCCAGCAGCAGATCGCCTTCGCGGGCCTGGCCAAGGTGTTCGCCGCGGCTTTGGTGGCCGAGTTCGTATTGCTGCTGTTCCTGTATGAACGGTTCTGGATACCGGTCATCGTGCTGGCCGCCTCGGCACTGTCGACCACCGCGGTGTTCACCGGGCTGTGGCTGACCGGGATCGAGCTGAACATAACGGCGATCATGGGCATGACCATGATCATCGGCATCGGGACCGAGATGGCGATCTTTCTCGTTTCGGAATACGTCGACCTGGCGCAGCAGATGCCGCCTAGGCAGGCGCTGCTGGAAGCAAGCCGCAATCGCTTCCGTCCGATCGCCATGACCACGCTGGCCGCCATCCTGACGCTGCTGCCGCTTGCCCTGGCGCTTGGCCGCGGTTCGGGCATGCAGCAGCCGCTGGCGATCGCGATCATCGCCGGCCTGATGGTGGAGTTCCCATTGGTGCTGCTGGCGATCCC
Source organism: Rhodopila sp. (assembly GCA_965276975.1). Taxonomy (GTDB): domain Bacteria; phylum Pseudomonadota; class Alphaproteobacteria; order Acetobacterales; family Acetobacteraceae; genus Rhodopila. The sequence goes on from CBDIBR010000007.1 coordinate 8,399, forward strand.
CGTGCTGATCGGGCTGACGCTGCCCCGCGAGCCTGCCGCGCCAATGGCGGATGCAGTGGCGGATGCCAGTCCTTCGTGAGGGCCGAGACACCGGGGCAAAGCCCGCGTTAGATAGGGCATTGTAACGGTTTCCTGATCCCGTTACCCAGGATGAACAAGCCGGCTTTGACAGCGAGAGCCACATCTTCTACCCGACAATAGCAAGACGCTCGGTTTTCGCCGCTAAAACTGGTCGGCACCAAACCCAATATCGACAGGCGCCGTCGCGCGTTGGGCGACAACGCAGTCTGGCCGAGGATGCAACGGGGAGCGGCTTTGAGACCTTTCTGGAGCAGTACGCGGGGATTGTTGCGGAACCAGTTCTTCAGGGTCTGGACCGCCGCTGCCGTGCTCGCTGCCTACGTCTACAGCTGGATTCATGCCCCGGAGTTGCTGACCTGGTGGAAGCGGACAACCACGTCAGCGATCGAGGCCGGATGTGACAGTCTGCCGTATCCATGGGGAGACCGCATCGAGGCGACGCTTGGAAACTTTGGCTTATGGGTGCAGATCACACTCGCCATCCTCGTGTTTCGCCTGCTGATATGGCTGTTGATCGTCGTGGCACGACGCAGGCGTACCCCACGATCCGGACAGTCGCCTGCATTACAGGCGGAAGACAGGCCGTAGGTTCTGCTGTTTTCCCCCGAGAGCCGCGTTCGGTACATGCGCTGACTACTCGACCATTGCATAGATCGTGCGGGTCAGGGGGTCCGTCATCGCCAGGCCCAACAATATGGTCAGCCAGAAGATCCCGGCGGCGGGACGAAGGCGTCCGCGGAGTTGCGGTCAGGCGTGCTCGCCTGAACTCGATGCTCGCTTTCGCCAATCGCCAAGGCGCGCGGCTGATCGTTGCCTAATGGAACACACGTCCGGAGTCGATAACAACCGTTTGCCCGGTCATGGTCTCGGTGCGGCACATGGTGACAACCATATCAGCACAGTCGTCCTTGTCAGCGGCCTTCTTCAGCAGCGAACCCGCAGCCGATCGCTCGACCTGCTCAGACCGAAGGTTGGCTGTCGCGCGCGTACCCTCCAGCAATCCCGGTGCCACGCAGTTGACCAACGTCTCGGGCGCCATTGCCACAGCCATGCAGCGCGTGAGGTGAATAAGGCCCGCTTTCGAAACGGCATAAGCAATGGATGAGCCCGTCGGCGTCAGCCCAGCCACGGACGCGATGTTTACGATGCGGCCTCGTCCTTGCGCCTTCATAACGGGCGCCACCGCTTTGATGAGGCGCATGGGCCCGGTCAGATTGACCGCCATGATCTTGTCCCACACCTCTGACGTCAGCGCATCGAGGTCGCTGAAGGGGATCGACATGTTGTAGGCAGCGTCGTTGACGAGAATGTCGATGCGGCCGAAGCGCTTGGTCACATCGCCGATCAGCCGCGACACGGCCGCGCCATCGGTGATGTCGCAGGCGAACGCCGCGGCGTTGATCTGATAGCGTGAGGTCAACTCACGCGCGACACCCGCGGCCTGGTCGTGACTTTGAGCATACATGACAGCGAGCTGCACACCTTCCTTGGCCAGCGCGTGGCAGATGCGCTGACCAAGTCCGCCGTTGCCGCCTGTGACCAATGCGACTGCGTCCTTAAGGTCCATAACCAGATTTCCCGTTGCCTCAGATAACCGGGTCGAGCACAACCACCGGGATTTCCCGATCCGCCGCCTTGTTTTGATAATCGGCGTAGGGCGGCCAGAACTCCAACCCTTTGTTCCACAACCGCGCCCGTTCCTGTCCGGACGCAGTGCGCGCGCGGGCCTGCATTTTCGCAGTGCCGACCTGGATCTCGACCTCGGGATTGGCGAGAACATTCAAATACCAGGTCGGATGTCGCGGCGCGCCACCCTTCGAGGCGACGACAAAGTAGCTTTCACCCGCACGCCCGTAGAACAGCGGGAACATGTACTTTATCCCGCTTTTGCGCCCGGTGGTGGTGAGCATGAGGGACGGCACGGTCAACGTCGGCCGGTCGGGCATGTTCATGATATACATGTGCCCGTCCGTTCCGCCACTGGACAGATAGCGGTCGGCGTGATCGACCATCCATTGCGGCAGGTTGGGAGCGAGTTTCGCCTCGGTCATCGTGCTACCTCTGTTCAGCTCGAACGCTGCATCATAACCGTGCCACCCTCAGCTGCCCAGCGTTCCTGCAAGCCCTGTTCCTGCAAGCCCGTGCTCAAACCCGCCGCACCCCCCAGAACAGCATGACACCCGCCTTGACGAACCCGGCGAGGTTGTCGCGGTGGCCGGTCGGGGTAAACCATTGCCCAGTCGGAAAGAACGGCAGGTCCTGGAAGGCCAGGCGCTGCATGTCCCTGCAGACCGCCTGTTGCGCGGCAATGTTCGGGGCGTCGAACCACTTGTCTCGCAGCGCCTCCATCTTGTTGTCCGTCGGCCAGCCAAACCAGCCGCCGTTGCCATTGCCGCGCAACGGAAAGTGGCTGCCGGGATTGGACACGTTCAACCCGCCCCACGTCGTACAGAAGCTGTTCCAGCCACCCTTGCTCGAGGGCTGGTGACTGGCGCGGCGCGAAACCAGCGTGCCCCAGTCCATGCTGGTATACTGCGAATTGAGGCCGATCGACTTGTAGAAGGCATCGGTCACCTGCGCCATCGCCGTCAGTTGCGGTTGGTCCGACGGCGACATCAGCACGATCGGCTCGTTTTTGTAACCACTTTCCGCGACCAACTTCTTCGCCAGCGGCAGGTCGCGCTTGCCGGTGATCTTGTCCAAGTCGACATCGTTCGCCATCGGCGATCCCGGAATGAAGAACCCGGCGGTACGACCAAGGTCCTGCTGATCACCAAGCACGGCATCGAGGTAGTCGTGCTCGTTTATCGCCACCAGTATGGCCTGCAAAAGCTTTGGGTTGTCGAACGGCGGTTGCGTGTGATTGACCGCGACAACACCCAGCGCACCGAGTGGATCAAGCACCTCCAGCTTGACGCCTGCTGTCTGCTTCAGCAGCGGAAGCAGATCGAACAGCGGATTTTCCCACCAGTCGATCTCGCCGCGCTGCAACGCCCCCGAGGCCGAGGCGGGATCAGGCATGATGACCCATTCCACCCGATCGAAATGGACAACCTTGCCGCCCGCCCAGTAGCTCGCCGGCTCTTGCCGCGGCAGGTATTTGTCGTTCTTGGCATACGCCGCGGAGGCACCGGACACCCATTCGTTGCGGAGGAATTTGAACGGCCCGCTGCCGATATATTCATTGATCTGGGTGAAGGCGTCGGTCTTGGCGATGCGCTCAGGCATGATAAAGCAGTTGTTGGCGCCCAGCGCGTAGGCCATGACCGGGAACGGCCGCTTCAGGTGGATCTCGAAGCTCTTGTCGTCCACCACCTTCATTTCGTTGGTCTCGCCCATGAGCCGCTGGCCGAAGCCGTCGCGCTTGCCCCAGCGCTGGACCGAGGCGATGCAGTCGCGCGACAGCACTTTTTCCCCGTCGTGCCACAACAGGCCATCGCGCAGCGTCATCTTCCAGGTCAGACCGTCCGAGGAGGTCTCGGTGCCCGCCAGCATCTGCGGCTGTCCGACCAGCTTTTCGTCAATGCCGAACAACGTGTCCCAAACCATATAGCCGTGCAACTGGGCGACCGTGGCGGTCGTCCAGATCGGGTCCGGATTGGCAAGGTTCGCTTGCGGAACGTATTTCAGGACATCCGAGCGCGCCGCAACGGCAGGTTTCGCGAGCGCGACCGCCGCCGCGGCGCTGCCGCCAGTCAGAACGCTTCGTCGGTTGATCATTCAGAACCTCCCTTTGGTCGCCGAAACGGGTCAACCAATCGTTGTGCACGCTGCGTGCCATTATCATCGTCCGGTCGCGCCAGCCGCTCACGGCGGGACACGGTCGCTTGCTGCCCTTGAGGCGGGACTTTTGAAACTTCCTGTCCGGGAACCGATCCGGTGACCGCTGCCTCGAGCTGCGCGGAGGGTGACCAGCAGGTTCGCTTGCCGGGACGCCGCCGTGACCGCCCGGCAAGCGAACCGGGCAGCAACCTGTTTGAGGTGTTCCTGGGCAGTTTCCGCCCCGAATCGGGCCAACGACGAATGCCGATCGGCCTCAACAAGGCACCCACCCATCGAAGCCTCAGCATCACGGACGCGGCGCGCTCCGCGGTGTGGTGGAAACGCACCGCATCACGAGCCGTGGCACACGCCTCATCTGCTCAAGCTGAATCCCGCATAGTCATTCGCTACGACGTCGGCGCAAATCTCCCGGTAGCGCGCCATCCCGCCCGCGTAAGGCATGAACACTCGCGGCTTCCCCGGCACGTTCGCGCCGAGGTACCACGAATGCGTCGCCATCGGCAGCAACGTCGCGTTGGCAGCGGTGTTCACCTCCTGCACCCACTCGTCCATCGCCTCGGCTTTGGCTTCGATCCGTTGCATACCGTGCGCGCGCATGTGGGCGATGCAGTCGGCGATCCACTCAGCGTGCTGCTCGATCGCGACCGGCATGTTGCAGAGCACGGATGGGCTGCCGGGACCCGTCACGGTGAACAGATTTGGGAACCCGGCAACCTGCAACCCCAGATAATTGCGCGGCCCGGCTTCCCATTCCTTCGCCAAAGCCTGTCCAGCGCGACCGCGAATGTCCATCCGCAGCATCGGCCCGGTCATCGCATCAAAGCCGGTTGCGAACACGATGATGTCCAACGGGTAATCGCCGTCACGGGTGCGGATGCCGTCGGCTGTGATCCGCTCGATTGGGACGCCACGGACATCGACCAACGTTACGTTGTCGCGGTTGAAGGTCTCAAAGTAATTGGTGTCGATGGGTGGACGTTTCGCCGCGTACGGATGGTCGATGTCGGACAGTTTCGCCGCTGTCGCGGGGTCCTTCACGATGTCCCGGATCTTGCCACGAATAAATTCCGATGCCGTATCGTTCGCCGCCTTGTTGACCATCAGGTCCTGGAAGGTGGCGCGAAACTGCAGGCCGCCCGTTTGCCAAGCCGCTTCATATAAGGCCTGACGTTCTTCCGCGGAGGTTTCGACCGCCAAACGGTCAGCGATAAGGAACGGATGACCGTTTGCTGTGGCATGGGTCGCGCGCCGGATTTCGCCCGCGTTGTCCCTGACCCAGCGCTTGAATTCCGCGGTCAGCGGGACGTTGCGGGCTGGCACGCTGTAATTCGCGGTGCGCTGGAAAACAGTCAAATGAGCGGCCGCCTCGGCGATGACCGGCGTGGCCTGGATGCCGGTGGATCCGGTGCCGATCAGGCCGACGCGCTTGCCGGTGAAGTCGACGCCCGCATGCGGCCACTGGCCCGTGTGATACCAGTCTCCGGCAAAGCTTTCCAGGCCCGGAATATTCGGCACGTTCGCCGTCGATAGGCAACCAACCGCGGTAACCAGAAACTTCGCGGTGAAGTGCTCGCCGGTCTCGGTGCGCACGTTCCAGCGGTTCGCCGCTTCATCGTAGTGCGCCGCGGTCACCCGGGTGTTGAAGCGGATGTCGCGCTTCAGGTCGAAGCGATCCGCGACATGATTAAGGTACCGCATGATCTCCGGCTGCTCCGGATATCGCTCGGACCATTCCCATTCCCGCATCAACTGCTCGGAAAATGTATAGCAGTACGCATGACTTTCGGAATCGCAGCGCGCCCCGGGATAACGGTTCCAGTACCAGGTGCCGCCGACCCCGCTGCCTGCCTCGAGCGCCTGCACCGACAAACCAAGCCGGTCGCGGAGACACAGCAACTGATACAAGCCGGCGAAACCGGCGCCGATCACCAGCGCATCAAAGTCACCGTCCGCCGCGGCTTGGGTTTTCGACCTGTCCGCTATCGCCATTGCCATCCCGTTCCTCGATTTATCGCGCCGTGGCAGCAGAAGTTCCGCCGCTGTCGGGTTTGTCTCACCGCCGTCATAGTCGATGCCCCAAATCTACCGCGTAAGGCCGCTTCGGGTCGAATCCTCGGCCGCGACGGCCCGCTTGGACAAGACTGCTTAAGCACCGCCGACCGCTGCATGGCGCGGCAGTGCTTCAGACACCCGGCGCAGGCCGAGATGGTCGCGCAAGGTTGTCCCCTGATAATCTCGCCGGAAGAGGTCACGGCGTTGCAGTTCCGGCACGACGAGATCGACAAAGTCAGCAAACGCGCCTGGGAAGTACGGCGGCAGAATGTTGAACCCGTCCGCCGCTCGCCCGACAAACCATTCCTCTAGCGTATCTGAAATGCTTCGCGGCGTGCCGCACACCACCCAGTGGCCGCGCGCGGCGGCGGTCAGATTGTATAGGTCGCGCAACGTCATCTTCTCGCGCTGCGCCGTCTCATAGAGAACATGCGAGAACGTCTGGCTCTCCTGGTAGGACGGTGGTGGCGGCACCGGTCCGTCCAATGGATGGCCGGAGACATCATAGCCGATTCGGCTAGCAACCAACGTCGCGGCGTTGCTTGGCGTCAGCCAGGCTTGCAGTTTGGCGAGTTGCTCCCGGGCCTCGGCGTCGGTTTCACCAATGATCGGCATGATCCCCGGCAATACCGCGAGATCATCCGGCGAGCGCCCGTATTTGGCCATGCGACGCTTCAGGTCGGTGTAGGCGATCTTGGCGGCTTCCAGCTCCTGCACCACCGAAAAGACGACATCGGCGGTGCGCGCCGCCAGCTGTAGCCCCGCCGGTGAGCCGCCGGCCTGGATAATGACCGGATGCCCCTGCGGGCTGCGCGAGATGTTGACCGGCCCCTTGACCTGAAAGAACCGTCCCTTGTGATCGAGCGTACGGACCTTGCTCTCGTCGATGAACCGTCCGGTTGCTTTGTCGGCAACCAGCGCGCCATCATCCCAGCAGTCCCATAGCCCCCTGACGACATCGACGAATTCATTGGCGCGCTGATAGCGCAGCTCGTGCTCCAGGTGCTGGTCGCGGTTGAAGTTCAACGCCGCCTTCGGGTTGGAACTGGTCACCACATTCCACCCCGCTCGGCCGCCGCTGAGGTGATCGATCGAGGAAAACATCCGAGCGACATTGAAGGGTTCGGAAAAGCTGGTCGAGACCGTTGCGCCAAGGCCGATATGGGTGGTGGTGGCGCTGAGCATCGAGATAAGGCTCGTTGGCTCGAACCGGCACATGAACGACGGGTGATCGCTCGGGTCCATCACCATCGAATCGGAGATGAACAACAGGTCGAACCTGCCGCGTTCGGCGATGCTGGCGATCTCCTGGATGACCGGAAGCTCGATGTGGCTGGCGGCCGCGCCCTCGAAGCGCCAGCCGGCGGTGTGGTTGCCGGTACCCAGCACAAAAACGCCCATGTGCATCTGTCGGGTAGTCGCGCTCATCCAATCCGATGTCCCTTGCTTCGCCGATCGCCGCCAGCCTAGATCCGCCCTGGCTGCATTGCCACCCTTGCCTGATCCCTAGGTCAGGAAGCACGCGATAGCGGCGGAGACGGAAAGCCAGGTCCGTCAGGTGAGGCATGGTTCGTCTACGCAATGAGATCACTCAGCCTGATGGCTGCACCGCTATGCCTTCTTGCGGAGCGGCCGCAGAAAACATCGGCCAACGTCAGTAAACCCGCTGGCCCGACAGAATTCCTGCAAGGCCATTTCCGCCGGATCGGCGGTTACCGCCATCGCGCCGCAACCGGCCATCCGAGCCGCCTGCGCGGCGGCCTTGACCAGCAGCCGGCCGATCCCTCTGCGGCGCTCGTCCGGGGCAACCAGCAGCGTGGTGATCCGCGCTATCGGTTGCCCGGCTTCCAATGTTCGATACCAGTGCAGCAGGACAAGACCAATTGGCGGACCCCATTCAGCCGCGATCAACGTCGCACCAGGCTGCTTCCTGACCACGTCCAGCCGCTCTGCCAAAACGCTCGGTGGGATTTCACGCCCGGCCGCACGCAGCAAATCGGATAAACCCTGAGCGTCCGTGCCGGAAACAGAACGGATTTCCAATCCGTAGCGGGTTTTCAATAGCCAACTCCATCGCCATGGCCAGCTGATCGATCCAAGCCACGCGGCCTCGGTGGAGGAGTCTTTTGGTAACGGCCGTCCGCACGCCCGGTTCGCCAGCCGCGATGACTTTATCTAGTCTGCTGCGAGATCGACCAAGGACCAACCTGCGATGAGCAAACCCACCGGGCCGCTGAAGGATTTTCGCATTCTCGACCTGACCACCGTCCTGTTCGGTCCATTCGGGACCCAGACCCTGGGCGACTGGGGTGCCGAGATCATCAAGATAGAGACCCTGACCGGGGACACCTGGCGCACGTCCGGCCAGTTCCGCAACCGCGGCATGAGCGGCCAGTTCATGGCGGCGAACCGCAACAAACGCAGTCTGGCACTTGATCTCAAGCACCCTGGCGGAAATGCGGTGCTGCGACGGCTGATCGTCACCGCCGATGCGCTGGTCAGCAATATCCGTCCCGCCGGCCTGGCGCGTCTTGGTTTCAGCTACGACACCTGCAAGACGCTCAATCCGAAGATCGTCTACGCGGTGGCCACCGGCTTTGGCCAGGATGGCCCTTGGCGCGCCCGCCCGGCGTTCGATGAGATCATCCAGGCCGCCTCGGGCTTCGCCTCCGCGATGGGCACGGATGAAGAGCCCGCCTTCGTTCCCAGCCTGATCGGCGATAAGATCTGCGGCATGGCACTGACCGCGGCGGTGACCGCCGCGCTGCTGCACCGCGAGCGCACCGGCGAGGGCCAGATGGTGGAAGTACCGATGCTGGAAACGCTGGCCGCGTTCAACAGTATCGAAATGTTTGGCGGCTACGCCTTCGTCCCGCCTGTCGGTCCATCGGGCTATCAGCGCATGAAGGCGCGCCGCCCGGTGCGCACCAAGGACGGTTGGCTGACCATGTTGCCCTATTCGGGCGACAACTGGTGCGCGTTTTTCCAGGCTGTCGGGCATCCCGAATGCATCGAGGAATATGCCGTGCGCGACCCCGTTCTGCGTGCCCGCAATATCGACAAGATCTACGACCGAATGCGCGATATCGCGCCGACCCGGACCACGGCGGAATGGGAGGAACTGCTGCTGCGGATCGACGTGCCGCACACCGCCTTCGCCAAGCTGACAGAGATCGCCGAGCAGCCGCATCTGAAGGCGGTGGGGATGTTTCCTGAGATGGACCATCCCACCGAGGGCAAGATCCGTCAGGCCCGTCCGGCCACGCGCTTCTCCGCCAGTCCGGCCGGGATAAACCGCATGCCGCCTCGGTTGGGCGAACACACCAAAGAGGTGCTGCGCGAGGCGGGTTATACCCCGGACGAGATCGAGAGCTTGATTGCGGAAAAAGCGATCGGCGCAGCATAGGGACGTGCTTTGGCACCGGGCCGATTCTGATCCCGTCGTCCCCGCGAGGCAGCGATCGTTCCGGTTACTTGATGGATCGGCGAAAGCCGAGCGGTCCGGGATTGACGCGCGCGGATGCGAGACGCCACATTGGGGTGGGGGAAACCGCCAATGCCGTTCTACGAAAGAGACGACGTCCGCATTCATTACGAAGAGGTTGGTTCGGGCTTTCCACTGTTGCTCATCCCCGGCGGGGGCTTGAACTCGACGATCTCGTTTTTCAACGGCGGCGCCCCGTTCAATGCGATCGAAGAATTCAGCCACGAGTACCGCTGCATCACCATGGACCTGCGCAATGCCAACGGCGGCCAGTCCTCCGGTCCGATCGAGATTGATCGGCCCTGGGATTCCCACGCCGATGATCAGCTTGGTGTGATGGATCACCTCGGCATCAACGACTTCCTGGTGATGGGCTTTTGCATTGGTGGGCCGTTCATCTGGAACCTGTTGCAGCGGGCACCCAAGCGTATCGTCGCCGCCGTTCTGGCGCAGCCCAGCGGGTCGCGTCCGGAGATGCCGGACCTGTTCTACAACAACAACATGGCCGCGTGGGGACCAGAGCTGTGCGCTCGCCGGCCGGATATCACGATGGCGATGATCGAGTCCTTCCTGAGCAGGATGTATCGCGCCAACCCTGACTTCGTCTTCACCGTGACACGTGATTTCGTGCGCGACTGCCAGACGCCCCTATTGGTGCTGCCGGACAACGTCCCGGCGCACCCATACGCCGTGGCGATGGAGTCAGCGTGTTTGGCGCCGAACGCCCAGGTGAGCCTCTATCCATGGAAGCAGCCCAAACACCTGGTTCCCTTGGCGGTACGCCATGTGCGCACCTTCCTGCGAGCGCATCAGCCGGTCATGGCGAACCGCTAGGACCTCGCGGGCCATTGGGTAGTCTGTCGCCGTCGGCTGATCCCGTCGCCTGGGTTCCTGTGCATAGTCGTAACGATCCTGCGCAGCGGATGCGCTAGGTGTGGCCATCCGATATCGAAACAGTTTTGTTCTAAGTGCCCCGCGACCGCCCGCTTTCTTCGATCTCAGCCGCGGCGATCGCCCTGGCCAGGGCGCCGCTCAATTCTTTGGCCGACGCCAACGTCAGCTCGACCGCGACACGCGTGCCAGGCCCCAGCTCGGAATTCATGAAATCGATGGTGATCGCCTCTTCCAGCAGGGCGTGGTGCGGGTGGTCGTAGGACACCACCGAGCGGGTCAGCTTGAACCACCCGTCATTTCCCTTGCCGGCGCCGTCCGCGCTGACGATTTCCACAATTGAAGTACACATGCTGGCGGCTAGGCGGCCATGTGCTTCTGCAAGAACGCGAAGATTTTTTGCCAACCGTCCACTGCCTGCTCGATGCGATACATCGGCCGGTCGTAGTAAAAGAAGCCATGCCCCGCGCCGTCGTAGCGGTGAAACTCGTAGTCTTTGTGATGCTTCTTCAGCTCGGCCTCGTGCTGGTCCACCTGCTGGGGTGTCGGCGCGCGATCGTCATTACCGAACAGACCCAGTAGCGGACATGACAGATCCTGGGTGAAGTCGATCGGTGCCGCCGGCTGCTTCGGCGTCAGCTCCTCCTTGCTCATCACCACCCGGCCGCCCCAAAGTTCGACGGCGGCATCTATGCTTCTGGTATGGCAGGCGAACAGGAAGGTCTGCCGGCCGCCGGAACACGTGCCCATGACAGCGACCTTGCCATTCAGCCAGGGTTGGGCGCGCAGCCACTGCACCGCGCCTTCGGTGTCGCCAATGACCTGGGCATCGGCGACCCCGCCCTCGGCGCGTACCTTGGCGGCGACATCATCCGCTTTGCCGTCACCGGCGCGGTGATAGAGGTTGTGGCTGATCGCCGCGTAGCCGTGATGGGCGAACTTGCGGGTCGCCTCGCGATACCATTCGTCCCAGCCTGGCGCGTGATGAAGAAGCACCATGCCGGGGAACGGTCCCGCGCCCAAGGGCCGTGCGACATAGGCCGAAATTGGCTGACTGTTGTCGCCGTTGATTGAGATCGTTTCTGCAATCATTCCTTCATAGGCCATCTTCGCTTCCCCTTGGTCGGTGTGGTGAAGTGACAAAAGCTGCTGCCGGAGGCATCATCTCGCCTCCGCGCCACGAGCGCAACACGCGGCGCGCAGCAGCTTGGTGCTGTTTACATCGCCGTATCCGGTGCTAGGCATGATCGCCCGGGGCCAGGCATGATCGCCGGAAAAATCCTGGCCCGATCAAAGCAGGCAACGGACCCGAGACCTGGTCCGAGCCACGTGACGGCCCGGGCCAGAACACGAATGGAGGACGCACCAATGCCCCAGACCGCAGACGCCAAAGGCGGATACCGCGGCACCACCCATCGCGACGACAACGCGCTGAACGCATGGCTGGCGAAGCGCCCCATCGAGGCAGCGCTGGAGCCGGACCTGCCGATCATCGATCCGCATCACCATTTCTGGGACCAGCCGCACCGCGGCCACTACCTGCTTCCCGAACTGCTGGCCGATATCGGCGGCGGCCACAACATCGTCTCGACCGTCTTCCTGGAATGCCGCGCCATGTATCGCAAGGAAGGCCCGCGCGAGATGGCCGCCCTGGGCGAGGTCGAGTTCGTCACCGGCCTCGCGGCGATGAGTGCGTCGGGCAACTACGGCGCTTGCCGTGTCGCCGAGGGCATCGTCGGCGGCGGTGACCTTCGTGTCGGAGCCGGCGTGCGCGCGTTGCTGGAAGCGCAGATAGCAGCCTCCGGTGGGCGCCTGCGCGGCCTCCGCCACGGCGTGGCCTGGGACCCGAACAAGGCGATCAGCGACTTCGCGTCCCGCAACGTGCCGCTGCACCAGGTGCTGGAGCCAGAATTTCGTGCGGGGTTCGCCCAACTCGCGCCGCTGGGCCTGAGCTTCGAGTCATGGCAGTATCATCCGCAACTACAGGATGCGGTCGATCTCGCGCGTGCCTTTCCGGACACCACCATCATCCTCAATCATGTCGGCGGCGTGCTTGGCGTCGGCCCTTATGCCGGGCACCGCCAGGAGATCCTGACCGGCTGGCGCAAGGACATCAACGAACTGGCCAAGTGTCCGAATGTCTATTGCAAGCTTGGCGGTGTCGGCATGGTATCGTTTGGTTTCGACTTCCACGAGCGTGACGTTCCCCCCTCATCCGCCGATCTCGCGGCAGCGTGGCGGCAATACATCGAGCCGTGCATTGAAGCCTTCAGTGTCGAGCGGTGCATGTTCGAAAGCAACTTCCCGCCGGACAAGCAGTCGTGCGGCTACACCGAGTTGTGGAACGCGTTCAAGCGCATCACCGCCAATGCGTCGGCGCACGAAAAGACGGCGCTCTACAGTGGCACCGCGGCGCGGGTCTATCGACTGACCGTGCCCTGAACCCGGGGGAGGCATCGCGATCAGCCGGTTCGGCCATGGCTGGCTCCGACAAGCAACTGTTTACATCATAGGCACGATCCCGGGGCGCCCGTGCGTGGCGGATGGCGGACCATCGTGCCATGCGCACAAGCCCGCGGTAGAAACACCCTGTGCGCGCGCCCCTTGAGCAAGCGGGACCAGAGCCAGGTTGGTGCTCATGAACCGACGGATCGCGTCCACGCCCCAAGCCGGTTTTCGATCAATTCGCCGCCCGAACCACCAAGTGGGCCACGGGGCGCGGTGGGGCTTGCGATGATTGGGCAATGCTTGGGCGAAGATCGGGCACTGATGGGCATCGCCGACCCGCCGTGCGCTGATCAGGCGCGCGTTCAGCACGCGGTTTGGCACCTTGCCGAACCGGACAGGCACAACATGTGCCGTCAGCGGGACCTCGAGGACCCACGTGGCGGAGAGTGCACGATTATGAGGACAGGACATTCAGGCGCGCTGAAGGCCGGCCTGATCACGTTCACACTTGTCGCATTCCTGCTGGCAGGCTGCTCGCTCGAGCAGATCATGATCGGCCAGTGGTACTCCATCTACACGCCGCGGGCAGGTTCGTGTCCGCGTCTGGCGTGGCGATTTGTGGTCGATCCGCAACGGTCGATCGACGGCGTTCTGTCAGGTGACGGGCAGCGGAAAATAGCCGAACTTTCCGGCGTGCTTCACCCGGATGACAGCTTTCAGATCACGGCAACAGACACCGCGGGCGCCCGGACGGCAAGCGTGACCGGGCGGTTCACCGCGCAGGTCAGCACGATCTCAATTCATGGCGATGCCGCCGGCCGCGGGTGTGACGGGAAAACCTTCAGTCTGCGTCTAGGGCGCTACTTCTCCTCGTCTGGCGGTGGCGGTGGCGGTGGCGGGGGCGCTGGCCGCTAAGTATCCATTCGCCTCTCGGGGAACCCCGGCTGGGTTCGCCAAGCCACCAACAGGTATGACATCGCGACCCTGTCGGCCCCGCGGGCCGTGCCTGCGCGCCACTGGAAGTCGGCGACCGTGATCAGGCTGATATGCGGCGCCGATGGGCGTCGCCCGGTAATCCGTTTCCTTTAGTATTGATAGAGGCTCTAGCCCCCGCCTGACAGCGAAACGCGGATGAAATGTCACCGATCGCGTCGTGGCAACCCGACCGCATCGCGCGCAAAACTCAGTGAAATGCCTGGATGATGCGGCCCCAATCGTCGACTGCCGACTCATGGCCGGGAACGATTGGCAGCACCAGCTGCGACAACCCGCCATCACGCATCGCCTCGATCCGCTGCTTGATGTCCTGATCCGCGCCGGTGAAGGTGGTCTGGCGGATCAACTCGGCGGTGATGAACCGTTCTTCCTCCGGCTTCACCGCGACGCAGTGGCCGGTGTGGTTCATCAGGTAGCGTGCATCGGCGGGCTCGAACCCGCGCGCCGCCTCCACGTAGCCTTGCAGCACATCCTTCACGCTGTCCGGTACCGGCGATGTGTTGATCCAGCCTTCCATGTCCACATCAGCGGCACGATGCAGCAGCACCGCCGCCCGTGGACCGGCCTGAGCCCGCACTCTGGGGCTGTCGAGCGTCTCGCCGTCGCGCAGCAGGCAACCCCACACCCAGGCCGACGAATACAACTCACCGCCGGGTCGACCGCTGTCGGTCCAGGTCTTCCGCATGCCGTTCAGCGCGGCCAGCCCGTCATCGACGCCGGACATCACCGTCTTCCACGCCGCCCCATGGCGCGCCGTCATCTGCCGGCCCTTCGGGCCCAACGCCGAAATGTGCAGCCGGACAGGATCCTTGATGTTGATCAACCCGAGTTCCGGATTGAGGAATTTCAGCTTTTTCCATACCCCAGGATCGACCTCGGCCTGGGTCACCTCGCCGTTCAGCAGGGCGTAGACGACCCGGATGTATTCTTCCATGTCGGCCAGCTTCATCGCGCCCAGCCCCATCGCCCGCCGCGCCGAGAATCCGGTCCCGACGCCGAAGTCGATCCGTCCTGGCGCCATGGCGTTCAGCGTCGCGAAGGCGCACGCCGTAACGGCCGGAACCCGATTGGTCGGAACCAGCACGCCGGTGCCCAGGCGAATGCGAGAGGTCTTGATCGCGGCCGCGCCCATGGCGACGAACGGATCGGCCACCAGCATCTGCGTGTCATAGAACCAGGCGTGGGTGAAGCCGACTTCCTCGGCGCGTCGCGCTACCTTCCAACTGTCGTGAGACGTTGGAATGCCGATGCCAAACTCCATGACCTTCGTTCCCGCTGTTTGCCGACAGGCTACAGCGCCCTCCCACCAGCGTCCATTCTAGGCCGGAGCTGCCGATCCCCGCGCGGTCATGCTGTCTGGATCACAGACGCGCCGTGCTGCTGCGGGTGGTGACGGCTGGCATCGCCTGGTTCAAGGCACAGCGGTCAACGCATCCGTCGCCCAGTATTAGGCGCCCAGTATCAGTCGCCCAGTATTAGGCGCCCAGTATTAGGCGCCCAGTATTAGTCGCCGCCCATCCAGTTGTTCTGATGATAGTTCTGCGCCGGCGCGTGATACGTCGCCGCGGGGGCATTCGCGGTGCCGGCGCCCAGGGCAAGGGCGGCAACGGCGGCCAGGAACATGGTCTTCATCGGATTTCTCCATCGTCGAGGCTGATCGCATCCTCGTTCGTGGCACGACATGGCGGTGCACCGGCCCGCTGATAATGCGGGTTTCCCGCATGGCGCCTATCTGATTTGTCGGGAAATCACCCCGCTCCGTCAACCAATGGTCCGCGTGGGTCGTCTGGCGTCAGCAGCCCGGCTGCTCTAGACCGCCGCGGCCAAATGCTCGCCGCGGGACGGGGCGGCAACAACCGCGATCGTCCGCGAATGCGCCTTGTCCAGGGTCTCGCAGGTTTGCTGGAACAGGTCCTCTCCGTCGAGCGCCTGTTCCGCTTCCCAGGCCTTGACCGCATCGACCATGTCATAGACCGCGCGCAGCAGGGCGACCGCCGCGGCATAGCCACCCGGTGCGCCATCGGCCGAGCGTTCCATCCAGTGGTCGATGCGCGCGTGCGCGAACGCGGCGAAGCCCTCCGCACCCGCTGTGATGCCGGCTCGGTCGCGGCGGTCGGTATAGCGATTGGTCTTCTCGATCCAGCCCTGCACATCGGGATGCGACAGGTGGTGAATGCAGACACCGTCCGCGGCCGCGAACTGCGCCACCCGATCCGAATGACGCAAGATCCCGGCGTGTACCGTGCGGGAGAAGGTAATGGCGCCGCGTCGAAACAGCCGGACATGGTGCTCCGGCCAATAATACGCTCGCTCGTCGTGCTGACCCAGAATGTAATGCCGCAGCGGGAATTCGTAAATGTCGGCGCTGGGCTGTTCAAGCTCGGTGCGGATCCGGTCCGCCGCCGCGGCACTGAGGCACTCGTCGTCGTCCATGAACAGCACCCACTCATGCCGGCAGAGCGATAAGGCGAGGGTGCGGGTTTCTTCCACCGTCGGGGTCCACGGCACGGTGAGCACCTGATCAGCGTAGGTCTCGGCGATCGCGCGGGATGCGTCGGTGGACGACTTGTCCACCACGATCAGCTCATCGGCGAAAGCCAGGGCGGACAGACAGGTTCCCAGGATGCTCGCTCGATTGTAGGCGATGACGAAGGCGCTGATTTTTCGGCGCGACATACGGTCCCTCGAACCACCACTGGAACCGGGGAACGTAAGCGCGCTTGGTTAATAGCTTATTAACGAATCCCCAAGAATTGGGTCAGCCATACCATCGGCGCAAGCGCCGACCGGTATCAGAGGCATTTTTCGCGCGCGGCCCCCTCGCTCGCGTGCTCGCTCGCCAACCCTGCGCGCAGACCGGTCAACGGATGTGTCGACCGGCATCAGGCCGCGCTTTCGGCTCAGGCCTGGCACTCAGGGCGGATCGGTGAACGCCAGCATCTCGCACGCGACCTCGACCGGTTTATCCAGTTCCGCGAGGTGCCCGGCGCCGGCGATGATCCGTGTTGTCGTCGGCCCGGCGATGCCCGCCGCGAAGACGTCGGCGTAGGACCGGGGGATGACTTTGTCCTGATCGCCCCACAGCAGCAGGGTCGGCGCCTTGATCAGCCCAAGGCGTTTTTCGATCCGCGTGTTGCCCAGCGGCCAGAAGATCCGGGCCGCGGCTTCGTTGGCGCGGACCTGCTCGATCGGCCACTCGATGGCGTTGGCGCCGTGCGGCGGCGATTTCATCGCCTGCCAGATTTCCGGGTTGGCGCACATCAGGCCAGGCACGGCGTCGCCGCGCTGCGCCCATGGGTCGGCCGGCGGCGTCTTCGCGTCGAACAGTCCGAACGGCGCGATCAGCACCAGCTTCCGGACAGTGGCGGGCCACAACGCGGCGACCTCGGCCGCCAAGGATCCGCCGACTGAACTGCCGGCAAGATCCGCCCCCGCCAGATCCGCCTTATCCAGGATGGTACGCACCGCGAGCAGCCAGTCCAGATGCGAATCCAGCACGGTGTGGCCTCGGTCACCGCCGGGAAATCCTGGTAGCGACGGCACCACGACGGTGCGCGATCTGGCCAACTCGTCCAGGAACGGCATCCAGCGCGGCAGGCCGCCAAACCCCGCGAGGAAGCCGATCGTCGGCCCCCTGCCCTTGCGCCAGATGCGCGTCGGAAAGCCGTTGACGTCAACCGTCAACGTTTCGACTTCACTCACGTTTCGCTCCGCCTGTTGTTGTCCGGATTACTCGGCCGCCAGCTTCGGCAGGTAGGCTGGCACCTCGGCGCGCTGGTCAGCCCGCATCGGCCGCGGCCACCAATGGTCGGTCCAGCTCGCGTGGACATCCTTCAGTTTGGGCATCACCCGTTCGGCGAACAGCTTGGTGTTATAGCGCGTCAGGTCTTTGCTCATATTGCCATATTGCAGCAACAACATCAGGTGCCCGACGTTCAGATTGGTCGCCACTTCCCGCAGTTGTTCGGCGACCTCATCGGGAGAACCGATGATGACGTAGCCGTTCGCCACGATCGCATCCATCTCGCGGGCGACACCGGCGAAACGTTCCCCCGTCGATTTGCCGCGCACGCCGGCGTCGGCGGCTTTCTTTACCTGGCTCTCGATGCCGGCGCGCTGGCTACCTTCGCTGCTATAGCCGGGCGGCGTCGCCCACTTCGGATCGACATGCAGACAACGGCCGTAGAAATACTCCGCCGCCTCGCGATACAGATCGAACGCCTGCTGACGGGTTTCGGCCACACCGACGAACTGCAGGAAGCCGGCCTGGTACGGGTTTCGGTCCTTGCCCAGCCGATCCATCTCGGCCCAGAAGCCATCCATCGTGGCGCGGCCGGCCTTGTAGCCATAGTACGACAGGTAGCAATAGACGTAGTTCATCTCGGCGCACCATTGCCAGGTCTCGACCGATCCGCCGCCCGGCACCCAGATCGGCGGATGCGGGCTCTGCACCGGGCGCGGCCAGATATTCACGTAGCGCTGCTGATTGAAGCGGCCGTTGAAGGCAAACGTGTCCTGCTCGGTCCAGGCCCGGATCACCAGGTCGTGCGCCTCATGGTAGCGCTGGCGCAACTGGCTCGGGTTAGTTCCATAGACGTAACAGGTATCCATTGGGGTGCCGACCGGAAACCCCGCGATCAGCCGCCCGCCGGAAATGCAGTCGATCATGGCGAACTCTTCCGCCACCCGCGTCGGCGGGTTGTACAGCGCCAGCGAGTTGCCCATCACGCAGATCGCCGTGTCCGAAGTCCGCCGAGCCAGCGAGGACGCGATGAGGTTGGGCGACGGCATCAGGCCGTAGCCGTTCGAATGATGCTCGTTCACGCAGACCGCGTCGAAGCCGCATTCGGCGGCGTATTCCAGCTCGTCCATGAAGTCGTTGTACATCAGGTGGGCGCGCCGCGGATCGAATAGCGAGGAGTGGATGTCGACCCAGACGGAGGGGTTGGTTTCCCGGAAATTGTCTGGCAGTTCCGTGTAGGGCATCAGGTGGAACCACATCAGCTTCATGGCCGGCCTCCAGAGCATGAATACCGGGCAGTATTGCGAGAGCCCAAGTGGTATGTCAATTTGCACCGCATTGGCTGGGCGATCCGCGATCCGGCTCGTATTTCGCCCTGGCAACCGCCGCGGCCTGCCCGGTTGCGGCCTGCCCCGTTCGGGGCAACGACCGCGGTTTGCGCGCTGGTCACCGGCCTCGCGGCGACGGCAAAGACGCAACAAGAAGGAAACGGCCGCATGGATGACTTCGCCGGCGCCCCATCGACAGCATCCACAGACGACAGCGCCGCCGCGTGCCTCGCGCGGGCGCGCGGGCTGATCCCTATGCTGCGGTCCGCCGCGGATCGGATCGAGGCCAACAACCAACTTCCGCCGGATGTGCTGGATGCCATGTTCGCCGCCGGCATGTTCAAGCTGCTGCTGCCCAGGGCCTGTGGCGGCTACGAGCTGCAACCTGCCGACTTCATCCAATGCGTGGAGGCGATCGCGCAAGGCGACGCCTCGGTCGCATGGTGCATGAACCAGGGTTCTGGATGCTCGATGGCTGCCGCCTACATGCCGCGCGCGGTGGCCACCGAGATCTGGGGTGGCGAGCGTGATGTCGTCGCCTGGGGTCAAGGTCCGGGTGCCAAGGCCATCCGCGCGGACGGCGGTTGGCGTGTGACCGGCACCTGGAGCTTCGCCAGCGGCTCCCGCCACGCCACCTGGCTTGGCGCGATGTGCCCCGCCCTGGCGGCCGACGGCACGCCGATTGTCCGGCCCGACGGCAAGCCGTGGGAGCGCACCTTCATGTTTCCGCGCGGGCGGGCGCGGATCGACGATGTGTGGCAGGTGATGGGGCTGCGCGGGACTGGCAGCGACAACTATACGATCAACGACCTGTTCGTGGACGACGCGCACAGCCTGACCCGGGAATACGAACCCGAGCGGCAACAGCGCGGCGCACTTTACTCGTTTCAGGCGATGCAGCTCTATGCCAGCGGTTTCGCAAGCGTGGCACTGGGCGTTTCGCGGGCCATGCTGGACGCGTTCATCGCGCTGGCGAAAACCAAGAGCCAGGCTTGGTCGCCCGACCCGATGCGCGACAACCAGGCGATACAGCGCCTGATCGGCTACGCCGACGCGACCTGGAAGGCGGCCCGTGCCGGGCTTCACGCCGCGGTTGACGATGCGTGGCGGGATGTCTCGCGCACCGGCCTGTTGTCATTGGACCA
>CBDIBR010000008.1:0-32016 GCA_965276975.1 Rhodopila sp.
ACTGGCGGCCGAGGGATGCTCGATCCTTTACATCAGCCACAAGCTCGAGGAAGTACGATCACTTTGTTCAGCGGCCACGATCATGCGGCTCGGGCGCAACGTCGGCGAGTGCGCGCCTGCGGAAAAGACCGTCAAGCAACTGGCGGAGATCATGATCAACATGGTGCTGCAGGCGCCAACGCCGCGGCCGCTCGCGGCTCGTTCGACCCCGCCGAGGCTGCTGCTGGATCAACTGACCATTCGTTCGCCATATCTGTTTGGCACTGATCTGAAGGCGGTTTCGCTGTCCTTGGCCGGCGGCGAGATCCTGGGCATCGCTGGAATCGCCGGCAATGGACAAAGCGAACTGATGGACGCGCTGTCAGGGGAAATCCTGGCCGGGAAACCGAATGATATTCTGATCGATGGGACTCCCGCCGGACGTATGGGTCCGCGGAAGCGACGACGGATCAACGGATGCTTCGTGCCGGAAGAGCGCAACGGCCACGCCGCGGTAACGACGATGACCCTGGCTGAGAACGCTTTTCTGTCAGCTTACGGACGACAGGCACTGGTTCGTTTCGGTGTGATAGATAGCAAGAAGACCAGGACGTTCGCGAACAGCATCATCAAACGTTTCGACGTGCGCACGACCGGTCCAAAGGCGGCGGCCAGATCGTTGTCGGGTGGCAATCTGCAAAAATTCCTGGTTGGGCGAGAGGTTCTGCAGGAACCGGGCGTGCTGGTGATCAATCAGCCGACCTGGGGTGTGGACGCGGGCGCTGCGCTGGCCATCCATGAAGCGATCATGGCACTTGCCGAAGCCGGGGCGGCGGTGATGATCATCTCTCAGGATCTGGATGAGATTTTCGTTCTCGCAGATCGGATCGCGGTCATCGCCGGGGGAAAGGTGTCCGAACCGGTGCTGACGCGCGAGGCGACGGTCGAATCGATTGGCCGGCTGATGGGGGGTAATACGGCCGCGGCTTCATCGCAAGAGATGGCGATTGCGTAGCCTCAAAGCAGCAGCTCAATCCCCACCATGCGGCGCACGCATGACCCGCTATCGGGAGCACCTGGCCCGTGCTTAAGATCGATCCCCGCGGCCAGGAGTCAACGTTCTGGCGTTACGGCTCGCCGGTTCTGGCACTGCTGCTGACCGGTGCGACCTCGGGCTTGATCTTCGCCGCCATGGGCCGGCCACCGGGGCGTACCGTCTATACGTTTCTCATCGTGCCGCTGCTGCAACAAGGTGGTCTGGAGGCGCTCGTCGTGAAGGCCGCACCACTGATCATGATGGGCGTGGGGCTTTCGCTGGCTTACCGAGCCAACGTCTGGAACATCGGTTCGGATGGGCAATTCATTCTTGGCGCGATCTGCGGCGGCGGCGTCGCGCTGGCGTTCCCCACCGCGCCGGCCTGGATACTGTTTCCGGCGATGATCGTCGCGGGCACCATCGGGGGTATGTTGAACGGCGGCCTGGTCGCCTGGCTACGCATCCGCTTCAACGCCAACGAGATCCTGACCAGCCTGATGTTCGCCTACATCGCGCAGTATCTACTTGTGTATCTCGTCACCGGCCCCTGGCGAGACCCTGAGGGCTTTGGCTTCCCGCAAACCGCGATGTTCTCGGACAACGCCGTGGCGCCGAGGCTGATCGCCGACAGCAACGTGCACATCGGCATCCTGCTGGCGCCCCTGATCGCCATCGCCGTCTGGTTCATGTTGGAGAAATCGCTGCTGGGCTTTCAGTTCCGCGTGCTGGGACAGGCCGCGCGGGCGGCCCGGTTCGCCGGCTTCAGCGAAAACCGGCTGGTCTGGATCGCCATGCTGATCAGCAGCGGTCTTGCCGGTTTGGCGGGCCTGCTGGAGGCAGCCGGAACGCTGGGGCAACTGACCACCTCGGTATCACCGGGCTACGGGTTCACCGCCATCATCGTCGCATTCCTCGGTCGGCTGAACCCGCTCGGCGTCATCCCGGCGGGATTGCTGTTGGCGCTGACTTACCTGGGCGGCGATGCTGCCCAGATCAATCTCGGACTGCCGAACGCGGTGACCGGCATCTTCCAGGGCATTCTGCTGTTCTATCTGCTGGGCTGTGACATCCTCATGTTGAACCGGATCCGATGGATCCCCTCCCAGGCGAAGCTCACCCGATGACCGCGCTTGTGGTTGCCTTTCTCGTCAGCACCATCGTCGCCGCCACGCCGCTGCTGCTGGCGGCCACCGGGGAACTGGTGGTGGAGAAAGCCGGGGTACTGAACCTCGGCGTGGAGGGAATGATGCTGGCCGGCGCCATTGCCGCTTTCGCAACGACCTATCAGACCGGCAGCACATCGCTGGGCGTCGTTGCCGGGTTGCTCGCCGGACTGGCATTCGCGCTGCTGTTCGCGCTGGTGGCACTGACGTTGCAGGCGAACCAGACCGCCGCCGGGCTGGCGTTGACGATCTTCGGCCGCGGCTTCAGCGCGTTGGTGGGCGCGGGCTATGTCGGCATCCCGGCATCGACCTTGCCAAAACTGCATCTACCCGTCCTGTCGGACATTCCGGTGCTGGGGCCGGTGCTGTTCGGCCACGACATCCTGGTGTATCTGTCGCTGGTGATGCTGGCGGTTGTCGCCTGGTGCATCCGGTCCACCCATCTTGGTCTGATCTTGCGAGCCGTCGGCGATTCGCACGATGCGGCACACGCGCTGGGTTATCCCGTGGTGCCTATCCGTTACGCCGCGGTTGCATTTGGCGGCGCCATGGCCGGGATGGCCGGGGCCTACATGTCGCTGGCTTACACGCCGTTATGGGCGCAGGATATGACAGCGGGCCGGGGCTGGGTGGCGGTGGCACTCGTTACGTTCTCGGCGTGGCGGCCGTTCTGGCTGCTGATCGGGGCCTGGTTCTTCGGCGCGCTGATGTATCTGTCGCTGTATGTGCAGGCACTCGGCGTGGCTGTCCCTTCGGCACTGCTTTCCTCACTCCCATACATCGGCACGGTCGTCGTCCTGGTACTGATCTCTCGCGACGCGAGACGCATCCGGCTGCATCGGCCGGCGATGCTGGCACGGCCGTTCCAGGCCCGTATATGATCCGGCTCGGGCCGCTGATCCGCCTGTCGTAACCGCACCCGCCCATCGCCCGGTTAAATCGTCCTGCGAGACACCGCATTCAGATCACTTAGGGCAGCATCGGCAATAAGTGCGTCAGCACGCCGATAAAGCTGCCCGACAAAACAGGGGTTAAGGCCTGTTCGACACCGCAATTCGCAGCGATTAATGTCGGACAGGCCCTTAGGACCGCCAATCGTCGGGGCAGCCTTGGTGCTCCAGACGACGCGCCAGGATCGCCTGCAGCACCTCGCGATGCACCGCCATGCCGAGCGCGTCAATCGTCGCCTCGTGCCGCAGCGACACCCCGTCAACCGCCGGGCCGTCCCGCATCATGGCCTGGACCACCGCCTGATCCAGCGCCGTGTCGAGGCCTAAATCCACGGCGGCCGACCAATCCGGTCGCAGCACCGACAGGCCAGCCAGCAACCCATATGCGCCCCAGTGCGAGACACCCGCCGAGATCAGGTAATCCGCGGGCACCACGCAGCCGATCGTCTCTCCCAGCGGTACGTGCCGAGCGATCAAGGACCGGAGGACGTTGCCCATGCCGATTTCGTTGCCTCCGTCACCGATCGCGATGGTACGCCAAGGTCCGGCGCTGAACAGTCGGTCCAGCGGTGCGGCATGCGCCGAGATGTCCATGCCGCGCATATTCCGGGGCCGGCCGTCACCGGCAGGGCCGCAGCGTTCAATGGCGATGACCCAGTCGACCCCCTCTCGCCGCCATAGATCGACCAGCTGGTCCACCGCGCCATCCGGGGCGACCGCGTCGATCGGAACCCCGCCGGCTCCGGCCGTGTCCAACGCCACACGGCAGGCGGACTGGCAGACAGTGTCGGTGGCGAGCCGACACGGCACGGCGGCCGAGGTCAGACCCAGCGCGATCAGCGCGGCACCCGCGGGTCCATCAGTTTCGGCGGCCGGCGGATCGGCGCCGGGCACGAAGAAGCCGGTGATCAGGCCGACCTTGGGGGTGACTGATGCCGCCAAGGCCGAAACCGCGCCCCAGAGGCCGCCTCGGGTAGCGCGAAATACCGCCTGCATGCCGCGTCCGACATCCCGATGGATCAGGATTTCGAGCGCGTCGATCCGTGCTTTCATGGCAGCCGGCGTCAGAACCGACCAGCCGGATACGCGACGGGCGTCCGACCTACAACGTCGAACGCCGCTACCAGGGCAGCCGGCCCGCGCCGGGGGACCGACTTTATTGCGCACACGACAGGCAACCGGGCGAAAGAGGACGGCAAGCGTCGCGCTACAGCGCCGACAGCGACGTGTTTCGCAGGTCCGTGATCAGCATGCTGCCCGGCGCATGGGTGATACAGAAGTCTGGCTTCACCTGTGCGATGACCGCCTGCGGTGTCACGCCGCAGGCCCAGAAGACCGGCATCTCGTCCGCCGCGATCGGCACGGCGTCGCCATAGTCTGGCTTCGCGATGTTCGAGATCCCGATCGAACCGGGAAACCCCAGATGCACCGGCGCACCATGCACCGAAGGAAACCGGGTCGTGATCTGGACTGCCCGGATGGCATCCGCCGGCCGCATCGGCCGCATCGAAACCACGAGCGGGCCGCTGAAGGTCCCGGCCGGCACGCAGGGGATGTTCGTCCGGTACATCGGCACGTTGGTGCCGCGGGCGATATGCCGGACCTCGATGCCGTCCTCGATCAGCGCCTCTTCGAACGAGAACGAACAGCCGATGGCGAAGCTCACCAGGTCATCACGCCAGACGTCGCGAACGTCGGTCGGTTCCGAGATCAGTTCCCCGCAGCTCCAGACCCGGTAGCGGGGCAGATCGGTGCGAACATCCAACTCGGCACCCAGCGTCGGGAAGTGCGGAACGCCGGCTTCGGACACCGCGAGCACCGGGCAGGGTTTGGGATTTGCCTGGGCAAAGCGCAGAAAATCGTGCGCCAGGGCTATCGGCAGCACCACCAGGTTCGCCTGCACATTCCCTGGGGCCAATCCCGAGGTCGGACCGACAAAATTTCCCGTTCGGATACGCAGCCTCTCCCGCTCGCCGGCGTTGCCGCCCAGGTCGGTGATGACGTTCATAATCGGCCTCCGTCACTGGTCGCCGCAGGCTAAAGCCCGTGGTATAAGCATGCAACAGGAGGGTCCTACCAATGGGCAAAACGCCCTTTCAGCTCGGCAAGATCGGGCACGTCGCGCTTTATGTCGCGGATGTCGCCCGCTCGACGCGCTTTTACACCGACATCCTGGGTTTCGACGTCTCCGACACCTATGAAGATGACATGATGCCCGGTGGCGCCGTTTTCCTGCGCTGCAATCCCGATCACCACGGCATCGCGCTGTTCAAGGCGACGGAACACAATCCGGCCGGCGCTGGTCTGCATCACATCGCATTCGAGGTCAGCAGCCTGGATGATGTCGTCCGAGCCAGGGCGCATCTGCGGAAGCACGCCGTGCCGATCGATTTCGATGGCCGCCGCCGCGCCGGCGTTCAGATCGCGGTCGAGTTCCGCGACCCCGACGGTCACCGGCTGGAGATTTACTGGGGCATCGACCAGATCGGCCCCGGCGAGCACGCCCGACCGGCGCATGAGTGGAAAGGCGCCCTCAGCCTGGAAGCGGCGATCGCCGACCCGGTCGAAGGGCAGGACACCGGCTTGCAGGATCCCGGCCTGCTGGCGGTCTGACCTTAACGCCTGCGTCCGGCAAGCGTTAGGACAAGTCGGCCCACCAGCGGCGACTCTTTGGTGGTGCGATTCAGCGAACCGATGGGAACCATCCATTCGCATCGCAACACTGGCGGTCTGATCCGAAGCGTTCGTGCTTTGCTCCCGTCGGCTTCGACGTGATATTGTTCGCTAATGGGCTATTGGGGTAAGATCATCGGAGGTACCGCCGGCTTCTTTGTCGGCGGCCCCTACGGCGCGGTCATCGGCGCCGCGTTGGGCCATGCCGCCGACTCCGGTTCGGTGGAAAGTATCCGCCGCCCGTTCGTCCAGGGATTGGCCCCCAATCCCGCTCGGCTCGCCGGCATGTTCGGGCGGCGGGAAGAGGTGTTCGCGATCGCCGTCACCGTTCTGGCGGCCAAGCTCTGCAAGTGCGACGGACCGGTAAAGCGCGCTGAAATCGACGCCTTCAAGCGAAACTTCCGCATTCCCCCGGCCTCGGCCCGTGGCATCGGCCGGCTGTTCGATCAGGCGCGCGACAGCACCGACTCGTTCGAACCCTACGCGGCGCAGCTGGCGGAAAGCTTCGACGACAACCGTGGCGTGCTGGAGCAGGTGCTCACCTCGCTGTTCAAGATCGCCCGCGCCGACGGTCCGCTGAACGCACGGGAGCAAGAATTCCTGCGCCGCGTGCACCGGCGACTGGCGTTGGACCAGGCGTCCTGGGATCGCGCGTTCGGCGAGACCCCGCGCCAGCCGATGGCGGTCGACGAGAACGATCCCTATCTGGAACTGGGTGTTCCCCGTTCGTCCAGTGGCGAGGAGTTGCGTGCCACCTGGAAGCGGTTGATGCGGGAAAATCATCCCGATAGCCTGGCCTCCCGCGGCGTGCCAGCGGACTTTGTCGCCCGGGCGAGCGAGAAGGTCGCGCGGATCAATGCCGCGTGGGACCGCATCAAACGCGAGCGCGGCTTGTGAGGCAGCGGCAAATTCCGCCTTGGCTGCGCGAGGTTCCGCCGGTCGTATCGCGCCGTTCGGCCCTGCCGATCGTCGACTTGCCCAGCCCCAATCACGATGAGCGCGGCGCCCCGGTGGACACGCTGGTTCTCCATTATACCGGGATGAAGACGGCGAAGGACGCGCTTGATCGGTTACGCGACCCACAGGCAAGGGTTTCCTCGCACTATGTGGTCGATGAGGATGGCACGGTGTTGCGTCTGGTCCCCGAGGACCGGCGCGCCTGGCACGCGGGGGTGTCGCATTGGCGCGGACACGCGGCCCTGAACGACCGCTCGATCGGTATCGAGATCGTCAACCCGGGCCGTGAATGGGGTTATCGAGAGTTTCCGGTCCTGCAACTCTCCGCGGTCTGCGACCTTTGCCTGCTGATCCTGGCCAGGCATCCGATCCCGCCCCGCAATGTGGTGGCGCATAGCGATATAGCCCCGGACCGCAAGGACGACCCCGGCGAGCTGTTCGACTGGCGGGCGCTGGCGGAGAACGGCGTCGGCCTGTGGCCCACGGATGCGCCGGACCTTGGGACAACCGGTCCGATCCGCGACGCCGTCACGTTGCGCCCGGTACGCGCCGCACTGGCCGAGATCGGCTATCGGGTAGCGCCCGAGGGCGCGCTGGACCCGGCACTGTCCGGCGTGCTGCGGGCGTTCCAGCGTCACTGGCGGCCGGAGGCGATCACCGGCCAGGCCGACGACGGCACGCTGGTTCGATTGCTGGGCGTGCAGCGGCTGGTGCGCGGTGGTTGACGCGCGTCGGATGCGGGGCTATTCCGCCGCCTCTTCCTGGATGGCGGCGTAGCTCAGCGGTAGAGCAGGGGAATCATAATCCCTTGGTCGGCGGTTCAAATCCGTCCGCCGCTACCATTTAAGCTGGTGTCGGCGCTGCATAAACCATTGGTCGATCGACGCGCAGCAGATCGGTGCGAATACGCACCAACTTGTCGAGGTCACCCGGCCGGGCCATGGCCATGGCGCTCCACCGCCTTCGACCGCTCGGCGTGCGCAACCGCTTCCTGGTCTCGCCGCGCCCCCTCCTGGCGGTCCGGCTGCACCGCCCTCTTCGGGATAGGATCAGCATCAGAGAAGCACGAAACGCGCAGCGTCCCAGAATCGGCGCGTGAGTTGTCTACTTCAGACGGACAGCGACGGTTCGGGGCTTTCTGATGCGCGATACCAGCCCCTTGCCACTTCCCCGTAACAAAGCCGCGTGGCCATAAGTAATACCGGTCGATGCATACGTTGACCGGTACGCGCGCCGGGTCGGCGGGCGAGCGAGCACGCGAGCGAGGGGGCGGCGCGCGAAACATGACCCTTATAGCGGTCGGCGCGAGCGTCGGTCGGCATAAGGAGCCGGTCCGTAACCTGGCCGGCTCCTTCGCTTAGAAATGGAGGCTTGGATGGCTGATGCCTTGCTGAGTTGGTTGCACTTCGGCGATCTGCACATCACGCGGGCCGGCGAGCAGAACCATGCCGACCTCGTGGCCCTGATCGACGTGGCAAACCAGCATCTCGCCGGCCGGATCAGCTTCGCGATCCTGCCCGGCGACAATGCTGACGACGGCACCGAGGCACAGTTCCGGCTGGTGCGCGACGCCATCGAAAAGCTTTCGATTCCGCTGCGCATCCTGCCGGGCGACCATGACTTTCATAACCGCACGCTGGATGCGTTTTACGCGGTCCTCGATGCGCCGCGCCTGCCGAAAGCCATCGCTGCCGACGGGCATCGCTGCCTGTTCCTCGACATCGTCTCCCTCGGCACCGGCGGCCTCGACTTTCGGCTGGATGATGCGCACTTCGACTGGATGCAAATCGAGCTGGAGCACGCCGACACCGCGGGTGAACGCTCGCTTGTGTTCATGCACGCCTACCCAGCCGATCTTCGCGCCGGCGGCGAGCGCTTGCGGTCATTGCTTGCACCCTATCATGTCGCTTGTGTGGACATGGGGCATACGCACTACAACGAATTGGCCAACGACGGTCGCACGATCTTCATGGCGACCCGCTCGACCGGGCAAATCGAGGAGGGGCCCATCGGCTTTTCCGTCGCCGCGATCGATGCAGGCGTAATCAGCTGGCGTTTCGCGCCGCTCGCCGGCGATTGGCCGCTGGTTCTCATCACCCGGCCCGAAGACCATCGCCTGATCAGCGATCCTGGCTCGCCTGATCAGGTCGTGCATCAGGCGCTAGTGATCCGCGCCAAGCTCTGGAGCGGCTCGGGCATCGCTGGTGCGACGGCCCGGATCGACAATGGAAAGCCGATCGCCGTCGTCGCCGATCCAGCCGATCCATCGTTATGGCACGCCAGCGAGGATGTCTTTGGTTTGCCCGATGGACACCACGCCCTGATGGTCGAGGCACAGGACAATGCCTGCCGCACCGGAAACGATGTCATTGCTTTCGTGGTCCATCGCGACGGCCAATGCGCATCACCGCCGCGGCATGCCGACGGCAGCGACCGCGATGCCATAGGGGTCTGGCCGGCGAAAGGCCTGCTGGGCACCCAATTCGGCCCCAATCGCAACGGACGCGAATGGTGAGCGCGCTCGATGCCACCTGGGGCATCACCGCCTTGGCGACGATGGGCGTGATCTTGCGGCCATGGAAGCTGCCGGAAGCTGTTTGGGCGGTCACCGGCGCGGCACTGCTGGTGCTGGCCGGGCTGCTGCCCGTCACCGAAGCCTGGCGCGGCATTGCCAAGGGCCTCGATGTTTACCTGTTCCTGATCGGCATGATGCTGCTGGCCGAGGTCGCCCGCCGCGAGGGTCTGTTCAACTGGATGGCCGCACGCGCCGCGAACCTCGCGCACGGTTCGGCGACCCGGCTGTTCACCCTGGTCTACCTCGTCGGCACGGTCGTGACCGTGTTTCTGTCCAACGATGCGACAGCCGTCGTGCTGACCCCCGCTGTCGCCGCGGTCGCACGCGCCGCCAAGGCGGACAACCCGCTTCCCTACCTGCTGGTGTGCGCCTTCATCGCTAACGCCGCCTCGTTCGTCCTGCCGATCAGCAACCCGGCCAATCTGGTCATCTACGGCAGCCACATGCCACCGCTGCTGCAATGGTTGCCGCGTTACGCGCTGCCGTCATTGTTATCGATCCTCGCGACTTACACGATGCTGCGGCTGACTCAGCGCTCTGCCTTGCGGCAGACCGTCGCCGAACAAGTAGAAGTCCCGGCACTGTCCGGATGCGGCCGCGTCGCCGCGTTCGGCATCCTGCTGACAGCGATCGTGCTGATGACCGCCTCGGCGCTTGACTGGCAACTCGGTCTGCCGACCTGCATCGCCGGCCTCCTCACTGCGGCCACCGTTTTGCTGCTTGGGCGGAACGCGCCCTGGGGCATGCTGCGCGACGTCTCCTGGGGCGTGCTGCCGCTGGTCGCCGGCCTGTTCGTGCTGGTGGAGGCGCTGAACAGCACCGGCGTCATCCGGATGCTTGGTGACCTGCTGCGCACGATCGCCGAACGTTCGGCCACCGACGCCGCCTGGGCCAGCGGGGTTGCGCTCGCGTTTGTCTGCAACATCATGAACAACCTGCCGGCCGGGCTGATTGCCGGAACGGCGGTGCAGACGGCACAGACCCCGCCGGAGGTCACCAGCGCGGTGCTGATCGGTGTCGATCTTGGTCCGAACCTCTCTGTCACCGGATCTTTGGCGACGATCCTATGGCTCGCGGTGTTGCGGCGCGAGGGATTGCAGATAGGCGCTTGGACGTTCCTCAAGCTTGGCGTGCTGGTGATGCCACCGGCCCTGGCATTCGCGCTTGGTGCGTTGGTCTTTGTCGGCTGACCAGCAAGTTTGCTTAAGGAGAGATCAATGAGTTCCGTTTGGTTATACCCGCTTATCTTTGGTGCCGGCGCGTTGCAGGCCTGGGGACCGCCGATGAATGGCGCGCTGCGCGGCGCGCTGACGAACCCATGGCTGGCCAGCCTGGTTTCGTTCCTGCCGATCGTGGCGTTGTTGATGGTCGTCTTCGCCTGCCTGCCGCGCCCGCTGCCAACGATCGACGGCGTCAGCGCCATGCCATGGTGGGCGCCGCTGGGCGGATTGGTCGGCGCGGTCGCGGTCATCACCGGGTTGCTGTTCGTCGATCGCGTGGGTGCCGGTGCTTTTGCCGGTCTCACCATTACCGCGAACATTCTGATGTCGCTTGCCATCGACCATTTCGGCATGCTGCACATGCAGCAGCACTCGATGAACCTTGGACGTGCGGCCGGTGCCGTGTTGTTAGTCGCCGGCGTCGCCTTGGTCGCCCGGTTCTGACGGTGACCGGCATGGACGCCGTCACCTCAGCGCCCGCCGTTCAGCCGAAGGCCCCGTTTCGGCCCGTATCGCTCGACGCGCTAAACTTCCTGCTCGCAGACGTTCGCGGTGCGCTGGGGCCTTACCTGAATGTCTTTCTCGTTACGCAACAGCATTGGAGCCAGGTTGGCGTTGGCCTGGTGACATCCATCAGTGGCTTGCTGGGGTTGCTGGCGCAGACGCCGGCTGGCGCGGCGATCGATGCCACCCGATCCAAACGAGGCCTGATCGTTGCCGCCCTGGCGATCCTTGGCGTGGGTGCGGTGGTGATTTATGCTTTCCCGGTCTTTTGGCCGGTGCTGGTCGCCAATACATTGATCGCGGTCGTGGGCGATGTATTTGGCCCTGCCGTCGCGGCGTTGACGCTTGGCTTGTTCGCCCGAGCAGCAGTGGCACGGCGGCTGGGACGCAATGCTGCGTTCGACCACGCGGGCAACGTTGCCATCGCCACCGCGGCAGGTGCGGTCGGCTGGGCGTTCTCGCAGCGTTCAGTTTTCCTTCTTGTGCCGGTCTTCGCGGTTCTCGCGGTGATCGCGGTGCTGTCAATTCCCGCCCAGGCAATCGACAATCAGCGAGCCCGCGGTGCCGACACCGAGGATCCGACCAGGTCAGCCGCGCCCGGCTCGTTCCGCAGCGTGCTGCTAGGCTGTCGCCCGCTCCTGATCTTTGGGTGTTGCGCGCTGCTGTTTCATCTCGCGAACGCGTCGTTGCTGCCACTGGTCGGCCAGAAGCTCGCGGCGACGCACAAGGATGCCGCCACCGCGATGATGTCGGCCTGCATCATCGCGGCCCAGCTGATCATGCTGCCGATTGCGCTGCTGGTCGGGCGAACCGCCGACCGCTTCGGCCGCAAGCCAATTCTGCTGCTCGGTTTCGCGGTACTGCCGGTACGCGCGGTGCTGTATACATTTTCCAACCAGACCTGGTGGCTGGTTGGTGTGCAGTTGCTGGACGGGGTCGGTGCCGGCATCTTCGGTGCCATCACGCCACTGGTGATCGCCGACCTGATGCGAGCAACCGGCCGGTTCAACGTCGCGCAGGGCGCCATCGCGACAATTCAGGGTATCGGGGCCGCCAGCAGCGGCCTGATCGCCGGCGTCATTGTCGATCATGCGGGTTATTCGGCTGCGTTCCTGACTTCGGCGGTTATCGCAACGGTCGCGTTCGCCACCCTGGTTTTTCTGATGCCCGAAACCGCCGGAAAGCAGCACGAGGCACCGGGCCGGACGCTGAACGTCCCGGACTCTCAACGCCCCGGCAGACTGTCGTAATGGGGCTTATGAGGCTGATGGCTGTATAGCGGCTCGCGGAAGCAGACTGCCGACCCCAGATGTTCGGACAGTCGGCGTCCAGAGCCCGTTCCGGCAGACGCTTCTTCACGGCGCGGAAAAGGCGGTCCGTGACTATCGGATCGGCGGGCGTCTCGTGGCTGGACAGCAACGCGTCCAGAAAGTCTGGCTGGATGTCTCGCATCGTGGGTCTCCCTCAAGGTTAAGGAACTCACGGATGCCGACTTATTATTACTCAGAGAACTGCCACCCTCGAGTGTCCACCCATACCCCATCGTCATATGTTTAGTTCCGATTTAACAGTGATGCCGTCCGAAGCACGCAGACAAACCGCTCCAGGCCGAGGATCCAAATGTAAATCCTGATTGACTTGCTGATGCTCCCAGACGCTTCCGAAATATCAGGACTATCACGAGCAGCGCGCCGGCGCGCCGCTACCGATCAACCTCATCCTTCTCCAACACGCTCTCGACATAAACCAATCGCACCCCGACCATCGTCACAGCCGTCAGCGGCGTCGCCAGGATCAGACCAATGACGCCAAACAACGTGCCCAACACGGTCTGCGAAAGAATGGTCAGCGCCGGCGGCAGATCGACAGTGCGCTTTTGGATCAGCGGCGCGATGACGTTGCCTTCAAGCGTCTGCACGACGGCGAACAGGATGGCGACATAGATCGCGGTCTGTGGCGACTGCGCAACCGCGACGGCAAGGGCCGGAACCGCGCCCGCCAGGGCACCGACATAGGGAACAAAATTAAACAAACCGGCGATCAGCGCCAGGGTAAATGCCAGCGGTACACCCAGGAACCACAACCCTGCGCCGGTCAACACGGCGACGACCAGCATGTCGGCGAACTGGCCCAGGAACCAGAGCTGCAACGTCGCCCCTAACTCACCCATCACTTCGTGCCCGCGTGGCCGCCAGCCGATCGGCAACAGCCGCACAAAGCCGCCTGAGTAGGTTTGCGGCGATATCGCCAGGAAGATCGAGGTCGCGAGAATGACCACCATGTCGCCGCCAACGCCCAGCACCGACGTGGCGACTCCCGGCATTAACGCGGTCATGCTCCCTAGCATCGAGCCGGCTTGATCTTTCAGCCGCGGCATGAGGCGCTGGAACAACGCGTTGTTCTGCAAGGTCGCCCAGACGTGCTGCACCTGCTGCGTAACGGTGTCGGCGACCATGACAGCCTGAACCATCACACGTGGACCCTGCAACCAAAACCCGCCGCCCAGCAGCAGGGCAAGCAGCAAAAGCACCAGGGCCAGGCACCAACCTGTCCCCAGACCGATATGCGCATGAAGCCATGACGCGGCACCCCGCAGGACACAGGCAACCAGCACAGCGGCGAAGATCAGCAACAAAACACCGCTTAACACCGCTGCAGCCACCAGCACCAACGCGGTGATGGCGACAGCACGCAGCGTGTAATCGATGCCGCTGAGATGACGGCGAGGCGGGGACGCTTTCATAGGCGGCTCTAACGCTCTAAGCTGCTTTCGTGCAAGCAGGGTTTCCGTGCTCGTTCTTATCTGGGATCGGCCTTCTATCGGACCGATCACTGGGCGGAGATCATTGGCTCGTGCTAATCCGCCGACCCAGGCCGCCATATCTTTTGAGACCGGGCTACGGTTCTGCCGGCGCCGACAATGGGGATCGGGCTACGGTCTTCTTCACCCGGCCAGCCCGGCGCGGGGTTGGGATCTTCTTCATCACCCTAGTGTGACAGGAACAACTTCTATCGGTGTGCGTTGACCCCGTTAAGCCTACCTGCTTCGCAACCACTGCGATTGCTGCGATTATGTAACATTTCTGTATCGGGTTGAATGCCCGGGAGAGGTACCCCCAGCCGTGACCATGCCGCGCGTACTCGTCACCGGAGGTGCCGGGTTTATCGGATGCCATCTCGCCACCGCCCTTCTGGCCCGAGGCTACAACGTCAGGGTTTTGGACTGCCTGCTGGATCAGGTGCATGCGGGCCAGCCGCGTGATCACGTCCTGCGAGACGTCGACCTCATCGTTGGTGATGTCCGTGATCCCAGTGCGGTCGCCCGAGCTGTGAACGGCGTCGATTTCGTCGTCCATCTGGCAGCCGAGGTCGGCGTCGGTCAAAGCATGTATGCCGTTGATCGCTACGTGGCGACGAATGATCTCGGGACCGCCGTCCTGCTGCAGGCCTTGCTCGCCAATCCGGTCCGGCGTTTGGTCGTTGCGTCCTCGATGAGTATCTACGGTGAGGGTCTGTATCGCGACAGCGACGGCAACCTGGTCGAGGACGTCGTGCGCAAGCCGCGGCATGACGCCCAAGGGTGGGATCCGGTGGACCGGCATGGCTTTCCGTTGGTGCCACTGCCAACGCCAGAGACAAAGCGGCAGGCACTGGCGTCCGTCTATGCGATCTCCAAATTCGTGCAGGAGCGGCTTATCCTCACCGTCGGCCGGGCCTACGGCATGCCGGCTGTCGCGCTTCGGCTGTTCAACGCCTACGGCCCCGGTCAGGCCCTTTCCAATCCCTACACCGGCGTTCTGGCCATCTTCGCGTCCGCGCTGCTGAATGGTCACCCGCCACAGGTTTACGAAGATGGTCTGCAGCGGCGTGATTTCGTTCATGTCGAAGACGTGGCGAACGCGTTCGTGCTGGCGCTGGAAGCGTCGCCGACCGTTACGGGGGCATATAATATCGGTAGCGGCCGCGCCGTAACGATCGCGGAGGTCGCCGCCGAGATAGCTGCTGCGATGGAACGAAGCGACATTCGCCCGCAGTTTCTCGATAAAGCCCGAGCGGGGGATATCCGGCATTGTTTCGGCGATAGCACGCTTGCGCAAAAGGAACTTAGCTACACCCCGCGACGAACATTTGCCGACAGCCTCGGCGAACTGGCGGAGTGGGTAAGCCGACAGCAGCCGGTTCACCGCGTGGACGATGCTCTGCACGAACTTGAAGTGCGGGGGCTGGTCGCGTGACGTTGCCAGGAATCGTTCAATGGTTTCGCCCGGGCGATCAGGCTTTGGTCGAGGACACCATCACCGCCTTGAATGCGATCGGCATTCGACGCCTGCGGACCCATCTGTCTTGGGCGGATTACCACGCTGAAGGCGGCAAGGAGTGGTATAAGTGGTTGCTGGGGCGCATTGGCCGTAACTTTGAGTTGTTGCCGTGCATTCACTACACGCCGCCTGGCCTGTCGCAGAATGGCCTGACCTCGGGACCGCCCCGAGATCCCGGGGCGTTCGCCGACTTCGTCGATGAGGTCATAACCGCGCATCCTGATTGTTTCGATACCGTTGAGCTGTGGAACGAGCCAAATAACCTGCTGGATTGGGACTGGCGGCTCGATCCCGACTGGATGAAGTTCTGTACAATGATCGGCGCCGCGGGCTTTTGGGCACGGCAGCGCGGCATGCGCGTGGTTCTGGGCGGCCCGTGTCCCACCGATATCAACTGGCTTCGATTGATGGGCGAACGGGGCATCCTGAACGTTGTCGACGTCGTCGGTGTCCACGGCTTCCCGGGTGTCTGGGATTCGGTCGAGGGCGGCACCTGGCCAGGCGATTGGCAAGTCGTTCTGGATGAGGTCCGCGCGACCGTCCACAGGTTCAATCCCGCACTGGAGATCTGGATAACCGAGACCGGCTACTCAACCTGGCGCAATGATCCGCTTCGCCAGGTCGATGCGTTCCTGAAAGCGATCGATGCTCCAGCAGATCGTGTCTATTGGTATGGCTTGCGGGACTTGCCGACGAACATACCCGTACAGCAGGGGCTTAATTTCGATGTTCGTCACTATCATTTTGGTCTTCAGCGTGCGGAAGGCCAGCCGAAGCTGCTGGGCCGCAGCCTGAAGCAGGGCCTCGGGGCGGTGCGTGAATTGATCAGCCTGAGCCGCAACGTTGCCGTAATTCGGCGTAATCCGCCTGTGCTGATCACTGGCGGAGCAGGTTTTATCGGCAGTGCCCTAAGCGATCGACTGGCGAAAGAGGGCGAATCAGTCCTCATCTTCGACTCCTTCGCGCGCCCCGGCGTAGAGGAAAACGCGGCCTGGCTGCGCCAACGTCATCCTCGCCTTGTCTCCTGCGCCGTCGACGATATTCGCGACAAGGCAGCCATCGGCGATGCGGTCAGAGATTGTGTCGGCGTCTTCCATTTCGCCGCCCAGGTCGCCGTCACCACCAGCATGATCGATCCGGTCGAAGACATGCAGGTCAACCTGCAAGGCACGTTCAATCTGCTGGAGGCCCTGCGCCAAAGCCGGCAACCGTGCATCTTCGCCAGCACGAACAAGGTGTATGGCGCCATGGAGGACGTCGACCTGGTCTGTGTCGGGGGCGCCTGGCAGCCGGAAGATGGCGAGATGCGCGCTTACGGCTGCGATGAAGCGCAAAGACTTGACTTCCGTACCCCATACGGCTGCTCCAAGGGCGCCGCGGACCAATACGTGCTCGACTTCGCCCGCAGCTTCAATGTCCCGACAGCCGTCATGCGCATGAGCTGTATCTACGGGCCACGCCAGCTCGGCACCGAGGATCAAGGTTGGGTTGCCCACTTCGTGTTGCGGGCATTGGCCGGTGTCCCGATCAGCATCTACGGTGACGGACGCCAGGTGCGCGACGTCCTGTTCGTCGACGATGCCGTCAACGCCTACATCGCGGCGTGGCGAAACATCGGCCGGGTAACCGGTGAAGCCTTCAACCTGGGTGGCGGTCAAGCCAACGCCATTAGCTTGCTGCAGCTCATCGACACCATCCGCGACCTGATCGGTCGTCCGGTTGACCTGCGGTTCGCGCCGTGGCGGTGCAACGATCAACGCTACTACGTTTCCGACACGCGGAAGCTGCGAGCGGCCCTGTCCCTTCCTCCGCCTCGAAATTGGCGAAGCGGGGTCAAAGCGCTGGTGCAATCCTTCACCGGCCGAAAAGCAGTGCTGAACCCAAGCGGATTGGTGGTGGCATGAAGGTCGCTTTGATCAACCCCGCGTGGCGATTCGAGCACAGCATCTATTTCGGCTGCCGCGAACCGCACCTGCCGCTGGAACTTGGCTACGCAAAGGCGCTGCTGGAACGAAACGGGCACGAAACGCTCATGCTGGATGGCCTGTTGGACCGGATGGACGCAGCGACGCTGGCTGACGCGGTATCGACGTTTCAACCCGATATGGTTGTTGTCACCACGGCACCGACCTACCTGTTCTGGCGCTGCGCCCCGCCGGAACTGCGGGTTCCTGGCGACATGATCCGGCGCCTGCGTCACTCAGGTGCGCTGCTGGTGGCGGTCGGTCCGCATGGATCGTCAACACCCGAAGCGACCTTGCGCAAACTCGGCGCTGACGTCGTCGTGCGAGGCGAATGCGAACACGTCGTGCAGGCCCTGGCGGATCAGGGCTGCCCTGACGCAGTGCCCGGTCTGGCTTGGCGGACGCCGACCGGCGCCATCCGTCTCAACGGTGCCCCGCAGGCGGCCCGCTTCACCGACGCCCCGCCACTGATCTGGCCCGACGCGTGGATCATGCGCCACTGCCATCACCATCATCGTTTTGACAGCCGGCCCGATGTGGCCGCCGCGGAAGTGGAGGCTTCCCGCGGCTGTCCCTACAGTTGCTCGTTTTGTGCCAAGATTGACTTCCGCGATGCCTACCGCCGTCGTGACCTTGATCTGCTGTTGACCGAGATCGATGCACTAATCCGGCAGGGTGTGGGCTATCTCTATTTCATTGATGAGATTTTCCTGCCACAGCGCCCGCTGCTCCGGGCGCTGTGTGAGCGCAACGTTGTCTTCGGCGTGCAGACTCGCATCGATTTATGGAAACCCGACATGATCGGGTTGCTGGGAGAAGCCGGTTGCGTCTCGCTCGAGGCCGGGGTCGAGAGCCTGACGCCGGAGGGCAGGGCCGCTCTCGACAAGAATTGTCGGATGTCGACGGAAGAACTGTCGGACCGTTTGGTCCAGGCCCGCGCCGTCATCCCTTTCGTTCAGGCGAACCTGATTCGCTCGGCGGGCGACGATATGGGCGTGGTCGCGGCATGGCGAGATTCGTTGCGTACGCGCGGAGTTTGGGCGAACGACCCGGTCCCAATGTTCCCCTATCCCAGCTCGCCCGACTACCGTCGCCTATGGGGCGAGCCAGATGACCAGGCGTGGGAACGGGCGCACGCCCACTATCTCAGCAGTTTTCAAAATTTGAGCGACATCCAGGAATCCATTCCGTTCTCATTGCCGGCGCTGGAGGCGATGGCTTGCTGAATCGGATCCTGCTTACAACAGACGCCGTCGGTGGCGTCTGGACCTATTCGATAGATCTCGCCAGCGGCCTGGCCGCACGCAGGATCGCGGTTGTGCTGGCCGTGCTGGGACCGGACCCCGACGCCACACAAAGGAAACAGGCCGAGGCGATTCCAGGCCTTCGTCTCGTCGTGACACACCTGCCGTTGGATTGGCTTGCTGAAACGCCAGATCAGCTGCAGTTGGCGTCGGATGTCATTGCCGCCCTGGCTTCAAAGGTCGATGTTGACACGGTTCATCTGCACGCCCCGGCATTGGTCGGTACCGCACGCTGGCCGGTTCCGATCGTTGTGGTGGCGCACTCCTGCGTCGGCACCTGGTGGCGCGCCGTGCGGCGTGATCCGATGCCGCCGGACCTCATCTGGCGAGTAGAGGCAACGCGGCTTGGGCTGATGCGAGCCGACAAGGTCGTCGCGCCTAGTGCGAGCTTCGCCAGTGCACTGAGTACATGCTACGAAATCACCGGTCCGATCGAGATCGTGTTGAACGCAAGGACGCCTCGTGCTTTGCAAACCGATCGGCAGGAACGGGCACTGACCGCGGGACGGCTTTGGGATGAAGGCAAGAACATTGCGACCTTGGATCGTGCGGCCGGCAGATTACCCTGGCCTGTTTTGGCTGCCGGACCAACAGAAGGCGCAAACGGCACAAAAATCAACTGCGAGCATCTGCGATTATTGGGAACGCTGGATGCCGCCGAGCTAGCGGAACAATACGCCGGCGCCGCCGTATTCGTCTCGGTCTCGCGATATGAACCATTCGGCCTGACCGTCCTGGAGGCGGCGCAGTCGGGCTGCGCCCTGGTGCTATCGGACATCCCCACGTTTCGCGAACTATGGGACGGTGCCGCCACCTTTGTTCAACCCGATGAACCGGATCAGATCGCTGCCGCGCTGGAGGAACTCCTTCTGCATCCTGACTTTCGCACCAAGCAAGGCGCCAAAGCATTGCAACGAGCCGCGTCGTTCGACATCCAGACGATGATTGATGCCACCTCTGCAATTCATAACAAAGCTGCATCTCGCACCTGTGCGGACGCCTGACGGTGCGGTTCGTCTATTTCGCCCACTCGCTGATCTCCTGCTGGAACCACGGTAACGCGCATTTCCTGCGCGGCATATTGCGCGAGCTGCTGCATCGCGGTCACGACGTGTGCAGCTACGAGTCGCAGGACAGTTGGAGCCGAACGAATCTGCTACAGGAAAGCGGCGAGGTAGCGGCTTTCGAACGATTTTATCCTGAATTAGCGCCTCACGCTCGCTTCGCCGGCCCCGACCTCGATGCCATGCTGGATGGTGCCGACGTGGTTTTGGTGCATGAATGGAACGGTCCGGCACTGATCTCGGCGATCGGCCGCCGCAGAGCACAGGGGGCACGCTTCACGTTGCTCTTTCATGACACGCATCATCGCGCCGTCACCGAACCCGACAGCATCGGGCGGATGGACCTCTCGGCCTATGACGGCGTTCTAGCCTTTGGTGCCACACTCGCCGAGGTCTATCGCAGGTTCGGCTGGGGCAACCGCTGCTTCGTCTGGCATGAAGCGGCTGACACTCGCCTGTTTCATCCGCCGGCCGATGCCGGCGGCGATCGCGATGGCATCGTCTGGATTGGCAACTGGGGCGACGAGGAGCGCAGCGATGAGCTGCGACAGTTCCTTTTGCACCCGGCGCGCGATCTGCGGCTGAAACTCGATATATACGGCGTGCGCTATCCGGAAGATGCCAGGATTACCCTCGATCGTTACCGGGCTCGCTACCATGGCTGGCTACCCAACTGCCATGCGCCGGACGTATTCGCGCGGTTCCTGATGACCGTCCATATCCCGCGTCGAACCTATTCACGCCAGCTGCCCGGCATTCCCACGATTCGCGTGTTCGAGGCTCTGGCTTGCGGCATCCCGCTGATATGCGCACCCTGGGACGACGCCGAACACCTGTTTCGGGCCGGAACAGATTATCTGTTGGCCCGAACGCCTGCCGAAATGCGGACGAACATGGAAGCGGTCGCGGCGGACCCGGAATTGCGTCGATCCATGGCAGCACATGGTCTGGAAACAATCGCCGCCCACCATACCTGCAGCCACCGCGCCAATGAGCTTCTTTCGATCATTGCGGATCTGACGACACAGGTCGCGGCCTGATGCGGATTGCCTTTTATGGATCCAGCCTGCTCTCCTCATACTGGAACGGTGCAGCAACATATTACCGGGGACTTCTCGCGGCGCTCGCCAGGCTTGGTTACGAAGTCACGTTCTACGAGCCGGATGCGTTTGAACGTCAATCGCACCGCGACATTGATCCGCCGTCTTGGGCGACCGTTCGTGTCTATAAAGCGACGGAAGACGGAGTCCGCTCGGTATTGGCCGATGCGCAACAAGCCGACATCGTCATCAAGGCAAGCGGGGTCGGCGTTTTCGACGATGAGCTTCTCGCCGGTGTGGTGAACTCATCCCGACCTGACGCGCTAAAGGTATTCTGGGACGTCGATGCCCCCGCGACTTTGGCGGACATGCGCGGCGACCCGTCTAGCCCGATCCGCCAGGCGTTGCACGCGCTCGACCTTGTCCTTACCTATGGCGGCGGCATGCCGGTCATCAGCGCCTACACCGGCTTCGGCGCGCGCCGCTGCGTTCCGATCTACAACGCGCTCGATCCGGAAACGCATCATCCAGTTGCTCCCGATGCCCGCTTCGCCTCGGATTTGTCTTTCCTCGCCAATCGTATGCCCGACAGAGAGATACGGACGACCACGTTCTTCATGCAGCCGGCGCTGTGCTTGCCGGACAAACGCTTCCTCCTCGGCGGTTCCGGCTGGCAGAACGGGCAAATCCCGTCGAATGTCCGTCTGCTTGGCCATGTCGGAACCGACCGACACAACGCGTTCAATTCTTCCGCTCGGATGGTGTTGAACGTTGCCAGGGAAAGCATGGCGCAGACCGGTTTCTGTCCAGCCACCCGGGTGTTTGAGGCGGCCGGCGCCGGTGCCTGTCTGATCACCGATGCATGGGATGGGATCGACGAGTTCCTCCGGCCCGGTCACCAGATTCTGGTCGCCCGCGATGGTCAGGATGTCGCTGAATACATATCGACATTGTCAACGGACGCAGCACGCTCAGTCGGCGAAGCCGCTTATGTCAGGGTGATGGCAGAACACACATACCGACAACGCGCCCAGCTTGTCGATTTGCAGTTCCGCGAATTGCTGACGCGCAAACGGATGATGTGAGGATGCGCATCGTGGTTCTTGGCCTTAGCCTAAGCTCATCCTGGGGCAACGGGCATGCAACGACCTACCGGTCTCTGTTGAAGGGCCTTTCCACCTTGGGCCACGCCGTATGGTTCCTTGAACGAGAGCAGAGCTGGTACGCATCTCATCGGGACCTGCCGAGTCCTGGGTTCTGTGACCTATTGTTCTATGACTCGGTTGCAGCACTTGATGATCATAAACATATCGTCATGGACGCGGATGCGGTCATCGTTGGCTCTTACGTATCGGATGGCCCCGCCATTATAGCATGGGCCAACCGCCACCGGCGTGGAAAGCTCTGCTTTTACGATATCGATACGCCAGTAACCTTGCAAGGTCTTGCTAATAGAAGCGTTCCCTATATCACGCTTCAGTCGATCCCGCTATTCGACCTGTACCTGTCCTTCACTGGCGGCCCGGCTTTACACGTCTTGCAAGATCAATATCGCGCCCGGCGCGCCGTTCCGCTCTACTGCTCAGTCGATCCCGATCTATACTATCCAACTGGCGCAGCCAAGCGCTGGGACATGGGTTACTTGGGCACCTACAGTCCTGATCGACAAGATGCACTGGAGTGTTTATTGCTGAAAACGGCCAGTTCCAGGCCGGCCAAGCGCTTTGTCGTTGCCGGTCCACAATATCCCGATGACATCCTCTGGCCTGTCAATGTCGAGCGGATAGAGCACTTGCCGCCGGCGGCCCATGCCGACTTCTACTCCAGCATGGACTGGACGCTCAATTTAACCCGCCGCGATATGATAACGAGCGGCCATAGTCCCAGCGTCAGGCTTTTTGAGGCAACGGCCTGCGGTGTGCCGGTGCTGTCGGATCGGTGGATCGGTATTGAAGACGTGTTGACACCCGGCCGCGATCTGCTGGTCATAACCGATGCACAGCAGGTTGAGCAGGCTCTGTCCATGCCGCCGCTCCATCGGCAGCACATCGGGGCAACTGGACACATGACGACGCTTCGCCACCACACCGGCCGCCATCGTGCCGCACAACTACTCCAGTATCTTGGCTCATAGTCCGCCTGGGATTGACCCGCCTTGGTGGACGGGTTGTTAGCTTGGATAGTTACGTTTCCATGACGGTCTTTTGAGTATGCTCCTGTTCATAGTTGATCGGTGAGCGGTATCCAATCGCGGAGTGTAGACGGACTGGATTGTAGAAGCCTTCGATGTAGCTGAAGCAGGCTGTCTTGGCTTCGGCCTGTGAGGCGAATCGGCGGCGGGCCAATAACTCGCACTCAAGCGTGGAGAAGAAGCTCTCGCACATGGCATTGTCGTAGGCATCGCCGACTGACCCCATTGAGGGCCGCACGCCTGCCTCACGGCAGCGGCCGTCAAATGCCAGCGACGTATATTGGCTGCCTTGATCGGAATGATGAATGACGTCACCGGGTTGCCGCTGCCCGACCGCCATTTCCAGCGCGTCCAGCACGAGTTCCGTTCGCAAATGGTTTGCCATCGACCAGCCGACGATCTTGCGGCTCCAGGCGTCGAGGACAACGGCCAAGTAGAGAAACCCCGCCGAAGTCGCGATGTCGGTAATGTCCGCCACCCAGAGTTTGTTCGATCCGATGGCGGTGAACTTGCGGTCCACGAGATCTGGGGCTGGCCGCGCCTCCTTGTCGCGCCGCGTCGTGGTGGGGCCACCTTGGCGATGGCTGGCGCCAACCAGACCTGCGGCTGGCATCAATCGTGCGATCCGCTTGCGTCCGTGCCGGTCTCCCTCTGCCCGAAGCTGGGCATGAACACGAGGGGCACCATAGGACATGGCATGAACCGTCCTGACCCGCTTCAAAAGGTCCGCGTCGGCGCGCGCGTGGACGGATGGTGGACGGTTACGCCAAGCGTAGTAGCCCGCCGTTGAGACGCCGAGCACGCGCGCCATCGAGGCAACCGGGAACAAGGCCTGGTTCGTGCTCATGAACCGGAAGACCCGGACGGTATCGTGCCGGTCTCGCGGGCGAACCAGGCCGCGGCTTTTGAGAGGATATCGCGTTCCAGGCGGAGTTGGCGCACCTCGCGCCGGAGCTTGATCAGTTCTTCGCGTTCCGCGCCTGACGTGGTGTCGGCGCCGTCGTTGCGGCGACCCTCGCTCCGGTCGGCTTGGATGACCCAGTTGCGAATGGATTGGGCGGTGGGCTTAAACTCGCGGGCCAGATCATCCGGATCACGTCCGGAACGAACCAACTCAATCATCTGACGCCGCATTTCCGGCGCGTAGGGTGGGCGCGTCTTGGGCATAACGAAACACCTCTGACGAAAGCTTCAGGGTGTCCACCAAGGCGGGTCAATCCCAGTATATCCACTCTCATGTTCGCCATTTCAAGCAGCAGGCGCGACAACTCCTTGCTTGTCGAGCAAGCGGTTCAGCGTGGCCGCAACTGAGCAAGGCAGGAGGCACGATCATCGAA
The DNA here is from genome assembly GCA_965276975.1 of Rhodopila sp. Lineage (GTDB taxonomy): Bacteria > Pseudomonadota > Alphaproteobacteria > Acetobacterales > Acetobacteraceae > Rhodopila. The sequence continues at coordinate 24,277 of CBDIBR010000008.1, forward strand.
ACGACGGTTGATCATGCTCTGATACGCGGGTTGGTTACCGCCTGACCGGATGCGTCGCGGAGCTTCCTCTGTCTAGGATCCAGCATCGGATGAGATCCGGCTGATAGTGGATACGAGGGTTCTCCTGGCCGTGACCGTGCCCCCAGCCTTGCTCAGTTTTGGAATGTGTTGGTGCGGCTGTCGTTCTCCCTGGCGTTTGCCTTCGTATGGGTCAGCCGTTCGCCTGCTGCACCAATTGGGCAATTGCCCAGACGAAGCCTGCCAGTTCGCGCGCAATCGCGGCAGTCACTACGGTCGGCAGCTTCCCAGCTTGGGACAGCTTGCGATAGCGGCGACACAGCCGCTCCTGGGCCTTCCAGGCCGTGTCGCGGACTGCCTTGGATAGCCCCTCTTGGCGTAACAACAGCTCTCGGCTAATCTGGGGTGGAAAGCGATAACTCCAGGCTGCCTCGACCAGCATACGCCGTGCGGCGCTATTGCCAGCCTTGGTGATCCCGCCCTGGCGTCGCGTTCCGCCGCTGGAATGCTCCGACGGGACCAGACCCAGATACGCCATGAGTTGGCGCGGATTGGTGAAACGGGTGATGCCACCGAGTTCCGCGATCATTGTGGCCGCCACCACCAAGGCCATCCCACGCAACGCCTGCAGAGCATGCACCACCGGGGCCAGCGACCAGCCCGGCAACGCTGCTTCGATATGCGCATGCAGGCGATCGCGCCGCGCCGTCGCGGCCTCGACGGCAGCGATGCAATCTTCCAGCACGATGTGGTGCACGGACTGTTCGAATCGCAATCCCGCCAGCCAGCGCCGGTGCATCAGCGTCCAGGCCGGTCGGTGGTAGTGATGGCCATGGCGCAGCAGGAAGCCGGATAGTTGCTGACGCGCCTGGCGCAGGCTGCGCACCGCCGCCAGACGCGCACGGACAAGATCGCGGATCGCCTCATGCGCTTGATCCGGAACCCAGACCGCAGTCAGTTCGCCCGCTCGATGTAGCTTGGCGAGATTGATCGCGTCACGCCGATCAGTCTTGATCCGATCGCCGGGCCTGCGCGGGATCAGCGACGGTGCGACGACCACACATTCGTGTCCGGCCGTCGTCAATTGCCGTTGGATCCCGTAGCCACAGGGTCCGGCCTCGTAACAGAACCGCAGGTCGCTGCCGCCGTGGGACAATCTCGCCACCACCCCCTTCAGGGCAGCAGGCGTGTTCGCAATCTGGCCATGCTGGCGCACGTCTCCCCGCTTGCCCGCTTCGGCCAGTGCGACTGCAATCGTATCTTTGTGCACGTCCAGACCAACGTAAATGATAGGCTTGTCCATGACCCGTCTCCTATGCATGAGGCTCGGCACCGGACCACCCGGTGCAACCCTCGAAAGCCTGCATACTGTGAGACGGGTCGCCCCTATCTCAGGCGAACATCTGGTCTAGGGGGCCCGATCGCAGAGCAGCGCGAGACGCAAAGCGGCCGCATTTCGTCGGGCGAATCGGCTACGTCAGACGAACAGCGACGTATCGCGCTTGTCCGATGCGCGATACTGGACAGCCACGTTCTGAACCGGGTTCGGCAGCCATCGTCAGGCACGACGGTCTGAGGCGAGGAACGCCGCCAACAGGAACTCCTTGTTCCCTTCAGGTCCGACCACTGGACTTTCGACCACGCCAGCTACGGTCCAGCCCGGACGCTCGGACCACCAGCGGGTCACCCGCTGGCAGACCGCCTGATGCACCGCCGGGTCCCGCACCACCCCTTTGCGGCCGACCAATGCTGCCCCTGCCTCGAACTGCGGCTTGATCAAGACGATTGCCCATGCACCGGCCACGCATAACGCCAGCGGCGCGGGCAGCACCGTCTCCAGCCCGATAAAGCTGGCATCACACACCAGTGCCTGGATCGGATCGGGCACCGCGCCGCGATCCAGATAGCGGGCGTTGGTCTTTTCATGCACCACGACCCGGTTGTCGCAGCGCAATCGCCAGGCAAGCTGCCCATGGCCGACATCCACCGCATGAACCTTGCGGGCGCCATTCGCTAGCAAGACGTCGGTGAAGCCGCCCGTGGACGCGCCGATGTCCAGACAGCTGCGGTCGGCCGGTGAGACTTTGAAATGTGCCAGTCCATGGGCCAACTTCAGGCCGCCACGGGAAACCCACGGGTGGTCCTGCCCGCGTACCGCCAACGGAACATCCTCAGCCAGCAGGTCGCCGGCCTTGCCAACCCGGGCTTCGCCGGTGAACACCTTGCCGGCCAGAATCAGCGCCTGCGCCCGTGTGCGGCTCTCGACCAGACCGCGCAGCACCAGCAACTGATCGGCGCGTTGTTTGCCCATCGCTTGATCGGCGCGTCGGTTGCCCATCGCGTAATCGGCGCGTCGGTTGCCCATCGTGTGATCGACGCGTCGGTTACCTATCGTGTGATCGGCGCCTCGGTTGCCCATCGCGTTATTCCAGCGGCCGCGTCCCCAGCGATCCGTCGGCCCGCTGCACCAGCGCCTCGACCCTGGCCTCGACCTCGGCCAGCTTGGCCTCACAACGGCGGCGCAATTTCACCCCACGCTCGAAGGCCTGCACCGCGGCGTCGAGCTTCAGGGTGCCGCCCTCCAGTCCGCGCACGATCTGGTCAAGCTCCGCCAACGCGTCCTCGAACGACAGGTGACTGACATCGTCTTCCGACATGCTCCGCGGCCTTTGCTCTGTGTTGCGGCGTCGGCAAGGCACCTCCGTCGCTGCCAATCGCCAAGTCGTCGCGCTCAGGCCAGAGTCCTGCCCTGCCCAACTCTCGCCCTGCCAGACTCCTGCCCTGACACTACCGTTGTTCAATCCTCGGTCAACTCGCGTCAACCGCATCCGACCGCGCCACGCTTGCCGCGATTTCCATCGCCTCTCATCCGCCGCGGCAGCCGCGACCCGCATCCCGCGTCATCGGCCGACCGCCACTTGCCGAGGTCTCGAGCGAAGCGCCGAACCATCCTCCTCCTCAGCCAGCGGCAGCACCAGCACGGCACGCAGCCCGGGTTCGTTGTCTTCCAATCGCAGTTCCCCACCGTGCAGGTGGGCAACCGCCAGCACCAGCGACAGGCCAAGCCCGGACCCCGGCGTGCTGCGCGCGGACTCGCCACGATAGAACCGGTCGGTCGCCTTGTCCCGTTCATCGAGGGCAATGCCCGGTCCCTGATCACCCACGGCAACAAAGACCATGGCGGAGACAGACGCGCTCAACCGCACCGTTCCGTCCTTTGGCGAGAACTTCATCGCGTTGTCCACCAGATTGGCGATCGCCTGCTGGATCATCGCCTTGTCGCCGTAGGCTGGCACCGCGTCGGGTGTTTCGACCCGGAGGACAAGGCCGCGGTCCTCCGCCACCGCGCCGTATAGGTCGCCGACCTCCGCCAGCAGGGGCACCAGATCAAGCTTCGCGAACGACGACCGGCGGGACCCGGCCTCGATCTCGGCGATGCGCAGCAGGGCCTGGAACACCGCCACGATGCCATCGAGGTCGACCGTCGCCCGTTCGATCGCGGCGCGCAGGTCGTCCGGCGTCTCAGCATGCAGTGCGGCGTCCTCCAGACGGGTGCGGGCACGCGTGATCGGCGTGCGCAGGTCATGCGCGATGGCGTTCGACACCTGCCGGACGCCGTCCATCAGCCGGCCGATCCGGTCCAGCATGTCGTTGATCACATCGGCGACCTGGTCGAACTCGTCACCGCGGCCGGTCAACCGGACGCGCTGGGCGAAGTCGCCGGCGGCGATGGCGCTCGCGGTGGCGGACACGTTGGCCAAGGTTCGTCGGAACAGGCTGCGGACCACCAGCGCGCCGATGGTCGCCATCAGCAGTACGACAATGATCGCCCAAAGCAGGGCGTCCGCCAGCAAGGCGCGCAACTGCGCGCGCACCTGAACGTCCCGGCCGATCAGCAGACGATAGCCGCCAGGCAGATCGTAGCGCTGCACGTTCGCCACCGACTTCAGGCCCGCCCGCGTCACCGGCAACCCATACCAGGGCCCCGCCTCGGTGACCGAGGGCGGCCAGGCGGCAAGGTTGCCGGCAATCCGCTTGTTCTGTGGGTCGACCAGCAGATAGATCGCATCGTCATCGATGTTCTGTGCCAGCCGCTCGTCGATGGTGACCACCAGGGCAGCAAGGCCGCCGTCCGCCCAGCGCTCCGACAGACCCTGCGCGTCCGCGTTTATCGCCGCCTCGGTCTGCCGGTCGAGCAACCCCGCCGTCGCCCACCACAGGAAGACCGCGAGCGCCGTGGCGCTGAGCGTCAGCAACAGGGCGTAGATTACACCGAACCGGAAGCCCGCGGATCGAAAGATCACCCGGTCGATCATCGTCGAACCCGCCGGCGGCGCACGCTTCGGCGCACAACGCCGCCACGGCTCATGCCCTGCCGCGGGCCTCGTTTCGTCCGCGAGGACCACACGCCCGGCGAGGACGAGACGCTCCGCGAGGACCAAACGCGGCGGCCAACCCGGACCTGGCGCGGCTGACGCATCACGGCACGCTTCCGATAGCCTGTTCCCCCCGCGTCACCCGCTCCCGGAACCTATGATGTCCCAGATTGCTATGATATCACGGCTGCTCAGCCCGCAACATATAGCCGGCATTGCGCACGGTGTGGATCAGGCCGCTGGGAAATGGCTTGTCCACCTTCTGCCGCAGACGAGAAACATGCACGTCGATCACGTTCGTCTGCGGGTCGAAATGATAATCCCACACGCCCTCCAGCAGCATGGTCCGGGTCACCACCTGCCCGGCATGCCGCATCAGGTATTCCAGCAGACGAAATTCCCGAGGCTGCAGGTCGATCTTCTGCCCGGCCCGCTTGACCTGCCGCGACAGCAGATCCAGTTCCAGGTCCTCGACCACCAGCTTGGTCACCGGACCCTCACCTTTGCCGCGGCGGTTCAGCGCCTCGACCCGGGCGAGCAATTCGGCGAACGCGAAGGGCTTGGTCAGGTAATCGTCACTGCCGGCCTTCAGGCCCTTGACCCGGTCGTCGACCTCGGCCATCGCCGACAGGATCAGCACCGGCACGGCGTTCTTCTGTCCGCGCAAGGTCTCCAGGATCTTCAGGCCGTCGATGCCGCCGGGCAGCATCCGGTCGAGCACCACCGCGTCGAACGTTTCGCTCGCCGCCATGAACAAGCCGTCCCGACCGTTATCCGCGTGCTCCACCACGTGGCCGGCCTCGCGCAGGCCGCGCACGACGAAGCCGGCGACATCCTTATCATCCTCGACCACCAGGATCCGCATCGTGCTTTCCTCCGCCTTCAAGTCTCGCTTCCCGCGGCGCCCCGCGGCCGCTACGACGTGCGATCGCGACCGGTGACCGCTTCATCCAACGCGCAACACCAGGCGCCCGGATCGGACCATTAACCAGCCTGCTGCTCGGGCGGCCGACGCCCGGCGTCGACCGGAATTTCGAGTTGCCGCCCCTGGCGCCGGACCGTCACCCGGACGCTGTTGCCGGGTGGGACCACGGCAACGGCACGGATCAGCCCACGCGAACTGTCGATCTTCTCGCCGTTGATGGCGGTGACCACGTCGCCGGGCCTGAGGCCCGATCGCGCCGCCGGTCCATTGCGATCCAGTCCGGCAATCGTGACCCCGCTGTCACGGTCCTCGACCGACACGCCAAGCCAGCCGCGGGCAATCGACCCCTTGCTGATAAGTTGCGCCACCGTGCGGCTGACGCCGTCGCTGGGGATCGCGAAGCCGATGCCGACCGACGCCCCGGTCGGTGAGACGATCACCGAACTGACGCCGATCACCTGGCCGTCCATGTTGAACACCGGGCCGCCGGAGTTGCCGGGATTGATTGGCGCGTCCAGTTGCAGGAAGTTGCTGAACAGGCCGGAACCCAGGTCGCGCCCCTCGGCCGAGATGATGCCGACGGAGACCGAACCCCCGAGGCCGAACGGATTGCCCGCCGCCAGGATCCAGTCACCGACCTCAGTTCGGCGCGAGTCGCCCCAGGCGACGCTGGGTAGCGGTGTGCTGCTTTTCACCTTGATCACGGCAACGTCGGTCAGCTCGTCGCGGCCGATCACCGTGGCCGGCAACTCGCGTCCATCGGTCAGCGCGACCATGATCTTGTCGGCGTGATCAACCACATGGTTGTTGGTGACGATAATGCCGGTCGGATCAATGATGAACCCCGAACCGGCGCCGGCCACCTGCTCATGCCGATTGCCGAAACGCCGGCGGAATTCCCGCCCCAGCGGCGTGTCGCGCAATTCGCGCGGTAGCTCGCCAAGCACCTCGCCGCCGGTGACGGTTTCCGTCACCGCGATGTTCACCACCGCCGGCAGCACCTTCTTGACCAGCGGTGCCAGGCTGTCCGGCGCGCCCCGCGCCTTCGCCGGATGCGGTGAACAAGCCGTCGCCAGCAATGCCAGACTCAGGAACAGGCTCTGGGAGAACCGCTGCCGCTGCATCGCAGACGACCGGAAAGACGCTGGGGCAGCTGGCATGATGCGGAATTCGTCTCCGAATGAGCGGCTCGAACGCGATCGTCCGAGGTTGAAGCAACCTCGGACCTAAATCTCTCCCTCAAATCAAAGGGCATGGTGGTTGCAAGCACATGGCATGCGACCGCGGCTGTAACAAGAATCTGTTCAACCGGTTTCGCGATCAGTTTTCAGAGGGAACGGCGCCGTCTTGCGGCCAATGGTGTTTGGGGTAGCGGCCGCGCATGTCACGCCGGGCATCAGCCCAGGCACTTTTCCAGAAGCCACGTAGGTCCGCGGTAACGGCGATCGGGCGCCCGGCCGGCGATAACAGCGCCAAACGCAGCGCGATGCGCCCGCCCGCCAGCATCGGGGTGGTGGCCATGCCATAAAACGCCTGCGCCCTGGCCGCCGCCAACGGCGGGGTTTCGGTGTAGTCGACGGCGGCGCGTCCACCGGGCAGCGTCAGGTAGGCCGGCAGCTCGCGATCCAGCCGCGACGACAGGTCCCAGGCCATCCGGCCCCGCAGAATGGCCTGCAGATCCAGCCGTGCCAGCTCCGACAAACCGCCGATGCCGGCCAGATAAGGCGTCAGCCAGTCCTGGATCGTCGCCTTCAACACCGCATCGCTGAGATCCGGCCAGCCCGCCTCGGGCTCGATCGTACGCATCAGCGCGATCCGAACCTGCAGCTGGCGGGTCGCGGCCGACCACGGCAGCGGCCGAAGATCCTGGGCCATGACGGCGTTGGCGAGTGCCCCGGGGATCTGGGCCGGATCGCCTTGTTCGGTTCGATCGGACAGGATCAGCGCCCCCAGCCGCCGACGGCGACGGGTCACCACCGTGCCGGTGACCAGGTCGAAGCCGCTCTCAACCTGCTCGACCACCCGTCTGGCCAGGACTGCCGGCAGAGCGGCCGGATCCAATGTGGCGGCCAGCCGGATGCGCGACGCTGCCTTCAGTTCCAGCGCCGCGGCAACCAGCAGGCCGGCCTTCGACAGCGGATCGGTGATCGGCAGGCGGGCACTGCCGCCACCAGACAGGCGGAAAGAGCCGGGCTCGCCGCGTCGCTGCGCGATCCGGTCGGGAAACGCGGCGGCCAGCAAGGGTCCCGCCTCGCCGTCCGCCACCGCGTCCTTAGGCACCCGCAGGCGCCGTCGATACTGCTCGGCCACGCGTCGAATGCGGTTCAACGCGCCGCGGTCGGCGACGGGGTGGCCGTGCTCGATCGCCGCGATGCGGATCGCGATATCGGCCGGCGCGTCGCGGCCGCCCAACGGATCGCG
>CBDIBR010000009.1:0-144685 GCA_965276975.1 Rhodopila sp.
CGGTCCGACGCGCGTCCGCGGCGACGTTGAAGCTCTCGCGGCCGCATGCAGGTCGCGCCTGAGCTGGTTGGGCGATCATCGGCAAGGCCTGGCGACCCGGGGTGTGGATCCGCCATCCCGCCGGCTGTCCCGGCCTTCACGGCAGCCTCGACAACAGGTGAACCAACGCCTTGGTGGGGGGGCGAACAGGCGGGCCGCGAACGCGCTGCCCGCGGCACGCTTGGCGGCTTCGGGACCGGGTCGGATACGGCACGATCAGCCCCGCCAGCGCCGACAGTTTTGTGCGCTGGGAGATCGCCAGCGTCCACTGGCTGATCATCTCTCCGGCATGTGGGGCCAGGATGCCGGCACCGACGATCCGGCCTTTGCAGGCGACCAGCTTGACCAGACCCACCGTTTCGCGTTCCGCCACGGCGCGATCGTTGTCGGCCAGCGGCCAGCGCAGGACCTGAACGTTCAACCCGGCCGCGGATGCCTCGCCGCGGTCATACCGGTTTGCGCCAGCTCCGGAATCGGTATAGGTGACCCGAGGCAGCGCGGCATAATCGACCGACGCCGGCAGCCGGAACAGCACCCGACGGATGACGATTCCGGCGTGATACGATCCGACATGGGTGAAGGCCCGCGGCCCGATCCCCTGCGGATCAGCGATTATCGCCAACCGCATAGACGCGCCGGTTGGTCAGGCCTGCGCAGACCGCGGTCTGTCGCGATGCCGGCCGGCCCGCCTGGATGTTGCCCGCCGCCAGATCGAGCGCGGCGAGGTTGGGCGTCCGTCCGACCGCCACGAGCAGATGCGAGCCGCTGACCTGTGATCCCGTCCGCCAGCGCCCACGGTCGGCCTGGGACGACCCTGGAACGACCCCTGGGGCAACGCCGGTCGGCTTGAGCCCCTCGCGGAAGATTACGCCGCGCGCGGCCAGAGCCAATCGCAGGCCGGCGACCAGTTCGGGGTCTTCCTTGCCCCCGATCGTCGCGGCATCGATCAGGGTGACCCGACAGCCAAGGCCACAGAACGCGTCCGCCATTTCCAGCCCGATCGGGCCACCGCCCAGGATCAGCAAGTGATCCGGTTTCACCGCCAGATCGAACAGCGACTCATTGGTCCAATACGGCACCTCATGCAGCCCCTCGATCGGCGGTTCGGCGGCTCGGCTGCCGGCGGCGATGACGAAGCGGCGTGCGGTGACGGTGCGGCCATCAACCGCGATCGTGGCAGGATCGGTGAACCGAGCCTCACCTGTAGCACCGTCGCGCCCAGGGCTTGAAAGCGCGGCGCGGAATCAACCGGTGCGATGGCGGCGATGACGCCCTGCACATGGCAACGGACCGCGGCCCAATCGACTTCCGGCTGCCCGGCAACGATGCCAAACCGAGCCGCCTCGGTCATACGGCGCGCCGCGTGCGCCGCCGCGAGCAGGGCTTTGCTGGGGACGCAGCCGGTGTTGAGGCAGTCACCCCCCATGCGGCCACGCTCGATCAGGGCCACGGACGCCCCAAGCTGTGCCGCCGCGGCCGCGACCGAAAGGCCGGCCGCACCGGCACCGATGACCGCGAGGTCGAACTCAGGCATGCGCACCCGGCCGCCGGCGCAGCAGCACCGGCAGCAGTGACAGGGCGGCGAGACCGAGCAACGGCAGCAGGATGCGGGGCGCGAACAGCACCGACAGGTCCGGCGTGCGGCCCTGCGCCAGCACCGAACCGACACCGGCCCCGATCGAGCTCAGCACGAAGCTGGTCGGCACAATGCCCAGCAAGGTCGCCGGCGCGAAGACGGTCAGCCGGATGCCGGCGACCGCCGCGGCGAGATTGACAATCCAGAACGGAAACAGCGGCACCAGCCGCAGTGCCAGAAGATAGCTGAACCCGTCCCGCGCCAGTCGGAGCCGCACCTGTTCGGGGATCCGGCCGCGATGGCGTTGCAGCGTCTTGGCGAAGGCCCTGCGGACCACGACCAGCAACACCGAGGCGCCGAGGGTGGCACCGGTCACGGTCAGGGCGCAGCCGAGGATCGTGCCGAACAGCAGCCCACCAGCCACCGTGAGCAACGCGGCCTGCGGCAACGACAGCGCCGCGGTCAGAACGTAAGCGATCACGAACAGCATCGCCGACCCGATCGGATGGGTGCCCACCCAATCCGTCAGCTCGGTCTGGTGACGCGCCAGACTGCCCCAGCCGACACCCCGGAGCAGAAAGAAGCCGCCGGCGGCGAGGGCGAGAAGGACAAATAAAGGCAGCAAACGGCGCATGGCGGCAGAATGGGGCGTCGCCACCGCGTTGTCGCCTGAAAATCGGTGGCCGCCGCGGGCCGACGATCAGCCATGAGATATTGCCCACGGTGTCCGACCGGATCGCGGAAGGCAGGGCGTGCGCCGCTTTCCCGCAGGCTCTGGACCGCGGTCCCCGACCTGCGACTGATCGAGACAAAGCCACAGGAGGTCGCGGATGGATCTGCACGAATTTGGTTCCTTGTTTCCGGTATCGACGCTGACCCTGGGCGGCGGCGGTCTTGGCATGCTGTGGGGCGAGACGACGTTCGAGGAGTACGTCGCCACCGTTCATGCGGCGGTCGCGGCCGGCATCAATCTGCTGGATCTGGCACCGCTGTATGGCGACGGCAAAGCCGAACAGGTGGTTGGCGAGGCGTTCGGTGGCCGCCTGCCGCCAGGATACATGTCACCAGCAAGTGCAACCTGGGAGCGGCGGTCGCGGGGCGCCGATCGCGTCGGGTTAGCAATTTCTTAACCTGATTGGCCTAACCGGGCTGGACGTTATTCACACTGGAGAAGGCTAATGCAGTTCCTTCGTCTCGGTTTGCGGGCGCGCTTTTTGCCGGGTTCGCCATGCTCATCGCACTGGGTCTGGGGGATCGCCGGGTTCGGCATGCTTGGCCTGTCGGATGTAACGCAAACGATCGGGAAGATGGAGGCGCTTTCCGGCAACCTCGTGCGCGTGGGGCCAGGTTGCCAGGGAACTCGATAAAATCCAGCGAGCTGCCAACCGCTACCGTATCGATGCCAATCCCGCGTCGCTGGCTGATATGACGCGATCCGAAGCGCGGACATCGACGCTGCTGGCCGAAGCAGCCAGGGCGACACTGTCGGAGCAGCGGCGCAAGCTGTACGGCGATATCGCCGAAACGCTTCGCTCAGCCACCTCCGACCGTGAGGCTTTTGTGCGAGCCTATCAGACTGGCTTTGCCGAGCGTGCCAAGCTGTTCACCGGCGGCGACATTCTGACCGCGGCAACCGAACAGCTGGTCAAAAGCAGCCAGGCCGGAAACGATCCGCGGCTGGCGATGGCGGCTGACCATGTCGAGTCTGCGATGCTGTTGGTGCGGGTGGCAAACTGGCGCTTCCTCGCCACGCTGGATCCCAAGGGACCGGCGACCTTCAAGGCCAACGAAGCCAAGCCACAGCGGCATTGGCCAGTTTCGAGCAGCTGGCTGGCGAGGACGGCAAACCGCTGATCAGCCCGGTGCGCGAGGCCCTAAGGGCGTATGCGACCAGCTTTGAGCAGGCCTCTGCCAGCCTTATTGCAGGCGCCGATCATTTGGACAATGGACTGCGGCCGCACATCGTCGCGATGGAGAAACAGACCGACCAGGCCTTGGCGTCGCTGCAGGAAGGCTTCGACACCAACGTGCTGGCATCCAAAGCCGAGGCAAACCGGACCATCTGGCTTCAGGCCATCGTGGCCGGCGTCGCAGGTCTGATCGGGGTCATTCTGGCCTTCCTGATCGGCCAGGGGATAGCGCGTCCGATCGCCAGCATGACCGCGGCGATGACACGCCTGGCGCAGGGTGACCACGACATCGAAGTCCCGGCACGCCACAATAGCGACGAGATTGGCCACATGGCGCGCGCTGTGGAGGTGTTCAAGCAAAATGCCCTCGAGACCGCTCGTTTGACTGCCGAACAGGCGGCGGAACGCACGGCCAGGGACCAGCGCGGTGAGCGGCTTGAAAGCCTGACCCGGGCGTTTGAGGCGAAAGCCGGGGAGCTGGTCGGGCAGGTGTCGTCGGCGGCGACCGAGTTGCAGGCGACCGCTCAATCGATGACCGGTACCGCCGGTCAGACCACGCAGCAATCGACCAGTGTCGCGGCGGCGGCCGAACAGGCCAGCGCCAACCGTGCAGACGGTTGCCGTCGCGGCGGAGGAACTGACCTCGTCGATCACCGAAATCTCCCGCCAGGTGGCGCAGTCCGCGAAAGTGGCGAGCCGGGCGTTGGAGGATGCCAAACGCACCGATGACGTGGTGCAGGCGTTAGCCGAGGGAGCCCACAAGATCGGCGAAGTCGTCGGGTTGATCAGCAACATCGCCGGTCAGACCAACCTGCTAGCGCTGAACGCGACAATTGAGGCGGCCAGAGCCGGCGATGCCGGCAAGGGCTTCGCCGTGGTGGCGTCTGAAGTCAAAAGCCTGGCGACGCAGACCGCCAAGGCGACCGAGGACATCGCCCGCCAGATCACCCAGATTCAGACCGCGACCAGGAATGCCGTGGAGTCTATTCGCGGCATCGGCACGACGATCGGCGAAATCAGCGATATTGCTGCCGCCATTGCGGCCGCGGTGGAAGAACAGGGCTCCGCGACGCAGGAGATCGCGCGCAACGTGCAACAGGCTGCCGCCGGCACCCAGGAAGTTTCGGCCAACATCGTCGGTGTCAGCCAGGGGGCGAACGAGACCGGTGCGGCGGCCAATCAGGTGCTGGACGCGGCGCGAGAACTTTCACAGCAGGCCGAACAGCTTCGCAGCGAGGTCAAGGTTTACACTATCGGGGTCAAGGCGGCGTAGGCGACCAGAGCAGAGCAGGCCACGTCGAGGGGGTGGCACCACACGAAGATGGGCAATGCGGGCGGTGCCGCTGACCCTGAGCGTTTCACCCTTGGCCGGAACCATGAAGATCAGTCCGACCCGAGGACTCTGCGGTACGTTGCGAGAGCTATCGGCGCGGCGGTTTCTCGGCCGCTCCGGGATCGCGATTGTTCGGCGATCCCGCACATGAACGAAGCCTGCCGGATCGCCTTTCGGGGTAACATCGGCGCGTCCGGAGGCATCCGAGGAGGCGACAAGGAGAAACGGCGAACGCGCGACAAATGTCAGGCAGGCCTGCGAGCACTTCCCACGGTCGAGCGTGACGCAAGTGCCCGGAGAGGGCATCAATCCGTCGATTGCGAGCGGGTTGCCTTGGCGGCGGGCCGCGCTGGCCGGGTCAGCAGCAAGAGCGGCAGCACGACGATGGCCAGGATGAGCATTAGCTTGAAGTCATCGATGTAGGCGATGACCTGGGATTGGCGGGTTATCTGCTGATTGAGCAGCGCCGCACCGTGCACCGACGCGGGGTTCCACAAGCGTGCGGCGGCCCCCGTCTGCAGGGCGCGATTGAACGGGGTCACCCCGCCGGCGATGATCGCGTGGTTGATCTGGGTGTTCGTCGCCAGCAGCGCGCCGGTGACGGAAATGCCGATCGCGCTGCCCAGGTTGCGCATCAGACTGTAGATGCCGGCCGCCTCGGTGCGCATCGCCTGCGGCAGGGTGGCGAAGGTGATGATGTTGATCGGGATGGTGAGGAAGCCCAGGCTGAGGCCCTGCAGAAAGCCGACGCTGATCATGGTCGATTCCGAAACGTCGGGGGTCCAGGCGGTCATCTGGTAAAGCGCGTAGGCCCCGGTGGTGAAGCCGATGCCGACCAGCAGGCGGGCGCTGACCTTGCCGATCAGCCGCCCGCACAGCAGGGCCGCGAGCATCAGCCCGGCGCCTCGTGGTGCCAGCACGATGCCGGCGGTCACCACGGGGTAGTCCATCAATGTCTGCAGATAGGGCGCCAGAAGTGCGAGGGTCGCGTACATGATCAACCCCATGGTGAAATACAGGGTGATCCCGACGACGAAGTTGCGATCTGTGAACAGTTTCGGCGCGAGGAAGGGTTTTGGCGCCAGCGAGAACTGGACCAGAAACAAATAGAAGCCGACCGCGGCCAGGCACGCTTCGGCGATGATTTCATCGGAACCGAACCAGTCCAGCGTCTCGCCACGGTCGAGCATGGTCTGGAAGGCGCCGATCGCCAGGCTCAACGCGGCGAAACCGATCCAGTCCAGCCGCACCGATTTTCCGTATGGCGTCTCCTTCAGGAAGGTCAGCAAACCGAAGGCCGTCACCACGCCGAACGGGACGTTGATGTAGAACACCCAGCGCCAGCTGTGGTTCTCGGTCAGCCAGCCGCCCAGGATGGGGCCAAAGATCGGCCCGATCATCACCCCCATGGTCCACAGCGCCATTGCCTTGCCGCGCTGCTCGATCGGGTAGATGTCGAACATCACGGACTGCGACAGCGGCACCAGGGCGGCGCCGCAGGTGCCTTGCAGGACCCGGAAGAGGACGATCTGGCTCAACGACTGGGCCAGGCCGCAGAGCACCGATGCGAGGGTAAAGCCGACGACGGCGGTCACGAACAACCGGGTGCGGCCAAACCGGGCGGCGAGGAAACCGGTGGGCGTGGTCATGATCGCTGCCGCCCACGATGTAGCTGGTCAGCACCCAGTTGATCTCTTCCTGGCTGGCCGACATGGTGCCCTGCATGTAGGGCAGTGCGACGTTGGCGATGGTGCTGTCGAGCGACTGCATCAGCGTGGCCATGATGGTGCAGACGGTTATCACCAAGCGATTGGTCGGGCTGAGCGACGCGGGCGACGTCGTTGCGGATGTCGCCGCACCGGCGCCCGTCTGGCGCATCGTCGCAGGGTTCGCGTCGGCAGCGGTCAAGCCTCGAAGTCCTGCTGGTTAGCGAGGTTGTGGCAGACCAGCTCCAGCACCTGGGTCGCGATCTCGAGGTCGTTGCCGGACAGCCCGACGAGGGTGGCGTTGCGCACCTCACGGGAGGCGGCTTCAACCTGATCAATGATCGATCGGCCGCGGCTGGTCACGGTGATGATCTTGGCCCTGCGGTCAGCGCTTTCCTCTCGGCGCTCGATCAGGCCGGCGGCTTCAAGCGCATCGAGCAGGCGGACGACGGAGGAGCCATCGAGCACGAGCGAAGCGGCGAGATCCTTCTGGCGCACCGGCGCGGTCGCGCGGGCGAGGTAGATCAGTGGCAACCAGGTTGCCTCGGTCAGGCCGAACGGCTGCAGCCGGCGGTCCACCGCGCGCCGCCATTGCCGACCGGCCCTGGCGATGAGGCTGGCGAAACCGTCACGGAGTTGTTGCTGGCTTTCGTTCATCGGCTTTTGTTCATCGCGGGCCTATTCGCTGGCGTGCCAACGTATGGTACGTCATCTATTGTCGCAAGGGTCAGCGGTCGATGAGGGTGGTAGGCGGATGCCGTCGGGCCCGCGGCGACGTCAAGCCGGCGGCGCGGCGGGCAAGATTACCGACCGTCGTCGGAACGGCAAGAGGTTCAGACTTCTTGGAACCCGTGTCTGCTCATCCCGCGGGTCGCAAGGCTGAGCGGCCAATACGACCGTTGCGTCGCCTTCGGGCAAAGTCGCGTCCTGCTGGTCTGGAGCCAGATCATCATGCCCGACGGCGGCTCGGTCGCGCCGGCCGAGCACCGACCCGGCGGCCACTAACCCGGCCGACCATGAACCCGGCCCGCGCGCCAAACCGGCCCTGCCTACTCGCCGCCGGCCAGACCCAGGCTTTGCAGGTATATCAGCATGCCGGCCTCCAGCAGTTCCTCCGCCACCATCGGCAGCTTGCGCCGCGACGGGCCGGCCCGCACGAACAGCGAGGCGATCCCGTGCGCCATCGCCCAGATATGCAGCGCCATCATCAGCGACGGGGGCCGCCGGCTTTTCGGCAACGTCAGAGCGACCTGATCGGCCGCATCCCGCAACACCGCGAACGCTCGGTCGCCGGCTGACTGCAGACCGGGATGATCCTCTGTCGCCAGGCGGGAGTCGAACATCGCCGCGTAATATGCCGGCTCATCCCTGGCGAAGGCCAGATACCCCCGCCCGAGGTCCTCGAACGCCCGCACCGGCTCCGGTCTGCCGTCGTTCCAGGCTTTCGCCAGCCGCTGGGTGAACCGGTCGTAGCCGCGCAGTGCGACCTCGGCCAGCAAGGCGTCGGCATCGCGGAAATGCCGGTATGGCGCCGCCGGGCTCACGCCAGCCAACCTAGCTGCCTCGGCGATGGTGAAACCGGCCGGCCCTTTGCCACCGATCAGCTCCAGCGCCGCTTCGACCAGGGCTTCACGCAGGTTGCCGTGGTGATAGCCCCGCCGTCCCGCCCCGCCGTCGCTGGGTCCCGACCAACTCATCTGCCGCACATGTTCATGTAACGTGATTTTACATAAGTCACCGCCCTGATCCAGCAACCAAAAAAACCCGCCAGCCGGCTGGGGCATCGAGGCAGCCATGCTGCTGGGCGATCGGCTACTGGCCGGCGTGCGCCGTGTTGCGAAACAGCGGGGCTGTCGCTAGCTTCCGCGCCCGAATCAGGAGTTTCACCCCATGGTCCGGCCACTTTTCTGGTTGCTGCTGGAGGCACTGAACCTGTACTGGTGGGCCGTGCTGCTGGCAGCGATCTTCAGCACGCTTGCGTCTTTCGGCGTTATCGACACGCGTAACCGCATCGTCTGGAGCATTGGTGACTTCCTTTACCGTATCACCGAACCCGCGCTCCGGCCGATCCGCAACATCCTGCCCAACTTCGGCAGCATCGACCTCAGCCCATTGGTGCTTCTGCTGCTGGTCCAGGGCGCGATCATGATCGTGGTCAACATCGAGGCCGCGATCTTGACCGGCGCGATGCAGTATCTGCTGTGACGGCGATGCGGCTGCTATGTCAGTTGGTTCCTGATGGCGTTTTGCCTTTGACAACGTTGTGGCGGGCGCACCCGGCCGGCGTCAGTGTGACCGGCAAGCTTCAGTCCAGAGCGCGATCGTCTAAGGTTGAACCGACCGTGCGGCTGGAGGCGCCGTGACAGCCCGGCTGATCGACGGCAAATCCATCGCCGCCGCCCTGCGGGCAGAGGTCGCCGCGCGGGTGACCGCCGCCGGCTTCAGCCCGATCCTGGCTGTCGTGCTGGTCGGCGAGGACCCCGCCAGCAACGTCTATGTCCGCACCAAGGACCACGCGGCCCGCGAAGCCGGGATCGAGGCCCGCACCCTGCGCCTGCCGGCCGACACCACCCAGGCCGAGGTGCTGAGCATGATCCAACGGCTGAACGACGATCCCGCCGTTGATGCCATCCTGGTGCAACTGCCGTTGCCCGCCGGCATCGATCCTCAGATGGTGATCGACGCGATCGATCCGGCGAAGGACGTGGATGGGTTCCATCCGATGAATGTCGGCCACCTCGCCGACGGGCGCCCGACCCTGGTGCCCTGCACCCCGCTCGGCGTGATGAAGCTGCTCCGCGCCACCGGTGTTGCAACAGCCGGGGCACGCGCGGTCGTCATCGGCCGGTCGGTGATCGTCGGTCGCCCGCTGGCGTCGCTGCTGCTGGCGGCCGACGCGACGGTGACGATCGCGCACTCCCGCACCCGCAACCTGGCCGCCGAATGCCGCCGCGCCGACATCCTGGTCGCCGCCACCGGCCAGCCCGAGATGGTGCAGGCCGGCTGGATACGCCCGGGCAGCACGGTGATCGATGTCGGCATCAACCGCCTGCCGGATGGCCGGCTGGTCGGCGACGTCATGTTCGGCCCCTGCGCCGCCGTCGCCGGTGCGATTACCCCGGTTCCCGGCGGCGTCGGCCCGATGACCGTGGCGTGCCTGCTGGAGAACACCCTGACAGCCGCGCTGCGACGGCAAGGCTGATCGTCATCCTGGGCAAAGCGGTTGTCACGCCGCCCGGGCGATACACATAGGATCACGCGCGGATGCGCGGGAGGAAACCAGGGCGCGAATGCGCGGCAAAAAGCAACATCGGCCGCAGACCCCGGGCGAGGCCCGCGGCGGTCAGCAGCCACGGGAAACACGCGCGATCGCCGAAGCCGCGTGCCCGACCGAACCACTCACCGAACGGCCGGCCGTTGGCACACAAGCGAGCGAGCGATGGGTGGCTAAAGCGCCCGAGGATGAGCGATTGGGGAATGCCGGGCGATCGGGGGCTAGCCCACCCGAGGTTGCGCGATCGGGGAATGCCGGGCGACCGCAAGCCGCCGGGCCCGCGGTTGAGGGATCGGCGACTGCCGGGCGCGCGGGCGGGGGATCGACAGCGATCGTATGTGCGGCCGAACCATTGCCCGACGTGCGGCGCGGGCTGGTGTTGGCGGCCTGCCTCATCGCCACCTTCATGGCCGCGGTCGAGAGCACGATCGTCGCCACCATCATCCCCACCATCGTCAGTGACCTGGGTGGCTTCACCCTGTTCACCTGGGTCTTCACGGTCTATCTGCTGACCCAGGCGGTCATCATCCCGGTCTACGGCCGCCTGGCTGACCAGTATGGCAGAAAGCCCGTGTTCTTTGTCGGCACAGCGATCTTTCTGCTCGGCACCATCCTGTGCGGCGTCGCATGGAGCATGCCGGCCTTGATATGCTTCCGAGCGGTGCAAGGCTGTGGCGCCGGCGCCATCATGCCGACCGCCTCGACCATCCTGGGCGACATCTACACGCCCGCCGAACGTGGCCGGGTCCAGGGGATGGTTTCCTCGGTGTTCGGCGTCTCGGCGGTGGCGGGTCCATCGCTCGGCGCCTTCATGGTGGCCCACATGAGCTGGCGCGTCGTCTTCTGGGTCAACGTCCCCATCGGGATCGCCGCCATCATCATGATCGCCGCCTTCCTGCGCGAAGAGGTCCGGCCGCGCCGCCACCGCATCGACTGGGCCGGCTCGCTGCTGCTGTTGGTGGGGTTCGCCAGCCTGATGCTGGCGGTGGTGCAGACGGGCAGCCTGAGTGCCGGCACCCTGGCTGCTCTGACCGTCATCGGCACCGCCGCGCTGATCATGCTGTATCTGCACGAACGCAGCACGCCAGAGCCGATGCTGCCGCTGGAGCTGTGGCGCAACCGGGTGATCGTTGTCGGCAGCGTCGGAAACTTCACCTCCGGCGCGATGATGATGGGGGTCGCCGCCTTCCTGCCGACCTATGTGCAGGGAGCGATGGGGCGCAGCGCGATCGCGGGCGGGCTGGTGCTGGGCGCGATGTCGGTCAGCTGGGCCTTGGCCAGCCTGGCCGCTGGCCGGATCATGATGCGAACCAGCTACCGTCGGGTCGCCCTGCTTGGCGGGATCGCGATGGCGATCGGGTGCGCGATGCTGGCGGCGCTGACGCCGGCGGACGGACCGGTCTGGGCCGCGGCGGGATCGCTGGTGATCGGCATCGGCATGGGCTTCTGCAGCACCGTCTTCATCGTCTCGATCCAGGCGTCGGTGCCGTGGCGGCAGCGCGGCGCGGCGACATCCTCGTCCATGTTCATGCGCTTCGTCGGCCAGTCGACCGGCGCCGCGAGCTGCGGGGCGGTGCTGAACGCCACCATGCGGCATCTGGATCCCGGCGCGCTGAACGCCATCGACCGCTTGCTGGATGCGCCCACGCGCTTGGCGATGGCGCCGCCGGAGCTTGCCCATCTGACCGCGGTGATGGCGGGCGCCTTGCAGAACGCCTATCTGCTGGCCACCGCGTTCGCGCTGCTGACCCTGCTGGTGGCGATCCAGCTGCCCGCCCGTCTCAGCCCGACGCGCACCTGAACGACGCGGGGGAGGCCATGCCGGCAAAGCCGTTGTGTCGCCCATTGAGGCATCGGCTGATCCGGTAGGACCTTGCCCGGGTCGTTCCCGGGATGCCCGCCCCCGAACGCCGCCCGCCGCGCTCGATCACCGCTTGATGAAATCGACGAACGCGCGCAGCGGCGCCGGCATGTGGCGCCGGCTGGGATAATACAGGAACGGCCCGGAAAAACTTTGCCACCATGGCCGCAGCACCGGCACCAGCGAACCGCTGTCCAGCGCCGGCCTCAGCCAGTCCTCGAACAGGAAGACGATGCCCAGCCCGGCGATCGCGGCGCTGATCGACATGTCGGCGGCGCCGGCGCTGACGGTCAGCGGTCCGGTCGGATCGATGCGAACAGACTCGTTCTCGCGCTCGAACTCCCATGCATACCGCACTCCGCTGGAGAACCGCTGGCGCAGGCAGGCATGCCGCAACAGCTCGCGCGGGTGTTGCGGTTCGCCATGGGCCTTGAGATAGGCGGGTGCCGCCGCGGCGGCGTAGCGTTGCACCCGCGGTCCCAGCGGCACCGCGATCATGTCCTGCTCAAGCCGTTCGTCATAACGCACGCCGGCATCGGCACCCGCTGCCAGCACATCGACGAAGCGATCCTCAACCGTGACCTCCAGCCGGATGTCCGGATGCGCCAGCAGGAACGCCTCGGCGATCGGCGGCAGCACCAGTCGCGCCACGGTGGCCGGCACGTTCAGCCGCAGCGTGCCCGCCGGGCGGTCGCGAAAGCCGTTGACGACATCCAGCGCCGCCTCGACCTCCCCCAGTGCCGGCAACAATCGGTCCAGCAGCCTGGCCCCGGCTTCCGTCAGCCTGACGCTGCGGGTGGTGCGGTTGAGCAGCCGCACCCCGACCTGCGCCTCCAGCCGCCGTACGCCCTCGCTGAGCGCGGAGGCGGAAGATCCGCTCGTTCGGGCCGCCTCGCGGAAACCGCTGGCCCGCGCCACCGCCACGAAGGCCGCGAGGTCGCCGAGTTCTGGCATTGTCCTGTATCCCGAACAGCGTGTGCCGATTGTGCGGATTATCATGCGCCGCCGCCAGTCCATATGATTTGCCGAACCCAACCCACGGATTCGCAGGAGACCCCAAAATGACAGGAGATCCCAGCATGACCCTCGAGAGCGACCTTGGCGGCGGCTTCACCCTGGCCAAAAGCACGTTGACGATAAACCGCATGGGCTATGGCGCCATGCAGCTCGCCGGCCCTCATGTCTGGGGGCCGCCGCGCGATATCGATGCGGCCCACGCGGTGCTGCGCCAGGCGGTGGCGCTGGGGGTCAACCACATCGACACCAGCGACTTCTATGGTCCGCACGTCACCAACCAGATCATTCGCGCGGCACTTCACCCCTATCCGGACGATCTTGTCATCGTCACGAAGGTCGGGTTCCGGCGGGGCGAGGACAGGTCGTGGATCCAGGACTTTTCGCCGGCCGATCTGACCCGGTCGGTGCACGACAATCTCACCAATCTGGGTGTTTCGGCCCTTGACGTCGTCAACCTGCGGCTTGGTTCGCCTGATGATGAGGTCGAAGCGCCACTGACGATCCTGGCCGAGCTGCAGCGCCAGGGCCTGATCCGCCATATCGGTCTGAGCAACGTGACATCCCGCCAATGCGCGCGGGCGCGATCCGTCGCGAATATCGTTTGTGTACAGAACCAGTATAACCTGGCGCAGCGCGACGATGATGGCTTCATCGATGAGCTTGCCGGCGGGGGTATCGCCTTCACCCCATTCTTCCCGCTGGGTGGTTTCACACCGTTGCGGTCCTCGACGCTGACGGCGGCCGCATCCGTCTTGAACGCAACCCCGATGCAGGTGGCGCTAAGCTGGCTGCTGCAGCGTTCGCCGAATATCCTGCTGATCCCAGGCACCTCTTCAGTCGAGCATCTGCGCGAGAACGTGCAGGCCGCGACGTTGCGGATCCCGGCACCGACGTTGGCAACACTGGATACCATCGCCGGGACAAGCGAACGACCGGCGGCCCAGCACTAGCTGATGCCGTTGGGCCGTCCACCCGATTATTCGGCGCTTGTGCCGACAGGTATCGAGCGTGGTTGATCGCGCGCCGATCCGGACATTCGTTTCGTCTGGCGGCGGACATTGCGGATCGGCGAAGAATTGCGGATCGGCGAAGAAAGGCCAAAGCCGAGTCTGCTGGATCGGATGTTCGCTTCGGCGAGCGCCCGAACCAGTCGACCAGGCTGGTTTCTGAAGGTGATCTATAGCGATCCGTGGACATCGTGCGGGCATCCCTTGGTTCGCCCGACGACCAGGGCGCCGACGGGAAGCGCTTTTCATGAGATCGATGAAAGACGCCGCATCATCCGTTGAAATCCGATGCAGTTGGGAACGATTGACCGTGTCCGTCGTTAGGATGCCTGCCACCAACACAGGGAAACGCGATGTCACGGATGCTGGATTGCCGCTCGACCATGCTGTCCGCCGCCCTCGTTGGCGTGTTGGTGATCGGCGCCGGATCTGTTGCCGCTTCCGCGCAAACCCCTGAAAAGGGCACTGGAATCCTTGTTCAAAGCCATGGACAATGGCGGGCGACCGAGCTGAACGGCGCGACCGTCTATAATGACGAGGGCAGCAGCATCGGCACGATCAACGATCTTCTTGTTGGTTCGGAGGGGAGAATCGACAATGTGGTGCTTTCCGTCGGCGGCTTCCTTGGCGTCGGCAGCCGATATGTCGAAGTGCCTTTCAGCAAGCTGAAGTTCCAGCCCAGCAAGTCCAATCCGGCCGCGGCGACCGGCACGACAACCGCGGCGCGCAATGCGAATGACCAGGACTACAGCGTGATGTTGCCTGGGGTGACCAAGCAGGCGCTGACCGCAATGACCGCCTTCACCTACTGATCCGCTCGACCGGCGACGGGTGGCCGGCCGGGTTGCACACGCGGCGGGACGGAGCGCACGGGTGAGCTGGGTTGATTGGGGACAGGGAGGAAAGAGCGTGACATGTGAGGACAGTGGGGTTGCTGACCACCTGCTGCCCACGCCCGACAGGCGGATGGCTGGCTTAATGGCCCGCCTTACGCCGTCGCCGGCCACGTTTCGATGAGGACAGCATAGAGGGATTCACGGCGCAGCCAGGCGGCGCGTGATAATCCCTATTGCGGAAAGTGCTTCTGTTACGCGCCCGGCTGTATTTTGCTCCGCCCGGTGTTATACTTCCTGCATGACTGACAGTTTTGCGCCCCGTCTTGATATCTTGCCACAACCGCAGCGTCTGCTGTGGGACGAACTGGCCGCCATCCCCCCTGAATTCGTCCTCTACGGCGGCACGGCGGTTGCCCTGCATCTCGGCCATCGCCAGTCAATGGACTTCGACTTTTTCGGCAACCGTCTGTTTGACCCGGCAACGCTTCCCGCCGCCATTGCCTTCCTGGAAGACGCCATCATCACGCAGCAGCAGGCGAACACGCTGACCGTCATCGTGGAACGCGGCGGGCCGGTGAAGCTGTCGTTTTTCGGCGTGCCCGCCATCCCCCGTCTTGCCCCGCCCTGTGTCGCGCCGGACGGGCCGCAAGTCGCATCCCTGCTCGACCTCGCCGGGACAAAGGCATCCGTGGTGCAGCAACGGGCTGAAGCCAAGGATTATACCGACATTGACGCCATGCTGTGCGACGGGCGGATTGATCTTCCGACCGCGCTAGCAGCCGCGCGCGCGATTTACGGCCCACAGTTCAATCCGCAGATCACGCTGAAGGCGCTATCCTTTTTCGATGACGGTAATCTTCGCGGCCTGCCGGGCGCGATGAGAGATCGCCTCGCCCGCGCGGCCCGCGCGGTCGATCTAGACCGGCTGCCGATGCTTGCCCGCCCCGCGCCGCCGCGCGGCGGGATCGAGGGACCAACGCAATGAAGCCCATCCCCCTCACCCCTGAAACCGAAGCCGTGGCGCGGCGGGTGGTCTGGTTCGAAGAGCCAGCCACGGCCATTGCGGACCCTATCCGCTTCATGGCCTACGCCATGGCCTCTGCTACCCATGAGGACATGAAGCTGTTGCGCCTTCATGTCTCCGACGAGGATTTCAGGGAGGCGCTCGACAAGGCCCCGCCCGGCATCATCGACCCCCGCTCATGGGCTTACTGGAACTCCAAGGCAGGACGCTATCCCGCGCCACCTCTTCCCAAACGCAACTTTGGCGAACCTTCACCGTGATTGCCATCCGACTGATAGCGGCTATTGTGGAAAACGGCATCTTGTTGCCGACCGGCAAACCACGTTTAAGAACGTATAAGAACGTCGATCCGGCTCATCCAAGCAACCGCGTCCTCATAATTCTTGTTACCGCCTCCAATTGTAGAGTCGCCTGCGGCGTTAAAGGGGACAAATAAAACAGACGTATCGATCCGATTGCACTTCACCAATACACGATTATGGTGATGACCTTGCTGTCTTTTTACTGCGTTTTGACCAGAACGGGAAGTAACTTTTGCCCCTATAATCTCATTTCTGTTAAGTAGAACACTTACATCCCGTTCATCACGCAACCAGAGTCGCTTTGACCCCATGTCGATTGCCATCCGGCGGTATTTATGCGTTGGCTTGAACCCATCTGGATATCTCTCTCCCAGAGAACCAACTAGCCCATACCGTAGGCTATGACGCCTCTAATACGCCACAAACCCGACGAGACAGATGAGTAGCAGCACAGCCAGCACCGACATCTATACCACCGTTCTTTTTTGAGCAGGCCACAGGAATATCAGTTACCCGATTAGTTTAATGACCATGATATAGGACTCACTGCCGTCAACAAGATCAGCAAGCTTACAAGCGCGATGATCAACAGAATGTTTTGCTCAGACTGATTGATAATTTTCGTAATTCAAGCCTTCCGGTCATTTCCGTTAAGCTTGTCATTTCAAATTATTACGACTCACGTAAGATACGACCGAGACGCCCCGGTAAAGCCGCCGTTTAGGATACGCCCGCGTCAGTACCCGCGGGCGAACGCTTGATGCGCAGCTTGAGCAGCTACGCGCCGAAGGATGCAGCGAGATTTACCGCGAGAAAGCCAGCGGCACACCGGCCGACCGGCAAGATCTGCCAAGCCGCGCCCGCGGGTCGGTGTGGCGGCCTCGGCCGCTCGCTCAGCGCGCCGCGCCGCGGCCGGCCTCGGCGAGCTGCTTCGCCCGCGCCGATTGCCTCTCGAACATCCAGCCGGGATATTCGTGTGGCAAGGCGCTCACCTCATCCAGCACATCCAGCTCGTGTTGGGTGAACTCGACGTCGACGGCGGCGAGGTTGTCCTCAAGCTGATCCAGCCGCCTGGCGCCGATGATGACACTGCTGACCACCTTTCGGTGCAGCAGCCACGCCAGCGCGATCCGTGCGACCGACACCATCCGCCGTTCCGCCATCGGCCGCATCGCGTCGATGCAGGCGAACGCGCGCTCACGGTCGACCGGCGGGAACTCGAACGTGGCACGCCGGCCATCCTTGGCGGTTGCCTGATCGCGACTGTATTTGCCGCTGAGCAGGCCGCCGGCCAGCGGGCTCCAGACCATCAGGCCAACGGTCTCGCTGCGCAGCATGGGAACGATCTCCCGCTCCAGGTCGCGTCCGGCAACGGAATAATACGCCTGCAGCGTCTCGAACCTGGCCCGTCCTTCCCGCTCGGCGATCCCAAGCGCCTTCACCACCTGCCAGGCTGCCCAGTTGGACACGCCGACATAGCGGACATGGCCGTGCTGCACCAGGATATCCAGCGCGCGGACGGTCTCCTCGATCGGCGTGGCCGGGTCGAAGCCGTGGATCTGATAAAGGTCGATGTGATCGACCTGAAGACGCTGCAGGCTGGCCTTCACCGCATCGATGATATGGCCGCGCGAGCTGCCGCGGGCGTTGGCGCCGGAGCCGGTCGGCCCGTAGCCCTTGGTGGCGATGACGACATTCTCGCGCGGCACCTTCAGGTTGTGCAGCGCCTGGCCGGTGATCTGCTCCGACATGCCGTCGGAATAGACATCCGCGGTGTCGATGAAATTGATCCCGGCATCGATCGAGCGGCCAACCAGCCGCTCCGCCTCGTCCTGGCCCAGGGCGCCGATCTGCTGCGACCTGCCCTCGTCGCCGCCGAAGGTCATGGTCCCGAGGCAAAGCTCCGAGACAAAAAGGCCGGTCCGGCCAAGCTTGTTCATTCGCATCGTCTTCGTCTCCTGGTATCGCCCGGTGTATCGCCCCGTCTGGACTATGGCGCGTCCGGCGGTGCTGGCACGGCGCCGCGATGCGACCCTCAACCGGGGCATGACGCTGCGGTTCGCATCCGGCGAAAATGTATTTCAACCCACGCGCTGCAACTGGTCGCCGTTCGCCAGGATCGCCGCCGCCAGGGCGGCTGCCGGTCCGCGCGGGTCGCGCACATCGCCGAGCACCACGAACTCGACATCGCCAAGCTCGGGCAGCCCGGCTGCGGCCGGCATCTCCACCAGATCCGCCGGCAGCAGGCCCCTGGCGTGAACGGTGACGCCCAGGCCAGCGAGGCAGGCGGCGCGCAGCCCGCTCAGGCTGCCGCTGGTGCAGGCGATGCGCCAGGTCAGGCCGGCCCGCTCCAGCGCCTGCAGCGCCACCGTGCGCGTAATGCTCGGGGCATCAAACAGGATCAGCGGCACCGGCGGCCTCACTGGCGGCCTCACTGGCTGCCCCACTGGCGGTCCCATCGGCGTCCCCCCTGGCGGCGGCCCCACCGAGGTACCCGCGGCACCCACCCAGGCCAGCCGGTCGCGCCACACCAGGCGGCCGCGTTCGTCACCCGCCCGTCGCTTGGCCAGCACCAGGTCCAGTTCCCCGGCATCCAGATGCTGGTAAAGCGTCGCGCTGACGCCGACCCTCAGTTCCAGATCGACCAGCGCGTGCTGGCGGACGAAGTCACGCAGCAGTTCCGGCAGCCGGGTGCTGACGAAGTCCTCGGAGGTGCCGAACCGCACCCGGCCACGCAGCTGAGATCCGGCGAAATAGCGCCGGGCGCGCTGGTTGGTGTCGATGATGGTTTGGGCGAAGCCGGTCATCGCCTCGCCGTCCGCGGTCAACGTCACCTGGTGGGTGTCGCGCACGAACAGCCGACGCCCGGCGCTGTCCTCCAGTTTGCGGATGTGCTGGCTCACAGTTGATTGCTGCAGACCGAGCCGCCGGCCGGCCGCGGTGAAGTTGCGGGTCCGCGCGACGGCGAGGAAGCTTTCCAGCTGGATCGGGTCGAACATCGTGGCCTTTCAACTTGCGTGGCCTCACGCGGTCGTCACCCGGTAGCCCATGGCGGGCTGATTGAGGGGCAGCGCGTTCGGCCAGGCGTTTTCGGTCGGGATCGCGTGGCAGCGATGGCGACCTGTCATCGCGATTCACGATCACAGTAAGCTTTGTCAGGACGGTTCACAATGACCCTGGTACGGGCTTAAATCGGCTTCGTCGCCCAAGATGGAAGGAACCGGTGGTGTCGCCTAGAACGCTGCTGTCCCGGCTGCCGATCGATCGGTATATCGCCGCCATCGTCGGCATGGTCGGCCTGGCGTCGCTGCTGCCGGTGCATGGCGCCGGCGCGGTGTTGGCCGGTCACGCCACCACGGCGGCCATCGCGCTGCTGTTCTTCCTGCATGGCGCCCGGCTCGCCCCCCGAGCGGCGCTGGCCGGCGCGCGTCACTGGCGGCTGCATGCCGTCGTTCTGAGCGCGACCTTCCTGCTGTTCCCGGCCTTCGGCCTGACCGCCCGCGCGCTGTTCCCGAATCTGTTGAGCGCGCCGCTGTGGACCGGGCTGATCCTGTTGTCTGTGCTGCCGTCGACGGTGCAGTCCTCGATCGCCTTCACCTCGATCGCCCGCGGCAACGTGCCGGCCGCGCTGTGCGCCGCCACCGCGTCGAACCTGCTGGGGATGCTGTTGACCCCGCTGCTGGCCGGCTTGCTGCTAAGCTCACAGGGCGGATTTTCGACCAAGGGCGCCGGCGACATCATCGTCCAGCTGCTGCTGCCGTTCGCCGCCGGCCAGCTCGCCCGGCCGCTGATCGGCGGCTGGGCGCAGCGCAACCGGACGCTGCTGGGCCTGGTCGATCGCGGGTCGATCCTGCTGGTGGTGTATACCGCATTCAGCGAGGGCGTGACCCAGGGCATCTGGCATCAGCTTGGCCTCAGCGACCTGGGCCGGCTGCTGGCGGTCGATGCGGCCCTTCTGCTGCTGGTGCTGACCATCACCACCTACGCCAGCCGGCTGCTGCGATTCTGCCGCGCCGATGAGGTGACCATCGTCTTCTGCGGCTCCAAAAAGAGCCTGGCGAGTGGTCTGCCGATGGCGACGGTGCTGCTGGCCGGTCAATCGATCGGGTTGATCGTGCTGCCGCTGATGCTGTTCCATCAGATCCAGCTGATGGTCTGCGCCTGGCTGGCCAAGCGCTACGCCAGAACCGAGGCCATCGCCGGGGCAATCGCGGGAGCTGGCGTTGCGGCGAATGCCGAGGCGGCGGGGGGGGGCGGATGGGCCGGCCGCCGGCGTGGCGGTCGCGGCGCGGTAGGCCATCGCGACCGGCCCGCGGCTCTGTCTGCCGCTGGTATCGCGACCGGCCCGCGCCACTGTCTGCTGGTGTCGCGGTTTGGCCTGGCCCAGGCACGCACCTGCTGGCATGCACTTCCTGGCACGCCGGACGCGACAGAGGGGCGCGCCGCATCCGCCGCGACGCAGTGCGGTCAAAGCTGATCGGCCCGGACGCGGCCATCAAACTCATACGCAGTGCTGCTGCTTCGGCGCCCAAGTGTTCAGCGATTTTCGCCGGTCCTGGTTCCCGCGGTCCCGGTCGTCGCCGCATTTACCGTGGTCCCGCCGTCAGCACTGACCAGTACCGGCGCCGGGCGAACCCCCGCGACCGCCCAGATCACCAGGCCGTACGCCGCCGCGGAAACGACGAACGGCGCGCCGGGCAACAGGATGGATGCGCCGGCGCCGGTGAAGGCGGAAAACACCAAGCTAGCGATCAACGGCGACACGATCGCCGTCAGCCCCTGCACCGACGACAGCGCCCCCTGGATCTCGCCCTGCCGGTCCGCGGCGGCCGAGGCCGACACCAAGCCCTGCACCGCCGGGCTGGCGATCGCCCCGACCGACTGGATGACGATGCCCACCACCACCACCCAGCCGAACGGCGCGAAGGCGATGCACAGATACGCGAAGGCGGCGATCATGCCGCCGATGATGGCGGCACGGCGCTCGCCCAGCGCGGGCACGATCCGACGCACCAGCAGCCCCTGCACCACCGCCGATCCCAGCCCGGCGACCGCCAGCGCCAGGCCGTTGTGGCGGGTGTCCCAGCCGAAGCGGGCCTCGTTGGCCAGCACGAACGTGCTTTGAAGCGCACCCAGCGCGAACCAGATGCTGCCCCAGGCGACCGCCAGGCGGGCCAGATCGCGGTTCGCCATCACCACCCGCAAGGAGCCGACGGGGTTGGCGTGCCGCCAGTCGAACGCGCGCCGGCGGGCCGGCGGCAGGCTCTCGGGCAGCACGAGCAGGCCGTACAGCACATTGCAGCCCGCCAGTGCCGCGGCGACGAAGAACGGCAGGCGCAGGCCATAGGCGCCGAGGACGCCGCCCAAGGCCGGCCCGACGACGAAACCGACGCCGAACATGGCGCCGACCAGGCCGAACTGCGCGGCGCGTTTTCGCGGCGGCGTCACATCGGCGATGTAGGCTGTCGCGGTGGCCGCGTTGGCCGCGGTCGCCCCGGCGATCAACCGACCGAGGAACAGCCACAGCAACGATGGCGCCCAGGCCAGCAGCAGGTAATTGGCGCAGATGCCGCTGAGCGACAGCAGCAGCACCGGACGCCGGCCAAAGCGGTCGCTCAGGCCGCCCAGCACCGGAGCGCAGACGAACTGCATCAGCGCGAACGCCGCCAGCAGCCATCCCACCCACATCGAGGCACCCGACACCGACAGTCCGGACAGCTTCAGCACCAGCGACGGCACGATCGGCACCACCAGGCCGAAGCCCAGTGCGTCGATCACCAGGGTGATGAGGATGAAGCGGACCGACGCCGCCCGGCTGCTCATGGGGCGGGCCGGTAGGTGATCCGCCAGATCGTGCCGTTGGCGTCCTCGCTGACCAATAACGAGCCGTCCCGCATGACCGTCAGCCCCACCGGCCGGCCCCACACCGCCCGGTCGGACGCGACGAAGCCGGTCAGGAAGTCCTGGTAGACGCCGGTTGGACGGCCATCCTGGAAACGCAACCGCACGACCTTGTATCCGGTGCGCCGGGCGCGATTCCACGATCCGTGCAACGCCACGAAGGCGTCGCCGCGATACGCCGCGGGGAACTGCGTGCCGTCATAGAACGTCAGGCCGAGGGGTGCCGAGTGCGGCTGGATCAGCACGTCCGGAACGGTGACCTGACCTGCCAGATCGCTGCGAGCACCGTCCATGCGCGGGTCCGGGTGGTCGCCGATGTAGAACCAGGGCCAGCCGTAGAACGCGCCCGGCTGGAGATGGGTGGCGTAATCGGGCGGCAGGTTGTCGCCGAGACCATCGCGCTCGTTTACCACGCACCACAGAGCACCGCCGGCGGGCTGGATCGCTTCGGCCGAACAGTTGCGAAGGCCGCTGGCGTAGACGTGCGGGTCGCCGCCGTCCGGGGTGAAGGCCAGCACGTCGGCGCGGTTGGTGTTGTCGCCCCAGGCGGCGCCGAGGGCAAGGTTGGCGGGCGACGATCCGGTCAGATCGCGATCGAGATTGCCGGCCGATCCGACCGCGACGAACATCCGGGAACCGTCTTGTGAGAACACGATGTCGCGGGTCCAGTGACCGCCCTCGGGCAGCCGGCGCACGACAACCTGGGCCGGCCCGCGCGCCCGCAGATCGCCGATCTGGTAAGGATAGCGCACCACGCGGCCGGTCTCACCGACATAGACGAACCGCGGCGCCGGACCAGGCGGCCAGAAGGCGATGCCGAATGGCAGATCAAGGTCGGATGCGAAGGTCGCGGCCGCGTCTGGCCGGGCCAAGCGTTTGGCCGGCCGTAGCACGCGGATGCGGCCCGCGCCGCTTTCGGCCACGAAGATGTCGCCGTTCGGTGCGGTGCGCATGGTGCGCGGCTGGTCCAGGCCGGTGGCGAAAACCGCGGCCTGGAACCCCGCCGGCAGCTGCGGCCTCGCCCCGGCCGGTCGCTCGACGACACCGGCCGCTCGGGCCGACGAGCGGCTGGCGAATGGCGCCGGGAGGTCAGCAGCGGTGATCTTCCGAACGACGCCGGGCGCATCGTCGCGCCAGTCACCGAAGGCGGCGAGACCGGTGAGAATGGGGGCGGCCAGAATGGGTTCGGTGGGCGCCGGGCCGGTCGGCGCGGGACCGGTGGGACTGGGACCGGTGGGCGCCAGGCCGGTGGGAATGGGGCCAGTCGTCGCCGCCGGATCGGGGCGGCTGGGCTGGGGGTGTGCGGGGTCGGCGATCGCGATCGTGGTGGCGGCGATCAGCAAGGCGCCAAGCAGGGTTTTCATGTGGCAGAGCAGTGCGCCGGGTCGGCGGATTGCCAAGCCGGGGAGCGGGCGGCGTTGCATCAGGCTGGGAATTTGGCGCAGGCGATGGCAAAATCAAGCGGCTATCAGTTGCATTTTCGTTCCATCCCATGCCGCCTTGTCAGCACGGGAAATTCTGGCGTTCTATGCGTCCCGACAAACCGCCACCATGCCTGTACCGTCAAGCCAAGCCTGGGCCGCCGAGCCTGGGGCGCCAAGCGTGGCAGGCCTGAGGGCGGCGATCCGGGGAAAAGGAACATCGCCATGGCATCCGATCACAAGCCGCTTGTCTTCGACCGCCCCTTGCGCGGCCGCATCTACGACAGCATCGCCGAGACGATCGGCAACACGCCGCTGGTGCGCATCCCGAAGATCCTCGCCGAGGAAGGCATCACCGCCGACGTCGTGCTGAAGCTGGAGTTCTTCAATCCGATCGCCAGCGTGAAGGACCGCATCGGCGTCAACATGATCGTGGCGCTGGAGGAAGCGGGCAAGCTGAAGCCGGGTGGGACGATCATTGAGCCGACCTCGGGCAATACCGGGATCGGGCTGGCGTTCGTGGCGGCGGCGCGCGGCTACAGGCTGATCCTGACGATGCCGGAAAGCGTGTCGATCGAGCGCCGCAAGATGCTGAGCTTCCTGGGCGCGGAAGTGGAACTGACGCCGCGCGAGACGGGGATGAACGGCGCCGTGGCGCGTGCCGGGCAACTGCTGGAAACCACCCCCGGTTCGGTCAGCCCGAACCAGTTCGGCAACCCGTCCAACCCGGCGATCCACATCAAGACGACGGCGGAGGAAATCTGGTACGACACCAGGGGCGAGGTCGATGCGATCGTCGCCGGCGTCGGCACCGGCGGCACGCTGACCGGCCTGGCCCAGGCGCTGAAGCCCAGGCGTCCCAGCCTGAAGATGATCGCGGTGGAGCCCACGGCCAGTGCGGTGCTGTCCGGCGGCAAGCCCGGGCCGCACCCGATCCAGGGCATCGGCGCCGGCTTCGTGCCGGAGGTGCTGAACACCGAGGCGATCGACGAGGTCATCGGGGTCAGCAATGACGAAACCCTGGCGATGTCGCGGCGGCTGGCGCGGACCGAGGGGATCCCTGGCGGCATTTCCTCAGGCGCCGCGTTGGCGGCGGCGCTGAAGGTGGCGAAGCGGGAGGAGATGGCGGAGAAACGGATCGTGGTCATCATCCCGTCGTTCGCCGAGCGTTATATCACCACGGTGCTGTTCGAGGGGTTGTAGGGGATCGCTTGACTTCCGGGTGCGGAGTCTATGTCCCCCGGATTCATCACGTGGCGGGATGA
The DNA here is from genome assembly GCA_965276975.1 of Rhodopila sp. Lineage (GTDB taxonomy): Bacteria > Pseudomonadota > Alphaproteobacteria > Acetobacterales > Acetobacteraceae > Rhodopila. The sequence continues at coordinate 24,473 of CBDIBR010000009.1, forward strand.
GCCAATTGCACACGCGCTACTCCCGCCAACTGTTTGGCGGCCGGCTAGATCGCGCATCGGTGAAGCGCGATACGTCGCGATATGTTCGAAGTAGCCGATTCACGCGGCTCCTCGTGGACGCTTCGCGTCTCTCGCACTCTGCGATCGGGTACTAGTCGTTCGATCGGTTGTCAGGCCGTCAACTATCAATCCGGTTTGGCCCGTCTGCCTGACTGCTTATCCAGGTCCACCGCGCCCGTTACGATCGTCGTATCCGTGTGCTTCAGGTAATTTACCAAAAATTAGCACCTGGCCTGTCATCCTTCATATTGGATGATAGCTGGAGAGCGGCTGGACGATGATGTTGACATGGAATAGTGCCCGGGCACGAGCAGTTGCGATCGAGCGGACGCAGGCAGTGGTCGAGTTCACGCCGGATGGCAGGGTGCTACGCGGCAACGACCGCTTTCTGGCAACGATGGGCTACGCCGCGAAAGACGTGCGTGGCAAGCGACATGCGATGTTCGTACCGCTCCAAGAGCGCGAGACTGCTGCCTATCTTGCCTTCTGGGAGGCGCTTCGCCGCGGCGAATTCCAGGCCGGGGAGTTCCGCCGCATTGGCAAGGATGGGCGGGAGGTCTGGCTACAGGCCACCTACACACCGATCCGCGGTTTCGCGGGGCGGGTCACCAAGGTGGTCAAGTTCGCTACGGACATCACCGCCGCCAAGCAGCGTTCGGTGGATTACACCAGCCAGATCGCCGCGATCAATCGCGTGCAGGCCGTGATCGAGTTTGCTCTCGACGGCACGATCCTGACCGCCAACCCGAACTTCCTGGCGACGATGGGCTACGCGCTTGAGGAAATACGCGGCGAGAAGCACGCGATGTTCGTGCCGCCCGACGAGCGCGATGCCCCCGCCTACCGCGCCTTCTGGGAGGCGCTGCGCCGGGGCGAGTTCCAGGCGGCCGAATTCCGCCGGATCGGCAAGGGCGGACGGGAGGTCTGGATCCAGGCGAGCTACAACCCGGTGTTGGACGCCGCCGGCCGGCCTTGGAAAGTGGTGAAGTTCGCCACCGACATCACCGCCGTCAAGCAACGCACCGCCGACCAGCAGGCCCAGATCACCGCGATCAACCGCGTTCAGGCGGTCATCGAGTTCGCACTCGACGGCACCATTCTGACCGCGAACTCCAACTTCCTGTCCGCCATGGGCTATACGCTGGAGGAGGTTCGTGGCCAAAAGCACGCGATGTTCATGTCGGCTGAGGATCGGGACGCGCCCGCCTACCGGGCCTTCTGGGACGCGTTGCGCCGCGGTGAATTCCAGGCAGCCGAATTCCGCCGGATCGGCAAGGGCGGACGGGAGGTTTGGATTCAGGCGAGCTACAACCCGGTGTTCGACCCCGCCGGCCGGCCGGTGAAGGTGGTGAAGTTCGCCACCGACATCACCGCGGAGAAGCAGCGCCGGCGAAGCTTCGCGATGCTGTCACTGGTCGCCGACGAGACCGATAACAGCGTCATCATCGCTGATCCGCGCGGTTGCATCGAGTACGTCAATCCGGGCTTCACTCGGCTGACCGGCTACACCGCCGAGGAGGCCATGGGCAGCAAGCCGGGCGCCCTGCTGCAGGGACGCCACACCGATCCCGACACGGTGCGGCGCGTCAGGGAATGCCTACGCCGGGGAGAGGCCTTCTATGAGGAAATTCTCAACTATAGCAAGGCGGGCCAACCCTATTGGGTCTCGCTGTCGATCAATCCGGTGATGGGAGCGGACGGGGCGCTGGAGCGCTTTGTTTCGGTGCAGGCCAACATCACCGAAACGAAGCTGCGCGCGGTCGAGGCCGCTGCCCGGCTGGAGGCTATCGAGCGGTCCAACATCGTGGTCGAATGGGACACGCAGGGGGCGGTGGTTCGGCTGAACGAGTTGGCTCTGACGCTGTTTGGCCTGTCGTCAACGGAAGCCGGCGGCCAGGCAGATCTGTCGCTCGCGCGCTTGTTCACCGAAGCCGACCGCGACACGCTGGCTTCCGGCACATCGCTCAGCCGCGACGTCGAGGTGCGCGACAGCGAGGGACAGGTCCTGTTCCTGTCGGGTACCGTGCAGCCACTGCGTGACGTGGAAGGGGGGCTGCGGGGGACCGTGCTATACGCGACGGACATATCGGCCCGCCGATCGGCGGTGCGGGAGACCGAGCGGGTCATGACGGGCATGCTGGATCGGATAAGCCGAGTGGCCGCTGATATTTCGGGCATCTCGAGCCAGACCAATCTGCTGGCGCTGAACGCGACCATCGAGGCGGCGCGGGCTGGCGATGCCGGCAAAGGTTTCGCGGTGGTCGCCTCCGAGGTGAAGAACCTGGCACAGCGTTCGGCAAGCTCGACCGGCGAGATAACCGGTCTGGTCGCGGATACCCGCTCGCAGATCGAACAGCTGATCGCCGCTGCGTAGAGCGATTGTCCGGGGACGATTCAGCCCCGGACGGGAATTGGCGGGACGTGAACTGCCTGTCGCGCGATGGACCGGACTTTGATTGTTTCAGAGGGCGATTCACGCCTGAGGTTGGCTCAACCTCAGGCGATCGCGTGAAGGCGACTATCGCGGGTAAACCTCCAGCCGTGACCTTCGCTACAGCAGGTTCTTGTGCGACCCGTCGCAGAGCGGCGCCTTGGCGCTTCCCTTGCAGCCACAGAACGACACCACCTTGGTCTCGTCGGCCTCGAACTTGATCGGCGCGAACCCCGACCCCTTATGCTTGCCGTCGCAGAACGGCTGCGTGCTGCTCTGGCCGCAGGCGCACCACCAATAGGATTTTCCCGCTTCGACCTCGATCTTGTAGGATCCCTTCTGCGGCACGAACGGCAGTGATTGCGACATGAGATTTCCCTTCTGTTGTCTCGGGCAGGTATGTTGTCTCAGGCCGGATCGGCGCCATAGAGCCGGCGCGCTTCCGCTGGGGTAACGTAGCCGTCCAGCAGGTCTTCGGAAAGCGCCGTGCGATCCCGCCCGTGGGGTGGTCCGTAACCGCCCGAGCCCGGCGCCTGAAGCACGACCAACGAACCGGCCGGTGCGAGGAACCCGCCCTTGCTGGTCAGCGTGCGGGGGTTCGAGCGCGGTGCGATCAGCTCCAGCCTGGCGGGCGCGCCGGGCAGGCCGCCAGCCAGACCGAACGGCGGTGTCACCGTGCGCTCACAGCAGACCGCGGCATGCGCCTGATTCTCCAGCACCCGCCAGACCCGGCGCACGCCGAGGCCGCCGCGGAAGGTGCCGGCGCCGCCGCTGTCGGGCACCAGGGCATATTCCTCGACGCGCAGCGGAAAACTCATTTCCAGGATCTCGATCGGCGTGTTGCTCATGTTGGATACGGTGCTGGCCACGGCGTTGATGCCATCCTTCACCGGCCGCGCACCGAAGCCGCCCTTGACCGATTCGTAACTGACGAAACGATCGCCGTCGCGGTAATCGACCCCGCCGAAGGTGATCACCGCCGAGGTGCCCTGCGATCCGGCCATGACCGTTTCGGGGGTGATGGCAAACAGCGCCGCCATCACCATGTCGGCGACCCGATGCGAAATCTCATGGTTGGCGTAGACCACTGGCGATGGATGTTGGGCGTTCACCACACAGCCTGGCGGCGCGGTGACCGTCACCGGGCGCCAGGCGCCGGAGTTCGGCGGGATCAGGCTTTTCGGATCGACGATCATCTTCAGCGCGCAGAACACGCCGGACGCGGTCACCGTCAGCGGCGCGTTCATCGGCCCGGCGACGGCCGGATCAGAGCCGGTGAAATCGGCCGTGATGGTATCGCGGCACTTGGTGATCCTGAGATGGACCTTGAAGGTGGCGTCCGCGGTTTCGTTCGGGCCGATGACGCCGTCGCCGTCAAAGATATCGGTAAACTCGGCCTGACCGTCCGGCAGCGCCCGCAACGCCGCGCGCATCATCGTTTCGGAATAATCCAGCAACTCCCGCATGATCGCCAGCAGCGTATCGGTGCCGTATTTCGTTGCCAGTTCAGACATCCGCTGCGCCGCCCGCTGATTGGCCGCCACCTGAGCGCGCAGATCACCCAGACGTTCGGCCGGGGTACGGACATTGGCGAAGATGATCGCCTCGACCGACGGGTCGGGCTTGCCGTCGCGATACAAACGTATCGGCGGCAGACGCAGTCCCTCACCGTAGATCTCGGTCACCGCGCCGTAGCTGCCCGGCGTGGCGCTGCCGATGTCGGGCCAATGCGCCCGGACGCAGCCGAAACCCAGCAGGCGCCCCTGGTGGAAGGCCGGTGCAACCACGTTGACATCCGGAAGATGCGATCCGCCATCGTAAGGATCGTTGTGGATGAATATGTCACCGGGTGCGACGTCGGGGAACGCCCGCACGATGGCGCGCACCGCGTCCGGCATCGAGCCCAGATGGATCGGCAGGTCAGGTCCCTGCGCGACCATGTCGCCGTCGATATCGAAGATGCCACAGGAATAGTCACCGGCCACCTTCAGCAGCGGCGAGTAGGCGGTCTTGGCCAGGACGATCTTCATTTCCTCGGCGGCCGAACACAGTGCGTTCTTAACGATCTCGAAACGGGCAGGATCGGTCTTCAAGTGCGCCATGGCAAACTCCATCCCACCCTCAGTGTCCGGTCCTCAGGGTTCGGCTGTCAATGATCGGCCATGGTATCGCGCAGGCTGGTCAGCGCATCGATGGTCCTGGGCGCGGCATCCCGCATCCGCCTGAAACCGTCGAGCGCGTCCACCACGGCACCTTGCCTGCAGGCCTTTTCGATGTCACGTGCCAGGGTGGTCAAGGTACAGGCGCCACAGTGACCGGTGACCGACACCAGGTCGTGGGCCTCAGCCGCCGCCGCCTTGACGTCGGCGTTGTCCAGGCGATCCCCAAGCCGGCCGATGCGGGCATCGATGTCCACCAATGATTCGGTCAGCAGTGCCTTGATCTGCGCCGGGTGCAGGAACGTACGCAGCGTCTCGATCGCCGCGGCATCCACCGCCGGCATGCCGGCCACGGTTGACCGCCTTGGCCGCTGCTGCGCGGTGAACTGGTTCAAGGTGTCGAACAGCTCCGGGCCGGACAGCGGCTTGCTCAGATAGCCATCCATTCCGACACCGAGATAACGTTCGGCGGCGCCGTGCAGCGCGTCGGCGGTCAGGGCGATGATCGGGACATGGCACTTGGGCGGCGGCAGGGCGCGAATATGCGCGGTCGCCTGAATGCCGTCCATCACCGGCATCTGCACATCCATCAGCACGATCTCGATCGCTTCACGGGTCACCGCTTCCACCGCCTTGCGGCCATTGGTCGCGGTGCTGACGGTGTGTCCGGCGCCGACCAGCAGCGCGATCAGCAGGCGCCGGTTGATGGCGTTATCATCGGCGACCAGGACGCGCAGGGCACGAGAGGCGGCCGCGGGTTCAGCGCAGGTCGCCGCGGTCGCCGGCACCTCTGCCCCGTCTGGCAGCGGCAGGACGATCCTGAAACGACTGCCTTTGTCTTCGCTGCTTTCGGCGGTCAATTGACCCTTCATCAACTCGATCAGTTCACGGCTGATCGCCAGCCCCAGGCCGGTGCCGCCGAAGCGGCGGGTGATCGAGCTGTCGGCCTGGGCGAATTTCTGGAACAGCCGATCCAGGATCCGCGGCGCCATGCCGATGCCGGTATCTTCGACATCGATGCGAAACACCGACGGGCTGGCGGGATCGGCATCGGCGCGCAGCGACACGTGACCCTGTTCGGTAAACTTGATGGCGTTGCCGATCAGGTTGAGCAGCACCTGGCGCAATCGAAACGCGTCGCCCCGCAGCCATCGTTCCGCAGTAACATCGATGACGCAGGCAAAGCCCAGCCCCTTTTCGAACGCGGACGGGCGCAGCACCGCGGCCGCGGCGCGTATGATATCGCCGAGCTGGAAGCTGTTGCATTCCAGTTCAACCTTGCCGGCTTCCAGCTTGGAAATATCCAGGATGTCGTCAATGACGCGCACCAGCGCGTGGGCAGATTCCCGAATTCCGAGCGCCCATTCACGCTGGGTCTCGGAGATATCGGAGCGGAGCATGAGCTCGTTCATGCCGATGATGCCGTTCATCGGCGTGCGGATCTCGTGCGACATGTTGGCCAGGAACTCGGTTTTGGCTCGATTGGCCGTCTCGGCGGTGGCGCGGGCCGCCTCGGCCTGATCGCGCGCCGCGGCAGCGGCTTCCTCGGCCAGCTTGCGGTCGGTGATGTCGGCATAGGTGCGAACCAGTCCGCCGTCGGGCATCGGCACGCTGCGGATCTCCAGCACCCGACCGTTCGGCCGCCGCCGCTCATACAGGTGCGGCACTTCGAGCATGCCGCCGGCTTCGATCGCGAGCTTGAGTTCCGTCGGCGTCTTGGCGAATTCGCCGATCCGCCACTGATGCGCCTGCACCTCGTCGAAGGTCGGCTCGCTGGCCAGCAGGGCCTCGGGCAGGTCCAGCAGCGCCGCGCCGCGGACATTCCAGGCCACGACCCTGCGGTCGGCGGTGATCATCATGATCCCCTGGTCCATGTAGCGCAAGGTGGTTTCCAGCACCCTGGATTTCGCCGCCAGCGCCGCCTCGCTGTGGCGCAGCGCTGTGGCGGCGGTGGCAAGGTCACGGGCATTGATCGTCAGCCGGCGGAACTGCCGGCGCGACAGCGTGAGAAAACCGAACAGGGTGATCAGGATGATGGCGAACCCGAGGCCGGTATAGCCGGCCTGGCGGCGCCAGCCGCTGAGGGCGACGTTGTCGTCGGTGCCGACGTCGATCACCAGCGGATAGTCGCGCAGCGGACGAACCGAGACGGAACGTGGCCCGCCGCTAACGAAGCCCCTGGCCTCGAACACGCCGCCGCCCGCGGCGAGCATCCGATACCATTGCGAACCGTCTGGCAGGCGAAGGCCGATCAGGGCCGGGCTTTCCGGGTGATGCGCCAGGATGGTGCCATCCCGGCGCAACAGGGTAATCAACTCGGTGTTGTCACGATCGACGGCCTCGAACAGATCGGAGAAGAATTTCAACGAAATCGTGGCGCTGACGATGCCGATCAGGCGGCCATCGCGGCCGGCGATCCGATGCGACAGGAAAAACGTCCATTCGTCGGACAAACGGCCGCGCTCTTGGTTGCTTAGGTAGGGGCCGCTGTCGGGTTGCAGGCGAAAGTGATGAAACACGTCCCCCGGTGAGAGATCGCGTCCGGCCGACGGCCAGAAACGGGAGGTGTTCACCGCCTGCCCCTGGCGATCCTGCACCGTGAGCGCATCTAGCTGGGGCAGGTTGCGCAGCTTCTGGAGCAGCTCGTCGTGGAACGCCTCGCTGGCCATCTCGACGCGAAGATCGTCATCCGTCTGAACCCCGCCGGCCTTGATCTGATCGACCGTCGCGGCCACCACCAGATCGGCGGTCTGCAGCGCACGGCTAGCCTGTTCGGCCAGGATGACGCCGAGCCGGACCTCGCGATCCTCGTATTCGCGGATGGCGCTGCGGCGGCCGTCCCAGACGGCCAATGCGGTCGCCGCCAAGACCAGGAGAATGAGGCAGATGAACGACCCGATCAGCGCATAGCCGGCGCTAACGGTTTCCCCCGCGGCGGTGGTCGTACGGGTTGGGGCGGCGGTGCCGGACATGCGGCGGGAACTAGAGCATTATTCGCCCGAAGACGGAATGTTAACTTTTCGATTATAGCGCGGTTCCGAAACGTTAGCACCTTCGTGTGGGGCTGTTGCTACCCCTGCCGAGGCGGTTGGGTCAGCTTCTCCGGTGGGACCGGTGCGGTGTCTTGCGGTTGAACAGCGACAGCGACAGGCCGAGGCAGACGATCCCGGCCGATGCCGGGATGAGCCAGTCCGGCCGGATCAGCAGGGGCTGGATGACGGCGTTCCAGGCCCATCCGCCCAGCGTGCGGGTCGACCACGCCGGCAACTGGGTGATCACGTCATGGTCGAGCAGATCCAGCGCCTGGCCGAGGGTGATGCTTTCCGGCCCAAACGTCGCGACGGCGACGGCGGCGACCAGAAGCGTGGCGGACAGCACGGCCAGGACACGTTGGGCAATCACATGAACAGCTTCTCGTTCTTGCGGTCAGCGTATAGCGCGGCGACCTGACCAGCATAGCCATTAAATATTCGTGTTGGCACTCTTTCGTCGCTGCCGAGCAGCCGTTCGGTCGCCTGGCTCCAGCGCGGGTGGGGGACGTCCGGATTGACGTTGGCCCAGAAGCCATACTCGGACGGCCCCAGCGCTTCCCAGAATGTGGTCGGCCGCTTGTCGGTGAAGGTGATCTTCACGATGGCCTTGGCGGATTTGAAACCATATTTCCACGGCAGGGTCACGCGGATCGGTCCGCCGTTCTGCGGCGGCATTGGCTTGCCGTACAGGCCGGTGGAGATGAAGGCGAGATCGTTGGTGGCTTCGTCGATCGTCACACCCTCGATGTAAGGCCACGGATAGAAAGGTGCACTAAGGCCGGACATCACTTTGTCCTGCGCGGTTTCGAACACCATATACTTCGCCGACCCCAGGGGTTCGGCGAGTTTCACCAGTTGGGCCAGGGGAAAGCCGGTCCAGGGCACGGTCATCGCCCAGGTCTCGACGCAGCGGTGGCGGTAGATCCGCTCCTGCAAGGAGACCTGTTTCAACAGGTCGTCGATCCCGATGGTGCGGGGCTGCTTCAGCATCCCGGCGAGCTGGATGGTCCAGGGACGCTGCTTCAGCGCCTGGGCGTCCTGCCAGATGTCCTTGCTATCGCCGAATTCATAGTAGTTGTTGTAGGTGGTGGCGTATTTCGCGGCGGTCAGCGGGCGGTCCGGCTTGAAGTCGGGGTTGACCGGGACGTCGGCCCGCGCGATCAACGGCGGCACGATGGTCATGGCCGCCGCGCCGGCCAGCAGCGAACGACGGTTCAGCACCGCATGTTCGGAGCTCACCTCGCGTTCCGAGACTTCCCAGCCTTGCCGACGAATGATGTGCATGTTCATGCCTTTTGCTGCTTTGCCTGCCCGGAGCCGACGACTTCCGTGGAGCGACGGACCCTGTGGAGCGATGACCCCCGGTGATGATCCTGGCGATGATGGCGATCATCGGTGTCTACTTCGTGGCCGAATTGCTGAAAGAGACAGGATGACGCAAATTAAACCTTAATCGATCGCCAAAACAATCGTTTCAGGAGAACGTCGATGCATCTTGCCCGATTTCCGCGGGTTCGCCTGTTCCCGGCCCCGACGCCGCTGGAGCGGCTGGACAACCTGACCCGGACGCTGGGCGGGCCGGAGATCTGGATCAAGCGGGACGACTGCACGGTGGTGGCGACCGGCGGCAACAAGGTGCGCAAGCTGGAATGGCTGATCGGTGCGGCGAAGGCGCAGGCGGCTACGCACATCGTCACCCAGGGCGCGGTGCAGTCGAACCACGTGCGGCAGACCGCGGCGGTGGCGCGCAAGTTCGGCATGACCTGCACGGCGCTGCTGGAGCATCGGATCGACACCAACGACCGCGACTACCTGGGCAGCGGCAACGTGCTGCTGGACAAGCTTTTCGGCTGCCGGATCGAGTATCGGCCGGGTGGTGCCGACATGAACGCCGAAGCCGAGAAGAAGGGCGCCGAGCTGCGGGCCGCCGGGGAGGCCGCCTATGTCATCCCGGGCGGCGGCTCCAACACCGTCGGGGCGCTGGGGTATGTTTCCTGCGCGCAGGAGCTGATGCAGCAGGCCGATGAGATCGGGCTGCGGATCGACCGCATCGTGACCGCGACCGGCAGCGCCGGCACCCAGGCGGGTCTGTTGGTCGGGCTGGAGGGCATGAACGCGGGCGTTCCGGTGCTGGGGATCGGCGTGCGGCTGGCCCGCGAGGCGCAGGAAGCGAACGTCTACCGGTTGGCTCTGGCGACCGCCGAATACGTCGGCATGCGGGGCGACATTCCGCGCGAGGCGGTGGTGGCGAACTGCGACTATGTCGGCGCCGGCTATGGCAGACCGACCGAAGGCATGGGTGAGGCAGTGCGGATGCTGGCGCAGGAAGAAGGCATTCTGCTGGACCCGGTCTACTCCGGCAAGGCGATGGCCGGCATGATCGATCTGATCCGCAAGGGTGGCTTGCCCAGGGGCGAGACGATCGTGTTCCTGCACACCGGCGGCGCGGTCGGGTTGTTCGGCTACAATACGTTTTTCGAGGGTCGCGCCGGCGAAACCGCCAGTCTGGGCAGTGCGATCTGATGCTGACCAGCCGCGCGCGCATCCTGACCACGCATACCGGCAGCCTGCCGCGTCCGGCGGCGTTGACGGAACTGTATGCTCGGCGTGCGGAGGGCGAGGCGATCGATGAGGCGGCACTGGACGCCGCCGCCAAGCTTGCCACCCGTCATGTGGTGCGCCAGCAGATCGCCTGCGGCATCGATGTCGGCAACAACGGCGAGCAGCAGCGCGAGGCGTTCTTTCTGTATGTGCGCCGCCGGATGAGTGGCTTCGGCGGCAGCTGGATCCGCCGGCCGATGGCGGATGTCGTCAAGTATCCGGGCTACCGCGCCTGGGCGACCGAACAGGACGGGGTGCGGCGGTCGGTCAGCAACCGGGGTGCCCTGCCGCAGGCGATCGGCGCGGTGGCGTACCTGGATCCGGCCCTGGTGAAGGCGGAATGCGACGAATTCCTGGCGACGCTGGCCGAGGTCGAAGGCGGCTTCGCGGAACCGTTCATGACGGCGCCGTCACCGGGGATCATCGCCGCGGCGCTGCAGAACGCGCACTACGACACCGAGGACGGCTATCTTCACGCGCTGGGTCAGGCGCTGCGGGTGGAATACGAGGCGATCGTCGGGGCCGGGTTCCTGTTGCAGATCGATGCGCCGGATCTGGCGCTGGAGCGGCACGTTTCTTTCCAGGATCGCCCGCTGGGTGAGTTCATCGATTTCGCCGAACGCGTGGTGGAGACGATCAATCAGGCACTGGCGAACATTCCCAAGGACCGGGTGCGGATTCACGCCTGCTGGGGCAATTATGAGGCGCCGCACGACTGCGACGTCGATCTGCACGACATCCTGCCGGCGATCGCTCGGGCCAAGGTCGGCGGCTGGGTGCTGCCGTTCGCCAATCCGCGGCACGCGCACGAATACCGGTGTCTGAAGGATCTTCCGCTGGACGACGGCCAGGTGGTTGTGGCGGGCGTGATCGACCCGTTGACCAATTTCGTCGAGCACCCCGAGGTGGTGGCGGATCGGCTGGAACGCGTCGCCCAGGTGGTCGGTGATCCGACGCGGGTGCAAGCCGGGACGGATTGCGGCTTTGACACCTCGGCCGGGCGTGGGCGGGTCGCGGAAGACGTGGTGTGGGCGAAGCTGCGGGCGATGGCGGATGGCGCGCGGATCGCGTCGCGGCGGTTGGGGATGCGGGGCTGAGCGGACGTTTGGGCTGGGTGGATAGCGTTGGGGCAGCGCGCGGTGCTATGCTATAAAGCGAGGTATGCGGCGTGGCTCCGCCGCTTTTACCATAATGGGAAATTATCCGGTCTTACGTGACGAACGCACCATCTCAATTTCGCCAAAAAAATTGATGAGGTTCTGAATAGTATTCGGCAGCATATGGGCGTCAAAGCGCAAGAGTGCATTCTCATTGATGATTGAGCCCAAACCTGCCTTACGCAGCCGATCTTGCTGACTAACTGATAAACTGGGCCGTGAGTGGGAAAGCTTATTCCGAATGATGGCGACCGCATCTAGGTAGTCAAGCCATATCGCCGCTCTGTCTTTGCTCAAAACTGAGGTGGCGGCACGAATAACGTCAGGTGCTGTTGGTGCTTTAGGTGGTTCAAGCCCATCAAATAACTTGAGGCTTCGCTTCGATAACTCCGCGGCGATTTTGGTCCGCACGGAAGCCCACTTCCGATGCAGAGAACTTTCAATGGGGACATTATTCTGCTCACACCACTCGTGTAAGCTATCTTCAAAGTATATGTGAGCGCCGGTCATCGTGCATCGATAGATAGAAATCAGTAAATCTTGATAGTCCCTATCTGAGTCCTTGTGTAGAGAGGCTCCAATACTATTCGGGACGGCAAGATTTATTGGAACCATCAACAACGCGGCGGCAGATCGAATAACAGCACTCAGACGGCGCACAGGACCGGATTGTGAAATCAACGGCTCTTCCATTTGCATCAGCCGCATATGGACCGTAACCAACTCATTCGCTATTGCTCTGTAGTAGTCCGGAACGCCGTCCTGGCTAGCGCCCATAATCTCGGCTTCGGCTCCCATCCAATGATCTACGGCCTTGCCGAAGGGACGGCCGCCCTCCTCCCAGATCGCGTAGGCTCGATCCCGGATAGCCTGTTCATGCTCAGGATTCATTGTCACTTCTATTTCCGGTTGGAGCCTCCCTCCATCTGCTCTCGGCTGCTGCGAAACTCAAGTATTTTGCGGCAAAAACAGCGCTGAACGGACTGGGCTTTTTCGTTGCGTAAGTCCCGCTGCGCGGTGACCCCCACGGAACGATCCGGTGAGGTGGGCAACCCGAGCGTCGATCGGTGTGCCGCCGGTTGCTGTCGAGATCGATGACGGCAACGGAGTCCGGCCACCGCATTGCGTGATGGGCGATGTGACCATGGTACGATATCGTCATGTTCAATCGCCTGCGGGAATACGTACCGGCAACGAGCCGATTGACCGCAGGAGATTGGAGTAGCCGCGGGTCGGCTCGTCGACGACTTCGATCATCGGCAGGTTCCGCTTGAGGATTTCCTCCCACAGGATGGTCAACTGCATCTCGGCAAGGCGATTGCCGACGCAACGATGGATACCGAACCCAAACGAGAGGTGTTGGCGCGGACGGGCGCGGTCGATGATGAAATCATCGGCGTGATCGATCGCGTCCTCGTCGCGATTGCCGGACAGGTACCACATCGCGACCTTGTCGCCTTTGCGGATCGTCTTGCCGGCGAGGTTGGTGTCTTGCAGCGCGGTGCGACGCATATGGATCACCGGTGTCTGCCAGCGGATGATCTCCGGCACCATGCTGGTCACCAGCTCGGGATGCTCACGCAGCTTGCGGTATTGATCGGGGTGCTGGTTCAACGCCAGCACCCCGCCGGAGATCGAGTTGCGGGTGGTGTCGTTGCCGCCGACGATCAGCAGCAGCAGCGTGCCCATGAACTCATACGGCCGCGACGGCAGGTCGCGGGTGGCGTCGCCATGCACCAGCATCGAGATCAGGTCGGCTTTTGGCGGCTCGTTTGCCCGCCGGTGCCACAGTTCGGTGAAGTATTGCACCGCCTCGTCCAGAATTTCGTTGCGCTTAGTTTCGGAGTCGACTTCGGTGCCGGCACGGGTGTTCACCGTGGCCACGTTGGACCAGTGGGTCAGCTTGGTCCGCTCCTCAAACGGGAAATCGAACAGCGTCGCCAGCATCTGGGTGGTCAACGCGACCGAGACACGCTCCACCCAGTCGAAGGTTTCGTCGCGCGGCAGATCATCGAGGATGCGGCCGACGTGTTCACGGATCGTGCCGGACAGGTTGGCGAGATTCATCGGCGCGACGATCGGGGCGACGATCTTGCGCTGCTCGTCGTGCTTGGGCGGGTCCATTGAGATGAAGCTGGGCCGGCGAAAGTCCATCGGCAGGTCGCGCAGCACGATGCCGCCCATCAGCGCATCGGAGGAGAACGCCCGGTGACTGGTATCCACCGCCATGATGTCGCGGTAGCGGGTGATCGACCAGAAGGCGCCGTACATGCCGTTTTCACACCAGTGGACCGGGTCCTCCCGGCGCAGCCGCTCAAAGTATGGGCGCCAGCGATCGTTCTGATACAGATGCGGATTACTGACGTCGATCCGTTCGATCGGCGTGGCATAGGCGTCTGCCCGAGGGTCCGGATTGACCGGAACGTTCATCGTTAGCCTCCCTGTTGCCAGACATCGCACGCCTGGCGGATGCGGGCCGTGCTTTCTGAACCGGTCCCGCGGGCGACAGTATAGCGCGCGCTTTCGCCGCAACGGGAAGCCGTTTTCGCAAGACCGGGGGCGCGGCTGGCCTTGGCGGTGGACCCGGTGCAAACTGAGGTTGCGGGGGCAAGCACATGACCGAACGAACGTTACGAGGAAAGACGGTGATCGCCGGCATCGGCGAGACGGACTATTACAGGCACGGCCAGTCGCCCGACAGTGAATTCAAGCTGGCGCTGCGGGCGATCCTGGCGGCGGCGAAGGATGCCGGGATCGATCCGAAGGCGATCGATGGGTTCGCGTCCTATTCGAATGACCGTAACGACCCGTCTCGGCTGGCCGCGGCGCTGGGGACCAGGCAGTTGCGGTTTTCCAACATGCAGTGGGGCGGCGGGGGCGGTGGTGTCGCGGCGGCGATCGGCAACGCGGCGGCGGCGGTGACGTCGGGCATGGCGGATTGCGTGGTGGCCTTCCGAGCGTTGGCTCAGGGGCAGTTCGCGCGGTTCGGATTGGGTACGGGAGCGCCGCTGGCGTCGGGCGATGATGCGTTCACCATCCCCTACGGGGTGATGTCGCCGGCGCAGAAATTCGTCATGAAGGTGGTGCGCTTCATGCACGACCACGGCGTGAAGCAGGCGGCGCTGCGGGCGATCTCCCTGGCCTCGTATCACCATGCGCAGACCAATCCGCGGGCGGTAATGTATGGGCGGCCGCTGGACGCGGCGAAGTATGATGCCTCGCGCTGGATCGTGGAGCCATTCCATCTGTTCGATTGCTGTCTGGAGAATGATGGCGCGGCGGCGGTGATCATCATGTCCGCCGATCGCGCGAAGGACCTGGCGCACAAGCCCAGCTACCTGCTGGGGGTTGCCGGCGGTTCGGATCATCGCTGCGCGGCGCCGATCCACAATGCGCCGAATTATCCCAGCAGTCATTTCGCCACGGTGGCGCCTGATCTTTATGAGATGGCGAAGCTGGGACCGAAGGATATCGGCGTCGTGCAGTGCTATGAAAACTTTACTGGCGGCGTGATGATGAGTCTGGTGGAGCATGGGTTCTGCGCGCCGGAGGAAGCGAATGATCTGTTGCGGCTGGAAAATCTGATCGCGCTGTCCGGACGGATGCCGCTGAACACCAGCGGTGGCAACCTGGCCGAATGCTACATGCACGGTCTGGAACTGGTGAACGAGGCGGTGCGGCAGATCCGGGGCGTGGCGGTCAATCAGGCACCGAACAGCGACGCGGTGATCGTCATCGGCGGCCCGATGGTGACGCCTGTCAGCTCGTTGATCCTGGGTTCGGAGGCCACGCTGTGACGTCGTATCTGCCCGCCGGCCTGCCTGCCCCGTCCGCCGGGGCCGATGGACTGTCGACGCCCTACTGGGAGGGGACGCGGCGCGAGCAGCTGCTCATCCAGTTTTGCCGGGCATGCAACCATTGGCAGTGGGGGCCAGAATGGATCTGCCACCGCTGCAACAGCTTCGCGCTGGACTGGCGAGAGGTCGAGGGGCGCGGCGTGATCTACAGCTATCAGCGCGTCTGGCATCCGGTGCATCCGGCGTTGCAGGGGCATGGTGCCTATATCGCGGTGCTGGTGGAACTGCCCGGGGCTGATGACGTGCGGATGGTGGGCAATCTGCTCGGCGATCCGAGGCAGGATGTGCCGATCGGCGGGGCGGTGGCGCCGGTGTTCGAGCATCATGACGATGCCACGCCGGCGTTCACGCTGGTGCAGTGGCGGCTGGTGTAGTGGATGGGGAAACGCGGTGCAGGCTGATGCAAGGCTAGCCGGACGTCGCACGCCAGAATCCTGAACCCGGGTTATCCGCGTGCCAGGGTTCGATCCGTCACGCAGCGGCTGGACAACAGTCCCGACCAATCTCTCCGTGCGTCGCCACATGGCGCTCAACGTCATGCAGAAGGAGCGCGACACCGGATTTGAGCCGAAAAGCTGGTCCAAGCCGTCACTACCGGGTTTACCCCACTATCACGCTTATCGGGCATAAACTAGACCGCGCGGCCAATGCCGGCGATCGTTTCACCCGCTCTTTCGCGCCTGCAAACGCTGGATCGCCTCACCCACCATGCGGGCGGGCTCATCGGTCTGATACGCTCGGGAAATGCTTCGGATGCCGGCTTCGATCGCGTCGCTGACCGGTAGTGCCTCCCACTCGCGGATGAGTTCCTTTTGCAACCGGATTGCCTTGGGCCCGGACTCGACGATCGATGTCACCCAACGATCCAGCGCGGCATCGAGCTGCGACGGGGGCACGATCTTTTCCACCAGTCCCCATTCCAGCGCGGTGCGGGCATCGATGGTGTCGCCGGTGTAGAGCAGCAGTCGGGTGCGGCCCCAGCCGATCAGGTGCGGCAGCAGCGCGGCCTCCACCACCGAGGGCAGGCCGATCTTGACCTCGGGCATGCCGAACATCGCGTTGTCGCTGGCGATGTGCATGTCGCAGGCGGCCATCACCTCCAGGCCGGCGCCGAGGCAGAAGCCGTTGACCCTGGCGATGACGGGAACCGGCAGGTCGCGGAGGACCTTGCACATGCGGTGGATCAGGGTCAGGAAATCGCGTGCCTTGGCCGGGTTCAGTTCGGCCAACTCGTGCAGGTTGGCGCCGCCGATAAAGGCGCGGTCGCCCTGACCGGTGACGATCAGCACACGCAGGTCGGGATCGTTAGCCAAGGTGGTGACGGCGTCGATGAACCCGGTGATCTGGGCGTGGCCGAGGCAGTTCAGACGGGCGACGTTGTCGATGGCGATGGTGGCGACGGCGCCGTCGCGTTGGCGGGTCAGGCGGATGGTCATGACGGTGTCCTCTGGTTCCGGCCGATCGGGCCGCGGAAGGGTCTCATAGTCGGGTAGAAGCTGACCGCCCAGACCACGGCGGCCTTGCCGGCGAACCGAGCCGTCAATGCGATCATATGCGTCCTTCGACGCGGGCATATGCGTCCTTCGACGCGGGCATATGCGTCCTCCGACGCGGGCATGGGCGTCCTTCGACGCGAGGTTGAGGATGCGGCGTTAAGGGTTTGGCAATCTCTTGATGTTTCCGTGCCCGCGTTTCGACGGGAAGCGTGCATGGAAGTGTCGGTCGGGATCAAGGTCGCGGCCCGCGGACTGGAGTGGGATGTCACCGAGGTGGAGGCCCTGGGGCCGCAGCAACGCGTGCGGTTGGCGTGCTGCGGCGGCGATCTGGCCGGGCTGGAATGGGATGTGCTGTATCCCAACGAGGCGCTTTGCGTGCTGCGCACCGATCCTCGGCCCGAGGACGCCGGATCGCTGGCGGACTGGCGGCGGTATCACATCGCCCGTCTGCTGGATCGGATACCGGGTTCGGCGGTGCCGCCGGGCCGGGTCGCGATCGAGGCCTATCAGCGCGTGCCGCTGCGGCGGGCGCTGGACATGGTGCGGCCGCGACTGCTGCTAGCGGATGGCGTCGGTTTGGGCAAGACGATCCAGGCCGGCTTGATCGCCGCCGAACTGCTGGTGCGGCGGCGGGCGCACCGCATCCTGATCGTTTGTCCGCCCGGCCCGCTGCTGCGCCAGTGGGAGCAGGAGATGCGCGTCCGCTTCGGCCTCCGTTTTACCCCGATCGTTGACGCCGCCAGCTTGCGGGATGCGCGGCGTGGACTGGAACTCGGGGGCAATCCGTTTGATGCGACGGCGCTGTGCCTGACCTCGATCGACTTCGCCAAGTCCGATCGGGTGCTGATGGAACTGGAACGGGTCGGCTGGGACCTGGTGATCATCGATGAGGCGCATCATTGCGTCGGCGACGAGAACCAGCGCCGTCGCCTGGCCGAGGTACTGGCGGGTCAGTCCGATGGCTTACTGCTGCTGACGGCAACGCCGCATGACGGCCATGATCCGCATTTCGCATCGTTGATGGCGCTGCTGGACCCAAGCCTGGTGGACGGGGCCGGGCGTCTGATCGGATCGGGGTATCGCCGGCACGTGGTGCGACGGCTGAAATCGCACATCCGGGCCGCGTCCGGCGCACCACTGTTCCGCGAGCGGATCGTCATTCCGATTCGCGTGGAGGTCGCGGATGCCGAACATGTCGGCGACTTTTACAAGGCGCTGTCTGCCCTGGTCGCGCCGAGGCTGCAGCGGTCGCGTGACCGGCGCGGACTTGCGGATGCACTGGCCTTCGTCAGCCTGTTGAAACGGTCGATGTCCACCATCGCCGCCTGCCTCGCGACCTTACAGGTGGTGGCCGAGCGTTACGGAGCCAGGCCGTTGAAGCAGCGGCAGCGCGCCCTGCGCGCCTATCGGCGCCGGATTGAACGGTTCGGCGTGCTGGGAAGCGCCGAGGAGGCAGACTTCGCTGAACTGGAAGCCGAGGAGATGGCGGCGTCGCTATCGGGTGACGCGACCTTGAACAGTCTGCTGGCCTTGATCCGTCTGGGCGAGGCCGCGGCGGCGCACGATCCGAAACTTGCTGCCCTGGTGCTGGAAGTCAGACTGATCCGGCTTAGCCACCCGAACGCCAACGTGATCGTCTATACCGAGTATGCCGACAGCCAGCGTGCCGCCGCCGCGGCGCTGACGGCGGTGGGTGGCACGATCCTGACCATCAGCGGGGTTGACCCGGAAGCGGAACGGACGCGCGCCGCGGAGCTGTTCGCTGAGGTAGACGGGATCATTCTGATCAGTACCGATTCGTTGGCCGAGGGGCTGAACCTGCACCGGCGCTGCTTTCACCTGATCCATCTCGATCTGCCGTACAACCCGAACCGGCTTGAACAGCGCAACGGCCGGATCGACCGCTATGGCCAGCGTAACGATCCAGCGATCCGCTATCTGTTCCTGGGCGGCACGTTCGAGGAGCGACTGCTGCTGCGGCTGATCGCCAAATACGAGAACGCGCGGGCGTCATTATCCTTCATGCCCAACACGCTGGGTGTGGGTGCCGACCCTGCCAGCCTGCACGAGCCGCTGTTCGCGGGCTTCGCGGAAGATCTGTTCAGCGGCGCGCCTCGTCTGGTCCACTCGCTTGACTTGGCGGCGGAGGATACCGACAGCGAGGCCTACCGTGATCTGCTGCGGGAGATCGATCGCGCCTTCCACAGTTTCGATCGCATGGCTGTCCAGCACGGCTGGCTGTCCGGTGGCGAGGGTGCGGATCCACCGGTCCGCGAGACGCATGGCGATATCGATCTGCCCGCGTTCGTCGCGTCGGTGCTGACGCCAAACGGGGACGGCTTTCGCGTGCCGCCGGGGTGGATGCAGGATCTGGATGGATTGCCCGGCTTTGAGCGCGCCACGGCGACCGTGCGGCTGACCGCCAATCCGGATCGGCTGCGTGATGATCGCGGACAGGACCTTTTGTATCCAGGCCGCTCACACCCGCTGACCCGGCGCGCGATCGCCGCGGTGCGCACCGGTCGGGTCAGCGCGGCGCAGTCGGACGGGCTGTCGCTGTTGGTCACTTATAGCGTGGAGGTTGATTGTTTGCTGCGCGAGATCTTCGCGTTGCGGCTCTGTCCCGACGGTACGGCAACGGAACAACCGGATTTCCTGACGATCGCCGAACGCTGTATCGGCTGGAAGGATCGATGGGGACAGCAGTTCGAGGCATGGGCGCCGGCGGCGATGCTGGCGGCGGCGCCTCGGGCAGTGGCGATAGCCGACAGAATTGCTGGGGCCTTCACGACCCGGCATCAGGTCCGCATCGCGCGTGACGACGCCACCGCGGGCGCGTGGCTGCTGCGGCGCAGCCAAGAGATCTGCGGCCCGGTCGTTGCGCTGACGGCGGATCTGTTCGACACCGAGGCAGAGGTCAGCGATTGGCGTTGCTGCACCGACCCGCGCCGTCGCCTGCGGGGGCTGGTGGCCGACCCGTCGGCGAAGGACTGGCAACGCTTACAGGCCGCCGACGTGCTGACCGGGTTCGGCTCCGTCACCGGCGCTCGGCCATCCTTGCCAGCGGAATCGTTGCGGATTCTGGGCCTGCTGATGCTGGTCCCGTGACGCTCGATCTCGACGACTGTATCCTGGTCGGATCAGCCATGACCGCGCCATTCCTGCGCGACGGGCTGGCCAGGGTTTGCGATCTGGGGAACGGGATCGTGCCCGGCTGGGACACGCTGCGTGAGGCGCTGCGGGGCGACAAGGCTCGGCGCGAGCATAAGCGGTTTATCGCCAGGCTGGCCGGTTCGCTGGGCTACGGGCCGGGGTCGCGGCAGGCTTCGGTCACCACCCGGGATGGTCCGGAGGACGGCGGCTGGCTGATGCAAGCGCCGGGCGGCGTCAAGCTGCGCGTGTGGTCGATCGACGGCGACACCGACCTGGACGGGGTTGACCGCTCACCCGGCACCTGGCGGGCCTGCCCAACGCGGGTCGCCCAGCGGGTGCTGCTGTCGTGCGGGGAACCCGCCGGACTGGTGACCAATGGTGACATGCTTCGACTGTTGCTATGCGATCCGTCGCGCGCCGACAGCCATTTCTCCATCCCCCTGGACGGGTGGCGGCAGACCCTGCCGCCGCCAGACTCGTTTCGGGTTGTGGTGGCGCTGGCAGGGGCGCGGGGGCTGCCCCGGCTGCCGGCCGTGCTGGAGGCGGCCCGGTTGCATCAGGCGCGGGTCACCAAGGACCTGCGGCGACAGGCGCGCGCGGCAATCACCGGCTTCATCAATGCGCTGCCGCACCGGACCGGGCTTGATCCGGCGGTGCTCTGGCACGAAGGGCTCGTGCTGGTCTACCGTCTGCTGTTCATCTTGAAGCTGGAAAGTCCGGCCGAACCGGGCGCCGGGTTCAGCTTCGCCTCGGCGCGGTTGTGGCGTGACGCGCTGTCGCCCAGTCGAGCGTTGGGCCCCTTGGTGCGGCGGCAGCTGGATCAGGGACACGATACCGGCCGGATGCTGGAAGGCGGACTGCGGTCACTGTTCGCGATCTTCCGAGAGGGCCTGTCGTGCTCCGAGTTACGCATCGCGCCGCTTGGCGGTGCACTTTTCGGGTCGGGCACAACACCGCTGCTGGACCGCATCGAGTGGGGTGAGCGGGCGGTGGCGGTGCTGCTCGATCGGCTGATGTGGATTGTTTCGGGTCAGGACGAGCGGACGCGGGTGCATTATGGCTCGCTGGACGTGGAAGATCTGGGCAGCATCTACGAGGGACTGCTGGAGCAGGAACCCGGGGTGGCGAGCGAACCGTTGATCCGGATACATCGCGGGAAAGTTGAAGCCGTGCGGCCGGCCCGAGGTTCGCCGGCTGATATCGCCGTGGGTGAATTCTACCTGCGCGCGGGGATGGGGCGCAAAGCCACGGGATCGTTCTATACCCCGCATGAATTCGTGCGCTTCCTGGTGCGCGAAACGCTGGATCCGAAGATCGCGTTGCTGAGCCCGGCGGACGACCCTCATCCGGCCCGGTTGCTGACGCTGAAGATTGTCGACCCCGCCACCGGCAGCGGGCACTTCCTGGTGGAGGCCTGTCGCTATCTGGGCGAAGCGCTGCTGAACGCGTGTCGCATCTGCGACGAGCGCGGGCTGGTCGACCGCATCGCCGCGCTGCCTGATCCCGACAACACGATCGCGGCTTATCTGCCGAGCCGGGGTTTTTCCGAGGTTCGAGCGCGGGCGGTCTGCCGCCGTCTGGTGGCGGTGCATTGCCTGTATGGTTGCGATCGGAACAAGCTGGCGATCGAACTGGCAAAACTGTCGCTGTGGCTTGAATCCTACGCCGAGGGCCTGCCGCTGACCTTCCTGGACCATCGGCTGGTGCACGGCGACGCGCTGACCGGGCCGTTCTTTCGGTCGCTGTCGACGCTGCCGGTGACAGGCGGGCCACTCGATCCGCTGCTGGCACGAGGGGTTTCGGAACGATTGCGGGATGGCCTGGTCCGGGCGCTGGGGCTGGTGACGGAGTTGGACGCCTCGATCGGGCGGGATGTGTCAGATCTGGCGTTGAAACAAGCGGCGAAGGACGAGCTTGACCGGGTGCTGCATCCGCTGCGCCAGCTCGCGCGCGGCTGGACCGGGGCGGCGATGTCGGGAGACCGGGACGCGGACGATGTGTGGCTGGGTCTGGCGGCGTATGTCGCCGATAGCGGGGTCTGGCCGGATGGGTTGACGGAACGGCAGGGCGCGTTGCTGGCGGCGGGGGCCGATGCGGTGGCCTGGGATCTGGTGTTCCCGGAGGTGTTCGCTGTTGGTTTTTCCGTAGTGCTGGGCAATCCGCCGTGGGATGTGGTGCTGCCGAACACGCGGGATTTCGTCGCGGATCTTGATCCGGCGGTGTTGGACGCGGCCAGCCGGCGGGAACGCGCGGATCTGGAACAGGCGGTGCTGTCGGATCCAGGGGTGGCCGCGGCGTTCGCGGCGTATCGCGCCGGTTTCGACCGGCTGAAACGCATCGCGCAGCGGTTGTACCGGCACCAGCGGGTTCGAGCCGGTGCCGGATCGACTGGCGGGAACCTGGATCTGTTCCGTTTGTTCGCAGAACGTAATCTCGATCTGGCCGCGGCGGATGGCGCGGTCGGCGTGCTGCTGCCATCGGCGTTCCATGCCAATGAGGGGGCAACCGGCGTGCGGCGTTTATACTTGCAGGAGACGGACCTGCGCTGGTGCCTGTCGTTTGAAAATCGCAGGCGGATCTTCGACATCGACAGCCGCTTCAAGTTCGACCTGATCGTGGCGCAGCGGCCCGGCCCGACGCGGTCGTTGCGCTGCGGCTTCTACCTGGATCGGATCGATGATGCTGCTGATCCAGACAAGGTGATGATGTACACGGAGGAATTTCTGCAGGTGTCGGGTGGCGTCAACGGGACGCCGCTGGAATTGCGGGGCAACGCCGATCGATTGGTGGCGGAGGCGTTCTTCAGGCAGCCGGAACGGTTGAAGACGTGGTGCGCGGAGCGCGGCATTCGCTTTGGCTGCGATCTGCACATGACGGCTGACGCCGGTTGCTTCCTCGGCGCGGACGCCGGCGGGGATCTGACGCTGTATGAGGGTAAGACATTCCACCAATATACGGATCGCTGGGGGTCCGGGCCGCGGTATCGGGTTGCCTCGGCCGGATTGAAGCCGGAGATCGCCGCGGCGGCCCGACACTACCGGCTGGCATTTCGCGACATCGCCCGATCCAATGACGAGCGGACGATGATCGCGTTTATCGCACCGCCGGGGGTGGTGTTTGGCCATACCGCGACGGTGGAGAAAGCGCCTTGGGCACGGGCGAGCGCGGATGCGCTGGTGCTGTGCGCGCTGTTCAACTCGTTCCCGTTCGACTGGCTGGTGCGGCAGAAGGCGGCGACACATCTGAGTTTGTATCTGCTGGATGGGCTGCCTGTGCCGCGGTTCAATCGGGATGAACGGCGGTTTCTCGCGGAAGGGGCGCTGCGATTGGGCCGCCAGCATGAGGGGTATGATGGGCTTTGGCGGGAAGCGGCGGGCCGGGATGTTGCTCGCGGTGATGGGTCTGAGTTACGGTACCAGATCGATGCGATGGTGGCGCGAGCTTATGGGCTGAGCCGGGATTACTATGAGCGCGTGCTGCGCGGTTTCAGCCACCGGTCTGATGCGGAGGCTGCCTGTCGGTGTCTGAAGGCGTTCGATGTGCTGGATGCGCGAGAACCAGCGGGATCGCGCACCGCGCCGAGGTTGGGGCAACGACGCGCCGGCACAGGTCAAAGATCAGCATCGGCCGAACGAGAAGTTGGCAAGACCTGGAAAAGGCAGAAGGCATCCAACCGCCACGATCAGACATAGTGTCATGAGGATCAGGCTTAAGACGTCGGGTTTTTCGAGGGTTGGGCGATGGCGCCGGCAGGCCGTTCCGGCAAGGCAGTGCATCGCGCAATCAGGCTTTCATTGCATGATCAGTAAAGCGTCGGCGACGGTCAGGCCGGATCCGTCGGCATGGACAATAACCGGATTAAGCTCGAACTCCCGCACCTGGTCTCGCAACGTCAGTGCTGCTCGGGATAAAGCCGCGAGCAAAACAGCGAGTGGTTCGAGGTCGATCGGATCGGTGCCGCGGAAACCGGTCAGCAGACGAGCCGATTTCAGCGACAGGATCATGCGAGTCGCTTCAGCCTGATCGACCGGCGCGGGCGCATGCACCACGTCGCCAAACAACTCGACCATCGTGCCGCCGAACCCTAACATCATGATTGGGCCAAAGGTCGGATCAACCACCATGCCGATCACCAGCTCGTACCCTTTCGGCGCCATCCGCTGCACGAGAACGCCATCGATCTCGATCTGACCGGCGAATCGCGCTACATCCGCGGTCATGGCCGTATAGGCGGATCGCACGACGTCCCTGTTCGCCAGATCCAATCGAACGCCGCCAGCCTCGGTCTTATGTGGCAACTGCGAGGACTGCACTTTCAGCACGACAGGGAAGCCCAGACGATGTGCGACGTCGGCTGCCTCCTCGGCTGAAGCGACCAGTCTTTCCGTGCTGTCGGGCAACCAGGCCGCCAACACCTGCTTGGCCAGATACTCCGGCACCGTAGCGGGTAGACCCGGATAGAGGCGGCCGGAGACGGGCTGAAATGGCTGCGGCAAAACCCGTTGCGAGGCCTCGGCATATCTTGCCAGGCTGGCCATCGATACGCCGACGTTGCGAAGGGCGTTGTGGACAAACAACCCACATCCGGCGGCCGCGGTGCGCCCGAACGGTGACGGCAGCGTGTAACTCCACAGCGTCATCGGCTTGCCGCAGCTTTCCGCGACCGCCCGTACGCGGTCGGCATCCAGTGACACGCGCGTCTCGCTGGCCAGCGATGTCACCAGTACCAGCATGTCGATTTCATCGGACCGCGCGAGATGCTCCATGACCGTCATCATCGCGGAGCCGGTGTTCGAGCCCTGCGCGGTGACGTCGACGGGATTGCCGGCTGCGCCGTAGGACGGCATCAACGGCCGCAACCTTGCCTGGGATTCGGGCGAAAGGTTCGGCACGATCAACCCGTGGGCGGACAGCGTATCGGCCATCCAGGCACCGCCGCCGCCAGAGACGGTGATGATCCCCACGCGCCGCCCCTTCGGCAGCGGGCAGGTCAGGATGATGCCGGCGATCGCCACCGCTTCGTCGGCGTCCTCGGCCTCGATGACCCCGTAACGTTCGAAAATCGCGTGGTAGGCGCTGTAGGACCCTGACAGAGACGCGGTGTGTGACGCGGCCGCGCGCGTGCCCGCATCTGAACGGCCGACCTTGATGGCGATGATCGGCTTGCCGAGTTGCTTCGCCTTCTCCAGCGCGGCGACGAAGCCGGGACCATCGCGCACCGTCTCACAGAACAGCATCACGGCCTGGGTGTGCGGGTCCTGCACCATGTAGTCGAGGAAGTCGGCCATGGTGAGATCGGCTTCATTGCCGGTCGAGATGACATAGCTGAAGCCCAGGCCCGCTGTTTGGCCACGGTTGTACAGCGCGAAGCCGATACCGCCGGATTGAGCGATGACCCCGATGCGCTTTTCCGACACCAGTGCGAGGCCGTCGTCCGCCTTGGTTTCGACGGTGGGGCTGAAGGTCGTGGCAACGCGACCGAGCGCGTTATAGTAGCCTTCGCAGTTGGGGCCGCAGATGCGGATGGCGGTGCGTTGCGCGACCGCCAAAAGCTCAGCTTGCATGTCACCGGCGACGCCGCCTTCCTCGGCAAATCCAGAACTGATGATCAGGGCGTTTTTCGCGCCGGCTCGCGCGCATTCCGCGACCGCGGCGGCGACGCCTGAGGCGGGAATCGCGAGCAGCGCCAGATCGATACCGCCGGTGACGGCGGCGATTGACGGATAGCAACGAAGGCCGTCGATGTCCTGGTAGCTGGGATTGATCGGCAAGATGCGGCCGGGAAAGCCGTTCTGCCGCAGTTGGTGCAACAGCCGTCCACGGATGCGGTGCAGGTCGGGGGAAGCGCCGAGGACGGCGATTGATTCGGGCCAGAAAAATCGATGCAGGTGGTGCGTGGTCACTTCCGCGCGCCGGTCGGAATGTCACGGAACGGGAGTCCCTTGTCGGCCCGAGGGTCCTGTGGCAGGCCCAACACCCGCTCCGCGATGATGTTCTTCATGATTTCGTCGGTGCCGCCGGCCAGCCGCAGCGCCGGGGAGTACAACAGAGCTTCCTCGAAAATGCCGGCGACCGGCATTGCGTCACCCATCGTCGGTCCGGCCATGCCAATCATGTCCAGGCCATAGGACAGGATGTCCTGCAGCTTGTTCGCCGCGACGACCTTGATGATCGATGACTCCGGTCCGGGCGTCTGGCCTTTCGAAAGTGCTGTCATGCCGCGGAACTTGGTAAACTTCAGCCCCTGCGAGCGGGTGTAGATTTCAGCCAGTTTCTCCTGCACCGCCGAGTCATCGATCGCGAGTCCTTGTTCAAGTTCGACCTGCTGTGCCAAGCGAAACAGCTCCGTGACATCAGGGCCGGGCGCGTCGCGCATGCCGTGTCGTTCATTCATCAGCGTTGTCAGCGCGACCTTCCAGCCGGCGCCGACCGGACCGACCCGGCGGGTGTCCGGAATGCGAACGTTATCGAAGAACACCTCGTTGAAGTGCGACGAGCCCGAGATCTGTCGGATGGGACGGATCTCGATGCCCGGCGTCTTCATGTCGAGAATGAAAAACGTCAGACCTTCATGCTTCGGGAGATCCGGGTTGCTGCGCGCGACGAGAATGCCGAAATCACTGTAGTGCGCACCGGAATTCCAGATCTTCTGACCGTTGATCACCCAATCGGCGCCGTCTCTTTCGGCTCGGGTGCGCAAGGCCGCCAGATCCGATCCGCCGCCTGGTTCACTGAACAACTGGCACCAGACTTCATCCGCTCGCATCGCCGGCTTGACGAACCGGTCGCGTTGTTCCGGCGTACCCCAGGTGCAGATCGTCGGTTGGGCAAGATAGATGCCGATGTGAAAAAGGCCGGTCAGGACATCGTATTTCGCTTCTTCCTGGTTGTAGATCACGTTCTGGATTGGCGTCCCGCCGCGGCCGCCCCACTCGACCGGCCATTGAATGCCGACGAAGCCCGCGTCGTATTTCCGACGCTGGAAATCCTTGGCCCGTTCCATCGCGCCGGGGGCATCCTGACCGCGGCGGTAGCCCTCGACCGCGCCGGGCTGACGACGTTCCGCATTCGCATCTAGAAAACCGCGCGCCTCGGCGCGGAAAGCGGCCTCTTCCGTGGTATCTTCAAAATCCATCTTATGCTGCTTCCAGATCGGTGTTGTTCCGGGTACGCAATTCATTGACCAGCCGGTGCTTCCACTCCCGCGCGCCACCCAGTGCGAGGCCGAGAAGCTTCGCCCGGCGGTAGAAGAGATGGCAATCCATCTGCCAGGTGAATCCCATACCGCCATGGGTCTGGATGTTTTCCTTGGTGACGAACCAGCCCGCCTCGCATGCGGCGATGCGCGCGACCGCGGCCGCGACCGGTAGTTCGGCGGCGTTGGTGTGGACGGCCCAGGCGCCGTAGTAGGCGTTGGACCGAGCCAATTCGACCTGTATATACATATCGGCGAGCTTGTGCTTGATGCCCTGGAACGAGCCGATGGGTCGGCCGAAGGCAAAACGTTCCTTTGCGTAGGCGTTCGCCATGTCCAGGGCAGCCTGGGCGCCGCCCACTTGCTCGAATGCCATCGGCACGGCGGCATAATCGAGCAATGTGCGCACGGTCTCGGGACCCGAACTACCCGGCAGCGGCTCCGCCTGGGCGTTTGCAAACTCGATGCGCGCGTGTGATCGGGTCGGATCGAAGGTAACGACCGCTTCGCGCCTGACGCCGCTGCCTGTCAGATCCACGAGCTGCAGCCACGCGCCGCTGCCGCCGTTGACCGAAACGATCGCGATGTCGGCGATATCGCCGTCCGGCACGGCCAGCTTCGTCCCTTGCAACCGGCCGGCGGCCACCGACGCGGTCATTTTCGCGGGATCGAATGACCCTGGCCGCTCTGCCGCGGCAAACGTCCCGATGATCTCGCCGGAGGCCAGCTTCGGCAGCCACATCCGCTTTTGCTGCTCCGACCCGAACAACAAGATCGCCTCGGTGGCCAGGTAGACCGACGACGAAAATGGCACCGGTGCGACGGCTCGACCAATTTCCTCGGCCAGCACGCGTACCGCCAGGCGTCCAAGCCCCACGCCGCCGTATTCTTCAGGAATGGCGGCGCCGGTCCAGCCCATCTCGGCGATCGCATGCCATAGATCGGCGGCGAACGGCTCGTCGGTGTCGAGGATGCGCCGCGCCACGGCAGGTGGGCATCGGTCCGTCAGAAAGCGCCGCGCCTGGTCGCGCAGTTGCAGCAGTTCGTCCGGAAATTCGAAGTTCATGGTTGATGGCCTTTTCCGTCCCGGGGCGATTGTTGTCCGCTGTGGCCAAGGCGGCAAGTCAGTTGGGTCGGGGTTGGCCACGGCGGCGCGAGCCGACCCAACAGGTCAGGCTGGCGAGTGCGGGACCATGTCAGGCGCCGGGTATGGTGACACCGATCATGTCGCCCTCGCGGACTATTCCCGCCAGGCGCGCTTCATCCCATCCATCGGTGCCCAAAGGCCGAGACGGCAACACCATCCAGCGATAATCCGCAGTGGAATCCACCACCCGAACTTTCGTCGTTTCCGGAATGATCGTCTTCCACTCCGAGGCGAGCAAGGCGCGCGGATCGCGGACAGCCCGTGCCCTGAACGAGGCGGACTTATACCAGAACGGCGGATATCCCAACACGGCCCGCGGATAACAACTGCATAATGTGCAGACGACCAGGTTGTGAACGCTGCTGGTGTTCTCGAGCACGCCGAGCGGCGGCATCCCGCGCATCGGTATGTCCAATGCCTCGGCCGCCTTGGTTCCATCCTCCAGCATAACGGCGCGATAGGCTGCATCGACCCAGGCCCGCGCGACCATGCGTGCGCCCTGCCCGGGGCTGGCAAAGTCAGTGGCCGCGACCCGCTGCTCGATTTCGCCGGTCGTGATGACTTGCTTCTGTTCGAGAACCGCCCGTAGCGCGGCCAGCAACCGCTCACCATCGGTGTCCAGAATGTTCATGGCCGCTCCAGCCAATGTTCGAAGATCTCGACAAGGATTTCGTCATCCGGTTTGGCCTCGGGCCAGACGGCGTCCTTGCGAAATCGCACGTGATACAGCGGGCGTCTGTCGGCTGGACGAGCGAAGGCGAGGTCTTCCGGGTTCAGAAAGTCGCCGAGTCTGCGTGCGACCTCACCGACGACGCCACGCACGTAATAGGGCGTGCGAATGTGCACCGGGCCGGTTTGCTCGGGCCACGCATCCTTCACGCGCACCACATCGCCTGGGGCGAATGTCATTGACCCGCCAGCGCGGCTTGTAGTTCCGGCTCCGTGACAACACCGTGGCGCAGAAGAGTATCGGTGATCGAGCGGATCCAGCGACGGTAGTAGCTCAGCCGATGATACTCGTCCTCCGGGATCGCTTCGATCCCACGGCGCAATTCGTCGACCGTCATCAACTTCTTCGCCGCCAGCACCTGGCGCAGCGCATCCACGTTCTTATCGAAATCGGTCAGGCCATGCGGCGCGGTATCGACCGGTTCACACATGAATTTCGATGCACCGCCCAGGTCGTGGTGTGCCCGTCTGGCTTGCTTGTCCATTCCATGACGTTAGCGCATTGTGCGACCGCTGCAACAGGGGCGCCAATGCTGCTGACCAACGACGACCCATCGCCGGTACGCGTGCTACGCGAAGCCGCCGCTTCCGACCTGTTCCTGACCGCCGATCATGCCGGCCGCCTGATACCGGGTGCGCTGAACCAGCTTGGGTTGCCCGAGGCGGAGTTGCGACGCCACATCGCCTGGGATATCGGCATCGCCGGGGTCACCGAACGTCTGTCCGCGTTACTTGACGCCACCGCCGTGTTGCAGAGCTATTCGCGTCTGGTGATTGACTGCAACCGTGATCCGTCATGGCCGACCGCGATGCCGGAGATCAGCGAATACACGGCGATCCCGGGGAACCTGGACCTCAGCGACGAGGCCCGGCGCGCACGGGTTGACGCGATCTTCGCGCCGTACCACGACCGCATTCGCAGCCTGCTGGACGCCCGGGCGAACCGGCGCAGCGTGGTGGTCGCGATGCATAGTTTTACACCGTCTTTCAAAGGTGAAAGTCGTGCGATGCAGGTGGGCATGCTCTACAACAAAGACCCGCGACTGGCTCGCATCCTGCTGGAGCTGCTGCGCGAGCAGGGCGGGCTGACCGTCGGCGATAACGCGCCCTATGCGATCACCGAGGACAGCGACTACAGCATTCCAACGCACGCCGAGAAACGCGGCCTGCCGCATGTCGAGATCGAGATCCGTCAGGACCTGATCGCGAGTGCCGCCGGTCAGGAAGAGTGGGCCCAGCGCGTTGAAGGATTGCTGCGCGAGGCTGATCGGCGACTGCGATCCCTCCAAGGCCGGTGAATGTCCGCGACACCGCGCAAACCGCCGCTGATGACCAAAGCCGATGTCCGGGCCTTCATCGAGGCCTTGGCGACCCACAACCCGGCGCCGGAAACCGAGCTCAGCTTTACCGACCCGTTCACCTTGTTGGTCGCGGTCGTGCTTTCAGCGCAGGCGACGGATCTTTCGGTGAACCGCGCCACGGCCAAGTTGTTCCAGGCGGCCGCTACGCCGAACGCGATGATCGCGTTGGGTGTCGCTGGGGTGGCCTCGCATATCCGCTCGATCGGCCTGTGGCAGACCAAGGCACGGAATGTCGTTCAAATCGCCCGTGACCTGCAGGAGAAGCACGGCGGCCAGGTTCCGTCTGAGCGAGCGGCACTGGAAGCGCTTCCCGGGGTTGGCCGCAAGACGGCGAACGTGGTGATGAACGTGGCGTTCGGCGCCAGCACGATGGCGGTCGACACCCACATCTTCCGGCTTGGCAACCGCACCGGTCTGGCCCCCGGGAAGACGCCGCGGGAGGTTGAGGACGGCTTGATCAAACGCATCCCGCCGGGCCGCCTGCGCGAGTCCCACCACTGGCTGATCCTGCACGGCCGCTACATCTGCAAGGCCAGGCGGCCAGAGTGCTGGCGTTGTGTGGCCGCGACCTGGTGCCGCTATGGCGACAAGACACCGGCATCCGAGACGCCGGCATCCAAGACCGGGATTCAGGCCACCTGACGCAGACAGGGACGGGCGACGCGCGACACACTGCGAACGCCGACAATCTGGCGAAGATTGCCCTCAACGAGATGGACGACCTGCGCCGGCATCGCCTCCATCGCGATCTCGACATGGATCGTGTCGCCGGCTCGGTGCGACCACATGCGGTCCGGCACCAGGTCACGCTTGGCATAGGGCTGCAGCAACCGGGGCAACAGCCCGGGTGAGGGGTCGGCATCCAGCAGGAAGCGCACGAAGACGGCAGGCGGTTGTTCAGGTGTCGGATGTGCGGACATCGAATTTCTCCAGGCAGAAGGTCGAATAAGCGGGACTAATCCCGGCTGCTAGGCAGCCGGGCCGCTAATTCGAATGCTCTGGATCGCTTTTCGCATGAATATTCTATAGCATCATTGCGCTGGCCAGTCGAGCTCCGGCAACCGCAGCAGAGGCACCTGGCGCATCGATAATGTGCGATATTGAAGTGTCAGCGGTACATCTACGGTGGTCGCCCGCTCATTGTCATCGGCTCCGGCGATCAGCGAAAGCACGGCTTTGGCGACGGTCGCCGCCGATCTCGACAGCACGCCATCCTCTGCCAGCTTGTCCAGGGCTTTATCATAACCGACGAATCGCCCGTTGCCGCTTCCCATTGGCTGAAGCTGATCATCCAAGGCCAGGGTCGCCGACCCGGTCAGGCCCAGCGGCCCCCAACCCATCGTCAGGCGGGCGATGTCCAACGCGCCACCGCGGTCGCGCCACCGCCGCGCCCACCCTGTGATACCGCTCTGGGTCGGAAAAGGTCCCCGCACCTTGCCATCCACGGCCAGTGAAGAAA
This sequence comes from Rhodopila sp., assembly GCA_965276975.1. GTDB lineage: Bacteria > Pseudomonadota > Alphaproteobacteria > Acetobacterales > Acetobacteraceae > Rhodopila. The sequence goes on from CBDIBR010000009.1 coordinate 56,310, forward strand.
TATTGCGACCAAGCGGCCATCGGATCGTGCCAGGAAGAGCAATCGCCTCGGAACTGACGCGGAAGACCGCGGCGGCCGGGGCTTGATCAGCGGCAGAAGCCTCCGCCTGGGCATTCAGCAGGCCGATCGACACGTGCCACGCTCCGGTCGCGGCCTCGATCCGCAAGCCCCTGGCCTGCAGCACCACCGGCCGCGGTCCGGCCTGGTCAGAGCGGGATGGCGTAAGGTTGACGCGATCATGTTCTGGTCCCGGTTGCCTGACAGGGCGATTGACCTCCGAGGCTGGCGCACCCTTGGACGATCGCGCGCCAAGCGGCACCGACATCGCGGTCTGATCGCCGGTCACGATGATGTCGGGTATCCCGCCGGCGCGCACATGGGTTGGTCCGCTGATGGACAAGCGCAGATGGGTCGGTTCGAACAGGGAGACGGAAAGCATCACATCGGCAGCGGCCACATCCAGGGTGCCTGGAATTGTCGGCCCGGCGTGACGTAACGTCAGGTCAGGGACGGTCAGCGTGGCCGCCCGGGGCCATCCGCCGATCGACAGCGGACCCGAACCGACGTCCCAACCCTCGGCGATCCGCGCCGTCATCCAGCTTCGGTAACCAGCTTTCAGCTGGTCGGCCGCGACCTTCCAGTACGCGACCTGCGCGGCGGCGACAAGAACAACCAGTATGGCAACGATGGACCAGGCGACGCGGCGGGTCATCCGGCTGTTCCAGAGCCATGGCCGGCTACGAGCATCCGGATCTCGCAGCGGGAATGATCAAAAAATTCGCACGGGGGTCGCACAACCAACGGGCGAGTAAGCAAATTCTGTCCCCAGTCGTGAAGATCATGCGCGATCCGACAACGTTTGGCATGGATATCATTCTTCTCAATGAACTACAGCTTTTACCTTACACGCTCTTAAAGCCGTGGCGCGGATTTCCGCACAGGGTTTTCCACAGGATCACGCACTTGCAGCCGGTCTGTCGCGGAGCTCGCTGTCGGCTACGGCGAGGCCTTCTTCCAGAGCTCGCATGAACGCCTTTCTTTGCAGCCGGGGTTCAATCTGGCGCCCGATGACGATACGGATCGTTCCCGCTCGTTTGCGAAAAGCCCGGCGCCCCCAGAACCGACCAGAATTCGTAGAAACCGGAACGACCGGCAGGCCGGTGTACGATGCCAGAGCGGCAACACCGGATTGCAAGATCCCAGGGCGATCCGGTTCGCCGCGGGTTCCTTCAGGGAAGATCACGATCTGACGCTTTGCCTGCGCGGCCTGATCGGCCTGCCGCAGCAGGGACCTGATCGCGACACCACCGGCGGCACGATCGACGATGATCATGCCCGAGGCCCTGACCAGCGCGCCGAACAGCGGGATGCGCAGCAGTTCCTGCTTGGCCACGTAGCAGCAGTGCGGCAGCAGGGCCAGCCAGACGAAAGTGTCGAACGCCGACTGATGGCGTGACGCAATCAGAACCGCGCCGGGCGGCACGTGCTCCAGTCCCGTGACATCAAGCCGGATGCCGCAGATGATCCGCACCGCGGCGATCAGAACACGGGCCCACAGCATGGCAACGGCGATGACATAGCCAGGCGCCACCAGGCGAGCCACTGTCGCGGCCAAGCTCAGCAGGCCGGTGACGGCAAAGAAGACGAGATTGAACAAAGCCGAACGGAGCAGCGTCACCCGCTTGAGCCTGTCGGAACGGCGGACCTGTAGGCGGTCTCACGCGGTGGCAGCCACATGGAAAGGCCTGTTACGGAAATGAGATATTTGGTAAATTCCTCGGCCGTCAGGGTCAGACCGGGGCCGTCTTCGGCAGTTCGCGGCATGACCGGCAGCGGCAACAGGCGGACGTCCGGCAGCGCGCGATGGAGTTCTGCCAGAGCCCGCGGCATATGATAAGCGGCGGTGACCACGATCAGCGTGTTGATCCCGTTCTGCTCCGCCCAAACCGCCGTTTCGACAGCATTACCACGCGTCGACACGGCATAGCGGCCAAGTGTGATGCGATCCGCGCGGCGCTTTGCGTCGATCCCGGCCAAGCGGCCAAGGGTGGCCAGGTCGGTGCCTCCGCCGATACCCGTGAGCAGCAACTTGTCGGCGTCACCGTGCATGAGAACGTGCAAGGCCATTTCGACCCGTCCCGCTCCGCCGGTGAGCGCGACAACACCATCGCTGTGGGCCAGCGGCGGCGGGGCCGGGAGGCGGCGGGTCATGTTCATGAACCAGATCAAGCCACCGACCCAGCCCAAGGCGCCCGCCATGACGATGGTGACAACCAGGTTCGACAGCCTCATGGCAACCGCCGCAGCCACTGCCGGACGGCGCTTTGGGCGGTGGCGAAACCGATCACGGCGGCACAGAGCGGCAAGCCGGGCAAGGCCAGCCACAGTGACGTCGGCAAGGTCTCCAGCGCGTCCCGCAGCGTGCCGCCCGCGCCGCCGGCTGCCGGTGTGAATGGGGCCGCCATCCAGGCCAGGGTCAGCAGGACCGGCAGCGATAGCATGGCGCCCCCGGCCGCCCCCAGCGCGGCCAGCACGGTCGCGCGCGCGGCGAAACGGGCGGCGATGTAGCCGTCGGTCGCGCCGAGGCCGTGGACAATCTCGATCGCTTCGCGCCGCGTCGACAAGCCTGCCCGCGTCGCGACCGCGATCACCGCCGCCGCGACGGCGGCGACCAACAGCAAGGTTAGGCCGGCACAGGCCTGCAGACTGCGAGCGAGGACGGTCAGACGGCTGATCCACAGACTATGATCCTCAACCAGGGTGCCTTGCGCGACTTCGGCCAGACGGCGGGAAAGCGCGTCGAGATCCCCTGCGCTTTGGGTCAGGCGAACCGCGATCACCGCGGGTATCGGGATCGCCAGTCGTTCGGCACCCTGGCCAAGCCATGGCTTCAGCAGATCCGTGAGTTCCTGGTCGGACAGCGCATGGGCCGAGGCAACGCCAGGTGTACCGAGCAGCAGTGTCAGCACAGCGTTCAGCCGCGTCTGGTCGGTATGCGCCGCGGGTTCCGCGGCCCGCGGGACCTGGATGGTCAAGGATGTGCCGGCGCCTTCCCGCCAATGGCGCGACAGCGCCGCCGTGGCGAACCAGCCGGCGATCGCGAGTGCCGCGAGGAAGGCCATCGCTGCCACAAGACCTGGCAACATCCGGTCTGACAGCGCGCGCCGCAGGCCGAGTTCGTCAAAACCCGAGGGGCGCAGCGAGGTCACGCGCCGCGCCCGATGGTTCCGGTCAGCCGGCCGCCGGCAATACGCAGCGCGGTCGCGGGATGTCGCGCCACCAGCGTTTCATTATGCGTCGCCACGATCACCGTCGTACCGATGCGGTTCATCTCCTTGAACAGTTGCATCAACCGCTCGGCCTGTCCGTCATCAAGGTTGCCTGTTGGCTCGTCCGCGAGAAGCAGGGCGGGCCGGGCGATCACCGCTCGGGCGATCGCGACGCGCTGCTGTTCGCCGCCGGAAAGTGTGGCGGGGCGGGCTTCCAGATGACGAGAGAGACCGACCCAGCGCAGCAGTTCCCCGACATCAGCGCGAATCTGGCCCTCCGAACGGCCGGCGATGCGCAGTGGCAAGGCAACGTTATCGAATGCCGAAAGATGCGGCAGTAGGCGGAAGTCCTGGAATACCACGCCGATGCGCTGACGCAGTGCGGGTAGCGCCTGTCTTGGCGCCTTGGTCACATCGGTGTCCAACAGGATCAGCCGCCCGCGGGTGGGCCGCACCGCGAGATAAAGCAACCGCAACAGGCTGGTCTTGCCCGAACCCGACGGCCCCAACAGCCAGCGAAAGCCGCCCGGTTGCAGTGCGAAATCGATGTCGTGCAGGACTTCCGGTTCAGCGGACGTCGCCATGCGGACGCCGCTTCGCTGATAGCGCAGTCCGACCGCTTCGAAACGTAGCATGGCGTGTGTTTAGCCGGATCGGACGGTTCTTGCCATTCGGTCCGGTGGATGAGAGGTTCAATCGCTGTAACCGAACGCATGCGCCAGCCCAACCTGCCGCGAGACGGGCTGGAACCATCGAGCACCGGCCCTGATCAAGCTGCGGGTTTTCATCGAGTTGCCATGATAATCGTCTGCCCGAGTTGCGCCACCGAGTACGACGTGCCAACAGCCCGATTGACGCCGGGCAAGACGGTTCGCTGCGCGCGGTGCGGGGGTGAGTGGGCACCCACACAGCAGGCCGCGGAACCCGTGCCGCCACCGGAACCAACCGCACCCGCCGTGGCACCTGACCCAGACGCGGCAGCTGATCCAGACGCGGTGCCTCCGCCGACCGTCACAGCGCCCCTGCCGCAAGTCACGGCGATGGATCGGCTTGTGGCCTCCTCCGCGCCTCCGGCGTCACATGCCGCTCTGCTGGGCGCCTGGGTGCTGACCGGTGTCGTGCTGGTCGGCGCGATCACCGCGACTGTCCTGTGGCGGGCGGAGGTCGTGCGAGCCTGGCCACCGACGAGCCGCATCCTGGGGCCGACCGCGCCTTCGTCCGAGCGGTTGCCAACGCCGGGCAAGACCGCGCACTGACCGCCGGGGGCGGACTCCGCGGGCGGATGTCAGATTCTTGCAGAATATGGCGATTATCCGAGGCGTTTCGATCCGAATCGGCGCGATCCGCCTCAAACGGTTGATACGCTCCGGCCAAACATGCTTTCGTGCGAAGCAACGAGATCGTTAAAAGGTTAAATCGCGTGGCGTTTGAAACGGATGAGTCGGCTTATCTCGCCGGCGAAGCTGACGATCATGATTCGGTACGGAACGATGAAGACATAGCGGCTTTGCAGACCGCGATTCTTGAGAAACTCACCTATCGTTTAGGCAAGCGACGCGCCATCGCGACCGAACGCGACTGGCTGATGGCGGCGTCCTATGCCTTACGCGACCAGATCGTGGATCGTTGGCTGGCCGGCGTCGACGAGGCGTATCGCAATGGCTCGAAGCGGGTTTACTATCTTTCACTGGAGTTCCTGATCGGGCGCCTGCTGTTCGACAACCTGAACAACCTGAACAAGCTGGATACGATGCGGGCCGCGTTGGCCGGTCTGGACGTCGATCTAAGCAAGCTGCGCGCGCTGGAGCCCGATGCCGCGCTTGGCAACGGCGGGCTTGGTCGGCTTGCCGCGTGCTTCATGGAGAGCATGGCCACGCTGAATATTCCCGCGTACGGCTACGGCATCCGCTACGAGCACGGTTTGTTCCGTCAAGTAATGAAAAACGGCTGGCAGCAGGAATTTCCGGAGGACTGGCTGGCCTTGGGAAACCCATGGGAATTCCATCGGCCGGAGGTCAGTTACGAGATCGGCTTCGGCGGTTCGATCGAGGCGGTGCCGATCTCAGAAGCCGCGATGCGGCATGTCTGGCATCCCGCCGAAACCATCGAGGCCGTGGCCTACGACACGCCATCCGTCGGCTGGCGCAGCCGTCGTGTGAACACGCTGCGGCTGTGGTCGGCCCGCTCGGCGAACTCCTTGCGGCTGGACGCGTTCAATCACGGCGACCACGCCGGGGCGTTGGCGGAACAAGTCAAGGCCGAGTCGATTTCGAAGGTGTTGTATCCGTCGGACGCGACGCAAGCGGGTCAGGAATTGCGGCTGCGCCAGGAATACTTCTTCGTTTCGGCGTCACTGCAAGACCTGGTGCGCCGTCACATCAAGGCGTTTGGTCATATCAATAATCTGGCCGAGAAAACGGCGATCCAGCTAAACGACACCCACCCGGCGATCGGTGTCGCCGAACTGATGAGGATACTGCTGGATGTACATCAGGTTCCCTGGGAGGACGCCTGGCGGACCACGCAGGCGACGTTCAGCTATACCAACCACACCCTGCTGCCGGAAGCGTTAGAGGTCTGGCCGGTTCCGCTGATGGAGCGGTTGCTGCCGCGCCACATGCAGATCATCTACCTGATCAACGCCCTGCACCTTGGTTCCGTGCGGAAGGAACATCCCGACGACGATGCGCTGCTGTCGAGCGTTTCGATGATCGACGAGCAGCAGGGACGGCGCGTTCGCATGAGCCACCTGGCGTTCCTGGGATCACACCGGGTCAACGGCGTCTCGGCCCTGCACACCGGGCTGATGCGGGAAACCGTGTTTCGGGATCTGCATGACCTGTTCCCGGACCGGATCGTCAATGTCACGAACGGCGTCGCGTTTCGTCGTTGGCTGCACGAGGCGAACCCGCGGCTGACCCGGCTGCTGGTGGATGCCGCGGGCGTTCAGGTGCTGGACGATGAGTCAGCGTTGGTCAAGCTGCGCCCCCTGGCGAACGATCGCGCGTTTCAGAAGCGCTTCGCCGCCAGCCGCTACGTCAACAAGCTTGCGCTGTCCGACCTGATCCGGCGCGAATTGGAGATCCGTGTCGACCCCTCGGCGCTGTTCGACGTCCACGTCAAGCGGATCCACGAATACAAGCGGCAGCTGCTGAACATCCTGGAGGCGATCGCGCTCTACAACGCGATTCGCGCCCGGCCGATGGACGACTGGGCGCCTCGGGTGAAGATCTTCGCCGGCAAGGCGGCGGCGAGCTATCAGCAGGCCAAGCTGATCATCAAACTGATCCACGACGTGGCGAAGGTGATCAACAGCGACCCGACCGTGCGCAACGTCCTGAAAATCGTCTTTTTGCCCAACTACTCCGTCAGCCTGGCGGAAGTCATCATGCCGGCGGCTGATGTGTCGGAGCAGATCTCCACGGCCGGCATGGAAGCATCCGGCACCGGCAACATGAAGTTCGCCCTGAATGGCGCGCTGACCGTCGGGACGCTGGACGGCGCCAACATCGAGATCCTGGAGCACGTCGGGGCCGAGAACATGTTCATCTTCGGCCTGACCGCGGATCAAGTGGCTGCCCGGCGCGGCCTTGGCATCGATTCGGCCGACATCATCGGCGGGTCGCCGATCCTGACCGAGGTGCTTGCCAGCGTCGAGGCCGGCGTGTTCTCGCCCGATGAGCCCGATCGGTATCGCGGGCTGGTGGAATCGCTGCGTTACCACGACCATTTTCTGGTCTGTGCCGACTTTGACGACTACTACGCGACGCAACGCCAGGTTGCCGATCTCTGGCGCCGGCCGACGGACTGGTGGCAGGCCTCGATCCTCAATACCGCGAATGTCGGCTGGTTCTCGTCGGATCGTTCGATTCGCGAGTATGCCGGTGAGATCTGGAACGTGCCGACCTACACGCCACCGTCCTGACAGCGACAGGTCGCGGTCGACCTGTGACTGTGACGGGTATGGTTGATCGTCCCGGCCGCTACATCCCGGTGCCGACCATCGGCGGCTGACTGGGCGAACTAAGCCGGTCCGCGGTCGTTCGGCTTGGCCCTGGCGCGTTCTTGGATGCGTGCGTAGTGTGAAGAGATAACAAGAACCGCGGGCACACGAGAGGTGCGATGGCTCAGCGTCCTGGATTGCATGCGCCGATCGTCCGTGACGCGATGGCCTACGTCCTGGCGGGCGGACGTGGGTCACGGCTGCTGGAACTCACTGATGTACGTGCCAAGCCAGCGGTCTACTTTGGCGGCAAGAGCCGGATCATCGACTTCGCGCTGTCCAACGCGGTGAACTCCGGCATCCGTCGGATCGGTGTGGCGACACAGTACAAAGCCCACAGCCTGATCCGACACCTGCAGCGTGGGTGGAACTTTTTTCGCCCGGAACGGAATGAGGGGTTCGACATTCTGCCGGCCTCGCAACGGTCAGGCGATAGCTGGTACGCCGGAACCGCCGACGCGCTGTATCAGAACATCGACATCATCGAGGGCTACAACCCGGAATACATCGTCATCCTGGCCGGCGACCACATCTATAAGATGGATTATGCGCCGATGCTGCTGCAGCATGCCGAACAGGCCGCGGATGTTACCGTGGGTTGCATCGAGGTGCCTCGGATGGAAGCGACTGGGTTCGGTGTCATGCATGTTGATGCCGCCGACCGCATTATCGGCTTTATCGAGAAGCCGCCCGATCCCCCACCGATGCCGGACAACCCCGCCATGGCGCTCGCCAGCATGGGCATCTACGTGTTCAACACGCGGTTCCTGATCGAGCAGTTGCGCCGGGATGAGGCGGACAAGTCATCCAATCGCGATTTTGGCAAGGACATCATTCCGTATCTGGTTCGCCATGGCAAGGCTGTCGCGCATCGGTTCGCGGTGTCCTGCGTGACCTCGGGCGCGGAACGCGAGGCCTATTGGCGCGATGTCGGAACGCTCGATGCCTATTGGGAAGCCAACATCGATCTGACGGCGATCATCCCCGCGCTGGACCTGTACGACAGGGACTGGCCGATATGGACCTACGCGGAGATCACGCCACCGGCCAAATTCGTGCATGAGGAGGCCGGCCGGCGGGGCGAGGCGATCTCTTCGCTGGTCTCAGGCGGATGCATCGTCTCCGGGTCCTTCCTGCGCCAGTCGCTGCTGTTCACCGGCGTTCACGTGCACTCGTATGCGCGGGTGGAACAGGCGGTGATCTTGCCGGATGCCGATATTGGCCGCGGGGCGCGGCTGCGGAATGTGATCGTCGAGAAGGGTGTGAGGATCCCCGCCGGGCTGGTGGTGGGTGAGGACGCCGCCGCCGATGCCCGCCGATTCCGCCGCACCGACCGCGGCATCTGCCTGGTGACGCAACCGATGATTGATCGGCTGGCGATGAGCGATCGGCTGGAAAGCTGATTTGATCCGCGTCCTGGCTGTCGCCTCGGAAATCTTCCCGGTCGTGAAGACGGGTGGATTGGCCGACGTCACCGGCGCATTGCCGCTGGCGCTTCATGCCGCCGGCGCCCAAACTGTCACGCTGGTGCCAGGTTATCCGGCGGTGCTGGCCGCGCTGACCGACGTCGTCGCGGTGCATCGCTTCGCCGACCTGTTTGGCGGTCCCGCAGTGATGTGCCGCGGCAGGACCGGGTCGCTCGACCTGCTGGTGATCGATGCACCGCATTTGTATGGGCGTGCCGGTAATCCTTATCTGGGACCGGATGGACAGGAATGGTTCGACAACGGCCTTCGGTTCGCGGGTCTGGGCGCGGCGGCCGCGGCGTTGGCCACTGGCGCCGTGCCCGGGATGAGCTTCGACATCCTGCATGCGCATGACTGGCAGGCGGCGATGGCTGTGGTTTATCTGCATTTTCATGACGGACCGCGGCCCGGTACGGTGCTTGCAATCCACAACCTGGCATTCCAGGGACGCTACGCCGCCACACTGTTCCCCCGCCTGGGCTTGCCTGCGTCTGCTTTTAGCGTTGACGGTGTGGAATTCCATGGCGACGTCAGCTTCTTGAAAGGCGGTCTGGCGTACGCCGACCGGATCACGACGGTGTCGCCGAGCTATGCACGGGAAATCACCGATCTGGCGAACGGGATGGGTCTGGACGGCTTGTTGCGCCATCGGTCAGGTGTGCTGTCGGGCATCTTGAACGGCATCGATACCGCGACATGGGATCCCAGCACGGACAGCCTGATCCCTGCCCGGTTCGGCCGCGGCAGGTCAGGCCGGCGTGCCGCCAACAAGCTGGCGCTGCAAAAGCGCATGGGTCTGCAAGCGGCCCCTGATGCGCTGCTGATCGGCGTGGTAAGCCGGCTGACCTCGCAGAAGGGGTTGGATATGGTCCTGGACCAGCTTGGCGGTCTGGTGGCGGACGGCATGCAGCTCGCCCTGCTGGGTTCCGGCGATGCGGACCTGGAGCGCGCCTTCGTCGCCGCGGCCGAACGGCACCAGGGGGCGGTCGGTTGTATCCTTGGGTACGATGAAGCGCTCGCGCATCTGATACAGGCCGGCAGCGACGCGCTGCTGGTGCCGTCCCGCTTCGAGCCTTGCGGGCTTACCCAACTCTGCGCGCTGCGCTATGGCGCCATCCCGGTGGTGTCACGGGTCGGCGGCCTGGCCGATAGCGTGATTGATGCGAATGAGGCCGCCTTGGCCGCGGGCGTTGCCACCGGGCTGCAATTCTGGCCAGCAACATCCCAGGCCCTGGCCAGCGCCCTGCGCAGGCTGCTGGGGATCTGGCGCGACCGGCCGGTCTGGGCGCGCATGCAGCGCAACGCGATGGCCGCGGACGTTTCCTGGCGAGCCTCGGCCCAGCGTTATGTCGAACTCTATGGGTCGTTGATGGCGGCACGGTCTTGAGCCGGATCAGCGTGGGGGTCGCTGACACCCTGGGCGTCAGCGTCGTGGCGGACGGCATCAACGTCGCGGTTCATGCGCCCGATGCCGATGCCGTCGCCCTCTGTCTGTTTGATGCCGATGACAGGGAGACCGGCCGCTTTCGGCTACCGACGCGGACCGGCGCGGTTTTGCACGGCCACATCGCCGATGTTTCACCCGGCACGCGCTACGGCCTGCGGGCCTATGGCCCATGGGCGCCGAACAACGGTCATCGGTTCAACCCGAACAAGCTGTTGATGGATCCATGGGCAACCGCCATCGACCGGCCGTTCCGCCTGCATCCGCTGCTGTTCGACCGGGATGGCCCGCGCGCAGAGGACACCGCCGGGCTGATGCCAAAGGCGTTCGTCAACAGCCCGATCGATCAACCGGTCACCGACCGTCCGGCTTTCGAGTGGCACCGTCAGGTTATCTTTGAGCTGCATGTCCGCGGCTTCAGCATGACCCACCCTGACGTTCCGCCCCTCCTTCGGGGGACGTTCGCCGGCCTGGGTCATCCGGCGAGCATCCGCCACCTGACCCGCCTGGGCGTCACCGCCGTGGAGCTGATGCCGAGCGCCGCGTGGATCGATGAGCGGCATCTTCCGGCGCTGAAGCTGTCTGACTATTGGGGGTACAATCCGATCGCGTTCCTGGCGCCAGACCCGAGGCTGGCGCCAGGTAGCTGGGCGGAGGTTCGCGCCGCGGTCGATGCGCTGCACGCGGCCGACATTCGGGTCATCCTCGACGTGGTGCTCAATCACTCGGGTGAAAGTGACGAGCTTGGCCCCACGGTTTCGATGCGTGGTCTGGACAACCGTGGTTACTATCGCCTGGCCGACGACAAATCGCGCTACGTGAATGATGCGGGCTGCGGCAACATCCTGGCGATGGACCGGCCCGCCGTGGTCCGCCTGGGGATGGGCGCCTTGCGGGCCTGGGCGCGGTTCGGCGGCGTGGACGGCTTCAGGCTGGACCTGGCTGCCACGCTGGGGCGCCGCGCCAACGGCTTTGACGCGGATGCCCCGTTCTTCGTGGCGGTGGAGCAGGATCCGGTGTTGTCGCGCTGTGCGATGATCGCCGAACCCTGGGATATCGGTCCGGGCGGCTATCAGCTTGGCGCATTTCCCGCGCGCTGGGGTGAGTGGAACGACCGGTATCGTGATGCGGTCCGTCGCTTTTGGCGCCGCGACGCCGGTGCCTTAGGTGCCTTCACCGCCGCCTTCGCCGGTTCGGCCGACGTGTTTCCGCAGCGGCCGTTGTCGCGGAGCATCAATTACATCACCGCTCATGACGGCTTCACCCTCGCCGACTGTGTTTCCTTCGAGCGCAAGCACAATCAGGCAAATGGTGAGGATAACCGCGATGGCGCCGATGAAAACCACTCCTGGAACAACGGCGCGGAAGGTGCGTCCTCCGAGGCGTCGGTGCTGGCGGCGCGGACGCGCGATGTCCAGGCGTTGCTGGCGACGCTGCTGCTGTCACGCGGCACACCGATGCTGTCGATGGGCGACGAACTCGGCCGCACGCAGTGTGGCAACAACAACGCCTATGCGCAGGACAATGCTGGTTCATGGGTGGATTGGGCCAACGCCGACGATCAGCTGATCGACTACACGGCAACGCTGATCAGATTGCGCCGCTCCCTGTGGCGGTTGTTCGGCGACCGTGCGCTGCGCGGCCCGCCGGCCGCGGGTGAGGAGCTAGCGGATGTGACATGGCAGGCGGCGGACGGGCGTGTGATGACCGAGGCGGATTGGGCGCGCGACAGCAACAGAACCTTGATCGCCGTGCTTTACGCAGCGGGCGCGCGAGCAGCGCTGATCTTTCATGCTGATGCGGCGGCCATGGAGATTGTTCTGCCGCCGCCGCGGTCGGGGCATGATTGGCGTCGGGTGCCGGATGGTTCGGCCGCACGCGACTGGCTGACGATCGAGGCACGATCGGTGGCGGTCTTTCGTGAGGAAGCGCGAGACGGCAGCACCGCCACGCTCGTGCATGCGACGACGCGCCAGTCGTCGGGCGGCCATTGGTCAGACCACGAGTCGTCAGGCGGCCAGTCGTCGGGCGGTGGTGCCGGCGGGGTGACAGACGCCGATCTTGACCGCCTGGCGGAATTGGCCGGCATCGATCCGATCTGGTGGGACGTGGCCGGCGGCTACCACAAGGTGAGCACAGAAACAAAACTGTCTTTATTGGCTGCGATGCGCCTGCCGGCCATCACGCGAGGCGATCTGAACGAGAGCCTGGCGCGTCTCGCACGAGTCCCCGCGCTGCCACCTGTGCTGATCGCTCGGACGCAACAGACGATCTGTTTCAAGCCGGGTCGACCGCGCCCGGCGTGGATCACGTTGCTTCGCGAGGACGGCAGCCTGGACCGCTTCAACGTGGACGATGCCGGGCTAGTCCTGCCGCCACAGCCCATCGGCCGGCACCGGATCCTGAACGAGGACAGACCAGAGCAAGTCTGCCACCTGACCGTCGCGCCGGAGACCTGCTTCCTGCCGGCGCCGCTGGTTGCCGGCGAGCGTCGTTTCGGCATTGCCGCGCATCTGTATGCATTGCGATCCGAGGGCGACCAGGGCATTGGCGACTTTACCACGCTTGCCCGGTTCGCCGCCGAGGCGGGGCGCGTCGGCGCGTCCATGATCGGCCTCAACCCGCTCCACGCGCTGTTTCCCCATGACCGAAGCCGAGCCAGCCCTTACCAACCTTCCGATCGGCGCTTTTTGGACCCGATCTATATCGATGTTGCCCGGTTCCCTGGTGGGTCCGACGTCCGTTCGTCATCCGGTTCGGTGGACTACAGATCCGTCTGGGACAATAAACGCGCAGTTCTGCGCAAGGCATTCGGAACTGGTGGCGATGATGACATTTCCCCGGAGCTGCTCCGCTTTGCCATCTTCGAGACGATCGCGGAAGAACTGCGGTCTTCAGATTGGCAGCGCTGGCCGGCTGACCTGCGCCACCCGCTTGGGCCGGGTGTCGCGGCGTTTGCCGCACAGCATCGGCAGGCCATTCAGTTTCAGGCTTTCCTGCAACGGGTCGCCGACCAGCAACTTCGCGAAGCCGCCGCTGTTGCCAAGTGGAACGGGCTGTCGTTCGGCCTGTATCGCGATCTGGCGGTCGGTTCCGCGCCGGACGGTGCCGAAGCCTGGTCGGCACAGGATCTTCTGATGTCGGGTGTTTCTGTCGGGGCGCCGCCTGATCCGTTCTCAGCCGAGGGGCAGATCTGGTGCCTGCCGCCGCCGAACCCGCGCACCATGCATCGTGACGGCTACGCGGCGTTCAACGAACTGCTGGTCGCGAACATGCGCCACGCCGGTGCGTTACGGATCGACCATGTCATGGGTCTGCGCCGGCTTTTCGTGGTTCCGGAGGGCGCGCCTGGCATGGATGGCGCCTACGTCAGCTATCCGCTGGCAGACCTGCTCGCGCAGGTCGCGTTGGAAAGCCAGCGGGCGCGGTGTCTGGTGGTCGGCGAGGATCTGGGAACCGTTCCCGCGGGCATGGCGGAGACTTTGGCTGCCTCCGGCGTGCTGTCCTATAGCGTGCTCTGGTTCCAGCAAGACAACGGCCGCACCCGGCCGCCCGAGGCGTGGCGACGCCTGGCGGCGGCCTGTGTGTCTACGCACGACCTGGCGACATTGCGGGGTTGGTGGGAGGGCGCGGACATCATCGAGAAGCAGGGTCTGAAGCTGCTGATCGATCCTGGCGCGGAACAGCTGCGGCTAGACGAGAAATGCGCCTTGATCGCGCTGCTTCGGCAGCAAGACCTGCTGGCCGACGATGTCGATCCGCGGCGGCCGATGCCGCCCTGCTTCGCCGCGGCGGTCCATGCGTTCATTTCGGCCACCCCGGCGCTGCTCGCCCTGGTTCAGGCCGACGATCTGGCGGGCGAGACGGTCGCGGTGAACCTGCCCGGCACCGATAGGGAACGACCCAACTGGCGGCGCCGCCTTGATGTTGATGTCTCAGAGCTCTGCGGAACGCCCCTTGCCCGGGCCATTCTGGGTGCATTTCGATCGCGCAGGGGCGGTCGGGTGGTATCCGCATCCCCAGGCTGACCGGCCGACGCAGGGTTTGGGTTCAGTCCTGATGCAGCGGTTGGCCCGATGCAGCGGTTGCCTGACGTGGCGTTGATTCCGCGCATCTGTGTTCATAGGTATGCCCCATGCATACAAAGACGGTTGGCGAGCGTTCGACATCATGAGTGATCTATTCGCGCCCGATGGTGGCTGGCGGGTTCGTATTCTGGACCTGTCGGCGGACACCAAGGACAATGTCACCGAGGAAGTCCCCGGCTTCGACACGCTGATGCACGCCAACGCCTTCGCGCGCCGGTACGTGCGCGATTCGGTCGAGCGATGCCGGGTCCCGGGCATGTCGTCCAAGGATGTGCTTGAAGCATGGTTCGCCTTTGGTGAAGACGCGGTGGTCGCCGATGCGGCCGAGGGTGGCTGGAAAAGTGCCACCGAACTGGGTGACTTCGTTGATGGTCTCGCAAGCCGGGAAGAGCGTGATTGGCGTTCGCTTGACCCGCGGCGAGAGGACCTCGACCTCGATGAGGACGATGCGTGATTCGCGTGCGGTTCGCGCCGGTGCTGGCGGGCAGCGTGTTCGTCAGCAGCGCTCGGATTGCCCTGGCCAACGACTTGTTTGCTCGGCGAAACAATGGCGAGATGCTGCTTCGACTGGATGACTTAGGCCGCGATCGCCTCGGGTTGACGCGATCACACCCTAAATCCGGTTGCTTGAGCGGGCGATTGGCGTCCGGGGTTGATCCAACGTCAGACGATCGCGCTGTAGACACCAGGCGAGCCGACCCGGTTCCTATCGAGCAGATCGTGCAGGATCTGCGCTGGTTGGGTATCGAGTGGCAAGCGTCCTTCCGCCAATCCGAGCGATTGGAGCTGTACCAAAACGCGATCGAGCGCCTGAAGCGAGACAAGCGCCTGTATCCCTGCTTTGAGTCGGAGGAGGAGCTGAAAGCCAAACAGGCGTTCCGCCGCAGGCACAACCAGCCGACGATCTATGACCGCGGTATGCTGTCGCTGACTGAAAAGCAGCGTCGGGATGCCGAAGCAGGCGGCAAATCGGCGCACTGGCGGTTCAAGTTGCCTGACCGATCGGTGGCATGGGACGATCTGGTTCTGGGACCACGAAGTGCGGCTCTGTCGGCTGTGTCCGACCCGGTTCTGGTGCGCGCTGACGGCCAACCCACGCCCCTGCTCGCCGGCGTGGTGGACGACGTCGAGTACGGCACCACCCATATCATCCGCGGCGACGACAGTGCCGGCAACACCGCTGTGCAGATCGCGTTGTTCGACGTCCTTGGCGGCGGGCAGGTTCGCTTCGGCCACCTGCCTGGCTTGCGCAGCGGCGGACCGGCGAGATCGGGCGGACGGCGCGCCGAGGACCCGGCGATACGGGGTCTACGCAAGGACGGCGTCGAGCCCGGAGCGATCGTTGCCTGCATGACGGGCCTGGCGGCTGGCAGGATGCTAGCATTGGACGACCTCGCGAAGCAGTTTGAGATCGCCAGCATCGCGGCGTGCCGCTTCGACATCACCCGCCTACTCGCCGTTAACCGGCGGCTGCTGAGCGAGCTTGATTTTCCGGCGGTGGCCGACCGCCTGCCGGAAGGAGCCACCGAGCGCTTCTGGCAGGCGATCAGGGGCCATGTTGAGCTGTTAAAGGATGCGCGTGATTGGTGGGATGTCGTGGCTGGGACGATCAGACATCCTGTGCTCGAAGGCCAGCGGGACCTGTTGCTGCGTGCCGAGGCACTGCTGCCACCTGAACCTTGGGATGATGCCGTATGGACCGGCTGGATCCGCGCTGTCGAGACTTCCACCGGACGAAGCGGCGACGCCGTTGTCGCGCCGCTTCGCCTCGCGCTGACCGGCGAGAGCAGCGGCCCGGATCTGGCGCGATTGCTGCCGCTCATCGGCCGCGAGCGGGCTTCGAAGCGGCTCATCGTTGCCGCCGCTGATACCAATCCGTGTTGAAAATGACCCTCCAAGGAAGCAAGAGCAGGGCGCTGCCCTGGACCCGCTCAAGGCTGAGCCTTGAGAATCCCCTCATTTAACAGAAGGTTTCCAAAGGCTAGCCTTTGGCGGGGCTTGGGGCAGAGCCCCAATCTTGCTTGCCTGATCGGTCATCCGCTCGAATGGCCGCCCACACCCGCGCCGGGGTAGCGGGCATGTCGAAGTGCCTTATACCCGTTGCCGCAAGGGCATTATTGATGGCGTTCATCGCCGCACCCAGCGCGCCAACCGTGCCGGCCTCACCGACCCCTTTGGCGCCCAGCGGGTTCACCGCGGTCGGCACTTCCCGGGTGGTCAGGCGAAAGTCGGGATACTCGGCGGCCCGCGGCATCTGATAGTCCATGAACGACGCGGTCAGCATTTGCCCTGACTCGGGGTCGTGAATGATTGCCTCGCCGAGTGCCTGACCGATGCCCTGGACCACGCCACCGTGGATCTGGCCCGCCACGATCATCGGGTTCAGCACCCGCCCAAGTTCTTCAACAGCGCTGTAGCGAACGATCTCGGTCACACCTGTTTCCGGATCGATCTCGACCTCGCAGATGTGCGTCCCGTTGGGAAAGGTGACCGCGGTCGGGGTGAATTCACCGGACTCCACCAGTTCGCCGGCTTCGCCGGGGAGAACATGCGCCGGGTCATGAGCGGCCTTGGCCACATCGGCGAGCGTGACCGAACGGTCGGTGCCGGCGATGGCGAAGTGACCGCGGGTGAATTCCACGTCCACGACCGCGGCTTCCAGCAACTCGGACGCGATCCGGCGGGCTTTCTCGATCACCTTGTCGACCGCCAGCGTCACCGCCGACCCGCCGATGCACAACGCACCCGAACCGCCGTTGCCCTTGCCGCTGGGCAGAAGGTCGGTGTCGCCGCCTTCCCAACGCACGCGCTCCTGGTCGACCTCGAACCGATCGGCCACGAGCTGGGTAAACGTCGTCTCCAGCCCCTGCCCGACCGACATCGAGCCAGAGCGCAGGATCAGGCTGCCGTCCTCCGCGAGGCGCAGCGTGGCGTAGTCTTTCGCCGGACGCAGGAACGGGCCACCCGCGACCTCGATGCAATTGCACAGGCCGATGCCGCGCAGTCTGCCGTTTTCCGCGGCCTGCGCGCGGCGTTGCTCAAAGGTGTCGAAGTCGGCCAGCGCCGCCGCCTCGCGCATGTTGCCCTCGAACTCGCCGCAGTCGTAGGTGAAGGTCAACGCGGTCTTGTAGGGCATCGCCTCGGGGGGGATCAGGTTGCGGCGCCGGAGTTCGTATGGGTTGATGCCGATTTCGCGGGCCGCGACATCGATCAGGCGTTCAATCGCATAAGTGGCTTCGGGTCGGCCGGCGCCGCGATACGCCGCTGTCGGCACCGTGTGGGTCAGTACGCCACAGACCTGGGCGGAAATCAGAGGGATCATGTAGACGCCAGCGATGCCGCCGATGTTGCCAACGCCCCAGCCGGAGCGGCCGGACACGTAGGCACCGAGATTGACGTCCCATCGCAGCTTGAGCGCGGTGAACCTGCCTTGCGGATCCAGCCCCAGAGAGGCGGTGACCCGCATCTCCCGCGCCTGTTCGTCCGTGAGAAAGCCTTCAGTTCGATCCGAGATCCATCGCACCGGCCGGTCGAGGCGACGTGAGGCCCAGGCAACGAGCACCGATTCCAGGTGGACGCCCGATTTCATTCCGAACGATCCGCCGACATCGCCCGGCAGCACGCGGATCTCATCCGGCGCGATCCGAAAGTTGCCGCTGGCGATCCCGTTGCGAAGTGCGAACGGTGACTGGTGCGATGCATGCAACTCGATCCGTCCGTCGGCGGCTATGCATGCCCAAGCCCCGCGCGGCTCCAGCGAATTGGCGGTGACGCGAGAGACAGAAAAATCCAGCGTCGTCACATGCGCCGATCCGGCAAGCGCCTTCGCGGTGCCGTCCGCGTCACCGCGTTTCCACAGGAAGCCAATGTTGTCCGGCACATCGTCCCACACCCTGGGCGCGCCGGGCTGCACCGCCCCGATGGGTTCAGTCACCACCGGCAGGCCCTCATATTCGACAACGACGGCTTCGGCCGCTTCCAGGCCGGCGCCTCTTGAGTTGGCAACCACCAGGGCGACGGGTTCACCAACGAAACGCACACGATCGGTGGCCAGCAGGTCGCGGTCGGTCTTGGGCGCGGAACCGCCATCCGGACGTGGAAAGCCGATGCCGCCCGGAATGGGAGCGACATCGGTCAGGTCGCTGCCGGTGTAGACGGCGATAACCCCGGCAACGGCCAGAGCGGGCGCGGCGTCGATATGGGCGATCCGCGCGTGGGCGTAGGGCGAGCGAACGAAGATCGCCACCGCCATGCCGTCCGGCGCGGCATCGGCGGCGTAGTTACCCTGCCCGGTGAGTAGCCGAAGGTCCTCGCGCCGCCTGATCGATTTTGCCTGAATCGATTTTGCCTGGATGGTTGCCACGACATGTCTCCCCGGTGTGAGCGGCGATCATAGCGATTGCGCCAGGAAGCGCGATCCTGGGGTGGCGGACCGGGGTTTCGCGGTCAGCGGCTGAAGGCGATGAGGGTGCGACGGGAAGCTGCTTCCTGACCCAGGCGGCCTGCGCGAAAAGGCCGGTCGCTAATCCGTTCAACGTCGCTGAAGTAACGATGTAAGCCGAAAAGCGCGGCCATTGTCCCGGTTGCCCGTTATCAAGGTTGCCCGGTTACGAGGATGTCGCAATCGGCGCGTCCAGACATCAGGCAGTTCTCGATCGTGGCAGCCTTGTGCAATTGTTGGACAAGGAACAGACCGCTGACCAGCAACAGGAGGATTATGACGATAGCGAGCAGACTTGTGGTTTGACGTTGGGCTGCCGTTTCGTCTGGCTCTTGACCCAGCCACTGGTGACGCCTTTGCACCGAAGCCCCCTTGGGAACGGGCCGAGATTAGCGCATAGATGAGCCGGATGAAAGCATTACAAAAGCTGGGCACCCGCCGCCTGTTCGGGCCGCCTGTTCGGGTAGGCATGCACGCCTGGTGGTGGAGCGGGACCTGAAGCGTGGAAGGTGTGCGGCACCTCAGCAGGGACTTGCGGTTCGCCGGGCTTATCAAGCGAGTCGGTGCGCCTCGGTTGGGCATTCAGCGACAACGCAGTCCATACGAGGCGCTGATCCGTGCGATCGCCCATCAGCAGCTGCATGGTCGGGCCGCCGAGGCGATCCTCGCGCGCTTTGACCGGCTGTTTCCCAATGACGGGTTCCCCGCACCGGAGGCGGTCATGGCGACCGCCGAAAGTGCTCTGCGCGGCTGCGGTTTCTCGGCTGGCAAGATCGCGGCGATCCGCGACATCTGCGCCAAGGCGCTGGATGGAACGGTCCCCACCCGCCGCCAATCGCATCGCCTGAGCGATGAGGCGCTGATCGAACGGCTGACGACCATCCGAGGCGTCGGCCGCTGGACCGTCGAGATGCTGCTGATCTTCACCCTGGGGCGGCCGGATGTGCTGCCGGTCGACGATTACGGTGTGCGCGAGGGGTACCGCGTGCTGCACGGACTGGACGCCCAGCCAAAACCGAAAGCGCTTGCCGAGATCGGCATCCCCTGGGCACCGCATCGGTCGCTGGCGACCTGGTACCTCTATCGCGCGGCCGAAGAGGCCAGGCGCCCGGGACCAACCAGTCGGGCCTGAGTTCTTGTTCGACGAAATCGCCGCTGTTACGAACCGCCGCGGCAGATCGGCATGACGACAGACGGGCCGGCGGTTTCAGCCTTGCGCGCCTTCGTGCAGGGCCGGAAGCGACACGGGTGAGAATCCGACGGCGTCGACGAAGCCCAGCTGCGCGGAGGCAATGCGCGGCACCTGCTTCCAGGCCAACAAATAGTCGCTCACGAATAGCTCGCGGTCCTCGACAGCGACCCGCCACCAAGCTTGACGCCCGCTAACCATGCGGCCGTGCAGGTAGATGAACCGATAGGACGCAACCGCCTGCGCGGCATCGAGTGCCGCTTGCAAACGGGCCAGCGTGCCGATGTATGGATCGTCGCGGACGATGTTGAACGGATGAAACGACACCTGAAGGAACGGCTGACGCTGGGCCAGCAGCGATGCGATCGCCGGGAGCACTTCATACTCCGCGCCTTCGATGTCGATCTTCAGCAAGGTGGTCGCATCCAGCTCCAATTCCTCCAGCAGCGCAGCCGCCGCGCGCACTGGCACATCGGCTTCCTTCTGCCCCTGCAGAACAGCGCTCCGCTCGACCGAGCGGAAGAGACTGCTGCCGGAATCGGCGTACGCCTTGCGGAACAGCGCCGCTGTCCCGTCGGCCCTGCCAATGGCGCAACAATGCACCCGGATCCGATCCGCGAGTTCGGGATTGAGAGCGATGTTCGCGCGCAGCAGGCCCTGATGGGTGGGGCTTGCCTCGACCGCGTGAACCTCGTGGACATGCAGCGCCGCGTACAGGCTCATCATGCCTACATAAGCGCCGACATCGATCACCCGGGTGCAGCGTGGCAGCACCGCGTCGAAAAAGCCGAGGGTGGCGGCTTCCGCGTCACCGAGAAAGGCGTCCGCGCCGTCACGACAAAACGGCTGGTCGGCGACGCGAAAATGTCGGCCGCCGCGGCTGATGACGCGTGTGGCGGCACCGGCGGAGACGGGCGCGGCGCCAATGGGACCGGCGGCAACGGACACGGCGACCGGGATCGCTTCGGGCAAGCTGGGTGGTGCCGCGACCAACCCATGGCGAGCCCCATGGCGGCCATAGATGTGGAAGTCGGCAAACGAGGTGTCCGAGGGTCGTGCGGGGTCGTACGGATAGGGATTGGTGACGTGCATCACGCGCTCCCACTCGGGTGCGTGACGGCGAACCCAGGCCGAGACGGCGCGGTGTCGTACGTGGCTGTCGCGCGTCACCTCGTCGCGGTCGCTGGCGTAGATCGCGACCAGACGGCTGGCGTGGGCAAACAGCGTGGTCATGTACTCATGGAAGACGTCGTCCTCCACTAAATGGAAGATAACGTCGAGTGAGAGGACAAGGTCGGCCATTCCGGGATCGTCGGTCCCCGCCAACAAGAAGCGCTTGCTCGCGTCGGGTGCGAACAAGTCGCGACACTGGTCCACGGCGGCGGGCGAAACGTCGACGCCGACATAGGCGGGGTAGTCTGCCAAGCCGAGCTGGCGGCCATCGCCGCAGCCTAGTTCCAGCACCGAGCCGACCGCGTTCTCGGCGACGATACGGTTGATCGTGGCTGCCTTGAAGGCGGCGAGCCGGCCCTGGGAACCGGCGCCTGAATCGCCGCCTCGGAGGTAACGCTGATCCCAGTAGGCGGCTGAACCGGCGAGCCGGGTGGCGCCCTTCGTGGTGGCCGGCGCGGCCAGGATGTCGAGCACAGCGGCGACCTGGCGGGTGAGCGAGACCTGTTCGGCGACCAGATCACGCCACCGGTTCGGCACGGCTGCGCGGATCAGCCGCAGCGCATCCTCGATCGCCACGAACCGGATGGCGTCGGGCCAAAATTCCGCCGCGCCGACGTGGTCGAGCACGGCGAGATCGCAGCCGGCCGCCGCGGCTTCGGCGATGGCGTAGCCGAAGCTCTCATGCAGGCTGGTCGAGAGTAGAATGCCATTGTGTGAGTGCCAGGTCGGCATCTGGTCAGCCGGAACCCGACCATCCGCCACGATAGCCTTGGTCACGCCCAGTCGCGCGGCCTGATGGCTGAACGAATCGGAGGTCAGACGGTCTGCCGATTGACATACGATGTGCAGCCTGTAGCGCGGGTCTTCGATGATCAGGCGCTGCAGGATCTGTAGCGCCAGCGTCGGGTTCTTGCGTGCGATGAAAGAGCCGCACCAGCCGATGCGGTGCGGGTCGAAGGATCGGCGCGCCGCGTAGCGGTTCAGGTCGACGCCGTTGTGGACCACGCATAGCCGCACCAACTCGTCGATGCCGGGGCGTACTTCGCGCACACAGCGCGCCATTCCTTCGCTCACCACGATCAGAATGGTGACACGCGACCAGTCCGTGCGGGCCACATGGTCGGTCTCATAGGCCTCGATGCGATGCACACGGACCACAACGCGGCGGCCGCCGAAATCCGTCGCGCCGATCAGGGCGGGGAAAGGCGGCCAGCAGAACTCAAACCAGACGGTATCGGCGTCCGGATGGTCGGTCCATGCCAGAGCAACAGCCAGATCGTTTCGGTTCCGCACCGGGAAGACGCGCACCTCGATCCGCGCACTATCCCGCAGGCCATGCAGGAGATCCGGGATGAAATGATCCAGACCGGGGAGTGTCATGATAGCCAGTCGGGGCAGCCTTGGCATTTTTTGCGCAATCCCTGTCGCTTGATCAAGGATGACCGCGCCGGGTTAATCGGCGGTTAATCGACAGGCCGCGGACCATGGTGGGGGAAGGCTGACGTGGGGGCAGACTGGCGTGGGGAAAGACGCAACTGCCATGGCGATCAACGAGGTGAGGTGAAAAGACGGCCCTCGGACCCTGCGTCAGCCTGCCGGCTGGGCGGAAAGCCGATCAGCGCTGGTTTATCCGGCGCGACGCCTATCGCACCAAGGCGGCGGCGATGCGTTCTCGGGTCAACGGCATGTCGCGGATCCGTGCGCCCAGCGCGTGGGCGACCGCGTTGCCGATGGCGGCGGCGGTGGGGCCGAAGGTGCACTCGCCCATGCCCAGGGTCGGAAGGTCCGGGTTGTCGACGATCACCACGTCGATCTCCGGCACCTCGGAGAAGCGCAGGATGGGGTATCGGGTCCAGTCCACCGAGGTGATGCCATCGCCGTCCAGCGTGACCTGTTCCTTCAATGTCATGCTGGCGGCGTGGACGATGCCGCCTTCGAGCTGGTTGCGTGCGCCGTCGGGGTTGATCACCAGGCCGGCGTCTGCGGCGCACCAGACGCGGCGCAGGGTAATATCCTGGTCGACGTCGAGTTCCACCGCGACGCAGGCATAGGCCGCCTTGTTCTTGTAGCGGCTCCAGGCCAGGCCAAGGCCTCGGCCGGTGCCGGCGGACCCACGCGAGGCCCAGTCGCAGCGACCAGCGACGTTCTCGATCAGCAACCGAACGCGCGGGTCGGACAGCAGCGACAGCCGGTAGGCGACCGGATCGACGCCGGCGCGTTCGGCCAGCTCGTCGATGAAACATTCCAGTGCGTAGACGTTCGGCAGGGCGCCGAGGCCGCGCAGCGACGACGTGCGCACCGGGGTTTCCAGTGCCAGGTGGTGGATCACGCGTTTGGCCGGGAAGTCGTACGGCGGGAAGGCATTGCGGGTGCCGCCGCCGCCGTTGGCCTCGGTGGGGTCGTTGGCCTTGGGCGGGGGCGGCGGGTTCGGCATGGCCTCGTGCGCCAGCATGGTGCCGCCGAACACCGGGCGCTGGACGTGCGATCCGGCCCAGACCTCGGCGGTCCAGTCGAACGGGCGGCCATCGTCGCCGAGTGCGGCCCGCAGGCGGATCATGTGCGCCGTGCTGACCGGTTCGAAGCCGAACTCCTCCTCGCGGCGCCACTGCACGCGGATGCAATGGTCGGGGATCTGCATGGCGATGACGGCGGCATCCAGGGCGGCATCATCGGCGCCGTTGTGGCCATAACAGCCGGCACCGTGGGCATGGCGCACCGTCACTTGCTGCGTGTTCAGACCGAGGATGCCGGCGAGGCTATTGCGCAACGGGTAGACGCCCTGAGTGTGCGACCACACCGACAGATGTCCATCGCGGAACTCCGCCAGGGCGCAGGATGGCGCCAGGGCGGCGTGGGCGACATAGGGGCGGCTGTAGGTCGCGCTGACGATCACGCCGGTTGTCGCGGGCGGGTTTGGGTCACCGATATGGCGATCATCGGCCGGTTGGTCGCGGAACCACGCGGCCTCCTGCTGGTCGGGCCGCAGCACGCGCACGCCGGTCCACCGCGCGTGGGCCGGTGCGGCCACGGCAGCGCGCTGGACGGCGGTCTCGTCGGTGCCGACGAAAGCCACGAAGTCGCCGACGCGGACGATGCGGATCGAGTCATCGCTGGCCGCGCGGGCGGCCTTGCGGATGCCGGCTTGGTCCAGCGCCTGCAACCGAGCGCCGCGCGAGGGTTGGCGGAGTATGCGCGCATGCAGCATGTCAGGGCGGGCTATGTCATGGATGAAGGCGGCACCGGTGACCTTGGCGATCAGGTCGCGGCGCGGCACCGGCTGGCCGACCACCTTGTAGGTGGCGGGGGACTTGGGGCGCGCCGAACCCTCGATGTCGCCGGCGAAGTCCTCGGGGCCGGCGAAGCTCCAGTAGTCGTGTTCGGTTGGGTTGCCGTCCTGCAGGATGACGCCGTCGTCCACCGACAGGTCTTCCGGCGCGCAATTCAGCCGCTGGGCGAGGCGGGCGAGCACGCGGGTGCGCAACTCGGCGCTGACCAGGCGGACGGACCGGCCGGAGACCTCGATCGATTGGCTGGAACTGGTCGATCCCTCGTCCGGGGCGTCTTCGGTGTCACCGGACAGGATGTCGATGCGCTCGATGCCGACATCGAGTTCCTCGGCGGCGATCTGTGACAGGGCGATCAGTACGCCCTGGCCGATCTCCACCTTGCCGACGGCGAGCTTCACGGTCCGGTCGGGCTGGAAGCGCAGCCATTTTTCCATGCGGCGATTGTTCAGGATGCTGAGTGGCAGTGTGTCGCTCATGTCGGGGCTCCGGCCGTTTCCTGGGCGGCTTGCTGAACCGCGGCGATGATCCGCATGTGGGTGCCGCAGCGACAAAGATGGCGGTCCAGCGCGGTCACGATGTCGGCTCGGGAAGGTGCGGGGTTGCGATCCAGCAGGGCCTTGGCGCTGATGATGATGCCGGACAGGCAGTAGCCGCACTGGCCGGCCTGTTCATCCAGGAAGGCACGCTGCAGCGGATGCGGGGCGTCCGGGGTGCCTAGCCCCTCGATGGTGGTGACCGAGCGGCCGGCGACGGAGCCGATCTCGCGGGTACAGGCATAGGCGGTGTCGCCGTCAATCAGCACCATGCAGGTGCCGCACTGTTCCAGCCCGCAGCCGTAGCGGGAGCCTTTGAGGTCAAGCTGGTTGCGCAGCACGTCGAGCAGCGGCGTGGTTGCGTCCGCCGCGACGGCGACGGGCCGCCCGTTGACGGTGAGATCGATGGTCATGGTCGCCCCCTGCCCTGTTCGGCTCAAGTCTTGAGCGTCTCCGACGTCCACGGCAATTCCCATAGCGCGGGGTTGCATAGCTTGTCGGCCAGCGCGGTGGCGATCGCGTCGAACAGCGCCTCGCCCTTTTGCGGCGTCGCGGCATCGGGGTTGCCGATCACGCCGGATGCCGAACGACTGCCGATGCTGCGCCAGCGGTAGACACCGCCGCCGGCCACATCGGCAACGTCCGGGGTCGGGTTGGATTTCGCCAGCTTGATGCGATCGAGCGCCACCAGATCGGGTCGCACCGCCATCATCATCGACGTCTCGGCCTCGCAGGCGTGCTGCAGGCCGCCCTGGGTCTCCAGTATCTTGGCGATCGCCACGGCCGCCGCGTACCAGTAGGTGAACTGCACGATCGGCACGCCCAGCCTTGGCGTCAGGTCGTCGGTGATGGTCCGCAGCGCGTTCTCGTTGCCGCCGTGCGCGTTCAGCAGCACGATCCGGCGGAAGCCGTGGCGGATGACGGATCGTACGACGCCCTCGACCAGCGCGGCGAAGGTGGCGTTGTCCAGCGTGACGGTGCCGCCGAAGCTCATGTGATGTTCGGACAGGCCGGTCCATAACACCGGCAGCACCAGCACTTTCTGCCCCTTCGCCAGCGCCTTTTCGGCGGTCCGGGCGGCGACGGTCTCGCCCAGCAGACTGTCGACCTCGACCGGCAGATGGGGGCCGTGCTGCTCGAGCGAGGCGACGGGCAGGATGACGATCGCATCCTGACGCGCCTGTTCGCGCAGTTCATCGGCCCGCAGCCTGCGCCATTCGTAGCTCATGATGTTGTGCTCCCGCTCCATGTCGTGCGCCCGCGCCGGCGACGGCGACAGGAAGCCACGGCGGTGGTTTCGTTGGAAGAGCCGCGGGGGCGCAACCGACAACCCCGACGCCGGCAGGCCGGCTTTCGTCTCGCCATCGAGGCAAGAACCCCAACCGGGGACAAGGTCCATGGCCGCGCCATCTAGTGTTGCGATGCTAACGGATGGTTCCCATCCGTTAGCATCGCAACACTAGAGAGTCGCTGGTGGGCCGACTTGTCCTGACGCTGCGGGACGCAAGCGTCAGGGTCGGACCACTAGTCGGTGAGTGCCGGGACCTTGCGGGCCAGCCGCCTGCGCAGCGCATTGCGTCCGAGCGAGCGAACCTCGCCCACGTCCAGGACCAGGGCACTGGCGATGTAGAGGGTCCCACCGAGCAGGATCGCGGCGAACAGGCCGAACCAGTTGAGCGGAAACTGGATCACGGTCAACGCGACTGTCATCGGCACGATTGCCAGAACGCAGCGGATCACCTGGCCGACCGGCAGCCAAACCGGGAACAGCGCGGTTCCGAGGAACCAACCGCCCACGACCGTCGCCGCCTGACAGATCAGCGCGGTCCAGGCGGCGCCGAACATGCCATAGCGGGGTACGACATACAGGTTGAGGGCGATATTCACGACGGTGGCGGGTCCGTAGGTCCACAGCATCATCAGCGGCCGGCCGGACAGATGAAATGCATGGTCGACGAAATGTGCCCGCAGGCCGCGCGCCAAGGCGGTGAAGCTCATGATCGGCAGCAGCGCGGCGACGCCGCCGCGAAAGGCCGGCCCGACGAGACTTGCCGCGACGTGATCGGCGGTCAGGGCTAGGCCCGCGCAGGCCGGCAGGGTGACCGCGAGCAAGGCAATGCCGTTTCGCCCAGCCTGCACCCGCGCGGCCTCCTTGCCATCATGCTCCAGCACTTGGACGACCAAGGGGAAGGTGGCGGTTGAGATGGAGGAGCAGATGAGCGTGGTGGGCCGCTCCACCAGGTTATAGGCGACCGCGAAGATCCCGAGGGCTTCGGTGCCAGCTAGGGATCCCAGCAGGAACCGGTCGCTGTACTGCAGGATCATGGCGGTGGCGGCGACCGCGACCAAGGGCCAGGCATACTCAACCAGCCGCAACAGTTCGGCCTTGTCGAGTCTGCCGGCGCCGCGGCGGACCGGCGAGAGCAGGAGATTGACGTCGATGGAGGAGCAGATGACGGCGGCGATCAGCAGCCCGACGATGATAGCGTCGGGGCCGCGTCCCAGCACTCGCATCGCCATCAGGCCCAGCGTGAAGCCCAGCACCGCGTGCAGGCACTCGATGGTGTTGAACCGGCGCATCCAGTTGCCGGACCGGTTGACCGACTGATTGAGCTGCACCAACGAGCGGAACAGCAGCATCGGCACTGCCAGCCAGGCCGCGAGGCGATATTGTGCGGGCAGATCGACCAGCAGCGCCACGGCCACGCTGATCGCGAGCATGGCCAGCGCCATGCCGTAAAACACGACGTATGCCTCCTTGAGCAACCCGTCGCGACGATTGGTCAGGGAGGCGGCCGGGAAAAACCGCATCACGGCGATCGGCAGGGCGTAGAACAGCGAGGTCTGCAGCACGAGGACGGCGGAAAACACGTAGCTGTAGGTGCCGAACGCGGCCGGCGACAGCAGGCGCGTGTAGGCGTAGATCATCAGAACTGAAACTATTGCGGGGATTACATTCGACGGAATGTAACCGAAAATCTGACGATACATCGGAAGGCGACCTCATTAACCATAAGGTGACCGAGCCGGTGCATATGTCGGCCGTTACCCTACCCGTGGTTTAGTAGACTTTAGCCGCGCGCGTGAAGTGTGATTTTTCGAAGGAACCGTACCATCATCATACTGAATTAGCTGTCACGCGCCATTGTCGCAAGCGTTTCGGACAAACCGATCACGTTGCCACGACGACGGTTCCGCCTGCTATCGGCCGGAACTAGCCAGGCGGAGAGCACATTCTTAAGTCGATTTAATCACGTTTTTCAAACTATCCGCTCGAGCGGTCGGGTTGCCGGAAGCCGCAGGGTCTCCGGATGGCTAGATCGGTTTCAGGCTGACTATAAACTAAGCTCGATCGGACGCCAGGTCGGGCCAATACCGTGCGAGGACGGATGTGGCGATGACAGCTTGCACTGCGTCCTGATCCTCCGCCGTCATGGTGTGGCGCCAGCGGTCCGGGACAAACTCGGAGGCTCGGAAGACATCAAAATAGCCGAACGGTCCGTCGTGCTGGGTGCTGACGCCAAGGAACGCCGCGGTCTGCGGGTGCCAGTCGAGGCCGGCGAAGGCAAACAACTCCTTAGAGGCCGGTTCCGGCTGACGGCAAAGATCTTCGTAGAGGACGATCCTGGCGTTGGGCAACGCGGCGAGTGCGGCGACCGCCGGTTCGTTGAACGCGCGCCAGCCCCAGGCATATTTGGCAGCGTCCGGCAACGCGTCGAACGCGGCGGCATCGATGCCCTGACGACCGGCGGTGGCGATCGCGGCCGCTATGGCTTCACGTGTTTCGGATCGGGCGAAGCTGTGCTTGGACCGATCGGCGGCCGGTCCTGTGCTTTGTCGGGTCGCCAGCCCGGCCATCACCGATGCGATCTGGCCGCATGGGTGGCGCAGGATAAACACACACCGCGCGTTCGGCATTGTCCTGGCCGCGAGGGTTCCGTCCCAGTTCACCAACTTGAGCAGGCCACGGACCGATTTCTGTCGGGTCGGCGCCACCAGATCGGGGACACCGATCGGTGCGGCCAGGCGCGACAGGGTCGGCAGGCGTTGTGCGATGGCCAGTGCGACCACGAAGCCTCGGCGGATATTCTCCAACGGCGGCGGGCGCCAGGATTTACGGAAGTAGGGACGCTTGGCGGCGGCGCGCAAGCCGCGCTGCCGCAGCCACTGACCGATCTGTTCGGCTGGATCGAGTCCGGACGTCGCCAGGACCAATTCATCTGGCTCATGTCGGTATAAAGTCTCCGGATGGCTGTCAAATATCTTGGCCAGCCAAGTTGTTCCAGAGCGTGGCGAGCCGAGCACAAGTATAGCCGAGTCGGCGATGCGCTGCCATCTGCTGCCACGCGGCCGCGCGGCTTCCTGCCTAAAGCCGATCTGGGGGGGAGAAACCTCCGTTTGCGCCTGAAACATGCCGAGCATGATTAGCTTCTGCTCCATCGGGAAGGAATACGCTTTGTCTTTGCGTGGACCAGACAAATCCGGCTATACGCCGCCACCTGATGATGGGCAATTCAGCCTTTGTATCGAAGTGTGAAATCAGCCCCCCATACAACACGATAGATTGAGCTTGCCCAAAAAGATGTTTATCGATTTTGACCGAACCAATTTCGATTTCGGCCAGGATCGCGCATCAGAGAAACGCGATCTGTTGCTGTTTGTCTGAAGTAGCCGATTTGCGCGGCGAAACGCGGCCGCTTCGCGTCTCGCGGTTCTCTACGATCGGGTACTAGTCGTTCGTCGAGTTTCATTAGGACGGTTCTTCGCGCGATGCGGCAGCCGACAAACATCCATACAGTTCGATCATTGTGCGCCGGCGTCGTCATGCTCCCCGGTGCAGGTAAGCTGTGACGTAGGTAAGCTTCCCGCGGCGATCGGCAACCGCAGGATGCCGTGAACGACATGCCGTATTGCCAGGCTACAAGTTGCTATTATCCTGTCCCGCAAATACCAACTAGGAACGACCACTGGCTTGGATGCGGGGAGACTTGCTTTGGGACGGCCGATCAAGCGACTGCATGCGGAGCCCGGCGCCGTCAAAGAGCTTGAACGCCGATCGCGCTCGGCAACGGTCGACGTACGGGATCGCGAGCGTGCCGACATCATCCTGCTTCGGCTCGACGGGGTCGGGGTTGAAGCCGTCGCCACGCAGCTGAAAACGACGTCCAAGCGCGTCTCGACCTGGTCGAGGCGGTTCGAAGTGTCCGGCCTTAATGGGCTGGCGGACAGGCCGGGTCGCGGTCGCAAGGCTTCGATCCTCAGCCAGTTGACCGGCAAGCTGATCACCCGCACCGAGGCGACCCTCACCCATGTTGAAGGGCTCCGTTTCCTCAAGCAGATCGACCGTGAAACGCCACGCGACGTCGACCTGCATCTGATCGCGGACAACGACGCCACGCACAAACACCCCACCGTGCGGGCATGGCTGGCGAAGCAGCCTCGCTTGCACATGCATCTCACGCCGACCTCGTCCTCGTGGCTCAATCTGGCCGAACGCTTTTTCGCCGACCTGACCGGCGATGTCGTCCGGGCTGGCAGCTTCACGTCGGTCAACGAACTGGTCCGTGACATCAAAGCCTACCTTGCCGTGCGCAATGCCGATGCGAAGCCATCCCTGTGGAGAGCCGCGGGCGCCGAGATCCTCGCCAAAATCAAACGGGCACGCGTCGCGCTTACCGCAGCCGCAGCCGCGTGAGTTCTTGGTCAGCAATTCAGAAACGGCACACTAGGAGAGATCCAATGAACATTGATTTGGCCGGCCGCAGAGCGATCGTGTGCGGCGGCAGCCGGGGCATCGGCCGTGCCATCGCGCTTGGCTTTGCCGCCCACGGCGCGGACGTTTCGATCTGCGCGCGTGGTGCGGAGATGCTGGCGAAGACCCGAGCGGAGATCGCCGAGCTGGGTCGCACGGCTCATGCGGAGTCGGTTGATCTTGGGGATGCCGCTGCGATCAGGCGCTATATCGGCAAAGCTGCGGCGGAACTGGGCGGGATCGACGTGCTGGTGAACAACGCGTCGGCCTTCGGGTCGGCCGATGACGAGGCGAGTTGGGTGCAGAGCCTGTCGATCGACATGCTGGCGATCGTGCACGCCACCCAGGCGGCTCTGCCGTTCCTGAAGCAGTCGAAGGGAAACGTCGTCAACACGTCCTCGATCTCGGCCATGCGCGCGGCGGGTCGCCAGCCACCCTATGGGGCGATCAAGGCGGCAGTGATCCACTACACGAACACCCAGGCGGCGATGTACGCGCGCAGCGGGATCAGGGTGAACGGGGTCGCACCTGGGTCGATCGAGTTTCCCGATGGTGTGTGGGATCGGCGCAAGACGGAGAACCCAAAGCTGTATGGGGCCGTGCTCGACTCGATCCCGTTCGGCCGGCTGGGGGCGCCGGAGGAGGTGGCGAACGTGGTGATGTTCCTGGCGTCGTCATTGGCGTCGTGGGTGACGGGACAGACCGTTGTCGTTGACGGCGGGCAATTGCTGTAGCCGCACCGGCGTTCGCGAGCTGATCGCTTCAGCTTGATGCGCTCCGGCTCGCGGTCAGGTCGGCCAGCAATGGCAGTACGTCGCGGGCGAACCAGGCGATCTGTTCGGCCTTCTGTTCATACGGGCCGACCAGATCGAGCGCGATGTGGCGGACCCCAGCGGCGTAAAACTCCCTGATCCGTTCGGCCACGATCTCCGGCGGGCCAAGCGCGCAGTAGCGCTGCGCGGCCTTGCGGAAGTCCATCGCGTACCGCACGCTGAGCGTCTCGGTCGCTCGATCCAGGGCTTGCTCGTAGGTATGATCCAGCCGCGCGAACAGCAGATGCCCGGTTCCGAAAGATAGCGCGCCGCGACCGGCCTGTTCCGCGGCGGCCGCTATCGTTACGAGGGCGGCGCGATACATCTCGGGCGAGACGACGTAGGACAGGTAGCCGTCGCCAAGCCGCCCGATCCGGCGCAGTGCCAGGTCCTTACGACCAGCGAACCAAATCGGCGGACCGCCTGGCTGGCGCGGCGGCGGGTTCATCGGCACATCCTGGAACGGGCCGTAGAATTTCCCGTGGTGGGTGACCGGTTCGCCGCTGAAGAACTTTCGCAGCACGGTCACGCCTTCGGCGAGGCGTGCGCCGCGCTCGTTGTGGGGCACGTCACAGGCGGCGTATTCGCGCGGGAACTCGCCGCCCACACCGACACCGAGGATGAAGCGCCCCTCGGTCAGGTGATCCAGCGTCGTGACCTGCTTGGCCACCGGCGTTGGGTGGCGCAGCGGCAACAGCAGGACCGCTGTCCCAAGCAGCAGTCGGCGGCTGGCCACGGCGGCCTGGGCCAGCTGCAGCAACGGGTCGAGGATCGCGAGCGTGAACGAGATATGGTCGCCGACCCAAAGTGAATCATAGCCGCTATCGTCGACCAGCCTGACCAGATCGACCAGTTCATCGATACGCGGCAGCCAGGGTCCGTCCGCGGGTTCGGTGCGGCGGTGAATGGTCTGGATGCCGATGCGCAGGCGTTTGTCGAGGATCAGGGTCATGTGGTCGTTCCCATCCATTGCCGGGCACAGTGTTGCAGCCGGCGGCACCTGGCGCCAAGCTGGCGCGAACCGAGATCGCGGAGAAACCTCCATGCCCGACCTGATCGAAACCGTCGAAGACGGTGTGGCCACCCTGACCTTGAACCGGCCGGAAAACCTGAACGCGCTGTCGGACGAAATCCGGTTGGGCCTGTTGGATGGCTTTTCTCGGCTGGGCGCGGATGACGCCATCGGCTGCATCGTACTGACCGGATCCGGGCGCGGCTTCTGCGCCGGCGGTGACGTGAAGACGATGGGCAGCCGATCGGCCAAAGGGTTCGAGGAACGCGCCGCCGGTGTCGCGCAATCGGGCCGCATTCCGATGCTGATGCACAACACGCCCAAGCCGATCATCGGCATGATCAACGGTGTCGCGGTCGGCGCGGGATTAAGCATGGCGGGGGCCTGCGACATACGCATCGCCGCCCGGTCGGCTCGTTTCGGGACCGGGTTCATCAAGATTGGCCTGTCCGGCGACTGGGGTGGCACCTGGACGCTGACGCGGCTTGTCGGCACCGCCAAGGCGCGGGAGTTGTTCTTCACCGGCGACATGATCGATGCCGATGAAGCGCTTCGGATCGGCCTGGTCAACAAGGTCGTGGACGATGCGGATCTGTCGCAGGCCACCATGACCCTGGCGCACAGGATCGCAGCGATGCCGCACGTGGCGCTGGGGTATACCAAGCGAAACCTGGCCGCCGCCGAGACCGGTGATTTCGTTACGTCGCTGGAGCTGGAGGCGTTCAACCAGGCGCGTTGCTCGCAGCTGGAGGACCACCGCGAGGCGATCCTGGCGTTCAAGGAAAAGCGTAAGCCGGTGTTCACGGGACGCTGATCCATGCGGGTCTTGAACACGTTGCCGCAGGGCGATCTGAGGCAGACCGCTGCGTCGGCGATCGCATCCGAGGCCAGCGGCTACGACGGGCTGCTGACGATGGAGAACAAGCACGACCCGTTCCTGGCGCATGCCATCGCCGCGGTGAACACGGCGCGGGTCGAGCTGGGCACCTCCGTGGCGATCGCGTTCCCGCGCAGCCCGATGGTGGTGGCGAACGCCTGCTGGGATCTGCAGACGGCGTCGCGCGGGCGTTTCGTGCTGGGGATCGGGCCACAGATACGGCCTCATAACGAAAGGCGGTTCAGCGTGCCTTGGACCGCGCCGGCGCCTCGGCTGCGGGACTATGTGCGGGCGCTGCGGGCGATCTGGACCACATGGGAGACCGGGGCGAAGCTGGATTTTCGCGGCCAGCACTACAGCTTCACGCTGATGCCGCCATATTTCATGCCACCCTCGAGTGGGCAGAAGATGGTGCCGATCACGCTCGCGGCGGTGGGGGAGCATTCGTTGCGTC
The DNA here is from genome assembly GCA_965276975.1 of Rhodopila sp. Taxonomy (GTDB): domain Bacteria; phylum Pseudomonadota; class Alphaproteobacteria; order Acetobacterales; family Acetobacteraceae; genus Rhodopila. The sequence continues at coordinate 90,110 of CBDIBR010000009.1, forward strand.
TGGCTGGCGAAGTCGCTGACGGGGTTCGGCTGCACGGTTTCTGCACCCGCCGCTACATCGAAGAGGCGATCATCCCCCGGGTGGGCGAAGGCATGGCGCGCACCGGGCGGACCCGCGAACACTTCGAGATCACCGGCGGGGGTTTCGTCGCCACCGGCAAGGATGCCGACGCCACCGCCAAGGCGTTCGAGATCGTGCGCGGGCGGGTGGCGTTCTATGGTTCCACGCCCGGCTACTGGGGAGTGCTCGAACTGCATGGGTTGGGCGATCTGGGTCGCGAACTCAATTCGATGTCGAAAGCCGGGAAGTGGGACGAGATGGCCGGCCGCGTGTCCGACGATGTGGTTCATCTGTTCGCCGCTGTCGGCACTCACAAAGAGATCGCCGAGCGGATCGATGCACGTTTCGGCGGCGTCAGCGACGCGCTGAACCTGCGAGCGGACTCCTCGTCAGCCGGCGGCGACGTGCCGCCGGATGTGATCCAGGAGATCAAGCGGATCGGGACGCCGTTCCGCGGCTACGCGACAGCATGGTAACCAGATGCGCCGGCTTGAGAGGCAATGGTGATCCTTATCCTCGTTGCCATTCCAGCCAGTCGATGACGGCTTGGCCCATCACCTTTTCCTGGTCCCGGCCCTTCAGCCATGGCAGTTCCTCGGTAAAGAACGTTACGCATTGTCGATAGCTGCACGGCATCCGCGTGATGTCCGTTCCCCAAAAGAAACGGTCTGGGCCAAAGGCGTCAAAGATCCGGTGCAGGCCGTCGTGAATGTCGCGGAACGGATAGGCCTGTTGCGAGTAGCCCGGTGCGCCGGTGGCCTTGATCGCCACGTTCGGCAGCTTTGCCAGCGGCAGCAGATCATCCAGCGTGGCGAACGCCGCCTGGCCCTGCGCCGACCGCACCAGGCCCAGATGATCGACGATCAGCTTCAGATGCGGGTGCCGCTGCGCGATTTGCCTGAACAGTGGCAGGAAGCGCCACGCCATGGTGGCGACGGGCGTGCCGGCCTGTTCGGCCGCCGGCCATAGCCAATCCATCGTGCCGTCCTGGTGCCAGGCTTCCTGTCCGTCCCGCGTCAAGGACCAGCGTAGGCCCAACATGCCGGGCTGCTGCTTCCAGGTCTCGATCCGCTTGCGCTGAGACGGGTCATCCAGCGGGAACCAGCCCAGGCTGCAGAATCTGTCCGGATACGCAATTGATGCGGCGATGGCCATTTCGTTGGAGTTCGGGTCCCAGCTTGGCGGATGCAGCACCGCGCCGTTAACGCCCGCCTGGCCCATTTCCAGTATCAGTTCCTGGGCTGTATAGACCGAGGTCTGACGATGGTGCCCGCTGGGTTTGCCGCTGCCCCAGATATGAACCTGTGCGTCGATGATCAGCATTGGGTGTCCTCCCTTTTCTTGGCCCGATGCTGGCCTCTTGCCGGGCGGGATGCAACCGGGCCAAACAGAGGTGGCGACAGGGAGTGCCGATGGTGCTGGATCGGGTCATGCTGACGAACGACGATGGGATCGACGCGCCCGGCATGGATGTGCTGGCGGAAATCGCGGCGGCGATCGCCCGCGAGGTCTGGATCGTGGCGCCCGAGCATGACCAGAGCGGCCAGTCTCATGCCATCAGCCTGCACCACGCGCTGCGCATCAGCGAGCGTGGCGAGCGCCGGTTTGGCGTTTCCGGCACGCCCGGGGACTGTGCCGCGATCGGGCTTTGTCATCTGATGAAGGACGCGCCGCCGCAACTGGTTTTGTCGGGCGTCAACCGCGGCCTCAACCTGGGGATGGAGACGGTGTTTTCCGGCACCGTCGGGGGTGCCATGACGGCGATGATGTTGGGGTGTCCGGCGCTGGCGCTCAGTCAGGCGTTCGCCGACCGGAACAATGTTCCGTGGGACACCGCGCGCACGTTGGGGGCCGAAACGATCCGACGGGTGTGGGCCATGGGCTGGAGCAAGAGCGCTGTGCTGAACATTAATTTCCCGCCCGTTCCGGCCGCCGAGGCGGGGCCGATGACGCTGGCGCGTCAGGGCGAGGGCGCGGTTGCCGGCATGCATGTGGAGACCCGGGTCGATCCGCGCGGGATGTCGTATCACTGGCTGAACTTCAAGCGCGGTGAGATCGAACAGGGGCCGGAGAGCGACTACCGCGCGATGCGGGCGGGCAAGATCGTTGTTACGCCGTTGCGGTATGACCGAACGGACGATGAGGCCTATGCCGGGCTGACCGCGCATCTGCCGCGGTTTGGGGCTTAGTGGGCGCTGAGCTGATGGCGCGGATCAGCCGGATAATCCACCTGTTACATCGATCGTCAGTTCTGTAACGAAATTCGCGTCGGCTGATGCTGGTCCAGCGCGTCGCACCAGCATCCATGTGTCCGATTACCGAGCGCCGCGACCGCAGCCGCGAGCCGTTCAGAATGGTTGTCGACGCAGATCGCACTGGCCCCTTCCCGCACCATGATCTCCTCGACCGATCCCATTCGCCACTGCCGTGATCAGCGCTAGCTTGTTCTGGAACCGCATCGCTCCCTCCAGCTTGTTTAATTCAGGCGCGCGGCCTGTGCCATGACCTCGATCGCCTCGGGCTGGCGGGACCGCACGGTGATGCTGGTGGCGCCGGAGCCCTGCCACGCGCGGAACCGCTGGCGGATGCGGTCCGAGGGCCCGACGAGCGATTTCATGTCGACCCATTCATCCGGCACGGCCGCGATCGCTTCCTCCTTGCGATGCGCCAGATAGAGTTCCTGCACCCGGTCGGCGGCTTCGGCGAAGCCGCGGCGGATCATCTGGTCCTTGTGGAAGTTCTTGTCCTTGTGTCCCATGCCGCCGACGTAAAGCGCGACCTCGGGCTTTAACCGTGCGAGTGCTGCCTTCACGTCGGTCGCAACCTCGACATGGATCGATGCCTGGATCGCGAAATCCTGCAGGCTTTTATGGTTGCCGGCGCGACGGAAGCCTTCCTGCAGCCAGGGTCCATATTCGGCCATGCAGCCTGGGACAAAGCCCATCGGCAGCCAGCCGTCGGCGATTTCCGCTGTCAGCTTCACGGTCGATTCGCTGCCGGTGGCGAGGTAGATCGGAATCTCCGGGTTCATGTGCAGAATCGATTTGAGCGGCTTGCCGACGCCCGCTGCCCCCTCGCCGCTATACGGCAGACTGATCTCACGGCCGGCATGGGTCACCGGTTCCTGTCGCGCGAACACCTTGCGCATGATCGCGACGTAGTCCTTCAACCGGTAATACGGACGTCCCCACGGTTGTCCATACCAGCCCTCGACGATCTGAGGTCCGGAGACCCCAAGCCCGGCGATGAAGCGCCCCCCGCCCGCCATGGCGTCCACGGTGCCGGCGCACATCGCGGCGTTGGCCGGCGTGCGAGCGGCCAACTGCATGATCCCGGTTCCCAGGCGGATCTTCTTGGTTTTCGCGGCCAGGAACGCGAGCGGGGTCACGGCGTCCGAGCCGTATGCCTCGGCACTCCAGACGGAGTCGTAGCCAAGTTCCTCGGCGCGCTGCACGAGCGCGACGGGCAGGTCCATGGTTGCCTTCGAGTAGCCGATGGACAAACCAAGTTTCATGACAACTCCTATGCGGGACCTGGCGGTTTTTCCGCGACTACTTTGGTGCTTTATCAGAACGGTTTGTCGCCGCGGATCGTCACGCGATGCATGATGCGGGTTTCGGCCGGATAGTCGTTGATGGCGAAATGCTGGGTGCAGCGGTTATCCCAGAACGCCAGCGACCCTTGTTGCCAGCGGAAACGGCAGGTGAAGGCAGGCTGGGTCGCGTGGTTGTAGAGGTACTGAATGAGCGGCTGACTTTCTTCCTCGGTCATATTCTCGAGGTAATGCACGTGGCCGCCGATATAGAGCGACTTGCGGCCGGTCTCCGGGTGGGTGCGCACCAGCGGATGGGCCGAGGTGGTCTGCAGGTCCTTTGGCGGCTGCACCGTCGTCATCGAAATGGTCGCGGCGTTGTGCGCGAGGCGGGAGACACCGCCCTTCTTCTTGTCCCCGACGCAGACGCCGCGGATGCCAGAGATCAGCTGCTTCATACCGTCCGAAAGCGTGTCGTAGGCCAGGTATTGGTTGGAGAACATCGTGTCGCCGCCGGCCTGCGGCACCTGCTTGGCCCACAGCATGGTGCCGAGTGCCGGTTGCGGGGCGAACATCTGATCGGTATGCCAGTCGCCGCCGAAGTTGCGCTTGTCGGCGGGTTTCTTGACCAGCTCCAGCACTTCCGGATGGTCCGGCATGCCGGCCATGAACGGGTGCATGTGGATCTCCCCCCAGCGGCGGGCGAAGGCCAGCAGGGTGGCGGGGGTCATGTCCTGATCACGAAAGAAGATGACCAGGTTTTCCAGCAGCGCTGCGCGGATTTCCGCCAGCACCGCGTCATCGATCGGCTGGGCCAGGTTGACGCCGCTGACCTCGGCACCGAGCGAGCCGGCGATCCGGTGGGTTTCGATGTAGCGAAAGCGGTTGTGTTGCGTGCCGTCCATCAGCGGAGCCTCCCGTTTCTTTCGCGGATGTTCGCGCGAAACCGCCGCCATGCAAAGAGCGGCGGGTTATTCGCCCGGCCGTCGCCAGTCGTTCCTTCTCGACCATCCGTTGCTTGAGCTGTTGAGGGGTCATCCAGACGATATCTTCGTTCTGGTGCGCGTAGAGGTCATATCGTTCGGTATCCAGATCCTCCAACAGGATGCGTCCGGCCGGAACATCCTGCTTCCACGCATGCTGTGCCGCCTGTCGGTCATGGAGCTCCAGCATCACTTCCCTGGCGAACAGATCGAGGCTTTCGCAGATATCCCGGTGGCTGGTCCTTCCAGCCTGGTTCAGCGGGATTACCTGATCGACATGCGCCGCCTCGAACTGGCGCAAGCGCTGGCAGATGGTTTCCGGTGAACCGATTAGACCGTTGCGCAAGGCGAGCTGCGCTTTCTCGGTATGGCGCCGCATCGGGCGTCAAGGTTGCGCCGCCCGGGGCACGCGCCTAGCTTTGGCGGAACGACAAACCAGGGGAGAGACGAACCATGAAACTGCGCGGCGCGCTGCTGATGTCCTACGCCCTTGTGGCGGCCACGCCGTCGTTCGCCGGCACCCATGACATCCTGATCGGGCTCGACGCAAAGATCACCTATGGGCCCGACGGCCAGGTGAACAACGCACCCGGCAAGGACGCAGTCCTGGTCATGGACGTTTCCAATCCCGCCAAACCGCACATTCGCGCCTCGCTCGCACTGAGCAACTCGCTGCTCGGGCCACCGACCAACCTGCAGATCACACCTGACGGCAAGCTGGCGCTGGTAGCGAGTTCGGTGGTGACGAAGCAGGATGGCAGCGCGTGGAAGACCGCGCCGGACAACAAGCTGTTCGTGATTGATCTAGACGTCAATCCGCCGAAGCTGACCGATACTGTTGCGGTCGGCACGCAGCCCTCTGGCATCGCGATTTCCCACAGTGGCGATCTGGCGCTGACCGCGAACCGCGCCGGCAAGAGCGTCTCGGTGTTGTCGATCCGAAACGGTGAAGTGAAGTCATTGGGCGATGTCGCGCTGGGCGACCAGGCAGCCGCCGTGGTCATCGCACCGGACGGCAAACGCGCCTTCGTCTGCCTGAACCTGGTCAACAAGATCGCGGTGCTGACGATCGACGGGCAAAAGGTGACCTATGACAGGGCGATGGACGTTCCGTCCGCGATCAACCCCTACAACATCGACATCACGCCAGACGGCAAGTACGTCATCGCCTCCAACACCGGCGGGATGCAGAACAACGCCGACGCCGAGGTTGTGATCGAAGCCAATGGCCCACACCCGCACGTTGTCGACATCATGAGCCCTGGCAGCGGGCCGGAAGGCTTTGCCATCGCACCCAACGGCAAAACCGCCGCGGCTCCGCTGCTGCTGGGTTCGGGTGCGAAAGCGAACGACTGGTTCAAGACCAAGGGCGGTTCGTTGGCGGTGATGTCCATTGGCCCTGCCGGCAAGCTGATGGTCACCGGCAAAGCGCCGCTGGGTGCCCTGCCGGAGGGCATCGCCTACAGCCCGAACAGCGATTATATTTACGTCGGTAACTACATCGACAAGGATCTGCAGGTGTTCCATCTGGTCAACGGCAAGCCGGTGCAGGTTGGTGCGAGCATCAAGCTGCCTGGCCAGCCGGCGTCGATGCGCGGTTTGGCACGGTAGTGCCGGGTGGTCTAGTATTGGGCATCAGACGCCGCTGTTCGTCTGAAGTCGCCGACGCACACGGCGAAACGCGGCCGCTTCGCGTCTCCCGCTGCTCTGCGATCGGGGACTGGCGTGAATGACGAGATGATCAACAATGCTGGGGAGGAACCGCCATGAAGCTGGCGTTTTTTGATGACTTCAAACTGGGCGTGGTCAAGGGCGATGCGATCCATGACGTCTCGGCCACTGTCAGGGACATCCCCCATGTCGGCCCGGGCGACCTGGTCAGCGGACTGATCGCGAACTTCGGTAGCTACCGTGCGAAGCTGGAAGTCGCGACGAGTGGGCCGGGCGCGAAGCTTGCCGATGTCCGCATCCGGCCGCCGCTGCCGAAGCCGGGCAATATCGTCTGCATGGCGGTCAACTACATGGAAGACGGCACGCTGGCGAAGCCCGCGCCGATCAACGCCTTTCACAAGGCGCCGACGGCGATCATCGGGCCGGGGGATACGATGGTGCTGCCGGATGTACCTGCGACGATCTTTGAAGGCGAGGCCGAAATGGCCGTTGTCATCGGCAAGCGTGCGACAAAAGTGGCCGCCGCCGATGCGATGGACTACGTGTTCGGCTACATCAACTTCATTGACGGGTCGGCGCGCGGTCTGCCGCCGGCTGGCAACGTGTTCTTCCAGATGAAGTCCCGTGACACGTTCGCGCCGATCGGTCCGTACCTGGTAACCAAGGACGAGATTGAGGGCCCACAGAAATTGCCGATCAAGCTTTGGGTGAACGGCGAACTCAAGCAGTCCTTCAACACCGATGACATGGCGCACAACATCGGCCGCTGCATCGAGTGGGCGACCTCGATCCACACACTGGAACCGGGCGACATCCTGGCCACCGGCACCAACCATCGCGGGCTGTCCAGTTTCATGGATGGCGACGTGGTGGAACTGGAAACCCAGGGATTGGGCAAACTTCGTTTCAACATCCGCGACGAACTGAAACGCACGTGGTCACGGGAAACCCGATTGGACCGGCAGCAGAAGAATGAAGAGGGACCCACTCATCAGTTGACCGGCAAGTACGCGAAAACGGCATGACGGCCTACCTTGTCGTCCGCGCGGTCGTTGCCGATCCGGCGGATCGAGCCCGGTTCGACCACTGGTATCGAACCGAGCACCTGCCGGATGCACTGAAGGCATTCAATGCGGTGTCGGCGATGCGCGGATGGAGCACGGCCGATCCGTCGGTTCACACCGCGTACTATCGCTTCGACACCCTGGACGCGGTACAGGCGGTTAGTGAAAGTCCCGCGATCAATGCGCTGATCGCCGAGTTCGACCGGGTCTGGGACACGCGCGTTATCCGCACGCGCGACATTGTTCTAATCGAGGACGAACTGAAAGGATGACCCATGGCAGACGCTGAGATCGCCAAACTGCGGGAGGTTATCGCCGCGCGTCCGCGGGCATCCGACCTCGTGCAGATGCGGCTTGATTCCGATACCCGTGGCAGGGCGATGGGACTGCCGGCCGATGTGACCGTGCAGCCCGTTGTCGCCAACGGTGTGAAGGCGGAATGGACAGCGACACCGGATGCCAATCCTTCCAATGTCATCCTGTATCTGCATGGCGGCGGCTACGTCACCTGCTCCTTGGAAAGCCACCGCCATCTGGTGGCCGAGGTCGGACGTTCGGCGGCAGCACGGACACTGGCGATCGATTATCGTCTGGCGCCGGAACATCCATTTCCGGCACCGGTGGAAGACACCGTGGCGGCGTATCGGTATTTGCTCGACAGCGGGGTAACGCCCAACCGCATTGCCTTCGCCGGGGACAGCGCCGGCGGCGGCCTGGTCGCGGGGTCGATGCTGGCGATCCGCGAGGCCGGGTTGCCGCTGCCGGCGTGCGGCTGGTGCATTTCCCCGTGGGTGGATATGGAGGCGCTGGGTGCATCGTTCGTCGACCGAGCCCAGACCGATCCAACCGTGCAGAAGGAAACCATCCAGATGATGGCGGGATGGTATCTGGGCGGCGGCGACCCGCGGCATCCTCATGTTGCCCCGATCTACGGCGATCTTCGCGGCATGCCGCCTTTGCTGATCCAGGTGGGGGCGGTGGAAACGCTGCTGGATGATTCGATCGCGCTGGCCCGCAAGGCCGGGATCGCCGACGTCATCGTCGATTTACAGATCTGGCCCGAAATGATCCACATCTGGCATCTCTATTTCCCCATGCTGACGGCCGGCCGGCGTGCCATCGCCGCCGGCGGGTGTTTCATCCGTGATGCGATAAAAGGAGACTAGCTCAATGGATATTCGTTTCGACGACCGGGTGGCGATCGTGACCGGTGCCGGCGCGGGCCTGGGACGTCAGCATGCGCTGCTGCTGGCGTCACGCGGCGCCAAGGTGGTGGTGAATGATCCGGGCGGATCGGTCGACGGCACCGGCGGCGCCCATGCCGCGGCGGACGCGGTGGTGACACAGATCAAGGAGGCCGGCGGCGAGGCCGTGGCGTCGTATGCATCGGTGGCGGAAGAGGACGCGGCACAGAGCATCATCGACACCGCGGTGAACACCTGGGGCCGGCTGGATATCTTGGTGAACAACGCCGGCATCCTGCGCGACAAGGCATTCAACAACATGTCCATGGCGGACTACGAGTTCGTCAACCAGGTGCATCATTTCGGCACCGTATATTGTATCAAGGCCGCGTGGCCGATCATGCGCAAGCAGTCCTATGGCCGGATTGTCGTTACGACCTCGGGATCCGGAACGGTGGGCAATTTCGGTCAGGCCAACTATGGCGCCGCGAAGATGGCGGTCAACGGGCTGATCAACGTGCTGCGGCATGAAGGTGGCAAGTACAACATCCGCTGCAACGCGATCTCGCCGTCGGCCTATACGCGGATGACGGAATCGCTGCTGCCGCCGGACATCGCGCCGTGGATGAAGCCCGAGCTGGTGTCGCCCGCCGTCGCCTGGCTGTGCAGCGAGGCGTGCGACCAGAACGGCGAGATCATCGCCGCCACCGCCGGCGGTTACGCCAGGGTGCAGTATTTCGTCAGTGAAGGCGCCCAGTTCGATCCCGCGGAACCGGTGACGATCGAGATGGTGCGGGACCAGCTGGGCAAGATCCGCGATCTATCGGACGCGAAACCGTATTTCGGCATGATGGGCAACGTCGTGGAGAAGCTGCGGGAGATGGGGCGGATCAAGTAGCGGCGACCATCCGATGTCCTGCGACGGAGGCGGCGAACCGCTGCTGTTTGCTGCCGTTGGTGTGGTGTTCTGGTGGACAAAACGATCAGGGTTGGGTCAGGCCTGGTTGACGCGGCCACGGCCAACGTAGCGGTTTCCAATTCCACACAATCCTGCCTAAGCTTCGTTCCAGAGTGCGGCCTTGAGAGCAACGCCTGAGGGAGGACGGAATGGGACAGACCGCCACGGCGACCGCATGGGCGTGGATGCGCGAAATCACCCGATACCAGTGGATGATCTTCCTGATCGCGTGGCTGGGATGGTCGCTGGACAACACCGATTTCGGCCTGTTCGCGCTGGTCTTGCGGCCGGCGATGACCGAGCTGCTTGGTGGCCACCCGACGGCTTCGGACATTGGCCGCGTCGGCGGCTTTGTCAGCATGGCCGGGCTGCTGGGGTGGGCATTCGGCGGCTTCTTTTTCGGCATCCTGGGCGATTACTTCGGCCGCGTGCGAACCTTGATGTTGAGTGTGGTGCTGGTCGCCATCTTCACCGCGCTGCAGGGCTTCACCCACAGCACATTGACATTCGGCATCTGCCGCGTGCTGACCGGCGTCGGCACCGGCGCGGAGCTTGTCGTGGGCATTCCGATGGTCGCCGAGGCGTTCGCCGATGCGCATCGCGCCAAGGTGCTGGGCGTCATGATGACCGGTGGCGGCTTCGGCAGCCTGCTCGGTGGCCAGCTTTATGCGTGGGTCGGGCCTTATGGCTGGCGCTATGTGATGTTCACCGGGGTGCTTCCCGCGGTGATCGTTTTCCTGGTGGCCCGGGGTCTTGCAGAACCGGAGCATTTCCAGGTGGCGCATGCCAGGCGGGCCGCTATCCGGGCGCAGCGCGAACGCTCCCTCGCGGACAAGGAGTATATGCGGTTCGCACCGGCGCAGTTGTTTGCGCCGACGCTGCGTTACACCACGTTCATCGGCGTGCTGTTCTGCGTCGGCACGCTGCTGGCGATCTGGACGAGCGCGATCTGGCTGCCGACGATCCAGGGCCAGTTGCTGGCCAGGCAGGGCATCACCGGACCATTGGCGGCGCCCTTCATCGGGCACGGCATGGAGCTGTGGGGTCTGGGCGGCATCATCGGCTACGCGGCGTTCGGCTTCATCGCCGACAAGGTGGGACGGCGTGCGACGATCATCTTCTACAACGTCGGGACGATCGTCGTCGGCCTGTATATGTATCTGTGGGTGGACACGTATGACCTGTATCCCTACCTGCTACCGGTGTTCGGCTATTTCGTGTTCGGGGTATTCTCGGGTCATGCGGTGTATCTGCCGGAACTCTTCCCAACGCATGTGCGTGCAACGGCTGTCTCGTTCTGCAATGGCTCCGGACGCGTGATTACCAGCTTCGGGCCATTGACAGCCGGGCTACTGGCGGCTTCGTTCCACGGCGCCTTCAACCAGGCGACCGCGGTGATGACCTGCTTCGCCGGTTTGAGCATCGTGGCGGCGCTGCTGGGGCGGGAGACCAAGGATGAAGCTCTGCCGAAATAGTCGATGCCATGTTGCGACCGCGCAGTCAGGAGAGAAAGCATGATCAGGCTGTCGATCGCCGTGCCGGCCGGATTGGCGCTTGCTATCGGGGGGCTTTCTATTGGGGGCCTTGCCCTCGGGCCGCTTACCCTGGGGGTGGCGCAGGCGGAGAATGCGGGTCATGCCTTGCCGCCGCCGGCCGCGGATGCGACGCCGAGCGGTGGCGGTTCCGAGACGGCGGTTTTCTCCGGTGGCTGCTTTTGGGGCGTGCAGGGCGTGTTCCAGCATGTGAGGGGGGTCACGCGGGCGGTTTCGGGCTACGCGGGCGGTCACGTCGCCAACCCGGACTACCAGCAGGTCAGTTCAGGCGACACCGGCCATGCGGAGTCGGTTCGCGTGACGTTCGATCCGGCTCAGGTCAGCTACGGCACGCTGCTGCGGATCTTCTTCTCGGTGGCGCTTGATCCCACGCAGAAGGACCGGCAGGGTCCCGATTGGGGATCGCAATACCGTTCGGAATTGTTCGTGAACGGGCCGGAGCAGGAGCGGATCGCCAGGGCCTATGTCGCGCAGCTCGACGCAGCCCATGCGTTCGGCCGTCCGATCGTCACGCGGATCGATCCCGCCGGGCCGTTCTACCCGGCCGAGGCGTATCATCAGGACTACCTCGATCGGCACCCTGACGCGCCGTACATCGCGATCAACGATCTGCCGAAGGTTCAGGCCCTGCAGACGTTGTTTCCGGGACAGTGGCAGTCAACGCCGGTCACGGTCGGCAAGCTTGCCTCCGGCGATTGAGCGCGCTCGCTTCAGGGTGAAGCGGTCACGTCCTGTTCGAGAAGGCGATCGACGTCCGAAGTTGGTCCAACCTCGGACGATCGTCATGTGGGCGGATATCGCCGTTGGGCAGCCGACCTGGACGGGATCAGTCTTCCAGAAAGGCGGTGAAGGCGGCCTGATAATCAGGGTGCCAGCGGGACAGTGCCGGGCGGTTCTCGGTGATGTCCTGGGTCGCCCATAGCATGCGCTTGTTGTCGATCGCGCGGGTCACATCGTTGTCCGGGCATATGATGTAGAAGTCGTGCTGGTTGATCCCCTCGATCAGCTGGTCCACGACCTGATCGGGGGTCCAGGCGCCCGGCGGCTTCTCGGTGCGGTCGCCACGGGTCATGCCGGTGAAGGTCGAGCCCGGGACCAGAAGATGGGCGGAAATCCGAGCCCCTTGCTGATTGCGCAGACTGTGGGCGAGCGCCTCGGTCACCGTCTTGACGCCGGCCTTGCTGACGTTGTAGGCGGCATCGCCGGGCGGGCAGGTGATGCCCTGTTTCGAGCCGGTGTTGACGATCGCGCATTCGCTGTTTTGCGATAACATTGACGGTGTGAAGGTCTGTACGCCGTTGATCACGCCCCAGAGGTTGACCTCCAGCACCTTGCGCCAGCGATCGATATGCTCCCACGGGCCGCCGCCGGGCGCGGTGCCGGCGTTGTTCATCAGCACCGCGACTTCGCCAAAGCGGGCGTAGACCGCATCGCGCAGGGCCTGCACTGCTTCCAGGCGGCTGACGTCGGTGGCGAGTGTCAGCACCGCGTCGGCACCGGATGGCGAGGCGGCGGCAACCGTGTCAGCGGCGCGCGCCAGTGCCTCGGGCGAGAGGTCGGCGAGGCAGACCTTCAGCCCCATCGCAGCGAAGCGCCGGGCGGCGGCCAGGCCGATGCCGCTGGCGGCGCCGGTAATGACCGCGACGCGACCGGCATGAAGAGCGGGATGGTTCGGCATGGGGTGGTTTCCTTCGTCGTGCCCTGCCCCGGGGTTGATGTTATTGCGCGTCGGACGCAAGGGGGCCGTCAGTCTCTGAAAATAACGCACCAATACACTGGCTTTGCGCGTCGCGCACTGTGGCCAACCACCGAAGCGGCAGCCTAGCGCGCTGACTTGAAACAGATTGCGCTCTGGCTGGTTATTTGACGCGCAAGTTTGACAGCCAGACTGTTCCCGATCGGGCTGGTGCCGCTCTACTCCGGTGTGAAGTTCATTGCGATACCGTTTATACAATACCGCTGGTAGGTGGGTGCCGGGCCGTCGGGGAACACATGCCCAAGATGGCTGCCGCAGGTGGCGCAGTGCACCTCGGTGCGGATCATACCATGGCTGCGATCGACAGTCGTTTCGACAGCGCCTTCAACCGGATCGTTGAAGCTGGGCCAACCTGTGCCGCTTTCAAATTTCCCTCCGGCTTCGAACAACGGGCGATCACATCCGGCGCAGGTAAAGCGACCGGGACGCTTTTCCGCCAGCAAGGCGCAGCTGCCTGGCGCCTCGGTGCCGTGCGACCGCATCACATAATACTGTTCGGGGGTCAGAACCCGGCGCCATTCTGCATCGTCGCGGGTGATCGGATAGTCTTTGACGGTCATCAGGGGCTCCTTCCTGGATCCATCTGTGGTGACTACAGCACCCTTGCGCAATACCGGTGATCGCCTTGGACGATACCGGTGATCGCCTTGGACGATGGGGTGGCCGCGCCGGCCGCACGCCGTTGTCTTGCCGCCCGATTTGACCCAGCGAGACCAACATGCGCGTCATTCAAATGGCAAAGCCGAGAACACAGTAGAAACTGGGGAGAGAGGTTCATGCGCCATCGTCATCGCGCGCTGCTCGCGCTTGCAGTGGCCGCGCTTGTCGGCTGGTTGCCGCATGCGGCAACCGCGGCTCACCTCACCGCCGCTCAGGTGCGTGCCGTCGTGGCCGGTCGCCAGGGTCATAAAGTCGATCTATCCGGCAAGGACCTGTCCGGCGACGACCTGAGCGGGCTGGACCTGACGGGCGCGAACCTGGCGGGCGCCGATCTTTCCAACGCCAACCTGCATGGGGTGAAGCTGGTGGGCGCCGATCTGACGGGAGCCCGTCTGGTCAACGCGGACCTGACGTTCGCCTGGTTCATCGGCGCCAATTTCAACCGAACCGATCTGCACGGGGCGACGCTGCAGACCGTGGTCACCTCCAGCGGCATGGAGAACACCAAGGAGCAGGCGGCCAGCTTTGTCGACGCCGACCTGTCGGCGACGCACACAACCGTCCATTTCAGCTTCGACGACATGCGCCGGGCCAATTTCTCGCACGCGAACATGACGGTTGTCATGGCGAACCAGTCGATGGGGTTGTTGCGAACGGAGTTCAAAAGCTGCGATCTGGACGGCGCCAACTTCGAAGGGGCCGGACTGGGCCACGTGACGTTTCGCTTCGCCAAACTGCGTCACGCGAACTTTCGCGGCGCCGACGCCCGCGACGCGGATTTCATCGGCGCGTATCTGAACGATGCCGATTTTACCGGAGCCCGAACCGACGGCGCTGATTTCGAAAGTGCGACGCTGACCGGGGTGACCGGTCTCAGCATCCCGCGGTGAGGCCGCGGATTCTGGTCCACACCGGCTGCGAGCCGATCACCGGACACGGGCCGGCGCCTGAGCGACGAGTTCGATCGACGCTCGGCTGGTTTGGACCGCTGTATCTTCCCGGCTATACCGTCCCGCATGTCGATGTTATCGCCGGAAGAATGGGAGGCGGTGTGGCTGACGCTGGCGATCGCCGCGCGGGCGGTCGGATTTGGCCTGCCGATGGCCGTGCTGGTGGCGTGGATACTGACGCGATACCGCTTTCCGGGACGCGCGGTCCTGAACGCGGTGGTGCATCTGCCGATGGTGCTGCCGCCGGTGGTGACCGGCTGGCTGTTGTTGATCATCCTGGGCGTCCGCGGCCCGATCGGCTCCCTGCTGGACGAGTGGTTCGGCATTCGCCTGGTGTTCACGACGGCCGGTGCCAGCCTGGCCTGCGCGGTCATGACCTTTCCGATCATGGTCCGCTCGGTTCGGCTGGCACTGGAAGCGATCGATGGCGGATTGGAACAGGCCGCGCGAACGTTGGGCGCGGGCTATTGGGACCGGCTGGTCAACATCACGTTGCCGCTGGCCTCGCCAGGGATCCTGGTGGCGGGCATCGTCGGCTATGCCACCTGCCTGGGTGAATTCGGCGCCGTCATCACCTTCGCGGCCAACATCCCCGGCCAGACGCAGACCCTGCCGCTGGCGATCTACACGGCGCTGCAGGTCCCTGGCGGGGAGGGGAAGGCCGCCGAACTATCGATGGTGTCAGTCCTTCTGGCGCTGGCCGGGTTGCTGCTTTCGGAATGGATCGGCAGGCGCTTGACAACCGTGCTGGGCCGGTGAGTTCCGCGGTCGCGCTGGATCATCGGTTCGGGTCGTTCCAGGTGAATGTCGCATTCGAGGTGCCGTTGGCGGGGATAACCGTGCTGTTCGGACCATCCGGCGCCGGCAAGTCGACAATCATCAACGCCGCCGCCGGTCTGTTCCGACCCGACAGGTGCCGCATCGAGATAAACGGGGTCGTGCTTGCCGATACGAGGGCAGGCATATGGCTGCCGCCGGAGCGGCGGCGGGTTGGTATGGTGTTTCAGGACTCGCGCCTGTTCCCGCACATGTCGGTGGCGGGCAACTTGCGTTTCGGCATGCGCCGGGTCGCGCCGGGGGCGATCAAATTCGACGAGATCGTCGATCTGCTGGGCATCGGCGGGCTGCTTGGGCGGCGCCCGCACAGCTTGTCCGGCGGCGAACGCCAGCGCGTCGCCATTGGGCGTGCGCTGCTGGCGCAACCGCATCTGCTGCTGATGGACGAGCCGCTGGCCAGTCTTGATACCGCCCGCAAGGCAGAGATCCTGCCATTCCTGATCCGCCTGAAGAGCGCCCTTGGACTGCCGACGCTGTATGTCACCCACGCGCTGGATGAGGCCGCGCAGCTGGCCGACAAATTGGTGCTAGTGGATGCCGGGCAGGTCGTTGCGGACGGAACCGTGTCCGATGTCGCCGCCCGGGCTGATCTGCCGCTGGCGCGACGCGACGACGCCGGTGCCGTGCTGATTTGCCGGGTCGAGGAGAACGCTGACCGCCGTGGACTGACACGGCTGGACGGTGGCGGCGCGACGTTCTGGGTGCCGTTGCTCAACCGGCCGGTCGGGGCAGGCTGCCGCATCCGGATACCGGCACGCGAGGTGATCCTGGCGCGCCAGTCACCCGAAGCGATCAGCTTGCACAATGTCGTGCCGGGCATTGTGCGCCGCATCACCGACGATCCGGTCCGAGGATCGGTAATGGTGGAGATCGGCCTGCCGGACGGCGGGCTTCTGTCGCGGGTCACGCCGGATGCGATTGAGCGACTGAAGCTTTCACCGGGATCTCCGGTTCTAGGGCTGATCAAGTCCACCTCGATCGAGGTGTTGGGGGGCTGATCTCCGAACCTGCGGTCAGGGCGAACTTCTGAGGCCGGACAAATCGCTGGCTTTCGCCCATCGAATGGAAGCGACCGGACCTGGGCGGGTTGTCCTATTCGGCACCGTCCTGGCGAAGTGCGCGGCCAGACGTCGGGAGGTGAAGCCTGCACCGTAAGCGAACCGCATCATCGGTCCGAAGCTGTTGGCCGCCGCGGTGCCGACGAAGTGCAGACCGGGAACCGAGCTTTCAAAGCAACGCGACAGGCGCGGGGTGTGGTTAACGCAGTCGAGCTTTTCCAGCACGGCCGGGGCGAGGAACCGCAGTCGCCGCATGTCGACCCGATAGCCGGTTCCGGCGATCACGTGATCCGCCATAACCACCCGCTCACCGCCGTCCTGAAGCTTCAACGCAAGCTTTGCTCGTCCGCCGACAGCCTCGGCCCCGACGAGCCGGGCGCCCAGGATGGTCGGGATGACGCCATCGACCTGAGGTTGCAGCGTCCAACCGGGCGCCGCCGGCAAATGCTTGCGGACTATAAAGATGCGGAATTTTTCCGGCATGGCGTGAAACAAAGAGGGCATCGCGCAGCAGGCCCAGGACCGCCAGCCGGTGCCCAGACCGGACTCGGGTTCCTTGATACGCTCGATCAGGCTGCGAGCCGCCGGCGGCCCGCAGAAGTCGATGGCTTCGCGCCGAGCGATCAATGTCACCTTGGCGCCCTTCTGGTGCATCAGGGCAGCCAGGTTGATCGCCGAGGCGCCCGCGCCGATGACCGCGACGTCGCGATCGGCGAACGTGTCTACGTCCACGTGTATGGCGCTGTGGGAGGCGAGTTCGGCAGGCAGGGCGGCGAGCTCCGGCGGCATATACTCGTAGTCGCGAATGCCGGCGGCGACGATGACGCGTCGGGTGGACGCCACATCACCATCCGCCAATTCAAGGTCGAACCCGTGCGCCGCGGGATTAACCGCGGTGACAATACGATCCTCCAGGTTTGGAACGAAGCGCTGCTGAAAAGCCTTGCCGTAGTCGATGAAGGTCGAGAGCGGGATCGGGAAACCTAGGTCCTTGTACGGAAGTCCATTGTCCGCGCAGAAGCGTGACAGCGACATTTCGCCGGCCGGATCATACAGGTTTGAGCCGTTGCCCTCGGACTTCAGCACCATCCCGGTGGGCATCGAGGTCCGCCACGTATGCATCGGGCTGCCGAAGATCCGGAAGCTTATGCCCAGGCCGGCGAGATGAGCAGCGATCGACAGACCATACGGCCCTGCACCGATAATCGCGACATCGACGATCTTAGCCATGATATTCCCGTTCTTAAAAACAGTCTGAATTACAAACGTTTCGCCACGAACCGCTATACAAATAACGGGGAGGAGTATGAAATCCGGGACCGCTGTTGGGTTCGCGCATCAGTTCACTTGATACAAACGCGGTGGATGGTAGCGGTTCCATCACGAACCCCTGCTGTCCCGCATGTGCTGCCATCGTCGCCCAGCCGTTCGCCATCGTAGGCAAACCTCGGATCAAGGTGCGTAATCAGCTGTTTTCATTTGCCGATCTGGTCGCTGCGGCCGCCGCCTGATGCGACGAGCCGCGCGGGCAGCACGTGTCCGTGGCGGCCGTAATGACGGAACGTCCCGACACGTTGCCGTAGCAACATATCTCAAGCCTCGAGGTCGGCGTCCCAGTATAAAAAATCGAGCCAAGTCTGGTGCAGGTTTTCGCGCGAGACGTGCCACTTTGCGGCCTCGTCGATCTGGTGCGGTGTCGGTTCTGAAGGCGAGCCGCGCAGACGCAGGCCGCTTTGCTTCAGCGAGCGGCTGCCTTTGAACAGATTATCGGCCTGACAGCAGGTGACGACGTTTGACCATGTGGTGATGCCGCCTTTGGAGCGCGGCACGATGTGGTCGAACGTGAGGTCCTTGGCCGGTAAGGTATGCCCGCAATACTGGCAACTGAACCGGTCTCGCAAGAAGACGTGATAGCGGGTGAAGGCCACCTTGCGGCGCTTATGGAAGCGCTTGAGCGCCACGACCGAAGGGATCGGGAACGAGCGGCGGGTCGAATGGACTTCCACGTCGTAGTTGATGACCGGGTTGACACGTTCCTGCAGCACCGCGACCAGGGCGTCTTGCCAGGACCAGACGGACAGCGGGCCCCAGCTGAGTGGCTGCATGTCGGCGTTCAGCACCAAGGTCTGCAGGCTGGGAATGTGGCTCATGGGCGGCACCAAAGGCGCGACGCCGGGATCAGCGGGAAAAAGGCAATTTCCGATCGGCCGTCAGGCAAAAGCGACTCCCTTGCAGCCGGAGCGCGACACCAAGGGCAGGAGAACCGTCGAGCCGCCAATGTCAGTGCGCCGCCGAGAACCTACCGGATTTATGACAGACCGCCAACCATGCCGCAACCCGCGTCGCCAACAATGTCCGTGACTTCATTGTTTCGTCATGCAAATCCCCGCTGTAACGCCAGCGCACCGAGAGCCAGGCCAGTGTCGTCGATACCATGGCCGAGTCGCGGAATGTAGTGTGCCTCGACCGGCACCCCCGCGGCGGCCAACGCGACCGCGGCGTCGCGTGAGCGGGACACCGGGACGGCTTCGTCCGCCTCACCGTGTACCAGCAGGACCGGCGCGCGGTTGGTCAACTCGGCCTGAAGGGTTTCCGGGGCGATCAGCGCGCCGGATAGGGCCAGGATGGCGCGCGGCGCCGATGCTCGGCGCAGGCCGGTGAACAGCGAGATCATCGCGCCCTGGCTGAAACCCACGATCGCATAGGCTTCGGCCGGAAGATCGAGGCGCGCCAGTTCGGCGTCGATAAAGCCATCCAGGTAGCTGGCCGCGGTGCGGGCGCCGGCTGCCATCACCGGCGGCGAGCGGTCGGCCACACTCCACCATTGGCGTCCGAAACCCTGATCATGACGGAACGGCGCGTCGACCGCTGCGAACAGCGCATTCGGACAGGCATGCTGCCAGGCCGGGGCGAGATCGATCAGGTCATGGGCGTCGGCACCAAGACCATGGCAAAGCACGACCAGTTGTTGAGGTTTCGCCTTCGAGGCGGGTCCCCAATGAAGCGCTTCGAGGGTTGGCATCCGGTATCTCCCCATGGGTGTCGACGCGCCCGTGTCCGGGTGCAGGCGTTCGCCACAAGCTGGGCAAACCTTATCAGTGGCCTGGCCGACCTCCTCTGGCCGACCCCCTCTGGCGTTCACAAGATAGAACACCCGGCCGCGGCCGGACATAGCCTGGCCGGTGTTTTCGCCGACCTGCTTCACCGTTAAAGGCCTTTAAATTGATCCCTGGGGGAAAAACCAGATGATCGTCACACGCTTCGCACCCAGTCCGACGGGCGCCCTGCACCTGGGCCATGCTTTCTCGGCGTATGTCGCCTGGCGCCAGGCGCGGCGCGCGGGCGGGCGGTTTCTGCTGCGGCTGGAGGATATCGATCCTGGCCGTTGTCGCCCCGAGTATGCCGCGGCGGTGCAGACCGACCTGGCTTGGCTGGGTCTGGACTGGGACGGACCCGTGCGGGTGCAGTCTGAGCATCTGCCCACGTACCAGTCGGTACTCGACGGGCTGGCGGAACGCGGCCTGGTGTATCCGTGCTTCTGTACCCGCGCCGACATCGCGCGGGAGATCGCAGCCTCGGCCGCGGCGCCGCATGGGCCGGACGGGGCGCCGCTATATCCGGGCACCTGCCGCCGTCTGTCGCGGGCGGAGCGGGCTGACCGGATCGGCGGTGGCGAGCGGTTCGCGCTGCGGCTGGATATGGCGGCCGCGGTTCAACCGGGCTTGACCTATGACGAGGTCGATGAAGGTCGCATTGCCTGCCAACCCGAGCGGTTTGGCGACGCCGTGTTGGCCCGCAAGGACGCACCGGCGAGCTATCATCTGTGCGTCACGCACGACGATGCGTCGCAAGGCGTGACGCTGATCACCCGCGGGGCCGACCTCAGGCCGGCGACCGATTTGCACCGGCTGCTGCAAGCGCTGATGGGGTGGCCGACGCCCGCTTACGCGCACCACAGGCTGCTGACCGATGCCGCCGGCCGGCGGCTGGCAAAGCGGGACCGGGCAACGAACCTGGCGTCGCTCCGCGCCGAGGGGGTCTCGGCGCGGGCGATCATCCAGCGGTTCGATCAATCCCAGTAGTGCCAGCGGCCATGGTCGAAACGACGATGGCGATAGTGCCGATGGTGCCAATAGTAGTCGACCTGGGTGACCGCAAGCGACTGTGACATCGCATGAAAGCCCGCCGCCGACGGCGCCGCCGAGGCCCCGAACGCCGTTAGTGCGGACAGACCAACCAGCGCGGCGATCGCGAGAAGTACCCTGCGCATTGAAACCTCCTGATGAAGACGTAGGCAACATGGTAATGGAATCCGACGTTAGGAAGACGGGACCTGGGCATTATCGCGGCAAATTGTTACGATCCTGCATATGTCGTGCCGGGGCATGTGTCGCGCCGGCATGCGCCCCAAGGGGGATGGACAGCAGAGGATGATCCGGCGGCCGGAACCTCGGTGTGGGCGGTGCGTTCAGTGGCCGGAGGCCGCGATGACTGATTTGATTGTGCACACGGACATGCCGTTCAACGCGGAGCCGCCACTGGAGCGGCTACGGGTGCGCTTCACCACACCGCAACCTGATTTCTATGTCCGGAGCCATGGTGCCGTGCCGCGGTTGGCCGAGGACAGCCACAGGCTGCGGGTTGGTGGTCGGGTCGCAAGGCCGCTCGATCTCTCGATGTCCCAACTGCGCCACGATTTTCCTGCGCGGACCGTGATGGCTGTCCTGCAGTGCGCCGGCAACCGCCGAGCGGATCTGCACCGGGTCCGTCCGGTGACAGGTGATCCCTGGTCGGGCGGGGCAATCGGCAACGCCGCCTGGACCGGGGTCGCGCTGGCCGAGGTGCTGCGAGCCGCGGGTGCCGAGACCGATCCTAAACTGCACGTGGCGTTCGATGCCTGCGACCAGCTCAAAAGCGACAAGACCGAGGATGGGGCGCGGTTCGGCGTTTCGATCCCGATGACCAAGGCGCTCTGCCCCGAGGTGTTGCTGGCGTTCGCGATGAACGGCGAGGCCCTGGCGCCGGAACATGGCTTTCCGCTGCGTGTGGTGGTGCCCGGGTTCGCTGGCGTGCGCAGCCCAAAGTGGCTGGCCAGCATCACGGTGCAAGGTTCGCCGTCCGGCAACGCCATGCAGCAGACCGATTACAAACTTTTTCCGCCCGATGTAACGCCCGAGACGGTGGATTGGACGCAGGGTGTGACGATCAACGAAATGCCGTTGAACGCCGCCATCTGCCAACCTGCCGCCGGCGCCGAGGTGGCGGCAGGTGCGGTTAGCGTGCGCGGTTACGCGATATGCACCGGACGCACGATCGAGCGGGTGGATCTGTCGGCCGATGGCGGTTTAAGCTGGTGTCAGGCGAGGTTGGAACGAGGGGACGATGCGCCGTGGGGCTGGACCTTCTGGGAGGCCGCCATCGATCTGCCCGCGGGCGCGCATGAACTGGCGGTGCGGGCCTGGGATTCGGCGGGACAGACTCAGCCGTCCTCGGCTGCGGATGCATGGAACTTCAAGGGGTATCTATCCGCGGCCTGGCACCGCGTGACAGTCCGGGCTGTATAGCCGCGGCACGCCGGTGTCAGCGCGATGGGCTTGCTTTTGCGATCGCTGCGTCGCCTGTAGTATCCGCTCGATCGATGCATACGGACTGCGGATGGAGCGCCCATGAGCGCAACAGGCACGGACAGGATCGCGGCGATTACCGAGGCGGCGTCAGGCGGGGCCGCGTCAGGCATCGGCCAGGCCGCGCGGCGCCGCCTGTTGGAAGCCGGCTGACGGTGTTTGGGTTGGACGTCACCGAGCGCCGGCTGCAAGAGCTTCGTGATGGGTTCACCGGGACGACGATCCCGCTCGACGCCGGCGTTCATCCCGCCGATTCGGCGTGATGGCGCGGTGGGTCCTGCTGCTCGTCGTCGTGACCTTGCCGGGCTGGGTTTTGCCGGGTTGGGCATCGCAAGCCTGGGCGCAGGACCGCATGGTCAACATATACAACTGGACCGACTACATCGATCCATCGGTGCTGAGCGACTTCACCAAGGAAACCGGGATCAAGACCCGCTACGACGTGTTCGACAGCCTGGAGACCCTGGAAGCCAAGATGTATGCCGGACATTCGGGATATGACATCGTGGTGCCGAGCAACGAGCCGACGTTCTCGCGGCTGATCAAGGCAGGGGCGCTGGCGACGATCGACCAATCGAAGGTGCCGAACTGGAAAAATCTGGACCCGGCGCTGATGCGGCGGGTGGCGTCGTCTGATCCGGGCAGTCGGCATGGGGCGATCTATCTGTGGGGCTCGACCGGGCTGGGGATCAATCCGGAGCGCATCCGAGCGTTGGCGCCCGATGCGCCGATGGATAGCTGGGCACTGCTGCTTGATCCGGCATGGGCGAAACGGATCGCCCCGTGCGGCATCATCATGATGGATTCGGCGATCGACGTGGTCCCGTCGGTGCTGCGCTATCTGGGCCGAAGCCCGGACAGTTCGGCGCCCGAGGATCTGCGGGCGGTGTCGAAGACGCTGATGGCGATCCGGCCATACATCCGCCAATTCGCCAGCGGTGGCGCCCTGGAAGCTCTGGCGGCCGGCGACGCCTGCCTGGCCATGGACTACTCGGGCGACGTCGATCAGGCGGAAGTCAGGGCCAAGGAGGCCGGACAGGGCGTGACGGTGAGCTACGTCGCGCCGAAGGAGGGTTCCGAAATCGGCTTCGACATGCTGGCGATCCCGTCTGACGCGCCACACCCGGACGCCGCGCTGGCGTTCATCAACTTCGTGCTGCGGCCAGAGATCATGGCTCGGATCACCGATGCGACCCGCTATCCGAATGCGATCCCGGCCACCCGGGCGTTAGTACGGCCGGCGCTGTTGACGGACCTCAACGTATTCCCGACCCCGGCGGTGATGCAGCGGTTCTTCACCATCGGGCCTTCAACGGCCGCCGCCGACCGCGCCCGCACCCGGATGTGGGCGCGCTTCAAGGCTGGCGGTTAAGCTTGCCGCCAGCCGCGGTCGCGCCGGCCGCCGCGACCGGACTGCTGACGGTCGCCGAACTGACGGTTCGCTTCGGCGCGACACGGGCAGGTGGGACATTAGCGGGCGGGACAGTGGCGCTCGATCGGCTGGACCTGACGGTGCGACGTGACGAACTGTTTGTGCTGCTGGGAAGTTCCGGATCCGGAAAAACCACGCTGCTGCGGGCGATCGCGGGTTTCCTGCGCCCCGATGCCGGGCGGATCGTGCTGGACGATGCAGACATCACCGCGCTGCCGCCGCATCGCCGGCCGGTGAACACGATGTTCCAATCCTATGCGCTGTTCCCGCACATGTCGGTGGCGGCCAACATCGGCTTCGGCCTGCGCCAGCACGGCCTGTCGCGGGCGGCGACCCGGCAGCGCGTGGCGGCCATGCTGGCGCTGGTGCGGCTGGACGGCTTTGGCGGCCGGCGGCCGGCGGAGCTGTCGGGCGGGCAGCAGCAGCGGGTGGCGCTGGCCCGCAGCCTGGCGCCGAACCCGCGACTGCTGCTGCTGGATGAGCCGATGTCGGCGCTGGATCAGGCACTGCGGCGGGAAACCAGGGCGGAGCTGGTGCGGCTGCGGCGGTCACTCGGGGTCAGTTTCGTGTTGGTGACGCATGACCAGGATGAGGCGTTGGAGATGGCGGATCGGGTTGGCGTGATGCGTGACGGCCGGATGGCTCAGGTTGGCACCCCGGCAGCGTTATATGAGTCCCCGGCGGATCGTTTCGTCGCCGACTTCCTGGGGGCGGCGAACATCCTGCCCTGCGTCGTGGATGGCGTGCATGTGCGGCTGCCCAGCCTGGGGGTCTGCGTGCGGGCGGCGCGGCCGGGTGTCAGCGGACCCGGGCTGCTGGCGCTGCGGGCGGAACGGCTGCGTATCGAGGGCGAGCCGATGGCCAACGAAATCCGCGGCGTGGTGATCGAAAGTGCCTATGCGGGCGACGCGCTGGCGGTTTCAGTGCGCCTGGCGGATGGTTCGGTGCTGCGGGTCAAACGGTGGCTGGCCGAGGGACTGGCGGCGGCCTCGATCGCCCCTGGGATCGCCGTGCGCGTGGGCTGGCAGCCCGAGGCCTGCATGCTGCTGCCCGAATGACCACGCACGCTAGATGACCACGCGCGCGCGTCGATGGGTGCTGGCGGGTCCGGTCGCCTGGCTGATCCTGCTGCTGGCAGCACCACTGGCGATCGTCCTGCTGATCGCCTTCGCGCAGCCGGCGGATCGGGTGCCCCCGTATCTTCTGGGCCTCAGCCTGGACAGCCTGCGGCTGGTGGCGAGCGATCCGCTTTACCGGGATGCGCTGCTGCGGAGTCTGCGGGTTGCCGGGATTTCCACCCTGGTTTGTCTGGCGATCGGATTTCCGATGGCGCTGGCGATCGCGCGGGCCGCGGCGCGGTGGCAGAATGCTTTGCTGCTGGCGGTGATGCTGCCGTTCTGGACCGGGTTCCTGATGCGGATCAACGCCTGGATCGGGTTGCTGGCGGATGATGGGCTGGTCACGCGAGCGTTGGGCGGAACCCGGCTGCTGTATACCGGTACGGCGATGTATCTCGGCATGGTCTATACCTACCTGCCGTTCATGGTGTTGCCGCTGTACGCCCGGCTGTCCCGACTGGATCCGGCCTTGACCGAGGCCGCCGCGGATCTGGGCGCGAAGCCGTTGGGGGTTTTGCTCCGGGTGACCGTGCCGCTGTCATTGCCAGGGGTCGCGGCGGGGGCGGCGCTGGTTTTCATTCCGGCGATCGGGGAGTATGTCATTCCGGCGCTGCTGGGGGGCCCTCGGGCGCAACTGGTCGGGAGGGTGCTGTGGGACGAGTTTTTCGCCAACCGCGATTGGCCGACGGCCTCGGCTGTCGCGGTCTGGCTGCTGGTGGTGCTGCTGGTTGTGCCAGGTTTGCTGCTTCGAGCAGCCAGTCGGCCGCGGCTGAGCGGCGGCCAGCCGAGCAAGCGTCGGTTGTCGCGGGTGATGGCGGGGTTGGCCGGCGAATCAAGGTGGGGCGGATGACGACGGGGCGGATGACGACGGGGCGGCGGCATCGCGCACCCAGGGATCGGCATGCGCCGGCATAATTCCGCTTGCATTCGTTATGCTGCGCTGCAACATGAGGTTGCCGGGCCGTTTTGATCCCCAAAGTACCCGTTCCATCGATCTAGGAAACTGATATGACAACACTCAA
Organism: Rhodopila sp.; assembly: GCA_965276975.1. Classification (GTDB taxonomy): domain Bacteria; phylum Pseudomonadota; class Alphaproteobacteria; order Acetobacterales; family Acetobacteraceae; genus Rhodopila. The sequence continues at coordinate 115,572 of CBDIBR010000009.1, forward strand.
CGGCGTGCTGGACGCGGCGACACGGAGCGCCGGTAGCGGCAGTGATCTTGCCGTCGCGGCCGGCCAGATCATTGCCCGACGCGTCGCGCTGGGGCTGACCGCCGCGTTTGACCCGCTGGGGGCGGACCATACGGAGCTTGGCCGGATGATGCCGGAGAAGGTGGAGGCGTTCTCGGCCGCCGGCATGATCATGCTGGAACAGACCAATCAGGCTGGCTGGGAAATCACTCGCCTGGCCTCGGACGAGGTCATGACGGGCGCTCTGGCGACGTTCGCGATGGCCACCTGCGCCACCCCGATGGCAATGGCGGAAGCGCAAGGCCAGTATGCCCTGAGCTGGCTCAATCGCGCCGCGTCGAACTTCTTCGCCCTGGGCATGCTGGCGTTCGATGCTCATGAAGCCGCGATGGCCCCGATCCGGACCACCGTCGCCGCCAACACGGCACGCCTGGCCGGGTGACGCCCGGGTCGGCCGCAACCATGGGTTACCCAAGAAGTTGAGCAACGGCGGGGTGAGCAACGCGGGGCGAACGGAATTTGATTTCTTAAATTGGCGGCCGACCGCCACAACTAGATCACGGTCAAAGCAAGACCGGCAGCAACAACGCCAAGCCTGCGGGAGAGTAGTCCATGCCTTTACCAGCGGCGCCCGCCGTCAGTCCGTCCGCCGTCGAGCCTGTTGAAGCGGAGACCATGCGTCGGGTTGCCTGGCGCCTGGTCCCGCTTTTGATGGTCAGCTATTTCGCCGCCTATCTGGACCGCGTGAACGTCGGCTTCGCCGCGCTTACGATGAACAAGACGCTGGGTTTTTCGGCCGAGATCTTCGGCATCGGCAGCGGGATCTTTTTCTTCGGCTACTTTCTGTTTGAGATCCCCAGCAATCTGATCCTCGCGAAGGTCGGTGCCGGCAAATGGATCGCGCGCATCCTGCTCACCTGGGGCCTGATCTCCGGGGCGACTGCCTTCGTGACCGGAACCTGGTCGTTCCTTGGCATCCGCTTCCTGCTTGGCCTGGCGGAGGCTGGCTTCTATCCGGGGATCATTCTCTATCTGACCTGGTGGTTTCCGTCGACCTACCGGTCCCGGATCATCGGCATCTTCATGACGGCGGTCCCAATCTCTATCGTCACCGGTTCGCTGGTTTCTGGTCAAATTCTCCGCCTGGGCGCATGGGGCGGCCTCATGGGCTGGCAGTGGCTGTTCATCCTGGAGGCGCTGCCGGCGCTGATAATGGGATTCGTGGTACTGTTCTATCTGACCAACAGCCCTGAGCAGGCGACCTGGCTGCGGCCGGACCAGCGGGACTGGCTGGTCAAGCGGCTGGCGGCCGAGCGCGGCTTGAAGGAGGAGATTCGCCATTTTTCGTTAGGCGAGACGATGCGGAACGCGCGGGTCTGGATGCTGACACTGGTGTATTTTGGCCAGAACGTGAGCGGCTACGGGCTCGTCCTGTTCCTGCCGCAAATCGTCCGCCGGTTCGGCGTCGGCGTCGGCATGAATGGACTGATCAGCGCCCTGCCCTTCGCCGCGGGCGCGGTCGCGATGGTGTTGTGGGGCCTGCACTCCGATCGCACCGGGGAACGGCCTCTGCACGCCGCCGCCGCTTGCTTTCTGAACTTCGCCGGGCTCGCGGTCTGCGTCTTCCTGCACGACCCGGTGTACATGATGATCGCGATCATCCTGGCGCAGATGGGGCAATCGGCCATCGCGCCGACGTTCTGGACGCTGCCGACAGCGATGCTGTCCGGCACCGCCGCGGCGGGCGGGATCGCCTTGATCAACGCGGTGGGCAACCTTGGCGGTTTTCTTGGGCCCTACATGATGGGCAGCATCCGCGATGCCACCGGCAGCTTCAGTATCGGACTTCTAGCCATCGCGATGGGCGCGCTGGTCGGCAGCATCGTGCTGGTCGGCCTGGGCCATGACCGTCGACTGGAGGAGATACCGCGGAACCGGGGGGATGGCTATCGCGTCGCGGCCAAGTAGCCGCAGCCATCGGATGCTTTGTCAGGATAGGCCGGGTGGATTGGCGGCAGCCCGGCTGCCTTGCCGTGGCGCCGTCCACTGGGCGCCGTCCACTGGGCGCCGTTCGCCGTCCACTGGGCGCCGCCCATTGGATGCCGTTCGCTGGGCGGCCTTCCGCTGGGCGCCTGATCTAGCGGCCCGATTTGACCGCGCCTGGGCGGTCCCGATGGCCGGACAGTTCCGCCCCAGCACCCCGATCCAGGCGGGTCGCCAGCAGCGGCGCCATGAACGACACCGCGGCGACGAACAGGAACGCCACGGAGAAGTCGGGCAGCATCGCCCGCGGGTGGTGGGTGACGGCGATCGAGGCCGCCAGAGCGGCGGCCGAGATCGCGATGCCCAGGGTCAGCGACATCTGCTGAAACGTGGTGTAAAAACTGGTGGCGGCGCTCATGTCCTCGCGCGGGACGTCGGCATAGGCGATGGTGTTGTAGGCCATGAACTGCAGCGACTGGAAGAAGCCGTTCGCCACCAGCACGGCGTAGATCAGCGGCAGCGGCCAGCTTGGCCGGAACGCCGCGCTGAGCGCCAGCAAGGCGGTGGCGAGCGCGCCGATCCAGGTGAGCACCGGACGGAACCCCAGCCGCTTGAGGAACCATGGTGCACAGGCGCGCATCGCCAACGATCCAATGGAGCTGACGAAGGTGATCAGCCCGCTCTGCACCGCGGACAGACCGAAGCCCAGCTGGAACATCATGGGCATCAGAAACGGCATGGCACCGACGGCGATGCGCGACAGCGAGCCGCACAGCAGCGACATGCGGAACGTGGTCACGCGCAGCAGCCGAAAGTCCAGCATCGGCCGTGGCGTGCGCCGTGCGTGGAAGCCGTAAAGGATCGCCGAGACCGCGCCGGTGCCGAGCAGCGCGGCGACGATCCCGGCGGAGCCGACGCCGCGGGTGCCGACCTCGATCCCGAACATCAGGCAGGCCAGCGCGGTGCCGGACAGGACCAGACCGCGCAGGTCGAACTTGGTCCGCGTCGGCTCTTTCATTTCGTCGATGAAGATCGAGACCAGGACGATGCCGGCCAGGCCGATCGGCACGTTGATGTAGAAGATCCAGTGCCACGACAGGTAGGTCACGATGAAACCACCGACCGGCGGCCCGACGATCGGCCCGATCGTCGCCGGCACCATCAGCCAGGCCATGGCCCGCACCAGCTCGGCCTTCGAGACCACGCGCAACATGACCAGCCGTCCGACCGGCGACATCATCGCCCCACCCGCCCCCTGCAGCATCCGCGCCGCCACCAGGCCCCCCAAGGTCGGCGCCTGCGCGCACAGCACGGAGCCCAGGGTGAACAAGCCGATCGCGATGCGGAAGACGGATTTTGATCCGAAACGGTCGGCGATCCGCCCACTGGCCGGGATGAACATCGCCAATGTCAGCAGGTAGGACGTCAGGGCGATATTCATATGCAGCGGATCGGCGTTGAAGCTGCGCGCCATGGTCGGCAACGCGGTGGCGAGGACGGTGCCGTCGAGTTGCTCCATGAACATCGCGCTGGCGACGATCAGCAGCACGGTGCGGGGGCGGGTCTGGCGCTTGATCGACGGCGCGATCATGGTTCCGGGCCTCTCGGCGTCGTGGAGGCGCGTTTCCTCGTTCATGGTTGGCGTTATCCGATCAAGGCGCCGGTTCTTGCGCGTGGGGCGTCAAAGTGTTCCGCGATTCGATCCCCGTATCGCGCATCAGAGACGTGCCACACGTCGCTGTTGGTTTGAAGTCGCCGAGCCACGCGCGGCGAACGCGTCCGCTTCGCGTCTGCCGCTGCTCCGCGATCGGATCCAGCTCGCCGTGAAACGCTGAGCCCGTTGTTTGAGCGGGCGATTGGTGTCCGAAGTTGGTTCAACCTCGGATGATCGCGCTGAAGCGACGATTTTGGTGGCGAACATTGCCAACCGTTTGGCCGGCGGCGATGGTGGTCCGCCGCAGCATGAGGAAACCGCCGTGACACAACCGACCGGCCCGCTGTCGGGCATCCGGGTCATCGACATCACCACCGTTGTGCTTGGGCCATTCTGCTCGCAGACGCTGGGCGACATGGGGGCCGATGTCATCAAGGTGGAAACGACCGACGGCGATTCCACGCGATTGATCGGCCCGTCCCGCACGCCGGGCATGGGTTCGTACTTCGCCAACCTCAACCGCAACAAGCGCAGCGTCGCGATCGACCTGAAGCAGCCCGCGGCGCGGGCGGCGATGCTGCGCCTGGTGCGGACCGCCGACGTGTTTGTCCACAACATGCGGATCGGCGCCGCCAAGCGTCTGGGGCTGGACTACGCGACGCTATCCGCCGACAACCCGCGACTGATCTACGCGTGCGCCAGCGGCTTTCGCAAGGGCAGCTCCTTGCAGGAGTTTCCGGCGTATGACGACCTGATCCAGGGTGTCTCGGGGATCGCCGCGCTGAATGCCGGGCCCGATGGGGCGCCGCGGTATTTTCCCACGGTGATGGTGGACAAGCTGACCGGGACAACGCTGGCCTCGATGATCGGGATGGCGCTGTTTCATCGCGAACGTACCGGCGAAGGCCAGGAAATTCATCTGCCGATGATGGAGACGATCCTGTCGTTCACCCTGGTCGAACACCTGTGGCACGCCACCCTGGGGGCGCCCGAGAACGGGGTTGGCTATCCGCGGATGCTGACGCCGCATCGGCGTCCATACCCGACCAAGGACGGCTACATCAGCGTGATCGCACACAGCGACGCGCAGTGGGGCAAGCTGTTCGCGGCGATGGGGGTGGCCGAGCTGATCCACGACCGCCGATTTGACTCGGTGCAGGCACGTTCCGCCAACATCGACGCCGTCTATGCCACGCTGACCGAGGGCCTGCGGCATCGCAGCACGGCGGACTGGCTCGCCGAATTGCGGCCGGCGGACATCCCGTGCGGGCGGGCCAACAGCCTGGATGATCTGTTTACCGACCCGTATCTGGCCGAGACCGGCTATTTCGAGGCCTACGAGCATCCTGTCGAGGGCTCGGTGGTCATCCCGGCGATCCCGGCCCGGTTTTCCAAATCGCCGCCGAACGTGCACCGCCCCTGGCCGACGCTGGGCCAGCACACGCGGGAGGTGCTGCTCGAGATCGGCTGTTCGGAGGCGGACATCGCGGCGATCGCCGGCAAGTAGGCGGGCGTTGGTTTCAACGAACTGAACAGGCGAGCTTCCGCCGCATTGGCTGGGCGCGCATCCGGCCGCCGTCGCGGCGCGCGTGATGGCGAGGCCGGCGTGGCGCTGCCAGGCGAAGACGTTCCGGATTTGTACCATCGTCCCGCTGTGGCGGTCACGCATCTATCACAGAAAATGCTGGTGTGGGCCCGAACCCAATCCGCACTGATTACTTGCACGCGGGCGCATGTAGCAGGACGGCTGATCGGTTTTTCCTGAGTGGACCACAAGATTTCCGGCAGGGCGGAAGCCGGGCGTGTTCTTACGAAGAGCTAAGGTTTCGCTTGCGGTCACTTTACTGTGCCGCTATGGAACTGTTTCGAAATCTTACGTAAGGGGATGAAGATGCCGAATAGTTTCGACTGGACGACGGGCACGAGCGGGGTCTGGAACGCGGCGACCAACTGGACGCCCGCGATGGTACCCGACGACATAACCGCTGATGTCACGATCGACGCCACGCCGATGCCGGTAACCGGCGCCTACACGGTGACGATCGGCGCGGGTACCGCCGAAACGGTCAACAGCCTGACCATGAACGGCGCCAACAATCTTACCGGCGCCAACTCGTTCCCTTACAACGCGGCGGAGCTCGAGCTTGACGGAACGCTGACGTTCAACCCCGCTTCGACCGGCTCATTCGACGGCTCGCTGCAAACCGTGGTGCACGTCGCCAGTGGCGAAAATGCCAGCATCGTCAACGCGGGAACGGTCAACGCCTTTATCCAGGTCGAGGGCACGCTGGCCTTCACCGGGGCGAACGGGCCCTACATCGCCAACTATCTACAGGCGCTGTCCGGCACCGTGACGATCGATACGACATCGATCGCCGAGCTGGATGCCGCTCACAACACCCTGTTCGACGGGATCTTCGAGGCGAAGGGCCAGGGCGCGACGATCGACCTGGGCGGCCAGTTGGGCGGCCTAGTGGTCAACATCGCCACCATTGAAGGACCGCCGCTGAACGTGGGTGGCTGGACCGAGCTGACGTTCAACGACCCGACCGCGGTGATCAACGAGTGGAACGGCACGGCCTATCAGTCGGTCGAGACAACGCTGACCGATATCAAGGGCGCCGGCACGGTGGATGTGCTCGCGGGGCGTGACTACAACGCCATGGGCAACACGCTCACCATCGAGGGGGGCGCCACCATCGCGCCCGGCACCACGATCGCGCCCGGCACGTTCAACCTGCAGGCCGGCGTGGTGACGACCGCGGGCCTCGATATCAACGGCGGCATCGTGCAGGGCGCCGCGACGGTCGTCGGTGACGTTGTGAACGACGGCACGGTGATCGCCGAGGGCGGCGTGCTGAACCTGACCGGCGCCCTGACCGGCACCGGCATTGTGGACTTCGATTTCGATCATGTGCAGGGCACGGCCACCACCGGGTCCACCCTGATCGTCAACGCGGTCTCGGCTGGCCAGACGATCGTCATGAACGGCACCGACACGCTGCAGATCAACGGGCCGGCGGGCGGTTTCCACGGCACGATCGACGCCCTGAGCGGCGCTACGGTCTTGCTGAACGGCGTGCCCGCGAACCGTGCCACGCTGAGCGGGGGTACGATCAGTCTGGTTAACAACACCACCACGGTGGAAACGCTGGCGTTGGGCTCGACCTATGCGAATGAATCCGTCAACCTGGCTGGGAACACGCTGACGTTTGGCACCGGCGGGCCGTCGATCACGGGCACCGCGCCGGGCCAGATGACGACCGACCATGGCACGATCGCGCCGTTCTCCGGTGTGACCCTCGCCGATACCAACGTTGGGCAAACCGAGACCGTGACGGTGAGGCTGTCAACCACAGCCAACGGCACGCTGACCAACCTGGGCGGCGGCGGCTATAACGCCGCGACCGGTGTCTATGCCGACGTGGGGTCCGCCGCAGCGGTCACCACGGCGCTGGACGGGCTGGTGTTCACGCCGACCGCGCACCAGGTCGCGCCAGGTCAGGCGATCACCACGGGATTCACCATCGGGCTCACCGACGCGGCGCTCGCCACCGCTACCGACACCGCAACGACGGTGATCGCCACCGCCGGTACGGTGGTGCCGACGATCACGGGCACGGTGGCGGGCCAGGCGGTGAGCGATCAGGCCACGATCGCCCCGTTCTCCCACGTCACGATCGCCGATCCGAACTTCGGCCAGAGCGAAACCGTGACGGTGACGCTATCAAGTGGAGCCAACGGCACGCTGACCAACCTGAACGGCTTCTTTGGCGTCGGAACAGGAACCTATCGCGACATCGGAACGGCCTCCGCGGTCACCATGGCGCTGGACGGGCTGGTATTCACCCCCACGGCCCATCAGACCGCACCGGGTGGGTCGATCACCACGGGATTTTCGGTCGGCATCACCGATACGGCCACCGCCACCGCCAGCGACAACACGACCTCGGTGATCACCACCGCTGGGACCGTGGGGCCGACCATCATGGGCACGGCGGCGGGCCAGGCGATAAGCGACCAGGCCACGATCACGCCGCTCTCCCATGTCACGATCGGCGATCAGAACCTGGGCCAGACCGAGACCGTGACGGTGTCCCTATCAAGTGCGTTGAACGGCACGCTGTCCCACCTGGGAGGTGGCAGCTATAACGCCGTGACCGGCGTCTATAGCGACACCGGGTCGGCCGCCGCGGTCACCACGGACTTGAACGCCTTGGTGTTTACGCCGACGGCCCATGAGATCGCGCCGGGCGGCACGATCACCACCCACTTCGCGGTCACCGCCACCGATACGGCAACCGCCACCACTACCGACAACACGACCTCGGTAATCGCCACCGCCGGGACCGTGACGCCGACGATCACCGGCACGATGTCAAACCAGGCGGTCAGCGATCTGTCGACGATCCTGCCGTTCTCGGGCGTCACGATCACGGATCCCAACTTTGGCCAGACCGAGACGTTGACCGTGACGCTGTCAAGTGCGGCCCATGGCACGCTGACCAACCTGGGCGACGGTCATTACAACGCCACGACCGGCGTCTATACGGACACGGGCTCCGCCGCCGCGATGACCACGGCACTGGATGGGCTGTTGTTCCTGCCGACGCCACACGAGATCGCGCCAGGTGGCACGATCGCCACGAGATTTCTGATCAATGTCACCGATACCGCTACCGCCCACACCATCGACAACACCACGTCGGTGATCGCCACGGCCGGGACCGTCGCGCCAACCATCCTGGGCACGGTGAGTGGCCAGCCGGTGAGCGATCACGGCACGATCACGCCGTTCTCCGGCGTGGTGATCGGGGATGTTGACTTTGGCCAGACCGAGGCCCTGACGGTGACGCTGTCAAACGCGGTCAACGGCGCGCTGACGCACCTGGGGGGCGGTGCCTATGATGCCACGACGGGTGTTTATAGCTTCAGCGGCTCCGCCGCCGCGGCGACGACAGCCTTGGACGGGTTGGTGTTCACGCCGATGGCCGGGGTGCCAGCCAGCGAGACGGTCAGCACCGGGTTCTCCATTGTCGACGTCAACACGGCGGGCGTGACGGCGACAAACAACGTCGCCTCGGTTGTCGCCCAGTCGAACGCGCCGGAGGCGGAGTTCGATGCGACATATTACCTTCAGCAGAATCCCGACGTGGCCGCGGCGGGGGTCGATCCCGCCACCCATTATGCGGAGTTTGGCTACAAGGAAGGGCGCAACCCCGATCCGTTATTCAACACCAACTACTATCTGGCGCAAAATCCCGATGTCGCCGCCGCCGGCGTCGATCCTCTGACCCACTATGAAGAGTATGGGTGGAAAGAGGGCCGCGATCCGAGCGTCAGCTTCAATACGAACGCGTATCTGGCAGCCAATCCGGATGTCGCCGCGGCGCATGTCGATCCGCTGCTGCATTATCTTCAGTATGGGCTGCCCGAGGGACGGATGGCGTTCATTGCCCAGCCGCATACGACCGGACCACAAAACCCACTGGTCGACAGCGCATATTACTTCGCGCAGAATCCGGACGTGCGGGCAGCGGGGGTCGACCCGACGGCGCACTACGAGAGCGTTGGCTGGACTGAAGGCAGAAACCCGGACGCGCTGTTCAACACCGCTTACTATCTGCAGCAGAATCCGGATGTCAAAGCAGCTGGCGTTGATCCTCTGGTGCAATTCGAGGATTTCGGATGGAAAGAAGGGCGCAATCCGAGCGCGGATTTCTCAACCTCGAAATACTTGCAGGCTAACCCGGATGTCGCCGCGGCGAAAGTGGATCCTCTGATCCACTACGAGCTCTACGGCATGCAAGAAGGCCGGGCGATCTACCACGTCTAGCCGGTAGACGCTTCGTTCCAGCGCCCGGTCCATCGCGTGGCAAGATCCCGCCGCGCGATGGACCGGGTCGCATCGTCGCACCAAGCGGCGCCATCTATCACCCAATTCGATACAGTTCGGGCGTCAGCAACGGGACGCCATTGGCCACCCGGCCGGTTTCGCTGACTGTCCCGCCTGATGAGCCTGTGGGGCTTGACAAGGCGATTCACGTCGGAGGTTGGTTGACCTCAGACGATCGCGCTCCAACAAATGCTGATCCGGCGCAGTTCCCGCCCTCCTTCCGGACGAACTGCCGCGCCGACCAGGGTCCGTCAACAATACCCGCACGCCATTCCGGCAGTCGCCCGGAAGCATCGCGCGCCGTCGCGGTGCCTTCCATTGCGCGGCGCCGGCTGGCGCGACCGCCAGGCGGTCGTGCTATCGGGTCGGACGCGGCGGCGTCTGGGTGTAGTCGTAGAAGCCGCGGCCGGTTTTGCGGCCGTACCAACCAGCCTCGACATACTTCACCAGCAACGGGCAGGGTCGATATTTGCTGTCGGACAGGCCCTCATAGAGCACCTGCATGATCGACAGCGCGGTATCCAAGCCGATGAAGTCGGCCAGCTCCAGCGGGCCCATCGGGTGGTTGGCCCCCAATTTCATCGCATCGTCGATCGCCGAAACGGAACCGACGCCCTCGTACAGCGCGAACACCGCCTCGTTGATCATCGGCACCAGGATGCGGTTGACGATGAAGGCCGGGAAGTCCTCGGCGACGGCGCTGATCTTGCCCAGCTTGAGGGCCAGCGCCTTGACCGCCTGGAACGTCGGCTCGTCGGTGGCGATGCCGCGGATGATCTCGACCAGCTTCATCACCGGAACCGGGTTCATGAAGTGCATGCCGATGAACTTCTCGGGCCGGTCGGTCGCCGCACCCAGCCGGGTGATCGAGATGGACGACGTGTTGGACGCCACCAGACAGGACGGCTTCAGGTTCGGGATCAGTGCCTTGAACACCAGGCGCTTGAGGTCCTCCTTTTCCGTCGCCGCCTCGATCACCAGGTCCATGTCGTTGAACGCGGCGTAATCGGTGGAGGTACTGACCCGAGCCAGGGCCTCATCGCGCTGATCGGCGGTGACGATGGAGCGGTTGACCTGGCGCGTCATGTTGCGGGCCATGATGTCCATGGCCTTGGTCAGGGCGTCCTGCTTGATGTCGACGATAATGACGGGCAAGCCCGCCAGGGCGCAGACATGGGCGATGCCGTTGCCCATCTGCCCAGCCCCGATGACGCCGACGGATCGGATGTCCGGCGGTTCGGTGCCCATGAGGGCTATGCCCGAGGCCGGCTTGACGTCGATGTTCATTCAGGAGCGCTCCAATTCGGCCGCCAGTTCCGGCAGCGCGGTGAAGAGATCAGCGACCAGGCCGTAATCGGCGACCTGGAAGATGGGCGCTTCCTCATCCTTGTTGATCGCCACGATAACCTTGCTGTCCTTCATGCCGGCGAGGTGCTGGATGGCACCCGAAATGCCGACCGCGACGTAAAGGTCTGGGGCGACGATCTTACCGGTCTGTCCGACCTGGTACTCATTGGGCACGAAGCCGGCATCGACGGCGGCGCGAGATGCCCCGACCGCGGCGCCGAGCTTATCAGCAATCGGCTCGATAAGCTTGAAGTTTTCACCGTTCTGCATGCCGCGTCCGCCAGAGATCACCACCCGCGCGGCGGTCAGCTCGGGTCGCTCGCTCTTGGACAACTCCGCCGACACGAACCGGGACAGGCCCGGCAGGTCGCCCACGTTGACGTTCTCGGTCGTTGCGTTGCCGCCGTCGGCTGCCACCGGATCGAAGCTGGCGGCCCGCACGGTGATGATTTTCTTCTGATCGGATGATTTGACCGTGGCCATGCCGTTGCCGGCATAGATCGGCCGGACGAAGGTATCGGCGTCCTCCACCGCGGCGACGTCGCTGATCGGCTGCACGTCCAGCAGGGCGGCGACCCGCGGCATGACGTTCTTGCCGACCGCGGTGGTGGCCGCCAACATGTGCGAGTAGGCCGGTGCCAGCGCCAGCAACAGCGCCGCCATGGGTTCGGCCAGCAGATGATCCAGCGCGGGATTGTCCGCGACCAGAACCTTCGAGACACCGGGCAGCTTCGCGGCGGTGCCGGCGGCCTCGGTCAGGCCGGTGCCCGCGACCAGCACGTGCACCTCACCCAGGGCAGCGGCGGCGGCCACCGCGCTGCGGGACGGCTGCTTGATGCCGGAGGCGTCGAATTCAAGAAGGACCAGGCTCGTCATTGTCAGATCACCTTCGCTTCGGTCCGCAGTTTGTTCACCAGCTCGGCCACGGAGCCGACTTTTTGCCCGGCCTTTCGCTTGGGCGGCTCCGACACCTTGAGGATGGTGAGCCGCGGGGTGACGTCGACACCCAGATCGGCCGGCTTCATGTTGGCGATCGGCTTCTTCCGCGCCTTCATGATGTTGGGCAAGGAGGCGTAGCGTGGCTCGTTCAACCGCAGGTCGGTGGTGACGATCGACGGCAGGGTCAGCGCGACCGTCTCCAGCCCGCCATCGATTTCCCGGGTCACCGTCAGGGTGTCGCCGTCCACTTCCAGCTTCGAGGCGAAGGTCCCTTGCGACCAACCCAGCAGCGCGGCCAGCATCTGCCCGGTGGCGCTCATGTCGTCGTCGATCGCCTGCTTGCCGAGGATGACGATCCTGGGTTGCTCCTGGTCGACGATCGCCTTCAACAGCTTGGCCACCGCGAGCGGCTGCAATTCGGCGTCGCTCTCGACCAGGATGCCGCGATCGGCACCCATCGCCAAGGCGGTCCGAAGCGTCTCCGCGCATTGGGGCACGCCCATGGACACGGCGATGATCTCGGTGACGACGCCTTTTTCCTTGAGGCGCACGGCTTCCTCGACCGCGATCTCATCGAACGGGTTCATCGACATCTTCACGCCGGCGGTCTCGATCCCCGAACCATCAGACTTGACCCGGACCTTGACGTTGTAATCGACGACCCGCTTGACGGGGACAAGTATCTTCATGGGAGATCGCACCGCTTCCTGGAAACGTGGGTGGGCACAGACCTAACCGCTCGGCACCGTCGTGGTTCCGAGCGCCGTTTGCACCTGCGAAAGGGAGCCGGACCTTATGGGGCCGGTTTCAGCCTGTCAAACCGGCCGGGTGCGCCGGTTTCCGCGGCTCAGCGCCGCAGCAGGCTCATCAGGATCATGAACAGCAGGATTGTCGCGCCCTGCAGCAGCACCCGCCACTGCATCAGCTTGTTGGATCGTCGCGGGTCACGTTCGCGGACCATGCTGACCATGCCGAAGACCAGAACGCCCAGCGTGCTGAGCATCAGGATGCCGATCAAGACAATGAGAAACGTGTGCATCGGGATATAATGGGGCGCTGCCTGTGGTTTTGCAGGTGTGAAGGCCGTTGACCTGGCACAAACATGGCGCTGCGCGCGGGGCCTGTTACCTTGCCCCTTATTGCGTTGACCCGACCGCGCCATCTGTGGTCGTACCCGGCGGATGATACGTGTCATCCTGCTACTTCTATCCGCCGCCCTGTTTGGCGTTCCCACGCCGTTGTCCGCGCAGGTCACCACGCCCTCGTCCGCGCAGCAGGCGGGCAGCCCGCCCGCGGCATCTTCGGCCATTTCCGCCGACCAGGCGCGCGCGGCGCTGACTGTGCTGAATGATCCAGCCAAGCGCGCCGCGTTCGCGGCCACCTTGAACGCCATTATCAGGGCTCAGCCAGCGATCTCGGCGCAGCCAGCAGCGCCCGGATCCGCCGCCGCCCCGGCGCCCGCCAAACCGGCACCGACCGAGACCACGGTTCAGGGGGTGAAGATCCCGCTCGCGCCGGACAGCCTGGGCGCGCAGATCCTTCTGTCTGCCTCGGCGTTCGTCAACCAGGTCGGCAATGAGGCGAAGGACGGCTTCAACGCGGTCCAGAGCCTGCCCTTGCTGTACGGCTGGGTCGTGGTGATGGCGACCAATCCGATGGCGCACCATCTGCTGATCGATGTCACGTGGCGCCTGCTGCTGGTGCTGGCGTGCGCCGCGGCGACCGAATACGCTCTGCGTCGCGCCATGCAGCGACCGATCCGTAGCCTGGAGAACCTCGCCCCGGGCCACCACCGCGTGGAGGCCCGGGGTTCCTCACCCGAGGGCACCTCTGCCGCGGCAAGGCTGGGCGCCGCGGCAGACCTGGGCGCCGCGGCAGACCTGGAGACCGATGATGGTCAGGCGGTGCCGGATGACGAGGATGGCGTTGCCCGGGCCGAGGCCGGTGAGAGCGAGGCGCCGATCAGCAAGCGGGTTCGGCCGTCGGCCTGGACGCTGCTCAAGCGCGTACCCGTGGTGGTTGCCCGTCTGCTGCTGGAACTGATCCCGGTGCTTGGCATCGTGCTGGTCGGGCACCTGATCGCCGGGTCCAGTCTCGGCGGTCAAACCGCCAGCCGACTGATCATCCTGGCGGTGGTCGACGCCTATGCCATCTGCGCCCTGCTCCTCTGCGTTGTCCGCATGCTGCTGTCTCCGAACTCGTCCAGCCTGCGGCTGTTCCACGTGCGTGACGCGACCGCCCGGTACCTGATGCATTGGAGCCGAACACTGATCGTGATCGCGGTGTTCGGCTACGCGATCGGCGAGGTCGGGGTGCTTCTGGGCCTGTCCGACATCGCCCACGACGCCTTCGAAAAAGCCATCGGTCTGGTGTTGCACGTCTGCCTGGCGATCATCGTCATTCAAAAGCGTCATTCCGTCTGCCGCCGCCTGCTGGCGCCGCCCGATGCGACCGGGCTGCTGGCGTCGTTACGCAACCGCGTGGCCCGCGTCTGGCACTGGATCGCGCTTTTCTTCCTGATCGCCGGCTGGCTCGCCTGGGCGGTCGAGGTGCCGCACGGCTATGCCTTCGTGATCCACTATTTCATTGTCACGTCGCTGTTGCTGATCGGCGCGCGGCTGGTGTTGCTGGTTTTGCTGGGTGTGGTCGACCGCATCATGCGACCTGGACCCGAAGCGGCGCATCTCGCCCCTGGCGTGCAGGCCCGGCTGCTGGTCTATCATCCTGTGGTCACGACAGCGGTGCGCCTGACGATCTACCTGCTGTTCGTTCTGGGCCTGCTGCAGCTTTACGGCCTGAACACGTTCCTGTGGCTGCTGAACAGCGCACTTGGCCTGCGCATCCTGTCAGCGAGCGGTGGCCTGCTGGTCACCATCGTCCTCGCCTTTGGCGTCTGGGAGGCGGTCAACGGCGGCGTGCAGCAACATCTGGAGCGGCTGCAGCGAGAGGCGCAGCTGGCGAAGTCAGCCCGGCTGCGCACCTTGCTGCCGCTGCTGCGCTCGACGCTGCTGATCAGCATCGCCGTGGTCGCCGGACTGATGATCCTGAGCGAGATCGGCATCAATATCGCGCCGTTGCTGGCCGGCGCCGGGATCATCGGCGTGGCGATCGGCTTCGGCTCACAAAAACTGGTGCAGGACCTGATCACCGGCATCTTCCTGCTGCTGGAAAATGCCATGCAGGTCGGCGACGTGGTGACGGTCGGCGGCCTTGGCGGGGCGGTCGAAAGCCTGTCAGTGCGCACCATCCGGCTACGGTCGGAAGACGGATCGGTCTACATCATACCGTTCAGCTCGGTGACGACCGTGACCAACATGACCCGGGACTACAGCCGCGCGGTCATCGTCGCCAGCGTCGCCTACAAGGAGGATTATGACCGGGTGGTGGAGGTGCTGAAGACGATCACCCAGGAGATGCGCGGGGAGACGGCGTGGAAGCCGATCATCCTGGACGATCTGGAGGTTTTGGGACTCGATCAGTTGGCCGAATCGGCGGTGTCGATCAAATGCCGCATCATGTGCACGCCGTTCGGCCGCTGGTCCGTCCTGCGGGAGTTCAACCGGCGGATGAAGGCGCGTTTTGACGAGATGGGGATCGAAATCCCATTCCCGCATCGCAAATTGGTAATGGAAGCGGTGCCCGCGGTCGTCGCGGCCGGCACCCAGGAGACGTCGGATGACAAGAAACGAGCCGCTGATTGAAACGCTGCGGGCGGGTGGATTTGCCTTCGTCCCGGCAGCGCCGATGCGCCCGTTGCTGGCCGCCGAGGGCAGCCTTGAGGACTGGGACAGGTTCGCGGCGAGCTGGGGGGATCTAGGTCCGGACACCTACATGGCCGATGGCGGACGCTACCGCAAACGCCGCCACGCCGTCTTCGCGGTCAGCCCGGACAAGGTGGTTCGTCAGCCTGCTCAACCGCATTACCAGAGCCGTGATTACAATACGCTGAACGGCGGGATCGCGCGTTGGTTCGAGCCGGTGACGGAGCCGGTCGGCGGCGGGCCTTCGATGAGCACGATCTTGACGTTCTGCCGAAGCCTGTTCGGGATGATGAGCCCGGATCAGGCGTGGCACGTGGAGGTGCATCAGTTTCGCATCGAAGCGCGCAGCGGCGAGAGCGGCCGCCCGACGCCCGAGGGCATGCACCGCGACGGAGTCGATTACGTGCTTGTTCTGTTGGTCAATCGCCGCAACATCGCCAGCGGCGTGACCTCGGTGCACGACCTGGCCGGCAAGACGCTCGGTCAATTCACCTTGACCGATCCGCTGGATGCCGCGCTGGTGGACGATGCGCGGGTGATGCACGGGGTGACTCCGGTGCAGCCACAGGATCCGGCGGAACCGGGTTATCGCGATGTACTGGTGGTGACCTTCCGCCGCGCTTAGCTCAGCGTCTCACAGCTTCAGGTTGAAGCCGTCAAACCTTGGAATGTTGAGCGCGAGACGCGTTGTTCGTCTGGCAGGCATTACAGCGTCGCCATCCAGCCCGGGCCGAGGCGGCGGGCTTCGGTGACCAGCGCGGCGGTCAATGGCGTCAGCGGCTCGCGGTGGGGGTAGACCAGACCGATCGTCGGCGGCGGGACAGGGTCCTCGATCGGGATCGCCCGGATCGGACCCGGCAATCCCATCGTCTCGGCCAGCAGCGCCGGCATCACGCTGGCCCATTGCCCGGTTCGCACGTGCGAGAACAACAGCACCATCGAGTTCGACTGCAACGTCGGCGCCGGCTCAACTCCCGCTTGGCTCAGCCGCCCGTCGATGATCCGTCGGTTCTGCATGTCCGGCGTCAGCAGACACAGTGGCACGCCGGCGACCTCGGCCCAGGTGACCGACGCTCGATCCCCCAGCGGACGTTCGGCGGCGATCAGCAGACGGTAACGCTCGTGATACAGCGGGATCGCGCGCGCCCGGCCCACCGGTTCGTTGTCGACGTAGGACAGCCCCGCGTCGACCTCCAGGTTCTCCAGCATGGTCAGGATCTCGATGGAGTTGCGCGACAGGATGGTGAACAGCACCTCGGGATGAGCGATGTGAAGCGGGGTCGTCAGGGTCGCGACGATCGGCAAGGCGGTGGGGACGGCGGCGATCCGAAGATGTCCGGCGAGACCGCGCTTCAGCGCGCGGATCTCATCGCGCATCGCGCGGTAGTCGCCGACGATCCGCCGGGCCCAATCGAGCACCCGCAGGCCCTCCGGGGTGAAGCCGATGAAGCGGGACTGGCGCTGCACCAGCAGCACACCGAAGCCTTGCTCAAGCTGTTTCAGCCCGGCGGACAGCGTCGGCTGGGTCACGCCGCACGCCTCGGCGGCGCGGCCAAAATGCTGTTCCCGGGCCAGGGCCAGCAACATCTGGAGTTTGTCGATCATTGCCCCGTTCAGTATCGCGCATCCGAGGCGCGGGATACGTCGCTGTTCACTCTGAGTAGCCATTCGCGCGCCTGCGCGCGGACGCCGCGTGTCGCGCGCCGGCCTGCGACCGGATACTGGCGTCACTCTCCTGGCCGTTGCGAGACGAAGACGCGACGGTTGCGGAACGATAGCCAGACCCGGCGGCCTTGCAGGAACGTTTCGCCGACCAGTGCATCGCCGACGCCGAAATCACCGAGCAGGACCGGGATTTTCGGCGACGTCTCGACGTGCGGCCCAATGCGCAGCCGTTTGAACTGGTGCAGATAGGAGATCGTCTCGCCTGGTCCGACGCCGCGCTGATGGATCGACGGGTCACTGGCCAGGATCTGTTTGTTCAGTCCCAGGCGGCGGGCCATGTCCACACCGACGACGTCACCCTGCGCCCCGGTATCCAGGATCGCCAATCCCGGCACGTCATCAAGCTCGAACGGCAACAGCAGGCGGTCTTTTCGTACTCTGACACCGATGATCTCGATGGCGGGCCCCGGCCAGGGTGGCCGCGCATCGGGACAAACCCGGCTGCGATACAATGTCAGCGTGCCGCCCGGCACGTCGATGTCCATGTCGAATGCCAGCAGGATATCCGCGCCCAACAAACCGTCCGCGTTCAATCCCCGTTCGGTGTGCAATGCAAAAGTTCCGACAGCGATCTGGTTAAGCGGAAAATGGACGCCCCCCAGGACCAAGCGGTCGATGGTCACGTCCATCGCGGTGGTGACGCCACCGATCCCGAGCGAGCGGTTGATGTAGCGCGGGTCATGCGGCAACCCAAGCCGATCCGCGGTCCTGTCGTTGATCGTGGTTCGCTCCGCCCCGGTATCAACCACCAGGTGGACCCAGTTGCCGTTGATGCCCGCTGGGACCACGAGCAGATGATCCTGCACCTGCAACGGCATCCGCGTGACCTGGACAAGGTCGCAATCGGACCCGGGCGTCGCCGCACAGCGCGCCACGGATAGCAGAAGCAGCAAGCAGAGTGTTCGGCGAAGCATGCAAATGCTGACCCGGCAACAAGTCGTCGATGGAGCTTGGCACATGACAGGCCCGGTTGCCATGAAACCGCATCGGTGGTCGGATCGGGTGTCACTACGGAAATAGCGCGCGATGGCTGATCCGATCACTGAAGAACTGTTCCGCAATGCGATCTCGGCGATCGGCGACGAGATGGTGCTGACGATCTACCGCACCGCCTACTCGGGCGTCCTGAAGAACATCATGGACTACAGCGCGGCGATCTGCGACGCGCGAGGCCGGCTGGTGGCCCAGGGTCTGTCGCTGCCGGGCCATCTGTGTTCGATCCCGGTGGCGCTGCAGGCGGTGCTGGCGCATTTCGGCGACGATGTGAATGAAGGCGACATCTTCATCAACAACGATCCGTATGACGGCGGCATGCATCTGCCGGACATCTTCATCTTCAAGCCGCTGTTCGCCGACGGCCGGCCGATCGCCTATGCCGCTACAATCTGTCACCACACCGATGTCGGCGGGCGGGTGCCTGGCTCGAACGCCTCCGACAGTCAGGAGATCTACGCCGAAGGCCTGCGAATTCCACCGTTGAAGCTGTATGAGAGGGGCCAGCGGAACCCGACCCTGTTCCGCATGATCGAGCGTAACGTCCGGCTGCCGGGCCGGGTCTTCGGCGACATCCGATCTCAGCTCGCCGCCTGTGAGATCGCCGCTCGCGGGATGACCGACCTTGTCGCCCGTCATGGCGCGGATGATGTCATGGCGCTGATGACCGCCACCATGGACTATTCGGAGCGGCTGACCCGGCAGTGCCTGCTGGAACTGGCGGACGGGGAAGCGACGTTCACCGATTGGATCGATGACGATCAGATCGATATCGGCAAACCAATCCCGCTGGTCTGCACGATCCGCAAGCGCGGCGACACGATGGAGGTGGATTGGACCGGCAGCTCGCCGCAGGTAAAGGGTGCCATCAACAACACCTTGAGCTACACCGCCGCGATGAGCTTCACGGCGGTGAAGTCGGTGCTATCGGTCAACATGCCGAACAACGACGGGGTGTTCCGCCCGATCAGCATCATCGCCCCGCCAGGGACGATCACCAACGGCAAGTTGCCGGCCGCCTGCGCGGCGCGGGGGTTGACCGGGTTTCGCGGCGCCGACTGCGCATTCGGCGCTTTAGCGCAACTTTATCCTGACAAGGTGTTCGCGGCATCGGATGGCGGCAACACCGGGCTGACGATTGGCGGCTACGACAAGGACCTGGTCCCGTTCATCTACGTGGACTTCATCTCCGGCGCCTGGGGCGGGCGGCCATGGGCGGACGGGCTGGACGGCAACACCTGCATGTTCGCCAACATGGCAAGCTTTTCGGTGGAGGTGATCGAGGCGGAAAACCCGCTGGAAGTGCTGGACTACGAGTTTGTCCCCGATACCGGCGGTGCCGGTCGGTTCCGCGGCGGCATGGCGCAGCGCAAGACGTGGCGGATGCTGGCGGATGAGGGGATCCTGCAGGTCCGGGCCGATCGACAGACGCATCGTCCCTATGGGTTGCAGGGCGGCGGACCAGGGACACCGGGGCTGAACGTGATGGATCCAGGACAGCCGACCGAAACGCAGCTGCATGCCAAGGTGACAATGAATTTGACGCGCGGCGAAGTTTTTCGGCACGAGCTTCCCGGTGCCGGCGGTTGGGGTCCGGCGCTGGACCGGGACCTCGATCTGGTCGCCCGCGACTTGCGTGACGGGTTGGTAACGATCGCCGTCGCGGCCAGGGATTACGGGGTTGTCGCCGCTGGTGACCCGCCGCTGATCGATGCATCCGCAACGGAAGTGTTGCGTGCCAGGCTTAGAACGGAACGCAAGCCATTGCCGGCGGTGGCGTGGGAGCCAGCGGCATGAACTTACGCATCGGTATCGATATCGGTGGCACCTTCACCGACCTGGTTGCGATCGCGGCGGACGGAACAGTCACGACGCACAAAACCGCTTCCACCCCGCATGACTATGGCGAAGGCATCATCGCCGGCCTACGCGCGCTGCTCGCTGAACGGCCGGGCGTGGTGGAGGACGTGTTGCACGCCACGACCGTGGGATCGAATACCGTGCTGGAGGGCACGGGCGCCAAGACCGCCTTGATCACCACGCGCGGCTTCCGTGACATCCTGGAGATCCGCGACCTGCGCATGCCGGTGCTGTACGACATCGGCTGGACCAAGCCGCGCGCGCTGGTCGAACGCCGGCTGCGACTGGAAGTGACCGAGAAGATGCGCCCCGACGGGTCGGTGGCCGTTCCGCTGGACGTTGAAAGCCTCGGCCCGGTCATCGGGATGCTGCGCGCCGAGAACGTCGTCAGCGTGGCGATCTGCCTGCTGCACAGCTACGCCAATCCGGCGCACGAGCAGGCGGTTGCCCAGGCCGTGCATGAGGCGCTGCCGGACATCGCGATCTCCGTCAGCAGCGAGATCCTGCCCGAGATCAAGGAATACCCGCGGACCAGCACGACGGTGATCAACGCCTATGTCCAGCCGATCGTGCAGGCCTACATCGGGGCGCTGGACGCGCGTCTGCGGGACCTGGGGATCGAGGCGCCACTGCGACTGATGCAATCCAACGGCGGTCTGGCGTCCGCATCGTTCGCGGCGGAAGCACCGGCGCACATCATCGAGTCCGGCCCGGCGGCCGGGGTGGTCGGGGGTGCGGCGTTGGCAAGGCGGCTGGACGAACCGCGGATCGTCACGTTCGACATGGGCGGGACGACCGCCAAGGCCGGGCTGGTCGAGAACGGCGAGGTCCTGCGCGCCGATGCGATCGAGGTCGGCGGCGGGGTGATGGCGGGGTCGCGCCTGCTGGTCGGCGCCGGCTACATGCTGAAACTGCCGGCGATCGATCTGGCTGAGGTCGGTGCCGGCGGCGGCTCGATCTGCCGGCTGGACAGCGCCGGGGCGCCGAAGGTCGGGCCCGACAGCGCCGGGGCAACGCCGGGGCCGGCCTGTTACGGTCGTGGTGGGACGCTGCCGACCATCACCGATTGCAATCTGGCGCTGGGTTATCTGGATCCGGGCGGCTTGACCGGAGGCACCATGCGGCTGGATCTGAAAGCCGCGCGCGCGGCCATCGAACGCGCTCTGGCTGAGCCATTGGCGCTGTCCGTCGAGGAAGCCGCGCACGGCATGCTGCGGCTGGCGTCCGCGACCATGATGCGTGCCATCCGAGCGGTATCGGTCGAGCGCGGTCGCGATCCCCGGCAGTTCGCGATGTTGGCGTTCGGCGGCAATGGCCCGCTATTTGCTGCCGGCATCGCCGCCGAACTGGGAATCGCCCGGATCATCATCCCGCCGCTGCCGGGTGTGTTCAGCGCCTTCGGCCTGCTGGTCGCCGACGCCGAACACCATGCCAGGCAAAGCATCCGGTTGCGGCTTGACCTCGCTGATCCGGACCGTATCAGCCGCATCATCGAGGACCTGACCGCAGCGGGGATGCAACGACTGAGCGCCGACGGTTTCGCGCCGCGACGGCAGAGCTTCCAGCGGGCGGCGTCCGCCCGTTACGCCGGCCAATCGAGCGAGATCGAGGTCGCGCTGCCTGACAAGGCGGTCACGCCAGCAACGATTGCCGCGCTGTTCGCCGACGAGCATGAGAAGACATACGGCTTTCGAGCACCGGAGGGCGAACCGGTGGAGCTGATCGGCCTGTCGGTCATGGCGCGTGGTCTGTCGGAGCAGCCGCGGCTGCCGAACCGGGTGCCGCCGTTCGCGCAGCCCGTCCCGGCCAACAGGCGCGCATGGTTTCCGAACGAGGGATGGGTTGGGACGCCCGTGGTTGACCGCGCCGGGCTGATTGGTGTGATCTCGGGACCGCTGATCGTGCAGGAGTACGACGCGACCTGCCTGGTGCCGAAGGGCATGACGGCGCGGGTGGACGATTTTGGCAATATCCGGCTGGAAAAGGGCTAAACCGTCTCCACGGCGGGATCATCACCGATCTCGATGCCGGTGTAGAACTCCTGCATCGGCACCACCGCGTCGATCTCCGGCATCTGCAGCGTGTCCCCGGCGGTCAACGCCTCGGCCACCAGATCGGCGCCCTTGCGGACGAACACCATCGCCGCGATCGCATCCTGCTCCAGGATGACGTAGCGCTGGATGGAGGACGGAGCGCCGTATTCGCGCAGCTTGGCGATACGGTCGGTGCGGGAGGTGCTTTCGCTGAGGACCTCGAAGACCACGACGGGATCCGTTACCACGGTCTGGTTCGCGGCGCCCGGGGTGCAAGCTACAAAGGCATCCGGATATCGAATGCGGCCGGCGACTTCGATTTTGAGATTGGCACCGAAAGCCCGGCACGGTCCGCCGGCAAGCCTGGTCTGCACGGCTATCAGGATATTGCCGCCGATAATCTCATGCGCCCGGGTACCGCCCGTCATCGCGACGGGTTCGAATCCATCGAACTCCCAGCGCATTTCCTGTCGTTCCTCCCAAACGAGGAACTCGGTGACCGTCATCGATTTGTGAAGCGCGACACTCATGGCGCGTCCATAGCATGGACCGCGGGAATTGTCGCCGATTGCGACAGGGTGCTAGATCGGCCGGCCAATCAGGAGGGACACCATGGCCAAGACGTACTGGATCGGCACCTACCGTGCCGTGACCAATCCCGAAAAGCTCGCCGCTTACGGCCAGCTCGCGGGTCCGGCCATCGCCGCGGGCGGCGGCAGGTTTCTCGTGCGCGGCACCCCGGCCAAGACCTATGAGGCCGGCCTCAACCAGCGCACCGTGGTGATCGAATTCGACAGCCTCGCGCAGGCCACCGCCGCACATGACTCCGCCGCCTATCAACAGGCACTGGCTGCCCTCGGTGATGGCGCCGAACGCGACATCAGGCTGGTCGAGGGGGTTTGATCAGCCGGTAATATATTCGCACCGGAACCCGTCGCCCCACCGCTTGATGTAGCCCCGCGACGGCGACGGGAAATGCGCGAAGCAGCATTGCGTGTCGGTGTCGCAATACGCCTCGAGGAACTTCCAGCGCGTGGCGGAGCTTTGCAGCGGATCATAGTCGATCCGCATCGCCAGATCGGGCCATTTGCCCTGTAGCGGGGTGTGGATCAGATCGCCGGTGATAACCGCATCCTTGCCTGTCCTGCCCAGTGTCACCGCGAAATGATCGATCGTGTGACCCGGCGTCGGGATCAGTCTTACCAGATCGTTCAGCGCATGATCGCTGGTGACCAGGTCGTGCTGCTTTGCCTCGATGATCGGAATGACGCTGTCGGCGATCGGCGGCACCGTCGTCCTGTCGTTCTCCGCCAGCCAGAAATCGAGTTCCACCTTCGAGAATAGATACCGGGCGTTGGGGAATGTCGGCACCCAGCGGCCGTTTTCCAGCCGGGTGTTCCAGCCGACATGATCGACATGAAGATGCGTGCAGAGAACGAAATCGATGTCGTTCACCGTCAGCCCGACCTCTGCCAGACCCTGCATGAACACGTTGTCCGTCTTCATGTGCCACATCGGCCGCGTCAGGCGATCCTTATCGTTGCCAACGCAAGTATCGACCAGGATGACGTGGCGTCCGGTGCGAACGATATAGGCCTGGAAGCACAGCACCAGGCGATCCTCGTCGTCCAGTGCCAGCGGCGTCTTCATCCAGGACCGGCTCTCCGCCAGCATCTGGGGCGTCAGTTTGGGCAGGAACTCCAGCGCGGGGGTGAAGCCGCACTCCATCTCGATGATCCGGTGGATGGTCATGTCGCCGATCTTGAACGTGGCGGTCGCCATTCTGCTTCCTCCGCTGGTTGAACGCGCGGATCGGATGTTAGCCGGGACCTGGTGAGCCGACAAACCGGGCAGGAACAGCCGCGGGAACGACGTGGCCGCGATGGCGCTGAGCCCGCGGACGGTGATCCGACAGATGATGCAACTGGTGTCTGGCGTAGCGAACCTTCGGCCCCTCGGTCTGTGTTGTTGCCACCAAGGGCGTTGCCCATGCCGCTGACCGATGTTGCCTGCGCCGGCCAGGTCGGCGTCAAGCCCAGGCCGGCTTCGGCGGTCGGGTCGCGAGAGGACACAAAACGGTATGTTCCACCTCGGTTGGTCTTTTCGAAGCCGCGGCCTCGCCCACGTGTCGCAGCCGAGCGGTTGGCGGACGTTTGTCCAGACGAGCGGGAGGGCATGCATGGCGGTCAGGGCGAAGAAGACCGACCCGACGTTGTGGGAGCGGGTCAAGAACGAGATCACGCAAGGCGATAAGGGCGGCAAGTCGGGCCAATGGTCCGCCCGGAAGGCGCAGTTCGCCGTGCGCGAATACAAGCGGCAGGGCGGAGGCTACAGCGGTGGCAAGGAGGCCGGCAACCATCTGCGAGAATGGACCGACGAGCAGTGGGGCACGAAGTCGGGGGCGGCTTCAGGCAAGACCGGCGAACGTTATTTGCCGAAGCGCGCCCGTGAGCACCTGACGGAACGGGAATACGCCGAGACGACGGTCAAGAAGCGCCAGGATACCCGCAACGGCAAGCAGTTCTCGGCGCAGCCCCCGGCGATCGCCAAGAAGACCGCACGTGATCGGGGTGCCACCCATGCCGGCAAGGCGAACACCGGATCCGAACCGGGTGGCCTGAGCGGACTGAAGCGGACGGAGCTTTTGGCGCGGGCGGCCCGCGGCGGCATTGCCGGGCGCTCGCGGATGTCCAAGGAGCAACTCGTGAAGGCACTCGGTTGATGACCACGAAAGGCATGAACGACGACGGCAGGACGGCGATCCACGCGGAATTCTCTCGCCTGGTCAACATGCCGCCATCCGGCCTGCGCGCGTGGCTCGGCAGCGAGGAGAGCCGCGGCGTCGGCATGACGGCGGGCGGCGAGAAGGTGACGGATGGCGATCAGGGGGAATCGGTCGGGCACCATATGGGTGAACGGATCCTGGCGATCCGCGGCAAGAAGCAGACCGAGCTCTCCGAGCGGGACTTCGCCGATATGCGCAAGGTGGTCGGCTATATTCATCGGCATACCGCCCAGCGACCTTCGGGCGACATCACCGACACGCGCTGGCGCAGGTCACTGATGAACTGGGGTCACGATCCGAAATAGGCGGCCGTCCGCTGGCCAGGGCATGATCACGCACGTCTGGGACTGGTTCAACCTCGGACGATGGAGCTTCAGTGTCCTGGATCAGAAGTTCGCTATGGCGTGCGAAGCCCTGATCCAGGACAGGAGCTATTTGTTTTCAATGTCCTGCTTATCCCTGCGTCCGCCGCCAGAGGCGAGGAACTTCGGGGACAGGACAGCAGCCGTCAGCCGCTCCTGCGTGTCGGCTTCCTGCTCGATCTGTAGCGCGTCGTTGAAGCGGTTGAAGAACCCGCAGAGGGTGATGCGCAGCGTCAGCTCGACGATCTGCGCCTCGGAGAAATGCGCGCGCAGCCGTTCGAACAGGCTGTCACGGATGCGGTTCGGTGTCTGCCAGGCAGCCTTGGCGTACTCGATTACCAGGCGGTCGATGTCATCCAGTTCCGCATTGTCGGCCTCCAGCAAGCGGTCGATGCCGTCTGGGGAAATACCCTCGACGGCAAGGAACGGTTTGTGATGGGCCACGCAGTAGTGGCATTCGTTCAATTTCGAGACCACGACGATGGCGATCTCCAGATAGCGCTTGGGCAGCGTCTCCGCCTGCCGCAGCGCCATCAACAGGCCCATCAGATGACGCACCGCGTCGGGCACATGGGCAAACACCGCCACCTGGTTTCGAAACGGACCATAGTCGCCGGCGAAACGTTCATAGATCTCCGCCACATCGGACGGCAGTTCGGAAGATGGGATGCTGCGGACGCGGGCCATGCAGGACGCCTCATGCTGAATGCGAATGCCCGCAGGATGGAACCTGGCACCGCCGTTGCCAACCGGTCGGCCTCGCCCATGTAGCGTCCATGCCCATGCTGACAGTCTGGTTTGACGGATCTTGCCCGTTGTGCTCGCGAGAGATCGCGCTGATGCGCCGGCTCGACCGCCGTGGCGCCATCGGGTTTGTCGACATCGGCCGAAGCGACGCGGTGTGCCCGATCGATCGCCGCTCGCTGCTGGCGCGCTTGCACGCCCGCGAAGCCGATGGGTCCATGGTGTCCGGCGCCGCCGCGTTCGCCGCGATGTGGCGCGCGATCCCGCTGCTTCGTCCGCTGGGCCTTGTTGCTCGGAACGGCTGGGTGCTCCGCGGCCTGGAGGTGACCTATCGGGCCTTTCTTCACATCAGGCCGGCTCTGACCGGACGCCCACGCGGCGCATGAATATCGGACGTTCCACCCCACCCGTCGTTCTGACCTACGGGCTGCTCGGGGTTATTCCTTTTCTGGCACCGCCGTTGGCGGGTGTGGTCTTCCCTGGGTCCAGGGACGTGGCCGGGTTCGCGCTGGTGCTGTACGGCGGCCTGATCCTTTCGTTCCTGGGTGGTGCGCGCTGGGCTTTCGCCAATACCAATAGCCCACCGCGTCGCTGGGTCGTTACTGTCTCCATGCTGCCGACGCTGGCGGCTTTGGCTGTGCTGGTGACGCTACAAGGCGACCGGGGGGCGCAGCTGCTGCTTCTCGCCGCGGCTCTTATACTGCACTGGCTGTGGGACCTGCGCGGCGCGGACCTGCCGGCGTGGTATGCCGGTCTGCGGACCTTGCTGACCGCCGGTGCGGTGGCGGGCCTGGTGGCCGGAGCCGTCACGCTGACATGACCGAGGCGATAGCCGTTGTCGTTGGTGCGTCCGGCGGGATCGGCCGTGCGATCGCGGAGCGCCTGGCGGCGGACCCAGCCTATGATCGCGTCGTGGCGTTGTCCCGTCACCGTCCCGAACGATGGCCGACCGAGCAGCGTCATGACTGGCTGGCGGCCGATGTTCTGGAAGAGCCCAGCCTGGCGGCGGCAGCGACAGAACTGTCCAGGTTCGGCCAGATCACGCGCATCGTGGTCGCGACCGGCCAGTTGCATCGCCCAGGCGCCGGTCCGGAGAAGTCCATGCGGTCCTTGTCGTTGGAAGGCCTGACTTCGCAGTTCGCCATCAACGCCGCCGGTCCGGCGCTTGTTGCCAGGCACCTGCTGCCATTGACGCCGAGGGCCCGGCCCAGCCTGTTCGCCGCGCTGTCGGCGCGGGTCGGCAGCATTGGCGACAATCATCTGGGCGGCTGGTACTCGTATCGCGCGTCCAAGGCGGCGCTGAACATGCTCATCCGCACGCTTGCGATCGAGCACCAGCGAACCCACCCCTTGGGCGTTTGCGTGGCGCTGCATCCCGGCACTGTCGATACCGCGTTGAGCGCGCCGTTCCGCTCGGGCGTCCTGGACGGCAAGCTGTTCACGCCTGAACGATCAGCCGCCGCGCTGCTGGCGGTGATGGACAGGCTGGGACCCGACGCGACGGGCGGCTTCTACGCCTGGGACGGTTCGGCGGTTCCCTGGTGACGGAGTGGCCTTTGTGACATCTGGCGTTGATGAGTCTGGCGTCGGTGACGGAGCGGCCTTGATGACGGAGTGGCCGTGACGAGGGCTAGCCGTGGAGGCTGGGCGTGACGAAGGCTGGACGCTACGTGGTTAGGACGACGCGGGGTGCTACCGCAGCGTCGCACCGGTCGCCTTGGCCACGGCCGCTACCACCTTCTGGCACGCGGCCTCGATCTCGGCGTCGGTCAGCGTGCGTTCGCGCGGCTGGAATGTCACCTCGACACCCAGCGACTTCTTGCCGTCCGCGATCTTGTCGGCCTGGTAGAGATCGAACAGCGCGGTCCCGGTGATCAGCCCTCGATCAGCCGCGCGGGCGGCGCGCATCACGCTTTCAGCCGCGACGGTGCGGTCCACCAGGAAGGCGAAGTCGCGCCGCACCGGCTGGAATGCCGGCAGATCGGGCGGGGCCTTCTTTCGCCGCTTCGGATCGGCCACGGCATCGAGGTTCAATTCGAACGCCACCATCGGGACCGGCAGGTCAAGCGCTGCCAGCAGCCGGGGATGGAGTTCTCCGAAATACCCCATCACCGTCTTAGGTCCCTGGCGCACCAGGCCTGACCGGCCGGGATGCAGGAAGGCCGGTGCGTCCGTCGTCACCTGCAATGCCTCGGACGGCACGCCAACCGCGGTCAGCAGCGCCCAAAGGTCCTGCTTGGCGTCCATCGCATCGACCGGACGCGGGGGTAGCAGCCAACTGCGCGGCGTCTGGCCAGTACGTAGCCCGGCGGCAACCAACTTCTGCCCATCCGGTGCCTCGCTGGCGAACGCCGGCCCGATCTCGAACAGGGCGACATCGGCGTAACCTCGCGCCGCGTTTCGCTTCGCCGCCAGTGCCAGTGTCGCCAGCGGGGTCGGGCGCAGCTGATCCAGATCGGCGGCGATCGGATTGGTCAGCCGCAGCGCATCCGGGGTTGCGCCGAACCGCTCCGCCTCGGCCCTTGCCATGAAGCTGAAGGTCACGCACTCCATCAGCCCGGCCGCCGCCAAGGTGCGCCGAACGAGGGCCGAACGCTGCTGCCGAGGCGTCAGCGTCGCGGCCGGCACCGGGCTTTCACGCGGCAACGACACCGCCGGCACCGCATCCAGTCCGCGCAGCCGCAGCACCTCCTCGATCAGGTCGTTCTCCGCTTCGACGGTGGCGCACCCAGCCGCGGCCCTGGCGGCTTTGGCGGGATCCAAGGCGGGCGACTGGTCCAGGGTGACCGGTGCGGCGATGTCGTTGCGCCAAGACGGTACCGCCACGGTGACGCTGTCCTCGTTCCGTGTCCGCGGGGCGAAGCCAAGCCGTTCCAGCGCGGCGACGGCTTCCTCGGGGGGGATATCCGACCCGCCGAAGCTGCGCACCCGCCCAAACCGCATTGTCGCGTCGCGCTGCCAGGCCGGTTCGCTGCCGGCAGCGGTCACCGTCCCAGGTTCGCCTCCGCACAGCT
>CBDIBR010000010.1:0-470000 GCA_965276975.1 Rhodopila sp.
GGCAGCCGACTTCGCCAGCTCCACGTCGACCAGCATGTCGGCCTGTTTGTGCTTCATCGACTGGAACGATGCGATAGCTCGGCCAAACTGCACCCGAAGCGTCGCGTATTCGAGGGCCGATTGCCGCAGCCGTTCCGCACCGCCAACCATTTCGTTTGCCAGACAGACAGCGGCTTGCGTCATGGTCTTGGCGAAGGAAGGCGCCGCGGTGCCTTCCGCGCCCAGAAGGTCCGCGTCGACCGAACGGAACGTAAGCTGAGCTTGCTTGCGGGTTGGGTCGAGAACCTTCAGGGGGCGACGGGTCAGGCCAGAGGCGTTGCCTGGAACGGTGAACAGGGACAGGCCATCGTGGCCGCTGGATCCGGGCCGGCGCGCCAGTACGATGATCAAGTCAGACGTGTGGCCGTCGAGCACGAAGCTCTTGACGCCATCCAGGCGAAAGCCGCTGCCCGAGGGCGTTGCCGTGGCCTCGACGCCTGTCGCGTCCCATCGTCCATTCGGTTCGGTAAACGCCAGTGTCGCGATGCAGGTGCCATCGGCAATCGATGGCAGAAGTTCGCGCTTCTGCGCTTCGCTGCCGGCGTTGATGATCGCGGTCGCCGCCAGGGCGGTTGAGGCGAAGTAGGGTGCGCAGAGCAGGGCACGGCCCATTTCCTCCAGCACGATACCGAGCTCAACAAAGCTGAAGCCCTGGCCGCCGAAGGCTTCGGGAATGTGGATCGCGGTGAGGCCGAGTTGCTGGTTGAGGTCGTACCAGGCTGAGCGATCCCAGCCGACTTCGGTCTCCATCAGGCGGCGCACAGTTGTCGTCGGCGACTTGTCCTCCAGGAAGCGTCGGAGGATCGAGCGAAACTCTTCCTGTTCGCTGGTGAAGCTGAAATGCATAGGTTCCTCCTGCTGCGGTCTCGCGGTCGCCCCGCCGTGGCGTTTGTACCTTTGCCCCGTTGTCGCGTTGTGCCGTCGCACAGTGATGGACGACTTCGCCGCTTTGCAAGAGCACCGCTGCCCGACAACGGTCCGGAAGGCCGACGGGCCGATGAAGCGTAGGTTGATCCGTGCGTGGTGCCAACGTCGCGCGACTGCCGAGCGTGCGATGATCGCGTCACACGCGGAAGGGCCGGCCCCTCGCTTGTGGGTGTGGTGTTCGTGACGGATAGTTGCCCGGTGCTCACTTCGACGCCCGGACAGCAGGGGGACCTATCATGATGCCAGGCAATGCCAAAGACACTCGGCCATACGGCGGTCTGGAGCTGCCATGAGCGGGCCTCTTGCCGGCATTCGTGTGCTCGACCTTACCACCGTGCAAATGGGTCCTTGGTGTACCCGCATCCTCGCCGACTTCGGCGCTGACGTGATCAAGGTCGAAGCTCCTGGTGGTGACTTGTCGCGATATACCGGTGTGCCACGGCATCGTGGCATGAGCGGAAGCTTTCAGCACAACGGCCGCGGCAAGCGCAGCATTGTCCTCGACCTGAAACAGCCGGCCGCCCGACAGGCGCTGCTGCGATTGGTACCGATGGCCGATGCGTTCGCCTCGAACATTCGCCCAAATGCCCTGGCACGTCTCGGCTTGGACTACCAGTCGGTCAAGAAGGTCAATCCGTCTGTCGTCTATCTCAGTATGGTGGGTTATGGCAGCGCCGGGCGCTACGCTGGACGGCCGGCCTATGATGACCTGATCCAGGCAGCCGCCGCGATCCCGACGCTGCTGCAACGATCAACCGGCCAGCCGCGCTTCATCCCAATGGCCGCGATTGACCGTATTGTTGGTTCGGCCGCCGCAAACGCTTTGCTCGCCGGGCTGCTTGCCCGAGCACGTAACGGGATCGGCCAGATGATCGAGGTGCCGATGTTCGAAACCATCGCGCAGTTCGTATTGTCGGAACATATGCAGGGCCAGACATTCGACCCGCCCACAAGCCCGGCCGGCTATCCGCGCACGCTGTCCCCGCACCGGCGCCCCTATGCAACCAAGGACGGCTTTATCGCTGTGCTGCCCTACAACGATGGCCAATGGCGCCGCTTTTTCGAGCTTGCTGGAAAGGCGCACCTTCTGCAGACCGACCCGCGCTTTGCCGATATCTCTAGCCGCACGGCGAATATTGATGCCTTGTATGAGATGGTCGGCGAGGAACTCCGGCATCGCACCACCGACGAGTGGCTTGATCTGCTGGGGCGTAATGATATTCCATGTATGCAACCGCATACCCTGGAAACATTGCTGGACGATCCGCATCTTTCCGATGCCGGCTTCTTCCGCTGGGAGGAGCATCCTTCGGAAGGCCGGATCCGCACGATGCGTGAGCCGAGCACCTGGTCCGAAACGATACCGCCGACTGGACGTTTCGCGCCTCGACTGGGGCAGCAGACACGTGAGATTCTCGCTGAGGCAGGGTTTGACGAGCAGGCGATCGACGACCTGATTGCGCAACACGCGGCCAGAACCGACGCGACAGAGACGTAGGCCATCTGCTGTCAACGCCGTCAGAACGCGCCGCGCCATCGTTTTCGTGAGTCCATTATCCCGGTTGTTTCAGGGTGAGGCACAAGAATGTTGCAGCCCCTCATGGGCTTCCATCAGGGCGTCCGTTGCGGATGTTGCACATGATACCTGAACGAGAAGGCTTCTGAAACGATCTATCTGCTGGCAGGCAGATGAGGTACAATAGAGCGTTTTCCCGGACTGGAAATAGCCGTCGTGACGCAAGAAGTTGGCGCATTCGCTGGGGTTAAGCAATCAACGAGGGTTCCCAGAGCTTGCCAGAACGCCTCCACGGTTCGGATTGCTTTGGCTCGCAACAGCGCTTTGAGTTTGGCGAACGCCATTTCGATCGGGTTCAGATCAGGGCTGTAGGGCGGGATGAACATCAGGCTCGCGCCAGCCGCCTCGATCGCCTCTCGAACCCCGGCAACCTTGTGCGAGCGGAGGTTATCCATGATCACGACGTCGCCCGGTTTCAGCGTCGGGACCAGAACCTGCTCGACATGGGCGAGGGACAACTGACCATTGATGGCGCCATCGAACACGCCTGGGGCGGTGAGGCCATCGCAGCGGAGTGCGCCGATAAAAGTCGAGGTTTTCCAGTGACCATGCGGCACGGCAGCGACCAATCGCGTGCCGCGAGGTGCCCGACCATAAAGCCGGGTCATGTTCGTCTTGGTCCAGGTTTCATCAATAAATACCAGCTTGGCCGGGTTCAGACCGCGCTGCTTCTCACGCCATTCAGTGCGCTTGTGCAACATCAGGGCGGTCTTGCTCAGCTGCGTGGAGCGACTTTTTTTAATGTCAGGTCAAGGCTAGCCAGCGTCTTCTACATCAGCCCGGTGCATGCTGGAACCTTATGCGTTTCCAGCGGCGATTTGATCATTTGACCCGGGAAGCATGGGCCAGCCCGCTATCCGTCGTACGGCAATCACGGTGAAGGTTCGCCAAAGTTGCGTTTGGGGAGAGGTGGCGCCGGATAGCGTCCGGCCTTGGAGTTCCAGTAAGCCCATGAGCGGGGGTCGATGATGCCGGGCGGTGCCTTGTCGAGCGCCTCCCTGAAATCCTCGTCGGAGACATGAAGGCGCAACAGCTTCATATCCTCATGGGTTGCAGAGGCCATGGCGTAGGCCATGAAGCGTGTAGGGTCCGCAAGGGCCGTGGCTGGCTCTTCGAACCAGACGACCCGCCGCGCCACGGCTTCGGTTTCAGGGGTGAGGGGGATGGGTTTCATTGCGTTGGTCGCTCTATCCCGCCGCGCGGCGGAGCGGGGCGGGCAATCGTCGGCAGCCGGTCAAGATCGACCGCGCGGGCCGCTGCGGCGAGGCGGTCTTTCATCGCGCCCGGCAGGCCGCGAAGATTACCATCATCGAAAAAGGATAGCGCCTTCAGCGTGATCTGCGGATTGAACCGCGGGCCGTAAATCGCCCGCGCGGCTGCAAGCGCGGTCGGAAGATCAATCCGCCCGTCGCACAGCATGGCGTCAATGTCAGTGTAATCCTTGGCTTCGGCCCGTTGCTGCACCACGGATACCTTTGTCCCGGAGAGGTCGAGCAGGGATGCGACTTGCGGCCCGTCCGGCGTGACACACGGCGGGGCAAGACGGCGGATGGCGGGCACGCCGAAAAACGACAGCTTCACCGGGCCGCCGCGTTCCACGATGACGGTCAGCGTGTTCGCCTGCTGCTGCGTGATGATGGCGTCTTCCAGGAAGGCAATGGCGGCGGGGGAAGCGTTGCCGGGTCAAACGGACGGTTGCCGAAAAAGTCGAAGTCCATTGACTGGCGATGGCCGAGATGCAGGGCAACCGCCGTGCCGCCGTAGAGGACGAATTCAGGGGGGATGGCGGCCACTTCGTCCCACAGCAGACGCTGCGGTTTGGCAAGACATCAAGCCGGGGCGCAAAACTGTCAGTCATGCGGGAAGTTTAACACCAGGCGGAGCAAAATACAGCCGGGTGCGTAACAGAAGCACTTTCCGCGATTGGGATTATCACGCGCCGCCTGGCTGCGCCGTGCATCCCTCTGTGCTGTCGTCATCGAAAACGTGGCCCGCGACGGCATAAGGCGGGCCATTAAACAGCCGTCCGCCTGTCGGGCGTGGGCAGCAGGTGGTCGGCAACCCCACTGTCCTCACATATCACCCTCTTTCCTCCCTATCCCCAATCAACCCTACTCACCCATGCGCCTCCGTCCCGATGCGTGGGCAAAACAGACGGCCACACGGCGCCGGTCGAGCGGATCAGTAGGTGAAGGCGGTCATCGCGGTCAGCGCCTGCTTGGTCACCCCAGGCAACATCACGCTGTAGTCCTGGTCATTCGCATTGCGGGCCGCGGTTGTCGCGCCGGTCGCCGCGGCCGGATTGGACTTGCTGGGCTGGAACTTCAGCTTGCTGAAAGGCACTTCGACATATCGGCTGCCGACGCCAAGGAAGCCGCCGACGGAAAGCACCACATTGTCGATTTTCCCCTCCGAACCAACAAGAAGATCGTTGATCGTGCCGATGCTGCTGCCCTCGTCATTATAGACGGTCGCGCCGTTCAGCTCGGTCGCCCGCCATTGTCCATGGCTTTGAACAAGGACCCCAGTGCCCTTTTCAGGGGTTTGCGCGGAAGCGGCAACAGATCCGACGCCGATCACCAACACGCCAAACAGGGCGGCGGACAGCATGGTCGAGCGGCAATCCAGCATCCGTGACATCGCGTTTCCCTATGTTGGTGGCAAGCATTTTAACGACGGATACGGTCAATCGTTCCCAACTGCATCGGAGTTTCAACGGATGATACGGCGTCTTTCATCGATCTCATGAAAAGCGCTTCCCGTCGGCGCCCTGGTCGTCGGGCGAACCAAGGGATGCCCGCACGATGTCCGCGGAGCGCTATAGATCACCTTCAGAAACCAGCCTGGTCGACTGGTTCGGGCGCTCGCCGAAGCGACCATCCGATCCAGCAGACTCGGCTTTTGCCTTTCTTCGCCGATCCACGATGTCCGCCGCCAGACGAAACGAATGTCCGGATCGGCGCGCGATCAACCACGCTCGATACCGATCGGCACAAGCGCCGAATAGCCGGGTGGACGGCGCAACGGTATCAGCTAGTGGTCGGCCGTCGGTCGTTCGCTCGTCCCGGCGATGGTATCCAATGCCGCCAACGTCGGCGCCGGGATCCGCAACGTCGCCGCCTGCACGTTCTCGCGCAGATGCTCGACTGAACAGGTGCCTGGGATCAGCAGGATATTGGGCGAACGCTGCAGCAGCCAGCTTAGCGCCACCTGCATCGGAGTCGCGTTCAGCTCGGATGCGGCCGCCGTCAGCGTCGAGGACTGCAACGGCGTGAAACCACCCAGCGGGAAGAACGGCGTGAACGCGATACCCTGGCCGGCAAGCTCATCGATAAAGCCATCATCGTCACGCTGCGCCAGGTTATACTGGTTCTGTACACAAACGATATTCACCACGGATCGCGCCTGCGCACATTGGCGGGATGTGACGTTGCTCAGCCCGATATGGCGGATTAGGCCCTGGTGCTGAAGCTCGGCCAGGACCGTGAGGGGTGCTTCGACCTCATCATCGGGCGAACCAAGCCGCAGGTTGACGACGTCGAGGGTCGAAACACCCAGATTGGTGAGATTGTCGTGCACCGACCGGGTCAGATGGGCCGGCGAAAAGTCGTGGATCCATGACCTGTCTTCGCCCCGCCTGGCCCCGACCTTCGTGACGATGACAAGATCGTCCGGATAGGGGTGAAGCGCGGCGCGAATGATCTGGTTGGTGACATGCGGACCATAGAAATCGCTGGTGTCGATGTGGTTGACCCCCAGCGCCACCGCCTGGCGCAGCACCGCGTGGGCCGCATCGATATCGCGCGGCGGCCCCCAGACATGAGGGCCGGCGAGTTGCATGGCGCCATAGCCCATGCGGTTTATCGTCAACGAGGTGTTGGCCAGGGTGAAGCCGCCGCCAAGGTCGCTCTCGGGGGTCATTCTAAAATCTCCGGTCATTCCGGGGTCTCCTGCAAGTCCGGGTTGGGGTTCGACAACTCATATGGACTGGTGCCGGCGCATGATAATCCGCACAATCGGCACACGCTGTTCGGGATACAGGACAATGACAGACCTCAGCGACCTCGCGGCCTTCGTGGCGGTGGCGCGGGCCAGCGGTTTCCGCGAGGCGGCCCGAACGAGCGGATCGTCCGCCTCCGCTCTCAGCGAGGGCGTGCGGCGGCTGGAGGCGCAGGCTGGGGTGCGGCTGCTCAACCGCACCACCCGCAGCGTCAGGCTGACGGAAGCCGGGGCCAGGCTGCTGGACCGGTTGTTGCCGGCACTGGGGCAGGTCGAGGCGGCGCTGGATGTCGTCAACGGCTTTCGCGACCGCCCGGCGGGCACGCTGCGGCTGAATGTGCCGGCCACCGTGGCCCGACTGGTGCTGCCGCCGATCGCCGAGGCGTTCCTGCTGGCGCATCCGGACATCCGGCTGGAGGTCACGGTTGAGGATCGCTTTGTCGATGTGCTGGCAGCGGGTGCCGATGCCGGCGTGCGTTATGACGAACGACTTGAGCAGGACATGATCGCGGTGCCGCTCGGGCCGCGGGTGCAAAGCTACGCCGCCGCGGCGGCGCCCGCCTACCTCAAGGCCCACGGCGAACCGCGACACCCGCGCGAGCTGTTGCAGCACGCCTGCCTGCGCCAGCGGTTCTCCAGCGGCGTGCTGTATGCGTGGGAGTTCGAGCGCGAGAACGAGATTGTTCGCATCGATCCGACCGGACCGCTGACCGTCAGCGCCGGCGCCGCCGACATGTCGGTCAGCGCCGCGATCGCCGGGCTGGGCATCGTCTTCCTGTTCGAGGACTGGCTGCGGCCGGCGCTGGACAACGGCTCGCTGGTGCCGGTGCTGCGGCCATGGTGGCAACGTTTTTCCGGGCCGTTCCTGTATTATCCCAGCCGGCGCCACATGCCGGCGCCGCTGCGCGCCTTCGTCGATTTCATCAAGCGATGATTGAACGCGGCGGGGGGCGTTCCGGGGGCAGCCATCCCGGGGCGACGCGGGCAAGAGCCTGCCGGACCAGCTGGTGCCCCAATCGGCGACGCAGGGGCTCCGCCGGCATGGCCTCCCCCGCGTCGTTCAGGTGCGCGTCGGGCTGAGATGGGCGGGCAGCTGGATCGTCACCAGCAGGGTCAGCAGCGCGAACGCGGTGGCCAGCAGATAGGCGTTCTGCAAGGCGCCCGCCATCACCGCGGTCAGATGGGCAAGCTCCGGCGGCGCCATCGCCAGGCGCGTGGGTGCATCCAGCAGGCGGTCGATGGTGTTCAGCGCGCCGGGGTCCAGATGCCGCATGGTGGCGTTCAGCACCGCCCCGCAGCTCGCGGCGCCGGTCGACTGGCCGACGAAGCGCATGAACATGGACGAGGATGTCGCCGCGCCGCGCTGCCGCCACGGCACCGACGCCTGGATCGAGACGATGAAGACGGTGCTGCAGAAGCCCATGCCGATGCCAATCACCAGCGATCCCGCCGCGGCCCAGACCGGTCCGTCCGCCGGCGTCAGCGCCGCCAGCATCGCGCACCCGATCGCCATCGCGATGCCGCCAAGCAGGGCGACCCGGCGGTAGCTGGTGCGCATCATGAGCCGGCCGGCGGCGAGGCTGGCCAAGGCCCAGCTGACCGACATCGCGCCCAGCACCAGCCCGCCTTCGATCGCGCTGCGCCCCATCGCTCCCTGCACATAGGTTGGCAGGAAGGCGGCGACCCCCATCATCATCGCGCCGGAGGTGAAGTTTCCCACGCTGCCGACAACGATCACCCGGTTGCGCCACAGCTCCAGCGGCAGCATCGGCTCCGGCGTGCTGCGTTCGTGCAGATACAGCATGATCAGCGCGGCGGTGCCGATGACGGTCAGAGCAGCCAGGGTGCCCGCACTCAGGCTGCCGGTCTGCACGACCGCCAGCATCAGGCTGGCGAACGCGAGCAACAGCAGCAGCGAGCCCTCCCAGTCGATCCGGTGGTGGCGCGGCCGGACCTCTTCGCGCAGGAAAGCGGCGATCATGATGATGGCGGCGATCCCGATGGGGACGTTGACCCAGAAGACGACGCGCCAGCTCATATGGGCTACCATGAAGGCGCCGAGCGATGGACCCGCCACCGCCGAGACGCCGAACACCGAGGAAACCATCCCCTGAACCCGGCCACGTTCAGCGGGCGTGTAGATGTCGCCCAGGATGGTCGACGCGGTCGGCATGATGGCGCCGGCGCCACAGCCTTGCACGGCTCGGAAGCATATCAACGCCGGCATGCTCCAGGCGACGCCGCACAGGATGGTGCCGAGCAGAAAGATCGCCGTGCCGACAAAGAACACCGGCTTTCTGCCATACTGGTCGGCCAGGCGGCCGTAGACCGGGATGATGACCGCCTGGGTCAGCAGATAGACCGTGAAGACCCAGGTGAACAGGCTGAAGCCGCCCAGGTCACTGACGATGGTGGGGATGATGGTGGCGACGATCGTGCTCTCGACCGCGGCCATGAAGGTGGCGATGAGGCAGGCCGCCAACACCAGCCGACGCCGCACGTCGGGCAGTGGTTCAGCCGCACGCTCGACACCTGTCGATGGCCCCGCCGCGGGCTCGGCAGTCGCCGATTCCTCAACCGCGGGCCCAACGGCTTCCGGTCGCCCGGCATTTCCAGATCGCTCACCCTCGAGTGCGTTAGCCGCCGGTCGCCCGGCATGCCCTGATCGCGCAACCTCGGGTGCGCTAGCAGCCGGTCGCCCGGCCGCGGGTGTGACAATGGCTGGCCGGTCGGTGGGTTGTTCGGTCGGGCACGCGGTTTCGCCGTTCGCGCACGCTTCGCCCTGCTGCTGACCGCCACGGTCCTCGCCTGCGGTCTGCAGCCGATGTTGCTTTTTGCCGCGCATTCGCGCCTTGGTTTCCTCCTGCGCAACCGCGCCTTATCGTATGTGTAGCGCCCAGGCGGGGTGACAACCGCTCGGTCCAGGATCGCGGTCAGCCGCGCCGTCGCAGCGCGGCTGTCAGGGTGTTCTCCAGCAGGCACGCAACCGTCATCGGGCCGACGCCGCCGGGCACCGGGGTGATCGCACCGGCGACGGCGGCGCAGGGGCCGAACATGACGTCGCCGACCAGCCGCCCATCCGGCAGCCGGTTGATGCCGACATCGATCACCGTGCTGCCCGGGCGGATCCAGCCGGCCTGCACCATCTCGGGTTTGCCGGTGGCGGCGACCAGGATATCGGCGCGGCGGCATTCGGCGGCCAGGTTGCGGGTGCGGGAGTGCGCGATCGTCACGGTCGCGTCGGCCGCCAGCAGCAGCGCCGCCATCGGGCGGCCAACGATCACCGACCGGCCGATGACGACCGCGCGTGCCCCGGCTGTTTCAACACCCGCGGCGCGGAGCAGCTTCATCACGCCCAGCGGGGTGCAGGGCACCAGGCTTGGGCGCCCGTCGGCGAGGTGGCTGACATTCATCGGATGGAACCCATCCACGTCCTTCGCCGGATCGATCGCGTCGATCACCACCTGAGGATCAATGCCGGCGGGCAGCGGCAGTTGCACCAGGATGCCATCAACGGCGGGATCGTCGTTCAGCCGCTGGATCGTGCTCAGCACCACGGCCTGGGCGGTGTTGGCCGCCAGGCGGAGGGTGCGGGCCTCGATCCCGGCTTCGCGTGCCGCGCGGTCCTTGGTGCGGACATAGACGTTGCTGGCGGGGTCGGCGCCGACCAGCACGACCGCCAGGATCGGGCTGAAGCCGGCGGCGGTCACCCGCTCGGCGACCTCTGCCCGCAACGCGGCGGCGATGGCTTTGCCGTCGATCAGCCGGGCTGTCACGGCGCCTCCAGCCGCGCGGTCGGTTCAACCTCAGACGATCGCGCTCTGGACTGAAGCTTGCCGGTCACACTGACGCCGGCCGGGTGCGCCCGCCACAACGTTGTCAAAGGCAAAACGCCATCAGGAACCAACTGACATAGCAGCCGCATCGCCGTCACAGCAGATACTGCATCGCGCCGGTCAAGATCGCGGCTTCGATGTTGACCACGATCATGATCGCGCCCTGGACCAGCAGCAGAAGCACCAAGGGGCTGAGGTCGATGCTGCCGAAGTTGGGCAGGATGTTGCGAATCGGCCGCAGCGCGGGTTCGGTGATACGATAAAGGAAGTCACCAATGCTCCAGACGATGCGGTTACGCGTGTCGATGACGCCGAAAGAAGCAAGCGTGCTGAAGATCGCTGCCAGCAGCACGGCCCACCAGTACAGGTTCAGTGCCTCCAGCAGCAACCAGAAAATTGGCCGGACCATGGGGTTAAACTCCTGATTCGGGCGCGGAAGCTAGCGACAGCCCCGCTGTTTCGCAACACGGCGCATGCCGGCCAATAGCCGATCGCCAAGCAGCGTGCCTGCCTCGATGCCCCAGCTGGCTGGCGGGTCCTTTTTTGGTTGCTGGATCGGGTCGGTGACTTATGTAAAATCGCGTTATATGAACATGTGCGGCAGATGAGTTGGTCGGGACCCAGCGACGGCGGGGCGGGACGGCGGGGTTATCACCACGGCAACCTGCGTGAAGCCCTGGTCGAAGCGGCGCTTGAGCTGATCGGTGCCAAAGGGCCGGCCGGTTTCACCATCGCCGAGGCAGCGAGGTTGGCCGGCGTGAGCCCGGCGGCGCCATACCGGCATTTCCGCGATGCCGACGCCTTGCTGACCGAGGTCGCGCTGCGCGGCTACGACCGGTTCACCCAGCGGCTGGCGAAAGCCTGGAACGAGGGCCGGCCGGAGCCGGTGCGGGCGTT
Source organism: Rhodopila sp. (assembly GCA_965276975.1). Taxonomy (GTDB): domain Bacteria; phylum Pseudomonadota; class Alphaproteobacteria; order Acetobacterales; family Acetobacteraceae; genus Rhodopila. The sequence goes on from CBDIBR010000010.1 coordinate 11,275, forward strand.
CGAGGACCTCGGGCGGGGGTATCTGGCCTTTGCCAGGGATGAGCCGGCGTATTACGCGGCGATGTTCGACTCGCGTCTGGCGACCGAGAATTATCCCGGCTTGCAGTCCGCCGGCGACAGAGCGTTCGCGGTGTTGCGAGACGCGGCGGATCAGGTCGCCCTGACGTTGCCGAAAAGCCGCCGGCCCCCGTCGCTGATGATCGCGCTGCATATCTGGGCGATGGCGCACGGGATCGCGTCGCTGTTCGTGCGGGCCGGCCCGTCGCGGCGCAAGCTGCCGATGGTGGCGGAGGAACTGCTGGAGGCCGGCATGCTCATATACCTGCAAAGCCTGGGCCTGGCTGGCGGCGAGTAGGATGAGCCGGACTGCCGCTCGGGCCAGGTCGGTGCTCGGGCTGGTCAGTGCGCCAGCACGACCGAACCGCCGTCCGGCATGATGATTTGGCTCCAGACCAGCAGGACACGACGTTGCCCGAAGGCGCCGCGGCGGTAGTACTGGCGGATCAGCTTTCTGGCCGATCAGCTTTGCGACCCGCGGGATGAGCCGATACGGGTTCCGAGGCGTCTGAACACCTTTCCGGCTCCGCGACGGTCGCGACCCTTGCCCGCCGCGCCGCCGGCCTGACGTCGCAGCGAGTCCTGACGGCATCCGCCCACCACCCTCATCAACCCCTGACCCTTGCGACAATAGATGACGTACCATACGTTGGCACGCCAGCGAATGGGCCCGCGATGGACAAAAGCCGATGAACCAAAGCCAGCAACAACTTCGCGACGGTTTCGCCAGCCTCATCGCCAGGGCCGGTCGGCAATGGCGGCGCGCGGTGGACCGCCGGCTGCAACCGTTCGGCCTGACCGAGGCGACCTGGTTGCCACTGATCTACCTCGCCCGGGCCACCGCGCCGGTGCGCCAGAAGGATCTCGCCGCCTCGCTCGTGCTCGATGGCTCCTCCGTCGTCCGCCTGCTCGATGCGCTTGAAGCCGCCGGCCTGATCGAGCGCCGGGAGGAAACCGCCGACCGCAGGGCCAAGATCATCACCGTGACCAGCCGCGGCCGATCGATCATCGATCAGGTTGAAGCCGCCTCCCGTGAGGTGCGCAACGCCACCCTCGTCGGGCTATCCGGCGACGACATCGCGCTCGCGACCCAGGTGCTGGAGCTGGTCTGCCACAACCTCGCCCACCAGCAGGACTTCGAGGCGTGAGCGCTGCCGGCGCGAACCCCGCGACGATGCGCCAGACCGGCGCCGGCGCGGCGACATCCGCAACACCGTCGCCCGCGTCGCTCAACCCGACCAATCGCCTGATTATAACCGTCTGCACCATCATGGCCACGCTGATGCAGTCGCTCGACAGCACCATCGCCAATGTCGCACTGCCCTACATGCAGGGCACCATGTCGGCCAGCCAGGAAGAGATCAACTGGGTGCTGACCAGCTACATCGTGGCGGCGGCGATCATGACCACGCCCACCGGTTTCCTCGCCGCCCGGTTTGGCCGCACCCGGTTGTTCGTGACCGCCGTCGTCGGCTTTACCCTCGCATCGGTGCTCTGCGGCCTGGCCCAGTCGTTGAGCCAGATCGTCCTCTTTCGGGTTATGCAGGGCACCTGCGGCGCCGCCCTGGTGCCGCTGTCGCAGTCCGTGATGTTCGACATCTACCCGATCGAGCAGCGCGGCAAGGCGATGGCCCTGTGGACCATGGGGGTCATGATCGGGCCGATCTTTGGCCCCATCCTGGGCGGCTGGCTCACCGAGAACCACAGCTGGCGCTGGGTGTTCTACATCAACGTCCCGTTCGGCGTGGTGACGGCCTTCGGTTTGCTGACCTTCCTGAAGGAGACGTCATACGGAAAATCGGTGCGGCTGGACTGGATCGGTTTCGCCGCGTTGAGCCTGGCGATCGGCGCCTTCCAGACCATGCTCGACCGTGGCGAGACGCTGGACTGGTTCGGTTCCGATGAAATCATCGCCGAAGCGTGCCTGGCCGCGGTCGGCTTCTATTTGTTTCTGGTCCAGTTCTCGCTGGCGCCAAAACCCTTCCTCGCGCCGAAACTGTTCACAGATCGCAACTTCGTCGTCGGGATCACCCTGTATTTCACCATGGGGTTGATCATGTACGCGACCCTCGCACTTCTGGCGCCCTATCTGCAGACATTGATGGACTACCCCGTGGTGACCGCCGGCATCGTGCTGGCACCACGAGGCGCCGGGCTGATGCTCGCGGCCCTGCTGTGCGGGCGGCTGATCGGCAAGGTCAGCGCCCGCCTGCTGGTCGGCATCGGCTTCACCACCGGGGCCTACGCGCTTTACCAGATGACCGCCTGGACCCCCGACGTTTCGGAATCGACCATGATCAGCGTCGGCTTTCTGCAGGGCCTCAGCCTGGGCTTCCTCACCATCCCGATCAACATCATCACCTTCGCCACCCTGCCGCAGGCGATGCGCACCGAGGCGGCCGGCATCTACAGTCTGATGCGCAACCTGGGCAGCGCGATCGGCATTTCCGTCACCGGCGCGCTGCTGGCGACGAACACCCAGATCAACCACGCGATCATCGCCGGCGGGGTGACCCCGTTCAATCGCGCCCTGCAGACGGGGGCCGCCGCACGCTTGTGGAACCCCGCGTCGGTGCACGGTGCGGCGCTGCTCAATCAGCAGATAACCCGCCAATCCCAGGTCATCGCCTACATCGATGACTTCAAGCTAATGCTCATCCTGGCCATCGTCGTGCTGCCGCTCTTGCTGCTGACCCGGCCAGCGCGGCCCGCCGCCAAGGCAACCCGCTCGCAATCGACGGATTGATGCCCTCTCCGGGCACTTGCGTCACGCTCGACCGTGGGAAGTGCTCGCAGGCCTGCCTGACATTTGTCGCGCGTTCGCCGTTTCTCCTTGTCGCCTCCTCGGATGCCTCCGGACGCGCCGATGTTACCCCGAAAGGCGATCCGGCAGGCTTCGTTCATGTGCGGGATCGCCGAACAATCGCGATCCCGGAGCGGCCGAGAAACCGCCGCGCCGATAGCTCTCGCAACGTACCGCAGAGTCCTCGGGTCGGACTGATCTTCATGGTTCCGGCCAAGGGTGAAACGCTCAGGGTCAGCGGCACCGCCCGCATTGCCCATCTTCGTGTGGTGCCACCCCTCGACGTGGCCTGCTCTGCTCTGGTCGCCTACGCCGCCTTGACCCCGATAGTGTAAACATTGACCTCGCTGCGAAGCTGTTCGGCCTGCTGTGAAAGTTCTCGCGCCGCGTCCAGCACCTGATTGGCCGCCGCACCGGTCTCGTTCGCCCCCTGGCTGACACCGACGATGTTGGCCGAAACTTCCTGGGTGCCGGCGGCAGCCTGTTGCACGTTGCGCGCGATCTCCTGCGTCGCGGAGCCCTGTTCTTCCACCGCGGCCGCAATGGCGGCAGCAATATCGCTGATTTCGCCGATCGTCGTGCCGATGCCGCGAATAGACTCCACGGCATTCCTGGTCGCGGTCTGAATCTGGGTGATCTGGCGGGCGATGTCCTCGGTCGCCTTGGCGGTCTGCGTCGCCAGGCTTTTGACTTCAGACGCCACCACGGCGAAGCCCTTGCCGGCATCGCCGGCTCTGGCCGCCTCAATTGTCGCGTTCAGCGCTAGCAGGTTGGTCTGACCGGCGATGTTGCTGATCAACCCGACGACTTCGCCGATCTTGTGGGCTCCCTCGGCTAACGCCTGCACCACGTCATCGGTGCGTTTGGCATCCTCCAACGCCCGGCTCGCCACTTTCGCGGACTGCGCCACCTGGCGGGAGATTTCGGTGATCGACGAGGTCAGTTCCTCCGCCGCGACGGCAACCGTCTGCACGTTGGCGCTGGCCTGTTCGGCCGCCGCCGCGACACTGGTCGATTGCTGCGTGGTCTGACCGGCGGTACCGGTCATCGATTGAGCGGTCGCCTGCAACTCGGTCGCCGCCGACGACACCTGCCCGACCAGCTCCCCGGCTTTCGCCTCAAACGCCCGGGTCAGGCTTTCAAGCCGCTCACCGCGCTGGTCCCTGGCCGTGCGTTCCGCCGCCTGTTCGGCAGTCAAACGAGCGGTCTCGAGGGCATTTTGCTTGAACACCTCCACAGCGCGCGCCATGTGGCCAATCTCGTCGCTGTTGTGGCGTGCCGGGACTTCGATGTCGTGGTCACCCTGCGCCAGGCGTGTCATCGCCGCGGTCATGCTGGCGATCGGACGCGCTATCCCCTGGCCGATCAGGAAGGCCAGAACGACCCCGATCAGACCTGCGACGCCGGCCACGATGGCCTGAAGCCAGATGGTCCGGTTTGCCTCGGCTTTGGATGCCAGCACGTTGGTGTCGAAGCCTTCCTGCAGCGACGCCAAGGCCTGGTCGGTCTGTTTCTCCATCGCGACGATGTGCGGCCGCAGTCCATTGTCCAAATGATCGGCGCCTGCAATAAGGCTGGCAGAGGCCTGCTCAAAGCTGGTCGCATACGCCCTTAGGGCCTCGCGCACCGGGCTGATCAGCGGTTTGCCGTCCTCGCCAGCCAGCTGCTCGAAACTGGCCAATGCCGCTGTGGCCTTGGCTTCGTTGGCCTTGAAGGTCGCCGGTCCCTTGGGATCCAGCGTGGCGAGGAAGCGCCAGTTTGCCACCCGCACCAACAGCATCGCAGACTCGACATGGTCAGCCGCCATCGCCAGCCGCGGATCGTTTCCGGCCTGGCTGCTTTTGACCAGCTGTTCGGTTGCCGCGGTCAGAATGTCGCCGCCGGTGAACAGCTTGGCACGCTCGGCAAAGCCAGTCTGATAGGCTCGCACAAAAGCCTCACGGTCGGAGGTGGCTGAGCGAAGCGTTTCGGCGATATCGCCGTACAGCTTGCGCCGCTGCTCCGACAGTGTCGCCCTGGCTGCTTCGGCCAGCAGCGTCGATGTCCGCGCTTCGGATCGCGTCATATCAGCCAGCGACGCGGGATTGGCATCGATACGGTAGCGGTTGGCAGCTCGCTGGATTTTATCAAGTTCCCTGGCAACCTGGCCCACGCGCACGAGGTTGCCGGAAAGCGCCTCCATCTTCCCGATCGTTTGCGTTACATCCGACAGGCCAAGCATGCCGAACCCGGCGATCCCCAGACCCAGTGCGATGAGCATGGCGAACCCGGCAAAAAGGCGCGCCCGCAAACCGAGACGAAGGAACTGCATTAGGCTTCTCCAGTGTGAATAACGTCCAGCCCGGTTAGGCCAATCAGGTTAAGAAATTGCTAACCCGACGCGATCGGCGCCCCGCGACCGCCGCTCCCAGGTTGCACTTGCTGGTGACATGTATCCTGGCGGCAGGCGGCCACCGAACGCCTCGCCAACCACCTGTTCGGCTTTGCCGTCGCCATACAGCGGTGCCAGATCCAGCAGATTGATGCCGGCCGCGACCGCCGCATGAACGGTGGCGACGTACTCCTCGAACGTCGTCTCGCCCCACAGCATGCCAAGACCGCCGCCGCCCAGGGTCAGCGTCGATACCGGAAACAAGGAACCAAATTCGTGCAGATCCATCCGCGACCTCCTGTGGCTTTGTCTCGATCAGTCGCAGGTCGGGGACCGCGGTCCAGAGCCTGCGGGAAAGCGGCGGCACGCCCTGCCTTCCGCGATCCGGTCGGACACCGTGGGCAATATCTCATGGCTGATCGTCGGCCCGCGGCGGCCCACCGATTTTCAGGCGACAACGCGGTGGCGACGCCCCATTCTGCCGCCATGCGCCGTTTGCTGCCTTTATTTGTCCTTCTCGCCCTCGCCGCCGGCGGCTTCTTTCTGCTCCGGGGTGTCGGCTGGGGCAGTCTGGCGCGTCACCAGACCGAGCTGACGGATTGGGTGGGCACCCATCCGATCGGGTCGGCGATGCTGTTCGTGATCGCTTACGTTCTGACCGCGGCGCTGTCGTTGCCGCAGGCCGCGTTGCTCACGGTGGCTGGTGGGCTGCTGTTCGGCACGATCCTCGGCTGCGCCCTGACCGTGACCGGTGCCACCCTCGGCGCCTCGGTGTTGCTGGTCGTGGTCCGCAGGGCCTTCGCCAAGACGCTGCAACGCCATCGCGGCCGGATCCCCGAACAGGTGCGGCTCCGACTGGCGCGGGACGGGTTCAGCTATCTTCTGGCACTGCGGCTGGTGCCGCTGTTTCCGTTCTGGATTGTCAATCTCGCCGCGGCGGTCGCCGGCATCCGGCTGACCGTCTTCGCGCCGGCGACCTTGCTGGGCATTGTGCCGACCAGCTTCGTGCTGAGCTCGATCGGGGCCGGTGTCGGTTCGGTGCTGGCGCAGGGCCGCACGCCGGACCTGTCGGTGCTGTTCGCGCCCCGCATCCTGCTGCCGTTGCTCGGTCTCGCCGCCCTGTCACTGCTGCCGGTGCTGCTGCGCCGGCGGCCGGGTGCGCATGCCTGAGTTCGACCTCGCGGTCATCGGTGCCGGTGCGGCCGGCCTTTCGGTCGCGGCCGCGGCGGCACAGCTTGGGGCGTCCGTGGCCCTGATCGAGCGCGGCCGCATGGGGGGTGACTGCCTCAACACCGGCTGCGTCCCCAGCAAAGCCCTGCTCGCGGCGGCGCACGCGGCGCGCCGTACGACCGAGGCGGCTCGGTTTGGCATCGTTGCCGGGCAGCCGGAAGTCGATTGGGCCGCGGTCCGTTGCCATGTGCACAGCGTGATCGCCGCCATCGCGCCGGTTGATTCCGGACCGCGCTTTCAGGCCCTGGGTGCGACGGTGCTACAGGGTGAGGCGCGGTTCACCGATCCCGCCACGATCGCGGTTGATGGCCGCACCGTCACCGCACGCCGCTTCGTCATCGCCGCCGGCAGCCGAGCCGCCGAACCGCCGATCGAGGGGCTGCATGAGGTGCCGTATTGGACCAATGAGTCGCTGTTCGATCTGGCGGTGAAACCGGATCACTTGCTGATCCTGGGCGGTGGCCCGATCGGGCTGGAAATGGCGGACGCGTTCTGTGGCCTTGGCTGTCGGGTCACCCTGATCGATGCCGCGACGATCGGGGGCAAGGAAGACCCCGAACTGGTCGCCGGCCTGCGATTGGCTCTGGCCGCGCGCGGCGTAATCTTCCGCGAGGGGCTCAAGCCGACCGGCGTTGCCCCAGGGGTCGTTCCAGGGGTCGTCTCAGGGCCGACCGTGGCGCTGGCGGACGGATCACAGGTCAGCGGCTCGCATCTGCTCGTGGCGGTCGGACGGACGCCCAACCTCGCCGCGCTCGATCTGGCGGCGGGCAACATCCAGGCGGGGCCGGCCGGCATCGCGATAGACCGCGGTCTGCGCAGCCTGACCAACCGGCGCGTCTATGCGGTTGGCGATATCGCTGATCCGCAGGGGATCGGGCCGCGGGCCTTCACCCATGTCGGATCGTATCACGCCGGTATCGTCATCCGTCGGGTGCTGTTCCGGCTGCCGGCGTCGGTCGATTATGCCGCGCTGCCTCGGGTCACCTATACCGATCCGGAGCTGGCGCAAACCGGTATGACCGCGGCCGAGGCATCCGCGGCCGGGTTGAACGTTCAGGTCCTGCGCTGGCCGCTGGCCGACAACGATCGCGCCGTGGCGGAACGCGAAACGGTGGGTCTGGTCAAGCTGGTCGCCTGCAAAGGCCGGATCGTCGGTGCCGGCATCCTGGCCCCACATGCCGGAGAGATGATCAGCCAGTGGACGCTGGCGATCTCCCAGCGCACAAAACTGTCGGCGCTGGCGGGGCTGATCGTGCCGTATCCGACCCGGTCCGAAGCCGCCAAGCGTGCCGCGGGCAGCGCGTTCGCGGCCCGCCTGTTCGCCCCCCGCACCAAGGCGTTGGTTCACCTGTTGTCGAGGCTGCCGTGAAGGCCGGGACAGCCGGCGGGATGGCGGATCCACACCCCGGGTCGCCAGGCCTTGCCGATGATCGCCCAACCAGCTCAGGCGCGACCTGCATGCGGCCGCGAGAGCTTCAACGTCGCCGCGGACGCGCGCCGGACCGTTGCGAAAGCAGATCCAGTCGGGTGGTCAGGCCGCGGTGGCGGCGGCCAAACGCTTCACTTGCGCCTTCTCGATCCGGCGCTTCAGCGTACGGCCCTCGTCGGTCAGCTTGGTGTTCGGCGTGCCCAGCAGGAACGCGTCGATGCCGCCGTTGTGCTCGACCGTGCGGATCGCCCGGGTGGACATCCGCAGGCGGACCTCGTGCCCAAGAATGTCGGACAACAGCGACGTCACCTGCAGGTTGGGCAGGAACCGCCGACGGGTCTTGTTGTTGGCATGGCTGACGTTGTTGCCACTGAGAACGCCCTTGCCCGTGATTTCACAGCGACGCGACATCGCACTTCATTCCTTGGTCTGGATCGGAAGGCGCGGGTTATGGCGATAGCCGCCGCCCGCGTCAAGCAAGCCGCGGCGGCCACGACGAACCGCGCGCCCACGAACCGAGCTGGCCGGCGGTATGGTTCAAGCCGGCGGTGGAACCCAACCGTCGACCCGCCGAACGCCAGCCACGACCATCGCAACGCTGTCCAGGTTGATGCTGCGACCGCCTGGAAGCGCCGGCCTAGTGGTCCGATCCCGACAGACGCATCCTCGCGGTCGGGTGAATCGGCCCACCAAATTAAGTGCCAGTGGCAAAATTGGACGGACCTTTCCGTCGGATTTTGTCCACTAGCCCGGGGGATGGTGCCCGTGCAACTCCCCCGAGCGGACGCTGCCGATGGCATTGGTCAGGATACCGATGATGGCGTCGTCGGACATCGAGCGGGCGAGCAGCGCCATCGATCCGCCCAGCAGCGCGGAGGCGATCGCCAGCGAACTGAGGTTTTGGCCCATCATGTACTCGATTGCCTTGTCGACCACCGCGCCGGCCTGGCTGAGGTGGGCAGGTGACTCGTTCGCATCATCGGACATTGGCTTGTTCCCTAATCGACTGTTTCCAGGTCCTGTTCGGCGGCTTGCAGCATCCACATCCTGGCATAAAGCCCGCCATTCGCCAGCAGCACGCCATGCGTGCCGCGTTCGGCGACCTGGCCGTCCTGCAGGACAATGATTTCATCGGCGTCCACGACGGTCGACAGACGGTGCGCGATCACCAAGGTCGTGCGCTGTTTCGATACCGCCCGCAGTGCCGCCTGGATGTCCTGTTCGGTACGGGTGTCCAGCGCACTGGTCGCTTCATCGAGGATCAGGATGCGCGGGTCCTTCAGAATGGTGCGGGCAATCGCCACCCGCTGTTTCTCGCCACCGGACAGCTTCAGGCCGCGTTCGCCGACCCGGGTGTCATAGCCTTCCGGCAGCTTCAGCACGAAATCATGGATCTGGGCGGTCCGGGCGGCCTGCTCGATGTCGGCATCCGAGGCACCGGGGCGACCATAGCCGATGTTGTAGCGGATGGTGTCGTTGAACAGCACCGTGTCCTGCGGCACGACCCCGATCGCGGCATGCAGACTATCCTGCGACAGGTCGCGGATATCCTCGCCATCGATGGTGATGCGACCTTCGGTGACGTCATAGAATCGGAACAGCAGGCGTCCGATGGTGGACTTGCCCGAACCGGTCGGGCCGACGATCGCCAACTTGCCACCGGCGGGGACGGTAAAATCGATGCTGCGAAGTATCGTCCTGTTGGACTGATAGCCGAAACGGACGTTCTGGAATACCACCTGGCCGGCCGAACCTTCGGACAGATGCGCGGTCAGGGTCCTGGCGTCGGCCTTGTCGACGATCTCACGCGGCACCCGCAGCAAGGCGAACATCTGCTCCATGTCCACCAGACCCTGCTTGATGGTCATGTAGACGATGCCAAGGAAGTTCAGTGGCTGATAGAGTTGGATCAAGTACGTGTTCACGACAACGAATTTGCCGACTGTCATGGTGCCGTCGCGCATACCCGATGCGGCCAGCAGCATGATCAGGGTCAGTCCGGTCGCGGTGATCGCCGCCTGACCCAGGTTCATCGCATTCAGCGAGACCTGCACGCGGATCGCGGCGCGCTCGTAATGGGCGAGCGCGTGATCGTAGCGCTGCGCCTCGTGTTGCTCGTTGCCGAAATACTTGACCGTTTCATAGTTGATCAGGCTGTCCAGGGATTTTGTCGAGGCGTCGTTGTCGGTGTCGTTCATCGTCCGCCGATAACGGCTGCGGCGCCCGGCGAGCACGGCGGTGAAGCCGACATAAACCAGCACCGCCAGGAAGGTCACGGCGGCGTAGCGCCAATCGAACATGTGCCAAATGATGACCGTGACCATCACCAGCTCCAGCGCCGTCGGGACAACGTTAAACACCGCCAGCCGCAGCACGGACTGCATGCCCAGCACGCCGCGATCGATGACCCTGGACAGGCCGCCGGTCTGACGGTCCATGTGGAAGCGCAGACTGACGGCATGCAGATGGCGGAAGGTGCGCAAGGCGAGCAGCCGGACGGCGCGCTGCTGCACCGAGGCGAACAGGGCGTCGCGGATTTCGCCAAATCCGGCGGAGCCGACGCGAATGCCGCCGTAGGCCAGGATCAAGGCCACCGGAACGACAAATGCCACCGCCGCGGCATCCTTCGGCGCCAGCGCGTCGACGATGCGGCCGTAGATGACCGGCACATAGACGGTGGCGACCTTGGACAGCAGCATGAACACCAGCGCCACCGCGACCCGGATGCGCGCGTTGGTGTTTCCCACCGGCCACAAATAGGGCAGCAGCGACGCGATGGTCCGCAGGGTCGATCGTTGCACCCTCAAAGCGGACGGCAGGTCCGCCGGTGCGGGTGGGTGGCTGCTTCGTCTCATGCTGGGCATGTGGCATGATATCGCGTCGTTTGAAAGGCGAACCGCTTGCCACAAAATCAGCAAGACACCGGATTTCAACGCCATGTGCGCCTGTGCAACAACGCGGTGCTGCCGAACGAGCGGGTGCCGCTGCTGATCGGTGACCAGTCCGTCGGGTGGCTGGCCGCCCGCATCGTCCCGGCGCTGCAGGGGATGCCAGCCGTCGAATGTGCCGACATCGGCGTCACGCTGACCGACCCGGTTGCCCTTCCGGTCATTGCGCAGGCGTTGTGTGACCGCGGGCTGTTTCGTTGGCGAGGCGAGGCGTTTGATGTGCGTGCGCGGCCGAACGGTGCCGTGCTAGCGCAGATCGACCGCGGCGCACTGCCATCCTTCGGCATCCAGGCGACCGGGGTCCACGTCAACGGCCTGGTGCGGCAAGACGATGGCCTGCATGTGTGGATCGCGAGGCGTGCCAGCGACAAGCTGCTGGACCCCGGCAAGCTGGACCACATCGTCGCCGGCGGCGTTCCGGCTGGCTTCGGGCCGATCGAGACCTTGCTGAAGGAAGCCGGGGAAGAAGCGTCAATCCCGTCCGAGCTGGCGTCGAAGGCGGTGCATGTCGGAGTGATCGGCTATGCGATGGAGCGGCCAGAGGGGCTGCGCCGCGACTGGTTGCACTGCTACGATCTGATCCTGCCGGATGACTTCACCCCCGTGGCGGCCGACGGTGAGGTCGCGGCGTTCGAACTCTGGCCGATCGGGCGCGTGCTTGAGGCGGTGCGGGACAGTGACGACTTCAAGTTCAACGTGAACCTGGTGTTGATCGATCTGTTCATCCGGTATCGTCTGATCGAGGGACCGGAGGCCGCATGCCTGCGGAGACGCCTCGCCAGAACGCCTGGGTAACCGGGCGAACCGGAACTGCCGCCGCGTGACGAACCGGGGCTGCCGCCGCGCCTGGCTTGGCCGCTCAGCCCTTGACCGATCAGCCCTCTGGTGGCGCCGCGGCGATGGGGATTTCGCGGGGTTCCGGCTGGTCGCCCATGCCGGGGGTGCGTTGGTCGCCCCGCTGCTGGTCGCCCCGCTGCTGGTCGCCCCGTTGCGCGTCACCTCGTTGCGGGTCATCCCGTTGCTGGTCGGCTTCATCCGACTCACCCTGGCCGTCCTCGTTGCCCTGAAAACCGTCGCCCGGCTGATACATCCGACGCTGGTTGGCCTGTGGATGCTGCTGCGGCGACTGCCCGTTGGGCTGATTTTGCTGCTGAGCCTGATTCATCGCATTCAGAATGCGGAAGTAATGTTCCGCGTGCTGGAAGAACGCTTCCGCGGTCACCCGATCTCCACTGCTGGTGGCATCGCGGCCAAGCTGCAGATATTTTTCGAATAACTGCTGCGAGGTGCCGCGGATACGCATTTCCGGACCATTGCTATCAAACACGTGGTTCCGATTGAGCGGGACGTTGCCCCCCGAATGGTGGCGGATGGGACCGCCAGACCCGTTACCGCCGCCACCACCGCCCGGGCGATGGTTGCGACCACGCATGCGCTTCATGTTCATACTGATGCCGTCGTGCTTTCCTACTGTCGGTCGGCCTGTGGGCGTCCTGGAAACCCGGCATGGGATCTCCATAGGCTGTTCCCATGGCCAACCACGATTCATCGGCGTTGATGGTGGCAAGCGAAGGCAACATTACCCAGCCTTCGCGACCAGGGACGCTGTCACGCAGCACCCCGCCACAAACTTACCGTACACCTGTCCCATAATGCTGCCAACCGATTTTTTTCAATTCGGTGCTGTCAGAACCAGAGCGCGCGGGACTGTCGCCAAATCGGCGCGCACCGCAGCTACCAAGCCCTGGTTTCGCGCCATATCGCTGACGTAGATGGCTTGTCCGAACCCGAGTTCAATGATTGCCACCCCGTTTGGCTTCAGATGATTTCTGAGATCAGGCAAAATCGCGCGGTAGGCGGCATAGCCGTCCGGGCCGCCGTCCAGCGCACGCGTGGGCTCATGCAAGGCGATTTCCGGCATCAGGTCCGCCAGATCCGGATGGGCGATGTAGGGTGGGTTGCAGACGATCAGGTCGACGCGGCCGGCGACCGGGGCCATCCAGTCGCCGACGACAAACGCCGCCCGATCGGCCAGACCAAGCCGAGTGGCGTTGCCGCTGGCGAGTTTCGCCGCATCGGCACTGAGGTCGAGGCCAACGCCGAAAGCGGACGGGAATTCCTTGAGCAGCGCCAGCAGCAGGCAGCCGGTGCCGGTGCCGAGGTCAAGGATCTGCTCCGGCGGGGCCCGGTCGGTGAAGGTCGTCAGCGCCGCTTCAACAAGTGTCTCGGAATCGGGACGCGGGATCAGGGTGGCGGCGGAGACGTTGAACGCCATGCTCCAGAATTCCCGTTGCCCCAGGATCAATGCGAGCGGTTCGCGGCGCGCCCGCCGCGCGACCAGAGTTTCAAACCCGGTCGGGTCGACGGCGCGGCTGGGATCGCGGATCAGATCGTGCTGACTGAGTGCGAGAGCATGCCCGAGCAGCAGGCGCGCCTCCAACCGGGGGTTGTCGGTGATGCCGTCGAGCCGGGCGGCGGCGTCGCGGATCGCCTGAGCGACCGTCGTGGTCATGCGGGTCGGGTCATGCGGGCCGGCAGCGGCGGATCGTGCTCATGCCGGCGCCCTTGGGGTCGTGACCGCGACCGCGGGGAACCCGTCGGGTTCGGGCAGCATCGGCAGCAAGTGCGTCAGCACGCCGATAAGGCTGTCCGACAAAACAGTGGCCAAGGGCCGGTTCGACGCGGCGTTTCGCAGCGATTGGTGTCGAACAGGCCCTGGGCGTTCGGAGCCTTGGGCGCCGCCGGCTCATTCCTCGGCGGCCAGACGGGCGGCCTGGTCTTCGGCGGTCAATGCGTCGATGAAGTCGTCGAGGTCGCCCGTCATGACCCGGTCGATCTTGTACAGCGTCAGGTTGATGCGGTGATCTGACACCCGGCCCTGGGGGAAATTGTAGGTGCGGATGCGCTCGCTGCGGTCGCCGGTGCCGACCTGGGACTTGCGGTCCGCCGACCGGGTCGCCGCCAGGCTGGAGCGCTGCTGCTCATACATGCGGGCGCGCAGGATCTTCATCGCCTTGGCGCGGTTCTTGTGCTGGCTGCGTTCCTCCTGCATCGCGACGATGATGCCGGTGGGGATGTGGGTGATGCGGACCGCGCTTTCGGTCTTGTTGACGTGCTGCCCGCCGGCCCCGGAGGCTCGATAGACGTCGATGCGAAGGTCGCCCTCGTCGATCTCGACATCGACCTCCTCGGCCTCCGGCAGCACCGCGACGGTGACCGTCGAGGTATGGATGCGCCCCTGGCTTTCGGTCGCCGGAACACGTTGCACCCGGTGAACGCCGGACTCGTATTTCAGCCTGGCGAAGACGTTGCGGCCGGTGACCTCGGCGGTGGCCTCCTTGATCCCGCCCAGGCCGGTATCGCCGTAGTCCAGGATCTCGAACCGCCAGCCCTTGGCCTCGGCATACTTTTGATACATCGCGAACAGCTCGGCGGCGAACAGGCCGGCCTCGTCGCCGCCGGCGGCGGGACGGATCTCCAGGATGGCGGAGCGGGCGTCGGCCTCGTCGCGTGGCAGCAGGGCGAGGCGGATCTCGTGCTGCAGCGTCGGGATCTGGTCCTTCAGCTGATACAGTTCGGCTTCCGCCAGATCCTTCATCTCGGGGTCGGCCAGCAGCGCTTCGGCCTCGGACTGGGCGCGTTCGGCGGCGCGCAGATCGCCGATGCGGGTAACCACCGGCTCGATATCGGACAATTCCTTCGACGCCTTGACGTAGGCCTCGCCGGAGATGCCTTCCGACAGCATCGCGCGCAGTTCGTCCGCGCGGGCGGCGATGCGGTCGAGTTTGAAGCCGAGGTTCATCGCAGCCGGGCTGCAAGCTGGGCGAACGGGACCGCTTCCTGGGTGCCGGTCGCGAGATCCTTGACCTGGGCGGATCCGGCGGCGATGTCGTCCTGACCCAGGATGACCGCGGCCCGCGCGGCGGAACGGTTGGCGCGTTCCATGCGGCGCTTGAGGTTGCCGCGATAGGCGATCTCGGCGCGGATGCCGTTGGCGCGCAGCGACTGCAGGATCTCGATGGCGACCGCTTCGGCGGCCTCGCCGATCGGGATGACGGCGACCGGGGCAGGGGCGGCGGGGGCGTCCCGCATGAGCATGGCGAGGCGTTCGATCCCGGCAGCCCAGCCGACCGCGGGGGTCATCGGGCCGCCCATCTGCGCCACCAGACCGTCGTAGCGGCCGCCCGCCATCACCGTGCCCTGAGCACCGAGCCGGGTGGTGACGAACTCGAAGGCGGTGTGGCCGTAGTAGTCAAGGCCGCGGACGATGCGCGGGTTTTCCACGAACGGGACGCGGAAGCGCATCAGGTGCGCCCGCAGGCTGGCGTAGAAGACGGCGGCGGCCTCGGTCAGGTAAGGCATGATCGTCGGGGCATCGGCGACGACGCGGCGGTCGGCCTGGTCCTTGCTGTCCAGAATACGCATCGGGTTGCGGTCGAGCCGGTTGAGACTGTCGGCGGACAAGGTCGCCTGATGTTGCCGGAAATAGGCCACCAGGGCCTGGCGGTAGGCGTCGCGGCTGTCCTTGTCGCCCAGGGTGTTGAGCTCCAGCACCGTGTCGTCCGCAACGTTCAGCGCCTTGAGGATGTCCCAGCCGCAGGCGATCACCTCGGCATCCGCCAGCGGTTCGGGGGGCCCGATCAGCTCTGTGCCGATCTGGTGGAACTGGCGGTAGCGGCCCTTCTGCGGGCGCTCGTAGCGGAACATCGGGCCAGCGTAGAAGACTTTCTGCGGCAGCGACTGGGTCAGGCCGTTGGACACCAATGCGCGGCAGACGCCGGCGGTGCCTTCCGGTCGCAACGTTATGGAGTCACCGCCGCGGTCTTCGAAGCTGTACATTTCCTTGGTCACGACGTCGGAGGTCTCGCCCAGGGTGCGGGCGAACACGCGGGTGTCCTCGAAGATCGGGGTGATCCATTCGTCGAAGCCGTAGGTGGCGGCCACCCGGCGGGCGGTGTCCACGACATGGCGGAACCGGCGCTGGTCCTCGCCGATCAGGTCGTGGGTGCCGCGGGCGGGTTGCAGGTCGGTCAACGTGGGGTCCTTGATGGATCGGCCGGGGTGGATAGGCCGGGTTTTATAGGGGTGAGGTGGGGCGGCAGGCTACCCAGGTTCAAGCGGATGGTCTTGGCCACGATCAGCACGGACGGAGCGCCGGGCGGCCAGAGGTCGGTTGTTAACACCGGCCTGGTCTTGCCGTGGCATGGCGGCGACGGGCATGCGGATGCGGGTTCACCGTGGGGGGATCTATTCCGGCAGCAGGGACGCCGCGACGCGTGCGGCGAGCGCGATGGGAAGCAGGATCGGGCAGTCAAGGATCGCGGCGATCCGCGTCTTGTTAGCCCGCGTGTAGGACATGCAGTCCAGGATGACGAGATCGGGCTTGTGCGCCGCCATGTGCCGCGCTGCCGCGTCGATCGCCGCCGCGTCCGACAGCGGGCGCAGCGGCAGGGCGACGGTGCGCAACCCCGGACGCGCCCGCATCTCCCCCAGCGTCTTCACCTGCTCGCGCAGCGGCACGAACAGGCCAAGCGTGCCGGCGGCCAGCAGCGCGGCGGCGACGGCATTCAGCACGGAAGCGGGCTGCACGATGTCGGCTCGCTGCGGCAGGCCGCTGAAGGCACCGGTGCAGCACAGCAGGGCCGGCCCGCCATCGTGCAGACGGGCCGCGAGACGGGCCGCGACAACGGTTTTCGAAATTGTAATGGTCTCGCCCGAGGGCAGCACGGTAAACAGCGCATCGGCATCATCGCGCGGCGCGGCCAGGGTCGCGATCCGTTCGGGTGGCATGCCGTCAAGCGCGCCTTCGAGACGCAGCGTGATGCCAGGCGCGGCGGCGGCGACCTCCGCCTCGACCTCGGGGCGCGGCGACTGGCCGATGACGAAGACCCGTAGCGTTGGTTTCATCGCAGTTGTCTGAGAGGCTGGTGTTGACGGCCGGTCAGAGCGGTCGCCGGTGTCGTCCGGCAGTGCCGCAGCTGTCGGCTGTCGTGCGGACGAAAGCGGTACCTGTGGCGCTCCGTCAAAACGACAACGCGATCATATCGGGTTCGATCCTCGCCCGGAACGCGGGGTCGACCGACCGAAGATCGATGACGTCCACCTTGTAGGGCAGGTCGGAGTCCGACACCGCCTCGGTGATCTCGCCCAGGGTGTCCAGGCTTAGCGGTCGGTCCGACTCAAGCGCCAGGTCGAGATCGGAGTAGCGCCGGGCCGACGCGGTGGCGCGCGAGCCAGACACGTAGGCGTTGCAGCCCAGGGGTAAATGGGCACGCAGGATGTCGCGCACGATCGTTAGTTCGGCGTGCGAAAGATCAAGTGCGTGCGTCATGGATTGCTGCTGTAACGCGTCCCGCCTCGGCAATCGCCGCCGTAACGCGTCCCGCAGGTATTCGGCTTCGGCCAGGAAATCCGGAATGATCGTGGCAACCTGCTGAGCCGTTTCGGCGTGGTAGGCGTGGCAGGTCTTGGCACGCGAGTTACGATAGCGGTGCCAGGCCGGCCAGTCGCCCAGCAGCAGGCCTTGCCGGTTGGCGGTGCGGATCAGGTCCTGGAAGGCCATCCGATCCACCTCGTCCGGGGACGCAGCGGTCTGGCGGATGAACCGCCAGAGCACGCGGTGGCACAGTTCATAGGTGAATTCAAACCGCTGGATCAGGCCGTCGCGCAGCTGGTCATCGGCGGGTTCGCGCTGGTGTCTTGCCAGCCCCTCCCGCAGCCGATCAATCACGTTGATCAGCGGGGATATGTCGAGCCTGGACCCGCTTGCCGCCACGACCCGAACCAAATCAGCCTGTTCGCGGCGCGAAATCCGACACTTTCCGCGACCCTGACCTGCGGCGTCAGCCATGACCTGGCATCGGCGTCGGAGCGGGGTGGCGTGACATGAACCGGGTCCCCTCGGATCGCCTTCGTTCGAGACGACATGAAACCGGATACCGAGGTGCCGAACGACAACGGGCACCCCACCACCTATTCCGCCGCGACCTTCTGCTGCGTGTCCTCGCTCTTCAGCGCCGCCGCCTTCGCCTCGACCAGTTCGACGATGTGGTCCACCATCGAGGCGCCGTCGATGGTGTGGTCGGTCTTGCCGGCGGCGTAGATCATATGCCGGCCATTGCCGCCGCCGGTCACGCCGATGTCGGTCATCAGCGCCTCACCCGGGCCGTTCACCACGCAGCCGATGATCGACAGGGTCAGTGGCGTCTCGATATGGCTGAGCCGGTCTTCCAGCGTGCGCACCGTCTCGATCACGTTGTAGCCCTGCCGAGCGCAGGACGGGCAGGAGATTACCTTCACGCCGCGATGGCGGATGCCCAGCGTCTTGAGCATGTCCCAGCCGACCCGGACCTCTTCCGCGGGCTCGTCGGACAGGGAGACGCGCAGCGTGTCACCGATCCCGGCCCATAGCAGCGAGCCCAGGCCGATGGACGACTTCACCGTGCCCATCCGCCGGCCGCCGGCCTCGGTGATGCCGATGTGCAGCGGGTGGTCGCAGACTTCGGCCAGTTGCTGGTAGGCGGCGACGGCCAGGAACACGTCGGACGCCTTCACGCTGATCTTGAAGTCGTGAAAATCGTGCTGCTGCAGGATGTTGGCGTGGTACAGCGCGCTTTCCACCAGCGCCTCGGGATTGGGCTCGCCGTATTTCTCCAGCAGGTGGCGTTCCAGCGAGCCGGCATTGACGCCGATGCGCATCGAGCAGCCGTGCTCGCGAGCGGCCCGCACCACTTCCTTCACCCGCTCGTCGCTGCCGATGTTGCCGGGGTTGATGCGCAGACAGGCGGCACCGCTTTCCGCCGCCTCGATCGCGCGCCGGTAGTGGAAATGAATGTCGGCGACGATCGGCACGTTGACCTCGGGCACGATGTCCTTCAACGCCAGTGCGCTTTCCCGATCCGGGCAGGAGACCCGGACGATGTCCACGCCGGCCAGCTCCGCCAGCCGGATCTGCGCGATGGTGCCGGGCACGTCGGTGGTCAGGGTGTTGGTCATGGTCTGCACGGTGATCGGCGCGCCATCGCCGACCGGGACCTTGCCGACGTAGACGCGACGCGATTTGCGCCGGGTGATGTCCTGGTAAGGGCGATAGCTCATGCAATTCTCCTTGCTCGGCAGCCGCGCGAGGCCGGGCGGTTTCGCGACGTCGCGGCATCAGGCCCCTACTATGGGGTGTCTGGCGGCTATTCGCTACTGCTGAGCCAACTGCTACGGATGAGGCCGTGTTGATGCAAGCTGGGGCGTCGCGTCGGCCGCCAGCTTGCCGTCCTTGATCAGGTCGGGGTCGAGCGGCATGTCGCGCCGGACGATCCCCGATCCGCCCAGGCTGACGGTCGGCGCGCCGTCCACCAGAAGCTCGGTGGCGGCGGCATTGCCGGTGGTCAGCAGCAGATCCGGCCGCGGTGGCACCGGCCAGGTCTCGCCGGCCTTCATCGTCCGGCTGAGCAACACCACGCCGGCTCGATCCTTGACCAGCACCCAGGCGTCCGCACTGGCGCGCACCACGATGCGTCCGGTGTCGGCGGCGGACGGTGCGGTTGATGGCACCGGCGGCGAGCCGGCGACGGACGGCGGATCGTCGGGTCTGTCGGCCAGCTGAGCCGCGGCGGCGGATGTGGGGGAGATCGCAACGACCGCGGGCGCCGGGTCGGGCGCGATCGCGGGAGACGCCGGATCAGCCAGGACGAGCCGCGGCAGGCCGGTGAGGGCGATGTCGTCCGGCGCTGTGGCCGCGGTCGCATTGGCCGCGGTCTGATCGGGGGCGGTCTGATCGGGGGTGCTCGGACTGGGTGGCGCCGGCAGAGTCTGTTTGGTCGGCGGGGCCTGATCGGCCAGCGGGGCCAGCCGTTGCGGGATCGCGGTCACCGTCTCGGTCGGCAACCGGCCCTCGGCGGAGAGCCGGTACCATCCGACATAGGTGCCCACCACCAGCACCAGAGCCAGCAGCAGCACCGCCGCTCCCGACAGTCCACGTTCAGGCATGGGCGCCGGAAACACCAGGTCCGCGTGGGGGCTGAACGTTTTGGCCTCGGTCCTGAAGCGGCGGACCATCTGCTCCGCGTCCAGGCCCAGCGCGGTGGCATAGGTGCGCACGAACGCTAGCGCGTAGGCGTGACCGGGCAGCAACGCGATCCGGCCTTCCTCAAGCGCCTGAAGGTAGGACATGCGGATGTGCAGATCGGCAGCTACGTCGCGAAGCACCAGACCCAGGTGCTCGCGCGCGGTCCGGAGGTCCGCGCCGACGCGTGGCGCCGCCGGCAGCTCCGTTCCATTTGGCGGGACGGGCGCCCTCATCGGCCGATCTTCGGCCAGCGTTTTTGCCGCACTGGCAGCCTCGTGTATCATCAACTCGAAGTGGGGTGTCTCGCCTGCCCGCGAGGGGTGTGGGACGCATGTGTTCTATAGCACGCGGCAAAACATTCCAACTTCAGAAGAGATCGAAACCAACATTAAATCGATTCTCCATCATACGCGGTGGCCGGGTCGCTTCAGTCGCGGTGGCGCGCTAATCGATGACCGAATGCTCCCGCGCCCAGGCGGCGATCGGCTCGCGCAGGCCGCTGGCGACGCCGCGCCGGATGGTTGCCAGCACCGCACGGAACGCCTGCAGGTCGACTTGGGCGAACATCGCCTTGATCCGCAGGATCCCGCTGGCGGGCATCGACAAGGTGGTGACCCCGAGCGCCGCCAGCACCAGCGCTTCCAGTGGGCGTGAGGCGACCTCGCCGCAGACCGAGAGCGGGACGCCGGCGGCGTTTGACGCGCCGATGAGTTGTTCCAGCAGGTTCATCACCGGCTGGGACAGAAAGTCATACCGGTCGTACAATGAGGGTGTGCCGCGATCCGCCGCGAACAAAAACTGCAACAGGTCGTTAGTGCCGATCGATATGAAGTCGACCTCGTTCAGCAGATCCGGCAGTTGCCACATCAGGGCCGGCACCTCCAGCATGGTGCCGATCCGCAACGTTGCCGCGGACGGGCGCACCCGCGTGGCCTCGGCCAGCAGCAGCGCCTTGGCGGCGCGGAACTCCGGCACGGTGGCGACCATCGGGAACATAACCGACAGCTCGCGGCTGCCCGCCGCCAGCAGCAGCGCCCGCAACTGCCGGCGCAGCAGCGCCGGGCGGTCCAGACCGACGCGCAGCGACCGCCACCCCATGGCGGGATTCTCTTCCTCGGTCACCGTGCCGGGCAGCAGCTTGTCGGCACCAAGGTCCAGCGTGCGGAACAGCACCGGCTTGTCGGCTGCCTCATCCAGCACCTTGGCGTACATCGCGGCCTGTTCGGCCACGTCCGCGACAGAGCCGCGGGCGAGCATGGCGATTTCGGTGCGGAACAGACCGATGCCATCGGCGCCGGTGCGGGCGAGCTGCGGCAATTCCAGGCTGAGGCCGACGTTGAGCATCAGTTTCAGCGCGATGCCGTCCGCCGTCGCCGCCGGGCGTTCCCGCCAGACCGCCAGATCGGCATATTTGGCGTTGCGGGCTTCGCGGGCGCGTCCGTAGGCCTGGCGAACCTCGGTTTCCGGCCGCAGCACGAGCTGGCCTTCATCGGCGTCGACCACCGCGTCATTGCCTTGTTCGGCACTGTCCAGCATGCCGCGCAGGTTGCCGAGCGCGGGAAGGCCCAGCGCCCGGGCGAGGATCGCGGCATGGCCGGCCGGACTGGCTTCCTCGATCGCCACCCCGGCGATGCCGCGCGCGTGCCAGTCCAGCAGTTCGGCGGGCCCGAGGCGTCGCGCCAGCAGAATAGCGCCGTCCGGCAACGGTGCGCGGGGTGCCTCACCGGTCAGGGCGGCGAGCAGACGGTTGGCCAGATCCTCCATATCGGCGAGCCGTTCGCGCAGATAGGCGTCGCTGATGCGGCGCATCCGGTCGTGCAGCTCGCTGGCGACGCGCTGCACCGCGGCCTCGGCGGTCATCCCGCCGCGGATAACGTCGCCGACCCGGCGCAGCCACCCGGCATCGGACGCCACCAGCCGGTAGGCATCGAGGACTTCCCGCGAGGCGTTCATATCGGCGGCGCGGCCGTTGCCGGGGACATCGGCGAACAGGTCATCAAGACCGCGCTGCATGTGGTCCACCGCCTGGTCCAGCCGATCCTGCTCGGCCTTCGGGTCATCGGCCAGCAGCCTGACCACGGGGCGTATCGAACGCAGCAGGACGACCGGTCCGACCGCGATCCCGCCCATCAACGGGGTGCCGCTGAACAGCCGCGGCACGGTGGCGCCCAGCCCTTCGGGCGACCCGTCGGTGGCGCCGCTGCCGGACAGCATCTCGGCCAGCAGCATGGCGACGGTTTCGAGATCATCGACCTCGGCCTCGGTGAAATTGCGCGGCGTGCGGTTCTGCACCGCGATCACGCCCAGCGTGCGGCCGGAGCGGCGCACCGGAACCGACAGCATCGAGGCGAACGGTTCCTCGCCGGTTTCCGGCCGGTAGGCGAAGGCGGGATGGTTCTGCGCGTCGGGCAGGTTCATCACCAGCCCGGTGGCGGCGCAGAGGCCGACGATGCCCTCGCCGACCCGCAGCCGGGTGCGTCCGATGGCGTTCGCGTTGAGCCCCTCGGTGGCCGCGAGCTCAAGGATGTCGCCCGGTCGCTGCACGTAGATCGAGCAGACTTCGCTGACCAGCTCCGTGGCGACGAGTTGGACCAGGGCCGACAGCGGGGCCGATCCGCGGGCTCGCAGATCGCGCAGCCGGGCCAGCAGGCGCCTAGGCCCGGTCATTCGCCAAGGGCGACATGGACATGTCGGTCATTTCGCTATCACCCTCCTTCCGCGCGCGGCCGGCCGGTCGGCCGGCGCCCTGGCCGTTCCGTCTACGGGGCTCAGCCGGATTAAGAAAGCGCCGAATCGTGCCGACGGCGCTGCGAGCGTGATCGCGTCAGGTCGCAGCGATCAGGCGCTCTTTCCCGTTGGTTGAGAGGGCGCCCGTTGGTTGAGAGGGCGACTGACGGTCGGTATGCGGCCCACCTACCATGGGTTTGATGGAGAGTGAACTGCTGGCCCACGCGGCACCGACTGGCTCAGCAGCTCACGGCCATTGTCGTCTTGTCATCCCAACGCCAGCACGGCACGCTTCCCGCGATCAGGACGCCACCAATCCATCGGGGCGGTGGGCGCAGCGACAGCCAATCCACTTCTCGCGCCAGTACAGCGCGGCCCAGGTTGGTGATTGTCAGTCGCTCCCCGACCCATCGGTGATCCTCCCGTTCAGGAGCGCCGGTGAAAACGGGCTGCGCGACATTTCGCATGTTCGAGACGATGTCTCGGAAAATCAGGTCCGACATCCAGGGAAGCGGCTCCCGCTCCAGCATCAACCGGCTAAAGACCTGGCCAGTCGTCTGCGACTGCTCGGCGAGCACCTGGAGCGTCAGGCGCTCCGTCAGGCTCAGCCCGTCTGTCGTCCAGGGCAGCTCTTGACAATGCCGTCGCAGTGCTTGGCCGAGCTGTGGGATGCCGGGGATGCCTTCCGTGGCCAACGCGGCGAGGTGGCGCGGATCAGACGAGCGGAGCGCATCCCATGTGTTCAGCCCAACGCGCAATGCTTCGGCGGGCACCGGTGCGCGGTCCTGCCACAGCAGGCGCAATGCTTCCGGTGGTAATTGCCCCAGGCCAATGAAGCGCATCCCACCCGGGTAGCGTCCCGGCGAGATCAGTTCGAGACGCGGTGGCGTGGTTTCGGCGAATTCCGCGAGGCAGCGGGCCAGGATGAGCTGGTCGTAGCTGTCATGCTCGAACCACAGCACGACGCGCTGATAGCGTGACGCCGCGGATCGTAGCCCATCCTCGGCCCGGCGCAGCTTCTTGGCGATCGCCTCGCGGTCCATGCCGGACCCTGGGCCATACGCCCGCGCGATGTAATCCGTGCGTCGCTGCAGCCATCCGGGGCCGCTCAAGACCGGCCCCTGGCAGAGCGGATCGGAGTACTCCAGGAAGTCGCCAATGAAGCCTGCCTGCTGCAGACCCGGCCCGATGTCCGACCCGCAGCGTATATGCAGGGTCGCAATGCCCTGATCCGGGGCGGCGGCATCACCGCGCCGCATGCACGCCCAACTTTGATCCATGGCCTCGATGTGCGCCTTCAACCGAGGCCAGCCCGGCAGGCCCAGCTCCCGGGCGATAACGAGCTGTGCATCGCGCAGCCGGGCGAGGTGGTCCGGCACCACGGCGCCACTGGCGTTCGACAGTCGCGGATGGTGACGGTGGAACCGGTGCAAGGCGTCAGCTTCGCCCGCGCGCAGCCGTTCCAGCAACGCCTTCGCGCGCTTGTGCTGCTGTTCAAGGTTCAGGCGGAATGGTGATGCGGCGCGCTGCATCTCATCACCGGACGCGATTTGGAAACTGGCCCGCACCGCTGGCGGCCGAGATAGGCGCGCGGGAACGGCGACCCGATGCGACGCGCAAGGCCCAAGCGGGCGGAGTCCGCGCCGCCGTGGTGCCCGTCGCCGGCCGGTGGTGGCGACGGACGAGAGACCGTCCAGGGGGCGCCGCTGCCGGCTATCGTCGCCACCAGCCGCGCTTGCGCTCCGCCGGTGGCTCACCGCCCGCGCCGATCAGGATCGGCTTGATCAATGGTTCAGCCGGTGGCGGGTCGGTGGCCGCCATTTCGCCGTCGGTGTCGTTCGCCGGGGCGGGCCACGATGGTGCCTGTTGTCCGGCCGGCTTGCCGAGCGCTTCGCTCGCCGGCTCCGGCGCCGCGGTATTGAGGATCTCGACCTCTGGCGCGACCTCTGGCACGGCATCTGGCGTAACGTTTGACCCAACCTCTGGCATCATGTTTGGCGCGAGCAGGTCCGACGCGGTGGGTTCGGCCGTGGGCAAAGGCGGTTGGACCATCGCCGCGCCAACCGGCTCCGGGTCCGCATTCGGCGGACCGGGTTCCGGTGCGGTGTCGTTGACGATTTCCGCCGCTGACGGCGCGCGCGGCGCCGGCCTGGCTTCGGCCGCCCGCTCCGCCTGGTCCATGACATCAAAGATATCGAACGCGCGCCCGCCAAACGGATCGGCTGGCGTCGGGCCGGCGTAGACCGGCTGGAGATCGGGCTGATCGGCGCTCGGGACAGCCAGCGGGCTGGCCTCGCCCTCGTTCTCGCGCCGCCGCCGCCGTCCGCCGCGCCGACCGCGCCGTCGGTTGCGCGGATCGTCCTCGGACAGGCCCGCGGTCTCGGCGGCTTCCGGCGTTCCCTCGCCGGCGGCCGGTTCGGCCCGCGGATCCTCGAGCGCAGCCGCCGCCATGGTCTCGGCTGGGATGGTTCCGGCTGGGATGGCTTCGGCCGGGGCGAGTCCGGCTGGGGCGGTTTCGGCGATTTCGGCCGGTTCGCCGGGATGCTCGTGATCGGTCGCCGGCGGAGTCTCCTCGCGTCGACCGCCGCGCCGCCGCCGCCGCCGCTTGCGCCGCCGTTCGCCCTCGTCCCCGCCGCCATCGCCGGCTGCATCAGCCGCCCGCGGTTCGGCGGTGTCCTCCTCGGCGTCATCATCTTCATCATCTTCAACGACCGTGGTCTCGGTCGCGACCGTCGTCGCGACCGTTGTCTCGACCTCTGGCTCGATCTCTGGCTCGTCCGCTTCCTCCGCCACCGGCGGCGGCAGCATCGACCGCTCCGCGGTGACCACCGCCGGGATCTCGTCGGGTGAGCGCGTCCGCACCTTTTCGATGCGAAACTGCGGCGCGATCTGGGCGTCGTCGGCGGCGATGATGACCCGCATCGTGTAGCGGATCTCGATCTCGCGCAGTCGCTCCCGCTTGTGGTTGAGCAGATAGAGCGCGACCGGCGTGGAGACATGCACGATGATCTCAGCCGACCGGCGCTTGCCGCCTTCATCCTCGATGCCGCGCAGCACATGGATCGCCGCGTTCTCGGTGCTGCGGACGTGGCCGGTGCCGCCGCAATGCGGGCAGGGAATGAAACTGGTTTCGGCCAGCGACGGCCGCAGCCGCTGGCGGCTCATTTCCAGCAGGCCGAAATGGCTGATATGACCGATCTGGATGCGCGCGCGGTCGTTCTTCAGCGCCTCCTTGATGCGGCGCTCGACCATCGCGTTGTGACGCTTGCTCTCCATGTCGATGAAGTCGATGACGACCAGGCCGGCCAGATCGCGCAGGCGCAACTGGCGGGCCACTTCATCAGCGGCTTCCAGATTCGTGCGCAAGGCGGTCTCTTCGACGTTGCGTTCCCGCGTCGAGCGGCCGGAGTTGACGTCGATCGCGACCAGCGCCTCGGCCTGGTTGATCACCAGGTAGCCGCCGGAGCGGAGCTGCACGGTCGGCATCAACATGCCGTCCAGCTGCGCTTCCACCTGATTGCGGGCGAACAGCGGCTGGCCGCCATCGCGCCAGAGCTGCACCTTCTTGGCGTGGCTGGGCATCAGCATGCGCATGAAGTCGTGCGCCGCCCGCCAGCCGTCCTCGCCGTCCACCAGGATCTCGTCGATGTCGCGCGAGTAGACGTCGCGGATGGCGCGCTTGATCAGGCTGGCCTCTTCGTAGATCAGCGCCGGCGCCACCGACTTCATGGTGTGATCGCGGATGTCGTCCCACAGCCGCAGCAGGTATTCGCAATCGCGCTTGATCTCGGGCTTTGGCCGGTTGGCCCCGGCGGTGCGGACGATCATGCCCATGCCGCGCGGGATATCGAGCTCCGTCATCACCTCCTTCAGCCGGCGCCGATCGGTGGTCGAGGTGATCTTGCGCGAGATCCCGCCGCCGCGGGGCGAATTCGGCATCAGCACGCCGAAGCGCCCGGCGAGCGACAGATAGGTGGTCAACGCCGCGCCCTTGGTGCCGCGCTCTTCCTTGACCACCTGGATGAGCAGGATCTGGCGACGGCGGATGACCTCCTGGATCTTGTAGTTGCGCAGGAAGCGCGGTGGCAATCGACGCTCCCGATGATCGTCACCGTTTTCGTGGTCGCTGCCGCCGACCATCTCGGGCGGGCGGGCCATTTCGACCGGATCGCCGTTCGCGTCATAGCGTTCGGCGCCGTCGGATGGGTGCTCGTCGTCCGCGGTCACCCCGGAAGGGCTGACCTCGAGGGCGCTGACCTCGGCTTCGGGTGCGGCGGGCCAGGGGGACGATCCGCCCAGCGGCGGGGGTGCCTTGGAGGTTGCCCAGGCCGCCACTGGGTTGGTCATTCCGTCGTTTCCTGGGTTCTCCCCTGGGTCGTCCCCTGCGTGGTCCCGGGGGTCGTCCGCCGGATCTTCCCATGGGCCGGCGGCCTGGCCGGCCGCGGGATCGATGTCGGCGGCCGGCGGTTCAGATGTCACCATCGGCGGGGCCGCGATCAGCAGCGGCATCGACGCCAGGGCCCAGGGTTCCGCAGCGGGGTCCGCGGCGTTTTCCGACGGGGGGACGGCCGGCGCGGGCGGCGGGTCCTCGACCGCCTGGCTCAACGCCAGTTCCAGGTCGTCTTCCTCTTCCTCCCGGCGCGCATCCTCGGCCTGCATCTCGATCAGGCGCTGCCGGTCGGCGACCGGGATCTGGTAATAGTCGGGGTGGATTTCGCTGAACGCGAGGAACCCGTGGCGGTGGCCGCCATATTCGACAAAAGCCGCCTGCAGGCTGGGTTCGACCCGGACGACCTTGGCGAGGTAGATGTTTCCTTTCAGTTGCCGTTTGGTCGACGTCTCGACGTCGAAATCTTCAAGTCGGGTACCGTCCAGCACCACGACGCGGGTTTCTTCCGCGTGCGTGGCGTCGATCAGCATGCGCTTCGTCATTTAGTCGTGAACTCCGGTATGCCGTCACATGGCGGCCGGACCTGCTTGGGGTTCCGGCCAGCAAACGGCTTGCAAGGCTTGCGGGAAAGGGGGCGCCGGAAGTTTCAGGAGTACGATAGCGGTCGGCTCGGATGACCGTGCGATCGCAAACGTTCACGTCAGCGGCAACGCCGAAAGCACCCGAAAAGTCAGGACCGCCCCGGAAACCGGGTGGCGATCCAAACTCGGACGGGCATGGCGCGACGTGGTTCATCAGTCCCTAGCGTTCGGATGGCGCGTTCCGTGACGGAACGCTGCCCCAGGTGACAGGCGATGCCGTGCGACCCACGTGGCGGACGGACCGCTGCGGCGAGGCCGACCCCGGCGCACCACAAGTCCGAGATGGCGGGCGCGACGCGGGCGGCGATGGTCACGACGAAGCGGATCCTGTCCCACACCTGCAAGTCTGGCTCCGACCAGACCCGACGAGGGATCACGCAACGCCGGAACGAGCCAAGAGACGGCAGACCAGCCGTCCCGGTTGCATCGCCGGAGCGTCCTGACCATGAAGCAAACCGTCCAACATCGCAAGCGGATCATATTCGGGGGCGATGAACTCGCCGTAATCAACATACAAGGTGCTGTTCCGCACCTAATATGTTAAGAAATCGCATGGTCGCTGGATCGCCCGTCACACGTCGGCTGCTGCTGCGCGGTTTCGCGACCGGCACGACAATCCATGGCACGTTTCTGTTGCCACCGGCGGTTCATGCGGCGATGGCGGCTACACCGGCGGCGGCCAACCGGGAGGCGGCTGAACGGGGGGCGGCAAAAGCGAACCCGCGGCGACATGAGGTCGGGAAGAGCCCGCCGCCTCTGGTCATGCTCGACCCCGGTCACGGCGGCAAGGATCCGGGGGCGATCGGCGTCTCGGGCACCTATGAGAAGCATATCTCGCTGGCCACGGCGCTGGAGCTGAGGCGGCAGCTTGAAGCGGGCGGCCGCTATCGGGTGGAGCTGACCCGGGCGCGGGACGTGTTCATTCCGCTGGATGGCCGGGTGGAGAGCGCCCAGCAACACGGTGCCGCGCTGTTCGTCTCGATGCACGCGGATGCGCTGTCGGATCACGCGGTGCGCGGGGCATCGGTCTACACCTTGGCGCCGCGGGCGTCCGATGCGCAGACGGCCGCGCTGGCCCAGCGGGAGAACAGCGCCGACCGTTTCATCGGCCGGCGGTGGCAGGCGATGTCACCCGCGGTCTCGCAGATCCTGGCCAGTCTGGTGCGCCAGGAGACCCGCGCCGGTTCGGCACGGATTGCCCGCAGTCTGGTCGGCAGCCTGGATGATGACCTACCGATGCTGCCGAACCCCGACCGCCATGCCGGCTTTCTGGTGCTGAAGGCGGCCGACATCCCCAGCGTGCTGGTCGAGATGGGGTTCATGTCCAATCGGCGGGATGAGGCTGCCTTGCGTCAGGCCAGCCACCGGAAGCTGGTGGCCGAGGCGATGTGCCGAGCGGTCGATGCCTATTTCGCCGGACTTGGGCATCTCGCGGGTGCGGGTGGCGGCGATCTGGGCGGCGGCGATCCGGGTTGAGCAAGGGCGGCGTAAGCATGGGCGGCTCAGGCACGGGCGGCGCAAGCACGGGCGGCTCAGGAACCGGCGGCGCAAGCAGGGGCGGCGCAAGCTTGGGTGGCAAAACCCGGAGCGCCGGAGCAACGGGATCATGCAAGACGGGGGCGAGCCCAAAAGTAGCGATCTCGTTGTTGGCGATTTTGCGCAAAAGCATTCATATCGCCGGCCATGACAGGACCACTGACCGCCGGCGAGCCGCTGGCGCCCTCCGGCCGCCGCGGCAACGCCGGGGCACCGCAACCCACGGGCGGTGGCAAGCCGCCGGGAAAGCCGCCGGTGAGCAAGTCAGCTGTGAAGAAGACGGGGGGAAGCGGTGCGGGCCGGTTCCAGCGGGCGGTGCGCGGCCTGTCCGCCGCGATCCTGGGCGTGGTGCTGCTGGGCGGTGTGGTGGGTGCCGCCGGCGGCTACCTGGCCTACGTTCATTACAGCGCCGACCTGCCGGACGTCGATGGTCTGCGCAACTACCGGCCACCGGTCATGAGCCGGGTCTATGCGGGAAACGCCCGGTTGCTCGCGGAACTGGCCTCGGAGCGACGGATCTTTGTCCCGGTCACGGCGATACCGCCAATCGTCAGGCAGGCGTTCATTTCGGCTGAAGATCGTAATTTCTACCATCATGGCGGCATCGATCCGGTGGCGATCGTGCGGGCGGGGGTGTTCGACCTGCTGCATGCGGGCGAGGGGCGCCGGCCGATCGGCGCGTCCACCATCACCCAACAGGTCGCCAAGAACATGCTGCTGGGCAACCAGATCACCGTCTCCCGCAAGATCAAGGAAGCGATCCTGGCGATGCGGATCGAGCAGAACCTCAGCAAGGACCGCATCCTGGAGCTGTATCTGAACGAGATCTATCTGGGCCTTGGGTCGTATGGCGTTGCGGCGGCGTCACAATCCTACTTCAACAAGCCACTGGACAAGCTGAGCGTCGCCGAGGCGGCGTTCCTGGGCGGGCTGCCGAAGGCGCCCAACAACCTCAACCCGTTCAAGTATCCTGAAGCGGCGCGGGCGCGGCGGGACTATGTGCTGGATCGGCTGGCGGAGGATCATGCCATCACCGCCGCGCAGGCGGCCGCGGCGAAAGCCACGCCGGTCATCCCGTCGGAATTTCGCCGGCCGCCGCCGGTGCCTGGGGCTGACTGGTTCACCGAGGAGGTGCGCCGCCAACTGGTTGCGCGGTTTGGTCAGGATACCACCACGCAGGGCGGCTTGATGGTGCGCACAAGCCTGGATCCGACGTTGCAGATCGCGGCCGAGACGTCCTTGCGCGATGGCCTGATGGCGTATGATCGCAAGCACGGCGGCTGGCGCGGCGCGGTCGCGCACCTCGATCTGCCGGCGGGCGATTTCGAGACCAGCTGGCCGGCGGCGCTGAACCAGCAGTCTCGACCGCCCGGGATGCTGGCGTCCTGGAAACTGGCGGTTGTCGCCAGTGAAAGCGATGCCGAGGCGAAGGTCGAGTGGCTTGACCAGGCGGGCCGACGCCAGGGCGCGATGCTGGCGCTGGCGGATCTGACGTGGGCGCGCTCGGTGCGCGGCGGCAAGCCGGGTTCGGTGCCGCGGCGCATGAGCGAGGTGGTCCATGTCGGCGACGTCGTCATGATCGAGCCGCCTGCCAACCGCGCCGCCTTGTCGCCTGCTACCCTTGCGCCTGCCGCCCTGGGGCGGGCGGCGAAGGGCCGGCCGCCGCCGCTGCCGCCGGTGGCGAACCGCGCCCTGCTGCGGCAGATCCCGCAGGTGCAGGGGGCGCTGGTGTCGCTTGATCCGCAGAGCGGGCGGGTGCTGGCGATGGTTGGCGGGTGGAGCTTCGAGCAGAGCCAGTTCAATCGCGCGGTGCAGGCCAATCGGCAACCCGGATCAAGCTTCAAGCCGATGGTGTACCTGACGGCGCTGGAAAAAGGCGTGTCGCCAAGCCAGAAGTTCCTGGATGCGCCGATCGTGGTGGATACCCCGGAAGGGCGTTGGCGGCCCGGCAACTATGAGGGCACGTTCGGCGGCCCGACGACGCTGCGGGTGGCGCTGGAGCAGTCGCTCAACCTGGTCACCCTGCGGGTCGCGCAGCAGGTCGGGATGCAGGCGATCGCGGACAACGCGATCGCCTTTCACATGGTCGATTCGATGCCGCGGGTGCTGCCCGCCGCGCTGGGTGCGGTGGAAACGACGGTGCTGCGGGAAGCCGGTGCCTATGCGTCGCTGGCCGCGGGCGGGCGGGAAGTCATCCCGAGCCTGATCGACAGCGTGCAGGATCCGGATGGGCACGTGGTGATGCGTGCGGGCGCCCTGTCCTGCGCGGACTGCGCCGATCCGTCGCAGCCGCCGGCGGTGACCGATAGCAGAGCGCAAATCGCGGATCCGGACAGCGTGTTCCAGCTGATCACCATGATGGAGGGCGTGGTGCAGCGCGGCACCGGGATGCCGGCCGTCAAGGGGATCAACCGGCCGATCGCCGGCAAGACGGGAACCACCCAGGACTTCGCCGATGCGTGGTTCGCCGGCTTCACCCCGGATCTGGTGACCGTGGTGTGGGTCGGCTACGACACGCCGACAGACCTTGGTGACAATGAAACCGGGGGTCACGTCGCGGCGCCGATCTGGCGTGACTACATGGCGAGCGCGCTGGCGAGCCATCCGGTGCTGTCGTTTCCGATGCCGCCCGGTGTCACGATGGCGTCGTGGGACAGCGGCAGGGGCACGGTGGTTGACGCGTTCAAGCTGAACCAGATCCCTGGTGCCTCGGCGCCGATCGGCATGGGGCTGGCCAGCGCGCCGACCGATGGCGGCTCCGCGCCGGCGGATGGAACCACCGCGCCGGGGGCGCACGGCGGGGTTGATAACAGCCTGGGCGGGCTCTACTGATCGGTCCGCATTGCATGGACCCGTGGCTGAACCATGTCCGCTGAATCCGATTCCCTGAACGAACAGATCAAGCAGTCCGTCGCGCTGCTGAGGAGGCATCTTTGACTGGGATGTCGCCGAAGCCCGGCTGGCGGAACTGAACAACCGCGCCGAGGATCCGGCGCTGTGGAACGATGCCGCGGCGGCGCAGAAGCTGATGCGGGAAAGAAACAAGATCGCGTCGGCGATGGAGGGTGTCCGGGCGCTGGAAACCGAGGTCAGCGACGCCCTGGAGCTGATCGAGCTGGCCGACGCCGATGGCGATGCGGCGATGGTCGCCGAGGCGATGACGTCGTTGCGGGCGGCGGCGGCAGAGGCGAAGCGGCGGGAGATCGAGAGCCTGCTGTCGGGCGAGGCGGACGGCAATGACTGCTATATCGAGCTGAATGCCGGGGCCGGCGGCACCGAGGCGCAGGACTGGGCCCAGATGCTGGTCCGCATGTATATGCGCTGGGCCGAACAGCACGCCTACAAGGTGCAGCTGATCGAAGAGAGCGAGGGTGAGCAGGCGGGCATCAAGTCGGCGACCTTGCAGATCACCGGCCCGAACGCCTATGGCTGGCTGAAGACGGAGGGAGGTGTCCACCGGCTGGTGCGGATCAGCCCGTTCGATGCCAACGCGCGGCGGCAGACCAGCTTCGCCTCGGTGTGGGTGTATCCGGTGGTCGACGAGTCGATCGAGATCGAGATCAACGAGGCTGATCTGAAGGTCGACACCTATCGCGCGTCCGGCGCCGGCGGGCAGCACGTCAACAAGACCGAGAGCGCCATCCGGATTACCCATGTTCCCAGCGGGATCATCGTTGCCTGCCAGACCGATCGCAGCCAGCACCGCAACCGGGCGATGGCCATGGCGATGCTGAAGGCGCGGATGTACGAGGCCGAATTGCAGCGCCGCGAGGCGGTGACCGCGGCGCAGGAGAACGCCAAGACCGACATCGGCTGGGGCCACCAGATCCGCAATTATGTGCTGGCACCGTATCAGTTGGTCAAGGATCTGCGCACCGGGCTTGAGACGGGCAATCCGGACGCCGTGCTGGACGGGGATCTGGACGCGTTCATGGCGGCGGCGTTGGCGGCTCGATCGGGCGCGACGCGGTCGGAGGCAAGTGCGCAGGCGCGGTAGGCAACGAGGGGTGAGAGCACTTTTTGATCGGGTGCCGAGCCGCGAGCGAGTCGCCGATCCCGTCGGCAAGGCCGACGCATGACGGTGCATGACCGGCCGATCGAGGGCGGTGGCCATCTTCTCGCGGTGACCGGTATCAAGCTGTTCGCGGTGAATGGTATCAAGTTGTCAAAGTAGCAAAGCGCCACGGAATGTTGACGTTTAGAAGGGCCATGACATGAGCGGTCTCTACGACACTGACATCGTCTTGTGGAGCGAACACCAGGCGGCGCTACTGCGTCGTCGTGCGGCGGGTGAGCTGGTTAACGACGCTGAATTGGACTGGCCCAACATCGCCCAGGAGATCGAGAGCGTGGGAAACGAGCAGCGTCATGCCGTCGAATCCCTGCTGATGCGGGCGCTCATTCACATGCTCAAAGCACAAGCGTGGCCGCTATCGCGCGAGGTGCCACATTGGCAAGCCGAGGCGCGCGTATTCCGCAGCCAAGCACGCCGCCGGTTCGTGCCATCCATGCGTCAAAACCTCGATCTGGCGGGCATCTATGCTGATGCCTTGCGCGGCTTGCCTGATACGGTAGACGACCAGCCGCCGTTGCCGATGCAACAAATCTGTCCGGTGACTCTGGATGATCTGCTGAGCGACGATCCGTAACCCTGATCCACCGCCGTGACCCCGCGCGCAACACAGCTCGGTTTTTGTGCGCCGTCGCCCCGGGCCGGCCTGGTCGCCCGCGGCTCGATCCGCACGCTGAGCAGGCAGCTTGAGGTCCGCAAGCGAAGGCGGGGCTACAGATGAGTGCCGCCGATTTCGACCTCCGCGCGGAGATCGCCCGCATCGACTGCTCCCTGGCGGAAAACCGCCAGTTCCAGGCCGAGACCGACAGGCGTTTTGAAGAAAGCCGCAGGCTGGCCGCCGCCGCTTTGCTCGCGCGCTCGGACGCTCACGATCCGGCCCGAGGCGCGCCGGCCGGATGGCTGGCGGCATGCACCGGGTTCACCGCTGGCGCCGTGGTCGCCGGTGCCATCGTCGCATTGATGGGCGTTATTCCCTGATAGCCGACACCGCGAGTAGGGCGGGTTCGTTGGCGCGCCTTTCGCGCGAGTTATCGCTGCGGGATCGAATCGCATGTCTGGCCGCATCCATTCCGCTGTCCCAGCGCTCACCAGGCACCGGTAACGCATCGCGGCAAACGCCGCGATCTGGACCCGGAACGCTTCGCGGTGCAGAGTTCCGGTGAAGGCGATCCCGAGGTTTCGGAATGGGTCGGCCGCACAGAAACGAAGCGCGCGCAGACGTGCCGATGGGAGTGCAACGATGGACACGACGCTGATAGCCACGCCTGCCGCGGAGATCACGGCTCGGCTGGACCGCTTGCCGATGACGCGCCACATGTGGGCGCTGGTACTGTTGATCTCGCTGGGCGGCTGGTTCGATACGTATGCGATCTTTCTGACCGGCTCGATCGCGCCGGGCATGTTCGCCGACAAGATATTCACGCCCACGACGGTTTCCCTGTTCGGGTTCACCGGGCTGGCGTCTTTCATCGCCGCGCTGTTCGCCGGGCTGTTCATCGGCACGATGTTCTTCACCCGCGCCGCCGATCGGTTCGGCCGCCGCACGGTCTTCACCTATTCGCTTGTCTGGTATTGCGTCGCCACCCTGGTCATGGCGTTCCAGTACACGCCGAACGGGGTGAACCTGTGGCGCTTCATCGCCGGCATCGGCATCGGCGTGGAACTTGTCACCGTCGATACGTTCATCTCCGAACTTGTGCCGAAGCGAGCGCGCGGCAAGACCTTCGCGATCCAGCAGTCGATCGGGTTCATTCCGGTTCCGCTGGTCGCACTGCTCGCCTGGCTGCTCAATCCGACCGCGCCGCTGGGGCTATCGGGCTGGCGCTGGGTGGTGATCATTGGGTCGGTTGGTGCGCTGATCGTGTGGTTCGTGCGGCTGCGGATGCCGGAATCGCCGCGCTGGCTGGCGCAGCAGGGCCGCATCGAGGAAGCCGATCGGGTGATGAGCGCGATCGAGGCTCGGGTTGCAGCGGAATCCGGTGGCGCGCTGCCGGCGCCGGAACCCCCGGTGCTGGAGGATCCGCGCAAGGGGCGGCTGTCGGAGATCTTCAATCGAGAGTGTCAGGTCCTTTGTGTAAGTCGGTTTCCGTGGCTTCCTTAACCCAAGGGAGACCCACGATGAGAGACATACGACCCGAAGTGCTGGACGAGCTTTTGTCTGGCTACGAGAAACCCTCCGATCTGCTCGGCGAGGACGGCATCTTCCGCCAACTGAAGAAGCGCCTGCTCGAGCGCGCCTTGAACGCTGAGCTGTCTGAGCACGTTGGCTACGAGAAGGGCGAGCGGTCCGGCCGGCGCGGCGCCAACAACCGCAACGGGCACACGGCGAAGACCGTGCTGACGGACGAGGGCGCGGTGACGCTGTCGGTGCCACGCGACCGCGACGGGACGTTCGAACCGGCGATCGTGCCGAAGGGGGTGACGCGGCTGGAAGGTTTCGACGGCCAGATCATCAGCCTGTATGCGCGCGGGCTTTCGGTGCGCGACGTGCAGGCGCACCTTCGGCAGATGTATCAGGTAGAGGTGTCGCCCGACCTGATCAGCCGTGTGACGGACGCGGTGCACGAGGACGTGCTGGCGTGGCGCAACCGCCCGCTGGAGGCGGTCTATCCGGTGGTGTTTCTGGACGCCCTGCGGGTGAAGATCCGCCATGACGGGGTGGTCAAGAACAAGGCGGTCTACGTTGCGCTGGCCTTGACGCGGTCGGGCGAGAAGGAGGTGCTGGGGCTGTGGGTCGAGCAGACCGAGGGAGCGCGGTTCTGGCTCGGCGTGCTGAACGAACTGAAGACCCGCGGTGTGGAGGACATCCTGATCGCGGTCGTCGATGGTCTGAAGGGGTTTCCCGATGCGATCGAGGCGGTGTTCCCGCGGACCACGACGCAGACCTGCATCGTGCATTTGATCCGCAACGCGCTCGAGACGGTCAGTTGGAAGGACCGCAAGGCGTTGATGCCGTCGCTGAAGGCGATCTACCAGGCCGCGACGGCCGAGGCCGCCGAGGCGGCGCTGGACACGTTCGAGGCCAGCCCTTGGGCCAAGCGCTACCCGATGATCGCGCCCATGTGGCGCCGCGCCTGGACGTATGTGGTGCCATTCTTCGCCTTCCCGCCGGCGATCAGGAAGATGATCTACACGACAAACGCGGTGGAGAGCCTGAACCGGAGCTTGCGCAAGGTGATCAAGACGCGCGGCAGCTTCCCCTCTGACGAGGCGGCGCTGAAGTTGCTATACATGGCCATCCAAAATGCCGGCCTGCGTTGGAAGCCGGCCATCGCCTGGCCGGAGGCAAAGCTGCAGTTCATGATTTTGTTTGGCGACCGTATCACTCGGTCAGCTAGCTGACCGAATGATACGGACAATGGCCATGGAGCCGTTTACACAGAGGATCGGACACTCCCCTTCAATCCGACCTATCGCAGCAGAACGATCATGCTCTCGATCGCCAATTTCTGTCAGACGATCGGCTTTTACGGCTTCGCCAACTGGGTTCCGACCTTGCTGATCGCCAATGGCATCCACGTGTCGCAGACGCTGGAATACTCGTTCATCATCGCCTTCGCGTATCCGTTGTTTCCGCTGGTCAGTTCGCTGTTCGCCGACCGGATCGAGCGGAAATGGCAGGTCTGCCTGTCCTGCATCGGCATCGCCGTGTTTGGCGTGGCGTTTTCGTTTCAGACCGGTGCGGTGCCGCTGATCATCATCGGCACCTTGCAGACGATGATGAACGCCTGGTTGTCGTTTTCCGCCCACAACTACCAGGCGGAGCTGTTCCCCACTCGAATCCGCGCCACGGCGGTCGGGTTCGTCTACTCCTGGAGCCGGTTCAGCACGATCTTCACCGGTTTCTTCATCGCCGCGATCCTGCAACGGTTTGGCGTGCCGGGTGTGTTCATGTTCGTTGCCAGCGCCATGGCGGTCGTTGTGCTGTCGGTCGGGGCGTTCGGACCGCGCACCAACAGGTTGTCGCTGGAGGAGATTTCGCGACCGGTTGTGCCCCGGCGCGGGGTGGTTGGCACCAACAGGTAGCGGCAACCGCTTTGGGCGAATGCCCGTATCGCGCATCAGGAAGCGCGGTGCGTTGCTGTCTGTATCAGATAGCCGGTTGACGCGCCTGCTGGCGGACGCCGCGCGTCTCGCGCTTGTCCTCTCGTGTCCTGGATCAGAAGTTCGCTATGGCGTGCGAAGATCCAGAACATGAGCGCTTTGTTTCAATGGCCTGCTGACCCCCTGCGCCCGTCGCACGATGGGACGAACTTCGGGGGCAGGAGCTTAGCGCCGCCTGCCGTCGAACCGGGGCTCCGCGCGCTGCTGGCGGGAGGTACCGGGCTCATCGCGGCGCGCCGGACGGGTGTTCGGTGGCGGCGGCGGCCGCTCTACCGTTTCGTCGTCATAATATAAATCCTCGGCCGCGTACAGGTCCTGCGCGGCGGGCGGAATGGGCGGACGGTCGCCGATCGCGGGATCCTGGCGTTGCGCGGGGATTGGGGCGTAGACATCCTCGAAGTTTACCGGCTGCGCACCCATCGGCAGGCGCAGTGCCACATGGCGGATTTCCTGCTGGATCTCGTCCAACCGAGCCTCGATGACCTCGAGGCGGGTTTTGACGCCGAGCACGCTGAAGGGCATGAACAGGAAGGCCAGCACATACAACAACGTCGGCACGATGAGCACGAGCGGCACCCACCAGGGTACCCAATCGGGCAGGGCAAACGGCATGTTCATTTCCATTTCCTAGCACCAAATCATCGACGGGTGGGTGGATTTATTAGACAGTGCGTGCGAGTCTGGCTTGATGTTGCTGTTGATCCCGGGCCCCGTCACCACGCGTCCCGAAGTACGCCAGGCGCTGACCAGGGACATCGCGCCCTGGGACAACGATTTCCGACAGTTCTTGACGCGGTTGCGGCTGCGTATCCGGGGCATCGCCGGCGGCGTGGAGGGCCAGCATGTCACCCTGCCGCTGCAAGGCTGCGGCCATTTCGTCACCGAAGCGGCGGTGCGCACCTTCGTGCCGCCCGGCGGCCGCATCCTGATACCAGCGACCGGCGCCTATGCCGACCGCATGATCCGGCTGACACAGGAGGCCGGCCGCGTCCCGGTGCCGCTGCCGATGGGCCTGGCCGACGCGACCGACCCGCGGGCGGTTGCCCGGGCGCTGGCGGCGGATCCGGGCCTGAGCCATGTGGGCATGGTCTATTCCGAAACCGGCAGCGGCATCATCCACGATGTCCGTGCGGTCGGCGCGGTGGTGCGGGAAGCGGGCAGGCGCATGATCATCGACGCGGTTTCGGCGTTCGGGGCGTTGCCACTGGATCTGTCGTCGCTCCCCGAGGCCGATGCCGTGGTGTTTACCACCAACAAATGTCTCGAGGCGCTGCCCGGGGTGGCGTTCGCCGTGGCCCGGACGGATCGCCTGCTGGCCTGTGCCGGCAATGCCGGCAGCTGGTCGCTCGATCTTTCCAACATTTACGATCACGCGCTGCGCGCCGGCCCGGGAAGCTTCCGTTTCACCCCACCGGCGCAGATCCTGGCGGCGCTGGATGTCGCGCTGAACTATCATGACAAGGAAGGCCAGGCCGCCAGGTTGGCGCGCTACACCGCCAACATGCGGGTTCTGCATGAAGGGATCCGCAAGCTTGGACTGACGCCGTGGCTGCCGGCGGCGCGCCAGGGGCCGGTGATTGTCAACGTCCATGCCCCCGCCGACCCGGCCTGGGAGCTTCAGGCGTTTGTCGATGCGTTGAAATCGCGCGGCGTTCTGATAAGCAACTTCCATAACACGCCGACCCCGACGTTCCGTGTTGGCTGCATTGGCGCGATCACACCCGACGACATGGCGGGTGCCGTTCGAGCGATCGACCAGGCGTTGGGGGAAATCGGGGTCAAACGCCGGGAGGCCGCCCAACCATGACGTCAGATATCGAGATTGCCCGCGCCGCCAAACTGCGTCCCATCCAGGAGATCGCCGGGAAACTCGGCATTCCCGGTGACGCGGTCGAACCCTATGGCCACCACAAGGCGAAGATCGGCCTGGGTTTCATCGACAGCCTGGAATCGCGGCCGGATGGTGCGCTGGTGCTGGTTACCGGCATCAGCCCGACACCAGCCGGCGAGGGCAAGACCACCACGACGGTCGGTCTCGGGGACGCGCTGAACCGCATAGGCAAGCGAGCGACGATCTGCCTGCGGGAGCCCAGCCTGGGCCCCAGCTTCGGCATGAAGGGGGGTGCCGCCGGCGGCGGGTATGCGCAGGTGGTGCCGATGGACCAGATCAACCTGCACTTTACCGGTGATTTCCACGCCGTCACCTCGGCCAACAACCTGCTGGCGGCGATGATCGATAATTCGATCTATTGGGGCAACAAGCTGGGGATTGACGCCCGCCGCATCACCTGGCGTCGCTGCATGGACATGAACGACCGCGCGCTGCGCAGCATAACCGGCAGCCTGGGCGGGGTCGCCAACGGATTCCCGCGGGAGGACGGCTTCGACATCTCGGTCGCGTCAGAGGTGATGGCGGTGTTCTGCCTGTCACGCGGCCTGCCGGAGCTGCAGGCCAGGCTTGGCAAGATGATCGTGGCGCAGACGCGCGACGGCAAGAACATCACCGCGGCCGATCTGAAGGCCGATGGGGCGATGTCGGTGCTGCTGAAGGACGCGGTGGCACCCAACCTGGTGCAGACGCTGGAGGGGTCGCCCGCCCTGGTGCATGGCGGTCCGTTCGCCAATATCGCGCACGGCTGCAACTCGGTCATGGCGACCCGGCTGGGGCTGAAGCTGTCCGACGTGGTGGTGACCGAGGCGGGTTTCGGCGCCGACCTGGGGGGCGAGAAGTTCCTCGACATCAAATGCCGGTCCGCCGGGCTGAAGCCGTCCTGCGCGGTGGTGGTCGCCACGGTGCGGGCGCTGAAGATGCACGGCGGGGTGGCGCGCAACGCGCTGGGCCCGGAGAATGTCGAGGCGGTGAAGCGCGGTGTCGCAAATCTGCGGCGGCACGTCGAGAACCTGCGGAAGTTCGGCCTGCCGGTGGTGGTCGCGGTCAACCACTTCACCGCCGACACCGAGGCCGAATTCGCGGCGATCAAGGACGCCATGGCCTCGATCGGCACCGAGGCCATCGCCTGCACGCACTGGGCGCACGGCGGGGCTGGTGCCGAGGCGCTGGCGCGTGCGGTGGTGGAGCGGATCGAGAGTGGGACGGCGGCCTACAAGCCGCTGTATTCGCTGGATCTGAAACTGGCCGACAAGATCCGCACCATCGCGCAAGAGATCTACCGCGCATCCGATATCGCGGTGCCCGACGCGGTGGCGAAGAAACTGGCCGCGTTCGAGGCGGCCGGCTTTGGCGATGTGCCGGTGTGCATCGCCAAGACGCAATACAGCTTCACCGCCGACGCCACGGTGATGGGTGCGCCCACCGGGCATGTGCTGCCGGTGCGGGAGGTACGACTGTCCGCCGGTGCCGGGTTCGTGGTGGCGATCTGTGGCGACATCATGACGATGCCGGGGCTGCCCCGGGTTCCCGCCGCCGAGGCGATCCATCTGCGCGCGGATGGCGAGATCGAGGGTTTGTTCTGATAGCAATTCGACACCGGCACCGACCGGTATCAGGGTGATTTTTCGCGCCCCGCCCTCGCGTGCTCGGTCGTTCGCGGGCCCGGTCGCGTGCGTGCCCTGTCGGCCGCGAACCCGGCGCGCATGTCGGTCAACGCATGCGTCGCCCGGTATGAGGCTTGTTCTGGTGGGCGATCCGAACGTCTGACTTCGCCCCGCTGGTTCACGTCGGTGAACCGATCCGGCCATGTTCACCCGATCAGATCATCTTCCTGCTCGGGATCCGCGCCCGCGTTCGCGCAGGAACTCGGGGTCGACTGCTGTCGCACACGCGCCTCGGCGTCCCAGGGGTTTTCGCCTGGAAGGGACGGGGCAGGCCGTTTCAGGCGCTATCTATCACCGTTGATGCAGGCGCGTCCTGCCAAGATGAGCGTGAGGCAGGGGAGGTCGCATCAGCGCGCGCCGCGAAATTCGCCTGACGATCGGAATCGTTTCGCGGGGCAGCGGAAGGTCATTCCGGGGTCGTATTCGGGCCGCCCACAAGTAAACGTGAACTGTATACCCCCTCGCAAAAAGAACTGTGCCAATCACGGCAGGTTTTTACTGACATTTCTTCAAACTGTCACTGTTCCCACATTACCGGCTCTTCAGCTTTCGGTTAGTCACTCCGCGGTCGCCTGTGCGTATCGGCTGGTTCGATCACGCGCGCTGTGACCCGCAACGCAGAAGGACCGCTCCACCCATGATCCGCAATAGATTGCTCCGGACAACCGGCATCACGCTGGGCCTGGTCGCCATGCTCGGCAATGCCGTGCCCGCGATGGCTGATGACAGTCACGATCAGCGCGAGCAGCACTTGACGTTGGCGCAGAAGGTCGCGTTGCTTCGCGCACACGTAAAGTATGTGTTCGTCATTTACCAAGAGAACGAGTCGTTTGACCACTACTTCGGCACGTTCCCAGGTGCGAACGGCCTGTTCGCGGCGCCGGACGGCGCGAAACCCGCCAACAAGACACCGAGCTTCGTCCAGCAATATCTGGATACGTCGTTGAATGTGGCGAAGATTTCGCCGTTCCTGATGCCGCAGGCGGTGACCACCGCATCCGGTGCCACGGTGCCGATCTATCCAGCCGACGAGATTTCGGTTGATCACAGCCACCAGGGCATGGCGAACAGTCTTCACGTCGACCCCGCTATCGGCGTCGCGGCGAATGACCGTTATGCGCTGGACCAGGAGACGCTGACGACGGACAATTCGGGCAACATCGTGACCCCGAGTGGCGCCGCGCCGACCGGCATCACGCTGGCCCAGCAACAAAAGGCCGAGACCGACATTGGCCACATCGACTGCGACACGATCCCGTTCATGTGGGCGTGGGCGAAGCGCTTCGTGCTGTTCGACAATTTTCGCCAGACGATCATCGGGCCATCGACGCCCAACGCCATCGCGCTGATCGCCGGGCAGTCCGGTGAGACGCAATGGGCACTGCACAACGACCAGGGCGCGACGGTGAAGTATGCCAATCCTGACTTTCCAAATCCGTTAGGCGCCACCTATGGCTCCAACGTCATGCCGAGCACCAGCAATGCGTTCGTGCCGGTGGTCAGTGACCCGGGGCCGTTTCC
The DNA here is from genome assembly GCA_965276975.1 of Rhodopila sp. Taxonomy (GTDB): domain Bacteria; phylum Pseudomonadota; class Alphaproteobacteria; order Acetobacterales; family Acetobacteraceae; genus Rhodopila. Next base: position 53,720 of record CBDIBR010000010.1, read on the forward strand.
TGGCTCCAACCTCGACAAGAACAGCGTCAAGCCGCCGTACAACTTCGACTCGAGCCCGACCAACCCGACGTTGAACCTGACGTTCGCGGCCCAGCCGTTATCGTTCATGGGCTCCAACATCCAGAAGGTCATCGCCAGCGACCCCAACCCGGCGGCGGATCTGCTGGACGTGCAGCAGGATATCCAGACGATTGCCAGCAGCGACCCGGCGGTGAACTGGGGCTGGTATCAGCAAGGCTTCAACGGCAACGACGTGTCTGACCCGAATGAGCCACAGGGGACGGCCACCCCCAACCCGACCAACGATCCGGGTCTGAATACCGGTTATGTGCTGCATCACAACGGCCCGCAGTATTTCGGTTATCTGGCCGACAATCCGCAGGTGCTGAACAACAACCTGCACGGTGCGAAGGATTTCTCCGACGCGATCGAAGGGCAGAAACTGCCTGCCGGCGGCGGGGTGTTCTATCTGCGCGGCGGCTACGACAATAACGACGGGCTGGTGCCGGTCGATCCGACGCCCGCCATCCAGCAGGCGTTCCTGGGCAACGATGACCATCCGGCGTACTCTGACCAGCAGATCTCGGAGGCGTTCGCTGCCAAGGCGATCAGTGAGATCGCCAACAGCCAATACTGGGCGAACAGCGCGATCATCATAACCTATGACGAGACGGACGGGTTCTACGACCATGTCTCGCCGAAGAACCGCAGCACCTTCGCCGATGGTTCGCCGCTGGCCGGTGGTCCGCGGATTCCCGCTATCCTGATCTCGCCTTACGCGCGGGCGGGCAAGGTCGCCCATCACTACAGCGAGCAGGGTTCGGTCATCAAGTTCATCAACGAGCTTTTCGGGCTTGTACCCCTGGCCTCGCTGCCGGACGAGACGCGCGGCCGAGCGCTTGGCGCCGAGACGCTGGGCCAGAAGAACCTCGGGCCGTCGGACGACCCCAACAACGCGCTGGGTGACCTGACGGATGCGTTCGACTACGACATCCTGCAGGGTGCGAAGGCGCCGGTCGCGAGCGATCTGGCGGCATTCACGCCGGAGCAGATCAGCACCTTGCCGCATCTGGCGACGACCAACTATTCGCCCAACGGCTACACCAACGGCGCGTGCGCGGCGATCGGGGTGCTGCCGACCGACTTCACCTCGTCGGCCGCCTATCAGCAAGGCGAGCCGATCGACCCCTATCCGGTGACGGTCAACCCGCGGCCGACGCAGTCGCCGGGCACGCCGACCTCTGGCAACTGGACGCCTTGATCCTGGCCGAACCGGAGCGTCTGGTTCGGGTGATGGACCACTTGGGGACGGAAGCCTGGCTTCCGTCCCTGCCTTGAACGCCGGGCCTTGAACGCCGGGCCTTGAACGCCGGGCCTTGAACGCCGGGCCTTGAACGCCGGGCCTTGATTCCGGGCTGGGCGCTTGGGGTTTTGAACTCTGGCTGGACCAGGACACTCGATGTTTCGCCTTCTGCAAGGATGTTTTCTGTTCGGCTTGCTGGCGCTGTGCGGCCCCGCCCAGGCCCAGACGCTGGCCGCCGTCCGCGCCGCCCACCACCTGAACTGCGGCACCGTCCAGGGGCAGGACGACTGGAACAGTCAGGACATTCACGGCAACCTTTCGGCGCTTGGTGCCGAGATCTGCCACGCCGTCGCCGTCGCGATCCTGGGCAACCAGGAGGCCCTGACCATCTCGGTTTTCCCCGCGGAGCCAGAGGCGCTGGCTGCGCTGAAGGCAGGCACGATTGATCTGGCCATCGGGATTTCGCCATCGGCGTCAACCGCGGTGCAGTACGGCGTCGGCTTCGGGCCGCCGGTGTTCTATGATTCGCAGCGCATCATGGTGGCGAAAAGCACGGGGATCACCGACATCGCGGGATTGCGTGACAGGCTTATCTGCGCGATGGATATGTCGCCGCCCGAGCGGACGCTGCGCGACGAGATGACCGCGCGCGGCATCAAGTATGCGCTGATGACGCATTCCGAACAGGGCGAACTGGATGCGGCGGCGGCCGTCCACCGCTGCGTCGCGAGCACGGGGATGGAGTCTCGGCTGGCGGAGTCGCGGGCCAACTTCCATGCGAGGACCCGTGATTTCATCTTCCTGCCGGAACGCTTTACCCTGAACCCGGTAGTTCCGGCGTATCGCTATGGCGGCCCAACTTTCGGGTTGATCGTCGACTGGACCGTCAGCGCGTTGATCGAGGCGGAGGCGTTGGGGATCACGCAGAAGAACGTGGCCGAGGCCACGAAGCGCCAGGATATGGCGGCCCAGCAACTGCTGGGGCACGACTTCGCTACGGCGCAGGCCCTGGGTCTGGCGCACGATTGGGCGGCGGACGTCATCGCGGCGACCGGCAATTACGGCGAAATCTTCCAGCGCACCACGGGCGAGCCATACCACCTGGAGCGGGGGTTGAATGCGCTGTGGGATAAAGGCGGGTTGATGACTCCGTTGCCAATGAAATAACGCAGCGCGAGGCAGGCGAAACTTGTTCCGGGATGTTGGTTATGGCACCGGCCGTGGACGGGCGCGCGGGTGGACGGCCGAGCTGTGTGACGGTTGGGCTGTCGAAGCCGGAGCGGTATTCCGGGTCAGCGTGTCGCGACGATGAAAAACCGCGGAAACGGCAGCAGGACCGCGCCATCCGGCAGCGTCGGGTAGGCGCCTGCGACGGCCGCGGTGTAGCGGTCGAGGTAGGCTGCATGCTCCGCCTGATCGAGTGGATCGAGGAAAGGCCGCAGGCCGCTGCCCTTGAACCACTCCACCACCGCGGCGGCCCCGCCCGCGAGCGGGTGGTGGTAGGTGGTTCGCCACACGTCCACCTTGGCGCAATGCGGCCTTAAAAGGGCGTAGTACCAATCAGCACCCTGCAAGCCTGTGCGTGCCTCTGCCGCCGCGGCGAGCCTGGCGGCCCAGGGGCCTGCCGTCGCGATGTGCCGCATCAGCCGATGCGCGGGTTGGTCCAGGTTGTCGGGCATCTGCACGGCGAGGCTGCCGCGCGGCGCCAGCTTGCCGACCAGCCGGGGCAGCAAGGCGGCGTGGTCCGGTACCCATTGCAGCACGGCGTTCGCCAGGATCGCGTCGAACGGTCCGGGCGGATCCCACGCCTCCACCGCGGCGACGGTGAAGGTGGACCGCGGCAGCCGCTTGCGGGCCGCGGCGATCATGTCGGGGGAACTGTCCAGCCCGGTCACGCTGGCGCCGGGGAAGCGGGCCGCCAGCACCTCGGTCGAGTTGCCGGGCCCACAGCCGAGGTCGACCGCCAATCGCGCATCCGTGTCGGGGACCGCCTGGAGCAGGTCACGCACCGGGCGGGTGCGTTCGTCCTCGAAGGCGACATACTGTTTGGCGGACCAGCTCATTGGATACCGTCTCCCTGGTTGGCGGCAGAGGCGCGGGGCGCGGCAGCGGGGGCGGCCGGATCATCAATCGCTTGATCGCCCCGCCGATGCCGAGAGGGCTTCAAAGTAGGTCGGTCCGCGACAACACACCACCCGAGTGCCGGCGTCGAACCGGGTCGTCCGCCTAAATCCCTTTGCAAGACCGGGCGATTGGCGTCCGAGTTGGTTCAACCTCAGACGGGCGCGCTCGTGTCTTGGGTCAGAAGTTCGCCGTGGTGTGCGAACCTCTGATCCAGGACACGAGCGCTTTGTTTTCAGCGGCCTGCCTATCCGCTGCGTCCGCCGCATGATGCGACGAACTTCGTGGGCAGGACACGAGCGCTTTGTTTTCAGTGGCCTGCTTGTCCCCAGCGTCCGTCGCCCGACGCGACGAACTTCGGGTGCGGGACACTAGCCGGGCGCGGGGCATCCGTGGTGCAGTCTCCCGCACAGGAGACGTCGATGAAAAACCGACTGAAGGCGCCTGCCGGCGTGATCGCGCCGGCGCGGGCCGTTGCCGCGTCCGCGCGGGCGCGACCGGCGCAGGGGCTGCTGCTGAACGGGTATCCCGATTTCTGGCGGCTGTGGTCGGTCGGCCTCGTGGTCTTCACGGTGAGATGGCTGGAGACCGTCGCGGTCGGTGTTTTCGTTTACCAGCATAGCCGGTCCGCCTTTCTCGTTGCCATGATGACGATGCTGCGACTGCTGCCGATGGGGCTGTTCGGCGCCTTCATCGGCGCCTGGGCCGAGAAGATCGAGCGGCGCATCACCCTGATCGTGGTCGTCATGCTGATGCTGGCGACCTCGACCTCGCTGGCGTTGCTGGCCTATAGCGGCCACTTGGCGATCTGGCACCTCGCGGCGGCCAGCTTCCTCAATGGCCTCGGCTGGGCCACCGACAATCCAGTGCGGCGGGTGATGATCGGCGAGGTTGTCGGCGGCAGCCAGATGAGCACCGCCATGTCGCTTGATGTCGGCGCCAACAACGCCAGTCGCATGGTTGGACCAACGATCGGTGGCCTGTTGCTGGCCAGCGTCGGGATCGACGGCGTTTTCCTGCTCAGTGTGATGCTGTATGGCTTCGCGCTGTTCGCGGCCTTCCGCGTCCGCTATCGCAATACGGCCCTGGTCGGATCAGCACCCGTCCTGGCGCGCATCGCCCAGGGACTCCGGCTGGTGCGCAGCGAGCCCCGGCTGGTCGGCACGCTGGCGGTCACGATGATCTACAACGTGTTCGGCTGGCCCTTCACCAGCATGATCCCGGTCATCGGCCAGAACCAGCTCGGGCTGGGCGCGGAAGGGATCGGCATCCTGGCCAGCATGGACGGCATCGGTGCGTTCTGCGGTGCGCTGCTGCTGACGCTGTTGCTGCGGCCTGGCTGGTATGCACGGGCCTATCTCGGCGGCGTGGCGACCTACATGGTGATGCTGATCGTGTTCGCCCTGGTGCCGTTGCCGGCGATCGCCGGCAGTGCCTTGTTGCTGACCGGGCTTGGCGGTGCCGGGTTCAGCACCATGCAAGCCACGCTGGTCTATCTGGCCGCGCCGCCGGAAATGCGCTCGCGCATCCTGGGCGTGCTGTCGATGTGCATCGGTGTGGGGCCGATCGGGTTTGTCGCCCTTGGGTTGCTGGCCGACACCATCGGAGCGTCATGGGCGACCACAGTATCGGGATCGGCTGGCCTGCTGTGCCTGGTGCTGACGCGGCCACTGTGGCGGCACATCTGACTGGATCGACCGACCGGTCACTGAAGCGACCGACCGGCGAGATGAGTGGCGAGAGCTATTTTTGTTGTCTGTGTCATCGCCTTGACCGTCACGGCTGAATGTGCGTTGCCGAGTGTCCCGGCGATGCCGCATTATCGGCAGCCTCGTTGTTGTACGGGCACGCGTCGAACGGTAAAATTTACCGGTCGGTGTTCCGATCGCGTGCCGGACCGGTCATCTCTTACTTCCACACGCTCCGGTCTGTTGGTGGGACGCGACCTTCGCTGGCGGTAAGGTCGGTGTCAATCTGCCGGTGCGCAAAATGACCAAATCGCCCTGCCTTGAAGCCTCGGGTGCCGCCATGTGTGCGCTCGTTGATCGCTATAGCGGGCGAGTTGGCTACAAGGGCGGGCCCAAGGCGATCGGGCTGGATGCCGATCGGCCGGTTATCGATTGCTCCGGCTGGGTTGCGTTGCTGCTCTCAGCCGGCATGGAGGTAGCGAACCGCGCGGTCACTCCAGACCTGTTCGATAGCGATGACGTCAGGGTCGTTCACACTTGGTCAGATCGCATGATCGAGGAGATTGAACGGCGGTCTGACTGGATTCTGGAAGGTGACGCGATAACCGCCGGAGCGCTGCACTGTATGCGACGATCGGGCTGCGACAGGGCGGCGATGCCTGGGCCAACAACCACCCTCGTCGGCGCGGGATCACACACGTGGTTCAGGTGGTCCGGCGTCCCGATGACGGAGCGGCTTTCGTCTCTGAAGCTCACGGATGGTCCGAGCCGCATGGCCTGCGTCTGATGCCGCTTTATGCATGGCTGGAAGTGACGCGGGCCTGCATCCCGCGTGGTGAGGCGTGGGCGGTCAATGCGTTTAGTAAAGAGAACGTTCTGTTCAGCGAGCGGTCAAGCTAGTATCGCGGAACCGCGATACGTCAATGTTCGTTCGCAGTCTCCGGGTCACCGCCGACGCCGCACGTCGGCGTCTCTGGGGATCGGATAGCGGCGAAGCAACAGGCCTCAGCGGCGGCACCACCCTGGTTGGAGCAGATCCCAATCAGATAGATTGTCTGAACAGGGTGAAGCTGCTCGCTAACGCTATTGAAGCGGCGGCCCCACGAATACTTTCACGTCCTCGGCGGTGAGAGGGTTGCCCCAGGCGCTTTTGACCCCTTCGCGCAAGGTGAATGTCACCTTTTTGCCGTCCGGCGACAGCTCCCACTTCGTCGCCAGTTTGCCTTCGAGGGCGAGTCCACAGGGCTGGTCAGGATGGACGCCAATGTCTTCACGCATCACCTCGGGGGAGGCAGGATCAGGGATTTTCTTGTAGGCGATCAGGTTGTCGTAGAGCGCACCGGTAGAATCGACGGTGCCCAGGCTGACGTCGTAGTCACCGCCGAGACCTTGCGGAGTGGCCGGGCAGGCGATGACCAGTGTCTTGCTGGTGTCGGCGGCGGCTTTGACGAAGTCTCTGCGATCGACTTGGTCGGGCATGGTCACGGCCTTTGGGTTGGAGCGGCCTGAGCCGCTCGGCAGCAGGGGGAAGAGTTTTAGATCATGACGTCGCCGCCGTTCGGGTTGAGCGAGGCGCCGGTGTAGTAAGACCCCTCGTCGGAGGCGAGCAGGATGGCTGTCGGGGCAATTTCCTCGACCTTTCCGAAACGGCCGAGCGGCAGTTCGGTGCGTTTGCGAGCACGCCACTCTTCGGAAAACCCGGCAGACAGGTCAGTGTCGATCGGGCCGGGGCAGATGGCGTTGACGGTGATGCGGGACTCGGCAACCTCGTAGGCCAAGGAGCGGGTGAAGCCCTGGATGCCGGCCTTGGCGGCGCTGTAATGGGCGAGTTCGATTCCGCCCTTGTGCGCGAGCTGGGAGCTGGTGCTGACGACGCGGCCCCAGCGCTGGCTGATCATTCCGGGAAGTACCAGGCGGGTGCACAGGAAGACGCTGCGCAGGTTGATGGCGATCATGCGGTCCCAGGGGAGTGTCCGATCCTCTGTGTAAACGGCTCCATGGCCATTGTCCGTATCACTCGGTCAGCTAGCTGACCGAGTGATACGGTCGCCAAACAAAATCATGAACTGCAGCTTTGCCTCCGGCCAGGCGATGGCCGGCTTCCAACGCAGGCCGGCATTTTGGATGGCCATGTATAGCAACTTCAGCGCCGCCTCGTCAGAGGGGAAGCTGCCGCGCGTCTTGATCACCTTGCGCAAGCTCCGGTTCAGGCTCTCCACCGCGTTTGTCGTGTAGATCATCTTCCTGATCGCCGGCGGGAAGGCGAAGAATGGCACCACATACGTCCAGGCGCGGCGCCACATGGGCGCGATCATCGGGTAGCGCTTGGCCCAAGGGCTGGCCTCGAACGTGTCCAGCGCCGCCTCGGCGGCCTCGGCCGTCGCGGCCTGGTAGATCGCCTTCAGCGACGGCATCAACGCCTTGCGGTCCTTCCAACTGACCGTCTCGAGCGCGTTGCGGATCAAATGCACGATGCAGGTCTGCGTCGTGGTCCGCGGGAACACCGCCTCGATCGCATCGGGAAACCCCTTCAGACCATCGACGACCGCGATCAGGATGTCCTCCACACCGCGGGTCTTCAGTTCGTTCAGCACGCCGAGCCAGAACCGCGCTCCCTCGGTCTGCTCGACCCACAGCCCCAGCACCTCCTTCTCGCCCGACCACGTCAAGGCCAGCGCAACGTAGACCGCCTTGTTCTTGACCACCCCGTCATGGCGGATCTTCACCCGCAGGGCGTCCAGAAACACCACCGGATAGACCGCCTCCAGCGGGCGGTTGCGCCACGCCAGCACGTCCTCGTGCACCGCGTCCGTCACACGGCTGATCAGGTCGGGCGACACCTCTACCTGATACATCTGCCGAAGGTGCGCCTGCACGTCGCGCACCGAAAGCCCGCGCGCATACAGGCTGATGATCTGGCCGTCGAAACCTTCCAGCCGCGTCACCCCCTTCGGCACGATCGCCGGTTCGAACGTCCCGTCGCGGTCGCGTGGCACCGACAGCGTCACCGCGCCCTCGTCCGTCAGCACGGTCTTCGCCGTGTGCCCGTTGCGGTTGTTGGCGCCGCGCCGGCCGGACCGCTCGCCCTTCTCGTAGCCAACGTGCTCAGACAGCTCAGCGTTCAAGGCGCGCTCGAGCAGGCGCTTCTTCAGTTGGCGGAAGATGCCGTCCTCGCCGAGCAGATCGGAGGGTTTCTCGTAGCCAGACAAAAGCTCGTCCAGCACTTCGGGTCGTATGTCTCTCATCGTGGGTCTCCCTTGGGTTAAGGAAGCCACGGAAACCGACTTACACAAAGGACCTGACACTCTCGGTCCCAGGCGTCCACCGACATGTCGACGACAAGGCCGCTGTCGCCGATGCCGGCGTTGTTGACCAGGACATCACGGTGCCGAGTTGTTCGGCGACTTGGGTGAATGCGGCAGCGACGGAGGATTCGTCAGACACGTCAACCGTCACGGCACAGGCGGAGACGCCGAGGGCCATGACATCGTGGGCCGTCTTTCTTGCCAGGTCTTGATTGCGATCAAGTATCGCTACATCCGCGCCTTCCCGGACGCCAGCGCGACTGCTCGGCCGATGCAGCGGGCGCCACCGGTGACCACGCAATTCTTGCCTTTTATCCGGTTCATCAAACTCTCCTGCGCAAACGGTCAACTAGTTTGGTATCAAACAGAATTACCTATACTTTAAGATTTTCTTGCATCAGTTCATTGGACTGGAGACCGATCGGATACCCGAATTGTCCATAATGATCTTCGCCATCAGCAGAGACATGCTGCAGGAACCATGCCATAGCATGCGGGCGGGTTGCTGTCGGGGGGGCCGCCACGCCGGATGACATGATCAATCTACAGGCAAAAGCCCAGCTGATAGGCCAATAGCTGATCCGGCGGCAACCCCGAGCGGGTCCGTCAGGGTGACGCATACCCAAAGCGACTGTCCGGCTGTGGCGCGATGTGACTGGCCTCGCCGAATCAGTGCTGCGGCCTTGCCGGCGTACGCCAGGCACCGGGGTCGACCGGGATGGCCCGATCAAAGGCCTCGACCGGGCCCGGGATTAGGAGCCAGCGCCATATTATAGCCTTGAACGCAGCCGTCCCGGCCGGAGGCAGTCGATAAGGATAGGTCATATCGGTCGGCTATCTAGACCAGATGTTCGCCTGAGATAGGGGCGACCCGTCTCCTATGCATGAGGCTCGGCACCGGACCACCCGGTGCAACCCTCGAAAGCCTGCATACTGTGAGACGGGTCGCCCCTATCTCAGGCGAACATCTGGTCTAGCATGGCAGACATTCCAGGCCGATTCCGTAAAAATCTGTCACTCCCTAAGCCATCACAAAGGGACGCCTGTCGCGCAACCGGGCGGGATCTTACCAGCACGCGTGGAACTCCGCCGCGCAGACCGCTTGGCACGCAGTTTGCTATATTTCAGCGTCAGCGACGATGAGGGTAAAAATGGATATCGGCGTCTTCATTCCGATCAACAACAACGGTTGGATCATCTCAGCCACGTCGCCCCAGTACATGCCGAGCTTCGAACTGAACAAAAAGGTCGTGCTCAAGGCTGAAGCGTACGGCTTGGACTTCGCCCTCTCGATGATCAAGTTGCACGGATTCGGCGGAAAGACCGAGTTTTGGGATCATGGGCTGGAGAGCTTCACACTGATGGCGGGGCTGGCGTCGGTTACCAACCGGATCAGACTCTATGCCTCCGTAGCCGTATTGACAATCCCGCCGGCGATTGTCGCCCGCATGGCATCGACTATCGCGGATATATCGGGTGGCCGCTTCGGGGTGAACATCGTCTCCGGCTGGCACAAGATCGAGTATAGCCAGATGGGACTTTGGCCGGGCGACGGGCATTTCGGTAGTCGATATGATTACAGCACGGAATACGTTACTGTCATGAAGGAGCTTTGGGAAACTGGAAGCAGCGACTTCAAGGGCAGGTATTTCCAGATGGAGGACTGCAAGCTCAGCCCCCGTCCCGCCAGTCCGGTGAAGCTTGTGGCAGCCGGCCAGAGCGATCGCGGCATGCAATTCGCCGCGCAATACTGCGACTTCAATTTCTGCTTTGGCGAGGGTTTGAACACGCCGACCAAAGGCGTCGCGGTGCCGACCCGTATGCTGGCCCACGCCGACAAGGCCGGGCGGGATGCCGGCAGTTACATGCTTTATATGGTCATCGCCGATGAAACAGACGCCGCGGCGATGGCGAAATGGGATAACTACAACGCCGGTGCGGATCAGGACGCACTGGCTCATCTTCTGGGCAAGGCGTCGGAGGACACCGCGCCGTCCGAGACCTCGATGGCCACCACGATCCAGCGCTCCGCGTCGCCGATCAATTTCAGCATGGGCACGCTCGTGGGATCGTATGGCCACGTCGCAGAGATGTTGGATGAGGTGGCGACCATGCCGGGGGTGAAAGGGATCATGCTGACCTTCGACGACTTCATTGTCGGGATGGAGGACTTTGGCACGCGCATCCAACCGCTTTTGCGCTGCCGTAAGGATCGGACACCGGCTGCGGAATAAGGTATAATCCGCGCAAGCAATCACAGCCCGAACCGCTCCAGCACACCCGGCCACTTCGCCGCCCACGGACGCGCACGCTCGAAAGCGCCGGACGCACCCAGCACGCTCTTGTCGTCGAGGTGACGGCCAATGATCTGCAAGCCGACCGGCAGCCCATCGCGCGTAAAGCCGGCGGGAATGCTGGCGGCGGGCTGACCCGTCATGTTGGCTGGGAAGGTGAAGCAAAGCCAGTCCGCCGGGCGTCCCATGCGCCCGTCAATGACTTCGGGTCCCTGCATGTGCACCGGGAACGCCGGCACTGCGACAGTCGGCGTCACCAGCAGGTCATACTTGGCCATGAAGCGCCACATGACGTTGCATAGCCGCTGGCGGCCCATCCGAGCACTGGTAAAATCCTCGGGCGTCCAAAGCCGCTGTAGCAGGTCGACCAGATGCGGCGACATCGCCCGCTCGTGGCCCTTCATCATCCGTCGCATGCCATCAGGTCGGTATCCGCGGCAACCAACGCCCAGAACGTCGCGGACTCGTCGCCAAAGCCCGGATCGGCCCGCTCAACCGTGCAACCCAGGTCACTTTCAAACGCCGCGACAGCCTCGGACACGACACGACGTACCTCAGGGCCAACGGCCGCAAAGCCCCAGTCCTCGCTGTAGGCAATTCGCAAACCTTTGATGTCGCCCTTGGTGGCTTCGACGTAGTCAAAATCCGCAGCGGGAATCGAGTAGCGGTCGCGCGGGTCCGGTCCGGCAATTACACTCAGCAGCAACGACGAGTCAGCGACGGTGCGGCTCATCGGCCCGATGTGTTCCAGGGATTCCCAGCTCGATACGCCAGGATATCGTTCGTCACGGCAGCCTGGATATAGCGCCACCCGGCCCATCGACGCCTTGATGCCATAAAGCCCGCACAGAGCGGAAGGGATGCGCACCGATCCGCCGCCGTCGCTGCCAATAGCAAATGGTGCCATGCCCGCCGCAACCGATGCCCCCGACCCTGCGCTGGACCCGCCCGAGGTCATCGCCGTGTTCCACGGATTGCGTGTGGTAGGAAAAACCGGATTGTGCCCGACGCCGCTGTAGCCGAATTCCGGGACGTTGGTCTTGCCGATAATGACGGCGCCCGCCGCCTTCAATCGCTCGACCGCGATATCGTCCTCATCCGGCACAAAGTCACGGTACAGCGGCGAGCCCATCACCGTCAGGATGTCCCTGGTTGCCACCAAATCCTTGATGCCGATCGGCATGCCGCCTAGCCAATTATCTGGTGTTCCACGTCCGCAGCCTGCTGCTCAAGATCGGCCTGTTCCTGCTGTGCTCGGTGCCGTTCTGGACCTCCACGATCATTCGCATGATCTCCTGGATTCCGTTCCTTGGAATCAATGGTATCATCAACTCGGCGCTGCTGCGCATGCACCTGATTTCGCACCCGCTGGAGTTCCTGCTGTTCTCGGACTTCGCCGTGATCGTCGCCTATGTCCACCTGTTCACCCTGTTCATGATGGTGCCGATCTTCAACTCGATGGCCCGCATCGACACACGCCTGATCGAGGCGGCAAAGGATGCCGGGGCGTCGCGCTGGACCATCCTGCGCGAGATCGTACTGCCGCTCTGCAAAAGCGGTATCGCGCTTGGCTCGATCTTCGTGGTGACGCAGGTGATGGGCGACTTCTTCGTCGTCAAGGTCATGAGCGGCGGTCAAAGCGCTTCGGTCGTGTCGGCACTGCAGAACGAGATCGCCGCGTTACAGTATCCGCCGGCAGCGGCGAGTGCCGTCGTCCTGGTGATCGTGGTGATGATGATGGTGGCCGGGATCCTTCGCGTTGTCGATGTGCGCAAGGAACTCGCCACCTGATGGACAACACCATGCAAACAACGATCGCCAACAATCGCCCGTGGACGTTCTACGCGCTGACCCTCTGCTTCGTGCTGTTCCTGGCGTTTCTGTACGGGCCGATGGTGGTCATCTACATCCTGTCCTTCCAGGGACCGGAAGGCGGTCTGACCTTCCCGCTGCGCGGCGTCTCGACGCACTGGTTCCACGAACTGATCGATAACGGGCGCAGCGGCGACATTGCCGGCACTTTCGTCCGCTCGATCGAACTGGCCGCGGTCGTCGCCGTCATCTCGGTACTGATGTGCGTCAGCGCCGGACTTGGTTTCCGCCGCCGCTTCTTCGGCTCAGGCGTCGTGTTCTACATGGTGATCGCCAGCCTGGTGATGCCGGGCCTGTTCGTCGGGCTGGGCATTTCCCTGATCTACCAGTTGCTCGGCTGGCAGACCGATTGGCGCAGTTCCGGCCTCGGCGCCCAGCTAACCTGGACGCTTCCGTTCGGCCTGCTGGTGATGTTCGCCGTGATCGGTCGCTTCAACCGATCGTACGAAGAAGCCGCGCAAGATCTTGGCGCCACAGCCTGGCAGGGCACGCGGGAGGTGACGCTGCCGATCCTGCTACCCGGCATCATCGGGGTTGCCCTGTTCGGCTTCACCCTGTCCTACGACGAGTTCGCCCGCACCGTGCTGACGGCAGGCAGCCAGAACACGCTGCCGCTGGAGATCTGGGCGATGACCACCAACGTGACGTCGCCGGCGCTGTACGCCGTCGGCACGGTCACCACGCTGGTGTCGTTCGTCGTGATCGGCACCGCCCTCGGCTCGATCGCCCTGATCCAGCGACGGCGATCGCGCCACCTCGCGGCATCCACCGCCGGCTTTCGCACTGACGCGACGCTTTCCACCGATCACGGGAGACCCGCCATGGCCACCGCCCCGAAAAACGGCCAGATCGAACTCGTCGCTGTGTCCAAGATCTATACGCCCGGTGCGCCGCCGGCGGTAAACCAGCTCGATCTTCGCGTCGATAACGGCGCCTATTGCTGCTTGCTGGGGCCCAGCGGCTGCGGCAAGACGACTATCCTGCGCATGATCGCCGGTCACGAATTTCCAACCTCCGGCGATGTACTGATCGGCAACCGTAACGTCACCACCCTGCTCCCCGCTGAACGTGGCACCGCGATGATGTTCCAGAGCTACGCGCTGTTCCCGCATCGCAGCGTGATCGACAATGTTGCCTTCGCCCTGAAGATGCGCGGCATCGGCAAGACCGAACGCCACGCCACCGCGCGGACGCTGCTGGAGAAGGTGCGGTTGGAGGCATTTGCCGACCGGCTGCCATCGGAACTGTCTGGCGGCCAGCAACAGCGGGTTGCATTGGCTCGGGCCTTGATCACCAACCCGCAGGTGCTGCTGCTGGACGAGCCACTATCGGCGCTCGACGAATACCTGCGCCTGCGCATGCGCGGCGAATTACGGCGCATCCAGCGCGAGCTTGGCATCACCTTCGTCCACGTGACCCACACCCAGCTCGAGGCAACCGCCGTCGCCGATACCGTGGTGGTCATGGAACAAGGCCGCATCGAGCAGGCCGCCTCAGCGCGTGATATCTTCCTGCACCCACGCAATGCCTACGTCGCGCGCTTCATCGGCGGCCAGAACGTGCTGTCCGGCGCGGTCGAGCGCTTGGCCGATGGCCGGGCAATGATGTTGACCGGCACCGGCGCGCATATCGATGTGCCGCTCAAGGGTGCCCGGGTGGCGGCCGGAGAAACCTTGTTCGCCTCGCTCCGCCGAGACCGCATCGCGGTGCGCCGGCCGGCCCCGGGTGAGCTGCGGCGTGAGTTGCCCAACAGCGTCACCGGCGAGGTCCACACCATCGAAAACCAGGGCTCATACGTCAAGATCACGATCGATCTCGCCAACGGCGAGGAGTTCGTCGCCAATGTGCTGGACGAAAATTACTTCGTCGATCCGATCGATATCGGCGATCAAGCCGTGGCCAGTTGGTCCGCCACCGATGTGCGTCTGCTGGAGGATCGTCCTCCAGTCGAGGATACCGCGATGAAACAGCCACGCACGATCGCGGCCTGAGCCGGCATCCAGGCGTGCGGTGCCCAGGCAACGGTAGATCCATTACGGAGCTGAACTCATGGATGTTGGCGTATTCATTCCGATCGGCAACAACGGCTGGCTGATCTCCAAGACCTCGCCACAATACAAACCGAGCTTCGCGCTGAACCGCACCGTTGTGCGGAAGGCCGAGCAGTATGGGTTGGATTTTGCGCTGTCGATGATCAAGCTGCGCGGTTTCGGCGGCGCGTCCGAGTTCTGGGACCACAACCTCGAATCCTTTACCCTGATGGCCGGGCTCGCTGCCGTCACCAGCCGCATCCGGCTCTATGCCACCGCCGCGACGCTGACCATCCCGCCGGCGATCGTTGCGCGCATGACCAGCACCATCGATAGCATAGCGCCCGGCCGGTTCGGCGTGAACCTGATCACCGGCTGGGCGAAAGCCGAATATGACCAGATGGGCCTGTGGCCGGGCGAGGCACATTACGAGCGTCGCTACGACATGCTGACCGAGTACACCACCATCCTGCGCCAGCTCTGGACCGAAGGACACTCGGACTTCAAGGGCGAATTCTACACCATGAACGACTGTCGCCTGAGCCCTCGCCCGGCTGCGTCGGTGCCGCTGGTATGCGCCGGTCAGAGCGCACGCGGCATGCAGTTCGCAGCCGCGTTTGCCGACTACAATTTCTGCGTCGGCAGCGGGCTCAACACGCCCACCGCCTACGCCGCCACCAATGCTCGGCTATCGGCGGAACTGGCGAAAACCGGACGCAATGTCGGCAGCTATCCGCTGATGATGGTTATCGCCGACGAAACCGATGACGCCGCGTTCGCCAAATGGCAATGCTATGTCGACGGCGCGGATGCCGAGGCGCTGTCCTATCTTGGCCTCCAGGCCGGCGCCGACAGCAACGCCGATGCCGGTTCCTCGGCACGCTGGATGACGCAGACAACATCGCCGGTGAACTTCAACATGGGCACCCTGGTCGGCTCCTACGCCAACATCGCACGCATGCTGGATGAGGCAGCCGCGGTGCCCGCTACCGCCGGCATCATGCTGACGTTCGACGATTTTGTCGTCGGCATGGACCAGTTCGGCCAGCGCATCCAACCGCTGATGACCAGCCGCACCCATCTCCGTGCGGCGGCGTGACACACAGCAAGCTTGCGGCTGCGCCGGCGCGCAATCCGGCGTGCCCAACACCGGCTGAGGCAAACGCGATTCGCGCCAAACTCGCCCGCCCTCTTCGATAACCACTAAGCTGGAGTTGCACTGCAATGACATCTGAACCCTTGCACTATCTCAGCCTGATGGATCTGTCGGCGAGACTGAAATCCGGCGCCATAACGCCAACAACGGTGACCGAAGCTTTGCTGGCGCGCATCAGGCAGCACGATGGCAGCCTGAAGTCCTACACCACACTTCTGGCCGACCGAGCGATGGCGCAAGCCCGTGTCGCGGAGCACGAAATCAGACGCGGCTTCTGGCGCGGCCCACTGCATGGCGTTCCGATCGCGGTGAAAGACCTGTGCTACACCACATTCGCGCCAACCGCGGCCGGCATGTTCATCCACAAGGACTTTGTCCCGCCGTACAACGCAACCGTGGTCGAACGGCTGGAGCGCGCCGGCGCCATCATCCTTGGCAAGCTGACGATGACCGAGGGCGCCTACGCGACCCACCATCCGAACATGCCGACGCCGCTCAATCCGTGGAACACCGAGGTTTGGACAGGCAGTTCGTCGAGCGGTTCGGGTGCCGCGACGGCGGCCGGGTTGTGCTACGCGTCGCTCGGATCGGACACCGGCGGCTCGATCCGTTATCCGTCGTCGGGCTGCGGGCTGACCGGGCTGAAGCCGACCTGGGGACGGGTCAGTCGCTACGGCATCTGCCATCTGTCGGAATCGCTTGATCACATTGGCCCGATGACCCGCACCGCCGCCGATTGCGCCGCCGTGCTGGCGGCCATCGCGGGCGCCGATCCGAACGACACCACAGCGCTGCTGGCGCCAGTGCCCGACTACCTTGGCGAACTCGATGGCGGCATCCGCGGCCTGCGCATTGGCATCGCGCAGGAGTACGCGTTTGACGGCCTCGACGACGAGCTGCTCTCCGTGCTGTTGGCGGCAAGCAACTCTCTGGTGACGCTGGGCGCTCGGCTGGTGCCGGTGACATTCCCACCGATCACCGAGGCGGCGACCGCCTGGGGCCACCTGTGCATGACGGAAACCGCGATCGCCCATGAAAAAACCTATCCCGACCGAGCGAAGGAGTATGGGCCGGGGCTTGGCAAATTCCTGGCCGGCGCGGCGTCGGTGAGTACGATGGATCTGGGCAAGGCGCAGATCACCCGCGGCAAGTTCGCTGGAAAAGTGGCCGCGGCGATGCAGGACGTCGATGTACTGCTGGTGCCGGTGATGAAAACCACGACACCGAGTGCCGCGGAATGGGTCGAGATGTCGAAGGGCGATCTTGCGCATTTGCTGCGCTACACGGCCGAGTTCAACTTCACCGGCATGCCGGCGATCACGCTGAATGGTGGGTTCGACAAACGGGGTGCGCCGGTTGGCTTTCAACTGGTCGGCAAGCATCTGGCAGAGCCGCTTCTGCTGCGTGCTGCGCACGCGTTTCAGTCGGTCACCGACTTTCACACCCGGCACCCGGAGCTAGCTGGGTGACGGTTCACCGGAGATGCTATACCGCGGATAGGAGCAGGAACGAAAACTGACAGAACTGATGGGACAGGCGGCATTGGTTACGGGCGCGCAGCATGGGATTGGCGAAGCGATCGCCATTGCCCTGGCAGGAGCGAAGCGAGCCGCGACCGCAATGTGGAGGTGGTCTGTCGGCATGTTATTGGCCCTGCCTTCGGCTTTACCAACAACTTGACGAGGCCGAAGGGAGTAGTCGCACTGGATCGCACAGATGGCATCTTCTAAGCCGTACGGGGATGAGCCGAAATTGCCATTGGAAGACTGGAGTGTTGGTCGGGAATGGTTTGTTCGCGCGCCCGGTACGTCAACCTGGGTGAATCTGGGTGATCTGCCGGACGATGTCCGGGAGGCGATTTATGTGCGGCTGAGGCGCCAGACTTCACCGGTCATTCTTTGAGCTTGCCCTCGGCGTCGACGAGAAACGCATGATGATGGATCGGCAGTTGCCCTTCAACCGCCTGCGAATGTGGTCTACGCGAAATCGAAGCGATTGAAGCTGGCGGCGCGGCCGATCACTGACGATCCGGAAGCTGATGCGCGGGTCGAGGCGTTCATCAAAAGCGTGCTCAGGCCGCGATAGGATAGATCAAAGTTTGCGTCGCGTTATACCATATTGATGCCATTACCGGAGATTGGCCCATAAGTTACTGATAACACGACATGCTGAAAGGACTTAAAATCCGCAGTTCGAAACGACGTACCGGTTCTAGTCCGGTGGTGGGCAGTTCCAACGGAGGGGGATTGCATCGGCGCCATTTATCAAACTAGCTTTCTCCTGCTGCGACCTCGGCCACCGCGCCAGGCTCATCCGTGCAGCGCCCGAACGTGCTCGATATGGGGGAAATGCTAAAAAATGAACTTTCAGGTGAAGACGGGAAGGATCGCCGCGCTCGCGGGTGCCACCGCCCTTGCGACAACGCTGTGGCTGACGACAGGGCCGTCGCCGCGTGCCCAGCCATCGACCGCTCAACCACCAGCCGCCCAGCCCTCGACCGCCCAGCAATCGACAGAATGCAAGACCGACGCCGGCGGCATCACCCTGTCCCCGGGCTTCTGTGCCACCGTATTTGCCGACCATCTCGGCCATGTTCGGCACATGGCGGTCGCGGCCAACGGGGTCGTCTACGCCAACACCTGGAGTGGCACCTACTATCAGAACGATACGCCCCCCGCCGGCGGCATGCTGCTCGCGCTGCAGGATACATCAGGTGACGGCAAGGCCGACAAGATCGAACGCTTCGGGCCCGCCTTCAACGCCGGGCAACGCGGCGACCATGGCGGCACCGGCATCGGGCTCTACAAGAATTACGTTTACGCGGAAACCGACGACAAGATCGTGCGCTACGCGTTGCCGGCCAAAGGCAGCGTGCCGACCGGAAAGCCCGAGACCGTCCTGTACGGCCTGCCGCTGAGCGGCGATCATCCGATGCATCCGTTTTTGATCGATCGCCAGGGCAACATGTACGTCGACGAGGGGTCGGCGACGAACTCCTGCCAGAGTCAGAACCGCATTCCCCTGGTGCCCGGCATCAGCCCTTGCACCGAGTTGCTGACCCGTGGCGGCACTTGGCGCTATGACGCCAACAAATTGAATCAGCGGTTCTCCGCGGCAGCACGTTTCGCCACCGGGATCCGCAACGGCGAAGCCTTCTCCATCGACTCCGCGGGCCGGATTTATGCCACCCAGCACGGCCGCGACCAGCTGTTCGAAAATTGGCCCAAGCTCTACACCATGGTCCAGGGCCAGAACGAGCCGGCCGAGGAACTGGTTCATCTGCAACGCGGCGGCGACTATGGCTGGCCCGAGTGCTACTACGACTACGACCAGAAGAAACTCGTTCTGGCACCGGAATACGGTGGCGACGGCGGCAAGAAGCTTGGCGTCTGTGCCAGGAAGCTGGAGCCGGTCGCGGCGTTTCCGGCGCATTGGGCGCCGAACGATATGTTGATCTATGAAGGCAACGGGTTTCCGTCCGCCTACAAGGACGGTGCCTTCCTCGCCTTCCACGGCTCCTGGAACCGCGCTCCTGGTCAACAAGGCGGCTACAACGTGGTGTTTCAGCCAATGGCCGACGGCAAGGCCAAGGGGCCGTTTGTCGTCTTCGCAGATGGCTTCGCCGGGCCGCAGAAGCAGCCTGGCCGAGCGGTGCATCGGCCGACCGGATTGGCGGTGGCGCCTGACGGCGCGTTGTATATCTCCGACGATCAGGGCGGCGAGATCTGGCGGGTGACCTACCAGGGCGACAACAAGGCCGCCGGCATCGCGTCCGCCGCGCCGACGCCGGCAAGCGAGCAAGCCATGGCGGCGGGACAGGCTCTGCCCCCGGAAGGCATCCATCCCGACGCGGGTCAGGGGCCGTTGCCGACACCGCCGGGCGGCTCGCCCGATCAGGTTGCCTTGGGTGACCGGATATTCCACGGCCAGGCCGCCAATGGCACCTGTGCCGGATGCCATGGCGCCGATGCGATGGGTTCGGGCGTTGGTTCGAATCTGGCGAGCGGCAAGTGGGCCTGGAGCAATGGCAGCGTGCAGGGCATTACCCAGACTATCGAGCACGGGGTGCCGAAGCCGAAAAACCATACGGGCTCCATGCCGCCAATGGGGGGTGTGCAACTGTCGCAGGCCGACATCGGGGCGGTGGCGGATTATGTCTGGGCTGTCGGGCACCGGAACGCGCACTGATTTAAAGCGCGAGCGTCTGAGGTTGAACCAGCCTCGGACGCCAATCGTCCTCCGAAACAACCGTAATCAAAGTGTGACCGCTTCAACCTGAAGCGATCACGCTTTCGGGCGATGAACGGGAGGGGCCGCTGCCCCTCCCAACCCGCTACCTCATCCGCGCACCCAATGCCGCCGCCCGGTTCACCACTGTTCTTGCCCGTTCCACAACAGGAACGTCTATCATCGCGCCCTCGAACTGGACCGCACCCAGGCCTTTCGCATAAGCATCGTCATACGCGGCGATCATCCGTTCGGCCTTTTCAACCTCGGCCGGATCAGGCGAGAATTCCTCGTTCAGCACCGCGACCTGCAGCGGATGCACGGCACTCGCGCAGATGAACCCCAACCGCCGCGAACGCCGCACGATGGTTCGGAACGCCGCCTGATCGCGGAAATTCGCGATCGACCCGATGAAGCCCATCGGCATGATGCCGGCCGCCCTGGCAGCGAAGATCGTCTGTTGTTTGGGATAGAACAGACCCTCGGGCTCGGACTGCATGCCGACATCGGCGGCAAAATCCTCCGATCCGAGACTGAGCCCCACCACCCGAGGATGCGATTTGGCGATCTGCTCGATGCGGAAGAAACCAACAGCGTTTTCAACCAGCGCGATAAACTTCATCGCACCAGCCGGCAGTCCGCGTTCGGCCTCCAGTTCCGCGACGATCTCGGCGCAGGCATGAACGTGTTCGGGACTGTCGACCTTGGTCAGCATCAAGGCCGTCACACCCGGAATGACCGCCGCCTCCAGATCACGCACCAGAAGCCGCCAGGGACGGTTGACCCGCACCACGACATCGGCCCCATTGCGTGAGACCTGCGGTATGGCACCGGCGATGAGTGTCCGTGCGTGCGCCTTTTGCGACGGCGCGACCGCGTCCTCAAGGTCCAGGATGATGGCGTCCGCGCTGCGGTCGGCCCCGGTTCGAACGAACTTCTCCGCGGTCACGGGAACGAACATCAGGGAGCGCCACACCGGCAGATCGTCGCGCATCGTCAACCCTCCTTGATCACGCCCTCGGCGGCCAGCAGGCCCAGGCGTGCGGCATCATAGCCGATCGAGCCCAGAACCGTTCGCGTATGCTGGCCCAACGTCGGGGCAGCCGCACGCAGCCGGCCCGGCGTCTCCGAAAGCCGTGGGATTATGTTATGCATAAGCACCGATCCGATCTCGTCGTCCGGGGCCTCGACCAGAACGCCGCGGGCCTGCACATGCGGATCGTCCATCAACTGGTCGATCTCGTAGATCGGCGTCGCGGTCACCTCGGCCGCTTCGAACACCGCCATGTTGTCCGCCAGCGTCCGCTCGACGATCCAGGCCGCCACGATGCCGTCACAGGCGTCGATGTTGCGGACCCGGTCTGTGTTCGTGCGGAACCGCGCATCCTCGATCATGTCGGCGCGTCCGATGGCACGGAACAGTCGCTCCGCCATGGCCTGGATCGAGGCTGATATCGCGACAAACCGCCCGTCGCTGGTGGCATAGACGTTGCGCGGCGAGGTCGTCAGTGATCGGCTTCCGGTCCGGCGCGGCTTCGCACCCGATACCTTGTAGGTCGCTGCGTCCGGCCCGAGCACCGAGATCATCGGCTCCAGCAGCGGAAGATCGATGGTCTGCCCTTTGCCGCCGCGCTCCACCACGCGCAGGGCAACCATCACGGCGTATGCGCCATACAGACCGGACACCATATCGGCCATCGCCAGCGGCGGCAGCACCGGCGGACGATCAGCAAAACCGTTCTTCGAGGCGAACCCCGACATTGCCTCCACCAATGTGCCGAAGCCCGGCCGGTCGCGATAAGGCCCATCCTGGCCGAAGCCGGTGATGCGAACGATGACCAGTCCGGGATTACGCGCATGCAGCACGTCGGGCCCCAGGCCCATCTGTTCCAGCGTGCCGGGGCGGTAATTTTCGATCAGCACCTGGCTTGTCGCCAGCAGATCGAGCAACGCATCGCGGCCGGCCTGGGGACGCAGGTTGATCGCCAGGCTTTTCTTGTTCCGCGCGTAGACCTTCCAGTGCAGCGACACGCCGTTGACCCGCCAGGCGCGCAGTGGGTCGCCGAGCTTCGGGTCCTCGACCTTGATGACCTCCGCACCCTGATCCGCGAGCTGCAGGCTGACCATGTTGCCCGCGACGAGGCGGGACAGATCCACCACCCGGATGCCATCCAGCGGCGCGGGCGCGGTTGGGTCGAATTCAATGCGGGGGATCATGATACCCTTGGGGCAGCTCTATCAAAGGCGGTATTGTCCGATTAGACATGGCTGGCGCGCAAGAGGCAGAACTCGCTTCGCCCTCAGCGGTCGTCCTGAGCGGCCCCTTGGAGACCAGCGTGGAGACCAGCGCCCCTCATGTCATGCCGTCGGCTTTCGATCGCCAGCTTGACCCTGACCCTGCTGACCCCCGCCTGTTCGGTGCCGCCGCCTGTCCCACAGTTCGACGACGCCTACGTCTATGTGATCGGTCGCGGCTGGCACACCGACATCGGACTGCCGGTGCAGGAGATCACCGGCCCGTTGCGCACCCTGGAGGCGGCATTTCCAGGCGTCCGGTTCCTGACGTTCGGCTTCGGCGAACGCCAGTTCTTGGTCAACCACGGCAAGACCTTTGGCGCCATGCTGAACGCCTTGCTGCCTAGCCGCAGCGCGCTGCTGATGACGGCCCTGCGCGCGCCGCCCGCGGTTGCCTTCGGTCAATCAAACGCCGTCGTGCTGCACGTTTCCGAGGCCGGCTTGCAGCAGATCCAGTTTGGCATCTGGAACGAACTTGAACTCACGTCCGCCGGACGGCCGATGCTGCTGGCGGATGGGCCTTATCCGGGCAGCGTGTTCTATGCCGCCCGCGACACCTACTCCGGCCTGTATACCTGTAACACCTGGACGGCTGGCATTCTGCGCGCCGGGGGCCTGCCGTTTCTGGGCACCGGGATGCTGTTCTCCGGCCAGATCATGGGCGAGGCGCGCTGGATCGGCGCGCACCACGCTTCATGACCACAGCACCCGTGTCCGATCGCAAAGCACCAGTGTCCGATCGCAGACCCATGTTCCTTGGTTCGATCAAAGCACCTGTTGCTTCGCCCCGACCTGGCAGTGCGTCGGCGATCGCGCGCAAGCCCAGTCAAATTCGCCGCTTGCGGCGGGACCGGAGCCACGCACAGCCCCGCTTGGGGCGAGCATGGCGAGGACCCACAATTTGACCGGGCTGAGCCCGATGCTTGGCTGCAGCCAGGCGAGGCGCTCTCTTGTTGTTCTTATCTGGAACCATCACATCAGGCCTCCCGGGTGAAGCGCTCGGCGTAGAGGATCGCGAACTGGTTCATCGCCTCCTTCCAATGATGCCGACCCGGCCTAACCGTCAGTCAGGGTGGAATCCGTTCAGATAGATTATCCGAACGGGTCAAAACGTTGTTGCAGTTTTTGCCGTGCGCCGACCCGTAGGGAGAAAAATTAGTGGACGGAGGTGATCGCGTTGCGATTCTGCGCCCAGGCCTGCTCGTCGGAACCCTGAGCCGTTGGGCGATCCTTGCCGTAGCTGATCGTCGTCAGGCGGGCACCGGGAACCCCCTTCGCCCGGAGGTATGACCCGGCTGCGTTCGCCCGACGCTCGCCGAGGGCGATATTGTACTCCTCGGTGCCGCGGTCGTCGCAGTTGCCGGCGATCTGCACGTTCACGCTGCCATACTTGGCGAGCCAGGCTGCCTGCTTGTCCAATGTGTCCTTGGCGTCGCCGCGCAGGCTGGCGACGTTGAAGCCGAAGAACACGCGGTCGCCGACATTGGCGACCAGGTCTTCCTGACTGCCTGGCACGATGCCGGCGCTTGTGGAGGTTGGTGCCGCTGGCTTGGGAGGTGTGGAGCACGCCGCGAGCAGGGCGACGGTCGCCGCGGCGCCGAGGATCTTGATGTTCATCTTGTCTTCGTCCCTGGATGGGGTGCAATCCGATCCACGGGCCAAGCCCGCGTAGACGAAATGGTAATCCGTTCCGTCCTCGATAGCGATTAACGTGTCCAGTGGATAAAGGTCAAGTTCCTGAAAGCTTTTTAGCCAGACCTCAGGTCTCTTGTTGCCCAATCAGCACAGTGCGGCGACATTTTCTGAATTCTTATGAAATGATATGACATCGCCCTGCCGCCTTCGGCTCCGGGTGCCGCGCCAAGGCGCGAAGACCACGTGGCCGCCGTGGCGCGCGAAGACCGTGTCGCGCCGTGGCGCGAAGCCCCTGTCGCGGCCGGGGGGGGGGACCGTGCCCTGGAGGATCGTTCGGGCGGCGGTCCGCGGCGGTTTCCCTTCGTGCTGGCTTTCGGCAAATGCTCGCGAACATTGTTTTAGCGAAGATGTTCTATGTCCCCAATGGCGACCAGGCGGGATCGGAGGCATCGGTGGGCGTCTCCACCGGCCGCTCGTTGAACCCGGTGATATCGACCGAGACGAGCCTTGATGAGAATCCAAGGCCGCGTGCGTTCTGGGCGCGGGTTTCGCGCCAGAACATCAGCACGCGACCGTTCGGCGCGAAGGTCGGGCCCTCGACCAGCCAGCCCTCGGACAGGATGCGCTCGCCGGATCCGTCGGGGTGCATCACCCCGATGGCGAAGTTCGATGTATCGCCGGCATAACGGGTGAACGCGATCTGGTCGCCGCGCGGCGACCACACCGGCGTGGCATAGTGGCCGTTGCCGAAGCTGATCCGTTTCGCGCCACCGCCGCCGGCACCCATGATGTAGATCTGCTGGTCACCGCCGCGGTCGGAGGCGAAAGCGATCTGGGTGCCGTCCGGACTGTAGCAGGGGCTGACATCGATCGACCCGGAGTTGCTCAGTCGGTGTGAGACCCGGCTTGCCAGGTCAACCGAGACGATGTCGGAGCCGCCGCCGTTGGTCACCGCCATGATCAGGCTGCTGCCATCCGGCGCGAACCGGGGGGCGAAGGTCATGCCGGCGAAGTCACCCAGGACGCTCTGCTGGCCGGAGCTCAGGTCGAACAGGTAGACCCGAGGACGATTGTTGGCGTAGCTCATGAAGGCGATCTCGTCGCGGGTGGGATGGAAGCGCGGCGTCAGCACCAGCCATCTTCCATCGGTCAGCAGCCGGTTGTTCTCGCTGTCCTGGTCCATGATCGCCAGCCGCTTGGTGCGCCGGTCGCGCGGACCGGTGGCCGAGATGTAGACGATCCTGGTGTCGAAATAGCCCTTCTCGCCCAGCAGCCGCTGGTAGATCACATCGGCCATGATGTGGGCGATGCGGCGCCAGTTGGCTTGGGTGGTGGTGTAGGCGGTGCCCTGGATCTGGGTTTGCGGCAGGATGTCCCAGAGGCGGAACTCGACGCGTACCTGGCCGCCGCCGAGGATCTGCACGCTGCCGGTCACCAGGGCCTGGGCGCCGGTCGGCTTCCAGTTCTGGAAGTTCGGTACGGCGGTGGCGGACACGCTGGACTGAATGAAGGCCGCCGGCGCGATCAGCCGGAACAGGCCGCTGCGCGCCAGGTCGGCGCTGATCACGCCGGCGATGTCATGGCCGAGCTGGGTGGAGGCGGGGTCGGGGCCGGCGAGATCCGGCACGGCGATCGGAATTGGTTCGGTGCGGGCGCGATTGACGTCGATCACGGCGGACTGGCCGCCGCCCGCGGACTGGGCAAGAACCGGAACCGGCGCGGCGGCCAGCGCACCGGCCGCGCCAAAGATCAAGCCGCGGCGGCCGAACGACGGGTTGGAAATGCGGATCATGCCGTTGTCTTCCTCCTTCTGCGAACGTTGTTGCAACGCGGACGATGGTTTCGTCGCTAGTTCGTATTGGTTGGTCGCGCTCACGGGCTGAACCGGAAGGTCAGCACGTTGATCTTGCCCAGAACGTCGTTCGGCAGCGGCAGGTTGGCGCACTGCGGATCCAGGATCGCCCGGCGTGCCCGCTCGGCAAACGCGCGGAACCGCGGGTCGCTCATGCGGCCGATATCGGCACCAGCCACCTCGGCCCTGCGGGCGATGCCGTCCGCGTCGGTGGTGACCGTCAGCAGCACGCGCTGCTTGTCGATGTCGAGCGCGCCGGCGTCCTTGGTCCAGCACTCCCGCACATGCGCGCCGATGGCGCCGCGCTGATCGGCGGTGAGTGCCGCGGTGTCATTCGCCAACGGGTTGCCGCCGCCGTTCGGCTGGCCCCCGGCCCGCGGATTGGGCCGCGTCTTCGGCGGCTGCGTCTGAGCGAGCTGCTGGCGCAGTTTCTCCAGCGTGTTCTCGACCGAACTGCTGTTCGCGGCCGGGTTCTTCGTCACATTGGGCTGCGACGTCGTGCTGGGTGGCGCTGGTGGCGGGGGGGCCGGTGGCGGCGGCAGGGGCAGGGGCGGCTGTGGAGTTGGCGGGGCCGGCGGCGTGGGCGGCGTCGGCTGCTGGGGTGGCGGCGGAACGACGTCCGGCGCGGGGGCAGGCTGCGGCGGTGGCACCGGTTTCGGTGGGGCGGGTGCCGGGGGTGCCGGCTCGACATGAGGCTGCGGCGGTGGCGGCGGCGGCGGTGGCGGCGGCGGCGGCGGTTCCACCGGCTGCGGCTGCGGTGGTGTCGCCACCGGTGGGGCCGGCGGCGCGGTCTCTTTCGACGGAGCCGGAAGCGGGGCCTTCGCCGGCGCCTGGACCGAGGATTGCGCGGCGCCTTGGAACACCATCGCCACCGCGGTCTCCGGCGGCGCCTCGTCCTTCGGGGCGAACGACGGCAGCCCGATCAGCAGGAACAGCAGGACCGCGAGATGCAGCCCGCCCGAGATGATCAGACCGGTTCGCAGGCGTGACGTCATGCCCGAGGCGCGCCTGCCTGTCCTCTCACCGCCGCGGAACAACTGCTGCAGCACGCCCTGATCACCCCTATCTGCGCGGCCCGGCCGCCGGCGCGACGTTGGCTGGCGGAGCAGACGGTGGGGCAGACGGCGGGGCGACGGGCTGTTCGGCCAGTAGTGCCACCTTGGTGAAGCCGCCCTGGGTGATCGTGCCCATGACCTCCATGATCCGGCCGTACGGAAGATCCTTGTCGCCGCGCACGAAGATGCGGCGGTCGGCTTTGTTCTGGGCGATGGCCTGCAGCCTGGTCACGAGGTCGGTCAGCGCGATCGGCTGGTCCTGCAGGAAGATCGACCCGTCGGCCTTGATGGAGACGGTCAGCGGCTGGCTGTCGCTGTTCAACGGCTTGGCGTCGGTTTTCGGCAGATCGACCGATACGCCCGAGGTCATCAGCGGGGCGGTTACCATGAAGATGATCAGCAGCACCAGCATCACGTCCACCAGCGGGGTGACGTTGATTTCCGACAGCGGGCGGTAGCGGCCGCGGCGACCGCCCCGGCCACCGGTGTTCATGGTAAACGCCATGGCTCAGCTACGCTCCTCGGGTTCGGTCATTCGGGCGTTCGGTCACTCGGCACACGCCATGGGCGGTAGCAAGTCGTGGGCGGCAGCAAGTCGTGGACGGCAGCACGTCGCGAGCGGCACCATATTGGGGCAGCAGCAAGTCGTTGGCGGCAGCATGGCGCGGATCGGGTCATTCAGGATCGCTCTTCGCTTTGGCGGGACAGGATGGCGCTGAATTCGCTGCCGAAGTTGTCGAGCCGGCCGGCGAACCGAGCCAGGCTGTTGCTGATCTGGTTGTAGGCCAGCACGGCCGGGATGGCCGCGACCAGGCCGATGGCGGTGGCGAACAGCGCCTCGGCGATGCCAGGTGCGACGACCGCGAGGTTGGTGTTGTGCATGGCGGCGATGGCCGAGAACGAGTGCATGATGCCCCAGACGGTGCCGAACAGGCCGATGAACGGGGCGGTGGCGCCGACGCTGGCCAAGAACACCATCCATCGCTCCAGTCGGTCCATCTCCCGTTGCACGGTGACGTTGATGGCTCGGTCGATGCGTTCGCGAACGCTGGTTTGGGAGATGTCGGCGCCGGCGACGCGGACGGAACGGCGCCACTCGCCCATGGCCGCGGCGAACACCGAGGCGATGGGACTGTTCGGATTGGCGCCTTCGCGGTCGAACAGTTCGTCGAGGCTGCCGCCGGACCAGAAGCGATCCTCGAACGCGCTGGCCTCCCTGTTGACCTTCCTGATCGTGGTCGCTTTC
Organism: Rhodopila sp.; assembly: GCA_965276975.1. Classification (GTDB taxonomy): domain Bacteria; phylum Pseudomonadota; class Alphaproteobacteria; order Acetobacterales; family Acetobacteraceae; genus Rhodopila. The sequence continues at coordinate 81,799 of CBDIBR010000010.1, forward strand.
TCGAACACCACGGCCCATACCCAGACGCTGGCGGCCAGAAGACCGAGCATGACCAGTTTGACGACGATGTCGGCCTGCATGAACAGGCCCCAGAGCGACAGATCGCCGTTCGCGGTTCCCAGGTTTAACGCATCTACGGCGCGATCCACTATCTAATCCCCTTTGGTCGTCTTTGTGTCGGCGTAATGAAATGCTTTGGTTTGCGAGTTTGCTGCACGGCGCAGGGCGATCATGCCGTCGCGCCACTCCGGCGGAATGCGGGCCGCCCGGTTTCCTGCCGTGCTGACGCAGGCGAGCTTGATGCGCAACGTCGCACACACGCCGCCGGGGCCGCTGATCGTCTGGCGCAAAAGGATCGTCGCGCCGCCTACCTCCAGTGTTTCCGTTTCGACAACCAGCAGGTCGTCGACCCTGGCGGGCCGCACATAATCTATTTCGGCACGATGCACCATGAACATCCGGCCTAATCGTTGCACCAGCCTGGCATGCGGGATGCCCGCGTCGCGCAGGGCCTCGGTGCGGGCGCGTTCGGCATAGCGCAGGTAGTTGGCATGATAAACGACGCCGCCCGCATCTGTGTCCTCGTAGTAGACGCGCAAGGAATAGCGGTGGGTGGATTGCGGATTAGCAATCATTTAAGCGGGCGGTCCAGGGGCTGGTTGGGTCGGGTATTCTGATCGCGCCTGCGATATGGTGCAGTCCTGGCTTGCCACCGACGACCCTGCCGCATCCAGCCCCGCCAGGTCGTCTGTAGCAGGGCCAACCCCTGCAAGCATCAGGATAGGCAACGATTGGAGGTTGGTCTTCTTGTCTTCGCGATACGCGGACGAGCGAGGATCGGCCCGTCTGGGCTTCGTTGGTTCGCAAGCAAGCAAGGCTTCACCACGGAGAACGCGAAGGACCACGGAGCGCCACGGAGACGGCAGAAGGATGCTTCGCACGAGGCCCCGACGCATCGCCCTGTCGTGGACCAGGCCGCGTTGGATGAAGCCGGGGCTGGCGGCACGCGTGACATCGGGGCTGATCCACTCAGCTACGCTGCGCGATGCGGCAGGGCCGCGGCTTCTCCTTGGTGCTTCGTGGTGCTTGATGTTCTGTGCTGTAAAGCCGTGCTTGTTTGTCTGCCACTGCCCAGGACGATACCTTGCGAGGCCAGCTGCTTGGGCGGTGGGCTGAAACGCCTGCCCGTCGTCGGGTCTGGCACGGAGATTGCGAGAGGCGGACCACACATTTCTCCTTGTGGCGGCCTTGTCCCGAAGTCTGTGGGGCCAACCCTCGTTCGCCCGGCGATGGCAAAGGACGCCGGACCCGAGCGCGCGGACATCAGCTCGCATCACGCCTCGGGTCCCAGGATGTCGAGCAGCGGCGCGGCAGACTGAGGTGGTTTCAGGTCCAGGTGCCGCCATCCGGGTTCGCCCAGCATGCGGCCCCGACTGGTGCGCAGGATGAGGCCTTCCTGGATGAGATAGGGCTCGATGACGTCTTCCAGTGTGTCGCGTGCCTCGGCCAGCGCCGCGGCCAGCGTCTCGACGCCGACCGGGCCACCGGCGTGGTGATCGGCGATGCGGCGCAGATAGCGGCGGTCCATCGCATCGAGACCGAGGCGATCGACCTCCAGACGGTTCAGCGCGGCGTCGGCGATCGGCCGGTCGACTGGGCTGTCGCCCTGCACGGCGGCGAAATCGCGCACCCGGCGCAGCAGTCGGCCGGCGATGCGCGGTGTGCCACGGGACCGGCCGGCGATCTCGGCGGCGCCCTCGGCGGTCAGGTTCAGCCCGAGCAGGCGGGCGCCTCGGACGATGATCTGGCGGAGTTCCTCGGGCGTGTAGAACACCAGGCGGAGCGGGATGCCGAAGCGGTCGCGCAACGGTGTCGCCAGCAGGCCGGCGCGGGTGGTGGCGCCGACCAGGGTGAACGGCGGCAGGTCGATCCGCACGCTGCGCGCGGCCGGTCCCTCGCCGATGATCAGGTCGAGCTGGAAATCCTCCATCGCCGGGTAGAGGACTTCCTCGATCGCCGGCTGCAGGCGGTGGATCTCGTCGATGAACAACACATCCCGCGGCTGCAGGTTGGTCAGGATCGCGGCCAGGTCGCCGGACTTGGCGATGACCGGGCCGGAGGTGGCGCGGAACCCGACGCCGAGCTCGCGGGCGACGATCTGGGCGAGGGTGGTCTTGCCCAGGCCGGGGGGGCCGTGCAGCAGCACATGGTCGAGTGCCTCGCCGCGCGATCGGGCGGCCTGGATGAAGATGGCCAGGTTCTCCCGCGAGGTCTTCTGGCCGGTGAAGTCGGCCAGGGTCTGCGGCCGGAGGGAGGCCTCGGCGGCGTCCTCCGGCTGACGGGCGGCGGAGACCTGGCGGTCATCATGGTCACTCATCCGGCAGCCTTTTGCGCCAGTTCCTTCAGGCTGTCACGGATCAGCACGTCGAGCGTGGCGGCATCACCGAGGCGTTCGAGGACCCGAGCGATGGTCTGCTGCGCCTCCGGTCGGCGATAGCCGAGGTTGACCAGGGCGGACAGGGCATCGGCGGCCGGGGTGGGGTCGGCGACCGGGGCGGGGGTGACGCCGGTCGCGGTCGGCATGGCGCCGATCTTGTCCTTGAGTTCGGTCAGCAGCCGGATGGCCAGGCGCGGGCCGACGCCCTGCGCCCGTGTCAGGCTGGTTCGGTCGCCGGCGGCGATGGCGCCGACCAGGTCGCGCGGCGACAGCGCCGACAGGATGGCGAGGGCGACCCTGCCGCCAACGCCCTGAACGGTGGTCAGCAGGCGAAACCAGTCCCGTTCGGCGGTGTCGGCGAAGCCATACAGGATGATGGCGTCCTCGCGGACCTGGGTCTCGATCAGCACCTTGGTCAGGGTCGGCGGTCGCGGCAGGACGGCCAGGGTGCGCGATGAAGCCTGCACCAGATAGCCGACGCCGGCCACGTCGATGACGCAGGTGCCGTCGGAGAGTGCGTCCACTCGTCCGGTGAGTTGGGCGATCATCCTTGTTTCGGTCCGGTCCAGAGGAAAGTCAGGATCAGCCGCGAATCGGGCGACCGGGATCATACCCTAGCGCGGGCCGAAGGTGGTGCGCGCGTACGTGTGCCTGTTCGATTTGGGGTCGGCGGGCAGCGTCGCGTTGTCCGCCCGGGTCACGCGACTTCGGCGGATCGCGGTCTCCAGGGGCGGGCGCGATCGGCAAGCGTTTTCTCCAGCGTCTTCCGGAACGTGTCGCTGTTGCTTGGCCCAGAGCGTTTACCCCACCGCCAACCGGTCCATTTGCAGCCGGCAGATCCTGGCGGGACCCAAACGGTCGTGGCTTCGGCAACCCGGCAGGACGGATTTGCCCGCCGGCCAACACAGCCGTGCAACGATGTTACCGCCGCCGTCTGGGGAAGCGGACCATCGCGCCACGTGCCTCGTCCCACAACGTGAAGCTGGGTGCCCGCAGAGCTTGCCACAGCGTCAAACCCGTCACGTTGGCGGCGAACGCCGGTTCGGCACGATGGGCAGCCTGCAAGCGGTAGTTCGGGACCCGGGGCATCAGGTGATGTACGTGGTGGAAGCCAATGTTGCCGGTGAACCATTGCAGTATCTTCGGCAGCCGCAACCACGAACTGCCGTGCAGTGCGGCACCGGCGGCGGTCCAATCGCCCTGCCGGGCCCAGACGGCGTGTTCGAAGCGATGCTGCACCGCGAACAGCCAGACGCCGATGATCGAGGCCACGACGATGACCGGCAACTGCACCAGCAGCACCGGTTCCCAGCCCATCAGCAGCGTCATGCTGAGAAGGAAGGCGCCGATGACCAGGTTGGTCAGGTAGACGCTGAAGCGTTCCTTGCGCCAGGCTTTCGGGGTGTCGAACGGAATCCGGTAGACCAGGATGAAGACGATCGGCGGCAGCAGAAGCTGGGAAACAAGCGGGTGGAGCGCGGCGCGGTAGAGCCGCTGTCTGAGCGGGGAGAGGGCTTCATATTCCCGCAGCGTCAGGCAGCCGGAATAGATGTCGCCGCCGGAGGGTCGCTTGTCGAGGTTGTTCCAGACGGCATGGTGGGCGGCATGGTGCCGACGCCACAATTCGTAGGGCGTGAAGGTGGTCAGGCTGCAGAGCAAGCCGACGAACTGGTTGGCCCACCGGGCTTGGAAATAGGCGCCGTGGCCGCAGTCATGTTGGATGATGAACAGCCGGACCACCAAGCCGGCCGCCGGCAGGGCAAGCGCCAGGCTCAGCCAGGGTGAGATGTAATAGTAGGCGTAGTACATGAACGCGACCAGCGCGGCGTAAGGCGCGGCGGTGATCGCGAACTGGGTAAGGCTGCGGCGGGTCGACGGTGCCTGAAAACTGGCGAGGCCGGCGAGCATCGTGCGGCGGTCAGGAGCCGCGCCGTCGAGCCGGTGCGGCGAGGGAAAGGATGTCATGAAGGTCTTCTCATGCCGAGGGTGGCGGCGTCCGGATTGGGGCGAAATGGGCTTGGCGTGGGCATCTAGTATGGCGCATCGGAGAAGTGCCACACGTCGCTGCTTTGCGATCGGGTATTAGTACCGTGCATCAGAGAGGCGCGATACGTCGTTGTTCGTTCGAGGTAGCTGTTCTCGCGCCTGATCGCGGACGCGGCGCGTCTCGAGCGGCTCTGCGATCCGATCCGGTCTGTAGCTGAAATGGTGCGGCAGGGACATGATTTAAGTGCCGGTGTGCAAGCCTTCCGAACGGCCGGTGGACACGTTCGTGCCAGTCGGCGCGGGAGCGCCGATCGCGGGGGATGCGAATGCGTGCTGAGCTGTCGTACCGCTAACCGGGCGTTAACCTTCTCTCGTCATGCTGACGCTTTCGCGGAGGCCCGGCATGGCGTCACCTGAACTTCTGGCGGCGATGCGGCTGCTGTCATCCGGGGCCTGGCACGAAGCCGAGACCGCCGCACGGGTGGCGATGGCCGCCGATCCCGCCGACCCACAGGCGCGAACGCTGCTAGGCCTGGCGATCGCCGCGATGGGCGAGGACGCCCGTGCGGCCGCCGTGCTGACGCAGGTCGCGAACGACCGGCCGGACGCCGACCATCCGTGCCTTGACCTCGCCGGGTTGCAGCCGCGTCTGCCGCGTGCGCTGGTGGCCCGACAATTTCGTGCCTGCCTGCGGTTGGCGCCGAGCGACGACCGCCTGCGCCTGGGCTTCGCCGACTTCCTGCTCGACATCGGCCAGCTGGCCGAGGCCGAGAAGGTCCTGACCGACGGACCGGACAGCGGCGCGTGCCACCACCTGATGGGGCTGGCGCGGGCTGAAGGCAACCGATTCGGCGACGCCATCGTCAGCTTCGAGCGCGCGGTCGCGCTGAACCCCGATGCGGCGGTGAGCTGGTCAAACCTCGGCATCGTGCTGGCGGTCGAGGGTCGTTTCACCGATTCCGTTGCCGCGCATGACCGAGCCGTGGCGTTGCATCAGGGCAATCCCCATTTCCGGGTCAACCGGGCGGTGGCCCTGTTGAAGGCTGGCCTGTGGAAGCGCGCCTGGCGGGACTACGAGGCCAGGCTGGAGCTGGCCGATGCACCGATGATCGATCCCGTTCGGCTGATGCCGTCGCTGCGTGCGGGCGATGGCCTGGACGGCCTGACCATCCTAGCGTTGCATGAGGATGGCTTCGGCGACACCCTGCAATTCCTGCGCTACCTGCCGCTGCTGGCCGAACGCGGCGCTAGGGTGGTGGCCTGTGTGCCGGCGCCGCTGGCGCGGGTGATGCGGATGATCCCGGGCGTGGCCGAGGTGGTGACCGACGCGCATCGTCTGCCGGCGCACGATTTCGCCTGTCCGATGTTCAGTCTGCCGCGGGTGCTGGGCAGCACGGTCGATTGCGTGCCGCCGGTTCCGCCGATCGCTCTGGACCCGGTGCTGGTCCGGCGCTGGTCCGGCTGTCTGCCGACCGCCGGTTTGCGTGTGGGGCTGGTTTGGGCGGGTCAGGCGAGGCCCTCGCTGCCTGGTTTTGCCACGCTGGATCAACGGCGCAGCGCCGGGCTGGCAGCGTTCGCGCCGTTGTTCGACGTTGCCGGCGTGTCATTCGTCAGTTTGCAGGCGGGTCCGGCGGCGCGGCAGCCAAGACCGCCGGGTCTGGTGATGTGCGATCCGATGCCGGAGGTGGCGGATTTCGCCGATACCGCCGCGATCATCGCCGGCCTGGACCTGGTGGTCAGCGTTGATACCTCGGTCGTGCATCTGGCCGGGCTGGTCGGCAAACCGATCTTCCTGCTCGACCGGTACGACGGTTGCTGGCGCTGGCTGAGCGAGCGGCTCGACAGTCCATGGTATCCTGGGATGATGATATTTCGGCAGGACCGGCCGGGCGACTGGTCTGGCGCGATGGCCCGCGCGGCGGCCTCGGTGCGGACGCTGACGCTGTCCCACGGCCGGGGCGTGACACCGGACGCCCGGCCGGAGCCGGCTTTCGTCGCTTGACCGGGGGACCGATAGCCTGGAGACAAGTCGCCTGGAGACAGGTAGCTTGGAGACAGGTCGCTTGGAGACGGGCGGATCGGTTCCACCTCAAGTGAATGGATGTCAACGTGAAGCGGTTGCTGCGGACCCTGAGCGGAGAGGCCGTATGGCCGCCGCCGGTCTGGCTGATGCGCCAGGCGGGACGATACTTGCCGGAATACCGGGCGGTCCGCGCCGAGGTGGCGGATTTTGTCGCCCTGTGCACCACGCCGCATCTGGCGGCGGAGGTCACGATGCAGCCGATTCGCCGGTATGGCTTCGATGCGGCGATCCTGTTCAGCGACATCCTGATGCTGCCCTGGGCCCTGGGGCATGGGTTGGCATTCAAGGCCGGCGAGGGACCGGTTCTGCCGAAATTACATGATGCGGCCGGGGTGGCGGCGCTGGATCCCGCGCGGGTGGCGGAGCGGGTGGCGCCGATCATGGAGACGGTGCGGCTGGTGCGGGCAGGACTGGCGTCGGAAGGCTTCACCGACACGACGCTGATCGGCTTCGCGGGCGCGCCGTTCACCGTTGCCTGTTACATGGTCGAGGGCGGCGGGTCGAAGGACTTCGCCGCGGTGCGAGGCATGGCCTACGCACAGCCGGCGTTGTTCCGGCGGCTGATCGAGGTGCTGACCGAGGCCTCGATCGCCTATCTGTCGGCTCAGGTGACGGCTGGGGCCGAGGCGCTGATGCTGTTCGACTCCTGGGCCGGCGTGCTGTCGCCATCGTTGTTCCGAGCCCACTGCATCGCACCGGTGGTTCGGATCGTCGCGGCGCTGCGGCAGCGGCATCCAGGCGTGCCGATCATCGGGTTCCCCAGGCTGGCGGGGGTGATGACGCGGGAGTATGCGGCGACCGGGGTCGACGCGGTCGGGGTGGATACCGGCAGCGACATCGCGGCGGTGGCGGCGATGCTGCCAGCGCGTCTGGCGGTGCAGGGGAACCTCGATCCGCTGGCGGTGGTGGCCGGCGGGTCGGCGATGACGACGGAGGTCGCGGCGATCCTCAGTGCGATGCGCGGGCGCCCGTTGATCTTCAATCTGGGACACGGGATCGTGCCGCAGACGCCGCTGGAGCATGTGGCGGCGCTGCTGGAGCGGGTGCGTGCAGGGTAGCCACCAGGGCAGCACCAAGGGTAGCCCGAGGGGTGGCCCTGAAGGTAGCCCCATGGGTGGCTCAGAAGGTAGCCCCATGGGTGGTCCGGGAGGTAGCCTTATGGGTAGCCACGGGGGTAGCTATAACGACGCCCTGATGGCGTCCGGCGGGGTCGCGCAACGTCCGCGCAAGGTCGCCATCGTGCTGTTCAACCTGGGCGGTCCGGACCGGCCGGAGGCAATCGCGCCGTTTCTGCGCAACCTGTTCCTTGATCCGGCGATTCTGCGGGTGCCGTTCTTCGTGCGGCCGTTTCTTGCCCGCATCATTGCCCGGGCGCGGGTGGCGCCGGCGACCGCGAACTACGCGCTGCTGGGCGGCAAGTCGCCCCTGCTTGGGCTGACCCAGGAACAGGCGGCGGCGCTGGAGCTGGCGCTGCCGGAGGTCGAGGCGAAATGCTTTATCGCCATGCGCTACTGGCATCCGTTCAGCCTGGAGGCGGCGCGGGCGGTCAAGGCCTGGCAGCCCGACGATGTGGTGCTGCTGCCGCTGTATCCGCAGTTCTCGACAACGACGACGGGAAGCTCGCTGGTGGCGTGGCGCGAGGCCATGGTGCGGGTTGGACTGGCGGCGGAGACCCGCACGGTTTGCTGTTATCCGGTTGATCCGGGTTACGCCGCGGCGACGGCGGCGCTGGTGAGGGCGGGCTATGAGCGGGCGAGGGCCTCGCTGGATCCGACGGTGCCGTTGCGGGTGCTGTTCTCGGCGCATGGACTGCCGGAGGTGATCATTCAGCGCGGCGATCCGTATCAGTGGCAGGTTGAGCAGACCGTCGCGGCGGTGGTTGACGCCTGGGGGGCGCGAATCGATTACCGGATTTGCTACCAGTCGCGCGCGACGCCACAGAAATGGATCAGTCCCAGCACCGACCAGGAAGTCGAGCGAGCGGCGGTGGAGAGGACGGCGGTGCTGGTGGTGCCGATCGCGTTCGTATCCGAACATACCGAGACGCTGGTGGAACTGGATGTGGAATACCGTGACCTTGCGGTCAAGGTTGGGGTGCCGGGGTATTTCCGGGTGCCGACGCAGAACGCGGATGCGGGATTTATCGCCTCGCTGGCGGGGGTCGTGCGACGGGCGATCGGGTGCGCGCCGGGGTTGTGCAGCGGGTCTGGCGACCGGGTGTGCCGGGTCGAGCATCAGGGGTGCCCGTTCGAGGTGCTCGGGCGGCGGTGTTCGGGCGGCGATGATCGTGATGGATGATGATCGGGACGCGATGGCCGGTCCGCAGCGCAGCCGCTCGGCATCGTAACATCCCGCGGCGAAACAGCGAGGACGCGCGCCGCGACGGCCTCTGCCATTTGCGCAGGCGCGTTCGGCAGTCGGCCGGCTGGTGGCGAGATATGGCAACATCGGAGCTTGATTTGACGGACATTGTCCGATCGTTCGCCAACCCGATGGGCTGTCGATGGTCCCTCTGCCGGTGACCGACCTCAAGGCGTCCGCGGCAAGTGGTCGGTCAACCCGGTCGCGGCGCGGGCGATACTTCGGCCAGACGGCGTGAGAGATCGTCGGCCGGCGACGGTTCGGCGGCAGAGCGATCGCCGCGGCCGGCAACACCGCCCATCATCGGCACCAGATGGGACAGGAAAAGCTCGGCGCAGGCGCGCCACGAGAAGCTTTCGGCGTGGCTCCGACAGGCCGCACGATCCGCCGTCAACGCTTGCAACGCCGCCGCCCGCAGGTCGGCGTCAACCGCCCCGATGCGGCCCTGGGCCTGGGTCAGCACATCCTTGGGGCCGGTTACCGGAAACGCCGCCACGGGGGTGCCACAGGCCAACGCCTCCAGGATCACCAGGCCGAAGGTGTCAGTCAAACTGGGGAACACGAAGACGTCCGCCCCCGCATAGGCGCTCGCCAGTGTCTCGCCAAAGCGCGGGCCGGTGAAGGTCACGCTCGGGTATGCGCGTTGCAGCGACGCCAGCTGAGGCCCGCCGCCCACCACCACCTTCGACCCCGGCAAATCCAGATCGAGAAACGCGCCGATATTCTTCTCCACCGCCACCCGGCCGACGTAAATGAAGATCGGCCCCGGAAGATGCGCGAACGCGTCCCGACCGGATGGCTTGAACAGATCCAGATCGACCCCGCGCGACCAGGCTCTGATGTTACGGAACCCGCGCGCCGCGAGTTCGTCCCGCAGCGACGGGGTGGCCACCATGGTTCCCTGGCCCGCGTCGTGGAACCGGCGCATCCAGGCGTAGATCGGCCCGACCGGCAGTCCGATGCGGGCCCGCACATATTCGGCGAAGCGGGTGTGGAACGAGGTGGTGAAGGCGCAACCGCCTTGCCTGGCCCACTTCCGCGCCGCCTGGCCCAACGGACCCTCGGTGGCGATGTGCAACGCGTCGGGTTTGAAGGCCTCGATCAGCCGGATCAGCCGCCGACGCGGAAACAGCGCCAACGCGATATCGGGATAGGTCGGACACGGGAACGTCCGAAACCGGTCGGGGCCGATCACATCGACGACGTGACCCATGGCCTGAAGTTCCCGAACCACCGTGGTCAGCGTGCGGACCACCCCGTTCACCTGCGGCGTCCAGGCATCCGTTACAATAAGGATCCGATGACAGGGTGCTGGCGGAAGCATGTCCTTGCGGCCGACGATGTTACGTGGACACGCGGATCAGGCGGCCGCCGAGACCGGCGACGGTCGCGGCGCGAAGAACGACAGACGATTGAGCGCGGCCCAGTCGATCAGCTCCAGCCGACCGTCGTGATGTTCCACCAGGGCTGTACAGCTCTCGACCCAGTCGCCATCGTTCAAGTAAAGAATGCCCTGCACATCGCGCATCTCGGCATGGTGGATGTGACCGCAGACGACGCCGTCGAAGCCACGGCGGCCGGCCTCGGAGGCCAATGCGGTTTCAAACCGGTCGATCGCCTTGACCGCTTCCTTGACCTGCCGCTTCAGCCACGCCGACAGCGACCAGTAGGGATAGCCCAGGCGGCGCCTGACCGCGTTGAACCAGCGGTTCACCACCAGCGCCGTGGTGTAGGCCCAGTCTCCCAGCAAGGCCAGGAACTTGGCATAGCGCACGACGCTGTCGAACTCGTCGCCGTGCATCACCAGCAGACGCTTGCCATCGGCGGTGGTGTGCTCCGACTGGCGGCGCATCCTGATGCCGCAAATCTCCAGGCCGATCGGCAACCAGTTGCGAAACATTTCATCGTGGTTGCCGGGAATGTAGGTCACCTCGGTGCCGGCGCGGGCATGCCGCACGATCTGCTTCAGCACCTCGTCGTGACTTTCATCCCAATACCAGGATTTCCGCAGGCGCCATCCATCGATGATGTCGCCAACCAGAAACAGATGATGACAACTGGTCTTGGTCAAGAAGTCCGCCAGGAATTCACTTCGACAGCCCCGTGTTCCCAAGTGCGTGTCAGAAATGAATATCGCCCGGTAAGCGGGCGAAATCCCGATATGCGATACCGCGTTCATGGCTGGGCGCTCATTTCGGAGGGTTGATCCCGGGCTTCCACTCGCCGCAAGCACATAATGTTCTTTCGATGATTCGGAAGTTAAGATTAGATGACGCAAGTGATGTGACTTGATTTACTCGAAGATATTCGTACCGTCACTCAACCGTCATGATACTGCCATCCGGCAGTGTCACCTCAGTGCCTTTTCCGCGGAGGCCGCGACTCGCCGATGGTCATCGTCTTCAACCCTGTCGCCGGACGGCGGCGCGCGCATCTGCTATGGCGCGTGCTCGATGTCCTGGTGGCCAACGGTATCAGGCTCGATCTGGCCGAGACCCACCGCGCCGGCCACGCGGAGGTGCTCGCACGCGAGGCGGTGCGCCGCGGTGAGCCGATGGTCGTGGCCGCGGGCGGGGATGGCACCATCGCCGAAGTGGCGAACGGCCTGATGGGGTCTGCCACGCGGCTCGGCGTCATTCCCCTCGGCACCGCCAACGTCCTGGCGCATGAACTGCATCTGCCGTTCGCACCGAAAGCGGTCGCCGCGGCGCTGGCGTTCGGACGCACCTGCACATTGTGGCCGGGCCAGGCGCATGGGCGGGACGGTGACAGATTGTTCGTGCAGATGCTGGGCGTCGGTTTCGATGCCCATGTGGTGCGTAACATGCCGTACCCACTGAAGAAGATGTTCGGCAAGGGCGCCTATGTGATGCAGTCGATGCGCGAACTGGTACGTTACAAGTTTCCGATGATCCGGATGCGTATCGATAATACCGAGACCGAGGCCGCCAGCGTGATCATCAGCAAGGGGCGCCTCTACGGCGGCCGCTTCCGCCTGGCGGCGGACGCGGTGTCAGGCGATCCGGGCTTCTCGGTGGTGCTGTTCGATCGGTCCGGCCCCGCCGCCGCCATGCTCTACGGCGCCGCGCTGCCGCTGAACCTGCTCGGCCGAGCGCCCGGCGTGCGGCACATCCGCGCGCGCAGGATAGACTTCATGCAGAACGAAAACGTGCCCGCGCAGACCGATGGGGACAGCGCCGGCTTCGCTCCGTTGTCGGTCACCGATGCACCCGGACCGATCCATGTCATCGTGGGATAAAGTGGCGATCTTGACCCAATCCTGAAGATCGGCGTCCGGCGACTTTCCACCCGGACGCCGATCGCCGCGCCGAGAGCGCCTTCAGGCTGACCGTAACCGGCAGCGCGCTCTAGAGCAACATCAGCCTGACTGTACAGGCCGAAAATGCTCTATCGCTTTGTTTGGTCGGATGATTGACCCGCTGTGAACGTTCCGCTCAGCGTGATCATGCTCTAACTCATTGTTTCAACGAGCAACTTTATCTCCCAGAACTTTATCTCCCAGAACTTTATCTCCCAGAACTTTATCTCCCAGAACTTTATCTCCCAGAACTTTATCTCCCAGAACTTTATCTCCCAGAACTTTATCTCCCAGAACTTTATCTCCCAGAACTTTATCTCCCAGACCGCTCCAGTCAGGCTAATGTTGCTCTAGCAACGACCTTCCCCGCGAGCATGACTTGGTAGAAATAGTCCAGTCCTACGCGGCGGACCGCCAGCGGCGACCGGCCCATGTTCGCCGCCAACCGATCGCCCCTGACGCCCTATCGGGCGCTGCGTCGTCAGCCCTGGCCCGGATGCAGCCGCGGAGTCGCCATTCGATGCTGGCGACTCACATTTCGATGGTGGCGAAACCGCGGCGGCTTGGCGCAAGCTGCCCGCACCGGCCCGGCCCTGGCCAAACCGGCTGGCCGCACCATATCATCGACAGAACAAAAGGTAACTCCCGTGAACCAGGCCTGGCTCAACCGCATCGGCACGGCTGTACCACCACATGACATCCACGACACCTTCGTTGAATTCGGCCGAGAGACATTGAGCGACTGGCACAAGCGGGCGCTGTTTGATCGCATGGCGAAACTGTCAGATATCCAGCACCGCTACGCCATCTTTCAGCCCGGGCCGCGGCCGCGCGACAAGATCCTCGACAAAACCGGCTTCTATCGACGCGGCGCGTTTCCCTCGACCGCCGCGCGCATGGCGTTGTACGAACCGCACGCCCTGGACCTGGCGATGCGGGCCGTCCGCGACCTGGATGCCGACCCCGCCGAGATCACCCATCTGGTGGTCGCCAGCTGCACCGGCTTCTCCGCTCCGGGGCTGGATTTCCAGATCATGCAGGCGGCTGACCTACCAGACAGCACGCAACGCACCATTATCGGCTTCATGGGCTGTTTCGCCGCCGTCAACGCGTTGAAGTTCGCCGATCAGATCGTTCGGGCTGATCCACGGTCGCGCGTGCTCGTGGTCAACCTGGAGCTTTGCAGCCTGCACCTGCAGGAGGATTTCCAGAACCTGCCGACGATGCTCAGCTTCCTGCTGTTCGCCGACGGTGCCTCGGCCGCCTTGGTGACGGCGCAGCCGACCGGCATCGCCCTGGGCCGCTTCCAGGCCACCGTCATCCCGCGCAGCCATGATCTGATTACCTGGCACATCGGCGACAGCGGCTTTCAGATGCACCTGTCGGGCCAGGTGCCGGGCCGCATCCGTCGCTGGCTGCCCGAAGGCGGTCTCAAGCTGCTCCCGGCCGACCCGCCCACCCTGTGGGCGGTGCATGCCGGCGGCCGCTCGATCCTCGACTCGGTGCAGCAGGGGCTTCATCTGGCGCCGAACGCGCTGCGCTATTCGCGTGCGATCCTGCGTGACTACGGCAACATGTCCTCGGCCACGCTGATGTTCGTGCTGGCCGCGATCCTGCGCGACCACGACGGCCGCGGCGCTGGGCTGGGAATGGCTTTCGGCCCCGGCCTGAGCGTCGAGAGCTTCGCCTTCAGCCGGCCATGAACCTGTCCCGGCGCAGCACCGAACAGGAGCGGATGGACACCGACTGCGTCGATTTCGAGGATTACCGGCGCTGCCTGCGCGACCTGTCCCGGGTCAACGTCGTCACCCTGACCCATCGCCCGATGCTGGCCTGGCTCGCCCGGCGGGCGAATGCCGGTTTCTCCCTGCTGGACATCGCCTGCGGCCACGGTGATGCGCTGCGCAAGATCCGCGCCCGCCACCCGTCCGCCCGCCTGACCGGCATCGACCTCAACCCGTGGGCCACCCGCGCCGCGCGGGAAGCCACCGATCCCGCCGACCGGATCGCGTTCATCACCGGCGATGCCTTCGCCTACCGGCCGGAGCAGAAGTTCGATTTCATCATCACGTCCCAGTTCACCCACCACCTGACGGACCAACAGGTCGTCGATTTCCTGACCTGGTTGCAAGCCAATGCCGAACGGGGGTGGTTCATCAGCGACATCCAGCGCCATGCGATCGCCTATTATGGCTTTCCGCTGCTCGCGCGGCTTGCGTTCTGGCACCACTTTGTCCGCGAGGACGGCCAGATTTCCATCGCCCGGGCGTTCATCCGCGCGGAGTGGGAAGCGCTGCTTGGTCAGGCCGGCATAACCGCACAGCAGGCCGCCATCACCTGGTCGATACCGTTCCGCCTGTGCGTCGGGACCCGCTGATCATCGGCGCCGGCCCGGCCGGTACCGCCGCCGCGATCACCCTGGCCCGAGCCGGCGGCCATCCGCTGTTGATCGAGCGAACGACGGGCCCCGCCGACAAGGTCTGCGGCGACTTCCTAAGTGCGGACGCGATCAGCGCCGCGCAAACCCTCGGTGTCGACCCGTGCGCGCTTGGCGCCGCGCCGATCCGCCGGATCCGGCTGATCCACCGGGAGCGCCTGGCGGAGACCGCGCTGCCGTTCGCCGCCCTTGGCCTGTCCCGCCGCACCCTCGACGCCGCCATGCTGCGCCAGGCGGAACGCGCGGGCGTTGTCGTGCGCACCGGTCAGGCGGTTCGATCCGTTACCCGCGGCGCCGGCCACTGGAAGGTCGAGACCGGGGGGACAGTCGAAACCGGGGACCGCACGGCGCTGCGGACCGAGACCGTTTTTCTCGCCACCGGCAAGCACGACCTGCGCGCCTGGCCACGCTGGCGACCCGGTCGCGGCGCCGTCGGCATGAAGACCTATCTGGCGTTGGCCGCGGGATCAGCGAAGGCGCTGGACGGGGCGATCGAGCTGACCCTGTTTCCCGGCGGCTATGCCGGCCTGCAGTGTGTTGAAGACGGCCGGGCGGTGCTGTGCATCGCGGCCCAAGGGCGTGCCTTTCAACGATACGGCGGCAGTTGGTCTGGCCTGATCGCGGCGATCGAGCAGCACAGCCGGCACTTCGCGTCGATGCTGGCGGGCGCCAGCATGCTGTTACCCAGGCCTGTGGCAATTGCCGGCACGCCTTATGGCTACCAGGCTGGGCCGGTGTTTCCGGACGGCTTGTTCCGCCTCGGCGACCAGGCCGCGGTGATCCCGTCGCTGACGGGCGACGGCATGGCCATCGCCCTGCACAGCGGACAGACCGCGGCGCGGATCTGGCTGGCGGGTGGTGATGCCGCTGCGTATCACCACGCACTAAATCGTATTCTGGTGCCGCAGATGCGCCTCGCCGGGTTGCTGCATCGCGCGTGCCTGAATGGCGGCGTCCAGTCCCTTGCTGTCCAGGCCGCCGCGCTGTGGCCCGCGCTGTTGCGCCGTGCCGCGTCTCATACCCGCATTCCGTCGCCGCCTGATCTGCCTGATTAGCCTATCTGGGGGGCCGATCAGCCTACCTGGGGATGAACAAAAGTCCGGTTGCATCCCGCCCAAGCCTGCCGCAGAAAGCCGTATGCGCTCCGGCAGGCTGGTTTCCCGGCTCGATATCTACATCTTCCGTCAGGTCCTGCTGGCGCTGGTCGTGGCGACCGGCGGCCTGACGGCGCTGATCTGGCTGACCCAGTCGCTGCGTTTCGTCGACCTGGTGGTCAACCGGGGTCTCTCGTTCGTGGTTTTCATCCAGCTCACCGGCCTGCTGATCCCCAGCTTCATCGTGATCATCCTGCCGATCACCACCTATGTGGTGATCCAGTTCGTCTATCAACGCATGGCCACCGACCGGGAGCTGACGGTGATGCGCGCCGCCGGTCTGTCGCCCTGGGCGCTGGCTCGTCCGGCCCTCGCGGTCGCGCTGCTTGCGACCATCGCCGGCTACGGCCTCAGTGTCTGGGGTGTGCCGGCCTCCTTGCGGGACTTCAAGCAGTATCAATGGGAAATTCGCAGCCGCCTCGCCGCGTTCCTGCTGCAGGACGGCGTCTTCACGCCGCTGTCCGACAAACTGACCGTCTATATCCGGTCGCGTGACCCCGATGGCACGCTGCACGGGATCCTGGTGGATGACGCCCGGGATCCGACCGCGCACGCCACCATCCTGGCCGAGCGTGGGCGGCTGATCGACAGCCCGAGCGGTCCACGGGTGCTGCTGCTGAACGGCAGCCGCCAAGAGATCGACCATCAAACCGGCCGGCTCGACATGCTGACGTTCAAGCAGAACGAGATCGACCTGGCCGAGGCGACCAAGGACGATGCCGCGCGCCCGGCCGACATGTCGGAGGTCCCGTTGAAGGACCTGCTTAACCCCCATCCGTTGTTCGAGCGGGATCGGCCAAAATGGATCGCCGAGGCGCATAAACGCCTTTCGGGGCCGCTGACGACGATGTCATACGCCATGGTCGGCCTGTTCTCGGCGCTCGGTGGTATGTTCAGGCGGCATGGCGGCGTCGCCCGGCCGCTGATCACCGTGGGCGTCATGGTCGTGCTGCTGGCGTTGGGCCTCGCCTTCGGGACCCTTGGCGCACGCGACAACCATCTGCTGTTCCTGATGTGGTTGCACGCCACCGTCCCCGGCATCGTCTGCGCCTGGCTGCTACTGGCCCCCCCGATCCACCTGTTCCGTGGCCAGCCGGCGGAAGCCTGAGCGGATGACGCCCGCCATCACGCTCTCGCTCTACGTCGTTCGCCAGTTCGCACTAGCTGTCCTGGGTATGTTGCTGGCGCTTGCTGGTCTGGTGGCGATGTTCGATTTCATCGAACTGCTGCGGCGTTCCGCCAGCCACCCGGAGGTCAGCTTCGGCACGGTCAGCCAGATCGCGGCGCTGCGGCTGCCCTACGTCGCGATGCAGATCCTGCCGTTCGCCGTGCTGTTGGGCGGTATCCTGTGTTTCTGGCGCCTGACCCGCTCCTCGGAACTGATTGTCGCCCGCGCGGCCGGTATCTCGGCCTGGGAGTTCCTGACCGCGCCGACGCTGTGCGCACTGCTGTTCGGCGTCATCGCCACCGGCTTGATCAGCCCGGTCTCCTCGGTCATGCTGGCGCGGGCCGAGGCGATGGATTACGCCTACCTACGCGCCGGCGGCGGCCCGCTGGCGCTGAATGGCGGCCAACTTTGGCTGCGCCAGTCAGACCGCCAGATCTTGCCGCGCGGCGTGGCGATTATTCATGCCCAGCAGGTGGAGCTGCACCGTAAGCAACTGACCGCGCAACAGGTCAGCGTGTTCCGCCTGGATGGGTCGGACAAGCTGCTGTCGCGCATTGATGCGTCCAGCGCCACCCTCGCCAACGGAAGTTGGATATTGCGGAATGCCCGGTCGATCCGGCCGGACCAGTTGCCGGAGCCGCCGCGCCAGATCGACCTGCCGACCGACCTGACGGTGAACCGCGTGCAGGAAAGCTTCGCGTCACCTGATACGCTGTCGGTCTGGGCGCTGCCCGGGTTCATCGCGCTGCTGGATCGTTCTGGGTTTTCTTCGATCCGTCACCGTCTGCATTTCCAGGCGCTGCTCGCGTTGCCCCTGCTGTGCGCGACCATGACGCTGGTGTCCGCGGGGTTCTCGATGCGGCCGGCCCGCCGGGGGGGTGTGGCGAAGATGATCGGCAGCGGCGTCGCCGCGGGCTTCGCCCTGTTCGTGGTGTCGAAAATCGCCGAGGAGATCGGCCAGTCCGGCGCCCTTCCCGTCGTGCTGGCGGCCTGGGCGCCGGCAGCGGCCGGCCTTATGCTCGCCGTCGCACTGCTGTTGCACACCGAAGACGGCTGAGGATTGATCGCTTGGCGAATTCAAAACCAAAGTCTGCCCTGGTTGCCGCCGCCCTTGCTGCCGCCACGCTGTTTCTCATGCTGGGGGGCTTCGGCGCCCGCACCGCGCAGGCACAGCTCAGTGCGCTGACGGGCCATGCGAATGCTCATGGTGTCAACAAGAACGAGCCGGTTACCTTCACGGCTGATGAGGTCAGCTACGACAAGGATAAGTCCCTGGTCACGGCCACCGGCCATGTCGAGGCCTGGCAGAACGGCCACGTGATGCGCGCCGACAAGATCACTTTTGATCGGAACACCGGGGTAGCGGCTGCCTTGGGCCATGTCGTGCTGCTGGAGCCGGACGGCGAGGTGCTGTTCGCCGACTATGCCGAGATGCAGAACAACATGAACGACGGCATCCTGAAGGACATGCGGGCGCTGCTGCAGCAGAACGGCCGGCTGGCCGCCAACGGCGCGCAGCGCACCGGCGGGCAGATCAACGAATTGTCAAAGGTGGTTTATACCACGTGCAATCTTTGCGCGAAGGATCCCAGCCGGCCGCCGTTGTGGCAGATCCGTGCCTCCTCGGCGGTGCAGGATCTGCAACACAAGCGGATCGAATACCGGGACGCGACGCTGGAGATGTTCGGCATCCCGGTCGCCTATTTCCCATACTTCTGGCACGCCGATCCGTCTGTGAAACGAGAATCCGGCCTGTTGCCCCCGGTGCTTGGCACTTCGTCCAACATTGGATTTTTCTACGGCCAGCCGTATTATCTAGTTATCGATGATCAGTCGGATGCGACCTTCCTGCCGATGATCACCACGCAGGCCGGCCCGCAACTCGATGTCGAATACCGCCGGCGGTTCAACAGCGGATCGCTGCTGGTGAACGGTTCAGGCGGGTATGTCAATAATTCGCCGCAGGGGTCGTTCTCCTCCCAGGGTCAGTTCAACTACGATGACACCTGGCGCTGGGGCTTCAACGTGAACCGCGCATCGTCGACCAACTACGTGCGCGACTTTCATCTCGTGGAAGGGCTGACCGGCGATCAGAACGTCCTGACCAGCCAGTTCTATGTCGAGGGCTTCGGCGAAGGTTCGTATGCCCGGCTCGACTCAAAGCTGTATCAGGCGTTGAACGGGGCGATCAATTCCAGTGCGCTGCCGATCGTGCTGCCGCGCTATGAATACAGCTTCGTCGGCACCCCGGACTCGTTCGGAGGCCGGTTCTCGTTGAGCACCGGCGCCTTCAACGTGATCCGCTCCACCGGCACGAATACCAGGCGCGGTGCGCTGACGATGGATTATGAGCGGCCGTTCGCCGGCTTGCTGGGCGATCAGTGGAAGATCACGCTGCACGGCGATGCGGCCGCCTATGATGCCACCCAGTTCGATGGCACGCCGAACTTCGCACCCACTCGCAACGCCGATACCGCGCGCGCGCTGCCGCAGGTGGCGGTCGATTACCGCTGGCCGTTCGCCCGCGACAGCGGCGTCTGGGGCACCCAGATCATCGAGCCGATCGCGCAGGTCATTATCGCGCCGCAATCCGGCGACAGCCAGTTGCGGCAGATTCCGAACGAGGACAGCCTGGACTTCGAGTTCACCGACGCCAACCTTTTCGGCTTCAACCGCTTCAGCGGCATTGACCGGCTTGAGGGGGGAACCCGGGCCAACGTGGCGCTGCACGGCGCCTGGTATCTGGGCGGCACGACCTTCGACGGGCTGGTGGGGCAATCCTATCGCACCACCAAGGACAATGTGTTCCCCGAAAGCTCCGGCCTGCACGACGAGATTTCCGATATCGTCGCGCGCGGCACGTTCACACCCACGAGGTGGCTCGACCTGACCTATCGAACCCGCCTGGACAAGAGCAGTCTGAACACGCGGTTCGCCGATGCCGTGGCGTCGGTGGGGGTCGATACGTTCCGGGTATCTGGCGGGTACATCTACACGACCTTCAATCCGTACACCTACTACGATCAACCACTGCCGCCGCCGGCGACGTCGTCGTATTACTTTCCACGCAACGAAGCCACGATCGGGTTGTCGTCACGGGTCGGCCATTACAGGTTCGCCGGCTATGCCCGTCGTGACCTGGCGGCCAACAAGATGGTCGCGGTGGGTGCGGACGGCATTTATGAGGACGAATGCTTCATCTTTGATCTTCGGGCATATCGCCGCTATACCAGTATCAACGGTGACAGCGGCTCCACTACCTTGCTGTTCCTGATCACCTTCAAGACGATCGGCCAATTTGGCTATCGCGCGCTATGAACGGGCACGCGCTATGAACGGGAGTGACTGACATGCCCAGCCTTCGCCACGGGCCGCCGCGCCTGGCCAGCGGACTCCACCTGGCCGGCGCGCTCGTATTGCTGCTGGTATGTCCAAGCGGCGGCTTCGCCACGGCGAAATCGGCGAAAGCCCTGCCGGTCGCGGCGGCGGAGCCATTGGGGGGAACGTTTCGGATCGCCGCCGTCGTCAATGGCGACGTGATCAGCGAGTCGGACATCGCCAACCGAGCCCGCCTGTTCGCCATCTCCACCGGGCTGCCGTTGTCGCCGGATGTGATCAACCGGCTCAGGCCGCAGATCCTGCGCCAGTTGATCGATGAGCGGCTGCGGGTGCAGGAGGCTCAGCGGCGCAAGATTGTCATCCAGGACACGCAGATCGCCGGCGCGATCAAGGAAATCGAGGCGCGCAACAACATGCCGCCCGGTTCGCTGCGGGCGAAACTGGCATCGGACGGCGTCAGCGCGCGCACCTTAATCGACCAGATCCGCGCCAAGCTGGCCTGGTCGGAGATGCTTCGGCAGGTCGTCGCCGACCGGATCAACATCAGCCCGGCCGATGTGGCCGAACAGCAGCGGCTGGCGGCGCAGCAGATCGGCAAGACCGAGTACCGGGTTGGCGAGATTTTTATCCCGGTCGATGATCCCGCCAACAGTTCCGATGCGCAACGTTTTGCAGAGACGGTGATCTCCGAACTGCGCAAGGGTGCTGCGTTCCCTCTGGTCGCGGCCCAGTTCAGCCAGACCCAGTCGGCACTGGAAGGTGGCGAGGTCGGATGGTTGCAGACCAACCAGCTGGATCCCGCGGTCGCCCAGATCGTCACCGAGATGCCTGTCGGTGCGATCAGCAATCCGGTGCGGGTGCCCGGTGGCTTCTCGATCGTCGCACTGCAGGGCAAGCGTGAAATCGGCAATGAGGTCGCCACCGTGGTGACGCTGCGCCAGGCTTTCATGCCGTTCACCGCACCGCTGACCGATCCGCAAAACCCGACCGTGCAGCAAAGCCAGGCGCTGGCCAAGGCCCGGTCGATCGAGGCCACGGTCAAAAACTGCGAGCAGATGGAATCGGTGGCAAAGGCCAACAATGCGCCAAACCGCCCGATCGATCCGGGCGAGATCAGGGTGGAAGGTGTCAACCCGCCGGCGTTTCGACAGCTGCTGCAGAGCATTCCGATAGGCAAGCCCACCGAACCTCTGATCTCCCGTGATGGCATCGCCGTCATCACGGTCTGCTCGCGTGAGCAAAAGAACTTTGGTGAAGTCACCCCAGCGGACGTGCAGCGCCGCATGATCGACGAACGCATCGACATGCTGTCGAGCCAGACCATGCGCGACCTGCGGCGGAAGGCAACCATCGACAAGCGCGACGGCGGGGTCTGAGCGCGGGTCCGCGGTTATTGCCGGATCGGCCTGTTGACATGCCCGGTCGCGGGCGAGCATCTGATCCCAATCGGCGCTTGCGCCGACCGGTATCAGAGTCAATTTTCCGCGCGCCCCCGCCCGCCAGTCCGGCGCGCACACCGGTCGATTCAAGCCTCGACCGGTCTAAGGTTGAAACAACCTCAGACGCTGATCGCCCGCCCGGAGCCAACGATCCAGCGCCTGACAGCTTCAACCTGAAGCCACCAGGCGCCAGTCGGTCCGCGGGTCGGTTGCTGGATCTTCCCCCTCTGGATCTTCCCCCCCTGGATCTCCCCCCCCTGCGCGAGGTGATCGGCCGGCACGGTCTCGCCGCCAGACATTCGCTGGGTCAGCACTTCCTGCTGGACAGCAACCTCACCGACCGTATCGTCCGGGAAGCTGGCGATCTTGCTGGCCGGCACATCGTCGAGGTTGGACCGGGGCCGGGCGGTCTGACCCGATCGCTGCTGGGCTCAGCCGCCGCCACCGTCACCGCGATCGAACTGGACCGGCGCGCGATCGGTGCGTTGACGGAACTGGCGGCGGCCGCGGGGGGGCGGCTGCGGGTGATCGAAGGCGACGCGCTGCGTATGGATGCGGTGTCGCTGATAGCCCCGCCGCGCCAGTTGATCGCCAACCTGCCGTACAATATCGCCTCGCCGCTGCTGGTCGGCTGGCTGCGCCGCGCCGCGTCGTTCGAGCGGCTGACCCTGATGTTTCAGCAGGAGGTCGCCGAACGGGTGTGCGCCCGGTCGGACACCCCGGCCTATGGGCGGCTGTCGGTGCTGACGCAATGGACGTGCGCGGCGCGGATCGTGATGCGGCTGCCGCCCGCCGCGTTCACCCCACCGCCAAAGGTTGCGTCGGCCGTAGTCAGCCTGACGCCTCATGCCGTGCAGCCCGAGGCCACGTTGTTCAGCCGGATGGAGGCGCTGACCGCCGCGGCATTTGGCCAGCGGCGCAAGATGCTGCGCGGGTCGCTGCGTGCGCTGGGCGGTGAGACGCTGCTGGCGAAAGCCGACATCGCCGCGGATCGACGCGCGGAGACGCTGTCGGTGGCGGAGTTCGATCGGCTGGTGCGGCTGACAAGGTGACGGCTGGCGATGACGGTTTCAACGCTCCGTCGCTCGACTAGAACGTTGTAAACGAGGTATGGTCAGCACGAGAAGCAGAGCAAAATCAGCCGGAAGTTAAGCGATCCACGATGCCGGAGACACCGGAACAGAAAGCTCGCCAGGCGATTGATGCCAACCTCCGTGCCGCTGGTTGGTTGGTGCAGGAGCACGAGAACCTCGACCTGACAGCGGGTCGTGGCGTTGCGATCTGCGAGTTCCCATTGAAACAGGGGTTTGGCGTAGCAGACTACCTGCTCTACCTGGACCGCAGGGCGATCGGGGTGGTTGAAGCCAAGGCAGGCGGCACATTGACCGGCGTTGAAGCGCAATCGGCGAAATATGGGTCGGGGTTGCCTGCCAACCTTCCCGCGCATCATCGGCCTCTGCCATTCTTGTTCGAGTCGAACGGCAACATCACGAATTTAACCAACGGCCTCGATCCGGTCCCGCGCAGCCGGCAGGTGTTCAATTTTCCCCGGCCCGAGACGCTGGCGGATTGGGTTGCACAGCCGAACCAGCTACGGCAGCGTTTGCATAACGTACCAGAACTGGACGCGTCGCGTCTGTGGGATGTCCAGGTACGGGCCATCCGGGCATTGGAAGCCTCATTCGGCCGGGCCGATGCGCGGGCGCTGATCCAGATGGCGACAGGTTCAGGAAAGACCTTCACCGCGGTCAACGTCGCTTACCGCCTGCTAAAGCATGGGGAGGCCAAACGCATCCTGTTCTTGGTCGACAGGGGAAATCTCGCCAAGCAGACCGAGCGGGAGTTTAACGAATTCAAGCCGCCGGACGATCCACGCAAGTTTCCGACGCTCTATACCGTCCAGAGGCTTCAAACCAATTCAATCAATCCCGCCGCGAAAGTGGTGATCACCACGATCCAGCGGCTCTATTCAATGCTGAAGGGCGAAGCGGAGTATGATTCCGGGAACGAAGAAGGATCGGCGTTCGACACCGCGCGACCGTGGCGCGGCGATCCGCCGGACGTCGCCTACAACCCTGCTATCCCGCCGGAATTCTTCGATTTCGTCATCGTCGATGAGTGCCACCGCTCGATCTATGATCTTTGGAGCCAGGTGCTGCTTTACTTCGACTCGTTCCTGGTCGGTCTGACGGCGACCCCGGCCGGCAAGACCATTGGCTTCTTCAACCAGAACCTCGTCATGCAATATGGCCATCCGGAAGCGGTAGCCGACAGCGTGAACGTGGACTTCGATGTCTATCGTATCCGCACGCGCGTCACCGAGCAGGGTGCGACGATCGTGGCGGAGGACTCTGGTGTCTACGTGGATGTGCGCCACAAGATGACCCGCGCCGAGCGGTTACAGTTGCTCGGCCAGGATTTGACCTATACCGCCAATCAGCTCGATCGCGATGTGGTCTCGGAGAGTCAGCTACGCACCGTGCTGCTGCAATTCCGTGACAGGACGCTGCCGGAATGCTTCCCCGGCCGCACCGAGGTGCCAAAAACGCTGATCTTCGCCAAGGACGATTCGCATGCCGACGACATCGTCCGGCTGGTGCGGGAGGTGTTCACGCAGGGCAACGAGTTCTGCCAGAAGATCACCTATCGCACCGGGTTCACCCGCGTCACCAGGCCCATGACCAACGATGACGGCAGCACGTCCGAGAAGACGGATTGGGTGAAGACCTCCAGCCTGACGCCGGAGGACATACTGGGGAATTTCCGCAACAGCTACTTCCCGCGGATCGCGGTCACCGTGGATATGATCGCCACCGGCACCGACGTGAAGGCGATCGAGTGCGTCTTCTTCCTGCGTAACGTGAAATCCGCGGGATTTTTCGAGCAGATGAAAGGGCGTGGCGTCCGCATCATCTCGCCGGATAAGCTGCGCGTGGTGACGCCATCCGCGCGGGTCAAGGACCGGTTCATCATCGTGGATGCGGTTGGCGTGTGCGAGCACGACAAGACCGAGTCGCGGACGTTGAACCGCCAGCCTTCGGCCTCGCTGGAGAAGCTGCTGGAATATGTCGCGCAGGGCGGCACTGATCCCGATGCGTTGACCACCCTGGCGGGACGTTTGTCGCGGTTGCAACGACAGTTCAGCCCGGGCCAGCTTACGGAATTGCAGGATCTGGCGGATGGGCGGGCGTTTCCCGATCTGGCGCATGATCTGTTGAACGCGTGCGATGCGGATGCGCAGATCGAGGCTGCCGCGGCATTGCCAGGAGTCGTCGGCACGCCGACGGACGCGCAGGTGCGGCAGGCGGCGGAGCAACTGGCTCGTAATGCGGTGACGCCGTTCCTGAAGCCGGCGTTCCGTCGCCGCATCCTGGAAATCCGCCAGCGGAATGAGCAGACGATCGACCGACACACCATCGACGATGTGCTGTATGCCGGCTTCGATGCCTCGGCGGTGGAGAAGGCGCAGACGCGGGTGCGGGATTTCCGGGCCTGGATCGATGCTCACAAGGATGAGTTGACGGCGTTGCAGGTGCTGTATGCTGGGACTCGGCCGCTGCGGTTATCGTTGGGCGCGTTGCGCCAGTTGCGCGACGCTCTGGCACGGCCGCCGCTGAAGGCGACGCCGGAACAAATATGGCGTGCGTTCGAGGCGGCGGAAGCGGATCGCGTGAAGGGCAGCGGAGGACAGCAACTGGCCGATCTAGTGAATTTGGTGCGGCACGCGCTGATCCCGACGATGACGCTGGTGCCCTATCAGGAGGAATTGCGGGAGCGGTATCAGGCTTGGCTGAAGGAGCGGGATGCGGAGACTGCGTTTACGACGGAGCAGAGGGAGTGGCTGGATCGAATGGCTGAGCACATCGCAAACAGTCTGGCGATCGAGCCGGATGATTTCGAGGCGGGTTGGTTCGGGCAGCACGGGAGTCTGGGCAGGGCCCATGCGCTGTTTGGTGAAAAGTTGCAGCCGCTGATCGCTGAATTGAATGAGAGGCTGGCGGCATGAAGGAAGTGGGTTCGCCACAGTTGCCGACTGGCTGGGCCAACACGACGCTCGGAGCTGTTCAATTGGATCTGGCTACTGGCGTGGACGGGAGTGTCCGATCCTCTGTGTAAACGGCTCCATGGCCATTGTCCGTATCACTCGGTCAGCTAGCTGACCGAGTGATACGGTCGCCAAACAAAATCATGAACTGCAGCTTTGCCTCCGGCCAGGCGATGGCCGGCTTCCAACGCAGGCCGGCATTTTGGATGGCCATGTATAGCAACTTCAGCGCCGCCTCGTCAGAGGGGAAGCTGCCGCGCGTCTTGATCACCTTGCGCAAGCTCCGGTTCAGGCTCTCCACCGCGTTTGTCGTGTAGATCATCTTCCTGATCGCCGGCGGGAAGGCGAAGAATGGCACCACATACGTCCAGGCGCGGCGCCACATGGGCGCGATCATCGGGTAGCGCTTGGCCCAAGGGCTGGCCTCGAACGTGTCCAGCGCCGCCTCGGCGGCCTCGGCCGTCGCGGCCTGGTAGATCGCCTTCAGCGACGGCATCAACGCCTTGCGGTCCTTCCAACTGACCGTCTCGAGCGCGTTGCGGATCAAATGCACGATGCAGGTCTGCGTCGTGGTCCGCGGGAACACCGCCTCGATCGCATCGGGAAACCCCTTCAGACCATCGACGACCGCGATCAGGATGTCCTCCACACCGCGGGTCTTCAGTTCGTTCAGCACGCCGAGCCAGAACCGCGCTCCCTCGGTCTGCTCGACCCACAGCCCCAGCACCTCCTTCTCGCCCGACCGCGTCAAGGCCAGCGCAACGTAGACCGCCTTGTTCTTGACCACCCCGTCATGGCGGATCTTCACCCGCAGGGCGTCCAGAAACACCACCGGATAGACCGCCTCCAGCGGGCGGTTGCGCCACGCCAGCACGTCCTCGTGCACCGCGTCCGTCACACGGCTGATCAGGTCGGGCGACACCTCTACCTGATACATCTGCCGAAGGTGCGCCTGCACGTCGCGCACCGAAAGCCCGCGCGCATACAGGCTGATGATCTGGCCGTCGAAACCTTCCAGCCGCGTCACCCCCTTCGGCACGATCGCCGGTTCGAACGTCCCGTCGCGGTCGCGTGGCACCGACAGCGTCACCGCGCCCTCGTCCGTCAGCACGGTCTTCGCCGTGTGCCCGTTGCGGTTGTTGGCGCCGCGCCGGCCGGACCGCTCGCCCTTCTCGTAGCCAACGTGCTCAGACAGCTCAGCGTTCAAGGCGCGCTCGAGCAGGCGCTTCTTCAGTTGGCGGAAGATGCCGTCCTCGCCGAGCAGATCGGAGGGTTTCTCGTAGCCAGACAAAAGCTCGTCCAGCACTTCGGGTCGTATGTCTCTCATCGTGGGTCTCCCTTGGGTTAAGGAAGCCACGGAAACCGACTTACACAAAGGACCTGACACTCTCGCGTGGACCCTGCACGCACGCCCGATGCGATGTTCGAACTGTACAGTGTTCCCTGCCATCTGGACGGTGCCCCAGAAATCTTGCGGGGCAGATTAATTGGTTCAAACAAGCAAACCATCGCCCCGGGAACTGTTCTTCTTTGTAAAATCAATCCGCGGATCAACCGAGTTTGGGTGACGAGTAGCTACTCCAAATATCCGAAGATCGCTTCGACGGAGTGGATTCCATTCTTTCCGCTCTCGCAGATCGAACCTCGTTACTTGGCCTATTTTCTGAGGCAAAACGCCGTCCGCGATTTCCTTGCCGGAAACGCATCGGGTGTTGGCGGCTCCCTGATGCGAGTGCGACCGGCTGTCTTCAGAGATTTCATATTCCACCTCGCGCCTGTCGAAGAACAGGTTCGGATTGCTGACGCGCTGGACGAATCGCTCTCCGATCTCGACGCTGCTGTGGCGTCGTTGGAGCGGGCGCGAACGAAGCTAAAGCGCTATCGCGCGTCGGTGCTAAAGGCAGCCGTCGAAGGAGCACTGACTACCGAATGGCGTGTGCACCACCCGCACACAGAGCATGCCAGTGAAATGCTCCGTCGCATCCTGGCCGAGCGCAGGCGCTGCTGGGAGGAGGACCAACTCGCTAGGTTCAAGGTAAAGAGGCAGTTGCCAACAAAAAACTGGAAGAACGGATACCATGAGCCCGCTGCGCCAAACACCGGCGGTCTGCCGGTGCTCCCGGTCAGGTGGTCTTGGGCTACGATTGAGCAACTTGCTTCGGGTCGCCTTCGCTCTATCCAAAGTGGGCCGTTTGGCAGTCAATTGCTTCACTCTGAATTCTGCAAAGAAGGTGTCCTTGCGATCGGTATTGATAATGTCCTGGATGGGCGATTCTCGTCGGGAAGCCAGCATCGGATAACCCTTAAAAAGTTCCGCGATCTGATAAAATTTCAGGCACGGCCTCGCGATGTCGTGATAACGGTAATGGCGACCGTCGGTCGCGTTTGTGTACTTCCGGCGGATCTTGAACCAGCGATCATCACGAAGCATTGCTACAGAATTACCATGGCCGATGGCATGATCGACGGGGAGTATATTGCACTAACTTTGCGCGCCGAAAATCCCACGCGACACCACATTTACGGCAACATTCGAGGCCAAACGCGTCCCGGCATTAACGGATCAATTCTCAAAGTGGCCCCGGTACCCCTGGCCCCTCTCGAAGAACAAGAAGCGATCGTTGAAGCCGTCGAGGACCAATTCTCTGTCATCGACCATGTCGCAGCCGACATTGAATCCAAATTGAAAGCCGCTCGATCCCTTCGGCAATCCATTCTTTGCCACGCCTTCTCCGGCAAGCTTGTGGCGCAGGACCCGCACGACGAGCCCGCCTCGGAACTTCTAATGCGCATCGCTGCCGAGCGCGCGGCCGGCGCCCGTGAGGCCGCCGCCACAAAGCGCTCCGCCAAGCCCACCTCCCGCCCCCGCACAGCCAAACGTGGCCGGACTCGCAAGGCCCTGGAACCCGCCTGACCGAACCGACCGGACCGTCGATCACCTCAGCCCCGCTACATCGGAAAGCCGGTTGTGCTACATAGACTCAGGCAAACCCAGCCGATCACCGCTCGCACGACCGGAGCCAGCCATGCACGCCGCCGTCAGCAGCAAACAAGATGCCCTGGCAGACCTGTGCCGCCGGTTCCACGTCCGGCGGCTGGAAGTCTTCGGCTCGGCCGCCCGCGGCGGCGATTTCGACGTGCAACGCAGCGACGCCGACTTCCTGATCGAATTCCAGCCCGGCCGCGATCCAGGCATGGCCGGCTTCATGGACGTCAAGCAGGCGCTGGAACAGACGATCGGCCGTCCGGTCGATCTGGTCGATCGCCCCGCCGTGGAACGAAGCCGGAACTACCTGCGTCGGCGCCAGATACTCGGCGAAGCGGAGCCAGTCTATATTGCGGGATGAGCCTCTGTTGCTGGATATGCTCCAGGCCGCTCGCGACGCCGTGGGGTTCGTGGCCGACCTGGATCAAGACCGGTTCAATGCCAGCAAGCTGCATCAGAACGCCGTCGTCCGCAGCATCGAGATCATCGGCGAGGCCGCCGGCAAGGTCTCGCGCGGATTCCAGCAGGTTCACCCTGAAATACCATGGAGTGCCATTGTCGGTATGCGGCATCGCCTCATCCACGCCTACAATGACGTCGATCTCGACCTGGTCTGGGATGTGGCACGCATCCGTCTTCCAGACCTTATTGTCATACTCGAACCGCTCGTCCCTCCGCCCGTCACCGAGGACTGAGCCCATCGGCGGCTGCCCCCGCTCCGACATCAATCAAGGACCCGCCTGATGGACACCTCCCAGATCGGCAAGCGTGCCTGGAATTACGCAGGCGTATTGCAGGACGCCGGACTCTCCTGCTTTGAATATGTCGAGCAACTGACCCTGCTGCTGTTCCTGAAAATGGCTGACCAGCTCACCAAGCCGCCCTACAAGCGGAAGCCCATCGTGCCGCCGGAATACGGCTGGGGTGCCCTGCTGCCATTGGATGGTGCGGCATTGGAAGAGCAATACCGCACCAGCCTGGAGAAGCTCGGCGTCAAATCCGGCATGCTCGGTGTCATCTTTAAAGGCGCACGCTGCGAGATCAACAATCCGGCGCTGCTCAAGCAGCTCATCGTCAACCTGTTGGACAAGGTGGACTGGCTGTCGCTGCCGGTGGACGTGAAGGGCACGATCTACGAGGAATTGCTGTCCCGCTCGGCACAGGAATCCTCGAAAGGCGCCGGCCAGTATTTCACCCCACGTCCGGTGATTCAGGCGATGTGCGAGGTGACGCAACCGACGCCGGACGACACCATCTGCGACCCGGCCGCCGGCACCGGCGGGTTCCTGTGCAACGCCTACCAATACGTCCTGGATCGGTTTGAAAAGGACCTCGATCGGGACCAGAAGCGCGCCTTACAAGAGGACCTGGTGGAGGGGATGGAACTCTCCCCCAAGGTCGGCCGCATGTGCGCGATGAACCTCTACCTGCACGGCATCGGCGGCGAAAAGGTGGTGGTTCATACCGGCCACGACAGCTTGGCCTCATCCTGGGGCCGCGAGTACTCGGTGGTCCTCGCCAACCCGCCGTTCGGCAAGAAACAGAGCCTTCTGTTCGTCAACGAGGAAGGTGAGACCGACCGCGACGATCAGGTGATCCTGCGCGAGGATTTCTGGACCTCAACCAGCAACAAGCAGCTCAATTTCGTGCAGCACATCTACACGCTGCTGAAGATCGACGGCCGTGCGGCGATGGTGGTGCCGGACAACGTGTTGTTCGAGGGCGGGGCCGGCGAAAAGGTGCGCCGCAACCTGTTACAGAAGTGCCGCGTCCATACCCTGCTGCGGCTGCCGACCGGCATCTGGTACTCGCCGGGGGTGAAGGCGAACGTCATCTTCTTCGACAAGAAGGAAGGCCGGCCCGAAGCCTGGACCGACAAGCTCTGGGTCTATGACCTGCGCACCAACATGCACTTCACATTGAAGCAAAAGCCGATCCAGCGCAGCGACTTCAATGAATTCGTCGATCTCTACAACCCGGGCCGCATTCACGAACGCCGGTCCACCTGGAGCGAAAGCGACCCGGAGGGAAGGTGGCGTTGCTACGACTATGAGGATCTGCTGAAGCGGGACAAGCTCAGCCTCGACCTGTTCTGGATCAAGGACAAAAGCCTGACCGATACGGACTCCTTGCCGTCACCTGACGTTATCGCCGCGGAGATAGCGGACGACCTGGAAGCGGCTTTGGCGCAGTTTAGCAAGATTGCCGCTCGACTGGCCCGGCCTGTATAGCGTCCGCCAGCCCGTCCCACCTACAGGTTCACCACCCAGACCACCACGCCGACCGCCACCGCCAGCACCATCACCGCCCAGACCGGGCTCACCAGCCGAGGTGCCGCCGCATCCCCCGGCATAAGCTTTGTCCCCGTCACCATTGGCCGCAACAGGTTCTGCCGCTTCAGCAGCGCGTAGACCGCGATCGCCAGCACGTGCAGCACGATCACCGCCTCGATCGCCTTGAAGTTCAAATCGTGGATGTAGCTCAGCCGGTTGCTTTGATCCTGGCTTATCAGATGCATCAGCGGCGCTTCGGTAACGTCCTCGTCGCTGCTGAACAGACCGGTCGCGGTCTGCACCGCGATCAGCGCCAGCATGAGCAGCACCATCCACCCGCCGGCGGCGTTGTGCCCGACCTCGTGGTCTGGTTCGCGTCGCGGCAGACGCGCCAGATGCCGCAGGGCGGCCATCGGGCTGCGCAGGAACCCGGTGAACCGCGCGGTGTCGCTGCCGACGAAGCCCCACACCAGGCGGAACAGCAACAGCGACAGGATGCTTTCCCCGACCCACATGTGCAGGTCCATGCGGTTGAGGTACTGGGTCAGCCAGGCGGCGAAGATCAGCACCACGATCGCCCAGTGGAACAGCCGCACCGGCAGGTCCCAAACCTTCATCCGCCGCATCGGCGCCCCCCTTCCTCTCGCACCGCACCATAGCACGATATGACGCCGTTGCGCGCCGGCGCACGACACGACCCGGTTGCGCGGCGGCGGCGGATACGCTTGTCTTCCAGCCTCAAATCCGGAGGCAGACGATGCGCGTGAGCGTGATGCAGATGAACCCCGGCGCGAACAAGATCGACAACATCGCCCAGGCCCGCCACCTAATCCAACAGGCGGTCGAGCAGGACCACCCCGACGTCGTCAGCCTGCCCGAGGTCTGGGACTCGCTTGGCGGCGACCGATCCACCCGCGCCGCGAATGCGGAGGTGCTGCCGGCCAAGGGGTCCAACGAACCGGGCGGCGCGGCCTATGAGTTCCTGCGCGAGACCGCTCGCGCCAGCAAGGTGCACGTCCACGGCGGCTCGATCATCGAGCAGGGGCCGGAGAAGCTGTTCAACACCACCGTCGTGTTCAATCCCGAAGGCACCGAACTCGCCCGCTACCGCAAGATGCACCTGTTCGACATCGTCGCCCCCGACGGCACCGGCTACCGTGAAAGCAACAGCTATGGCGCCGGCGACGAGGTCGTGACCTACGAAGCGGACGGCGTGAAGATCGGCTGCGCCATCTGCTACGACGTCCGTTTTCCCGATCTGTTCTGGACCCTGCGGGAACAGGGCGCCGAGGTCATCTTCCTGCCCAGCGCCTTCACCCTGGCCACCGGCAAGGACCACTGGGAGGCGCTGATCAAAGGCCGAGCGATCGAGACCCAGTGCTGGTTCGCCGCCCCGGCCACCTGGGGCAAACACCTGGAGGGCAAAGGGGAAGCGCGTTTCACCTATGGCCACTCGATGGTGGTCAACCCCTGGGGCCATCTGGTTGCCCAGGTCTCGGATGGCATCGGCTGGACGACTGCGCGCATCGATCAGGCGGTCACCGCGCGGGTGCGCCGCGACATGCCGGTTCTTGACCACAGGAAGCGCCTTTGAGTGAGCCTCCAGCGAACCTCCCGCTTGGGCCGCCGATGGCCGAGGATCGGGGCTTCCTGGCCGGCCAGATCGCCTTTGTCGCCGCCCCGACCCCGATCGCGATCGAGGCGCGGGCGGATCTGATCGCCCGCTACGGCGAGTGTCCGCTGCCGCAGGCCGCTGTCGTGGTCGCCCTCGGCGGCGACGGCTTCATGCTGGAAACGATCCACCAGGCGCTTGCCTTGGACGTGCCGGTCTACGGCATGAACCGCGGTTCGGTTGGCTTCCTCATGAACCTGTACAGCGAGGAGGACCTGCCCGGCAGGCTGTCGCGTGCTCAGGCAGCGGAACTGCACCCTCTGCGCATGCGCGCCGTGACCGCCGCCGGGTCGGTGCAGGAAGCGCTGGCGTTCAACGAGGTCAGTCTGCTGCGCCAACTGCGTCAGGCGTCGAAGATCCGCATCCTGGTGGACGGCCGCATTCGGCTTGAGGAGCTGTCCTGCGACGGCATCCTGATCTCCACCCCCGCCGGATCGACCGCCTACAACCTGTCGGCGCACGGCCCGATCGTGCCGCTATCGGCCAATCTGCTGCCGCTGACCCCGATCAGCGCGTTCCGACCCCGACGCTGGCGCGGCGCGCTGTTGCCTAGCTCCGCGGATGTGCTGTTCGAGGTGCTGGAGACGGAAAAGCGCCCCACCGCCGCGGTGGCGGATTTCACCGAGGTGCGCGACGTCGCCTCGGTCGCGGTCAACGAGGACCGATCCGTTACTGTAACGGTTCTATTCGACCCGGACCAGGGGTTGTCGGAAAGAATAATCACGGAACAGTTCACGGTGTAATACCTCTCGGCGCTTGCGTCGCCCGGTATCACGTCATTCGCGCTCGTTCTGACGATCGCAATCGGAGACTTCCCATGTCAAAGCACGATCTGCTCGCCGGACTGAAGCCCTACGAGCCGGAATTGATCGCGATCCGGCAGGATATCCATCGCCATCCGGAGGTCGGGTTCGAGGAAACCCGGACTGCCGCGCTGGTCGCCGAGCGCCTGCGCGGGTGGGGACTGGAGGTGACCGAGGGGATCGCCAAGACCGGCGTGGTCGCGACGCTGAAGGGACGCCAGCCCGGTAAGCGCGGCATCGGCCTGCGGGCCGATCTGGATGCGCTGCATATCCAGGAAGTGCCAAACCGGCCGCACGGATCAACCGTGCCCGGCAAGATGCACGCCTGCGGCCATGACGGGCATACCGCCATGCTGCTGGGCGCGGCGCGCTATCTGGTGGAGCATCCGGATGAATTCGGCGGCAGCGTCACCTTCATCTTCCAGCCGGCCGAGGAGGGTCTCGGCGGCGGGCGCGAGATGGTCGAGGAAGGCCTGTTCGACCGCTTCCCGATGGACGCCGTCTACGGCATGCACAACATGCCGGGCATACCGGCCGGCGAGTTCCGCACCCGCACCGGTGCTTTTCTCGCCGCCAGCGACACCTGGTCCGTGGTGTTCAACGGCACCGGCGGGCATGGCGGCGCCGGCGCCCACCTGTCCACCGACGCCACGCTGCCGTTGGCGCATTTCATCATGGCGCTGCAGACCGTCGTCAGCCGCAACGTCGCCGCCCTCGATACCGCCGTGGTCAGCGTCGGCTCGATTGCCGGCGGTGACGCCGGATCGTCAAACATCATACCAGCACGCGTGACAATCACCGGGACCGCACGCTCCTATAAGCCGCAGGTGCGCGACCTGATGGAGAAGCGCCTGACCGAAATCGCCCATGCACAGGCCGCCGTGTTCGGCTGTTCGGCCGAGGTTGTGTATGAGCGGCGATACCCGCCGCTGATCACCCATGCCGAACCGACCGCGATTTCGGTTGCTGCCGCTTCGGCGCTGGTGGGCGCCGACAACGTCGATCCTGATTGCCCGCCGTTCACCGGCTCAGAGGATTTCTCGTTCATGCTGCAGGGCCGCCCCGGTGGCTTCATCATGATCGGCAATGGCGCCGCGGCCGATGGTTCGATCCACCATGTTCACACCCCAGGCTATGATTTCAACGACGAGATCCTGACCTTGGGCGCGGCTTACTGGGTTGAGCTGGTGCGCACCGAACTCGGCGCCGGCTAGTATCGTGCATCGGATAGATTATCTCCCCCGGTGAAGATGCTCGTGAAACGATTTTTTACTCTAGCGACTCTAACGTTTGTCGCCCACGCGCCACCCTATCAAGCATAGCAGCGGCGGCCGCGGTCCAGACGAAGGGCTTGGGATCGGCATCGTGCTGATCGAGGTATTGCTGGATCGCCGCCTCCAGGTCGGCGGCGGTCATGAACACGCCGCGGCGGATGCGGTCCTCGGTGATCAGGCCGAAGAAGCCCTCGACCTCATTGCACCAGGACGCCGAGGTCGGGGTGAAGTGCATGTGGACGCGCGGATGCCGCTTCAGCCACGCCTGGACCTTGGGGTGTTTGTGGGTGGCCTGGTTGTCGACGATCAGGTGCGGATCGCGGTGCTTGGGCGTTTCGGCATCGATCCGGCGCGGGAACTTGCGCCACTCCTGGTGGCGATGGCGCGGCCTGCATTGACCCACTACCATTGCCGATGGCGACGTCGAGGGCGGCGAACAAGGTCGTGGGGCCCTGGCGTTTGTCGTCGTGGGCATGGTGCCGCGGCGGCCCTTCTTCAGCGGCAGGCCCGGTTGGGTGCGGTCTCCAGCACCGGGATCTGGCTTTTCTCGTCCACCGAGAACACCAGCGCCTGGTCCGGCGGATTGAGGTAGCGGCCAATGATGTCCCGCACCTTCGCGGCGAAGCGCTGGTCGTTCGACAGCTTGAAGCGCTTCACCCGGTGCGGCTTGAGTGGGTGCGCCTGCCCGATCCGCTGGATGCTGCTGTAGCTGAGGCCGCTGGCGGCAGCCATCTCGCGGATGCTCCAGTGGGTGCCGCCCGGCGGCTTCTCATGCAAGGTCTTGTGCACGACCTGTTGGATCGTCTCAGCGCTCAGCGGCGGCTTGCGCCCTGGGCGGGTGGCATCGCGCCGCGGCCCGGCCATGCCCTTGGCCAGATAGCGTTCCTGCCAGCGGGCCACCGTGAGCTTGCTCTTGCCAACCGTGCGGCTGATCGCCATCACCCCAACACGATCCGCCGACAGCAACACAATCCGTGCCCGCCAGACCAGCTTTTGCGGCGTGTTCCGCCCACCCAACCACCCTGCCAGCGCCGCCCGGTCCGCAGGCGAGAGCCAGATGCAGGCCTCGGTCTTGATGATGACCCCAGACCCACACGGCGCGGCAGCTTTGGGACGCCTCCGTCGGGATCAGAACACTAGCTGCTGCTGGGGGAAGCGCCCGCGGTCGGCGCTGGCGGGGGCAACGGGTGTGGTCTGGGCAGGGTGTGCAGCTGACGCTCTCGCTGCCATCGATAAGGGATCACGGACGGCGTGAGTCCTTGCAGCGCCGATTGCACCGCTCGCCGCAACCCCATATGCAGGGCTGAACATCGTTGAAGAGAACGCTGGCCCATGGACGAACCGATCCAACTGACCCGCCTGGCTTCAGGGCTGACTGTCGTGACCGAACGCATGGATCGGGTCGAGACCGTCTCGATCGGCGCCTATGTCGCGACGGGCTCGCGCCACGAGACCGAGGCCGAGAACGGCGTCTCTCACTTTCTGGAGCACATGGCGTTCAAGGGGACGACCTCACGCAGTGCCGCGGCTATCGCCGAGGAGGTCGAGGCGGTCGGCGGCCATATTAATGCCTACACCGCGCGTGAGCAGACCGCCTACTACGTCAAGATGCTGAAGGAAGACACCGCACTTGGGTTCGACATCATCGGCGACATCCTGACCCACTCGGTGTTCGAGCCGGAGGAGCTGGAGCGCGAGCGCAGCGTCATTCTGCAAGAGATCGGCCAAGCCAACGATACGCCGGACGACATCATCTTCGACCACTTTCAGTCGATCGCCTATCCAAACCAGTCGTTGGGCCGAGCGGTTCTGGGGTCAGCGGATGCGATCCGCAATATGCCGCGGTCTGTGCTGACCGGTTACATGGGCCGCAACTATACCAATAGCAACGTCGTGGTCGCCGCGACCGGCAAGCTGCGGCACGAGGAAATCCTCGATCTGGTGCAGGCGCATTTCGGTGACCTGCCGAGCAGCTCACCGCTGCGGTTTGAGGACGCAACCTACAAGGGTGGAGAATTCCGCGAAGAGCGTGAGCTCGATCAGGTTCACGTGGTGCTCGGTTTTCCTTCGGTCGGATATGGCGACAGGGATTATTACGCTACGGTTCTGCTATCGACGCTGCTGGGCGGCGGCATGTCGTCACGGCTGTTTCAGGAGATCCGCGAGAAGCGGGGATTGGTATATTCGATCTACTCGTTCGCCGCGCCTTTCAATGATGGTGGCCTGTTCGGCATCTACGCCGGCACCGGCGAAAGTGAGGCGGCGGAATTGATGCCGGTGATGCTAGCGGAACTGGGCAAGGTGCAGTCCAGCGTCACGGAGCCGGAACTCAGCCGGGCACGTGCGCAGTTGAAGGCTAGCCTGCTGATGTCGCAGGAAAGTACCGGCAGCCGGTGCGAACAGCTGGCGCGGCAGATCCAGACGTTCGGGCGGGTGATCCCAACCGCGGAAACGCTGGGCAAGATTAACGCGGTGACCGAGGCGGACGTTCGTCGAGCGGCGGCCCGGCATTTTCGTGCGGCGCCGACGTTGGCGACGGTGGGTCCGTCGGGACAGGTACCGACCTTGGCGAACATCGTGGAGACGTTGGGGGCGTAGGGGCGCGGGCGGACTTTTCCAGACACACAGACGCCTCTACCGCCTCTCGATTGAGGGCGTTATCGTGAGATGGCTGCTTTGGGTGATCATGGCGGCCCTGGTTATGTTGGGTCCGCTGCACGCGGACGCGGCAATGTTCGGGCCGGATTATAAGCCGTGCGGGGATCAGCCCAGTACGATGGCGATTGTCGATTGCCTGGCGGCAAGAACCAAGGTGTGGGATCAGCGGCTTGACTCAGCAGACAAAAGTCTCGCGCATCCCGTCGATGCCGGGCAGCGGAAGCCGTTGCAGGCCGCCGCACGTTTGTGGGCGCGATGACCGAGGACCGTGCGCTGGAGATGGAGAAGGCGATGAAGTTCGATTGACCGGATGGGTGGTCCGAACTTCATTTTCTACTGAAAAAACAGTAGCGCGACCCGCTGGCCCGTTCGTGCCGCAAAGCTCGCTCGTCAGCCGGTGGTGGCCGGAGCCCTTGGAATCCCTAGCGCCGGCCCAAAATGGCTGGGCATTGAACTGGATAGACCAAGATCGGCATGATACCATCGCATTTCGCAACGGTCCGGAACTCGCACGGCTTGATTAGCGACTCCTCCAAAGCCCACGAAGCTTTCACCCTGCCGATTACGGCGTTTGAAATGGAAGCCTTCGCATGCGGCCGGGGCGGGTGAAGAACACTCGCGTCGCCGGCCACCGGGTGGTTCGGCGGGCGCCGAAGCTGGCCATACTCAGAATCATGCGGGTCGCGCTGGCGGCGTTCCCTCTGGCGCTGGCAGGATGCCAGAAGGCGGTGCTGGACCCGCTGGGCCCGGTGGGGAGCGCGCAGAAGACGATCCTGATCAACTCGCTTGGCATCATGCTGGCGATCGTCGTGCCCACCATCATCGCGACGCTGATCTTTGTCTGGTGGTTCCGAGCCTCGAACCCGAAGGCGCGCCGGTTCCCGACCTTTGCCTATTCCGGACGCATCGAAATGATCGTCTGGGGCATCCCGACGCTCGTCATCATCTTGCTGGGCGGCGTGGCGTGGGTGGGTTCGCACCAACTCGACCCTGCCAAACCGCTGGCTTCGGATAAGCCGGCGCTGGTGGTCCAGGTGGTTTCGCTCGACTGGAAGTGGCTGTTCATCTACCCGGCCCAAACGGTGGCGAGCGTGAATCGGCTGGTCATACCCGCCGGCACACCGGTCCATTTCGAATTGACATCGGCAAGCGTGATGAACGCCTTCTTCATCCCGCAGCTTGGCAGCATGATCTACACGATGAACGGAATGACAACGAACCTGAACCTGATGGCCGATAATCCCGGCACGTTCCGGGGTCTTTCGTCGCACTACAGCGGCGACGGGTTCTCCGGCATGCACTTCCAGGTAGAGGCGATGTCCGACGACGGCTTCAAGCAATGGGTGAATACCACCCGCTCCGAAGGACAGAGCCTTGACGCCGCAAGCTACGCCGCTTTAGCGAAGCAAAGCATCGACGTCAGCCCGTTCACCTTCAGCAAGGCTGACCCGACGCTTTTTGCCCGGGTGGTCAGTCAATCGATACCGCCTGGTTCGGGCCCGACCACTGGGAACCCCAGCGTCAACGTCTCGCCGCGTTCGGAGAAGTAGGATGCTCGGAAAGCTGTCGCTGGCGGCCATCCCGCTCAATCAGCCGATTCCGATGGTCGCGGCCAGCGTTGTCGGCGTCGGCATCCTGTGCGTGCTGGCCTCGATCACCTTCAAGGGCTACCTGCCTTATCTGTGGCGCGAGTGGATCACCAGCGTCGATCACAAGCGGATCGGCATCATGTATTGCCTGCTCGCGTCGGTCATGCTGCTGCGCGGCTTTTCCGACGCGATCATGATGCGCTCGCAGCAGGCGCTGGCGTTCCGCTCGCCGGGTTATCTGCCGCCCGAACACTACGACCAGATCTTCTCGGCGCACGGCACGCTGATGATCTTCTTCGTGGCCATGCCGTTCATGATCGGCCTGATGAACTTCGTCATGCCGCTGCAACTCGGCGTGCGGGACGTGGCCTTCCCGACGTTGAACTCGGTCAGCTTCTGGCTGACGGCGACGGGTGCGCTGCTGGTCAACGTGTCTCTGGTGGTGGGGGAATTCGCCCGCACCGGGTGGTTGCCCTACCCGCCGTTGTCAGAGCTGACCTACTCGCCAGGCGTCGGCGTGGATTACTATCTATGGTCGCTGCAGATCTCGGGCATCGGCACGTTGCTGTCCGGGGTCAACCTGGTCACGACGGTGCTGAAGATGCACGCACCCGGCATGACCTACATGCGGATGCCGATGTTCTGCTGGACCTCGCTGGCGTCGAACCTGCTGATCGTGGCTGCGTTTCCGATCCTGACCGCGACTTTGGCGATGCTGTTGCTGGACCGTTATCTCGGCTTTCACTTCTTCACCAACGAAGCCGGCGGCAACGTGATGATGTTCATGAATCTGATCTGGGCGTGGGGTCATCCGGAGGTGTACATCCTGATCCTGCCCGCCTTCGGCGTGTTCTCGGAGGTGATCTCGACCTTCTCCAGGAAGCCGCTGTTCGGCTATCGCTCGATGGTGGCGGCGACCATGTCGATCTGCATCCTGGCGTTCATGGTGTGGCTGCACCATTTCTTCACCATGGGGGCGGGTGCGGACGTCAACTCCATCTTCGGCATCATGACCATGATCATCGCGGTGCCGACCGGGGTTAAGGTGTTCAACTGGCTGTTCACGATGTATGGCGGCCGGATCGTCTATTCCACCGCGCTGCTCTGGTCGATCGGCTTCATGGTCACCTTTATCATCGGCGGGATGACCGGCGTGCTGCTGGCTGTACCGCCGGCGGATTTCGTGCTGCACAACAGCCTTTTCCTAGTGGCGCACTTCCACAACGTGATCATCGGCGGCGTGCTGTTCGGGGCCTTCGCCGGGATCAATTTCTGGTTCCCCAAGGCATTCGGTTTCCGGCTGCATGATGGCTATGGCCGCGCATCGTTTTGGTGCTGGTTCGTCGGCTTCTACCTCGCCTTCATGCCCCTGTATGTGCTCGGTTTGATGGGCATGACGCGGCGGATGCAGTCTTACGACGTGGCTGCCTGGCGGCCCTGGCTGCTGATCGCGGCGGGCGGCGCGGCGGTGATCCTGATGGGCATCGTCCTGCAGATCGTGCAGCTGATCGTCAGCATCCGCAATCGCGAGTCGCTGCGCGACACCACCGGCGACCCGTGGGACGGGCGCTCATTGGAATGGGCGACCGCATCGCCGCCGCCGGCCTTCAACTTCGCGGTGCTGCCGAACGTTGAGGGCGAGGAGGCATACTGGAGCGTCAAGGAGCGGGCCCACGCGCAATCCAAGCTGGACGCCGAGCCCGTCTATGGCGAGATCGAGATCCCGCGGAACAGCCCAACCGGCTTCATCTGCGCCTTCTTCGGCACCATCTTCGGTTTCGCGATGATCTGGCACATCTGGTGGCTGGCATCCGGGGCCGCGCTGGGGGCATTCGTGACGTTCGTGGTCTTCGCCTGGCGGGACCGTTCGGAAGAAGTCATTCCGGTCGAGGAGGTGGCGCGCATCGATCGGGCAAACCGGCAGGCCCGTAGTGATGCGCTGGCCGCACTGCGGGCGACACAATGAGTGCTACGGCGGAAGGTGCTGCCCAGCAGGACCCGCATCGTCTCGGGCACAGCCGCACGGTCAACACCCTGCAGCGCAACACCGAGCACGGGGAGCGTGGGCCGGCATCCAAGCGCATCATCGTCGGCTACGGCTTCTGGGTGTTTCTGCTCAGCGACATCATCATGTTCTCGGCGTTCTTCGCGAGCTACGCGGTGCTGGTGGGTGCCACCGCCGCCGGGCCAAGCGGCCGGCAGTTGTTCTCGCTGTCCAACGCGGCGATGGAGACGGGTTGCTTGCTGCTGTCGAGCTTCACCTGCGGGATCGCCAGCATCGGCGCCCAGTCGCGCAACAAGCGGGTCTACTACGGCGCGATGGCGGTGACCTTCGTGCTGGGCGCGGCGTTCCTGTATCTGGAGATGACCGAGTTCGCCAGCTTCGTGGCGAAAGGCGCTGGGCCGACGCGCAGCGCCTTCCTGTCGGCGTTCTTCACGCTGGTTGGCTGCCATGGCATTCACGTGACCATTGGCCTGCTATGGCTGCTGACGATGATGGCGCAGGTGTTCGCCAAGGGCTTCCGGGCAGACATCCAGCGTCGGATCCTATGCTTCACGCTGTTCTGGCACGCCCTGGACATCATCTGGGTCGGGTTGCTGACGATCGTTTACCTCATAGGAGTGGCGGCATGAGCGGCGACAACGAAGCCTCCCGTCACGACGGCGACAGTGCCCCCGGCGACCAGGATTTCGCGGGCGATGACCTCGCGCACAATCTGCAAAGCTATCTGGTCGGCCTCGGGCTGGCGATCTTCCTGACCGCGCTGTCATTCGCCGTCAGCGGGACGAAGCTGGTCTGGGCACCTAGCATTCCCATAGCGCTCGTTGTATTGGCGATCGCCCAGATGGGCGTCCACCTGGTGTTCTTCCTGCACATCACGACCGGACCCGACAACGTCAACAATGTCATGGCGCTCGCATTCGGCGTCCTGATCGTGCTGCTGGTGATGGTGGGGTCGTTGTGGATCATGGCGCACTTGAACGCGAACATGGTGCCGATGGACAAGATCATGCAGATGCAACGATAACGTTGCGGCGATGTGGAGTGCCCATGGTGCGACGGGGGTCGGTGGTTTGAGCATTCACTCGATCGGGGCATTCACCCGATCGGGGCGAACAGTTCTTCCACATCCGCTTCGGTCATCTTCAGCGCACCACCATGTTCGGCATCCATCACGCTGGCGACGATGGCGCGCTTCTTGTCCTTGAGCACCTCCATCTTTTCCTCGATCGTTCCGAGTGTAACCAGCCGGTGCACGAACACCTTCTTGGTCTGGCCGATGCGATGGGCGCGGTCGGTCG
This sequence comes from Rhodopila sp., assembly GCA_965276975.1. Lineage (GTDB taxonomy): Bacteria > Pseudomonadota > Alphaproteobacteria > Acetobacterales > Acetobacteraceae > Rhodopila. The sequence continues at coordinate 124,125 of CBDIBR010000010.1, forward strand.
CCTGGTCTTCGACCGCCGGGTTCCACCATGGATCGTAATGGATGACCGTATCCGCGGCGGTCAGGTTCAGCCCGACGCCGCCGGCCTTCAGGCTGATCAGGAACAGCGGCACGTCGCCGCCCTGGAATCGCTTGACCGGGGTCGCGCGGTCCTTGGTGTCGCCGGTTAGCTTCACGAAGCCGACGCCGTCGTTCTCCAGCCGGCTTTGGATCAAGGCCAGCATCTCGGTGAACTGGGAGAACAGCAGTACGCGCCGGCCTTCGTCGAACATGATGCTGAGCATCTCCATCAGGCGGTCGAGCTTGGCGGAGCCGGCCTTCGACTTGGCAACCGTCTTCAGCTTCAGCAGCCTGGGATCGCAACAGGCCTGCCGCATCTTCAGCAGCGCATCCAGGATAATGATGCCGGACCGCGCCAGACCCTTCTGCGCGATCGCGGCCTGCACCTTGGCATGCATCGACAGCCGGATCGCCTCGTAGATCGCGCGCTGGTTGGTTTCCATCTCGACCGGCTCGACGATTTCGGTCTTCGACGGCAGCTCGGTGATCACCTCTTGCTTGGTTCGCCGCAGCATGAACGGGCGAACCCGACGGGTCAGCAGGCCCTGACGCGCCGTGTCGCCATGCTTTTCGATCGGGGTTCTGTAACGGGTCTTGAACGATCTCTGGCCACCGAGGAAGCCGGGAGCGAGGAAGTCGAACAGCGACCACAGTTCTCCCAGATGATTCTGCAACGGTGTTCCCGACAGGCAAAGCCGCTGCCGAGCCTTCAGGCGTAGTACCTGGCGGGTGGTTTCGGCGTTCGGGTTCTTGATTGACTGTGCCTCATCCAGGATCACCGCATGCCAGTCCTGTGCGAGCAAGACCTCATGGTCGCGGGTCAGCAGGGGATAAGTCGATAGTATCAGATCATGGCGGGCGATTTCGCCAAAGCTGGCCTTACGGGCAGGCCCGTGCAGCGCCAGCAGGCTTAACTCCGGTGCGAAGCGACGTGCCTCGGCCGTCCAGTTCGGTATCAAACTGGTCGGGCAGACGATCAGGCAGGGTCGATCCATTCGCCCGGCTGCCTTCTCGATCATCAAATGGGCCAGCGCCTGCACCGTTTTGCCAAGCCCCATGTCATCGGCCAGCACGCCCCCCAGACCGGCTGACGCCAGGAACTGCAGCCAGTCAACACCCTGGCTCTGATACGGCCGCAGCGTCGCCAGGAAGGACGCTGGTAGCACCGCGCGCGGAATGGAGCCGCCCGCCTGGCGCAACGTTCGGCCAAGGTCGCGTAGGGCCTCGCCGCCTCGCCAGACCAGCCCGGAGCGCTCTTCCAGACCGGCGAGATCGGCGGCGTCGAGCCGGCTGAAGCCAATCCGCCCGGCATCCGCGTCGATACCGCCGCCTGCCCACAGCTCCAGCAGGGCCTGCAGGGTCGGGCGAATGCGAGACATCGGCAACGACAGCAGCCGACCATCCAGCAGCGCCAGGACGAACGGCTTGTCGTCAGGTTCCTCGGTCAGCGCGGCGGCCTCGGGCCGCGCGATCAGCCGGATCAGGGCAGGAACCAGATCGACCTGCTCGCCGTCCACCGTCACGCCGAGATGCAGTTCCAACCAATCGATCCCGGAACCTTGAACCAGTTCGGCATCGATTTCCGTGTCGGCGGACAGCACCTGGACCGGGAAATCCTCATCGATGTCGATCTGCCAGCCGGCGCGGCGCAAACGAGGCACTTCCTGCGTGACGATCTGCAGCCAGGTCGGGTTCGGGGCGTACTCCCGCAGCGCGAAGTCGTCGGTATGGGCGTGCTGGTAATAGACCGGCACCACCTCATGCACCGATCCGAAGCCCAGGCCGGCCAACTCGGCCATGACCCGGGCCTCTGCCGCGCGATCACGTTCGACCTCATACAAGGTGCCCTCCTGCACGGTGATTCGCGCCAACGGCCTGAGGCTGCGCGGCAGGGTGACGGGTCCATACCGATAGGCGAGGCGGACCAAGGGCACGGCGAATAGCCCACGACCAATCGGCTGGGCGGAGCCTCGGCCATAGCTGGGATCGCTGGGCAGGGTGCCGCTGATCAGCCGCAGATGCGGGCACATCGATTGGCGGATCTGTTCGGGGGGCTGCAACTCGGCTGGCACCGGCAGTTTCGCCGACGGCATGCGGCGCGACAGTTGCGCCCTGACTTCGGCGGCGGCTTCCGGCGGAATGGCCGGTGCATTCAGCAGGCGCTCGACGACGCGGGCGGGTAGGTCAACGCCGACCGGTCCCATCAGGCCAGTGTTCGGGTCGACATACCATGGAGCCGGCATGCGGACGCCGACCAGGCCTTCATCCAGTGCCAAGGTCGGTTGCTGCGAAGCGTCCGACCGCGTGATCCAGGTGATCTGGCCTTGCCGCTCCGGACCCTCGATCAGCGCCGCACCCTCTGCCGTTCCCCAGCGCGCGCGCCCGGTTCCCAGGATGCGGCGCAGCGTGTCCAGCGGTTCGTCGCCGGTTTGCGGGCCGGCAGGGCCGGTGCGGCGAAACAAACGGACCAGGATGATCAGATCGGAGGGGCGCAGATATTTCGCCGGAGTCTGGATCTGGTTCGGGGCGTAACGGCGGAACGTGCCTGGGGTGCCATCCTTGCGCAGCGTCACGGTCATCGGATCGATCCGCAGCCGCGGCACCCCGATCGCCTGCGGCGCGGCGTCCAGCACGTAGAACATCCGGCCGCGGAGGGATGTGGGATAGTCTTCGGTCGGTTCCTCCTCGTCCTGGTCGAAATCGGCCAACCAGCTTTGGATCTGCGTCGGCAGCATCCCGTGGGCCAGCGCATCGGCCGGCCGCGGGAGCAGCGCGTCGGTATCGCGCGATCCCGGAACCTCCCGGCGCTGCGCCGCGATCAGCACCGCGGCCACATGCTTGCAGTTGCGGCCAACCGGACACGAGCAGGCGCCGACGATCCAGATCGCCTGGTTGGGCGAGCGGCTGATCTTCAGGCTCTGTGCGTAGGGATCCGGCTGCGTGCCCTGGGTCGTCGCGGTAATGATCGCGCCGCCCGCTGCGATCTGCAGATCCTGCACCCGCCCGCGCTGCTCATAGGAGCGACCCGCGGCGAGGGTTCCGGGCGAAAAGATCCGTCTGATGTCGCTGTCACGGATTGCCAGAGACGGATCGATATCAGGAGCAATGGGCACGATATGCATATACAGAGGTTGCCCGCTACGTTCGAGTCGTGACCAGGGCCGAGCGGTCTACTTTGATGATCGGAGCCAACATCCGATGGGCGTGTTCTTCAACTTCTCGTTGGCGCCGTGACGACCTTGATCGACTTGCCGGACAGCGATGGGCACACGAACAGCCTGAACGACCGCGGGCGATGGGGGCCGGCGACGAACCATGTCAAGGAACCAATTACATTAGAGGAGAATCCTAGCATCTTTAGCCTGCGGCCAGGGTTCGCATCGCGACGTTACGTTCGAACACCTTCAGCAGCAGGCGGATCGCTTGGCCGCGCGTCGTCTCCAAACCAGGGTCACGGGACAACAGCACGGCGGCATCGCGATGGGCCATGTGCAGCAGGTGTTCGTGGTCCGCGGGATCGGCCAACCGGTAGCCCGGCAGGCCGGCCTGGCGAGTGCCGAGGGCATCGCCGCCGCCGCGCAGCCGGAAATCCTCGTCGGCGATCACGAAGCCGTCGTCGGTGTCGCGCAGCAAGGTCAGGCGGCGGCGAGCGGTCTCGTTGACCCAGTCCTCGTGCAACAACAGGCAATAACTGGCCTCCGTCCCACGTCCGACGCGTCCGCGCAATTGGTGAAGCTGTGCCAGGCCGAAGCGTTCGGCGTGTTCGATGACCATCACCGATGCTTGCGGCACATCGACGCCGACTTCCACCACCGTGGTGGCGACCAACAGGCGGATCGTTCCGGCGGTGAAAGCGGCGAGGGCGTCGTCGCGTTTTTCCGGGGCCTGTTGCCCGTGTGCCAGCCCGACGTAGTCGCCGAACAGATGCTTCAGATCGACAAAGCGCTGCTGCGCCGCGGCGACATCCAAGGCCTCGCTTTCGGCGACCAGGGGACACACCCAGTAGACCTGCGCGCCTTCGTCCAGCTTGCGCGCGACCCCGTCCAGCACCGTCGGCATGGTGCCCAGAGAGTGCAGGGTGGTGCGAATCGGTAGCCGCCCGGCTGGCTTTTCCGTCAGGCGGCTGACGTCCATTTCACCCCACTGGGTCAGCAGCAAGGTGCGCGGGATCGGCGTGGCGGTCATGATCAGCACGTCGGTGCGCTCGCCCTTGGCACCCAGGGTCAGCCGTTGATTGACCCCGAAGCGATGCTGCTCGTCGATCACCGCCAGCGCCAGATCGTGGTATTCGACCGCTTCCTGGAACAAGGCGTGGGTGCCGATGACGATCTGGATCGAGCCGTCCCCGAGGCCGCGCAGCAGGCGGGCGCGTTGCTTGCCCTGGGTCGATCCGGTCAACAGTGCCACCGGCAGCGGGCACAGCCGGGTCAGGGTGCGATGGTGCTGCTTGGCCAACACCTCGGTCGGGGCCATCAGCGCGGCCTGTTTGCCGGCCTCGGCCGCACGCAGCATCGCCATCAGGGCGACCAGCGTCTTGCCGGAGCCGACGTCGCCTTGCAGCAGGCGCAGCATGCGGCGCGGCGAGGCAAGGTCGGCGTCGATCTCACGCAGCGCGTTCAGCTGCGATGGCGTCGGGGCGAAGCCGAACCGCCGCATGGCGACGTCGCGCAACCGCTGGTCGCCGATAAGCGGCTGGCCCGACCGCGCGCGCACCCGGCCGCGAATCAGCGACTGGGCGACCTGCCCGGCGAGTAGTTCATCGTAGGCAAGCCTGGCGCGTATCCGAGGGTCCGGCTCACCCGTGGCTGGTGCCTGCACGGCGCGCAGCGCGGCGGCGAATGGCGGCCATCCCTCGCGCTTCAGCAGCGCAGCATCGTGCCATTCGGGAAACACCGGCAGCAGATCCAGCGCTTGGACAAGACCGGTGGCGATCTGCCGGGGCCAGAGCCCCGCGGTCAGCGGCCACACCGGCTCGATAACCGGAATGCGGTCGGCTTGCTCGATCGGCACAAGATGCTCCGGATGCGCGATCGTCAGGCGGCCATTGAACCTGTCCAGCTTGCCGGAGACCAGCAGTTGGGTGCCGGCCGGCATCTGTGTTTCCCGGGTGAACCTGAAAAACACCAATTCGGCGATGCCGGTGCCGTCCTTGACGATGATCCGCCAGGGCTGCCGCGATGTCGCCGGCCGCTCGTGCCGCACCACTTCGACGGCAATGGTTGCCACGATTCCCGCTCGTGCGGCGCCAATCGTCGGCCGGGCGCTGCGATCCAGATAGGAATCGGGCAGGTGAAACAGCAGGTCGATCACCCGATCGCCGCCAGCCGCGCGGGCGATCAGGCCGGCCACGGCAGGCCCGACACCGCGCAGACTGGTCAGGGGCGCGAAAAGTTTGGCGAGCGGATCGGCGTTCACGGGCTGACAGCTATCTGGGGCACCGCTATATGACACCCAGCCAATGACGGAACCACCAGACTCAACACCCGCCGTTTGCATTTTGACGTTGACGGTGGGGCAACCCGCACCACGAGGTCAAGGCGAGGCACGCGGCGCTCACACGATCCGGCGTCCCGCTGGCAAGCGCTGCTGGTTCTGGGGGCAGGTCGGCGGTGTCGCACGGGCGGCCGGATGCGCCATGCGATTGAGGGCTTGCCGTCACGTCTTGTCCAAACATGCATAGCAGCGATGCCCAACCGGATGTTCGCCGCCGCCGCCTGCTGTTCCGTGCGACGCATCGCGGCACCGCTGAAAACGACTTGATGATCGGCGGGTTCGTGCGTGCGCACGTTGCCGGTCTAACCGACGCGGACCTTGATGCGTTGGAGTTGGTGATGGCGATGCCCGACACCGATCTGGCCGACTGGCTCACCGGTCGTTTGCCGATCCCTGCTGAGAAGGACACGACGATGCTCCGCCGCATGCGGGAGTTCCTGGCGCGATGAATGACCTGGCGAAGGATCAAGGGACAGGGGCCCGAGAGATAACGGCGCGCGCGATCACGGTATGGGGTGCGCCGGAAGGCTGGGACGCGTTTCTGCTTGCGCAGCGCCGCCGGGAACACACCGGCGCGGTGTTGCACGTCACCCGCGATGACGCCCGCATGGCGCGTCTGGCCGAGGCGCTGGCCTTCGTGATGCCCGAGGCCGAGGTGCTGCGTTTCCCTGCCTGGGATTGTCTGCCGTACGACAGGGTTTCACCCAATCCCGCCCTGGTGTCCGAGCGCATCGCCACGTTGGCGAGGCTGCTGGAAAAACCGACCGGTGCGCGCATCGTCCTGACCACCGTCAACTCGCTGGTGCAGCGGGTTCCGCCACGTGCGGCGTTCACCGGTGCCAGTATGGAACTGACCGTCAGCGGCCAGGTGAAGCCGGAGCAACTGGCTCAGTATCTTGAGGCGAACGGCTACGGCCGCGCCGGCACGGTGATGGAGCCGGGCGAATACGCCATGCGTGGCGGCATCATCGACATCTTCCCGTCCGGCGAAGCCGATCCGGTCCGGCTGGATCTGTTCGGCGATACCATCGAGTCGATCCGCATCTTCGATCCGTCCTCTCAACGCAGCGCCGGCAAGCGCGGCAGCCTGGCACTGCGTCCGGTCTCCGAAGTGCCGCTCGGCAAGGAGTCGATCGCTCGGTTCCGCACCGGCTGGCGGGAGATGTTCGGCCCCGAGGCCACATCCGACCCGATCTATCTGTCGATTTCCGACGGCCGGCGGCATCCGGGCATGGAACACTGGGTGCCGCTGTTCCATCCGACCATGGAAAATTTCCTCGACTATCTGACAGACGTCGCGGTCAGCCTCGATCATCAGTGCGACGAGGTGCTTGACGCCCGTCTGGAGATGATCGCCGACCATGCCCAGGCGCGCAGAGCCATTCCGCGTGATGGCGAGGTGCCGTACCGGCCGATCCCGCCGAACCTGCTCTATCTCGACCGCGGCAATTGGGAAGAGATGCTGTCGTTCGGCCCGCTGCTCGGTTTTACCCCCTTCGTCAAGCCGGACGGCGCCAGTGGGATCGACGGCGGCGGGCGACCGGGGCCGGTATTCGCTCAGTCGGCTGGCGCACTGGGCGCCGCGGGTCCGGGCATCAACGTGTTCGATCAGTTGCGCGGCCAGGCCGAACGGTGGACCGGCGAGGGCAGGCGGATCGTCATCGCCGCCTGGACCCGAGGCTCCCGCGAACGTTTGACCAACCTGTTGCGCGAGCACGGGTTCCAGGGCGCAGCTCAGGCCGACGACTACGCCAGCATCCGGCGCAAGCCAGCCGGATCGGTGTCGGTGGTCGTGCTGGGCGTTGAACGCGGCTTCGTCGCTGAACGCCTTGCCTTGGTTGGCGAACAGGATCTGCTGGGCGAACGCATCTCCCGCCCGCCGCGCCGGCGCAAGCGCGCCGACCAGTTCATCGCCGAGGCCACCGAGATCGCCGAGGGCGACCTGGTGGTCCACCAGGAATATGGCATCGGCCGCTATGATGGTCTGGCGACCCTGCACGTCACCGGGGCACCGCATGACTGCCTGCGGCTGATCTATGACGGCAACGAAAAGCTGTTCCTGCCGGTCGAGAACATCGAGGTCCTGTCGCGCTACGGCAGCGAGCATCAGGGTGCCACGCTGGACAAGCTGGGCGGCGCCGGCTGGCAGACCCGCAAGGCGCGGATGAAGCAGCGCATCCGTGACATGGCGGGGGAACTGATCCGCATCGCCGCGATGCGCAAGATGCGTGATGCTGAGACCATGGCGCCGCCCGAAGGCACCTGGGACGAGTTCTGCTCGCGCTTCCCGTTCGCCGAGACCGACGACCAGTCCCGCGCGATCGCAGACGTGCTGGAGGACCTTGCCGCCGGCAAGCCGATGGACCGGCTGATCTGCGGCGACGTCGGCTTCGGCAAGACCGAGATCGCCCTGCGCGCCGCCTTCGTGGCGGCGATGTCGGGTTCTCAGGTTGCCGTGGTGGTGCCGACGACGCTGCTCGCCCGTCAGCATTTCCGGACATTCTCGGCACGGTTCGCGGGATTGCCGGTCAAAGTGGCGCAGCTGTCGCGCATGGTGACCGCGCGGGAGGCCAACGAGGTTCGCCGCGGCATCACCAGCGGCGAGATCAACATCGTCGTCGGCACGCACGCGCTGCTGGCGAAATCGGTCGAATTCTCCGACCTCGGGCTGCTGATCGTCGATGAGGAACAGCATTTCGGTGTGGCGCACAAAGAGCGGCTGAAGGCGATGAAGGCCGACGTGCATGTGCTGACGCTGACCGCGACCCCGATCCCACGCACTTTGCAGCTGGCGCTGACCGGGGTGCGGGAGATGTCGGTCATCGCGACGCCACCGGTCGATCGGCTGGCGGTGCGCACCTTCATCATGCCGTTCGACTCGGTGGTGATCCGCGAGGCACTGCAGCGCGAGCGGTTCCGCGGCGGTCAGGTGTTCTGCGTGGTTCCGCGGATCGAAGACATGCAGCGGATGTCCGACCGACTGCGCGAGATCGTGCCGGAGGCGCGGACGATCCAGGCGCACGGCCGGCTGGCGCCGACCGAACTGGAACGGGTGATGAGCGAGTTCGGCGACGGCAAGCACGACATTCTGCTGTCGACCAATATCGTTGAGAGCGGCCTGGACATGCCGGCGGTCAACACGCTGGTGATCTATCGCGCCGACATGTTCGGTCTGGGACAGCTGTATCAGCTTCGTGGCCGGGTCGGCCGCGGCAAGCAGCGAGGCTACGCCTACCTGACCTGGCCGCCGAACCATCGGCTGTCGGTCGCGGCCGAGAAACGGCTGACCGTGATGCAGACTTTGGACGCGCTAGGTGCCGGGTTTACTCTGGCGTCGCATGACCTGGACATCCGCGGCGCCGGCAATCTGCTGGGCGACGAGCAATCCGGCCATATCCGCGAGGTCGGCATCGAGCTGTACCAGCAGATGCTGGAGGACGCGGTGGCCGACATCCGGGTGGGCGAGGGCAAACGTGTCGGACAGGAACGCGACTGGACGCCAAACATCTCGCTGGGTCTGCCGGTGCTGATCCCCGAGAATTATGTCCGGGATCTGCCGGTTCGACTGGGGCTGTATCGCCGGATCGGCGCGCTGGCGTCCGATGCGGAAAGCGATGCGATGGCCGCCGAACTTGTCGATCGCTTCGGCAAATTGCCCGAAGAGGTCGACAATCTGCTGGGTGTGGTGGGGCTGAAGCGGGCGTGCCGCGAAGCTGGCGTGGAAAAGCTCGAGGCCGGGCCGAAAGGCATGGTGCTGACGTTCCGCGGCAACGCGTTCTCCAACCCCGCGGGGCTGGTGCGGTGGCTGTCGAGCAAGGGCGGTCTGGTGCGGTTGCGTCCCGACCACAAGCTGGCGATCTCCCGCGATATGGACGTACTGACCCGGCTGACGTTTGCCCGCGATACGCTGCGGGCGCTGGATCAGATCGTGCGTCAGGCGAAAGCGGCATGATGTTCCGCTGGCTGCTTTTGTTGGCGTGCGTCGTGGCGTTCGGCGTGATCGGCAGTCGCAGCAATGCCGCCGATCCGCTTTGTCACTCCGATGCATGCGTCAACCTGGTGTTTGACGGCGACAGCATCTCGGTAGGGTACGGTGCGGCGCCTGCCAACCGTCTGGATGCGCGGGTCACGTCGGCGATGGGCGGCGACCTGCGGATGCATAACGTCGCGGTCGGCGGCCGGCCGGTGTTCGAATGCCTGCGGCTGTATCCGAAGCTGGTGATGCCGTTGTTTGACTCATCCACGTCGCGCAACGTCATCGTCTTTCATGCCGGCGACAATGACATCTCCGCCGGACGGAACGCGATCCAGACCTATGCGGCGTTCACCGCATATGTTGCGGAATCGCATCGACAGGGGTGGAAGATTATCGTCTCGACAGAGTTGCGGCGTCTGGATTTCCATCCCGGGCAACTCACGGAGCTGATGAACTACAACACCATGCTACGGCGGAACAAAGCCGGCGCCGACGCGGTGGTGGATTTCGATGTCGACCGCCGGATGACCGACCCGTCCGCCAGGCATGATCCGGCGCTGTTCACCAAGGACGGTATCCACCCCAGTGACGGCGGCTATGCCGTGCTGACCGGCATGCTGGCGCCCGTGGTGAAGCGGGTGGCTGGCCGCTGAACGCTATTCCATTTTGGATACGGTGACGTTCAGATCGGTGACCAGGCCGTTCCCCAAGGAATAGACCCAGCCATGCACCTCCAGGTTCTGTCCGCGCGCCCAGGCGTCCTGCACGAAAACGTCCGATGAGACATTTCGCACCTGCTTGATGACGCTGAGTTCGCACAACCGGTTGAGTCGCTCGCGTTCGTCCGTTATGGACTCTAGCAGTTGCCGATTTTCGTTGAAGACCTCGCGGATGGGATGCAGCCAGTGGTCCACTAAACCGCGCCGCCTGCCATCGACAGCCGCGGCGACGCCACCACAGCCGTAGTGGCCCACCACGATGATGTGCTTGACCTTGATCACGTCGACAGCGAACTGCAGCACGGACAGGTAGTTGGCGTCCTGCGGTGGTGCCAGGTTGGCAACATTACGGTGAACAAACAGCTCCCCGGGATCGAGATCGACAATCTCGTTCGCTGGTACCCGGCTGTCGGAACAGCCGATCCAGAGATATTCCGGCGCCTGCTGACGTTCAAGCCGAGTGAAGAACCCAGCATCCGCCGCCACCTTGCGCGCAGCCCAGGCTCGGTTTTTTGCTTTTAAGATCTCGGGCATATACCGCCTACAATGACGCGGTGCACACAACGGTCAAGACCCTTATGGGGTGCGTGTCATTGGCGACAGACCGGCGACCTGATCGAGTTCTGCCGTGGTGATCGGTTCGCCGCGAATGACCACCAGATACATCAGGGCGGAGACCAGTCCTATGGCGGCGCTGACCAGCAGGGCGGGCACGAAACTGCCTGTCGCCTGCACGATGAATCCGGTCACGGTCGGCGCCAGCGCACCGCCGAGGTAGCCGCCGAAGTTCTGGATCGCACCGAGTGAGGCGGTGCAGTTGGCGGGTGCTGCGACGGACGAAAGTGCCCACGACATGCCGCTGGCCGATGCGCCGAACATGAGTGCTGCCGAGATCGCGGCCACCGCCAACCAGTCGCTGGGTGTTTCCGCGGCGACGACGGTGAAGACCACCATGCCTAGCAGGCCGACGATGACCGGGACCTTGCGGCTGTTTACCGGAGAGAAGCCGCGCCGCATCAGCCAATCGGCGATCCAACCGCCACCAATGCTGCCGAGGACGCCGAACGCGAACGGGATGGCCGCGACAAAGCCGGTCTTCGGTATCGACATGTGCCGCTGCATTTCCAGATATCCCGGCAGCCACGCCAGATACAGCCAGCCCATGTAGACGACGCCGAAGAAACCGAGCAGCAGACCCCAGGTGGTACGGAAGCGGAATAAACCCAACCACTCCGCCAGTCGGACCGGGGCATAGCTTCGCGGCTCTTCCCCATCGGTGAGGTAGTGCCGTTCTTCGACAGTGAAGTGTGCTTCGGTGGGATCGCGATATAGCAAGTACCAGATCACCGCGACCATCACGCCGAGAATGCCCATGATGACAAACATCCAGCGCCAGCCGAAGCTGATCATCAGCACGGTGAGGATCGGTGGCGCGATTGCTGGTCCCAGCGACGATGTGCAGTTCCACGTTCCGGTCGGCAGGCCGCGATCGCGCACATTGTACCAATCCCGAACCACGCGGACGGCCGAGGAGAACATCGGCGCCTCACCAAGCCCCAGAAATACGCGGGCAATGGAGAACTGCCAGAACGAGGTCACGAACCCGGCCACGATCTGCGCGACCGACCAAAGACCGAGCCCGGCGGTCAGCAACCGACGTGGTCCGACCCTGTCAACTAGGGCGCCGCCGGGCAATTGGGCGAAGGCATAGGCCCACAGAAACGCCGACAACAGCAGCCCCATATCGGCGATCGACAGGCCGAGCTCCTGGCGGATCAATGGATTGGCGATCGAAAGGGTCGAGCGGTCGAGATAATTCAAGGTTCCAGCCACCACAAGCATGATCAGTGCGGTGCGCTGTCTTCGCCGGACACTTGTCGGAGCGGTAGGTCTTGTCATCGAACGTCCTCTTTGAAGGTCTGTCTGCCTTGCCGCGGACGAGATGACACCGGTTCAGCCAGTCTGCCCAGCCACCATCACGCTGCTTTGACATTTGCCAGGACGGTTCGACAGCAAGCGGGCGGCGCGGCTAGAAACGTCGGTGCAAGCGCGCGACGCGGAGCGGCCGCGTTTCGCCGCGTCGATCGGCTACTTCAGACGAACAGCGACGTGTGGCACTTCTCGGATGCGCGCACTAGAACGCGTTCAGGCTGACCTTAAACGGTCAGGCGCTCTAGCGCATTGTTTTCACAAGCAAATTTATCAACCAGACTGTTCGAGTCAGGCTGATGTTGCTCTAAGCAGAGCTTCGCGGCTTGGCCAACGGAACGACCATACGCTCGCGGTTAAGGTCTTCGACTGCGTTGTGAATGGCCCCATCGAGTTCGGCGATGTCAGTGAAGGTCTTATGGGCCAGCTGATACGCCTTCAGGTCGTGCCAGACGACCTCGATGTCGTTCAGTTCGGGGGTATATTTGGTAAGCATTCGACCATGAGCCAGTGTGCCCGAGCGGCCAGGGCGGCAGATGAAACCTTGCTGACGTGGATCGGCCCATTGTCCTCGACCAACACGACCGGCTTGGTCGCGCGTCCAGGCCATTGGGCCATAAAGAGCATCGATTTGCTCGAGATGCGCCACAAAGTCGCTGCTGCGTTTGGTCGGACTGGGATGCACAATCAGTTCGTGCGTGAGATGAATAAGCGAGCCCAGCATCGCCACCTTCTTGGCTTGTCTGGGCGCCGGTACGCGCAGATCGGCGCCGGATCTCCCCTCCGATGGCATTCCATCGGCTTCGCCGACGGAATCTTGGCCATCTTCGCCTATGCCCTGGCGAGATAGGGATGCGTCAACGCCTCGCTTTCATCGCCATAAAGAAGTACGATGTCGGCGGTTGCGGCGTGCTGCTCGCGCCGTTGCAGACGCAAGCCTATCCAATCGACCTCGCTGGCAATCCGGCGCCCTTTCAGGGTGTGCCGCGCTGCCGGTAACAGAACTTTTTTTTCACAACGCCTTGGACAGTTGCAAGCGGCTGATGCGCACGCCCTCGCGCGCCTCAATCTCGGCACGCATGCGGGCGATCTTCCAGTTCAGCCGGCTGGCGACAGGCGCTTCCAGTAACGGAGCGACCACGCGCAAAGCCGTTTCACGGGACGGGCCGAACGCGACGCTCGCCTTCAACACCTCGGTGCCACCGCGGCTGAAGTTGCTGCGCCACAGCCGGACGGTGTCTTCGCGAACGCTGAACGCCTCGGCGCTGCGCGGACTGGTCCAACCCGAAAGCGTCAACAGAATGGCGCGTGCTCTGTCCGCCTCTCCTCGATCATGGGCGTCAGGCCAAAGTCGACGCAGCTGGCGTTCATACGCGCGCGCTGTGCGCGATGGCTGATCAATGCGCCTGTCGGGTTGCCGGTGGTGCCGCTGGTGTGCAGTATCACCAGGCCATCCTCGGCTTCGGCAATGTCCTCTCGTTCGTCGCCGCAGGCACCGGCGAGACGCTGTTCGTAATCCTCGCCCAGCAGAATGATGTCGCCCAATACAGCGCCCAGACGCAGGGCGCTGCTCAGATAGCCAGGCGAAACAACACTTGCCTGTGGCGAGGTCAATCTCACGCAGTGCAGCCGCTCGGCATGCGTAAGCCGCGAGTTCAGTGCGCAGGTGACCGCGCCCAGCTTGCCGGCGGCGAGGATCATTTCGAGGTATTCGAAACGATTTTCCGAGAGGATAGCCAAGCGGTCGCCGCGGCCAATCGAAAGAGTCCGCAGCACGGCGGCCAGTTGATTAACCCCTATGTTGAAAGTGGTGAAGCTCGACCGGCGTTCCCTGTCGACAATGGCGATCCGGTCTGGATGCTGTGCAACGCGGCTGCGCAGCATGGCGCCGATGGTGAGGCTGCCAGCTTGGCGTGACCGCGCCTGCTCGATGCCGGTAGACATGCGAACCGTCTGAGCTGCAACCGAACCGCAGCGGCGAAGCAGTCGGCCGGGAAAGACCGATTTCCGATGATCAGAGATCATCTCGGGCAGGTGACCCGGCCGATGGGGCTTGGCCGACAAGGCGAGCTTGCCCGTGGAGCCTGGGGGCAAGTCATTCTGGGGCGAGCCGGTCCGGGCAAGTCGTTCTGAGCCGAGCCAACTTGGGCAAGTCAGTCTCGGGCAAGTCGGTCTTGGGCCGGGCAAGTCGGCGGCCTGCCGTATCGGATCATCGCCGCTGGACGTGGCCAATGAGGCCATTGACGGCCTGACGGAATTTGTCCTACAGCCGTGCGTTCCGGGGCGGTCCCGGTCCTCGTGATTTGTCCGGCCGGATTGCGGCGAGGTGAAACAAGCGCGCTAAAGAGGCCAGCAATGGATTTGGTTTTCCAGATCCTCGCTGCTCAACGGTCGGGCCACCGCTTTCAAGGGCCCTGATACATTGACATTCGATCCATCCCGGCTGCGTCCTGCTACACGCCTGGTTCACGGCGGCACCGAGCGCACACGACACGGCGAAACCGCGGAAGCGCTGTTCCTCACCTCGGGGTATGTATACGACGATGCCGAACAGGCCGAGGCGACCTTCGCCGGGACGGTTGAGCACTATCAGTACTCGCGCTTCGCCAACCCGACGCTGACGATGCTGGAGCGGCGGCTCTGTCTGATCGAGGGGGCGGAAGACTGCCGCACCACCGCCACCGGCATGGCCGCGGTCACCGCGGCGCTGTTGTCGCATCTAAAAGCCGGCGATCGGGTCGTGGCATCCAGGGCGCTGTTCGGTTCGTGCCACTGGATCGTCTCGACCCTGTTGCCGAAGTTCGGTATCGCGACGGAATTTGTCGATGGCGGGGACCTTGGGCAATGGCGCGCGGCGCTGGTTCGGCCGGCCAACCTTGTGTTGCTGGAAACACCATCCAATCCGATGCTGGAAGTGGTCGATCTGCCCGCGGTGGCGGACATGGCGCATGCGGCGGGTGCGATCGTCGTAGTCGACAATGTCTTCGCCACGCCCTTGCTGCAGCAGCCGCTTAAGCTGGGTGCCGATGTGGTGGTTTATTCCTGCACCAAGCACATGGATGGGCAGGGCAGGGTGCTGGGCGGCGCTGTCCTCGGCAGCAAGCAATGGATCAACGAGGTGCTGCAGCCGTTCATTCGCAACACCGGGCCGGCATTGTCACCATTCAACGCCTGGGTGCTGCTGAAGGGTATCGAGACGCTGGCGCTGCGGGTCGACGCCGCCGGCCGCGCCGCTGCCGCCATCAGCGATTTCCTGGCGGAACAGCCGGGGGTCACCCGGGTCTGGTACCCGACGCGGGCCGATCACCCGCAACAGGCGCTGGCCCTGAAGCAGATGACCGGCGGCGGAACCATCGTCACCTTCGAGGTGGCCGGCGGCAGGGACGGCGCATTCCGGGTGATGAACGGGTTCCGGCTAATCGCGGTATCGAATAATTTAGGCGATTCGAAATCGCTCGCCACGCATCCAGCCACCACGACCCACATGCGCATCGGCGAGCAGGAGCGCGCCAGGTTGGGCATCACCGACGGCGTTATTCGGGTCTCGATCGGTATCGAGGATCCGGACGACATCAGGGACGACCTGCGGCAGGCGCTGGCTGGATTGCCATCGTCCGTTCTGGCTGCGGACTGAATGATCAGACGGGCGCCACGGCGCCGGCGCCGTGGTTGTCTGGGGGCTGTCCGTTTCCCCGCCTGGTGGCCGCAGGATGCGAGGTCAATGCAGATGATCGGGGCTGATGATGGGGCTGGCGGGCGGCCCGACCCAGGGCCGAAAACTTTGGAAGACCGCGATGGCGTCGATGCAGATTTGCGCTGTCGATATTGGGTAAGGGACGGCAAATCGTTGTGGTGCGGGTGGCCGAGTTGATTGCCACAGATCTCAAGCGCACGAAGCTTCGTATCGGACGGTCTGAAGTCATCGCCGGAGGATCCGTGTCATCCCGGTGCCGACCAGGGTCGAAGGCTGTCCGGAGCAGTTCCCGGGTGGGGTGTAGAAACCGCCGCCCTGGACAAAGCCGACGAATTCGTCCTTGATTCCTGTTTCCGGCACGACAGGAAGGTGTGGTGTCATGTCGTCTGAAGATCCCAAGCCCGGTCGCGGCAGGCGTCCGGGCCCGTCCGTGGTACAGCCGCAGCGGTCAACCCGTTCCGCGGGAGCCGCGCGCGCCGACTACTCGCGAGCCACGCGTGATGTGCATGTTTCGGTCAGGTCTTTCTTCCTCGCGGACCAGTCGCAGCCCGACGAGAGTCATTTTGTCTGGGCGTACCGGGTCAAGATCGAGAACCAGAGTGCGGAACCGGTCCAGTTGCTCCGCCGGACCTGGCAGATCACCGATGCGCGTGGACGCACTCAGCATGTGCAGGGCGTGGGCGTGGTTGGCGAGCAGCCGTTGCTGGAGCCGGGGGAGAGCTTCGAATACACCTCCGGCACGCCGCTTGATACGCCGTCCGGCTTCATGGTGGGGGCTTACCACATGGTGGTTCCCTCATCCGGCGAGAATTTCGATGTCGCTATTCCGGCCTTCAGCCTGGACAGCCCGCACCAGACCGGTCGGGTCCATTAGGTAGAGAGGCGCCCCATAGGTTCGGTTGCCCTGCAAGTCCGATGCGCCGCAAAATGTCTGCTTTAGGCAGTTTCGCTGAACCGCCGATGAGCAGAGGTGGAATAACCTGGGTTGTGAGGCCGCGGACCGGCCCCATATCTGCGTAACGGTTGGCCGAATGAACAAGACGGAGGGATAATCGCGGTGAATGTCGTAACGCCTGCATCACCTCGTGACAGGGCAGCTGGTCTGGCCTCGGAGGATCGCCCGACGCGGGAGCAGGCTGAAACCGCTGTGCGCACCCTGCTACGCTGGGCCGGCGATGACCCGGACAGGGAGGGGCTGCGTGATACACCGTCTCGGGTCGCACGCTCCTATCAGGAGCTGTTTGTTGGATACGATACCGATCCGATCGCGCTGCTGGAACGGACGTTCGCGGAAACCGACGGTTACGACGAGATTGTTCTGCTGCGCGACATCCGGCTGGAAAGCATCTGTGAACACCACATGGCGCCCATCATTGGGCGGGTGCATGTAGCATACCTGCCGCACCGTCGCGTGGTCGGCATCAGCAAGTTGGCTCGGGTGGTGGATGCCTACGCCAAGCGGCTGCAGATTCAGGAGAAGCTGACGGCGCAGATCGCCAACACCATCCAGGATGTGTTGCAGCCGCTTGGGGTCGCGGTGGTGATCGAGGCTGCTCACCAGTGCATGACGACCCGAGGCGTCCACAAGCCGGGTGTGACAATGGTGACCAGTCGTATGCTTGGTGCGTTTCGCGACAACGTCGCAACCAAGCGGGAGTTGCTGGCGATGATCGGCAACCGTGGGTCGAACATGCTGACCGAGTGAGACATCCGATCAAACAAGCATGATAGCGCGTTACGTCTCGGCGTGCATCGGCGCATGGACCGGCGAACCAAATTCCAGGGCTTTGTCCGCCAAGTTGGTAGCAATTCCGGAGCAGCCGCCGCGCTGTCGGAGCGGGCGTGGTGGGAGCTTTGCCGAGAATGTCGTAGCGGCACCAGCCGCCTACCCGCGATAGCCCATTGCGAGCAACCTACTCGGTCGGCGACTGATCCAGCGGCGACTGATCCAGCGGCGCCTGTTCGACCGGCGCGTCGGGCGCGGCCCCGTCCGTCAGCCAATCTTTCAGGTTGTGCCGGATCTGGTATTCGAACTCGACATTCATGTTGCTCATCATCGCCTTGGTCATGTCGTACAGGGTGGTTTGCAAGTCGTCGATCGGCCCGGTGTGAATCGCCCGCACGCGCGCGTCGGCAACACCGAGCTGTGCGCCGGTGTCGCCGACAATTGTCAACGAGACGTCCATGGACCCTGTCACCACGTCGTTCGCGCGGGTCAAGGACGCATCGAGAATAGCGAAAACCGCCTTGTTGGCGGTGCCGAATGCCTGCATCCGATCATTTGCCATGGCTTTCAACGCTTCGATCGGAGGCACCGGATCCTCACCGCTGACATCAGGTGGCACACCGGAGGGGATGAACCGCTGTTCGATCGCGATCGAGGCGACCTTCAGCTGGATGGGTGGCAGGTAGTTGTAGCGCAGCGGCTCAAAAACCGGTGCCGGCTGCTCGCTGCAGGCAGCAAAGGCGAGCGGCAGCAGCAGCACGACGCGGCGTGTCAGGTATCCGGCTTGCATGGACGCGGTCAGTCCTTGTTTGATTAGAGGATTTTCAGCGTGACTGTGCATGCTGAAAATTCTCTAACTCTTGGTTTGTCTGAGTCTTTGTTTGATCGCACGATCGATACGCTTTGAACGTTCTGCTCAGCGTGATTATGCTCTAGCTGGGCTTCGGGTTGGACGACAGCTGTCCATGAACGTCCTGACGGGGGAAGCGGAAATCAAAATTGCAGAACTCGCACGTCATGACGATATCGTCATCGACGGTCATATGGTCCAGATCGTTGGTCGGGAAGCCCTCCAGGATGCTGGCGAGGCGGGCGCGGGAGCAGCGGCAGCCAAACGAGAGCGCCCGCGCGCGATCGACAGCTACACCTTCGGTATGAAACAGCCGATACAGCAGCCGCTCCGCCGGCAGGTCATCGTCCAGCAGTTCCTGGTTGGTCAGCGTGGCTGCCAAGGTGTTGGCGGTGCGCCAGCTCTCGTCTTGTGCCGCCTGGTTCAGGTCCGGATCGATGCCGCCGGTGCCGGCGACCTTCTCCAGGATCAGTGCGCCAGCCCGCCAGCCGGCGGGGCCTAGCTCACAGGCCAAATGCACCTGGCAGCGAAGTTGCTCGCTGGTTTCGAAGTAATGCAACGCCATCTCGCTGAGAGAGGTGCCTTCGATCGCCACGATGCCCTGATGTCGATTCTGCTCGCCGCCCTGGTCGACCGTGAAGGCCAGGAAGCCGGTGCCCAACAACGCCGCGGCCGAGGGCTGGCTGGCGGACAGGGTGTCAAGCCGGGCGGGCTTTGCCAGCGCATAGCCGCGCAATTCGCCGGCATCGGTGCAATCTGCCAGCAGCATTGGCACTGGGCCGTCGCCTTTGGCCTGCAGGCTGAAGGACCCGCGGAACTTGAGCGCCGTGGAGAGGCCCGCCGCGAGGGCAAGTGCCTGCCCGAGCAGCCGTGTGACCGCGGGCGGGTTCTTGTGGCGGGTCAACAAGGCGTCGGCCAGCGGACCGAGGCGCACGAGGCGTCCACGGACCGGGCGACGCGGCAGGAAGAACGGCAGGACACCGCGCGGCACGACGAGGTCGGGCACCGGCGGGCGGCCGCTGTCAAGGAAAGCTGGCGTATCGGACATGGCGTTAAGATAGCCGTCTCGGCGTCGTGCCGCTACCTGTGCGTCTTCGCGTCATGGTGCTGTCCGTGGCGAAAGGGGCTATGCGAGGACCGGGAGGCCGCGCCGGTTGGCGTTCGCATGCTGATCGGCCGGATGGACCGGGCCAAGCCGCTTGGCTGCCGTCCCGGCGGCTTGGGTCCGTGGATGACCGGTGGTGCGTGGTTTCCGGCCGGGGCTGAGCGGGCGCCTCACCCGAGCCGCCTGGGTCATGACCCGCACTGCCATATAGAAAGCGGGGCGATACAGAAAGCGGGCTGTGTTTGCCCATCCTGGGCAGGGGCCAGGGTTGCGATGTCAGAGGTGGTCAGCGGCGGCGTCGCCCGATACGGTCCGACCCAGCCGGCGCAGAACCGGTACCGCCGAGGAAACGGATGCAGCTTCGATCCTGGATTATTCTAGCGGCCCTGGCGCTCGCCCGGATCGCATTCGGCTATCAGTTTCAGACCGTCGCGACTTTGGGGACTGATCTCGTTCAGCGGTTTGGCCTGTCTTACGCTCAGCTTGGCAGCCTGATCGGTACCTACATGCTGCTGGGCGTCGTCGTGGCCCTGCCGATGGGGCTGCTGGGCCGCCGCTTCGGCGACCGGGTTGTGCTTGGGGCCGGCCTGGCGCTGATGACGGCGGGGCCTTGTATCAGTGCCTGGGCGGATGGGGTGGCGGGTATTGCCGTTGGTCGTACTGTCGCCGGCGTCGGCGCGGTTGCCATGATCGTGCTGCAGGGCAAGATCATCGCCGACTGGTTCACCGGCCCTCGCTTCATGGTTGGGATCAGCGTCTCGGTCTGCGCCTTCCCCATCGGAATGGGCCTGGCGCAGCTGGTTTTGCCGCCGGTGCTGGCAGAGTTCGGCCTGGGAGCCGCGTTCATGACCGATGGGCTGCCGGCCTCGGCAGCCTTGGTGATATTCCTGGCCAGCTACCGCGACCCGCTGTATGGCGCCTCCGTGTCTCGGCGATTCTCGCTACCGAGCGGGCGGGAGTGTTTGCTGCTGTCGGTGGCGGGGAGCGTTTGGATGATGTACACGGCGGGCTTCGCGTCGTTTGCGTCCTATCTGCCCACCAGCCTGTCGGCGCGCGGCTACGGCCTGGGCCTCGTCGGTCTGGTGATGACCATCGCCACGTGGGGCAACGTTGTCGGCACCTTGGCGGGGGGCGGTCTGGCGGCCAGATTTGGCGGTCTCAATATCTTTCTGATCGGCACGCTATCGCTGGCGCTCGGTATGGCCGGCATGGCGGTGACCGGATGGCCGGTGGCCTGGGCATTGTTGTTGGGCGTCGCCGGCTCGATCCAGCCGGGGGTTATCATGGCGGTCGGAACGCTGTCCGCCCGGCCCGAGAATCGGGCGGTCGGCATGGGTCTGTTCTACACGCTGTACTACCTGGGAGGCACCTTTGCCCCGGCTCTGTGCGGTGTCGTGGCCGACTATGCCGGCCGGCCGGAAGGGGGTCTGCTGGCCGCGGTCGCCGTTTCCGCCCTCGCCATCCCGCTTTACATGCTGCATCGCGCGCTCGCGTCGCACGAGACAATGCTGACCCGCGCCTGAGCGGCAGCCTGTTTGCCGGCGGCGTGCGCGGGCCAGGTTAGCCCGAACTTTGTGCTGTTTTTGGTCCAACTCCCTGATAGAGGACGAAAGTTGACGGCAACGTAGTCAAGCGACAGGCGGAATAACCCTTGACACAACCCGAATCGGTTTGATTCGATGCCTCATGCACATCGCCAAGGTCGCGAACCGCGACGCCTGCCCACCGTCTGCTTCGGCGGACAGAAGATGCTGACCGTTCTGACAACCCCGACGCCCATGCAGCGTCGGGCGTTCAGCTTGCAGGGAGTCCAAATGGCGGCGGCGTAGACGGCGCCTAGGGTGGGATGAGAGCCGCGTCAATAGTTTGCATCAAAAAGGCGGCAAAGTTCGGACTAGAGCTCGATCGTCTGAAGTTGAACCAACCCCGGACATCAATCGCCTTCTCAAACAAAGGGATTTAGGGCGTGTCGTCAAATAGCTAGAGCCTTCCAGGCCGCGGTGAGTCTGAACTGCAACATCTGGGCAAAAAGAGATGCGACACAGTGCGCAGGGGATTCCGGCGCGCCGCATTCTCCGATTGCTAAGCGGTCAGCTTTGGAGGCTGACCGATGCGGCGCTATGGACTGCGTGATGACCAGTGGGATCGGATCGAGGCGTTGCTGCCCGGGCGGCCAGGCTGGGTGGGAGTAACCGCGGCGGACAACCGCCTGTTCGTCGAGGCTGTGCTCTACCGTTATCGCGCCGGTCTTCCGTGGCATGACCTGCCGGAACGCTTCGGCGACTGGAAAAACGTCCATCGGCGCTTCAGTCGCTGGGCTAAATCCGGTGTTTGGCACAGGGTCTTTCAGCATCTCTCGGCTGATGCCGACAATGAATACGCGATGATCGACAGCACCATCGTGCGCGCTCACCAGCACAGTGCCGGCGCGAAAAAAAGCCGGCGAAGACCAGGCGATCGGACGATCGCGTGGCGGATTGAGCACCAAGATCCACACGTTGGTCGATGCGCTCGGCAATCCGACGGCGTTTCATCTGACGGGCGGCGAGGCGCATGATCTGGTCGGCGCCGACCATCTGCTGGCGGATATGCAGGCTGCAACGCTGATCGCCGACAAGGCATTCGACGCCGACAAGCGGGTCATCGAGCCGCTCACGACCGCCGGCAAGACGGCTGTGATCCCATCAAAGGCCAACCGCAAGTCGCGCCGGACGTATGATCGGCATCTCTACAAAGAACGCCACTTGATCGAGACGTTCTTCGCCAAACTCAAGCAGTTCCGGGCTATCGCAACCCGCTATGACAAGACCGCGCGCAACTTTCTCGCCGCCGTCTACCTCGCCGCCAGCGCCATTTGGCTCATTTGACGACACGCCCTAGTGCGTGATTGCTTCAACCTGGAGCTATCACGCACTAGAATTTCTCCCCTGAGCCGACGCGAATGGAAAAGGATCTAGGCAGCCAGCTGCTCAACCGTAACGCTGTCGCCGCCCACCGTCGTGCGTCGCATGTCGCGCACCTGCGCTTCGTCAAAACGAGTAACCCGGTGCATCGTTTGGCGATTGTCCCACATCACGAGGTCGAACTGCCGCCAGCGGTGGGCGTAGGTGAACCGCGGCTGAACCGCGTGTTCGGTCAGATCGCGGATGAAGGCAAGGGCCTCGGGCACCGGCCAGCCGACGATGCTGCCGATGTGCGACGACAGGTAGAGAGACTTGCGCCCAGTCACCGGATGGGTGCGCACCAGCCGCTGGCGCACCGGCGTGAACATGCGCTTCTCCTCGTCCGACAGATCGGCGAAGCCAAGCGTTCCGCGCGAGTAGATCAGCGAGTGCTCGCAGATCAGGTCATCGATTTCCGCTTTCGTCGCGGCGTCCAGCGCATCGTACGCCGCGCGCATGTCAGCGAATTCCGTCCGGCCGCCGGCATCCACGACAATCCTTCCCGACAGCAGCGAGTACTTCGCCGGCACCGCCCGGAACGAGCTATCGGAGTGCCACAACCGGTTGCCCAGATTGAACAGTCGCCGGCGATCGTCGCGGGCCAGCGGTTTATGGTCGGCACCAAGGTTCGACACGTCCGCCATGTCCGCATCCAGACGCCGATCGGCGGCCTTGGTGACGTTGCCGCCGACGGTCTGCTCCAACGGGCCGAAATTGATGCTGAACGCCTTCTGCTGCTCATCGGTCAGACGCTGATCGTGATAGACCAAGACAGCGTAACGATCCATCCCGGCCTCCAGCGCGGTGACCTGATCGCGGGCCAAGGGCTGGGTGATGTCGATACCGGAAACCTCGCCGACGAAGCCGGGCGTCAGGGCAGTGATCGCAACGAACATCAACCTCCTCCTATGCAGCCGCTGCCGCGGGAGCTTGCTCGACCGCCATGGACGTCCCCCTTGATCGAGGTCCGCCGCGGGTCGCGGTACCGCCGCGTGCGGCGCGTGGTCGTGCGATTGTCCGCCATCACTAGGTCGTCGATCGCCGCGAGCTGATCGCTTGACAGCGGAACATGGATGTCGATGCCGGATACCTCGCCGACGAAATCGGGGTGAAAGGCCATTATGGGCATGGCTCAGGCTGCCGCTTGCTGCGGCGCGGTCATCGCTTCGCCGCGGATGGTGGTGCGGCGCATATCGCGGATCTCGCGCCGGTCATCGTAGCGCCGGGCACGGTGCATCGTGGCGCGGTTGTCCCAGATCACCAGATCCCAGCCTTGCCAGACATGGCCATGAACGAAACGACGCTGGGTCGCGTGCTCTGTCAGGTCGCGGATGAAGGCGCGCGCCTCCGGCACCGGCCAGCCCACGATGGTGCCGATATGGGCCGACAGATACAGCGACTTTCGCCCGGTGACGGGATGCGTCCGCACCAGTCGGTGGCGCACCGGATGCAGCTTGTGCTGGTTGCGGGCGCCGTAATCCTGCTTCGGAAAGCCGATGACCTCGCGCGAATAGGCGTTCGAGTGTTCGGTCACCAGATCCTCGACTTCGGCCTTCATCGCATCGTCCAACGCATCGTAGGCCGCGCGCATGTCGGAAAACTCGGTGTTCCCGCCGGCGCCCGGAACAATTCGGGCGGACAGCAGCGAATATTTCGCTGGGATGGCGCGGAACGACGCATCCGAGTGCCACAAGCGATTGCCAAGCGCACCCAGCCGGACCCTGTCGTCCACCGCGCGCAGCCTGTTGTCACGATCGAGGTTGGAGATATCGGCCATTTCCAGCTTCAGTCGCCGGTCCTCGGGTTTGGCCATCTCGCCGCCCGAGGAAATCTCCAGTTCGCCGAAATTGCGGCTGAACGCCATCTGGGTATCGTCATCAAACCGCTGATCGTGAAAGATCAGCACCGCGAAGCCATCCATGCCGGCCTCGATCGCGGCGACCTGGGACGCGGTCAGCGGTTGGGTCAGGTCGATCCCGGTCACGTCCCCGGCGAACTCCGGGTTGAGCGGTGTGATGTTCACCTGCATTGCTCCCATGGAAAGATCGAGTGTAGCGCCACTGTCGGCCAAAATGCCAATCCCGGACGCGGGTTGCGTGTCAGGCACAAGGGAGCCATGAGACGCGGCGGGCCGATCAGGCGAGCGGTCATCGATGATCCGGCCCGGACCCATGACGATGATCACGCACCGCTATCCTGAAGCGCGAAGGGGACATTGGCGGCGGCGGCGGTGATCCGGCTCGCGAGCGCACCCGCCCGCCGTTCGGAGAAGTAGGTTGGCGTGTGACCAGCCAAGTGGCGGAACAGGTCCGCCGGATGTCGCCGCTCAGCGCGACGACAGCGCTATGGGCCGCATAGCTGCCGATCCGCCAGGACAGGTCATCGCCGGCCATCGATCTGCGCAGCAGGGCGAACGCGACCCAGACCTTGTCGACGGTCGCGTCCCACCCGGCGGGGACGATGTTGATCAGGTATTTCATGCCATACTGTGCAGACACGCCGTATGTCACAACGACCAGAACGGTGAGGTGCTTGACCGGATGTCAGCGGATGTAGTTCGACGGAGAGGCCAATGCCGGCGAGGCAGGGACAGCAGGGTCTCGCTACGTGAGGCGGCTGCCCCTTGCAGCCGGCAGTCGGGAAGCCCTGATTTCTTGGCGATGGTAGCCGCGCTCTCCTGCCGCCGGGGGAAGGATGCGGACCCGAACCGGCTGAAATCGGCGCCTGTGTTGCGTCCGCCCTCGACCCCAGGCGGGCCGGATCACGACCCGCGAGATCAGGAGACAGCAGGGTTCAAAGCCAGACACGCCGGGTTTTCGCCACATTCAAATGTTACGAGCGATAAAGTGACAGTTATCCAGATATGTGAAGTCAAGCAACTTTTGTTTGAAGCCTACCGTAGATAAAAAGCCTGATAACACTACACCCACAGTCAACCCCGGGACCAATTACTCATGCGGATTGCTCAAATATCGCCTCTGTTCGAGGCGGTTCCGCCAAAGCTGTACGGTGGAACCGAACGTGTGGTCTATTCGCTGACCGAGGAACTGGTCGCGATGGGCCATGACGTCACGCTGTTCGCCAGCGGCGATTCCGAGACCTCCGCCATACTCGCACCCATGCGGGAGCGGTCGTTGCGCCTTGATCCAACTGTCAAGGACTGGATCGCGAGCTACAATCGTATGGTCGAATTGGTCTACCGACGTAAGGACGAGTTCGACGTCCTGCATTTCCACATCGACTACTTCCCACTGGCGCTGTTCAGCCGGCAAAAAGTTCCATACCTGACGACCATCCACGGCCGGCTCGACCTTCCCGAGTTCGTGGAGACGTACGGCACCTTCGCCGCCTCACCGTTCGTCTCCATTTCCGCCAGCCAGCGCCGGCCGATCCCCCACCTCAACTGGGTTCGCACCGTGCAGCATGGGATGCCTTCGGGTCTGCTGACACCGCAACCGGTGAAACAGGAATATGCTGCCTTCCTCGGCCGCATCGCCCCGGAGAAGGGTGTGGATCGGGCGATCAGGATCGCCGGCAAGGCCGGGATGAAGCTGAAGATCGCCGCCAAGGTCGATAACGCCGACAAGGCATACTACGACACGCTGATCAAGCCGCTGATCCAGGGCAATCCGGATGTCGAGTTCATCGGTGAGATCAACGATGCACTGAAGCCAATGTTCCTCTCCGCCGCCCATGCCTTGATCTTTCCGATCAACTGGCCGGAACCGTTCGGTCTGGTGATGATCGAGGCCATGGCGTGTGGCACGCCCGTCATTGCCTACAACTGTGGTTCGGTGCCGGAAGTGATCGACCCGGGCAAGACCGGTTTCATTGTCGAGGATATCGATCAGGCCGTCGCTGCCCTGGGCAAGATCGATAGCTTGAACCGCGCCGACGTTCGCGCCACCTTCGACCGGCGTTTCACCGCACGCCGCATGGCCGAGGACTATGTCGATGTTTATGAGGAGCTCGCTCAGCCGGCCCGGCGGTTGCACGCGGTGACAGCGTAGGAAGGCAAGGGCTCCGCCCTGTTGTCCGCTCTTCGTGACCCCAGCCCGCCAAGCCACGCGCTGCTTGAAACCCCGATCAAGCGGATTACGGGAAAGCGCGATAACCGTACGGCTGGCATCGCCTCGGTTGCCGCCACTCCCGCAAACCCCGTAATGGGATCGAAGGGGCCGTCGGCCCTTTCGCGGGTCAGGGCAGAGCCCTGGCGTTCTCAATGGTGGTCGACCACATGCGAACCCGGCTGGGCCTGAACGGGCTGAACTTCTTCACCGCGGCCGTCCAGGCCGGTTTTGGCCCGTTCATCGCCGTCTGGCTGACGCGGAACGGCTGGAGTCTGACCGCGCTCGGCCTCGCACTCAGTATCGGCACCCTGACCGGCCTGGTCTGCCAGTTGCCCGGCGGTGTGCTGGTGGACCACGTCCACCGCAAGCGGCTGGCGGCGGGCGGTGCCCTGATCGCCCTCTGCGGCAGTGCCTTGCTGCTCTGTCTTGCCCCGACCCGGCCGCTGGTCTGGGGGGCCGAGGTCGCGCATGGCATGGCGAGTTGCGTCATGACGCCGGCGATCGCGGCGGTCACCCTCGCGGTTTGCGGCCATGACAGCTTCAGCGAGCGGCTCGGGCAGAACACCCGCTACGCCTCGCTGGGCAACGCGGCGTCGGCGGCGCTTCTGGGCGCGGCGGCCTCGACGATCTCCGAACAGGCGGTGTTCCTGGTGACCGCCTGCCTGGTTCTGCCCGCGCTCTTCGCACTGGTCATGATCCATACCAAGGACTTCGTCGACCCGAAGGACGACCATCCGGCATTGCTGCACCCGAAGGACCGCCGCCACCGCCCCTGGCAGATCTTCGCCGAACCGGCATTGCATGTTTTCGCCGCCGCCGTGGTGTTGTTCCAGCTCGCCGATGCCGGGTTGCTGCCGCTGGCGCTCAATCGTCTCACCCATTCCGGCGGCGCGTCTGGCCTGGTGATTTCCGCTTCCATCGTGGTGCCGCAGATCATCGCGGCACTGGTCGCCCCTTGGGCCGGGAGGTTGGGCCAGCGGATCGGCCGGCGGCCGGTGTTGATCGCCGGGTTCGCCGCCATACCGCTGCGCGCCTTGTTGTTCACGGTCCTGCCGGGCGCGCTGCCGCTGACGGTCATCCAGGCGCTGGATGGCATCAGTGCGGCCGTGTTCGGGTTGATGCTGCCGCTGATCGCGGCCGACCTCACCCAGCGCACCGGCTACCTCAACATGGCGATCGGTGCGCTGGGGCTGGCGTCGGGGCTGGGTGCGACGTTCAGCACCGTCCTCGCCGGCTGGATCGGCGATCGCTTTGGCGAGTCGGCAAGCTTCCTGTTGCTTGCCGCCGTCGGCGCCGCGGCGGTGGTGGTGCTCTGGATCGCGATGCCGGAAACCCGCCCGGCGCGGACGCGGGATGCGCGGAAAGCAACCCAGCCAGCCTGATCGACCCTTGCGTGTTCCGCCGAGCGAAGGCCTGATAGACTTCAATTTCGTCGCGACGCGTGCCAGAGGGGAAATTCATGGACCAGGTGGAAGCCAAGCATCTGTTCGAGCCAACCGGCGACTTTCAGTGCCTGCACGAATTTCTCCCGACCGCGCGCGGCAAGCTGTCCGACCACATCTGGGGCTACCTGGTTGGCGCCGCTGAAACCGAAACGACAATGCGGCGGAACCGGCTCGCGCTTGACAGCCTCGCGTTGCGGCCGCGCGTCTGCGTCGATGTCTCGAAGGTCGAACTCGGCACTACGCTGTTCGGTCGGAAGCTACGCCTGCCGGTGATCCTGGCACCGGTCGGCTCCTTGGAGTCGTTCCATCCGGGCGGTGCCGCGACAGCCGGGCGGGCGGCCAGCGCGTTCGGCGTGCCGATCATGGTCAGTTCCGTCACCGCCCCGGGTCTGGAGGAAACCGCCGCGGCGGCGACCGGCCCGAAAATCTTTCAGCTTTACGTAAGGGGTGACAATTCCTGGATCGATGACGTGGTGAAGCGCGCGGTCGATGCCGGCTACGACGCCTTCGCCATCACTGTGGACACCGCGGCCTATTCACGCCGCGAGCGCGACATCACCGGCCGCTTCGTCAAGCCATGGCGCGCGGTCGCCACCGGGCAGAGCTATCAGGCCAGCTTCACATGGGACAATGTCAGGCACTTCAAGGACAGACACAGCATCCCGTTGATCCTGAAGGGCATCGGCACCGCGGAGGACGCCGCGCTCTGTTGCGAGCATGGCGTCGATGGCGTCTACGTCTCGAACCACGGCGGCCGACAGCTTGATCACGGCCGCGGGTCGATGGATGTGCTGCCGGAGGTCATGGCGGCGGTGCGCGGGCGCGCCAAGGTGATCGTCGACGGCGGCATCTGCCGCGGCACCGACATCGTGAAGGCGATCGCGCTGGGCGCCGATGCGGTGGCGATGGGCCGCATGTATTGCTATGCGCTGGCGGCCGACGGTGACGCCGGGGTGCACAAGATGCTGGAACTGCTGGAGCACGAATTCGGTGTCGCGATGGCGCTCGCCGGCGCGCGCGGTCTGGGCGAGTTGCACCCGGGCTACGTCTTCCGCGATGCGCCGCGGGTCACCCAACCGCATGCCCACAGCGCGTTTCCGTTGCTGCAGATGACACCGGAATATCGCGGCTGAACGGTGGCACTTGTCCGCGCGCTGCGAGGGCCGGAGCCGACCCGGTCGAACGTCACACTCTTCCCTCGGTTAGGCAAAGCGCAGGCTCGGGCGGTTGGGCGACTCGAACGATCCGCCCCGGAGCGCGCTGACCGGGAACGGCCAGCGCGCTCGAGCCCATTGTTCTCACGAGCAACTTTATCAGCCGGACCTTTCCAGTCAGTTAAACACCGGAGGACCCGACCCGCCATGGGATGAATCGGCCGACCGCCTCGGCTTTTGTCCCTGCTTCCGTCCTAGTTTCTGTCTAGGTTGATTCTAGCCGCGATCATTTCCTCAGCGTGAATGGTGAGACGAAGCGCGCCGTGTTGGCTTTGGTGATGAGAACGCAGTTGAACAGTTGCTTCTCGGCGGACGCGCCGGTCTTGCCGGTCTTCAGAAAGGAGTCCGCCTCTTCGACCGCCTTGGCCGAGAAAATCGCCACTGGCTGAAGCACGGTGTAGGCCAACTCGCCCGCCTTGACCGCCGCGACGGCGTCAGGCGAACCATCGAAGCCGCCGACCTTGATGCTGGACAGCTTTCCCGCCTCTTTCAGTGCCGCGATCGCCCCGAGCGCCATCTCGTCATTGCCGCTGATCACGCCGATGATGTCGGGATGGGCCTGGAGCAGGTTCTGCATCTTGTCGTGGCCTTGCGTGCGGTTCCAGTTGGCGACCTGCGATCCGACCCTGACGAGTCCGGTATACTGGCTGAGTACGGTCTGGTAACCATTGGACCGCGTCGCGGCGTTGTTGTCGGACGGGGAACCCAACAGCTCGACGTAGTTGCCCTTCTGGCCGACATCCCTGACCCATTGCTGTGCCCCAAGGGCGGCGCCCTGTGCATTATTGGATACCAATTGCGCCTTCGCCAGGCCTTCCTGATTGATTTCGGCATTGACGAGAAAAACCGGGATCTTCGCGGCGATGGCCTTCTTCACGGCACCGACAGAGCCGCTGGCGTTTGCCGGATCGAGGATGATCGCGACGGACCGGTTGGTTATCGCGGTGTCGATCAGGTTGCTCTCGGTGTTGGTGTCGCCCTTTGAGGCGCTGACGTTCGGATTGTAGCCGAGCTTCTGTGCCTCGGCGGCGGCCACCTGGCCTTCGGTCAGCCAATACGGGTTCGAGGGGTCGTTGACGATGATCGACATGAGCCCTCCCTCGGCGGCGGTGGCGGGCGCGACGGACCCGCTCAAGGCGGCGGCGACCAGTGCGAGGCCGGCAACTTTCAGCAACTGTCTTTTCCTCGACATGACTTTCCTCCTTTTACGGCGCAGCATTTTTGACATGAACCGTTGCTGCTAACTCGGCTTCGAGGCGAACGTCGAATGGCCCGGGGTCGGCATCGGGCTTTTGGGTCGACGGCGGTACTGAACGGCGTTCAGGAGCACCGCGAGCACGATCACGGCACCGGTGAAAACCGTCTGCCAGTAAGACGAGATGCCGATGATGACCAACCCGTCGGACAGAAAGCCGATGACGAAGGCGCCGAGCAGAGTTCCTCGGACGGTGCCGCGGCCGCCGGTCAAGGCGGCGCCGCCGATCACTACGGCGGCGATGGCGGTCAATTCGTAGGAGATACCCGCGGTCGGTCCGGCAGAGGTCAACTGGGACGACAGGATGAGGCCCGCGGTGGCGGCGCAGATGCCCGACAGGACATAGACGGAAACCTGCACCGGCTTGACCGGAACGCCGGAAAGTTCGGCGGCACGCTCGTTGCCGCCCGAAGCATAAAGCCATCGACCAAAGGCGGTTCGGCTCAGCACCAGGTTGCCGATGATCGCGACAACGGCGAGGACCACGACTCCGATCGGGATGCCGAGCAGGTGGTTGAAGCCAAGCCAAGCGAACCCGGTGTTTCCGAGCTGCGGTTTGCCGCCGAGATCGTTGTAGGTCAGGCCGTTGGTAATCAGCAGGGCGACGCCGCGGGCGACGTACATCACCCCTAAGGTAGCAACGAAGGCAGGGACCTTGAAGCGCGCGACCAGCACCCCGTTGATCAAGCCGACGAAGCCGCCGAGAGCACAGGTCAGCACCACGACGACCCAGACCGGCGGGTACAGAATGTAGCCGAGGGCGCTGAGGGAGACGCCTTGCATCAGGAAGCCGGCGACAACACCGCACAGGCCGAGGGTGGATCCCACCGACAGGTCGATACCTCCATTCAGAATGACCAGCAGCATTCCGACGGCGAGGATGCCGAAGATGGCGACGTGAGAGGCCATTGTCAGGAAATTATTGAGTGAAAAATAGTACGGTGACAGCAATGAAAACACCAAGACGATGGCGATCAGCGCGAAGAAAGCGCGGCCTTCCAGCAGCAGTCTTACGAGCTCGAAATCACCGGAGAACAGGCTCAGGCCTGAGCGTTTGGAAGCCAAGCGGGTGTCTGTCATCGTACGGCTCTGACTGTTGGGGTTGTCGGTGTCAGCTGACCACGGCTTCGCCGGAAGCGGCCATGATCTCTTCCTTCGAGACGTCGGGCCCGAACTGCGCCGATATCCGGCCCCGTCGCATCACGATGATGCGGTGGGCGATGCTATGACACTCCTGCACTTCCGAGGTTGAGAACACGACGGCGAGCCCCTGCGCGGCCTTTTCGCCGAGCAGTCGGAACACTTCGGCCTTGGCGCCGATGTCGATGCCGCGACTGGGTTCGTCCAGCAGGATCACCTTCGGATCGGTGGCCAGCACTTTTCCGATGACCACCTTCTGCTGATTGCCGCCGGAGAGGGAGCCGATCGGGGCGCTGCCGCCGGCGGTCTTGATACGAACGTCTTTGATCGAGCTGTCGATCAGTGCCCGTTCCCGCGGCCGGGAGGTCAGCAGGCGCTGGACAAAAGCACTGATGCTGGCCAGCGAGAGGTTCTGGCCCACTGACATGGTCTGCACCAGTCCGTCGCGTTGACGATCCTCGGGCACCAGCACGAGGCCCTTGGATATGCGATCGGCGATGCTCAATCCCGCGATCGGGTCGCTGCGCAGCAGGACCTGGCCGCCGATCATCGGCACGCGTCCGGCGATCGACTCCAGCAACTCGGTGCGCCCGGCTCCCATCAGCCCATAGATGCAGACGATCTCGCCAGCGTGAACGTCGAGCGAGAGGTGGTCGACGACCAGGCTGCCGGAGCGGCTGGTACCGGAGCTGGCGATATCGGCAACGCAGACGTCGCCAACCGACAGCATGACCTCGCCGAAGGCATAGCCGGCCGGCGGCGAGCCGCGATCGAAATGCTCGCCCACCATGTTGTGGACGATCCATTGCAGGTCGATGTCCTTTGCCTCGTCCGTGGCGGTGATCGTTCCGTCGCGCAGGACCACGGCGTAGTCGGTGATCTGCAGCGCCTCCTCGAGGTGATGCGAGATGTAGACGATCGACACGCCCCGACCGGTCAGGTCGCGGATCACCTTGAACAACACCTCGACCTCGGTGGCGCTGAGCGCGGAGGTGGGCTCATCCATGATCAGGATGCGGGCGTCGACCGAGAGCGCTCGGGCGATCTCGACGAGCTGCTGCTGGCCCAGGCGGAGGTCTTCGATCAAGGTCATCGGGTCGATGTCCTCTTCGAGGTCGGCCATCAGTATTCTGGTCTGGCGGGCCTCTTCGTCGAAGTCGACGCCGGTTGGGCGACGCAGCTCGCGGCCCAGGAAGATGTTGTCGCGCACGCTGAGGTTGGGTGCCAGGCTCAGCTCCTGGTGGATGATGGAGATGCCTTGATCGCGCGCATCCACGGTCGAGGCGAAGCTGACGCGACGACCTTCGAGCTCGATTTCTCCCGACGTCGGGGTCTCGACGCCGGAAAGGATCTTCATCAGGGTCGACTTGCCGGCGCCGTTCTCACCGAACAACGTGGTGACCTTGCCGCGGTGAATGTCGAAGTTCACGCCTTTGAGGGCGTGGGTGTTGCCATATGATTTTGTGATGTTGCGCGCCGAGAGAACGGCGCCCGCGAGCGCGGGTGCGGTGTCGGATGCGATCCTCATTTGACGTCCAGCTGCACCGGGGTAACGACCCAGTTGTCGAGATCGGTGAGTTGGAACGCGCCGATGACCGAGATGGTCTTGCCGGTCAGATTGGCGGCGTCGACTTTCGAAAGGACCGCTTTCTTCATCTCGTTGTTCAAGGCGGAGCCGGCATTCTGGTAATCGATCTGGTTGCGGAATTGACCGAAGGTGATCCGGCCGGTGGCATCGCGCAGATCGGTTCCGTTGATCGCGGGCCCGGTCTGCACGCTGATGTGGATGGTATCGGGAACTCCGGCCACGCTGACGTCGTAGACGCCAAGATCCGCCTTGCCGGCCTTGCCGGTGAACTTGACCGACAGCTCCGGACCGGCTTCGGCTGCGACGCCGTATTGCTTCTCCGCCGCCGCTTGATCCTTGCTCAACGCGGTGGCCAACACAGCGGCATCGACGGCGCGGCTCTCGACCGCGGTCCGCACCTTGGGAAATTCCGAGCTGCCATATGTCGCCGGGGAAAAGACGTCGGATTGGACGTCCGCGGCGGAGCCGATCTTGACGACCTTGGTGTCGATCGCCATCGCGGCGAGCAGGATCAGTACCAGGCCAGAACCCAGGGCGAGCCGGAGTTCGGATTTGCCACGCCTCGTGATCATCGTCCGATCCTCGTGATCATCGCCCGATCATCCGCGGAGTGCCTTGTTTCAGGGGTGGACAAGTAGCGGCGGGTCGATAGCTGGTTTGCGCACTTTCACTCCGGAACGAGCACGATCTTGATGGAGCCGTCACCCTGCTTCATCATGTCGAAGCCGGTCTTGAACTCGGCCAAGGGCAGGACGGTCGTTACCACGCCTTCGGTCGGCAGCCGTCCATCGGCGATCGCCGCGGTGGTGAGCGGGTAGCAGTACGGGCCGAGATGGGCGCCATAGATGTCGAGCTGCTTGCGATCGCTGATGATGCTCCAGTCGGCGGTCACCTCCTGGCCGAACACACTGAACTCGACGAAGCGGCCGAGCTTGCGGATCATGGCGAGGCCTTGGGTGACGGCGGCGGGGTGGCCGGTGGCCTCGATGTAGACGTCGCAGCCATAGCCGTCGGTCATGTCCTTCACCGCCTGGACCACGTCCTGTTGCAGCGGGTTCATGGTGATGTCGGCGCCGAAGCGCTTGGCCAGCTCCAGCCGCTCCGGCTTGGTGTCCAGCACGACCAGCCGCGAGGGGTTTTTCAGCCGCGCCGCACCGACCATGCCCAGGCCTAGCGGACCGGCGCCGGCCAGCACCACGACGTCGTCCAGCTGGATGAGGCCGCGGTTCACGGCGTGAACCGAGCAGGCGTATGGCTCGATCAGCACCGCCCGTTCCATCGCCAGGTCGTGCGGCACCTTGTGGGTGCGCGACTCTTTCGGGAACCGCATGTACTTCGCCATGCCGCCATTGACGTTGTTCTGGAAGCCGTAGACGTCGTGGCGCTCGCACATCCAATACTCGCCGCGTCCGCAGTAGCGGCACTGCTCGCATGGCACGATCTGCTCCGAGATCAAGCGGTCACCCAGCTTGTAGCGCCCTGTCCGGGCGACATTTTCGCCGATCTCGACGGCGTGGCCGATGAATTCGTGGCCGGGGATCATCGGCGGCTTGACGTAGCGGGGCTGGCCCTTGGCATCGCCCCAGAATGACGGCGCGCCCTGGAATGTCTTGATGTCGCTGGCGCAGATGCCGCAGGCCTCGACGGCGATGATGATGTCGTCGGGGCCGGCGCGCGGCACATCGACGGTCTCCAGCCGGTAGTCGCCGGGGGCGTAGGCGACGACGGCGGTCATGCTGGCCGGCAGCTCGTTCGGGCGCATGGTCATCGGGGCGGATTCGCTCATGGCGACACTCCTTGCTGGTCGTGTTGCTGGTGCAGCAGCCGGGTCAGGCCATCGGCCAAGGTCGCCAGCAGCAGGTTGCAGGACGCGGCACCCGCATCCAGCGTGCCGCGTGAGCGCTCGCCCAGCCGACTGGCGCGTCCGAGTTTCGCCACCATGTCGCGGGTTGACTCCAGACCCGCCGCAGCGGCGTGTTCCAGGGCCGCGAGGCAGACATCGAACGGCTGGGCCTGCTCGCGTGCGGCGGCGAACGCGGCCCTGGCCGGGGCCAGGACATCGACCAGGGTCTTGTCGCCGGGCTTGGCGCCGCCGAGCTCCTGCACGGCGGCGCAACCGGCGTCGAGCATGGCGGCGAAGCGGTCGGCGTCGATCCGCTCGACGCCGTCCAGCACGTCGGCCATCTCGGTAAAGCAGCCCCCGTAGAGTGGTCCCATCGAGCCGCCGATGTCGCTGAGCAGCGTGTCGCCCAAGGTGGCCAGACCCTGCGCCAGCCCGAACGGTCCGCCGGCCCGCAGCCGATCGGCGGCCATGCGAAAGCCCTTGGCCATGTTGATGCCGTGATCGCCGTCGCCGATCTTGCCGTCGATCTCGCTGAGCAACGCCTGCTGGCGCACGATCACGGCTGCCATGTCCAGCACGATCGGGCCGGCCTGGCGTTCGCTGACTGACTGCACGTTCAGCGCCCCAAGACGGTCAGGCCGAGAGAGCGAGCGGGTGCGGCGATCAGCCGGTCCAACTCGGCGTCCAGCCGGGTGAGGGTGACGGAGACACCCATCATGTCCAACGAGGTAAAATAGTTGCCGACGAAACGATGGCGCGGAGTGATCCCGCGTGCGCGCAGCAGTTCGTCCACGTGACCATAGAGCAGATAGAGCTCCATCAGCGGGGTGGCGCCGAGGCCGGAGACGAGCACGGCTACGTCGTCGCCGCGGCCGAACGGCAGGTCGGCGGTGATGCGGTTAACCATATCGGCGGCCATCGCGGCGGCCGCGACGATGGGCATCACGGCGATGCCGGGCTCTCCATGGTGGCCGATGCCGACTTCCATCTCGCCGTGCTTGATGGTGAAGTTCGGCTTGCCGGCGGCGGGTATGGTGCAGGCTGACAGGCCGATGCCGACCGAACGGGTCTGGTCGATGGCGTGTTGGGCCGCGGCGATCACCTCGGACAGGCTCGCCCCCTCGGCCGCGCGGGCGCCCCCGGCCTTCCACATGATGATCTCGCCGGCCACGCCGCGACGCTTGTCAGCCTCGTGCGGCCCGGCGGAGGCGACATCGTCATTGGCGACCACGGTCTCGACCCTCAGCCCGGCCTTTGTGGCCATTTTCACGGCCATTTTCACGTTCATGTTGTCGCCAGCGTAATTGCCATAGAGGCAGGCGACGCCGGCGCCGCGATCGGCCGCCTGGAACGCGGCATGGAAGCTCCTGGCGGTCGGCGAGGCGAACACCTCGCCGATGGCGACCGCGTCAAGCAGGCCGGGGCCGATATAGCCGAGGAACGCCGGCTCGTGGCCGGAGCCGCCGCCGGTGACCACGCCGACCCGCCCCGGAATTGGTGAACCGGCGCGGCGCAGGACGCGCGGGTGATCGGTCGCGGCGAGCAAGTCGGGACAGGCGGCCAGGTAGCCGCGCAGGCTGTCCTCGACGATCTGTTCCGGATCATTGATGACCCGGTTCATGACGACCGATCCACGGGCAGCGATGCCGCGGCGTGTAGTCCGCCTAGTGCTGATGATGTGGCCAGTTTGTCCTCCCTCCAGACTTTCGCCAAGGCTGCCTTGGTCACTGCACGTATGTCAAGCTGATGAACAGGTGATCACAGTAGATTTTGTCAAGAAAGCAGACACTCTTGGTTTTTGAGCCGATCATGCCAACCTGACCGGCTAGATAGTTAGACTTTGCAAATCCGCGTGGTTCGGTTAGCGTGCAAATTCTCATCAAGTGAACATATTTGCATCGCAGCATAAGTGTTACGGGGCATCGTTGGGGAGCAGGGCATGACGATCGCGATCGGCTGCGATGAGGCCGCGTTCGAGCTGAAGCAGGTGCTGAAGCAGTTGCTGGTGGATGAAGGTCTGGCGGTCGAGGATTTCGGCACCTTCGACGCACAACCGGTGCTGTATCCGGACATTGCCTTCGCCGCGGCGCAGTCGATCATCGACGGGCGCAACGAGCGGGCTGTGTTGCTCTGCGGCACCGGCATCGGCATGGCGATCAGTGCCAACAAGGTGCGCGGCATTCGCGCCGCTCAGTGTCATGATACCTACTCGGCGGAACGGGCGCGCAAGAGCAACGACGCCCAGGTGATCACCATGGGCGCGCGGGTGATCGGGCCGGAGTTGGCAAAGACGATCCTACGGGCCTGGCTGGCCGCGGCATTCGAACCGGGCCGGTCTGGTCCGAAAGTGGCGCGGATCATTGAATTCGAGGACAATGTCGGGAAGCTTTAGAGCGCGATCGTCGGAGGTTGAACCAACCTCGGACCTGAATCGCCCTCGCAAACAACGGCAATTAGCGCGTGATCGCTTCAACCTGAAGCTATCACGCTCGAATACCCGGTGGCAGAGCAGCGCGAGACGCGAAGCGGCGCGTTTCGCCGCGTCGATCGGCGGCTTCCGACGAACAGCGACGTATCGCGCTTCTCTGATGCGCGATACTAATGGTCATCCCAGATCAGGAACCAAATCGTGAGCGCGTTCGTCAAGGAGATCCCGCGTCCGGCGGATTGGGGCGATGTATCGACCGACACGATGATCGAGATCGCCAGTCTGTACTACTACCAGGACATCACCCAGGAGGAGCTGTCGCGCCGCTTCTCGTTCTCCCGCGCCAAGATCAGCCGCTTGCTGAAGCGGGCTCGGGAAGACGGCATCGTCGAGATCCGCGTGCACCAGCATCCCGGCGTCAGCAATGATCTGGAGAAAGAATTCATCGCCGAGTTCGGCATCGACCGGCTGCTTGTCGCGCTGGATCAGCGTGACCCGGAGGCGCAGCGTCTGGCGGTCGCCGGGCTGGTCGCCAACCATCTGTCGCGCACACTGACCGAGAGCATGACCGTCGCGGTCGGCATGGGGCGTAACGTCGCCGCGGTGGCCGACTGCGTGGCGCCGACCCGCCGGGCGGTGACCTTTATCTGTGCGATCGGTGGGTCGGTGCGCGCCGGGGAGCACATGAACCCCGACCATATCTGCCGTCGCCTGGCGGTACGCTTCGGCGCCGAGAGCGAGACGCTGTATGCGCCGGCCCTGGTGGCCGATGCGCGATTGCGCGACGAACTGCATCGCAACGACACCGTCAAGCTGGTGCTGGATCGGGCGCGTCGGGCGGACGTGGCCCTGGTCGGCATCGGCGATCTCAGCGAGGACAGCAACATGGTCCGCATGGGCTGGTTCTCGCCGCAGGAGGTCGCGGAAGCCCGGCTGGCCGGCACCATTGGCGACATCATGGGCTACGATTTCATCGATATTCATGGCCGCGCCTCCAGCGCCAACATGCAAGGCCGGGTCATCGGCCTGACCACGCGCGATCTCGGCCGAATTCCCAACGTGATCGCGATCGCCAGCGAGAACACCAAGGCGGCCGCCATCCTCGGGGCGCTGCGCACCGGGGTGGTCAACACGCTGGCGACCAGCTCGACCAACGCCCGCACCGTGCTGCGTCTGCATGAGGCGACCCGGATGGCGAGCGCCGTGTCAGCCAATCGGCGGACCAATACCGAGGCATGAAGCCGTGGATCTGAGCTAAACAAGCACGGCCAACGGCGGCGCCTGCCGCGCTTATGCCACCGTGCCGCGCGCGCCTGCCAGGGCGTGCATCGACGCCTTGAGTGCCGGATAGAGCGCCGTATACACGGCATAGACCACGTCGTAGTGCCGCTTGCGGGCGGGGTCGGGTCGGGCGCGCTCGACCAGCGTGATCCACGCCTGCGCCTGCTCGTCGTCACGCCCGATCAACCCGACGCCGAGGGCGGCCAGCCGCGCGGCACCGAGCGCCGCCTCCACATCCTCGCGGATTGTCCAGACCGGATAGTCGGTGACATCGGCGATGATCTGCATCCACAGGTCGGAACGGGCCGCGCCGCCGACCACGATCAGCCGGTCTGCCAGCGTGGCCGCGCCCTTCGCCCCGGCCTCCATGTTGTGGCGCAGCGCGAAGCCGATACTCTCCAGCACGGCGCGGTACAGCTGCGCCCGTGTGTGGACCAGGTTGAGGCCCACGAAGGCGCCGCTGGCCTTGCCGTCCCACACCGGGGAGCGCTCGCCCATCAGGTAGGGCAGGAACACCACACCATCCGATCCGGGCGCCACGCGCGCGGCTGCCTCATCGAGGATCGCGTGCGGGTCGCGGCCGGTGTCCCGGGCTGCCTGGACTTCGGCCTGGCAGAACGTGTCGCGGAACCAGGTCACGCAGGCACCGGCGCTGCCGGCGCCGCCGAATACGTAAAGATCGTCCTTGGCCCGCACCACATAGGGCATGGCGATCAGGCCGTGGGTCGCGTCTGCCCGTGGCGCGACATAGCCCCAGCACATGCTGGTGCCGATCATCGCGACGTGCTGGCCCGGTGTCACGACGCCCGCCGCATAGGTCGCGACCGCGGCGTCCACGCCGCCCGCCACCACCGGGGTTCCAGCCGCCAGCCCAAGCCGTTCCGCCCGGTCGGCCTGCAGCGCGCCGACGATGTCGGTCGAGGCCACCAGCCGCCGCGGCATCATGCGGGCCGGAATCCCAAGTGCTTCCAGCATCTCGGGTGACCAGGTTCGGCCGACGATGTCATAGACACCGCCGATGTTGCCGGCCGACGAGTGATCGACGGCGACCACCCCGGTCAGGCGCTGGATCACATAGGCGTTGGGCGGCAGGAACATTGCTGTTCGCGCCCACACCTCCGGCCGCTCGTCACGCAGCCATAACATCTTGGTAAAGCCGTAGTAGCTGTCGACGCCGTTGCCGGTGACGGCACTCAGCCGGTCGAGGTCGACATGCGTCCTCACCCAGTCGACCTGGGCCTCGGCGCGACGGTCCATCCAGATCAGGCAGGGATGCAGCGCCCGCATCTCGGCATCGACCGGGATCCCGGACCCGCCATACAGGCTGGAGATGCAGACCGCCTTGACGCTGTCCGCCCCGACACCACCCCCGCTCGCGGCGTGCATCACCGCCGCGATGCTGTCCTCGACCGCATCCAGCCACACGTCCGGCCACTGTTCGGCCCAGGACGGGCAGGGGGTATCGGGCGCATAGCTCTTCGACGCCTGGGCCACGATGACGCCGTCACGGCGCACCAGCACGGCCTTGGTGCTCTGGGTGCCGATGTCGACCCCGATGACGTGGTCCATGCGCCGCTTCCCTAATCCGGCTGCTCAAACCGCAGGCTTGAGCAGCACCTTGATCGAATCGAGCGAGTTCGCGAGCTTGATCGCGGTGTCCCAGTCGCCCAGGCCGTATGCGTTGGTCACGATGCCGTTGGACGTCACCAGCCCGCGCTGCAACAGGTCGATCGCGATCGGATAGCAATACGGACCGAGATGCGCGCCCCGTATATCGAGCTCCTTGCGGTCGCCGATGATCGACCAGTCGACCGAGGTTTCCTTGCCGAACACCGAGAATTCAACGAACCGGCCCAGCCGGCGAATAAGATCGAGCCCCTGGGTGACGCCGACCGGCGCGCCGGTCGCCTCGATGTAGACGTCACACCCGTAGCCTTCGGTCAGGCCATGCACGATCGCGCCCGCGTCCTCGTTCACCGGGTCGATCACCACATCGGCGCCGAAGCGGCGCGCGAGCTGACGCCGCTCCTGCACCGGGTCGATCACCACAAGCGTCTTCGGCGTCTTCAGGTGCGCCACCTGGACCATCATCAGCCCGATCGGCCCCGCGCCGGCGATGACCACCACGTCGGCAAGCTGGATGTCGCCGCGCTGCACGGTATGGATGGCGCAGGCGAGTGGCTCGATAATGGCGGCGTCATCGACCGCGATGGTGTCCGGAATGCGATGCACCCGCGCGGTCGGCGGCAGCCGCATGTATTCCGCCATGCCGCCGTCCGCGACCACGCGTTGAAACCCGAAGATGTGGTGCACCTCGCACATCCAGTACTGTCCCGAACGGCAGAAGCGGCAACGGTCGCAGGGCACGATCTGTTCGGCGATGACGCGGTCGCCGTTGTTGACGCCGAAATGCTCGCCCGCGCCTTCGCCGACTTCGCTGACCTCGCCGAAGAATTCGTGGCCGGGGATGACCGGCGCCTTGACCCAGGGATCGCTGCCCCAGAACATCTTCGCACCCGTCCAGCACTTGCAGTCGCTGGCGCAGATGCCGCAGGCGGTGATCCTGATGACCAGCTCGCGCGGGCCCGCCGCCGGCCGCTCGACCTGCTCGACCCGATAGTCTTCCGGCCCGTGACATACCACCGCCGTCATTCGGGAATTGCTTGGCATGTCCTGGTCCTTTGTGAAGCTGCCCGTGTGTGAAGCTGCCGTAACGCGCGTGCCTCGACCTGATGTTTCGCGTGATCCGAGCGTGCGAGGCGCCTGCCCGCCGCCACACGACATCGGTGATCCTCAGGCGCGGCCATGCGATACCCGCGACCGGCGCGCCAGGGAGTCGACGATGACCGCGATCGCCAGCACCCCGCCGGTGATCATGTACCGCAATGAAGACGACAGGTCGAGCAAGGTCAGCCCGCTGGAAATCGACTGGATGACGATGATGCCCAGCAGCGCGGAATAGGCGTTGCCCCGGCCGCCGAACAGACTGGTGCCGCCGATCACCGCCGCCGCGATGGCATCAAGATTGACGTCGCCAGTACCGGCCTGCTGGCTGGCCGATGCCAAACGCGCGGCCGACAGTACCCCGCCGACCGCGGCGAGCACCGAGCAAAGGACGAAGGCGCTGGTGTAGATCAGCCGGACGTTGATGCCGGCCCGCCGCGCGGCCTCCCGGTTGCCGCCCACGGCGGTCATCGACCGGCCCCACTGTGTCCGGGTCAG
This sequence comes from Rhodopila sp., assembly GCA_965276975.1. GTDB lineage: Bacteria > Pseudomonadota > Alphaproteobacteria > Acetobacterales > Acetobacteraceae > Rhodopila. The sequence continues at coordinate 166,104 of CBDIBR010000010.1, forward strand.
CGCGTAATTCATCGCCACCACCAGGCCGACGAAAAATCCGAACATCCACGGGATGCCACGGTCCTGATTGAGGTAGAAGACGATGAGGCCGAGCCCGACCACCAGCACGATCGCGCGGAACAGCAGGGCTTGCACCGACTGCGCGGACAATCCAGCGCCGCGCCGGCGGGTCGCGGTGCGCAGCCCCGCCGCGAAGGTCACGATGCCGGCCAGCACCACCACCGCGTAGGCGACGATGTGCGGCATGACCAGGCTTTGCCCAAGGTTCACGATGGGCGATCCATAGGGCAGGTTGATCGAACCGCTCGCCCCCAGGATGTAGAGTTGCAGTCCCAGCACCGCGAGCAGTCCGGCCAGCGTCGAGACGAAGCTTGGCATCCCCAGGCCGTTGAACAGCAGCGCGTACAGAAAGCCGATCGCCCCGCCCACTGCCAGGGCGACGACGATCGCCAGTGCGACCGGCCAGCCGGCGTTGACCCACAGCACGCCGACCAGTGCCGAGGCGAAGCCGCTGACCGAACCAACCGAAAGGTCGATCTCGCCGACCATCAGGACACAGACGATACCCAGTGAGATGACGCCAACGGTGGATGAGTCGAACAGCAGGTTGACGAGGTTGTTGCTCGACAGGAAGATCGGATTGAGGCTCTGGAACACGGTCCAGATAATCGCCAGCCCGACGACCACCGGCAGCGACCCAAGATCGCCCGAGCGCACCCGGTCGAGAAAGCCGCGGATCGCCCCGCTGACGCCGCGATCGTCGCGGACGCGCACGTCGCTGCGATCCAGCGGTGGCGTGAGCGGCGGGTTGTTGCCGGTGTCGCTGCTCACGTCCGTGGCTCCGTCACGCTGTCGCGCCGAGGCTGCCGCCGTCCGGAGCGGCGGGAGACCGCGTTGTCGTCGGCACCGGTGATCGCGCTGACCAGCTCCTGGTTCGACGTATCGGGGTAGAACACGCCGTTGTTGCGTCCAAGCCGCAGCACGACGATCCGATCGGCGACGGCGCGCACGTCCTCCATGTTGTGGCTGATCATAATCACGCCCAGGCCGCGTTCGCGGACCCGTTCGATCAGGTCGAGCACCTCGGCGGTCTGCGCGACGCCAAGCGCCGCGGTCGGCTCGTCCAGCAGGATCAGCTTCGGCTGCAGCAGCAGCGACCGGGCGATCGCGACCGTCTGGCGCTGGCCACCTGACAGCGAGGCAACCGTCTCGCGCACGCTGGGGATACGCGCCGATAGCTCATTCAGCAGCGTCCAGGCCCGGATCTCCATTGACACCTCGTCGAGCTGCAGCGGGTGGAGCTCCTTGCCGAGGAAAATGTTGGCGACGACATCCAGGTTTTCGCACAACGCGAGGTCCTGGAACACCGTCGCGATGCCAAGCGCCAGCGACGCGCTTGGATCGGCGAGGGTCACTTCCTTGCCACCGAACATGATGGTCCCCGCGCTGGGCGAATGCACGCCGGCGAGGATCTTGACCAGCGTCGACTTGCCCGCGCCGTTGTCACCAACCAGCGCCACGACCTCACCCGCCCGAACCTCCAGATCGATGTCCGTCAGGGCCGAGACCGCGCCGAAATTCTTGCAGACGCCCCGCAGGCTCAGCACGATCTCGCCGGCGGGCACGGATGCCATGATGGTATCTGTCATGCGGCTTGTGCCTTTCCAGATGTCCTGTTCAGGCGTTCAGGGTGTGATGCCAAGCGCCTTGCAGCCCGCCGTGTAGCGGCCCGTGCAGAGTGTCGCGGCGGTCTCGATCGGTTGGCCATTGACCTTTTTGTCGATGATCTCGGCCTTCAGATTGCTGGCGGTGATCAGCGTTGGCTTGAACAGCCGCGTTGGCGTGTTGAACAACGTCGTGTCGGCCTTGGGTTTTTGCCCCTCAAGCAACGCGACGGCGACCTGCGCCGCCGCCGCCGCGACGATCTCGCTTGGCTTCGAGATCGTATTGTACTGGTCGCCCGCGATGATCAGCTGCAGCCCGGCGATCGTCGCATCGTTGCCGGTGACCGGGGGCACCGGATTGACGCCCGCCGCCTTGAATGCCGCGATCGCTCCACCCGCGGTACCGTCATTTGCGGCGACGACGCCGACGATTTTCTTGTTGAACCGGGAGACCTGACCGCTCGCCCATTGCTGCGCTTTTGAAGGCGCCCACTCGGGCGTGTCGTATTCGGCAAGGGTCTTGTAGCCGCCTTCGGCCAGGCCCTCGTGAATGCCCTTCTTGATCAGGCCGGCCGCCGCGTCGGTCGGTGAGCCATTGATCTCAAGCAACCCGTCATCGGTCGTCGGCGCCTTCATCGCCTTGAGGTGCTGCACCAGCGACTCGGCGATCGTCTTGCCGATCTGTTCGTTGTTGAACGACACATAGTAATCAGCCGGTGCGGACGGGATCGGCCGGTCGTAGGCGATCACCTTGATGCCCTGGCCCTGCGCCCGCTTGACCAGTGACGCGGCGGCGGTCGAGTCGACCGGATCGAGAACGATCGCCTTGGCACCTTGGGAAATGATCGAGTTGAACTGCTGCTGCTGGCGTGATGCGTCGCCGTCCGCGTTCTGGTACAGCACCTTGCAGGTCGGACACAGCTGCTTCATCTCGGCCACGAAGCCGGGGTGGTCGTGCTGCTCGTAGCGGGTCGAGCTCTGGTCGGGCATCAGGAACGCAACCGTCACGCCGGAGACGGTCGCGGCCGATGCGGCGCTGCCCCCGATGAGGCCGAAAGCGACCGCGGCCGCGGCAAGCGATGCCGCCGCGGTCGAAGCCGCTGACATGGCAAGCCTGGACGACGCGTTGTGCCTGGTCATGGATGTTTCCTCTTGTTCTGGTTTGTAGCCAGTCTGGTGGGTTAGACCGATGCGGTACCGACGGCGTGAACACTTGCACGCCGCCGGATGCTCAGGGCCATCTCAGGCCGCGGTGGCGAAGCGCCCGCAACCGCGGCGCAGCTTGCGGAATTTCGATGGCGACATGCCCTTCGCAGCCAGGAATTGGCGGTTGAAGTTCGAGACATTATTGAAACCGACCTCATAGCAGATGTCGGTGATCATCAGATCGGGTTGGCTCAGGTGCTGGCACGCCAGCTCGATGCGAAGCGAGTTGACGTATTGAACGAAGGCCATGCCCGTATGACTACGAAACGAGCGCGAGAAGCTGCTCACGCTTCGATTGCTTAGTTTCGCGAGTTCGGCCTCGCTCAGGTCCCGGGTGAAATTACGGCCGATATACTGCAGCACAGGGTTCATCGCGGTGGACAGATAGACCGATGGATCCGGCCGGAAACCGATGCTGGCAAGCGGCACCCGCCCCTCGGCGTGACCGATCACGCTCAGAATTTCCATAAATAGCGCGATGCGGCGCGCGTCCGATGCCGTGATCAGGCGGCGCATCAAGGGACCGACATGTTCGGCCAGCTCGGCCTTGAAGTGGACACCGCGGAACGCCTCGTTCAGCAACCGCTGCACAAAACGCAGTTCCGGGAACGTCGCGATGCAGTTGGCGATGAAGACGCTGGAAAACTGCAGAACGAGGCACCGTTCCGCCACCGTCTCGCCGGCCCGCACATCGGAGATCCAGTTATGCGGCAGGTTGGGGCCAACCAGGACGAGGTCGCCGGCATGGAATGGCCCGATGTGGTCACCGACATAGCGATCGCCATCGGTCGCGGTCACCAGGTGCAACTCGTGCTCAGGATGAAAGTGCCAGCGGACCGTTCGGTACGGGTAGCCATGCGACCAGATCTTGAACGACTGGTCGTCGCGGACCTGAACCAGTTCCAGATCGGGTTGCATCCCTGAAGTCCTCCCAGCAGCCTCAGTCGCCATGCGGCCGCTCTTCGGCGGGATCGCGACAGGCGACTCCAATTCCATCAAACGGTGGCGTTGTCCCACGCCTGATCCCGCCTGTGTCCCACGCCCCGCCTGCATCCCGGCCTTTGGGCGTAGACGGACTAAGCGCCCGTTAAGTCATCGATATGCTTTATGGACAGTGGCTGCTACACGCTTTGCAGCGCCGCATCGATACTTTCTTGTCATCGAGGCCTGGATTTTATCATGGGCGCTACGGAAAGCCGCGACGGGCCAGCCCGCGCAGCGACAGGCGCGCAAGCATCCGGGCCTGTCGGAAACCCGCGCCAGGGCGGCCAAGCCGCCCGCTGCGTCCGTCAGCCGAGGCAACCGGTCAATGTTCTTGACGTTGACAGCCGGTTTGGCTGTCTTAGCGGCCAGCTTGACCGTCACCCGAGAGGCTCCATGCCACGCACACCCGCTCGTTCCCCGACTCGTAACCCGCTCGCGATAGATCCCGGTCGAGAGCAGCGCGTTCGCGAGCGCGCTTATCACCTTTGGGAATCGGAAGGCAAACCGCACGGGCGCGATGTCGAATACTGGGAGCGGGCACGCGAACTGATCGGCATGGAAGAAAGCGCCGGCAGCGGTTTGCTGCCCAATCCGCAAAGCCATCCCGATCAGCCGCGTGAGAGCGGTGTCGAGGAAGCCGAGATCCAGGCCAACCTGGGCGAATTTCCGGATCGACTGGCCGATCAGGGTGAAGTCAAGACCACTCCGACGGCGAAGCGCCGGAACCGCGGCAAACCAAAAAAATCCGGGTAATTTTATCACGCTTCCGTGCTGCCACCGGAAGTGCACCGCTTTGCCCATTTCATGCCACACCCGTCGGCCATGTTTTACCCCGAAAGCAGACGGGGACGGGTCAGGTCCCCCTCGGGGATGGGCAGAATGCGATTTTTCAGAACGTATGGCCGGGTTCTCGGCCTTCTTGGGCGCGATATCCGGATTGCCGGTTTTTTGGCGTTCGCCAACCTGATGGTGGCAGGCCTGCAGTTTCTCGATCCGGTGCTGTTTGGCCGGGTCGTCAACCTGCTGGGCCAATCCGACAAGTTGCCCCATGCCCAGATGTGGCATTCGGCCGTCATTCTGCTGGGCGTTTGGGTGGCCGTCGGCATTGGTGGCATCTTCAGCAACATCGCGGTCGCCTTGCAGACCGAGCGGCTGGCCCATCGCCATCGCATCAAATCCATGGGCCGCTACTTCCAGCACGTGCTGGCGCTGCCGCTGTCGTTCCATGGCGAGACCCACTCCGGGCGTCTGATCAAGGGCATGCTGACCGGCACCGACGGCCTGTTCGGCACCTGGCTGGTGTTCTTCCGCGACCAGCTTTCCACCATCCTCTCCGCCGCCGTGCTGCTGCCGATGACGCTGTTGCTCAATTGGCGCCTTGGCCTCGTGCTGATCGCACTGGTCTCGATCTTTCTGGTGTTCACCGCGATCGTGGTGAAGAAGACCGAAAGCGCGCAGCGACGGGTTGAAGGTCTGAACTCCGCGCTTGCCGGCACCGCGCAGGATGCATTGTCAAACGTCATGGTCGTGCAGTCCTTCACCCGGCTGTCTGCCGAGGCCCGGCTGTTCAGCGACATCGCCAACCAGGTCATTCGGCATCAGTTTCCGGTGCTGAACTGGTGGGCGCTGGTCAACGTCATGACCCGCGCATCCAGCACCTTGGCGATCATCACCATCGTCGTCGTCGGCACCTGGCTGCACGTCAACGGCATGGCCAGCGTTGGCGAGATCGTCAGCTTCATGGGCTTCGCGATGCTGCTGATCGGCCGTCTGGAAACCGCGGCGTCCTTCGTCTCGTCGCTGTTCTTCAAGCTTCCCGCCCTGGAGGACTTCTTCGCCGTCCTCGACGAGCGGAGCTCCGTGCCCGAGAAAGAAGACGCGCGCGCGCTGTGGGCGCCGCGCGGCGAAGTCCGCTTCGAGGACGTGTCCTTCGCCTATCCCGCCAATGCGGGCCCGGCCAATGCGGACCCGGCCAATGCGGACCCGGCCAATGCGGACCCGGCCAGTGCGGACCCGGCCAGTGCAAACCCGGCGATCGGTGCGCCGGTGCTCAGCGATCTCAGCTTTCGGGCGAAGCCGGGCACCTGCGTCGCCCTGGTCGGCCACACCGGCGCTGGCAAATCGACCGCCATGACCTTGTTGCAACGGCTGTGGGATCCGACCGCCGGGCGTATCACCATCGACGGACAGGATCTGCGCGACATCACCTTGGACAGCCTGCGCTCTAATATTGGCGTGGTCTTCCAGGAGAGCTTGCTGTTCAACCGCTCGATCCGTGACAACCTGATCGTCGGCCGGCCTGAAGCCACCGAGCAGGAGATCGAGCAGGCCTGCCGCATGGCCGACGCGCACGAGTTCATCATCCGCCAGCAGCATGGCTACGACACCATGATCGGTGAGCGCGGCACGACATTGTCCGGCGGTCAGCGGCAGCGTCTGGCGATCGCCCGCGCCTTGTTGAAGAACCCGCCGATTCTGATCCTGGACGAGGCCACCAGCGCGCTCGACGCGGCAACCGAGGCGAAAGTCAGCAAGGCGCTGAAAACGCTGATGGTCGGTCGCACGACCTTCATCATCGCTCACCGACTCTCGACGGTGCGCGATGCCGATGAAATTCTTGTCTTCGACAACGGGCGGATCGTCGAGCAAGGCAGCTTCCATGAACTGCTCGCCAATCGTGGCTGCTTCGCCGACCTGGTCGAAACTCAGCTTTCGCCGGCCGTCCCACATCTGGTGGCGGCAGAGTGATCAATGGTAAATGACGTGTGATTGTAAACTGCCGTGGAATAAGCCCTATTCTGGCGATGTTGTTGCATCGATACCTAGAACTGGAAAATTCCAATGCTGCGGTTGGCCTTGTTCTTCCTGGTTATTTCGATCGTGGCGGCGATATTCGGTTTCGGAGGTGTCGCAGCCGCTTCGGCTGATATCGCTCGCATCCTGTTCTTCATTGCAATCGTAGTCTTCGTCGTCTTGTTAATAGCTGGTCTCATGGCGGGCAGTACGCTCTGGTAGCGCTGGATGCTGCACCGCACGGCTAAAAGTTGCATCCGGGTCCACGCGTGGCGCATCCTTCGTCCTCTTAAACCATGCGGGCGCGCATTCCGGCGCAGTGGCTTCAGACAAGGTGATGCCGTCCGGATCGAACGCCCCGCCTGAACAGTAAGGGGCAGGACGATGACGGTTGCTGCAATCCTAAAACATAAAGGCTACCAGGTTTCCACGGTCGATCCGAACGCAAGGGTCTCCGAAATCGCCGACCTGTTGTCGCAACGCAGGATCGGCGCGGTGCTGGTGATCGACCAGGCGGATCAGATGCTGGGAATTGTCAGTGAGCGCGACATCGTACGCTGCCTGGCCGCGAACGGAGCACGAACGCTTGAGATGACCGCCGGCCAGTTGATGACTCGCGCGGTTCAGGTGGCTCATCCTGATACCACCGTGGCGGAAGCGATGCAGGTCATGACCGCGGGCCGTTTCAGGCATCTTCCGGTCATCGACCACGATACGCTGGTTGGATTGATCAGCATCGGCGACGTGGTCAAGGCCCGCATTATCCAGCAGGACACAGCGGTTGAAAGCCTGACGGCTTATGTCGCCGGCTCGGTCTGACCACCGCTGGCTTTGGCCCCGGACCAGTGCGCCGACATATCCGACGGCGCACTCAGGCGGACGGCACGTAGATACGTCCGTCAAACAAACGCCGGGCGGTGCGGTAGAACGCCCCGCTATCAACCGTCCAGGCGCCAGATCGGTTGCGGCTGACGTCCGAACCAACCGTCAGGATGCCGGAGGGCATGCCGATCCGGATCGATCCCGCCAGCTCCGACCGCAAGGCCTGGTTGACCACCGTTCCGGTGATCCGGGCGGCCACCGCGATGCATAGCGACGAGGTGACCGGCAACGCCCGATGCGGCTGGCCGTTGGAGATGAACCTGGCGGTCAGATCGACCTGATCAGCCTGAATGGTCTCACCGGAAAGCGTTGGCGCGTCCATCGGCGGCGCAATGAAGCCGACTGCCGGAATGGCTCGGCTTTGGCCCGCCTGCTGTTCGGTTTCCGCCAGCCCCATCGCGACCGCGGCGGCACGCCGGACATTCTCCAACTTTGCCAGGACAGCCAGATTGGCATCCAGCGCGTCCGGCAGTTCGGTGCCGCTGAGACCGATATCGGCGGCGCGAACCAGGACGCAGGGTTTCGCCGCATCGACCAGCGAGACCTCGATCGATCCGACGCCCGGAACCTCCAGCCAGTCCACCACATTGCCCGTCGGCAGCAGGCGGCCGGTCATCGAGCCGCCCGGCGACAGGAAGTCGAGGCGAACCGGCGCGCCGGTTCCCGCCACGCCCGGGATGGCCAGATCCCCGTCTGTCGCGGCCCGACCGTCGACCAGTGAGAAGGTCGATCGGATGATCTTGCTGGTGTTGGTGTTGAAGATGCGCACCACGGCGGTCTCGCCGTTCGGCCGCACCAGGCCCTCATCGACCGCGAACGGGCCGACCGCCGAGGACATATTGCCGCAGTTGCCGCGATAATCCACCGCGGCCTCACGGATCTGGACCTGGGCGAACGTGTAGTCGACGTCAGCGTCCGCGCGATCCGACGGGGCCAGGATGCAGATCTTCGATAGCGAGGAAATGCCACCGCCCATCCCGTTCAACTGCCGGCCATTCGGGTCCGGGCTGCCTATGGCGGCCAGAAAAATCGGGTCCCACATCGCCTTGTCCGGCAGATCGCGGCGATGAAACATTACCGCGCGGCTGGTGCCGCCACGCATGAATACAGCGGGAAGGGGGGTCAGCGGCATCTTCATTCTCCTGCACGGGTGGAGAACCATACAAGTCCGCGGCGAAGCGCACACCTCTTTGAGCGCTTAGCGGTTGCTTCGCGAACGCAAGCCTGCCTCAGATCACCGGCGAAGCTGACGTGCCGTCTGGTCAAGACGCCCGAGCGACGGTGGCACGTCGAGCGGCAGGAACGCTATTTCGGCACCACCGATCGGTTGCCGCCGGATGAGCCGGGTGGCGGGATCACCGGCATGGTGGAGGCGCCGGATCGTGGCGGGTTGACCGTCATCCCGGGATCCACACGAGGCGGTTGAATAACGCCTTTCTGCCGGGACAACTGATTACTCATGTTCGAGCCAGGTGTGCTGGGGCTCGGTGTGGTCGAGGTGGGAGGCGCGATCTTCTCCGGCGGTGTTGACGAAGCACCCGGCGGCGCCACCGGCGCGACAGGGTTGGCCGGCGGAGCGGCCTGCGGGTTCTGCGCAAGCGCCGGTGCGGCGGCCAAGGTCGCGGCGGCCAAGGTCACTGCAACCAGCGTAACCCCTGGCAGCACGGCCTGGCGGGCGATAGCGTTGCGAGTTCGACTGTTTATCGTCATTGGTTCTGCTCGTTTCCTTATGGGTCCCGATCGGCTGTGCGGGCTGCGGATTTATCGTCAGTACTCGATGCGGCCCGGACAAGGACGTTCAAGTTATAACGCGGCAAGCCTTCCGGCGTTCCGCGTCGGGCGGCGCGCCGTTGGGTCCCCGCCTCGTGCCGCCAAAGATGTTGACGCGCCGGGACCGCTCGCCTAGATCCAGCGGCGGGCCACGTCCCCCCACCGGGACGCTTCTCTTCTGAAAGGGAGAGCCGCGATGGCGATCGCCGTGACGCCGGACATCCGTCCGTCCAATCCCAATTTTTCGTCCGGCCCGTGTGCCAAACGACCGGGCTTTGCCCTGGACGCGCTGGCGGGCGCCTGCCTTGGCCGCAGCCACCGCGCCGCCGAACCGAAGGCCCGACTGGCGGAAGTCATCAGCCTCTCACGGTCGATCCTCGGCCTGCCGGCCGACTGGCGGCTGGGCATCGTCCCCGGATCCGACACCGGCGCGATGGAAATGGCGATGTGGTCCCTGCTGGGTGCCAAGGGCGTCGATATCGTGACATTTGAAAGCTTCGGCCAGGGTTGGGCAACCGACGTCGCCAAACACCTGAAGCTGACCGACGCGCGGATCCTGTCCGCGGCCTACGGCAAGCTGCCTGATCTGGCCGCGGTCGACCCGGCGCGCGACGTGGTGTTCGCATGGAACGGCACGACATCAGGGGTGCGCGTGCCGAACGCCGACTGGATCGCCGCCGATCGACAAGGCCTGGCGATCTGCGATGCGACTTCCGCCGCCTTTGCCATGATGTTGCCGTGGGACAAGCTGGATGTGGTGACTTGGTCCTGGCAGAAGGTGCTGGGCGGAGAGGCGGCGCACGGGATGCTGGCTCTGTCGCCGCGAGCCGTCGAGCGTCTGGAAACCTACACGCCCGCCTGGCCATTGCCGAAGGTGTTCCGCCTCGTTTCGAACGGCAGGATCGCCGAAGGCATCTTCAAGGGCGAAACGATAAACACCCCGTCGATGCTGTGCGTCGAGGACGCCATCGACGGCCTGCGCTGGGCCAGTGGGATCGGTGGGCTGCCGGCGCTGATCGCTCAGTCAGAGGCCAATCTGGATGCCATCGCCAGATGGGTCACGCACAGCGACTGGGTGGCTTTTCTCGCGGAAGAAGCAGCGATCCGGTCCTGCACCTCGATCTGCCTGAGGATCGTCGCGCCCTGGTTCACCGCGCTGCCGGCGGACGGGCAGTCGAAGGCGGCCAGGCAACTCGCCGCACTGCTGGAAATGCACGGCGTCGCCTATGACATTGGCGCTTATCGCGACGCGCCGCCGGGCCTGCGCATCTGGGCCGGCGCAACGGTGGAGACCGCCGACATCGAGGCGCTATTGCCCTGGCTCGACTGGGCCGCGGCGGAGGTCGCCCGATCATTCGCTGTTGCGAAGTAACGACAGGATTTCCGGATGCCCAAGGTATTAATCAGCGACAAACTGTCGCCTGCCGCGGTCGCGATCTTTCGTAACCGCGGTATCGAGGTCGATTTGCAGCCCGGTTTGTCGCCGGCCGATCTGCGCGCGATTATCGGTCAGTACGACGGGTTGGCGATCCGATCCGCCACCAAGGTGACCCGCGAACTGCTGGATGTCGCCGTCAGGCTGAAAGTGGTCGGGCGCGCCGGCATCGGTGTCGACAATGTCGACATCCGCTCCGCCACCGCGCGCGGCGTCGTGGTGATGAACACGCCGCACGGCAACACCATCACCACCGCTGAACACGCCATCGCCATGATGTTCGCCCTGGCCCGGCAGATCCCCGAGGCCTCGGGTTCCACCAAAGCGGGGAAGTGGGAAAAGAATCGCTTCATGGGCGTCGAACTGACCGCCAAGACGCTGGGTCTGATCGGCTGCGGCAACATCGGTTCGATCGTCGCCGACCGCGCCGTCGGGCTGAGGATGCGTGTCCTGGCCTACGATCCCTATCTGTCAGAGAGCAAGGCGCTGGAACTAGGCGTCGAAAAGACCGATCTCGACACGCTGCTGGCGCGAGCCGATTTCATTACCCTGCACACGCCGCTGACCGATGCCACTCGGCATATCCTGTCGCGTGATGCCCTGGCAAGGACCAAAAACGGTGTTCGCATCATCAACTGTGCCCGCGGCGGTCTCCTCGACGAGACCGCGATGGCCGACGCGATCAAATCCGGCCACGTCGCGGGCGCCGCACTCGACGTGTTCGAGACCGAGCCCGCGACAGAGTCGCCTTTGTTCCGCCTAGAGAACGTCGTCTGCACCCCGCATCTTGGGGCCGCGACCGCGGAAGCGCAGGAAAATGTCGCCCTGCAGGTGGCCGAGCAGATGAGCGATTTTCTGCTGACCGGTGCGGTGACGAACGCGATCAACATGGCCTCGGTCTCCGCCGAGGACGCACCGCGGCTGAAGCCCTATCTCGAACTTTGTCGTCTGCTGGGTGCATTCGCCGGGCAACTGACGCAGGCGCGCGAGGGCGCGATCCACGCGGTCACGATCGAATACGAGGGCCAGGTCGCCGGCCTGAACACCCGCCCGCTGACCGCGGCGGCGCTCGCCGGCCTGATGTCGCCGCTGATGGAGGGCGTCAACATGGTCAACGCCGCGGTCGCGGCGCGGGATCACGGCATCAACGTTGCCGAAACCGTGCATGACCGCCCGACCGAGTACCTGACACTGGTGCGGGTGACGGTGGAAACCCAAGGGTTGGTGAGATCGCTCGTCGGAACGCTGTTCGCTGGCTCCCGCCCGCGCATCGTCGAGATCAAGGGCATCAAGGTCGAAGCCGATTTCGCGCCGCATATGCTGTATGTCACCAACCAGGACAAACCCGGTTTCATCGGTCATTTCGGCGCGGCGTTGGCAGGCGCGGGGCTGAATATCGCGACCTTCCACCTGGGACGGGCGCAGCAGGGCGGGGATGCCATCTGCCTGGTTTCGCTGGATCAGGACGTGCCCGAGGATGTGCTGGCGATTGTTCGCACCCTGCCCTTGGTGGTGCAGGCAACGGCGCTGGCCTTCTGACCCGCGACGCAGCGTCAGGTCGGTCCCACGGGCCTCCGCCTGTACCGCGAACCCGAAGTCACCGACCCGCCAGCACCCGCCCAACCGCCCGTGGTTGCCCCCGGTAAGGCAGAGGCCGGCGTCAGCTGTACCATCATGCCCTTCCCCACGGCTGCACGGTGGGGCAGGGGTGAGGCAGGCAAGTCGCTGACTGGCTTGATGTTTTCGCCAACGCGCCGGTTGACAACCGATCGCCTGGGGCTATAACGCCCGATTTCGGCTGCCAGGGCGTTCGCTCATCCTGAGCGGCCCGTTGGCTCTGTCTGGAAAGTTTGATCCCATGTTCGCTGTCATCCGCACCGGCGGGAAGCAGTACCGCGTGACGCCCAACGCGCTGCTGAAGGTCGAGAAATTGGACGCCGAAGCCGGCGGCACCATCACCTTTACCGACGTTCTGGCCGTGGGTGTCGACGGCAACCTCACCATCGGCTCCCCGGTGGTCGCCGATGCGTCCGTCACCGCGACGGTAATCGCACAGGATCGCCTCGACAAGGTCATCATCTTCAAGAAGCGCCGCCGGCAGAACAGCCGCCGCCGCAACGGCCATCGCCAGCACGTCACCGTACTGCGCGTCGCTGACATCAACGCCGCGGGTCAGACCTATAGTGCCGCCGCGGAGAATCAGCCGGCCAAACCGCGAATGGCGGAAGAACGCCCCACCGAGGTTCCGCCGACCACGCCCCCACCGACCACGCCCCCACCGGCCACGCCCGCATCGGCCACGTCCGCACCGGCCACGTCCGCACCGGCCGAACACCATCCCGGGCAGTCCGGAGCGCAGGCCGAAACCGTCCCCCCGGCGGCGTTGGACGCGGCCGACTCGCGCGCCATCGTCTCCGGTGAAACCCCGGAAACCGTCGAACAAAACAAGGAGTAATCCGCTATGGCCCATAAAAAGGCGGGCGGTTCGTCCCGCAACGGGCGCGATACCGAAGGCCGACGCCTCGGCATCAAGAAGTTCGGCGGCGAGAAGGTCATCGCCGGCAACATCCTGGTGCGTCAGCGCGGTACCAAGTGGTATCCGGGCAGCAATGTCGGCCTCGGCCGCGATCACACGATCTTTGCCCTGGTCGACGGGCTGGTGAAATTCACCCGCCGGTCCCAGGGCAAGGTCCACATCTCGGTGCAGCCGCATGCGTCAACGGCGCCCCAGGATACATCGGCACCCATGCCGCTCGCCGCCGAGTAGGTTCGGTTCCAGTCAAAGCCTGATCGGGGGTCGGTGCATGCCGGCCCCCGTTTTGTTTCGGTGATCTGTTATGAAGTTTCTTGATCAGGCCAAGATCTATTTGCGCTCGGGTGACGGCGGCGATGGGGTGGTCGCATTCCGTCGGGAGAAGTTCATCGAATTTGGCGGTCCGGACGGCGGCAACGGCGGCAAGGGTGGCGACGTCGTGTTCGTTGCCGAACACAACCTGAATACCCTGATAGATTTTCGCTATACGCAGCATTTCCGAGCCCGCAAGGGTGGCAATGGCGCGGGTTCGGACCGGACCGGGGCCGGTGCCGGGCAGGTTGTGATCACCGTCCCGGTCGGCACCCAGATCTTCGCCGATGATCAGCAGACGATGCTGGCGGACATGAACGTCGCCGGCAAGTGTATCACATTGCTGCAGGGTGGCGACGGCGGCTTCGGCAACGCGCACTACAAGACATCGACCAACCGTGCCCCGCGCAAGGTGACGAAAGGCTGGCCGGGAGAGGAACGCTGGGTCTGGCTGCGCCTGAAGCTGATCGCCGACGCCGGGCTGGTCGGTCTGCCCAACGCCGGGAAATCAACCTTTCTGTCCGTCGTTTCGGCGGCCCGGCCGAAGATCGCCGATTACCCGTTCACCACCCTGCATCCACAGCTTGGGGTCATCCGCCTATCCGCGGCCGAGGAGTTCGTGCTGGCCGACATCCCCGGCCTGATCGAGGGCGCGCATGGCGGTGCTGGTCTCGGCGACCGCTTCCTCGGCCATGTGGAGCGTTGCGCCGTCCTGCTCCACCTGATCGACGGCGCCGCCGGCGACGTGGTCAAGGCCTGGCGCACCGTGCGCGGCGAGATGGCGGCCTACGGCGGCGGCCTGGCTGAAAAACCGGAAATCATTGGCCTGAACAAGTCCGATGCGATGACGCCACGCGAAACCGCCGCCCGCATGGCGGCCTTGCGCAAGGCATCCGGCCGCCCAGTCCATCTGTTGTCCGGCGCCACCGGCCAGGGTGTTCCGGAAATCCTGCGGGTTCTACAGACCTCCATTTACACCACGCGTCGTGAAAAGGCGGGGCAGGAGCAGGCGGCGTGACTCCCACCGGTGTCCCACCGACCATCACGCAGGCGCACCGCATCGTCCTGAAGATCGGCAGCGCCCTGGTGGTGGATGCGAAACAGGCCGCCCCTCGCGCCGCCTGGCTGGACAGTGTGGCGGCCGATATCCAGGCGCTGCGGGAACGCGGCAAGGATGTCATCGTCGTCTCGTCCGGCGCCATAGCGCTTGCCAGACGAACCCTCGGCCTGACCCAGAAACGCCTGCGGCTGGAGGAAAAACAGGCCGCCGCCGCGGTCGGACAGATCCGGCTGGCGCAGGCCTGGAGCCAGGCGCTGTCGGCGCGCGATCTGACCGCGGCGCAGCTGCTGTTGACGCTCGACGACACCGAGGACCGCCGCCGCTACCTCAATGCGCGGGAAACCCTGAACACCTTGCTGTCACTGCGCTGCATCCCGGTGATCAACGAAAACGACACGGTCGCGACCGCCGAAATTCGTTTCGGCGACAATGACCGGCTCGCCGCCAGGGTCGCCGAGATGGTGCAGGCGGACCAGCTGATCCTGCTGTCCGATATCGACGGTCTTTATACCGCCGACCCGCGCCGCGACCCCCACGCCGCCCATATGCCCGTCGTCGACGCGGTCACCCCCGAAATCGAGGCGATGGGGGGCGAACCGCCAGCTGGGTACTCGTCCGGCGGCATGCGCACCAAGCTGGTGGCCGCCCGCATCGCCACTCAGGCCGGCTGCGCCATGGCCATCGCGGTCGGCGATGTGGAACGCCCGTTGCAAAGTCTGGAACGAGGCGCGAGATGCACCTGGTTTCTGCCGGCGCCCGAAGGTCGGACCGCCCGCAAGCGCTGGATCGCCGGGTCGCTTTCGGTGCTGGGCGTCCTGACCGTGGATGCCGGCGCGGTGCGGGCACTTGCGAACGGCCGGTCATTGCTGCCCGCGGGGGTGCGGTCGGTCGACGGCATCTTCGAGCGAGGCGACGCCGTCAGCATCGTCGGACCGGACGGCGCCACGCTCGGCCGCGGCCTGTCCGCCTATGCCAGCGCCGACGCCGAACGCATCGCCGGCCACCGATCCGACCAGATCGAGGCCATCCTGGGCTGGCGCGGCCGCGATGAGATCATCCACCGGGACGACCTGATCCTTCGTTAGCACCCGCATGGCCCGCTGGTTTCCCGTCCGATGGAACATAGGCTAGCGTTACGCTCTGTTGACCAGCCAGGAGAGGAAACGACAATGGTGCTCAGCTTCCAGCACGTGCACATCAAGACCCAGGACGTCGCGAAAACCGTGCGGTATTACATCGAAAATTACGGCGCTACGAAGAAGGCCGAGATCGCTGGTCGCGGCTGGCAGCTCGACCTGCACGGGACCCAGCTCAACATCACCGGCCTCATCACGCAACAAGAGCACGAGCAGCATTATGGCATCGAACACATGGCGCTAGTGACCGACGACTTTCCCGGCACTTTGGCGAAGCTGCGAGAGAATGGCGTCGCGGTGCTGGAGGAGTTGAAGGGCGAGAAGGGCAACCGCGTCGCTTTCGTGGCGGCGACCGACGGTGCCCAGATGGAAATCATCGAAAAAATCTAGGGCTTGACTTATGGCTTTGAAGGACGTGATGCCGTTCGGCATGTCGTTGCCGCACCGGTCGCCCGACAGCATCGGCCCCGACAGCATCAGCATGGATGCCGTGCGAACGGTGGCGACCCGCGCCGAGGCGTTGGGTTTCCGCGACCTGTGGGTGACCGAGAACACCCTGGACCATGTCACATCCTTCGATCCCGTGGTGGTCCTGACCTACGCCGCGGCAGTCACCTCGCGGATCGGGCTTGGAGCTTCCGTGCTGGTGCTGCCGTTGCACGACCCAAGGATGGTCGCGCATCAATGGGCGACACTTGACTATGTCAGCAGCGGGCGCGCGC
The DNA here is from genome assembly GCA_965276975.1 of Rhodopila sp. Classification (GTDB taxonomy): domain Bacteria; phylum Pseudomonadota; class Alphaproteobacteria; order Acetobacterales; family Acetobacteraceae; genus Rhodopila. The sequence goes on from CBDIBR010000010.1 coordinate 182,601, forward strand.
TGCTGGGTGTGGGGATCGGCCGGCCGTTTCACTTCCAGGAATTCCAGGTCCCCGGAGCAGGTCGGTTGGCTCGGTTTCGCGAGCAGATCGAACTGATTCGCATCCTATGGAGCCAGGAGAAGACCACCCATCACGGCCGCTTCTACCATCTTGACGATGCGAAGCTCGGCATCCATCCCGTGCAAAAGCCGTTGCCGATCTGGATGGGTGTCGGCCATCCCAACGCGATCCGGCGGTCGGCGGCGCTTGCTGACGGCTGGATGGGGGCAGGGGGTTCCACCACGGAGGACTTCCGCCGTGCCGTGCCGGTGTTGCGCGACGCGCTGGAGCAAGCGGGCCGTGACCCCTGCCGATTCCCGATCTCGAAACGGATCTTTGTCGCGGTCGATGAAAAGCCGGACGTCGCTCGGGCTCAATTGCTTCGTTGGTACACCGAGGTTTACCATAATCCGGCAGGTATCGACACATCGGGCGTCCACGGCACGCCGGAACAGGTGCGGGCTCAGCTGGAGGAAATGGTCGCGTCGGGCGCCAACCATCTGCTGCTAAATCCTGTGTCCCACCATGTCGAGCAGCTTGCGGCGCTGGCGGAGGTCGTCGGGCTGTCCTGAGCGCTGTCTATACGGCAGCGCGATCTGGGTTAAGCTTGTCCTTCACCCAGGAGGGCAAGCCCGCGGGCTTCCAGATCACCGAGGAACAAAGGCGCTTGCAGCGACGCTGCCTAGAACTGGCGGCGGATTTTGCCACGCGCTCAGCGACGCACGATCGCACCATTTCGATTACGCGATCTCAATCGGTTCTGGGGATCCTACACCGCCGTCTACCTCGGCGTGGCGGTGGCGGCGTACGATGAAATCCGCCGCGTTGTCACCGCGCGTCAACCGCCGGGCTATACTCAGCCCTTGGCCTATTATCCGGACGTCCGCCGGCACGTCGCCACCATGAGTGCATCGCTGGAAGCCGCCAGGCTTGTCACTTATCGTTCCGCCTGGCTGAGCGATACGCGGGGCGCCACGTCCGAAACGACCGCGGCACTCTACCGGGCGAAGTATCTGGTGGGAAAGACGGTGAGCAGCATCACCCTCACCGGGCGACGCGCATGGCATCTTCAAGGGATCTAGGCTCGAACAGCTTTTTCGCGACGGCGCGCTGGCGGAGATCCAGCCGCCACCGGCGGATTTCTGGTTATAGAACATGGGAATCCCCGAGTTAGGCCTTGATCCGGCCGACCTGATGCCGCCGCTCCGCAGCCTGTAAGTAATACTGCGATAATGCAATTGGATACATCTGATAGCCGAAACCGATTCAAGTCTCTATCGCCGCCACCCATTCGGTGAAGCCGTCAGATGCCGCGGCGCCTCGCCTTCCCACAGCACGTCGCCCGTCGCCGTGACACCCCAGGCAGCCGCCACACCCAACGCCTGCAACCCGTCATCCGCTGTCGCTAGATAATTCACGTGATGGTGCCCATGCACGATCAGCCGCGCCCCCATGGCCCGAGCCAGTGCATCCAGCGCGGCGTTGCCGGCCGGGTGGCTGCTTGGGGCCTCGTGCGTGACCAGAATATCGGTTCGCTGACTGGCAAGATGGTCGTAGTCCTCCGGCCAGATCGCCGTTGTGCCAAGCGAATGAACCAGCGCATCGAGATGGTCCGGGCGCCAGCCGCGACCCATCTGCCGGACATCCTCCGGCAATTCCGCCCGACCCCGCAGATGCGGCGGGGCAGGGGCCTCCCAGATCCGAGGTCGGAACGTTCCGCCCAGGCCGGCAATCCGGATGCCTTCCACCACCTGAACGCTCGCATGCAACGATTGTCCGCCAGTGATCGGGTTGTGCTCCGATCCAGTGAGGAAATGCCACATCGCAGGGCCGCCATCGTTGTCGTGGTTGCCGAAAATCCACCACACGGTGATGCCGCGGCTCAACAGCGGCGCGGCCAGCAAGTCCAGCGGCCGGTCGCATTGGACGTCACCCAGGATCACCGCCGCTTTCGGCAGAATATCCAGCTTCGCCAGCCCACGCTCGACCTTGTCCCACATCTGGTGGATGTCGCCGATGAAAACGATCGTCATGTGCTCCTTCCGTCCCGGCCAGTCGCACTTTACGGCATCGCCACGGCGCCGAACGCTGCGTCAACACATACATGGCGGGCGTCGTCTATCCAGCTCTGGCACAGGCGAGGTGCGGTGGTAAAGGCACGCAAAGCGGATCGGTCGGTGCTATCCGCGATCTGGCGTGGGCTGACGAATATCTGCGATCATGCCGCCGGCGGCGGGTCCACCGTGAGTTCGATGCCGGTGTAGAGCTCGGCCAGAGGAACCGAAATGTTAATCTCCGGCATCGCCGGTTCCGCGTCGTCCGTGATCACACGACCCGCCCGATCGTCGCGATCTCGGCTGAAACTATCGCCGACTACCGGTCCTGCTCCAGGATCACGTAGCGCTGGATCGACGGCGTATCGCGATACTCGCGATTTTTGATGATGCGATCCACGCCGGAGGTGCTGGGACTGATGATCTCGAACACCACAACCGGGTCGGTGACGAACGTGGCACTACCTCGAACAGGCGTGCACGTGACGAATGCGTCCGGATACCGCACGCTCCCGCGGGTAGCAGCGGTCGGAGAACAGCCAGTCCACATCATGGCAGACCAAGTGCATGCGCGTTTCGATCCGGCCGTGCCCGCCGTCGATGGTCCGATGCACGCCGATGGTCAGCGACGGCGGCGGGGCTGCGAACAGCGCCTCGACTTCGGCGTAGGTGGCCGGCCGGTTCTGCTTGAGTACCAGCGCGTAGTCGCCCCCACCGTCGAGGATGGTCTGGGCGATTTGCGTCTGTGTGCCCATCGCATCGATGGTGACGATGGCGCCGGCCAGTTCCAGGCGTCGCAGCAGCAGCGGGATTGCAATGATTTCGTTGGACTTCTCGGACACCGCCTCCTGTCCCAGCACGAGTTGCTGGCCAGTGGCCCAGGCCGACACCGTGTGCAGCGGGCCCCGGGCCTTGGACCGCGCGTGGCTGCGCCGCGCGGTTTTCCCGTCGATGGCGATTGTGTCCGGCCCGGCGATGCGCAGCCGCTCAACCCAGTTGGCGAAGCATGTTTTGAACAGGTCCGGGTCGATGGCCGCGATCACCTCGCACAGCATGTCGTGGCTGGGAATGCCACGGCCGAACGGCAGGAAACGGCGAAGGAACGCCAGGTTCTCCTCGCCCAGAGCGTCAGCTCGCCGAAATCGTCGGCGCCAGCGATCGTCCCGCACAGCAGAAGCAGCAGCAGTTCCGGCAATGGATACAGCACCTTCGCCGCCTGACGCGGGTCGCGCAACGCCGCGAACTGGGTCCGAAAGGGAGCACTCGCCAACTGGGCCATCGGACACCTTTAAAAGAGGTGTCCTGTTAATCCTACTTCACCCCGCGCCGGAATCCCCCCAGCGCATGTTCACTCGATTGCCCTGGTTGGCCCGCACCCGATCCTGCCCAAGCCCAAGCCCCAGCCCTTGCCCAAACCCCAGCCGCACGGCATCAACGTCCTGATGAGCAACCAAACTCCCAAGATCCGCATTCGCAGCCTGCGCAAGCGTTTTGGCGCCAAGCGCGTGCTGGATGGGGTCGACCTCGATGTACCGACCGGCACATCCCTGGTCGTCGTCGGCGGCTCCGGCTCCGGCAAGTCGGTGCTGTTGAAGTGCATCCTCGGCCTGATCGAGCCCGACGCCGGCAGCATCGAGATCGACGGCCAGGACATCCTGCGACAGTCCCGCACCGAACAGGAAGCGACACGCGCCCGGATCGGCATGCTGTTCCAGAACGGCGCGTTGTTCGACAGCCTGCCGGTGTGGGAGAACGTCGCGTTCGGGCTGCTGGCCCGGCACAAGGCGACGCGCGAGGACGCCAGGGCCAGGGCCGACGACTTCCTCGGACAGGTCGGGCTGGCGCCCAGCGTCGGCGACTTGTCTCCGGCGGAACTGTCGGGCGGCATGCAGAAGCGCGTCGCCCTGGCCCGCGCGATCGCCTCGCAACCCGACATCATGTTCTTCGACGAGCCGACGACCGGCCTGGATCCGATCATGGGCGCTGTTATCGACGGCCTGATCGTCGATTGCGTCAAGCGGCTCGGTAGCACGGCGATCGCCATCACCCACGACATGGCCAGCGCGCGACGGATCGGCGACCAGGCCGCCATGCTGCTGAACGGGCGCATCATCTGGGCCGGGCCGGCGACGAACCTGCTGGAGAGCGGCAACGCCGAAGTGGATCAGTTCACCCACGGCCGCCGCGACGGCCCGATCCAGATGGAGTTGCGCCGCTGAGGCGCCCGACCGTTCCGCGGGTCGCTGCCCTTCTGGCAGCCGGCCCGCTGGCACTTGGCCCGCTGGCAGCTGGCCCGCTGGCAGCTGGCCTGTTGGCGGCCGGCGTTCTGGCGCCGCTGCCTGCCCGAGCGAGCGATCCCGCGCAACTGGTCGGCCTGTTCATCCAGGGCTGCCTGCCGTTCGCCGGAAACCCGGCCGCGCTCCGCGCCTGGGCGAAGCAGGCCGGCCTGCCGCCAGTGCCGCGGCAGGCCCGCGCGGCGTTCCTGCATGGCGCACCAGGCCAGGTGTTCGATGGGTCGGCGGCGGATGCCAAGCTGGTGCTGGTTTCGTCAGATGACGGTCTGTGTTCGGCGGCGACCGATCAGGCGACGCAGCAGGCTGTCGTGGCGGCGCTGCAGGCGGGGTTCGCGAAGGCCGGCTTGAGCTATCGGCTGGTGATCGAGCGTAACGATCCCAAGGTCGACGCGATTCACGATCGCGAATACCTTGCCGCCAAGGACAAGCGGGCGTGGCGGGTCCTGGTGGCGACGGTCAAGAGCGACCAGGGCGGCAAGGCGATGCTGACGGGTGGGCCGGAGTAGCAGCAATCCGGGGCGCTGCCCCGAACCCCGCCAAGGAGCGACGCTCCTTGGAACCGATCAATTGGCTGCAACGCCGCTGTTGCCCCCACTCAACCCGACCACCTATTAACGGGATCAAAGGGCCGCCGGCCCTTTGCGGGTCCGAGGCAGCGCCCGGTCTTCCTCACCTCGGAGCAGCCTTGGCCAAAGCCGTCTCCCGCTTCGTCTGTCAGTCCTGCGGCGCCGTCACCGCGAAATGGGCGGGCCGCTGCGAGGCCTGTGGCGAGTGGAACACGATCGAGGAAGAGATCGTCACCGCCCGTCCCGGTCCCGCGGCGAAAGCCGCCGCCGGCCGATCGGTGACCTTCGTCGGCCTGGCAGGCAGCGCCGAACCACCCCCGCGAGCGCCGATCGGCATCGCAGAACTGGACCGCGTGCTGGGCGGCGGCCTGGTTCCGGCCTCGGCAGTGCTGGTGGGCGGCGATCCCGGCATCGGCAAATCCACCCTGCTGCTGCAGGCGGCCGCCTGCCTGGCGCGCTCCGGCCGGCGGGTGCTTTACGTGTCCGGGGAAGAATCGATCGATCAGATCCGCCTGCGCGGCCGCCGGCTTGGCGTTGCCGGGTCGTCCATCGAACTCGCCGCCGCGATCAACGTCCGTGACATCGTCGCCAGCCTGGAGCAGGCCAAGGGCACCGCGCTGGTGGTGATCGACTCGATCCAGACCATGTGGATGGACACGATCGAGAGCGCGCCAGGCACCGTTGCCCAGGTGCGGGCCGCTTCCTTCGAGCTGATCCGTCTCGCCAAGGCCGGCGACTTCGCGCTGGTGCTGGTCGGCCACGTGACCAAGGATGGCGCGCTGGCCGGCCCCCGCGTGCTGGAGCACATGGTCGACGCCGTGCTGTATTTCGAAGGCGACCGGGGCCATCAGTTCCGCATCCTGCGGGCGGTGAAGAACCGCTTCGGCGCCACCGACGAGATCGGGGTGTTCGAGATGACCGAGGCCGGCCTGGCGGAAGTGGCCAACCCCTCCGCCCTGTTCCTGGCTGAACGGCGGGGCAATATCGCGGGCAGCGCGGTGTTTGCCGGCCTGGAGGGCTCGCGCCCGGTGCTGATGGAGGTCCAGGCGCTGCTCGCACCCAATCCGAACGGCTCACCGCGGCGGTCGGTCATCGGCTGGGACAGCGGCCGGCTGTCGATGCTGCTGGCGGTGCTGGAAACCCGCGCCGGGGTGCGGCTGAACCAGACCGACGTCTACCTCAATATCGCCGGCGGCTTGCGGGTCACCGAACCGGCTGCCGATCTGGCTGTCGCCGCCGCCATCGTTTCGGCCGCGTTCGACACCCCGACCAGTCCCGGCATGGTCTACTTCGGCGAGGTCGGGCTGTCGGGCGAGGTCCGCCAGGTCGCGCAGGCCGAGGCGCGCCTCAAGGAGGCCGCCAAGCTGGGCTTCGACACCGCCGCGCTGCCAAGACGGGTGGCGCACGGCAACCGCAAGCTGGCCGCGCCGGATGGACTTCGATTGGAGGAAATCGGTCACATCGCCGATCTGGTTGCCCGCTTCGCGCCCGAATCGGTGCCGAAGGACGCATGATCGGCTTGGCGGAGGGCGTCAGCCGGACGATAACCCCGCTTCCTTTGTGACGGCGGTGGCCCGATGGCGGTAACATGACGTGGGTTGACCTCGTGGTCTTCGGGTTTGTCGCGATCTCTGGCCTGCTCGCCTTCGCGCGCGGCCTGGTGCGTGAGATTCTGGGCGTTGGAGCCTGGGCCGGCGCCATCGCGGCGGCCATTATCGCCCTGCCGACAACGCGCGAATTCGTCCGCAAGTGGCTGTCGACGCCGGATTGGGTTGATCCGGTCAGCTTCATCGTGGTGTTTGTGATCAGCCTGATCGTGCTGATGTTGATCGCCGGCGTGATCGGGCGCGTGGTCCGCCGGTCGGCGTTGGGTGGCGTTGATCGCACGTTGGGGCTGGTATTCGGCCTGGCCCGGGGTGCGGTGGTGGTCGTGATCGCCTATATCCTTGGGCAGATGATTTTTCCGATCGAGCGGTGGCCGGATGCGATACTCGAAGCGCGGACCTTGACCCCGACCTATGAAGCGGCACGCTGGATGCGGGAGCAGCTTCCTGCCCCCTATCGGCCGCACTCGCTGGATGCACCACCGCCGGGCCGCCGGACCACGGCGGAAGCCTTGTTGAGGGCCCATCCGCACGGGCGAGCCACCAGCCGACCGACAGATCGCGAATAGGAGTTGTCACAGATGGCGTTCAGCAGCCGGGACCTGCATGACGACGCGGGCGATGACGACACGCTGCATGAGGAATGCGGGGTCTTCGGGGTGTGGAACGTGCCCGACGCGGCCGCGGTCACCGCGCTGGGTCTGCACGCGCTGCAGCACCGCGGCCAGGAAGCCACCGGCCTGACCAGCTTCGACGGGGCCCGCTTTCATTCTCATCGCGGCATGGGACTGGTCGGCGACAACTTCGGCGATGCCAGGGTGATCGAGCGGCTGCCCGGCCGCATCGCTGTCGGCCACAACCGCTATGCCACGACCGGCGACACCATACTGCGCAATGTGCAACCGCTGTACGCCGACTTCGAGTTCGGCGGCTTCGCCGTCGCCCACAACGGCAACCTGACCAACGCGCACCTGCTGCACCGAGCCCTGGTTCGCCGCGGCTGCCTGTTCCAGTCGACGACCGACTCCGAGGTGTTCGTCCACCTGATCGCGATCAGCCTGTATTCCACGGTGGTGGACCGGCTGATCGATGCGTTGAAACAGGTGGTTGGTGCCTATTCCCTGGTAGCGCTGTCCAACGAGGCCCTGATGGGCGTGCGTGACCCGCTGGGCGTGCGGCCGCTGATCCTGGGCCGCATTGGGTCGGAGGGTACCGGCGGCTGGGTGTTGGCCAGCGAAACATGTGCGCTGGACATCGTCGGCGCCGATTTCATTCGCGATGTCGAACCGGGCGAGATCGTCGTCATCAACGATCAGGGCATCCACAGCATCAAGCCCTTCAACCGCCAGAAGGAGCGGTTTTGCGTCTTCGAATATATCTACTTCGCCCGACCGGATTCGGTGATGGAAGGCATGCCGGTCTACGAGGCGCGCAAGCGGATCGGCGCCGAACTGGCGCGTGAGGCTGGGGTGCCCGCCGACGTCATCGTGCCGGTGCCGGATTCCGGCGTGCCCGCCGCGATGGGCTACGCGATCCAGAGCGGCATTCCGTTCGAGCTCGGGATCATTCGCAACCATTACGTTGGCCGCACCTTCATCGAACCGACCGATCGCATCCGCCATCTGGGCGTAAAGCTCAAGCACTCGGCCAACCGGCCGGTGCTGCAGGGCAAGCGCGTGGTGCTAGTGGATGACTCGATCGTTCGCGGCACCACCAGCAAGAAGATCGTCGAGATGGTGCGCGCCGCCGGTGCGAAAGAGGTCCACATGCGCATCTCCTCGCCGCCGACGACGAATTCCTGCTTTTACGGGATCGATACCCCCGAACGCAGCAAGCTGCTGGCCGCCAGCCATAGCGTGGATGAGATGGCGGCGCTGATCGGCGCCGACAGCCTGGCGTTCATCTCGATCGATGGGCTGTACCGCGCGCTGGGCAAGCCCGGCCGCGATCCGGAAAAACCGTATTACTGCGATGCCTGCTTCACCGGCGACTATCCGATCCCGCTGCCGGACCAGCAGGACAATGCCGATCGGCAACTCAGTCTGCTGACGGCCAACACCTGATGCCGGCGTTGCCTGCCGGCACCATCGCGCTGGTGAGCGGCGCCAGCCGAGGCATCGGCGCCGCCGTGGCGGTCGAGCTGGCACGCCTGGGTGCGCGGGTGGTGATCACCGCCCGCACCCAGGGGGGGCTGGAAGAAACCGACGATGAGATCCGCGCGGCCGGCGGCGAGGCGACGATCCTGCCGCTGGACCTGCGGGACGGCAGCCAGATCGATGCGATCGGCCCGACCTTGTCGCAGCGCTTCGGTCGGCTGGACATCCTGGTGCATAATGCCGGGGCGCTCGGGCGGCTGACGCCGGTATCCCATATCCTGCCGGATGACTGGGCCGAGGTGGTCGCGGTGAACCTGTCGGCGAGCTGGCGGCTGATCCGCACCTGCGATCCGCTGCTGCGTCAGGCACCGGCCGGGCGGGCGGTGTTCGTGACCGAGAGCCGGGCGCGCGAGCCGAAGGCTTATTGGGGCGCGATGGGGGCGACGAAGGCGGCGATGGAGCACCTGGTGCGGACCTGGGCTGAGGAAGTGGCGATCACCCGGCTGCGGGTCAACCTGTTCGATCCGGGACCGGTAGCAACGCGCATGCGGGCGAACGCGTTTCCGGCCGAGGATCGGACGCTGTTGCCGACACCGGACGCGGTGGCGCCGGCGCTGGCCGCGCTGTGTTTGCCGGCGGAAGAGCGGAATGGAGCGCTGGTGGGGGTGGGGTCGCTAGCAAACCAAGCGCCCGAGGCTGCCCAAGAGCCGCGCGCTACCGGAAGATGATGAGGGGATAGGCCATCCTATGGTCGTGACGGCTGGTGTCGTTGCGCCTGATGCGCGGCATCCGCGCCGCTCTCACGTCGTATTTGATTTATCGATCTGTTGGATTCGGTCTGCTATTCCTGGGATGTAGAGCTCACGCCCTTCAGTAGAATGTGCTGGGCACCACAATCCCGTACCACCAGAATTCCGTATTTTTCCGCACGCTCAAGAATTCGTTGACTGACGGTATCGGATGGGAGTTCGTCGCAAACAGAGTCATAAAAACAGACGATAGCCCACTTTAGGCCCTGCGACCGGACAATATTTTGCAGTAGATCGAGGTTCTTCTCCGCCTCATCCAACAAGTATCGAACATGGTCATCCATATGCGCCGATGAAACGCGGCCTATCGTGGAAAAACCACAATATCCGGTCTTGGTGACTCCCCCCGACAAGCCGCGGGCGCGACTCCTAGGATCACCCTTTTTCTTTGGCCGCAGTGCACGAATTGTGAACAGGGCTACGATCTTCTCGGGTTCAAGCCTGTCTCCGACAAAATCCATGATCGCGGAGGGTTGCGGTGGGTCCGACTGATCCATTCGTACTTTACCTACTCAGCAAATATATTGCCTATGATGTCCCCACGCATAGGTCTATTGTCGCATCGTCCGTAGCCCCAACTCCGGCGCCACGTTCAGTTCAGGAACCATCGTCCTGCCTCGTTGATCGGGGCCGTCGGCTGGCAGGGTCACCCGCCTGCGGCCGAGGTCGAACCGCGGGTTCAAACTGGGTGCGGTTTAGACGGTGCCAGACGATTTTTCCAAAATCAGGGTTCCATCTGCTTTGTAGGACAGGATATCGCGATCGAACTCATAAATACTCCATTGATTGTCTTCAATTTCTGAACCCGGCCAAATATGGAGGGATGCGCCTAAGTCGAATTTCAGCAGGCACGAGTGGTCCAACTGCGCTACGTCTGCCGATAAAAGAATTTGACCATCAAGCTCATTCAGCCCTTCCTTGATCGGAGCAAGTGTCGCATCCTCGCTTCTTATAGTATAGTTATCTGTCTTGATCTCCCAGTTTGCGTATTCGACCCAGAAATGCCAGTCACCAACAAGAGAAACTCGCCGTGCCGCCAAGTTTCTCTTCACCTTTGCATCGGCGTTCGAAGCGGCGACAATCGGCTCTCTCACAGTCAGGTGGGGTGAACCGAACTCCATCGTTAGAAAGGTTCCATAGCCCCTACGAACAGACCAGACGAGTTGCCCTAGCATCGGCCGAAAAGCGTCTTCAGGATTTTCAATGGATGCCATGCTACTTTCCAAACATGTCTTTGGCAATTTGCAGTATTTGTTGATAGGTATGGTTTTGTCCCGTAATCTCCAAGTGCGATTCTCGCCTCTGCTCTGGGGTAAGACCCAACGTTGTCACGACCGATCGAACTTGCGCGCTCTGGGCCTGGTTATCCCCTGGCGTTCCATCATTCGCAACAAGCTGGATAAGTTGGTTGCTGCGGGGGGGCTGTGCGGCTTGCTTGTACCGCCGGCGTGGGCCGTATTTCCACTGACCGATCTGTTGGACTTCGACCAGCCATTCCTCGGGGCGTCGCGCGCAAGGCCTTCAGTCGTTCGTCACCAGAATTCCGTATTTCTCCGCACGCTCAAGAGTTTGTTGACTGACGGTATCGGATGAGAGTTCTTCAGAAATAGAGTCATAAAAACAGACTATAGACCACTTTAGGCCTTGTGATCGAACAATATTTCGCAGTAGATCGAGGTTCTTTTCCGCCTCATCCAACAGATATCGAACATGGTCATCCATAAGCAGCGACGAAACGCGGCCTATGGTGGAAAAGCCGCAATAGCCAGTTTTGGCAAGCGGCGCCGACGAGCCTCGGGCGGGACTCATGGAGTCACCCTTTTTCTTTGGCCCATTTGGGGGGAATGTGAACAGAGCTACGATCTTGTCCGGTTCAAGCCTGTCTCCGACAAAATCCATGATCGCGAAGGGTTGCGGTGGGTCCGACTGATCCAATGGCATCTTTCTACTCATCAAATAAGTTGCCTACCCACTCTTCACGGAACGTCACGTCTCCCGTCAATGGATCTATAATCACATTGTCCGCGCCTCCCAATCCCACTTTTCCCTTTAGCATGTGGATCGCTCTTCTCAGATCGTCCCGGTCCATTCCCAGTTGCCTGGCAACATAATCCAGGTGGGGATCTCTGGCAGCCATTTGCATGCCGCTGCCGCCGGCCGAACCGCCGGTCCCACCGGTAGAGGCGGCGTCCGATCCTACGCCGCCGTCATTACCATTGCTTTTGCCGGTCGTGCTGCCTGTACCATCATCGCCGGTGGTCGGTGCGCCGGCCGCCGATTGGGTTGGTGGGATAGGGGCGGAGAGTGAGCCAGGCAACGTATGCGAGGTCGGGCTGGGAGGTGTAGCCAACTCATTCCTGCTCGGGTTTGCAAACTGAGTGGAATTGTTCGTGGCATCAACGTTGAGGTCTCTTCCTCCGGAAGTACCTATGGGATCTGCCTGTGAGGGCCAGACTGGCGAGGGCGGATCGCCGCTGGCACGATTACCGAAACGCCCGGCGCCCGTGCCTGGAGTCTGCCCGCTAGGGTCCAACCGGCGCACCGGCGCCATCGGCTGCAGGCCGAACGCCGCCGGCAGCATGGTGATGGCCGGTTCGGCCGGCCGCGCCGCATCAGGTCGCAGGTCAACCCGGTTGGTCTGGTCTGTGGGCGAGGCGTCGAAATCGTCCTGGTGTTCGGTTTCCAGCACCGCCCTCAGGTTCGGCGTTATACCGTTGCCCAGGATTCCGCCCGGCAGATCGACGTCCTCTCCCAACACCACGGGGATGGCAATCGGGTCGAGGATGCCGGCCTCTAACAACGCCGGACCTGCGTCTTCGCCTGGGTGCACCAGCACCGCGCGGATCGAAACGCGGTTGAAGGCAGGGATACGGTCCAAGGGGCTTTGGCTCATGCGGAGGTCCATAAAGTTCTTTGTATGTTCTTATCATGTCCGTTGTAATTTAGCAAGAAAAGTCGCTGGCGGACGCTCCTCCACATGCCTCCCCTTCCCGCCAGCCGCTTCCCACCAGCCGCTTCCCACCAGTCCGGTTCAGGCCAGCCCGGTTCAGGCCAGTCCGTTTCGATCGGTCTCGCGGGCGCTCGGCCCGCTGATGCTGGACCCATGTCCTGACGGATCATGAGACCGTCGTCATCATGGAGAACTTCGCGGCGCGCAGGCGTCCGATCCGCCCCCGCGATCAGCTGCTGCGCCAAGCACCGGCGACGCCGGCATTTCGGGAAGCCGCGGGAGACACCAACGCCGAGATGCAGCAGCGCCTGCTAGAGACCTGGGTGCAGACCCGGGCGCGGGAGGTAGCGATCACGACGCCGCGAACCGACCGATTGGATCAGGCCGGTGAAGACCCGCCTGCGCTCTCACGCACTCCGGGCGAACGCCGGCCAGTCCCGCTGGCGCCGGGCGTGCTGGCAATGACAATGACAACATTATGCCTGCCGATGGGAAAGTGCGATCGGGCGCCTGTTCGGTTTGGATCGGTATCTTCTTAGCAGGGCAAACGCGCTGGGTTGGCCGACCGTGGCGGGTTGCGCTTTCCGGATCACGAATTTCTGTGGCGACTGATCCATCGACCTCTGCTCTACGTAGTGTAGTTGAGTAATTCCTCGACCGATCATCATCAAGAGGCAAGTCATGTTCAGCCGATCAGTGTTGTTCGCAGCCGCCGCGTCAATTATCGGCACCGCAACGAGTTTCGCGCAAACGCCGCAACCGGCGTCCCCACCGGCGCAACAAGCCGCGCCTTCGAAGGTTCCGGATTCGCTGTCGGTCTACTTTGGCGCCGGCAGCGCGTCGATTACGCCTGACAGCGAGGCGATCCTGGATCATGCGGCTCGCATCTACCGCGACGGCAAGCCGATCATCATGGTGGTCAGCGGCGGCTGCGATTCGACCGGACCGGCGGCGGTCAATTTGCAGCTTTCGCAACTGCGCGCCGACAGTGTCCTGCACGGCCTCGTGGCCCGCGGTATCCCGATCGATCGCTTCCAGGTCCTGGCGAAGGGTGAAACCGAGCCAGCGGTGCCGGCGCCGGAGGGAACGGCCGAAGCGCGTAATCGGCGGGTCGAAATCAGCTGGCGTTGAACGCGCCCAAGACCTGCTATCTCGTCGCTGGCATGTTGGCGCTCAGCCTCTGCCCGCGGCCGGCCGGTGCCGCCGAACCGGAGGATGGACGGCGGGCCTATGATGCCGGGCGCTTCACCGATGCGATGGGCATCTGGTCAGACCTCAGTCGCCAGGGAAATGCCGAGGCGGAGTTTGGACTGGGTCTGCTGTATGACCTTGGCAACGGCACCCCGAAGAACCCGGAAATTGCCTTCACCTGGTACAGGCTGGCGGCCGAGTCGGGTTTGCCGAAAGCCGAGTTTAATGTCGGTGCGATGTACGACAGCGGTGACGGCGTTGCCGAAAACAGCCAGGACGCCGCTCTATGGTATGCGAAGGCTGGCGCACAGGGTCATCTGCGCGCGCAATATGACCTTGGACTGCTCTATCAGCAGGGTAGTGGTGTGCCGCGCAATCCCGACGCCGCCGCCGCATGGTTCCGTGCGGCCGCCGAGGGTGGTCTGCCGGCCGCCGCCACCCGGCTGAAGGCTCTGCAAGCCACTTCTCCCAGCCGTCCGTCCGGCAAGCTGACCGGCGTCGCCCTGGTTTCGCCGGAGCGTAATGCGACCGTCATGCTGAAGGGCACTGGTCCGGTCGTTGAACTGGTCTGGACCGCGCCGCCGCAACCGCAGCCGGTTCATTATGAGATCCAGGTGCGCGAACTTGGCGGCCCAAACCTGGTGACTGTCGCCCAGGCGTCAGTGACCGAAACGGCGACCGTCGTCCGCCTGCCCGCGAAGGCGGATTTCTACGTGTGGAACGTCGATACCGTGGGTCAGGATGGCGCGCATGCGCCCGGTGACTGGAACTGGTTCTCGGTGGGTTCACCAACGCAGCCGGGTCAGTCGGTCGCCTCCATGCCAGCGACATCAACACCGTTCCACTGAAGCCGCGCCACCAAACGCCCGCAGCGTCGTGTCATAACGCAGCGCCGGTTTTCCGGCATGCGAAACCACGCCCCGATACCGAAGCCCGAGCTTCTCCGCGACCCGGTGGGAGGCTGTGTTGCTCGGGTCGATTTCGGCGACGACCTCAGGCAGCCGTAACGTGGCGAAGGCATGCCGCAGCACAGGTTCGGCCGCCTCGGTCGCGAACCCTTGACGCCATTCCGCCTGGCGCAGACGCCAGCCGATTTCGATCGTCGGACGCGTCCCGTCGGCCGGAATGAGCAGCACCCAGCCGAGGAACTGGTCAGCGGCGCTCCGACGGCAGACGGTCCAGTAGCCGAGGCCGGGCGGATAAGCGCCGATGGTGCGCGCCTGGATGAAGGCACGATGAGCAACCGGGTTCGACCAGGGGCCACTGACGAACCGGGTCACCGCCGGGTCGCGGTCCATGGCGAGGCAGGCGTCGGTGTCGGCCAGCGAACGCGGACGCAGCAGCAGGCGGCTGGTGGTGAAGACTGGCTGCGTCAAGGGGGTCTCCCTGATTGATCTGACGTCCGATATCGGCTGGGATCGATCCGGCAGACACGAAAGGTCTATCATGAGCGGGCGCTTCGCATTCTCCAATCCGCTGCCCGGTGCCAGCTTCGGCGGTCGACTAAGCCTGGACGGTGAGGCCCATGCACAACGCCTCGTCGAGGCTGCGGAGACTGATCCGGCCGCGCTTCCCCAGGCCCTCGCGGTGTCCGGTGGCCTGTTGCTGTTGCCGGGCATGGAGGCGATGACGGCGGAACCACAGCTTCTGGTGCGACTGAGCCGGGTGTTCGGCCCCGAGGTCGAGAACTACCGCGAAAATCTCACACCGCTGAACATGGTGCACGAAACGGTGCCTGAGATCTTCATCGTCTCCAACGTGCCGCCGGTCAGCCGCCAGCCGCCCCGCCGCCCCGAACCACCGGTCACCGCGGAGGGCCGGTTTCCAACCCGGTTTCCCCACCGCAGCGGGTGGCACACGGATCAGAGCTATCGCCGGCCGCCGCCGGATATCTCGTTGTTCCTGGCGGTCACCCCGGTGCGTAAGGACCAGGGGCAGACGCTGTTCGCCGACGCCGCCAGGGCTTACGACGCACTCACGCCGGAGCTGAAGCGACGGGTCGAAGGCCTGCAGGGTATCCATGTCCAGATGAGTGCGGGACGAAGTTACAAGGCGGTGCTGGCGGGAGAGACGCCGCGCGATCTGCTGGCGCATCAGCGCCCGCAGCGCCAGCCGGTCGTGCGGGTTCATCCGGTGACCGGCCGACGCGCGCTCTATCTGTGCGAAGGTGGACAGATGGATTGGCTGGAAGGGCCATTTGCCGGGATGCAGCCGGGTCCGCACGGCGATGGTGCGGACTTGCTGTTCACCCTGATGTCGCACCTGACGCGCCCCGAGTTTGTCTACGTGCATGAATGGACGCTCGGTGACCTGGTGGTTTGGGACAACCGCTGCCTGGTGCACGCGGCAACCTGGTTCGACGCCGAGAACGAGGCTCGTGTCATGTGGCGCACGACCGTGAGCGGCAATCCCGGCGACGTCTACAACGGGGAAAAGCAAAGCTGGATCGCCGCCTAGGAAGGATCCCGTTCGGACTGACTACCTGAACGGGTGATGTTGCGCACTGAAACAATGTCCCAGCGGCTTTGCCGTGAGCCAACGCGAACGGAAACCGCCCTGGGTGTCCTGGATCAGGGGTTCGCCGACTATTGCGAACGTCTGAACCCGGACATTAGACAGAGATATGCTCCAGGATCGCGCGGCGCTGATCGATGCCCCAGACCGCGATCATCACAGCGGGAACCAAGGCGCCGGGGACCATGACGTAGGCGAACCAGCCTGCATGCCCGAACGCCGCCGTGGCGGTGAACAACCACCCCGCTACGATCGGTCCAAACACCGCTCCCAGGTGCCCGATGCCGTCAGTGAGGCCGGTTCCCGTCGCCCGTAGCCGGGTCGGGTAGCAGGCGGCGGTGTAGTTGTACATGCTGAAAAGCCACACCTCGGTGGCGCCCCAGGACAGCGTCACCAGCACATAGGATGCGATAACCGTATGGACGAAGTACAACACGGCCAACATGACAGCCGTGATCATGGCACTGGCCAGAATGACGATCCGTCGCTCCACCGCTTCGCCCAGCGTGGCACAGATCGCCAGGCCGCCGCCGCCGCCCAGCGTGGACGAGACCAGGATCACACCGAACGCCTGATTGGCGCTCAAGCCGAACCCGCGCAGCAGCAATGTCTCGTAGCCGCCGAACCCGTAGATCATGCCGCTGTAGCCAAGGATCCAGGCGACCAGCAGCAACAGGCTCCGGCGACCATACTCGCCGCGGAACAACTCCCGCATGGGAACATGTTGCGAAATAGTAACAGCATAGCGGGTGTATTGCGGCTCGGGCAAATGATCGAGGCCACTGCGGCGCAAACACTCAGCCTCCAGCTTGACTGTTACACGTTCGGCCTCGTCGTGCCGGCCATGGGCCTCCAGCCATCGCGGTGATTCCGGGATTGCCCAAGCCAGCGGTACCAGCACAACCAGCGACACCACGCAGTAGAAGTTTATAAATAGTTCGTAATGGTTTGGGATCCACAGGATGGCCGGGATATTGCCCAGCAGACCGTAAATCGCGACGGCCAGCACCTGTGAACCCAGCATGACGCGGCCGCGGTCCTTGGGGGGGATGATTTCGCCCATGTAGACGACGTTGACCGACAGCACGCCGCCCATGCCGATGGCGGACAGCCCGAAGAACACCATCAGCAGCGCGAAGTTGCTGGTGAGCGACGTAGGCCACATCAGCAAGGCAATCGCCAATGTCGAGACCATCAATGCGCTGCGCCGGCCCCAACGGTCCGCAACGATGCCGATCAGATACTCGCCCACCAGAATGCCAACGCCAAACTGCATGGCCAACAGCAAGGAGAACGCGGTCATGCCGAATGCGTGCCGCGGCAGCCAGACATATGGATAGACTTTTGCCGGGATACCGTCGGCGGCGATGATCACGCCCCAGAACAGTTGGCTGATCAGCGCCAGGCGCCACTGCGCCCACGTGAGCGGAAGGCGGTCAATCCGCGCTGCGATCCGTCCTGATCCGGCTGCCTCGGCTGTTGCTGCCATCAGCGGCGACCTCTTTTACTGGAGTTTCCTGTCGACTTAAACGGCCGAGTTGATCGACGGTTTCTTAACGCCTGGCGCCATGCCGCATCAACCGTCGCTGTTCGTCTGAAGTGGCCGATTGACGCGCCGAACCGAGGCCACTGCGCGTCTCACGCTTCGCCGCGATCGGGCATCACTCGGATTTGCCGTGAAACGCCGACGAAGGCAGCGCCCGCCAGCGTGCGACCGCGGTGTCGTGCGCCTCATAGCTGCGGGAAAAAACATGCCCTCCGGTGCCGTCGGCGACGAAGAACAGATCATCGCTGGCTGCCGGATGCAGCACCGCCTGCAGGCTGTCGAGACCCGGCGAGCAAATCGGCGCAGGCGGCAGGCCCACGCTGCGATACGTGTTGAACGGGTTGTCGCGCGCCAGTTCCGCACGCGTCAGATCATGGTTCAAGACCCCGGCGCCGTTGCTGGCGAGGTATACCACCGTTGGATCGGCCTGCAGTTTCATGCCTTGGCGCAAGCGGTTCAGATAAACCGCGGCGACATGCGGCCGCTCCGCCGGCTTCGCGGTTTCCCGTTCGACGATGCTGGCCAATATCAGCGCGTCGCGCGGGCTGGAAAGCGGCAATCCGGGCGCACGATCCGCCCAGACGGCGGCCAGTTCCCGGTCCATCGCAGCCTTCGCCCGCGCCACGAGCCCCGCTCGGTCGGCACCATACAGGTAGTCGTAGGTCTGCGGCAGGACAGACCCCTCATCGATCGCTGCTGCCTGGCCGGTCATCGCCTCGGCCTGAGCGAGCACATGCCCGATCTGCTGTGCGGTCAAACCCTCGGCGATGGTCAGATGGTGCTCGACGGGACGGGCGGTGCGCAAGATCGCCAGGACCTGGCCGATGGACGCGTGGGCGGGAAAGGCGAACTCCGCCGCACGCAGCACACCGTGGCCCCGGGTCATCCAGGCGGCGACGCGGAATAGCCACGGTTGGTCAATCACGCCGTCGGATGCAAGCGCTTCGGCAAGCCGGACCGTCCCGCCGCGCGGCACGACAATCGCCTGCGCTGCGGCCAGGGGTCCAGGACGCCGCAGGGTGCTCTGCCCCCATTGCAGAACGCCCAGGGCGATGCCCCCGACAACGGCAGCCCCGCAGACGGCGCTGACCAGCGCGCGCCGCCAGCCCCGCCGCACCGGCGGCACCGGATCAGGCGGCGCGGAAGATGACGGAGGCGTTGGTGCCACCAAATCCAAAGCTGTTCGACAAGGCCACCTTGATGCGTCGCTCCTGTGCTGTCTTCGCCACCCGATCGATCACGCTGCCTCGGCTGGGCTCGTCCAGGTTCAACGTCGGCGGTGCGATCCCGTCGCGGATCGCCAGGATCGAGAACACCGCCTCGATCGCGCCGGCCGCACCTAGCAAATGGCCGGTCGCCGACTTGGTCGATGACATCGCCAGCCCGCGCGCCGCATCGCCAAACAGGCGCTCCACCGCTTCCAGTTCAAGATCGTCGCCCAACGGCGTCGAGGTTCCGTGCGCGTTGACATACTGAATGTCGGCCGGGCTGAAGCCGCCATTGGCCATCGCGGCGCGCATCGAGCGGAACGCGCCATCATGCCCATCCGCCGGCGCGGTGATATGGTGGGCATCGCCCGACATGCCGTAACCGGATACTTCGGCGTAGATCTTCGCGTCGCGTCTGCGTGCGTGCTCATATTCCTCCAGCACGACGCAGCCCGAGCCCTCGCCCATCACGAACCCATCGCGGTCCTTGTCCCACGGGCGCGAAGCCGCGGTGGGTCGATCGTTGAACGCGGTCGACAACGCCCGAGAGGCGCAGAACCCGGCAATGCCAAGCTCGCACACGGTCGCCTCGGCGCCACCCGCGAGCATGACGTCCGCATCACCCAAGCCAATCAACCGCGCGGCGTCGCCGATCGCGTGCACGCCGGTCGCGCAAGCCGTGACGACGGAATGATTAGGACCCTTGAAGCCGTATTTGATCGACAGATGCCCGGACGCGAGATTGCTCAGGGCCGAAGGAATGAAGAACGGCGACAACCGGCGGCCCTTGCCTTCGTTCACCAGGATCGACGCCTGATAGATCGTCTCTAGGCCACCGATCCCGGAGCCGATCATGACACCTGTGGCACAGCGCTCTGGCTCGGTCTGTGGTAGCCAGCCGGCATCGGCGACTGCCTCGGACCCGGCGACCATCGCCAGATGGATGAAACGATCCATCTTCTTCTGGTCCTTGACCGGGATCCACTCGTTGATGTCCAGTGCGCCCACGTCCTTGGTGCCAGCCGGCACCTCACCCGCGACCTGGCAGGGCGAATCCGTGGGATTGAACGCCGTGATGACGCCAATGCCCGATTCGGCGTTGATCAACCGGCGCCACACATGCTCGACGCCCACCCCCAAGGGACAGGCGATTCCCATGCCCGTCACCACTACACGCCGCATAACAGCAGGCCTTTCGCGCTATTCAGAATGCAGATCTTACTGCTTCTGCTTTTCAATGTAGTCGATCGCATCCTTGACGGTGGCGATCTTCTCAGCTGCGTCCTCGGGTATTTCGACGTCGAATTCTTCTTCGAAAGCCATCACCAGCTCGACCGTGTCAAGGCTGTCGGCGCCGAGGTCGTCGATGAAAGAGGCTTCGGGCGTCACCTTGGCTTCATCCACGCCAAGATGTTCCACCACGATCCGTTTGATCTTGTCGGCAATGTCGCTCATCGGCTCCGCTACTCCTGAAACTATAGTCTCGTTATGGTTTATTGTCCGGCTTTCTCCCGACCGGCGCCTTGTCCGGGTCCACAGAAACGAGCCCGCGCCAGACATAGCCCCCGCGCCAGACATAGCCACGGGCGCTTAGCATGGTTTCCCGAGGGCGGGAAAGGCCGGCGGCCGGTCACGTCTGCTCCTAGAGCATCGCCATTCCGCCATTGACGTGCAGTGTGGCACCAGTGACCCACCCGGCCTCGTCGGAGGCGAGATAGACGACTGCGGCGGCGATATCATGCGGCTGACCCAGCCGCCGCAGCGGGATCGATTCAGCCAGCTTGGTCTTCTGCGCCTCCCCCAGCACGTCGGTCATCGCCGTCACGACGAAACCCGGCGCCACCACGTTGATGGTGATCCCGCGGGAGGCGACTTCCTGCGCCAGCGCCTTGCTCATGCCGACCAATCCGGCCTTGGCGGCGGCGTAATTGGCCTGACCGGCGTTGCCGGTGGCGCCGACGATGGACGATATGTTGATGATCCGGCCGGCCCGCCGGCGCAGCATGCCGCGCAGCGCGGCCCGGGCCAGGCGAAACGGCGCCGACAGGTCGACATCCAGCACCGACTGCCAGTCCTGGTCGGACATCCGCAGCGCCAGCATGTCCCGGGTCATCCCCGCGTTGTTCACCAATATCTGCAACGGTCCGGCAGCCTTCTCCGCCATCTCGATCAGCGCATCGGGTTCCGAGGCATCACGCAGATCAGCCGGACAGACATACGCCCGCTCCTTGAGTTCGGTTGCCAAGGCCTCCAACGCATCGCGCCGTGTGCCGGACAACGCGACAATGGCTCCCTGCGCGTGCAAGGCCCGTGCGATCGCCGCACCGATGCCCCCCGATGCGCCGGTCACCAGCGCGGCCTTGTCGTCCAATCGGAACATCGCCGCCCCCTCTTGCTTCAGAGAATCTTCAGCACCGCCTCGACTTCGGCGGGCGTGCCGGCGGCCCGCGCAGCGGCGTCCGGCGCGAGTCGCTTGACCAACCCCGTCAGCACCTTGCCGGCGCCCAGCTCGATGAAGCTATCGACGCCCATCTCGGTCATTGTCGCAACGCATTCGCGCCAGCGCACGGTCGCGGTGACCTGCTGTATCAGCAGGTCGCGGATCCGCCCAGGGTCGGTTTCCTGTCGGGCCGAAACATTCGCCACCAGCGGCACGCTCAGCCGACCCACGGTGGTGTTTTCCAGCGCCTCGGCCATCGCGTCCGCCGCGGGCGCCATCAGCGCGCAGTGAAACGGCGCCGACACCGGCAGCAGCATGACGCGCCTGACGCCCTTGGTCTGGGCGATCTCGACCGCTCGTGCGATCGCCGTGCGATGACCGGAGATCACGACCTGGCCGGCGCCATTGTCGTTGGCGGTTTGCACGATCTCCAACGCGCCGCTGTCCGGCGCCGGGGCCGCCTCCACACAGATCGCTGTCGCCTGCGCCATGTCGGCACCCAGCAACGCGGCCATCGCGCCGGTCCCGGCTGGTACGGCCTTCTGCATGGACTGACCGCGCAACTTCAACAGGCGCGCGGCGACCGGGATGGTAAAAGCGCCAGCGGCGGCGAGCGCGCTGTACTCGCCCAGCGAATGACCCGCGACCACGAATGCCTTGCGTGGCAGGGTGAAGCCGCCTTCCCGCTCCAGCACCCGCAACACCGCGAGCGAGTGGGCCATCAACGCCGGCTGCGTGTTCTCGGTCAGCGTCAGTTCCTCGTGCGGGCCTTCGAACATCAGCCTGGACAGCGGTTGCTTCAACGTGTCGTCGACTTCCTGGAATACCTCCCTGGCGGCGAGGAAAGCGGCGGCGAGGTCGCGGCCCATACCGACGCCCTGGCTGCCTTGGCCGGGAAATATGAAGGCGCGGACCGGCATGATCGGTTTCTCCCGGACTTTCGGGTTGCGGACGTTACGGACGGGTAGGATTGGCGCGGGGGCGTAGCGTTGGGTAACAGGGCTGTCAAGCGAGACGCGTCGGGGGCGAGAGCTTTGGCCGACGGCAACCGGACGCTGTCGCGCGATGAGCCGAACCCGCGGCGCGCGTCCATGCTGTTATGGCAGCAGCGACAGCACGGCTTCGGCCGCGCATTCGGATGGCGTGCCGACCGATGGACGTAGCAGGGTCAACGCTTCGGCGAAGCCCTGGCGCTGCGCTGCGACCGCCGCCGGGTCCGCCAGCAGCCGGTGCAAACCGGCGGCAAGCCGATCCGGACGGCTCTCGTACTGCAGCAGCTCCGGGATCACCGGCCGATCCAGCAGAAGGTTGACGATCGAGGCATATTTTACCTTGATCGTCCGCTTGGCGATCTGGTGGGACACGGGATTGACCCGATAGGTCACCAGCATCGGCACCTTCGCCAGCGCCAGCTCCAGCGTCGAGGTGCCTGATTTGGTGAGCGCGGCGGCCGAGGCCGCGAACGCGTCATGCTTGCCCTCGGTGTCGGCCACCAGTATCGGCCGGATCGGCCACGCGGCGGTGCGCTGGCGCACCACCGCCTCGACCGGACCGGCAAGCGGCACAACCGGGACCACGGGTTCGGGAAGCAGTCGGATCGCCGTCTCCAGGATCGGCAGCAATCGCGCCACCTCGCCGGGCCGGCTTCCCGGCATGACGGTCAGGATCCTGGCGTCCGCGGGAACCGCATGACGGGCGCGGAAGCGGGTCGCGTTCCCTCCATCGGCGCCGCTTTCCAGCACCGGATGGCCGACGAAGCGGGCGGGCAGGCCGTGCCCGGCGAAAAATCCCGGCTCGAACGGCAGCAGGCAAAGCAGCTCATCCCACAGGCCGGGATACGTCTTCACCCGGTTCTCATGCCATGCCCACACCTGCGGCGCGACATAGTGCGCCCGCTTCAGCGTGGTGGGCCGCAGCGCCCGCAGCACCCGCAAGGTGAATCCCGGTGAGTCTATGGTGACCAGGACATCCGGCGCGCGGGCCACGATATCGGCGGTGGTCTGTCGCAACAGCGCCCGGATTTCGATCACCTTTGGCAGCACCTCGAGCAGGCCCATCAGCGACAACGTCCGGATCGGGAACAGGCTGTGCAACCCCTGCGCCGCCATGGCGCCGCCGCCGATGCCGGCGAACGCCACGTCGGGGCGGCGCGCCCTGATCACCTGCATGAGCCTGCCACCCAGGATATCGCCGCTTTGTTCCCCGGCGATCAGGTAGATCAGCGTCATGCGCCCGCTGATGCCCGTAACGCTGATGCCCGTAACGCTGGTGTCCGCGACAGCGATGTCCGCGACAGCGATCGCCCCGACAGCGATCGCCCGGACAGCGATTGTCCCGACAATGGCCGCACTATCGGGTCCCGGCCATGATGTAATTGACCGCCATGTCCCGGCCCGTCCGCCAGCGCCCGGTCAGCGGATCGGCCAGCAGCCCGGTGGTCTGGCCAATCCGCAGGCCCGCCGAGCGCAGCATCGCGGCCAGTTCGGCCGGGGTGATGAAGGCCT
Organism: Rhodopila sp.; assembly: GCA_965276975.1. Taxonomy (GTDB): domain Bacteria; phylum Pseudomonadota; class Alphaproteobacteria; order Acetobacterales; family Acetobacteraceae; genus Rhodopila. Next base: position 206,416 of record CBDIBR010000010.1, read on the forward strand.
TCCAGTCATGGGTCCCGACCGGCAGCAGCCGCAGCACGTATTCCGCACCGACCTTCGCGGTTATCCAGGACCGCCGGGTGCGGTTCAAGGTGGACAGCACCAGCAGGCCGTCCGGTTCCAGCAACCGCGCCAGCACGCGGACGAACGCAGCCGGATCCGGCACGTGCTCGATGACCTCGAGCGCGGTGATCATGCGGAACCGCTGTCCCTCGGCCAGGATATCATCGGCCAGACAGGTGCGGTACGTCAGCCGCAGCCCCTGCCCCTCGGCATGCGCTCGGGCGGCCTCGATCGCCGCACCGGCGGCGTCGATGCCCAGCACGTGGTGGCCGTGGCGGGCCAGGCTTTCGGCTGCCAGGCCGGCGCCGCAACCGACATCGAGGATGCGGCCCGGGGCGTCCAGCAACCCCGCGATCCAGCCGACTCGGACGGGATTCATCTGGTGCAGCGGCCGCATTGGCCCGGTCGGATCCCACCAGCGCGCGGCCAGTCGGTCGAACTTGCGCACCTCCTCAGCCGAGACCGTCCCGCTACTCATGGTTGCTCCTCCCGTCGCGCATCAGTATGTGTGCGCCCGCACATCAACCCCGCACATCAACATGGCATCGATCACCCTTCATGGCCCGCATTGTGATGAAATTCGGCGGCACCTCGGTCGCCGACCTCGACCGCATCCGAAACGTCGGCGTGCGGGTCAAGCGCGAGGTCGACCAAGGCAATCAGGTGGCGGTGGTTGTCTCCGCCATGTCCGGCGTGACCAACCAGCTGGTCAAGTGGTGCGCCGACCTGTCGGCCCTGCACGACGCGCGCGAGTATGATGCCGTGGTTGCGACCGGGGAACAGGTCACCTCGGGCCTGCTGGCGATCTGCCTGCAGGAAAATGGCGTCGATGCCAGATCCTGGCAAGGCTGGCAGATCCCGCTCAACACCGATACCGCGCATGGCAAGGCGCGCATCCAGTCGATCGCGGGCACCGAGCTGATCCGCCGGATGCAGACCGGCCAGGTCGCCGTCGTGGCCGGGTTTCAGGGCATCGCGCCGAACAACCGGATCACCACGCTGGGCCGCGGCGGGTCCGACACGTCGGCCGTCGCGCTGGCTGCCGCGCTGAAGGCCGACCGTTGCGACATCTACACCGACGTGGACGGGGTTTACACGACCGACCCCAGGATCGTGCCAAAAGCCCGCAAGCTGGCGAAAATAGCGTATGAGGAAATGCTGGAACTGGCATCGGTCGGCGCCAAGGTGCTGCAGACCCGCAGCGTGGAACTGGCGATGAACGAGGGCGTCCGGGTGCGGGTGCTGTCCAGCTTCCTGGACGACCCGCCCGGGGACGACACCGGGACGTTGGTGGTGGATGAGGACGAGATCGTGGAAAAAGAGAATGTGTCGGGCATCGCCTATTCCCGCGACGAGGCGAAAATCACCGTGCGCCGGGTGCCGGACCGTCCTGGCATCGCCGCGGCGATCTTTGGCGCGCTGGCGGAGCAGAATGCCAACGTCGACATGATCGTGCAGAACATCTCGGCCGACGGCACCACCGACATGACCTTCACCGTGGGCAAGGCCGATCTGCCGCGCGCTCGTTCGGCACTGGCGGATATCAAGGGCCAGATCAACTACGCCGAACTGCTGGAAGACCCAAACGTCGCGAAGATCAGCGTTGTCGGGGTCGGCATGCGCAGCCACGCCGGGGTCGCCAACACCATGTTCAGTGCGCTGGCCGACAAGGCGATCAACATCCAGGTCATTTCCACCAGCGAGATCAAGGTCAGCGTGCTGATCGCCGCGGAGTATACCGAACTCGCGGTTCGCGCCCTGCACACCGCGTATGGCCTGGATGCAGCCTGAGGTGCTGACCCCCGCGCATCGCCAGCTTGACCGGCTGTGGTCACGCGGCGCCGCCTTCCTGGGTTGCCCCTACGCCATCCTGGGCGGCGCCATGAGCTGGGTCAGTGAGAAGAACCTGGTCTCCGCGATCTCCAACGCCGGCGGCTTCGGCGTGATCGCCTGCGGCGCGATGAACCCGGCCCAGCTGGCAGAGCAGATCGCCGGCACCCAGGCGCTGACCGACAGGCCCTTCGGCGTCAACCTGATCACCATGCACCCTCAGCTGGACGACCTGATCCGGGTGACCCTGGACGCCAAGGTCGGCCACATCGTGCTGGCCGGCGGGATCCCGCCCGGACCGGCCGTGCGCGCGGTGAAAGATGGCGGTGCGAAGTTGATTGTCTTTTCGCCGGCGCTGTCCCTGGCCAGGCGGCTGGTCCGCTCCGGCGCCGATGCCATCATCATCGAGGGATCCGAGGCCGGCGGCCATATCGGCCCGGTGTCGCTGACCGTGCTGGCGCAGGAGATCCTGCCCCATCTGCACGATGTGCCGGTCTTTGTCGCCGGCGGTCTGGGCCGGGGCGAGGCGATCCTGTCGTATCTGGAGATGGGGGCGTCGGGTGCCCAGCTGGGCACCCGGTTCGCCGCGTCCGCGGAATCGATCGCCCATCCCAAGTTCAAGAAATTCTTCGTCCATGCCAACGCGCGTGATGCCATGCCGTCGGTGGAACTGGACCCGCGGCTGCCGGTGATCCCGGTCCGCGGGCTGGTCAACGACGGGACCAAGCGGTTCATGCAGCACCAGGCCGAGACGCGCGACAAGTTCCTCGCCGGTGAGGTCAACAAGGAGGAAGCGCAGCTTCTGGTCGAACGTTTCTGGGCCGGCGCGCTGCGCCGGGCGGTGATCGATGGCGATATCGAGACCGGGTCGGTGATGGCCGGGCAGTCGGTCGGCATGGTGACCAGCATCCAGCCGGTCGCCGAGATCATCCAGGAGCTGATCGGGCAGGCCGTGGAAGCGCTCGGCGCGCGGCAGCCGTCGCCGGTAGCGGTTTGACCGGCGGGGGGTCAGCACGGATCGCCCACTGGCTCGTCTTAAGGTGCAACGGATCAGGCTGACCGAGCGCCACAGGGGCCGGTGGTTTTGTAGTCGCGTCGCGGGAACGTTAAGTTCAACGCGGCTTCGATTCGAAGCGGTAGGGCGTCGCCCCCGCCGTCAACGGGTCCAGCGACAGCCGGTGCTCCAGCGGCGGAAATGCCCGGCTGCCGCAGTCGGGACGATCGCAAAGCCGGCAGGACAGGCCAATGCCAACCCGCGCGCGGTCAAGGTCCAGGCCATCGGCGTAGACAAGCTCCCCCGCGTGGGCCAGGGCGCAGCCCATCGCCACCACATGGATCGGCCGAGGTTCGCCCCATCTGGCGACGGGCTGTGGCACGGCGGCGGCAAAGCAGAGATACGTCGCGCCATCGGGCAGTTCGGCGACCTGCACCTGCACGCTGCCGGGGCGGGAGAACGCGGTATGCACCACCCAGCGGGGACAGGACCCGCCGTAGCGGGCGAATGGAAAGCCGGCGGCTGAGAACCGCTTCGACACGTTGCCCGCCGGATCGACCCGCAGGAAGAAGAACGGCACGCCCCGTGCCCCGACCCGCTGCAAGCTGGACAGCCGATGGCACGCCTGCTCGAACGACACGCCAAACCGTGCCGCGATCGCCTCCATGTCATGCCGCAACGCCGTCGCGGCGGCGAGGAAGGATGCGTAGGGCATGACCAACGCACCCGCGACGTAGTTCAGCAGGCCGATGCGCAGCAGCATCGTTGCCTCGGTGGTTGAAGGCGAGGTTTCCTTCAGCACCGTTTCCACCACCTCCCGCGCTTCCAGCAGGGCAAGCTGGAACGCCATGTGGAAACCCCGGCTTTCGCGCGGCAGCGACTCCGACAGGGCCAGGCTTCTGGTCGCCGGATCATAGCGGCGCAGCGCGGTCTCCAGCGACTGGACGGTCACCCGCACGCCGTGCACCGAGCGCAGCCGTTCGGCGATCGCATGGTTCATTTCGGCCGGTGCGCTGGGGGCGAGTTCAGCAGCCATGGCTTCGGCGGCTTCCTCCAGCACCGGAAAATGGTTGGCATGATCGTCGAACACATCACGCACTTCCTCGTTGGGCAGCAGGACGCGGCGGCCGGATGGCAGTGCGATGCCGTTGGCATCCTCGCGTGCCACACGCCAGGCGCGATACAGCGCCAACACCGCGCGGGCGGCACTTGGGCTGCCGGCGGCCAGCGCCTCGACCTCGGCCTCGGCCACAGCGTCGGCGCCCAGCAGCGGGTCGGCGAAAGCTTCGCGCAGCCCGACCTCCAGCTGGCGTTCCTGGGTTCCGGATAGCTCACCAAGATCGACCCGCAGGGTTTCGCCAAGCTTGATCAGCAACGAGGCGGTGACGGCGCGCTGATCGTGCTCGATCAGGTTCAGATAGCTGGCGGAGATGCCAAGCCGCACCGCCAGCGCCTGCTGCGACAGGGCGCGTTCGGTCCGCAGCCGGCGCACCGTTCGCCCGATCAGGGTTCGGCTCATTCTTTACATCCTTTACAGAATCCTGTCACTGTTGGTGAAGTTGGCAACAGAATTGCCCGGAGAATAGCCAATTAGGTCTTTCTATTCGCGGCTGCAATGTCAATTATTCACTCATCGACCATGACATGAAGGAGCACGACGATGCGTTCTAGCCCCCTATATGCGCCTGACGGCATGACCAGCGCCGGCGGCGACCCGGAGCGGTTCGCGGGCGTCAAGCGCGACTACACGGTCCAGGACGTCGAGCGTCTGGCCGGATCGTTCCGCATCCGTCATACGCTGGCGGAAATGGGGGCCGCGCGGTTGTGGCACCTGCTGAAAACCGAGCCGTTCGTTCCGACGCTGGGCGCGCTGACCGGCAACCAGGCGGTGCAGCAGGTGAAGGCCGGGCTGAAGGCGATCTACCTGTCCGGCTGGCAGGTGGCCGGCGACGCCAACTCCGGCGGCGAGATGTATCCGGACCAGTCGCTGTATCCGGTGGACTCGGTGCCAAAAGTGGTGCGCAACATCAACAACGCGCTGCGCCGCTGTGACCAGATCGCGCAGAGCGAGGGGGGCAAGGACGGCACCTACTGGATGGCGCCGATCATCGCCGATGCGGAAGCCGGCTTCGGCGGACCGCTGAACGCCTATGAGCTGATGCGGGCGATGATCGCGTCCGGCGCCGCGGGCGTGCATTTCGAGGACCAGCTGGCGTCCGAGAAGAAGTGCGGCCATCTGGGCGGCAAGGTGCTGGTGCCGATCGCGCAGCACATCCGCACGCTGAACGCAGCGCGGCTGGCGGCTGACGTGGAGGGTGTGAACACGGTTCTGCTGTGCCGCACCGACGCGCAGTCGGCGCAGTTGCTGACCTCGGACGTCGATGAGCGCGATCGTCCGTTCATCGGCAATGACCGCACGGCGGAAGGCTTCTTCCGGATCAAGCCCGGTTGCGGCAACGACTACGCGATCGCCCGCGGGCTGGCCTATGCGCCGTATTCCGACCTGCTGTGGTGGGAGACCAGCGAGCCCGACCTGCGCGAGGCCGAACGGTTCGCCAACGAGATCCACAAGCAGTTCCCAGGCAAGATGCTGGCGTACAACTGCTCGCCCAGCTTCAACTGGAAGAAGAAGCTGCCGGCCGACAAGATCGCCGCGTTCCAGCGGGAGATCGGCAAGATGGGCTACCGCTTCCAGTTCGTGACCCTGGCCGGGTTCCACAGCCTGAACCTGTCGATGTTCAACCTGGCGCGGGGCTACAAGGAGCGCGGCATGGCGGCCTACAGCGAGCTGCAGCAGGGGGAATTCGCCGCCGAGGCGGACGGCTACACCGCGACCCGGCATCAGCGGGAAGTGGGGGTTGGCTACTTCGATGCGGTGGCGATGGCGATCTCCGGCGGGAAGTCGTCCACGACGGCGTTCGCCGGCTCGACCGAAGCCGAACAGTTCCATGATCACGGCGACACGGCGCAGGCGCACGACCGTCATGACGACGGTCTGGTGCATAATCATGACTGGGCTGTGTCAGCAAAATAAGACCGCTGGTGTTTAGGTCATAAGATCGTCTTTGTTTAGGGAGGACGACGTCGAGTACCCCGGCATCGATTCTGGTTTCATACCTGAATCGATGCCTCTCGAACCGCTGAAAGAAATCTGCGTAATCGAAACGAATGCCCGAGGCACGTCTGTCGTGCGGCTCAGGGAGGCAGAGCGGGAACGGTTCGGTGCGCTGATCCAGAACGGCAAACACCGGGTGCGGCCGTTGCTCACGGACCGCATCCTGCTGAAGGCCGATGCGTCTGAGACCGACACGGGCCTGTGACAGCCCGCGTCGGCACTGGATGCCAGCATCGACACCGTCAGGCGACCATCCTGGCTGGTACCGGTCGGCGATTGCGCCAACCGGTATCAAAGCCTTTTCGCGCGCCGCCCCGTTACTTAGGGACTCGCTCGGCCGCCAACCCGGTTCAGAGCAGCAGTGTCAAGGTGCTACCAGGTCAATACGGTTGCAAACAGGACGCCCTGGCCTTTGGCGTCGCGGGTCGCGGTTCCTGGTCCAGCACCGGCATTGCCAAGTGCATTTTGATGAAAATCGAACCCGCCTTGGTGCCGCTGCGTGTAGACATATTCGCTGACCAACTGAATGCCGGGCGCCAGCTTGTAAGCACCACCAAAGGAAATTTCTGACTCGTGGCGCTGGGAGATCCCGGTCAGGCGCGCATCACCTTGCGTATCGATCAGGCCCACCTGGGCGCCAAGCGTCAGCGGACCTTGCGCATAGGTCAAACCCGTCATGACGGCATTGGTCGGCACACCGCCGGTCGGACGCATGGTCAACTGCCCGTTCACCGCGCCGCCGATATAGTCGGCGGCGATGGTGACGTTGGCGGCCGTTACGGCCACACCAGCCTTGTAGAAGCTCAGGTTGTCATAGCGCAGACTGGTTACGGCGGCGGTGCGGCTCACCGGGACATAAGGGGTCGTCGTCAGATCTTCCTTCCCGGCCGTTTCGTAAAAGCCGTAAGCCTTGAAGTCCGCCGGGCCAAAGTTCTTCTGGTAACGCAGACCGACACCAACCTGGTTGATCCAGCGGGTGGGATCGTTGCCCGAGGAGACGCTGATGCAGGTGGGGCCAGCCTGGTTGCAGCCGACGCCAAGGCCGCTGTTCGCGAAGGAATTGCCTTCGTTCGGCGCATACTGCACACCGAAATCAAAGCCATAGACCTGCGGTGTCAGGTAGACGATCTTGTTGTTGCCGTATTCCGCGCCCGACTGGCTCAGCCAAACGAACGGCACGCCTGATGCCCCGGCCGGTGCCGTTGCGGTGTAGCCATCACTGCCATTCAGGCCGTTGATCCCTCCGTCCCAGCATTGCGTGGTAAAGATGCAATTGTCGAATATCCCGATGACTCCGTCAGCCTGGCCGAGTCGCAGCAGGCCTGCCTGATCCGTCGCCAAATAGGTAAACGCGCGGCGGACATAAACCGTCTGGGCGGAACTGGTTGCGCTGGGACTGTTGGCCGCGCCGCCCGTCGTGGTGTTGGCGAATGTGCGGTCGGCGGCGCCGAAATTCTCCCGTAGTTCGATTGATGCGCCATAGCGGAGGCCATTCGCGGCGGTGCCGTCGAACCCCGGGTAGAGCCGCATCAGACTGGTGACGCCGACCGGGTTGAGCTTGTAGCCGTTCGCGGTGCCGTTGGCGTTCAATCCTGTATCGACGCTGGTAAAGTTGGCCAAGACTTCGGCTGACACCCGGCCGTTGAGCCTGATCACGACCGTGCCGGGCGGTGGCACGGCATCGGTGTTCGGTGGAATCATGATGCTGATCGGTCCGGCTTCCTTGCTGCCGGATGGCGTATTGGCGATACCCCAGGAATTGTTGTTGTTATTCGCCGCGGGTCCGCTGCCATACGGCGTGGCAAGCTGACCCTGGCTGGGATTGGCGCGAGTCTGAGCATAGGCCAGCGCCGACGACGCGCCTAAAAGCGCTGCGCTGGTCAGGAGAATTGTTCGCATTTCACACTCCATCTCGGTCGTGATCCATGCCTGGCTGATCGACTATCGGAACAATCCGTCGGCTGGACCGCGGTCAGGAGGTAACCGGAGATGCCACTACAACAAGTAATTTGTAGGCTGTCTTGGAGGTGTCACGGTCGCAACATCGTCGAGGTTGGCCAATGGCCTGTTCGATGACGGCACGCTCGATCGCATTCATCGTGCGCTCTATGTTTCGTCGTGCGCTCTATTTGAAATGCCGGGAATTGGTTGAGCGGGAAACCAGGCGAGGCGGTGGGGCCAAGACTCGGCCGTGATGTGCGCCACGCGCCGCGCTGCTAAACGACGCAGCCGCGGCCCAGGCAAAATGGCGCAAAGTCGCCGATCAACTCCGATCCAGTTGCCCAGGCTCGTCGCGGCGATGGACGAGGCCGAGGTCGACGTGCTGGCCTATATGGACTTCCCCGCCGCGCACCGGACCAAGCTGCACTCCACCAATCCGTTGAAACGGCTCAATCGAGAGGTCAGGCGCTGCACCGACGTCGTTGGCGTCTTCCCCAATGAAGAGGCCATCTATCGCCTGGTCGGCGCCATCTTGATCGAACAGAACGATGAATGGTCGGTTCAGCGCGCCCGCTACATGACGCTGGAAAGCATCACAACCCTGAGCGATGATGCTATCGTCAGCTTGCCCGCCACGGCCGACTGATCTCCCCGGCCAAATCGCAGGAGAGCGAATGAGCCTGCAGGTTCTTACACCAGGGCTGGGGCACGATCGTACGAATTTTCGCCCTCCGCTTGCTTACCCCTCGCTTACCCAACGAGTACCTCGAGAGATTCTGGAGCGGGCGAAGGGATCCGAACCTTCAACCCCAACCTTGGCAAGGCGCCTCGGGGGTCTACGCGGGTTTATCCGTATGCACGCTCATAAGGCTTGATATTATGAGCGTCCGATCCGCCGATCCTGTCCCGCAGCCACTCCGCGACACGCCACCAAATGGTCGGAAACTGACGCGAACAGGGTGTATAATGAGTTTACTCTAAGCAGATTTCGGGGTCAGGAGACAACGGAACCGAGCCGCAAAGGTTGACGAGATCGAGGCTCCAAGTCAGCCTCACTTCAGAATGGAAAGCAGCGATCCACGAGGCGGCTTCTCGCTAAAGCCAGACCGTCACCGAGTTCATACGGGAGAGTTCGCAGGCCGCGACCAGCAGGACCATCGATGGGGGCAGCTGCTTGAACTGTCGGCGCACGACAGCGCGGCCTTGGTCGACGCTTTCCTGAGTCTGCCGCCCGTCAACAGGCGGCTGCACGATTTGGTGCTGCGGTATCGCATCGTGCGTAGAGTTTGAGGTGCTTCTGGGGCAACCCCTCTGATACTAAACTGATTACTCGCAAGTCCGCAGGTTGTCGTCGCCAGGCGGCAACAACGGAGATACGGCCCGAGGGCCGCGACCGCGGTTTGTTTTTGATGACGATTTCCACGTCCTGGTCGAGCGCGGTCAGGAACGTCATCAGCCGTTCGACCGAGAACCCGTCGAGCTTGAAGTTGGCCAGAGCCGATACCTTCGGCTGATTGGCGCTGAGCGTTTCGGCCGCAATCGCCTGCGTCAGGCGCCTGCGCGCAATGACGCCATTGATCGCGTGCGCCAGGCGCAGCTTGGTCTGCCGTTCCTCGGCATCGGCATCGCCTAGATCGACGAACACGTTTCCCGTGCCGCGCGTGATCGTCTCGTCGCCCACCGTCTCAGCGCTTCGGCTCGCCATAGCTGCCCTCATAATCCTGTCGCGCCACCTTGAGTCGTCTCTCGACCAAAAAATCGATATCGACCTGCGCCGTCCTGATCCCCTTCGTCGACTTCTTCTGGAAGGCGTGCAGCACGTAAACGACCGCCTTGAAGCGCACCGTGTAGACCACCCGATAGTTGTCGCCGTCGTGATCCTCGACCACCTCGAAAACACCTGGCCCTTGGCCCTTCCACGGCTTGGTGGACGGGTGCTTGCCACCGAACTGCGCGCGCGAAGCGCATTGCCCATTTCGTCCTTCACCGGCCCCGGGAAGCCCAGGAAATCCTTCTTGGACGAGCCCACGCAGTCGAGCGGCCTTTCTCCTGCCGACAGCGTGCGTGGCATGCCGCTATATCCGATTTTCGGTATCTGGCCAGCCCACGGGATCCGGTTGTTCGTCCGCGATGCCGGTATCGGCCGGCTATCAGGTCGATATCTCCCGTGGCGAGCGTACCGGCCGCGTCTCGTCCGAGTGGTTCTCCCGCCCGGACGACGAGCGTTATCTGTCCCTCAGCGCCCTTCGCACCGCCGTCCGCGCTCAGGGCGATGCGCTCCTTGAGTGACTCGTCCTCGATGTCGGCCACGCCGCTCTCAATGGCGTCATACAGCCGTTTCAGCCGAGCCTCGGCCTCTGCGGCCTTCTTACGGAGTTCGGTGGGGTGGGTGGCGGATGGGGTGGGATTCGAACCCACGGTGCGCTTACACGCACGGCGGTTTTCAAGACCGCTGCCTTAAACCGCTCGGCCACCCATCCGATTGGCGATCACAACTACCCCGGCGCCCCCGCCATCTCAAGAGTTGACGAAACGCCTCCGGCACTATCATCTCTGGTTTTCCCTTTGCCTTTCACACCAAAAAGCCCCGCTTCATGAACCTTCGGACTTTGACGGCGCTCGCCGCCACGATCGTGCTGCCTGCTTTCGCGGCACAGGCCCAACCGGCCACGGATGACGCCAGTATCTGGACATTGCAGGACGAAAACGCCTCGATTTCTGCCGGCAAGCCAACCGACCGGTTGTACGTCAACGGTCTTCGCCTTGGCTGGACCTCGCCCACGACCGCGGTTCCCGACTTCTTGGCCGATCTCGGCCGCACCCTGTGGGGCAGCGGTCAGCAGCGGGTCGCCATCGATCTCATGCAGCAGATCTACACGCCGATCGGCACGACCGCGGTCGTGCCGGATCCGCACGATCGGCCCTATGCCGGCGTGCTGCTCGGCAATTTCTCGCTGATGAGCGACAGCGACGACACCAGAAGCGTCTTGACCCTCAGCCTTGGTGTGGTGGGCCCGGGCTCAGGCGCGCAGCAACTGCAGAACGGCTTTCACGGCTTGATTGGTCAAGGGAACACCAACGGCTGGGGCAGCCAGATTCAGAACACCCCCGCGATCGAATTGCTGCACGAACGGACCTGGCGCCTGCCGATGGGAACCGTCGCCGGGCTTGAAACCGACGCGCTGCCGTCTCTGACGGTCGGTGTGGGCGATCTTCGCGACTACCTGCAGACCGGGGTGACGTTCCGCTTCGGCCAAGGTCTCGATTCGGACTTCGGCGTGCCCCGGGTTCGTCCGGGCCTGAGCGGCGGCGATGCCTTCGTTCCAACCCGCCCGTTTGCCTGGTATGTGTTCGCCGGGGCGGATGGCCAAGCGGTCGGCTATGACCTGCTGCTGCAGTCTCACCCGTTCCGGGGCGGCCCGCACGTCTCGACGGTCTGGGATGTGGCGGAGATGCAGGGGGGTTTCGCCGTCATGGCCTACGGCATGCGTCTGACGGTCGCCTACGTCGCTCAGACCCAGGAATACGACGGCCAGAGCGGCGGCCTGCACCAGTTCGGATCGGCCTCGCTGTCATTCCGCTTTTGATCGGGCGGACCTGCAACGCCTTCAGGCGGACCGGAAAAAGGCATTGGCGCACGGCGCTCACCAGCGACTTGATCGGCCACGGTACCCGTCCGGCTGATGCTATTTCATCAGACGCCGCGGACCGTCGGAACCCGGCTCGGGCGCCGCACCGCGGCCGAGCACGGGCTGCTTGCTCTATTCCCCGGCGAGCCTGGCGGGCATCAGCGGCGCGGCGAGCCGCATCAGGCCAGAGACGTCCATGCTGGTGTCGATCGCGAGCACCGCGCTCGCCAGTGCCGCGGCTCGGTCGGCGCCAAGCACGGTGTCGGTCAGCCCGGCGAACTTCGCCCGCAACTCGCTTTCGGACAGGAAGTTGGTTGGCTCACCCTTGGGCACGACGACCTTCTGCTCGAAGCGGCGCCCATGCGCCTCGATCGTCAACTTGCCGGACATGTTGGTGGGGAACTCGGCCTCGATCTCCGGGTCGAACACGCACTCGACCTTGGGCAGCAGAGCACGGACGGTCGGATCGTTTAGCAGCGCGTAGCTGTCCCAGCCCACCGCGCCGGTGGCCAAGGCCGAGGCAATCACGAACGGACCGCTGAACTGGCCATCCACCACATTTTCCGGGTTGGCCTTCTTGTCGGCCGGTGCACCGATCAGCAGCATGCCCGATTTCGGCAGCCCGAACCGGATCGCGGTGATCTCGGACGGCTTGATGTCATTGGCCGCCCGCAGCGCCAACGCGGCGTCGATGCCAGCGTGGCCATAGCGGCAGGATGGATACGGTTTGACCGCCGTGTTCATCAACTCCCATACCGTTCCGAGGTCCTGCACCGCGCGTTCCGGCGTCGGGTTCGGCGCGTAGGCGCGCATGAAACCGTGCTTGCCTTCCAACGCGTCGGAAGCGCCCTTGAAGCCCTCTCGCACCAAGGTCGCGGCCATCAGCCCATTGGTCGCGGCCCAGCCTACCTGAAAGCGTTTCGTCCAGGCGCCGTTGGCGAGGAACTGCAGGCTGCCGGCGGCCTGCGACAGCACCGTGCCTAACGCGCTGGCGACGCCGTCGGCGTCGAGGCCGAACACGCGGGCGGCGGCCGCAGCCGCACCGAAAGCACCACAGGTAGCGGTCGGGTGGTAGCCACGATCGTAATGCTCGCCGGCCGGCAGTGCCAGGGCAACCCGGCAGGTCATCTCATAACCCGCGATGATGGCGGCGAGGACATCCGCCCCGGAGGCGCCGATCATCTCACCCGCCGCCAGCGCCGCGGGGATCACCGGCGCGCCGGGATGCAGCGATCCCGCCGCATGGGTATCGTCGAAGTCCAGCGAGTGGGCGAGGGCGCCGTTCAGGAAGGCCGCACCGGCAGGGGTGTAACGCGCCGTATCGCCAAACACGCCAGAGTTGCCCGAGGCCATGCCCATCGCGCGTGTTGCCGCCAGGAAAGACGCGGTGCTCTCGGCATCATGCCGGGCTCGAACGATGTTGCCGACAAGGTCCAGGACCAGGAACCGGGCGCGACGCACGACCTCGGGCGGCAGGGCATCCAGCCGGATACCGGCGGTGAATGCGGACAGAATGGCGGTCACGCCCATGGTTCGGTTCCTCCTGGCTACCAACGGTAATATGGGGGAGAGCTAGGACGAGGCCAAGGCCAGCGCGCCATTCGCCCACCTGACGAGATGGTCGAGGGCTAAATCGGCATCTCCCGCTTTTGATGCGATCGGCCGATGCGCGCCATCGCTTCGCTGTGGCCTGCAATCACCCGCACGCCTTCATCCAGGCGTGCGACGATGTCGGCCGTCGTGCAGCCCTCGAGAAACGCGATCCCGCTTCGCCGGCATGCGGCGAACACCTTGTCCCGTGCCGCCTGCATGACCGGCGTATAAGGGTCGCGCAGCAGCTTTACCGACCCCAGCGACAGGCTGAGGTCGCCTGGCCCCATTTCCGCGAATCCCAGGCCCGGCACCGCGCAGATGGCATCCGCGTTGGCGATCCCTTCCGGGCTCTCCAGCTTCACGCCCAGGAGCAGCTCCCCGTGTGGGTTCAGCGGCCATGGGTCGCAGCGATCCATATAATCCTCGCTCGCCAAACCCCAGACCGGGGCGGCGGTATTCTCCGATCCTCGGCCACGTGTGCCGATCCCCAACCGACCGTCGGCGGCCACCGGGCGCGTCTGGCCGTCCAAGCGGGCGGCCGGCGACGGCAACGCCGGATCGACCCCGGACAGGTGGTGGGGATAGCGACATGCCTCCACGAAAGCGCGCACGGCATCGACGGTTTCGGCCTGGCACAGCAGGATGCCATGTGCCCCCCGCCCGAGGATCTGGCGGAACTGCCAGGCGTTGAAGCGGACATTCGCCTCGTCGGTGCCGTTGACCGGGGCCTCCACGATCACCGTCGGCGTTCGATGGCCCGACCGTGTCGGACCACCATCGACCAGGCCGCGCAGATAGTCGGCCAGGCCGGTCATATCGAAGGCGCCATGCTCCATGCCGACATTCATATAGTCGGCCCAGGTGTCGGCATCGCGACACCCCTGATCGTAGGTCAGGACGTGGCCGCTGTGCGCGCCGTCGTAGTAGATAGCCTGGCCCTGCTCCAGCAGTTCGATGGCGCGGTTGATGCGGTTTGTCATAAGGACGCCTCCTGTTCTTGTCGCGTCAGCTTGCACCCCATGACCCGCTTGGCGAAAGAGCGCGGCTGCTGGTACATGGCCGCGCCATGAATGCGAAGCGCCCCGACCACACCGTCCAGCTTCTCGGCCGCCTCTGGCGCGAGCACCTGATCCACCACAAGCTCCGGCTGACACTGGTATTGGCGCTGACGCTGCTGATGGCCGGTACGACCGCATTGTATCCCGTGGTCATCAACCATGCGTTCGATATGTTCACCAACCACGACCGGCGGATACTCTATCAGATTCCCGCCCTGGTCGTGCTGGTGACCGGCGTCAAGGCGTTGGCCCAGTACTTCCAGAACGTACAGGTCCAACAGGTCGTCCTGCTGGTGATCCGGGAGCTTCAAGGCCGCATGTTCGCCCATCTGACGCGCGCCGATCTCGCTCGGCTGGAACGCGAGGCGCCTGCCCAGCTCGCGGCGCATTTCACCACCGACGCCGCAACGATTCGGGAAGCCCTCACCCGCGCCGTCAACGGTGTCGCCGACATGGTCACGGTCATCGGCCTGGTCGGCAGCATGATCTACCTGAACTGGCTGCTGTCACTGATCGCGGCGGCGCTGTATCCGCTCGCGGTGGTACCGATCGAGCGGATCGGCAAGCGTGTGCGCAAGGCGTCAGGCGGCATGCAGGAGCGTGTCGGCGAAGCCGCCGCCTTGCTGAACGAGAGCTTCGCCCAGGCTCGCACGGTTCGCGCCTATCGCCTTGAAGCCAGTGAAACCCGGCGCGCCGAGGCCGCCTTTCAGCAGCTTTACAAGTCGTTGCTGCGGATGACCAAGAGCCGGTCCCGAGTCGAGCCCGTCCTGGAAGTGCTAGGTGGTGCGGCCGTCGCGGCGGTGATCGGCTTCGAAGGCTGGCGGGCCGCGGTCAGCGATCATGCCCTGGGTGATTTCACCGGCTTCGTTGCCGCGCTGCTGATCGCTGCCAGGCCGCTGCGCGCGCTGGGTTCATTGAATGCGGCCCTGCAGGAGGGCTTGGCCGGGATGGTGCGGGTCTTCACCGTTATCGACGAACCGGCGACCATCCAGGATGCGTCCGACGCCCAAGCGCTGCCTGAAGGACTGGGTCATGTGGTTTTCGACGATGTCCAGTTCGACTATCCCGATGGCCGCACCGCACTGACCGGCCTGACGTTTGAGGCCCTGCCGGCGACCACGGTCGCACTCGTCGGACCGTCTGGGGGCGGCAAATCCACCGCGCTGGCACTGATACCCCGGTTGCACGACGCGACCGGCGGTGCGGTCCGCATCGATGGCGCCGATGTGCGGACGGTCACCTTGGCCAGCCTGCGCGACAGCATCGCCTATGTCGGCCAGGACGCTCTGCTGTTTGATGACTCGGTCGCGGTCAATATTGGCATGGGCCGCCCAGGCGCGTTGCAACCCGAGATCGAAGCCGCCGCCGAGGCCGCCGCCGCCGCCGCTTTTATCGCCGCACTGCCGCTGGGCTATGACACTGTCGTCGGCCCCGGTGGTCAGCGTCTTTCGGGCGGTCAACGCCAGCGTGTCGCCCTGGCCCGAGCCTTGCTGCGCAATCCACGGATACTGCTGCTGGATGAGGCAACCAGCGCGCTCGACACCGAGAGCGAGTCAGCCGTGCAAACCGCACTGGCAAGGTTGCGCAAGGGACGCACCACGATCGTCATCGCGCACCGGCTTTCCACCGTTCGCGACGCCGATCTGGTTGTGGCATTGGCCGAGGGTCGGGCGCAGGAAACTGGCACCCATGCCGAACTGATGGAGCAAGGAGGGCTTTACGCGCGCCTCGTGCGGAGCCAGAGCCTGCTGAACGCCTGATCATACGGGGCGGATCGCCGACATGGTCTGGACCGCGGTTGAGAGATCAATTGAAGGCCATGCCGCCGGATAGCGCAACGGTCTGCCCGGTCATGTAGGCGTTGCCGACCAGCATCAGCACGACTTGCGCGACTTCCTCGCTGGTGCCGAAACGACCGAGCGGAATGCGGCTGGAAGAGGCGGCGACGCCGGATTTGACCATGTCGGTTTCGATCAGCGACGGCGCCACGGCGTTGACGGTGATGCCGTGCTTCACCAGGCGGGCGGCGTAGCCCCGGGTAAGCCCCTCCATTCCAGCCTTGGAGGCGTTGTAGTGCAAACCCACCCCGCCGGCGCCGCGCGCTGCTCCCGAGGAGATGTTGATGACCCGGCCCCAGGACCGCGCGCGCATCCGCGGCAGGACCGCCTGCGTGCAGAGAAACGCAGACTTCAAATTGACGGCGATGGTTTTGTCGAAATCGGCCTCGGTCAGATCGTCAATGCCTCGGATGATGGCAATCCCGGCGTTGTTGACCAGGATATCGACCGGACCAAGCTCGGCTTCAATCGTTCGCATCATGGCGGCGACGGCCTGGCTGCTGGATACGTCCGCCTGCACGATGATGGCTCGACGCCCGATAGCCTTGACGGCAGCGGCCACGGCTTCCGCCTGAGAGGCCCGTTCCAGGTAGTTCACGGCGATGTCGATCCCGGCTTCCGCCAGCGCCGTCGCGATGGCGGCGCCGATCCCGCGGGAGCCGCCTGTCACCAGCGCCGTGCGCCCTTGCAACTGTGGACTGGTCTGCATCGGCGTGTTCCTTCTGCACTATCTTCGATTTGTCTTGCCTGGCGCTGGATCGGCTTCACGCAGCGTCATCATGCGGTGCCCCCTGGGCAGGCGGCCAGGACCTGGAAACCCGATTGGATCGGCTGCCGGGCCGGTCGCTTTAGAACGGCTGGCGATCACACAACGATGCCGCGGCTTCGCAGCTCCCACCCCAGGGTTGCTGGATCGGTGTAATCAAGCCCTTGCAGCCCGGCTTCGCGGGCGCCCACGACATTGGCCGGGCTGTCATCCACGAACAGCGTCGCCTCGGGCGGGACGCCCAACCTCCGCAGGCAGCAGCGATAGCAATCCGGATGCGGCTTGCGGACGCCGAACTCTGCCGACACGCACGCTCGATCGCCCACCAGCTTGGCGACCTCTGGATACAGGGCCGGAAAATGGCGCAGCAGCAGCAGGTTGTTGTTGGTCAACACGGCAGTTCGCACACCCGGACGAATATGGGGCAGCAGCGTGAGGGTCGCGGCGATCGGCGTGAGCGCGACCTGCTGCGCCGCGATCCAGTCGGCTTCAGAGAGAGTGCCGCCCAAGGCCGCACCAAAGCCCCGCAAGTAGGCCGCCGCGTCGAGCGCGCCGGCGTCACCAGAGTCCTCGAAACCAGACGTCCAGATCGCATTCGTCACCGTATCGGATGTGCGGTTTGTGATCGAGGCGAGAAGGCTTATCCGGGCGTCCCGGTCATACCGGTATAGCACGCCATTGAGGTCGAACAGGATGAGCGAGATGTCTGTCACCGAGGCCACCTGCGGATTTAGCAAACGGCAGGCAAATCGTGTGCCGCTTTTACCCGAGCACGTGTCTTACTGCTTTATTATAGCTGGGCGAACGATCGTTTGTCGTCCGTTCGCGGCCAGCGTTCAGTCCGCATAGGTGATTGCCCAAGGCTTCGCCAAGTCGACCGGGGGCTCGCACCAAATCGGCACGGCGTTGCGCGTCCGCACGTTCGGCTCGTGCCCCATGGCCCCACGAATGGCCCTGAACAGCGCGCCGTGCGCGACCACCAGAACCGCCGGCGGTTGATCGACACAGCGGTTGATGGCGGCGACCGCTCGGGTGGTCAGCGTGGAGAAACTTTCGGCTCCCGCTGGGGTCAGCAGCCCATCAACCCAGGGCTGGAACCACTCAGACATCGGCTTGCCTTCCTGCACACCGAAGGCGACCTCTCGCAGGCCGTCATCAATCTGCACCGGCAGACCTAGCTGGTCTGCCGCGATGTCGGCCGTGACTTTGGCGCGGCCAAGCGGCGAGGAAATAATGCTGCGGATTCCCCGGTTCCGCAGCAGCAACGCGGCAGACCGAGCCTGCGCCAGCCCGGTCTCGTTGAGCGGAATATCGACGTTCCCCTGCGACAGGTTTTGCGCGTTCCAGTCGGTCTCACCATGGCGCAGGAACCAGAACGCGACGGGATGCAACGTCTCCCTGGAGAGCCCGATCATGGTATCAGGCCAAGCCTTCCTGCTGCATCACGCGCTGGACGGACGGGCGGGCGAACATCCGATCGAGATGAGCGGCGCAATTTGCCGGCAGGGTCATGGCGGCGCGCTTGGACCAGAACTCCACGTAGAAAATCGCGGCGTCAGCGATGGAGAACTTGCCGACCGCATAGTCGTTTCCAAGCAGCGCCTTGTCGAGTAGAGAGAAGCCTTTTTCGGCGATCTCCTTGCCACGGGTCTTTACGTTATCTTCGTCCGCCGGGTTCGGCGTGAAGTTGGAGGAGCGGAACTGGCGGGCAAAGCCTTGCATGTGGACCGTTGCCACCGCGTAGTCGATGAGCTCCAGCGCCCGGGTCTGCAGGCCGACGTCGTCGGGCAACAGGCCGGCACTCGGATTGGCGCGCGCCAGCCAGTAGGCGATCGCCGGGAATTCGGTCAGAATCGAACCGTCGTCACGCGCCAGCGTGGGCACCTTGGACTTCGGGTTCACAGTGGTGAAATCAGCCTTGTACTGCTCGCCCTGCTGCAGATTTATCCGTTCGGCGTCGTACGGCTTGCCGATCTCTTCCAGCAGCACGTGGATGCCGATCGAACAGGCGCCGGGTGCGTAATAGAGTTTCATCTGCCTCTCCTTCTGTTATCGCCAGGCTCTCGCCGCCAGGCTCACTGTCGGCCGGTCGAGGCCTAGGTTCTCGTGCATCGTAGCCCCTGTGTAGTCGGGGTGGAACAGGCCGTGGCGTTGCATCTCGGGAACAACAAGGCGGGTCAATCCCAGATGACGTCATTGAGGGTGTCATGGCTGGGAACGCCGGCTTTGAAGGGCAGCAAGCGGCGCAGAAAATCCTGGTGCACCTGGCCCCAACGCCTGATCTCCACGAAGTCCTCCGCCCCGGCTAGGGTGCCGCACAGCACGACCAACAAAATCTCCGGCAATGGAAAGAGCACCTTCCAGGACTGCCGGGGGTCCTCCAGCGCAGCGAAGTGGTCAATCAGCGACGGGCCGGGCATCGGGAACCTCCTTAACGAGAGGCCTCCCATGAATCAGACTTCAGCCCGCGCCGGAATCCCCGAAACGTTCAAGCGATTGCCCTGGGTTTTTGCTCCGGTGCTTGCATCTAGGGATAAATCTGCTTAGAAGCCGCGGCCTGACTAGAGCGCGGGCGTAGCTCAGGGGTAGAGCACAACCTTGCCAAGGTTGGGGTCGAGGGTTCGAATCCCTTCGCCCGCTCCAATTAGCTTCAGCAGTTTCAACGGATTAATCAGAAACCTTGCTGGGAAACCGGTCCTTTGCCCTATAATGGGGGCCGTTCGGGGTTCCGGTTAGACATGACCAGCCTAGCCCGCATTTCTCACAGTAGGGATTGCTCCCCGCGCGTTCGTTGTGGGTCCGTCATACGTTAGACGTCCTCGCCTGGTGGGCGATCTTTTTGGTGCTGCGCCGGACACAGCTCTCCCTCGTGTGCGATCCACGTCGGTGAGGCGATATGGCGGCTTGCGGTGTCTGGTTCGTGCCGGCTCAGGCGCCGGCTCGACGCCGCATCGCGTGTGCCAGGGCGAACTCGTGCTGCCACGGGCAGCCCGACGCCATGGCGACGACCACCCGGCGCACGCTGATCTTCACCAGCGCGCCGATCTTCAACAGTTTCAGTCGCAGTGTGCCGCAGGTGGCGTCTGCGAACTGGCTGTACGCCAGCCCGATCCGGCGGAGCGCGCAGAGCAGCACGTAGGCCGCCGAAGCCAACCACAGCCGCAACTGGTTGGCCCGCATCGTCGCCGCCGAGGTGCGATCGGCGAACAGATCGAGCTGGCACTCCTTGATGCGTTTCTCCATCTCGCCCCGGGCGCAGTAGTTTCTCCATCTCGCCCCGGGCGCAGTAGACGGTCTCATAAAGCTGGCGACCGTCACGCTCGCCCACCGCCAGCGAGGTCACGATAAAACGCGGGTTGGCCTCGCCTTGGGTCCATTCCGCCTTGCCGATGACACGTCGCCGTCGGCTCCAACTGTCGCGCGTGGACCAGCGAAAATCCGTGAACCGGCGGGCGGATTTGCCACCCGCTTCGGCCTCGGCGCGGGCGGCTGCCAGCGCCGCCTCGATCACCGCTACCAGACGCGCGTTGCGCGCCAGGCCGAAGACGTAGTCCACCCGGTTGGCCTCGCACCACGCCATCAGTGCCTCGCGGCAAAAGCCGCTATCGGCGCGCAGCAGAATGCGCACCCGCGGCCAGCGGGCGCGGATCTGGCCGATGATGCGGGTCATCTCCGACACCGTGCCGGCGGCATCGATGTTGGAGCGGCGCAGTTTCGCCGCCAGCAGATGCCGCCCGCAGAACACGTAGAGCGGCAGGTAGCAGTAGCAGTCGTAGTAGCCGTGGAAGAAGCGGCCTTCCTGATGGCCATGCAGCGGGTCGTCGGTGGCATCGAGGTCCAGGGTGATCTGCTTCGGTGGCTTGGCGTGCGCATCGAGAAACAGATCGACCAGCAACGCCTCGATGGCATCGGTATCGGCCGCGATCCTGGCGTAACGGGTCGGTTCTGCCCGGCTGAGTTCCAGGCGGTTCAGTGTGCTCTTGCCGGCCAGCGGCGGGCAGTCGCCGCGGCCGGCGGCCAATTTGCCGACCAGCACCGCCATCACCGGGTCATGGCGCAGTTCGTCATGGTCGTTGAGGTCTTCGTAGCCGAGCGCGATACCGACAAGGCGTTGTGTCACCAGCGTCTGCACACTGTGCTCGACGAAAGCCGGATCGCGGCTGTCCTTGAAGCAGGCAGCGAACCGACGGGTCAGGCCGATGACCCGATCAGTGGCCCCCAGCAGCAGCGCTCCGGCGTCCGTCGTGATGCGGCCGCCGTCGAAACAGGCAACCACGGCCCGGCTTTCGACGGGTGCAAAATCAAACAGGTTCGGGTTACACTCTGTGGGCATCGGGGAACTCCTCTGCTCTGCGGTAAGGCTTTGTTGCAGAAGAACTTTCGCCGATTATGAGCCCCGATGCACCTGATTCGTGGGAGAAATGCGGGCTAGCAGCCTGTCGGACTTAGCCGAAATTCGGGATTTTCTGGAATATCCTGTCTGTACAAGCGCCCTCACCGGAACATTGCTTCTGCCAAGATTCGTCTAGGGCAGGATAGTTGCGCGAACTAGTTAAGTCCGACAGGCTGCTAGGCGAGGCCCCGGTTTGTACCGAAGGCCGCCTCACAGGGCTTCCGCTGAAAGCGCGATCGCATTATCCAAAGCAACAGCGAGCCTTGCCCGACTGCGGTCGGCGCTGCTACAGGCCGCGGGCTTGCTTCGTGAGCTGGGTATGATTTGTGCTCCCGTCGCGCGGATGAGGTCGCGTCTCAGATCAAGCAACCGGTCCTGGGTCCGGCTGCCGAGTCCCTTCGGAGATCATAATGTTTGTGCCGCCTGACGCCGGGCGCAACCATCCTTCCTTGCATGCAACTATTGCCACTTCAAAACGTGGGAAGAATCGTCCACGCCCGCTACCTCGGGAAACTATTCCGATACCACAATGGGATGGCAACTTCGGCTTCTACAGCCTGCCCGATGCGAAGGCGATCATCTCACACACCGACCTAAAACTCACTCGCGGCGCCACGCCGGACGCGCTCGCCAAAAGCCTCTCCGCCGCCGCCTATCGGTTCTTCTACGGGCTGCGCTCGAACCGGCCTTGCCGTTTCGCCCCTACGGGCTCGATCCAATGACGCAAGTGGATGGGCTTGCGCGAATGCCGGGCGTCCTCCTGAACGAGGCGTAGCGGTTCCGCTCTGTTATCGTTGCGGCGGGATCGGGCGGATGGTGTGCCAACCGACCCTCGATGACGCTTGCACAGTGGCTCTCAGCTTCGGCTCGTGCAGAGCCAGAACGTCGTTGCGGCTCCTGCCGGGAATCTCGTCATGGCCGTCGTTCCACGTGGCTGGGTGAAGCCGAGGACGTGAGCGTTGCTTTCGTGTTGGCCGGCACCGCCGTTTGTGCGCGGCGGCAGGTCTTTGCCCGACGGGATCGCTCGTCGCCTTGTTCATGCATGCCGTGCGCCGTCACGTGTCTCTTCAGGGCTGTCCGGGTCTGGTGCGCTCCACGCTGCCTCGGGTGGCCTGATCTGGCCGAAGGACGGCTGCGCCTCGATCGCCTATGCCGCAACGGCGGCCGCCAGCTATTTTCCGCCGCCGCAAGCGGCTTTGCATCGCGAAGCAAAATAGCCGTCGCCCGCCATCCTCCGCTGCGCTGCGGCTTGCAAGCGCGAGTGCGTCGCCGATCGCCTCCGGCCGGACGATCGCCATCGAGGCCGCGATGGGCGCGACCCGATGAACAGCAGGAGAGAACACCATGGCGACCATCGGCACCTTCACCAAGACGGGCGAGAGCTTCACCGGCGCGGTCAAGACCCTAAGCATCAACGCCAAGACGACGATCAAGCCGGCCGACAAGACCAGCGACAAGGCTCCCGACTACCGCGTCTTCGCCGGCTCCGTGGAGTTCGGTGTCGCCTGGAAGAAGACCTCCAACGAGGGCCGCGACTATCTCTCGGTCAAGCTGGACGACCCAAGCTTCCCAGCCCCAATCTACGCCACCCTGGTCGAGGGCGAGGACGACAACAACAGCCTGATCTGGTCCCGTCGCAACGGCGACTGACCAGAACCGTAGCGCCCCGCGTCGAGGGACGCGGGGCGTTCGCCGTTGCATTCAAGATGCGCCCGCGCCTTCGTACCAGCGGCGATGCCGTGGCGCTTGCGCTCGACAATCAGCCGGCATCCAGCAGCGGCTTGTTCCCGATACGCGCGGCCAATTTGCCCACGCCGAAGCATGGCTTTCCATCTTTGGGCCTTTTTCAACCGCCCGCTAGTCTCCTGACTCTCAATTGCCGTCCAAGAAGTCATACGGCTGTGGCTTTCGAAAGGACGGCACGCGCTCGTTTGATTTTGGCGAGGATCTCGGCGCCCGCGGCTCTCCACACGTATGGCTTTGGATTGACGTTGCGCACGGCAAGGTAGGCGTTGATGTCCCGGACCAGTTCATTGACCGACCTGAAGCTGCCGGCACGGATCACATCGCCGGTCAGGTCGGCGAAGAAGCGCTCGACCAGGTTGAGCCACGAGGACGAGGTCGGCGTGAAGTGCATGTGAAAGCGCGGATGCTTCTTCAGCCACGCGCGCACCTTCGGGTGTTTATGAGTGGCGTCGTTGTCCGCGATCAGATGCAGGTCGAGGTCGCTTGGCGTCTCGCGGTCGATCTGCTTGAGGAAACGGAGCCATTCAACATGGGTGTGGGTCGCCTCGGTGCGGGTGATCAGCTTGCCGGTCAGCTGGCTGAGAGCTGCGAACAGGGTGACGGTGCCGTGCCTGACGTAGTCGTGCGTCATCGTGCGCGGCCGCTTGGGTGCCAGCGGGAGGCCCAGCTGCGTACGTTCGAGCGCCTGACATTGGCTTTTCTCGTCGCAGCACAGCACCAGCGCCTTCGCCGGTGGATTAAGATACAGCCCGATCACGTCCCAGAACTTCGCCTCGAATTTCGGATCGTTCGACAGCTTGAAGGTCTTCAGACGATGCGGCTTGAGGTCGTTCCTCGACCACAGGCGCTGGACCGAACTCGCCGAAACGTCAGCGTAACGGCTCATCGACCGGATGCTCCAGCGACGTCTGTCCTTGGGCGGACGGGTCGCTTCGGTCAGCACGCGTTCGACTTTCGCCTCCGGGATCGAAGCTTTGCGGCCACGACCCGGCCGATCATCCAGCCCATCAAGACCGGATATCTCGAACCGCCTCGACCACATCGAGACGCGCTTGGGCGTCGTTTTCAACTGCGCGGCGACGGCTTCAACCCTGACACCGTCGAGCCTAAGCAGGATGATCTCGGCACGCTCGCGCTCCCGCACGTCGACCGTTGCCGAGCGCGACCGGCGTCGAAGCTCTTTGACGGCGCCAGGGTCAGCATGCAGTCGCTTGATCGGTCGTCCCATCAACGCAGTTTTCCTGAAACTCTGACGATCAGGAGATTCTAGTTGGTATTTGCGGGGCAGGACACTAGCTAGAGCGTAACGGCCGTCAGACGGTCCCGCAGACGCGGAACGACGAAATCGACGAAGGCGCGCAGCTTGAGCGGCAAACGGTTTTGCTTGTCGTAGACCAGATGCACCGGACGGGGGGTGGGCTCGTAGGCTTCGAGCAGCAGCCGCAGCAGGTCGTCGCGCACATAGTCTGCGACCTGGTAGGACAAGGTCCTGACCACCCCCGCGCCTGCCAGGCCCGCATCGATCGCCGCGTCGATGGTGCTGACGCTGAGACGCGATCTGAGAGGTACGGCGAGCTCGTTCCCGTCCGACCAGTAGCGCCAGGTGGTGGGAGACGACACGCTCTCGAACGAGATTACATCGTGGTCGTCGAGATCCTGCGGAACGGCCGGCGCCGCGCGCGAGGCAAGGTACGCCGGGCTTGCGCACGTCACCCGGCGAACGGCGCCCAGCCGGGTCGCGATCATGCTGCTGTCGGGCAGATTGCCGATCCGCAGGGCGACGTCGACCTGATCGTCGAGGAAGTGGGTCACTCGGTCGGTCAGCATGAGCTCGACGGACACCTCGGAAAACGCCTTCAGGAAGCTAATGACGACGGGCAGGACGTGCAGCCGGCCGAACATCGTTGGGGCGGTGACCACAAGGTCGCCCTTGGGCGTGGTGTACTCGCCGGCCGCGGCGCGCTCGGCCTCGTTCAGCTGCGCCAGGATAGTCTTGACCGATGTGACGTAGGTGCGGCCGGCGGGCGTCAGCTCCAGGCCTTTGGACGAACGGATCAGGAGGTCCGCCTTCAAGTGGCTTTCGAGCTCGGACACCTTTCGGCTCACGGTGGCGAGCGGCTGGCCGAGTTTGCGGCTTGCTTTGGAGAGGCTGCCGCACTCCACCGCCGTGAGTATCACCTGCATCGCATCCAGACGATCCATAAGCCTACCAGACTGTGGAATGCTACCGCCCCAGCTTAGCGGCTTACCGGGAAATCGGGAGCCGCAAGACAGAGCGCTCGCGAGCAACCGCGGGTCGCAGCGCTCATCTTCAGTTGAGGGCGGGTTCCGATGTCTGCCGTCATCCGTGGGACGACAGCGTTGTGCGTTGTCACTCCAAGGGGCCTGAACCCTTCCACTCAACGGAAGGCTGCTTCCCGCACTCGACTGCTGCTCGATTTGGCCGGAGGGGCCCACAACATCCTCCTCAAACAAAGCGGCCGGGCCGCAGGCTTCAGGAGATCGAGTGATGACCGTCCGCTTTGAAACCGTCGACATCGACGGCCTAAAGGTGTTCTACCGTTCTGCCGGTGACCCGAGCGCTCCGGTCGTGCTGTTGCTGCACGGCTTCCCCAGCGCCAGCCACATGTTCCGCGACCTGATCCCAGAGCTGGCCGGCAAGTACCACGTCGTCGCCCCGGACCTGCCCGGCTTCGGCATGACCGAGCAGCCGACCCGCGACGCCTTCGCTTACACCTTCGAGAACATTACCAAGGTGGTCGGCCGCTTCACCGAGGTGCTCGGCTTGAAGAAGTTCGCCATCTACGTCTTTGACTACGGTGCCCCGGTTGGCTTCCGCCTGGCACTGGTCCATCCTGACCGCATCAGCGCGATCGTCTCGCAGAACGGCAACAGCTATCTGGAAGGCGTGTCCGAAGCCTTCGCGCCCGTCCAGGCCTACTGGAACGAGCCGACCCAGGCCAACCGTGACGCCCTGCGCGGCTTCCTGGCCCCGCAGACAACGCTCTTTCAATACACCCACGGCGTAAGCGACCCGGCGCTTGTATCGCCCGACGGCCGCAACCTCGACGACTTCTACCTGGCTCGCCCAGGCAACGACGAGATCCAGCTGGACCTGCTCGGCGACTACAAGACCAACGTCGCCCTCTACGGCGACATCCAGGCCTATCTACGCGACAAGCGGCCGCCGGTGCTGGCCGTCTGGGGCAAGAACGACCCGTTCTTTCTCCCGCTGGGCGCCGAAGCCTTCAAGCGGGACGTCCCGGACGCCGAAATCCGCTTCGTCGATACTGGCCACTTTGCCTTGGAAACCCACGCCCACGAGATCGGTGCGGTCATGCGCGACTTCCTCGCCAAGCATCTGGGCTGACTCCCGGCTGTAGCCGCATGCCCCTCTGGGCGGACGGCTCATCTGACTTTCGAGGCCGCTGAGCGCGGACTTGCTCTGACCGAGGCTGACTATGACGTTTCATCTTTTCCCTCGTGCCCTGCACCTGCGGCGACGAGGGCTAGGCGGCGTCCGGACTGACCCGGCGGTATGCCTGGCCGCTCGTCATCATGGCCCAGACGATGCGGGCCATCTTGTTGGCCAGAGCAACGGCGGCGAATTTGCGCGGTAATTTTCGTCCGAGCACATCATCAGGAGACTGTCTTGTCCGGAACTGAGAACGTCGACGTATTGATCCTGGGCAGTGGTCAGGGTGGCAAGCTGCTCGCCTGGCACCTTGCCAGGAAGGGCAGGAAGGTCGCGGTAGTCGAGCGTCGCTGGGTAGGCGGCGCTTGCCCGGCCGTCGCGTGCATGCCGTCCAAGAACGAGGTTTGGAGCGCGCGGGTCGCCCATGTCGTCCAGACCGCAGCCCCGTTCGGCACGACCGTCGAGGAGATACGGACAGACATGCGGAAAGTGCTCGTTCGCAAACAGGCGATGGTCGAGCGCGAGATCGCGGTGCACCTTGCGGCGTACGAGGAGAGCGAGGCGGAGCTGATCATGGGCACCGGTCGCTTCACCGGCCCCAGAACGATCGAGGTCGCCCTGAACGACGGCGGCACGCGGACGCTGTCCGGGTTAGAGGTCGTCATCGACGTCGGTACGCATGCCGCGATGCCGGAAATTTCGGGGCTGACCGACGCCCGCCCCCTTTCTCACATCGAGGCGCTGGAGCTTGACCGTTTGCCGGCGCATCTCCTCGTGCTCGGTGGCGGGTATGTCGGGATCGAGATGGCCCAAGCGTTCCGTCGCTTCGGCAGCCGGGTGACGATCGTCGAGCCGGGCCCGCACCTGATGAGCCGTGAGGATGCTGACGTTGCGGAAGAGATCCTCGGCTTGCTGGCCGACGAGGGTGTGGAGATCGTGACCGATGCCAAGCCGGTCAAAGTGGCAGGACTGTCCGGCGACACGGTGTTCCTCACAATGCGAACCGGAAACGGCGAGGAGACGATCAGGGGAAGCGACCTGCTCGTCGCTACCGGCCGAGTGGCCAACGCCTCCGGGATCGGGTTGGAGCTGACCGGAGTCGCGCTTGACCCACGCGGCTTCATACGGGTGAATGAACGACTTGAAACGGACGCACCCGGCATCTGGGCCATCGGCGAGTGCGCGGGCAGCCCTCAATTCACCCATGTTTCGGTCGACGACTTCCGGATCGTCCGGGACAACATGGCCGGCGGGGACCGCAGGACCGGTGACCGGATCATTCCGTATGTGATGTTCACCGAACCGCCCCTCGCCCGCATCGGATTGTCCGAAGGCGATGCGAGGCGACAGGGTATTCCGGTCCGCGTCGCCAAGCTGCCAATGGAGCGCGTCCTGCGCACGGAAGCGACGGACGAAACGCAGGGTTGGATGAAAGCCGTGGTCGGGGCGGACGACGATCGGGTGCTGGGCTTTACGATGATCGGGGCGGAGGCCGGCGATGTCATGGCGGCCGTCCAGGTCGCAATGATCGCTGGCCTCCCCTACACGAAGCTACGTGACGCGGTAATTCCCCACCTCACCTATGCGGAAGGGCTCGGGCTGTTGTTTGCCGGCCTGCCCGAGCGGTCTGCCTAGGCATGTCATGCTCTCTGACACGCCAGCTGTCGCATAACGGTCCGGCAAGGCGCCGGAAGGCGACCAAGTGAGCGTGGATACGCCCGACTGGAGCCACATCCCGGTGCCGGTCGACGACGGCGCCGCGTGCCACCTCCTGGGTCGGAGGCTACCCAGCACACCGCTGACCGCGACGAACGGGCATGCCGTCGACTTGTCTGGCCCTGGCCGGGCGAACCGTCGTCTATGCCAACCCCCGCACCGGGCAACCCGGCGCCGCCGACCTGGACGGATGGGACGACATCCCCGGTGCACGGTCGGACATCGCGCGCACGGCCGTTCGATCTTTCCCGGAATTCTGGATGCATCGTCATCATGAACTTCATCGTCGACACTCTAGGCAGGTTCGGCCTGCTCAGGCGGGACCTCGACTATCACCTGCTTCGCACCGCGATGGTGATCATCTTCGCATGGTTCGGCTGGAACAAATGGCATCTGGAGGAAATCCAGCAGCTCGTCCCGCTGATCACCCACGGGCCGCTGATCTTCTGGACGATACCGGTTCTGGGCATCCGGGGCACCTCGATCTTGCTCGGCACGTCCGAGTGGACGTTCGGCTTGCTGCTGCTCCTGGGGTTCTGGGACAAGAGGCTTGGTGTTCTCGGAGCTCTCGGCTCAGTCGCCACTTACGTCGCGACGTTCACGATTTTCCCGTTCGCGCCCGGTGGCTGGGACGAGGCCGCGGGGGGTTTCCCGTCCATGTCGGCCACAGGCGCCTTCCTGCTCAAAGACCTCGTCCTGCTGGCCGTCTCCTTCTACCTGCTCAAGCAGGATGCATCGCGAATGATCGCGGCCCGTACACTTCGATGAACCAAGTCGTGAAAAGCTTTCAGGCGAAACGTCCCGCACGCCGCGACCCGCTTCGTCGACAGCGGCCAGTTTGCCCTGGAGGCCACGCCCGCGACATCGGCGCGGGCACACGCGACTTCCTCGCCAAGTATCTGCGCTGACCCCCGCCGCAGCCGCACGCCCTTTTGTACGTCGGGCTTCACCTGCGTTTCGAGGCCGCCAAGCCCGGCCCTTCCCTGACCGAGGACAACCATGACCGCCAACCCGAAAGACGTCATCCGCGACTTCTACGACAGGCTTGCCGCCGGCGACGCCCCTGGCGCCCTGGGCCTAATGGCTCCCGACATCCAGTGGACCACGATGTGGCACTACAAGGTCGAAGGCCGCGGTCCCGGTGCTGTCGCGGAAGGGCTGTTCAAGCCCTTGGCAGCGGAGTGGACCAGCTTTTCGCTCGTGCCCACCGAGTTCATCAACGAAGGCGAGACCGTGGTGTCGCTTGGTGATTTCGAAGGCGTCCACGGCGTTACCGGCAAGACCTCAGAAGCACGCTACGCCCACGTCTGGACCGTCAGCGAAGGCAAAATCAAGACCTTCCGCCAGTATATCGACACGCTGGCGGTCGCCCAGGCCCGCGTCCGATGAACCGTGTGGCCATCGTCACTGGCGCGAGCCGCGGCATCGGACGCGCGACCGCCATCCGCGTGGCCTGCGACTTCAGCGCCCTGGCGCTGGTGGCGCGGACACAGCTCACCCTGACCGAGACAGCTCGACTCCGACGGCCTCATGGCCGCGCGCTTCGCCAGCATCAATAAACATCCCATTGCCGAGGCCGAACGGCATTTCCGCTGGCCCCTGGGTCGCCGTCGCGACGACCACCAGGCCTCAGTGACCTCGGCCTCAAACGCCTCGCTCGCCTATGCATCGGCGATTTCCGCCCGCAGTCGAAAGGTAAGCTGCCATGACTAAGCTGCTCTTCATCCAAGCCTCCCCTCGCGGCGAGCAGTCCAAATCGATCCAGGTCGCTCAAACTTATCTCAAGGCCCTGAGGGCGACGAACCCGGCGCTTGAGGTCGATGTGCTCCCGCTCTGGCAGACCGAACTGATGGCGTTCGACGGCGACAAGGCCGCCGCCAAGGTCAACGTGATACTCGGCCAAGAACAGAACGCCGTGCAGAAGACTGCCTGGGACCAAATCGTAGAGATCGCCTCCCGCTTCATCGCCGCGGACCGCTATCTGTTCGCGGTACCAATGTGGAACGGCACGATTCCATACCGGCTGAAGCACTACATCGACATCATCCACCAGCCAAGTCTCCTGTGGGGCCTGAAGCCTGAGACCGGCTATTTCGGCCTGCTGGAAAATAAGCACGCTACCCTAGTGCTGACCGCCGGCGCCTATGCCGACGGCCGCCCGTCGCCGGCCTTCGGGGTCGACCACCAATCCACCTATCTCAAGGCCTGGCTCAACCAGGCCGGCGTCATCGCCATCGACGAGGTGAGATTCCAGCCCACGCTGCTGACGCCAGATCCCCAAGGCGCGCTTGAGCAGGCCAAGCGGGCCGCGGTGGACCTCGCCAAGACGCACGCGCGCGTCTGACGTCATCGGAAGGAGTAAGACGATGAACCCTCGTACGGTTGGAGCCGCGATCCTTGGCGCGGCGCTTGCGGGCTCCGCGGCGGCGGCAAGCCCTATCCCCTCGACCACGGCGACGACCACGTATCACCGCACCCAGGTCGACGGCGTCGGGATCTTCTATCGGGAGGCGGGCCCCAGGGACGCGCCCACCATCGTGCTGCTGCACGGGTTCCCCTCGTCTTCGCAGGGATACGCCATGCTGATCCCTCTGCTAGCGACGCGCTATCACATCGTCGCACCGGATTTCCCAGGTTTCGGACAGAGCGATGCGCCGTCGCCGGCAGTGTACAGTTACACCTTCGATCATCTCGCCAGTACAATCAACGCGCTGCTCGAGCAACTCAAGATCACCCGCTACACGCTCTACTTGTTCGACTACGGGGCGCCGATCGGTTATCGCATCATCTTGGCTCATCCTGAGCGATTGCACGCGCTGATCGTCCAGAACGGTAACGCCTACAAAGAGGGGCTTGGACCGAAATGGGCAAAGATTGCGCAGTTCTGGGCCGATCCAAAGGGGCATCCAGAGGTCGTCGACGGCTTTCTTTCGTATGAGGCGACAAAGCAACGACACTTAGCCGGCACCTCTCATCCTGAGGCTTACGACCCGGATAGCTGGACCGACGAATTCGCCCATCTCTCGCAACCCGGTCAGCGCGAAATCCAAGCGGCTTTACTCTACGACTACCGCACGAACGTCGCATCCTATCCCGCCTGGCAGGCGTGGCTTCGCGAACACAAGCCGCCGACGCTGGTCGCCTGGGGCGCGAACGATCCGTCCTTCATCGCGGCGGGTGCGACGGCCTTCCGCGCCGACCTGCCGGACGCGGAGATTCATCTGCTGGACGCCGGCCACTTCGCGCTGGAGGAGAAGAACGACGAGATTGCCCGCCTCATCCTCGATTTCATGGCGCGCTATCCGAGCTAGGCGTCGAGGTCAAGCTGACTATTCCGAAAGCGCGGCACGGCGAAGTCGAGGAAGAGTTGCACTTTTATAGGCACCCAACGATCTGGCCGCCCTTTCAGGAGGCGAACGCAATGTTCCATACCCACCGAGTTGACCCCAATCGCAAGACGGAAATACGACGGTGAGCGGCGCGGTCGCGCAGCGGCGGACGGCGCACCCCAACGGCAGGCGGCTGCACCCCTGGTCGGTCAGGGTCATGCACTGGACCAACGCCGTGGCGATGCTCGTCATGATCACCTCCGGCTGGGGCATCTACGACGACGACGTGATCATACGCGGGCTGCATTTCTCCAAGGGCTTGCGCCTCGGCGACTGGGCTGCGTGGAGCCTGAACTGGCACTTCGCCGGCATGTGGCTACTGGCGATCAACGGCCTGTGCTACCTGATCTACGGCGTGCTGACCGGCCGGCTGCGCGAGCGGCTCCTGCCGATCCGCTTGCACGACGTCATCCAGACCGTGCTCGACACGCTTCGGTTCAAGATCGAGCACAACGACCTCACGACCTACAATGCGGTCCAGAAGATACTCTACATCGTCGTGATCCTGGCCGGCATCTCCCAGGTCGTGACCGGCCTGGCGATCTGGAAGCCGGTCCAGTTCTCAGGCCTGGTCTCGCTGCTGGGCGGCTTCCAGCGGGCGCGATACATCCATTTCGCCGGCATGGCGGTGATCGTCGGCTTCCTGGTGGTGCACGTGATGCTGTCGCTGCTGGTTCCGCAAACGCTGTGGGCCATGCTGACCGGTGGCCCACGCGTGGGGCCATCCGGTCATGGCGCGCCGGAGGGGATGCGATGAACTCCCGTTTCCGGCCCCGCAAGCGGCCCGATCCCGCGGTCCTGGATGATCACCGTCCGTTGCTGCGATCGCTGGAGCGGCGCGGACTGATCCGCGGCGGCCTGTCGCTCGGCGCCCTCACCATGCTGACCGGGTGCGACGTGACGCGGCCCGCATCCGTTGAAGCCGCCCTGCTGGCGATCTCCAGGTTGAACGACGGTGTGCAGGCGTGGCTGTTCGATCCGAACAAGCTGGCGCCTACCTACCCGGCGTCGATGGTGCTGAAGCCGCCCAAGTTTAATGCCTACTACGACGTGACGGACGTGAAGCCGGTCAACGGAACGGACTGGCGTCTCGATCTGTCCGGCCTGATCGCCGACAAGCGGCCCTGGACGTTGCCACAGATCAACGCCTTGCCGCAGCGCACGGAGATCATCAAGCATATCTGTGTCGAGGGGTGGGACTACATCGGCCAATGGACGGGCGTACCGCTGCGCACCTTCCTCGAACGGGCGGGGGCGGACCTGCACGCCAAGTATGTCGCGTTCAAGACGGCCGACGATTACCCGAGCAGCATCGACATGGCTACCGCCCTCCATCCGCAGACGCTGCTAGCGACCCAGTATGCGGACGACACGCTAGCGGACCCATTCGGCTACCCGCTGCGACTGCGGATGTCGACCAAGCTTGGCTACAAGAACCCGAAATGGATCACTGCGATCGAGGTGACCAACACCTATCCGGGCGGCTACTGGGAAAAGCTCGGCTTTCCCTGGTTCGCCGGCATATGAAACCGCCCGTTCGCGCCGGGAACGGTGCCCCGCTACGGCGGCGGAGGGCGGGCGGGCACCGCCTGGTCGCCACGTCCGCGCTTCTCCTGCTTGCGGCACGCACGGCGTCCGGGCAGAGCCCGACCCCGGGCGGAATGCCCCCACCCCCCGGCATGAGCATGGCCGCGTCGGCGGCGATGCGCTTCCCCCAGCCCGTTCGTGTCGGCGACCTGCTGCGGCGCGACGTGATCCAGCCGGTCGAAAGCCAGAACTTCCTGGGCACGGTGCAACAGATCGTCCGCGATCCCGACGGCACCCTCGCCGCGGTCATCAACCTGGGCGGTTTCCTGGGCTTCGGGTCGCGGCCGGTGTCCGTGCCTGTGGACGCCTTGGTACTGCTGGGCCAGGTGGTCGAAGTCGACGCCTTCACCCCGGCTCAGCTAAAGCAGCTGCCGACCTTCTCACCCGGGATCGCCGCGCCGCTGTCCCCCGACGCGGTTATCAAAGTCGGCCTTGCCAAACCCTCCCACTGAGCATCGCTGACGGCCTGCACGGCCTCGAAGGGGGGTTAGCTGCATCTACGCCGCCAGTCGCTGCGGGTTCATTCGCATGGTTGCGACCAGGCCGTCCGCCGGTCAATCGAACGCGACGGACCCGGCGAGCTGGCCCAACAGGTTACGGGAGATCAGCCTGGTACCAAAACCCTGCCGCGCGGCTGTAACCCGGCACCTTGGGGCCGCCCTGTTCGGTCCAGACAACCGACACGTTGGCATCGTCGAAGCCGTATGACACGTCCAACGTGCCGCCTTCGGCCGAAAGTGCGCCGTATTTGATGGAGTTCGTCGCCAGCTCGTGGGTGATCAGGGAAAGCGCGTTCGCGCCACCCTCACCCACGTGAACCTTCGGCCCCTGCACGGTGATCCGTCGATCTGGATTGTCTGTGTTTTCGTAGGGGGCAAGCAGGACGGTCAGAAGCTCGTTCAGGTACACCGGCTGCACTGCTCGCTGGCCTGCGGTCGGGCGCACGAGGTCGTGTGCATTGCTCAGCGCCGTCATCCGCCGGATCAGGTCGGCCGCCATTTCCGCCGTGGTCGAGGCGGACCGAGCCGCAATCGAGGTGAGGGCGGTCGTGACGGCAAACAGGTTCTTGACCCGGTGACCCATTCGCCCGCGAGCAGCTCGCGCTCTTCCTCGGCCTGCTTGCGCACGGTGACGTCCATGAAGACGCTGAACATCACGCGATCGACCATGCCAGGGTCGGCGCCTTGGCCGCGTGCTGAAATCCAGCATACTTTCCCGTCACGCCGGATACGAAAATCGATCTCATAAGGTCCGGCGAGAGCGCGGGTCGCCTCGAAGGCGGTGCCTACCCTGTCCAGGTCCTCGGGATGAATCCGCTCCGATAGAACCGCAAAAGTGACCGGCTGGTCTTTGGGAACTCCCCATAACGCATGGGCGCGCTCATCCAGGGTGATCCGGCCCGTATCGACGTTCCATGACCAGAGAGCCACGCCGGCGGCATCGGTCGCGATGCACAGTTGCTCAAGAGTCCAACCCAATTCGCTGTATTTGGCCTGAAGCACCTCGTGTTCTCCGATTTGGCCGAAGCCGCTTCATCTCTCCTAGCCCGCATTTCTCCCACGGTGGCCTCGTTCAAGGTCGGTTCTCGGTTGATTCCCTAGTATGCTAGGTGGTAGTATATTAGGTGACGCTGCTGCCTCACCGCATGAAACTGCGGGAGGTCGTCGCGAGGAACCTACGCCGGCTGCGCAACGCCCACGGGCTGTCGCAAGAGGAGCTTGCCGACCGTGCTGAAGTCAACCGCAACTACGTCGGAATGCTGGAGCGGGAGGAGAATGCTGCGACCGTCGACATGCTCGAGAAGCTTGCAGGCGTCATGGGCGTCGATCCGGTCGAGTTCTTCCGACGCGAATAGCGGTCTCGCCACGGCCACCGGCCGGCAATCTGTCATGCTGGAACGGTTTCGCGAATCGAGCTCGGTCGGTTTAAGCGTGTCCCGGACCCGCAACTAAAACGGAAAGGTCCGATGAGCCCTGCCATCCAGCCTCTTGCCGATTCGCCGCCCCACTCGGACCACCTCACCGACTACGACCGCCATCACTTGAAGACCTACATCCGGCTGCTGGATGCGGCTGCCGACGACGCGGATTGGCGCGACGTCGCCGACATCGTTCGCGGGCTCGATGTCGCGTCGAACCCCGAACATGCTCGCCGCGTCCATGCAGCGCATCTCGGGCGCGCCCGGTGGATGACCACCACGGGATATCGTGATCTCCTCACGAGTGCAGCCGAGCGCTGAAGGCGGCGCGTTCCCGGCAACACCCGTTGCCTCAGGCCGGACTCCCCAAACTGACGCTTGCCAAGATGTCTCCGACTTACGGCGTCATTGCCGCTCTGCCGCGCGGACGCCCTCACGAGGAGGATGAGCCGTGCCCATTGCAGGAGGCGACTGGCGGATCGACGCCGACTACGACTACTTCGACCAGCTGACCCCCCGAGCAGGCCGCCTTCGAATTCCTGCGCCGGAATACCGACTACAACGCCGAGTATCACAAGCTGCCGGACGGATCGGGCGGCAGTTCACCGCCTGCGGCAGCGCCATTCGCGGCAGGTTGGGGGTTGCGATTTCGCGGCCGATCCGCAGCTGCGCAGCGATCAGACGCCAGTCATTTGGCTGCCCCGGCACAATCCCAGGATGACGGTGCTGACGGGGGTTCAACCCGACCTGTTCGACGGCCCGCACCTCTCAAACGCAAGACCCACAATCGCCCGCGACGCGCCTGAAGGCCGGTACGCCGACCTCACCGCGTTTGCGCCGCCGCACCAGGCACTGATCACCGGCGACCCCTCCGGGACGTCTCCGATCGGGGTCGTGGTGCCGCTGGACGCGCTGTTCGAGGACCGCATCGAAGCCGCACGCCGTGTGTGGCGCGCGGTGGTCCGCGGGGCAAAAGTGCAGCCGGCCGGATTTACGCCGCAACGTAAGCGACGCTTGAGGCTCGTGCTTCGGGCACTCGACGCCGCGCTTCTCGACATTGGCTATCGCGACATCGCACGCGGCCTATTCGGCGACCGCGTCTCGGATGATGCCGCCTGGCGGACAAGTCCACTCCGCGCCACCACCATCCGTCTCGTCCAGGACGGCCGCGCGCTCATGCGCGGCGGCTACCTGCGCCTGCTCCGTCCCGATCGCCGCAAGCGCTGACGACTGCGGGACATCTTGCGCCCGCAGATGGGCACCGTGCACCCCTGGGTGCCGCGAATACGAAAGTAACTCCGTCATCCACCCCTTCGATCCCTCTCCGCCAGGGTGCTCGCGAGCCGCCGGCCTGAACCGGCGGCGACCGTCAGACCCACGGAGACCCGCCCATGCCCGACCCGCTCGCCGGCCTTCCGCCACGCTACCTGCGCACGCCCGAGGCCGCGCGCTTTCTCGGCCTCTCTGGCCGCACCCTGGAGAAGCATCGCACCTACGGCACCGGCCCGCGTTACTCGAAGCTCGGCGGCCGCGTCGTCTACCAGATCGACGACTTGCAAGCCTGGGTGACGCGCGGCGCCAAGGCGTCCACGTCCGATCCCAGCATCGGCGCGGTGCTGCCGGCGAAGCGGCACGCCGCCGTGGCGCCCGGCTACGCCGCCGCCGCGCAACGGCGCTGATCTGGCCGCCATGCCGACATCCATGCCCGGCAGCCGCTGCCTTCCATCCCGCAGCGAGCGAGCCAACCTCGACCCGTTCGAAGCCTTGGCCGGCGACATCGCTCCCCGTGACCAGCGCGACCTCATGGAACGGCCATTCTTCTCGCTGGCCAAGACCAAGCGCCTGACGCCGATCCAATACCGCGCCGGCAATACCGAAGTGCAGGTCTATGCCGTGCCGGAGCACGGCATGGCGACGATCTGGGACACCGACGTTCTGATCTGGGCGGCGTCGCATCTCGTCGAGGCCGCGGACCGCGGGCTGCCGACGTCCCGCTTTTTCCGGTTCACGCCGTACAAGCTCCTCCACTCGATTGGACGCGCGACCGGCAATCGCGAATATCACCTCCTTCGCGGCGCGCTGACCCGCCTCCAACCGACCGTCATCCGCACGACGATCCGGCACGGCGAGCAGTGGCACCGCCAGCAGTTCTCCTGGATCAACGAGTGGGAGGAGTTGGTCACCTCCGATGACCGCCGGGTCGGCATGGAGTTCGTACTGCCCGACTGGTTTTATCGCGGGGTCATCGACCGCCGCCTCGTCCTGACCATCGATCCCGGCTACTTCGCCCTGACCGGCGGCATCGAGCGCTGGCTGTATCGGGTAGCCCGCAAGCATGCCGGCCGGCAACTGGCCGGTTGGCGGTTCGATCTCCGGCATCTTCACGCCAAGAGCGCCAGCCTGGCACGGTTCTCGGATTTCACGTTGGACCTGCGCCGCATCGTCGCGCGCCAGCCGCTCCCCGGCTACGCGCTCGCGTTCGAACGCGAGATCGACCACGACGGCAGGCAGCAAACCTCTCTGGCAATCAGCCCTGTGGATAAGCCTGTGGGCAAGCTGGGGATCAGTTCCCGCGCTATCGCGACTTCGGGCGCACCCGGGACCGAGACTTCGGGCGCACCGATAGCGGGACTACGGGCGCGAGCCGTAAATACGGATGGACGTTTTCCCAAACAGGATCAACAGCTTCAGTTAGTCCTGGAGCCTCTTAACCTATCTAACTTAGAGTCTAACCTTCTAGGTAGTGGGCCTGCCCGCGAAGCACCGCTGCCGCGTTTGCCAACGAACTCGGCCGGGAAGGGAAGCGGGCGGTGATCGCCGCCCTGCTCAACCAGAAAGGCGGCGTCGGCAAGACCACGCTGGCGCTGCACCTGGCCGGCGCCTGGGCCGCGCATGGGTCGCGCGTGCTGGTCGTCGATGCGGACCCGCAGGGATCGGCGCTAGACTGGTCCGAGCAGCGCAGCCGCGAGGGCCTGCCGCGCCGGTTCGGCGTGCTCGGCTTGGCGCGCGAGACGCTGCACCGCGAGCTTCCGGAGATCGCCCGCGACGTCGATCACGTCGTCCTGGATGGGCCGCCGCGCGTCACTGGGATCGCACGCTCCGCGCTGCTCGCCGCCGACGTGGTGCTCGTGCCGGCCACGCCCTCGCCGTTCGACGGCTGGGCTTCGGCCGAGATGCTGCGGCTGCTCGGCGAGGCGCGCATCTTCCGGCCGGAGCTGATCGCGCGCTTCGTGCTGAACCGCTGCGCGGCCCGCACGGTCATCGCGCGTGAAACCGGCGCCGCACTAGCCGACCACGACCCGCCAGTGCTCGCGCCCCGCATCGGCCAGCGTGTCGCCTTCGCCGATGCGGCCCGCATCGGACGGCTGGTTGGCGAACTGGACAACAACAGCCCAGGAGCACGAGAGATCGCGGCCCTGGCCGCCAAGATCGCCGGACTCGTGCCGTGACCGCGCGAAGCGAGCAGCAAGCGCTTCGTCAGCCAGGTGCTGCGGGCCACCGAAAAGGCGGGCGGGGTCCCGCACCGATTGGCGTCTTCATCCCGATCGAGCACCTTCGGCCGGGGCCGCTCCGCCGGCCTACGCGCCGCCCGTGGGCTGAATGCCCGAACCCGGCTCGTGACCGTCAAGGCGCGCGTTGTCCGGCACAGCACGCGCGCTGCACCGCTCGCCACCCATGTCGCCTACTTGCAGCGCGACGGCGTCACCAAAGACGGCGCTGCTGGCCGCCTGTTCGATGCCGAGCACGACGAGGCCGACGGGCGCACATTCGCCGGGCGCTGTGTCGATGATCGCCACCATTTCCGGTTCATCGTGTCGCCGGAGGACGCGGCCGAGATGGCCGACCTCAAGGCGTTCACCCGCGACCTGATGGCCAACGCCGAGCAGGATCTCAGAACGCGGCTCGACTGGGTCGCGGTCGAGCACCACAACACCGGGCATCCGCATGTCCATGTCCTCGTGCGCGGGCGGACCGACGAGAGCGCGGACATGGTGATCTCGCGCGACTACATCCGAGAAGGCATGCGGTCTCGCGCACAGGCGCTCGTCACCTTGCAGCTCGGACCGCGGACCGATCTGGAGCTGCGGCGGAGTCTCGACGCGCAGGTCGATGCCGAACGCTGGACGCCGCTCGACCGTAGCCTTGCCCGGCGTGCGGCCGACGACGAGGGCGTGGTGGACCTTCGACCCGATGGCGCTTTCCAGCTCGACGTCGCTCATCATGCGCGCATCGGCCGAATGCAAAAGCTGGAGCGGTTCGGGCTGGCGACGCCGGCCGGACCTGCGCAATGGACGTTGAGCCCCGAAGCGGATAGTTCCCTGCGCGCGCTCGGCGAGCGCAGCGACATCATCAAGCGATTGCATCGGACGATGGGCGAGCGGAGCCCTTCCGGATGGGTCGTCGCCGGAGAGGCAATCGATCGGCCGCTGGTTGAAAAACTCGTAGCACGTGGCCTCGACGACGAGCTGAAGGGGACGGCCTACGCTATCGTCCACGGCGTGGACGGACGAGCCCACCACCTGCGCCTGCCGGACCTCGACGCGACCAGCGACGCCGCGCCGGGCGCCGTCGTCGAACTGCGGCGGTTCACCGACGCGGGCGGCCGCGAGCGCGCCGCCCTGGCGGTGCGCTCCGACCTCGGCTTGGAGGCGCAGGCAACCGCGCAGGGCGCGACCTGGCTTGATCGTCGGCTAGTCGCGCGGGAGCAGGCGCGACTATCCGAGAACGGGTATGGAGCCGAAGTGCGTGCCGCACTCGATCGACGCACCGAGCACCTCGTCAGCGAGGGATTGGCGCGGCGGCAAGGCCAACGCGTGCTGTTTGCGCGCGACCTGCTCGACACCCTCCGCCGGCGCGAGCTGGGGCCGCCGGCAAGCGCCTCGCCGCCGAGACCGGGCTGCCCAATCGGAGCCCCACGGAGGGCGAGCATGTCGCCGGTATCTACCGTCAGCGTGTCACGCTCGCCTCCGGGCGTTTCGCGATGATCGACGATGGCCTCGGCTTCAGCCTCGTGCCATGGCCTCCAACGCTGGAGCGGCATCTCGGTCGCCAAATTGCCGGTGTTGTTCTTCCTCCGCCCTATTCGGCCCACCCCCTTACATCATTGCCGCCAAACACCATGCGGCGGATCGTCGGCGAGGCCAGTCCCGCGCTGAAGCCCGGCGCCGGTGCGCTCACCTCGTCAAGGCGCGTCATCTGGCCTTCGTTCAACGCGATCTCGGTTGCGGCGATGTTGCTCGCGAGCTGCGCCAGCTTGCTCGCGCCGACGATGGTGGCGGTGATGCCAGGACGCGCCATAACCCAGGCGAGTGCCACCTGCGCCGCAGGACGATCGAGTTCACCGGCCACGGTCCTCAGCACCTGCAGAACGTCCCAGTTGCGATCGACGAATTTGCTGTCTCCGAACGGGTTCGGGCCGCTCAGCCGGCCCGAACCGCTGGTATCCTCGCGACGATATTTCCCAGTCAGGAAACCGCCTGCCAGCGGGCTCCAGGGCATCACGCCCATGCCTGCCTGGCGCGCGGCTGGGATGTGCTCGCCTTCGACGTCGCGCGCGACCAGAGAATACTCGACCTGGATCGCGATCGGGCCCGGGATGCGCCGCTCGGCGGCGATCGTCGCGGCCTTAATCGCCACCCAGGCGGGCATGTCGGAGAAGGCGTAGTAGCGGATTTTGCCCGCCCGGACCAAATCGCCCAGCGTCTGCACGATCTCCTCGACCGGCGTGACACCGTCCCAGATGTGCATCCAGTACAGGTCGATGTAATCGGTTGCGAGGCGCTTCAGCGACGCGTTCAGCGCGCGATGAATGTTCTTGGCACCCGCGCCGCCCGCGTTCGGGTTTCCGCCCCCGACCTGTGTCGCGTCGAGCGGGCTGGCCGAGCCGTTGAAGGCGAACTTGGTCGCCAGCACCACCTCGTCGCGCGAGCCGGTATCCTTGATGAACCGGCCCACGAGCGTCTCGCTCGCCCCGCCCGAGTAGATGTCGGCGGTGTCGATGAAATTCCCGCCCGCTGCCCGGTAGGCGTCGAAGATCGCGCGCGACGTCGCGTCGTCAGCACCCCATTCCCCCGGCCCGAAGGTCATCGTCCCGAGTGCCACTGGGCTTACCACCAGGCCAGAGCGGCCAAGCGTACGGAATTTTGCGAGTGACATTGATTTCCAGATTTCCATAATGGATGCTATGGAAGTGGTGGCCCCTCGGGGCCATCGTGTCAACCTGTTCCCTAGCGGTCATTATGGAAGTTCCAACCTACGCCCCGCCTCGCCGGACCGGCCGGCCACTCTCCTTCGACCGGGACGCCGCGCTGCGGCGGGCCATGCTGACCTTCTGGCGGCATGGCTACGAGACCACTTCGGTGGCCGACCTGACCGCCGCGATGGGAGTCAGCGCCCCGAGCCTTTACACGGCCTTCGGGGACAAGAAGCGTCTGTTCCACGAGGCCATGCGGCTTTACGCCGGCGATCCGGAAGCAATGGCGCGCGCGATCGGCGATGCGCCGACGGCCTATCACGCCGCGCGCGACCTCATGACCGTTGCCGCTGAGACCTACACCGGTGAGACCACCCCGAAGGGCTGCCTGCTGGCGAGTGCGACCGCGAGCGGATCGGCGGCCTCCGCCGACGTGCAGGACGCCGTGGCAAACGTGCGCCGCGGCATCGAGGGCCGGCTGAGGGAGCGGATCGAGCGCGATCTCGAGTGCGGCGTGTTGCCGCCCGGAACGCAAGCCGCCGCACTGGCAGGGCTCGTGCTGGCGGTAACCCGGGGCATGTCCGTGCTCGCGCGAGACGGCGCCAATCGAGCGTCGCTGCTGGCCATCGTACAGGCTGCGCTACGCGCTTGGCCCGCTATCGTCGTGCCCAACGTGTCACCCAACGGCCGGATCGGGTCCACCTGACCTCCGTTTGACCGCATTTGGCCCGTGAGCCGCGCAGCGGTTGACAACGTCAACCCGACGTCCACATGAAGTTGACAGCGTCAACCACGGAGGGTGCTCATGCCAACAGTTCTCATCACCGGCGGCCATGCGGGCATCGGGCTCGAATGCGCGAAACAACTCGCGGCGGGGCCACACCTGAACCTTCTGCTTGCTGGGCGGAGCCTTGAACATGTCGAACGCGCGGCAGCCCAGCTGCGGTCTGACCACGGCGTCCGTGTCAGCGCCGTGAAGCTGGACCTCTCATCTCTGGCTTCGGTGCGCGAAGCGGCGGCCCAGTGTCGCGCCATGCTGGACAGCGGCGAAGTCGATTCCCTGCAGGCCATTCTCTGCAACGCGGGCGCGCAGTTCCAAGGCGCGATCTCCTACAGCGCGGACGGCTATGAGGAGACCTTTGCGACCAACTGTCTCGGCCACTTCCTGCTTGTGGAGCTGCTGATCGACCGAGTGGCGGATCGGGGGCGCATCGTGTTCACGGCGAGTGGCACCCACGATCCCGATACCATGGACGGCAAGATGGTCGGGGCCGCCGTCGAGCCGGACGCCCAGGCCCGCGCCCGCGAGGGAAAGAGCGGGAAGCCGATCTCGGGCGGCAAACGCTACTCCACATCGAAGCTTTGCACGGTCCTCTACGCTTACGAATTGGATCGGCTGCTGCGCTCCGGCCAAAGCACGATCGCCTCCATCGCCTTCGATCCAGGCCTCATCCCGGAAACCGGCCTGGTCCGAACCTCTCCGAAGTCGGTGCAGTGGCTCGCCAGGGTTGTCGCGGATCCCGCCTTCGCCGACGGCTCCGGGAAATACTTCCAGTCGCACAACGGATCGTTGATCGAGACACGGTCCTCGAAAGTCTCCTACGATGAAAAGCGCGCCGCAAAACTTTGGGACGATTCGAAGCTGCTGGTCAAATTGCAGCCGAACGAAGAGCCCACAATCCTCCGATGACCACAGCCGAGAGGCTGATTGCGGCCGCATCGGCCTTGCTCGATGCCGGCGGTGATGAGGCGGTAACGCTGCGCGCGGTCGGTCATGCCGTCGGCGTGTCGCACAATGCGCCCTACAAGCATTTCAAGGATCGGGGTGCATTGCTGGCCGCCGTGGCCATGGTGGATTTCAAGATGCTGACCGAGATCTTCATCGGCATCCGTCAGTCCTCCTCGAGGCCCACGACCAAGCTGAAGCGGGCGCTCAGGGACGTCATCGATTACGGGCGCGCGCACCCCGCGCGTTACCGGCTGCTCTTCAGCAACCCCGACATTGCAGCACTCGGCGGCGAAATCGAACAGGCCGCTTTGATGGCGTTCGCCGAGTTTGGAGCACTCGTTCAGGAGTGTCAGTCCGCGCGGGAACTGCCAGACGTGTCAAATACCTCCCTCTCCGGTCTGCTCTATGCCGCCATGCACGGCCTCATCGATCTTGAAGCCAGCGGCAGAATGCGGCCTGCAAAGGGACTTTCCAGCGTCGGCCAGAGTGTAGATCTTTTGATTCGGCTTCTCTCGCAGAGAGGATGACGTGAACGCCCGCTTTAGCGTGGCTCGCCAGAGGTTGGCACGAGCGCTGGTCCTCACGA
Source organism: Rhodopila sp. (assembly GCA_965276975.1). Taxonomy (GTDB): domain Bacteria; phylum Pseudomonadota; class Alphaproteobacteria; order Acetobacterales; family Acetobacteraceae; genus Rhodopila. The sequence continues at coordinate 249,912 of CBDIBR010000010.1, forward strand.
AGTAAAGTAACGCTTCGCAAGCTGCGGCGCCTGTGCGCCAAACGCCGCCAGATCGGCTTGGAACACGGCGTCGAGAAGGTCCGACCGTTCCACCCCGGGCGCACAGATGACCTCGCCGATCGCAAGCCCTTGCAAGCTGGCTGTCACGACATCCTCGGCCGACATGCGAGGAATCGCGCTGAGATCCATGCCCTGACGTTCATGGAACTCAGTCGCGACGATCCCGGGGCAGAGCGCCTGTATCCGCAAGCCTCGGGGTTTGAGCTCCTCGTGGAGAGCCTGTGAGAGTGCCACGATATGGGCCAGCGTTCCCACGTACACGGCGCGACCAGGCGCCTTCCCGAGGGGCGCCGGCCCGCCGAATGCAAGCATGCCTGACACGTTGATGATCGTGCCCTCGCCCCTCGCCGCCATGCCAGCCGAGGCGGCGCGCGCCAGCATCGTGGGTGCGACGACCTTCACGTGCAGAAGCTCGCTCGCCTTGCTTGCCGGCAGTTCGGTGAACGGCATGTAGTGCGCCACGCCGGCGTTGTTGACGAGCATGGTAAGCGCCTCGCGTTCGCACATCTCGGCGACCGCCTCCACACCAGCATCGGTGCCAAGGTCGGCAATGAGGGGACGAACCTCAACGCCGGGAAGTGCTGCGACGAGCTCTTCGAGCCGATCGCGGCGACGGCCGACGACAACGAGATCGTAGCCATCGCCCCCCAACCGCCGGGCAAAAGCCTGGCCAATGCCGGAAGACGCACCGGTGACGAGTGCCAGCCGCGTGCCCTGCCAGGGCGCCGGGCGCTCGCCCACCTCGAAGTGTCGGACGACATTACGCCGGCAAGCGTGACCGCTTCTCGACCGCCGCGTTTACGGCGCTCGCGCTATTTGCCGCCGCGCCGGCATACGCCGCCGGCGCAAACATGCCGTAGGAGCAGCCGCTCAACCAAATCCTGCAATCGATCGAGGGGCCGGTCGCCAAGATCCTTGCGGTGATCGTCATCATCGTCACGGGTCTGACGCTCGCCTTCGGCGACACGTCGGGCGGCTTCCGCCGGCTGATCCAGATCGTGTTCGGCCTGTCGATCGCGTTCGCCGCGTCGAGCTTCTTTCTGTCGTTCTTCTCGTTCGGCGGCGGGGCGCTGATCTGATGTCCAGCTTTGCCGCTGAGCGTGAGGGCGCGCCCGGCTTCAAGGCGCCGGCGCATCGTTCTTTGGCCGAGCCGATCCTCATGGGCGGTGCAACCCGTTCCGTCGCCATCCTAAACGGCACGCTGGCCGCGGCGCTCGGCCTCGGTCTGCGCCTATGGATCCCCGGCCTGCTGCTTTGGGCGATCGGCCACGCCGCGGCCGTCTGGGCTGCCAAGCGCGACCCGCAGTTCGTCGACGTCGTGCGCCGCCATCTGCGCATCCCCGGCTATCTGGCGGCCTGAGCCGATGATGCACCTGGCCGAATACCGCAAGACGAACGCGATGCTGGCGGATTTCCTGCCGTGGGCGGCGCTGGCCGCGCCGGGCGTGATCCTGAACAAGGATGGGAGCCTGCAACGGACCGCTCGGTTCCGCGGACCCGACCTCGACAGCGCCACACCTGCCGAACTGGTCGGCGCGTCGGCCCGGCTCAACAACGCGCTCCGCCGCATCGGCTCGCGTTGGGCTGTGTTCGTCGAGGTGCAGCGCAACGCTGCGTTCGGCTACCCGCCTTCGAGCTTTCCCGATCCCGCGTCGTCGCTGGTCGATTTCGAGCGTCGGGCGCAATTCGAGGAGGCCGGCGCTCACTACGAGAGCACCTACTACCTGACCTTCCTGTATCTGCCGCCCGCCGAGCAGGCGTCACGCGCCGAGGGCTGGCTTTACGAGAACCGCGCCCGCGAGGAGGGTGCCGACGCGCGCGAGGTGCTGCGCGGCTTCATCGACCGAACTGGCCGCCGCGATGATCGCCCGGCTTCGTGTGAGCAAGCGCCGTCCGACGATCGTCGGCTGAGTGCCCTGGCTCTGCCGCTGAAATAGGCTTACGCCGATGCCATCCTCAAGGGCGCGAACGCGGCGGCTGACGACAGACGGTCGAACACCAAGCAGATCGGCTGCCTTACGAAAGCTGCTGTTGTCCAGCACCAACAGAGCCTGTTCTAGCGAAGCAAGCTCGAGCACGTAGCCTCCAGCCGGATCGACTGCCATTGTTTGACGCCAGTCTGTAAGGTCGTCTGTCCGTTCTGGCGTCGATCCGGAGTCCTTGATCGAATGGCATAGCCGATCATCACCGAGAAAACAGGAGAACGCCTAAGTTCTGTCCCCCTACTCGCCTTGGGCGGCAACCAACAGGCAGGCCCAGGGGCCCGAAATTCGAGCATGAGGAACGGCAAGTCACAGCGGGTTAGGGGTTGGAAAGCTCTCCCCAAACATCGGCAATTTACTCGCGGATTCAGCCCGGGTAGCCTCGTCCTGGAGGACGTCCCAGTGCTCGGCGAGCTTGCCATCCTCAAAGCGAATTATGTCCGCCGCAATCCACGCGGCGGGGCGGCCGCTGCCGGAGAAGCGCCCGTGCGCAATCACATAGTCACCCTCGGCGACAACGAGCTGGTTTTCGTAACAAGCAGCATCCGGCAGTGAGCGGACGAGATCGAAAAGCCCGGAGCGCCCGGGTGCGGATGTGGGCGCTGTGCTGTAAGTAGCCGGGAGACCAGAACTGTTCCGCTGCGGCATAGTCGCGTTTGTTAAACAGGGTATCGAAAGCCTCCAGGACGATCGCCTTGTTCTGTTCTGGCGTGGTCTTTGGCATGTTGTGCTCCCTTGGATTTGACGGTTGATCCGCTTGCAGCCGGAAAGACGGATGGTCATTACGTCCAGTCCTATTCTCGGCGGCTCACAGAACCTCAAAAATGCTGTAGACTACACCATTGGCTTGGCGATGACCGGCGCCAACGGACACGACGCGGTTCAGCCAGCCGTACTGCAGTGCGGCCGTCTCGAAGTATGGTGTAATCCGGAAGTAGCAGCTGGAGGGATCGACGGCTTCGCCTTTCTCGATCCGTTCCAGTATTTCGAGCGGCCCATGACGAAGCCCGCGGTAAACCATTTCGATCATAGCACCGTCAGTCGTTTGGAGGACGAGCCGGACGTCCAGGGCCAACGCCCCGTCATCGCGCGACAGCTGCCAGTCATTGCCGCCGTCCAGCACCTCGCCGTCCAGCCGCTCACCCGCGAATGATCCTCCGAACACCACGCCGACCCGACGAAAACCGCCCGGCGTCGCGCCAACGATCTGCAGCTTGCGGACGTTCAGGCGCATGACGAACAGCGCGAGGCATTTCGACCAGTCTGGGTCCGTCTGCGGAGATGTCGAAACCCGGTCGGTGTTTGCCAAGGCAGTCTCCGCCGGCGCGACTGTCAAACGCCAACCCGAGGACCAGTTCTACGGCGATCGTCTGGGTTCGCTGCTCGATCCTTTCGGCCACACCTGGCACCTATCGACCCACATCGAAGACATGACGACAGCGGAAATCGAGCACCGCGGGGCGGCCATGGCCGACCAAGGATGACGCCCCGGTTGCCACGGTGGCGCGGATCTACGCTGCATGTGGTCACCGGGTGTCACACCACGGCTTGACCAACGCTCAGCCCGTCGCTGTCGCGGCGGTGTGTGTTCCGCACCGGAAACAACCCGAAGCCAAATCTGACCGTGCTCGCGTCGGGCATCGGCTGCAGCCGCAGCACGATCGGTGCCACCGCCATCAACCCGCGATTCTTGCCGCCCACGGACTGCATCGCGCGCTTCACCGCCTCGATCAGCGCCTCGTCAAATCCCAGCAACGCGGTGCCCGGCGACAGCAGCAGCAGGCCTGGATTGCGCATGTTGATGCGTCCCTGCGCGCCGGCCACGGCCTGCGAAACCGCCGCGCGCAGGGTGGCGTGATCCCAAGCGCGGCCGAACGGGTACTCGAAGCGGTCGAAAACCTCCAGCTTGACCGAAACCACTTCGCTGGCCCCGACGGCCAGATCGAAGGTTTCGATACGGCCAGGATGCTCGGTGGGCGCGCGGAACCCGACGCGGTTCCCCATCATCGTCAGGGCATGGGCGGCCGCGAACAACGCCAGCCCATGCAACGAGAAGCCACCCTCGCCAGCCGAGGCCGCCATGACCGGAAACAGCGGATGGCGCGACCAGGTGGCGACAAAATGCAGGAAGCCGGTGACATGGGTCACCGCATTGGCGGTCGCCGCGTCCTCCATGCAGGCCCATGTCCCGCTGCGGACCCTGGCCCGCAGATGCCGGACCGCCCAGGCCAGCGGGTGACCGCGAACCCCGGCGAACGGATCGGACGGATCCGCTTCGACAGCAGGCAACCGGCCGCCGGTGTGGCGCTGGAAGGCGGCGGCGACCTCGTCCAGCAGCGTCGCGGTGATCCGATAGGTCGAATCAGGCGGCGTCGTCGGCCGGAACAACGGCCCCAGCCGGTCCATCTCCGCTCGACCTACCACCGCGCTGTCGGACGATACTGTCATGGTGCCGGATCGAGGCTGCGAGGATGGTTCAGCAATGATCAGCCTGGCTGGCAGCATCCGGCCCTCGGCCAGTTGCGGCGATACCGTGATGATTGCGCAGCGCCCGCAGCGAATGCCGATCCCAAGGAACTGGTCAGCTTGGTAGGCGGCGATCAAGATATTGCCGCAGGGGCAGCAAAGTGTCCCATCGCCCGAACCCACCAGGATCGGGCCGTCCTGGCCCTGGACGAAATGGACGTCGGGGGTCACCCGCCGGCGGGCCTACAACCAGGAGAACAGGTTGGTGAACCAGCCGCTCTGGGTCTGCTGAATGATCGGGGTTTCGCCGGTATCAGGCTTCTGGCCCAGCGCGGCGGCCTGCCGCAGACGCTGCGATTCCTTCCGCGGATCGACCTGCGCCAGCTCGGTGTTCGGTTTGCGCCAGTACAGTATCTTGTCGATCAGGCTCTGGTCGTCCTCGGCATAGCGGGCATCCTGATCGACCGAGCGGCGGATGTCGCTGGGGGCCGGCGGCCCGGCCTCCTGCACCAGTGCGGCCTGACCAGCGCTCGCGCTGTTCTGCGGTCCGTTCAGCGCGGTTTCCGGCACCAGGGCCGCCTCGGCCTGCGCCCGCTCGCTCTGCTCCTGAGGCCGCGGCACGCCCGGCCGAGGCGGACGCAGGCTGTAGTCCGGCGGCATCGACAGCGGCGCACGGGTGGTCACCGTGTACTCGTCGGGTGCGTCCCGGGTCAGACCGAAGGTGCGAGCCAGCTTGTCGCCACTGCAGCCGGCCAGCAGGATCAGGCTGCCAGTGAGCACAAGCGAGCCGACAGCGCGCGGGTTCGAGGATATGGATCGCATGGACGCTGCATACTCATTGACGTGCCCAACCTGCAAGTATGCAGCCGATTGTTAATTTGGCGTGGCGAGCGATCGCCGCCGCGGCGGAAACGAGATCAGCAGGGCGACAAACAGGCCGGCTGTCGCGGTCCATTGCGCGATCGAGAAGGCGTCGGCGTAGGCACTCTGCCCCGTCCGGCCGCCGAGAACCATGAAGAACAGGCTGCCGATGGCGGCGACACTGATGGCGGCGCCAATCTGCATGGCGGAATTGGTGATGCCGGCGGCGACCCCGGCCTGCGCCGCGGGCACCTCGCCCAGCACCGTCGCGAACAGACGGGGGAACGCAATGCCTTGTCCAAGACCGGCCAGCAAAACGGCAGCCGTCAGCGGGATGCCGACGATGCCAAGCGCCACCAGCAGGCCGATAAGCGCATAGAAGACAACTTCGATCCCCATGCCGATCGACAGCAGCCTGGAACGCAGTCTGACCAGCGGCGCGCTGATCAGAGGACCGATGAACAGGCCGATCCCGTAGGGAACGATCGTCAGGCCAACCTCCAACGGGGCCATGCCGCGACCCTCCTGCTGGTACAGGCCGAACAGCAGGTAGAAGCTGGTGGTGAAAAAGAACAACGCGGCGACCAGCACGCCGCGGCGGAAACTGGCGATCCGCAGCAGCGCGAGGTCCACTAGCGGCATGCCGCCGATGCGACCTAACCGTGATTCGTACCAGAAGAACGCGGCGCTCAGCAACGGCACGCACCCCAGGGCGGCGAACACCCAGCCTGGCCAGCCCTGTTCCCGGCCCTCCGACAGCGGCACGACGATGGCGGCCAAGGTCAGCGAGATCAGCGCCGCGCCGCCCATGTCCAGGCGGACGTTGCCGCCCCCACCGGTCTCGGGCACCAGCTTCCAGCCCAGGACCAGGGTTACCGCGCACACCGGCAGGGTCAGCAGGAAAATCGCCCGCCAACCCAGCTCGGCCGGGTTCCACTGGATCAGCGCGCCCCCGCTGAACTGGCCGATCGCCGCCGCCATGCCCATCATGATACCGTACGCGCTCATCGCCTTCGCCAGTTCCCGCTCGTTTGGGAACAGCGCCCGGATGGAGCCGAGGACCTGAGGCAGCAGCAAGGCGGCCGCGGAGCCCTGAACAACGCGGGCCACCACCAATGTCGCCGCCGAAGACGCGATGCCGCAGCCCAGGCTGGCCAACGAGAATCCCGCCATGCCGATCAGAAAGCAGCGTTTGCGTCCGTAAAGATCGCCCAACCTGCCGCCGGTGATCAGGAAAACCCCATATCCGCAGGCGTAGCCGGAGATCACCAGTTGCAGTTCCGCCGGAGTCGCCCGCAGACTCTGGTGGATTGATGAAAGGGCGACGTTGACGATGAAGAAATCCAGCGGCGGCATGAAGCCACCTGCCAGCAGCACGACCAGCGCCGCCCAGCGGAGGGCGCCTTTTTGTCCTCTCGACACGCATTCTCCCCAAACTGGTCAACGAGCGCCAGATTGTTCTGTTATAGACACCTTTGCTGCTCCGTGCCCCGGCCGGCACGTGCTGCCGCTTCTTGTTGGACCTCACATCTAATCCACATGCTGCCATCGCGAACAAGACTGGATCCCGACGGCTATTACGACCGTCTTGGACTGCAGCCGGCAGCAACCCGCGCCGACATCATCGCGGCCTACCGGGCGAAGGCCCGCGTGTTGCACCCGGATGTGCCGAAGACCGGAAACGCGACGGCGTTCGTGGCGGCGAAGCAGGCCTATGACGTGCTGTCGAACAGCCAGCGGCGCGGCGTGTATGATCGCAAAGCCCGGGAGGCCGCGCGAGGTGCCAACGAGCCCGAGGTGATCGTCGTGCGGAAGCCAGCCGATCCGCAGCCGCCAGCGCCGACCCGGCAGCCTCGTTTCTCGGACCTTCCGGCCGTGCTGTGGGTTGGCTTCGCCGCCTTCCTCTGCCTGTGCATTTACCAGGCGACGGTGCATCTGCTCGGCCAGTCGCGCGCGGTGAGTGACGGCATCAGGCCAAACGCCGCGACCGTCGCGCCACTTTCGCCGAGTGCGCATCAGGCGGTGCTGTACGGGCCAACGCCGGTGCGGCTGGCCGGCATGCCCAATTTCTACGTCTCGCCAGCGGCCGACGCGGCGGTGCTGTGGCGCTGGGACGCCGGACGCGACGGCTTGGTTCCGCTTGGTCAGCTTCCGCCGTTCAGCGCGGTCCAGGCGGTGCGACTGGTGCGTGAGAACGGTATGCTGGAGGTGCTGTTGAACGACCACGCCAGCGGCTTCATCCGCGCCGACCACCTTACTCCCGGCAATGCGGTCGCCGCTCGGCGAGCCTACTGTGGCTACAACGCCGGGTCGACGCCGCATGATGGGGAACTGCTGGAGCAGCATGGTCATGGTGGCGCGACGCTGGAGTTGGAGAACCGGGCGGTGGAGCCGGCCGTGGTCAAGCTGCGAGACGACAAGGGCGCTGTGGTCTGGTCGGTGTTTCTGGATCCCGGCAGCCGCGCGACGCTCGATGGGTTGCCGGCAGGGACCTATCACGCCGATTACGCGATCGGCGAACTGTGGAGCCGAGCCTGCAACTCCTTCGCGGCGGGCATGCAGGCGCGCCGGGTGGCGGCCGTCCTTCAGCTGCCGGAGGCCTCTCGTTTGGTGGTCGCACCTGACGTCGGCAAGCCCGCGGCGACGGAAATTCCGGATCAGGCGTTCGAGCATGAATGAGGGCGTGCCGCTGCCGTGGACCCGGTTCGGCTTGACGTCTGATCAGGCCAGGACCGGGGCGGCGGCACCCTGCTGGTTGCGGCGGGACTGCCAGAGCGCCACGAAATCGATCGGCTGCAGCAGGACCGGCGGAAAGCCGCCATCGCGTGTCACGTCGGACAGGATGTTGCGGGCGAACGGAAACAGGATGCGCGGACACTCCACCAACAGCAGCGGCTCGATCGCATTGTCGGGAATGCCGTTCAGCGTGAACACGCCGGCGTAGGTCAGCTCCGCGACAAAAACCGTCGGCGACGGCGTGTTCGCGACGCCGTTTGCCAGAGCCGCGGCATCGTGTGCTTCGGCTCGGATGACGACCGTGACCTCGAAGATGCTTTGGCCTTCCTGCACCCGGCGCGCCTGCACATCAAGATTGATGCTGACCTGCGGCGGCGCCTTGAGCTGGCTGAAAATCTGCGGCGCACCCGGTACTTCGAAGGACAGATCCTTCACGTACTGGATGTTGACCACCAGCGGCTGGACCGGCTGGCCGGTGGGCTGCGGGGCGGGTGTGGTCTCGGACATTGCAGGCTCCGTTTCAATAATGTGCCACGTCCGTTTGGACGCAGCACGGCGCTGTCTGTTCTGCCGCTGCGCTGCGGGTCTTCTGGTACGCTGCGCGGCGGTGCGGGGGTGGCGAGGCGCGCCGGGTAGCATGGTTGATGGGTGATTGCCACCGGCGATCCGGTTCGCCGGTGGCTCAGGCGCGCCAGATTAGACGGTCCGGAGCCGCTTCATTGGGATCGCAGCGCAGCCATTGACCGTTGGCGACGCTTTGCCCAGTCAGGCTGAGGATGAAGCCCCAGTGACTGACCACCAAGGTATTGGCCCAATCGTGCCGCTGCGCCAGCGTGCCGCGGAACCGCGCCGCCCGGTCGACGACAGCGGCTTCTGGTTCTTCCTCGTTGGGCCACCAGACCTCCTGAATTCGCGAGAAATCGTGTGCTGGCCAATCGCGCTGCAACGCCGTGCGGGACGATCCGACGTCACAAGCGAAAGCGTAACGTTCGCGCACGATCGGATCGATGATGACCGGAACGCGCAGCAGGGCGGCGACCGGACCGACGGTCTGCAGGGTTCGGGTATAGGGCGAGACGATGATCCGCTCGATAGCTTGACCCAGAAGCTGTTGCGCGGCGTCCCTGGCCTGGGCGTGGCCGAGGTCGGTCAGGCGCGGATCGACGATGCCGGGATCGCGGCGGGTGGCGCTGAAATGCAGGTTGAATTCGCTCTGGCCATGGCGCAGCAGGATCATGCCGGGGCCATACAGACGCCCCGATCGCGCCGCAAGTCCGGCGGATGCCGCGGTTTTGGGCGAACCGGGCCGGGATTCGTTTGTCATCTCCCATGCTCACGCCTATCTCTGGTGTGCTAAGGAGGCAATGGCATGGGTGCGAGCGGCGGATTTCCGATTGATCTGGTCCTTTTTGGGATGATCGCGGCCTTCCTTGTGCTGCGGCTGCGCAACATCCTGGGCAAGCGCACCGGTTTCGAGCGCCAGGCGCCGCCGGTTCAGTCTGGTCCCAGCCGCCCAGCCGCCGGGCCGATTATCGAGGCCAAGGCCGAACCGCCGCAGCCGGCGGCCAGTCAGACCGTGCCGGAGGCGGCCTCGCCGACCGGGCAGGCCCTGGCGCAGATGCGGACACTGGACCGCGGCTTCGAGCCCGCCCGCTTCCTGTCCGGCGCCGATCAGGCGTTCCGGATGATCGTCGCGGCGTTCGCCGGCGGCGATCGGGTGGCGTTGCGGTCGTTGCTGGCAGATGAAACCTATAGCGCGTTCGAGCAGGCCATCGGCGCCCGGGAAAAGGCTGGTGAAACCCAGATCAGCGAGATCAAGTCGATACAGAACCTGGGCATCGAGCGGGCGGACGTGAAAGGCAGCACCGGATCGATAACCGTTCGCATCGTGTCCGACCAGATCAGCTACACCAAGGACCGGGACGGCCGGCCGTTGACCGGAGCCGACGCGATCACCGAGATCACCGATCTGTGGACATTCGAGCGCGACCTGACGCAGCAGGACCCGACATGGCGGCTGGTCACTGCGCGCAGCGGCTGACCCAGGGGGTTTGCCATGAGCGCCAGGGAGCTTGACGTGAGCGCCAGGGGTTTGCCATGAGCGGCACGGGTTTGCCATGAGCGCCAGCAAGCCGCGGGTCGCGTTGTTCGTGACCTGCTTGGTTGATCTGCACCGACCGTCGGTCGGTTTCGCCGCGATTAGGCTGCTGGAGCAGGCGGGATGCCAGGTGGAGGTGCCGCGGGCGCAGACCTGCTGTGGCCAACCGGCCTATAATTCCGGCGATCGGAAGACGGCGCGCGATCTGGCGGCGGGGATCGTGGAGGCATTTCGCGGCTATGATTACATCGTCGCGCCCTCGGGATCTTGCGCCGGGATGTTGCGCCACCACCTGCCGCATCTGTTCGACGATGATCCGAACCTGCGGGCGGTGGCCGACGCGATGGCCTCGCGGGTGTTCGAGCTGGTGAGTTTCCTGACTGATGTACTGGGGGTGCGGGATGTCGGCAAAGCCTCGTTCGGCGGCCTGGTCACCTATCACGATGGCTGTTCCGGACTGCGCGAGATGGGGATCAAGCAGCAGCCGCGTGATCTGCTGAAATCTGCCGGCGCGACCCTGGTGGAGATGACCGAACCGGAGATCTGCTGCGGGTTCGGCGGCACGTTCTGCGTGAAGTATCCGGACATCTCGGTGCGGATGGTGGCCGACAAGAGCAAGGACATCGTGGCCACCGGCGCCGAGACGGTGCTGGCGGGTGATCTGGGCTGCCTGCTGAACATCGCCGGCCGGCTGCGACGCGAGGGACACCGCACCCATGTCCGCCATGTGGCCGAGGTGCTCGCCGGGATGACGGACGATCTGCCGGGTATTGGAGAGGCACGCGGGTAGCCGCGCGGGATAGCTCTGCGTCGCGTGCGAACGCGCGTTCTGGTGGATCGCGTTTGAGCGCGCGTGTTGCTGGATTGCGTGTGAGCGGGAGAGATCACGGCGGCACGGCGCGACGAGCGCCGCCCGCTGCCAGAAGGGCCGGATGGGTCGCCCGAGGCCAATACGAGCCGCCTCCCGCGCTGCCACCGATCGGACCAAGGCGGATATCGCGATCTGCTGGTGCAACGGCTGTCGCGGGCCAGGCGCATGCCATGGCGGACGCGCTTCAGAGCCATTGTCTGAGGGTGAAACAACCTCGGACTTCAATCGCCCTCTCAAACAACGGCGATCAGGGCGTGATCGCCGCAACCTGAAGCGATCAAGCTCTACGCAGCGGCCGGGGGGTCTTGGTGGGAAGCTGCCGGCCCGTCACCTCGTCGCGCGGTGGCCGGGTTCGGATTGGCGGGCAGCAAGCGGACGAGTTCCGGATCCAGGGATGTCGTGTCGTCCGGCAGGGTGCGAGCCAGGTGCCGGGCCTGATTTCGCTGCAGATTTTCGGTGATGCGCCGGGTCATCTCGCGTTTGTGGAACGACTGCAAAAAGGCTTTCCCCGAGGCCTTGCCGACCGCCCGCCTGGCCTGTCGCGAGCTGGCCTGTCGCGAGGCTTCCGCCAACACCTCGGCTGATTTGTCGACCTCGGGGTGCCCGGCGGCTGGTGGGCTTTCGGCGGTCGGTGGGTGCGCGGCGGCCTGTGGCGGGTGGTGAACCGCGGCTTCCATCCGGTGCCCGCCGGGCCGCGGTTGATCGGCGGCTGGCGCGCGTTGGCTGCCGGCCCGGCCGGCGCGCTGAAGCTGGTCCAATTTCCGCTGGGATTTATGGGCCTCTCGACTGAGACTGACGGCGCTGCTCCGCAGGCGGAGGATCCGGTTCAGCGACAATTCGGGGTTGGCTGCCTGACCAAGGGCTTCCACGGCATGAAGGCCGAAGCTGATGACCTCGGCGGCAAGGCAGAGTTGGTCCGGGGTCTCGACGTTGTAGGCCTGGAGCATCTCGCTGGCGGCGAACCGAGCGGCGACGAGGTCACCGTGGGCGCCGGAGAGGAACAAGAGGGCGAGACGGGTAAGCACCGTTTCCAGGATGGCCTGGGGTAGTCCGGTGGGGAAAGACATAGGGGGACTGGCCTCGACACTGGTTGGGTCGGTGCCCGACACTAGGCTAAAATTCCTTGATGTGCAAGAATATTTTCAGTTGGCTTGCCAATCGACCGCGTCGATGGATTGGTGGCTGGGGTTATTGGGGCTGCTGGCCGTGCGTATGCCCGTCATGTTCCTGCGAGCGGATCAACCCGTGGAGACAAGCTGACCTGCGATCACGCGGTGCACATACCGGCGGACGCTCGTGTCGACGAGTATGGCCGTATCATACGTGACGAGAGCGCGCTGACCATAAGCAGTCAGCGCGCTCTGGCTTATTGTTTTCACGAGCAACTTTGCCAGCCAGACTTTTCCGGTCAGGTTGATGTTGCGCTACTTGCCAAGCACCTTGGTGTGCTCGCTGCGCACGCCCTTGAGCCGGTTTGGATCGAGACCGAGCGCGGTCAGGATCGTCGGCGCGATCTGCGTCGTGTAGGACAGGGTCTCAACCACCCGCGGCGCGATCTTCGGCGCCGAGAGCAGCAGCGCCACGTTGCGGTCGTCGTCGGAGAAGCCGCCATGCTCAGACAGTTTCGTGCCGCCGGTGCAGATGACGCCGTGGTCGGTCACCGCCACGAAATCGGGCACGCGGCTGTTCTCGAACGGGTCGCCGTAAAGCGGCGTCAGCGAGGTCCGGTCAAGCAGTTGTTGGATGTGAAGCTTGCCGGCGTTGGCCAGCAGATAGGCCTTGGCGGCATCATAGTTGGCCTGCTGCAGATCAGGCTGCAGCCAGATCAACCCGACGTCGTCGCAGATCTCGAAGCCATGGGTGCCGAAGCCGGGCGTGCCCTTGAACGGGGCATCCGACTGGATGACGCGGTCCTTCGGATCGATCGGCGACTGGCCGTGCTTGGCGCTGACGATGATCAGGGTCGAGCCGTCGATGCCCTGTTTGGCCAGTTCCTGCTTGAACCTGCCGATCGCGTCATCGACGAACTGCAATTGCAGGGTCAGCGCGTTGCCCGGTGTGGCGTTGCTGTCGAGATAACCACCGGTCAGGCTGGGGTCGTCGCCATAGCCGGCCTTCGCAAGCTTCTGGCCGACGCTGACCGCCTGGAAGTTCATGCCGAAGATCGCCGGCACACCGGGATGGGCGGTAGCGGTGCTGTTCAGGCCGTCGATCCAGTTGACGACGGCGTTGACCTTCAGGGTGTCATAGGCGCGCACCGCGGCATAGCTGGTGGTGTTGTCGACCCCGGCCGGCGCCCCAGGAAGGATCATCTGGGAGTTGATCTCCGGCGCGAACAGGTCGTCGATGCCCTTGCCGGAGGGGCCGTTGAGGACCTCGTAGGCCGGATGCTTATCGGACCAGGCGGTGACCCCGCCGGCTTGCTTGATGATCTCGAAGATGGTGTTGGTGCGGATGTACTGATGCGGGTAGATCGGCGTGCACGCGCCATTGACCAGGCGGCGCTGCATATTGTCCGGATCCAGCTGCGTGTCGACCTGACCGAGGGTGCCGCCGCCGGTGACGTCCTTCACCAGGCCGGTGCTAAAGTCGTAGCTGTAGTCGAGTTCTTCGAAGTTGGTCAGTTCGGCACCCGGTGTACCGGTGCAACCGGGGTCTGCCATGCCTTGGCTGGTATAGGATGCCTTGGACGGATAGACGGTGCGGTCGTAGCTGTCGTCGTAAAACAGGCCAGCGGTTTTTGGCGACGCGCCGGTCATCTGGGCGATCATTCCGGGATAGCTGTCGGACGGCGCGGTGGTGAAGGCGTTCGGGTAGATGATGCCGCTGGCGGCCAGCTTGGCGAAGTTGCTGTTCGGATTGTTCTGTATCCATTTGGCCAGGTCCACGGCGTGGATGCCGTCGACGCTGAGCAGCAGCACATGCTCGTAGCCGGCGCTGACCGCGGGCACGGTCGATCCGGCGCTCGCCGGCTGCGCCGTGCCGCAGAGCACGGTCAAGGCCAGAGCGGCCGTGGTCGAGAGTAGACGATGTTGGCGTGGGCGCATTGCCTGACATTCCCCGTGAGATCAGTCGGGGTGATGTATCGGGGCGATGCGTAAGCCGCGTGACGTAAAGATGACGAACGGGTTGCAATGCCGAAAGGCGACGGCTGCGTGGCGCACGTTGTCGTGTGATGGCGGGCGCTTGCGGGTTCGCGGTCCCGGCTCGCGCGTCGGTCCGCGGGCGGCGGCGACCACGTTCGCGAGCGTCGAGGAGCGGCCGGCCTGTGGTCATCCAGCGGCACGACCGGCTTGTCCTGTTGACCCCACGCCTGCCAATGCCAAATGGTTATCCGCGGTGGCGTCATCCGGGGCGGCGAATTCTGATGATTGTGTGTTCCAGCCTGACGGATTGTCCGTGCCGACATGGCGGCCGGATCCGGCATCGGGCCAGAACCGTCGCTTATCATTATGATAGCATTCTGTTACCATAAAATGTTATACACAGGTATGCCTGACCAAATTCTCAATGCCGCCGCAGCACAGGGGCTGCACGCCTATGCGGACCGCACCTTCCCGATGGTGGGCTGGGTCGTCATGCGTGGCTTGCCGGCGTATCCGGGGAAGTTGGTCGCCCGTCTGGTGACCGAAGGTCAGACGGCCTACGTGCTGATCGCCGACTCGCTGAGCGAAATCGTCAGGCAATTGCCGCCCGGTCTGGAACGTTCGGAACGCCAGCCGTCGGATCCGCCGGAGGTGGTGGAAATCTGGTTCTCCGCCGTAACGGGTGAAGCGGTATCGTGAGCAGCGGCGGGTCGGGATCGTGGCGGGCCCATTGATCCGGCGGCCCATTGATCCGGCGGCTCACTGATCCGGCGGCCCGCTGGCCTGGCGGTCCGTAACCCCTGGGATTATCGGCTCTCGCCGGCCGGCTGCGCCGGGATGATCACGCCACTGATGGGATCGACGGTTTCCGGTCGCCCGGCCCGGGCTCCCGAGGGTGGGGTGTCCGAGGCCGCATACAGAGCGAAGACGATCGCCACGCCACAGGCCGCGATGACCAACGGTATTTGCATATGCGACCTCCTTCTGTGAGCGGATACGGTGCCGTCCAATAACGAGTCCAGGAGGCCGGGACGTTCTACCTTTCCGTTGTCAAACTGCAATAGGCATAATTTTCCTCCCGGCGGTCGAGCTCGAGGTTGAGACTGATGACGGATGCCGCGGCCGGTACAAGATCCCGCGACCCGTGCCGTACCTCGGTTTGGCCGCGGCTGCCTCACCTTTCACAGGGTCTTCATCGGTGGCCGGTTGGAGATGGATGCAGGCGGGGTCGGGTGATCGGATCATGCCGCGGCAGCGCGGGTTGTGCTCGCGGTGCGGGGGCGCCTGACCGCCGTGGTCCCGCGGGATAGCGGACGCGGCGGCCGATCAACGTCCGCCGTTACCCCCGGCGACGGTCAACATGTTGAACTAGCGGCTTTGTCATTGGGGTAACGTTGCCTATAGTCTGGTAAAGACGGTGCCTGTGGTGGCGCGCGAACCGGCCCGGTCGAGGCGGGGCGCGAAGGGTCGCCGCATGCACGAATGCAACCGAAGGTAGGAAACCGGACATTGACGCATGTGACCGCCTGGCAGAACGACTGGAAGAAACAGGCTGCGAAGGCGCTGACCGGGACCGGGGTCTTCGCCTCGCGCCCGGTGCATTCCAATCAGACCGCGCCCGCTCTGGTCGCCGAGGCGTTGCGCCGCGACGAGGGCCGGTTGTCGGTCGACGGCGCGTTCATGGTTGAGACCGGCGTGCACACCGGACGCTCCGTGCAGGACAAGTTCGTGGTGGACGAGCCGTCGGTGACGGCGGACATCTGGTGGGGCAAGGTCAACCAGCCGATGCCGGTCGATCGCTTCAATGCCATCAAGGGGCGCGTGCAGGCCTATCTGCAGGGTCAGGACCTGTTCACCCAGGATTTGTATGCCGGCGCCGATCCGGCGCATCGCGTGCGGGTCCGGCTGGTGACGACGCAGGCCTGGAATGCCCTGTTCGCCCGCAACATGTTCATTCGCCCACTCGCGGCGGAGCTTGCCGACTTTGTGCCCGACTACGTCATCCTGCACGCGCCGCTGTTCCAGACCGACCCTGAGGGCGATTGCGTGCGGTCCTCGACCACCATCGCCTTGTCGTTCGAGCAGAGGCTGGTCGTCATCGCCGGCAGCGAGTACGCGGGCGAGGTGAAGAAGTCGATTTTCACCGTGATGAACTGGCTGCTGCCGCCAAAGGGGGTGATGCCGATGCATTGCAGCGCCAACGTCGGCGAGGATGGCGATGTCGCGTTGTTTTTTGGCCTGTCCGGCACCGGCAAGACCACCTTGTCATCCGATCCCGATCGCAAGCTGATCGGCGACGACGAGCATGGCTGGGGCGAGACCGGCACCTTCAACTTCGAAGGCGGCTGCTATGCCAAGGTGATCAATCTGTCGCAGGAGGCCGAACCCGAGATCTGGGCCGCGTCCAACCGCTTCGGGTCGGTGCTGGAGAACGTGATCGGCGATGCGAACGGCAACCTCGATCTGGAGGATGGGTCGCTGACCGAGAATACGCGGTCCTGTTACCCGGTCGAGTTCATCCCGAACGTCGATCTGACCGGGCGTGGCGGTCAGCCCAGGAACGTCTTCATGCTGACCTGTGACGCGTTCGGCGTGCTGCCGCCGATCTCTCGGCTGACCCCGGCGCAGGCGATGTATCACTTCATATCGGGCTATACCGCGCTGGTCGCCGGCACCGAGAAGGGGCTTGGCGACGAGCCGAAGGCCACGTTCAGCACCTGCTTCGCCCACCCGTTCCTGCCGCGCCGCCCAGAGGTGTACGGGCAGATGTTCGCCGACCTGATCGCTCGGCACGGTGCG
Organism: Rhodopila sp.; assembly: GCA_965276975.1. Taxonomy (GTDB): domain Bacteria; phylum Pseudomonadota; class Alphaproteobacteria; order Acetobacterales; family Acetobacteraceae; genus Rhodopila. The sequence goes on from CBDIBR010000010.1 coordinate 266,871, forward strand.
ACCTGCTGGCTGGTCAACACCGGCTGGAGCGGCGGCCAGTTCGGCGTCGGCCAGCGCATGAGCATCAAGCACACGCGGGCGCTGCTGCGCGCAGCGCTGGATGATTCGTTGACCAAGACGGCCTTCCGCAAGGAGCCATTTTTCGGCCTGGCGATCCCCGAACACGTGCCTGGCATTCCGGGCGAGGTGCTGGATCCCAGGCAGTCCTGGACCGACAAGGCGGCCTACGACCGGATGGCGAAGCAGTTGATCCAGCGGTTCGAGGAAAACTTCGCGGACTTCGAAGCCGGCGTCGGCGACGACGTCAAAGCCGTGGCGATCCGTGCCGCGGCCTGACGGTGGGTGGCGCGGGGGACCTTTCGCGACCGCCGAGTTCGGTGCACGATGGCTTCTCCGCTCAGGTCGACCGGGGGCCGGTTGCGATCAGGCTGGTGGGTCAAGTGCCTTCAGTCTGGGCCTGACCGCGCCCGTCGACTGATCGGACCGCTTCATCCGGCCAAGCTGACCGGTTGCGGATTCCGCACCACGCTCGCATCCAGAGGCGCGCCGCGATGGACGACGACACGGCTTCCCCGGACCCTGGCGATGCGCCGACTGTCCCGACGTCCACCCGGGCGCCCCCTGCCGCGGCGGTCCCGCCCGAGCACAAATTCCGCCGACTGAGCCTGCTGCCGTTGTCGCTGCTGGCTTTGGTAGTGGGCATCGTGACCGGGTTCGGAGCGGTCGTGTTTCGCGGCCTGATCGGGCTGGTCCATAACGTGTTTTTCCTCGGTCAGCTCTCGTTCACCTACGATTCGAGCATGTTCACGCCGTTCAATCCGTGGGGGCCGGCGATCATCCTGGTGCCGGTGATCGGTGGCATCGCCGTCACCTGGATCGTGTCCAACTTCGCGCCGGAGGCGAAAGGCCACGGCGTGCCCGAGGTGATGGACGCGATCTACTACCAGCAGGGGGTCATCCGCCCGGTGGTGGCGGTGGTGAAATCGCTTGCCTCGGCGATCGCGATCGGCACCGGTGCCGCGGTCGGGCGCGAAGGACCCATCATCCAGATCGGATCGGCACTGGGCTCGACGCTTGGCCAGATCATCCGCATGCAGCCGGGTCAGCGCATCACGCTGGTTGCCGCCGGCGCCGGCGCGGGTATCGCGGCCACCTTCAACACCCCGATCGGCGGGGTCTTGTTCGCGACCGAGTTAATGCTGCCGGAAATCAGCGTCAACACGTTCCTGCCGGTGGCGGTGGCGACCGGCACCGCGACCTTCATCGGCCGGTTGTTTTTTGGCGCCCAGCCGGCCTTCAATGTGCCGGCCAACCTGACGCCGATCACCAATGACGTCAGCACGGTGCTGACGCTGGTGCTTTATGCCCTGCTTGGCGCTCTGACAGGGGTCGCCGGGGCGGGGTTCATCCGCGGCCTGCACTGGCTTGAGGATGGCTTTGACCTGATCCCGGGGCGATACCTGCGCCATTGTCTGGGCATGCTGCTCGTCGGCATCGTGATGTATGTGCTGTGGGATCGCGCTGGCCACTATTACATTGAGGGCGTCGGCTACTCGTCGATCCAGGCCATGCTGCATGGCCAGATCACCGTCCCCTGGTTTCTGCTGATCCTGTTCGTCTGCAAGCTGCTGGCGACCTCGATCAGCCTGGGGTCGGGCTCCTCGGGCGGGATATTCTCGCCGTCGCTGTTCATGGGGGCGGCACTGGGCGCCGCCTTTGCCTCCGGCGTCCAGGCGATGCTGCCGGGGATGCCGATCAGCCTGCCGGCGTTCGCGATGGTGGGCATGGGGGCGATGGTTGGCGGCGGCACCGGTGCGGCGATGACCGCCGTGACGATGATCTTCGAGATGACCCGGGATTACGAGATCGTGCTGCCGATGATCCTGGCGGTGGCGATGGCGCTGGGCGTGCGGCGGATGCTGTCGAACGAGAACATCTACACGATGAAACTGGCGCGACGCGGGCATCCGATCCCTAAGGCGCTGCACGCCAACATGTTCCTGGTCCGCAGTGCCGGCGACATCATGGAGCGCGACGTGCTGGTGCTGGATGAGGCGACGCCGTTCGCCAGGTTCCTGGAGCTGGCGGCGAAGCAGGGCGGGCTGCGTCATGTGGTGGTCACCCGCGGCGGCACGGTGATCGGTGGCGTGCGGGTGAACACCGACCTGCGCCGCACACTGGGGGTTTCCGCGAGCGCGGTGCGCCTGGGCGATCTGGTGCAACCACGGTTCACCATCGTGCGCGAGGCCGAGGTCGCGTTCGACGTCATCACCACGATGTGGGAGCGTAACGCCGTCATGGCGATTGTCGTTGGCTGGGACGGCGGCACGGAAAGGGTGCTGGGCGTGGTGACCAAGGAGCATGTTGCCGACACCGTCGCTCGTAGCGTGCAGATCTATCCCGGTTGAGCTTCCCGCACCGGGACGAGCAAGGGAGAAACGCCATGCCTGTTCGTTTGCCCGCGCCGAGCTGGCCCTCGGAATTGGAGGAGGAAGGGCCGCCGGAGGATCCCGCGATCCTGTTGGGCGGCGCGGCCGAGATCGGCCGCGCGCCGCACCGTGTGCTGGCGGTCAGGCTCGATCCGCTGACCCTGGCGGTGGATTATCGTGCCGACCTGCAGGAGGAGGTCTACGCCGACTATCAGCTTGAAGACATGCTGGACGAACTGACGTTCCTTGAGGACATCGACAAGACCGTTCTGGTGCCCATGGCGGCCGGCCACTACGTGATCTGGATGATGCCGTTTGGTGCGGCCGGGCGGGACGGTTAGCGGTCAGGTGAGGGGTATGCGGGCTTGACACGAACAGAGGCGTGTTCTACTAATGTTCCTGTCGTCAGATTGGAAACGAGCTCTGCGTGCCTAAGCATCAGCCGCCTGATCATCAGCCTGGTTCGGGCGAAGGCTCCGGCGCAAGCCGGCGAGACGATCCGTTCATGGAACGGTTGTTCGGTGCGCTGTGCGGGACCCTTTTCCGGCTGCCCGGCGAGACGTTTGTGGACGAGGCGGCCCGCTGGATGGACGCGCTGACATTCATGGCCGCGCTGCAACCCCGCGACGAGCGAGAGTGGCTGGTGGCAGCGGACGTCACGATGAAGCAGTTCTCGGCGGCCCACAGTCTTCTGATGCGCAAACGGAAAGGCATCTCCGCGAGACAGCGGCTGCAGCACGGCCAGGATTTTCTGGATCGTGCCAAGGCGATGCACGACGCCCGCTTGCGTTATGACCTGCTGCGAACGTCACGCGCTTGCTGACCAGCGGCTTTGTCGATCTGTTCCGCTGCGTGTGGCTCGACGGGCTGCTGAGCCGGTCTGTCGCGGCAGCGCTGTTTCCAGCGGGCTGGAACTTGCTCTAGATCAGTCTCCGCCACGGGGGGACGATCCATGACGCACGCCGAACCGGTGACCGGCGCCGAATACCTTGCGCGTAGCCTGGCTGCGAACGGCACGACGCATGTCTTCTTCATCGACGCGGTGCTTCGCCGCACGTTGATCGAGCTCGGGACGCTTGGGGTTCACCGCGTGCTGGGCCACAGTGAGAAAGCGGTCGCCTACATGGCCGATGGCTATGCGCGCATCGCCGGGCGCCCCGGCGTCTGCTTCGCGCAATCGGTGGGCGCGGCGAATCTGGCGTCCGGTCTGCAGGACGCCTACCTCGGCCGCAGTCCGGTGATCGCCATGACCGGGCACAAGCAGCCGTGGATGCAGCACCGCAACGCGTATCAGGAAATCCCGCACGCCCCGTTGTTCGCGCCGGTGACCAAGTTTTCGGCCCGGGTGGATCAGGCCGCGGATCTGCCGCGGTTGATGCGACAGGCCTGGCGGGAGGCAATGACGGGAACGCCGCGTCCGGCGCATCTCGATCTGAACGGCCTGCAAGCCGAGGTGATCGAAACCGGTCTGGTCGCGGAAAATCCCGGCCGGGACCCGGCGTTTCAACTGACCATGCCGCCGCACCGCCCGGTCGGCGCGATCCGCGAGGTGGAACGCGCGGCGGAACGAATTCTGGCTGCCAGGAAGGTCGTGATCGTCGCGGGCGAGGGTGCCACGGCCTCGACCGCGGGCAAGGAGCTGCTTGGCCTTGGCGAATTGCTCGCCGCGCCGATCGCCACATCGCTGGGCGGTCGTGGTTTAATAGCGACGCGGCACCGTCTGTCGATTGGCTGCGCCGGCAACTACGCCGCGCCGCCGACCAACCAGATCGTGAATGAGGCGGAGCTGGTCATTTTTGTCGGTTGTGAAACCGGCGATCAGGTCACCCATACCTGGCGCATTCCGGCGACCGGGACGCCATGCGTGCAGATCGATCTGGACCCGAACGAGCTAGGTCGTTCTTACCCCGATACTATCAGTGTGATGGGTGATCCGCAGGCGACGCTGATGGCCTTGCTTGGCGTGCTGGGGCGGCCGGCACGTGACAACGGCTTCGCCGATTGGGCGGCTGGGATCATGTCGGCGTGGCGGCAAAACCGAGCCGCCGCACTCGAAAGCAATGCCTCGCCGATCTGGCCCGACCGGTTGTGCGAGGAGATCACCGGTGCGCTGCCGGGGGACGGTATCCTGGTCGCCGACACCGGCTACTCCAGCATCTGGAGCAGTACATTGATCGAGCTGAATGGCGAGGGACAGACCTATCTACGTGCGGCCGGATCGCTGGGCTGGTCGTTCCCAGCGGCGCTTGGGGCGAAATGTGCGGCACCGCATCGAAAAGTCATCTGCTGGTCAGGCGATGGTGCGCTGTACTACCACCTTGCGGAGTTGGAGACCGCCCGCCGCCGCGGCATCGCGGTGGTGCTGGTGGTGAACAACAACTCGGGCTTCGGCCAGGGCTGGCCGAACATCCAGCGTCAGCAAGGCAACAAGCCCGGCGACGTCGCCGAACTGGTGCGCTTTGGGCCGACCAACTTCGCCGATGTCGCGAAGGTTTTCGGCCTGCGGGGGATCCGGGTCGAAGACCCGTCGCAGATCGGGCCGGCGCTGCGTGATGCGCTGGCATCAGATGAGACCGTGGTGGTTGACGTGGCGACCGATATCGACTGCCGAGCGCCTGAGCCGTGGCTGCCGGCGGGCGTGTGATGGCGCAGGGTGTGTGATGATGGGGGGTGGGTGATGGCGGAGGTCGCGGTTGTTGGTGCCGGAACGATGGGTCATGCGCTGGCCCTGGTGTTCGCCTTGGGCGGCCACAGGGTCAGGTTGACCGACAGCAACATAGAAACGTTACGGCACGCGCCGGGGTTGATGCAGACGGCGGTGGAGACCCTGGCAGAAGCCGGCGAGGTTGACGCCTCCTGGCAGGAAAACGGGATTGGCCAGTTCATCCGATGCTGCGAGACACTGGAAGAAACGGTTTCCGGCGCGTCGATCGTTGTCGAAGCCATCATCGAGCGCGCGGATGCCAAGCGGACGCTGTTTGAACAACTGGATCGGTTGATGGACGCCGACGCGATCCTGGCCAGCAACACCAGCAATCTTGATATCTTCCCCCTGGTGCCCGCGGCCCGGCAGAAGAACACCGTCATCGCGCACTGGTACACGCCGCCCTATCTGTGCGACCTGGTCGATCTTTGCCCCGGACCGCAGACCGATCCCGCGGCGGTTGAAGCCATGCGCGCGACTGTCGCGGCGATGGGCAAGGTGCCGGTCGTGTTCAAGCAGATGGTGCAGGGCTACATCGCCAACCGGATTCAGGCAGCGATCGGCCTGGAGGTGTTCAAGCTGCTCGATGAGGGTGTGGTCACGCCACAGGATATCGATGCCTCGGTCATCCACGGGCTGGCCTTGCGCATGCCGATCCTGGGGATCATCGCCAAGGCTGACTTCACCGGTCTGGCGCTGATGCAGCAAGGTCTGGCGAACCGCAGCTACACGCCGCCGCCGATGACCGGAAAATCCGCGGTGCTGGACAGGCTGATGGCCGAAGGCCGTTCCGGCGTCATGGCGGGCAAGGGGTTCTTTGACTGGGGTGGTCGAACGCCTGAGGTCTTGTTCCGCGAACGCGACCGAAAGCTGCTGGCGTTGAAACAGGCGTTGCGGGCGATCGGCCCGATGGAGGGCAAATGATCAATTATGAACTCAAGGGACGGACCGCTCTGGTCACCGGCGGCGCATCCGGTATTGGCTTTGCCACCGCGAAGATGCTGGCGGGATTTGGCGCCACGGTCGCGGTCAATTTCCTGACCGTTGATCCACGCGGGCCGGAGGCGGTGGACAAGCTGATCGCCGCGGGTGGCAAGGCGGTGATGGCGCCAGGCAACGTGTCTGATGCTACGGACTCGGTACGGATGGTCGAGCAGGCCATCGCGGACCTTGGAAGACTTGACCTGCTGGTCAACAATGCCGGCACCCCCGGGACACGGCATCGGATCGCCCCATCGGATCTGCACCTGATCACTGAAGACCTGTGGGCCACGCTGCTTGATACGAATCTGCTGGGGGTTTTTCGTTGCGCCAAGACGGCTGCGCCCGCGTTGAAGCAGGCGCGCGGCGCGATCGTCAACACCGCCTCGATCGCCGGGCTGGGTCGGGCGGGCAGCAGCCTGGCCTATGGTGCGACCAAGGCGGGCGTCGTCAGCCTGACGCAGAATCTGGCGCGTGCGCTGGCGCCGGAGGTGCGGGTGAACGCGATCGCGCCCGGCGCGGTCGATAGTTCGTGGATGGTGGAATGGACGAACGAGGAGCGGCAGCAATCGATCGAACGCGCACCCCTGAAACGACGCTGCCAGCCCGAGGATCTGGCGGAGGTCATCGTGTTCCTGGGTTTTGGCGCGGCGATGGTCACCGGGCAGACCGTCACGGTGGATGGCGGCCTGACGCTGTAGACAGGCGCCGGGCCAGGGCGTGGACCCCTGGCCCGCGCAACAACGCCGATCGACAGGTCGCCAAAATGTCAAAATGTCAGAAGATCAAAACGTCAGCACGGCGTCGGACGCGATGGTGAACGACCCGTTGTCCTTGTTGCTGTTGAACGCCTTGTCGTTGCCGAGGTCGCGATCGTAGCGGACCTCGGGACGGATCAGCAGACCACTGATCACCGGCGGCATGTTGGCGGGCTTGTAGGTCACCCCGAGGGTGATTTCGCCATAGGTTGTCGCATGCAGGGCAGCCGTCACAGGTGTCGCGAAGCCCTTCTGGAACTGGTCGAAGCCGTTGTTGGCACCAAAGCCGGCGACGAAGAAGTTGTTATCGTCCCGATATAGTTCTGCGCGTCCATTCAGGATGATCGTATCGCTGTAAGTATAGCTGGCGTATTGGGCGACGCCGAGGCCGTTCGCGGCGGACGGCCGGCCGGTGGTGAGCCCGGTCGCGCCGAAATCATCCCGGATCCAGTTGAGTTCGGTTGTCAGGGTCAGTTTCGGCGTCGCCTTGTAGGTGACGACGATATCATTGAAATAGCGGTAGTAGCCGTCGGCGTTATAGCCGGCGGGCGACAACGCTCGGCTCGCGCTCTCGGGTCCGATGTGGGTCAAGGCCAGAACGGTCAGGTTGCCGTCCATCAGGGTCAGGTTGACACCGCCCAGGAAGGCGATGGCACTGTTGTCGTCCCCCAACGGTCCGAAGGTGGTGTTGGAACCGGTATCCAGCCCGAGATAGACGTCAAGCAAGGAACTGACATGACTGGTCGTCAGGACGCCGGTGTGCTTGAACGGCAGCCCAAAGCTGAAGATATAGGAGTGTGAATAGAACGGGTTGGTCGAGGGATCAATTGTTTCGAATCCAATTGGTGTCGGGTATTGTCCAGCCTTCACGTCGACGCCGCCGCTGAACATCACCGGCAAGTGCAGAAGGACGTTCGCCTCCACGATGTCGAGCTGGTCACGGTCATACGGATTGACCCGGTCCAGTTCCCCCAGGAAGTGGGTGTAGCGAGCGTCCGATCCATACATGGCCTGTAACTTGAAGCCCCAGTCGAAGTCCATGGCTTTGGGGTCAAGCGGCTTGTTGGCGGTCAGCAGAATCTGGTTCAGCAACACCGTGTTGGGCTTGTCATTGAACAACTGGCCAAAATTCTGCTTGGGTCCGGCGAAATTGCCGGTGATCCCGGCGTCGATCTGAGCCGACAGATGGATGCCGTCGATCCAAAGGCCTGGCGGCGGCGCGGCGGCGGCCGGTGTCGGCGCGGTTTCGGTGGCTGTCGCGGGTGGCGTGGCCGCGGGTGGCGTTGGCGGTGGGCTGGACGTCTGTGCGTACGCCGTTCCCAACCCGATGGCGATGGTTGTCGCGGTGGCAAGCCATGTGGTTTGCCAGAGTTTGCCTGTCATTTGTTTGTTTCCATCCTGGAGACCGAGGACATCAGGGGGTCCACGAGATTTCAGAGTATAGGCGAGCCGTCGCGAAGGGGTGTCAATCCGGCAACACAGACAAAAAAGGGGCGCCCCGAGTAATCGAGGCGCCCTTGACATCAGGTGCTAAAAGATCTGTTCGCCATGCAGGATGATGTCGAGGCCTTCGCGCTCTTCTTCCTGACCGACCCGCAGGCCAACCAGGGCCTTCGTCACCATCAGCAGGATCAGCGTCATGACACCGCTATAGACCAGCGTCGAGAGGACGCCGATCGCCTGCAGCTTCAGCTGAGCCAGCCCGCCGGGGCTGCCGTCGGGCGAGGCATCGGTAGCCGACAGCGGGCCGTAGGAGAACACGCCGGTCAACAGCGCGCCGACGATACCGCCGATGCCATGCACGCCGAAGGCGTCGAGGCTGTCGTCGTAGCCCAGCATGTGCTTGAGCGATGTCGCCGCCCAAAAGCAGATCACGCCCGCGGCGATGCCGATGACGATCGAGCCGCCCGGCAACACGAAGCCCGAAGCCGGGGTTATCGCCACGAGGCCGGCGACCGCGCCCGAGGCCGCACCCAGCACGGAAGGCTTGCCCTTGGTGATCCACTCGGCGAACATCCACCCCAGGGCCGCCGCCGCGGTCGCGATCTGGGTCACGGTCATCGCCATGCCGGCGCGGCCGCTCGCGGTCACCGCCGAACCGGCATTGAACCCGAACCAGCCAACCCACAACAGCGAGGCGCCGATAACGGCATAGCTCACGTTGTATGGTGCCATGTTGTCGGTGCCGTAACCAACCCGCTTGCCCAGCACCAGCGCGCACATCAGTCCGGCGATGCCGGCGTTGATGTGCACGACGGTGCCGCCCGCGAAGTCGAGCACGCCCATCTGACTAGCCCAGCCGGACGGCGCCCACACCCAATGGGCGATCGGCGAGTAGACCAGCAGCGACCACAGCGCCATGAAGATGCACATGGCGGAGAACTTCATGCGATCGGCGAAGGCCCCGGCGATCAGGGCAGGGGTGATGATCGCGAAGGTCATCTGAAACATCATGTAGACGGTTTCCGGGATCGTCGTGGACATGTCGGACACGCCCTTGATCCCCGAAGCCAGCACGAAGGCCTGGGTGTCGTTGCCTTTGGCGATATGACCGGCGATGCCGCTCAGCATCACCCGCGAGAAGTCGCCCATATACGCGTTACCGGTGGTGAAGGCGATGCTGTAACCGGCGACCGTCCAGACGATGGTGACGATGCAGCAAATGATGAAGGATTGCATCATGGTCGCCAGCACATTTTTCTTGCGGACCATGCCGGCATAGAACAGTGCCAGGCCGGGAATGGTCATCAGCAGCACCAACGCGGTGCTGCTCAGCATCCACGCGGTGTCGCCGGAATCGAGTTTCGGCGGTGCGGCGGCGGCGGCGGCGGCGGCGGCTGGTGGCGCAGCGTTCTGGGCGACAGCGGGCAGTGCCAGCAACAGAACCAGCAGCAGCGCGCTCAGTCCCCAGTAAAAGCGGGGTATCTTCATTGTCATGTGTCCCTATGCTTTGTTAGAGGGCCTCGGCGTCGACCTCGCCGGTGCGGATCCGCATGGCGCGTTCGATATCGATGACGAAAATCTTTCCGTCGCCGATCTTTCCGGTGTGGGCGGCTTTCGAAATGGCTTCGATGACCTGATCCGTCAGGTCGGCGGGCACCACGACCTCGATCTTGATCTTGGGCAGGAAGCTCACATGATACTCGGCACCGCGATAGATCTCGGTCTGGCCCTTTTGCCGCCCGAAGCCCTTGACTTCCGATACCGTGAGCCCCTGCACCCCAAGCGGGGTCAAAGCCTCCCGGACGTCGTCGAGCTTGAAGGGCTTGATGATGGCCATGATGAGTTTCATGTTGGCCGATCCTCCGGGCTTGGGTTGAAGTGCGGAAAAGCCTGCATCTTGGTGTCCTGTTTTTCGTTGCGCCGCCACGATGAACAACGGGCAGACGTGGTGTCGGGTGAATCAATAATCGTGCCAACACCACTTCAGGTTTAACGGCCGAGCGTGAGCCGGTGTAAGGCGAATGGGTTGAAAGCGATGCACATTAAAAGAGCATTTGCCCTTGACGGCCACAATCACGTCGCGCGTGAAACAAAATGCCGGAGATACGGGGCATGCCCGAGCTGTCGCCGGTGCTGGCTGGTGCGCCGAAGGCTGTGCGACGGTCTGCCGGATGGGCGGCAGCGGGCTTCCGCGGCGGCGTTTTCAGGCCAGCGGTTGACGTCGCCAAAGTATTTCCACGTGACGACATATCCCGGCGGCGAGCATGCCAGGGCGGCGGCAAGCAGCGGCGGACGATCAAAGCGGGACTGGCAGATCAGGGTCGGCAATGGCAAGTAATACCGATCGGCGCCGCCGACCGGTATCAGAGTCATTTTCCGCGCGCCGCCGCCGGCCAACCCGGCGCGCATACCGGTCAACGCATGCGTCGCCCGGCATAAACTCCGCCGCATGATACGGCGGGGCCGGTTCGTGGCGCCAACGATCAGACCGAGTAATACATCTCGAACTCGACCGGGTGTGGCGTGTGCTCGAAACGATAAACCTCGTTCCACTTCAGCTCGATATAGCTTTCGATCTGATCTGAGCTGAACACGCCGCCTTCCAGCAGGAAGTCGTGGTCGGCGGTCAAGGCACCGAGTGCCTCACGCAGGCTGCCGCATACGGTCGGAATGCCGTGCAGCTCTTCCGGCGGCAGGTCGTAGAGGTCCTTGTCCATCGGGTCGCCCGGATGGATCTTGTTTCTGATGCCATCCAAAGCCGCCATGGTAATCGCCGAGTAGGAGAGGTAGGGATTGCAGCTGGGGTCGGGGAAGCGGACCTCGACGCGCTTGGCCTTGGGGCTGGTGGTGTAAGGGATGCGGCACGACGCCGAACGGTTGCGGGCCGAGTAGGCCAGCAGCACGGGCGCCTCGAAGCCGGGGATCAGCCGCTTGTAGCTGTTGGTCGATGGATTGGAGAACGCGTTGATCGCCTTGGCGTGCTTGATGATGCCACCGATGGCATAGAGGCACAGCTCCGACAGATCCGCGTAGCCGTTGCCGGCGAACAGTGGCCGGCCTGCCTTCCAGATCGAGATATGGGTGTGCATGCCGGATCCGTTGTCGCCGTAGACCGGCTTCGGCATGAAGGTCGCGGTCTTGCCGTAACTATGCGCAACGTTATGAACACAGTATTTATAGATCTGCATCTGGTCGGCCATCGCCGTCAGCGGACCAAACTTGAAGCCAAGCTCGTGCTGGGACTGCGCCACCTCGTGATGGTGCTTCTCGATCGCGATGCCCATCTCGCCCATGGTCGAGAGCATCTCGGCCCGCAGGTCGCTGTCGCCATCGACCGGCGGCACCGGGAAATAGCCCCCCTTGACCGAGGGCCGGTGACCCATGTTGCCTTCTGGGTAGTCCTTCAGGTTTGACCCCGGGCCCTCGATGCTGTCGACCTGGAAGCTGCCGTAATTGCCGCCAACGCCGAATTTCACGCTGTCGAAGATGAAGAATTCGGCCTCGGCGCCAATCGAAACGGTATCGCCGATGCCGCTGGACTTGACGTAGGCCTCACACAGTTTGGCGGTCGCCCGCGGGTCGCGCGCGTAGAACTGGCCGGTCGAAGGCTCCACGATATCGCAGAATACGATCATGCTCGGTTTGGCGGAGAACGGGTCCATCACCGCCGTCGCCGCGTCCGGCATCAGGATCATGTCGCTTTCGTTGATGGCCTTCCAGCCGGCGATGGACGAACCGTCGAACATGATCCCGTCGCGGAAGGCGTCCTCATCCATGGTCGAGGCATGCTGAGCGGTATGCTGCCACTTGCCGCGCGGGTCGGTGAACCGCAGGTCTACGTATTCCACGGAGTTGTCGCTGAGCATCTTGAGCACCTTGCTCACGTCGCTGCCCGTACCTGCTGTCGCTGCCGGCTTCTTCGCCATCCTGTTTTTCCCCGTCATCTGTCTGAACGCGGCTGGTTGCGTCCGTCGCGGGACGTGGCGCATCCTGCCATTGAAAGGCCCGCATCACGCGGCGCCTAGTGATCTGGCCCGTGGTTACCCGGTTCCGCCGCGGGCCGAGGCGGATCGAAGCGGTGATGTCAATGGCCGCGTCATGCCCGAGCCGAGGCCACCGTCAGGCCGGCCGGGGGCAGCCGCCTGGTCTATATCGCGTCCTCCCCCCGTTCGCCGGTGCGAATGCGTATAACCTCCTCCACCGCGGAGATGAAGATCTTGCCGTCACCGATCCGGCCGGTGCGGGCGGCGTTGACGATGGCCTCCACCGCGCGTTCGACCACGGCGTCCTCGCAGATGACCTCGATCTTCACCTTCGGCAAAAAGTCCACGACATATTCCGCGCCGCGGTAAAGCTCGGTATGGCCCTTTTGGCGGCCGAACCCCTTGGCTTCCACCACGGTTATGCCTTGCAGTCCAACCTCGTGCAGTGCTTCCTTAACCTCATCGAGTTTGAACGGCTTGATGACAGCCTCGATCTTTTTCATGTCCACCAAGCCCGGTTTGCCCCGGGCCTCCCATAAGTTCAGGCTGCCCGTTTCGCTCCAGCGGCGTGAACAGCGCCACAGGTTTGCATGTGCCGTGCCAGGCAGCAACGCATAAAGGTGAGGTGTTGTTCATCTTCCAGGCGAGCCGGGCTACGCCCAGCTAGGCGAGCTGGGCTTCGCCTAAGGTTAGCCGCGGTGCCTGATGCCGGGCGTCAGGCTGCAAGCCGCTGGTTGGTGTCGAGGAGTGGATCCGAACCGCCGCGGCGGTCGAGTGAGGGCGTTGAACCGGAGCTTCCGGCGGCGGCAACGGGTCGGATGCAACGATTGGAGCCGGGGCGGGGCGGGGGAGGCGCGGTGCTGCCACTTGTTTGCGCAGTGGAAACAGATGCAGCGCGCCCGTTTTTTATGCACCGGATGAAGTAAATCTATACGGCCGAGCGGTGCCCTTAGCGTGTCTTTCCAGCGCTTATCGCGAACGCTATGCCCTGGTTTCAGAAACTGGGGCAGGACGGAGGTTTATCGATGCGCGGGGCGAACACCTACCTGGGGTCAATCGGGACGACCATCTTCACGGTGATGTCGGCGCTCGCGAACGAGCATAAGTCGATCAACCTGGGCCAGGGGTTTCCGGATACCGAGGGGCCGGCCGACGTCGTCGAGGCCGCCGCCGCGGCGCTGCGGGACAACCGCAACCAGTACCCGCCGATGCCCGGGGTGCCGGAACTGCGCCAGGCCGTCGCCACCGCGAACATGCGGTTCTACGGCCTGGAGGTCGACTGGGCGCGGGAGGTCACGGTCACCTCGGGCGCCACCGAGGCGATTACCGCCTGCCTGATGGCGGTGCTCGATCCCGGCGACGAGGTGGTGCTGATCGAGCCGCTGTTCGACACCTATATGCCGGTCGTGCGTATGCTGGGCGCGGTTCCCCGGATTGTTCGCCTGGCGCCGCCGCACTGGGACCTGCCGCATGCGGCGTTGGCCAATGCGTTCGGGCCGCGGACCAAGGCGATCGTGCTCAACTCGCCGATGAACCCGAACGGCAAGGTGTTCAACGCGGAAGAACTTGGCTTCATCGCCGCCTTGGTGAGGCAGCACGACTGCTACGCGATCTGCGACGAGGTTTACGAGCACCTGACCTTCGACAGTGCCAGGCACATTCCGCTGATGACGCTGCCCGGGATGCGGGAGCGGTCGATGCGGGTCGGCAGCGCCGGCAAGACGTTCTCGCTGACCGGCTGGAAGGTCGGATATGTGACGGCCGCGCCGGCGCTGACCACCGTGGTGCAACGGGCGCATCAGAACCTGACGTTCACCACCGCCCCCAACCTGCAGCGTGCCGTGGCGGTGGGTCTGGCCAAGGACGACGGTTATTTCGCCTCGCTCGCGGGTGATCTGCAGGCCAGGCGGGATCAGCTTGCGGCGGGACTTGCCTCGATCGGACTGACCGTGCTGCCCACCAGCGGCAGCTATTTCATCACTACCGATTTCACCCCGCTTGGTTTCAACGGTGATGATCTGGCGTTCTGCCGCTATATCACCGAACGCGCCGGGGTGACCGCGATCCCGGTCTCGGCGTTCTATGACCAGCCCGGCGCGCCGCGGCAGTACGCCCGCTTTGCCTTCTGCAAGCAGCCCGCCGTGCTGGCCGAAGCGGTCGATCGCCTGAAGCGACACTTTCGCGGCTGATTGGCGGCGACTGATTGGCGCGACATCCGTGGTGCCTTATAGCACGTTACAGATGACGGTGGCCCGGAAGGGCTGAAACGGGAACTGCCGAAAGGCGGCTGCCCTCGCAACTGTAAGCGGCGAGCCTGGTCCACGTGCCATTGCCCGGCGATGGGTGAGAAGGCGGACCCAAGGCCGAGACCCGTGAGCCAGGAGACCGGCCGGCGTCGAGACTGCGCGCGTGCGCCGGGCGAGGTGAACCGGTGTGGCGGGGAGAAACCCGTTGCGGGCAATCGACACCGTGGTCGATGGAGTGCCCGCATGCGCCGTTCTCGCGCCAACTACCTCCCCTTGGCGGCGTTGGCCGTCTTGTCCGCAGCCGCGGCGAGGGCCGATGACGTGACCCCGAACCTGCCGGAAACCGTGGTGACGGCGACGCGGGTGCCGACCCCGCTGGAGCAGATTCCGGCCGGCGTGACGGTGATCGATCGGGCGACGATCGAGGCGCACGGCTACAACACGCTGGTCGAGGCGCTGGATGACGTTCCCGGTCTGCATGTCAGTCCATCCGGGGGTGCCGGCGGACAGGCCAGCGTGTTTATTCGCGGCACCAATTCCGATCATGTGCTGGTGCTGCGCGATGGCATGCCGATCACCGACGGATCGGATCCGACCGGCGCGTTCAACTTCGGCAGCGACACCTTGTCCGACATCGAACGGATCGAGATCATCCGCGGCCCGATGGCGGCACTTTATGGTTCGGGCGCGATCGGCGGCGTGATCAACCTGATCTCGCGACGCGGCGATCAGCCCGGTATCCACTGGAGCGGCGATCTCGCCGGCGGCTATCCGGCGCTGATCCGCGGCAGCACGACCGCCAGCGGGGTCGAGGGGCCGTTGGATTACGCCTTGACCGCGGAGTCACAGTCGCAACGCGGGTATGATTACATTCCGCAACGAGAGAGTGTCCATACCGGCGTCCCGCAAGGGTTTCGCGATCGGGTGCTGACCCTGAACCTGGGTTACACGCCAATCGCGGGAACCCGGCTGTCGCTGTTCCTGCGGGCCCAAAAGGCCTACTTCGGGTTCAACACGCTGGGTGGTTTCGACCTGAACGGCAACCCGCTGCCGACCTTCGATGATTCGAATTCGAACGGCCAGACTTCTTCATTGCTTGGCCGCATCGGTGGCACGACGCAGTTGTTCGATGGCAGGCTGGAGAGTGGCGTGTTCGTTGGACGGCTGCAGGACGATCGGCGCTACCAGGAGCCGCTGGCGTTGCAGGATCGGAACGAGGCAACGTCCGATTCGCGGTATCACGGCTATCGGACCGATGTGCAATGGAACAATACGCTGCATCTCGACGACCTTGTCACGGTGCCGGGTCTTTCGGCCAGCGCGATGACGTTCGGCTATGAGTATACCGGCGATACGGCGAGAGTGCGGGTCAACCAGAATTCGGTGGGGGGCGCGTTCGCCAACTCGGTTTCGTCGTCGATGACCACCGACGCCGTCTATGCCGGGCTGCAGACGACGGTGGTGCAACGTTTGGTGCTGACGGGTCAGGTGCGGCAGGACTGGGTGGACAACAACGCGCCGACGACATGGCGGCTGGGCGGCGTGTACGACCTGAAGGAGATCGCCACCCATCTCAAGCTCGCCTACGGCACGGGATTCCGCGCGCCGTCGCTGTTCGAGCGGTTTGGCGTGGACTCGTTCGGTTACCTCGGCAACCCAACCCTGAAGCCGGAACAATCGCAGGGATGGGAGGCCGGTTTCACCACCGATGTCGGCATCAGCGGGCGGAATGACTTCGCCACCGTCGGGGCCACGTATTTTGATCAGCGGGTGCGTGACCTGATCGTCGGCGTGTTCGCACCTGTCGATACAGAGGTCAATCTGGGTTCAGCGCATGTGCATGGGGTCGAGACCGAGGCGACGGTGCGTCCCTGGCGGTGGCTCGATCTGCACGCGACGTATACGTTGCTGGATACGACGTCGGTCGGGCAGGCGGCTTCCGAAGGCTCACAATTGTTGCGCCGGCCGCAAAACCAGGCGTCCTTCGATGTGACGGTGCGACCGTCGACCGCGCTGCGGATCGTCACCACAGTGGCCTATACAGGATCGGCGCATGACTTTCTCTACGACAACAGCGGCAACGGCATCGGTTATGGCGTCGGCCAGCATGGGCTGATCACCAATCTGGCGGTGAATTACACGGTCACGCCGCGACTGGAGCTGTATGCCAACGGCTGGAACATTCTGTATTCGAAGTTCGAGCCGGTGAACGGCTATCAGACGCCCGGACCGACCGTATTGGCCGGGATCCGGGTGCGGCTTTGATCCGCGGCAGCTTTGGCTGGTGGCTCAGCTCGGGCCGGCGGTTCAGCTCAGGCCGCCGCGGGCGGCGACAGGCCACAGGCATTCCACCCGCTGGTCGCGGACCCCGACATACCAGTCGAACTTGTCGACCGTCGGATCGCAGTGCCCCGGCACCAGCCGTAGTTTCTCGCCGATGGCCGGCGCAGCGGTTTCGCTGCCATACTGCAACTTGCCGTGCTCGTCCGAGGCGCCGGTGTAGCGGATATCCGGTCTTTGCCAGACCGCGGGCAGGCCGGAATCCACCGCCACCGCCTTGTGTCCCGCGTCCAGCACCGCGACGCCGGGCTGGCTCTGGCTCATGACTGACGACAGCACGAACAGCGCGTGGCGGAACGTGCTGACCGGCGCGCCGGCCTCGTCCAGGTTCCTGGCGTAGTCGGCATCCATGAAGACGTAGCTGCCCGCCTGCATTTCCGTGTAGACGCCGGAGTTCGACTCGATCTCGAACGTCCCGGTGCCGGCGCCGCCGACGATGGCGCACTCCAGCCCCTGCTGACGAAGCTGCTCGACGGTGCGGCGGGCCGCATCGACCGCACCGCCGACCAGGGTGCGTCGTTCGGCTGGGGTGCGCTTGTGCTGGGCACTGCCGTGATAGGCTTGCAGGCCGCCGAAGATCAGATGCCGCGACGCCGCGATGCGGGTTGCCAGCGCCACCGCGTCGGGGCCGGGTTGAACGCCGCAGCGGCCGGCGCCGACGTCGATCTCCACCAGCACGGTCATGCGGATGGCGGCATCGGCGGCGGCGGTTTCGATCGCCGCGACCTGACCGGCGTCGTCGGCACAGACCGCGACCTTGGCGATCCGAGCCAGGGCGCACAGGCGCGCCAGCTTGGGGGCGCCGACGACCTCGTTGCTGACCAGGATGTCGGGGATGCCGCCCCAGGTGAGCACCTCGGCCTCGGTCACCTTCTGCACGCAGCTGCCAACCGCGCCGCGCGCCATCTGCAGTCTGGCGATCAGCGGCGACTTGTGCGTCTTGGCGTGCGCCCGCAGCTTGACCCCGGTCGGGGCGAGCTTTGCCGCCATGGTGTCGAGGTTCGACTCGAAGGCGTCCAGGTCGATGACCAGGGCGGGGGTGTCGATCTCGTCCTCGCGCATGCCGGGGGTGGCGGGGGGCACTTGCAGCATCGGCTTGTTCCTTCAGAAGGCGGTCAGTGTCGCGGCTTCGCCGATCTGCGGCAACCCCGGAGGCTGACGGTCGAATGATCTGATACCAATCCGCAGCTTGCGCCGACCGGTATCAAAGTCATGTTTCGCGCGCCGCCCGCTCCCTCGCGCGCCGCCGCCCGCCAGCCCGGCGCGCAGGCCGGTCAACGCAAGTGTCGACCGGCATGAGACCACCATCGACGGCCGTGTTCGGGTGGGGCGATCGCGGGACGGTAAGCGTGGCGCGGACCTTGCGGCGGATCCAATGCTCGATGGCGGCCGCTGCCGAAACCCGGTTACGCCCCCGCCAGCGTCTCCCGCTGCATTTCCAGTTCCAGCCATTGCTCCTCGGCCTGGGCCAGCGACGTCTGAGCAACCTCCAACGCCGTCGTCGCCGCGCTGAATTTCGCCGGTTCACGGCGGTAGAGGTCGGGATCGGCCAGCACCTGGTTGAACTGGGTCACTTTGCTCTCCAACGCCGCGATCTGGGCCGGCAGGGTTTCCAGCGCGTGCTTGTCCTTGAAACTCATCTTCCGGGTCCGCTGCTTGTTGACGACGGCATCGCGTGAGGTGCGCGATCGGCCGGGGGATGCGCCGATCGGCGTGGCGGGTCCGCGTTGCGCCAGCATGTCCGAGTAGCCGCCGGCATATTCGATCCAGCGGCCCTGTCCCTCGGTCGCGATGACCGAGGTTACCACGCGGTCCAGGAAGTCGCGGTCATGGCTGACCAGCAGCACGGTGCCGGGGTAGTCCGCCAGCCGCTCCTGCAGCAGTTCCAGCGTCTCAAGATCCAGATCGTTGGTCGGCTCGTCCAGCACCATCAGGTTGGATGGTTTCGCGAAGGCCCGAGCCAAGGTGAGGCGGCCGCGTTCCCCGCCGGACAGGACACCGACCGGCGTGTTGGCCTGTTCCGGGCCGAACAGGAAGTCCTTCATGTAGCTGACGACATGGCGGGTCTGGCCGCCAACCGTCACGGTATCGCCGGCCCCGCCGGTCAGCGCCTGTGACAGCGTCTGGGCGGGGTCGAGCGTCTCCCGCCGCTGGTCGAGTTCGACCTCGGCGAGGTTGGTGCCCAGCTTCACCTCGCCCTGGTCGGGTGGCAGCTTGCCGGTCAGCATGTTCAGCAGCGTGGTCTTGCCGGCGCCGTTCTGGCCGACGATCCCGACCCGATCGCCGCGGAGGATGCGGGTGGAAAAATCGCTCGCGACGATGCGGTCGCCGAAGGCTTTCGATACCCCTTCGGCCACCATGACCAGACGGCCGGACAGATCCGCCTGGGCGGCATCCAGCTTTACCTTGCCGACGGCGGCGCGCTGTTCCTTGTGCTTCTTGCGCAGGGCATGCAGGTCACCGAGGCGCTTCTGGTTGCGCTTGCGCCGAGCGGTGACGCCGTAGCGCAGCCAATCTTCCTCCATGACGATCTTGCGTCCCAGCTTGTGGCGCTCGGTTTCCTCCTGCTCCAGCACCTGGTCGCGCCAGGCTTCGAAATGGCCGAAGCCCTGGTCCAAGGTCCGGGTCATGCCGCGATCCAGCCAGACGGTGGTGCGCGAGATCCGCTCCAGCAGGCGGCGGTCATGGCTGATCAGCACGATGCCGGAGCGCATGGCGGCCAGTTCGGCTTCCAGCCACTCGATGCCCGGCAGGTCGAGGTGGTTGGTGGGCTCGTCCAGCAGCAGGATGTCGGGTTCGGGGGCGAGCACACGGGCCAATGCGGTGCGGCGGGATTCGCCGCCGGAGAGTTTGGAGGGGTCTTCGCGGCCGGTCAGGCCGAGTTGTTCGAGCAGATAGCTGGCCCGGTAGCGGTCGGTGGCGGCGGTGTCGCCGAGGCCGGCTTCGACGTAGTCCAGCGTGGTGGCGAAGCCGGCGAAATCGGGTTCCTGCGACAGATAGCGGATGGTGGCGCCGGGCTGGGCGAAGCGGCGGCCGGCATCGGCCTGGATCAAGCCGGCGGCGATCCGCAGCAGGGTGGACTTGCCGGAGCCGTTGCGGCCGACGAGGCAGACGCGGTCACCGGCGGTCATCGAGATCCCGGCGCCGGCCAGCAGCGGCGCGGTGCCGAAGGTCAGGACGATGTTTTGCAGGGTGAGAAGCGGAGGGGGCATGGGTGCGATATAGGCCTTTTGCCACGTAACATGCACTCGACCCGCCCAGACAAGCTGCCGAGCGGTGCTTTTCGGAAATCGTGTGCTCAGGGTTGTTCATCGTCCGGACGGAGTTGATAGCTTCATAGTGACCGCGCATTGGGACAGAGGAGCCAAGCGATGATCCAGACCAACTATGACCCAGAAGCGGACGTGCTTCACATTAAGTTCGGCCCCGATGTCGCGAAGTATAATGGATCCGAGGAAGTCGCACCCGGCGTGTTTCTGGAGCTCGACGTAGCCGGCAGTCCTATCGGAATTGAGGTTATCAGCGTGCGGTTGCGGGGCGTTGCCGCGCATGCGGACATAAAGAGGCCGCGTAGCAACCCTCGATTTCCGAGATAGAGACAGAAACGACGGTGGCAGGACCTATCCGCGGCAGGTACGCAGGGAGGCCAAAACGGCTTTCCTTGCCGCGAGCTTCATCCGAGTCGCCGCGCTATCTAGGGCGGAGTGTAGCCGGACGGGGTTGTACCAGCCTTCGATGAAGCTGGAACACGCCATTTTGGCTTCGGCTTGGGAGGCAAAGCGGCGCCGGTCCAGCAGCTCGAATTCGAGGGTCGCGAAGAAGCTTTCGCACATGGCGTTGTCATACGCATCGCCGACTGATCCCATCGACGGCCGCACGCCCGCCTCGCGACAGCGATTGCCGAAGGCCAAGGACGTGTATTGGCTGCCCTGGTCGCTGTGATGGATGACATTGCCCGGCCGCCGCTGGCCGATCGCCATCTCCAACGCATCGACGACCAACTCGGCACGAATATGATTCGCCATTGCCCAGCCAACGATCTTGCGGCTCCAGGCATCCAGCACGACGGAAAGATAAAGAAAGCCGCTCGCCGTCGGCACGAAGGTGATGTCGGCCACCCACAGCCGGTTCGGCCGGTCGACTGCAAACTTGCGATCAACCAGGTCTGGCGCCGGCCGCGCCTCGCCATCCCGACGCGTGGTGGTAACGCCGGCCCGGCGGCGACTGGCGCCGACCAGGCCAGCCGCGCGCATCAAGCGGGCAATGCGCTTGCGGCCGTGCTTCTCCCCCCCTGCCCGAAGCTCGGCATGCATCCGCGGCGCCCCGTAAGTGTCACGCGAGCCGGCGTGGATGGTGCGCACACGCTTCAACAGCGTCGTGTCAGCCTCTTGCTTCTTGCTGGCCGGTCGCTTGCGCCAGGCATTGTAGCCGGCTTCCGACACGCCGAGCACGCGCGCCATCGTCGCGATCGGGAAGGTCGCCTGGTCCGCACTCATGAATTCGAAGACCCGGACGGCACGGCTCCGGTCTCGCGTGCAAAACCAGGCTGCCGCTCGAGAGAGGATGTCGCGCTCCAGGCGCAGCTGCTTGTTCTCGCGGCGAAGCCGGCCAAGCTCGTCGCGCTCGGTCGCCGACAAATCCTCAACTTTCGCCTTCTCGTCCCGGCCGCCCTCCTTGCGCGCGGCCAGTGTCACCCAGGCGCGGATGGACTCCGCAGACGGCTCAAACTCCCTGGCCAAGTCCGCGGGATCGCGTCCTGCATGGACCAGTTCAACCATCTGACGACGAAATTCAGGCGAGTAAGGAGCGCGGGCGCGACGCATCGGGGAGACCTCCGGCAAAAGCTAGAAAGGCTCCACCAAACCGGGTCAACTCCAGTTATCGACGCGCGACGTGTCTCGGCGCGATCCGGCGCAGCCGGCTGATCGCGGCATCGACGTTCTGCCAGCGCGCCAGCCCGGATGCATCGCCCTGATGCCGCGACTCCGCTATGCGCTCATTGACCAGCGCCTGGGCGCGCAGGCCGTGCACCGCGATCAGCTTTTGTGCCGTGGTTCGGCTGCCGTGTTGCGGCATGGCTGTGTCCTCCCGTTTGGCGAAGCCTGGCCGTGGGCGACGCCTTCAGCGATAGTCTGACTGCTTCAGCTTGAACCAACGATACCCATCGGCGCTTGCGCCGAGCGGTGTCAGAGTCATTTTCGCGCGCCGCCCCTCCTTCGCGTGCTCTGTCCGCTCGCTCGCCCGCCAACTCTGCGCGTATACCGGTCAACGCATGCGTCGCCCGGTATCGGACGCTAATTCCTCTTGTTCGAAGCGGCGATGGGCGGGTGACATCGAATTGGCCGGCGCGTTGTCGGTCGGTGCCGCGCCGTCGCGGATCAGTTCGACGCCGGACGTGACCCGAAGCCGAGGAAACCGGCGCTGGGCAGCGGCGTGCCGCCGTCGTTCGCGAACAGCTTGGGCGTCGCCACCGGTTTGACCGCGACGGGCGCGATCGCGGCGCGGGCCGATCTGCGTGCGGCGATGGGCCGTTGGGCTTGTGCCATCCGGGTCGCGGGCGCCGGACCGCCAGCACTTGCGCGCGATCCTCGGCCGCCGTCTTCACCGCGCATCGACAGCAGCAGGAACGAGATATCGTTGCGGCCGAGATCGACCGACAGTTCCATCGGCGTCATGCCCAGGATGTTGACGCCATTGAGGTCGGCACCCCGACTCAGCGCGTCGCGGGCGGCAACGATGTCACCGCGATTGATCGCGTCGAACAACGCATCGGTCGGCTGCAGGTCGCCCGCGACGTGGGTCGACGGCGCCGCCGGTTCGCGCGGTGTGGCACCTGGGATCGCATCCGGTGCGGCGAGCGGAGGCTTCTCCT
This sequence comes from Rhodopila sp., assembly GCA_965276975.1. Lineage (GTDB taxonomy): Bacteria > Pseudomonadota > Alphaproteobacteria > Acetobacterales > Acetobacteraceae > Rhodopila. The sequence goes on from CBDIBR010000010.1 coordinate 289,627, forward strand.
GCTGCGCCGCGCGGGCGCGGGCGCCGGTCGCGATCTGGCCGGTGCCCACGGGGGCGCCTGGAAGTACCACTTGCGCCCACGCGGCCGAGCCCAGCAGCACGCTCAATGCTGTCCCGGCGATCAGCCCGCGAGCGGATCGTCCGCCCACGCCGGCCGCAGCGGAGACAATGCTGATGAGGAAGTTTATCATGACCTTTTCCCTCGCGAAGAGACCGAACCAGATCTTCTTATACAACAATCGGCGCTCCCGCCGACCGGTATCCAGAGTCATTTTTCGCGTACCGCCCCCGCCCTTGCGTGCTCGGTCCCACCAACCCGGCAAGCCTGCCGGTCAACCCAGGCGTCGCCCGATATTGTTCCCGCTGGCCATAGCACCTCTTAGGACCGCTGATCATAGCAGCGTGCGCCGCCGGGGAAGCTCGCGGCCGACGATCGGGTCGATGGCCGGCCCCGCGCACCGCAGAGCCGCTTCAGACCGACTCGGCTAGCTGAACAGGGCTGGGAGTTTGTTTCATATTTGGAAAGATAATCGCTTGGCGCTCGGCCCGGTACCATAATACCCCCGGTGTCCCGGCGGCGCCATCGTTGATACCGACCCTTGGGTGGGCGGTCGCCTACTGCCGAGGTAATGGGATGGCTGCGCCATCGTGGGCGAAGAACGGATGACTTGTCCCTGCTCTGGATCAAGTGCGGGCGCTGGATCAGATGTGGTTCAGCACCACGAAGCCGGCATTGAGATAGGCGGCGTAAAGGCACCACAAGGCGTAAGGCAGCATCAGCAAGGCAGCGGTGCGGTTGACGCGCCGGAACGCCCGGATCGTCAGCCCGATCAGCAGCAGCATGAGGACGATCACGACCATCGCCAAAGCCGGGCTGTGCAGGCCAAAGAAGACGGGCGCCCACAGCGCATTGGCGGCGAGTTGCCAACCCCAAAGCCGCAGTGACGGAGCGGCGCCAAGGCGTTTCCACACCAGCCATCCAGCGACGCCAATCATGACGTAGAGCGTTCCCCAGACCGGGGCAAAAACCCAGTTGGGCGGCGTGCCGGGGGGTGCGTGCAGCGTCGCATACCAGTGGTGCACGGCGCGGGCGGTCATCGATCCGCCGACCGCACCGACCAGCAGGCACAGGCCGACAAAGCCCACCAGCGCCAGTGCCGGCGAGACCGGAACGGATGATCCCGGGAACGAGCCCCAGTCGTTTGGGCCAGACTGCTGGAAGACACAGATCCTTTCGTGATCCGATTTGAACGCCCCTTCGTATGTGATCACATTGGGTATTCAGGTGGAAGGCGCAAGTTCGCCCTGGCGCCAGGTTGATCACGGGTCGGTTCGATGCCGTTCTGTTTGGTCGTCAGACGGTTGTTTTATCGCTGCTCGGTATCCTACAGACCGGATCAGAACGCGCGCGGTTCGGCGAGGCAAATCGGTTGCGCGGCGGGGGATCGGGTGGCGCCGCATAGCGGGTGATCGCTTCAGGTCGAAATGATCACGTGCTGAGTCCCTTTAAGATCGCCCGCTGAGTCCCTTTAACTTGAAAGGGCAATTAACGTCTGCGGTTGATGCAACCTCAGACGAGCGCGCTCCCATGTCCTGGATCAAAAGTTCGCTGTGATGGGCGAACCTCTGATCCAGAGCACGATTTCCTTGTTTTCAGTGGCCCGATTATACTCTGCGTCTGTCGCAGGATGCGACGAACTTCGGGGGCAGGTGACCAGGAGTCGGTGGCGGCCGTTGCCTCACCAACCGTTGACCCGGTACCAGATCGCCGCGACGTCCTGTTCGCCATCAGTAACGAAGTAGCGGTCATGCGCGGCCGCGGTCATGCAGGTGTGGTTGGGGGCGATGCGCAGCCGGGCGCCGATCGGCAAATCGAGCGGATGCGCCGGATCGAGCGCGATGACGCCGTGCTCCTGGTAGGCCTGGCGCACGACAGCGTTGCCGAAACTGCGTCTGCCGTCGACGTCCAATGCGAGACCGAAACCATAATCATGCGGTGTCTCTTCGGTGCTGCGGTCTTTTGACAGCGCCAGGCCGCCGGCGTCGACCAGCAGCCGGCCCGGGCGCCGGCCGATCACGCTGGTGAGCACGGTCAGGGCGATCGCATCGGCCGCGTGCGTTTCGATTTCAGACTGAAAAAGATCACCGAACATGTAGACGCCGGCACGGATTTCCGTCAGGCCGGCGAGATTCTCGGCGTGACGCGCGGTCGGCGAGCTGCCGGCGGAGACCATGCCGATGGTATGCCCGGCGGTGCGCAGCCGGGTGGCCGCGGCGGTGACAGCGGCGCGTTCGGCCTCGGCGATGCGGGCGATTTCCGGCACGCCACGACCGGCGTAGGAGTGGCCGGCATGGGTCATCACGCCGATCAGGCAGCGCCCAAGTCGGCGCGCGAGGTCCAGCAGCAGGTCGCTGTCCGGATCGACCCCGCCGCGTTCCTCACCGCTGTCGATCTCGATCAGGGCGCGCGGCGGCCGGGGATGGGCAGCGATGGTGTCGGCCATCATCGGGTCGTCTGTTATCACGATGATTTGTGCGCCGGCTTCGTTCAGCTTGCAGACCTGCTGCAGCTTCTGCGGCGTCACCCCGACCGCGTACAGGATGTCGATGATGCCGTGGCCCAGGAAGTACTCCGCCTCGGCCAGCGTCGAGACGGTGATGCCACCCGGCTGGCCGCGGGTCGCCAGTCGCGCCACCTCGATCGACTTGGCGGTTTTCATGTGCGGGCGAAGCGGCACGTTCAGGCGCGACAGGGTCGCCGCCATGGTTTCGATGTTGCGGGTCAGGATGCCGCGATCGAGCACGAGGCAGGGGGTTGGCAGATCGGCCAGCTTCATGCGGTCAGGCTTCCAGAGGGCGCGGTCCACGCGGCGGTGTCGTCGATCGGCAGGACCGGGCGCGGCATGTGCCGCCAGGGAAAGCGCGAGAGGATCGGGCTGGTGAGGCCGGGTGCATCGACCTCGATGACCTGGTCGTGGCGGAAGAACTCGTCGAAGCCGCCGCGGAAGTGACCGCGCGATTTGACCACCACGACGCGTGCGGCGGCGATGTCGAGGCCGAACGCCTCGAAGAACATCGGGTCGGCGCACTGGTAGCGGTGGGTCAGGACGATGACGGTGATGCCGTCCATGGTCAGCGCCGCGGCCTTGCCGATGTCGAGCGTATTGTTGGCGTAGATGCCGCGCCGGCCGCGGATCGGCTGGTCCCGGAGTGCGGCGACGACGGCCTCGGCGGTGAACGGCTGGCCGGTGAAGGATTGGGAGAACGTGTCGCCGCCCTGGTGGCCGCCGCCGCCGCGGTTGAAGCGGGCCTGGAACGTCGTGCCGACACCGTGTTGGTGCGCTTCGGCGGCCAGCGCCGGATCGTGGATGACGCCGACGAGGGCGTCGCGCACGCCGGCCGTGTGGAACGCCCGCAGGATCGCCATGGTGTTGCCGCGGCCGCCGCCGCCGGGGTTGTCGGCGACGTCGGCGAAGATCAGCGGGGTCTCGGTCGTCAGCGCCAGGCGCACCGCCTCGTCGAGGCTGGTGAGGGATGGACGGAACCTGTCGCGGCGCGCCCAGGCGGCTTCAGCGAGCTCGTTCGCGAGGCCATCGGCGGCGTCCTGGTCGGTGGCGGTGACCACCACGCTCAGGCCGTTGAACGGGGTGTCGGCATAGGCGAAGCCGCCCATGACCGAGACGTTCAGCACACGCCCGGCGTAGGGCGTTTCGGCCATGCGCTGCTGACCGAGGTCGATGAGTTCGCCGTAGGGCCGGTGCGGGACGTCCTTGCCGGTGAGTTGTGTCACCGTTGGTGGAACGATCGGCAGCCTGATCCGGGCCAGGCAGGTCGCGGTGCCGGTCAGCAGGCGGCGCAGCAGGACGGCAGCCTCGGCGCCACGTTCGCGCATGTCGAGATGGGGATTGGTGCGATAGCCGACGAAGCCGTTGAGCAGCGAGACATCGGCATCGGAAACGTTGGCATGCAGGTCGAAAGTGGCTACTACGGGGATGTCGGGGCCGACGACACGGCGGACCAGGGCGAGCAGGGTGCCCTCAGGATCATGGTCTTCGGTGGCGAGGCCGGCGCCGTGCAGGACGAGGTAGACGCCGTCCAGCGACCCCGCCGCGATCAGGTCGCTGCGCCATCGTTGCATCAACCGGTCGAAAAATGCCTGCTCCACCGGGCCGTTCGGTTCGGCCATCGCCAACAGGCCCGGCACCGGTTCCCAGGCGCCGGCGGCGTCCATCGCGGCGAGGAAGCCAGGCAGCTCACCGAGCATGCGGGGGGCGGGGGCGCGGGCTTCGGCGATCAGCTCGGGACCGCCGATCAGGGTGCGGGTCTGAAAGTCGGCCTCGGTCGCCACCGGGGCGAAGCGGTTGCACTCGATGGAGAAGCCAAGGATGGCGATGCGAGGCGGCTGGTTCATGGCTGGCGGTCCTGTGTCCTGCTCGGATAAGCCAGGGTCGGGCCGGTGCGTATCACGACAGGCGATGAGTGCGGGCAAGGTTTAGGATTGCCGGATGCGATCCCTGATCGCTTTCGACCGCTCGCAGACAAGCAAGAATCAACCACGAAGCACACGAAGGACCACGGAGAAACCCAGCATCGTGCCTCATACGACGTATCGCGGCGTGCAGGGATCGAAAGAAGCCATGGCCGGTGGCGGGTGTCACGACAGAGCCGGGCCGCCCGGCCGTGGCTGTCACTGCACGATACGGCTGATAAGCGACTGCTTCTCCGTGGCGCTTTGTGGCTCTCCGTGTTGAAGTCTGGCTGACTGGTTTGCCAGTAACCTGGACAACTTTGCCCATGGACCTGGTGATCTGGCCGGCCTGTCCGCGCGCCGCGGCGCTTGATTCGAGCATGTGCGAGGATGGCCGGGTCAGCCTTCCCTCGGCCGGCGATGACGCAATGGGGCCAACCCTGACGCAAGTGCCTGCTTGCTCAGCCACGACACAACGCTCGGCCGCCCTCACAACACGATCCCCAGCAGCTCGGCGATACGCGGCGTCGCCTTCAGGCCGGTCCCGGTCATCACCAGGACCGTGGTCTGCTCGGGGGTGATCGTGCCGGTCTGCAGCAGCTTGCCCAGTGCGGCGGCGGCCTGCGCGCAGGTGGGTTCGACGTAGACGCCGATGCGGGCCAGATCGAGTGTGGCCGCGGCGATTTCCTGTTCCGTCAGGGTCACCGCGCCGCCGCGGGTTTCCCGCAGGGTGCCCAGAACCTCGCGCAGGCGGATCGGGTGGGCGATGGCGGTGCCCTCGGCGATGGTAGGGGAAATCGGTGTCGGCACCGCCTGGTCCACGCCGGCGATGAAGGCGGCGGCGATCGGGGCGCAGTTCGCCGGCTGGGCGGCGAAGATGCGCGGCAGGGTGTCGATCTGGCCGGCCCGCAGCAGTTCCGAAAAGCCGATCTCGCAGCCCAGCACGTTGGAGCCGGCACCGCACGGGGTGATGACGTTGTCCGGGGCCCGAAAGCCGAGGTCTTCCCACAGTTCATAGGCCAAGGTCTTGGTGCCCTGCAGGAAGAAGGGATGCCAGTTGTGGCTGGCGTAGAACAGCGATGCCGAACGGGCGACGGCCGCGTCGGCGGTATCCTGGCGGGTGCCGGGGATCAGCTGCACCGTCGCGCCGTGCGCCTTCATCTGCACGGTTTTCGCCGGGCTGGTGGCCTGTGGTGCCATGATCGTCGCGGCCATTCCGCCCGCTGCCGCGTAGGCCGCCACCGCCGCGCCGCCGTTGCCGGAACTGTCCTCCAGCACGTGCTCGATCCCCTGGGCCCGGAGCAACGACAGCATCACGCTGGCGCCGCGATCCTTGAAGCTGCAGGTTGGGTTGAACCACTCGCATTTCAGCAACACCGGGGCGCCGGCGACGGTGCGCGGGATCAGCGGCGTGGTGCCCTCACCCAGGGTAATCGGTTGCTCCACCTGGAACGGGAACGCGGCGCGGTAGCGCCACAGGCTGCGCGTGGTGGTGTCGATCTGCTGCTGCGTCAGACCCGGCAGCGGGGTGAGCAGCAAGGGCGCGCGGTCGGTGCCACACCAACGCGGTTGATCGATCGGAAAGGTCGCGCCAGAGCGCGGGTCGATGTAATCAGGAACCATGGTGCGAGTGTGGGCGGAACCGCGCTGCCGCTCAAGCGTGAGCTGAGGACGACGACCGGGGGACGACAGTGGATGTTGCCGCCAGGGTGCGGGCGGACTATCCAGCTGCATGACCGATCCCTACCAGGCAATCGCCGAACTCGCCCACGACCTTGTCGCACTGGACAGTCGCAGCTCGGTGTCGAACATCGCCGTCGCCGAGCGGATCGAGCCGGAGCTGAGCGGTTTCGACGTCGAGCGGGTGGATTTCCAGGATGCCGCCGGGGTGGCCAAGCGGGTGCTGGTCGCCCATCGCGGGGGTGCCGGCGGCATCGCGTTCTCGGGCCATATGGACACGGTGCCCGCCACCGGGTGGCAGGACGATCCGTGGTCCGGGCGCATCGACGCCGACGGCCTGCTGCACGGGCTGGGCAGCACCGACATGAAGGGACCGCTGGCGGCGGTGATCGTCGCGGTGCGCGGGTTGCCGGCGCGCGTGCCGGTCAGTTTGCTGATCACCACGGACGAGGAGACCACCAAGCAGGGTGCCCGCATGATCGCCGAGCGTTCGGCCCTGGTCCGGAGGGTGCGACCGGGGGGCATCGTGGTGGTGGAGCCGACCCGGTTGCAGCCGGTGCGCGGCCATCGCAGCCATATCCTGTTCACCTGCGTGGCTCGGGGCGTGCAGGCGCACAGCTCGATCGGCAAGGGCCACAACGCGAACTGGACGCTGATCCCGTTTCTAGCCGAGATGAAAACGCTGTTCGAGCGGCTGCGGACCGACCGGTCATTGCAGGATGACGCGTATGATCCGCCGTTCAGCGATTTCAACCTGATCGTCGATAATCATGGCACCGCCATCAACGTCACCGTTCCGGTGGCCACGGCCCGGATCAAGTTCCGCTATTCCGCCAAAGTAGATCCGACGCCAATACGGGTCGCGGTGCGCGATGCGGCGGCCCGGCGTGATGTCACCGTCACCGAGGCGGAGGAGGGCAAGCCGCCCGAACGACCGGCGGATGATCCGCTGGTCCGGCTGTGCGTGGAGCTTGCTCAGCAGGCCGCGACGACGGCGCCGTTCGGCACCGACGCGTCGGTCCTGCAGCTGATCGCACCCTGCGTCGTCATGGGACCCGGCGATATCGGGGTTGCCCACAAGCCGGGGGAGGCGGTGCGAATCCAGGATCTGGCCGCGTGCGTGCCGGTGTTCCAGGCGCTGGCGACGCGGTTGGCTGGGTAAGGAGAAGCTGGATAAGGCGCGGCCGGCGGCGACGTCGGCCCCGCGTGCCGGTGGGATCAGTCCCTGTCCACCGAGGCATGATGGCCGGACGGCGGCGCGGCATGCGAATAAGACTGTGCCAGAGCGCTGCCGGCGCCCAAGCCAAGAACGGCCACCGCGGCCAGGACTAACTGTTTCATCAAAAACTCTCCATATCGACTGATCGCCGGGTCAAAGCCACGCAGGCCGGACGATCTTCGGCGCTCATGTAGGCACTCGGCCCTCGGGGCGGCATGATCTGCTCGCCTGAGTGACATGCGTGAATGACGGATGACCCGAGCAATCTAGAGGGTATTAGCTTCAGGCTGTCGCTTTCACGCTGTGATTGTTGAGAGGGCGATTTACGTCGCGAGTGGTGCGACGATCGCGCTCTGGTGTTGAGAGGGCGATTCACGTCGCGAGTGGTGCGACGATCGCGCTCTGAACCGGTTCGAACATCTCGGCCGTGATGTCGGCGGCGCAACAGGAGACGAAGGATGCCGATCAGACGATGGACCTGATCAACGGGTTGCACATTTTCATCCGGGTGGTGGAAACCGGCTCGTTCTCGGCGGTCGCCCGCGAAGCCAACGCCAGCCAGTCGGCGGTGACCCGCCAGGTTGCGCAACTGGAGGATCATTTCGGTGTCAGGCTGTTCCACCGCACCACCCGCAAGCTCAGTCTGACCGACGACGGGCAGGACCTGGTCGGCCGCGCGCGCCACTTGCTGGAAGAGGCCGAGGACCTGGAAGATACCTTCGGCAAGAACGGCGGCACGCCGACCGGCCTGGTCCGCATCGGGCTTCCGGTTGGCGCGGCGATCCTGCTGGTTTCGGCGTTCTCCGAGTTGCTGGCCAGGCATCCTGGTCTGTCGGTGGAGTTGGTGGTCAGCGAAACCGCCGACGATCTGGTGGCGGAGCGGCTGGACATCGCGCTGCGGTTCGGCCAGTCGGCGGATACCTCGCTGGTGGCGCGGGCGTTGACGACGGTGTCGTCGGCGCCGGTCGCCGCGCCGGCCTATCTGGAACGGTTCGGCGCGCCGGAACGTCCGGCGGATCTGCTGAAGCATACTTGCATCGTGCAGGACATCGGCCCCGACAGTTCACACTGGGCGTTCACCGGTCCGGATGGATCGGCGGAGGTCGAGGTCGCGAGTGCGTTCCGGTCGAACAACAGTCTGGTGGTGCGGCAGGCGGCGCTGTCCGGGCATGGCATCGCGCTGTTGGGCGATCCGCTGACGTTGACCGAAATTCGCGCCGGGCGGTTGTATCGCCTGCTGCCGAAATATACCGCGCGGCGGCGCCAGGCGTCTGTCGTCTATCCGTCGCGGCGCCATCTGCCGCAGCGCACGCGGGTCGTCATCGACTTCCTGGTCGAGGAGTTCCGGCAGCTGGATGGGCGACTGCGCGACGGGCGGGAGTGGGGCGAGAACGAGGCGACCTGGCTGGTCTGATCCCGCTGGTCTGATCCCGTTCGACAATTGCGCCGACCGGTCCAAGCCGGTGCGATCGGATGAAGTCCTGTCGTCATGGTCACCCTGCCGGAGCGGCGGCCACTTCCAGTATTGGGTGGCTACTCGATCGGCACGAAAATCGAGTGGCGCAGCTTGCCGCCGATCGACTTAGACAGGTGACCCTTGCCGCGAACGTCCTCGACCAGGATGACCTCGCCGGCGCCGATCTCGCGAGCCTCGCCGTCGCTGGCGGTGATCCGCACGCCGCCGTCGAGGTTGATGATGTACTGGCGGCGCGGGGCCGGATGCCAGTCGAGATCATAGTCGCCGCCGGTCTCGCGGAATATGATGCCGTTGGCGGGCGTATGGGCGGACAGCTTGCTGCCGTTGCGTTCCTCGACCCAATGGACCTTGATATCGCGCCAGTGGGTCTCGCCGGCGTCGTCGACGTAGATGTTGTGGATGCGCATTGACCTGGCTCCGATTATTCGATCGGCACGAAGATCGAGTGCCGTATCTGGTGGTTGACGGATTTCGACAGATGACCGCGGCCGGTGGTGTCCTCGACCAGAATGACCTCGCCGGCGCCGATGACGCGGACCTCGCCGTCGCTGGCGGTCAGTTCGACGCCGGCGTCGAGGTTGATGATATATTGCCGCCGCGGCGCGGCGTGCCAAGGGCGGTCATGCTCGGCCTGGGTCTGGCGGAAGATGATGGCGGTGGCGAGCAGACGGGCGGAGGTTTTTCCCTCGGGCCCTTCTTGCGCCCAGTCGATCTGGATGTCGCGCCAGCGCGAATGGCCGTTGCGGTCGCAATACAGGTTGTGAACGCGGATACCCATCATGCCCTCCTGACGTAGCCGTAGCGCAGGTTGCTTGGATCGGCGCCGTTACGAAGGTAATCGTCCTTGATAGCGGCGAAACGATCCGGTGTCGCCAGTTCGGCATGGCGGTCGTAGCCGAACAGGCGGAAGCCGTTTTGCGCGAGGATGCCGCGCTTGACCGGACCGTCGGCAGTACCGAGCGGGGCGAAGCCGTGCTGTTGCTGCATGTCTTCGGGGATTTCGAGACGGCGCAGGCCCTCGATCTGCCATTGCGGCGCGCCGGTCCAGACCGCGTCGGTGCCCCAGATCACGTGGTCGGTGCCGAGGCCTTTCACCAGTGTGCCCATCAGCGCGGCGGCGAGGCGCGGTTCGGCGATGCTGGTGTAGGCGAACAACTGGCCGAGGTCGCCGTAGACGTTGGTGACGTCATACCTGGCCGGGATGTTGGCCAGGTCGCTGACCCATGAACTGCGGCCGGTGCGGTCCCATTCCGCCATCGCATCGGCAGGCGAGCCGCCGACGTGGCGATAGGCGGAGTGGTAGATCACAAAGTTTAGGTTCGGCCAGTCCTTCGCGGCCTTGCCGACGTCGCTGACATCGACGTAGCCGCGCAGATTGGGAACCTGCCGTTCGGTCGACGGCGGAAAAAGACCTTTGTGGATACAGACATTCCTGACGCCCGACCTGGCGAACCGTTCGTAGGCCGGATACATCAGTTTTTCGTCGTCCAGCCGCCAGGGGTAGTGGCTGGTCGTCTTGTGGGTGTTGTCACCAATGGTATAGCCCTTCCAGCCATCGGGGCGCAGGGTGGCGATGGCATGGTCGATGCCTTCCAGCCAGCCCGGTTGCCCGGGGACGATGGTGTAGTGCGCCAATAGTCGCCGCGCGCCGGCCTGTTTGTTCACCCGGTCGCGGGTCTGGAAGACCATTTCGTTGGTCAGAAACCAGTCCTCCGGGATGTCGGACGGTGAATTTGTCAGCAGTGCGACCTTGGTATCGCTGTCGAGAAAAATCTCCTTGAAGTAATTGTCGAACTTGAGGTCGGCGATGGTCTGCGGCTCGCTGCCAAGCTGCTTGTTCCAACCCGCGGCACCGACAGCGGCGCGCATGGCGACGAAGTTGGTCAGCCGTGTGTCGTCACGCAGGAAATGCGTGTGCGCATCGAACACGTCCTGGCCGCGCAGGGTGATGGCGCGTTCGTCGGCCATTTCCGGGGTGGCGGCTTCCGCCTCGGTCACCGCGAACAGTTTGCCGTAGACCTGGTTCATCGCCAGGAAGGCGGCGGCCATGCCGGAGGCGGTCTGGAAGAAACGACGACGGCTGAGGCCCTGGCGTCGGGCGAGATCATCACCGATGTCGGCGAGCCGATGCTCGACCTGTCTCTGCTGGGCGGTCTGCGGTTCGGGGAAGTATTCGTCGCTTGAAACGATCTGCGTCGGGATCGGGAAGCGGTGTGGCACGTCCTCGGCCGGCAGCAGCTGGGCGCGTTCTTCGTCGCTGAGAAAACCCATTTTCCTGGCTCCGTTAAACCGTGTTTGGCATGGTCAGGAATTCATGCATGACATGCCAGAGGTCAGCCCTGGCGAGACTCATGCCGATGGCATGGGCGGCGCCGGGGATGACGGCGTATTGCTTGTTTGGGGTCGGCAGCCTGGTGAAGAAGTCGAGCAGGTCTGCCTCGGTGGAGATGCCGTCATACTGGCCGCGCACCATCAGCACCGGACACTGGACCTTGGCCGGATCGACCAGCGGCAGGTGGGCGGTCATGTCGAGGTAGGTGCCGGTGGGCACGCTGTCGCCGTTCGGCATCTCGGCGTTTTCCATCGCGACCGGCACGCGCGGATCCGAGGTGCCCGGCTTGTCGCGGGTGAAGATGCTGCGGATCATGGCGGCGTCGCGCTTGCGCCGGTTATGGGTGCGATAGAACGCGGTCTGCTCGCCGCGCTTGGTCAGGGTCGGCGACCCCTTGCCGGTGTAGGTGAAAGCCTCCAGCACCAGGCTTTGGACGCGGGCCGGTTCGGCGACGGCGAACGCGCCGGCCCGAATCGCGCCGCTACTTTCGCCCATGAAATGAAATTTCGTTTGTCCGGTTTCATGCTCGACGACCGGGACGGCGGCGCGAAGATCGGCGACGCCCGAGGCGATGTCGGAGTTGCCCGAGGTGACGGTGGATTTGCCGTAGCCCTCGAAATCCATGGTCCAGACATCGAAGCCGTAGCGGGCGAAGACGTTCATCAAGGAGTATTCGCCGGCGCCCGGCACCGTCAGGTCAAAGCTTGGCAGCGCCGAGATGGAGGAGCCATGGACGAGGAACAGGACAGGAAGTTTCGCTTCGCCCGGTCGGGGGGCGTGAACCCGCTTGCGATACATCGCCAGGGTCACATCACCCTTGTGCGCCTGGTAGCGCGCGGTCCAGAACGAGCCGATGGCGGCCGGTTCGGCAGAGGTTTCGGGGCCCGCGGCGGCCGCGGTTCGGGGTGCGACCGCGCCGGCGGCCGCGAGCGACGAGCCGATCAGCAGGCCGCGCCGTGAATGGATGGTGATCTGCCTGTTCCTCGCCATGGTTCACCTTGTTGCCTGGTGTCGCACCATTGAGATCGGTTTCGCGTCGTCCGTCCAGAGCGCGGCACGGGCAACGCCGCCGATGATTGCGCTGGCATGACGAACAGGGCGATGCAAATTCGTTTCGGATGTCTTCGGGACACACCGTCGTTCCTGGGGTAGCACATCCCGTAGGGACGTCCGTGGCGGGACGCCCCCAACGCGCAGCCCGGCAACGATGCTTGGGGCCTGTTCGACATTAATCGCAACGAATTGCAGGCTCGAACAGGCCCTAAGCGCTTGTTTTGACGGGCAGCTTTATCGGCGTGCTGGTAGTGGGTCAGTTTCATAAGCCATACCTGGAAGCGGTGGAGCAGTCTTTCGGCGCCGATATCGACGACGCCATGCTGGTGAAGGTGTATGGCAATGCCGACGCCCCGGCAGGCCGCTAAGGCCCCGCGCCGTGTGTCGGCGCGAAGAAGAAGCAGGTTGAGGGTAAACCCGATCCGAAGCAAATCAACACCAGCTTTGCGGAACGGGCCAACCTCTCAATGCGTATGGGCAACCGGCGCCTTACCCGCCTGACGAACGGGTTCAGCAAGAAAGCGGATAACCATGCTCACGCCATGGCAATCTACTTCATGCATTACAACTTTGTTCGCATTCACCAGACGCTGCGTTGCACCCCGGCGATGGCCGCCGGGGGTGACGACGAAGCTATGGGAGCTTGCAGACCTGGTTAAGGTGCTAGAGGATTGGGAGGCGAGCAATGGCTAAAGTGACTGGAAAGCAGATTGCTAGAGATGCCGGGCTGGATTTTGAGCACGTTCTTTATCGTCAAACGGGCGACTGGTATCATGTGCTTGATCGGTTTCTGGCGGCTCTCCTGGACGAACGAGGGTATATCGCATTTCAGACAGAGGCAGAGTACCAATCGTTTGTAACTGAGGGTATGAGCGGAAGAGTACGTGAAAACCGCGACACAAAAAGTCTGACAATCAGGGGCGGCATAGCCCAGCACCCTACGTATATCTTGTTGACTGAGCGGTTTGTGTTTCCTGAGCTGGTCACAGAAACGGAACTCCTTGAAGGCGCAACAATCCGTATCACAGTTAATCGTTATGAACGCGACGCACGAGCGCGCCAGCTATGCTTGGCCAATTGGGGGACCGCCTGCGTGGTGTGCGATCTGAACTTTGGTCACGTCTATGGGCCCGTGGGCGAAGGGTTCATCCACGTTCACCATCTGGGGAGTGTCCGATCCTCTGTGTAAACGGCTCCATGGCCATTGTCCGTATCACTCGGTCAGCTAGCTGACCGAGTGATACGGTCGCCAAACAAAATCATGAACTGCAGCTTTGCCTCCGGCCAGGCGATGGCCGGCTTCCAACGCAGGCCGGCATTTTGGATGGCCATGTATAGCAACTTCAGCGCCGCCTCGTCAGAGGGGAAGCTGCCGCGCGTCTTGATCACCTTGCGCAAGCTCCGGTTCAGGCTCTCCACCGCGTTTGTCGTGTAGATCATCTTCCTGATCGCCGGCGGGAAGGCGAAGAATGGCACCACATACGTCCAGGCGCGGCGCCACATGGGCGCGATCATCGGGTAGCGCTTGGCCCAAGGGCTGGCCTCGAACGTGTCCAGCGCCGCCTCGGCGGCCTCGGCCGTCGCGGCCTGGTAGATCGCCTTCAGCGACGGCATCAACGCCTTGCGGTCCTTCCAACTGACCGTCTCGAGCGCGTTGCGGATCAAATGCACGATGCAGGTCTGCGTCGTGGTCCGCGGGAACACCGCCTCGATCGCATCGGGAAACCCCTTCAGACCATCGACGACCGCGATCAGGATGTCCTCCACACCGCGGGTCTTCAGTTCGTTCAGCACGCCGAGCCAGAACCGCGCTCCCTCGGTCTGCTCGACCCACAGCCCCAGCACCTCCTTCTCGCCCGACCGCGTCAAGGCCAGCGCAACGTAGACCGCCTTGTTCTTGACCACCCCGTCATGGCGGATCTTCACCCGCAGGGCGTCCAGAAACACCACCGGATAGACCGCCTCCAGCGGGCGGTTGCGCCACGCCAGCACGTCCTCGTGCACCGCGTCCGTCACACGGCTGATCAGGTCGGGCGACACCTCTACCTGATACATCTGCCGAAGGTGCGCCTGCACGTCGCGCACCGAAAGCCCGCGCGCATACAGGCTGATGATCTGGCCGTCGAAACCTTCCAGCCGCGTCACCCCCTTCGGCACGATCGCCGGTTCGAACGTCCCGTCGCGGTCGCGTGGCACCGACAGCGTCACCGCGCCCTCGTCCGTCAGCACGGTCTTCGCCGTGTGCCCGTTGCGGTTGTTGGCGCCGCGCCGGCCGGACCGCTCGCCCTTCTCGTAGCCAACGTGCTCAGACAGCTCAGCGTTCAAGGCGCGCTCGAGCAGGCGCTTCTTCAGTTGGCGGAAGATGCCGTCCTCGCCGAGCAGATCGGAGGGTTTCTCGTAGCCAGACAAAAGCTCGTCCAGCACTTCGGGTCGTATGTCTCTCATCGTGGGTCTCCCTTGGGTTAAGGAAGCCACGGAAACCGACTTACACAAAGGACCTGACACTCTCACCATCTGACGTCCCTCTCTTCAATCAGAGAAGAGTATATGTTGGCGCCAGAGCGTGATATGCGCCCGGTGTGCCCAAATTGCCATGCGATGTTGCATCGCAGGGAACCGCCCTATTCGATTGACGATCTTCGTGCGATCATGAGAAAGCCTAGCTTATATCAAACTGACCCACTACCGGCGTGCTGACGCACTTATCGCCGATGCTGCCCTTATGCCAGGCCGAGTTTTTCCGACGCCATCTGCGTGCCCTTGACCCGGGCGGTGATTTTCTCGAACGCGATGTCGCGCGCGACGTCCGGCGAGCCGTGCTTCGGTTTCACGTCGATGCTGAAGGGTGAGAAGCCGCAATCATCGGTCGAGCCCAGGCGTTGCTTGGCAATGCGTCGGGACGCCCGCAGCAGATCGTCGCAGACTTCCTGTGGGGTTTCCACGCGCGGGTTCTGCGGATTTATGACCCCGATGAAGCAGACCTGGCCGACGCCGTTGGCGTCCTCTCGGCTATACTGTCCGCACAACCTGTTGACGTGCTCCTTGTCCTTCTCGCTGGATAGTTGCATCAGAAAATAGCCGGCACTCATCCTGAACATGCTGGGAAGCAGCTCGGCATAATCCACATCGGCGCTGTGCGTCGCGTCGCAATCGCCGCCCGGGCAGGTGTGAATGCCGATATTGATCCGTTCCGCGGCGCTGAAGCGATCGAGCACGCGATTGTTGAGGGCGATGAACTGCGACAACATGCCTCGCCCGGTCCAGGGGTTCGCGGGATCGTTGCGACAAGCCAGGCGTCCCTCGGTGAAGTCGATCGAGACGCGCTTCGCACCGGCCGCGAAGGCGCCGCGGATGTCCTGCTCGCACTGCTCGACCAGGTCGGACAGAAACGCCTCACGCGGGTAGCCCGGAACCTCGCCGTCGAGCGGATACAGCAGCGCCAGCATCGACGGCGCGATGACCGCCTGCTTCAGCGGCTTGCTCGCCATCTTCATGGCTTGCTCGACGAACCGTGAGGCGAATGTCTTGTAGCGGAACGGTCCGCCGGTCAGCCGCGGCAACTGGCGGTGGTGCCCGTCGGTGAAGATGGCGAAGTACTGACCATCGGCGGCGAAATTGTCCGCCAGCCCGGTGCCGGCGAGCGTGTCGGCCAGGGGATAGGTGGCGAAGCTGGACACACGCTGCTCACCGTCGGAGACGATCGGCGCGCCGCTGGCCTCGCCCCGTTTGATCGAGTCCAGGCAGGCGGCATCCTGCTCGCGCCGCAGTGCGGGGTGGTCGATGCGGCCGGCGTCGTAGTCGGCCAGCGCCTGTTGAACACGGGATAGGGATCTTCGTCACCGTCGGGCGTGTGGACGCGGACTTTCACCCGCATGCCGATCGTCACCCGGGCCGGCTCGATGTCCTCGACCCGGCTCATGAGGCGGAAGCCTTCGTCCACATCGACCAGGCACACATTATAGGTCTCTCCCTGCCGCGGGTGGACCACGGTCGTTGCGTGGACCGTGCCATGACCCTTGCTGACGCGCCATTCCAGATCGGCCGCCCCGGTAACGGGCGCGATGACGCGGGGATAGAACACCACCTGTTGGGTGGAGGGGCTGAACTGATACCCCAACTCGCCCCGTCGCAGGTGGGCGATATAGGTCGCGAGCGGGGATTGAGCCGCGTTCGGCATGGTGCGGTTTCCTGGTGATTGGCCGGCAAACGCTAGTTTCGTGGATCAGAGGTTAGCAACCCAAGCGATTATGGACAAACAAACCGGCAGGAGGCAGGGCTTGATCTGCTTGCACAGGACGGGGGTTGGGACCAAATTCGCCGGATGGCCAGTTCCCGCAGCAAATCCAAGACCGATGCCTCCGAGCTCATGGCATCCGTGCCCGACGCGCCCGCGCCGGAAGGATTCCTGACCGGTCAGTTGCTGATTGCCATGCCGGCGATGATGGACCCGCGCTTTCAGCAGAGCGTGATCTATATGTGCGCCCACACACCCGAGGGGGCGATGGGCCTGGTGCTGAACCGCCCGATCGTCAAACCGACGTTTGACGATCTGTTGAAGCAACTCAGTGTCGAGCCGCTGCCGCCGGTGCGGCAGATGAAACTATGCGCCGGCGGCCCGGTGGAGAACGCGCGCGGGTTCGTGCTGCACACCAACGACTGGACCGGTGACGGCAGCCTGAAGGTTGATGGCAGCATGGCGCTGACCGCCAGCCTGGACGTGCTTAAGGTGATCGCCGAGGGCGGCGGTCCGCGCGCATGCGTGCTGGCGCTGGGCTACGCCGGGTGGGGGCCGGGTCAACTCGATGAGGAGATCCAGCAGAACGCCTGGTTGTCCGTCCAGGCCGACGAGACGCTGCTGTTCGACGCCGGGCACGACACCAAGTGGCGGCGGGCCTTCGCCAAGCTGCACGTCGACCCGCTGTTGCTGTCGGGCACCGCGGGACACGCCTGAGGGCGTGTTCGACATCAATCGCCGCGAATCGCAGTGTCGAACGGACACTAAGCCCCTGTTTTGCCGGGCAGCTTTATCGGCGTGCTGACGCACTTATCGCCGATGCCGCCCTAAGCCCCTGTTTTGCCGGGCAGCTTTATCGGCGTGCTGACGCACCTGTCGCCGACGCTGCCCTGAGCCGCGGCGCACTTAACGTTTCGGCAAGGTTTGCGACCTAGAACTCCCGCGCGCTGCGTGTAGCGTGGGAGGCTTCCGTGGTCGCACCTTTGTCCGAGATCAGCGCGATCATCCGCGACATGCTGCGCGACGATCAGCTGGAACTTGGTGTGGCCAGCCGCTTTGACGAACTGCCGGGCTGGGACGCGATGGATCTGATCGCGGTGGTGGTCGAGGTCGAGTGCCGGCTCAATCTGCAGTTCGAGCTGGCCGAGATCGACCGTCTGGGCACGATCGGTGATCTGCTGGCGATGATCAAGGCCAAGCAGGCGCTGGCGTCGGCCTGACGCGGTGACGTTCAGTGGTTTTCCCTTTCTGTTCGGCTTCCTGCCGCTGGTGCTGGGTGGCCTGGCGATCCTCGGGCGTTGGGGTGACCACTCGGACGGCGCCTGGGCCAAGGCCTGGCTGGCCGCGGCGTCCGGGTTGTTCTACGCGGTTGGCGCCGCGGCCTTCCTGCCGCTGCTGGTGCTGTCGGTCGGCGGCAACCTGCTGCTGCTGCATGTGATGCATGGCGCTCGCCAGCCCGGCCGGTGGGTGGCGGGCGGGGTGGCGCTCAATCTCGCGGTGCTGGGCTGGTTCAAGTATTTGTCGTTCGGCGGGTACCTTTCGTTCGGCGGGTTGGTGCCGTTGGGGTTGAGCTTCTTTACCTTCACCCAGATCGGCTGCCTGCTGCATCACGCCGACGGTGACACGCCCCCGCCCAAGGTGCTGGATTACGCCTTGTTCGCGGCGTTCTTTCCGGCGTTGCTGGCGGGTCCCATCCTCAATCCGCGCGAGATGCTGCCGCAGTTCGCCCGCACCGAGGGGTGGCGCCTGACGGCTGACAACCTCGCCGTGGGTGGCGGCTTCTTTCTGGTCGGACTGCTGAAGAAGACCGTGTTGGCGGACCCGCTTTCACCAATCGTCGCCGCCGGCTTCGCCGACTCGGCGTCGCTGACCCTGTTGCCGGCGTGGCAGACCGCGGTGGCGTATTCCCTGCAGCTGTATTTCGACTTCTCCAGCTATACCGACATGGCGATCGGCCTGGCCTGGATGGTCGGCCTTCGCTATCCCGACAACTTCGATCAGCCGTATCGGGCGCGCTGTGTGATCGCCTACTGGCAGCGCTGGCATATGTCGCTGACCCGGTTCCTGATGACCACCATCCACGCGCCGCTGACCCTGGCGATCCTGCGCTGGCGACGGGATCACGGCCGGCGGATCGATGCGCCGGCGCAGGCCACGGCGGCCGGGTTCCTGTCGATGATCGGTGCGCCGGTGGTGGCGACCATGATGCTGGTTTCGCTGTGGCACGGTGCGACCTTGCCATTCCTGCTGTTCGGGCTGCTGCACGCGTTCTACCTGCTGGTCAACCACGCCTGGCGTGTCCACCGCGGTCCGGTCCTGCCGACGCTGGCGAGCGTGGCGCTGACCTATCTGTGCGTGCTGGTCGGGTCGGTGCTGTTCCGCGCCACGACGATCGGGGACGCCGGCTCGATCCTGGCCGGGATGGCCGGCTGGCACGGGGCGGGGGTGATCGATCCGGACATCAAGGCCGTGATTGATGTTGCCTGGCTGGCGGCGCTGTACGCGATCGTGTGGCTGGCGCCGACGACCAGGCAGTGGATCGAGAGCCTGCCGGGTGCTCGCTTGCGTTGGCGGCCAACGCCGGGGTGGGCCGTCGTCATGGGGTGCGGCGCCACGCTGGGGGTGCTGGCCGCCGGCGGCACCGGCGAATTCCTCTACTTCCGGTTCTGACCGATGCGGCGGTACCTCCGCCTGATGGCGTTGTCCGCGGTGCTGAGCTTCAGCCTGATCTGGGTCTGGGTCGCGGCCATGCCGATGGCCTTCATGGACGCCGAGTATCCGTCCTGGCGCGCCAAGCAGGTCATGTTGGACCACTGCGACCTGGGTGAGGCCATCATCCTGGGCGATTCCCGGGCTGCCGCGGACATCCTTCCCGACCGGCTACCGTTCCGGGTGACCAATCTGGCGGTGGGTGGCGGCAAGGCGATCGAGGCGCTGGCAGCCCTGACCCGAGCCCTGGCCTGCCCAACCGCGCCGCGGCTGGTGGTCATTTCACTCGACCCCGGCCATTTCAGCCGGCCGGACATGTTCTGGGATCGCAGCGTCCGCTTCGGCCTGATTACCGACGCCGAGATCGCGGGCCTGCGGGCAGCGTCGCGGCAGACGGGGGATGGGTCGGTCTATCAGCCGCGACCGGCCGACGGGATGCCGGCGCTGCTGCGCGACTGGATGTATCGGGTGCGCTTCCCGTCGCTGTATTTCTCCAATCTGGCGCACGCGGGCGGGGGGTTTCGCTGGTGGCGCAACCAGCGGGTGCTGGCCGCGACGTTGGCCGCCCGCGGGCAATACTACTTCGGCACCGCCCATGGCTCCGATCGCGTCGCACTCGACGGTCATTTGGACGCGTTCCGGCCGTTGCCGATCCTGGACCATTACTTCGACCGGCTGCTGGCGTTGCTGGAGCAGCACGGCATCTCGTCGCGCTTCATCGCGATGCCGGTCAATCAGGCGACCTGGGAGGTCGCGCGCCCGGCGGTGAGGGAGGCGTTCATGGCCTATCTCAAAGCCTACGAGCGGCGCTACAAACACTTCCGCGTGGTCTCGGAGATCATGCCGCACTGGCCCGACCGGTTGTTTGGCGACGAGTACTGTCACCTCAATCCCGCAGGTGCCGAGCGCTTCAGCGACCAGCTGGTTCAGCGACTGCAGGAGGCGCCGCCGAGGACGCAGAACGAGGCGCAGAACGGGTGGTTGAGCGCGATCGGGGCGGACGCCTCGGCCAGGGTCGTTCCCATCTCGAAACGGGGATCATAGGCCAGCAGGGTGCAGGCGAGCACGACCGGGCTGTCGGCATCCTTCCGCCTGACCACCATCCGGGCGCCCGAACACATCACGTCGGCGGGAGATTTATGCAGGATGCCCCAGCATGCGGTGGTGATCTCCGGCACATCGCGCTGTGGCTCCATCTCTGGGAACAGCATCAGCCGCACCGGGTCGTGCGCGTCCAACGGGGTCGCATGTTCGGCGAACAGCCTGGCGAACCCGTCACGCAGCGACGCTTCGGTTTCGCCGGTATAGCGCCGGCCGGCGACATCGACGTTGAAGCCGTTGCGGACCAGCCAGATCAGGCCGTCGAGGGCGGGGGCCCAGCTGCGGCGGCCACGTTCCTGCTCGTGGATGGCGGGATCGTGGTGATCGAGCGAAACCCGGATGGTCAGTCTGTCGCCGAATTTCGCCCGCAGCGCTAGCACCTGAGGACGCAGCCTGCGCAGCGGCTTCATCGCGTTGGTCAGCACCAGCGCGTCCAGTCCACGCGCCAGCACCGAATGCAGCATCGCGATGATGTCGGGGTTCATGAACGGCTCGCCGCCGGTGAAGCCGATCAGTTTGGTCGGCAGGCGGTCGCGGGCGATTTCATCGAGGTAGGTATCGACGTCGGCGATCGACAGATACGCCAGGCGGTCGTTGCGCGGAGACGATTCGATGTAGCAGTTGCGGCAGGTCAGGTTGCACAGCGTGCCGGTGTTGAACCACAAGGTCTCCAGCGCCCGAAGCGCCACCGTCGCTCGGGGTTGTCCCTGCGCGGTCAGCCTGGGGTCGCGAAACTTCGCCGGGTCAAGCACAGGCGTCATTTGATCCAAAATCGGTCTCCGTTACGCCCGGCCTGTCGATCAGGCGGGGCAGTGAGCAGTCTTTCCCGCCGCGTGGCCAAAGCGGGACTTTAGCTAGAGCGCTTTCAGGCTGACCGTAAACGGTCAGTGCGCTCCAGCTCATTGTTTTCACGAGCAACTTTATCAACCAGACGGTTCCAGTCAGGCTGATGTTGCTCTAAGGCGTCGGCACCTGATTGATTGGTGACAGCCATGGTGGACAACCGCACCGGGTTTGATCGGATGGTCACGAAGACGTCCGTTCAATCCGGCGGGTTCCCTGGTATCTATGGCTTGCAGCGGCGTTAAACGAGGGCCGCGGCGTGAAACCAAGTGGGCGGATGGCAGCCGGCGCTTTTGCCGCTGCGGCAGGCCCGCTTCGAATCGTCGGTCTGCCCCATCCCCGTGGCATCCGGGTCGGGCCTGCTTGCGTCGCCGGTATGGAGCCGGCTTGATCAGCGCGTCATGCGCCGGGCGCCGCGGGGCGGGTCGTCGCATGGAGGAACGTCCGCTGCCGTCCGCCGCCCGCCGGCCCCCGGCTGACCGACGAAGGAGATGACGATGACCGTATCCGAACCGGAAGCCGCAACACACCAGGCGCGCTTCCTCGACATGCTGGACGCGGATTTTCGCGGCCACGGCGTGCCAGAGGGGCTGCCGCCGCGATTTCGAGCGGCCGTGGCGGCGACCCCCCGGCATCGGTTCGTCCACCGCTTCCGCGTCGCCGATGGTCCGTTGCGCGACAGCGATGCCGATCCCGCGCCGGACCTGGAGGTCATCTACAGCGACGCGGTGATGCGCCACGTCGATGCCGCCGGGGAGCCACTGCCGTCATCGAACTCGCAGCCAAGCTACATCCTGTATCTGCTGCACCTGCTGGCACTGGAACCGGGCCAGATCGTGCTGGAGATTGGCTCCGGCTCCGGCTGGCTGGCGGCGGTGATGGCGCGGCTGGTCGGGCCGGGCGGCCGGGTCGTCGGCGTCGAGCTGATCCCGGCGCTGGCCGCGCAGAGCCTGGCGGACCTGGCGGCGTTGGATATTGGCAACGTGCAGATCATCACCGGTGATGGGACACGGGGAAACGCGGCTGGCGCGCCGTATGACCGCGCCATCATCACGGCGGCGAGTTGGGATGTGCCGGCGCCGCTGCTGGAGCAGGTCGCGGACGGTGGCCTTGTTCTGGTGCCGATCGAGCTGCGCAGCGGCGACGGCTGCGCCGTGACGTTGCTGCGCCGGCAGGACGACGCCCTGGTGGCGGAAAAAGCCGTTCCGGGCTGGTTCGTGCCGTTGCTGGGCGCCGGCCAGGATCGCGTCGACCTGGCGCCGCATGGCGTGCCCAGTGGCGATGCGACCGAGCGGTTCGCGTTGCCCCTAGGCCTGCCTGGGGAGAGCGGTCGGGCATCGTTCGCGGCGCAGTTCCGGGCCTTCCTGGGTCGGACGGAGCCGGATTTCGTGAGCCTCGCGCACGCCAGGGAGGTGGGCCTGCCGGTGCCTGGGTTCGGGTTGAGGGACAGCGTCAGCGGGTCCGTGGCGCTGTGGCAGGCGGGTGAAATCGTGAGCTATGGCGACCGCACCGCGGCGACCAGGCTGGCACGTGCCTATGCGCGCTGGACGACGCTTGGGTGCCCCGGCCCGGGCGCGTTCCGGCTGGCGGTGCACCGCGCGGGTGCGGTGCCGGCGGGTGGTGACCGGCGGTGGATCGAGCCACGGGGCAGCACCACGCTGGTGTGGGGGCTGCGATCCAACATCGGCGACTGGCGGGTTCTGCTTGATTGATGGGCCGCTTTCGGGCCTGACCCGAGCGGCAGGGGCGGTGGGCGGGTCGGTTGCAGGATCGTTACATTATGACGATGCGGCGCTCGCCAAGGTCTCATTGCCTTCTGCCCCTGCATTTCCTCGGCAAATTCGCCGCGCAACAGCGGCGTCTCGACGCCGGGCGGAGCCAACTCGACCACGGTCACCCCCGTGCCCTGAAACTGGATGCGCAGCGACTGTGTGAACGAGTGGGGTCCCGCCTTGGCGGCGCAATAGACGGGGGCCGCAGGAAACCGGATGAAGGCCAGTCCCGACAAGACCTTCACGATCAGCGCGCCGGGCCGGCCCCTCAGGGGCGGCAGGAACTGCTGAACCATCCGCACCGGCCCATTGAGGTTGATTTCGATTTCGCGGGTCACGTCCTCGAGATCGCGTGCCTCATTGAATTTGAGGTTGCGCATGATGCCGGCGTTGCTGATCAGGGTGTCGAGGGCTGGAAAGTCCGACAGCACGGCCTCGTATAGCGCCGCAATGGCTGTGGGATCGCTGACGTCGCTCCTGAAGATGTGGACGCCGGAAAGGGCCTGCGTGGCTGCGCCGAGCCTGTCCTGATCGCAGCCAGTCACGATCACGGTGTTACCACGCTTTAGGAACGAAGGCCTGGAGCAGACCGATCCCCTGACGCTGGCCGATGCCCTGCCGTCCGAGGCCTGGACGCAGCACGCCGCCAGTGAGGGGTCGAAAGGTCCCCGACTGTATGACTGGGCGCGGATCGCGCTGCCCCGGACGGTCGACACCGGCTTCGAACGCTGGCTGCTGATCCGTCGCAGCCGGCGCGATGCCGCGGAGCGCGCCTACTATCTGGCCTTCACGCGCACCGGAACAACACTGGCGGAACTGGCCGGCGCCGCCGGCCTGCGCTGGACCATCGAAGCGGGTTTCCAGCGTGCCAAGGAGGAGCTTGGCCTGGATCACTGCGAAGCCCGATCCTGGCATGGCTGGCATCGCCACATGACGTTGTGCCTGGCGGCAGCCGCGTTTTTGGCCCGGTTGCAGGCCTCGCTTCGCCGCGCCGCGTTCGGGAAACCGAACAGAACGAGTCCGCCGCTCGCCGCGTGAGCGCCATCCGCCTCGGCTTGCCCAGCGTGCCAGAAATCCGCGGTTCCATGCAAAATCCGCGTGCATGACTACGGATGACTATGATTCGATTGCTGCCGTGAACACCGACGCTGAAACCCTTCCTGACGATATCGACACGCTGAAAGCAGCGTTGCTCGCCGAACGCGCCGCCCGGCGAGAATCCGAAGCGCGCGCCACAGGGGCCGAGGCGATGGTCGCGCACTTGAAGCTGCTGATCGCCAAGCTCCGCCACGACCGCTTCGGTGCATCCTCCGAGCGCGGCCGCAAGTTACTCGACCAGATGGAACTGCAACTTGAGGAACTGGAAGCGACAGCGAGCGAAGCTGCGACAATCGCAGCCCCTGATACGGCCTCGGTGACGACGTTCACGCGGCGCAAGCCGGTCCGCGCGCCGTTGCCCGGTCATCTGCCACGGGAACGCGTGATCATCGAAGGCCCCAGCGCCTGTCCCTGCTGTGGCGGCACCCTTGCCAAGCTTGGCGAAACGATCACCGAGACCTTGGAAGTGGTTTCGTGGCAGTGGAAAGTCATTCAGACCGTGCGGGAGAAATTCACCTGCCGGTCGTGCGAGAAGATTACTCAGCCACCCGCCCCATTGCATCCGATCGCGCGCGGGCGGGCGGGGGCAAATCTGTTGGCTATGATCCTGGAAGCGAAGTTCGGCCAGCATCTGCCGTTGAACCGGCAGAGCGAAACCTTTGCCCGCGAGGGCATCGAACTGGATGTCTCGACGTTGGCCGATTGGGTCGGGGCCTGTTCGGCAACGCTGGCGCCCTTGGTGACGCTGATCCGGACGCATGTGATGGCGGCGGCACGCTTGCACGGCGACGACACGACCGTGCCAGTGCTGGCAAAAGGCAAGACCGTTACCGGGCGATTATGGACCTATGTGCGCGATGACCGCCCGTTCACCGGGCCCGCGCCACCGGCGGCGATCTTCTACTACTCGCGCGATGTATTCGCTGATCCAAACGGCCAAGCTGAATGACGTCGATCCGCGTGCCTGGCTGGCCAATGTTCTGCGACGGATCAACGACCATCCGGCATCCCGGCTTGACGCCTTGCTGCCATGGAACTGGGATGGTGCCCATCGCCTCAATCAGGCCGCCTAAGCTCGGCTAACACCGCTCCGCCCCGGCAAGGCCGCCCATGGTCCTCGGCGGAGGCTTATTAAGGTCAACGTATTGGGTCGTTGTTGTCGGGACCAACTTTATCAGCCAGAGTTTTCCAGTCGGACCGATCCTGCTCTAGCAGCCTGTCGGACTTAGCCGAAATTCGGGATTTTCTGGAATATCCTCTCTGTACAAGCGCCCTCACCGGAACATTGCTTCTGCCAAGATTCGTCTAGGGCAGGATAGTTGCGCGAACTAGTTAAGTCCGACAGGCTGCTAGCTGAAGGATGTGACACTCGCGGCACTGAGACCCGAAGTCTCAGAGCGCTTCAAACATCCCATCATGATGAAGACACGATATGCGGCCAACAAGCCACACAGCGTTTCTAGATTGATTAGGAAAATGTGCCAGACCACTACAGGTTCGAATGCTCCTTCACTGCCCGGTAACGCCAGCCCTGTGATGTAGAGGCCTAATTCAAAAGCCGTGAAGGAGGCCATGAACGGCAGGCTGATAGTAAGCGAAGCGGGGCGTGTGGTCGACAGACCCTTTGTCGCTAGCAGGGCCAATCCAGCCGAAATACCAATAGCCAAACCCCAAGCCACGCAGTCCCAGGTCCGTGGGTAGTCAAGGAACCCGTAGCCGATGATCTGGTTCGCCAACCAAATCAAGCTTAAAGCCACAACGGCATCGCGCCGCCCCAGCTTCAAGCCGGCTAGGGTCGCAAGCGCCGCAAACGGGGTGGCGCAGGCGAAGCAGACGCTGAGGAAAGCACCGCATGCGAGGATCAATGCAAGCCACACGACCCGGCCCACTTGTCTAGGTCCAGAATGATTATAACCGAAAGCTGATGTCGGCCCCATGTGTTAGTCTTTCCTCTTACAGTAGATTCGATGGTCCAGTCTGACTTCGGCTTAGTCGATGCTTTTAGGTTCACTGATTCCGCCAGGTCGGCCGGCGCTTCTCCGCGAAGGCTTTTGGACCCTCGACATAATCCAGGCTGTCGATGTTCTCGCGCTGCGCCGGATAAATCGTTCGCATCGCCAGCTCCAGCGTGTGTTCATCCAGACCATGATAGGCCGCTTCCTTCGAGGCCCTTACGGCTTTTGGCGAGCATTCCAAGATCTTATAGGCCCACCGCTTAGCAGCTTCCAGCGCCTGGCCTTTGGGCACCACCTCGGTGACAAAGCCGAGTTCAAAT
Source organism: Rhodopila sp. (assembly GCA_965276975.1). GTDB lineage: Bacteria > Pseudomonadota > Alphaproteobacteria > Acetobacterales > Acetobacteraceae > Rhodopila. Next base: position 315,887 of record CBDIBR010000010.1, read on the forward strand.
CCCTCCTGGGCATCCACGCGCCGCCCCGTCAGGATCATTCCCATAGCCTTCTTGATCGGTATTGAACGCGGCAGACGATGCACACCACCGGCACCTGCAATAAGCCCCACCCGCGGCTCCGGCAGCGCGAAAACCGCATTCTCCGCGGCCACGATGATGTCGCAGGCCAAAGCCGCCTCGAAGCCGCCGCCCATCGCCACTCCATTCACAGCTGCGATCAACGGCTTGGTGAGGTCGAAACGACTGCAGATGCCGGCAAATCCACGTGGACCATTAGCACGGCGTTTGCCGCCGGCTTGTACTTTCAGGTCGTTGCCCGCGCAAAATCCCCGTTCCCCTGACCCGGTGATAATGCCGACCCATAGGTCATCTCGAGCTGCGAACTCGTCCCACACGGCAGCAAGCTCGTCATTGGCGTCGGCGTGAAGCGCATTCAGCACCTCTGGCCTATCAAGGATGACGATCCGCAGACGTCCTTCATCCTGCACGGAGCAATACTGATAGGGCATCAGCCAACCACCTCATCTCGCTTTAAATCGCCGATCCGAGCGGCGTCGTAGCCTAGCCACTGCGACAGAACCTGCTCGCCGTGTTCCCCAAGCAAAGGGGCCGGCCTGATCTCGGGTGGCCGCCCACCGAAGCGGACGGGCCATCCGCTCATGACATAATCGCCGACTGTGGGATGCTTCATGGTCTGCCGAATACCGCGCTGCTGGAACGTGAGATCGTCGGCAAGTTCCCTGGTGTCCAGAACCGCGCCTGCCGGTATCGTTGCGCTTCCAACCAATTGCATGGCCGTATGCTTGTCGTGACGGACCGTCCATTCGGCCACTACCCGATCGACTTCTTCTCTGTGATCGGTGCGAGCGGCTGGGCTCGCGAACCGTGCATCCCCGATCAGATCATCGCGTCCCATGACCTTCAGAAGCCTGATCCAGTGCTCTGGATTTGCCGCACTGGTATAGATGTACACGTAGTCGTTGGGGCCGCCGCCTTTGCAGGGATAAACCCCAATTGGCGGGTTGCCGCCGCCTACCGTTCTTGAGCCTGCACGCGGCGCAGCCTTGCCGTCTGTTCGTTCCATGAACGCAAAGGCATTCCGGATATAATGCAGAACAGCGTCCTGCATCGCCACCTGGAGATGCTCGCCCTGCCCGGTGCGCAGACGGCGGACGTAAGCGCCTAGGATCGAGACCGCCATCAACATACCGGTGCCGGTGTCGCCAATGGTAGCGCCGGGTTTGCAGGGCGGCCCATCCTCCTCTCCGGTAACCGACATAAGACCGCCACAAGCTTGCGCTATCATATCGAAAGCAAGATTTGTCTCGTAAGGGCTGCCTGCGCCGAAGCCTTTGACCTGGCAGAAGATGATCGCTGGATTGATCGCCCGAACCACCTCATACCCCAGGCCGAGACGCTCGATCGCACCTGGGGCAAAATTTTCGATCATCACGTCAGAGGCTTTGGCCAACTCCTTTACCAGCTCTAAGCCCTGAGGGTCTTTCAGATTTACCGTTAGGGAACGCTTATTGGCGTTGTACTGGAGAAAATAAAGGGCATCATTGGGACCTTTGCCACCTGATGAACGACCAGGATCGCCGACCCTGGGGTTTTCGATCTTCACGACGTCCGCACCCATCCAGGCGAGCGCTTCGGTGCAGGATGGACCTGCTTCGAACTGAGTCAGGTCAAGGATCTTGAGCCCGGCCAGACAATTTTCTCCACTCATTGGTCGCGTCCCCTAATCGATCTTACGGAAATGCTACGCCTCTCCTCGGACCAGCGTCGAGAGCGGCCGAACAACGGCCGCTTCAGCGGACAGGATTCGAAGACACTTGCCTTCTCCAACGCGCGAAGCCAGCTTTTGATTATGGTGGAACCTGTCAGCCTTACCAGCTATCGCGACGATACACTCTGGGCGGTCGTTGCTTCGATCGGCCGAACATCCCGGGTAGCGGAGGTTTTCTCCAGTCGTCTGGCTGCCCTCGCAGACCAAGCCTGGCGGGAGCAGCAAGTTCGCGCTTACGCGAATTTTCTACGAAACAGTCGACAGCCAACGCCATCCTATACCGTCAAGCCAATTCGACGCGCTGACTTACCGCGATCTTGGAGGCCTTTGCCGGCACTGGGCTTTCTGAACGGCAAGGTGCTCTAAGCCTGGGCCGGCAGATCGAGCCCTTCTCGCTGTTTGGTTAGTCGTGCGATCAGGTCTTCCAACTGATACAGGTCACGGAACTGGATGCTGATTTCGCCGCCGCCTGTGCGCGTGGTTGAAATCGTCACGCGACAGCCGATCGCATCTGTCACCCGTCTTTCCAGATCCGCGACATCCAGCTTCTTCGCCGTTGGCCGGCGTGGTTCACCCCTGGCGGCGACCGCCTTGTTCACGAGTAGTTCTGTCTGACGTACTGACATGCCACGCTTAAGCACTTGATCTGCCAGCGCCTCCGGATTTGGCGCACTTATAAGCGCACGCGCGTGGCCCGACGATAGAGAGCCGGACCGAACCTCACGCAGTACAGGCTCCGGCAGGCGCAGCAGGCGGATCGTGTTGCCGATATGGCTGCGTGACTTGCTGACCGCATAGCCGAGCGACTCATGGGTAAGGCCGAAATCGACAAGGAGACGTTGGTACCCTTCGGCTTCCTCAACGGCGTTCAGATCCTGCCGTTGCAGGTTTTCGACCAAGGCCACCACCGCAGCATCACTATCGTCCATGTCCCGCAGAATCGTCGGGATTTCGGTCAGTTGCGCCTGCATCGCCGCGCGGAATCGGCGTTCTCCCGCCACGATCTGATAACGCTCAGGGGCGGTTGGATGTAGCCGCACCAATATCGGCTGCAGCACCCCTTGAACCCGGATCGATTCTGCCAGGCTATCCAACTCGCCGGCGTCAAAGTCAGACCGAGGTTGGAATGGATTCGCGTCGATCTGGTCGACGGGAATCGCACTCACCGATGCGCCTCGGTCGGTGCTGGGACGGATCGCGACATCGCCTAACAGTGCCGCGAGTCCTCGTCCGAGCCTTGGCGGCGGGCTCTTGCTAGCCATCAGATCTCCCATTGCCCGGAATCACCACCTTCTCCTTCTTCACGATCTCCGCGCCTAGCGCTGTATATGACAATGCCCCAGCCGATTTAGGGTCGTACAAAATCACCGGGAGCCCATGGCTCGGCGCTTCTGAAACCCGGATATTCCGAGGAATGATCGTGTCAAAAACCCAGTCTCCGAAGTGGTCACGAGCATCTGTTTCGACCAATCCGGACAGGCTGTTACGGCGATCAAACATTGTCAACAGGATGCCAGATAGTCGCAGACGGGCGTTAAACCGGCGGCGCACAGCTTCGATCGTGTGCATCAAGCTGCTGATCCCCTCAAGCGCATAGAACTCACACTGAAGTGGCACAATAACGCCAGTCGCGGCCACTAGGGCGTTGAGCGTCAGTAACCCGAGGCCGGGCGGGCAGTCGAGCAGGATAACCTCGAAACTTGCAAAGTCCGGCAGGTCCGTGATTGCGGTTTTCAATCGGAACTCGCGCCGTTCCACCGGAACGAGCTCGATTTCGGCGCCGGCCAAATCGGGGTTTGAAGCCATCAGCCAAAGATTCGGCACAGGCGTCGGACGGATTGCTTCGTCCCCAGGGTGTCCATCAAGCAGCAGGTTATAGGTCCCGTCATGGCGCTCTGACCGGGTTACGCCCAAGCCGGTTGACGCGTTTCCTTGTGGGTCCATGTCGATCAATAGAACAGGCAAGCCAGCGATGGCCAGTGCGGCTGCAAGATTTACCGCCGTCGTGGTTTTTCCCACCCCGCCTTTTTGGTTCGCCACGGCTAAAATGATTGTTTTCGTGTCAAGGCCCTCGACTCGCGGAACATGGCACTGCGCGCACCATTGACCGGTATCATAGCGTCTTTCATCGCCCACCGGAACGGGTGCTGCGCTGATACGGATGAAATGGGCAACGAAGGCCAGCCTGTTGGAGCGACCGCCGGGGTTTAACTTCGTCGAGACGAGAAGATGTTCGCTCCTCGATCCAAGGGCCATGCTGCGTCAACGGGCCTGAGCGGGTTCGCCCTTCGGCACGACGGAAAGTACCACGCCGTTATCGACGAGTTCGGCTATTTCCGAGGTGGCATAGCCGGCCTCGAGCAGCACCTCCCGCGAGTGTTCCCCCAGCTTTGGCGACTGTCGCCGGACGCCGGGTCGGTCGCGATTTGAGCCGAATTCGACCGGCAGAGCTGGTAGGCCAACCTGCTTGCCCTCGGCGCCCCCAACCCGGGAGATAAACACATCAACCAACCCACCGGTCGCCAGCAGATGAGGATCGGTGAAGAGATCGCCCGGCTGGCCAACCGGTGCCCAGGATACATTGGCTCGCTCGCAGCGTTCCTGAACCTCAGACTGAGGAAGCTTGCATAGTATCTCCTGCAGCGCAGGGATTAGCCACGCGCGTTCCTGCAACCTCATGACGTTGCTTGCAAGACGGGGGTCCGCTGCCAGTTCCTGCAGAGAGAATTCCTCGACGAAGCGGCCCCATTGCTGATCCGAAGTCACGCCTATGAACAATTGACCGTTCTCGGCGGTTCTAAAAACCTCATAGATTGCCCATGCGCCGCGGCGGGCTGGCATCGGGCGAGCCTCAAGTCCGGTTGCGCTCATGCCTGCCATATGTGTGCTCATGAGAAAAGCAGCGCTTTCGAACAGGGCGCTGCCAACGCGCTGCCCCTTGCCGGATTGCTCACGCTCGCGCAGCGCAGCCTGGACGGCAATGACGCCGAACACGGCACCGAGTATGTCGATCACCGAGGCTCCGGCACGGAGCGGCTGGCCGACCGGACCAGTCATGAAGGCGAGCCCGCTCTGAAATTGCACGACCTCATCCAAGGCAGGGCGATGCTCATAGGGACCTGCCAAATAGCCTTTCAGCGTCAGATAGATCAGGCGTGAATTTAACGGCTCGAGTTGCGCATAGCCGCAACCGAGGCGCTCCATTGTCCCCGGTCCATAATTCTCCAGCACCAGATCGATGGTCGGAACAAGACGATGGATGACGGCCCGCCCCTCAGGCCTTTTGAGATCGACCGCCAAGCTGCGCTTGTTGCGACTGAAAGCGGCGAAGAAGCCAGCAGCGAATCCGCCGAGGCCCCGCGTATGATCGCCCAGCGGCGCTGGTTCTACCTTGATTACATCTGCACCAAGCTCGGCGAAGATAAGGCCCGCGGTAGGCCCCATCACCGTATGGCTGAATTCGAGGACGCGGAGCCCCGCGAGCGGAGTCGCGGACATTACGCGGCCTCTCGATAAGCAACGCCAGTCGGAGCATTCGCGATCAGGCCGAGCCGCCCGGTCATGACAGCCAAGGTTGGGAGAAGGGTAAGCGGATCAAGGGATGTTATGGTTGCGCTGCGCTTCAGAGCGTCCATCGGCATGTTCAGCAAGGCCAAATGATCGGCCATGAAGAACCCGTCGAACCTGCCTCGCTCCAAAGTCTGGGCGAACCGAGCGATGTGTCGGAAATTGAAGTAGGGGTCGGAGTAGGCGCTCGAATATCGCCACCATGCAGTATCGATACTGACCGGACGCAGGAATGCCCCCAATCGCAATTGCCGCTTATCGCTCATGAGCTTGTATCCGACGTTGCTTCAAGCAGGGTATCGATAGGCGGCGCGATTTCAAAGCCGGCTGACGGCCGGCATGACTTCTGCCGCGAACCTTCGCCTTGCGGCCTCGAAGGGCTGTAACTGGAGCACAAGAAACTCTACGCCGGCTTCACCGAAGCGCACGACCCGCTCCGCGACCTGATCGTAACGGCCGACCAGCCCAGCAGCGGTTCCGTCGTTGCTGCCGACCCGAGCCCTCTTCGACATGGTCTGCGCCATCACCCACCAAGGATCGGTGTTGGCTCGCCTGTAGCGGTGCATGCAACTTTGGGAGGTACGACAGATGCATCAACGCATCCTGCGCTTCGGTGTCGGTGCATCCTGGGCTTCCGTATCGTTTTCTGGAGGATGACGACGGCAGAAACACCGAAGCTGAATCGCCAACCGGTGCGGCGGCGGGCAGCCACATCGGCGATCGACATTTGGGCGTCGACCAGCGGCTGACGTTGATAAACAAAACTATCGCCATGGTCCGCTACCAATGCACGCACGGGTTCCGGTTAGCCGCTAACGTAGATCTTCGGCTTGGCGCGATAACCGAAGTCGGGATGCAGCGCATAATCAACGACATTAAAATAGTGCCACTGCTCGCCGTGCATGAACCGCTCCAGAACTGAACTCTGTTCTCGTCCGGAATCGTAACGTTAATCGTGGGCTGCGAACGGAAACCGGACCTTCTGGAGCTTAAGGCTTGTTCCAAGCGTTCGTGAGGCGCCACCAATCGTTGCGTCGAATGCGGCGAGATAGCGCGAACGGCTTGGCAGGACCGCCGTTGGCCTGTTACCGAACGACGTGATATCCGATCAGGCGCGGCGGCATCTGTTCACACGGATGAAAGTCTTATTCGGAGTCCGAGCTGATGGACCAAGATCTGAGGACTTTTGTTGATTTAATCGCGGCGGCGGACCGGATCGTGCTGTTCACTGGTGCCGGCATCAGCACTGAGTCGGGTATTCCAGACTTTCGAAGCCCGGGTGGTCTATGGGCCAGGCAGACACCCATCGATTTCTCTGACTTCGTTCAATCAGACGATGCGCGACGCGAAACCTGGCGCCGGCGCTTTGCCATGGAGCCGCTCCTGCGTCAGGCAACGCCGAACCGGGGTCACCGCGCGGTCGCGGAATTGATCCGGACCGCGAAAGCCGCTGCGGTTATCACCCAAAATATCGACGGACTACATCAGGGCTCAGGCATCCCAAACGAAAAAGTCATCGAACTGCACGGCAACACAACATATGCACACTGCCTGGACTGCGGCACACGGTACGAGATTGAGGCGCTAAGGGTCGATTTCGAGCGCGACCGTGTCGTTCCGCATTGTGCATGTGGTGGCTGGGTCAAGACCGCAACCATATCATTCGGGCAATCGATGCCGCTTGGCGAAATGCGCCGGGCGGAAAAGGAGACGCTGCTGGCCGACTTGTTCATCGCCATTGGCTCGTCTCTCGTTGTCTACCCTGCGGCCGGGTTTCCCGAAATGGCGAAACGCAATGGTTCGAGGCTCGTCATTCTTAACTTGCAGCCAACCGGGTTGGATAAACTGGCGGATCTGGTGCTGAACAGATCAATTGGCGATGCGATGGGCGCAGTTGTCGGCATTGATTAATATGATTTCGGAAGGTCCAGAACGCGCTCTGCCAGATAGCTGAGGATCAGTTCGCGACTGATCGGTGCAATGCGCGGCAGCATACTTTCGCGGAACAGGCGCTCAACGTGGTACTCTTGCGCGTAACCCATCCCACCGTGTGTCAAGACGGCCTGTTCAGCGGCATGATAACCGGCTTCGGCGGCGAGATATTTGGCAGCGTTCGCCTCGGCACCGCATTCGCGCCCATTGTCATAGAGCCACGCTGCCTTGAACGTCAGTAGATTGGCTGCTTCCAGTTCGGCCCAGTTCTTCGCAAGCGGGTGTTGGATGCCTTGGTTCTGGCCGATCGGTCGGCCGAATACCACACGATCGCGCGCATAACGGGCAGCCTTGGCGAGCGCTGCTCGACCGATACCGACCGCCTCTGCGGCGATCAAGACCCGTTCAGGGTTGAGCCCATGCAGCAAGGCACGAAATCCTTCCCCTTCGTCGCCGATGCGGTCGTCGACCGGTATCCGCATGTCCTCAAAGAAGACCATGTTGGAGTCGACAGCATGGCGGCCCATCTTGTGGATCAGCCGCACCTCGGCGTGCGTCTTGTCGAGGTCTGTGTAGAACAGGGTCATACCTTGCGATTTACGCTTGACCCGGTCGAGTGGCGTGGTGCGCGCCAAGAGCAAAATCTTGTTCGCGACCTGAGCCGTGGACGTCCAGATCTTCGTGCCGTTGATCCGATAATGGTCGCCATGGAGGTCCGCCCTCGTGGTGATCTCGGTGGTGTTGAGACCTGCGTTCGGTTCGGTGACTCCAAAGCAAGACTTGTCTTTTCCCTCGATGAGTGGCGGCAGCATTCGCGCTTTCTGTGCTTCCGTGCCGTGGATCACCACCGGGTTAAGACCGAAGATGTTGATATGAATGGCGCTTGCCCCGCTCATAGCCGCGCCCGACTCCGCGACCGCCTGTGCCAGGATCGCCGCTTCGGTAATTCCAAGACCGGCGCCCCCGTAAGCCTCGGGCATCGCGATGCCAAGCCACTGACCCGCGGCCATGGAATCAAAAAATTCATCTGGGAATGTTGCGGTGGTTTCGCGCTCTAGCCAGTAGGTATCATCAAATCGCGAACATAGACGCAAGACTTCGTCGCGAATTTGTTGTTGCGCATCGGTCAGCTCGAAATTCATCGCGAGGATTTCCTCAAGGCTAAGAAAGCACCGGACGAGCTTATCGTGTCACCTGGCTAAAGCGAAATCGTCGAGACGACAGACCTGCGGATTGAACCTCTGGACCTAGTGGTCCGATCCCGACAGACGCATCCTCGCGGTCGGGTGAATCGGCCCACCAAATCAAGTGCTAGTGGCAAAATTGGACGGACCTTTCCGTCGGATTTTGTCCACTAGTGCCTGACCGGCAGGCCAGCCCGACTACGGCCGGGAACTGCCTGTCGACCTCGTGTGCCGCATGGCGCGTGATGGTGTTGCAAAGCCCCGACGCTACTCCCCGTCGAACGCAGCGCGCCTGCGCGCAAAGCGAGCACGCAAAGCCTCCTGTTCTCCCGGGGTCAGTTGAGCCCGCGCATGGTCGGCATAGGCCGCTACGGAAGACCGCCATTCACCTGGACGGGATGCTTCGGCAGCTAATGTCAACCATGTCGCGGCTTCTATAAGATCGTAGGTGCCGTCTATACCGATCATGATTGCATAGCCCAGCATTGCCGCTCCTACCGCGTCGCCCCCCTCTGCAGCCTTTCGTGCCCATTTTAGCATTTGGCGATCGTCAGCAGATGTTCCGTCGCCATTCGCGTACGCGATCGCCAGCATGCGCTGTGCTGCTACGCTCCCGCTGTTGGCCGCGATCCGGTAGTGAAGCACTGCTTCCGCCCGATCACGCGGCAGGTCAGGGGAACCCTGCCAATATAGATCGCCGATTTTCCCGTCCGCATGAATATGGTCTTGACCGGCTGCAAGATTGTACCACCGCAAGGCAACCTGGTCGTTGTGAAGCTGGCCGAGTTCGGCAAAGTGGGCGATATCGCCAAGCCGGAGCTGCGCAACGGTCAAGTTCGCGTTGCCGGCAAGCTGATACCAGGTCAATGCTTCATCATAGTCCGGCGCCACGCCGGACCCCTCCTCATAGGCACGGCCGAGGCTGAACCACGCTTGCGGAAAGCCCAGTGCGGCCGATCGCCTCAACCAGCGTAAAGCTGTTGCGGTGGATCGAGCGCCCGCCCATCCGTTGGTAAACCCGTTTGCTAATTCAAACGCAGCGGATCCGACGCCTGAAGCCGCGGCTGTTTCATACAGCTTTGTCGCTGCCGCATCGTCTTGGCTAACGCCGATCCCTTGATGGTACATCTGAGCAAGCTGGTTCGTAGCAAGAGCGCAACCATGATCAGAGGCTTGATACAACAGGGCCAAGGCTCGTGGGACGTCCCGCACGATAACCTTGCCATCCATCAGCAGATTGGCAAGGTGGTATCGGGCCAACGCAAGTTCGCGTCCACGAAACGTCGACGGATCCTCCGGAAGGAAATCCGCTTCTTCGGTCGCCCGGGTGATCGCGGCTTCTAGCCACCGAGCCGCCTGCGCGGTATCAGACCCAGCCGAATACTCGATACCAAGGCGGGCGGCGCCTAGCGCATTTCCATGTTTGGCAGCATCCAATAGATAACGCCGGGATGCCTGCTCGTCCCGCGCAACCGCACGCCCTTCTGCATATAGATCGGAAAGCAGATACATCGCGTCTGCGTCACCATCTTCAGCCGAGCGCTGGAGCCAGGCAACTTCCTCGGCCTGATTACGCGAGGTGCCTGTGCCATCACGAAAAGCAAGTGCGACAAGACGTTCCGACATAGCATTGTTATCCTGTGCGGCCTGTAAATACAGGCTGAACGCGCGGGCGGGATCCTGGTCGACCCCAAGACCCTGTTGGTAAAGCAGCCCGAGGCGTACCTGCGCCAAAGCGAATCCCTGGTGCGCGGCTTTTCGATACCAGGATGCGGCCAATTTTGCAGTTGGCGGTCCGACCCGCCCAGATTGCAGGAACAGACCTAAATTTGCCTGCGCCCAAGGGTTATCCTGATCAGCTGCCTTAAGCGACCATTCCACCGCGAGCGGCCAATCCTGCGAGACCCCATTTCCGTAAGCATACATCACGCCGAGAGCTGCCTGTGCCTCCGCATCTCCTGTCTCCGCTGCGTCCCGGAGAAGCACGGCTGCGTATTCGGGATCCTTGGGAACGCCCTCGCCGTGGAGTAGCAGAAGTCCCAACTCCCGGCGTGCTTCATTGGAACCGAGATTGACGCCGCGACGGAGCCAATGGATGGCTTCGGGCACGTCGCGCGGTGCTTCGTTTTCATACAGTTCACCAAGCTCGGTCGCGGATGCCGCGTCACCATTCAGTGCTGCGTGGATAAGGTCAGCCCATTGATGATAGGAACTATGGGCGCTTGGTGGTTGAGGTATGTCTGTTCGACCGTCCGGTGACGGTGACGCCGCTGCGAATTGCGGCCCGGCCACTAGCCCAGCGACTAAACAAAGGCTGGCGATCCAGCGCATGCGTCGCTGATCCTCACTATTTCGTGTATATCACCAAAGTCCCACGAGATTGTGAAGCTAATTTTCCTGTGGATCTGCTGAAGTCGGCAGCCAGGGTCTACCGGCCGGCTTGTTCGACCGCTGCCGACCAGGGTGAAGCTGCGTCGCTGATCCCAGTTCGCGTCCCATCTGGCCTAATGATGATCGCATTCGGACAGGCGAAGTTGATCGGCATCACGCTATGCTCCACGACATTGACGGGACCATCCGCGGCCAATGCGTCGAGGATCCGCTGCGGCAACCGCGGGTCGGCTGAGAGGGATTCTGGATCCGAAACATCGATCCGGGGATGGTGCGCAGCATCTTCGAGACTCATGCCGAAGTCCGTTACGAAAGCGAGGATTTGCGTCACGGCAGCGAGAATACGACGTCCGCCCGAAGCACCTGCGGCAAACCAAGGATGATCGCCCTCACGCAGGATGATCGGCGACATGTTGGTCAGCGGGCGCTTGCCGCCGGATATCGAGTTCGGCTGGTTTGGGCGGGGATCGAACCACATGACCCCGTTGTTCATCAGAATCCCTGATTTCGGCAGCACCACCCTGCTTCCCATAGACGACAGAAGTGTCGTCGTCATCGCGACCATCGTTCCGTCCTGATCGCAAACGCTGATGTGCGTTGTGCAGGTCTCGGCGGTTTCCGGATCGGCTTCACCAAGCCTGTCCAGCCGCTCCCTGTAGGCTTGCTTCATGACCCGTCCGAGCGCGACGTACCAGTCGGCGTCCGGTTGTTCTCCGGCGCGAACAGAAGCCAACTGCTCCAGCACGCGCATCATTGTTGGTGCTGCAGTCAGCTGGCCCGCTAGTTGTAGCGTGTAATTGCGCCATGGAAACTGCGTCGCCGGCTTCACGCGCGCGGCGCATGACCGGAGGTCGTCGGCTGACAGGACACCGCCCATCGACCTGACATCCTCGAGGATCGCCGCCGCGATATCACCCTCGTATTGATCACGCAGGCCTGCTCGGCCGAGGTGCTCCAGGGTGTCGCTAAGAGCCCCGAGACGGAAGAAGCCGGGCGAGCCTTGATACGGTGCGGTTGGCGGCAAACCGTCGGGCAGATATATGCGGGCGCTCTCCGCATAGCGGCGAAGAACAGATGCGGAAGATGCCACCTTTAGCGTGGTATACCAGTCCTGCGGCAAACCGCGTTTCGCAAGCGCGATCGCCGGAGCTATTACCTCTGCCAGCGGCAGTCGACCCCACTCACTATGCATATGGGCATAGCCGGCGGTCGACGATGGAACCGCGAACGAAAGCGGACCATGGATGTTCGCATCATCCTCCACCTCCGGCCACGCAAAAAGGTCCTGCTTCATACGACCCGTCAGCCTGAAGGCTGACGGATCCAAAGCCTGCGGCGCAACGGGACCAAAATCGACGACATCCGCCATTGCTTGCCCCACTCGATGCACCAACGCGAAACCAATACCGCCAAGGCCGGAGTTCCAGGGCTCGACAGCCGCCAGCGCCAAAGCAGTCGCGACGGCGGCGTCTATCGCATTGCCGCCAGCATTCAACATGGCGACTCCCGCTTCAGCAGCGCTCCGGACTTGAGACACGACGATCCCGCGCCGGCCCTTGGCAGACGGTTTGGAAAGCATCCAGTTCTGAGTTACGTGAGGCGACGGTATGTAGGTCATAAAATCTCTCCAGCAGGCAACCAGTCGTCTTGTCGGACTAGCCGGTCGATGCGGTTGGTGATCATATTCTCCGGTCGGATGTGGCCGCCGCAGGCGCACGAACACGGTCTCCGCGCCACGCTTGGACACTCGCATGAGCTTGCCCTGTTAGGCGAGCGAGCGGCCAGCACAAACAGAAAGTGTTGCGCCAAACAAGTGACCTGAGCAAAAAGTGACCTCGCCAAAAAAACCTCAGACCATAGGACATATAAGGAACAACACCGAGGTCAGAGCGTCTTTTCAAGCGCTGTGGCACTACATAAAGCTGATGTTCGCGATAAAGCTGATGTTCGCGCAGCGACGATGACGCCGCTCGTTCTGCAAGCCGCGTTCGCAGTACTTGCTAAACTTGCTAACAGCGAGAGTTTGGCACCGAAATGACGTCCGGCGCAGCTTCGGGAACACTTGTCACGGACGGCTTGCGCGGCACCTTCCCGCATTGGTCGGGCGGTTTCTCACACGAAACCCAGAAGTTCGACCTGCGGGATGTCTGGATCGCTTGCTGTAGGCCAGATTGATGGGCTAACGGACCGGACCTATCTCTGGGTGGCCGATCCAGGAGCCCACCGGATGTCCAGCTTTTTATATTACCTGCTCACCTTCGGCGAAGCCGTCACGTCGGTGTTCGGCTTGCGATTCCCGTATGACCAGCCCCACTACGCGGTCATTCAGGATCTGGGCCAAAATGTGGAAATTCGTCGTTATGATCCACGTCTTGCCGTCGAGGTGACGATCCGGGACGCAGACCGCGACAAGAGCGCGAACCAGGCGTTTGGCTTGCTGTTCGGCTACCTCACAGGGGCAAACCGCTCCGAGCAGAAGATCGCCATGACCACGCCGGTCCGCACCGATGTTAAGCAAATACCCGGTGCGGGACCAATCCAGACCACAAGCAGAGCCACGGAGGTCAGCATGCGCTTCTTCCTGCCCCATGAAGTCGCCGAGGCAGGAGCGCCGGCACCACGCGACCCGCGTCTGCATATCGTGCAGGTGCCGGCAACGACCGTTGCCACACGGCGCTTTTCCGGCGTCGTCACCGGAAGTACCCTCGATCACCAGACGGCCATCTTGTTGGGCAGGTTGGCAAAATCCCCATGGAAGCCGAACGGGGAGGTCTTCCGATTGTCCTATGATCCGCCCTTCACGATCCCCTTCCTGCGCCGCAACGAAGTTGGGGTGCCCGTCATGCGATAGCCCACGCGACGCCCGATAAGCCCACGCGACGCCCCCTGCCGAGGCCAACGGTGATGGCTGGGAAGACGACATGAAAGGATACGGTGAAGCCGAATTGAAAACGCGCCAGCAGAAGCGGATTAAAATGCGGCATAGGCCTCCTCGGCTGGCGAACGATCAAGATCTCGGTCAGCCGCAAGGTCACTCCGTCTCAGGGCTGACCAGCAGATCGGCAATGTTCGACATCATTTAGTCGAAGGGCAGGGCGCCCATAACTCCAAAGTGCCTCGACTCAATGCCAACCGGAAGGGCTGCGTGCCTGCCCAGCGATCAGTGGGAGCGATCAGCTCTGCACCGGTGGGATCACGGTCACCTTCACTTGCAGGGCGGCATTGCCCGGGACCAGCTTCGCCTCGAAGTCGTCGCTACCGGCAAATCCATGATCCGGCGTGTAGTCGATCCGGGTATTGTCGCCGACCTCGTGGATCGTAACGCTGCCATGGTTCGGACGTTTTACCAGCAGTCCGGCGCCGAAGGGCTTTGGACCAGCCTGATGCACATAAATGCCGCACCAACCGCCGTCATTCGCAACCTTTATCGCCGCTTCGGACGACGCCCCCGCGACCGGGTCTATCTTTGTGGCATCACAGACTTTCGCGCCACCGGTAAGGTCGGCGGCAAAAAGCCGCAGCCTCGGCCCGCTCTTGATCCCGGGCGCACAAGAGGCCAGCAGAAGGCCGGTTAAAAGCAGCGTGGTCGTCATCACCCGCTGCACCGCGCCCGCGCGTGTGGCAACCCGGTTATTGGCCATATCCCTCAAGCCTTTACCCTAGACGATGTCGGTCGAGCACCGATCGCGACCGATTCGCTCGCGCGGTCCGGCGATGCGCACATAGACCTGCTGGGGTTGTCATTGAAAGCCGGAAGTGCCGATCTGCGCCGGCACCTGCGGAACACGCCGGAATTGACTGGCGTCGTAACCCTGAGCCTTCATCCGGTCTAGCAACGACTCGTAAAGGGTGTTGTCGATCACTGGCTTGCGGGCAAACACCCATCCGTAACCGCGTCCAGGATAGCCAACCAGGGCGGTCTCATATCCGGGGCCGACGTAGAGGATCAGGTAGGAAAGGTATAGCGGCCAGAATGGGCTTTCTCGCCAGCGCGCATTGCCGGTGCCTCGAACGACATAGCCATTCAGGGTGAAGGATTTCGGCGGCGCATCGAAACTCTTGGGTCGTGCGGTATAAACATCGGTCAGTTTGCCGTCGGGTCTGAAACTGATGTCAAAGTAGCTGCCGACATTTCCTTTTTCGGCGAAGTACGGAATGTTGGCAATAACATACCACCTGCCAGCGTAACGATCAAGACTGACATCCGGCGCGAGGGCAAGCGGCCTGGAATCCGAGGCACAACCGACGAGTGCCGAAAGGCCGAACACACCGACCGCGAGGGCAACTAGCTTACGAGAGGTCATCCGCATGGTATTACTACGCTTCTGACACCGCGTGGGTAAACGATCGCGTGGACTAAGCATGGAAGTGATACAACCGCTTGTCCCGTGAGGGTCGGAATGCTTAATGGCCAGCCGCTGCCAACCGCGGCCCGGCCAGGAACCGCGCCACGCTCGGAAAGATTATGACCGCAACCCCACCTAGTTTTCAGGACCTTATACTGCGCCTTCATGGCTTCTGGGCACGCCAGGGATGCGTGATCCTGCAGCCATACGACGTCGAGATGGGGGCTGGTACCTTCCACCCCGCCACCACACTGCGGGCTCTCGGTCCTAAGCCGTGGCGCGCCGCATACGTGCAGCCGAGCCGCCGTCCCACCGATGGCAGGTATGGTGAGAATCCTAACCGGCTACAGCACTACTATCAGTATCAGGTGATCATGAAACCCAGCCCGGCAGATGCTCAGGAGTTGCTGCTGGCATCATATAGTGAGATCGGGCTGAGCGCTCTGCGGCACGACTTTCGCTTCGTCGAGGACGACTGGGAGAGCCCGACGCTCGGTGCCTGGGGCTTGGGGTGGGAAGTCTGGTGCGACGGCATGGAGGTTGGTCAGTTCACGTACTTCCAGCAGGTCGGCGGCATCCCGGTGACCTTTCCAAGCTTCGAGATGACGTACGGCCTGGAGCGCCTCGCGATGTACGTGCAGGACCGGGAAAATGTCTACGATTTGGCTTTCAACACCGCCGGGGTTACCTATGGCGAGGTGTTTCTGCGCGCCGAACGCGAATATAGCGCCTACAACTTCGAATTCGCTGACGCCGCGATGCTGTCCCGTCATTTCGCCGACGCCGAGGACGAATGTGCCGCTCTGCTGAAGCGCAAGCTGGCTCTGCCGGCGTATGATCAGTGCATAAAGGCCAGCCATCTGTTCAATTTGCTCGATGCCCGCGGGGTCATCAGCGTCACGGAACGGGCAAGCTACATCGGCCGCGTGCGCACGATGGCGAAAGGTTGCTGCGAGGAATGGGTGGCAGGAGAGGCCGCATGAAAGGCACTCCAACGATGGCTGTAATCAGGATACCGAAACGCTGTCCCCGCCCGCGGCCGGCGTCTGTTCATGACCTGGCAAGCGCCGCGACGGTGCCGGGTTTGGATGGAAGCCGCGACGAGACCTCTGCCGGCGACGCCCGTTGCTCAGGCATGACGCGGGTCACCGCGTCGATTTGCGGCAAAGACTGAGCATGGCGGAACTGTTTCTGGAATTATTCAGCGAGGAAATACCTGCCCGCATGCAACGCGGGGCCGCGGCGGAACTGGAACGTGCCATCACCACCACGCTCAGCACGATCTCCCCGTTGGAGATCGCCACCTGGTTCGGCGCGCGCCGCATCGCTTTGCGCGTGATGGTCGCCGCTGAGGTCGCGGCCGCGCGTTCCATCGAGCGAGGTCCCCGATCGAACGCGCCCGAGCAAGCGCTCGCCGGCTTTCTCCGCAAGCACAACGCCAGCCCCGACCGGTTGCGCCGGGACGGCGATTATTGGGTGCTGGAGAAGCACACAGCTGCCGTTTCCGCCGCCGCGTTGATCGCCAGCACCATGCCGGGCCTGCTTCGCCGATTCGCCTGGCCAAAGTCGATGCGCTGGGGTAGCAGCAGCTTTGTCTGGATTCGCCCGCTTCGCCGCATCATCTGCCTGCTGGATGGCGAAGTCGTGCCTTTCGATCTGCGCGATGGCTCAGATGACGCTCACGGCTTGGCCAGTGCCAACCTGACCGAGGGACATCGCTTCCACGCCCCGGGCGCCTTCGCGGTGTCCTCCGCCGCGGACTGGCGCGACAAGCTGACGGCACATCGGGTCCTGGTTGACCCAGCCGACCGCAAGCGGGTCATCGCCGATCGGATCGCTGGGCTGGCGGCGGAAAAGTCCTTGTCCGTCGTGGACGACCCAGGCCTGCTGGATGAGGTCGCCGGCCTGGTGGAATGGCCTGTGCCGCATCTGGGTCAGATCGCGTTTGAACATATGGATCTGCCGCCGGAGGTCATGCAGGTCTCGATGCGGGTGAACCAGCGCTACTTCACCCTGCGCAACTCGGACGGCGCGCCGGCGCCATGGTTCGCTTTCGTCGCCAACATCGAGGCCGATGACCACGGCACCGCCATCATCGCCGGCAACGAGCGTGTCCTGCGTGCGCGTTTCTCGGACGCCCGCCATTTCTGGGACCTTGACCGCAAGGTTCGGCTGGAAACCCGGATCGCGGCGCTCGACAACGTCACCTTCCAGGCCCGGCTAGGCACTCAAGGCGACCGCGTGCGACGTTTGCGGACCCTGGCTGCCGCGATCGCCGAACAGGTCGGCGCCGATCCGTCTCAGGCGGCCCGGGCCGCCGCACTGGCGAAGGCTGATCTGGTGTCGGGGATGGTTGATGAGTTTCCTGAACTGCAAGGCGTCATGGGTCGCTATTACGCGATCCACGACGGCGAGCAGCCTGCGATCGCCGACGCCATCCGCGACCACTATGCACCACGCGGTCCCAGCGAACCCGCGCCCTCTGCTCCGGTGTCGGTCGCCGTCGCGCTGGCTGACAAACTGGACCTATTGAGCGGCTTCTTTGCGATTGACGAGAAGCCCACGGGCTCCGGCGATCCATACGCGCTGCGCCGCGCCGCCCTGGGCGTGATCCGAATCATCCGTGAGAACGGCCTTCGGGTTCATCTTCGCCGTCTGCTGGCGGCCACCGGAGCGGACCAGTCGACTCTCCAGTCCGTGTTTGAGTTCATCGTGGAACGCCTGGTCGTCCAGATCCGAGGCGATGGCGCTCGCTATGACGTGTTGAGCGCCGTATTCGGGAGCAACAGCACTGATCACGACCAGGACGACGACCTTGTGGCTCTGCTGGCGCGGGCTGACGCCGTGACCAGCCTGCTGCAAGGTCAGGACGGTGCCAACCTTCTGACAGCATATCGCCGAGCCGCGAACATTCTGCGAATCGAGGAGCGTAAAGACGGACCTTTTATGGATGCGGTTGACCCCGGTCTCTTTCGAGAGCCCGCTGAGGTCGATCTCGACCGAACGTTGACCACTAGTGGTGTTGTCCGTCAGCTCCTGGATAAGGAAGCTTATGGTATGGCTATGACCACCATGGCGGCGCTCCGGGCACCGCTGGATGCTTTTTTTGAAAAAGTGACCGTGAACGCTGCTGAGCCGGATTTGCGCCGCAATCGTTTGCGTTTGCTCAGCCGCGTCCGATCTATCATGAACCAGATCGCCGACTTTTCTCGTATCGAAGGCTAACAAGAGGTCCGCCATGACCAAGTGGGTTTACAGCTTCGGCGCCGGTTCCAATGAAGGCCGCGCGGACATGCGCGACCTGCTTGGTGGAAAGGGAGCCAATCTGGCCGAGATGGCCATGATCGGGTTGCCCGTTCCGCCTGGCTTCACCATCACCGCGGATGTCTGCACCGCGTTTTACGACAACAACCGGAAGTATCCAGACGACCTGAAAGGTCAGGTTGATGCCGCTCTGACCGCGGTGGAGAAGGCCGTCGGCCTGAACTTCGGCGACAAGGCTCATCCGCTGCTGGTCTCGGTCCGCTCCGGTGCCCGCGTCTCGATGCCCGGCATGATGGACACGGTGCTGAACCTCGGCCTGAATGACAGCACGGTCGAAGGTTTGGCCAAGGCCGCCGCCGATCCGCGGTTCGCGTGGGACTCCTACCGCCGGTTCATCCAGATGTATGGCTCGGTCGTGCTGGGCGTTGACCATCACCGGTTCGAGGAGATCATCGAGCACGCCAAGTTGGACGCCGGTGTGATCGAGGACACTGCGCTGACCGCGCAACAATGGCGTGAAGTGGTGGAGGGCTATAAGGACCTGGTTCACCAGGAAACCGGCAAACGGTTTCCGCTCGATCCGCAGGAACAGCTCTGGGGCGCTATCGGCGCCGTATTTGGCTCCTGGATGAATCCCCGCGCCGTTACCTATCGTCGTCTGCACGACATTCCGGCCGCCTGGGGCACCGCTGTGAATGTTCAGGCCATGGTGTTCGGCAACATGGGCAACGATTGCGCGACTGGCGTCTGCTTCACCCGCGATCCATCCACCGGCGAGAACATGTTCTATGGTGAATACCTGGTGAATGCGCAGGGCGAGGACGTCGTCGCCGGGATCCGCACGCCTCAGCCGCTTTCTTCCTCAGTTGCCAAGGCCGAGGAAGTCCCGCTCGAGAAGGCGATGCCCGAAGCCTACGCCGAGCTGATGGAGGTCCGCTCGACCTTGGAAAAGCACTACAAGGACATGCAGGACATCGAGTTCACCGTCCAGCAGAACAAGCTTTACATGCTGCAAACCCGGAACGGCAAACGAACGGCGGCGGCGTCCTTGCGCATGGCGGTGGAAATGGCCCGCGAAGGCCTGATCGACAAGTCAGAAGCGGTGATGCGGGTCAACCCATCCTCGCTTGATCAACTTCTGCACCCGATGCTCGATCCAAAGGCTCCGCGAACGCTGCTTGGGAAAGGCCTGCCCGCTAGTCCTGGCGCCGCTTCGGGCAGCGTCGTGTTCAGTGCCGATGAGGCCGAAAGCCGCGCCGCCAAGGGCGAGGCGGTGATCCTGGTTCGCATCGAAACCAGTCCGGAAGACATTCACGGCATGCATGCCGCCAAAGGCATCCTGACCACGCGCGGCGGTATGACCAGTCACGCTGCCGTTGTTGCTCGCGGGATGGGCCGCCCCTGCGTTGCCGGCGCCGGTGGCATCAGTGTCGATTATAATTCGCAGGTGCTCACGGCTGGCGGCAAGTTCATTCGGGCCGGTGAGGTCATCACCCTCGATGGTACGACCGGCGAAGTTCTCGTCGGCTCGGTCGCGATGATCGAGCCTGCGATGTCCGGCGACTTCGGCACTCTTATGGAGTGGGCGGACGGATGCCGGCGTATGGGCGTGCGCGCCAATGCCGAAACCCCCATGGATGCTGAAACCGCGCGTAAGTTCGGCGCCGAAGGCATCGGTCTATGCCGGACCGAACACATGTTCTTCGACCCGGAGCGGATCCTGGCCGTCCGGCAGATGATAATTTCCAACAGCGAAACCGGCCGCCGTACAGCACTCGCCCGGCTCCTGCCGTTTCAGCGGGAGGATTTCCGACAGCTCTTCACCATCATGGCCGGGTTGCCGGTCACGATCCGCCTGCTCGATCCCCCATTGCATGAATTCCTGCCGCACGCGGATCAGGAAATGCAGGAGGTGGCGGATTCGCTCGGCACCGACATCAACACCATTCGCCAGCGCGCTGACGAGCTCTCCGAAGCTAATCCCATGCTCGGCCACCGTGGCTGCCGCCTTGGCATCGCCTTCCCGGAAATCTACGAAATGCAGACCCGGGCAATTTTCGAGGGCGCCATTGCGGTCGCCAAGGAGACCGGTAATGCGCCACATCCAGAGATCATGATCCCGCTGGTCGGAATGAAAAAGGAGTTGGAGATCACCCACGCCCAAGTGGACAAGATTGCCGCCGAGGTGTTCAAGGAGGCCGGTTCGACCATAGAATACAGCGTTGGCACCATGATCGAGCTACCGAGGGCGGCCATGCTCGCCGACAAGATTGCCGAGGTCGCCGACTTCTTCAGTTTTGGCACCAATGACCTGACGCAGACGGTATTCGGTCTGTCCCGCGACGACGCCGGAAAGTTCCTGCCGCAGTATATCGAGGCTGGGATCCTGCCAAAAGATCCGTTTGTCTCGATTGACGTCGACGGGGTAGGGGAGATGGTTCGCATCGCCGTCGAAAAGGGCCGCACCACCAAAGCCAATCTCAAGCTGGGAATTTGCGGCGAGCACGGCGGGGATCCCGCTTCAATCGCATTCTGTGAGCAGGTCGGGCTGGACTATGTGTCCTGTAGTCCGTTTCGCGTGCCGGTCGCCCGCTTGGCGGCGGCGCAGGCTGCTCTAGGATCCGCGAGCGACAGGACAGCATGACCGAGATTGAATAAGCAGAGGCGCGACAAGGTTGCTCGCGTCGACCAGAATTCGCGAGCACGAGCGAGCCGCATTTGGGCGAGGGCGCGAATTGCTTCCCCGCATCCTCGCTGCCATATCGCATCGGTGACCGCTCGTCGTCTTGAAGCACATACCGTCAGGTGAGCGGATATTCCACCTCGGCGGCATAGACGGAAGCCTCGTTGCCTAACTGAGAGCTGAACAGTGTGAAGTGATCCACCGACACTGGGTCGGCTCGATAGAGGTTGTGCGCCTGCACATAGGACACCAGCTTCCCTTCCGGAACGTTATCTAGGCGTGCCAGCGTCACATGCGGCTGAAACCGCCGCCGCTCCGGTTCGAGCCCGCAACGCTGTAACGCGGTCTCGATCTTGTTCTGCAGATGCTCGAGCTGAGGATTTCGTTCCACCCCGATCCAGACCGCGGTGCTGCGTCCGCCCCTGGCAAATGTGCCGATCCCGGAGAGCGTCAGGAAAAACCGACGAGCACGCAGTCCGCTGAGTGCGAAGTCGATATCCTCAGCCCGGTACCTTGGCGTCTCGCCGATGAAGCGCAGGGTCAGGTGGTAATTTTCCGGCGGCGCCCACCTAGCCCGCGGAACTCCGGCTGCGGCCATTGTCGACAGTTGATCCCGCAACCGCCACGGCAGTTCGAGGGCGACAAACAGTCTCATCCTGCCAGACCCTTATGCCGGATGTATTTCAGCAAGCAGTTGTTCCACCATAGGCAGGATGCGTTCAACCTCCTGCTTCACGCCCTCGCTGTTTGGGTGCAAATTGTCCTGTTGGATAAGGTTGGGGTGCAGTGCCACACCGTCCAAAAAGAACGGGTAGTACAACACGCCCGCCCGTTTACCCAGCTTATCAAACACGGCACGGAACGCCTTCTGGTAGTCGGGGCCAAGGTTTGGCGGCGCATACATTCCGGTCAGCAGCACCGGTATGTGCTTCGCCGCCAATTCGTCCAGGATAGCCGCCAGGTTTGACTCCATGTCTTTGGGATCAAGCCCACGCAGCCCGTCATTGGCCCCAAGTTCAACGATCGCGGCATCCGTACCGTCTCCCAGCGACCAATCCAGTCGGGCACGCCCGCCAGCGCTCGTGTCGCCGGAGACGGCGCCGTCGACGATCGTGACATCGTGCCCATGCGCTTTGAGCGCTCGCTGCAACTGGACCTCGAATCCCTGATCGTGCGGCAGCCCAAAGCCGGCGGCGAGTGAGTCGCCCAACACCAGCAACCGCGTCGATGCGGCTAGACTGGGCGGTGCAGCGGCAACGGCTAACACCATTGCAATCACGAACCAGCCCTTCCGCCACGATCCCGCGGCACAATATAACGGATCGATGGATGCCATTCCGCCCTCTCTGCTTCCGGTCAATTCGGTCATGCCCCTCGTGCGGATCCGGGACCTGCACTTGACCGTGCGGTCCGCCGCCGGTTCGGTCGACATATTGCGTGGAATCGATCTCGACATTGTCAAAGGTGAGGCCGTGGGTCTGGTCGGCCCTTCCGGATCGGGCAAGACCAGCCTTTTGATGGTCCTCGCAGGGCTGGAACGCGCCACTTCTGGCAGCGTTTCGCTGGATGAACGGGAGATAACCCGGCTGAACGAGGATGCGCTGGCGAAACTGCGCCGCGAACGGGTTGGGATCGTCTTCCAGGCTTTCCATCTGATTCCGACGATGACCGCGCTTGAGAATGTGGCGATTCCACTTGAACTTGCGGGTGTGCGCGATGCCGAGAAGCGGGCACGTGATGCCTTGCACGATGTTGGCCTCAGTCACAGGCTCACGCACCTTCCCGGACAGCTCTCCGGCGGGGAACAGCAGCGGGCCGCTTTGGCGCGGGCGTTTGCGCCGGACCCAGCATTGCTGCTCGCCGATGAGCCAACGGGAAACCTGGATCATGCAACGGGTGAATTGGTCATCGATCTTTTATTTGCGCTTCGGCGGCGCACGGGCACGACGCTCCTGCTGATTACCCATGACCGGGATCTGGCGGCCCGATGCGATCGTCAGGTTCATCTGGCCGATGGTCGGGTCGATCTTGCAGTCGCCGCGTGACGCTCCTTCATGACATCCTGCCATGTTCGATGGTCAGGATCGGAAGCCGAGACAGGCATCGACGCTTTAATCAAGTTCCGCCCTTCCGAGCCTCCGGGCAACGTCCTCTCATGACACAGCCGCGGCTCGTCGACCGAATCGCCAGTATCCCGGATCAGAATACAACCCACAGGCGAAACGCCAGGAACCTGTTGGCGCATAACGAAACAACGATCCCACAATGCTTGCACTGACCCTTGCCCGTCGCGAGCTACGCGGCGGCGTCCGAGGTCTTTGGATCGTTCTCCTGTGCTTGGCTCTGGGCGTGGGTGTCATAGCTGCCGTCGGCACACTTCGCGCGGCGGTCGATGCCGGGTTGGCCGCCAACGGCCGCGCCCTCCTCGGAGGCGATCTGGAGATCGACGGCGGTTCGATGCCATTGCCGGACCAGCTTCGCAACTGGCTGCACAGCCAAGGGGCGACGACATCGGGCGTGATCCAGATGCGTTCAATGCTGGTCTCCCAGGCCGGAGCATCATCCGGTGAACGGCAGTTGGTCGAACTTAAAGCCGTGGACGCCAAGTGGCCCTTGGTCGGACAGGCGACAATCAAGCCTGCGCAACCACTTCCTGACGCGCTTCGCCAGCGGGGTGGCAACTACGGCATGTTGGTCGAGCAGATTGTCCTCGATCGTCTAGGTGTCCGCATCGGCAACCTGGTCCGTCTCGGTAACGCCAGCTTCCGCATCACCGGCACCCTGACGCATGAACCCGACCGCATCGCCACCGCATCAATTTTAGGTCCGCGCGTTCTGATCGCTGCTGATGCGCTGGCTTCGACCGACCTGGTCTCTCCAGGTGCGATGGTCCGTTATGCAATTCGCCTCACCGCGCCTGACGCTTCCCGGATCGCGCGCGATCTTCGCGAAAAATTTCCTGACCGGGGCTGGCGAATCCGGAACCCGGCGGATGCAGCGCCTGGCGTTAGACGGTTCATCGACCAGACCGCGCTGTTCCTCAGTCTTGTTGGTTTGACGTCGCTGCTTGTCGGCGGCATCGGTGTAGCCAACGGCGTCCGCGCCTGGCTCGATGCCAGAGCGCGCACCATCGCCACGTTGCGGTGCCTCGGTGCTTCGGCCCGCCTGGTGTTCGCGGTATGTCTCATCCAGGTGCTGGCACTGTCTGCTGGCGGTATCATCCTTGGGATCGTCGCAGGTGCGACGCTGCCGCTGGTTGGTGCCCGCTTCCTTGCCCCTATCCTGCCGGTGCCTCCGATCCTCGGACTATATCCGAAACCTCTTTTGCTGGCAGCGAGCTATGGCCTGTTGATCGCGCTTTGCTTCGCCCTCTGGCCGCTTGGCCGAGCGGCGAAGATCCCCGGAGGGGCGTTGTTTCGTGACGGGCTTTTACCGGAGAGGATCCGGCCATCCGCCATCCTCATAACGATAAATGCTGCGCTGGCGCTGGGCCTGATCGGTCTGACCGTCGCCAGCGCGACCGATCGATGGTTTGCACTTTACTTCTGCGCCGGCGCGGGCTTCACCCTGGGACTTTTCCGAGCAGGGGCCTCGGCTTTGATGCGGCTTGCCCGCATCTCCCCACCACCTCGATGGCCGTCGGTCCGGCTCGGTATCGGCAATCTGCATCGGCCCGGAGCGCCGACGCCCTTGCTGCTTCTTTCAGCCGGCCTCGGATTGTCGACACTCGCCGCGGTTGCGTTGATCCAGGGCAACATGCAGCATCAGATCCAGGAGCAACTTCCCATCAACGCTCCAAGTTTCTTCTTCATCGATATCCAGAACGATCAGCTTTCGCGCTTTGAGGCGGTCGTCCACGCTCAGCCCGGTGTTCAGGATTTGCATCAGGTTCCCTCTCTCCGCGCGCGGGTTGTTGCGGTTAAAGGCATTCCGGTCGGTCGTGTGGTCACAACGCCTGACACAGCCTGGGCGCTTCGCGGCGATCGGGGGCTGACCTACGCCGCCACACCCCCAAAGGACACCCGCCTGGTGCAGGGGACGTGGTGGCCGGCGGACTATGACGGGCCGCCGCTGGTGTCGATGGATGCCGGTCTCGCCAATGGCTGGCACGTCGGCATCGGCGACATCATCCGCGTCAACGTGCTGGGCCGGGACATCGATCTCAGGATTGCCAACCTCCGGAACATCGCCTGGCAATCGCTGTCGATAAATTTCTTCATGGTTGCCAGCCCTGGCCTTTTGGCACGCGCGCCACATACGTATATCGCAACTGTGAGGGTCGCGGACGCGGATCAGGGTCCCCTGCTCCGGGCCGTGACCGACGCACTGCCGAATGTCACAGGCATCCGTGTCGAGGACGTACTTTCCGCGATCGCCGTTCTCCTGGACCAAATGGCAGCAGCCCTGACCACGACCGGCGCTCTGACGCTTCTATCCGGGACTTTCGTGCTTGTCAGCGCTGTCGCGGCCGGCCAGCGTCGGCGGGTTAGGGAGGCCGTGATTCTGAAGACCCTTGGCGCCACCAGGATGCAGATCCGTGCGGCCTGGCTGACCGAATTTGGCATCACAGGCCTTGTTGCCGGCGTGATCGCCGCGATCGTCGGATGTGGGGCCAGCTGGGCGGTAGCGCATTACATAATGCACACGGACTGGATTTTCCTACCCGTAACGCTTATTTACACACTTGCGGGAGCACTCGCACTCATGCTGCTGTTCGGGTATAGCGGGACAGCGGCAGCTCTGCGGGTTAGGCCAGCGCCACTTTTGAGGATTGAGTAGCGCTTGATATGGGTCACCGTCCGGCACCGCTGACGGACCAAACTTAACCGCCCGTTCGGACTAGCCTCTGGACTGCTACCAGAGGGGCGATCGGGTACAATCAACGCGGGCGTGCGCTCGAAAGGAACAGGGAACAATGGCTTACAGTCCGCAATCTGGTGCCTATCCACGGGCATCCGCCGCAACCACGGCCGTGTTCGACGCCGGGCTGCGGGCCTATATGCTGCGGGTCTATAACTGGATGGCGTCCGGTCTGTTGCTTACCGGGGTGGTCGCTTACGCGATCGCCCATACCAGTTTGATAAATGCCTTCTACCCGCTGGTTCAGACACCCTTCGGCTTCGCTCATCATCCCACGGCTTTGGCGATGATTGCGATGTTTGCGCCTCTCGGCTTCGTTCTGGTCCTGTCACTGGGGGTGAACAAGCTGTCGACACAGGCTGCTCAGGCTCTATTCTGGGTGTTCTGCGCGGCCATGGGTGCCAGCTTGGTGAACATCTTTCTTGTCTACACCAGCGAGTCGATCGTGCGGGTGTTTTTCATAACGTCGGCGACATTCGCCGCGACAAGCCTCTATGGATATGCAACCAAGACCGACCTCAGCCGGATGGGTAGCTTTCTGATGATGGGCCTGTTTGGGATCATAATCGCCAGCCTGGCGAACATGTTCTTTCAGAGCAGCGCGCTGCAGTTTGTGGTCAGCATCGTCGGCGTGGTCGTGTTCACCGGTCTTACCGCCTATGACACGCAGCGAATCAAATCCAGTTACCTTCAATTCGCTTATGCGGAAGGCACCGATGGAGCGAACAAGCGCAGCGTTTATGATGCGCTCAGCCTGTATCTGAACTTCATCAACCTGTTCATGATGTTGCTCCAGCTTTTGGGCAACCGAAACAGCAACTAGAACAGACCTGTTTGGCAATCAGCTTCGGGCGGAATACCCTTCAAAGCGTATTCCGCCCTCCAGCAGTCTGAGGTACGCTTGGCCGTTTATTTTTTCCGTCTGCGCATGGCTGCCCGGTGTTTGGCCGCTGGCGCAATTGGCTCCGGCGCGCAAATTCGTACTGAGATCGGTATCAGATTTTTTCCGGCAGCAAAGTCGGCTAGTTGAGATGACGATTCCAGCGCCAGCACTTCATTGAAGACCAGCCCGTTTCGAGGGCAAAAATCGCCGCCGAGCTCGCTGCCCTCACGGGACATCGCGTTAGCCATTTCGGTAACAAATCGGTCATGCTCGGTTTGCCCAGCTTTCCCATAGCGATGCTGGAAATAGGCTGAGATCATCCGTTCATTGGCCTGAAGATCGGACTGATAGCGCCGGATAAACGCATTATACATTTCTGAGTCATGGCAGCCCGTCGCCAGCACCACAAGTTCGCTGCGCAGCGCCTGAACTTCAAACGCCGACTGGTCCTCGATCGACGGACATTGACGCTGCGCCAGAACCGGTTTGGCGAACAGCATGATCATCGCGGCAACAGCACTCCCAACTCGACGCATTCGCTTCTCCTTCATCCCATTCCCGCGGACTGGATACCGCGGTGCGTAGCCTCCCGCCATCAGCAAATCGCCGACCGACAGGTCCCCTGTTCCGGGCAGACTGTTTAACCTGAACGGAACCGGCTATCACGGAGTGTCTTTGTCCGAAGCGGGCATTCCGATGAGCGGACAGGGCAGCGGAAGCAAACAAGAAATGCCAAATCGGCATCATCGGGAGGATTAGCATGACCGAGACTCCACCTGTACCGCCAAAGCTCCACGGACGATGGATCCAGTTATGGTTGGGTGTCCTGTGCATGGCGCTGATCGCCAATCTGCAATACGCATGGACCCTGTTCGTTAATCCGATACACGTGGCACACGGCTGGAGCTTGGCCGAAATTCAGTGGGCTTTCAGCATCTTCATCGCTACCGAAACTTGGCTTACCCCCGCCGCTGGCACCCTGGTCGATCGATTAGGCCCGCGCACTGGGCCTGGTCTCGCCATTGCCCTTGGTGGGCTGTTGGTCGGTGGCGGCTGGATGGTCAATGCATACGCCGATTCTCTGGTATTACTCTACATCGGCGCAGCGATTTCGGGCACCGGTGCCGGCGCGATCTATGCCACCTGCGTCGGGAATGCGGTGAAATGGTTTCCCGATCGACGCGGTCTCGCAGTCGGCCTGACCGCCGCCGGCTTTGGCGCAGGCGCCGCGTTGACCGTCATCCCCATCCGCCTGGTCATCAGCGGCGCCGGCTATGCGCACGCTTTTTTATGGTTTGGCCTTGGTCAGGCGGTGGTGCTGATCGTCATCGCCCGCGTTCTACATGGACCGGACCAGCCGATCGTACTGGCCAACAAGGCCAATGCCAACCTGCAACAAAACACCTACAGTTCCACGAGCAAGGAGATGCTGCGCTCGCCCATCTTTTGGTTGCTTTATGTCATGTTCGTATGCGTGTCCGCCAGCGGCTTGATGGCAACCGCTCAGTTAGCGCCGATTGCCAGAGACTACGGTATCTCCAACACCGCCATTTTCTTCGGCGCCAGCACCCTGAGCCTCGCGCTGATCACCAACAATGTGCTGAATGGCTTTGCACGGCCCTTCTTCGGCGCCCTGTCGGACCGTATCGGACGGGAGAAGACCATGGCCCTGGCGTTCACTCTTGGCGCCATCAGCTATTGGTTGCTGGCCGTGGCTGGTCAAACGCCTTGGGCGTTCGTGCTATGCGCTGGGCTGATCTTTTTCACCTGGGGAGAGATCTTCTCGCTGTTTCCCTCTACCTGCACCGATACGTTCGGGCCTAAATACGCCACTGCGAATGCTAGCCTGCTTTACACAGCTAAAGGAACGTCAGCATTCCTCGTGCCGCTGGCGAACCTACTCAAAGCAGCCACTGGTGGTTGGGAGGCGGTGTTCCTGGTCGCCGCGGTCAGCAATGTCGTCGTTGTCCTGCTTGCGTTATTCGTCCTGCGGCCGCTGCGGGCGAACCAGGTCCGGCGGGCGCAGGTGTCGGGGGCCTCGCACATCTGAACGCGCTCGGCCCGCGGCTGACGCGTCAGTGTCGATATGCTACGCGTGACCGCCATGATGGACGGGCAGCGCGTGGCGCTCGGCAGCATTATCGTCGGTTGCCTGGTGCTCGCTTTGAAGGGAGCTGCCTGGTGGCTTACAGGAAGCGTCGCACTTTATTCCGATGCGCTGGAGAGCATTGTCAACGTAGCCGCGAGCCTGATCGCCTGGATCGCGTTGCGCTTCGCGGCCCGGCCCGCCGACGCCAATCATCCTTATGGCCATGACAAAGCGGAGTTTTTCGCCGCCGTAATCGAGGGCGTCCTGATCACGGTCGCTGCTCTGCTGATCTTCCACAGCGCTTGGAAGGGCTGGCGGTTGCCCTCGATGCTGAACGCACCGCTCCATGGCATTGCCCTGAACGGGTCGGCAACCCTGCTCAACGCCATCTGGTCCTGGGTATTGATAGCCGCCGGTCGAAAATTGCGGTCTCCCGTCCTGTCGGCCGATGGGCGGCATCTGTTGGCTGACGTGGTAACCTCCGCCGGCATTGCCACAGGCGTCTTCCTGGCAGTCTTTACCGGCCGGTTGTTCCTGGATCCGCTATTGGCGGCTGCCACGGGTATCTACGTGCTGTGGTCGGGCGTCCAGATGATATCCGCTTCGGTCAGCGGTTTGATGGATGCGGCGCCGGAGCCGACGGTCGTGAACCGGATCAAGGAACTGGTCGCCAACAGCGCGGCGGGTGCGATCGAGGCTCATGATCTTCGTACTCGCCATGCGGGTCGGCTGACCTTCCTGGAATTCCATCTCGTCGTGCCAGGGGATATGACTGTTGCTGAGTCGCATCGGATATGCGACCGGATCGAGGATGCTCTCAAGTCAGAGATGGGTCACCTGATGATTACCATCCATGTAGAACCGGAGGAGAAGGCCAAAAAAGCCGGCGTTCCTGTGTTGTGACCCGGTCAAAGTGCCGGTTCGGCGTGGCCAATGTCCTTGACTTGCCTGGAGGCGGTGCGTAGATACCGCGTCTTCCGTCAAACCTCCCTTGGCTCCTTCCGGCTGGTTGGTTTGGCTTCTTAACGTTGTGATAGAAAAACGCATGGCCAATACCGCATCAGCGCGAAAGCGCATCCGCCAGACTGCAACGCGCACCGCCCGGAACACTGCGCGCAAATCGCGCATGCGGACGTTCGTCAAGAAGGTCGAGGTTGCAATCGCCAGCGGGGACAAGACTGCGGCGGCCGTCGCGTTGCATGATGCGCAGCCCGAGATGCAGCGCGCATCGGGTAAAGGTATCATACATTCTAATACAGTCGCGAGAAAACTGTCGCGCCTGTCAGCCCGAATCAAGGCGCTTCCGAGCGCCTGACATCGGCTAAGCGGATCCGCGAGGATCGCCGTTTTTCTCCAGGTGTGTAGCTCTTGGGTCGTCACCGGTGTAGTGCGCCGTATCTGTGGTTCACGCGCTCGCCGACACGCAAGGCTTGCTGAAAGTGTGTTCGTTTAAAACCGCTCTAGTAATGTATCTTGGTAATGTTATGTCGTTTGTTCGGATTTGACTGCTAGACGCTAATTTGTCGTTGCCTCATCCCCAAACTCTGACATAATTGGCCGCGTCAACCGGACAACAGTGAGAGAATTTCCGCTCCTTGGGGGTTGGGAAAGCTGCGTTCGTAGCTATCAATAGAAGGGCAAGGCTCGGCCGCAAAGCCACGATCGGCAGGATAAGTTTATTCCGGCCTCGAAACGCCAACGCAGGGGGATTTGGATGGCCACGACTGAACCTGAGATCGTGGAAATGCTACCGCTGGCGGCCCAGTGGACTCGAATAAGAGGACGGCTGCAGGCCGAAGTCGGCGAGGTTGAGTATCGCACCTGGCTGCGCCAGATGACCTTGACAGGCCTTGAGGGCGACGAGATAACCGTAACCCTCCCGACCCGATTCTTGCGCGATTGGGTCTCGTCCCGTTACGCCGATCGATTGCGCGCGATGTGGCAGATGGAAATCCCCGCTGTCCGGCGCGTCGAAGTCCGCGTCGGCGCATCTTCTGACCAACCTGTGAAGTTTACCGAAAGTCTGACTGTTCCACGGGAAACAGTAAAAGGAACGATACGGGACGGTATCATTACTAGCCGCCCAATGACATTGCCCGCTGTTGCGGCATGGCAGGACGAACGAATCGAGCCGCGCTCGGATCTGGCTGCACCGCTCGATCCACGCTTCACCTTCGAGGGGTTCGTCGTCGGCAAGCCGAATGAATTCGCCTATGCCTGCGCACGCCGTGTGGCAGAACGCCCCTCCAGTCCCGGGTTCAACCCGCTGTTCCTTTACGGAGGCGTGGGGCTGGGCAAGACCCACCTGATGCATGCGATGGCCTGGGAACTAACGGACCGAGCCAGCAACCCCGTGTCAGTCGCCTACATGTCCGCCGAAAAGTTCATGTACCGCTTCATCGCCGCGATCCGCAGTCAGTCGACAATGGAGTTCAAGGAAAATCTCCGCAGCGTCGACGTGCTGATGATCGACGATTTGCAGTTCCTCATCGGCAAGGACAACACCCAGGAAGAATTCTTCCACACCTTCAATTATCTGGTGGAGCAGGGCAAGCAGATCGTTGTCTCCGCGGACAAATCGCCTTCTGACCTCAACGGGTTAGAGCACCGGTTGCGGACCCGCCTAGGGTGCGGAATGGTCGCGGATCTGCACGCCACGACCTATGAGTTACGCATTTCCATCTTGGAGGCAAAGGCAGCACGCGCTGGTGTCGATGTGCCGGTAAAGGTGCTGGAATTTCTTGCTCACAAGATTACCTCCAACGTCCGTGAACTGGAGGGCGCGCTCAATCGTTTGGTGGCGCACGCCAACCTGTTCGGCCGGCACGTGACATTGGAGACGACGCACGAAGTTCTGCATGATATTCTGAAGGCCCACGATCGTCGGGTTACGATTGAAGAAATTCAAAAGAAAGTGGCGGAACATTACAGCATCCGGCTGACCGACATGTCCTCGGCGCGCCGCGCTCGCGCGGTGGCACGACCGCGGCAGGTGGCAATGTATTTGGCCAAACAACTCACCAGCCGCAGCCTGCCCGAAATTGGCCGCAAGTTCGGTAATCGCGACCATACGACGGTGATGCATGCCGTATCCCGGGTTACCGAACTCATGGAACGCGACGGCACCTTTGCCGAGGATGTTGAACTGCTCCGCCGGCTGTTGGAGTCATAGTCTCCAATCGCCGATCGACAGCCAACAAGCTTTTGCTAGTATCGCAGAGCAGCGGGAGATGCGAAACGACCGCGTTTCGCCGCATTAATCGGCTACTTCAGACGAACAGCGACGTGTGGCACTTCTCTGCTGCGCGATGCTAGGCCGCTTCCCGTAAGTCCCCGGCGGTAGCGGCCTTGATCATGTCGGCACCTTTTTCTGCGATCATGATCACTGCGGCGTTGGTGTTGCCAGATGGAACCGTGGGCATGATCGATGCATCGACGACCCGCAATCCGGCGATGCCATGGACCCGAAGGCGGTCATCAACCACCGCCATCGGGTCGGGGCCCATCTTGCAAGTGCCGATCACGTGGTAGGTGGTCTGGCCGTTCTCCCGAGCAAACTGAAGCCACGCGGCATCGGTTTGCACCTTGTCGCCTGGGTTCATCTCGTAGGCGCGGTATCTGTCGAGCACGCGGTTGTTGATAATGCTCCGGCCGATTTTCATGCCGTCCACCAGAACCCTCTGATCGATCGGGTCGGCCAGGTAGTTAGGCCGAATCGCCGGTGGCGCGTCTGGATCATTTGACTTCGCATGTATCGAACCCTTTGATTCCGGCCGACATTGGTAGACAGTCAGGGTCATCCCCGGTTCGGTCTCGAGATCGCGCTTTTGCGCATTGCCATAGCTGGCATGCGCGAAGTGGAACTGTACGTCGGGCTCCTCGAGTTCCGGTCGCGTCTTGACAAAGCCATAGGCGATGCCTGCGGTGAAGGTGAGGATACCGCGACGCTGTGTGTAGTACTTCACGACTTCCCTGGCCAATGCCAGGCCGCGGCTGCGCTCGTTGAGCGTGACCGGCAGCTTTACCCGCCAGTTCATGCGCGGCGCGTAGTGGTCGCGGTAGTTCTCGCCGACGCCGGGCAGCGCGTGGAGAACTGTGATGCCCAGCGGCGACAGGATATCGGGATTGCCGATGCCGGACAGCTCCAGAATGTGCGGCGACTTCACCGCGCCGGCAGCCAAGATCACCTCGCGGTTGGCGCGCGCTTCCCGGTCTGCGCCCCCCTGCATGTAGGCAACGCCTACAGCGCGTTTGCCGTCCAGCAGAACCTTCGTTGTCAGCGCCTCGGTTTCGATCTTCAGATTGGGGCGGCCGCGGGCCGGGTCGAGGAAGCCGCGTGCGCAGGACCACCGCTCGCCGTTCTTCTGAGTGACCTGGAAATAGCCGAACCCCTCCTGACGGCCGTTGTTGTAGTCTTTGTTGCGAGGGAATCCTTGGTCCACGGCAGCGTCGATGAACGCATCGAGCAATTCGGCGCGTTCCCGCATATGCTCCACGTTCAACGGACCGCCGCGGCCGCGCGAATCGTCTCCTCCAGGCGCGAAATGTTCGGCTTTGCGGAAGTACGGCAGCACCGAGTCGTAGCCCCAGCCTTGGTTCCCGAACTGCGACCAGGTGTTGTAATCAAGCGGATTGCCGCGGACATACAGCATTCCGTTGATCGAGCTTGACCCGCCCAGCGTGCGCCCGCGCGGGATCGGTATCCGCCGGTTGGCCGCGTTGGGCTCCGGTTCGCTCTCAAAATTCCAGTTGTATTTCGGGTTGTTAAGCAGCTTGGTGAAGCCGGCCGGGATGTTGATCCACAGCGAGCTGTCTTTGGGGCCGGCCTCCAGCAAAAGAACCGTGCAACGCCTGTCCTCGCTCAGTCGGTTCGCCAATACGCAGCCGGCGGAACCCGCACCTACGATGATATAGTCAAATTCTGCCATCGTCTCATCCCTCGTTTGTGACAATGCTATACCCGCACCAGCGGCGGACCGGAAGGCTTCCGCCTTTGCCCGGCACACGCGGTATGGCAAGAATGCTGCGCGATGGGGGAAGCAACACGATTTTCGATCCTTTCCTTGCTGCGGCACGGGACCGGAAGGGCCTGGGAAAGGCAGTGGCGAGACGCGCAGCCGAAGGCGGCATATGACGCGGTGATCGTCGGTGCCGGCGGGCACGGGCTCGCGACGGCATACTATCTGGCGAAGGAGCACGGCATCCGCGACGTGGCGGTGCTCGACAAAGGCTGGATCGGCGGTGGAAATACTGGCCGCAACACCACCATTATTAGATCGAATTATCTTCAGCCCGAGAGTGCTGCGCTGTATGAGCACGCTCTCAAGCTTTGGGAGGGACTGGCGCACGATCTGAACTATAACGTTATGTACTCGCCACGCGGGGTGTTGATGCTCGCCCACACGCGCCACGACGTGCAGGTGTTCATGCGCCACGTGCATGCCAACAGGCTGCACGGGATAGACAACGAGTGGCTGACACCTTCCCAGGCAGGCGCGTTTTGTCCGCCCTTGGACGTCAGCAGCTCTGTCCGTTACCCCGTCCTGGGCGCGGCCCTGCAGCGGCGCGGCGGCGTTGCAAGGCATGATGCAGTGGCGTGGGGTTATGCGCGGGCGGCATCCGCCATCGGGATCGACATTATCCAGAATTGCGCGGTCACTGGGTTCAGGCGAGACGCTGCGGGAGCCATCGTCGGCATCGACACGGTTCGTGGAGCCATTGCCACGCCTCGTGTGGGCGTGGTGACTGCGGGGCACACCAGCGTTGTGGCGGCGATGGCCGGCATACGGATGCCACTGGAATCGTTTCCATTGCAGGCGCTGGTCAGTGAACCGGTCAAGCCGGTGCTGCCCTGCGTTGTGATGTCGAACACCGTCCATGCCTACATCTCGCAGTCCGACAAAGGCGAACTGGTGATCGGCGGCGGAACGGATGCCTACACGTCTTACAGCCAGAGCGGCGGATTGCACATCGCGTGCGAAACCCTCGGGGCGGTCTGCGAACTGTTCCCCTCGTTTCGGCGGCTGCGCATGCTGCGAAGCTGGGGCGGCATCGTTGATACGACGCCCGACCGATCACCGATCATCGGGCTGACCCCGGTGCCGGGGCTGTTCATCAATTGCGGCTGGGGAACGGGCGGATTCAAGGCCACGCCGGGGTCGGGCCACGTCTTTGCCGCGACCATCGCGCGAGGCGAGCCGCACCCGATCGCCGCGCCCTTCGGTCTGGACCGTTTTGCCAGCGGCCGGCTGATCGACGAGGCCGCTGCCGCCGCGGTGGCACATTGAATGCTGTTGATCGCTTGCCCCTGGTGCGGGTCCAGGCCGGAGAACGAGTTTCGCTACGGTGGTCAGGCGCACCTGGAGCGGCCGGCTGACCCATTCGCGGTCGATGATGCCACGTGGGCAAATTATCTTTACCTGCGTGACAACCCAAAAGGCCGGCACATGGAACGGTGGCGTCACATCCACGGGTGTGGACGGTTCTTCAACTGCGCGCGCGACACTGTGACAGACCGGATCGAAGTAACGTATAAACCCCGAGCGGCACCCACATCGTGAGACAACCGTTCCGGGTCGGGGCGGGCGGGCGTATCGACCGCAACCGGCCGATGCGGTTCACCTTCGATGGGCGTGTCCTTGAAGGATTTGCTGGCGATACACTGGCATCCGCGCTGCTGGCGAATGGCGTGCATCTGGTCGGCAGATCGTTCAAGTACCACCGCCCGCGCGGCATCCTGTCTGCTGGGTCTGAGGAACCGAACGCGATCGTCACGATCGATCGCGGCGCCGGGCGCGTCACACCGAACCTTCGCGCGACTCAGATCGAACTGTACCACGGGCTGACGGCGCGCAGCCAGAACCGGTTTCCATCCCTTCGTATCGATTTTGGTGCGCTGGCCGGGTTGGCGACTCCGCTGCTGTCTTCAGGATTCTACTACAAGAGCTTCATGTGGCCGCCATCGTTCTGGAAGCGGCTGTATGAGCCCGCGGTCCGCCGTGCGGCAGGCCTCGGCAAGGCCCCGACCGAGCCAGATGCGGATCGCTATCTCCATCAATACGCCCATTGCGATGTGCTCGTCATTGGTGGCGGCGCGTCGGGCTTGGCGGCGGCTTTGGGCGCTTCGGCAACCGGGGCACGTGTGATCCTGTGTGATGAGCAGGCCGAACCAGGCGGTGTATTGCTGCACGAGCCCGGAGTGACGATCGACGGCTGGCCGGCGGCTGGCTGGCTGCGGGAGGTTGTCGCCTCGCTCACCGATTCCATCACTCTGCTGCCGCGGACGACTGCATTTGGCTGGTATCCCGGCGGCATGCTTGGGCTGGTGCAGCGCCTGACCGACCATCTAGCCGAACCGACGGCTGTGTTGCCGAGGGAGCGATTGTGGCACGTGCGCGCCGGCCGCGTCGTCCTGGCAACCGGTGCAATCGAACGGCCTCTGATTTTTCCAGGCAATGACCGGCCCGGCGTGATGTTGGCGGGATCGGCGCGCGCATACCTGCATCGTTACGGCGTCAAAGTCGGCCGCGTCGTCTTGATCGCGACTGCTGACGATAGTGCCTATCGAGCCGCCACCGACCTGCATGCGGCAGGTGCGACAATCGCGGGGATCGTCGACTCGCGCCCGGTGCTCCCCGGCGAGGCGGTGGCAGCGGCGCGCGCCTGCGGGATCCCGATCCATCCCCACACCACGATCGACAGCACCCAGGGGCGCGGCCACGTCCGCTCCGTCAGGCTGACGAATGGACCTGATGTCGTTCCTTGCGATACGATCTTGATGTCGGGCGGCTGGACCCCGTGCGTGCATCTGTTCAGCCAGTCGCGTGGACAGTTGGCATACGATGCTGTGTTGGGCGGATACCTGCCGGCCGAGGGCGCGGTCGGGGCGTGTGCCGGGGTGTTCGACCTCGCTGCCTGCTTGCGCGACGGCACCGTTGCAGGAGGAAGCAGACCGCGATCCTTCGTCGTCGCAGGCCTGCCGGCAAGCACCTCGCCAACCGCTCCAGGGGTCGCGGCGCCCCACCGAACGGCGTTCGTGGATTTTCAGAATGATGTGACCACGAAGGATCTGGTCACCGCGACCGAGGAAGGTTTCCTATCGATCGAGCACGTCAAGCGGTACACGACAACCGGGATGGCGACCGATCAGGGCAAGACGTCCAATATGAACGCGCTCACAGTTGTGGCGGCGCTGACTGGACAGGCGGTTCCGTCCATCGGCCTCACCACGTTTAGACCGCCCTATACGCCAGTGACCTTCGGCACCTTTGCCGGGGCAATGCGGGGCGCCATGTTCGCGCCCGTTCGCCTGCCGCCCATCGCCGCCTCGGGTGCGGTCCTCCAGGACGCGGGTAAATGGAGGCGTGCCCGTTGCTTTCCCCACGACGGCGAAACGATTGGCGCCGCGGTAGAGCGTGAATCGCTTGCGGTGCGCAACGATGTTGGAATGTTCGATGCGAGCACGCTGGGTAAAATTGAGCTTGTCGGAAGGGACGCCGCGGCATTCCTGAGTCGTCTCTACACCGGCGACTTCACCAATCTGGCAATAGGCCGCTGCCGCTACGGGCTGCTGCTTGGCGAGGACGGTTTCATCCGGGACGATGGCATCGTCGCCCGTCTTGCTGCCAACCGCTTCCATGTGACCACCACCACGGCCGCGGCTGATTTCGTGCTGCATCATATGGAGGATTATCTTCAAACCGTATTCACCGATCTTGAAGTGTGGCTGACCTCGATAACCGAACAATGGGCGGTCATTGCGGTTCAGGGACCTCGGGCCGCTGACGTGCTGGCTACATTCATTCCGGATATTGATTTGGACACGATGGCGCACATGAGCCTGCGTGACGGCCACATCGGCGAGATCCCGATCCGGTTGTTCCGCGCCAGCTTTACCGGCGAGTCGGGCTTCGAGATCAACCTGCCGCCAGACCAGGCTTCGCAGGTGTGGGAGACGCTGCGCCAACGCAATGTAACACCCTATGGTACTGACGCGATGCATCTGTTGCGCGCGGAAAAGGGTTACATCATTGTCGGTCAGGAAACAGACGGCACCGTCACGCCGGACGACGTCGGCCTGACCTGGACATTTGGCGGCGCGGATTTTGTCGGCAAGCGATCCCTCGAATTACCCCATCTGAAACGATCTGATCGCAAACAGCTTGTGGGGCTGGTGCCTGTCGATGCGACGTTTCCGCTGCGAGAGGGAGCACAGGTGACCGTCCCAGGGTCGTCGAACGCCGCCCACGGGTCAGCCGCCGCTGCCATCGGGCACGTGACGTCATCCTACCGCAGTCCCAGCCTTCACCGGCCCTTCGGTCTGGCTCTGGTTGCTGGCGGGCGGTCGTTGATCGGATCGAAGCTTGATGTTTCGATGCCGGCCGGCGGCATCAAGGTCA
Organism: Rhodopila sp.; assembly: GCA_965276975.1. Lineage (GTDB taxonomy): Bacteria > Pseudomonadota > Alphaproteobacteria > Acetobacterales > Acetobacteraceae > Rhodopila. Next base: position 354,273 of record CBDIBR010000010.1, read on the forward strand.
CCGTTACCGATCCTGTATTCCTGGACAAGGCAGGCGAGCGCCTGCGCTTGAAGCCTGTGTCACGACCCAACCTTCAACCGATACAGGCCGCTGATCCGCGCCCGACGCCGGTCGCCCGGTCCAGCCATTCGGTCCAACTTGCTCTTTTGGCACCAACCACGCGCTTGTCGATCCGAGCAGGCACCGCAGCCAGCACGTCTATCGGATTGGCACTTGGAGTGCTGCTGCCGACGGTGCCCTGCCGCTCCATCATCGCTCGCCACCGCGCGGCGCTTTGGCTCGGACCGGACGAGTGGCTGATCTTGGCGCCCGCGACGGAACCTGGACTGGCAACCGACGCGACCAAGGCGGCCGCCGGCCACGCTGCCAGCGTCGTCGACGTGTCTCATCGGTCCCGCACGCTCGAAATTACCGGCCTGCGCGCCGCCTGGTGTCTGAACGCGTTCTGCGCGCTGGACCTGCATGCCTCCGCCTTCCCGATTGGGATGTGCACGCGCACGCTGCTTGGCAATGCGCCGGTGGTGCTTTGGCGGATTGCGCCTGAGGTCTTCCATCTCGACGTCGCTCGCTCTTTGGTGCCGCACGTCTGGGCATGCCTGGAAGAGGCGAGGCTGGAATTCGCCGAGCACTGAAAATTGGGCGGATGAAATAAGTACTGTCTTATGCTGCCAAGGTTGTGTATGATCCTTGGACGGCTGAACTTTTCAGCCGGGGCAAGATCCCTATATCGCGTCGCTCTGCCGCCTTTGATCGCATGATCTCCGACTGCACCGCGAGGCGTCGTTCTCTCCCCAATTGAAAAGTAAGATATCCCGCACGTGCGCGGGATTTGGCCAGTTGCGGAGACTTCACGTGGCTTCAGGTACTGTAAAATGGTTCAACCCACAGAAGGGTTTTGGTTTCATCCAGCCGTCCGACGGCTCTAAGGACGTGTTCGTCCACATCTCGGCCGTCGAGCGTGCCGGAATGAAGACCCTAAACGAGGGTCAGACGATTAGCTTCGAATTGGAGCGCGGGCAGCAGGGCAAGACCTCGGCCGTCAATCTTCAGGCGAGCTGACATGCCGGGCGGCGCTGCGTGCGCCGCCCCAATGCTGCTGGAGGTATGCTCATTGGCTGAGTACAAGTTCGCGGCTGGCGATAAGGTCGCGCTTACGACAAATAGCTCAAACATCAATGTTCGCCCCGGGATCTACACGATTATCCGCCGGTTGCCTGTCTCCGGTTCGGGCACCCAGTATCGGGCCAAGAGCTCGCTGGATAACCACGAACGCGTGGTGGATGAGGCGCAACTCAGAAGAGCCTGAACGCGGCAGGTTCTTTTCGCCGAGACGGCACAACCGCCCGGCCGGCATTTCCGTCGACGCCCAAATGGTTTAGCGTTACTCGCAATGTCATCAGCCAAGCGAGGAAGCGATGGACTTCAACGGCAAAGTCGCCCTTATCACCGGCGCGGGCAACGGCATTGGCCGTGCGGCCGCACTTGGTTTTGCCAGTCGCGGCGCAACGATCGTGGTCGTCGACCGTGACCAGACCGCCGGCGAGGCAACTGTTGGTATCCTGCGCCAGCAGGGCAGGGAAGCATCCTTCGTTCCAGCCGACGTGACCCGTTCAAGTGACGTGCAGAACTACGTACAGCGAACGTTGGAGCAATACGGCACGATCGACTGCTTCTACAACAACGCGGGCATCGAGGGCAGTATTGCGCCCACTCATGAATATGATGAAGACATGTTTGACCGCGTCATGGCGGTTAACGTGAAAGGCGTTTTCCTCGGTCTGAGGCATGTGCTGCCCGTGATGATCAGGCAAGGACGTGGTGCGGTGGTGAACACCGCTTCGGTCGCGGGGCTTGTCGCATCCCCTGGCATGTCCGCCTATGTCGCTTCCAAGCACGCGGTCATCGGCCTGACAAAGACCGCCGCTGGCGAGGTGGCGCGATCTGGCGTGCGCGTGAACTGTATTTGCCCCGGCCCGATCGACACCCGGATGATCCACGCTCTTGAATCGATGCTTAGCCCCGACGATCCCGGTAGTGTCGGCAGTCGCTACCAGTCGAATATCCCCATCGGCCGCTACGGCACCGCGGAGGAGGTCGCCAACCTCGTGATCTTCCTGTCGTCGGATCTCGCATCGAACATCACCGGTGCCCAGTATGTTGTCGATGGCGGCCGAAGCGCTACGGGCGGCGCCGTCACCAATAATCTGGTTCGCTGAGATGTTGCTGGACGGCAAGTTGGCTCTGATCACCGGCGCTGGATCGGGCATCGGCGAGGGCATCGCGCGCGCGATGGCCGAACATGGCGCGCGGATCATCGTAACCGACGTAAACACTGAAGGCGCGGCCCGCGTTGCCGCAGCGATTGGCGGCGATGCGGCACATTATCGGGTGGATGTGGCGGATCGCGCCGATTGCGACGCTTTGGCCAAGCAGGTCGGTCCGATTTCGATCCTGGTGAACAACGCCGGCATCATCCGGCGCGGAAAGCTGGAGGCGGACTCCGCCCGCGCCGATTGGGATGCGACGTTGGCGGTTAATCTTGATGGGCCATACAACATGGTCACCGCTTTCCTGGACCAGTTGAAGGCCACCAAAGGGTCGGTTGTCAACATCGGCTCCATCCAGTCGTTCGTCGCGCTGCCCAACTCCGCCGCCTACACCACGTCGAAGGGCGGTGTCCGGGCGCTGACTAAGGCGCTGGCTATCGAGTTGTCCCCGCAAGGCGTGCGCGTCAACGCGATCGGCCCCGGCATGATCGCCACGCCTCTAAACGCGGCCGCACGACAGAACCCCGACTACATGGCGAACTTTGCTCAGCGCATACCGCTTGGGCGGCTGGGTGAGCCTGCTGATATCGCCGGTCCCGCGGTGTTCCTGGCCTCCGACCTTGCCCGCTATATTACCGGCGTGACGCTGCCGGTAGACGGCGGGTTCCTCGCCTATTGACGATGAAGACCATCCAGACCCCGGTGCTTGAGGTCGGATATCTTGAGTTCGGGCCATCGGACGGCAAGGTGGTCATCCTGCTGCACGGGTGGCCATCGGATGTGCATGATTATGACGACGTCGCTCCACCTCTCGCTGCTGTCGGCCTTCGGGTCCTGGTTCCCTGGTTGCGCGGTTTCGGGCCGACGCGCTTCTTGCAGGCGGCAACCCCGCGGAGCGGACAACAGGCTGCCTTGGGCGCCGACCTGCGCGATTTCATGGACGCATTGGCGATCCGTTCCGCGATCCTGGTCGGCTATGACTGGGGAGGCCGCGCCGCATGCGTGGTCGCGGCGCTTTGGCCCGAACGGGTCGATGGGCTGGTCGCGATCACCGGCTATGGCATTCAAAACATCGCCAGCGCCTCGCGCCCAGGTCCTGCGGAGCAGGAGTTTCGTCATTGGTATCAGTGGTATTTCCACACCGATCGCGGACGCGCCGGCTTAACCACGAACCGCGCGGAGTTGTCGAGGCTGCTCTGGCGGTTATGGTCGCCGAACTGGAAGTTCGACGACGCGACGTTCCAAGCGACAGCCTCTTGCTTTGACAACCCGGACTTCGTCGATGTGACGATCCAGTCATATCGCCATCGCTACGGGAACGCTCCCGGTGATCCCGCTTATGACGATCTGGAGGCCGCGCTGGCCGCGCAGCCCGAGATTCCAGTCCGAGCCATCGTCTTGCATGGCGAAGATGATGGTGTCGGTGCGCCGGCCACCTCCATCCCGCGCGATCGACTGTTCACGGGCAGTATGACACGCCATCTTGTCCCCCGTGCCGGGCATTTCCTGGCGCGGGAAAATCCGGCCGACGTGGTGGCGGCGGTCGTGCGATTGGCTGAGCCGGGGCCATGATTCAAGCGGTGGCGGTCGCTAGACGGTGAACCTCGCTAGATCGCCTGAGGTTGAACCAACCTCGGACATGAATCGCCGTCTCAAACAAAGGGAATTGGAGCATGGTCGCTTCAACCTGACGCTGTCACGCTCTCAAGGAGAAACGGTCATGGACATCATTCCAAGCGGCAAGACCCTCGGGGCGCGCATTGAGGGCATCGACCTCGCCGATACATTGACGGATGATCAGTTTCGCATGCTGCTGCGGGCCCTCGGCCAGCATGGGGTTCTTTGCTTCCCCCATCAGACCTTTGACACACCGGCCTTTGCAGCCTTCGCGAGAAGCTTCGGTGAGCTGGAGGTGAACGTCGCCAACCTTTTCCACGAGCCGGATTTTCCCGACGTCATGATCCTGTCCAACCAGACCGCCCCGAATGGCAAGCCGGTTGGTTTGAACGACGCAGGGCAGGGCTGGCACACCGACATGTCGTATAGCAAGGATATCGCACTGGCGAATGTATTGCATGCCCAGGCGGTGCCGATACGAAACGGCAAGTCGGTCGGCGAAACCCAGTTCCGCAACATGCACGCTGCGTACGACGAACTGCCGGACCACCTGAAGCACAGACTGGAAGGCCGTACCGCCACCCACGATTTCGAGAAGTTCTGGGAGGTTATGCGTCTGCGTTCCGGCTCCCGTCGCGCCAAACTGACCGAGGAGCAGAAGCGCAAGAAGCCACCGGTTTCACAACCGCTGGTGCGCGTCCACCCACTGACCGGGCGCAAGGTGCTGTATGCCAATCCTGGCTATACGATGTGGATCGACGGCATGGATCAGCACGAGAGCGGCACCATCCTGGACTACCTGTTCCGCCACCAGGAGCGTGCGGACTTTCTCTACTCCCATCGGTGGGCGGTCGGCGACGTGCTGATGTGGGACAATATCGGCACCGTGCACAATGCGGTCGCTGACTACATGCCAGACGAGCCTCGATACATGCGTCGCGCCCAGGTGATGGCGACGCTGGACTATCCGGCGTTGGTCGCATGACCATTGCGAAGCCGTGGCCGAGGCACCGTCAAACCACCTTGAAGTCGTCCATCGACGGGCGGCCGGTCACGTGCCGCCAATGGTGCCAGAGCAAGCGCGCCGCCGACGACCGGACCGGGCGCCATGCGGTCGCGAGCATCCTCAAGGCCTGCGGACTGGGACGGGCCGGTAGAGACTTGAGGTCGGCCAAAGCCGCGGCCAGAGCGATGTCGCCGGAGGGAAACACATCCATCCGCTCCAACGCGAACAGCAGGTAGATCTCCGCCGTCCAGCGTCCCAGTCCCTTGATCGAGCCAATCGTGACGATCGCCGCCTCATCATCTAGCAGTGTGATCCTTTCGGCGCTGAGCGTACCATCTAGAAACGCCGTAGCCAACGCTTTCGCGTGGAGAATTTTCGGACGCGACAGGCCGGCCCCGCGCAACGCATCTTCGGTCAGTATCATCAACCCGGCGGGTTCCAGCGCTCCCGGCAACGCACGCAACCGACCCCATATCGCTGCCGCTGCCTGATTGCTGATCATCTGCGCGACAATTGCCTGCAAGAGGCCAGGAAAGCCGGGGGATCGCCGGCGCCATGGCAGCGGACCCGCCCGATCCAGGATCGTGGAAAAATCCGCATCGAGCTCGATCAACGTTTGGATCGCGGCCTGCGCGGGAACGGGCGGCTGAGGTATGTCCACACCCGCGAGACTAGCGCGCGATCGTCTGAGGTTGAACCAACCTCAGACGTGAACCGCCCTCTCAAACAACGGGAATTAGCCCATGATCGCTTCAACCTGAAGCTATGACCCGCTAAGCGAAACCGCCCCAGGATGCGACGCGGCGCGGCTTAACCGACCCGCTGTATCTGTCCGCTATGCGGGTCCATGGTAAACTTCGCGATCACCGATCCCTCAGCCGTCGTCAGGCTGAACCCGATTGGCCCGGCCGCGGTGGCCGTGACGTCGGAGACCTTCCAGCTGTGGTTGCCGTTCCACAGCAGGAACGCCTCAGCGATCTTCTGCACATCGGCTGGTGCCAGTTGGCGGTCCGGCTGGCGGAAAATCAGCCGCAAGGGGTGCATCCCGGCGCCACCGTGCCTCCATCCATGCCCTTCCATGCCCTCATGGCGTTCCATACCCTCGTGCCGCTCCATGCCATTCAGCCAACGAGGGCCCGCTGGAGCCGTCTCGGGCGTTATCTGGTTCGGCGACGGTGCCGGTTGTGCCTCCGATAGCACCGCTCCAGTGACAATTCCGCCCATCACGAAAGCGGCGGTAGCGGCGAGTAAAGTCTGGCGCACTTGATCAACTCCCTGATTGCAACGACGCATACATGGAACGTCAGGATTGGCCTGATCGGCTCTGTCAGGCGACGAATTGCAATGAAGTGCAACGGTCGTTCCGGTTCGACCGGCGGCGTCGTATGTTACAATGCATGGACCAGACCCCACACATCCTCGTCATCGATGACGATCGCGAAATCCGCGACCTTCTGGCTCGGTTCCTTGAGAAGCAGCGCATCCGGGTGACTGCCGTCCGGGACGGCAAGGAGGCCCGGCGCGCCTGGCTGAATGGCCATTACCAATTGGTCGTACTTGACCTGATGCTGCCCGGCGAGTCCGGGCTCGACCTCGCGCGTTGGCTTCGCTCCCAGTCGGAAATTCCCATCGTGATGTTGACCGCGATGGGCGAGGAAACCGATCGCATCATAGGTCTGGAACTCGGTGCCGATGATTACGTGCCGAAACCGTTCAACCCACGTGAGTTGCTGGCCCGTATTCGCGCCGTCCTCCGGCGTTCCGGCGACCAGATGGAAACCAGGCGTGATTCGCCCGTGCGCGGGTTTCGCTTTAACAGCTGGACGTTGGAACCGGCCCGTCGTCGCCTGCTGAACCCGGAAGGGGTAGAGGTCGCGTTGACCGGCGGCGAATACGACCTGCTGCTCGCGCTGGTGGAACGCGCGAACCGCGTCTTGACCCGCGACATGTTGCTCGATCTGCTGCGCGGGCGCCAGGCTGGACCGTTCGATCGCGCGATCGATGTCGCCGTGTCTCGCCTACGCCGAAAGCTGGAGGATGATGGACGGAATGCACAGCTCATAAAGACCGTACGCGGTGGTGGGTATGTTCTCGCTGCGACGGTGGAGCGTGCATGAGAATCCGCCTTTGGCCCGGAAGTCTGGCTGCCCGCACGGCGCTGGTGTTGCTGCTCGGACTTGCCGTTGTGCAGGTCGCCGGCCTGACCATCCATGCGCTCGACCGGCTGGACGTGCAGCGCCTCGGCCAGGCCAGGAACCTGGCGGTGCGCGTGGTGAGTCTCTATCGCACCATGGCGCTCACCGACCCACCGCGCCGCGCCGCCATACTCGCCGAGTTGCATCGCGGCTCCAACCTGGTGGCGGTGCTTAGCGCCGCGCCACCCGCGGTGGGTATGCCGGAAATGCCGACGCCCGAACAGCGCTTGCTGCGGGTGAACATGAACTTGATCCCACTGGGTGGTCCAAAGCTTCGCTGGCGGCAACTCGTGGTCTATGGCGGACATTCCTGGCATCGGGCGATCGTCGGAATGCAACTGCCCGACGACGAGTGGTTGAACGTAAAAGCGGAACTGGAACCGCTGCGTCCCTGGCACTCGCCGACGTTCCTGGTCGCGTTCGTATTGATGACCGCCGCGGCGGCGCTGCTGACCCTGTGGGCGGTGCGGCGGTTAACCGCTCCGGTTCGGACCCTGGCCGCGGCGGCGGAAGCGCTTGGCCGCGACGTCAACGCCGCGCCACTGCCGGAGAATGGTCCGACCGAGGTCGCGATCGCAGCGGTCGCGTTCAATACAATGGCCGCGCGGATCCGCCGCTTCGTGCAGGATCGGACGGAGTTGTTGACCGCGATCGGGCATGATCTGCGCACGCCGATCACCCGGCTGAAGCTGCGTGCTGAGTTCGTGGAGGACGACGAGCAGCGGGGCAAAATCCTCGCCGACCTGGAGGAACTCGAGGCAATGGTAGCGGCCACGCTCGCCTTCGGGCGGGATGCGCGGACCACCGAGGCAGTCTCGCAACTCGATCTGGCGGAACTGCTGCGGACGATCCTGGACGAAGCGGGTGATGCCAACCCCGATGTGGTGGACGAACTGAATTATGAGGGGCCAGCCCACCTGACCGTCCAGGCCAGGTCGTTGGCGCTAAAACGGGTGTTCGTAAACCTGGTGGCCAACGCCATCAACTACGGCCGTTCGGCGACCGTGCGTCTGATCAACCCCATTGATCGGCTGGTGGTGGTGGAGGTCGAGGATCATGGTCCGGGCATCGTCGCGGCGGATCTGGACCGCGTTTTCGAGCCGTTCCATCGCGGCGAGCCGAGCCGGAATCGAGAAACGGGTGGGGTTGGGCTGGGTCTGCCGATCGCACGCAACATCATGCGGGCGCATGGCGGCGACGTGACAATCACCAATCGCCCATCAGGCGGGGTGAAGGCGACCGTGACATTGCCCGTGTGACCCGGACCCGGACCCGGACGATCGGGGCGATCAATTTCTGGCTCAGGCAGCCCAGACGGCCGCGACCCTTACCACCTGAACAATGCGATCGGAGCAAGCATGACGACCTTTACGGAACAGGACGTGGCTCATATCACGGAGATCCTGACCGAAGCCGCCCGGGTCGAGATCATGCCGCGGTTCAAAGCTTTGGCCGACAGCGACGTCCGCCACAAATCCTCCGCTTTCGACCCCGTAACCGAGGCTGACGAGGCGGCCGAACGCGTAATCTCCGCGAAGCTTCGTGCCAGCTTTCCCGGCGCGCTGATCGTTGGCGAGGAAGCGACCGCGGCCGATCCGTCGCTGTTGGACCGCCTCGGCAACGCGTCGTTAGCATTCGTTGTCGATCCCATCGACGGCACGCGCAACTTCGTCGCCGGCTTGCCGCTGTTCGGGGTCATGGCCGCCGCGATCGTGCAGGGGGAGGTTGTCGCCGGCGTAATTCACGATCCGGTCTGCCAGGACACTGTCCATGCCCTGAAGAACAAGGGCGCATGGCTGTCGCGTGCAGGCTATCCGGCGAAGCGGCTTCATGTGGCTGCGCCCGTCCCGCTGGAGCGGATGGAAGCGATCGTCGGCACCCATTTTCTGCCGGAACCGCTGCGAACCACCGTCCTGAACAACCTCCCCCGTCTTGGATCCGCGACGTGGCTTCGATGTTCGGCGCACGAATATCGGATGGCTGCATCAGGCTACTGTCACGTGTTGTTCTTCAATCGCTTGATGCCTTGGGACCATGCCCCTGGCTGGCTGTTGCACCAGGAGGCAGGTGGCTACAGTGCGCATTTCGACGGCGCGGCTTACCAGCCGGCACAGACCACGGGTGGCCTGATCTGTGCGCCTGATCGGGCGAGCTGGCTGGTTGTCCGGGATGGGTTGATGGGTGGCTTGTGATTTAAGGACGCCGACACCTGCCGACCCTTCCGCTTGCCCCAAAGCAGGAGATCTGGTTTTCACCACGAGCGGCGGGAGAAGATCCCAGCCCACGGGCTGCCGCTTTTGACCCAAAGCGCTCTTTCGTAGTGGGATCATATGGCCGGATCATCCTTTGCAGCTGGCCCAGCGAGCAGCCATATTGGGTTGAGACCTCTGGCCCGACAGGAAGCCCATGCGGTGAAGCCCCTTCGCTCCACGACCATTCCAAAGGCCATGCAGGCAACCTACGCGGCGGTGGTCGAGCTTACAGATGCATTCTGTCATGACCACCTGAACGACGAATATTGCGATCTTGCGCGAACCATGGCCGGTGCTCTCTCACGCAAACGTCCAAGCCCGTTGGCCTCGGGGCAGCCGCGCACCTGGGCCTGCGGCATCATCCACATATTGGGCCAGCTCAACTTCCTGTCCGACAAGTCAAGTCAGCCTTACATGACCATGGCCCAGGTCTGCGCCGCGTTCGGCGTTGGCCAGAGCACCGCCAGCGCTAAGGCTCGGGTCATCTCGGACGCGCTGCAGCCGACTCGTATGGACCCGAACTGGATGCTGAAAAGCTTCGTTGACAAGAACCCCTTCGTGTGGATGGCCGAGGTCAACGGCGTGCTAGTCGATATACGCGAGATGCCGCGCGAGGTGCAGGTAATCGCCTACGAGAAGGGAATGATCCCCTACATCCCGGCAGACCGGGAATAGCTCTGGCCCAGCGATCTTCCGGTTCATTCATCTGAAGGTCCGCGTTCCGACCCAGCGATAGACGTCAAGATATTGGCGCGGGCCGCCTGATCATCTTGGCGTTGCGATCCAGCGCGATTACCTTGCCTGTGCGTCCAAACCAACAAAGGTTGGCAGTATTCTTGAGTGGGTTCCACTCGATGACATCAGCCCACCGCGCAACCGGCCGCTCCACAACCGTTTCGTAATCGATATCCCACCAGCGATTAATACCAACCCGCGCTGAGGCTGACTCGTCTTGGTGACCCCGCTTCCCCCAACCACCAAAGTCTGATTCGATTCCCACTCCGGCGATTCGCGGCGATGGGAGGGTGGGATGGTAGCAGCGGTTAGGATAACCCGTAACGATCACACGGCGGAGGAAGTGCGCAGCTTGGCGGCGAAGAGCAGTGACGCGGCGCAAGCGCGGCGGATGCTCTCGATTGCCATGGCGCTTGATGGGAGGACAAGGGCGGATGCCGCTCGTTTGGCGGGAATGGATCGGCAGACGCTGCGCGACTGGGTGCATCGCTACAATGAGTCGGGTGTCAAAGGCCTAATTTCCCGTGTGCCTTCTGGTGCGAAGCCGGCCTTGACGAAGGAGCAGATGGCAGAATTGCGTGCGTTCGTCGTCGCGGGTCCTGATCCCAAAGTGCATAAGGTCATGCGCTGGCGCTGCATTGATGTGCGCGCCGAGGTGGAGCGGCGTTTTTCCGTCACTGTGGACGAGGGCACCATCGGCAAGTGGCTGAACAAACTCCGGCTGACCCGGTTGCAGCCGCGCCCGTATCATCCCAAGAAGGACCTGGCGGCGCAGGAGGCTTTTAAAAAAACTTCAGTTCTACTCTGAAGGAAGCACTTCGCGCCTGTACTGCCGGAACACCCGTCGAGATATGGTTTCAAGACGAAGCCAGGGTCGGGCAGAAAGGCTCGCTCAGCTATGTCTGGGCGCCCGTTGGTTCGCGTCCGCCGATGGTGCGGGATAACCGCCACGACACCGCCTACATCCTCGGTGCCATCTGCCCGGCCCGCGCAGTGGGTGCGGCGATCATCGCCCCGGCAGCCAACACGGAATGCACCAATCTGCATCTGGCCGAGATCAGCACCCAGGTAGCCCCTGGTGCAGTCGCAGCCTTGATCTGGGATGGTGCCGGCTGGCACCAAACCGGCGGCGACCTCGTGGTTCCAGACAACATCGTTCTGATACCGCTACCGCCCTATGCTCCCGAACTGAACCCAATGGAAAACGTCTGGGAATACCTCCGTGGGAACAAGCTCTCCGCTGGCGTCTGGGATGACTATGACGCCATCGTCGAAGCCTGCTGCGACGCCTGGCGGTGGTTAATGGACGATCCAAAGCGCATAGGGTCCATCGGCACTCGTGAATGGGCATCGGTCAATGTCTAAGCGGGTTGGTATAAGTATAACGGCTTGTGTAGTAGGGGGATTCACTCTCTTGCGGTCGTTGAAGCTAACTCGAAGAAAGTACGCCGTCATCCATTCCACGATGTCGAGATGGGGGTTCGTTCGCTTGGCGCGCCTGCCCGGAATTCCTGCGTTTGCCACTTCACCAAGCCACATACTGGAAATCGATAGATTTTGCAGTGTTTCGTGAGTCGGAGACACCCTAATGCCAAGGTCGTCACTGATACCAACGTAGAGAAGCGTCCGAGGTCCGCGGCGCAGCTGCTCGCCGTGACCGACGGCAACATAGAGACCCGACGTATAATCATCCCGTGCTGCTGTCTGTGCATTGGCGGTGCCAAGCCGCGCACCCCTTTTTTGTAAGGCCCATACCAGTCCACGACGGTGGCAATGCTATCCGCCATCAAGTACCCCTTTGTTGCTGATAATCATCCGTAGCGAATTCTTTGAGGTTCAAAAGCTACTCTAAACGGACGGTTCGGCTTCGGCGGTATGCGCAACGTTCTAACCACTGGTTTCCCGACCCGCCGTTCCACGCTGTCTACACCACGCCCGCTAAACGAAGTCGTTCAAGCTCTTCATCTGTCAAACCCAGGCGTCCCTGATAGATCTCCGTGTTGTGCGCCCCCAACTCCATACCCAGCCACTGGACGCGCCCAGGCGTCTCGGTGAGGCGGGGCACCACGTTGGGGACAGCAAGCTCGCCGATCCGAGGGTCCTGCACGCGCAGGATGTTGCCCCGAGCTGCATATTGCGGGTCCTCGAAGATCTCGTCGATCGAATAGACCGGACCGCAAGGAACCTGGCTGCTTTCGCACCTATGCATCAGATCCGCCCGATCCATCGTCGCAGTCCAGGCGCCAACTTTTTCGTCGACCAGTGCCCGGTCGCGTTCCCGGGCGGTCAGTGTGCCCCAACTGTCTTCGTTCGCCAGGTCCGGGTGCCCCATCGCTTCCGCGAGCCGTGCGAAAATCTTGTCGCTGGTGCAGGCGATGGCGATCCACCGGCCGTCCCTGGTCGGATAATGGCTATGCGGCACGACATTGACCGTGCCGGGCCCCATGCGTTGGCGAACATAACCCTTGTGCGCGAAGGCCGGGGCAAGTTCATCGAGAATGCGGAAGATTGGCTCATACAGACCAATATCGACGACCTGACCCCGCCCGGTTTTCTCCCGCGCCTGCAGTGCCAGCAGTGTGCCGAGCGCACCATAAAGTCCGGCCATGTAATCGGGTATCGTTGCCGATCCGGGTGTCACCGGTGCTCGATCTGGATAACCGGCCAGGAACGACAGGCCACCAAACGCGTTGCCGATGCGGCCGAACCCGGGCCGCCCTTTGTACGGACCGGTCTGACCATAGCCCGAAATCCGCACCATGATCAGCCGGGGATTGACTGCGCTCAGAACGTCGTAGCCAAGACCCCATCCTTCCAGAGTGCCAGGCTGAAAGTTCTCGACCATGACGTCGGACTCCGCCACCAGCCGTTTCAGCAGTGCGGCCCCTTCCGGCTTGCGCAGGTCCAGCGTGATGCAGCGTTTGTTGCGCGATTCCGAAAGCCAGGGCAGCGAGTCACCGCACGCGGTCATGGTGCCAAATCGCCGGGTCGCATCACCAACCCTGGGCAACTCAACCTTGATCACGTCGGCACCGAATTCGCCCAGCTGGGTGGCACAGAACGGACCGGCCAGGAAGGTCGAGACATCAAGTACCTTGCAGCCTTCCAGCGCTTGCACGTCGATCATCTCACCGCTCCCAACACGCGGCGGGCGCGCTGCACGATGGGATAGTCGATGAACTGACCGTCCAGCTGGATCGACGCGAGACCTTCGGCTTCAGCTTTGTCAAACGCAGCGACAACGCGTCTGGCGTGCGCCATGGCGGCTTCGTCCGGCGTGAACGCAGCATTGGCTGGCCCGACCTGGTCAGGGTGGATGCACATCTTGCCCTGAAAACCCAGCGCGGCGGCGTGCCGCGCGGACGCGATCAACCCATCGGTGTCCCGCAGATCAGCCCAGACGGTGTCGATCGGAGGTTCCAGGCCGGCAGCCCGCGACTGCGTAACGCAAGCAGCTCTATGCGGCAAAAGCTCTGCCTCGGAACGAGTCCACACCATGCCCATGTCGAGGGTGAAATCGCCGGCGCCAAAGGCAACACGCCGCGTGCGGGTGCCCGATCGACAGATAGGAGAAAGGTTGCTGATGCCGAGGGCCGTCTCGATAATCGGGATCAGATCAATGCTTCCCACGGGAAGCCCACGTTCACGCTCCAGGTTGGTGATCAACCAGTCGGCGGTGCGCAGTCCGTGCGCGTGCTCGACCTTCGGCAGGATGACCCCATCCAGGCCGCGTTGAATGATCGCAACGAGGTCGCCGTGGCACCACGCCGTCGTCAGCGCGTTGACGCGGACGTAAAGCTTTCCCGCCCGAGGCTTGCTGAAAGCCTCGATCACCGTCGGCCGCGTCGCGGCTTTCTCCGAGATAGCAACAGCATCCTCCAGGTCCAGGATCACGCCGTCGGCTGGCAGTCCGAGAGCTTTCTCGACACGGCGGGCGTGATTACCCGGAGCGAACAGCAAGCTTCTCATTGCGCCGCCCTCCGCGCGCTGTGCCAATCGGCCGTTCGGGGAACGGGTAGTCCGAGGTTCTCCCGCAACGTGCTGCCCCGGTAGTCCTTCTGGAACAGGCCGCGTCGCTGCAGTTCGGGAACCAGCAATCGGACGATGTCCTCGTAAGCACCCGGCATATGGGTCGCGGCAAGCACGAAACCGTCACAGGCCGGCGCGGTGAACCATTCCTCCATCTGATCGGCGACCGATTTCGCCGTGCCGCAGAACACCTTGTGTTCCGCGATGGTGCCGCGGCCGGAGACTTCGACGAAGTCCCGGACGGTCGGGTTTTTCTTGCCGGAATGCTGCACCACGCGCTCGCGAAAGCCATGCCAGGAAAACGCCGCGAGTTCCTCATCGCTAAACGGCTCGTCATAGCCCTTGGCACCGAAATCATAGTTCATCACTTCCGAAATCAGCACCAATGCGTCGACCGGTTTGGCTGAATCCTCGATGATGGCGCGTTTGGCCTGGGCAGCCTCTTCCGACTCCGCGACGATGACGTAGCAGGCCGGCGCCACCTGAACCTGTGACGGGTCGCGCCCGGCGGCAGCGATGGCATTCTTGAAGCCGGCGTACTGCTGCTTGCCCGCCTCAAGATTGTGGTAGATCACGAATACCAGTTCAGCCCATTTCGCGGCGAATGCCTGGCCCCGCCCGGATTGGCCAGCCTGGATCAGCACGGGGTGGCCTTGCGGCGAACGCGGGACGCTGAACGGACCGCGGGACTTGAAGTATTCGCCGGCATGATCCAGTCGATGAACCTTTGACGGGTCAGCGAAACGATTTCCGGCTTTGTCCAGCACAAGGCTGTCATCTTCCCAGGTATTCCAATGCCCCATGACAACGTCCATGAACTCATCCGCACGGTCGTAGCGGGCGTCATGCTCCATATGTTCAGCATGGCCGAAGTTCAGCGCCTCGGCGCTGTTCAAGGACGTGACGATGTTCCAGGCGACGCGGCCTTTCAACATCAGGTCCATGGTCGCGAAGACGCGGGCGACATGGTACGGCTCGTAGTAGGTCGTCGAATACGTCGTTCCCAGACCCAGTTTCGACGTCGCCATTCCCATCGCCATCAAGATGGTCGATGGGTCCATCTTCACCACTCGAACGCCAGCGCCCACCGCTTCGGCGTGGTGACCCGTGTATAGATCTGGCATCGCCAGACGATCATCGAAGAACGCGAGCTGGATTTTGCCATCTTCCAAAGTGCGAGCCATGCGCTGGTAATATTCCGGTGTCGTGAAGTCCAGCATGCTTGATGGATGGCGCCAGGAGCCAGGCAGGTTGGAGCAATTCTGTGCCTGCAGGAATGCAACCAGGGTCATCATGCGGTTCATCGGACCGTCTCGCTTTCAGATCGGAAGATCGACATCCAGCAGCGGGGCGTGCTGCTGGCAGCCATAAACGTCGGTGTCGTCAAAATCCCCCGCCGGAACCAGGCGTGGGAAGGTTGCCTTGAAAGCGAACGCGGCGTCGTACGGCGTGAACAGCACGTTCTGTGCGGGCACGTTGTAAAGTCGGGCGAACAAGCGTGGCCCGAGCACGCCGGTTGCCCGCACCCGCTCGAAGGTCTCGAGGTCTGCGAACACGATATCGATGGTCAGCTCGAAAGGGCCTGCGTTCTTGCTCTTGCAGACCCTGGCCAGATCCTTGATCAGTGCCATATCACAGCATCTCATAATGAATGGGGAATGGCTCGGTCGGGCTATCGAGTTCTGCGACATGATAGACACTGAAGCGATAGACCGGGCCCACCTCGATGTCCGATGGGGAGAATGGGAATGCCATGTTGCCCTCGCGGCATAGGCGGCCGGGAAAGTCGGTGTGCAGCATGTTCGTGCGAGCCATCCCCAGCACCGCGCTGGCCATCTCCTGACTTTGGTGGGAGACGACTTCCAGCACGAAGCCCAGTTCGTGCGGCGTGGCGTCGTGCAACGGTTCGCGAGCCGCCATGACACCATCGCGGCCATAGATACGAATGCCAAGTCGGTAACTGTCCGACGACGCACCGAACGCTGCCGCCTTCGCGGAGACCTCGTTGCGCACGCTGGTGATGAAGTCGTCCAACCGACCGATCAGCAACGGATCGCGCGTGCCGCAGATGCAGACCGACCGATAGCCGGCCAGTTCCACGCCCTCAAGCTTCACCGTGTATTGCTCCGCCGGTTCCCAGCGCATGCCGGAGATCCGCACCGCACGATCGCTGACGGCGTCGAACCGGCAGTCAGAGGTATCCAGCATGCCGCCTGGCTCGATGTGGTGGATCGGGCTGCTGTTCTCGTGCAGCGAGTGGTTGGCAATCGAAAGCGGGGTGCAGCGGCGGGCCGGATTTGTCGGCTCGCACTCGACATGATCCTCGCGCACCGTAACGAACAGGCAGTCATGACCTTTCGGGACCGACGGCGTCGCCCCGCATTCCAGCATCTTGCCGGCATACCAGGCAGGTGCGGGCGGCAACCGCGCGCGGGTGACCGCCGCCGCCCAAGATGCCGGGTCGCTCGCTCGGCCGGCCAGAACCACCTGGGCGCCGGCATCCAGCGCCTCGATGAATGGTTCCGGCCCCATCATGCCGACGATGCGGGCGGACCGGTCGATGGTTTCATCCGTCAGTTCCGGCTGGTGGGCCAATGGCTTCACCCGGCCCGACGAAACCCGCCGCTTTACACTGTCCTTATCCTGTTCGGACTGGATCAAGGCCATGCGGAAATGCAGCCCGTCCTCCCGCGCGATTTCGCGAGCCATGGCCGCTACGAGTTCCAGATGCGGCGCCCCGCCCGCCCCGCCGCATGTGCCAATGAGCAGGGGTATACCGGCGTGGATCGCAGCGTTCAGCATCAGCCGCAGGTCGCGGCGGATCGCGATAGGCGAGCAGAATGGCTTGCCGGAGCCAAGATAGTGCGGACCCGGGTCTACGCTGCCGCCGTCCACGCCGATGACATGCGGCCGACGGTCCAGACCAGCTTTCAGTGAGGCTTCCGGAAATCCGTAGCCAAGGATCGCGCTGGTCGATAGCAGGCGGCATTCCTTGCTCATGCCGCAGGCTCGATGGTTCGCGGTGCCATGGTTCGCTTCCTTCTGGCATGAGAATCTACCGATTAGTGCTGATCGGGCAAGCGCGGACATTTTTGCGATCGCCCGCCGATCGCTCATGGGACGTCGCCGGCGGCCGCCTGATCTTAAGCCAGACGTCCGGAACCCGCGGACCTTCGGTGCGACCTCGCCTCAACCACCCAGCCGAAGAGCGATACTGCGGGCATGCGCTTGCAGGCCTTCGGCTTCCGCCAGTGCGACGGCGGCTGGGCCGACCTGATCCAAAGCCGCTTGCGTGGCCGACACGAAAGTCGTGCGCTTGAGGAAGTCGAACACCGACAATCCGGACGCAAACCGAGCGGTTCGCCCCGTCGGCAGCACGTGGTTCGGTCCTGCGATATAGTCGCCAATGGCTTCCGGACAAAAGGCGCCCAGGAACACTGCACCGGCGTGGCGTATCTTAGCGAATACCGCGTCGGGATCCTTCAGCATCAGCTGCAAGTGTTCGGGTGCCAGCCGGTCCACCAACGTCACAGCCTGCGCCCAGTGTTCCACCGTGATAATCGCCCCATGCGCCTGCCAACTCTCACCGGCAATGACCGCACGTGGCAGGGTTGGCAGTTCAGCCGCCACCGCGGTCGCCACCGCCGCCGCGAAGGCGGCATCGTTGGTGATCAGAATGGATTGAGCAGCCTCGTCGTGTTCTGCCTGGGCCAGCAGATCGACAGCGATATGGCGTGGGTCGTTCTCGGCGTCAGCCAGCACCACGACCTCGGACGGGCCGGCTATGTTATCGATGCCGACACGACCAAACACCTGACGCTTGGCCTCGGCGACGTAAGCGTTGCCAGGGCCAACGATGCGGTCCACCGCCGGGATGCTGGCGGTGCCATACGCCAGCGCCGCGATGGCTTGGGCGCCGCCGATCCGGTAAATCTCTGTCACGCCGGCGCGTCGGGCCGCGGCGAGAACCAACGGATTAAGCGCCCCGTCAGGCGCCGGTACGCACATCGCGATTCGCGACACGCCCGCCGCTCGAGCCGGGATGGCGTTCATCAGCACCGAGGACGGGTAGGCGGCCTTGCCGCCCGGTACATATAACCCGACCGCATCGAGCGGGGTCCAGCGCATCCCCATCGTAACGCCGGCGGCATCAGTCATCCGCAGGTCTTGCGGCAATTGTGCATGATGGAATGCCTCGATCCGAGTGGCAGCGAGGTTCAACGCGGCAGCCAGGTCGGTGGATATGGACGAAGCAGCAGCGTCGATCTCGGCGCTTGAGAAGCGCAGCCGCTGGGCAGTCAGCGTCTGGCGGTCGAAACGCGCCGTATGGTCGATGACCGCCTGGTCGCCCCGTGCGCGAACCGACGCAATGATGTCGGCAACGACGCGGTCAACCGTCTCCGTGGTGTCGCGCGCCTGAGCTAGCAGTGCGGCGAAGCGAACCTCGAAGTCGGCGTCATCGACGGAAATCCGGATCATGCTGCTTCCGACGCGGTTCGGAAGCGGGCGATCCAGGCGCCGACCGCCTCGGGTTGAGTCTTCAGCGCCGTGCGGTTGACAACAAGACGACTGGTCACGTCAGCGATGACCTCGGTCTCCACCAGGCCGTTTGCTTTCAGCGTGGAGCCGGTCTGAACAAGATCGACGATCATCCGGCACAGGCCCAGGCCAGGCGCGAGTTCCATCGCCCCGTTCAGATGCACCACCTCGGCATGGATGCCGCGGCTGGCGTAATGGCGGCGGGCGATATTGGGGTATTTCGACGCGACCCTGACCTGTGACCAGCGCGACGGGTCGTCGGTGCCGGCGGTCTCCCAAGGTTCGGCAACGGAAACCCGGCATTGGCCGATACCCAGGTCCAACGGTGCATAGACCTCCGGATAGTCAAACTCCATCAGCACGTCGGCGCCGCAGATGCCGATATGAGCCGCCCCGAAGGCAACAAAGGTGGCGACATCGAACGGGCGGACCCGAACCACGTCCAGCATCGGGTCATCCGTCGGGAAGCGCAGGCGGCGGCTGTCCTCATCGGCGTAATCGGGTGCGGGCACGATCCCCGCGCGGGCAAGCAACGGGCCGCACTCCGACAGGATGCGGCCCTTGGGCAGGGCCAGGATCAGCGGAGTTGTCACCTCGGGCCCGGGAAAGGCCACCAGGGACGCCGGCGGGAACGGGGCGGTCATACAGGCTCCGTCTAACGGTAGGGTCGGCAAAGAAGGTCGCGCCGTTTACATCACGTGGGGGCCGACAGGAAGCCTGCCCCGGGTAACGCTGCCTTGACATCGCCGTTTACGTTTGCACACCACGCCGGCGGTTCGGTCGGCCGCCGGTGCCCGCAGACATGATTATGAGGGCCTCGCCCCACCCCGGACCACGCTCCACCCCGGACCACGCTCCACCCCGGATCACGCTCCACCCCGGATCACGCCATGCCACAGCACACCACAATCAACAGCTTACCGGCTCCATCGCAAACCGGTCCGGTGGCGGCGCCAAACCAGAGCTTTCTGTCCGCTGCCAGACCGGTATATGATACGTGGCCGGAACCAGGGGTGTGTCATGAGGCTCGTCGTGGGACGAATACCAAGCGCCTCTCCAGCCACGCGGTGCCACCGACAACGATCTGCCGACGATATCAGAATTAGCCGTCGTTCCGGCTTCGTGTCGGTTCCACGCTCACCGTGCCGAGACCCGGCGGCGAAGCAATCATTGGGATAACGCCGCGATGCAGGGCTTTCTACGGACCTACACCGATACCGATCTGCAGCAGCCGATGGATGCAGCGGTGGTTATCCCGACGGTTCTTCGGCCGCATTTGACACAGGCCCTGCATAGCGTCTTTGCCCAGAAATTCCAGGGTCGTGTCCACATCATGATCGGCATCGACAACATCGGCGGTGATCTGAGTCTGATCGACGCCGCCTGCGCCAGCCGCCCCGCGCACTGCACCGTCCAGGTGTTCTGGCCGGGTTATTCGACCTCGGTCCGGCACGGTGGTCTGACACCGCCGGGCGATGGCGGGGCGTTGCGCGCCGTGCTGACGTATCTCGCGAACTCGCCTTATGTGGCCTACCTCGACGATGACAACCGATGGGACGACGAGCATCTCCATTACCTTCGCCGAGCGATCGATGATGCGGACTGGGCGTTCACGCTGCGCTGGTTTGTCCATCCGGAGACAAGGCGGCCGGTGTGTGTCGATGTGTGGGAATCGGTTGGGCCCGGCCTGGGCCTGTTCAAAGAGGGCTTTGGTGGCTTTGTCGACCCCAGTTGCCTGATGATAAACAAGGTGGCGTGCCCGCTGGCGCCTCATCATTGGAATTTCCCGCTCAAGCAGGATGTTATGTCAGCGGATCGTAATGTGTTCGCGTTCCTTTCGCGCAATCACCGTTCACGCGGTACCGGGCGGCCGACCGTCTTCTATACCTTGAATGTAAGGGATGGGCGGCACGCGATGCGGCTGCGGTTGATGGGATCGGCCTATGATGAGGCCGCGAGCACACCTGAGCCCCGGGCCGATCAATGATCAGTAAGACAACTGCGGCAGACCGGCTTTGCTGTCGGCCAGGAAAGCAGCACTTCGGCGTGAGCAACCCGGCCACCCTTGGAAAACGAAATCCTCGCGAGCACAACTCCTGATGACCGCAACCTCGACCTTCCTTCTGGCCCCCTTCATTCTCGCGTTCCTGGTCTTCGTCTTTCGCTTCTATAACCGGGAAAACGCCGGATCGATCGCCAATCCCAGCTTTCTCCTGGCGATCCTCACAGTGCTGATCGCAGGAGCCTATTTGATTCTGGGGGTGATCGATCTTCTGCCACCACACAGCACGATTGGCTTCGCTCTCGCCGGCCTGCTGTTGCTGGCGACCGCGATCACCCGGATGTTCATGATCTAAACAGCGCTGTCACTTCCGCAACAGGCGCGACCAGAAGCCGGTGGTGGCGCGTTTGCCATGTGAAACATGCGGCGTATGTGCGGGCGGCGGCAGGACGCTGCTAATAAGGTGCCGGCCGATGTCGCGAGAGGCAATTCGAGTCCGCTGAAAAGCCAGGATCGATCGTGCCAGTTCATCCGCCCCACGCCTGGACATGACCTCGGCCCAGGCCTCGGCCGCCTCGAAAAGCCCGGCCCGACGCAGAACATCCAACCTTCGAAGACCAAGTTCCACATCGTCGGTACCGTCCCACAGCGTTGCCACCTCGTTTCGTAGTCTGGCCGGTTCCGTCATCGCGGCGGCATCGTCGGCGGCCCAGGCGGCCTGCAGCAGCGCTTCAGCCTGCTGCGGTCGGTCGCCGGTTCGCTCACAGATCAGCGCCCATCGGCGGAACGGCAGAGTCTCCTCCAGGACCGAGGTGCTTAACGCGCGGTATTCATCCGATTCCACCACGACACGCGCGGTGGAGGGCAGGACCGACAGGTCGGGCGCCGCGGCACCGCAGTTCGGACAGATTTGCATCCAGTCCCGCAATGTGGAGCGCGTCGGTTCCCCGGGCCGCATGTCGAGGTCGGGTGCGATCTCCGGCTGCGGTGCCCGAAACGGCGCTTGGACCGAACTGCCGCAGACCCCGCATTTCGCTTGGCTCATGATCCCATCTCCGCCCGAATACCGTCGCGCAGGCGCTGCATCGCCCGTTCCATCAACTGGGATGACTGAGCAAAACAGACCCGCAGCCAACCCTCACCGGCTGCGCCGAACGCCACGCCAGGCGCTACGGCAACGCCATGCCGCGTCACCAGTTTCTTCGACAGGTCGAGGCTGTCATGCAACCCATCAACCGCGAGGAACGCGTAGAAAGCACCGACCGGGGGCTGATACCGCACGCGGTTGAGCCCGGCCAGAGCCTCGGTCGCCAACGCCCGTCCGGTCGCACAATGGGCACGGAATGCCTCCATCGTCTTGGTGTCGCCGACCGCTGCCACGCCGGCACGCTGAATGAAGGGCGCGACCCCGGAATGCACCGTCTCTACGATGTCGACCATCAGCTCGATGGTGCCCTCGGGTACTACCAACCAGCCGAGACGCCAGCCGGTCATGACCCAGGTCTTCGAGAAGCTGTTGCAGACGATGATCCGGTCGTCCGGCTCCGCGATGTCCAGCATCGATGGCGCCGCCGCGCTGCCGTCGTAGACCAGCCTGGAATACACCTCGTCGGCGATCAGCCAGGCACCATGCCGCTGAACAATCTCCCGGATCGCCCGCAGTTCCGCCTCTGTCGCCGTCCAGCCGGTGGGGTTGCCGGGCGAATTCAGGATGAACGCGCGCGCACCGTCCATCATCGCGTCAAGACGATCAAGGTTCAGCCGAAATCCGCCCTCAGGCTGTGCGTCCAGGTCGATCTCCTCGACGATCGCGCCGCGTAACCTGACGGCACTGGCGATGTTTGGCCAGGTCGGGCTGTGCATGACCACGCGATGCCCGGCGCGCACCACGGCGGCCATGGCCACCGAGAGGGCGGCCATCCCCGAAGCCGTCACCTGGATCCGGCTTTCCGCCACCGGCTTGGCATGCAGGCCGCTCAGGTAGCCAGCCAGCGCCTCGCGCAGAACAGGCATTCCGCGCACATCTGGATAGCGGGTCTCACCCTCCACCAGCGCCCGTATCGCCGCTTCACGCGCGGCTGTGGGGCTGGCTTGGTCTGACTCGCCAAAGCACAGGAAGTCAACGTCGGGCGTGGCAAAGGCGAGGCGGGCGACCTCGACGATGCGGGAGCTCGGGATAAAGGTCAGGTCCATGTCGTCCATGATGTTATTATACGTAATTCAAACCGAGTCCGCAGCATTTACGGGGGGCTGGTGCGGCATCAGCGCTTGGAACACGTCAGCCCCCACCGCGCTTCGGGCGCCGGTAGATCTTGCTGAAGCGGCAGAATCCACGGTCGCCGACAAGAAGCCGATGCCGTTCCTTGGGTCCCGCACCTCGGGGTCTGCCAGCGCTCGTCAGGCAGGTTTCAAGCCTGACCGGGACTCAGGGCGGCGGGCCTGTCCATCCCGCTGATGGTGTTAGGGAGCAGCCCGTCGCGCGATCAGCGCCGACGGTCAGTGCTGCTGCGAAGGTGGCTGGCTTCGCTCGGTGCCCGTGCCGGTATTGCGGATGCAATTGTTGACCATCCGGTCATGCACGAACAAGTCAGACAGGCCGAGATCGGACCTGGGATTGTAATTCGCCGAGTAGGGCGTGTTCACCGGCAGTGGCGGGCTGTAAATCTCTGCCCGGTTCTGCTGGTTGTAGACTTGTTCGGCGCGGTTCTCGCAAGCCGTGCGGGTCTGGGCATCGGCCTGCGCCTGCCCGGTTTCCGGCGGCCGGTCACAGGCTGACAGCGCAATCGCAAGCAGCAGCACGGTGACGTTGAGGCGGTTCATAACGAGGCTCCTGACAGCCGTTGGGCCAGTTGGGGGGCCTCGATCTGGAAGCCGCTGATAAAACGCGATAGCCGTGCTCGGAAGCCGGCTTCGTCGAAGCGGGCTTCCCTGGTCAATGGCTGGCTCGCGGCGGCTTTCAGCAAAGCGGGATGGAACTCGGCGCCATCGCGCGCCAGATGAAACAACGAGCGCGCCCATGGTGCCCGAGCCAGCAGATCGATGAGTGCAAGCAGCCGCAGGCACAGCGACAGGCCCGAGGCGTTGGCGATGCCGACCGAACGATCCACCGCCCCAACCCAGCAACGCGCGTCCCGATCGGCAAGCGCGAGATCGGTATGGCTACCATCCGGGCGGTTGAAGCGAAAACCTCGTACCGCGCCCTGATGCTGGGCAATGGCGGCTTCCCGTGCGGCATACCAGGCGCGTTCCAGGTCTCGCTTGCAGACGCTGGGCAGCGCTTCCGGCGCCAGGTCGATCAGATAGGTCATGAGCCCGTTGGGATCGCCGCCAACGCGGACGGTTCCGCCGGCTGCCTCACGTGTTGAAGTCTGCTCGTGCACGTTCATCAATCCAAGAATGGACCCGGCGGTCATGCTGCGCCAGTGTTGCATTGTATCAAGAGGAAGATTCGAGACATGCCAAACGGCAAGACTGGCGACCTGCTGAGCCTGACCGTAACGGCGGCGCAGCGCCTGATCCACGACGGGACCTTGCAGCCGCGGGCGCTGATGGAGGCCTACCAGGACCACATCACCCGACGTGAACCGGATGTTCTGGCTTTTGCCCATTTTGACCCCGCCCAGGCCCGCGCCGCCGCAGCGGCGGCGAAACCCGGCCCGCTGCAAGGCATCCCGATCGGCGTCAAGGACGTGCTCGACACCGCTGACATGCCGAGCCAGTACGGCTCTCCGATCTGGGCCGACCACCGACCGAAAGCCGACGCCGCACCCGTCGCCTGGGCCCGTGCGGCCGGCGGCGTTGTCATCGGCAAGACCGTCACCACCGAGTTCGCGACCCGCAAACCAGGGCCGACGATGAACCCGGTCAACCCCGCCCACACGCCCGGCGGATCATCCTCGGGTTCGGCGGCCGGCGTCGGGGCGGGCCTGTTTCCGCTGGCTTATGGCACCCAGACCGCCGGCAGCATCATCCGCCCCGCCGCCTATTGCGGCGTTGTCGGATACAAACCCACCTACGGCCTGATCAACCGCGGTGGCATGAAGATCATGTCCGACAGCCTGGACACAGTCGGTGTTCTCGCCCGCACCGTTGCCGACTGCGCGCTGTTCGCCGGCACCGTCTCCGGTCGCGACCTTGGCGATCCCGATGCCAAGCCGGGCTCTGCGCCCCGGATCGGCGTGTGTCGGTCGCCCACCTGGGACGTTGCCGCACCGGAAACCCAGGCGCTGCTTGCGCGCGTCACCCAGACGCTTGGCCGGGCGGGTGCGTCAGTCAGCGATCGTGAATTGCCGCACGCCTTCAATTCGCTGATCGAGGCCCATCCCATCGTGATGAACAGCGAAAGCGCGCGCGCCCTGGGCTGGGAACTGGCGCATCATCCAGATCAGATCAGCGAGGGCCTGCGAGAGAAGCTGCTGTTCGGCCTCAGCCAGACCCCGGCTGCACGGGACAACGCCTATGCTGTGTTCCAGAACACACAGCAGGCGTTTCCCGGCGCGATGGACGGCCTGGACATTCTGGTGACCCCATCCGCGCCGGGCGAGGCGCCAAAAGGTCTGGAATGGACCGGTGATCCGGCATTCAACTTCATCTGGACCTCCTTGCACGTCCCCTGCGTCACCGTCCCCGCCGGCACCGGTCCGAATGGCTTGCCGCTTGGGATCCAGATCGTCGGCCGTCAGGGCGACGATCGCGCTGTCCTAGCCTGGGCGCGATGGGTGGAGGCGGCAATTGGGTGACGCCGAACCGATCCTGTTCGCCGGCGACCCGCACCAGAACTTCGCCCCTATTTTACGTGCCTGCACAACCTCACCACCCGGCACGCTGATCCTGCTCGGTGACTGCGACTGTCCGGCGCCGCTGCAGCAGATCTTCGCACCGGCGATCGAGCGTGGCTGGAAACTGCGCTGGATCCTGGGCAACCGCGATACCGAGACCGAGGCGTCCTACGACAACCTGGTTGGCTGCGAAGGCGATCTCGGCCTGTGCGCGACCGAAATCAGCGGGCTGCGCGTTGCCGGCCTGCCCGGGGTGTTCAAGCCTCGGGTCTGGCACCCCCAAGATGCGACGCCGGCCTTCCTGACGCGGGCCGCCTTCCAGTCAGCGCTGCGGCCGGGGGAGCCGTGGCGCGGCGGTTTGCCGCTGTTTCACCGCGACACCATCTTTCCCGAGGATTTCGCCCGACTGGCCGGCTTGGCTTGCGACATCCTTGTCACCCACGAAGCGCCGTCCAGCCACCGGCACGGCTTCGGCGTCATCGACAGTCTCGCGGCTTCATGCGGTGCCCGACTGATCGTGCATGGGCACCATCACCAGTCATACCAGGCAGTGTTGCCGAACGGTATCAAGGTACGTGGGCTGGGACTGGCGGAGCCCTGGCTGCTGGAACGGCCGCTTGCCCCGGCACATCGGTCATAGACCCATCCTCCGACCGCCGCGAGCGTTGGCAATGCAGCTTTCGCCAACCCCTGCGGTAGAACGAAGGTTGGCAGCGACCATCTCCGTGCCGAATTTATTCCGAAACATCATGGCTGTCGGTTACAACCGGCATTGGCCTTCGGTTCTATGGTATCGTAGCCTTTCGATGATGCGTCCCTTTCAGATCCAAGAGACAGATGTGACCCAGATCGCGATTACCCGCACCGCCAACCCCAGGCAGCCGCCCGCCGATGAGACGCTGGCATTTGGCAAGGTGTTCTCGGACCACATGTTCCTGATGAATTATGAAGTCGGGAAGGGCTGGCACAATCCGCGGATCGAGCCCTATGCGCCGTTCACCCTCGACCCTGCGACCTGCGTGCTGCACTACGGCCAGGCCGTCTTCGACGGGCTGAAGGCGTTCCGCGGCAACGACGGCCACGTCCGCCTGTTCCGCCTGCCCGATCACGCCCGCCGCCTGAACACGTCCTCGCGCTACCTCTGCATCCCGCAGATCGACCCGGCGATGGTTGAGCAATCAATCCGCGCGTTGGTCGAGGTCGATCAGCGTTGGGTGCCGTCCTTGGCAGGCACCTCGCTTTACATCCGCCCCACCGTCATCGCCACCGAGACCTTCCTGGGCGTGCATCCCTCGCACAGCTATCTGTATTACGTGATCGTCGGCCCGGTCGGCGCCTACTACAAGGAAGGTATGAACCCGGTCCGCATCCTGGCCTCGGATACCTACGTCCGCGCCGTCAAGGGCGGACTGGGTGCGGCCAAGACCGCCGGCAACTACGCCGCCTCGCTGTTCGGCGCCGAGGAGGCCCAGAAGGCCGGCTATACCCAGGTGCTGTGGCTCGACGGGGTGGAACATAAATACCTCGACGAGGTCGGCACGATGAACATCATGCTGAAAATCGGCGACGAGGTCCTGACCCCGCCGCTGAACGGCGCAATCCTCGCCGGCATCACCCGAGATTCCGTGCTGACCCTGATGCGCGACTGGGGCCTGCGGGTGACCGAACGCCCGATTGCCATCGATGAGGTCCTCGCCGCCGCTCGCGCCGGCACGCTGGAGATGTGGGGCACCGGAACGGCCGCGGTGATCTCGCCGGTCGGGGAGCTTGGCTACAAGAACGAGCGCTACATCATCAATGGCGGCCAGACGGGCGCGCTGACCCAGAAGCTCTATGACACGATCGTCGGCATCCAGTACGGTACCGCCCCCGACCCGCACGGTTGGGCGCGCCCGCTCGGTAACCGCCCGGGCGCCTAGCTTCGGCCGCCGCCGCAACCCTGCTCGGCGCCAGGGCGATCTCGTCGCCTCGCTGTCCAGTTGACCTGTTGCTGTCGCCCAGGCTCCCCCATCTCCTCCAGGTCTTGCGTTGGCTCCTGGATTTAGCACCTGATGGCCGGGCCACAAATCCTGGACCGAGAGATCGTTGCGGCAGGATATGGGCCGCCCGCCGAACCCCGAATGGTGGAGTAGAACCCCGATCGATGCTTCGCCTGACCGAACTCAAACTCCCGCTGGACCACGAACAAAAGGCTTTGCGGGGTGCTGTTCTGGCGCGTCTGGCGATCCCGGACAACGACCTCCTCAGCCTGTCAATCGACCGACGCGGCTACGACGCGCGGCGGCGGTCCGCGATCAGCCTGGTGTACGCAGTCGACGTCGCGATCCGTGACGAAGCCGCGGTGCTGCGCCGCCATCAGGCCGACCCTCGCATTCGTCCGGCCCCCGACACGCGGTATCGCTTTCCGGTCAGATCCCCCGTCTCCGACAACCGTCCAGTGTCTTACAACCGTCCCATCTCTTACAACCGTCCCGTCGTCATCGGTACCGGCCCCTGCGGCCTGCTCGCCGCCCTGACCCTGGCGCAAATGGGCTTCCGCCCTCTCATCCTCGAACGCGGCAAGAGCGTCCGTGACCGCACCCGCGACACCTGGGGCCTGTGGCGCCGCGGCATCCTACAGCCTGAATCCAACGTCCAATTCGGCGAGGGCGGCGCCGGCACCTTCTCCGACGGCAAGCTATACTCCGGCATCAAGGACCCCCGCCACCTGGGCCGCCGGCTGCTGACCGAATTCGTCGAAGCCGGTGCCCCGGAAGAGATCATCTACGCCAGCAAACCGCACATCGGCACGTTCCGGCTTGTCACCGTCGTGGCAGCCATTCGCGCCAAGATCGAGGCGTTCGGCGGCGAATATCGCTTCGGCTCCCGGGTCGATGACATCACACTGGACGACAGTCGCCAGGTCCGCGGTCTGATCCTGTCCAACGGCGAACAGATCGACGCCGACCACGTCGTTCTCGCGGTCGGTCACAGTGCCCGCGACACCTTCCGAATGCTGCACCGACGCGGTGTCCACATCCAGGCCAAGCCGTTCTCGATCGGCCTGCGTGTCGAGCATCCGCAGTCGTTGATCGACCGCGCCCGCTTCGGCACCTTTGCCGGCCATCCAATGCTGGGCGCTGCCGACTACAAACTGGTGCATCACGCCAGCAACGGCCGCTCCGTCTACAGCTTCTGCATGTGCCCCGGAGGCCGGGTTGTCGCCGCGACCAGTGAGCCCGGCTGCGTCGCCACCAACGGCATGAGCCAGTATTCCCGCGCCGAGTTCAACGCCAACGCCGGCATCGTCGTCGGCATCACACCCGAAACCGACTATCCCGGCGACGCGCTGGCCGGCATATCCTTCCAGCAGCACTGGGAGCACCGCGCCTTTTCGGCCGGCGGAGGCACCTATGCCGCCCCTGTGCAGGCCCTCGGCGACCTGCTCGCGGGCCGAGCTTCGACCACGCTTGGAGACGTCGAGCCGTCCTACAAGCCCGCCGTCCAACCGGCGGATCTGGCCGCCTGCCTGCCCGGCTATGCCGTCGTCGCGATCCGCGAAGCGTTGCTGAGATTTGCCCGCGACATACCTGGTTTCGCCATGCACGGCGCGGTGCTGACGGCGGTGGAGACACGCACCTCCAGCCCAATTCGCATCGTTCGAGGTGCCGACGGCCGCAGCCTGAACACGCCAGGGCTGTTTCCGGCAGGCGAGGGGGCCGGCTATGCTGGCGGCATCATGTCCGCTGGCGTTGATGGCGTCAGGATCGCCGAGGCGGTGGCCGCCAGCCTGTCAGGGACGCCCTTGCAGGAGCGTATGACGCGGGGCGACACGGCCGTGGCTTTCGGATAGCGAATGCGGCGATCACAGGCGGAGGCATTTCCCTCTCGGCGATGCCGACACCCGTAGTGATATGGCTCCGTGTCAAGGATGCCGCCCAGGCTCCGGGCTCGGCTATTCTGCAGGTCGCGCCTCGCACCAGCCCAGGCGGGCTTGACCACGAGGGATACTCTAACCGGCTGTCGCTGCGATCAACGCCAGCTTCGTGCGCGCCTCCGCCGGGATCGGCACGGGCCTCTGCACCCCGCGCTCCACGAACACATGGACGAAATGCCCCTCGGCCGCCGCCGCCGCCTCGTCGTTGCGGAACACGCCGATCTCATAACGCACCGAACTGCGGCCGATCGCCGCCACCCGGATCCCCACATCCACCCGGTCGGGAAAAGCCAGTGAGGCATGATAACGGCAGGCCACCTCGGCCACCACGCAATGCACCGGTCCATCCAGCAGGCCGACCACCTTCTCGGTCATCTCGTAATAGGTCACCGCGGTGTCGAAGTACGAGAAGTAGTTGACGTTGTTGACATGCTGAAACACGTCGTTGTCCATCCATCGTGTGGTGATCGAATGGAACCAGCGATAGTCGGTGCGTGTTCCAGGTGGCTGGCGGCTCATGCGGTCCTGCATCCTGCTTGGTTAGCGCTCCACCTCCCTTACCCGACCGCCCGTGCATTGGACAGCGGTGTCCTCGGCGCGCTAAACGGTCCCGCCGCGTCGATAAGGATCGCTGTGTTTTCTCGCCCCAGGATTTGGCTGCTCGTCCTTTTTGCCGCCGTCACAGGCCCAGGTCTGGCTCAGGCCCACGCGATCCTCGAGGAAAGTGCGCCGCCAGCCGACGCCTCCGTGAAGCCCGGACCGATCAACCTCCACCTTCGTTACAACAGCCGGATCGATCGAACCCGCTCGCGCCTGACGCTGATCCGCCCGGATCGCAGCAAGGACGCCATTCCGATCGCGCCGGGCGGACCGCCCGACATTATCAATGCCCATCTTCAGCTGTCGCCGGGTGCCTACGTTATCCGCTGGCAGGTGCTGGCGGTTGATGGTCACATCACCCGTGGCGACGTGCCGATAACGGTGACTGCGCCCTGATCGATGGACCTGCTGGTCGATCTGTTCGGTTACCTTTCGATCATCGTTCATGGTCTGACCATCCTGTCGCAGTCGATGGCATTGGGTGGCGCCCTGTTCCTGATGCTGTTGATCCGGCCCTTGGCTGGGCGCCTGGAACGGAGCGATATAGCCGCCGACACCGCCCGGATCGCCGGCTACGCCGCGCTGGCTTTGCTGGCGTGCGAAGCGGCTACCGTTGCCCTGCAATCAGCGGTCCTGATGGACACCGTCGATCTCAGCCTGACCCAGGTGCTGGGCGCGGGTTTTGCTGTTGCCGGCCTTATCAAGACCGTCGCCGCGGCGTTGTTGGCAGCCTTGCTGCTGGGCCGGCGCGACCGCGCTCCGGCCCTGCCTGTGCTGGCGCTGATTGTCGTCGAACTGGCCGCCGCCACCCTTACCACGCATGCCGCGGCCCGCCTCGATAATCGAGGCTGGCTGCTTGTCGTGGAGGGTTTGCATCAGCTTGGTGCGGCCATCTGGATCGGCGGCATTCCCAGCTTCCTGCTGGCCCTCGCGCGGGTCCGCGACGGCGCCGCCTTTCGGCTGATCGGCTCGCGCTTCTCCCGCATGTCGATGGCCGGGGTCGCCTGCATCCTGGTCAGCGGCGTCACCATGAGCGTGCTGTACGTCGGCGACTGGCAAGGTTTCTACGGCACCGCGTTCGGCGTCATGGTCAGTGCCAAGATCGCCATGTTCCTGATGCTGCTGGCCCTGGGCGGGATGAATTTCCTGCTGGTGGAGCGGCTGCGCGCCAATCCGGCGACCTCGATCAACCGCCTGCGCCGCTTCGCGGAAGTCGAGTTCGGCATCGGGATTGCCATTTTCTTCGCCGCCGCATCCCTGACATCTGTGCCGCCCGCCGTGGACCTGACCCAGGACCGGGTGACCTGGCAGGAGATCAAGGAACACAACATCCCGCGATGGCCTAGTCTGAGCAGTCCCGATCACGACAGCTTGGCGATACCGGCGTTGCAGGCGAAACTGGATCAGCAGGCCGCCCGGAAGAAGGTCAGTCCACAAACCGCGTTTACCCCAGGCTCAGGCGAACTGCCGCCGCGGAATGCCGACGACATCGCCTGGTCGGAATACAACCACCATTGGGCGGGGCTGTTTGTCGTCGCCGTCGGATTGCTCGCACTGCTCAATCGCGCCGGGGCTCGCTGGGCTCGGCATTGGCCCCTGAGCTTCCTGGCGCTCGCCATTTTCCTGTTCTTCCGCTCAGATCCCGAGACCTGGCCGATGGGCCAAATCGGCTTCCTGGAAAGCTTGCGCGATGTCGAGGTACTGCAGCACAGGTTCTTCGTACTGCTGATCGTGGTGTTCGCCTGTTTCGAGTGGCGGGTGCGCGCGACAAATTGGACAAACCAGAAGGCGTCGCTGGTCTTCCCGCTGATGTGCGCGGCGGGAGGAACGATGCTGCTGACCCACAGCCATGCGATTTCCAACGTGAAAGACCAGCTGCTGATCGAACTGACGCACACGCCGCTGGCTCTGGCCGGTATCGTCGCCGGCTGGGCTCGGTGGCTGGAAATTCGGCTTAATCCGCGCGAGAACCCCGTCGTATGGCAGATCGCCGGCTGGCTCTGGCCGCTTTGCATCCTGTTCTGCGGCCTGCTGCTGTTGGGATACCGGGAAACGTGACATCCGGCCGTCCAGGCGCCGACGTCAAGGTGCATCTGAAACCTGCCAACGGATCGCCCGGCGGGCAAAGGTCCGTCGGCTCTACTCGGCGGCGACCGTGACAGCGGCGGGCTGCATGAGGTCCGACTGGATCGGCGGCAGCGTCGCGTTGCCATGCCTCAGCAGCAGTGCCGCGACCTCGCCGGCAGGCCTAGGCTTGCTGAAGAAGTAGCCCTGAATTTCACTGCATCCTTCCGAACGCAAGGCCTCGAGTTGCTCCTCCGTTTCCACGCCTTCAGCGTTGACGGCCATGTGCAACGAGCGGCCCAAGCCGATCACCGCCCGCACGATCGTTCGGCAGTCCTCCTGCTCCGTTATGCCCTTCACGAACGACTGGTCGATCTTGATCTTGTCGAATGGGAAGCGGCGCAGATAGCTCAACGACGAGTATCCCGTGCCGAAATCGTCCATGGCAATGCGGATACCCATCGCCCGCAGCGCATGCAGCGTCTTCAGCACGCTGTCGCCATCCTGAATCAGCACTGATTCCGTGATCTCAAGTTCCAGGCGGGTCGGCGGTAGCCCGGAATCCGACAAGGCGGTGGCCACGTCGTCAACCAATGACCGAAGTTGAAATTGCAGCGGCGAGAGGTTGACGGCGACCTTCAGCGCACCGGGCCAGGTCGCTGCATCCGCGCATGCCTGCTCCAGGACCCAGGCGCCGATGGCGCCGATCAACCCGGTTTCTTCAGCGATTGGGATGAACTCCACCGGGCTGATCATGCCGCGCTCAGGGTGCCGCCACCGCAGCAGCGCCTCGAACCCGGCGATCCCTGCTGACTGCACCAGCGGCTGGTAGAAAACCTCGAAGTCCTTGTCGTGCAGCGCGCGACGAAGATCCAGCTCGAGCGCACGCTTCTTCTGCATCGCGGCATCCATCTCACGCTCGAAGAACCGAAATGTTCCCCGACCGTCGTTCTTCGCCCGATACAGCGCGAGATCAGCCCGTTTCAGCAAGGCTTCTCCGGTCTCCAGGCCGTCCAATGACAACGCGATCCCGATGCTGACCCCGATCAGCACGTCCTGCCCGTCGATCACGAACGGCATGCCCATGATTTCCACCAACCGCTTTGCCAATGCGGTCGACTCGTCCGGCTGCTTGGCTTTCTCCTGTACGATGACGAACTCGTCCCCGCCGAAGCGAACCACCAGATCAGTCTCACGGGTGCATTCCCGTAGCCTCTTGGCGACCATCCGCAGCAACTCGTCGCCGGCCCCGTGACCAAGCGCATCGTTGACCAGCTTGAACCGATCAAGATCGAGGCAAAGCATGGCGATCCCGTCGCCGCGGCGGGCCCGAGCTAGACTGCCGGCCAAACGCTCGGTGAACAGCAGGCGATTGGGTAAACCCGTCAAGCCATCGTGGCGGGCCACATGCGCCAGCCGGCTCTCCGCCGCATGACGTTCGGAGATATCCTCGTAGGTCGCGACCCATCCGCCATCGGCTACGGGGTGTTGGGAAACGGCGATCACCCTGCCATCTGGCAGTTCGCAAGTCAGCGCCGACAGCGCCGTGTCACGCGCACTGCCCAGCAGCAGATCCAGCCCGGCGCCCTGCAGCACGGCCTCGACCATGGCCTCGGCGCGCGGGGTCCCGAACATCTCGGCAAAGCGCTGGTTGTGCACCCCCAGCCGCCCGTCCGCGCCAAACAGGCAAAGCCCCTGGGTCATGTTTCCCAGCGCTGCCTCCAACCTGGCGTGCTGTTTGGCCAGTTCGCCGGCGTGGCTGGCAGCCTGCTCCTGCATCAGCGCGTTAATACGCGCCAGCGCCTGGCTGATGCTGGACTGCATGACGGACAGGGCTCGCAGCAGTTCCGCGGTTTCACCCCTTCCTCGTACCGAAATGACGTTATCGAGTTCTCCAGCGGCGATCGCCTGCGCGATCCGAACCGCTTTTCGAACCGGAGGCGCGATGAGTTTTGTGAGCAACAAGGTGATGATCAACGCGCCCAATACGGTCGAGCCGATCGCCAGCGATGTCCGGTTGGCCTGTGCCGCCACCATTTCGCCGACCCCGCGACGGTAGCGGAAGCCGTCGCCGGCGAAAGTTTCGACAGCCTGTTCAAATTGCGCCTGGGCAGCTGCCAACGCCACTTCGGTGGCTTTTCCGTTCTGCTGGGTAAACGCGCGTTTGACGGCTACGCCAAGCTGCTCGGCCGCGGCACGGCCCTCGGCTGACATCGCACGCTCTCGCGCGACGGTCAGATCGTCCAGCACCGCCGTGATCGCGTCCGGGTCGACCGGACCGTGATGCGCAGCCGCGGCCAGCGCGGCGAAGCCGACCTGCGCCGATCGCAGATAACTGACGCCCATGAAGGCGTCGTCGTAGATACGGAAAGCCAGGGAACCGAGGTCACGTTCCGCCTTTTGCGCATAGGCGCCAAGCAGGCAGGCCAGCAAGGTTAGCGCCGCACATCCCGAAAGGATCTTAGAGCGTATCGACATCGATGCTCACCCGCTTGGTCCGCGGGGCGCTCAATGGACATCTACCTGCAGCAGCATCTTCGGGTGAATATGACAGCGGACCTCGAAGACGCCGGACTTGGAGAACTGGATATTGACCGTCGTGCCGGGCGCCTGCTCGTCGGATTCGAAGTTGAAGGATGGCGCGCTGACGTAGATTTGGTGCCGGAACCGGTCGTCGTTGATGAAGCGCACCACGTCACCCTTTGCGATTTCCAGCTTCGCGATGGTGAACGCCCGGTTCTTTTGAGACACGGTGACCACACCGGCGGCGGCGAGCGCCGTGATCGTGGATGCCGCTATTGCCAACGAAACAAGGACCAGTGAGCGGACGCGCAATGAACCTCCTCCTGCTTATCGGCTGACGATGTCGCGCTGCATCGGGGCGAGCAGGGCCATCAATCGGTTCTGCGTCCAATAGGGCACGCCGGCACGTTCCATCGCGGTCTGCACATCCTCGGCGACCGCGTTGAATTTTGCCTGCGTGATATCCAGGCCGGCATGCGCCTCTGCCATTGAGTGGCCGCGGTATATGCAAGGTCCGCCTGCCAGTTGGCAGAACTGGTCCGCCAGCCGCTGCTTCAGCCGATCGGGATTGGTGTTTTCGAAATCTGCCTTGACCCTGGCATCCGCCAGGAAAATGGTGACGGATTGATCGGCGATACGGGTGACTCCAGCCCGACCGCCTAGTTGTGCATATAGGGTGTTCTGCGCCAGTGCTGGCCAGATCAGGCATCCGGCCAGTGACACACCGACATAATACGCTGTCGTCAGCCGCATCAGAAGCCTCCTGTTAACGACAGGTAGACACCGTTTTGATTGCCCTGGTTCGCGATTGGACCCAGCGCTGTGAAAGCCACGGTCGCCGACAGGTTCTTGTTGAAGAAATACGCCGCGAAAATGTCGTAGGCGGTGCCTTCGTGGGCAAAGCCCAGGTTGTCCGGTTTCGTCCGGACTTCCGCGCCGATCGCGAAGTTACGGCGCAGCAGCAGCGCGGCAGAGCCCTCGAACCGCGCGCTGTAGCTGTTGTCGCGATCACCGCCGAAACCCAGCAGGCCGAACTGATTGGCCTTGGTGGCACGAACCGTGGCGTCCACGAGAAGGCTTTCAGCCAGGAACAGCTTGGTCGCCGAGAGATAGAAGTCCTCACCGTCGGCACTGCGTGCGCCGATGGCATGCAGGATCGATGCGTTCGACGAAGCCTTGTATTGCGCGCCAATGGCGACCTGAGGAAGCCAGCTGTCCTGGTCGTAAACCGCATCGCCGAACAACCGGACCTTGGCGCCGACGATGTCGAGTTGGAACTGGTATCCATCGCCCAGGCCAAGCTTCGCTCCGGTCGAACCGGTCTCGAACCATTGATGCGCGTAGGAGAATTCAACCCGGTTGTTCAGTCCGACCGCCGCGCCCGCCGTATGCAGTGTAAAGCTGGGCATCACGTCGACCGTATAGTGCGCGTCGGCACCGACCGCGTCGCGTGTGCCGTAGCCGGTGATCAGCGCCCAGGGAACCAGTCCGCCGCCGCCGGCACCTTCAAGCTGCACAACCCCGGAGGTGGCAAGCAGGCGTCCGCTCTCTTGCGAATGGGCAAACGCCGGCAGTCCCGCCGCTGCCGCTAAGGTCAGAGCCGCCACCCGGCCGGTTCGTTGCATCAATCATTCCCACAAGCGCCGACCGCGAGGTCATCGGCGTCGTGACGAAAGGTGACGGAAATTCCTTAACAAAAAGTTACGGACGCGATTCGTCACGTCGCCGCCTCGAGAATGTCGCTGATCGCGCGCTCCAGATGCCGCAACGTGTTGCAGACGGTGACCAGGCTACAGTACGGTGCGTATCTATACATGTCGGAATCACCGGTTCCCCAGGCCGATCTGTATTCGGGATTCAACCAGATGATCCGTTTGGACCGTTGCGATAGCCGGTCGATGACGTCGGTTCGCGGATCGGTGCGGTTGCCGCGTGCATCTCCCAGGATGATGACGGTCGTCTTGTTTGTAGCGAACCTCATCCAGCCATCTTCGAAGTCGGCGAACGCGTTGCCGTAGTTCGAGGACCCGAAGCCGATCAGCGCCATGATCTTGCTGATCGCCTCCTCGACCGGTTGCTTTTCAAGGATCTCGGAAACCTCGATCAGGGAACCGGCGAAGGCGAACGAGCGTATGTCCGACAAAGCTTCGTTGATCGCGTACATGAACATCAGCAGGAACTGCGCCATCGCCGCGACCGATCCGGACACATCGCACAGCACCATCACCCGGGGCTTCTCGATCCGCTTCTGCTTCCAGACGGTGATGAACGGGATCCCGCCCCAGCCCATGTTCCGCCGCAATGTCCGTCGCGTGTCCAGTTGCCCGCGCAGCCGCCGCCGCCGCGTCTTCGCATAGCGTGCAGCCAGCTTTTTCGCCATTTGCCGGACCAGCACGCGCATCCGCTCCAGATCGCGCCGCTCCAGGTTCGAAAACCGAGACGACTTCAGCAGCTCCTCGCGAAATTTCTCGGTGTCTCCCTTCGCGAACAGCAGCAGGTTGCGTTCGACAAAGTCTCGAACCGTATCCCGCAACGCCGCCACCTTGCCGTCCAGGAACTGGGCTCGGTTTAACCCTTGCGGGGTTCCAGTCTGGCGCATCGCCTCCATGTCACGCTCCAGCGATCGCAGACCCATACGATCCAGGATCCGTCGTGCGTAAAGGTTCTTCTGCGTAAAGAACCGGATGTTTTCGATGCCGGCCGCACGCGCGGCCTGCTCCATCGCCGTCGCCAGGGAGGCCCGGTCATCGCTTGACAGTAACGAGCCGAGAGACTGTCCACCCTGGCCACCCATACCCTCACCACCCGCCCCTTTGGTCGGGCCGGAGACGGTGTCGATCTCGGGTTCGGACGATTGATCGTCCCCGGCAGGATCGTCCCTGCCGGTAAACTCGTCTCGCTGAAAATAGGTATCGAATACCTCCTCGTAAGCCGCCTTTTCATCCGGCGTCTTCGCCAGCAGCAGCCCCAACGTGTCCTTCAACACCGTCCTGTCCGAGAACCCGATGATGTCCACCGCCCGCGCGGCATCGATCCCCTCCGCCGCCGACACCCGCAGTCCAGCACCGCGTGCGACCTGCAGGAACCGCCGCAGCGGCTCGCTGGCGGGGGCGACATTCACTAGCCGACTCCCGCGTCCTGTCGCGCCCTGTGCGTCATGCCCGCAAGCTGCTTGCCGGCGGCCTCGATATCCGCCTCGAACTTCAACAGCACGTTCAGCGTGTCGCGCACCATATCAACCTCCAGCACCGAGGTGTGCAGCAACAGCATGATTTTGGCCCAATCGATCGTTTCACTGACCGACGGAACCTTCTTGAGGTCGAGTGCCCGAAGCTGCTGGGCGAAACTGACCAGTTGCTTCAACAGGCGCGCATCGATCCCCGGCACCCGAGAGGCGATGATCTTCGCCTCCAGCTTGTCATCGGGGAACCCGATGTGTAGATGCAGGCAGCGGCGTTTCAGCGCGTCGCCCAGGTCGCGGGTGCTGTTCGACGTCAGCAGGACGATCGGCGGCACCATCGCCGCCACCGTGCCGATCTCCGGAACGGTGACCTGGTAGTCCGAGAGAATTTCCAGCAGGAACGCCTCGAACTCCTGATCCGATTTGTCGATCTCATCGATCAGCAGAACCGATCCCGCAGGTTCCTGTAACGACCTCAGCAACGGCCGTGGTTCCAGGAACTGATGCGAAAAAAACACATCACCAAATGAATGCAGCTTGTCCAGCGCGGTCGACAGATCGTCCGCGTCGCCGATCACCGAGTTGATCTTGTCCTTCAGGATCTGGGTGTAGAGCAGCTGCTTGCCGTACTTCCACTCATACAACGCCTTCGACTCGTCCAGCCCCTCGTAGCACTGCATCCGGATCAGCGGCAGCTTCAGCCAAGATGCGACTGACTTCGCCAACTCGGTTTTGCCGACGCCGGCCGGCCCTTCCACCAGGATTGGCTTCTGCAGGTGATGCGCCATATAGATCGCGGTCGAAATCTGGCGATTGGCGATATACCCGGCGCCGCCCAGACCCTGTTCGACAGCATCAATCGATCGCAGAGGGGCATCCCTCGGCGGCAGCGCATCGTCCACATCCTGCTCCAGCTACTGTTCAGTAACCCGAATCGCATCGCCCCAGTGGAATGTCAAACGCCGGAATGTCAAACGCCGGAAGCAAAGCGAGCCGCATCAGCCCCACTGGCGCTACAACTCGATCACGCCACCGCGCAGACCCTTCGTCACCGCTTCCGCCCGGCTGGTCGCATCCAGCTTGGTAAACAGCGCCTCCAGATGAAACTTGACGGTATGGACCGAAATCCCCAGTCGGCGGGCCATCGCCTTGTTGCTGAGGCCTTCCCCGATCAAGCCCAGGACGTCACGTTCGCGCGGCGTCAGCAGCGGCATATCCTCGGCCGGCGCGAAGCCCACGGAATTCTCGGGCATGACAGCGGAGCGGACCAGCAGGCCGGCAAAAACCGCCCGCAGCGCTGCGTCTAATTGCGCGGCGGAGACATCCGGTGCCAGCACCCCTGCCGGTGCCCCGATCGGCATGCCCGTGGTCAGCGCCACAACCGGGGCCTCCGCCTCCTTCGGCAGTGGTGATGACGCCCGGTCCATGTCACAAAGCTCCAGGTCCGGCGTCTCGTCCGTCAGCACATGCCCGGCCGCTTCCAGCATCGCCGCCAAACCACGACGGCGAACCGGATCCGCGGCATGAACCCGCACCCGCAGACCGCCGATCCCGTCCATGCCGCCCCCGATCATGCCACTGCTCCGGTCATTGCGCCGCCCCGATCATGGGCCCGATCATGCCACCGCTCCGCCTAATGCGCCGCCCTGGTCACTGCACCGCACCCGTCATGCGTCGGGACGGGCGGCGATCGTCACGCTGATCGCCTGCAGCGCCCCAGCCCGCAGCACCCGCACCACCACGGCCTGGCCGATCCGGTCCACATCCAACAAAGCCGACAGCGCGCGTGGCCGGCTGACCGCGTTGCCATCGATGTCCAGCACGATGTCCCCAGGCAGCATCCCGGCGGTCTCAGCCGGGCCACCCGTCGCCAGTCCCACCACCATCAGGGCGCTGTCGCGTCCCGCGGTCTGCCGGAAGCCCTCGGGCACCATGACCGGCTGCAGGCCAACTCCCAGCCAAGCCCGATCCAGCCGACCGTGCTTCAGCAGGGGATCAATCACGCGCGCCAACGTCGTCGCCGGAATGACGATCGTTCGCCGCCGCGGGCCCGCGGTGGACAGACCGATCAAACCGCCCGTCAGTGACAGCACCGCGCCGCCCTCATCCGCACCCAATCGCGCGTCCAGCCGGATCAGTGCATCGATCCGCCCGCCCGCCATGCTATGCCAGGCATCCCCCAGGACATGCACCATCGCCAGCCGCCCGGTGGGCCCGCCGGCAGCATCCGTTCCCGCCAGCAGCGCCAAATGACCCACCCTGACCGCCTCGGCCGTCGGCGGCAGAGCGCCCTCCAGACCCGCCTCAAGCTTCAACACCGCCACGTTCGTCCCAGGATCGCGGCCCGCCAGCGTCGCACCGACGGTTTGTCCGCCCCGAACAACCTGCAGCACCGAGCTGTTCGCCGGCAGCATCTGCTCGGAGGTCACCACCACGTCGGTGCTCCACAGCAACCCGCTTGCCGGCCGCTTTCCGGTATGAATGCCGACCGTGAAAGCCGCCGCCGCGGCGACCCGATCGGCGAGACCGGCCGACAACTGCTCGATCATGTCCATGCTTCGATGTCCTTCCTTGGATGGCGTTACCATGCGCCGATTCCCCAGGCGCCTGCATCGGACGGATGACCGGGATATGAGCCCCGCCAGATAGCCGGGTGCCGCTGCGATCCCAGCCTCCCCAATTGGGTGTCAAAAGGAAAACCTTCCATGCCGCTCGATGCCATCAGCCAGGACCTCGATCCCTATTCTTCTCAGGTCGTCCAGGCCTTCGATCGCGTCGGCCCCGCCGTCGTGCATGTCACGGCGCTCACCCAGGCCGGTCGTCCCGCGGGACAAGGTTCCGGGGTAATTTTCACCCCCGACGGCTATGTCTTGACCAACAGCCACGTCGTCGGGAACGCCACCAGGCTGTGCGCAAGCCTGACCGACGGCCAGAGCTTTACGGCTACTCTCGTCGGCGATGACCCGGCGACCGACATCGCCGTCCTGCGGCTGTCCGGCGCGAGTTTGCCGTACGCCGACCTCGGGTCCTCGGCATCGCTGAAAGTGGGACAACTGGTGGTCGCGATCGGCAACCCGCTGGGCTTTACCTGCACCGTCACCGCCGGGATCGTCAGCGCCCTCGGCCGCACCTTGCGCACCCGCGCCGGCGGCCTGCTTGACAGCGTGATCCAGACCGATGCGCCTCTGAACCCGGGCAATTCCGGCGGACCTCTGGTGTCAGGCCGGGGACATGTTGTCGGCATCAATACCGCGATGATCGCACCGGCGCAGGGCATATGCTTCGCCATCGGCATCGATACCGCGACCTGGGTGGCGACACGCCTGATGCGGGACGGCCGCGTTAACCGCTCCCGTCTTGGTCTGTCGGCGCAAACCGTGCCGATCACCACCCGGGCCCGCCGGTTCCACGGCCTGGATCAGACCTCAGGCGTGATGATCTCTGACCTCGCGGCGGATGGCCCGGGGAAACAGGCCGGCCTGCAGGTGGGAGACGTGGTGGTATCCTTCGACAGCGCGCCCGTCGTCGGTGTCGACGACCTGCACCGCGCACTGACCGAAGAACGAGCGGGCGTCGACGTCCCGCTTCGTCTGCTCCGCCGAACCGAACTGCTGACGCTGACCGTCAGACCCAGGGCAACCTGAATGCCGCGGGCGGCGATACGGCCGGGCAGGCCGGGCGTTCGCCCCGACAAGCCTCCGTCAACAGACCGACAGCGACGCTACCCGGCCGCCCTGGTTTTCCGGCGGGGGGTTCGCAGGCATGGTCCAGGCGTCCGCCTAAGGGCGGCATCGGCAACAGGTGCGTCATGCCGAGAAAGCTGCCCGACAAAACAAGGCTGAGGGCCTGTTCGACACGGCAATTCGCAGCGACTAGTACTAATGTCGAACAGGCCCTCAGGGGAGATGCCGATGAACGACGCAGACAAACTCGTACTGTTCCATGTGCCCAACAGCCGTTCCACGGGCGCCCGCGTCCTGCTGGAGGAACTCAGCGCCCCGTACGAGCTTCGCACCCTGAACATGCTGATTGGCGAACAGCGGCAACCGGAATATCTCGCGGTCAACCCGATGGGCAAGGTCCCGGCGGTCCTGCACGGCGACGTGCTGATCACCGAGCAGGTGGCGGTTTATCTGTATCTCGCCGACCTGTTTCCGCAAGCCGGGCTGGCGCCGCACGTGGGTGACGGGCGCCGCGGACCCTACCTGCGCTGGATGGCGTTCTATGCCGGTAGCTTCGAGCCTGCGGTGGTGGACAAGGCGATGAAGCGCGAGCCAGGAACGGCCGCGATGTCGCCGTACGGAGATTTTGACACGGTCATGGCCACCCTGAACGCACAGCTTCGGGCCGGCCCGTTCATCCTTGGACAGGATTTCTCGGCCGCCGATATTCTTTGGGGATCGGCCCTGGGATGGACCACCATGTTTGGTCTGGTGCCGGAAACGACGGAGATCAAATCCTACATCGGCCGCACCACGAACCGCCCGGCAGCACGGCGTGTCCGGGAACAGGACAGTGCCTTGGCAGCGCTCCAGAAGGCGTCGTGATATTGGTGCTGCGCCGCATTGTGAAATTGGACCGATCATTTTGTGAGATCCTGGGCAATAACATCATATCAATTCTCCCAGGAGGCTGCTGATGGCTGACGTCGCCGAGACCAATTTTCCCGTCACCAACCGCAACCGGGTGCGTCGCACGCCGGATCGGGGTCGCTTCGACCGGGCGACGGTCTATGACATCCTTGATTCAGCCATGGTCGCTCACATTGCCTACACCATCGATGGCCAGCCTTATTGCACCCCGACCGGGTTCTGGCGGGAAGGCGACAAGATCTACTGGCACGGCTCCTCCGCCAGTCGGATGATCCGCAGCCAGTCGGCCGGGGCGCCGGTCTGCCTCACCGTAACCCATCTCGATGCCATCGTGCTGGCGCGCAGCGGCTTCCACCATTCCGTCAACTATCGATCCGTCATGGCGTTTGGCACCGCTCGTCTGGTTACCGACGCGACAGAGAAGGCTTACGCACTGAACGGGTTCGTCGACCGCTTCTTTCCCGGGCGCTCGCAGGAGATCCGGCCCGCCAACGGGCAGGAGATCAAGGCCACCAGCTTCGTGGTGATGCCGATCGACGAGGCTTCGGGCAAGATCCGCTCCACCCATGTGATCGACGATGAGGAAGACTACGCTCTTCCGGTCTGGACCGCTCGGATACCGGTTCGGCAGGTGCTGGGCGAACCCGAACCATGCCCAAGGCAACAGCCTGGCCTGCAGACCCCGGAAGGTCTGCGCGGCTATCGCGCCGATCGCCGCCTGGATGAGACGCTGCTGGAGGCGCATCGCAAGGCCAACGAGGCTTCAGATTGACACGAACCGGCCCGATCGATCATGTGATCCACGTCACAGCCC
Source organism: Rhodopila sp. (assembly GCA_965276975.1). Classification (GTDB taxonomy): domain Bacteria; phylum Pseudomonadota; class Alphaproteobacteria; order Acetobacterales; family Acetobacteraceae; genus Rhodopila. The sequence goes on from CBDIBR010000010.1 coordinate 397,383, forward strand.
GTCCGCGGAGGTCATGCACCCGACACCATCGACCGACCAAGGAATAGCCCTCCCGGGAATGGCATCCCAAGCGATGGCATCCCAAGCGATGGCAACCTAGCCATGCTGCTCGTCGTCGATGCCGGCAACACCAATATCGTGTTCGCCGTCAGAGACCCTGCGAGCTGGCGGGGCGTCTGGCGCATCCGCACCGATGCCCAGCGCACCTCCGACGAGTACGCGGTCTGGTTGAACAGCCTGCTGACGCTGTCGGACCTGAAGCGAGATCAGATCACCGCCGCGGTCATCGGCACCGTCGTCCCCGCGGCGCTGTACCACCTGCGGCGGCTCTGCCGCGACTGGTTCAACGTCGAGCCGTTGATCGCCCGTGCCTCGCTCGACTGGGGGTTCGAGATCAAGATCGACAACCCGAACGAGGCAGGTGCGGATCGGCTGCTGAACGCGCTGGCGGCGCACCGGACCTTCGGCGGTCCGTTGATCGTGGTGGATTTCGGCACCGCGACGACGTTCGACGTGGTCGACAAGGACGGGGCCTACCTGGGCGGGGTGATCTGTCCCGGCATCAACCTGTCGATCGAGGCGCTGCACCAGGCGGCTGCTCGGCTACCGCGCATCGGCATTGGCCGGCCGCAATCGGTGATCGCCCGATCCACCGTGCCAGCCATGCAATCAGGCATATACTGGGGCTATGTCGGCCTGGTTGAAGGCCTGATCACCCGCATCAAGGCCGAGTTCAGCGGTCCCATGAAAGTTGTTGCCACCGGCGGCCTGGCATCGCTGATCGCCGAGGGCACCCTGATGATTGAACACATAGATCCCGATCTGACCCTGGATGGCCTGTGGATGTTGGCGGAGCGCAACCCAGCGCCCACATTACCTCGGGAACGAGCACGGCTGATCGAAAACGACTAAGCAAACCCGAATAACGGCCAAACCCGAATAACGGAACGACACCCAACATATGGACTATGAAACCGGCGAACTGGCCTTCCTGCCATTAGGCGGGACGGGCGAAATCGGCATGAACCTCAACCTGTACCGCTGGCGAGAGAGCGGTTCGGAAAAATGGCTCGCCGTCGATTGCGGCATCGGCTTCGGCGGCAGCGAACTGCCCGAGGTCGAGGTCATGATGGCCGACCCAGGCTTCATCGCCGATCGCCGCGACAAACTGCTCGGGCTGGTGATCACGCATGCACACGAAGATCACATCGGCGCGGTGGCCTGGCTTTGGCCGCGGCTGAAGTGCCCGGTCTATTGCACCCCCTTCGCCGCCGCGGTGCTGCGGCGAAAACTGGGGGAGGCCGGGCTCGTCGGTCAGGTCCGCGTTCACGTCATCCCGCCAGGTGGCTCGATCGATCTGCGGCCGTTCGCGCTGCGCTTCATCCGCCTCGCCCATTCGATCCCGGAGGCACAGGCCCTGGTCATCGACACTCCGGCCGGCACGGTTCTGCACACCGGGGATTGGAAACTGGACGCCCACCCGCTGCTGGGTCCGCCGACCGATGAGGCCGCGCTGGCCGCCCTCGGCGACAACGGCGTGCTGGCGATCGTCTGCGACTCGACCAATGCGATGGTCGAAGGCCACTCCGGCAGCGAACTTGATGTGCGCCGCAGCCTGTCCGCGCTGATCCGCGACCTGCCCGGCCGCGTCGCGGTGACATGCTTCGCCAGCAACGTGGCCCGCATGGAGTCGGTCGCCCTGGCAGCCCAGGACGCCGGCCGCAGCGTGGCCATCGTCGGCCGCTCGCTGCGCAACATGGACGCCGCGGCGCGCGAGTGCGGCTATCTGACGACTCTGCCGCCGTTCCTCACCGAGGACGACATCGACGACGTTCCTGACGACAATATCCTGCTGCTGATCACCGGCAGCCAGGGCGAGGCGCGCAGTGCGTTGTCGCGCATCGCCCGCGACGACCACCCGCGTGTCTCTTTGGGCGAGGGCGACACCGTCATCTACTCGTCACGCATGATCCCCGGCAACGAACGCGCCATCGGCACCGTGCAGGACAACCTGGTGCGTCGCGGCGTTCGTCTGATGACCGATGACGATCACCTGGTCCATGTCTCCGGCCACCCCGCCCGTGACGAACTTCGCCGCATGTACCGTCTGGTAAAGCCACGCTATGCCGTGCCGGTGCATGGCGAATGGCGGCATTTGTCTGCCCATGCCGAGCTCGCGCGGGAAGCTGGAGCCATCCCGTTCATGATGGAGGACGGCGACATTATCACGCTGTCACCGGGTCGACCCGCGATCACTGACAGCGCGCCGGTCGGACGTCTCGTCCTGGACGGTGTTCGCCTGGTACCGCTGACCGGCGAGGTCATGTCGGCCCGCCGGCGCATGCTGTTCAATGGCATCGTGGTCGCCAGCCTCGCTGTTGACCAGGCGGGCAACCTCCGAGGCAAGCCGCGGCTCAGCGCGCCCGGTCTGCTGGATCAGGATGATGCGGACTCTGATCGGATCACCGGCGAACTTGCCGCTGCTCTGGCAGGCCTGCCCACAGCCGTGCGGCGTGATGACGCAGCCTTGCTGGAGGCCGCCAAATCCGCGCTGCGCCGGAGTCTGGGCCGCAAGCTGGGCAAACGTCCGCTGGTCGACGTGCATTTGATCCGAATTTAGCCGCCGATGAGTTGGTTCACCGGGGCGGTTCTGTTCGTCGTCGTCTGGTGGACCACGCTGTTCGCGGTGCTGCCCCTCGGCACCCGACCCGCGGTGCAGGCGGACAACACAAGCGGCTGGCGTGGAGTCCCCGAAAGGCCCCGCCTGCTCATGAAGGTCGTCATTACAACGATAGTTGCATGTGTGATCTGGACGGGGAGTTATCTGCTGATCAGCAGTGATTACATCAGCTTCCGACACGGCCTGTTCGCCGAGCCGGAAGACTGATTGTTTTCATCGTGTTCCGCCAACTCTGCCGCGGACAGGTGGAGGACGTTGTCCTCGACCTGCCGGGCGTTTGGCGTTTCCTCCCCAAACCTGACCGGCCTACCCTTGGGTAGGTTGCCGGTGCCTTAGTTAGTTAAATGCGCTGCATCTGTCACGTCGTATTGCCGGCTTTTGCAAGGATAACGAAAAGTTTATTGCTGAATTGCATTGTGCGATGCACCAAGATGCCAACTTAACTTTGTTTTTCTTTTTTCATGCTGCGACGCAGCATTTGCCTCTACCTCGCTTACTTGCGGCGCGTCATGCCACAGATCGCACCCGCCCCTGGCCGGTAGCAGATTTCAGTCAAACGCGTTACGACGACTGACGGCAAGTATGGAACGGAACCCGATCGCGATGCGCCTGTCCCGCGGCTTCATCCCAACGCTGAAGGAAACGCCGAGCGAGGCGCAGATCGCGTCCCACCGGCTGATGCTGCGCGCCGGACTGGTGCGTCAGACCTCTGCCGGCATCTACGCCTGGTTGCCGCTGGGTCTGCGGGTCCTCCGCAACATCGAGCGCATCGTCCGCGAGGAGCAGGATAAAGCCGGCGCCCAGGAAATCCTGATGCCGACGATCCAGCCCGCCGAGTTGTGGCGCGAAAGCGGCCGTTACGAAGATTACGGCAAGGAGATGCTGCGGATCACCGATCGGCACGATCGTGACATGCTGTACGGCCCGACCAACGAGGAAGTGGTCACCGACCTGTTCCGCCAGTCGATCAGGAGCTATCGCGAACTGCCGCAGATCCTCTACCACATCCAATGGAAGTTCCGCGACGAGGTCCGCCCGCGCTTTGGCGTCATGCGCGGGCGGGAGTTCCTGATGAAGGACGCCTATTCCTTCGACCTCGATCATGCCGGTGCGGTCATCAGCTACCGCAAGATGATGCTCGCCTACATGCGGACCTTCCAGCGCATGGGCCTCAAGGCGATCCCGATGGAGGCGGACACCGGCCCGATCGGTGGCGACCTCAGCCATGAGTTCATCATCCTCGCCTCCACCGGCGAGAGCCAGGTTTACTACGACAGCGACTTTGAAAGCATGGACTGGGTGAACGCCGCGTTCGACTACCAGAATGCCGCCGATCTCAGTGCGTTCTTCGACCGGATGACAAGTCTCTATGCCGCCACCGACGAGAAACATGATCCCGCGGCGTGGCAAAAGGTTTCGACCTCCCGACAGCGGGAGGGCAGGGGCATCGAGGTTGGCCACATTTTCAACTTTGGCGCCAAATACACCAAGGCAATGGGTGCCACCGTCGCCGGCCCGGACGGCAGGCCGGTTTACCCAGAGATGGGCAGTTACGGCATCGGCATCTCGCGGCTGGTTGGCGCCGTTATCGAAGCCAGGCACGATCAGGCCGGCATTGTCTGGCCCGACGTCATCGCCCCGTTCAGGGCCGCGATCCTGAACCTGAAGATCGGCGACGCTGCCTGTGACGCGGTGTGCGAGCAGCTCTACGCCGCCCTCGGCGGCAACGCGCTTTATGACGACCGCTCGGACCGGGCCGGCGCCAAGTTCGCCGATGCCGACCTGATGGGGCATCCCTGGCAGATCATCGTCGGCCCACGAGGCGCGGCAGCCGGCAAGGTGGAGCTGAAACGGCGCGAGTCCGGCGAACGGATCGAGCTGACGCCGGAAGAAGCCCTCAGCCGGATCGGCTAGCAGCATGATCGTCGCAGGCGGTCTCGCCGGAGACGTCGCTCATGCGATCAAGTGAAAGCCTGTCCTATGATCCACCCCAAAGACTACAGGCTTTAGCAAGCGATTACCGCCATGCCACACCGGCAGCCTTCGGAACGGGGTAAGCTGCGCGCCATCCGCAACGCCAGGAGGCTCTGAATGTTCGGCCCGTTTGAACGGATGGTGGCCGGCCGCTACCTGCGCGCCCGCAAGGGGGAACGGTTTGTCTCGATCATCGCCATCTTCTCGCTGATCGGCATCGCCCTCGGCGTGGCGACGCTGATCGTGGTGACCTCGGTCATGAGCGGCTTCCAGGTTGAACTGGTGTCGCGCATCCTGGGCGTGAACGGCCATATCTCGGTCCAGGCCTATGCCGGCCAGCGACTGGACAACTACCAGTCCCTGGTGACCCGGATACGCGGCATCAGGGACGTCGCCGCCGCGACACCGGTGCTGGATGGGCAGGCGCTGCTCAGCACCGCGGGTGGGGGCGCCCGCGGCGGCCTGGTCCGCGGCATCACCCTAGACGACCTGCGCGCGCTGCATCCGATCAGCGACCACATCGTCGCCGGCAGCCTGACCGGCTTTGACGGCGACGATGCCATCGTCGTTGGCATTGGCCTGGCTACCGCCTACCGCCTGCGAATCGGTGATCCGCTCACCGTCATCTCGCCCGAGGGCGCGGCGACCGCGTTCGGCACCATTCCCCGGGTGCGCGCCTACAAGGTGGTGGCGGTCTTCGACGCCGGGTTGAACGACTACAACAACAGCGTGGTGTTCCTGCCGCTGTCGACGGCCCAGGTGTTCTTTCAGAAGCCTGATGCCGTCACCGGGATCGAGATCAGGCTGCACGACCCCGATCAGGTGAGCGTTGTCGGACGCGATCTCGGGCCGCTGCTGCAGGGTCGCCCGGTGTACGCCCGTGACTGGCGCCACGCCAACGACACCATCATCGGCGTGCTGCAGGTGCAGAAGGACACGATGTTCATCGTCCTCGGCATGATCGTGCTGGTCGCCGCGTTCAACGTGGTGTCGTCGCTGATCATGCTGGTCAAGGACAAGCGGGCCGACATCGCGGTGTTGCGCACCATCGGTGCCAGCAGTTCATCGGTCCTGCGCATTTTCCTGATGTGCGGCGCCTTCGTCGGCATCAGCGGCACCGTGATTGGCACCGTCATCGGCGTCGTGTTCTGCCACTACATCGTCGCGGTCCAGCACTTCGTCGAACATGTCACCGGCGGCCAGGTGTTCGACGCCTCGGTCTTCATGCTGAGCGAATTGCCGAACACCATCGACTGGAGTGATGTCGTCCGCGTTGTGGCGTTAGGCCTGATCCTGTCCCTGCTGGCCACGCTCTACCCAAGCTGGCGCGCGGCGCGAACGGATCCGGTCGAGGCGCTGCGGCATGAGTGATCAGTCCCGTGCTGTCCCACTGGCCCTGCGCGGGGTCAGCCGGGTTTATCGGGGCGATGCCGGCGACCTTCCGGTGCTCCGTGGCGCCGACCTTACGTTGCGGGCGGGCGAGATTGTCGCCTTGGTCGCGCCCTCCGGCGCCGGCAAATCCACTCTGCTGCACGTTGCCGGCCTGCTGGATCGTCCCGACGGCGGCGCCGTCCTGATCGAGGGTCGCGACGCCGGCGGGTTGTCCGATGCGGCGCGCACCGCGCTGCGCCGCGACACTGTCGGGTTTGTCTACCAGTTCCACCACCTGCTGCCCGAATTCACCGCGCTGGAGAATGTCGTGCTCCCGCAGATGATCGCCGGTCGCGCTCGCCGAGCCGCCGAGGATCGGGCTCGGTCGCTGCTGACAGGGTTCGGGCTGGCTGCGCGTCTAGGGCACTTGCCGGGAAAGTTGTCGGGTGGTGAGCAGCAGCGCGTGGCCATCGCGCGCGCCCTGGCGAACAGTCCGAAATTGCTGCTGGCGGACGAGCCGACCGGCAATCTGGATGTCGCGACAGCCGAGGTCATGTTTGTCGAACTGCTCGCGATCGTCCGCGACCATGGTGTGGCGGCCCTGATCGCCACGCATAATACGGAACTCGCCGCGCGGATGGACCGGACGGTGACGTTGCGCGACGGGCGGCTGGTCTAGAGCGTGATCACGCTAAGCGGAACGTTCAAAGCGTGTGAATCATCCGATCAAACAAGAGGATAGAGCATTTTCGGTCTGCACAGTCAGGCTGAAAATGCTCTAGCGCGCGATCGTCCGAGGCTGAACCAACCTCAAACGCCAATCGCCCGCTCGACCCCAAGCGAACCACCGGCCGGTAAGGACGTTGTTCAACACCGCTGTCAGGCGAAGCGCTTGAGCAGCGCCGGCGTCTCCGGCTCCTCCAGCCTGCGTATGTCGCAGGCACCCGAACTGCGCCGATCAAGTCGCCAACCGCGGTCGCATCCGACGAGGAGTAGCGCTTCGGCTCCAAGTGTGCCCCCAATCGCCGCGTGATCATGGAGCAGCGGAAATGATGTCGATGGCCGTCACGATGCACCCGATCTGGCAATCGGGTGCCATCATCATGGCCGTCGGAATCGCCGGTGCTCTCCTGCTGCAGATCCTGGTTCAGCGGTTCGTGCCGGCCAGGCTGCGGCAGGAACACACCGTGCTTGGTTCCGCGATTTTCTCGGTGATCGGCGTGACCTATGCGGTGCTGCTGGCGTTCATGGCGACGACGGCGTGGGAACAGTACAGCGCCGCCGAGGCACTTGCGCGCCAGGAAGCCGATCTGATCGGCAAGATCTACCAGGTCAGTCATGCCGTTTCCGAACCGACTGGAACGGTGATGCGCGCTGACCTCGCAGCCTATCTCGCGCACATCATCGATGTCGAATGGCCGGCCCAGATCGCCGGACAGGCGGTGCCGGCCGCCGAACCGCTGCTGGCTCACCTCGATCGCACAGCGCTGGCCTTCATGCCGTCCAATGCGGTTCAGTCAAACGTTCAAACCTATCTGATCACCGCGCTGAGCGATGTGGCGAGTGTGCGACGCGACCGCCGGCTTGCGACCCACGGCACCATTCCGAATTTGATCTGGATGGTGCTGCTCTCCGGCGGTGCGCTGATGGTGGGGTTCAGCTTCGTGCTCGGCGGCCCGACCCGCGCGATGCACCTGCTGATGACAGCAACCCTGGTGGCGTCCGGGATTCTCGTACTGCTCCTGATCGTCGGACTGAGCTCACCATTCCACGGCGCCGTGACGATCCCGCCCAGCGCCTACATCGGGGCGCTGGCCGAAGTGCACGCGGCACCTTGAAACAGTCACGCCGCCCCAGCCCACTTCCCCTTGCCAAACATAAACACATAAAGTTATCCTTATGTGTCGACGGTCCCGCGCAAGTGGGATAATAGGGAATGCCGTGAGCCTCGGCCGGACCCAGCGTCCGGAGGCAAGTCGGTGGCTGCCCCCGCAACTGTCAGCGGCAAGCCGCTGGCCCGTCCGTCTCCTCACGGAGACGGGTCACTGAGCCCGGCAGGGTTCGGGAAGACAGGGCCTGAGGCGTTGAGCCGTGAGCCAGGAGACCTGCCGTCGTCGCGCGAACCAATGTTGCCGGGCGGGGTGTCCCGGGGACCAGGAGACGATCGATGACAGACAGTCCGAACGGCGTTCGCCGTCGCGTCGGTGCGAACCCGCACCACCCTCGTCCAAACGCCTCCGCCGCCTCGAACCCTTCGGCCGCCCCGAACGCTTCAGCCGGCAGCGCAAGGAGGCACGCATGACACTGGCAAGCAATCTCGGCTTCCCCCGCATCGGCCGCCGGCGCGAGCTGAAGGCCGCGCTGGAGAAGTACTGGGCGGCCGAAATCGGCGAAGCCGAACTCCAGGCCGCCGCCGCCGACCTGCGAAGCCGCCACTGGAAACTGCAGGCTCGCCTCGGGATCAGCCATGTGCCATCGGGTGATTTCGCGCTGTATGACCATGTGCTGGATACCGCCTGCATGCTGGGCGCCATACCTTCCGGCTATGGGTGGTCCGAGGGGCCGGTGTCGTTGCAGACCTACTTTGCCTTGGCGCGCGGCACGGGCGCGGCGCCCGAAGCGGCCGGCGGCGTCACGCCGGGTTTGCCGGCGATGGAAATGACGAAGTGGTTCGACACCAACTACCACTACCTGGTGCCGCGTTTGTCGGCCGGTCAGCGCTTCACCCTCACGGCCAACCGGCCGCTGGCTCATTTTCAGGAGGCAATGGCGCTGCACATGCGCACCCGGCCCGTGCTGCTCGGCCCGGTCAGCTTTCTCCTGCTTTCCAAGACCACCGACGGCTCCGACCCGCTCGACCTGCTACCGGCGCTGCTGCCGGTCTACACCCGGATCCTCAACGAATTGGCCGAGGCCGGAGCGTCCTGGGTGCAGATCGACGAACCCGTGCTGGCACTCGACCTGACGGAGCAAGCCCGGCAGGCGTTCCGCATCGCCTACCAGGCGTTCGCCGCGACCGCCACCCCGGAACTTCTGCTGGTCAGCTATTTCGGCCCGTTCGGCGAGAACCTTGCCACCGCCACGACCCTGCCGGTCGCTGGCATCCATCTCGATCTGACCCGCGGCGCGACAGAACTGGACGCGGTGCTGCGGGCGCTGCCGGCACAGCAATGGCTCTCGCTGGGTATCGTCGACGGACGCAACATCTGGCGCACCGACCAGCGCGCCGCCCTCGGCACCTTGCGTCAGGTCGCCGCGGCCCGCGGCACCCGCCGGTTGATGGTGGCACCGTCCTGCGGTCTGCTGCACGTGCCGGTCGATCTGGCGCAGGAAACCGGACTGGATCCCGAGCTCAAGAGCTGGCTCGCCTTCGCCAGCCAGAAGCTGGAGGAGGTCGTGGCGCTCGCACGTGGCCTCGACGAGGGGGACGCGGCGATCGCAACCGAGCTGGCCGCCAGCGACGCGGCGGTACTATCCCGGCGCAGCAGCCCGCTTGTGCATCACCAGCAGGTCTTGAAGCGAGCCGCCGGCGTGACCGAGGCGATGCAGCAGCGCGTCAGCCCCTACCAGCAGCGCCGGTCGGCACAGCAGGCCCGGTTAGGTCTGCCGGCGTTCCCGACCACGACGATCGGATCGTTTCCGCAGACCGCGGAGGTTCGCAAGGCCCGCGCGGCGCTGCTACGTAACGATATCACCCAGGCTCAGTATGATCACGCCATCGAGGGCTGGATCGGCGATGCCGTTGGCTGGCAGGAAGAGCTCGGTTTGGATGTGCTGGTGCACGGTGAATTCGAACGTAACGATATGGTCAAGTATTTCGGCGAACAGCTGAATGGCTTCGCCGTCACCCAGCACGGCTGGGTGCAGTCGTACGGCAGTCGCTGCGTCGCGCCGCCGATCATCTGGGGTGATGTGTCGCGCCCGCGACCAATGACCGTGCGCTGGTCAGCCTACGCACAATCGCGCACCACCCGCCCGATGAAGGGCATGTTGACCGGGCCGGTGACGATGCTGCAGTGGTCGTTCCAACGCGACGATATCGACCGATCCGAAACGTGTCGGCAGATCGCCCTGGCGATCCGTGACGAGGTTGCCGACCTAGAGGCCGCGGGGATAGCGGTGATCCAGGTTGACGAGCCGGCGTTCCGCGAAGGGCTGCCGCTGCGCCACGCCGACTGGGCCGACTATCTGGATTGGGCGGTCGCCTGCTTCCGACTGGCCACCTGTGCGGTCAGAAATGACACGAGTATACACACCCACATGTGCTACTCGGACTTCAACGACATCATGCCGGCCATCGCCCAAATGGATGCTGATGCCATCTCTATCGAAACGACCCGCAGCCGCATGGAACTGCTGCAGGCGTTCGTTGCCGGCAACGACGGCGGCGCTGGTGGATATCCCGCCGAGATCGGCCCCGGCGTGTGGGACATCCATAGCCCGCGCGTGCCAACGACGCCCGAGATCGTGGAGCTTCTTGGCCTCGCACGGCAGCGACTGCGGGACTGGCAGATCTGGGTCAATCCCGATTGCGGCCTGAAGACGCGCAAGTGGGAGGAGGTGCGCCCGGCGCTGCAAAGCTTGGTCGCGGCAGCTCGCCAGATGCGGCAGGCGACCGAGATCCGGTCCTAAGCCTGTGCGGGGGGCGGTCGAGCCGGCGGCCGTCCCCGGTGCGCGCATTTCAGGCGTCAGGATCTCAGGAAAGGCCGAGAAACGCCTTTACATGCGCACCGATCGTCCGCGCCGCCGACCCGGACGTCGCCAACGGTGGCGACGGGTCAGTCACCGCGCCAAGTCGCTGGATATGAGCGCCAATATTTGCCCCCGCGGTGGGCAGCAGCATCGCCGCTGCGTTCAACGCATGCTGCATTCCGTTCGGAGGCCGCGCGGCACCGCGGGCAAGCTCAGCCGGTGCCGGGGGTTGGTCAGTCGCGTCGAAGCCGGGCGGTCCATTGTTGTTGCCGTCGCCGGACAGTGCATGCAACAAGTCGGGCGCCGCCGCGTCGCGCTTTGTCAACGGGGGAAACTTGAACAGTTGCCGCAATGTCGCGCTGATCGTGGTGTGGTCGAACGACGTCAGCCCGGACGGACGAATGATCGAGCCCGCCGGGACATAGGGAGAAACGATCACCGCGGGCACACGCACGCCAAAGTAGCCGAAGTCAAAGCCATCCGGCTGACGATCGTCCGGGGATATCGCCGGCGGCGGCACGACATGGTCGTAACAGCCGCCATGTTCGTCATAGGTGATGATCAACAGGGTCCGCTGCCACGCCGGCCCGTTACGGACCGCGTTGTATACAGCGGCTATCAGTGCCTCGCCATGCGCCACGTTGTGCGGCGCGTGCTGGTCGTTCGGTACCAGGCCCCGTATCGGATCGGTGAAATAGCGCGGCTCGATGAAGCTGTAGGCGGGCAGATCGCCGTTGGCGGCATCGCGCGCGAACGCCTGCTCGAAGTAGCGGAAGTTGGTAAGGGCATTATCCCACAGCCGCGACAGCGTCATGCTTTGCGGAATGTCATGAAAGTAGACCCGCCATTGCTGCTTTACCGACTCCAGCCGATTGAAAACCGTCTGCATCAGATAGGGAAAATGCGTGGTCGGCGTCGCGTTGTTGACGTAGCCGTTCGCGGTCGCGCAATGGGTGAAGAAACGGTTCGGCCAGGTCTGGCAAGGGGCCGACGCGTGCCAGCGGTCCGACACGCCGAACGCCCGGGCCAACTGACTGATGATCGGCACCTGGTCAGGGGTGAAGTAGTGCATGACCGCCGCCGGATCGGGTCGCGGATCGGTGCCGGGGTCCGGTGGCGGCTGACGCACGTAGTTATCAACGAAACCACCCATCGCCGGGGCGCCGATATTCGGCTGCCCGTCGGCCGACAGGCCGTGGATCTGCATCTGGATATCGGTGAACGACTCGCCTGGATCAGGATCCGGAATGCAGGCCGCCACCGGCGTCATCTCCGGCGACTTCCACACCGGGACCGCCTGCGTCCCGCCGCCCGGCCTGTGCCAGATGTTCTGCTCGGTTCCGGTCAGGCCGTCGAACTTGTCGCTGCTGGAATACAGCATTCCAAGCATGCTGTCGAAAGAACGATTTTCCAGCATCAGAACGACAACGTGCCTGATATCCATTGCATTCGCCCCCAAGCGGGATGAAGCCAAAGCCACCGGGGTTTGTCCAGACCCCAACAGCATTGGTATCGAGTATCCAGCCGAACCGGACCCAGTCGCGGCACTCATATGCCCCGCTTGGTCCCGCTTGGTCCCGCTTGCCGCCACCGGAGAATCCCGACACCATCCGGCAGACCGGAGGAACCGCATGGCACCATCTCGCCCCGTCCACATCGCGATCATCGGCGCTGGCATCGGCGGACTGACCGCGGCGGCTTGTTTGCGCCGGGTCGGCATCGATGTCCGTGTCTACGAGCAGGCAAGGCTCTTCACCCGCCTGGGTGCGGGCATCCAGCAGGCTCCGAATTCGATCCGCGTACTGTACGGTCTAGGCTTGCAAGACCAGCTTCTCGCGCAGGCGTTTCAACCCGAGAGCAACGACTCCCGCGACTATGACACCGGCCGGCTGACCAACACGCTGCCGCTGGGTCAATCGCTGCTCGACCGCCACGGCGTGCCCTATTTCCTGATGCACCGCGGCGATCTGCATGCCATGCTGGCAGGCCTGGTGCCCGCCGACGCCATCAGCCTGGGCTGTAAGCTCGCCGGCCTGCACCCGGCGGCGAACGGCACCATACGCATGACGTTCACCAATGGTGAGACAGCGGAAGCGGACGCCGTCATCGGCGCCGACGGCGTGCATTCGGTGGTCCGCGAGCTCATGCTGGGCAAAGAACGACCCCGCTTCACCGGGCGCGTCGCCTACCGCACCGTGTTTCCGACCGCGCTGCTGGGTGGCATGCAGCCTGACGCCTGCGTCAAGTGGTGGGGCCCTGACCGTCATATCGTCAGTTACTATGTCAACCCAAGACGGGACGAACTCTACTTCGTCACCAGCACGCCGAAGCCTGAATTCGACGTCGAGTCATGGTCCACCAAAGGCGATCTGCGGACGTTGCGCGCCGCATACGAAATGTTTCACCCGCGGGTCCGCGCCATTCTCGCCGCCTGCCCGGACGTGCACAAATGGGCGCTGGTCGAGCGTGATCCGCTGCCGGGCTGGGTGCAGGGCAACGTCGCGCTGCTGGGCGACGCCTGCCACCCGATGACGCCATACATGGCGCAAGGAGCTTCAACCTCAATCGAAGATGCAGCGGTTTTGGCTCGATGCCTGGACGGCGTCGGTCGCGACGGCTTGCACCACGCGCTGAGCCGGTACGAGGCGACACGCAAGCCGCGGACCTCTCGTATTCAGCGGACCTCGGCGCAGAACACCTGGCTGAAGGAACCGCACGACGCCGATTGGGTGTATGGCTACGACGCCTGGACAGTGCCTTTGGCAGCCTGATCGCGAACCCGCGGCGGCCGGGCAACCGTCGGATCACCCATGTTCGTGGGTCTCCCGCTGGCAAGTCCCGGCCATCGGCAGCGATCGAACGAATTTCGCTCACCTTTACGCGTTCAGCATGGTCGCGCCGGACGCATCAGTGTTATAGGCTGCCCGCGCTGACCCTTGCGGCGAGCCGGGGCCCAGATCGCCCATTGCCTTACGGAACCGCCATGAACGACCTCGTTGCCGACCCCAAGCAGGATTACCGAAGCACAGTATTCCTGCCGCAGACCAGCTTCCCGATGCGCGGCGACCTTCCCAGGAAGGAACCGGCGATGCTGGCCAGATGGGACAAGATGGACCTGTGGAGCCGGATCCGTGCGGCCTCCGCCGGCCGCGAGCTGTTCATCCTGCATGACGGGCCGCCCTACGCGAACGGCCACCTGCACATCGGCACCGCGCTGAACAAGATCCTGAAGGACGTCGTCAACCGCACCCGGCAGATGGCAGGCTACGACGCCAAGTACATCCCCGGCTGGGACTGCCACGGGCTGCCGATCGAATGGAAGATCGAGGAAGCCTATCGCGCCAAGAAGCAGGACAAGGACGCCGTCCCGATCCTCGATTTCCGTGCCGAATGCCGCGCCTACGCCGACCGCTGGATGGGGGTGCAGGCGAACGAATTTCGCCGTCTGGGTGTCGAGGGGGCCTGGCGCGACCGCTACGCCACCATGGATCGCCCTTCGGAAGCCGCCATCGCCGGGGAAATCTGCAAGTTCCTGCTGAACGGGGCGCTGTATCGTGGCCTGCGCCCGGTCATGTGGTCGCCGGTCGAAAAGACCGCGCTGGCGGAAGCCGAGATCGAGTACCACGACCATACCTCTGACACTATCTGGGTTCGCTTCCCGGTGACCAACGCCGCTGTCCCGGCACTCGACGCCACCTCGGTGGTAATCTGGACCACGACCCCCTGGACGATGCCCGGCAACCGCGCTGTCGCCGCCGGCGCGGCGTTCGATTATGCCGTCGTCCGGGTCGATGCCGTAACCGAAGGTTCGCTGGCCAGGGTGGGAGAGAAGATTGTCGTCGCCGAAGCCCTGCTGCCGGCGGTCGCGGCCGACACCGGGATCACCGCCCACACGGTCCTGCACGTACTTAAGGGTGCCGATCTCGCCGGCACCATCATGGCCCACCCGTTGCGCGGCGCGAAAGGCGCCAATGGGGGATATGAGCAGGACACCCCCCTCCTGCTCGGCGATTTCGTCACCACCGAGGCCGGCACCGGCTTTGTCCACATCGCACCCGGCCACGGCGAGGACGACTTCATCCTCGGCAAGGCCAACGGGCTGGACGTCCCGGAAACGGTGGGCGACGACGGGACATTCAATCCTTGGGTGCCGCTGTTCGCCGGCGCGCATGTCTACAAGGCCGCCGATCCCGTCTGCGCGGCGTTGATCGAGGCGGGCACGCTGCTCGCGCGTGGCAAGGTGACCCATTCCTATCCGCATTCCTGGCGCTCCCGGGCGCCGCTGATCTTCCGCGCCACGCCGCAATGGTTCATCCCGATGGATGGACCGCACCGGATCCGCGACAAGGCGCTCGCCGCCATCGCCGCGACGAAGTTCGTGCCGGATCAGGGGCGCAACCGCATCGGCGCGATGGTCGCGGTCCGCCCGGATTGGTGCATCAGCCGTCAGCGGGCCTGGGGCGTGCCGATCACCGTCTTTGTCGAAAAGCGCACCGGCGAGCCGCTGCGCGATTCGGCCGTGGTCGCCCGTATCACCGAGGCGTTCGAAATCGAGGGCGCCGACGCCTGGTATTCGTCGCCGCCCTCACGCTTCCTGGGTCCGGATTACGATCCGGAGGCCTACGAACAGGTGATGGATATCGTCGACGTATGGTTTGAATCCGGCTCCACCCACGCCTTCGTGCTTGAAAAGCGCGGCCTGCCGTGGCCGGCGGATCTCTATCTGGAAGGATCCGACCAGCATCGCGGCTGGTTCCATTCCTCCCTGCTGGAGGCTGTCGGTACCCGCGGGGTCGCCCCGTTCAAGGCCGTGCTGACCCACGGCTTCGTCAACGACGAGCGCGGCCGGAAAATGTCCAAGTCGCTGGGTAACACCACCGCACCGGAAGAGGTCGCTGACAAATACGGCGCCGATATCCTGCGGCTTTGGGTGATGTCCTCCGATACCACCGAGGATCTGCGCATCGGACCGGAAATCCTCAAGCAGCAGGCGGAGCTGTACCGCCGGCTGCGCAACACGTTGCGCTGGGTGCTGGGCAGCCTCGACGGCTTTACCGAAACCGAGCGCGTTGCGGTGCAAGAGATGCCGGAGCTCGAACGCTGGATCCTGCACCGTCTGACGGAGTTGTCGGCCAGGTTCGCCGTCGCCGTCGACTCCTATGACTGGACCGGGGTTTATCCGGATCTGCACCATTTCTGCGCCGTCGACCTGTCCGCCTTCTACTTCGATATCCGCAAGGACACGATCTACTGCGACCGCCCCGACAGCTTGCGCCGCCGCGCGGCCCGCACGGTGCTGGACCATCTGCACCGCTATTTGTGCACGTGGCTCGCTCCGGTGCTGTGCTTCACGTCCGAGGAAGCATGGTGCGCGCGCTTCGGTGAAGACGGCAGTGTCCACCTGGAGCTGTTCCAGACGCCACCGGCCGGCTGGCGCGACGATGCCCTGGCGGCCAGATGGGATGTCATCCGCACGATCCGCCGCCGGATCACCGTGCCGATCGAGGAAGCGCGCAAGGCGAACACCATCGGTTCGTCGCTTCAGGCCGCGGTGGAATTGCCGCTGAACGCGGAACACGCTTCTTTGCTGGACGATGCCGCATGGTCCGAGATCGCGATCGTTTCCTCCGTAACGCGCGTGTCGGACACGGCAGAACCCCCAGCGAAGGTCACGCTCGCCTCCGGCGCGAAATGCGCCCGCTGCTGGCGCGTGTTGCCGGAAGTGGGGTCAAGTGCGACCCACCCCAGCCTGTGCCTGCGGTGCGCCGACGCGGTGGAGTCAGGTCTGGTCTGCAAGCCCGCGGCATGAACCGCCCGAACTTCGTGCCGGCCGGCCTGATCGCCGGGTTGATCGTGCTTGCGGCCGACCAGTTGAGCAAATGGTGGGTGCTGAACATCCTGCGGTTGCCCGATCTGCGCCCGGTTGTGCTGCTGCCGGTGCTGGACCTCACCATGGTGCGGAACAGCGGCGTCACCTTCGGCCTGCTGAACGATCTGGGAACCTGGGGTCATGTGCTGCTGACGCTGGTCGCTCTGGCGGTTGTGGCCGCGCTGGGATTTTGGTTGCGGAAAGCCGAAAGCAAGTTGACCGCGGTGGCGATCGGGGCGATTGCCGGCGGCGCGATCGGCAACGTCATCGATCGGGTCCGCTTTGGCTGGGTGGTCGATTTCATCCATGCGCACATTGACACCCCATGGGGCGACTTCTCCTGGTACGTTTTTAACGTCGCTGACGCAGCGATTGTCTGCGGCGTGGCCACCCTGATCCTGGAGTCGCAGCTATCCAAACGGCGGCGGGAGCGGTCGGCCTAGAGTGCGGTCGTCTGAGGTTGCACCGACCTCGGACGTGAACCGCCCTCCCAAACAACAGAATTAGTGCGGTCGTCTTAGGTTGCACCGACCTCGGACGTGAATCGCCCTCCCAAACAACGGAATTAGTGCGATCGTCCGAGTTTGAACCGACCTCGGACGCCAGTCGCCCTCTCAAACAACGAGAATTTGAGCTTGATCGCTTCAGCCTGAAGGGATCAGGCACGAACGTCGTCCGGCGCATCCGACTTTACCGGTGCGCCGTCACCCCGGGCGCGGGGTTCGGGCCCGGTTCGTTACTTCCCCTGGACCACGCGCGCCGGCCGCTGTAGTGAACCGATCACCATGGCTCGTATCGCGACGATCGAACGAAAGACCTCGGAAACCGACATCAGCCTGACCGTCGATCTTGACGGAACAGGGACGGCTGACATCGCGACCGGCATCGGCTTCCTCGACCATATGCTGACCGCTCTCGCCCGCCACGGCTTGTTCGACCTCACGATCCGCGCCAAGGGCGATCTGCACATCGATTTTCACCACACCACGGAAGACGTCGGCATTGTTCTCGGGGCCGCCCTCGCCCGCGCCCTCGGTGACAAGCGGGGCATCCGCCGGTTCGGCAATGCCCTGATCCCGATGGACGAGACCCTTGCCGAGGCCGCGATCGATATCTCCGGCCGCCCGTTTCTGGCCTGGAACGTCGATTTCGAACGTCCCAAGATCGGCGACATGGATACCGAGTTGTTCCAGGAGTTCTTCCGCGCCTTGGCGTTCAACGCGTTGCTGACCCTGCACATCACCCGTCGCGCCGGGCACAACGCGCACCACGTGGCCGAGGCCTGCTTCAAGGCCACCGCCCGGGCGCTGCGCATGGCCGTCGAGCCCGATCACCGCATCGGCGAGGCAGTCCCCTCGACCAAGGGGTCGCTGTGATGGTGTCGACCAGGGGGTCGCCGTGATGGTGTCGACCAGGGGGTCGCCGTGATGGTGTCGACCAGGGGGTCGCCGTGATGGTGTCGATCAGGGGGTCGCCGTGAAGACCTATACCGCCCTGCTGAAGGCCGACGCTGAACCCGTGCTGGTGCGCGAAGGTTTCGCCTGGGGCGCCCTGTTCCTCGGTCCGATCTGGCTGGCGGCGCACCGGACCTGGATCGCCGCCGCCACCAGCCTGGCCGCGGACCTCTTGATCGCCAGCGTTGCCCCGCGGCCCGCGGCCACGGTCTTGATCGCCGGCCTGAGCTTGATCCTCGGCCTTACCGGCAACGATCTGCGCCGCTGGGCACTGGAACACCGAGGCTACCTGCTGGTTCACGTCCTCGCCGCGGGCAACCGGGATGACGCATTCCTGCGCTTGCTGACACACCGTCCCGACCAGGCCGCCCGTTTCAGGCCGGAACCCGGTTAATGAGGATCGCGGTCGTCGATTACGGCAGCGGCAACCTGGCCTCGGCTTCCCGCGCCTTGGCGGTGGCAGCGGATCGGGTCGGGATCGCCGCGACCGTTGCCGTCACCGCCGATCCCGCCGTGGTGGCGGCCGCCGACCGCATCGTGCTGCCGGGGCAGGGCGCCTTTGCCGACTGCGCATCCGGCCTGCTGGCCGTCCCCGGCATGCGACAGGCCATCCAAACCGCTACCGACAAGGGCGTTCCGTTCCTCGGCATTTGCGTCGGCATGCAGCTGATGGCCGAACGCGGCCTGGAACATACCGTCACCCCCGGGTTCGGCTGGATCAAGGGTGACGTGGCGGAGATGCCCGCGGCCGGCCTGCGCCTGCCGCAGATGGGCTGGAATGGTCTGCGGTTCGCCACCGACTCGCATCCCTTGCTGGATGGGCTGCGACCCGACGATCACGTCTACTTCGTTCACAGCTACGCGCTGGCGAACGGTGTCCCACGGGAAACCATCGCTACCACCGACTATGGCGGTACCATCCCGGCCATCGTCGTCGCCGGCAACCGCGCCGGCACCCAGTTCCACGTCGAGAAAAGCCAGGAGGTCGGCATTCGCCTGCTCTCCAACTTCCTCCGTTGGACACCCTGATATGTCCGGCAGCTCAACCGTCCGCCGCGAACCCGACCTGCACATCGAGCGGCTCAAGCGCTTCGACGATCACGATCTGAACACGTTGTGCGAGGCGACCGATGCGGCGATCATCGACGGCGGCGGCTTCGGCTGGGTCACCCCACCAGGGCGGCGTCAGCTGGAAACCTATTTCCGGGGTGTCCTGCTGGTGCCGGAACGGGAACTGTTCGTCGCCCGTCTGAACGGTGATATCGTCGGATCCGCCATTCTGGTCCGCCCGCCCCGCAACAATGAGGCGCAGGCCTTCGCCGCCAGCCTCATGCACTCCTACATCGCGCCTTATGCCCGCGGCCACGGCCTGGCGCGCCTGCTGACCCAGGCGGTGGAGGATCGTGCCCGCGAGCTTGGATACCACACCCTGAACCTGGACGTGCGCGAAACCCAGGCGGTGGCGATCCGGATGTATGAGTCGCACGGCTACATCCGCTGGGGCGCGCATCCGGAGTACGCCCTCGTGCGCGGCAAGTCGATCGCCGGATACTTCTTCTACAAACGGCTGCGTCCGCCGAAGGTCGGCCCCACCCAATGACCGGCCCCACCCAATGACCGGCCCCACCCAATGACCGGCCCCACCCAATGACCGGCCCCATCCAGTGACCGGCCTGACCCTGTATCCGGCCATCGACCTGAAGGACGGCAGGTGCGTCCGGCTACGGCGCGGCGACATGGCGCAGGCGACAGTCTATGCCGAGGATCCCGGTGCCCAGGCTCGGCTGTGGCAGGATGCCGGGTTCAGCTGGCTGCACGTCGTGGACCTGAACGGCGCCTTTGCCGGCAGACCGGTCAACGCCGCCGCCGTTCACGCGATCCGCCGCGACACCACGCTTCCGCTGCAGCTCGGTGGCGGGATCCGCGACCTCGCCGGCATCGCGGTCTGGCTCGACGCGGGCATCCAGCGGGTCATCCTCGGCAGCGCCGCCGCCAAGAACCCGCCCTTGGTCATCGAGGCCTGCCGGCGCTTTCCCGGCCGCATCGCCGTCGGCATCGACGCACGCGATGGCTTCGTCGCGACCGAGGGCTGGGCCGAAACATCGGCGATGCCGGCCATCGATCTCGGGCTGCGCTTCGAGGACGCCGGCGTGTCAACCATCATCTACACCGATATCGGTCGTGACGGCATGTTGAGCGGTCTCAATCTCGAGCAGACCGTCGCCCTGTCTAACCAACTGACCACCCCGGTCATTGCCTCCGGCGGCGTCGGCTCATTGAGCGATCTGGCGGCGCTGAAAGCGGTCGCCGACGGCACGCGGGTCGAGGGCGTGATCGTTGGCCGGGCCTTGTACGATGGCCGGGTGGACGCGACCGCGGCGCTGGCGCTCTTGGCGGCCTGATATCCGGATGAATGCATCAATGATCCGGTAATCCGGTGCGTGCAGGCCGGGTATGTGCGTATGTTCTTGCATCGCAAGCCGCCGCGCCTGCTAAACCGTCCGTTATGTTGAAGCTCCGCGTCATACCCTGTCTCGATGTGAAAGACGGTCGTGTCGTGAAGGGCGTGAACTTCGTGTCGCTGCGCGACGCCGGCGACCCGGTGGAGCAGGCTGCCGTCTATGATGCGGCCGGGGCGGATGAACTAACGTTCCTTGACATCACCGCCAGCCATGAGAATCGCGACACCATCCTCGATGTGGTCTCCCGGACCGCCGCGCGCGTGTTCCTGCCGCTGACCGTGGGCGGCGGCATCCGCTCGACCGAGGACATGCGTCGGCTGCTGCTTGCCGGCACCGACAAGTGCAGCATCAACTCCGCCGCCGTCGCGCGGCCGGATCTGGTGCGCGAAGCCGCGACCAAGTTCGGCAGCCAGTGTGTCGTCGTGGCGGTCGATGCCAAGCAGACCGCACCTGGCAAGTGGGAGGTGTTTACCCACGGCGGCCGACGGAATACCGGCCTCGATGCGATAGCCTGGTGCCGTCAGGTGGTCTCGCTCGGGGCTGGGGAGATCCTGCTGACCAGCATGGATCGCGACGGCACCGGGCTGGGCTTCGACCTCGAGCTGCTGCGCGCCGCGTGTAGCGCCGTGCGGGTCCCGGTCGTCGCATCCGGCGGCGTCGGCTCGCCGGCGCATTTCGTCGATGGCGCCAGGGCAGGGGCAACCGGCCTGCTGGCCGCCAGCGTCTTCCACTTCGGCAGCTTCACCGTGGCTCAGGTCAAACAGACGCTGGCCGATGCCGGCCTGCCCGTTCGCCTGCCGCGCCGGGCGGCCTAGGCATGGCCAAATCCGAGAAGAAAAAGAGTGCCGCGCGCCCCCGCAAATCAGCGCGCAATCCGTTCCGCGGATCCCGCTTCGCCAGTCAAGCCGTCCAACCCGATGCCTCCGACGCGTCCGACGCCGTCGTTCTCGATCGCTTGTTCGCCGTCATCGAGAGCCGCCGCGACAGCGATCCCAACGTCAGCCATTCAGCCAGGCTGCTGTCCCGGGGTCCGGCAAAGGTTGCTCAGAAGTTCGGCGAGGAAGCGGTCGAGTGCCTGATCGAGGCGGTCGCCGGCAATCGCGATGCCCTGATCGCGGAAAGTGCCGACGTGCTTTACCATCTGCTGGTCCTGTGGGTCTCGTCGGGCGTCAGTCCCGCGGAAATCTGGGCCGAACTGATGCACCGCGAGGGCATCAGCGGCATTGCCGAGAAAGCCGCGCGGCCCAACCCGGTGGTGGTTCGCGGCAGGCTGGGCACCTCGAAAATCCCTTGAGAACGCGATCATCCGAGCTTGAACCGATCTCCGACGCCAGTCGCCCTCTCAAACAACGGGAATAACAGCGCGGTCGCTGCAACGAAGCGATCACGCTCCAAGCACCCGATCGAGACGGTTGTCGAGCCGCCGCATGCTCATGCCGGCGAGGAACCGCATGACCGCGTTCGCCACGCCCGCTTGGCCGCCCCCTTGGCCGCCCGCTGGGCCGCATCGTAAAACCCCCGCGACACCGACCCAGGGGAGACGTTCCGATGCCGGTCAGCGGCCTGCCACCTTACGATCAGCAAAATATCTTCGCCCGCATCCTGCGCGGTGAAATCCCATCGCGGAAAATCTTCGAGGACGACTTCGCCTTCGCATTCCACGACATCAACCCGCTAACGCCAACCCATGTGCTGGTGATCCCAAAAGGCGCCTACTGCTCGTTCGCCGACTTCAGCGCCTCAGCCAGTGAGGCGGAGATCGCCGGTTTTTTCCGCGCCGTCGGAAAGATCGCGAAGGATCTGGGGTTGGAGGCGCCGGGCTATCGTCTGCTTGCCAATATGGGCGTGCATTCTGGCCAGGAAGTCGCTCACTTTCACGTCCATCTGTTCGCCGGCCGCCCGCTCGGTCGCATGATCCCCGGTTGATTATCCGCCGGCCAGCGCTAGCAGGGCCGCCGCGACCCGAACCAGCACCGGTCTCCACCCGCCATCCCAGGCCGACGGGCCGGCAGGAGATTGGCGTTCAGCGGACGGGCCTTCGGACGATCCCTTGGCGCGCCCGTCCATCGCGCCTCGCCCCGCATCATCTGCCTCGGCCCAAGCGTGCCCCGCCCGCGTGCCACGCACCGCCCTGGCCCGACCGCCTGTCCCGCGCACCGACGCGGCATGTTGGCCCGTGGAGGGCAGCGCTCTCTGGTCCGCAGCCGACAATGCGGAACAGCGCTCACCCGCGGCCGCCAGCCACTCCGCCGGCGTCACCCGGAATAGCCTGGCGGTGGGATACCAGGGACTGTTGGCACGATCGACCAGCCAGCGCCAGTCCGGTGCCACATGCAGCACGATCCAGACCGGCTTGCCGAGCGCTCCGGCCAGATGCGCGATCCCGCTGTCGACGGTGACCACCAGATCGAGGCTGGCGATGATGGCTGCCGTATCGGCGAAGTCCACCGCCCGCTCGACCTCTCGGCGGATCGCCGGCCGTGCCTGCAGCGCCGGCAGGTCCGCCGCACGCACCTCATGTTGCAGGCTGTGGAAACAGATCCCCGGCACATCCGCCAGGCGCAGGAACTGTTCGGACGGAATCGAACGCATGCTGTCGCGGGCATGCCGCGGGTCGCCCGACCACATCAGCCCGACCTTCAGCCGCTGACCGGATCGCCGCTGCATTCTCCGGTGCGCTCGTTCCGGCGGCCGCAGATACGGCACCCGTGCCGGAACGCTGTTCAGCTCGGTTTCGAACCACCGAGGCAGGCTGGTGGAGTTGCACCGGAAGTCGAACCGCACCTCGTCGGGCAGCGCGTCCAGCACCGTCACATCGGCCGCGGCAGCAGCCAGCAGTCTCACCAGTGGCGGGAATGTGCGCCAGGTGACGTGCGCCCCCCGACGTCGCAGCAGCGGCACATAGCGGAAGAATTGGATAGCGTCCCCATGACCCTGATCGTCGGTCACCAACAAGGACTTCGCCGCCAGCGCCTGGCCTTCCCAAAGCCTGATCGCCGCGGCGGCGGACCGATCCGGGTCGACGTGCGCGATGCGTTCCCGCGCCGCATAGTCGATCCAGCCGTCGCGAAAGTGGCCTAATCGAAGCTGGTTCATGCCGCGCAGCATGCGGGTCGTGTCCAATCCCGGTTGCAGCCGCAGCGCATGATCCAGATAGCCGCCCGCCGCTTCGAACCGCCCCGCGGCGATCGCCAGCTCGCCCAGCATGCTGATAGCCGCCGCGTGGTTCTCTGGGTCGTGCTGGTCCGATGCCAGCAACGGGCCGAGGGCATCGTGTGCTTCCGCGCCGAGACCGCTCCAGCCCGCGAACTGCGCGAACCGCAGCCGAAACGCGGGGTTGGGCGGCTGGATCTCGACCGCCCGCCGGGCCGCGCCAACCGCCGCCGCCGGACGCCCCGCCAGCCAGTGAGCGGACGCGCGCTGGTGCCAGGCCGGCGCGAAATTGCATTCCAGGCCGATGACGATATCCGTCAGTGAAAGCGCGGCCGCGTGATCTTTCCGCGACAACGCCAGCTCGGCTTGCTTGGTCAGCGCCATCAGGTGATGTGGATCCGCGCGTAGCGCTTCGGCAAGCAACGTGGCCGCGCGGGCCAGACGGCCGTGGGAAAGTTCGGCAGCGGCGGCCTGCACCAATCGGTCCGGCCAGGGTTGCTGGATCAACATCGGAACAGCGAGGTGGGTGTCAGACAGCTCCCTGCTGTCGTCCCGGGTTGTCCCAGGTCAACGCAAGCGCCGATTGGTGTCAGCTGTTGGCCTGAAGCTGTTCCCGCATGTGCCGGGCGCGTGCCAGCACTTTGTTCTCGATGTCGCCAACGGTCGAATCGGCCACGGACGCGTCGATCCACTGACCATTCTGCAGCACCTGACGGTAGATATTGACGCGCAGGCCATCGCTGCGCAGCTCGCGGCTGAGGATGTAGATGGTCGCCTTGAATCGCTCGCCGCTGGTGCCGGGCGGGGTGTACCAATCGGTGATGATCACGCCGCCGAACGGATCAGCCGAGGCCAGCGGCATGAAGGCGATGGTATCCAGCGCGCCGCGCCACAGGAAGGCGTTGACCCCGATCCCGGTGCCCGCACCCGCCCCGCCGGCGCCCTGTTCGTTGGCGCCTTTGCCGATCCCGAAGATGGTGCCGCTGTCAGAACCGCCCAGCCGACTGGTCACGTCGCCCGGCGACCCGCTGCCCAGGCCCTGATAGTTCGCCGGCGTCGGGTTCGGCTTCACGGCATCGGAAGAGCAGGCTGCGAGCGCCAGCAGAACAGCCAACCCCGCGGGAAGCAGCGTGGCGGAAATCGGAATCGGGCGCATTTACGATGGCTTACCTTGGCAAAACGGGGTCGACCGACACGTCTTTAATACCAGGTCCGCCCGGCAGCAATCGGCATCACCCGACGGATCGGTCCATCGCCGATAAGCGCTGCCAAAGAAAACGGCGGGGCGCTACCCCGCCGCTTCCGTTGTATGCCTGTCGCTGCCTACCAGGTGAGGACTGTCGTCAGACCGAAACCCTGTCCTTGCGCGTCCTCGGTACGACCGCCGGTGCCAAGCGCACCGGTGATGAAATTGTATCCGCCCTGATGCCGATGCGTATACTGGTACTCCGCGACGAGCTGAAGGCCCGGGGCAACCTTATAGGAACCGCCGAACGCGACTTCGTATTGGTGACGCTGCGATACGCCAACCAGACGCGCATCGCCCTGATCGTCGATCAGGCCAACTTCGGCACCTAGCGTGATCGGGCCGTTCGCGTAGGTCAGACCGGTGACGACCGCGTTCATCGGCGACCCGCCGCTGGGACGCATGTTGAGCTGCTCGTTGACCGCACCACCGATGTAGTCGGCGGCAGCCGTCACATTGAACGCTGTCACCGCGATGCCGCCCTTGTAGAAATTCAGGTTGTCATAGCGAAGCGTCAGAGTACTGGCGCCACCCGTTCCGGCCCTGGCCGCGGCGGCTGTCGAATATGCGGCCGTCGTCAGGTCTTCCTTGCCGGCTGTTTCGTAGAAACCATAGGCTTTGAAGTCCACCGGACCGAAGGCCTGCTGGTAGCGCAGGCCGGCACCGACCTGATTGAACCACCGGGTCGGGTCGTTACCGGACGTCACGCTGATGCAGGTCGGACCGGCCTGGTTACAACCAACACCGAGGCCGCCGTTCTGGAAGGAGTTACCCTGGTTCGGGGCATACTGCGCGCCGAAGTCGAAGCCATAGACCTGCGGCGACAGGTACACGACCTTGCCGTTGCCGTACTCGGCGCCCGCTTGTGCCAGCCAGACGAAGGGTGGTGTCGCGGCGCCCGGTGCGTTGGACTGATAGATATCGCCGCCGTTGAAGTTGCCGACGCCTGCGTCCCAGCACTGCGTGGTGAAGATACAGTTATCGAACAGGCCCAGCACGCCGTCGCCCTGCCCGAAGCGGACAAGACCGGCCTGATCCGTCGCGATATAGGTGAAGGCCCGACGGACGAAGACCGTCTCGGCAGAGGTGTTGCCGCTGGCGCTGTTCGCTCCGCCGCCTGTCGCCGTGTTCGCGAAGCTACGGTCGGCTGCACCGAAATTCGTCCGCAGCTCGATACTGGCGCCGTAGCGGAGGCCGTTCGCGGCGACCCCGTCAAAGGCGGGATACAGCCGCATGTAGGTGCTGATGCCGAGCGGGTTAAGCTTGTAGCCGGTGGGCGCGCCGGTGGCGCTGACACTCTTGTCAGCTTGGGTGAAGTCGGCGGTGAGATCAACCTCCACCTTGCCATTGAGCCGGATCACGACAGTGCCAGGCTCGGGAACCTTGTTGACGTTCGGCGAATAGACCGACCCGCTCAGCGGGCCGGCCGCGGCGGAGCCGCTAGGTGTGTTCGCGATACCCCAGGCGTTGTTGTTGTTGTTCGCGGCCGGGCCGGCACCGTACGGAGCAGCATACTGCCCTTGGTTCGGAGCCGCGGGCAGTTTCTGGGCAAGAGCCAGACCGCCGGATGCTCCCAGAATGGCAGCGCTGGCCATGAGAAGCTTACGCATGAAAATCCTCCTTGTAACACCGGTTTGCCGGCGATCTCCTCAAGGCCTCGCCCGGGGGTCCCAAAAGCGGCGGGGGGCAGCCAGACCTGGATTGAGTTAATGAACGGAGGGTCATTCCCCCGCAACCCGCTAACATGCCCCCGCATGGCATTTCCGAAACACTGTGACATACGTGCCACGAGTGGTTTGAGGAAGGCTAATTTCCGCCGGCCATTTCCCCAGGAATGCCAATCAGCCGCGTGAGACCGCGACCGTCCGGGGTTGAACCAAGCTGGGACGCAAATCGCCCTTTCAGACAACAGGAATTAGGCGGTGACGCACGGATGACCGGGCCGCGACGGCACCTCCCCACCGCCTGATGGACTCGCCGGTCAGTGGCCGATCGCGGCGCAGCGCGGGCGAAACAGACACGGCGAACGAGCAGCAAGGTCTCGTGCTGCCCCCGCTGCGCGCTACGGCTTCAAACCAACCCGAGAGCACGGA
Source organism: Rhodopila sp. (assembly GCA_965276975.1). Taxonomy (GTDB): domain Bacteria; phylum Pseudomonadota; class Alphaproteobacteria; order Acetobacterales; family Acetobacteraceae; genus Rhodopila. The sequence goes on from CBDIBR010000010.1 coordinate 424,377, forward strand.
TGGCGCCGACCGCATGCAGCGCGCGTGCCGGCAGCCGCCTGACCGTTTGCCCGTCCACGCCGCCCAGCGCCGCGATGAACACCCTGGCATGTCGAGCCATGGCGGCCCAGCGCAGCGGACCCAGACCAGGGGCGCCGGGGTGGCTGGCCGTGGCGAATGCCGGCGACAGAAACACCAGGTCGACGCCCGCGGATCGGGCCCGCCGCAGCTCCGGAATAGAGTGGGCCGACGCCGTCACCACGCCGCTCGGGCGAAGCGAATCGGGCCACCGTCCGGCACGCAGATGCAGGCCAGCCCGCAGTTTCGCCGCCAGTCGCGCATCACCCGCCACCACCAGAACCAGCCGGCGCGCTCGGCAGATTCGTGCCAGATCCCGACCCAGCGCCGCGCGCGCTGCCGTATGGTCATGCCGCAGCACGACCCCGGCTCTGCCGCGCGGCAGATTGGCGACCGCGACGCGTGGATCCGCAAGACGCTGCGCGTCGGTAAACAGCCATAGACGCGGAACCCGGGTCGGCTTGCGGCGCAACCCCCAGGCCAGCAGTTTTTGGTCCATCGCGATCAGCCACGCATCGGCCGGCCTGCGGGCCGCCTATGCGCCGCCTTGCCTCAGGTAATGGTTGCGGAACTGGCTCCGCAAGCTCGTCTTCAGCAGCTTGCCGGTCGCGGTATGCGGAAGTTCAGCCACCACCACCACCTCGTCCGGCAGCCACCATTTCGCGACCTTGCCCTGATACAGCGCCAGCACCGAGGCGGGATCGACGATCTTCCCCACCGCCGGCACCACCAGCAGCAGCGGTCGCTCGTCCCATTTTGGGTGGACGGCGGCGATGACCGCCGCCTCGGCCACGTCGGGATGAGAAACCGCGATGTTCTCCAGCGTGATGGAGCTGATCCACTCGCCGCCCGACTTGATCACGTCCTTGGACCGGTCGGTGATCTCCATGAACCCATCCGGATCAACCGTGGCGACGTCGCCGGTGGCGAACCACCCGTCTGCGTCCAGCGCGCTGTCGACCGCATCGCCGTAGTAGGCGCTGGCGATCCAGGGGCCCTTCACCATCAGGTCGCCGAAGGCAACGCCGTCCCAAGGCAGTTCACCGCCGTCCGCGTCGACGATTTTCATGTCGATGCCCGGCAGGATGCGCCCCTGCTTCAGCATGTGCCGCGCGGCGTCGTCCTTCGGCAGCCCGATCTGTGGCGGCTTGGGCGCGTTATAGGTGCCGACGGGACTGAGTTCGGTCATCCCCCAGCCATGCTCGACCGCCACCCCATATTCGTCGCGGAACGCCTCGATCAGCAGCGGCGGCGCGGCGGATCCGCCGGTCATGATGCGCTGCACCGTCTCCAGCCGCTCGCCGCTCGATCGCAGGTATTGCAGCAAGCCCAGCCACACGGTCGGCACACCGGCGGTGAACGAGACCTGTTCGGCGTTCAGCAGGTTGGCCATGCTGGCGCCGTCCAGATGCCGGCCCGGCAGCACCAGCGAAGCGCCGGTCAGGGCCGCCGCATAGGGCATGCCCCAGGCATTGACGTGGAACATCGGCACCACCGGCAGCACACGGCTGCTCGCCTTCAGGCCCAGCACGTCCGGAAGCGCCGTGGCGTAGGCGTGCAGCCAGGTCGAACGATGGCTGTACAGCACGCCTTTCGGCCGTCCCGTCGTGCCGGAGGTGTAACACAATGCGCTGGCGGCGTTTTCATCGAAGGTCGGCCAGACGTAGTCATCGTCCGCCGCATCCATCAGCTGGTCATAGCAGGCCAGCCTCATGCCGGGCATCAGGGTCAGGTCCGGCATGTTGGCCGGGTCCGTCAGCATGACGACCGCTTCGACGTGCGCCGCGATTTTTGGCGCCAGGCCGGCGATCAGCGACACGAAGCTGGTGTCGACGAACAGCACCTTGTCCTCGGCGTGATTGATGATGTAGGCGATGTCATCCGGATGCAGCCGCGGGTTGATGGTGTGGCAGATCGCTTCCATGCCGGGCGCGGCATAGTATACCTCAAGATGCCGGAAGCCGTTCCAGGCCAGGGTGCCGACCCGGTCACCCGGCTTGACACTCAGCTTCTGCAGCACCCGGACCAGGCGGCGGGATCGCGCTTCCACATCGCGCCAGGTGTAGCGGTGCGTGGTGTTCTCATGCGTGCGCGACACCACCTCGGCGGCCCCGTGATGCCGCGCGGCGTGGGTCAGGATCGAGGAAATCATCAGCCCATTCGTCTGCATCAAACCGAGCACGGTCGTCGCCTCCGGGTTAACGTTGCTTGGCGGTGGATGATACGGGAATGATCGGGCGATAGAAGGGGGCAACCGCGAGGCTGCCAGTGACCTATCGTGGGGTGACCCGTCGCAGCGGCCGCGCAGGATGCCGGCAGCGTCGTCCTCTGGCTGGCCACGACGGAAGCGTAGTAGTTTACGGCCGTCATGAAGCCGGTTGCCGGAGGGCGTTGAAGTGGACATGAAAACCGCATTGATCGTTGGCGTCGGGCCAGGTCTGAGTGCCTCGCTGGCCCGACTATTCGCCAGGCACGGATTGCAGGTGGCGATGGCCGCCCGTGACCCCGACAAGCTGCAGAAGCTGGCCGCCGAAACCGCTGGCGTCACCTTCGCCTGCGAGGCGACCGAACCCGAGGAAGTGGCGGCTCTATTCGAGGTCGTGATCGCCACCCAGGGCGTGCCGGATATCGTCGTCTACAACGCCAGTGCCCGTGCGCGCGGGCCGGTGACCGAACTTGACCCGGCCGAGGTCGCGCGCGCCTTGGCGGTCAGTGCCTATGGCGGATTCCTGGTGGTACAGCAGGCGGCGCGGCATATGGTCGCGCGAGGCTCCGGCGTCATCCTGCTGACCGGCGCGTCGGCCAGCGTCAAGGGCTACCCGAATTCATCGGCGTTCGCGATGGGCAAGTTCGCCTTGCGTGGTCTGGCATCCAGCATGGCGCGGGAGCTGTCGCCCAAGGGCGTCCATGTCGCGCATTTCGTCATCGATGGTGGCATCAGGAGTTCAACCCGGCCCGACCGGAACGAAAACCCGGACAGCATGCTGGACCCCGATGCGATCGCCGAGACCTACTGGCAGATCGCCAACCAGCCGCGCAGCGCCTGGACGTGGGAGGTCGAGCTGCGGCCGTGGGTGGAGAAGTTCTGATCGTAACTCTAAAACTAAGACACCTCTCGCCGCTGTAGCGCGCTCACCCGCAACACCACCCCCTCAGCGCTTGTCTGGCTCGGCACACGCTGCACCGCCATCGCCCAGTCGGCCTCGGCCGCCACCAGTTCCTCCTCGACCCGCGCACCCTTCAGCAGCAGGCACATCCCGTCTTCCGCCAGAAGTGGCGCGGCAAGTGGCAGCAGCCGGGGCAGGGGAGCCAACGCCCGCGCGGTGACCAGCGGTGCCGGCAACACAGCGGCATCCTCGATCCGGCAGCAATGCATCGTCGCGGCCGCATCGGTTTCCAGGATCGCCGTCCGCAGGAACGACGCCTTGCGCCGGTCGGCCTCGATCAGATCGAACGTCACCCCAGTGGCGATCGCCAGCACCAAACCCGGGAACCCGCCACCGGTGCCAAGATCGATCGCGCGAGTGATCCCCTCCGGCATCAGCGGGACCAGTTGCAGCGAGTCGGCGATATGCCGATCCCACACAACACGCGCATCCCGCGCGGCGATCAGGTTCAGCGTCGTGTTCCAGCGCAGCAGCAGATCGGCGAACCGGTGCAGGCGCGCATCCACCGTGCTCAACGCGGTTGCACTTCCACGGTGACGTGAGACAGCGAGGCGAAATGCCGCAACTGGTGCCGGTAGTCCTCGGGGCGACGATCCTGACCGGTGACCACCGACAGCACCGCGCCGAGATGCCCAGGCCCCAGCCGCCAAACATGCAGATCCGTCAACTCGTCACCATCAGCCTCGATCTCTCGCCGCAGCCGCTCGGTCAACTGCCGATCGGGGTTCATGTCGAGCAAGATACGACCCGTGTCGCGCACCAGCCCATACGCCCAGCTGGCGATGACCAACGCACCAACGATCCCGGCCAGCGGGTCCATCCACAACCAGCCGAACGCCCTGGCGAGCAGCAGCCCAACGATCACCAGTGCCGACACCGCGGCGTCCGCCATCACATGAATGATCGCCGCCCGCATATTGTTGTCGCGATGCGTGGCGTCGTGACCGGCCTCCTCGAACATCACCGATGCTGATGCGTCACCAACATGCAGATTGACCGTAAATGCATGCGGCTCGGGGATCTCCGTCACGCTCTCCAGCACGTCGCCTCGTTGCCTGAAGGCGAACCGCTCCAGCTTGCCATCGGGCCGCACGGTCTCCGCCCAAAGCGTGTCCGCCCAAGCCGCCTCCACCGGGGCCTGAGCCCGGATCTGGAACCGAGGCGGCTGACCATCCTCGTGAATTTCAAGCGTCAGTCTGGTTCCGTCAAGCGCGACGACATGGCTGACATCATGCGGATGCGCGTGGTCATCATCATGCGGATGTGCGTGACCACCACCGTGCGCATGGGCATGATGGTGCCCGCCACCGAGCAGCCACGCGCTTACGATGTTCACGCCAAGACCGAGGCAGGCGATCGGGATCGCCTCGGAGAACGCGATCGGCACCGGCGCGAGGAACCGTCCGACCGCTTCCCACCCAATCAGCAACGCGATCATCGCCAGCACGATGGCACTGGTGAAGCCCGCCAGATCGCTCAACTTCCCGGTGCCAAAGGTGAACCGCGCATCGGTCGCATGTCGCCGCGCATAGCGATACGCCACGGCCGCCAGCAGCAGTGCCCCGGCGTGGGTGCTCATGTGCAGCCCGTCCGCCACCAGGGCGATCGAACCGAACAGCAGACCGCCGACAATCTCCAGCGCCATCATCGCGCCGCACAGTCCGATGACGCCCCATGTGCGCTTCTCCGCGTGCTCGTGGCCTTGGCCGAGGAAGACGTGGCTGTGCTGTTCCATGCAGGGCCCTTATTTCAGGTAGGTGCGGACGACACCCAGCAACTGCTCGACCGCGTCCGGGTTGAGCGAACCGGGATGCGCCGCGGGATCAACAAGATGGGTGCGGACATGATCCTCGACCACCTGGGCCATCAGACCAGCCATGGCACCGCGGGCACCGGCGATCAGGTGCAGCACGGGCTCGCAGCCGGCTTCGCCTTCCAGGGCGCGCTCGATCGCCTCGATCTGGCCGCGCAGGCGCCGAACCCGCGCAAGCAGTTTCTGCTTCTCACGGATCGTATGGGTCATGGGAGGGGGGGTATCCTATCACCAGCCCGTCTGCAAGCGTTTCGGGTGGTGCCTCACTTGCAAATCCTGATGCCGATCTCGACCGGCGAGGAACCTGAGGATCGAGCGGACGCTGCTTCATGCAATCCCACGGCACAGCTTGACAAAGCAGGCCGTACGGCAATGGCGCGGAGCCTAACGGCGGCTGCGGATGGCCCCGCGACCTCGGGACATCAACGGCGCTTGGTGCCGGCAGCAATCTTGGCCTTGGTTACCTCTGCGACGGTCGCGATGCCGGATACGCACATGAGTTTGTGGAGGACGTGCCAAGCCAACTGGTAGTGTGCTGATCAGGCACGAACGTCTCCTTCATCACCACCATGGGATCCGCATCATGCATATTTTGCGCTGGGTTTTGGTCATCACCCTCGGCACCACGCTGATCAGGGCTCAAGCCCTTGCTCAGCAGCAAAACATGCCGGTGCAGGGACAGCACCAGCCGGAGTCCGAGGCTGACCAGGCGATGATGGCTGGCATGCAAAGGATGAACCACGACATGGCTTCGGCGCCGCTGACTGGCAACCCCGACCACGATTTCGTCTCGATGATGATCCCCCACCATCGCGGTGCGGTGGACATGGCCGAGGTGGAGCTTCGTTATGGCAAGGATCCAGCCTTGCGCCGTCTGGCCACAGAGATTGTTGCCGCACAGAACAAGGAGATCGTGATGATGAAGGATTGGCAGACTGCCCATCCTGTCCCGTGACGCTCGCAACCTGCCAGGCTGATCGTTTGAACCGGCGCTCGGTAATCCGACATCATGTGCCCGCCCGCCCTTTAACGCGCCGACGTCTATCCCGCTACGCAAGCCGCCGTCGCCGTGCTGGCGGCCTTACGGTCCGTATGCTGGTCGCGGGCTGTTCACGATGGGTCGGGCAGGACATGCGCCGCTCTCAACCGTCCGGGTGTTCGTGAAGCTGATCGAGGTGGTGCTGACCCCAGCGAACTGGATCAGCCAAGCCGTCCGGCACGATATCCCTTGCCAAAAGCCAATGGCTCTGGTAGGCATCCGGAACTTAATGGATCTCCGCGCGTGAGCGACCATCCTTTGGTAATCGTATTCCAGCCTTCAACCGGGTCTCGATCCGCGCGGTGTTGGTGCAACAAGGCCAGGACCCCGGCCCAGCGCTGCATCCTCAACCCAATCGCCATCCCCTGGGGGAGCAAGTCGAGCTGTCGCATCCTGGGTGACGGTATCACGCCGAACCTGACGGCGGTGCTGGAAACCGAATATCAGGACCACGACGCCTAGCCCGTCAAGGCCACTTCGCGACCCGCTGCGACGCAACCGCTCGAACCGGTCACCACCATGCTGCCGGCGGCCTTCGGTCTGCAGCCGCTGGCATCCAAGCCGCCAGACATATGTGCCCTTGCCCGATACTGGCGCCGGCTTTAACGCAGGTGGCCGACGTCTATCCCGCTACGATGGGTGCCAAGCCGCCGTCGTCAACCGTGCTGGCGGCCTTACGGTCCGTATGCTGGTCGCGGGCTGTTCACGATGGGTCGGGCAGGACATGCGCCGCTCTCAACCGTCCGGGTGTTCGTGAAGCTGATCGAGGTGGTGCTGACCCCAGCGAACTGGATCAGCCAAGCCGTCCGGCATGCATTTGATCAAATGCAGAACCAGGGAATTCCACCAAGCCTCGTGGACCAAGCGATCCAAAGCGGCATCCCTACTCCAAGTATCCGTTATCCCGGGACAACAAACTATTACGATCCAGTCAACAATGTGACGGTCGTCAGAGACGCCACCACGGGCAATGTGATAACAGTAACGCCAGGAAGGCTAAGGCCCTAGGTTGGAGGTCTGCAATGATGGTAGAATGCAAGTCGCAATATGATCAGCGACAGTACAGAATAATGCTGCAGCGTCTCAGTGAATTCGAATCGGGACATGTAGATATTGCGGTGCTAATGAGCGATTTACAGGGACTTCTAAGCACCCTCGAGGCGGCAACCAAAAGCTGGAAACAAGTGTTTACAGATTATTGGGCAGAACTTGAGCAGGCGCGAGCAATGGCTTTATTTAACGGCTCAGCAACCCTCCGGAATCAAGATAAAGAGAACGCTCTTGAATCGGCAGAAAAGTTAAAACTTCTCGTCCTTGATCAGATCGATGATCCGGCAGCTTCCGCCGGGGCTGCGGGACGAACCAAGAGAAGGCTGACACGCCATAATAAACCGAGGTAGTGGCGCCCATTCGACAAGCCGATAGGCGAAGAATGTGTCCAATGACATTATGATTAATCCACGGTCCCGGGGCAGGATCCCAATGCCGGCCGCGCCATTACCCATGCGGCAGGGTCTACTTCATCAGCTGCTCGCGGATCGCCAGCAATTCGCGCCGACGCGCGTCGGTTGTTTCGGGGTAACGCATCTTCAGATTTCGCAGCGTCTCCAACACGATCTCCGATATGATCAGCCGAGCATTTTCCTTGTCGTCGGCGGGAACCACATACCAAGGCGCCTCATCGGTGCTCGTGGCACGCAGGCATTGCCCATAAGCCTGCATGTACTGTGGCCAGAACGCCCGTTCTTCGATATCCCCCTGGCTGAACTTCCAGTTCTTCTCGGGCTCGTCGATGCGTTGCAGAAAACGTCGTCGCTGCTCGTCCTTCGACAGATGCAGGAAGAACTTGACGATCCGCGTGCCATTTTCATGCAGGTGGCGTTCCAGATGCCGGATGGATCGGAAACGACTCTGCCAGACCGCATCGCCGTCCGACGGCAGGTCCGCCACGCCCTCGGCGCGCAGCAGCTCCGGATGCACGCGAACGACCAGCACCTCCTCATAGTATGAGCGGTTGAAGATACCGATCCGTCCGCGTTCCGGCAGCACGCATGTCGTCCGCCACAGGAAGTCATGCTGCGCTTCCGTCGCGCTGGGATGCTTGAAGCTGAACACCTGGCACCCTTGCGGATTGACCCCGGACATGACGTGCCGGATCGCCCCATCCTTGCCCGCCGCGTCCATCGCCTGGAAGATCAGCAGCACGGCATAGTGGTTGGAGGCATACAGAAGCTGCTGCTGATCGCTCAGCCGTTCAACATGATCATCCAGCATCTCGCGATAGTTACGCTTGGACTTGTAAACCTTCGCCACCTTTGTCGGCCATGTCTCGAGATCGACCTCCACGCCCTCCCGCACACGGAAATCTTTTGGCTTGATTTTCATCGATTGCCCTTTCACCGGTGACGGGATGCGCCGAAAGCGTGATCCTCGAAGGCGAATCGCCGGCGAGGTGAGTAACGCGATCAAACGAATGGTTGACCGGCGACAGCCGGTCAACTCGATCGCAGTTCGCTCTACCACCCGCCGACGCATGGATTGACGGTATCCGAGTCATTTTTCGCGCGCCCCCCTCTCGCTCGCGCGCCCCCCTCTCGCTCGCGCGCCCCCCTCTCGCTCGCGCGCCCCCCTCTCGCTCGCGCCCCTCCCTCACGCGCCGCTCCCTCCCTCGCGCGCGCGGTCCCCTCGCTCGCGTGCTCGCTCGCCCGCCAACCCGGCGCGCATGACCCCGCTTCACGCGCGACGTTGACCGGCTTGGCGGTCTTGTGCCTGATCCAGCGCCGAACGGGAGGGACCACCGATGCAGCTTCGCGACGAGGCGGCCGCCATGCTCAGGGGCGAGATGGGGGCCGCGCGGCAGTGGGCCGTGCAGCACCAGATCCGCGTCGGCAGCTACCTCGGCGCGCGCGACATGGTGGCTGTCCAGCAGGCCCACATCATGGCCGACACCGAGTCGCTCGGCGAAACCGGCGTCGCCTGGCTGGAGCGATTCGCTGCGATGCCGCCAGGCGATCGCCGCGTCCGCATCCCCACCATCACCGATCCGCGCGGAACCGACTTCGGTGCCGCCGGCCGGTTGAAACAGCAGGATTGGATGGTCGCCCTCGAACGGCGCACCTCGGACGCCTTTGAAGCGCTCGGTATCCTGATGACCAACACCTGCATCAACTACCAGACCATAATGCCCCCGGTGCGTGGCGAGCACATGGCCTACGGCGATACCGGCGTTGTCATCTATTGCAACGCGGTCCTCGGTGCGCGGTCCAACTTCGAGGGGGGGCCGTCCGCGCTGGCCGCCGGGCTTACCGGTTTGACCCCGCGCTACGGCTATCATCTGGATGAATGTCGTCGCGGGTCGCTGCTGATCGAGGCAAGCTGGACACCCCGCGCATTGCACGAATGGGGCGCGCTGGGTGGCGTCGTCGGACGCCTCGCGGGGGATTATTGGCGTGTGCCGGTGATCACCGGCTTCGACCAGGTCCCCGGGTCGGACGAAATGAAACATTTCGGCGCCGCGATGGCGAGCTTCGGCAGCGTCGCGATGTTCCATATCGACGGCATCACCCCTGAATCCGCCAACGCCTTCGACGGCCCGCCGCCGCCCGCGCTGCCGGTCGGCCAATCCGACATCGCCACGCTAATAGCCGAATACGCGACCGGCGGCGACGCCGTGGACGTGGTGGTGTTCGCCGCTCCGCAACTGTCGCTGCTGGAAATGCGGATGCTCGCCGACCGGCTGGATGGCCGCCATGTCACGGTGCCACTGCTGGCCATCACCAGCCCGCAGATCAAACCTGACGCCGACCGCATGGGCCTCACCGCCAGGATCGAGGCATCCGGCGCGATGGTGCTGTCCGGCATGTGCTTCTACCAGAGCTACGCCCGCGAACTCGCCGAGGCGAATGGCTGGCGGCGCCTGGCGACGAACTCCGCCAAGCTGACCAACATCCTGGGCGGCTACGGCTACACGCCGGTGCTGTTGTCGATGGACCAGTGTCTCGATGCCGCCTGCTCCGGACGCATCGCATGACCGTGTTCCAGGCGACCGCGGCGATGGGCCAGACCGTCCGGGGCAGGGCGATGGTGGCGAGCGACGGCTTCTCCGCCAGGTACGACCTGGACCGGATCACCGGCATATTCTCTCGCCCGCGGCACGCGTTGTTCGGACGATCCTACGTCGGCCTGGTGCTGATCCTGGACAAAGCCAAGGGCGGCGTGGCGACGGCCTGGATGCTGCACGAGATGGCCCGGCGTGGCATCGTCCCGGCGGCACTGGTGTTCAACACGGTCAACCCGATCATGGTGCAGGGCGCGGCGCTGGCGGACATGACGATGATGTCGGGCTTTCAGGTTGATATCACCCGCGCCGTTCCCGACGGCGCGTTGGTGCAGGTGGATGCCGAAGCGGCGCCGCCGGCGCTGCGGGTTCTGATCTAGCCGTTTCGGGGTTGCGGTGCGCCGGACAAGCAGTTAGGAAGCCCGCCTTCGCGGCGGCGGATGGGCGCGTAGCTCAGCGGTAGAGCATCGCCTTCACACGGCGGGGGTCACAGGTTCAATCCCTGTCGCGCCCACCATCCGGCTTGGGTCGCTGCTACGCACAGCCCGTTGCGGCGGCACCGTAACCGGATCGGGTTGGAACCGCGCGATATGTCGCTGCTGTCCGCTCATGACCTCAGACATCGCCGATCTCCTCAGATGCCAACCAAAATGATGTTTCAATGGATGTCGCCGCTGATCAGCTATTGAGAACGAAAACGGAATCAGTTATATGATCCAAACGAGCAGTCACCTCGTATAGGGCGGATGACCGGAACGGGACCTTCTTGCATGTCTGATCGCGCTTTTCCCCGCAATCAAAGTGTAACCAACCCGATGCGTAGCCAATATGATACCCGAGCGTTGCAGGAACGTGCGATGCAGTGGCGGTCGGAGGCTGCGGCCGTGACCACAGACGATATGCGCGCGTTCTGCCTGGATGAGGCTGCCCGCTGCGAAGGGCGTCTCCGCCGGTCCTTTCTGACGCCGTTTTTCAAGGGCCGGGATGACCATACCGCGTCCTGCTAGGATCAAAGCCGCCGCACCAGGGTTCATTCGGAACCCTTGATCCCACCACCGGAACGGCGACCTCCCCGCTCAGGCTGGCCCGAGATTGCACCCTCGGAACAGCAGAACTGATGCGCGCGCACAGCGGATATCGGCCGGTGGACAGCCCACAGCCGGATGTCCGATCCGGGCGATCACGCGGCGATCATGTCGCCGCTGCCGTCGGAGGTGAGATCCCTTATCGCATTATCCAAGGTTTGCTTGTAGCTTGACCCTGGCTCGTTGGCCTGGACGCAAGGCGGGTGAACGCCTACAGCCGTCGCACGCAAGAATCCGCAATCTCCAATGCTGCCGGCCTGAGCCGCCCAGCCCGTCATCGACCTGCCAACGAGATCGTTTCATACCACTGCGATCACCGTCGGTTCATCAGGCGGCCGAACCTGCGATGGAACTCGATCGCCGGGCGAGGGAGGCGGCCACCCTCACACACAGGCATGGCAGAGCGAGGCCAGACCACTGACCCCCATCGTCAATCAGCCGAAACAAAGCGCCCGATCCAGGCGCGAACGGGTTTCCCACGCCCTCCGCCACTTGCCGCCCCCAAGATATGGTGGTCACCTCCCATCCCCATAGCGATGCCCAAGGAACCATCCCATGGCCACACCGACTGCCTTCCGCGCCGACACTCGCGCCTGGCTGGAGGCAAACTGCCCGCCGGCCATGCGCACGCGGATGCCGGAATCCGAGCAGGTCGCCGGCGGCAAACGTGCGACATACGCTCGTCCGGAACAAAATCAGTGGCTTGACCGAATGGCAGCCAAAGGGTGGACCGCTCCCACCTGGCCGACGCGATATGGCGGCGGCGGTCTCTCCAGCGACCAGGCCTTGATCCTCGACGAAGAAATGCAGGACATCGGTTGTCGAGCCCCGCTTCGCGGCATGGGCCTTTCCATGCTTGGTCCGGTGCTGCTGGAGTATGGCACCGAGGCACAGCGCCAGACCCACATCCCGCCTATCATTCGTGGCCAGATCCGCTGGTGCCAGGGCTACAGCGAACCCGAAGCGGGCTCCGACCTCGCCAGCCTGCGCACCCGGGCCGTGCTGCAGGGCGAGCACTTCCTGGTCAACGGCCACAAGATCTGGACATCCAACGCCCATCACTCCGACTGGATCTTCTGCCTGGTTCGCACCGATCCGGCGGCGAAAAAGCATGAGGGTATCAGCTTCCTGCTGATCGACATGGACGATCCGGGCGTCCGCGCCCGGCCGATCCGCCTGATCAGCGGGGCATCCGTCTTCTGCGAAACGTTTCTTGAAAACGTCCGTGTCCCCCATGCCAACCTGGTCGGCCCGCTGAACAAGGGCTGGACCATCGCCAAGCGCCTGCTGGAACACGAGCGCAAAGGGATCGGCGGCATCGCCTCCCGCGGGGCCGCCAGGTTCGAGGTTTCGGTCGAGGCCGTGGCAAAGCAGTCCGCCGGCGAAACAGACGGCAAGATCGCCGACCCGATCCTGCGCGAACGCGTCGCCGCCTACGCCATGGACCTGCACGCCTTCCAACTGACCCGACGCCGCGCCGCCGAGCAAGCCGACGCCGGCGCCCCGCCCGGGCCGCTGTCCGCGATGTTCAAGCTGCAGGGCACTGAACTGAACAAGCGTCGCTACGAGATGCTGCTGGAGGCGGAAGGCTTCCAGGGTCTGGGCTGGGAAGGCGACGGTTTTTCCGCCGACGAACTGCGGTTTACCCGCGAATGGCTGCGCTCCAAGGCCAACACGATCGAGGGCGGCACGTCCGAAGTCCAATTGAACATCATCGCCAAGCGCGTGCTCGGTTTGCCGGATTGATGGCATGGCGCTGATTCTCTCCGATGAAGCCAGGATGGTGCGTGAAACCGCGTTCGACTTCTTTCGCGAACGCAGCCCGATCACCGCGCTACGGAAATTGCGAGACAGCAACGACCCAGTGGGTTTCTCCCGCGACCTGTGGCGGCAGATGGCCGAGCTCGGTTGGACCGGCTTTCTGGTCGACGAGGACGAAGGCGGGTCTGCCTTCGGCATGACCGGATTGGCCCAGGTGATGGAGGCCTCGGGCCGCACCTTGGCCGCCTCGCCGCTGCTCTCCACCGCGCTGCTGGGCGCATCGTTGCTGTCGCTCGGTGGTTCGGACGATCAGAAGGCCAGATACCTGCCGTCTCTGCTGGCCGGCGAACACCTTTTCGCCTTGGCACTGGAGGAAGGCGCGCGCCATGCACCGCGCCAGATCGCCTTGCAAGCCGAACCCGACGGCGCCGGTTATCGGCTATCCGGCCAGAAGACCTTTGTGCTGGACGGACACGTTGCCGATACCCTGATCGTCGCCGCGCGGACCGCCGGCGGGGTCACCTTGTTTCTGCTCCCCGGCGCGGCCGCCACATGCACCCGACTGACCATGGTCGACAGCCGCAACGCCGCGCGCGTCAGGTTGGAAAACGTGCGACTCGGCCCGGACGCCGTACTGGGCGGCGTTGACCGTGGCGCCGCACTGCTTGAGACAGTATTGGACAAAGCGCGTGCCGGCTTGGCCGCCGAAATGCTTGGTAGCGCCAATGAGGCTTTCGACCGCACCGTGCAATACCTTAAGGACCGCAAGCAGTTCGGAGCGGCCATCGGCAGCTTCCAGGCACTGAAGCATCGCGCGGCCGGCATGTTCTGTGAGGTCGAAATGACCCGCTCCGCCGTGCTCGCCGCGGTCTCCGCACTTGACCAGAACAGCAACGATGCCGCCGCGCTGGCCTGTCTGGCCAAGGCCAAGGTGAACGAAACCTTTTTACTGTGCAGCAACGAAGGTGTGCAGATGCACGGCGGCATCGGCATGACGGACGAGCACGAAATAGGCTTCTTCATGAAAAGGAGCCGGGTCGCCCAGGCCACTTTCGGCGATGTCCGCTTCTGCCGAGACCGTTACGCAGAACTGATGGGATTCTAGCGCGCGGTTACTACTCTTCGTTCAGCGCGCAGTGCCCGAACAGAATACCGAGCGGGATCGAACCCAGGGCCCACGCCGTCACGATTGCCAGGAACTCACCCGCCAACCGGTAAAGCACGAAAACAACCAAGGCTACGACCGTTGACGATCCAAGTATCGCCAGTAGTCCGAGTGGTCTGCCCCGAATCCCCATGGTTTTCGTCTTTCCGGTTTGTCTTCCCGCCTTGTTTCCCTAGGCGGACAACAACTTCATGGAGCAGCTTAGCAAATGACGTGCCAGATTGAAAAACGCCGGCGTATCATATGTTTGGGTTCTTCTTTCGCCTGATCATCCGTCGAAGCGTAAATATTCTCGACAATGTTTGTTGACCACGTCCGAACCGCACCCGGCGCTCAACCATGATCACCCTGGGAAAAGCCCTTTTTGGCCTCCGACCAGGGTGATGTCCGCCTGCCGGATGGCGGCGCCTCTTTGGCGATCAAACCCTAATGCGCCGGCGGTGCCGCTGCGTTGTTGGCCGGGGTGCCGGTCGGATTGGTGGTCGTCGGCTGCGAATTGGGATTGGCAGGCGACGGGTTGGCATTGGCCGGCGACGGGTTCGAATTGGCCGGCGACCCATTCGGGTTGGCGGCGGACGGCTGCGCGTTGTTGTCTGTCGCCGTCGGTTGCGTCGGCGAACCGGCGTTGGTGGCCTGCCCGGTGTCCGTCACGTTCAACGCCTTAAGGGTGGCGACATCAAGTTCGCCGCTCGAGCCCAGGTTATGATCGCGCTGGAAGGATCGCACCGCGGTCTGCGTCTGCTCGCCCCAGACGCCGTCCACCGCGCCTTGCTTGTAATAGCCGCCGTCGCGCAGTTTGGACTGCACCTTCTTCACCATCTCCGGCGCCACGGTCGGCTTCACCGGCGCCGCCTGTGCCGTCGGCTCGCTCCTGTGGCTGTTGTTGCTTCCCATCATGTGTGAACAAGCACCCAGCCCGCTCAGCAGACCGACCGCAACGCCATATCGCCAACTGTTCATCTGTTTCCCCTTCGTCATATGCGGCAGAAGCGGTCCAGCAGCGATTTGGTTCCGCCGGGCTCGATAGCAAAGCGGAGAGCGCCGGACGCGGTCGGCTCAGTCGATGGCTATTGCGATGTCGTGAAACAACCGCGCCGGAAGGCCGCCGCCCATCACCCCCCGCATCGGCCGGTTGTCATCGTTCCCCAGCCAGATGCCGATGATCAGCCCTTTCACCCCGCCGATGAACCAGGCGTCCCGGAAATCCTGCGTGGTGCCGGTCTTGCCGCCGACGATCTGCCCCGGCACAGCCGCGGCCCGCCCGGTCCCTCGGCTCACCACCGCATCCAGCATCTGCGCCATCATCGCGGCCTCGTTCGCCCCGACCACCGGTTCCGGCTGGTGCGCCGTCCGGTCCAGCCCGAACGGCACCACCCGGTTGCCGCCGTTGAAGAACGGCGCATACGCGGCGGTGAGTTCTAGCAGCCCGACCTCTCCGGTGCCAAGCGCCAGCGAGGCGTCGTTCGGCAGCCGGTCCGCGATCCCCAGGCGGGCAGCGGTGGCGGCGACAGCCTTAGCACCGCCTGACTGCAACAGCAGGCGCACCGATACGGTGTTGATCGACTGCGCCAGCGCTTCCTCCAGCGTGACCTGACCACGATAGCCGTGCTCGAAGTTTCCCGGTCGCCAGGCGCCGATCCGGATCGGACCGTCCAGCATGGTGTCGGCCGGGGTCATGCCGGCTTCCAGCGCACTCAGCCAGACGAACGGCTTGAACGCCGACCCAGGCTGACGCCGGGCAAGCACCGCTCGATTGAACGGGCTGAGGCGAAAGTTTCTCCCGCCGACCATCGCGCGCACCGCCCCGCTGGCGGCATCCAGAACCACCACCGCGCCCTCGCCGACATTGGCCTTGGCACCCGCACCGTTCAGCATTGTGTCGAGACCGTCCTCGGCCGCCGCCTCGATGTGGTTGTCCAGCGTCGTGCGAAGCACCGCGTCGACATCCGGCGCCAGCAGCAACCGCGACTGTTCGGCCACCCAGTCGGCGAACCAGCCGCGTGCCACCGGATTGCGCGGAAAAACGATCTGCCCGGCCGCGACCCGCGCCTGTTCGGCGGACAGGGCGCCGGATGCCACCATCGTGCCCAGCACCTCCTTTGCCCGCGCCAGCGCCGCGGCCGGACTGACCCGCGGGTTGAACCGCGACGGGGCCCGCGGCAGGCCGGCCAGCACCGCCGCCTGCGCCAGCGTCACCCGGCGCGCCGAAACGCCGAAATACATCCGCGCCGCCGCATCCATCCCCCACGCGCCGGAACCCAGGTAGACGCGGTTCAGGTAGATCTCCAGGATCTCCCGCTTGCTGAAATGGCGTTCCAGCCACAGCGTCAGCAGCAGTTCCTGCACCTTGCGCTTCGTCGTGCGGGCATTGCTGAGAAACAGCGTCTTGGCGACTTGCTGGGTCAGGGTGGAGCCGCCCTGCACAACCCGGCCGGCGGTGAGATTGATCCAGGCGGCGCGCAGCAAGCCGATCGGGTCGATGCCGGGGTGGTGCCAGAAACGACGATCCTCGACCGCGACCACAGCCTGCGGCAGGAACGGGGAAAACTCCTTCAGCCGCAGTGGCTCGCCAACCAGATCGCCGAACGTCGCGATCACATGCCCCGAACGATCCAGCAGGGTCAGGCCAGGACGGCGCACCGCGTCCAGCGCCGACTCGGGCCGCGGCAGGTCGCGGGCGAACCACAGCACCGTCACCACGGTGGCCAAGGTCAGCCAGACCGAGGCGATGAAGCCCCAGCGCAGCAGCCGCGACCACGTCCGGCGTTTCCCCAGTCGCCCGGGCGGGGCAGGCGGCGGGGCAGGCGGCCGGGCGACGGGCTTGGTTCTGCCGGCCGCCTTCTGCGGCGGATCGAACCGGGGAACGGTGGGGGCAACGCGCGGCATCCGGCACCGGTCTAGCAGATTGACCGACGTCAGCGGGCAGGGCTTCTTGCCGCGCACCGCATCGTTGCCCACAGTTGTGGCCGTTCTGCGTCAGGAGAGTGCGATGAAAGGCCTGTTTCTGGATGCCGTGGATGATCTGGCCTCGGTGTTTCATCGAGTCGTGCGGCCGACCGATCCGCTGATGGACGTGCAGGAGCACGCCGAGATCAAGCCGGAGGAACTGCCCGCACTGACCGCGGGCTACGACTTTATCTTCGACGACCACACCCAGTTGCCGACCGCAGCGATGCGCGCCTGCACCAGCCTGAAGCACGTCATCTTCCTCGGCACCGGCGCCCGCAGCTACATGCACCCCGAGGAGCTTGCCGACCTCGGCATTACCGTCCACATCATCAAAGGCTACGGCGACACCGCGGTGGCGGAGCATACCATCGCCCTGATGTGGTCCGCCGCACGCGGTCTGGCGCGTATGGACGGCGGCCTGCGCGCCGGCAACTGGATCCGCACCGAGGGCATGGAACTCACCGGCAAGACCCTCGGCCTGGTGGGTTTCGGCGGCATCGCGGCCGAGGTGGCCCGCATCGCCGCGGGGTCCGGTATGCGGGTGCTGGCCTGGAACCGCTCGCCGAAGACCGCGCCGAACGTGACGTTCGTCGATCTGGATACGCTGCTGGCGCAGAGCCAGGTGCTGTCCGTCCACCTGTTGCTGAACGACGAAACGCGCGGCTTCCTCAGCGCGGAACGGCTGCGGCGGCTGCGGCCCAGTGCGATCCTGGTGAACACCGCGCGTGCGGCGGTGGTCGATGAGGCGGCGATGATCGCGGCCTTGGAGACAGGACATCTGCGCCACGCCGCGCTGGATGTGTTCGCGGTGGAACCGCTACCGGCCGGGCACAGGCTGACCACCCTGCCGAATGTCACCCTGTCGGCGCACAGCGCCTTCCGCACACCCGAGGCCAGCGACAAGCTGATCAGAATGGCGCTCGACATCGCGTGCGGATTGTAGCGTCCGGTGATCAGCCCCGCACGCCGCGGACCGTGTCGCACACGCCTGTGGACGAAGCCGACCGCGCCGCGGCGGCGGCCGTAAGTCGTGCGACCAGCGTCCTGTCGGGGCGGCAAGACGAAATTTACTTGCGCTTCGATGACAATGAGTATAAGAACATATAAAGAACGATAATTCAAGCTCAGCGATCCCGACCTCGCTTATCGAAACTCGCCTGCCAAACCCTGTTACCGAACCTCGCCTATCGAACGTCAGTCCCAGATCTTCAGTCCCAGATCTTCAGCCCCAGATCTTCAATCACAGCATTACAGCCAAGGCCGCCCGTATCGATGTCCAGTCCCGCCGCCCGCGATACCGTCGAACCATGCCGCACGCCGTCCGACATCGACCCCGCACTTGGACTGATGGTCGGCGTCGCCGATCATCTCGTCCCGTTGTTCGCCACCGTCGGGATTGGCATCCCGCTTGCCCGCCGCATGGCGCTCAGCGCTATTGAAGCCTATGAACCGCGCACCCGGGCCGATTACGTCAACGTCGCCCGCACCATCGCCTTCTCGATGTCCGCCCTCGCCCTGCTCGGGAAGGCCGCCGCGCCGGATATGTCGATGGCGGAGAAGATGCGGGCCTTCGGCCGAGCCAATGCCCTGAACCGCTCCGCCGACCAAAGCGAACGCACCATGATGCAGCGTCGGCACCATCAACAGACGACCGTCCGTGCCGGTGACGCTTCATCGGCACATCCAGCCCCGCGACGCTCCGAACCCGAACCCGATCTGGTGCTCGACGACGATCAGGTGGACGCCGCGGTCGCCGAGGCCATGGCGGTGGCCCTCGGCCAGGCCAGGGCCACCGCGATGTCCAACAGCGCGAGCCATCCAACGGCACCCGCGCGACCGACCGAGGCTTCAGAGATCGCCGCGCCGCCGCCCGAACATCCCGCCACTATGACGCGGACCGCCGCCGCCGCGATCCACGGCAACAGCCCAACTACGGACGGCGGCCACCTTCAGATCGCTCCACATCATTTGCGCTACCAGCAGCGCGTGTCGGGGCATAACGCGACACCGCAAGCAACCGGACAAAGTGTCACGCCACATCCCGGGTAGCAGGACTCAGGCGTGCCGGCCGTCTACCCTGTTCGATGCCGTCATTCCCCGGTATCCACGTCCAAGGCGACACAGGGGGATCAAGAAATGGCGGACACCCGGCGGACCGATCGCGCCCTGAACAGGCGGCGTGTTCTGCGAGGCGCCGGGACGATCGGGGCGCTGATCGCGGCTCGTCCGGCCTGGGCCGAGGGCTCCATCAATCTGCGCCTGCCCGGTGGCCCGGACGAGCGGCAATTGACGGCGGGCTTCCCGCAGAAGGGCAGCATGGTCCTGCAGCGGATCCGGCCGCCGCTTCTGGAGACGCCATTCAGCGTCTTCGACCGCGACGTCTTTACGCCCAATGATCAGTTTTTCGTGCGCTGGCACTGGGCGGTGATCCCCGATCAGGTCGACGTCGCAGCGTTCCGGCTGGCGGTCCGCGGCCACGTCAAAACGCCGCTCTCGCTGTCAATGGCCGAACTGCTCGCACTGCCGCGTGTCCAGATCGCTGCGGTCAATCAGTGCTCCGGCAACTCGCGCGGCTTTTTTCAGCCCCGGGTTCCCGGCGGCCAGTGGGCGAACGGTGCGATGGGCAATGCCAGGTGGACCGGCGTGCGGCTGCGCGATGTGCTGGACCGCGCCGGGATAAAATCCGGTGCGGTCGCGGTCCGGTTCAACGGTCTGGATCAGCCGGTGGTGGAGGATGGGCCTGATTTCATGAAGTCGCTCGACATCGACCACGCGCGCGACGGCGAGGTGATGCTGGCCTATCAAATGAATGATCAGGCGTTGCCGCTGCTCAACGGATTCCCGCTGCGCCTGGTCGTTCCAGGATGGTATTCGACCTACTGGGTCAAGATGCTTGACGATATCGAGGTGCTGAACACCGCGGACGACAATTTCTGGATGGCGACGAGCTATCGCATCCCCGACACCCCTGGCGCGAACGTCAGGCCGGGTGAGACCGGCTTCAAGACCGTGCCCATCAACCGCATGGTCCCACGATCCTTCATCACCAATGTTACCGATGCAACGACACGCCGGCCTGATGCGCCCCTGCCGGTGCGTGGGATCGCGTTCGGCGGCGACTGCGGCGTCGCCCGCGTCGATTTCTCCGCCGACGGCGGACAGACGTGGAAGCCTGCCACGCTGGGTCCGGATCAAGGGACCTATGGCTTCCGCCGATGGACGGCACAGGTCACCGCACCGGCCTCGGGCGATATGACGCTGATGGCGCGCTGCACCAACACCAAGGCGCTCGCTCAGCCGGCCCAGCCGAACTGGAACGGCGGTGGTTTCATGCGCAACGTCATCGAGAGCGTCCGGGTGAAGGTCGCGTGACGTGCGGAGCAGGGGCCGCACGATGAAATCTTTCGCCAGATGGACCACCCCCAAAGGGACCGCCGCCAAGTGCACCGCCTCCAAAGGGGCCACCCCTACAGGGACGATTCCCAGATGCAAGGTCGGTGGTGTGGCGGCAGCCGTCATCCTGCTCTGCTTCGCGCTCGGTATGCCCGGCTCGCGACCGACAATTGGCGTCGTTCATGCCGATGCACAGCAGTCCCAGCCGTCATCGACGGTCGCCGCCGCCGGGATCACGCTGCACTCGGTCAGCGTCGACTTGCCGGCCAGCGACCGGATGTATCCGCGCGGACAGGATGCCGAGGCGATCAACAACAACTGTCTGGGCTGCCATTCGACCGGCATGGTGATGACCCAGCCGCCGCTGACCCGGGCGGCCTGGCAGCAGGAAGTCGAGAAGATGCACACCGAGTTTAAGGCTCCGGTCGATGCGTCCGCCGAACCCGCGATCGTCGCCTATCTGGTTGGCCATCATGGCGCGAAATAGCGGCTGGCTGAACTGATCCACCGCGCCTGGTTGATGACGTGGCGATGGGCGGCGCTTCAGCACTGGCCGCTGCGCCAGTGGGACGGTAGACCGATCGCCCGGCGCCCGCTTGGCGGAATGGTAGACGAAGCGGACTTAAAATCGATCGGGATCGTTGATTGAACTCAGTAATACAGCAAAATTAGTCCATACCACGCGCGTTTAGGCTTACCGATATTGATACGATTATTGGTATGAATGAGCTGGCGAATGCGGACGGTCGGACTCGAACCGACACGGCCATCGGCCAAGAGATTTTAAGTCTCTGATGTCTACCATTCCACCACGCCCGCGTAGGGAGGCAATCAGCTTCTATGTCCCGTCCCGCTGGAGATCAACCACCAATCCCCCACGCGATCTACCCTGACACCATAGGGTTATACTTAGACCGCAAACGTCGCCGAAACGGGGTGTACGAGGCGCAATACAAGATGCCGTCCGGATGGACGGGCTATCGCGTGGTCGGTCGCAACCTGCAAGACGCCATGCGGACAAGCATGGAAAATTGCGTACGGATGCAGCATGGGGGCGATGTCACACCCTCGTTGCCTGCGGGTAGTCCACGCTTAACGGGGGAACGGAAGGCCAAGCCTGCCGAGAAGGCACACGACACCTCTGAGAAGGCCGCTATTCTGGTTATCGCGGATATCCGCGCGGAGATGGCCAAGCAAGACCGCTTGGTCAACCGGGACGCCAAGACGCTGCGGAAATACGCGGCGAACATTGGTCAGATCAACCAACTCATGCCGTTCTTTGCTCAGATGCGCTGCGCGGACATCGGCAAGGCCGCCGTGCGCAAGTTTCAGGCTGGTTACAGATTACGCGATGGCACGATGCCAACCGCTTCAACCATCCGCAACCTCGGCGCGATGTTCCGCCGCGTTCTCGATCGCGCGGGAACTGAGGGCTGGTGTTCCTTGGACGACATTCCCAGCCTGTCAAAGCGACGGCTGCGAGAGAGTGTGCGGCGACCCGGTGTTCAGCCGGAGGACGCGCTGAGATTGATGGGGTACATGTGGGATGAATGGTGCCGCGGGGCGGTGCGGCAAAGCACGCGCGATGACCGAATGCTGTTCGGGCGTTCGTCGCGGTGGCCATCGTCACTGGCTCGCGTCCCGGCACCGCGCTTGCTGAGATGCGCTGGAAGCACGTGACCAAGCCAACTGCCGATTACCCGCACTAGTTGTTCAAGCTGTTCGGCAAGACCGGAGAACGCGAAGTCAGCCCCGACGAAAGTTTAATCGAGTTTCGATCGGCGGTGGAGGCGGCACGAGTGCTGCATGGGGGTGCGCCTGAGACCCTGGTGTTTTCGCGACCCGATGGTGTGATCAAGCACGACAACTTCATGCGCTACTTCGCCGTGATCGTGCGGGCGCTTGACCTGACACCACAGCGCGGCGTCACTGAACCGCCCCGGGTTTGCCGGAGGCTGATTTGGTCAAATTAGGCGGCGACTTTGCTCTGTTCCAGCGTGGCGAAATATCGTTGTTCAGCTTCGGCGGGCGGGATGTTGCCGATGGGGTTCCCGCTATCGAAGAAAGCGCCGCACAGCGAGACGGATGCTCGCCTTCATGATCCAGAACCATCCGCACCGCACGGTCGCGGCCCTCGGGAGAAAACTTGTTCGTCATCGGACTCGTCATGGCTCCACTTTCTAAGGAGTTGGAGCCTCCAACAAACCCGGGGCGGTTCAGCGCTGTCCGCAGCCGGGATTTTCAGAAAGTCTCCTGAGCGGTCCAGCGCGGCTTCGTGCAGGCTTCTGACGCACGGGTAGACCCGCTCTGCGAAGGCGCGTTTTCACACGGTCTGCTTGAGTTTTGCATTGCCTGTTGGTGACGCTATCCGTTGACGCGACTACTGAGGCGACATTTTATGGCCACGTTGTTCCCAAGGCCCCGGATTGAGGACAGCCGCTGTTACCTTCCCGTCTTGAACATCGAAAGCGAGGTGAGTTCGATAGCGGCTATCGACATAGAAATCGGAGGCGGAGGCGGGAATTATTGGAATAGGCTTAGCGGTTTCGAACTCAAAGGCATTTTTGCCTAACGTCAGAACCTCGAGCGCTCCTTTTTCCTCACTGACCTGCAAAATCACGTTTGACCCAAAGTCATAACGGCCGACAAGGCGCTGCAGGTCTGCCTCGGACACCTGCACATGTCCGGCAGCCTTCGGCTCAGTCTGTTCCGGAACGCTTGCGAGAATGGCGTCCCACATGACATCCGACGCCACGGTATCCAGGTTGATTTGTGTGAGCGTGGCACCACTTACTTCGTCCGTAGTTGCAGCAAATAGCGTGTCGCCATCATCGAAGGTGGAGAAAGGCTGAATAGCACGGGCCATCGATGTATGAACCTGAATGGCAAGTCTCTTTAGGCCAGCATAGTCCAGACGCTTATTGGTGACGATGAGGCTGACGGTCGTGTTTGTGTGAGTTGGTTCGTTCCCCCCACCAGGCGGCTGCCAGCTCTCGATGCGGCTCAACGGCACATTTTTCATCAACTCGGAGACTTTCATCGACGGTCCCCAACTGGCAGCCGAATGACATGAAACCAGCTCACCTTGTCGATTTGTGATGACACCGGACGCATTAACGACGACGAACGCAGCAATTTTCACCTCGCCGATCTGCCGGAACGCGGCCCCTTGCCCAGAATGAGCATTGCAGCCGAAGAACCCACCCTGCATCGCCATGCGTCCGCCACCCTGAGCGCCGAGCGGGAAAATCCCTGGATGCAGATGTTGGAGCGTCGCCTGCGCGAGGGCTTTGTCAGGGTAAATTTCATTCAAGCGACGACTGCTGCCAAAATCATAGATTATCGCCCCTGTCACATCAGCGATGTTGTTCCATGCGCCGCTCCGCACGCCCTCATCTTTGAGCCCGGTTGCCACCGCGGTAATGGCTTCCTCGCCATAGCTGGAGCCGCCGGAAAAGACGACCGCGTCCATACGCGGTGCGTCGTAGCCCAACTGTAGCCTAGCCGTGTTGACGGTCCCGGGCGCGCCGCCGCGTGAGTCTTCCACGACTGCCGCGCGGGGCACGAAGTGAATGACTGTGAGGCCTGTCGGCCCCGCCTCATAGGAGCCGACGCCGATTTCGATAGCGGGCCAATCGAATTTCAAGGTAGGGCTGCGCATTTCGGTATCGGGGTTGAGACCCGACTGATCGGCTGCTGCCGGGCGGCTGAAGCCAAGCCAGACTGTAAGTGCAAGGCCAACATAGGACCAATGCATGGCGGCTCTCCGAAATCGGCTCGTCGACGTTCGTGGCTCAGAATCCTACGAGCAAAGTCGCCTTGGGGCCAAGCTAACCCAGCGCGTGATCGAAAGTCTTGAGCAATGCGGGGCTTGATCGAAAGGTCCGCCTATACGTTCAGCATCAGACCAGTTTGAATGTCTTTCTCGGACCTGTCGGCGATTGTCGGCCGACGCCCAACAGCCCCGCTGCCAGTCCAGCGCCGACCTAATCGACGACGTGGCACCGATAATTTATGGCGAACAACGCGCGCCAGTGTGGGATTGTCGTGCCGGCAAAAATGTGGTCGCTCACGTCCACACACTTGGGGCCACAGACGATGACCGACCAACCCGATCCCAAAGACCCGACCGCGCCGGCCCTGCCGGACGCCGCCCGCCTGCCCAACGCGCCGTACCATCCGGTGCTCACCGGCCAGCCGGCCCTGGTCACTGGTGCCAACTCCGGCATCGGCAAGGCGGTGGCACTCGGTCTGGCCCGCGCCGGCGCGGACGTTATCGTCAACTACGTCACCCATCCGGAAACCGCCGACCAGGTGGTGCAGGAGATCCACGCGATGGGCCGCAAGGCCGTCGCTATCCAGGCCGATGTCAGCAAGGAGGCCGACGTCGACCGCATGTTCGCCGACGCCATCGCCCATTTCGGCACCCTGCACATCGTCGTCAGCAATGCCGGCCTGCAGCGCGACGCACCGTTCGACCAGATGACGCTGGAGCAGTGGAACACCGTCATCGGCGTCAACCTGACGGGCCAGTTTCTCTGCACCCGAGCCGCCACGCGGGAGTTCAAGCGGCGCGGCGTGGTTCGCTCGGTCTCGCAGGCGGCGGGCAAGATCATCTGCATGAGCTCGGTGCATCAGCAAATCCCCTGGGCCGGACATGCGAACTATGCGGCCTCGAAAGGCGGTATCATGCTGCTGATGAAGAGCATCGCGCAGGAGCTGGCGCCGCATTTCATTCGGGTCAACAGCATCGCGCCGGGGGCCATCCGCACGCCGATCAACACCTCGGCGTGGGAAACGCCCGAAGCCTATGCCAGCCTCATGACCTTGGTGCCATACAAGCGTATCGGTGAACCGGACGACATCGCCCAGGCCGCGGCCTGGCTGGCGTCCGATGCCGCCGACTATGTCACCGGCGCCACGTTGTTCGTCGACGGCGGCATGACCCTTTATCCCGGCTTCGCGACCGGCGGCTGATCCCCGCTTCGTCCGGCCACATCAAGGAAACCGCGCATCATGCCGGATCTGGATTTTGCTGTCCGCGACACGCCGTTGGCGATCGAGGACTACGCGTTGATCGGCGACTGCCGGACTGCGGCGCTGGTCGGCAAGGATGGCGGGATCGACTGGCTTTGCCTGCCGCGTTTCGACAGTCCCGCCTGCTTCGCGGCGCTGCTCGGCCGAGCCGAAAATGGCAGCTGGCTGCTCACACCGCAGCATACGCAGCCACAAATAACCCGCTCCTACCGTAGCGAGACCCTGATCCTGGAAACGGTGTTCACCACACCCGATGGCCAGGTCGCCGTGATCGACGCCATGGCGACGGGCCGGGAAGGCTCACACATTGTCCGTCGCGTCGAGGGCCGGCGCGGCCGGGTGCCGATGCGGATGCACCTGAAACTTCGCTTCGATTACGGCGCCTCCACCCCATGGGTGACGCGCGACGAGAATCGTGAAGGCATTGTCGCGATTGTTGGCCCGGACCAGGTGACGGTTCGCGGGCCGGTGTCGATGCACGGCCACAAGCTTGCGACCATAGCCGCTTTCGACGTCGAGGCGGGCCAGAGCGTCACCTTCGTCCTGAGCCATGGCCCGTCCCACCTGCCGCCTCCAGCTCGCTTCGATGGCGACGCGGCACTGGCCGAAACCGAGAAAACCTGGCGCGAATGGTCGGGCCGCTGCAAGTACAAGGGTCGCTGGAAGGACGCTGTGGTGCGGTCGCTGATCGTTCTGAAGGCGTTATCCTACCAACCGACCGGCGGCATCGTCGCGGCCCCGACGACGTCGTTGCCGGAGCAGTTGGGCGGTCCGCGCAACTGGGATTATCGCTTCTGCTGGCTGCGCGACGCGACCCTGACACTGATGGCGCTGATGGGTGGCGGCTATTACGCCGAGGCCCAGGCCTGGGGCAACTGGCTGCACCGCAGCATCGCCGGCAACGCCGACGAGATGCAGATCATGTACGGTGTCGGCGGCGAGCGGCGGCTGTTGGAGTGGGAGGCCGACTGGCTGGTGGGCTATCAGGGTGCCAAACCGGTGCGGATCGGCAACGCCGCATCCGAACAACGCCAGCTCGACGTGTATGGTGAGGTGATGGACGCGATGCACCAGGGGCGGGCCGGCGGGCTGGAGGTTCCGCCCACCGCGTGGGACCTGCAGGTGAATTTGATCGAGCACCTGGAGGCCATCTGGCAGCAGCCGGACGAAGGCATCTGGGAGGTCCGCGGCGGTCGGCGGCAGTTCGTGCATTCGAAGGTCATGGCCTGGGTCGCGTTCGACCGCGCGGTGCAGGACATGGAACAATATGGTCTTCCGGGTCCGATCGAGCGGTGGCGCAAGATCCGTGACGACATCCACATCGAGGTCTGCGCCAGGGGCTTTAGCAAGGCCACGAACAGTTTCGCAGAAAGTTACGACAGCGACGAACTCGACGCGAGTCTGTTGATGATCCCGATCGTTGGCTTCCTGCCACCTGACGATCCCAGGGTGACCGGCACGGTGGCGGCGATCGAGCGTGAGCTCAACGCCGACGGCTTCGTGCTGCGATATCGCACCGAGGCCGGCGCCGATGGGCTGCCACCGGGGGAGGGTGCGTTCCTGCCCTGCTCGTTCTGGCTCGCCGATGTTTATGCCCAGCAGGGCCGCGAGCCAGAGGCCGAGGCGTTGTTCGAGCGGTTGCTGGCGCTGCGGAACGATGTCGGGCTGCTGGCCGAGGAGTACGATCCGCGGGTTCGCCGCCAGGTCGGCAATTTCCCCCAGGCCTTCTCTCATCTGGCTCTGGTGAACACGGCGCTGAACCTGCACGACGAGAGCGTCGCAGCGCAACGAGCCGAAGGCGCCCAACCGACCGATGCATAGAGCCGCCGGCGTGGCAGCGGCCGGAGGCTGACCCGAGGCAGCAAACCAAAGCGGCTGACGACGGTCGTCGTGCACAGGCGGAGACATTGGCGTGCGATGGACCCGCCTTCAGCAGGCGGGGACCTGCCGCGCCGACGTTGGATTCGCCGCCAACTGAAACCGCCGTGATCGCTCAAACAAAACGCAAACTCAACGGGCTCTGTCCCGTTTGAGTGCGCACGGCTTGGAAACAAGACGACACAGTCGTGTCGAGCAGGAGCGGGCATGATGGATCCCATTATTCGATCGTGGAGAAGCGCGAGACGCGCAGCGTCCGCGATCGGGCGCATCAAGCGGCGACGGCAGACGAACAGCGACCTGTCGCGCCGTCTCTGATGCACGATCCCAGAGCGCGATCGTCTGGGTTTGAACCAACCGCGGACGTTAATCGCCCTCTTAACCAACAGGAATTTGAGCGCGTTTGCTTCAACCCGAAGCCATCACGCTCCAGCCGCGAGCCAGACGCTCGGTGGCGTGCCGAACCGTTGCGTCGCCGCCGGGGGTCTTGGCGTCGCTTGTGCGCTGCCCTGATGTTGTCCGCTCTCGTTGCCGTCCCGGCTCAGGCGCGACAACCGCCCGCTCGGCTGACCTTCCACGAGGCCGTCGCGAAGGCCTGGGAGCGATTGCCGCAACGCCGGGCCTTCGCGGCGCGGCAGAACACGGCCGCCGCCGAATATTCCGCCGGCGGCTCGCTGTTCCCGAACGCTCCGACCGCCACCGGCAGCTATATCAACGACAACATGCTGGGCAGCGGCAACGACTACATCACCAGCCAGGTCGAGGTCAGCACGCCGGTCTGGTTACCCGGCGAGGGAACGGCGACGCAAAACGCCGCACGCACCAAGGGTGAGGCGATCGGCGCCGAAGCGGAAGCGGCGCACCTTGCCTTGGCCGTGCAGGTGCTCGATCTGACCGTCAGGGCGAGGCTGGCACAGGATGATCGGGATGTGGCGATCCGACGCCTGAAGGCAGCCCAGGCGCTGGCGGCTGATGCGACCCGCCGCTTCCATGTCGGCGAGGGAGCGGAAAGCGATTCGCTGGCGGCGGATGCTGACGCGGCGACGGCGCACATCCAACTGCTGGACGCCGACGCCCGGCTTGCCGCGGCCCGGGCGTCGCTCGCCGAGGTCACCGGGGATGATGTAATCCCGCGCCTTGCCGCGGCGGGCCATGCCGCGCGCCTGTCCGCGTCCGCTGCACCCGACGCGCTGTCGGTCCATCCACGCGTTGCCGCGGCGATCCGGGCGGTCAAGGCAGCCCAGGCAAAGGCGCAGCTGGTTCGCCGAAGCAACCGGGATGATCCGGAAATCGGCCTGCAGGGCATCAATGAGAAGCAGCCCGGGACGCCCTGGGACACGCGGTTCGGTGTCGTTGTGCATTTCGCCTTTGCGACCGAGGCGCGCAACGCGCCACGCCGCGCCGCCGCCGAAGAGCAAGTCACCCAGGCCGAGGTGCAACTGGAACAGGCCCGCCGCCAGGTCGTCGCCGAAAATCGCCAGGCCGATGCCATGTTGGCGGCGGTACAGCAGGCTGAGGTCGCAGCCGGGCGCGCGGCCGGCGAACAGGAGCGGCGACGGGGCATGATCGAACGGTCGTGGCGGCTGGGTGAGATGTCACTGATCGAGGTCGTGCGAGCCAACGCGCTGGCCTTCGACACCAGTCTTGCCCTGGACAAAAGCCGCACCGCACTGGATGCCGCGCGCCTTCGCGTGACGCTCGCCCAGGGCATCCTGCCTTGAAGCAGGCCGCGACCGTGCTCGTCGCGTGGCTGGTCATCGCGGCGGCGCCCGATGCCCCGAAGCAAGCGCCGGGGATCGTCACGATGACGCAGGAACAGCAGCGCACGGTCGGCTTGCAGACGGTCCGCGCCGAACGACGGCCGATCAGCGAACCGATCCGCGCACCCGGCACGATCGCATTCGATCAGGGGCATGTCGCGATCCTGCGCCCGCTTGCGCCCGCGCGGGTGGTGAACCTGCTGGTTCAGCTGGACGACGAAGTGCGGGCTGGTCGGGCGCTGGCCACCCTCGATATCCCAAGCCTGGTCACGGCCGAGGAAAACCTCGCCTCCGCCCGCGCGTCCGCGCACGAGGCTGAAGCCGGGGCGGCGGTCGCCCGGGCGGCGCTGCGGCGCGGCGAACTGCTGGCGCGCGATGGTTCGCTTGCCCGCGCCGAGGTCGATCGTCGCCGTCTGGCGCTGGTCGAAACGCAAGCCACTGAGCAGGCTGCGCGCGACCATGTCACGGCGCTGCAAACCCTGGTCAAGCGGCTTGATCCCAGCGGTGATCCTGGTGCCGCGACGTTGACGACACCGATCAGCGGTGTCGTGGTGACCATCGGCGTCACGCCCGGTGAACTGATCGATACGACAACAGACAGCTTTACCGTTGCTGATCCATCGGTGGTTGTCGCGCTGGCGCAGGTGCCAGAGGGAAGTGCGACGATGGTGGCGGTCGGGGATCAGGCCGTGATCCGCACTGCGTCCGACCGCGGCCGATCCTGGAAAGGCCGGGTATCCGCGCTGGCAGCCTCACTTGACCCGCGAGCGCGCACGCTTCCGGCACGCATCACGCTGGACAATCAGGATCGGGCACTGCGCGCCGGCATGTTCGTGGAGGCGACCATTACCAGCCATCGTGGTCGTGACGATGTCACCGTGCCCGCCACCGCCGTGCAATTCGTGGGCGACAAGCGGGTGGTATTCACCCCCCTGGGCGGCAACCGGTTCCAGGCCCGCGACCTGACGCTGGGCGTCCAGCAGCCCGATTGGGTGGAGGTCGATAAGGGCCTCAGTCCCGGCGATGAGGTTGTCACGCAAGGCAGCTTTGCCCTGAAATCCCTGCTGCAGGAAGCGATGCTCGGCGGGGGCGGCTAGCACCATGCGGGGCTATTTCGCCGCCTTGGTCAGCCGGCGCTGGCTGGTGCTGATCCTGGCGCTGGCGCTGATCGTCGGCGGCTGGATCAACCTGCAGCACCTCGCGATCGACGCGGTACCCGACATCTCGCCCAAGCAGGTGATGATCCTGACCGAGGCGCAGGGGCTGGGGCCGCTGGAAGTGGAGCGCCTGGTCACGTTTCCGGTCGAATCGCAGATGGTGGGCCTGCCGCTGCTCAAGGATGTCCGGTCGACGTCCCGCTTCGGCTTGTCCGCCGTCTATCTGACGTTCAAGGATAAGGCCGATGCCCAGACCGCCCGGGCCGAGGTCGCCGAACGGCTGCCGCGGGCGCGCGCGATGATGCCGCCTGGCGTCGGAACGCCCGAGGAGGGGCCGTTCGCCACCGGGCTTGGTGAAATCCTTGAATTCGAGCTGCGCGGCCCCGGCTACACACCGATGCAGCTGTATCAAATCCTGCATTGGCAATTGGTGCCGCAGCTCCGCCTGGTGCCGGGGATCGTCAACGTCGATATCTACGGTGGCGAGTTGCAGACCTATGAAGTGCGGGTCTCGCCGCTGCGGATGCAGGCGCAAGGCATTTCGCTGCCGCGGCTTTTTCAGGCGATCCAGTCCAACAACACGACCCGCGGCGGCGCCTATATCGAACGGGGCGATGAGCAGGAGATCGTGCGCGGCCTTGCCCTGGCGCAGAGCAAGGCCGACATCGCCGCGATCGCGATCAAGACACCATCCGGTGGCGGCGTGCCAATCACGGTCGGCGATGTCGCGGACGTCCGTATGGCGCCAAAGGTGCGCCTGGGCGCGGTGACGCACGACGGCGCCGGCGAGACCATCGTCGGCGTGGCGGACATGCAGTACGGCCTGAACGCCAGCGAGGTGCTGCCGCCGTTGAAGGCGAAGCTGGCCGAACTGCAGACGAGGCTGCCGGCCGGGGTGCAGATCCACGTGTTCTACGACCGATCCAACCTGATCCGCCGGGCCATTCACACCGTGGCGCACAACCTGATCGAGGGCGCGTTGCTGGTTGTCGGCATCCTGCTGCTGATGCTGGGCAGCTTTCGCGCCGGACTGATCGTCGCGGCGGTGATCCCGCTTTCGATGATGATCGCCTTTGCCGGCATGCGTGGCTTTGGCATCTCGGGCAATCTGATGAGCCTTGGCGCGATCGACTTCGGGCTGATCGTGGACGGGGCGGTCGTGCTGGTCGAGAACGTGCTGCGTCATCAGGCGGCCGCCGAGGGTGAGGCCGGGCATGACCTGGTGAAGATCGTTCCGGATGCCGCGGCGGAAGTCGCCAAGCCGGTGATCTTCTCCGTCGTGATCATCGGGATGGTCTATCTGCCGGTGCTTTCGTTGCAGGACGTCGAGGGCAAGACCTTCCGGCCCATGGCGTTGACCGTCATGATGGCGCTGGCGGGTGCCCTGCTGATGACAATGCTCGTCATTCCGGCCTTGGCTGCCACCTTCCTGAGCAAGCAGCCGGCGCCGCGCGACGCGTTCCTGGTTCGGTGGTCGCGCAAGGCCTATACACCTGTCCTGCGGCGCACGACCAACCATCCGTGGATCACCTTCGGCATAGCCGGAGCGCTGTTCGCGGGCGCTGTCTTCCTGGCGACCCAACTCGGTGGCGAGTTCATTCCGACTTTGTCGGAAGGCGCGATCGTCGTGACGTCGAACAAACTACCCAGCATCAACCTGGATGCATCATTACACGTAGTCAGCGAGATCGAGCGGGTGATCCGCGGCTTCCCGGACGTGCAGACCGTGGTGTCGCAGACCGGCAGCGCCGAGGTGCCCACGGATCCGATGGGTGTGCAGAGCAGCGATAGCTATGTCATCCTGAAGCCGCCGGCTCAGTGGAAAACCGCCGGCACCCAGCAGGGCATCGAGGCGGCCATTGAGAAGAAGCTGAAAGCGGCTGTGCCGGGCGTCGCGTGGCAATTCTCGCAACCGATCCGGATGCGGATGGACGACCTGCTGCAGGGTGTTCGCTCGCCGGTCGCGCTGGACATCTATGGTGAGGATCTCGGCAAGCTGCGCAGCCTCGCCGACCGGGCCGTCAGGACGCTGCGATCAATCAGGGGAGCGGCGGACGTCCGGGCCGAAGGCCCAGGCCGGTTACCCGCAGTGACGATCTCGATTGATCGTGGTCGGTTGGCCCGGTTTGGGGTCAGTGCCGCCGACGCGCTGTCGGTCGTGCAGGCCATCGGCGGCCGCACTGTTGGCACGGTATATGGAGCACACGATTCCGAAACGCCGATCGTCGTGCGCCTCGCCACCGGCGCCTCGGCGAGCGCGTCGCAGATCGCGGCGCTACCGGTCGCCTTATCCAGCGGCCACGCCGTGGTGCTGTCCGACATCGCGAATATCAGTGTCTCCGACGGACCACCCCAGGTGTTGCGCGATCAGCTGCGACGGCGGGAGAGCATCGACATCAACGTGCAAGGGCGTGACGTCAACAGCTTTGTCACAGAGGCGCAACAGAAAGTCCCACAGGCGCTGCACCTGCCAGCCGGCTACTCGCTGAAATGGAGCGGCCAGTTCGAGAACCTGCGAAGTGCTTCGGCACGGCTTCTGCTGGTCGTGCCGATCGCCCTGGCGGCGATTTTCCTGCTGCTCTACCTCAACTTCGGCAGCCTGCGGCAGGCCGGATTGATCTTTCTGAATGTGCCGATGGCTGCGACCGGGGGCATCGTCGCACTCGTGGTCCGCGGCATGCCGTTCAGCGTGACCGCGGCGATCGGCTTTATCGCGGTGTTCGGTGTGGCGATCCTGGATGGGGTCGTGCTGATAAGCTACATCGACGAGGAGCGCGCATCAGGCAATGAACCTCGCGACGCCGCGCGCCAAGCGGCCGAGAAACGGCTGCGGCCGGTGCTCACCACCGCGCTGGTGGCCTCCATCGGATTTATCCCGATGGCGGTGTCGACCAGCGTCGGGGCGGAAGTGCAGCGACCGCTGGCAACGGTCGTCATTGGCGGCCTGATAACGGCGACGCTGCTGACCTTGCTTGTCCTGCCGGCGCTGTACCCGACGTTTGCAATGATGCGGCTGCCGCGATGGCGACGAGGTCGGCGGCATTCGACGGTCGACCGACCGGAGCGCGCGACGACCGCCGCCGCACACGAACATCGAGCCGGTCCCGGGTCGTAAGGGCTGCGGGTCAAAGCCCCTGGTTGTACGGGGTCGCTGAAGGTCCGGGTGGGGCGGTCAGCCGGTCGGCCGCGTTTCGTCTAGCCCGCCAACCCGGCGCTTATCGGGCAACGCATGCGTCACCCGGTATGCGCGCCGGGTTGGCGGGCGACTGAGCACGCGAAGGAGGGGGCGGCGCGCGAAACATGACTCTGATACCGGCCAACGCATGCGTCACCCGGTCTCAGTCGTCGAGGAAGCTGCGCAGCTTGCGGCTTCGGCTCGGGTGCTTCAGCTTTCGCAACGCCTTGGCCTCGATTTGGCGGATGCGCTCGCGGGTGACGTTGAACTGCTGCCCGACCTCTTCCAGCGTATGATCGGTGTTCATGCCGATGCCGAAGCGCATCCGCAGCACCCGCTCCTCCCGCGGTGTCAGCGATGACAACACGCGCGTTGTGGCTTCGCGCAGGTTCGCCTGGATCGCGGCGTCCAGCGGGATCACCGCGGCCTTGTCTTCGATGAAGTCGCCCAGATGCGAATCTTCTTCGTCACCGATCGGGGTTTCTAGGCTGATCGGTTCCTTGGCGATCTTCAGCACCTTGCGGACCTTCTCCAGCGGCATGCCGAGTTTGTCGGCGAGTTCCTCCGGGGCGGGTTCGCGGCCGATTTCGTGCAACATCTGCCGAGACGTGCGGACCAGCTTGTTGATCGTTTCGATCATATGAACCGGGATGCGGATCGTCCGCGCCTGATCGGCGATCGAACGGGTAATCGCCTGGCGGATCCACCACGTCGCATAGGTCGAGAACTTGTAGCCGCGGCGGTACTCGAACTTGTCCACCGCCTTCATCAGGCCGATGTTGCCCTCTTGTATCAAGTCCAGGAACTGCAGCCCGCGATTGGTGTATTTCTTGGCGATCGAGATCACCAACCGCAGATTGGCCTCGATCATCTCCTTCTTGGCCCGCGCGCTGTCGCGTTCGCCGCGCGACACGGTCATATAGACGCGGCGGAATTCAGCGATCGGCAGACTGGCATCGGTCGCCACGGCGGAGATTTGCGCGCGCAGCTTGCCGACGTCGTCGGGGTGCTTGATGACGAACGCCTTCCAGCCCTTGCCGTTCAGATGCCCGACCCGGTCCATCCAGTTGGGGTCGAGTTCCGCGCCGCGGTAATGTTTCAGGAACTCCTCGCGATTGACCTTGCAACTCTCGGCCATCCGCATGAGCTGCCCTTCCAGCGTCGTCAGCCGCTGGTTCAGCAGCTTGAGCTGGCTGACAAGTTCTTCGATGCGGTTGTTGTGCAGCTGCACCTGGCCGACTTTCTCGACCAGTTCCTCGCGGACCTTCTCGTAGCCTTTTTCCGACCGCGAGCTCATTTCCTCGCCGCTGGTGATGGTCTCCAGCCGGCGGTGCTGCATCTTGTGCAGCTTCTTGTATAGGTTCTCGATTTCCTCGAAGTTCGCCAGCACCTCGGGCTTCAGCTTTTCTTCCAGGGCCGACAGCGACATGCTGGGACCACCGTCGTCGTCATCGCCGTCCATGTCATCATTGGCGGCAAAGCTTTCGGTGCCGGCTGATCCCGCGGTGTCGGCGACCTCGGCGGCAGGCGCGCCGGCGCCATCGGTCGCTTCCAGATCGACGATATCGCGTAGCAGCATGCGGCCGGCCTTGAGCTGGTCGTGCCAGGTGATGATCGCCTTGAACGTCAGCGGGCTCTCGCACAGCCCATTGATCATCATGTCGCGGCCGGCCTCGATCCGCTTGGCGATAGCGATCTCGCCCTCACGCGACAGCAACTCGACGCTGCCCATTTCGCGCAGGTACATGCGAACCGGGTCGTCGGTGCGGCCGAGACTGGCTTCATCGACGTTGCCGGTCTGCTCTTCCTCGGCCTCTTCCTCGGCCTTTTCGGCCTTGGCAACGGGAAGTTCGCCTTCTTCGTTCTCCTCGCTTTCGACGACCTGGATGCCGATTTCCGAGAAATTGGCCATCACGTCTTCGATCTGTTCAGAACTGTTTTGATCTGGCGGCAGGATGGCGTTGAGCTCATCGAACGTGACGTAGCCGCGCTCCTTCCCCTTCGCGATCAACCGCTTCACGCCAGCAGCGGTCACATCCAGCAGGGTTGTCTCTGCGTCCTGCTCCGCGGTGGCGGTATCGCCGGCGACCATGGGCTTTGTGGCCATCGCTTAGGGCACTCCTTCATCCAGCGGATGTCGGCGTAAATCGGCCGCGACCCCGCTATTATTGGGCATCGGCAAGCCCGACACCGTCGGGTTCGCCGCTGCGAACTTTTCTCAGCGCTTCGACCAGCGCTTGTTGCCGACGCTGCGTTTGGGGCGTCAGATCCCGGGTGGCGTCGGCTTCAGCTGAAGCGACTTCCTCACGCAGACGTTCGACATTGAGGAAGCCAAAAATGTGCCACCATCCAGATTCAGCCTCGGCTGGCATTGCCCCAAAAGAGGCGCACGCCGGCAGGGGCATCGGTACTCCCGCCAGAACGTGCCGAACGTCCTGCTCATATCCAGATTTCGTGAGGTGGGCAATCAGCTCAACTGAGTCAAGGGTTTCGGCCGATTCCGCCCATTGTTCGATCGCATCCCGCAGCTTGCCGAGGCGGCACGGCATCGTCAGCGCGCTGTAGGCGAGGCCGACGTCATGCAGCAGAAACGGATGTCGGAGCAGGATCGCCGTCAGAATGCGGGCACGTTCGCCACAGGCGTCGTCCTGTTGTGGCACGACCCGCGGGAAACGCAGACCCGTCACCGCGCCGTTCCACCTGGTGTCGCGGCCATAGCGCCGGCCATGGCTTCGGGCGTGGTATCCGGAACCGGGGGCTTTATGGGCGAAAAACCGGTCCAACAGCACACGCCGGTATTCGGCCCGCAGCGCCTTGTCGCCGATCCGGTCAGCTGCCTCGATCAGACGCGCGCGAAGGGCCGCGCGTTTTTCCGGCGTCGCGTCACCGACCTCGCCACGAACCATGTCAAACAAGGTCTCGGATGGCGACTGCGCGGCGTCCAGGACCGCCTGCAAGGCCGCTGCGCCGCGTTTTCGCAGCAGACTGTCGGGATCTTCGTCGGCCGGCAATGTGGCGAATTTCAGTGACCGCTGCGGCGTCAGCAGCGGCAGCGCCAAGTCCATCGCGCGCAACCCGGCGCGGATCCCGGCAGCA
Organism: Rhodopila sp.; assembly: GCA_965276975.1. Classification (GTDB taxonomy): domain Bacteria; phylum Pseudomonadota; class Alphaproteobacteria; order Acetobacterales; family Acetobacteraceae; genus Rhodopila. The sequence goes on from CBDIBR010000010.1 coordinate 460,966, forward strand.
TCCCCATCGAAGCAAAGCACCGGGCAGGGCGATACATGCCACAGTTCTTCAAGCTGTTCGGTTGTCAACGCAGTGCCAAGCGGCGCCACGGCAGCGGCGAAGCCAGCCTGGGCAGCGGCGATGACATCCAGGTATCCTTCAACAACGATGAGTGTCCCGCCGTTCTGCACTCCGGTTCGCGCCAGGTTTAATCCATAGAGCGTGCGGCGTTTGGCGAACACCGGCGTCTCTGGCCCGTTGACATACTTGGGCTGTGCCGGACCCAGACTACGGCCACCGAAACTGATGATCATGCCGCGGCGGTCCAGGATCGGAAACATCACCCGATTCGCAAACAGTTCGAACGTGCGGCCGGTTTCCGCCTCGCCTCGAATTAATCCCGCGTCAGCAAGTTGTGCGACGCTGATCTCTTGCCGCGACAGCGCTGTCGAGAGCGCACCGCGTTCGCCCGCCCAACCGAGACCGAAGCGGGCGATGGTCGCCTCGGTCAGGCCGCGTCCGAGCAGATAGTCGCGGGCGGGTCGGCCTTCGGGCAGAGCGAGACGGCGCTGGTACTCGGCTCGCGCGGCTTCCAGCACTTCGACCAGTCCAAGGCGTCGACGTTCGGCCTCGGCCGCCTCCGGTGTCGGTTGAGGCACCGCCAGGCCGGCTTCCGCGGCCAGTTGGCCGACGGCCTCGATGAATGACAGGCCCTGGCTTTGCATGACGAAGGCGATCGCGTCGCCATGCGCACCGCAGCCGAAACAGTGGTAGCCGTCCTCATACACGTAGAAGCTGGGGGTCTTCTCGCCATGGAACGGGCAGCAGCCCTTCCACTGCTTGCCCGAACGCGCCAGCCTGACCCGACGACCGACGATCGCCGAAAGCGGGGTGCGGATCCGAAGTTCATCCAGGAAGCTGGCGGGAAGAGCCATACTGAAACAGTTACTCCGGCGATCAGGCGGACAGGCGTGCTTTGACCATCGCACCGGCCTTCGCCATGTCCAGATCGGCGGCGTGTTGCGCCTTCAGCACCGCCATGACCCGGCCCATGTCCTTGAGGCTGGTTGCTCCGGCTTCCGCCACCGCATCGGCGACGGCCTGCCGGATGGACGCTTCATCCAGCTGGCTGGGCAGGAAGCTCTCGATCACGGCGATCTCGGCCTCTTCCTTGGCGGCCAGTTCCGGACGGTTGCCTCGAACGTAAAGCTCCACCGACTCGCGGCGGGATTTCACCATACCGCGCAGCATCGCGATGATCTCCTGATCTGGCACATGGTCGACGCCTTTGGGACGCGCCGCGATGTCGGTGTCCTTCAGTTTGGCCATGACCATGCGCAACGTGGAGGTCCGGGCGGTCGTACCGGCCTTCATCGACAGCTTCATTTCATCGGTTATCGACTCTCTCAGGCTCATGGAAACGCTCCTGCCGGGCAACGCTCCGTATAGCATACGGACCGCGGCGCGACAGAGATCACCGTTCATCGGTCGGCGCCCCGCTTGGGGGCGTCCCGGCGCGGGGGTGCCCCGCGCGGGTGTGCCGGGCGCGTGTCCCGCCCGCGCCGACAGCCGCGCGATCAGCCGTGCGACAGGCCGATAGCGCTGAGCGGTGACCCGCGCCATATTACCGGCAGCACTGCCTGGGCCAGTCATGAGTTTCCGTTCCCTGTATCGCCATGGTTTCGCTCGCGTCGCCGCTTGCACCACCCGCACCACGTTGGCCGATCCCATGGCCAACGCGCAGACGATCCTGCGCATGGCCGGCGATTGCGACCGGCAGGCCGTGGCGGTCGCGGTGTTCCCGGAACTGGGCATTTCGGGCTACGCCATCAGCGACCTGTTGCAGCAGGCGACCCTGCTGGATGCGGTGGAAAGCGCGATCGACACCGTCGTCGCCGGGTCCGCCGATCTCATGCCGTTGCTGCTGGTCGGCGCACCGCTGCGGCACCAGGGCGCACTGTACAACTGCGCCCTGGCGATCCATCGCGGTCAGTTGCTTGGTGTCATTCCGAAGATCCATCTGCCCAACTATCGCGAGTTCTATGAACCACGCCACTTCGTCAGCGGCGACGGCACGGACGGCGGCTCAATAACCATTGGCGGCCACACCGTGCCGTTCGGGACTGACCTGCTGTGGGAGGCGACCGACCTGCGCGGTCTGATCGTGCATGCGGAAATATGTGAGGATATCTGGGTTCCTAATCCGCCCAGCGGCGCGGCGGCCGTCGCCGGTGCGACGGTGCTGGCCAACCTGTCGGCCAGCAACATCACCATCGGCAAGGCGGAGACCCGGCGGCTGCTATGCCGGTCGCAATCCGCACGCTGCCTGGCGGCCTACCTTTACGCAGCGGCCGGGGCGGGGGAATCGACCACCGACCTGGCCTGGGACGGCCAGGCCTCGGTGTTCGAGAACGGCAATACCTTGGCCGAGACCGAACGGTTTCCGGTGGCGGACCAGGCGGCGGTCGCCGATATCGACCTCGACATGCTGGCACAGGAGCGCTTGCAAATGGGGTCGTTCGATACCAACCGCCGACGCCACGCGCGGGCGTTCCGCCGGATCGGCTTCAACGTTTCGGCGCCGTCCGGCGATGTCGGCTTCCGCCGCAAGCTGGAGCGCTTCCCGTTCGTTCCCGCCGATGTCGAACGGCTCGAACAGGACTGTTACGAGGCCTACAATATCCAAGTGTCCGGCCTGGCGCAGCGGATGCGCGCGACCGGCCTGAAAAAGGTCGTCGTCGGAATTTCCGGCGGCCTCGATTCCACCCAGGCGCTGCTCGTCTGCGCCCAGGCGTTTGATCTGCTCGGGCTGCCGCGTGAGGGCATCCTGGCCTACACGATGCCGGGGTTCGCGACCTCGGATCACACCAGGACCAATGCGTGGGCACTGATGCGCGCGCTGGGCGCGACCGCGAGCGAGTTGGACATCAAGCCCGCCGCGAAGCAGATGCTGGCGGATCTGGGTCATCCCCATTCCGCCGGCCAATCGGTCTATGACGTGACCTTCGAGAATGTGCAGGCCGGACTGCGCACCGACTACCTCTTCCGGTTGGCGAACCACCTGGGTGGCATGGTCATCGGCACCGGCGATCTGTCCGAGCTCGCGCTGGGCTGGTGCACCTACGGCGTTGGCGACCAGATGGCGCATTACAACGTCAACGCCGGTGTGCCGAAGACCCTGATCCAGCACCTGATCCGCTGGATCATCGGCACCAAACGGTTCGCCCCGGACGTGCTCCGGACGTTGGACGCGATCGTTGCGACAGAAATCTCCCCCGAACTTGTGCCGGTGGCCGAGGGGGAAGTCCCGCAAAGCTCGGAGGCCAAGATCGGGCCGTACGCGCTGCAGGATTTCACCCTGTTCCACATCCTGCGCTATGGGATGGTGCCATCGAAGATCGCCTTCATGGCGCTGCACGCCTGGGAAGATCCGGCACGCGGCGACTGGCCGCCGCATTTCAGCGCGGACCGGCAGGTGGCCTACGACCTGCCGCAGATCCGCCATTGGATGGGGGTGTTCCTGACCCGCTTTTTCGCCTTCAGCCAGTTCAAGCGCAGCGCGATGCCGAATGGTCCGAAAGTCTCGGCTGGCGGGTCGCTGTCGCCGCGGGGGGATTGGCGGGCACCATCGGATGGCAACGCCGCCGTGTGGCTGGCGGAACTTGAACGGAACGTGCCGCTGGAATAGCCGATCGGTGCAGCATTTCCTTCCGCTCGTCCTGGCCGGTCTGCTGGCTGGCACAATGAACGCGGTCGCCGGTGGTGGCTCGTTTGTGTCGTTTCCCGTGATGGTCCTGGTCGGGCTGCCGCCGATCGCCGCCAATGCGACCAGCACCGTGGCACTGTTCCCGGGTACGGTCGCGAGCACCTGGGCGTATCGCGACGATTTGCGCGGCGTTGCCGGGATCAGCCTGAAGCTGTTGGTGCCGATCAGCCTGGCGGGTGGGTTGATCGGCGCGATCCTGCTGCTGGTGACGCCCGGCGGAGCGTTCGACCTGGTCATCCCATGGCTGTTGCTGCTGGCGACGCTGACCTTCGCCGGCGGGCGGCACCTCGGCGACTGGCTGCGGCGATACGTGCGCATCGGGCGCGGGACGTTCCTGGTTGTTCAGTTCATCCTGTCGATCTATGGCGGCTACTTCGGCGGCGCGATCGGGTTGATGATGATGGCGGTCTGGCTGCTGATCGACTCGGCCGAGTTGAAGATGATGGCGCCGGCCCGGACCTTGCTGGTCAGCGCCACCAACGGGTCGGCGGTGCTTTGCTTTGCCGTTGCTTCGGCCGTTCGTTGGCCGGAAATGCTGGCGATGATGGTCTCGGCGATCGCCGGCGGCTATTACGGTGCGCGATTCGCCCGCCATTTGCCACCCCAGGTGTTGCGAGGGTTCGTTGTGCTGCTGAGCGCCGTCGTGACCGTCGCGTTCTTCATGAGGAAATATTGATGCCCTGGCGGACCGATCCAGGTCCTGTGCGCTTGCCGGCCGCGATGTCCTGCCGCGTTGACTTTCGGCGAACGCTTGCTCAGGCGGGCTTAGAAGCAGGACATCAATCGCGACGACCGTGGGGCGAGCCACTTCAAACGAAGCGACCGTCCGCTTGCCTCAGAGTGCCGCGAGGACGGCTTCGGCCTTGCTGACTTCGAACCCACCGGGGGCTTCGATGCCGAGATGCGTCACCTTGCCGTTGTCGGCGATCAGCGCATAGCGTTGGCTGCGCCAGCCCATGCCGCGCGCATTCAGGTCGAGTTCCAGACCAATGGCCTTGGCGAAGGCGGCGGCGCCATCGGCCAGCATGGTGACCTTGTCGCCGGTCCCCAGTTCCTTGCCCCAGGCGCCCATGACGAATACGTCGTTGACCGCGATACAGGCGATGGTATCGACGCCTTTTGCCCTCAGCGCGTCGGCGTTTTGCACGAAGCCTGGGAGATGCTTGTTGCTGCAGGTCGGTGTAAAGGCACCTGGGACCGCGAACAGAACCACTTTCTTGCCTTTGAAGATCTCGTCGGTGGAGGTCTCTTTCGGACCATCCGCCGTCGCGACCATCAGTTTCATAGGCGGAATCGAATCGCCGACCTTGATCGTCATGGATGATGTGCTCCTGACACCGGTTTCTAACAAGCCGCGTCACATGCGGCAGACCCCGAGTCCTAGCCGCCCACGCGTGAGAAGTCACCCCCCACGCTTATCGCCGACTGCCTTGGGCGGCCTGGTCGGTGCGGACGGCTCGAAACGGGCATTCCCCGCTGAGGCGAACCCCACATTGGAGCGTGGTAGCGTTAGGTTAAAGCAATCACGCTCCGACTCGTTTGTTTGACAGGGCAATTGACGTCCGGGTCGGTTCGATCTGAAACGATCGCCCTCTGGGTCGGTGATGATGAGATACGATGCATTCACCCTTTGCGGCATCCTGGGTGCCGGCTGTTATGTCGCCGGCTATTTCGCCAACCTGCGAGGCTGGCTGAAGTCGAACGGTCGCGGGTTCCCGGCGGTGAACCTGATCGGGGCCTTGCTGGTGCTGATCTCGTTGTTCCAGGCATGGAACCTTCCGTCGGTGGTGGTGGAGGTGTTCTGGGCGGCGATCAGCGTCTGGGGCGTGCTGCGGAATCGCCGGGCATGATCAATCGTCGGCGCGATGGATGTCATGCACGCTGAGGCCGGCATCGCTCTCGGACACCTCCAGCCAGTCGCGGTGGCGCAATGTGCGCTGGGTGTCCAGATAGCCGCTGGTCCAGTGCTCGCGCATCGAGGCGGCGCTGAACTCATAGTCCTTGGCCTGGGTTTCGTAGGCGGCCTGCTGGTAGATCAGTTCGAGGATCGTCGCCTCCGGCATGTGCGCCAGCTGTGCCTTCCGCCTGCGTTCGTCCGGGTCCAGCCTGTCGTCCGGGATTTTGGCCAGCAGCTGCTTTTCCAGCACATCCCGGTCGTGCTTTTCGCGGAAGTAGTTGGTCACGAGGCGGGTGCGGCTGGAATACTGGATATCCTTCTGACGCCCCAGAACGTCGTCCATGTCGCGCGGCACTGGACCCCGGGCGCTGAACAGATCCACCTGAAAGATCAGCATGTGGTGGTACGCCGCGTTTTCCAGCACGTGCTGCAGCGGCGTGTTGGACACCAACCCGCCGTCCCAGTAGAAATCGGTGCCGATCTGCACTGGCGGAAAGGCCGGCGGCAGCGCGGCGCTGGCCATCACATGCGCCGGCAGGATTGTCGTTTCGGTGGCGTCGAAGTAGGCGAAGTTGCCGGTCAGCAGGTTGACCGACCCTGCGGCGTAACGAACGGGGCCATTGTTCAGCAGGTCGAAATCGACCAGCCGTGCCAGCGTCTGGCGCAGCGGTTCGGCGTCATAGAACGCCGTCGCGGTCCGCGCGCCTCGCGGGCTGAACCATGGGTTGATCAGATTGGGCCTGAAGAAACCCGGCTGTCCGAGCGTCGTGGTCAGCAGGGCGGACCAGGCGTTGGTGGCCTTGCGGGCGGCGTCGCCGTCGACCACGAACGGGCTGACCGGACGCGCGGTGATGCCTTCCCAGAACGCGCGCAGCTGCTCGACCCGGCGGTCGGGCGGATTGCCGGCGATGATCGCGGCGTTGATCCCGCCGATCGAGACGCCGGCCACGGTGTCGGGCCGCAGTCCCGCCTCGTGCAGCGCCTGGTAGACGCCCGCCTGATAGGCCCCCAGCGCGCCGCCGCCTTGCAGCACCAGGGCGATGTTGTCGCAGCCATGCGGGCGCCAGGGCGGGTGTGGCGAACCAGGGGTCGGTAAGCGACGTGAGGGCGTGAAGGCGTCCATGGCTTCCTTTGCGTGCCTGAGGTATGGGCGAAATGTTTGCGCGATCCCAGTTCCGCGCGACCCGGGGACCGCGATTAAGTGCCGCGTGGCTGCGTTGCGCGTGCCGAGGTCCTGCTTAACCGGGAACGCCGGGTGGTGGTGTGAATGCCGGGTGGTGGTGTGAATAAAGCGTCCTGTCAGGAGCGCCAATGCTGGTTCATGATGCATTGCGGCATAAATCGCAGATAGTTGCGTGCGGAAGGACAGATCGATGAATTTAAACGGCAGGATCGCTTTGGTCACCGGATCGACCAGCGGCATCGGGCTCGGCGTTGCGCATGCGCTCGCGGCGGCCGGGGCGAATATCATGCTGAACGGTTTCGGCGACGCGGCGCGGATCGAGACCTTGCGGACCGAAATGGCCTCATCACACGGTGTGCGGGTAGGCTACAGTGGCGCCGACATCAGCAAGCCGGATCAGGTTGCCGGCATGGTCGCGGACACCATCAGGTCGATGGGTTCGCTGGACATCCTGGTGAACAACGCGGGTGTCCAGTTCACCGCCAATGTGGAGGATTTCCCCGCCGAACGGTGGGACCAGATCATCGCCATCAACCTGTCCGGCGTGTTCCATGGCATGAAGGCAGCAATCCCGGGCATGAAGGCGAAGGGCTGGGGACGGATCATCAATATCGCCTCGGCGCACGGCCTGGTCGCCAGCCCGCAAAAGATCGCCTATGTCGCCGCCAAGCACGGCGTGGTCGGGATGACCAAGGTGGCGGCGATCGAGTTGGCCAACGCCGGCGTGACGGTGAACGCGATCTGCCCCGGCTGGGTGCTGACCCCACTGGTGGAAAAGCAGCTGCAGGATCGGGCGGTGCGCGATGCCACGACGGTGGAACAGGTCACCCGTGCCATGCTCACCGAAAAACAGCCGATGGCGCAGTTCTCCACGCCGGAACAGATCGGCGGTCTGGCCGTCTTTCTGTGCTCCGAGGCGGCGCGCACGATCACCGGGACGCCGCTGTCGATCGATGGCGGATGGGTGGCACAATAACATCGCGGTGATGTAGAACGTTGCCGGTTCCTAGCGCCGGAGTCTCCGCATGCAGACCCACGAGACGGCTCGCTTCACCGCGATGATGACGAAGTCCGCTGACCTCAAACGGCGGATCGCCGTCGAACTCGCCGATCCGGTCGTCAAGGTGGTGGACGCGTGCGAGGCCAGCCTACGCGGCGGCGGCAAACTGATGTTCTGCGGCAACGGCGGGTCGGCGGCCGACAGCCAGCATCTGGCGACCGAGATGCTGATCCGCCTGCGCGGCAGCCATGAGCGGCCGTCGATCGCCGCCCTTGCCCTGACCCTCGATCCGGCGATGCTGACCGCCTGCGGCAACGACTATGGCTTCGAGCGGGTGTTCGAGCGTCCGTTGCGAGGGCTTGGCCGGCCCGGCGACGTGCTGTTCGGCATCACCACCTCCGGCCGCTCGGGCAACGTGATCAAGGCACTGCAGGCGGCGCGGGAGATCGGGATCGTCACCGTCGGGATGCTGGGCGGCACCGGGGAACCGGCGCTGAGCCAGTGCGATCTGGCGTTGGTGGTGCCGGACAGCGAGACCGCGCGCATCCAGGAGTGTCATATCGCGCTGGGCCATGCCGTGCTGGAACTGCTCGAGGACCGCCTCGTCGCGCGGCCGATGGCGTGAAGGTCCTGGTCACCGGCTGCGCCGGTTTCATTGGCTACCATGTCGCCGAGGCGCTGGTTGTGCGCGGTGACACCGTGATCGGGCTCGACAGCCTGAATGACTACTACGATGTCGGCTTGAAGCAAGCCCGCTTGGACCGCCTGCGGGCCCGTCCTAGGTTCGCGTTTCACCGCCTGGATGTGTCGGACAAGGACGCGGTGGCCAGGCTGTTGGCGGATCATGATGATTTGAGCGAGATCGTGCATTTGGCGGCGCAGGCCGGGGTGAGGCATTCGCTGGTCGACCCCTATGCCTACATCCAGGCCAATGTGATGGGACATCTGGTGGTGCTGGAGGCGGCCCGCCGGCTGTCGGGATTGCGGCACCTGGTCTATGCCAGCACATCGTCGGTCTATGGCGCGAACACCGCCATGCCGTTCCGCGAGAGCGATCGGGTGGACCACCCGGTGTCGCTGTATGCCGCGACCAAGCGGGCGGACGAACTGATGAGCCATGCCTACGCTCATCTGTTCGGGCTGCCGCAGACCGGCTTGCGGTTTTTCACCGTATACGGCCCGTGGGGGCGGCCGGATATGGCCTATTTCA
>CBDIBR010000010.1:472500-4742806 GCA_965276975.1 Rhodopila sp.
CGGGACCGGCAGCGGGATTGAGATGGTCCAGACTGAAGTCCTCTCGCGCAGGCGAGGGGCGGGTGCGGCGGCGGATGCCGCGGCACCTCCGGTTCCGTTATGCGGTCGAGCCTGATCGGCGCCGCCAACGTATCCCTTCCGCGATACTTGAAGCAGGTGTCGGTGTTGCGTCGTCGGTGCGCAGATCGTTGGGCTGAGACCTGACGGGTGACGGACCTGACGGGTGAACACCGACAACGGCTCCGAAGGGCTAGTAGCTCAGCTGGTTAGAGCACACGCTTGATAAGCGTGGGGTCGGAGGTTCAAATCCTCCCTGGCCCACCATTCGTCGTCAATGGTCAGTGGTCAGTGATCCGTCATCGGCGATCAATGTTCGGCTGGCGGATGATGCGGACGTTGTTTCTGCAAAACCGACGACTGTGATCCCTGACGACTGTTTCCGGGGGCGTAGCTCAGCTGGGAGAGCACCTGCTTTGCAAGCAGGGGGTCGTCGGTTCGATCCCGATCGTCTCCATATCAGTGTCCATTTGTCAGCGGTCAGCGGTCAAGTTCTGACTGACCGCTGACCGCTGACAACTGGTCGAAGTATCGCGGAATGTCTGAGTTCGGTGTGATCATGTGACCCGAGGCCAAGCGTCCTTGGGGTGTGTATCATGCCGTTTGTGTTGCCCGGTTGGGTGGCGTTGTTCTTTATTACTGTGAATCAGGTTCTGGTGCGTCTCTGGGCGCGTCATCATGGCAGCGAGCCAGGTGTGGTGCGCGGGGGTCGGAATATCAGTCCGGCCGCTGACGCCGTCGCTCTGACCGCTGACCCAGATGCGTTGTTCGGCTGACTTGTCTGACCGGGATTGGCGGCTCGCAAGAGCGGTCCCCCAACGGTCGGCGACGAGGGTTCAGAGGCGTTGTGAACGGATTTTGTCGGATGGATCCTGCCCCGGCTGCGCGAGCAGCCGCGGCAGCGGCCATCCAGGAAAATCCGGTTGTGTGCGGAAAACACATATATTTCCAGGATTGTCCGCGGACAGTCGAAGGTTGTTGTCGCGGTTGTTTCTGACAACTGACGCCTGACAATTGACGCCTGCCTCTGAGGATGGTTTCTGTGCATGATGAGGCATCGGCCTGCGGGCTGATGGCCGGGATATCGAGTATAACAAGGGCATTCGGTGGATGCCTTGGCACCAGGAGGCGATGAAGGACGTGGCACGCTGCGAAAAGCCACGGGGAGCCGCGAGCAGGCGTTGATCCGTGGATATCCGAATGGGGCAACCCACCCGAAAGGGTATCGTTACATGAATACATAGTGTAACGAGGCGAACCCGGGGAACTGAAACATCTCAGTACCTGGAGGAAAAGACATCAACAGAGATTCCGCTAGTAGTGGCGAGCGAACGCGGAACAGGCCCGTGGTTGTCTGGAGATAAGTAGAACGGTCTGGAAAGTCCGGCCAAAGCGGGTGATAGCCCCGTATACGTAAAGATCAGACAATCCTTGAGTAGGGCGGGACACGTGAAATCCTGTCTGAACATGGGGGGACCACCCTCCAAGCCTAAATACTCCCTGGTGACCGATAGCGAACAAGTACCGTGAGGGAAAGGTGAAAAGCACCCCTAAAGGGGAGTGAAAGAGACCTGAAACCGGATGCCTACAAGCAGTCGAAGCGGTCGTGCATGCAAGTGCAAGTACCGTGACGGCGTACCTTTTGTATAATGGGTCAGCGAGTTTCTGTTCGCGGCGAGCTTAAGCCGGTAGGCGAAGGCGCAGCGAAAGCGAGTCTGAACAGGGCGTTCAGTCGCGGGCAGAAGACCCGAAACCGAGTGATCTAGCCATGGCCAGGCTGAAGGTGCGGTAACACGCACTGGAGGGCCGAACCCACGCCTGTTGAAAAAGTCGGGGATGAGCTGTGGCTAGGGGTGAAAGGCCAATCAAACTCGGAAATAGCTGGTTCTCCGCGAAATCTATTGAGGTAGATCGTCGGATGTTTACTCTCGGGGGTAGAGCACTGGATGGGCTAGGGGGGCCCAAAGCCTTACCAAACCTAACCAAACTCCGAATACCGAGAAGTATAGTCCGGCAGACAGACGGCGGGTGCTAAGGTCCGTCGTCGAGAGGGAAACAGCCCAGACCACCAGCTAAGGTCCCCAAATTGTGGCTAAGTGGGAAAGGATGTGGGAATTCCAAAACAACCAGGAGGTTGGCTTAGAAGCAGCCATCCTTTAAAGAAAGCGTAATAGCTCACTGGTCTAATCAAGAAATCCCGCGCCGAAGATGTAACGGGGCTCAAGCCACATACCGAAGCTGTGGGTTCAGTGATCAGTGGTCAGTGATCAGTTATCAGGAGAAGAGGATGGCGGGCGATGTCGATGACCTGATGGTCTTTCGACGCGCTTATACGCTGTCGCTGGCGGTGCACCGGGCGAGCCTGGCGTGGCCGCGTGTGGAGCAGCAAAGCGGTATTGCCAGCCAGTTGCGCCGGTCGTCAAAGTCGGTCTGTGCCCTGCTGATGGAGGGTGCTGGGCGGTTAAGCCGGTCACGGCCGGAGTTCGCGCGCTATCTGGTGATGGCGCTGGCCTCCGCCGACGAGTCCCGGCTGTGGTGCCGTTATGCCGAGGATCTCGGCTACGTCGCCGCGGACCAGGGGGATGAATGGCGCGGCGAATACGAGCAGATCGCACGGATGCTGCAAGGCCTCCTGGCGCGTCAGCGAAAGACGTCTTCTTCTGACAACTGATCACTCACCACTGATCACTGAGCGGTAGCGGAGCGTTCCGTAAGCCTGCGAAGCCCGGCCCGTGAGGGGGGGTGGAGGTATCGGAAGTGCGAATGCTGACATGAGTAGCGACAAACAGAGTGAGAAACTCTGTCGCCGAAAGTCCAAGGGTTCCTGCGCAAGGTTAATCCGCGCAGGGTGAGCCGGCCCCTAAGGCGAGGGCGAAAGCCGTAGTCGATGGGAACGGGGTTAACATTCCCCGGCCTGCTGGACGTGACGAATGACGGGTGTCGTGCGGCCTTATCGGATTGGCCGTGCGGCGAAGTTGTTCCGGGAAATAGCGCCAGCGTATAGACCGTACCCGAAACCGACACAGGTGGACTGGTAGAGCATACCAAGGCGCTTGAGAGAACGATGCTGAAGGAACTAGGCAAATTGCTCGCGTAACTTCGGGATAAGCGAGACCCAGTCTTGGGCAACCAGGGCTGGGTGGCACAAAGCAGGGGGTAGCGACTGTTTAGTAAAAACACAGGGCTCTGCGAAGTCGAGAGACGACGTATAGGGTCTGACGCCTGCCCGGTGCCGGAAGGTTAAGAGGAGATGTGCAAGCATCGAATTGAAGCCCCGGTAAACGGCGGCCGTAACTATAACGGTCCTAAGGTAGCGAAATTCCTTGTCGGGTAAGTTCCGACCTGCACGAATGGCGTAACGACTTCCCCACTGTCTCCAGCATCGGCTCAGCGAAATTGAATTCCCCGTGAAGATGCGGGGTACCCGCGGTCAGACGGAAAGACCCTATGAACCTTTACTGCAGCTTTGCAGTGGCATTAGGAGGGAGCTGTGTAGGATAGGTGGGAGGCTTTGAAGCCGGGGCGCTAGCCTGGGTGGAGCCAACCTTGAAATACCACCCTGAGCCCTTCTGATGTCTAACCGCGACCGGTCAGCCCGGTCCGGGACCCTGCATGGTGGGCAGTTTGACTGGGGCGGTCGCCTCCTAAAGTGTAACGGAGGCGCGCGATGGTGGGCTCAGGCCGGTCGGACATCGGCTGCTGAGTGCAATGGCACAAGCCCGCCTGACTGCGAGAGTGACAGCTCGAGCAGAGACGAAAGTCGGCCATAGTGATCCGGTGGTCCCGCGTGGAAGGGCCATCGCTCAACGGATAAAAGGTACTCTAGGGATAACAGGCTGATCTCCCCCAAGAGTCCACATCGACGGGGAGGTTTGGCACCTCGATGTCGGCTCATCACATCCTGGGGCTGGAGCAGGTCCCAAGGGTTCGGCTGTTCGCCGATTAAAGTGGTACGTGAGCTGGGTTTAGAACGTCGTGAGACAGTTCGGTCCCTATCTGCCGTGGGTGAAGGAGATTTGCGAGGATTTGTCCCTAGTACGAGAGGACCGGGATGAACAGACCTCTGGTGCACCAGTTGTCACGCCCGTGGCATCGCTGGGTAGCTATGTCTGGACAAGATAACCGCTGAAAGCATCTAAGCGGGAAACTTACCTCAAAACGAGATCTCCCCGGGGTCAAACCCGACAGGGCCGTGATAGACCATCACGTCGATAGGCCAGATGTATACGGACGGCAACGTCCTCAGCTAACTGGTCCTAATCGCCCGAGCGGCTCGATATCAGGCGTCCGTCGTCAGACGTCCGTTGTCAGACATGACGCGGATGGCGACAAAACGTCCCATCATGCATGGAAATCATCCCCAGATCCGCTGTCAGCAGCTCCGTTGTCAGGGCTCCGTTGTCTGGGATCAGACCGCACACACAACGCCACAGCCAGAACCCCCACCCTCGGTTGTCTGAAACCTGACAACTGAAACCTGACAACTGTTCCCAGGGTGGATTGGACGACCTGGTGGTCATGGCGGGGCGCCTACACCCGATCCCATCCCGAACTCGGCCGTGAAATGCCCCTGCGCCCATGGTACTGTGTCTTAAGGCACGGGAGAGTCGGTCGCCGCCAGGTCTTCCAATCCACCCTCGGGAACCGGTGCCAGGTTCCACTCGTCAGATCTCACACGCCGGGGCACAAAACCCGGCCGCCAGGGCGCCAAGACATCGCGCTCAACGGCCGGTCGCCTTCCAACACCCCCGCGGGGTGGAGCAGCCCGGTAGCTCGTCAGGCTCATAACCTGAAGGTCACAGGTTCAAATCCTGTCCCCGCAACCAAATTCGACCCACACCACCCACCACACCTAACAGAACGCAGGATGGAAGATAGCGCGCTAACAGCCTTGCCCTGGAACAGGGAATGAGGAGGCTGACACATCCGACCTCCTGGTAAACGATGGGTAAGCAGGCGATTTGGGCCGAATTGATCACCGACCCGCCGCACCGTTCGGAGCAAGAGCAATGATTCGCCACTAGCGCGTGTCGCGCTTTGTATCTGTCCGGCGGCAATGCTTTGGTCAGCGACGCGACCAAACCGCTGCCGGCGGCGTCCGCACGCGCCGATCGCGCCACCCCTGGCTTCCAGCGGGAGCGGAAAGACCAGTGCCCGCGGCTGACGCAGCCAACCGCCACCCGGCGGCGGGCGCGTGTTGGGCCTGCTCGACACGCCACAGATAAGCATTCAACGATACCGCCAGAGAAATGAAATACCAGAACATCGGCTGAAACGCCAGGCCGACGAACGCGCCGGCGGTCAGAAATACCGCGAGTCCTGATTGCAAGGCATCGGCTAATCCCACCACCCATTGCAGTTCCGGGTAGCGGCGGGCTCGCCGCGCCACCCGCCTCAGCATGATGAAGGCCGACCCGGCGATGGTCAGGAAGATCGCCAGGCCCGGATATCCGTGTTCACCTAGCACCTCGAAATAGATGCTGTGGAAGGCGCGGCCGAATTCCATGTGCGCGGCCGCGTCAACAGTCCCTGGTATCTCCACGTGATCGATGAGGTAAGTCTGGAAGCCGCCACCCAGCGGGTGGGTTCTGGTGAACTGAAGCGTCCATTTCCAGACCAGAATCCGCACATATGCCGACTCCTCGTTCTGGTAGTCGCCGCCTATTGTGGAGATGCGGGCATCCCATCGGCTGGACGCCGAATAAAGGATGAGGCACGCAACGGCGGCAAAAACCACACCGACAGTGAATTTCCGTCTGGTCCGGATCCACATGTAGACGCCGAGTACGACAAGACCGACCAGGGCGCTTCGCTCATAGGTGCCGACCGCGGTGGCCACCGCGAGGCCAGCGACCGCCCAATAGGCCAGCGGCAGCACCTTGAACCTGGGAATGAGTCGGCTGTGCGTTGCCAGGAAGATCGCCAAGGGAACAGTCATCAGGCAGATGGTGGAGAGCAGACCGCCCTCGCTCAGGCCACTATTGCCACCTTGCAGTCCCAAGTTCGCACCATAGCCGCCACCGGAAATGAGCACCTTCAAGCCGAACGGCAGGAAGTTCGCCGCCAGGGAGAAGACATACGTCTGCGCGAACGCCTCAATCTGCGCCCGGGAACGGATTACATAAGGCAGGAATGCCGCAAAGGCCATCGTCTTGACTGCGGTGTCCCACTTTTCCCAGGCCGCGTCCGGAGCAACCGCCCAGATCAACGTGAGGGTTACCCACACGATCATGGCAACCTGAAGCCCAGTCTGTAGCGTGAACCGGGGCGGCGAACGCCGGTCCAACAGCAGGTAGCCCCCAATCGCCACGACACCCATGATCATCGCGACCGGCAATTGGTTTAGCACGATATAAGCAACGTTCTGAGGCTGAAACGTGTCGACCCAGACATAGCCCAGCGTCGCGACGAACGGGGCGCTCAATCCCAAACCAAGAAATGCCACGTAGACGAACAGCAACCACAGACTTCGCAGCATGAGAAACGCCCGAACGGTATCGCTAGCTGGGACGCCCCAGCCGTCCTACCGCCGTCTTGGATTTTGCCGGAAGCTTGATGGTCTGAAACCAGGCCTCGCTCCGATCCGCTCTGACCGCACGAACGATAACGATAAGCATCATTATCGAGCTGAACATTATCCCCGTCAGGTCGAGCACGCGCCGCTCCTTGATTCGATTCTACTGGGGATCAGCTATAGCGGTTTTCAACTTGCTGAGTCACGAACTCTTGCGATCCTTGCCTTGTTACTGAACTTCCACCGATCGCCGCGTCTTTATGGCGCGGCAAGAAGGGGAATGTGGATGAGGAACTGGCATGTCGCAGTCGCGGCCGGGTTGTTGTGTGGAATTGTCGCCGGAGCTTCTGCTGCACCGCCACCCGATTCACCGGCAGCGCAGCAGGAAGCGGACCAATTGAATAAACTGCCGCCCGTGTCGGCGCAGCCGGCGGGGCACATTGACCATTCCGGACGCAAACAGAAAGGCAAAGCGTCGTTCTATGCGCATAGCTTTGCCAACAGGAAGATGGCGGATGGACATCGAATGGATCCCAACGCCAATGTCGCGGCAAGCAAGACCTTGCCGCTGGGCAGTGTCGCATCGGTAACGAATCTTGCCAACGGTAAGACCGCTACGGTGCGGATCGAGGATCGCGGGCCCTATGTGAATGGTCGAGTGGTTGACCTGGCTCCAAAGGTCGCGGACCGACTTGACATCCAGCACAAAGGGGTCGCGCCGGTCGAGGTGAAGCCGATCACGGTGCCGCAGTCGGACGGCGGGGTCCGCCTGGGTGCAGGGGCAGCGAACGCCAACCCGAAAACGATAGAGACCGCTATCCAAACGACGAAAGCGTTGACTGCGCCAAAAACTGCTGAAACAGCCGCGAAGTAAGCCGAGTCTGATCGCTTCAACCTGAGGCGATCAGACCCTAGAGGACCCGCCCGGCGACAGCGTCGAGTTTCTTGGCCAGCCCCGGGTCCCGCTTGTCTGCCGCCGTGATCATGGCATTCTCCAGCGCTCGGTCGCATCCGCAGGGACAAACCGAGCGTTGTTTGCCAACCCAGGGTATGACAGCACGGATCAGGCCGCGTGCTTTGTCGGCATTACCGAGCAGAGTGCGGACAACGGCCTCGACCGTGACATGGTCGTGGTCTGGGTGCCAGCAATCGAAGTCCGTGACCATCGCCACGGTCGCATAGCAAAGTTCGGCTTCACGGGCCAATTTCGCTTCGGGCATGTTCGTCATGCCAATGACGCTGCAACCCCAGGACCGGTATAGCTCGCTCTCGGCCTTGGTGGAAATTGCGGGCCCTCCATGACGAGATAGGTCCCGCTCCGAACAATTGGAAGCCGTAATGAAGCGGCGGCATCGTACAACCCGTCGCCAAGGCGGCCGCAAACCGGGTGAGCCATCGACACATGGGCCACGATGCCGTCGCCGAAAAAGCTCTTTTCACGGGCAAAGCTGCGGTCGATGAACTGATCGACGACGACAAAGTGTCCGGGTGGCAACTCGGCCTTCAGGCTGCCGACAGCAGACAAGGATAGCACATCGGTGACGCCGGAGCGCTTCAGCGCGTCGATGTTGGCCCGGTAATTCAGATGGGTCGGTGAGGTGGGATGGCCTCGCCCATGCCTGGGCAGGAACACGCAGCGGATGCCGTCCAGGCGGCCAAACAGAAGCTCGTCGGACGGATCACCCCATGGTGTCTCCACCCGCCGCCAGACCTTGTCCTCCAATCCGTCGATATCATAGAGGCCGGAGCCGCCAATGATACCGACGACCGGCTGGAACACGGGATTAGTGGACGTCGGACCAGACCTTGCGCTTCACGGCGTAGGTAAGCCCCGTCATGAACACCAGGAACAGGACAACCCGCACGCCGATCTGCTTGCGCTCCACCAGTTCCGGGTTGGCCGTCCAAGCCAGGAACGTGACGACGTCGTGCGCCTCCTGGTCGAGCGTATTCTTGGTGCCATCCGTGTAATCGACCGTGCCGTTCTGCAAGGGCGGCGGCATGTGGATCTGATGCCCGGGGAACATCTTGTTATAATAAAGCCCTTGCGTGACCTTGAACCCGGCGGGTGGCGGAACGAACCCGGTCAGGATGCCATAGACGTAGTTCGGGCCGCCCGCGCGAGCATTAACGATCAGCGAGAGGTCTGGCGGCGCGGCGCCGTTGTTGGCAGCCTTGGCAGCCGCCTCATTGGGGAACGGTGACTTGAACTGGCTTGCTGGCGTTGCAGGCCCGTCCTTCGGATTGCCCTGATCGTCCAGCCCCATTGGCACCGTCACATTGGCAGCAACGGCCTTGATCTGCGCCTCGTCCAGGCCAATGCCGGAAAGATCCCGAAAGTGCATCAGCTGCATCGAATGACAGTTGGAGCACACGTTGGAGTAGATCTGAAACCCCCGTTGAGCCGCGGCCAGGTCGAACGTCCCGAAGATCTTCTCGAAGCTCCATTTCTCGTGCGGCATTGGGCTTTCCTGCGCCGCGGCCGGCGCGACCAGCACGCCGCCGCCCAACAGGCTGGCGGTGAGCAGGCCGGCGCACAGCGACCGGGCCGCCCTGAACAAACGCACCGTGGGCATCATGCTTTCTCCATCGGCTTGGCCGGAGCGCCACCCGGCAAGGGCCCACCGCCGCGTCCGCCAAGCACGGGACGGCTGATGCTTTCGGGTAGCGGCAACGGCCGTTCCAGTTTGCCGAGGATTGGCAGGATCACCAGGTAGTGCAGGAAGTAATACACCGTGCACACCCGGCTCAGCACGACCCAGATGCCCAACGGCTTGTGCGCGCCGCAGACGCCCAGCAGGATCACGGCGGCGACCCAGACCCAGATCAGCTGACGATAGATCGGCCGAAACCGAGCGCTGCGGACGCGAGAGGTGTCAAGCCAGGGAAGCACGAACATGACCAGCAGCGAGCCGAACATCATGCAGACGCCCAGCAACTTGTTCGGCACCGAGCGCAGGATCGCGTAGTACGGCAGGAAGTACCATTCCGGTACGATATCGGCCGGAGTTTGCAACGGGTTGGCCGGAATGAAGTTGTTTGGGTCGCCCAGATAATTGGGCGCAAAAAACACCAGTATCGCGAACACCATCAGGAAGACGCAGATCCCGACACTGTCCTTGATGGTGTAGTAGGGGTGGAAAGGCAGGGTGTCCTGGGGCGATTTCACGTCGATGCCCAACGGATTGTTCGAGCCCGTGATGTGCAGCGCGGCCACGTGCAGGAAGATGACGCCGACCAGCACGAAGGGCAGCAGGTAATGCAGCGCGAAAAAGCGGTTCAGCGTCGGATTGTCCACGCTGAAGCCGCCCCATAACAAAGTTACGATCTTCGATCCGACGATGGGGAAGGCCGAGAACAGATTAGTGATGACGGTCGCGCCCCAATACGACATCTGGCCCCAGGGCAGCACGTATCCCATGAAGGCCGTCGCCATCATCAGCAACAGGATGACCACGCCCAGCATCCACAGCAATTCGCGCGGGGTCTTGTAAGACCCATAGTAAAGCCCGCGGAAGATGTGGATGTAGGTGACGATGAAGAACATCGACGCGCCGTTCTGGTGAACGTAGCGAATAAGCCAGCCATAGTTCACGTCACGCATGATGTGCTGGACGGAGTTGAACGCCAGCTCCGTGTTTGGCTGGTAGTTCATCGCCAGGAAAATGCCGGTGACGATCATGATCACCAGGTTCACCAGCGCCAAGGCGCCAAAGTTCCAGAAATAGTTGAAATTTTTCGGCGTCGGGAAAACGCCGTACTCTTTCTGCATCATCGTGAAGACGGGCAGACGGGTGTCGATCCAGTTGATCACCGGATTGTCGAATTCGCTCTTGTGCAGGCCGGCCATGCTGTTTTCCCTGTCGCGGGTCATAGGCTGAACGGTTCAGCCAATCCTGATTTTGGTGTCGGACGCAAATGCGTAAGGGGGCGGCGCGAGGTTCGCCGGCGCGGGTCCATGCCGACCGCATCCAAAGATGTCGGACTGGCTGTCATGGCACGGAGAGAACCAGCCGACCCGCTCGCCGCATGGAACGAACGGCTTGTCGGGTGACGGCCCGCGGCCCACGTGGGTGCCGACGACGTGCCGCAATTCGCCACCATCGGCGATGGGTTGCAGCAGATCGCGCTTGGTCACGTTAACTGAAGGAACTTGCTTGATGGCAGTAGCGGCGGACAAGTCAGCCATACGTTCTCTCGGTTCACCTTTTCATCAGGCCCAGGGCCGTGTCTGGCCCGGGCCTGGCTTGCAAGGACCCCGGAACCGTCTTGTTACGCGCCGGCTTGTGACCCGCTTGATTGCCCCACAGCCGGCATGTGAGGCAGTTTAAAGACCAGCTTTACCTTCTGCAACAAGCTGTCGGGCAGGGGGTTATCCCGACTACCGCGCAGGAACAAGCCCCAATGACGGAAAATCCACATCCCGTGTCGCATGAACCCCTCAAGTCGGCGGCCAGGGCCTGGTTCGAGCGGCTGCGCGACGATCTTTGCGGCACGTTCGAGGCGATCGAGGATGCCCATGACGGACCACTCGGCGATCGGCCGGCCGGTCGGTTCGAACGCTCTGCCTGGCACCGGCCGACCGAGGATGGTCAGGAAGGCGGCGGCGGTGTCATGAGCGTCATGCGCGGCCGCGTGTTCGAGAAGGTCGGCGTCAGCGTCTCTACGGTATGGGGCGAATTCAGCCCCGACTTCCGGACCCAGATCCCAGGCGCGGCCGATGACCCCCGGTTTTGGGCCAGCGGCATCAGTCTGGTAGCGCATATGCAAAGCCCGCTGGTCCCTGCCGCGCACTTCAACACCCGCATGCTGGTGACGACGAAGCGATGGTTCGGTGGCGGCGGCGACCTGACGCCGATGCGGCCTGAAACCGCGCCGGCGTCAGAGGATGCGGCGGACTTTCACGCCGCGTTCCGGACTGCCTGCGACCGCCATGACCCCGCTTACTATCCGACGTTCAAAGCCTGGTGCGACCGCTATTTCTATCTGCCGCACCGGCAGGAGCCGCGCGGGATCGGCGGCATCTTCTTCGACCACCATGCGACCGCCCACGCAGAGGCCGACTTCGCGTTCGTCCGCGATGTGGGGAAGGCTTTCCTGGACGTGTACCCTCGGATCATTCGCCGCCGCATGGCACAGCCCTGGACACCGGCGGAGCGGGACCATCAGCTTGTCCGCCGCGGCCGCTATGTCGAATTCAACCTGATCCACGATCGAGGCACCCTGTTCGGCCTGAAAACCGGCGGTAACGTGGATGCGATCCTGATGAGCCTGCCGCCGGAGGCACGTTGGCCATAGCGCCGGGGGTCATACATAGCGGCGGTTGGACGCATCTTGGCTCACCGGGCATTCTGGTAAAGCTCGGTGCCGGGCATGCCCGGCACGGTGAGCTGGGTAAGCCTCGGCATCGGCATTGCCGTCTGGCCAAGCACCCAGCCCTCCCAGTGGTTGATCCAGGGGTCCGCGGGCGCAGTGTCTGAGCGGTTGCCAGCTAGTACATTCAGCACGCACAGCACCCCCAGGACGCTGTCGAAGCGGTCCTCGCCACACGCATCCGCACCGAAACCGTCCAGGACCGCGCTCCGCATCGCGCCGTCCGGCTCCGCCGATCGCTGCTCGATCGCGCTGATCAAAGCGCCGGCAGCGGCGCGCCGGTCCGCCTGTCGTCGCTTGCTGCCGCGCAGCCGCAGCCCGAGGTGCCGCGAGGCCTCGGCCGGATAAGTCTCGGCCAGGGCAACCGAACCGGCGGACAGCAGGGAGCGGTACGGTCCTTCAAACGGCCACAGGCGCAGCCGAGCGCGGTCAACCATCGCCGGCAGGATAAGGTGCTGCCAGGCCGCGATGGCGGCTTTGCCCGATTGGTTGGCGCCCAGGGTCCAGAACACCGGCGCGCCGGCAGGGCGTTCGGCTGTGGCCCGGTCGCAGGCGCGTGACAACCCGGACGCATCCGTCAGGCCCAATGCCAGGGCGTGGGCGAGGCGGGTCATGCCGGCGATGCCGCGGGCGGGATAGAAGGGACGCTCCGTGCGCACATCGTCGAGGCTGGCGCACACGCTGAAGAAGTCAGGCATCTGATGAATGTTGTGCAAGAACGCCGGAAAATCCGTCTCAGGCCGGGTCGCGGCATAGGCCCGGGGCAGACCGATCGGCAGATCAGCGCCCAGCGCGACGGCGCCGCCACCAGCCTCGTCAACCAGCCGCGTCAGCAACGTCGCCACATCGCCCACAGGCCGCGGCGCGGTCAGGACCCAGCCGTTACGCGTCCGGTTCGCCACGGTAATCCACCGCTTCCGCGGATCGACACTCCAATCCGCGTGGGCGGCGAGATCAGGCTGATCAGGACCCAAGCGGGCGTTGGGCGCGTTCCAGCAGGCGACCGAAGAAGCCTGGCGGCTTCGCCGGCTTGGCGGCCTCGGCTGCCTTCAGCCTTAACCTCGTCTCGGCTTCTTTTTCCCGCTGCTTGCTGTTGAGCCACTTGTCCAGCGTCATGCCTGCCTTGGCGGCGCGCTTGGTCTCGTAGGCGAGCTGGCCTTCGCTGAGCGCCTTGGCCGCTGGAGCCTTCGCCGCTGGCCCCGTGGCAGCCGATGTCGTGACAGCCGAAGGCTTCGCGGCCGGAACCTTTTGCGTCGATGCCTTGGCCGCCAGTGTCTTGCTGCCAGTTGGCTTGCCAGCAGCCAGTGGCTTACCGCCAGATGTCTTGGCGGCCGATGTCTTGTTGGCCGATGTCTTGAACACGCGCACGTCGGACCCCCGGAGTTGCCACCGCCTTTTCGCAGGCAGCGGGTTGTGGATCAAGCACGCCGGCGGTGTGCTGAAGCAAAATTACAATCATCTTGGGCTCGCGTCCGACGCAGGCCGCTTGTCGTTGTCCAGGCTCCGCGAGCTGCTCTCATTCCCGTTGTTTGAGCGGGCGATTGGTGTCCGAGGTCGGTGCAACCTCAGACCATCGCGCGCTAAGCGCCGCGAACATAGCGCCGGGTCAGGATGCGCAGATGATCCCTGAAATGCGGCCGCAGCCGCTCGGTCCAAGGCGTTGCCGCGGCGTTTTTCCACTCGGGTCCCATCGTCACTTCGGGCGTCTTCAAATGATACAGCGCCAGATAACGGTGCGAGCCCTTGGGGTCGCGGAAACGCCGCGCCGACAGCACACCCGGCACGGCGGCGAGGGCGGGGATATGCTCATGGTCGTACCATTCATTGAATTCGGTTTCGTGCTCCGCCACCACGTTCATCGCGTTGACCAGCAGACCGCCGGCGCCGGCGGGACTGTCCAGATTGCCCGGCAGCGTCTGTTCCCCGTCAAACCGGATCAGCCGCGTGCACATGGCCACGACCCGCTTTGACCAGATCGCGAGGTTCTCATGGGCGATGGCCTTGTAGGGGTCGCTGGACAGCACCGCGTGGCTTTCCAGGTCGTATGTCGCCACCGCCTGCTTTGGATTGGCGACGCTGATCCAGCGTTCGCATAGGCCGAAGCCGGCTACACGCTGCCGCTCCGGAACATGTTCCAGATCATACCAGTCGTGGAACTCGTCGGCATGGGCGTTGGTGTAGTCGAAGCCCACCAGCAGAATGCCCTTGTTCATGTGTGTCCTCTCCTCCTAGTGGTCCGATCCCGACAGACGCATCCTCGCAGTCGGGTGAATCGACCCAACCAATCAAGTGCTAGCGGATAAAATTCGACGGAACTTTCCGTCGGATTTTACCCACTAGGTCGCGATCTGATCCAGCTCCTGCCCGGCATGTTCGGGAGTGAACCACCAGACGCCCAGCGCCATGCAGGCCATCGCTACAGGTATCAGCAGGAAAGCCGCGGCGAACGAGCCGGTGTGCTGCTGCAGCCCGACGGCGAGGAACGGCCACAGCACGAAACCAAACAGCCAGGCGACGGACCACGAAAAGCCATTGCCGACGCCCCGAATGCGGGTCGGATAGATTTCCGCCGTCAGGATCATGCTGGGCCCCCAGAAACCCAGGAAGCCGATGCCCCACAGCAGGCCGTAGATCCACAGCTCGGTATTCGTCTTGGCGAACACCCAAAGCGTGATGAACAGCGCCCCTTCCGCCAGCATGACATAGAACGCAGGCCGCCGCCCGAACCGATCGGAGATCCAGCCCGAGGCTAGCAGGCCAAGAAAGCCAACCAGTCCCCACCAGATATAGAACTGTCCATACATCGCGGTGGACCAATGTCTCTCCTGCGCCAGATAAAGCGGCATCCAACCGCCGACGGTGCCGTAGATGGTGGTCGAGCAGCAGGCGATGAACGTCGCCACTCCGGTGTTCCGCCGCATGTCCGGCAGGAACAGTTGGCGCAGCGGGATGCGCCTGGCCTTGCTGACCCACTCCTGGTCGTCGGCCGTCAGTGGCACACCATGGGACTGCGCTTTGGCGATCCGGTTCTTGCGATCTTGCATGCGAACCCAGTAGGGCGACTCCGGGCATCTGGCCCGCACGTAGACCGCGATCAGGGCCACCACGGCGGGGACCGCGAACGCGAAACGCCAGCCAAAATCCGCAATGATGTAGGTCGCGATCGCACCCGCCAAAGCGGCGCCAAAGCACCACGTGCCGCGGTTGATGCCGATGACACGCCCGCGCAAGCGAGCCGGCCAGGTCTCAGCCACCAGCATGGACCCCAGCGACCACTCGCCGTTGAGTGCGAAGTTCACCACACAGCGTACCGCGACGAACGCGGCCCAGGTGGTGCAGATCGCCAGCACCGGCATCATCAGGGAGAACAGGGCTATGTTGATGGCGAGCAGCGATCGCCGTCCGTAACGATCAGCCAGCCAGGGCCAGGCGAACATGCCGGCGATCCCGACCAGCAGCGCGATCTGCAGACCCGTTCGGTACTGCGGGATGCTCAGCCCGAAGTCCTTGATGATCAAGGGCGATGCAAGCGCGAAGATCACGCCGTCCATGCCATCGAAACCCCAGCCAAGACCGTTGGCGACCGCGATGTGGATGTGCGTCGGGGTGACCTGGGTCTGATCAGATGCGGCCCGGAATGCGGCCGATTGGCGATAGCGTTGTTCGAGCGGCCCCGCTTCCGGGACCAAGCCGGCGGCGCTCGCGAAAGCACTCATGTGCCTGGTGCTCCATCTCTCCCTACCCGCCAGTAGGCACCTTCGGCGTGTGTCAGTCCAGCCCGAAGAACCGTGCGATCCCCGCCGTCGCATCAACCGGTGCCGGCTGCACCAAGCGACCGGCCGGCACCACCCTGGCGCCGGTGCGACAGGCATGCGGCAGATCCGGCAACCACCACAGCTCGACCAGCCGTTGCCTGGGCCGACTGTAGATCAGGTGATCATTTCATCCGGCGGGCGGACTTTCTGATATGTTGAGAACATATGCCGGTCGCGGCGGGTGGAGCGGCGTGGGATTGCGCCTACATTGACATGACGCCACCGCGTCCAACCGAGTCGCTGATCCATGCTGCATCTCACCAAACTGGCCGTCGGTGTGCGTGACACCGAACATCTCCGCGACCTGCAGGCCGAGCGGATACGCGAACATCCGCCGTTGCGCCATCGCACCCGGAATTTCCCGCGCCGCCATGCCGAGGTGGTCGATGGTGGTTCGCTTTATTGGGTCATAGCCGGAACGATGTTGGCGCGTCAGCGCATCCTCGACATTGTTGAAGATCGGCGCGCCGACATGACCGCCTGCACCAGTTTCATCCTCGATCCCGATATCGTCCCGATCTCAGGACGACCCACCCGGCCGTTCCAGGGCTGGCGGTATCTCGATCCCGGCGACGCACCGCCCGACCTGCCGGCGCTGGGGCTGGTCGATGGGCTGGAGAACCTGCCGGCCGCCATGCGCCGCGAGCTACGCACCTTGTGCCTGCTTTGACCTGCTTTGACCTGCTTTTACCGGCGCATGGGTCCTGACGTGTCTGTTCGCCGGTCGGGCCGAGGGCGGAAGCATCGCCGCGGATGAATCAGATCCATATTATCGGCGCGGGTCTTTCCGGCCTGGCGGCAGCCTTGTCACTGACCGCGAAGGGCCGATCCGTCGTTGTTCACGAAGGCGGACCCGCGGCAGGCGGGCGTTGCCGATCGTTTTTCGACAAGGAACTCGGCCTAGGGATCGATAACGGCAATCATCTGCTGCTGTCGGGCAACCGGGCGGCTATGGCCTACATCGCCGAAACCAACGCCGAGGACCGCTTCCAGCCGCTGGATCAGGCGATCTTTCCCTTCATGGACCTCAAGACCCATGCGCGGTGGAAGGTCCGCCCGAACAAGGGATCAGTTCCCTGGTGGATCCTGAACCCCGCGCGTCGGGTGCCGGACACGAAGCTATCGGACTATCTTCGCATGGCGCGGATCGCACGCATCCGGGACGATACGCCGGTGGCCGACAGCATGCGCCGCGGCCGGCTGTATTGGCGTCTGCTGGAGCCTCTCGCCGTCGCTGCCCTCAACACCCCGCCGCAGGAAGCGCTTGCCCGCCTGCTTGGCGTGGTCATGCGTGAGACCTTGCTGCTCGGCGCTGACGCATGCCTGCCGATCCTGCCGAAGGCGGGCTTGTCAGCCGCGCTGATTGATCCGGCGGTCGCGCTGTTGCGGGCGCGTGGCGCCGAGCTGCGGTTCAATAGCCGCGTCGCGGGGTTGTCGATCGAAGCGGGCAGGGTGTCCGCCCTGCGGGGATCGGCCGAACCGATCAAGATCGACCGGGACGATCGCGTGGTGCTCGCGGTGCCGCCCTGGATCGCCACCGGGTTGTTGCCAGGGCTGGTCGCGCCGAACGCGTTCCAGGCGATCCTGAACATCCACTTCCGTCATACCGCCGCCGCGGAAGGGCCGCTGGGGCGAACCGGATTTATCGGCCTGACAGCGGGCACGGCGGAATGGCTGTTCACCAAGCCGGACCATGTCTCGGTCACCATCAGCGCGGCGAACCATGTGGTGGATGATCCCGCGCTGGCCATCGCCACCAGGGTCTGGCCGGATGTCGTCGATGCCTTGGCGCTGCCCGCCTGTGTCAAGCCCACGCTGCCCGCCTTCCGCGTGGTCAAGGAGAAGCGGGCGACCTTCGCCGCGACGGCGGAACAGGAGACGAGACGACCGCTGTCGCAGACTGACCTGGTATCGAACCTGGCGCTTGCCGGTGATTGGACAGCCACCGGATTGCCCGCCACGATCGAGGGTGCGATCAGGTCTGGTCGTGCTGCCGCCGATGTCGTTCTCTCGCTTCGATAGCAACAACAGGACCGCCCCCAGGGATGATGATCGCTGACGCGCTCGCAGCACCGGTTGTCGACAACGCCGCATTGCGCGACGCCGTCGATCGTGCGGTCGCGGCATTGACGCGGCACCAGAAGCCGGACGGGCACTTCGTCTTCGAGCTTGAAGCGGATGCGACCATTCCGGCCGAGTACGTGCTGCTGGAGCATTTCCTGGATCGGATCGACCCGGATCTGCAGCGTCGGATCGGTGTTTATCTGCGCGAAGCACAAGGTGCCCATGGCGGCTGGCCGTTGTTTCACGACGGGGCCTTCAACATCTCGGCCAGCGTCAAGGCGTACTTCGCGCTGAAGGCGATCGGCGATGATCCGGATGCCCCGCACATGCGCCGGGCGCGAAAGGCGATCCTGGCGGCTGGCGGAGCCGAGAGAACGAACGTCTTCACCCGCGCTCAGCTGGCCTTGTTCGGCGCCGTGCCGTGGCGCGCGGTGCCGGTCATGCCGCTGGAGATCATGCACCTGCCGCTATGGTTTCCGTTTCATCTGTCAAAGGTGTCGTACTGGTCCCGCACCGTGATCGTGCCATTGCTGGTGCTGATGGCGTTGCGCCCGAAGGCTTGCAATCCGAATAACATCATGATACCGGAACTGTTCTGCACACCCGCGGAACGGGTGACCGACTGGATCCGCGGACCATACCGTTCGGCCTGGGGCAAATTCTTCAAGGGTGTCGATGTCGCGCTGCGCGCAGCGGAACCGCTGTTTCCGAAAGCACCAAGGCGGTGCGCCATCGACAAGGCGGTGGCGTTCGTGACCCAGCGGCTGAACGGCGAGGATGGACTGGGCGCGATTTACCCGGCCATGGCCAACAGCGTGATGATGTTCCATGCGCTGGGTTACCCGTCCGACCATCCGGATGTCGCGATTGCCTGGCGGTCGGTGCAAAGGCTGCTGGTGATCAACGAGCAACGGGCCTACTGCCAGCCCTGCCTTTCGCCGGTCTGGGATACCGGGCTTGCTGGCCATGCACTGGCGGAAGCCGGGGCATCGACCGACGCGGCGTGTCGCTGGCTGCGCCCTTTGCAGATTACCCAGGTGGTCGGTGACTGGGCGGTGCGCCGTCGCGACCTGCGGCCCGGCGGCTGGGCGTTTCAGTATGCCAATCCGCATTATCCGGACGTCGACGACACAGCCGTGGTCGGGCTTCTGCTGCATCGCAACGGTGACCCGGTGCACGCCGATGCCATCGACCGCGCACGCGAATGGGTCATCGGCATGCAGTCCTCCGACGGTGGCTGGGGCGCGTTCGAGCCGGAGAATACCCACCATTATCTCAATCATATACCGTTCGCGGATCACGGCGCGCTGCTGGACCCGCCGACCGCCGACGTCAGCGCCCGCTGCGTCTCGTTCCTGGCGCAGCTTGGGATGCAGCCCAGCGATCCGGTGATGCTGCGGGCGCTGGAATACCTGCGGCGTGACCAGCAGGCGGATGGCAGCTGGTTCGGCCGCTGGGGCACCAACTACATCTACGGCACGTGGTCGGTGCTGTGCGCCTTCAACGCCGCTGGCATCGCCCATGATGACCCGGCGATGGCGCGCGCGGTCGACTGGCTGGTTTCGGTCCAGCGCGCAGATGGCGGTTGGGGCGAGGACGAGGAAAGCTATGGCGCGGCGCCCCCAGGCCGATACAAACAGAGCACGCCGAGCCAGACGGCCTGGGCGGTGCTGGGCCTGATGGCGGCCGGCGCGCTCGCTCATCCGGCCACGGCGCGTGGCATCGCCTATCTGACCACGACCCAGACGCGCGACGGCGAGTGGACCGAGGCGCCATTTACGGCGGTTGGCTTTCCCCGCGTCTTCTACCTGCGTTACCACGGCTACAAGCTGTATTTTCCGCTTCTGGCCCTGGCCCGCTACCGCAATCTGCGCCGGGGCAACGGCGCCCGGGTCGAAGTCGGATTTTGACCACGACGATGCTTGGATTTGTCGTCGGCCTGGCGGCGGAGGCGCGCATTGCGGCACGCTGCGGCTGCCCCGTTCAGGTAGGTGGCGGCACACCGGCAGGCGCCGAGGTCGCGGCGGCCCGCCTGATCGAGGCAGGTGCCACCGCGCTGGTCAGCTTCGGGTTGGCGGGCGGTCTCGATCCCTTGCTGCGGCCGGGCGTGGTGATCGTGCCTTCGGTGGTCTTGTGGCAGGACCAGGCGTTTTCCGCCGATCCGGTTCTGGCCAAACGGTTCGGCGGCTTCACCGGCCATACCACGTTTGGAGGATACGACGTCGTGCCGGATGCTGCGGGCAAGCACGATCTGCACGTGGCGACGTTGGCGCATGCGATCGATCTTGAGAGCGGCGCGATCGCGCGGATCGCCGTGGCCTACCGCTTGCCGTTCATCGTCGTGCGGGCGATCTGCGATCCCGCTGAACGGACCGTGCCGCCAGCGGCGTTGATCGCGCTGCGCAGCGACGGCGGCATCGGCTTCGGCAACGTGTTGCGTTCGGTCTTGGCCCGGCCGGCGCAGGTTCCCGATCTGCTGAGGCTTGCCCACGACGCCATGACGGCCCGTCGCGCGCTGATGGGTGTGACGAAGCGATTTCGAACCGCCCGGTGGAAGTCAGCTTGATCGATCCATTGTGGTTCCGGCAACCTTGCCAGCCGGATCATTCGGTAAAGCTGCTATGCCGGTTCCAGGATATCCAGCCGGTAACGCTCGTGACGTTCGGCCCGGACGACCCGCAGCGCGGATTGCGCGGTCGCGATGAACCGATCCGGCGCGGCGTCCGCGGGGCTGGGATCGTCGGTCGGCCCGAGCCAGTTGACCAGAACAACGGTGCCTCCGGGCAGCAGGCTGTCGATCACATGGCGCGCGCATGACGCGATATCCGTGGCCGAAAGGAAATACAGCACCTCGGAAAAAACGATCAGATCAAAGCGTTCAGCCGGCCAGTCCAGTGGCACCTGCATGCGCGCGAAGCTGACCTGAGGCTGGTCGGCGCAGCGTGCGCGGGCGGCGGATAATGGGTCCTCGACGATATCGATGCCCAGCAGGCTGTTGCATCGCGGTCCCAGCATCCGGGTCAGGATGCCGATCGAGCAGCCGACCTCCAGCCCCGAAACGAAATGCCGGTCCATGAGCGCGTCCACGGTATGGCGATATTTGGCCTGCTCGTATGCACTGGTGGTGAATGCCCAGGGATCCGGGTTGGCGTCATACAGACGCTGGAAATGGCTGGCGGGGCGTGATGCTGTCATGGCTGGATGAATGTCTCATAGGCGCTGTCGAATACCGCCAGCAGCTCCGCCGGAAGCCGGAAGCCGGCCGGGTCATCGGTGATGAGGTCGCCGTATTGCGATTGATGGGCCTGGATCGCGGCTTGCTTGGCGGAACGGAAAGCACCGATGTCGAGACGCCAGCCCGCGGTCGGTGATCCGGGAACGCGGTGCGTCGCCGGCAGGGTCCAGCCCCAGACCGGATAGGATCTGTGTCTGATCCCGGCACTGTCAGCCACAGCCGCGGCGACGAGCGATGCCGCCGCATGATCGCAATGCGGGTCGTGCTGCCACGGTGCCAGGATGGCGGTGCAGTCCGCCTCGGCACGGATCAGGCCCGCCAGGCGCGCAACGATCGTCTCGAACACCGGGCCGGCATGCGGCGCGGCGGTGTCGGGCATATCCAGAAAAACCAGCCGGTCTGGCGACAGACCGAGCCGGCGCACGGCCTCCTGTGCCTCCCCAGCGCGCTGGGCACGCAATCGACACGGCGGGAACGCATGGGAGTTTGGATGCGAACCGGCGCCATCCGTCAGGACAGCGACCAGCGGCGGTCGGCCGATCGCGGCACATCGGGCGATCAGGCCGCCGCACCCAAGGCTCTCATCGTCAGGGTGAGGTGCGAGGACCAGACAGGTCCCGCCGCCGATGACGTCATCCAGAGTTCCCTCCGGCAGCGCCCTCCACCACCGGTGGTAGTCCGCCGCTGTGCTCACAGACCGATCCGCGGATGCGCGGCGAACCACATCGCCGCCTCGGTCAGCACCTCATCGGGCGCGGGTTGGCGCAGGTAGGTTGACAGATCGCGACAGATAAGTTCCATCGGATTGCCCTGGCGGAACGCCGTCAGTCCGATCGAGCGCTGGATCAGACGCATCGTATCCAGGCAGGCTGTCTCCACCGCGATGCGTCCCAGGCCGACGGAGGCAACGCGGTGGCCGGTTTCGGCGGTCGCGTCCTCGGCGGCGTGCGCTGCCGCCATGACCCATAGCCGGCTGGTCTCCCGCGCGATTAGGGCCTCGCCCAGACGAGCCTGGGCATGAGGATTGTCAAGCCGCCCGGAGTCGCGGAGTTGTTCGATGGCCTGATCCAGCAATGCGATCAGCCCGCCCAACGCGACCGCGGAGCCACGCCATGCACCGGCGGAGAAGTCTGGTTCCCGCAGATAATCACCCGCCTGGCCCAGCAGGCGATCGGCGGCGATCTCGCAGCCGGTGAAGTCGACCGCCCCGGTCACCGCGGCCCGCATGCCTTGAAGCGGGGAGGGCAGCGGCGTGATCACCTCGCCGATGCCCATCGGCACGACCAGCATCCGGGTATCGCCGTCGTTGTCCAAGGCCGTTACCACGGCGCCGCTGGTATGCCCTGCTCCGGAACAGAACTGTTTGCCGCCGGTCAAGGCAATGCGGCTGCCGGTTCGCCGAAAGCGCAGCCTGTTGCTGGGCGGATCGGTGACCCACAGCCCAAACAGGACGCCGTCATCGGCTGGCGTTCCCGCGCCATACCTAGCGATCAGATGGACGGCGTTGACATGCGCCTCCAGTATCCGGCCGACAGACAGATTGCCCTGTCCCACCAGGCTGAGCAGCAAGGCCAGTTCGTCGGATCCGCCGGCGCTCAGCACGGGCAGCGGCGGTGACAACGCGCCGGCCTGGCGCAACCGTGCGACTTCCTCGTTCGGGAACGCCGCGTCGCGGTCCAACAAACCGGCGCGGCCCTGCATCCAGGGAACAAGTTCGGTGATCGCGTTCAATAGTGAAGACATCTAGTCGGCCGCGAGGATTTCGGGCGCGGGCGTGCAACGCAGCAGCAACGCGTCCGCCGCCGCGATCTCGACCGCGAGATCAACGAAACGAACCCGCCGCCGTCGCAGCGCGGGGCTGCTTGCCTCCAGTTCGGCCCAGGCCGCACCAAAGAAGCGATGCGCAAGGGCAATCCCCACAGCGTCACGGGGAAGCGCCAGATCGCTGGCCAACGCCGGATCCCGTGATCCCGTCCAAACCCGCCGAACCCGATTGCGCAAGCTGAAGCGGCGAAAACCGTCAACGGCCGGTTCGACCTGCTGGTCCGTGAAGATGTCCTGGCGCACCATCCGCCGGCTTATCGCCTCCGCCATTCCACCCTCGGCTCGGCCCTCGACGCGGCCGGACACGACAACCGCGATCGCCGGATCGTGGCACACGCGGGCGTCAATCATCCATAACGCCCGCACGAAGGCTCGGTCTTCACCGGACGGGATCGCCGGAATGCCGCCAACCCGATGAAACGCGTCAACCCGGACGGACAGGCTGGCGCCGGACGCCTCGGTATGGCGCGGCGGCGGATCGTGTGCTTCGGGATCGAGCAGCCACGCCAGATCGTCCAGCAAAGCGATCAAACGGCACTCCTGGGCGTCATCCGCGTGCAGATGCGCCGGGATCATTACCGCCTCCACCGGATCGATCATCGCCCGGCCGCAGACAACATCGGCACCATTCTGAACCGCGACCAGATTGCGTACAACCCAGTCCGGCGGCACCACGGCGTCGGCATCGGTGGTCAGCAACACGTCGTTCGGCCCGATCCGCGCCGCGGCGGCCTGCATCACCAGACGCCGTGCGTGACCCGCGGTGGCCTGCCCGGGCGGCAGGTCGTGGCATATCAGATGCAGCGGAAAGCGCAGGCCGGGCGCCAGAGCGCGCGCGATGCTCTCGGTCTTGTCCACGCAGTTGTTCAGCGACAACACTACCGCATCCGGAAGCCGGATTTGCTCGTTCAGCGCACTCAGGCAACGCCCGATCCGTTCGGCCTCGTCCCGCGCTGGAATGGCGACAACAGCACTGTTAGCCACGGGCGAGCCAAGCCATGGGTTTCCTGCCTCCGTAATTGTGTTTTCGATAACGTGGGCGGCTGCGCGGCCGTTACGACCCAGCGTCACCGAGTTTTTATGGTGCTTGCACGAAAGAAGCAGCGACGTATAGGGCGGGCATGACACATGAAATCGAAACCGATGTGGCGATTGTTGGCGCTGGTCCGGTCGGATTGTTCGCGGTTTTCCAGCTGGGCATGCTGAAGCTGTCCAGCGTGCTGATCGACGCTCTGGGCGATGTCGGCGGCCAGTGCGCCGCGCTCTACCCCGAGAAACCGATCTACGACATCCCGGCGCACCCGGCGATCGAGGCTGGCGCATTAATCACCCGCCTGGAGCAGCAGATCGCTCCGTTCCAGGCACCCCGTCTGCTTGGCCGGCAGGTCGACGGTCTCAGCGGCCAACGCGGCGCCTTCGCGCTGACCACGAACCTCGGTGACCATATTCGCGCCAAAGCTGTCATTGTCGCAGCCGGCGCCGGCGCGTTCGGCCCGAACCGACCACCGCTGGACGGTTTGGCCGGCTTTGAGGCCAGCGGCGCGGTGCAGTACTATGTTCGCCGTCGCGAGGATCTGCGCGGCAAGCGCGTGGTGATCGCCGGCGGCGGCGATTCGGCGGTCGATTGGGCTCTGGCGTTGAAGGACATCGCCCGGGTCGCCGTCGTGCATCGCCGGGCCAAGTTCCGCGCTGCGCCGGAAAGTGCTGCCCGATTGGATGAAGCAGCCCGCAACGGCGAGATCGAACTGGTGATACCTTACCAGTTGCATGGCCTGGCGGGGGACGACGGGATACTGACCGCGGTGCAGGTGGCGACGCTGGACGGTCTGGTCAAACTCCTTCCGGCCGATGTTTTGCTGCCGTTCTTTGGGCTGTCGATGGATCTGGGACCGATCGCGGCCTGGGGCCTGCAAAGCGAGGCGCATCACGTGACGGTTGATCCCGCCA
The DNA here is from genome assembly GCA_965276975.1 of Rhodopila sp. GTDB lineage: Bacteria > Pseudomonadota > Alphaproteobacteria > Acetobacterales > Acetobacteraceae > Rhodopila. The sequence goes on from CBDIBR010000010.1 coordinate 497,330, forward strand.
GTGGCCAGACCAGCCTGCCGGGGGTGTTCGCCATCGGCGACGTGGCCACCTACCCGGGCAAGCTGAAGCTGATCTTGCAAGGCTTCAGCGAAGCAGCTGTCGCGGCGCACGCGATCTTCCCCATCGTTCATCCCGATCGGGCGTTGCATTTCGAGTATTCCACCAGCAAGGGTCTGCCGGGGTAAGGCGTGCGGTTTTTCCGCTGGCCGCTCAACTCGCGCTTGTTTAGCGGTTAACCACCGTGCCGCCTGGTCGGGAGGACACGGCTGGCGCGCGACCGTCCAAGGTTGAACCAATCTCGGACGCCCATCGCTCTCTCAAACAAAGGGACTCAGAGCATGATCGAATCAAGCGCTGTCGCGCAGTTGCGGGTTGTCGAATTGCGGATTCCGAGACCGGTGCAAGGCATCGCGAAGACCTTCGAACAGTGACAGTTTTTGCGGTTCGTGCAGGAAGGCGCCAACCTCGCAATCGCGCCCATGGCTGCTGACGATCACGCGCGGGATGCCTCGGCCGGCCTGAAGATCAACCCGCAGCCACGCCGACGGCAGCGAGACCTGTTTGCGCCGCCCCGCCGGATCGGTTCGTATAACCGTCAACTCGTGGCTGCTCAGCATGATCAGTTCGCTGGCACGCGCCCGTTGCATGTTGATCGTCAGAAGCAATCCAACCAGGGGCACGTCGACCAGACTGAACGCCGCGATCGGCCAGGCACCCACCAGCCAGAAGCGCAGAGCCACCGCCGCGCTCAAGACCAACAGGCTGATGACAACGATCGTCGCGCCTTTTCGCGTCAGGCTGCGATAGGGAACGATCAGGGCTTCGAAGATCGGCGCCGGTGCGGATACCATGTGTAGAATACCATCTGATCAGATGCCATCTGGGCGAATACCATCTGACCAGCCTATCAGACGCACGCAAGGTGCATCCAGCGCATCATCGTTCGAACCGGCTAGCGGACGATGCCCTTGTCGCCGACGCCAAAACCGCCTGCCGCGTTGGCCAGTCTTTGCAGGTCGGTGCGGGAAATCCGCAGATTGGCGGAACCACCGCAGTTGCCGGCGGCCTGCGCCGTCTTTGAGCCCGCCCAGTGAATGCGATAGCTGAGCGAGGGCGCGTGCTGGAGATCCTCAACAACAACGCTGCCGCCTTTTTCAGCCATGACGTTCGGGTCAAGCGAGCATGTCTGACCTGGCACGCCCGCGGCTGACAAGACCATCGCCGGGATGGTCATTTGCCACATGTCGGTGTCCTCCGACCCTGGCTTGAATGCGACGATGTCGCCAAGCTTGGGGCGGAATTCATCCAACTGCAGCACAAGGAAGGTGCTTAGGCAGCCGGTCAGCATGATCGCCATCGCCGCCAGGACGGGAAGCCACGTCGACAGAGACGTTCCGTGCGGCGTGCCGTTGCGGCTGGGCTCGGGTTTATCGGGGTGTCTCATGGCTGGGCGAGCCTTTGATCACAATGACGCGATAATTCGCGCTATCCTCCATATTGTGCAGCGCACCATCAATGCAAGCTTTACGTTCGTCGCCGAGCTCGATATCGGCCGGAAGCGGGATTGATAACGGCACCATAAGGGAATACGAAACGCTAAAACATGGATCAAGCCAGGCGATGGGGGAATTCGCGCGAAGTCCGATGCGATCGTTAACACTCCGAGCGTGGCAAGCTCGTCTCGCTTATGATCGCCGATTACAGGGTTTCCCAACCGCGACAGCGCCGTGTGCGGAAGCTGCTGCCGCTCAGCGGCATCGGGCGTTCCCAGGCGTTCGGCACACGGGAACCGGTCAGATGTCGAGCCTGGCAACGCGGCGCAATTCTTCCGCCGTGCTGGTTCCAAAGCCGAAGAATTCGAGATACGCCGGAATTTGCTCGAACAGCATGTCTGTTCCAACCTGAACGGTACAGCCTTTATCCATCGCGCGTCGAAGCAGAGGCGTGAACGCCTGTTTCATCACAACCTCGCCGACAAAACTGCCTGAAGCGATTCGATCGACATCGACGGGCAGAGGGTCCGCCTCGTTCATGCCCATCGGCGTCGCGTTCACGACGATGTCGAAGCCATCGGGGTCGTTGGAAGCCGTGGCGACCTCGAGCGCCGGATAGTGTTGCCGCAGACGATCGGCAAGCGCCTCCGCCGAGGCGGCGTGGGTATCGAACAGACCCAGCCTGGCGACACCCGCGGCGGCGAGCGAGGCGGCGATCGCCGAACCAACACCACCCGCCCCGACCACCAGCGCGCGTGAACCGGTGATCGTTCGCCCGTTGCGCGCCAGGCCACGGGTGATGCCGGCACCGTCGAACATGTCGCCCAGCAGCGAACCATCGGGCCGGAGCAGAATGGCGTTACAGGCGCCGGCGACCTGCGCGGTGGTGGTCAATTCGTCCATCATCGCGGCGGTCGTTACCTTGTGCGGCATCGTCACCAGCGCCCCGCGAATGTTGGTCAGCCTGAACAGTGCCCGCAGAAAGTCGACATAGTCCGCTGGCTTGACGCCCGTGGGCATCACGACGGCATCGATGCCCTTCAGCTCAAACCACGGATTGTAGATCATCGGCGCCTTGAACGCCTCGGTGGGGTAGCCGAGGTGGGCGATCAGCGTTGTCTTGCCAGTGATCATCACGTTGATTCCGCCAGAAGAGTCATGGAGTCCAGATCACAGCTAAGGGCTCCGGATTATTGGGATTAACCGGGCGACCGAATGCCGGGGGCTGGGTCACCTCGCCGCCTGCCTTGTTCCCGATCACGAGGTTCCTGCACCGCTGATACAGCAACGCAGACCACCCGGCTTTCTGATACTGATCTGCGCTTGCGCTTGCGCCTGCACCGATCAGTATCAGAGTCATGCCGCGCGCGCCGCCCCCTCCTTCGCGCGCCCAGTCCCCTCGCTCGCGTGCTCGCTCGCCCAACCGGCGCGCATACCGGTCAACGCAGGCCTCGCCCGATATGAGATGATGAAACCGCGGCCTGCTTTACACCGTCCCGCCGCCATGCGCTGCTGTCGGTAAACAACAGCGGGAGGCAACAATGGCGAAACGAGGCAGCATGCGACGGCGAACCCTGCTCGCGGGCGCGGGGATGCTGCCGGTGGTTGGCGCGGCGCGCGCGCAGCCGGCGTCGGTGACATTCGCCATGATCAGTCCACTTTCCGGCCCCTGGGCACGCGAGGGTCAGCTACAGCGCGGTGGCGCCGAGATGGCGATCGACGACCTTAACGCGGCCGGCGGGATCAAGGCGCTGGGCGGCGCCAAGGCCCGTCTGCTGCAGTTCGACGCGGGAGACTCGGCCGAGACCGCCAAGAACGCCGCCCAGCGGATGATCGCGCAGCAGCCCGACGTCTGTGGCGGCTTCGGTGCTTGGCTCTCGACCTTCACTCTGGCGGTCACCGAGGTGACGGAGCGCGCGCAGATCCCCTGGTTCACCCAGTCCTACTCGGACCTGATCACCGGACGTGGCTTCCATTACATCTTCCAGTCCTCGCCCACCGCGGTGGATCAGGCCGAGAAGGCGCTGCCGACGATCCTCGATCTGGCACAGCGCGCGACCGGCAAGCGGCTCAAGCGGGTCGCCATCATTTCGGACAACACCGCCTCTTCCGTCAGTTTCCTCAAACCGATCCGAAGTCATGTGCTGGCCGATCTGGGGCTGACCGCGGTGGTCGATCAGGTGTTCACCCCACCGCTGGCCGACGCCACGACCCTGATCGAGCGTGTCAGGTCGGCGCGTCCGGATTTTCTGCTGGCGCTGCCATCGAACGTGCCGGATGACAAGATCATCCTGGACAAGCTGGCCGAGTTCGGCCTTGGCGGCGGCAAGCTGCCGGTGGTCGGCAGCGGCGGCCATTGGGCGACGCCGGAGCTGGTGGCGAATGCCGGCAAGGATGTGGTTCAGGGCATGATGATCATCACCGCCGGTGGAGCCGGGCGGGGCCTGGAGGATATCGAGCGCCGCTACATCGCCCGCACCAAGGAGCCATGGATGCTGCAGGAACCGATCATGGCCTACGGGCACATCATGCTACTGGCCACCGCGGTGGAACGCGCCGCCAGCGTCGAGCGCCACAAGGTCGCCGAGCAGATCCGCGGCTTCGATCTGCGCGACGGGGCCGCGCTGCTGTTTCCGGGACGGCACGTCAAATACGATGTCGCCGGGCGCCGGGTGGATGCGAAGCTGATGATCGTGCAGTGGCAGGATGGGCGTGTCGACACGGTTTATCCACCGGAGATGGCGGTGACGGCGCCGGTCTGGCCGAGAGTGTAACTCGGGTCGGCGGTTCTGGCTGAGCGTAGCCTCATCACGAGGCTGAGTTCATGCCATCTGACGTCGCGGCCACGCCAAAGCGTGCCGACCTGCCGTTCGCCGCGCGCCCTGTCACAAACCCGCCGCTTGCAGACTCCGCGGCACCCGCCTATGTGGGGGCGCCAAGGTAGCGGAAAGGCTCGCCCGCCCATGGCTTTCGATACTCCCCGGCAAACGCTTCCGTCGCCCCCCGCCAGCAGTGTTGTGTCGGCTCGGGTGGAAGAGGCCCTGGCATTCGACGACGTTCTCGTCGTCCCCGCTTATTCCCAGGTCGTTCCCGCGCTGACCAGCACCGTCACCCGGCTGACCCGTCGCATCACGCTCAATATCCCGCTGATCTCCGCCGCGATGGACACCGTCACGGAAGCCGAGATGGCGATCGCCATGGCGCAACTCGGCGGCATGGGCGTGATCCACAAGAACTTCACCCCCGAGGAACAGGCCGCCCAGGTCCGCCGCGTCAAGAAGTTCGAGTCCGGCATGGTGGTGAACCCGTTGACCATCCATCCCGACCAGACACTGGCTGACGTGAAGCTGCTGATGACCACGCAGCGGATCAGCGGCATCCCGGTGGTCGAGCGGGAAACCAACCGCCTGGTCGGGATCGTCACCAACCGCGACGTTCGTTTCGCTACAGATCCAAGCCTGAAGGTCTATGAACTGATGACGCGGGAGAACCTCGTCACCGTGACCTCGGAAGTTGCGGCCGAACGGGCCAGGCATCTGCTGCACAAGCACCGGATCGAAAAGCTGATCGTCGTCGACGATGCCTACCGCTGCATTGGTCTGATCACCGTCAAGGACATGGACAAGGCGGAGTCACATCCGCTCGCCAACAAGGACGAGCTCGGCCGGCTGCGGGTTGCCGCCGCCGTCGGCGTCGGCCCGGAAGGCGAGGCGCGTGCCCGCGCGCTGATCGCCGCGGAGACCGACATCATCGTCGTCGACACCGCGCACGGTCACTCCGAGGGCGTGCTGCGTGCGGTGGAAGCGATCAAGAAGGCATCAAACACCGCGCAGGTCATCGCCGGCAATGTCGCCACCCCGGACGGGGCGCGGGCACTGATCGAGGCCGGCGTCGACGCGGTGAAGATCGGTATTGGCCCGGGCAGCATCTGCACGACGCGGATTGTCGCCGGTGTCGGCGTGCCGCAGTTCACCGCGGTGATTGAAACCTCGGCCGCCTGCAAGGATCATGGCATCCCCTCGATCGCGGATGGCGGCATGCGGACCAGCGGCGACGTGGTCAAAGCCATTGCCGCTGGGGCGGACTGCTGCATGATCGGCAGCCTTCTCGCGGGAACCGACGAGGCGCCGGGTGAGGTGTTTCTTTACCAGGGCCGGTCCTACAAATCCTATCGCGGCATGGGCAGCCTGGGGGCGATGGCCCGCGGTTCGGCCGACCGGTACTTCCAGCAGGACATCAAGGACCAGCTGAAGCTGGTGCCCGAGGGTGTGGAGGGCCGCGTCGGCTACAAGGGCCCGGTCGGCAATGTGGTGCATCAACTGGTTGGCGGCCTGAAGGCGGGCATGGGCTACACCGGCAGCGCGGATGTCGCGGCACTGCAGGCGAACACGCGGTTTCGTCGGGTGACCGGCGCGGGTCTGCGCGAAAGCCATGTCCATGATGTGGCGATTGACCGCGAGGCGCCAAACTACCGGCAGGATTGAGCCAGAGCATTATCCGCGCAGGTGGAATCATCGGAGCGGTGAATCATGCGATCAAACAGAGAGTTAGAGCGATGTCCATGAGCAGCGCGATGGGATATCGCTCCAACGCCGCTCAGGAAGGTCGCGCCTCACGCGGGTCGCTGGGTTCCGCGGGCACGCTGGCGCGGGGCAGCAGGATCGTGATCGTCGTGCCCTCGCCAACGACGCTTTGCACCCGGACGGATCCGCCTGACTGATGGATGAAGCCGTAGACCTGGGCAAGCCCGAGCCCGGTGCCCTTGCCGACTTCCTTGGTGGTGAAGAATGGCTCGAACAGGCGCGTCTTGACCTCTTCAGGCATGCCGGTGCCATCGTCGGTGACGGCGACGGTCGCATAATCACCCGCCGCCAGGTCGGCGTCGGCCTCCTTGACCGCCAGATTGCCGCTCGCGATCCGCAGCGTGCCGCCGTTGGGCATCGCGTCGCGCGCATTGATCGCCAGGTTCAGCAGCGCCGTCTGCATCTGGTTGGCATCGGCCATCACCGGCCAGACATCGGCGGCCAGATCATAGCTGACGCCGATGCTGGTGCCGACGCTCCGCTCCAGCAACTCGTGCATCTCCTGCACCAAGGTGTTCAGCGGCAGATGCTCCACATGAAGGGTCTGCCTGCGGGCAAACGCCATGAGTTGCGCGATCAACCTGGCGCCACGCTGGGCCGCGCTGATTGAACTGTCGATCAGCTTCAGGCTTTTCGGATCCTGGATGCGGCGGCGTGTCACTTCCAGTCCGCCCAGAATCGCCGTCAACAGGTTGTTGAAATCGTGCGCGATACCGCCTGTGAGCTGACCCAGGGCCTCGATCTTCTGCAATTGCCGGATCTGCTCTCGCGGCCCTCTCGCGTTCGCCGATTTCAGCCCGCAGCCGCTCGTTCGCCGCGGCCAGGTCGCGGGTTCGTTCGCCAACCCGGTTCTCCAGCTCGGCGTTCAGCCGTTCAAGTGCGGCAAGGGCCTCCTGCTGCACCGACCGGTCGTATAGAATTTTTAGATAACCCGCCACCTTGCCGCGGCGGTCATGCAACGCCACCAGGCGTCCGGTCGACCAGAAACGCGTGCCGTCGCGGCGGCGATGCCAGCGTTCGACGCTGACGCTGGCACCACTGTGGGCCGCGCGCGTCTCGGTTTCGGGAACATCGGCGATAATGTCCTCAGCCATGAAAATGCGGGCGCACGGCTGGCCGATGACCTCTTCCGGCGGGTAGCCCAGCATCGCCTGAGCGCCGGCACTCCAGCTGGTGATCCGGCCATCCAGCCCCCAGGTCAGAACCGCGTAATCGATCGCGCTCTCGATGATCATCCGGTAGCGCTCGTCGACCTCCTGAGCCTGTCTTTCCGCACGACCCAGGCGCAGCATCGCGCGGGTCACCGCGATCAGTTCCAACGGATCGACCGGCGCCGTCAGGTAGCAGTCCGCGCCGCTCTCCGGGCCAATGACCTTAGCTGCCTGGCTCGTCGCGGCTGCCGCGATCTGGATCACGATGATATCGGGCCAGGATGCCTTGATACGGCGACAGATCTCTGGCCCATCGACGTCAGGCAGGGTGGTGTCCAGCAGGACCAGCAACGGCGGACGCCGAGCAATCAAGGTTAGCGCCGTGCCGCCGTCGCCGGCCTCCATGACCTCCATATCGGCCAGTCGCAGCGACCCCGTCTTGGCGCACAGGCCGGCCGCTTCGCCGTCGACGTTCAGGATAAGCGGGTTAGGTGAGGTGGCCACTGTCATGGTCTAACCGTACGCCCCCCGCACCCCTGCCGCCTGGCCGCCCCGCATCTGTCGCAACCCATCGCGATATTTCCTCATCATCGATCATCAGAACGCGGCGCGGCTGTGCTGGTTGGGACACAACCAACGGAGGCGCGGTCGTGCTCTGCCGCGGCGAGGCCGGAATGGACACGGCGAAGGCCAAGCCTGCCCGCCAAACGGATGGTAAGCAGTCAGCGGTCATTCCATCGTCTCAGCCCTTCCTCACGACCGCCGAAGCACCGGCCTGGCCGCTCGCGTGATCGCGATACAGTACGCTGGCGATCAGGAATGGGTCCAGCGCAAACCGGCCCCGATGCCGGTCGTCCGATAATCATTGGACTGTGTGCCTGGTGATGCCGTTGCGTGAAACCATCCGCGGCATACAGGCCATGGCGGCACCGGGTCCCGTATCGATTCCGCGCAAAATCGACCATGCGATTCTGAACAGATGTCGATGAAAGTCGTGGAATCGGTTGGATCAGGCTGCGGCAACGCGGTCCAGGCTAAGAGGCCTGCGGCGAGGCAGCCAGCAGCCGCTCGATCGGGTCCCAGACGAACGCGGTCTGGGCAACGGTCTGTCCCGCCATCTGGATCGTCTGCTCGGCCACCGACCTGCCACCAAGCCGCTGGTAGAACCAGCGACTCGGATTGTCGCGCAGCACCCAAAGAAAGGCGGATTTGCAGCCCATATCCACCAGATGCCCCGCCGCGGCTCGCATCAGCCTGCGTCCAACGCCGCGTTCGCGCCAATCATCCAGGACATAGAGCGTTTCGACCTCGCCCTCGGCCAGACGCTTGCCGGCGACGTCAACCTGCCGCGCGCGGCCAGCGGTGGTGAAGCCGATTATCCGCGGGCCGCTGCCAGCCGGCACGTCGACCCCTGATGCGGTCGCTACTGTCACGCCCGTGCCGCCGCGGATCGCCGCATCGTAGAACGCGGCCTGACGGGACACCGACATCTTTGCCAGAAAGGTGTCCGGAAGGATCCCCGGATACGTACTGCGCCATGCGGCGACATGGACCGCGCCAATGGCAATCGCATCGGCGACACGCGCTTTGCGCAGCGAAATCACACTGTGCGCTCCAGCACAGCGGTGAAGAAACCGTCGGTGGCGTGTCGGGCAGGGGTCAGTGACAAGTAGTCACCGGCGTTCGGCAGCGGCTGGTCAAGCGGCCAGGCCTTTGCCAGCGGGACGACGGCAAACCCGGGATGGCGAAGCAGGAAGCTGGTCACCTGAGCCTCGTTTTCCTCTTCGAGAAGTGAGCACGTAGCGTAGATCAGTCGCCCCCCCGGGCGAACCAGACTTTGCGCCGCGTTGAGGATACTCGCTTGCTTGGGAACCAACTCGGCAAGGTCGCTCTGCTTTAACCGCAGGCGGGCGTCCGGGTTGCGGCGCCAGGTGCCCGTGCCGGAGCAGGGTGCATCGACCAGGACCCGGTGAAACGAACCGGCGCGACGCTTGACCCACTTGTCGCCGGGTTCCACCAGATGGCGTTCGACGTTGTGCGCGCCGGCGCGGCGCAGGCGGCGCACCGCACCATCCAGACGGGTCGCGGACACGTCGCAGGCAATGATCTGGCCACGGTTCGCCATCGCCCCCGCCAGTGCCAGGGTTTTGCCGCCGGCGCCGGCGCACCAGTCGACCACCCGCATGCCGGGCAACGCACCCACCATGGCGGCGACAAGCTGGCTGCCCTCGTCCTGGATCTCCACCAGGCCGGACTGGAACGCCGGACCACTGGCCACCGGGCGCCGGCCTTCGATCCGCAGGCCCCAAGGTGACAACCGCGTCGGTGCCGCGTCCCAGCCCTCGGCCGCCAGCGCCGCCCGCGCCTGCTCGCGGTCGGCCTTCAGCAGGTTGACCCGCAGATCGAGCGCGGCCGGCTGGGACAAGGCGGACATTTCAGCAGACAGTGCGAGACCAAAACGAGCGGTCAGCCGAGGCAGCAGCCAGTCGGGGACTTCCAGCCGTACCGCCTCGGGCATGGCGGGATGCTCGATCGTGTGTCCCTCTATCTTGGTCAGGACCGTGGCTTCCGCCCGATCCAACGGCGCGGCGGCATATTGTCCACCGGAAAAGGCCTGTTGCACGCCCGCCCCGGTCCAGCCTTCCAGCAACAGGGACGCCGCGACCAGCAACCGCGGTGATCGTGGCGCCTCGCCAAGCCACCAATCCAGGTGCCGGCGTTCGCGCAAGATGTGCCAGACCCGGTCGGAAACGGCGCGCCGGTCGCCGGAGCCGATGTAGCGGCGCGAGCGGAAGAAATCGTTTGCCACCGCGTCCGCCGGGCGCTTGGGCGCGCCCTCGACGACCTCCAGCAGATCGATCGCGGCGGCGATACGGGCAGCGGGCGTCAAGCCGGGTAATCGGCCGATGCCGACGATTCAGGCACATCAATCACCGTTGGCTAAGGCTTCTGCGGGTTCGGATACACCGCCCGACGGTCTTTGACTACGCCAATCGATGCGATGGCCTATCCTTTGACGCCCCCCTATCCCTTCACACCCCCCATCGTCAGCCCCCCGCTCATGTGCTTGCGGAAAGCGTAATAGATCACGATCGGCGGCAGGGCGTAGATGATCGCCGTCGCCATCAACAGGTTCCACGGCGCCTCGTCGCTGTTGAGGAACTGCCCGAGGGCGACCGGCACGGTCATGTTGTGCTGGGAAGACAGCAGCAGGAACATGTAGAGATACTCGTTCCAGGCCAGCAGCAGCGCGTAGGTGCCCACCGCGACCATCGCCGGCTTCATCAGCGGTAGATACACCCGCCAGTAGATCGCCAGCGGCGAGGCACCGTCGATCCGCGCCGCCTCGTCCAGCTCGATCGGAATGCTCGTGCCGTATTGCTGGAAGATGAAGATCGCGTACGGCGTGGCGAAGGTGACCTCGACGAAAATCACCGCCCAGAGGTTGTCCGACAGGCCATAGGTCTGCATCACCCGGTAGAACGGGATCGCCAGGAACGACATCGGAATGACATAGGTCAGCAGCGCGGCGTTGCTGACCACCCAGCTGTAGCGCAGCCGCATGCGGCCGAGGACAAAACTGGTCAGCGTGCCGATCCCAAGTGTCAGCGCCGCCGTAGCGGCGCCGATCATCAGGCTGTTGCCCATTTCGTGCCAGAACTTGGCGACATACCAGTAATTTTCGGTCAGCACGGTCCAGAAGCCGGCGAGTGTCGGACTGGCGGGCCAAAGGTCGCCGCTGAAGATGCTGTCGTTGTGCTCCAACGCCACCGCCACCATGCTGTAGAGCGGCGTCAAGGTCCAGATCAGGATCACCACGCAGATAAACAGTTCCACCGCCAGAGCGATCGGCCGCCGCCACGGCCGCCGCCGGGTCGAGCGGCGAGCCTGACGGCGCCGCGCCGCCGGCAACCGGTCCGCCGTCGTGGTGCTCATAGCTGCACCTCGGTCTTGGCCAGCTTGCGCATCAGCACGATCACCAGCGGGATCAGCAGCGGCAGCGCCGACAGCACCGCCGCCATACCAAGCTGTGGGTTGTCCACCTCGAACGCATCGCGGATGCCTAGCGTGGCGAGGACATGGGTGGACAACGAGGGACCGCCGCCGGTGACAAAGTAGATCGTGTTGAAGTCGCCCAGGGTCCAGATCGTCGAGAGCAGCGTGCAGATCAGGTAAAGGTTGGCCATCAGCGGGAAGGTGACGTTGGTGAATCGTTTCAATCCGACCGCGCCATCCACCGCGGCGGATTCATAAAGCTCCTGCGGGATCGCCATCCGCCCAGCCAGGAAGATCACCGTCCAGAACGGCATCCACTTCCAGATATAGGCGACAAGGGAGGAGCCCAGCGCCAGCCAGCGATAATTCAGCCAGGATGGGCCGTTGATGCCGGCGATGTCATACAGGACATTGTTGATGAACCCCCACTCGCCGTTCAGCATCCAGTGGAAGGCGATGAAGGTCGGGATCGCCGGCACCGCCCAGGGCAGGATGAAGACCAGCAACAGCGACCGCACCCGCCAGTTCTTGCGGGTAAAGAACCCGGACAGCATCAGCGCGCCGAACAAGTGCAGGTTCACCCCGATCGCAAGGTAGATCAGCGTATTGACCACGGTCTTCAGATAGATCGGGTCGGCGAACAGCTCGCGATAGCTGACCGGATTGGACCCTAGGTATAGGCCATACCCGACCGGGTAGATAACGAACAGCAGGAAGACCGCCACATAGGGGACCAGGAAGGCAAGCGCCCAGTTGCTGTCCGACCCTTGCAGCCCGCCGCCCCAGAAGGGCCGCCTCGTCGCGGCTCGAAGCCGCACCGGACTGATGGCGGCGACGTTGGCCGAGGCGGCGTTGATCCCGTCCATGACCGCTCCTCAGGTCTGGTTGCCGATCTGATACTTCGAGAATATGTCCTCGATCCGAGCAAACGCCTTGTCGGTGGCCTTGTCCGGCGTCATGCCGTTGATCACGTCGGAGCTCGCCACCGCGAAGACATGCTCCGAATTCACCTGCGCATAGGCCGGGTTTGACACGAAGAACCAGCTCTGCGTCGGCCCCAGCAGGCCTTGGCGCACCGCCACCGAACGATGCTGGTCCTTTGGGTCGAGCCAGTAGGGGTCGGAGTGCACGAACGACGGCATCACCGGCAGCCAACGGCCCTTGGCTTCCTTCAGGTAGGAATTGAGCTGCTTCGGTTGCGTCATGTAGCGCAGGAAGTCCTTCGCCGCCTCGATGTTCTTCGCACCTTTGGGAATGAACCCAAGCTCCACTCCCAGCAGCGCCGGCACCGGCTTGCCCGCGTTGTCCATCGGCAGCGGGGCGCTCATGATCTCGTCGTAATACTCCTTCTTGTTGTCCATCACCGCGACCGAGATCGAGATCGTGTCGTTCGGCGTCATCACCACTTCCTTGGAGTGGAACGCATTGTTGTTATCCGGATCGCCCCAGTTCAGTGCGCTCGGCGGCACGAAACCCTTCTTGAACGGGTCCGTCAGGCGGGTCAGGGTGGTGATCACCGCCTCGCGCACCTTGGCGTCCTTGATCATCAATTTGCCGTCGGGCGAGACAATGCCGCCACCGCCATAGGCGACCAGGAACTGGTTGAACAGATTGTTGGGATCGTCGCCGTTGGTCGACAGCGTGTAGCCCAGGCCGTAGGTGTGGCGCATGCGCTGCGCACGTAGCTTGGTCTGGACCGGCTCGAAGAAATCGAAGAAGGCATCCCAGGTCTTCGGCAGGTCGGAAACCTTGTAGCCGGCCTTCTCGATCAGCGATTTCCAGATCGGCAGGTTGAGTGAGGCGCCCTTGAACGGAACGCCGTAGAACGCGCGCTTCTTTTCGACTTGATTATAAAACTGCGACGACTGGATGGCAGTCGCGCTGAACTCGTTCTTCTGCATCTCAACCACATCGCCGACGTCGACCAGTTTATCGTGCCAGGCGTTCTGTGGAATGATCTGGCCCGGTGCATTGTCCGCATACATCAGGTCCGGCACGTCGCCGCTGGTCAGCGCCGAGATGATCTTCTCGTTCAGCGCCTGTGACGGCAGCAGCGTCAGATTGACCTGATTGCCGCTGGTCTTCTCCCAGGCTTCGATCATGGTGTGGAACGCTGCGTCCTCGGCAGGGTAGAAGCCCTGGTTCCACCAAATGGACAACGTCTGGCCGCGCGCGATGGCGGGGCGAGCCAAGGCTGATGCCGCTGCCAGGCCAACCGATGCTTTCAGTAGATCACGCCGAACAATGCCACGCATTTGCCAATCCCCTCCCGGTGACGGTTCAAATGCTGACGCGGCATTGACCGGGTCGCTGCTGGCGCCGCCTTGAAAGCGGTCGATCAGCTCGCCGATCGGGTCGTTCGGCCATTCGGCCGTTGTCTTGGACATTTGAACTCCAGCCGCACCCTGAGCGGTTCTCTGACGCCGCGCAAGCGGCCGCGCCGGCGCGGCTGGTTAACTTTTTCGAATGTCAACCGGCGGCGATGGTCTAGTCGGCGGTGTCCGGTCCAGCACGGAACCCATCGTGAACGACATGTCATGACGGGCCCATGCCGACTTCATGCGACGCCTCCTGAACCCCACAGGCCCGGGACCCCACGGGCCGTGAACCCCACGGGCCCTGAACCCCACAGGCCCTGAACCCCACAGGTATCGTCGGACCTTGGGTCTCGCCCGGCGCCGGTGTGTGCAGGTTCAGTCGCCGATCTGTGCAGGCTCAGTACGAGCGGGGCATGCCAAGCACGTGCTGGCCGACATAGCCGAGGATCAGGTTGGTGGAGATCGGTGCGATCTGGTAAAGTCGTACCTCCCGCCATTTCCGCTCGATCTCGTATTCGCGCGCGAACCCGAATCCACCGAACGTCTGCATCGCGGTGTCGGCCGCCTTCCAGGCTGATTCGGACGCCAGCAGCTTGGCGATGTTCGCATCGGCGCCGCAGTCACGGCCGTTGTCGAACAACGCCGCGGCGCGCCGGCATACCATGTCGGCGGCCTCGAGTTCTGCCCAGGCACGCGCGATCGGGAACTGAACCGCCTGGTTCTTCCCGATCGGCCCACCAAACACCACCCGGTCATTGGCGTATTGCGTGGCTTTTCTGACGAACCAGCGCCCGTCGCCGATCGCCTCGCTGGCGACCAGGATGCGTTCGGCGTTCATGCCGTCCAGAATGTAGCGGAATCCCTTGCCTTCCTCGCCGATCAGACTGTCGGCGGGGATGCGGAAATTGTCGAAGAAGATCTCGGTCGTGTTGTGGTTGATCATCGCCTTGATCGGGCGCACCTCCAGCCCCGTGCCGGTGTTCTTCTCGCGCATGTCCAACAGGAACACCGACAGGCCGTCACTGCGCTTTTTCACCTGATCGGCCGGTGTGGTGCGCGCCAGCAGCAGCATCATGTCCGAGTGCAAGGCGCGCGAGGTCCACACCTTCTGGCCGGAAATCAGGTAGGAATCGCCGTCGCGCACGGCCCGTGTCTTCAATTGCGTGGTGTCGGAGCCGGTGGTGGGTTCGGTGACGCCGAACGCCTGCAGACGAATGCGACCCGCCGCGATCTCCGGCAAATATCGACGCTTCTGCGCCTCGCTGCCGTGGCGAAGCAGCGTTCCCATGATGTACATCTGTGCGTGCCCCTGGCTGGCGACGCAGCCGGAGGCGTTGATCTCCTCCAGGATGACCGCGGCCGCCCGCAGCGGCAGGCCGGAGCCGCCGTATTCCTCGGGAATCAGTGAGGCGAGGAAGCCGGCCTGCGTCAGCTCATCGACGAACGCGGTGGGATAGGCTTCCTTGTCCTCGAGATCGCTCCAGTACGTGCCGGGATACTGTGCGCAGATCCGGCGAACCGAGTGGCGGAGGTCGGCATAATCTTCGCCGACAGCAACTAGAGTTTCCTCAGACATGGATTGGTCTCCCCGGGTTCGGTGGTCCGGCACGCTGCCGAACGATGGCCGCGGGGTCGAACCCCTGCTACTCCGGCTGCATATGCGAATTCTGTTCGTCACATCCAACCGGCTCGGTGATGCGGTCCTGTCGACCGGCTTGCTGGACCACCTGATCCGCTCCTTTCCGGATGCCAGGATCACGGTGGTCTGCGGCCCGGTGGCCGAGGGGGTGTTCACCTGCATGCCGAACCGCGACCGGACCATCGTCCTGCACAAGCAGCCCTGGGGCCGCCACTGGGTGCCGCTTTGGGCGGATGTGGCCCTGCATGTCTGGGATCTGGTCGTTGATATCCGCGGTTCGGCCTTGTCCTGGCTGATACCAACCCGCCGGCGGGCGGTGTTCCGCCGTCTCGAGGGGCCGAAGATCGCCCAACTCGGCGCCATCCTTGGCTTATCGCCGCCGCCGCCGCCGGTGGCATGGACAAGCGAAGCCGACCGGCGCGCGGTTGCGGCCCTGTTGCCGGCAAACCAGGCGATCATCGCCTTGGCGCCGACCGCGAATTGGCAGCCGAAGATCTGGCCGGCGGATCGTTTTGCCGCGGCATTTCGGCGCCTGGCGGACGAGGGGACGGAACCGGTCATTCTTGGCGGCCCGGGTCCAGCCGAACGGGCGATGGCCGAACCACTTCTGGCGCTGTTGACAAAACGGGTCGACCTGGTCGGGCGCCTGACGCTGCCGCAGGTTGTCGCCTGCCTGGAACGCGCACGCCTGTTCATCGGCAACGACTCGGGGCTGATGCACCTCGCCGCCGCCGCCGCCGCCCCCACGATCGGCCTGTTCGGCGCGACCGACGTGGCGACCTACAGGCCAACCGGGCGGCATGCCGTCGCGGTCGTGGGCGCCTCCATGGCGGCCATCACGGTGGCGCAGGTCGCCGACGCAGCCGAACGGATGCTGGCAGAACAGGCCTCGGCGTGAACAACGTGGGGTCAGGCAGTGCATCAGATCGTCGGCCTGACCCGCGCAAAGAGAACGACCTGGCAGGTTTCCGTTAGCCAACGACGACAGCCAGCAGACTGGCCAATGTGTCCTGAATTTCCCGCCCCGTCGTCTCAAGCTGGCTATCGGCGCGCGCATAGAATGCCTCCCGGCTCGCCAGGATCGCGCGTAGATCGGCCATCGAGTGTCGGTTGTCGCGCATCGGTCGCAGATCACCCTGGTCGATGACTCGTTGCATGTGCGCCTCGGGCGAGGCTTTCACCCAGATCGTCAGGCAGGCCCCTAGCAACCGATCGAACGTGGCGGCTTCAGCCACGATCCCGCCGCCGGCCGCGATCACTGCTCGCGGATGAGACTGAATAAGCTGCTCCAGCACGTCGTGTTCCAGCCGCCGGAATCCGGCCTGGCCGTGCAATTCCATGATCTCGCTCAGGTCGAGGCCGGCTTCCCGCTCAATCTCACGGTCCAACTCCAGAAACGGAATACCCAGCCTGTGCGCCAGAAGCGGTCCGAGTGTAGATTTACCGGCGCCGCGCAGACCGATGAGCGCGATGCGATCGCGGTGGCCAACCGCCCGGACGAGGGGTGGTGCGATCCGCTCGCCCTCGTCCTCCAGCAGCGTGCGAAGATCGACGTTCAAGGCCTGCGCCAGCTTGCGCAGCAGCAGAACCGAACCGTTTCCGGTGCCGGCCTCGACGGCCGAAATGTAACGTTCCGAAACGGCCGACTGCACCGCGAGGATCCGCCGGGTCATCCCGCGCTGCGTCCGCAGCAAGCGCACCCGCTGGCCGAGAGCTCTGAGAAAGGCGGTTTCACCGACGACAGAGGTCATAGGTCGAACCCGGCCAGGTCATGCAACCCGGATACGCGGTCGGCCATCAGAGCGCGTTCCAGGATGCAAGCGGCGCTTATTGCCGTTCGGCGCGTTCGCGGCCGTCTGCACCAGGCCGCTCGGGTCAAAGCCGTCAATTGTCATGCCGCATATCGCATGGTACCCGGCAGCCCTGCAACCAAGCGAGACGATCCATGTTCGCGGTTTTCACCAGCCCACCCACTGATCGCTGCTTCGAGGACTTCGCCGTCGGCGCCACATACCTCTGCGGCTCATTCGCTGTCTCCGAGGGCGAAATCATCCAGTTTGCCAGCCAGTACGATCCCCAGATGATGCACGTGGATCGCGATCTGGCGGCTCGAGGACCATTTGGTCAGGTGATCGCCAGCGGCTGGCATACCGTCGCCCAAAGCATGCGGCTCGTGGTCGACAGTTTCCTGCCGCATGATGGGCTGGCGGCGCCCGGTATTGATGAGCTGCGCTGGCCTCGACCGGTGCGCCCCGACGACCGGCTAACCGTGCAGATAACCGTTCAGGAAGCGCGACGCTCGCGGACCAAACCGGATCGAGGACTGATCAAGACACTTATGGAAGTGCTCAATCAAGACGGTGAAGTCGTCATGAGCATGAAGCCGATGAACCTGGTGCGGGTCCGAGCGCCGGACGCTTGAAGCGCGATTGTCCTAGGTTCGGCTCAGCCCGGACGTGAATCGCTTTTTCAAACAACGGGTAATGAGAGCCAGATCGACCGAGTGCAACCGTCAGGCTTCAGCGCGATCTTACTCGCGCAATTGGGATCACGGTTCGGCCGGACCCATCGACTTGATCAGGTCGAACACCCGCTTGCGAATCGAAGCATCCGTGATGCGATAGTAGGCTCTGACCAGTTCAAGCGTTTCACGCCGGCTGAGTGTGTCGTCGCCAAACGGATCCTGAGTGTCGGACAGGCTGCTGGTCCGGCGATGCGGCACACCACCGAAATTCGCGGCAAGGCTGTCCGGCATGTCGTCGAAGAAAAAGCTGATCGGAACATCAAGCACGCGTGACAGGTCGAACAGACGCGACGCGCCGACGCGATTGACTCCGCGTTCGTATTTCTGCACCTGCTGGAAGGTCAATCCGATCGATTCGCCCAGACGTTCCTGACTCATGCCCAGCAAGGTGCGGCGGAGACGGATGCGAGAACCTACGTGGACATCGATCGGGCTGGGGCGGCTCTCCCTGTCACTGCCTACGACCTGTTCGGCCCCTGCCATTTCCCGTCGTCCTCTTTCCATGAGCGGACCCTGTCCTCTTCCTCGTTTTGTCGCACCAGGGCGGTCTTCAACAAGGAACCAGAACTACAAATTAGTGAATTCGCTGACCGTCTGCAACCCAAAATTGTCGACTCGCGGGAAATTTTGTGTCGCATGATACTATATAGGTGAACTTATATTAAAAATTAGCCTGCTGGCCCCGGAGGCCAGCGACGACGCTGGCCGCTTAAACCGCAAAGCAACACCAATGTTGCCAGACCGCCAGGAAGTAACAACCCGGCCTTCGCATACAACGGCGGCGCAACCGGTGCAGGCAATCTGACCCGCAAGATCCCCGTCGTCTGCATCTCCAAACGGCCGAGTTCGTGCCCACGGGCATCGAATCCCGCAGATATGCCGGTGTTTGCCGCCCGCATCAATGGCAGGCCCTCCTCCACCGCACGCAGCCGAGCCGCCGCGAGGTGTTGACGGGGACCGGCGAAGTTACCGAACCAGGCATCGTTGGTAACGTTGACCATCCAGTCGGGTCGGTCCCGTTCGTTGATCACCTGATGCGAGAAGATCGCCTCGTAGCAGATCAGCGCGCCGACCGGGGGCAGACCGGGGATATGCAGCGTTCGCGGTCCGGGGCCACTCGCAAAGCCGTCACCGGGGAAAACCTGCAGCGCCGGCGGCAACCAGTCCGGCTGATATTCGCCGAACGGGACCAGGTGCCATTTATCATAGATCGCCTCGATCATGCCGTTCGCGCCGAGGGCGAACAGACTGTTGCGCGGCCGCTCCGCGTCGTCGAAGCGGACCGCGCCGATCAGGGCGCTGTTACCGTCCGCGGCCGTGGCGATCAACTGACGCGCCGGAGCGTCGGTTTGCAGCAACGCCGGACTCGCGGTCTCCGGCCAGACGACAACAGCCGGATGCCCGTGCATCTGGGCAACCGCTTCATGCGTCAGGTCCAGGTAGCGACGGAAAATCGAGACCATCAGCGCCCGGTCCCATTTCTGGCCCTGCGCGACATTACCCTGGATCAGCAGCACCGACAGGTCCGGCGCAGGTGGCATCGGTTGGTCCAGCCGGAAGACCCCGAAGCCGAACCAAACCACCAGCAGCGCGGCCCCGCCGCTGCGCCATCGCCAGCCCAGCGTCGGTGTGGCGGCCAGCAGCACCGTAGCCAGGGTCAGGCCATGCACCCCAACCAGGGATGCGGGCTGGATCATGATATCGCCCAGTCTGCCTGGAAACTCCCATCCGCTGCCCAGCGGATTCCAGGGAAAGCCGGTGGCGACGAACTGCCGGGCAAGATCGGCCAGCACCCAGCCGCCGGCCAAGGTAAATGCGGCTCGCCAACCTGGGCGCACGCACCGCGCCAGGCCGGCGGGAACCGCGATGAACACCGCCAGCACGGCAGCGACGCCCGGCACCGCCAGCGGTACCAGCCACCAGAAGCGTGCGGCCTCGAACAGGATCGCGTCGGTGATCCAGTATAGACTGACGATATACAGGCCGAGGCCGAACCACCAGCCGCGACGGGCCGCCACGGCGGGGCCGCGCGCACCCCGGATCAGGCAAAGCAGCGCCGGCACGCCAATCAGCAGGGCAGGCAGTCCATACAGCGGCGGAAGTGCCAGGGCCGAGATCCCGCCGGACAGGAAAGCCACGAGGTCGGCGCGCCATCCGCGTAGTGCCGCAAGGGCGCCGGGCAGGCCGGACAGCCGACGGCTCAGTGGGCGCGCCATGGAAGTCCGATCAGTCCTGCGTCTCCCGCGTCTGCCGCTCGTAATGCTTGTAGTACTTGTCGCTCATGAGGTCGGTCTGCACCACGACGGCAACGTCCGTGGTGTTGAACTGGGGGTCGATGACCGCGCCGTCGCCGACAAACCCGCCTAGCCGCAAATATCCTTTGATCAGCGGCGGAAGTCGGATCAAGGCGCCGTGGGCGTCGATCACGTCGCGATCCAGCCGACGCATCTCGATATACCGGTGGGGCAGGGCGCGGGGGCGGATCGCCACCGGCGCCAGATGGTTATAATACAGGTAGGTCAATTCGGATGCGAGAACGTCCGGGTCCGTCCCGGGCAGGCAGGCGCAACCGAACATCAGCTCGATGTTGTGCAGAAAGACATAGGCGGCGATGCCACGCCACAGCAGTTGCATGACAGAACGGCTGCGGTAGCCGTTATCGACGCAGGAGCGGCCAAGTTCCAGAATGCGGCCGGGATTGGCCTCAATGCGGGCGAGGTCATACTCGTCGGACGAGTAGAAATGACCGATCCGACGCGCGCCGTCGCGCTGGATCAACCGATAGGTGCCGACGACACTTTCCGGACCTTCGCCGAGGCTGTGATCGACGACCAGAAGATGGTCGGCGACGGTGTCGTAGACATCGCGGTCGCGCTGTGAGCGGATTGTCTCGGCATCGGCCCGCGCGCCCAATTCCTGGTAGAACACCCGGTATCGCAGGGCTTGCACGGCATCGATCTCGGCCTGACCAGCGGCGATCCGGACCCCAAGGTTGCCGCTACGAAGCTCAGGAAACGGCACATGGCCGCTCCTGTCCGCCGCCTCGTTCTGCTGTCTCATCGGCTGGCTCCTCTGATCGTGTCTCGGAGCCGCGGATGCCGGCCGGCAGCGTTCGCGTCAGGCGCGGTGTCTGTCTGGCGCGGCTTCTCGGTCCCTCTGGACGGCGCCGCCGTGACACGGCGTCCAAAAAGTTCGAGCCGCAGCGATACGACGTCGAATCCAAGACGCCCCGCGATGGCATGCATCAGTTGCTCGTGCTCGGGGTCCTGGAATTCGATGACCTTGCCGGTATCGACGTCGATCAGGTGGTAGTGGGGGCCATCCTCGGACGGCTCATAGCGCGCGCGCCCGCCGCCGAAATCGCGCCGTTCAAGAATGCCCTGTTCCTCGAACAGCCGCACCGTCCGATACACCGTGGCGATCGAGATATGCTGATCCAGCGCCGAGGCTCGACGATAAAGCTCCTCGACATCGGGATGATCACCCGCCTCGGACAGGACCCGCGCTACCACCCTGCGCTGGCCAGTCATCTTCAGGCCTCTTTCGATGCACAGTCGCTCGATACGCGATTCCATACGGTTCCTTGCCGCCATGCCGCCGGTCCACCAAAGGGCGGACGACGTCTGAACCAACCGCATACAATGCCCGGGTAGTCTCAGGGAAGCCCGCGCCTGCCAAAGCCACGTTCTTGCGGAACTCCGATGTCTCGATCGGCGCTGGCGGCAGCTCAGCGACCGGAGGTGCGGTGGGTGCCGAGGCCGATCTGCTTGGCCAGGGTCGAGCGCTTTTCGGCATATTTCGGCGCGACCATCGGATAGCTTGCTTCCAGACCCCATTTGTCGCGGTATTGGTCGGGCGTCAGGTTATAGGACGTGGAGAGATGCCGCTTCAGCATCTTCAGCCGTTTGCCATCTTCAAGGCAGATGATGTAGTCCGGAAAAACCGATTTGCGAACCGGGACCGCCGGCTGGGCCCTTTCCGCGGGCGCGGACGGAGCCTGACCAATCGTCGACAAAGTATCGTACACGACACGAATGAAATTCGGCAACAAGCCCGGTTCCAGCTCATTATGCGCGGCATGCGCCGAGACGATTTGGACAGTCAGACCAAGTATGGCGTCGTCAACCGGCTTTTCAGCCATCGGGGAACCTTTCAAGTCGTTATGCTAGAACCATATATGAAGCGGGTATGGTGTTTCGCAACAGCGACTGAACAAATTGAATAAAGTGAAATCGCGGATGACCATGCAGGAAGTAACGCAGGTGTTAGACATTACAAAAGACGTTTGTCCGATGACGTTTGTCAGGACCAGACTTGCCCTGGACAAGATGGCGCCGGGCGAAACGCTTCTGGTCACGCTCAGCGGCGAGGAACCTCTCCGCAATGTCCCGCGGACCGCCACGGAACACGGCCACGAGGTGATTTCGTTGGAAAGCACAGCGGACGGGGCAAGTCGGCTGTTGATCCGTCGCGGCAAATCCTGAATCAGACCGGTCGACGCCAGTGCCACTTGGCATCAGACGAGCGGCTTCGGTTTCAAGTAACGCGGTTCACGCCGAAGCTCGCATCCTGAAACCGGCATTTGTGGCCAATACCAGCCTGCCCGAACCAGTCTGACCGATAAAGTTGCTCGGCAAGCAATGAGCCAGACAGCGCCGATCAGCCCGAAAGCGCTTTAAAGATCAAGCCGCAACACCAGCGCGTCGGAAGCATCCGAATAGTACTGCGGCCGGCAGCCGGTTTGGCTGAAGCCCGCTCGACTATAAAGCCGACGGGCAGCGGTGTTGGCGACCGAGACCTCCAAGAAAACAGCACGAGCGCCCATTGCCGCGGCCGTGCCGAGAGCATCGCGCAGCAGTTCGGCACCAATCCCCCGCCTCCTGACCTCGGGGATTACCGCCAAGGTCAGAATCTCGGCTTCATCAGCTGCGACCCGAAGTAAAATCGTTCCTCCGGCGGGATGCAGCAGGCCCGTAACATTTGGAAGTGCGAGCTGCAGGCTGAAAACATCTCGGCTCCAGGCCTCCTGCTCCTGGAACGCCTCGCGATGGATCTCGGCCATGATGGCGCAATCGACCCCTGTGGCGCGACGCAGCATGCCGTCAGGCCGGTGGCTTGGAGCGGGATCGCTTCAGGTTGCAGCGATCCCGCTCTAGCTCCCGCGGTTCGAGAGCGCGATCGACGTCCGAGGTTGGTTCAACCTCAGACGATCGCGCTAAGTTCTGTTGTTTGAGAGGGCGATTTACGCCTGAGGTTGGTTCAACCTCAGACGATCTTGCTCTGGTGGGCGGCAACGTCGCCTGAGGTGCATCGACATAAAGCGGCTCAGCCGGCAGCGGCCTGATGATTCGCAGAAAACGCCGCTCAGCCACGGCCGCGATATGCCTACCGCCGGGGAAGCGGGCATCGGTCAGCATGACGTTGGTTCCCCGAGCGGCGAGGCGGCTCGTGATATCATCCGCGGCACCGCCGGCGACCGCGACCGGTCCCGCCGGATCCGGAAGTTCGGCCACCGCGAGTGACAAGATGTCATCCCCGACCTCCAGAAAGATCCTGCCGCGCCGGCTGACCGTGACGCACCACAGGATCCGACCGCCCAGCTGCGGAAGCGAGTCGGCCAACGCCTCGCCCACGGTAACCCCGATCACGGGTCGGTCCGCCGCGACCGCTATGCCCTGCGCCAGGGCGATACCGCCGCGAAGACCGGTAAAGCTGCCCGGCCCGACCGTTACCGCGATAAGGTCCAGGTTGGACGCCTGAGTGGCGGTGTCGTTGAGGCAGTCTTGAACCATCGTCGGCAACACGGACGCGTGGCCCCGTTCAAGGTTCTGTTGATACGCAGCTGCCACCGCGCCGTCGAAGACGAGGGTCGCAGAACAGCTGGAGACGGCCGAATCGAGTGCCAGGATCCGCATGATGCCGACGCTATCCCGCCGTTCGGCTGCTGCAAAAGGGTTCGATCAGGCCAGCACGCACGCCTCGTCGAAGTCCAGGCGGGGTGAACGGTCGAACAGACCCTCTGGATCGCCGTGACCGAGATTGACCAGGAAGTTCGACCGCCAGCCGTTGGCGGCGAAGAACGCCGCGTCGACCTTGGCGTTGTCGAAGCCCGACATCGCCCCGGTATCAAGCCCCAGCGACCGCGCGGCGATCATCAGATAGGCGCCCTGCAGCGTGCCGTTGCGAAACGCGGTGGTCGCCGCCAGCGAGTCGTTGCTCGTGAACCAGGACCTGGCGTCAGGGTTGTGCGGAAACAACTGCGGCAATTTCTCGTAGAACTTCGGATCATACGCAACGATCACGGTGACAGGCGCCTGCATGGTCTTTTCCATATTGCCGGCCGACAAGGCTGGCGCGAGCTTGTCCTTGCCTTCCTTGGTGCGAATGAAGACGAACCGCGCGGGGGAACTGTTGGCCGAGGTCGGACCGAACTTCGTGATATCGTACAAGGCTTGAAGGCTCTCGTCGCTGACCGGCTCGTCGCGCCACTTGTTGTGGGTGCGAGCCTCCTTGAACAGCAGAGCCAAGCCGGTAGCGTCAATCGTCATGGGCAACTCCTGAGCATCGCTGTCATACAGCACCATATCCTTCGTGCTGCGACGCAACGTGGAAGATGCGTCCGCCGCCGTCAATCGGCTGGGGCGATGCCCTTGATCAGAATTCGACCTGCTCCACCGCAACGACTTCCGGCACATAGTGCTTCAGCATATTCTCGATGCCATGCTTCAGCGTGGCGCTGGAGGATGGGCAGCCGGAGCAGGAGCCCTGCATGTGCAGGCGAACCACGCCTTCGCGGTAGCCGCGAAAGACAATGTCGCCACCATCGCTGGCGACCGCTGGACGTACACGGGTGTCGATCAGTTCCTTGATCTGATCCACGACCTCACGGTCGGCAGGATCGACATCTTCTTCGTCGAACCCGACCTCGTCGCCCTCGATCACCGGACGGCCGGCGACGAAGTGGTCCATGATCACCCCAAGTACCTGCGGCTTCAGCGCCTGCCACGACATCTCGTCGTTCTTCGTCACGGTGACGAAGTCGCCGCCCAGAAAGACCCGGCCAACGCCTGGAAGCGCGAACAGATCCGTCGCCAACGGGCTGCGCACAGCCGTGACGGCGGACGCGAAATCAGCGGTGGAAAGTCCCATCACGTCACGTCCCGGCAGGAACTTCAGCGTGGCGGGGTTGGGGGTGCTCTCGGTCTCAATGAACATGGAATCGACCTGTCCTGTTCTGTGTCTCGGTAATCCGGACCGCGGCAGTCCGGTCTCGTAGCTGATACATCGGACGAAGCCACCAGCCTGACAAGAGGCAAAGCGATTTGGCAGATTAGCCTGATCGCTTCAGGTCGCGGCGATCACGCTCTAAGTCAGGTTATTCGAGAGGGCGATTGTGGTCCGAAATTGGTTCAACCTCGGACGATGGCGTGCTAATCCGCCGCGATCGAGACCCCGCCCAGCCGGGCGGCGTCGGCATAGGCTCTGACCGCTGTGCCGAACTGCTCAAAGATCGCCCGCGACAGTGTGTCGGTCTGCCAATCATATTCCGGATGCCATTGTACTCCGACGGCATAACCGATCGTCGGTCCCGCCTGGCTGGAGACCACCCGAACGGCCTCGATCAGCCCGTCCGGCGCGATGCCTTCAATGACCAGCCCAGGCGCGAGTTGGTCGATGCCTTGATTATGCAGCGAATTGACCGCGATTTCCGACTGACCAGCAAGCTTGTGCAGCCAGCCGCCTTGGGTAACCCGGATCGCGTGAGCCTTGGCTTGGCGGATGCGCGGTGACGGCTGCATCGGCGTTGAGTGATCCATCCGGTCCGGTAGGTCCTGGATCCTTTGGTGCAGCGAGCCACCGAGCGCCACGTTCAGCTCCTGAAAGCCGCGGCAAATCGCCAACAGGGGCACGCCGCGTGCCACCGCGGCACGGATCAGCGGCATGGTGAAGCCGTCGCGGGCCGGGTCCTCGGGTGTGCCCTCGGCATGCGGCGGTCCATCGTAAAGCGTGGGCTGCACGTTCGACCGGCTGCCGGTCAGGACGATACCGTCCAGCCGGTCCAACAGGGTCTCGATATCCGCGGTGGGGCCGTTGGCCGGCAGTAGGACCGGCACCGCGCCGATGACTTCGTCGGTCGCACGAACATAGGTATCTGACGCGGCATGATTGGGCATGCCAAACAAACCGAACTGCTTGGTGCAGCAGCTGATACCGATCAATGGCTTGACGACGCGCGGTGACCTCATGTCAAGAAATATCATCCCTCAGCTTGGCGACAAAAAGAAGCGCTTTCTATCGCCGGTGACACATGTCCGTCATGCAGCCCTCGGATCAGCCGGATTTCGCCGATGACGGACTGATCTGGTCAAACAGATTGGGATCAAAGCTGCCGCCGAGCTGGACGTTGTACAGGGTAATATGGGTCTCCCGCCGCTGGGCGTCCACCACGGTCCATTGCCGCAGGGTCAGCGGCGGATCGGCGAACATCAAGGTCAGCGCACCATCACCCGGGCTGTCGGTACGCACGACTGTCAACTGGATCTGGCCGGGCAGGTGCTGCATCGCGGTTACGGTGACGTCGCCGGACAGTTCGACATGCTTCGCCAGCAGGATGCCCAGCGGTGTCTGGCTCAGGCGTATATTGCTGGTTTGCTGCAGCGCCGAGTCGTGGAAAGTCAGCACACCGGACGATGCGATCAACAGGAACGGCGCCGGCGGGTCGTACTGGAACCGCATCCGCCCCGGGCGCTCTAGCCAGACCGTGCCCTGGGACACGCCGCCATCCTGCGCCACCTGCATGAAACGCGCCTTGAGCGATTTGAGGGCGTTCAAATAGCCCTCGATCCGAGCGATATCGGCGTGGTCTTGGGCCGATAGAACAACGCCAGGCGCTGCTTGGGCTGCCAGTGTGAGGGGCACGAGCGCGGCAGTGGACAGCAATAGGGTACGGCGGGTGATCATGACCTAAGATGTGGCGTATCCAGGCGCGGTTTTCAAATTCCGCGGGCGTTTTGTCGGCGTGATCCGGCAGGCTCGACCCGAACGGCTGTCGCGCGGCTGGCCTGACTGATCGGCGCTGTCCGAACCGGAACCGCCCGTCTACTCCGCCGGCGCCGGCATCGCCCGCTCAGACGCGGCCGCCAGCCAAAGCTCGGGCGCCAACTCCTCCGGCCGGTTCGGGAAGAACAGCGCGCAGCCCAGGGTGACGACCGAGAACGCGGACAGCACCGTGGTAACCACGGCGACACTGCCGGTCCGCTCATACAGGCCGGACACCACCGGCGCCGCCGCGGCCGCACCCAGGAAGCCGACGAAGAAGCGCACCGAGTAGATGCGCGCCCGCAAGGCCGGCGAAATGTAGCGGGCGGCCATGGTCTCGTTCACGGTCACCTGCCCGAAGATCGAAGCCGCCACCATGGCAGCCAGTGGCAGCACCAACCAACCTTGTGCGAAGGACAGTGCCAACATCGCCGGCGCCAAGACCACGCTCACCGGAAGGAAGACGGTCTTCAGGGTGTTGCGATCGATCATCCGGCCCACCGAAAACTGTGTCACCGCGCCGCACAGCGTCACCAGAAAGGCGGCGAGACCCACCAGCGGCAGCAGGGTGGCATTGTCGGCAAGCCGCTCCTGCAGCAGCTTCGGCAGCAGGATGGTGTAGGCGTTGAACACCAGTCCGGAAGACATCGCGATCAGCATCAGAACCAGGACCGCCCGCCGGACCAGGCGCGGTGGGATTGCCGGGAACGGACGCGATGTGGCGTGGGCGCTGAGATGCGCCGGCGGCGTGCGCAGCCAGAACAGCCCGGCGATCATGCACAGGATGCCAGGCGCCACGAAGGCGGCGCGCCAGCCGATCTCGTTGGCGAGGAAAGCGGTGACCACCGGCGCCAACGCGACGCCCAGGTTGCCAAAAACCCCGTTGACACCGATCGAGCGGCCGGGTTTGTCACCGGCCGCCTCGACCAGCATCGTCGTGCCGATGGGATGATAGATCGCGGCGAAGGCGCCGGTGGCGGCCAGCGCGGCGGCCAGCATGAGCGGCGAGCGGGTCAGGCCAGCCGCCACCAGCCCGCCCCCGGTGCCGAGGAAAAATGCCGTCATCAGTGCCTTGCGGCCGAAGCGTTGCGCCAGCCAGCCCTGCGGCAGTGACAGCAGGCCGTAGAGCACGAACATCCCCGTTGCCAGCGCCAGGATCGGCCCATACGACTCGCCGAACGGGCCGCCCGGGACAGCCATCGCCAGCACCGCCGTCGGCAGGATCAGCAAGCTGTAGTGGGTGATCGTGTGCGCCGTGTTGATAAACACGATCTGTCGGCCGGCCGGGGTCATGATCGGTGGTTCCTTCGCTTGCCAAAGCAATGTAGGCTGTCGCCATGGCGATGTCGGGCCAAGTTCTGTCGCGAGACGGCCAAAGTCGTCTTCAGCCTTTCGAGCAGGCGCCTCGGCCGATGGTCGGCTATGCCCACAACTATCCATCAGGCCATGAAACCGGGTCGCATCGTCACCCGCGGGCGCAGCTGTTGTTCGCCACGATCGGGGTCATGCGGGTCGCGACCGAAACCGCCTTGTTCACCATTCCCCCAGGCACCGGACTATGGGTTCCGGCAGACCTGCCGCATGCGGTCCGGATGGACGGCGCGGTGCAGATGCGTGCGTTGTTCTTGCGCGCCGATGCGGCGACCGCCGGTCCGACGGCGCCCGCCGCGATCGCGGTCTCACCGCTGCTGCGTGAGCTGATCTTGACAGTCTGCGGGGAGCCTGTGGTGTGGGACGCCAGCGGGCCGATCCGGCTGGTGGCGGCGCTGGTGCTGCATGAAATCAGCCGGGCCGGCACCAGAAAGCTGTCGCTGCCGGCGTGCCGAGACCCCAGATCCGCGCGGGTGGCGGCGGTCCTGGTCCGCGACCCGGCCGATCCGCGTGATCTGCATGAGTTCACCGCCATCGCCGGTGCCTCGGTCCGAACCCTGGTTCGGCTGTTCCGTGCCGAGACCGGCATGAGCTTCCAGCAGTGGCGGCGTCAGTTGCGGATGACCGAGGCGCTTGCCCGGATCGCCCAGGGCGTTCCGCCGGTCAGGGTGGCCCAGGCGATCGGCTATGCCAGCGTATCGGCGTTCGGCGCGGCGTTTCGCGAAACCTTTGGCACCACGCCCGCGCGCGCCATAGCACCCGCCGTCTCCGCCAGCGGTTCCGCTGCCGTGTGAGACACCAGTCAGCGTTGGTCGGCGCGGATCCGCCCATGATCGTGCCGAGCCGGTCGTTCAATTGCCAGCTCAGCGCGAGAAGGCCGATGACCGGGCCGATCCGCCACAGCCGGAAAACACCCGCGAGCGCGCCGGAACATTCGCTGCCGCCTCGCGTTATCTTTAACATCAACCAGGAGAGCTCGATGCGACGCATTATCTTGACCGCCATGCTTGTAGGCTTTGCGTTCGCGGCCCATGCGGCGGATGACACCGCCAAGAAGCCGGCCGGTACAGCGAAGGGTGCGGCGGTCGGCGCCGCCGCGGGTCACGAGGTCGGCAGCGGGCATGCGGTCGCTGGCGCGGCCACCGGGGCGGCGATCGGACATCACCAGACCAAGAAGGCGAACGAAAGCAAGTAAGCGCCGACGTCCCGGCGGCCGCGTGATTGCCTGCCGCCAGGTCCCGCGATAGGACGTTCGGAAAGGGCATCCAGGAAACCACATCATGACCGTCGCCACCGTGCTGTACTCGGAAAGGTCCTATGCCGATGACAGCGTCGAGCGGCGCGTCTACGGCCCCGATGTCCGGGCGATCTTTCCGCGGTCGTCGACCGGCCTCGCGGACCTGTCGGAGGAAGATTGCGCCGCCGCCGACGGGCTCATGATCCTGCGGTTCAAGGTCACGGCCGATGACCTGCGGCGTTTCCCGCGCTTGAAGGCGATCTGCCGGATGGGCGTCGGCTACGACAATCTCGACCGAGTCGCGGCCGCGGAACGCCAGATCATGATCCTGAACGTGCCCGACTACGGCACCACCGAGGTTGCCGATCATGCCATGGCGCTCGCTTTGGCGCTGCGCCGGGGATTGCTGCTGCACCATGAAACGCAGCGGGCCGATCCGCCGGCGATCTGGCGCTACATCGATGATCCCCTGGTCCGCCGCTCATCGGTTCAGACCTTCGGCATCGTCGGCATGGGCCGCATCGCCACAGCCGTGGCCTTGCGGGCCAAGGCGTTCGGCTTCCGCGTCCTGTTCTACGATCCACACCTGCCGAACGGGGTGGAACTCGGCTTGGGCGTTCAGCGCGCCGCGACGCTGGACGAACTCCTGCGCCAGACCGACATCCTGTCCGTTCACACCCCGCTAACCCGTCAGACTCGCGGACTGCTGGGCCTGAAGGAACTCTCCCTGTTGCCCAAGGGTGCGGTGGTGGTGAACACCGCGCGTGGGCCGATCATCGATATCGACGCCCTGGCGACGTTGCTGAAAAGCGGCCACCTGGCCGGCGTCGGCCTTGACGTCGTGCCAGTGGAGCCCCCGGTCGAGCCATTGCCCGACCTGATCCGCGCCTATCGCGCGCGCGCGTCGTGGACCCTTGGGCGGCTGATCATCACCCCGCACTCCGCTTTCTATACGCCGCAGGCATGGGACGACATCCGCGGCAAGTCCGCTGAAACGATGCGCGCCGCACTGCTCGGGCCGCGCGTGCAGAACCTCATCCCGCCGGACAGCGATTGAGCAGCCTCGCCGCGTTATTTCCCCAACATCATTGCCCCAGCATCATTTCCCCAGCATCGGCCAAGGCGTAACAAGCTGGACGTCGCCGCTGATGGTATTGTCGCTGAGCATGACCGGTGTGGTCGAGATGTCGCGCACGAAGGCAGTCGGGGCCGGCACATCACTGTGAAAGATGTTGTCGCGGACGATCAGCACATGGGTGGGGTTGGTGGCCCCTTCTTCGCCAATGGAAATCGCCGCGGCGGGGTTGTCGCTGTGCGCGCCTTTCTCCATCAGGTTGCCCTGGATCAGCGCGTTGCCGGCGTTCGGGATATCGATCAGGTAGCTGGCCGTGCCATCCGGCCCGTCCTCGATCCGGCTGTCGCGCACGACCGTGTTGCGGGCCCGCGACTTGATATGATGGCCCACCTTGGTGTTCAGGAACACGCACCGGTCGATCGTCAGCAGCGCGATGGGCGTGCCGGCATAGACGCCGTGGGCGCAGGCGTCGGTGCACGCGCCATTGCCGATAAACACACTGTCGGTGATCCGCAGCACGCTGTCCGGACCGCCGCCGGCCAGGATGCCGTTTTCATTGTTGAGGAAACGACTCCGTTCGACCGTAAGGTTGGCGCCCAGTGCGCGGATACCCGCGCCATTATGCGAAGCGACAGAGGCATCGGCGAAGGTGATGCCGCTGATCGTGATGTCGGCGCCAACCGTGATGAAGATGCCCTTGCCGGCGCATGATTTGCCGGCGATCAGCACGCCCGGGCCGCTCGCCTCGATCAACAGGCGCGAGGCGTTCCAGATCGCGCAGTCCGCATAGGTTCCTGAACCGATCCGTATGACGTCGCCGTCAGACGCCAGGGCGGCGGCCTGGCTGGGCAGTTTCAGCGGCTGGTTGGGGCCGACCAGCAGGTCCCGACCCGCGGCCGGCCCACAGGCGGCGGCCCAGCAAAGCATTGCGGTGACGAAAGAAGTCGCGGTATGCCAAAGCCGGATCATCGCCGATCGTTTCGGCGCAGCGCCTGAGGCAAGTCAAGTGAAACGGGCAACCGCACAGCAGCGCGACAGCCGGCTGGCCCCGGTGGTGGTGCACGTTTTTCCGACCTTCGCCGTTGGTGGCGCGCAGGTGCGCTTCGCCGCGATCGCCAACCACTTCGGTCCGGCGTTCCGCCATATCGTGGTCGCACTGGACGGCGAGCTGGGCTGCCGGGAGCGGCTGATGCCCGAACTCGACGTCACGTTCCCCGCGGTGGTGACCGCCAAGCATGCGATGCTGTCGAACGCCTGGCGTTTTCGCCGGCTGCTCCGGCGCTGGCAGCCGGATGTACTGGTCACCTGCAACTGGGGTGCCATCGAGTTCGCGATCGCCAACATCCTGCCGGTCGCCCGCCATCTGCATGTCGTGGACGGCTTCGGGCCGGAGGAACGCAACACCCAGATCGCCCGTCGCGTGAAGCTGCGGCGCATCGTGCTGAGCCGCACGCCGGTCGTGCTGCCGTCGCGCAACCTCGTGCGCATTGCCACCGAGGTGTGGAAGCTGCCGCCGAAGGTCATCCGTTACGTCCCCAACGGTGTCGACCTGGCCAGGTTCGCGACCGATGGGTCTCGGCGCGGTTCCGCCGAACCGGTCATTGGAACCGTGGCTGCCCTGCGTGAGGAGAAGAACCTCCCGCGTCTGCTGCGCGCCTTCGCCACGTTGCCGTTCGGGCGGCTGGTTATCGTCGGCGATGGGCCGCAGCGTGCGGCGTTGCAGACGTGCGCCGGCGCGCTGGGGGTGGCGGACCGGGTCCATTTCGCCGGGCATCATGAGGACCCGGCCCCGTTCTTCGCCGGGTTCGATGTTTTCGCGCTGTCTTCCGATACCGAACAGATGCCGCTGTCGGTGATCGAGGCGATGGCCAGCGGCTTGCCGGTCGTGTCCACCGATGTCGGGGACGTGCGCCTGATGCTGGCGGACGAGAATGCCCCGCTGGTGACCCGGCTGGACGATGCGGATTTGGCCAACGCGCTCGCGGCCGCTGTGGTTGATCGGCCAAATCGTCAGCGCATTGGTCTCGCCAACCTGGCGAAGGCGCGGCGAGACTTCGACCAGGCCGAGATGTTTCTCGCCCATGGCGCCCTGTGGCGGGGCGAAAATGATGGCCGGCGCGCGGATGCTGACGCCACACGGGGGCGCGGCGATGATGTCGCCACACCGCGCGCGGATGAGGACGCCCGACGGCGCGCGGCTGTGATCAGACCTTGATCGCCGTTGGCCTCTCTACCGTTCAGGACTTCGTTGCGCTCGGCGTGCGATGGCGGGATCTGGAACAGCGCGCCCAGGGCTCGTTCTTTCAAAGCTGGACCTGGGTCGGGTGTCTGGCCGCGGAACGGTTCGCCGATCCCATTCTGGTGCAGGTCACCGACGACGGCCGGACCGTGGCGCTCGCGTTGTTCAACCGGGTACGCCGCTGGATCGGGCGGCCGGTGCTTCACCTGACCGAAAGCGGCAACCCGGAACGCGACTGTCCTCACGTGGAGCAGAACGGCGTGCTGGCGGAGGCGGGGCGGGAGGACGCGTTGACCACGCTCTGCCTGCGGGCAGCGGTGCGTCGGCACGATCTGGTGCTCTCAGGCGTCGGTGAACGCGAACTGGCCGCGGTCCGAGACGTCGCCGGGTTGGTGCTGGTGGACCGATCCCAGGCGTCACCGGACCTCGATCTGGCCGCGCTGCGGCGGGCGGGATCGGATTACCTTGCCGAACGGAGCGCCAACACCCGCCAGCAGATCCGCCGGTCGAACCGACATTATGAGCGTGACGGGCCGATCCGGGTCGAGCGAGCCGATACCGTAGCGTCGGCGCACGCCATGCTGGATGCGATGGCGGTGCTGCATCAGGCGACATGGACCGCGCGCGGCAAGCCCGGCAGCTTCGCGCGGCCCTTTTTCCGGCGGTTCCATCAAGCGCTGATCGCGCAGGCGATCCCGCGCGGGGAGGTCGCGCTGCTGCGTATCACCTGCGATGAAACGATCGTCGGCATCCTCTATAACTTCGTCTACCGCGGCCGCATGCTGGCCTACCAGAGCGGTTTCAGCTTCGAGCCGCAGGCACCGCAGGCGAAGCCGGGGCTGACCTGCCATAGCCTGGCGATCCGGCTCGCGTTGACGCAAGGCCTTCAGGTCTATGACTTCCTGGCCGGTGATAGCCGCTACAAGCGAAGCCTGTCGGATGGCGCGCATCGGCAGATCTGGGCCCGCGCCGGACAGCTTTGGTCGCCGCCCTTGCTGATCGAGCGGAGCCTACGGGTGTTTCGCTGACGCCGGCCTGGTGCCCGATCGCAGAGAACCGTGAGACGCGCAGCGGCCACGAGTCGGCGCATGAATCGACCACTTCAAACGAGCAGCCACGTATCGCACTTCACTGATGCGCGATACTGGTGCAGGCATGGCTACACCGCACCGGCCTTGGCCCGGCCGGCCGCGTGACGCAGCAGCGCCGCCATCCCGGACAGGCGCCTAGGATTGGCCAGCAGCAGACCGATACGCTGGCGGCGCTGCGACGCCCAACCCTGCTTGTAGCCATCGTCCCCCCGGCCGAAGTCAATCATGGCGACGTGCTCCTGATCGAGCAGATGCCGCAACATCAACGCGCTCAAGACCGTGCCGGGTGAATGCGCCTTGAACGCCTCATCATGCGCCAGCTTCAGCACGATGGCCTGGCCGTCCTTCACCACCCAGAACTGTACCGCGACCGGCTCTGCGTCCACCGACCACACGCCTAACCGCAGCAGCCCCCGCACCGCCATCACCCGCATCAGCGCGCCATTGAACGTCGGATAGGGTTCGGCTTCCTTCCAACTTCGCCGATAGACGGCTTCGAACGCCTCGGTGGCCTGCGCCATCTCGGCCGGTCGGGTGAACAGCGCGAATGCCGCACCGGGCAGCTTTTCGGCGCGACGCAGCCGGCGCCGTATGGTTTCCCGCAATGCCCCAGGCCGGCTGAGCAGGTAGCCGGACCAGTCGAGGCCGCCGACGTCCTCATACCAGTTGCCGAAATGATCGAAGCGCAAGGCACGCAGTCCGGCCTGGGTGACCCCGGCTTGCAAATCGGCCAGGCCATTCCATTCCGCAGGCAGCGCGTCGATCCGCACCGTCCCGAACGACCGGCAGAGGCGGCCGAAGGCCGCTATCGCGGCGACCCGCGTCGCAGGTTCCACCCCCGCGGCGAACAGCGGTCTGTACTCACAGCTGTAGGGCGTCGTCAGACTGACCAGCCGGCCGCCAATCCGCAGCATCGGCAGCAATGCGACGATCTGCCCATTCAACCGGATCACGACGAACGCGGCTTCGGCGCCGGCTGGCATCGCGTGCGACAGTACCGTCTCCCACCACACGGTGCTGGCGAAGATCCCAGGCGCGTCATCAAGCAGGGTCAGGGCCTCGCGCGGCAGCAGCGCGATCGTCGGGAAGCTCTCGACCTCAGCGCAGCTTGTACCAGACATAACCGATCCATTCGTGTACCGCGAAGTAGCCGGTTTGCCAGCCGGACGCACGCGGCACGAAGTCGCTGACGGCGATTTTCATTGGATCATCCAGCGGCGTCGGCGCCGCGGTGACCGTCAGGCCGGTGCCCTGGAACGCCAGCAAGGCGCGCCGCATGTGCCACGAATGGGTGACGACATAGACCGAGGTGATGCCTTCGGGGCGCAGGATGGCTGCGCTGAAGCGGGCGTTCTCCCAGGTATCAGCGGATTTTGGCTCGACCCAGCGTGCCGGCGTCTGGAAGTCGTTCTTCAGGCTCCGCGCCATGACCACGCCAACCGGGGTCGTGTCAGGATCGACTGTTCCTCCCGTCACCAGGATCGGCAGGCCGGTGCGTCGTTGCAATGCCGCCGCGGTCCGCAACCGGTCCAGGGTCAGCAGGCCCGGCCGCACACCCAGAGGTTCCTGTTCCGCCTGGATCACGTCACCACCGAGCACGACGATCGCCTGAGGCGGATGATCGGCGGGGGGAACCGTTGGCAGACCTGTCTCCAGCGGCAGCAGCATGCTGGTGGACACGATTGGCATGCCGAGCAGGATCAGCGCGATCAGCGCGCCCCAGGTCAGCCGGCGGCCGAAGCGCCGCCACCGGCCGCGCAGCAGCAAACCAACCACGATCAGGCCGACCAGGCCGCTCGGCGGCAGCACCAGCGGAACGATGAGACCCCTCATGGGCTTACCGATCAGCCCTGCCCAGCCACGCCAGGACATGATCCAGGCCGGTGCGCAGTGGCACCTTTGCCGACAGACCCAGAACCGCATCGGCACGGGTTGGCACCCCAAGAGACTGTCTGATGTCGCCGGCGCGAGCGGGGTGGACCCGCGCCTGCATCGGCTTGCCCGCGCGTTCAGCGATCAGATGGGCAAGCGCATCCACCGATGTCGGAACGCCGGTGCAAACGTTGAACACCGGTGCATCGGTGGGCCGCAGCGCCAGGCTGGCAAGCAGCGCCGCGACCACGTCGGCCACGTAGATAAAATCGCGCGTCTGCTGGCCGTCGCCGAAAATGATCACCGGCTCATTCGCGGTGATACGCTCGCAGAATATGGAAATGACCCCGGAGTAAGGCGATTTGGGATCCTGCCGCGGCCCGTAAACATTGAAGAAGCGCAAGCCTACGGCGGGGATGCCATGGACATGGCTGGCAACCCGGGCGTGCAGCTCGCAGCCTAACTTATCGGCCCCGTAAGCCGACAGCGGTGCGCGCGGCTCGGTTTCCGCGATCGGAATGCTGGCGGCATCGCCGTAGACCGCTGCCGAGGACGCATAGACGACAGGAATATGGCTGCCTTGGCGGCGGATCGCGTCGAACACGGTGATCGTGCCGGTCAGGTTCGCCTGGTGCGTGCCTAGCCAGTCGGTGATGCCCTTCTCCACCGATGCGATGGCCGCCAGGTGAAAGCAGCCATCGACGCCTATCATCGCCCGGCTGACGATCGCCGGGTCGGCGACGCTGCCCTCGATCAGCGTCGCCGCGCGGGGCAGATTACAGCGGTGACCGGTGGACAGGTCGTCCAGCACCCGAACCGAGTCGCCGCGGGCGATCAAGGCGTCGCACAGATGCGACCCGATGAACCCGGCTCCGCCGGTGACCAGGAACGTGCTCATCCCACGGCGGCGAACTGCGCCGGCGTCGTGAGCCGACGCTGCCGACAGCCGTCCCGCGCCGAAAGCCGTGAGCAGGCGGCTCCGGAAGCCGCCGTTGTGCGGCCTGACCATGACGGGCGAAACTGGGCCGACCGGTTGACTGTGACAGAGCCGGTTCCGTCACGCCGTCCCAGCGCCACACCGCTGCGCCTTGTATTAACCGCAGAATCGAAGGACCTGACGCAAGACCGAGCCATCCGACAGGCGGTCGAAGGCCTGATTGATCTCTTCAAAGCCAGTGGTTCCAGTACGTAATTTTTGCACTGGCAGTTTGCCACGTTGCTACAGCGCGATGAAGCGCGGAATGTCACGCTTGGGCACACAACCGCCCATATAGCTTCCAATGATGCTTTTTCCGTCACTGACCAGTGCCGAACGCGGATAGGAAAACACCGAGGTCGGGCTGGAAGGTCGGCACTGAGTACAGCGCCGCTGCCCGCCACTATGGCACGGGCCAGGTTCATTGCCGGAACTGATGTCCTCAACGACGCGGGTTAGTGTGACGTTCGGCGGGCGTGGCACTACTGTATTGCCTTATGCGGCAATCAGCGGGTAGCTGGCCGTGATAGTGCGTCCAGATCTGGGTGTGACCGAGAAGCGGAACGCCCAGGAACCCACGCAGGCCCAAGTTCCCCTGCGGGTCGAGATGCAACTCCACGCCGTAGCTGTGGCCGTTGCGCGGGTCGCTGATGTGGCCCTTCCACAGGTTGCGGCGGATCAGCCTTGCGTCGGTAATCAGCGGCAGGTCGCATTGCGAAACGCCACGACGATCCACCGGCATCGGATCGTCCGGGCGGTCGAGAAAGACGCCGACGATGCGGGCGCAGACAAAGCCGCCGCAGGGTGCGATCGCGATGACCGCTTCGTGGTCCTGGGTAAGCCACACGCCGGTGACCGAGGGCACCGCGGCAGCAAGCTGGCAGCACGACCATAGCAGCAGCATCATGATAATGACGTAGAGCTTGTTCCGGCCACGGCGCAGGTCGGCGAATCGCCGGTCCGGCCCGACGGACTTTCGACTGGTTGGCACGCTGAAACCTAGATGCCCGAGCTGTTTATGAACCGGACGCCCAGGCCGACCATTTTGTCGCGCGCGGCATCGATCGTGCTGCGTCCATCGGGCGTGGGCAGGCCGATGCCGCGACAGGCATCCTCGACGACGGTGACCTGGAAGCCAAGGCGCACCGCATCCTCGGCTGACCAGGCGACGCAGAAATCGATGGCGAGACCGCAGAGAAACAGATGCGTGAACCCGCGCTGGCGAAGCCAGCCTTCAAGGCCGGTCGGCGTCCGCCGGTCGTTCTCAAAAAACGCCGAATAGCTGTCAAGGGCGGGGCGGAAACCCTTGCGGATCACGGCCTCGATCCGGGTCTGGTCGATCCCGGGGTGGATCGCGGCGGAGGGCGTGCCGGCCACGCCATGGTCAGGCCACAGCACCTGGCTGCCGTAACTCATTTCGAGCGTGTCATAAGGTGCGCGCTGATGATGCGCGCTGGCGAACGAGCCATGGTTCGCCGGATGCCAATCCTGCGTCGCGAAAGCGTGAGAAAACCCGGGCAAAATTCGATTTATTATCGCAATGATGGCATCGCCGTCCGCGACCGGCAATTCGCCGCCGGGCATGAACGTGGGCTGGACGTCGATCAACCCGAGAATATCGGTTAGGGGCTCTATTGCCATCTTCGCATTCCCTGTTCAGCACGCCCAAGCGAGTCTAGTGTCCTGCTGCCGAAGTTCGTCGCATCATGCGACGGACGCCGGGGAAAAGCCGGCCACTGCAAAACAAAGAGCGCGTGTCCGGGATCAGAGGCTCGCCATGGCGCGCGAGTACCTCTGATCCCGGGCACAAGTTTCCTGCGATCGCTTTCAGCTGACAAGAACACCAGGAGCATATTTGATGCGACATTTTCCGCTACCGGCGGTGGCACTGTTGGCCGCTTTGACGGCGTCACCCTTTACGGCATCGACCGCCGGAGCGGCGACATTCCGCTGGGCCAACGATGGCGATGTCAACGCGATGGACCCTGCAACGCGGCAGGAAACCGTGCAGCTCAGCTTCCTGTCCAACATCTATGAGCCGTTGGTTCGCCGCAACCGGGATCTCAAGCTGGAACCGGCCTTGGCCACGTCATGGGAGCAGACCTCGCCCACCGTGTGGCGCTTCCATCTGCGCCCGGGGGTGAAGTGGCAGGATGGCTCACCGTTCACCGCGGACGACGTGGTGTTCACCCTGAAGCGGATCCAGGCGCCGGATTCGGCGATGCGCGCACCGATGTCACCGGTGAAGGAAGCCCGGAAGATCGACGACCTGACGGTGGATTTCGAGACGTTCGTGCCGGACCCGATCTTCCTGCAGGAGCAGACCAACCTGCTGATCATGTCCAAGGCCTGGTGTCAGGCCCATAACGCCACCGAACCGGTAACGATCGGCAAGGAAGACAACTACGCCTTGCATTACGCCATGGGTACCGGGCCGTTCAGCCTCGTCTCCCGCGAGCCCGATCGGAAGACGGTCGTGCAGAAGAACCCACTGTGGTGGGACAAGCAGGTGCACACCGTGGACCGGGTCGAGTTCAACGTGATCGCGTCCGCACCGACCCGGGTAGCGGCGCTGCTGTCCGGCGAGATGGACATGATCTACTCAGTGCCGCCGCAGGATATCGCGCGGATCAAGCAGACCGATGGGTTGAAGATACTGCAGACCCCTGAGTTGCGGACGATCTTTCTGGGTTTCGACGTAAGCCGGAACGAACTGCCGAGCTCCAACGTCAAGGGGAAGAATCCGCTGCGCGACGTGCGCGTGCGACAGGCGATCGGGCTGGCGATCAACGAACCGGCGATCGTCAGCCGGGTGATGCTGGGGCTGGGCCATCCGACGTGGGAGATGTGGGGGCCGGGCGTCAATGGTTACGACGCTGCGCTGGACGTTCGGCCGAAAGTCGATCCCGCCGAGGCAAAGCAGTTGCTGACCGAAGCAGGTTACCCCAACGGCTTTCGGCTCGGTCTGGACTGCCCAAACGATCGTTACGTGATGGACGAGCAGATCTGTACCGCGATCGTCCCGATGCTGGCGCGAATCGGCCTCAAGATCGATCTCAATGCGCAAACGAAGTCGAAGTTCTTCAACAAGATCGATGCCCCCAACTACGATACCGACTTTTACATGCTGGGCTGGACGCCGGCCACCTATGACGCACACAATGTGCTGTATACGCTGTTGAATACACGCA
The DNA here is from genome assembly GCA_965276975.1 of Rhodopila sp. Taxonomy (GTDB): domain Bacteria; phylum Pseudomonadota; class Alphaproteobacteria; order Acetobacterales; family Acetobacteraceae; genus Rhodopila. The sequence goes on from CBDIBR010000010.1 coordinate 537,125, forward strand.
ACGGCAAACGCGGCGAGGTCAACAATGGCGGCTATTCCAACCCCGCACTCGACGAACTGACCGAAAAAATCGGCGTGGAAACAGACTCCGCGAAGCGGTTGTCGATGATCGATCAGGCGATCAAGATCCTGCAGAAAGACCTGCCGACGATTCCGTTGCATCAGCAGGTGATCGTCTGGGCAACGAAGAAGAACGTCGATGTGGCCCAGCCGGCAGATGATTTCTTTCCGTATCGCTACATTCAGATGAAGTGAGAAGGGATGATGTGCGGTGGGTGCGCCCTGCGCCACGAACAGCGGCTTTGTAAGCAGAGCAGCCGGCACAGGGTCGGAATACTGACGCCCACGGCGTTGAGCCCGTTAGACCGTTTCGACTTCGGCTGGGAATAACGCATCGGCATCGTCCACGTGCAGCAGGTGGTACACGTTGAACCGATAGGCAGGCCCCAACGAAACTTCCGGCGGGGTGAACGGAAAGGCGATATTGCCGGCCGTGGACAGGCGGCCGGGATAGCCGAAGTGCAGGAGGTACTGCTTGCAGCTGCGCACCACTTCCGCGGCGCGCTGACGGGTCGGCGCGATGCACTCGCCCATGATGAAGATCTCTCCCGGCAGCGATTCGTTCTCCGGCACCACCATGCGCACGCCATCGATGCCATAGACACGGAAGCGCAACATATAGTCCATCGGCTGGTCTTCGCAGATCAGGCTCTGCACCAGGTCGGCCACCTTCGGCAGCAGCGCCTTGCACTGCTCGATAAACCGCGGATCGGCTGACCCACACAACAACACCGCGCGCTCACCGATCTTGCGCGCGCCTTCCAGTTTGATGGTCGGATGCGTCGTCTCCCGCCACATCGCGCCGGAAACCCTGGCGCGGCGGTCGTCAACAGCCTCGTAGCGCGCATGGGTCAGATCCAGCGTGCCGTCGGGCTCCTGCATGGTGAACGGATCAGATTGCTCATACAGACTGTGTGCGGCGACCGAGGTGGGGGTCGCGCGCCGCTCCGGATTCATGCTTTCCAGCACGAACCCGTCGTGGTCCAGTTCCGCCAGGATCGGATCCCGGCCACCGGGCACGCAACACAGCGATCCGCACTCGATGATTTTGGCCATGTGCATGGCGAGCCCGGTCGGATATCCCAAAACCACCGGCAGCGACGCGAAGATCGCCGTATCGCAGGCTCGACCGGCCACGATCACGTCGACGTCCAACGCGAGCGCCTTCTGGAACGGTCCCATCCCCATCTGGCCGACGATATGCGCGGCTTCGGTTACGTCTTCCTCGGTCAGTGCCGGCATGCCGTCGAAACTTGTCACCTTCTCCGACCGAACCGCATCCAGCAGGACCGGCCGCGCGACGTCCGCGCGCACCACGGCCATTCGGAAGCGCAGCCCATCCGCCTGGGCGATGTCACGCAACATCGCCAGCGTGGCATCCAGATGGGGTCCGGCACCGGCCGACCCGGCGGTTCCGATCACCAGCGGCACGTCCAGGCCACGCGCGGCGTTCAGCACCCGGCGGAGGTCGCGACGCGTTGCCTCGGGCGAGGTCGCCATCTCGCCGTTGCCCAGGTAGGTCGGGCCGATGTCGATTGAACCCATGTCGCAACCAATAAGATCGGGGCGACGCTCGATGCCGGCCTTGAACGACGCGGCCGGGATGCCGTAGCCGAGCTGTCCGGAGGCCCCCAGCAGCCGCAGCGGGCGGGACGCGTGTTTAAGCGCAGCGATGGCCCTCCCGGAGGCGCTCATATCTCGATCCCCAGCAATGGCGCATGTTGTTGCGCGCCGTAAACATCATAATCACCCGGATCACCGGCCATGATGCCGCGCGCCATCACGATCTTGATCGCTCGGCCGACCGGGTACGGGATGATCGTTACCTGTTCGGCCGGAACATGATACAGCCGCCCGATGTTCGCAGCGCCCAGTGCCGGCGATTGTGCGACGCGCTGATAATCCGCCTCCGAGGCGAACATGATGTCCAGCGTCAGACGCCGCGGACCCGCGTTCTTGCTGCGGATCACCTGCGCGATATCCGATAGCTTCATGGCCTGTGCAGCTCCGCGCGCGGTCGGGTCACCGTCCGGACACCGTGCTTGAAGACCACCAGAGGCCCGCGGACTTCGGCGATCGCCTGTTCGGGCGTATCGGCATCGAAGATCGCAACGTCCGCCGGATTGCCGACAGCGATGCCGTAATCCGGCAAGTTCATCAGCCTGGCGGAACGGTCCGTCAGCATGGAGAAACACGCCCGCAGCCGGTGTGCCTCGCCGATCTGGCAGACGTTGGCTTGCATATTGGCGATGCGGATCAGATTGCCGTCGCCCAGCGGCGTGAAGGGATTGAGAATGTTGTTGCTGGAGATCGAGCAATTCACGCCGTTCTCCACCAGCACGTTGGCGTCCGCCACGCCACGCCGGACACTGTGGTCCTGATCGCGGCCCATCATGTACAGATCGGTGGCCGGCAGCACGGTGACGGCGACCCCGGCATCGGCGATCTCGGCCGCCAGCTCGCGAAGATCCGGCGGCGGCAACGTCGAGTATTTGCAGCCGTGGCCGACAGCGACGCGACCGCCCAGGCGATATTTCTTCGTCAGTTCGCACACCAGATGGATGTCCATGTCGGCCGGGCTGTTGCCGGAATCCAGGTGCATGTCGATATCGGTGTCATACTCCCGCGCCAGCGCGAAGATGCGGTGGATTTGGCCGCTCTTGTCGGGGTCATAGTTCGGCGCCGCGCCGATCACCTTGGCGCCCCGTTTCAGTGCCTCGACCAGCAATGCGTCGGAGCGTGGGTTGTTGGTCAAGCCCTCCTGCGGGAACACGCACAGCTCGATATCGATCGCCCAGGCGTAGTCACGCCGCAATTGTTCCAGTGCATCGAAGCTGCGCATCTCGACGCCGGCATCCAACTCGACGTGCGTGCGCATCCGCGTCGTGCCGTGCTTGATGCAGTTCTCCAGCGTCGTGCTGGCCCGCTGGTAGACGTCTGCCTCGGTGAAGCTTTGCTTGACGGCGGCCACCCGCGGCACGGCGTTGGCGTTGCGGCCATCCTCGGGTGGGCAGCGGTCGATGATGCGCGTCTTGTCCAGGTGGATGTGGGTTTCGACCAGCCCGGCGCAGGCCAGATGTGACCCGGCATCGTACTGCGGACAGTCAGCCGAAAGCCCGGTTTGCAGGGCGACGATCTTGCCGCCCGCGACCCCGATATCGATCGGGGGTCCGCCAGACACGCGCGCATCGCGGATAATAAGATCCATGCTGTCCCCTTGCTGCGCCGGTCAGCCTGCCAGCCGGACCCGGCGGCTGTAAAGGATCAGAGGCGCCCGAGCAGCCAGCCGCCATAGGTAAACAGGACACACAGTATGACGGAGCCAATGCCGTAGCCAAACGCGGCTCCGATCTTGCCGGCCTGCATCAGCTCCAGCGTCTGCAGGCTGAACGCCGAGAACGTCGTGAACCCGCCGCACACTCCGGTCATCAGGAAGATGCGAAGGTCCGGATGCACGCTCACCCGCACCGGCGTCAGGGTGATCCCGCCGGACCAGTCCGATCAGGCACGAACCGAGCACGTTGATGAGCAGGGTGCCCCAGGGGAAACGGGGACCGGTCAGGGCGGTCATGACGCCGGTAAGCCAGAACCGCATCACACTGCCCAGTGCGCCGTCGAACGCGACCACGAGCCATGATCCCATACGCGTCTCCAGCGATGCTATGCCAGCGGATGGCGGGGTTGCATCAAACGCATGGCAACCGAGCTAACATATATATTATAACGCGGCTTATGATCAGCGCAATCAAGGATGCGCCCAATCAGCGCAACCAAGGATGCGTCCAGAGGGACCTGCCGTTGGACGAATTTGACCGCGACCTGCTGTTCCTGTTGCACGACGTTGCTCGTCTTCTGCGTGTCGAAGCGGATAAGCGGGCGCGTTCGCACGGCATGACCCGGGCGCAATGGGCGATCCTGATCTGGCTGGAGCGCCAGCCGGGCATCTCTCAGAAGGAACTGTCCGAACTGCTGGAAGTCGAGCCGATCACCGTCGCCCGCCTGATCGACCGGCTTCAGGCTCGTGGCATGGTGGAGCGCCGGCCGGATCCCCGAGACCGGCGGATTTGGCGGTTGCATCTGCGCCGGCCGGCGCGCGATGTCTTGCATGAGATCGATGAGCAACGCGCCGACATGACGCGCATCGTGACCGCGGGCATCACCGAGGACTCCATCGAAATCATGACCGAGGCATTGATGCGGATGAAAGCGACGCTGACCCAAGGTGCCCACGCGTTGCGCCGGGGTGCCGACTCCGTGGAAACCGAAGCGCGAGAGGCCGTCTGATGTCGCAGGCCGCGGTGTCGGGGCAGTCGCCCCGGGTGTCCGATCGGGTGACCGACGCTCCCACCCGCCGGCGCATGAGCCGCGCGCTCTTGCGGCCGATCCTGATGTTGGGCGGCATCGCCCTGGTGATCGTCGGCGTTGGTTATTACTGGCTGACCGGAGGCCGCGTCGTGTCGATTGATGACGCCTATGTCCGCGCGGCCAAGGAAGTCATTTCCACCGATGTCTCCGGCATCGTCGCTTCGGTGCCCGTGCACGAGGGGCAACGGGTGAACAAGGGCGACGTGCTGCTGCGTCTGGATCCCCGCCCGTTCCAGATCGCCCTGGCGGGCGCGACCGCCAACCGGAACGGCATGGTCTCGACCCTGAACGCGATGAAGCTCGATTACCAGCGGATGCTGCGTGACGTGGATGTCCGGCAGGCGCGGCTGGAATCCGACCAGGCAAATTACCAGCGCTTCGCCGGCCTGGTGAAAAGCGGCGGTGTCACCCGGGCCGACTACGACAATGCGCGCTTCCTGCTGATGGCCGACAAACAGGCGGTTGAGGCGCTGAAGGTGACCGCGGCGGTGCAGTTGGCGCGACTGGGGGGTGACCCGAATGCCGACGTCAGGACCCTGAACGAGTACCTTCAGGCGCAGGCCCGGGTCGACGAGATGAAGCGCCAACTCGACCATACCGTGATCTACGCGCCGTTCAGCGGCATGGTCACGCAGGTGGAGACGGTGCAGCCCGGCATGTACCTGGCAGCGGCGACGGCGGCCTTCGGTCTGGTTTCGACCAGTAATGTCTGGGTCGAGGCCAACCCCAAGGAGACCGAGTTGACCCATGTGAAGCCGGGCGATCCGGTCGACGTGACGGTCGATACCTATCCCGGCCGAACCTGGAAGGGTGAGGTCCAGGCGATCGCGCCGAACAGCGGGTCGGAGTTCTCCGTGCTGCCGGCGCAGAACACCTCGGGCAACTGGGTCAAGGTGGTGCAGCGCATCCCGGTGCGGATCAAGGTCGCGCGCAAGGACGGCGATCCGGAACTGCGCTCTGGCATGAGTGTCATCGCCGACATCGACACCGGTCATACCCGAAGCTGGCGCGATCTGTTCTAATTAATGGCCGCCGCCTCGCCAGCCGAGGCGCCGCCCGCCCGCGGGGAGGCGCCTGCCCGGATCATGCCGGATCAGGTGCCGCATCGGACCATCATCACGCTGTGCACCGTCGGTGCCACGCTGATGCAGGCGCTGGATCAGACAATCGCCAACGTGGCGCTGCCCTACATGCAAGGCAGCCTGTCAGCCACCTATGATGAGATCACCTGGGTCCTGACATCCTACATCACCGCCGCGGCGATCATGACCGCGCCGGTAGGCTGGCTGGCGTCGCGGTTTGGCCGGAAATACCTGTTCATCACCTGTCTGATCGGTTTCACCGTCACCTCCATGATGTGCGGTGCCGCACAGTCGCTGACCCAGATGGTGGTGTTCCGCCTGCTGCAGGGCGTCTTCGGCGCGGCATTGGTGCCGTTATCGCAATCGACGATGATGGACATCTACCCGGTTGAGCAGCGCGGCAAGGCAATGGCCATCTGGGGTATCGGCGTGATGGTCGGTCCGATCCTCGGTCCCACCCTCGGTGGCTATCTGACCGAGATGTACAACTGGCGCTACGTCTTCTACATCAACCTGCCGTTCGGCATCCTCGCCACGCTCGGCCTGACGTTTTTCATGCCGCGGTCGTTTGGCAACTTCAATCTGCGCTTCGACTGGATCGGCTTCGCCGTGCTGTCGCTGGGGATCGGCGGGCTGCAGATGATGCTCGACCGGGGGCAGAACCAGGACTGGTTCACCTCTACCGAGGTCATTACCGAGGCCGTGCTGGGTGGATTGGGCGTCTATCTGTTCCTGGTGCACATGGGCACGGCGAAAAAGCCGTTCATCCCGGTCTTGCTGTTCAAGGATCGTAACTTCGCCGCCGGGCTGTTGCTGATGTTCGCGACCGGGACAATCCTGGTTTCCAGCTCGTCGTTGATGGCGCCATGGTTGCAGAACCTGGCGAACTACCCGGTGGAATCCGCCGGCCTGATCATGGCGCCGCGCGGCATCGGCACGATGACGGCGATGATGACCGGCGGCCGGTTAGCGGCCCGGATCGACCCTCGCAAGCTGATGGCCTGCGGGATTCTGATGCTCGGCTGGTCGATGTGGGAGATGACGAGCTGGACGCCGGACGTGGCGCAATGGACAATTATCGTAACGATCATCGTGCAGGGCGCCGGGCTGGGGTTCGTGTTCCTGCCGTTGCAGGTGCTGGCGTTCGCGACGCTGCCGCCACAGTATCGCACCGACGGAGCTTCGTTGTTCAGCCTGTTCCGCAACATCGGCGCCGCTGTCGGCGTGTCGGTCACGTCTGCCCTGTTGGCGCGCAACACGCAGGTGCTGCATGAATCGATCGGCGCATCGGTCACACCGTTCAATCGAGCCTTGCAAGGTGGCGGAGCCGTAAGCCGAGCGTGGAATCCGATGCACAGCCACGGCGCCGCGGTGCTGGATCAGATGGTCAACCAGCAGGCGCAGATCGTCGCCTATATCGACGATTACTGGGTGATGATTTTCACCACCTTGCCGTCGCTGCTGCTGTTGCTTCTGCTGCGCCGGCCCAAGCTGAACGCGGGGGCGCCCGCCGAGGCGCATGTGGCCATGGATTAAACTGGCTAGGGCGCGATCGTCTGAGGTTGAACCAACCTCAGACGTGAATCGCCCTCTCAAACAAAGGGAGCGAGCGCGTGGTTGCTTCAACCTGAAGCTATCACGCGCTAAGCCCCGGCGGTTGCTTTGTCCGGCAGCCGCATCCATCCAGGAACCACGGGTTTCACTAACGCCTCGCCGCAGCGTAGTGTGCCGTTCATGGCGTCCAGACGCAGCGACGCCAGACCGATCGAACCGCGGCCCGATCGCATCGTCCCCACGTCCAGCCCATCCTTCAGCACGGGTGTCCCGGGCGGCGGCAGCTCGCCATCAACCGCCACCGGCACCAGCCGCCGCTTGATCAAACCGCGATACTTGGTCCGCGCGGTCAATTCCTGCCCCATGTAGCAGCCCTTCGACCACGACACGCCGTCCAGTTCGTCAAATCCGGCTTCCAGCAGGACGCTCCGGTCCGCCTCCATGTCCTTGGACCCATCCGGCAGCCCGGCCGCCAGACGATGCGCGTCCCAGTCCTCCGGCGTCGCGTTCGCGACGAGCGGTTCGGTCGTCAGAATGCGCCAGGCGAAGTTCGGCAGCCTTGGGTCGGGGGCGATGATCCCACTGACGTCCGGCCGGCCATCCCACGCAACATGGACGTGAAGCGCCGGTTCAGCGCGCAGCGTTGCCTTCATACGCAGCTTGTAGCGCGACAGCCGCTGCACAAGCGTCGGCACCTGTTCGGCTTCACAGTCCAGCAACAGCGTCTCGGCGTCGCTGTACACGAAGAAGTCGGCCAGCCATTTCCCCTGCGCCGTCAGCAGCGCGGCCCATACGGCACGGCCCGGGCGAACGACTTCGATGTCATTGGATACCAGGCCCTGGAGGAACGCCACCCGGTCGTCGCCCTCGACCACGATGACGCTTCGTTCTGGTAGCTGGGTCAGTTGAACCATGCGACATAATTGGCCTAAGCCCAGCCTCCCGCAAGCCGACGCCGCGGTTGAAGCTACGCTGCGGCAATAACCGTTTCCAGGCGGCCAGCCGCACCTCGGCCTGGCTGGCCAGCGTCGCGTCGGCAACGAACGCTTGATGGGCACGCACCGCGGAGGACTCGCGCAAGGCCTGATCGCGGATCAGCCAGTCCAGCATGGCATGCCACGTGCGTGGGTCGTTGGCGACAAGCTGCCCGGCGGACCCGTCAGCGATCGATCCTCGGTAGACCGGTGTGTCGGATGCCAGCACGGCCAGGCCCATCGCCGCATAATCCATCGCCTTGATCGGCGACTTGCTTCGGTTGAATGGCGTATCGAGCAGCGGCGCCAGGCCGATATGCCAGCGTGGCTGCATCGACGTCAGCCAGTTCACGAAGCCAGGATAGGAGCGCGACGCATGCGTCGATGGCCCGATCCGGTTCAGTTCGGCGGGAAGCTCGTGCCGGTTCGTCATCCCAAGGACATCGATGACGATCCGGTGGCCATACTCGGCTTTCAGCCGCAACAACGCAGGCTCGATCATCGCGAAGTCGCCGTTGTGAGTGCTGGTGCCCATGCAGAGAATGCGGACGGGATCGGACCAGAAGGGTAGGGGTGCCGGACCTTGTGCCCAGATCCGTTCATCCAGTCGGTTCTCGATCACGATCGCATCCGGTCGGATCGCCGCCAGACGCTCGGCCAGGTTCGCCGTCGAGACCCACACCGCGTCCGCCAGGGTCAGCATCAGCTCAACGAGCTTGGCGAACGGCCGTAGTTTTTCAGCATCAGGGTGGTCATTGGGGAGGCTCAGCAGATCGTCATCCAGATCGTAGAGCAGTTTGGCGCCGGTGCGCTGCGCGTGTCTGGCAAGGCGGTGCCCCGTATCCACGGTGGCAGCCGCGTGGCGCTGCGTGACGATGACGTCGGCTTCGCAATTGAAGATTGTTTCGACATCGGCCAAAATGATGTCGAACGATCCGTCGGCGGCAAGGTGGTCGAGCGGTTGCAGCAGTCGGATATAGGCACACGGGGTTAATCCTCCGGCATCGTATCGTTCTGGCAGTATGGCAACCCTGGGCTTTCGGATGACCGTCGGCTTCCGTGGGATCGGCGTCAGGTAGCGATCCGGGTAAAAGTCCGAGACCGCGCGCGGGCGCGACAGCGGCGGCTGAGCCGAGCGTTCGCGCAACCTTGTCTGCACATCCTCGAAGACGCGGAGCCAGTCGCCCGCGGAGGCACGGTGATCCACCAGCCAGGTGTTGGGACGGCCCTGAAGACGTTCGGTGAAGGATCCAAGATCGGTCGCGACGATCGGGCGCCCAGTCGCGATCGCGGTGCTGAGGGTGAAGCTGTAGGTCTCTGCCGCCGAGGAGGGAAACCAGAACACATGCGGATCGATCTCTTCCAGCAGCGCCGGCAGATCCAGCTCGCGATACTCGCCCGTTGTCTTGATCAGCTTCAAAGCCGCTTGCGGAAAGCTGCCTTCCAGACTGCCGACCAGATGCAGTTCGATCGTTCCGGGCACGGCGACCTCGGCGACCTCGGCCACTGTTCGCGCACCCTTATGGTTCGCCAGCACGCCCAACAATACAATCCGTAGCGCCGGCTTGCGGAATTTGGGCAGAGACGTCTTCCATACGACCTCTGTCTGTTGTTCATGAGGAACGACAAGCGCGCGTTCCTCCAGACCGTGGCGCGTCAGCCGCGTCTTGACGTCCATGCTTGGACAAATCACCCGATCGGCATCCATGAACTGCCACGCCCGGTCGCGCCGCCAGGAGACGATGTCCCTGGCACCATGCGAACTCTGGCTGGCGATGCATGCGTTGCAGGCGGCGGGACCAGGTTCGCCGCAGTAAACGCCCTCTGACCAGCGCAGCAGATTTATCTGCGGACAGATCGCATGATAGTCGTGCACGGTGACATCGAAGGGCACATCAAGCCGGTGGATAAGGGCACGAATGTCCATGTCCATCTGCAGCATATGGTGGATATGAATCCGGGACACGTTGATCGAGCGGAGCACGGTCAGAAGATCGTCCAACCGGTCCGACGGCAGCGTCAGCACGGGATCGGGTGATGACGACGGTACCGACAATTCGGCACCCCGTTCGGTCCCTTGCAGCAGCAGCACGCGGGCCTGGTTCCGATAGCGCTCGATCAGGCTGCCGATATGCCGCCGCACACCACCGCCGAAACTGTGCGAGATCATCAGGATGACTGGCAGTTTCAATTCCCTGAACAGGGCGGCCGTCGCGGCGAACCGGAACGGGATGGCGGCGGCGGGGGTGACGCACGCCGTTCGTCGGTCCGGCTCCGTTGTGAGCCTCGGTTGGCCCCGGCTGACGAACGTGTCGCAGGCAAGCCGGTGCCGCCAGCCGGCCGCCGCCGCGCGTTGGCAGAAATCGTTCTTTGCCGGTTTGCTGGCGAACGCGCCGACCTTCAGCAACGCCGTCCGTCGGATATACAGGCAATGATCAGACGGTTCTGAAACGATAACGGAACGTCCGGCGTTGGCCGCCTGACAGATCCGATCGATCCGGTAAAGCGCCTTTGTTCCGTCCTCTGGTTGACCGCTGATCGACACGTGGTCGAACAACGGCGAAACCGTCGCGATGTCGGGCTGCGCGTGGGCATGGGCGCTGAGCCGACGCAGCCAGCCCGCCGGAACGATCGTGTCGCTGTCAAGCAGCACCACATCGTGACCTTCCGCGGCGTCCACGCCAATCCGCGCCGACGCCGCGACGCCCAGGACACGGCGGTTGCTGATCAGGTGGAGGTCGCCGTCCGACGCGCGTTGTCGCAGCCAGGCGCGCAGGTCCGGATCGGGCGAGTGGTCATCGACAACGATAATCCGGCCAAGCGGGAAGACCCGGTCCGCCAACACCGAACGGATGCAGCGTTGGGTATTTTTCAGGCCGCGATGAACCCGGATGACGATGTCGGCGAAGATCCCACGCGGAATGGTCAGCGTCGGATTTTGCGACGGCAGATAGTCGCCAATGTCGATCGACCTCTCGGTCCGATAGCCCCGGGCCGCACCGACCTGCAGGTGATACAGCACCGGATTGGCCGCCGCGGCCGGATGCTGCTCTGCATAGTAGGCAGCATCGAAGCGCGGATGCGGGTTGCGCAATTCCGCCGCTCCGGCCTGCAGGTAATGCAGCAGGGGATTGAGCCCGCTCGCCGCGACGTCCGGATGGTGCTCGATATACCACGCGCTGTCGAAGAACCTGTTCGGATCGCGCTTTTCCGCCGCGCCGTAACGAATGAAATGCAGCAGAGGATCGAGTTCGGCGGCAGCTATGTCGGGATACCGTGCAAGATACCAGTCAGGTATCAAGGAATTGCCGCATCAGGCCGGTTACCGGCTGCGCACCTTGATCGCTCATATCCGCGCTCATCGACAGCCTGACGTCTCAGGCCGCTGCATTGCGTCGCCGCGGGGCAACAAGGTCCAACCAGGCGCCGCGCCTGTCCGCTGCCTGACTGACAAGGCTGGCGTGGGCAGCAAAGGCACGTTCCGTGATCCGGCCGCGGCGGTCCGGCGCGCATCCCAGTTGCGCAGCATCCAGTTCAACGCGCGATACCAGGCGTCGGGATCATTCGGCACAAGCTGCCCGGCCGGCCCATCCGCGATGCTGCCGCGATAGGCCGGGGCATCGGACGCCAGCACCGCCAGGCCCATCGCGGCATAGTCCATCGCCTTGATCGGCGATTTGCAGAGATTGAACGGTGTGTCGAGTAACGGTGCCAGCCCGATATGCCACGCGGGTTCCGCCGAGGTCAGCCAGTTGACGAACCCGGGATAGGACCGCGTCGCACTGGGCGGCAGACAAGTTCTGTTCAGCCCGGGCGGAAGATCATTCCGGCTGGTCATGCCGACGATATCGATGGCGATCCGATCGTCATACTCTGTCTTCAGGCGAACCAGCGCCGGCTCGATCAGCGCGAAGTCGCGGTCGTGCGTGGTCGTTCCCATGCACAGGATGCGCACCGGTTGATCCTGCAGCGGCGCCGTTGGCATTCTCCAGATGCGTTCGTCCAGCCCGTTCACCCTCACCGCGGCGTCAGGCCGCAGCGAACCGAGACGTTCCACGAGGCCGGCGGTCGACAGCCAGACAACGTCCGCGACATCCAGCATCCGGCGGACGATTTTGCTGCGCGGGCGAAGGACCGAGGCCTCAGGGTGGGTTCGCGGGATGTTGAGCAGATCATCATCAAGGTCAAATACCAACGTCGCGCCACTACGGCGTGCATGCGCCGCGAGTCGGTCGACCGTTGCCGCATCCGGCACGGCGAAGCGCTGGGTTACGACGATGTCAGCTTCAAGATCGCAGGCCCTCTCGGCTGTCGCCACACGAACGTCAAAACCGCTGGCTATGGCCGGGTGGTGCAGCGGTTGCAGCAGCCGGATGTAGCCGCATGGCGTCGGAAATCCGATATCGAAGCACTCCGGCACCACGACGATGCGGGGTTTCGAACCGCCGGCCTGCACCGCCCGCGGACCCGTCTTCGCGATGGCCGCCAGATAGTTCGTGGCATAGTAATCTTCGATCGCCGGGCGTATCGGTGGCTCGGCGCGATCGGAATTGTTCAGCAGCGCCGCGCGAATTTCCTCGAACAGCTTTAGCCATTCCAGCGGCGAGGTGGCGATATCGACAACCCAGGTGAACGGACGACCTGCAAGCCGCTCCGCATGAGCGCCGATCCGGGTGGCGGCGATGGGTAAGCCGGCATTGATCGCCGCACTCAGCGTGTAGCTGAAGGTCTCCGGCCAGACCGCGGGAAACCAGATCAGATGCGGCGCGATCGTCTCGATCAGACCCGGCAGATCGGCATCGTGATAGCGACCGGTGATCTTCATCCGCTGCAAGGCGGCTTGCGAGAACGGCCCATCGGTTGAGCCGATCAAATGGATCTCGGTCGTTTTCGGATCGATCATTTCGGCCACCGATGCCACGCTGCGGCCGCCCTTGTGATCAACCAGCGTCCCCAGCACCGCGATCCTGATCTTGCCGTCACCGGGCTGCACCACATGCGTTGGCCAAGGACCGGCCGCCGCCGCCTCATGCGGTGCGAGGATCGCGTTCGCCGCCAGTCCGTGCCGCTCCAACCGGGACAGCACGTCCTGACTGGGGCAAAAGACCCTTGCGGCCTCCTTCAGCTGCCACGCCTGTTGTGCTCTCCATGTAACGATGTCACGCGCGCCGCAGGAACTGCGCTGGGCGATGCAGGCGTTGCACCCCGCTATGTCCGGTTCCCCACAGTAAAGGCTGTGGCGCCAGGGCAGCAGGTTTATCTGCGGACAGATGAAATGGTAGTCGTGGATGGTGACGTCGAACGGCACCTCCAGCCGCTGGATCAGCGCGTGAATGTCGATGTCCATGCCCAACAGGTGATGGATATGCACGCGTGAAAGGTTCATCGAACGCAGTATCAGGACCAGGTCGCCGATGCGGTCCGCTGGCAAGGTCAGCACCGGATGGTTGGGCAATGCCGGAACCGACAGCGCCGCGCCACGTCCGGTTGCCTGCAGCAGCAGGACCCGTGCCTGATCGCGAAATCGTTCCGTCAGGCTGTCGATATGGCGCCGGATACCGCCGCCCAACTCGTGCGCGACCATCAGGATAACAGGAAGCTTTGAGTGCCGAAACAGCGCCGCGGTCAGCGCGAAACGAAACGGGGCCACCGAGTCCAGTGCGACATGACGAGCAATGTCCCGCTGATACGTGGGATATCGTTCCAGAATAAGCGTCATGGCCCGCTTTGACAGCTTGTCCATCCGGGCGCCGAAGCTCACCGATCCCTCGTGGTAGACAAACGTGTCGCATGCGAGACGGTGACGCCAGCCAAGACCACTGGCGCGCAGGCAGAAATCATTCTCTTCGCCATAGCCGACTGTGAAACGTTTGGCATCGAACACACCGGCTGCCCGCAGAGCCGCACGACGGATATACATGCAGAAGCCCACCGTCGTCGGCACATCCACCCAGCGCCCGGTGTTGACTGTCCAGCAGATGGCGTCGATGTCTGCCAGCGCGTGCCCGAACGCCATCGCGCCTCCCTCGTTGTTGGGGTAGCCGCAGATCGTTGCGTTGTTGGAGAACGGCGACACCGTCGCGATGCGAGGCCCGGCATAGGCCTGCGCGGCCAGACGACCGAGCCATCCGGATGGGACTTCGGTATCGCTGTTCAGCAGCACGACGTCGTGGTCGCCGGCAGCCTCCATACCCCGATTGACTGAAGTAACGAAACCGACGTTGCGTCGGTTTCGCACTAAAACGATGTCCCCCTTTTCCTCCAGCTCCTGAAGCCATGCCGACAGTTCCGGCTCGGGCGACCGATCATCGACGACGATGATCCGCCCAAGCGGTTGGCCTGTGTCAGCCAGGACCGAGAGAATGCAGCGCCGGGTTTCGTCCAGGCCGCGGTAGACCGGAATGACCACATCCGCCACCACCCTGCGCGGCAGCCTCGGCGCAGCCGTATCGGACGGCAGATAGGTCAGGATTTCGATCGCTTTCTCGGTGGCGAAACCGCGGGCGCGACCGGTGCGGATGTGATATAGCAATGGGTTGGCCGCTGACTCGGGATGCTGATCCGCATAGTAGACGGCGTCGAATTTCGGATGCGGATTGCGCAGCTCCGCTGCTCCTGCCTGCAGATAGTGCAACAGGGGATGGAGCCCGCTGACGCTGACGTCAGGATAGTGTTCGCTGTACCACGCGCTATCGAAGAACCCGTTGGGATCTCGCTGCTCCGCCAGGCCGTTGCGGATGAAATGCACGAGTGGGTCGAGGCCGGCCGCCACGACATCGGGGTTCTGTTCGCGATACCAATCGGGATCGAAAAAACCGGTCATCGATCGCACCAACATCGCTTCGTCTGGGTCGATCTGTGAGGACCGGCGCGGCAGCTTCGCCATAACCACCTAGGTCCGGTGAAACAGGCGGCTGAAGATGCCGCGGCGGCTTCGGGTCACCCGCGAGCCACGCATCGCCGGCGACAGCCGGAAACGAGCAGCCCCATCCGACATCGCACTCTCTGTTTCGGAACGAAACTGCCGCATCTCGCTATCCTCACCCCAAGGCGCTCGGTAACCCTGCTGTCCCATGATGCCTGTCGCCATCTGGAAATTACGCTCTTCCTGTTCGGCGTTGTGAAAGCTGGGGGTGTGAACGACCGTGAGATCGCCCTTGAGCAGATTATAGGTCACCACGTCCTTGCCATTGAGCCGCTCGTCCGTTCCGCCATATCCAACCCGGACCAGCCGCCTGGAGTGTTCCACATGTTCATGGCCGTAACCCCGGAAGCGGGGATCCAGATAACCGCCATAAGTCAGTGCGGTACTGGAATATGAAGCGCATTGCGCGGTGATCTGCCTCGACCTGGCGGGGTCGGCAGCGGTTCCCGCGCCCGACAGGATGTGTTGGCCCATCCACGCGGCGGCGAAGTTGACATGGCCCCAGCGAGCAGCGGCCTCCATCCACTCCGCCTCCCATCCGGTCCGGATCGGCCTCGTATCGTCTTCCAGCAGGATCACCGTCTCGCACTTCAGCATATGAGACAGCAGGAACAAGGCGCGGTTCTTGTTCCAGGCGATCCCCATGTTGACCCCGGTGATCACCGGCACCTGCTTTTCCCGCAGCATCACCAGGGTGCCGTCGCTTGATCCGTCATCGGCAACGACAAGCACCGCGTCCGGCTCACGCGTGAAGGCACGCACCTGATCGATCGTTTCGCTCAGAATCTCCCTGCGGTTATAGGTGACGATACCAATGCCAACCGGGAAGGACATCTTTCGCTCTCGGCAATCCAGAGTTGTCCTATACGGCGCGGACTCATTGTCCAACAAGCAATAATACGCAGGCACCGCCGCCTAAAAGCGCGATCGGGTTGATCTCCGTCAACGCGAACAGGATCGTACTGACAATTGTCACAGCCCACGGCAACCAGCCGTGCTCCGTGCCCCGCATCAGCGCCAGGCCGCTGGCGAACGTCAGGCCGACCGCGACCGGCGCCAGGGCGCGCTCGACCAGCGCGCGCCAGGCCGAACGGGCGGCCTGCTGCCAATAGCGGGCGACAACGTGGACGGCGAGGCAGGACGGCGCGAACATCGCCGCGAATGACACCGCGGCGCCTGCCAGGCCAGCGGCCTTCAGGCCGACCAGCACGACGATCAGCGACCCCGGCCCTGGTGCCGCGCGGGAGATCGCGAACATGTCCAGAAACTGCGGCGCGGTCAGCCACCGATAATGCTCGACCGCGGCACGCTGCATATCCGGAATGACGCCGGCGCCGCCGCCGAACGCCAGCATCGACAAGCCGGCGAACAGCCCGATGAGTTGCAGCAGAACCAGGCTCATCGGGGTCGGGTCAGCCAGGCCAGCAGCAGGCTCACCGGCATCATGACTAGCAGAACATGCACCAGCGAGAAGCCCAGAATGCCGATGGACACCGTGACGGCGGTGGTGACGGCGATCGGGATCACGCCGCTGATGTTGTGGCGCGCCAGGCGGATGCCGGTACCCAGATTGAGGCCAATCGCGACCGCACCCATGCCGCCCAGTGCGCCGCTGATCCAGGCCCCCCGTGTGCTGCCCTGGCTGTGCAGATACAGGACACCAAGCAGCAGGACGATCAGCACCGGCAGCGCGGTCAGGCCGCAGAAGCAGGCTACCGCCCCGGCGGTGCCGCGAAGCTGGGTGCCAATGAACACCGCGAGGTTGACGTTGGTCGCGCCCGGTACAAGCTGCGACAGCGCATAGCCCGACAGGAACTGCTTATCGTCCAGCCAGCCGCGTTTCTGCACCACCTCCCGCCGTGTCCAGGCCGCGAGCCCGCCGCCGAAGCTCATCATGCCGATGCTGACGAAGCTGGTGAACAGCAATGCCAGGGT
The DNA here is from genome assembly GCA_965276975.1 of Rhodopila sp. Classification (GTDB taxonomy): domain Bacteria; phylum Pseudomonadota; class Alphaproteobacteria; order Acetobacterales; family Acetobacteraceae; genus Rhodopila. The sequence continues at coordinate 554,019 of CBDIBR010000010.1, forward strand.
CGGCTGGCCAAACGGGCCAGAGGTCGGGCCAGAGCTTGGGTCAGGGGTCGGGTCTAGGGGTGGCCTATTCCGCATTGGCGCATTCAACCCGGTCCGGTGCAGGGTGGACAGAACAAACAGGAGGTGAAGCATGCAGTATCGCGAACTGGGTCGAAGCGGCCTGAAGGTCTCGCCGTTATGCCTCGGCACGATGATGTTCGGCGGCGCGACGGATGACGCGACCGCGCAGCGCATCATGGCGAAAGCCATGGAGCAGGGCGTCAATTTCATCGACTCGGCCGACGGCTACAACGGCGGCAAATCCGAACAGGTGGTTGGCCAGGCGATCCGGCAGCACCGGTCCTGGTGGGTGGTGGCGACCAAGTGCGCCAACCCGACCGGGCCCCAGGGCAGCCGGGATCCGAACGCCCGCGGATTGTCCCGCCGCCACATTCAGCACGCGGTGGAGGCCAGCCTGCGGCGGCTGGACGTGGCGGAAATCGACGTGCTCTATCTGCACAAGGAGGACCATTCGACGCCCTTGGCGGAAACGGTGCGTGCGCTGGCCGACCTGATCGGGGCAGGAAAGATCCGCTACTTTGGCGTTTCCAACTACCGCGGTTGGCGGGTCGCCGAGATCTGCCGGCTGTGTGACGACGCCGGGATCGACCGGCCGGTCGCAAGCCAGCCGCTGTACAACGCGCTGAACCGCGAAGTGGAAACCGAACATCTGCCGGCGTGCGGATATTACGGCCTCGGTGTGGTGCCTTACAGCCCGCTGGCGCGCGGGGTGCTGACAGGAAAATACCGTCCGGATGTGCCGCCGCCGGCCGAAACCCGGGCGGGGCGTCAGGATCGGCGAATGCTTGAATCGGAGTGGCGCCCCGAAAGCCTGCACATCGCGGGCGAGATCGCCGAACATGCCAGGGCCAAGGGTGTCTCGCCTGGGCAGTTCGCGATGGCCTGGGTGCTCAACAACCGGTTGGTGACCGCGGCGATCGCCGGCCCCAGGACCGAGGAACAATGGGACGATTATGTCGGCGCGCTGTCCTGCCGGCTGGATGCGGCGGACGAGGCCTTGGTCGATCGCCTGGTCTCGCCCGGTCATCCGTCCACACCGGGATGCAATGATCCAGCCTATCCGATCGAGGGACGGCCGGCGCGGGGATGACAAAGCAGGCTTCGTCCGCGGCGTTTTTCTGCTATAAGGCAGGTGTGTCCCCGTAGCTCAGCAGGATAGAGCACAAGATTCCTAATCTTGGGGCCGTGCGTTCGAATCGCGCCGGGGACACCATCTGACGCTCTGCAATCGCTATCTCAGTATATAATGGATCGAAACGGTCATACGGTCTGAAATCGTAATGTGACCTAAATGTGCCGTCACAGACGCGTGTTCCACGCGGCCAGCCGCTTTGCTTCACGGTCCGCGGCCAATTCGGCGCGGCACAAGACGACGTCTCGATTATGCAGGATGTCGCCGTCGCTCTTTTGCTGGGCTAGCGGCTGCTTTGCTGGGCTGGCGGCTGCATAGTCATTCCGCGATGACTGGTTAAACTCTGGGCACTTCCCCAACGTGATGCCGCACCATGTCGCATCCGCCAGCTGGCGCCGGACGACGCGACCCTGGGGCCCGTTGCGCCCGCGGTGAGGGAGCATCGCCAAACCGCGGCGCGCCATAGCGGAGAAGCCCACAGCTGTGGCATATGACTTGCTTCATTCGCCACCGCAACGCCGTCACCCGGCGATGCGTGGGGACACAACGGGCTACAGACAATGGGGGGAATGCAGATGATACGTCTTCCGGTCGCGGCGGCGCGCTCGTTTGCTCTAGCCGGCCTGATGGTCGCGTCGTCCGTCGCGGTCTGCGCATCGGCAACCGCGGCGCAGACCCTGGGTGGCGTGACTGACGAGATCGGCGTGATCCGAATTCCCAAGGGTGCGCCGGTCACGATCGGTGGCTACTGGGTCATCTCTGGCCCCGACACCGCGCTCGGCACCGACTCGATGCGCGGAACGAAAGTGGCGTTCGCCGACCACGGCGACAAGATTGACGGGCACCCGATCAACTTCATCGTCGAGGATACCGGCTGCAGCGCCGAGGGCGGCCAGACCGCCGCCACCAAGCTGGCCGCCAACCCGAGAATGGTGATCGTTCTGGGTCCGGCCTGTTCCTCGGCCGCGACGCCCGCGGCACCGATCCTCTGGCAGGCCGGCCTCACCGACATTTCCAACGCAGCGACCGCGCCAGCGCTGACCGCGCCGGACCGCAAGTCGGACTATGACGGGTTCTTGCGCACCATCCCGAGCGACCTCGGCCAGGGCAAGGCGGACGCGACGTGGATCTACACCAAGCTGGGCGCCCGAAGCGTGGTGCCGCTGCACGATGGCAGTCCCTACGCCCAGCAGCTCGCCGCGGTAATGGCCAAGAACTTCGCCGCACTCGGCGGCAAGGTGCTGCCGACCGAAGCGGTGGCGCCGACCGATGTCGACATGCATCCGGTGTTGACGCGGATCGCGACCGAAAAGCCGGACGCTATCTATATGCCAATCTTTGTCGCCGCCGCGGCGCAATTGCTACGGCAGTCCAAGGACGTTCCCGGGCTGGGGAAGACAACCCTCATCGGTGGTGGCTCGCTGATGGCACCCGAATTGATCTCCGCGGCCGGACCGTCGATCGTCGGCTTCCGCATCTGCTACCCCGACGTGTCACCCAGCGCGATGGGCAAGGCCTATCCGAAACTCATTGCAGAATATACCAAGATGTTTGGTGAAGCACCGATCTCCGGCTACCACGGCAATGCCTACGACGCCGCCGAAATCGCCATCAAGGCGATCGAGAAGGTTGCCAAGCCGGGTCCGGACGGCTCGCTCTATATCGGTCGCAAAGCTCTGCGCGATGCGGCCTTCGCATCGGCATTCGACGGTGTCAGCGGACCGATCAAGTGCGGCGGGCATGGCGACTGCTCGACCTTCAAGCCCGCGGTCTACCAGTTCGTCAATGCCGATCCGACGACCTTCAAGGTCGGCACCAATCCGAAACAGATCTTCCCGTAGCCCGGCGCCGGATGCTCGCCCCCAACCCGTCGTACAGGCACTGTCATCGCGTTCATGGCGGCGGCCGTCCGGCTTCAAGGTCTCGGTCTGGTCCTCACCCGTCAGGAGCCTTCCATGAGTGAGGCAGTTCTCTCTGCCCGCTCGCCCAGCGTCCTGCGACAGTTCCTGCGCCGCATCACATTCGTCGATGTCGCGTTATGGGGACTGCGGATCTTGGTGCTGGTCGTGGTCATCGGCGGCACCATCGGCACGCTGATCAAATCGCGCTACGGCGTCGCCCAATGGTTCGATTTCGTTCTGTTTGGCGTGACCATCGGCAGTATCTACGCCCAGATCGCACTTGGCTACACCATGGTCTACGGCGTGTTGCGGCTGATCAACTTCGCCCACGGTGACATCATGATGACCGGGGCCTTTGCCGGATACTTCGTCGCCAACGGGTTCGATCGTTCGGGCTTTCTGGCCCTCAATCCTGTCATCGCTATCGTGATCACGATGCTGGTCTCGGTTGTCGTGTCCACCAGTATCGCGCTGATCGTCGAGCGGATCGCCTACCGGCCGTTCCGTCATGTCCGCGGCCTGGCGCCGTTGATCAGCGCCATCGGCGCGTCGTTCTTCCTGGAGCAGACCTTCCGCGGCTTGTTCGGTTCCTCGGTGAAGGCTTATCCAGACCTGCACTGGAAGCAGGCCTCGTTGCATCTGGCCGGCTTTACCGTGCCCAAGATCGACGTGCTGGTGATCGGGTGTGCGGTTGTGTCGATGGCGTTGCTTTATGCCATCGTCAACCACACCAAGATGGGCACGGCGATCCGGGCGGTGTCCGAAGACAAGGAAGCCGCCGCGCTGATGGGCATCGACGTCAACAAGGTGGTTATCTTCACCTTTACCCTCGGTGGATCGATGGCCGGCATCGCCGGCGTGCTCTATGCCTTCGTCTTCAAGCAGGTCTACTTCTTCATGGGCTTCACCCCGGGCGTCAAGGCGTTTGGCGCCGCCGTCCTCGGCGGCATCGGCAACGTGCCCGGGGCAATGGTGGGCGGCCTCTTCCTGGGTCTGTTTGAATCCGTCGGCCCGTCGTTGTTCTTCGACGGGTTCGGCATCCCGGCACCCTACCAGCTGCGGGACCTGATCGCGTTCACCTTGCTGATCATGGTGCTGATCTTCCGCCCCAACGGCCTGTTCGGCGAGCGCGGGGTGAAAGAGCGCGCGTGAGTGTCTCCGACCCGGCGATCACCACCGTCCTGCACGATTCCGAGGCCGACGACGCCACCTCGGCTGTTCGCCACACCATCATGACTGGTCTGCTGTTCGGCGCGATCGGTTTTTATCTGGCGGCCGTGGGTCTGCTGCTGATGCTGCACCAGCGCGCGATCATCGTCGGCCTGATCAGCCTGGGTCACGCCACGCTGCTTGCCATTGGTCTCGCAGCCGGGCTCTCGGCGGCACGCGGTACGGACCGCTTGGCGACACGCCTGATGCGCGGTCTGCTGGCTGGCGCCATCGCTGGCGGACTGCTCGCGCTGCTGCCGATCATTATGGACGCCGTGTCGTTGCGTTGGATGTTCATCTCGTTGTCGCCGGCACTCTCGCAGATGCTGACCTTCGGCATGGACGTCCCCACCGGGTGTTTGCTGATGCTGGCTGCCGGCGCCGCGACCGGGCTTGCCGGCGCGCTGCTGACGTTGACCCCCAGGCTGATCCGCCGCGTGCTGATCGTCGGCTGCACCGCCGTGATCGTTGCTGGTGTCTTCCAGGAACTGATCCAGATCATGCTGCAGACGCGTGACTCGCTCAGCTCCGTCAATGACCTGCTCTACACATGGCAGGGCCTGACGCCGCAGGGCGCGCTGATTGTCTTCGTCGTCGCCGTGGCGGTGACGCTGGCGTGGTCAGCCATGGCGCGGGCTCGCTACCGCGATCCGGCAATGCTGTCCGCCGCCGAGCGCAAGCGCAGCCAGTTGATCAAGGGCGGCCTGGTGCTGCTCGGATTGATCCTGCTGCCACTGGCCGCCGGCGCCTACATCGGTCAGGTCATGATGCTGGTCGGGCTCTACATCCTGATGGGCATGGGACTTAATCTGGAGGTCGGCTTGGCCGGGCTGCTCGACCTGGGCTTCGTCGCCTTCTTCGCTGTCGGCGCCTATGTCACCGCGCTGCTGACCGGCGACAACGCCCACGCCCTCGCCGCCCTGACGTTCTGGGAGGCGATGCCCATCGCCGTGTTCTGCTCGATCGGCGTCGGCGTGTTGTTCGGCATCCCGGTGCTGGGCGTGCGAGGCGACTATCTCGCGGTCGCCACCCTGGGCCTGGGCGAAATCGTCCGCGTGATCGTGCTGTCTGACTTCGCCGCCCCATTGCTGGGCGGGGCTCAGGGCCTGCTGCAGATCCCGCGCCCGGTGATCTTCGGCTATGTATTCGCCGGGCCGGTGCAGCTGTTCTACCTCACGCTCGTGGCCGCCATGATCGCGGCCTACTTCGCCTGGCGGCTGGAAAATTCCCGACTGGGCCGAGCTTGGATGGCGCTGCGCGATGACGAGGACGTGGCGCAGGCGCTGGGTATCAACTTAGTGCGGGCAAAGCTGTTGGCCTATGGGCTGGGCGCCGCGTTCGCCGGTCTCGCCGGCTCGATCTTCTCGACGATGCTGTCCTCGGTCTATCCGTCCAGCTTCCAGCTGGTGATTTCCATCAACGCGCTGGCGCTGATCATCGTCGGCGGCATGGGCAGCCTGCCCGGTGTGATGGTCGGCGCGGCGGCGCTGATCGGGCTTCCCGAACTGCTGCGGGAGTTCGGCGAGTATCGCTACCTGTTCTACGGCGCGGCGCTGGTGCTGATGATGCGGATCCGTCCCGAAGGCCTGTGGCCCTCGCCCACCCGTCGTCGGGAACTGCATGGCGACGACGAAATCATCGCCGCCGCGGCGGAGTAGCGCCATGGCCCGTGACGTCGTCCTGATCACGAAAAAGCTCTGCAAGCGTTTCGGCGGACTGAGCGCCGTCGCCGACCTCGACCTCGCGATCGAGGCAAACACCATCCACAGCATCATCGGCCCGAACGGCGCCGGCAAGACCACGGCGTTCAATATCATCACCCAGAACCAGCCGCCGACATCGGGCGATGTGCTGTTCAACAACGAGCGCCTGAACGGCTACACGCCGGATCGGGTCGCCGCGGTCGGGATCAGCCGGACCTACCAGAACATCAGGCTGTTCCGGAACATCACAGCCATCGAGAACCTGCTGGTGGGCATGCATCTGCACCTGAAATCGCATTGGTGGGGTGCCATCCTCAACACCAGGCACACCCGCGACGATGAGGCACAGGCACAGAACGAGGCCGTGAAGCTGCTGCAGTTCGTCGGTCTGCGCGGGCGCGGCGACATCCTGGCCCGCAACCTCGCCTATGGTGAGCAGCGCCGGCTGGAGATCGGACGCGCGCTGGCCACCCAGCCGAAGCTGCTGATGCTGGATGAGCCGACCGCCGGCATGAACCCACGCGAAACCTCCGAGATGATGGACTTCATCCGAACGGTTCGGGCAAGCTACGGTATTACCATCATCCTGATCGAGCATCAGATGCGCGTGGTCATGACCATGTCGGACCGCGTCTGCGTACTGGATCATGGGATCAAGATCGCCGAAGGCACGCCGGCCGAGGTGCAGAACGATCCCACCGTGATCGAGGCTTATCTGGGCAGCCAGAAGGGCGTGCCGACACTGGCGCGCCGACATGCCGCCGAACGCCTGGCGGACACCGAGACCAAGGTCTGACGCATGGCGCTGCTGGAAATCGACGACATCCACGTCTTCTACGACAAGATCCAGGCGCTGAAGGGTGTGACCATCGCGGTCGAGCAGGGCCGCATCGTCACGCTGGTCGGCGGCAACGGCGCGGGCAAGTCGACAACGCTGAAAACAGTTAGCGGCCTGCTGCATCCGCGCCGCGGCGAGGTGCGCCTGGACGGCCGGCGGCTGACCAAGATGCAGGCGCATGAGATCGCCGCGATCGGCGTCGTCCAGGTCCCGGAAGGCCGCCGCATCTTTGCCAGGCTGTCGGTGCGCGAGAACCTGGAGATGGGTGCGTTCACCCGCGCCGATCGCGCCGGCATCAGCGACGACAAGGAAAAGATGGTGACGCTGTTCCCGCGCCTGAAAGAGCGCTGGAGCCAGACCGCCGGGACACTTTCAGGCGGCGAGCAGCAAATGGTCGCCACCGCGCGCGCGCTGATGTCCCGCCCGCGCGCGCTGCTGATGGACGAGCCTAGCATGGGCCTGTCGCCGATGATGGTGGAATCCGTGTTCGAGACCATCCGCACCATAAACCAGCAGGGCGTGACGGTGCTTCTGGTCGAGCAGAACGCGCTGCTGGCACTCAGTATCGCTGATTATGGCTACGTGATGGAGAGCGGCCGCATCATACTCAGCGGCCGGGGCAGCGAACTGCTCGACGATGAGCGGGTGCAGCGTGCCTATCTCGGATGACGAGCCACCGATGATCGCATATTCGTTTACGGAACGTTATCAGCACGAGAGGCGAAGTGGCGGCGTGTGTCGATCGACCACGATCGCCGTGCGAAAACCCTCGACACCATGCTATCGTAATGAAAATGCCGGCGTTGCTACCGGCATGATCAGGCTTTTCCGTCACCGTGGGCAGGCGACCTGAATGAGCCAGCGCAAGATGCACCTGATGGCTTTCCTGCTGGCGGGGCCGACATCCCACCACCACGGAATGTGGCGCCATCCGGAAACCGAGAACGCATTCCTCGATCCGGCTTCCTATGAACACGTGGCAAAGGTGCTGGAACAGGGCTGCTTCGACAGCCTTTTCTTCGCCGACATCCTGGCCTTCTATGACGTCCTTGGCGGCAGCTTCGAGACCTTGATCGGCCGCGGTGGCCAGATGGGCCTGCTTGACCCGCTGCCGCTGCTCGCGGTCATGGCCCGCGTGACGCGGCATATCGGCCTCGGCGCGACCATCTCGACCAGCTTTTTCAACACGTTCCATCTGGCCCGCTCGCTCGCCACGCTAGATATGATCAGCGGCGGGCGCGTTGCCTGGAACGTGGTGACCTCGGCGAATGATCAGGAAGCGCGCAATTTCGGCATGAGCAGCCTGCCCAGTAAGGACGAACGCTATGACCGCGCGGAAGAGGTTCTCGAAGCCTGCTGCGCGTTGTGGGAAAGCTGGGATCCGGATGCGATCAAGCTGGACAAATCGGCTGGCATCTTCGCCGAGGCGTCGAAGGTGCACGCCGTCAACTACATCGGCAAATGGATCAGCACGCGCGGACCCAACACGGTGCCGCGCACGCCGCAGGGCCGCCCGGTAATCATGCAGGCCGGCTCGTCGCCACGCGGGCGGGACTTCGCGGCGAAGTGGGCCGAAGTGGTCTTCACCCTGCAGCACGACAAATCCGACATGCAGGCGTTCTACGCGGACATGAAGGCGCGGGTCGCAGCGCACGGTCGGCGGCCGGAAGATCTGCTCATCCTGCCATCGCTCGACCCGATCATCGGCGAGACCGACGCCATCGCGCGTGAGCGGCAAGCCTACATGAACGACCTGGTGGACCCGCGCCTCGGGCTGGCGGTGATGTCGGGGCACCTCGGCATCGATTTTTCGCGGTACCCGCTGGACGCGCGCATTGATGAGCTGGAACTGGATGCGGCCGTGCGCGGCTCGTTTGATGTGATCGTGCAGGGCACCAGGGCCGCGGGCCTGACGCTGGCCGAGGCCGGCAAACGGTTCGGCATCAGCGAACTGACACCGCAGGTCGTCGGCTCGCCCGCCACCGTCGCAGACCATCTGCAGGACCTGTTTGACGCCGACGCCTGCGATGGTTTCATCATCACACCCACCGTGTTCCCCGGCAGCTTCGAACAGTTCGTCCGCGCCGTGGTTCCTGAATTGCAACGTCGTGGCAGGTTCCGCACCGAATACGCCGGCACCACCCTGCGCGCGAACCTGCGCGCCTGACCTCAATCCGGGCGCGAACCTGCGCGCCTGACCTCAAACCTGGCGCCAATCTGCGCGCCTGATTGAAATCCGGAGAGCACAGCATGGCACCGCGTGTCGATACCGTTCACACCGAGGACATACAACCTGTATCCACCAACGTCGTGATCATCGGCGGGGGCATTATCGGCGCCTCCGCCGCGCTGTTTCTGTCGCAACGCGGCATTCCCGCGGTGCTGTGCGAGAAGGGCCACATCGCCGGTGAGCAGTCCAGCCGTAACTGGGGCTGGTGCCGCAAGATGGGCCGTGACCCGCGTGAGCTGCCGCTGGCCATCGAGGCATTGCGTCTGTGGGACGACATGAACCGGCTGACCGGCGTGGAAACCGGCTATCGCAAGGCCGGGATCATGTATCTCTGCGACACCCAGGATGAGCTCGATCACTACGAGCCGTGGATGGAGCATGCGAGAAACTACCAGCTCGACACAAGGATCCTGAGCAGCACCCAGGTTTCGGCGTTGATGCCCGGCGCCTCGCGCAGCTGGGCCGGCGCGCTGCACACCCCAAGCGATGGCAAGGGCGAGCCGCAGACCGGCGCGCCCGCCATCGCCAGCGCCGCCCAGCGCAACGGTGCGACCATCCTGCAGCGCTGCGCCGTTCGCGGCATCGAGCGCACCGGTGGTCATATCTCGGGCGTCGTGACGGAGAACGGTCGCATCGCATGTCAGTCCGTCGTGCTGGCCGGGGGCGCCTGGTCGCGGCTGTTCTGCGGCAACCTCGGCATCGACTTGCCGCAGCTCAAGGTGCTCGCGTCGGTGATGCGGACCGAGAAGCTGCCGGGCGGTCCGGAGATATCGGCCACCGGCACCGGCTTCGGTTTTCGCAAGCGGCTGGACGGCGGCTACAACGTATCGAACCGCGGCGCCAACATCTTCGATATCGTGCCGGATGCGTTTCGGTTGATCAGGGACTACCTGCCGCTGCGCCGCATGCAGTCGGGCGGCACCTCGCTGCGGCTGGGCAAGCGCTTCTTCACGGAACTGGCCACCAGGCGACGTTGGGCGCTGGACGAGCCATCGCCATTCGAGCAGGTCCGCACCTTGGACCCCAAGCCGTCCAGCCGCGTGTTGGGCGATGCCAAGACCAGCATCCAGGCGGCCTTCCCGGTGTTCAAGGACATGGTCGTCGCCGAAAGCTGGGGCGGCTACATGGACGCGACGCCGGACGCGATCCCGGTGATCTCGCGGGTCGACGATCTACCCGGCTTCTTCATCGCGACCGGATTTTCCGGTCATGGATTCGGCATCGGCCCCGCTGCCGGGCGACTGGTCGCCGAGATGGCGACTGGCGAGTCCACCGTGGTCGATCCAGCGCCGTTTTGCCTGTCCCGTTTCAGCGAGGGCAAGGGTCGCGATCCCTATCCGCTCGCCATCTGAGCTACCGGTCGCCGCCTCCGCGCACGCCGCCCAGCGGCAGCCGCGGCCCGATCAGTGGCCGGGTGCGGTTCCAGGCTCGATCGTGACGGTCGCGGTGCGGCCCAGCACCAGGTCGACGCCCGCCGGCACCTCATCCGGCTTCACCCGCACCGGCACGCGTTGCGCCAGCCGCACCCAGTTGAACGTCGGGTTGACATTGGCCAGCAGGTCGGGACTGTCCGAGCGTTCCCGATCGGCGATGCCGGCGGCGATACTTTCGACATGTCCGGTTATGATCTGCGTCTCCCCCATCAACCGCACCTGCACGCGGTCCCCTCGATGGATCCTCGGCAGCTTTGTCTCCTCGAAGTAGCCCTCGATCCGCAGCGTCGCCCTGTCCACCAGCGCCATCACGCCCTTGCCGGTGGTCACGTAATCACCCGGCTGCAGCAGCACGTTGGTGACCGTCCCATCCACCGGGCTGACCACCGCGGAGCGCCGCAGGTTCAGATCCGCCACCGCCCGGTCAGCCACCGCCTGCCGAAAGGCCGCCGTCGCTGCCTCCGCGCTGCTCAGCCGCTGCTCCTGCGTCTCCTTTGAAACCGACAACTGGTTCAGCCGTTCGGATCGTGCCGCCTCGCGCTGCGCTTCGTCCATCTGTGCCTTGCGGTTTGCGACAGCCGCGTCGGCCTGGCCCAGCGCGAGTTCAAAACGCTCGGGATCGATGCGAAACAACACATCACCCCGTTTGACGGTCTGGTTGTCCCGCACCATCACTTCGGAAACCAGGCCGGAAACATCCGGCGCGATGGTCACCACGTCGGCCCGCACCCGGCCGTCGCGGGTCCACGGTGCGTTCATGTAATAATCCCACAGGCCGCGCCCGGCGATAAGCGCCACCACGACGATCAGCAGCGTCAGCGCGGGACGGCCTGCGTTGAGCACGAACCGGCGCAAGAACGGTCTTCTGGCGTAGTCCACCCGCGCGTGATCCATTCCGGCGTCATCCATTATGGCGTGATCCAGTCTGGCGGAATGGCGGATACCGCCGCCAGGATGATGACGAGCAGCGAAAGATCCACCAGTGGACGATGCCAGACCAGCCGATAGAACCCGACCCGGGCAAGTATACGGCGCACCAAGGCTGTGATCAGCAGCGCGATCACGCCCCAGACCAGCAGGATGGGAGCGAACACGCCATAGATGTCGACTTCGCCGATCATGCGGCTGCCCTCGATCCCGGTTCGGCCGCGGTCATATCTTTGGGCGGCGGCGCCGGCTGATAGGGCGCGGCATCGGCGAACAGGCCACGGCGGATACCCACCAATTGCAGCAGCAGGTCGCGACCGCCCGCGCCCGGCCACGCAACGGCGACATCCAACGCCCGGTCGACCTCGCGCAGCAGCACCGGCGAGGCTGTGCACACCCGCCCGGTCGCGGCCTGCACCCCGAAATGCGCGGCGGTGCCGGATAATACGTCCTCCACCACCGCGCGTGCCGGCGGCGGCATCGCGTCGTGATCACGCTGCAGATCAACCATGTTGATGCCGATGCGCAGGTCGGTCAGCGCGTCCACCGCGGCCAGATCGTTGCCGACACCAACCGCCGCCAGCCGCGGCACCAGCAGGCCGATCCGGTCCAGCAGCAGGCCCATCAGCCCCTCGCGCTGCTGCGTCGTCTGACGGCGCGGGATGGCTGCCAGGTCCCGCCAGCCGGCGCGCAACAGCCGGCGTGCGCTCCATTCCGCCCCAACCGAACGCATCAGGGCTGTCATCGCCGCGGCCCCGGCGATGCCGATCAGGGCCGCGAAGCCGCCATCGGCATAGCTGACGAAATCGGCCGCGTAGCTGCCTTGCAGGCTTAGCAAGGTCGCGGTCAGAAAGCCCAGCACGGTGCCGAACTGCTGCGTGGCAGGCATCGCCGCCAGCAGGCCCGCCGGCACGAAGAACGCCGCCAGCACCAGCGTGAGCATCTCGAAATCATGCACCAGCGGCAGGATGCCGAACAGACCGATACCGACCGCCGATATTCCCACGACCGCGCTGAACATGAACTTCTTCAGCGCCGGCGTCGGATCGTCCAACGCGGCGAACAGGCTGCAGGCCGCCGCCCCCAGTGACGCCGCACCGGCGCCGGCTTGCCAGCCCGTGCCGATCCACAACGCGCACAGCACCCCCACCGTGAGCGTGGCCGCCAGCCCGGACAGCAGCGCCAGGCCATGATCGTGGTGCAGTCGCTCCGGTCCCCGGATATGCACGGCGAGGGGTTGCCTCAGCGGTCCACCGCCGTCCTCGATATGCCGGCGCAAATCCCGCATGTCCTGCCGCACATCGACCAGATCACGCAGCCGCAGCAACAGGCTGTCGCGCATCACCTCGGACCAGCCGGCGCGTGGATCGGTCTCGGTCTCGCACCGCTCTATCCGGATGCGCAGCTGCTCGGCCTCGCGGCGCGGCGGTGGCGCCCCGGCGCGCACCCACACCCGCAGATCCGCCAGCAGACGCTCCAGCGTCGGCGTCACCCCGTTGACGGCCCGCAGCGCGGCCAGACGATCACCGATCGAGGACAGCAGCGGCAGCAGCAGCACCATCCGCCGCTGCAGTTCACTCACCCACCGGGTCGCGGCTTGGAACGTGGAGGTGTCGTAGGCGAGCTGGGACGCCAGCATCCGAAGCTCGACGGCATCCGCCGCCAACTGGATGTGCGCGGCTCGATTGGCCGCGATCTCGCCCTGATCGAGCAACTCCCCGGCCCAGCTGCTGGCGTTGCTGACCCAGGCCAGGATGCGGCTGCTCAGCAAGGGTCCCAGCGCGCGCGGGAACACCACGCTGCCGATGACCGTCGAGCAGATGATCCCCAGCCCGATCTCCTCCACCCGCGCCAGCGCGATGTCCCAGATCGCGCCGGGTGTGCTGACAGCGGGAAACCCGATCAGCGCGGCGGTATATCCCGCCAGCATGAAGACGTAGCTGCGTGCGGTCCGGTCAAGCAGCGCGAGATACAGACACAGTCCGGTCCATAACGCCAAGGCCGCACTCAGCAGTTCCGGCGCGTCGATCAGGTTCGGCACCAGCACAACCGTCGCGGCCGCGCCGATCACGGTGCCAAGCAGGCGGTATATCGCCTTTGAGCGCAAGGCGCCGGTCAGCGGCTGCGAGACGATGTAGACCGTGGCCATCGCCCAGTACGGACGGTCCAGGCCAATCGACATCGCGATGTAGAGCGCGAGGATCGCGGCGGCGAAGGTCTTCAGCGCGTAGAGCCACTCGTTGAGGCCGGGCCACCGGCTCATCGCCCGCCTCCAGGCTGCGATCGCACGGCAGCGCGCCACGCGCCGAGCCGCGTTCCGTCGGCGTCTTGCACAATGCCGCACGTCATGATGTTTCCTTACCTGGGGTGGTTCTGGCCGACAAGTCGGGGCGCCTTGGTGTCTTCAGCAATATGCAACGACCGGTCGAACGCGGTGTCCCGGCCTGGCTTTTGTTCTGCCGTGGTCGACCGGATCGGATGCCTGGCGGTTTCCGCTCGCGCCGAACGCTGTCATGATCCTGCCGGACATTTTCAGACAGGGGATGGCGACCATGCCCAATCAAGCCCTAAGCTCCATTCTGCCGGCCACCGGCTGGACCGCCGGTCAGGCTGACGCGGTGACGTTTTCTGGCGGCGCCGACCCGATCCTGCCCACACCGTTTCGCATCGCCGCCGCCGGTGCCGCGACACTGGCCGCCACCGGCCTCGCCGCCGCCGATTTGTGGCAGCACCGCACCGGCCGGCGCCAGACCATCGGCGTTGACGTGCGCCAGGCAACCGCATCCCTGCGTAGCGGCCACTACCTCAGGGTCGGGGATGGGCATGTCTCGGCGGAACGCAATCCAATTATGGGTGTCTATCCAGCCAAGAATGACCGCTGGAGCTACATCCACGCCAATTTCCCCAATCATCGCGCCGCCGCGTTGAACGTGCTGGGATGCGCGGAGAACCGCGAAGCCGTTGCGCGCGCGATAGAAAATTGGGATGCGCTGGATTTGGAGGAAGCCATCCTCGCCGCCAAGGGCGCCGGCGGCATGGTGCGGACGCAGGCGGAATGGTCGCGGCATCCCCAGGCCGCCGCCATCGCCGCACTGCCATTGATGGAGATCCTGCGCGTTGGCGACAGCGATCCGGAACCGCTGCCGCCCGGCGACCGCCCATTGTCTGGCATCCGCGTGGTCGACATGACCCGCGTTCTTGCCGGCCCAACCTGTGCCCGCACGCTGGCCGAACACGGCGCCGACGTGCTGAAGATCACCGCCGAACATCTACCCAACCTGGGCTATCAGGAGTTCGATACCGGCCACGGCAAGCTATCCGCCGATCTCGATCTGCGTAAGCAACGGAATCTCGATACGCTGCGCGGTCTGGTCCGCCAGGCGGATGTGTTTTCGCAAGGCTATCGGCCCGGCACAATGGGTGCGAGGGGTCTATCGCCCGAGGAACTGGCGGCGCTCCGGCCGGGCCTGGTCTATGTCTCGCTCTGTGCGTTCGGCCATACCGGCCCGTGGGCTTCGCGTCGCGGCTTCGACACCGTTGTCCAGACGGTCAGCGGGATCACCACCCGACAAGCCGAGATCGTTTCGGGCAAAACGCCAGGTCCGCAGTTCTACCCGGTCTCGGCGATCGATTACTGCACCGGCTATCTGATGGCGGCTGGGGCAATGATCGCGCTGAAACGGCGCGCGCAGCAGGGCGGCAGCTGGCTGGTACGGATATCGCTGGCCCAGGTGGGCAAGTGGATCGTCGATCTGGGTGAGGTTCCGGCCGAAGCACTGCGCGACGTGCCGGCTGAATTCACCGCCCAGGAGCTTGATCGCTGGTCGATGGACAGCGAGACGCCCTCTGGCCGCTTGCGCCACCTCAAGCCTGTCGTCCAGCTATCGGAAACGCCGCCCCATTGGGCTCGGCCGTCGGTCCCGCTGGGGTATCATCAGCCGATATGGCCAACGCGCTGACCTTCAGGCCGGATAAAGTTATTTAATCGCAACATAACCGCGACAAGAGCGGCGTCAACCTGACTGGAAAAGTCCGGTTGATAAAGTTGCTGGTGAAAGCAATCAGCTGGTGTCCTGGACCAGGAGTTCGCCGACTTGGCGAACTTCCGAACCGGGACGCTGGGCCCTGGCTTGTCGCCCGGCGGACCTCAAAGCGGCTTCAGTCCGCTGACCAGGGTTGGCAGGAATTCGGCCACCGTCGGGTGAATATGCACGACCCGTTGCAAAAGCGTGTAAGGCACCTTGGCGTACATCAGGTCCAGGATGCAATGCACGACCTCATCGCCGCCGGTGCCCAGGATGGCGGCGCCGAGGATCGCCTTGGTGTCGCCGTCAACCAGGATCTTCATCAGACCAAGGGTCTCGCCTTTTTCGTAGGCGCGCGAAACATTCTCCATCGGCAGGCTGCCAACCAGAACCCTGTGTCCCGCCGCGACCGCCTCACGCTGGTTCATGCCGATGCGTCCCAGCGGCGGGTCGGTGAACAGCGCGTAGGCGGTGATCCGGTCGCTCACGCTGCGAGTGCCGCCATCCAGCAGGCGGTCCGCCACGATTTCAAAGTCGTTGTAGGCGGTGTGGGTAAAGGCTCCTCGTCCATTGCACTCGCCGATCGCCCAAACGCCGGCCGCACTGGTGCACAGCGTCTCGTCGACCTTGATATAGCCTCGGGCATCAACCGCGATCCCGGCCTTGTCGACGCCCAGGTCGTCGGTGTTCGGCTGGCGGCCGGTCGCCAGCAACACATGCGATGCCTCGATCGTGGTGGAACCGGTCGCGTCTTCGATGTCGACCACGATGCCGGCTGAGACCTGAGTGGTCCTGGTGCCCAGGCGAACCTTGATCCCCTCGGCCTCCAGGATCTGGCGCACGGCATCGGAAATTTCGGGATCCTCCCGCCCGATCAGCCGCGGCGCCGCCTCGATCACCGTCACTTCGCTGCCGAAGCGGCGATGGATCTGGGCGAACTCCAGGCCGACATAACTACCGCCGATCACCACCAGGTGCTTCGCCACATGATCGAGATCCAGGATCGTGCTGCTGGTCAGATACGGAACAGCATCGAGCCCCCGGATCGGCGGGACCGCGGGCCGGGCACCAACATTGATGAAGATGCGGTCGGCGTGAAGCTTCTGATCGCCGACCGTGACTTCGTGTGGCGAAACGAACCGGCCGTGACCCTGGATGACGGTGATGTTCTCGGTGCGGCGCAAAGCGGCCTCGACGCCGTCGCGGCTGGCCGCCACGATCGCGTCCTTGCGTGCGTTTACCTGCTTCATGTCGACCGAAACCGGGCCGCCGACCGCTACACCATACTCGGCGGACCGCCGAACCAGGTGGGCCGCATACGCGCTGGCGACCAAGGCCTTGGTCGGCGTGCAGCCGGTGTTGACGCAGGTGCCGCCAAACCGGCTGCGCTCGATCACCGCGACTTGGTTTCCCGCGGCGGCCAGACGACGCGCCAGCGATGGACCCGCCTGTCCCGTCCCGATGATGATCGCGTCATAACCGGTCATCGCTGACCTCCTGTTGCGGGCCGTCGTTGAAAAGCCGTCGGGTCGCGTATGAAACGCCGCCCTTGACCTGGATCGGGTGCAGTCACGCACCGCGACGCAGGATCAGACGGCGCGTGCGCGGACGCTTCGTGCGGGGGTTGTCCAACAGCACACCATCGCTGGCACGCCAATGATGCGTGAAGCCGTACGGGGAGGCGTCGTGTGCGCTCGGACCTGCCCGACGGATCCGGCAGGCAGCTTAGCCGCCTGGCACGTCCTTGGTCAGCATGGCCGGATAGTTGACGTCGTCGCGTCCGGCCAGGATCTTCTCCTCGTCCTCCAGCCGATCCTCATCATGTTGCTGAACCGGCTTGGTTTTCTTCGGAGCAGCCTTAGCCTTGTCGCCAGCCGCTTTAGGCATCTTGTTCTCCCGGTGCGGGCGCCGAACTGGCGCGGAATGACGGCCGATCGCTGACGCATGATCTGGATGTGCCGGGTCTTTATGTTCCGGCAGGTTCAGCGCGACCGCGGACTGAATTATTTGACCAAGCGTAACTCGGTTTCTGCGCGACGTTCAATCAATATTCGGATGCGCGCGAGCTCGGAACGACAGATCGCCTCTGGCCGACAGACAATATTGCCCGCTACTTTCGGTGCCCAGCGAGCTCCGGTCAATACATTCCGTACAGAAAACAAATACCGGCCGCCCACAACAGGAGGAAACGCATAATGACGCTCAGCGGAAAATCCGCCCTCATCACCGGATCGCTCGGCGGGATCGGGTTCGCCACCGCGAAGGCGCTCGCCGCGTTGGGCTGCGATATCACCCTGAACGGCTTCGCGGCCCGCGAAATGATCGACGCCCGTCTGGCGGACCTCGCGGCAGTGGGCATCCGCGCCCGCTACCATCCCGCGGACCTGCGCCAGCCCGCGCAGATCGCCGACCTGATCGGGACAACGCAGCGCGAACACGGCGGGGTCGACATCCTGGTGAACAACGCCGTGGTGCGTTACTTCGCCCCGGTCGAGGACTTCGCGCCTGACCAGTGGGACGAGGCGCTGGCGGTCAACCTCTCGGCGCCGTTCCATGCGATCCGCCTCGCCATGCCGGGAATGAAGGCCAGGAACTGGGGCCGGATCATCAACATCGCCTCGATCTACGGGATGTTCGCCACCGTCAACCGCATCGACTACATCACCACCAAGACCGCGCTCATCGGCCTGACCCGCGCGGTCGCGCTGGAGGTCGCGCGTACCGCCATCACCTGCAACGCGATCTGCCCCGGCACCGTGCTGACGCCGGCGATCGAGGGGCGGCTGCGCCAGCAGATGCAGCGCGACGGCAGCAGTTTCGCGCAAGCCGAGGAAAGTTTCCTTGCCGTCCGCCAACCATCCCGCAGGTTTGTCAAGGACGAGCACGTCGCCGGTCTGATCACCTTCCTCTGCGGCCCGCACGGACAGGACATCAACGGGTCCGCGCTGCCGATCGACGGCGCCTGGACGGCGGGACGTGGGTAACTCCGCGAAACCCACGCCAACGCCAGAAGGGGGTTCGTCGTCTTACCCGCGCCATTTCGGGGCGAATTGTATTTGAACGCGGCCTGTCTCGCGGCACCTCGCAAGCCTCTTGCACATGCGGCGCCCACCGTGCATTCAGGCACAGCCGATAGTCTTAGGGGAAACAGGCGCACGTTCTGCTCGAGCGCTCCCCCTTGCGGGAAGGATCCGACGCATGCGCCTTGCGGTATTGAAGGAACGGCGAGCCGCTGAAACCCGCGTGGCGGTGACTCCCGACACGGTCAAGAAGCTGGTCGGCCTGGGCCTGACGGTCACGGTGGAAACCGGGGCAGGGGCCGCGGCATCGATGCCCGACGCCGATTTCGCCGCCGCCGGAGCCGAGGTCGCCACCGATCCGGCCCGTGTCATGCATGACGCCGACATCGTCTTCGCGGTGCAGACCCCCGCTCACGCGGAACGAACGCTGATCCGGCGCGGGGCCCTGCTGGTGTGCGTCAGCGGTGCCCTCAATGACCCCACGATGGTGCCTGATCTCGCCGCCGCCGGAATCGATGCCGCGGCAATGGAGTTGTTGCCGCGCATCACCCGAGCGCAGTCGATGGATGTGTTGTCGAGCCAGGCAAATCTGGCGGGGTATCGGGCGGTGATCGAAGCCGCCGGCGCGTTCCACCGCGGCTTCCCGATGATGATGACCGCCGCCGGCACGGTCCCGCCGGCCAGGGTCTTCGTCATCGGCGCCGGCGTCGCCGGTCTGCAGGCGATCGCCACCGCTCGCCGGCTGGGCGCCATCGTCTCCGCCACCGACGTCCGGCCGGCGGCGAAGGAGGAGATCAAGTCCCTCGGCGGCACGTTCGTCGGCGTCGAGGACGCCGAGACCGCTGGCCAGACCGGTGCCTACGCCCGTGAAATGAGCGACGCGTTCCGCCAGAAGCAGGCCGAACTGATGGCGACAACGGTGGCGAAGCACGACGTCGTCATCTGCACCGCGCTGGTGATGGGCGGCAAGGCGCCGGTCATCGTCACCCAGCCGATGGTCGATAGCATGCGCGCTGGCAGCGTCATCGTCGATCTGGCGGCCGAGGCCGGCGGCAATTGCGCCGCCACGACCTGCGGCGAATGCACGACCACGTCCAACGGCGTCACCATCCTCGGCTTCGAAAACTGGCCGGGGCGCATTCCTGTCGCCGCTTCGTCGCTGTACGCCCGCAACCTGCTGACCTTCCTCACCACGTTTTGGGATAAGAACACCGCCGCACCCAACTTGCCGGAAACCGATGCCATCGTGCAGGGCGTCATGCTGACCCGCGGCGGGGCCGTCGTTCATCCGAATTTCCTGCCGCAAAAGGCAGCCTGAGCCTCCGGAGACCGTTCCTAAATGAACCCCGATCAACTGGCGGCCAATCAGGTGGCGAACGAGGCGGCGCGCCTCGCCGGCCACGCGCTCGAGCTTGCCAATCACGCCAAGATGCTCGCCCTCGGCGCGTCGACCGCGGTCGCGCCCGAGGTCAACCCGTTCATCTTCCTGCTGGCCATTTTCCTGATGGCGTGCTTCGTCGGCTATTACGTGGTCTGGAACGTGACGCCCGCGCTGCACTCGCCGTTGATGGCGGTGACCAACGCGATTTCGTCGGTGATCATCGTCGGAGCGATGCTGGCCACCGGGCTGGCGACCTCCGGCTGGGCGATGCTGTTCGGCTTCATCGCCGTCACCTTGGCCTCGGTCAACATCTTCGGCGGCTTCCTGGTGACACAGCGAATGCTCACGATGTTCAGGAAGAAGCAATAATCGATGTCCGCCAGCCTGACGTCCCTCGCTTATCTGGTTGCCGCCGTCCTTTTCATCCTTGCGTTGCGTGGCCTGTCGTCGCCGGTGACGTCGCGACAGGGCAATCGCTTCGGCATGATCGGCATGGCGGTGGCGGTCATCGCGACGCTGCTGCACCACGGCATGGGCGGCTGGGGTTACCTGCTCATTCTGCTGGGCATCGTGATCGGCGGCAGCACAGGTGTCGTCGTCGCCAGGCGCATCCAGATGACGGCGCTGCCGCAACTCGTGGCGGCATTCCATTCGCTGGTCGGGCTGGCCGCGGTGTTCGTGGGCGCCGCCGCGCTGAACGCCCCGCAGGCTTTCGCCATCGGCATTCCCGGCGCGATCCATACCCAAAGCCTGATCGAGATGTCGCTCGGCCTAGCGATCGGTGCCATCACCTTCTCCGGCAGCCTGATCGCGTTCGCCAAGTTGCAGGCCCTGATGAAGGGCGCGCCGATCACCTTCAAGGGGCAGCATTGGCTGAACCTGGCACTGGCGATCCTGCTGCTGGTGCTGATCGTCAGCTTCGTCGCGACAGGCGGCGCACAGGTGCTGTTCTGGCTGATCGCGATCCTGGCACTGGGGCTGGGGTTCCTGATCATCATCCCGATCGGGGGCGCCGACATGCCGGTGGTGGTGTCGATGCTGAACAGCTATTCCGGCTGGGCAGCCGCCGGTATCGGCTTCACCATCCACAATCTGGCGCTGATCATCACCGGCTCGCTGGTCGGCGCCTCCGGCGCGATCCTGTCCTACATCATGTGCAAAGGCATGAACCGCAGCATCATCAACGTGCTGCTCGGCGGCTTCGGTTCGGACAGCAGCGCCGCAGCGGCGGGGGGTGGCGCCACCGGTGACCAAACCGTCCGGTCGGGCAACGCCGAGGATGCCGGCTTCATCATGAAGAACGCATCCAAGGTGATCATCGTGCCGGGCTACGGCATGGCGGTGGCGCAGGCGCAGCATGCCTTGCGCGAAATGGGGGACACGCTGAAAAACGAGGGGGTGGAGGTCAAATACGCCATCCATCCGGTCGCCGGCCGGATGCCCGGCCACATGAACGTGCTGCTGGCCGAGGCCAATGTGCCCTACGACGAGGTGTTTGAACTCGAGGAGATCAACAACGAGTTCTCCACCACGGATGTCGTCTACGTCATCGGCGCCAACGACGTGACCAACCCGGCGGCGAAGACCGACCCGTCATCGGCGATCTACGGCATGCCAATCCTGGACGTGGAGAAAGCGCGCACGGTGCTGTTCGTAAAGCGGTCGATGGCATCCGGCTATGCCGGCGTCGACAACGTGTTGTTCTTCCGGCCGAACACGATGATGCTGTTCGGCGACGCCAAGAAGATGACCGAGGAGATCCTGCGCTCGCTGGACGCTTAAAGCAGATACTGTTCAGTCGGGCTTTTGCTTCGCCGTCTCCCGCTGGCGCGCCTGATCCTTTCGCTTCAGCAGGTTGGCCCGCAGCGCCGCGGCTTCACGTCGCTCCCGGTCCGGTTTGGCCGGCGGCCGCGCCGGCTTGTCGTCCGTCGGCCTGCTCATGCCGGTCGCTTGCGCATCATCGCCTGACGCGTGCAGATCGCCACCATCTCCTCCCGCTGGTTCCAGCAGGTATGTTCGAACTCCACGATCCCGACGTCGGGCCGCGACCGGCTCTCCCGCATCGTCAGCACCTTGGTCCGCGCCCGCAGCGTGTCTCCGTGGAACACCGGCTTTGGAAACTTCATCTCGGTAAACCCCAGATTGCCCACCGTCGTGCCTAGCGTCGTGTCGTTCACGCTCATGCCAACCATCAGCCCCAGGGTGAAGATCGAGTTCACCAGCCGCTGCCCGAACTCGGTTCCGGCGGCGAATTGAGCGTCCAGATGCAACGGCTGCACATTCATCGTCAACGCGCTGAACAGCGTATTGTCCATCTCGCTGACCGTGCGGGCCCAGGGATGCGCGAACGTCTGACCCACCGCGAACTGTTCGAAATAAAGTCCCGCCATGTAAACACCCCCCTGCGGACACCCCCATGCAGATATCCCGGGTGTCGCGGCCGATCCAAACGCATTCACCCTCCAAAGCCAAGAGACCGCACCCCATCGACCCAACACGCTTTCGGGCTGACATTAAATCAAGATCATTTGATGCGATTGCCGTATGGCTTGAATTTGTTTACTGGCAACGCAACGTTACGGTAGGCTTGGAATCGACCGCGAGGACCTGATCATGCGCGCTTTGGGCGGATTTGCCATCATCCTCAACGGCCTGTCGCCGAACGGACGGCACCGCCCGCACATCGATCCGACACCGGCGTCGCCGATGCCAGGCCGGCTCCAAACTTGATATCCAGCACGTAAAAGGAAGGGACTCATCCATGGATTCTGATCGCATCAAAGGCGCTGCCCACCAGGCGAAGGGCGCCGTCAAGGAAGCTGCCGGCAAAGCCACCGGCGACACCAGGACCGAGGCCTCCGGCAAGGCCGAGAAGACCGCCGGCAAGGTTCAGAACGCAGCCGGCGGCATGAAGGACTCTGCGCGCGACGCACTGAAGAAGTAGAGTCAAGGCCTGGAAGATGTCCACCGTTCTGATCGTTATTCTGATTCTGCTGTTGCTGGGTGCGCTGCCCACTTGGCCGTATAGTGGCGGCTGGGGTTATTACCCAAGCGGCGGTCTAGGCCTGGTCCTGTTGGTTATCGTCGTCTTGCTGGTCATGGGGCGAATTTAGCAAAGATCTTAGCAACCCCGTCAGGTCGTCCCCGGGCGTTGAACCCGGGGACGCACCCTACCTTCCGCGTGAGACGATCCGATAGATCCGGTCCGACCGTCACAGCGCCCCTGGCACTCGGAACGGCGGACATCGCATCGGCTGGCAGTCGGCCTGGAGCGCGATCGTCTGAGGTTGACCCAAGCTCGGACGCCAATCGCCCTCTCCACCAAACAGCGTGATCGCCGCAGCCTGAAGTGATAAGGCCCTCTAAGCCGCCAGCTTATCGGCGCGGATGTCTTTGATGTCGCGGAACGTCAGCTGCGGGGCCAGGTCCTCGGCCCGCCGCATCATGAACGAAGACGTGGCCAGGAACACCGGGTCGCCATCGACATCGTCCGCCATCGCGCTGCGGTTTTCCGCGACGAACTTCGTCAGCGCCGTCTTGTCCGACGACGAAACCCAGCGCGCCAGCGAAAACGATGAAGTTTCAAACCCGATCGCAACGCCATACTCCGCGCCCAGGCGCGCCTGCAGCACGTCCAGCTGCAAGGTGCCGACAACGCCGACCAACGGCGCCGCGCCGTCCTGTGGCCGGAACAACTGCACGACCCCTTCCTCGGCCAGTTCCACCAGCGCCTGGCGCAACTTCTTCGCCTTCATCGCATCGTCAAGCCTGACCCGCCGCAGGATCTCCGGCGCGAAATACGGCACGCCGGTGAACTGGATATCCTCGCCATCGGTCAGCGTGTCGCCGATGCGCAGGGTGCCGTGGTTCGGGATCCCGACCACATCGCCGGCAAACGCCTCATCTGCGATCTCGCGTTCGCGGGCGAAGAAGAACTGCGGCGCGTGCAGCGGGATCGACTTACCGGTTCTCACCTGCTTCAGCCGCATGCCCCGCACCAGCCGCCCCGAACACACCCGAGCGAAGGCGATCCGGTCGCGATGGTTCGGGTCCATGTTGGCCTGGATCTTGAACACCAAGGCGGTCAGGCCAGGCTCCCTCGCTTCCACCGTGCGGCTGTCCGCCGGTTGCGCCCGTGGCCGGGGCCCGTAGTCCGCCAGGCCATCCAGCAGGTCGATGACCCCGATATCCTTGATCGCGCTGCCGAAATACACCGGCGTCAGATGACCCGCGTTGAAGCTCTCCAGATCGAACTCCGGCAACGCCGAACGCACCAGATCGACCTCGTCGGCCACCGCCTGCATTCGCGGGTCCGATTGCGGCAGGTCATTGATCAGATGCATCGCCCGCTTGCGCAGGTCGTACGTTCCGGCGAACTCCGACGCCCGCCCGATCGGCCAGGTGACCGGGCAGGTGTCCAGCGCCAGGGTGGATGCGACCTCGTCCAGCAACTCGATCGGGTCGCGCGCTTCCCGATCCATCTTGTTGATGAAGGTGATGATCGGGATGTCGCGCAGGCGGCAGATCTCGAACAGCTTGCGTGTTCGCGCCTCGATGCCCTTGGCGGCGTCGATCACCATGACGGCGGAATCCACCGCCGTCAGCGTCCGGTAGGTGTCTTCCGAGAAATCCTCATGGCCTGGCGTGTCCAGCAGGTTGAACACGCACGTTGCATACTCGAACGTCATCACCGATGTCACCACCGAGATGCCGCGGTCGCGCTCGATGCCCATCCAGTCGGACCGGGTGCGGCGGCGTTCGCCCTTGGCCCGCACATTGCCGGCAAGCTGGATCGCGCCGCCCGCCCGCAGCAGGTGTTCGGTCAGTGTCGTCTTCCCGGCGTCGGGGTGGGAGATGATGGCGAAGGTGCGACGGCGGGCGATCTCGGCGGTTGGATCTGTCATTCAAGGGCTTTCATGAGCCGGGCTGCCGGCGGGATAGCGACCGTATATAGGGAATGATCGTGCCCGACGAAACGCCCGGCGGCCGCGGACCTTTGAGCGGAACCCCGCGCTGCGCCGCTCGCCGCGGACCCCGAACACCAGCCGCCACGGTCCGCCACCGAGCCTGTCCGGGCTGGCCACCGCCGCCGCAAGCGCTCTGGAGCATTATCCGCGCAGGTGGAGTAACCGGAGCGGTTACTCATGCGATCAAACCAAGAGTTAGAGCGATGTCCATAAGCAACGCGATGGGATATCGCTCTAATGGCAGGATCATAGAAGGACATCCGACCATGAGCCTTATCCATCTGATCAACGCCCGCATCGTCGATGGAACCACCCCGGAGCCGACTGAACCGATGACGGTCGTGCTGGAGGGCGATCGTATCCGGG
The DNA here is from genome assembly GCA_965276975.1 of Rhodopila sp. Lineage (GTDB taxonomy): Bacteria > Pseudomonadota > Alphaproteobacteria > Acetobacterales > Acetobacteraceae > Rhodopila. The sequence continues at coordinate 579,211 of CBDIBR010000010.1, forward strand.
AGGTGTCGCGCAACCCTTCATCCCGCGGTTCCGCCGGCGTGATCGATCTGCGCGGCCACGTTCTGATGCCCGGCCTGATCGATTGCCACGTTCACATCGTCGCGGTGCTGGCCAGCCTGGGGCAAAACGCCACCCTGCCGGATTCGCTGGTGATGGCGCGCTCCATCAAGCTGCAGCATGAGATGCTGATGCGCGGCTTCACCACGGTGCGCGATGTGGGGGGCGCCGACCATGGCCAGGTGGTGGCATCGCAAGAGGGTTCGGTGCTGGGGCCGCGGCTGATCATCGCCGGCAAGGCACTCAGCCAGTCCGGCGGCCATTGCGACTTCCGCGGCCGTTTCAACAACAACCCCAACGTCTTCGAAACCCGGCTCGGTGCCCTTGGACGGCTGTGCGATGGGGTGGCCGAGGTTCGTCGTGCCGCCCGCGAAGAGATCAAGGCGGGTGCCAGTTTTGTAAAGATCATGGCCAATGGCGGGGTGGCTTCGCCAACCGACCCGATCCACTTCCTCGGCTTCTCGCGGCAGGAAGTGGCCGCCGCGGTCGAGGAAGCCGCCAGCGCCGGCACCTACGTCGCCGCCCACCTCTACACCGACGTGGCGATCCGGCGTGCCGTCGAATGCGGCGTTCACTCGCTGGAGCACTGCAACCTGATCGAGACCGAGACAGCGAAATTCGCCGCTGCCCAGGGCGCGTTCGCGGTGCCCACGCTGGTGACCTACGACAAGCTGTTCGAGGAAGGCGAGGCCCTTGGCATCGGTGCGGAATCCGTCGCCAAGATCGACAACGTCCGGCTGGCCGGCATGCATTCGCTGGAGATCATGCAACGCGCCGGCTTGCCGATGGCATACGGGACCGATCTGTTGGGCCCGATGCACCGGCACCAGTCCGAGGAATTCGTGATCCGCGGCCGGGTGCTTTCAGCACAGACGGTCATCGCCGCGGCGACCGGCATCGCCGCGAAACTGTGCCGGATGGAGGGGCAGATCGGCACCATCGTACCCGGCGCCTTCGCCGATCTAGTGGTGATTGACGGCGACCCGCTGCGCGATCTGTCGCGGCTGACCGGTCAGGGGAAGCACATGAAGCTGATCTTCAAGAGCGGGGAGATCGTGAAGAACCTTCTGTAGCCGTTGATCGCGGGTTCAGCGGACAAGAGGCGTTTTGCCTTCGCCTCGACCGCCGGCATGGCGCAACCCAGCCACCCTAAACTCGGTCTGAAATCGCAACGTTATCCCTGCGCTTTTTCATCGCTATCATTTTTGAAGGCGAACATTTTTGGGCGATGCAAGTTGCGACAAACCGGCTGCGCGGTGCCTCGGCGGTCTCCAGCGCGAAGCGCCGTCACGAACCGCGGGACGTCGCGAAGCCGAACCACTTTTCCGCTGCGCCACCGGTCTTGTCATGCTATCCGAGCGTTGTTTCCCGTGACGGTCGCGTCCGGCGATCACCGCTTTTTTCCTCTCCTGCTTGTCAACGGAGCCTCTTGAGTGTCCAGCACCACCACACCGCGTATACGCGAAGGGCTTCCGCATCCGCGGGGCGCCACTTGGGACGGCGAAGGCGTGAATTTCAGTCTGTTTTCCGCCCACGCGACGAAGGTCGAACTTTGCCTGTTCGATGCCGACGGCAAGACCGAGATCGAGCGCATCGAACTTCCCGAATACACCGACCAGTTTTTCCATGGCTGGATCGGCGGCATCGGACCCGGTCAGGTTTACGGCTACCGTGTCCACGGGCCGTATGAGCCGGCGCAAGGTCATCGTTTCAATCCCAACAAGCTGGTGATGGACCCGTACGCGCGCGCACACACCGGCGATCTGAAGTGGAACCCGGCCATCTTCGGCTACCAGATGGAGTCGGGCGACGATACTACCTTTGACGAACGCGACAGCGCGCCGTTCATGCCCAAAAGCGTCGTCGTCGATCCCAGCTTCGACTGGAAGGGCGAGCCGAACCGCAACCCAGTCGTCTGGGATCACACGATCCTCTACGAGACCCATGTCAAGGGCTTTACCAAAAAGCACCCGAAGCTTCCCGAGAAACTCCGCGGCACCTATGCGGGCCTGGGGCGGCGAGAGATCGTCGATTACATCAAATCCCTCGGCGTGACCTCGGTCGAGTTGCTGCCCATCCACAGCTTCATCAACGACAGCCAGCTGCTGGAAAAAGGTCTCACCAACTACTGGGGCTATAATACCATCGGCTTTTTCGCGCCCGATCCGCGCTATGCCTCTGATCGGGCCAACAGTCTGCGTGAGTTCAAGGAGATGGTCGCCGGCCTGCACGACGGCGGCCTGGAAGTCATTCTGGATGTGGTATATAACCATACCGCGGAAGGCAACGAACTCGGTCCGACCCTGTCGTTCAAGGGCATCGACAACGTCAGCTATTACCGGCTGCTGCCGGATCAGCCCCGCTACTACATAAATGACACGGGGACCGGAAATACCGTCAATCTCAGTCATCCCAGGGTCATCCAGCTCGTCACCGACAGCCTGCGGTATTGGGTCAGCGAAACCCATGTCGACGGGTTTCGCTTCGACCTCGGCACGATTCTGGCGCGGGAGCCGCACGGTTTCGATGAGCAGAGCGGCTTTCTGAAGGCCTGCAGCCAGGACCCGCTGCTCAACACCGTCAAGCTGATCGCCGAACCGTGGGACTGTGGGCCCGGCGGCTACCAGGTCGGCGGCTTCCCACCCGGCTGGGCCGAGTGGAACGACAAGTTCCGCGATACCATCCGTGATTTCTGGAAGGGCGAGGCGTCAGCCACGGCCTTGGTGCCGCGGCTGTGCGGGTCAGGCGACCTGTTCGACCACCAGGGGCGCCGCCCATGGGCCTGCGTGAACTTCATCACCGCGCACGACGGGTTCACCCTCAATGATATCGTCACCTACAACGAAAAGCATAACGAAGCCAACGGCGAGGACGGCAAGGACGGCAGTTCGGATAACCGCTCCTGGAACATGGGCGCCGAGGGACCGACCGACGATCCGGACATCAACGCACAGCGTGACCGGCAGATCAGGAACATGCTGGCGACGCTGCTGCTGGCGCAGGGAACCCCGATGCTGCTCGCCGGCGACGAGTTCGGTCGCACGCAGGGTGGCAACAACAACGCCTATTGCCAGGACAGTGACATCAGTTGGGTGAACTGGGACGTCGCGGAAAAAGGCCAATCGCTGGTTGCCTTTGTCAGGAAGCTGACCAAGCTGCGCCACGGACATGCGATCCTGCGCCGCAACCGTTTCCTGCTTGGCGACTACGACGAGGACCTGGGTGCGAAGGACGTCACCTGGATCAACGCCTCGGGGCTCGAGATGCAGGATGAGCAATGGAGCGATGAGGGCATGCGGTGCTTCGGCATGCTGATCGATGGCCGAGCACAGCCGACCGGCATCAAGAAGCGTGGCGACGATGCCACCATCCTGCTAGTGTTCAACGCGGCACCGGACGGCGTCAACTTTATCCTGCCGCCATGCCCTGGCGGCTCCGAATGGACGATGCTGATCGACACCAACCAGCACGATCTTACGGAAGCGAATTTCGCCACCGGGGATGTCTACGTCACCACGGGACGTTCCGTACTCGTGTTCAGTCACGCGAACGAGGGGACCGCTTGATCTCCTCATCGGATTTCATGTGCATCGCGGATAGCGGGCCAACGTGCCGAGGATCACCGGCACCGCCGCTCGCTGTCCCGCTGTCCGTCACATCTTCCGCAAAACCGAGCCGGCGGGAACCGCGGCCGCTTGCAGTTCCGCTTCAGTAATTGATTCCAACGATCGGCCGCTGGTGGGAATACCCAGGATCAACACGGACAAAGCGCCGGCCAGCAGGACGAACGTGGTGATGCCGAACACACCGCCGAAGCCATACAGCGGATAGATGTATCCGACGACAATCGGGGAGGCGATGGCGCCCAGGCGGCCAATCGCCGAGGCCACGCCGCTGCCGGTCGCGCGCACCGCGGTCGGAAACAGTTCGGGTGTATAGACATACAGCCCGGCATAGCTGCCGTTCATGAAGAAGGACAGCAAGGCGCCGGCAGCCGTCACTTCAAGATTATCCCTGGCGTTCGCCAGACCCAATGCGGATGCCCCACCCAGCAGCATGTAAGAGACGATCAGGGCCTTGCGGCCAATCCGGTCGATCAGGAACGCCGCCGAGTAGTACCCCGGAATCTGGGCGATATACATCAGCAATGAATACCCGAAGCTGCGGGTCACCGTCATGCCGGATTTCACCAGCAGACTGGGGATCCAGGTGAAGAACGCATAGTAGGAAGACGTCAGCGAAAGCCACATCAGCCAGGCCATCGCCGTGACCCGGCGCAACGGGCGCGACCACAGCGCCGCCAGATTGCCGAACAGCGTCCCGGGGGCGATGCGCGGCGCGGTGTTCGTCCGCATCGCCAGCGCCGGAAGGACCTCGCCCCGTTCGGCGACGACCGCGGCCTCGATGCGCGACACCGCCGCCTCGGCGTCCTGAATCCGGCCGCGGGATTCCAGCCAGCGCGGCGACTCCGGTAACGACCGACGCCACCACAAAAGCATGACAACGGGTGCGGCGGTCGCGAACACCGCGAACCGCCAGGCCGCCGGTGCCAGCGGAATGATAAAGTTCCCCAACAGGGCCGCACCGACGAAGCCGAAAGAGAAGAATCCGGCCAGCGCGCCGGTGAACCGGCCTCGATATCGACTGGCGACGAACTCCGCCAGGAACGGCGCGACGATCACGCTTTCCGCCCCGGTCCCATAGCCCGCGATGATCCGCAGCGAGAAGAACATCGGCCAGCTCATCGCCAGCGCGCTGATCGCGGTCGACAGGCTGTAGACCGCCAGCGCCCCCATCATCACGAAGCGACGCCCAAGCAGGTCGCCCAGCGTGCCGGCACAGATCGCACCGAAAAAGAACCCGATATAGGTGGCGCTGCCCAGCACCCCGGTCTGCACGCTGCTGAGGCTCCACAGCGCCGAAACGATCGGCAGCACGAAGGCCATGATCGCGCCGTCCATGGCATCGAACGTGTAGCCTAATCCCCCCATGAACAGCAGGCGGCGATGCACGTTGCAGAACGGCAGGCGCTCCAGACGGTCAGCGATATCTGACATGTGTATGGCTCTTTCCTCGGTTCGCGGGATCGCATGGCGCGAACGATGACGCCAATCCCCATCGGCGTTCGCGCACATGTTCGGATCGCGACCGCCAAGACGCGACGCTACCGGACGACCAAATGTCTGGACAGGGCCCATAACCGCCGCACCGGACCGAAACCGCGCGCCGATATCAAACCGACAGCGGTACGCCGGCCGCGTTGTTCTCGCTGACGGTTCCGCTTCATCCGTCCTGCGTGTACACGCTGGCCCGATGCCCTTACCCACCCCAACCCCCGTTCGCACCCAGGCCAGGACGCCGCGGCGCCGACCGCCGGATCCGGCGTCGGTCCGGATCGACCGCGTCGGCTCCGAGGGCGACGGCATCGCCCGCCTGCCCGACGGCACGCCGCTGTATCTGCCGATGACCCTGCCGAACGAGACCGTCGCCGCGCGGCCGCTGCGACCCCGGGGCGACGGCTGGCACGCCGTTCCCGACACTATCGCCGACGTCAGCGCGGCACGGGTCCAGCCGCTCTGTCGACACTTCGGCCGGTGTGGCGGCTGCGTGCTGCAGCACTGGCGCGATGCCGACTACCAGGCCTGGAAGGCTGGCCTGCTCGCCCACGCGCTGCGCCAGGCCGGGTTCGCCCCGGCGGTCCCGCTGGCATTCCACCCCGGCCTGCCGGGGCAGCGCCGCCGCATCGACTTCGCCGTTCGTCGCGTCGCCGAACGCATCATCCTCGGCCTGCATGAGCAGCGGTCCGATCAGGTCACCGACATCACCGACTGCCTGGTTCTGCACCCGGCGCTGATGGCGTTGATCAGCCCGCTGCGTGGGCTGCTTCAAGGCATCCAGGCGGTGCGGCGGGAAGCCTCTATCGTCATCAACCTTCTTGACGCTGGCCCCGACCTGCTGCTGCGATCGGATGCGCCGTTGACGCTGCGGGACAGAACCGAGCTGACCCACTTCGCGCGCGATCATGGCCTGCCGCGCGTGTCCCACATCCAGGGCGCCGGCATGCCGGAGACCATCGGCCTGCTGCGCCCCGCCACCACGATGCTGTCCGGCGTCGCTGTTCGACCGCCGCCCGGCGCGTTCCTGCAAGCCACGGCCGCGGGTCAGCAGGCCATCATCAGCGCCGTGATCCGCGGGATGCCGGCGAAAACCACCAGCAAGACCAGGGTCGCCGAACTTTACGCCGGCTGCGGGACGCTGACGTTCGCGCTGGCACGAACCCTGCGGGTGGCTGCCTTCGAAGGCGACACGGCGACCCATGCCGCGCTGAAGCAGGCCATCAACCAGGGCGGCCTGGCCGGGCGGATCGAGGCCTTCCATCGCGACCTCGCCCGTCAGCCGTTGTCGGTGAAGGAACTCGCGGCATTCGCCGCGGTGGTGCTCGACCCGCCGCATAACGGTGCGGCCGCGCCGGTCGCTCTGATCGCCGCATCGCTGGTGCCGATCGTGGTGTATGTCAGCTGCAATCCGGCCACTCTGGCGCGCGACGCCCGCCTGTTGCACGGCGTGGGATACCGGCTGGATACGGTGACCGCGATCGACCAGTTCCTCTGGTCCGCCCGCCTGGAAAGCGTCAGCGTGTTCCGCCGTGGTTGACAGCCCAGCGGGCACGATCTTTACCAGCGCGTATGCCGCCTCGCACCACCTTGCCGATGCCACCCCACCCGGACGTCATCATCGAAAGCGAACAGCGCGCCTGGTCTGGCCGCTTCCCGTTGGACGTCATCAAGTTCCGCCACCGCCGCTTCGACGGCGTCATGTCGGACACCCGCACCTGGGAGCTTTGGCGCCGCGGCAGGGCCGCCGCACTGCTGCCGTATGATCCTGTCGCCGATGCGGTCGTGCTGATCGAGCAATTCCGCCTGCCCGCGTTGGCTGCCAATGTCGACCCGGTGCTCGTCGAATTTCCGGCTGGCCTGTGCGAGGACAACGAGGACCCCGCCGACACCATCCGGCGGGAGATGCGTGAGGAGATGAACATGGACGCCGACCGGGTCGAACGGATCGGCGGCTTCCTGCTCACCCCGGGTGGCGCCGACGAATTCTGCCATCTCTACGCCGGCCGTGTGGTTGCCCCACCGGCCGATGGCGAGGGCATCGTCGGCTTCGGCGGTGAGGTCTCGGAAAGCGAGGATATCCGCGTTCGGGTCTGGTCCGCCGCCGACGCCATCGATGCCGCCTTCGCGGGATATTTCACCAACGCGATAACCGCGATCGGCCTGTTCTGGCTCGCGGCTCGGCGTGACCGGCTTCGGCAAGCATGGATGACATTATGACCCAGCGTCTTTTCCTCGATGACCCGACCTTGGCCAGCACCTCGGCGACCGTGCTCGCCAGCACAGCGGCGGGGGTGGTGCTCGACCGCACCGTGTTCTATGCGCGCGGCGGCGGCCAGCCGGGTGACAGCGGCACGCTGCGATGGGACGGCGTCGAGACAGCGATTGCCGAAGCGGTGAAGGGCGAGAACGACACCATCCTGCATGCCCCTTTATCGGACCAGACGCTGCCGGCTATTGGTTCAGTGGTCGAGGCGGTGATCGACTGGCCGCGCCGCCAGGCCTTGATGCGCATGCACACCGCGATGCACCTGCTGTGCAGCTTGATCAAGGGCGCCGCGGTGACCGGCGGATCGGTCGGCGCGGACAAGTCCCGGCTCGATTTCGATCTGCCGAACCCGCCGCCCAGGGACGCGATTGAAGCCGCCCTGAACGCCCTGATCATCGCCGATCATCCGGTGCGGATCGAGTGGGTAGACGAGAAGGTGCTCGATACCAATCCCGGCCTCGTGCGCACGATGTCGGTTCAGCCACCCCGCGGCACCGGGCGGTTGCGGCTGATGCGCATCGGTGACAACGACCCGCCGGTCGATCTGCAACCCTGCGGTGGCACGCATGTCTCCCGCACCGGCGAGATCGGTCCGATCCGGGTAGTGAAGATCGAGAACAAGGGCAAGCAGAACCGGCGCATCATCATCGCCCCAGCCGGCTGAACCAATCGTTTCGGCTGAACCGATCATGGCGGCGGGCGCGGACCGGTCGGTGATTATTCTGGCCGCAACCTGAATATTTCCTCATCTGCTTGGGGCTTGCCGTCAGGCATCCCATCTCATGGGCAGGTTCAATCAATCGAGGGAAACCGTTCAATGTCCATTTCCGACGTGCTGCACGGCAAGGGCCATCACGTGTCGAAGGTTCGCACCACCGACACGGTGCATAGCGCGGTGCGCAAGATGGCCAGCGAGAAGATCGGCGCGGTCATCGTCGAGGACCAGTGGATGCGCCACACCGGCATCTTCTCGGAGCGTGACTTTGTGAACGCTGTCGCCGACCATGGTGCCGCGGTGCTGACCCATCGGGTCGAGACGCTCATGAGCGCGCCGGTCGTCACCTGTCGGCCGAATGACCGCGTCGAAACCGCTCTGGCCGCGATGACGATGGCCAAGATCAGGCATCTGCCGGTCGTTGATAACGATCAGCTGGTTGGCATCGTCAGCATCGGTGACCTGGTGAAGCACCGGCTGGACGAGAAAGCCCTGGAAGCCAACGTCCTGCTCGACATCGCTCGGTTGCACGCCTGATCCCTGGTGATTGCTGTGCAATAACGACCGGCAGTGGATCGCCACCGCGATCCTGTGGTTTCACGAACGCCCGGTTCCAGCCAGCCGCTAATCCGCCAACGTTCGCATGACCGCGTAAAGATCCGACTTCGCCTCAAAGCCGATGCCGGGCAAGTCGGGCAGGGTCAGAATGCCCTCTTTGACCTGGGTGCCATCGGGAAAGCCGCCATACGGTTGGAACACATCGGGGTAGCTCTCGTTGCCACCCAGCCCGAGGCCGGCGGCGATGTTCAGCGACATCTGATGGCCGCCATGCGGAATGCAGCGTTTCCAGGCCCAGCCATGATCTTTCAGCATCGCCAGGGTTCGCTGATATTCGCAAAGCCCGTATGACAGGGCACAATCGAATTGCAGCCAGTCGCGATCCGGGCGCAGGCCGCCGTATTGGATCAGGTTGCGCGCGTCCTGGTGGCTGAACAGGTTTTCGCCCGTCGCCATCGGCCCCGGATAGAATTCCGCCAACGCCGCCTGCAACCTGTAATCCAGCGGATCGCCGGCTTCCTCATACCAGAATAGATCATAGTCCCGCAGCATCTTGGCATAGCCGATCGCTGTTTCCAGATCAAAACGGCCATTCGCATCGACGGCAAGCTTGGCGTGCGGGCCGATCGCGTTCAGCACCGCCTCGATACGCCGGCGGTCGTCGCCGATCGATTCCCCACCGATCTTCATCTTCACGACGGTATAGCCACGCTCGAGGTAGCTGCGCATCTCGGCGCACAACGCCTCGTTGTCCTTGCCCGGATAGTAATACCCGCCGGCCGCATAGACGAAAATGTTCGGGTCGGCCACAACACCATGCCGTTCCGCCAACAGGCGAAACAGCGGTTTCCCGGCGATCTTCGCCACCGCATCCCACACCGCCATGTCGATCGTGCCGACCGCGACCGACCGGTCGCCATGACCGCCCGGCTTTTCGTTGCGCATCATGGTGCCCCAGACCTTGTCGGGATCCAGGTTTTCACCGCTCTCATCCAGCAGGGATGCAGCCTCGGCCTCCAGGATGCGCGGCGCGAAGCGTTCACGGATCAGGCCACCCTGGCCATATCGCCCGTTGGAGTTGAAGCCGTAGCCGACCACGTTCTTGCCGTCGCGCCGCACGTTGGTCACCACCGCGACCAGGCTCGATGTCATCTTGCTGAAGTCGATATAGGCGTTGCGGATCGGCGAGTTGATCGGCTTGGTCACTTCGCGGACATCGACGATCTGGATCGGCATGAAGCGGTCTCCTCAGAACGGCCTGACGATCACCATGATGACGATCACCACCATCAGCAGCGTGGGTATCTCGTTGGCGATACGGTAAAATTTATCGCTGCGCCGGTTGGCGTCAGCCAGGAAATCCTTGCGCCAGCGCGACATCGCGCCGTGGAAGCCTGTCAGCAGGATCACGCAAAACAGTTTCACATGCCACCATCCGGCCGACCAGTCGATCACCCCCGGCGTCAGCACCAGCATGATGCCGAAGACCCAGGTGGCGATCATCGCCGGGTTCATGATCTGCTTGAACAGCCGATATTCCATCACCTTGAAGCGCTCGCTCTCGCGGCTTCCGGCCGGCACCTCGCAATGATAGACGAACAGTCGAGGCATGTAGAACACCGCCGCCATCCATGCGATCAAGGCGATCACGTGAAAAGCCTTGGTCCATGGATAAAGATAGCTCAGTGCCTGAATGGTCATCTAAGGTCCGATAAGGAAAGCGCAGGTCTGGTAGCGCGAACCTCGCGGCGAAGGGAAGACTACCCCCTGCGGCGCCCCAGCAGCTTGACCGCTATCTCCCAGGCCGCGCCCAGCCGTCCCGCTGTCGCCGGAGGGTCGCTCGCAGCTCCCCGAGAAGAAACATCCCGACGGACCGCCATCGCCAGATGACGGTGCGACCTGCCGCTTTAACTATCCCTCAGACGCGATCATACCTTCCATTTTGCCTGCGCGATGGCGATGTCGGCCGGCCAGACCGTCACCGGCCGGCCTGATTGCCACTGCACCATCACCATCTTGGCACCCACCCGCCGGCCCTTGGCGTCGTATTGCAGATGATGGCCCGGGAACAGCAGCGCCGGTCCGGTGGTCATGTTCATCGCGCGGATCGCCTGCGTCACCTTCTCCCGATCCGCCGAACCGGCATCTTGCAGCGCCTGGGCCAGGATCATGACGTGCGCATAGCCGAAGATCGAGTCATGGCCGAACCACGGCTCCTTGGTCCGTTCGATGAACCGCTTCGACAGCTCGGCCTGCGCCTTGCCCGGCCAGTTCGCCAACCCAACGAAAACCCCCTCCATCTCCTCGGCACTGGTGTTCTTCAGCAGTTCCGGCACCGCCCAGTGGCCGCCGTTGCCAATCAGCGGCAGCTTCGTCGCCGGCATGTTGAACTCCGAGAACTTGTCCACCAGCAACTTGTCGTCCGGCACGTTGGTCGAGGTCAGCAGCACGAAGTCCGGCCGAGCGCTGCGCACCGGCTGCACCAGCGTCGTCGCATCGGTCAGCGGTGGCGTGTAGACTTGATTGACCACGGCGGTCAGTTTCTGGTCCTTCAGCACGTGGTCATCGATCGGCTTGCGGAAACTGACCGACGCGGCGGTGTTGTCGCCGATCATCGCCACCTTGGTCGGGCGCTTTCCGGTGGTCTTCTCCGCCAGGTTCATGATGATCGGCACGGTGTCCTCCGCCTGCTGCACGGCGGTGGGCGACGACTGGAACACATACTTGAAGCCGCGATCGGTGATCGCATCCGAATAGGACAGCGTCAGCCACGGCAGATGCGCCCGTTCGGTCACCTCGGTCGCCGCCAGGGTGAAGGTGGACAGCCAGCAGCCGAAACCACCGGCCAGATCCGACTCTTGCGCCACCATGCGCTGCGCCGCGTCCTTCGCCTTCTCGGCCGAGTCCCCGGTATCGTACTGCATCAGCTTCAGCTTCGCCCCGCCCAGCGCCTTGATGCCGCCGGCGTTGTTCACGTCGTCGATCGCCAGTTCCGCACCCATCCGTTCCAGGATCCCCTGGCGCGCCCAGGGGCCCGACAACGGCATCAGCATGGCGATCTTCACCTCCGCCGGGGTCTGCGCGCGCGATCGGCGCGCCGTCAGCGTGCCAGCACCCGCGGCGAGGCCAAGCCCTATCCAGGAACGGCGGGAAAGCTCGGTCATTGTCACGTTTCTCCGGTTTTCATTGTTCACGACAGGCTTTTATAATCATCGCGCCGGTTCTCCCGACATCTGGCGCCAGCCCGGCCAAAGGTCACCACGTTCATAGCAATATCAAAACAAAGCCCGCGACTTGCCGTAACACTTACGCATCGCAATGACCTTCGCGACCCATCCGGTCAGCTCAGCCCGAGGTAGGATTTGCGAACACGATCATCCCGCAGCAGCACGTCGTAGGTTCCATCCAGCACCATGCGGCCGGTTTCCAGCACATAGCCATGGTCGGACAGTTCCAGCGCCTCGGCCACACGCTGCTCGACCAGCAGGATGGTGACCCCATCCTCCTTGTGGATCTGCGACACCCGTTCGAAGATCGTATCGGCCACCGCGGGTGCCAGACCCATCGACGGCTCGTCCAGCATCAGCAGCCGCGGCGCGCAGGCCAAGCCACGGCCGATCGCGACCATCTGCTGCTCCCCGCCCGAAAGCGTGCCGGCGAGTTGGCTGGCGCGCTCGGACAGGATCGGAAACAGGGTGTGGATACGATCCAGGGTATGATGCCACGCCGCCCGTCCGGCTTTCGGATAGGCGCCCATCTCCAGGTTTTCCCGCACCGTCAGCGTCTTGAACACCTGCCGTCCTTCCGGCACATGGGCAATGCCCAGATGCGCCCGCCGGGCCGCGGCAAGTCCTGACAGGTTTTGCCCCATGAAGGTGATCTGACCGGCCGCCGCCGGCACGATCCCGGAAATGGTCTTGAACAGCGTTGATTTTCCCGCCCCGTTCGGCCCGACCACGGTGACGAACTGGCCCTCGTTCACCAACAACGTCACGTCCGTCAGCGCCCGCAATCCGCCATAGGCAACCGAGAGGTTGGTGACCTCAAGCATCCTGTCTGGCCGCCCATTTCTTGCCCAGGTAGGCCTCGATCACCATCCGGTCCTCCACCACCTGACGCGGCAACCCGCTGGCCAGGACGCGGCCGTGGTCCAGCACCACGAAGCGATCCGCGATCCGCATCATCGCATGCATGGTGTGCTCGATGATCACGATAGTCATGCCCTCGTCGCGCAGCCTCTGCAGCACCGCCAGCACGTCGTCGCATTCGTCGCGGCCGAGGCCAGCCAGCGTCTCGTCCAGCAGCAGCAGCCGGGGCGCGCCGGCAAGCGCGCGGGCCAGTTCCATCAACCGAAGCTGCTTGTTGGTCAGTTGCCCCGCGGCGATTCCGGCCTGGTCGGCCAACCCGACACGCTCCAGCGCATGCGCGGCCGAGGCGATCGCGGCGGCATCGGTGAAACGGGCGCCGTACGCGCCGACGATCACATTGTCCAGCAGCGGCAGCCGGGGGAAGCTCCGCACCACCTGGAAGGTGCGGCCGACGCCCATCCGGCATACCGCGTGGACCTTGCGACCCAGCATCGACTGACCTTCGAGCACGGCGGTGCCCGCGTCGGATGACAGCACACCGTCCAGCAGATTGAACAGCGTTGTCTTGCCCGCGCCATTGGGGCCGATGATGCCCAGGATCTCGCCGGCCTTGACCCCGAAGCTGACACCGCTGACCGCCCGCAGGCCGCCGAACGATCTGGACAGTCCATCCACCTTCAGCAGCAGCGAGCCAGCGGCAGCCTGCCTGGCCGGCGCCGGCGCGCCCGCGGCGAGGGAAACCGGCAGCGGGGCAGGGGCCTTGGGGCGGAAGAAACGGTCGCGGATCGTCCAGAACAGCCCGTCGGGCGAGGCCAGCATGATGCCGATCATGGCCGCGCCATACACCACGCCCTGGATCCCCGGCAGGATATTCCCCAGCTCCGCGTTCAGCGATTCCGCCAGCGGAACCAGGATCGCCGCACCGATCACCGGCCCCCACACCGCGGCGACGCCGCCAAACAGCGTGACGACGACCGCCTGGGCCGAGACCAGCATGCCGAACACCGAGTCCGGCGTGACCACCAGCAGCACGCAGGCATAAAAGCCCCCCGCCGCCGCCGCGATCATGCCCGACACCACCAGCGCCCGCATCTTCCATAACCGAGCATTGATGCCCGCCGCCTCGGCCGCCAGCTCGTTCTGGCGGATCGCCAGAAGGGCCAGGCCAAAGCGCGAGTTTTCCACTACCGTGCAAACAGCTACACCGGCGATCAGCAGTCCGACCGACACCACGGTGTAGTAATGCGGGTTGGTGAACTCAAGGAACGCCGCCGGGTGTTCGCGGTGCATCGGCAGCGACATTTCCTGGAACCCCAGGTATTGCAGGAAGTAAAGAATCGCTAGCGGATAAGCCAGCATCGACAAGGCGAAGTAGTGCCCGCGCAGCCGGAACGTCGGCAGTCCGATCAGGATTGCCGCGACACCGGCAACGACCATGCCAAGCGGAATGCCTATCCAGGGCGTGAGGTTCCAATAGACGAGAGCCAAGGTCACCGTGTAGGCGCCGATGCCGAAGAACGCGGCGTGGCCGAACGACAACTGTCCGCCGTAGCCGGACAGGATGTTCCACGACACTCCGAACACCGCCCAGATCGGCACCAGTGTCAGGATTAGCTGGTAGTAGCTATTGCTGACGAACGCCGAAACGCTCAGATACCCAACCGAAACGACGCCCAGGGTCACCAGATCGCGTTTCAGTCGTGGGGCGGAACCGTAGCGCATCAGCCACTCTCTCTAAAACAAGGTCGCATCAGCCGCTCTCTCTCGAACAGGACCGCATCAGGCGCGCTCTCTCGAACAAGACCGCATCGGGCGCTTCGCCCCGCGACAATGCATCATCTTGCCCGCTCCGCGGACCGGGGCATCATCTTGCCCGCTCCGCGGACCGGGGCATCATCTTGCCCGCTCCGCGGACCGGGGCATCATCTTGCCCGCTCCGCGGACCGGGGCATCATCTTGCCCGCTCCGCGGACCGGGGCATCGTCATGCCCGCTCCGCCGATCGGCCGAACAGGCCCTGAGGACGCAGCAGGACGATCAGCAGGAACACCACGAAGATCGCCGCGTTCTGCAGCTGCGGGGGCAGCACCAGCGAGGAACACTGCTGCACGAAGCCGACCGTCAGCCCGCCCCAGAAGGCGCCCAGAATGCTGCCCATGCCGCCCAGCACAACGCCGGAATACATGATGATGACGTAATCCAGGCCGATGAAAGGCCCGAACGACAGATAGGTCGCCATCAGGCCCCCGGCGATCGCGGTAATGCCGCTGCCCAGGCCGAAGGCGATGCGGTACGCCTTGTCGGTGTCGATACCCATGTAGGTCGCCGCCGTCGGGTTGTCGGCCGCCGCCCGCAGCGCCTTGCCCATGCGCGTGTATTCCAGCAGCAGATACAGCCCGATCGCGGTAATGATCGCCACCGCGCAGGCGATCAGCCTGGCCTTGTTGAGGAACACCGTGGCGTCGCCATAGACCGGGCCGATCTCGATCGCCCTGGATGCCAGCGGTGTGCGCACCGTCATCGGCGTGGAGCCGAACAGGATCAGCCCGCCGTTCTGCAGGATCAGCGAGATCCCCAGCGTGACCACCAGCTGCCCGAAATGCCCCTCGTCAAGCGAACCGCTGGTGCGCAGACCCGACACCCGTGCGATCAGATACTTGTGCAGCAGCGCGCCGAACGCGAAGACGATCGGGCCGGCCAGCAGCGCACCCACGAACGGTCCGATATAGGGTCCCAGAAAAGCCAGCACCCCGCCACCGGTCACCAGGTACAGGCTGGCGAACATGCCCAGCATCAACAACTCGCCCTGGGCAAAGTTGACGATGCGCATGATGCCGAAGATCAGCCCCAGGCCGATGCACATCAGTCCGTAGATACAGCCGATCGTGATGCCCGCGGCGAGCGCGTTCAGCACGTTCTCGATGAGAACCTCGAGGTCCACCTGGTTTCCGCTGCCTCCCGGGCCGGCTGCCCGTGCTCGGGCAGCTTCTCTTTTCGGCCGAAGTCTTAGCCGTTACCCACCGCCGGCTCAAGCGCCGCCCAACCGCGAACCCGGCCGCAGGCGTCAGACAGATCGACACCACACGCATTCGACATCCGTGACCAGGCGCAGGCCCCCACGACCGAACGCACGACGCGCCCGACGTCGCTCGGCGCGCTTAACCCGCCCGCTCGCTGGTGACGCGCCAAATCACGTCGCCGACATCGTCCGCCACCAGGACAGAGCGGTCGGCACCCAGCGTCACCCCGACCGGACGACCGTATGAGACCCGCTCATCCGGCGCCAGGAACCCCGACAGGATATCGCGCGGCGGACCGGCGGGGCGCCCGTTCACGAACGGCACGAACACCACTTTGTAGCCGCTCAGCGTGCTGCGGTTCCAGGAGCCGTGCTGCCCGATGACCATGCCATCCGGAAACCCCGTCAGCGTGCCGGCCGGCAGCCAACACAGGCCCAGCGACGCGGTATGTCCGCCCAGCGCGTAGTCCGGTGTCAGCGCCGTCGCGATCGCCGCCGGATCCTGCGCCACCCGATCGTCCACCGTCCGCCCCCAGTAGCAGTAGGGCCAGCCGTAGAAGCCGCCGTCGCGCACCGAGGTCAGGTAGTCGGGCGGCGTCTCGTCACCCAGGCCATCGCGCTCGTTCACCACCGTCCACAGCGCGCCGGTCGTTGGCTCCCACGCCAGCCCCACCGGGTTGCGCAGGCCGCTGGCGAAAATCCGGCTGCGCCCGCTCGCCAGATCCAGCTCATGGATCGCGGCCCTGCCTTGCTCGACCGCCATGCCATTGTCGGCGATATTCGTCAGCGACCCGACGCCCACGAACAGTTTCTGCCCGTCGGGGCTCGGTAACAGACTGCGTGTCCAATGGCCGCCGGGCTGCAAGCTCGTCAGCCGCCGCCCCGGCGCGGTGATGCGGCGCGCATCCGCCGTGTAGGGAAACGCCACCACGCCATCGGTGTTGCCGACATAGAACGTGTCACCGAGCAGCGCCATGCCGAACGGCTGGTTCAGCCCCTCCAGGAACGGCTCGCGGATCTCGGCGACGCCGTCGCCATCCGCGTCGCGCAGCAGCGTGATGCGGTTGGCACTCACCCCCATGGCGGCGGCCCGTTTCATCGTGCTGAGCATCGCGTAGTCGAACACCGACCGGGCAGCCCGGGTCGCGCTGTTGGACTCGGCGATCAGCACGTCGCCGTTCGGCAGCACGCAGATCCAGCGGGGATGTTGCAGATCGGTGGCAAGCGCATTGACCTTCAGCCCCGGCGCCGCGACCGGAACATGTCCGCGCTCCCATCCCTGCGCGCTCGGCATCTTGAGCGTCGGGATGCTGCCCTGCGGCTTTGCCGGCGGAATGGCCGGCGTGCTGCCCCAGGCCGGCTCATGCGTGCCGCCCGTCATCCGCCGCAGCAGCAGCGCCGAGCCGCCGATCACCGCGACCATACGCGCGAAAATATCCGATCCGCTCACCGCACTGGCCCCCCTTGGTCGTCTTCAGGCTACCCGAGGTCGGCGTGGGTTGAAACCGACAGTCTCGTGGCGACAGGGCCGGCCGCTTGGGACGGCCAACGCAGAACGACGTTCTGCCATCGCCCGTTCTGCCAGCGCCCGTTCGGCCAGCGCTGCCCGAAACCACCGTCTCAAGCCTGCCGCGGCGATGCTCAGCGCCAGGATCCATGCTAGCCAGGACCCGCGAAGCCGGTTGCCTCTCGCCCCGGCCTCGCGATAGCCCCGGCCTCGCGAGCCCAGGCCGCGCAACAGCACGGCGGGTCGGGAAGACTTGCAAATTAGCAGTAAGTCCCGTATATCCTGCAAAACAGGAGATGCCAATGCTCGCCGATAAGGAACGCGTCCGCCTCGTCCCTTCCAGAGTAGACCCGGTCGCGGCACTGCGCGGTTTCTTCCAGATTACCGACGCGTGGGGCGTCGCGGCCGAGGACGCCCGGATTATCCTCGGCGCCCCGGCCGAACGAACCTATTACGCTTGGCGCGCCGGCAACGCCGTGCGGGTGCCGGCCGACACACTGCGCCGGATCGGCTACGTCGCCGGCATCTACAAGGCGCTGCAAATCCTCTATTCGGACCCGCACCTCGCCGACGGCTGGGTCAAGCGTCCCAATCGGGCGCTGGGCGGCCAGACGCCGCTACAACGCATGTGCGCTGGCGACGTGACCGATCTGGCCGAAGTGCGAAACTACCTCGATGCGGCACGGGCGCCCTGGAGCTAACCTTTGTCGACACGCCGCATCGACTGGCCACAGGCGTGGCGGATCATCGCGTCACGCTACCCGCCCATCAACCTGTTCGAGCGGCTGACACAAGACCCGGCGGTCTGGGACACGCTGATCACCTTGGAACAGCTCACAAACCCGCGCGTCAGGGATGAGGTCGGCGAAATCGCGCTGGTCCCGCCCGAGGAGCGCGTATCCGGTCCTGGCGCTAGCTACGTCATGGCGTCTTTCACCCACATTAACCGGAAGGGATCGCGCTTCGGCGACGGCACCTTCGGCGTCTACTACGCCGCGGCAGAGCTTGAGACCGCCATCGCCGAGACGGTCCACCACTTCGAGGTATTCGCGCGGGACAGTGGCGACCCGGTCCGGATGGAGGACATGCGCGTGCTGGTCGGCACGGTGGCAGAGAACTTCGAAGACGTCGCCACCCTTGGCGAACCCCACCGCACACAGGCTCTTGACCCCGACAACTACGCAGCGGCACAGGCTTATGGCCGCGAGCTGCGCGACAATGGCGCCATGGGTGTGGTGTACCCGAGCGTGCGACGGACCACCGGAACGTGCGTCGGCGCCTTCAGGCCCCGCGCCGTCGGCATCCCGCGCCAGGAGCGCCACCTGAAATACCGGTGGAACGGGGTGCGGGTGGACCGCTACTTTGACTACCAATTGGACGGCTGGGTAAACCTGTAGCCTTGTCACCGAAGAAGTAACGCGGACATGTCGATGCAGACTTTCACCAAGGCCGACCCTCCTGGTATCTTGCGTAGGGGGTAGCTTATGGCCGACGCTCCAAAACCTCCGCCTACCCAGCCTGTAGTGGCGAAGAATGGCCGCGGCCAAAGCCCACCGTCTTCTCCGCCAGTTGCAAACCGTCCTGCGCCGGCGATGCAGAGTTTCGTCCGCGCGCCTACTTTCGACTAAATGCCCAAAGAACTTCGCACTCAGCCCACACCACCATCAAGGAAACGCTGAAGGAAAGCTGTCCGCTTTCCGGTCCGGCAATCAAAACGTCCGCCTTTCCGTCCACCGAACTGAACCCTTTGGGTGAGACAGTGAATTACGGACAGCTCACCCAACCGCACTGTCGTAAACTTCGGCACCAATGCTCGCAATTGGCTGATCCAAGCGTTCCGGATTTGGACCGCTCGGGCCAGGACGCTGCTGAGCTAGGCGTACGAAGGGCTGCGTAATTTCAGGCTAGATGCTTACGACTGGAGAAAGGCGAGCAGATCGGCGTTCAGTCGATCTTTCTGCGTGATGAGCAGGCCGTGCGAGCCGCCGTCGTACGCCATGGACTGTGCATGCTTGACGATGTTGGTCATCAAGTTGCCGGAAATTTCGATCGGAACGATCTGGTCGTCAGTACCATGTACGACCAACGTCGGCACATTGATCTTTGCCAAGTCTTCCCTGAAATCCGTCTGGGAGAAGGCGGTGATCGCATAGTGGGTTGCCAGTATTCCTGTTGCCATTCCTTGACGCCAATAGTCCTCGCGCACGCCCTCGGACACCTTGGCGCCCGGACGATTGTAGCTGTAGTAGGGCGTCGTCACATCTTTGGTCCATTGAGACCGATCTGCCTGCACTGCGGCGCGCATGCCGTCGAAGACCTCGACAGGTGCACCATTCGCATTCGTCTCGGTTTTCAGCAGAAAGGGTGTGACAGCCGCGACGAAGGCGGCTTTCGCGACGCGCTTTTCACCATGACGGCCGATGTAGCGGGCGATTTTTCCACCCCCCATGGAATGGCCGACAAGTGTGATATCTTTCAGATCGAGCGCATCGATCAGCGCGGCCAAGTCGTCGGCAAACGTATCATAGTCATAGCCCTGGCTTGATTGGCTCGAGCGGCCGAACCCGCGGCGATCATGCGCGATGACGCGGAAGCCGTGCTGCGCCAGGAACATCATCTGGTTTTCCCAGGCGTCCGACGACAAGGGGTAACCATGGCTGAACACGACAGACGGGCCGCTACCCCAGTCCTTGTAATACAGGACGGTGCCATCGGTTGTGGTAATGGTGTTCGCGGTCAGCTTGGCGGCCAGGGCGGCGGCCGTCGGTGCGGTGTCGCGTGACTTATTGATGTACATAGAAGTTTCCATCCACTGGAGTGTATCGGCTGAAACCATCGCGGCCGGGGCGCCAATGACCTCTCAGAGCTGGGTGATGCCGCCGTCCGCAACCAGGTCGATGCCCGTGCTGTAGCTGCTGTCGTCGGAGGCGAGGAACAGGATGGCCGCCGCCATTTCCTCAGGCCGGCCGATGCGGCCGAGCGGCGTGATCTGCTTGAACATCTCGCGGAAGTCGTCGGCTGCTTCTTTCGTCGCGAACTGGCCATTGATGATCGGCGTCTCGATCAGCCCCGGGCTCAGGTTGTTCACGCGGATGCCGCGGCCCTTGAGATCAGCCGCGAAACTTCTTGCGAAGGATCGGACGGCCGCCTTGGTGGCAGCATAAGTCACGTAGCCGGGCTCGCCCTTCATGTGCGCGCCGGACGAGACGAGCACGATCGCGCCGCTGTCGCGCATCAGCGGCACTGCTTTTTGGACAGAAAAGAACGTCCCACGAGCGTTGATGCCGAACATCTTGTCGAAATGCTCGGGCGTAACGGCCATGGGAGGCACGACTTCCGCGTATCCAGCGCTGGCGACGAGTATGTCGAGCCGTCCCTTCTCCTCGCGAACCTGGTCGTACAACCGGTC
This sequence comes from Rhodopila sp., assembly GCA_965276975.1. Lineage (GTDB taxonomy): Bacteria > Pseudomonadota > Alphaproteobacteria > Acetobacterales > Acetobacteraceae > Rhodopila. Next base: position 599,946 of record CBDIBR010000010.1, read on the forward strand.
GAGGTCGCCAAGATCGGCGATGTCGCCCTTGACCGTCGAGACATTCCGTCCGATCGCCGCCTTGGCCTGGTCGAGTTCCGCCTGACGCCGGCCGGTGATGAAGACATAGGCGCCTTCCTCGACGAACCGCTTGGCGGCCGCAAGCCCGATGCCGCTGCTGCCGCCGGTGATAACGGCAACTTTGTCGGTAAATCTGCTGGCCATTGTGACTGGCCCTTTCATGGATTGAGAAGATTCAGATGGGAGCTTTGAAGTTAAGCTTTTCTGCATGGCTCGGAGGCGGGGTGCCCCCAAGCGGCTACATCCCCGCGCCGCCGGCGACGAGCAGTGACTCGCCGGTAATCCAGCTCGCGTCGTCGGAGGCAAGGAACGCGACCGAAGCCGCGATGTCCTCGGGCTGGCCGGGGCGTCCGAGCGGCGTATTGGCGACCGCATAAGCCTCGAACTCGCCGCCGGCCATGCCCGCGGAGTGCGTCCCTTCAGTGATGACGAAGCCGGGGTTGACGCCGTTGACCCGTATCTTCTGGGGCGCGAGTTCTTTCGCCAGGGACTTGGTGATCGAGTCGACCGCGCCTTTCGTGCCGACATAGATCGCAGCGGCCGGGGGCGCGAGCGTGCTGACCACGGAGCTGATATTGACGATACTGCCGCCGGTTGCCGGGAACATCGGGAGCGAAGCCTTCGTTACCATCAGCAGCCCCAGCACGTTGGTATCGAAGTGCCGATTGAACTCCAAGACCGAAAGACTCTCGATCGGTGCCGGAGCATAAATTCCGGCATTATTGACCAGCACATCGACGCGCCCGAACGCCTTGCGAACTTCTTCAAACAGCCGCGTCACGTGATCCTCGTTCGTCACGCTGGCGCCGATGGCGACCGCCTTGCCGCCAGCCTGCACGATGTCACGGACGATCCGGTCCGCACCGTCCTTGCTCGACGAGTAGTTGACAACAACTGACGCGCCTTCCGCCGCGAGCCGTTTCGCGATGCCCGCGCCGATGCCTTTCGAGGCGCCGGTTACGACAGCGATCTTATCGGTGAACCTTGCCATGGTGGCACTCTCCTAATCATAGTGAAATTGGAGGGGTCGCTCCAATAAACCGCAGGTGGAGCGGCACGTACCGGCAATCAAGGGGAATTTTGGAGCGGCGGCAACAATTACCGAGTGGCTGCCCTTGCCGGGGCGTAGTCCGGGCATCTGGCCCGGTTGGCGAGGCGCCTATTTCGGCGAGACCCGGGCGCTCATGGCTGAGGATTGCGCCCGTGACCGCCGCTGATTGGCTCGCACGTGCCTGGTCGGTGCCGAGGGCCAGGCGCGCATGCCGACCTCGACGATCTCCAGAAGACGCTCACGGGACGCCCCATCGCGTGCCTGGACCACCATGCCGCGCGATAACGCGCTGTAAAACGCGGCCAGCGCCTCGACATTCGTATCTCTCGGCACGTCGCCTTCGTCGACACCTCTGCGGATGCGATCGGCCATGGCCGACTGCCCAGCTCCCCGATACCCTGCCATCCTAGCTCGCAAGGCGGTGAGCGCTGGGGGGACGTGCGTGCCGGCCAGCGAGATCATGCAACCCGTGGGCATGTCATCCAGGGTGGCCTCCCGCGCGGCCGCATTCAGGAGCTGATGGAAGGCGGTCTTCGCATCCGTGGCTCCCCCGAGTTCGCCAGCGAACCATTCGCTGGAATGCGCCATAAACGCCTCCGTCGCCTCCTCGTAGAGCCGCTCCTTGCTGCCGAACGAGTTGTAGAAGCTGGATGGGCTGATGCCCATGGCGGCGATCAGATCGTCGAACGAAGTACCTTCGTAACCGCGCTCCCAAAACAATTTCATCGCCTGACGCAGGGCAATAGAGCGGTCGAAGTTCGCGGGCCGGCCACGGGCGCGCTTAAGGCTATTGCTTGCTTCTGTTACCACCGCTCCAAACCCTTACCGGCTGCCAATACAGCACCAGTACCGGATATAGGAGCTACCGCTCCAAATTTAAAGCTGACCAATTACATGCGCTTCCATCCGTCCCAATTCGGTAGATTTTGCATCCGAGCCGCCCGGCAGGCCGGTCTAGACCCATTCGAGACGTAAGCCGTCGCTCTCCCTGGCGGGTGTATCATTGTGTCAAACGACCGTTTGCCGAAGTGAAACACCCGCCTTGGGCTCCGGCCGTGGCTCCTCCCCGCCCACGTTTTGTCAGCTATCTCCGGGTCTCAACCAATCGCCAGGGGCGATTCGGGCTTGGCCTTGACAGTCTATCAAGAGAAAAATGGTCCACGCAGCGATCGAGACCGGACAGGGCGCAGCTTCTTGGGAACCCCAAAACGGACAACAGCGCCTCCAGTCCCTTCATCGGCAAGCCAGTCGAAAACCGAAAAGAGGGTTAGCACAACCCTGGCCTCACCTGTGCGGGCATGGGAAAGGGCACTTCCACGACCACCCGCATTAGCCGCTCTAGGCAATCCCGGAGCCTGTCGTTGCTCTCGTATTTAGACAGGCGATTGCCGCCTTGGGTAGTTCCCATTCTGCATCAACGTACCCAGAGTAGCCTTCGGGGCGATTTCGCGACATAACTGCGCCCGAGGAGACCGTTTATGCTCACGAGACCAACCGTCGACGCCGCCTCACGGCGTCCCTGGAATCCCAACTCCTGGCGCGAGTGCCCCATTCGCCAGGTCCCGGCCTATCCGGACCCGGCGAAGCTCGCGGACATGGAGGCCCGCCTGGGCAAGTATCCGCCGCTGGTCTTCGCCGGCGAGGCGCGTCGCCTCAAGGCCCACCTGGCACTCGCCGCCGAGGGCAAGGCGTTCGTGCTGCAAGGCGGCGATTGCGCCGAAAGCTTCTCCGATTTCACCGCCAACATCATCCGCGACACCTTCCGCGTGCTGCTGCAGATGGCGGTGGTGCTGACCTTCGGCGCCTCCCTGCCGGTGGTGAAGATCGGTCGCATGGCCGGCCAGTTCGCCAAGCCGCGCTCGTCCGACAGCGAAACCCAGAACGGCCTCACCCTGCCCAGCTATCGCGGCGACATCGTCAACGGACCCGAGTTCACCGCGGCCTCCCGCATCCCGGACCCGGCGCGGATGGAGTTCGGCTACTTCCAGTCCGCCAGCACGCTCAATCTGCTGCGCGCCTTCTCCTCGGGCGGCTATGCCGATCTGCATGAGGTCCACCGCTGGAACCTGGGCTTCGTCGAGCGGTCGCCGCTGGCCGAGCGCTACAAGGACCTGGCCTCGCGCATCGACGAGACGCTGTCGTTCATGACCGCTTGCGGCATGACCAGCACCACCACCCGCGACCTGCGGGAGACCGATTTCTACATTGGCCACGAGGCGTTGCTGCTGCCCTATGAACAGGCGCTCGCCCGCGTCGATTCCACCTCCGGTGACTGGTATGGCTGCTCCGCCCACTTCCTGTGGATCGGCGACCGCACCCGTCAGGTCGAGGGCGCCCACGTCGAATTCCTCCGCGGTCTGCAGAACCCGCTTGGCATGAAGGTCGGCCCGACCCAGGAACCCGACGACCTGCTGCGCCTGCTGGATATCCTCAACCCGCGCAACGAACTCGGCCGGATCACCCTGATCAGCCGCATGGGGGCCGACAAGGTGGGCGAAAAGCTGCCCCCCTTGGTGCGCGCGGTCGAACGGTCGGGTCACAAGGTCGTCTGGCTGGCCGACCCGATGCACGGCAATACCGTGACCACGGGACTGATGATGAAAACCCGCAGCTTCGACTCGATCCTGAGCGAGGTCAGAAGCTTCTTCGACATCCACACCGCCGAAGGCACCTGGGCCGGGGGCGTGCATGTCGAAATGACCGGCCAGGATGTCACCGAATGCATCGGCGGCGCCCGCCGCCTGTCCGAACTCGACCTGAAGCAGCGTTACGAAACCTTCTGCGATCCGCGGTTGAACGCCGAACAGTCGCTGGAACTGGCGTTCCTGGTGGCCGAGGAGTTGAAGCAACGTCGCCTTCCAGCCGGCGTGCCGGCACGCCCCGCGCCGTGAGTGGACCCCGGTGAAAAAGTTCGGTCCGGATCTGGCGGCCGATATCGCCGCCAGGACCGATAGCTACTTCAACCGCACCCGACAGATCGTGGCGAAGTTTGGCGACAGGCGGGTGACCTATGCCCTGTTCCTGCGCCGACCAGTGATCTGCGCCCCGCGCCTGATGCTGGAATGGTTGCGGACCGCGGCGTTGTCGCGGGCGACCGAGATCGACGTCGATCTGATCTACCAGGAGGGCGATTGGGTCGGCGCCGGCGAACCGATCGCCTATCTCACCGGCAGCCTGGTTCACATGTCGGATCTGGAGACCATCCTGCTGCAGAAGATCGGACCGGCCTGCGTCACCGCGCACAATGCCTATCAGATGGCGTTGTCGCTGCCCGCGGTCTCATTTCTGGCGATGGAGGCGCGGCACTGCGCCGGCGCCGATATGCAGGATATGATGTCCTATGCCGCCTCGGTCGGCAGCGAGTCCGCCAGGCGGGAAGGGGCGAAAGGCTTCATCGGCGGCGCCGCCGACGGCACGGCGCATTGGTTCGGCGCGTCTCGGGGTTTCGGCACGATGCCGCACTCGCTGATCGGTTATGCCGGTTCCACCGTGCGTGCGGCCGAGATGTTCCGCGAGACCTATCCCGACGAACCGATGACCGTGCTGGTGGATTACTTTGGCAAGGAGATCACCGACGCCCTGGCGGTCTGCGCGCGCTTCCGCGACCTGGCCGCGGCCGGGCAGTTGTCGTTCCGGCTCGATACCCATGGCGGCCGCTTCCTTGAAGGGCTGGATCCGGCCGAAAGCTACGCCGTGGTAGAACGTTACGCACCCGGCGCGATCCGCCGGTATCGCAGCGACTCTGAACTGCGCGCGCTGGTCGGCACCGGGGTGTCCGCCGCGGCGATCTGGCGTGTGCGAGAGGCGTTGGACCAGGCCGGCTATGCCAACGTGCGCATCGTCGTGTCGTCGGGTTTCGGGGTGGAGAAATGCCGCGTGATGGCGGATGCCAAGGCGCCGATCGATGTGGTCGGCACCGGCAGCTTCGTTCCCGACTCATGGCACGAAACCTATGCGACCGCCGACATCGTCGAATATGACGGCGTCCCGATGGTGAAGATCGGCCGCGAATTTCTGCTCCGCAAGAACGGCGCGCGTAAACGCACCGGTCATTGACGCCTTGGACCGGATGCCAAGGCCGTGCGGCCTCGTCTGACGCCGGCGCCCACAAGCCGCTCCTGTCCGGGCCGTGTTCGGGAAGAAACAGGCGTGGCTCGACGGCTCTCCGCCGCGGCCGACCCCGCTTTTTATCCCGCGGTGCCTCTTCCGCGCCGCCCGGTTATCTGTAAGCGTGTTTCCATGAATGATGCCATGCAACCGGACGCACTCTCTCTCCACCGCGCGATCGTGACGTTGGACACGCACATCGACATTCCCTGGCCGACCGGCCCGGACCCGTTTCAGGAAGGCCCACGACGGGTCGATCTGCCGAAAATGCTGCGCGGTGGCCTCAGTGCCGCCTGTTTCGTGGCCTATGTGCCGCAGGCCGGCCGTTCCCCCGCGTCCGAGGATGCCGCCTACGCGCGGGTCATCGCCATGCTGGACCAGATCAACCGCATGACCCACGTAGCCTCACCGATCCCGATGCGGATCGCGACACGGGCCGATGCGATCCTGGCGGCGAAGCGGGACGGTCATCTCGCGATCGTGCCGTGCGTCGAAAACGGCTTCGCCACCGGCGCCGACCTGTCGCGCATCGCCGCGTTCCGCCAACGCGGCGCGATCTACATGACCCTGACCCATAACGGTCATAATGCCCTGGCGGATTCGTGCAATCCGCGCCGGGATCTGGGTGATCGGGAAACCGAGCACGGCGGATTGTCGGTATTGGGTCGTGCCGCGGTGGCGGCGCTGAACCGGGTCGGCATGTTGGTCGACATCGCCCACACCTCCCGCGACACCATGGTGCAGGCGGCGGAGGAATCCCGCTCGCCGATCGTGTCCACCCATTCCTGCGTCAGTGCGCTATGCGATCATTCCCGCAACATGGCGGACTGGCAGTTGGATGTGCTTCGCGACGTCAAGGGGGTGATCCAGATCACCGCCGTCGCCGCCTTCCTGAAGCCGGATGGCAAGCCCGAGGACGTCACGGTCGCGGACTTCGCCAATCATATCGATCATGCGGTCAACCGCATCGGCATCGACCACGTCGGCATCTCGTCCGACTTCGACGGCGGCGGCGGCTTCAGCGACTGGCGTGACGCCAGCCAGAGCCCCAACATAACGATCGAGTTGGTGAAGCGCGGCTACGACCGGGGGGCCCTTGAAAAGCTATGGGGTGGTAACTTCCTCCGGGTCATGCGGGTAGCGGAGGAAATGGCGCGCTGATGCGAACGATCACATTGCCAGGCGGAGAAACCGTTCCGGCCCTGGGACAGGGCACCTGGGCCATGGGGGAGCGTCGTGGTGAGGCGGCGCGCGAAGCCGATGCGCTGCGTCTCGGCGCCGATCTGGGTATGACGCTGATCGACACCGCCGAGATGTATGCCAGCGGGGGCGCCGAGGAAGTGGTCGCGCAAGCAGCGCACGGCATCCGCGACCGGCTGTTCATCGTCAGCAAGGTATTGCCGCAGAATGCCTCGCGGACCGGAGTGCCGGCGGCATGCGAGCGCAGCCTGAAGCGGCTTCGAACCGATCGGATCGATCTCTATCTGCTGCATTGGCGCGGGGCGCATCCCTTGGCGGAAACCGTCGCGGCATTCGAGGCTCTGCGGGCGGCCGGCAAGATCCGCCAGTGGGGCGTCTCCAACCTCGATACACGCGACATGCGGGAACTGCTGGACGTGCCTGGGGGGAAAGACTGTGCTGCCGATCAGGTGCTGTATCATCCCGATAGCCGTGGGATCGAGTTCGACCTGCTGCCCTGGTGCGCGGAACATACGGTTCCGGTCATGGCCTACTCGCCCCTGGGCCATCATGTGCGCAAGCTGCTCGGTTCTTCAGCGTTACAATCGGTGGCCCGGCGGCATGATGCGACTCCCGCCCAGATCGCCCTTGCCTGGGGGCTGCGCGGCGGCAACGTGATCTCGATCCCGAAGGCGACAGATGCGGCCCATGTGCGGGAGAATGCCGCGGCCGAAAGGATTGAGCTGACGGCTGAGGATCTGGCGGCGATCGATGCGGCGCACCGACCGCCATCCAGGAAGGTCGGGTTGGATTTACTTTAGCTGACCTGATCAGCCAGCGTCGGGATGCCTGACCGCGGCAGGCCCTCACCGACCCCGCCGCCTCGTCAGCGCGCGATCCCAAGCAGGTGCGCCGCCGTCCCGCCAAGGATCGCGATCCGCTCGTCATCGGTCAGCCCCGGTGTGTCGAGAACGAGATCAACCTCGGTGCTGGTCCACGGAAACGGATAATCGGTTCCGATCATGATCTGGCCAGAACCGGTTTCCGCGATCAGGTGGCGCAGCGCCTCCGGCGTGAAAACAATCGTGTCGAAAAAGAGCTGGCCATCCTTCAGATAGGCGGTGGGATTCTTCTTCGGCAACGTGCCAACGCGGTCGGGGAACGTCCGGGTCACCGCGTCGGACCGGTTGGCATAAGACGGCAGAAAGCCACCCCCATGGGCGGCACAGATCTTCAACCCGGGGAAGCGATCGAGGGTGCCTTCAAATATCAGGTGCGACAAAGCGATCGTGGTTTCCAAAGGATTGCCGATCGTGTTCGTCAGCAGACCACTTCCGCCAAGCCGGCCGCTCGGTTCCAGTTCGCGGGTGCCCAGGGGATGCATGAAGACAAGAACACCAAGTTCCTCGCACTTGGCCCAGAATGGATGGAACCTCGGGTCCGCCAGCTCCTCGCCGGCGACGCTGCCACCGACACCGACGCCGCGAAAACCCAGTGTCCTGACAGCATAGTCGACTTGTTGCGCGGCAAGATCAGGATGTTGCAACGACGCCGTCGCGAACGCAACGAACCGCTCGGGATTGGCGCCGCAGAACTCGATCAGCGTCTCGTTCTGCACCTTGATCAGTTCCGCTGCGACATCGCGCTCAGCCCGGTACCAGTAAGGATTGATGCTGAGCGCCTCGACGTCGATGCCTTGCGCGTCCATCGCCGCGATGCGCGTGCTGGTGTCATCCATCAGCAATCCCGGCGCTTCGAGCGGATGCTCGATCAGCGCCGCGGCGGCCGGGACGATGCAGTGGGCATGGATATCGATGGTCTTGACCCGTCTGCCGTTGACCGCGACCTCCCGTCGTCGCGCCCGCGGTCGATCGGTCGGCGCGGACGCGGCACTGGTCATTGCGCAGCCGACAAATGCGATGCCGGCCAGCGCGTTGGTGAGCAGGTCCCCGATGATTGGCATTTGTTTCCCCATTTCCCTTGCTGTGTGCGCAAGCCACGACGTTCTGGCCACGAAATCCTGTAACTTTCAACGACCCGCGAATGGTTGATCCCGCGCGGGGTCATGTCCTGGTAGAGCGTCCTTGGCACCGCCACCGCGACCGCCGCGGTGCCCAGTAACCACGCGATGGCCAGAACAGCGTTGCCCGACCAATAGATTGGCCAGGTCGATCACCCGCACGCTCTGCGACGGTCGCGTCATGACATTTGCCCCGGCAGCCAAAGCGCCAGCTGCGGAAATAACATCAGCAGGAACAGCAGGACAAACATGATCACATGGAAGGGGATGGTGCCTAGCACGACGTCGCCCAGTTCGCCGTCCCAAATACTCTGGATCACGAACAGGTTGATGCCGATCGGCGGCGAAATCTGACCAAGCTCGACGAACATCACCAGCAGCACGCCGAACCAGATAGGGTCGATGCCGTACTGACCAAGCACCGGGAACAGCAGCGGCACCGTGATGACGATCATGCCGATGCTCTCGACCAGACAGCCGAGCACGCTGTAGAGCGCGAGCAAGGCCAGAAAGAACTCCAGATGCGTAAGCTGGAGTCCGATCAGCCAGGATGTGACGCTCTCGCCCACGCCGGCGACGCCGATCGCATAGGCATAGATGTAGGCGGCATAGATGATGAACATCAGGTTGCCGACGATCTGCACCGTGCGATGCATGGATTCGACGAAAACCTTCCAGCTGAGATCGCCCCAGATGATGCATAGCAGCAAGGCGAAGAAGCAGCCGGCGGAGGCAGCCTCGGTGGGCGTCGCGATCCCGTCGTAAATGCTTCCCATGGTGCCGGAGATCAGCAGCGCGAACGGCAGGATATCGGCGACCGCCGCCAGCACGCCGCCGTGCACCTCGGTCCGCGCGCCGGGACGCGGACGCAGCAGCGAGCGCACCCCGATATAGGTCATGAACATCGCGGTCAGCAGCAGGGCGGGGATCAACCCGGCCATGAACAGCTTCGCTACCGAGGTATTGGTGAACGACCCATAGATGATCATGGCGATACTGGGCGGGAACAGGATGCCCAAGGTGCCGCCGGCGGCGAGAGAACCCGCCGACAGCCGGCGATCATAGTCCCGCTGCAGCAGCTGCGGCAGCGCCACGCCACCGATCGAAGCCGCGGTTGCCACCGAGGAGCCGCTGATCGCGGCGAATAGGGCGCAGCCAACAATATTGGTTTGCAGCAGCCCACCCGGCAGGGCGGACACGACCTTGGCCAGGCCGCGGTAGATGCGGAAACTCAGCCCACTGCGCTGCATCATCTCGGCCATCAGGATGAACAGCGGGATCGCCGTCAGGGTGAAGCTGTTCATGCTGCCCCAGGTGACGAGGCCGATCGCGTTGAGCGCCGCCGGGCCACTCTGGAACAGCAGATAGACCACACCTGGCACCGCGATCGCGAACGGCACCGCCATGCCGAACGCGAGCAGTAGCAGGAACAGGCCGAACGAGCCGATCAGTTGCGCGGCGAGCACCATCGGATCAGGCCTCCCGACGCCGCAACCGCCGCACGCGGTGCAGAATGTTGCGCAGCAGCACCACGGCGAGCACGGCGCAGCCCACCGGCATCACCGCCTGCGGGATCCACAGCGGCGTCGCCAACTCGGTTGGCGCGATGTCACCCGTCTGCCAGGTCTGCACGGTCTGCCAGGCCAGCTCCCAGACCAGCATCGCGCAGAAGGCGAGCGAAAGCAGGTCGAACCCCAGGTTCAGCAGTTCGCGAACGCGCCGCGGTAGCCGCGCCTGGATGAACATGACGTGGTGGTAGGTCTGCCGCGCCTGGCATATCGGCAAGGCCAGGAAGGTCAGGCCGACGACGATGTAGCCGCCTACCTCGTCAGAGATCTGGAACGAAAAGTTGAACAGGTTGCGGGTGATGATCTCGGTCAGGACAATCACCGCTAGGGCGACGATGCCGATTTCGCAGACCAACTGGCAGGCCCGCTCCAGCGGGCCCAGCCGCATGCCGGCGATCGGCTCAAGCACCCCCGGCACCTCGACCGCCGCCGGTGACTGGCGGGCCGCCTCGGTCGACCCTTCGATCACCGCCCCACCGCGGCGCGAATCTTGCCGAGCACCTCCACGGCCTGGGGACCGTGCGCCTTGGCCCATGCCGGCCAGTACGACTCCATCTTCGTCACCGCGAGCGTGACATCGGCTGGCTGTGCCGCGGTCACGACCATGCCGCCCTTCGCCATGTCCGCTGTGATCATGTCCTCCTGGCGCTGCATCTCGTTGGTCGTCCAGTGCGCCGCCTCATCGCCGATGCCGGGCAGCGCCTCCCGCACGGCGGGTGGCAACCTGCCATCATCGGCCTGGTTGACGACGAAGGTGGAGTTGACGAAGGAGGTCGGGAATCCGTAGCGCCAGTGCAGCAGGTCCTTCCAGGTGATCCCGCCGCCGGAACTCGCGGTCAGCACGCCGTCGACCACCCCGCGATCCAGCGCTGCCGCGACGTCGGCCGGGTTCATGGTGATCGGTGTGCCGCCGAACCGGCGGATGAACTCACCTTCTTCTACCGAGGTGACGCGTAACTTGAGCCCCTTGATGTCGGCGAGGGACGTGAGCTTCTTGCGACCCCAGATGACCTGGAAGGGATAGCTGTACTGGCCCAGCACCACGATCCCTTTGCTGGCGTATGCCTGGTCCAGATAGGGCTTCAGGATAGCCATCGCCTTCAGCATGTCGGACACGCTGAGCAGCAACATGGGCAGCCGCAATACGCCGACGATTGGAATGTTGCCGGTGGCGAACCCGTCATCGGCAAGCTGGATCACATTCTGCGACACCGCCTGGGTGATGTTGTTGCCGGCGATCGGCAGGCTGCCGCCGAGATGCAGACTGACCGTATAACCGCCGTTGGAAGCTTTCTCGAAGCCGCTGATCAGCCGCTTGAGACCCAGCACAGCCGCGACCGAACCGACCGGATTGTAAGTGTAGGCTTGCCAGACAGTTGCTGCTGAACCCCGCGTCGCACCCACACTGCCCGCTGCGGCCCCCGCCATGACCGCATGGCGGCGGGTGATCGTCCCTTGCATTTGTTTCCTTTCCCCAATGTCGCGGCCGATGCCCGGCCCGGCTTGTCAGCTGTTCAGCTCCATCGGCCTGCCGTTGACCCAACTCTTGCTTGCCCGCGGTGGCGCATGTCTCACGCTGCCTCGGCGCGCGGGCCGCGCACCAGCCGGCCGGGCAATGCCTCGGTGGGTGCCCCGTCACGCCAGACAGCTTGGCCGGCGACCAGGGTGGCGACATAGCCGTCCGCCCGCTGCATCAGCCGCCGCCCACCGGCCGGCAGATCATAAACCACTTCCGGTGCACGAAGCCGCAGTCGGTCATAGTCGATCAGGTTGAGGTCGGCGCGATATCCCGGCGCCAGCACGCCACGATCGCGCAGGCCGATCGCGCGTGCGTTGTCGCGGGTCAGCCGCCGCACCATCCATTCCAGCGGGAACCGCCCGTGCGCGCGATCGCGCGTCCAGTGGGTCAGCCCGTAGGTCAACGCCGAGGCGTCGCACAGCACGCCGACATGCGCCCCGCCATCACCCAGACCCAGCAAGGTGTTCGGGTGCTGCATCATCTCCCGCACCGACCCCAGATCGCCATGGGCATAGTTGCTCAGCGGGCGGTAAAGGATGCTGCGCCCGTCGCGTTCCAGCAGCCGGTCATAGGCGAGTGCCGCGGGATCGAGGCCGCACTGCCGTGCCTCGGCCCCCACGCTGCGGTCTGCCGGTGGCTCGTAGTCCGGCGGATCACCAAGCGGAAAGATACGGTCCCAGTCGCGCAGCCGCCGCACCCGCGCCGCACTGGCCGGCGCTTCGGCGACCAGGTGCCGCCGCATCTCTGGATCGCGCAGCGCCGCGAGCCGGCGCGCGAACGGCAGCGCCGCGATCGGCTGGTAGGAGGGGCAATCGACGAACGGGTGCTGCGAGATCTCAAAACCGAGCAGGATGCCGGTCGGCCGGGTCAGCACCTGGCCGGTCATCGGCAAACCCTGTGCGTTGGCGGCCCCGATAGCGTCAAGCAGCCAGCGCCATTCCTCCGGCTTAGCGTCACGTTCCAGCACGGTCAACGTCAGCGGACGGCCGCAGCGGGCGACCAACCGGCGCAGCATGGCGAACTCGGCATCCACCTCTTCGTCGAAATCGGCGATCACCTGTAGCCAGCCTTTGCCGGTCCGACCGATCGCATCGGCGATGGCGGCGAGTTCGTCCTCGGCGGCATCCAGGGTGGGCGTGGGCTGACCGGCCAGGGTCTTGTGGTTAAGCGTGCGGGAGGTCGAGAAGCCCAACGCCCCGGCTTCGATCCCCGCGGCGGCGAGGCGGGCCATGGCGCCGCGCTCCGCCGCGGTCGCCGGCTCGCGCGCCGATCCGCGCTCGCCCATCACATGCACCCGCAACGCCGCGTGCGGCACCTGGGTGGCCACATCGAGGTCGAAGCGCCGCGCCGCTAGGCTGTCGAGGTAGTCGGGGAAGCTCCGCCAGTTCCAGGGCAGGCCCTCGGTCAGCACGACCTCGGGGATGTCTTCGACACCCTCCATCAGCTCCACCAGCCGGCGGCGGTCTTGCGGATCACAAGGGGCGAAGCCGACGCCGCAGTTGCCGGTCAGAACCGTGGTGACGCCTTGGCAGGATGACGGGGTGATGTGTTCCGCCCAGGTGACCTGCGCGTCGTAATGGGTATGCAGGTCAACAAATCCCGGCGTGACCACCAATCCCTTCGCCTCGATTTCCACCTCGCCCCGCTCGGTAATCCGGCCGATGGCGGCGATCCGTTCGCCGGCGATGGCGATATCCGCGACAACAGGAGGTCCGCCAGTGCCATCGATAACGGTGCCGTTGCGGATTACCAGGTCCGGTTTCTGGCGCATCGTTCCCCCTTTTGACCGGACCTCATTGCAGCGGCCGGACCGGCCTATGCAGCCTACGGGCGCGGCCGATCGCCGGCAAGTTGCCGCGTCCCCGCCGAAGCGTGTCCGGCAGGGCCGTGCAGGACCACGCCAAGGCTGCTGCAGTTTACAACACCGCGATCGGGCCTAGAGTGACGGCCGGATACCAGGCTGAGCCTCAGCCGCGCCCAACCCTCGATCAGACCACACCGAAATTGATCAGGTTTCGCACCGGTGTGCCCGACTTCAACATCGCGAACCCCTCGTTGATCTCCTCCAGTTTCACCTGCCCCGAGATCAGGTGATCCAGCTTCAACCGCCCTTGCCGCCACAGCTCCAGCAGCCGGGGCATATCCACGCGGAAGCGGTTGCCGCCCATGCTGGTGCCCTGGATCTTGCGGTCGCGCAGGAAGTCCGCGCCGTGCAGCTCGATCTTGGTGCCGAGCGGGATCATGCCGATGATCGTCGCCACGCCGCCCGGGCGCAGCATCGCGAACGACTGTTCCGCCGCGATCTTCAACCCGATCGCCTCAAACGAATACGGCACGCCCTGACCGTTCGTCAGGTCCTTGACCGCCGCCACCGGATCGACATTGGACGCGTTGATGGTGTCGGTCGCCCCCATCTCGCGCGCTTTTTCCAGCTTCGACGGATTGGTGTCGATCGCGATGATCCGGGCCGCGCCGGCCAGCGCCGCGCCGTTGACCGCTGACAGACCGATCCCGCCGCACCCAATGACCGCGACCGTGCTGCCCGGTTCCACTTTCGCCGCGTTGAACACCGCGCCGACCCCGGTCATCACGCCGCATCCCACCAAGGCCGCCCGGTCCAGCGGAATGTCGGGGTTGATCTTCACCACCGCATGCTCGTGCACCACCATCTGTTCGGCGAACACCGACAGGTTGAAGGCCTGATGCAGCACCTCGCCTTTCCATTTCAGCCGCCGCGCCGCGCCGGGCAGCAACTTGACCTCGGTGTTCTCGCACAGGTTGGTGTGACCGGTCGTGCACTGGGCGCATTCGCCGCAGAACACCGACAGGCAGGTGATCACATGATCGCCCGGCTTCACATAGGTCACGTCCTCGCCGACCGCTTCGACCACCGCGGCACCTTCGTGGCCCAGCACCGCGGGGGTCGGGAAGGGATACAGCCCCTCCATGAAATGCAGGTCGGAGTGGCAAAGACCGGCGAACGCCGTCCTCAGCAGCACTTCCCGCCGCTTCGGCTTCTCGATTTGCACGTCCTCGATCGTCAACGGCTGATGCGCTGCGTGGAAAACCGCGGCCTTCATGGTTGTTCCCTCCGATTGATGGTCCGAAGGCTACCCTAGCCGCGGCTCAGGCCGACGCCAATGCTGCGTCTCGCCTGGCCTCAGTGCGGGCATTGCCAGGCCGACGCTGCGGCCCACTTCCGGCCATCCATCGGGGATCAGGCCAACAGACGTCGCTTGGCACTTGCTCGACGGCGACGTTTTCTGCCGCAGATCGAGGCGCTATTTGTTCAGGTGCTTGGCGTGGCGCGTGAGATGGGGGTGCTGAAGCTGGGCACGGTGGCGCTGGATGGCACCAAGATCCACGCCAATGCCAGCCACCTCATCTGGCCATTCCATCAGGCTACGCCTGACGGAACCTTGGGCCAGCCTCGCCACAGCGCGCTGTCGTATGAGCATGCGGGTCGGATCGAGGCGCAGTTGAAGGCCGAAGTGGCCGACCTGATGGCCCGCGCCGAGGTGGCCGATCAGGCGGATGTTCCGGATGGCATGCAAATCCCCGAGGAACTGGCGCGGCGCGAGACCCGGCTGGCCGCGATTGCCGAAGCAAAGGCCAAGATCGAGGCGCGGGCAAAGGCGCGGTATGTGGGTGCCAAGGCGGAGTATGACGCCAAGCTGGCGCGGCAGGAGGCCAAGAGGGCGGCCGGCAAGAAACCCGGTGGCAAGCCGCTGGTGGTGCCGGTGGAAGAGCCTTTGCCCGGCGATCAGGTCAATCTGACCGACGAGGACAGCCGCATCATGCCAGTGGCCGGCGGCGGGTTCGAACAATGCTATAACGCGCAGGCAGTGGTGGCGGCGGGAAGCCTGCTGGTGATCGCCGCCGACGTGGTGCAGGCGCCCAACGACAAGCGGCAGCTTGAACCGATGCTGGGCAGGATTGCCGATCTACCCGATGAGTTTGGCAAGGTTGGCGCCTTGCTGGCCGACAACGGGTATTTCAGCGAAGGCAATGTGAACGTCTGCGCGGCGGCGGGGATTGGTCCGGTGATCGCGATGGGACGCGAGGCGCATCATCCCTCGCTCGACGAGCGCTTTGCCGAGCCGCCATCGCCGCCGCGGCAGCCCACGCCACTTGCGGCCATGGGCCACCGCCTAAAGACGCCCGAAGGCAAGAAGCTTTACGCCATGCGCAAGCAGACGCCCGAGCCGGTGTTCGCGATCATCAAGTCGGTGCTCGGGTTCCGTCAGTTTCTGCTGCGTGGGCTCGACCACGTCAGAGGCGAGTGGAACCTCGTGACCATGGCGTGGAACATGAAGCGGATGTTCGTCCTGGCAGAGGCCATCTGAGCCGGATCGCGCCCTTTCCAGGCTCCTGCAGGACCCCACGGCCCGATGCAAACGGTCGGAACCACCGTACGCACGGATTCAGCCCCGAAACCGCCCCAACAATGCCAACCACCTCGCGCAACGTCCGCAGACCAAACAACCCAGCAGCCAACTCCGACAGGCTGCTAGGCGACCCGGCGAATAGCTAGAGCCTTCCAGGCCGCGGTGAGTCTGAACTGCAACATCTGGGCAAAAAGAGATGCGACACAGCGCGCAGGGGATTCCGGCGCGCCGCATTCTCCGATTGCTAAGCGGTCAGCTTTGGAGGCTGACCGATGTGGCGCTATGGACTGCGTGATGACCAGTGGGATCGGATCGAGGCGTTGCTGCCCGGGCGGCCAGGCTGGGTGGGAGTAACCGCGGCGGACAACCGCCTGTTCGTCGAGGCTGTGCTCTACCGCTATCGCGCCGGTCTCCCGTGGCGTGACCTGCCGGAACGCTTCGGCGACTGGAAAAACGTCCATCGGCGCTTCAGTCGCTGGGCTAAATCCGGTGTTTGGCACAGGGTCTTTCAGCATCTCTCGGCTGATGCCGACAATGAATACGCGATGATCGACAGCACCATCGTGCGCGCTTACCAGCACAGTGCCGGCGCGAAAAAAAAGCCGGCGAAGACCAGGCGATCGGACGATCGCGTGGCGGATTGAGCACCAAGATCCACACGTTGGTCGATGCGCTCGGCAATCCGACGGCGTTTCATCTGACGGGCGGCGAGGCGCATGATCTGGTCGGCGCCGACCATCTGCTGGCGGATATGCAAGCTGCAACGCTGATCGCCGACAAGGCATTCGACGCCGACAAGCGGGTCATCGAGCCGCTCACGACCGCCGGCAAGACGGCTGTGATCCCATCAAAGGCCAACCGCAAGTCGCGCCGGACGTATGATCGGCATCTCTACAAAGAACGCCACTTTCTAATACCATGTGTGGACGGCCCGTAGGGTTCGAGTAGGGTTGCAAGATACTGGCGTTGGTTCGAATGCGCTCATGTGTCCGGCCTTTGACGCGGGACGCTTTGTCCGCTGGCCCAGATGGGATCCGCGAGCGACATCCAAACAACCGGGCGGCCTATTATGCCACTGGTATTAACGGGTTCTGTCTCTCGTCGGGAGCCTATCAGGAGTCTTGTGTGAGGGGTCGGTTTCACCTGATCCCTCTACTCGACGCTGAAGCGGTCGCCGAACATGATGGCGAACTGCGTCATGGCGGCGGTCCATTCACGTTGGGCATTCTTCCAATCGCTGCTGACGCGGCGCAAGACCAGATACAGCCGTTTGATCGCGGCCTCGTTGGCCGGCGTGTCCGTGATCGGCACGGAATTGGGATTGGCGCTTGACTTTTTAGTGCCGATGGACACCAACAAGGGGGCGACGAATACGCCAACCGTGATCTCGGAGCTTTAACGTGTTCCTCTACATCGATGCGTTCACGATGTGCAATTTGCGCTGCCCCTCCTGTGTTGTTGGTGACGTTAACCGTCCAGAGGGGCGCCGGACGCCCGTGCGCAAAATGATGGACGTCGCAATGCTTGCTGCGGTGTTGGACAAGGCCTTAAAGGAGCTGCCGGCGATTGATGGCGTCGGGTTCTTCAACTGGACAGAGCCTTTGTTGCACCCGCAGATCAGTGAGCTGATCGCTGAAGTGTCGCGAAGGAAAATTCCCTGTTGGGTCTCGACAAATCTGAACGTGCTACGCAACGTTGATGCTCTGCTCGCAGCTCGGCCACACGAGATCGTGGTTTCGGTTTCCGGCTTCCATCAGGAGATTTACGCTCGGGGTCACAAGGGCGGCAATATTGAGACAGTAAAGCGAAACATGGTCCTGCTGTCAGAGGCGGCGCATCGTAATGCAACGGCTGGCTCGCGTACTTGGCTTCGTCTCGTCTATCACCGCTATGCCGACAACGAGGAAGATGAGCTTTTAATGGCGAAGTACGCCGAGCGATTCGGCTTCAGCTTCAGCCCTTGCTGGGCCTATGTAACCTCCGTAGAACGCGTGCTCGACCTTTACCGAGGGGAAACCGAGTTTGAAGAAGATCGTAACTTGCTTCAGCGCCTGGCGGTGGCGTTCCCAGCGGCCATGAACAATGTTAGCCGCCAGGCAGCTAACCATTGCAACCATATCGACGGACGGTTGGTGCTAGACGCCAACGCCGATGTCTACCTATGTTGCGCGTCCTCCAATGCGTCCTCGAACATCGTCGGCAATTTTCTTGCCGAGCCGCTCGCCGATCTTCAACGAGCAAAGTCGACCCATACGCTATGCCGGCCCTGCATGAAGAGTTCCGTAATGGATTATTTCGACCGTTCAAATATCGACGACGAGGAATTCAACAGGCTCGGCAACGCGCGGCGGAGGGAGAACAAGGCGTTGGCCGGCTACGATGGTTAGCCCCGCGCCATACACCGCCTGATTGCCGGGGTCGAACCGGCCAAGATACCGTGTGCCGCCGGGGCGGCGCCGTCGGGGTGGGTAAGGACGCTGGTCCCTCAAAGCTATTATAACCGTCTGATATGTATCTTTATTCGGCGAGAGGCGCCAGCATGTCCAATTCCAATAAGTTTAGTCGACCGATCCACCCTCAATCCCTGCATGATGATGCTGGTCGAGCGCTGTCTTCAGCCTCCTTTTGGGTGCCGGATTTTTTATCCAGCTCCGCCTGGATCGAGCACGCGCCATTTGCATTCTGGCTAACTGATGCACTCAGGCCGCGGCGATTCGTTGAGCTGGGTACTCACCATGGCTACTCTTACTTTGCCATCTGTCAGGCAATACAACAACTCGGCAGCGACACATCAAGTTATGCGGTCGACACATGGGCGGGTGATGAGCATGCCGGTTTCTATGACGATACAGTCTATGCGTCCGTATCTAAATATAATCGAGACAACTATTCTGCATTTTCTACCCTTTTGCGCTCGACCTTTGAAGCGGCACGGCAATATTTCCCCGATGAGTCGGTTGACCTGCTCCATATAGACGGACGGCACTACTACGAAGACGTAAAGCAAGACTTCTTGCAGTGGATGCCAAAGCTGACGCGCGACGCGATTGTTATCTTCCACGATACCAATGTACGTGAACGCGGCTTTGGTGTATGGCGATTCTTCGAAGAGCTCGCCGAAAACAGGCCGTCGTTTTGCTTCCATCACGGTAACGGCCTTGGGGTTGTGGCAGCTGTCGACACGATCCCGGAAGGATTGAGGCCGCTTTTCTCAGCGGACATTCAGACCTCAGCCCAGATCCGTAGCGTCTACGCCGCTCTAGGAAAGTCGCTTTCCGTGCGCCGAGGCCTTACCGCCAAAAGCGGCGCGCTTGCCACCATGATCCGCCTGGATTCAGAGCTTTGCCTTGATCACGCCCAGACGCTGGGAGAGCTGGCGGACGGTGACCCGCAGGTACAAGAAATGTTGGATGCGTTGTTGCGGTCTGGCTCTAGGGCCTCGGACACGCTTAAGGTCGAGCGCCAGGAACTTCGCACACGAATGACGGAGACAGTCCTCGACCTGAACCGTTTGAAGGTGCGCTTCGAGAGCCAGGCGATCCTGGTGTCGGAAAAGGATGCGGCAATCGCCTCCTTCTCCATCGCTGCGTCAGAAAAGGATGCATCAATCGCCGCCCTTGCTACGGTGGCCTCGGAACAAGAAGGGTCAATCGCCGCCCTTAAAGCAACGGCAACAGAGAAAGACGCATGGATCACCGCGCTTACGACAACTGCGGTGGAGCGAGACGTGCATCTTGCCAACCTCGAGCAGCAAGCTGCGGTGACAGCTCAGCGCCTAGCCGCGATCGAAACGAGCACTTCGTGGAAGATCATGTTGCGATTGCAGCGCTTGCTGGAGCGGGTCGCTCCAGGGTTGCGTCGTGGGGTGCGGCGTGCCGTCATGCTTATGTGGTGGACGGCAACGGGACAGGTGCTCTACAGGCTGCGCGGCCGCGATCGCGATGCTCGGATGCAGCTTCAAGCGGTCGGGATCCGGCCCAACGGGTCGCCGCCACCCGAATTGCAGTTGGGGGCGTCATCGTTCGCTGGACCGCCGGCACAGCTTCCGCGAGAAGTTGGATTATGCGCTGGGTCTCGGTTAGAGGTTTCGCAAAGCCCGCCGCCGCCGACTGAACCCTCGGTCGAGTTACCGGCAAAGGAACAACTGTGGGCCGGACCGCCTGCCGACCATTCGTTGGTTCGAGCTCCGGAGTCGCCGCCGGGCCAGCACTCGCAGCCGGTGCGCGAGGCGGACATCGACTTCAGTCTCAAGGTGCCCCTCAGCCATGTCGCGGTGCCGCATCCAGCGAATGGCCCAGTAGCGGCGATCGTCCACATGTCCTGCCCAGAGTTCGCGGTGGACTTTCGTAGCTACCTCGAGAACATACCTGGTGCGGTCAATCTGTTCATATCGACAACAGGCGAGTTTGAGAAGACGCTTGTCGCAACCGCCTTTTCCGGCTGGTCGAAAGGTGGCGTAAATGTGCGGATTGGGCCCAGGCGTGGTCGCCATCAAGCGTCAACGTTGGTGACGTTTCGTGACGTATACGACGAGCATGCCTACGTTCTACACTTGCACACCGACCAGCCGGACTGCACGGTTGCCCCTGCCAAATGGCACCAGCACTTCCTGCTTGCGAATTTGCTTGGCGATGAGGCGACAGTATCTAGCATCTTTGCGATCTTCGAGCACAACCCGCGACTTGGCATCGTCGCCTCGCAACACTTTGATCCAATCCGAGATCGTATTGACTGGGGCGACAGCATCGACGCTGCAACAGGGCTTGCCGCGCACATGGGGATCGCCATAGGGCCGCAGTCCGCGCTGGATTTCCCGCTCGGCTCAATGTTTTGGGCTCGCAGCATTGCACTGCAACCACTGCTCGACCTACAACTGGCCGCTGAGGATTTCGAAGATGAGGCAGGACAGGAAGACGCTGCCTTCGTTCAGGCGGTCGAGTGCCTTTTTTTCTATGTGTGTGAGAAGGCTGCCTTCGACTGGATCAAGGTCGCTCGGCCGGAGTTGTTCGGCGATGGCTCGGCCAGCATTCGCGTTCACGATGCAAGTGAGTTGGATCAGTTCTTTGCTCGCCATGTGTTCCGGCTGCTCGACCTTGAAGGTGTGCGGCCGGCGCCGGTCACGCCGCCGCCGCCGTTGCACGTTGGCTCTGCGTTGCTGGACGCAATTCGCGACCATCACTTGGGCGTCCACCGCAAAATAGATGCCGGAACGCGTGTGGCGATCGGGCTCGTTACTTATAACAATGATGATCAGGCCTTAAGAGTTGCGGTTGGCGCCGCGCGGCTAGCCTTGGTCAGAGCCGGGCTGATCCCGGACCGTGCCATATGGGTGCTTGACAACGGCTCCAGCTCGGACGACGCAATCGTGCCTGCGGACGCGGTTGTGCGTCTGCCCAACCAAGGAAACATCGGCTTTGGCGCTGCACACAACCTATTAATGAGTGCGGCATTTGCAGACGGGGCTGATCTTTACGTCACCATCAATCCCGACGGAGCGCTTCATCCGGATTCGATCGGCGCACTGGTGCGGACGGTGCAAGCCCATGCAGGCCGCGCGGTCGTGGAGGCGCTGCAATTTCCGCTTGAGCATCCAAAACCGTTTGATGCAACCACCCTCGACACGCCCTGGGTATCCGGCGCATGCCTTGTCATATCACGGCAGGTCTTTGACGCGCTCGGGGGCTTTGACAGAGCTTTTTTCATGTATTGCGAGGATGTCGACCTTTCCTGGCGAGCGAGGGCCTGTGGCTTCGCGCTTAAAACATGTCCGCAGGCGCTATTTCTGCACTCCGTGAGTAATCGCAAAGTGGATAGCCACACTGTTGGCATGATCTACAGTTCAGGTATCGTGTTGGCGCGGCGATGGGGGTCGACGGAGTTCGAGGCCCTGCTACGGCCACAACTTGCTGCACTCAGTCTACTGATACAGAGTGTGACCACCTTACCCGTGCCGGCAGAATGGCGGCGGTACTCTGACTTCGCGCATTGGTTCAGCTTTGCGGAGACCCGGTGGTGACGAGCACTGATCAAGACCGGGTCGACTGCATCGTCCGATTCCACGACATCCGTCGCCTTCGCGAACTGGACCGTAGTGTTTTCTCTCTGTTTGGCCAGACTTACCGACCGCTGAATATTATTCTGATGCTGCAGCGCTTCTCTGCGACCGAGGTGGCGGCGACGCGCGAGGCGCTCGCACCTATCTTGGCGCTGCCCGGGGCGCCTGAGTTGACCATCCGGAACCTTGAGCAAGCGGCGCCGGAAGATGCGCGCGCGCTGTTGCTCAATTTGGGTCTGGAGGCCGCCGAGGGCCGGTATGTTGGGTTTCTGGATTATGATGACCTGCTCTATCCCGAAGCCTATCAAAGCTTGGTTGCAAGCCTAAGGACGACGGAAGCTGCGGTTGCGTTTGCCAGCGTGCGCGTGGTTGTAGCCGAGATGTATTCCCAATTCATTCGTGTTGCCTCCGAGCTCAAGGATCATTTCATTGGCGATGGGCTGATCGACCTGTTCAGGGGGAATTTCTGCCCTATCCACAGCTTTCTGTTCGATACGCATAAGATTAACAAGAAGGATTTGTCGTTTGACCCCGCAATGACCTGGGAGGAGGACTACGACTTGCTGTTGCGGATTTGCGCGAAATACCCCTCGACCTTTGGCTTGGTCAAGACCAAGATCGGCGAATACTACATGAAAACCGACGGCAGTAACACAATCCCGCTCAACGGCATCAAGAGCACGGAAATGTTAAATACCTATGAGATGGTTTGTGCGATAACAGAGACGCGTCGTCGCATGACCATTGTTGCGCCCCGGGTGCAAGCAGATCTGGGTATTGTCCAGCCTCAGCCTGATATCACCATCCGCCGCTTCCTCACCAGGCTGGAGCAGTGCTGATTGTATTAGTCATGGATCTAGAGCAAACCCCGGGAATGGCTGCCGCTGGCGTAGTGGCTTACGCGCCTAATGGGCTGGGGCGTGTATCCCTTGGACCGTAAACTCTTTGTCCCGCTAGGACACTTCTACTCCCCTGTTCCCGACCCAGAAGAGGCTGCCCAAAGGCTGAACCGACTTCAAATGCCGCTCAAGGTGGCTGGGATATCGATTGACGCTGCCGCCATGCACCGGCTTTGGGCCATATTGGCTCAAGGAATGTCAGACTGCGACTACACCGAGGAACGAAGTAAAGACCGACGATATTATTACGAGAACGAGTTCTACTCCTATGGTGATGCATTGATCTTCCGTTCAATGCTCAAGCACTTCCGGCCCAGACGCTTGGTCGAAATCGGCTCCGGGTTTTCCTCTGCGGTGGCTTTAGATACTCGAGATACGGTTGGCGTGCCGCAAGAGATGGTATTCGTCGAACCTTACCCAGAGCGGTTGCGATCGTTGCTGCGGCAGGGCGACGAGGCGCATGCGCGAGTGGTGGTCAGTCGCATCCAGGATGTCGACCTCTCAATCTTCGACGAGTTGCAACCGGGCGACTTTCTATTTGTCGACTCGTCGCATGTAGTTAAAACCGGGAGCGACCTGCATCACATTCTGTTCGAAGTAATCCCGCGCCTGCCACCGGGCGTTATTTTGCACTTCCATGACGTTTTTTGGCCCTTCGAGTACCCGGCAGCTTGGGCGGTCGATCAATTGCGAGGGTGGAACGAGGTCTATGTGCTGCGCGCCCTTCTCACAGACAATCCCGAACTCGAAATCCTGTTTTTCAATGACTACTATGCAAAGCTTCACGTGCGCTCCGTCGTTGCCGCCGCACCGATTGTCGCACGGAACCCGGGCGGAGGGCTTTGGGTTCGCAAGACAAAGCCGCGACGCAGCCCGCTGATGCGCTGGCGGCGCTGATGCGGGTGACAAGATGTCTCGCGCCGTTTACCCTCTCCCGAGCTGTTGGCCTCCCATCCTGACGCAACAGCCGGCTGGTTCCCAGCAGGGTGCCTGATGGTCTCGGGCCGTAGCACGCCGCGTCACGACAGCGGCTGCGGGCGGGTGACGTGCCCGCCATCGCGGGTCTGGTGACTTGACGGCGGCCGCGGCAACGCCGACCTTGCGGCAACTCATTTCAGGAGCAGAGATGCCATGAATGTCGCGACCTCTCCGGCTTCGATCGCCGGCTGCTCCGAAGCCGAATGGCAGATCCGCTGCGAGCTGGCGGCGTTGTATCGCCTGATGGCGCATCACCGCTGGACGGACCTGATCTACACCCACCTCAGCGCGCGGCTGCCCGGGCCGGAGCATCATTTCCTGATCAACCGGTATGGGGTCAATTTCGGTCACATGCGCGCGTCGGATCTGGTGAAGATCGACATGCACGGCAACATCGTCGAACAGCAGCGCGGGCTCAGCAGCCGGGACGTCAATGCCGCCGGGTTCACCATTCACTCGGCCATCCACATGGCGCGGGAGGATCTGATGTGCGTCGTGCACACTCATACCTCGGCCGGGATCGCGGTGTCGGTACAGAAGGATGGGCTGCTGCCGCTGTCGCAACACGCCTGCAAGTTCCATGGCCGGATCGCCTATCACGGGTATGAAGGCATCGCCCTGGACCTGGACGAGCGGCAGCGTCTGGTCAGCGATCTTGGACAGCACAAGGCGATGATCCTGCGCAACCACGGTCTGCTGGTCGGGGGCACCTCGATCGCCGAGGCGTTCCATATGATTTATATGCTGGAGCGGGCGTGTGCGGCGCAAGTCGATGCGCTGGCCGGCGGGCGGGAGATCATTCTGCCGCCGTCGGCGGTCTGCGCGCATACCGCCGAGCAGTTCCGCAAAAGCGAGAATCCCGAGCATTATGGGTTGGTGTGGGACGCGGCGCTGCGGCTGATCGAGGACGGCATGCCGGATTACCGCAGCTGATCGGCCGGCCCGCGCGGCGGGTGGGATCGTTGTTTTGTTAACGCGCGATCGCTTCAGGTCGAGACGATCAAACCCTGGTACA
The DNA here is from genome assembly GCA_965276975.1 of Rhodopila sp. Classification (GTDB taxonomy): domain Bacteria; phylum Pseudomonadota; class Alphaproteobacteria; order Acetobacterales; family Acetobacteraceae; genus Rhodopila. Next base: position 624,785 of record CBDIBR010000010.1, read on the forward strand.
GCGTCCGCGAACTGGCTAATCGATCAGGCGGCGATCGCTTGGGCATCGTGGCTGATCCGATACGACCATTTTGGCACGACCTTGGGCTCGTTGCCCGAGTGGCGACGCCCGCGATCAGGTCAACAGGGCGCGAAATGCGGTTCGCTTTCGGTCAGGTGCAAGGCTTCGGCCAATGACTGGCGTTTGAACAGGCAGACCCATTCGCCGGTATGCCGGTGCCAGAATAGGTCGAAGCAATCGCGGCTGACGTACTCCAAACGAGCGAAGGGCGCCTCGAATTTCGCTGCGTATGAACGCGGATCGTCGGAGCGGTAGCGCGTGATGAAGCGATACTTGTTGCCATGCCACTTGCCGTAGATGCCGACCGGGTAATTGAATCGCGTGGGACGGATCTCGGGGAGAAATCGCGGTCTCAGCACCTCGGCGATGCATCTGTCGCAGGCCGCAGTGATGTCACCTTATCGATCGAGGGCGGTTTGTTCCCGGCCCTGCCGCCGACATAGACCCAACTTCCCCTCGCCACGGCGTGCTCCTCGGGAACGTCCCTTGAGAATTCTATTCCATCGCTTTCGGCAGCCGCAATTCCGGTCGGACTTCTACCTGTCGCTTATGATCGCCAATGCGGCATCGCTGTCGTCGTTCCCGTCGCTTGAGAGGGCGATTGCCGTCCGAGGTTGGTTCAACCTCAGACAATCGCGCCTCGGGAACTTGGCCGCGGCTGCCGGCGGTGTGTGGTGCTGGGACAGCCGGCCGGGCGATTTGTGGCGATGGTTTGGCACAGGCCTGAGGCCCGCGAGCGCGCGGCGCCGGGGCTGCGGATCAGAATGAGTCGTGCCGGGGCGCGACGGTGAGGCAGGCGATGCCTCGCCCGCCGAGGCGGGCACAGGCGTTCGTCGCCGCTTGCGCGGACAGCCCAAACAGCCGCGCTCGGAAGGCCACCTGCCGGCCGAATGGGGCGGTCGCCGGAAGTTCGATCTTGGCGGTCCGCAGGATCTCGGGCAGGGCTGAACGGGCGGCCTCGGCCGCGGCTTCGGCGCTGGCGAGATTGGCGAAGGCGCCGACCTGGATCGCCCAATGTCCGGGCGGTGGTCCGGGCGCGAACGCCACGGGCGTCGCGAGGGTTTCCTGAATGGGACGCGCACTGGCTGAATAGGTGGCGCGCCGGTGCGGCGTGACCGGCGGCGGCAAAGCCTGTGCGAGGACCGGTATCGGCGCCGAGGAAGCCGGTGGTGGCTGGCACGGACGCGCCGGATCGTAGGCGGCGTCCGGATCACAGGCTTGCAGCTGCCGCGGGAGCGCATCGGGTCGCGCTGACGCCACGGACATGGGCTGACACGGGCGGGTCGGATCGTAGGCGGCGTCCGGATCGCAGGCTTGCAGCTGCCGCGGGGGCGCATAGGGTCGCGTCGACGCCACGGACATCGGCTGACACGGGTGGTCCGGATCGTAGGCGGCATCCGGATCACAGGCTTGCGGCCGATATGGCGATGCGGAGGCTGGGGATGGCGCCGCCGTGGCAACAACAACCGGCTGTTCGGGTTGGGCGCGCAGCGGCGTGCAGGGACCGTTCGGGTTGAACGCGGCGTCCGGGTCGCAGCCGGACGGGGTGCGGCGCGCCGCCAGTCGGGAGGTCGGCGCGGCGTAGACGGACAGCGGGCCGGACATCGGCGTCTCGGTGCCCAGCAGGGGTGCGATGGAGGCGACGTAGTTCACCGTCTCCTCGGGCAGCGGGGTGCCGTTGCTCAAGTAGCGGTCAAGGCGGTTCGGGCCGGCGTTGTAGGCGGCGAGAAAGCCCGGCGCGCCGTACCGATCATACATCTCGCGCAGATAGGCGGTGCCGGCGAGGATGTTGTTGTGCGGATCAAACGGGTCGTCGCCGAGGTTGTAGCGCTCTCGCAGGCCTTCGTAGGTGTCTGGCATCACCTGCATCAGGCCCATGGCGCCGGCCCAGGAAATCACGTCCTCCTGCCCGCCGGATTCCTGGCGCATGACAGGGCGGATCCAGAGCTCCGGAACACCATAGCGGCCGGATGCCTCATGGATGTAAGGCCCCCACGGGTCGCTCGCGGGTCCCGGCGGCGGGTAGTAGCGCGACGGATCGTAGTGGCTTCGCGCGTGGCGGGCCGGGTGGCCGCCACAGGCCGCCATGGCAAGCAGCAGGGTGAGGCAGGCGATCTGCCGCAGCCAGTGACACCGTGCCGAAGGACTTAACGCCGGGCGGCGAGTCATGCAGGTTGGATCCGCTCAGATTCCTTTGACGATGTTATCATAGAGCTTCAACAGACGGACGGAAATCTTTCAGAAGGCTGTGTTTTGCCACGCCCGGACGCGTTCGCGCTGAAGCGGCGGGCAGGTCTGCCGGGCCGGCGCCACCGGAGCAAGGTTCCGGCAGCATGGCGCGGCTGTCCTCTCGTCCCAGCCGAGCCACTGTTTCGTTAGATCGTCAGGGCGTGGTTGAAGGGGCTTGGCGGGGGAGTGCGTGTGGCAGACTGACAGCCAAAACCTCACTGATACCGTGCGTGTCGAAATTCCCGGGCGCGGGGAACGCAAGGTAGCGGATTGAATTCACGTTTGACGTATAGCGTTCATTGTCCTAGGTTGGCAATGAATGATCCTCAGCTACAGGGACAAACAGACCGAGCGGTTCGGCCAGGGTGAATTCGTCAGGGCGTTCCAGGGATTCGAGCAGCAGGCGGAGCGACGGCTCGCCATCCTGAACGCCGCGCTATCGCTCGACACGATGCGGGCGCTGCCGGGTAACCGGCTCGAAGCCCTCAGAGGAGATCGCGCCGGCCAGTATTCCGTCCGGATCAACCAGCAGTGGCGCATCTGCTTCCGGTGGCCGAGCGGGCAACCGGGGCCGAGTGACGTCGAGATCGTGGATTATCATTGAAGAAAAGGAACATTGTCGTGTTCAACCGTATCGTACATCCCGGTGAAATTCTGAGAGACGAGCTGGAGGGGCTGGGCATCACGCCGACCGAACTAGCCCGCCAGCTCGCGGTACCGCCCGGCCGCGTCAGCCAGATCATTGGTGGCAAGCGCGCGATCACCGGCGACACGGCGTTGCGTCTCGGGCACTGGTTCGGCACCGACCCGCAATTCTGGCTCAACCTCCAGGTCCAGTTCGATCTTGCCGTTGCTGATCGCCAGACCGGCGACGCGATCCGCCATCTGCCGACCAGGGCCGCTTTGCCATCGCACGAAGCTGCCCCGCAGCCAGGTTAGACGCCGGGCGACCATGACCGAACCCATACCGCTGGTCCGCCGCATCATCGTCCCCGGGCAGCAGACCTACAAGCTTGCGCCGCATCAGATCGGCATACCCGCCGCCGCGATATTTGGCGAAGCCGAGGCCATACATCTCGGTCTGATCGATCGCATGATTTCCGACATGCCGGACGGACGGTGGGTTATAGCCAGACCAGAGCAGGATTCAGTCGCGCAATTGCTCGACCGTGGCAAAACCCTGTGCCAGCGGCGCGGGCCTCCAGCCCGGCAAGGCGGGCTTGAACAGCGCCAGCACAGCAACCCGGCGACGGAGCCGGACAGCAGCAGGGCTTCCAGATTACCCGCCAGCGTCGAACCTACGCGACCAAGCTGCCTGGCTGCCATGTTCTTCATTTTGCGCGCCGGCACACCAACCCCGCGGGCACACCAACCCCGCGGGCATGGCCGTCAACGTTGCTTGCCGTCAGTCGATCGCTGCGTGCACCAGGTTGGCCACGCGGTCGAGCCGCGCCGAGTGCCATGGATCGGGGCTGACGAAGTTCGTCAGATAGCTGAACGAAACGCCGCTGCTGGGGTCGGCCCACGAGTATGACGATCCGACGCCGCCATGGCCGAAGGTCACCGGCGCGCCGATGGTGCCAAGCCCGCGGATGCGGTCGCTGTCACCACGCACATGTGGTCCCAGGCCGCGATGCATCGGGATGCCGCCCATCTGCAGGTCCGGGCTCTCGCCGGTATGGCTGCGCGCCACGTAGGCGATCAGGCGCGGAGAGAACAGCCGAACGCTGCCCAGCCGGCCGCCCTGGGCAAGCATCTGGTAGAACGTGACCATCCCTCGGGCGGTGGCGAACCCGCCGCCGCTGGGCAAGCCGGCGGATCGGAAGGCGGCGGAGTTGTCGCGCGGTTCTGGCGCATAGGTGTCGGCGCAGCGGGTTTGCTGCGCTGCGGGAACGCCGACGAAGATGTCGTTGCCGAGGCCCAGCGGCTCGATCACCCGCTGACGGACGACGTCGCGGTAGTCCTGTCCGGTGACCGCCTCGATCACCATCGCCTGCACCAGATGGGCGGCCCGGCCGTGATATTGCAGGCGGGTGCCGGGGGTCCAATCGAGCGAGAAATCGCACACCTGAGCACGCATCAGGCCATGGTCGGTCCACGTGGCCTGGGTGACGTCGCCGCCTGGGAAGCCGCCCTGGTGGGTCATGACCTGCTGCAGGGTGATGTCGGCTTTGCCACGGGCGGCGAAGTCCGGCAAGTGGTCGGCGACCTTGTCCATGAAGGACAGCTTGCCTTCCTCGACCAGGGTCCAGACGGCGGCGGAGGTCACCACCTTGGTCTGGCTGAACAGCAGGAACAGGGTTTCGTTCGTCGCCGGCGTGGTGGCGCCTTCGGTGCGGGCGTTGCCGTAGGTGCGAAACAGCCCGAGCCGGCCGTTGCGGGCGAGGGCGATCTGGGCGCTGGCGTAGCGGCCTTCGCTGATGTGCGACTGGATCAGCGCGTCGAGGTGGTCGAGCGGTTTCGCGGCGAAGCCGAGTGCCGCGAGGTTGGATTCGGGCAGCGGATCGATGTCGGGCATGGTGATTTGCTCCTGCGGGACGACCTGACGGGGATGCTACCTTGGGTTTGAACAGGGCGCCAATCGGGGAGGCAGGCGGAGAAACGCAGGTCAAGTCGCCGATGCCGCGCGGGACGGTCGGATCCGCCGCTGGACCACGTTCCTCCAGAGCGGTTGCAGCCTGACCGTACAGGCTGCAACCGCTCTATTTCTTTGTTTGATCGCAGGGTTGACACGCTTTGAACGTTCCGCACAGCGTGATCATGCTTTAACGTACGGCGAAAATCGTCTCACGGGGCAAGTCGTCGCGCGGGCGACAGGGAGGTCTCATGTCTCAAGCCGAAAATTTCGACATGCTGATTCTGGGCAGCGGAGAGGGCGGCAAATACCTGGCCTGGCACATGGCCAAACTTGGCCAGCGTACCGCTGTCGTGGAGCGCAAACTCATTGGCGGGTCCTGTCCCAACACCAACTGCCTGCCCAGCAAGAACGAGATCTGGAGCGCGAAAGTCGCCGATCTGGTATACCATGCAGAGCGATTTGGCGCAGTAACGGGTTCGGTCGCGATCGACATGCGCAAAGTGCTGGCCCGCAAGCGTGACATGGTCGACGGCCTGATCGCCATGCACTTGGACCTGTTCAAGGCCAGTGGTGCCGAACTGATCATGGGAAGCGGTCGGCTGATCGCGCCGAAGACCATCGAGGTCAGTCTGAATGACGGCGGCACGCGCGTGCTGACGGGCGAGCGCCTGGTGCTCAATCTTGGAACACATGCAACGATCCCGCAGATCCCCGGCCTCGCGGCGGCAATGCCGCTGACCAACGTCGAGGCGCTGGAACTCGATCGGCTGCCCGACCGGCTGATCGTCTTGGGCGGCGGCTATGTCGGTCTGGAGCTGGCACAGGCGTATCGCCGCTTCGGCAGCCGCGTCAGCATCGTGGAGGCGGGGCCACAGCTCGCCGCCCGGGAGGATCCCGACGTCGCGGCGGCGATCCTGGACATGCTGCATGATGAAGGCATCGAGGTGCATCTCGGCGCCAAGGTGCTGAATGTAGCCGGTATGTCCGGCGATTCCGTCAGCCTGCGGATGCAGGCGCCCGAGGGCGAGCGGACGATCGAGGCGAGCGATATCCTGGTCGCGGCCGGCCGCACGCCGAACACGCACGGGATCGGGCTTGACCTGGCCGGTGTCGCACTCGACGCGCGCGGCTATATCGCCGTCAACGAGCGGCTGGAGACAAGTGCCGCGGATGTCTGGGCGATCGGGGAAGCCGCGGGCAGCCCGCAGTTCACCCACGTGTCGTTCGACGATTTCCGTATCGTTCGGGCCAATCTGACCGGCGGGTCCGGTACCGCCCGCGACCGGCTGGTTCCCTATTGCATGTTCACCGACCCGCCGCTGGGGCGCGTCGGCCTGAGCGAAACCGAGGCGCGGCGTCAAGGCATCGCCGTGCGCGTCGCGCGGCTGCCGATCGTCAACGTGTTGCGATCGCGGACGATGTCGGAAACGCGGGGCTTCATGAAGGCGCTGGTCGCGGCGGACGGCGACCGCATTCTCGGGTTCACCATGCTCGGCGCCGAGGCCGGCGAGGTCATGGCCGTGGTGCAGACCGCGATGCTGGCGAGCATGCCCTATACCGGCCTGCGCGACGCGATCATCGCCCACCCGACCATGGCCGAGGGTCTTGGCCCGCTGTTCGCGAACGTGCCGGCCCGCTAGAGCGTTTTCAGCCTGACTGCGCAGACCGCAAATGCTCTATCCCTCTGTGTGATCACATGAGCGACACGCTTTGAACGTTCCGCTCAGCGTGATCATGCGCTAGTTTGGCGCCTGAGATCGTCCGGGCGTGCTCTTGTGTCCCGTTGCTTGAGAGGGCGATGAACGTCCAAGGTTGTTTCAACCTCAGATGATCGCGCTAAGGGGGTAGGCAGGCCGCCCGCACCACGGTTCGAACGCTTTGACGGGCCTCCAGCCAGGAAGCTAGCCGCCGGCGGCAAGTCTGGCTGGCCTGATACGGACCAAGGCGGTCACCCAGGGACTCCCTTGTCTCGGCATCCCGGATCGGCTCTGATCCGCCGCAATCAAATCGGAGGAAACCGCATGGCCGAACTACGTACCTCCCATCTGCTCACGCTGAAGCTCGCGGTGAACGGCATGCAGCCGGTGGGTGAAACACCATCGGGCAACCGCCGTGTCGGCCTGGTGGCGGGTGGGTCGTTCGAGGGCGCGAAGCTGCGCGGAACCGTACTGCCGGGCGGGGCGGACTGGATCATCGGCCGGCCGGACGGGGTGACGACGCTGGATGTGCGGATCGTGCTGCAGACGGACGATGGCGCGGCGATCGGCCTGACCTATCGCGGCCTGCGTCACGGCCCGGTGGCGGTGATGGAGAAGGTCAACGCCGGGCACTACGTGGATCCGTCGGAGTACTACTTTCGCATTGCCCTGACCTTCGAGACGGCGTCGCCCAGATACGCCTGGCTCAACAAGGTCTTCGGCATCGGCACGGGCAGCCGTCCGCCCGAGGGACCGGTTTACGAAATCTTCGAGGTGCTCTGATCATGGCGACAGTTGGATTTATCGGCCTCGGCAACATGGGCGGCCCGATGGCGGCCAACCTGGTGAAGGCCGGCCACGTGGTGACCGGCTACGACCTCAACCCGGCGGCGCTGGAGGCGTTGGCCAAGGCCGGTGGCAAGGTCGGCAGCAGTGCGGCCGACGCGGTGCGCGGTGCGACGATCGTCATCACCATGCTGCCGGCGGGCGAGCATGTGCGGGAGGTCTATCTGCATCAGGGCGGCCTGATCGACGTGGTGAAGGAGGCGGGACCGCTGCTGATCGATTGTTCCACCATCGATGTGGACAGCGCCCGCACCGTCACCGCCACCGCCGAGACGGCGGGGCTGGCGGTGCTGGACGCGCCGGTCTCGGGCGGCACCGTCGGGGCGCGGAACGGCACGCTGACCTTCATGGTCGGTGGCACCGATGAAGCGTTCACCCGCGGCAAGTCAGTGCTGGAGGCGATGGGCAAGAACATCTTTCACGCCGGCGGCCCTGGTGCCGGACAGGCGGTAAAGATCTGCAACAACATGATGCTGGCGATCAACATGGTCGGCGTTTCGGAAGGCTTCCTGCTGGCGGAGAAGCTTGGGCTGGACTGGGACAAGCTGCACCAGATCTGCGCGACCGCCACAGCCAATTCCTGGGCGCTGTCGAACTACTGCCCGGCGCCGGGTCCGGTCCCCGCGGCGCCGTCCAATCGCGACTACGCACCCGGTTTCGCCGCCGCGCTGATGGTGAAGGACGTGAAACTGTCGCAGGCGGCCGCCGAGGCCACCGGATCGCCCACACCGCTGGCGGCCAAGGCACTGGGTTTTTACCAGCAGGTGGTCGATGCGGGCGACGGCGGCAAGGACTTTTCCGTGGTGTTCCGCTGGCTGGCCGGGCAGAAGCGGGAGTAGCGTCGCGGCCAGTATAAGGGTGCGGCATTAGCCGGTCGAGAGCTTTGGTGCCTCGGCGGAGCCTGCCTCATCACGCGCTACTTGGGGTGAGGGTTGCGGCAAGGTCGCCGGCAGCAGGATGCCCTGCCACGACACCATGGGCTTCGGGGAGGCAGACACGATGACGGCGGCGGCGTTCAAGGCGGCTCGCGATTTCCTGCTGGCGCATCGCACCGACTACGCGACCGCCTACCGCGACTTCCGCTGGCCGCAGATGGACCACTTCAACTGGGCGCTGGATTGGTTCGACGGTGAGCTCGCGCGCGGCGAGACCGCCGACCAGCCGGCGCTGATCATCGTCGGCGATGGCGCCGCGCGGCTGACCTTCGCCGAGCTGTCGGAACGATCGAACCGCGTCGCCAACGGCTTGCGTGCCCTGGGCGTCAAGCGCGGCGACCGCATCCTGCTGATGCTGGGCAACATCGTGCCATTGTGGGAGGTGATGCTGGCGGCGATGAAGCTGGGTGCCGTGGTGATCCCCGCGACGACATTGCTTGCGAATAACGACCTCGCCGATCGATTTGATCGTGGGCGGGCCCGCCATGTCGTCACCACCAGCCGGGAATCCGGCAAGTTCGACGCCATGGACAGCCGGCTGACAAGGGTGGCCGTCGGCGATCCGGTAGCTGGCTGGCACCGCTACGATGCCCTTCTGGCGGCACCATCGGAATTCGCTCCCGACAGCGAGACCAACGCCGACGATCCGTTGCTGCTGTATTTCACCTCCGGCACGACGGCGAAGCCGAAGCTGGTGCTGCACTCCCACCGCTCCTACCCGGTGGGACATCTTTCGACGATGTATGCGCTGGGGCTGTTGCCCGCCGATATTCATTTGAACGTGTCGTCCCCGGGCTGGGCGAAGCATGCGTGGAGCTGCTTCTTCGCCCCCTGGAACGTCGGCGCGACGGTGTTCATCGCCAGCCAGGGCCGGTTCAACGCGCGCACGATGCTGGACACGATCGCCGCCAACAAGGTGACGACCTTGTGCGCGCCGCCAACGGTCTGGCGCATGCTGATCCAGGAAGACCTGAAGTCCATCCCGCACAGCCTGCGCGAGGTGCTTGGCGCCGGAGAGCCGCTCAATCCGGAAGTCATCGATCAGGTCAAGGCGGCCTGGGGACTGACGATCCGGGATTTCTACGGCCAGACGGAAACCAGCGCGCAGATCGGCAATTCGCCCGGTCAGCCGATCAAGGCAGGGTCGATGGGCCGGCCGCTGCCGGGTTTTCGGACGCTATTGCTGGACGCGGACGATGCGGACGCCGCGGAAGGCGAGGTGTCGCTCGCACTCGATCCGCCACCGGCCGGGCTGATGCACGGCTACCAGCAGGACGACGGATCGATCGCCGGCCTGGCCGGTGCGGCGTACCGCACGGGTGACGTGGCGTCGCGCGATGAAGCCGGTTATCTGACCTATGTCGGCCGAGCGGATGATGTCTTCAAGGCCTCGGACTACCGGATCAGCCCGTTCGAACTGGAGAGCGTGCTGATCGAGCATCCGGCAGTGGCCGAGGCTGCGGTTGTGCCGGCGCCGGATCCAATGCGGCTGGCGGTGCCGAAGGCCTATGTCACGCTGGTGGCGGACGCGGTCGGCGACCAAGCCATGGCGTTGTCGATCTTCCAGCATCTGCGGGCACGGCTGGCACCCTTCAAGCGCGTCCGGCGGCTGGAATTCCAGGAGCTGCCGAAGACGATCTCCGGCAAGATCAGGCGTGTCGAGTTGCGCCAGACCGAAAGCCGGCGCGCGGCCGCCGGCACCCGCGATCCGGCAGAGTTCCGTGAAGAGGATTTCGCCGAACTCACAGCGCGCTGACGCTAGTTTCCTTTGTTTGAGAGGGCGGTTCGCGTCGAGGTCGGTTCAACCTGAGCCGAGCGCGCTGCCGCGCCATGGCGAGTAGTGCATCGCTGGTCACGGTTTGCGTCTTCGCCCGATGCTGGGGTGTCAGGTCGTCGCAAGACAATGGGAGCGCTGGCCGACGGGTCACGGCCCGCTCAGTGCCCTTCGGCTCTGGTCGACGCGATCGCGGCCTGGATCGACTGCATGCAGCTGGCGCGGTCATGTTCCGCCAAGGCGCGCAGTGCGTCGGAAATCTGGCTGACCGCTGGATCGTTGCTGGGAGTGTTGGTCTGTCCGAGCGCCACGGAGCGGTCCAGCATCCGGGTCTGCGCCATCTCCAGTGCCTCCTGCGTCTCGCGCAGGCGGCCGGTTGCCAACGCCCCCTGCGCCGCCTGCAAGAAGTCTGAAGGTCGATCGCTCTCGGGCAGGGCCGGCGACGGCAAAGGCGACAACACGCTGCTGTTCGGGGTGACGGGTTGGGCCACTCCGGCGACCGCGAGCGCGATCAGTAGCGGGACGGAAGCAACGAGAGCACGCATCAGATCCTGTCTCCTGGACAAACGGTTGGTAACGAGTGATCGCGCCGGGCCGGACAAGAATTCAGCACGCGAAATCGGATAGTCAGGTTTCCCGGGCGGGGCGGATGGGCGACTGGTGCTATGTCGCACCGACCAGCGCGGGGATGAAGATCAGCACGGTTGCAACGAAAAGCGTGGATCCCGGCACTCGCGACATCCGGAAATTGATACGGGATCACATGTATCACGTAGTGCCATCGCCGCGCCAACCACGATCGCTCTCCTCGCGCGGCGGGCCGATCAGCGCCAACGGCGATGGAACCACAGATACTGGCCAGGATACTGCCTGATCCAGTCCTCGATGACCGAGGTGATCAGCTGCGTGGCCGCGGCGATATCGATCTCGCCGTCGGCGTTCCGGGGCAGCTGGTAGGGGCCGGTCGCCTCGACGCGAAAGCCGTGGTGCGGCAGGCGTATGACGCGGACGCCGATGACCGGGCAATCGAAGCGGCGGGCCAAGCGTGCGACCGAGGGGTTGGCCTTGCATCGGCGGCCGAAGAAGGTGACATCGACGCCGCGCGAGAAGTGCTGGTCGACGAGCATGCCGAGATGCTCCCCCGCGGCCAGCGCCGCGGCCATCTCCAGCGCCGCCTGCGCCCGGGTGCGGATCAGGCGGCCCATCAACGGTGCGCGGATGCGAACGATTTCCCGCGCCACCGCCTTGTTGTTCGGCATCCGGTAGACGACCGCCGTGGGCAGACCATGCGCCGAGGCGGCGACGGCCGGCAGCTCCCAGTTCGCCAGATGGGCGGCGAAGCACAGCGCGGGCTGCCCATCGGTCTTCAGGTTTTCGAACAGCGGCAGGCTGTCGGTCTTGATCCGACCGGTGTTGGGATGGCTGACATCGAAGTCCCAGATCCGCGCCATGTGGACGTATTCACCGGCGACGCGCCCCAGGTTTTCCCAGGCTTCGCGCAGGGTCGCCTCGATCCAGGCGGCATCCTTTTCCGGGAAGGCGGCACGCAGATTGGCCTGCCCGATCCGGTGCGCGGGCAGCAGCGGTCCAATCCGACGTGCCACCGCACCGCAAAGATCCGAGGCTCGGTCCGGGTTTGTCCGCCGCAGCCGGCGGATCCCCCACTTGACCATGCGTCCGAGGATGCGGTCGCCGTAAAGCGTCAGTTGGCGCCTCACCTGGATCAGAGTTCGACCAGCAGCTTGCCGAACACGTCCCGTGCCTGTAACCGATCTATCCCAGTGCGGAAATCGCCCAGCTGATAGACCGTGTCGATCACCGGTCTTATGCCTGAGGCAATGCGGTCGAGTCCGCGCGCCAATGCCGAGATCGGGGCGCCGAAGGAACCGACGATCCGGTACTGCTGCTGAAACAACTGCATCAGGTTCAGGCTGGCGGTTGGACCCGAGGTGGCGCCGCAGGTCACCAGCCGGCCGCCGCGTTTCATCGACAGCAACGAACCGGCCCAGGTGTCGGCGCCGGTGTGCTCGAACACCACATCGACGCCCTTCTTCCGGGTCAGCTTGCGGACGACGCCCTCGAACCTGTCCTCGCGGTAATTGATGACGTGGTCGGCGCCGAGGTTCCTGGCCTTCTCGGCCTTGTCGGCCGAACCAACCGTGGTGATGACGGTGCAGCCGATCGACTTGGCGATACGGATGGCGATGCTGCCGATGCCGGAGCCGCCGGCGTGGACCAGAACGGACTCGCCGGGCTCGAGCCGGGCGTTGTCGAACAGCATATGCTCCACCGTGCCGTAGGCGACGGCGACGCAGGCGGCATCCTGCGTGCTGACAGCGTCCGGGATCTTGACCAGCAGCCGAACCGGGTGGTTCGTCAGGTCCTGGGCGAAGCCATCGATGTGGAAGCCGCGGACGCCGGCGGCGTTCTCGCAAAGATTATCGCGGCCGTGTCGGCAGGCGGGGCAGATGCCGCAGGTCAGGGCGGAGTAGGGGACGACGCGATCACCCGGCTGGACGGTCGTCACGTCGCGGCCGATGGCGACGACCTCGCACGCCGCTTCGGCGCCGACGGTCAGCGGGTAGACCCGCTTGGCGAAGGCCATGCCGCGAAAGCCCCAGACATCGATATGGTTCAGCCCGACGGCGCGGACGCGCAACTGGACTTCGTTGGCGGCGGGAGCCTGGGGCGGTTCGCGTTCGGTCAGCGCGACCTGACGATCAGCCAGCAGCTGAAGCGCGCGGATCATGGCCATCGGGCCGGGGTGCTAATGAAGATCATGGCTGCCCAGTAAGCGGGGTTTGTCATCAGGGCAATCCCTAGAGGGGCCAGAGGGGAATCCCTGGAGGACGCTCCCTGGCCGCGGGTTCCGCGCGGCTGTTCGATCGAGCGGCAGCTGGATCGCCGCTGGGCCGCCACGGTTTCCGGGCGTGATACCGCCGCCATGCCGCGGGCGGCCCGGCTATGGCGCGTCGGGCGGTCCGGTGGCGGAGCGTCAGGCGGACAGCGTCGTGCTCACCGCGCCCAGTCCGGAAAACACCGTTTCGATCGTGTCCCCGGGCGTCATCGGGAACTGCCGGGTGAACGACCCGGTCATGATGATCTCGCCGGCCTGGAGCACTCGGCCGTAGGCGCCGAGTTTCGCCGCCAGCCACACGATGGAATTGAGCGGGTTGCCAAGCACGGCGTCGCCGGTGCCGGTGCCGACGAGGTGGTCGTTGATGGTGACACGTGCCTCGATCGTGGTCAGGTCGGCCGGCAGCGCGGCAGGCGCTCCGAGGATCACGGTCTTCTGCTGGGCGTTGTCGGCCAGGGCGACGGCGATCTGTTCGGTAAACGGCCCGCGAGTCTCGATGATCTCCAGCGATGGGTAAACCACGTCAACCGCCGCCCGCGCGTCGTTCAGATCGATCGTGCCGGACAGATCGGTGCGCAGGCGCATGCAGAGCTCGTTCTCGAAGCCCGGGACGATCAGGCTGCCGGCGGCAAAGACGTGTCCAGATGGCTTGCTGTCCAGCACGCAGCCGAACACCGGCTCGTGGAAACCGAATTGCTGCTGCATCGCCGGCGCGGTCAGCCCGACCTTCCAGCCGATCTGGCGCTCGCCCTGGGCGCGGCGGCGTTCAATCAGGCCCAGCTGGACATGGTAGGACTGATCGATCGTCAGCTTGCCGAAGAAGTCCGGCGGGAAATAGATACCCCGTTGACGGGCCTGCCAGAAGGTCTCGATCAGGTTGTCGGTCGTGGTGCTCAATGGATTTCCCTCCCCCTTTGCCGTTGGCCGCGCTGCTTGTCAGCTCTGGACCGGTCGCGTACCGTCGCGGCGGCTTTCACGTTCAGGGGTAGGGTCGCGATGAAAATTCTCGTTGTCCAGGGGGCCGGCATGAACATGCGCGGCAAGACGCAGACCGAGATCTTCGGCACCATGACGCTGGACCAGTACAACCAGCACATTCGCCAGTATGCGGGTGAGCTGGATGTCGGGGTGGAGATCTTCCATTCGAATGTGGAGGGGGAGGTCATCAACCGGCTGTATGCGGCGAACGAGCAGGGGTTTGACGGGGCGCTGTTCAATCCGGCGGGGTTTTCACGCGGCTATCCGGCGCTGACGGCAGCTATCAGCCAGGTGACGTTTCCGGTGATCGAGGTGCATATCTCCAACCCGGTGCGGCGGGGGCCGGTGTCGGAAACCGCGCCGGTCAGCCTGGGCATGGTCGCGGGGTTCGGGGTGCTGGGGTACTATCTGGCGCTGCGCGGGCTGCGGGATACCGGCAAAGGGCGGTAGCCGGCTGGTTCCGCAAGGGCATTCGCTTTCTTGAGCCCTTGCTGTTCTGACCAGCGGGTCGATGAGAATCCGACAATCAGGTCGCCGACAATCGCGAGCATGACCAGCCCACCACCGATACAGGTCGGGACCGGTGGTATCTCGTTGAACGCTAACCATACCAGCGCGGGCCCGAGGGGGATTTCGAGGTTGCTGATCAGGGCCGTTCGGGTGGGAGATATCAGGCGGCTGCCTAGCGTGAGGAGCAGCAACCCGAGGCCGAACTGCGTCACACCGAACAGCAAGAGATACACGAACTGCTGGGCGTCCGGTATGCTCGGGCTTTCGATTGGCAACACCAGTAGGGCGCTGGCGAAGGCCGAGAGGGACGCAGCGGGCAGCATGGGCGTGTCACGATGTTCGCGGATCACAACCATCATGATCGCCATGGCGATCGTCATCAGCAGGCCCAGGAGGTCGCCAAAGAGATGCCCGTCGGTGACCGCCACGCCGAACATCAGAAAGACTCCGAGCACAGCGAATCCACTTGCCATCAGCGTCGCTCTGCCTTCGCGCCGGTGCAGAAACACGCGACTGATCGCCGCGGCCATGAACGGTGCGGTGGCGTAGATCAGTGTGACGTCGGCCACCGTCGTGCGGCGCAGGGCATTGATAAAGCAGATGGTTCCCAGCGTCGAACAGGCAGCGACCAGGAGTCCGGCAGGCCAGATCGCCTGGATTGCCGAAAGTGCGCGACGCCCCTCCTTGATGACGACATAGGCGGCGATAAACAGGCCGCCGAACAGACCGCGCCAAAACAGCATCGACCAGGCATCAACGGTAATGAGCCGAGTGAAATACCCGGCGGTGCTGAACGCGGCGGCCGATCCCAAAACCAGCAGAACGCCTCGCAAAGCCTGACCGTCCACGCCCGCCTGCGTGGCGGCGGTCACTGAAGCGGACTCACATCAACGACCTCTATCGATCTTATCTCGTCAGGTTCGCCGGTGTAGACGATGAGCGATACCGTTTCGGTGGCGATCATCGCGCTGTGGGGCTGCCCCTTTGGATTGAGACCGTAGCCGCCGGTATGTCGCGCCGGCTGACCGGTCTTGGTGCCACGGCCGCCTTCAAGATTGAAGATGTGTTCATCGGACAGTGCGACAGCGACGATCTTGATCAACTTGCCCGGTGGCGGCAGGAATTTGACCATCCAGGCGATGCCGCCGCCTTCACGCCGGCGATCGCTCAGCACCTTGAGCTGCACGATCTCGGTTTCCTCGTAGACGGCGGCCGGCCCGTAGAATGGGACGCCGGACGTCCAGTCCGCGGTTGCGATGTCGATGTGCGTCGATGCCATCTTGCTCTCCTGGCCAAATGTTGATTTCGCGGTGAGCATAGACGCGGGCTACTGACAGCGGTGTGTCAGTAGTGTAGTCGCCGATCCTCCGATGGAGACGAGACATGCGCCGCGCCGATCGGCTGTTCGATGTCATCCAGGCGCTGCGGACGGCCAAGGGGCCGATGACCGCCGCTGCACTGGCCGAGCAACTGGAAGTCACGGTCCGGACGATCTATCGCGATGTCGCGACCTTACAGGCGCGACGGGTGCCGATCGAAGGCGCGGCCGGCATCGGCTACGTGCTGCGCCGGGGATTCGATCTGCCACCCCTCATGTTCACCACAGAGGAGGTCGATGCCATCGCGGTGGGCGCGCGACTCGTCCGGCGGCTTCGCGATCCCGCGCTTCAGGATGCCGCCGAGAGCGTGCTGGCGAAGATCGCGGTGGTGCTGCCGGAAGCAACCCGAACCGATTTCGCGGCGGCGCCGTTCTATGTTTCCGAAGGAAATGCGGTCGTTCCGAAGGGGGTTGATCTGTCCGAGATCCGCAGCGCCATCCGGGACAGAAGGAAGATGCGCCTTGCGTATCGAGACGAACGGCGCGTGGTGACGCGTCGGACGGTCTGGCCGATCGCGATGGCCTACTATGTCGATGTCACCTTGATCGCGGCGTGGTGCGAACTGAGAACCGACTATCGCCATTTCCGGGTTGATCGGATCGAGACGCTAAACCTGCTGGACGAGAGTTATCCGCCGGACGATGGGAGGTTGATGGCGGGCTGGCTTGCGCTTGGCCGAGAGAGGCTGGCGCATGCCACGACTGGATGATCGGTGCGGTATAATCGCTGAGTCAAGGGCTTAGCGCCTGTTCGACATTAATCGCGCGAATTGCAGTGTCGAACAGGTGCTAAGCCATTGTTTTTCGGGCAACTTTATCGGCGTGCTGACGCACTTACGCCGATGCCGCCCTTAGCGGGACAGCCAACGAGTCCTCGGTGCGCAGTCCTTCCACCCTGCTGAACGCCCGCAGGTTCGCTGTCACCACAACCAGCCCCCGGCTGCGGGCGTGCCCGGCGGTCAGCGTGTCGCAACTGCCGATCTGTTGTGCGCGACGCTCCAGGTTCGCTTGTCTCTCCGCGGCATGGCCCGCGGTATCGGCATCGAGCGGCAGCACGCCGAGGCGCGCGGTGACGCGATCGACCTCATGTCGATTCTCGATCGGCCGCATGCCAGTCGCCTTCTGTCAGCCACCGCCGCACCGTGTTGCGCGCGCACCCAAGCTCAGCCGCGATCCGTTTCGAAGCCCACCCCAGTGCCTTCAGGCGCAGCATGCCGAGATCTCATCCGGGCGCCTTCATCACATCCCTCGGCTGATCGTACGTCAGCGAAAGAACCTCCACATCCGCTGTCATTCCAACCTCCTTCAGATGCCAAGGGGGTCAGTTCTTATTGTCGCCAGAGGGTCAGGTTGCCGTGTCGCCCGACATGCCGATCAGAAAGTCAGCGGCAGAGCGGATCGCACACACCAGAATCATGTCCGCTGCGCGGACTATGAAATATTGTCTTTTGCTACCGCAGAGGGGTCGGCCATCGCAAGCCAATGGCATTGCGCTCCGCCACGATCGGCGTGTTGGCCCCAAAGCAAGAGGACTTGATGACATCGCTCGGTTCAAGTATCTTCTTTGTAGATACATGGAGGCGGTGATGCAGAGTTCAGTTCGGAGATGGGGAAACAGCGCGGCCATCCGATTGCCCGCGCATGTCCTGGAAGCTGCCCGCTTGAAGATCGACCAGGCCGTGGATGTTCGAGAGGAAGACGGTCGGATCGTTATTGAGGCGGTGCGCGACGCTGGACTTACACTGGACGCCTTGGTTAGTGCCATCACAGATGACAATCACCACGACGAACTGCTGGCTGGCTCTCCTGCCGGCAAGGAAGCCTGGTAAGTGCCGGCTTCGTGGGTGCCCGATGCTGGCGACATTGTCTGGCTCGAATTCGATCCTCAGGCCGGTCGTGAGCAATCGGGCCGTCGTCCGGCCGTGGTGTTGAGCCAAGCGAGTTACAATGCGAAGGCCGGCATGCTGATCTGCTGCCCCACCACAACACGGAGCAAGGGCTATCCCTTTGAGGTCGCCCTCTCCGGGGAACCTGCCAGCGTCGTTCTGGCTGATCAGGTTCGAAGCCTTGATTGGCGCGCTCGTCATGCGAAGCGGAAGGGACAGGTTAGATTCGAACAACTCGAGGCCATCCGGCAGCGCGTTCGACTCCTAGTTGGGTAGCTCTGGTAAAGCGGTCGACCTCGCGCCCGTTCTCGATCGGGCGACGGGAATTTCGCTGCGCCGACCAGCAGTTCGGTCAGCACGATCGTCGAGAGGCAGAGCCCATTGGCTTCGCTGTTGAAACGCTCCCGCAGGTCGGCGGCCGATCGCGCAGGACACGGATACAGAGATTGGTGTCCAGCATGTAGCGTAGCATCACGACGCCTGGCGCGCCTGGGTTGGCGGTTGGTCTCGCTACCCGATGTCGATCCCGGGCATCCCGTATCAGGCCATAACTTGCAATCCCATCTACTACGCGGAGTGTTGGACGTCCCTGTCTGTTCCGTTGCGGCATATTTGTGGGCTGCCGATGGGGCGCGATGACCATGTCCAACCCTATTGCCCCTATTGCAAGGATCTGCGCCCACTCATATAGATGACTATATGCCGTCTTCGTCCTCAGACCTGCGATTGCCGCTCTATCAGCGTTTGCGTGACCATCTCGCGGCCCAGATCAGCGCGCGGGACTGGCGGCCGGGGGACCTTATCCCGTCCGAGGCGGAGCTCGCCGCCAGCCACGGCCTGTCCGTCGGCACCGTCCGGAAAGCGATCGATTGCCTGGTGGCGGAAGGGCTGCTCGAGCGGCAGCAGGGCCGGGGGACCTACGTGCGCCGGGCGCGCTTCAACTCCTCCCTGTTCCGCTTTTTCCGGTTCCAGTCCGAGACCGGAGAACGGAAGGTCCCGCAAGCCCGCATCCTGCAACGCAAGGTCCTGCCGGCGCCGTCCGCCGCCGCCTCGGCATTGCGGCTTCGCGATGGCGAGCCGGTCATCAACATCTCGCGGCTGCGGCTGATCGACGGCGTCCCCCTGCTCGCCGAGGAGATCTGGCTCGAGAAGGTGCGGTTCGCGGCTGTGCTCGACATCGACACGGCGATCTTTGGCGACCTGCTCTACCCGCTGTACGAGGAGCGCTGCGGACAGATGGTCGCGTCGGCCGATGAGGTGCTGACGGTCGAAATCGCCAGCCGGCTGCAGGCGCGTCTGCTCAATCTCGCCCCCGGCGCGCCGCTTATCGTGATCGAGCGGACCGCCTTCGACCCCGAACGCAGGCCGATCGAATGGCGTCGCTCACGCGGGCCGGCCGACCAATTTCGTTACCACGCCGAGATCAGGTGAGCGACCAAAGACAACAACGATAATCGGGGGAACCAAGCAATGGCGAACTGGTATAGCAGAAGTTCAGCCACTGAGCGGCGGACGTTCTGGGCAAGCTTCGGCGGCTGGAGCCTCGACGCGCTCGACGTCCAGATGCTCAGTCTCGCGATCCTGGCGTTGATCGCCGCCTTCGGCATTACCAAGGCGGAAGCCGGCCTGCTAGGGTCCGTCACGCTATTCTTCGGCGCGTTCGGCGGCTGGATGGGCGGCACGCTCGGCGACCGGTTCGGACGCGTGCGGGCGCTGCAGATCACGGTCGCGACCTTCGCCGTGGCCACCTTCGCCTGCGCCTTCGCGACCGGTTACTGGCAGCTGGTTGTCCTGAAGGCGTTGCAGGGCTTGGGTTTCGGTGCCGAATGGGCCTGCGGCGCGGTGCTGATGGCCGAGATCATCCGGCCGGAGGCGCGCGGGCGTGCCCTCGGTGCCGTGCAGAGCGCCTGGGCCATCGGGTGGGGTGCGGCGGTGCTGCTGTCGGCGCTGGTCTTCTCCTATGCACCGGCCTGGCTTGGCTGGCGCCTGCTGTTTGCCATGGGTATCCTGCCGGCGCTGCTGATCCTGTTTCTCCGCCGCGGCATCCCCGAGCCGCCGCGGGCGGGCGAGCAGGCGGCAGCGGAGCCGTTCCTGGCGACCCTGGCCGCAGTGTTCCGCCCCCAGGTGCTCCGCTCCACCCTGGTCGGGGGCTTGTTCGGCGTCGGTGCGCATGGCGGGTACGCCGCCTTGACCACCTTCCTCCCCACCTTCCTGCGCCAGGTGCGCCACCTCTCGGTGCTCGGATCGAGCGCCTATCTCGCGGTGATCATCGCAGCCTTCTTCTGCGGCTGCCTGGCGAGCGGTGTTATCAGCGACAGCCTGGGCCGCCGGGCCAACGCGGCGCTGTTCGCCGTAGCGTGCGTCGCGACCGTGCTGGTCTACATCTTCGCGCCGCTCACCAACACGCAGATGCTGGTGCTCGGTTTTCCGCTGGGCTTCTTCGCGGCCGGGATCCCGGCGAGCATGGCGGCCCTGTTCAGCGAGTTGTACCCGGCCGGGATACGCGGCACGGGCGTCGGCTTCTGCTACAATTTCGGTCGGGTGGTCTCGGCTGCCTTTCCGTTCCTGGTCGGAGCCCTCGGTGACCGTTTCGGGCTGGGTGTGGCCATCGGCATCGCTGCGTCTTTCGCCTATGCACTCGTCCTCATGGCGGTTCTCCTGCTGCCGGAGACGCGTGGCCTGGCATTCACCGACCAGGCAGCCTCGGGCCAATCTCGGTCATTCAGCACAAAGGCCTGATGTTGGCTGACGGATAGTCCCGGACGCGGCTTCGGTCTGGCCGGTCCAATCAGAAACCAACCTGCGCTCGGCAGCTTTGCGCCCACCGACGTCATCCTAACGGGAAAGCCTCAGCTCAACGCCGGTCATTGATCGGCTCCGGCCGGAACCGATGTCTCGCACGGATCTCTCGACCGCGGCGGTGCGCGCGGGCGTCAGGTCAGCTGCTCTCCCGCGCGTGCCGCCTTGATCTTGGCGATATCGATCCGGCGCATGGTCATCATGGCGTCCATTGCCCGCTTCCCGGCGGCGCGGTCCGCGTCGTTCACAGCGGCGATCAAGACTTGCGGCACGATCTGCCATGAGAAGCCCCAGCGGTCCTTGCACCAGCCACATTGGCTTTCGCGACCGCCGTTGCCGATGATCGCATTCCAGTAACGGTCGATTTCCGTCTGGTCGTCGGTCATCACCTGGAAGCTTACTGCCTCGTTGGGCGAACAGTTGGGACCACCGTTTCAGGCCGACGAACGCCTGGCCGAACAAAGTGAACTCGACGGTCAACTCATCACCCTGTTGGCCTCCAGGGTAATCGGACGCGGCTTGATGCGCTCGCCCGAGATGGCTGTCGGGAAACGTTGCCGCATAGAATTCGGCCGCCTTCCGCGCCTCACCATGGCCGAACAGCAGGCAGGTGACGATCTTGCTCATCAGTGTTCTCCTCGCCAGTCGGGTTGTTGGGCGGCGGTCGCTCAGTTGTTGACAGATGCGCCAAGCCTGTCGAGCAGGTAGGCGGTGCCATGCTCGCGTGAGCCTGCGTCGTCATAGCCGTCCAGGAAGGCACCCTGTTCGGTGACCATGAGCTTTGTCCCCCCATCTTCGCTCTTGAGCTGCATGGTAGCCAGCGAGACGGATATCTTCTTGTCGTCGAGATACATGACATAGCTATAGACCAGCCGCTCATGGGGGACGACATCGTGGTAGCTGGCGTCGAAGGTGGAGACCACACCGCTCTTCCAGCGACCTTTCGCCAGCTCGCGTCCACCTTCGCGCACGTCCATGTGGCGTTCCAGCGGCTGCCATTCGCCGGGCGGGCCGACGAACCACTTCTGCTTGGCTGCCTCGTCGGTCAACGCTGTCCACACGCGTTCGACCGGCGCGCCGTAACGACGTTCGAGATGAAAACTGGCATGCACCGCCGAACGCATCTGCGTGCCGACAGCGCCCGATAGGCGGAGCACCTCCTGCTCCAGCTTGTCGAGGGTCGTGCGCCAGCCCTCGGGTGCGCCGGCGACCATCGGGGCGGCTATCGCCGGATCAACGAAGGTGTAGGTCTGCACGACGTCCATCCTCGTGCCACCCGGGGCGTCCATGAACGTCACCTCCGTGTAGGCGCGAAACAGCGGGCGCCCCTGCAGGTCCGTGGCGTGCATGTCGATCACGAGGCGGCTGTGGGGCGTAACTTCCACGAACGTGCCGCGGGTCCAGTGCTTCTCGCCGGACGGCGAGAGCATGCAGACCTCGAACGCGCCGCCGACACGCATCTCGACCCGTGCTTCGGGGACGCTGTAGGTCCGCGGGCTGAACCAATTCTTCACATGGTCAGTGGTGCTCCACGCCTTGAACACCGTTTCGCGGCGGGCATGGAAGAGGCGCGATATCCTGAGCGGCGGCGGTTGGCGCAGGCTGGCGGCGTGGTCTGCATCAGTCAAGCGAGCCATCGTGATCTCCTCCGTTTTGCATGGTTTTCAGGTATTCGCCGAGGCGGTCGAGACGGTGTTCCCATTCCTGCCGTCGGGCAGCGATCCATTGTTCCGCAAGGCTGAGCACCTCGGTCTGGATCGAGCATGTCCGCACACGACCGATCTTTTTCGAACGCACCAACCCCGCCGCCTCCAACACGCCGAGATGCTGCATGGCGGAGGGGAGCGACATCGGGAGCGGTTGCGCCAGTTCGCTGACGGGCGCCGGGCCATGGCTCAGCCGCTCGACCATGGCCCGCCGGGCGGGATCGGCAAGCGCGTGGAACAGCCGGTCGAGGTCGGGCGATTGATTAAGCATATGCCTAACTATCAGCATGCCGACAGTTAGGCAATATCCTAAGTGATCTCTAGTGGTGGCCGATTGAAGCGATGTTGGATGTCGATTTCAGTGGACTCTCTTCCGGTAGCGGACGAACTGTCTGAACGCGGCCCGGGCCGCAGGTGCGACGGTGGACAGCCTTGGCTCCAATCGTCGGAAGCGGCTGCCAGCATAGGGGCCTGATTCTGGCTGGCTGAGAGTCCCAAACAAAGGCGACCTATCTCAGCATCTGGCCGGTCAAAATCTGTGTGCCAGTCTGCTGGTTCTGGAACGAATTCGATCGCTCAAACCCATGCCCTGATCGGCGAAAGGCCGCCGCGCCGTCTCTGGATGATCAGCATAGCTCGATGGCTTTAGGCCCCTGGTGGGGCCGCCAACCAATCCTCTACGCGCAGCCCTTCCACCCGGCTGAACTCCCGCAGGTTTCCGGTCACCACAACAAAGCCCCGGCTGCGGGCGTGCCCGGCGATCAGGGTGTCGTAACCGCCGATGGATTGACCGCGACGCTCCAGGCTCGCCCGTATGTCCGCGGCATGGCCCGCGGCATCGGCATCAAACGACAGCACCCCGAGGCGCGCGGTAAAGCGGTCGACCTCATGTCGGTTCTCGATCGGGCGACGGGATTTCTCCGCGCCGACCAGCAGTTCGGTCAGCACGATCGTCGAGAGGCAGAGCCCATCGGCTTCCTGATTAAAACGCTCCCGCAGGTTGGCGGGCCGATCGCGCAGGACACGGATACAGAGATTGGTGTCCAGCATGTAGCGCAGCATCAAAACGCTTCGCGCACCTGGGTTGGCGGCTGGTCCCGCTGCCCGATGTCGATCCCAGGGGAGCCGAAGAAGTCATCCCATACGGCGTTCGCAGGCACGATGATCCGGCGTGCGCCGTCCCGCAGAATCGTGACCTCCCTGACGTCTGCCGGAAAGGCGACGTCTTTCGGCAGGCGAACCGCCTGCGAGCGGTTGGTTTGGAACAGGGTCGTGTGGGTCATGGGGGTTCCAGCTTTGGGATATACGCTATGTATATCCGTTTAGGGGCTTTTCAAGGGCGTATATCCATTCGCGCCTACATCCGCGCCAGAAACCGCACGGGCACCTTCCGGTCCAGAACCAGCAGGGTCGTCGCGACGGCGAGCAGCCCGTCGTGGAGGGCGGCCAGAGGTTCGACGCCCTCGCCGGCGATGGCATCGGAACGCGTTCCGATCGCCGGCGCCCCTCTCTCGCCGGCCTTGAAGGTTCGCCTGCCTCTTGAGCAAACCGCAAGACGGGCGGATTATCGGTTTCAGATGTCCCAGGAGGAAGAACGAATGCCCGAGAGCCCCCCTGACAGGACGGCCCTTGCCGCCAGCGAGACCCGTCTGCCGTTGAACGGCATCACCGTGCTGGATCTGACGCTGGCGCGCGCGGGGCCGACCGCGGTGCGGCATTTCGCCGACTGGGGGGCCACGGTGATCCGGATCGAGCCGCCCGCCACCGAGGGCGAGGATGTCGCCGGGCGGCGGCATGGCTTCGACTTCCAGAACCTGCATCGAAACAAGCGCGCGGTGACCCTGAACCTGAAGGCCAAGGAGGGACACGAGGCGTTCATGCGGCTGGCGGCGAAGGCCGACGTAGTCCTGGAGAACATGCGGGCCAACGTGAAGCATCGCCTGAAGGTGTCCTATGAGGACGTCCGGGCGATCAACCCGCGCATCGTCTACGGCAGTATCTCGGGCTTCGGGCAGGATGGGCCGTATGGGCCGCGGGCCGGCGTCGACCAGATCGCCCAGGGCATGGGCGGGCTGATGTCGATCACTGGCGAGCCCGGCCGGGGGCCGATGCGGGTCGGCATTCCGATCGACGACCTGACCGCCGGCAACCTGCTGGCGTTGGGCTGCATGATGGCGCTGTTCGACCGCGAGCGCACCGGCGTCGGCCGCTGGGTCACGACGTCGTTGCTGGAGGCGCAGGTCTTCATGCTCGATTTCCAGGCCAGCCGCTGGCTGATGGAAGGCGAGGTGGCCGGGCAGGCGGGAAACGACCATCCGACCGGCATCCCGACCGGGGTGTTCCCGACCAGCGACGGGCACATCAACATCGCCGCCAGTTCGTCACGCGTATTCACTCGTTTCTGCGAGGCGATCGAGCGCCGCGACTGGCTGGAGCGGGAAGACTGGAAGACCCAGGCCGGCCGCTCGCGCGATCGCCGCGCGATCAATGCGGCGATCTCCGAGATTACCGCGACCAAGCCATCGAACCATTGGATCGAGCTGTTCGAGGCCAACGGCATTCCCTGCGGCCCGATCTACTCGATCGATCAGGTGTTCGCCGACCCGCAGGTCAAGCACCTGGGCATGGCCACCAAGATGCACAGCCCGCATGTCGGAGAGAAAGAGGTCGTTGCGTCGGCGATCAACATTTCTGGCTTTTCGAAGGCCATCCGAGCGCATACGCCGGATGCGGGCGAACATGGCGACGAGATACTGAAAAGCGTTGGCTACACGGCTGCGGAGCTGGACGACATGCGACAGAAGGGGGTCATCTGATGCTGCCCGATCATGCCGAGACCCGCGCGTTCGCGGGAGGAAAAATGCTGGCTGCGAAGGATGACGGGGTTGGCCTGATCACCTTCAACCAGCCGGAAAAGCGCAACGCCATGTCGATGGAGATGTGGACCGGGCTGGGCGAGATCCTGGACGAGTTCACCGACGACAGCAGCGTCAGCGTCGTGATCCTGACGGGTGCCGGCAACAAGGCGTTCGTTTCAGGCGCGGACATCAGCCAGTTCGAAAAGAACCGCGACAGCGCCGACGCACAGGCGGAATACGATCGGGCGACCGGCATCGGGCGTAACAAGTTCCATGCCTTCAAGAAGCCGGTCATCGCCCGTATCCGCGGTTTCTGCATGGGTGGCGGGCTGGCGATCGCGATGGCGACCGATTTGCGCATCGCATCGGCCGACAGCCAGTTCGGCATCCCGGCCGCGCGACTTTCGATCGCCTATGCGCCGGATGCGGTGAAGCGGCTCATCGACCTCGTCGGACCGGCACACGCGCGCATGATCCTCTATACCGCCAAACGGATCGACGCGGCGGAAGCGGAGCGGATTGGGCTGATCAACAGGATGACCACGGAAGAAGGGCTGAACGACGTGGTGCTGGATATCGCCCGCACCATCGCCGACAACGCGCCGTTGTCCGTCGCCGCATCGAAGCTGACGATCAACGAGATGATCAAGGACGAGAGCCAGCGCGACATGGAGGCGATCAAGCGCATGGGCGAGATCTGCTTCAACAGCGCCGACTACAAGGAAGGCCGCACCGCGTTCATGGAGAAGCGGCCACCGCGGTTCGTTGGCCGCTGATCGCTGGCCGGGTGACCGGCTGGCGGTGATCTTCGGCCACTCGTCGGGGTCAGCGCGGGACGCCGATCGGCGTGGTGGTTGCCAGAAGGTCGCGTCGCCTCCGTCGTCGACCGACGCGGCGGCGTGCGGCGCGAACGCCGGGTTCGGTCGGGTACGCGCCGGGGGTAACATTTGGCCCGAGCGGCCGCGCGGTGGCGATCCGAGGTTCGAGGCACGTCATTCGTGAGCCAGCACCCAGTCGTTGACGAAGCTGGCCAACCCATTGGCGTGGAAGTCGCGCCGCAACGCAGCCTCATCATAATCGTCCCGCAGCCAGTCCAGGAACGGCTTGCGGCCTTCGCCCTCTCGCTGGTAGCGCAAAAAGAACGCATCCAGGATACCGGTTCTGGCCTGCCGGATATGGCCGAAGCGCCAGGACAGATGCCGCAGCGCATCGGCGGCGCTGCCTCCGTCGAACAGCACCATCAGCCCGGCGGCCAGCCCGGCTCTGTCGGCGCCGGACTTGCAATGCATGATCGCGGGCGTGCGCATGGTCTGATAGATCTGATGCAGCCGCAGGATGCGATCCCGCTGCGGCGCGCCGCGGCTTTCGAACGCCATGTCGTGAAAGTCCAGGCCTAGCTCCCGCGCCGCCTCCCGCGACAGGGCGTCCGACCCACTTCGCGTCCTGCCGCGCAGGTTGATCAATGTCCGCAGTCGGAGGCGCCGGGCCATCCGGCGCAGGCGGTGTGGCGTCGGATGATTGCAGCGGTAGACCTTGCCTGGGATCACCGGCGCCAGGTTGCCCCAGACCAGGCGGAACACGGCGTGATCGATGAACAGCGCGTCGATCCAGGCCACGGTGCGGCCTTTGACGGTGCCGAGGTCGCCGTTGAAGATGGAGTTCATTCGTGTGCGGGCCAGACCCTTGGGAGCATGCCGCATATGGTCATGCTCGGGGGCAACGGGCAACCAACGCTGGCGTCTTAATCCATCGGGGTCCGGGGGCGTTTTTGACGACCGACGAGGCGGCGGTTGAAGCCGGAACCCAACCTGCGCAACGCGTTTAAAAAGCAACCCACCAGAGGATGACCCATGGCCGATCGCAAGCTCGACATCGCCTTCTGGAACTACGACCGCACCCGGTTGCTGGCCGATGGCTCTGTCAAGATCGACGGGGTGGATGCGACCTTCCACAGCGTGTGAAAGCGGTTTACCGAGGCTTCTGTGCCGCCAAGGACCAGATGGCGGAACAATACGTGAAGGGCATGACCTTCAACAACATGTCGATGATGCTGCCCTGGCTCACGAAGCTCATTGGCGACGATCGCGCGCTATTGGGCAATGATTGGTGGCCTTACGGCATCGAGGCTAACCGCGCGGCGATCGACGCGGTGCTGCGTTACCATCATGAGCCGGGGCTGACCGAGCACCGCTTCTGCATCGAAGACGTCTTCGCCCCCTGTCTGCTCGAGAGCTGAACGCCACCGCTTGCCTGCCATCTAACCGACCGGCGCTGAGCAGGCTGCCTTGAAGATCATCTGTCTCCAAGAGCATGTCGCCGGGGATCATCGCCGCCCTGAAAAGCGCTCGACTCCGCTGGCTGGGCTGGTTAGGGCAAAACAGCGATAGCCGGGCCGTTCAGGGCATCTCATCCCCAGGCCGTGGTCGCTCTCCGTCGGGACGGCCGATGAGCCGGTCGAACGCCTCCCAATCGGCCCGGCCCCGCTCGGCGAAGTAACTGGCCGTGCGCAAGGCCGCGACCTTCTCGGCGACAGCGGTTGCAACAAACTGGTTGAGGCTGGTGCCCTCCGCCGCAGCCAGCTTCTCCGCCTCGGTCTTGATCGAGACAGGCAGGCGAAGTGGGTACGTCGAGGTGCGGGTCGTCATGGGATCCTCCGGATGGCCTCTGAGGGCAACAGGATGTCGATGCCGAAGCGGTCGGCCGCCGGCCGGAAGTCGCGCCGGTTGAAGGTGGCAATGGCGGCGGCGCGCCTGTTCACCGCTGCCTCCAGCACCAGCTCGTCGCCGGGATCGCGCAGCTGCGGACGCCAGAGGAACCAGACATCCACGGGCTCCACCAAATCCACCACGGCATGGAGGAACACGGCGAGATCGGCCAGACTGAACTTGGCGGCCTCGATGTGCTCGGGACGGCTGCACACGTCCTCGTATTCGAGGCAGAGCGGTGACGTAGCCGGCAAGGTGACACGTCCGGCCCGCGCCGCCCGCAGCAAAGCGGCGGAGGCACCGGTTGGGCTGCGCATCGCGGCAACGATTGTATCCGTGTCCATCACCAACCTCACGGAGAAGCATATCACATCACAGGTGATGTGTCTTGCTCACCTGTTCCGCCCTGGCTCGCGGCTTTGCCTGTATGCTGCGGCCTTGCTACGGCGCGGGCAGCCCGCGCGACACCGCTGTTTGAGCTATGGCTCGTCTCACCTTCGGTAACGGTGGTCGCCTACCTGGCGGTCGTCATCGTGCCCGCGACCAGATCGGCGAAGAATTGCCGGATCGAGCGCGGTTCGTGGCCAAGTACCGCGCGCAGCGTCAACGCGTTGCCGAGCAGGCCATACCGGTCGTAGTAAGCATACAT
Source organism: Rhodopila sp. (assembly GCA_965276975.1). Lineage (GTDB taxonomy): Bacteria > Pseudomonadota > Alphaproteobacteria > Acetobacterales > Acetobacteraceae > Rhodopila. The sequence goes on from CBDIBR010000010.1 coordinate 653,230, forward strand.
CGCCGCCATTTCTTCCGTCTGGTGCTCGTCATACGGAAGCTTGGCCTGAGCCATCCAGGTAGCAAAGTCCGGCGCCGCGGCTTCGATGGAACGTCCCAGCACCTCCCCGATCACGCCCGCCACTTCCCCGCGATCGAGCCCGCCGTCGGCGCACAATTCGAAGGTCCCATTGAGCAGGCGGTCTTCGGTGAACGCTATGGCTACCACCTCGGCCACGTCCCGGTAGTCCACGCGGGAAATCCTCGAAGCTGCCGAGAACGGCTCGGCAAAGATGCCGGTCTTTACCACGCCGGGCCATGCAGCCGCCAAGTTTTGGTAGAACACGGTGGGGTTCAGGATCGTGAACTCCATGCCAGACTCGACCACCGCCTCTTCGACCGGCACCTTCTGAATGTGGTTCTGTAGCTTGCCGATTACCGGGTGGATGGCAGACGAGAACACAATACGCCGCACTCCGGCCGCCTTGGCCGCCGCTACAAAGGATAGACCCATCTGAGCCTCATCCTTCTGGAAAACAGGCGCGATGTAAAACACCGCCTCGACGCCGCGCAGCGCCATGTCAACGCTGGCTTGGTCCCGCAGGTCGCCAATGGCGATTTCAGCAGTCCCATTACGACGCGCCTGCTCGCCCTGCTTCGCATCGCGGACCAACCCTCGGACGCTGACGCCGCGGTCCGCCAGGGCGGGAACAACCAGCCCGGCGAATCGTCCCGCCGCGCCGACGACGAGAACTCTAGAACTGGAATCGGTCATCGGGTCAGGCTCCTGCTGCTTGGATGTGGTCCAGGCTGGTTAAGGTTTGTGTAGCGAGACACCGCGCCGCTCTCCCAAGCAGGCTTTACGAATGAACCGCCCTGCCGCCATGAAAAGCTTCGTATGGTTTTGACTTGCTCCAGGCTCGCCGACGCCGCGGAGTGCATGCTCTCCCGTTACAGACGTCTGGCGATCGTTGGTGTCATCCACGCGACGAGAATGCCGAACAGCAGGTGAAAAAAGCCCCGTTGTGCGACGTTCGTAAGCACGTCCTTCCAGATCGCCGGGCGCAGGCCCAGCATTGGGGCGAGAATGCCGTAGGCGATGGCGTAGAATCCGGCTCCGAATCCCGCACCTGCGAGGAGCGGCGGCTCATCCGCCGACACGACCAAACCATAGAGGCCGCCCGCCGCTGTGGACAGCGCGAGATGGCCACCATGCGACATGACCTGTTCTCCAGAGTCTGCCGGCGCTGTCTCGTGTTTCGGGCTACGCCCGGCCTTCGCCAGGCTCAACCGCCCAAGCCGCAAGACTTCGGCCGTCTCGCCGGTCGCGGCCTCTATCGCGAGCCAGGCGACGGAAAGCAGAATGCCGGCCGTGAGCCCTGCAATGCCGCCCGCTGCGACCTGGTGCGTTTTCTTAGTCAAGGATCGCATCGAGCGAACGCGGCTCATGGATGGGGCAGCCGTTGCGCGTTGCGCGGAAGTTCGCCGACATTTCGTAAGCGGGCTTGCGCGCTCGCATGATGCCGCCGATCGGACGATGTGCGGCCAGCCCATGCCAGGGACTGAATGCCAAGCCCTCGTCCGCTTTGGTTGAGCGGGCTTCATTCCAGGCCGGTTGTTGCGGGACGGTGATGCGTGCCACTGCCACGTATGGGCTCTGATCTTCAGGCCAGAGCTCGGAGGCGTCCTCGATCGGCATCGCTTCAAGGTCGGTGCAGAGTTGCACCCGCAACTCCCACTCACCCCCCTGGGCCGCAAAGAACTCTGTCGCCGCGTCGCGCAACCCGTTCGGCCGTCCTGTCACCGTCACCGGCGAGTCCTTCAGAGCCGCAAGCGACGGTGAGACGGGTGCTACACACAGCTTCGCCATGTACGGCCCATACAAGATCGGCACACCTGTGTAGTAAGTCTCGCCAAGGACGTTGGTCGCCCGATGGCCGCCGAGGCTCTTTACGGTCCCGCTCTCCCCGCCGACCGCCTCCAATGCCGTCTCCACGCCGCGCATGACGGTAGACAGCGCCTTCTTGGCCCATTGCGCACGATCGGTCGTGGCCGCTAGCGCCTTCAGCGTGCCAAGGAATGCCTTGGGGGTCGCCGCGACGAAGACCGGCGCGTTGATCATGACAAAATCCTGAGTCGCGTCGCTTTCCGAGCCCGGCAGCCGCTCACCGGACACGCCCACGATTTTCACCGCCAAGCCGCGCGGCGCCGACACGCTGTCATCCAGGATGTCACCGGGATTGGTCGAAAACCGTAAAACGACCGGATAGGTCAGCGCGTCGGCGAACACCCCCTGAGCCAGCGATTCTGGAAGGCTGGGCAGCACGCGTAGCTCGCCTTTCAGCAATGCGTGGCTCTTCGCGTGCACGCTGCGCACCGCGCGGCCGTAGTCCTCCGACGTGGTTTCGAGGATGCTGCGCATCGTGGCGCCGAGGGCCTCGGTGGTCCCGGCCTCGTCCGGCGCGGGTTGCTCAAATGATGGTTGGTAACAAACAGGGGTATTCGGCATGACTACTCCTTGCGGCCGATCAAGCTCGTGTTTTGCCTCCTGAACGGCCCGTTCGAGGTCCTCGTCCGACAGGCGGCGAATGTCGGGATCAGCGATTATCGGCTGGTTGGTTGGTAAGATAATGTCTTTCGCTTTTGCACCGCGCCGGGCGGTGCGGCAGCCTGACAACGGTCTCCGCCGGCGGGCGTTCCGAAAGGCGGCCGTCTAATTGTCGGACGGGGCGCGCACATGCGCGCGAGGCGCTAAACCCCGCGCCTGCCTGTACCCTTGGGGGCCTGAGCTATTGGGGGTCAGTGCGGACAGGACAGAAGTTCCCCTGCACCCGCTCACTCGCCGCGATCTCGCCTGTGGAAAGCTCGCAGCCCACGGGAAGCTCAACGCGGTGACAAGGTCGGACCTGCGATAGATCGAGTCAAGAAGGATGACCGGGTCTGTCTGCAGTTCTACGCGAGTAGCTAATTAGCGCAAGTTCTGGCGAGCAGGCTTAGCTCGGTGTAGATTCGACTAGTGCTCGCTGATCCGCCGCATCCATGCGCCCGCCATCGCCACCGCATCGCGGGCCTTCCGCACCGAACCGGTTGCCCGCAGGAAGCCGTGCACGGTGCCGGCGAAGGTTTCCGTTTCCGTCGCCACGCCGGATGCGCGCAGCTTGGCCACCAGCGCCTCGCCCTCCGATCGCAGCACATCGAGTTCCGCCAGTAGCACCATCACCGGCGGCAGCCCGCTCAGGTCCGCCCGCAACGGCGCGGCCAGGGGGTGCAGCCGGTCGATGTCGTGCGGCACATAAACGCTCCAGTAGAACGCCATCCGCTCGGTGCTGAGCCCATAGCCGCCGGCGCCATATGCCTGATAGCTGGGTGTATCGAAGCGTGCGTCGCTGACCGGGTAGTTCGCGAGCACCCCGGCCAGCGCCGGACCCGCGGTGTCGCGCAGCAGCAACGCTGTTGCCAGGGCCAGATTGCCGCCAGCCGAGTCGCCGCCGACGAAGATCCGTGTCGGATCCAGCCCCCACGCGGTGCCGTGTTCGGCGAGGTAACGCACGACCGCGGTGCATTCCTCCAGCGCCTGGGGAAACTTTGCTTCCGGCGACAGCGCGTAGTCTACACTGACCACGGCGACAGACCCCGCCGCGGCGTATTCGCGGGTCATCCGGTCATGGGTGTCGACATTGGCCCAGACCCAGCCGCCGCCGTGGAAATAGATCAGTGTCGGGATGACCCGGTCGGTCACCGGGCGGAACACCCGGCAGAATATCCGCCGCCCCCGCGCATCGACGAACCGATCGGTGGTCTCGGCCATCTTTGGCCCGCCGGTCGCCGTCCGCATGCCCAGCAGGTCGTTGATCCTGCGATGAGGCGCCAGCGGCAGCTCCGCCCTGACCGTCGGATAGGCAGACGCGGCCCTCTCCTGTTCCGCGGTAAATGCAGCCATCTCCGGGTCCCAGCCTGATCGATCCGACATGCTTGCGTTCCCTTCCTCAGCGTCCGCCTGCCATGCAACGGCAGGTGACGCGGGATTGCAACTTGCCTCGATCAGGCGGCGAGCCCTTATGGCGCATCGCACTATGACAATCCCCCGCTTCAAACCCGCCGGCCGCTTCGACCCGGCCGCCTTGTTCCATCCGGCTTCGGTCGCCGTTATCGGCGCGGAGACCGAGGCGGGCGGCCAAATCGCCGCCAACATCGCCGCCGGCGGCTTCAAGGGGGACATGCACACCGGGTTGGTTGAAAACACCGCTCTGGCGGTGCTGGCCGTCGCGGCTGACCAGGTTGGCGCCGCGATGACCGCGCTAGCGAAGGCCCATTGCTTCGCCGCCATCGTTCCCGGTTCGGCCGACGACCTGGCGGCCCACGCCGCACGCACCGGGGTCCGCGCCCTTGGCCCGCATGCGTTTGGCCTGGCCGTCCCGGCTTTGCACCTGAACGCCACGCGATCCCACCTTCCGCCGCCGCCCGGCCGCCTGGCCCTAGTCTCGCAATCCGCGGCGCTGAGTCGGACCATCATTGACTGGGCCGGGCCGAACGGCGTGGGGTTCAGCCACATCGTGGGTCTTGGTGCGAACGCCGACATCGGCTTCGGCATGACCCTGGACTGGCTGTCGCGCGATCCTTCGACCGGTGCGATCCTGCTGGACATCCGGCGCGTCAAGAACCATCGCCAGTTCCTGTCGGCCGCCAGCGCCGCCGCCCGATTGCGTCCCGTGGTGGCGATCCGCGCCGGCGTGAGGCTGCTGGATTCGGACGGCGCCGCCGACCTGTCGTTCGAGGCAGCCCTCCGCCGGGCCGGGGTGCTTTATGTCAAACGCCTGGAAGACCTGCTTGCCGCGGCGGAAACGCTGTCGCGCGCGAAACCGGCCCGCTCCGGCCGGTGGAACGAGGCGTTGGCGATCGTCAGCAACGCTATTGGACCCGGCCGGCTCGCAGCCGACAGCGCGCTGCGGCAGGGCCTGAACCTGCGATCGGGGGAAACCTTCACCCATGTCGCGTCCGCCGATCTGCCCGAGACCGCGTTCAGCCTTGCCCGTCGGCCAGATATCGGTGGCGTCCTGGTTGTTCATGCCCCCGAGGGTCAGGCAGACGAGGCCGCCATCGTCTGCCTTTGCCACAAGCCGCCCGATCTACGCGCTGCTCTGTTGGTCTGCGCCATGGGCCAATCCACCGGGCAGATGTATCGGGCCAGCCTCGCGCGGGCCGGCCTGACGGTGTTTGCCACGCCCGATCAGGCGGTCCAGGGGTTCGACTACCTGGTCCGCGACCGGCGTAATCGTGAGGCTGCCCGCGAACTGCCCCCCAGCGCCGTGTTGCATCTGGCGCCTGAGCGGGACAGGGTTCGCCGCTGTTTTGCGCGGATGCGCGCCGGTGGCCGTCTGACGCTGACCCCAGATGAGTCGCTGGACATCCTGTCGGCTTACGGCATCCCCATCGTGCCGACCCGCTTTGCCGCCGGCCCCTTGGATGCTGTTGCCGCGGCTCGGCTGCTTGGCTTCCCCGCGGTGGTCAAGCTGAGCGGTCGTTCGGCGCCCGGGGATCGGCTTCCGGTCGGCGACCTGTTTGATCTGCACGACGCCGCGCAGGTTGCCGTTGCCGCCGAACTGCTGTCGACCCGCGCCAAACGATCCGGGCTTTCCGGTGAGCTTCTGGTGCAGCGCTACGTCGGCCGATCACGGGAAGTCGCGGTGCGGGTGGCGGACGATGCGTCGTTCGGGCCGGTGATCACGTTCGGCCGCGGCGGTACCTCGGCGCATCCGGCCGACCGAGCGGTCGATCTGCCGCCGCTGAACCTTGCGCTGGCGAGGGGCTTGATCATGCGCTGCCCGGCCGGCGCGGCGCTGGGGCGGTTGCTGCGGGACCATGCACCGGCCAATTCGGACGCGGTGGCGCAGACGCTGGTGCGGATCAGCCAGTTGATCGTCGATTTTCCCGAAATCGCGGTGCTGGATGTGCCGTCGCTGTTCGTCGACGCCGAGGGTGTGCTGGCCGCCGACGCATGGCTGCGGCTGCGTGGGGCAGACGAGCCCCTGGCCGGGTTGGCGATCGCGCCCTATCCGGTCGAACTGGTCGAACCCCGCCGGTTCGGGTCGGATCAGATGGTTATCCGGCCGATCCGGCCAGAAGACGCGGCAGCTCACAGTGCGTTCTTTGCCCGGTTGTCGCCGCAGGATATCCGTTATCGTTTCTTCAGCGCGATGCGTGAACTATCAGCTGAACAGACTGTCCGCCTGACCCAGGTCGATTACGAGCGGGAAATGGCTTTTGTCGCGGTTAACGAGACCACAGGTGATACCGTTGGTGTTGCCAGACTGGTGTCCGACGCGGATGGGCAGTCCGGAGAATTCGCGGTGATCGTGCAGGCGGACATGAAGGGTCGCGGTCTGGCCTCGCACCTGATGCGGCGGCTGATCGCGTGGGCCAGAATGCGCGGCCTGACCGAGGTGGTCGGCCAGATCCTGGCCGACAATCAGCCAATGCTGGCGTTCATTCGCCATCTCGGCTTCGCGGTCCACCGCATAGCCGACGATCCCGAGGTCATGGAAGCTCGGTTTTTGCTTTAACCGGCCTGGTGCCAAGCTGCTCAGCCACCGATGCGACCGCAAGGTTGAAGGCCCGTTCCCAGTCAGAGTCCGCGACGACCGCCCCACCCGCCAACTCGATGCCGACGTGGACCATGGCGTTCTGGAAGCAGTCCTGGGAATGCACTAGAATCCCGTCGGGATCGCGTAACGATCCCGAGGTGCCGCCAACCGAACCGGCCGAGGTTGGGTTCAGCGCTTCGCCAAAGGTGGTATGAAAGAACGCGGCGACCCGCTGCGGATAACGACGCGGGTCGCGGGTCCATCCGGCCATTGGCTTTCCCAGGGCTTTCATGTAGCCGATCTCGAACGCGGTGCCGGCATCCATCTCGGGTCCACGGCGAAAGCCGTCGAGGCAGAAGACCGCGGCTTCCAGCCGATCCATCAACGCGATGTCGGCACGGACGATCTGCTCGAGCAAGTGCTTGCCAGGGGCGATGCCTTCGAGGCCCATCTGGTTATCGAGCGGGGCGACCCCGACGACGCCATGTGGACGGCAGAGCGTCTTCATCCGATCGAAGATGGCAACCGGGTTCGTATCGAAGACCATTGGGCCCGCGAGATAGATCCGCGGGCCCACTGCTAGCGGGTCGATCAACTATTTCGCCATTTCCGGTTCCTGGATGTCGATCCGCGATCCCTTGAAGGCGGGCATGACCTCCTTGGCGAAGCGTTCCAGCTGCTCCAGCGCCACCGTCTTCGGCACCCCGACCGAGAGACTGACCGAGACCCGATCCAGGCCCGGATAGGCCTTTTCCAGCTTCTTCAGATGGTCGATGATCTCGTCGGATGATCCGGTGAGGAAACCGCCGGACTGCACCGCATCCTCGATCCTCGGCAGCTTCGCAGTGGGCGCCCGCGCCGGATCGCGCATGATCGCGATCTGCTCTTCCGTCATTGCCCGGTTTAGCCGCAGTTCGCCGAACATCTTCATGTTTTCTTCATAATACTTGGCGGCGTCGCGGACGCACTGGTCCTTGCTGTCGCCGATATAAAAATGAAAGCCGAAGCACAGACGTTCGCCCAGGTCGATATGCTTGCCGATCCTGGCGTGTTCCTGCTGCCATTTCAGCACCACGCTGTGCATCGCACCGCCCTCGGCCGAACCGCCGCCGACCATGCCCTGGATGCCGTGCTTGGCCATGAACGCCAGAGCGCGTTCCGAACCGCCCTGAATGGGTTGCCAGCATTCCACCGGCAGGCGCGCGGGACGCGGCACCAGGGTCAGATCCTTCAAGGTGTAGCCACGGTACGGCACTTCCGGCGGCAACGTGTAGTGCTTGCCCTGGTGCGAGAACGTCTCGTTGTTGAAGGCCTTGAAGATGATGTCGACCTGTTCCTCGAACAGTTCGCGGTTGGCTTCCTGATCCGTCAGCGGCGCGCCGAAGGTCTCGACTTCCCGTGTATGATAGCCGCGGCCGACGCCGAACACCACACGACCTTTGGAGAGGATGTCGGCCATCGCGTAATCCTCGGCGAGGCGCAGGGGGTGCCACATCGGCGCGATATTGAAGCCGCAGCCGATCTTCATGTTCTTTGTCACATGGGTCAGATGCAGCGCCATCAGCAGCACGTTGGGGATGCATTCGGTGCCCTCGCGCTGGAAATGATGCTCCGCCATCCAGAACGTCGAAAAACCGAGCCCGTCCATAAGCTGGGCCACTGACTGAGCTTTTTCCAGCGCGGTGGACAAATGGGCGTTGTCGAAAAGCCGATCGTTGATCGGGGTGCCGGCGTAGCCGATGTTCTCCAGGTCCACGTGGCCGGCATAGAGGCTGTCGAATTTGGTTATCATTGTCAGTGTTCCTCCGCTTTGGCGGGGATAGTACGCCGGCGGGCGGGCCTGTAAACCCGTTGCGGCCGATCCGACCGCGGGCGGCGCGCAAGCCCGCGCTGTCGGACCACGATTGATCCCGATTGGTCTGGGTGCGGCGGGTTTATTTCTGGCTTACCGCTTGCAGCCCGAGCAGCCGGGCTGCCGGGGAGATCGTCCATCCTTGCACTGCGACAGAAACGATCACGATGACGAACACGACGTTGAAGATGACTTGGCCGCTGCTGACGCCGGTCAGCAAGGGGATGATGGTGAGGTAGATCGGCACGGCCCCGCGCAGGCCGACCCAAGCGATGAACAGGGTCTCCCGCAGGCCCCATCGGAAGGGCAACAGGCAGGCGGCGACGCCGAGCGGGCGTGCGAGCAGGATCAGCACGACGGCCAGGGCGAGAGCGGGCAGTATCAGCGGCGGCAGTTGATGCGGCGTAACCAGCAGACCGAGCATGAGAAAGAGGGCGATCTGCGCCAGCCAACCGAGGGCACCGAAGAAGCGGGTGACCGGTTCTCTAGCCGGGTGCTCGTAGTTACCGATGACCAGGCCGGCCAGATAGACGGCCAGAAAGCCGCTGGAGCCGACAACCTGCGCCCCGCCGAAGATCGCCAGGGCACCCCCGACGGCGACGACCGGGAACACCGACCGATCGGTTTTCAGTCGCCGGAACAGCCACAGCACGACGTACCCACTGATCAATCCGATCGCCGCGCCTCCGCCCATCTCTTTCAGGAACATCAGTCCGGCGCTGGCGGGGCTCAAGCCGCCGGGCGCGGTCAGCAGTTCGACCAGGCCCACCGTCAGGAAGACGCTCATCGGGTCGTTCAGCCCCGACTCGACTTCCAGCGCCGCCGTCACCCGTGCCGGCACCGCGGCGCGCGACAGACGCAGCAGGACGGAAACGGCGGCGGCGTCGGTCGGTGCCGTGGCTGCCCCTAACAGCAGAGCCTGGTGCCAGGAGAAGTCGAACAGCCAGCGAGCGGCGGCGCCGACCACACCAGCGCTGACCACGACACCGACGGTCGCAAGTGCCATCGACGGCCACAGCGCCTGCTGGATCATTCCGCGTTCAGTGCTGAGGCCGCCCTGAAACAGGATGGCCGCCAGGGCGAGGCTGCCGATCAGGTAGGCCGCCTGGAAGTCGTCGAACTGGATGCCGCCCGGTCCATCCTCGCCGGCCAGCATGCCGACGCCGATGAACACCAGAAGCAGCGGCGTGCCGATCCGGGCGGACACCAGGCCCGCGAAGATGGCGAGCAGGCACAGCACGCCCGCGACCAGGATGATTTCGTGACTGGCAGCCATGCCGGTTCAGCCCGCGGACGGGCGAGAATGGCTATCCCGATGCCGAACGATCAACGTTCGATCTGCACATACTCGAAATCGCCTGGCATGTTGTCGATCCCGTGGCGTGGCGGTGCGATCCATCCGGCATAGCTGCCGGGCTCGCGTGCGGTCCGCATCAGGCTGGTAATGAACAGGTTGTCCTCGGCAGATGGCAGCATCGACTGCTGGGTCGCAAGCCAGGCCTCGCGGCAGACCGGCTTGCCGTCGGTGTCGGTATGCAGAACGCTGAATTCGCCGATGCGGCGGTTGAAGGCAACGTGGGGCAGGGTGATGCGGAAGTTGATTCCGGCGCGCTCCAGCACACGGTTCCAGCGGCTCACGCCAGCTTCGGCGTCTTCGACATAATCGTCGCGCAGCCGCATGTTCAGCGCTGACAGCGCCGGAACGTTCTCGTTCACGATGGCGCCGTCGCGGGGCCGCAGCACGGGATAGACCGCTGATGTCAGCTGGTGATCGTCGGTCAGCCTGTCTTCGCGATAGCGGCCCTTCAGCCCGGCGTTGAAGGCGTTCGCGGCGTTGGTGCTGATCTCGTTGCCGAACAGGTCGAGCGTCAGCGAAAAATGCAGGTTGGCCTTCTTCTGGATCGTCGGCAGATCGATCACGCCCAGGGCGCGCACGCGCTGGATATCGTAAGGGTCGTCAATGCCGGCCGCCGTCATGGCCTCGGCGGTGCGCTGGATGACCCGGGCGACGCCGGTTTCTCCGACGAACATGTGGTGCGCTTCCTCGGTCAGCATGAAGCGGCAGGTGCGCGACAGCGGATCGAAGCCTGATTGTGCGAGCGCCGCGAGCTGCATCTTGCCGTCGCGATCGGTGAAGAAGGTGAACATGAAGAACGACAGCCAATCCGGCGTCTGTTCGTTGAAGGCACCCAGCATGCGCGGCGTGTCCTGATCACCGGAGCGCCGGCGCAACAGGTCTGCCGCTTCCTCGCGGCCATCGCGGCCGAAGTACTTTTGCAGCAGATACACCATGGCCCAGAGATGGCGGCCCTCCTCGACATTCACCTGGAACAGGTTGCGCATGTCGTAAAGCGATGGGGCGGTGGCGCCGAGGTGGCGCTGTTGCTCGACCGAGGCCGGTTCGGTGTCGCCCTGGATAACGAGCAGGCGGCGCAGCATGGCACGATACTCGCCGGGGACTTCCTGCCAGGCCGGTTCACCTTTGTGGGCGCCGAAGGGGATGGTGCGGCCTTCGACGGCGGGGGCGAGCAGGATGCCCCAGCGGTATTCCGGCATGCGAACGAAGCCATATTTTGCCCAGCCATCGCTGCCGACGCCGACAGCGGTGCGCAGGAAGACGGGGGCGTTTTGGAACCCCTCGGGGCCCATCGACTTCCACCAGTCGATGTAGCCGGGATGCCAGGTTTCCAGCGCCTTGCGGACGCGTAGATCACCGGCGAGACCGACATTGTTCGGGATCAGGCCGTCATAATCGATTTGGCCGCCATCTGGCATGGTAAGATCCTTTCAGACGCGTTCAGTGTTGAAGTCCGGTCGCACGCCGGACCCGTATCGTTTCAGCGAGCCGGTTTCGCCCACCGCATTGGGCCGCTGGAAGATCCAGTTCTGCCACGCGGTCAGGCGGCCGAAGATGCGGGTCTCCATCGTTTCGGGGCCGGCAAACCGAAGGTTGGCTTCCAGACCGGTTAGTGCATCGGGGGAGAACGACGCTCGTTCCTCCAGGATCAGCCGCACTTCATCGTCCCAGTCGGTGTTGTCATAGGCGAAGGTGACAAGCCCGTGTTCTTCCGCGGTCTCGGCATCGAGCGTTTCGCCGATCAGGCCGGCGGCCTGGCTGACTGAATCCGGTTCTCCATAGAAACGGTTAGCCAGTCGGGACAGGCCGTTGCCCATGGCGAACGCGGAGAAATTCAGTGCTGACAGGTGCAACGTGGCGGGCTGGCGGTTGTCGCCGGCGGCCACGCCCGCGAACATGAGCGCGCGGTCGGCGGCGAAGACCAGTTCGGCCAGGGTGCCGGCGAAGCAGCTTGCCGGCTCGATCAGTGTGATCAGGCTGCGGGCCATCATGTCGACCCGCTTCAGCACGCGCTTCAGCAGCAGGCGGACTTCGCGTACCAGCCAATCGGCCTGGTACTGCTCCAGCAGGCTGTCGGCGGCGAGCACCTGGGCCGGATCGCCGATCGACCGGAACACGATCAGTCCGATCGACGGCTCGTTCAGCCGCAGATGCAGTAACGCATCATCCAGTTCCCGCGCCATCGCCAGCGGCCAGAAGGCGGCGCCGCTGTCATGGATGCCACGCAGGTCGCCGGGAAGATCGGACGGCCCCTGGATGGTGATCGTCACGGTGCGCCCGGCACGATCGATAGCGACCTGAACATGCGGGTAGCTGATCGCGTTGTCGGCGAAGCCGCGCTGCAGCGGTGTCAGGGTAATCCCCGTGGTCCCATCCCGATCGGATCGCGCGGCCAGCTCCAGCGCCCGTTCGGTGACCTTCGCCTCCCAGTTGGAGGGCGCGACGACCTCATCGACCAACCGCCATTCGACCGCGCGGCGGCCACGCACGCCTTCCTCCGCCGTGCAGAAGATGTCGGCTCGGTCGCGGCGCACGCGGCGCTTGTCGGTCAGCCGCGTCAGGCCGCCGGTGCCCGGCAATACGGCCAGCAGCGGCAGTTCCGGCAGCGAAACCGATGAGCGTCGGTCGTCGATCAGCATGATGTGGTCGGTGGTGACCGCGAGCTCATATCCGCCGCCGGCGGCGCTGCCGCTAATCGCGGCGATGTAGGTCTGGCCGGAGTTTTCCGAAGCGTCCTCGATCGACAGTCTCGTTTCGTTGGTGAACTTACAGAAGTTCACCTTGTGGCCGTGCGAGGCCTGGCCGAGCATGCGGATGTTGGCGCCGGCGCAGAAGACGCCCGGTTTGCCTGACCGCAGAATAACGGTTTTGACCTCGGGATGCTCGAAGCGCAGCCGTTGCACGGCATCGGCCAGTTCGATGTCCACGCCAAGGTCATAGGAATTCAGTTTTAATTCGTAACCATCCATCAGTCCCCCGGCCGGATCGACATCCATCGTCAGCGTCGCGACCGCACCATCGAAGGCAAGTTTCCAATGGCGGTAGCGGCTCGGGCTGGTCTGGAAATCGATCACGTCGAGATACCTCGCGGCAGCGTGGCGATGAAGCTGGTGATTGCCTCCAGCGTGGCCTCCATGGCCTCCAGATGCGGCGCATGCCGGGCGCCCGCGATCAGTCGGGTCGTGATCGAAGTCTGCACATTGGCCTCGAGGACGCAGAGCTGTTCGGCGGTGCCATACGGATCGTCCTCGCCCTGCAGAGCCAGGATGGGCACGTTGATGGCCGGCAGCAGGCCGGTGATGTCGAAGTCGCGGAACCGCGGGTCCAGCCAGGCGTCATTCCAGCCCGCGAACGCCATGTCGACATCACGATGGTAGCGTGCGAGGCGCTGGCGTAGCGCGCCGGTCTCGTACTCTGCCTTGATTTGGCGAATACTGGCGATGTTCAGGTCCTCAACGATGAAATGGGCGGCGATCGTGACCAAGCCCAGCAGTTCTGGATTGGCCTTTTTGATGACGTCGTCCGTTGTATCGGATTGTCTCGTGGCCGTCCGATGCGACCGGGACGCGGCGGGCGACCCGGCGTAAATCGCCGCGATAGAACCACCATCGGAATGACCAACCAGCACCGCACGCTGGATGCCCGCTGCCACCAGCACCTCGGGCAGCACCACGTCTGCCTCGCGATGCATGTAGGTCATGGGCCGCGGCAGGGCGGCCGGATCAGACTTGCCGTAGCCAAAGCGCGAGTAGGCGAACACGCCCCATCCGGTGGTGGATGCCAGACGTTCGGGCACGTCGCGCCAGCGTGCGACGCTGCCCAGGCCCTCATGCAGCAGCACCAAGGTCGGCGCGTCGGATGGCTCCGGTCCCCACCAGCCGCTCTCTAACGTTCCGTATACAACATGAATGCTGCCGGCGTGCATCAGACCTCTCGCAGCCGAAAGCGCTGGATTTTTCCGGTGGCGGTCTTCGGCAGAGCTTCGACGAATTCGATCCAGCGGGGATATTTCCACACCCCGATCCGCTGTTTCACGTGCGCCTGCAGTTCAGTGGCCAGCGCGTCCGCCGCGCCCGCGGCATCGCGCAGGATCACGAACGCCTTGGGCTTGACCAGCCCGTCGCGATCCCGTCGGCCGATCACCGCAGCCTCCAGCACAGCGGGATGGGTGATCAATGCTTCCTCGACCTCGAACGGCGACACCCAGACGCCGCTGACCTTCAGCATCTCGTCGCTGCGGCCCTGAAAGCGGAAGTAGCCTTCGGCGTCGCGGGTATAGGTATCCCCGGTGTAGGTCCATTCGCCCTGGAAGGTCCGCCGCGTCTTGGCGCGCTGGTTCCAATAGCCATCGGCAGCGCTATCGCCGCGGACGATCAGTTCGCCGGGTTCCCCATGCGGCACCGGGCGGTCGTGCTCGTCTACGATGCGGGCATCATAGCCCGGCACCGGCTTGCCGCTGGTGCCGTAACGAAGGTCGTGCGGGGTGTTGCTGATGACGATGTGCAGCAGTTCGGTCGAGCCGATCCCGTCCAGGATATCGACCCCGACAAGGGATTTCCATCGCGTGCCGACGTCGGCGGGCAGTGCCTCGCCAGCCGAGATGCAGCGCCGCAGGCGCGACGAACCGGCCCCCGGAACGAGATACGGGTTTGCCAGCAGACCGGCGTACAAGGTTGGAATGCCGCCGAACAATGTCGGGTTATGCGTGCGCATCGTCGCCAGGACGGCGTCCGGGGTTGGCCGATCGGGCAGCAGGATGGCGGATGCCGCCACCGACATCGGGAACGTCAGGCTGTTGCCCAGTCCGTAGGCGTGAAACGCCTTCGCCGCGGAGAACATCACGTCATCGCGGCCGATGCCCAGCACCTTCTCGGCATAGGTCTGGGCGGTGAACCGCAGACTGGAATGGACGTGCCGCACGCCCTTCGGCGCGCCGGTGGAACCGGACGAATAGAGCCAAAAGGCGACCTCATCGGCAGAAGCCTGCGCCGGTGGCGTATCCGGATCGCCAGCGGCGAGGAACGCCGCGATCCCGGTGCAGCCGCCATCGGGCCAGCCGGGCGGCGATTGGCTCGGCGATGAGCCGTCGAGCGGTGCGGCGACCATGAGCCGCAGGCCGGCGCCACGCAGCACCTCGCCTAAGCTCTCCAGCAGGTTTGTCGAAAGGACCGCCGCATCGGCGCGGCTGTCGGCCAGAATGTAGCCGACCGTTTCGGCCGTCAGCAGCGTGTTGAGTGGTACGGGCACGGCCCCCGCACGCATCGTGCCCCAGAACGCGATCGGGAAATCGATGGTGTCCTGCAGAAGCAGGATCACCCGCCGTTCCCGCCCGATGCCGGCCTGCCGCAGCGCCCCGGCGAAACGAGCCGTCTGCGTGGCCAGCTCGGCGTAGGTCAGCGACCGCCATGGATCACGGAAGGCCAACCGCTCGGCGTCTCCGTTTGCCTTGTGCCGGTCGACGAACCAGTCGACGGCGTTGCCTAGATCCATCTCGATACGCTGCCTCCTGATTGTCGCCGTTCAGCAATTCAGCAACCGTCATCCGAGCGTGGTGCCTCGGTTGAATGCACTATAGTGCATATTGGGCCAGCGGCGAAAGGCCGGATATGCGGGGACCGTCTGATCCGCCTGGCCATACCGGGGCGAACGGTCAGGCGTTGGTTCGCACGATTGTCTCCTCGACATCGGCGAGGCGGTCCTTGCCGAAGAAAATCTGCTCGCCGACGAAGAAGGTGGGCGACCCAAAGCTGCCCCGATCCACCGAGCACTGGGTGCTGGCAAGCAGTTCGTCCTTGACCTCCTGCGCCTGCGTCAAGGCGGTCAGCTTTTCGCCGTCGAGCCCTGCCTCGGCGAACACCGTCCGGAGCACGGCGGGGTCGTCCAGCTTCTTCGGGACGGCCCACATGTGGCGAAACATCTCGTCGACGTACCGCTCGAAGATACCGAGGCGCCGGGCGGCCACGGCGCCGCGCATCAGTTGCAGCGTATTGACGGGAAAGAACGGATTGGGCCGAAACGTGGTGATCTGGTGGCGCTCGATGAAGCGCCGCGTCTCGAGTTGCTGATACTCCGGCTTGTTGCGGATGCCTGCCATGCTCTCGGCGGGGGAGCGGTTGCCGGTGAGCTTGAACACGCCGCCGAGCAAGACCGGCACATAGGCGAATTTGGTTGCGGTCCGTTGCTCGATCGCGGGGATCACGAGATGGCTGAGATAGGCGTTCGGACTGCCGAAATCGAAGTGAAACTCGAGCTTGCTCATGACCTTACCATCTTTCGCCAAGGGGACGGGTATCCTGTTCAAAGGTCCGCGGTTTCGATCTCTTGAAGTAATCGCGTGAGTTTGCCGCCATTGCGCCGTCCGGCGAAAACCAGGGACCCTTCCGCCGCGGACTTCCTGGCGATGGCGCCGCCGATGAAATCGCCGGCATCGATCACCGCTGCGCTGGTCGGGCTGTGCACCGCTGCGCTGGCCGGGCTGTGGTCCATCGAAGCTCCTTTCAGGCCTCGGTTGGTCTCGCCTGTCAGCGAAGCCCCGTGTGTTGCCTTTCATCTGAAATATCCGCTTGACGCGGCGGGATGTTCGCGACGACGACCGGCATCATCGGCTTTCCCGCGGGCGTTCGGCAAGGGTCGGGTGTTTACGGATGTTGGGGGCGCGGATGTTGGACGCAGAGCCGTTGTCAAGGCAGGTCGCGGCCGCATGAAAGCCGCCACAAGACAAGCAGGAGGGCAGAATTCATGACGCACGAAACACCCGGACAGCTGCCGCCGCTTGAGGACCCGGTTGCCAGGGCTGCCTCACCTGGAACCGGAGGCGCCCCAGCGGGCGGTTGGGCTGGTCTGGTTCCCGAACTGACGGTTTCCGATATCGCCGAAAGTCTGGCGTTCTGGTGCGATGGGCTGGGTTTTTCCATCGCCTTCGATCGTCCGGCGGCGCGTTTTGCCTACCTCACGCGCGGATCGCTGCAGGTCATGCTGTGCGAGCGGAATGGGCGCTGGGAGCCAGCGGAGATGCGGCGCCCGTTCGGACGCGGGATCAACCTGCAACTGGCCGTCGACCGGATCGAGCCGGTCCTGGCCTCGCTCGAGCGCATCGGCTGGCCGTTGTATGAGGCACCGGCCGACGCCTGGTACCGCATCGGCGATCATGAGGGCGGGCAGCGCGAATTCCTGGTTCAGGACCCCGATGGCTACCTGTTGCGGTTCGCCGAGGATCTGGGTGAACGTCCGCCGACTCGGGTCTGACTGGCGTGGTCTTAAGTTTTGGCGACCGGGTGATGCCGCCGAAGTGGCCGTCAAGCTGGGTCTGGCCGGCCCTGCTTGTCGATCAGAGGTGGGGGGTTGTAGCTCCGCCCGATGATGGCTCGTTCTCATGTCGTCGTCGGGATCGCGGCCTGGATCGCGACGGCGCCGATCCTGCATGTGCCCGTCCTTAACCCGATCTGCCTCGGGCTGGTGGTCGTGGGATCGCTGTTGCCCGACATCGACCACCCGCAATCGTGGGTCGGGCGGCGCACCAGGCCGGTTTCGACGGCCATTGCCTTGGCCTTGGGCCATCGCGGCATCACCCACTCGGCGATCGCGGTGGTCGGCATGACGATGCTGCTGGCGCACGCCGGCTATCGCCGCGGTTCGGTGGCAGCCGTGGCGATCGGCTATCTGTCCCACCTGGCCGCCGACATGCTGACGCCGCGCGGTCTGCGGCTGGCGTGGCCCCTTCGGCGCACCTGGGGCTTGCCGCTGTGCCGCACGGATTCGGCTCTGGAGCCGGTGATCGTGATGGCGTTAGTCGGCGGCATCACCTGGTGGGTGTTCCGGCGTCACGCGCCCGCCGTCTGGCTAGAGCGCTTTTAGGCAGACCGTAAACGGTCAGCGCGCTCTAGCGGACAAAATCCGACGGAAAGGTCCGTCCAATTTTGCCACTAGCATTTGATTTGATGGGCCGATTCACCCGACCGCGAGGATGCGTCTGTCGGGAGCGGACCACTAGCTGATTGGTTCCACGAGCAACTTTATCAGCCAAATTCTTCCAATCAGGTTGATGTTGCTCTAGGCTGATCAGCCCGATCAGTCGCCTTGGCGGCGTATCGCGAGCCGGCGCGGCCGGCGTCGGACGGCCACCGGGCTTGCCGCGACGCGCGCCGTGGGCTACACGCCCCCGCGCGTCGGCACCCCTGGAGGCCGGCGTTTGTCATTCAGGAGCATACGATGGCCAACGTTGTCACGATCGAGGCCGAGGTACGCGCGCGAAGCGGTAAGGGGGCGGCGCGGGCGACTCGGCGGGCAGGCATGGTGCCTGCCGTCATCTACGGCGGAAAGCAGGACGCCGACCTGATCGCGCTCGACCCTCGGGTGGTGGTTCGCGAGCTGCACCGGCCCGGTTGGCAATCCCGCCTCTACGAGATCAGCAGCGGTGCCGCACCGATCCGCGCGCTGATCCGCGGCGTGCAGTTTCATCCGGTATCCGATGCGCCGGAGCACGTCGATTTCCAGCGCCTCGTCGCCGGGCAGCGGATCAAGGTCGCCATCCCCGTGCATTTCGAGAACGACGGGATCAGCCCCGGCATCAAGCGCGGTGCGGTGCTGAACGTCGTGCGCCACGCGGTGGAGGTCTATTGCGACGCCGATCACATTCCGGAACAGTTCACCGCCGACCTCGGCCCGCTGGACTTCAACGACAATGTCCGCTGGCATGATCTGAAAGGCACCGAGACGGTCAAGCCGGTGATCGATCGGGACTTCGTGGTCGCGACCGTGGTGCCGCCGACGAAGATCGAAGTGGTCGCCGAAGCCGGCGCGGTGGCTGGCGCCCCGACCGCGGCGCCAGCGAAGGGCGGCTCCAAGGCGCCCGCCAAGAAGGGCTAGTGGTGCGCGGCGGCGCTGCCGGCGGCGGGACGAACCAAGGCATCATCTGGCTCGCATCGTGGCGAACCGGGTGACCCAGCTTTGGGCCGGCCTCGGCAATCCAGAGGCCGCGATGGCGGCCAACCGCCACAACATCGGGTTCATGGCATTGGACGTGATCGCGGCCCGTCACGGTTTCTCGCCGTGGCGGCGTCGTTTCAAGGCTGCACTGGCGGAGGGGTCCATCGCCGGCGAGAAAATCCTGGCGCTGAAGCCGCTGACCTACATGAACAGCTCCGGCTGTTCGGTGCAGGAGGCGGCCGCCTTCTACAAGCTACCGCCCGCCGCGATCGTGGCGTTTCACGACGAACTGGATCTGGCGCCGGGCAAGATGCGGGTGAAGCAGGGGGGCGGCGCCGCGGGCCATAACGGGCTGCGCAGCATGGACAAGATGCTGGGCAGCCAGGACTACTGGCGGGTGCGCCTCGGCATTGGCCATCCGGGTTCGAAGGATCGCGTGCTCGGCTACGTGCTGGGGAACTTCGACAAGGCCGACAAGCCCTGGCTGGTTGCGTTGCTGGACGCGGTGGCGGATGCGGCTGGCCTGCTCGCCGAGGGCCGGTATCCCGATTTCATGAGCAACGTCGCCTTGCACACCCAGCCTGCAAGCCATGGGGAGACGCGCTGATGGGCTTCAACTGTGGCATCGTCGGCCTGCCCAACGTCGGCAAATCGACCCTGTTCAACGCACTGACCGCGACCGCCGCGGCACAGGCGGCGAACTATCCGTTCTGCACGATCGAGCCGAACATCGGCCGCGTTGGCGTGCCCGACCCGCGCCTGGGGGTGCTGGCGGAGATCGGCAAGTCGATCAAGATCGTGCCCACCAGCCTGGAGTTCGTCGACATCGCCGGGCTGGTGCGCGGTGCCTCCAAGGGCGAGGGCCTTGGCAATCAGTTCCTCGCCAACATCCGCGAGGTCGATGCCATCATTCATGTGCTGCGCTGTTTCGAGGACAGCGACATCACCCATGTGGAGGGCTCGATCGACCCGTTGCGCGATATCGAGGTGGTGGAAACCGAGCTGATGCTGTCCGACCTGGACAGTCTGGAGCGGCGGCTGATCCAGGCGCAAAAACGGGCGCGCGGCGGCGACAAGGAAAGCCTCTCGGCCGTCGCGGTGATGGAACCGCTGGTCGCCGCGCTGCAGGCGGGCAGGCCAGCCCGCAGCGCGATGCCGGCCGGCGAGGAAGAGGCGGTGCGGCGGCTGCAACTGCTGACCTCGAAGCCGGTGCTGTATGTCTGCAACGTGGAAGAGGCGTCAGCCGCCACCGGCAACGGGTTTTCCGACCGGGTGGGCGCGTGGGCCGCGACGCAGGATGCGCCGACCATCGTGGTGTCGGCGGCGATCGAGGCCGAAGTGTCGCAGTTGCCCGCGGCCGACCGCCGCGAGTTCCTGGAGACGTTGGGGCTGTCGCAAAGCGGCCTGGACCAGGTAATCCGAGCCGGCTACGAGCTTCTGGCGTTGCTGACCTATTTCACCTGCGGACCGAAAGAAACACGTGCGTGGACGATCACCCAAGGCACACGGGCGCCGCGTGCCGCCGCGGTGATCCACAAGGATTTCGAGCGAGGTTTCATTGCCTGCGAAACGATAGCCTATTGCGACTTCGTTGCGCATCATGGCGAGCAGGGTGCGAAGGAAGCCGGCCGGATGCGGGTGGAGGGCAAGACCTATGTGGTGAAGGACGGCGACGTCCTGCTGTTCCGCTTCAACGTGTAGAGTTCTGCACCAACGCTGGGGGATGCTCAGGCGATAGCCGGTTGGCGCGTGTCCTGGATCAGAAGTTCGCTATGCTACGCGAACCTCTGATCCAGGACACGCGCTCTTGGTTTTCAGTGGCCTGCTTATCCCCTGCGTCCGTCGCACGATGCGACGAACTTCGGCGGCAGGACGCTACCGCAGGCGCCAGCGTCGGCGCGGGTTGTCGTAACGAGAATTGGTGGGCCGGGGAGGATTTGAACCGTCCGACCTCACGCTTATCAAGCGTGTGCTCTAACGCTGAGCTACCAGCCCATCCAGGTGCAACATCGCCGGAACGAGGCGATTGCGAAACCCACAATAACGTTACCGATGCGAATAATATCTCATAGCAAGCGGCGCTTGCGCCGACTGGTATGAGAGTCATTTTCCGCGCCCCGCCCCCTCGCTCGCGTGCTCGCTCGCCCGCCAACCCGGCGCGCGCGCATCGGTCAACGCAAGTGTCGGCCGGTATCAGCCCGTCGCGCGATCGCGGATCGGGGCCGTTCCAGCGCTTTTGTTCGCGTTGGCTGATGGGACGGCTCAGGCGGCGACGCCCGCCATCTGGTGGTCCACCAGGCGGGCATAGAAACCGCCCTGGCTGATCAGCGCGTCATGCGTGCCCTGCTCGATCACCCCACCATCGCGCAGCACCAAAATCAGGTCGGCGGCTCGGACCGTGGATAGCCGGTGGGCGATGACGATCGTGGTGCGATTCGCCATCAGGCTGGTCAGCGCGCCGCGTACCGCCTGCTCGCTGATGGTATCCAGATGCGATGTCGCCTCGTCCAGGATGAGCAGCGGCGCGTCCTTCAGAAAGGCGCGCGCGATGGCGATGCGCTGCCGCTGACCGCCCGATAGCTGCACGCCTCGCTCCCCCACCCGGGTCGCCAGCCCGTCCGGCAGCCCGGCGACAAATCCGGCCAGCGCTGCCTGGGACAGCGCCAGGGTGATTTGTTCGGTGGACGCATCGGGCCGCGCCAGCCTGACATTCGCCTCCAGCGTGTCATTGAACAGATAAGTGTCCTGGGCGACTAGGGCGATGCGTCCGCGCAGCGCGTCCAGCGTCAGGTCCCGCAGGTCGAGTCCGTCCAGCCGGATCGATCCGGCCGCGGGATCCCAGAACCGCAGCAGCATGTTGGCCACCGTGGTCTTGCCCGCACCGGATGGGCCGACGAGGGCGACGGTGGCGCCGGCGGGCACCTCGAACGACATCTTTCGCAGGGCAGCCACGGAGCGGCCTGGATAGGTAAAGTCCACATTGTGAAATCGGACGCCGGACCCGCCATGCGGCTCACGAAACCCGTCGGTGATGCTCACGCGTTCCGCCTGCACCACGGCCAGCCGGCGCGTCGATGCGATGGTATCCGCCAGTTGTCGGCCGACCTGGGCGATTTCAGAGACCGGCAGGAACGCCGCGATCGAGATCAGCACGAGCAGCGGCAGCACGGTCGGTGCGATCAGACCATGGGTCACCATCACCGCCCCGGCCGCCGCCACCGTCAGGCCGCCGAGGCCGGTGACCGCATCCAGGGCGGCGGCCTGGAACGACAGGTCGGTCAGCAGCGACAGGCGCAGTCCTTGATAGCTGCGCACCGCCGTCATGAACCCAACCCGCCGCCGCGCCGTGGCCCCGAACATCACCAGTTCGGCGAGGCCCTGGATGGTTTCGGTGGCATGGGCGCCGATCAGGCCCAGCGCCCCTCTGGCGGCCGACCCCAGCCGGTCGATCCGCTGGCGTCCAAGCAACGGGGAGGCGCCAGCGTAGATCAGGAAGGGCGCCAGCACCAGAGCCAGCGGCCAGGCGATCCGGCTGAGAGCCACCAGCACGCTGATCGGCACCAGCACCGCGACGACGGCCGGGGCGATGGTGTGGGCGAAGAAGTACTCGACCGTCTCCACGTCCTGGGTGGCCAGAGCAACCAGATCACCCGACCGGCGGCGCAGCAGGTAGGCCGGCGCCAGCGCGTCGAGCTTGCGGAACAGATCGATCCGCATGTCGGCCAGCAGGGCATAGGCCATGGCGTGAGCGATCCAGGATTCCAGCCAATGCAGCAGGCCGGCGAGTGGTGCGGTGACCAGCAGGGCGGCGATCAGAACGCCGGTCGGCCCGCCGTTGCGAACCGCGGCCAAGACCAGGGCGCCGAAGACGCTAACGCCGATGAACGCCACCACCCGGCCGATCCCGGTCAGTACGGTGACCGCCAACTGGCGGGAGTACGGGCGCACGACGCGCAGCAAAGTGCGGATGGTGGCGGGCCACGTCACCGCCGCGGCATCCTCCGACAGGCTGCCGATGGGGGCGCCGGTGGCGGGTGCATCCGGCGCCGCGGCCTCGGGCATGAGCAGCGGGCCAGCGGCGTTGTCGCGTTCACTGATCTGCGGTCCCATCAGGTCGCGATACGGGCCGTCCTGACCGATCAGGTCGCGATGATGCCCCGATTGCACGACCGCGCCGTCGTTGAGCACCACGATCCGGTCGGCCGAGATCACGCTGGACAGGCGGTGCGCCAGGATCAGCGTTGTGCGGCCCACCATCAGCCGGTCCAGCGCCTGCCGGATGACCGCCTCGTTTTCGGTATCGACGGAAGACAACGCCTCATCGAGGACCAGGATCGGCGAATCGCGCAGCAGCGCCCGGGCGATGGCGATGCGTTGTCGCTGGCCGCCGGACAGGCTTGTGCCGCGCTCGCCGATGATGGTGTGGTAGCCGTCGGGCAGGGCGGTGATGAAGCCATGGGCGTTCGCCGCGGTCGCAGCGGCGATGAGGTCGGCGGGCGACGCATCGGGCCGGCCGAGGCGCAGGTTCTCCTCGACGGTGCCGTGGAACAGATAGCTGTCCTGCGAGACGACGGCGATCATGCCGCGCACCTGCGCCGGGTCGAGATCCTTGAGATCAAGGCCGCCCAAGCGGATGCAACCGGTCTGCGCCTGATTGAGCCGGCATAGCAGCCGGACGATGGTGGACTTGCCGGCGCCGCTTGGTCCGACGATCCCGACACGCTCGCCGGCGGCGATGCGGAACGTCAGGCCGGTGTGGGCCGCCCGGCGGCCGCCGGGGTAGGCGAAGGTGACCTTGTCAAAGACGATCTCCGGCGCCAGGGGCGGAACCGCGTCACCGCTTGGTTTCGCCACGGCGGTGGCCAGCAGCGTGTTGATGCCGGCGGCCGCCGCCTGGCCATGCAACCCCTGGTGCAGCACCCCACGCAGGTCGCGCAATGGCCGAAAGATCTCGGTCCCCGCCATCAACACGATAAGCAGCGCCTCCAGGCTCATGGCGCCGTGGCGGACGCGCCAGGCGCCGAGGGCCAGCGCCGCGGCGGACCCCAATGCGGTGCCGAGGTCGGTGAAGCCGCGGGTCAACACGTTCAGCGACAGCACCCAGAACGTGCTGTCCGACAATGCTCGGGCCTTGTCGGCCAGCATGCGGCCATAGGCGGTGCTCTGGCCGAAGGCTTTCAGGGTGGGCAATCCCTGTACGGCGTCCAGGAACTCCTCGCCGAACGATTTGAAGGCGGACTGTCGCTGACGGGAGGCCCGTTCAGTCTGCCGATGCACGATCGCGGGCAGGATCAAGGTGAACAGCGCGGCCGCCAGCATCACCGTGGCGACCGGAACGTCCCACCAGGCGATGAACAGGAAGATCGCCAGCGGCGCGAAGATGGCGATCGTCACCTGCGGCAGGTACTGGCCGAAGAACGACTGCAGCTGCTCCACGCCATCGACCATGGACAGCATGATGCCGCCGGTCCGTTCGGTGCCGAACCAGGCCGGGCCGAGCGCCACGATCTTGTCGAACAGTCGTCCGCGCAGGGTTTCCTGCACCCGGGCCGCGGTGCGGTGGGCGATCATGGTGCGACGATGGTCCAGCCAGGCGCGCAGCAGGATCGCCCCGGCAGCGGCCAGCAGCGGCAGGATCGGGGCTTTGCCGCGAAACACCCCGGCGAGGAATTGTCCCAGGAAGGCGAAGCGGGCGATCCCCACCGCCAGGGCAAGCAGGCCCAGACCAGCCGAGAGTGCGATCTGGAGTCGCAGGCCCGCGGTCATTCGCCACAGCTTCAGGTCGAAGTGCATTGGTTTATCGTGCCTCAGCGGGTCGCTTGCGTCGATAACAAACCGGTTGCACCAAATTGGCCTCCTTTTTGCAACATGGAGACTTATTAATAGCGAGGCTTATCAGTGGCCAGTTTGAGGACGCTATGCTGATCGAGGCAGAACCCTACGAATTCCGCCTCAACATGGCCGCAGCGGCGCTGCTGATCATCGACATGCAGCGCGACTTCCTCGAGCCCGGCGGGTTCGGCGCCATGCTCGGCAATGACGTCTCGCACCTGCGCCGAACGATCGCGCCGAACCAGGCGCTGCTGTCGGTGTGGCGCGGTGCGGGCGGATTGGTCATCCACACACGGGAAGGCCACCGTCCCGATCTGGCGGACCTGCCGCCGGCCAAGAAAATCCGCGGCCGTGGCGCCACGTGCATCGGCGATCCCGGCCCGATGGGCCGCATTCTGGTGCGTGGGCAAGCCGGCCACGACACCATCCCCGAGCTTTACCCGGTTTGTGGAGAGCCGGTGATCGACAAGCCGGGCAAGGGCGCGTTCTTCGCCACCGACCTGCACGCCATCCTGCGGAACCGGGGCATCCAGCAGCTTGTGGTAACCGGCGTAACCACCGAGGTCTGCGTCAACACCTCGGTCCGCGAAGCCAACGACCGTGGCTACGACTGTCTTGTCGTCTCGGATTGCTGCGGCTCCTACTTCCCCGACTTTCATGAGGTGGGGCTGCGCATGATCGCCGCGCAAGGCGGCATCTTTGGCTGGGTCGCTGGGTCAGCCGCGGTCGTCCAGGCGCTTGCGGGCATGGCCATGATCAAAGCAGCGGCACAATGAGCGCGAAGACGGCACTTGTCGGTCGGCCCAGGGTCTGGGTTCCCGGCGACTCGAACGCCTTGTTTGGCTTTGGCCCCAATATTCTGGTGAACGTCCTGGTGTTGACCGGACTGCTTCGATTCGTGCTGAAGATGCCCGACGGATCCACCCGGACCCGGTGGAAGACCGGACGTGCTTCAGGGCTTGGAGATGCGCCAGGTAAGCCCCCGGATCGATCTCGGCAGCCACGTCAGCGGTGGGCGCCGGCTTCAGGATTCCAGTAGAAACGCCGCCGCGATCGCGTTGAAACCGGCGGGATCGGTGATGTTGCAAGCGTGGGCGCCCTGATCCAGCAGCGCCAGTCGCGCCCGCGGCAGCTGGGCGGCGAGGGCGGTCGAGCATGTGCAGGGAACCAGCACGTCGTCCCTCGTGGCGATGACCAGAGTGGCGGCGGTTATCGAGGGGATAGCTGCTGTCAGGTCGAACACCTCGATCGCCTGGATCCGTCGTAGCACGGTATCGGGCGGCGGAAAATGCGCGATCCCGGCTGCATCCTGTCGCAGCAGCCAGTCCTGCCGGTCGGCTAGCCAAGCGGCTGGATAAAGGAATAGCGGCTGCGCCTGGACATAGGCTTCCACGCCGGCGTTCAGCAGCAGGCTTTTCCGCGCGGTGAAGCAGCGCAGCGTGTGGGGATGCGTCTTCGCCCACGCGTTCACCACGATCAGCCGGTCGATCAGCCCCGGCCGGTCGGCTGCAAGCTGAAGTCCGATGAGGCCACCGAGCGCATGGCCGATGAAATGGACCTTCTTGATAGCGAGCTGGTCGAGCAAGGTTGCGACCTCGGCCGCCATGTCGGTCATCGCGTAGTTCGGCGGCAGCGTTCCGCCGCTACGTCCGGTGCCGGTCTGGTCGTAGGCGATCACCCGGAATTTATCGGCCAGCGCGGGGATCTGCGGCGCCCAGTAATGCGCCGCGCCGCCGAGGCCGGAGGATAGCAATAGCGTCGGCGCGCCGGGGTCGGTGCGACCGTGGATTTCGTGATACACCGGTCGCTACTTCTTGCCGACGTGCGCGATCGATGCGATTTCCACCAGTGCATCCGGCTTTACCAGGCCACACTGGATGCAGAACCGCGCGGGTTTGGCGCCGGGGAAATACTCGGCGTAGACCTTGTTCAGTGCCGCGTAATCCGCCCAGTCGCGCACGAAGATGGAGTTGAACGTCACATCCGCCATCGTGCCGCCCGCCGTTTCGACCACCGACTTGATCGTTTCCAGCACATGGCGGGTCTGCGCCGCCGCGTCACCGACGTGGACGACGTTATTATCCTTGTCGAACGCCAGGGTGCCGGAGACATAGACGATCCCGTCCGCCATCGTCCCCGGTGAGAACGGTGCGATCGGCGTGCTGGTGCCTGGGGGCAGAACGACAGTCTTCGGCATGACGTATCCTTTGTGGGCTGGAGGTTGGGCGGCCAGCGCATGTTCAGGCCGGTCGCGCATCCTGAAAATGGTGTGACCATCGTCTGATCGCATGATTGGCCCGGTGTGAACGTTCCGCTCGGCGCGATCGTGCTCTGGCTTTTGTCTGATCGCACGATTCACGCGTCCTGAACGTTCCGCTCGGCGCGAGCATGCTCTGGCCTTTGTCTGATCGCATGAGTCACGCGCCCTGAACGTTCCGCTCGGCGCGATCATGCTCAAAGGGGGCACCTTGGCCGATCGCGCCGCAGAAGTCGGCAACGGTCGAGACCCAGCCGAAGAACTTCTCGATGTTGTAGATCGCGGCCTGCTGGACGAAGTCCGGCCCGGCGTGATGCGTAGCGTCTTCGAGCACGACCGCGAAGTACTCCAGATGGAACGCATCACGTAACGACGATTCGACGCACACGTTCGTTGCGATTCCGGTGAATATCAGGTTGCGGATGCCGCGCGCGCGCAGCACGCTGTCGACATTGGTGTTGAAGAAGCCGCTGTAGCGGGTCTTCGGAATGACGATGTCGCCCGGCTGCGGCGTCAGCGCATCGACGATGGCGTAGTCCCAGGTTCCCTTGGCCAACAGCGTGCCTTTCAGCTCCGGCCTGGCACGCATGGTTTTCAGCGCGTTGGATTTGTGGAAGTTGGGGGAGCCGGAGGTGCCGGCCTCGACGTAGTCCTGGTCCCAGCCGTTCTGGAAGAAGATGACCGTCAGGCCGGCGGCCCGCGCGGCTTGCAGAGCGGTCTTGGTTTTGGCGATGGCGGGCGGGGCGCCGGAGACGTCGAACCCGGCGATATCGAGATATCCACCCTCGCTGGCGTAGGCGTTTTGTATGTCGACCACGATCACGGCGGTCTCCGACGGCTTCAGCCGCAGCGGCTCGGGACGAGCCGGCAGCGTCACGCTCTCGGTGCGCGCATCCGGTGCGGCGTAGCCGCTGGGAACAGGTGCATTCATCGGGCAACCTCCACATTCTGGCGTGACTTCATCAGGGGTTGGATGCGTGCGCCAAAGTCCTCGGTTCCCTTGATGAAGTCGTCAAAGGTGAGCAGCACGCCCTCACATCCCGGTACCGCTGCGATCTGATCCAGCAGGCCGGCAACGGTTTCGTAGGAGCCGACCAGGGTGCCCATGTTGATGTTCACGGCCGATACCGGGTCCGCCATCTGACGCACGTTGGTATCGCCGCCGGAAGCCTTGTCGACCGCGGATTGATCGACCAGCCAGGAAATCGCTTCGTGATCCGCGCCCGCCTTGTAATGGTCCCATTTCGCCCGGGCGGCGGCGTCGGTTTCGTCGGCGATGATCATGAACAGGGCATAGGCGGTGACGTCGCGCCCGGTCTTGCGGGTTGCCTCTGCCAGCTTGTCCACCGTGGGGGCGAAGGCGGTCGGGGTGTTGACGCCCCTGCCGAAGCAGAAATTGTAGTCGGCGTACTGGGCGGAGAACGCCATGCCGGCCTCGCTCTGCCCGGCGCAGATGATCTTCATGTCCGCCTGCGGCCGCGGGCTGAGCCGGCAGTCCTCCATCTGGAAGAACTTGCCCTTGAAGTCGGACTGGCCGGTTGCCCACAGTTGCCGCATGATCTGGATGTATTCAGAGACGTATTGATACCGGCTGCCGAAGTAAGCGTCGCCCGGCCACAGCCCCATCTGAGAATATTCCGGCTTCTGCCACCCGGTGATCAGGTTGAGGCCGAAGCGGCCATCCGAAATCGAGTCGATCGTCGAGGCCATGCGCGCCGCGATCGCCGGCGGGATCGCCAGGGTGGCGCAGGTGGCGAACAGCTTGATGCGTTTGGTTACCGCCGCCAGGCCGGCCATCAGCGTGAACGATTCCAGGTTGTGGTCCCAGAATTCGGTCTTGCCGCCAAAGCCGCGCAGCTTGATCATCGACAGCACGAAGTCCAGTCCGTAACGTTCCGCGGTGAGAGTGACCTGCTTGTTCAGCGCGAATGTCGGCCAGTATTGCGGCGAATTCTCGGAGATCAGCCAGCCGTTGTTGCCGATGGGGATGAAGACGCCGATTTTCACGCCTGCCTCACTGGTGGGTTCACTGCCGAGGATATACCGAATGAGGGTCCATCAAGCGACAGCGGATGTATCAGCCGGCGTAGCAAGAATGGCGCCAGGATCGATCACGGACGGCGCTTTACTGATCGGGTCATGCGTCTTGCGCCGGTCGGCCGCCGGTGGCGCCGGCCCTTTTCGGCACCGTCCCGCGCTATCCGATCAGGTCATGCACCTGCATCGTGATCGCATCGATCAGCTTGGTGATCTGCTGCTTCATCGATGGAAACCCGGGCAGACGCTCGAAAGTCGCTTCGTCCATGTACAAAGCACGGGCGATCTCGATCTGCAAAACGTGCACATCGTCTGCCGGTCGACCATAGTGCCTGGTGATGAACCCGCCCGCGTACGGGTCGTTGCGGCGGACAAGATGCCCCTGCTGGCTCAGCAGGGCGTCGACGGCCCGGGTCACGCGGGATGCGCAGGCCGACCCATGCAGATCGCCCAGCACGAAATCGACCGGTCGCGAATGTCCTCGCTTGCCCGGCCCGCTGGACGGCATGGAATGGCAGTCGATCACCAGGCAATAGCCGAAGCGATCCTTGATGTCGCCAATGAGCCGGTTCAGCGCCTCGTGAAACGGCCGCCAGTATGTGTAGATCCGCCGTTCTGCCTCGGCGAACGGCAGCTTTGCCGCGTAGATTGGCTCGCCTGAGGCGACCACCCGGGCGATCGTCCCCAGGCCGGCGGTGACCCTTGTGCTGCTGGTGTTCACCCAATCGGGCAGCCGGTCGGTGAACATGGCCGGGTCAAGTTCCCACGCCTCGCGATTCGCATCGCAGAAGGCGCGCGGGAAATTAGCCGCCAAAAGCGGGGCGCCATGCGCCGGGGCCGCGGCGAAGAGCTCATCGACGAAACAGTCCTCGCTGCGCCGCAAGCTGGGGGGATACAGGCGGACCCCCGACATCAGATCAGGCGAGTAGACCCGGCCCGAGTGCGCCGAGGTGAACACTATGGGGCTGAACGGGCGTTCCGGTGCCAGCAGGCGGAACGGGGCGACTTCCTCAGCGTCGGGCACGGGGGTTTGGGCATCCATCGCCGCATCAAAGACGCAAACGGAGGAAAATGTCACTATCCAGGTTTTCGCCGGGCGGCCAGATCGGCCGCATCCAGAACCCGCTTGCACCGGCCACGGGTTTCCGCCGAAAAGCGCCTATGGCAACGCATTACTATATCGTGACCTGGGATCAGCTTCATCGCGACGCGCGCGCCCTGGCGTGGCGGTTGATGGGGCTGGGTCCGTTCAGCGGCATCGTCGCGATCAGCCGGGGCGGTCTGATTCCCGCCGCCATTATCGCCCGCGAACTTGATCTGCGCCTGGTCGAAAGTGTCTGCGTCGTCACCTATCAGGAGGAAGTCCGCGGCGAACCGTTTGTCACGAAAGCCCCAGTGGCTGCCGCCGACGGGGCAGGGTTCCTAATCGTGGACGACCTGGTCGATTCCGGCACCACGGCCCGCGTCGTTCGCGCGCTGCTGCCGAAAGCCCACTTTGCTTGCGTCTATGCCAAGCCGGCCGGGCGGCCGATGGTCGACAGCTTCATTACCGAGGTCTCCCAGGACACCTGGATCCTGTTCCCCTGGGACACCGAGCCGCAGTTCATCGAACCCCTGGCGCGCCGCGGCGGCCCGTAGGCTTCCGGCGGCGATTGGCCGCACGGTGCCCGGCACGATCGCCGCTTGCGGCGTGCGACGCCGCTGTTTCGTGCATCGCGGCCGCGAGCGTGCCGCTGGCGGCTACAGGATCGAGTGTCAACGTTTCACGCCCGGCCGTAGGTATCCTGCAAGCGAACGATGTCGTCCTCACCCAGGTAAGCGCCTGATTGAACCTCGATCAGGGTCAGCGGGATCCGGCCTGGGTTCTCCAGCCGATGTACGCACCCCAGCGGCAGATAAACGCTTTCGTTCTCCCGCACGATCAGGGTTTCCGCGTCGCGGGTCACCTTGGCGGTGCCGTTGACGACGACCCAGTGTTCGGCCCGGTGGAAGTGGCTTTGCAGCGAAAGCTGCCGCCCCGGCGTCACCACGATCCGCTTAACCTGGAAACGGTCGCCCTGGATCAGGCTCTCGTAATAACCCCAAGGGCGGTAGCTGCGATTGTGCGCCACCGCCTCTGGCCGACCTGCCGCCTTCAGCCGCTCGACGATCTTCTTGACGTCCTGCGCCTGGCCGCGATGCATCGCCAGCACCGCGTCCTCAGTCACCACCACCACCGCGTCCTTCAGGCCGACCACCGCGGCAAGCATGCCGTCGCTGCGGACGTAGCAGTTCTCCGAGCCTTCCAGCACCACGTCGCCCAGTGCGACATTGCCGTTGGCGTCCTTGGCGCCGAGTTCCCACAGCGCACTCCAGCTTCCGACATCCGACCAGCCGATATCGGCCGGCACCACCGCCGCCTTGGTTGTCCGTTCGGCAACCGCATAGTCGATGCTGATCGACGGGCACGCCTTGAAGGCCTCGACGCCCAGACGGATGAAATCGAGATCTGCAGTCCGGCTGGTCACCGCGCGACGCACCGCTGCCAGTACGTCGGGGACGTGCGTTTCCAACTCCTGCAGCAGCGTGCCGGCGGTAAAGACGAACATGCCGGAGTTCCACAGATGCCGGCCGTCCGAGCTCAGGCGGGCGGCCGTCGCGGCGTCGGGTTTTTCCAGGAATTGCGCGACGCCGCAGGCGCCGGCGGCGTCGGCCAGAGGGGCACCGATCTCGATATACCCATAGCCGGTCTCGGCTGCCGTCGGCTTCATGCCGAAGGTCACCACCCGGCCCGCACGGGCGGCTGTGGCGGCGGCCCGCAGCGCGGTTTGCAGGGCCGCGTTGTCGCCGATAGAGGCATCCGCCGCCATCATCCACAACACCGCATCGGGATCGTCCTCTGCCACCAGCAAGGCTGCGGCGGCGATCGCGGGGGCGCTGTTACGGCCAACCGGTTCAAGCACGATGCGGGCATCGGCGATGCCGACTTCGCGAAGCTGCTCGGCGATCAGGAACCGGTGTTCCTGATTGCACACCACGATGGGTGGCGCGAACCCGCGGTCCACTGCGCGCAGCGCGGTTTCCTGCATCATCGTCCGCTGCGACACCAGTGGCCAAAGCTGCTTGGGAAAACTTTCACGCGATACCGGCCAAAGGCGGGTGCCCGATCCGCCGGAAAGGATTACGGGGACAATACGGTCTTTGCTCATGATCTGGATCCAGATTTCGTGCCTTTCTTGCCCATCCGGCACAGCGATGCCAAGCTAGAAGCGCTGACAGACCTTCGGAGAATGGAAAAAAGATGCTGATTGAGATCGAATACTGCGGCATGTGAGGTTACGAGCCGCGTGCGACCGCGGCGCGGGCGCTGATCCTGAAGACCCATCCGAACGCCACGGTCGACTTGCGCAGAACCGGTGGCGGGGTGTTCGAGATCACCGTCGATGGCCGGCTCGTCTTCTCGAAGAAGGCGGCTGGACGCTTCCCGACCGACCAGGAAGTGATATCGGGTCTTAACTGACCTGCCATTCACGTGCCAAAGAAGCCACGGCGCCTGCCGCGTGACGGTGGCCCTTGCACAATGATAAACAGACCGTAATCACGGATTTGCCGGATGTTCGCGCTTCTGGCATACGCCGCGATCATACGGCCGCATGCGCTCAGATCAGGCGGCTCGGCACGAACGAAACAATGAGGAGGGGAGATCCCTGATGATCGCGGCGCAAATCCTGATCATGGCCTGCGGCGTTGCCGCGCTGGTCTACGGTCTGATCACCGGGCGACAGGTGCTGGCTTCGGATGCCGGCACGTCCCGGATGCAGGAAATCTCGGCTGCGGTGCAGGAAGGGGCGCGTGCCTACCTGAACCGGCAGTACACCACGATCGGCCTGGTCGGCGTAGTCATTCTGATCTTTCTTTGGCTGGTCTTGGGTGTTCACACCGCGATCGGATTCTTTATCGGATCGGTGCTGTCCGCAGCCGCCGGTTTCATCGGCATGAACGTGTCGGTTCGCGCCAATGTGCGCACCGCACAAGCGTCGAGACGCGGGTTGGCGGCGGGCCTGGATGTCGCGTTCAAGGCTGGGGCGATCACCGGCATGCTGGTTGTCGGCCTCGGTCTGCTGGGGGTCGCCGGCTATTACTTCGTATTGCGCGGCGGCTACAGCGGGCCGATCACCGACGACGAGCTCCGCAAGGTGCTGGAGGCCATGGTCGCGCTGGGCTTCGGTGGCTCGCTGATCTCGATCTTCGCGCGGCTGGGCGGCGGCATTTTCACCAAGGGGGCGGACGTTGGCGCCGATCTGGTCGGCAAGGTCGAGGCCGGGATTCCCGAGGACGACCCTCGCAACCCGGCGGTCATCGCTGACAATGTGGGCGACAACGTGGGCGACTGCGCCGGCATGGCCGCGGACCTGTTCGAGACCTACGCCGTGACCATCGTCGCCACCATGCTGCTGGCGGGGATCTTCTTCACCGGCGCCACCCGCGACGCGTTGCTGATGCTGCCGCTGGGGATCTGCGCGATCTGCATCCTGACCTCGATCGCCGGGACCTACTTCGTCAAGCTGGGCGCGGACAACGGGATCATGAAGGCGCTGTATCGCGGGCTGATCGTAACCGGCGGGCTGTCGGTCGTGGGCATCGCCATCATCATCCTGGTCACGACCGGATTCGCCACGCCACTGGCGCTTGCGGGCGGCGGGTCGGTGAATGGCTGGGATCTGTTCGTCTGTGCCCTGGTCGGCCTGGTGGTGACCGGCCTGATCGTGGTGATCACCGAGTATTACACGGCGACCGAGTATCGTCCGGTGAAGTCGATCGCGCAGAGCTCGACCACCGGCCATGGCACCAACGTGATCCAGGGGCTGGCGATCTCGATGGAGGCGACGGCGCTGCCGGTGATCGTGATCAGCGTCGGCATCATCTTCACGTTCATGGTGGCCGGGCTGTTCGGCATCGCGGTGGCCGCCACGACGATGCTGTCGCTGGCCGGCATGATCGTGGCACTCGACGCTTATGGTCCGGTGACCGACAACGCCGGCGGCATCGCCGAGATGGCGGACTTGCCAAGGGAAGTGCGGGTCACGACCGATGCATTGGATGCGGTCGGCAACACCACCAAGGCGGTGACCAAAGGCTATGCGATCGGCTCTGCCGGTCTGGCCTCGTTGGTGCTGTTCGCTGCCTACACCCAGGACCTGACGCACTATTTCCCGACCCTGCAGGTCAATTTCGCGCTGCAAAATCCGTTCGTCGTGATCGGGTTGTTCATCGGCGGCATGCTGCCCTACCTATTTGGCGCGATGGGCATGACGGCGGTGGGACGCGCGGCGGGGTCGGTGGTGGTGGAAGTTCGCCGCCAGTTCCGTGACATTCCCGGGATCATGGAAGGCACCGGCAAGCCTGAGTACGGCAAGGCGGTCGATCTGCTCACCAAGGCGGCGATCAAGGAGATGATCCTGCCGTCGCTGCTGCCGATCGGCGCCCCAATCGTGCTGTGGATCGTGATCGACATCATCGCCGGTCGAGCGGCGGCGTTCGCCTCGCTCGGGGCGATGCTACTGGGCACGATCGTGACGGGGCTGTTCGTCGCGATCTCCATGACCTCGGGCGGCGGCGCGTGGGACAACGCCAAGAAGTATATCGAGGAGGGCAACCACGGCGGCAAAGGCTCCGACGCGCACAAGGCGGCGGTGACCGGCGATACGGTTGGCGATCCCTATAAGGATACCGCCGGTCCGGCGGTGAACCCGATGATCAAGATCACCAATATTGTCGCGTTGCTGATGCTGGCGGTGCTGGCGGGCTGGCTGCATTAGAGCGAACTTTGTGCCATTTTTGGTCCAACTCTCTGATAGAGGACGAAAGTTGACGGCAACGTAGTCAAGCGACAGGCGAAATAACCCTTGACACAACCCAAATCGGTTTGGTTCGACGCCTCATGCACATCGCCAGGGTCGCGAACCGCGACGCCCGCCCCTCTTTCCTGCTGCGGGAAACCTACCGCGCGGATGGCAAGGTCAAGAACCAGACCCTCGCCAACCTCGCCAAACCGCCGATCGAGCGCATCGAGACCGTACGCGCCGTCCTGCGTGGCGATCCCCTTGCCCCGATCGGCGAGCAGGGCTTCCAGATCCGCCGCTCACGTCCGCACGCCCGCACGGCTACGTGCTGGCCGCGCTCGCGACCGCCCAGCGCATCGGCCTCGATGACCTGCTGCCCCGGCGGGCGCCGCAACGCCGTCGTGACCTGGCGTTGGCGCTCATCGTTGCCAGGCTGCTCGATCCGGCGGCCAAACTGGCCACGGCGCGCATGCTCGACGTCGAGACCGCCAGCCATTCGCTAGGCGAAACCCTCGGCCTCGGCAGCCTCACCGCTCGCGAGATCTACACCACCCTCGACTGGCTCGGCAGCGAGCCGGCCTCATCGAAAACAGCCTCGCGCGGCACCATCTGAAGACTGGCATGCTGGTGCTCTACGACGTCACCTCGACCTCCCTCGGGGGTCGCTGCTGTCCGCTGGCTCACCATGGCGACAGCCGCGACAACCGCGGCGACCGGCCGCAACGGGTGATCGGCCTGCTATGTGCCGCCGATGGTTGTCCGGTCGCGGTCGCGGTGTTCGAGGGTAATACCGCCGATCCGGCCACCGTCGCCGCCCAGATCACCAAGCTGAAGCAGCGCTTCCGGCTGCGCCACGTGGTCCTGGTCGGCGACCGCGGCATGCTCACCGCCGCGCGGATCGAACAAACCCCGCGCCCCGCCGGCCTCGACTGGATCACCGCGACGACCGGGCAGGCCTACAAATCCCTGGCCCAGGTGGAGCGCGCGTTCCGCTGCATCAAGACGGTCGATCTGGAACTGCGTCCGGTGTTCCATTGGACAGCGCCAAGGGTACGGGCGCATGTGTTGCTGTGCATGATGGCGTATTACCTGGCGTGGCACATGCGCCAGCCCTTGGCGCCGATGCTGTTCGACGATCATGGCCGGGCCACGGCGCTGGCAGAGCGGACCTCACCGGTGGCCAAGAAGGTCTCCAAGGCGGCTGACCGGAAGGCTTCGACACCGCGCACCGAGGCCGGCGACGGCCAGAGCCAGCCGGTGCATAGCTTCCGCACCTTGCTGGGTGATCTGGCGACACTGACGCGCAACACCGCCTGCTTCGGCGGACAGAAGATGCTGACCGTTCTGACAACACCGCGCCCATGCAGCGTCGGGCGTTCAGCTTGCTGGGGGTCCAAATGGCGGCGGCGTAGACAGTGCCTCGGGTGGGATGAGAGCCGCGTCAATGGTTTGCATCAAAAAGGCGGCAAAGTTCGGACTAGGAATTTCCTCACGCGACAAATCCTCTCAGGACAAACCATGTTTGGCAGGTCAGCTTTAGACAAATCTTGAACAGTATCGCCCGTCAAAAGGCCGTACCTCTGACAGGATAACGTTGCCCGTGTGCTTCTGGCCGCTCTGCCGCCCCGGCCCGCGAATGCGCCTCAGGACCGCGCGGCGTTCCGATGATCCGGCGCAAGCGGCTTCAGACTCGCCAGCAGCGCCGGAATGAACACCAGGCTGGCAAACAGCGTGCATCCCAGGCTGATCAGCAGAAGCTTTCCCATGCTCGCGGTGCCCGGATGAGCCGACAGGGCCAGCGA
Source organism: Rhodopila sp. (assembly GCA_965276975.1). Taxonomy (GTDB): domain Bacteria; phylum Pseudomonadota; class Alphaproteobacteria; order Acetobacterales; family Acetobacteraceae; genus Rhodopila. The sequence goes on from CBDIBR010000010.1 coordinate 689,673, forward strand.
GCCGAACGCCGTGCCGGTGGTCAAGGCCGAAAACAGGATCGCGCGCGCCGTCGCACTGCCCAGTGGATGATGCTGCCCGGCACGCCAGTTCATCACGAAGTAGATGTTGAACGAGACACCGACGCCAAGCAACAACGGCAACGCGATGATATTGGCGAAGTTGAGTGGCATCGGCAACAATACCACGATCAGCAGCGTCAGCAGCGCCGACAGCAGCAGGGGCGCCAGGACCAGGGCCGTATCCAGCAGGCGGCGCAGCAGGCCGAACAGGATGACCGCGATGGCGATCACCGCATACACCGCGGCCTGGCGGAACGCCGTCACGATCGTCGTGGCGGTGGCTTCGATCGTCACCGCCGCGCCGCCCGCGTTCGGGGCGACCGCGACGACCTGCTGAACGAACGTCTTTAGCCCGTTCGGGCTTCGGGCGCTGGGCTTTGGATTGACCTGCACGCGGGCGCGGCCATCCGGCAGCACCCAGTCGCGGGCGAAGTCGGACGGGATCGAGGCCAGCGTCACCGGCTCCGCGCTCAGCGCCAGCCGCAGATGCGCAAGCTGGGCCGGCAGGAATTGGGTCAGCGCGACGTTGACCGCCATCAGGACCGCGTCGGGGGCCGCCTGCAGGCGACGCAGATCGTCCGCGATCAGGGCCAGCGGGTGGTCCTTTGGCAGTTTCGCCAGCGCCGGGCCGATCTGCCCTAATGCCGCTTTCGCCGCCAGGCGTATCTCACCGGCGGTGATCGGCGCAGCCGATCCGTGCGGGGCCAAGGTCGGGGCCAGGATCGAGTTGGCATCGCTGATCAGCGCCAGCTTCTGCTGCTGATCCGCCGGGATAAAACTGTTGATGCTGATGACGCCGGCCACCGTGGGCAGGCTCTCCAGTCTGTCACTCAGTGTCTTCGCGGCCGCCGCGTCAGGCGTCAGCACGTCGATCGTGTAAGGGTTGGTCACGGGATTGTTGATCAGGTCCCGCAATGTTCGCATCGCCTCGGTATTGGGATTCTTGGTGTCCAGGGGATCAGAGTCGAACGTCAGCCAGGGCGAGAGGGCGACGGCAGCGACCGCGAGCAGGCCGCAGACCACCAGGATCACCCACCGCCGACGCGCGATCAGCGGGTCGACCCGGGCCGCGAACGCGAAGCCGACCTCACCCGCTTCCCCGCGCGGGCGGAACAGCGTGATCGCCGCCGGCAGAAAGCCCAGGGTGCAGATGAAGGCCATGATCATGCCGGCTCCGGCGATCAGGCCCAGTTCCGCCACGCCGGAAAACGCCGTCGGCACGAAGGCCAGGAAGCCGGCGGCGGTCGCGAGTGCGGCGATCAGGATCTGCACCCCGACGCGGTGGGCGGTCGCCGTCATCGCCGTGGCAGGGTCCCCCGTCTCGAAGCGGAACTCACGGTAGCGGACGGAAAACTGGATGGCGAAGTCGACGGCGATGCCGACGAAAAGCACGCCGAAACCGACGGAGACGAGATTGAGGGTGCCGACAGCGACCGCGGCGAACAGCACCGTCAGCATCAGCCCCAGCACCAGCGTCATCAGGATCGGCACGATCAGCCGCCAGGAGCGCACCGCCAGGAAAAGCCAAAGCGTGATCAGCACAAGGCTTCCGAGCAGACCCTCCACCGCGCCTTGGGCCACGGTGGCGAATTCTTCGTCGGCCAGCGCGACCTGCCCGGTAATGCGAACCTGCGCCACGCCCGATTTGACGAATGGCAAGGATGCGATGATATCGCGCATGGCCTGTGTCGCCGCTCCGCCGGGCTCCAGCGCGCCGTAGTTCTGACGCGGCTGCGCCAGAACGAATTTATACGGCCCTGCCAACTTGCTGAGACCGCCACCCAGCAGTGCTTCCCAGGAAAGCGGTTCCGGATGGCCCGCCAGCGCACTTGCCATCGCCTGATGAAAGCCCCGGATCGCCGGCAGGTAGGGCGACAGATCCGCGCCGGCCTGGGTGACGCCCATGCCCAGCAGCGACAATGCCGCGAACAGGCCGCGGGCTGATGGGTCCGCCACAAGCTGGCCAAGGAAGGGCTGTGCATCGATTGTCTGGTCCATCAGGCCAGACAATTGCTTCGGCTGCAGAAACAGCAGCCCCTCCTTCTGCAGGAACGGAGCGGCATCCGGACGGCGCACCGTCTCGAAATGCGCCTTGTCCGCGACAAGCCGCGCCTGCAGTTGCGCCGCGGTGGCGTCGGCTGCCTCGGGGATGCGCGCCTGCACCACCGCCACCAGCAGATTGCGGAACTGTGGAAAGTCGCGGTTCATCTCCATCGAATGCTGCCGCCAGGGCAGGGTCGACTTGAACAACAGGTCGGTGTCGGTGCTGACCCCCAGCTTGATGGAGGCGACCCAGCCGGCGAACACCGCGAGCAGCACGCCGCCGCAGACCACCGGCAATGCGTTACGGCGGCTGAAGTCGACCAGACGGACGAGCAGGCGGATCAGCATGCGGGACGGAGGCCTAAAGACGTGACGGCGGCATCCCTAGTCGTTCCATTCAGATGGGTCCATCGTCCAGACGATCAAACTTGGACTTGAGCCAGGCTCGCTACCCCGCTATAGCCCGCCGCTCGCGCGGCCGGTCGGCATCGGCTGCGCCAGCAAGGGATGACATCATGAAGCCGGGCATCCACCCCGAATACCACGAGATCAACATCGTCATGACCGACGGCACCCACTTCAAGACACGCTCCTGCATGGGCAAAGAGGGTGACACGCTGCGTCTGGATATCGATCCGAAGTCTCATCCGGCTTGGACCGGCGTGCAGCGCATGATGGACACCGGCGGTCAGGTCGCGAAATTCAACAAGAAGTTCGCCGGGCTCGGTATCAAGAAGTAGCCAGGGCCGGGCGCGGGCGGCCACACCGGTCGGGCATGGCCCCCGGCTGACCCGCGGCCGCCTGACCCAGGTTGGCTGGCCCAGGTTGGCTCACCGCCGGTGTCCGCGGCCGCGCTGGATCGCTGCGGAACCCGGCGCGATGCCTGGCCGAAACCCTTGAACGGCCAAATCGGATTACCCATCTGGTAAATTGTCGAGAATGCCCAAGCGGGGTTCTCGGGACTGTTGAATGGATCGGCCCAACACGGGCGACCCGCACCTATCAACCTTGCTTCGCAGGAGGTTATTCTATGACAACCGTTGATTTCGCTCCGCTTTTCCGCACGGCCATTGGCTTCGACCGTCTGGCGCGGCTGGTGGACACCGCAGCGTCTTGTCAGGACGCGCAAAGCTACCCGCCCTACAACATCGAGAAGACTGGGGAAGACTCCTACCGTCTGACCATGGCGGTGGCCGGTTTCCGCCCCGAGGATCTGGATGTAACAGCCAAGGACAACACGTTGCTGGTGTCCGGCCGGGTCGCTAACGAGGGCCAGAAGGCCGAACTGCTCTATCGTGGTATCGCTGGACGGGCATTCGAGCGCCGCTTCGTGCTCGCGGACCACATCGTGGTTGAGGGTGCGGACGTCGAGCACGGCCTGCTCCACGTTGGTCTCAGGCGCGTTGTGCCCGAGGCTCTGAAGCCCCGGAAGATCGTGATCGGCAGCACCGCCCCGGCGGTAACCGCGCCGGCTTCGATCGCCAATGATTCGCAGCACAGCGTATCCAAGGATCCCGCCAAGGCGGCCTGACGTTCGCCAACGCGGTGCAAGGCCCACGTCGAAGGAATAGTGCGGTGCGGAGGCCGGGCAACCGGCCTCCGTCGCCTACGGTCGCTTGAAGAATGAGTCGGCGGTGTTGCGGTGGCTGCTTTTCCGCTCGATATCCGCCTCCACACGCGCGATTTCCGCCATTAGTTCGCCGATGTAGCTGCGCATTTCTTCAATCCCGAGGCTGTCAAGCAACAACGGTTCCAGCCGGCGCCGTCTGTTCGGACGTTCGTCTTCCTGCTCGGCCATGATACTTCCCCTTTCCACCCATATCTGGCTTTGGCGTGCCAGCCATGCACTTAAAACCAATCCCTATGCTGTCAAAGCCGCTTGACCCACCCCGCCGCGCTTGTCATATGCGATCACCGGCTGCGGCTGCGATCCGTCACCTGGGCTGAATGGCCCGCGAACGAAGTTGTCGGAACGAATAGCCACCGCCGCCGACCCTGAGAGTGAACGCAATGACCCTGCCGTTGATGCCAAAAGCCACCGCTGTATGGCTGATCGAGAAAACCGCTTTGACCTTTACCCAGATTGCGGATTTCTGCGGCATGCATCCGCTTGAAGTCCAGGCGATCGCCGATGGGGAGGTGGCGCAGGGGATTGTTGGTTATGATCCTGTGGCAAACGTTCAGACGTCGCTGGAGAACATCCGGCAGTGCGAAGCGGACCCCAACGCTCGGTTGAAATTGATCGTCAATACGCTGCCGATGCCCAAGCGCCTGCGTGGCTCGCGCTACACGCCCGTTGCGAAGCGTAATGACAGGCCAGACGCCATTGCTTTCGTCCTGCGCAACTTTCCCCAGCTTTCAGAGGCGCAGGTCGGCAAGCTGCTTGGTACCACCAAGGATACCATCCAGAAGGTGCGGGAGCGCACGCACTGGAACAGCGCGAACATCAAGCCTCGGGATCCGGTCATCCTGGGATTGTGCAGTCAGACAGATTTGAACGCCGCGGTGTCGCAGGCCAATGACCGCCTGGCGCGGGAAGGGCGGGCAGTCCCTGTGCCGCCGCCGCCGGAGGCGGATGAAGCCGCCTGACCGGCGTGGCGGCGTGGGACAGCCGATATCCGCTCAGTTGACCAGGGTTTTCAGCTTTTCCATTTCGTCCTTCAAACGCAGCTTTTCGAGCTTGAGTCGCATGAGCGCCTCCGTATCAGGCTGCGGGCGGTGGTCCTCGTCGAAAATCTGGGTTTCGAGAGACGCGTGCCGTTCCTTTAAGGCGTCGAGACGGGTATTCAGGCTCATGGACTGGGTACCTCCGTGTTTGACCGGTTGGCTGCCAGCGACCACCGCATTGGTCGCGGCACGGCAGCGTAACGCCTTTGCGATCAAGATGGCCAGATACAACTTGATGCTCCTGATATCTGATTTCACTACCCCTGGTTGCGGCCATGCTGAGCGATAGGGATTCGCTGCTGCGCAAGCTGCATGGCCTGCGCAGTGAGCATCGGGACCTCGACACGGTCATTGCCCGTCTTGCCGATCAGGGCGCTTCGGACCAGCTGCACCTGCAACGCCTCAAGAAGCGCAAGCTGATGCTGCGCGACGAGATCGCCCGGCTGGAAAGCCGCCTGATCCCCGATAGCATCGCCTGAGATGGCTGACCCGACATCAGGATCAGCGCGCGTCGGGATCATCATCGGTAGCCAGTCCGACTGGCCGATCCTTAGCCAGGCGGCGGAGATGTTGACCCGCCTCGGCGTGGCTCATGAGGTCAGGATCGTCTCCGCGCATCGCACCCCGGACCGGCTGCGCGACTATGCGCTGACGGCTCGCGATCGGGGTTTGGAGGTCATCATCGCCGGCGCGGGCGGGGCCGCGCATCTTCCCGGCATGTGCGCGTCCTGGACCTCGCTGCCGGTGCTGGGTGTTCCGGTGGAATCCCAGGCGCTGAAGGGCATGGACAGCCTGCTGTCGATTGTCCAGATGCCGGCCGGGGTCCCGGTCGGGACCTTGGCGATCGGACGCGCCGGAGCGGTTAACGCTGGGTTGCTGGCGGCGGCGATCCTGGGCACCCACGACATCGCCCTGGCGGACCGGCTCGATGCTTTGCGGGCGGAACAGACCGCCGGCGTCGCGGATGCGCCCCAGCAGGTGCCCGTCGACCCGTCATGACGTCGTTTCCGCTTCCGCCCAACGCGACAATCGGACTGGTCGGCGGCGGCCAACTGGGCCGCATGTCGGCGCTGGCGGCGGCCCGCCTGGGCTATCGCTGCCACATCCTGACGCGGGAGACCGACAGCCCGGCGGCCCAGGTCGCGCACGCCGTCACCATCAGCGACTACGTTGATCCGGTATCGCTGCGGGCCTTCGCCGACGCGGTCGACGTGATCAGCTTCGAATTCGAGAACATCAGTGCCCAGGGGCTCGACCTGCTGGCCTCGATCCGCCCGGTTCGCCCCGCGCCGGCGGTGTTGCGCATCAGCCAGGACCGCATCGACGAGAAGACCTTTCTCAACAATGCCGGCGTCCCGACCGCGCCGTGGGCCCCGGTCGGATCACGCCAGGAGCTTGGTGCAGCCGTGCGGCGCCTGGGTCTCCCGGCGGTTCTGAAGACCACGCGCCTCGGCTATGACGGTAAGGGACAGGCGATGCTGCGAACCGCGGCGGACCTGGACGAGGCCTGGCAGCGACTGAACCCGAAGCCTCTTGTGCTGGAGGGCTTTATCGATTTCGCCCAGGAGATCAGCGTGGTCCTGGCGCGCGGCGACGATGCCGGCCTGGCATCCTTCGATACCGTCGAAAACCGCCACCGCAGCCACATCCTGGATCTGACACTGGCGCCGGCTCGCATCTCCCAGGAGATTGATCACGCGGCGCAGGTCATCGGCCGCGGTATCGCCGAGGCTGTCGGCCTCGTTGGCCTGCTGGCGGTGGAGATGTTCGTCGACAGCAGCGGCAAGGTGCTGGTGAACGAGATCGCGCCGCGGCCGCATAACTCCGGCCACTGGACCATCGACGCCTGTCCGGCAAGCCAATTCGAGCTGCACATCAGGGCCATCGCCGGGCTGCCCCTGCCGCCGGCGATCCGGCACTCCGATGCCGTCATGAAGAACTTGATCGGTCCGGAAGGCATGGCGCTCTGGAATGCGGCCCTGCGCGAGCCGGGCTTGATCCCGCATCTCTATGGCAAGACCGCGGCGCGGCCGGGTCGCAAGATGGGCCACGTGACAAAGCTGTTCCCGCGCGGTGCGCTGCCCGGCGAATTCGGGATCGAGGCTGCGCTGGGCAATCTGGCGCACGTCTGAGGACCATCTGGTCAGGCCGCCACAGCTTCGGACCTGATCGCGGCGACAGATCATGGTGCCGCGATCCGAAGCCAACGGCCTTGTGTTCGCCAGCTCCCACGGCGGTCGATCGGCATGGGCCGGGGTTGCCGCGGTATCGCCCGCCGCTTATAGCGCCGGCCAAGGAGTTCGCATGGACGCCACATCCGCGTTGTCTTCCGACAATCCCGCCTTGGACCTGCAGGCGCGGATCCTGGAACGGCCGATGACGCCCGCCCGGCGTATGGCCGACACGATCCGCGCCCTGGTGATCGATGCCACCGAACGATCGGGGTCTGGCCATCCTGGGCTGCCTTTGGGCATGGCCGACGTCGCGACCGCGCTGTGGACCCGCTTCCACAAATTCGATGCGGCCGATCCGCACTGGCATGACCGCGACCGCTTCATTCTTTCCGCCGGCCACGGATCGATGCTGCTCTACGCGCTGGTCTACCTGACCGGTCATGACGGTTTGTCGATCGACGACATTCGCAACTTCCGCCAGCTGCACTCGCCCGCCGCCGGCAATCCCGAATACGGCGAACATCCGGCGATCGAGTCCACCACCGGTCCACTGGGCCAAGGCCTGGCGACCGCTGTGGGTATGGCGATTGCCGAACGCAACATGGCGGCCCGTTTCGGCAAATCGCTGGTGGATCATCGGACCTGGGTGATCGCTTCGGACGGCGACATGATGGAGGGGATCAGCCACGAGGCGGCGGCGCTGGCCGGACATCTGGCGCTGTCGAAGTTGACGGTCATGTTTGACGACAATCACGTGTCGGTCGATGGCGATACCGCCTTGTCTTATTCCGACGACGTGCTCAAACGCTTTGCCGCCTGCGGCTGGGCGGTCAAGCGCGTGGATGGGCATGATCCGACCTCGATCAACGCGTCGCTGTCGTTCGCGGTGCGCTCCAAGAAGCCGACCCTGATCGCCTGCCGCACCATCATCGGCCTGGGCGCGCCAACCAAGGCCGGAACATCCGCCGCCCATGGCGCGCCGCTCGGTGCAAAGGAGGCCGCGGGCGCGAAACAGCTTCTGGGCTGGCAGGAACCGCCCTTCGTCACGCCTGCTGATCTGCGGGAGCGGTGGCACGCTGTCGGTGCCCGAGGCGCAGCGGCGCGCCGGTCCTGGCTGAAGCGCCTCGCGCGGCATAACCAGCGCCACGAGTTCGAGCGGGTGATGGCCGGCCGTCTGCCGGACAACTGGCGTGAGGTCGTGGCCGAGCTCAAGCAGGAGATCGCGGTTGGCAGGCCGAACCTTGCCACGCGCGCGTCCAGCCAGAAGTGCCTGCGGACGCTGATTCAGGCAACACCGGAACTGATCGGCGGCTCCGCCGATCTGACCATGTCCACCCTGACCTTGGTCAAGGACATGGCCAGGGTGACAGCCGGCAACTATGGCGGTCGCTATATCCACTTCGGCATCCGCGAGCATGGCATGGCCGCGGCCGCCAGCGGCATGGCTCTGCACGGCGGGATCATTCCCTACATCGGCACGTTTTTCGTGTTCAGCGACTACCTCCGCCCGGCCTTGCGCATGTGCGCGATCATGGGCCAACGGGTGATTTATGTGCTGACCCACGATTCGATCGGTCTGGGGGAGGACGGTCCGACGCATCAGCCGGTCGAGCATCTGGCCAGCCTGCGGGCGATGCCCAACCTCCATGTCTTCCGTCCGGCCGACGCGATGGAAACCGTCGAATGCTGGGAACTGGCACTGCGCCGCAGCCATGGGCCAAGCCTGCTGGTGTTGTCGCGGCAGGCGCTGCCGGCGTGGCGGACGGATGCATCCGAAAACCGCAGCGCACGGGGCGGCTACGTTCTTGCCGAGGCCGACGGTCCGCGGCAGGCCACCATCATCGCCACCGGATCAGAGGTGCCGATCGCCATGGCCGCGCGCGCGAAACTCGCGGCCGACAGCATCGCCGTAGCGGTGGTGTCGCTGCCCTGCTGGGAGTCGTTTGCCAGGCAGGACGAGGCCTACCGAAACCAGGTGTTGGGCATGGCGCCTCGTGTCGGGATCGAGGCCGCCGGCGGCTTCGGCTGGGCGCAGTGGCTGGGGCCGGATGGCACGTTCATCGGCATGACGGGTTATGGTGCGTCGGCCAACTACCAGGATCTATATGCCCATTTCGGCATCACCGCCGAGGCGGCCACCGCGGCGGTGATGCGCTACCTGGGGTGAAACGCGCGTCTAGCCCGCGCCTTGTGCAACGTCCAACCGTTGATCTATTTCAATGAACAGGGCGATAAGCAGGTATTGGACGACCGGCGAGTAGCAGACCGGCGAGTAGCAGACGGCAAGTAGCAGAAAGGAAGCAAGCCATGGCCGTGAAGGTCGCGATCAATGGGTTTGGACGCATCGGGCGCCTCGTGCTGCGCGCCATCATCGAAAGCGGCAGGGATGACGTTGTCCCGGTCGCCATCAACGACCTCGGCAGTGTCGAGGCGAATGCGCATCTGTTCGCCTACGACAGCGTGCATGGACGGTTTCCCGGCCAGATCGAGGTGTCCGGCGATTCCATCACCATCCGCCACAACGGCAAGGTCTTCGGCCCACTGAAGGTTTCGGCCGAGCGCGACCCGACCAAGGTGCCGTACAAGGGCGTCGATGTGGCGTTGGAATGCACCGGCATATTCGCCAGCAAAGCCAAGGCGTCGGCGCTGCTGACCGCCGGCGCGCGTAAGGTGCTGATCTCGGCGCCGGCGGATGAGGTGGATGCGACGATCGTCTACGGCGTCAATCACAAGACGATCACCAAGGACATGACGGTGATTTCCAACGCCTCGTGCACCACCAACTGCCTGGCACCGATGGCGAAGGTCCTGCATGAACGCTTCGGCATCCTGCGCGGCTACATGGTGACTATCCATGCCTACACCGGCGACCAGAACACGGTCGATACGCTGCATAAGGATTTGCACCGGGCGCGTGCGGCAGCTGTCTCGGCGATCCCGACATCGACCGGTGCGGCCCGCGCGGTCGGTCTGGTGCTGCCCGAGCTGAAGGGCAAGCTGGACGGAACCGCCATCCGCATCCCGACGCCGAATGTCTCGCTGGTTTCGCTGGATGTGAACTTGTCCAGACAGGCGACCAAGGAAGAGATCAACGCGGCGATGCAGGACGCTTCCAAAGGCGACCTGGCTGGGATCATGGACTACAACAAGGCGCCCTTGGTCAGCATCGATTTCAACCACAACCCGGCTTCCTGCACCTTCGACGCCACCCAGACCGCGGTGGTTGACGGTGCGCTGGCTCGGGTCATGGGATGGTACGACAACGAGTGGGGCTTCTCCAACCGCATGTCCGACACCGCCGCGTTGTTTGGCAGTTTGTAAGACCGTTCGCGCGCGGCCGTAGCTTGATCTTGCGCGAGCAGGGACGGTAACTCCGCAGCCGCCTCAGCAGGGTTGGCGCCCCTTGGACAACGCTCCCTCGGGGCTAACACCGCCTATCGGCGGCATGTAATCAGGCTACTGCTTGCCCGAGACGCACGGCGACTCGGCGTAAGGTCAAGCAGGTGCAGCCCCTTTCGCACGTCAAAGCTCGATTGCGTTAAATCGCGCCCAACCCACGGCGGCGTGGTGCGCGTTGATGCCAGGTCCCGCAGTGCGGGTTGTCCCCGTGCCATGATGCGGTGCTGGAAGGGATGGCTTCCCATGCTGCTTTGCCGGAGATTATTATTCTCCACACGAAAACTTTCTCTACAAATACCGTAACACAGGCAAATTTCCGGGCAATCTCGGACAGTCTCACGGATCGATCTGGGTGTCGCAGACCTAACGGTGGCGGAAATCCGCCATTTGATTGCGCCGTACAATGAATTGCTGCACCTGCATGTCCAGGGGTTTGCCCCTCTTACCAAATCTCTACTTTTTCTCTTTGACAAAGCACAGAGCCTTCTCCAGGAATGCGTATGAGAATCATTCGCATGTACGGAGGCCGCCATGTTGGTAAGCTTGATCATCGTTTTCCGCGAGGCCATGGAGGCTGGCCTCATTGTCGGCATCGTTCTGGCGGCCACCGAAGGGGTTGTCGGCCGAGCGCGTTGGATCAGCGGCGTTGTAGCCGCGGGTGTAGCCGGGGCCAGCCTCGTCGCAGCATTTGCCGCTGCCCTTTCGGACGCTTTCGAGGGCGCAGGGCAAGAGGTCTTCACCGCGGCAATCCTCTGCTTCGCGGTCGTCATGCTTAGCTGGCACATCCTGTGGATGTCGCGTCATGCCAAAGCAATGACCGCCGACCTGCGCTCGGTTGGCAGAGCGGTCCGACTCGGGCAACGATCACTGTTTGCACTTGCCGCCGTTGTGGCCGTGGCGGTGATGCGTGAGGGCGCCGAAGTCGTGTTGTTTCTCTACGGCGTTGTCGCGACTGCCCACATCAGCGGCTTTACTTTGACCGTTGGCGGAATACTCGGCCTGGGCGCCGCTTGCCTCGTATCGTGGCTGCTCTATCACGGTCTTGTCGCTATCCCGCTGGGTCGGCTGTTTGGCGCCACCAACGGTTTGATCGCGCTGCTTGCCGCCGGCATGGCAGGACAAGCCGCCTCCATACTGCACGGTGCCGACCTGCTACCCGGTTGGGGCGAACATCTGTGGGATACCAGCTTGGTGGTGTCTGACGACAGTTACGTCGGCCGTAGTCTGCACGCCCTGATCGGCTACTCCGCGCGTCAATCCGGGATCCAGGTCGCTGCTTACCTGGCAACCCTGCTGACGCTCGTCGTCGCGTCCCGAGTGATCAGCCAGCCACGACTATGCACCCTTGCGCCAACCGTTCTACTGGCCGCGTTGCTGCTGCATGCGCCATCGGCCCGCGCCGACGATTTGCCGGTGCTCTTGTTCCATAATCATCGCTTTGAACCGTCAAGAATCGAGGTTCCAGCCAACAAGAAGTTCAAGTTGCTGGTCAAGAATACCGACAACAGCGCGGACGAGTTCGAGAGCACGGAGCTCAATCGAGAAAAGCTCGTCACCCCAGGTCAGACAGTGACCATATTCCTGGGGCCGCTTGATCCCGGAAAATACAAGTTCTTTGGCGACTTCCATCAGGATACGGCACAAGGCGTGATGGTGGCCCGATGACCAGGCGTCGCCAAACTTTTGTCCTCGCAATCGCCATTGCCACTCTTTTCTCCCACTCGGCTTCGGCGGATTTTCACATCTTTTCGCCCAACGAGATCGACCAAGGCGAGCTGGAAATCGAGCATAATGGCGATGCGCAGTTTGATCGGCGGCCCGAAAACAGCGGCGCGCAAAGCCATACAATCGAATTTGGCACCGGCCTGACGAGCTGGTGGCAAAGTGAGATCGAGTTCGGCTTCGACCGTGACCCAGGCTTTAATGAGCCAACCCTGTTCACCCAGATCGTCAGCGAAAATACCTTCAGGCTAACCGAACCCGGAGAGTATTTCGTCGACGCCGCCATGTATGCCGAATACGGCCAGACGGTCACAACGGCGAAGCACGCTGGGCCCAATGAACTCACGTTTGGCCCTTTGATTTCAAAAGACATCGGCCGCACCACCCACACGGTAAACCTGTTTTTGACGCGAGAGCTCGGCCCGGACCAAGACACCCGTGGCCTGGACTTTTCCTACGCGTGGCAGAGCCGATGGAATCTCTGGGCGCCGTTATCGCCAGCAGTTGAAATTTACGGCGACAGCGGCATCGTCGGCCATTCACCAAGGTTGAACCGACAGGAACTCTTGGTTGGTCCGGTCGGCATCGGCACGCTCAGCTTCCATGATTTGGGCGTCGCTCGGGCCGGTCGCCTCAAGTATGAGCTTGGCTGGCTCTTCGGCGCCACCCAGGCATCTCCGAACGGCACGCTGCGCTGGCGCGTCGAACTGGAGATTCCATTTTAATGATCGAGTGCGTTGCACGTGCGGAACCGCGGGTGAGCCGGTATCGTCCCTTGCTGCTCGACATCGTCGTCGAATTCCACATCAGCGAGAAATCTAACGATGCCGCTTTCGGGCGCGGTGGCTTGTCGAGCGTCGATCGTATAGTGCTGAGGCGGGACCGGCTAACGGCCTGTCTGGAAACGCCGCCTTGCAAACCGCCGACCGCGAACCTCGTTCGGGTCTCACGCAGGAAGCTCAACAATGCCTTTCCGCACCCTCGACAACCTCGACGTCGCCGGCCAGCGCGTCCTGCTGCGCGCCGACCTCAATGTGCCCCTGCGCGACGGCAAGATCACCGACCTGACCCGCATTGAGCGCCTGTCGCCCACGATTCGCGAACTCTCGGGCAAAGGCGCCAAAGTCATCGTCTGCAGCCATTTCGACCGCCCGAAAGGCAAACGCGTCAAGGAAATGTCGCTCGCCCCGATCGCCGCCGCGCTCGCCGAGGTCCTCGGCCAGCGCGTCCGCTTCGTCGAGGACTGCACCGGCGTCGCCGCCGAACAGGCCGTCGGACTGCTGGCGCCAGGAGACGTGCTGGTGCTGGAAAACACCCGATTTCACAGCGGCGAGGAAAACAACGATCCGACCTTCGCCGCAGCGCTCGTCGGGCTGGCCGACATCTTCGTCAACGATGCGTTCTCCGCCGCTCATCGGGCGCATGCCAGCACCGAAGGGGTGGCGCATCTGCGGCCCGCCTACGCCGGCCGCCTGATGCAGGCGGAGCTGGAGGCACTCGACGCGGCACTGGGCAACCCCTCGCGTCCGGTCGCCGCGATCGTCGGCGGCGCCAAGGTCTCGACCAAGCTGGAGCTGCTCGGCAATTTGATCAGCAAGGTTGATGTTCTGGTCATCGGGGGCGCCATGGCGAACACCTTTCTGGCGGCTCAGCGGAAAGCCGTCGGCAAGTCCTTGCAGGAAGCCGAAATGCACCCCATGGCACTGGACATCCTGGGCAAGGCGCGGGCCGGCGGGTGCCGGATCGTCCTGCCGACAGACGCCGTCGTCGCGCGGGCGTTCAAGCCCAACCCGCCAACGGAAACCGTATCGGTCGACAAGGTCGCGGCCGACATGATGATCCTCGATGTCGGACCCGCCTCGGTCGCGGCCCTGATCGGACAACTGCCGTCGTTGAAGACCCTGGTCTGGAACGGGCCGCTGGGTGCGTTCGAAACCCCGCCGTTCGATCGTGCCACGGTCGCGCTGGCCCATGCCGTCGGCGCCGCCACCCAGAAAGCGGGATTGCGCAGCGTCGCCGGCGGCGGCGACACGGTTTCGGCGCTCCGTCACGCCGGGGTCCTTGACCAGCTGAGTTACGTATCCTCCGCCGGGGGGGCTTTCCTCCAATGGCTCGAAGGCAAGACGCTGCCTGGGGTCGCTGTGCTGGAAGACTAGAGCATTATCCGCGCAGGTGGCATCACCAGAGCGGTTTATCATGCGATCAAACAAGGAGTTAGAGCGATGTCCATGAGCAACGCGATGGGATGTCGCTCTAATCGAATCGACGGAACGGCTATGATCGCGTCTGATCCCGTTGGCGGAGCGGCGCAGCATGAGCAGGGTGTATCTCGCGGGTCCAGACGTTTTCCTGCCCGATGCCGCTGCCTGGATGGAGCGGAAAAAGGCGATCTGCGCTAGCGTGTCCCTGGTCGGCGTCTCCCCGCTTGACCAACTGGCGATCGAGCCTGACGGGTACGCCGACCTGCCGCCATGGCGCCGGATCGCGCTGCGCAACGAGGCCCACATCCGAAGCTGTGCGGCGATCATCGCCAACCTGACGCCGTTCCGCGGACCCAGCGCCGATGTAGGCACGGTCTACGAGGTCGGCTTCGCCCGCGGCCTCGGCCTGAAGCTGTTCGGCTACGCCACGGTGGCAACCGGGTTTCTCGACCGGACCCTGTCCTTGGTCGATGGGGTAAGGCAGGACGCCGACGGCACCTGGTGGGACGCGGACGGCTTGCTGGTCGAGCAGTTCGGCCTGTTCGACAACCTGATGATCGAGGGCGGGATCGCCGGTTCGGGTGGCGCGCTGTTTCACGACGATCAGGATCGCTGGCACGATCTGTCGGTGTTCGAGCGCTGCGTCCGCGCGGCGGCGCAAAGCCTATGCGGAACGTTGTCGTAACGGCAAGCTGCGGACGCGCTCAGGACCCGCCCACGCCGATACACGCCGCGGCGATGCTGCCCTGGATCACCGACGACAACACCAGGCGGCCGCATTCGGCGCTCGGCGGTAAGCCACCGATAAGCCGCCTCGCCCCACATCGCGCTCAGACGCTGACCACACTTTCCGACACATCCAATGCCAAGCCCCGCTTCGCCGGCGTGGACGGGTCAAGCCTCGCGAAGCGACCACCAAAGGCGGCTCGAGCTTGACGCCGGCCGTGCCGACGCAAGCACTATCAGCCGCGGGATGGGGCAACGTCCTTGGCAACGACATCTAGAGCATTATCTGCGCAGGTGGAATCACCGGAGCGGTGAGTCATGCGATCAACAAAGAGTTAGAGCGATGTCCATGAGCAACGCGATCGCTCTAAGCCAGCGTCTCCAGCAGTCCCGCCATCAACGCCGCCCGCTGTGCCAGGTGTTGCCACAGAATGTGTTCGTGGCTGGCATGGGCGCCGGAGCCGGGGCACCCCAGCCCGTCCAATGTCGGCACCCCCAGCGCGGCTGAGAAATTGCCGTCCGACCCGCCGCCGCGGTGCTGCTTGGGCAGCGCCAGACCGACCTGCTGGGCAATTCCCTGGGCGTGCGCGTACAGCGAGGCAATCGCCGAACTTTCGGTATAGGGCGGCCGGTTCATGCCGCCCTCGACGATCACCCGGCAGCCCGCGGTCTTCGCGGTCAGACCGAGCAGCCGCTGCTCCATGGCGGTTCCGTCGGCTGCCGAGTTCACCCGCAGGTCGATCTCGCACCCGGCATCGGGCGCGATCACGTTTGGCCGTGACCCGCCCCAGATCGGCGCGGCGTTCAGCGTGATGCCGCGGTCGATATCCACCATCCGGTGCAGCCCGAGGATCTGGTGCGACAACTCCACGATGGCCGACGCGCCATCCTCGAATGCCCCGCCGGCGTGGGAGCCGCGGCCTTCGACCCGCATGACGAACCGCCCGACGCCCTTCCGGGCGGTGACGCATGCGCCGCCGGCGCCGGCTGGTTCAGGGATCAGCACCACGGCCGCCTGCGCCGCCTCCTGCTCGATCAACCAGCGGCTGGTCGGACTGCCGACTTCCTCGTCCGGCGTCAGCAGCAGCACGATCGGCCGCGGCGTGGCGATGTTCTGCGCCAGAATGGACCGCACCGCATGGAACGCGAGGAAGCTGCCAGCCTTCATGTCGTAGATGCCGGGGCCATGCGCCTTCGCGCCGTTCACCGCGTACGGCATCGCGGTCAGCGTGCCGTGCGACCAGACCGTATCCAGGTGGCCGGCGACCAGGATCGGTTTTTCCCCCGACGTCGCTGCCGTGCGCGCGATCAGGTTGTCGCCGTAACCGTCCCGCCCGGGGATGCGGGTGATTGTCGCCCCGACGCGCGTCAGGTCCGCCTCCGCCACGTCCATCAGCCGGTTGACCGCCGAACCATCGGTCGTCGGAGTTTCCATTTTCACCCAGGCCGACAGCTCCGCCAGCAGGTCGTGGGAGGTTCCAACTTCGGTTGCCGGCATCGTGCCCTCTCGGTTCCATCTCAAGCCTGTATGCCCGCGGCGCGGCGGAGTGACCAGATGCGTTCCGCGTTCTTTGTCCAAGGCTGGTCGACAGTTACCCCTAACCGAAGCACCTCGACCCCACACGCCGGTCCCGTGCACAGGGTTCCCGTCGCGCACTCACCTCGCCAGGATGCGCGCAAGCTCGACCAACTCGGTATCCATCGGCTTGACGCGTCCGACGATGTCGGCAAGCGGCGTCCGGGTGACCTCGTTTCTCTGGTAGCCGATCAGCACGCCGGTCTCACCGTTGCTCAGCGACTTGACGGCACCGACGCCCAACCGCGTCGCCAACAGCCGATCGAAGGCGCTTGGCGGCGCGCCTCGAACAACATGTCCAAGCGTGGTGGCACGCAGCTCAAAACCCGTTCTCTGCTTATCAGCGTCGAAATAGGCCAGGATCTTGGTTGCATTCTCCTTGACGCCTTCAGCGATCACCACGATCGCATGCGTCTTGCCGCGCTCGTAGGCGGCGTGCAGCCGTTGCGCGATCTCGCGCGACGGGACCTCGCACTCAGGGGTCGAGATCACTTCCGCACCGCCGGCCAGGCCCGCCATCATCGCCAGATAGCCGCAGTCCCGGCCCATGGTTTCAACCAGAAACGCGCGATTGTGCGATGAGCCGGTGGTGCGCAGGTGGTCGATTGCCTCAAGCGTGACATTGATCGCGGTGTCGCAGCCAATGCTGATATCACTCCCGAACAGGTCGTTGTCGATCGTCGAGGCGATCCCGACCACATGAACCCCAAGCTGGCTCAGCATGTAAGAGCCGGTCTGGGTTCCATTGCCGCCAATCACCACCACCCCGTCGATGCCCCGCTGGGCCAGATTGCGAAGCGCCTTCGACCGCCCGCTCTCGACCCGGAACTCCGCCGATCGGGCGCTGCCGAGGAATGTGCCGCCGACCTGAATGATGCCGCCCACGTCGCGCGCGCTCAGCAGGCGGAAATGCCCGTCGACCAGACCCTGCCAGCCCTGGCGCACGCCATATACCGTCATGCCCTGATCGAGCGCGCTGCGGGTGACGGCACGGATCGCCGCATTCATGCCGGGGGCATCACCGCCACTCGTGAGCACAGCAATATGCTTCATAAATCCGAGAGTATGACCGCATGCCCGGCCCGTCCACTCGTCATCCCCCGACGCCGCGGACACTGTCACCAAGGGCCATTTGGCGGCACGAGTGGGTGATTACCGCGCCCGAGATCAGGCCGGCCCTGCCTTGGGTGCCTTGTAGAGCACCGTCTTGCCGACCTTCACGCGCGTGGCGGCCTCGCGCACGGTCAGTCCCTTGGCAATGTGCTCGCACGCGCCGGAGCTTGTCGTCGGTGACGGCTGGCTTGCGCCCGCCCGCGCGCTGCTGCGGCGGCCAGGAGCGCACGCGTGCGCTCCTGGATCAGGTCGCGGGCGAACTGACCGAGGGCTGCGAACAAGTGGCATACGAGCCGGCCGCCGGGCGTGGTGGTGTCGGTCGTCCCGGTGAGCGAGCGGAACCCCACTCCGCGTCGCTCCAGCGCGGTCACAGTCTCGATCCGGTGCGGCAGGTTGCGGCCGAGCCGGCCGAGTTTCCAGACGACGAGCACCTCGGCATCGCGCACGGCCCAGAGACCTTCGCGGTCGGCGCGCGCGCCCGAGGCGCGGTCCTCGAACACCTTTTCGCACCCAAGCTGCCGCGAGCGTGTCAAGCTGGAGCGAGAGGTCCTGGTCCACCATGCTCACCCGCGCGTAGCCGATGTGGGCCATGGCCGTCCGTGTCCGTCTTCCCGTCCGGCAATCATCGTGTCCGCTTTCCCGTGCGAGCGCCACGGTTGACGGACAGGTGGCAGGTGGCCGGTCAACGGTGATTTGACGGACAGGATTCCTGTTCAGCACCAGCCGGCAATCCGAAGCTGCTTAGGCTTGCTCAAAGTACCAAGGCCTCCTCGACCCAGCTTCTAAAGCGGACCTACTTACCGAACGGTATTCCGCGAGTGACATCCTCACGGGTCAGGCCAACATCGCGCAACATCCGTTCGTCCATCTCGATCAGGTATTGGCGATCCGCCACCCACCGCCACGATCGTTCCCACCGCCTTTCCGAGGAAGGCAACTGAGCAGCCGCAGCAACCCTCAATGGAAGGGCGGCTGTCGTTCTAGACCACAGCAACGCAGTCCACCTCGATGTCAAATGGTCCAGGCCACGCCACCACGCATACAAAGATGCGAGCGGGCGGGTCAGCCTTGAAATAGCCGGCATAGATTGCATTGAAGGCGGCAAACCTCTCGACCGACGTGCAATAAACGTTGCACTTCAGGACGGCTTCCAGAGACGATCCTGCCGTCTCCAGACACAACTTCATTTGGTCGAGCACTAACTCGGCTTGGCGCTCGAAAGGTCCGTCGTAGACCTCACCCGTAGCCGGATCGAACGGCGGGAAGCCTGAGACATAGATGGTATCGCCACTCCGGACGACGGGTGTGACAGGGGCACGCCACTTGTCGAGATAGGTGGAAAGTGGTTCGACGCGGATTGCTTCTCGTGTCATCGGACTGCTTTCAACCAGTGATGCCGGCGTCGCACTGAGGGTCATCGCGCAACGAGCAGGCGCACCCCGAGCAGGATCAGCACTCCGCCCATGGCGGTGCTGATCGTCTTCCTGGAGCGCCGGTAAGCGCTCTGGACAGAACGGAGCGAGAAGAACAGGGCTAGGCTGCAATGCCGGGCTGTCGACAGGACCGCCACGATTGCCAGGGTCACGCCATAGACCCAGAGTGGGGCGTTCGTCGGCAACGTCACAACGAACAAGCTGCCGAAAAAAGCGGCCGCCTTGGGGTTCGTCATGCTGGTGAGAAAGCCGGTCCAAACATCGTTTGACACGGACGGATGGACGCTGCCCGATCCTGGCAAAGGCACTGGCCGGTGAGCACCGATGATCGTTCTGGTGCCAAGGTAAAGGAGGTAGGTGGCACCCGCGAACCGGAGAGCTGTGAGTAACCAGGCGGCATGTTGCAACACGAACGTCAGACCGATGATCGTTAGGAAAGCCCAGGTCAGGGACGCGGACGCCACTCCCAGCCCCGCGAAGACTCCGGCGCGACGTGAAACAGCTATGGCCCTCGCCGTGACGACCAGGAAGTTCGGGCCGGGGCTGAGGCAGCCGAGAAGGAACACGCCGGTAATGGTGGCGAGGGTGGGCAGGTATTCCACGATAAACTGCTCCAACGCAGGTTTCAGCTACGCGGACCATGCCTGCCTCGATGATGACGATGCTACGCAACGGGCCGTAGCATCTCAGGGCGTTCATGCCCCATGCTGCCCCCATCGTGGAACACGCTGTCATGCTCCGCCCCAATGCCCTGGCTGAGATCGGAGCCTTGATCGGAGATCCCGGCCGGGCCTGTATGCTCGATGCCTTAATGGACGGCCGGTCTCTGACCGCGCGCGAACTCGCGAATTATGCTGGGATCGCTCCACAGACCGCGAACACGCATCTTGGAAAGCTGCTTGACGCCGGCCTGCTGCTCGTGGAGCAGCGTGGGCGGCACCGCTATCATCGCCTCGCGTCCGCTGACGTTGCGCAATTGCTGGAAACGGTCGCGCAATTCGCTGCGCGGCCCGGGAATGGGCCGTCACGGACGGCCATTCGCACCGGACCGCGAGATGCGGCCCTCCGGATGGCACGAACCTGCTACGATCACTTTGCCGGGCGGCTCGGCGTCAGCATCGCCGACGCGCTCGTTGCTAAAGCCTACATCGAACTCGATCGGGACGGTGGCACTGTCACGGATGCGGGCCAAGTTTTCCTGCATGACTTCGGTGTGACACCAGCACCTCGAAAGCAAGCCAGCCGGTTGTTTTGCCGTCCCTGCCTGGATTGGAGCGAACGCCGCCCGCACCTCGCAGGCACCCTCGGAATCGCGATTGCTTGCCGCTGCTTCGATCTGGGGTGGGTCAAAAGGGTGGACGGCTCGCGAGCGGTCGCCATCACCTCAGCCGGCTATCGCGGCCTTCAATGTACGTTTGAGATCAACCTCCAATCGCGTTCAGACGCACGAACTGTGCCGAGCCCTCAGTAGCCTGCCCGCGGACTACATGAGCTTCCGCTGAAGCGGGCCTTGACACCCTGCTGAAGCCGACTTTGAAACTGACAATCCGGCAAGGTCGTTGCCAAGCGCCTGTCCGCCAGACGTTGGTTTGACGGACGATCATCGGAGATCATCGAGGCCGGAAGTCCACTTGCAGCTCAGGTCATGCGCTGCCGTAAAGCTATTTCCTGTCGGAACCGGACCAAGTATAGAATCGTCGTCAGGCACCCTCCAATTACAAGACCGATCCACAAACCCAGGGCTGGCGTGACCGTCGCCCAAGCGAGCAGGATGGCGAGGGGCATTCCGACCGCCCAAGAACCGATGATTGCTATGAGCAGCGGCCCCTTGGCATCCTGCATCCCGCTCAGCGCGCCACCGGCGGCGGACTGCACGCCTTCTAAGAACAGCAAACATGCGGCGAGCGGCAGCAATGCGGCTGCTGCGGCAACGCTTACAGGATCGTCATTACCCAACACCCATCTTGCTATCCGTGTCGGCTCGGCCAGCAGAGCGGCAACCAACAAGGCGCTGACCACTGTGGCAAGCTGGATTGCAACCCACCCGGAATGTTTAGCGCGACGTGGTGTGCCCGCGCCAAGAGCGTAGCTGACACGCATGTTCGCAGCGTCGCTAAAGCCAAAAGAGAAGACACCAGCCAGGATAACGACCTGGGCTGCCACTGCGTGCGCGGCGACGGCTGCCGCACCGTATGGCGCGAGCGCCAAGGCTGCGGCGGGCAATACGCCTTCCCGCAGGACGATCCGGCACGCGAACGGAAGTCCAAGCCGCATGATGTCTCGGTAGCGTTGGCGGTCCCATACAAAAAGGCGTCGAAACACGCTGCTGAACGCATCAACTGGTGAGGCCCGCACGATGGTCGCGAGCAACGCCCAGGCGCCGAAGGCCGTTAGGGAGTAGGCGAGGCCAGCCCCCAGCGCGCCGAGTGGTGGCAAGCCGAAGCCACCAAGAACCAGCCACCAAGTCAGACCAGCGTGGATTGGGACCGAGACCAGCATGATGATTGTCGTGACCCTGACCCGGCCTGTTGCGATGGCGAGGCTGCGAACAGCGACATAGCAAACCCAGGCCGGCAATCCCCAGGCAGCACCAAGGAGGTAGTCAGGTGCGCTGTCCGCCTCCAGCCCTTTGCCGAAACCAAGCTCAATGATGCTGCTTAGGCCAACCAGAAGGGCAGCACCTGGAATTGAAAAAGTCAGCCCTACCCAAAGACCTTGCTGGCCGCTCCGCTTCAACCCGTTTGCGTCGCCGCGACCGTGGGCCTGTGCCACGATTGGGGTGATTGCGGTAACAACACCCAAAGCAAACAGGAATACGATGAGGTAAACGCCGAGGGCCAAGGTTACCCCCGCCAGGATATGTACGCCCAGCCGCGCCACGGTAAAAGTCTCGACGGCCGAGATGGCGAGCTGGGCGAACATTGTGATGGTGATAGAAAGGGAGATGCCGGCCAGGGTGCGCGCTTCCGCCACCCAAACCTTCTGGACTCGATGCATTGTGTGCTCATGAACTTGGCTCACCGCTGGGCGGAGAGCATACTGACCGATGTCATCAATCGCGGGAGGCGTGAGCCAGCCGCGAGGCGTCAGTCAGAGCAGGTCCGAGAGCTTAGGACGCACATAGGCGTCAAATGTATCGGGGAACCCGCCCTGCGACGTACTGCCGCAGGGCTTGCCGGGGGGGCACGATGATGGTGCATGCGATACATGCTCATGCCCTCCCCCGTATGCTGTTGCGCTGCCAGTGACCGTACAAGGGTCTTTGGGTGTCGGCAAGTCTTCTTAGCCGGCACATCTGCAAGGATCGTGGGTGGGATACCCGTATCACTCTCTCAAACGTCCAATTGACGAAGTGGTACAGCCGCCCTCGGCTCAAGAGCTGCCTGTGCTTCGCCGAACGTAGTGGAGCAGTGGAACAGCGCTAACGACTTCATCTTCTTTGCCCCCCGCGGCGAGGTGTCAAGCAACCCGCGTGAGGACCAAGAGCTGAGCATGCTCAGTCTGCACCTGCTGCAGAACTGCATGGTCTACGTGAACACCCACATAATCCAGCAGGTGCTTGCCCGTCCCGCGTGGAAGGGGCGGTTGACCGCCCGCGATCGGCACGCGCTGACGCCACTGTTCTGGACGCATGTGAATCCCTCCGGACGCTTCGAGCTCGACATGCACGCGCGCATTGCCGCCCTCGCCTGAGCCAAAGTGGCCCCTGGTGACAAGAGTGTTTGCCTTAAGGCCCAAGAGCCTGCGGTGGGCATGCCGCGCCCCCGCTTGCCCCATTCGCGAAACCACGCCACAGACAATCACGGATTTCAGGATGGGACAGAATGGCGAACGGCTTTTTCTTCGAGGACCTGCATGTCGGCCAGAACGCCACGCTTTCGAAAACCATCACCGAGGCCGACATCCTGATGTTCGCGGCTGTCAGCATGGACACCAACCCTATCCACGTCGATGACGAGGCCGCGCGGGCGTCGCGCTTCGGCGAACGCATCGCCCACGGCCTGTTATCGGCCGGCCTGATCTCCGCGCTGCTGGGCACCCGGCTGCCCGGCTCGGGCACGATCTACCTCAGCCAGTCGCTCAAGTTCCGCACGCCGGTGAAGATCGGTCAGACCGTCAGGGCCGAGGTCGAAATTACCGATTTGAACGCCACGCGGAAAAGCGCCACCCTGCGCACCACCTGCAGGGTGAAGGAGAACGTGGTGATCGACGGCGAAGCGCGTGTTCTGGTGCCCTCGCGCCCCTGATGCGGATACTCACCACCTGGCGGGACGTGCCACCCGATGCCCGCGGCGCGACCGTCGCGCTTGGCAATTTCGACGGTGTCCACCTCGGCCACGCCAGCGTCATTCGCGCCGCCCATGCAGCCCGGCCCGACGCACCGCTCGCGGTGCTGACCTTCGAGCCGCATCCGCGAGAGGTCTTTCGTCCCGACGATCCGCCGTTTCGACTGACCTTGTCCGCCGAACGGGCCGACGCCCTGGCCGCGCTGGGGGTCGATCTGCTGTACGAGTTGCCGTTCAATCATGAATTCAGTCTGATGACCGCCGATGACTTCGTCGGGAAAGTGCTGCACGACGGCTTCGGCGCCCGTCATCTGGTTTCAGGCCAGGACTTCGCCTTCGGCCACCGCCGCGGCGGCAGCACCGGCTTCCTGGCAGACCGGGCAGAGCCGCTGGGCATGGGCCTGACCTTGGTGTCGCCGGTCACCGACGTGCAGGGGCCGTTATCCTCGACCCGGATCAGGCGCGCGCTGCAGGACGGTTATCCGGAACCGGCAACGGCGGAACTGGGACGCCCCTGGGCGATCCGCGGCATCGTCAGCCACGGCGACGAACGCGGCCGCACCATCGGCTTCCCCACCGCCAATGTGCCGCTCGGGCGTCACCTGGAGCCGGCGAGGGGCGTCTATGCTGTTACCGTTCGACTGGCCGATGGCGCCATCCACAAGGGCGTCGCCAATATCGGCCGCCGCCCCACGGTGAACGCCGGGACTGAAAGCCGGCTCGAGGTCAATCTGTTCGACTTCGACGGCGACCTCTACGGCACCGAGATGACCGTCGCCTTGCACGACTACATCCGGGCCGAGGTCAAGTTCTCCGGCCTCGACGCTTTGAAGGCCCAGATCGCCGTCGATGCCGAACAGGCGAGACGGCTGCTTGGCTGACCCCAGCCGCGGCAGGACCTTGCCACGCAAAAGACAGGAGGATGCAATGCCCGTTCTGAAACGGCCTGATGGCGAAATCCATTACCAGACCTACGGCACCGGCTTCCCGGTGCTGCTGTTCGCCCCCGGCGGCCTGCACTCGCGCATGGAGATGTGGCACGCGCCGACTGGCGGCCCGCCCAGGTCGTGGGTGGACTGGACCGAGGCGCTGCCACAGGCCGGTTTCACCGCCGTGGCCATGGACCAGCGCAATGCCGGCGCCTCCCGCACCGCGATCGAGGCCGACCACGGCTGGCACACCTACGCGGCCGACCACGTGGCGCTGATGGACCACCTCGGTTTCGACAAGTTCCACGTCCTGGGGGGCTGCATTGGCGGCAGCTTCTGCCTGAAGATGATCGAGACCGTGCCCGGGCGCGTGCTGTCGGCGGTGCTGCAGAACCCGATCGGCTTGCATCCCGAACATCTGACGTATTTCCCCGACAGTCACGCCGCGTGGGCCAAGGAACAACTCGCCGATCGGCCGCATCTGAACGCTGACGCGATTGCCGCCTTCGGCCACAATATGTGGGACCAGCCGTTCGTGTTCTGCGTCGATCAGGCCTTCGTCCGCAACTGCCCGGTCCCGACCATCCTGTTGCCGGGCACGGATATCCCCCACCCGGCGGCCACCAGCGCCGAACTCGCCGCCCTGTTGCCAGGGACAGAGGTCCTGACCAACTGGCGCGGACCTGACTATTTGGACGAACAGCGGCGTCGCGTCATTGCGTTCCTGGATGGCAACACACCGATTTCGAGGTCTGGGGAGCAATCGAACGTAAAAGCTGTGTAAGGACCGGTTCCTCGGCATCGTCGCGCACTGAGGCCGGGTTTCGCATACGACGCGTCGCACCCCCCGGTTTGGACGGGTTCCCCTGCGACCCCGTCCCTGGCGTTTAGGCCCGTGCGTCTGAATGAACCGGTGTACTGTCATAAGCGACCGTGCGGAACTTAAGACATTCGCAAGCCGATTTCGGCGAATTCAGTTTGTGCATTTTCAATGGGATACAGATCGCAAAAGTCCCGTGCGGAAGATGCGGACTTTTGCGACATTTTCGCACGCTCCAGCGGCCTCGGCCCGATATCAGATCGATCATCTGACAGCCGTTTGATATCGCTAGCTAATCAAAATGTCCTATGACAGTACACCGTTCCATTCAGACGCACGGCCCATCCATCCGAGATCTGTTGAGCACCCTTGCTGCGATCAACGACCGCAAGGCCGGGTTCCGATCCTTGAGCGACATATGGGCCGATACCACTACATCGGACGGACGGCTGATGCTTACCGTGCTCGGCGGCCTTGCTGAATTCGAACGCGATCTGATACGAATGCGCACCGGAGAAGGAAGGGCGCGGGCCGTGGCGCGTGGCGTGAAGATGGGACGACGGCCGAAGCTCACCCCGCACCAACAGCGCGAGGCGATCAAGCGCCGTGAGCATGGTGAGGAATCCCTTACCGACATTGGCCGTAGCTACAACGTCAGTGCCGCGACAATTTCGAGATTGAAGGCGTGAGACTTTCACACGCATATCCATTATCGCGCCGGTCTCCCGTGGCGTGACCTGCCGGAACGCTTCGGCGACTGGAAAAACGTCCATCGGCGCTTCAGTCGCTGGGCTAAATTCGGTGTTTGGCGGTTGTGTCCGTCAATGTGCGCAAAAGTTGTGGCACTGCTAAATCAGGGATGTTTCTTTGTTCGGCTGAATGGGGCCGTTTCTGCGTCCCGACCTGAAATCCTGACGGCAAGTGGGCGGAGCCGCGGTCAAGGACGGCCTTCAGGCCGCCGCCTTGGCGGCGCGCAGCGTCCTTGAGGGCGGCTGCGCCCATCGCCACGCTTGGACTGGTCGGGGTCTGCCTCATGCCGCGACCCGCATCTGTTGCTTCTTGTGCTCGCGCAGGTCCTCCATGTTGAGATAGCGCGGGCTTTCCAGCCATTCCTCGTGCGTCTCGACCGCCAGCGCGCGGACCAGCCGCAGGCAACTCGCCGGATTCGGGAAGATCCGCACGACGTGCGTGCGTCGTTTGATCTCCTGGTTCAGTCGCTCCAGCATGTTGGTCGATTTCATGTGCTTGTGATGCGACAGCGGCAACCGGTAATAGGTCAGCGTCTCCTCGATGGTCTCTTCCACCCAGGTGCATAGCCGGGCGTATTTGCCGCTCCACTTGCTCAGCCAGGCGGCGAGGTCGCGCCGCACTTCAGTGATCTCGCGCCGGTCATAGATCCAGCGCAACTCTTGCAGACAGTCGTCATTCGCCCGTCGCGGCAGGTGATCCAGCGCGTTGCGCAGAAAGTGCCCGTAGCAGCGTTGCCAGGCGGCTTCAGGCAACACCTCGCGGATCGCCTGCTTCAGGCCGGGATGATCGTCCGAGACGACGAATTCCACGCCGTGCAGGCCGCGCTGCTTCAGGCCCAGCAGGAAGTCCCGCCAACTCGATGCACTCTCCCGGTTGGCCAGTTCCACGGCTAGGACCTGCCGGTGACCGTCGGCGGCGACCGCGATCGCGATCAGCGCCGCCTGGCTCGCGATCACCCCGCCTTCGCGCGCCCGTTCATAGCGAGCGTCCAGGATCAGATAAGGATACGGCTCCTCCAGCCGCCGCGTCGCAAACGCCGTCAGCGTCGTATCCAAGGTCTTGTTCATCTCGCTGACCGAGGCGGCCGAGAAGCTGTGGCCGCACAACTGCTCCGTCACCGCCTTGACCTTGCGGGTCGAGACACTCTGAACATACATCTCCGCCAGGGCGCTCACCAACGCCCGCTCCGAGCGCTGGTAGCGTTCGAACAATTCGGTCGAGAACAAGCCGGAGCGGTCGCGGGGGACACGCAACTCGATCGTGCCAACGCGGGTGATCAGCGAGCGGCTGTAGAAGCCGCTGCGGTAGCCCTGGCGGCCGTCCACCCTCTCACTCCGTTCCGCTGCCAACGCCTCCGTCATTTCCGCCTCCAGCGCCGCTTGGATCGCTGTCCGCACCGCCGTCCGCAAAAAATCATCATCGCCCGACAGGATCGCTTTGAGCTCGCTGGCTTCGCTCCTAACTTGCCGCTTGGTCATGGTGTGCGCCCTCTCCACAGGGTTGGTGACTTCGAACATCACCAGCATGCCATGGCCACTTCGGCCGATCAGCTTTTGCACATCGATCCGGACAGTATCTGTTTGGCACAGGGTCTTTCAGCATCTCTCGGCTGATGCCGACAATGAATACGCGATGATCGACAGCACCATCGTGCGCGCTCACCAGCACAGTGCCGGCGCGAAAAAAAAGCCGGCGAAGACCAGGCGATCGGACGATCGCGTGGCGGATTGAGCACCAAGATCCACACGTTGGTCGATGCGCTCGGCAATCCGACGGCGTTTCATCTGACGGGCGGCGAGGCGCATGATCTGGTCGGCGCCGACCATCTGCTGGCGGATATGCAGGCTGCAACGCTGATCGCCGACAAGGCATTCGACGCCGACAAGCGGGTCATCGAGCCGCTCACGACCGCCGGCAAGACGGCTGTGATCCCATCAAAGGCCAACCGCAAGTCGCGCCGGACGTATGATCGGCATCTCTACAAAGAACGCCACTTGATCGAGACGTTCTTCGCCAAACTCAAGCAGTTCCGGGCTATCGCAACCCGCTATGACAAGACCGCGCGCAACTTTCTCGCCGCCGTCTACCTCGCCGCCAGCGCCATTTGGCTCATTTGACGACACGCCCTAGATTGCGGCGCCTTGGTTTTCAGCTTTGCTGTTCCAGTGGTAGCTTTTGAACCCGCCATCCAAGTTACCGTAACCAACCCTTCAGAGCCGTTGATTGCGAGGACCACCAATCTGCCGGATGGCACGCCCTTAATGGTCACCATCCAAGCGGCGCGGGACGATTTGATGAACCCAGGGCATACGCTTTATCCGCTGATGGGCGACACCGCCGCCCGCGTGCAAGGGGGCCACTTCGCGGCTGGGCGTTCACCAACCATGGCAGCCCATTCGACTGCGGAAGCTATCTTGTCACCGTCATCATTTCCACGCTGGCGTTGCCTGATAACGTCAAGCCGATCCTCGGCGAGAATGGCGACAAGCTGGGTGGCCCAGACGTGACACAAGCGCCGTTTGGCCCTCCTTAGGCCCGTGCGTCTGAATGAAACGGTGTACTGTCATAAGCGACCGTGCGGAACTTGAGACATTCGCAAGCCGATTTTCGGCGAATTCAGTTTGTGCATTTTCAATGGGATACAGATCGCAAAAGTCCCGTGCGGAAGATGCGGACTTTTGCGACATTTTCGCACGCTCCAGCGGCCTCGGCCCGATATCAGATCGATCATCTGACAGCCGTTTGTTATCGCTAGCTAATCAAAATGTCCTATGACAGTACACCGTCCCATTCAGACGCACGGCCCGTTTAGGAGACGGATCCCATGGAAGCACGCTTGCACGATTATGAATTAGGCCGACGGCTGGGAAGGGCCTCCGAGTGAGCAACTCTGGCAAGGCCTTTGGCGACGCGCCTGCCGTCATCACAATGGACCTGGAGAGCGCGATCCTCGCGCTCAACAACGCCCATGAAGCTGAGCTGTCCTGCCTCGACGAGAGCCGACTTCGCGCGCTCCTGCGCCAAACTGTCTACGCACGCAGGATCGGCACCGTGGAGGCCTTTCTGCTGGCCTTGGACGAGCGTGCCGCCGAGTACGACAGTCCCAACTACCTCTGGTTCCGCTCGCGCTACCCTCGCTTCGTGTATGTGGACCGTGTCGTTGTAGATGCGTCAACGCGCGGCCGCGGCCATGCTCGGCGCCTCTACGCGGACCTGATCGAGCAAGTGACGGGCATGGGACACGATCTCATCGTTTGCGAGGTGAACTCCGATCCGCCAAATCCAGCATCAGAGAGTTTCCACGCATCGCGCGGCTTCACCGAGGTCGGTGCGGCAACGATCCACGGGGGCAAAAAGCGGGTTCGTTATCTGGCGCTGCTTATCCCACACGGCACGCCCGCGGCATGAGCATCCTGGTGCACAGGACCCGACCTGAAAGAGCGGCCGCCCGGCAAGGCACCAGCGGCCAGCAATACACCGCCCGTCCGACCCTGACCCGGCTACGATGAGCCACTCGTGCACATGATCCAGTCCGGCTGCGTCCATGACAGCGATCGCCTCTCGACATGGCTACGATCAGGCAGCGACAAGGCGGCCTCGACCATGCTGGGTGGTGCCCGCGCGAACAACTACACGACAATCGCCGCCCGCTCTCCGGCGGCACGCACCCAGGCTGCCTCCATATCCTCGTCGAACAGTTCCGTCAGCTTCTTCATCATCGTGCCGCCAAGCTCCTCGGCATCCACGATCGTGACCGCACGGCGGTAATAGCGCGTCACATCGTGTCCAATGCCGATGGCGATCAGTTCCACCTGGTCACGGTTCTCGATGTCGCGGATCACCTCGCGCAAGTGCTTCTCCAGGTAATTCCCCGGATTAACCGACAGCGTCGAGTCATCCACCGGCGCACCGTCCGAGATCACCATCAGGATCCGCCGGTGTTCGGGGCGCACCAGCAGGCGGCGATACGCCCACAGCAGGGCCTCGCCGTCGATGTTCTCCTTCAGCAGGCCTTCCCGCAGCATCAGGCCGAGATTCTTGCGCGCCCGCCGCCACGGCTGATCCGCTGCCTTGTAGATGATGTGCCGCAGATCGTTCAGCCGTCCGGGATTCCGCGGCTTGCCCTCCTGCACCCATTTCTCGCGGCTCTGCCCACCCTTCCAGGCCCGCGTGGTGAAGCCAAGCACCTCCACCTTCACCGCGCAGCGCTCCAGCGTTCGCGCCAGGATGTCGCCGCACATCGCCGCCACGGTGATCGGCCGGCCGCGCATCGAGCCCGAATTGTCAATCAGCAGACTGACGACGGTGTCACGGAACTCGGTGTCGAGCTCGCGCTTGTAGGACAGCGCCAGCAGCGGGTTGATCACCACCCGGGCCAGCCGCCCGGCATCCAGCATGCCCTCGTCGAGGTCGAACTCCCACGAACGCGTCTGCTGGGCCAGCAGGCGCCGTTGCAGTCGGTTCGCAAGCTTCGAGATCACCCCTTGCAGGTGCTGCAGCTGCTGATCGAGTTGCTGGCGCAGCCTGGCCAGTTCATCGGCATCGCACAGATCCTCGGCATCGATCTCTTCGTCGTGCTGTCGGGTATAGGCGCGATACACCGCTTCGCTGTCCGGCCCCGGCCGCTCTCGCCGCGGTTGCGGGCCACCCGGCCGATCATCGCCCTCGGCGACCGCGGCCTCTTCCTCGGATTCCGAACCGTCGTCGTCGGCGGCTTCGCCTTCCATCTCCTCGGGTTGGGCGCCCAGCATCGAATCCTGGTCGGTATCCGACTGGCCCTCACCATCCTCGGCGTTGTCCTGAGAACCGGATTGCTCACCGCCGTCCTCGCCGTCCTCGGCATTGTCGTCCGGCTCAGCGTCGACCTCGGCTTCCGCCAGATCCAACGCGGCGAGCAGTTTGCGCGACGCCCGCGCGAACGCGCTCTGGTCGTCCTGCGCCGTCATCATCTCCGACATCGCCAGATCCGCGGTCGAGCCCAGCGTCTCGCGCCAGAGATCCAGCACGCGTTGCGCGGACTGCGGCACAGCCTCGCCCGACAGCCGCTCGCGGG
The DNA here is from genome assembly GCA_965276975.1 of Rhodopila sp. Taxonomy (GTDB): domain Bacteria; phylum Pseudomonadota; class Alphaproteobacteria; order Acetobacterales; family Acetobacteraceae; genus Rhodopila. Next base: position 720,625 of record CBDIBR010000010.1, read on the forward strand.
TCAGCAGGGCCAGCGCCTTGTCGATCGGCAACTGGTCCTTGCGGGTCATGCGGTCATAGCCTTCGGCCTCGCATTCCTCGGCCAGCTTGGCGCGCAGATTGGCGCTGACGCCGTTCATGAACCGTCCGCCCACGACCTCGACCCGAACCTGCTCCAGCGCGTCATAGGCGTCCTTCGCCTCCCGTCGGGTCGGCATACGCTGGGCGTGGACGCCATCATCATGATGCCGCAGTCGCAGCGCTATGGCGTCCGATTGACCGCGCAACTTCGCCATTTCCGCCGGCGGCAGCGCCCGCGTGGGCAGCGGCAGCCGAGCCCGCTTGCCGGAAACCCCGGATGGCCCCGGCTGGAACGCGACCTGCACATCCGACTGTTCGGCAATCGCCCGCAGCACACCCGCGGTCGCGCGCTTGAACTCCTCGGCCCGGGCGTTGTCTTTCGAGGTTCCGCTCATACCAGACCCCGCTTACGCGAACTTCCGCGTGGTGAAGCCACCGGTCGGAATGTCCTCGTTGAAGCAGCGCTGGTAGTATTCGCCAACGGTGGAACGCTCCGCCTCGTCGCACTTGTTCATGAACGTGACCCGGAAGGCGAAGCCGATATCACCGAAGATTCGGGCATTTTCCGCCCAGGTGATAACCGTCCGCGGCGACATGACGGTGGAGATATCGCCGTTGATGAACCCGGCGCGGGTCAGGTCGGCCAACGCCACCATGCTCTCGATCCGCTTCTTGGTGGCCGGATCCTTGGACGGATCGATGCCCATCTTGGCCATCACGATCCCGGTCTCCATCGCATGCGGCAAATAGTTCAGGGTCGCGACGATGTTCCAGCGATCCATCTGGCCCTGATTGATCTGCTGCGTTCCATGATACAGCCCGGTGGTGTCCCCAAGGCCCACGGTATTGGCGGTCGAGAACAGCCGGAACGACGGATGCGGCCGGATCACCCTGTTCTGGTCGAGCAGGGTCAGCTTGCCCTCGACTTCCAGCACGCGCTGGATCACGAACATGACATCCGGCCGGCCGGCGTCATATTCGTCGAAGGCCAGGGCACAGGCATGCTGCAGCGCCCACGGCAGGATGCCCTCACGGAATTCGGTGATCTGCTTGCCGTCCTTCAGAACGATCGCATCCTTGCCGATCAGGTCGATGCGGCTGATGTGACTGTCGAGATTGATCCGAATGCAGGGCCAGTTGAGCCGCGCCGCGACCTGTTCGATATGGGTTGATTTGCCGGTGCCGTGATAACCCTGGATCATCACCCGTCGGTTGTAGGCAAACCCGGCCAGGATCGCCAGGGTGGTCTCCCGGTCAAACTTGTAGGCCTGGTCTATCTCCGGCACATGTTCGGTGCGCACCGTGAACGCCGGCACCTCCATATCGATATCGAGGCCAAAGGTCTCCCGTGCCAACACTTTGGTGTCTGGCTGGTTGATCTCGGAGGTCGGGCGGAGCGGGGCGATATCGACAGCCGTGTTCATAGTCCAGCGCTTCCTATTGCAATTCCTGCAAAGTCTAATCTCGGCGGCGCGCGGCGCAAGGGCAAGCGCCGGTCACGCCCAAGTTGGTTATCCCGTCGCCGCGAGCCGATTTTCGCTGCCAAGTCGGGAGCGGACGGCGGCGTATGCCAGATTGATGGTCTTCAGGCGCTCCTCGGCGTCGCGGCTGCCGCCGTTGGCATCAGGATGGTGCCGCTTCGCCAGTTCCTTGTAGCGCGATTTGACCGCGTCCAGCGTCGTCGGCCAGGGCAGTCCCAACGTCGCCAGCGGCTCGCGCAACTCGGCCGGCGTCTGATGCGGATCGGGGCGCTTCTGCGTCTTCATCCGCGCCGCGCCCAGGATGTTCAGCGAGTCCTTCAGCACGTCCTCATCCCAGGCCGTGTGCCCCAGGCTGCCGATCGGCCAGGACGGGCGCTGCCACGACGTGTCGGCACGCAGTTGTGCTTCCACCTCGGCGGCCGACATGCCTTTGTAGAAATCCCAGCCGGCGTTGTAGGCGCGTACGTGTTCGAGGCAGAACCAATAGTAGTCGTTGAGGCTGGTGCGGGACTTCGGTGCCCGGTATTCGCCGGCCTCCTGGCAACCCGGCATGTCACACAACCGATCCGCCGGCGCGGCCGGGTCGGGTGCATAGGCCCGAGGGCGCCCAGAGGCGGTGTGGGGGCGTCGTATCATGATACCCTTTTATGTGCGCCGTGCCGTCTTGTTGGCAATGGTCGGCGCCGCCATGCCACGGGGTATTTAGCAGCCATGACACCGGCACAATCGACCAAAGCCCGGGCCGCTTGATGAAGCCGTTCAGCTGCGCGCGAAGCCCCAGGCGCCGAACCTAAGCCAGAATAACCGGTGCCGTAGCCACTCTAGCCTTAGAGCGATCGTCTGAAGTGAACCAACCTCAGGCGTGAATCGCCCTCTGAACAAAGGTAACTAGGGCGTGCTAGAGATCTCATCGTTACGGTCAGCCGGAAAACGCTTTCAGCCGCCACACTCCCTCGGTCAGGCCTGACATGGCTGCCCCCCGGGGTATCATCGCCAAGCCGCCTCAACGGCGGATTGGACCCTTCGACATCGTGGCTTCGATCTTGAGCGGGCGACTTAGCGGGACACGGAGGTCGCGCCGCCCGTGCCTCTGTCTGGCAGCCACGCATCGGTCCAGCCCGATATCGCCGCCCTCGGATCGGAGGCTGTGACCTCTGTCATGCCAGGCCCTCGACGCTGCACGATGGAAATAGCCGTGGCGGCGCGAATGATCTGACATTCAATCGGGCCGTCAACCGATTCTCCATGGCGGCGGGCGCTGAGTTTCTCCAGGTCGGCTGCTGTTCGGCAAACCACCGCCCCCGGGTCCAGCCGCGGCCAGGCCAATGGCTGAGGCCTGACCTCAGGCAGGCCAGGCTTCGGTTTCTTCATCAGCAGGCCCGGCGCGGAAAGCGAGATATTGCTGTCGCTGGGCTGCGCGCGGGCTGGTGCAGCGATGATCGATGTCCCGGCCAATAAACCAAGCAGAAACATCTTTGTCAGCAGTATTCTCGGCATTGGTGACGTCACCTCCTCGGCCTTTTCCACTCCGCCTGCTCTATGCGTCCAACCCGATCGGCTAGCAAGCATAAGCTCAGGGCGGCGTCATCCCCCTCGCCCTCAGCGCCGCCTTGGCGGCGGGGCCGGCCATCTCGGCCAGGAAGGCCCGCGCCGCAGCGGTCCCGGCTGAGCCGGCCGCGATCGCGCCGGCGTAGATCGTCAGGTTCTGGATCGGGGCGGGCAGGGGCCCCACGAGTGAAATCCCTGGTACCGAGATGATCTCGCTGATCTGTTGCAGAACGATGTCCGCACGCCTATCGGTCACCGCGGTCGCTGCCAGGCCGCCCCGAACCAGTACTGATTTCGATGCCATGGCGTCGGCGATCCCCAGGCTGCGGAAAAGCTTCGCCACGTAGATGCCGCTCGAGCCACCTGACGCTGGATCGATGTAGGCGACCTTCCGGGCATGCAGCATTGCCGTCTTGAAGCCCTCAACGGACCTGATGTCCGGAACCGGCGATCCGCTTTCGATGCCGAGGCCGATTCCCACCTGGGCGAGCCGGACGACGGTTTCCGGCATGATCTTTCCGGCCTTGGCCAGCTTGTCGAGACCCTGTGGTGACATCAGGACGACGTCAAAGGTTTCACCCCCTGTGATGCGGCGGACCAGGCCGCCCACCGTGTCGTTGCGCATAATGACCTTATCGCCTGTGCGGGCCTCGAACGCGGGCGTCAAAGCGGCGGCTACCGAATGGATCGCGCCGGCGCTGAGGACAGTCAGTTCGGCCGCTCCGGCCGGCGCGGCCAGCAGCAGGAAGACCATGACCCAGCGGATCAACGCGACCTTCGCACTGCTGCGGCGGGATGACGGTCGGGCAATCGCGGGCCGTTCCCGAACAGCTTTTCCCGAAACGTGCCTGGGGCGTACTGATGTTTGAACAGGCCGCGTGTCTGCAGTTCCGGCACCACCAGATCGACCATGTCAACGAACGTGCCAGGCGTCAGGGCATATGCCAGGTTGAAGCCGTCGACGTCGGTTTCCTCGGTCCAGGCGCGAAGTTCCTCCGCGACGTCCGCGGCCGATCCAATCACCACCGGCCCCCGACCACCCAGCGCGGCATGCCGGGCGATTTCGCGCACCGTCCATTTGCGGCCGGGATCCGCTGTGGTAAAGGCCTCCAGAGCCGAGGTCTGCGCATCCGATTTGTCAGTGAAGCGCACCACCTCGTCCAGGCTCAGGGTGCCAAAATCGAGGCCGGTCCAGCCCGACATCAGGGCCAAGGCGCCTTCCTCCGACACGTAGCCCAGGTAGTCGTTGTATTTGTCCCACGCGGCCTTCGCCGTGGTGTCGGTGATCACTGTCATCATGGTGAAGATCACCAGATCAGACGGCTCGCGTCCGGCCGCGGCGGCGCGTCGGCGCAGATCCGCGACGGTGTCCCCGATGACCTTCTTCGACGGGCCGTTGATGAACACACACTCGGCGTGCCGGGCGGCGAAATCGCGGCCACGTGTGGAGGCACCGGCCTGGAACAGCACCGGTGTGCGCTGCGGCGACGGCTCGCATAGGTGAATCGCGTCTACCTTGAAATGCGGACCGTCGTGCATGATGCGGTGGATCTTGGAGGGATCGGCGAACCGGCGCCCCTGACGGTCGCGCAGCACGGCGCCGTCTTCCCAGCTTGCCTCCCATAATTTGTAGCTGGCCTGCATGTAGTCCTCAGCCACGTCGTAGCGATCGTCGTGGGCAACCTGTTTCGCCATCCCCATGCCGCGCGCGGCGCTGTCGAGGTAGCCGGTGACGATGTTCCAGCCGACGCGGCCTTTGGTCAGATGGTCCAGCGTGCTCATGCGGCGGGCGAAAGGGTAGGGCAGTTCGTAGGACAAGGCGCAGGTGACGCCAAACCCCAGGTGTTCGGTGACCATGGCCATTGCCGGGATCACCATTAACGGGTCGTTCACCGGCACTTGAACGGCGTGCCGCAATGCGGTGCCGGCGGATCCCTTGTAGACGTCATAGATCCCCAGCACGTCGGCCAGGAACAGCGCGTCGAACTTGCCGCGTTCCAGCGTGCGGGCAAGGTCGGTCCAATACGCCAATGTGTTGTATTCGTCGGCGTGATCGTGCGGATGGGTCCACAGGCCGGGCGATTGATGCCCGATGCAGTTCATGTCGAAAGCGTTAAGTCGGATTTGCTTCGGCATCAATGCGCTGCATGCAGCGGGAACTGCATGGCGACCACCTCCGCGCCGTCGGCGCCTGCCACCGCTGCGAATGCGGGGTCCTCCGGGCCGACGAAGGCGCACGACAAATGCGGCAACGCCGCGCCGTTGTGGTTCAGGCTGCCGCTGGTCACCACCCAGTACTGACCGCGGCCTTGCTTCGGATCCGGACCAACCACGGATTCTCCTTGTGTAAGATCATAGCGCCAGGCGGTCATACCATCGGGCTCCGGCCCCAGCAGGGTTTCACTGGGCCCGGTGGGGCTGGCAAGTGGCCCGGCGACCGATTCGCGATGCCTGCGGCCAGGGATTGTGCGCAGCGCGATGCGGTTCTCCGGCATCGTCATGAACCTGGCGCCCGGATCGAAGCCGTTGCGCAAAGTAAAGTAAGACACGCCCTGGTCCGTACTGGCACGGATCGGACCATAAGCGGTGTATGCGCCGGTAAAGTGGACGGTAACCGGACGGACCTCGTGCAGCCCCAGGGTGCCGTGGCCGCCAACCACCAACTGAAATTGGTCCTGCTGGTGATAGTGCGCGTTGGCGGTGCTGCCGGGATCCTGCTCCACCAGAAACGCCATCGGAAACAGCGTGTCGGGCGACGGATCCGGCGTGCCCGGCGCCATGTTATAGCGCGTCGTACCCAGATAAAGCGTGTGCCAGAACGTCACGCCGTCCCCGGCAGACCCGCGGCGACGGTTGACTCTGGTGGCTTCCGCCGATGCGACCTGGGTCATCACGGGACGTCCTTAATCAAGGTGAAGGAGGCAAGCATCTTGCCACAGAAACGGGTGAGGACAAATCCGCCTGTGTCGCCTGAAGCCCGCATCGGTGGTTGATGAATGAAACGACCCCGGCCCGTCTGACATGCCTGATCGTCACCGTCAGGAACGCGCGCAGGCGGCACATAGACCCTCGGCCTCGATGGTGGCCTTGGCGACCGTGAAGCCCAGCCGCTTGGCCGCATCCTCGAGCGCATGAACAAGCTCATGGTCTTCCAGTTCGGTGACCCGGCCGCACGAGCGGCAGATCAGAAACTGCGCGGCGTGGTCATGATCCTCATCGACGATGCAGCCGACAAAGGCGGACAGGCGCTCCAGCTTGTGGACAAGCCCGTGCTCCCGCAGAAACTCCAGCGCGCGATATACCGTGGGTGGTGCGGCGCCGTGGCGGGTGCTGCGCAGTTGATCAAGCAGATCGTATGCCCCGGCGGGCGCCTCGCGGTCGAGGATCAGCCCCAATACCTGGCGGCGCAGATCGGTCAGCCGCACGCCGCGGCCGTCGCAGATGGCGTCGGCGCGAATAAGTAATGTTTCGGTGCGGGGGGAAAACCCCATCAGGCACTCCTTGGCGGCAGACACTCCTTGGCGAGATGTCGGGCCGATGCCTAAATACCACTCATGAACGAAAATGCCACCTCGGCGGATCCGCTGCTGCAAGCGATCCGCTTCGACGTCAACGGCCTGGTCCCCGTCATCGCGCAGCAGCACGATACCGGCGAGGTGCTGATGATGGCCTGGATGAACGCGGAGGCGGTGCGAGAGACGCTGGCCACGGGCCGCGTCTGTTATTTCAGCCGTGGCCGCGGCAGGCTGTGGCGCAAAGGCGAAACCTCCGGTCAGACCCAGCACTTGAAGGAGTTCCGTCTCGATTGTGACGGCGACACGGTGTTGGTGCTGGTGCACCAGGACGGTGTCGCTTGCCACACCGGCCGACGGAACTGCTTCTTCCGCGCGATGCGCGACGGCGCGCTGACCGAGATCGCGGCCCCCGCCATATCGCCCGCAGCGCTCTACGGCCACGCCGATGGCTGAGATGACGCCGGTCACGGTGCTGACCGGTTTCCTGGGCGCCGGCAAGACCACCCTGCTGAACCGGCTGTTGCGCCAGCGCGAATTGGCCGGCGCCGCGGTGTTGGTGAACGAGTTCGGTGAGGTTGGCCTGGACCACCTACTGGTGGAAAAGCTGGACGACACCATCGTGCTGCTGAACGCCGGTTGCCTGTGCTGCACCATCCGTGGCGACCTTAGTCGGGTGCTGCGCGAAATGCTGCCTCGCGCGCGGCGCGACGAGATAACACGCATTATCATAGAAACGACCGGGCTGGCTGATCCGATCCCGATCCTGGTCACGTTGATGACCGATCCCATCGCCGTCTCGGCCTACCGCCTGGATGGCATCGTGACGGTGATTGATGCGGTTAATGGACTGATCCATCTGGACACCCAGGAAGAGGCGGTCCGCCAGGTCGCGGTGGCCGATCGGATCGTCATTAGCAAGGTCGATCTGGGTTGGGCCACCGACCTGTGCGCGACCGCCACCGCGTCAGACGCTGAGCGCCACAAAAGGGCGTTGCACGGCAGGCTGCACAGGCTGAACCCAAGCGCCCCGATCGTCGAGGCGGTGGGTGGACAGGTCGATCCTTCGTTCATCCTTCATGCCGGGCCTTTCGACCCGTCGACCAGGATACAAGACGTCGCCGGCTGGCTTGACCGAGCCGGGTCCGACGTCGCCGCGGATCACCACCATCAGCAGCACGATCGTCACCGTCACGACGCCGGGATCGTCACGTTCTCTGTCAGCCTCCACCAGCCGCTCGATTGGCGGCCCCTCTCGGGGTGGCTGGAATCGTTGGCTGCCAGTTGCGGCGATCGACTTTTACGCGTCAAAGGGATCCTGGACGTGAGCGACTGCGACCAGCCTGTCGCCATCCACGTCGTGCGTCACCTGGTCCATCCGCCGCTTAAGCTTGCGACCTGGCCGCAGGACATAAAGCGCGGCAGCAGCATTGTCTTCGTCACGCGCGGTCTGGAACGCGCCGCCATCGAGGACGCCTTGCGCAGCTTCCAGACGAGCGTTCGCCACGCCTGACGTTTCTGGTCAGTCAGCAAACCCCTCCAGCACGATCTTGCCGCGTGCCCGTCCGCTTTCGATCAGAGCATGGGCTCGCTTGAGGTTCGCGGCGTTGATCGGCCCGAAATTCTCCCCCAGCGTCGTGCGGAGTGCCCCGTTGCCGACCAGGCGGCTGACCTCGTTCAGCAGCGCGCCCTGGGCGACCATGTCCTCGGTCTGAAACGTCGAGCGGGCGAACATGAATTCCCAATGCACCGACACGGCCTTCCGCTTGAACGGGAGGATATCGAGCGCGGCCGGGTCATCGATCAGCGCGACGCGGCCCTGCGGCGCGATCAGTTTGGCGATCTCGGTCAGGTGCCGATCGGTCTGGGTCGTCGAGAAGACAAAGCCCGGAGCGCGGAGAGCCTCCAGCTGTTCGGCAAGCGGCTTGGCATGATCGATGACCTTGTTGGCCCCAAGGTTTCGGACCCACTCCGCGGTCTCCGCGCGGGAGGCGGTAGCGATCACCTCCAGCTTGGTCAGGTGGCGAACGAGTTGGATGGCGATTGAGGCTACGCCACCGGCACCGCCGATAATGAGGATCGCGTTGCTGCCCGGTACCGGCCGCTTGACGTCCAGTCGGTCGAACAAGGCTTCCCAGGCGGTGATCGCGGTCAGCGGCAGAGCGGCGGCCTCCGCCCAGCCAAGTCCGGCTGGTTTATGTCCGACGATGCGTTCATCAACCAGATGGTACTCCGCGTTGGTGCCCTGTCGGGTGATATCACCGGCGTAGAACACGGCATCGCCGGGCTTGAACAATGTGGCGTCCGGGCCAAAGGCGGCGACTGTGCCCGCCGCATCGTAGCCGAGGACCTTCCAGCCGCCTGCTTCAGGGTTGGCGCGCATGCGAACTTTCGCATCCACCGGATTGACTGACACCGCATGCACCTGGACCAGCAGGTCCCTGCCGCGCACCTCCGGTTTGGCCAGTTGGATATCCACCAGGGCGCCGGGTGCCTCGATAGGGAGCGACTCTTGATAACCGACGGCGCGCATGGCGACCTCCTGCTTGCGTTGTCGCAGCCAGAGGTGAGCCTCGGATTGTCCCCGCGCAAGCCGATGAGCCGCTATGACTTCAAGATACTGGCGATCTGTGTATGCGACACCTGCGGACGCTGGCCGGGGGCAACGCCAAGGTTAGCATGTTCGGAGGCCTTTGTGCTTCGCCCGGCAGCTGGCGCCAGAGCGCGATCGTCTGAGGTTGAACCGACCTCGGACGCCACCGTCGTCTCGAACAACGGGAATTGGAGCGTGATCGCTGCAACCGGCGCGGTCACGCTCCAAAGCAGATCCCGACCGGATAGATTATCCAGACAGGTGAAGATGCTCGCACAAACAATGTTCTAGAGGAATTGCCGAGCGGCGCAGGTGCTAGTCTGAACCGATCATGGTCGCGGCCGGCAAGGACAGGCGTAGCGTCGCGCCGGTCACAGGCCCGTTCTCGGCGGTTAACCTCCCGTTCATCGCTCGCGCCAGACGGTTGCTCAGTGCCAGGCCGGTTCCACCCGCCGCGGGCAGCGCACCGCTGTCGGCTTGCGGCGAGCCTTCCTGGAATTCCTGCGCCAGGTCCGGCGGCAAACCCTTGCCGGTGTCGCTGACGGATGTGGTCACCGTGTTGGCGCCCCGCGCCACTGAAACCGAAACCGTGCCGCCAGGCGGGGTCAGCCGAACGGCATTGGCCAGCAGGTTGTCAAGAATGCGTCGCATCGCCCACGAATCGCCGATGGCTGCCGTCTTACGAACGTCTTCAGCAGGGTTCAATGCGATCTTGACCTGCCGTTCGCTGGCAGCGGCGCGTGCGCCTTCGGCCGCATCTTCCGCGATCGTGGAGATGTCGATGGTTTGCCGCCGTAACGTGTGTTCCTTAATCTGCGTCAGGTCGAACAGGTTATGGATCGTCGCCAGCAACAGCGTGCCGTCGTTGCGTATCCGAGCTAGGGCCTCGCGCTGGTCTGGCGGGCTTACGGCCATCGTGAGACTTAACACGCCAAGTAACGTGTGTAGCGGGGTTCTGATTTCCTCGCTGATGCTGGTCAGAACCTCCGTCTTGATTTGCTCCGCGGCTTCGGCACGCCGGGTTTCGACCTCCAGACGGTCCTGGACACCACGTGCATGGTGGACGAGAGCCGCCGTCGCGAAGATTGCCAGGATCGAGAGGATCCGGTTGCCGATCAAATCCTGCAGATTATCATCAACCATCGGCACAAAGGCCCCGACCACGACAAGAAGGCAGGCGAAACCGCTGATGATCCAGACGCTGGAACGGCTTTTATGAAAGACCGCCGTGGCGATCAGCGGCGTGTATATGATGCCGTAGGCAAGGATGTTGTCGCGGAAGAGGTCGGCGACGAAAGCACCCGCACTGACGATATAAAGCATCGGCACCAGCCAGCGAGCAAAGGGCACCGCGCCAATCCCCCGCACTGAGGCAATCCCTCCGGGATGTTCGTTATCTGATTCCGCAAAAGTCATATATGACACATGTGAGCCAGAATGAAGCGTGCGTTAGGTCACCGAGTCCATGACCCACTGGGTCAAAACCGCGGCCCCGTCAAGAAAATCCTCGACGGTCATCGCCTCGTTGGGGTTGTGACTGCCGTTTTCATTGCGTACAAAGATCATGCCGACCGGTACCCCAGCCGCGCCAAAGGCGGCCGCGTCATGCGATGCCGGACTGCCGATCTCCAGCACCGGGACAGCCTGGCTTGAGGCCGCGATTTTCAGCCGAACCCGAATATCGGGATCGACTATCCCGACAGCCGCCCGCGCGCGCACACCCAGATGGAACTGAACACCTCTGCGCTGGGCGATGCCGTTGATGATCTGCCCGACCGCGTTTTCCAGTTCGGCCAGAACGACCTCGTCGTAGGCGCGCACGTCCAGGCTGAAATGAAATGCGCCCGGCACGATGGTCAGGCCATGCGCGGACGCATCCGTGTGGAAGCGGCCGAAGGTGCAGGCCATCGCGATTCCGCGCCTGTCGTGCTCAGCCCAGAGCGCGTCGAGCGCGATCGCCAACTCGGCTCCGGCCATCGCGGCGTCGTGACGGAAGCGTCGAGGCAGGCCGACATGGTCGTGCCGGCCCTCGATCCAGGCATCGGGGTAGCGGAAATTCCCTGGAATTCCCGTGCAGATCGCCACCGGCCGTCCAGCTTCCACAAGACTGGGCGCTTGCTCGATATGCAGTTCCAGGTAGGCGCGTATGTGTGAGGGATCGAAGTGGCGAGCGGCTCGGCGCAACGCCTTAGGGTTGCCGCCACACTCGGTGATATGGTCCGCTAGCGTTCGGCCGGTGTCGATCCGACACACATCAAGGGCGCCATCCGGTAAGGTGCCCAGGCTGCCCCGGCTGCCGATATAGGAAACCTGAAACCACACGCTCTCCTCGGCGCGAATCGCCATAACAACGATGTCGAAGTCCGGCGTCACGCCCAGCTTGAGCAGCGCGGTTACCGTCGTCAGCCCGGCCAGCACGCCGGCGGCGCCGTCAAAATTGCCGCCGTGCGGGACGGAATCCAGGTGCGAGCCGATGACCAGAGCCGGCAGCGTGCGGTCACGCCCGGGCCACGTCATATAAAGGTTGGCGGCTTCATCGTGGCTGATTTCCAGTCCAAGCGTTTCGGCCGCTTTGCTCACCGTGGCGTGCGCTCGTTGCTCGCCCTCGCCGTAAGGATCACGCGAGACGCCGGGTTCGTCGATCCCATCGTGCCTCAACTGCTCGAACAGCGCTTCCATGGTGGCACGCTGCGCCTGCACCGCGGCCTTGATCGTCTGCGGATCGGGTGCACTCATCGCGGCGCTTCCTTCAGCGGTTGTCTGATAGGCACTATCGGCGCTGTCGTCACCAGCCGCCAGATAGTGCGAAACCGTGGCATCAGGATGAGTGATGGGAGTGGTCATGCTGGCAAGTATGGCGTCTGCGCAGTCCGATCGGCCAGTGCGCCAGCCGGCGTCCACCCCGCGCATCCGGCGCCACGTGGTCATGCCGCGCCGAAAGGCTTGGGGCGGAGATCATTGCGGCATAGCCGACTTCGGCCGCCGATCGAGGTGAGCGCTGATCGAGGTGAGCAGGGATGCGCTGTTCAATCAGAATGCCGGCAACAACCCGTCGCTCTGAAGCACCGGTTAAGCCAGGGCATCATCCGGCTCCGAATAGGCCTTGAGGCTGGCAATATCGTGCAGAATGACCCGCGCGCCGTGCGTCTCCACCCCAAACCCGCGCAGAGCGGCGAACGCGCGCGACAGGTTTTCCTGCCGACAGCCCAGACGGGCGGCCAACAGGCGCTTGTCGAAGGGCAACCGCAACGCCGTGGTATTGGCCTGCTCATCGTTTGAGAGCGACAGCAGGTAGCAGCCGAGGCGCTGCGCTGTGGTCCGCAGCTTCAAGTCACAGACCTGGCGCACCAGAGCACGAAAATCGCTGGCCTCGGCCCGCAGCAGCGCGGTCACCACCGATGGCTCTTGCTCGACCAGAACGTGCAACCCCTCCGCCTCGATCGACAGCAGGCGGGCCGGGGTGACCGTGCGCACGCCCAACAACCTTGGCAGGCGGGCCAGCAGGGTCGCGAGGCCCAGCGTATCGCCGGACCGGTTGACCTCTACCACGGCGGTGGTTCCGTTGGCGGCGGTGCTGAAGCCGGCGAGCTGCCCATCGAGCACGATCAGAAGTTCGTTCGCGGCCTCCCCCTGGCGACAGATCACGGTATCTTCCGATACGTTCAGGATTTTGCTGATCGCGGCCAACCTGGCCATGACAGGATCGGCGAGCGAAGACAGCAACGCAGTCGCCCGCAAGGCATCAAGTACGGCTGCATCCGCCGGCTGGTCAGACCCCCTCGGATGGCTTCCCATAGCTGGATTGGACATGACTACCCCAACGCCCTCTTATCGCCATAACGTCCATGCGCCCAACACTCTAGCGGAGAGAATTGACCAGAATCAAGTTAAGCTGCGACAGGCGGCTTGTTGTGATGCCACGCGCCCGACACATCTTTGTCATAGAAGCTGGAAGACGACGATGAAAGCAATGGTTTGCGAACGATTTGGCGGTCCCGAGGTGTTGGCCGAGCGTGAGGTGCCGGACCCCGCGAGCCCCGGCGCGGGCGAAATTCAGGTCCGGATCGCGGCGCGTGGTGTTCAATACGTAGACGTACTGATGTTGGCGGGGGACTACCAGTTCCGGCCGGAGCCGCCGTTCATCCCCGGCGGCGAGGCTGCTGGCCATATCGTCGCGGTGGGATCGGACGTGACGGCGTTCAAGGTCGGCGACGCGGTTATGTCGCGCCACACGCTGGGTGCCCTGGCGGAACTGGGTAACGCGAAAGCGATGCTTTGCGACAAAGTGCCCGGCGGCCTGACTCTGGCGCAGGCCGGCGTATTTCGTGGCGCCTATACAACCGCCTATCATGCGTTGCTGCAACGCGGACGCCTGAAGCCGGGCGAGTGGGTGCTGATCCACGGCGCCGCCGGCGGCATCGGGATCGCGGCGATCCAGGTGGCAAAGGCGTTTGGCGCGAAGGTCATCGCCACCGCGGGCAGCGAGGAGAAGCGTAGAGCCTGCATTGAGGAAGGCGCGGACCAGGCAATCGACTATCGTTCCGGCTTTGTCGACCAGGTGAAGAACCTGACCGACGGGCGGGGGGTGGACATTGTCTATGATCCGATCGGCGACAAGGTCGCCGAGGAGTCGCTGCGCTGCCTGGCGTGGGGCGGCCGGCTGTTGATCCTTGGTTTCCTCGGCGGTGGGCCAACCAATATCAGAAGCAACTATCTGCTGATCAAGGGGATCGATGCGATCGGCGTGCGGATCGGCGGCCTGAACGAGGCCGATCCCCAGCTTGCGATCGCCAACATGAAGGCGCTGATCGAGCTTGCCGAACAGGGCAGTCTGCGGCCGCGGATTTCCCATTCGTTTCGGCTCGATCAGGCTGCCGAGGCGCTGCAGGTGGTCATCGATCGCGGCGTGATCGGGAAAGCGGTCCTGCTGAGCTAACCCGCGACCGGTAGCTGTCTGAACCAACAAGGCGGCATCTATTGCTGACTGAGGTCATCGGCGGCGTTCCTCGAACCGTCACCGGCAGGTTGTGCCTGGTTTGGTCGCGGCTGAGTTGCCCGTCGGGAGGGGCTGGCCTAACCTTCATCACATCAGGCAGGAGGAACACGAACCATGGCGACCCCCGGACGCGCTTTGCCGCAGCCGACCCCTGAAACGCAGCATTTTTGGGACGGCGCCAAAGCCAACGAATTGCTGCTCCAGCGCTGCGACGAATGCAGCAAGGTGTATTTTCCACCTCGGCCGTTCTGTCCGGCCTGCGCGTCGCGGAAGGTTTCCGTCACCAAGGCGAGCGGCAAGGCCAAGCTCTACAGCTACGTGATCCATCATCGCCCAGTGCCTGGCTTCACCCCACCTTACGCCATCACCGTGGTGGAGTTGGATGAAGGTCCGCGCATGATGACCAATATCATTGGCTGTGCACAAACGCCCGAGGCGCTGGTGTTGGACATGCCGGTTGAGGTCGTGTTCGAGCCGCAGACCGACACGATCACGCTTCCCTTCTTCCGCCCCGCATTGAATTCATCGGCGAAAGGTTGATCCGATGCCGCACAACACTGTCGCCGTCGTCGGCGCCGCCGAAACCACGCGCCTGGGGGTAATTCCGGAACTGTCGCAGATCGGGCTGCATGCTGATGCCGCGATCAACGCGATGGCCGATTGCGGTCTGAAGCCGAAAGACATTGACGGCATCGCCACCGCTGGCGAAACGCCGGTGCAAACGGCGCATTATCTGGGGATCACGCCGACCTGGGTGGATGGGACCTCGGTCGGCGGCTGCAGCTTCATGATCCACGTCCGACACGCGGCGGCGGCGATCGAGGCAGGGCTGGCCAAGACCATCCTGGTCACCCATGGCGAAAGCGGTAAATCCCGTGTCGGCAACCCGCCTCGTTCCGTCCACCCGCAGTCGCTGAACGGCCAGTTCGAGCAGCCGTTCGGGCCGATGGGCCCACCCAGCATGTTCACCATACCCGTCCTGCGCTATATGAAGACGTATGGTGTGACCGAGGAGCAAATCGCTCAGGTCGCCGTCGTGCAGCGGGAATGGGCTTCGAAGAACCCGCGTGCGACGTTCCGCAATCTGATCACCACGGATGACGTCCTGAACAGCCGGATGATTGCCTATCCGTTCCGTCTTCTGATGTGCTGTCTGGTCACTGATGGTGGCGGCGCGCTGATCCTCACCTCGGCCGAGCGGGCGAAAGATTTCCCGACCAAGCCGGTTTATGTCCTGGGCACCGGGGAGAGCGCGGAAACACCGATGGTCAGTCAGATGGAGGATTTTACGTCATCTCGCGCGTTCCGCGTGGCGGGTCCTACCGCCTTCAAGGAAGCAGGGATTACCCACCAGGACGTCGACCATCTTATGATCTACGACGCGTTCGCGCATCTGCCGATCTACGGTCTGGAAGATCTCGGGTTCCTTCCGCGCGGTGAGGCGGCGTCGTTCATCGCCGGACGCAACACGGCGCCGGGTGGATCGCTGCCGTTGAACACCAATGGCGGAGGGCTTTCGTATATGCATTCCGGCATGTACGGCATGTATGCCCTGCAGGAAAGTGTGCGGCAGATGCGCGGCATTGCGCCGGCGCAGATCCCGGATGCGAAGATTTCGGTCTGCCATGGCGTTGGGGGCATGTTCGCTGCCTCGGGGACGATCATCTTCAGCAACCAGGCACCATGACATCGAGGTATGGGTCATGACTGAAAGCCTGTTCACCGGCCTGAAAGTGGTCGACTGCGCAAGCTGGATCGCCGGTCCGGCTGCCGCCACCATGCTGTCCGATTTCGGTGCCGATGTCATCAAGATCGAGCCGCCGGGCGCCGGCGATCCGTGGCGCGCGTCGCAGCCGATTCCCGGAAAGCAGGTCGACTACTATTGGCAGTTGACGTCACGCAACAAGCGCAGCCTGGCGTTGGACCTCAAACACCCGGATGGGCAGGCGGTGCTGCACCGTCTGGCCGCCGTCGCGGATGTGTTTATCACGAATTTCCCGCTGCCCGTTCGCGATCGGCTTAAAATGGCGCCTGCGGATCTGACGCCGCTCAATCCCCGGCTGATCTATGCGTCCTTCACCGCCTACGGCGAGGAAGGTGAGGAGGCGGCAAAGACGGGTTTCGATTCCACCGCCTATTGGGCCCGCACCGGTCTTATGGACATGGTCCGTGCGAATGCCGATACCGTGCCGTCGCGCTCGATGCCTGGGATGGGTGATTTCCCGAGCGCCACTGGCGTTTACGCGGCGATCGTAACTGCACTGTATCGACGGGAAAAGACCGGGCGGGGCGGGGTGGTCCGGTCATCTCTGTTGCAGAACGGCTTGTGGGCAAACGGTTGTGCCGTGCAGACCCGTCTGTTTGGTGAGAATGTCGCGCTGCGACCGCATCGTGATGACGCGCCCAACGCGCTCGCCAATCATTATCGCTCCCGCGATGGCCGCTGGTTCATCATGGCCTTGTTCAACGAGCAGCGGCAGTTGCGCTCTTTCCTCGGCGCGATCGGGCGTGAAGAACTGACCGACGATCCGCGCTTCGCCACGACCGAGGCCCGCAAGCAGCATGCACGGGAGCTGGTGATCATTCTTGACGAAGTTTTCTCCAGACGAGACCTGGCGGAATGGCGCAGCATCCTGGATGGCGTCGGCATCACGTTCGGCATAGTCGCTACGGTGAACGAGGCGCTGGAGGATTCGCAGATGCGCCACGCCGGCGCGCTTGTGCCGTTCGGCGATGGACAGGGCCTGACAGTGATGACGCCATTTCATATCGATGGCGTTGAAAAAGTCTCAGCTTCGCGTGCGCCGTCGGTTGGCCAGCACAACGAGGCTGTGCTGATGGAGGCCGGCTATACCGCCGAAGAGCTTGCGCGCCTGCGCGGCCTTGGCGTGGTGGCGTAGATCGCCCTCGCTTCCATTGCAGCGTGGGTGCTGACGTTTACCGTCATCGCTGGGATCGTGCTGGCGCTTTGGCATATGCGGGCGAGCGATGGATCATCGCCGCCACCACTTGCCGCAGGCATCGCCCATGGCGTGCTTGGCGCGATCGGGCTGGTGCTTTTGCTGTTCGCCTTGCGTGGGCCAATGCGCGGGGTCAGTGCCGGTGTCGGATCATTCGGGACGACGTCAGCCGTGCTGTTCGCCGGCGCCTTGCTGGCCGGGATCGTAATGTTGTTCTTGCGCCGAAAGGCCGTCGCCATATCCATTCATGCCGGATTTGCTATCACGGCATACGTGCTGCTCTTGGCGTGGGTCTCTGTTCGTTAGTCTGCACCGCGATAAGGTCGGACGGCGCGCCCGACCCCCGACCTCATCATACGTGCTATACGTATCCGGCTTGGCCGGGCTAGTGATCCAGAAATTACCCTATCGCAACGGAGTAGATGTCTTTGACGCCTGCGGGCAAAGGCATGGAATCCCAGGTAGTCCCGCCATCCTCGGTGCCGTGGATCTCTCCATCGTATCGCGCACCGATGTAGACCTGATCAGGATCGGTGGCATGCAGCGCGACCGACATGATCGTCCCGTGCACCTGCACCTTGTCGAAGCGCTTCCAGCTGGCACCCTTGTCGGTGCTGCGATAGACCGCGCCGTCCTTGCTGGCCGCGGCCACGCTCAGCGCTGCATAAAGGGTATTTCCGTCCTGCGGTGACACCCTGATGTCGCGGCCATACGTCGTCGGGGAAAACCGGCCGAGTTCCATGTCCTGCCAGGTATTTCCGTCATCGCCGGTCTGGAACAGACCCATCCGTACTGCAAGGATTACCTTGTCCGGATCGCTCGGGCTGATCGCGATGGCGTGGCCGTCCAGCATACCTTCATTGTAGGTGTCGCTGACGATCTTGCTTTTGAGATGCGGCTGCTGAGCCAGCCGTATCAAGTCATTGCTGCAATCGCTCCAGGTTTCGCCGCCGTCGGCGGTGCGCATCACACCGTTGACCTCGAGCGCTGCGAAGATGGTGCCGGACTTCGCCGGATGCTGCGCCATCCGCATGACGCGACAGGCGAACGGCATGATCGCACGGTCCGGCATCCCGGGGTCGGGCAGCCTGCGCCATGTCTCACCGGTGTCCTCGCTGCGATACATGCTGATCGGTGAACCACCGGCATAAATTAGCGTTGGATCGTTCGCATCCACCAGAAACGACCAGATCTGGACGCCCTTGTCGGAAAACTCGGTGCGCTCGAACGTCTTGCCTCGATCCGTACTGCGGTACGCCCCGTCTGCCGTGCCTGCGAATACGACGTTGGGATCCGTCGGATGAATATGGACGGTGTAGGTTTCCTTGTCAGTCAGCACATGTTCCCACCGCTCGGTCCCCGCCGGCCGCGTAAACACGCCAACCGTTCCCTTCTGGTCCGCCCGGCCCACATAGCCCGCAACGCCGGCGTAGACATTGGACTTGCTCGCCATGATCCGCTCCCCTGGTTCGTCTGCTGAGATTACGCTACGCCGGTTTCCCGATCTGGCCAACCGACTGTCCCTGAGCTAGCCTGCCTGCCAGGAGATTCCGGGAGAGAGCTTCATGCCCAGCGTATCAGCGGAAAAACTGATCGAGGTCACCAAAGGCCTGCTGGTCGCGGCCGGTGCGTCGGAGGAAGAAGCCGCGGTTGTCGCCCGCTACAACATCGGCGCCAATTTGGTCGGGCACGACAGCCACGGGATTATTCTGATCCCGACCTACATCGACCGCATCAAGGCCGGGCATATTGTTCCGCAGGCCCCGTGGGTCATTACCCAGGAGACGCCGACCACGACGGTGATCGACGGCAACTGGGGTTTTGGCTACGCGGTGACCGATCGCGCGATGCGCTACACGATTGAGAAGGCGAAAACCCAGAACGTCGCCGCGGCCACGGTATTTCATCAGAGTCACATCGGCCGCCTCGCCAGCTATCCATTGGTCGCTGCTGGTGAAGGCATGATCGCAATGATCACCGCCGACTCCGGCCGCAGCCCCAAGCACGTCGCACCGTTTGGTGGCGCGAAGGCCCGGCTTGGAACCAACCCACTCTGCTTTGCCATCCCGTCCAACCTGGATGGTCCGCTGGTGTTCGACATGGCCACCTCGGCCGCTGCTGCCGGCAAGATCAACGTCGCGACCGCGCGTGGCGATCAGGTACCGAACGGCTGGCTGATCGATGCCGAGGGCAAGCCTTCCAACGACCCGCGTGTGCTGAAGTCCGGCGGTGCCTTGCTGCCGCTAGGTGGCACCGAAGGCTACAAAGGCACCGGTCTTGCCGCGATTGTCGAGATCCTGTCCGGCCTACTCACCGGACTTGGGTTCGGCATCGAACCAACAGGCCGCCACAACGATGGCTGCTTCATGGCCGTGTTCAAGGTCGCGGCGTTTCGTTCGCTGGATACCTTCAAGCAGGAGGTGACGGAATTCGCGCACTACCTGAAAGCGACGCCGCCGGCACAAGGCTTCACCGAGGTGTTCTATCCGGGCGAGATCGAATTCAAGAAGGAGCAGGATCGCCGCACGAACGGCGTGCCGGTGGAAGACGCGACCTGGAACAAAATCCGTGACCTGGCGCAAGTTTACGGCATCGCCGAAAAACTCGGTCTTTGAATGGCGCCCTTCATCGGGCAATCCACCAGAAGGCTGGAGGATGCACGGTTCCTGACCGGCCGAGGCGTCTTTGTTGACGATGTGAATGACGCGGGGCAAGCCTGGGTACATGTGGTCCGTTCGCCCCATGCGCACGCGCTCATCGACCGGATCGATACGGTGGCCGCACGCGCGATGCCCGGCGTGTTTGGTATCTACACTCATCAGGATATCGCCGATCTGGGTCTGCTGCCGTGTGCGACCCAGGTGGCGACCGTCGCGCCGATGATCGTGCCGTCGCGTCCGGCACTGGCGCACCAGCGCGTCCGCCATGTGGGCGATGCGGTGGCGTTTGTGGTCGCCACAACCGCCTCGGCCGCGCGGGATGCGGCAGAGCAGGTGGCGGTTGATTACATACCGCTGCCAAGCGTCGTCGAAGCCGCGGCCGCGCTGGCGGTGGACGCGCCGGCGATCTGGGACACCGGCAATGAATCGTATCGTTTTCAACGAGGCGATCAGGCGGCGGTGCAGGCGGCGTTCAATAAGGCGCCGCACGTCGTGGAAATCGACGTCGTGAACAACCGCCTGGTGATCGCGCCGATTGAAACCCGCGCCGCGATTGGGCGCTGGGTCGATGGCATGTTCGATCTCTTTGTCTCTGCCGCCAGCGTGCATGCCATCCGCGATCAGCTTGCCGACAGCATTTTTCGCTGCTCGCGCAGCGAGATCAGGGTATCGGCGCCTGATGTCGGCGGCGGGTTCGGGATTAAAAACTGCCTCTACCCGGAATGGGTCATGCTGCTGTGGTGCGCCCGGTTGTTGGGCCGATCGGTGAAATGGGTCGAGGATCGGGGTGAGGACTTTGTCTCTACCGCCCAAGGCCGCGACAATGTCTCCAAAGCGCGGCTGGCACTGGATGCGGAGGGCAGGTTTCTTGCACTGGATGTCAGCACAACCGCCGGTCTGGGCGCCTATATGTCGGGCGGCGGTCCCGGCAGTTCCACCAACGCCCCGGCCGCGGCGATGGGCGGCGGCTACGTCATCCCGGCGATCTTCATGGATGTGCGAGCCGCTTTCACCAACACCGCGCCGATCGACGCCTACCGGGGTGCCGGCAAACCCGAGGCGAACTATATTATCGAACGCCTGATCGACAAGGCCGCGCGCCAGTGCGGCTTCGACCGGATCAGCCTGCGTCGGCGTAATCTAATCGCATCATTTCCATATCAGAAGGCACTTGGCACCGTCGTCGACTGTGGCCGTTTCGCCGCCAACATAGACGACGTGCTCGGGTTGGCCGACCAAGCCGGTTTCGCGCAACGTCATGCCATCAGCAAGCGCCATGGTCTGTTGCGCGGTATCGGCATCGCCTGCTTTCTGGAAACCGCTCGCGGTGCCCCCAACGAGGGTGCCGAGCTTTGTTTCGGTAACGACGGGATCGTCAGCATAAAGGTCGGCACCCAGAGCAACGGGCAGGGGCACGAGACAGCCTATCCGCAAATCGCGGCTGATCTCCTGGGCCTTCCGTTGGAACAATTTCGCTATGTCCAGGCCGATACCGCTGAAATCCCCGAAGGCAACGGCCACGGCGGCGCACGCTCGATGCACATGGGTGGCGCCGCGCTGTTCAAGGCGGCGCAGCAGGCAATCGACAAGGCCAGGCCCGTGGCCGCCAGATTGCTCCAGGCTCAACCAGATCAGGTTGTCTTTTACGGTGGCCGTTTCGCTGCCGGTGAGCGGTCTGTTGATTTGTTGTCGGTGGCGCGCGATAGCTCTCTAGATACCTACGTGTGGAACCTGCTGGATATCATTACTTTCCCGAACGGCTGCCATGTCGCGGAAGTCGAGATCGATCCGCAGACGGGTCAGGTGATCCTGGATCGCTACACTGCCGTGGACGACTATGGCACAGTGATCAACCCGCTGCTGACCGTCGGCCAGGTGCGAGGCGGCGTAGCCCAGGGCATCGGCCAGGCGATGACAGAGCGCACCGTTTATGATCCCGACTCGGGCCAGCTGCTGAGTGGATCTTTCATGGACTATCAGCTGCCGCGCGCCATAGATCTGCCGGACCTGAACATAACCCTGACGGGCGTCCCCACATCGGCCAACCCGCTGGGGGTAAAAGGTTCTGGGCAGGCGGGCGCCATTGCCGCGCCACAGACGATCATCAGTGCCATACTGGATGCCTTGGCACCGCTCGGCGTCACCCACATCGACATGCCCGCGACGCCGGAACGGGTCTGGCGGGCGATCCAGCAAGCAGGAAGCGCATCATGACGCGGATTGCCGCCGAGGATTACCTGGAAGCTCTTGCCGCCCACGGCGTTGAGCATCTGTTCGTCAATCCGGGCACCGATTTCGCCCCGATTGTCGAAGCGTTCTCCCGAGCGGCGCGCACCAATCGTCCTGTGCCTAGACCTATGGTCGTGCCGCATGAAAACGCCGCCGTTGCCATGGCGCACGGTTACACCATGGTCACGGGCAAGCCGCAGGCGATCATGCTGCACACCAACGTTGGCACCGCCAATGCGATCAACATGCTGATCAACGCCAACCGGGATCGGGTGCCGATGTTGCTGACGTCCGGCCGCACGCCGTTCACCGAGAGCGGCGTCGACGGTTCCCGCAGCGCGCATATTCAATGGGCGCAAGAAATGTTCGACCAGGCCGGCATGCTGAGGGAGCTTGTGAAGTGGGACTACGAAATGAAGCGCGGTGATCAGGCAGCCTCTGTCGTCGATCGGGCGCTGGAGATTGCCAGCGCCTCGCCCCAGGGACCGGTTTATCTAAGCCTGCCGCGCGAGGTGCTGGGTGAGGTCATGTCCGCACCAGCGGAAAGCAACCGAGCGCATCGGGCGATCCCGCGGCCGCCGGAAGCGCGGGCGGACGACATCGACATGCTGGCGGACTGGATCGCCGCCGCCAAAAAACCACTGATCATCACCGGCATGCTTGGTAAAGACCCGCGCGACAGCAGGATACTCGCGCGGCTGGCGGAACGTTACGCTCTCCCGGTAGTCCCATACAATACACGCTACTTTGCCCTGTCCGCGGAACATCCGATGTTCCAGGGCTCGATGCCCGGACCACTGCTGCAAGACTCTGACCTGGTGATCGTATTTGAAACCGACGTGCCGTGGCTTGCTAGCAAGATCGCGCCGCCGTCCAACGCCCGCGTGGTGCAGATCGGTGAGGACCCGTTGCACAGCCGCCTGCCCATGCGCAGCTTCCCCTCCGACCTGACGCTGACCGCAACCTGCCTGTCGGTGCTGCAGGCGTTGGAATCCGCCTTGCCGAAGCGATCGACCCCCCACGTCGCCAGCCGCGACAAGGCACTGCGGGCGCGATCTCATGGGTTGCATGACACCTGGCGGGAGGAGGTTGAGCGAGCCGGGCAGGCCGACACGATCAGTCTGCCGTGGCTGAACCACTGCATGCGCACCATGATTGATGACAACACGAAGGTAATCAGCGAATACTCGTTTCGTCAGGAGTACTGCCCTCTGCACACGCCCGGCAGCCTGTTCGCGCTGAGTTCGGCCGGGGGCCTGGGATGGGGCTTCCCGGCTTCACTCGGTGTCAAGCTGGCATCGCCGGAAAGCCTCGTTATCTCGGTTCTTGGTGACGGCGCCTACATGTTCGCCAACCCCACAGCGTGTCACTACACGTCGCAGATGCAAAAGCTGCCGGTGCTGACGATCATCTACAACAACGCGCTATACGGCGCCGTGCGGAACGCAACTTTGGATATGTACAACAAAGGTGCCGCCAAGGAAGCTGACGGCAGGTTCCTCGCTGACCTGCCGGCCGCAGCGTTCGAGAAGACCGTCCTCGCGCATGACGGTTATGGCGAGCGGGTCGACAAGCCCGCCGACCTGCCCGGCGCCTTACACCGAGCCGCCGAAGCCGTCCGCTCCGGCCAGCAGGCCCTGCTGAATGTCATCTGTAAATGAGCGTCACGATCTACGAAGCGCCGCGGGCGGCCGCCAAAACGGGTGAGACCGTGGTGACAAGCACATGCGGCCATAACTGCGGTGGTCGCTGTGTCGTCAACGCCCATGTTCGTGACGGCCGCATTGTCCACATCTCCACCGATGCACGCCGCTGGAACGCGGCCCATCCGCCGCTGCCGGCTTGCGCTCGTGGTGTCGGTCAGATCGAGCGGACCTACCATCCCGATCGGCTCAAATACCCGATGCGGCGCGCGGGCCCGCGCGGATCAGGCCACTACCAACGGATTTCATGGAACGACGCGCTGGATACCGTTGCTGCGGAGATGCTCCGCATCCGCGAAACCTACGGCAACGCTTCAATCCTTGATGCCTCCCGCACCGGCAGTCAGTCCATGCTGCATGGGCGGGTTGCTGCACAGCGCTTCCTGAATATGTTTGGTGGGTGCACCGATCTGTGGTCCAACATGTCGGCCGAGGCCGAGGTCTTCTCGGTCCGCATGACGTATGGTGAGAAAGACTACAAATCGGCAGGTCGTGAGCCGACAGACTTCGCGAATTCCAAGCTCATCCTGATGTGGGGCTGGAGTCCCGGTGACGGCACCTTCGGCACCGGAACGATGCAGTATCTAAAGCATGCCAAGCAGAACGGCACGCGGATAATCTGCGTGGATCCGCGTGTGACCATGACCAGCAGGCAGCTTGCGGACGAGCACGTGTTCATTCGCCCGTCCACGGATGCCGCGGCGCTGATCGCAATGGCCTACGTGATCGTGTCGGAGGGTTTGCACGACCAGGCCTACTGTGATCGTTACGTCCATGGTTTTGACGAGGGCCAGGTGCCCCAGGACGCGTCCTACAAGGCCTATCTGCTCGGTTTTCCAGACGGCCAACCGAAAACACCGGAATGGGCGGCGGTGATAACCGGCATCCCCGCCGAAACGATCCGTCGGTTGGCAATCGAATTTGCCCGCGCGAAGCCCGCTGCGATCCAGGCAGGCTACGCTGCCGGCCGGACCATGTACGGCGAGCAATTTCATCGCGCGGCCTATGCCTTGGCAGCGATCACCGGCAACGTCGGGATCAGCGGCGGCAGTTCCGGCGTCAGCAACGGTGCCACCGGACGGGCAGGGATCAAATCGCTGCCCATCGGCAAGAACCCGATCGAATCGAAAGTTGCCTCGCCGTTGCTGGCTGGTCTGCTGGCGCGCGGCAAGGCGGGCGGCTACCCGGCGGACATCCGCATGATCTATTCCTCTGGCGGAGACCTGTTCAACCAGTGCCCAAACGCCGGAAAGATCGCGGCATCCCTGGACAAGGTGGAATTCATCGTCGCCCAAGACCACTTCCTGACACCGACCGCGCGACTGGCCGATATTGTCCTGCCGGCAACGACCTTCTGGGAACGCAATGACGTTCACACGCCCTGGGCTGGCGCCGGTCACTATGCGATCTACATGCGTCAGGCCATCGAACCGATGTATGAGTGCCGCAATGATATCGACATCTTCGCTGAGCTTTCCCGCCGGGTCGGGATCAATGGCTACAACGAGAAATCAGAGGCTGAATGGCTGAAGGACCTTACCGCCGACGCGGTGGGCGACTTCGCGGCCTTCGCCGAAAGCGGAGTGGCGCGATTTGCAAGACCGACCGACTCTGTTGCCTTCGCCAGACAGATTCGCGAACCGGACCGCTGCCGATTCAACACGCCGTCCGGCAAGATCGAGATCTACTCCAACATCCTAGCGGCTAATCCAAACCCCTATGGACTGGGCGTGATCCCGCCGATCCCGACATGGCTGGCGTCGAACGACGATACCGCCCGCTTTCCCCTGAGCCTTTGCACGCCGAAGTCCCGCGCCCGGACCCATAGTATCCATGGCAATCAACCGCATCTTGCGCGGGTTGACCCGGACACTGTCTGGATGCATCCCGAGGATGCCGCCGCGAGACAGATCGTCGACGGTCAGCGAGTACGTATATACAACGACATAGGCGCCACGATCCTCCCCGTCCAGATCACCGACCGCATCGCGCCGGGGGTCGTTTCCATCAAGGAGGGCGCTTGGTTCACGCCGGGGGCGGACGGTGTTGATACTCAAGGCTGCGCCAACGTGCTGACAATGGATCGCGCGGCACCATGCGGTGCGACGACCTATAACACCAACCAGGTGCAGATTGAACCGGCGTAAAGCAGATCCCGCTCAGATCCGAACGGGTGAAAATGCTTTCTGAAAACAAGATTCTAGCGTCTGGGCTGCGACAGCCAGCCGTAGACGGCGCCGACCGCCATCAGCAGGGACGTGCCCAGGAAGACCGCTCGCATGCCGAAGTGCCCGCCGACAAAGCCACCGGCCAGCGGCCCGGCCACCTGACCCACATATTGCGAGGATGTGGAATAGCCCAGGACACTTCCCGCACTGCGTTCGGGAACATTATGGCGGATCACCGTCGCCACGCAGGGCAACAATCCGCCGAGCGATAGCCCCATCAGGAAGCGCAATCCGACAAGTTGCCATCCGGCGGTGACGAAGGCTTGCGGTATCAGCAATACGGCGCACACCAACAGGCAGCCGATGATAACCGTCCAGTGGCCAATCGTGTCGGCAAGCTTGCCCAACCTTGAGGCTGAGATGATGCTGCCAAGCGCGGCCGCTGACATGACAATCCCGGCGACGATGGTGACATGCCGCGGATCAGGAACGATCTGTGCGACATAGACCGTGATGATCGGTTCGATCGACATGTTCGCGAACATCAGCAGCATCCCGGTCACCAGCATCGCGACGACCGGACGCTTGTCCGCGACCGATGCGAAGCCTCCCTTTTCGGCCACATTGGCCGACCGTCGCGGCCTCGGCGCCTCCGTGATCAGGAAGCTGGTCGCCAGGAACGCAACGAAGATGATCGCGCCGGCTGCCAGGAACGTCATCCGGATGCCGATCAGCGGCGGCAACAGGCCGCCGATCAAAGGGCCGGCCAGGTTTCCCGCCATCACACCCGACGACATCATGCCCAACGCCCAGGCGGTCTGAACCCGCGGTGTCTGTGTCGCCACCAGCACCATCGAGCCCGATGAGTAGCCACCCAGCAGGCCTGCCAGCAGCCGCAGTCCGACGAGTTGATAGACATTCTGCGACAGGCCGATCAGCGACATCGCCACCGCCATCCCAAGGCTGGCGCGGATCAGCATCAATTTGCGACCGTATTGATCTCCCAGCCGGCCCCATAGCGGGGCGAAAATCGCGGCACTGAGGAAGGTCGCACCATAGGCGGCGCCGGACCATTGCACGATGGCGGCGTGATCCGTGACGCCGAGTTGCTGGATGTATATTGGCAGGAACGGCAACAGCAGCGTCATCGCCACGATCGTGGTGAATGACCCGAAGACACAGACCCACAGATTCTGCTGCCAGTGCGACGCCCCCTCGTCCTCGCTCACAGTGCCGGGATTACCTTGTCGTTGAACAAGGTCAGGCTGCTGGCGGTCTGTTCATAGTTCATCGGACCGAGGCGAAACTGCATGATCAATCCACCGACCCCTGTGGCCTTCAGCGGCGCCAGCTGTTCGGCCACTGTCGCAGGGGAACCGTAAACCAGCGCCTGTTCGACCGACGCGTGCGCCGGCGGCGCGGCGCCTGGTGGCGGCATTGGCAAAATCGAGGCCTTCTGTTCGGCGTAGATGCGGTTGCGCATCGCCACGCGGTGCTCGTGCATTTCAATGAAAGCAGGGACAGCTATCCGCTTCGCTTCGGCGTCGGTCTCGGCGACATAGACATTGCGCCAGACCCAGCATTCATCGACCTTGACCGCGATTGCCGCGTCATCCAGTCCAAGCTCGTGCAACGTCTGTCGATACAAATCCATCCGCTGCGCGGTCACCACATTGTTCTGCACGTTCATCATGAACGGATCGCCGTGCCTGGCGATCGCCAGCATCCCGTGTTCGGTCGCCGAGGCGCGGATCACGTAGGGATGCGGCTTGGTGTAGGTCGACGGACGCAGTTCAGGCAACCTCAGGTCAAAGAACCGCCCATGATGTTCAAGCGGCTTGCCCTTCCAGGCTTCGAACATGATGGCCTCGGCTTCCTCGAAGCGCGCTTGCGCCTCGGTGTGCTCGATGCCGTATCCCTGATAGTCGTAGATGTTGTACGCCGTGCCACGACCCAACCCGACGATGAGCCTGCCCTTGCTGATATGGTCGATCAACGCGACCTGTTCGGCGAGACGGATGGGATGGTGCAATGCCATCTGCGCCACCGCGAAGCCGATCCTGGCCTGCGTGGTCGCGGTGGCGAGCGCGGCGGCGAACGCGACCGGGTCGACATAGGCAACGATGCCGTCGAAATGGTGTTCGGCAAGCCATATCGTGTCGAAGCCCAGCGCGTCGGTCAGTCTGGCTTCCTGCAGGGTTTCGTCGATGACCCGTCCGTCGTCGGCGGCCGACATGCTGTCAGGGAACAAAAAGTTGGAGAATTTCATCCGTCGCTCTTCCTAACCAAAGCTCAGCATCCAATGGAGCGGCTTTGCAGGCAATGCCCCTTCTGGTACGACCGCGCCAACTATCGCCGGAGCGCATCGCATGAGCTACGAACCCAAACGGGCCGACTTCTCTGTGCCGGTCCGCATCAACCTCTACTCAGACACCCAGACCAGACCCTCGCGTGGCATGAAACAGGCGATGATGGAGGCTGAGACCGGGGACGAGCAGGGCGGATCGGACCCGACGGTATGGGAGCTGTGCGACCGGGCCGCGGCACTGCTGGGCAAGCAGGCGGCAATGTTCCTGCCCTCGGGCACCATGTGCAACCAGGTGGCGATCGCGACGCACTGCCGGCCGGGTGACGAGGTGCTGGCACACCAGGACGCCCACATCCAGTCCAGCGAGGCCGGCGCGCCCGGCGCGATCAGCGGCGTGATGATCCGCGGCCTGCCGGGCGAGCGCGGCATATTCAGCGCCACGTCCCTGCAGGGCGCGATCCGTCCGGTGTCGCGTTATTCGCCGCCGCAAACGCTGGTGGAGGTCGAGCAAACCGCCAATAAGGGTGGCGGCACATGCTGGAAGCTGGCGGAATTGGCAGCGGTCGCGGACGTTGCGCACGCGCATGGAATGCCGGTCCACATGGACGGCGCGCGGGTATTGAACGCCGCGGTGGCACTCGGGGCGGCGGCCAGTGACGTGGTTGCCAAATGTGACACGGTCTGGCTGGACTTCACCAAGGGTCTGGGTGCGCCGCTAGGCGCCGTACTCGCGGGACCACGGGACTTCATCGGCGAAGCCTGGCGGTGGAAGCAGCGGCTGGGTGGATCGATGCGCCAGGGCGGCATGAATGCGGCCGCCTGTATCTACGCCTTGCAACACAACATCGACCGCCTTGCCGAGGACCACGCCAATGCCGCCGCCTTGGCACGCGGCATGGGTCAGATACCAGGGATCGAGGTCGAGATTCCGGAAACAAATCTGGTGTTCTTCGACACCAGCGGCACCGGCCTGACGGCGTCCACCTTCGCGGACCGGCTGCGCCCGCTGGGCGTCACTGTGTCCGTGTCCGATACGTTCCGCGGTCGAGCCTGCA
Organism: Rhodopila sp.; assembly: GCA_965276975.1. Classification (GTDB taxonomy): domain Bacteria; phylum Pseudomonadota; class Alphaproteobacteria; order Acetobacterales; family Acetobacteraceae; genus Rhodopila. Next base: position 749,897 of record CBDIBR010000010.1, read on the forward strand.
CGCATCTCGATGTCGACGCCGCTCAGGTCGAAGAGGCCGTCGCGATCATGCGTCAGGTGCTCGGATGACCGCCGATCCCGCGGTCTTCATCGTGACCCGGGCCGCCATCTTCAAAAGCTGCATGGTGGCGTGCAGCGACTCCGGCATGCGCGCCCGTTGGGTGGCGGGCTCGATCCCAAGCCAATAGGCATCCGACGCAAGCGTGCCCCGCGCGCACCGACCCAGGCTTCGTCCCCAGGTCAAACCGCAATGGGCCATCAGCCGCACGCCCGAGTTCGTTAATTGTCGTTATCGTGCCAGCGATACCGATGGGTAGCCAGTGCGGTGACACGATGGCAGAGTCGTCCCCAACAGTTATAGCAGGCCTAACAGTCATAGCAGGAGGGAACAGTCATGCGTCTGGCGGACAAGGTCGCCATCATCACCGGTGCGGCTTCAGGCATGGGCGCGGCCACGGCGCGGCGCTTTGGCAGGGAAGGTGCGAAGGTCATCATCGCCGACATGTTGAGCATCGAGGGACAGGTGGTTGCTGACGAGATCAACGCCACAGGCGGTGAGGCGCTGTTCATGTCGCTGAACGTGACCGATGAGGCCGGGTGGCAGACGGTGGTTGAACAGACCGTGCAAGCCTTCGGCAGGTTGGACATCCTGGTGAACAACGCCGGCATCAGCGGCAGCGCGACCAACGACCTGCTCGATCCTGGTCTGTGGGAGCGGGTGATGGCGGTGAACAGCACCGGCGTCTTCCTGGGGACCGCGGCCGCTGTGCGGCAGATGCAGCAGAACGGCGGCGGATCGATCGTCAATCTGTCGTCGATCTCCGGCGTCGTCGGCCAGAGCATGGTGCACATGAGCTACAACGCCGCGAAGGGCGCGGTCAGGATCATGACCAAATCCACCGCCGTACAGTTCGGCAAGGACCGGATCCGTTGCAACTCCGTTCATCCCGGTCTGATGCCGCCGATGCGCACGTCGGGCGCCACCGCTGATCCCGATGTTCGCGCCAAGATGCTGAAATCCGTGCCGCTGGGGCGAACCGGCGAGGTAGACGAGGTTGCCAACGCTATCCTGTTCCTGGCGTCGAACGAGGCGTCCTATATCACCGGGGCGGAGCTCTATGTTGATGGCGGCTACCTCGCGATGTAGCGGCCGTCCGAGCGGCTTCGGTCGTGCGGTCGACCACCGCCCGGGCGCTACGGTGGGGCGGTCACTGCACCGAGCCCCTGCGCTGGACGGACGCGTCACCCGTCGCCGCCGGATCTAGCTTGAGATATGCCTGATCCAGCTTCCCCGCGTCCGTATCGCTTCGACCCATCGCGGAAAGCCTCGCGTTCAGGGACTGAAGAAATTCGCCGAGACGGATGTGCGGGCGATGAGCTCGCGCAAGGCCGGATTGTCTTCGCTATTTTCTTCCGTCAGCGTCTCCATCGGCACGAAGAATTCGTGTGCATGCGGCAGCTGATGCCGAGCAAAGCCGCGGTAGTGATCGCTTTTGAGCCCGTACAGGACGCGCATCTCGCGGACCGGTATCACCACGTCGATGAACGGCTCATGCGGTATGACCCCGGTCGTCCTCCATCTCGGCGTCGGATCTGTGGAACCGATCGGCGCCAGCAGCCACGCGATCGGACACAGGCACATCATTGAATGCGTGCTCGGTGCGAAGCGGGAGCGCTTGTCGAGCAGGTTCTGGATCGTGCTGCAGGCTTCGATCGCCAGGATATCGACAAACGGCTCTGCGAACGTGCCACCGAAGTTGAGCCACAGGCCGTCGGGAAGCGTGCGCAAGCGACTGCTGCCAGGGATCTTCAGAAACGGGCTGCTGATTTTGGTTTCATCTTCGGATGGCCGCCCGCGGAGCCAGGATTCCTTGCCGCGCCTGGGCTTGACCCCCGGCGGGCGCTGCCCCCATCGCTTGAGCCGACTCTTGACTAGGAGATCCAGTGAAACCTTTGTCCGCATCGTGTCTTCCTGGGTGACGTTCGGAAATACAACCTTAACGTGTATTAACGGATCCGCATGGCGCAGGAAGTACTCAACTCACGAAGCTGTGAGTCCTATTAACTATCTAAATCCTGGTGAAAGTCTTGACCCGTTCGACTCGGGATATGTCGGTCGCTGCATTGGCAGCGGATTTTCCAAGGGGTGCTGGTCAGGCTTGATCTGTCATCGGCACTAAGATGCTAAATCAAGAGATTGAGAGGCGACACGGACAACATATAATATGTTATCGAAACATATGCACTAAGGCCCCTGTGTCTGGGAGCAAATTTCAGTCCGTGAAATTGCGTTAACGCCAACTGGTCTGAAGTCAGCGGGCAGAGACCGGGGATCACGCCGACCGCCGGGTTGAACGCAGCGGCCGCGAGAACCGCCGCCGGCGCAGGCGGTCAGCCGCGCTGGCTGGACATCACGTAGTCGCGCCGCGGAGCCCCCGTATAGATCTGCCGCGGGCGGCCGATCCGCTGCTGTGGGTCCTCCATCATCTCTTTCCACTGACTGACCCAGCCAACGGTGCGCGACACCGCGAACAATGCGGTGAACATGCTGGTCGGGAAGCCCATCGCCTTCAAGATGATGCCCGAGTAGAAGTCCACATTGGGATACAGCTTCCGGTCAACGAAATAGCGATCGCTGAGCGCGATCTTTTCCAGCTCCAGCGCCAGGTCGAGCAGCGGGTCGCCCTTGATGCCAAGCTCCTGCAGGACATCGTGACAAGCCTTCTGGATGATTTTTGCCCGCGGATCGTAATTTTTATACACCCGGTGGCCGAAGCCCATTAGCTTGGTGTGGTTGTCCTTGTCCTTCACGTCAGCCAGGAACTGCTTAATGTTGTTGGTGTGGCCGATCTCCGCCAGCATCTTCAGCACCGCTTCGTTGGCCCCGCCGTGAGCCGGGCCCCAAAGGCTGGCGATGCCGGCGGCAATGCAGGCGAACGGGTTGGCACCGGTTGAACCCGCCAGGCGAACCGTGCTGGTGGAGGCGTTCTGCTCATGATCCGCATGCAGCATCATGATCAGGTCCATCGCACGCGACAGCACCGGATTGATCTTGTACTCCTCGGCCGGCACCGCGTGGAACATGTAAAGGAAGTTCTCGGCGTACGAGAGGTCGTTGCGGGGGTATATGAACGGCTGGCCGACCGCGTATTTGTGTGCCCACGCCGCGATCGTCGGCAGCTTGGCGATCAGCCGGAACGCGCTGATGCTGCGGCTTTCGACATCGTGAATGTCCAGGCTGTCGTGGTAGAAGGCCGACAGCGCGCCAACCACACCGCACATCACGGCCATCGGATGGGCATCCCGTCGGAAGCCGTTGTAGAAGGTGCGGAGCTGCTCGTGCAGCATGGTGTGCCGCATCACCCCCATTTCGAAGTCATGCGCCTCGGTTGCATTCGGCAGTTCGCCGTTCAGCAGCAGATAGGACACCTCGAGGAAATTCGACTTCTCCGCCAACTGTTCGATAGGATAGCCACGATACAGCAGGATCCCCTCGTCACCGTCGATATAGGTGATCTTGCTGTCACACGAGGCTGTAGCGCCATAACCCGGGTCGTAGGTGAACACGCCCAGATCGCCGTACAGCTTGCGGATGTCGAAAACGTCCGGGCCGACGCTGCCGGACAGCAACGGCAGGCTGGTCGATTTGTTCGAGCCATCCAGGGTGACCGTGACGGACCGTTTGGCGGTAGCGCTCATGCGCGATGTCCTTGTTTCGGTGCGGTTGCACGCCATCGCCCGACAGACGATTATCGACCTGCCGACGCGATGGTTCGAGACAGGATTATGGCGCTAAGCGCCGCGACGCAACCTTCGCACGCGCAGCAACACCCCAGGATGAACGATTTCCGTGTCGGACGGCGCTTAATGCAGAACCAAATGCCGCCGCGGACGCAGCGGCGGGATCGGACGAGCCTGTTCGGCGTGGCAGGCGCGGATCGCTTTGCGCAGTGCAAGCATGGTGCGAGGCAGATTGAGGTTGACCGCTTCCTCGGCCAGCATATTCAGGCATTGCAACACGTTGGCCGCTGTTGCATGTCGCGCCGCGTCAGGCAAATCGTCATCAAGCATGGTGGGCGTAATCTCTGGACACGGTCTCACCCGAGCGTGAGACTGAGGCTGTAATGCAAAAAAACCGTGATTGCTGGCAAGACGAGATTAGGAGAAGCAAATTTCGAAATGAAAAACCCGGCAGAAATGCCACGCAAGCTGGGCATCATCGCCGGCGGCGGCCCACTTCCATTCAAGGTCGCGGCGGCGGCGCGCGCGGCGGGCAGGGCCGTCTTCATCCTCGGGCTGGAGGGGTTCGTGGATATCGCCTCGCTTAGCCCCTGGTCACACGAAATCCGTCGGCTTGGGGCCGCTGGCCGGATCATCGCGGCGCTGCGCGAGAGTGGCTGTCATGATCTAGTGATGATCGGTCCCGTGCGGCGGCCGTCGCTGCTCGATCTGCGGCCGGACGCCGAGGGTGCCAAGCTGCTGGCACGCATCGGCCGGGCGGCGTTCGCCGGCGATGATGGCCTACTCGCAGCCGTCATACGGGTCCTGACTGAAGAAGGGTTCCGCATCATCGGCGCGCACGACATCATGCAGGAAGTCATGGCCCCCCGCGGCGTGCTGACCAAAGCCAAGCCGGACCTTCTGGCGATCACCGACATCAACCGCGGCATCCAGGTCGTCAGGCTGCTCGGTTCGGCAGATGTCGGGCAGGGCTGCGTTGTGCAGCAAGGTCTGGTTCTCGCAGTCGAGGCGATCGAAGGGACCGACTCCATGCTGGCACGGGCCGGAGCCCTGCGGCGCGAGGGTATCGGTGGCGTGCTGGTGAAATTGGTCAAGCCGGGGCAGGATAAACGCGCCGATCTTCCGACCATCGGACCGGAAACGGTGCGCAACGCCGCAGCCGCCGGCTTGCGGGGGCTTGCGTTCGAAGCCGAGGCAACCATTCTGGCAGAGCGCGGGGCCTGCCTGAGCGCGGCGGATGCGGCAGGGCTGTTTTTGCTGGGCCTCGATCCTGAGACCTCGATTTTGAAGGGAAACTTACAATGAGCCGGTTTTTGCACACGATGCTGCGCGTCGGCGATCTACAGCGCAGCGTTGATTTCTACACCAAAGGGTTCGGCATGAAGGAAATTCGCCGCCGTGATGTGCCCGATGGGAAATATACCCTGGCGTTCGTCGGTTACGGCGACGAAGACAGCAACACAGTCATCGAGCTGACCTACAATTACGGCACGGACCACTACGACATGGGCGGTGCATTTGGACATCTGGCGCTCGGTGTGCCGGACGTCGCCAAGACAACCGAGACCCTGCGCGCGTTTGGCGCCAAGGTGACGCGTGAGCCCGGACCGGTGAAGTTCGGCACGACGGTGATCGCCTTCGTTGAAGACCCGGATGGCTACAAGATCGAACTCGTTCAGCGGGGATAGCCGTCGGCAGCCGACGAGGCAACCTTGCGCACCAATGGCACGCGAATGGTCCGCGCCCGCCGCGGCATGAGCGGCACAGGCTGTCAGCTGCCATGACAAAACCACAGGGAGAACCGGCCGTGGGACCTTTGTCGGGAATGAAGATCGTCGAGTTCACCGGCATCGGACCAGCGCCGATGGCGGCGATGCTGCTGGCTGACATGGGTGCGACCGTGCTGCGCATCGACCGCACCGCGCCTGCCGATCTGGGCCTGCCCATGGCGGAGGAGCATGAGTTCACCCGCCGCAGCCGCGCCGTGTTGAACCTCGATCTCAAGCAGCCGGAAGCGATCGGGCTGGCCTTGCGGCTGATCGAAGGCGCCGACGCCTTGGTCGAAGGGTTCCGGCCGGGCGTCATGGAGCGTCTGGGCCTGGGTCCTGCCGTGTGCCTGGCCCGGAATGCAAAGCTCGTCTATGGCCGGGTCACCGGCTGGGGGCAGCAGGGTCCGCTGGCGCAGGCGGCCGGGCACGACCTGAACTATATCGCCCTGACTGGTGCCTTGCACGCCATCGGCCGGGCCGGGCAAAAGCCGACCCCGCCGCTCAATCTGGTGGGCGATTACGGCGGCGGGGCGCTTTATCTCGTGACCGGTGTGCTCGCAGCGATCATCTCGGCCCGGGCAACCGGTGTCGGGCAGGTGGTTGATGCGGCGATGGTGGATGGTGCGCTGTCGCTGATGACGCCGATCTATGCCATGCGCGCCGGCGGCCGGATGACCGAACCGCGGGGGCAGAACCAACTTGATTCGGGCGCCTATTACTATGAGGTCTACGCGTGCTCCGACGGGCAGTTCATCTCGCTGGCGCCGATCGAGGCGAAATTTCATGCCGAACTGCTGCGGCTGCTGGAGATCGACGCCGCCGGCATGCCGGCGCAGCGCGATAAAGCCGGCTGGTCAAGCTGGAAGGAACTGCTCGCTGCACGGTTCCTGACCCGCAGCCGCGACGAGTGGTGCCGGATCCTGGAGGGATCGGATGCCTGCTTCGCTCCGGTTTTGTCTATGAACGAGGCGCATGCACACCCTCATAACAAGGCTCGCGGTGCCTTCATCGACGTTGGCGGGCACACTCAGCCGGCGCCGGCGCCGCGATTTAGCAAAACCCACCTGCCATCGCCGCGGGCGCCGGGAGCGGTGCCGCTATCGGAAGCGTTGGCCGCGTGGGGCTTCTCGTCAGACGAGTTGGCGGCTGTCAACGGGTCATGATCGAGACGGTTTTGCTTTGCGATGCAACGACCGCGTGGTATCCGGTCGTCACGCAGTCGTCATCAAATCGCTCCATCAGTTAAAACAACGTAATGAAAACATGGCGGCTGACGTGTTGTTTCGACACAGGAAAAGGAAGGAAAAGAATGTTTACGCGAGCGAGGTCTCTTGGTGCAGCGGCGGTTTTGGCGGTCACCATGATGGTTGCGCCGATCGCTTACGCGCAGACGAGCCAGCAGGTGACCGTCGATGGCGCGCGCAAGGTGCTGAACGATTTGCGGCACGACAAGGCATTCGGCAACGCGGCGAAGCTGGTGCGTGAGGCCAAGGCGGTGTTCATCGTGCCCAAATTGATCAAGGGCGGCTTCTTTGTCGGGGGCGAAGGCGGCAATGGCGTTCTGATGGTGCAACAGCATGGCGGTTGGAGCGCGCCAGGATTCTACGCCATTGGCGCTGCATCCTTTGGCCTGCAGGCCGGCTTGGAGCAATCCGAGATGATCATGCTCATCATGACCCAAAAGGGCTTGGACGGTGTGCTGCGAGATAACTTCAAGATCGGTGCGCAAGCCGGGATTTCCGTGGTGACCTTGGGCTCCGGCGTCGAGGGTGCGATCGGAGGCGCGTCGCTTCCGGACGTTGTGGTCTGGTCGTCGTCAACCGGTCTGTATGGCGGCCTGACCGTGGACGGATCCGTTATCCGAGCCGAACCGAACCAGGATGCGGCATACTATGGCCGGCCGGTGACCGCCCGCGACGTCCTGTTCGGCAACCTCTCAAGTTCCAAGGTGGCGCCTTTGCGGCGGGAACTCGGCGCCCTCGGGTAGGGCGTTGCGAGGCGGGGACGGGCATGTTATTGCGCCCGCCCGCGTCCGACTGGGGGATAGTTTAGCGGTAAAACTCCCGGCTCTGACCCGGGCATCCTTGGTTCGAATCCAGGTCCCCCAGCCAACCTCCGGAGCCAACCGCCCGGCCCCCGGATAAACGCCCGGCGCGGCGGCGTCCAGCCGGACACCGGTCCAAGGACCGCAGCCATCGCGCCGTCGCAGGGTCTCAGGTGTGGGTCCTGAGCAGCACGCCGCAGGTATCGGGCCGATGGCAAGCCCTTGAACAACCACCAGCCAATAATCATCAGCCTCTGCGTGTCAAAATTTGTATCGACTGCCGACCACAAGTTCATCCGGTCCTTTGATACAGTCCCTTTGCTTTGAGAGAAGCCTCAGGCCGAGGAAATACTTGCTGGGCGTCGTCCCTTAGTGTCTGTCCCATAACATCTTGCATCATTGGAATCACTTGTGATTCGCTAGGGTTGGTCCGATTTGCAGGAGCCGCCCGATGTGGACGAACGAGAATCGCGGTCGGTATGACCGCAGCAAGCTACGGTATCCGAGTGACCTGACGGCTGAGGAGTGGAGGCTGATCGAGCCGTTGATCCCGCCCGCGAAACCGGGCGGCAACAAGCGTACGGTGTTGATGCGCGAGGTCGTGAACGGTTTGATGTATATCTTGAGCACAGGCTGCCAGTGGAGGGCGATGCCCAGAGACTTGGCGCCGCGAAGCACGATCAATCGCTACTTCAGCCTGTGGACCGATGATGGCACCGTCGACCGCATCCATCACGCGCTGTATGTGCGGTGCCGCGATTTGGCGGACCGCGAAGCCAGTCCTACCGCCGCAATTATCGACAGTCAGAGCGTCAAGAGCGCAGAAAAAGGGGGGCCTCGATCGACCCACTAGGCTATGATGCGGGGAAGAAAATCAAAGGTAAGAAACGCCATATCCTTGTAGACACGCAGGGCTTGCTGTTGCTCGCGCTCGTTCACGCCGCCGATATTCAGGACCGCGATGGCGGTGTCCTTCTGATGAGCTTGATGTTCGGGCTTCATCCTTTCCTGATCAAACTCTATGCCGATGGCGGTTACCAAGGCGCGCAGTTCCAGCAGGGTCTCAAGCAGGTCTGCCGCCAGATCAACGTCGAGATCGTGAAACGGTCCGACACCGCCAAACACTTTGTCGTTCTGCCAAAGCGCTGGATCGTCGAACGAACGTTTGCCTGGCTAAACAGATGTCGTCGACTGACCAAGGATTGGGAATGCCTGAACCAAAACGCACTTGCTTTCCTACGCTGGGCGTCGATCAGGATGATGGTCCGAAAGCTCTGTCAGGAAAGCAAATGATCTGGGACAGACTCTTAGACTGGCCGCCCGCGGATCGAAGACCGTGGATCGCTTCAACCTGAAGCGATCACATTCTGAGCGATCGCGCCACCGTCTCGCGGGATCATCAGCTTAAACATCGGGAAATCCTTGCACAGGAATGGTGCCCGGCGATTTGTGTCCCTACAATTGCAATCTGTCTGTTTCGTGAGCCACCAACCTATTTTCTGTCGCGCTTATGGGTTGCATTGCCGAACGCGATCAAGCATTGACCTGAGCCTCGCACGATCATGCGATGGTGACGACATATGACAAAAGGGAAACGGATCATGCGGAGTTCGCACACGGGTGCCTTGCTCGGCTCGCTGTTGGGTCTTGCGGTGGCGGCGCCGGCCGCGCGCGCGGCGGACCCGATCAAGATCGGGGTCATCGCTGAAACCTCGGCGATCAGCGGCGTGGGCATTCCCAATGCCGCCCAGATGGCCGCGGACGAGATCAACAAAGCCGGCGGCGTCAATGGCCGGATGATCCAGATCGTCGCCTATGACGACCACAACTCCGCCACCGATGCGGTCCGAGCCTTCCAGCGCGCCGCCCAGGAAGACAAGGTCAGCGCCGTCATCGCCAGCTATATCAGTGAGGTCGTGCTGGCGCTGGAGCCATGGGCCGGACGGCTGCACATGCCGCTGATCACCCCAGGCGCCGCCAGTAACGAAATCACCAAGCGCGTGCATGACGACTATGCGCACATGAAGTACGTGTTCCATGGTTACCTGGCCTCGACCCAGATCGCCGACGTCGTCTGCGAGGCGGCAAAGACGCTGATGGTCGGCGACCTGCACATGAAGACCTCGGTCGTCATGAGTGAAGATGCAGCCTGGACGATCCCGCTGGATCAAGAATATCTGAAGTGCCTTCCAGAGATCGGCCTGAAGGTGCTGGACCATATCCGCCTGTCTCCGGACACCACCGACTTCACCCCGATCTTCAACAAGATCGAGGGAGAAAAGCCGGACGTCATCGTCACCGGCATCAGCCATGTCGGCGTTCAGCCGACCGTGCAATGGCAGCAGCAGCAGGTGCCGATGCCGATGTATGGCGTGTCGAGCCAGGCGACCAACAGCACGTTCTGGAAGGACACCAACGGCGCTACCGACGGGGTGATCTTCAACATGGTGGCGGCGCCGGACGTGGCGGTGACGCCGAAGACCATTCCATTCGCCAAAAGCTACCAGACGAAGTACGGCAACTTGCCCGGCTATGCCGCGTATCAATCCTATGACGACGTTTACATGTGGGCGGACGCCATCCGCAAAGCCGGTGGAACCGACCCCGACAAGATGGTCATCGCGATGGAGCAGACCGACTACGTCGGCACCATCGGCCGCATCGAGTTCCTGCCGAAGACCGATACCTTCGCCCACGGCATGAAGATCGGGAAGGGCTACATCACCGGTCTGATGGTCCAATGGCAGAAGGGTAACCCGGTCACGGTATGGCCCGCCAACGTCGCCACCGGCAAGATGACCTTCCCCGCGTTCACCAAGCTGCCGTAATAGCCATCGGTGGTGGCGCCTGGGCATCGCCTCATCATGGCGGGTTGAGAGATCTGCCATGATGAGATCGGCTGCCTGATTTTTTACATCCTGCACGACCGGCCGACCCGGACGGAGTTTCATGCTCGCTCTGCAGATACTGATCGACGGCTTCGCGATCAGCAGTCTCTATGCACTCGGTGCAATCGGCTTCACCCTGATCTTCGGCGTGTCCGGCGTGCTGAACCTTTCGCATGGCGCGATCATGGTCGTGGCCGCGGTCATCGCCTGGTGGGTCGCCGGCGCCTTCGCCACAGGGCCATATCTTGGCGCCCTCGCCGGTGTCGCCGCCAGCCTCGCCTGTGCGCTGTTTACCTACCGCGTCATCGTGCGGCCGTTGCAGAATTCGCCGTCGATCCCGCGCGAGGAGAAGGAGATCTTCGTGCTGACCGCCACGTTGCTCTGGGGCATCATGCTGCAGGAAGCCGTGGCCTACCTGTTCACCAACAATCCGAAGACCGTCCGCCCGCTGGTGCAGGGCGTCGTCATGATCCTGGGTGTCCGCACGCCGTGGAACGAGGTGCTGACCGCGGTGCTGTCATGGGCGGCCATCGGGCTGCTGTATCTGCTGGTCAACCGCACCCGTACCGGCAAGAGGCTGCTGGCTGCCTCGATGAACCCCCGCGGCCTGACCCTGCTCGGGTTCGAGCTTTCCAACATCTACATCCTGGTATGGGTCATCTACGGTCTTCTGGCCGGCATCGCCGGCGTCCTGCTGGGCGCCTTCCTTGGTGTCAGTTCCGACAACGCCGGCACGCTGACCGCCAGCGCCTTTTCGATTGTGGTCCTGGGCGGCCTCGGCAGCGTGTCCGGCTCGCTTATGGCGGCCTATGTCGTCGGCTACCTCGAAACCCTGACCGCCTACCTGGTTTCCCCGTCGATCCGGACAGTGCCGGTGCTGCTGCTGCTGGTCGTCGTGGTCTACTTGCGGCCGCAAGGCCTGTTGGGACGGAGGTAACCGATGCTGCGATCCCGCACAGTCCAGGTCGTGGTGCCGGCGCTGCTGGTCCTGGCCCTCCTGCCACTCGGCGTCAACGGCTATATCCTCGGCCTGCTGACGCTCGCGTATTACTATGCGGTCTTCTCGATGTCGTGGGATCTGCTGTTCGGCTTCGCCGGTGAGGTCAACTTCGGTCCCAGCTTTCTGATCGGCGTCGGCGCCTACACCGCCGCGCTGCTGAACCACTACTGGCTGTGGCCCATCGTCCCCTGCCTGGGCGCCGGCGCCGTCGCCGCGGTCTTGGCCGGCGTTGTCCTGGCCGTGCCCGCGCTGCGCCTGACCGGTCCGTATTTCGGCCTGGTGACCCTGGTCGCGGTGCTGCTGCTGCAGAACGTGCTGGTGCTGTTCGCCGGCATCACCGGCGGTGAAATCGGGCTTGATCTGCCCGACGTGCTCGCGATCGACGTCAACACCAACTACTACTACGCGCTGGGCTTCATGACCGTCAGCGGCGGCATCCTGTACGGGCTGGCCCAATCCCCGGTCGGGCTTATTCTCCAGGCCAGCGGACAGGATGCGATCGAGGCATCCGCGCTTGGCTTCAACGTCGCCAAACACAAGATGGCGGCGTTCTGCATCAGCGCTTTCTTCTCCGGCCTGGCGGGGGCAATGCTTATCTTCTACCTCGGCACCGCGTCCGTTGGCACCGTGGTCGATATCGCCGTCGGGGTGAACGTGATCATCGCCGCCGTCCTGGGCGGCCGCCGCACCATCATCGGCGCCGCCGTCGGCGCCATCTTCCTGATCGGAGCCGGCGAAATCCTGCGCCCCCTTGGCCAGCTATCCACCTTCGTGGTGTCCGCCATCGCCCTGGTGGTGATCCTGTTCTTCCCAGGCGGGTTCATGGGCCGACTGTTGCACGCCGGAGGTCGCGAATGACCGCGCTGCTCGAAGTCAACGGCCTGACCAAGCGCTTCGGCGGGCTGGTCGCGGTGAAGGATATCGGCTTCACCATAAAGGCCGGTGAGATCCTCGGCCTGATCGGTCCGAACGGATCAGGCAAGTCCACCGTGATGAAATGCATTATGGGGATCGAGCGGCCAAACGCCGGCCAGGTGAAGCTGGAAGGCACCGACGTGGCCGGGTGGCCCACCCATCGCATTGCCCGGCGCGGTGTCGGCATCGTCTTCCAGCACGCCCGCCCGCTTCATCGACAGACCATCCTGGAGCACATCAAGCTGGCGTTGCTGCCCGATAATCTGCTGATGCTGGTGACCGACCATGGCATCACCCGCCGAGCGGAGGAAATCGCGGCACGTGTCGGGCTGGAACGGGTGATGGACCGGCTGCCGCGGACCTTGCCGTTCGCCGATCTGCGGCGGCTGGAACTGGCCAAGGCGATCGCGCGTGATCCAAAGGTCGTGCTGGTCGATGAGCCGTTCGCAGGCCTCACCTCGGGCGAGGTCGCCGATTTCTCTGAATTGATCGGCAGCTTTCGCGCCCAAGGCCATGCTGTCCTGTTGGTCGATCACAACGTCAAAAGCGTCGCGGCGCTAGTTGACCGGGTCCTCGCCATGTATCTCGGCGAACAGGTGGCCGAGGGCACCGCGGACGAGGTCATGCGCAATGAAACCGTCCGCCGCGTCTACCTCGGCGGCAAGATCGAAACCGCCGCTCGGCCGGAACGTGAAGGCAAGGACCGCACGCCGCTGCTGGATGTGCGGGGGCTGGGTGTGCTGTACGGCAAGGCGACCGCGCTGGAGGACGTGTCGATCCACATCGGCGAAGGCGAGTTCGTGTCGGTCGTCGGCTTGAACGGGGCCGGCAAGACGACATTGTTCAACGCCGTCTCTGGCCTGCTGCCCCACAGCGGCAGCATCAGTTGGCGTGGCGAGTCGCTGGCCGGCCGTAGTCCGGGTGCAATCGCCCGCATCGGCATTGTGCAGTGTCCGGAGACGCGGGAACTGTTCGGCGACATGTCGGTCCGGGAAAATCTTGATCTCGGAGGCCAGCACTTCTCGGTGGCGGAATCGGCGAAGCAGCTTGATTGGCTGTTCGGCTTGTTCCCGATCCTCAAGGCCCGCCAGGGCCAGGCTGCCCGCACCTTGTCAGGCGGCGAGCAGCAGATGCTGGCGATCGCCCGGGCGTTGATGATGCAGCCGAAACTGCTGATCCTGGACGAGCCGACCTTGGGCTTGGCGCCGGTTATCCTGGAGCAGTTGTCGAAAGCACTCGAAACGTTACGGCAAACAACCGATATCACCGTGCTGCTGGGCGAGCAGAATGTCACCTTTGCCTTGCCGCACGCCGACCGGGTCTACGTCATCGAGCACAGCCGCATCGTCTGGGAGGGTGACCCCGGTCGCTTCGCGGACGAGGCCGGCACCGGCTACCTTTAGAATGTGATTGTCCGAGGGCGCTTAAGCTCCCGGCGTGAATCACCCCAGCCAGAGCTCTGCCTCTGTCATCGCGGGAAGCGGAGCGACGAAGCAATCTCCAGAAACATCGGGCCCTGCCTCGGGATGGCCGGGTAACCGCGCTCCTTGCACTGACAGACGCAGGCTACTAGTTTCTGATTTCAGGCTCGGCGGCCGCATCGTTGTCTGTTTCCAACAGGCTGATGCGTGACAGATCGGCAATGGCTCCGCCGGCCTCGGTCTCGCTGACCATGTCAGCGAAACGCTTGCCAAACCGGATGTCTTCCGCGGCGTAGTCCTTGATGTCATACACTAGTGAGGACAGCGCATGATCGCGCACCTCGATCGTCAGGAAAAGTCTGATACCCGACCCGGCGAGCGTTTCGACGTCATGGCCATGCAGTGGTGTCTTCTCGGCGATCACGTGCATCAACGTCCAGGGCATGATGAACAACGGCAGATGCTCCTGCTCCAGGTGCAGTTCATGAATGCGCCGGAACGGTCGGCCTTCAGCCGTCTGCTCCGCGATCAGAACGAACAGCCGTGCGGTGGCGCTGCTCATCATCGTGTCCCGACGATTGACGATGCGCAACATCAGGGTCGGATGGCCGTTTCGCATGCTGACCACGGCATGGTCAGCGCTGAGAATATCCGGCTTTGCGCGGGAGAAGCGCACAAACAGCAGTCCCGTCACGATGGCCGTGAATGCCGTACCAGTAACGACTTCCACCGCCGAGACGATATGGCTGTAGATCGTCACTGGTGACATCACACCATACCCGACGGTCGCCAGGGTTTCAATGCTGAAGAAGAACATGTCCGCGAACGATCCGGCAGGGCTATTGGCGACGTCGCCTGGACGGAGCATGTAGAGCGAGGCGAACACCAGGTTGATCGCCAGCCAGCCTGCCAGCATGACCATGACGAAGCCGGGCCAGGGCAGGCTGACCGCCAGATGATACGGATCGCGCAGGTTGAAGCGCCGCGCTCCCAGCTTCGACAGGCTGATTTCATGCCGCCCAATCGGGATCGGCCTGGGCTGACGGAAGTGCTTCCTGTTCGACATGGCCCTCAACCTAATCGTCTCGAGCCATCCGCGTCACCCTTTGCCTCGCGGCCCGCCGCATGCGAAGGAGTAAGTACAACAGCGGCGTTGACCCCAGACGCGGCCACAAAACGGGAGGACAGAGATGGCCACGGTGTCAATCCGCGACGTTCGCAAGCGCTACGGTTCCACCGAGGTCCTGCACGGCGTCAGCGTCGAGATCGAGGACGGGGAGTTCGTCATTCTCGTGGGGCCGTCCGGCTGCGGCAAATCGACGTTGCTGCGGATGATCGCTGGGCTGGAGAACATTACTGGCGGCGAGATCGCCATCGGCGGCCGGGTCGTCAACAACGTCGCCCCGAAAGAGCGCGACATCGCGATGGTGTTCCAGAACTATGCGCTCTATCCCCATATGACCGTGCGCGACAACATGGCCTTCGCCCTGAGTCTGGCCAGTGCGCCGAAGGCCGTCATCGACCAGAAGGTCAACCGGGCGGCCGAGATCTTGAGCCTCGCACCCTACCTGAACCGCTACCCGCGCCAGTTGTCCGGTGGCCAGCGCCAACGGGTGGCGATGGGCCGGGCGATCGTCCGCGACCCCCAGGTGTTCCTGTTCGACGAGCCACTGTCCAACCTCGACGCCAAGCTGCGCGTGGCGATGCGGGCCGAGATCAAGGAGCTGCACCAGCGGCTGACAACCACCACTGTCTACGTCACCCACGACCAGATCGAGGCAATGACGATGGCCGACAAGATCGTGGTGATGAACGGCGGCAACGTCGAGCAGATCGGTGCCCCGCTGGAACTCTACGACCATCCCTCGAACCTGTTCGTCGCCGGGTTCATCGGCTCTCCGTCCATGAACTTCCTGAAGGGCAGGGTGGACGGCGGCGCCTTCCGCTCCGATGCGGGTACCGCCTTGCCGCTGCCGGGCACACGGGGCGTGACGGAGGGCAGTCCGATCGTCTACGGCATCCGCCCCGAACATTTTCAACTAAACGGCGGCGGTGTCGAGGCGAGGGTGAACGTGATCGAACCGACGGGTTCAGAGACCCAGGTGATGGCGGAGTTCGCCGGTGCTCCGATCATCGCCGCCTTTCGCGAACGCGTCTCCGCCCGGCCTGGCGAGACGATCCACATCACCCCTGACCCGGCGATGGTGCATCTGTTCGACGCGAGAACAGGCCAGCGGATGAGCGCGATATAGCATTCGCATCCCGATCAGAATAAGATCTGACCGTCTTGCGCGACCGGCCCCGCTTCAGAGGCGCCCGAGCGGTAGCGGCCGCGGATTCGGCATCGGCGGCTTGCTCTTTACGTTTTCGCCGCGAGCGTCGAGTATTCCTGCCAAGGAGTTCCGGGTTTCCGGTCGCCAAGGGCTCCACGGCAGAAGACCGGGTGGGGAGACAAAGAAATGGCCATCAGCCGACGCGAATCACTTGCGCTCGCCTCCGCTTCGATCGCAGCCGCCTCCATTCCCATCGTTGGCGTCCGTGCCGCCGTTACCGATGTGCCGACCGCCGACGTCAAGCCGCTGCATCTCAAGCTGGAAAAGGGTGCGCAACTGCGTGTGCTGCGCCCAGCGAAGTTCATCGACCCTGACGAGGTCTATTGGCGTGAGAACACCAAGAAATACACCGAAGCGACTGGCGTCCCGGTGCGCGTCGACTTTGTCAGCTGGGAGGATATTCGCCCGCAGACCGCCGTGGTCGCCAACACCGGGGCCGGCCCGGACATCGTCGTCGGCTTTAGTTCCGACCCGCAGATTTATGCATCGAAAATCGCCGGCATGACGGATCTCGCCGACTATCTCGGCGCGAAATACGGTGGCTGGCAGGAACTCGCGGTGCTGTATGGAACCAAATGGAAGACCAAGGAGTGGATCTCCATTCCCATCGGTGGCGGCATCGGCCCCGTCGTGTATCGCCAGTCCTGGGTAAAGCAAGCCGGCTTCGACCGGATCCCCGATGATCACGAGGGTTTCCTGACGCTTTGCCAGAAGCTGCATGAGATCGGCCATCCGTGTGGTTTCTCGCTCGGACACGCCCTAGGTGACGCCAACGGGTTTGCGTCGTGGCTGCTGTGGTCGCACAACGCCACTCTGGTTGATGAAAACGGCCACATCGCGCTCGACTCGAAAGCAACCATCGCAGCTTTGAAGTATGCAACCGAGCTGCAGAAGACGATGATTTCCGGGACGCTGTCGTGGAATGATTCAGGCAACAACAAGGCCTTTGCCGCCGGCGATATCGGCCTGACGTTCAACGGTGTCTCGATCTATTACGTCCTGAAAAGCTCACCTGACGCCAGGTTGAAGCAGATGGCAGTCGACACCCAGCATCAGGCCTTGCCAAAGGGCCTGGCGCCGCGCTCACCGATGTCTGCCACGCCGATGAACGCGATGGTTTTCAATCACTCCAAGTATCCAAACGCCGCCAAGGATTATCTGCGCTTCATGATGGAGGCAGATCAATACGGACCCTGGCTTTCGAATTGTATCGGCTATTGGTCGAACTCCCTGAAGGCCTACTCTAAGATGAAGTTCTGGACCGAGGATCCAAAGCTCCTGACTTACGCCTCCGGCATGGATACCCCCTATTACGATGGCTTCAAAGGTCCCGTGACGCCGGCATCGTCGGCGGTTACGGCAAACTATACCATCGTGGATATGTTTGCCTCGGTCGTGACGGGCAACGCAACGGCCGAGGCCGCGGCCAAGCGCGCGGCGAAACAGGCGGCCCGCTACTATAAGACCAGTTAAGCCGAGGCCACGGCCAGGAGTGGCCGGCCCCGGCGTCGATACGTCAAGGGTCAGCCAGCGAAGCTCGTTATGTCGCCGGTTGATCATCGGGAACGTTCGACGGGCGGCGCTTGGGGCTACCGATGCCGGTCGCCTATCTCGCTCGGTTGCATCCTGACGATCTCTCGGCGCGGCCTGGCGTTGATCGCTGTGATCTATCGCCAACCGGGTGAGCAGCGAGGCAAAACTTGTCCCTGCCCATGCCAGGCGCTACGGATAAAGCAGGCTGGGTGGCGCGGAAAAAGCCACCACGGTTGAAGGGAAGGAAACCGAATGGCAGGCCCCACTCGCCGCGATACGCTTTTGGCCGGCGCCACCGTGCTGATCGGCGCTTCCGTCGTACCTTTGATCGGTGCCCAGGCGGCTGATCTTGACGTGCCCACGGCGGACGTGAAGGCGCCCAGCTTCAAGATTGAGCCCGGCGCGTCCATCCGCGTGCTGCGTCCCGCGAAGTTTGTCGACCCTGACGAGACACTGTTTCGCGCGAACACCAAAAAATTCGCTGAACAGAGCGGCGTTCCCGTTCGCGTGGACTTCGTCAGTTGGGAGGATCTGCGTCCGCAGACCGCGGTGACCGCCAACACCGGAGCCGGTCCAGACATTATCGTTGGTTTCGGGTCCGATCCGCAAATCTATGCCAACAAGCTGATCCCGGTGAACGATCTGGCTGATTATCTCGGCGCCAAATACGGCGGCTGGCATCAACTAGGGCTGCTGTACTCGCGCCGGTGGGGCACCAAGGAGTGGCTGGCCATCCCGATGGGTGGCAGCGGCGGTGCATCGGTCTATCGCGTGTCGTGGCTGAAGGAAGCCGGCTACGACAGCATTCCGAACGACCATGACGGCTTCCTGGCAATGTGCACCAAGCTCAACAAGATCAACCATCCGGTCGGCTTCGCGCTCGGGCACGCCGTCGGCGACGGCAACGGTTTCGCGGACTGGCTGCTGTGGTCGCACGGTGCGGCGCTGACAGATCCGTCCGGGAAGGTGTCTTTGGACTCAAAAGAAACGATCGCCGCGTTGAACTACGCCAAGGAACTATATCCGCAAATGATCGGGGGCACCTTGTCGTGGAACGACGCCAGCAACAACAAGGCGTTTGCCGCGGGCGATATCAGCCTGACGTTCAACGGCGTATCGATCTACTACGTCGCGAAGAACTCACCCGATGCGAAACTTCGGGCGATCGCGGCCGACATCAACCACCAGGCTCCGCCGCTCGGTGTGGCCAGGAAGCCGCCGCAATCGTCTCTGGTCGTCAACGGGATGGTCTTCAAGCACACGAAATATCCTAATGCCTGCAAGGAATACCTGCGCTTCATGATGGAGGCGCCGCAGTATGCGCCTTGGCTCGCCGGCTGTCTGGGCTACTGGTCCAATTCCCTGAAAGCATACGGGAAAATGGCGTTCTGGGATGCCGACCCCAGGCTGAAGCCGTACATCGACAGCATGGACACGCCATACTACGACAGCTATCAGGGACCGATATCGGCCGCATCGTCAGCCGTCGCGGCCAATTACACGCTGGTCGACATGTTCGCCTCCGTCGCCACCGGAAACGCCACGCCACAGGCCGCGGTGAAACAGGCAGCCAGACAGGCAAGCCGCTATCTGAAGGGCTAATTAACAAGGAGCGCGATCATGGAGGCGACAGCCGCGGAGGTCAGCCTGGAATGGAAGCCGCGAAAGCGCCACTCCCGCATCGGACAGTTGTTCGATTCGAAGCCGTTCTTGGTAACCCTCTGCATGTTGCCCACGGCCGGGCTGCTGCTGATCTTTCTGACCTACCCGCTGGGTCTCGGCCTGTGGCTGTCGTTGACCGACACCACCATCGGCCAGCCCGGCGTCTATATCGGCCTGGAGAATTTCCAGTCCTTGTTTGACGATCCGGTTTTCTGGGGCGCGGTCTGGTACACCATCTTCTACACCGCCGTCGCGACCACGGGAAAATTCCTGCTGGGGCTATGGTTGGCCTTGCTGCTGAACCAGCACATGCCGTTCAAGGCCTTCATCCGCGCCATCGTGCTGCTGCCGTGGATCGTGCCGACAGTGTTGTCCGCGATCGCCTGGTGGTGGATATACGACCCGCAGTTCTCCATCGTGTCCTACATCCTGGTGGACGTGCTGCATTGGCGGACCCATTACATCGACTTCCTGGGTACACCCTGGGCGGCTCGTTGGTCCTTGATCGTTGCCAACATCTGGCGCGGCATTCCGTTCGTCGCGATCACCTTGCTTGCCGGGCTGCAAACCATTTCGCCCTCGTTGTATGAAGCGGCGCTGCTGGATGGTGCCAGCGGATGGCAGAAGTTCCGCCGCATCACCGTGCCGTTGCTGATGCCGATCCTGTCCGTCGCACTGACTTTATCAGTGCTGTTCACCTTCTCTGACTTCCAGCTTGTCTATGCCATTACCCGGGGCGGTCCGTTCAACACCACCCATCTGATGGCCACGCTGGCGTTCCAGCGTGCCATTCCGGGATCGCAGCTTGGCGAAGGGGCGGCGATCGCGGTTTCAATGATCCCGTTCCTGCTGGTCGCCACCCTGGTGTGTTTCTTCGGCGTCGGACGCCGCAAATGGCAACAAGGAAGCGACAATGACTGATCTGGCTGGGACTGACGCGATCGCCATCACCCCAGAGGTCGAACTCGCGGCTTCTACCAAGGACGCGCCGGAAATCCTGAGCTGGGATTCGCGCGTCCGTCGCACCATCACGGTCTACATCCCGCTGGCCATCTTCGTGATTGTCCTGCTGTTCCCCTTCTACTGGATGGCGATCACCTCGATAAAGCCTGACTACGAGATGTACGACTACAAGAAATACAACCCGTTCTGGGTTGACTCGCCGACGCTGGAGAATATTCGCAAGCTGCTGTTCGAAACCGAGTATCCGCGCTGGCTGATGACCACCATGGGCATCGCCACCGCCGCCACGTTCCTGTCCGTCGGCGCCAGCGTCCTGGCCGCCTACGCGATCGAGCGTCTGCGGTTCAAGGGCGCCCAGCACGCCGGCCTGGCGATCTATCTGGCCTACCTGGTTCCCCCGACCATCCTGTTCATTCCGCTAGCCACGCTGATCTTCCAGTTCGGCCTGTTCGACAGCCCGGTCGCGCTGATCCTGACCTATCCGACGTTCCTGATCCCGTTCTGCACCTGGTTGCTGATCGGCTACTTCAAGTCGATCCCATATGAGCTGGAGGAATGCGCACTGATCGACGGCGCCTCCCGCCTGCAGATCCTGCGTCGCATCACCTTGCCCTTGGCGGTCCCCGGCTTGATCTCCGCCGGGATCTTCGCCTTCACGTTGTCCTGGAACGAGTTCATCTACGCGCTGGCCTTCATCCAGAGCACCGAAAAGAAAACCGTTCCGGTGGCGATCCTGACCGAACTGGTTACCGGCGATGTCTATCAGTGGGGTTCGCTGATGGCAGGATCGTTGCTGGGATCCGTACCGGTGGCGATCATCTACTCCTTCTTCGTCGAGTATTACGTGTCCTCGATGACCGGCGCGGTGAAGGAGTAGTCGCATCTTGTTACACATCTGCGTGAACAAAACGGGAAATCAGACGGCTATTTCGTGACAGCTGAAACAATTCATCGCGCGGCGCCTGGTCAGACGCGGTCCTGTCGTCGGAGAGAATCTTCTCGAAACGAAACCCGTGAGCATTGAAAATCAGGGATTCTCATCAGGCTATGAATAGCCAAATGTAGCTCCGCCCAACTAGCTAGGGGAGCTACCAGACTGTCCTCGCCCCAACGTTCCCTCCGACGGCACCAGGCGCAGGTCGCGGCGATCGTCAACGCGTTCGCTACGGGTGAGGCCGCCGACATCACCGACATTCTCGCCGCCGTCACCCCGGGCGGCGGCAAATCGCTGCTGCCGGTGATCGCCGCTGCTCGGCTGATCGAAGCCGGCATCGTCGAGCGTGTCTGTTGGGTCGTGCCGCGCGACAGCCTGCGCCTGCAAGCCGAGGAGGCCTTCGCCGACCCGACATGGCGCGCCACGCTCGGCCACGCCATATCGGTTCGCGCCGCCGACAACACCTATGATCTCTGCCGCGGCCTGGCCGGCTACGTCACCACATATCAGGGCATCGCCGCCGCGCCCGCCTTGCATCTGGCGGCGTTCCGCAAACACCGCTACTTGCTCGTGGTGGACGAGATCCACCATTTGCCCGCGCTCGCCGACCTGACCGCGGATCCCGTGGTTTCGCCCCGCGAGGATGAGGCATCCGGCTGGAGCCGCTCGATCGTTCCGCTACTGGAAACCGCGCGGCTTCGGCTACTGCTGTCAGGCACGCTTGAGCGGGCGGACGGACGCGGCATCCTGTGGCTGCCATACCGCACGGGACCGCGCGCCAGCACAAGAGAGGTCGATCTCGCGGCACCCGGTTGGGCGGTCGTGGGTTATAGCCGAGCCCAGGCGTTGGCGGACCGGGCGGTGCTGCCGGTCATGTTCGGCGCGTTGGATGGGGAGGCCAAATGGCTTGATGAGGACGGGCTGTCCTGCGGCCCGCACCGGCTGTTCAGTCACTGGCCAACCGAGACAACGCGCCCCGCGCTGTTCACCGCGCTGCGGACCGGTTTCGCCGAGGAATTGCTGCGGCGGGCGTTCCAGACAACGCGCGACCTGCGTGCGCAACGCCGCCACGAACGTGGTCTGGCTGCCAACGCCGCGGCGCGCGGTCTCGGCAAGCTGCTGATTGTCGCCCCGGATCAGTCGGAGGCACGTCGCTACCTCGATCTGATCCGCGCCTGGTTGCCGCGTTCGCAGCCCGACGCAGCCCGATTGGCAACGTCGAGCGAGACGGATGCGCATCAGACCCTGGCCGGCTTTCGGCTCAACGCCGAACCCGGCATTCTGGTGACGGTGGCGATGGCCTACGAGGGCCTTGACGCGCCGGAGGTCGCCGTGGTCGCTGCCCTAACCCACATCCGCAGCCGCCCTTGGCTTGAACAGATGGTGGCACGCGCGACCCGCATCGATCCGCATGCCGGCGACTACGCGTCCCAGCGGGCGGTGGTGTTCCATCCGGACGACCCGCTGTTCGCGCGCTTTCGCCTGCGCCTGGAGACCGAGCAGGGGACCTTGGCGAAGCGAAGCAAACCCAAGCGGCAACAGACCCTCCCGCTCTGGCTGCAGGAGCAGCTCGCGGAGGGGGAGAGCAGGGAACACGCCATCGTACCGCTGGAAAGCAACGCGCTCGCCCTGCGCTTCGCCCTGCTGAGGCCCGGTCCCGATCTTGCCATGCGGCGCCCTGAGAATGAGGCGGCCCAGGCCGAACTGCTCGACCCGCCGTCTGTGATCGAACGCCGCTTGCGTGCGCGGGTGGGCGAGATGGTCGCCACCCAGGCGGTCGAGGATGAGCTTGCGCGACAGGCACCACGCGGCCCGGGCCTGTATCACAGCTACAATGCCATACTGAAACGGGTCATGGGCAACCGGAGCCGTGCCGAGATGACGATCGCCGAACTTGAAGCGTCGCTTGGATGGCTGGAACGGCATCGGCTTGCCGACCACGTCAACCTGCTGGACAGTGACCCGAAATATGCCTGGACGGTTCGGCAGCGCCGCGAATGGATCCCACCGGTTGGTCGGGCGGACGGGAGGCCAAGAGGCGCGCCGCGCTTTCGTCCCGGGGACAAGGACCGTCGCTCGAATTGAAAGAACAAAAAGCTTGAACGACGTCTTCGTGAACAACCATCCCGGAAAAATGCCCGGTCTCATCAGGCTCGGCACTGCTGGCTGGAGCATCCCGAAGTATCAAGTGGCGGATTTCGCAGCCCAGGGAACCCATCTGGAACGCTATTCGCAACGCTTCTCGGCGGTTGAGATCAACTCGTCCTTCTACCGCTCGCACAGGCCGCAAACCTATGCACGTTGGGCTGCGAGCGTCCCCTCCGACTTTTGCTTCGCGGTCAAGGTGCCGCGCGAGATCACCCACACCCGCAAGCTTGTCGACACGATCGAGCCACTCGACCGCTTTGTTGCCGAGACTGCGGCGCTCGGCGATAAACGAGGACCGCTTCTGCTGCAACTTCCCCCAGGTCTGCGATTTGACGAAACGGTTGTTCGCGCTTTCTTCAGAAGCCTTCGCGTCCGGTTCGACGGGCCGGTGGTCTGCGAGCCTCGCCACGCCAGCTGGTTCACAACCAAAGTGGAAGCATTGCTCGTGGAGGCTCGGATCGTTCGGGTCGCCGCGGACCCGCCCCCGGTGCCGCGCTCAGCCTGTCCGGGCGGCTGGACAGGCTTGGTCTATCGGCGCCTGCATGGATCACCCCGCATATACTACTCGGCGTATGCGCCGGCCTATCTCGACATGATCGCCGAAGGAATCTGTCAATCTGCTGCACGGGGACAGGAACAATGGTGCATCTTCGATAACACCGCACTCGGCGAGGCAACACGGGATGCTATGACGATAATGCAACGATTGGACAAGACGCGCAGACCGTCCGCTGACTCCGGCCCATGATTGCCCTCAACCAAACCAGCAAAGCGGTGGCCGCGGCGGAACGACGACCGAGGCGGTTTACGGCACCGGCAGTGCCGACGAGTGGTGGTGCTCGATCAACCACTTCCCATGTACAGGTGCATAGATGAAGGTGTAGCGTGCCGTGACCTGCTTGCGGCTGCCGGGTTGGTCGCCATCCACCATAAAGGTGTAGAGGCCGATGTCGTAAGCGACACTACAGCCCGTATGAATTACGCGCGTGTCTATCACCGCGGATGGGGACTGTTTTAGAAAATACTCGAAATACTTGTTGATCTTCTGAACGCCGATAAGCGGGCCGTTCTGAACGGTTGGCAGCAGCGTGGCGTCCGGTACGTACTCCGCCGCGACAACGTCCGCACGCTTGGTTAGCAGGGCCTTGTTCCATCCATCGAACAGGCCGATGACCTGCTCCTTGCTGATCGTTTGGCAAACCGCGCTGTTTGTCCGCGCGCTCACGCCGGTCGGCGCGGCCAGGCATCCAACACAGAGTAATGCCAGAAGAACGGGTTTCGCTGTTCGTGCTCGCATTGTGATTTTCCCGATTATCGCAAGCATGATCATCCGGAAAGCGCCGCGCTTCAAGCACGCAGTATCATCTGATCATGGCAGCAGCGGGTTGAACGTCGTGATCCGTGCTGGCATGTCGGCCGTCGACCATCCGCCGCCAAGCGCCTGGATCAACGCCACGCTCGCCACCAATCGGCTCTGCTGGATTGACAGCGCCGCCTGCTGGTCCGACAGCAGCAATGTCTGCTCGGTGATCACGCTGGTATAAGCGACCGTTCCGGCTCGGTAAGCGTTTAGTGTGGCGTCCACCGCCCGTTGCGTGGAGGCAACCGCTGTCGCCTCCGCCCGTGCCTGCAGTTCCAGGATGCGCAGGTTCGACAATGCATCCTCGACGCCCTGTAACGCAGTTAGTACTGTCTGCCGATAACTGGCCACCGACGCGTCATAGGTAGCCCGAACCGCCTGCACCGAAGCGGGACGAAACCCCCCTTCGAACAGCGACTCCGATCCCGTTGCGCCCAGTGACCAGAACTGGTTGGCGACGTTGAACAACTTCGACAGCGGGTTCCCGGCATACTCGCCCAGCGCCGACAGCGAAACAGTCGGGTAGTAGGCTGCGATCTGCACGCCGATCAGCGCGTTCTCCTGCTGCATCGCCCGTTCCGCGGCCGCGATGTCGGGACGCCGCTCCAGCAGTGCTGACGGCAGGCCGGGTGGCACGATCGGCACATCGGCAGCCAACGATGCTGGCCTGATGGTGAGTTCGGCTGGCTCATGCCCGCTCAGCACGGCGATCGCGTGCTCGTATTGCTGGCGCTGGATGCCGACGGCGATCCTTTGCGCCTGGGTAGACTGCAACTGCGCCAGCGCCGTCACATAATCAATGCTCGACGACGTGCCGGCATGGTACTGGTTCTGAGTGATCTGCAGGGCGCGGCGGTAGTTGGCGACCGTACTGTCCAGCAACCGCCCCAACGCGTCCTCGGCGCGCAGATCGAAATAATCGGCGGCGAGCGTTGCCTGTGCCGACAGCTGAGCATTCGCCAGATCAGCCGCACTCACCTGAGCGCTGGCGCTGCTGCTTTCGATCTGCCGGCGGACGCTGCCCCAGAGGTCCGGCACCCAGGAAATCGTGCCGCTGATACTGTACGTGGTGTCACTGCGACTGCTGCCGCCAAATGAGGAACCTCCGGAACTCAGTCCTGACGAGCTACGTCCACTGCTGGTGCCACCGCCGCTGTGGGTGACGCCTGGGCTGAGAATCGCGGTTGGGAATAGGTTCGAACGCGCTTCGGCGACCAACGCCACCGCGTTGCGGTACTGCGCCGCGAACTGCTTCACCGTCTGGTTGGAGACCACGACCATGCGTTCCAGGCGATCCAGCTCGGGGTCTTGATACACCGACCACCAAGCCCCTTTGTGCAAGCCATCCGCCGGCTGACTTATCTTCCACCCGGCGATCTCCTTGAAGGCAACAGGCGCCGGCGCGGCGGGGCGTCTGTAATCTGGCCCGACCATGCACCCGGCCAGCACCAGGCAGACCCATAGATAGCGCATCACTCGGCAGCCTCCGGCGCCGCCTGATCGGGAAACAGCCGCTGCCAATGCCGCTTGGAGAACAGCCGCAAGCGATCCAAGTACAGATAGACGACCGGCGTGGTGTACAGCGTCAGCACCTGGCTCACCATCAGACCGCCGACAATCGAAATGCCGAGCGGCCGGCGAAGTTCGCCGCCGTCGCCGAAACTCAGTGCCAGCGGCAGCGCACCTAGCATCGCGGCACTGGTGGTCATCATGATCGGGCGGAATCGCATTATACAGGCCTCGAAGATCGCCTCCCGCGGGCTCAGCCCGATGGTTCGTTCGACTTCCAGGGCGAAGTCGATCATCAGGATGGCGTTCTTCTTGACGATGCCGATCAGCAGGATCACGCCGATCAGCGCGATGATGCTGAACTCGGTATTGAACAGCATCAGGGCCAGCACCGCGCCGATGCCGGCGGACGGCAGGGTCGAAAGGATGGTGATCGGATGGATGTAGCTCTCATAAAGCACGCCCAGCACGATGTAGATGGCGATCAATGCGGTCGCGATCAGGATCGGCTCGCTGTTCAACGACTGCTGGAAAGTCTGCGCGGTGCCTTCGAATGATCCGTGGATCGACGCCGGCATGCCGATCTGCCGCATCGCGCGATTGACCGAGACCGTCGCATCGCTGAGCGATTTGCCCTGCGCCAGATTGAACGAGATCGTGCTGGCGACGAACGAACCCTGATGGTTCACCGCCAGTGCCGTGTTGCTCGGTCCAAAGCTGGTGAAGGACGCCAGCGGGATCATCGTCTCTTTGCTGGTGCTGACCGCGGCGCCCGACGATGCGCGGCCCTTGCCAACGTTGGCCAGCGCGTTGCTCGACGCATTGCGGGAAGAACTGGACGCAATGGTCGCGGCGGTCGTCGTGCTGGTCTTGGTCGAGGTCGCGACCGTCCCCACCACCGCGTTTGTCGTTTCGGTGCCCGAGGCATTGCCGCCGGACGTGCTGACGTAGATATCCTTCAGCGTCTGTGGGCTTTGCCAGAAGCGCGGCGCGACCTCCATGACAACGTGATACTGGTTTTGCGCGCTGTAGATGGTCGAGACCTGGCGCTGGCCGAACGCGTCGTACAGCGTGTTGTCGATCTGGCTCGCGGTGACGCCCAGGCGGCTCGCGGTGGCACGATCGATCACCAGATCGGTTTCCAGGCCCTTTTGCTGCTGGTCCGAATTGACGTCGCGCAGCACCGGATCATGCTCCAACGCCGTCACCAGCTTGGGGCCCCATTCGTAGAGTTCGGCGGTGCTGTCTGCCTGCAAGGTGTATTGATACGCCGCGTTGCTCTGCCGCCCGCCGACGCGAATGTCCTGGATCGGCACCAGAAACAGCCTGGCACCCGGCACCACCGCCAGCTTGCGGCGCAACCGGCTGATGACCGTATCGATGCCGGCACGTTGTCCCAGCGGCTTCAGCGCGACGAAGACCGATCCGGTATTGGTCTGAGCAGCCCCGCCGCCGCCCCCCGAACCGGTGAACCCCACCACGCTTTGCACCGCCGGGTCTTCCTGCACAATGCGCGCCAGTTCGGTCAGCTTCCCCTGCATCGCCTGGAAGGAAATGCTTTGGTCGGCCTGCAGCCCACCCATCATTCGCCCGGTGTCCTGCTGCGGGAAGAAACCCTTCGGAATCACCACGAACAGCGCGACGTTCAGCACGATGGTGACCAGCAGCACCAGGACCACCAGCAACGAGTGCCGCAGCGACCACGCCAGCGTGCGCCCATAGAGTGATTGCGTTCGGTCGAACAGCGTTGGGCGCTGCGGCTTTTGCCGGTCCGACGGCTTCAGCAGCAGCGCGCACATCATCGGGGTGGTGGTCAATGAGATCGCCAGCGACACCATGATCGCCAGCGACAGCGTGACCGCGAACTCCCGGAACAGCCGCCCGACGATGCCGCCCATCAGCAGGATCGGCAGGAACACCGCGATCAGCGAAAGACTCATCGAAATGACGGTGAAGCCGACTTCCTTGGCGCCCCGAAGCGCGGCCTGGCGCCGCGGCATCCCATCCTCGATATGGCGGGAGATGTTCTCCAGCACGACGATCGCGTCATCCACGACGAAGCCGGTGGACACGGTCAGTGCCATCAGCGACAGGTTGTCCAGGCTATAGCCCAGCAGATACATCGTGCCGAACGTGCCGATGATCGAAACCGGCACCGCGATCGCCGGGATCAGCGTGGCCCTGGCGCTGCGCAGGAACAGGAACACCACCAGCGTGACCAGCCCGACCGAGATCAGCAGCGTCATCTCGGTATCGTGCAGGCTGGATCGGATCGTCGTCGTGCGGTCGTTGGCGATCAGCAGGTTCATGTCGGCCGGCATCGCCGCCATCAGTTGCGGGATCGCCGCCTTCACGCCGTCCACCGTCTTGATGATGTTCGCCCCCGGCTGGCGGAACAGGATCACCAGCACGGCGGGCTTGCCCTGCGACAACCCGGCGTTGCGGAGGTTCTCGACCGAATCCTCCACGTCCGCCACATCGGACAACCGCACGGCGGCGCCGTTGCGGTAGGCGATCACCAGGGGCTTGTAGTCCGCCGCGTGCGTCGCCTGGTCGTTGGTGTAAAGCTGATAGTGCAGATCAGCTGAGTCGACCGAGCCCTTGGGACTGTTGGCATTGGCCGAGGCCAGGGCCGCACGCACGTCCTCCAGCCCGATGCCAAACTTGAACAACGCCAGCGGGTTCAGTTCCACCCGGACCGCCGGCAGCGCCGCGCCGCCGATGATCACCTGGCCGATGCCCGGAATCTGCGACAGTCGCTGCGACAGCACGTTGGTCGCCGCATCGTACATCTGCCCGCGCGTCAGTGTTTTCGATGTCAGCGCCAGGATCAGCACTGGCGCGTCCGCCGGGTTCACCTTCCGGTAGGTCGGATTGCTGCGCAGACTGGTCGGCAGATCCGCCCGCGCGGCATTGATCGCCGCCTGCACGTCCCTGGCGGCGCCGTTGATGTCGCGGTCCAGCCCGAACTGCAGCACGACCCGCGCCGACCCGACCGAACTGGTGGAGGTCATCTGGGTCACGTCCGCGATCTGCCCGAGATGCCGCTCCAGCGGGCTGGCGACGCTGGTGGCGACCGTGTCCGGACTGGCGCCCGGCAGCTGGGCCTGCACCGAGATCGTCGGAAAATCCACCTGTGGCAGCGGCGAGACCGGCAGCTTGAAGAACGCGAAGATGCCGGCCAATGCGATCCCGATCGTCAGCAAGGTCGTGGCGACGGGACGGGCGACGAAGACGGCCGAGAGGTTCATGACGGCGCCTCGTCACCGGCCAGTTTCGCCGCTGACTTTTTGCCGCCCAGCCGCCACGCCAGCCGGTCGAACATCAGGTAGATCACCGGCGTGGTGAACAGCGTCAGAACCTGGCTGACGATCAATCCGCCGACGATCGCCACACCCAAAGGACGCCGCAGTTCGGATCCGGTGCCGTTGCCCAGCATCAGCGGCAGCGCACCCAGCAAGGCCGCCATCGTCGTCATTAGAATTGGCCTGAAGCGCAGCAGGCAGGCCTGATGGATCGCCTGACGCGGCGGCTTACCTTCCTCGCGCTCCGCCGCCAGTGCGAAGTCGATCATCATGATCGCGTTTTTCTTGACGATGCCGATCAGCAGAATGATGCCGATGATCGAGATCACGTCGATGTTGTCGCCGGCGATCAGCAACGCCACCAGCGCGCCGGCGCCGGCCGAGGGCAGCGTCGAAAGAATTGTAATCGGATGAATCAAACTTTCGTACAACACGCCCAGCACGATGTACATCGTCACGATCGCCGCCAGCACCAGCAGCAGTTCGTTGGACAACGACGCCTCCAGGGCCGAGGCCGCGCCCTGAAAGGCGGTGACGAAGCTCACCGGCAGACCAATATCCGCCTCTGCCTGGCGGATCGCTATGACGGCGGTGCCTAGCGACGATCCCGGTGTCGTATCGAATGAAATCGTCGTCGCCGGGAACTGCGCCAGATGACTGATCTGCAACGGCCCCGGCTTCTCCTCGACCTTCACGATCGAACTCAGCGGCACCTGCCCGGTGGTCGACGCGGCCGACGGCAGCCGGATCGCCGACAGCGAGTCGAGCGAGCCCTGCAGCGACGGGTCAGCCTCCATGATCACCCGGTACTGGCTCGACTGCGTATAGATCGTCGAAATGATCCGCTGGCCAAACAGATCGTACAACGCATTATCGACGGTTGCCGGGGTAATGCCAAAGCGCGCCGCCGTCGCGCGGTCGATGACTAGATTGACTGCCAGACCTTGCTGCTGCAGATCGCTTGCGACATTCGTCAGGTCAGGCGACTGGCTCAGCTTCGCCAGCAATTTCGGCACCCACTCGGTGAACGCCGACAGGTTGGGGTTTTCCAGCACAAACTGGTACTGAGTGCGGCTGACCGAGGCATCGATCGTCAGATCCTGCACCGGCTGGATATACAGCGACACGCCCGCCACCCCCGCGGTTTCCTGCTGCAGCCGGCGGCCGATCTCGGTCGCATTCAACGTCCGGTCATCCTTGGGCTTCAGATTGATCAGGAACCTCCCGGTGTTCAACGTGGTGTTGCTGCCATCCACGCCGATGAAGGAACTTAGGCTGACAACATCGGCATCCTTCAGGATCGCCGCAGCGAGCGCCTGTTGGTGCTCTGCCATCGCACCATAGGACGCGGTCTGCGCCGCCACCGATATCCCTTGCAGCACGCCGGTGTCCTGGATCGGGAAGAACCCCTTGGGGACCACGGTGTAGAGCAGGACCGTGATGCCCATCGTGATCACGGCAACCAGCAGAGTCAGCGGCTGATGATCCAGCACCACGTTCAGCGCCCGATCGTAACGGCCGATCATCCAGTTAAAACCGGCCTCGGCTTTCAGATCGAACCTGCTGCGCGCTGCATCCGGCCGATGGCGCAGCAGCTTGGCACACATCATCGGCACCAGCGTCAACGAAACCAGGGCCGAGATCACGATCGTCACGGACAAGGTGATGGCGAACTCGTGGAACAGCCGTCCCACCACGTCGCCCATGAACAGCAGCGGGATCAGCACCGCGATCAGTGACACGGTTAGCGAAATGATCGTGAAGCCGATCTGCTCGCTGCCTTTCAGCGCCGCTGCCAAGGGTGGTTCGCCGGCCTCGATAAACCGGGAAATGTTCTCGATCATGACGATCGCGTCGTCCACCACGAACCCGGTGGAGATGGTCAGCGCCATCAGCGATAGATTGTCCAGGCTGAATCCCAGCAGGTACATCAACGCCAAGGTGCCGACCAGCGACAGTGGCACCGACAGGCTGGGGATGATCGTGGCTGGAATGTTGCGCAGGAACAGGAATATCACCGCCACCACCAGCGCCACCGCCAGCCCAAGCTCAAACTCCACATCCGCGACCGAGGCTCGGATCGTCGCCGTGCGGTCGGTCAGCACCACGACATCGACCGCGGCCGGTAGCGTCGCCTGCAACTGCGGCAGTAACGACTTTATGGTGTTCACCACGGCGATGACGTTGGCGCCGGGCTGGCGCTGCACGTTCAGGATGACCGCCGGCGTCAGGTTGGCCCACGCGCCAAGCTTGGTGTTCTCCGCACCGTTCACCACGGTCGCCACATCCTCCAGCCGCACCGGCGCGCCGTTTCGATAGGCGATCACCAGGTCGAGGTACTGATGCGGATCGCTGATCTGGTCGTTGGCGTTGATCGTCGTCGCCTGCACCGGCCCGTCGAAGTTGCCCTTCGGGGTATTGACGTTCGCATTGCCCAATGTCGTGCGCAGATCGTCGATGTTAAGCCCATAGGCGGCCACCGCGCGCGGGTTGATCTGCACCCGTACCGCCGGCCGCTGACCGCCGCTGATGCTGACCAGCCCGACCCCTTGCTGCTGCGAGATCTTCTGCGCCAGCCGCGTGTTCGCCGCGTCCTCGACCTGCGTCAGCGGCAAGGTTTTCGAGGTCAACGCCAAGGTCAGGATCGGCGCGTCAGCCGGATTGACCTTGGCGTAGATCGGCGGCGCCGGCAGGTCGGACGGCAGCAGGTTGCCCGCCGCGTTGATGGCCGCCTGCACCTCCTGCTCCGCGACGTCCAGGTTGACGTCCAGGCTGAACTGCAGCGTGATCAGCGACGCCCCCGCCGAACTGGTCGAGAACATCTGGTTCAGGCTTGGCATCTGCCCGAACTGCACCTCCAGCGGGGAGGTGACCGATGAGGTCATCACCTCGGGGCTGGCGCCGGGATAGAAGGTCTGCACCTGGATCGTCGGATAATCCACTTCCGGCAGCGCCGAGACAGGCAGGAACCGGTAAGCCACGATGCCGACCAGCAAAATCGCCGCCATCAGCAACGTGGTCGCCACCGGCCGCAGAATGAACGGGCGCGAAGGGCTCATGCGTTAGCCAGGCCGCCGCGGCCACCGCCGCCCCGGACGGTCGTCCCGGCACGGTGCGACATCGATGAGCCGCACCCGCCTGGTCGCGACGCAACGGAGCAGGGCACGCCGGCACTCCCGGTTTCGCGGTGGTCGACACCCCAAACCGCGAGCGATCTCATTGCGCCTGCGGCTGACGGCGGTGCCTGGTGCGCGCCGCCGGTTGATCAGGCGCCGCCTTGCCCGACGCCGAGCCCGCCGGCCGCGCACCCGCCTGCTGCGCCGCTGGCAACGTCACCGGCGCGCCGTCGCGTAGTCGATCCGTGCCATCGGTCACCACACGGTCGCCCGGGTTCAGCCCCGACAGCACCGCCTCATACCCGCCGTCCGTTGGGCCTACCGTGATCGGGCGGACGGACACTGTGTTGTTGGCATTGATGAGGTAGACGAACGTACCGGGCTCGCCGCGCTGAACCGCAGGAACCGGCACGCGGGCCGTGCTGTGCATCGTGTTGACCAGCAGGTGGGCGTTCACGAACTGATTGGGGTACAGCAGTTCATCCGGGTTGGCGAACAGCGCACGCAACTTGAGGGTGCCGGTGGTGGTATCGATCAGGTTGTCGATGGTGCCAAGCTGGCCGGTCGCCAGCAGCCGCGTATTGGCGCGATCATAGGCTTCGACGCCTAGTGTCGCGCCGCCGCGCACCCGTTGGATGATGCCGGGAAGATTGTCCTCCGGCACCGAGAACAGCACCGATATCGGCTGCATCTGGGTGATCACGACCACGCCGCTGGTGGTCGAGGTCTGGATATAGTTGCCGACATCGACCTGACGCAGCCCAACCTGTCCGTCGATCGGCGAGACGATATGGCAGTAGAGCAGGTTCAGCTTCGCGTTGTCGACCGTCCCCTGATCGGTCTGCACCGTGCCCGTGTACTGCTGTACCAGGAAGCGCTGGTCGTCTAGTTGCTGCTGGGCGATCGAGTCCTGCCGGCCCAGCGTCTGAAAGCGCTTCAGGTCCGATTGTGCTTGGGCGAGCTGGCCCTGGTCATGCGCCAGCGTGCCCTGCGCCTGTTCCAGTGCCGCCTGGGATGGCCGGGGGTCGATCTGCGCCAGGAAGTCGCCCTTCTTGACCATCTGACCTTCCTTGAACCCGACCGCCTGCAACTGCCCGGCGATCTGGGTGAGCACCGTGACCGTATCGAGTGAGGTCACCGTCCCGAGCTCGTTGAGGACAATGCGGATATCGCCCGTGTCGATCGTGGCGAAGCCGACCGGCTGCGGTGCGCTTTGAGCGCTGCGTTTCGCGGTGGCGCTCGTGGCCGCCTGATCAGCCTGGCGATGGCGCCATAGATACCATCCGCCACCCACCAACCCCACCAGAATGAGGCCGGTCAAGATCCAATAGAAAAGACCGGAATGCCGCACCGCCGGCGTTACCCGCGATGTGCGATCCGGCGCTCGTTTGACTTCCGTCCGGTCGACACGTTCGTCCATCGATGATCACGTCCTTTGACGGGTGGCCGCCAGGTTCCAGGGCTCTCCCGATTAAGCACCGGCAGAGGTGCCAACAAGCGAATGTCCCGACAAGTTACGCTACTTTTTGGTTCGTTACACGAAGACACCGCGGCACGGTCCGCACGCGGTCTTCAGAACGGGTCGATGAAGGAAACTTCACGAATCGGACCGTGGCTCGACAGGCGCCTGGATTATACTCGTCACCGTTTCCAAAAGAGAAGGAGACTGCGATGCGAACCAGCCGATTTGCGGTTTTGACCGGTTGCGCGGCGGCTGTTCTGGCAGGCTGCACCAGCCTGGCCGAAGCGAAGGCTCCGCGGACTCATGTTCTGACGATCCCCCTGCCATCTGGTCAGTTGGAGCAGGTGCGATACACCGGCGATGTGGCGCCCACCATCGTCGTGACTCCGGCCCCGATGCCAACGTCCTCAATGCCAATGTCCGTCGACAGCCCCTCCCCATTCGCGATGCTGGACGAGATAACTGCCATGATGGATCGGCAGGCCGACGCCTTGTTCCGCGCGGCCGCTGCCGATGGCTCACCGGACGTCATGGTCAATGGAGCGACGCCGGCGTTATCCGGCCGGGGCGTTTGCATGCATAGTGTTGAGATCACCTACCGCGGCGACGGCCAGGCGCCGCACGTCGTGTCCAAAACCGCCGGCGATTGCGGTGCGGGCGGCGGGACGGCGGCGCCCGCGGCGCTGCCCAACATGACCGCGCCAAGGTCTGCGCCCCACGTCATTAGGCGAAGAGCAATACATCCTATCGGTACTTGATCCACACCGTCAGCGACCGGCGCTGACGGAATAGACTAATCCGACGTCAGCTCGGTGCGGGATCTACGGTAGCCTGTATCTTCACGGCCATGCTCGTGGCCACGAAGCAGCGCTTGGTCAGGCGTTGATGCTGGTCACCGTCGCGTTGTCCGAGGTATCGAGCGCGACGTTGCTGCTGGCCGAGTAAGCAGCCAGAGCGAACTGTTTCTGGAAGCCATCGCTGTAGGTCGGTGTCCAGCCGCCTGGTTCGCCCGAGGTGCTGGTGCCGGTGTTGGAGATGTCGTTGCGCCGGGGTGGCAGGCCGGCCGGTTGGGTGACGGCGCCGTCCGGTGGTGCCGCGGATGCTGACGTCGAGGCCATCGCCGCCAGATCCGCCGATACCGTCTGCATGTCCTGCAGCATAGCCTTGCCGGGGTCGGTCGTACTGGCGTCGGCCGTCAGGCCAGAGGTCGTGCCGGCCGTTGAACCAGTGGTCCCGGTCAACGCCGACATCAGCGACTGCACATCCGTGTATAACTGCGACGCGGGGTTGGTCGCCGTCTGCGTTGACTGATCTGACGCGGCCTGATCCGGTGAGGTCGCGGTGGTTGGTGTGTCAGGGCTCTGTCCGTTCGACTGCGTTGCGTTGATCGCCATCAACGTGAACGACATGTCGTCCGACAGCGGCGCGGACGGGGCCGCGGCGGGAGGCGTATTGCCGGGTGTTCCCGAAGGCGCGGCCGTCGGGCCCGCCGAATTCGCACCGCCATACGCCCCAGACGGCGAACTCGACGGCGGGTAGACGCCAAGCTGCGCCCACCGCTCGGTCTGCCCGGATATGGAACTCAACATACTTCATGCTCCTTTCGTAGAAATCGGCATCCGGTGTGAAGCATGATCCACGCCAAACGACCCGTTCTGAAAAGCTTGAGGAATTTGCAGCACGACGCGGCAGTTCCTGCCCAGCGGCGGGTCTGAACCGGCAAGAGCTGCCGCCTCGGGCGCGCGTGAAGCGGCCGCGGCCGGGGAACGCGGCACAACCCGATGCGTTGACCCACCTTGTCATGGTTGGTTGCACGCCTGCGACCCTGCCACTAACGTCCGGCGCGCTTAACAAGGGGTGGTTTTCGCATGGACATGACGGGCGAGCGGCACATTCCGGCATCGCGCCAGATCGTATGGGAAGCCCTCAACAACCCAGAGGTGTTGAGGGCCAGCATCCCCGGTTGTGAGAGCCTGGAGAAACTCGACGACGACAAATTGAAGGCAACGGCCGCCGTCAAGGTCGGTCCGATCTCTGCTCGGTTCACCGGAAATGTGCAACTCACCGACATCAACCCGCCGAACAGCTACCGGATCAGCGGTGAGGGTCAGGGCGGGGTCGCCGGTTTCGCCAAGGGGGGTGCGAACGTGACGCTTGCCGATGACGGCAGCGACACGCTGTTGAGCTACCAGGTCAACGCTCAAGTCGGCGGCAAGCTGGCGCAGCTTGGTGGGCGGCTGATCGACGCGACCGCCAAGCAGATGGCTGACGCCTTCTTCGATCGCTTCAGCAAGCAGGTGCAGGCGATGTCGCCGGTGACCGCCGAAGCCGCATCACCGGCCACAGGGCAGGTTACATCGCCGGCGTCTGAACAGACGACGACGCTCGGCGCGGGAAAGGTGACATCGCCGCCCCCCTCGCAGACGCCGCCGCCTCCCGCGCAGCCATCGCAAGTCGCCGCCAGGCCAGCGACATCGCCAGCTTCTGGGCAGGGCAGGCCGGAGACGGCCGGACGGCCGTTGTCGCCCAAAGCTGCCGAATCCGCCGCCGGCGACACCATGGCCGAACCGATCGCGGCGGTGATGCACTCCACACCGCCCCCGGCTGCCGTCTCGCTCTGGTCGATGATCCCGCATGAGCCATTCGGCCTGCCGATGGCTGCCTGGATCGGCAGCGGTGTCTTCATCGTCATCATGCTGCTGATGCTCGGAAGCATGCTGTAGTGACGCCGCGTTCCGATCCGCGCCTGCCATCAACCGTCGCCGATACCGCCAACCTGCTCGCCGCCAACGGCTACATCGCCGATCTGGAATTGGCCACGACCGTGCATCTGGCACTGAGCATGCAGCGCCCGCTGTTCCTGGAAGGCGAGCCCGGAACCGGCAAGACAGAAATCTCCAAGGTGCTGGCCGCCGGCCTAAACCGGCGGTTGGTCCGGCTGCAATGCTATGACGGCATGGACCTTTCCGCCGCCGCCTATGAGTGGGACCACGCCCGTCAATTGATGGCCATTCGTCTGGCCGAGGCCGCTGGCCAGACCGACCGCGACGAGCTCTCGCGCGACATCTACACGCGGGAATTCCTGCAGGCGCGCCCGCTGCTCTCGGCGATCGACCCGGATTTGCCGCCCGCGGTGTTGCTGATCGACGAACTCGACCGAGCCGACGAACCGTTCGAGGCGTTCCTGCTGGAATTGCTGGCTGACTTTCAGATCACCGTCCCCGAGTTCGGCACGGTTCGCGCCGCCACCCGCCCGGTGGTCATCTTGACCTCGAACCGCACGCGAGAGGTGCACGACGCGATCCGCCGCCGCTGCCTGTATCACTGGGTCGACTACCCTGACGCCAGTCGCGAACGGGCGATCCTTGCCTCGAAGGCGCCCGGCGTGCCCGAGCGCCTGGCAGCGCAGGTCGTCGCCTTTGTCCAGCGACTGCGTGGCGAGGAACTATTCAAGTTGCCAGGGGTCGCCGAGACGATCGATTGGGCACAAGCCCTGACCTACCTGAACAAGACCGAACTGACCGCCGGGGACGTCGACGAGACGCTGGGTGTGCTGCTGAAATACCAGGACGACATCGCCAAGGTCCGAGGCGCTGAAGCGGCCAGGCTGGTGACCGAGGTCGCCGCCGCTGGCTGAGCGGCAGGCGCTCCTGCGGCCCCTTGGTGACCCACCGCTTCAGCGTCAGCCGGTGTTAGTGAATAATACCGTCCATTCACCACCAGATCGTGACCATGGATATAGCTGCCCTCGGTCGTGGCAAGGAAGACGATCGCATCGGATCTCCTGCGGCCGCCCCATGCGCCCGGCTGGAACGCGTAAAGCCATCATCTCCAGCTTGCCGGGCTGGTTGCCCCAGGTGTCCAGGTTGAAGAGCCGTTTCCCGGCCGATCCCGTGGGATGCGCCGGTTACCACCGAGACCTTCCGGATCATCGCCCACGCATCTCCAGATCCGCTGCCTGGCGAACTTCAAACGCCCGGCGCGCGGCGTCGCAGCCTTGGCCGACGATCCCCCTGATACCGTCGCGGCGTCCACTGATCGATACGCCGGACGCCAGCTTTTCGGCAGCGCCATGCTGTCCGCAGGTGCCAGCCAACGATATATGAAGGACGAGGGAAGGAAGTATCGCCGCTTTGTCTAGCGCGCCGATCGGTCCGCCGACTGGCAATCCGCAAGAGGCTCCGCGATAGGCTTATCCAGGACTGGACTGATATCGTGGCGCTTGAGCACGGTTGCCTTGTACTCGCCGACAGTGAGGAATTTCTCCTACTTAACACGGCGACCGCCAGGACATGGACGCAGATCGCTACCAAGCATTCGATGACCTCGTCAAACGCCTTCGTGCGGGAGACTCCACTGCGATTGGCGTTGCCGAGGAAGAAATTCGACTGACACCTGAGCTTGTAAGGGTAAACCGCGATGAGCGCCCATTACGGCACGCTGGGCCCGCCCGCCACCATCGTAGCGCTCAGTTTTGCTGAGACGACCTCAACCGTATGGTCGATCGCGGCATGAGGCATGCCAAGCTCATCCGAGATCATTTTCACCAGCAAATCGACCCGCTCAATCACGGGGGCCCCGCTGGCTACTGCGCGAGCCACTGACGAGGGCTGGCGCAGGCTTTCTGCGGCCTTGGCGTATTTCTCGAACGGC
Source organism: Rhodopila sp. (assembly GCA_965276975.1). Taxonomy (GTDB): domain Bacteria; phylum Pseudomonadota; class Alphaproteobacteria; order Acetobacterales; family Acetobacteraceae; genus Rhodopila. The sequence goes on from CBDIBR010000010.1 coordinate 788,652, forward strand.
ACCTGATCCGTCGTGTCGGCCCCCAGCCGCCGTGCGACGGCATCCACATGCTCATAGGTTGACTGCGAAAGCTTCAGATCGTGGTGCACCGCGTCGCGGATCGACCGCGGTTCCTGCGGTGTGATGCAGCAATAGTTCCCGGTCAACAGCATCGACCACTTCGCCAGCGGGACGAACAGCGAGTCGAACACCTTCAGCTTTACCGGAACGTTCCGGCCATCCAGCGTCACGGCGTCGATGTCGGACGCGAGCTCCCGAAGTATCCGGTTGTGGACCTCGTCCGCAAATGCCGCTGCCTTGAAGTTTGTTGCCAAACCCACCTGAAGGACGTTCGCCGCCTCCTCTGGAAGACGGGAGGCCTGGGGATCCGGCGAACAGAGTGATACCAGTCCCGGGTTGAACGGTTCCCAGACCCGGGCATCGGTGTAGGCTTTTTGCAGATCCATAGCCTCCAGCGCCGGGATCCGCTTGAGATAGGACAAGGGCGGCATGTTCATGATCGAAAGACACGGCAGAGCAGCCTCGGCGATCCTAGCCATCAGATCGCGGATCACACCGTCGGTGTATTGCGGCTCCTGCATGGCAAGAGCGACTAGGTCATAGCGTGAAAGGTTGACCTGATCGGGCGGGGTCGCGTCCAGTTTTCCAGGAAGGCCGCGTGAAAAGATCGCCCGGTGGGCCGGCTCGTCACTCAGCTTGATGCGAACTTCGGTGCCATCGCTGTTTATGAGGTCCGCGGTCTTCTTCCGGCAAACCAGGGTCACGTTGTGGCCAGCCATCAGCAGCTTGGTTGCCAGCAACGAGCCATAGGAGGCTCCGAGAACTAAAACGTTGCGCGCCATTTTTGAATCCTGCCTAGGCAAAGGAACGCCGCCGGCCGAACTTTAGGCTCGAAGGCAAACAGCCCTCCTGGAAAGGAATAACCAAACTTACCGCAGCGTGATAAACATTACAATCAGGCGGCGGGTATCGCTTCCCCCGCTGCCCAGCGCGCTTGCAATTTCCGCCAACCTCCGCCATATCCCGCCCGCCGGCTCAGGCCGGTAATTCACACGCGGGGACCCTTTCCCAGCCACCGAGTGGCCAGGGTCCGGTGCCTTTGGGCAAGTCCCCTTGGGCAACCCCCGCGGAGGCACAACCGGACGATAGGAAAGGAGCACGCTAATGGCGATGCCCGATTTTTCAATGCGCCAGCTGCTAGAGGCCGGCGTTCATTTCGGCCACCACACCCGCCGCTGGAACCCGCGCATGGCGCCGTTCCTGTACGGCACCCGCAATCAGGTCCATATCATCGACCTGCAGCAGACCGTGCCGATGCTTGACCGTGCCCTGCGCGCGGTGCGTGACGTGACCGCGGCGGGTGGCCGTGTTCTCTTCGTCGGCACCAAGCGCGCCGCCGCCGAACATGTCGCCGACGCCGCCAAGCGGTGCGGCCAGTACTACATCAACCATCGCTGGCTGGGTGGCACGCTGACCAACTGGAAGACCATCACGGGCTCGATCAAGCGGCTGCGCCAGATCGAGGACCTCGTCGCCGGCGACACCCAGGGCTTGACCAAGAAGGAGGTCCTCGACATCACCCGCGACAAGGACAAGCTGGATCGCGCGCTGGGCGGCATCAAGGACATGGGCGGCCTGCCGGACATCCTGTTCATTATAGATACGAACAAGGAAAAGCTGGCGGTCGAGGAAGCCAACAAGCTGCACATCCCGGTCGTCGCGGTGCTCGACAGCAACTCCGACCCCACCGGCGTCACCTTCCCGATCCCCGGCAACGATGACGCGATCCGCGCCATCACCCTGTACTGCGACCTGATCGCGGGCGCGGTGCTGGATGGCATCAGCGCCGAGATGGCCTCGTCCGGCACCGATATCGGCGCGCGTGAAGAGTTGCCGCCCGAGGTGCTTGCCGTAGTCGAGCCGGAAGTCGCCGCCGCCGCGACTGCCTGAACCCTTTTCTCAGGAGACAAAGACATGGCCGCGATCACCGCTGCCCTGGTGAAAGATCTGCGCGACAGGACGGGCGCGGGCATGATGGACTGCAAGAAGGCGCTGATCGAAACCGACGGCGACATCGAACCCGCCGTCGACTGGCTGCGAAAGAAAGGCCTCGCCGCCGCCGCGAAGAAATCCGGCCGCGTCGCTGCCGAGGGTTTGGTCGGCGTCGCCTCCGCCACCAACAGGGCTGCCATTGTTGAGGTCAACGCCGAAACCGATTTCGTCGCTCGCAATGAGACGTTCCAGGACTTCGTCGCGACCGTTGCCCGGATCGCGTTGGACATCGGTGACGATCTGGCCGCCATTAATGTGGCGCCATTTGCCGGAAGCGATCGCACGGTGGCGGAGCAGCTGACCCACTTGGTCGCCACCATCGGCGAGAACATGACGATCCGCCGGGCCAAAGTGCTATCGGTCTCCAGCGGCGTCGTCGCCACCTATATGCATGCCGCGCTCAAGCCGGGCCTAGGCAAGATCGGCGTGCTCGCCGCGATCGAAGGGGCTGGCGAGTTCGAGACGTTGGAGACGCTGGGTCGGCAGGTCGGCATGCATGTTGCCGCCAGCAGCCCCGAAGCGCTCGATATCGACGCCGTCGATCCCGCCGCGCTCGAGCGCGAGCGGGCGGTGCTGACTGAACAGGCGCGAGCCTCTGGCAAGCCGGACCACATCATCGAGAAAATGGTCGAAGGGCGCGTGCGCAAATACTACGAAGAGGTGGTGCTGCTGGAGCAGGTGTGGGTGCATGACGGCGAGAGCCGGGTGCGCGCCGTTGCCGACAAGGCCGGGGTCAAACTTACCGGTTTTGCCCGCTTCAAGCTGGGTGAGGGCATCGAAAAGCCGAAAGAGGACTTCGCGGCCGAGGTCGCGGCAACCGCGGGAGTTTGAACTCGCCGCGACGACCCGCGATCCGGCTTGCGCCCGGCTTGTTCAAAACAAACGAGATCACTAGGGTGCCGGCCCATCTTAATCGTCTTTCGGGAGTCGCATGACACAGCCGGCGGTCTACAAGCGTGTGCTGCTAAAACTGTCCGGGGAAGCGTTGATGGGCCGCCGTGAGTTCGGCCTGGACAACGAAATGGTCCGGGCGATCGCCAACGACATCAAGGCGGTCGTCGCGATGGGTGTCGAGGTGTCGGTGGTGATCGGCGGCGGCAACATCTTTCGCGGCGTGTCCGGGGCTGCGTCCGGGATGGACCGCGCACAGGCCGACTTCATGGGCATGCTTGCCACCGTCATGAATGCGCTCGCGGTTCAATCCGCCCTTGAGAAATGCCAGGTTGCCACCCGTGTTCAGTCGGCGATCCCAATGTCATCGGTTTGCGAGCCTTATATCCGCCGCCGAGCTGAGCGCCATATGGAAAAGGGCAGGGTGGTGATATTCGCTGCCGGTACCGGCAATCCGTTCTTCACCACCGATACCGCCGCCGCACTGCGCGCAGCCGAGATGAAATGCGACGCGCTGCTGAAGGGCACCCAGGTCGACGGGGTCTATTCCGCTGATCCCCGAAAGGTCGCCAGCGCCACCCGCTTCGAGCAACTGACCTATCTGGAAGTCCTTGCCAACGATCTTGGTGTCATGGATGCCGCCGCGATCAGTCTGGCTCGGGAAAACCACCTGCCGATCATCGTATTTAACATCCACGCCCCCGGCGCCTTCGCTCAGGTGATGCGCGGCGAGGGAGCGTTCACCAAGATTATCGAGCCCTGAAAGGAGTTGAAGGCATCGCCATGGCCACCCTGGACCTGAACAGCCTGAAGCAGGATCTGATCCGTCGCATGGACGGCGCGCAGGAAACGCTGCGCCGCGAATTCGCCGGCCTGCGTACCGGACGCGCCCACCCCGGGCTGCTGGAACCAGTGAAGGTCATCGCATATGGAACCGAGATGCCGCTGAACCAGGTCGGAACCGTCGGCACGCCAGAACCGCGCATGTTGACGGTGCAGGTGTGGGACAAATCCATGATATCAGCGGTGGAAAAGGCGATACGCGATTCGGGTTTGGGACTTAATCCCGCGGTCGACGGCATGATGATCCGTGTGCCGATCCCGCAGTTGACCACGGAGCGCCGTAACGAACTCGCCAAGATGGCGCATAAATATGCCGAAGGCGCCAAGATCTCGGTCCGCGGTGTCCGCCGCGATGGCATGGAGCAGATCAAGGCGCACGAAAAGAAGCATGAAATCGGCGAGGACCTTGCCAAGAACTGGTCCGAGGAGGTGCAGAAGCTGACCGATCAATTCATTAAAAAGGTGGACGAAGTGCTCGCGGACAAGGAAAAGGACATTCGGCAGGTCTGAGGCAGGTCACGCCGCAAGATGCCTGTCATGATTAAGCGGCCGGCCCGGGGCTTTGTTTCGGAGGACTACGTGTCATCAGCCTTCGCGGCGTCCCAGGTCGTCGCCGATGCCCCCACGATCGGCACCGGCGCCGTAGACCAGATCGTGCCTACCCACGTCGCCATCATCATGGATGGCAACGGCCGCTGGGCCAAATCACGCGGTCTGCCGCGCGTCGCCGGGCACCGGGAAGGCTCCCGGGCCGTCCGCCGCGCGGTCGAGGCGTCGATCCAATCGGGCGTCTCCTGGCTGACCATCTACGCGTTCAGCAGCGAGAACTGGCGCCGTCCCGCCAGCGAAATCATGGACCTGACCGGGCTTCTGCGGCGTTATCTGCGATCCGAGATCGCTGAGCTGAAGCAGTCCGGGGTGCGCCTTCGTTTCATCGGTGATCGGTGCCGCTTCGATTCCGATATCCAGACAGATCTGGCCGCGGCCGAGCGAGACACCGAGGCCAACGCCAGACTTAATCTGACCATCGCGCTGTCTTACGGCGCCCGGGCCGAAATCGCTGCCGCCGCGCGGGCTGCGCTGGCCGCCGTGCGGGATGGATGCCTCGCCGCCGGAGACCTGGGCGAAGAGGCCTTTGCCCGCTTCCTCGCCACCGCCGGCATGCCGGATCCCGACCTGATTATTCGCACCTCGGGCGAACAGCGGCTGTCAAACTTCCTGCTCTGGCAGGCAGCCTATGCGGAATTGGTGTTCCTCGACGTGTTCTGGCCGGACTTCGAGCAGGCTCATTTCAGTGCTGCATTGGCGGAGTATTCCCGGCGGGAGCGGCGATTTGGTGCTCGCAACGACTGAACCGCCCCCCGATACCGCATCGGCAGCCAGTGTGGCGCACCCGACGCCGGCGATCCGGCAACCTGCCAGATGGGCTGATTTCAGACTTCGTTTCATGTCGGCCGCCGTCTTGGCGCCGATCGCTCTGGGGTGCATCTGGGTCGGAGGGTCCGCCTTCGCCATCCTGGTCGCGCTCATCACCGTGGGCTTGTCCTATGAATGGCTCGCTCTTTGCGGCCAGCGCCGGTCGCCGGTCGCCTGGCTGCTGTTCGCCGCGCTGCCCATCTCGGTGGCGCTGACGGCGTTTTCCGCCCTGATCTATGCGATCGCTCTTTTGGCTGCCGCCACGGCTGCCGGTCTCGCCTCAAGCCGCGACCTGTCCCCGCCGCGACCGCTTGCCCTTGGACTGCCCTATCTTGGTCTCGCCGCGGTCGCCTTGATCTGGCTGCGGCAGCCGCCACCGAGCGGTGGCGCCAATGTGATCGTGTTGCTGCTGGTTGTATGGGCCAGCGACATCGGGGCGTACGTGGTTGGGCGGGCGGTGGGCGGTCCGCGTCTGGCGCCGGCCATTTCGCCCGGAAAAACCTGGTCCGGCGCAGTCGGCGGCCTGGTCGCCGCAGGCGCCTTGGGTCTCGCTGCGTCGGCCGTGCTCGGCCGTGGGCTGCATTGGGCGCGCTCGGTGGAAGTCGCGGTAGTGATTGGCGTCATCGCTCAGGTCGGGGATCTTTTCGAAAGCAACCTGAAGCGCCAGTTTGGTGTTAAGGATTCTGGGACCATGATCCCGGGCCATGGTGGCCTGCTGGACCGTTTGGACGCCGTGTTGACCGCCGCGCCGGCCGCGGCACTACTGGCGTTGGTCCTCGGACGTGGAGTAATACTTTGGGGATGAATGCCCGTGATGCTGTCCCGTCCCGGTCGCGGTCGTCCGCCTCCGGTATAATTCGGTCTGTAACCGTCCTTGGCAGCACGGGCAGCGTGGGTACCCAGACGGTCGAACTGCTCCTCGCCGACCCTGATCGGTTCCAGGTCCGCGCCGTGGTTGCTGGCCGAAATGTCGCGTTGCTTGCCGAACAGGCGGTGGCGTTGCGGGCCGAACTGGCGGTTGTGGCCGATCCCCTAGCCTATGCCGCATTGAGAGATGCTCTGGCAGGAACCGGCATCGAGGCTGCCGCCGGCGCCGAAGCGGTCGTCGCCGCGGCCGCACGCCCGGCCGACTGGACCATGGCGGCGATTACCGGCGCCGCCGGCCTAGGTCCGACACTGGCCGCGATCCGCCGCGGCGGATGTGTCGGGCTGGCCAACAAGGAGGCCCTGGTCTGCGCCGGCGACGTCATGCTGCGTGCGGTGCGCGAGGCCGGCGCGACCCTTCTGCCGGTCGATTCCGAGCACAACGCGATTTTCCAGTCGTTGGCCGACGGCAATTATGGCGCGGTGGAAAAGATCGTGCTGACCGCGTCCGGCGGACCCTTCCGCACTGCAAGCCTCGAGGCGATGCGCCGCGCCACGCCGGAAGCCGCCCTGCGTCACCCCGTCTGGTCGATGGGGGCGAAGATCAGCATCGATTCGGCGACGATGATGAATAAAGGACTTGAACTGATCGAGGCCGCTCGGCTGTTCGACCTGGAAGCAGCCGCGATTGACGTGCTTGTGCACCCGCAATCGGTCATCCATGGCATGGTGTACTATCACGACGGCTCTGTTATGGCGCAGTTGGGTTCCCCCGACATGCGTATTCCGATCGCCCACACGCTGGCTTGGCCACAACGGATGGTGACGACGTCCCGGCGCTTGGATCTGGCGGCCATCGGCGGTTTGGAGTTCGCCAAACCCGACCTCATCCGGTTCCCCGCGCTGCGTCTCGCCAGAGAGACGTTGCAAGCCGGCCGCGGGACCCCCACCATTCTGAATGCGGCCAACGAGGTCGCCGTCGCGGCATTCCTGCAGAAGCGTATCGGCTTCCTCGAGATCGCTGAAACGGTCGACCGGGTGCTCCAGAAACTGGGAGCCCCGAAGGCGGATACCCTCGACGACATAGTCGCGCTTGATACCACGGCACGCCGGGTAGCCCACGACCTACTTATTGTCCACGCCCTTTGATCACCCCGACCCGAGAGCCATCCCTGTGCTGAGTTTCATCCCCGACTTCATTCGCAGCGCGGCGGCGTTCGTCCTGGTCCTCGGTGTTTTGGTCTTCGTGCATGAGCTAGGCCACTACTTGGCGGCTCGCTGGCGCGGTGTCCGTGTCGAGACGTTCTCGATCGGCTTCGGTCAGGCGCTGACCTCGTGGACCGACAGCGCCGGCACCGTATGGAAGCTGGCATGGCTCCCGCTGGGTGGTTACGTGAAACTGCATGGGCAGGAACGGCCGCAGGACGTGGCCGAGGATGTGCGCGCCCAGTGGGTCCCTGGGCAAACATTCCATGACAAGCCTGTATTGTCCCGCGCGATCATCGTTGCCGCCGGGCCGATTGCCAATTTCGTGCTCGCGATGGTGCTGTTTTCCGCCCTGTTCATCGCTCTCGGCACACCGGTCACGCTGCCGGTCGTTGGCGCCGTGCTACCCGATACCGCCGCGTCCCGCGCCGGCCTGATGGCGAACGACCGAATCATCTCGATCGCCGGACAACCGATTGCCACATTCGAGGACCTGCAGCACGCCATAACCGTTCACCCGGCTGAAACTCTGCCGATGACCATCCAACGCGGTGGTGCCGAACGCCAGATCCAGGTCACCACGGGGTCGCACGATGTCGATGGCCATCAGGTGGGCCTGCTTGGGGTGCGGGGCGGCGCGGTGGCGTACCACCATGTCGGCGTGGCGGCCGCCGTGTGGGCAGGCGTGAGCCAGACATGGACCATCACTTCCGAGACGGTGCGCGGCTTGGCGCAGATGATCGGCGGCACCCGCGGTACCGACGAACTCGGCGGTCCGCTGCGCATCGCGCAACTATCCGGGCAGGTCGCCCAGCTTGGGATCGCCAGCCTTATTTCGTTTATCGGCGTGTTGTCGGTGAACCTCGGGTTGATCAACCTGTTCCCGGTCCCGGTGCTGGACGGCGGACATCTGCTGTTTTATCTGATGGAGGCGCTGCGCGGCCGCCCACTGCCGGCGCGCGCCCAGGAGTACGGATTTCGCGCGGGCTTCGCGGTCCTGGCTTGTCTGTTCGTCTTCGCGACTTGGAACGACCTGACCCACCTGGGCCTGTTCCGCTGGGTCGCTGGCCTGATCGGCTGACCTCAGGTCGGCCGGGGTGGCTCGCGCGACGGCCAGGCGCGACTTCATGCGCATCGTTTGAGAACGTTTTCCCCGATAAATCAGGAAGTTATACGATTACCATTAGATCGCTTGATAGCATGGCCCGACACTAGCATCAGTGGCGAGCCATGGTTATTGTGCGCCGCGTTCGCGCCGCGCCGCTAGTTGACGTCTGCTTGGTGTTAAACCCGCAGGCAGTTTGGGGGGACCAGCCTTTTGTTGACGATCCGTGCTGTGCGGCTTGTTGCCGCCTGCCTGATGCCATTTCTGGTCATCGGAACCGCCGCCGCCCAACGCCCGACGCCCTCGGCTCGCCCAACCGTCCCGCATTTGGCCTCGACCGCCGCGGGCGGCGTCATCCAGTCGATCAAGATTGAGGGCAATCAGCGCATCGAGGATGGGACGATCGAGTCCTATTTGCTGGTTCAGCCCGGCGACCAGTTCGACCCGGACCGCATCGATCGCAGCTTGAAGACGTTGTACGCGACAGGCCTTTTCCAGGATGTCCGGCTCGGCCGCGTCGGCGATACCCTGATCGTGCGGGTGGTTGAAAACCCGATCGTCAACCGCGTCGCTTTTGAAGGAAACCACAAAGTCACCGACGCTCAGCTTCAGCCGGCGGTTCAATTGCGGCCCCGCGCCGTATTCACCCCAGCCTTGGCCGAGGCAGACCGACAGCGCATCCTGACCCTATATGCAAAGCATGGAAACTACGACGCCACGGTGGAGCCGAAGATCATCCGCTTGGATCAGAATCGGGTCGATGTCGTATTCCAGATCAACGACGGGTCCGCCACCCTGATCAGCAAGATCGTGGTGACCGGTAACAAGGCGTTCAGCGAAGACCGATTGACCGAGGTCATCGACAGCCGGGAATCGCGCTGGTGGCGCTTTCTGTCCTCGTCCGACCAGTATGACCCAGAGCGGCTGGCCTTCGACAAGGAGTTGCTGCGCCGGTTTTATCTGAAGCACGGTTACGCTGACTTCAGGATCATCGACGCGAGCGCCGAACTATCGCCCGATCGCAAGGGCTTTTTCGTCTCCTTTACCGTCGATGAAGGCGCCCGCTATAAAGTCGGCAAAGTCACTGTCAACGTCCAGTTGCGGAACCTCAGCGCCAAGGATCTGCAGCCCGACCTGCAGCTCGCGCCAGGCGACTGGTACGACGGCGACGCGGTGGGCCGCACCGCCGACATGATCGAGCAGGCCGTGCACGACCGCGGCTATGCCTTCGTCAATGTCACGCCAAGGGTCAATCGAGATACCACCAAGCACATTGTCGATCTGATCTTCGACGTGGGTGAGGGACCGCGGGTCTATGTCGAGCGCATCAACATCGTCGGCAACACGCGGACCGAGGACAAGGTCATCCGGCGCGAGTTCCGCTTGGCCGAGGGCGACCCGTACAACGCGGAGGCCATTCGCCGCACCAAGACCCAGTTGACCGATCTGGGTTACTTCCAGGCGGTCGATATCGCCACCAGTCCGGGATCAGCGCCTGACAAAGCCATACTTACAACGAATATTAGCGAAAAGGCCACCGGCGAACTTTCCTTCGGCGGCGGTTACTCGACCGATGCCGGCGCACTGATCGACATCGGCCTGGCGGAGCGCAACCTGGTCGGTACCGGCATCAACGCGAGTATCAACGGCACGCTTGCGCAGCGCCGCAGTTCCATCAACACATCCATCACGGACCCGTACTTCCTGGATCGCAACCTGGTCGCCGGTGCCGACGTCTTTCTGATCCAAACCAACTTCCTGGGAACCGAACCCTATGATGAGCGGCGAGAGGGGTTCGCGCTCCGCCTCGGCTATGCCTTCAACGAGCACCTGCGGCAGGTGTGGAGCTATTCACTGGTCAATCGAGATGTGTTCAACGTGGAAAGCGGGGCCAGTCCGTTCATTCTGAACGAGTCGGGGACGACGTTGTTGTCGCAGGTCAGCCAGGTCCTGACGCTGGACTACCGCGACAGCAAGATCTTCCCGCATTCAGGCTATGTCCTCGAAGGGGGCACCGACTTCGCCGGGCTTGGCGGCGATGCCAGGTTCGTCCGAGGCAACCTGAACGCGGCCTACTACATCCCATTGGAGGCCGAGTTGGGCAATCCGGAGTGGGTCCTGAAGTTCGGCGGCAGCACCGGTTACATGACGCTGCTGTCCGGTGGCCGCGAAGAAATCATCGACCGCTTCTTCCTCGGCGGCGACAATCTGCGCGGCTTCCAGACCGGCGGCGCCGGCCCGCACGACACCAGGACGGGTGATCCGCTGGGCGGGCGGTTTATTTGGACCCAGACCTCTGAACTGCACTTCCCGCTGCCGGTTTCCCCGGATCTAGGCTTGAGCGGCCGGGTTTTTGTCGATGTCGGCGCGTTGACCCAGTCATCATTCAGATCTGGCTCCTGCATCGTTTCCCCCGGCGTTGATTGCCAGGTGACCGCTTCCAGCACGCCGCGGGTGGGTGCTGGCGTCGGTATCTCCTGGCGCACTTCCTTCGGTCTGATAAACGTTGACTTGGCGCCGTTTGTGTCCAAGCAACCAGGCGACCAGACGCAGATTTTCCGCTTTGGTTTTGGTACGAGGTTCTAGTGCTCCAAAATATCACCAAGAGTGTCGGCGCGGTCCTTACGCTGGCGGTTGTTCTGGGTCCCCAGCCCGGCTTCGCCCAGCAGGGGCAGAGCAGTCAGTGGTTCGTGCCAGGGCAGGTCCGGCCGGCTTCGCCTCCACCTCGGGCAGCGGCCCGTGCGGCGGCGTCGGGCGTTGCCCCGGATGCGATCCCGCTCAGCAACCAGGCTGCGGGGGATCAGGCCAGCGGGGTGGTCCCGCCGCTTCAGGTTCAGCTGCCGCCGGCGCCAGACGTTCCGCCCGTTCCGAAGGGCCAGGCAACCCCCGCCGCTATCATCGGCATTCTGTCAGTGCCAGACGTGTTGCGGGTCTCGACGGCGTATCAGGCCGCCTACAAGACGCTGAACACACGCGGCCAGAAGCTCAATCAGGATGCGCAAAAGGAACAGAGCGCGTTGCGCGATCTGGGGCAGAAGTTCGCCGCCGACCGTTCCAAGCTGTCACCTGAGCAGATCCGCTCAAAGGAGAAGGAGATTCAGGATCGCGCCATCGAGGCCCAGCGCCGTTTCGGCGAGCGTAACCGGATCATCCAGGAAGCCGGCCAGTACGTGATGATGCAGATCAATCGCACGATGGAGCAGGTCGCCCAACAGGTTGCCTTGTCCCGCGGCATCAATCTCGTGCTCAACCGGGCGCAGATCCTCGGCACCACGGCCGATTTCGATCTGACGCCCGCCGTGGCCGAGGTGTTGAACAAGGCGCTTCCAAGTGTCGTCGTTCCGCCCGACGGGGTTTCGCCGCTGGCAATGGCGCCGCCGACAGCGCCCGCCGCTGCAGCCGTGCCGGGGGCGACCGCGGCGGCCGCGAAGCCACCGCAGAAGCATTGACATATGGCCACCGGCCCCAGTCCGCCCAGCGAGCAGCACGTGGCATCGGTGGGCGATCCTCGCTTTTTCCGGTGCGCTGGACCGCATACCCTGGCGGCCGTCGTCGACGCCGCCAGCGCCGATGGGAACCTGGCCGACGCGCCGCCGCGGCGGCTCATGTTGCATCACATTGCGCCGTTGGCGACCGCGATCGGACAGGACGTCAGCTTCTGCCTGAACAACCGTAGACATGGACCCGCGCTGGCGGCGACCAAGGCCGGCGCGGTGATCGTCCATCCGGATATGAAGCAGCTGGTGCCCGATACCACCGTCGCGATCATTGCGTCTGACCCGCTGGCCGCCTGGGCACGGGTGGCGGCCCTGTTCCATCCGGTGCCTCCGGCGGTGCCCGGTATCCATCGTTCGGCGGTTGTCGCCGCGTCGGCGAGAATCGCCCCAACGGCCGAGGTGGGGCCGCTCGTGGTGATCGGCGAAAACGTGGTGATCGGGCCGCGTTGCCGTATCGGCCCGATGGCGGTCATCGGTGACGGCGTGGAGATCGGCTGGGACGCACGGATCGGGCCGCACGTCAGCCTGTCGCATGCGCTGATCGGGGACCGGGTCTATGTTTATCCCGGTGCCCGTATCGGGCAGGAAGGCTTCGGTTTCGCCATCAACGCAGAGAAACTCGTTACCGTACCGCAGCTTGGTCGCGTCCGCATCGAGAACGATGTGGAAGTCGGCGCCAACACCACCATCGATCGTGGCGCGTTGGAAGACACGGTGATTGGCGCCGGGACCCGGATCGACAATCTGGTGCAGATCGCACACAATGTTCAGATTGGCCTGGCGTGCGTGATCGTGGCGCAGGTGGGCATCTCCGGCTCCTGTGTGCTGGAGGATCAGGTGGTGCTGGCGGGCCAGGCTGGCCTTGCCGGCCATCTGCGCATCGGCGCCGGTTCGCGCGTCGGCGCGAAGTCCGGCGTCATGACGGACGTGCCGCCACACTCGGATTTCGCCGGCTTGCCCGCTCAGCCGGCGAAGCTTTTTTTCAAGGAAATCGCCACCATCAGGCGTTGGATCCGCAACGGCGGCGTTCCCGTCCGGGCCAGCGGACCCGATGCGGAAAACCAGCCGAACGTGGATTGAAGATCATGGATGAGGCAGCACACTTCAGCCCGGAAGCGGGCAAGACCATCGAACTGATCGATATCCATCGGATCATGCACGATATCCCCCACCGCTACCCCTTCCTGATGCTGGATCGGGTCGTCGACGTGGTGCTGAACAGCTCGGCGACCGGGGTCAAGAACGTTTCTGTCAACGAGAACTTCTTCGCCGGGCATTTTCCCAATCATCCGGTGATGCCCGGCGTGCTCATCATCGAATGCATGGCACAAACCGCGGCCGTGCTGGTGGTCGAGACGCTGGGGCCCGACGCCGTCGGCAAGTTGGTCTATTTCATGTCGATCGAGGGCGCGAAGTTCCGCCGTCCAGTCATTCCCGGCGATCAATTGCGCATCCATATCGTCAAGGAGCGCAGCCGCAGCAACGTCTGGAAATTCCACGCCATCGCCAAGGTCGATGACGTAGCCGTGGCCGAGGCGACCTATTCCGCCATGATCATGGACCGCGCTGCGCCGCCGTGATTTCGACTTCACCTTAGTAACGCCAAAATGCTAAGCGAAACATAGCGTTACAAAGCTGTATCGGACACATCCGGCAACAATGATTGAGTTGGTAGCGTAGGCTTCAACCCATACCATCGTGGTGACTGTGCCCTGAAGCTTTGGACAGCTGCGCGTTTGGCGCCTTGGAACGGAACCCGTATGGATTTGATGACCGAAACCAGCCTGCACATCACCAACCGCGCCAGCATCCACCCCACGGCGTTGGTGGCTCATGGTGCCGAGATCGGCGCAGGTGTGGAGATCGGCCCGTTTTGCACGGTGGGTCCGAACGTCGTCATCGGCGCCGGGGCCAGGTTGGTGTCTCACGTCGTCGTGGAAGGCCACACCCAAATCGGCGAGTCCGTTCAACTGTTCCCGTTTTGTACCGTCGGCATGGCGCCGCAGGACATGAAATACCAGAACGAGCCGACCCGCTGCGAAATCGGTGCCCGCACCTTGGTGCGCGAGCACTGCACCATCCATCGCGGTACTGCCACCGGCGTCGGCGTAACACGGGTCGGCAGTGACTGCATGCTGATGGCGGTCGTTCATGTCGCGCACGATTGTCAGTTGGGCAACAATGTCATCATCGCGAACAACGCGGTGATGGGCGGCCATGTCAGCATCGGTGACCATGCCGTGGTCGGCGGCTCGGCCGCCATCCATCAGTTCGTCCGGATCGGCCGTGCCGCGATGATCGGTGGTGTGTCTGGCGTGGAAGGTGACGTGATCCCGTTTGGCAGCGTCATTGGCAACCGGGCGCGGCTCGCCGCACTCAATGTCGTCGGACTGCGCCGCCGCGGTTTCGACAAGGCCGCGATCCATCGCCTGCACGTCGCCTTCCGCGTGCTGTACAGCAAACAGGGTGTGTTCGCTCAACGGCTGGAGGCGGCGCGTGTTGACTTTGGCGAAGATCCATTGATCGCCGAAGTGTTGGCATTCATCGACGCCCCCAGCCATCGCGGACTGATCCGCGCCGAGTAGTCCCCCGCGGCGGTCGTGGCAGCGCTGCGCGACCCGGCCACGATCCAATCGAACAACCCCGGCCAGCCGCCGGCAGCATCGCTGTCGGTATCGAGCGGGCTTGCCGCCGGCCACCCCCGCTGCGATCCTCTGCCAGAGAGGAAACCGCCGGAGCGCACCATGAGCGACACATTACCCACCGCCACGCGCGTTTCAGACCCCGGCATCCGCGCGCTCTACCGGTTGGAAAACCGTTGGCAGGCCTGGCTGGACGTCGAGGTCGCGCTGGCTCGCTCGCAAGCCCAGCGCGGCATCATCCCTGCCGCCGCCGCGGATGCCATCGCCGCCGCCGCCAGGCTCGAGAATATGGATCGCGCCCGAATCGACGAAGCATTGGCCCGCACCGGCCATACCATCGTTCCCCTGGTCTGGGAACTCAGCCGTGTCGTCGGTGATCCGCATGGCGGTTGGGTCCACTGGGGCGCCACCACGCAGAACATCACCCAGACCGGCGACCTGCTGGTGCTGCGCCAGGCGCATGCGATTTTCCTGCGGCAAATCGGCGAAACCCTGTCCGCGATGGCCGATCTGGCGGAACGCGGCGCCGACATGCCGATCGCCGGCCGCACCCACGGCCAACATGCCGTCCCCGCGACCTTCGGCTACAAGGTCGCGGTCTGGATCGATGAGTTGCTCCGCCACCGGGAACGCTTTCAGCAGGCCGCGCCGCGCCTGTTCGTCGCCATGCTTGGCGGCGGGGCAGGGACCTACGCCTCGCTCGGCCAGGACGGACCGGCTGTGCAACAAGGCATCGGCCGACGGTTGGGCTTCGGCTCCATGACCGTGCCCTCCCGCGCCATCGGCGACCATCTGGCGGAAAACATTGTCCTGCTTGGTCTGCTCGCCGCCACCTGCGGCAAGATCGGCCGCGAAATCTACACCTTGATGAAGACCGAGTTCGGCGAAGTCGAGGAACCCGTTCCCCCCGGCACGGTCGGCAGTTCCACCATGCCGCAGAAACGAAACCCCAAGCTGTGTCAGGACATCATCGCCGCCGCCGCCGAAATCCGCGCCCAGGTGCCGTTGGCGCTGGAGGCGATGACCACCGAGCATGAGGCCGACCGCACGACCAGCCTGATGATGGATACGGCGGAGCAGCGAGCCTGCATCGCCACCGGCGACATGCTCAGCCGTCTGGCGGCGATCATGCGCGGCCTGCGGCTGGACCCGGCGCGGATGCGCACCAATCTGGACCTTGGCGGCGGCCTGATCATGGCCGAGGCGGTGATGTTGAATCTGGGCGCCGCGATCGGCCGTCAACATGCGCATGACGCGGTGTATGACGCCGCACAGGACGGGTTTATCCACGCAAGATCGTTTCGGGAAATGCTGGCCGCGGATACCCGTGTCACCACACACATGACAGCGGATCAGATCAGCGGACTGCTCGATCCGACCGCCTATACGGGCCTATGCGCGGTGATGGCGCGCGACGGTGCCGGCCGGGCACGCGCGGCTGCGATGGAGTTGCTGAAATGACCGAGCTTGACGTCGATCATTTGCGTTCGTGGATCGGCCGGCAGGAAACGCTGCGTGATCAGGTCACGCGCTTTCCAATCGCCGCGCTGTCAGCCACGTTGAACCGGGACGATCCGGCACCCGCTTCGGGCGATCCGTTGCCGCCGCTTTGGCACTGCTCTATTTCCTCCCCACTGCGCGACAGTCTGTCCTGGGGCCGGACGGACATCCGGCGCGTGGTGGGTTCCTGCCGCCGGTGCCGCTGCCACGCCGCATGTGGGCCGGCGGTCGCTTCAGATTTCATCAGTCGCTGCGGGTGGACGAGGCCATTACGCGGGTTTCCACCGTACAGGACGTCACGATCAAGCAAGGTCGTAACGGTGCGCTGTGCTTCGTGCTGGTGAAGCATGAGATCGTCGGGAGCAACGGTATGGCGTTGGTTGAAGAGCATGACATCGTCTATCGCGATGCACCGCGACCGGGCGAGGGGCCGGCTGCCCCGCGGCAGGCGCGAACCGACGGTGTCTGGCACCGCGACATCCAGCCCAGCGGTCCGCTGTTGTTCCGTTACTCCGCGCTCACTTTCAACAGCCATCGCATTCACTACGACCGGCGTTATGTGACGGAGACGGAAGGTTATCCCGGCCTGATCGTGCATGGTCCGCTGATCGCGACGCTGCTGATCGATCTGTTGCGCCGCAAGACCCCGCGGCTGGTCACCTCGTTCCGTTTTCGCGCGCTTAGCCCGCTATTCGATATCGAACCGTTCTCGGTTCATGGCGTACCGGATGACACGGAAACAGTCGCCCTTTGGGCGCGTAATCCGACGGGGTCCGTGGCCATGGAGGCGGAAGCGGAGTTTTGATTGGGGACGGTCTCCTGAAGGTTGACCCACCAATGAGGCTATTTGGCTATTTCTCCTAACGGTTCAGTGCACCCCGGCCGTCTAGACCATGCTGTTGCGAGGATCTGGCAGATCTCCAGTGGAGCGCCCTTCCTGTGAAGCCGCATCCTGATGTGGTATGGTAGTGAACTGACTGAGGAGGCATCCTATGTCTGTTGACGTGCTCATGGGAGAACCTGAAGAAATAGCGGATACACGGGATGGCGACATCGCACCGGTCGATCCGGACGAATTTTTTGCGAAGAACGCGTTCCGAATAGTGTACCAGACGAGCAATTTCTTCCTCCCACAAATTGGGGATTTAATCGACAAAGGAGAAGTTCTCAATCTCCGGCCAGAGTATCAGAGACGTCTGCGTTGGGGCACAATCCAAAAGTCAAGACTGATCGAGTCGCTCCTCCTCAATATTCCTGTCCCACCGGTCTTCCTTTACGAAACCGAGGCGGCGCGCTACGAGGTCATGGATGGACAGCAACGTCTTAACGCAGTACGCGAGTTTATCGCTGGCGACTTCGCCCTTGCTGGGCTGCCGTTTCTGAAGCCCCTAAATGGCCTTCGCTATTATCGCTGCCCTCCGCGCATAAAACGTGCACTGGATCGTGGCAGTCTTTCCGCCATTGTTCTCCTTCTCGAAAGTGAGACTGAAAAATCAGCTTCAGGTCGTCTGACACTGACCGATCTCCGCCGCTTCATTTTCGATCGACTTAATACCGGTGGAACAAAGCTAAATCCCCAGGAGATCCGAAACGCAATAAATCCAGGTGTCTTCAACAAAATTATAATTGAACTGACGCGGTTCCGGCTGTTTACCGATGTATTTGACATCCCTTCATATATCGAAACTAATCCGAATGATTACTATGAAAACCCGGAGCGACAGAAGAACACGCTTTACGCGTCAATGGGCGACTGCCAACTCGTCCTACGGTATTTCGCTCTCAGGGACGAAGCCAACATTCGAGGGTCGATGAGGGCAATGCTCGATCGGGCTATGGAAGTGCAGATCACTAACGCCGAGGGCGAGGCGTGGAGGCAGGAATACAAGGAGAGGTTCACGTTCATCTACGACATTTTCGATGGCCGCCCATTCCTTCTACCCCATGATGAGAAGGATCGCGGGCGAATCTCGGCTGCGATCTACGACGCGTCGATGGTCGCCGCAAACGATCTTTGGGCGCATCGAAGGGACATCGAGGCTGATAAAGCAAACGTCCAACAACGTATGGCGAATGCGATGGGCGACAGCGTGGCCATGAGTACCTTGACAGGCCAAGGAAATACAGCCAACGCGGTTCGCGCTAGAATAACGTTGATGCATTCTAATTCTTGCCTCGGTGAGGCCAACGTGAGCACGGTTTTCGGCGTGATTTCGGAGGAATTCACAGAGGACCTAGATGCGCTCCGGGACTTAGTCAATGCATTCAACGATCCGCATAAGGTTGCTCCGAAGGCGCGCATCGCAGCTGCGAACTCGGCGACCCTCCTGTTAGCCGCAACCTTCGAGGAATTTGTGCGGGAGATGGCACGGGCATATGCAAGAGCCGTGGTGACCGCTACTGATTCGTTCAAAAATCTTCCTCCTAGATTGGCGACCACCGCTTGGCGTCGGACAATGGAGACGCTGGCTCGCATGCAGATCGACGCCAGAAGCAACGTCTTTTCGGAAGAGAGCTTGTTCTCAGATGCACTAACGCGATTTAACGTTATCTACGAATTCTGCAGGGGCGATCTGTCAAGGGACATCTACAGGGAGCTCATACACAACGAAAACAACATGCGACCTGGGGAGATAAACTCGCTTTTCAGAGTGAGCAATCTGCGTGATGTGTGCTCCAGGTTAGCGGATAAGAGGCCGCTTCTTAACAACTTTGCCGAGGTCGAAGCTGGCAAAGCCCATGGCCGGCTGCTGCACAGCCTCGAAGAGTTCTTCGATCGGCGCAATGGTATAGCTCATTCGCTCAATCGAAGCCGATCGAGCGGTCGTGATCAGATCATTAAGGACATTGATATGCTCGACGCTGTCAGCAACGCCCTGTGTGAAACACTAGAAGCGTTAGCGCCGGGGGCAGTCCCATTACGGGCGCCGGGAGCGGGTAACCCCTCAGACTCCTCGCCATGAGAAGCATTAACTTCGGGCTCAACGTAAACCATATTGACCGCCTACGGCAGACAACTTCGGCGCGATCTGGCCGGATGACGCGTGGTGCTGAAGATCGAGTGGCCGATGACCGGCTGGCGCTGACCTTCTTCCGACAATCCCTCGAACCAGGCAGACTGCCGTCAGACACGGGAGGCGGCTGATGAGACAGGTAATAACAAAGGTCCTGATCGCGGGCGGTGGGCCGGTTGGCTTGACCGTGGCGATGGACCTGGCCTGGCGGGGCATTCCCGTCCTGGTGCTCGAAAGTCGTGCCCCGGGCGAGCCGCCGAGTGTCAAGTGCAACCACGTCAGCGCGCGGACTATGGAGATTTTTCGCCGCCTCGGTGTCGGTCAGGCGGTGCGTGACAGCGGGCTTCCGCCTGACTATCCGAACGATGTCGTTTTCCGAACGACCACGACGGGCATTGAGCTTTCTCGTATTCCGATCCCCTGTCGAGCAGACCGCTACACCGCCACCGGTGGGCCGGATACATGGTGGCCAACGCCCGAACCGCCGCATCGGATCAACCAGATCTACCTCGAACCGGTGCTGTTCGCCCATGCCAGGTCGATGCCCGGTGTGCGCATCTTTAACCGCATGCAACTCACCGAGTTCAGCCAGCACGATCGCGGCGTTGTCGCCACGGCCGCTGATCTGGACGGTGGTGAGGACCTGACGATCGAGGCCGCCTATATGATCGGCGCGGACGGTGCGCACTCCACCGTGCGGCGGCGGATCGGCGCCAGCCTGAGTGGCGACGCGATGTTGGAGCAGCGGCAATCCACCTACATTCGCGCCCCGGCGCTGCTGCGCGCGACGCCGACGAAGCCGGCCTGGGCGAACACCTCGCTCAATCCCCGACGCAGCGCCAACATGTTCGCGATCGACGGCCGAGAGACCTGGCTGATCCACAACTATATGCGGCCAGGCGAGACGTTCGACACTGTAGATCGTGATCACTGCATGCGCATGATCCTGGGTGTCGGACCGTCGTTCCCGATCGAGATCATCGCCAAGGAGGATTGGACCGCTCGGCGGATGATCGCTGACCGGTTCCGTGACCGCCGGGTGTTCCTGTGCGGCGACGCAGCGCATATCTGGGTACCCAATGCGGGCTACGGAATGAACGCCGGCATCGCTGACGCGATGAACCTGTCCTGGATGCTGGCGGGTGTTCTGCACGGCTGGGCGGCTCCTGCGATCCTCGATGCATACGAGGCTGAACGGATGCCGATAACCGACCAGGTCTCACATTACGCGATGGATACATCCACCGCGTTGGCCAGACAGCGCGGCGGCATTCCGTCCAACATCGAGGATCCAGGTCCCGAGGGTGACGCCAGCCGGGCGCGCGTCGGTCAGGACGCGTACACCATCAATGTCGGCCAGTTCTGCTGCGGTGGGCTGAATTTTGGCTCGTTTATCGAACGATCGCCGATCATCGCGCATGACGGCGCATCACCCCCCGGCTACACGATTTACGACTTCACGCCTTCAACCGTACCAGGCTGCCGGACGCCACACATCTGGCTGAAAGACGGCATGTCCCTATACGACCGTTTGGGTCCCGATTTTACCTTGCTGCGTTTGGATCCCGATCTGGATGTCGGAAAACTGGTAGGCGCGGCTGAGGCCCAAGGCGTGCCGCTGACCGTGCTGGATGTCTCGACATCGGAGCCAGCTTATACCGAGAAACTGGTGCTTTCCCGTCCGGACCAGCATGTCGCGTGGCGCGGCAACGCGCCGCCCTCGGACCCGGCCGGGTTGGTCGACCTGGTCCGGGGCGTCCGCGCATACGAGTCTTAATAAGTGCAATCCCGGCGGTGTTGTCAGCAGCACAGCCACAAGTACTTGAAGCTGTGATGACGTCGGTTCAGGCTACCTGACGCACGTTCGCCGTGCTCAACAGCTTCAGCATTTCCCGGCAGAAGTCTGGCAGATCGTCGGGGTTGCGCGATGTCACCAGCGTGCCGTCCACGACAACGGATTTGTCTTCCCAGTTGGCCCCGGCGTTCTTGAGGTCGGTTTTCAGAGAAGGCCACGATGTTACCTGACGACCGCGCACCCCATCCGCTTCGATCAGAGTCCATGGTCCGTGGCAGATCGCGGCGATCGGCTTGTTCTTCTCCACGAAGTGCTTCGCGAAGGCGACCGCTTGTGGGTTGATCCGTAGTGTGTCGGGATTAGCCACACCGCCCGGCAGCACCAGCGCGTCGAAATGATCGGCTGAAACGCTGGCAAGTTCGTGATCCACGGCCACCATTTCGCCCTTCTCGCTGTGGTTCATACCCTGGATCTGGCCGCCATGCGGCGCGATCACCACGACCTTCGCGGAAGCCGCCCTCAATGCCTTCACAGGCTCGGTCAATTCAACCTGCTCAAACCCATCGGTGGCTAAGACAGCAATCACACGTTCGGCGATATCCGCCATGTCAAACTCTCCTTGATGGTCGACCAAGCAACGGCGGTGACGACGGCCGGTTGCGTGACAATGCCGCCATCACGAGGCCCGTTTGCGAACCCGCTTCTTCGGTGTCACGGTTTTCTGCCGACCCAGGCTCGCCTGCAATGCCGCCATCAGATCGACCACATTGCTCCGGTCAGGTTCCCCGTGCTGCTCCGGCGTGATCCCTTCGCCTTTCAGCTTCGCCTCTATGACCTCGCGCAGTTTCGCTTCATAGCGATCCTGCATATCCTCGGGCTTGAACTTCCCGCTCTGGCGTTCGATCAACTGCGTTGCCAGCGCGACCATCTCCGAATCGGGTTTCGTTTCAGCAATTGGCTCGAACAACGGTTCGGCATCCCATAGGTCGTTTGGCTCATGCAGCGTATGACAGACCAGTCCGTTGCCGGACGGCACAATCGCCACGGCACGCTCGCGCTGGGCGATCACGACCCGCGACAAGGCGGCCGTACGCGATTTGCGGATGGCGTCGCGCAGCACGGCGAACACGTCCAGGCCGGCCTCCCCATCGGGTGCCACGTAGTATGACGTGTCGAAGAAAATCGGAGCGATCGAGTTGGCGTCGACGAATTTGCTTATCGTAACGATTCTGGAACTTTCAATGCGAGCCTGCTCGAAATCCTCGTCGTCCAGCAGGATGTAGTGGTCCTTCTCGAACTCGAACCCCTTCACCAGCTCCTGCCGCGAAACCTCCCTCTCGGTCTCCGCATCTTGCGAAATCATCCGGATGCGGTGCCCGGTCTTCGGGTTGATGAGGTGAAAATGCAGACCGCCGCTGCCACGGACCACGCTGTGCAGGGCGACCGGACAGGACACCAGCGCCAAGCGGAGGTGACCGCGCCATACTGGCCTTGAAGTTGTCATGACCATGATAACGTAGGTTCTAAGCCCGTGGTTTTCGGCTGCGTCCCAGCACTTTCTAAAGTCCCGACCGTCGCCATACTGTGACAAGAAAATGTTTGGCTGGACGCGACCGGCCGTTCACTGCGTGCGTTAAGAGTTTTCCGGAGGATGAGTATGGATAACGTCGGACTGTATCAGAACGCGACACGTGCGGATGAGTTGTCCAAGCGTTTCCAGAGGGTCCGAAACGAGACCGAGACATCGACAGCTGGACTAAGCGACGAGGATCAGTGCGTCCAATCGATGCCGGACGCGAGTCCGACGAAATGGCATCGTGCGCACACAACCTGGTTCTTCGAGCAGTTCGTGCTGCAGCCGCACGTGCCGGAGTATCGCGTTTTCGACCCGGCGTTCGGCTTTCTGTTTAACTCGTACTATGAGGCAGTAGGTCCCCGCCATCCGCGTCCGTCGCGCGGCTTGGTCACCCGCCCGTCTGTGAGCCAGGTCACGCAATACCGGCGCCATGTCGATGCGGCGGTACAGCGTGCGATGCCGCGGCTACCCGCAGATGTTCACGCGGTCGTCGAGTTGGGTCTGCATCACGAACAGCAGCACCTCGAACTGCTGATCACCGACATGCTGCATGCCTTCGCGGCTAATCCGCTGGCTCCGGCCATGCTTCCCGACTGGCGCGAACCTGCGGGTACATCCGGCGAAACAAGTTTCGTCCCACGTCCTGCCGGCCTGCGCGTCATCGGTCATGACGGGGATGATTTTTGCTTTGATAACGAAACGCCTTCGCATCAGGCCTACCTCCCGCCCCACGCACTGGCTTCGCGGCTAGTGCGAAACAGCGAATGGCTCGATTTCATGCGCGACGACGGCTACAGCACCGCCTCACTTTGGATGTCTGACGGATGGGCGGTGATGCGCGAAGCAGGCTGGACCGCGCCGCTGCATTGGCGCGAGCAGGACGGTGGGTGGTCGCAGTTCGGGCCCGCCGGGTTGGCGCCGCTGGTGCCGGATGCGCCGGTGCGGCACATTAGCTGGTATGAAGCCGACGCGTTCGCGCGGTGGCGTCAGGCCCGCCTGCCGACCGAAGTCGAGTGGGAGGCTGGGCATGCCGATCCCGCGATTCACGAGACCACTGGTCACGTCTGGCAATGGACCGAAAGCAGCTATCGCCCGTATCCAGGGTATCAGCCAGTCCCGGGTGCGATCGGCGAATACAACGGCAAGTTCATGATTAACCAGATGGTCCTGCGCGGCGGGTCGCTGGCAACGCCGTCAGGCCATACCCGCCCGACTTACCGGAACTTTTTTCACCCCGACAAGCGATGGCAGTTCACCGGCCTTCGTCTGGCAAAAAACCTGTAACGGAGGCTAAGGTGCCGAACGATACCGGATTTGTCCCGCGTGACCCGCACACGGACGTCGTCGAGGCCGCCTTGGCGGGATTGACCGCATCACCGAAAACGCTACCCGCGATGCTGTTCTACGACGATGAGGGGTGCCGCCTATTTTACGAGATTACCCGGCAGCCGGAATATTATCTTACAAGAACAGAAATCGCGTTGCTGAAATCGACTGTCACCGATTTGCTGCCAGACGGATTTCGCGATGCGACGTTGGTCGAGTTCGGCGGCAGTGATGAGACCAAGGCGCGCATTCTGCTGGATCGTCCCGACACACCGTTCACCACTTACGTATCGGTCGATGTCGCCACCGCTTCTTTGGCCGCCATGAAACTGCGCCTGGCGGAGGCGCATCCCCGCCTTGCGGTGGTGCCCATTGCTGCAGACTTTATGCAGCCGCTCTGTCTGCCGTCAATCGGATCTCGGCGGATGGGCTTTTTCCCGGGTTCCACGATCGGCAATCTTGACCCCGCCGCGGCGACACGGTTCCTGGACTCCGCCCGGGCAACCCTTGGCCCCGACTCCTGGTTTCTACTCGGCGCCGACCTGCGAAAAAGTCCAACGGTATTGTTGCCTGCTTACAACGATAAGGCAGGGCGAACGGCGGCGTTCAACCTCAACATGCTCCGGCACCTCAATCGCGAGGCCGAAGCCGACTTCGACCTGAGCGCATTTCGGCACGAGGCCATCTGGAACGACGCTGAAAGCCGCATCGAGATGCATCTGTTTTCAATGCGCAACCAGGCCGTCCGTCTCGGTGGGAAAACGATCCGCTTTCAGGAGACCGAGTCGATTCACACCGAGAACAGCTATAAGCACACGCAAGATCGTCTGATCGGAATCGCGGGCGACGCTGGATGGGAGCTCCAGCAGGTCTGGAAAGACCAGGCCGGTTTGTTCGGCGTGTTCCTGTTGCGCGGCGGCTGACGCTGCTCTAAGCCGCCATCTTGTTCACATCACCCATGAGGAACGCGCGTAGCTGCAATCGCGCACGATGCACCCGACTCTTAAGTGTGCCGATGGCGCAGCCGGTCTGTTCCGCTGCGTCCTCATAGGATTTCTCCTGTAGCACGATCATGAACAGGGCCTCCCGCTGGTCGGGTGGCAGCCGCTCCAGTGCCCAACCCAACTCACGCAGCGCGGTGCGGTCCTCGTGTGCGGCTGCGACAGGCACTTCCGGCATATTCTCTGTATCGGTGAATTCGCGCTTGCTGCGCACACTGCTGATGAAATGGTTGATCATGATGCGGTGGACCCAGGCAGAAAAGTTTGTTCCCGGAATGAAGCAATCCTGCGCGACCAGCGCCTTGGTCGCGACGTCCTGCGTCAGGTCGTCGGCCGCCGCGCGGTTGCGCGTCAACGCCAGGGCCCACACGCGCATCTTTGGCATGAACGAAATGAGTTGATCGTGAAATTCCTGCGGCATGGTGTGGCCTCCTGATCATTCGACCGTAGCACGCTGTTACCTGTGGCGGAGAGCAGACATGCGCAAGGCGCTTGACATGACGGTGATTGATCGGTTTCGTTGCAGGTTACGTAAGTCCTGGTTACCGCCATCGCGTTTTGTCACGGCCTCCTGAACACGATCACTTTTCTTGTATCCGCGCCGAGCGCACCGCATCTGTAAGCCGGCGTTACCGTGAACCGGGGGATAGACGTGCGTTTTGCCATAACAGCCATGGCAGCGGTATCCGGCGTGCTCTTGATGGGTCTCGCGGTCTATGGACAGCCCGCTGTGTACGTCCATCAGGCGCGCGAAGAATGGGATGCACTGCTTGGAACCGCCCCCTCCGAACCGGCGGCTGACCTGGAACACGATGCTTCTGCTGACAGCACGGTTCATGACAGCACAGCACGACTGCGGCAACAAGTACAACGGCTCGAGCATGAGCTCGCGGCCAAGCGTGCCGCGGCTGACAGGTCCGCGCGGACAGTGGTGGCGCCGGCCGAGGCGCCGGTCGTCCGACAACCCGCGGCGCCGCTTGCTGCGCCTGCGGTTCAACCTGGCGCCCCCACCCGGTCGATGGCCACAGCGGCCGGATCCTCTCGCCCGGCTAGCCAGCCACCGGCACAACCGCTGATCGCGCCGGCGCAACCGGTGCCCCCGCCGGTCCAGACCACGGCGCGGCAGCCGGGGATAGCTCAGACTCCACCCTCCGAACCCGCACCATCCCCTGCGCCATCCAGTGTGGAGCCGCTATCCCAACCGCTCGTCGCGGCTGCCGCGGCGCCGCCGGCTGTCACGGTTCCAGCCCGTCATGAAGCCGCCGCGCCTGAAGCGGCGCACCCACGGTCGCGTGCGCCGCGCATCGCCGAACCGCCGCCACCCACATCCGACCCCGCATTCAACATCGATACGGAGCTTCCCGAACCGCCCAAGGTCGTACCGCAGAAGCTGGCGTCGGTGACGCCGTCTCCCGCGCCGCCGCCTTTGCCGCCGCGGCAGGATGCCGATGACGCTCGGTCGGTTCTCGCACGGTTACGCCAGTCGGCCCCGGCGCCAGCCGAACAGGCGGACGCCCCACCACCGACTGAAACCCACTCGCGGCCGGCCAGATCCCCCTCGTTGCCCAAGCTGGCGGCGGCCCGCGCTGCTCTGGGCAGCGGCAAGGTCGATGCCGCCCGCCGACTGCTGCAGGAAGCGCAGTTGCAGTTGGTGTTCCGTCCGGTCGGTGGCTCTGACGATGATCTTCCGTCGGCGGGCAAGGGCGCGGCAGATGTTGCCCATGCGTTGGAGGCGCTCAGCGCCAACGACGTTCCGCTCAGTCGACGGTACATCGACGGGGCGATCGGTGATCTGTCGGGCAACGGCGTACCGTCCCCGGTACAGGAATCGCAGTTCCGGGCAACCGGTTACGCGCCCGCTTACCCGCCACGATAACACGCAACACTTGACGCCGCTGTTACGTAAACCGACGCGCCGGCAACCGCGAAACCGGCGGTATGCTGCTGGCATGTAATTTGCTAGCAAGGTAGCGTGATCATTTCACCAGGGCCACGCTCGAAATTGGGTGTTGACCTTTTTCAACCTACGTTCAGCAATCCGTCTTCCGGGCGTCCATTCGTCGCTTCACATTCCGATAAGGGTTCAAAAAACATGCGTGAAGAAGCCCTCCCTCTGGCCGTTCGACCGGCTGCGACCGGACGCTCTGTTCGCCGAGCGATCGGCCCCGCCGGGTTTGTTGTGGCAGGCGGAGTCGCATTGGCGGCATGTTCCCCGGTGCCGGACCTGCCGCCGGCACCGATGGAACCCGCGGTTTCGACCTACAGTGCGAATCTGCCGCCCTATCGCATTCAGGTTGGCGATACGCTCGACATCCGTCTGCTGCTCAATCCCGAATTGAACGAGGAAGTGACGGTTCGCCCGGACGGTCACATCTCCACCACCGCGGTGCCGGACGCGGTTGCATCTGGCCGCACACCGGCTCAGCTCGCCGATACCTTGCGCAGCGTCTATGCCCACGACCTGCAGAACCCGCGCGTCTCGGTGGAGGTCAAATCGTTCGCGCCAACCCGCGTCTACGTCGGCGGCGAGGTGAACACGCCGGGCGAATTCATCACTGTTGGACCGACCTTGACGTTGTCGCAGGCGATCGCGCGCGCGGGCGGCACCAAGCTCAGCAGCGACGATACGTCGGTGTTCATCATCCGCCGCGGGCCGGGCGACAAGCCCGAGTTCCTGTCGACCAAATGGAAGGCGCTGCGTCAGGGCCGCGATCCCAATGCCGATGTGCGGCTCGCCCCGTATGACGTGGTTTACGTGCCGAAGATGGGCATCGCCGAAGTGTATCAGTTCTACAACCAGTATATTGGCCAGTTCGCCAATCCCAGCTTTGGGTTTTCCTACCTTCTCAACCCGACCGCCACCACGGGTGGCGGCGCGGTCATCGCCGCCCCGGCCACCACCAGCACGCGCTGAATGGAGGCGGCGCCGGTTCCCGTCCGGCGCCGCCTTCCCTCTGCTTGCGCATGGCGACGTTGTTTCGACGGTTGTTGATGGGAATCCGGGTCCGTGTCGAGGGATGGATCGGCGCTTTTGCCACGCTGGCGTACCACCGCCGCGACACCGGCCTGTTCAGGCGAGCTGTGTCATGGTCGCAGCAGTATGGGTCGCAGCATTACGGGTCGCACAAATAGGGGATGCGGGAGCCGATGAGAACGTGCGGTCACCGACCCAGACAAGGGGCTCTGCCGGCATGACCCTCGCGGTCGAGTCCGATCTTCATTTCGGCGCTGGCCGGGTCGAGGCATTCCGGATGCTGCGTATGGGGGCTTTCACCGGACTTGACACCACTGACCAGCAGACGCTGGCAGACTGGCTGGATGGCGCCATCGGTATCGACACGGTCCTGGATTTCGCCGCCCGGCCCTGGAACATAGCCGGCGCCAGCGTCATTTTCGGCGTTTTCGAGGTCGATCAGGAGAAGGCATCCTGGCTGGTCGTGCGCCATGGTTCCGGGTGGACCCTGGCCCGCTGCGCCGATGGCTTCGTATCGGATGTATCGGCATCGCTGCCCGACATCCTGAGACTGATCGACAGGGACCGCGGCTACACCTGAGGCAGATTACGCCACCGGCGCGACGCGAACCGCCCCGTGACAGCCGCAGCCGATGCGTCGTGCAGGATCAGAGCTCGACCGGTCCGGTCAGCCCCCGGCTGGCGTGAAACCAGCCTATCCATGGGCATGCTGCGGCCGGCGTGCGATGGGTGCCTCGGCGAGACCACGCTTCAAGACGATGCCGTGGCGACGCAGCATGCGATACAGCGTGACCCGCGAGACCTTCAGCGCATCGGCGGTCGAGGTAATGTTCTCGTCCATTCGCTCCAGCATCGCCAGCAGCGTCGTCCGCTCCTCGAGGGAGCCGGGCTTGGGCGGCGAGGCCAGCCGTGGCGGCGCCTGCGGGTCGTCCAGCCCGATCAGCGAGACCGTATCGATCAGCTTGCCGTCGCCGACCACAACCGCGCGCCGCACCACCGACATCAATTCCCGCACGTTGCCCGGCCAGCGGTGGCGGTGCAACGCGGTCATCGCCGCAGCCGAAAAGCCATCCACCGAACGTTTGAAGTCGCGTTTCGCCACCTGCAAAAAATGATACGCCAGCGGCGCGATATCCTCCGGCCGTTCCCGCAACGGGGGCACCGGCAGGGTCAGCACGTTCAGGCGGTAGAACAAATCCTCGCGGAATCGGCCGTCGGCGATCGCCTGTGCCAGCCGCACGTTGGTGGCCGAGACAACGCGGACGTTGAGGCCAATCGTCTCGCGGCCACCGAGCCGCCTGATCTGACCCTCTTGCAGAAACCGCAGCAAATGTCCCTGCAGGTCGATGGGCATGTCGCCGATCTCATCCAGGAACAGAGTGCCGCCATTGGCATATTCGATCTGGCCGATGCCGCGTGACAAGGCGCCGGTGAACGCACCTTTCTCGTAGCCGAACAGCTCAGAGGCCACCAGACCGGGCGGAATCGCCGCGCAGTTGACCGCGACGAACGGACCATGCGCACGCTGCGAACCATCATGAATGTTGCGCGCCAGCAGTTCCTTCCCGGTGCCGCTCTCGCCCGTTATCAGCACCGGCTCATCGGTCTGCTCGAACCGGCGCACCAGCGCCGCGACGCGCTGCATCGCCGGACTTTCGCCGACAATCGCCGGCCGCTGCCGGTGTGACACCGCTTTTTGCGGACCAACGGTTTCATACAGCCGGCCGAGCAGCGTCGGGTCTTCCGCCGCCCGCTCCAGCAGCAAACGGGCCAGCCGCTGGGCCGGCACACGGGCCAGATCGTCAAAACTGACCTGCGTAACCGAGGTCGCGTCGACGCAAGGCGGCATGCGTATTTCCCGTAAATGCGGCCGGCTTTCAGACATTCCGGATCGTTTCCATCTCACAAGGCTGACGACGCCTGTTTCGTCACGTCACGTGTTATCGCAAACCTCTCACACACGGTATCACGACCGCGTGGCGCAGCATCATCAGAAGGGGAGCGTGACAATATCGCCGCCAAGGCCGCCCCGCGCAGGCTCGCCATGCCCAAGGATACCCGAAAGGCGCACAAAGAGACCAGGAAAACCGATGACGATATGATATCATATCGAAAACGAGACCGATTGTCCTGGCGCGAACCGTAGGCTGGTGTGTAAAGCCCGTGGCATGCGCCCGCTAGCCTACCTCTGGCTTTTTCTGGCAGTTGCACCACCGAACGCCGCCTGGGCCGGCCGATCGGCAACATTGGCGTCGCTACGGCCACCCACGGCGGCATTCATCACCGCGGGTCCTGGCGCCCGCACCACCGCTACCTTTGGCGCGGCCGACCCCTCCGCATGGTGCGAAACCGCCGTCACCAGCGCCGAATACAGCAACCGGCTACCGCCGCGTCTGCTGGCTGCCATCAGCCTGACGGAAACCGGACGAGTCGAGGCGGCCAGCGGCCGTTTCCGCCCCTGGCCGTGGACTATCAACGCCGCGGGCATGGGCCACTTCTTTCGAACCAGCCAGCAGGCCATCAACGCCGTCAAGGCGTTGCAGGCCCGGGGGGTCCGGTCGATCGATGTCGGATGCCTGCAGGTGAACCTGATGTATCACCCGCGTGCCTTCGCCTCCCTGCAGGAGGCGTTCGATCCGCGCATCAACGCAGCCTATGCGGCGCGCTTCCTCAACGCGCTCTACGCCGACAGCAAAAGCTGGAGCAGCGCCATTGCCGCCTATCATTCGGAAACACCCGTGTTGGGCGACGCCTATCGGAGCATGGTGATGGCGCACTGGCAACCAAACGGACTGCATGTCGGCCTGTCGCGCGCACGCGCGTATGGCGATTTCGCCGCGGCTGGCAGGGTCTACGGGGACCGCGCCCCAAATGTCGCTGTCTATGGTGCCTTCGCCCCCCGGGCGCAAACCTACGGCGCTTTCGCGCCGCGTTGATCGTCCCAAGGTTCCATCCCAGACCATCAGGCCAGCGCCAGGATGACCACCCCGGCGCAGATCAACGCCAGTGCGGCTAGTGGTCCGATCCCGACAGACGCATCCTCACGGCCGGGTGAATTGGCCCACCAAATCAAGCACTAGTGGCAAAAGTCGACGAATCTATCCGTCGGATTTTGTCCATTAGATGCATCGCGGTCAGCGGTTCGGCGAACTCGTAATAGCCGATCAAGGCTGCTGCGATGTACGAACTGGCGGTGCAGGGCAGCGCGACCGACATCGGAATGCGCCGCAGCGCGATGATGTAGAGCAGCGCCGCGCCGCCATACAGGAACAATCCGATCACCGTGCGTGGGTCGAACAGCTGAGCGACGAAATCAGGCGCCGCGGCCGCGGTTTACAGCAGCGTCTGCCCGGCCATGCTGGTGACGATGGCCCCCACCAGAACCAGCCAGTAAGTGCTCGTGCCGGCGCCTGAGCCGGCTTCGTCGTCTCCGTGTGGCTTTTCGCGTTGTTCATGGTTACTCTGCCAACGCCACCACCAACCGACCGAGGCGGCCAAGCGGGCGGGGGACCATGCGGGCCGGGGCCAGCCGGCCGGGCCGGGCAGGCGTTCAAACTCCATCATGCCAACCAGCATCCCCTCGGGCCGTGGCGGAAGTTGGACGATGGTGGCCAGGGCTTGACCGCAGGTGCAATCTGCGGCGGAACCACATCGTGGCGGGGCCAAGCACCTGTGCCCGGCGTGCCGCCATCCGTCGCCTGGGCTGCACCGGCCTCACACCTTGAAGGCCTCAAGCTGCGCAGCCTTCCTCGCGCAACAGGTCGGCAACCGCGTCCGCCGGCACGTCGGCACTGGTGAAAGCCTGGCCGATCCCACGCGCTAGCACAAAGTGCAGTGCCCCATCCCGCATCTTCTTGTCCCGCCGCATGTGACCCAGCAGCGTGTCGGCCGAGAACCGTCTGTTCAGCATCGACAGATCGGTTGGCAGGCCCACGGCCGAGAGATGCGCGATCACCCGCTCGGCATCCGTCCCCGTGCAGAGCCCCAGCTTGGCCGACAACCTGAAGGCCAGACCCAGACCGATGGCGACGCCCTCGCCGTGCAGCAGGCCGCCGTCGTAGCCATACTCCGCCTCCAACGCGTGGCCGAACGTGTGCCCAAGATTGAGCAGCGCCCGTCCGTCATTTGGCTTCTCCTCGCGCTCATCATCGCCGACCACTGCCGCCTTGAACGCACAGGCGCGTTTGATCGCCTCGGCCTGCGCATCCCTGTCGCCCGAGACAACGCTCTGGCCTTGCCGTTCGCACCAGGCGAAGAACGCCGCATCACCGATCAGGCCGGCCTTGGCGATCTCGGCATAGCCGGCTCTCAGCTCTCGCGGCGGCAGCGTCCGCAGGGTCGCGGTATCCGCCAGCACCATCTTCGGCTGGTAGAACGCGCCCAGCAGATTCTTGCCGTGCCGGGTATTAACCCCGGTCTTGCCGCCGACGGAGGAATCAACCTGCGACAGCAAGGTCGTCGGGATCTGAATGAAGGGCAGCCCGCGCAACGTCGTGGCCGCCGCGAAGCCAGCCAGATCGCCGACCACGCCACCGCCCAGGGCGATCACCGCGGTTCGCCGCTCGACCTGTGCCGCCAGCAACTGGTCCACCACGTCCAGATAGGTGTCCATGCTCTTGCAGGCCTCGCCGCCCTTGACCACGATCGTCGTGGCGGTGATCGCGGTCTCCGCCAAGCCATCCGTCAGTGTCTTCAGATACAGGGCCGCCACGGTCTCATCGGTGACCACGACGGCGCGCTTCTGCGGCAGCTTCGGCGCCAGCAGCGCCCCCGCTCGGGCCAGCAGACCATCTCCGATCAGCACGTCGTAGGTGGTGCTGGGCAGCACCACATGCAGCCGACGCGCCGGCTTCCATTCCGTCAGTGCGCTCATGACCCCTAAAGTGGTGACGTCAGGCGGCTCGTCGCCGCAATCCACGATCACGTCAGCTTCGGCATAGATCGGGTGTCGTTCGGTCATCAGTTGCCGCAGCGTGTCTTCCCGGTCACGCCCGTTCAGCAAAGGTCGGTTGTCCCGACCCGCCACCCGCCGCACCAGGGTCGGCAGGGTGCAGCGCAGCCAAATCGAGATCGCCTCGGACCGTGCCGTTTCTCGGGTCTGCCGATCCATGAAAGCGCCGCCGCCAAACGCCAGCACCATTGGGTTGCCCGCCAGCAAGCGGCGGATCACCCGCCGTTCGCCGTCGCGAAACGCAGCTTCGCCATAGCGGGCGAACAATTCAGGGATGCTGCAGCCCGCCGCCAGCTCGATCTCCTGATCGGCGTCGCGGAACGTCAACCCCAGCCGCGCGGCAAGCCGCCGACCGATCGAGGTCTTTCCCGCCCCCATCAATCCGACCAGCACGATGCTGCGCCCGGCGATCGTGTCCGGTAACAGAATCGTCTCCCGCAGAGCCGTGTTGCGTGTCATAATTCTGAAGGGTAGCACATCGGCCCGGAAACAGGCGATTGCCCCCGAGTCGAAATGCCCTGCTGTCTGGGCGTCTAAGTGCTCAGGCGTCCGGAATCCCGATTTCAGGAGCCTCGATGATCCGCATCTTCTTCTTTGTCGTCCTGGCCGGCCTGGTGGCAATGGCCGGGGGTGTGCTGATGCTGGGAATTTTCCCGCCCGCTCAACACCCACAGGCGGTCGAAAAGGTTGTTCCGAACGACAAGTTCACCACCCGCTAGGGGTCCGATGCTGACAGGCCGGTTGGCCCGTCAGCTGAATCGGCCCACCCGATCAACCTGGTGCTCTGACGCATGCTCAATCTTTTGTTCGGGTCACAGCACTAGATGGACCCGAAGGTCGACGCGTTCCTCGAGATGCTGACGGTCGAACGCGGCGCTGCGGCCAATACCATCGGATCCTACACCAGTGACCTCGACGACTTCGCCAGCTACGCCGCCGCACGCGGATATGCCGCCACCGCCGCCGATGCGGTAACCTGCCAGGGCTACATGGCTTCGCTGCACGGTCGTGGCCTGTCCCCCCGCACCGCGGCTCGGCGCCTGTCGGCGCTGCGACAGTTTCACCTGTTTCTGCTGCAGGAGGGCGTGCGTGACGACGATCCGACGGCGCGGCTGGACACCCCGCGGCTGCCGCGGCCGTTGCCGAAGTTTCTCACCGAGGCGGAGGTCGATGCGCTGTTTCAGGCCACCGCCGCCAAGCCCGGTCGGCCAGGCGCCGTCGCGCGCGCCGCACTGGAGTTGCTCTATGCCACCGGCATGCGGATCTCCGAACTGCTGACGCTGCCGCATGCGGCGCTGGGTGCCAAGGCCGAGATGATGATCATCAAGGGCAAGGGCAACAAGGAGCGGATGGTGCCGCTGTCCAACCCGGCGAGGCAGGCGGCGGCCGCGCTGTTGCAGCTGACCGAGGCGGCCGGGACGCACAGTCGCTGGCTGTTCCCCGGTCGCGAGCCAAAGCAGCCGCTGACCCGCCAGGCGTTCTTCCTGTTGTTGAAGCAGGTCGCGTTACAGGCTGGATTGGACCCGGTGCGGGTTTCGCCACACGTGCTGCGGCACTCGTTCGCCTCGCACATGCTGGCGCGCGGCGCTGATCTGCGCAGCCTGCAGATGCTCCTGGGACACGCCGATATCGCGACCGTGCAGATCTATACGCATGTGCAGACCGAACGACTGCGCAAGCTGGTAGAGGATCATCATCCGCTCTCGGAAAGCCGGTCTGGTCAAACCGATCGATAGCGCCTAATGTTCCTTTTCCGGCACGTCCAATACGAAAAGGACACACGAGTCGTTAAGGCCGTGCCCACACCTTCGGCTCGCCATCCGTGTTTTCGATGCGAAACCTGAAGCGGCGCGCCGCGACGTGATCCCGGGCACCCACCGTGGCGCTTGCGGCGCTGGGTGAAACAGGATTGTTTGCACGACTGCACGTAAGCGAATGACGGCGATCGCTGGGTCCTCGGTCGCTGGCTGCGGGTCATGTATAGGGGGTGCTTATGCTTTGGATCCTCGTCAACGCTTCACCAGGAGGCGAGGGAACCTGATCTCCTGCGGGCCTCGGTCGCCGGCACCCGCGGGACAAGCGCGGCTCCGCGGATTTTCTTAGCATTTAGGTTGCTGATTTTGGCGCTGGAAGATGATCGTACACAACTAGGCCCGCGACCGCCGCTTCGGGCGTGGCAGGACGGGCCGCCGCGCCCCGGAAGGCGTGGCTGCCTGCAAACGCCGGTCGCGGGCTTGACGGTCCATCCCGGTTCCGCGGCCGGCCGCGCCCTGGGTGGCCGCGCGTGACCGAGGATCCCGCGCCGCTGGATGCCAACGCCCATCTTCAATCCAGGCTTCGCCAACAGGCGCTGCTGGCAGAACTGGGGCGAATGGCGCTCGCCGACACAGATTTCGACAGCTTGATGGCCGAGGCGACACGGATCACCGCTATTGGTATGGCGGTCCAGTTCTGCAAGGTGCTAAAATATCTGCCCGACCGGAATCGTTTTGTGGTCCATGCTGGCGTGGGCTGGCACCCTGGTGTCGTCGGTCACGCCACGATCGGCGCCGAACTCGACTCGCCCGCCGGCTACGCCCTGCATACCGGCAAGCCGGTCATCTCGAACCACCTCTCGGTCGAGGATCGCTTCGCCTATCCAGAGCTGTTGCGGTCCCATCACGTCCAGCGAGCGATTAACGTCATTCTGCTGGGCGATGGAGAACCGTACGGCGTGCTGGAGGTCGACAGCGACGTTGCGGGGTCGTTTACCGAACACGATATCGACTTCCTGCAGGCGGTGGCCAACCTGCTGAGCCTGGCGCTTGAGCGGCGACGGGCGGAAACGGCGTTGCGCCTCATCAATGACACGCTCGAACAGCGGGTCGAAGCCGAAGTGGCGGAACGCCACCACGCCGAGGAGGCGCTGCGGCAGGCGCAGAAGATGGAGGCCGTCGGCCAGCTGACCGGGGGCGTGGCCCACGACTTCAACAATCTGCTGCTGGTGATCATGGGCAATCTTGATCTGCTCGGTCGGGCAGTGGCCGGAAACGACCGGCTGACGCACTTCGTGGCCAACGCTCGCAAAGGTGCGACCCGCGGCGCCCAGCTCACCAGCCAGCTTCTCGCGTTCGCCCGCCGGCAGACGCTGCGGCCCGAACAGCGGCCGATCAACGAGGTTATCCACGAATTCGATGTGCTGGCTACACGCATGCTGGGCGAGACCATCTCTGTTGATTTCGATCTGGCACCGGACGCCGGCGCCTGCCAGGTCGATCCCGCGCAGTTCGGATCGGCGCTGCTGAACCTGGTGGTGAATGCCCGTGACGCCATGCCTGACGGCGGCACGCTCAGCATTCGCAGCACGAAACAGATGTTCGACGCGCGGATGGCCGCCCGGCATGCCGGCGCGAGACCGGGCAGCTATGTGGTGGTTGAGGTGGCGGACACCGGCGTCGGCATGCCGCCGCAGGTAATCGAGCGCGCGACCGAACCGTTCTTCACGACCAAGGAAGCCGGACGCGGCACCGGTCTGGGGCTGAGCCAGGTATATGGGTTCGTCCGTCAGTCCGACGGCTTCCTGACGATCGACAGCACGCCAGGGGCAGGAACCAAGATCTGCATTCACCTGCCCGAAGTCATCGCTCACCCGTCGCGACCCGACGGTTCGCCTGTCGTGCAGACCGGGGCAGGGGTCATCCTGGTTGTGGAGGATGACGACGACGTGCGCGACCTCGTGGCACTTCAGCTGCGGGAAATCGGTTACCAGACGGTGATCGCTGCGTCCGGGCAGCAGGCGTTGGAGATCCTGGCCTCGCCTGCCACCCCGATGATCGACCTGCTGCTGACAGACGTGGTCATGCCGGGCGGGATGAATGGCGTCGCCTTGGTTCTGGAGGCGCAACGTCAACAGCCGACGCTGAAGGCGCTGCTCACCTCTGGCTATATGGCTGGCAATGCGCCGGGACAGTGCGAGGCCGAGGCAGCCGAGCTGCCGTTGCTCTCGAAACCTTATCTGCAGGCGGACCTGGCCCGGGCAATAAAGGACGCGTTCAGCCGCGCCTGAACCAGGGCGCGGCTGAACCGGCGTCCGCTCTACACCTGACTTCTCAACCACCCCAACCAGCTCGGCGTCTCGTTTGTCAGACGCACCAGATCAGCCGCCAGCCCGTCGATGTCGGGCGTTTGCGAGGCCATGGATGGCACCAGCAGCCTGGCGTTCCCCTGACGATCGAAGACATAAATGGCGGAGCTGTGGGTAACCTCGTACTTCCGCGGATCGGTGGACGGCGTAACCGAATAAGCGATGCGAAAGCGCTTCGCCAGGCGCGCCAACTGGTCGGCATCACCGCGCAGACCGACGAAATCGGGGCCGAACAGACCAGCATAGGCCTTCAGCACGGGGATCGTGTCGCGCGTTGGATCAACGGTCACGAACAGGAAGCGGATACGTTTCGCCGCGTCGCCGGTCTTGCCTAACGCAGCTGCCACATTCTGCATCGTCAGTGGACAGACATCAGGGCAGAACGTGTAGCCGAAATACAGCATCGTCACCATGCCGCGATAGTCCGTCTCGGTCGCCGTTCGCCCATCCGGCGTGGCCTGCATAGTGAAGTCGAGCGATGGCGATGTGCCGGTCACATCGATGTCGTGCCAGGTCTGATCCTCAGCCCGCGCCGAGCTCAAGGGCAGGGCGGCCGCCAGCAGGCCGATGACCTCGCGGCGCCTCAATGCCTGGCTCCCTCGATCGCGAAGGGTGCGCTGACCGAACTGCCGTCCGCGAAGTGCAAGGTAACCGTCTCGGTGCCGGTATGGCTGAGCAGAGCGCCCGACGGTGCCATGCACATCAGGTGATAGTCGCCCGGGCTGAAATGGACGCTGCCCCGCGGCGGGACCGGCACCGAAGCGACCATTGTCATCCGGTCCATGCCGCCTTCGCTGGTCGATTTGTGCAACATCAACGAATGACAGTCGGGCGCGCTGGCACCGGACAGGACCAGCGGCGTGCGACCATGGTTCTCCAGCACGAAATAGCCCGCCGCCGGCCGCGACGCCAGCAGGACCTGCATTCGCCCGCCGGTCACCGTGACATCCGGCGACGCCCCCCACGCGATCGACGATGTTGTCGCCAAGACTAGGAGGCAACCGAATGATTTTCCGACCAGAGCCCGATCGTCCGAGGTCGCAGCAATCCTGGACGTCGATCGCCCTCTCGAACAACCGCAATCAGAGCGTAATTGCTTCAGCCTGGAGCTCTCACGCTCTAGTGGAAACCGCATTTATCGACCTTCCTTCCTCTGGGCCAACCTTCCTCTGGGCCGATGCGTCCGCCGGCCGCTCATCATTGCACCGAAGCGTAGGTTCGATACGGCGAGCGACCGTTGCGGTCCGCGGACGCGGCATCAACGCCCGGTCCAGCCCTTGGATGACACCCTTACACCGGGTGCGATCTCGATATCGTCCCGGTTGTTGCCGCCGCTTTGGCGATCCTCCTGCAGCCGCAGGTTGTTCAGGATCAGCATGAACGCTAAGGAACTCATCATCGACGACGGAATCCAAACGATCAGGCCCCCCAGATGCTGATCCAGCAGCGCCCCGACCGACGGAAACAGCCGGCCGCACAGATCGTAGTACGAATATAGCGGCGTCAGCCCGAAGGTCAGCCGAGCACCGATGAGCAACTGGGGAAACACCACCAGCATGCAGGTGATCAGGCGCACCGCGTAGGAATGCCGAGCCGGCGGCGCGGGCCTTGGGTCAAGGATGAAGAACCAGAACAGCAGCCCGTCGATCACCATGCTCAGGTTCATCGTCGTGTACAGCAACGGCGAGATCATCGCGTGGAAGTGGATGTCGGGCTGCAGCCAGAACCAGACCAGGCCAACGAACAGCGCGCCGGCGATCACCGGCGTCTGCACGATCCGCAACAGGCGTTCGATCCAGCGTCCCTGAACAAGCCGCCGGCCAGCCTGAGGCATACCAAGGGCGATGGTCTCGCCCGGCCAGGCCAGTGCGATCAGGAACGGACCTAGATGGTGCATCCCCAGATGCTGCAGCCGGTTGAGGAAGAACATGTGCTGTGAGAGGTAGACGAAATGGGTCTGCAGCGTGCCCCAGATCAGCGCGATGCCGATCAGGAACGCCACGCGCCGCAGCCAATGCGGCCGGCGTTCCCGCTGTGTCACCGTCAGACCGCGCAAGTACCAGACCAGCGGCAGCGCGATGCCGAGATACTCGATCCAGGAGAAATCCCACGGCGCGATCACCGGCATCTCGGCCGGATAGAATGCGCACCCCCACCACAGCACCACGCCAGCGGCCAGCACCGCTATGGTCAGCAGCGCTGAAGGATTCACCTCGCGAGGAACCGTCCGGAAAGCGAGGTGTTGCGAGCTGCTCACGACGACGAGCCATCGGATCGATGAGCCTGACTGACAAGTTACAAAGGACTTATAAATTGCACTATCAAATCAATATGTATGCCGCCGAGCGCGCCGGCTGACCGCGCACTGGACAATCGTATGGGCCGCAGCGCATAGCACCGCCGCCGAATCAACGGCACGGTGTCCAGGAGCCCCGCGCGTCAGACCATGATGTAC
Source organism: Rhodopila sp. (assembly GCA_965276975.1). Lineage (GTDB taxonomy): Bacteria > Pseudomonadota > Alphaproteobacteria > Acetobacterales > Acetobacteraceae > Rhodopila. The sequence goes on from CBDIBR010000010.1 coordinate 827,883, forward strand.
TTCAGCCGTATGAAGGCCACCCTCATCCTGGGTGTCTGCCTGCTCGGAATTCTGCTTGGTGTGCCCAATCTGTTCCCCGCGCCCGCGGCCTGGATGCCGTGGCGAACCGTCCATCTGGGCCTTGATCTGCGTGGCGGCAGCTATCTGCTGCTCGAGGTCGATATGAAGGCGGTGATCAAGGAGCGGCTCGACAGCATCGCCGACGGCGTGCGTCAGGCGCTGCGCGGCGGCCAGCTGTTTTATCAGACGATCGTGCTGCAGCCGGACCAAAACCGCGTGCTGCTCCGTCTGCGCGACACCGGCAAAACCCAGGCCGCGATCGCCGCGCTGAAGCCGCTGATCGGCCAGGATGCGACCACCGGGCGGCCCGACATGGCCATCGCCTCGGAACCTGACGGGGCGATTTCCTTGACCCTATCGGCCTCGGCCCTTGCCGCGCGCGCCGCGGGCGCGGTTGACCAGTCGATCGAGATCATCCGCCGCCGCATCGATCAGACCGGTGTGGTGGATCCGCAGATCACCCGCCAGGGCCAAAGCCGCATTGTCGTGCAGCTTCCCGGCATCGGCGACCCCGACCGGATCAAGCAGCTGATCGGTGAGACCGCCCACATGACGTTCCAGTTGGTCGACGAAACCGCCAATCCAGCCGCCGGTGGCCCCCCACCGCCCGGCGACGACTACCTGCCCATGCAGGATCGCCCGGCTGAGAAGATTGCTGTACGTCGGCGTGTCGATGTGGACGGCGCCGATCTGACCGATGCGCGTGCCGGCACCAACCCGGAGAGCGGGGATTGGGTGGTCAATTTCACCTTCAACTCCATCGGCGCCCGCCGCTTCGCCGATGTCACTCGCGCCAATGTCAACCACCGCTTCGCCATCGTGCTGGACAGCAAGGTGATCTCGGCCCCGGTCATCCGCGAGCCGATCACCGGCGGGCGGGGTCAGATCAGCGGTTCGTTCACCGCCGCCTCGGCCAGCGATCTCGCGGTCCTGTTGCGCGCGGGCGCGCTGCCGGCGCCGTTAACCGTGGTCGAGCAGCGCAGCGTGGGTCCCGAACTGGGGGCCGCCAGTATCCGAGCCGGTGCCATCTCCCTGGCTGCCGGTTTCCTGTTCGTCATCGCCTTCATGGGCTTTTTCTACGGCCTTTTCGGATGGTTCGCGAACCTTGCCCTGGTGATCAACCTGTTCCTGCTGCTCGGTATCATGTCGCTGTTGCAGGCCACTCTGACCTTGCCCGGCATGGCCGGGATCCTGCTGACCCTGGGCATGGCGGTCGATGCCAACATCCTGATCAATGAGCGTATCCGCGAGGAACAGCGGCTGGGCCGTCCGCCGCTGGCCGCCCTGGAGCACGGCTTTAAACGCGCCTACAGCACCATCTTCGACAGCAACGCGACGGCGTTTTTGGCCCACGTGATGCTGTTCGTCTTCGGCTCCGGCCCGGTGCGCGGTTTCGCGGTGACGATCACCGTCGGCATCGCAACGTCGCTGTTCACCGCCTGGATGCTGACCCGGTTGCTGGTCTCCCGCTGGTATGTTGCCACGCGGCCGAAGCTGCTGCCGGTGTGAGGGTCTTCGCCATGTTCATGAAACCGCGCTTTCGACTAGTCCCCGACAACACCCGCATCCGGTTCATGCGGGGCCGCTACATGGGCCTGATCGTCTCGGCGATCCTGTCCACCGCATCGGTGATCCTGTTCTTCTATCCCGGCCTGAACCTCGGTATCGACTTCTCCGGCGGGGTGGTGATGGAGGTGCGGACCCAGGGGCCCGCGAATTTTGCTCAGATCCATGACGCGCTGAGGGCCGAACATATTCCCGACCAGGGCGTGCAGCGCTTCGGCGACCCCTCCGAGGTGCTGATCCGCCTCGGCGCTCAACCATCCGAGGCCGGCACCCAGGCCGCCGTCACCCAGGTGCGCGCCGCGCTGGAAAAAGGTGTCCCGGGTGCCAGGATCGAGCGCACGGACGCTGTGGGCGCCAGCGTGTCTGCCGAACTGTTCCGCAACGGCCTGCTCGCGCTAGGCATCAGCCTGCTGATGATCCTGGTTTATATCTGGTTTCGCTTCGAATGGCAGTTCGCCGTCGGCGCGGTCGTCACACTGGTGCTGGATGTCACCAAGGCGATCGGTTTCCTCGCACTGACCCGCATCCAGTTCGACTTGGTGATGGTGGCCGCCATCCTGACGATCCTGGGATACTCCACGAATGACAAGGTGGTGGTGTACGATCGCGTGCGCGAGAACCTGCGAAAATACAAGTCGATGCCGCTGCGCGACCTGATCGACCTGTCGATCAACGAGACGCTGAACCGCACGCTGGGCACCTCGATGACGGTGTTCCTCGCCAGCCTGCCGCTGGCGCTGTTCGGCGGCGAGTCGATCTCTGGCTTTGCCTGGATCATGCTGTTCGGCATCGTCGTCGGCACGTCGTCGTCGATCTTCATCGCGGCGCCGATCCTGCTGTTCCTCGGTGAGCATCGGCTGCGTCGTGAAGCCGCCGCGCCGGCTGGGCGCTCTGCCGCGGCAGCCTCCTCCGCGCTCAATACATCCGCGGCGACCAAGGCCGTGCCGGCCGGGCCGGGTCCGGCCGGGGCCGACCCGGCCGGCATGGGCCAGCCCCAGTCGGCGCCAACCAAACCCACCTCCGCCAAGGCGCCGACCGGCAAGCCACCAGCACGCAAGGCGACGACCGCACCCCGCCGCCGTTGAGCACCCGCCGTTGAGGACCGCCGTCGAGGACCCGGCTGGACAGCTCGCGCGGCGAACCCGTGCTGGGCCGTTCGGGAAGCGGATAACCCGGTTCTGAGGTCACCGCTCGACACGCTCCGCTGCATCGCGATCCGGTCCGTGCTAGACCAGAGGGCGACTCGAACCGTGCCCCGACAGGAGGAAACCAATGGCTGCCAGCAACAAGCCGCGATCCGGCATCCAGACCGACCGCAACTTGGCGCTGGAACTGGTCCGCGTTACCGAAGCCGCGGCGCTTGCCGCGTCGCACTGGATCGGTCACGGCAAGAAGAACGAAGCCGACGGCGCGGCGGTCGAGGCCATGCGCAAGGCATTTGACGCGGTGGCGATCGAGGGCACCGTGGTGATCGGTGAGGGTGAGATGGACGAGGCGCCGATGTTGTTTATCGGCGAGAAGGTCGGTGCCGGGGGTCCGCCGATGGACATTGCGGTCGACCCGCTTGAGGGCACCACGCTGACCGCCAAGGCTGGCCCCAACGCCATGGCCACCCTGGCACTGGCCGAGAGCGGCAACTTTCTCCACGCCCCCGACATCTACATGGACAAGATCGCTGTTGGAGGTGGCCTCCCCGTGGGGGTGGTGAACCTGGACGATAAGGTCGCCAGCAACCTGCGCAACCTGGCGCGGGCCAAGAAACGCGATATTTCCGATCTGGTGGCCTGCATCCTGGATCGTGATCGGCACAAGGATCTGATCGCCCAGTGCCGCGAGGCCGGGGCGCGCGTCATGCTCATCAGCGACGGCGACGTTGCCGGTGTGATCGCCACGGCCATGCCGGATGCGGACATCGACATCTACCTGGGGTCCGGCGGCGCGCCCGAGGGCGTGCTGTCGGCGGCGGCATTGCGCTGCGTCGGCGGCCAGATGCAGGGCCGGCTGCTGTATGAATCAGACGATCAGATGCAGCGCGTGCGCGCGATGGGTCATGCCGATCCAAAGCGCTGCTTCGCGGTGGAGGAAATGGCCAAGGGCGACGTGATGTTCGCCGCCACCGGCGTCACTACGGGCGCCATGCTGCGCGGCGTCAAGCGTAGCATGGGCGGCGCGGTGACCCATTCCATCGTGATGCGCAGCCACTCCGGCACCGTCCGCTTTATTGAGGCGCACCACAACTTCGTGCAGAAGACCTGGACACCGACCTAGCGCATGATCACGCTGAGCGTAACGTTCACAAGCGTGTCGATCATGCGATCAGGCAAACAGGTAGAGCATTTTCAGCATGCATAGCCGGGCTGAAAATGTTCTCGTGTCCGACCCCTCGGGAAGCGCCGCACGCGCAGCGTCCGCGAGCAGGCGCATGACTCGGATACTGCAAACGAACAACAACAACGAGGTATCGCTCGTCTTTGATGCGCGATACCAGTTTAGCGAACCCGATAAAGCCCGGTGGCGTGCATGCATCATGACCAGACAGCGACGCCAACGGCGGTGGCAATGGGATGAAATCGTCGTCACCGGGGACATACCTCCGTGGTTCTTCGTGCCCTGCGGGTCAACCCCTTGCTTGCGCCCGTGCTGAGCCAATGCGACACCGTCCTGGGCGTCGTCAGCAGCCTGTCCGGCCGCCGCTGGGTATGGCGCACCGGCGAGGACCGTGTCGCCGCTGCGATCGCCCAACGGTTCGACCTGCCAGAGATCGTCAGCCGTTTGCTGGCCGCCCGCGGCATCGGCATCGATGCCGCCGCCCACTTCCTGGAGCCGACGTTGCGGGTGCTGCTGCCGGACCCGTCGGCCATGATCGACATGGACATCGCCGCCGCCCGCCTCGCCGATGCCGTCCGCTCGGGCGAAACGGTCGCGGTCTATGGCGACTACGACGTCGATGGAGCCTGCAGCGCCGCCCTGATGGTCGGCTTGCTGCGAACCCTTGGCTGTCTCGTTCACCACCATGTGCCGGATCGCATCAAGGAGGGGTATGGCCCGAACGCGGCCGCCCTGACCGCCCTGCTGATGCGCGGCGCCAGCCTGATCATCTGCGTCGACTGCGGCACCGCCGCCGCGCTCGCGCTGTCCGCCGTCGCCGGTCAGGCCGAGGTCATCGTACTGGATCATCATAAGGCCGAAGGGCCGCCGCCGCTGATCCTGGCGACCGTCAACCCGAACCGGCTGGATGATACCTCCGGCCTGACCGGCCTGTGCGCCGCCGGCGTCGCCTTCCTGACCGCGGTCGCGACGGTTCGGGCGCTACGCCGCCTGGGCTTCTTCGCGAGCCGGCCGGAACCGGATCTGATGGGTCTGCTGGACCTCGTGGCGCTGGCCACCGTCTGCGATGTGATGCCGTTGACCGGTGTCAACCGTGCCTTAGTATGCCAGGGCCTGAAGGTGATGGGCCGCCGCGCCCGCCCCGGCATCGCCGCGCTGCTGGACGTGACCCAGGCGCAGGCGAAGCTGAACGCCGCGACCTGCGGCTATGCCCTGGGTCCGCGGATTAATGCCGGCGGCCGCATCAGCGAGGCCGACCTGGGTCTGCGCCTGCTGCTGACCGAGGACCGGATCCAGGCATTGGCCCTGGCCGAGAAGCTCGAGGCGATCAATCGCCTGCGCCAGGAGGTCGAGGCCGGCATCATGGACGCCGCGATGGACGCCGCGGCGGTCCAGGTCGCCGCCGGGCGCGCCGCGGTGCTGGTGACGGGCAAGGGCTGGCATCCCGGGGTAGTCGGCATCGTCGCCGGCCGGATCAAGGAACGTTTCAACCGCCCGGCCTGCGTCGCCGGCTTCGCCGACGGCATAGGCAAGGGGTCCGGCCGTTCGGTGCCGGGTGTCGACCTGGGCGCGGCGGTCATCGCTGCTCGGCAGGCGGGTCTTCTGCTGACCGGCGGCGGCCATGCGATGGCAGCCGGGTTCTCTGTCAGGACAGACCGGCTGGATGCGTTCCACGCCTTCCTCGACGACCGCCTGTCCGCCGCCGCCGCCATGCCCGGCGCCGCCGAACTCATCGTCGAGGGCACCCTGGCGGTGTCCGGCGCCAACACCGAAACGGCTCGCCATCTGCAAAGGCTCGCCCCGTTTGGCGCCGGAAATGAGGAGCCCACCTTGGTGCTGCATCGTGCCCGCGTGGTGCGGGTGGATCGGGTCGGCCGGGACGGCAACTCGATCCGCGCCTTTATCGAAGGCGAGGGCGATGGTCCCCGGCTGAAGGCAATGATGTTCCGTGCCCGGGCGGGCGCCCTGGCCGATGCTCTGCTGGCGGGCGGTGCCGGCGCGCCGCTGCATCTTGCTGGCCATTTGCGGGCTGAGGAATGGAATGGTTCGGTCAGTCCCTGCTTCGTGATTTCAGATGCCGCGGCGGCCTGACCGGGCATCCGGACAACAGCGCTTGACCGGTGAAGATGGGTCCGCTACCCACCGCCGGCCCGATGCTCGCGGCTATCGGTGACGGCCTGTCCCGTTCGTCTAGAGGCCCAGGACACCGCCCTTTCACGGCGGTAACACGAGTTCGAATCTCGTACGGGACGCCATGCTATCAAACACCCACAACACATTGAAAAACCGGAATGCTCATGTCGGTTTCCGGCACTATGTTTAACAGCACATCTGACAGGAGCGAGGGGGCCGGAACGCCGAAGGGACAACTGACGGCGATAACCATCCTCTCAGTCTAATGTTTCCAATCGTCTGGAACCACACCGCCGTCGGCGGCTAATTTCGTCATCACGTCGGCGTGCAGCCATGTATTCATCGTGGCTGAGTCGTCCTCGCTACCCGAATAGCCAAGCTCCTTGGCGAGTTCTTTGCGATGCGACAGCCCGCTGTCGAGACCAAGCAACTTGAGCAGATCGACAATCGAAGTTTGATAATTGAGTGGTTGACCACTCTTGGCGGCTAATGCAGCCAATGTTGCATTCACATCAATCGGAAGCGTCCGGGTTGCCGATTTGGTTTCAGCATTAGGCGTGGGAACCATGCTCGCTGACGAATCCTGACTCGGGGGCGATACGGCTGCAACAACGTCCGGCGTGACGGCTGACTTCGCTTCAGGTGATCCGAAGATCGCGTCTTTGATGGTGCTGAACAAACTCATGTCGGGTGCATCCACGGGCAAAATTCGCCCGACGGCTTCATAGAAGCTTTCGGTCCGTCGGCATATAGCCGCTTGAGGCGCCCGACTATCTAGGATCGCTCGCGGGTTTACCAACAAAAGGTGTGGGAGGCCATTGCGGAATTGGTTCAGGAATCGGAGCGGCAAAGACGCCGAGCCTGAGACCGGCGCGCATGATTGGTGAATCAGCCTCATCCAGCCCCGCTTAGAAACGGGGCCGGGCTGGCTATGGCCGGGGCAGCACCCTTCACCGGAGGATAATGCTCAGCGGCCGTGCCTTAGTCGTCCTCATCCGAGATATTGACGTTCAGATCACCGGTGCCGAGGTCGGCAAAGTAGGCAGATTCGGCCTCTGGGGTGATCTCGTATTTGAATACGCCGCTAGTGGGGGTACGATTGATTAGAGACCTCTCCGCTAAATTCTTCGCTCGTCGCCCCACCAGTTGGCCTGAGCAATCTAGTTCCCCCGCGATCTCAGACGCTACCATCTCCCGTTCTTCGTTGTGAAGGGTGAGGAGAATATTCAATTCCGTCTCCGGCAGCAGAAGTTCGGGGCGGATTGTCTCAAGCATGTCGCCGTATTTCCGCGACAAGTTTACCACCTGGCATGTTCCACTGGAGCAAGTTGGACAACGCATATTGAGCAGCTTGACCGCAGGAAGCATCGTAATATCAAACCTCGCCTCGCATTTGTCGCAGGTGATTTCCTGGTTGGCGATCATGTAAGATCGTATGACCGAGTTATAGTCAAATACTCGATCAACGAAGTATAACCTGTCCTCTCGACGTTCAGCCGGTCTCCCGAAGCCGATTTGGTATTTCATGCATAGCCCATAATTAAAGGCATATATTGATACTCTATTTCCCATTCTATCCGATTGCTCGAAGTATTTTGTTATGAAGAACGCCAACTCTAACGATGAAAGGAGATCCTCAAATTCGTGGGAAAGGTAAAAATGGCTCGAATACGAACGGTCTCGCCCACTCCTTGTGTGCCGATCTTCTTGTCTTATGCTTCGAGCCCGACCAACCATCTTCTCAAGCAGTTCCTTCAATGAAAAAATTGAGGATCTTTCATGGAACGAGGTGCGATACTGTCCGGTGGAGAAGAATGGTGTCACCTTCTCCTCATAATATCGCTGCGACGCCTCTTGAATAGCTTGAACGCCTATCTTCTTCCCATACAGAAGGTGAGATTCATGCGCATAAAGCATCACATGGCCGAGAATTCGCGGGTTCGCCATCGTCGCGTAAAATAGGATCCGCCAGATATCGTCCGAACGCCCGCCAAAGAAGATATCTGGGCCCCCTTTACAGAAGACTGACAGCCTCCGTTCTACAACGCGCTTCACAAAATCAGTTGCTTTTTCCTCCATCTTCGTGACACCAGATCCGCCATAAAGACCATACATATCAAGGTGGACTTCCTCAATCTTGGTCTTATCTAGGGATCCTAGATAGACCCGGCCTGGATACGCCGCAATTTTGAATTTAATGAAATCAGACTAGCGAGTAAGGGGCGATATCAGGCTATCGACCAATAACCGCATTGGTTCCTCGGGAAGTTCCGAAAAATCGTCGAGGAAAACGTATAGATATCGTATCCCAAGTGCTGCGAGTATCATCTTTATCTCCGCAATTATCTCATTCACTCCCACTATCCGCATCAAAAGCTGCACGTAGCTTTGCTCTAGATCTCCACTCTGCTCGTTCGTCGCTTCAAGTCCGACTTTTGCTGAGGTACTAATATCAGCCTTCAAAACAGAGGCACTGAGTCCGGCATTCGCCGAAATCACCCTTTTTGCCTTTTTTAATTCTTTTGACGTGTTAGAAACTGCAACAAAGCCGCCGATATTCTCATACTCAGGCTTATCAATCCGAGCGACAATCGCATCGAGACCTTTAAACACCTCGGCTGCCGAACCCCTGACGCGCTCTCGTAAACGGGAAAGGAAGCTCTGTTCCACCTGCGTCCTAAGCTCGAATTGAATATCGTTTATGAGCGTTCGAAAAAAACGCTTGTAAAGCAGAAACTTTCTCATTTGAGTGGGTGACATGGCAGTTGCCAGTTGTTCAACGCGCTCTGGCTCTATCTGATCTATCTGAGACGACTCATAGACATTGCGTATATCCATGTACGCAGAAATTATATTTGACTTTTTCTTCCTTATCTCATGCTGAACGCGCTGAAATACTGTGGACTTACCCGTGCCCTTCCGACCCACTATGATTGTTGTGCTGTCGCCTAGGAGGGTCTTGAATGCCTGCTCGTTGGGGAGAGGGTCTACATAAAGCTTTTCGATCTGCGAGCGGTTCTTTTCATCATTGAGTTCAGCACGGCTGAAGAGCTTTAATGATGATGCAGCTTTGTAAAAATTGTCCAACTGCTTTGCGGCAAACTCGTCTGCCATAGGTGTTCCCTCTGCTCCGGTCGTCTACCATCGCATGCAAGGCAGTCTGATAGAAGAGGTTTCACAAGCGACTGCTAACAGGCATCGGCATTAGTCAAATGACGATGCCGATGGCCGGTCAGAAATCGTGCCCGCTGAGCGCCTTGGAAAGGTAGTCTCCAGGACGCACTGTGCGATCCAGGTGACAACCAACGAGTGGTGGATCCGGACCAATTCATCGGAAGGTGGTCTCATATGTGGAGAGCCCCACCAGGATCAGCGATGGATGGGTGTAGGAGCTGTCGATAGCATGGTGTCATGTCCGATAAACGGTCATTTTCGAGACACCTGAAGTTAAGACCGGATCGGCTGAAGAACTACTGTCAAAAGTGTCCGAAAACTATATCCTGAAATCGCTGTCCCGATTGGTCGATGGACAGATGGGCGCCAAGCTGAACGACAAGCCGTTGTGCAGTGATCTGTAGCTCTTCGCGGTCCGCAGTCTGGGCCATCCAGCCCCAACAAGAAACTTCGCCCAAACAAACTCTGTCACCAACGTCCTCTCGCACCCAAACCCCGCAAATCGTCCGCCGCCGTGTCGGCGACCTGACCCAGCGCCTGGCTCAGCGAAGCCGCCAGCGCGGCCTGTCCTCTGTTCTGCAACGGCGTCACCACATGCACCGAAAGGATATCGGCCACCGGCGCATCAGGGCGGTGCACCGACACCGTCGCCATTATCTCCGCCTGTCCCGCCTGATCTTCGGCGAACTGTGAGACGTTCACCTCCACGAGCGCATCCGCCTTCGAGGAGATGCCGCTATTCGATGTGAAAACGCTGCTGCCCGGCAGGCGCTGGCTCAGGTCCAAAGCCAGGTTGCGACCGATCGCCGCGGGCAGCGGCTCCGCCCACGCGGCATTCCGGGCAAGACGAAGCTGATTGCCGCTGTTATTCAGCACGATATAGTCCCGACTGAGGTAATCCGCCACCGTCGGGGTCTGCACCTTCACCGTCGCAGGTCCGCCGCGCCGCGGCGTGCCGGGATACGGCGTCAAGGTATAGTACCGTGGCTGCACCGAGCCACAGCCGGCGAGCCACAGGCCCAGGCTGAGGGCAACAACCGCCGCCGCGGCCAGTCGCGAAACCCCACCAGCTGAACGCGCCGGGCGCGTGTGACGTCTCACGGACCCTTCCGCCCGAACAGCAGGGAAGACGGATGCCGGTTCAGGAAATCCGCAAGCATCCGCAGCGAAGTCGCGGTCTGCTTCAGTTGTTCCAAGACCTGGTCAAGGTCGCGGTGAACACTGGAGTCACCGCCGTAGCTGCCCAGCGCCTCGTTGGCATGCGCGATCGTCTGCTGCAGCTGCCGCGACATTTCTGGCAGACGCTGCATCAGCGGCGCAGTACCACGATCGGTCTGCGCAACCAGTTGTCGCACCCCCTGTATCGACTTGTTCAGTTCGGACAATGCCTGCTTCAGGTCGGGATCGTTCAAGGTGCCGTCCGCACGGACCAGCAGCTTGTTGAGGTTCTGGCCGATCTGATCGACCGGCATCGCCGCAAGCTTGTTCGACATGGCGGACAAGGCGTCCTCGATCCCGGGCAGGCTGGATCCGGGCTGGCTGGGCAGCACCAGCGCCTCGCCTTCCTTGGTGACCGTGAATGGCGGCGCGTTGGACACGAAAGTCAGGGCGATCATCGATGATCCGGTGATCAGGCTCGATGAGCTGGTTTCCGCCCGCATGCCGTTGTTCACCATTGCCTGGACCGCGGTCAGCGCGGAGTTCTTGGTGATCTCGTCTTCCGACAGGAAGCGTTCAGGCTGGACCTCCATCGAAACCCGTAACCGCGCGTGGCCATGCGCCGGATCCACCTTCAGCTGGATCCCGGTCACGTTGCCGATCTGAAAGCCGAACATGTCGACCGGACTGCCCACCGCCAGTCCCTGAACTGAACTCTCCAGATAGGTCACGAACTTGGTCTGCTCGCGATAGCCCGCGATGTCGGCATCACTTTTGTTGTCGTATAACTTGAAGGTCGCATTATCGGCCGCCTCCGGCACCGCCATGTCCCGCCGCTGCCGTGGCAGGCCATAGGCCACACCCCCGGACAGCAGCGCCTGAAGCGATTGGACCTGCAGGCGGAACCCGGCGGCGCCGACGGCGACCTCGACGCCGGACACGTCCCAGAAGCGTGTGTCCTGGCGGATGAAATGGTCATACGGCTCGCGGACAAACACGTTGACCGGAATTGGACCGATCCCGCCGTGCGGGATGGTGTAACCAAGCACCTCGCCGACGACGATATCGCGAAAGAACATCGGCGCGCCCTGGGCGATCGAGCCCAGGCTGTTCGTCATCAGCGTGTAGGTGCGGCCCGGTTCGTCCGAACGCACGCCGGGTGGCGCGTCCAGACCCTTGAAACGCGTCGCCGCCTGGCCGCCGGGCGGCCCAGGATCCACAGCGATGAAAGCGCCGGAAACCAGGGTTTCGAGACCGGAAATGTTCAGCCCGTTCAGCCGCGGCCGGACTACCCAGAATCGGGCATGGTCGGTCAGTAACGGTGCGGCCTGTGCGCTCATTTGCACATGGACCTCGACTTGCTTCAGGTCTTTGCTGAGCACCACGCTCTGAACCGTGCCAAGCCCGACCGACTTGTGCTTGATCTGGGTCTGCCCGGCGGTCAGTCCGTCCGCACTCTGGAATTCAATCGTGATCTCCGGACCCCGGCGGGAGTAAGCCTGCCAGCCAAGCCACGCCGCGATGCCCAGCGCCACGATGGGAATGATCCAGATCACCGAGAAGCGGGTGCGATGACGGGTCGCTTCCGGCGGCAACCGTTGATCGCCGCGCGTGTCGGCGCCGGGTTGATCGGAACCGCTCACGCGCGCGCGGTCTCCGCTTTGGCGGTGGTCCGCTCAGGATCCGGTTCAGCGGCCGCGCCAAGCCGCCGCTCCGAATGCCAGGCGCCGTTCGCCCCTGCCGCGTCCCACATGAGGCGGGGATCAAACGCGTTGGCGGCGAAGATCGTCAGCACGACGACGGCGGCGAACGATTCCACGCCGGCGTTGGCGGTGATGTTGCCCAGCGCGCCAAACTGCACCAGGCCCACCAGGATCGACACCATGAAGACGTCGATCATCGACCACCGTCCGATGAAGCCGACGACCCGGTACAGTCTCGAGCGATCCACCAGTCGGATCTCCGAACGCCGCCATGTGCCGAGCATCATCACGCTGAGGCTGAGGATTTTCAGCACCGGCACCGTGATGCTGGCGAAGAACACCAGCAGCGCCAACGGCAGCATTCCGGCCTGGTAAAGTTCGCGCACGCCGCCAAGGATGGTGTGCCCGCCACCCTGGTAGAGCTTTATGATCGTCATGATCGGAAACAGGTTCGCCGGAATATAGAGCACCATGGCAGCCGACAGCAGCGCCGCCGTGCGTCTCAGGCTGTCAGGCTTGCGCTGACGCAGCGTCTGCCCGCAGCGTGGGCAGGGACCAGCCGACGCCTCACGCGTCAAGCGATCGGTGGCCGAGCAGACCAGGCCGCACGCGGTGCAGGCAACGATCTTCCACGCAGGCGGCAGTTCCGCACCGCCGCCAGCTTCACGGCTCCCGTCTTGACCGCCCCGCTCCTCACTGCGGACATCGTCCCTGGCTGATCGCGCCGGGATCCCGTCACCCGTGCGCGTAATGCGTTTGCATCGCCAAATCAGGTCCACCCGCAGCGTGGCGTCCGTCGACGCCATCGTGATCATCAGGCCGAGGATGGCGTAGACGGCGTTCCCGATCTCGACTCGGGCCAAGTCAATCAGCTTGGAGTAGGCGACGAAAACACCCAGTATGTAGACTTCGGCCATCGACCACGGTCGCAATCGGTCGTACCAGCGAACCAATTTTGCGGTCACCGCCGAGATCCGCCTGCGCGCCACACTCAGGGTGATCATCAGCGTGAGCCCGATCACGATCGCGGGGAAGACGACGGTTGCCAGCAGGACCAGCAGGCCGACCGGTTCCCAGCCCTCGCCGAACAACACCAGAGGGCCGGTGAACAGGCCGATCGTCCGAGCGCGGCCATAAATGTTAAGCGTCATCAGGGGCTGGGTAACCGCCAGCAGATAGAGCGCTGCCGAACTGACCGCGAGAGCCATGGGCGTGAAGATCGGTGAGTTCGTGTTATGGCGTTCAAGCCGACACTCGCAGCGCACACATCGCGCCAGGTTTCTGGGCGGTAGCGTCGGCAAGCGCTGGAAAAACCCGCAGCCGGGGCACTCGCGCAGATGCTCAAGAAGCTGCAGCCCGTTCGAACGATGGTGAAACTGGCGAGGCATTGTTACCCGGAGCTCAAAAATCAACCGGCGCGCGTCGCCGATCTTCGGTCGCTGCACGTGGTCCGAAGCCAACGGTTCAGGAAGCAGTCGGTTTCGCGCTTGACCGGGGTCTTCGCGAGTTTGCGCGAACGGCCAGCCGCAGGTGCGGCACGCCGTCACTGATGTATCAAAGCCTCCTCGCATTCCGGTCCCCCGCCGGCTGAGAGTATGTTATGATACAAGAACAATAATTTGGTTAAACGGGAAGCGCCGCAAGATCGTGACCCGAGGCACGGCGCCCACCCAAGTATCGCCCAAGCAGGAAGACTAATCTCACTACATTATCTAATACAGAAACTTGTCGAACTGCGCCGGGGGTCGCGACCTGACCGATTATCGCTTACCGATTTAGCGTTCACTTGGTTAAATAGCCCTCACGCGGCTCGGTCGACATCCGCCTGGGCGCAACCGCCTAAACCTTTGAATCAGTCGCCGATCATCGAACGCGAACAACGTGGTCACAGTCGGGCGACCGCGGCGTGGCCCTAGCAGTCCACCCCATCCCGAATGACCGGCGTCGACAGCGACATTTGCACGCGACGCTCGCACAGTTCCGCCTCGGTCAGACAGAAGATACGCATCGCTTCCAACGTCGCCGCCGCCGCCTCCGCTCGCCAAAGCTCCGCGCGTCTTCGCAATACGACAAGGTCATAGGGACTACGGATCATACAAGGCGAATGCTATGCAGGCGGCCGGATGATGACAATCAATTAGTGCCCGGATGACCGTCTTGTGAGGACCACGCCGGGGCAACGGTTCGGTCGGGATAGACGCGGGATGATCAACCTAATCCGGACATGTCGCAGCCATCCGGCGTGACTTCCGCTCGGCCCGAAACGCTGCCCGCCGGTGACGGTCGCGACGCGATCTGCCTGGCGGGTCTACTCAGCCGCGGCCGTCCTACACGGAGCCTTGGTCCGAAAATGCGGCATCACCTCCCTGGCGAACCGTTGCAGGTTCTGGCGTGAGGTGCCGCCGCCATTCAGCAACACATAGTCCACGCCGTGCGCCTGCAACCGCTCAAGCTTGCGGCAGATCTCGTCCGGCGTGCCATACAGTGCACTTTCCTCGCTGGCCTCGCGGGTATCGGAGAACGCCATGATGCTCGCGGTATTGTTGCCGTCGGGTCGCTGGCTGATCGCGTGCAGCCGGCGCTGTCCGGTGATCCGCCGGTCCACCGCGGCGGCCTTCTCTTCCGGTGTATCGGCGATGAAGAAGGCTCGGGCGACGCCAACCTGGGCCGGGTCGAAGCCGGAGCCGTTCCCTAGTATCGCCGCCTTGTAGGTGTTGAAGCGAGTAATCGTCTCGTCAATCGACGCGAACTGATCCAGTAACAAATTGTGCCCGCGCGCCGCTACCTTGCGGATGCTCTCTGCATGGCCGGCACCCTGCCAGAACGGCGGATGCGGCTTCTGCTGGGTCGGTGGCTCGACGATGATGTCGTCAAATTGCCAGAACCTGCCATGAAACGAAAAGCGCTCGTTCGCGGTCCAGGACTTGGTGATGATGTCGATGGCTTCCTGGAAACGCGCCCCACCTTCTTCCATCGGGATCCGGAAGCTGGCGAACTCGTTGTGGCGATAGCCCTTGCCGATGCCGAAATCCAACCGCCCGCCCGACAGCAGATCGACTGTCGCTGCCTGTTCGGCCAGCAGCACCGGGTTGTGCCACGGCAGCACGATCACCGCCGTGCCGAGCCGCAGGGTCGTGGTCTTGGCGCCGACCCAGCTGAGCAGATTGAGCGGGGCGGACACCTGTCCGAAGCCGGTAAAGTGATGCTCAACGATGAAGCAGCTGTGGTAACCAAGCGCCTCGGCCTCGATTAGGTAATCAATGTAATCGTTGAACCCGGCCGCGCTGTCGACATCCGGCCCGCCGCGTTGCGCCTGCGCGGCGCCGAAAAGTCCGAAACGCATCGTCGCTCTCCTTTGGGGCTCTCTCCCTTTCGGTCTCTCTCCCTTGGCGCTTTACTTTAGGCTCCCCGCATGTGGCCGGGATGTCTACCCCGGTCGGCATCGCGGGATTATGGCAAACTACGATGTTTCCCTCAAACGCGTCACGCCGCCTTCTTGATGCGCTTGCCCTTGTTCCCACGCATCTGGCTCGGTGCGCTGCCGCCCTTGGCGCGATCCAGCACCAGCCGGGCGTAGTCGTCCATATCGCCGTCGAACGGCACGACCGTTCCGTCCGCCGCCAGCCACAGCCGGTCGGCCACCAGTTCCATCAATGACCGATCATGGGTGATCAGGATGACAGCCCCCTGGTAGTCGTTCAACGCATCCAGCAGCGCCCGGCGGCTGTCGATGTCCAGATGGTTGGTCGGCTCGTCCAGGATCAGCAGATGCGGCGCGGCCATCGCCACCAGGTTCAGCAGCAGCCGAGCCCGCTCGCCGCCCGAGAGGTTCTCGACCGTGGTGGATTGCTTGTCGAAGCCGATGCCGAACCCCGCCAGCCTGGCGCGGTGCGCGGTCTCGCTGTCGTCCTCACGCTCGCGCCGGATGATATCCAGCGGTGTGTCGGCGGGGTCCAGTGCCTCGATCTGGTGCTGATGGAACCAGCCGACCTTGATGCGCCGCTCGCGTCGCATATGGCCCGACTGCAGATCCAGCGCGCCGGCGGCCATCTTGGCGAACGTCGACTTGCCGGCGCCGTTGACGCCCAGCAACCCGATGCGGTCGTCCACATCCAGCCGCAGGTTTAGATTGCGCAAAACCGGCTCCCCGTCATAGCCGACGGCCGCAGCTTCCAGGCCCAGCAACGGCGGCGCCAGCGGGCGCGCGGGGGAGGGGATGCTGAACGGCGCGACCCGCTCCTCCATCGTCGTGGAAACCGGCTGCATCTTGGCAAGCCGCTTCATACGCGACTGAGCCTGGGCGGCCTTGCTGGCCTTGGCGCGAAAGCGGTCGACAAAGCTTTGCAGATGCGCGCGTTCCGCTTCCTGCTTGGCCTGGAACGCCGACAGCAGACGCGTCTTCTCCGCCCGGCGTTGTTCGAAGTCGTCGTAGCCGCCGGTGTAGAGGTCAAGCTTGCCATGGTGCAGATGCAGGATCGCCCCGACCGAGTTGTTCAGCAGCTCCCGGTCATGGCTGATGATGATCGCCGCGTTCGGGTATTTCCGCAGCCTGGCCTCGAGCCACATCGCCCCCTCAAGGTCGAGGTAGTTGGTCGGCTCGTCCAGCAGCAGCAGGTCGGGTGCGGCGAACAGCGCGGCGGCCAGAGCGACGCGCATGCGCCAGCCGCCGGAGAATTCGGCCATCGGACGCACAAGGTCGGCGGTGGAGAATCCTAAGCCGGCCAGGATCTCACCGGCGCGTGCCGGCGCCCGATCGGCGTCGATTTCCATCAGGCAGGCGTAGATGTCGGCGATCCGTTCCGGTCCGGCGGTTTCCAGTTCAGCGTTCAGCGCCTCCCGCTGCTCGTCCGCCGCCAGGATGGTATCCAGCAGGCTGACCGGGGTCGCCGGGTGTTCCTGGTCCACACTGGCCACCCGCGCGGCCTTCGGCAGGTTGATCGCGCCGTCGTCGGCGGTGAATTCGCCCAGGATCAGCTTGAACAACGTGGACTTGCCGACGCCATTGCGGCCGACCAGGCCCACCTTGGCGTTGGATGGGATCAGCACGCTGGCGTGATCAAAAAAGCGCCGGCCCCATGCGTTGAACACGAGGTCATCGATCTGCAACATGCTTGAGGATACCGTTCAGTCGGGAGGGAGGGAGTTGGCGCGGTGTCTAGCGCGTGCGGGTGGAAATAGCGAGGTCGCACGGATCGGCTATACAATCGTCATCGTCAGCCTCATGTGAGATGATTGTCTTGCGCACCGGAATCACGGCTCAGGGCGCAACACACGTATGGCCGCATCCGAGCCGAGACCAAGGAACCTGGCGCAGGCCGCGACAAAAAGCCGGTCAAGCTCCAACGTGCCGCTTCCGATGTGCAGGAGCACCAACCCTTGCGGGCCGCGAGGTGCCACGGCCAGAATTGCATCCTACGTGCCATAGGCCATGGAAAAGTTGCCGCTTAAGTTTGGCACGCGCCATCCAGCGGGTTGGCCACTGGCGAGATCAACGACAGCGATCTCATGAGCATCAGGCAGATCGACGAACGCGAGCCGCCCCTCGACATCAAGCTGGAAGCTGTCGAACAGCTGGCAACACGGGACCGGATGGGTTCGTCGGCGTCGGCGCGTCTGACGGGCCTGATGACTGCAGCTGTCATGCAAAGTTATAGCACAGGCATTTGTGTGAGGAGATCCATGCCAGGTCGAAAGCGCTACAGCGCCTTGGCGCCGGCCGAACGTAGCTGTACCGTCCGGCTCCGATCATAGGCGCGGCGAGGAAGGAAACGAACCATGGGAAAACTCACGGGCAAGGTGGCGATCGTAACGGGGTCCAGCCGCGGCATCGGCCAGCAGATCGCTGAACTCTTCGCCTCGGAAGGCGCCAAGGTGGTGTGTGCCGCCCGCACCCTGAACGAGGGCGACCACCGAATGCTGGAGGGGTCTCTGTCACGCACCGTCGAACTCATCCGAGACAAGGGCGGACAGGCGACGCCCGTCACCGCCGACGTGTCCTCGGAAGCCGATTGCGCCGCTCTGGTCCGGGCTGCCCGACAGGCCTACGGCCCAATCGACATTTTGGTCAACAACGCGGCGTTGAACTACTACCTGCCGACCGAGACCTACCCGACCAATCGCTGGATGCGCTGCTTCGCCATCAACGTGCATGCCCCGTTCATCCTGGCGAAGGAAGTCCTGACGGACATGATCCCCCGCCGCTCTGGTGCCATCGTCAACATCAGTTCGGGTGCGGCGATTGGGCCGGGCAGGGGGCCCTATGAGGACAACACGGTGCGTGGCGGCGTCATGTACGGCGCGACCAAGGCGGCGTTGGAGCGGTTTACCCAAGGCCTCGCGCAGGAGGTCGCGCGGTATGACGGCATCAGCGTCTCCGCGGTTTCCCCCTCTCAGGTGGTGCCGACGCCGGGGACGATTCACCACAAGCTGGTGACAGGGGTTGACGATCCCAAAGGTGAACATCCGATCATGATGGCGCGCGCCACTCTGCTGTTGGCGAGCGAACCACCGGCCAAGGTGAACGGCCGCGTCACCTATAGCCAGCAGATCCTGAAGGAATACGGCTGGATAGAGGATGCAAAGGGCCGTGGCGTGACCATCCGCGGCTCCGGCTATTCGCTAGTCTGATCGCCGCCGGCGAGCGCAGGTTTTGCCCTGACGTGCCGCCGCTTCGGACCCCCTTCCGCTAACGCCGAGTCACCTAACGCCGAGTCACCTAACGCCAGGTAGCGTGTACCGATTGAACCCCGCCAACCCTCGGTGTGCCGCAATATGCGCGCCGGGTTGGCGGGCGACCGAGCACGCAAGGTAGGGGGCGGCGCGCGTGGACCGGCGACGTGCCGCCGCGATGCCGCCGATGCCGCTCACCAGCAGCACGATCGAAGCCGGTTCCGAGGCCGAGGTGTAAACCAGCCTGGCATGATTGAGCGACAGAACATCCGCTGGCGTGCTGCCGTACATGGCGCTGGTACGAAGGTCGTAGGTGACCTGCAATGGCGTGGCCGGCGCGAAGTTTTGCGTCGACGGAGCCCCACCCACGTAGGTCGTCAGGTCAGCAGCGGCCGGCGTGCTGAAGCTGGTCCTGGCTGCGTTGTTCGGTTGTCCGGCCGCGCAGTCGACGCGCCGCCCGCCACCGCCGTGCTCAAGCCGGTGATCGTCGTCCTGGACCACGTGTTTGCAGCCCGGATGGCGATGTTCGCTGTCAGGTCGTCATCGCTGTTCACGTTCATCCTGACCGGCGCCCCCAGGCTGATCAACGGCCGAAGCCCGCGCTCGGCAACCCGAGGTCGGCATCGCGCCCGCTACTGATCGCCGCGAGGTCGCCGTTCAGATCGCTTGGCCCGCAGGTCCAGGCCGCGCCCATCTCCCAATACGGGCACTCGGCGATCGTGTCGGTGAGCCCATCGCGGGTCAGCCTGTTCCTCTGGGTTCAGGCCACTGAGCGGAACGTAGCCCAGGTTGCCACCGGCGGCGGCCGTGGCGTCCAGGCTGGATTGCCTTGCCAGGGTCGCGAAATCCTCCCCGACTTGCAGCTTCGCGATGATGCCCATCGCCGCCGGCTCGGACGGCACAGCGATAACCCGCGCATGGACCTCTTCCGGTCCCCGCCTGCCGGCCACCTCTTTCCGTTACCGATGGAGCAGCGCCTGCTCGGTGATGCTCCTGGAGATTTCACGGTGCAGCAACTCGTTCGCCAACACTTGGTCATTCGCCGCTTTCAGCTTGCGCCGGACCACCGGGTCCTCATCGAGGCCAAGCTGATAGGCCCGGATAACCAGCGCCTGCTCGCGCACCACCTTGTCGATCATGCCCAGGAACACCGCCGCGAACGGCATGGCCCGCACGTTCGGCGGCAATTGCTCGATCGCATCCGCCGTGTCACCCAGCGTCACCGCGCGACCGTCAACCTCCGCCACCAAGGTGCGCGCACTTTTTGTCCGCGGCGATAGCACGGGCCGCTAAACCGATGCGAAAACGCAATTTGCTCCGGGCCCGCAGGCGCTCTAGTCCGCGCCCAGCGTGACAGGCTCGCCCGTGGCGGCCGACGCCGCGATCGCCTCGAACACCGCCACACCGTGCATGATCTGGTCCAGCGGTGTTGGAAACGCTTGTCCGGCGGCGATGCTGGCGGCGAACGCTTCCAGTTCCGCCGCCAGCATGTTGAAGCCGGGGGTCTCTGCCACCTCGGGTTCGCCGGCCCGGTGCACGCCGACCTCGGCCGCGGGTAGCAGCCGGAACGTGGTCATCGGATGTCCCAGCACCTCGGCGAAACCGCGCGTGCCGTAGACCGCCATCCGGTAATGCGGCGTCGCCGCGGTCGAGCAGAAGATGTGCCCCGACGCGCCGTTGTCGAAGCGCAGCATGATGTCGGTGGTGTCGTCCGCCAGCGGTGCGGCGCGCCGAACAACCTGGGCATAGACCTGACGAACCGGGCCGAACAGGTCGATCATGCCATCGACCAGATGCACCCCGATCGCGGTCATCGCGCCAGCCGGCGCCTCGTCCGCGCGCACCCGCCAGGCGTCCTGTTTCAGAGTGATCCCAGCCAGCGCGGTCTGTTCCGCGCTGATCGTGACCAGCGTCCCCAGCCTGCCGCTGGTCACCGCCTGGCGCAAGAGACTCATCGACGGATGGAACCGCCGGTTGAACCCGACCGCGAGCACGATCCCGGCCTCATCCGCGGCATTCCGCGCCCGTGTCGCATCTGCCAGCGACAGGCTGAACGGCTTTTCGGTGAAGACGTGCTTGCCGGCTCGAGCGGCGCGGATCACCTGTTCCGGATGCTGGCTGTGCGGCGTGGCGAACACCACGGCCTGAAGGTCGGCCTGCGACAGCACCGCATCCAGGGAACCGACCCAGCGCAGCCCGGCCTCGGCGCAGAACGGAGCGGCCGTCGCCTGGGTACGGGTGTGCGCGGTGGTGAACCGGATCGCCTTACTGTCGCGAACGCTGTTCACCAAATTCTGGCCCCACCAGCCAAGCCCGACGATCGCTGCGTTTATCATCTGTTTGCGTCTCCAATCTCGGCCAGCAGCGCGTCCACGAAGCGCTGCATAGTCCGCGTCCGCGCTTGCGCCAGGTCGGCGCCGGCTGCGGTCTGAAACCGACCCGCCACCTTGAACAGTTTCGCGGCAAAATGGTCCAGTGCGAAGCTTTGATCATCCAGATCGCGGTGGGCGGCGACCGGGTCGAGCGGATCGTAGAGCCCCGACCCCATCCGCCCAGCGACGTAAAAGCAGCGCGCGATCCCGATCGCACCGATCGCATCCAGCCGATCGGCGTCCTGCACGATGCGCGCCTCCAGGCTGTTCGGTACGATTCCGGCAGAGAAGCTGTGTGCCTCGATCGCATGCGCCGCCGCCTCGATCTTTGCCGGGTCCCATCCAAGCGCCGCCAGAATCGTCCGCGCCCGACCCGCCGCCAGCCGCGACGCCTGCGATCGCTGTGGCGCGTTCTTCTCTACCGCCACGCAGTCATGCAGCACCACCGCCGCCGTCAACACCGAACGATCACAGCCAGGCATGCGATCGGCGATCGCGATCGCGTTTTGCCAGACCCGCGACATGTGGGACCAGTCATGCGAGCCGTCGTCGGTCTGGCTATCGAGTGCCGCCAGCAGGCGCGCCGCCAGACCCTCCTGGTCGCCGAAGATAGCCGCGTTGGCGTTCATCCGTATCCCACACCCAACCCTGGATGCAGCATGTCGGTGCTGTGGGTTGATCGCAAGCGGGCTCTGGGCCAGTGGCTTTTGAGGCCTTCTGGGATACGGTTCGACATCTGCCCTGCATCGCGCGGACGGCGCAGCCTGTGTTGGTGACGAGAAGGTGCCAGCCTGCTAGTTTTCGATGCGGGGTAGTGGGAGTGCTGCGATCATGCGGCCATCAGCCTGGCGATGCCGCGCCAGCGGGAGAGTGCATGACGATGCCGCGCCAGCGGGAGAGTGCATGACGATCGAAACATCCCGGCTGATCCTGCGTCGCCCGACTTCGGCGGACGTGCCCAGACTGTTTAAGTTCCTGGGCGACGCCGAGGCAATGCGATTTACCCACGCCGATGCTTCCGCGCGGGAATGCCGGCGCCGTATCGCGGTCCACGAGCGGCAGCGCCGCGGCAAGGGATACGCGCCCTGGACGGTCGTGACCAAGGCCGATAATCGCATTGTCGGCTACGGCGGCCTTTATGACGATCCCTTTGATCCAGGCTGGGGCGTTGAAATCGGCTACTACTTCGATTCGGCCAGCTGGGGGTTTGGGTTCGCGACAGAGCTGGCGGCAGCCTGCACGTGCTTGGCCGATGGGGTCCTCGGTCTGCCCGAACTACGGGCTTTTGCTCGTCCGGAGAATGTTGGCTCGCGGCGTGTGCTGGAAAAGGTCGGTTTCGAGTTGGTGCGCCTGGTGCCCGAAATGGAACGCTTGCTCTATCGGCGTGCCTGTCCGGGCGTGCCTGTCCGGGCGTGCGTGCTGGGCAGCAGTCATCCGCCACGAAGCGATAACCGGACAACGATCTTGCAAGGGAAGCGGCCGCATGGGTGACTTCGAACTGGTTTGGGACTCGCGTTGCGGTGTGGCGGAATCGCCGGTTTGGGATCAGGCCGCGCGGCGGTTGCTGTTCTGCGATATCAGCGGGCGGCGGATCAACGCGCTGTCGGTCGACACCGGCGCCCGCGAAGGCTGGGACTTTCCCGATATGGTCGCCAGCTTCGGCCTCTGCCGCTCCGGCCGGCTGGTTGTCGCCCAGCGTCACCACGTCGTGTTGTTCGATCCAAGGTCGGGGGTGCTGACCGATCTGACGCCGAAGGTCGCCGAACCGTCGACCAACCGGCTGAACGATGGAAAGGTTGGCCCGGATGGCGCGTTCTGGGTGGGCAGCATGGACGGGAACAGCCCGCGCCAGAAGGTCGCCGCCCTGTATCGCGTCACCGCCGACGGCCGCATCGATAAGCAGGAGGATGGTTACGCCGGATCGAACGGGTTGGCCTGGGCGCCCGACGGGCGGATCATGTATCATTCCGATTCAACGGCGGGCACTATCGAGGCGTGGGATTTCGATCCCGCCATCGGCAGTCGCAGCAATCACCGCATCCTGGCCACGCTGACCGGTGAGGATGGGCGGCCGGACGGCGCCGCCACAGATTCCGAGGGCAATTACTGGTCCGCCGGTCCGTCAGCGGGCTGCCTCAACTGCTTCAGCCCGACCGGTGCGTTGCTGCGCAAGTGGGTCTTTCCGGTACCGGGTCCCACCATGCCGTGCTTCGCCGACAACGCGCTGTACGTGACGACGCTGCGCGATGGCAAGTCGGCGCAAATGCTGGCGGACCATCCGACGCTGGGTGGCCTTTTCCGCGCCGATGCGCCGGTCGCCGGCGTGCCGGTTGGCCTGTTCGCCGATCAGTAGGAACTATAAGGCGCGGATAGCGGGCGTTGCCATAGCGCGGGGGCGGCGGCTGCGGGGTTGTCGCGGCACCGGCTCCGGCGCCAACGGTCCCGCCGATGCGATCACCTGCCAGGCCACCCCGCTGGCCAATCCGCAGATCGCGGCACCGGCTCCGGCGCCCAAACGGCGAGTAACGGTGCACGACCTGCTGATCGAAGGCGGCCGCGATATTCTTGTGGTGAATGGTGTCAAGCTGTCAAAGTAGCAAAGCACCACGGGACCTTGATGAAGAAGGGCCAAGGGCATGATCAATTACGACGCCGACATTCTGATCTGGTCCGAGCGCCAAGCCGATCTGCTACGTCGCCTGGCCGGCGGCGAGCGCGTCAACGATCAGATCGATTGGGAGAACGTCATTGAGGAAGTCGAGAGCGTGGGCAACGAGCAGCTGCATGCGGTCAACGCCTTGTTGCTGCAGGCGTTGATCGAAATGCTCAAAGCGGAGGCCTGGCCATTATCGCCAGATGTGCCCCACTGGCAGGCCGAAGCGCGCCTGTTCCGCGCCCAGGCAGTCGATCGCTACGCGCCGTCCATGCGTCAGCGGATAGACTTGGCCAGGCTCTACGCCCGGGCGCTGCGCGCGACCCCAGAGGCGATCGACGGCCAGCCGCCGTTGCCTATGCCCAATGCGTGTCCCGTCACGCTTGACCATCTACTGAGCGAAGAAATGCCATGACCGAGCCCCGACGCACGGCGCGGTTCCATGTGATCAACACCTAGCGGATTTGCTGGACGGTATGACGGTGCGGTGTGATGGCAGCGCTCGACGGTGCGCCCGCGCCAAGCCGCCGCCCGTATCGGCGAGGGCCAGCTACGCCGCAGCATGACTGACTGCGCCAGTTTCCCCGTGCGCATGCCATAGCCGAAAGCGCGATAGAGGAACATTATTCTCGCCATCAACTAGGACCGGGACAAGATTGGGACAATATTCCCATCGCAGGCACTATCAGGGCTCTGGGAACCTTCATTTCGACCGCCATTCTGGCAGCAATGGCTTTCCGCAGGCTGACGGAAGCAGATCCAAGGCGCCCACGCTGTCAACTGGGGCCGTGCCGACCCGATCAGGAGATCGCCCGCAACCGAGGATGCTCCGGGCGGGTGTCGCCGCGGGCCAGGTGGTTCAGGAACACGGTGCAGAACCGGCCGGCGGTGTTGACCGCAACCTTTTCATGCAGGGCATGCCAACGTTCGCGCCGCTCCTCCAGGTCCATTGACAGGCCGATGTGCATGGCCTCAGCGATCTCGTCGGAATCATATGGATTGACGATCAGCGCTTCGGTCATCTCCTCGGCGGCCCCGGCAAACCGAGACAGGATCAGCACCCCAGGATTTTCCGGATTCTGCGCTGCGACATACTCCTTCGCGACCAGGTTCATGCCGTCGCGCAGCGGCGTCACGACCGCCAGCCGCGACAACCGGAAAAATCCCGCCAGCGTGTCGCGCTTGACCGCTCGGGTCATGTAGCGCAGCGGCGTCCAGTCGAACTCGGAATAGCGTCCGTTGGTGTCGCCGACGATGCGATCAAGCTCCCGGCGCAGGCGCTGATAGGCACCTTGTTCTTCTCGTGAGCGTGCGGCGATCTGCAGAAAGCTGACCTGCCGGCGATGCTGCGGGTAATTGGCGAAGAACCGGCCGATCGCCTCGAACCGGCTGATCAGGCCCTTCGAGTAATCCAGCCGGTCCACCCCGATCGCCAGACCGCCCTTGCTCAGGCTGTCGCGCAACAGCCGGGAGTCGGCGCTGCGGGCGGATTCGGTTGCTTGTTTGGTGAAAGCAGCGGCATCGATGCCGATCGGATCGACGATGACCCGCACCGCCTGGCCACGCCAGACGAAGCGGCCGTCCGCGTCGGCGCGGATCCCCAGGTTTCCCTCGATGCAGTCCAGGAACGCCGACCGGTAGGTCAAGGTATGGAAGCCGACGACGTCATAGGCGCACAGGCTGGTCAGCAATTCAGCCGAGCGCGGCAACGCGTTGAAAATCGACGGCGGCACGAACGGGGTGTGCAGGAAAAAGCCGATGCGGTTGTTGACGCCCAGCGCCCGCAGTTCGGCGGCCATCGGGATCAGGTGGTAGTCGTGCACCCAGATCATGTCATCGGGCCGCAGCAGCGGCACCAGCGCGGCGGCGAACTGGCGATTGACCGAGCGGTATCCCTCATAATCCTCGGAGCGGAAGTCGAGCAGCCCGAGACGGAAGTGCATTAAGGGCCAAAGCGCGCCGTTGGAGAAGTTTACGTAGAACGAGCGGTATTCCGCCTCCGTCAGATCAACGGTTGCATATGTAATGCCCTCGGACCGCTGGATGTGAGTGGTGCCCGATCCACGCGTGGAGCGACGCCCGCTCCAGCCAAACCAGAGTGAGCCTGGCTGCAGTGCATCAGCGAGAGCAACCGCCAGGCCCCCGGCCTTGGCACCGCGCTCCGACGGCAGCGGCACCCGGTTCGAAACGACGACCAGTCGTGCCATCTATCAGCCCCCTGTTTTAGCGACCTGTCGCGGACGAAGCGGCCGGCACGGTGAAAACGCAGTCCACGCTGGCGCGGTCGCAGGAAAAAGGTAACTTCGCCGTGATCTCTCGAAGTTTAGCCAATCGTTAATCCAGCCGCCGCAAAAAAACCTGATCCGGCTCGCACCTTCAGCAAAGACAAAAAAGACCGAAGGATCATTCGACATGCGTATAGCCCAGATCGCACCGCTGACCGAATCCGTTCCCCCGCGCACCTATGGCGGAACCGAGCGGGTGGTGTCGTACCTGACCGAGGAACTGGTGGCGATGGGACATGATGTGACCCTGTTCGCCAGCGGTGACTCGGTGACCCGCGCACAGCTCGAAGCGATCTGGCCCTGTGCGCTGCGATTTGACCCGACGTTGCGCGACTTCATGGCGCCGCAAATGCTGCTGATCGAAAAGGTCTATCAGCAGGCGCACCAATTCGATGTGCTGCACTGCCATCTTGATTACTGGCCGTTCTCGCTGCTCAGCCGGCAGCCGACGCCCTTCATGACGACCTTGCACGGCCGGCTGGATCTGCCTGAACTGAAGCGGGTGTATGATTGCTTCGAAGACGCACCGATGGTTTCTATTTCTGATGCGCAACGCCGTCCGTTGACCAGCGCCAACTTCATCGGCACCGTCCATCACGGTCTGCCGCCCGACCTCTTGACCCCGCAGATGATGCCCCGCGACTATCTCGCCTTCCTCGGGCGCCTGTGTCCGGAAAAATCACCCGACCGGGCGATCCGCATCGCCCGGGCCGCCGGCATGAAGCTGAAGATCGCCGCCAAGATCGACCGTGCCGATCGTGAGTATTTCAACACCACCATCCGGCCGCTGATCGATGGCGACCAGGTGGAGATGATCGGCGAGATTGGCGATGCTGAGAAATCCGCTTTCCTCAGCGGCGCCAAGGCGATGCTGCTGCCGATCGACTGGCCGGAGCCATTTGGCCTGGTGATGATCGAGGCGATGGCCTGCGGCACACCCACCATCGCCTTTCCGGCGGGTTCGGTGCCCGAGGTGATCGACGACGGGCTGACCGGTTTCATCGTCAACGACGAACGCGCCGCGGTTGCCGCGGTTGCCCGGCTTGACCGCCTGTCCGTCCCGGCGATCCGCAACCGCTTCGAGCAGCGCTTCACCGCCCGCCGCATGGCCGAGGACTACGTGGCGCTCTACCGCCGCCTGGCGGTGAAAGCCCGCCCCGTCCTGCGTGTGGTGACCTGAGGCGGGACTGGTCAAGCCGCCGCGGTTCCGCTTCACTGGCCACAACAGCGACGGCCAGACACAGCGATGGTCAGACAAAGGGGAAGCGCCATGGTTGCCGGGGGGGACTACGATTTTGTGATCGTCGGGGCGGGGTCCGCTGGCTGTGTCCTGGCCAACCGGCTGTCGGCCGATGCCAGGAACCGCGTCCTGCTGCTCGAGGCTGGCGGCAAGGACACCGATCCGTGGATCCATATTCCCGCCGGCTTCTACCGCAACATCTATAATCCCAAGGTCGCCTGGTACTTCGAAACCGAGCCGGTGCCGGAGATGCAGAACCGGCGGATCTCGTGGCCCCGCGGCAAAGTGCTGGGCGGCTCGTCGTCGATCAACGGCCTGATCTACATCCGCGGCCAAAGCCAGGACTTCGATCTGTGGCGCCAGCTTGGCAACGCCGGATGGTCCTACGACGACGTGCTACCCTACTTTCGTCGCGCCGAGGACCAGGAACGCGGCGCCAACGAATTTCACGGCGCCGGCGGGCCACTGGGCGTATCGAACCTCAAGACCGACCACCCGCTGCACGACGCGTTCATCGCCGCGGCGCAGGAGGCAGGCTATCGCTATAACGACGACTTCAACGGCGCCCAGCAGGAAGGCGTCGGCCCGCTGCAGCTTACCGTCAAGGGTCGGCGCCGCTCCTCAGCCGCCGTCGGCTACCTGCACCCCATCAAATCCCGGCCAAACCTGAGTATCCTGACCCGAGCCTTGACCCATCGGGTGCTGCTGCAGGGCAAGCAGGCGGTGGGCATCGAATACAGCCAGAACGGCACGCTGCACCAAGTCAAGGCGAAGCGCGAGGTGCTGTTGTGCGGCGGCGCGATCCACTCGCCGCAGATCCTGCAACTGTCCGGCGTCGGGCCAGGCGCGTTGCTCCAATCGCTCGGTGTCGATGTGAAGCACGACCTGCCCGGCGTGGGGGAGAACCTGCAGGACCACATCGGCGGACGTATCATTCACCGCTGCGTCGACGGCACCGTGACGATGAACGAGATCTATCACAGTTGGCTCCGCCGGATCTATGCGGGAGCGGAATGGATTCTGGCGCGGAAGGGTCCGTTGATGACCGGCGCCGGGCCGATCGGGATGTTCGTCAAGACCCGGCCGGAGCTGGACAGTCCGGACGTGCAGTACCAGTTCCTCGCCGGCAGCGCGGAAAAAACCGGGGAACCGATGCATCGCTTTCCCGGATGCACCATGGTCGCCATCCCATGCCGGCCGGAAAGCCGCGGGTGGCTGCGCATCCAGTCGCCCAACCCGACGCAGGCGCCGGCGATGCAGCCCAACTACCTGTCCACCCAGGCTGACCGCGACACCATCGTCGCCGGCCTGCGGGTCACCCGGAAGATTTTCGCCACCGCCAGCATGCAGCGCTACTGCCAGGAAGAGATCTATCCCGGACCGAAAGCGCAGACCGACGAGGCCCTGCTGGACCACGTGCGCGCCACCGCCGGCACGACCTTTCATCAGACCAGTACTTGCATGATGGGACCCGGTCCGAAGGCGGTTGTCGATAACGACCTCAAGGTCAAGGGCATGCAGGGGCTGCGGGTGATCGACGCGTCGATCATGCCGACGGTGGTGTCCGGCAACACCAACGCCACCGTGATCATGATCGCCGAGAAGGGCGCTGACATGATCCTGCGGGCGGCGTGACGATGGCCCAAATTGGAGCTCAAGCAGGCGAACAAGCGGAGGACCAGACATTCGCCGGCAAGGTCGCCCTAGTTACCGGGGCCGGCAAGAATATCGGCCGCAGCATCGCGCTAGACCTCGCGGCGCGCGGCGCGTCCGTCGTGATCAACGGCCGCCACGATCGCGCTGCTGTTGATGGTGTGGTGGCGGAGATCAATGCAACAGGGGGCCAGGCGATCGGCTGCCTGGCGGACGTGTCGGACGAGGCCGCCACGCAGGCCATGGTTCAGGCTGCCGTTGCGGCCTTCGGCGGCATCGACATCCTGGTCAGCAACGCCGGCCTGCGCCGACAGACGCCGTTCCTGGAAATGTCGTTGCACGAGTGGCGGGAGATCCTCTCGGTCGCCCTGGATGGTGCGTTCATCCTTGCCCGAGCCGCGGTGCCGGCCATGCTGAACCGGGGTGGTGGCGCGATCGTGGCGCTGTCGGGAGTTTCCACCCATGTCGGCACCCCGAATCGCTGCCACGTCTCAGCCTCGAAGGCGGGGCTGGAGGGCCTGATGCGGGCGCTCGCGGTCGAACTCGCGCCGCACGGCATCACGTGCAACGCCGTGGCGCCCGGTGCTGTCGATACGGTTCGCGGCGCATCCGCCGGAGCCTTGCCCAGCACGCTCGCCGATCGGGGCATTCCGCTAGGGCGCAAGGCTGCGGTGGCGGAAATCTCCGCCGCGGTGCGCTTCCTGGCAGGACCTGATGGGCGCTACATCACCGGCCAGACGCTGCACGTGAACGGCGGCGTCTTCCTGACCTGAAACGCGCGGCTTGCAATCGGCCGGCCCGCATGGTCCAAGGCGGCGGATCAAGCGCTGGCGAACCCTGTCATGAACTGTGCCCTGCCTGATCCCGCCGACACCCCCGAACGCATCCTGATCCTGGATTTCGGCAGCCAGGTGACTCAGTTGATCGCCCGCCGTCTGCGCGAATCCGGCGTCTATTGTGAAATCTGGCCGTTCAACGCCGACCCCGCTCGGATCACCGACTGGAACCCGCGCGGGATCATCCTGTCCGGCGGTCCGGCGTCGGTGCATGAGGCGGTGTCTCCGCTGGCCACGCCCCCCTTGGCGCCCCGTCCGGTGTTCGACCTGGGCGTCCCGGTGCTGGGTATCTGCTACGGTCAGCAGCTGCTGTGCCATCAACTGGGTGGCGTCGTGGAACCGTCCGACCACCGCGAATTCGGTCGCGCCTATGTCGACATCGCCGCCGATTGCGCGCTGTTCCACGGCGTCTGGGCCAAAGGCGGTCGTGAGCCGGTCTGGATGAGTCACGGCGACAGGGTCACCGGTCTGCCGCCGGGCTTCCGCGTCGTCGCCACCAGCCAGGGCGCGCCATTCGCTGCCATCGCCGACGACAGGCGCCACTTCTACGGCGTGCAGTTCCACCCCGAGGTCGTGCACACCCCGCATGGGGCGCAGCTGCTGCGGAATTTTACCCACGACGTCGTCGGCCTGTCCGGCTCCTGGACGATGGCCGGGTTCCGCGCCACCGAGATCGCCCGCATCAAGGCGCAGGTCGGCGAGGGGCGAGTGATATGCGGACTGTCCGGCGGGGTCGATTCCGCGGTCGCCGCGGTGCTGATCCACGAGGCGATCGGCGCGCAGCTGACCTGCATCTTCGTCGACCACGGCCTGCTGCGTCACAACGAAGCCGACGAGGTGCTGAAGACGTTCCGTGACCGCTTCAACATCAGGCTGGTGCACCGTGACGCCTCCGACCTGTTTCTGCGGGCTCTGGAGGGCGTCACGGATCCTGAACTGAAACGAAAGACCATTGGCCGATTGTTCATCGAGGTCTTCGAGGAAGCGGCGGCCGTGATTGGTGGAGCGGAATTCCTTGCGCAGGGCACGCTGTATCCGGATGTGATTGAAAGTGTCAGCTTCACCGGCGGTCCATCCGTTACGATCAAGTCACATCATAACGTTGGTGGCCTACCGGAACGAATGCGCATGCGGCTGGTCGAGCCGTTGCGCGAACTGTTCAAGGACGAGGTACGGGTGCTGGGCCGGGAACTCGGCATTCCCGATGCGATCGTCGGACGCCACCCGTTTCCCGGGCCGGGGCTGGCGATCCGCATCCCCGGTGCGATTACCCGTGAAAAGGCCGATATGCTGCGCAAGGTGGACGCGATCTACCTGGAGGAGATCCGCACCGCCGGCCTGTACGATGCGATCTGGCAGGCCTTCGCGGTTCTGCTGCCGGTTCGTACCGTCGGTGTGATGGGTGACGGCCGCACCTACGACATGGCCTGCGCACTGCGGGCGGTCACCAGCACGGATGGCATGACCGCCGAGGTCTATCCGTTCGAGATGGCGTTCCTGACCCGGGTCGCCGGCCGGATCGTCAACGAGGTACGCGGCGTGAACCGGGTCACCTACGACATCACCAGCAAGCCGCCCGGAACCATCGAGTGGGAGTGAATCACGATCGTTGCCGGATCATCGCTTGCATTCGCATCTAGGCCTGAAAACCTTTCGAGGCGCGCACGGCCGCCGCGGCGATGGCGACGACCCCTCGATGGTGAAGGTCATATCGGGTGCGAGCAGGTCGAACACCTTGAGGTGGCGTGATGATCCGCTCACCAGGCGAGCGCCTGGTCCTGCCAGTCAAGATACAGGTTCTCGCCCGAACCCATGTGCCGCTAGACGACATCGGCGACGCCATGCACGCTCGGCTCCAGCTCGATCTCGGCATCGACGGTATTGTCGAGCGTTCCCATCGCGGTGTTCACCCAGCCCGGATGGATCGACAGCACCGTCAGGTCACGCTCGCGGTTGGTCGCCCAAAGCCCCCGCGCGAGCATGTTGAGCGCGACCTTGCTGGCGCGGTACAACTCCAGCCCGCCCTCCAGGTTGATCGCGGTGCTGCCGCGGTGCGAGGACATGAAGCAGTAGGTGCCTTCGGGCCCCAGATGGTCCAGCAGCCGATGCGCCAGCCGGATCGGCCCGAAGGTGTTGGTCAGCATGGTCTCGGCGAACTCGGCGTTACTCGCCTCCATCACTCTCTGATGAAGCGGGCCGTAGATGCCGGTGTTCGAGTAGATCACGTCGAACCGGCGCTCGCCCAGCGCCGCCAGCAGCGGCTCGACCTGGGCCACGTCAGTGACGTCGACGATGGCGACCGACAGACGAGCGGGATCGGTGGCGCCAATCGCCCTCAGGTCGCTCACCTCCGCACCCGCGCGCGCGGTGCCGGTCACGTCCCATCCGCGCTGGAAAAATTGGCCGGCGAGGCCGAGCCCCAGGCCGCGCTCGGCGCCGACGATAAGGATGGTTTTGGCATGTCAGGTTCCCGATCAGATTGCGGTGTAGCCGCCATCGGCCATCACCAGCGCACCGGTCATGAAGCTCGAGGCGGTGGAGGCGAGGAAGGCGATCACCTCAGCGATCTCGCACGGCTGTGCCACCCGGCCGATCGGGTGAGCGCTGCCATAGCTGGCGAGCGTCGCGCGGCTGTCCTCGATGCCGGTGCTCTGGAGGATGTCGGTCTCGACCACACCGGGTGCCACCGCGTTGGCGCGGATGCCCTGACCGCCATACTCGGCGGCGATCACCTTCACGAGCTGGCTGATCGCCCCCTTTAACGCCGCGTAGGCCGATAGTTGCTTCATCGCGACCGCTGCGACCACCGAGACGATCGCGCCACCGCCATTGGCCACCATCACTCGTACCGCCTCGCGTGAGTGCACGAAGTTCCCGCGCGCATTCGTGGTGAGGACCGCGTCCCACTCCTCGACAGTCGTCTCCAGCAGCGGCTTGTTGAGCGAGCGCCCGGCATTGTTGACCAGGATGTCGAGCCGCTCGAAGCGCTCGGTTGCCAGCGCCATTGTTTGCCTGGCGACCTTCTCGTCGGCGACGTCGCCGACGATGGTCGCGATCTGTACGCTTTCCAGCTCGCGAACGGCTTGGGACAGATCACTGGCGACGATCAGAGCGCCGCGGGCACGCAGCAAATCGACTGTGGCCCGACCGATCCCGCGCGCGGCGCCAGTCACAACCGCGACCTTGCCCTCCAGATTCCACCTCTCCAGCTGCTTTCCCATGTGGCTTCTCCTTTCCATGCCTAAATCGAAAGGCAGCGGCGCAGGATAAGATCCAGCCTGCTTCAATCACTTGTAAGCTGGCCTTCAAGGCGGTAGCTGTCGGCATGCTCGCACCCACCGACTATACCGCTTTGCGTGCCTTTCTCGCCGTCGCGGAGGCGCTCAGCTTCTCGCGTGCTGCCGGCACACTCGGGGTTTCGGCGTCGGCGCTCAGCCAAATGGTACGCGGTCTCGAGCAGCGGGTCGGCGCGCGCCTGCTCCACCGCACGACGCGGGACGTCTCGCTGACCGATGCGGGACGCACGCTCTACGATCGCACACAACCGATGCTGGACGAGGTGACGGAAGCCTTCGCGGCTGTCCGCCGGAGCGGCGCGCGCGTCGCTGGCAGCATGCGCATCCACGCCTTCCGACTCGGCGCCGGGCTGTTCCTCACGCCCCTGTTGGGCCGCGAGAGCGCCGCGACAGCAGGCCGGCGACGCCAACTTCATTGAAGCGATGCACCCAGTCGCGCAGGGTCTGGCGATCCATGCCGATTTGGCGCGCGGCCTCAAGGCGCGATGAGCCCTCCAGAACCAGGGCGATCGCCAGCAGCCGACGGCTCTGCGCGGTGTCCCGGCTCCTGGCCGCGCGCGCGCGAAGTGTCGTCGCTGTCTGATCGGTTTGGGTAATCTTCACTGCCGCGCTCATGGGGTCCCCCGCATCGGCGCATCGCCACGCCGCCATCAGAGAATCGTACTTCTCGGCTCTTGGGAATCAGGCGAGAGTCGAAAGCCGAGGCGGTGGGTATAAGCTGAAAACCACCGGCCATGCGCGAACCGCAACCCGAGACGGAGAGCCAGGTCATGCCCACCCACGCCAGGCCCACCCACGCCAGGCCCACCCAGGCCAGGCCCACCCAGGCCAGGCAACGCATCCGCATCGGCGTCGGCGGATGGACCTACGCGCCCTGGCGCGGCACGTTCTATCCCGATGGCCTCGCGCAGAAACGCGAACTGGAGTTCGCCAGTCGGAAGCTGACCTCGATCGAGATCAACGGCACCTACTACGGCTCGCAGAAACCCGAGAGTTTCGCGAAATGGCACGATGAAACCCCGGATGATTTCATGTTCTCGGTCAAGGGGCCGCGCTTTGCCACCAACCGACGGGTTCTTGCTGAGGCCGGCCCATCAATCGAGCGGTTCTTCTTCAGCGGTGTGATGCGACTCCGCGATAAGCTCGGCCCGGTCATCTGGCAGTTCATGCCGACGAAGAAATTTGATGCCGAGGACTTCAAGGGTTTTCTGACGCTGCTGCCGACAAGCGTCGAGGGCAAATCGATCCGTCACGCCGTTGAAGTGCGGCATGACAGCTTTCGGACGCCGGAGTTCGTGGCCCTCGCCCACGACCATGGCGTTGCCGTGGTGATAGCGGCAGACGGCGCATATCCGCAGATTGCCGACCTCACCGCGCCCTTTGTCTACGCCCGGATCATGGGGACATCCGAAACCGAGGCAGCCGGATATCCAGCCGAGGCGCTCGATCTGTGGACGCGGCGGGCGTTGCTGTGGGCGTCCGGCAAAACGCCCGACGGACTTGACACCGTTGGCAAACCGTCAGCGGCTAAGATCGGGCGAGACGTTTTCCTCTACGTCATCAGCGGCTTCAAGACGCGCAACCCGGCCGCCGCCATGGCCATGACTGACCGGCTTGCTAGAACGACATCAGCCTGAGGGGAACCATCTGGCTGATAAATGATCATGAAACAATGAGATAGCTAGTCCAAAGCGCCCCATGACAGGACACGCTGGATCCGGACGGCGATCAC
Organism: Rhodopila sp.; assembly: GCA_965276975.1. Classification (GTDB taxonomy): domain Bacteria; phylum Pseudomonadota; class Alphaproteobacteria; order Acetobacterales; family Acetobacteraceae; genus Rhodopila. Next base: position 862,741 of record CBDIBR010000010.1, read on the forward strand.
CGCCAGCGGCATCAGATCCATCGCCGCATACTGCTGATAGCGCTGGCGCAGGTGGTTTTGCGCCCGGTCGTGCTCCTCCCCGTTACGTAAGACCTCGGCCCGGCCGCGTAGCATGACCCAGCCCAGGCGCGTCCAATCCTCATCCCACCGATCCACCGTCAGGGCCACCGCTGGATTTTCCAGGATGTTCCGGAGCCTCTTCAGCGGTACGTCCGTCCGCTTTGGTTTCTCGTCCACGGTGATGTAGACGGCGAAGCCGATCAGACTGAAGCAGACCGGCACGAGATGCGGTGCGCCGGAGCGATCCGCGGTCGCCAGATGGGCAACCCGGCTTCGTTTGAGGAAACGCCGTTGCGCTTCGCTTAGCATAGCGGCACCATACGTTTTCGGCGCGCCGGCTTGCGGCTAGCTTGGCCACGAACCGCCGCTGATGGGAGGATCAACCATGGCCGATGTCGCCATTGATGAGAAGACCGCGACCACCACGCTGCCGCGCACGCCGCCGCAAATCCTCGGGCCGTTTTATCCTTTCATGCATACCCCGACCGAAAGCGGTGACCTGACCGGCGGCGGCCAGGCTCAGGGCACTGTGCTTTATCTGTCCGGCCGCGTCCTGGCGGACAACGGCGAGCCGGTCGCGGGCGCCAAGGTGGAAATCTGGCAAGCCAATGCCGCGGGCCGCTACGCCCATCCCAACGATGAAAATACCGCCGCCGAGCTGGACAAAAATTTCAACGGCTTCGCGGCGACCAGAACCGACAGGGACGGACGGTATGCGTTCAAGACAGTTCGGCCGGCGGCGTATCCGGCCGCTCCGGGCCGCTGGCGGCCGGCGCACATCCATTTCTCGGTGACCGGGCAATACGAGCAACTTATCACCCAGATGTATTTCAAAGGTGACTCCTGGAATGAGACCGACTCCTGGCTGAACAGCGCCAGCAGAAAGGATCTTTTGATCACTGAGCCATATCCGGTGGCGGGCCGCGAGGCAGGCGCGCTGGCAGTCAGCTTCGACATCGTGCTGACACGCGGTTAACCGGGTTCAGGTTGAGCCCGCGCAACAGATGGTTGCCTCGGGAAACAGCACCCAGTTGATGGCGTGGTGGTGGTGCGAATGGCTCAGCACGATGTCTGTCACATCCGAGGGTCCCAGCCCATGCCGCCTTAACCCAGCGATAAGATTGGCGCGGTGGCTGAACGTGCCTCGGCCGATCAGCGCGATTCGGTCGTGTCTCTGAAGCAGTGCGATGGCGCTCAAGCCCAGCCCGCCGTGGCAGACCAGGATGTCCAGCTGGTAGTCCCACCCGGCTGGTATTCCCACTGTGCCATGGTCGCTATACCCCATTTTCTCGTTGCTGGTCGTTCGAATTGGCGAGTCACCTACGCTCGGCCGCCTTGGCGCGCTGCCACCCGGCCTCCATTACGTCAAGCGACAGCTCGGAAAGAACCTTTGCTTGCTCCTCAAAGGCACGTTCCATCGCATTGAACCGGCGGGAAAATTTCTCGTTCGCGTGGCGTAGGCAGGTCTCGGGATCCAGATTGAGCTTGCGCGCCAGATTGGCCAGAACAAACAGCAGGTCGCCGACTTCGTCGGTTAGCCGAACCGGATCGGCGGCCGACAGTTCGGCCCGGAGTTCTTCGATCTCCTCATCAAGCTTCGACAGAACCTGCTCGGTATCCGGCCAATCGAACCCAACCCGCGCGGCCCGGTTGGTCAACTTCAACGCCCGGGTCAGAGCAGGAAGACCGACAGGCACACCCGCCAGAGCGCCAGACTGCTGACGCGCGGCCCGTTCGGCGGATTTCTGACCCTCCCAGGCGGCACTTTGCGCCAAGGCATCGCGAGCGGCAGCGTCACCAAATACATGAGGATGACGACGGATCATCTTGTCACTGATGCATTTTGCTATGTCGGCAAAGGCAAAATGCCCGGCTTCCTCGGCAACGCGGGCGTGGTAGACCACCTGAAACAGCAGATCCCCCAGTTCATCCGGCAGGGCAACAAAATCATGCTGAGCGATCGCCTCGGCGACCTCGTAGGCCTCCTCGATGGTGTAAGGCGCGATCGTTTCGAACGTCTGGGTCTTGTCCCATGGACAGCCGGTGACCGGATCGCGCAGCGCAGCCATGATGTCCAGCAGGCGGCGGATTTCGGCTTCAGCCGAGGCGGCAGGGTCGACCATAACCGGCGGATACGGGACCCGTTCGCCGGATGCAAGCCCGGTTGAGCATTGTGGCTTGGGGTCTGGCACAGCATTGTTGAACATCTGGTTTCCGAGGAGGCTGATCAGGTTGCCCGACAACGAAGACGACGAGCGTCCGCCCAGGCTGCAAGGCGGCAATTTCTACATGACCCCGGCCGGTCATCAACGGCTGACCGTCGAACTGGCGACGCAACGTACCGCGCGGCATCGTGTGGTCGAGATCGTCGCCTGGGCAGCAAGCAACGGCGATCGTAGCGAAAACGCTGACTACAAGGAGGGCAAGCGGCGCTTGCGGGAGATCGACCGGCGACTGCGCTTTCTTCTGAACCGCCTGGCACACGCGGTGGTAGTTGATCCCGCCGACCAGACCCAGCGAGACCGGGTCTTCTTCGGCGCGACGGTCACCTATGCGAACGAACGGGATGAGGAATTGACCGTAACGATCGTCGGGGTGGACGAGGCGGATATGGCGGCAGGGAAGATCAGCATCGGCTCGCCCGTCGCGCTGGCGCTGTTGCGGGCGAAGCGTGGTGACGAGGTCACGGTCCGCACCCCGCGCGGACCCGAGGTGCTGGAGATCACCCAAATCGACTACCCCCAAACACCGCCATAACGCCCGCGCGTGGCACTCCGCTCGCCGCTGCAGCCAGACATCCCTTGCAGATGCTCTAAGCCGGAGACTCTCGCAAACAACCTGCAAGCGGCCATGACAGCCGGACCCGCACCAACCGCACCGTTTTTGGCTATCATCCGCTCGGGATTGACTGTCGCAACAAGCGCCGTCGCTTATGCCCGCCGCACGTTCCAGAAAATAACGAACCCGTCCAGCATGTTCGTTATGTTCTTGCGAAATGCGGTTGGCTGGTAGCCGAACCCCAGCGGATAATACGGCACGCTCTCAAAGGCATGCGCCTGCATTTCAACGCCGATCTTCTTTTGTGCGTCGACATTTGGGGCGCCGAACCAGGCGTTCCGCAGATCTTCCATCTTCGGATCGTCCGGCCAGCCGAACCAGGCGCTTTTGCCATTGCCCCGCAGCGGCAGATCAGCCGCCGGAGAGGCGAAATCCAACCCGCCGAACCCGGTGATGAACATGTTCCAGCCACCCTCGGCGGGTGGCTTCCGGCTGGCGCGCCGCTGCACCACGGACCCCCAGTCGGTCGACTGGAAATCCAGGTTGATGCCGCAATGCTTCAACATGTCCGCCGCCACCTCATCCAGCGCAAACAGCGCCGGTTGGTCGGTCGAGGCCATGAATGTGACCTTTTCATTCTTGTATCCTGCCGCCTTCAAGGCTGCCTTCACCTTGGTGTAGTCTGGATCGACGGACGGCAACGCCGAACCGGCCGTACTGCTGGCAAGGACCGAGCCGGGCGGGAAGAAGCCGCACGGCGTCTTCCACAGCGATGTATCGGTCCCCTCGGCCGCCGTCATGTAATCCTTCTGGTTGACAGCGCCCATCAGGGCCCGCCGGATCGCCGGATTGTCGAACGGCGGGAACAGCTGGTTTGGGCGCATGATCCAGCACTCCCCGGTCGGATCCTTGATGGCGACCGTGCAGTCAGCGTTCTGCTTAAGCAGCGGCAACAGGTCGCTGGTCGGGTTCTCCCACCAGTCCATCTCGCCCGAGGTCATCGCGTTGGCCTTGGTGGCGGCATCAGGCACGACGTGCCACTCGACGCGATCGAAATAAGCGATCTTCGGCCCAGCCGTCCACGCCGTCTCGCCGCTCTCCCGCGGCTTGTACTTGTCGAATTTCGCATACGCGGCCAACGAGCCCGGGACACGCTCGTTCGCCAAGAAGCGGAACGGGCCGCTACCGACAACCTCGGTGATCTGCTGGAAAGGATCGGTCTTTGCCACCCGCTCAGGCATGATCGCGCACATGTTGGACGCTGAATGCCCTAGCGCGTCCGGCAGCAGGGCGAAGGGTCGGTTGAGCCGGAATTGGATCGTTTTGTCGTCCGGCGCGTTCAGCGCGTCGGTTCGCTGCATCAGCGCCTGGCCGAAGGCGTCGCGCGCCGCCCAGCGCTTGATGCTGGCCACGCAATCGCGCGCCAGGACCTTCTCTCCGGTGTGGAACAGCAGGCCGTCGCGAAGGGTCAGCGTCCAGGTCTTGCCATCGGACGACACGACATGTCCCTGCACCATCTGCGGTTCAGCCTTGAACCCGCTCTCCGGGCCGGACTGGCCATACAGCGTGTCCCAGACCATGTAACCGTGGTTGCGGGTGACATAGGCGGTGGTCCAGACCGGATCGATGACGGCAAGATCTGATTGCGGAATAAATTTCAGCAGTTTGCTGCCCGCGGCGCTGCCGATTGCTGGCATCGCCAGCTGCGCCGCGGTGGCGGCGAGGAAGGTCCGTCTGCGCATTTCCATGTCTCCCGTGCCCAAACCAGAGAGTTAAGCCGGGCGCCGCGGCGGCGGCCATACGCAAATACAGTTCGTTGTCACTACACAAGCTAATATTTCTGTCATGCACTTGCCGGTCTTGCTTGTCGGCCGGGTTATGTCCCCGGCGGCACGCCGCGCGCAGGAGGACAGCAAATGCGCCGGAACAGGTCGCGGTGCATGGTCAAACCTGAAGCCGGCACGCAACCGAGCAGCGTACCGGAACTCGACCCATCGGTGGGGGTTCGAATGGTCCTGGCTTAGCTCAGACTTAACCTATCCCGATGTGGAAGCCGGTCGCGCTGCCCACAGCTCGGCCAGTTCTGCGTGATTGGTCAGCCAGCAGTGGGCGTTGCGCTTGACCACCGCCAGTGAATCGAGCAACGCGAGCGCTCCGTAAGGCCGTCCGAACACATGGGCATGAACCGTGATGTCCAGGCAAGCACGTGGGTTGCCGAGCCTCGACCAGCCCTCGACGATCTTCGTCAGCGTCCGTGTGAAGGCATCGGGTTCATTCCCGTATCGCACGTAAAGTGGCATGTCGTTCACCTCCATTGTGAACGGCACGCCGATCAGCGGCCCGGCGTTCGTCTCGATCCGGTATGGCAGATCGGCATCGAACATCTCGGCCTGAAAGACAAATCCCTGCGCCGCCAAAAACGTCGACGTCAGCGCGCTAGGCGTGCAGCGCGGACTGAGCCAGCCGGTTGGCGCAGAACCCGCGGTGGCCTTCAGCGTCGTGACGCACCGTGCGATGTTGGCCGCTTCCTGTTCTGGCGTGAGATAGGCGGGCAGGGTGCCTTGGCTCCAGCCATGCGCCGCGACGGGGTGCCCGCACTTGGCGATCGCAGCCGGCAGCGCCGGAAATTGCTCCGCCACTACGCCCGAGGTGTAGAAGACAGCCTTGGTGTCCTGCTGATCGAGCAGGTCGAGCAACCTCCAGGCGCCCACCCTGGCGCCGTAATCCGCCCACGACCGCGCTTGCAGATCGATCGTGCCGGGCTTCAGGATATTACCCATGGGGCCCATCCCAGGCGCGTCGGGCGCGGCCCAACCCTCCAGCATCACACTGACGGATACCGCCAGCGGCCGGGTCGGCGGCCAACCCTGCGGCACACCTGTATCGTTCATGGCATCCCTTCAACCGGGGCCTAAGCCCGCAGATATCGAATCTCCGACCGATCCTTGGCGAAAAATCGAAGGCCCACCCAGCTTGGCGTGAGGTCGTAGAAGGTGTCCAGATCGGCATCGCCGCGCATCGTGAAGTGCTGCGCCTCGATCAACCCGCCAGTGACCGCGACCTTTTCCATTCCGACCAGGCTCACCTTGGGATGCATCAACCGACCATCCTGGATGTTGATGAACGGTGCGTCCAGCATCGCACGACGATCCCAATGGGTTCCCGGCAGTGAACGCAGGGGCGCGGTATAGCGCTCGGCCCGAGATCCTTCGATGACCAACCCGCTTTCGTCCCGCCTGGCGGTCATGTGCTGCGCGGTTCCGTCGTCGTTGGTCTCGGCGGTGATCGAGACGACCTGTTCATCCTGCCAGTTGACGGTTGCGCGGTGCTTGTAGCGAAAGAAGGCGATGGGCCCCATGCCGACCACAATGTCAACCGCCACGGACACGATCAGTGCATCGTTGGCGGGTTCGAACGTGAGCGTGTGCTCGCCGATTTTGCTGCCCTCGCGGATGACATGGAACGCCAGCTTGTTGCCCGTCGGCACGGGCAGCGCAGCCCTGGCTGCCCGGAAGGGCAGGACCGCGGCGCCGGCAAGCAGCAGTCGGCGCCGGATCATGTCGGCTTCACCAAAACATATAGGCCCACATTGATCGTGCCCGCGCGGAAACCGCCCTCACAGTACGACAGGTAATAGTCCCACATGCGGCGGAAGCGGGTGTCAAAGCCAAGCCGCTCGATCTCTGGCCATGCCGCATGGAAGCGCCTGCGCCACTCGGCGAGGGTGCGCGCATAGCTGGCGCCGAAGGTCTCCATCGAGCGCAACTTCATCCCGGCCTTTTCGGTTTGCCGACGGATTTCACTAATGGTTGGCAGCATGCCGCCGGGGAAAATGTATTGCTGGATAAAATCGGTACAGCGGCGATAGCCTTCAAATTGATCTTCCGCGATGGTGATCGCCTGCACCACGGCCAGCCCGCCGGGTTTCAAACGGTCGCGCAAGGTCGAGAAATAACTGGGCCAGTAGGCCTCGCCGACGGCTTCCAGCATTTCGATGGAAATGATCCGATCGAACTGCCCGGGAACATCGCGATAATCCTGTAGATCAAGGTTTATCCTGGATTCTATCGCCGGTTCCGCCAGCCGGCCGGAGGCATACTGTAACTGTGCCGGCGACAACGTGACCCCGGTCACGCGACAGCCGGCGAGCCGCACCAGCTGTTCTGCCTGACCGCCCCAGCCGCAGCCGATTTCGAGCACGTGCTGGTCGGGTTGGGTGTCTAGCAGCGCGATGGCGCGCTGCTGCTTGGCCGTCTGCGCTGCTTCCAGCGTTTGCGCCGGTTCGTTGAAAAGCGCCGACGAGTAGCTCATGCCGCTGTCGAGCCAGGCTCTGTAGAAAGCGTTTCCAAGATCATAATGATGCCGAATGTTTCGCCGGCTGCCGCGTCGCGTATTGGCGTTCAACCGGTGCTGAAAACGGTTACGCAACCGCTGCAGCCAGTGGGCATCCATCGCACCGCTCAGCGTCGGCATGTTCTGCCCGCCGAGTTCGATCAGCGCCGGCAGATCGGGGCTGTCCCAGTCGCCATCCATGAAAGCTTCCGCCAGCGCGATGTCGCCCTGGAACAGCAACCGCCGAAGCGCCCGCCACCGGTGCAGGATAACAACACCTTCAGGGCCTCCGCTGGAGCCATGCGACAACCGTATACCGGACGGCGTAATGATCGTCAGGCGCCCGGTGTGGATGCGCGACAGCAGGACGCGGGAGAGTCGTCGCGCGATCAGTCCGAGATCCGGCAGTGCTGCTTCAAGCGTGACGCTGACGTCGAGGGATCTGTCTGACATGATCTAACCCTGTCGGGTGGAAACAATGGTGACGGCGCGGTCAGGCAGCGCTGGCCGCGGCTGAACGCGCATCCCCTTGAGCCAAAGCTTGACCGCTTCCCAATGGATGGCGCCCAGGACTTTCAGGCTCAGCAGCCCGTGGCGCAGAAACGTGCCCACCAGGGCCCGATCCGTCAGGTCGTGCCGGCGTCCGACGAACGAGGCGGTTATCACTCGGCCCGCGGCATCGTTGCCATGCACTACGACGGCCGTCGTCTCGTTCGGCGGAACCACATTGAACGCGTAGGTCATATCCATCCGCATGAACGGCGAGACGTAGAACGCTTTCTCGCAATGCTGTCGGATGGTTCTGGCGTCCGGATTTTCGACGGGGATCAGGTAGCTGTGCCGCTGCCCGAACGTGTTGTTCACCTCATAAAGCAGTGCCGTCAGGGCGCCGTCGCGCCGGTGGCAGAAAAACACGCTGATCGGATTGAACGCGTGCCCGAGGATGCGCGGCATGCAAAGCAGTCGGATGACGCCGCCGTTGGCCTGCAAGCCAGCCGCTGTAAGCGCTTCCTCCACCTGCCGGCGGAGATCGCTGCCTGAGCCGTCAAGGTGGTCGCGATCGTAAAAGCTCACGAGGTTGAAGCGGTTGTGCGAAAACAGCCGGAGCGATGGCATGGCATCCAGATCGAACAGCATCTGGGCCAGGTGGTAGCGCAATCGATGGCGGCGGGGCTTGAAGCGTTGATGCACCACGGTGCCGGAATAGAGAGCCGATGTCATGCCACTAGCTCGGGCGAGGCCACTGGCGTGACGGTGATGCGGCCGCTCTCAGCCGGCACCGACCAAGGACGACGGATGCCGCCCAATTGTTCTGCCACCGCAAGACCGGATTGCAGACCGTCCTCGTGGAAGCCGGCGCCAAAATAGGCGCCACAGAACCAGGTCCGGTGGTGACTCTGCAATGACCAGAGATCCGCTTGGGCGCGCATCGCGGCACTATCGAACCGCGGGTGCTCATAGACTTCTTCGTGCAAGACTGTCTCACGTGCCGGTTCCACCGTTGGATTGAGGGTGACAAACAAGGGTTCGGTATCGCTCAAACCCTGCAGCCGGTTCATCCAGTAAGTGACCTGTAGCGCGTCGGCCTGCTCGCGGCTGCCCAGATAGTTCCAACTGGCCCAGACAGCGCGGCGTCGTGGCATGAGGCGCTGGTCGCGATGCAGCACTGCGCGGTTCCGCGTGTAGCCGAACGCGCCAAGCAAACGGCGTTCTGCATCTGTCGGTCGGTCCAGCAATGCCAGCGCCTGATCCGCGTGGCACGCCAGCACCACGTGATCGAAGACCTCTCGGCCGCCCGTTAAATCCTGAACGACAACCGAGTCACCTTTCCGCAGCACGGACGCTGCCGCCTGCCCCAGTCGGAGATCGTCGATGTCAACGAGCAGACGATTGACGTACTCCCGGCTGCCGCCGTCGACGGTCCGCCAGATCGGCCGGTCGGTGAACTTCAACAGTCCATGATTATCACAGAATCGTATAAAATGCGCGGCGGGATAGTCGCGTAATGAGTTCGCCGAGGCCGACCAGATTGCCGCCGCCATCGGCAGCAAATGATCCTGCTGGAACGCCTCACCGTAACCCTGCATGTCGAGAAAATGGCCCAAGGTCGTCTGCGGTGACATGCGCCGCGCATGGATGGGGGCCTCGCGGTAGAAACGATGCAGACCGCGCAGCATCGACCAGAAGCGTGGCCTGAATAGATTGGAGCGCTGGGCAAACAGGCCGGCCAGATCAGTGCCCGCGTACTCTAGGCTGCCGCCGTCCAGGGACACCGCGAGGCTCATCTCAGAGCGCTTGGTGCGGACCCCCAGATAGGCGAACAGCGCTGTCAGGTTCGGATAGGTATCCTCGTTGTAGACAATAAAGCCGATATCGACCGGAACATCGCCGACATCCATGGTATTGCTATGACCGCCTGGACGGATCGCGCGCTCATAGAGCGTAACACGGTGCCGCCCGCTCAGAAGCCAGGCGGCGGATAGTCCGGCGATGCCGCTGCCGACGACCGCGATTCCCAACCCCCGTGTCGACATGCTGCCTCGTTGCGTCTCAACCTGGTTACGATCACGGGGTAATACGCCACGCTTGGGACGCTGGATCACTTGATTCGCACGTGATCCATTCGCCCCCGTTCCACGTAATAGGCTTCGTGCATGCGACAGCCCCCCTGCCTGAGAGACTACGGATCCCCGCCCGGTCGGGACAATGGGGGGTGGTGCTTCCGTTTCGTCGCCGTATACCGGCGCGAGGCATGACCCACAGTTCTGACCCCTCCGGACCCGCCGAACACGCCGCGCTGATCGAGGCGATCGCCCAGCGACATGACCGAGCGGCCTTCGCCGATCTGTTCGCCTATTTCGGACCTCGGGTCAAAGCATGGATGTTGCGCTCCGGCTCCCAGGCCGCCGCCGCCGATGAACTGGCCCAGGAGACGATGGTCGCCATCTGGCAGAAGGCGCACCTGTTCGATCCGACGCGCGCCGCGGCCTCGACCTGGATCTTCACCATTGCCCGAAACCTGCGGATCGATGCTGTGCGCCGTGAACGTCATCCCAGCGACCTGGTGTTCGACCCGATCGCCGCGCAGGAACCCCCGATCCAGGCCGATCGCGCTATAGTGCTCGCGCAGCAGCAGACCCGCATCCAGTCGGCTTTAAGTTTCTTGCCACCCGAACAGGCGGATGTGATCCACAAGGCGTTCTTCGAGGACAAGGCGCACGCCGAGATCGAGAAGGAGCTGGGGATTCCATTGGGAACCGTGAAGTCACGCCTGCGCCTGGCCATCAATCGGCTTCGCTCGGTGCTGGGAGATCTCGAGTGATCAGTCATCACCCTACCGAGCCGACGCTGGCTGCCTATGCGACGGGCCAGCTGCCGGAGGCTTTGGCGATCGTCGCGGCGACGCACCTCACGCAATGTGCGGCGTGCCGGAAAGCGGTTGGGACGCTGGAAGCGACCGGCGGTGCCTTGCTTGACGATCTAACCCCGATCCCGCTGAGCGAGGGCGCTCTGAGCAGCTTGATGGTTCGGCTGAACGACCCGGCACCCGCCCCACCGCCGATCCTTAATCCGGAACTTCCTATGCCGCTGAACCGGGTGACCGCCGGGCGCTGGTGGCCGATCGGGCTAGGCGCCCGCTACCGCCCGTTCCGCACCGCGGGCGCCGCCTGGAGCGGTCTGGTGCACGCGCAGCCCGGTCGCGCCCTGCCGCGACACGGTCATAGCGGGTTGGAGCTGACCTGTGTGCTCTCGGGCAGTTTCGTCGATGGTGCCGGAGAATATGCGGCGGGCGATTTGTGCGAGCCGGCGCATGATCACGATCAGCCACCGCGTGCGAGCGGGACCGAACCCTGTCTCTGCATCATAGCGTCCGAAGGTATGCGACTTCGTGGCCTGCTCGGTCTGGCGCAACGTATCGTCGGACAATGAGGCTGCAATGCCGCGTTGGTTGCTGGGACTGTTCATGCTGAGCGCGTTGTCCGCGTGCTCGCCGGTCGCGGTCCTGAATGCGCTGGCGCCGACGGATGGCATTAGCGTAACCCACGACATCCGCTATGCTTCCGGCGACCGGCACGAACTGGATGTCTATGCGCCCAAGGGACAGGCGCCCAAGGGACAAGCGACGGCAGCGCCAGTTGTGGTTTTTATCTATGGCGGCGGCTGGACGGATGGGGACAAGGGTGAATACCGTTTCGTTGCGGCAGCTCTTGCTGCGCGCGGCTTCCTGACGGTGGTGCCGGATTATCGGCTGTTCCCCGCGGTGCGGTTTCCCAGCTTTTTGCGGGACAACGCCGCGGCGGTCGCCTGGACCAGGGCCAACATCGCGAAATATGGCGGCGATCCGCGGCGGATCTTCCTGATGGGCCACTCCGCCGGGGCCTACAACGTGGCGATGCTCACCCTGGATAAACAATGGCTGGCCGCGGTTGGGATGGATCCAGATCGCGATATCACCGCAATGATTGGTCTGGCGGGTCCGTATGACTTCCTTCCGCTGCATGATCCGGAACTCGAGGACATCTTTGCCCCGGCTGGGGACCTGCGTCTGACGCAGCCGATCACGTTTGCCCGCGGCGACGCGCCGCCGATGTTTCTTGCCGCCGGGACCGCCGATACCACTGTGTTTCCGCGCAACACTGAACATCTGGCCGCGGCGATCCGACGCGATGGCGGAACGGTAGAGGAACGGATCTACCCCGGCGTCAACCATGTGAAGATCATCGGGGCGATGGCTGGAGTGCTGCGCTGGCTGGCGCCGTCGATGGCCGACGTCACGCGGTTCCTGCATCGCTACGATGGCCGGACCACTGACGCCGCCCTGTCCGGCGACGTCATGCGCGCCTTGCAGAACGGCGCGAACGGGACGCCCGCGCTTCATGCGCGGTGACAAGCCCGGTTACTCCGACACGCTCTCGCCTCGCTTGAAGCGGTGTTGCCCCTCGTGGCTGGCCTATAAAGAAGGGTACGACCGCCCGGAGAGTACAGAATGGTGCGACCGCCCGGAGAGCGTCCTGATGCTTTGCGATAGCTTGCTGGTCATCGCCAGGACGCCCTTATGATCATCATCTTTGTTACCGCGATGGTCCTGCTGTCTCTTGTGATGGCCGGCGCATGGGGACTGCAGCGTGCGACCGGGAACGCCGGCTGGGTGGATGTCGTCTGGTCGTTTGGGCTGGGCATTGCCGGACTTGTGCTGGCGCTGTTTCCAGGCGGTCCTACCGTGCGCCAGGTTGTCGTCGCCATTCTGATCGCCGCCTGGTCATCCCGGCTGGGGCTGCACATCGCGCGACGCTCGATACGCGGTCCGGAAGACGCGCGTTACGCGGCTTTACGGCAGGAGTGGGGGTCCAGGTTTCAGTCTCGCCTGTTCCTGTTTCTTCAGATCCAGGCCGCCGCTGCCGCGCTGCTCAGTCTGTCGATGATGCTGGCGGCGCATAACCCAGCCGCGTTCCCGCGCATTCTCGACGGTCTCGGCATTGCGGTGCTGCTGATCGCGGTCGTCGGCGAGGGCCTGGCCGACGAACAACTGCGCCGCTTCAAGCAGAACCCGGCCAATAAAGGCCGTATCTGCGATGTCGGCCTCTGGAGTTGGTCGCGCCATCCCAACTACTTCTTCGAGTGGTTCGGCTGGATCGCTTACCCGTTGCTGGCGATCGACCTGACCGGCAACTGGTACTGGGGCTGGCTCGCGCTGTCCGGCCCGCTGTTCATGTATTGGCTTCTGGTCCACGTGTCCGGCATCCCGCTGCTCGAGCAACAAATGCTGAAATCGCGCGGCGACGACTTCCGCGCCTACCAGGCTCGGGTCAGCCCGTTCTTTCCGTTGCCACCGAAGGGCGTTTCGCGATGAGCCTGGTCACCGTCGCCACCAATGTCATCGAACGAGTTCCCGTCCCGGACGCCGTGACCGCTGCCGGGATCTCCTTCCTGGTCGGCCGGACCTGTCGGAAACTCGCCCGCCGCGCCGGCGGCGTATCGGAAGTCGAATTTGCCCGCGTCATGGCGGGGCAACCCATCGCCGTTCGCCCGGATGCGGCAAACGCGCAGCATTACGAGGTGAAGCCCGAGTTCTTCGGGCTTGTCCTGGGTCCGCGGCGGAAATACTCGTGCTGCCTCTATCGGACGCCCGCCGATACGCTGGCCGCCGCCGAGGAGCACGCCTTGGTCGAGACCGCTGTTCACGCCGGACTCGCGGATGGGCAGGACATCCTGGAATTGGGCTGCGGTTGGGGGTCGCTCAGCCTGTGGATGGCGGAACGATACCCGTCGGCGCGGATCACCGCGGTCTCGAACTCGCACGCACAGCGGAAGCATATCGAAGCCGAGGCCGCGGCGCGCGGGTTCGGCAAGCTGCGGGTCATGACCGCCGACATGAACGACTTCGCGACTAACGAAACGTTCGACCGGGTCGTTTCGGTAGAGATGTTCGAGCACATGACCAACTGGCAGTCGTTGCTTGCCCGTGTTCATGGCTGGCTGCGACCTGATGGCCGGCTGTTCCTGCACGTGTTCAGCCACCGCTCGGCGCCCTATCTGTTCGATCTTGCCGATAAGGAAGACTGGATCGCGCAGCACTTTTTCACCGGGGGAATTATGCCGAGTCATGGGCTTATCCGGCATGTGGCGGGGTCTTTCGAGGTAGAAGGCGAGTGGCGCTGGACTGGCGAACACTACGCCCGCACCGCACGAGATTGGCTCGCCAACATGGACCGTCGCGAAACCGAGGTCACGGCGGTTCTGCGCGACGTGTATGGCGCTGAAGCCGGCTTGTGGAAACGACGGTGGCGGCTGTTCTTTCTGGCCACCGCTGGCCTTTTCGGGCATGCTGGCGGCTCGGAATGGGGCGTTAGCCATTTTAGGCTGCGCCTGTCGTAAAAGAAACGTTGTTGGTCATGCGACAAAGTCTGATCTCGTTCCGTAGGCGCCCAGGCTGCCCACTTTTCAAGCCATCGCGGTGCGGTTCGGCCCAGCTGCCAACCCGTCTGGCGCAAGCAGAACACTGGCCGTCGCCGGGCGGTGGGCGCACCCTTGCCACTACCACCTAATCTAGCGTGATCGGTATGCTGCGGTGGCTTCGTGCCTATGTCGCGACCGAAGATCCCCACGTGTCAGCGTGCAACACCATCGCCATGGTGCTGGCCTGGAACCAGCCTTACTATCCGATCTACTTGTGGTGGCTGGTCGGCGGCGATGCCTGGGTCGGCGTCCCGGACGCATTGTCCGGCATCCTTTTCTTCGTCGTCCCCGCCATCGCGCGCCGGTCCGGGATGTGGGGCCGGATTGCGTTGATCGCGTTCTCCGTGGCGAACGTCGCTTTTTGCTCGATGATGCTGGGCAAGGCGGCGGGCATACAGTTGCTGTTCCTGCCCTGCGGGATGCTCGCGGCGATACTGTTTTCATGGCGAGAGAGGTCAGTCATGCTGGCGATGACCGGGTTGCCGCTGGTGACGTGGTTGCTGACCAAGGGAAGGCTGGACAACCCTCCGGTCCGATTTTCCCCGGAGGCTTACGCATCACTTTTTACCCTCAACGCCGTTAGCGCGGGGTCACTGATGATTTTCTTCGGATGGCTGCTGGCGGGGATCAACCGACAGGCAGAGCGGCACGCGCGCTAAGAAACGCCGGGTGGAGCGCCTGGGCAGAAAGCGTGGGCTTCGCGTGCCGCTACTCATGTTGCCCGCGCCCGCCTGATGTGGGTCCACCGCCGATGGTGTTCGTTGCCGACTGCTTGCGCCGATTGCCTCGCGATAGTTTCATTGCTCACCTGCGAAAGGGGGAGGGGGCCTAAAGCCGCCCCCGGAACGACCGATGATTGAAGCGACCCTTGCTTATCGCACCATGGCCTACAACAACGGCTGGGCTAACCACCGCTTGCATGCCGCCTGCGCGCACCTGACGCAGGCGGATCTGGTCGCAGCGCGAACCGGATTTTTCCCGAGCCTGCGAGCCACACTTAATCACATTCTGATCATCGACTCGTTCTACATCGACGCCATGGAGGGTGGCACGTTGGGACCTGCCGCCTGGGCCGAGCGGGAGCCTTATGAGAACCTGTCGGCTTTGCGACGGGCGCAGGCGGAACTGGACCGCCGGCTGATCGCGATCGTGGAACCTCTGGAGGTGCATGGCCTGGAACGGATAGTCGAGATCAACCGTGCCGATCGTATCCAGCACGAGCGCCTGGACCGATTGCTGCTTCATCTCTTTCAGCACCAGATCCATCACCGAGGGCAGACCCATGCCATGCTGAGCAGCACCTCGGTGCCCCCGCCGCAGCTCGACGAGTTCTTTCCGGCGGCGGAGGCATCGTTACGAGCGACCGAGTTTCTCGAACTTGGCTGGGCAGAGGCCAATATTTGGCGGACCGTTTGACGCAAACGGCAAATCCGGGCTTGGCTATTCTCGAACGTGCCGTGGTTGGTCGCAACGCGGGTGTTCTGCTTGCTGCAGCCTGGCGCACAACGGCGCGTGCAGGGCCGTTTATCAATGCCTGTCACCGGCGGCGCGCCCGCTTCAAGTTTACTTGCGCTTGAACCTGATTGAGCGACGCTCCCCGTCCACTAATGCAGACACAGGAGGAAACCATGAGCAGTTCATATTCGGGCGCATGCTTTTGCGGCGCCGTCCAAATCCGCGTGACCGGCCAGCCCAACGCGATGGGTTATTGTCATTGCCGGTCCTGCCGTTCCTGGTCGGGCGGTCCGGTCAACGCGTTCAGCCTGTGGCCGCTGGAAGCCGTGGAGGTGACCAAGGGCGCTGAAAACATCCTGACATATCATAAGACGGACCTGAGTTACCGGAAGTCTTGCCGGCAGTGCGGCGGCCACTTGATGACCGAACATCCGCCGTTGAAGATGATCGATGTGTTTGCCGCGACAATCCCGGACCTGGCTTTTGTTCCTGAGGTACACGTCAACTATGCCGAGACCGTGCTGCCGATGCGCGACGGCTTGCCGAAGCTCAAGGACTTTCCGGCCGAGTTCGGCGGGTCCGGCGAAGCCGTCGCGGAATAGGCCGGGAGAAAATCCACGCGGTCTGCGCGCTGCCGGTAGCCGCACATGCGGGCAGCGTGTCGGCGGCAAGCGAAAAAAGTCGCCTGCTGAAAAATGTCGTGCCTGGCCTTGGTCGCCCCGAGGCAAAACCGGGGCACATCAGGGTTGCGGTTTGAGCCGCGTGAGCAAATTGGCAGCCGGGACGATAGTTGGCGGGCCAGCCGCCCCTCACCGCGGCGCGTAAAACAAGTACCGGGCCGAGTAGCGCATTCTCGCCTGCTGCGAAGTCCGCGCCGCATCGCAGCCTTGAGCCGGAGCAACACCACCCAAGGTGTCGATGCGACGGACCGAGGCCACACCACTTAGAATGCCATGTCCCTCATGCGATTTTGCCCGCAACAGCAGCCATGCCACGGCAAGCGGTTGCGGAGAGGCCGCCTGCGCCGCCACTTCGCCGATCACTTTGCTGCCGTCCTCCAGCTGCCAGCTCGGGCCGGCGAAATGCGTGCCGATCTGTCGGCCGGCCGCATCGAACAGGGCCGCGTCCGGCGCCGAGAACACCCAGCGATAACCATCATTAACTTTTTGACAGGTATAGACCTGCACCCCTTGAGCTTCGGCATCCAGCACCAGCCTCGAGCCCCGAGGCGCCGGCACAAGTGTCGCCTCGGCCCGCGCCACGGCGGTGGCGAAGGCCAAACTGGTAATCGCACAAAGCAGAATTTTCTTCATCGGCGGAATCTCCCGCTGAGCGGACACGCTACGCAACGGCTGTCAACCAGCCGAGCATTGCGGTTCCCCTACCTGATAGTCGGCACGACGCGCTTGCGCTCAGTCCTGCGAGAACGCCCCGGATTTGCCGCCATCCTTGTGCGTCACCCGCAGCCCCTCGATCCGCATCGACCGGTCGACCGCCTTGCACATGTCGTAGACCGTCAGTGCCGCTATACTTGCCGCCGTCAGCGCTTCCATTTCCACTCCGGTTTGTCCGGTGGTTCGCACGGTTGCGGTGATTTCGATGACATCCGCCGCTGGATCGGGCTCAAGATCAACCTTGACCGAGGAGATCGGCAGCGGATGGCACAACGGGATCAGGTCCGAGGTCCGTTTCGCAGCCATGATACCGGCCAGTCGGGCGACGCCCAGCACATCGCCTTTTTTCGCCGAACCTTGCTGGATCATCGCCAACGTCGCCGCGGCCATCGCCACCTTGACCCGCGCCGTGGCGGTGCGCGCTGTCACCGCCTTGCCGGATACATCCACCATCGCCGCGTTGCCGGCCTGGTCGAAATGGGTGAAACCGCTCATCGGGTCGGCTTTCTCATGAAAGACCGTCGCCAAGCAGTTCCCGAACCGCGGCGGTCACGTCGGTCTGCCGCATCAGGCTCTCCCCGACGAGGTAGCAGTTCGGCCCCACCGCCGCCAACCGCCGCAGGTCGGTAGTGTTCCTGATGCCGCTCTCCGAGATCAGGAACCGATCCGGTGGCACCAGCGGGGCAAGCTCTTCGGTAACCGCAAGATCGGTCTTTAACGTCTTGAGATTACGGTTGTTGATCCCGATCAAGGAGGTCTCCAGCAGCAACGCACGCTCAAGTTCCTCCCGGTCATGCACTTCGACCATCACATCGAGATCGAGGCTCATTGCGACCTGCTCCATCTCCCGCGCCTGCGCATCCGTCAGCACGGCCATGATCAGCAGGATGCAGTCCGCGCCCATCGCCCGGCTCTCGTAGACCTGCCAGGTATCGAGCATGAAGTCCTTCCGCAGAACCGGTAGCGGTACCGCCGCCCGTGCCGCCTTTAGATGCTCGGGATCACCCTGAAAGTGGAACCGTTCGGTCAACACCGACAAGCACGCCGCACCGCCTGCCTCATAGGCTCGCGCCAGTGACGCCGGATCGAAATCCGGCCGGATCAGCCCGCCCGAGGGCGACGCTTTCTTGATCTCGGTGATCAGTCCGTAGCGGCCGGCGGCGGAGGCCTGCTTCAGCGCATAGCCGAAGCCACGTGGCACTTCATGCCGCGCAGCGATCTCCTGGCGCAGCACATCGATGCCGCGCTTGTTCTTTCGGGCCGCGACGTCGGCGCGAACGTCAGCGCTGATCCGTGCAAGCACGTCTGGCGTTGGTCCTTCGTGATCTGCCATCGGGTCTCCCGGCGGACGGAAAGTGGCAGCGGGAACCAAAGAGGTTCCCGTTCGCCAAACTCAGATTGTGTGGGCCGATTCGCCCAACGCCTGGGAATCAGGCGTTCGGATCGGGCCACTTAGGACACGGCAATGGTGCTTACGCGCCGCAACGTCTCCAACGCGGCAAGTGCGGCTCCGGATGCGATCGACCTGGAGGCCATGGAAACACCTTCGCGCAATGCGTCCGCCCGGCCCGCCACGATCAACGCGGCAGCGGCGTTCAGTAGCACGGTATCGCGGTAGGCTCCCAAAGCGCCTTGCAGTACAGCCTCCAGCGCCAAGGCGTTGAAGCTGGGATCGCCGCCGCGGATCGCCTCAACCGGCGCTCGCGACAGGCCGGCATCCTCGGGTTCCACGACAAAACTGGTTATCGTGCCGCCCCGCAGCGCTGTGACGTGATTCTGCCCGGCGACCGTCAGCTCATCAAGACCCATGCCATGCACGATCCAGGCAGCCTCGTGTCCCAGCGCGGCCAGGGTCTCTGCCACTGGCCGCGTCCAGCTTGGCGAGAACACGCCGGTCAACTGCCGTCGGACCTTGGCGGGATTGGCCAGCGGACCCAGCAGGTTGAATATCGTACGGGTTGCAAGCTCGACCCGAGGCCCGGCCGCATGTCGCATCGAAGGGTGATGCCGCGGCGCGAACAGGAAGACGCAGCCCGCTTCGGCCAGGATCGACGGCAACAACGCCAGCGGCGCGTCAATATTGACACCGAGCGCGCTTAGCACATCCGCCCCACCGGTGCGCGACGACAGGGCACGGTTGCCATGCTTGGCCACCGGCACGCCACACCCGGCGACCACGAAGCTAGCCGCCGAGGAAACATTCAACGTGCCGGCTCCGTCGCCGCCGGTGCCGCAGACATCGATCGCGCCAGCCGGTGCCTCGATCGCTGTCATGTGCGCCCGCATCGCCCGAACAGCGCCGGTGATTTCCGCGACAGTCTCGCCTCGAAGTCGCATCGCCATCAGCAGCCCGCCGATTTGGGCAGGTGTCGCTTCGCCCGACATGATGATGTCAAACGCGGTTTCGGCCTGTTGCGCCGTCAGCGTTTCACCGGCGGCCAAGCGAGCGATCGTCGGCTTCAGGTTGGCGGACATGCTTCAGGCCGCGCGCCCTATGATGTCATCGCGCGGCGTCCGAAGGGGCGTGTTCGTGCCGCGCGCCAGGGTCAAAAAGTTGGCCAGGATGGCGTGACCATACTCGCTGGCAATGCTTTCCGGATGAAACTGTACGCCCCAGACCGCAAACGTGCGGTGGCGCATCGCCATGACCAACCCGTCGTCCGTCCAGGCGGTCGGTTCCAGCGTCTCAGGCAGGGTATCCCGCTCCACGATCAGGCTGTGGTAGCGCGTCGCGCGGAACGGCGAAGGCAGACCTCGCAGGATGTCGGTGCCCGCATGGGTAATGGCGCTGACCTTGCCGTGCATCGGTTCGGGCGCGCGGATCACCGAACCGCCGAACGCCTGACCGATCGCCTGGTGCCCAAGGCAGACGCCGAAAAGCGGCACCTTGCCCGCCGCCGCGGCAATCAGGTCCAGGCAGATGCCCGCTTCGGTCGGGGTGCAGGGGCCGGGCGACAGAACGATCGCTTCCGGCTGCATCGCCAGCGCTTCCGCGACGCTCAGCTTGTCGTTGCGCCAGACCTCGCAGTCGAACTTGCCGTCCTGGCCGCCAACGTCGCCCAGGAAGTGGTAGAGGTTAAAGGTAAAGCTGTCATAGTTATCGATAAGAAGGATCATTGCCCGAGGACTCGTGTATGGATTCGCGCGCGGGCCGAGTGGTCAGCGCCGGTTAACAGGCGATCGGGCCGCGCACGATATCTTTGGTCCGCCGGGGCGCGGTGGTCAATCAGGCAGCAACGCTGCGCGCAGCGGGCCGGTTAACCGTTTCGTAGTGTTTTGCGCAGAAGCTGCCGCCAATGCCGACCCTTGAGATCACCACCCAGCTCGGGTGCGCCCTCGCCTGCCGCTTCTGCCCGCAGGACCGGCTGGTCAAGTCGTACCCAAGATCGGATCCGCGGCGGCTGTCGCTGGCCGACTTCACGCGCGTGGTGGCGAAGCTGCCCCGGCATATCCGGATCGATTTTTCCGGCATGAGCGAGCCGTGGCTGAACCCGGACGCGACCGACATGGTGACGCATGCATTCGAGCAACTGCGGGATGTCGCGATCTACACCACCCTCCAGGGACTTTCTCCGGATGCCGCGGCGTCACTGATCGATCGATTCGGCGCGCGTATCACATTGGAGACCCCCTGGGTGATCCACCTGCCGGACGCCGAGGGCAACATGACCGGTTGGAAGTGCTCGCCGGCTTATCGCGCCACGTTGCACCGCTTCATCGCGTTTCAGCGCGACCGCACGCCGGCGGGCCTGTCTTTCATGACCATGAGCGCCGATGGCGCCGTTGCCCAACCGATCCGCGACCTGCTGCCCGAACCCCTCGCCCCGTTCCAGGGCATCTCTCGGGTCGAGAACCTGGACCGCGCGGATTTTGCCCCGGCTGCTCTGCTTCGCCCAATACGACACAATGGCGCGGTGCTGTGTCGTTCCACCCCGTTCTTCGACCACAATGCGATGCTGCCTAACGGTGATGTGCTGCTGTGCTGCATGGACTATGGCAGGGCGCACGTGCTGGGAAACCTGCTGCGGCAAAGCTGGGAGGAGATTCACGCCGGCACCGCCATGGGTTCGATCCGGGTGCAGGCGATGACGCCGACCAACGCGGATGATCTGATCTGCCGCCGCTGCCACAACGCCGCATGCCTCAGCAAGGGCAGCGACACCCATTGGCACCTGTCAGGGTCGACAATGTGGACCGATCCGTCGCCGCCGAAAGTCAGTGTTGCCGGGCCAGCCACGCCTTCGCCTCGCTCGCGTCAGCGTCTTGGTGCCCTTCTTGGCCGTGCTTTGCACTTGCAACCTGCCGCGGAACCGCCAGTCTGATTGCGGCAACCCGAGGTTCTGGCATGGCCGAAGATGACGTCGAGATCACCGGCAAGATCCATGACAAGTTGATCGAGCGCAAGCAGGATTGGGCGCGGGAGGGCCGGCTGCTGACCGGAACCACGTCCGATCCGGATCGCGATCGGCTGCCGCCGGGGCAGCGGCTGGTGAAGGACTGGCCGGTGCTGGATCTGGGCGCTGAACCCAATGTGACCGAACAGAAGTTCCGTCTGGATGTCGACGGCGCGGTCGAGAATCGCCTCAGTCTTCCTCTTGACGCGTTCATGGCGCTGCCGATGTCGGAAAATGTCTCCGACATGCATTGCGTTACTCAATGGTCGCGCTACGACAACCACTGGAAAGGTGTCTCGGCCCAGGCGCTGCTGGCACTGGTGAAACCGTTGGCGGAGGTGAAGCATGTCGTCTTCACGTCATACGACGGCTACACCACCAACGTTCGCTTGGATCAGTTCGACCAGCCCGACGTGTTCCTGGTGCATCAGTGGGAAGGCAGCCCGATCACCCGCGAGCATGGCGGTCCGGTGCGGATGCTGGTGCCGAAGCTCTACCTTTGGAAATCGGCCAAGTGGCTGCGACGCATCCACTTCACCCTCAGCGATCACCCTGGCTTCTGGGAGCTTCGAGGCTACCATAATAATGGCGATCCCTGGCTTGAGGAACGCTACCGCTAGCTAATCGCACGCGCCGAACACGGCGGGCCTTGAGCCTATGAAGCAGCGAAGGATCGGTCTCGGACTTGGGGCGCTGCGCACGCGACGGTTCATCACTCCTTGTCAGCCAGCAGGGGTAACAGCACGGCGGGATCGGCCACCAGATCTTTGATGGTATGTCGGTCCAGCACCGCCATGAACGCTGCCAGTGCCTGATCCAGCACGTTCGGCAACACGCACCCAGGCTGAATGATGCAGCTGGAACAGGGCGTCAGCGCCATGTCGGGTTCGGCGTGGCGAATGATGTCGCCGATCCAAATTTCCTCGGCAGCGCGGGCGAGGCGCAGTCCGCCGTGCTGACCACGCAGTGTCACCACCTCGCCGCTGGCGGTCAGGTGCTGCGTCACCTTCATCAGATGGTTCGGCGAGATCCGATAAGCCGCCGCGATCTCCGCGATCGTGACGAACCGCTCCGGGTGCAGCGCCAGATACATCAGGATCCGCAACGTGTAGTCCGAGAACGTTGTCAACCGCATGGCTCAAGCCTCAGCTGAGGCGGGCAAGGACGTCCGCGATGACCGCCTCGAACATCGGTGTGGTCAGTCGTCCCGTGTTCGTGTTCAACCGCGACACGTGGTAGCTGTCGGTCAGCAGCAGACCATCGGGCAGTGCATGAACCGCGCCATGCGCGAACGCGGCGTGATTTGCCCGAAGTCCGCATGCGCGGAGAACCGCCTTGTGGGAGACGCCGCCCAGCGCCAGCACGATACGCAGCTTCGGCATCGCCGCCAGCTCCCGGGTCAGGAAGAGGTTGCAATTGGTGGCTTCCGCCGGGGTTGGCAGGTTGGCGGGCGGCACGCACCGGACGGCGTTGGTAACCCGGCAATCCCGCAGCAGCATCCCGTCCGCGGGATCGGCGCCATAGGCGCCGACGGCCAAACCATACTTGATCAGCGTCTGATACAGCAGGACACCAGCGAAATCGCCGGTGAACGGTCTGCCCGTTCGGTTTGCCCCACGCACCCCAGGTGCCAGACCGACCACCAAAAACCGCGCCTCCAGTGGTCCGAAACTCGGGACGGCCCCGTTGAACCAAGCCGGATTGGCGACCCGATTGCTCTGGCGATAGTCCACCAGCCGTGGGCACAATGGGCAATTGACTGCCGGAACGGCAAACGTCACGGCCGCTGCGCTCAGGTCACCTCGTGCGGATCAGCAAAGGGTTCGGCCGGCGTGTTGCGCGCTGCCACAGTGCGCTGCCGGGGTTCGGTCTGACGCCGGGTGAACTCGGCGGCGATGTCCGCCAGCTCCAGAAAGTGGTCGCACTGCCGCCGCAGTTCGTCGGCCACCATCGGGGGGCTGCTGCGGACCGACGACACGACGGACACGCGCACACCCTTGCGCTGAACCGCCTCGACCAGGCGGCGGAAATCCGAATCCCCGCTGAACAAAACGACGTGATCGACTTTTTCAGCGAGTTCCAGCATGTCCACCGCGATCTCGATGTCCATGTTACCCTTGACTCGGCGCCGCCCGGCAGAGTCGGTGAATTCTTTCGCCGGCTTGGTCACAAGCGCGTAGCCGTTATAGGCCAGCCAATCAGTTAGCGGCTTGAGTGGGGAATATTCCTCCGTCTCCAGGACGGCTGAATAGTAGTAGGCACGGATGACATTGGCTTTTTTTTGGAAGTAAGTCAGCAGATTGCGATAATCCACGTCGAACCCAAGATTGCGGGAGGCCGAGTACAGATTGGCGCCGTCTATGAAAAGGGCGACACGTTCATTGGGTAGAAAAGGCATCTGGATAACCCTGCTATTCACGTGGCAAATGAGTGGAACAAAAACCACTCCCGTATGTCCCGATTAGATCGGCAGACTTGATAGAGCCGCACTATAACCATGAGCCAAAATTACGCACATCGAAACGGTGTCGGCTGTAGCAGCTTTACAGTCCTGATCGGCATCGGTGCCAATCTACCCGGTCCCCGCGGCCAGCCGCCCCTGCACACTTGTAAAGCCGCCGTGGCGATGCTGCACCAACTTCCGGCCATGCGACTCGCCGGGCTGTCGCGCTGGTTCGAATCGGCGCCGGTTCCTCCTTCCGGTCAACCTTCCTACATCAACGCTGTCGCGTCATTGTTGGTTGACGCCGGCGCGACAATCGACCCGGCGGTGTTGCTTGCACGCCTCATGGCGATCGAGGCCGCCTGCGGGCGGCAGCGCGGCGTGGCGAATGCGGCACGAACGCTGGACCTGGACATCATCAGCATGGGCGACCTGGTCCGCGACGCACCGGACCCCATCCTGCCTCATCCACGGGCGCATCTGCGTGCGTTCGTGTTGGCGCCGCTGGCCGATGTCGCGCCAGAGTGGGTTCATCCGGTTTCCGGTGAAACAGCCGCGGCTTTGCTGGCCGCTTTGCCGCTACAGGCGATCCGGCCGTTGTGACCAAGATAAAGCCGTCAAGCGGATCTCAGGATCGCGGCGGCTGCTTCCGTCCGAAGGCCTCGGCCAGCGCGGTGTTGGCTGCCGGAACGGAAAACGCCTCGGCGTCATATGCTCCGCCAAGCCATTGGAGCTGTTCGTCATGTTGCGGATGCGCGGCATCGGCGAGGACCTCGAGCAGTTCCGCATAGCCCCAGGTGCCACCGCAATCCTCGGGCGGGCAATTGCGCTTCCCGGCGACGCAGGCTGGATAGGTGGCCGCATCACCCTTCGCAGGTGCTTTCTCGATCAGGATCTCGTGCTCCCAGCTGTCGCCAAAGTCGTAGGTGTAGACGAAGCGGGTGATGGCGGATTTCGCCAGCGCGCTCAGCTTCAGCCGATGCTCAGCGGCGACGTCGTCTGTCGTGCTCGGATCGCCATACCGCTGACCGCCGAGGTCGAAGTCATGCAGGTGGCTGTCGCCCCAGCCCATGGTGACCTGGATCGCCGTATGCAGGTCGGCGAGGGTCATGTTGTCCGGCATCAGAATTCGCCGCCAGATCGGCGGCCTGGTGTCGCGCAGCGTCACTTTGAGGCTCAGCACGCCGGTGTCGAGCCGCCGGTTCGGTGCGGTGGTCTTCGCCAAGGTCCTCTCTCCCGTCTCGTGGTTGTCGGCACACCGGGCTCTGCGACATCAACCGGCGGCGCCAGCCGATCCGAAGCGTGATCAACCCGAGGCTGACCCGATCGGAAGGCGCGAAGGACGCGATCGAGCAAGCGGTCGCCCATGATCCGACGCTGGAGAAAGTGCAACCTTTGACGATCAGGGTCTACACCGCGTTCGCCCGAGGTTGAACCAACCGCACAGCAGAATCGCTCTTTGGAACCCTTGAAGCCCGATTGCTTCAACCTGAAGCGATCGGGCTCTGGATCTTGCCGCCGATCTCCAGCAGCGTCGCCAGCTCCGCTTCATGCTGATAGCTCGGCATCAGCCGGTCCAGCACCGCGTCGCGACGGACAGCCGGATGAAAATAGATCTCGCTGTCGCCTCCGGGCAGGTTTTCCAGTAGCCTGCGGATGCGTTCGACGGTCATGTGTCCGCTCCAGGCCAGGCCGAAGCAGTGGTCATTGGTGGCGATCCCGGCGGCACGGGCCTGGCGGCGAAGCAGGCCGACCCAATGATACAGCAGCCGGTCGCCGAGTGCGACGCGGGTACCGCAGCGTGCCATGACCGCGGGCGGTTCGGCAGGGACGCGGATACGGCGCAACCCTTGCCTGGCGCCGGCCCGCAGCATCATCGCCCCGACCGTCGGGTGCAGGTGCATATGCTTGTGGGCGTTGGCGTGGTCCAGCGTCAGGCCGGTCGCGGCGAACGCGGCGAATTGTGCCTCGATTTCGGCCCGCAGTTGCCGACGGATGCGCGGGCGGAGGAAGTAGCTGAAACCGAGCCGGAGTTGATCGGCCGAGAACTGACCGGCGGTGTCCACCAGGTCGGGAATTTCGCCGGGTGGCAGGATGGCCGGTCCCTCGATCACCACCAGGTGCAGGCCGACCCGCAGCGAAGGGTTGCTCCGGCCGATACGGACGGCATCGGCGGCGGCGGGGCCCGCGACCATCAGGCTGGCGGCCTGCAGAACACCATCGCGGTGGGCTTTTTCGACGGCCTCGTTGACCGCCTCCGTCAGGCCGAAATCATCAGCAGAGAAGGTCACGGTGCTCATGCGGACCTCGCGGACCCGTACGCGATCGCCCCGCGCCGCGTTCAGGCCGCGTGGTGCCGCTCCCGCAGGAACTGGAAGAACTCGACCCCTTCGCGCAACCGGCGCTTCATCATCTGCGGGCTACGCACCATTTCGCCAACGATCGAGGCGATCTTCGGGGCACGAAAGTAAAACCGCTTATAGAAAGTCTCGACATTGTCGAAGATTTCCGTGTGTGACAGGTGCGGATAGTGCAGCGGCGCGATCTGGACCCCGCTATCGTCCACCAGCTCTGCGTGGTTCGCATCCAGCCAACCGTTCTCCACGGCCTGCTTGTACAGCAAAGTTCCTGGATAGGGCGCGGCCAGCGACACCTGGATGGTGTGCGGATTTATATCCTTCGCGAAACGAATTGTCTCCTCGATGGTTTCGGTCGTCTCGCCCGGCAGACCGAGGATGAAGGTGCCGTGGATCTTGATCCCCAGCTCGTGGCAGTCCTGGGTGAATTTGCGCGCCACCTCGATGCGCATACCCTTCTTGATATTGTACAAGATTTGCTGATTGCCGCTCTCGTAGCCCACCAGCAACAGCCGCAAACCGTTGTCCTTGAGGACCTTCAGGGTCTCCCGCGGCACGTTTGCCTTGGCGTTGCAGGACCAGGTCACCCCCATCTTGCCCAGTTCGCGAGCGATTGCCTCGGCGCGGGGCAGGTTGTCGGTGAAGGTGTCGTCGTCGAAGAAAAACTCCTTCACCTGCGGAAACATGATCCTGGCCTGGCGGATCTCCTCGGCGACATGGCCGGGCGAGCGGACGCGGTAGCGATGCCCGCCAACCGTCTGTGGCCACAGGCAGAAGGTGCAGTGCGATTTGCAGCCGCGGCCAGTGTACAGCGACACGTAGGGGTGCAGCAGGTAGCCGATGAAGTAGTCTTCGATCCGCAGGTCGCGCTTGTAGACCTCGGTGACGAACGGCAGCTGGTCCATATCCTCCAGGATCGCCCGATCCTTGTTGTGGATGATGACGCCGGCGTTGTTGCGGTAGGAAATCCCGTCCACCGCACTCCAATCGCGGCCTTCGGCGATCTCCTTGATGGTGAAGTCGAACTCGTTGCGGGCGACGAAATCGATTGCACCACCCTGCGCCAGGCTTTCCGCCGGCTGCACCGCGACCTTGGCTCCAACAAAGCCGATCTTCAGTAATGGATTGGCTGCCTTCAACGCGTCGGCGACCTTCACATCGGACGCGAAGGACGGGGTCGAGGTGTGCATCACGCACAACTCGTAGTCGCGCACCTGGCGAGCGACCGCCTCCAGCCCGATTTTCGCCGGCGGGGCATCGATCAGCTTACTGCCGGGCACCAGGGCGGCAGGCTGGGCCAGCCAGGTGGGGAACCAGAACGACTTGATCTCGCGTTTGGCCTGGTAGCGGGCGCCGGCGCCACCGTCGAAGCCATCGAAAGAGGGTGGGTGCAGGAACAGGGTCTTCATCATTGCAGCGGGAATCCCTTGAGCGGCCCGAACATTACAGCCGGAGTATCGCAGGTTGTTGGGTAGATGGCGGCGGGGTGTCCGCCTGCAAGCCATGACCGCGCCAGTCCACCTGACGGCCGCCATAGCTGGCCAGCATCACCGCCACCGACAAGATGTCTCGCAGCGGCAGAAGCCAGGTTGGACACGAAAACGCAAGCGCGGCGGCGTCATCGGGGCTCCGCCGGCTGTCGGGGCCCTCGGCGAACCACATCGGCGCCAGCGCACGATCCAGGCCCAAACCGACCATTGCGCGCAGCATCCAGCAGGCCAGGAACAGGCCAACCGACCAAAGCGCGCCGCCACTCAGCAAAACCGTCATCAAACCCCAGGCGAGCGGGTACTGTGCCACCGAGGCTGCGAAGCCCCACGGCTCAAGCGCGCGAATCGTGCGCGCCCAGCGAAGTTCATGACGAAACAGCGCCCC
The DNA here is from genome assembly GCA_965276975.1 of Rhodopila sp. Classification (GTDB taxonomy): domain Bacteria; phylum Pseudomonadota; class Alphaproteobacteria; order Acetobacterales; family Acetobacteraceae; genus Rhodopila. The sequence continues at coordinate 890,786 of CBDIBR010000010.1, forward strand.
TAGGCTTGTCTCCGGCACAGTGGTCAGCGGCACGGTATCGGCCAGTGCCACGCCAAGCCCGAGCGCGGCGATCCGCTGGCCCAGCACGTTGTCGTCCGCGAGGTGATCGACCAGCGCACGCAGGCCACCGATCCGCGCCAGATCAGACCGACGCAGGCACATCGTCGCGCCAAGGCAGTCCTTGCGTCCAAGCGCCCGCGCAAGCAGTGCGCCCGGAAGGAAGCCATGGGTGATCTGGGTGGCCCCGAGGCGGGCGCAGGTCGGGGCACCGGATCGGCTGGCGGTGTCGACTTCGATCGAAGTTCGCGGCTCACGTTGGTTGACCGGCAACCCTGCATACAACGTCGTTACCAACCCAACCCCCGGCCGTTCCAGGGCCGCGAGCAGGCTGTTCAGGTAGTCAGTCCGCGCATGGACATCAGAGTCGGCGATGACCAGAACGTCGTGTCGTGCTGCTGGCAGCATGTTGATCAGGTTGCCAACCTTGCGGTTCCGTCCATGCTGGGTCGGATCGATCACCAGCGCGATGTCGCAGTCGGGGAACCGCGCCTTGATCCGACGAACCACGGCAATTGCCGGATCGTGCGCATCCTGCACGCCAAAGACAATCTGCCACTTTGGGTAATCCTGCCGGCACAGAGTTGCCAGAGCGACCTCCAGCAACGGCTCATCGCCGTGCAACGGTTTTAACGCCGTCACCGCGGGCCGCGCGCGGGGTGATGCAGCCGGCTTGCGAACAAAGCGCATGACCAGCCACCATCCCGCCAGCGCTTCACCCACGCCAACTGCGGCGACAATCGCGGTGATCCCGCCGAGCAACGCCATCATGAGCGCAATGCGCCGTCCGACAGATCCGTGGTTTTGCGGCGCAGGCTGGCGATCAATGCATCAGCATCGCCGTTCGCCAGGATCTTACGGAAGTCGGATCGCTGGACAGCGACGCGGCTGATGGAACCCTCCAGCAGCACATCGACCGCGCGCCAGGTGTCCTTGTCGTTGCGCATGACGTAGTCGACCCGGATCCGCTCGCCAGTTTTGTCAATGATCTGCGTGGCGACAATACGATCGCTTCCGGACCCACGGTATCCCGGCAGGATCACGAACTGCTCACTTTCGTAGCGGTCGAAATTGGCGACATAGGTCGCGATCGTGAAGCGGCGGAACGCGTCAAACAGCCGTTTTCGCACATCGGCGCCCATGCTCTCCCACCGCGAGCCGATGGAAACCTTCAGCACGGTCCCAAGATCGAATACCTGGTCCACCACGGGCGCCAGCGCGTCGAAGCGCTGTCTGAAAGGCGTCTGCCGGCCACTTCGCATCGCCGTCTCCAACGCCTGATACAGCGCGTGTAACGGCGCTTCAGGCGGCTCGGCAGCCGCGGCTCGCACCGGCGGCACCCACGTCGCCGCCGCGACGATTAGCGAGATCGTGAAGACCAGGTCACGTCTGGTCAGCCTGATCATCGCGACCTGGTAGCCTTCGTCATAGCGGTGCTGGGTGTCTTGACGCCCATCGCAGATAGCGCCGTTGCGACGATGTCCTTGGCCGACAGACCCGCCGCCGCAAGCTGCTTGGGCTGCGAATCGTGGTCGAGGAAAGCATCCGGCATCACCATCGGCCGGATCTTAAGGCCGGAATCGAGCAGACCTTTCCAGGCCAGATGCTGCATGACCTGAGCGCTGAATCCGCCGATCGCGGCTTCCTCGATGGTGATCAGGACGGCATGATTGCGCGCCAGTTGTTCGACCAATGCGGTGTCGATGGGTTTCGCGAACCGTGCATCCGCGACGGTAGTCGGAAATCCACGCGCGGCGAGTTCGTCCGCTGCCTTCAACGCATCGCCGAGCCGGGTTCCCAGCGACAGGATGGCGATGTTGTTGCCTTCTCGCAGCATGCGACCCTTGCCGACGGTGAAGGCTTCACCGGATGCCGGCAAGGTGATGCCGGTGCCTTCGCCGCGCGGGTAGCGAAAGGCGCTGGGACGGTCGTCGATGGCAACGGCCGTGGCAACGACGTGGACCAGTTCCGCCTCGTCGGATGGCGCCATGATCACCATGTTCGGCAGACATCCAAGGTAGGACAGGTCGAAGCTGCCGGCATGTGTCTGCCCATCGGCGCCGACATAGCCGGCCCGGTCCATGGCGAAGCGGACCGGCAGGGACTGCAGAGCGACGTCATGCACGATCTGATCGTAGGCGCGCTGCAGGAAGGTCGAGTAGATGGCACAGAACGGCTTCATCCCCTCTGTCGCCATACCGGCCGCGAACGTGACGGCATGTTGTTCGGCGATGCCGACGTCGAAGCTGCGGGTCGGGAACATCTTGGCGAAGCGGTCAAGCCCCGTGCCGGACGGCATCGCGGCGGTGATGGCGACCACGGCCGGGTCCTTCTTCGCCTCGGCGATCAGCGCCTCGGCAAACACCTTGGTATAGCCGGGCGGCCCCGGCGGCGCCTTCGCCTGCTCGCCAGTGATCACGTTGAATTTAGACACGCCATGATATTTGTCGGCCGACTGCTCCGCCGGCGCGTAGCCCTTGCCTTTCTGGGTAATGGCATGAACCAAGATCGGTCCGGTTTCCTCGGCCTCGCGCACGTTGCGCAGCACCGGCAGCAGATGATCCAGGTTATGCCCGTCGATCGGGCCGACATAGTAGAAGCCCAGCTCCTCGAACAGGGTGCCCCCGGTCAGGATGCCGCGGGCATACTCCTCGGCCCGCCGAGCCGTGCGCTCGATGCCGCGCGGGAAGCGCTTCGCCATGCGCCCGGCAAGTTCCCGCAGCGACAGGAAGCTGCGCGACGACATCAGCCGCGACAGGTAGGCGCTCATGGCCCCGACCGGTGGAGCGATCGACATGTCGTTGTCGTTCAAGATGACGATCAGCCGCGATTTCAGCGCACCCGCGTTGTTCATCGCCTCATAGGCCATCCCCGCGCTCATGGCGCCGTCGCCAATGACGCAGATCACATGGCGGTCATCCGGTGTCGGTATCGGTTTTTCAGAACCTGCGGCGCCTGCGTGCCACGTCGCTTTTAGGTCGCGGGCAACCGCCATGCCGAGGCCGGCGGAGATAGAGGTCGACGAATGCGCCGCACCAAACGGATCATACTCACTCTCCGAACGCTTGGTGAAACCGGACAACCCGCCGCCCTGGCGCAACGTCCGGATGCGGTCGCGTCGGCCGGTCAAGATTTTATGCGGATAGGCCTGATGGCCGACATCCCACAGCAACTTGTCGGTCGGGGTGTCGAAAATCGCGTGGATCGCGACGGTCAGCTCCACCACGCCGAGCGAGGCACCCAGATGCCCGCCGGTCACGGACACCGCGTCCACCGTCTCCGCCCGCAGTTCATCCGCCAGTTCTCGCAACTGCTCGGCCGAGAAGTTGCGCAGGTCGGCCGGGTAGCGAACACGGTCGAGCAACGGTGTGGTGATCGGGCTCATCTAATCTCCTGTTCTCGCTCAGCTTCGCCGGGTTACAACGAACGCGGCCAGCGCCCTCAGGTTTGCCGCGCTGTCGCCAAACCCATCAAGGTGGGCCGCGGCCTGTCGGGCAAGCATATCGGCATGGGCACGCGCTAAGTCCAATCCCAGCACCGAAACCATCGTTGCTTTGCCAGCCGCGGCATCCTTGCCGGTGGTCTTGCCGATCTCGGCTTCCTCGCCCGCCACGTCCAGCACGTCGTCAGCAATCTGGAACGCCGCGCCCAAATCACGACCGTAGGCCGCCAGTAAATGACGCTGATGTGCCGCGGCGCGGCCAAGAATAGCACCCGCTTCCGCGCTGTATTGCAGCAAGCGGCCGGTCTTGAGTGCTTGCAGCCGCGTCACCGCGGGTCCGTCCAGAACCTGCCCCTCCGCCAGCATGTCGATCATCTGGCCACCCGCCATGCCCCGTGCACCGGCCGCCGAACCCAGCGCCGTCACTAGCTCGCATCTGGCCTGCGGGTCCGAATGAGTGTCGTGTTCCCCCAATATCTCGAACGCACGGCATTGCAGGGCATCGCCCGCCAGGATAGCGGTGGCCTCGTCGAACGCCTTGTGGGTGCTGGGTTTGCCGCGTCGCAGGTCGTCATTGTCCATCGCCGGCAGGTCATCATGCACCAGCGAGTAGGCGTGCAACATCTCGACCGATGCGGCGACACGGGCGGCGCAGGTTCGATTGACGCCGAACAGCGCGGCGCTCTCCATCACCAGAAACGCGCGCATCCGCTTGCCGCCGCCAAGTGTTGCGTAGCGCATCGCTGCCGCCAGCCGCCCCTCCGCCCCCTCGATCGGCGGAAGCAGCACTTCCAGCGCCTGCTCCACCACGGTCGCGGTACGCGCCATTTCGGTGTAGAGATCGTTTGGAGCTAGCGAACTAACAGACGCCACACGCAGCCTCGTGACCAACGGCTCCGCCAAGCGGGAGCCAATTCTCGATCCGATAACACGTCAGAAGATGTTTCGCATGATGACCTGCGCGCGATACTTGCAGTTGTTGCAAAATTGCCACGCTTGATACGGCTTCGAACGCACAGTTTGCAGTTTCTCGCTAGAACCGGGGTGAGCCGGTCATGGCAGATGCGATGCAGCCACACTATGTGGCGAACCATAGAGGGGTCGGTCCGCGGATCCGTCCGCTGCGTTGCGGCCAGTTGGTCCGCCTGCCATACCCCGGGCGGATGTCCCGCCGCCGCCCGCCGATCCGGCCTAACTTCGGAGATTGTTTGCATGATCAGCGTCGTCCTCGCCCAGCCACGCGGCTTCTGTGCCGGCGTCGAGAGGGCCATCGAAATCGTCGAGCGCGCGCTGAAGAAGTACGGCCCGCCAATCTACGTCCGGCACGAAATCGTGCATAACCGCCACGTGGTGGAAGATTTGCGAAAGCGGGGCGCGGTGTTCGTCGACGAGCTGAGCGAAATCCCCCCCGGTTCGATGACCGTGTTCTCCGCTCACGGCGTGGCCAAGCGGGTTGAGGCCGCCGCCGCCGAACGCGGGTTGCCAGTGATCGACGCGACCTGTCCGCTGGTTGCCAAAGTGCATAACGAAGGCCGCCGCTACGCGAGGCAGGACCGCGAGATCGTGCTGATAGGACATGCCGGCCATGCGGAAGTCGAGGGTACGATTGGTCAGGTCTCGGCCAAGGTGCACCTGGTACAGACGGTCGAGGACGTCGCGTTGCTGGCGGTAAAGGATCCCGAAAAACTGGCGTATATTACCCAGACGACTCTCTCGGTGGACGACACCAGGGGGATCATTTCGGCATTGTCCGACCGCTTCCCCACCATCGTCGGGCCGGATGTGCGCGACATCTGTTACGCGACCCAGAACCGCCAGCAGGCGGTGCGCGATCTGGCCCACGGTGTGGATATGATTTTGGTGGTCGGCTCGTGTAATTCCTCCAACTCCAACCGCTTGAGGGAAATTGGTCAGGAACTGGGCAAGCCAGCTTACCTTATAGACGATGCCGGGTCGCTGCGTCCCGAATGGTTTCATGGCATCACGTCGGTCGGCGTCACCGCCGGCGCCTCGGCGCCGGAAACGCTGGTCCGAGGTGTGCTGGAAGGATTGCGCCAGTTCGGCGAGATCGAGGTTTCCACCCAGGATGGGGTGGCCGAAAATGTCCGGTTCCGCTTTCCGGTGGAACTCGCTGACGCATAGGGAATTAACACAGTATGACAGTCCCGTTGAACCAGGCTTTGCGCGTTGGCGCCTATGTTGCTAAGCAGCATTTAATCGGTCGCAAGCGGTACCCGCTGGTGTTGATGCTGGAGCCGCTGTTTCGCTGCAACCTTGCCTGTGCCGGCTGCGGCAAGATCGACTACCCGCCGGAAATCCTCAACCAGCGGCTGCCAGTCTCCGACTGCATGGAGGCGATCGATGAATGCGGTGCGCCGGTGGTGGTGATCGCCGGTGGCGAGCCGCTGTTGCACAAGGAAATTGACCAGATCGTACAAGGGGCGATCGCGCGTAAGAAGTTCGTGATTGTATGCACCAATGCTCTGCTGCTGGAAAAGAAGATGGATCTCTTCAAGCCCAGCAAGTGGTTCTCCTGGTCGGTCCATCTGGACGGCGGGAAGACCGAACATGATGCCTCGGTCTGCCAGGACGGTGTCTATGACCGTGCGGTCGCAGCCATCGCGGAATCGAAACGTCGTGGCTTTCGTACCATCATCAACGCGACGCTGTTCAACAACGCGCAGCCCGAGAAGGTCGCCGCCTTCTTCGACGACGTGATGGCGATGGGCGTTGACGGGATCTCGGTCTCTCCCGGATATGCCTACGAGCGGGCGCCGGATCAGCAGCACTTTCTCAATCGCGGCAAGACCAAAGAACTGTTCCGCGATATTTTTCGCCGACAGGGGCAGGGGGCCCGGAAATCGAAGTGGTCGTTTAACCAGTCCTCGATGTTCCTCGATTTCCTCGCCGGCAATCAGACTTTCCATTGCACCCCATGGGGCAACCCCACGCGCACCTATTTCGGCTGGCAACGTCCCTGCTATCTGCTCGGCGAGGGCTATGCGAAGACCTTCAAAGAGTTGATGGAGACCACGGACTGGGACAAGTACGGCACCGGCAACTACGAGAAATGTGCCGACTGCATGGTTCACTCCGGTTATGAGGCCAGTGCGGTGATGGAGACCGTCCGCAAGCCGTGGCGGGCGGCCGCCCTGGCGATGCGCGGCGTCCGCACGGATGGGCCCATGACACCGGATATTTCGTTGGAAAAGCAACGACCAGCGGAATATGTCTTTGGCCGCCATGTCGAAACGGCATTGAAGCGAATTCGCGACGGGAAGAAGCCAGCCGATGAAGTGGCGGATGCCGCAGATTAGAGTGTGATCCTCGAAGGCAGAATCGCCGGGGAGGCGAAGCACGTTATCGATCAAGTGGTTGACGAGCGAGATCCAGGCAACGCCGTCGGATTTTGCTCCACCCAGCTTGTCATCGGCGCTCCGGGCTGGTGGGGTGACGAAGCGGATGCAATAATATTCAGCAGATCGACCGCCGTTAGCGGTTCCTTAACCATTTCCGATTAGGTTCTGCGTCGGCGTCCTCGCCGGGCTTACGGGCAGACGAGTTCCAGAATGATTTACGAGGCTATCTCCGTCTTCGTATCGTAGCTAAGAGTGTTTCGATTGACGATGATTTCAGACGATCCGGATGAGGACGCCGACAACCTTGATGACGAAGACCTGCTTGGATGCTACCTCGAGGCCGGATCGCCGGCCAAAGGCACCAACAAGGTCTTACCGATGCAACTGGATTGGCCGGGTTCGAGCACGCTGAAAAGCGGATTTAGCCTCGACCACCGAACGCTGGCGTGGTTCCAGGCAAACCACGCCGACTGGCGACTGGCGATCGAATGGGTCTTGCGTGCCTGGATCGATGCCCGAACATCCGCACGGTCAGGCGTTCAGCCGTGACGCCATGGCTGAAAACCACTTTCAACCGATAGCAGGGCGGCACGATGATCGCACCTCGACGCAGTGGTTCAGCGAACCGCCCGTTTCCCGTTGCCGGCCGAAGCGCGGGGTGCTCGCGCGCCAGCCACAGGATGGCCAACGGTCTCGGACCCGCCGCGCGCCTGCATGAACGCCTTCAGCACTTCGTTGATCCGCGTCTGATAACCGGCACCAAAACCGCGGAAGAAGCGGAGTACGTCCGCGTCCAATCGCAAGCTGACGGCAAGCTTGGGCTCCCGCACATCGAACACCAGATCGGTCGCCCAGCCAGATCGTGCCGGCTCGACCGCGCCTCGTGCACTTGTCGCCCCCTTACCTGTAGCAGACCGAACTTTAGTTCGGGCGGGGGACGACTTGTGCGACTTTGCAGGTGAAGTCGCACTTCGGCTTGATTTAGCCATTTTATCCTCCCATTGGATCGGATCTGGTTGTTCCAGGTCCGGTTGAACGCGCAGGCAGAAACCATGCCTTACGCGAGTCTTCGTGTACGCACGGGTGTGGTTACGGTCAAGCGTTGATACAAGGCCAAGCCATATCTTCCCCGCAACGGCAGGGCGACTTTCAGATCAGCAACTCAATTAGAAACGGTCCCGACCGCGACAGCGAATGAGCCAGGAGGTCGGCAAAGCCTTCGGTTGTATCCGTGCGAGCGGCCTCCACCCCAAGGGAATTGGCCAGACCCGACCAGTTGATATCGGGGTTGCCGATGTCCATCATGTCCAACGCGACGCGGCCGGGGTTTGCGCCGACGTTCGCGAGCTCTCCGAGCAAGATCTGGTATTTCCGGTTCGACAGAAGCACGGTCGTGATGTCGAGCTTCTCGCGCGCCTGTGTCCACAGCGCCTGCACGGTGTACATCGCGGAACCGTCGGCTTGCAGGTTGATCACCCGCCGGCCAGGCGCCCCGATCGCCGCGCCGGTTGCCATCGGCATGCCGCCGCCGATCGCGCCGCCCGTGACGTTCAACCACTCATGCGGCGGGGCAGCCTGGGTGTTGGCAAAGAAACCGCGGCCGAAGGTTACCGATTCATCGGCGATGACTGCGCTTTCAGGCATCAGCGCGCCGAGCGTGACCGCCACCGAATCGGGTGTCAGCGGACCGCGTACGGCCTCCGGTTGACGGCCATTGTCCGGCGGTTTGACGCTCGGGCATCCCAGCATGTCGGCGAGTCGCGCCAGGGATTCCACGACATCCTGCTCCGGCCGCGACAGGATATGCATCTCCGCGTCCCGCGGCACCGAAGTCTGGACCTTGTTCGGATACGCGAAGAAGGTCACCGGTTTGCGCGCGCCGGCAAGGACGAGGTGCTTCGTTCCCTCCATCGCTTGGACAGCGACATCGACAACGTATGGCACGCGCTCCACCGGCAGACGGCCCTGGCCGCGTGCCATCAGAGCATTGGAACCCTGGGCGAGCACCCGACAGCCGGTGGCAGCCTGGATCCGATGGGCCAGCGCCAGACCTTCCGCATGCAGCGCAACGCCGCCCAGCAGCAGCATAACGCCTGTGCCGCCTCGGCGAAGGGCGGTCGCAGCCTCATTGATCTGGTTGGGCGACGATGACGGCGTCGGCTGCAAGGGCAGCGCCGCGGCGACGACACCGCCCTCATTCCACGAGGTATCGGACGGCAGGATCAGCGTGGCGATCTGGCCCGGGGCGATCATCGATGCCTGTACTGCTGCCGCGGCATCGGCGCCGACCGTATGGGCATCCATGGAGGTGCGAACCCATCCCGAAACACCCCGGGCCCAGCCTTCGGTATCAGCGGTCAGCGGCGGATCCAGCGATCGGTGATAGGTCGCCTGGTCGCCAACGATGTTGATGACGGGTGTGGCGGCCCGCCTAGCATTGTGCAGATTGGCCAGTCCATTCCCAAGGCCGGGTCCGCAATGCAGCAGTGTCGCGGCTGGCTTTCCCGCCATGCGGGCATAGCCGTCGGCAGCCCCGGTCACCACGCCCTCGAACAGCCCTAAGACGCAGTGCATGCCGGGAACCCGGTCGAGCGCCGCGACAAAATGCATTTCCGATGTTCCGGGATTGGAAAAGCATGTGGTCACGCCGCTTCTCAGCAGCGAATGCACCAGGCTCTCGGCGCCATTCATTCCGTAGTCTCCTTGGTAGCCGATCACGAAGAAGCGTGAAGCGTCCGCGGTTCGCCACGTCAATCGGCTACTTCAACATGTCGCGAAAGATCGCCCCTCTGTGATGGGCGATATTGGTCGCGGCGACGCATTTTGATGAAAGTCGGAGCGAGCGCAATCCTGTAGCCGCATTGTCACATCCTGGCCATAGCGGCAGGCCATGGATCTGTCGCCTTGCGTCGCAACCCGTTTGTCCTCCGGTCAAAGAGATACTAAAGTGCATTGAGATACCAAGGTTCACTGGAACCGGCGTGACCGTTGCGTTATCTGCTTAATCGCCAATGGAGATATCGTCGATGAAAAAGCTTGTCGTGCTGGCCATCCTTCTGCTGACGGCGGGGCCGGTGTTGGCGCAACCCGCCGCCCCGGCGCCGAAAGCGACCACTCAGTCCGCTCTGGAAGCTCGGGTGAATCAGCGCATCGTGCAGATGAAGCGGCAATTGAAAATCACCCCGGCGCAGGAGCCCGCCTGGGATGGATTCGCGCAGGTGATGCGGCAAAACGTGACCGCGACTGACAAGGCCTATCAGGAACGGGCAGCCACTCTCGCGACCATGTCGGCGCCGGACAACATGCGCAATTTCGCCCAGATCGAGCAAGCCCGGGCACAGGGCATCCAGAACCTGGCTGCATCGTTCCAAACGCTTTATGATGGGTTGTCGGACAGTCAGAAGATGACGGCGGACACGATGTTCCGCCAGTATGCGGATCATCGTGCGGCGCAGCGGCAAGCGCCGAAGTAGGTCGCGCGGCGGCCCGCCAGCGCTGCGCTCGAGCGGATCTGCATGGTATCATCCTGGCTTATGCCTCATGGGTCCGAACCCGCGTCGCATTCGCGTCGCATCATCCACATCGACATGGATGCGTTTTTCGCGTCCGTGGAGCAGCGGGACAATCCGGACCTGCGCGGTATGCCCGTGGCGGTCGGAGGTGCGCGAGAGCGCGGCGTGGTCGCAGCGGCTAGCTATGAGGCGCGCAGGTTTGGCGTCTACTCGGCCATGCCATCGGTCACCGCTCGGCGCAAATGTCCCGGCCTGGTATTCGTCCCGCCGCGGTTTGACGTCTACCGCGCGGTATCGCAGCAGGTCCACGTCATCTTCGCCTGCTACACATCGCTTATCCAGCCGCTATCGTTGGACGAGGCCCACCTTGATGTCACACGGCCGTTGCTGGACAGAGGCTCCGCGACCGCCATCGCGCGCGAGATCAAGGACCGGATACGCAAGGAAACCGGGTTAAGCGCATCGGCCGGCGTTTCCTATAACAAGTTTTTGGCCAAACTGGCCTCGGGTCACAACAAGCCCGACGGTTTGTTCGTCATCACGCCCCGCATGGGCCCTGCCTTCGTCGAGGCGCTGCCGATCAGCAAATTCCATGGCATTGGACCTGCGACCGTGGTGAAGATGACCGAACTCGGCATCCGCACCGGAGCGGATTTGCGTCAGCAGACCCGGGCCTTCCTGACCGCTCGCTTCGGCAAGGCGGGGGATTATTACTATGCGGCGGCACGCGGCGAGGACGACCGCCCGGTCGTTGCGGACCGCCAACGCAAATCGATCGGTGTCGAGAGCACCTTCCAGCAAAATATCTTGACGTGGACTGAGGTAGAGCCCGCGCTGGCGCCGCTGTTCGCCAAGCTCTGGGGTGCCTACAACCGTTCTGATCTGGTGGCGCGAACGGTGACCGTGAAAGTAAAATATTCTGACTTTCAGCGGATCACGCGCAGCCGCTCCCTGGCCGAGGCGCTTGCAACCCCGGCGGCCATCGAGCAGATCAGTCTGGATTTGCTACGCCCGCTGTTCCCGCTCAAACGCGATGTTCGTCTGCTTGGGATCACACTCTCGAATCTCGATGAAGCAAGTCCGCCGGCACGGCAGCTGGCGCTGTTACTCGCACCCGACTGAATTGCGGCCACCGAGCCGATCCCGTTCGGATAGAGTATTGAACGGGTGAAGATGCTCGCTGGACCGATGTTTCAGCGCGGTTGTCGTGAGCCAAAACGAACGGAGAAAGCCCAAGGCTGTTGAGGCGGCTGGACGAAACCCGAGGCTGACCCAAGCGGAACTGCCGTCAAAGCCGATCGCGCAGGCGCAGGCGCCCCCGACGGTTCCGTGGCCGCGACCCTGTCGACCGTCGTTACTTCGCTGATCCCGAGCCAGCCTTTCCCGAGCGCACCCGGTGCGACAGCGCGGCGGATTTCTGCACCGCGCGCAACGGCTCCTCCCAGTCGAAATTGCGGTAGACCGCGGCCAGATTGGCATAGGGCGGCGATTGCGCGAACAGCTGAAACGTCAGCCGATGGCCGGCGTAGTCCGAGTTCAGCAGATCACGCGCGAAGGCCAACAACCTGCGGCGATCCTCGGCACGCCAGTTCTCGTTGACGGTATAGTATTTCTCCAACCAAGGCGCGGTCTCCGGATCGCGGAAGGTCGCGGCATCCGGCGTCACGCAGATCTGCCCACCGCATAATTCGCGTGCGATGTGCATCATGTGGTGCAGTTGGGAGGAAGCCAGCACGCGGCCGGTCATCAGCAGCGATTGATCCGGCATCAGCAAGCCAGCCGGGCTTCGCGAGGCCATCGCGATCGCCGCGATCAGATGGGCGTTGATGCCCTCGCGATAGCAGGCCAGCTGCGCCAACTTCTCCTGCACCGCCTGCTGGTGCTCCAGCCCGGTCTGTCTGGCGTTGAACAGCGCTGCGCCGATCATCAGGTCGGCCAGTTTGATGTTGCGCTGGACGAAGGCAAAAGCGCTGTATCGATGCAGCGTGGCGCGGATAAACGTCGCCGCCTTGGTGTGGCGGTAGAACAACACGTCTTCCCACGGGATCAGCACATTGTCGAAGATCAGCAGCGTGTCCACCTCGTCGAATCGGTTCGACAGCGGATAGTCTTCCACCGGCGCGCGGCCGGCGAAACCGGTGCGGCAGATGAACTTCAGGTTGGGCGCGCTCAGGTTGCTGATGAAACCGACCGCGTAATCCGAAAGCTGCGAGTCCCCCCAGTTGGCGATCGTTGGTTTGGTGAAGGCCTGATTGGCGTAGGCGGCCGCGGTCTCGTACTTCGCGCCGCGCACGATGATGCCCGCACTGGTCTCCTTGACCACGTGCAGCAGCATGTCGGGGTCCTGGTCCTGCGGCCGCTTCGACCGGTCGCCTTTCGGATCGGTGTTGGCCGAAACATGAAACGGATCCTCGCGCACCACCCGTTCCACATGCCGCCGGATGTTGGCCGCGAATTGCGGATTGACCTCGTTCAGGACATCCTGGCCATCATACAACGACCACATCTCGCCGACCGTTTCGTCGCCGACACGGGTGACGATGCCGCCGATCTCGTCCAGCACGACGTTCACCGCCGCGCGCTTGGCGTGCCAGTCCTGCGCTGACAACGGCAACTTCGTGCCCACTGCGCACGGATCCCCGATTTTGTCACGGTAGGTCAACGAAGCGGCATGATCCGCCTCATGCGCCATGTCGTAGATGCGGGCACGGATATCGACCAGCGGCTTGAACATGGGATGAGCGGTGACGTCGTGGACCCGTTCGCCGTTGATCCAGACCTGACGGCCATCGCGGATCGAATCTCGGTATTGCTGGCCGGTGCGGATCATGGCTAGGTCTCCGTCCTCATCAGGTTATCGCGCGGTGGCTGGGCAGGAAGCGATCGAGTACGCCGGCCGAACCAAGAATCCGCCGCGCGCAAGTACACAAGCCGCGAGCATAGAACGATCGGATCCCGCTGATATCATGCCAGTCGGCGCCGGTGAAAGCGCCGCACCGGCTACCCGTGCCGCCAGCGTCACAGCGTGACGCTCTGCCCACGGCGACCGGCAGTTCAGACGCTTCACCGGCGTTCCACGCAGAACCTAGACGGTCGCGACAGGCGGCGCGGCACTGTTCTTGCACTCTCGCAGAGCACAAAGACCCGGGACGAGCACAAAGACCCGGACGAGCACAAAGACCCGGACTCCGTACATGACGCAGAAGATGCATCTCGGCTTCGATCTGTCCTACATCCATCTTGACGGCCGCTGGCGCATGCCTGGCTCCTGGACCGGCCGCACCTATCCCGATGTCGGCATGTACGAGGACTTGGCCCGCATCGCCGAGCGCGGCTGCCTCGACATGCTGTTCTCGGGTGACGGCACCGGCATCCCCAGCACCTGGCGCGGTTCGCGCGATGCGGCGATCAAGTGGGGGGTCAGCTGGCCGCGCCAGGAAATGAGCCCATTGATGACCGCGATGTCGCGCGTGACCCGCCACCTCGGGTTCGGCGTGACCTATTCTACGACGTTCATGCACCCCTATTATCTGGCACGGCTGCTGAACTCGCTCGACCACGTCACCGGCGGGCGGATCGCGTTCAACGTGATCACCTCGACCCGTCGCGCCGACTTCGAGAACTATGGCTTCGACGGCATCATGGACCACGACGCGCGCTACGATCGAATGGAAGAGTTCATCGACGTCTGCCGCTCGTTGTGGGACAGCGTCGAGGCGGACGCGATGCTGTGGGATCATGACAGCGGGATGGTCGGCGATCCCGCGAAGGTCCACATGGTTGATCATCAGGGAGCATATTTCAAAACGCGCGGCCCGCTGAACACGCCACCCGCACCGCAGGGCCGTCCCATCCTGCTGCAGGCCGGCGGCTCTCCACGCGGCATAAGGGCAGCCGCTTACGTCGCCGACATGGCTTTCGGCGCCGATATGGCGCTTGACCTGCAGGTCCGCCAGCGTGCGACGCTGGACAACGCGGCTCTGGCGCTGGGACGCGATCCGGCGAAGCTGGGCATCATGTGGCAACAGCCGATCGTGGTCGCCGAGACGGAACGCGAGGCCAAGGCGCAGCGTGAGCGGCTGCTGACGGCGATCCCGCCCGAGGCGGCCGGCGTCTACCTGTCGCACAACGCCGGCTACGATTTCTCAACCCTGCCGGAGCGATTTACCCTTGGCGAACTGCACGCCGAGATCGTCGCCGGCCACGCCTCGCCAGTCGGCTTCGTCCGTGAACTCGCTCATCGGCTCGGCAGCGATACCGCGATTACCCGAGCTGATTTCTTCGCCCACGGCATGCGCTTCGCCACCAGCTACGACACCACCCTCGCCGGCGACCCGTCCCAGGTCGCGGACCGGCTGGAGGAAGCGTTCGAGGCCACCGGCAGCCGAGGCGGCTTCATGCTGGGCCATACCGTCGCGATGCCCTCTGACCTGGAGAACATCGTCGATCTGCTGGTGCCGGAACTGCAACGGCGTGGCCGGTTCCGCACGGCGTATCGCGGGCGGACGCTGCGGGAAAACCTGTTCGACGACTAACCACGCGTTCGGCCTCACCCCGAGGGCAGATCGGTGCCGGCGGACACCAGGACCGACCTGGATCGGCCACGACCCAGACGCCGCCCATTAGCCGTCGAGAGCCGGCGCATCGGCGCCACGGCCTTGGCACATACCTCCCGCGGCGCTACACGAGCCGGGTCAACGTGCTTCAGGAAACGCCTCGAATGATCAACAAGATCGTCCAGTCCATGGCCGATGCCATGACCGGCATCAAGGACGGCTCCGTTGTCCTACTTGGCGGGTTTGGCGCGGTCGGGCAGCCCAATGCTCTGATCGACGGGTTGATCGAGCAGGGTGCCACCAACCTGACGGTCGCCTGCAACAACGCCGGCGCGGGTCACACCGGCCTCGCCCGGTTGATGGAATTGGAGCGCGTCAGCAAGATCATCTGCTCCTTCCCGCGCAGTTCGGATCCCGTGGTGTTCGAAACGCTGTACCGCGCCGGCAAGATCGAGCTGGAGATCGTCCCGCAAGGCACGCTGGCTGAACGCATGCGCGCCGCCGGCGCAGGGGTGCCGGCGTTCTTCACCGCCACCGGCGTCGGCACCAAGATGGCGGTGGGCAAGGAACACCGGGAGATCGATGGCCGCACCTACATCCTCGAGCGCGCGCTGCAAGGCGATGTCGGCCTGGTGGAAGCGTGGGAGGCCGACCGCTGGGGAAATCTGACCTTCAAACAGGCCGGCCGCAACTTCAACCCGGTTTGCGCCATGGCCGCCAGACTGACCCTGGTGCAGTCCCAGCACGTTCGCGAACTGGGCGAGATCGATCCCGACCACGTCGTCACCCCCGGCATCTTTGTGGACCGTGTGCTGCACGTACCTTACGGTGACCCTTCCGGCTTCTGATCCCGTGGCGTGATCGATGCGGGGCGTTTTTCCGCCACCGCGCATCCATCATGCCTCCCACGAAAGGAGACGCTGACATGTCCGAAACCGCCGTCGTCGCCTTCAGGCCCTTCAGCCGCCCGCAGATGGCGCAGCGCGCTGCCGCCGACATCCCCGAAGGCTGGTATGTCAACCTGGGCATCGGCATCCCGACCATGATCTCAGACTTCGTGCCGATGGAGCGCGAGGTCATCTTCCACTCGGAAAACGGCGTCCTCGGCATGGGTCCGGCGCCGGAGAAGGACAAGATCGAGCCCTGGCTGATCAACGCCGGCAAACAACATGTCACCATGCGGGCGGGCGGCAGCTTCTGCCACCATGCCGACAGCTTCGCGATGATCCGCGGCGGCCATCTGGACCTGTGCGTGCTGGGCGCGTTCCAGGTCGCCGACAACGGCGACATCGCCAATTGGGCGACCAGCGAGAACGACACCGCCCCGGCGGTCGGGGGCGCCATGGACCTGGCCGCCGGCGCCAAGCGTCTGTGGGTGCTGATGGAGCATACCGCCAAGGACGGCACGCCGAAGCTGGTGTCGAAATGCACCTATCCGCTGACCGCGCCGGGGGCGGTCAAGCGCGTCTACACCAACCTCGCCACGCTCGACGTGACCGAACAAGGATTTGTCGTGCTCGGCATGGCGCCCGGCCTGAGCTTCGAGGACCTGCAGGCGCGGACCGAGGCCAGGCTGCAGCGGCCGTCCTGACACCGGAGGCCGTCAACGACCGAGGATCGCGATGAAGCCGTGCGGATGATCCGCGACAGTGCCGCGGGCATATCGCGCCGCGCACCGGCGATTTTAGGCGTATCCGCGCGCTGCGCTTTACCGAACCCGGCTTCGACCGCGCCGTCTTCCGCGAAATGTGCCCAGATGGGCTGGCTCGGTCTGATGATCCCGGAGGACGCAGGCGGATTTGGCCTGGACTCCATGCCGGGTAGTTTGGGCTATGCGCGCGTGTCTACCGGCTGACCAGGACGTCGCCGGCCAAACCATGTGGCTCCTCACCCAGGCCAGGCGATCCGTGTTCACCGACGTGCGCTCCCGCCGCAGCATGGACCGGCCAGGGCTGTAAGGGGCTGCGCGCCCGGCCGACACCCTGGCCGTCGTGCGCCTGGACCGCCCTGGGGCGGTCATTGGGCGAGCTGCTGACGACGGTGACGATGCTGAAGGAACGCGGGATCGCGCTGCTCAACGTGGAGGAAAAGATCGACGCGTCCTCACGGGTTAGCCCATCTTCGCGGATTGGCGGAATTGGCGCGGGCTAACGCATTGAAATGGGTTTGTGGACCCGCAAAGGTCTTCACTACATTGGATGCTGTCGTGGGTGTGGCGGCGGTGGATATCCGGGGTGACGGTTGGGTGGGGAAGCTGAAGCTTCAGTGTCTCGATCAGCAACCGCGGGTCCTTCTCTGGCTCGGTGTAGCGGGTCAGCAGCAATTCTCGGCCGTTTGTTGTCGGTCTTTGCACATCGATCATCGGCACGGTGGCAAAGGCCGCCAGCACCGCCCGCGGCGTCAGCCCTGGCGCCAGGGCGCGCAGCCGCTGACGCAGCGTGGCGTGCAGGCAGAAGGCCAGGAATGCGACGAAGATATGCGCGTCGATCCGGTTTTCGAGCTGGTGGAACACCGCACGGATCGCCCTTCAGCGTCTTGAACGCCTGCTCCACCTCAACCAGTCGGATATAGTATTCCCAGAGCTTGCCGGGGTCTTCCTTGGCCCGGGGTCTTCCTTGGCCCGGGGTCTTCCTTGGCCCGGGGTCTTCCTTGGCAAGGTGGATGCGCAGCAGGTAGCGGCCCTCGCGCAGCCGGGCCTGCGCAGCTTTGCGCGGTCCAAACTGTAGGTGAAGCAGGGGGCGGTGGGTGGTACCTCGACCGTGACCAGCCGCCACGCGCCGGGCGGGCGCCGCACCCAGCCGCATCAGAAGCTCCCCGCGGGTCAGTTCCATTGCGTGCAACTGCTTGAGCCTGGCCCACAGCCACTTCATGCCGCTTGCGCATGGATCGTTCCTTGGCGATGCGCTCGCGGCTTGCGGCGAAGACGGAGAGTTCGTTGTCCTTGCTCAGCAGTTTGATCTGAACGCCATCCCGGGCTTGTTGCCAGTCCAGCCCGGCGAGCCGCTTCTGCAGCCTGATCAGGCTGCCCTTCGGCGTGCCAAGCAACTATTGCACCGGCGGGTCGGCGGCGTGCATCTCTTCCAGCACCGCCTCGGTGTGGATGCCGCGGCCCATCAGCCAGGTATCAGCCGGCGCCAGCCGTCATGGTCTTCGACCAGGATGTCGTCGGTCAGTTGCCTGCTCCCTGGCGGTTGTCCGTTCCCTGGGTCAGGCGAAACGCCGCCATCGGATAGACCCCCAGCACGCGGACCTCGGTCGAGAAGAACGAGAGCTCTTCAAGCGCTCGGCGCAGTTCGGGCTGTTCCGGATGGCCCTCGACGTCGCACAGGAACTGGGTGGCGGTGAACGCGCCACCGATCATGTAGCTTTCCAGCTTGGTCATGTTGACGCCGTTGGTGGCGAAGCCGCCCAGCGCCTTGTACAGCGCGGCCGGGACGTTGCGGACGCGGAAGACGAAGGTGGTCATCAGCTCACGCGTGGCGGGATCGACCGTCGACGCCCGCGGGGCTACGACGTAGAAGCGCGTGGTGTTGTGGGCGGCGTCCTCGACATTGGCCCGCAGGATCCGCAGGCCGTAGATCTCGGCTGCCAGGGAGGAGGCGATGGCGGCATCCTCCTTGCGGCCCCACTCGGCGACAAGCTGGGCGGCGCCGGCGGTATCCGCCTCCACCACCGGGGTCAGCCGCAGGTCGGCCAGGATGCGCCGGACCTGGCCGAGGGCGACGGTGTGGGAGTGGGCGCGGCGGATGTCGCTGATGGTGGCGTCCTGCACCCCCAGCAGGCAATGTTCGACGCGCTGGAATTGCTCGCCGATGATGAACAGGCCGGAGTCGGGCAGCAGATGGTGGATGTCGGACACGCGGCCGGCCAGGCTGTTCTCACACGGCAGCATGCCCAGGCTCGCCTGACCGTCGCGTACCGCGTCGATCGCCGCCTCGAATGAGGGGCAGGGCAGGGTCCTCATTGACGGATAGGCGTTACGGCAAGCGAGGTCGGAGTAGGCACCCGGCACGCCCTGGAAGGCGATCGTAGCGGTCATAAGGGGTCGCCCGCCTGGGTCGCAGGGTCGGCGAGCAGCGCGCGGGCCCGTTCGAGGTCCTCGGCGGTGTCGACCCCGAACGGGCCGTGTTGCATCCGTACGCAGGCGATGCGCATGCCGTTCTCCAGCGCCCGCAGTTGCTCCAGGTTCTCGCGCCGTTCCAGCGGGCTTGGCGGCAGCGAGACATAGCGGTCGAGCACCGCGCGGCGATAGGCGTAGATCCCGACATGGTGCCATCGTGGGCCCAGGCCCCAGGGAATGGCCTGGCGCGAGAAATACAGCGCGGGGGCGATCGTCTGGTCGTCCTGGAAGGCGCAGGCGGCCTTGACGAAGGAGACGGTGGTGGCCTCGATCTCGTCGTGGATGGGTACCACCAGGGTGCCGATGTCGACGCTAGGATCGGTGAGCGGGGTGATGACGAGGCGCAGGCCGGCCGGGTCGAGGGTGGGGAAATCGCCTTGCAGGTTGACCACGACGTCATGCCGGCGGTCGGGGTCCAGTTCTGCCAGCGCGGCATGCACGCGGTCCGACCCGGACAGCAGCGCGGGATCGGTCAGCACCGCGCGGCCACCAGCGTCGCGCACCGCGGCGGCGATCTCGGGGTCGCCGCAGGCTACGGCGACGGGTCCGATCCCGGCCTGTCGCCCGCGGTCGAGCATATGCACGATCATCGGCTTGCCACCAATGTCGGCCAGCGGTTTGCCGGGCAGGCGGGTGGAGGCCATGCGGGCGGGGATCACCACGATGGGATTCACGGCGACGGACCTGGCGGCACGGGTTTTCCTGCGGATGTGCTGCCGGATCGGCACCGGGGCGAGCTGAACAACCGGCGCGGGGCGATTGGCAGGCGGGTTGAAGCGGCGGACGGGTTGGCCGCTGATGGAACCAGCTTACGGACGCGGCGGCAGCGGTGCAACGGCGGGCGGCCGGGAGTCTGTTCAACCGGAACCGAGCGTTATTGGTATCTTGATCCTGTCGCGGTGACGGGGTGAATGCCGGCCAGATGGTTGGTAGTGCCTCCGCACATTCTGGCCGTCCGGCCGCACGGCCATGTCGTCCACCATGATGCTTCCCTCAATGCGACGCCACCTGCTCTTGCCTGAGCCCCCGCGCCGGGCTCCAGTGCGACCGATGCAGACCGACACGCCCCAGCTCGCCGCCTCCTGCCTCGCCGCCAACGTCATGCATTTCGCCCGCCTGCTGCGTCGCGCCGGGCTGCCGGTGGGTCCAGCCGAGAGCATCGCCGCGCAGGACGCACTGACCCGCATCGACCTCGCTTCCAAGACGCAGGCCCGCACAGCGTTGCGCACCGCGATGGTGCATCGCCACGAGCATCAGGACGTCTTCGACCAAGCCTTCGCATTGTTCTGGCGCGACCCGTCGGCCGCTGAACAGGCTGCCGCCATGGCGCTGCTGGACGCGCAAAAGGACAACAAGCCCGAGCGGGCGCCACCGGCCTCGCGCCGGGTCGCCGAAGCGTTCGCGGCGAAGAAGGACAGGCCGTCGCAGCAAAAGGACGAGCCCCCGGTCACCGACATGACGATGACCGTGTCCGCGGACGAGCGTCTGCAGCAGATGGATTTCGAGGCGATGGGCGCGACCGAGATCGCCAACGCCAAGCGCGAGATCCGCCGCCTGGTGTTGCCGCTGGACCTGCGCCGCACCCGCCGCCTGCGCGCTGACCAGACTGGCCCGGTCACCGACCTGCGCCGCACCATCCGCACCAGCCTGCGCCAGGGCGGCGAGATCCTGACCATCGCGCGCAACCGCCGCCTGACGCGCCCGCCGCCGCTGGTGGTGCTGTGCGACATCTCCGGCTCGATGGCCCGCTATGCGCAGATCCTGCTGCATTTCCTGCATGCGGTGACCAACGACCGCGACCGCGTCCATGTCTTCCTGTTCGGCACCCGCCTGTCCAATGTCAGCCGCCAGCTGCGCGCCCGCGATCCCGAGGTCGCTTTCCAGATGGTCGCTCACGCCGTGCCCGACTGGTCCGGCGGCACCCGCATCGGCGAGGCCGTCGCGGCCTTCAACCAGCTCTGGGCCAAGCGCGTGCTGGGTCAGGGGGCCGTGGTGCTGCTGATCACCGACGGCCTCGACCGCGACGGCGCCCAAGGCCTCGCCGAGAACATGGACCGACTGCATCGGTCCTGCACAAGGCTGGTATGGCTCAACCCGCTGTTGCGCTGGAGCGGGTTCGAGCCAAGATCACAGGGCATCAAGGCGATGCTGCCGTACGTGGACGAATTCCGCCCGGTGCATAATCTGGCCAGCCTGCGCGACCTGATCGATCTGCTGTCCCGCCCGACCCCGCTGCCCTCTCGCCCGCTGCCCTCTCACTTGAAGGGAAGATATTCATGAGTATTTCAGAAGTCGAAGATGTCCTGTCCACCGCCGCCGCTTGGCGCGCCGCCGGGGAGCAAGTGGCGGTCGCCACCGTCACCGAAACCTGGGGCAGCTCGCCACGCCCGGCCGGCAGCCAGATGGCGGTGACCCGGTCCGGCCGCATGGCCGGATCGGTGTCCGGCGGCTGCATCGAAGGCGCGGTCGCCGACGCGGCGATGAAGACAATCGACAGCGGCAGCCCGCAGCTGCTGGATTTCGGCGTCAGCCACGAACGCGCGTGGGAGGTCGGCCTCGCCTGCGGCGGCAAGGTGAAGGTCTTCGTCGAGAAGCTTGGCTAGGCGACCGCCTGCCGTCTTGGCCAAGGTGCGGCGGTCAGACCTGCCTAACCCGCGGCCGGCGTCCCTTCCGCGCAACCCGCGGCTAGGCTCCGTGGCGCGCACGTCGCAGCCGGGGTTCGTGCCACGCAATCCGCGGACGGCGTCCAGGCCGCGCCTCGCGACCCCGCGGTCGGCGTTCGCGCCGCTCACTCACAGGCAGGGGTTTGTATGACGTCGGGATGAGAGCCAAGGCGGGCTACCACGGCCGCTGGGCCATCGGCGTTTCGATCGGACCCAACCTCAAACTCGGACCCAACCAAACAAGGCACCACACCGATCGGGCACCACGCCATCGGGAGCCACGCCATTCGGGAGCCAAGGATGAACATTCACCGGCGTGCTGAAGCAGCCTGACCCGCCGGGGACTGGCGTTTCGCGCGCATCCGTGCTCATCCGTGGTTTAAACGAAGGACCCAGCCCCATGACCCCCGAACTTCTCGCTTCCCTGGATCAGGCGAAAAAAGCCAAGCGTCCCGTCGTGCTGGCGACCCAGCTGCCGTCGGGGCAGCAGCGTCTGTTGCCCAACCCCGAGGCACCGGTCGCGCTGAATGACGCCGCGGCGCGCGCCCTAGAACGGGATGAAAGTGGCACGGTCAAGCTGGGCGAGACCGAGTTCTTCCTGCACGCCTACAATCCGCCGCTGCGTCTCATCGTCGTCGGCGCGGTCCACATCGCCCAGGCGCTGGTGCCGTTCGCCGCCCCCTGCGGTTTCGCCGTTACCGTAGTCGATCCGCGCCGCTCGTTCGCATCCGACGAGCGGTTCCCCGACACCGTGATTTCCAACCAGTGGCCCGACGAGGCCTTGGATGAGTTCGTCCCCGACAGCCGCACCGCCGTCGTCACCCTGACCCACGATCCCAAGCTGGATGACCCCGCGCTGGATCGCGCGCTGAAATCTCAGGCGTTCTACATCGGCGCCCTGGGGTCCCGCCGGACCCACGCCGCTCGACTGCAACGGCTGCGCGACCTCGGCCACCAGGACAACGCGCTCTCGCGTATCCGGGGTCCGGTCGGGCTGAACATCGAAGCCGTCACCGCGCCGGAAATCGCCCTGTCGATCATCGCCCAAATCGTCGCCGTCCGGCGCAACGCGCCCGTGGCACCGAAACCCGCCCCATGAAATTCGGCGCCGCCCCGCTGGAAGAGGCAAAGGGCGCCATCATGGCGCACAGCCAAAAGGTTGGCGAGCGGATGATCCGCAAGGGCTCGCTGCTGGACGACGCCGCGATCGAGGCACTTCGCGGCGCCGGCCGGTCAGAGGTGATCTGCGCCCGCCTCGAACCCGGTGACGTGCCCGAGGATATCGCCGCCGACCGCTTGGCCATGCCGCTGGTCTCACCGCTGATCGCCCGCTCCCGCGCCGCCACCGGCCGGGTCAATCTGCTGGCCGAGGTTCCCGGCCTGCTGCGCATCGACAGCGCCCGGATCGACCGGCTGAACACCATCGACGAGGCGCTCACCATCGGCACCCTGCCCGACTACGCCGTGGTGGCGCCGAAAGACCTGATCGCCACGATCAAGATTATTCCGTTCTCGGTCCCCGGCAACGTGCTGTCGGTGGCCGAGGCGCTGGCCCGCCAGGGCACCAGCCCGCTGATGCTGCATCCGTTCCAGCACCTCAAGGTCGGTCTGGTGGTCACCGAATTGCCCGGCCTGAAGGACAGCGTCACTGACAAGACCATCGAGATCACATCCGCCCGGATCAACGCGCTGACCGGCTCGCTGCTGCCGCCGGCCCACTGCGCGCATCACGAGGAACCCGTCGGCCGCGCGCTTGATAGTCTGATATCGATCGGGGCCGACCTGTTGCTGGTGATCGGCGCCTCGGCGGTGGTCGACCGGCGCGACGTCGGACCGGCCGGGATCGTCCGCGCCGGCGGCGAAATCCTGCACTTCGGCATGCCAGTTGATCCAGGCAACCTGATCTGCCTCGGCCGCATTGGCCAGAAACCCGCGCTGGTGCTGCCCGGATGTGCCCGTAGCCCAAGCCTGAACGGCATCGACTTCGTGCTGACCCGGCTGTTCGCGGGGTTGGCCATCACCTCACGCGACATCATGCGCATGGGCGTCGGCGGGCTGCTGAAGGAGATGGAAACCCGGCCGATGCCGCGGGAGAAAGCGCCGGCCACGCCGCGATCCGGTGCCGCGCCACGCAGCGCGCCGATAATCGCCGCGTTGGTCCTTGGCGCCGGGCGATCCCGCCGGATGGCGCCGCACAACAAGCTGCTGGTGCCGGACAAGGCCGGCAAGGCAATGATCGCCAGGGTCATCGACAATGTCCTGTCATCCAACGCACGGCCGATCCTGGTGGTGCTTGGCCATCAGGCGGAGCAGATCGAGCATGCCATCGGCGGTCGTCCGGTGCGGTTTGTTCATGCCCAGGATTATGCCGACGGGCTGTCGGCCAGCCTGAAGGCCGGCATCGCCGCCGTCCCGCCGGAATGCGCCGCCGCTCTGGTTTGCCTGGGCGACATGCCGCTGGTCACCGGGCGGATGATCGACCGGCTGCTGTCGATGTATGACCCGGACGAGGGACGTCAGATCGTGCTGCCGACGTTCCGTGGCAAGCAAGGCAACCCGATGTTGTGGGACCGCCGCTTCTTCCCTGAAATCCTGCAGATCAGCGGCGACATGGGCGCGCGCTTCCTGGTGGCCAAGCATGCCGCATCGGTCTCCGAGGTGGAAATGGCGGACGATGCCGTGCTACGGGACTTCGACACTACCGAGTCGCTGACCACGCTGCCCAAGGGCATGCGGCCCGAAGCTGGGTCTAGAGCGTGATCCTGGAAGGCAGAACCGCCGAAAAGGCGAATCACGCGATCAAACAAGTGGTTGACGAGCGAAACCCGGTCAACTCGATCAGATCGCGCTACCTATCCAATCGCAGAGCAACGCCAAACGCGAAGCGTCCGCGAGCAGGCGTGTCAATCGGTTACTTCAAACCAACAGCGACGTGTGGCACCTCTCTAATGCGCGATTACTAACCCTTTTTCCCACGATTCGTCGCATCCGACAGCGGAAGCAGGCATAAGCAGGCCACCGGTACCAGTATGCGTGTCGACTCGCCCTACCGCCGGTCGATTTGCACGCTGGCGGTCTGCCCGGCCACCAGACGCACGCTGTTCGGCACCTGATCAATGTGGATACGCACAGGAATGCGTTGCGCCAGCCTGATCCAGGTGAAGATCGGATTGACACTGGCCAGCCCGGACGTTCCGGCCTGCACATTCTGCGCCGAGGTGCCGCGCGCGACGCTGTCCACGCGGCCCTTGAGCGTGTCACGATAGCCCATCAGCTTGATCGTCGCCGGGTCACCGTGATGGATCGCCTCAAGCGAGGTCTCCTCGAAATACCCATCCACCCAATACGAGTCCGCATTGATCACCGATATCGTACTCTGTCCCGCATTGGCATAATCACCGAGCTGGACAAGCAGGTTGGTGACGTAGCCGTTCACCGGCGAGCGGATGGTCGCACGCTCCAGGTTGGTGCGGGCCTGCGCCAGGTTGGCCACCGCCTGGCGGTAGCTGAACTGCGCGGTTGTCGAGGTGGTGACATAGGTTTCCTTTTCTTCCTCCGACGTTTCCAGCGTCGAAAGCTGCGCCCGGCGACGCGCTTCGCGTTCGGCATTCTCGGCATTGGCACGGGCCTGATCGACGCTGGCTTCGGCCAGTTCCACCGCGATGGCGTAGTTGGTCGGATCGATGCCGATTAGCAGGTCGCCTTTGTGGACGAACTGGTTGTCAACCACCGGCAATTGAACGACCCGGCCGGCGACTTCCGGAGCGATGCTGACGACGTAGGCGCGGACCGCGCCATCACGGGTCCACGGCGACGCCATATAGGCCTGCCACATCGCCCAGCTTAGCACGGCCGCCAGGCTCAGCACGACCAGTGTCACCAAAAGCGGCAGAACACGCAAATTGCCGACCGGGGCGACCGCCTGATCGTGCCCCGGCGGCTGCTCGGGCGACACCGGACCGCGGGTTGTCTCTTTTGCCGAAGCAACGGTGCCTGCCATCAGCTGCCGACTGCTCCTGCCAGAAGAACGATCGAGGACAGCAGAATTACGTAGATCGCGAAGGTAAACAACGCCGGATGCCACACGTATCGCAGCAGGTTGAACCGGTCGATCACGCGCCGCAGCAGCAGCAGGATGACCCAGGCCGCCAGCATCATCAGCGAGATCGGCGCCACGTACACGCCGAACAGGTTGACCTCCTGGTAGCTCAAGCCGCACCTCCGGCGTCGAAATAGGCCGCGTGCAGCGCAAGCGCCTCGGCGATCGCCTGGACATGCGCACGCAGCCGCAGCCGCGGCCCTGGACGGGGTCGTTCGGTCGGCAACGCCGCGACCACGCGATCGAAACGATCAAGCGCGTCGATCGCCGCAGCGCTGTCACCCTGGGCGATCGCCGATAATGCAGGCGCCAATTCCGCACACATCTCGAAATGAGATGCCGCGTGGCGCAGGCGGATGATCTCGGAGCCGACCGAAACCGCCGCGGCAAGCCGCGCGCGCTGCAGCGGCGCGGACTGGTCCGGCAGGGCCGACAGGCGTCCATACACGCGTCCTTCCCACTGAACCGCCGAGGCGGTCATCGCTCCCGTGGCGAGGCGACGAAGATCGCGCAATGTCAAAGCCAGCAAGCGTCGCGTCCGCATTTCAGGTGCCAGCGGCGGCAGCAACCGCAGCATGAGCATCGACAGCCCGACCCCGGCCAGCAACGCGGCGGCGTTGTTGTAGAACTGCCCCGGGTCATAGCTCATGGTGTTCGCCGGTTGCAGCAGCGGGATGAAATTCATTGCCAGAGCCGTGAAGAACGGCTGCCGCCATGATTGCGCCGACAGCGCGCCGCCGGGCACCAGGACAACGCCGATCGCGCCGCAGAACCCGGCAAATGTCGGCTGTCCCGGCAGCACTGCGAATGCGATCGTCGCCGCCAATGCGGCGGTCGTCGCCGTGCCAAGCATGAAGGTCTGCGCCGTGCCGAATGCGGCGTCGCCAAGCGGCGCGAACAGGGTGATGGTCACGGCAGCGAACAAAATAAACCCCGCGCCGCCAGGCCATGCCGTTTCGATCCAGATCAGTTCGGCAATGCCGATCGTCAGGAAGGCCCGGATCCCGTTTATCACCGCCGGCAGGAAATCGGGTACCCGAAGCCTCGGACTGCGCGGACCGGTTCCGACGGATAGCGGCCGGCTGAGCGCGGCAATGCCGATCAGGGCACCGGATATCCCACGCAGGCCTCTCGCTGCACCATCCGACAGCAGACGCAGGGAAGCCGTTCTGGCCGGCAGAGCGGCCAGGCGGCGCGTGGCCGTGACCGCTTCATCGCGAAGCCGCAGCACGTCAACCCCAGGTGGCATGCCGTTCCCATGACGCGCCGCCTGGCGAAGTCCTTCGGGCACACGAGACAGCACGCAGCCAGCCTCCTGCTGATCGCTCTGCCCCCGATCGCTTTGCTCCCGATCGCTCTGCCCGGGGTCATTCTGCTCGGCATCGTTCTGCTGGCTGTCACGCTCCAGGTGCGTGGCGATCACTCGCCAGGCGGACAGACCGGCGAACAGCCCGTCGACCGCCTGCTGCATCATCAGCGGACGAAACGGTAACGGACCTATCTCGCCCGACGCCTGTTCGATCGTGACATCAAGTGCCGCGACGCGGCGGATCAGCTCCCGTCGCCCAGCACGGAAATTGTCTTGCCCAGCGCTCGGGGTTTCCAATGCGGTCAACAGGCCGTCGGTGATCTCGGATGCCAGCGACCGGAGCATCGCGGCCAGGCGTCGGCGCGTGCCGCCCAGGTCGGTGGTGGCCATGATGAGGCTTGCGCAGATGATGCCGATGCAGATTTCACTGGCGCGCGTGACGGCCAGATTGAACGCCTGACCGTTCGCGCCACCGATGACCCCCAGTTCGTCGCCGGCGACGATGGCTGTGGTGTAACCGGCCAACGCGGCCGCATAGGACGCGTAGTTATGCAGCACGGTGGATGTGAACGCGCAGGCACCTCCCCAGACGGCGATGCCAAGCAGGAACTCCGCTCGATTTTGCGGAAAACAGGCGGTCAGGACGACACTGGCAAAGGCGCCGATAACCGTGCCGATCAGTCGGAACCAACCCTTGCGCAACGAGGCACCCAGCACCGGCTGGCAAACGATGGCGGCCGAGGTGCCGGCCCAGGAGGGGTTCTCCAACTCCAGCCAGAACGCCACGGCCAGCGACAGGCACACCGCGGCCCATATGCGAAGGCCGTACAGCACCAATCCCGCGCCCGGGGTCAGCGTGCCGGACAAGGTTGGTACGGCAGGCGCCGGAGGCGTTGCCTTGGATGATGCTGCTCTGAACATGCGCAAGCAGGACGTTCCCGACGCCCTCTGGTTGCTTGTCAACGTGTCAGCCCTCGGTGAACCCAGCCGCCGCCCGTGTTTCGACGGCTGCCCGAGCGGCGATGCCAAGCTGGTGCAGCCGGCAACGCCACTCCGTCTTTACGCGCTGACCGCACCCCGAATGGGGTCATTGCCGGATGCCGCCACGCCCGTCGCCTGGTGCATGTCCACATCCCGGGTTTCAGGCCCAAGCAGTCCACCCGCGATCATCAGCACCCCGGCAAGCACCAGCAACACCAGTGGCCCGAACACGTAAGGCATGATCGACGACAGACCCAGCAGGTAAATCCCGGTAAAGGCCGGAATGACCACCGCCGCGCTGTAGCCGATGCCATAGCCGCTCGCCCGGATGTGCGTCGGGAAACGCTCCGAGATATAGGTCGAGACAATGCCCCACGGCGAGACGATCAGGACATAGAACGCCATCGTTATGATCGCGGTGCTGAGTGTCGAGCCTCCGGCCAGCGCGTTGGCGACCAGCAGGTAGTACAGCCCGGTGCCGCCGAACAGCACCACGACGCCGCACAGCACGATCGTCCGGCGCCGGCCGATCATCTGGCTCAGCATGCCGCATCCGACAAAGCCGAAGAACAGGATGACGCTGCCGACCAGGAAGATATAGGAGGTCAGTCGTGCTGAAAGATGCAGGTGCTGAATAAGGATTCCCGGCAGGATGCTCGACACCTGGGAGGCGAACCAGAAGCCGACCATCATGATGAAAACCTGCAGCAGATTGCGCCGGTGCACGCCGGAGAACACCTCCTTCAACGGCGCCTGGCTTTTCTCGCTTGCCATCCAGATCGGCGATTCCGGCACCGTGCGGTAGAACATCAGGAACCCGAAGGCGATCACGCCGCCGAACAGGAAGGCCGCTCGCCAGCCCCATTGCAGGTATTGCTGGTGCGTGGTGATGGCCAGCAGAAAGCTGGTTACTGCCGAAACGAGCGCGAAGCCAATGGGAAACGCGCCCTGCAGCAACCCGCCGACAAACCCGCGACGCTCCTTCGGCACCATCTCCAGCGCCAACGTGTTGTTGGAGGTGTACTCGCCACCCATGAACACGCCGTCGATGAAGCGAAGCGCGATCAGCAGAATAAGCGACCATATGCCCAAGGTGGCGTAGCCGGGCAGCAGGCCGATCAGCGCGGTGAACACACCAAATCCCGCGATGCTGATCATCGTCGTTCGGCGTCGGCCCATCTTGTCGGCCCAATGGCCGAAGATGACCGCGCCGCAGGGACGCCCGAACAAGGTGGCAGCGAATGTGAAGAAGTAGATCGTCGTGCTGGCAGCCGCGCTTAATCCGGCCGGCTCGAAGTATTTGATCACTGGCGCAAGTGCCAGCACCGGCAGGTAGATGTCGAAGAAATCGACGGCGAAGCCAATGCAGCCGGCGAACACCGCTCGCTTGCAGGCCGGCGACAGCCGTTCGGTGCCGTAGAACCCCGATTCCATCCCAATCCTCCCCGGCCGGCGTTTTCGTTGCGCGCCAAGATCACCTCACCGATCTGCGGCGAGCGCTGAGCGCAACATTGGTAGTAGATGCAACCCTCAGCCGCATGCCAAGTCAAGCGCCTCGGCCCGCACCACCAGGGGAATCGAGTGAACACTCACGCGTTCTGCTGAACGACGGCGGTGAGGTAGTCGGTATTCCACCCGGCTCTCTTTCCGCGGTTTTTCAAGCTGGTTGTTGGCTTTGGCCTGCTTGAGCAGGTTGAGCGCCATGTGCTTGACAACAGCCATGTTCGCCGGTCCGTGCCCAGTGCGCAGGCGGGCGAGATCGTCGCGGAATACGACGTCGAGCACCCAATGGAGGCGGTTTTCGATCCCCCAAAGGCTCCGCACCACGCGGGCGAACGTCTCGGGGTCGAACTTGGTCGAGCAGAGATAATAGCGCCGCTCGTGTTCGAGCTTGCCGTCCCGCTCGGTCCGGCTCTCGACCATGCCGATCATGGCAAGCCCGGGGAATGCCGGCTCCCCGCGGGTAGCAGCGGTCGGAGAACAGCCAGTCCACATCATGGCAGACCAAGTGCATGCGCGTTTCAATCCGGCCGTGCCCGCCGTCGATGGTTCGATGCACGCCGATGGTCAGCGACGGCGGCAGGGCTGCGAACAGCGTCTCGACTTCGGCGTAGGTGGCCGGCCGGTTCTGCTTGAGTACCAGCGCGTAGTCGCCCCCACCGTCGAGGATGGTCTGGGCGATCTGCGTCTGTGTGCCCATCGCATCGATGGTGACGATGGCGCCGGCCAGTTCCAGGCGTCGCAGCAGCAGCGGGATTGCAATGATTTGGTTGGACTTCTCGGACACCGCCTCCTGTCCCAGCACGAGTTGCTGGCCAGTGGCCCAGGCCGACACCGTGTGCAGCGGGCCCCGGGCCTTGGACCGCGCGTGGCTGCGCCGCGCGGTTTTCCCGTCGATGGCGATTGTGTCCGGCCCGGCGATGCGCAGCCGCTCAACCCAGTTGGCGAAGCATGTTTTGAACGGGTCCGGGTCGATGGCCGCGATCACCTCGCACAGCATGTCGTGGCTGGGAATGCCACGGCCGAACGGCAGGAAACGGCGAAGGAACGCCAGGTTCTCCTCGCCCAGAGCGTCAGCTCGCCGAAATCGTCGACGCCAGCGATCGTCCCGCACAGCAGAAGCAGCAGCCGTTCCGGCAATGGATACAGCACCTTCGCCGCCTGACGCGGGTCGCGCAACGCCGCGAACTGGGTCCGAAAGGGAGCACTCGCCAACTGGGCCATCGGACACCTCCAAAGGAGGTGTCCCGTTAATCCTACTTCACCCCGCGCCGGAATCCCCCCAGCGCATGTTCACTCGATTGCCCTGGTTGGCGTGGGTAAGCAATCAAGTCCGGCCGCCGGTCACTATCCCGGACAGCAATGTCAGCTTAAAGCCAGCACTGCGAAGCTGGCCAGCCAGTGTTCCCCCATATAGTCGCCGCTGACATGCGGCAGACTGGCATCGAGATGCACCTGCGCGGTCCGCCGAATGGCCTCCGGATCCGGGGTAAAATCGGCCAATGCGCGCCAGCACCAAGCTCTGCTCAGGTTCAGCCCATCCAGATGTGCGATCTTGCCGTCGCTGCGATCGCTGACCGTGGCAGGGGTGAACAGCGTCGCCGGCATCCGCTCGGCCAGTCGAGGTAGAAACCCGGCGAGCCACGGTCCAAAGGCAGCCGCGGGCAGCGCGGCCCTCAGACATTCAGCTTCGATCAGCGCAGGCGACAGAAATTCGTCGCCGCCGGGTTCCCACGCCTGGCAAGCGGTGTCGTCCGCATACCATCGTGTTGCCGCCGCCGTCAGCAGGTCGCGCAGCGCCGGGTCCTGGTAATCAAGCGCCAGCCGGACCGCGAACGCGGTGTTGGAATGAACCCCAGACCGCACCGGATAGCTGGCCAAAGGCAGGAAAGCGGTAAATCGCGCGACAAAAACCCGAGCCAACGGTTCCAACGCCGCCGACCAGCGATGCCCCTCGGCGGTGTCGTGCAACGCCAGTTCCGCTGCCAGCTTGAGCAGCCAAGCCCAGCCATATGGCCGTTCGAATCCACGCGCCGCTGGGCGGGCCAGATAGGCCGTCTCACCGGCGATGCGGTCGGCGACAAGATGGGTGTCGAACAAGCGACGAATCGCGGCGGCATTCGGCAAGGCTGGGAAGCGCCGGTAGACTTGTGCCAGCATCCAGTAGCCATGCACGCAGGAGTGCCAGTCGAAGCTGCCGTAGAACACCGGGTGCAGGTCGTGGGGACCGCGTGCATCCTGCGGGCCGACCAGCACGTGGTCCAGCTTGCTGGGATATTCGCGGGTGACATGCCCCAGCGCGATCGCAGCGAGCCGGTCAGCCAGATCAGGTGTCATCAGCATGGTCCAGAACGTAAGTCAACAAGTTACTCTACCTTGAAAGAACAGGCGCGACACATCGTTCGGGTTGACCAGCGTCGGCGGAACCACACTGACGCGAAAACCGCTCTGCGTGCCGATGGGTGGATCCCGCCGATCCCGCCTGCTGACGCTTCTGCGGACCTCGGACTGATGCCTCAGGTACGGACGCTCTTCCACCCAAGCACGAGCCAGAGCGGATCGCTGTCGGATGGCGTTGAAGCCTGTGTTTCAACGTTGCTAAATCCGGCTGCCTCCATGTATGCGGCGACAAGACCCTGCTGATCGGGTCCTGACAAAGCCTGCCAGATCATGACTGCCTTGGTTGGAAAGCACCGGTTGGAGAACGACACCACAAATGGCGCACCCGTTTGTAGTACCCTTGCGACCTGCTGGAACACGTCGACTGGGCGCTGCAGGTATTGCACCGATACGCACAGACAGGCGCCGTCGCAAGACGCATCGGCCAGTGGCAGAACAGGGTCGACATTCAGATCCTGGACGAACCAGTGCGCCAGGCGCGGATTAGCCGCTAATTCCTCCGCGTTCATGCCGTGCCCGGTGACCGAGGCGTATTCGACCTCTCCCGGCAGATGGCTGACCCAACTGCTCATGAGATCCAGTATTGCTCCGTTCGGCGGCAGCACCGCACGATAAGTGGCTGTCACAGCCGCGATGGCGCCGTCGTCAATATGGGTCACGAACCGCGGGAACGCGTAGAAGTCGCCATCGGGCGAGGGATCCGCTTTGTCAAACGCCTTGTTGGGCAAACCGGGCAGCTGCTCCATGCCTGCAATATTGCCCCGGCGGTCCAAAATGCCAGTGACCGCATTGACCTTGACGCGCTACGCTGTTGTCACACCTTCCTGCCACGTCCGCGCGATGCGCTCCACGAAAAGCCTTGGTGGAAGGACGATCGGCTGGCTACCCAACGCGGTGTCGAATCGCCAATCGCCTGGTCTGGCGAACGAGAACCGAGACCCCGACCAGGCGGGTCCTGGCATTGCCATGCAGCGCGGCGATCAAGGCGCCAAAGACCGAACTGTCATCCGCGTGTGCAGCTTTGAGGTGCGGCCGGAAGCGTCCATGCCTGATGGCAATGCTCTTGATCACCGTCATCTCCAGCAGCCCCTCGGCGCCACGGGTGACACCAAACCCGCTGCCCTTGCGCCCGCCGAACGGCAGTCTGGGGTCGGCTGTCGGCACGATTACGTCATTTACTACGACGCATCCTGCGCTCACGCGTTCCGCCAGGGCGCGGGCGGCTGGCGCCGGTCCGAAAATGGCAGCCCCAAGCGCGTAACGTGACTCCGCCGCGAGCGCCAATGCGTGGTCCGTGTCGCGCACCGCGATGACCGGCGGCGGCGACTGGATCTGCGCCGCGAGCAGCTGCTCCAGCGCGGCCGCAATGCCCGCCTGGGCGAAAACGCGGCGGGGCGCGATGCAGGTCTCCCCGTTATTGAGCCGCACTCCATAGGCGATGGCAGACGCCGCCAGACGAAGATCGGCGCCCGGCAACACGAACACCGGATCATCGCCCGACAGTTCCATCGTGCATGGCGTCAGCCGATCGGCGGCGGCGTGTAGCACCCGGATGCCGGTCTCGATGCCGCCGGTCAGCACGATCCGATCGAAGCCGGTTCGGCTTGCCGCCTCTCCCGACGCGTCGCTTTCGTCCAGGATCGTCAGAATCCCCCCTGGCAGGCCGGCACTTCGCAGCATCAACGCCAAAGCGGCCAAGGGAGCGGCGCATCCGGGGGCGGGTTTGGCGCAGATCCCGTTTCCGGCTGTCAGAGCCTGAAGGATCTGCACGCCGGGAAGAAACAACGGGTAGTTGGCCGGTGCCAGCACCAGCACGACACCACACGGCTCCCGCCGGATTTCGGCTTCGATGCCGGTCAGCCACGCAGGCCGTCCGCGCCGGCCCAGGCGGCGAGGGGCCAGCAGACCTTGCGCCTCGCGCTCAAGGAAGCGCGCGGCTTCGGCGAGCGGCAACACCTCGGCTACCAGCGTGTCTGACAGCGGACGCAGCCCCCCCACACTCGCGGCCAGCGCTGGCGCTTCAGCCGCGATCAACCGGCGGGTGCGGTGAATGACCCCAAGCCGCTTCCGAACCGGCGTCTCCCGCCAGGCCAAAGCGGCATTCCTCGTCCGCTGCAACGCCTCCGCCGTCGTGCCCACGCCCTCGTTGATCACCCTGGCCCCCTTACAGATCGCGATTCATGCCCAAGTCCGCCTCGGACATAGGAGACAATGGATGGGTTGGCGGAACACCGTGATTCGCGGCACGGGCCCAGGGGTTGCCATTCCGGAGATCGCCATTATCGGCGCCGGCCCGGGCGGCTTGGCAAGCGCCATGTTGCTGCGAAACGCTGGCGCCAACGTCACGGTCTACGAGCAACTCGACCATGTCGGCGGCCGCTCTGCCTCGATTGATAAAGCAACGGAGGTTGGACACTTCCGCTTCGACCAGGGTCCAACTTTCTTCTTGTATCCACGCATCCTTGAAGACATCTTTACCACTTGCGGCCGGAAACTGGCCGACGAAGTCGAGCTGATCCAGGTTGACCCGCTGTACAGGCTGCTGTTCGCGGATGGCGGCATGATCAACGCCTGCATCGATCCGCGCCAGCTCGCCGGCGAAGTGGCGCGGTTTTCCCCCGAGGATGCGGCGGCGCTGCCTCGCTTCATGGCCGAGAACCGGGCCAAGCTGCGGCGGTTCCGCCCGGTGCTGGAGGCGCCCTTTAACCGGCTCACGGATTACCTGTCGCCACAGGTACTGGCTGCGCTGCCGCTGCTTCGTCCGTTCCGCACGCTTGACCGCGACTTGCAGCGGTTCTTCCAAGACCCGCGCATACGATTGGCGTTTTCTTTTCAAAGTAAATATCTCGGCATGTCGCCGTTTCGCTGCCCCAGCCTGTTCTCGATTCTTGCGTTCATGGAATACGAATTTGGCGTCTGGCATCCGCGCGGCGGCTGCGGTGCTGTAATGACGCGCATGGCGGACATCGCCCATGAGATGGGCGCGCGCGTCCGCCTGCGCGAGCCCGTTGAGGAAATCCTGTTCGAGGGCAAGCGCGCGGTCGGTGTCCGGACAGCCCACCGCACGCAGCGGATCGACGCACTCGTCATTAATTCCGACTTTGCCCAGACCATGACCCGCCTGGTGCCGAACCGCCTGCGCCGCCGGTGGACCGACAAAATGATCGCCAAGAAGCGGTTCTCGTGCTCCACCTTCATGATGTATCTGGGCGTGGAAGGGGCGATCCCGGAACTGGCACATCACACCATCTACCTGGCGAAGGATTATCGCCGCAACGTGCGGGAAATCGATCAGGGACTGGTTCCGCCGACCGAGGCGTCGATCTACATCCAGAACGCAAACGTTACGGATGCCACACTCGCGCCGCCCGGGCACTCGACGCTTTATGTCCTGGCACCGGTCGGTCATAACCGGCCCGGCGGGATCGACTGGCAAGCCGAACAGCCCCGCTTCCGGCAGCAGATCTTGGACCGCCTAGGCGAAATCGGTATTCCCGATCTGGAGAAACGCATTCGGTACGAGAAAGTACTGACGCCGCATGGGTGGGAGGACGAGCTGCGGATTTTCCGTGGCGCGACATTCAATCTGTCGCATTCGTTGGATCAGATGCTGTACCTGCGGCCGCGCAACCGGTTCGAGGATTTGCAGAGTGTCTACCTCGTTGGCGGGGGCACCCATCCGGGCAGCGGACTGCCGGTCATTTTCGAATCGGCGCGCATCTCGGCGCGCATGATTGCGCAGGATCTGCGGTTGGATACCGTCCCGGACACAAGCATGGCGCTGACCCCGCACCCGGCTGAAGCCGTGGCAGTGCCATGAGCGAGACGCTGCCTGTTGCCGTCATCGGTGGTGGTCTGGGTGGCCTCGCCGCGACCTGCACGCTGGCCGCGCGTGGCCATTCCGTCATCCTGTTCGAAAAGAACGAGTGGCTTGGCGGCAAAGCCGCGGTGCTTGAGCCGGACGGCTTTCGTTTCGACATGGGGCCGACCATCCTAACCCTTCCCGGCGTGCTAGAACGTATTTTCGCAGAAGCCGGACACAAGATCAAAGACATGCTCGATCTGCGCCGGCTCGATCCTCAATGGCGATGCTTCTTCGACGACGGCGCGGTGCTCGACCTGTCCGAAGACGTGGATACGATGGCCGCTACAATCGCCGAGCGGTCGCCGAAGGACGCCGAGGGATACCGCGACTTCATGCAGCTTTCAGCCCGACTGCATCGGATATCCGACGGCTTCTTCTTCTGGAAATCGGTTGAAGACCTGCGTGATACCATCGATTTCCGCCGCAACATGGATCTGGCAACCCTCAACGACGTCTTGAGCCTGCGCATGGGCACGACCGTCGCCGGCACGATCCGCCGGCGTGTGCGCGACAAGCAGGTGGCACAGATGCTGGATCATTTCGTCCAGTATGTCGGCTCCTCCCCGCTGGCATCGCCAGCCGTGCTGTGCAGCATTGCCCACATGCAGATCGACAAGGGTCTGTGGTATCCGATGGGTGGCACCGGTGCCGTCCCCGCCGCGCTGGCGAAGTTGGCCCGATCGCTCGGGGCTGTCCTTCATACCGGCGTCGGGATCGCCCGCGTCATCAGCGAACATGGCCACGTCGTTGCGGTTGAAACCGATGCCGGAGCGCGCGTTGCGGTATCGGCGGCAGTCTCCAACATGGATAGCGTGCGGACGTTTCGCGAGCTGGTGGGCGGCCAGCCCGCGGCGCGCTTCGCTGGCCGCTGGAAACGCGAGCCCGCCTGTTCGGGCGTCGTGCTGTATCTCGGCCTCGATCGCGCCTACGATCATCTGCTGCACCATGATTTCGTGTTCTCCCGCGATCCCGAGGATGAGTTCGACTGGATCTATCGCAAGGGTGAACCCGCACCCGATCCCACCTGCTACATCGCAGCACCAGCGCGCACTGAACCGGGTGTGGCGCCGCCGGGTGGTGAGGCTCTGTACATACTTGTGCATGCGCCATATCTCCGCCCGCATCATGACTGGTCCAGCATGTTCCCGGCCTATCGAAAGGTGATTTTCGACAAGCTTGCGCGGTGCGCCGGCATGCCCGATCTGCAGGACCGGATCGTGTTCGAGCATGCGCTGACGCCGGCCGATATCCATCAGCGTTACCGGGTGCTCGACGGCGCGATCTATGGGTTGGCCAGCCACGGACGCTTCTTCGGCGCCTTCAAGCCGGGCAACCGGTCGCGCGATCTTGCAGGACTGTATTTGGCCGGTGGCGCCGCTCATCCGGGGGCAGGGATGCCGATGACCCTGATGTCAGGATGGATCGCGGCGGATTCGCTTGATTCTGACAGCCGAAAACGCTCCGCTCATGCCTGAGCAGGATCCGCTCCGAACGCGTTCAGCCGGGGCAGTATGGGCCTTCAGTCTTTATCTGCGGTGGTATGCCGGGCGCAATTTCGACGCACTCAGGCTGTCGCGCAACCGTTTGCCCGATCTGGCGCCCGGGCGCCCGATCATCGTCTGCTGCAATCACCCCAGTTGGTGGGATCCGGCGATGTTCATCTTGCTGATGCACATTCTGATGCCTGATCGCGCCGGGTTCGGGCCGATGGAGGCCACGTCGCTGCGCCGTTACAACCTGCTGCGAAAGATGGGCGTGTTCCCGATCGATCCCGAAACCCGTGGCGGAGCCGCGCATTTCCTGCGCACCGGCTTGCGCATTCTTCAGGATCCGCGGTCGGTGCTGTGGGTTACGGTCCAAGGCGCCTTCGCCGATCCGCGCGTTCGTCCGGTGCATATGCGCGCCGGGATCGCTCATCTTGCCCGCCGCGTGCCGCAAGCCGTGGTCGTTCCGCTGGCTCTGGAATATCCGTTCTGGAACGAGCGCCGGCCCGAGGCGCTGGCCCATTTCGGGCCGCCCGTGCAAGCGCCCGGAAACAGCGTCAGCGACTGGACCGCGGCACTGGAAGCAGCCCTGACCCGCACCAGCGATGAACTCGCGGCCATGAGTATAGCGCGCGATCCGGCACTGTTTTTCGAACTGCTTCACGGGCGGTCCGGTGTCGGTGGGATCTACGATCTGTGGCGCCACGGTGCC
The DNA here is from genome assembly GCA_965276975.1 of Rhodopila sp. GTDB lineage: Bacteria > Pseudomonadota > Alphaproteobacteria > Acetobacterales > Acetobacteraceae > Rhodopila. The sequence goes on from CBDIBR010000010.1 coordinate 928,845, forward strand.
GCGTTGCTGACCGGGCGGCACTTCAATCCGCGCCACCAGGTCGGAGAATGATCGCCGATTACGTCGCGCTGTTTTTCGCAGCCGGCCCGTTGTTGCTTCTGTTGACAAATTCGTTTCTGTTCCGAACGCCCGCCTTATCTACCCGGTCAATGGCGATCTCCGTCATCATTCCGGCGCGCAACGAAGAGAGCAACATCGGCGAGGCTTGCGCGGCCGTGTTGCGAAGCACTGGCGTCACGTTGGAGTTGATCGTGCTTGACGATCATTCCACAGATGCCACGGCCGCGGTCCTGGCAGCGATCGACGACCAGCGACTGCACATCGCTTCGGTGCCACACTTGCCATCGGGTTGGACCGGAAAGCAGCACGCATGTGCCACCGGGGCAAGGCTTGCTCGGCATGACCTGATGCTGTTCATCGACGCCGACGTAAGGCTTGCGCCCGACGCCCTGAGCCGCGTCGCCGGGTTCATGCAGAACGAGGATGTCGGTCTGGGCAGCGGCTTTCCGCGAGAAGTGACAACCGGCTTCCTCGACGGGCTGCTGTTGCCGCTGATCCATTTCCTGCTGCTGGGCTTTCTGCCGATTGCCGCGATGCGCCGTTCGGTCTCTCCGGCATTGGGTGCCGGGTGCGGGCAGATGATCGCCGTGCGCCGGGATGCTTACGAGCGGGCAGGGGGGCATGGAGCGATCGCGCGGACCATGCATGACGGCATCATGCTGCCACGGGCATTCCGCGGCGCCGGCATCAAGACCGGCATCTTCGACGCCAGCCGGTTCGCGAGCTGCCGGATGTACACCGGCACCATCGACTTGTTCGAAGGCCTGCTGAAGAACGCCACCGAGGGGATGGCGAAGCCGGTGGCCCTGCCGATCTGGACGCTGTTGCTGGGTTTCGGTCAGGTGTTACCGGCTCTGCTCATGCTGATCCGCCCAAACTGGGTTCCAGCCGCGGCTTTGTTGGCTGGCATCGCGACACGCCTGCTGCTAGCGGTCCGCTTCCGCGCCCCGAGCTGGAGCGCGCTGCTGCATCCGCTAGGGGTTACGATCCTTCTGGCCGTTCAGTGGGTGGCACTGGTTCGCCAGATCCGCGGCCGGCCGGCCAAATGGCGCGGCCGAGCCTATGCACCGTGAGGATGATCGTGGTCGGCGCTGCGGTGTTGCTTCTCACCGGCGCCAGTCCGACCATCCTTCTGGACGTGGCGGTCAGCAATGTTCGCAACGATCGCGGCCATGTTCTGGTCGCTGTTTGCGTGCCGGCCGAGTTCCTGTCACCGCATTGCCGCTTTGTCGGGTCGGCAGCGGCGCACGCCGGCACGGTCACCGTCCAGATCACCGGCATCCCGCCCGGAACCTACGCGGTGCAAACGTTCCAGGACAAAAACGACAATCTCAAGGTCGATCGCAATTTCATCGGCCTGCCGACAGAAGGAATTGGCTTCTCCAACAATGCCCAGTTTCACTTCGGACCGCCCAGCTTCAATGACGCGGCGATCGCGTTAGGTCCCGACGACGGCCAGATCACGATCAGCCTGCGTTACTTCCTCGATAACCGGTAACGCTCAACGGCGCGCAACCCCCCAATTCTGCTCAAGGTTCTGGATCAGTGCGGCACTGAAGTGGCAAGCGGCCTGCTCTCGAGCATACACGGCACAGTAACGACGAAATAGATCCAGCGGCTCCACCGCGACGCGAAAGGCTCGGCGGTTACCGATCGCACCAACCGAGCCGGCGCTGCTCAGCATCGCCACCGTGCGCTTTATCGCCGCGTCCATGTCGGCAGCCGGCACGATCTCGTCGCAGATCAGCTTCCCCTCTGGACCATCGCACTGCAGCCGCCTTTCCGCCTGGATCAACTGTCGCGCCAGCCGGTCGCCGGTAAACCGAGGCAGTCGCAAATTGGCCGCGCCGGGGATGATGCCCTCCTTGCGGGCAGGCAACGTCATGAATGCATCCGTTGCGGCCAGGACATAGTCCATAACTAGCAGAATCTGACAATGACCACCGATCGCGAAACCTTCCACCACCGCGATCCAAGGCTTCTCGATGCCCGCGCCGCTGACGTCATCGGGCAGCACGTCCTGGGTTGCGACACCGCGCAGGTATTTGTGCATGAAACCCAGTTCGCGTTGGATATACCAAAGGAACGGGATGCTGCCGTGATACAGATGGGTCAGGTTGATGCCGCTGCCGAAGATGCGGCGCCCCGCGTGTTTGGCATTCTCCACACGTTGGCCGCGGAGCACGGCGATTGTCGTCTTGGGGTCCAGCGTTGCCACGTCGACACCGATTTCCATCGCCGCGATGGTGCCCTGGTCCTCGGCGTTGAGATAATGCGGATTGCTGCTCAGCAGGTGTGCCGCCCGCCCATGGCGCTCGACCCGAACCGGGCCAAGATCGACGAACCCTTCCGCGTCAAGTGCGGCCAGCGCCGCTTGCGTGCCCGGAAGCGGCAGGAGCATCGCATGGCACAGATGCGTGCCGCACCGCGGATGCGCCAGGACGTGCGCCAACAGCAGGCTCTGGTCGATCTCCAGCCCCTGTTTCGCCTTCAGCGGCAGGGCGGCCTCGGCGGCAAGCTGCCCAGCGGTCGGCACCAGCCCCGGATAGGCTTCGGCGGCCTGCAGGACCAAATCCTCCACCCGAACGAATCGCTTGAACCCGTCGGTCAACGCGCCATAAACCGACTCGATGTTCGCCTTCAGGAAGCGATCACGCGACGGTCGGTCGTTCAGTGTCAAAGGCATCGGTGTCAGTCCCCGGGCCGAAGATCGAGGACGCGTTTCGCCTTGCCCTGGGAGCGTTCAAGCGTCCCCGGCTCGACCACGCGCACCTTGGTGGTTACCCCGGCGAAAACCTTGATCAGATGTTCCGCCCGCCGCTCCAACTCCACAAGGTCGGCGGCACCAAGCTTTCCCGCCAGTGCCGCCCGGATTTCGACGATCACGTCGAGTTCGTCCAGGCTGCCCGGCCGGCGCAGTTCCAGCAGATAATGTGGTGCCAGGCTCGCTTCCTTGCCGAGCACCGCCTCGATCATGGACGGAAACACGTTGACGCCGCGGATGATCAGCATGTCGTCGCTGCGACCGCTGATGCGGTCGATCCGGCGCATCGCGCGTGTGGTCGGCGCCAGCAGGCGCGTGAGGTCACGCGTGCGGTAGCGGATGACCGGCATACCCTGCTTGGTCAGCGTGGTAATGACCAACTCGCCGCTTTCGCCCTGGGCGACACCTTGGCCGGATACCGGATCTATTATTTCTGGATAGAAATGGTCTTCCCAGATCGTCAGAGCACCTTTTGCATCAGCACATTCCTGCGCCACTCCCGGTCCCATCACCTCCGACAGCCCATATACATCCAGCGCCTGCAGCCCAATCCGAGCTTCGATCTCGGCGCGCATGCCATCGCCCCAGGGTTCGGCACCGAAGATACCGAGACGCAGACTGCAATCTCGGACATCGAGCCCCTGTCGGTCAAACTCGTCCGCGATGGCCAGCATGTAGGACGGCGTGACCATGATGATGTCGGGCCTGAAGTCGCTGATGATCTGCACCTGGCGTTCGGTAAAGCCGCCGCCGACCGGTATGACCGCCGCGCCCAGATATTCGCCGCCGTAATGGGCGCCAAGGCCGCCGGTGAACAGCCCATAGCCATAAGCCACATGGATCTTGTCGGACCGCCGCCCACCCGCCGCTCGGATCGAACGGGCCATGAGCGATGACCACGTCTCGATATCCGCCTTCGTGTATCCGACGACCGTGGGCTTGCCGGTCGTTCCGCTAGATGCATGAATCCGCACGATCCGTTCCATCGGTTCGGCGAACATCCCGTACGGGTAGTTCTGTCTCAGATCCTCTTTCGTGGTCAGTGGGAATTTCGCGATGTCGTCCAGACAATGCAGGTCGTCGGGATGCACGCCGGCGGCCTCGAAACGAGTTCGGTAATGCGGAACCTGCTCATAGGCACGGCCCAGCACGCCTTGCATCCGAACCAGTTGCAGGGCACGAAGTTCATCGACACTGGCGATCTCGATCGGCTCGACGACGCCCATGTTTTCCTCCCCATGCTCTGGTGGTGGCAGGGGTCACGCCGAGACGAAGGATTGGTCACGGCGGCCGCGTCGTCAATCGCCGGCCGCGTAACAGCGTCTCTTAAGCGACCTCCGCCGCCAGCTTGTTCAGATAGTATGCCGGATCGCCGAACAGCCGCTCGATCACCATGCAGCGGCGGAAGTAATGGCCGACCGCATACTCCTCCGTCATGCCGATCCCGCCATGCATCTGCACAGCACTCTGCGACACGTACCGTCCGGCCTGCCCGATGCCGACCTTCGCCAACGCGATATCGTGCGCCCGCTGATCATCATCGGAATTGTCGATCGACATGGTCGCCAGCATCGCCATGCTGCGGCCTTGCTCCTGCGCCATGAACATATCCGCCAGGCGGTGCTGCACAACCTGATAGGAACCGATCGGGTTGCCGAACTGGACACGGGTCTTGCTGTACTCCAGCGTCATTTCGTTCATCGCTTCCATCGCGCCCACTGTCTCGCCGGCGGTGGCGGCTATTCCGGCCTCGATCACCTTGCGGATCACGGGCAGCCCGTGACCCACCTCGCCCAGCACGTCATCCTGGGTGACCGCCACGTTCGAAAATGAGATGTCGGCCGCCCGCGTATCATCGCGCGTCACGTACCCGCGCCGCGCCACACCGGGCGCGGTGGCGTCCATCAGAAACAGCGTGATACCATATTCATCGTAACGATCGCCGCTGGTGCGGGCGCTCATCACGATCTTGTCCGCCGCCTCGCCATGCGCAACGATGGTCTTCGATCCATCAAGCACCCAGCCGGAGCCTTCCTTCTTGGCGGTCGTTACCACATCCGTCAGGTCATAGCGAGCCTGCCGTTCGTTGTGTGCGAACGCCATCTTCAGGCTGCCCTCGGCAATCGCCGGCAGGATCGACTGCTTCTGCTCGATGGAACCGGCGGCATTCAGCGCGGTTCCCGCCAGCACGACGGTCGGGAAATACGGCTCCAGCACCAGCACCCGGCCGAACGCCTGCATCACCAGCATGACCTCCTGCGCGCTGCCGCCGAAGCCGCCATACTCCTCGGCGAACGGCAACCCGAGCAGGCCTTGTTCGGCGAACTGTGCCCAGACCGCGGGCGAGTAGCCCTCGGGCAGCGCCATGTAGCCCTTCCGCTGAGCAAACCCGTATGTGTCGCTCAGCATCCGTGTGACGCTCTCAACCAGCAGGCGCTGGTCGTCGGATGGTTCGAAGTCCATTACAGCCCCAATACTGCTTTGGTCAGGATGTTCTTCTGGATCTCGTTCGTGCCGCCATAGATCGAGGCGGCGCGCAGCATCAAATAACCACCGGTCCCGGCGCTGCCGGCCTCCATCAGCTCATCGGGTTCGTTCATCGCCGCCAGCTCCCGCGCCCAGATCGGGGTGGCCTGCGGGCCGGCGACGTCAACCGCCAGTTCCGATGTTGCCTGCAGCAGTTCGGTTCCCTTGACCTTCAGCACCGATGACAGCGGATCGGGCTTTCCGGCACCTTTCGCTTTATCATACGCCGAAACGACCCTGTACTGGGTGATCTCCAACGCCTTCATGTCGACCTGCAACTGTGCCACGCGCTGGCGGAACGTCTGGTCCTCGACCAAGGGCTTGCCGCCGAAATTCACCTCCCGCGCCATCGCAACGGCGGCGCCGACACGCTCCCGCGACTTGCCCAGCCGCGCGATGCCGGTACGTTCATTACCGAGCAGGTATTTCGCCACATCCCAGCCTTTGTTCTCGGCGTGGATCCGCATCGCAACGGGCACGCGAACATCATCGAAGAACACCTCGTTCAGGTGATGGCCACCATCGATCGAAATGATCGGCCGCACCGTGATGCCCGGCGTCTTCATGTCCACCAGCAGGAACGAAATTCCCTCCTGCCGCTTGCGCGCATTCGGGTCGGTGCGTACCAGCAGGAAGCACCAGTCGGCGTTGTGCGCGGTGGAGGTCCAGATCTTCTGTCCGTTGACCACGTAATGATCGCCATCCAGCTTGGCCGCCGTCTTCAACGATGCCAGATCCGATCCGGCACCCGGCTCCGAGAATCCCTGGCACCACCAATCGTCCAGGTTGGCCGCGCGCGGCAGAAATCGCTTCTTCTGCTCGTCCGTGCCGAAATGCAGCAGCACTGGCCCAAGCATGGTGATGTTGAAGGACAGCAGCTCCGGTGCCGGCGCCATCAGGTTCTCCTCCAGAAAGATCATCTTCTGGATGGCGGTCCAGCCGGGTCCGCCCCATTCCGTCGGCCAGGACAGCGCCGCCCAGCCTTTGGCGTTCAGGATCCGCTGCCAGCGCACGGTATCTTCCTTACGCGGCGGATGACCCAGCTTCATGTGGTCGCGCGTGTCGGCGGGCAGGTTTTCACGAATGAACGTGCGGACTTCCTCGCGGAAGGCCAGTTCTTCCCGGGTGAACCGAAGATCCATGGATTGTTCCTCCTACTGACGGAAAACTGTAATCGTGCTGGGGGAGGTGCGCAATCCGCGCGGCGGCGGAAGAAATGGCTCGGGCGGTAGGATTCGAACCTACGACCAATCGGTTAACAGCCGATTGCTCTACCGCTGAGCTACGCCCGAACAGGCCTCACGGCCGCGCCGGCCATGAGGACGCATATCTACGGACCCTGGTTTGGCCGGTCAACAGTGGCGTCGCCGCTCACGCCCGAGCCGGAACTTCGCCACCGCCGGGAACCGCAACGTCCGCCATGTCGGGGCCGGGCACGCGCGCGGCTTTGGCGGGATCGACCTCCAGCCACACGCCAGCTCCCAGGTCGCAGACCTGCGCCGCCGCCGTCGTCACCCGCAGCAACGTACCTGACCCGGACGCCCGCACCACGTAGTCCCACCGCTCCCCAAGATAGGCGCGCTCGATGACCTGACCCTCGATCACCCATTTTCCATCGCTGGCCATCGGCGCGGCGCGATGCAGCACGATATCCTGGGGCCGGACGGAAAAGCTGACCTGGCGCGGCAGCCCGGCCGCTGGCGCCGGCACCACGAAGCCGGGAAAGCACAAGCTGGTGCCGTCCACCGTGCCATCGAGGAAGTTGGTCCGTCCAATGAACCCCGCCACGAACCGGGTGCGCGGCCGGGTGTACAGCGAAACCGGGTCGTCCACCTGCTCGATCCGGCCGTGATTCATCACCACGATCCGGTCGGACGTCACCATCGCCTCGGCCTGGTCATGCGTCACATAGACCGTGGTGATCCGGAACGCGTCGTGCAGGCGACGGATCTCGCTGCGCATCTCCTCCCTCAGGTTGGCGTCCAGGTTCGACAGCGGCTCGTCGAGCAGCAGCACCTCGGGCTCAATCACGACGGCGCGGGCCAGCGCCACGCGCTGCTGCTGGCCACCCGACAGTTCCGCCGGATAGCGGTCGCGCAGCGCCCGCAGTTGTACCACGTCCAAGATCGTCGCCAGCCGCCTTTCCACCTCGGCCCGCGACAGGTGGCGCAGTTTCAGGCCGAACGCAACATTCTCCGCCACAGTCATGTTCGGCCAGATCGCGTAGCTCTGGAAGATCATCGACATGCCGCGGCGTTCCGGAGCCACGCTGTGATCGGGTGCCGACAACAGCCGCCCGTTCATCTCGATCGTGCCCGTGGTTGGCCGCATGAACCCGGCGATCATCCGCAGTGCGGTGGTCTTGCCGCAGCCCGATGGCCCGAGCAGCGAAACGAATTCCCCCTCGGCCAGACTCAGCGTGACACCCTCCACTGCCACGAAGCGGCCAAATGTCTTGCCGATGCCGTTCAGCGCCAGCTTGCTCATGCACGTTCACGGCGCAGCATGAAGTCCCGCCCCAGCAGCCGCATGCCTACGCCGACGATGATGATCGTCGCCGCCAGCAGCAGGAACCCCAGCGCGGCCAGGTGTTCGAAATTCCCCTCCTCGCTCATGTCGAGCAAGGTGACCGAGATAGTGCGCGTGCGCGGCCCGTACAGGAACAACGCGGTCGAAAGCTCCCGCGTCGCCGGAATGAACACCAGCAGCCAGGCGCCGACCAGGCTGCGCCGCATCAGCGGAGCCAGCACGCGTCGGATAGCCACCAGCCGGCCGCCGCCGGCGATCCGCACGGCTTCCTCCATTTCCGGGTTGATCGAGGTCAGCGCCGAGGTCGCGTTGGCATAGCCGATCGGCAGGAACCGTGTGGTAAACGCCAGGATCAGGATCGCCGCGGTGCCATACAGCGACAGCGGCGGCGGCGCATAGGCGGCGTAGAACGCGATGCCCAGCACGATCCCCGGCACCACGAACGGCGCCATGCACAGGAAGCTCAAGGTGCCCGCCAGCGGCAGCAGACGGCGGGAGACGATGTAGGCGATCGCCAAGGACAGCACGATTACGATGCAGGCCGCCACGGCGGCGTACCAGAAGCTGTTCAGCACCGCCTGGTCGGCGGTCTCGTGCACGAACAGCAGATAGCGGAAATTCTCCAGGGTCACGTTCGACCAGTGCCAGCCGCGGCCCCAGGCCCGCGCCAGAGCCGCCTGCGACAGCACGCCATACGGCGCCAGTACCGCCAGGGTGATGACCAGCACCGCGTACCCCAGCATCACCCAGCGCCACGGACCCAGCTCGATCACCCGCCGGTCACCGCCCTTGCCGGTCAGCGCCACGAACCCCCGACGCCGGGTCAGCGCGTGCCGCAGCCCGAACATCGCCACGGTGATCAGCAGCAGCGGCAGAGCATAGGCCGCCGCCACCTCGGCGCGGATCGGCGGACTGAAGAATTGCCACAGCTGCGTGGTGACCACGTTGAAGCCGGCTGGGATCGCGATCAGCGCCGGGGTGCCGAAGATGGCGATAGATTCCAGAAACGTAACGATAACCCCGCTCAGGATCGCCGGCATCACCATCGGCAGGGTCACGCGCAGCATGGTGCGCACCGTGCCGGCCCCCAGCACGTTCGCCGCGTCCTCCATTTCCGAGGAAACCAGCTCCAGCGCCGAGGCGGTGAAGATGAACAGGTATGGAAACGAATACAGCGCGATGATGAACGCCAGCCCACTGAACGAATAGATATTGAACAGCCCGTGCGGGTCGCCGCTGACGTCCTTCCAGATCCGGTTCAGCCAGCCCGAGTTTGGCCCGGCCAGCAGCATCCAGCCGATCGCCCCGAGGTAGGGCGGCGTGACGAACGCCCCCAAGGCGGCCAGCCGCACCAGCCCCTTGCCCGGCATGTCGGTCCGCGCCACCGCCCAGGCCAGCGGAACCGCGATCACCAGGCAGATCGCGGTGACCGCGACGCCCAGCTCCAGCGAGTTCCACAGCGCCAGCCGATAGCGCGGCCGCGCGTAGGCAGCCACATAGTTGTGCAAGGTGAACAGGCCGGTATCGGCATCCGACAGACTGAGCCGCACCAGCTGCCACAGCGGATTGATGATCAGGAACATCAGGATCGCCGCGAAGCCGATCCACAGCAGCATCGACGGCTCCAGGGTGCGAAGCCGCCGCAAAGGCGAGACGATCGGCCGGTCCCGTCCGGTGCGGGCGGCGATCGGCGCGGCGTGCGCGCCCTCAGCTCCCGAAGGTGTCACGCCAGTCCTCGATCACCGTCGGGACGCCCTTTTCCAGTTCGGCGGTTGTGACGCGCAGCAGTTTCACCTGCGACAGCGGCTTCATGCCGGGCTTCTCGGTGATGTCCTCCCGCACCGGCGTCACCCGGCGGTCGGCACAGAGCTGCGCGAACTCCTTGCTCAGCAGCCACTCCATGAACAGTCTCGCTGCATTGGGATGCGGCGCGTTCGCCAGCACCCCCGAGGGGCCGATGCACAACACCGAACCATCGGTCGGGTACTGCACCGCGATCGGGTTGCCCTTGTCCACGTTCAGCAGGGCCGTTGACAACGGACCCGGCCCGACATCGCGTTCCCCGCCGTTGAGCATGGTGATAGGATCGTTACCAGAACGACCGATCTGCGGCTTGTTCTTCGCCAGCTTGTCGAACCAGTCCCAGCCGTACAGCCGCTTGAGCGCCACGCACCAGACGCCGACATAGCCGCTGAACGCCGGGTGCCCGAACGCCGCTCGGCCATTCCACTTCGGATCCAGCAGGTCGGTCCACGCCTTCGGCGCGTCCTCGGGCTTCACCCGCTGGGTGTTGTAGATCAGCAGCATCAACGTCGAGGTCGTCGGATAGTAGTACCCGTCCTCGCCCAGCCCCTTGAACGCCGGGGCCAGGTGTTCGGCATTCGCCGGCGTGAAGTTCGCCAGCGCCTTGCGCTTCATCAATGCTGGCATGTGGGCGATGTCGGTGGTGCTGAACACGTCGCATTGCGGCGAATTGTTCTTCAGGTCCTCCATCAGCCGTTGATAGGCGACCTGTCCGGTGGTGCGGATCACGTTGCAGATGACACCCGGAAATTGCTGAGTGAAGGCGCGGCCCATCACCTCGGCCGTCTCGCCGTCCACCTGGGCGATGTACCAAGTGACCGACCCTTCCTTCCGCGCCGTTTCGTGCAGCGATGCCATGTCGGCGCGCACCGGGTGGCTCAGCAACGTCCCGGCGCCGATCGCGACAATGCTGGTGATGCCAATGCTGGCGATACCGGTGCCACCGATGAATGTTCGGCGCTTCATGACGGCACCATCGCGTTTCTCCCTTGTTTTTAGTCTTGTAACAAAGTTTAACAGCCCATCAGGTCCAGCGCAATGTTGCCACCCTGGGCGCCAGGGCCTCCACCCTGCGCGGGCCCACCCCGGCCCATGCGGGGAAGCCCAAGATCATGCCGGGCGGACCCTTGAAAGCGGTGAACCGCCCGCCGGTCGACGCGCCACCGCGGGCAGGGCCACGAAGGGCACGGACGATCCGTCCTCCACGGCCCGCATCAATCAACGCGTTGTCCCGCCGATGCGATGCTGTATTATAGCGCCGGACGCGAGAGTGGCGGAACGGTAGACGCAGTCGGCTCAAAATCGACCGCCGCAAGGCATGGGGGTTCGAATCCCCCCTCTCGCACCAGATTATTCGCTCAAATGGGGTCGTCTGCCGGCGCTTCACTGCCACCGGCCCCTCGTTCACCAGCGCTGCGGTCCGCGCCCCGTTGCAGCCCAGCAGTGTTGACCAGCTTCCCAATGTTGGCTCGTCGCTCGATGATCTGCCCCAGACCGTTCAGACCCGGTCGATCCTTGGGAGCTTGGTTCCCTTGGTTGGCAAAGATCAAGAAGGTCTGGATCGACCGGCTTCGGGTGCCGGGTCCGAAGTTCCCCTCGCGCATAGGCTCATTTTGCCACATCGACATATACCGCCCCGGCCAGCCGGAGCAGACCGGCGGGTGTCAGCGCGAACACCGCGTTCGGCGATCCGGCCGCCGCCCAGACCGTCGCATGCGCCCCCAAATCCCGATCCACGAACGTAACGGGCGTTGTCGCGTGTCCGACCGGTGGCACGCCCCCCACCGGGAACCCGGTCCGATCCAGCACAAACGCCGCATCCGCTCGGCTGATCTTCTGCCCGAGCAGGGCCGCGACCTTCTTCTCATCCACTCGGTTCGCCCCGGAAGTGACCACCAGTACCGGCCGTCCATCCGCCGCCCTGAACAGCATCGACTTGGCGATTTGCGCCACGTCGCAGCCGATCGCCGCCGCCGCCTCGGCCGACGAGTGGGTGCTTTGCTCGAATTCCAGGACGCGGAACGCATCGCCCAGAACCCGTTGGATGCGCATCGCGCCGTCGCTAGTGGCTGGCTGCATGGTAGCCTCGTCATATCCTGCCCGTCCGAAGCTGCGCCGAATCGGGGCCAGGATGGTAGCCTCGACACTCAAAAGTTCATCGGGCGGCGTCACCATGCCGGTTTCATCCACCAGCAGTCGGCGATGGCGATGGCCTGACCTGCGGCAGGACAACGGCGCTAATAGCAATAATTCTGATATCATCAGCGGTCCATGCGGTGCGTCGCGCTGGTTGCAAGGTTGCGTTTAGGATCATCGCTGCGGCTGCGGTCAGTCGGCTCGGGCCTGGCGCTTGACCCACCTGGTCGTTTCCGTCATATCCGACCCACTCACCAAATGAAATGTCCTTTTGGACGCTTGAAGTTCGCCAAAATCTGATGATCAGCAACAAAAGAGTGGTTGTTGTCTTGCCCGCCTACAACGCGGCGCGGACGTTGCAGCAGACCTTCAACGAGATCCCGAAAGACAGTGTCGACGACATCATCCTGACCGACGACGCAAGCTCAGACCATACCGTCGATCTGGCCCGAAGTCTGGGGATCCACACGCTGCGGCATGACCGGAACCTGGGCTACGGCGGCAATCAGAAGACCTGCTACACCGCCGCCCTGGCCCGTGGTGCGGACATCGTCGTGATGCTGCATCCGGACTATCAGTATGCGCCCAGTCTCGTCACCGCCATGGCGTCGATGATCGCCTCGGAGGAATACGACGTCGTGCTAGGCTCGCGCATCCTTGGCAAGGGCGCTCTGTCGGGCGGCATGCCGCGATACAAATACGTCGCGAACCGGATCCTGACCTTCGGCCAGAACCTGCTGGTCGGCCAGAAATTGTCCGAGTACCACACCGGCTACCGCGCCTGGAGCCGACAGGTGCTGGAGCGTCTGCCTCTGATGGCCTGCTCGAACGATTTCGTGTTTGACAATCAGATGCTCGTCCAGTCGATCCATTTCAGATACCGGATCGGCGAGATTTCTTGCCCGACGAAGTATTTCGCTGACGCCTCGTCGATCAACTTCGCCCGCAGTGTCACCTATGGTTTCGGCGTCCTGCAAACCGCGCTGGCATTCCGGCTGCATCGGCTCGGTGTGACAAAAAGCCCGCTGTTCGTCGATGAGCGCGGGCACCGCCTGACAACGCTGGCCGGGCAGGGCGCATGACCGTCTCTAAACGAGTGTGCTGGCTGGCCGCGGCAATTGGTTTATCGGGTGCGGCGGCCGTAGCGGCCGCATCCGGTCTTCGTGCCAAGGGCCTGTCATTTACGGCCTTGCCACATGGTGCCGATGTGCTGGCCGCGATCGCCGGCCTGGGCGCGACCGGATGGGTTACCTTTGCCGGGCTCCAGATCGTCGTGTCGGTCAGCGGCATTCTGCCGGCCTCCGCCCTGGGCATCGCCGCCGGCTCGATCTACGGGATCGGCCTCGGGTTCGCCCTGTCCGCCGCCAGTTCCTTGGCCGGGGCGGCGGCGGCGTTCGGCCTCAGCCGATCGGTGTTCCGGCCATGGGTCGAACGCCTGATGCGCAACCGGCCGCATCTGCGCCGGTTCGACGCAGCGATCCAACGCGAAGGTTGGCGGCTCGCCTGCCTCATCCGGCTCTCGCCCGTCATGCCGTTCGCCGCCACAAGCTACATGCTGGGTCTGTCCTCGATCAGCCCCAGGGACTACTGCATCGGCACGCTCGGCTCGATGCCGGCGCTGTTCGGCTACGTCGCCGTCGGCGCCCTCGCCGGGGCGGGTGTGCATGCCTGGAGCAGCGGCGAAGGCCTCTTTCGCATCGGCCTTCTGGTCGCTGGGCTGGTCGCAACCAGCCTCGCCACTTGGCGCATCAAGCACGCGTTCAGTGCGGTGGTTGGCGCCCCATCCGAACACCTCGAGATGATCGGGGTGGATGATCCGCCCGCGGTTCAATCGTTGATGCGCTAGAACATGATTGTCTCGGGCGGCATCGTCAGAGAAGTCGATCATGCGATCAAATCAGGAGTTAGAGCTTGTCCGATGATCCGCGCTAAAGAGAACAGGCTCTAGGATCAACATGTCGGTGCTGGCAACCGACCGCCCGGTGATCCGGGCCGTCCGGCCTTTCGTCGGGCAGCCTGGCACAGCGGAACGCGCCTTTATGGTGCTTGCCTTCATGGTGCTGATCGCCGCACGTCTGCCGAACGTGGCTCTGCACGGCAGGGTATGGGCCGAGGAGGGCACGTTCTTTCTGCGGAACGCGGCTTTGTTGCCTTGGACCCAGGCACTGTTCCATCCGGTCGGCGGGTATCTCAACCTTGTTGCCAATGTAGCCGGCCTGGTCGGCATCCACCTGGTGCCGCTGGAGCAGGTGCGCTTCGTCGGTATCGTCACTGGGTTGCTGTTCCAGACACTCCCCGCCGTCCTGATCGTTTCCTCCGGCCTGTACTGGCTGCGGAGCCGCGTCAGTCTTGTCGCCGCGCTGCTGTTGCTGGGTACTGTTCCGATCGCAGAAGAAGTCTGGCTCAACTCGCTCCACCCGCAATTCCACCTTACCCTTTGCGCCGCCCTGATCCTGGCCATGCCGCCGGCCAGAGGCTGGATCCGGTGGTTTCATGGCCTGCTGATCCTGCTTGGTGCATTGTGCGGTCCCACCACATGGTTCTTGTTCCCGCTGTTCGTCGCCCGCGGAGTGATCGACCGGTCGGGGCCGCGGGTGGTGCAGGCCACCTTCCTGGGCGTCGGTATCCTTATCCAGGTGCTGTTCTTCTACCAGTCGGCGGGGGTGAACGGCGCGTCCGCCAGCCTGAGCGGCGTCTCCGCAATGTTGCTGAGCAAGAACGTACTCACGTCGTGGCTGGATTATCGCAGCGCGGGCGCCATGGCGGATGGCCTCGCGCGTTTGACCGCGACCGGCACGGTTCCCGTCGGCGTCGTGCTGGGCGAGGCGACGGTCATCGGCTTGGTGGGAGTGTTTTTGTGGCAGTGCGGCGGCGACGCCGCTTTCTGGATGTTCGCTGCGGCTCTTATCATAGCGCTTCCCTCCTATGCGGCCGCACGCGGTGGAAGCCTGAATATGGTGCGAATAGGGGATGCTGACCGATACGCCTTCGTCCCGCAGGTCCTGCTGGCACTGGTGGTGCTGTGGGGGGCTGTTGTCGCCAAAGACTGGATCGCCATCTTTGCCAGGGCCGGATTCGTTTGGTTGCTGGTGATTGGCACTGTCGAGTTCCGTGACGACCCGGTCCACAAATATTTTGACCGAGGCCCAAGCTGGGTGGAGCAGGTCGCTGCCTGGCGTAAGGACCACACCCATTTGCTGCGCATCTGGCCCAGCGGGTGGACCGTCGATCTCAATGTTCCAGCGCTGAAGGACCGCTAGCTCGATCCCTTTTCCGCGACCGACCCAGCCTCATCAAACCGCTGCCGCCCGCCGCCCTAGCGCGGATAGCACCGTGCTCCGCTCGGTTATTGATGCGGCGGCGCCGACATAGAACGCCGCCACGATGATCGGTGCGCGCCGCGGTGGCCAGATCACGGCGACGTCGTTCGTTGCGTTGTTGCCGCCGGACCCCGTCTTGTCGCCGACCCGCCAGCCCTTTGGCACCCCGGCGCGCAGCTGTTCGTCGCCGGTCTTGTTGGCAACCAGCCACGCCGCCAGCTGCGTGCTGGATGCGGCGGACAGCGCGGTGCCAACAGCCGTCTCACGCAGAACGCCGAGGATCGCTCTCGGCGACGTCGTGTCGCGTGGATCGCCCGGCTTCGCTTCGTTCAGCGTCGGTTCCCGTCGGTCGAGGCGCGTGACGCCGTCCCCCAGCGAGCGAACATAGGCGGTCAGTTTCGCCGGGCCGCCAAAGCTGTCCAGCAGCAGGTTCGCCGCCGTATTGTCGCTGACGGTCATCGCCGCCTCGCAGAGTTCGCCAACCGTCATACCGCCCCTGCCGACGTGCCCCGCGGTGATCGGCGAATAGGGCACGAGGTCATCCTTGGCGTAGGCAATCCGGCGGGTGAGGCTCTCCTCGCCACGGTCCACCCGCGCCAGGACCAGCGCGGCGGCAATAAACTTGTGAGTGCTGCACAGCGGGAAGCGTTCGTCGCCGCGGTACGTGATCGGCCTGTGCTGCGCGGTATCGAGAACCGCGACGCCAAGCCGACCGCCATGTCGGCGTTCCAGATGGGCAGCTTCGTCGCGCAGCTCGGCGCCCGGGTCGGCGGCCGTCGCCCGCACGCCCGACAGCGCTGGACCCACAAGCAGCGAACCGGCAAAAAGCACTCGGCGTTCAATCATCCTTACCCTCTTTTGAAGGAAAATCGGCTCCAACCCGATGTTCCCTATATCACGGCGTCGTAACGACTGCACGATCCCGTGCGAGCGTTCGCCACCGTAGTCGTGGTCGCGCCCGCAGGACCGGATCCTCGACGAAGACGTGCAGCAACAACGCCAGCGGAACGGTCAGCGCGATCGAGCTCACCGCCCGCGCCGCGATCAGCACAAGCGGTGAATGTGATGACATCGCGCCCAGGAATGGTTCCGCTACCAGCAGTCCGATCAGGTGAGTCAGGTAGAACGGATAACTGATCGCCCCAAGAAACAATGCAACGCCGCAACGCAGAAACGGCAGGGCACCGTGCGCGACCGCGCCGACCAGCAC
The DNA here is from genome assembly GCA_965276975.1 of Rhodopila sp. Lineage (GTDB taxonomy): Bacteria > Pseudomonadota > Alphaproteobacteria > Acetobacterales > Acetobacteraceae > Rhodopila. The sequence continues at coordinate 945,193 of CBDIBR010000010.1, forward strand.
GGTCGCGCCAGCCATCTCGAAGCACCGCGTGACGCCGCCATGTCCGGTCAGCAGGTTCATGAAAATCAGCACCGCCACCGCGGCCGCGACGATCCAGCGTTGCCGCCAGAACCCGGCCGGAACGGATGAAATGGCGGCTCCCAGAATGAAGGCCGGAAAGAACACGATAAATCCGACGCCGCGGAAGAACGGTATCGCCGCGCAGGCCAGCAGCAGGACCAGCAGCAGCTTCCAGCCGGCGCCCCGCGTCACGCCCCACACCGCGAACAGGCCGAAGCTTGCCACCACCTCCACCTGCAGTGACCAAAGCACGTTGTTGAGGCTGTGGCTGAGCAGCAGCATGTTGCGAACCAGTTCCGGCGCCGCGGCGTTGGTCAGCAGCCCCAGCGGCAGAGCACTGACGATCGCCAGTGGAAACAGCCGGTAGATGCGGGCACAGGCATAATCCGGCAGGTCGGCGAAAAACCGGAAGTTCCTGCGACGAAACGACTCCCAGAGCACATGCCCGCTCAACACGAAGAACACCATGACCGCCGCATCGCTTGGGAACAGCGCGGACAGCACCCGCATCGCGATAGCGCCAGCCGGCATCGCCGGAAAATCCCGCAGGCTGGTTGCCCAGAGCTCCAGGCCGGTGACCTGCACCACGCAATGTCCCAGGGCCACCGATAGGGCAGCGACCCCCCGCAGCCCATCCAGGCCAGGGTTCCGCTCAACCCGCGCGCCCGGTTCGTTCACCGGTGCCGTTACCCGACCAGTCGCCGAGCGATCGCGATGATCCGGTGTGCCTCCGACCACAGTCCAAAGGGTTCCAGCGCATCCATCGGCGCCCATACCGCGGCCGTCACATCGCTCGCCGCCATCGGGTCCCCGGCCACCCACCGCGCGGCGAAATCGAGGATCGTGTAATGGAACCGCACCCGCCCGGCGTCATCGCGCCGGATCGTATCGACATGGGCGCAGAAATGCAGATCGCCGACCGTCAAACCGCATTCCTCGTGCAGTTCGCGCCGGGCGGCTTGCTCGCATGTTTCACCAACCTCCTGCGCGCCCCCGGGTAATGTCCAGCTGCCAAGGTTCGGCGGCTTGCCGCGCTGGCACAGCAGGACATGGTCGTCCTTGATCACCACGATCCCGATCCCGACAAACGGCCGGGTCGGGTACTCCCGGCTGCTCATTTTTGGTCCGGGTCCGTAGCCGGCGGCTTGGCCGGTGGCTCCGCCTTTAGATCGTCCATCGTGGGCACGAGCGATTTCTCCTTCCACGCACCAATCTCATACGTCCAGCCCGACAACCGCCCGTTCAGCCGATCAGCCTCGGCCTTCACTTTGCCAGAGGATCCAGCGGCACCCGAGGATCCGGCCACGTCAGAGGGTCCGGCAACGGCGAAACGCGCCCAGACACGCTTGTCAGCGTGAAGCACCCGAACCGTCACCGCAAGTCCGTCGGTCGTCGTGAACACCGCATGGCCGGTTTCAGCGCCAGGGGCGTCCTTGTCGGCGCGTACCTCTTGGAAGGTCAGCAGCTCCAACGCGCGGGCGACGTCATCCACCTTGTAGCCTTCCAGATTTGGGTGATCCGCCGGCTGGGTCAGCATGAATTTCCCGTCCTGGCGGCCGAACGTCAGGGCGTGGTCATTCACCGCGACGGATGCGATCTGATCATGGCCGATGTTCATCACATCCCGGTCCAGCCAAACGGCGGCGTCGGCGTCGACCTGTAGGCTGCCCTCGGCCAGCCAGGACTGGTTTTCGCCTGGATGCCGAACATAGACGTCCTCCGGCAGGTCGGTCTGGCTGCGCACCCGTCGATGGCCGACGATGACGGCCAGAATGGTCTTGCCGGCGCCGTCCGCCAGTCGCAGCAGATCGGCGGTTGACGCGGGCGTGTTCGGGTCATCCACACCAAGCCGGCTGAATTGAGCGGGGTCGCTGGTCCGCGGCTCCGTCAACCGCAGCTCCGTCAGTCCCGTCAGCAGGCCGCGCAACTTGGCTTCCTGCACCGGGTAATCATGCAACGACGCCACACCCCAGCCGCCGTGCGGGCGTTTCTCGATCACCGTTTGCTTGCCTTGATGGGTGATTTCGATCTTGGCCAGGTCGTGTAATTTCGCCGCCAGGTCCGGATACATCAGCTTTCCGCTGGCGACAAAGGTCTGTTCGCGTGGCGTCGTGGCGGTGCCGAAGTACCACCCGCCGCCGATCGCGATGATCCCCAGCGCCAGCAGGATCAGGACCGTGCGCGACCTCATGACCGGGTCCTGGTGCGCCGGCGTCGCTGCACCACGCCCATGCTGATCGCCAGGACAGTCATCAGCGCGGGAACCAGCACGATCGTGAAAATCTGCATCTCGGTCTCAAGCTGAGAGATATTTCGGTTTAGCTCCAGCTGTACCGCCCGCAGTTTCCGGCGTGTCTGCAGGACGTCCTGTCGGACCGTGTCGATGGCGGCGCGCTGTTCGGGGGTAATCACCGCGTCCGACGTGGCGCTGCCCGAACCTGTGCCGCTTGCGCCGCCGCCCGAGCGCAGCTCGCGAAGCTGTTTCTCGACGTCGTCCAGATGTGCCTGCAGCCCTTGCTGGGTCTGGCGGAACTGCGCCTCGGCCTCGGTTTGCATGTTCGCCACCAGGGTGAAGGGTCGGTTGGTATCGCCACGCGACCGCAACCCGATCAGCGCATCGCTGCCGGCCAGCGTGCCGATCAGGTTGGCGACGAACGGCCCGTTGTCGGAGAACGGCGTGGCCGTCTGCTGGCCGAAGAAATCCGCGACGCGCACCCAGAACCGATCGGCCAGAATGTCGGAATCAGCCACCACCACCATGTTCGCGGGCCCGTCGGTGTGCGCCCTGTAGGCCGGGAAGTTCGCCGGCCGCTTCTGACCTCCCACCACCGGCGGCGGCCCGGCAAAGGCTGACTTCAGCACCCCATGCACCCGCGCGGCGATCACCCGAGGGCCACCCTCGGGCTTGAATCCCGCCAGCACCTTCGCCGGGTCCGGTGTCTTGACCTCGTCCACCGGGATCAGCCCGCTACGCTCGCTGCTGGTCAACAGCGGAGTAAAATCGATCGAGGCATGCGGCGCCTTGGCGATGAGCCCAGCGGATGCGACCGTCACCTGTCGCAGATCGGCGGTCGCCGGGTCGTTATGGTTGATCCCCGCGCGGTCGTTGAACCAGGCAACGTAGTTCACCGCCTGTGCCCGGTCGTCACTGCCGCTGCGCACCAGCCACGCGCCGGTCAGGTCGCCCACCACCTTGGTCGGGTCGAATTCGATCCCCCAGGCGTCGAACAGCTTCTTCAGGTCCGAATGGGTATCCTGCGGCGGCGCTCCGCTGGGCGACGGCGTCGCCGCCATCGCCTCGCTCCACGGGTCGACCATCGCCATCAGCTTGCCGCCGCGCATGACGAACTGATCGATCGCATACAGCGTCGCCGGTGACAGATCCTGCGCCTCGGCCACCAGCAGCACCTTGATGTCCGGGTCGATCACCTGGGCATTCGTCGGCACGTTCCTGACCGTGTTGGTCTGCCGTAGCAGCACCGACGACGCATAGGGCTGCCCACCCGATCCGCGCCCCTGGGTCATCATCATCGTCCGCGGATCGCCATCCAGCGGCAATGACGACATTATCCCGACCACCGGCCGGTTCGGGTTGGATAATTCATAGACCAGCTTGGTCAGGTCGTATTCCAGGAACCGTTCGCGGTCCGCCTGAAAGAACGGGATGGCGCGCTCGTCGTCCTCCAGGTTCGTGCCGGCAAGACCAAAATAGATCTGCGTTCCGCCCTGATCCAGCGGCACCCCTTGCAGCCCATACGCGATGGCTCGGTCTTCGGTGTCGCTGAACGGTTCGGGATCGTAGAAATCCAGCTTCACCTTGCCGTTGGAGGCATCGGCGTAGTCCCGCAACATCTCACGCACATGATCGGCATAGCTGCCATAGGCCGGAACCGTGCTGCCCAGCTGACGCGAGTAGAACAGACGCAGCGTCACCGGCTCCTTCAGGCTGGCCAGCACCTGCCTGGTGCCGGACGACAGGGTGTAGATACGCCCCTGTGTCAGGTCCAGCCGCACGTTGGCCAGGCGCGCATCGGCGAACATGTTGATGCCGATCGCGATGGCCGCGACCGCGATGACACCCAGAACCGAGAAAGCCAAGCGACGCATTCGCTCAATCCGCCTTCCGCTGATCGACCAGCACGGTGTTCAGAAACAGGAAGAAGCCGATGAAGGTCGCGAAGTAGATCAGGTCACGCAGCGCGATGATGCCGCGCGTGAAGTCGGTGAAGCGGTCGGTCACCGCGAGCCGGCGGGTGAACTCGCCCAGCGCCGGGATGTTGTGGGCCAGGAAATCGTTGACGATCGGATTTGACGCTACCGCGAAGACAAAGCAGATCGCCACCGCCAGCACGAAGGCGATCACCTGGTTGCGGGTCACCGCCGACATCGCCGCGCCGACGGACAGGAAGGCGCCGGCCACCAGCAGGCACCCGAGGTAGCCCGCGGCGATCACGCCGTTGTCTGGCGAGCCCAGGATGTTGATCGCGATGACGAAGGGAAACGTCAGTACCAGGGCGATGCCGCAGAACGTCCAGGCGGCTAGGAATTTGCCCATCACCGCCTGGCCTTGGGTGATCGGCAGCGTCAGCAGCAGCTCGATTGTGCCAAGCCGGCGCTCTTCGGCCCACAGGCGCATGGTGATGGCCGGGATCAGCAGCAGAAAGACCCACGGGATGAAGGTGAAGAACGGATTGAGGTCGGCCTGGCCACGATCGAAAAACTGCCCGAGATTGAATGTCAGCGTGCCCTGCAGAACCAGGAAGATGACGATGAACACCGTCGCGATCGGGGTGGCGAAGTAGCCGCGCAGCTCGCGCCCGGCAACGATCAGGATCTTGCTCATCCCGCTGAAGCCGCGTTCGGCATCGTTAACGCGCGGAACACCTCTTCCAGCTTGCCGGACGGATGCCGCTCCTCCAATGCCCGCGGTGTGGCGTCGGCGACGATCCGGCCGCCGGCGATGATGATCGCGCGGGAGCAGACCGCATCGACCTCCTCCAGGATATGGGTGGAGATGACGATCGCCTTCTCGGCGGCCATCCGCGCGATCAAGCCGCGCACCTCGTGCTTTTGGTTGGGGTCGAGACCATCGGTCGGCTCGTCCAGCACCAGCACGGGAGGATCGTGCAGCAGAGCCTGCGCCAACCCGACCCGGCGCTTGAACCCCTTCGACAACGTCTCCACCGGCTGCAGCCTGACGCCGCGCAGCGTGGTGAGCCCCAGCGCGTGATCGACCCGATCAGCCAGCTCCGCCCCCGCGAAGCCGCGCACACGGGCGCAGAAGCGCAGAAACGCCTCCACCGACATTTCCGGATACGTCGGCGCGCCCTCCGGCAAGAAGCCCAGCGCCCGCCGCGCCGCGACGCTGTCGGTCTGCACGTCGTGGCCGTCGATGCGGGCGGTTCCGCCGGTCGGGATCATGAACCCGGCGAGCATTCGCATCGTGGTCGACTTGCCGGCGCCATTCGGACCGAGGAACCCAGAACCTCGCCCCGTCGTACCTCGAACGACACGTTGTCCACCGCGGTGAAAGATCCGAAGCGCTTGGTCAGTCCGTCGATCTCGATCAGGGCGAGCCGGTCCGTTGCGTCCCCGACGCTAGTCGCCACGCTGCGTTCCCCCATGGTCCCCGCTCGGTCATCATCGTTTGGGGGCAGCCCCCGTTGGTCGGCGGACATACCGCAACCACGAGCCAATGCAACCGTGCCGACCGGTTGTGAAAGGAGATTAACGCCATGGAAAGAAACTCACCCGCCCAGCGTCCGCCTGCGGCAAACCGTTAGGCGCGCAGCGGTCACTTCAGGCCGGCGGCTGCATGGGTTAATCGCATCAGGCGGCCAACATTCGGGATAAGCAGCCGGTTTCCCAGGACGCCATACGAGTTCCGATCGCTGAGCAGCGTTTGAGATGCGCAGCGGCCACGAGCAGGCGCGTCAATCGGCTATTTCAAACGATCAGCGACCTATCGCACTTCTCCGATGCGCGATACTCAGCCGAACAGCGAATCAACCGCATCCTGCCCCAGATCGGGATCTGCCTGTGCCTGCTCCTGCGAGAGCGCGCCCGCACCGTTGTACGGTGCCTGCACCACCACCGTCTCGCCAGCGAGCGCCGGTTCACCCGGTGCCATGTCGGTCAACATGGTCTCGACCTGCTGCAAGTGCTGGATCGCCCGCCGGATACGCTGGCCGGTGACGTCCTGGAATGAACAGGCTTCAAAAATCACGTTGACCTTTTCATTAACGGCCCGCATCGAGGCCGGATCCTGCTTGCCGTCCCGCAACCAATCGCCGATCGCCTCGGCGGCTTCCATGATCCGGTTCGCGGCAGCCTCGGTCGCCTGCACGACGGCTTCCAGTTCCAGTCCGCTGTTGCGGGTCGCGGCGGTCGGCATGGCGATTACATTGGCAATCTGCTCGCGGATACCTTTCAACTGTCCGGACAGGTTCGTTTCGCTAAAATCCATCAGGTCCGACGTCGCATGAACCTCGGCACTGAGTTCCGCTATGCGTCGGTCCACGAAGCTGCGCAGCGCGCCGATCTCCGTCCGGATCGTTGCACACACTGCCTGCTGAATTTGCTCTGCCTGGTTCGCCACTGTGCCCGCCCGCTTCGCGTTCAGAATCCGTCAGGCGGACATTAGGACAAAGGCGCGGTTAATATCCGGTAAACGTCCTGATCCGGGACCGGCGCCCGCCGCAGCGGCGGGCTGGTCTCGCCCGTATTCGCTCAGATCGCCGTGCCCGCCGATATGACCATGTTCCCGATTACGCGCCACCTGATCCACACTCTCCTGATCCGGTAATGGACCCAGCAGCGGGTTGGGCGAGAGTTTCCTGGACATGGCAGCCGGTCGCACCTCATTTTGGTGGAGGTCGATAAAGGGCCTGGCATCATAGACCACGCGTTTCAAGCGCTGTGGTGGTCCTTCGTTGTTGTCGGCTCAGTTGGGATTCCAAATCGCATGCGGGGCAAACGTGGCAGCTCCGATGAATTACAGAAGGCAGCTCATGGCCGATCTATGGCATAACGAAAAGCCCATCAAAGCCGGCGATATCATGAATTGACGGCGGCGCTCTTATACATCGCCATGGCGGCCTCCGGCCCCGACAGAAGCTCGATCAGGCGGAACTTCCTGACCGGCGTCAAGGTGCCGGCCTGTGCCGCGATCCGCACGCTCTCCGATGCCTGGACCAGCAGTGCATCGTAAGTTGCCGACCCACCAATCGGCCGCACCGCCGTCTCCAGCGTCCGCAGATCGCGGATGCAGGTTTCCAGCTCCAGCTGGTGGGCACCGTCCAGTGGACCACAAGCGCTGGCCAGAGGTTGAACAAGACCCTCCGTCAGCGCCTCGGCGAAGCGCGCTCGGCACGCTTGGTCAAGCTTCTGACGGATCGCCTGAAGCCGCGGCCGATGCGCGGCCACACCGCTGTCCCGCCCGAGGTCGTCCAGCAGGGCCGTGACCCGTCGGACCTGCTCACCCACGCCCGCCAATGGCCCGCTTCGAATGTCTTCGACCGATCCGGCATCACTCTCGATCTGGATCAGCGCCTGTTCGGTTCCTCGCGCCATCGCCTGGTGCAGGATCGCCGTCTCTTTCTTCGCCTGCCCTGTCGTCATGAGTTGCCGCAGCAAAGGCGCCGCACGGGGCGACTGCAACAGAACCAGTTGCGCGATCATCTCCTGCCCGGCCGCCGGCTCGCGGGTGATATCCTGCACGATCTCGCTGATGGTTCGCTCGTTTGCTTCCAGCACGGCGACTTCGCTGTCGCGCAGCAGGGAGCGCAACCGCGAAGCGCGCCGCAGCACCGCGGCGACCGCCTGAACCAAGGCCGGATACAACGCGGGCGGCAGACCCGTTTCAGACCAGTCCGCCGGGCACGACGATGCGACCAGGATTTCGGCGGCGCGCGGCCAGATCGTTCCGCCGATTTCGGTAATAAGCTGCACGGCGTCGGCGGTATGTCCGGCCAGGCTCGCATCGATCAACGAGGCTTCAGGCCCAAGTCCGGCCTGCACCACCCGCGATATCGGCATCAACACGGTCCGCGGCACCGTTGCTTCCCCAGGCTGCCATTTGTTCGCCGGCCGTATCAGCAGATCGAGGGGCGTGAACAGCAACCGCACGAAGCGAAGCGGGCGGGGCGGCTTGATCGTGCGCAGCCTGGGCCGAAGCGGCTCCAGTATCGCCTGCTTCTCCACGGTGCCGGAGACGGCATCCAGCATCGCGGTGATGCGCATGATCTTCTGGTCGTCCGCCGCGCGTAACTCATGACGCAAGGCCCGGACGGCACTTTGGCCACTATCCAACGACGCGGTTCGCATCCGGCGGCCTCCTGGTCTATCCGATCGGGTTGGTCGGTGAAGCAGGCAAGCACGGATCCGGATGACCGAGTGCTGCGATCGGTTTGCCTATGGCCACAGGGAGGCCTTCCGGCGCTGGCCGACGGCTGCCGGCCTTCGGCGCCTGTCCCGAAGCGCTCACAACGTCTTTGCCCGAAAATGCTCGTTGCGTGCGATCAGCGCGAACACCACCGAACCGCTGCGCCAGTCCTCATTCAACGACACCAGTCGGCGGAAGCGGGCGGCATTGTCCAGATCGATTTTGCCTTCCGTCCATTCGCTGGCCTCTTTCGGCAGCACCGGAACCAGTCCGGCGATCTCGGCCAGCGCGGCGCGCCGGCCGGCATCGTCCTCGGCATGATCCCAGATCAGGCAAATCTGCTCCCAGCCGTCCAGCAACCATTCCGGACGGCTGACCAGCTGGCCTACCGACAGCGGCTCGCTTGCCCAGCTGCGCAACAGCTCCACCATGTTGTCGGTCAACGTCTGCGCCTTGGTCAGCGTGCTCTGAGCCAGCGACAGGGTCAGATCGGCCACCGCGCAGACCATACTGGCATATTCCGCCTGGTCCTCCGCTTCCTGCTGGGCGCCCCATTCGGCGATGTTCCCCCTCACTTGCCGCAGCATGGCAAGAAGGCGCGGCAATCGACCGGTTGCTCCAATGGCGCCAACGCCGATGTTCGCCATGACATCCGACAGCGCCTCGAGAGCGCCGGCCGTCCACGTCGCCGGCTGGCCCAGCCGCGGCGAAATCCAGTCAACCGTCAGGCGGGCCTGCGCCATCAGGTCCAGCTTGCCTTTGCCATCGGCCGATGGGACGGATGCGAACCGGCCGCCAACTTGCTCCACCAGGGCCATCAGTAGCCGGTAGTTGGTGATCAGCCGGTCGCCTTTCTCAGCTTCCGCTGACTTCCCGGCGGCTTCCATCGCTTCCTCGCCAGCCAGGCCTTCGGCGGCGATCTGCAAGCCGACTCGCCGGATCGTGGACGGCGTCACACTGCGCAGCCTGACGATCCGTTCGTTGAACTCCGCATCGTGCAACGTGGGTCGGCACCAGGACGTGATGGCTGTCCACGGCATCACATAGACCCCGCGCCCACCGGAGGGATTGGGGATGACAAGCTCGACGTGCTGCTTTTCCGTCGGCCGGGCGCGTGTGCCGCCAAGCAATGGGGTGGTGAACGGCACCGCGACCCCACGTTCCTGAAACGTGGTCGGATGATACGGCTTGAGCGCTGGAAGTGGAGACTCGGCCATGGCGGATTTGGCGCTCGATCAACACGTCATCGAACGGCCGATCCGCACCGCGGAACAATGATACCGCCCGGGGATGGTTTGTCCCGACGCGCCCGTTGGGCCGGCGGGATCGTGACCAGCGGGATCGTGAGCAGTGTGATCTGCGCGACGCTCGGTTCCGCCATGTTCGCTACAAGCCCTTACACCACCGGTTGGATCAACGTGCTTCATCGTCTCTGGGCAGGCTCGCGGCTGATCACCGCGGAAACAGGATTGGCGTCGGCAGCAAAACCGAGCACCGCGAGGCTAGACCGCGTCAGGTTCCGACTGCCCAGTCGTTAAAGGCCCTGGACCCGCGATACCGCGGCAAGAAACCCGACGCATGGCCTGTATCGCTAGAACCTTGACAAATCATTAACCCTGCCCGTTTCGTTGCATGCTCGCTTGATCTGGACCCGTGCCCAATCCTGTGGCCATGGGTGGCCTCGTGATGCGAAACCCATCGCCGGCGCAGCGCGCAGCCAGCGTGACCTTGCCGGATCGGTGAGCCTGATTTGCCCAGGCCAGCGTTCCGCCACCAGTGCCTCCGCGATCAGACTATGCTGTAATGTCAAAACGTTAGGCGGTTTCGTCATAGGTAATCACGCGACGCGCGATCAGCCCGGCGTCAGGACAGCGGTTTTGATATGCAACCCGATCAAGCTGTTGGCTGTTTTGGTCACGGCAAACCAAGGAGAGCGGGGATGGATGACATCAAGACGTCAGCCGCGGCACATCATAATGATGCGGCGCGTCACCTGGAGATCGCCGCCGGGATGCACCGCGACGCTGCCAAACAGTGCGAGTCCGGTAATTTCGAGAAGGCGCAGCATCTCGCGATCGAGGCAGCCGAGACCGACACCGCCGCCAACCAGCATGCGATGCAGGCCCTGGACCTCTATCGGGATCACGCCCAGGACGTTGCTGCCCGGAAGGCTGAGACCGCCGCCGAGGAAACCGCCCGTGCCGCCAAGAAGGCCGCCAAAGCCGAATAGTTTTTAGGCCCGGGGGCCTAACAGCGTCGTCCTAGGGTCGCGACTTGTCCGGATGGACGAACAACGCCTGGTGGGCCTGTGTGACGCTCGGCGCGGCCCCATATATGCGGTCTCGCATGATAATAGGAGAGACGGACGCAATGAGCGCGACACACGAAACCGCTACCTTGGGCGGCGGCTGCTTCTGGTGTCTGGAAGCGGTTTTCAAGGATCTGCGTGGGGTGACATCCGTGATGTCGGGCTACGCCGCGGGGCAGGGCGCCAATCCCAGCTACCAGCAGGTCTGCACCGGCCGCACCGGGCATGCCGAGGTGGTTCAGGTCAAATTTGATCCCGCCGAACTGGCCTATGCCGATCTGCTGCGGGTGTTCTTCTCCATCCATGATCCGACGACCAAGGATCGGCAGGGCAACGACGTCGGCTCGCAATATCGCTCGGTGATTCTGACCCATTCGGAGGCCCAGGCCGCGACCGCGCGTTCGGTGATGCAGGAGATCGCCAATGCGAGGATCTGGGCCAGCAAGCTGGTGACACAGATCGAGCCGCTGACCGTGTTCTACGAGGCTGAACCCGAACATCACGACTACTTCGCCCGCAACCCCGGAAGCGGCTATTGCCAGGTCGTCGTGGCGCCGAAGGTGGTGAAGTTCCGCAAGCAGTTCGCCGATCGCGTCAAGCGTCAGGCGGCCGAGTAGCGCCAGTAAAGCCCTCGCACCCCGGCAGGTTCTCCACGTGGTGGCCGGATTTGCCGAGGATGCAAGGCGGGTTCACCGATCCATGTCGGGTCGAGCTGTCGATGTCACGGTGATCCCTGCAACGGAGGTGACGCCGATTGGACGCCCAGCACTCATTGCATAACGAAACGAGGAAGGGGGGCCGCGAATGGACCTGAACTTCACGCCCGAAGAACTCGCGTTTCGCGACGAAGCGCGTGATTTTTTCCGCACCGCCATTCCGGAGTCGATCCGAGCCAAGGTCGCGGAAGGTGAGGGCCTGACCCGCGACGACATGATCAACGCCCAGCGCATCCTGAATGCCCGCGGCTGGGCCACGGTGAATTGGCCGAAAGAATGGGGCGGTCAGGATTGGTCGCCGATCCAGGTCTATCTCTACCAGGACGAGATGCAGCAGGCCAACGTGCCGCCACCGATCGCCTTCAACGTCTCCATGGTCGGCCCGGTCATCGCCCAGTTCGGTAGTCAGGCGATCAAGGAGCGTTTCCTGCCCGCCACCGCCAATGTCGACATCTTCTGGTGCCAGGGCTTCTCCGAACCCGGGTCCGGTTCCGATCTCGCATCGCTGCGCACCAAGGCCGAGAGGCGGGACGGCAAATACATCATCAATGGCCAGAAGACCTGGACCACGCTGGCGCAATACGCCGACTGGATCTTCTGTCTTTGTCGCACCGATCCCGCCGCCAAGGCGCAGGAGGGGATTTCGTTCATCCTGGTCGACATGAAGACCCCCGGAATCACGGTCCGCCCGATTGTCACCATCGATGGCGGCCGGGAAGTGAACGAAGTGTTCTTCGACGATGTCGAAGTTCCGGCGGAAAATCTCGTTGGCCAGGAAAACAAGGGCTGGGACTACGCCAAATTCCTGTTGGGCAACGAACGCACCGGCATCGCCCGCGTCGGCGCCTCGAAAGCCAAGATCGTCCGAATCAAGGAACTCGCCGCGCTGGAATTCGCCGGCGAGCGTCCGCTGATCGAAAGCCCGCGCTTTCAGGAAAAGCTCGCCGCGGTTGAGGTCGAGCTGAAAGCACTGGAGATGACCCAGCTCCGCGTCGTGTCGGATGAGCGTAAGCTGGCCAAGGGCCGGCAGAACCCGGCGTCGTCGATCCTGAAGCTGAAAGGCTCCGTCATCCAGCAGCAACTGACCGAACTGTTGATGGAGGTCGTCGGCCCTTACGTCATGCCCTACCAGCGTGACTTCGACGGCAACAACGAGCCGGCGATCGGGCCTGAATATGCGTCCGAGGCGGCGCCGATGTACTTCAACTACCGAAAGGTCTCGATCTACGGCGGATCGAACGAAATCCAGCGCAATATCATCGCCAAGGCGATCCTCGGCCTGTAGTGGTCTGATCCAGCCGTGCCCATGCTTCATGCCCGGTGCTCACGCCACCACCGCTTGGTCCAGCCCCTTCGACCTTCGGCTGCTCGGCCCGACAGGTCACGCCGCGAGCCGCGCTGCCTGCCGAAGCACCCATGAACGTGCGACAACCGCGCCGATCAGTACCAGGGTCGGGCCGTCGGGCCGGGCGGCCTCCAGCAGGTCGGACAGCGTGGCCAGGGTGGCGTGCATATGGGTCTCGTTCGGCCGCGAAGCGTTCTCGACCGCGACGACGGGGGTGGTGCCGGGAAGGCCCGCCTCGATCAGGCTTGCCGCGACGGTGCGAAAGGTTTTGTTCGCCATGTAGGCGGCGATCGTGCCGCCGCTGGCGGCCAGGGCGCGCCAGTCGTGCGTCGGTACCGTGTCGTCACTGCCATGCCCGGTGACGAAATGGAGTGACCGCGCGACATCGCGATGGGTCAGCGGGATCTGCAGGCTGGCGGCGGCGGCACAGGCGGCGGTGACGCCTGGGACGACCTCGACCGCCACGCCGGCGGCGCGAAGGCTGTCCAACTCTTCGCCGCCGCGGCCGAACACAAACGGGTCGCCGCCCTTCAGGCGCACCACGTGGGCGCCCGACTGGGCCAGGCTTACGATCAGCCGGTTGATGGCGACCTGCTTCAGCGCGTGCCGGCCGCAGCGCTTGCCGACATCGATCCGGCGCGCATCCGGACGCGCGAGGTCCAGTATCGCCGGATCGATCAAGGCGTCGAACAGGATCGCGTCGGCGCGCTGGATCGCCTTCATCGCCCGCAGCGTCAGCAGGTCGGGATCGCCAGGGCCGGCGCCGACCAACGTGGCACTGCCGAGCGCGGGCGGTGGCTGTGACCCGGTGAGGCGCCCGAGCGGGTCAAGCCCAGCAGACCTAGTGTCGCGCATGAGAGAAGCGCCACACGTCGCTGTTCGCTTGTAGCATCTGATTGATGCGCCAAATCGCCGACACGGCGCATCCCGGGCTTCTCCGCGATCGGACATCAGGTGGCGGGTATGCGAACATCGCGCAGGATCTCCTCGAGTTCAGGTATGCAGGACCCGCAGTTGGTTCCGGCCTGCAGCCGCGCACCAATCTGGCGGACGGAGCCAAGGCGGTGGGCCACCACGGCATGGCGGACGGCCTCGCGGGACACGCCGAAGCAGGCGCACACCTTGGGTCCCTGGGCGGCCGTCGCGTCGAACATCCGCCCGGCCAGGATCCGCCCCCGTGCCGCATCCGCAACCGGTGCCCCTAGCATCGGGATCACCGCTGCTTCGCTTGGCAGGGCATCGGCATCCCTGGCCAGGAACAGGCAGGCTTCCAGAGCGCCATCACACACCGCTGCCAGCCGCAGCACGCCACGTCGAGTGTCGGACGCCTCCAGCAGATCCGCCACGGCCGGCGGAGCGAGCAGTTCGGTGGCGAACTGCCTCAGCGCCTCACCCGCCGCCATCGCCTGCAGGCCGGCCAAGCGATAAAGTTGGCCTTCCGCGACCGGCACGCGGGTCCAGTGGCAGCTGTTCGAAGGGTCTCGTACGGTGCGGCGCAACAGCAATCCGTGGAAGCGGACCGTCGCGGGCGTGACCGTCGCGGCCGTCGCCTTCAAGGCCGGCTGTCCCGACACCGGGTCGACGTCCGCGCTGACGACGCGGCCGATCGGCCCGGCGGAGGTGAACTGGTCGGTCCAGTGCATCGGCGCGAACACCTCGCCACGCCGCTGGGTGTGGCGAAGATCGGCGCGGATCAGCAGGTTGCCCTCGGCGGTGGAGACCCGGGTGAACGCGCCCTGCTCGATCCCCGCCGCCGCGGCGTCGGCTGGGTGGATGGTCAGCATCGGCTCCGGCGTATGGCTCATCAACGACGGTGCGAGACCGGTGCGGGTCATCGTGTGCCACTGGTCGCGCACCCGTCCCGTGTTCAGCAGCACGGTGTTCGGGGGGACGGTGTTCGCGGGCACGGTTTGCGGCGGCAACCGGGATGCGGGCATTGCCTGAACCCGGGTCGGAACGAACCGGGCTGTGCCATCCGGGGTGGCGAAGCCGCCTTCGGCGAACAGCCTTCCATCCGACTGGGCGACGCCCGCCGGCAGTGGCCAGCGGAACGGCTGCAATGCCGCGAAGCCTACCTCATCCAGATCCGCCATGGCGCCGATGTCGAAGATCCGTCGGCCATCGTTGGCGTGACCCGACAACGCGGCATGCTCGCGGAACACGGCTGCTGGGGTCTGCCAGGAAAACGCCTCCGCCCAGCCCATGCGCCGCCCGGCTTCGGCGAATTGCCACCAGTCCGGGCGTGCCTGACCTGGCGCCTCGCGGAACGCTCGCTGGCGCGAGATCCGCCGTTCGGAGTTGGTGACCGTGCCGTCCTTCTCGCCCCATGCCGCTGCCGGCAATACGACATGGGCATAGGACGTCGTGTCGGTCGGCCAGCAATCAGACACCACGACGAAGGGGCACGTCGACAGCGCCGTTCGGACGCGGCTGGCGCGGGGCATGGAGGCGGCGGGGTTGGTCGCGGCGATCCACAACGCCTTGATCCGGCCATCCAGCACCGCGTCAAACAGCTCGATCGCTTTCAGGCCCGGCTTTGGCGCCAGCGTTGGCGACCGCCAGAACGCCTGCAACGCGGCGCGGTCGGCGGTGTCGTCAAAGCCCATATGCGCGGCGAGCTGGTTGGCCAGGCCACCGACCTCACGCCCGCCCATGGCGTTCGGCTGACCGGTGAGCGAGAATGGCCCGGCGCCCGGCCGGCCGATCCGTCCGGTGGCGAGGTGGCAGTTGATAATCGCATTGACCTTGTCGGTCCCGATCGCGGACTGGTTCACCCCCTGCGAGTAGACCGTCATCACCCGCCTGGTTCCCGCGAACCAACGGAAAAAAACGTCGATCAATTCGACATCGACATCGCATGCGGCGGCGACCGCTTCGATGTCGCAGCCCGATGCGGCATCCAGCGCACCGGCCAGGCCGCTGGTGTGGTGTTCGACCCAGGCGGTATCGATCTGGCCGGTCCGGTGCAGATACGAAAGCAGCCCGTTGAACAGCGCGATGTCGCTGTCCGGCGCGAGCGGCAGGTGCAGATCCGCCGTATCTGCGGTCGCCGTGCGCCTAGGGTCCAGCACGACCACTTTCGTTCCACGCGCGGCTCGCGCGGCCTGCAGGCGCTGGTGCAGCACCGGATGGCACCACGCCGCGTTGCTGCCGACCAGCACGACCAGATCGGCTTCGTCCCAGTCTTCATAGATGCCCGGGACAACGTCCTCGCCGAACGCGCGGACATGGCCGGCTACCGAGGACGCCATGCACAGACGCGAGTTGGTGTCGATGTTGGCGCTGCCGATGAAGCCCTTCATCAGCTTGTTGGCGACATAATAGTCCTCGGTCAGGCACTGGCCCGAGAGGTAGAACGCCACGCTGTCGGGGCCATGCCCGGCGATGGTTTGGCGGAAGCGGCCGGCGACAAGCTGCATCGCCTCGTCCCATCCGGTTTCCCGGCCGTGCACCATCGGGGTAGTCAACCGCGTGCTGTTGTCCAGCGTGGCACCAAGGGCCGCACCCTTCGAGCACAATCGGCCGTGATTGGACGGATGCGTCGGATCCGGCTTGATCGTTTTGTCCGGCCGCGTCACGACGCCGCAGCCCACGCCACAGTATGGGCACGTTGTATGGACGGATCCGGTCATGCGCAGCCGACCGCCAGCAGGACGCGTCCGTCCCGCAATTGAACCGGAACGGTGCGTGAGCAGCCCTCGTCAGGTTCATTGGCCTGCCCACCTGCCAGATCGATAACCCAGTTGTGCAGCGGGCAGGTCACGGCGTGGCCATGCACGAGGCCCTGCGACAACTTGCCGGCTTTGTGAGGACATCTGTCATGCAGTGCGAACACCCGGTCATCGCCTGTCCGAAACACCGCGATGTCGATCGCGGGGGTGGTGACGACGCGCGCACCGAGCCGGGGGATGTCATCAAGGCAGCCGACGTCTGTCCAGACCGCTGTATCTGCGGCGACATTGAACATTCCACTGTCGCTCATGCCACTGTCGCCAGCGCTTTGAACTCGCGCGCATCCACGCCCGCCGCTCGGTCTGCCCATGGGTCTGCCTGCGCGAACCGCTGACTTTGCATCAAGCGGTCGCGTAACGAGCGACGATCCTCCGCATCGCTCAGTCGGGTTCGGACATAGTCGATGCCGACTCGTTCCACCCAGGGTGCGGTCCGCTCCAGGTACCAGGCTTCCTCGCGGTAGACCTGCATGAACGCCGCCGCGTATTCCAGCACCTCGTCCTCGGTTGTCACCTTTGCCAGCAGATCGGTGACGCGCACCTTGATGCCGCCGTTGCCGGCGACGTGAAGATCCCAGCCGGCGTCGGTGGCGATCACGCCGAAGTCCTTGATGGTTGCCTCGGCGCAGTTCCGCGGGCAGCCCGACACCGCCATCTTGGTCTTGTGCGGTGTCCAGGATCCCCAGGTCATTTTTTCCAACGCGATGCCCATGGCGGTGGAATCCTGGGTGCCGAAACGACACCAGTCGGTGCCGACGCAAGTCTTCACGGTGCGCAGCGCCTTGCCGTAGGCATGACCCGACACCATTCCGGCGGCATTTAGGTCGCGCCAGACGTCTGGCAACTGCTCCTTGCGCACCCCCAAAAGATCGATCCTCTGGCCGCCGGTCACCTTCACCGTCGGGATTTTATACGTGTCCACCACATCGGCGATCGCCCGCAGTTCAGCGGCCGAGGTCACCCCACCCCACATCCGGGGTACCACGGAATAGGTGCCGTCTTTCTGGATGTTGGCGTGCATCCGTTCGTTCACGAAGCGCGAGCGCGAGTCGTCGACATACTCGCCGGGCCATGCGCACAGCAGGTAGTAGTTCAACGCCGGGCGGCAACTGGCGCAGCCATCCGGCGTTGCCCAGCCCATCGCCCGCATCACCGCCGGAATCGTCTTCATCTGTTGGTCGAGGATCGCCTTGCGCACCGCGTCATGGCCGACCGTTGTGCATTTGCACACCGGCTTGACCTTGGGTGTCGCGTCGTAGTCGCCACCGATCGCGTGGGCGAGCAGGCTCTCGACCTGACAGCTGCAACTGCCACAGGAGGCCGAGGCTTTGGTGCGCGCGCGGACCTGATCGACGGTGGTCAGCCTGAACCGGCTGATCGACGCCAGGATGGTGCCCTTGCTGACACCGTTGCAGCCGCAAATTTCCGCGGTGTCGGGCAGCGATTCCATGCCGGGTGCGGCACCGCCGTTGCCAAGTGCGGGTCCGAACACCAGCGTATCGCGCAAGGCAGCGATATCCGCCCCGGTGCGGATCAGATCGAAGTACCACGCGCTGTCACGCGCCTCGCCATACAGCACGGCGCCGATCAGCCTGTCGTCGCGGATCACCAGCTTCTTGTGCACGCCACGGGCGGCGTCACGGAACACCACGTCGTCGGTGGTGTTGTCGCCCACGAAGTCGCCGGCCGAGAACATGTCGATGCCGGTGACTTTCAGCCGCGTGCCGGTGACCGTCGGCAGGTAGTCGCTGTCCGCCGCACCGGTCACCCGATCGGCGACGATCTTCGCCATCTCGTACAGCGGTGCCACCAGCCCGAACAGGGCGCCGCGATGCTCCACGCACTCCCCTACCGCGTAGATGGCGGGGTCGCTGGTGCGCATGCCGTCGTCGACCTCGATGCCGCGCCCGCATGTCAGACCGCTGGCCTTGGCGAGCGCGGTATTGGGACGGATCCCGGCTGCCATCACCACAAGGTCCGCCGGCAGATGGGTGCCGTCGGCGAGTTCCACGTTCTCGACCCGCTCGGTGCCCAGGATCGCCTTGGTGTTGGCCTCGGTGATCACCTTGATGCCGCGATTGCGCAGGTCTGCCTTCAGCAATTCCGCGGAGACCGGATCGAGCTGGCGTTCCATCAAGCTCGGCATGATGTGCAGCACGGTGGTATCCATGCCATTGCGTGCCAGGCCGTTCGCGGCTTCCAGACCGAGCAGGCCGCCGCCGATGACGATGGCGTGGGCGCCCGAGCGGCTCGCCGTTCTCATGGTTTCGACATCGGCGATGTCGCGGAAGCCGATCACGCCCGGCAGTTTGTGGCCGGGCAGCGGGATGATCACCGGATTCGATCCGGTGGCCAGCAGCAGCACGTCGTAGGGACGGGTGGTTCCCAACGCGCCGGTGACGGTTCTGGCGTTTCGATCGATGCCGACCACCGGCTCGCCGGCGATCAGCTCGATGCCGTTTTCCTCGTACCACGATCGGGGATGGGTGGTGATCGCCGCGAAGGTCTTTTCGCCGGCCAACACCGGCGACAGCATGATGCGGTTGTAATTGCCGTGCGGTTCGGCGCCGAACACGGTGATGGCGAAGTCATGCGGGGCACGGCTGAGGATTTCCTCCAGGGCGCGCACCCCGGCCATCCCGTTCCCGACCATGACCAGTCGGGAACGGCGTGAAGCGATCATGTTCATGACGATGGTCTCCTAAACCCGAGCCGCGCCGTAGAGCTGGGGCCAGGTTGTCCGCCAGCG
This sequence comes from Rhodopila sp., assembly GCA_965276975.1. Taxonomy (GTDB): domain Bacteria; phylum Pseudomonadota; class Alphaproteobacteria; order Acetobacterales; family Acetobacteraceae; genus Rhodopila. Next base: position 964,485 of record CBDIBR010000010.1, read on the forward strand.
GCGGCGCACCCCGCTGATGCCGACCAGGGCGACGGCGGCGAGCAGGGCGAAAACCAGGAAGCCCGCGCCATAGCTGCCGGTCAGCTGCTTGGCGTAACCAAGGCTGGAAGCGAGGTAGAAGCCGCCGACACCGCCGCTCATGCCCACCAGGCCGGTCATCACGCCGATTTCGCGCTGGAAGCGCTGTGGCACCAGCTGGAAGACCGAACCGTTGCCCATGCCCAAAGCGAGCATGCCGATGATGAACACCGGCATCGCCAGGTAGATCGTGGACAGGCCGGTGGCGATCGTTGCAAACGCGCTGGCGGCCACGGCGTAGAGCACGACCAGGGCGCGCACTCCGCCGACGCGGTCAGCGACGGCGCCACCTAGCGGGCGCACCATCGAACCGACGAACACCACCGCGGCGGTGCAGTATCCGGCAATCACCGGCGACAGGCCGTAGGCATCGTTGAAGTAGATCGTCAGCGAGGAGGCGAGGCCAACGAAGCCGCCGAAGGTGACGCTGTAGAAGAACATGAACCACCAGCAGTCGGGCACCTTCAGTAGGGCAAGATACGCCGACAGCGGTTTCGGTGCCGGCGTGGCAGGGCTATCCTTCGCGGCGAAGATGAAGATGCACAACGCGATGGTCAGCGGGATCGCCGCCAGCCCGATGACGGTCTGCCAGCCCAATGCGATGGCGAGCGCGGGTGCGAACAGCGCGGCCAGCACGGTGCCCGAGTTGCCCGCGCCGGCCAGACCCAGTGCCATACCCTGGTGCTCGGGTGGATACCACGCCGATGCCAGCGGCAAGGCCACCGCGAAAGAGGCGCCGGCGAGACCCAGCACGCAGCCCAGCAGCAGGATCGCTGGAAAGCTATCGATGCCGATTGCCCATGCGGTGATCAATCCGATGATCACGACGATCTGGGCGCCGATGCCGACGCGCTTTGCCTTGTAGCGGTCGACCAGCAGACCGAGCACGACGCGAAGTGCGGCGCCGGCGAGAACCGGTGTCGCGACCATCAGTCCCTTGTGCGCCGGGTCGAGGTGCAGCGCCTTGGCGATGGCGACGCCTAATGGGCCAAGCAGCACCCAGACCATGAAACTGAGGTCGAAATAGAGGAACGACGCGAACAGGGTCGGCAGATGGCCGGCCTTGAGAAAACCTTTGTGCATGGAATTTGTGCTCACGGGGGCAGGCCATCGTTGGCGTGCCTGTCGGCGGCTTGAAGCGCTGATGCACTTCAGATCCGGAACACGCCCTTCGTTGAGCGGATCCGTGAAGCGCGGGGCAGTTAAAGGCCGCAAGCTCTGGAACCTGGTGAGCAATTGCCGTGCCAACTAATGGCACGGCAATGCCCGGGGTTGGGCCACGGCAGTGGCACGGTCATGCACAAGAATTGCGCCCGGTCAGTGGCGCGACAATGCCCAGGGATTGAGCCAAGACAGCGGCATGGCGATGAACCGTGCTGGGGCCGGTCAGTGATTTGGCACATGCACAGCCCTGGCCGGAAGATTGTCACAGCATGATGGTTATTTAGTCAATATTTGACCAAAAAAACGCGCATTTTGCTCGATTTTCGGGCTGCGTCTTGGCCAGTCACTTTCGGCCGCGGGCGCCGGGTAAGAATGTGTCCTCATCGGGCATCGGCAGCATCGCCGATCCCTCCAGCATCGGCAGCGCCGCGGCCGGATAAAGGCCCTCGGCCTCCACCGCCGAGGCGAGCAGATCGGGCCGATAAAGCTGCACCGCCAGGGCGGCGTCGTCGATCTGCCCGTCCAGCCAGCCCCAGCGGCGCATCTGGCCGAGGAACCACATCGCGTGAGCGCGGGCCGGGAACCAGGCCTCCCGCGTGTGGAACCGGATCAGCTCCGGTCCCGAACCACCGGGCAACGCGGCCCGGCAGGCGTCCTCGGGCAGACCCAGGCCGGCAGGATCGGCCAGCAGTGCGGCGATCGCCGCAGCTTCCTCGGGCCGGTCGCAACGGATCTGGGCCTGCAACAGGGCACACAGCAGATGATGCAGCAGTTGCGGGTTGGCGTCCGCCCATGCCTCGCCGACGCACAGGCATTTCTCGGGGTGAAACGGCCAGATCGTCGAGGTGCCGGTCAGAATGCGGCCCGCGCCCTGACGCTGTGCGACATCGCCCCATGGGGCGCCGGCGCAGAACCCGGCGATAGTGCCGGCGGCCAGGGCATCGACCACGTCCTCCGGCGGGATGACGACGGTCTCGATATCGCGATCCGGATCCGCGCCGCCGGCGGCAAACCAGTAACGCAGCAGAAGATTGTGGGTGGAGAAAGCATGAACCACGGCGAACCGCGGTGGGGTCGGCTGGGCCCGGAGCCAGGTGAACAGCCGAAGCCGGGGCTGTGCGCCGTCCTTTGTCAGACCCGCGGCGAGCTGGTTACTGGCCACGATTGTATTGCCGCCCTGGCTGAGCGACATCGGCACCACCAGGCGGGCTTTAGGACCGCGCAGGCCGGCGCGGGCGGCCAGGGCCAGCGGCGGCAGCATCACTGCGGCGTCCAGAATCCCATAGGCGAGCTTGTCGGCGACATTGGACCAAGACGGCTCGATGCTGATCCGCACCTCGATGCCCTGATCGCGGAACAGGCCGTGGGCCTCGGCGACAATGACCGGGGCGCTGTCGACCAGCCGCAACACGCCCACGCGGATCGGCTTGCTCATTCCGCGCTTCCTTCGGGGTCCTTGGTGACCTCAGTGGCCTTAATGAGTTCAGTGGCGATTTCGACGATGCGCCGGCCGCTGCTCATGGCGGTCTGTCGAAGCCACTTGTAGGCGTCAGGCTCGCTCAGACGGCGCTGTTTGATCAGCAGCACCTTGGCCTTGTCGATCAGCGCACGTTCCCGCAGCCGCGCCTCAGCTTCCTTCAGATCGTCGCGCGCCTGCTGATGGCGTCGGAACAAGGCTACCGCCGCGCGCAGGATGGGCTTCACGTCGGGCGGCGGCGTGCCGATGGCATTGTAGGAGGACACCCCAGCGCCGATCGCTTCCTCCATGAAGCTTGGGTCGTCCTCGTCGACGAACAGAACGACCGGTCGGGCATTCAGGGCGGCGACCTGCCTGATGCCGTCCAGGGCGTCCCGGTCGGGTCGCGCCATGTCCACCAGGACCACGTCCGGGGCTAGCGCGGTGACGGCCCCGACGAGGGAGTCTTCTGGCTTCAGCCGCAGCACGATCAGCCCGGGGTCAGCGGCGAGGACCCGCGCGACCGCGCCGGCCCGTTCGGCATCGTCGTCAGCCAGCAGTACTTTCACCGGTGCGCATCGCTGCTACCCATAATCCCCTCTACGCAAGGACTATGCCGCACCGCAGCATAGCCGGGAACGCTGATCGGGCCTGCAAACACACGTCTGTCGCCTAAACATGCGCCAGCGGATGCGCACATGGTTCGCATCTGCCGCGTCTGGCGCGTGGGCCGCCAGCGGGGAGTGGCGGTTCGGCGCGGATTGCCGCGGCATCGGGTCGGCGGTAGCGTGACGGCAAATGAAGGAGACCGGTCGATGACCTTGAAACTTGGCTACAAGGCATCCGCGGAGCAGTTCGCGCCGCGGCAACTGCTGGATTATTCGGTGCTGGCGGAACATGTGGGTTTCGACTCGGTCTTCGTGAGTGATCATTTTCAGCCGTGGAAGCACACCGACGGGCATGCACCGTCCGCGCTGGCCTGGCTGGGGGCGCTAGGCGCCAGCACGCAGCGGATCGTCATGGGCACCAGTGTGTTGACGCCAACCTTCCGCTATCATCCGGCGGTGGTCGCTCAGGTTTTCGGCACGCTGGGGTCGATGTTCCCGGGCCGGCTTATCCTGGGTGTCGGCACTGGTGAGGGCCTGAATGAGGTGCCGTCCACTGGCATGAAGTGGCCGGAAATGAAGGAGCGCTTCGCCCGCCTGCGGGAGGCGATCGGCCTGATCCGCAAACTGTGGTCGGAAGACGAGCTGACCTTCGAGGGCGAGTACTATAAGACCCAGGGTGCGACCATCTATGACAAGCCCGGCGCGTTCCTGCCGATCTATGTCGCTGGGGCGGGGCCGCAGGTGGCGAAATACGCCGGGCGGATGGCGGATGGGTTTATCTGCACCAGCGGCAAGAAGTGGGAGCTGTATACCGAGACCCTGCTGCCGAACGTCGCCGAGGGGCTCTCGTTGTCGTCCAAGCCGAAGCCGGACTACGACCGGATGATCGAGATGAAGGTGTCGTTCGATACCGACCGGCAGCGGGCGATGGAGGATACCAAGATCTGGGCTGCCCTGGCGCTGACGCCGGAAGAGAAGGTGACGGTGCACAATCCGAAGGAGATGGAACGGCTGGCAGACGCGCTGCCGGTCGAGCGGGCGGCCAGCCGCTGGATCGTCTCATCCGACCCCGATGAACATATCGAGAAGATCAAGCCTTATATCGACATGGGGTTTCGTCACCTGGTGTTCCACGCGCCCGGTAACGATCAGGCGCGGTTCCTGAAGATCTACGGCGAGATGGTGCTGCCCAAGCTGCGCCAACGCTTCGAGTAGCATGTCCGGCCGTCTGGAGCTTTTCGCGCTGCCTGGCCTGCCCATGGTGCGGGCCGGAGACGATCTGCCTCGCTTGATCCTGGCTGGACTGGCGCGTGCCGGCGCGGTCCTGCGCGATCGCGATGTGGTGGTGGTCGCGCAGAAGATCGTCTCCAAGGCCGAGGGGCGGACGGTCGATCTCGCGGACGTCGTGCCGTCCGAGCGGGCGATCGCGCTGGCGGCTGACGTCGGCAAGGATCCGCGCATTGTCGAGATCGTGCTGTCGGAATCGGCGAAAGTGGTTCGCAGTCGGCCGAACCTGATGATCATGCACCATCGGCTGGGGTTCGTGATGGCCAACGCCGGCGTCGATCAGTCCAACGTGGCCGAGGCGGACGGGCACCAGCGGGCGCTGCTGCTGCCGCTGGACCCGGATGGTTCGGCCGAGGCGATCCGCGCCGGTCTCGCTGAACAGGCTGATGTCGGTGTGGTGATCAGCGACAGTTTCGGCCGGCCATGGCGCCGCGGCACCGTCGGCGTGGCGATCGGCTGCGCGGGCATCCCGTCAGTGATCGACCTGCGCGGCCAGGCTGACCTGTTCGGACGCATCCTGGAGGTTAGCATTATCGGCTTCGCCGACGAAATTGCCGCCGCCGCTTCGCTGTTGCAGGGTCAGGCGGCGGAGGCGCAACCTGTGATCGTCGTGCGCGGTCTGCGGTGGCAGGCACCGAACCAGCCGGTGGCCGACGTGATACGCCCGCCTGAGGAGGATCTTTTTCAGTGATCATCGCCTTGTCCGGCGGGGTAGGAGGCGCCAAGCTGGTACTTGGCCTATCGCGCATCATGCCGCCCGAGGAACTGCTGGTGGTTGTCAACACCGGCGATGATTTCGAGCATCTGGGGCTGTCGATCTCGCCGGATATCGATACGGTCGTCTATACGCTGGCCGGACTGGCCAATCGCGAGCTTGGCTGGGGCCGGCACGACGAGACCTGGTCGTTCATGGCGACGATGGAAGCACTCGGTGGCGAGACGTGGTTCCGCCTGGGTGATCGCGACGTCGCACTGCATGTCGAGCGCACACGACGGCTGCGGCGCGGCGAGAGCCTGTCCACGGTGACCGGGGATCTGTGCCGACGTCTGGGCGTGGCGCCGCGCGTCGTGCCGATGACGGACGATCCGGTGCGGACGCGGCTGCTGACGGATCTCGGGTGGCTCGATTTCCAGGAGTATTTCGTGCATCAGCGGTGTGAGCCGGTGGTGAGCCAGTTGCAGTTCCAGGGCGCCGGCGCGGCCAAGCCGCATCCGGCGTTTATCGAGGCTTTGGCCAATTCATCACTGGAGGCGGTGGTGATCTGTCCGTCCAACCCGTTCATCAGCGTCGAGCCCATTCTGGCCATTCCAGGTGTGCGGGCGGCGTTGATGGCCTGCAAGGCACCGATCATCGCGGTTTCGCCGATTATCGCCGGCCGAGCGGTGAAGGGGCCGACGGCGAAGATGATGACGGAGCTTGGGCTGGATCCCTCGGCCGGAACGGTTGCGCAACGGTATGCCGATCTGCTGGATGGCTATGTGATCGATCATGCGGATATGTCGGAGGTGGTCTCGATTGATGCGCGGGTGACGCTGGCGCAGACGCTGATGACGACGATTGAGGACAGGGAGGCACTGGCCCGCATCGTCATGGACGCGGCGAGGGTGCTGCGGCGGCGGGAGCTGCGTGGCCTGCGGCACAGCGGCCGGCGCTGATCGAATGCCGCGTATGATCGACGTGCCCCGATGATGATGGATCTGCCCGGTGCCTGACGTGTCCCGATGATCGACCCGCCCTCATGATCGACGTCTGGGCGGCGGTTCCGGTGAAGGCGTTCGCCGGGGCGAAGCAGCGAACGGGATCCGTGCTGACACCTTGGCAGCGGGAGATGCTGGCGGCGACAATGCTGGAGGATGTGCTGGCCGCCCTGGCCGGGGCGACGCGGCTGGCCGGCATTGTGGTGAACACGGTCGATCCGACCGCGGCGGCCTTGTCGAAGCGATACGGCGCCCGGGTGGTCACCGAAGGCGCTCTGGACGGCCATACCGAGGCGGTGAACGGGCTGGCGCGGGTGCTTGCGGTGGAGGGCAAGGGCGCAATGCTGACGGTGCCGGGCGATATCCCGCGGGTGAGCCCGGCGGAGATCGACGCGGTGGTTTCGGCCAGTCTGCCGGCGCCGTCGTTCACCATCGTGCCGGCGCATGACGAATTGGGATCGAACGCGGTACTCTGCGCGCCGCCGTTCAGTGTACCCCTGCGGTTCGGCGACGACAGCTACTTCCCGCATCTGATGGCGGCTAGGGCGAAGGGGATCGAGCCTGCGGTCGTGCGGCTGCCGGGGATCGGGCTGGACATCGACCATCCGGCGGATCTGCGAGCGTTCGTGGCGGCGCGGCCGAGAAAGCCGACGCGAACGCTGGCGTTGCTGGAGCGATTCGGGTTGTAGGGTCACTTGTAGTGCTCGGCGTTTACCGCCTGTGGTGCGTTGGCTGTTATATCAAATAATTAATATGCTGGCCGACTGTTTCAACGTCAGGTTACAGGAACTGGCAGGTGTGCCCAGGGGGTCGGCATTGCACCAGGACGCCGAGGTCGGGGTGAAGTGCATGTGGACGCGCGGATGCCGCTTCAGCCACGCCTGGACCTTGGGGTGTTTGTGGGTGGCCTGGTTGTCGACGATCAGGTGCGGATCGCGGTGCTTGGGCGTTTCGGCATCGATCCGGCGCGGGAACTTGCGCCACTCCTGGTGGCGATGGCGCGGCCTGCATTGACCCACTACCATTGCCGATGGCGACGTCGAGGGCGGCGAACAAGGTCGTGGGGCCCTGGCGTTTGTCGTCGTGGGCATGGTGCCGCGGCGGCCCTTCTTCAGCGGCAGGCCCGGTTGGGTGCGGTCTCCAGCACCGGGATCTGGCTTTTCTCGTCCACCGAGAACACCAGCGCCTGGTCCGGCGGATTGAGGTAGCGGCCAATGATGTCCCGCACCTTCGCGGCGAAGCGCTGGTCGTTCGACAGCTTGAAGCGCTTCACCCGGTGCGGCTTGAGTGGGTGCGCCTGCCCGATCCGCTGGATGCTGCTGTAGCTGAGGCCGCTGGCGGCAGCCATCTCGCGGATGCTCCAGTGGGTGCCGCCCGGCGGCTTCTCATGCAAGGTCTTGTGCACGACCTGTTGGATCGTCTCAGCGCTCAGCGGCGGCTTGCGCCCTGGGCGGGTGGCATCGCGCCGCGGCCCGGCCATGCCCTTGGCCAGATAGCGTTCCTGCCAGCGGGCCACCGTGAGCTTGCTCTTGCCAACCGTGCGGCTGATCGCCATCACCCCAACACGATCCGCCGACAGCAACACAATCCGTGCCCGCCAGACCAGCTTTTGCGGCGTGTTCCGCCCACCCAACCATCCTGCCAGCGCCGCCCGGTCCGCAGGCGAGAGCCAGATGCAGGCCTCGGTCTTGATGATGACCCCAGACCCACACGGCGCGGCAGGCAGTTCAAGAGGACGGTTGACGTCCGGTTAGGGTCAAACGCAGACAATCGCGCTCTGACGGCGCACCGGCATGAGGAATTAGCTGAACAGCCCACGCCGACAGGGCCTTACCGCGCGAGTGTCGCGCATCAGAGAAGACAAGCGTGATCGCTGCAACCCGAAGCGATCACGCTCCAGCGACACAAATCAGGCTGACAGCGCCGCCGGCTCGGTTCTCAGCCGCTTGACCATCAGCTTGTTCAGCGCGTGGATGTAGGCTCGGGCCGAGGCGACGATGGTGTCCGAGTCCGCGCCCTGGCCGTCGACCATCTTGCCGTGCTCCTCCAGCCGAACCGTGGTCTTGGCCTGGGCGTCAGTCCCCTCGGTCACCGCGCCCACCGAGAACAGCACCAGGTTCGCGGTGTGCGGGAAGATCGCCTGGATCGCGTTGAACGTCGCATCGACCGGGCCATTGCCCGCCGATGTCGCGTGCTTCATCGCGCCGTCGACCTCCAGCTCCAGCTCCGCCCGAGCCGGTCCTTTCGAGCCGGCGTGCAGGTCCAGCGAGACGAAGCGGATACGCTCGTGGTCGCGCATCACCTCGTCATCCACCAGGGCGACGAGGTCCTCGTCGAACACCACCTTCTTGCGGTCGGCCAGGTCCTTGAAGCGGCGGAACGCGTCGTTCAGCTTATTGTCGCCGATGGTGTAGCCCATCGTCTTCAGCTTGTCGCGGAACGCCGCGCGGCCCGAGTGCTTGCCCATCACCAGGCTGGATTTCTGCCAGCCGACGCTTTCGGGCAGCATGATCTCGTAGGTGCCGGCATGCTTCAGCACCCCGTCCTGGTGGATGCCGGCTTCGTGCGCGAAGGCGTTGCGGCCGACGATCGCCTTGTTCGGCTGCACGTCGAAGCCGGTGATCGCCGCCAGCATCTTCGACACCCGCAGGATGTTCGGCGTCTTGATGTTGTTCTTGAACGGCACCGCGTCCTGGCGGGTGCGGATCGCCATCACCGCCTCCTCCAACGAGGCGTTGCCGGCGCGTTCGCCGATGCCGTTGATGGTCGCCTCCACCTGGCGCACGCCGGCGCGGATGGCGGCCAGGGTGTTGGCCACCGCCAAGCCCAGATCGTTGTGGTTATGGGTCGACAGGATGACCTGATCGGCGCCAGGCACCCGGGTGCGGATCATGGTGAAGATGCGGTCGATGTCCTCGGGCAGGGCGTAGCCGACGGTGTCGGGGACGTTGATCGTGGTGGCGCCGGCCTTGATCGCGGCTTCCACGCAGCGGCACAGGAAGTCCGGATCGGTGCGGGTGCCGTCCTCGGCCGACCATTCGACGTCGTCGGTAAACGAGCGGGCCAGTTCCACGCTGTCGGAGACGGCCTGCAACACATCGTCCGGCTCCATCCGCAGCTTGTATTTCATGTGCAGCGGGCTGGTGGAGATGAAGCTGTGGATGCGCTTGCGTTTGGCCGCACGCACCGCGTCACCGGCGCGGTTGATGTCCTCGCGGCCTGAACGGGCCAGGCCGCAGATGACCGGGCTGTCGTCGCGCTGGCCGACGCTCTCGGCGATCGCCTTGACGCTGTCGTAGTCGCCGGGGGAGGCGATCGGGAAGCCAGCTTCCATGACGTCGATGCCGAGGTCGGTCAGCGCCTCGGCCATGCGGATTTTCTCCTCGATGTTCATCGAGAAGCCGGGCGATTGCTCGCCATCGCGCAGGGTGGTGTCGAAGATGATGATGCGGTCGTCGTCCAGCTTACCGAAGCTGGGGTGGGTGATGCTCATGGCTTGGTTCCTCGGGCGGAAATCGACACGACTATAGCCTCAGGGGTCCCCCTGAGCGAAGCCGGCTTTCAGCAACCCGGCGCGGCGCTCAGGGGCGGCTAAGTCGAAGGAGGAGCAGCAGGCCGGGCGCGCGTGTGAGAGCCGACGCGGCGGCGTCGACGATCAGCGTCGCGAAAGGCGCGCGATGGCACATAAGATAGTTTTAGCCGCGATCGCCGCCCGCTGCAACAGATAGAGAGCGGATCGGGGTCAGCGGCGGCGACTCGTATCGATCCATGCGCGCCTCGGCGCGCGGGGCAGGGCGGGCTTCGGTCGGCGTGGCCGCAGGCAAGCGCCCGCTCGTCTGAAGTGGCCGTGTCACGAGCCGGCCCGTGGCCGCTGCGCGTCTCACGGTACTCTGCGATCGTGGCTACGACGCCAGCGGGGCTGTCGCGTCCTTGCCGAAATACGCCTGCTCCAGCTGGCGGGGCAGATCCGTCTCATCGGCCCGGGCATGCATCACGATCGTGCCGCGGGCAAGGGCATAGACCCGGTCCACCAGGGTCAGCGCCTTTTCAACCAATTGCTCGACCAGCAGCACGGAGGTGCCGCCCTCACACAACTGACGTGCGACCGCGAGCACCCGGTCCACCAGCACCGGCGACAGGCCGGCGGACGGCTCGTCCAGCATCAGCAGCCGCGGTCGGCGCACCAGCCCCTGAGCCACGGCCAGCATTTGCTGCTGACCCCCCGACAGCGCACCGGCCGGCCCCTGCCGTCGCGGGATAAGCTCCGGGAACATGGCGAGCGCTTCCTCGATCCGCACACCGCGTTCGCCGCGCGGCATGCCGTACCCGGCCAGCAGCAGATTGTCCGACACGGTCAGATGGGCGAACACCCGATGTCCTTCGATCACGTGCGCGATCCCGGCCTTGACGACATCGCGCGGACCCGATCCGGCGAGATCGATGCCGGCGAAGCGGATGCTGCCCGACCACGGCATCAGCCCGGAGATGGCGCGCAGCAGGGTGGTCTTGCCGGCGCCGTTCGGACCCAGCAGGGCGATCGCCTCGCCCGCGCCGATCGTCAGATCAACCCCGCGCAGCACCTGCACCTTGCCGTATCCGGCGGACAGGTCGGTGACCTGGAGCAGCGGCTCAGGTGCCGAGATAGGCACTGACGACCTCCCTGTGCGAGCGGATTTCTTCCGGTGTCCCGCCAGCCAGCACCTTGCCGAGATTCAGCACCGTCACCTGGTCGCAGATGTCGAAGATCAGGTCGGCGTGGTGCTCCACCAACAGCACGCCGGTGCCCTGGCGGCTGACCGCGACGATCAGGCCGCCCAGTCGCTTGATCTCCTCCGGCGACAGACCGGCCGCGGGTTCGTCGAGCAGCAGAAAGGCCGGGCGCAGCACCAGCGCTCGGGCGATTTCGATAAAGCGCAGTTCGCTGTGCTGCAGCCGATCGGCCCGCACCGCGGCAAGCTGCTCCAGCCCGACGACCGCGAGCGCCGCCATCGCCGCCGAACGCAGCATCGCTTCGTCCCGCCAGTGCCGGGGCAGCGCGAGCAGCGCCTCGACGAAGCTGCCGCGGCCGTCGATCGTGCCGCCGATCATGACGTTCTGCAGCACCGATGCCGCCCCGACGACCCGTGGGGTCTGGAACGTCCGCGCGATCCGCCGGCTTGCCCGCAGATGCGGCGACTGTGGCGGCAACGGCTGGCCGTTCAGCCGGACGGTGCCCTGCATCGGCGCATAGTAGCCCGAGATGACGTTCAGCGTCGTGGTCTTGCCGCTGCCGTTCGAACCGATCAGCCCGTGCACCTGGCCGGGCAGAATGTCGAGGCTCAGTCCGTCGATCGCCAGCACCCCGCCGAACCGCACCTCCAGCCCGTCCAGTGCCAGCGTGCCGGTGTCCACGCGCTGACCCAGCACCCTGGGCAGCAGGTCCGGACGCGGGACGATCTCCCGGTTGCTGGCCAGCGGGCGGCGGTTGCGGTAGTCGAGCAGGTTGGCGATACCGCCGGGCATCGCCAGCACGATGACGAGCAGCAGGACCGCATAAAGGAAGGTCGACCATGCGACCAGCGGGGCGGCGAATTCCGGCAGCACGGTCAGGATGATGGTGCCGAGCAATGGACCCAGGATGGAGCCGCGTCCGCCGATCAGAATTGCGATGAAGAACAGCACCGACAGGTCGAAGGTGAACGCGTCGGGCGTGATGTAGGTCTGCAGCGAGGCGAACAAGCCGCCGGCGACCGCGGCGACGGCGCCGCTGAACAGAAAAACCATGACCAGCAGCCGCGGCTTTGAGATGCCGGTTGCCTCGGCCGCGACCTCGGCGTCGCGAACGGCCACCAGCGCGCGGCCATAGCGGCTGGCGGCGAGGTTGACGGTCATCCAGGTGACGATCGCCGCTAGGCCGAGGCAGAAATAGTAAAACCCCCATTGGCTGGAAAAAGGCCCGGGAAAGACCGGTCCGGCAACTCCGACGCCGCCACCGGTCACGCTCTGCCAGGCCAGCGCGACCTGCGTCGCGATGGTGGCGAAGCCCAGGGTGGTCATCGCGAAATAAAAAGTCCGCAGCCGCAGCGCCGGAAGGCCAACGATCGCGCCGCACACCGCACCGATCGCCGCGGCGATCGCCAGCGCGAGATAAGGCGACAGCGCCGGCGTGACGGTGCCGGCCGACAACACGCTGGTGGCGTAGGCACCGATGGTGAGCAGCGCCACCCAGCCGATGGCGATCTGGCCAGCGAAGCCAACCACGAGATTGAGCCCGGAGACGAGGATCCAGTACACGCAGGCGCGCGTCGCGATAACCCCCCAATAGTCTCCACCAAACAGCGGCAGGCAGGCGCCCAGGGCGGCCAGCACCACGAACGGTGCCGCGGTCTCCATCATCGCCATGGCCGAACGCGAGCGAACCGGCGCCAACAACGCTGCCTCCGCGCCCGTTGTCGTACCCTGGGGCGTTGTACCCTGGGGCGTCATACCCGGCGGGCCGCGGTGGCGCCGGCGAGGCCCTCGGGGCGCGCCAGCAGGACGATGATGAACATCACGAACACGGCGACCGAGGCGAAGACGCCGCCGACCAGGAAGTTCGCGGCCTGCTGGAACAGCCCCAGCGCGAAGCCGCCGACGACCGCCCCGCGGTTGTTGCCCATGCCGCCAAGGGCGACGGGCACGAACCCGTAGAAGTTCAGCATTGGCTCGTTGGCGAAGAAGGCGAGCAGGACCTCGCCGCCGGCGAAACCCGCCAAGGCCCCGATCATGCCCGCCAGCGCGTAGCTCGCCATTCTCAGGGTGCGCTCGGGCAAGCCAAGCGCACGCGCGGCGAAATTGTCTTCGGCGATGGCCAGGAACGCGCGGCCGATCATGGTGCGGCGATAAAGCAGCTCCAGCCCGACGATCGTCACCGCGCAGGCCAGCACGGGAAGCCAGAACTGCTGGTCGAACACGCCGCGGCCAAGCGGCAGCAGGCGCGGGAAAGGCTGCGGTTCGGTGCTCCATTCGATCGCGGTGAACTGCTGGATCATCAGCGCGAAGGCGAGCGTGGACAGCACGTAAAGATGCTGTTCCAGGTTGGCCAGAACCGGCCGCACGGCGACGATCTCGGTGACGACGCCGACCACCGCGCCGGCCGCCAGGGTGGCGGCCAGCCCGACGATCACCGGCATTCCCAGCCGGTTGATGAACAAGGCCCCGAACACGCCGCCCAGCATGCCAAGCGCGCCGGCGGTGAAGCTGAACACCCGTGAGGCCGAGAACATCACGTTATAGGTGATGCCGATCAATGAGTACACCGCGCCCATGGCCAGGCCGTAGGCGATGATCGACTCGATCATCGGCCTAGATGCCGTAGCCGGGCGCCAGTTTGAAAGCCCCCTCGCGGAACGAGTTCGCCTGGCACATCACGACCTCATCGTCCGGATAACCGTTATGTTGCCCCGGCGTGAACGTCAGGTCGCCGTACACCCCTGGCCAAGCCTTCAGGGCGTTCAGGTAGCCGGCGATCTGTTTCGGCTCGCTGCCGGCGTGCTTCACCGCGTCGGCGATCAGGTGCGGCGTGTCGTAGCCGGACGCGATCCACCACAGCAGGGTGTCGCCCATCTCGATCTTCGCGCTGCGCAGCCGGTCGACGAAGGCCGCCGTCCGGTCCGGCAGCTTGCCGGCGGAATCGTAACAGCACGGCCGGAAATTGTTCGCGTACACCTTGTCCCAGTATGCGACTTTCTCCAGCAGGGCCTTGGTCTGACCGGAGCCGAGCGTGGTCTGGCCGACAATCGGCACATCCCAGCCCATCTCGCCGCGGGTGTTGATGATCCGGGAGAGGAAGCCGGCATTGACACTCCAGGGCATGATGACCTGCGCGCCGGCGCTGCGCATCCGCAGCAGCTCCGGCTTCAGGTCCGGATTACTGGCGTCGGTGTTACCGCTATACACGATGTCCGCGCCGCGTCCCTTCAGCATCGGCACGTAGGTACTGACCGAGGCCGTGCCGTAGCCGGTGGTGTCGCCGATCACCGCCACCTGCTTCAGCTTGAGCACATCCATCACGTAATGACCGGTTGCAGCGCCGATCTGTTGGTTGTCGGGCGCGTTGCGGAACGCGAGCGGGTATTTCTTCACGTCGATCAGCGCATCGACCCAGCACGGGTCGAGCTGCGGCACACCAATCCGAGCGATCAGCGGCGTCGCGGCCAACGCCTCACCAGAGTTGAGCGGACCTGAGATCACCTGCACATGCTGTTTGCGGGTCAGTTCGGCCGCGGCGTCAACCGCTTTGGTGGGATCGCTTTGGGTGTCACGCACGATCAGTTCGAGTTTGCGGCCATTTACGCCGCCGGCGGCGTTGATCTCGTTGACGGCGAGGACGGTTCCGCGATTGCCGGCGATGCCGGTGGATGAACTGGCGCCGGTGAGCGCGGGAAGGTAGCCGATGCGGATGGGTTCAGAGGCGGCGATGGCCGGGCGGGCAAGGCTGCCGGATAGCGCGGCTGCACCGGCGGCGGAGCCTGCCAACACGCGGCGACGGGTGATGGTCATCGGTACCCTTCCCTTATTGGTTTGTATTTGGATCGTGTAGGCGAGCGGCAGATTATCGCGGCGCGGAATGCGCCCGCAAGCCGCGGCGGCCTTCACCTTGCAGCGTGGATCATGTTCCTTATAAGAAACGATACGGCATGACCTCAGGTGTAGCCGGGCGCCAGCGCGAAGGCGCCGTTATGTTCGGAATTTGCAGCCGACATCACCACATCCTGGGTCGGATAGCCGTTGTGTTGGGTGCGGGAGAACGTATAGCGGCCGAACAGGCCGGGCCAATCCTTCAGGCTGTTCCAGTATTCGGCGATGGCATCGGCACTGCTCGATCCGGTCTTCTCGACCGCTTCGGTCACCAGGTGGACGGCATCGACGGCGGCAACCACCCACCACAGCGAGGTGTCGGCCAGCGGGATCTTGCCGTTCACGCTGTCGACGAACGCCTGGGTGCGCGGCGGCAGCTTGCTGTTGGCGTCGAAGCTGCACGGACGGTAGCCGACGATATAGACCTTGTCCCAGTTCGACGGCTTATCGAGCAGATGCGCGACATCGCCAGAACCCATGGCCGGATGACCCGCGAACACCACGTCCCAGCCGATCCGGGCCCGCGCGTTCATCATCCGTGCATCCAGGCCGGTGCTGTCACTCCACACCGTTACGACCTCGGCGCCGGCGTTGCGGGCGCGCAGCAGGTCCGGGGCGAGGTCCTGCGCGTTGGCGTCGATGACCGCATGATAGGCTACCTTCACGCCCGCTTTCTGGTAGGCGTCCACCGAGGCGGCGACGGCTGTGGTGCCGTAGCCGGTGTTGTCGCCGAGCACGGCAACGGTTTTCGCTTTCAGGACGTTCATGCAGTAGTCGCGGTTGGCGGTATCCCACTGCGTGTTGGTGGCCGCGTTGCGGAACGCGTGCGGATATTTCTCCGGATCGATCAAGCGGTCGAGCACACCCTGCTGCAGGTTTGGCACCTTGAAGCGCGACAGGATCGGCGTTGTCGCCAAAGCCTCACCGGAATTGGTCGGCCCGAACACCGCGTTCACCTTGTCGCGGGACGCGAGTTCAACAGCGGCGTTGACCGCTTTGGTGGGATCGCCCTGGGTGTCCCTGGTGATGACCTCGATCTTGCGTCCCTTGATGCCGCCGCTGGCGTTGATCTGTTCGGCGGCCCAGGTCACGCCGCGATTGTAGCCAATGCCAGGCGCGGAATTCGCGCCGGTCAGCGCGACCAGCCAGCCGAAGCGGATTGGTTCGGCCGCCGCGGCGGAACGAATGATGGATGGTGCTGCCAGCGCTCCAGCCGAAGTCAGCAGCGCGGCGCGTCTGGTCAGGGACATTGTTTCCTCGGAGGTGATCTGAGGCCTTCCTGGCATGGCGTGCCGCGATTGTCCAATTCGGTTCGGTCGCCGGCTCGTGGCTGAAACCGCCGCCGGCCGGGCGCGGCTGACAGGGGGCCAGCGGCTCCCAGGCGGGTGAAGCGGCGGCTTTTGGCCTTTCGCACGCGCGCGTGTACAACCGCCGGATGGCAAGACCTCCACGCTCCGACTTTCCGCTGCCCGCCTTGATCACCACCAGCGATGCGTTGGGCGCATTCTGCCAGCGTATGCGCAACGAAACGTTCATCACGGTCGACACCGAGTTCATGCGCGAGCGCACCTACTGGCCGGATCTGTGCCTGGTGCAGATCGCCGGGGAAACCGAAGTCGCGGTGATCGACGCCGAGGCCGACGGCATCGACCTTTCCCCGCTGAGTGGCCTGTTCGCCGATGAGGCGGTGATGAAAGTGTTCCATGCCGCGCGCCAGGACATCGAGATCTTTGTGTTTCGCTTCGGCCAGGTGCCGCGCCCGATGTTCGACACGCAGGTCGCCGCGATGGTCGCCGGCTTTGGCGATCAGGTAGGTTACGACGCGCTGGTGGCCAACCTGACCGGCGGCAGCATCGACAAGGCGCATCGCTTCAGCGACTGGTCGGCGCGCCCGCTGTCCAGCGCTCAGGTCGCCTATGCCGCGGCCGACGTCACCCACCTGCGCGAGGTGTATGTGCGCCTCAGCCAGCGACTGGAACAGGACGACCGCCTGAGCTGGGTGTCCGAGGAGATGGCAATCCTCAACAACACGGCGACATACCGCGCCGATCCGGAAACCGCGTGGGAGCGGCTGCGTCCGCGGACCAACAACCGGCGCTTGCTGTACATCCTGAAGGAGGTGGCGGCCTGGCGGGAGAAGGAGGCGCAGCGGGTCAACATTCCACGCCCGCGGCTGATCAAGGACGAGGCGTTGCTGGAGATCGCCGCCACCGCGCCGGCCACCGCCGAGGCATTGGCTCGGGTGCGTGGGGTCAGCCGCGGCTTCGCCGAAGGGCGCTCCGGCGCCGCGCTGCTGGAGATCCTGGCCGGGGCGCGTCGTGTTCCCGATACCGACCTACCGCCCGCACCGGCGCAGCGTGACAAGATGCGCCCGTCCGCGGCGCTGGTCTCGCTGCTCAAGGTGCTGCTGGCGGCGAAATCCGAACAGCACAACGTGGCCGCGCGGCTGGTCGCGAGTTCGGAGGATATCGACCGGCTGGCGCTGGAGGACGATCCCGCCATCCCGGCGCTGCACGGCTGGCGGCGCGAGGTTTTCGGCGAAGACGCACTGCTGTTGAAGCAGGGCCGCGTGGCCCTGGGGGTGGACGGCCGTCGGGTGAAGTTCATCCCGGTCTGAGCGGCGGGCTTATTGGCGGGCAACCTCTGATGGCCGACTCTGCTTGCAAACATGCAGATATCTTTATATAGCGCCGCGCTGAAAGCAGGAGCTTGCAGCATGGCCGATACGGCGATCCAGGATTTCAACGTCAGGGACCTTTCCCTCGCGCAATGGGGGCGTAAGGAAATCAGCATGGCCGAGGACGAGATGCCCGGTCTGATGGCGATCCGCGAGGAGTTTGCTGCGTCCAGACCGCTGGCCGGCGCGCGGATCGCCGGATGCCTGCACATGACCATTCAGACGGCGGTTCTGATCGAGACATTGACCGCCCTGGGTGCGACGGTCCGCTGGTCGTCGTGCAATATCTTCTCCACCCAGGATCATGCCGCCGCCGCCGTGGCCGCGGCGGGCACGCCGGTGTTCGCCTGGAAGGGGCTGAGCGAGGAAGAGTTCTGGTGGTGTATCGATCAGACGGTGCGCGGCCCGGCGCAACGCAATGGCGAGGCGTGGGAGCCGAACATGATCCTGGACGACGGCGGTGACCTGACGGCGCTGATGCATCAGAAGCATCCGGAAATGCTGGCCGACGTGCGCGGCATCTCCGAGGAGACCACCACCGGTGTGCATCGCCTGTGGGACATGGCGAAGGCCGGCACGTTGCTGACGCCGGCGATCAACGTCAACGACAGCGTCACCAAGTCGAAGTTCGACAACCTGTATGGCGTCCGTGAATCGCTGGTGGATGGCATCCGCCGCGGCACCGACGTCATGATGGCCGGCAAGGTCGCCGTGGTGAATGGTTTCGGCGATGTCGGCAAGGGTTCGGCCGCGTCGCTGCGCAATGCCGGCTGCCGGGTCATGGTGACCGAGATTGACCCGATCTGTGCGTTGCAGGCGGCGATGGAAGGCTACCAGGTGGTCACGATGGACGATGCCGCACCATCGGGAGACATCTTCGTCACCGCAACCGGAAACATCGACGTGATCACGCTCGATCACATGCGCGCCATGAAGCACCGGGCGATCGTCTGCAACATCGGCCACTTCGACTCGGAAATCCAGATCGACGCACTGCGCAACTACAAGTGGGAAAACGTCAAGCCGCAGGTCGATGAGGTCGTCTTTCCCGACGGCAAGCGGTTGATCGTGCTGTCCGAAGGGCGCCTGGTCAACCTGGGCAACGCAACCGGCCACCCAAGCTTCGTGATGAGCGCGAGCTTCAGCAACCAGGTGCTGGCGCAGATCGAGCTGTTCACCGCGCCGAAGGGCCAATACGGCTGCACCACGGTCTACACCTTGCCCAAGCACCTGGACGAGAAGGTCGCCGGCTTTCATTTGGCCAAGGTCGGTGCCAAGCTCACGAAATTGTCAGTCAAGCAGGCCACCTATCTCGGTCTTCCCGAGAGCGGACCCTTCAAACACGACCTGTATCGATACTGATAACTTTACAGAATTTAATTCACCGGCTTGTCATGCGGACGTGATGGTGGCCTGGGGCGGCGATACCCACGTGATGCGGCGCTGTTTGGGCTTGTGATTTCCGCGTCGTCCCTGCTAGGAACACGAGCGAGCAGCGTCAAGACTGCCTAGGAAACGGCCGATGATGACTGTTGATCCCATGCCGAAGCCGCCCTTCACGCTGGCGGTGCGACGTGCGCTGCAAGGTGTGAACAATGCTGTTGTCGAAGCAGATCTGTTGTTCCTGGAGGCGTGGGAGATACGTCCGTCCTCGCATCTGGGGGCGACCCTGCGGGCCGGCCAGATCAGGCGTGCCAATCCCGAGCTTGCCGCCGCGATCAACGCCGAACTGAAGGCGGCTCAGGGGTTTTCGGCGCCGATCGGTCGACCGTCAGCCGGGCTGGAGATGGCAGCGCTTCGTCCGCGCGATGAACACCCGGGATAGGGGCAGCATCGGCGATCAGTCCGTCAGCACGCCGATAAGGCTGCCCAATTAAGCAACGCCCTGAGCGATCGGGCAGCAGCGTGGCCGGCGGCCCGCGGACCGCCCGCGCGATAGCGACGCCAGAGGATGTGCGATCGGACCACGGTTGGCCAAGGTGCGCGGTGTCTTCGCCCGGTTGTGCCGCCTCTACCGATGTGATGGCATTGGGGTCATCGCTGCATCGGAAGGGGGCGCCGAATGACCACGCATCGCGTCGCATCAACACCGGAAACCGTGCGCTGGGGCGTTTTCGACGCCACGTTTCCGCCGCTGATCACGGTCGAGTCGGGTGACACCGTGATCCTGGAATGCGTCTCCGGCGGACCGGAGGTGATGCCTCCGGCCGGGGCGGGGATGACGATCCCGCCGGCTCTGGCGGCGATCCACGCCGCCAACATCCCGCGCGCGCCGGGTCATCTGATCACCGGCCCGGTGGCGGTCGCGGGGGCTGAACCCGGCGACATGCTGGAAGTCCATATCGACAGAATCGAGCTGGGCTGCGATTG
The DNA here is from genome assembly GCA_965276975.1 of Rhodopila sp. GTDB lineage: Bacteria > Pseudomonadota > Alphaproteobacteria > Acetobacterales > Acetobacteraceae > Rhodopila. The sequence goes on from CBDIBR010000010.1 coordinate 984,421, forward strand.
GGGCTATTGCGGCTTCCGTCCACTCGCCGGAACGATCCCGGAGGATTTCCCCGAGAAGTTTCTGTCGCATATCCCGGTGGACCGCGCGCGCAAGACCTGCCGCCTGCCTTGGGGAACCGAGCTCAGCCTGGCGCCGTTCTTTGGCGTGATGGGGGTGGCGCCGCCGCCCGCGTATGGCGCGATTTCCACGGTTCAACCGCGCGAACACGGCGGCAACCTGGACAACAAGGAAATCGGTGAGGGATCGACCTTGTTCCTGCCGGTTTGGGCGCCTGGCGCGATGTTTTCAGCCGGCGACGGACACGGCGTTCAGGGCGACGGCGAGGTTTGCATCAACGCCCTGGAAATCTGCCTGACCGGCACGTTTACCTTGACGCTGCATAAGGGCGGCGGCGTGCGGGACCCGTTGCTGCGCTACCCGCGGGCTGAATCCGCCAGCCATTTCATCTCGATGGGCATGAACGAGGACCTTGACGTCGCGATGAAGGCCGCGTTGCGCCAGATGATCGGCTTTATCACCAGCCGTTCCAACCTGTCGCGGCAGGAGGCTTACCAGTTCTGCTCGCTGGCGGTGGATTTTCACGTCACCCAGACGGTGAACGGGGAAAAAGGCGTGCACGGGCTGCTGAAAAAGGGACTGCTATTTTAGCAGAGCGCGCGGGCCGTCCATACATGCTGTTTTAGCAGAGCGCGGGCCGTCCACGCAGGGTATCAGTCGAACTCGGTCGGCAACGTCGGATCCTGGCGGTGCGCGAACATCCTGTCGATATGGTATCGTAATGTCCGTCGCAGCGACAGATCGGCCGGCACCTCGGCCTGCGGGAACCAGCCGATCTCGCTGGTCTCCAGGCTGGTGGTGGGTGATCCACCTTGCAGCGCGCAGATGAAGAACATCCGCACGACAGAGAACGCTTCCAGCGGCTGTGCCTGCGCCGCGCGGTCCCACACCGCCGCCAATTTGACCGCGCGCACCCGATAACCGGATTCCTCGAACACCTCCCGCACCACCGACTGCGCCGGCGTCTGGTTCACGTCCGCCCATCCGCCGGGCAGCGTCCAGCGGTGTTCATCGACCGCCTCGCGCACCATCAGGATACGCCCCGCGGCATCGAACACGGCCCCCCGCACACCCACCTTCGGCGTGGCGTACCCGCGCTCCGCCGCGAACAGGGCTTCGATCCGTTCGGCCGTCGCACCGGAATGTTCCGCCATGATCCGTGCCGACAGCCGCAGCAGGGCGGCGAAGCGCTCGCGGTCGTAGGGGTCCTTGCTGAACGCCAGCCCGGTCTGCGCCGTGGCCTGGATTTCACGCGCCCATATCAGCCAACCGGGTTCGGCCATGAATTTCCGTTTTAACTTCGTTATGTAATCGGGCGCCGCAATTTCATCACGGGCCGCGCCGAGCCACGCTCTAGTGGTCCGATCCCGACAGACGCATCCTCGCGGTCGGGTGAATCGGCCCACCAAATCAAGTGCTAGTGGCAAAATTGGACGGACCTTTCCGTCGGGTTTTGTCCACTAGATCCCGTCGTTTGAGCGGGCGATCGACGTCCAAGCTGGTTCAACCGCAGACGATTGCGCTCCACCAGCGCCGCCGATGCCGGCCGGGCGCCGCTCAATCTGCGGATTCCGACACCATTTCCACATCCGCCGCCGTATCACCGGTGATTTCCGCTTCGGTCAACACCCGCCACGTCCCGCTGACCAGCACCTCGCTGGGTCGGAACCTTGCCTTGTACGCCATCTTTCGGCTCTGTGGGACCCAGTAGCCGAGATAGACATAGGGCAGCCCCAGCGTGCGCGCCCGCTCGATCAACCACAGCACCGCGAAGGTCCCCAGCGAGCGCTTTTCCATCCCGGGGGCGAAGAAGCTGTAGACCGCCGAAACCCCATCGCCCAGCTTGTCGGCGAGGCAGGCGCTGATCAGGCGATCCTGCTCATCACGGAACTCGATGATGAAGGTTTCGATCGGCGTATCCTCGACCATCGCTCGGTAGTCGTAGAAACTCATGCTGGCCATGTCGCCGTCGCCGTGACGCGCCTGCTGGTACCGCTGGAACAACTGGAACTGTTCGGCGGTGGCACGAGCCGGCACCCGATACCCCTCGACAGACGCATTGGCCTTGATGATCCGGCGCAGCGTCCGGTTCGGCTGGAACATATCCACCGGAATGCGGATCGGCACGCATGCCTGGCAGGACGGACACACCGGGGCATAGGCGATGTTGTGGCTGCGGCGAAAGCCGGCCCGCGACAGCCGGTCGTGCAGCGCCTCGGCCTCGGGTCCGACTATTTCGGTCACCACCTTGCGTTCGGTGCGGCCGGCCAGATAGGGGCACGGCAGCGGGGCGGTGGTATAGAAGAACTGCGGCCGGCGCGGCGGTTTATACAGGGTCATGGGGCGGGCGCTCCGCCATGCATGTTCCAGCGTCCGCCCGGTTCGGTCAACGTTCGCATCGCCCCGACACGCACCACCACCAGTCCGCTCACAAGGTCGTGTAGGGTGCGGTGGCGCGTGGTGAACAGCGCGACCAGCAGCAACAGGCCGCTGGTCGCGATCGTCAGATAGAACACCAGCACCGAGACCGCCGCCTGCAGGCCGGTCGGTGGGCCGAGATCGAAATCGCGCCGCACCGTCAGACCCATCATCTGCTGCCCGGGGGTGGCGCTGGATGCCCCCAGAAGCGAAACGAAATTGTAGCAGAACGGCACCAGCGGCAGGATGCTCAGGGCGCCGAAGCCAAGACCCAGGGTCAGCAGCCCGAACATCACCAGGACCCACCACAGCACCCAGACCAGAACGGCGATCAGCACGAGGTCGAAGGTCCAGCCGATGCAGCGGCGCGACATGACCCCCTCGGTCAGGAAGTGGCCGGTCGAAAGTGGGCTGTCGAAGCTCATGGTGTCAGTCGGACCGTTCCGGTGATGCTGGCCGCCTGTGGACCGAGTGTGATGGTAGCACCGTCGCGCCAGCGCAGGGCAAAATCTCTTGCGTGCGGACTGAACGGATTGCCCGATTGACCGGGTGTGATGATGAACAGGCTGCGGTCGAGATCAGCCAGATCATAGACGCCACGGTACGACGCTCCGTGCACCGACTGCAGGGCGGCGCCGGTGCCGCCGCGATCGACAGTGTCGTCATCGCCGGGGCTGGACAGGCTGATCGTGCTGAACGACCCGAGCACCGGGACGTTGCGCAGGATCGGGTGGGCGAACACCGCCTGATGCGCCGTCCCCCAGCGCCACGCCGTCGGGTCATCGCCGAACCGACGGCCGAGATCCTTGACCGCGTCCGCCAGGGCATCGCGCAGCATCGGCGCGCAATCGCCGCCACACCAATGGCTGCCGCTGATCGCCCCGCTGATCGCCCCGCTGATCGCCCCGCTGGGCGGCGCGCCAGGCGCCGCGCTTGGGGTCCCGGTGGGCAACAGCACCGACGCCACGAAGTCCGAGACCGGTGCGCCGAGGCCGGCGGTCAGGCCGGCATGCCGCAGCACCGCAGTGTCGAACACACCCATCCAGGCGTTGAAGATCAGCGGGGCGGGTGAGTTCATCACCGCCGATCCGTCCCAGCCGCGCAACAGCCGCAAGGCGGTCTGCGATACGCCGGTCACGTTCGGAACGGCCAGCAGCGCCGGCAGCACCTGACGGGCGAACGGGTCCACGACATCGGTCTGCATGGCGGCGAAATCCGTGGGCGTGTGGCGGTCCGACCGGTCGAGCATGTGGCGGATCCGCATCGCCCGCCAGTCATCGAAGGTGTCCCGCCCCATGAACACGGGGAAGTCGGGCGGCCACACCGGCTCGTTCGCATTGACCAGCCGGCCGCTGGCGGGGGAGACGCTGTGCGGCAACTGGCTACCCGCCGCCCAGCCGATCCAGTCATGCGAGCCATCGCCCGGCACCGGCGCGGCACCATCGCCGGATCGGCGGATCGGCACCCGGCCGGTGACGAACAGGCCGATGGTCCTCGCATCCGCCACCAGCAGGTTCTGCACCGGCGACGCGATCTGCGCCGCCGCCGCCCCGGCCTGTTCCACGGTCGCGGCCCGGTTCAGCGCGAGCAACCCGGCGGCGGCGGTGTCGTCGGGCTGCAGGTTAGCCATGGCGACCGCCAGGATCGGGCCGTCCGGGGAGTCGAGATCGCTGATCACCGGCCCATGCCGGGTCTCGCGCACCATCAGCACGGTATCCGGCTGGTCGCGCACCTTGATCCGCTCCTCGCGGACGATGAACGGCTTGGGGCCATCCGGCGTCTGGTACTTCCCCGGACCGGCCGGCGTCTCGACGAAGATGTCCTGCGTATCGGCACCGGTGGTGGTGAAGGTCCAGGCGATTTTCCCGTTGTGCCCCAGCACCAGGAATGGCACGCCGGGGGCGGTGGCGCCGGCCAGCACACGTCCGGGCAGATCGATCCGCGCCAGATACCAGATGCCGGGAAAGCTGAACGCCAGATGGGGATCGCCCGCCAGCAGAGGCGCGCCGGTGGCGGTGTGCCGACCATCGACCGCCCACTCGTTGGACGCCGATTGCGGCAGGGTGAACGGTGCGGGGAAAGCCGGCAGCACCGAGGCCAGCCGGGCGGCGGCCTGCGCGAAGCGGGTCAACGGCTGGTTCATCGCGTCCGGGGCCGGCACGTCCGGCTGGTTCGGCCATAGCTGATCCAGCACCGCGGCCGGAACCCGGCCGGCCAGGCGCTGGCGCGACAGTTCCTGGCGCCAGTTCATCGACAGCCAGAGCCCCATGGTCTTCGCCCACAGCAGGCTGTCGACCGCCTGCCACGGTCGCGGCGCGCCCAGCACGAGGAATTCGGGGGCGGCGAAACGCCCCTTCAAATCGATCCAGGCGTTCACCCCGCGCGCATATGCGTCGAGCATCGTTCGGGCGTCGGCCGGCAGGGCGGCCAGATCGGCGACCGCGCGTCGGCGCAGCCCCAGCGTACGCATCATCCGATCGATCGGCAGCGTCGCCGGCCCGGCGATCTCGGACAATCGGCCGGATGCCGCGCGGCGCATCAACTCCATCTGGAACATCCGGTCGCGGGCATGCAGGAAACCCAGCGCGGTCGCCGCGTCCTGCTCCGATCCGGCACGGATGCGCGGCACCCAGTCGGCGTCTTCGCTGACATCGACCGGCCCGGACAGGCCGGCGACGGTGGCGCTCTGGTGGGCGTTCGGCAGCGTCAGCCAGATCGCGCCGCCAGCCAGTGCCACGAGCAGCAGAACAAGGACACCGAACGCTGCCAGCAGGCCGGCGATGCCGCGGAGGAGGGACTTCATGGCGCACAAGGTGGCCGGATGGCGCGGCGCTTGGAAGAGGCGTGATGATGAAAACCGGTTTCGCTGGCAGAAACCTGTGGATGGGCGGCGGAACGTGATGAAGAAGCTGGTATTGCGGCTTGCGGGTCGCGCCACACGCAATAAGATTGCCCACTTGCGCATATTCCGGAAACGTCTGTTCAATAATTACGCATGAAGCCGCCCAGCTCAGAGACGCCGGTCCTGTTGGACGCGATCGACCGTCGCATCCTTGCCTCGCTGCAAGAGGACGGGCGGATGACCAATGTCGATCTGTCCAGGCGCGCCGGTATCTCGGCGCCCCCCTGCCTGCGTCGGGTCCGCGCGCTGGAGGAGGAAGGTGTCATCCGCGGCTACCACGCCGACACCGATCCGCAGAAACTGGGCTGGGAGATCACCTTCTTCGCCATCGTTGGGCTGGACAGCCAGAAAGAGGTCGTGCTGTCGGGGTTCGAGCAACTCGTCGGCGGCTGGGCCGAGGTGCGGGAGTGCCATATGATCCGCGGCGGCGGCGACTTTCTGCTGAAGCTGGTGGCGCGCGACACCGCGCATGAGAACCAGTTGACCCAGCGGCTGACCGGGTCTCCCGCGGTCAGCCGGGTTCAGACGCTGCAGACGATCCGCACCAGCCGCAGCCTGGCCGGTGTTCCGTTCGCCTGAGATGCCGAGCGCTCTGTCCGCGACCGCCGCGAACCGATGGGCTGGGCGATCGATCGAGCCTGGTAACCCCAGCCGCCGTTACGACGGCGCTCTTGACCTGTCGCGCGCCTCTTGTATTTCGGCGATTGCGCTCGCGCGATTGATGGGAATCCGATGCCCGACAGCACGATCCAGGCCGATCCGTCCGCGGCCACCCGGCCTGGTGGGGTGCCTGCGCTCACCGGACCTTTGCGCGATGAGCCTGTGCGCGGTGGGCCTGTGCGCGGTGGGCCTGTGCTCAATGGGCCTGCGCTCGGTGGGCCGGTGATCGATGACCCTGTGCTCGGTGGGCCGATGACCGGTCTGCCGGTGGTCAGCGTGCCGGTGGTCAGCGTAATCGTTCCCAGCTTCAACGAGCGGCCGAACGTCCGGCCGATGATCGACAAGCTTGACGCCGCACTCGCCGGCGTTGCCTGGGAGGTCATCTATGTCGACGACAACAGCCCCGACGGCACGGCGCAGGAGGTGCGGCGCATCGCCCAGACCGACGCGCGGGTGCGCTGCATCCGCCGGGTCGGGCGCCGCGGCCTCGCCTCGGCGGTGATCGAGGGGGCGTTGTCGTCCTCGGCCAGCTACGTCGCGGTCATCGACGGCGATCTGCAGCACGACGAGACACGCCTGCCGGTGATGCTCGCCGCACTGCGGGGCGGCGGGTACGACCTCGCGGTCGCCAGCCGCTATGTCGAGGGTGGCGACAGTGCCGGCCTGTCGAGCCGCTGGCGGCATCTGTTGTCGGACAGCGGGATCTGGCTGGCACAGGCGTTCCTTCCGGTGCGCCTGACCGATCCGATGAGCGGCTTCTTTATGCTGCCTCGCCCGCTGTTCGAGGACCTCGCCCGCGGGCTGAACGGGCAGGGCTTCAAGATCCTGCTGGACCTGGTGCTGAGCAGCAGGGTGCCGCTGCGGGTTCTGGAGGTCCCGGCGCGGTTCCGCGAACGGGCCGCCGGCGAGAGCAAGATGGACGCGCTGGTGTTGGTTCAGTTCGCCGGCCTACTGCTGGACAAGGTATCGGGCGGGGTCTTGCCGCTGCGCTTCTTCTCGTTCGCGATGGTCGGTGCGCTGGGTATTCTGGTCCATCTCGCGGTGCTGGGCACATTGCGCCAAAGCACCATGTTTGGCTTCGAAACCGATCAGACGCTGGCGACGCTGGTCGCGATGGTGTTCAATTTCCAGCTCAACAACGCCGTCACCTATCGTGACCAGCAGCTGAAAGGGCGCAGGCTGTGGCGCGGATTGCTGCTGTTCATGGCGGTGTGCGGCCTGGGCGGCATCGCCAATGTCGGCATTGCCCAGATGCTGTATGAGCGGCACACGACCTGGACCATCGCCGGCGGGATCGGCGCGATGATCGGCGTGGTCTGGAACTATGCCGTCTCGGCAACGCTGGTCTGGCGCTCCCGATGAACCGGCGCGCCCAATGAACCGGCGTACCCGGTGAACGGGCGCGCCCGGTGAACCGGCTGGCCGCCTTGGTGGCGGCGCTGACGCTGATACGGCTTGGGGTGGCGGCGTTGGTGCCGCTGGCGCCGGACGAGACCTATTACTGGGTGTGGTCGCGGGCGCTGGCGCCGAGCTATCTGGATCATCCGCCGATGGTGGCGCTGTGGATCCGCGCCGGGACCGACCTGGCCGGACCAACCGCGCTGGGCGTGCGGCTGCTGGGACCCCTGGCGGCGGCGCTTGCGTCGTGGATGCTGTTCGACACCGCGCGTCGGCTGTTTCCTGGGACCCGGGCCGGTGTCATCGCGGTGCTGTTGCTGAACGCCTCGCTGCTGCTGGGCGTCGGTTCGGTGATCATGACCCCGGATTCGCCGCTGCTGTTCTTCTGGACGGCGACGATGTGGGCAGTTTCACGCATCGCCACCGGTGGCCGCGGTCGCTGGTGGCTGGCTGCCGGACTGTTCGGCGGCCTGGCGCTCGACAGCAAATACACCGCGCTGTTCTTGTGGGTCGGCGTCGGCCTGTGGGTCCTTCTGCTGCCTGCTGCAAGGTCGGGGCTGCGGCGCTGGCAACCCTGGGCCGCCTGCGCCCTTGGGCTGGCGCTGTTCACGCCGGTGCTGGTCTGGAACGCGGCGCACGGCTGGGCCGGCCTCGTCAAGCAGGGCGGCCGCGTCGACGACTGGCGGCCGGCCCGGGCGCTGGGGTTCCTGGCCGAGCTGCTGGGCAGCCAGATCGGACTGGCAACGCCGCTGGTCTGGATCCTGTGCATGGCCGGCCTGTGGACCGCGGTGCGGCGGTCGTGGCGGCAGCGCGAGGCGAGATGGAGCTTGCTTGCCGCGTTGTCGCTGCCGCCGGTCCTGGTGTTCCTGCAGCATGCGGTCGGCGATCGGGTGCAGGGCAACTGGCCGGCGATCATCTACCCGGCGCTGACGGTCGCGGCGGCCGGCCTGGCGGTGCCCCGGCGGTGGTGGATCGGCGCGTCCGCACTGGGCTTCGCCTTCACCGCCGTGGCCTATGGGCAGGCCACCATCGGCTTGATCCCGTTGCCGCCGCGGCTTGACCCGGTCGCCATTCGGCTGGCTGGATGGAACGCCCTGGCCGCGCAACTGCAAGCAATGCGGACCGGCCGTGGGGCCGGGTTTATCGCTGCGGAGGGGTATGACCTCGCCAGTGAATTAGCCTGGTGGATGCCGCCCGCGATCCCGGTTCTCGGCACCGATGAGCGCTGGAGGCTGACGCGGCTGCCGGCTGTGGGCGTTGGCGGAACGTCCGGACTGCTGGTGCGCGATGCGCGTCATGTCGGCCCACCCGATCCTCGGATGTGGACCAACGTGCGGCGGATCGGAACCGTGACCCGTCCAGGCGGCATCGGCCTTGATTTCGCGGTGTTCCAGGTAAACGGTCCACAGCCTGATGACTTCCGCCGGAAGCCATCGGACTCTCAGCCCGATCGTTCGCGAGGGCGATCCACGTCCGAAGCGGGTTCACCCTCGGACGATCGCGCCGTCGGTTCGCTGGTGGAACTGCCGCATCGGTAGAAGTTTGTTGCCACGTCCATAAGGCAACGAAACCGTCTCTCGAGGTGCTGGGGTTCGGCGGTGGGTCACCTGTAGGTCAGGATACGCGCTCTCGGTTCCGCGTGACCTGTCGACCCATGCGTCCGCTGTTCGGTTCAACGAACGCCGAGGGCTGCCCGCTACGATTCCGTCCGCGACACCTCCAGCACGTGATCCGCGAGTGCGAGGGACGCGGTCAGGCCTGGGCTTTCGATGCCGAACAGGTTGATCAGCCCGGCGATGCCATGTGTCTGTGGTCCCTGCACGACAAAGTCCTGCCCGGCGACGCCCTTGGGCACCGTCTTCGGGCGTATCCCGGCGTAACCTGGCTGCAGGCCGCCATCTTTCAGGGCCGGCCAGTACTTCCGCACCGCTGCATAGAAGCTGTCCGAGCGGGACGGGTCGACGGTGTAATCGATCTGGTCGATCCATTCGACGTCCGGCCCGAATCGCGCCTGGCCGGCAAGATCGACCGTCAGATGCACGCCCAGCCCGCCCGGCACCGGCACCGGATAGATCAGCCGCGAGAATGGCGACCGCCCGGTCAGCGTGAAGTAGTTGCCCTTGGCGTAGTACGCGATCGGCATACGATCAGGCGGCATGCCGGCGATCTGCCGCGCCAGTCCCGGCGCATGCAGGCCGGCGGCGTTGATCAGCAGCCGGCAGCGCACGGTCATCGGATCGATGCCGCCGACATCGACCTCGGTGCCGCGTCCGGCGACGCGACCGCGCAGCACCGGACTGAAGAACACCGGCACGGCACCGGCATTCTCGGCGTCGCCCTGCAGTGCGACCATGTAGGTGTGGCTGTCGATGATCCCGGTGGCCGGCGACAGCAAGGCGCTGGTGCAGCTGAGGTTGGGCTCCAGCGCGATCGCTTCGGCGGCGCTCAGCACCCGCATGCCCTCGACGCCGTTGGCCTCGGCCCGCTGCTTGATGCCGGCCAGCAAGGCATCCTCCTGCGCGGTGGTGGCCACGATCAGCTTGCCGCAGTTGCGGTATGGCACGCCCTTCGCGGCGCAGTAGGCATATAGCTGACGCCGTCCGGCGACGCAGAACCGTGCCATCAGGCTGGTCGGCGGATAGTAGATCCCGGCATGGATCACCTCGCTGTTGCGCGAGGATGTCTCGGTCCCGATGCCCTCCGCCTGATCCAGGATGATGACCTCACGGCCCGCCAGCGCCAGTGCGCGCGCCACCGCGAGGCCGATGACCCCGGCCCCCACCACGACGCAATCGACCTCCTCCACGCGTGTTTCCTCCTGACGGCAAGACCGCTGACCGGCCAGAGCGCGATCGTCTGAGATTGAAGCACCTCGGATGTCGATCGCCCTCCCAACAACGGGACTTGGGGCGTGGTTGCTTCAACCTGAAGCGATCCCGCTCTAGCAGCCTGTCGGACTTAACTAGTTCGCGCAACTATCCTGCCCTAGACGAATCTTGGCAGAAGCAATGTTCCGGTGAGGGCGCTTGTACAGACAGGATATTCCAGAAAATCCCGAATTTCGGCTAAGTCCGACAGGCTGCTAGGCTGCGCGAGGATGCGAGTCCAGATGGCCGCCGGCGCGCCTGGGCGCCGCTTGGTTCGCAAGCGAGAGATGGTGCCCGCGCCACCCGCGCCATCTCGAGGGTCCTGGGTGCTCATCGTCGGTGGGGCGCGTCGCCGACGGCCGTGCGAGAAGGGCATCGGCGCGCGGCGATGGGTGCGGCGGCGGATCGGCAAGGCGGTTTAGCCGGCGGATCGGTTCGGCCGTTACTCAAGTCCCGCGAGCAGGGGCAAGGATGTCTTGACGTCGCTCCGCCGTTCACTGGGCCGATCCGGTGCCGCCGGCCGTGGAGCTGTTCGCGCCGCCCGCAGGCGCAGCAATTCGTCCAAAAGCCGGTCAATCGTCGTCCAGATCGGTTCGTCGCCCTGCCGCTCGCGCATGATCAGGCGGTGCGCGGCCAGGGTCACGTTCAGGGTTCCGCGTGTTGTCTCGGGCCGCGGCATGCGCAGCTGAACCAGGGCCTTCTCGATGTCCTCGAGCGGCCTGTCCATCGCGGCGGCGATATCCTCGGGCGACAGGCCGGTCCGTCGCCTGCGCCGTGCCTCCGCCGCTTCCTTGGTGGTCAGCAGAATGACCGGACGCAGCGCCTCGGTGCGCTTTGAAATATCGCCGGCGCCATTACCGGGTGGTTTTCCCTTGAAGGCCATGGGCATGCGCTCCTTGCGCGTCGGGGTTCATCCGCGATGCAGATGAGCGATAGTTTAAGAGGTGTGGCGCCCCGATGCAGCCCGTCGATCGCCACCCGCGTCGGTCATGCGCAAGCCGTTCCCACAAGCCTCTCGGGTGCTCGCCGGGCGCGGGCAGGCCCATCCGGCTTCGCCGTTCATCCCAGGCGCGCGACGAAGAGGTTGTTGTCGATACTGCCGGCGCCCAGCCATGCGGCGTTTGTGACACCTACATCGCACGGCTCTTTGGACCTGTCAGCGCTTTCGCATAGCGCATCATCTAACGAAACGGACCATCCGGTCTGGACCAACGGCCCTTGTCTTGCATTTCGGATTGCTGTCTCGATCCCGCTGCCGCATCCGCGGAAGGCCCGGTCGGACGACAAAGTGGAATGCAGATGGCGAACTCAGCCTTTCATCTTGCCTGGTTCATATCGAAAGGGTACGGCCCGAAAGGCTGGCGCCAGTCCTGGGGCGGGCCCGACCCGCACAACTGGGTCAAGCCCGATCTGCTCGTGCATCTGGCGAAAGAACTGGAGCGTGCCGCCTTCGACTACGTGATGATCGAAGACTCCTGCAACATTCCCTATACTTATAACAATTCGCACGAGACCTATCTGCGCTACGCGGTTGATTCGCCCAAACTCGATCCCTCGGTGCTGGCGCCGTGCATGATGCAGGCGACATCGCGCATCGGCATCATCACCACCTTGTCGACCACCGAATACAACCCGTTCATGCTGGCTCGGCTGACGAATACGCTGGATCATGTCAGCGACGGGCGCTCGGGCTGGAACCTGGTGACCGGCAGCAACGATGGCGGGGCGCAAAACTATGGCTTCGACCGTCAATTTCCACACGATCAGCGCTATGACATGGCGGACGAATATGTCGAGCTGGTGAAGCAGCTTTGGGACTCTTGGGACGCCGACGCAATGGTGATCGACCGCGACCAGGAGATGTTCGCCGATCCGCACAAGGTCCACCCGGTTCATTTCGAGGGAAACTACTTTCGCTCGCGCGGGCCGCTGTCAGCGCCGCGATCGCCGCAGGGTCATCCGGTGATTTGCCAGGCCGGCGGCTCTGGCCGCGGTCGCACGTTCGCGGCGCGCTGGGCGGAAACCATCATCTCCTCGGCGAACAGCGTGTCGGCGATGAAGGCATTCCGTAACGATATCCGCACCCAGGCCCAAGGGTTCGGCCGGAATCCCGATCACATCAAAATCCTTTTCCTGATCGCGCCCATCGTGGATGAATTCCACGACACCGCCATCGCCCGCAACACCGCGCGAGTCCATGAAGCCGAAACCCATACGGACTTCTACCTGGCGCATATGTCGCGGCTGACCGGCATCGATTTCTCGAAATATGATCTGGACGAGACCTTGCCGGTCCTGACATCGAACGGGCACCAGACCACCGCGGCACAGTACTCCGGACGAACGCCGCGCGACATCATCCAGGCGGGTCGCTCGGTTCAGGGTAGCGATCTGGTCGGCACGCCGGACGCCGTGGCGCGACAGATGACCGACATCATGGAGGAGGTCGGTGGCGACGGGTTCCTGGTGACCGATCCGGAGTTCACCCGGCGCTACATCGCCGAGGTCGCCGACGGACTTGTGCCGGCGCTGCAAAAGCTGGGCGCGGTGCGCAAGCGTTACGAGCACGTCATGCTGCGGGACAATCTGCTGGCATTTTAACTCGGTTTGTCGACGCCCGGGCTGCCTGACGACCCCGGGCTGCCTGACGACCCCGGGCTGCCTGACGACCCCGGGCTGCCTGACGACAAAGTGCCGCCGGCACCGAAGATCGCCAGCGCCGGCTGGAAGCCGAGATGCCCGACCGCCGCGACCTGTGCGATGGGATTGGGCTGCGCAGCTACCTCAACCGCGACGACCGTTCCTTTATCGCAGCGAGAACGCGGGATGCGAAACCGTGCCAGTTTCCCGCACCCGAAGTCCGTTGCATCGTGCAACGGACGCAAGGGATAAGCAGGCCACCGAAAACAAAGCGCTCGCGTCCTGGATCACAGGTTCGCGCACCGTCGCGAACTTCTGACCCAGGACGCGAGGCCCGACGAACGTCCGAGGGCGGGACATCAGGACTGATCGAGCATCGCCAGGGCTGCATCGGATCCGCCGAGGATCTCGATCAGGCGAAGCTTGTCCACCAGCGACAGCCGATCGCGCAGCTCGATGCTTTTGATTGCCTCGGTTGCGTTGCCCAGCAGCAGATCGTAGCTCGCGCCGCTGCCCATCACCCGCGCCTCGGTTTCCAGCACTCGCAGGCAGCGCGCCGCCGATTCCAGGGCGGTGATGGCAGCCGGATCGAGTTCAGTGTCCGGATCCCGCAGCGGCGCCAGCAGTTCGTCCCGCAGCCCGGTGGTGAAGCGCGTCCGGCAGCCTGCCTCCAGCCGCTGGCGCACGGCGCGCAGCCGCTCGCGCCGGCGTGGCTTGAGGTTGGCTGTCCGCAGGTGCTCAAGCAGGGTAACCATGCGGCTGACGGCGGCGCCGGCCTCGGCCAGCGATCCCATGGCGATCCGCGTTTCGGTGCCCGCGGGCCGATCAAGCTGTCCAAGCAGCAGATCGGCGGCCTGATCCATCGCCGCATGAACTTTGCCGCCGGCCGGTCCCGCCTGCGGTCCGGCCAGCAGATCGGCGGCTTGCGGCAGCCGGTTCAGCAGCAGCGTGATCGTCACCGGCAAGGCGGCCGGGTTGTCGTGGGCCACGCGGTCCACCATCGCCTCGATGCTTTCCGCCGGCGGCGGCAGCATCCCGCCCGCGGCTTCGGCGCACAGCGCATCAAGCGCCACGGCCTCGGTCAGCAGGGTCGCGATCAGATCGGCCAGCGGACGATAGGCGTCATCGCCCAGGTCCGTCGCGCGCCAGGTCCTTGGGATCGCCGGGCCGGCGAGAATTTTCGCCGCGGCCGGCCACAGGGTCCGGCCCAGCCGAATGATCAGGTCGTTATCCGCCGTGGTTCGCCCGGCGGTCGCGGCCTCGATCGCGGCGGCGTCCGCCCCCATCATCAGCCGTACGTGCTCCGCGATCGGCCGTAGCGCGGCGCGCGGTATCCCCTGTTGCTCGCGCCGCCAGCGCCCGACCGGGACGATCAGCAGATCCAGCGGATGCAACAACAGCCTGGGAAACCGCAACGGATGCGGCGGCCGTAAAGCCGCCAGCCGGTGACGCAGCGGCACGATCAGCTGGTCCGCCTGTCCGCGCGCGGCCAGGGCGTCCACGGTGGCGACGATCCGCCGGATCTGCGGGTCAGGTGCGACCACGATCTCCTGGTTCAACGCGCGGATCTCGGCCACGTCGCTGCCCGGATTCTCGGCCACGCCACTGTCTGGATTCTCGGCCACGCCACTGTCTGGATATTCGGTCATGATGCTGCTGTTGTCGCTCACGGCGGCTAGGTGCTCATGGCGATCAACTTCTCATTGCGCGCGATCAGGGCATACGCCGCGCCGCCGGTCCGCCAGGCGTCCTCGCGGCTGGTGACATGCCAGGATTGATCCATCGCCTCGACCGGGAGGGTGATGTCTGTCCATTGCATCACCTCTTGCGGCAATGCCGGTATCAGTGCCGCCATCTCCAGCAGCGCAGTTCGCCGCCAGACCATGGCGCTGGTCGAGAGCCACAACAGGCCGACCCGTTCCCACCCGTCCAGCAGCCAGTCACACCGCGCGACCGCCGCCCCGACAGCCTTTTCATCGTGGGCCCAGCGCTTCAGCAATGCGGTCGGGTCCTTCAACGCCGCTCTGGTCAGTGCCAGCATGGCCGCGCCGGTGCCGCCCGCCGCCCGCAGCGCGGCCAGGATGGCCTGCCCAAGACCGCCAAGATCGTTGCCGGTATCGGCATCCAGCCAGTGCGACAGGTCCGCGTAGGCTTCCCCCAGGCGGAGCAGCAGCCGGGGAATGCGGGAATCACGGTCATCGGCGGCGACACCGATGGGTGCGAAGATGGTGGCGATCGCATCCAGGGCCGCGGCCAGTTCCGTCGCCGGCCGACCGAGCGACGGGGCCAGCCGGTGCAACGCCGCTGTGGCGCGCTGTTCGAGGTCGGCCGTGGGCTGTGCCGGTGGCGCGTGCCGCGGCGCAATGGGGTCGAGCTGCTCGACCAGTTTCGTCAGCAGCACAGCGTGCGCCAGGGCTTGCCGCGCCTTGTCGTGGGCGATGGCGGCCTGCGCGGACGCCAACGCTTCGTGTCCCGCATGGCCTTCCAGCGCGACCGCCAGGACGGTGTCGCGGATGCTCGCGGGATCGATCGTCGCAAGTTCCGCGAACCGGCGGAACAGGATCGTGTCGTGCAGCGTCGGGTGGCAGAACGCGCGCACGCCGGCCCAGTGCACAACATAGACCCCGCGGGCTCCGGCCGGGTTCATGACAACGAGTTCGACGGCGGTGCGCCTGGCTCGCCGCACGCGCGCCCCGGCCAGCAGCGGGGTCGTGAACGGCACGGCGACCCCGCGGCTTTGGAACGTGGCAGCGTGGTGGGGCTCGATCAGCGGGAACGCAGTATCTGGCACGGCCGCAGCATGGGCCGAAATACGTGAATCAATGGTTACCGCGTCGTCCTGGCCCGGGGGTCGCTGTCTCCGCGGCGCCCGGGGGTCGCTGTCTCCGCGATCGCTGCCCGGGGATCGCTGCCCCTGGGATCGCTGCCCTGTGCGTGCCCGCTCCCTCCCCTGCGTGCCCGGTCCCCGCGCTCGTGTGCTCGCTCGGCCGCCAACCCGGCGCGCATACCGCTCCGGGCGAGCGCCGGCCGGTCTCAGACGCTGAACTCGATCGTCACGCCGAAGGCCTCTGACGCGGGAACCAGCACGCTGGTGCCGATGCGGTCCCAGCCACGAATGCCGCCGGCCTCCAGCGCGGTTTCCACCGCGTCCAGCGACAAGGTGCGGATGGTCAGCGCCGCCATGTAGTCGCGCCGGCCGCGGCTGTCGGGGGCGGCGCCGCCGAACATCTCCCACAGGGCCATGGGCGTCACCACGTCGAAGCGGGACAGCGCCAGGATCAGGGCGCAGCCGTCGTCGGTCGGGCGCACCGTGTGGGTGCCGAACATGCGGGCGAGCAGGTCGCCGAACCGCCGCGGGTCCTCGGCTGCGATCACCGCACGGGCGATGCCGACCGCGCCGTTGGCATGATGCCGCCACGCATCGCGCCAAACCATGGCACGGGTCAGATGCTGGCAGAAATACAGCCGTCCCGCCGGGGTGCTGGTGCGCGGCAGCCGGGTGGTGCGAAACGCCGCGCTGCGTGTCTCGCCATCGATCTCCACCGGACGGGAGAACTGCTGCGGCGGGTCGATCGGCACCTCGTTGCGCCGCAACGCCTCATAGGTGGCGGTGGCGTCTTCGGTGCCGAACACCAGGCCGTCGAGCCCGAAGGGGACGCCGATGATCTCCGGCCGGCTGTCATCTCCGGGTTTGCTGGCGATCAGCTCCAGATAGTCGGTGCCGAACATCGCCAGGTGGTTCATCGACCCGAGGCTGTGATAGCCGCGCGGCGTCAGGCTAAAGCCCAGACGCCGGTAGGTATCCGCCACATCATCAAGGCGGTCGCGGGCATTGACCACGACATGGTCGAGGGTGGGCACCAGAAAAGCAGGCAACATAAAGGCTCATCCCAATGCTAGCGGCCGGTTGTCTCTGGACAGGCCGATTGGCGTGTTACACGCGCGGTATCATCTGATAGGACCGACCGACGCGGCAAGGACAACCCAGCGTGCCGCCGCCGAGGCCACGTCCGATGGGCGCGGAAGGCGGCAAAACCCGACCCGGTCGGCGCCGCAGGAACATACTCTGGTTTTGTCGGCTGTTGGTCTATTTGATGCCCCCAGGGGTTGATGCTTGGGCCGCCGCGGCGGGGTCGAGCGAGGGCGACGTTGTTTGCCAGGGCGACGTTGTTGCGAACAGTGTCCTGGGCAATGATAGTCTAACGCAGCGCGAAGGATATGGATCATGTCGCTTGGTCAAGAACCCGTTTTGCTGCTGACCGGTGCCAGCCGGGGCATCGGCCACGCCACCGTCAAGCGCTTCAGCAGCGAAGGCTGGCGGGTGCTGACGATCTCTCGCCACGCCTTTGATCCGCGCTGTCCCTGGCCGGGAGGGGAGCGCAACCACATCCAGATCGATCTATCGGATGTGAACGTGGTGCGCGACGCCTTGCCCGAGATCAAGCGCATCGCCGGCGGCCGGTTGGATGCGCTGATCAACAACGCCGCTGTCTCGCCCAAGCACGCCGACGGCGGCAAGATCACCAGCCTCGAGATGGCCTACAAGGACTGGCTGCACATCTTCAACGTGAACTTCTTTTCCGCCATCCTGCTGGCGCAGGGCCTGGCCGACTACCTGATCGAGTCGAAGGGCAGCATCGTCAACATGACCTCGATCGTCGGCTCACGCGTGCATCCCTATGCCAGCGCGGCCTATGCGACGTCCAAGGCGGGGCTGGCGGCGCTGACACGGGAAATGGCCAACGACCTCGGCCGCCACGGGGTGCGGGTCAACGCGGTGTCCCCCGGCGAGATCGACACCGCGATCCTCTCACCCGGCACCGAGGAGATCGTGCAGCGCGAAATCCCCATGCGCCGGCTCGGTAAATCAACCGAGGTGGCGGACCTGCTGTTTTTCCTGTGCTCGAACCAGGCGCTGTATATCAGCGGGTCGGAGGTTCACATCGACGGCGGTCAGCGGGTTTGACGGCAGTGCGGCGTTGCAGGCAGTTTGCTCGGCAGGCTGAGTCATTGAAGGTAACAATCGCGAAGCCCCGGCCATCGAGATCGATCCTGGGCCATACAAACGCATGTGCTCGCGAGTTCGGTAGGCGGCGGCGCGGTGCAGAGCACCGCGCAATAAATGGTCTGGCGGACGGCTAAGTCATCCCGCCGCCACTATTGGGCGGCCCCAGCCAACCGGATTGCCGCCACGGCTTGGCTGGCGAGCGTGTTGCTTCCCGCTTTGCTTTGCAGGTCACGGAACGCCTCCAGACGCCACGACGGGCCGCCGCTCTGGAACAACTCTACGGCTTGGCCTGGACTCGCTTCCGCAAGATCGGGCCGCGAAGCCGCAGTCAGGTGCAGCCGGATTGATCCGCCGTGCGCGTCCTGCACGACGATGGAGGCGTCGGAGCCCGACATATGCCAATTCGGCAGCCAAAGCAGCGGCTTGTCGAGATGCAAGGCTTGTGAGGCGCCGTCTGCGGCGATGGTTACTGTATATGGCGGCTGACCGCCGAGCCAGGCCAGGGCCAATCCACAGTGAGCGGCAACCACGAATTGCTCGTCTGCCGCCAACGCTGCTATTGGGCGCAGAGGACCGCTGAGCGGAACAAAAATATTGGCACCGGGCTTGGCGTCCTTGATCTGCGCGACCGATTTACTGTCCGCGGCAATCCCTGCTTGGTGCCCGTGGTGCCTGAGGCCGCGAGTGATCACGGTTGCACCAAACCGGGTGGTGGCCTGGGCCGGCTGTGGCATAAGCGCCGCGAAGAAGTCATGCCACACGCCAGCGGATTTTGCCGGTGCTGGCGGCGGCACGAGGTAGTGTGTGTGTGCCTGCTCCAGCACGACAGGCGGTAGGTCGGGAATACAGATTTCGACAGTGGCGTTCGCGTCCCTGAGCTGAACGGTATCGAACGGTTGAAGCGGGAAAGGGTCTTGGCTGGTCGGGTGCAACGTCTCAGACGAGGCGGCACGAAGTACAAACACGTTAGGAAAAGCGCCAGACGTAACCTCGAGCATCGGGCCCGGATTTCGCCAGCAATCTTCGGCCGGAGTCGCCGCGGCCGTTCCAGGCGAAAAAGCTTTGATGAGAACGGCTAGAATTAGAAGGGTCTTGATCCGCCCGAGACGACTACAAACAGCTTCGACGGAGGCATGCACGAATTGATGGATTGACGCACCTGTGTCGATAAGCACTTCCAGCAAGGTTCCCAGAACCGGTACAAACGTTCCGACCACTATACCACCGACCAGCCCGTGCTCAGCGTACTGCATGAAGATTGCATTCCAGACCAAATAAAACAATAGAAACAGCAGTGCTGAGACGGTTAGCTGAGATGTCAGGTTTACAAAGCGACTGGGCCAGTTTGTGATGTGATAGTCATCGTGGTTTATCGGGCACCAGTGCACCTTATATTTCCACGCCGGACGGTGAAGGGCGGGGCGGTGAAGGTGCAGTGAAAATTCAAGCACTGAGACTATGAAGGCATCTATCAAAACGGATAGCGCGCCAACGATCGAAAACAGCGTAATCTCGATGACCGGTATCGACAGTAACTCCATGTCGGGAACGCCCTCCGGATGGTTCAGGGCCGTGGCCAAGGCATTCGCCTGAACAAGAACACCCGGCATCGACCCGAGCGGTGTCGCGTGCGTGTCCGACCACGAAATTTGCCCAATGAGGACGTACTTGTTTCGAAGGTTCTCGACAGATCGAGGATCATAAATATCGCCCGACCGTCTGAACAGGATCGGGGGATCCGGATCAATGGCACTCATGACATCCGGTCCCGCCTGAAAGACGATGTAGTGGTCTCCCATCATACTAGTGAGGGAGGAGCGTGAAGGACACTGCAGATTCTGATTCTCCCTCGTCCGCTCCAAGGCGTATGCCAAAGTCCGAACTCGTCCCCAGGCGGCGTCGGGCGGCAGGGCGCAGACCGCCGCGAGCATCGAGCGCACGACGCCATCGGGGTCGACCGGCAAAGCAGGAATTGCCCGGAAGAGATACGGGCTGTCCGGAAGGGAGCCAAAAAGATCCTGATCGAACCAGCGCTGTGAGAGGGCGAAATTGTTTTGCGCGCGGGCGTCATCAGGGTGCTCCGGTGTCGCGTGCTCCAGCAACACCAGCGGAATTCGGACTTGCTTCCTGTCAAGAATGTTGCGCAACTCCCGTGCGAGCGTTCGAATGTTTGCACGAGATTGTTCGGCGGCAATATCGAGGTCGATATCTAACAAGACGGCAGCCGGATCTACACTCGTCAGAAGCGGCAGCACACGGTCAAGTTCGGCGACCGTCCCGAAGCTCTTCCGAGCCGGTTCGGCAGGAACAGAGTCGGTTCCAGGTGCCAGAT
This sequence comes from Rhodopila sp., assembly GCA_965276975.1. Classification (GTDB taxonomy): domain Bacteria; phylum Pseudomonadota; class Alphaproteobacteria; order Acetobacterales; family Acetobacteraceae; genus Rhodopila. The sequence continues at coordinate 1,004,704 of CBDIBR010000010.1, forward strand.
CGACGACCGCGACCTTCTTTCCCCAATTACGAACGCAGCTGGCGGTCGATGCGCACAGCGTCATGACATAGTCGCTGCCTGCATGTTGCAGGTACCGATAGAACGGATACGGCCGCAAAGTCAGCAGTAGCAGGGCGACCGCGCCGCCGATCGCCATGTTGGTCAGGACGGCTTTGAAAAACTGTTTCAAACCGGATTGATGCTGTTCGATGTAGTTGACCATCACCAAGCATTCACGGCATCATCTCGCTGGTTCAACGACAACCCTGGCCGAATGATAACCCTGTCGTGGATCATCGGGCTAAGGGTCGACGAGCTTTATCGAGAAACCTAGTCCGTCATCTATCCTTTTGGGTGCCTCACACATAGTTTGTGCTTAATACAGGGCCGTCCGAACGCTCATTTAGAGCAGTCCGCGGCGACCACTTTACGCGAAGTTCGATGCAACCTTCTCTCTATTTTGAACACGACCTCGTGCGCGATCGAATTGGTCCTTCTATTCGATGATGCGATCGGGAAAAGTACGAAACGGGGCGGAGAAGGTGGGACCGACATGAAATTGCTACGAGAGGTAGGTTTTCTATCTCTCCTTGTGCTTGCCCCGGCATGTTCACAAAGGCCCAGCATTCTTGGCGGTTCCGGCACGCTGCCTGTCAGTCCGGCTGATCCATGCGCAACGCAACGACAAAACTTCTCGGACAGTCAGGATTATTTCGCTGAAGAAATACTCTCCAAGGCGGCGCACGGAGCATTCTCGGGGGCCATGCCCAGCCTCATGCAAGGGAACCTGTCCGGAGCCATGAGGGGCATGCTCAACAGCGGGATCGCGGGAGCCAAATCCGGCTACTGGAATGCGCTGCAACAGCAGGATCGGGATCAACGACAACTGGCACAGACGATGAACGCCGACCTGCGACGGGAGTCGCTGGCGATCGACCACGCCGCGGCCGCATTCGCCGCCGTCCGGTCCTGCCGGTTGGCCCAGGCGCAGCGCATCAAAAGTGCCATGCGGGCGCGGCGCACCGATGGCAGCGACGCACGGCGTCAGCTGATGCAGGAACATGATTGGTTCGCCGAGGAGATCGATGTAGCGCAAAAGGCCGGCATCAACATGCAGAAGCGCGATGATCAATTTGCCTACGCGGCCGAAAGCCTTCGGGAGAAAAGCAGCGAGAGCCCGCGATCCGAAAGCGTTCCTCAGGATCACGCCGCTGCATCAGCCTCGCGGGTCCAGCCGCAGACCCAAACGGCGATCACGACGTCAGCCACTGAAACGCTGCCGCAAAAACGCAACAGCTTCGACTCGTCCGTCAAAGAAGCTCAAGCCGAGAGCAACACGGCGTTTAGTCTCGACAACAGCGCCGCGCGCGGACTGCCCCGTTATGCGTAAGCCGGTTCGCTCCCTTATCGCTTTCCTGTTGCTGTTCGGCGGCTGCTTGCGGGCTCAGGCCGCGGATCCGACACCGCATTTACAAGTCGAGACCGGCATGCATCAGGCAACGATCAACCGCCTCGCATTGCTGCGCAACGGCTCGGCGATAGCGACAGTTTCGGACGACAAGACGGCCCGCATCTGGTCAGCGGATACTTTGGCGCCACTTGGGGTAATCAGGCCGCCAATAGGCCTTGGCGACGAGGGTGCCTTGGACGCCGTCGCCGCATCAGGAAACATCCTCGCGATCGGCGGTAGGATCCGCTACGACAACCTGTTTGGCGTGCAGTTCTACCGGCTGTCCGACCTGCGGCTGATCGGTCACCGATCGCAGCTTCCCGCACCGGTCTCGGCGTTAAAATTTTCTCCTGACGGCGATGTGCTCGCTGTCGGAATGGTTGGCGGCCGAGGCCTGGCCTTCTTCAGTATGCGCAATGGCTCACAGATCGCCGCTGACCCTGGATACAAGGGCCAGGTGCAATGGATCGACATCGCCGCTGACGGGCACACCGTGACTTCGGGCGAGGATGGTCGTATCCGGCTGTACGGCCCCGACCATGGCAAGATCGCCGAGATGGTCCTGCCGAATGGTGGGCACCCTTACGCGGTCACGTTCGCGCCGGATGGACGCTCGATCGCGGTCGGTGTCCAGAACCGGGCCCTGGTCTGGCTCTTGGACGCCGCCACGTTGCGGCCGCTTGGCACCCTGGCCGGTGCAGCCGGTCACGTTGGTGGATTAGGCATCGTGGCCTTCACCCGAGATGGCGAGGATCTGCTGGCAGCCGGCACGTATAAGGCCGGCACAAACTCGCCGCGCCTTGTGCGGCGATGGACGCTCCGCACCGGTCGGGCGGTTGAATTTGAAGCGGGCGGGGATACGATCACCGACCTCGTAGCCACTGCCGACGGCATTGTGTTAAGCGACGCCGAACCGATCCTATCGCGCCTTGACGGAACCGGACGCCTGACGGTTTCCAGGGCTGCGAACCACATCGACTTCCGCGACGCGGGCCTATCGGGATTCGCCGTATCCTACGACGGGGGAGCGATCGAGCTGCCGCTTGCCAGGGGCGGCGCCGAACCCGTCTTCGACGTCCATCTGCGCACTCTTTCCTTGTCAGTGTCCGGTACACAACTGCAGCGGCCGCGTGAGGCCGCGGGTGGAATGGAAGTGACGCGATGGCGCAATTTAGCAATACCTCGTGTGAATGGCCGCGGTCTTGCCCTGGAACCCGACGAGCGATCGCTTGCCGCCGCGGTCGCCCCAGATGGATCGGGTGCGGCATTCGGAACGAACTTCTACGTCAGATACGTGCGCCGGGACGGGACTTCCTGGCATGTGTTGATCCCTTCGCCCGCCTGGGCGGTCAATGTCAGTGGCAACGGGTCCCGGGTCGTCGCGGGTCTCGGCGACGGCACGGTGCGCTGGTTCGACGCCGCGACCGGCAATGCTTTGCTGACGCTGTTTGTCGAGCCCGTTCATCGGCATTGGGTGCTCTCCACACCGGAAGGCTTCTTTGACCACGACAACGCTACGCCGGGTCAGCCGGATGGACGAAGTCTGATCGGTTACCGGTTCAACGATCCATCTGCCCAGGTCAGCCGGTTTGTCGAGACCGGGCAGCTTTACCCAATCTATTACAGGCCAGATTTGGTCGGCTTGGCGCTCAACAACAATCCCGCGGCAGGCGCCGCGCTCAGACAAGCCCAGTTCCGCCAGGGCGCGATCGAGACCGTCCTGACCCGGGGCCTTCCAGCGCATCTCGAGCTGCAGGAAGCGTGCGGGATGACCAATATCCCGGCGGATCCACATTGTCACGTGGGTCAAGCCATCGTCTCGGTACACGCTGGCGCCTCGCCCGGTCTCCGGATATTCACCAACGAAACCGACGTTCTAGTGCGCTTCCGCCTGAATAACGTCACCGGAACGCCCGGATCGGCGCTCATCTCCCGTAACGGGGCGCATGTGGAGCCGATGATACTTTCCACGTCGGAAGATAATCATAGTCGGGTGGAAACTGTGCTCATTTCCTTGGGCGACGGCTTGAATACCATCCGGTTGCTGCCGCTCAGTGCGAACAAGGAAATCGAGGGGAGCGACCAAGCTGCCGTGACCTTTAGCGTCGTTCGCAGTCAGCCCGGAAGGCGGCGGGAGCTTGATCGTCGAAAGCTGTTCGTGTTGAGCGTGGGCATCAGCCGATATAGCCTTCCGAGCATGGCGCTTCCCAACGCCCGCAACGACGCCGTCGCGGTAGCGGACCTGATGACGAAACCCGATCCGCCGGTTTATGACACTGTTCAGGTCACCGCCCTCAACGACGAGCAGGCGACGGTGTCGGGCATTACCGCGGCGATCCAAGCAATCGCGGACAAGGCGACCCCGGACGACATGGTAATGATCTTCTTCGCCGGCCATGGGGAGGAAGTCGATGGTCACTACTATTTCGCGCCGGCCGACTTCGGAACCCGAAATCCCGATCTGACGCGGACATGGGCAGCGGATGGACCGACCTCCGACCAAGCGCTGGACGAGTTGTTCCGCAAGGAAGGGCTTGGACACGACGCCCTGGTCTCGTTGTTGCAACAGATCAAGGCTTCCAGAGTCGCGATCGTCCTTGACACCTGCTACTCAGGCGCCACCGCTTCCCAGGACATGGTCAGCCAGCGCAATATGAACGATACGATGACAGGCGCGCTTAGCCATGGCGCCGGGCGCATCGTGCTGTCCGGCGCGACCGAAGAAGCACAGGATGCTCCAACCGATCCCGCTTACGCGGCGCGAAACGGCAAGGATCATGGCTTGTTCACAGGTTATCTGCTGGATGCGCTGCAAGGCGGAGCGGCAAACCCTCGTGAGGACACGATCGATGTTGACGATCTTGCCAAATTCACCAAACAGATGGTGAAACGGGTGAGCACCCAGGAGGGACGGCCTCAAGAGCCCGCATTCTACTTTGAGGGCAACGACTTTTTCGCGCTGCGGAGCGCGAAAGGATTGCCGGGGCCGCTGCCTGCGCTCTACAGCAGCCAAAGCCATTAGTGCCTCGGCGGGCGGCGTCGTCGATGGCAATTGTGAGGACCGGACTACCTTCCGGTCCGGCGGGCTCGACCAAGCGGAGGAACTTGATGAAGGCCTGGATCATCTGCTGGAGGATGACGCTCGGGGCATTTTAAGCTGAGTCACTCACGGCGGCGAAGGCCGAGCCTTTCCTGGCCCCAGCAACGAAGTTGCAGGCGTCAGAGCCTACCAGCTGAAACCGGGGCCGAACCCATAGCCCGGTCCCCATGGGCCCCAGGCCCTCCAGTTCCACGCCCCATCGGAGTACAGTTGCGCGGTCGTCTCCTGCTGGTTCAGGATTTCCTTCTCCTGGAGGTAGCGTTGATAGTTGGTGTAGGCCTGCTGGGAGCCGACATAGAGACAGTCGCAGACAAGCGGGTCCGCGTAGACGTAGACCGCCGTGTCGCCATGCTTGCGCAGCACGAATTGATGCGGCGGCAGACGGTTCAACATCGCCTGGCGCTCGGGTGTGCCGGCGGGGCGGACGTCGAAGCCCGCGGCGGCCAGGTGGTTCTCCTGAGTTGACACCCGTTCCTGGGGGGTCGCGCACGCTGCCAAGGCAAGGATCGCGGTCAGCAGCAGAGGCTGGAACACCCGCCTGCGATGTTCAGGGGGGCTGAGGCGCTGCGACATCGGGAACGGCTCCAGGGGTTTTCGGGACTGCGACGACCTCAACGCATAAGTTCGTCCGCCGTCACGCGCCGTCTCGCTGCTGTTACCGCCGGACCGTGGGAAGCCGGGCTTCAGCGCATCAAGCGCGCCCGGCATGGCGGCTGTCCGGCAGGATGAGATCGCTCGCACCCCGACAACATCCGGTGAAGCCGGTTTAGCTGTCCCGCTCAGACCGTGCGCATGGCCCGATACTCGCGTCGAACGATGTCCATCAGCTCTTCCACCGAGCTGTCTCGCGCGTGATTTTCGTACGTCACCTGACCGTGCTGCATCAGCATGATCCGATCCGCGATATCCAGGGTCTGCGCGTAGTTGTGCATGATCATCACGATCGACAGGTCGCCTTTCGCCTTCAGGCGCAAAAGCAGGTCGATGATCAATCCCGCCTCGCGCGCGCCCATCGCCGCCAGTGGTTCGTCCAGCAGCAGGATCCGGGCGTTCGCATTAACCGCCCGCGCCACCGCGATCGCCTGACGCTGTCCCCCCGAGAGCCGCTCGACCGCCAGATCGACCGAGGGCACCCGCACGCCGATCTCCTCCAGGCACTCCGCCGCGCGCCGGCGCATGGCACGGTTGTTCAGTAACCGCAACGGCCTGGAATAGAGGATCTCGCGGTTCAGGAACATGTTGTGATAGATGCTCAAACTGCCTGCCAGGGCGAGATCCTGATAGACGCATTCGATCCCCAGCGCTCGGGCGTGGTCGACGGAGCGAAGCTGGGTCGGCTGGTCGTTGACGAACAGTTGGCCGGAGGAGGGCTGCTCGAACCCCGTCAGGATCTTCATCAGGGTCGATTTGCCGGCGCCGTTATCGCCAAGGATGCCCAGGATCTCGCCGGGCGCCAGATGGAAGGACACGCCGTTCAACGCGATGACCGCATCGAACCGCTTGACGACATTTTCGGCGCGCAATGCATGCGTGGTGGACGTTCCGGCGGGCGACGCCGCGCGCTTTTGGTCCGCCCGTTCGCGGTCCGCGCGATCGCGGCCCGGCTGATCATGATCGGAGCGGTCCATCTCGGTCATGATCGCGCCCCCCGTCGCCCCAGGCGGTCGAAATGGATGTTGGCGATCATCGCCAGCAGGATGGCGGCGCCCAGGATAATGTTGAAGGTGAAGGCGTTGATGCCGATCAAGGTGAAGCCGTCGCTCAGGATCCCCAACACGGCCGCGCCGATCAGCCCGCCGATGATGGTGCCGGACCCACCGGCGAGTGGCGTGCCGCCGATCACCCCGGCGGCGACAGCCAGGAACATGATGTTGGTGCCGCCCGCCTGCGGGTCGGTGGAGGCGATCCGGAACGCCTCCAGGATCCCGGTCAGGCCGGCCAACGTCGCGGTCAGAACGAAATTGCGGATCTTCAGGCGGCGCACGTCGATGCCCGCCTCGCTGGCGCCCAGCGGATTGCCGCCCGATGCGATCGTGTGCAGGCCCCAGCGCGTCCAGCGCAGCACGACGTGCATCGCGGCCACGATCAGCAGCGCCCAGATGATCTCGCTGTAGCCCCAGGCGCCGAGCAGGCTGGCCAGGATGGTGTCGTCGCCCGGGGTATCGACCGGACTGCCATGCGAGATCGTCAAGGTGAAGCCGTTCAACAGGAACAGCGTGCCAAGGGTGGTCACGAAGGACGGCACGCGCAGCCGCAGCGTGATCAGTCCGTTGATCAGCCCGACCACGGCCGCGGCCAGCAACGCCAACACTACCGCCACGATCAGCGGCAACCCGGCCTGCACGGCGAAATGCATCACGAACGGCGCGAACGCGAACACGCTGCCGGCCGACAGGTCGATCTCGCCGCCGATCATCAGCATGATCTCGCCGCAGGCGATGATCGCGGGGGGTGCGATGAACTGCGACAGGTTCTGCAGGCTGGGGCCGCTCAGCAGGAAGTCGCGGTTGGCGCTCTCGAAATAACCGATCAGCACCAGTGCGACGATCAGGATGCTGGCCTCGCGCCAGCGCAGGAAGCTGCCGAGCGATCGCATCGCCGATCCGTCAGGCCTTGATCGGGCCGGAGCGGGGCACGATCCGCGCTTCGGTCGCGTTGCCCTCGTAACGGGTCTTGGTGTCCAGATAGGGACCGACGTTATCTTTCGTAACGAATTTCAGCCCGGTATTGATGTCGGCCGGACCCACCAGCCCGCCGGAGGCGAGAAAGGTCACCATCTCGACCACGGTGTAGTAGCCTTGCAGGTACGGCTGCTGGTCGAGGGTGAAATCCATGAAGCCCTGCTTGATCAGCTCCAGGGTGCGCGGCAGCAGGTCATAGCCGCCGGCATGCACGCCTTTCGCGGGCAGCTTGTATTCGCGCATCGTTTCGGCGACGCCCTGTGTGCTGCCGGCATCGACGGCGAACATGCCCTTCACGTCCTGGTGGCCGAGGTAGAAGGCTTTGATCTTCGACAGCTCCTCGTTCACCGTTGCGCCGGTAGCGACAATCGAACCGTCGATCTTCTTGCCCGAGGCCTTGATCGCCTGCTGCGCGCCATCCAGCCGGGGCTGCAGGTTGAGCTGCCCGGGGGTCGCGATCATCAGCGCGACCAGGCCGCTATCGACCAGGCCGGCGATGCGTTGCCCCATCTGCTGCCCGGACTTGTAGAGATCCTGACCGATGTAGGCGAGCCGGCGGTTGCCACTGCCGGGCGGGGCATCCGCGTTGTAGGCGAACACCGGGATGCCGGCCTCCAGCGCACGTTCCACCGGCCGGTTGAAGGCTTTCGGATCAACGATCGGCACCGCGATGGCGGCGGCTTTGGCGGCGATCGCGGCGTTCATCGCGTTCACCATCTCGGCCGCATCGCTGGTCGCCGATCCGGTCCACTGGTGATCGCAGCCGTACAGCGCGCACGCGTCGGCGATGCCGTACTGCGTCGGCACGAAGAACGGGTTGGTGGTGACGTGATTGACGAACACCAGCTTCCAGCGCGGGTGGCTGGGCATGGCCGGATCAGCCGCGCGGGCCGCGCCGGGCCTGGCGAGCAGCGCGAGGGCCGCGGCGGACGCTGCCCCACCGCGCAGCAGGGTCCGGCGGGAAGCATCTGCCGCCCCACGTGCGTCCAGCGCCGTTGGCGCGTCCAGCATCCTTGAGGCGTCTGCCACCTTCGGGACATCGCGCTGGTCGGTCATCCTGCAGCCTCCCATATCGTTCACGCGCTTGTCGCGCGTTCTTCTGATCGTCGGCGGAAACGCTGGACCGATGCCGCGGCCAGTGTCAACGACAGGCGCATCAACAAACCTCGCGCCGCCGAACCGACGGGATGATATGCCGAGCGGTTGCTGATAACTAAGACCGATCGGCGCCTGCGCCGACCGGTCATCGGAGCCGTTTTTCGCGCGCCGCCCCTCGCTCGCGTGCTCGCTAACCCGGCGCGCACACCGGTCAATGCAGGCGTCGCGCGGTACAAGACTCGTCGACAACGAAAATTGGGAGGATCGGGATGCGTTGCAGGACAATGCTGCTTATCGGCGCGGCGATGGCCGTCGGGGTGTGCACGGCCAAGGCGGCGACCATTTCCAGGTCCGGCTTTGGCACCACCCAGGATGGCAAGCCGGTCGATCTCTATACGATGACCAACCGGCACGGCATGACGGTCAAGTTCATGAGCTATGGCGGGATCATCACCGAGATCGACGTTCCCGACCGACACGCCCACCCCGCCGACGTCGTGCTCGGTTTCAAGACCTTGCAAGGTTACGAGACGCACCCGGTCTACTTCGGCGCGCTGATCGGCCGCTACGCCAACCGCATCGCCAACGGGCGGTTCGAACTCGACGGCAAAGCCTACCAGCTGGCGATCAACAACCCGCCGAACTCGCTGCACGGCGGCGCGAAAGGCTTCGACAAGCAGGTCTGGGACGTCCAGGCCAGTCCTGGCAATGGGCAAGCCGCCTCGGCGACGCTGACCTATGTCAGCCATGATGGCGAGGAGAATTATCCGGGCACGCTGACCGTGCACGTGACCTATACCCTGACCGAGACGAACGAGTTGCGCATCCACTATCAGGCGACGACCGACAAGGACACCGTCCTGAACCTGACCAACCACTCCTACTTCAACCTGGCGGGCAACGGCAGCGGATCGGTGGAAGATCAGCGCATCCGCATCGCCGCTGACCGCTATACCCCAATCGATCCGAACCTGATCCCGACAGGCCAATTGACGTCGGTCGCCGGCACGCCGCTCGACTTTCGCAAGCCCACCGCGATCGGCGCGCGGATCCGTGTCGCGGACGAGCAACTGCTGCGCGCGCATGGCTACGATTTCAACTGGGTTCTGGATGGCGGCATCACCAAACAGCCGCGCCTGGTGGCACGTGCCGAGGACCCGCACTCCGGCCGGGTGCTGGACTGCCTGACGACCGAACCGGGGCTACAGTTCTATACCGGGAACTTTCTCACCGGCGCGTTCGCGGGATCGGCCGGCACGATCTATCGTCAGACCGACGCGTTCACCTTCGAGACGCAGCATTTTCCCGACTCGCCCAATCGTCCCAACTTCCCGACGACCGAACTCAAGCCTGGACAGACGTTCGACTCGACGACGATCTTTCGCTTTTTAACGAGTGCTTCTTAGTCTTAGGGCGGGTTCGCGCCAGGCGGCGGCCTGGCCGATCTGCTTCGCCGCCTTGGGCGTGGGCAGCCGATCAATGACGCTGATTGAACCCATGTCGCCGAGGCGGTCGAAGATGCGGGTCTCCGCGAACTGTATTTGGTCGACCGTGTTGTGAACCGGCCATGACTTGCGTTGCTGATGGTGGTATTGGCGCGGCAAATCGTCCGGGCAACGGACTGAGAACCGGGGCACCAAGAGGTATGAACATCTCTTTGTCTGTTGTATGATCTCGCGCATGCCGGATGGTCTGTACGATCGTGACGTTCTCGCCTGGTCGCAACATCAGGCCGATCTACTCCGCCGCCTCGGCCGGGGGGAGCGGGTCAACGACGTCGATTGGAGGAACGTCGCCGAGGAGATCGAGGACGTGGGACGATCCGAACTGCATTCGGTCGAAAGTTACCTTAACCTGGTGATAGTCCATATCCTGAAGCTCCAGGCATCGCCGAACAGCAAAGCGGCCGACCATTGGCATGCGGAAATCGTCGCACTGCAGACGAACGCGCAACGCCGCTTCAGCCCGTCCATGCGGCACAGGATTGATCTTGGCGCGTTGTATGCCGATTCGATCAGGCAGTTGCGGGCCGGCGACCGGCGCGGGAAGATCAAGCGCCCCTGGCCGGCGGCAAATCCATTCACGCTGGACCAGGTGATGAACGGCGACACCGATGATCTGCTGCGTCACCTGTCGGTCGCAGACCCGCTCTAAGGCGCCTGTCGCGGCAGCAAAAACTTGCCCTTTCCGCAGCCCCGCCCGATACACCCTGTCATGAACGACACGACGACGCCCACGCCAGATCCAGGCCCACGCTACGACTTCGCCGCCGCCGAACCGAAATGGCAGCAGGCCTGGGCCGACCATGGCTGCTTTCGCGTGGCCGACGTGCCGACCGACGGCAAGCCGAAATACTACGTCATGGAGATGTTCCCTTACCCCAGCGGCAAGATCCACATGGGGCACGTCCGCAACTACACCCTTGGCGATGTGGTCGCCCGCTACAAGCGCGCGCGGGGCTTCTCGGTCATGCATCCGATGGGCTGGGACGCGTTTGGCCTGCCGGCCGAGAACGCCGCCCGCGAGCGTGGCATCCACCCCGCGACCTGGACCTACGAGAACATCGCCACCATGCGCGCGGAACTGCAGCGCATGGGTCTGTCGCTGGAGTGGGAGCGCGAGTTCGCCACGTGCGAGCCGGCGTATTACCGCCATCAGCAGAAGCTCTTCCTCGACTTCCTGCGGGCCGGCCTGGTCGAACGCAAGGAAAGCTGGGTCAACTGGGATCCGGTCGACGGCACCGTGCTGGCGAACGAGCAGGTGATCGATGGCCGCGGCTGGCGCTCCGGCGCGCCGGTCGAGAAGAAGCAACTCAGCCAGTGGTTCCTCAGCATCACCAAATATGCCCAGGACCTGCTGAACTCGCTGGACAAGATGGACCGCTGGCCGGAACGGGTGCGGCTGATGCAGGCCAATTGGATCGGCCGCAGCGAAGGCGCCCGCCTCGGCTTCACCCTGACCGGCGGCCCCGATCCTGGCGGCACCAACCCGCGCGGCACCGGTACCGCCAGCACCGATCCCGCCGGCCCCGATCCGATCGAGGTCTATACTACCCGGCCCGACACCCTGTTCGGCATGTCGTTCCTGGCGATCGCCCCGGAACATCCGCTGGCCGCCGCGGTCAGTGTCCGCGACCCCGACGCGGCGCGGTTCGTGGCGGAATGCCGCAGCCGCGGAACCTCGGAAGCCACCATCGAGACCGGCGAGAAGCTGGGCTTCGATACCGGGCTGCGGGCCGCGCACCCGTTCATCGCCGGCGCCACCTACCCGGTGTGGATCGCCAACTTCGTGCTGATGGAATACGGCACGGGGGCGATATTCGGTTGCCCCGCGCATGACCAGCGCGATCTGGATTTCGCCCGCAAATATGGTCTGGATGTGGTTCCGGTGGTGCTGCCGCCGAACGCCGATCCGGCCCGCTTCGCGATCGAGGCGGAGGCCTATGTCGGGCCGGGAACCGCGTTCAACTCGGACTTCCTGAACGGACTCGATGTCGACGCCGCCAAGCGCGCCGCCATCGACCGGCTGCGGCAGCAGGGCATCGGCAAGGGCCTGACCAACTGGCGGCTGCGCGACTGGGGGGTCTCGCGCCAGCGCTACTGGGGCTGCCCGATCCCGATCATCCACTGCCCGACCTGCGGCGTCGTGCCGGTGCCGGACGACCAGCTGCCGGTTCGGCTGCCGGACGACGTGACATTCGATCGACCGGGCAACCCGCTGGACCACCATCCGACCTGGAAGCACGTTGCCTGTCCGCGATGCGGTGAACCGGCCCGCCGGGAAACCGACACGTTCGACACCTTCGTCGACAGTTCCTGGTATTTCGCTCGCTACTGCAGCCCGCACGCCGACGTGCCGATGGTCAAGGCGGCGGTGGATCACTGGCTGCCAGTCGATCAGTACATCGGTGGCATCGAGCACGCGATCCTGCATCTGCTGTATGCCCGATTCTTTACCCGGGCGATGAAGGACACCGGGCACATCTCGGTCGACGAGCCGTTCGCCGGGTTGTTTACCCAGGGCATGGTGAACCACGAATCCTACCGCACCGCCGACCAGCGCTGGCTGTATCCGGACGAGGTGGAAAAGCGTCCCGACGGCGTTGCCGTGCTGCGGCAAACCAATGAGCCGGTTGTCGTCGGCCGGGTCGAGGCGATGAGCAAGTCCAGGCGCAACACCATCGACCCCGGCGCGATCATCGCGCGGTACGGCGCTGACACGGCACGCTGGTTCATCCTGTCCGACAACCCGCCGGAGCGGGACATGGAATGGACCGAGGCGGGTGCGGCCGGCGCGTTCCGTTTTACCCAGCGCATCTTCCGTCTCGCCGAAGCGCTGGAGGGCGTTCGGTCCGAGATGATGCCGGATGCCTTTGGTCCTGTCGGTCGCACCCTGCGCCGGGCGACCCATCGCTGCATCGCCGCGGTGACCGAGGCGCTAGAGAGTTTCGCCTTCAACGTCGCGGTTGCCAGGCTATACGAGCTGGCCAATGCCATTACCGAGGCCGAACGGACAGTGTCGAAACCGGGCGGGTCGAAACCCGGCGGGTCGAACACGGGCGGGCCGAAAACCGGCGGGTCCGAAGCCGGCCTGGCCTGGGCGCGTCGCGAGGCAGTCGAGACCCTGGCCCGCCTCGGCAGCCCGATGATGCCGCATCTGGCCGAGGAGATTTACGCCCGTCTGTTTCCCGACAGCGGCCATCTGGTGGCTGAACTGGTCTGGCCGGAAGCCGATCCGGCGTTGCTGGTCGCCGAAAGCGTCACCATCGCGGTGCAGGTGATGGGCAAGCTGCGGGGCACCGTCGAGATGGCGCCGAATGCCCCCGCCGACGTCGTTCTGGCTGCCGCGGAAGCCGATCCCAATGTCGCCAAGGCGCTGGACGGCAAGCGGATCGTCAAGCGCGTGCATGTCCCCGACCGGATCGTCAACTTCGTGGTCGCCGGATGAAGCCCGCGATCAACCGCCGGCTGGTCTGCTTCGGGTCGCTGACAACCTTGGCCGGCTGCGGGTTTCACCCGGTTTACATGCCGACGGCGTCCGGCAAGCCCGGTGTGGCCCAGCGCGACCTGGCGTCGGTCTATGTCGCCATCATCCCGGAACGGCCGGGGCAGTTGCTTCGCCAGGCGTTGCAGGAACGCTTCGGCGACGATTCCGGCACCCCTTCGACCTATGATCTCAAGGTGTCCTTCAGCATTGCCGGCGAGGGCATCGCGATCGAGACGAACGATCTCGCGACCCGCGTCCGGCTGTCCGGAAACGCCGCCTGGACGCTGCTGGCGCATGACGCCAAGCGCACCCCGCTGACCTCCGGCAGTGCCCGCGCGATCGACGGCGTCAACGTCTTTGACTCGCAGTATTTCGCGGTCGACCTGGAAATCGAGGCGAAGCAGAAGAGCATCGCCGAGAACGTCGCGTCGCAGATCGCCAGTCAGCTGGCGATCTGGTTTCGCCGGCAATCGGCGAAACAGGTCGGATAACGCCGGTGAAACTGCCGCCCGCCCGGGTGTCCGGCTTCCTGCGCGACCCCGGGGACTGCCGGGTGGTGTTGCTGTACGGCGAGGATGCCGGGATGATCCGCGACCGCGCCGAGGCCTTGGTGCGCGCGGTTGTCGGTTCGCTCGACGATCCCTTCCTGGTCAGCGAACTGCCGCGCGAGGCGATCAGGCAGCTGGCTGACGAAGCGGCGGGTTTGTCGCTGCTGGGCGGCCGGCGCGTGGTCCGGGTCCGCGATGTCACCGATGCGGCGACCGATCCGGTTCAGCTGTTGCTGAAAGGCAGCGCGCCGGCGCTGGTGGTGCTGGAGGCACCGGCGATCCAGGCGCGGTCCAGGCTGCGAACGGCACTTGAGGCGGCCACCAGCGGGGTGGCGATCGGCTGCTATCCCGAGGCGGGCCGAGCGCTGGAAGAGACCATCCGGGAAACCCTGCGCGCCGCCGGCGCCGGCATCGAGCCCGAGGCTCTGGCCTGGTTGTCGCAGCAACTCGGCGCGGATCGAGCCTCGACGCGGGCAGAGCTGGAAAAGCTGGCGCTCTATGTCGGACTGGGCAACCGGGTCGATCTCGATGCGGCGATGACCTGCGTCGGTGACCTCGCCGGCCTGTCGCTGGACGACGCACTGTTCGCGGCCACCATCGGCGATGTTGCGACCGCCGACCGAGCCCTGGAAGCGGCGGTCGCGGAGGGTGCCGCACCGGTCCAGGTCCTGCGCGCAGCACTCGGTCATCTGCAGAAGCTGCACCGCGCGCGGCTGGCGATGGACGAGCACGGTCTGGCGGCGGCCGACGCGGTGAAGGGCCTACGGCCGCCAGTGTTCTACCAGAAGATCGCCGCCTTTACCCGCTCGCTCGGGCTGTGGCCGGCGGCGACCTTGACCACCGCCATGGCCGCGTTGGCGGAGGCCGAACGCGGCTGCAAACGAACCGGCTGGCCGGACCACGCGCTGTGCCGGAATGCGGTCCTGACACTCGCCCGCCGATCGGCGGCGGCGTCTCGCCCGTCGCGACGATAAGCGAGAATTAGTCTCAGCGTGTGTTATAATTTCCATTTTTGTTGTTAAAAGAGACTTCCTTTTGCTTCGCTTCTGTGCCAGAACAAAGCTTCTTGCCGCGACTTTCGCGCGGAACCGGCGCGAATCGGAGGATTGCGATGGCTATCAAGCGGAGTGGCTTCCAGGCGCACCAGACCCATGCCGTTGCGGTACGGGCGCGGCCGATCGGCAGCGCCGAGGTCGCTGATTTGAAGCGGGCGATGGCCGCGATCGCGCCGGCCTGGTCGGTTGAACTGCAGGGTGGCGACGAAGCGACCCTTGTCTTGGTGCCGAAGACCGGCGACGACGCGGTCGGCCCTAGTTTCATGATCAGCCAGGAGGACGGTGGCTTCCGGATCGAACAGTTGCACTGGGACGTGTTGACCGAGGTGGGCCGCTTCGCCTCGATGCAGGAAGTCGCGGCCGCGATCAACGCGCGCCTCGCGCTGGGGGCGGAGGCAGGCGCATCGTCCTCGGTGACGCTGCATTAGAGCAACATCAACCTGACTGGAAAAGTCTGGCTGATAAAGTTACTCGTGAAAACAATGGGGTAGAGCGTGCTGACCGTTTCTGGTCAGCCTAGAAGCGCTTTAGAATTAGCGCGCTTCAGGCGGCGTCCGCTGGTAGCCCCGGATCTCGACAGAGCGGCAGTTGCAACGGTGCTGCCGGGTCATGCGGCGATGTCGGTGGCGGCGCGGGCGGACCACAGACGCTGATCAGACGCTGAACAGACGGCCCCAATCCCGCAGCGGCGCCGGATCGACCCCCGTCAGCTTCAGGCTCTTCCACACCGCGGTGGCGATGGTGTCGTAGATCGGGATGCCGGTCTCCCGCTCCAGCGCCGCCACCAGCGGGGCGGCCCTGAGGTTGGTGCAGATGATGCCGATCGCGTCCGGTTGGTCCGCCGCGACTGCCCGCACCATCTCGCTAAGCGTCTCCGACGTCACCTCGGCGAAGGCGAAGTTGTCCTGGATACCCAGGTGCCGCTCTGGCGTGCAGGCGATGCCCAAGGTGGCATAGTTGGCGACGATCCGCCGCTGGACGGCATCGAGGTATGGCGTGACCAAACCGAACCGTTTCACCCCGGTGGCGGCCAGGATCTCGTTCAGCGCCAGCATCGAGGTGCTGGTCCGGATGCCGGTCGCACCCTCGATCCGCTCGCACAGCCGAACGTCCGCATCAAACCCCAGCCAGCCCGACGAGGTCCCGTTCCAGGCGATGACGTCGACTTTCGCGTGCGCCAGAAGCTCGGCCGCGGCCATGATCGGCCGGTCGTCGAACTGCGCCAGCGCCCCGTCGGTCAAGGCGATCTCGGTCACCCGAAAGCGTGAAAAATGCACCGACACGGCGGGCAGCTTCGTCAGCATGGCGGTCGTCACCGGCTCCAGCGTGGTGTTGGAGGACGGGGTCAGCATGCCGAGGCGGACAGGTGCGGTCATCACCACAGCCTGGCACGATGTGGCGGACTCGGGAAGGCGAACCGCTTGCCGATTGAGACGTTCCAGACGTGAACGGCATCCAGCCGCAGGAAAGGAACCGCCATGTCAGCCCAGACACCGTCGGAACAGGAGCGCGACGAGGCCTTGAAGGAGACCTTCCCGGCCAGCGACCCGCCGGCCAATTCCGGCATCACCGGGCCAGAGAAAAGCGGGCCAGAGAAAAGCGGGTCTGGGAAGAGCGGGTCTGAGAACAGCGGGTCTGAGACGACCGACAAGCAGCCGCGGCAGCGCGACGTCAGCGAGCAGCCCACCGGGACGCCGACCTCGGACCGGCACGCCGCCGAAACCGCGCACCATGCGGAGTCCGAGAAACTGCCGGCCCCGAAGCGGTAAAAGGCCGAAGCGGTAAAACCACCGGCTCTGCCATATCACTCGCCGGTCGGACAACGCGGTTCGGCCGGGTCGGGTTGATCGGGCGGTGTGGTTGTTCTTCCTGATCGCTCGGCTCACGCCGTCATCGCAGGTCGGCGCTAGCGTTGCGATGCTAACGGATGGTTCCCATTCGTTAGCTGAATCGCACCACCAGAGAGTCGCTGGTGGGCCGACTTGTCCCAACGCTTGCGGGACGCAAGCGTTGGGGTCGGACCACTAGCAGTGGTGGGCCTGCGGAGCGAAGTCTTTCATCTTCGCGTTCATGACGAAGTCACCAAAATTCATCTGCATGTTGTCAGCGACGCCGTTGACCCAGTAGCGCATCCCGACCTCGTAGCTTGGGGTAACCGCTTCCGCGGTATGGTCGAAGAAGGCGATGTGAACCCGGGTGCTGGGGAGCAGAGACAGCACCGGCCACTGCGTCGCCATCGGCTGCTTCCAATCGAGCACCACGATGAAGCTGTCCTCGACTCCGTTGTCGTCCGTTCCATCGAACAACGGCAGGCTGATGAAGCGCTTCTTGTCGCGCGCCGCGGCGATGATCGCGGCGGTGTGAGCCATCGGGAACACCGTCCCGGCCGGCAACTTGCTGACGCTGTCGTGCGGCGTGGTGTAATGCGCCTCGCCTGCCGCGCCGGTCTTTGGCAGGAACGCCTCCCCGTCCGTCTGGCTGGTCACCGCCGTGTCCGTCATTTGCCGCATATGGTAGCGGAACTTCAGGCCGTCCTTGGATTCCCAGGTGGCGTAGTCCGAGGCCATCTCGATATCCTGGCCATCGGCGTTGGTGACGGTCATGCGCAACCGCTGGCGCACCGCCCAGCCATCGCACGCGTCCGTCACCTCGTATCCCATGGTGCCACGAGCGGCGACCACGTCGCCACTCTTCGCGCTGCCCAGAGTCAACGTGTACAGCGCCTTGTGCGCCAGCAGCCCAACCTGGTTCGGCGCCGCGGCCGGCGGCGGGGCGCTCGCCGCCACGGCGGACTGAACGGCGAGGACGCTGGCAAAAATCAGTGCGCCGAGTGCGGCGGGAACGCGCATGAACAACTCCGCTGGAAAGGTCGCCGCGAACGGGCGCGTGAGCATAGGCGTATCCGAACACACCACGCCACCGCACAACGTCTGCTTCGGCGCTGCCTCAGCCACCCGTGACCTGGGGTGCCGGGCGGGCCGGCCGGGGCGGCGGGATGTCGAGCTTCAGCGACAGCTCCTTCAAGCGAGCGGCGGTGACCGGGGCGGGCGCCCCCATCATCAGGTCCTCGCCCTGCTGGTTCAGCGGGAACAGGATCACTTCGCGGATATTCGGTTCGTCCGCCAGCAGCATCACCATGCGGTCGATGCCGGGCGCGGAACCGCCATGCGGCGGGGCGCCGTAGCGGAAGGCGTTGAGCATGCCGCCGAACCGCGCCTCGACATCGGCCTGAGTGTAGCCGGCGATCTCGAAGGCGCGGATCATGATGTCGGGACGGTGGTTGCGGATCGCGCCCGAGGACAGTTCGATACCGTTGCACACGATATCGTACTGGAAGGCCTTGATGGTCAGCGGATCCTGGGTGTTCAGCGCGTTCAGCTCGCCTTGCGGCATGCTGAACGGGTTATGGCTGAAGTCGACCAGGCCGGTTTCCTCGTTCAGTTCGAACATCGGGAAGTCGGTGACCCAGCAGAAGCGGAAGGCACCCTTCTCCAGCAGGCCGAGTTCATCGGCCACCCGCGTGCGCACCACGCCCGCGAACTTCGGCGCGCTGTCGCGCTTGCCGCCGACAAAGAACACGGCGTCGCCCGGGCTCAGGCCGCAGGCGAGGCGGATCGCCTCGGCGCGGTCAGCTTCCAGGTTGCGCGCGATCGGACCTTTGGGGCCGTCCGCATCGAAGGTGATGTAGCCCAGGCCGCCCTGGCCCTCGGCCTTGGCCCAGTCGTTCAGCTTGTCGAAGAAGCTGCGCGGCTGGGTGCCGGCGCCGGGCGCTGGAATCGCGCGGACCACGCCGCCGGATGCCGCGATGCGGGCAAACAGGCCGAACCCCGAGCCGGCGTAGTGTTCGGTGACGTCGGCGATGCGGATCGGGTTGCGCAGGTCGGGCTTGTCGGAGCCGAATTCGAGCATCGCCTGGTCATACGGGATGCGCTGGAAGGGCGGCGCGGTGACGGCGCGACCGTCGGCGAATTGCTCGAACACCCCGGCGATCACCGGTTCGATGGTGTTGAACACGTCCTCTTGCGTCACGTAGCTCATCTCGAAATCGAGCTGGTAGAACTCGCCGGGCGAGCGGTCGGCGCGCGACGCCTCATCGCGGAAACAGGGTGCGATCTGGAAATAGCGGTCGAAGCCGGCGACCATCAGCAACTGCTTGAACTGTTGCGGCGCCTGCGGCAGGGCGTAGAACTGGCCCGGATGCAAGCGCGCGGGCACCAGGAAGTCGCGCGCGCCCTCCGGCGAGGATGCGGTCAGGATCGGCGTCTGGTACTCCAGGAAGCCGGCCGCGATCATCCGCTGGCGCAGCGAGGTGATGACCTGGGAGCGCAGCACCATGTTGCGGTGCAGCTTTTCCCGCCGCAAGTCGATGAAGCGGTATTTCAGGCGGATGTCTTCCGGAAAGCGTTCCTCGCCGGCCACCTGCATCGGCAGCACCTCAGCCGCCGATTGCACGACCAGAGCGGTGGCGCGCAGTTCGATTTCGCCGGTGGGCAGCCTGGGGTTGACGGTGCCGGCCTCGCGCATCACGACCTGGCCGGTGACCGTGATCACGCTTTCCGCTCGCGCCGCGTCGGCGGCGGCGAACGCGGGGGAGCCGGCGGCGAACACGCACTGGGTGAGGCCGTAGTGGTCGCGCAGGTCGATGAACAGCAGGCCACCGTGGTCGCGCTTGGCATGCACCCAGCCCGACAGGCGGGCTTCGTGACCGGCGTCGGCGGCGCGTAGCGCGCCACAGGTGTGGGTGCGATAGGCATGCATGGTCTGGTGTCCCGGGGTCCGCATCAGGGCCGGCACACAAGCCTTGGGTCGCGGGAGGTGTCAAGCAGAGGAGCAACCTCTGGCGGCCAAAGTGCAAGCCAAGGCGTTGAGCATGCCGTTCGCCTTTATTCTCAAATCGGATTGACGGCGCGAATGCGGATGGCGATAGGGGGCGGCGGGTCGACTTCAGGAACTGTTGCGTGGCACCGGACAAAACAGCAGCTTTGGCGACCATGACCGGCAAGATCCGCATGCCCGTCTTCGGCCGTTCGGCGCTTAGGGCCTGTGCTACATTAATTGCTATGAAGCTCTTTGTCGAACAGGCCCTAAGCCTATGTTTTGTCGGGCAGCTTTATTGGCGTGCTGACGCACCTATTGCCGATGCTGCCCTTAATCGGACGGCGGTGTTGAAGGCAGCGGCGTGAGCAGCCCGGTTCGCTACCGTCTCGGCGGCTTTCCGCCCGACAAGATCGACTGGCCGCGGCTGGTGCCGCTCATCGGCAGCGCGAATGCGGCGCTCGCCCGTTACGATGGCCTTGTCGCCGCGATCCCGAACGCCTCCGTCCTGCTCTCCCCGCTGACGACGCAGGAAGCGGTGTTGTCCTCGAAGATCGAGGGCACGAACGTCACCATGGGTGAGGTGCTGGAGATCGAGGCCGGCGGCGACGGTGGCGGCGTTTTTCAACCAAAGCGCGATGACGCCGAGGAAATCAGCAACTACCGCGCCGCGCTTCAGGCCACCGCCAAGGCTGTCGAGGACCGCCCGCTCACCCCGCATTTGCTGCGCGCGTCGCATGCCTTGCTGATGGATGGCGTGCGGGGCCGCGACAAAGACCCCGGCGCCTTCCGCACCGAACAGAACTGGATCGGCCCTGCTGGCTGTCCGATCGATCAGGCGAACTTCGTGCCGATCCCGCAGGAGCATCTGACGTCCGGCCTCGACGCCTGGGCTGCCTATGTCGGCAGTCAGAGCGAACTCGACCCGCTTGTGCAACTCGCTGTCATTCATGCTGAATTTGAAGCGCTGCACCCGTTCAAGGACGGCAACGGTCGCCTGGGACGCATGATCATTCCGCTGTTCCTGTTCGAGCGGAAGATACTCAGCGGCCCCAATTTCTACATGAGCGGCTACCTGGAAGCGCGGCGCGATCAGTATGTCGCGGCGTTGCGCGCGGTGTCCCGCGACGCAGCCTGGACCGACTGGTGCATCTTCTTTCTGCAAGGGATCGTCGAGCAGGCCTCTGAAAATCAGTCCAAGGCGCGGGCCATTCTGGATCTCTATCAGCGAATGTTACGAGAGATCACCAAACTGACCCATTCACAGCACGCCGGCAGCGCCGTCGATTTCCTGTTTGGCCGGCCGGTGTTCTCCAGCAGCCATTTTACCGAGGGTTCGCAGATTCCGAAGCCGACCGCCCTGCGGTTCCTCTCGGTCCTGCGCGAGTCTGGAATTCTCCGAACGCTGCGGGATAGTGCCGGCCGGAGAGGGGCGATCTATGCTTTCCCGGCGCTGCTGAACATCGCGGAGGGGCGCGCCGTGATTTGAGTCTCATGCGTTCGCAGCAAGGCCATTTTTGTCTCATATTAACCCGAACATGATACACAAATTCCCTTGCTGTAAATCCGTTATGCACAAAAGCCGGCACAGGGCGCTGGCGGAAAGGCCGACCAACGGATCAGCGATGCGACCCTGTGCCTCTTCCCCCCGGTTCGCGGCCGAAACTCGGAGCCTTGCCGGCCGTGGGTCGCGGGCAACCGCTAGGTGCTCGCCTGATCGCGCGGCGAACGGCCCGGCGCGACGAGAACTGCTGCCACACATCAAAGCTTGCATTCCGCGCCGCAGCATCCAAACATTCATCCATGCTCGGCTCCGACTCCGGTTTCGCCGCTCGCGTCAAGGCCGTCCTGGGCCCGACCAACACCGGCAAAACACACCTCGCCATCGAGCGGTTGCTGGCCCACGCATCCGGCATCATCGGGTTCCCGCTGCGGCTGCTCGCGCGGGAGAACTACGACCGCATGGTGGCGGTCAAGGGCGCCCGCCACGTCGCCCTGATCACCGGCGAGGAGAAGATCATCCCGCCCGACGCCAGGTGGTTCTCCTGCACCGTGGAGGCGATGCCGCTGGACCGCCACACCGAGTTCGTGGCGGTGGACGAAATTCAGCTGTGCGCCGATGCCGACCGCGGGCACGTGTTCACCGATCGCCTGCTGCATGCGCGTGGCATGGTCGAGACGATGTTCCTGGGGGCCGAAACGATCGCGCCGCTGATCCGGCGCCTGGTGCCGTCCGCGCAGATCGAGACCCGGCCACGGCTGTCGCAGCTATCATACGCCGGTCCGGCCAAGTTGGTGCGCTTGCCGCCGCGCACCGCCGTCGTCGCCTTCAGCGCCGCCGAGATCTACGCGCTGGCCGAGTTGATCCGGCGCCGCAAGGGCGGCTGTGCGGTGGTGATGGGCCGCCTGTCGCCGCGCACGCGCAACGCCCAGGTCGCGCTGTATCAGGAGCGCGAGGTCGATTTCCTGGTCGCCACCGATGCCATCGGCATGGGCCTGAACATGAACGTGGACCACGTCGCCTTCGCCGGCTTGGGCAAGTTCGACGGTCATCGTCCCCGCCGGCTGACCGCCTCCGAGGTCGCCCAGATCGCCGGCCGAGCCGGCCGCGGCATGCGGGACGGGACGTTCGGCACAACGACCGAGTGCCCGCCGATCCCTGACGAGGTCGTCGCCGCGGTCGAGGCGCATTCGTTCGACTCGCTCGAGATGCTCTGCTGGCGCAACAGCGAGCTGGATTTTTCCTCGCTCGACGGGCTGATCCACAGCCTGAACGTGCCGCCGCCGCGTCCGGGCCTGGTGCGCGGGAACGAGGCGTCGGATCTGGAAACCTTGACCGTCCTGTCACGCGATCCGTCGATCCGCGACCTGGCCGATGGCCGGCGTCGGACCCGGCTGCTGTGGGAGGCTTGCCAGATCCCCGATTTCCGCAAGCTGGCCGATGACACGCACGCCCGTCTCTGTGCTCGGGTTTTCAGCCACGTGGCCACCGACACCACGCTGCCGACCGACTGGCTGGCGGCGCAGATCGCCGGACTCGACCGAGCGGACGGGGACATCGACACGCTGATGCAGCGGCTGTCCGGGGTCCGCGTCTGGTCGTATATCGCCGCCAGGACCGACTGGGTCAGGGACTCCGGCCACTGGCAGGCGCGCGCCCGTGAGGTCGAGGACAAGCTGTCGGACGCGCTGCACCAAAGCCTCACGACCCGCTTCGTCGACCGCCGTTCGGCCCACCTGATGCGGCGGCTGGACGAGGCCGAGGGTCAGGAACTGCTGTCCGCCGTCACCGTCCGCGGCGAGGTCGTGGTCGAAGGTCACGACGTCGGGCACGTGGCCGGATTTGGCTTCGTGCCGGATCCGCTCGCGGTCGGGGACGAGAAAAAGCTGGTGTTGCGCGCGGCCAGACGCGCCTTGCGCGCCGAGATACCGCGCCGCGTCGATGTGTTGGCGGCGGCGGCCGACGGGGCGTTCGGCTTGACCGCGGATCATCGGCTGACCTGGGACGGCGTGCCGGTGGCCAGGCTGATGCGAGGCACGGTGGCGCTGCGGCCGCGCGTGCATGTGCTGGAGAGCGAATTCCTGGACGGCGCGGGGCGCGAGCGGATCACAAGCCGGCTTCAGGCATGGCTGGACGGGCAGATCCGCGCTGACCTCGCTCCGCTGTTCGCGGCGCAACTGATGGCACGCGACCAGCCCGCGTTGCGCGGTGCGCTGCACCGGCTGACCGAGGCGCTTGGTCTCATCCCCGGCGTGGATGAGGAAACCCTGTCACCTGAGCTTCGGCCACGGCTACGGGCTTTGGGCGTCCGGTCGGGACGGTTCGCTTTGTTCATGCCGGCCCTGATGAAGCTGCGCGCCGCGGCGATGCGGGCAAGGCTGTGGGCGTTGAACCAGGGCGTGGTGACACCCGAACTACCTAATCCCGCACTGGTGTCGATCCTCGCTCATCAGCCGGACTGGCCGGCCGGCTTCGCCGCGACGGCGGGCTGGGTGGAGGCCGGGCCCATTCTGCTGCGCCTTGATATCGCCGAAAAGGTCGCCGGCGAACTCGGTTACCGTTCCCGCCGCGGCCCGGCGGCTTTGCCGTCTGGGCTGGCATCGCGCTTCGCCATCAAGCCGGACATGGTGCCGGCCGTCCTGCGCCAGCTGGGCTTCCGGGTGCTGCCGGCCGCCGGGCTGGAACCTGATCAGCAGGGTCCGCCGGCCCCGGCCATGCTGATGCCGCTACGCCGGCGGCGACCGCTTGTCATCGACCAGCCGGCCCCGATGCCGGGCGTCAACGGACCATTCGCCGCACTGGCGGCGTTAAAGCGAGGAGGCGCACGATAGCGGGCAGCACGGACCACGACACCGAAGATCGGGACTGGCAGCGCCTGGACAAATGGTTGTGGTGCGCCAGGGTGCTGCGGGCGCGCAGCGACTGCGCCGGCCTGGCGGCGAAAGGCTCGATCCGGGTCAATCGCCAGCCAACAGGCAAGCCGCACGCCAAGTTGCGGGTCGGCGACGTGCTGACCATCCCGGTGCATGGCACGGTCCGGGTCCTGCGTGTCGCCGGTCTCGCGACCCGGCGCGGCGGCGCGACCGAGGCGCGCCTGCTTTACGTTGATGTCAGCGATGTGTCAGCAACACCTTGCATCGGAGTGGATTCATCGGCATATCGCCAGCCTTGATCAGCCGGCCCGGCGCCGCGCTTCTCCCACATCCAGGGGTTCCCGAATGACCTATGTGGTCACCGAAAACTGCATTCGCTGCAAGTTCATGGACTGTATTGAAGTGTGCCCGGTGGATTGCTTCTACGTCGGCGAGAACATGCTTGTCATCCATCCCGACGAGTGCATCGACTGCGGGGTCTGCGAACCGGAATGCCCGGCCGAGGCCATTCTTCCGGACAGCGACGACCGATCGACTCCGTGGGCGGAAAAAAACCGCCAGTTCGCGACCTTGTGGCCTAATATCACCCGCAAGGGGACGCCGCCGGACGATGCGGACGACTGGAAGGACAAGCCGGGCAAGGCCGAGCTTTTCTCGGAGGAGCCTGGCAAAGCCTGACGGTCACCAGCATTCCGCGGAGTGAAGGCCTTCGGCGGCCTGGCAAGCCCTTGGACAGGCGACCGATTTCGGGGGTGCTTGGGATGGCGGGACCGATCGCAGCGCAAATAACATTCGCACAGCGATGCATCGAGGTCGCACAATAGCGTGGACACGACGGAACAGGCCGACATCAGTATCGGGTTCTGCCGGGGCGGATCAGCCTCAGGGCGCTAAATTATGTTGGAACCGCTTCAACGAGGGCGGTGAGCAAGACGGCGGGTAGAACGATGGGCGAGCGGCAGGCAGTCAAGGACGTGTCGGACGAGGTGGCGGAACAGCCGACGGGTCAAGCCGCCGGGATGGCCTCGGAGCCGCGGCCAGGCGCCCGCCCACTGCATAACGGGCCAAATCTGACGCCACGGGCGATCGCCAAGGCGGAAATCTTCCTCGAGGGGGATCACGTGGTCTATCCGACGCACGGGGTCGGCAGGGTGGAGCGGATCGCGGTGGAAGAGATCGCCGGCCACAGGCTGGAACTGATCCAAATCACGTTCGAAGAGAACCGCATGACGCTGCGGGTTCCGGTGCCCAAGGCGCGCACCGCTGGCCTGCGCAAGCTGGCGAGCCGCAAGTTGTTCGACGAGGTAATGACCGTCCTGCGCGGCAAGGCCCGGGTCAAGCGCACGATGTGGTCGCGCCGGGCGCAGGAATACGAGGCGAAGATCAACTCCGGCGATCCTTTGGCGATCGCCGAGGTGGTGCGTGACCTGCATCGCACTGCCGGACAGCCGGACCAAAGCTTCTCCGAACGGCAGATCTATGAGTGCGCGATGGACCGTCTGGCCGCAGAGCTTGGCGCGTTGGACAAGACCGACAAGCAGACCGCAGTCACAAAGCTGACGGTCCTCCTCAAATCCGTTTAGAGCGCGATCGTCTGAAACCGGCCAGCCCGGCACCCAGCCAGCGCGCCACCGAAGCGATGCGCTGCTCATAAGCCTGCCGCGATCAGCCCACCGCCGCCATGCGCGATGCCGCGGCGGCCGGTGTTCCTGGCACCACGCCATAAACCCCGCGCTCATTTGGCATCGGCGAGAAGCGCGTCGTGATCCCAAGGACGGTCTCCGCACCGCCAAGATACAACAGGCCGTCGGCCGGCATCAGCCCAGAGATTGCCTCCAGCGCGCGGGCTTTCGTCGGCTGGTCGAAATAAATCAGCACGTTGCGGCAGAACACGATGTCGAACCGCCCCAGTGCGCGCAAGTCGGTCAGCAGGTTGTATTCGCGGAACTGCACCATCGCTCGAATGCTGTCGGCGATGCGCCACGCCGTGTCGTCCTTGCGGAAATAGCGCATCAGCATCTGCACCGGCAGGCCGCGCTGGATCTCGAACTGGGTGTACATCCCGTCGCGGGCACGGGCCAGCTGCTCGCGGGCAATGTCGGTGCCGATGATCTCTACTTTCCGTCCGCCGAGCAGGGAGGTCGACTCGGCGATGATCATCGCAAGCGAATAGGCCTCCTGCCCGGATGACGCCGCCGCCGACCAGACACGCAACGTGCTGCCGGGGGGGCGCGCGGCGACCAGCCGCGGCAGCGCCTGGGTGCGGAAATGCTGGAACGGCTTCTCGTCGCGGAAAAAGAAGCTCTCGTTGGTGGTCATCGCCTCGACCACGTCGCGGGCCAGCGCATCGCTTCCGGGGCGCCGCAAGTGATCTGCCAATCCGTTCAAATCAGGAAGTTTTTCGCGCTTGACGATGCTGGCCAAACGGGTCTCCAGCAGATACAGCTTGTCGGTGCCGATGGTCAGACCGGATCTGCTCTTCAGCAGCGCGGCCAGCGTCTCGAACGCCAGCGGAGACAGCGGCGTGGTCATGCTCGGGCTCCTTTCAGCATTTCCAGGAGCTTTGGCGCGATCTTCGGCAGCGGCAGCACCGCGTGGCAAAGTCCCGCCTTGGCGATGGCGCCGGGCATGCCCCAGACCACGCTGGAGGCCTCGTCCTGACCGATCGCGGCGCCACCGGCCTCGATGACCCTGCCCGTCCCGTTCAGGCCGTCATGGCCCATGCCGGTCAGCATCGTCACCAGCACCCGCCCATCGCAGGCGACGGCGGCGCTGCGCAGCATTGGATCGACCGACGGCCGGCAGAAGTTTTCTTGTGGATCGGCTGTCAGCCGCGCCCGCAGGCCGGCCCGGCCACCTTCCACCAGAAGATGCTTGTCGCCGGGTGCCAGATAGAGCCGCCCGGCCATCAGCGTCTCGCCGTCGACCGCCTCGGCACAGGGCATCAGACCGAGGCGGTTCAGGTTGTCTGCCAGGATCGGGGTGAACGTCGCCGGCATGTGCTGGGTCAGCACGACCGGAACACCCAGCGAGCGTCCAAGGCCTTGAACAAGGGTGAACAGCGCCTGAGGTCCCCCAGTCGAGCTGCCGACGGCCAGCAGCCTTGCGGCGATCGCCGGAGCCGGGCGCAGGGCGACCGCTGGTCGAGCAGGCGCCGACATAGCTGCCCGGCGGCGAACGCGGCCCAGGGCTTTCACCTTCTCCAGCAGTTGGCGCCTGAAATCGCCGTCGTCGACGGTGCCGACGCTGGACGGCTTGGCGACATAATCCGACGCACCCAACCGCAGCGCGCGCAGGGCGATGTCAGCACCGCGGGTCGTCAGGGTGGACGCCATGATGACCCGAATGCCGGGATCGGCCAGCAGCAACTGGGGCAGGGCGGTCAGCCCGTCCATCACCGGCATCTCGATGTCCAGCACCACGACATCGACCCGCAGCGCCCGGACCTGCTCGACCGCGGCCTTGCCGTTCTCGAGCCTGGCCACCACGGTGATCTCGGGATCGGATTCGAGGATGCGGGCAACAGCGCGTCGGATCACGGCCGAGTCGTCGCAGATCATGACGCGTACCGACGGGGTCGGGGATGCGGCGGCGGCCGACGGGCGGGAAGCCGTCGCGGTTCCAAAGCTCAGCGGCGAGGCCGTCACAGCAGCCCGACCTGAGCAAATTTGCCGGTCAGGATCTCCTCATCGAATGGCTTCATGATGTATTCCTGGGCGCCGTTCAGGATCGCCGCTTCGATATGCCCCAGGTCGTTCTCGGTGGTGCAGAACACCACCAGGGGCTTGTCGGGACCGAACTCCTTGCGCAGCGTCTGCAGGAAGGTCAGGCCGTCCATCACCGGCATGTTCCAGTCGAGCAGGACACAATCAGGCAGCTCTTCCCGACAGGCATCCAGGGCGATCTGCCCGTCGGACGCCTCGGTGACCGCGAAGCCGTTCGACTCCAGGATGCGGCGTGCCACCTTGCGGACGACGCGGCTGTCGTCCACGACCAGGCAGGTGCGGGACATGTTATTCCTCCTCGGACAGCGCCAGCAGCCTGGCAACGTCGAGGACCACCAGCAAACGGCTATCCAGCCGGAACACGCCGCTGCTGAATGCGGCCCAGGCCGGTTCCAGCGTCGGCGGGTTTCGCTCGAACTGCGAGGCGTCTAGACTGAGCACTTCGGAAACCTGATCGACCAGCAGGGCATACAGCTCGCCCCCCTGTTCGGCGACCACGGACATGCGGGCCTGCCCAGGCGGGGCGGGCGGCAGTCGCAGCCGGCGCCGCAGGTCGATCGCGGTGACAATGCGGCCCCGCAGGTTCAGGCTGCCGGCGATTTCCGGACGCGCGAGCGGGATACGGGTGATGACCTGCTCGCCCAGCACGTCGCGCACCGCGAGCACCGGGACGCCGCACAGCTGGTCGCCCACGCTCAGCGTGACCAATACCTGGGTTTCCTTCCCGACCGCCGCGCCCGGGATGGCGGCACCCAACACCGCGGCAGCCGTTCGCTCCTGCAAATCAATCGCCATGGCTGGTTCTTTCACTGGTCAGGTGGAAACCGGGTCGGCCAGCCGGGCCCGCAGGCTGGCAATCAGTGCTTCACGCTCGAACTTGGCGACATACTCGGTGAACCCGGCCTCGCGGCCGATCCGAACGTGTTCCATATCGGAATGCGCGGTCATCGCCAGCAGCGGCAGCCCGGCCCAGGGTCCGCCGGCCCGGACGGCGCGGGCGAACTGGATCCCGTCCATCTCGGGCATTTCGATATCCGAGATGATCGCGTCGAACAGGGTGCCGGCGTCGCGCAGACGCAGCGCCTCGGCGGCACTTCTGACGGCGGTGACGCGGAACCCGGCGGCGCCCAATGTCGGCACCATCAGCTGGCGGAAGAATTCGCTGTCGTCCACCAGCAGGACGTGCTTGTGGCCGTCTGCCGAACCCTGCCGCGGAACACCGCGGAACCAGTCCTTCCAGGCCTGCATCAGCCAATAGCCGGTATCCAGCACGTCGGTGGCCTGACCGCCGATCACCGCGCTGCC
Source organism: Rhodopila sp. (assembly GCA_965276975.1). GTDB lineage: Bacteria > Pseudomonadota > Alphaproteobacteria > Acetobacterales > Acetobacteraceae > Rhodopila. Next base: position 1,033,841 of record CBDIBR010000010.1, read on the forward strand.
CAGCAGGCCCGGGCGAACTCCGGCGAGTTCGATATCCAGCCGATCTTCCACCACGTCGATGATCTCATCGACCATCAGGCCCATGATGCGATCACCCTCGGCGAAGACCAGCAGTGGTTGGGTCGGCTTCTGCCGGTCGATGCCGCCGTTGATGGCGATCAGCGGCATCAACTTGCCGCGGTATTGCATGACCGGGGCGCCGCACGAGATCTCGATCTTTTCGCGCGGGATGTCCTCCAACCGGGCGACCAGACCCAGCGGCACGCCCATGCGCTGGGTTTCGCCGGCGCGGAACAGCAACATCGCGGTCTTTGCACCGGAACTCTGCGCATCGACCGCGCTGGCCCGCAGCAACTTGGTTTCGGGACCGGCGCCGATGCTGCTGGCGCGAGCGATGCCGTTCGGGTCCAGGATCATGATGACCGAACCGTCGCCGAGGATGGTGTTGCCGCTAAACATCGTCACGTGACGCAGGATAGGGGCGACCGGCTTGACGACGATTTCCTCGGTGTCGAACACCCGGTCGACGATGATGCCCAACATCTGCTGGCCGACCTGCGCCACCACGATATGAGCAGCCTGTTCGCCCTTGTCCTCGCTGGTCAGCGCCAGCAGCTCGGTCAGGTTGACCAGCGGCAGCAGCCGGTTGCGCAGGCGCAGGACCGGCGTGTTGTTGATCCGCTCGATGACACTGTTGCTGCTGCCGGCCGCCTTGTCCACGCCACGCGAGGCCCGCACCAGCTCCACCACGCTCAGCTGCGGGATGGCGAACCGCTCGTGGCCAGCCTCGACGATCAGGGCCGACACGATCGCCAGGGTCAAAGGGATCTTGACGGTGAACGCCGTGCCCTGGCCGGCGGTGCTCTTGAGGTCGATCGTGCCACCGATCTTCTCGATATTGGTCTTCACCACGTCCATGCCGACCCCACGGCCGGACACCGCCGAGATCGACGCCGCCGTCGAGAACCCGGCGCGAAAGATGAAGCGCTGGATCTGACCGTCGGTCATCCCGGCCAGTTCGGCTTCCGTCGCCAACCCGTTGGACAGCACCTTGGCGCGAATGCGGTCCACCGGCAGACCACGCCCGTCGTCGGAGATCTCCAGGATGATGTAGCCGCCTTCATGGTAGGCGTTCAGCACGATGTTGCCGGTTTCCGGCTTGCCCGCGGCGCGCCGCTCGGCCGGTGTCTCCAGGCCATGATCGCCGCTATTGCGGATCATGTGGGTCAGCGGGTCCTTGATCAGCTCCAGCACCTGCCGGTCGAGCTCGGTTTCCGCGCCGATCATCGTCAGTTCGATCTTCTTGCCCATGTCGTGCGACAGATCACGAACCAGCCGGGGCAGCTTGTTCCAGGCGTTACCGATCGGCTGCATGCGCGTCTTCATCACGCCCTCCTGCAGATCGGAGGTGATGTGCGACAGCCGTTGCAGCGGGACGGTGAAGGCGCTGTTCTCCTGGTTGCGGGCAAGCTGCAGAAGTTGGTTGCGGGTCAGCACCAGTTCGCTGACCAGCGTCATCAGGTTCTCCAGCACATCAACCGTCACGCGAATGGTCTGCGCGGCGGCGGGTACGGCTTGCACAGCCAGCGTCTGCGGGCTTTGGGGCGGTGCAACCTGAGCCAGCGGCACCATGCCGGACTGGCCGGCGGACGCGACAAGGTCTGCCCGGTTCGGCACCCGCACCGGTTGCGGCACCAAGACCTGATGCCCCGGTACCTGATGCGCTGGCGGGTCAGTGTTCAGCGGTTCGAATGACCCGGCTGATTCCGCCGATCGAGGCGTCTCTCCAGAGGGCGTGGGATCGGTGCCCGCCGGCCTGTTCAGGGCCGCCGCCTCACCGGACGCGGTGACGTTCAATGCAGCGATGAGTATCGCGTCGTCACCCGGCGGTTCCGCGCCGGTCTCGCTCAATGCGGTGACGATGGCTTTGATCTGGTCGATCGCCGCGAGCACCTGGCTGACGATCGGCGGTGTAACGGTCAATGTGCGATCGCGCAGCTTGCCCAGCACATTCTCCCCGGCGTGTGCGACGCGCTCCAACCGAGGCAGGCCGAGAAACCCGCAGGTGCCCTTGATCGTGTGCACCAACCGGAAAATGAACGACAGCGTCTCCGCGTCGTCGGGCGTGCGCTCCAAGGTGATCAGTGCGACATCCAGCTCAAGGAGGCTCTCGTTGGTCTCGGTCAGGAAATCGGCAAGCAGATCGTCCACGGGGCGCCCCCTTGAAAGCCCAATCGAGTGGGCGGGACGCTATGCTTGGCAGGACTTCCCAAACAAAAGGTAAATGCCGCCGAAGTTTTTGCCGTCCCGGGGTGGGTCTGCACCGGCCATCTAGAGCTAACAGGCCGTGCCAGTCGGCTAAAGCGGTGCGTGCCGCGGCGCCGTCGGCGAAGCAGATCGCCGTGTCGGCGGGCCACGCAGCCGTCGGCCCGGCCGGACTGACGAACAGGCCGTCCGCCGCACCCGCCAGCAGCCCGACGCCGCCCGCGGGAAGGCTTTCCGCCGCCAGCAGCAACAGGTTCAGCACGACCCGGCCAACCGGCGCGGGACGCGGCGAACCGTGGCCGCTTCGCGTCTCGCGCTCTGCGATCGGGTACTATCGCGAGTCGAGCCGGCCACCGGCTCCGGCCGCGTCCCCGGCAAGGACTTGAACAGTCGGCCCCGGGGGCGCAAGTCATAGGCAACGTCATAGCAAACGGGCGGATGGCGGAAGCCCGGCCCGGAAGGAGACAGCGCCCATCATGATCGACCCGTTTGGCAGAGCGATCACCTACCTGCGGGTTTCAGTGACCGACCGCTGCGACCTGCGCTGCGTCTATTGCATGTCCGAGGACATGACCTTCCTGCCCAAGCGTGACCTTCTCACGCTGGAGGAACTGGACCGGTTGTGCGCTGCGTTCATCCGGCTTGGCACGACGAAGATCCGGATCACCGGCGGAGAACCGCTGGTCCGCCGCGACGTGATGCGATTGTTCGGTAAGCTGGGCGACCGGCTGGGGCATGGATTGAACGAGCTGACGGTGACGACGAACGGCTCGCAACTGACGAAGCATGCGGCAACGCTGGTGGCGGCGGGCGTGAAGCGGATCAATGCCTCACTGGATACGCTCGATCCGATGCGGTTCAGCCAGATCACCCGCTGGGGCAAGATTGAGCAGACGCTGGATGGGATATTCGCGGCAAAAGCCGCCGGGCTGGCCGTCAAGATCAATGCCGTGGCGATGAAGGGCGTGAACGAGACCGAGTTCGACGGCATGCTTGCCTGGTGCGGGGAGCACGGGTTCGACCTGTGCCTGATCGAGACCATGCCGATGGGCGACATCACCGGCGATCGGACGGACCAGTATCTGCCGCTGTCCGTGGTGCGCGCGCGCCTGCGCAAGATCTGGACGCTGGAGGATACCGACTACAAGACCGGCGGCCCGGCACGCTATTTCGACGTGAAGGAGACCGGCCGGCGGATCGGGTTCATCACGCCGATGACGCATAATTTCTGCGAAAGCTGCAATCGGGTGCGACTGACCTGCACCGGCACCCTCTATATGTGCCTCGGGCAGGACGATTCCGCCGATTTTCGCTCGCTGCTGCGGGCCGGCGTTAGCGATGACGAGCTTGACGATGCGATCCGGGAGGCGATCTCGCGGAAGCCGAAAGGGCACGATTTCATCATCGACCGGCGACACGACAAGCCGGCGGTGGCGCGTCACATGAGTGTGACGGGGGGCTGAACCGCCAACGACGCGGTCGGCTGGCGGCTGGATCGACCTGTCCGCGAGCCGCCACCTGTCTCCCAAGCCCCGCCTGTCCGCAAGCCCCCGCTTGTCCGCAAGCCGCCACCTGTCCGCAAGCCGAGCGTGCTCAATTCCGCTTGCCGAGATGGTCGAGCAACATCACCGCGCCCGGCAGGGCATGCTGGCGCGCCCGCAACAGCTTTTCGCCGCCGACAGCATAGACCGCCACGGCCGACAGCAGGTCTCGCAGCCGGCCGGAGGCGCTGGCGTCGAACGGCAGCACGCAGCCGCCGGTACGCTTGGCGAGGTCCCAGAACAATTCTGCGTTGCGCGCCGCCACATGATCTGACGTGTCGTGCAGTACGATCAGCCGGGTGCCCTGTCTGCCCATGGCGTCGGCGAGCTTACGACCCTGAAACAGACTCTCCTCGAACACGTCGCCGATATAAACCACCACCCGGACCGCTGGCTGCTTCAGGCTGGCGGAGAGGATCGGCAGCATCCGGGTGAGCCCGGCCTCGCATGACACGCCGGCGGCACGGTCGCGCAGCGTGGTGGCGTCGTTGGTGAACGCGGTAAAGGTATGCACGCGTGAACCGCCATGCACGGCCAGCGCCACGTCGAGTTCTCCTGGCAATGCCCGGACCAGCGCATCGGTTACCTGCCGCGCGGCCGCCCAGGCAGGCTCGCGTGAGGCGGTGGCGTCCACCGCGAACACCAGGCGTGGCCGTCCCGGTGTGCCGGTCTCCACCGGTGGTTCGACGTGGCCGAGCGCCGAGCGCACGGCAGTGGCGGCGGGCGAGGCGGCTTTGGCAAGCGTTGCCGCGACGGTGCGCAGCCGGGCCAGCGTGCTGCCGGTGGCCGGCGGTGTGGGTGGCCTGGAGGGCGCGTCGTCCGGGATCAATACGAAGTTGGGCTTGTCGATCATGGCTGTCCCCACTGGACGTGCTTGTTTCAGTGATGCATGAGCACGGGCAGGTCCGCGGCGGCAAGAACCTCGCGGGTCGTGCTGCCGAGGATGAACTCGGTCAGCCGGTTGCGGGTGAAGGCGCCCATCACCAACAAGTCGGCGTCCACGGCGTGGGTTTCCTCGATCAGCGCCTCGCCGAGCTTGCGGCCGTCGGCCCGGAAGCGGTGCACCGTCACGGCAACACCAGCCTTCCGCAACCGCCTTAACTGGCTGGCAGGCTCCGCTGCTCGGCTGGCGTGCTCCGTCTCCACCAGGACCGTGATCCGTTCGGCCCGAAGCAGCAGTGGCAACGCCGCGTCGATCGCTCGATCCGCGGCCTCGCTGGGCTTCCAGGCGACCGCCACGCTGCGCCCGAGCGAGGTCGGCACCGTCTCCGAGACCAGCAGCGTGGCCATCTTGGCATCGAACAAGGCCGCATGGACGGCCTGTTTCGCGTCACCTTGATAACGGCCAGCGCCGTGGCCGATGACGACAAGATCGGCCTTGGTGGCTGCCGCCGCGACGACCCTGGCGGTTTCGCCGGTCACCTCCCGCCATTCTCCGATCCCTGACCCGCGCCGCCAGAGATCGAAAATGCCCTGCAAGTCGGCCGATTTCTGATCAGCCGCGGCTTCCATCTCCTGCTCGCGCTGTTCGGTCATCACCTCTTCGGTCGGCATGAAGCCTTCGAGGGCATGGTGCCGAAGGTGCAGCGCCTCGATGCGCGCATCCCCGAAGCGCTGGGCCGCGAGTGCCGCCGCCGCAAGTACCGGATGTGCCGTTCGTGGCCGGTCGAGGATGGCCAGAATGCTTTGGGACATGATGGACGCCTGCTGTTGGAACGCGCCGATCCGCTCGGCCGCGTAGTGTCCGAGCGTGACGGCCAACAGACACATGGTGACGGAGAGCAGCACGTTGCTCATGGCACCGAACCAGCTTCCGTCGCGCGCGAGGCCGAGTGTCTGCAAGCTGAAGGACGAGAAGGTGGTGAAGCCGCCGCAAATGCCGACCATGACAAAAATGCGCAGGTTTGGGATGGCCGGCATCGCGCCTTCCGGCGCTGTCAGCGCGCCGAAGAAGCCGATGATGAAACTACCGAGAATGTTGATGGCGATCGTGCCCCAGGGAAAGCTTGCTCCCCACCACCGATCGGCCACGAGACCGAAGCCGTAGCGCGCAACGCCGCCAACTGCGCTGCCGAGGGCCACCCAGAGATAGGGGATCATGCGCCACTGTTCCCGCGCGGACCCTGGGTGACGCTGTCGATGACGGTGATGATCGAGCAAGCCGAGCGGATCGGCGGCAACGGGGCTCGAGGCAATCGAGGCCAGGTGCGGGCCAGCGAAGCATTTGTCCAGTCAATCGCCATGTCCGCTCCATCGTTCACCACCAAGGCGCACGAGGGCGGGGGAACCGCCTCACGGCGGATGCTGTCGAATTTCGGACAGATTCCCACCGCGGATGCTCTCGCACGGCAGGAGTCATCAGCCCTCGCGGGCGGTTACGGGGAACTCCATCCCCCAGACGCAAAAAAGGTTAGCGGCCTGGCGGCGTCAGGGCAAGCGGATCAAAAGGACAGGCAGCGGATCCAAATGACAGGCATGAGCGTGGGGATGCTTGCGGGCGCGCGGCAGGTCAGGCCACGACGCCCCAAGCCGGTTCAGCGGCCTCTGGCGGGCGATTCTGGACGCATTGTCGACCGATCCGATCGCGCCCGGTGCTGGACGCACGCGGTCGAAATACCTATCTGACCATCCGTAGCTGTTCCGTCTGCGAGGTTCCATGTCCGACGCCAAGAAAGCCCGCGCCGTAGGGTTCAACCACATAGCGCTCGAGGTCGGTGACATCGAGGAAGCGCTGTCGTTCTATGCCCGGATCTTCGAATTCAAGCTGCGCGGCAAAAGCCAGGAGATGGCGTTCATCGACCTCGGCGACCAGTTCCTCGCGTTGCAGCGGGGACGCACCCAGCCTTCGGACGACGGCCGCCATTTCGGGCTTGTGGTCGACGACAAGCACGCCGTCCGCCAAGCCCTGGTCGCGGCGGGCGTCGCGACGATACCGGGACCATTCCTCGACTTCCGCGACCCCTGGGGCAATCGCTTCGAGATCGTTGGCTACGACAACATCCAATTCTCCAAGGCGCCGAACGTGCTGCGCGGGATGGGGCTGACGCATCTTGCGAAGAACGCGCAGGCGAGCGAGGAGCTTGCCGCGAAGGGAATGGCACCGGGCTAGAGCATTTTCAGCCTGAGTGTACAGGCCGAAAATGCTCTATCGCTTTGTTTGGTCGGATGATTCACACGCTGTGAACGTTCCGCTAAGCGTGATCATGCTCTAAGGGCCTGTTCGACATTATTCGCTGCGAATTGCCGTGTCGAACAGGCCCTAAGCCATTGCTTTTTCGCAATATTTATCGGCGTGCTGACGCACTTGTTGCCGATGCTGCCGTAAGCTTCGCCATCCGCCGTGATGTACCCGCGAAGCCGCAAGCGTTTTTTCGTCACGCCGGCTTTATCTCAACGTCCTGGTGCCCACCCCGTCATCACGGCCATTCGCAGCGTGACCGCGGAACGACCGCCATCGGTTGGCAGCCGGGCGAGCGCGGTCGGGAAAAGCGCGCGCACGGGTGCAGACCGCGCCCGCTGGCGGATGGCGTTGGCCTCGCCGGCTGCCCGCAAGTCCATCAACAGCGCGAACGGATCGGCATACAGCAGGCGAATATCCTCCACATCCGCGACCGGCACGGCAAAGCCGGCCCGTTGCAGCAGATGGGCGCAATCACGCAGCTCCGGAAACGGTGAGACACGGGGCGCCGCGCCGCCGGTGAGCTCGGCTTCGGCTTCGGTCAGGGCGGAACGCAGTTCGGCCAACGTGCCCAGTGCGGGCAAGCTGGCCAACAACAGACCCTGAGGCCGCAGCACCTGACGCAGTTGCAGCAGCGCGCCCGGCAGATCGTTCACCCAGTGCAGTGACAGGCTGGCGACGATCAGGTCGAAGCTGGCGGCGGCGAACGGCAGAAATTCCTCGTCCGCCGCGACGCACGGGCCGCCGTTCAACGCCGCCATCGCCGCCGACAGGTCGCAGCTGACCACCCGCATGCCGCGCCCGCGCAGCAGCGGTGCGACGATGCCACGGCCGCCGACGTCCAGCGCATCGCCGAACCGGCGGTTGGTGTCGTCCAGCCGATCCAGCAACCGTTCGGCCGCATCGCGCAGCACATCCGCCACCAGGCCCACCGTGCCGGCCGCCCTGTCACGGTGAAGGCGGACGGCGTCCCGATCAAAAACCAGCATGGGATCCATGCATCGGCATGTGCTGCCGTCCATGTGCGTTGCCAAGGCGTCGACCGCGGGCCTACCGTCCCGCGCCACCGGAGGACGTTGCCAATGAACCGCATCAACGCCGAGACATTGCTTGGCTGGATCACGGATCGGCAGGAACTCGCGCTGCTGGATGCGCGGGAGGACGGCGAATTCGGCGCCTCGCATCTGTTCTGGGCCGTCCCCTGCGGCCTGGCGCGGCGGGAAATCCGGGCGCGGGCGCTGCTGACGCGGCTGTCGGTGCGTATCTGCTGCGTGGACGACGGCCGCGGCGTCGCCGAAACCCTCGCCAGCTGGCTGGAATCAATTGGCTGCACGAATGTCTCGGTTTTGCAGGGCGGCACCCAGGCGTGGCAGGCGGGGGGAAACGTGCTGTTCAGCGGGGTCAACGTCCCCTCCAAGGCATTCGGCGAGTGGGTCGAGCACCATTTTGGCACCGAAAGCGTCGATGCGCCCGATCTGAAGGCATGGATCGACACCGGACGCGACATGGTGGTGCTGGACAGCCGGACGCTGGAGGAATTCAGCCGGATGTCGATCCCGACCGGCATCAGCGTGCCGGGCGGCGAGCTGGCCTACCGCATCGGCGACCTGGTGCCCGACCCGAAAACCCTGGTCGTGGTCAACTGCGCCGGTCGCACCCGCAGCATCATGGGTGCCGAGAGTCTGCGCCAGGCCGGTATTCCCAACAAGGTGGTGGCGCTGCGCAATGGCACGATGGGCTGGGAACTCGCCGGCCTGCGCTGCGATCGCGGACGCACCGAGAAGTTCCAGCCCGGCGTGCCCAAAAGCATGGCGCTGGCGCTGCGGCGTGCCCAGGCCTTCGCCGAACAGTCCGGCGTTGGCGTAATCGGATCGCTCGACCTGGAGCGTTTCGAGGATGACCCCGATCGCACCTTGTATGTGCTCGACGTGCGCGATCCGGCGGAGTTTCGCGCCGGCCACCGGCCGGGCAGTCGCAACGCGCCGGGCGGACAGCTGGTGCAGGCGACCGATAGCTGGATCGGCGTGCGGAACGCCCGCATCGTGCTGGTGGACGACACCGGGCCGCGGGCCCGGATGGCCGCCGCCTGGCTGCGGCAGATGGGTCATCGCGATGTGTTCGTTGTCGAAGGCGGCCTGGACGCGATCCGAGCGACCGGCAGCGCGCCGGTGCCGGTGCCGGAACTGGCGGCGTCGGCTGACCTCGTCGATGTGACCGGACTGGTGCATCTGCTGGACAGTGGCGCGCGCACGTTGGTGCTCGATCTGGGGCGCAGCGTCGACTTCCGCGACGGCCACATCCCCGGCGCGGTCTGGGGCGTTCGCAGCCGCCTGGGAACGCTGCGGCCGCAACTGTCAGCCGCGCGGCATGTCGTGATCACCTCGCCCGATGGCGTCCTGGCGCGGCTGGCGGTGCCGGAACTCGGCGGCCTGACCGACGCCAGGCTGCGCGTGCTGGATGGCGGCACGGACGCCTGGCACGCCTTCGGACGTCCGCTCGTGAAGGATCGGACGAACCCGCCCGATGAAGCGTGCATCGACTTCTATCTGCGCCCCTACGACCGCAACGCGGGTATCGAGGACGCGATGAACGCCTATCTGTCGTGGGAGATCGACCTGGTTCACGAAATCAAGCGCGACGGCACCGTCGCATTCGGCATTCCAGGAAGAACCCACGCTGCGGCCTGACCGTCACGTCGCCGCCATGTTGCGCGATGCTGTAAGTCGTGCGCTATCGCGCAGTGGCGGATTTCGTGCGCTGTCGCGCAATGGTGTAAGTCGCGTGCTCGACCTGTTGCTGCCGCCACGATGTGCGGCGTGCGACAGTTCGGTGGACGTGCATGGGGCGCTGTGCGCTGCCTGTTTCGGCCGGACGAACTTTATCAGCGCCCCGTTCTGCGTGCGATGCGGGGTGCCGTTCGCCTCCGCCCAACAGGGTGGTGACGCCGGGTTGTGCGCCGGATGCACCGAGCACGCGCCGGTGTTCCGTCAGGCGCGTGCGGCGTTGCGCTATGATGACCAGGGACGCCAGCTGATCCTGCCGCTCAAGCATGCCGACCGGATCGAGCTGGCGCGCATACTGGCGCCGATGATGACCCGCACCGGAGCAGCCTTGGTGCAGCGGGCCGATGCACTGGTGCCGGTGCCGTTGCACCGGCGTCGGCTGTTCGAACGGAAGTATAATCAGGCTGCGGTCCTGGCCTATGCGGTCGGTCGGTTGACGCACCGTCCCGTGCTGCCGGACGCGCTGATGCGCATCCGACGCACCGCGCCGCTGGCGGAGAAATCGCCGGCGGAACGCGCCCAGGAGGTCGCCGGATCGTTTCAGATGCGGCCGTCGCGATTGGCCCAGATCAAGGGTCGGACCGTGCTTCTGGTCGATGACGTAATGACCTCGGGCGCGACAGCGAACGCCTGTTCGGCGGTGCTGCTGGCGGCCGGTGCGGCGGCGGTGGACGTGCTGGTGGCGGCGCGGGTGCCTGATCCGCGGTTGAACTAGGGCAACGGTCGGTTTCCGCGCGGTCGTTTTGCTCTGTCTGATGGCGGCAGATCGTCGCGCGGTGCCGCCGGATCGCACTCGGCGTGGCAGGCAAACCATCCGGCCGCGGCCACGCAGGCGTTCTAGCGGCTGGTGTTTCTCATCATATCTCGCTATGAGACACGCTATCACTCAACCGGTCCTGGCATCGAGTGTCTGAGAGAGGCCCGTGCTCCCGCCGTCGTTTACCGCGCGGGAGCCATCATGGCCCAACCCCGTCGTCTTCAGCCGTTCAAAATCGGCTGCTCTCAGGCCTTCCGCCGGAAAACCTGGCTGAACTGCTCCCCAAGCTGCGTGCCGTTTCGCTGCCTTTGCGAAAATCCCTTCTTGTCCCACAGCAACCTATTGAAGCCGTCTATTTCATGGAGACCGGCTGGGCCTCGGTCGTGGCCCATTTGGATGATGGCACACAGGCCGAGGTCGGGCTGATCGGCCGGGAAGGGCTGGTTGGACTTCCCCTCGTCCTGGGCGTGGATACGGCTTTTTCCGACACCTACATGCAGGCCAGCGGTACCGCCCTGCAGATGGGCGCCGCGGCGTTCAACCGGGAGCTGGAGCAGAACCATGAGCTGCGGCGGCGGCTGTTTCGCTACAACGAGGCGATGCACGCGCAGACCGCGCAGACCGCGGCCTGCAACGGCCGCCATGATCTGGAACAGCGGCTCGCCCGGTGGCTGCTCATGGCACACGACCGGAGCAACGGTGACGAATTGATGATCACCCAGGAATTCCTGGCCATGATGCTGTGCGTCTACCGGCCCAGCGTCACCGTGACAGCCGGGATCCTGCAGCGGGCCGGCATCATCCGCTATACCAAAGGCAACATGACCATCCTTGATCGCGCCGCCTTGGAAGCCACGGTGTGCGACTGCTACAGAATGGTGCAGGATCGGTTTGACTATCTGTTGGGATGATCCCGCGATGGTATGGTGTCAGACAGTTTGGGCGCCGCCGTGGTGCTTAGCAGGGCTCCGATGCCCGTGCTAAGCCTTTCGGGGGAATCTGGATGTCAAGCTATCGGCTGTTTTGCTTTGGAAATGATCAACATATCGTTCGGGCTAGGGTTGTCGACTGTTCAGACGACCCCGAAGCCATAGCGGTCGCGCGCGCACTGTGCGGCGATTACCGCGCCGTTGAAGTATGGCAGCTGGCTCGGTATGTGCAGCGACTTGATTGGGAAATCGATGCCGGTGAAGCCGTCGCGTGAGCCGGCGCACCGGCAACGGCTCATCGGTCCGAATGGACACCGAAGACGCGTTTGACGATACCTTCGCCGGCACCGAGGCCACGCTGTGCCGTGCCGCGGCCGAAGTGGGTTGTGAGACACTACCGCGGGACGTCGTGGGCGAGTGGCTGTCAAGGCTGGCTGGCAGCGGCAGATCTGCCTGACCCTCCGGGTTCGGTCGCCAGTGGCTTCAGGTGAGGCGACGCGCCAACCGACACGATGTGCATATAACGAGAGTCCGGGTCAGGACAGGGCTCCACCTTGATCGCATGCGTGAAAAACCCGGCGATGTGCCGCCCGGGCGGGCATTGTTCACCGGTTAACGCTGAAACAATCGTTGATTCTCTGCACTGTTTCGATTAGCGGGATGTTGCTGGGTCAAGCCGCACAGAAGCCGACCACACGTCAAATCTGAATTTGCCTGTGGCTGCCGGTTGGTGGCTTCTATCCATCACGTAACGCATGATCAGGTCAGTTTCGTTGGATACCAAAGCACTTCCGAAGTTTGAGCGCCCCTGTTATCGCGAGCGCTGCCGGTCCGCCGCCAGGGCACTTGCGCTCATCGCGATGGCAAGCGCCGCGACGATCCAGTCAGCCGCGGCCGCCAGCGAGGTGTCGGTCCAGATCGTCGACGCATTTCAGGCGTTGTTCGGCGTGCACCCACATTTTCGACCTGTGCACGCCAAGGGCGTGATTTGTGAAGGCGTCTTCGTGTCGGCGCCGGCAGCGGCATCATTAAGCAAGGCGGACCACTTCCAACCCGGTAGATTCCCGGTCATTGTCCGGTTTTCAGACTTCGCCGGTGTCCCCACCGTCTCGGACAGCGGGGCGTTCGCCAGTCCACGCGGTATGGCCATCAAGTTCATGCTGCCGGATGGCAATGACACCGACATCGTCGCGCACTCCTATAACGGCTTTCCGGTGTCAACGCCCGAGGACTTGCTGGCTTTCCTGCACGCACTAACAGCGGCGAGCGATGGAACGGCGTCAGGCAAGGCGGACATGGACCGGTTTGCCGCCGCGGACCCGCCGGCCCGCGCGTTTCTGGACGCACCCATGCCGGTGCCCTTGAGCTACGGGACGGAAGACTACTACGGCGTCAACGCGTTTCGTTTCACCAATGCTGCCGGCGAGAGCCGCTACGGACGCTATCTCATCCGGCCGGTGGCGGGCGAGGCGCACCTCACGGCGGCGAGCGCCGCAAAGCGCGGCCCCGATTTTCTGGCCAAGGAACTCGCGGACAGAATACGGCAGGGCCCGGTCGCGTTTCGGCTTTTTGTTCAACTTGCCGAACCCGGCGATCAGGTGCGCGACGCCTCGATCGCCTGGCCGTCAGACCGACCGGTGGTGGAAATCGGATTGCTGTCGCTGCGCAAATTCGACGCTGACAGTGCCATACTGCAACGAAACCTGTTCTTCGCACCGATGAACGTTCCCGCCGGCATCGAAAGCTCCGGCGCTCCACTCATTGCCGCTCGAACCCGGGCCTATAGCAATTCCTACGACCGCCGCCGCGACTAATGTCCGATCGCAGAGCAGCGCGAGACGCGCAGCGGCCACAATTCGGCGCGTGAATCGGCCACTGCAAACAAGCAGCGCCGTATCGCGCTTCTCTGATGCGCGATACGAGAACAACATCAGCCCGACTGGAAGAGCCTGGCCGGGCTTCGAGGGCCAGCCGATCGAATCAGCGTGAGACCAGTCCACCGGCAGTCAACCGGATGGGGCCATCCCTGCGTTGAGGGTCGCGTCGCGGCTCTTCGCGGCACGGGAAAGGATCACCGATGTTGAAAAAGACCTATGGCGGGGCCAAAGTCTTTACCGTCGGGCTGACCCTGATGACCCTGTCGATCGTTCCGGCCATGGCGGCTGGCCCTGGGGGAGGCACCAGGGAGGTGGCGGGGCCGAACAGCGCTCCTCCAGCAACGAACGGATCGGCTGGCGGGGACGGTAGCCGCGGCACCGGCACGAGCACCACCACCTCCTCCGCCCCAAGCTTTGAGGGCAATAGCAATGCTGGAAGCGCGGCGGGTAAAGGGGCGGCGCCAACCGGTCCGGCTGGGTCGTCGCCCTCATCTGGTCCAGGCATCTTTAGTTCTCAGAAGACGGGGAAGGGGTTTTTGGGTGGTTCCCCAAGCTATCCGGGCAGCAACAGCATCGCCACCACCACCGGCAACACATCCGGGGGCGGCACCGGCATGGGGATCGGCAATACGAGCCCGGCCCAGCCCAGCACACAGAGCCCGATCGGCTCGCCGGACGGGCCAAGCACGACGCCGGGTGGCCCACCAACGGCCGGCACCGGCAATGGATTGGGGCATTAGCCTAACGCCTTGTTTGATCGCATGATCCACGTCGCCGGCGATATCGTCCGCGACAATCGCGCCCGCGGCCGAGCGGCTGGACGTATTTGGTACGCCCGGGCCTGATATCGGCGGCGTGACCGTCAACCGCCCGCTAACCCCACGGTGAGGCCGCGTTGGCGCCATTTGGACAGGCGATGGGATCAGGAAGCGCCTGTCGTTGATCCGGGCGTCGCGGTCCGTGCCGGCCCGATGCCTCACGGCCAGGCGGTGGCAAACGACTCAGGCCCCACGCCCTTGATCGACAGGCTCTTGCCGGGGGTTAAGGTTTTGCCGTCCCAACGGAAGACCTCGATCTCGCGGTCCTGCATGCTTTGGACCAGCACGGTGCCGCCATCGCGGGAAAATGCCAATCCCTCGGGCCAAGGGCCAACCGGGACCTGGGCCACCTGGCGCAGGCTTTGGCCCTCCACCGCATAGAGACCCAGCAGGCCGTTGTCGTGGTGGAACGGGTTGCCGGCCGGTGTGGTGCTGCCATATTGCGCGCCGACCGCCAGATAATGGCCGTCAGGTGAAAACTTCATCGGCTCCGGGCCGCTCGGTACACCGAACGTGCCGACCACGCGGTACGGTTTCGACGTCAGATCGATTAGACTGACTGAATCCTCGTCGCCCCCGCCGCGACCCATGTTGGAGACCGCGGCCAACGTGTGGGCGGCGTTGATGTCGAGCGTATAGGGCGCCACGCCGGTGGTCATCGGGCGCTTGTCGATGGTGACGGTCGTGCCGTCGATGTGCAGCACGCTGACCATGTTGTCGCCGCCGCGCGTTAGCAGCGCGTTCCTGTCATCGACGAACGCCACCGCGCTGGGCATGGACTTGGGATTGCCGGTGTCGATCTTGCCCAGCGCAGCCAGACGCTTGTCCCTGACGGTGAACACCGAGACCGCACCTTCGGCACGGTCGGCGATCAGCGCCAGCTTGCCGTCGGGCGACACCCGAACCTGGCTGGCGCCCAGACCGGCCGTCAGCGACTGCACGACTTTCGGCGGATCGCTGGTCAGGTCGAACACCGACACCCGGTCGTCAGGTGAGATGCCGCCAGTCTTCGCCGCCGC
The DNA here is from genome assembly GCA_965276975.1 of Rhodopila sp. Lineage (GTDB taxonomy): Bacteria > Pseudomonadota > Alphaproteobacteria > Acetobacterales > Acetobacteraceae > Rhodopila. The sequence goes on from CBDIBR010000010.1 coordinate 1,049,008, forward strand.
ATCCGCCTTGGTGGCGGACGTCACGATCCCCCAGCTTTCGTCCGGACTGACCCAGATCGCGCCGGGGGGTCCAACCACGCTTCCGGGCGCATCGAATGTCGCCTTGATCTTGGGCGGACCGGATTTGACGTCGATCACGGTCACCGTATCGGCACCCACCTGGTTGGCCGCCACCATCGTCTTCTGCGCGTTCATCACCGTATGGCCATCGTTCGACGACACCACGATATCGGCCATACCAACGACCGGCAGCCCGCTGCTCACCACCGCCGCCAGCAGCAGCTTCGATAGGCTCGGCATTTCGTTTCCCCTTTTATTTACTTGGACGAAGGGAGTGTGTCAGTCCGACGCCATGCCGGCAAACCGGCTTGCGGTCAGCATGATGGCGCAAACGATCCAGCCCTGCACGCATGCGCTGAGGAATGTCGACAGAGAAACGAAACCCGGCGTGGACGACGATCCATTCGGCACCGAGCAGGACGGCGGTATCAACATAGGCGGGGAGGTAGGCAATGACGGAATCGGAGAGCAGCGGGATGTACTCGGCGACGTTGACGGCGGACGAGGTGCGCAGCCCAAGTCGATTATCGTGATGAGCGCAGGCCCGATGGATCGCACGCGCACGAGGCTGATCGAAGCTGGTGACGAGGTTTGCGCTAGTATCGAGTCTGATGTCGATGATGCCGACACCGTTAGCGCCAGCCCGGACGACGACGCCCTGCAGGGACAGCTTGCGGCCAATGTCGATGCCAGTGGGGTCGAGCAGTATTCAGCCATTCTGAATGATGACGATATGATTGCCCCCCAGACAGCTTGTAAGCAGCCTGTTCGGCCATGCCGACAAGATCATGCCAGGCCCTTGTCGCGATCAGTTGAATGAACGCGGCGGAGCAGGCGCGTTGCTATAGCGACAACAAATGGAGGTTCGCGATGAAGGTCGGAGTGGTGGGAGCTGGCGGCGTCGGCGCGGCCTGCCTGATGGCGCTGGTGCTGCGCAACAGCGCGCGTGAGATCGTTGTGGTTGACCGTACGGCAAAGCGCGCCAAGGCGGTGGCGACCGACCTGCGCTATGGCGTACCGCTCGGGCCGCGTATCGACGTCGTCGAGGGTGACTACGCCGATCTGGCAGGTTCGGGATTGATAATGATCACCGCGGGTGTGAACGAGAAGGCCGGGGGCGCGACTGACCGCGGCGACCCGGAGGGGCGGCTGAAACTGCTCGACAAGAACGCCGAAGTCTATCGCGACATCGTGCCGCGGATCGTCCGCGCGGCGCCCGACGCGGTGTTGCTGGTGGTGACCGATCCGCCCGATCCGTTGGCCGATCTGACCCGCGAGCTCGCCGGCCACGACGCCGTGCTGAGCACCGGCACCTGGCTCGACAGCCTGCGCTTCCGCACCCACATCGCGCGCAAGCTCGATGTCAGCCCCGACACGGTCGAGGCGCAGATCCTGGGTGAGCATGGCACCTCGGAGGTGTTCGTCTGGTCGGGCGCCAGGATCGCCGGCGTGCCCTTGGCCGACCTGCTGCGCGCCCGCGGCGACCGCGAGGCGGACTTCCAAAAAAGCGTGGAGGAGGAGGTCCGCTATGCGAATATCGCGATCATCGAGGGTAACGACGCCAGTCTGTACGGCATCGGCATCGTCTCTGCCCGCATCGCCGAGGCGGTGCTGCGCGACGAGGGCCTGGCGGTCCCGATCGGCGCTTTCAGCCAGCAGCATGGCCTGACGCTGTCGCTGCCCGGGGTGATCGGCCGGCACGGCCTGCGAGCGTTCTACCCGCCGTCGTTGTCCGAGCAGGAGCACGAACTTTTCGATCGCAGCGTGGCGGCGCTGAAGAAGGCGGCAGAGCGACTGTCGAAGGCTTAGGGTGGCACCAAGCGCCAGCCGCGGCTGGCGGTGGCTGACTGTCCCGCTCGCGGCGACAGCTGCCCGGGGACGTTCAATCGAACGACGACGCGCGCCTGAATGCGCCGCGTTGTCATGGGCGTTGTGCGGGCTGACGCCGCCGGCAAAAAACCCAGTCCTGGTCTTGATGTTGCGAACGATCGCAGCGCCTCGTCAGGCCTGAAACACGAGATCGTGAAAGAGTGATCCAAATAGCATCGCGTCCACTAGCAGCATCAATGGCCCTAAGAGATGCCTCTGAGTTGCGACGTCTTGCCCGACGCTACCGTAGGATGGTCGAGTATGGCGATGATCCAATCCTTAAGGCCGAACTGCTGCGGCTGGCAGATGAGTTCGAGCAGGAGGCCGCGAAAATGGAGGCGGAGGATGATCCCAGATAGTGGTGGAAGACGTGCCCCCATTCATGTCAGGCACCTGGAGCGATGGCGGATCAGCAGCAACCCTAGCGTCGAGCACCTGTTGGGTGGCGGCGGCAGACTGGTCTCAGGTAATTGGGACAAAATCCCGCGCGACGCGTTCCTGCCAGAGTTTCCGGCCATCAGGATCCGTAATGGGATCACGAATGATGCTGTATTCTTCGGCGCTGTTGCCCGGATCGAAGTAACGCGCCAGCGCACCCCAGCCTCGGGCAGGAATGTTGCGTTGGAAATGATACAGGGTCGGCCGAAACCCATGTCATCGCTGACCGGCAAGGCCCAGCCCTCGTAAAACGACGGGAACAGGGTGTGGCTGGCGGAGAGGGAGGGATTCGAACCCTCGGAACGCTTGCGCGCTCAACGGTTTTCGAGACCGCCCCGATCGACCGCTCCGGCACCTCTCCGCACACGCAGGGCGCGTATCCGCCTTATCGGCGGCATGACCTAGCCGGGAACGTGGCGGCGGCGCAAGCGCCAGGACGGCATCAACGGTAAGCCGTAGCCGAACCGCTAATGGTTCGCCGCCGCGCCGCTCCATACTTCCCGATATAGACCCACGATCTGCTCCGCGGTCGGCACCTTCGGGTTGTTCGCGGGGCTGCCGGAGGCGAGGGCATGTTCGGCCATCAGCGTCATTTTTCCTGACCAAGCCGCCTCATCAATGCCGTAGTCAGCCGGGGTCGGCACCAACAGGTCCCGGTTGAGTTGCTCCAACCCGGTGATCAACTTTGCCGCGGCGACAGCATCACCATCGGTGCTTTCGGCGAAGCCGCCCCGCCGCGCGGCCTCGGCATAGCGAGGTTCGGCGCCGGGAACCGAGAAGCGGGTGATCGCTGGCAGCAGCATCGCATTGGAAAGGCCATGCGGCACATGAAAATGCGCCCCAATCGGCCGCGACATCCCATGTACCAAAGCCACCGAACTGTTCGAGAACGCAAGCCCGGCCTCGGTGGCGCCCAGCATCATTGCCTCGCGCGCCCCCGCATTACGGGGTTCGCTGTAAGCAAGCCTTACGTTGGCGCCGATCAACGACAGCGCCGAGAGCGCCAGCGCATCTGAAACCGGATTGGCGCGCTTGGACACATACGCCTCCAGCGCGTGGGTCAGGCTGTCCACGCCGGTGTCGGCGGTGGTGCGCGGCGGCACCGAGTAGGTCAGCTCGTAGTCGACCAATGCGGCCAGCGGCAGCGCGCCCAGCCCGGCGATCAGCATCTTCTCATCGCGTTCGGTGTCGGTGATGACGGTGAAACGGGTGCATTCGCTGCCGGTGCCGGCGGTGGTCGGGATCGCGATGATCGGCAGCACCCCCTTGTCGGCGGCGAACGGCGCCTTGTAGTCGCGCATCTTGGTCCCGGAGCCGCTCGCGGCCGCGCCCAGGATCGACATTGCCTTCGCGGTATCGATCGGTGAGCCGCCGCCGAAGCCGATCAGGCAGTCGAAGTCGCGCTTGTTCAGTTCGGCCACACCGGCCTCGATCACCGTGTCGGTCGGGTCGGGCACGGTATCGCTGAAGACCGCAACCGTCAGGCCCGCCGCGGTCAACGGATCGAGGCAGTTGCGCACATGGCCAGAGCTGACCATGAACGGATCGGTTACCACCAAGGGTCGTGACAGGCCAAATTTCGCCAGCACATCGGCGACCTGGCGGACCGCGCCGGCGGCCACCAGCAGCAGGCGGGGAGAGGCGAAGTTCATGTTTATCGCGGTCATGGCGGTTCCCCTGGGACGTCAGCGCATGGTTTAGCGCGGCCAGCTTCGGGCGTCACGACAGCCCGAGAACGCATTGAAAAGCGCATCGATCGATGCCTATTATCATGCCTTGAAGGAGTCTGCCTAATGCGAACCACATTGGCCTTGGACGACGATCTCGTCCGGACGGCACAGCAATTCACCGGCGTGCGGGAGAAATCCGCTTTGGTGCGGGAGGCTTTGAAGGCCTTGATCGAGCGAGAAAGCGCCCGCCGCCTGGCCCGGCTCGGGGGTAGCGAGACCAACCTCACCGCGATGCCTCGGCGACGGTCTGAAGCGGATTGATCCTGGTTGATACCTCGGTCTGGATCGATCACTTTCGCCAGGACGACGCGACACTCGCGGGCCTGCTTGAAGGCGGCCGGGTGTTAGGCCATCCGTTCGTGCTCGGCGAACTCGCCATCGGCAGCCTTCGCCAACGTGACGTCATCCTACACGCGCTACGCGGTTTGCCTCAGGCGGTCGTGGCACGGGACGACGAGGTCCTGGACTTCATCGAGCGTGAGGCCCTGGCTGGAACCGGCCTCGGCTATATCGATGTCCACTTGCTGGCGTCTACCCGCCTGACACCTTTCGGGTTGCTGTTCACACGCCACAAGCGACTGCTCGCCGCCGCGCGGCGGATGGCGGTGGCGGCGTAGGCTGCTGATGAACACTCGCTGTTGATGGACAAACCGGTCGAGGACGTAGCATAGACGTTACGTTCCACCGGCGGCGTTCGCGACGACACCAGGGCCGGGACGCGCTGCCACCAAAATGTTCGTTCTCCTGGAGAGCATCATGCAAAGCTTTTCGCAATTCGTCACGAGCCTGCTGCACGCCCTGATCCAGCTTGGCAACGTCATTGTCGCGGCGCTCGTTGCGCTGGAGTTGTGGCTGCGCGCGCAACTCGCGCAGATGGGCCTGCCGCCGCTGATCCAGACGATCGTCATGCTCGCGCTCGCGGGGCTGCTGATTCTAGGATCGCTGCGGTTGTTTGGCGGACTGATCCGGGTGATCGTGGTGCTGGTGCTGATATTGATCGCCCTGCACATCCTGCTGCCGGCGCTACCGCATTGACGGCCTCCTCGCGAAACCCGTGGTGGTCCACTCCAGCTTAGCGAGCGTTACCGTTATTTTCTTGATCGCGGGAATAACCGTTATTCCCTTGATCGCTGTACGATGGCTGGGCGCGATTGTTATCGTTGCCGTTGTTGTAATCCCTGTTGTCATTGGGTGAGAGTTGCCGAGAGCCGCGATTGGAAGTTTCGCCGCGGCCAGAATGCTCCGACTGCGCTTCGTCCTGCCGACCCTTCCGATAACCCCGCTGGAAAGCGTCCTGCAAAGCTTGATCCTGGCTCTGATTACCGGTTGTCAGACCCTTCAAAAGCTGCTGCACGTTCTGCGCGTGGGCTGTGATCGGCATGGCACAGGTCAAGGCCAACGCCGTTCCGGCCGCCGCGAAAAGAAGCCGCATGCTTGTCTCCTTCGGATAGGGCCGCTCAGACATGGGTTCGGCCGAGACATGCTAACGCCCGCGGGATGACGCCGATCGGATCACGATCCTGCGATAGCAGCCAGCCTTCTTGCCCGGTCATCCGATCGATCGTCATCCGATCGATGCGTGCCGGCCGTCCCTGCTCACACGATCCCGGTTTCGTGCAGGCGCTTAAGCTCCTCGGAGCTGACCCCGCACAGTGCGGCCAGCAGATCATCGGTATGTTCGCCCAGCAGCGGCGGACGGACGATCTCGGCCGGGGAGTCGGACAGCTTGATGGGGCAGCCGACGGTCTGGTAGGTGCCGCGGGTCGGGAAATCGACATCGACGATCATGTCCCGAGCGCGGAGGTGCGGATCGGCCAGCACCTCCCCGGTGTCCTGGCAGGCGCCACCTGGCACGCCGGCCTCACCCAGGATCTGCATCACCGCGTGCTTGGTGTGCTGGCGGGTCCAGGCTGCGATGATCCCATTCAGTGCCTCGCGGTTTTCCCATCGGCCGTCGGCGCTGTAAAAGCGCGGGTCGTTGGCCAGTTCAGGCTGACCGATCGCCGCAAGAAACGGCTTCCACATCTGCGGCTGGGCGAAGATATAGACATAGTCGTTGGGGCCGCCCGGTGCGCATGGATAGGTTGTTCCAGGGACGGTATGACCGAGCTGGTTGCCGACGCGCGGTGGCGGGTGGCCGTGGCGCTGGTGGTCACGCAGACTGACGCGGATCAGGTTGACCACGGCGTCCTGCATCGACACCTCCACATGCTGCCCCTTTCCGCTGCTGTGGCGCTGTTGCAGCGCGGCCAGGATGCCGATCGCCATGTGCATTCCGGTGCCGGAATCACCGATCGCGGGGAAGACATAGGTCGGCGGATTCTCCGGAAAGCCGGTGACGGCCATGGCGCCACCCATCGCCTGCGCGATCGGCTCGAAGCTCTTGTAGCCGCTGTATGGCCCATAGGTCCCGAACCCCTTGATCGTGGCGTAGATCAGCTTCGGGTTCAGCTTGGCCAATGCGGCATAACCCAGGCCCAGGCGGTCCAACGCGCCGGGGCCGAAATTCTCCAGCAGAACGTCAGCGGATCCGATCACGCGGCGGAACAGCGCCTTGCCCTCCTCGGTCTTCAGATTGAGCGTCAGGCTGCGTTTGTTGGCGTTCAGGATCAGGAAGAACAGGCTGTCGCTGTCGGGCTTGTCGCGCATGTTGGTGCGGGCGACGTCACCGCCTTTCGGCTCCTCCAGCTTGATCACATCGGCGCCCAGGAAGCCGAGTATTTGCGCGCAGGCCGGGCCCGCCTGATTGTGCGTCATATCGATCACGCGAATACCCTGGAGTGCCTGGCTCATTGTCTTCCCTTCTTGTTGTTCAGGCGGCTGGTTGTTCAGGCCACGTCCTGCAACGTCGATCCGGCACCTAGCGTTGTCACGCGACGTTGGTCGCGTGGCTGGTTCTCGTCGTGCGGGCGCCCCCGATCCATGGCGATTGTCCCAGATCACCAGATCGCCGACCCGCCAGACATGGCGGTGGACGAAGTGCGGCTGTTGGGCGGTCAGATCGAGCAGCAGCAATCGTCCATCGGCAACGGGCCAGCCGATGATGTGCGAGGCGTGGGCGGAACGGTAGAGGCTCTTGCGACCCGTGGCGTGGTGGCGGCGGACCAGGCGCTGGCGGGACGGCGGGTACTGCTGGCGCTCGTCGGGCGGGCATTCGGTAAAGCCGATCTGGGCGCGCGACCAGAAGACGTCATGTTCGGCGATCAGCGGATCGATGGCCGACCTGGGCGCGTCCGGCAGCGCATCGTAGACCGCGCGCATATCGGCGAACTCGGTTTTACCGTTGCCGAACCGGCTGGGCGGCGGCAGCGCGACGGCGTGCAGCAGACCCGGCACGACGGGGATCGGCATGTAGCAGGCATCGGTATGCCACGGCCGGTTGCCCAGGCTGTCCAGCCGGCGGCGGTCGGTCAGCCTGCGTACCGCGTTGTTTTCGTCGAGATTCGAGATATCGCCGATCTGCGGGATCGCCAGCCGGCGGGGTCCCGGACGCGCGGCCGACCGGCCGATCTCCAGCGGTCCGAAGCGGGCGGCGAAATCGCGCAGCCGCGCGTCGGAAAGCTGTTGGTCACGAAACGCCAGGACCGGATACGCGTCGATGGCAGTCTGGATCGCGGCGATGGCGTCGGTGTGCAATGGCTGCGACAGATCGAGAAAGCGCGCCTCGGCGGCGAAGCCTGAATGCAGCTCGTGCGTTTGCATGGGCATTGTCCGGCCTCCCGCGGTATCCTGCGGAGGTTGCGGCGGCTGTGCAAGTCTTGCGCAAAACCCCGCGCGGTCGCAGATTTCGCTGCATGCGCATCAGCTTGATCCACGCCATGGCTGCCTCGGTCCCGCCGATCGAAGAGGCGTTTCGCCGTGTTTGGCCCGACCCGACCCTGATGAACCTGCTGGACGACTCGCTCGCGCCCGACATGGCCAGCGAAGGAGCGTTTGCCGCCGAGGCCGTTGCCGCGGCAGCCGGCAAGACGGTGCTGACGACGCCGGGCAGCACTCGGCGCAAGCTGCGCATCTGTTGTCACCGGCGAAGGCGGCCTGAATGATGGATCTTTCGGTATTCCGGGCATCGCTGAGCGCCGTGGCCCCACCGGCTTCTCTCTCGCTGTCGCTGCGGGCGCTGTGGTGGGACGCCAAGGGCGATTGGGGCAAGGCGCATGAATGTGCCCAAGCTGATCCCGGTGCCGCGGCGGCTGCCGTGCATGCGTATCTGCACCGCAAGGAGCCGGACCTTGCCAATGCCCGCTACTGGTACAACCGAGCCGGACGAGCGCCGGGGTCGGGCAACCTGGATCAGGAGTGGGACGCGCTGGCGGCGGCATTCCTGTCGGCATCGGACCCAGCATCCTAGTATGCCGCATCAGACAAGCGCGATCCGTGGCTGTTCGGCTTAGTGGTCGATTCACGCGCCCGCTCGTGGCCGTTGCGTATCTCACAATGCTCTGCAGTCGGGTACTCGTTGCCTGTTTTAGTGATCGGCTCATTGCCTTGGGTGCGCTGACCGATCTAACGAACCTCAGGCGGCGCACCAATGCGTACGAAGGGTCGCGAATGGCTGGAGAGAGATGCACGCCGGAACCGCATTTCCGATGGCCAGCGGGGCATGAAGGCAGTCGGCAAACGACAGTGCGCCGTGTACCGAGAACAGGCGGCGGCGGGTAAAATCCGGTTCCGCCAAGCGTGATGTTGGAGAGCTCTTCCGACCACATCACAGCTTGCGGTGGCGGGATGACCGCCGATAGGACGTTACTGAAGTACTATGATGTCGTCGTGGCGGCTCGATCTATTCGTCAGCAAAAGTTCAAAGGGCCACGGATCGGCTTCGGAAAGTACAGCGAAGTTTAGCGTTAATAATCTGAAAGTCGACACATACCCCGACATGCAGTCCTCATCAACGCTGAGGACGGTGCCGTTAGAAGGGGTACGATGGAGGCGAAGACAGCGAGAACGCTTCAAGAATGCGGCACGGCGACATTTTATTTAGCTAATCGAAACGTAATAGTCTAAAGTAGTAGTTTAATCATGATATTCTCCCAATCATGTTTCGTAAATGCGGAAGCGCGCGATTAACGTTGCTTTAAGGCTTCATTGTCTAAGATGTGCGGCGACCGATGACGGTGCACCCGAACCCAGAGGCTCCTGACATGTCTTGCGTCGCCGCCGCCACACCCGGCCCGCGCCGACTTTTGGTTGCTCAGGACAGGAGCCTACGGGTCCGCAGGTCCGCGAGCCCGGTGGAGCGCCTGGAGTCCGATGGCGTCAGCTTGCGGCAGTCAGGGTCTAATTCTCCTTGTCTAGGAGGGCTATTCACGTCCGAGCTCGGTTCAACCTCAAACGATCGCGCTCTCACCGACGAGGCTACGGCCGCCGGGCGCGACATCGACCTCCGCCAGCTTCGTCATCACACCAAAAACACGTTGCAGCGCATTCTCAATCTTATTGCCGAGGCACCAGGGCTTCGCGCCACGCCTGAGGGCGAAAAGACAGTCCAGGACCTGGAATATCGTATTTGTCTGTCGGTGATGATTTCCGACGCGCTGTTTGGCCTGACCGATGTGCCTGGATCAATGGCCGAACGGTTGCGCGGGCTTGCCGGTCCAGTGGTCTGTATGCTGCAGGATGCGGATCAGGTGATACGGGTTGGCGTCTCTGTGCGCGGGTTCTGTCCGACCGGGTTACGCGACACCGTGCTGCGCGGCGCCAACGAGTTGATCGGCAACGCCGTCAAGCATGGGATGAAGGGCCGCCGCAGCGGGCGGATCGCGGTGCGGCTGACCACTGAGGAGACCAGCACCACCCTGACGATCATCGACGACGGCTGGGGTTTCGCGGGCACACCGCACACCGGCGGCGGCCTGGCCCTGGTACGAGACTTCGCGGCCCGGCATCGCGGATCGCTGGTGCTCGATGGTGAGGACGGGACGGTCGCGAAGCTCGACTTGCCGCACGCGTTTGGCGGGTCCTAGCCCCTCCGAACGGATGGTATAGAAGGCTTGCACCAGCAGTGCAGGCAGCAGTCGTTCGGGCGGCATCGAATGGGCGGCCATTTTCCGAGTAGAGCGCGGCGAACTGGGTATGTCGTCGGCCTCGGCCTGCTGCTGGCACGATTGCCGACGCAAGCCAATCCGATCGACCTCGTTGGCAACCTGCCGCCCGTTCAGAGTGTGCCGCGGCCGCTGGTGACGGAACAAGGCGGTTTCACTCTCCACTGCTCCCGGACCGGGTGCGACGCTCGCCTTCAGTGCCGCCGCCGGCGAAATCGCTGCACCAAAGCCAGACCGTGTCATGGTGCACGCCGAACGCTTCAGCGATGCGCGGGCTGGTCCAACCCGACAGGGTCAGCATAATGGCGCGAGCTCTGGCCGCCTCGCCGCGATTACGCGAGGCGGACAGCGCCGCACGTTGGTTCTCGCTCGCTGAAACCGAGGACTTGCCACTCATGCCGCACCTTTGCGCAGCCGGGGCAACAGCGAATCTTACCCCTTCCGCTAATCAAGCTGGCGGAGTCTGCTTAACTGTTCGGCCCGCGCTCCATCGAGATCGGCTGCCAGCGCCGCAGGTGCGTGCTCATCAGCACCGCCGGATTGACACAGCTCATTGGCCACCGGCCGTTTAGGATAAGCGCCAGTTCCCGCCCGACATGCAGCTTGCGGGCCGGGTCGAACCGTGCCGAGGCGGAGGCGGTGTGGGCGGATAGGGTCACGTTCGACATGCCGAGGATCGGGTTGTTGTTGCCCGGCGGCTCGATTTCCAGCACGTCCAGGCCGGCATGGGCGATCCAGCCTTCGGACAGCGCCTTGATCAGCGCGGATTCCTGCACCGTCGGGCCACGACCGGTGTTGATGAAGATCGCGGTCTTCTTCATCTGGCGGAAGTGCTTCTCCATCAGCATGCCTTCCGCTTCGGGTGTCGCGGGTGCGTGCATCGAAACGAAATCGGATTGCTGCAGCACTTCCTCCAACGTGCACGGCAGCACGTCGTGCTCGACCATCACCAGTTCCTCGATGAACGGATCATAGGCGATCACCCGCAGGCCGAACGGCCTGGCCCGCTTTGCCACCGCGCGGGCGACATGGCCGAAGGCGATCAGGCCGAGTGTCAGGCCCATCATGCGGGGGATCTGCAGCAGCGCCGGACGGCCTTCGCGCCAGCGGCCCTCGCGCACCATACGGTCCTGCTCAATGGTGCGCCGATGCGCCGACAGCAGCAGCATCATCGCGTGGTCGGCGACTTCCTCGATGAAGGTGTGGGGGCAATTGGTCACCGGCATGCCGCGCGCGGTGGCTGCCACGACATCGACGCTATCCACGCCGACGCTGCCGAGGACGATGGCGCGGCATTTTTCCGGCAAGCCGTCGACGATCTTCTTGGTGAAGCGCATGCCCTTGGCGTAGATCGCGTCGGCATCCTGGGCAAATCTGATAAACCCGTCCTCGTCGGCCGGACCCTCGACGATCTCGGCGTCGATCCCGTCCAGCGGCTCCATCTCGTAGTCATAGCCGCCGCCGGTGGTGGTGAAGCTGGCCCCTGCCGGGGTCGCGATCTTGAATTTTGCCAATTAAAGTCTCCTTGTTTGGACGTTTCGGTGTCGGCGTTGGCCGCTCACCGGCCGGCGATGGGGTATCGGTTTTGATCTATACACGCCGGAATGCGGGTGACGTGGATGTCTGACGACGTGGTGCCAGTCATCCACGACTTCGCCGGGATCGGCGCCGCAAGACGTGGGGCGCCGGTCCAAGACCGGCCATGGCACATGATCCGGTCCGGATGCCGGCCATGAGGCCACCGGCGCGGCAGGGGGAGTTGGATCCTGAAGGCGGAACAAGCGGCGATGCCTGGTGTCATGAGGGCATACAGGAAGGCGTTCATTGTCTCGGTGGACGCGCGCGAACGGCCTTCTCGTTCACGTCGATCCCCCAGCCCGGACCGGACGGCAGGATGAACTCGCCGTTCTCAATCTTCGGGACGACCGTATAGAACTCGTCGCGCCACGGGGCACTGTCGATGTCGATCTCCATCACCCGGAAATTCGGCACGATCGCGCTGAAGGTGGCGCTGATGGCGCTGCACAGATGGCCGTAGAAGTTGTGCGGGGCGACGTTGATTTCGAAAACGTCTGCCATCGCGGCGATTTTCGCGGACTCCAGCAAGCCGTTCCAGACGACGTCGATGATCGCCACATCGGTGGCGTAATGATCGAGGAACGGCTTGAACTCGCGCCGGCCGTGCAGCGTCTCACACGAGGCGATCGGGCAGGGAGCGGCGCGCTTGATCTCCGCCAGAGCCGGCGCGTCGTGGGTATCGATCTCCAGCCAGGTCAGATTGGTCGGCGCCACGGCCTCGGCGATCCGCTTGAACCCCTCGGTCTTGAAGTTGAAGTTCGTATCGAGGTGTATGCCCATCTCGGGACCGACCGCCTGACGGATGATGGACAGCTGCTCGGTCACGCCGCGGGTCAGCCGGTTGTCCCAGTTAAGCTCCGGCCAGCCGGCGTTGCGCCCGAAACCAGGTGAGTAGGACGCAAGCCGTCCATCGGCCATCGGCAATATATTCGTCTTCAACGCCCGAAATCCGCGATCCCGAACCTCTTGCGCGTGGCGGCCCAGGTCGTCGTAGGAGCGCAGTTCCGGCACGCCCATCAGCCGTGCGCTGCGCACCCGATAGGTGCCGAAATGCGACCAGTAGACCGGGATGCGCTCGCGGATCGGGCCGCCGAACAAGGCGGCGACAGGGATACCGTAGGCCTTGCCGGCGATGTCGAGCAGCGCGTTCTCGATCGCGGCGATCGCCTGCTGGTTCAGTCCGCCACGGGACTGCCGCGTCATGACGTGCAGATGCTGCGTCACCTGCTCGAAGCGGCGCGGATCGCGGCCGATCAGCAGTGGAGACAGGCCCTTGATCACGTCGGACAGGCCGGTGCTGCCAAAGCTTTCGTTGAACTCGGACCAGCCGATGATGTCGTCGCTGGTTGTTATCTTCAGGAATGAAAACATCCGCCAGCCGGCGTCGGCCTGAAACGTCTCGACCTGCGTTATCTTCATGGTTTCCCCCTGGACGTGATGATCGCGCTACCACGCCATGGAGAGATTCCAAGCACGGTCCGCCGCCGCCGGCAAGGTTCCCGGCAAGCTTTAGGGCATAACGTCCCAGAACGGATGCACGCCGTAGTAGGCGTAAACGCCGCGACCCCAGGCCTCGTCGTTCCATGACGCGGCGGCCTCGTCCGTGTAGGACGGGGCGCCCTCCAGCATGGCGCGGTCGATGTCGACGACGTAGCCGCCGATCTCGGGGTCGTATTTGAGCTTCTCCCACGGCAGCGGATAGAACCGGTCGCCGATCCCAAGGAAGCCACCGAAGCTGAGTATCGCGTAGGCGATACGCCCACTGCGCTTGTCGATCATCACGTCCTCGACGGTGCCGAGCTTCTCCAGGCCGAGGCTATAGACGGTGGTGCCCTGGACCTGCTTCGCCGCGATCAGATGGCCAGAGGGGTTGGTGGTGTCATCGAGACTCGCCATTCGCAACTCCTGTCGCTGATGCCGGATGCAACGCGCGGAGCCGGAAAAGGTTACAACGTCCGTGTTTTCCGCAACCCCGACAGGAGGCCGCCGTGGGTAGGTATCGAGCCGTTTGCCTCAGGACGGCCGCGCGGGTGTGGGATGACCTGGCGCGGGCTGATTGGGCCTGGGCGGGCCGGAGAATTGTCGCCTGGCGGACTGCCGCCGGCCCCGTTGTTGCTCCGGCGGTTGTTGCTCTGGCGGTTGTTGCTGCGTCGTTTTTTGCCCTGGCGGTGGTGGGCTGCACCTCGGACCCGAACGCGCCGATCAATCAGACACCGCCGATCCGGCAGATGGATCATTTTTTTGACTCACTGTCCGGACCGTCAGCGCCGGATTACGAGCATCAACCCGGCTATGCGCCGGCCTATCCGCCTTATTGATCCGACGGCCCTACTGTAGCGACTCTAACGTTAGCGAATCTAACGTTTGTCGCACACTTCACCCTAGAGCGTTCTCACGGTGACTGGAAATAGACGTCGTGGCGCAAGAAGTTGGCGCATTCGCTTCGGGTGAAGCAATCAACGAGGGTCCAAGAGCGTGCCAGAGCGCCTCCACGGTTCGGATGGCTTTGGCTCGCAACAGCGCTTTGAGTTTGGCAAACGCCATTTCGATCGGGTTCAGATCAGGGCTGTCGGGCGGGATGAACATCAGGCTCGCGCCAGCCGCCTCGATCGCCTCTCGAACCGCGGCGACCTTGTGCGAGCGGAGGTTATCCATGATCACGATATTGCCCGGTTTCGGCGTCGGGACCAGAACCTGCTCGAACGGACCATTGGTGGCACCATCGAACACGCCCGGGGCGGTGAGGCCATTGCAGCGGAGTGCGCCGATAAAAGTCGAGGTTTTTCAGTGACCGTGCGGTACGGCAGCAACCAATCGCGTGCCGCGAGGGGCCCGACCATAAAGCCGGGTCATGTTCGTCTTGGTCCAGTTTTCATCAATAAATACCAGCTTGGCCGGGTTCAGACCGCGCTGCTTCTCACGCCATTCGGCGCGCGCTTGGGCAACGTCCGGGCGATCCTGCCCGGCCGCGTGGAGCGACTTTTTTTAATGTCAGGTCAAGGGAGCCTATCAGGAGTTTTGTGTGAGGGGTCGGTTTCACCTGATCCCTCTATTCGACGCTGAAGCGGTCGCCGAACATGATGGCGAACTGCGTCATGGCGGCAGTCCATTCACGTTGGGCATTCTTCCAATCGCTGCTGACGCGGCGCAAGACCAGATACAGCAGTTTGATCGCGGACTCGTCGGTCGGGAAGTGTCCGCGGCTGCGAACCGCCGTTCGCAGCGTGCTATTGAGGCTCTCGATCGTATTGGTGGTGTAGATGATCCGCCGCACCTCGGGCGGGAAGGCGAAGAACGGGATCACCTGATCCCATTGCCGGCGCCATAACGGGGCGATCGCAGCGTATTTCTGGCCCCAAGGCCCAGCTTCGAAGGCCTCCAGTGCCAACAGCGCCGCGTCAGCCGTGGGCGCCTGGTAGATCGGCTTCAGCGCCGCCACGACCTGCTTGCGGTCCTGCCAGGAGACATAGGCCAGCGCGTTGCGCAGCAGATGCACGATGCAGGTTTGCACCAGGGTTTGCGGGAAAGCGGCGTTGATCGCCGCCATCACCCCAACACGATCCGCCGACAGCAACACAATCCGTGCCCGCCAGACCAGCTTTTGCGGCGTGTTCCGCCCACCCACCCATCCTGCCAGCGCCGCCCGGTCCGCAGGCGAGAGCCAGATGCAATGCCTCGGTCTTGATGATGACCCCAGACCCACACGGCGCGGCAGCTTTGGGACGCCTCCGTCGGGATCAGAACACTAGACTAATGGCTGGGGGTGACGACCGTAGTATGGTCGCGTGGCGGCGATGGATTGCTGCTGCTGAAGGACAGGCAGCCGGCCAGGACGAGCGGCAGCAGCAGGACAAGCAAAGCGAGACGCATTCGGCGATTCCTTCAGTTAGCGGGCCCCAGTATAGGCGCGCCCGGCGACATCCTGGTTCAACAATTGTTGCGGCAAACTGTGTCAGCGGCGGCGCAATCCCGACGTCGGCTTCGGCACACCCAGGCCGTGACGCGCAACCGTGTTCCGCCGCCGCTGCGACCGAGCGGGCCTTCCCTGCGTTGCCATCTTGGTAAACAGCGGGGAAGCAGGCATGGGCAAAATCGTCGTGATAACGGGAGCAGGGGCAGGGGTCGGCAGAGCAACCGCGACTGAATTCGCGCGAAATGGCTGTGATGTCGCGTTGTTGTCGCGCGATCCGGACCGGCTGGAGCACGCGGCAAGCGAACTACGGCGCTTCGGCGTCCGCGCCCTGCCGATCCCGACCGATGTCGCGGATGCAAAGGCGGTCGACGCCGCGGCTGACAAGGTCGAGCAGGAACTCGGCCCCATCGACGTTTGGGTCAATGTCGCCATGGCGACGGTCTTCGCACCCGTCCACAAGCTGACCGCGGAGGAGTTCCAACGTGGCACCGCCGTCACCTATCTGGGCCAGGTGCACGGCACCATGGCCGCACTGAGGCACATGCGCCCGCGCAACCGCGGGTCCATCGTCTTAGTCGGATCGGCCCTGGCCTATCGGTCGGTGCCGCTGCAGTCGGTCTATTGCGGCGCCAAATCCGCGATCCGCGGCTTCCTCGACTCGCTGCGCTCGGAGTTAATTCACGACAAGATCAACGTCACCCTGACCGAGGTCGATCTGCCGGCGGTCAACACCCCGCAGTTCGATTGGGCCCGCAACAAGATGGGCCACAAGGCGCAGCCGGTGCCGCCGATCTATCAGCCGGAGGTACCGGCGCGGGCGATCTATTTCGGCGCTTTCAACCCACGGCGGCAGATCTGGGTGGGGTTTCCCACCGTGATGGCGATCCTAGCCAATCGTATCGCGCCGTCGCTGATAGACCGCTATTTGGCGAAATCCGGCTACAGCGGGCAACTCACCAACCAGCCGTCCGATCCAGAGGCACCCGGCAACCTGTTCGAGCCGGTCAAAGGCGCCTACAGCGCGCATGGCCGCTTCGACAGCCGGGCCCGAACCGTCAGCTGGGAAATGTTCACCAGCCGCCACCGCGACGCGGCCTGGGCGATGGCCGCCGTCGGTGTTGTCGCCGGGATGGTTGGAGCGCACCTGTTGGCCAAACGGCTGGACATCTAACAGGCTGCTGAAAAACCCCTTGCCCCGGCCCGGGCATATCGGAGTCCATACTGCTGCGGATCGACGACAAGGGGTGCGGATCGACGACAAGGGGTGGCTTCGGATGCGTGGTTTTGATCAGCGACGGGACGGGCTTTTCAGCTATGTGCGCCCGCGGAACCGGATCCCCGGCACACACCCGCTTCGCCTGATCCGCCGCTTCGCCGATGAAGCCTTGACCGCGCTCAACGAGCAGTTCGCCGTGCTCTACTCGCAGAACGGCCGCCCCTCGATCCCGCCCGAGCAACCACTGCGCGCGCTGCTGCTGCAAGCCTTCTACACCATCCGTTCGGAGCGGCAGTTGATGGAGCAACTCAACGACAACCTGCTGTTCCGCTGATTTGTCGGCCTGTCGGTGGATGATCCGGTCTGGGTGCCAACAGTATTCAGCAAGAACCGCGACCGGCTGCTGGAGGGCGACATCGCGGCGGCGTTCATGGGCGCTGTGCTCAATCTGCCGCGGGTCAAGGCGCTGCTGTCGGATGAACATTTCTCGGTCGACGGTACGCTGATCCAGGCGTGGGCGAAGCTGGCCCAAGGTTCCGCCAAGCATAGCTTGGTGGAAGGGCCAGATGAGGGATCGATGAAGAGCTTACACCGCAAGGACGGCAACGATGAGCCGCCCCACCCGGGCGCGACGGCGAACGCAGCTTCCACAAGGAGAAGCGCTCGAACGAGACACATGCCCCGACCACCGATCCGGATGCGCGGCTGGCGCGCGAGTCCAACGGCGAGGGCGCGAAACTGGCCTTCACGGGCCAGCTGCTGATGGGTCGAGCGGGACCGTGGCCGAAGACCGCGTAAGCCCATGAGACCGCAACGGCGTGGTGGTGGACGCGCGTCTGACGTATGCCACGGGCACGGCGGAACCCGAGGCGGCGCTGGCGATGCTGGAAGCTCTGCCGGAGGCGGGCCACGAGACGGTTGGCGCTGACAAGGCCTACAACACCGCCGGCTTCGTCGCCAACAGCCGCGCCGCCGATGTCACGCCGCATGTGGCGCGGACCATCAATGCCCATCGTGGATCCAACATTGACGGACGGACGACGCGGCATGCTGGCTATCGGATCAGCCAGGTCGTGCGCAAGCGGATCGGGGAAGCCAACGGCTGGATCAAGGAGGTTGGCGGCATGGCGCAAACCAAGCTGCACGGGGTGGAGTAACTATTTGTGTTCCGGGCGTCGGCTTACAAGTTGATCCGGTTGCCGCGGCTGCTGGCGACAGGATGACTTTGCCCGGCCTCTGCCCAAGGCCGCATCAGCAGCCTTGGGTTACCGCGAAAACGACTGAAAATCGCCCTGCGGATCGGAAATCGGCGTTGAATACCGCGAAGAGGCTTTTTCAGCAGCCTGCTAGCCGCGCGATCGGCGGGTGCCGGAAGTGCCGATCATGGCGAGTTCATGTATCGTTTCGGCGAATTTATAGCGAGTCCGTTATGTCGAGATCCGGTCTACCTCCGCCAACTCCGCGTCTGTCAGCGCCCAATCGCCGGCTTTGACGTTCTGCTCAAGCTGCTCGGGCCGGGTCGCGCCGGCGATCACGCTGGCGACCGGCGACTGAGCCAGCAGCCAGGAGAACGCCAATTGCAGCAGGGTGCGTCCATGCGACGCGGCGAAGTCACCCAGCTTCTCGGCGATTTCCCAATTGCGTTCGGTCAGATAGCGGTCAGCCAGCCGCTGGGTCTTGGCCAGCCGGGTGTCGGTGGGAAGCGGGGTATTGCGACGATACTTTCCGGTCAGCAGCCCGCTCGCCAAAGGGAAATACGGCAGCAGCCCGAAGCCCAGTCTGCGCGCCGCCGGAAGCAGCTCGGCTTCGGGGGTGCGGTGGATGAGCGAGAACTCGTCCTGACAGCACGCGAACCCGTTCAGCCCGGCGGTGCGCGCGGTCCAGGCGGCTTCGGTCATCTCCCATGCTGGGAAGTTGGAGCAGCCGACATAACGCACCTTTCCCTGCCGGATCAGGTCGTCCAGCGCGCGCAGCGTCTCCTCGATCGGCGTGCGGGGATCGGTTCGATGCATCTGGTACAGGTCGATCCATTCGGTCTTCAGGCGGCGTAGGCTGTCTTCGACGGCGGCCACGATATATCGGCGGGAGCCGCCTTCCCGTTCGCCGGTGTCGTCCATGGGTGCGGCGAATTTTGTCGCCAGCACGATCCGCTTCCGGTCGTTGCCCAGGATCCGCCCAATCACCGCTTCAGAGCCGCCGCGTTCACCATAGACGTCGGCGGTATCGAACAGAGTGATGCCAAGATCGAGCGCCTTGTGGATCACCGCCTTGGTCGCGTCGTCATCGATGCGGCCGCCGAAGTTATTGCATCCAAGGCCGATCGCCGAGACGCGAAGGCCAGACTGGCCCAGGTTACGGATCTCCATGATAGCGCGCTCCCGACAGTTGTATTGGGCCAGCTTGGTCAGACGCGGGCGCGGCGTCAAACCGTCAGAAGACGATGAGTTTATCGACGCCGTGGCCGCGGTCGGCCGGCAGGTCAAAATCGAGTTCAGGTCCCACGGGTACGATCCCGGTCGGATTGATACGCCGGTGGCTCATGTAATAGTGCCGCTTGATATGGCCGAAATCGACAGTCTCGGCAACGCCGGGTATCTGATAGATGTCGCGCGCGTAGGCCCAGAGGTTCCTGTAGTCGACGATCCGCCTAATGTTGCATTTGAAATGACCATGATAGACGGGATCAAAGCGGACGAGTGTGGTGAAAAGCCTGATGTCGGCTTCGGTCAAGGCCTCACCGCACAGGAATCGGCTCTGCGAAAGCTGGTCCTCCAGCCAATCCAACGTGGCGAACAGCGGCTCGACGGCAGCCTGATAAGCCGATTGGGTGGTGGCGAAACCGGCTTTATAAACGCCGTTGTTCAGCGTGTCGTAGATGCGCTGGTTGACGGCGTTGATCTCGGCCCGGAGCGGCTGCGGATAGTAATCGCCCGGCTTCGCGCCGACATGGTCGAATGCCGTGTTCAGCATGCGGATGATATCGGCGGATTCGTTGTTGACGATGGTCTGGGTGTGCTGATCCCACAGGACGGGCACTGTCGCCTTGCCCGAGTGCTCATCGTCCGCCCGGGTATAAAGTTCGTACAGGTAACGGCTGTTATAGAGCGGGTCGGGGATCACCCCGTCGCCAGGAGCGAAGGTCCAGCCGTTTTCGCCCATCAGCCAATGGGTCACCGAAATCGGAATGATGTCGCGCAGTCCCTTTAGCGCCCGCATGATCAAGGTGCGGTGCGCCCAGGGACAGGCGAGCGAGACATACAGATGATAGCGTCCCGCCATGGCGCGAAACCCGTCCTGACCGGTTGGGCCAGGCCTTCCGTCCGGGGTGATCCAGTTGCGGAACGCGCTGTCGCGGCGTTCGAACTGTCCATCCTTGTTCGTCACGGGCTCTTGCTCCTGCCATTCACCGTTGATCAGCAGCCCCATTCAAATCCCCTTTGTGATGTCCAGCCCCCGATGTTCGCCGCATCGAGCGGCGGAAGCGGGGAAATAGGCAGCCGCCTTGATGATGACCAGCCCGCTTGAGCGAAGACCTAGTGTCCAGCCGCGAACCTTGATGAGGTGGGCTCAGCGGCGATCTCGTCCACCAGCTTGCGGGTCATCGCTTCGCCGAATGTCGAAAAATCATGCACTTCCAGCACGAAGCTACCAGGGCCGCCGGCCACGTTCTTCTGATAATAGTTCGCTAGGCCGCCGGGCGGCTGGACATGGGCAAAGGTCCAGGACACGGGATGGTCGTTGACGATCGCCAGGCCGTTGATCGTGATGCCGGACTTCACCGCATCATCCCTGGCCTCGGCGATTTCGCGGCCGGCGTTGTTGGTGCCGTCGCCGCAGACGTCGATCACCCGACGCGTCGCGGTCATGCCGCTTTCAGCCAGTAGCTGCATCGCCTGGTCGACCCCGGCACTGATCGCGGTTCGACCCCAGAACGACCGAGGCGCCTTCGCCAATCGATCGACGAAGGCATGGGCCGAAGTCTTGCCCTGGATCACGGTCCAGTCCAGCACGGTGCGCACCTCGAAACTGCTGGCGAACTCCACGTAAGCGACAGCAATTTTGCCGCTGGGGCCGCCTTGAATGGCGTCGAGCACCTTCTGGCTGGTGAACGCGGCGGTGTAGCCGTCCTTTTCCAGCTTGAACTCGCTATCATCGATGCTGCGCGAGACGTCCGTGACCAACACCAGAGCGACGTCCACGTCATCCGCACGGGCAGGCGCGCTTGCGATGCAGGCGAGCAGCAGCACCAGCGCGGCCAGTGGAACCAAGGCAATGCGGGGCATCCGAGCAACCCTTCTCGATCAAGCTGGCGCCGGCGTATCCGTGGCTGTATCTCACCCCTGAGTGCATCCTTTCGTCAAACCAAATCCACGCCGACTGATCGGCCGGGTCGGCAGAACTCTATTGGCTGGCCCAGACGATGCGGTGGATCCAGGTCACGTCGGTCAGATCGAAGCTGTAGTCGGGATGTTCCGGGTTCAAGCTCTTGAGATCGACACGACGGGCGGAACGCCGAGCCAGTTGCTTCGCCATCACCTGGCCGTTCACGGTGCGGACGACAACGCGATCGCCACGGCGGATCGGCGCGGATGGCGAGACGATCACCAGGTCGCCATCGCGAAATACCGGCTCCATCGATTCGCCACTGATTTCCAGCGCATAGGCGTTTGGATCGGCGATTTCCGGCAAACTGACCTCATCCCAACTGCCACCGACGGGATAGCCTCCATCGTCGAAGTAGCCCTCGCCGCCGGCCTGAGCCAGGCCAATCAGCGGCACGCGTCGTGAGATGCCGCGGCTGCCGCCACTACTGGCCAGCGCCCGCGCGCCGGAAACCAAGGAGGTGAAGCTCTCCAGCGTCGCCCCGGTCGCATCCAGAACCTTCGCCACGCTTTCTGTGCTCGGCCACCGCGCGCGGCCATCGGGCATGCGCCGTTTGGACGGATTGAAGGTCGTCGCATCAAGGCCCGATCGCTTCGCCAACCCCGAGGCTGACATTCCATTCTCGGCGGCCAGCGTATCGATGGCACGCCAGACATCTTCATGTTTCATCCAGGGGCTCCTGTTGTGCGACCCTCTTTCGGCGGTTGTGGTCTGGACCATTATCCTAGGAATTGCTGCCAAAGCAAATAGGAAAATGAACCGTATTTACTTGCAAATGTATGCAACCTATGGTTATATATCTTGGCGTGGTGATCCGCGCTTTAAACACAACCGGGAACATCGTCCATGCCCCTCGCTGCTCGCCAAGCCGCCTCTATTTCTCGTCCCCCGGCGCATTCTGGGGCACAGACGCAGCCCTTCGAGACCGCCGAGGACGCCTGGCTTTGGACAATGGCGGCGCTGATCGCCCGCCGTGAGGGCGCGAGATATACCGCGAACAAAGGCCTTGTGAGCCGACCATGCGATCCGGACGACGTGATCAAATGTCTCGACGGGCTCTATCGCCAGCGGCGCATCGACCTCGTGCATGCCCGAATTCTGCGTATCTGGGGCGAGCGGCAGATGGCACCCAGCCTTGCGGTGGCGGCCGAGAGACACGATCACCGGTTGTGGGCCGAAGCACTGAAGCGTCTGGAATGGCCGCTCCGGGTTAAGGGCATCGTCACATAAAGTCTTATGAATAGGAAAATTATCGTTGACAGCGTACGGAGTTAACGCTTAATATCACGCTATCAACGGGCGAGGTGCGCCTGTCGATAATCTCCTCCTCCGCCACCTCTCGCAGCCGCTGCCCTCTGGGCGGCGGCTTTTTTTATGGAAGGAACGCTGCCATGGCATTCGCCATCCGAAATCTTTCGGTCCTTGCCTACGCCAACGGGTTTACGCTGTGGCATTACAAGTCGGGCAAGGACAGGCTGGATGCCGTCAGCAGCGGAAACTACCTGGCTGATGCCAGTGACATGCTGACGCCTGGGGACCTGATCATGATCACCGCTGTGGATGGCGCGCGGATCCTGTGCGTGACCCTCGCCGACCTGGAGACGGTGATCACCGCCCCCCTGTCATAGCTCATTATTCGTCTGTGCCCGGTGGTCCGCCCGGGACATCGTTCGCAACGCCTGCTTCCTGCCTCAGCACCTCAGTCGCATGACGTTGATGGCCGGCTGGGGTGAGAATCGCGCGGCCATCCTCGCGGATCAGGGAGAGACCCATGCCGGCAAGCCGACGTTGGCACGGATCATCCATCAGGCCGGCGGGACGACCTGCCGGGCCGGATAGATGCAGCCGATGCAGGGCGGCCCGACAGCACGTTTCAAGGTAAGGCTGCTTCCACATGGGTCGCAAATTTCGCCAGATGGTCGGCGAATGCAAGACCGTCCGCATAGCCGTCGCGGGATCATGGCCCGACTGGCGCAGGGAAACCCATCGCGCCGTAAGCTCCGCGAAGTGCCGCCAGCCGACCAAATAGTTTCAAGCGTAAAGGGTAATTTCATCGGCTCGCCTGCTGGCGCGACAGGTTTCGCCGCTGGCGTTGATGGCACCACGAACGCGACACGTCTCGGTTCGGGATGTCTTTTCGATGACGTCATTCCCTGCGCTGACGGCCAGCATGATGGGAACGATCGTCGGTGTTGTCGGTGGCGGCAGCCAATTGTTCTCCGAAATCATGCAGAGCCGGGCGAAATGGGTGGCTGTCCACCTGATCTTCATCATCGTGATCGGCGGGTTCATGAGCTTCATGGGCACCGATAGGCGCAAGCCTCCGGCCACATGCATTGGGCAAATGTCCTGGCCGGCGCCTCGGCAGCGTCCAGCGCCTTCGGATCCAGTTTATTACTGAAACGTAACTCAGGGGTCGGCGGACTTTGACATACACCTTTATATACGTAATCCTACTCTTGTTTTTTTTGTTGGGCATGACGACGTTCGCGGCGGCATTGAGCCAGCCGATGCTGGCGGTCAACAACGCGATCATGATGATCTGCGTGTCGTTGCTGGGTACACCGACGCTGGTGATCCTCGGGTATTCCACCAATCTCGGAAACGTCTTCTATGCGACGACGATGTTTGGTCTCAGCCTGAAGTATCTCGGCTACGGCAGAAGGAAGGCGCATCGGGCGATCACCCACATCCTGTTTGCCATGGTCATCGTGTCAGGATCCATGTTCCTGATGGACGAAGCTTTGGTCCTGAGCCCGATGTTCGAAACACGGATCCGCATTCTCGGGGCCTCTTTCGTCTCGTTCTGGCTGGTGCAGTCGTTTTTCATTACCTTGCTCGATCGGCTCGCGCAGCGGTCCTCGGTGTGGCGCGTTGCCATAATAACCATCGTGATGCAGGCCTTGGACAGTGCGGTGTTCTTCCCCTGCGCGTTCGGCGGCGACCTGCCGTCGGATACCATGTTGCAGTTCGCGGTCGTCGGATGGTTGAGCAAGGCGGCGATCGCGGTCTGTTCCATTCCTTTCCTGATGTGCTTCCAGCAGGTCCGGCACAGCGACGTCTTTCTGGAGAGAACCAGCAGCGACTAAACCGAGGTGGGTCGCGGGGCTTCTTTGATCGGTGCGACATCGGCGACAGTGACGTCGGTCAGGACACCTGTATCTCGCTCGCGGACCATCCGGGCCAGAAAACTGGTCTACTGCGATTGCGAAACGAGCGACAAGGTCTGAAGTCGAACTCGTTCCAGACGCGCCGGTCGACAAAAGGAATTTTGGCGCCAGGCGTCGCTCTGTTCTGGATCGTCTGCGCGGACAGAGATTGCCGGCGGCGCCGTCAGCGCGGCAATGCAGCAACGAGCTTGGGCTTCCTGGGATCATCAGGAACATGGCTGGGGCTCACAGCGCCGCAATCAGGGACGGACAATGCCGCGGATCAAACAGCGGTATCCAGAATCTGCATGTCGCTCAGACAACCAAACCGGAGCTTCACCTTGAGCTTTTCCGATCTTCTGATTGCTTTACGGTTGCTGCGCGCCATGGCGGGTTCGGCATCGCCGCTAATCGTCGCACTTCGCGGCCCCGTGCTGACGATTCTGCTGCTATCGGGCGTGGTGCTGGCGGTCGTTAGCGTTCGAGAGGGCGGTCCGCAGGCGGGACTGGAAAAAATTCTGACCAATCCCCACGCCTCCAACAGCCTGCAACGCGAGTTGCACAGCATCGCGCGGCGGGACACGGTAATTGACGGGCTGCTCAAGGCGGTGCTGGTGAAGGCTCCGACCGCCGCACGCGTTCGGCTCGCCGTCATCCACAACGGAGAGGTCGGCCTGAGCGGCATTGGGCTGCTTCGGTTCGATGTCACCCACGGCACCGTCCGTAAGGGATTCTCGGTCGGGACCTTCACGTCCAATGGCCCGCTGGCCGACTGGAACCCGTATCTTAACAAGCTGTTGGCCGGCCAATGCACCGTGGTCGGACTGGAAGAAATGTCGGCCGGCGAACGCGTTCGCATGGTCGAACTGGGCGTGCAGGCGCGGATGGCTTGCCCGGTGATGGATATTCAGGGCCGTCTGCTGGGTGCGGTGTTCATCCACTGGCCAGCTGATGCGCTGGTGCCCGAAGGCGCCGATCTGAACGCGCTGGAAGACTTCACCCGATCCGTCGGGTCGCAGATCGCCGCCGCGACGACCGCCAGCGGCGAGGGCGACTGATCGTCTGCGGGCTGGCGTTCCACAAGCAGATAATCATCCGGATCTTCATCGTGAGCCTGTCTGATCTCCTGATCGCCCTCCGCCTGCTGCGCGCAATGGCCGGCTCGGGCTCGCCGCTGATCGTGGCGCTCCGTACGCCGGTGTTGACAATTATGCTCCTGTCCGGCGTGGTACTTGGGGTGCTCAGCATCCGTGAGGGCGGCCTGCGGCCTGGATTGCAGAAACTGCTGACCAATCCGGATGCTTCCAACAGCCTGCAACGCGAATTGCACGGTGTCGCCAGGCGCGACCAGGTGATCGACGGGCTGCTCACGGCGGTGCTTGTGAAAGCCCCGACCGCCGCCCGCGTTCGGCTTGGCATTATCCACAACGGAGAGGTGGGGCTGAGCGGTATCGGGTTGCTCCGGTTCGATATCACCCATGCCAGCGCGCGCAGTGGGTTCTCGGTCGGCGTGTTTATCAGCAATGCGCCGCTGTCGGACTGGAAGCCGGTCCTTGGCAAGTTCCTGGCTGACCAATGTTTTCAGGCCGCTCTGGACGACCTGTCGGCGGCGTCACGAGCGCGAATGGTTGAAATGGGTTCCAATGAAGCGCTTGCCTGTCCGGTGGTGGACATTCAGGGCCGTCTGCTCGGAGGGCTGTTCGTCAGCTGGCCAGTCGGTGCCGTTTTACCCCAGGGCAACGACATGGTCGCGTTCACTGAATTCACGCGATCGATCGCGGCACAGATTGCCGCCGCGACAAATGCCGGCGGCAACGGCGGGTGACGCCTTGACGGTGTTTCGCGCTTCCCGTCGGCGACCGCCGAGGGCATAAGCGCGGTCCCATGCCGTGGCTGCTTTCATCCGCCGTGCTGCCGCTGTTGCGTTTGCTCGACCCCGAGCGGGCACACACTTTGGCGCTTCGCGCGTTGGCCGCGGGTTTCGCACCGAACGCAACGAGCGACGATCATCCGGCGCTTGCGGTTAAAGCCTTTGGCAGGCGGTTCGCCAACCCGATCGGACTGGCAGCGGGCTTTGACAAGAATGCTGCCGCGGGGCCAGCAATCATGCGGCTGGGCTTTGGCTTCGTGGAGACCGGTTCGGTAACGCCACGCCCGCAGGCCGGCAACCCTCGGCCGCGGATCTTCCGCCTCACTGAAGACCTGGGCGTCATCAACCGGTTGGGCTTCAACAATCTAGGCCTCGGGGTCTATCTGCGGAACCTGGCGCGCTTGGCGGACCGCCCTGTTCCGCTCGGCGCCAATGTCGGCATCAACAAGCAAGATGCCGATCCCGTGCGGGATTATCCGGCGCTGGTCGCCGCGGTTGCGCCTTTGGTGGATTACGCCGTAATCAACGTCTCCTCCCCCAACACGCCGGGTCTGCGCGATCTGCAGTCTGAAGCTTCGTTGCGCGCGATCCTGCAGGCTGTCGCATCGGTTGCCCATCCTCCGCCGATCCTGGTCAAGATCGCTCCCGACCTGCCGCATGAGGCGCTGCATTCGATCGTCGAAACCTGCGCGGACGAAGGGGTTCAGGGGCTGATCGTCGGCAACACCACGACCTCCCGCCCCGCCGGCCTGAAGTCTCGACATGCGCGGGAAGTCGGGGGTCTGTCGGGGCTGCCGCTGCAGACGCTGTCGACCACCGTGCTGGCGCGCGCCTGGTTGTTGGCGAGGGGCCGTCTGACGCTGGTCGGGACCGGCGGCGTATTCACCGGCCAGGACGCGCTGATGAAAATCCAGGCCGGCGCCACGCTGGTTCAGCTCTATAGCAGCTTCGCGATATTCGGCCCGGCGTTGATCCCGCGGATGAAAGCCGAGTTGCTGAGTGCCCTGCGTGACGCGCGGTTCGCCAGCGTGCAGGATGCTGTCGGCACACGCGCGCGGGAATTGGCGGAGCAGGCTTAGTGGAACATCTGCCCGGATTCGCCTCTTTGTCGGAACGATACAGCGGCTTCGTACTGGATCTGTGGGGTGTCATCCATGATGGGGTCGATGCATTCCCGCATGCCGTGGACACGCTTACGCGACTTCGCGCTGCCGGAAAGCGGACACTGCTGCTTTCGAATGTGCCACGCCCGAATGCTGCGGCACAGACGATGATGCGCCGGATGGGCATCGACGATTCGCTCTACACCGGCATTCTTACCAGCGGCGAGGCTGTCCGGCGTGCGCTGCAAGATCCTCCTGATCTTTGGTGGACCCAGCTCGGCACCCGGGTCTTTCACCTGGGTCCTGATCGTGACCGGCCGGTTTTGCAAGGGCTTCCCCTTATCGTGGCGGATGAGCCGGGGACGGCCGACTTCGTGCTGAACACCGGGCCCGACGATCATCGCAATCCAGGCGACATGGCGGACTTCGAGCCGGTTCTGGTGGATTGCGTCCGCCACCGGCTGAAGATGATCTGTGCCAACCCGGACCTGGAGGTGATCCGCGGCGGACGCCGGGTGCTGTGCGCCGGCGCGCTCGCCCTGCGCTACCAACAGCTCGGCGGCGATGTCCGGTCGCTGGGAAAGCCGGATCCGGCCATCTACCAGCCGGTTCTCGAACAGCTTGGTCTGCCGCCGCAGGACGTGCTGGCGGTAGGGGATTCGCTTCGCACCGATATTGCCGGTGCGGTTGGCGTCGGTCTGGCCGCTTGCTGGGTCCTGGACGGCATTCATGGGGCCGAACTGCTGCGCCCCGGCGGGACGGGATTCGATCTCGCCAAGGCGGAGGTCGCGGCGCGTGAGGTGAATGTGCAGCCGATCGCGACGATACCGAGGTTCATCTGGTAGACTAGGGAGAGTCGCACCCCGAACGCTCGACTGCGTGCCTTGTCCTCACCGCTTCGGCAGCCGTCCGTGAAGATGCGCACAACTGGGCAGCCGCACCCTCCCGCATCGACCCCCAACGTGCTGCGGGATTCAACGCTCCATAAATCCGGGCTCCAGGCAGGCGGTTATCGCCGCACCCTCGGCGGTGCGCAGTTGTGTCAGCAGGTTCTGCAACTCCCGAATCGTGAATGGCTTGCGCAACAGACCTGCGAGTTGGCCCGCGGCGATGTCGACCTCTGACAATTCCGCATAGCCAGTGACCAGGGCAATCGGCGCGGTCTGACCGCGATCGCGCAGTGCTTGGGCAAGCTGCAGCCCGTTCATTCCCGGCATCGCGTAGTCCAACAGGATCATCTTGGGCGCCGGCGACAACTTCTCGACCAGCGCCAGGGCCTGCTCCCCACCCGAAGCCTGGGCCACCTCGCAACCAAGATCCCGTGCCATCTCCACAGTTACCTGCCTGACAGCATGATCATCGTCGACCACCAGAATCAGTTCAGCCTGAGCTCCCGCGACAGGAATGCTCAGCAATTCCTTAGCCGGTTTCGTCTCGTTCGCCTCGACGGCTGTCGCGCGCGGCAGCGCCAGCGTTACGCGCGTCCCTTCGTTTGGCGTGCTTTCGATCACCACGCTGCCACCGGACTGTCGTGTCATCCCGTAAACCTGGCTGAGACCCAGGCCAGAACCCGCCCCTGGACCTTTGGTGGTGAAGAACGGATCGAATGCCCTGGCCTTGACCTCGGGTGCCATGCCGATGCCGGTGTCGGAGATGCACACCTCAATGTAGCCACCCGGCGAAAGCTCGTTTTCAGCGGCATGTTTGCGCCGGCCCGGCTCGATCGTGAGGTTGGCGGTATGGATCGTCAGCCGACCGCCCTCTGGCATGGCATCACGCGCATTCAGGCACAGGTTGAGGATCGCCGCCTCAACCTGGCTGGGATCGATCATCGCCGGCCAGAGATCATCGGCCAGTTCCGAAACCACCTGGACGCGCCGGCCCAGGGTGCTGGTCGCCAACGTGATGAGTTCGCGCAACAGCGCGTTGACATCAGTGGGACGGGCGGTCAGGCGCTGGCGGCGGGAAAACGCGAGTAGGCGAGACGTGAGCTGTCCGCCGCGGGTCACCGCGCCGGTTGCACGCTCGATCAGGCGAAGCAGGCGGTCCGTGTCAGCCGTTGTCCAGTCGTCACCGGCCTGCGAGACCCGTCGCTCCATCAGCTCCAGGTTGCCCAGCACGGTTGCAAGCATGTTGTTGAAATCATGTGCGATACCTCCTGCGAGCTGACCCACGGCCTGCAGCTTCTGGGCCTGGTGCAGCGCAGCCTCGGTCTTCTCGCGTCCGGCGATCTCGACCTGGAGGCGATTGTTGCTCTCGGACAACTCGCGCGTGCGTTCCGCGACCTGCGCCTCCAAAAAACTAGATTGCATGCGCCGTTCCATTTCCCGCGCCTGCAATCCGGCCGCCATGGCGTTGAAGGACTGCGCCAAGGCCGCGAACTCGGAGCCGGCATCGGTCGTTTGGGCGCGGGCTGCCAAATCGCCTTCGCGCCACCGACGCGCCGCCCGCAGCAGCGCTTCGGTCGGCTGATAGATAAAGCGACGACCGGCGACCCAGGCAAGGATCAAGGCGACCAAGGCGGCACCGCTGATGACCAGAAGATCCTGGTAGGTCGCCTGGTCGATATCCGCTGTCAGATCCGGCAGCACCAGGGCGTTGATGACGCTTAGCCCAAGCGGTGCGGCGGTACTCGAAACGTAGGCCGCGATAATCGTCCGCCCCTCGGGATCAGTCATCGTCTCGATGCCCTGACCCTCACGATTGACCAGCGGGCGCAGCCAGGACGGCACCGTCCGGCCGGCCCAGCGAGCCGCGTCGGGGACGCGTCCCACGACATTGCCATCGCGATCGGCAATGATCATGGCCGCGCGGGCCAGGGCAGGGGCGCGATCGACCTTCGCCGTCTCGAGATGTTTTTCCAACCAATCCGTGTTGAGGGCAGCCAGCAGCACCCTTGGTTCGGCGCCGGCGCCAAGGCCAGCATGGTAGACCGCGATGGGCAGGTATCGGGTGGTCGGAAGTGTGTCTGAGACCAGCTGACCGACCGACAGATCCGAGGTCGTCAGCAAGTCGGTCAGCCAGGAGGGCCGAGCAGAGAGCAAAGCGGATGCGCCGTCCGATGAGCAAAGCAGGCTTCCGTCCGTCGGTGAGAACAGCGCCAGGAACCGATACTGCGTGAGGCTCTGCCGCAGCGCGTTCAGACGCTCGTCACAGCGATCGCCTGATGCCTGTACCGCGGGAAACTGTCCCACGAGCGCACCAAGCTGGTGCACCCCATCGACGATGCTGGTCATGTCGGCATTCGCCAGTTCAGCCTGTCGCAGCACCAGGCTGCCAAGCTGATTATGCCGTTCAGCGTAGAGGTTGACCTGGGAATATATTTGTGCGGTCAAGATCGGCAACAGGCAGCCGAGGATCAACAGCACGAGGCGCGTTGAAAGCTTCATTTACGCTGGCTCCGATCCGCTAGCTTGCCCGGATCAGCAGGCGAGGCGCCGCCATGAGCTTGCCCGATGTTACGCCACCCGCGATCCTCTGTCGGTATGGTTGTAATTGCCGTCGAACTGCCACAACGTAGTTTCCGAAGCGGCACGGTGCCGGTTGCGAACTCGCTATGAACACGGTTTCGTGCGCGAAGGCGAGAGCATTTCACCCTGGTCCATCTTCACAAATTGGAGACCGTGGTGCGGACTTTGCGCCTGCCGAGGCAGCGCAGGTCTCGCCGCTGCTGCATCAGCCGGTTCTTTCTGCGCCGCATCAAACTGCCATATGCTGGCCTGTCTCGTTTCCATCTGATGGCAACTCTGCTCCTGAGTCGAGGACGGTGTTGGACCTCGGTTCCCGCGACGCCGCCCGCGACCGCCGCATCAGGTTTTGGCTCGATAACGGCAGGTAGGAATCGATGTCGGCCACTCCGTGTCTCGATGTAATGGTCACGCCTGATACGCGGCATGCTGGCATCCGATTCCGCTGTTGGCTGGACATCCGTGTTGTGCCGTCGGCAGGCATCCAACGCTTCCCCGGTTCGGCTGGCTCAGGCGACATGCCGAGGCCACGACCTTTTAAGACAGTCCGGATGAACGGGAGGTTAACTATAAGGGTCCATGCTGCAAGCTAATTCCAGGCAGCCTACCTAAGCGGCACGCTGACGCTTAATCCAGGGGTCTGGATCGGCTTGCGATCCTCGCTGTTCTGGTATCGCGAACCCGGCGTAAACCCCAGGCTCGGGTCAAGGATCTTTTCCCGATAGAGTTTGACCTTGACGCTGGGGTCTTCGGATGCCGGCGCAACCGGCGCCTGCGCGTTTACGTCTGGAACCGGCGCGATGTCAGTGGTGACCGCGTGCTCCGGCGGAATCGGTGGAACCGGAAGCTCACGCGCCACCGCTGGTCCGTATATGATAACCATCGCTACCAGCAACCGCCTCATGCCCCAGCCTCGCCTGAGTTGCCAGCCTCGCCTGAGTTGCCAGCCTCGCCTGAGTTGCCAGCCTCACCTGAGTTGAAAGAGGCCGGCGGTTGCAACCGATGCACGCCACGTTGATCGTCAGGGGGATTGCCGGCTGGCCTTCCCATCGGTCCGGACCCTGAGGCCCGCCAGGCGTTCAATGCCCAATGCACTGAAGGAAACGCGATCTCGTCCCAGGATATCTCGTGCGGCCGGAACAGCTGCACATCGAGACTTTCAGGTCCCGCACCAAAGACCGGTGAGCCGCTATCGCTAAACCGCGCGCGGAAGATGACCTGGACCTGACCTATTCGGGCAATGCTGAAGACACCCAGGATGCCTTCGATCGTGATTGTGGCCTCAGCCTCCTCCAACGCCTCGCGTGCTGCCCCCTCTTCGAGCGTTTCGCCTAGTTCCATGTAGCCCGCTGGCAGTGTCCAGAAACCTCTGCGCGGCTCAATCGCCCGCCGACACATTAGCACGCGGCCATCCGCGACTACGACGGAACCGACGACGACCTTCGGATTTTCGTATGCCACGAAGCCGCAGCCTGAGCAGACCATCCGCTCGCGGTTGTCACCTTCGGGAATCTGCCGGACAAACGATGACATGACCCGTAACGTGACGTGTTGGCGTTTCTGGATCAAGCCCGAAACGGGTGCCCGGTGCGTTTCGCTGCGGTAAGGGCGCGCGAATTATACGCTGAGGTCGAGCAACGACCCCCGAGGCAAGTTGCGCGGCGGCGCGGCTGATTGAGCAGGCGAAACCGCGCTTCCGCCCGCTGATCGCGGCAGTGGCGACGCGATAGGCGCGGGGGCGGGCGGCGTGGACAGCACGCGGGCCTGCTGTATGCCCGCCGACCGCCCGGCCGCGGCACCAGGGGGGACCTTGTCAGTCGGTGAGGTCGCGTTAGCGATCCCAAGAAATGTCGTGGGTGACAACATAGGGAAGAGCTTAGGACCGACGGCTTAACAAACGGTTAATGCTCAGCTTCAAACCACTTCCTCGCGTAGGATCTCCCGCAGGCTTCGGGCTGCCTCGGCGATATCCGCCTCCAGTGCCATGACGTCCGCCGAACCGAATGCGGTCAGATCGCCATCCCGCGCCGCCGCCATGATCATCCGAAGGCGCGCTTCCAAGGCGGCCATGCCGTAACCGGCCGCCATGCCGACCATCGCATGCACGTGGGCCAGGACCGCAGCCGGCGCGCGCGCGAGCAACCCCCGGCGCAACGCTGGCAGCCGATGATCCAGATCCACCAGACACTCTTCGATCAGGATCGCGAACGTTTCAGGTGGCAGGTTGGTGCGCAGTTCGTGGATCCGCTCATCGGCCAGGACCGGCACCGGCTCAAGTGGACGTGGGCGATCCGATCCGGACGCCGGCGCACCGGATTTGGCTGTCGACACGCACGTCGACCACACATACCGGTTCAAGGCCCGGAGCAGTTCTTTCAGAGACACCGGTTTGCCAAGGACACCATCCATACCGGCAGCCCTGAACAGGGCCTCGTCCTCCGCGGTGACATTGCCGGTCAGTGCGATGATCGGGACCGAACACCCCGGCTCTGGCAGTGTGCGAATGATCCGCGTGGCGTCCTGACCGCTCATGCCGGGCATGAAACTGTCCATGAAAACCAGGTCGTAAGGCCTCGCTTGAACAGCCTCGATCGCAGCCGGCCCACTGGAGACCACATCCACCTGATGGCCGGCTCCGCGCAGCAACGTCGCGGTCACCAACTGGTTCGCCACGATGTCATCGGTCAGCAGCACCCGGGTGCGCGGCGGCAGCCGGCCGAAGCGGTCGCCAGGCTCGGCAGGTGGGGCAGCCAATTCATCCACGGCCTGGTCCGCCCAGCCGGACGCTCGTGGCAGACCGGCACTTGGCAATGCGGTGGGCGGGAGCATGACCCAGAAGGCGTTGCCGCCGCGCCCCTCAGCGCCTTCCGGCCCGTTGTCGTCCCACGGCTCGCAGCCGATCGTGCCACCCATCAAGGTTATCAGGTGGTGGCAGATGGACAAGCCGAGACCAGTGCCGGCCGGACTGTCACCTTCGGGCCGGTCCAGCCGCGAGAACGGGCGAAACAAACGCGCGCGGGCCTGCGGCGAGATGACCGGGCCGTCATCCTTCACCCTTAGGAGGACGGCCTCCTGCGCGCCACGACCTGGTTCCGCGGTCAGCCATACATCGCCTGGCCGACCATATTTCACCGCATTTGACAACAGGTTGAGCTGCACCTGACGCAGCCGTCCGGGATCGGTGAACAGCGTTGGCGGCGTTGCCGGGTCGATCGAGATCCGGATGACGATGCCGCGCTCCGCCGCCTGGCTCGCGAACATCTCGGCTGAGGTCTCGAGCAGCGGGCGAAGCTCGAACAGGCTGGGCCGGATGGTCAGCTTCCCGGCCTCCATCTGGGACATGTCCAGGATGTCGTTGATCAGCCCGACCAGCGCGTCACCTGACCCGCGCGCCGTCGCCAGCAACGACTGCTGGGCGGGGGCAAGGAGGCTGTCACTCAGCAGCCTTATCGTGTTCAGCAATGCGTTCAGCGGTGTCCGGATCTCGTGACTGACGATTGCCACGAAACTTGATTTCTCGGCATTCGCGATCTCGGCGGCGGCCTTGGCCTGACGCAGCGCCGCCTCGGCCTGCTTGTGCTTGGTGATATCGGTGTAGAGCGTGACGAAGCCGCCGTCGGGAAGCCGGTCGCGGCGCAGTTCCAGCGTGTGACCGTCCGGCCGTTGTCGCTGAGTCACGCCGAACGGCGCTACCCGCAGCCGAGCCAGGCGACGGTCAACCTCGGCCTGCGGATCGTCGATGCTACCGAACTGCCCCGTGTTGATCTGAGCGTGGAGGATGTCCGCCATGGGCGTGCCGAAGCGCAGAAGTTCAGCGGGAACACCGGCGATGTCGGGAAACTGGGCGTTCCATTCGACCAGACGAAGCTGGGCGTCGACCATGGACACGCCGTCGCTCATGCCGGCCAACAGCGCCTCGAGCTGTTCTGCCTTGGCCGCTGCCAAGGCCCGAGCGGCCTCCAGCTGCGCGTTGGAGGCCGTGAGGCCGGCGCGATCGGCGGCCATCAGCGCTTCCCGCTGGCGGCTCAGCCGCGTGACGCGGATCAAAAGCAGCGCCAGGCCGGCGAACAACGCGGTCAGACAACCGGCGAATATCCGCGCCTGTTCGCGCCAGGCCGCCACCGGACGCATCGCCTCGGCCTCGCTCATACCAACGACGACCGCGAGGTCCCGCCCGCGGAGGCGACGGAACGCGTGCACCCGCCGCACGCCGTCCTGGGCCGAGGAACCTGTCCAGATGCCGCTGTCGGTCTTGCGGATCGCGGCGAACATCGGCGTGTTGGCGAACCCCGCGCCGGGATCGATCGTCGTCAATCCCATGCTGGCGCGCAGCTTGCCGTCGTCGAGACCGATCAGGGCCACGAAGGCGTCGGCGCCTGGGTGGGTTTCGCCAAAGACGTCACTGATCGCGGCAATTCGAAAGTCGGCATCGACGACGCCGGCGAATGATCCATCTGCGCGGTGCAGAGATCGGGCGACGTCGATGTGCCTCTGGCGCATGATCGGGTCGATCGAGGCCGGACCGATGTAGATCTGGTCGTCCCTGTCCGTTCGGCTTGCCAGGGCGCGAAAATAATCCAGTCCGGAGGCGTTCTGGTTGACCGCTGCCCTGACCGAAGACTGTCGGATGATACCCTTCTCGTCGGTCAGCACCATGTCGACGCTGAGGCCGTTCAGCGCAACCGTCTGGTTGCGCCAGGCTTTAAGGTCGAACTGCCTCGGGTCGGCCTCCCGGGCGGTGGAGAGGATCAGCAAGGTCTGGTCGATTGCCAGGATCTGCCGATCGATCTGTTCGGCAAACGTGGCCGCCTGGTCGGCCAGCGTCGCGGTCACCCTGGCCAAATTTTCCCGACGCTGGGTATCGATCGCCCGCGAGCTGCCGATCCAGGCCAATAGGATCAGGCAAACCGCCGCCGATAGGATGCTCGCGGCCGCTAAGGAGTGCTTGTCCGGCTTCATGATCCAGGCGGAAACGGGTGAAAACAATCGGGACGGCAAAGGAACGGAATGCGCGTATCGTCTCCTAGCCCCATTGGGGTAGAAGATTCAACTTCGTTGCGTATGCTGGATGCTCGGCTGTCGGAGGAGGAGGT
Organism: Rhodopila sp.; assembly: GCA_965276975.1. GTDB lineage: Bacteria > Pseudomonadota > Alphaproteobacteria > Acetobacterales > Acetobacteraceae > Rhodopila. The sequence goes on from CBDIBR010000010.1 coordinate 1,084,918, forward strand.
TTCTACCGCTTGCCCCAATCGGCGCGCGGTGCGAATGTCGAACGGTCTCGGATCGCCCGCGGTGGCTCCGGGAGTGTTCGCTTGATGAGGATGTGATGGCAAAAATCAAGGTCAAGACCCCGGTCGTCGAGTTGGACGGGGATGAGATGACCCGAATCATCTGGGGTTTCATTAAAGAGAAGCTGATCCTGCCGTATCTGGATATCGACCTTAAGTACTATGACCTTGGTATCGAGTATCGCGATCAGACGGACGATCAGGTTACCGTGGACGCGGCGCATGCGATCGCGCGCTATGGCGTTGGCGTGAAATGCGCCACGATCACACCCGACGAGGCGCGGGTGACCGAATTCGGCCTGAAGCATATGTATCGCAGTCCCAATGGCACGCTGCGCAACATCCTGGACGGCACCATCTTCCGTGAGCCGATCATCTGCAAGAACGTGCCGCGCCTGGTGCCGCACTGGACCCAGCCGATCGTCATCGGCCGCCATGCCTACGGTGACATCTACCGCGCGACAGAGATGAAGATCCCGGCCCCCGGCAAGGTCACGATGTCCTATCAACCGGCCGATGGCGGTCCGGTGCAAACGCTGGAGGTGCATAATTTTACCGCGGGCGGCGGGGTTTCGATGGCGATGCACAACACCCGCGTCTCGATTGAAGGCTTCGCACGCGCCAGCTTCAACTATGCCCTGATGCGCGGCTGGCCGCTGTATTTCTCCACCAAGAACACGATCCTGAAATCCTATGATGGCTACTTCATGGACATCTTCGCGACGATCTACCAGAACGAGTTCAAGACCGAGTTCGACAAGCGCGGCCTGAGCTATGAGCATCGCCTGATCGACGACATGGTCGCTTGTGCGCTGAAATGGAACGGTGCCTACGTCTGGGCCTGCAAGAACTACGACGGCGATGTGCAGTCCGACACCGTGGCACAGGGTTTTGGTTCGCTGGGCCTGATGACGTCTGTGCTGCTCAGCCCGGATGGCACGAAGGTCGAGGCCGAGGCCGCGCACGGCACGGTCACGCGGCACTATCGGCAGCATCAGCAGGGCAAGGAGACATCAACCAACCCGATTGCTTCGATCTTCGCCTGGACGCGCGGCCTGATCTATCGCGGCAGGTTCGACAACACCCCCGACGTGACGGCTTTCGCCGAGACGCTGGAAAAGGTCTGCATCGAGACGGTCGAAGCCGGCCACATGACTCGCGACCTGTCGACCCTGATCGGTGCCGACCAGCCCTGGCTGAACACGCAGGCGTTCCTGGCGAAGCTGGACGACAATCTGCGAAAGGCGATGAACTGATTTTTGCCTCGTGGCGGCCGCTGCGATACGGCCCACCGAGGTACTGTCACCGGAGGCGAATATGGACGAGGTAACCGAGCTGAAAGGCCTTCGGGCCTATCCGCTTGCCCGTCGGGGCATGCTGATGACGGGGCTGATCAGCGGCTTCACGCTGGCAACGCAGCGGGTTGAAGCGCAGGCGATCCACACCGACTCGACCGGGATCGAGGCCGGGGAGACGCAGATCCCGACCACGGATGGCGATCTGCCGGCCTATTACGCGAAACCCGCACACCGGGGACCGTATCCGGTGATTTTGGTGAACGAGGAAATATTTGGTGTTCATGAGTACATCAAGGACGTCTGCCGGCGGTTGGCGAAGCTAGGCTACCTTGCGGTGGCAACCGAGTATTACGCCCGCGTTGGCGACCTTTCCAAGATGACCGACCCGGCGAAGATCATCTCCGACGTGATCCTGAAAGCGCCGGACGCCCAGTACATGTCCGATCTCGATTCCACGGCCGCGTGGGCATTGCACAACCACGGTAGCTCAACACGGATCGGCGTCCTGGGCTTTTGCCGCGGTGGACGGCAAACATGGCTCTATGCGGCGCACAGTCCGCACCTTAAGGCGGCTGTCGCATTTTACGGACCCTTGGGCGGAACCCCGTCCAAGATCCAGCCGCAGACCGCCCTGGACGTGGCGGGGGAGATCAAGTGCCCGCTGCTCGGATTGTATGGTGGGCAGGATCCCAGCATTCCCGTCGATCTGGTGAGGCAGGCTGAAGCCAAGGCCAAGGCGGCTCGCAAAACCATCGATATCGTCATCTATCCAGATGCCGGGCATGGCTTCCATGCGGACTACCGGCCCAGCTACCGGAAGGCGGATGCCGAGGATGCATGGAAGCGCGCGCTTGCATGGTTCCACCGCTTCGGCGTGATCCCAGGCGGCTGATCGTCCAGCCCGTCTCCGTCACGGTGATCGCCTTAACGTTGGGATGCCGAGGAGGGCACTCTTCCCGTCACGGATCCCGCGACGGTCCACCGTGATCGCGTAATACCGGGCGACGCATGCGTTGACCAGTATGCGGGCCGGGTTGGTGGGCGAGCGAGCACGCGAGCGAGGGGGAGGCGCGCGAAAAATGACGCTGATACCGGTCGGCGCAAGCGCCGAATGGTATAAGATCAATAGCCGCGGCCGATTAAAGCCGGCGATCCCCAAAACCCACTCCAAAAAGGTCTTCGCATGTCAGGTGCCATCCGACACCGTTGCGCTTCCCATGTCGCGCTGGCCGCGGCCGTGACGCTCGGTCTCAGTGCCCCGGGCTTGGCATGGGGCGCTCCAGCCGGGACGTTGCTGCCGTCCGGTGACCTCAGCACCCGGGGAAGCCAGATCGTCGATCGCGACGGGAACCCCGTCAGGCTTGCCTGCGTCGGGTGGAACCAGGTCTACACCGGCGTTCCGCTGGATCGGCAGACCGCCATGATGGCACGGGATGGTTTTAATTGCATCCGGTTCTCCTGGGTCAACGCGACGATGCAGCGGGACCTCGGATCGATCGATCGCGTCGTGGCCGCGGCCAGCAAGGCGGGCCTTCGGCTGGTGTTGGACAATCACACCAACGAGCCTGGTCATGGCGAGCGGGACAACTGGGGTGCGCAACAGAAAAACGGCTTGTGGTACGACCTCGGCGGCGCCTCTGACGGCACGGACGGCGGCGGCAATCGCGGCACCACCACGGATGCGAAGTTCCTGACCGACTGGCAGACTGTCGCGCGACATTACGCCGGGAACTCCACGGTGATTGGCTACGACCTGCGGAACGAACCGCTCACCTATCCCCATATGAGCGTCTGGGGCGGTGGTTCAGACCGCGACATCCGGGCGATGTACAGCCGCGTCGGCAAGGCCATTCAGGCCGTTGATCATGCCAAGCTGATCATCGTTGAACCACCCGGCGCCGATTGGCAGGGGATCCGCACGTCTCCTGTGACTTTGGATGTCGCGGGCAAGCTGGTCTATTCGGTACATGAATATCCCGGCGAGATCAGCGGCGTGAAGATCAGCTCCGGATCGGCTTTGTTACAGCACTTCGACAGGATGTGGGGCTGGGTGGTCAACGAGAACCTGGCACCGATCTTTGTCGGCGAAATGGGATCGTCGATGGCGAGCGCGCAGAGCAAGGCCTGGGCAGCGACGGTCGTGCCATATTTCAACGGCACCTCGCCGCTAGGCCTGCACATCCCGCCGGGCGGACAGGGCGTATCCACCGACTGGTGGGCCTGGGGCTACCTGGACTCTCAAAATCCGAACGGCACACTGGAGAGCGACTGGAAGACCCCGAGGCCGGAGCAGGAGGCCGTCTATTCGGCGCTGCGGCAGCGTCCGTTGCCCAGTCGGTGATCGACCCGAGCCCGCAGGAGCCGACTGGTGCGCGGCAACGCTCGCAGGATCTGGACCAAGCGTTCGACGCGCTGTTCCCAAAGGATCGGGGTATAGGCCGGCTGCTTAGCCAATCCGGTTGAACGCATCGCCGTCAGCTTGTCCGCACACCCGGCAACATCAGAAACGACGTGGATCCAATCCTGCATATAGCGCGCCTGCGGAATATCGGTCGAGATGACTTCCAGACCGGCGTTGAGGCAATGGTAGAAGCGCAACGGATCGATGTACCGGGTGATCGGCGTATTCGCGCGGTAAGGCGCCACGCTGACCTGGTAGGTGCTCAGGATCCCGGGCAGATTGTCCATTGTGTAGGGACCGTGGTAATGAATGTTGCCATGTTCGGCATCAATCGCGGCGATCCTTGCCTTGGTCGCCGTGTCGTTCGGACGGGTCCATCCATGCATGTGAAACCGGATCGTCGGACAGGCCGTCGCCAAATCGGACAGAAATTCGAAATCGAATCGTTCATCGAAGCTGGCGATGACCAGGACATCATCGCTGCCGCATCGGTCGCCGGCGACCGGCAGGATGTTCGAGGCGTTGCCAAGATGCTGAGAGTCCGGAAACAACTCACGCAGCGTGGGTGCGGCATGGACGGTCACATGTGACGACCGGCGGAGCAGGGAAATGATCAGGCCCTCCCGCCAACGTCTCCAGCCGACATTATGATATCGCAGGTCGTCGTGCATATCGAGGCACCACACGCCGGCGGTCGCGACCAGTCGGAGCAAGGTGATCAGGCCGGGAAAGTAAGTGTTCGTGCTGTTGAAGTAGATGTTGATTTTGTCGTCGGGTTTGAACCGGCGGATGAAGCTCACCAGCTTCGGCAACGACATCTCGATCGCGGCGTCGTCGGCCCGCGGCCCGGATACGACCGGGCGACGCCTGAGCCAGATGTAGTAGGTGTCGTAATTATGCCGCAGGGCATTGACCAGCGGCAGACGGAAATCCGATTTCGGGTCACGGCAGGTGAAGACAAAGAACCGGAAGCGCTCCGGTCGCGGTGGCTCAAACGGCATGCCGGCGTCTTCCTGCGAACATGCGGTAGTAGATCCTCAGTTGCCGCAGGGACGGCGGACAGAGCAGCGCCGCGAACGGGACCACGATGGCCCATAAGCCCAGCTGCCGCCAGAACAGTCCGATCGCCACCGACGCCCACCACAGCAGGGAAATGCCATAACGTGGTGACCCGACCGCGTTGTGGACGGAACGGTGGATGACCGGGTAGCTCAACAGCGCCACCATTTCGGCATAGCCGTAGCCGACGATGCCAAAGCGATCAATGGCGAACCATGCCGCGCCGGCGAAAAGCATGATGTGAACGATATGAAACCACGATACCGCCCAGTTCCGTTGCAGTACGTAAAGTATCGAGGAATGGATGTTGAACTGGGCGTTGGTGAGATAGCTGAGCGCCAGGAAGGGATACAGCAGCATCACCGGCTCCCACCGTTTGCCGAACATCAGGGACAGCAGCATGCTGCCGAACCAGCTGAAGCCGAGTAGGACGGGACCCAGTGACAGGGTCTGCAGGCGCATTCCTTCGGTCGCCGCGGCAACGAGGTGGACCCGGTCTTGCTGCACTTTGGCCAACACGGCGACGGACAGCCGGTAGGCGATCGATTTGGTGAACGCCAGCAGTTCCAGCATGCGGATCGCGAGCCCGATCTGACCGACCGCCGCAGCCGCCAGGAAATGGCCGGCGATCAGCGGATTGACCAGGCCACGTAGCTGCCACAGCCAGTCCGAGAGCGCGTAGCCGAACGTATAGTTCAGCATCGACCGCACGATCGCCCGGTCCCAGGCCAACCTGGGGCAGTACCTGGATGCGGCGTGGAATGCGATACAGAGGAAGACCTGCTGGACGCACCAGCCGATAACCAACGACCAGACCCCCAGTCCCACCAACACCAGCGGCAGGGCGGCCCCATAATACAGCAGTTGGCCGGCGGTCTCGATCATCGCCACGCGGCGGAAGTCGAGTGCGCGTTCAAGCCGGGCGCTGGCCGCCACGGCGAGGGTCTGGAAAAGGACGGTCACCAGCAGCACCGCCAGCAAAGGCGTCAGCCCGGGCATGGTGACCCATTGCGCGATCAAGCCGAGGCTTGCCTCCAGCAGCAGCACAAGCCCGCCGGCCGATAGCAACAGCAAGGTGTTGGCGACATCGTAAGTTCGTTGGGTGATCTCTCCGGTCGCGCGGACAAGGTAGACGCCGATTCCCGCCTGCCCCAGGTTCTGCGCGTACTGGCAGATGCCAAGCGCTGCGACATAGGGCCCATACTTCGCCGGGCCGATGATCCGGGTGATCACCAGCAGGCCGACCAGACTCAGCGCCATCGATATCAGTTGCCGCCCCATCAACAGGGCACCGCCCTCGAAGATTTTGCCTCGTAGGCTCTGGCGTCCGGGTTCCAAGGTCGCGGCCTCGACCGCGCTATCGTCTGTCATCGATCACTTGGCATCGATCACCTTGGCAGGAGGCATCGAGTGTGAGGACTTCCACCCCGTGCTGCTGTGCAGCATCCGCGACTTCGAGCTTTGATGGTGTTGGGACAAGGGCTGATGGCGCGGCTTCGATCAAACTCTGTTCAATGCTAAATAGCCGCCGCGAACGGAGGTGGGTTCAAGAGGAACTCGCCAGAGCCGCCATTTGCCCACCAATTCAGGAAAACAGGCCAATTCAGGAGAGCCGCATGACCCAGAACGCTCCTTTGCTCGCGAACGCGACTCGTGACCTGGCCTGTTTTGCCGCTGGCCTGCGGTTTGAGGATATCCCGGCGCGGGTCGTCGATCACGCTAAATTATGCATCCTGGATGGGCTTGGGGTGGCGCTGTTCGGTGCAAGCCTCCCCTGGACAGGTCATGTTCGGGATTTGGCCCGCGCCCAAGGGGCTTACCCGGTCGCATCGTTCTGGGGCACACCGCATCGCGGTTCGGTCGCTCAGGCGGCGCTGGTCAATGGCACCGCGGGCCATGCGTTCGAGATGGACGATATCCACAAGGAGTCGATCGTTCACCCGAACTCCCTGGCCTGCCCGGTCGCCTTCGCCTTTGCCGAAGCGATCGGCGGCATTAGCGGACGCGACGTCCTGACGGCCATCGTCGCCGGATACGAAATCGGCACCCGCGTTGGCAATGCCGCGACGATGGCGCTTTTTCTGCGTGGCTTTCATCCGCAGGGCACGTCGGGAACCTTCGTCGCCGTGGGCACTGCCGGGCGCATCCTCGGGCTGTCGGCTGAACAGATGCAACACGCGTTGGGGATCGCCGGTTCGATGGGTTCCGGGCTGATGGCGGCGCAGGAAGGGGCGATGGTGAAACGCCTGCACGCCGGACGCGCCGCCGAGGCTGGCGTGCAGGCCGCCTTGCTGGCGCAGCGCGGGTTCACCGGAATTCTGGATGTGCTGGAGGCGGGTTACGGTGGTTTCCTCACCAGCTTTTCCGGCCGCCCCGACGCTGCGAGATTAACCGCCGGCCTGGGATCGGTGTGGGAGACCGCCGAGGTCGGCTTCAAGCTGTATCCGAGCGTGACGAGCATCCATAGCGCGTTGGATGCCTTGGATACGGTGATGACGGAACAGGCGCTGCACGCCGACGACATCGAGCGGATCTCGATCGGCTGCGGTCATATGACGTTCGTGCATACGGCGTGGCATTACAGGCCAGCTGGTGTCACGGCGGCGCAGATGAACCTGTTCTATGGTCTTGCGGTCATCGCGCTGTACCGCGATGGCTCGGTTCGCCAATACGACGAGCAACGGTTGGCCGACCCGGCGGTGTTGGGCTTCATCGAGCGGATCTCGGCCTTCGAGGATCCTGAACTGGAGGCGATGGGCCCGCCGTTTCGCCATGCCTGCCGGCTGGCACTGACCACGCGGGATGGCCGGACCTTCAGCCATGAGTGCCTGACGCGTTGGGGCAGTCCGGAGGATCCGGTGGGAGAGGCGGAGATTGGGCGCAAGTTTGCCGCCAATGTTCGCCTGAGCCTGTCCGCCGAACATGCGGCCGAGTTGCGCGGCCTGGTCAAGCGGCTGGATGAACTGGACGACGTTGGCGACCTGACCGCACGGCTAGGCGCTGTCGGCTGAACCGGAGCTTCACGGCGCGCGGACTTTCTGGGATAGAGTGGTCTGCAACAGGTCAAGATGGTCTTGGATGACCAGCAGGGGACATGGCGAATCGTCAGGTACAACAGTCTGCCACGCCGCCACGCCCGGCAACCGAACTGGGTTGGATCGGATCAGTTCGGTTTTCAGGAAGGGGAAGCCGAACCGCGTCGCCAACGACAGCCAGAGATGGTGGGTGGGATTGATCGGCCAGCGATGCAGTGCGGCGACCGCCGCCTCGGCGGAGGCACGATCCAGGGTGTTGAACCTTCGATACAGCGCGCTCAGGCGGCTGCGCTCTTCCGGATCGGCCATCAGGGTTTTGACGACCCGTTGATAGCCGAACAGGGCAGCGACACGGTGGCCGCGCCGCCGCATCCAGCGCGACAGGCGCACCTCGCCCATTCGCACCAAAATCCACTTTGAGTGGCTGATGTAAAGGGTCCGCACGAAGTACATGAGATCTTCGACCGCGCGTGGGCCGCGGGCGAGCAGCATGTAGCTCTGCAGATGCGGACCGCCTTGCAGGCTTTCGGTCAAGCCAAACAATCCCTCGCCGCCAGCCCGCATCATGGCGATGAGAGGGACCAGCGAATGGATCGGACCCAGCACGCTGTCGTTCGCCAGCAGTAGCTCTTGCGGGATGGACCAGTGCCGCCGGACCTCCGGCATCAGGTCCCTCCAGGCACCGAAATCGAGGCCGAAGTTCGGACGCTGACCCACCAAGGCGCTCAGCTTGCGGACGGCCTGCCAGTCAGCTTCAGAAACGCGATCCGCCATGGAGATGAAGACAACGCTGAACCCGAGTTCACCGATCATGGCAAGCTGGCGAAGCACCATCTCTGAGATCCGGCCGCTGGCTGAGTAGTGCACATACAGCGCGATGCGGGTCGCCGCGGGATCGTGGTGTAGCCCAGGCTCTAACCGAAACCTCGGTTCGGCATCGCGACGGCAGGCGCGTGCCACATCACGGGGCGCCGCCACCAGCAATTCCTTGGCCACGACAAAGGCCAGATAGAGCGCCTGCCGCCATGTGTCGATCCTGGCAAATCGCTGCGGATCGTGCCAGCGCGCTGCGACGGCCAGGTCGGTAAGCTGAAGGGGTTCGGTAAAGGTCGACAAGGTGCTCATCGCCCTAAACGGGGTCGTATCGCGCGGGGTGTACCGGAGACCCTGTCGTTTGAACAGGCACTTGCCGAGGTTAGGTGTCGTCAGCCGACACGGCGCGGCGGCGGTTTGCGCAGCACGCCAAGTGGGCGGAACGGCGATTTGGTCGGAGCGGCGGGATTCGAACCCACGACCCCCAGTCCCCCAGACTGATGCGCTACCAGGCTGCGCTACGCTCCGACCTTGGGGAGCGCTCGTTTACCAGCCTCCAGACGCAACCGCAATGTGCCTTGGTGCGACGCAGGCTGGCGTTCCAACAGCATCGGTCCAAGATGCAGCTTCATGATCGCCTTCGCCGAACTGCTGGAACGCCTGGTCTTTACACCCTCGCGTAACGCCAAGATCGCGTTGTTGCGCCGGTATTTCTCGACCCAGCCCGATCCGGACCGCGGGATCGGGCTGGCGGCGATCACCGGTGAGCTGTCGTTCACCGCCGCCAAGCCGGGCCTGATCCGCGAACTGGCGGCCTCTCGCACCGATCCGGTGCTGTTTGACTGGTCGTACGACTATGTCGGCGATCTGGCGGAGACGGTGGCCCTGATCTGGCCGGCCGCTGCCACTCAGGCCGATCCGCCAAGCTTGTCCGAACTGGTGGAGACGCTGGAGACAGCCCCTAAGGCAGCGTTGCCGGGGATCGTCGCCGAATGGCTCGACTGTGCCGATGCCTCCACCCGGCTGGCGCTGCTCAAGCTGATCACCGGCGGCCTGCGGGTCGGCGCCTCCAGCCGGTTGGCGAAGATCGCGCTGGCCGAAGTCGGCGGGGTCAGCGCCGACGATGTGGAGGAGGTCTGGCACGGCCTGCGACCGCCATACCTGCCGCTGTTCGCGTGGCTGGAGGGCAGGGGACCGAAGCCCGATCCCGCCGACGCGCCGGTGTTCCGCCCGCCCATGCTGGCGCATCCGCTGGAAGCCGCGGACCTCCCCGCGCTGAACCCGCCGGACTGGCGGGCGGAGTGGAAGTGGGACGGGATCAGGGTGCAGTTGGTCGCGACAGCCGGTGGGCGACGGCTGTTTTCGCGCGGTGCCGACGATATTTCCGGCGCATTTCCGGAAATCGTCGCGGCGATGGATTTCCACGCGGTGCTGGACGGCGAACTGCTGGTCATCCGAACGGACGGAACCGTCGCACCCTTCGCCGACCTTCAGCAGCGGTTGAACCGCAAGGTCGTGAGCGCGAAGATGATGGAGCGTTTTCCCGTTGGTGTGCGTCTGTATGACCTGTTGTTCGACGGCACCGATGATCTGCGCGCGCTGCCGTTCGACCAACGGCGTGAACGCTTAGAGCTATGGCTCGCCCGGCAGCGCCCGGCGCGGATGGACCTGTCGCCGCTGATCCGGTTTTCCTCGCTGCGGGAACTGGTGGTGCTGCGCGATGGTGCGCGGGCGGCCTCAATCGAGGGGTTGATGCTGAAGCGCGGCGACAGTCCGTATCTGCCGGGCCGGGTCAAGGGTCAGTGGTGGAAGTGGAAGCGCGATCCCCTGACGGTCGACGCGGTGCTGATGTATGCGCAGCGCGGCCACGGCAAACGCAGCAGCTTCTACTCCGACTACACGTTCGGCGTCTGGCGCGATGGCGAACTGGTCCCGGTCGGTAAGGCCTATTTCGGCTTCACCGATCAGGAACTGGGTTTTCTCGACCGCTGGATCCGCAATCACACCACGGCGCGGTTTGGCCCCGTCCGCGAAGTGGAGAAGTCGATGGTGCTGGAGGTGGCGTTCGATGCGGTGCAGCTGTCCAACCGGCATAAGTCTGGCGTCGCTATGCGGTTTCCGCGGCTGGCGCGGATACGCATCGACAAGCCGGCGGCGGAGGCGGATCGCCTGGAAACGTTGATGGCCCTGGTGGAAGACCGCGCCGCCGCCGATTGACCAAAGCAGCCGTCCATGCTGGCGTCTTTGGATAATTAAACGGGCGGAAACCATGGCTCTGACGATCAACACGACCAAGCGGCGTCTCAAGTCTGGTGCGATTGCTCTGGGCTTTGGGGTGCATCATCTGCGCACGGTAGCGGCCCCCGTGCTCGCGGCCGCGACGAGCCACGACTGGATGTTCATCGATGCCGAGCATGGCGCGTTCAACATCCAGGAAATCACCCAGCTTTGCATCGCTGCTCTGCCGACGGGTGTGACGCCGATCGTCCGCGTGTGCGCCGGCGCGTTGGATGAGGCGACCCGGGCGCTCGATAACGGCGCGTTGGGGATCGTCGTGCCGCATGTCGATACCGCATCGGAGGCGAAGCGGATCGCCGACTCGTTCCACTACCCGCCGATGGGGCGGCGAAGCTGGGGCGGCCCACCGGCGATCTACGGCTACCAGCCCCCCGCCACGGCCGAGGCGCAGGTTGCGATCAATGCCGAAATCCTGACCATCGTGATGCTGGAAAGCCCAGAGGCGGTGCGCAACGCCGATGCGATCGCCGCTGTGCCGGGTGTGGACGTGCTGTTCATCGGCACCTCCGACCTGACCGCCGAACTCGGGATCTCGGGTCAGATGGGGCATCCCAAGGTGATTGATGCCTACCGAATCGTTGGCGAAGCCTGCCGCGCGCACGGCAAGGTGCTGGGAATGGGCGGCGTGTACGATGAGGAGAACGCTTCCCGCTACGTTGGGATGGGCGCGCGCTTCCTGCTGACAGGTTCGGACCACAGCTACATCGCGAGTGGCGCCACTCGCCGCGCCGCGTTTTTCAACAGTCTGCCGAACGCGCCGGTCTAACCGAGACTTGATGCAACTGTGCCGTGGCGTTTGCCGTTCGCGGCGTCATGGCAAGCTTCCAATCACTGATCGACGGCTTCGAGGCCGCAACGGCCTCGGTTCCGATCTCGGCCGCCGCCCTCGGCTCGGCGTCATCACCTTTGTTCATCGGGGAAGCGGCGATCACCGCTCCGGTCAGCGGCTTCAGCACCGTATATGCATTTGGTGACAGCCTGTCCGACGCCGGCAACGTCTCGATCGGTACGCTGCGAGCGCTTCCGGTCAGCAGCATCTACAGCAGCGGGCGCTTCACCAACGGCAACGTCTGGGTGCAGGATCTGGCACAAAACCTTGGTCTGCCGCCGGTCAAACCAAGCCTGGCAGGCGGGACGGACTTTGCTTATGGCGGGGCCGAGACCGGGGCGACCGCCGTGCATGCGCTCAACCCGACGGATCTGCCAGGTCAGCTGGGGCAATTCGTTGCCGCGGTTCCCAAGCCTTCGCCGACCGCACTCTACACGGTGTGGGCTGGATCGAACGATGTGCTGGACATCGCCAACGCCGCCGAGACGCCGACCCAACAGCTGGCCAGCGTGCAGCATGCGGTTTCGAACGAGGTCGGCTTTATCAGCGGCCTGGTGGCGCATGGCGCGAAAAATCTGGTCGTGATGGATGTGCCGGATCTGGGAAAGAGGCCGTACGAGATGGCTCGTCCCACCAGCGACGCGAACTCCAGCGTGCTGGCGCAGACTTACAATTCTGAACTCGGAACAGCCTTGCAGCAGATCATGGCGTCAGGGACCGCTTCGATCGACTACGTCAACACATTCGGCCTGCTGGATACCGCCATCGCCAATCCTGCGGCCTACGGCTTCAGCAACGTGACCAAGCCGGTGTGGACCGGCAACCTGACGGACGCCCACAGCGGCGTGCTGAATGCGACGGGTGCGGCCCAAGCTGGCTACCTCTTCTTCGACGATCTGCACCCGACCGCCGCGGGGCACGCGTTGCTCGCATCCGCCGTTACGCAGACCTTGACCGGAACCGCTTGATACGCGGTCCTGATTCCCGGCAGCGCTGAAGCCAGCGGGTGGTAGTGGTCCGATCCCGACAGACGCATCCTTGCGGTCGGGTGAATCGGCCCACCAAATCAAGTGCTCGTGGCAAAATTCGACGGATCCTTCCGTTTGAATTTTGTCCACTAGGTGACCGGCTGCGCCGCGTCGCTGCCGGTCAGCATTTTCTCCGCGTCTTTCGATCCGGAACCGGCGGCTCGCAATTTCTTTGCCACCGTCTTCAGATCCTCGGCCAGGAAGGTCTCCTTCGAGAGCAGGTCGCCAGCCGCCTGTTCGAGCAGCGCGCGGTTGGCGCCAAGGATCGCGACAGCTCGTCGGAACGCCAGGTCAATTAGGTTCCGCACCGCCCCATCGATCGCCTCCGCGGTGGCATCACCATAATTCCGTGGTCGCCAACTTCCGCCGGGCGTCTGCATGACGGTCGCGGTTTCCGGCTCGTAGGACACCTGCCCGAGGGTCGGGTCCATCCCGTAGCGAACCACCATGGCGCGGGCGATATCGGTGGCTTTGACCAGATCGTCACCGGCGCCGGTGGAGACCTCATCATATATCAGCGTTTCGGCCGCACGACCGGCCAGCAGCACGGTCATTCGATTGATCAGCTCCGCCCGGTCCATCAGGAACCGGTCCTCGATCGGCCGCTGCATGGTGTAGCCAAGTGCCGCGATACCGCGCGGAATGATCGAGATTTTCTGTACCGGATCAACGCCGGGCAAAGACATTGCCACCATTGCATGGCCCATTTCGTGGTGCGCGACGACATCGCGTTCGTGCTTGTTGAGGATACGGCTTCGCTTCTCCAGTCCCGCGACAATGCGCTCAATTGCCTGATTGAAATCCTCTAACGTTACGTCCTCGGCGCCATGCCGGGTTGCGAGCAGGGCCGCTTCATTGACCAAATTCGCCAGATCCGCGCCGGAAAACCCAGGCGTGAGCGAGGCGACCTCGTCGATCGACACCGCCGGGGCAAGACGAATTTTCTCGATGTGGACGCGAAGAATTTCTATCCGTCCAGCCTTGTCTGGCCGATCCACCAGGACCTGCCGGTCGAAGCGTCCGGCGCGCAACAGCGCGGGATCGAGAACCTCGGGCCGGTTGGTGGCGGCCAGCAGGACCACGCCGTTCGAAGGATCGAAGCCATCCAGTTCGCTCAGTAACTGATTGAGGGTTTGCTCCTTCTCATCATTTCCGCCGCCGGTCGCCACACCGCCGCGCGCTCGACCAAGTGCATCGAGTTCGTCGATGAAGACGATGGCTGGCGCATTCTTGCGCGCCTGCTCAAAAAGGTCCCGCACGCGAGAAGCGCCGACGCCGACGAACATCTCGACGAACTGTGACCCGGACATCGAGAAGAAGCGGACCCCGGCCTCTCCGGCGACCGCGCGCGCCAGCAGCGTCTTTCCGGTGCCGGGAGGCCCGATCAGCAAGACTCCCTTGGGCATCCGCGCCCCCAGCCGACTGTGCCCGGCGGGATCCTTGAGGAAGTCCACCACCTCCCGCAGTTCGTCCTTGGCCTCATCGACGCCCGCGACGTCCGCGAATGTGGTCTTGGTGTCGGTCTCGACATAGACTTTGGCATTGCTCTTGCCGACCGACATCAGGCCGCCGAGACCACGGCCTGCCATGGGTCGGACCATGAACATCCAAAGCAACAGGAACCCCAGCGAAGGAATGATCCAGTCGAGCGCGGTTGCCAGCAGCCCGGGCGGAGGTGCGCCAGCAAACGGCACCTTCGCGGCCGTCAGCTTGCTGGCTATCTCGGGCGGAACGACATAGGTCGAAAATCGGCCCGGCTCGTTTGGCTTGGCGTCGGTCAGTGTGCCGGTGATCGCGGTATTGCCGACCACCAGATTACCCACCTTCTTCTGATCCAAGAGCTGCTCGAAGGCGCTGTAGGGAATGATCTTTGTCTGCGTGCGCTCGACGATGAAATCCTGGATCAAGATAACCGCGAGAAAAGCGGCTATGATGTACCAGAAATTGATGTGGTGCTCGCGCTTGATCTCCATGTCCTGCTCCTAAAGGGCGACTCTCGCTGTCGCCGTAGCACGCCAAGATGCGATCCCGATGATCCCGCTGTGCCTAAACCGCCAGGCTTGATTGGGGTTTGTCCGCCAGCCCGACAAACCATCAAGAGGAGCGACCCGGTTGCCCGGGGGCAAATCTATGGGCGGGCTACGTTGCCGCTGCGCAGGGGGATCCCTGTCTGCTCGTAGCAAACCCGAGCAAGTTCGGCGACACCGTCTCGAATGGTCTGCTTGCTGGGCATGGCGAAGCAAAGGCGGAGGCAATTACTGGAGTTGTCCGCGCTGACAGCCCATTCCGGTCCAGGATTGAAAACGATCCCCGCCTCAGCCGCGGGCTTCACCAGCTTGCGAACATCGACATCGGGCGGCAGCTTGATCCACAGGAAAATGCCACCCTTCGGCGCCCAGCATTCAGCGCTTGATCCGAACTCCTGGGCAACCGCTTCGGTCATCGCGTCCAGCTTCCCGCGCAGGATCCCGTTCAGGTGGCCCAAATGACTCTCGAAGTGCTGCGAGAAATACTCGGCGACGACCATCTGATCCAGCGCACCGGTGCCGCTGTCGCCCTTCAACGGTAGCAGACGACTCATGATCTCCCAGTCCGCGATGACGTAGCCAAGCCGCAGGGCGGGTGCGAGTGATTTCGAGAAAGATCCAAGATGGATCACGCATCCCGGGTCGAGTGCATACAGCGCTGGCGGGGCCTTGATGCCTTCCCACAGCAGGTCAGCATAACATTCGTCCTCGAAAATGGCCACGTTGAATTCCCGAGCAAGCTTGATCAGCGCGTGGCGTCGGTCGAGTGGCAGGATGCTGGCGGTGGGATTCTGGATCGTCGGAATGGTGTAGATGAACTTTGGCGTGGTGCCCTGCGCCTTCAGCTCGGTGAGTTGGCTCGCCAGCGCATCGATCACGATCCCATCCGCATCCAGCTTCATGCCGACCAGCTTGGCGCCCAGCTTGCGGAACCGGTTCATCGCACCCTGGTAGCAATATTCCTCGGTCAGCACCGTCTCGCCCGGGTTCACCAGCAACTTGCTGATCATGTCAAGACCCTGGCCAGAGCCGGTGGTGATAAGGATGTCGTCGATCGATGCCTTTATCCCGCGTTGCCGCGCAGATTTATCGGCGACGAACTGGCGCAGGCCGGGGTAGCCCTGCGGCCCCATGCCAAGATTGTAGATGGCCAGCTTGGCGCCATCGCGGCGCAGCGCGGTCGCAGCGGCCGCGACAAGGCCTTCGATGGGGATCTGTTCGGGGTCGTTGTTGCCGCCAACGAAATAGTATTTCGGAAATGGCGCCCAGCGCGGCGCCGGCTCCGGCAGCCCGGCACTGTAGAGTTTGCTGTAATCGATCGACGTCGTGCTCATGGTGCCATCCCCCCCGGCTTGCTGTTGCACCGCAGGCTAGCAGCACGGAGCGGCATCCGCCACGCGAATGGCGATCCTATTCCCCTTTCGCGTGGCTTCGCTAAGGTGACCACGGCGACCGAACAGGAAGGCAGCAGCATGGTCGAGCCGGAGGGTGCGCACAACATCTCGTTCGTCGGTCACACCGATCAGGGTGGCCGTGGTGACGGCGTGCAGGTGATGGTCAATCGCGGGCATGCCTATATCGGCACCCGCGTCAGCAGGGGCGTGGTGGTGACCGACGTGCGCGACCCGCGCAATCCGAAGCCGGTGAACTTTGTGCCAATTAATCCGAATTCCTGGTGCATGCACTTGCAGACCGCCAATGATCTGCTGCTGTGCATCGAGGAGCTCGATCTCAAGGCGCTGCTGTCGATCAAGGATTACTACGGCTCATCGAACCAGGTTGATTCGTCGCGCTATGGCAAGCGGGGCGAGGATTTCTCCGCCGGCATGCGGGTCTATGACATTTCCGACCCCGCCAATCCGCGATCGATCGGTTTCATGGAGGTCGAGGGGCTGGGCCTGCACCGCATCTGGTGGACCGGCGGGCGATACGCATATGCGTCGGCGCTGCTGGATGGGTTCCTTGACCACATTCTGATCTGTATCGATATGACCGACCCCACCCGGCCCCGCGAAGTCGGCCGCTGGTGGATCCCCGGCATGAACGCAGCCGCTGGTGAGACCCCGCATTGGACCGGACGGTGGGCGCTGCATCATGCGGTGGTGGAGGACGATATCGCCTATGCGTCGTGGCGCAACGGCGGCCTGACCATCCTGGACATGAAGGACCCAACCAGCCCGGCGTTGATCGTTCACCGCAACTGGTGCCCACCTTATGGCGGCGGCACCCACAGCGCGCTGCCGCTGCACGATCGTGGGCTGCTTGTCGTGGCCGACGAGGCAACGTTGAACATCGACCAGGAACAGATGAAGCGGACCTGGATCTTCGACATCCGCGAGAAATCCAATCCTATTTCAATTGCAACGATGCCGACCCCATCGGACCAGGATTACCTCAAGATCGGTGGCCAGTTCGGGCCACATAATCTGCACGAGAACCGTCCGGGGTCGTTTCGGTCCTCGACGACGATTTTCGCCACCTGGCAAAGTGCCGGCGTGCGGGTGTTCGACATCGGCGATCCGTATCGACCCGAGGAAATCGGTTACTTCGTTCCGCCGCGGCCGAACAGATGGATGGAGCCGATGCGGGGACGCGCGAAAGTGCGCCATACCGCCGATATCTTCGTCGCCAAGGACGGCCTGATGTACGTCACCGACTATGACGCCGGGCTATACATCCTGCAGTGGAATGGCGGGTAAATCGCTCTGTTACCAGACAGAACAATAGGAGGAGACAGTGAAAATCGGTTTCATCGGGCTGGGTATGATGGGGTCCGGCATGGCGTCCAACCTGCAGAAGGCCGGGCACGAACTGGTTGTGCACGACCTGACCCGGCAGGCGGCGTCCAGCCACCTGAGCGCCGGGGCTGCCTGGGCCGACAGTCCGTGCGCCGTCGCCGAGGCCTGCGACCTTGTCTTCACCTCGCTGCCGACACCAGCGGATGTGCAGCGTGTCGGCACCGGCGAGAACGGACTGGTAGAAGGGTTTCGACACGACGCCGCATGGTTCGATCTCTCAACGAACGCGGTGGACGTGGTGCGCTCCCTGCACGCCTCGTTCGCCGAAAAGGGCGTCAATTTCCTGGACGCGCCGGTCAGCGGTGGCCCGAAGGGTGCCAACAGCGGCCGGTTGGCGATATGGGTCGGCGGCGAGCGGGCGATTTTCGACAAGTACCATGCCGCACCGTCGGCGATGGGCGACCAGGCCGTCTACATCGGCCCGATCGGTGCGGGCTCCATCGCGAAATTGGTGCACAATGCATCATCGGCGGCGGTAAATGTCGTGCTGTCGGAAGTCTTCACCATGGGTATCAAGGCCGGGGTCGACCCGCTGGCGCTGTTCGAAGCCGTTCGCCAAGGCGCTTCTGGCCGCAACCGGATGTTTGATTGGCTGGCGGACCATTTTCTGACCGGAAGCTACGATCCGGCCGACTTCGCGCTTCGCCTGCTGCACAAGGATGTCACGCTCGCCTGCCAACTCGCTCGGGATGTTCAGGTGCCGATGCGGCTGACCAACATGGCGTTGATGGAACTGACCGAGGCGTTGAACCGTGGCTGGGGCACACGCGCCTCGCGTCGGCTCGCTGCTGCAGCAGGAACGGGCCGGCATTCCGCCGATCGCCGTGGCACCCGACAAGATCAGGGCGGTGCTGGAATCTGACTCGAAATAGAGGATGTTCGGATGCAAC
The DNA here is from genome assembly GCA_965276975.1 of Rhodopila sp. Classification (GTDB taxonomy): domain Bacteria; phylum Pseudomonadota; class Alphaproteobacteria; order Acetobacterales; family Acetobacteraceae; genus Rhodopila. The sequence continues at coordinate 1,103,451 of CBDIBR010000010.1, forward strand.
TAGGAGCACTCGTGCCGTTCGGCGACACCGGTGGCGATCCATCGGTGGTTCGCGACTTCGCTCAAAGCCTTGAAGCCATCGGCTATGACTTTCTGGAAGCGCCGGATCATGTGCTGGGCGCCAATCCAGGAGCCAACGTCAGCGATGACCCGCGCGCCAGGGTCTCGGACAGCATGTACCACGATCCGTTCGTGCTGCTCGGCTTCTTGTCCGCCGCCACGTCCAGGCTGAGCTTTTCCACCGGCGTGCTGATCGTGGCGCAACGGCAAACGGCGCTGGTCGCGAAGCAAGCTGCCTGCCTTGACGTGCTGTCCGGCGGACGCTTTCGCCTGGGCATCGGCGTGGGCTGGAATCCGGTCGAGTTCACCGCCCTGAACGAAAACTTCCACAACCGGGGTCGCCGATCAGAGGAGCAGGCGCAGGTGATGCAGGCACTCTGGGCGCAACCGCACGTGACCTTCAAAGGTCGCTACCACACGATCGACGACGCCGGAATCAACCCGCGGCCGGCTTCCGGCAAGGTTCCCCTTTGGTACGGCGGCCACCACGAGCATACCCTGCCGCGCATCGCCAGATGGGGCGACGGCTGGATGCCGAACGCTTATCCGCCCGACCAGTCCGCGCTCGACATCTTCGCTGAACTGCGCCGTCTGACCGAGGCTGCCGGCCGCGATCCGGCGTCCGTCGGTATCGAGGTCTGGACGTCCTGTGGCGAGGGTCAAGAAGCCGATTGGCGCCGCGAAGCCGCATTCTGGAAGCAGGCTGGCGCGAGTCATATTTGCCTGACAACGACATTCAATCGCCGCCACCACCATCGCATCGCCGGCAAAACGATAGATGATCATCTGAAAGCCATGAAACGTTACCGCGACGCGGTCGGAGACATTATTTAGGAACAACAAAAATGCAGTTAGGCGCGACAATCCCGGTTGCCGATATCGGCACCGGCCCGGCTGAAATCCGCGATTACGCCCAGAGCGTCGAAGGTCTGGGCTACGACTATCTTCAGGCGCCCGATCATGTGCTGGGTGCCAATCCCGCGACCGTTGCTGGCAAGGGAAGGGTAGGGACCAACGAAAATCCGTATCATGACCCGTTCGTGCTGTTCGGCTTTCTCGCGGCCTGCACCAAAACGCTGGGCTTTGCCCCCGGCGTTCTGATCCTGGCTCAGCGTCAGGCCGCCTTGGTCGCCAAGCAGGCCGCCTGTCTCGACGTGTTGTCGAATGGTCGGCTGCGCCTGGGTGTCGGCGTCGGCTGGAACCAGGTCGAGTTCACCGGCCTGAACGAGGTCTTCTCCAATCGCGGCCGACGTTCCGAGGAACAGGTCGAGGTGATGCAGGCCCTTTGGTCGCGGCCGCACGTCACCTTCAGGGGCCGCTACCACACCATCGACGACGCCGGGATCAACCCGCGACCCGCATCCGGCCGCATCCCGATCTGGTTTGGCGGCCATGCCGAGGCCACTCTGCGGCGAACGGCGAAATACGGTGATGGCTGGATGCCGCTGGCCTACCCGGCGGACGACTCCGCGTTGGCCGTGTTCGACAAGCTGCGCGGCATGATCAAGGCCGAGGGACGCGATCCCGCCAGCGTCGGCCTCGAAGTCTGGCTGTCGCTGGGTTCCGACGACGAGGCGGCGTGGCACAGGGAGTTCGCCTTCTGGAAAGCCGCCGGCGTCACGCATGTGACCGCCCACACCACCTTCGCGATGAACCATCACAAGCGGATCTGTGGCCACACAGCAGCGGACCACCTCACGGCGATCACGCGCTTCAGGCAGGTGGTGGCCGATCTACTTTAATTCGGCGAATACTTCACCAAGTCGGCGGATGGAGCCAAGGACTTTGTCCTGCTCCAGCCCCGGCCACTGGCTGCGCATAATGAAGTGGTCGACGCCCAGAAGCTCGACATAGCGCGAGATCTCGTCCTTGACCGATGCCTTGTCGCCGATAAGGAAACGATCCTTGGCGAAGTCGTCGAAGCTGGTGCCGTCGAGCGGGCTGGTCATGCCCCAGGCAGCGTATGCGGCATATTTATATTCCAAAGCTGCTTTGCATTCGGCGTAGGCCGAGGCGCGGCTGCTTCCAACGTAGCACTCGCGGGCAATCGGAAATTCCAGTGGCTGCCGACCATATTCCTTCAATGCAGCGCGATAGGTGTGCATTTGCGGCGTGATCTCCTGGATCGAAGAGGCGTTGGCGATCAGCCATGCGTCGCCGATCCTCGCTGCGCGGCGCACCGCCGAATCGACCAGGCCGGCGACATAAATCGGCGGCCCGCCATCCCGAACCGGCTTCAGGCTGATGCCGGCATCCCGGATGGTGAAGAATTTGCCCTCGTGGGTGATTTTGCCGCCGGCCCAAAGCTTGCGCATCAGCGCCACGCTTTCAGAGAAGCGGCCGGCGCGTTCGGCCAACGGGATGCCGAATGCGGTGAACTCCGGCTCTCGGTAACCAAGGCCGGCTCCAAGGACGTAGTTTCCGCCGGTGATCACGTCGAGTGTCGCGGCTTCCTCGGCGACATGCATCGGGTTCAGCAATGGAAGGATCAAGATGTTCGGCCCGATTATCATGCCCTTGGCCTCGGCCGCTAGATAAGCCATCGCCGGCATGATCTGGAGCATCTGCATCGGTTCGGTAAGCCAATGATGGGGAAACCACAGCGACTTGAAGTCGCTGTCGCGGGCCACCCGCACCTGCTCCACCAAGTCCGGGATCTGAGCCGGAACGTCAACGTCTTCCGGATACTGCGTATTGATGAAAAGCCCGACCTTCATGGTGATCCCCTCCAGTGTGTCGGATACTACAGCCGGGCTTGAAGCCAGGCCAAGGGCAGGCCACATCTCGCCCATGAATCAGCGTCGGCCACCGGAACTGGACATGACCATCGACGGAAGGTTCGTCTCTCCGCCGACGCGGTCTATTTCAAGTCGCATCCTGATGTGGGCGATCGTTGTCGCGGTGCTCGCGGGAGCACTTTCTCTGGCTGCCTTCGCACTGTGGTTGGCGCTGATCATTCTGCCGGTGGTGTTCGTCGCCTCGGTCGTTGCGTGGGCGATGTTCCAATACCGGGTTTGGCGGGCGCGGCGTTCAGTCGGCCGCCAACGCAATGTCTGGCGTCCGTAGCCCGAAGGCGTTCGCAAGCAGCGTGTAGGATCGCTGCCTGGCAAGCGGATCGTGCAGGGTCGTCAGTATGGCGATCTCATCGACGCCATGCTCGGTTGCGAGGGCCTGGATCTTCGCCGCCACGACATCAGACGTCCCATACAGCGCTCTGGACCGCATGCGTTCGATCCGAGCCGCCTCCGCGTCCGAATAATTTTGTTTGAGAGCTTCCTCAGGAGAGGCGAGCGCGGTGAACATGCCGCGGTCGCGGTTTAACCGCCACATTTCCCGGGACCGGAACAGATAGGCCGCCTCATCCTGTGTTTCGGCCGCCAGCCCCCAGACGCACAGACCCGCATGTGGAACCGGATTCTGGGCGCTGGGATGATAGCCATTCCGATAGACCGCCAGGGCCTGCTCGACACCTCGACCGTCGGTGATGAAATGGGCAAAGCAGAACGGCAGCCCAAAATATGCCGCGACCTGTGCGCCATAATCGGAACTTCCCAGCACCCAGACTTCAGGTGAGGTCGGACCGGCCGGTTGCGCACGGATGTCACGAAATGGATGGCCTTCAACCAGCTTTTGCCCCGAAAGCCATGCGAGCAGATCACGCACGTCGGCCGGGAATTGATCAGCCGCCGTATCGGCCCGTGGGTTCAAGGCAAAGGCGGTCCGCCCATCCGACCCGGGCGCCCGGCCCAGCCCCAGATCGATCCGACCCGGCGCGATCGCATCGAGCACACGGAATTGTTCCGCGACCTTCAGCGCCGAATAATGCGGCAACATGACGCCGGCCGATCCGACGCGGATACGTTTGGTCGTGGCGGCAATGGCCGCGATCAGGATCTCCGGCGCGGTTCCGGCCTGGCTGTCCGAATTGTGGTGTTCCGCGCACCAATAGCGGGCGTAGCCAAGAGCCTCGCAATGCTGGGCAAGCACCATACTTTCCCGGATCGACGCATCGGGGGAGCGGCCGGAGACGATGGTCGATTGATCCAGAACTGAAAGTTGTACCATGCGTCATGCTCCGTCGTGTGATCAGAACCGAGAATTTAGAAGATCGAATGCCCGAACAGCGTGTCCAACGCGGCGTAGAGCAGACCGCCTATCAGGAAGCCGACGATGGTTCCGTTCATCCGGATATATTGCAAGTCCTTGCCCACCCGCAGCTCCAACCGATCCACGACCGTCGCGGTGTCCCAATTCGCCACCACCTGACCGATGAATTCGGCGATGCGAAGTTGTGCCGTGGGCAGCATGGATCGCACGATGCCTTCCGCGGCGGTCTGCAACCGCGCCCGAGCGAGAGGGTCGGCCTCCAGGATCGCGCCAAGGTTGCCAAGCGCGCCTTCGATGTAGGTGACGACATGCCCATTCGGCTTGGCGATATCTGCCTCCACACCGATGCGAATGCGCGCCCAGATGTCCCACATCCATGCCTGGATCGTCTCATGCGCGACCACCCGACGTATCGTCGCGCCCACCTCCGCCGCTCGCTCGGGTTCGGTTTCCATGCGGTTGATCTCGCGCCGCACCCATTCGTCGAAGGCAGCCCGCAACTCGGACCCATCCGGGCTCATTTTGTCCAGCTCGGTGTTGATCAGGGCCAGCACGCGACGGGCAATCGACGCCCCCAGCGCCCAGCCGACCAGGCGTCCGCCCTGTTCACGCACGCGTTCCTCGATGGCTTGGCGCAGCGCGCCTTCCCGTCCGGCCAGAGTGGTCTTCAACTGGCCGAGGATGAACCCGAATACCTCCTGATGTCGCCCGCCGTCCACCAGACCATGCAGCGCACGGGCGACAACCTGACCGGCCGCCGGTCCGCCGATGATGCGGGGCGTGATCCTGGCGAGGATCCGTCGTGCCCGCCCGTCCTCCACCCTCGCGAGCAGCTTGGGCAGCATGCCGGAGACGGCGATAGCCGCCGGACGCGCGGCGGCCGGGTCGGCCAGGAACCGGTGCAGGATGCCCGGCAAGTCCAGTCGGGCCAGAACGTTGGACACCTCGGTGCTGGTGAAGACATGGGTCGCGACGAACCTGCCCAACGCCTGACCCAGCCGCTGACGTTGATTGGGGATAATGGCGGTGTGCGGGATCGGTATGCCCAACGGGTGGCGGAACAGGGCTGTCACGGCGAACCAGTCGGCGATACCACCGATAAAGCCGGCTTTCGCCGCGGCTTGCAGAAGGCCCGACCACCAGTCCGGCGGCATGAAGTAGCTGGCGATCGTCAGCGCGGCCATGAAGACGAGAAGGCCTGTTGCGAATCGCCGGTGCCGGCGCAAGTCCCGCCGCGCCCGGACATCAGGATCAGGTTCAGTCATCGCGGCTCTGTTTAGGCGCCCTCCTGCCTTCCGTCCAACCCGCCGCAACGCATTGTGTCGGTAGCACACGATATGTCCGGTTTAGGTAGCACACGATCTGTCCGGTGATGCTGGGCTCTTTGGAGAGCCTGGATGCGCCGGACGGAAGCCCTACAGGGTGTGCGGGTGATCAAGTTCCGGAGCGTGTTCGAGCGCCATGAAGCCAGTGAGCTCAATCAGATCGATGCGGCGGCGCTGCTTGGCGTCAGCGAGCGGACGTTCCGGCGTTGGTGCGTCCGGTTTGAGGACGCCGGGGAGGCCGGCCTGCTGGACCGGCGTCTCGGCCAGGCGTCGGGCAAGCGGGTGCCGAACGAGCGCGAGGCGCAGATCGAGGCGTTGTATCGCACCCGCTACAGCGGCTTCACCGCGAAGCATTTCCATGAGCACTTAGTGCGCGATCACGGCTTCCGCTGGGGCTACACCTGGACCAAGGTGTTGCTGCAATCGAAGGGCTTGCTGCCACGCGCCACGACGCGTGGCGCGCATCGCCGCAAGCGGGTGCGCCGGCCGCTGCCGGGGATGATGCTGCATCAAGACGGCTCGCGCCACGGCTGGATCGGCGGGCTTGAAGCGATGGACCTGATCGTGACCATGGATGATGCGACGAACACGATCTACTCAGCCTTCGTGTGCCCCGAGGAGGGCACCGTCTCGACATTCCAGGCGCTGCTGCAGGTGTTCGGCCAGCACGGCTTGCCGCTCAGTCTGTATACCGACCGTGGCAGCCATTACTTCCACACGCCGCGGGCTGGAGGGCCGGTCGATCGCGGGTCTCCGACCCAGGTTGGCCGGGCGCTGGCACAACTGGGTGTGGAGCATATCGCGGCCTATTCCCCCGAGGCGCGAGGCCGCTCGGAGCGTCTGTTCCAGACCTTGCAGGACCGGCTGGTGAAGGAATTGGCGCTGGCGGGGATCGGCACGGTCGCGGCGGCCAACCGTTTCATCCATGAGGTCTATATTCCGGCCCACAACGCCCGGTTTGCGGTGAAGGCGGAACAGGACGGTTCGGCGTTCGTGGCGATCAGCGGGGTCAACTTGGCGGAGATCTTGTGTGTGCAGGAGGACCGCCAGGTGGGCCACGACAACACCGTGGTGTTCCACCAGCTGCGGCTGCAGATCCCGCCCAGTCCGTTACGGGCGCATTTTGTCAAATCGACGGTGAAGGTGCGGCGGTACCACGACGGCAGCCACGCGATCTTCCACGGGCCGCGTTGCCTTGGCCGCTACGACGAGCACGGCGCGTTGCGCGACGCCGCTTTGGGCGCGGCGGCATAACGCCGGCCAAGTCAGCGCCGATGGATTTATGGATAACGCCAGCGCGTTACCCACAACTCCACCGGCCCCGCATCAGCCGCAGCAAGCACAAGCGCTGTCTATTTCGCCAAGCAACAGCCTCCGGGGAGATGACGAATATGGTCGCCTGATCTGCCGCCAGAGCGACCGTCGGGTTGTCCACTGATCGGCGGGACAAAACGGCAACAAGCGGACAATTAGAGTGCTACCTAAACCGGACAAGTTAATTAGCTATCGACATCGTCAGCCCGCATTGGCCCGATATCGGCATTGGTAACAGAAAGCGGCTTTGGTCGGAACCGTTCCAGCCCGCGCGATGTCTGCTTCAGACGAACCCAAGCGAACCGGACCCGCGACGCGCATTCGTCATGGAACCCAATTGCGCACCAACCATTATTTCCGAGGTAGATCTTTATGGGTTTGCTGAAGAAGATTAGCTGCACCACCTCAAGGAGGGAACTTCATGCTTCGCCGTTCATTGGTCATCGCCAGCCTCGCTTTCCTTTATGTCGGGACAGCCTCCGCGGCGACGGAAAAGTTTCACGCCACCCTAAGCCCCTCATCTGAGGTGCCGCCTGGCAAGTCCACCGGCTCTGGGGAGGCGACCGTGTCGCTCAATACCGCGACCCATGAGATCACCTATGATGTGACCTTCACGGGTTTCTCCAGCGCGGCGACCGCGGCACACATCCACGGTCCTGCCGAACCCGGCAAGAACGCCGGCGTTATGGTGCCGTTGGGCAACAATCCGACCAGCCCCATCAAAGGCACCGCGAAGCTGACGACGCAGCAACAACAATCCCTCACTTCGGGGATGACGTACGTGAACGTGCACACCAAGAATCACCCGGGCGGTGCAATTCGCGGCCAGCTTATGAAGCCGGAGTGACCTTCCGAAACGAGACGCATCCGTTGCGCTTGTTGGTCCCGGCCACGCCTTGATCGCCTGCTGCCGGGATCGCGGCCACAGTCTTGTCAAAAATCTTCGAGCCGCACAGCGCGTTTGTCCAAGGTTGATTCAACCTCGGACAATGGATCGCCCTCTGGAACAGAGGCAATTCGGGGATGATAGCTTCAACTTTAAGCTATCACACCCTAGCAGCCTGTCGGACTTAGCCGAAATTCGGGATTTTCTGGAATATCCTGTCTGTACAAGCGCCCTCACCGGAACATTGCTTCTGCCAAGATTCGTCTAGGGCAGGATTGTTGCGCGAACTAGTTAAGTCCGACAGGCTGCTAGGGCCGCTGATACTCGAAGACGCAGCGGCCGCTGTGCGAAAGTTCAAAGCTGCGATTGGCCAGACGGACGCGCAGCACGGCACTGAGATCGATCTGCGGCGTCGGCAGCTGAATGGCAAAGGCGTGGTTGCCATTGCCGAACCCGGCCTTGACGAGGTCTGGTCGGAACCGATCGGCCCTGAACGTCATGACTTTTTCTTCGTTCAGGAACAGGTCGAGGTCCACCGGTGCCAGTTCGCCAACTTCGCAACACCAGCCCGAAACGATGCCCGCTCGGACATGATCGACCGATCCCGTGTAGCTCCGCCTCGCTCGGCTGACGTAAGGCTCGGCATTGGGCCGTACATGAGCCAATAGCCGCTGCCGGTTCTGTTCGTCGACCGGCATGGCACAAAAGCCGACCAGCGCGTCGATAAAGTCGTCTGGAAACAACAGTGCCTTTTCGTAGCTGAGCAACAGGCTTGGGCAGACGGTCAGGTGGACGAATTCCGCCAGCGCATTCAGCGCGACGGTCGCATCCCGCAAGGCCGTCAATGGTTCGAAATATTCGGCCAGTGCGTTGCGCGCGGCGATTGCCTGAGGGTCACGAAAGATCAGGATCAGATGCGGATTACGGAACCGCGCCAAGTCCGAGTGACGCAAAAAGATGTGGATGTTGGGAACCTTGAAACCCCAGTCCGCCTGGGCTTCGTTGCGTGACGCGATCAGATGATCCAGTTTCCCGGCATCCTTCGAACGAAGGGTACGCAGCATGTCGAGATCCTCGGCAACGAGTTCGCTGAGCTGCTCACCAAGGTTGATGCCCGCCTCTCGCAGGACTTCGGCGACCAGCGTTGTTCCACCTCGTCCAACGCCGGATATAATGAAGGTTCGTCCTTTCCCCGCCCCGTCTGCCAATGGCGGCCCTTGCCTAACAAACGCTCCTTTGTTCACGAGCGTATTGAATTGCATGTCCGCGTATCCTTCCAGCAGTCAACAGGCAGAGCACGACATAACACGGGGATAAGGCAGCGCATCGGAGTTTGACACCGATGCGTTTTCCCTCGCCCCGAAGGCGCATGATGCCATAATTGTGATAGTTGATCCGTCCTTTTCCGGCAAGACGATCCTGGCGCGTGTCCGGACCTGATCGCGGGCGGCGAGCGACCGGTCGCCCAGCCCCATCGACGCCTGGCCCCATTGACGCCGGCATCGTGTCTTATGCCCCGTTTATGACGCTAGCTGTCAGCATCCTTTGAACCCGAACGCCACCGGCTGGCGCCACGGCGAATGCGATCACGGCCCCAGGCGTCCCCGATCGGCCAGCAGCACCGTCAGCACCGCGTTCAGGCTCAGACGCACCATCCCGTCGTGCGTGCCGGTGTCGGGCGCAACGATGGGAACGATCTGGCTGGCATGCTCGAACGCTCGCGTGGTGCCGAACAAGGCATAGGTCCGGGTGCCAGTCGCCGCGGCGATATTCATCGCCCCGGTGTTGTTGCCGACGTAGAACGCCGCCGCCGACAGCACGCCCGTCACATCTGCCAGATGCCATCCCAATGCGAGTTGCACCTGCCCGCCTCGGCTGCCCAGGCGCTTCACGATCGCGGTCGCCGAGGTCAGATCCTCCGCACCGCCCATCAAGACCAGCATCGGCCATCCGGCGTCCAGCAGCACCGAGGCCAGTTCGCCGAACCGCTCGGTACCCCATTGGCGCAACGCCTCGCTGCTGCCGATGCCGATCGCCACGAACCCGCCGGCCGGATCGCCCAGTCGTGCCATGGCCGTGCTGACGGTCGCCGGCGGCACCGTCAACGTCGGTTCAGCCGAGGGCATCATGACGCCGGCTGCCCGCAGATATCGTGTGGCTCGGGTGTGCTGATGCATCGCCCGCACGTCACGCGGCAGGAACGGGCCAGTGTTGAGAAACCAGCGCTGACGTCCCCAGCCGTAGCCGCGCCGATCTGGAATACCAGCCCGCCAGACGGCCGCCGCCAGCAGATCGCTGTGATGCAGCAGCACGACCGTGGCGAAATCGTGCGCCCGCAGCGCGCGAACAAGCTTCAGGAAACCACCGATGCCGTCATGCGCGCCGGGTCGGTTCGCCGGATTGATGTCCACCCACACGATGTTCGAGACAGCCGGTTCGTTGACCAGAAGTTGGTCCGCCAGCGACCTTGGTTTAGCCAGCAACGTAACGGCCGTGCCGGCATGGGCGGCGAGGGCACGAAGATGCGGCAGGTGCCAGACCATATCCCCGATACCGGGCAATGGCTGGATGACCGCGATCGGACGCCGGTAAGGCGGCCAGGTCATTTCGGTATAATTCGACAAGCGCGGTGTTTCAATGCCTTCTGAGCCAGCTTTGAAATGATCGAGCGGAAATCCCATCAGCATCCGCCTGCCAGGATGGCCGGACGACTGTCAACCGGTGGCGCAACGCCCACGGCGGCCGCCACCGGGCGATCTGTGTGCGGTTCTTGCGAGTCTAATCGGCGGGCGCGGCGTCCACGTCTGCACTCCGGCGCGGTTTCCGTATCACCAGCAGCAACAGCAGCGCCGGCAATGTCGTGCAGATCAGCAGCACGTAGTCATTGGCATAGGCGATTATCTCCGCCTGCTGGTTCACCACCCGGTCCAGCAGGGCCGCGCCATGGCTGGTATAGGGATCAAACGCCTTCACCGCCGCCAACGCTCGGTTGAACGGCGTCAGGCTCGCGCCGATCACCTCGTGGAGGCCCTGCGTGTTGCGCGCCAGCATGGTGGAGGTGACCGACACCCCGATCGCCGCGCCAGTGTTGCGCAGCAGGCTGAACAACGCTGCTCCTTCGGTCCTGAGCGCCGGCGCCAAGGTGGCGAATGCCAGGATTTGCAGCGGCATGAAAGCCATTCCGAGACCCGCACCCTGTAAGATGATGGTCAGAACGATGTCGCGCTGCGAGATGTCGGGAGTCCACCCGCTCATGATGTAGAACGAAGCGCACATCAGGAGCAGTCCCGCACCAACCAGGTAGCGCGGATCAACGCGATTTGCCAGTCGGCCACTAAGCATGATCGCGGCGAGATTTCCCACCCCGCGCGGAGCCATGATCATGCCGGCGGTTGCCACCGGATAGTCGCTGAGAACCTGCAGCCAGGGCGTCATCAGCGCCAGACTCGACACCAGCAGCGTGCCCACGGTGAACATCAGCACCAGCGCCGACAGGAAGTTAATGTCCCGGAACAGGCTCGGGCGCAACAACGGCTGACGCGCTGAAAACAGATGCACCACGAACAGATACAAACCAACCCCGGTCAAGATGGCTTCGACGACGATCTCGCGGGAGGAAAACCAGTCCAGCACCTGGCCGCGATCCAGCAGCAACTGCAACGCACCTAGCCCGGTGGACAGCACGGCGAAGCCGAACCAGTCGAAACGGGATTCGCCCCGGTCCGACGTGTTGGGCAGAAAGATCAACAAGCCCCCGGCGGCAAGCAGGCCGAACGGCAGGTTGATGTAGAAAACCCAGCGCCAGTCGTAGTTCTCGGTCAGCAGACCACCCAGGGTCGGGCCCATGATCGGGCCGATCATCATCCCCATACCCCAGACCGCCATTGCGAAGCCGCGCCGGTCCGGCGGATAGATGTCCATCAGCGTTGCCTGCGACAGCGGCACCAGGGCGGCGCTGAACGTGCCCTGCAACAGTCGGAAAACGACGATCTGCGACAGCGAATGGGCGGCGCCACATAGCATCGACGCAATCGTGAAGCCGAGGATGCAAGCGACATAAAGCGGCTTGCGGCCAAACCGAGCGGCCAGCCAACCCACCGGGGCGGTCATGATGGCCGCAGCCGTGATATAGGATGTCAATACCCAGGTGATCTGATCGTAACTCGCGGAGAAGCTGCCCTGCATATACGGAAGCGCAACGTTGGCGATCGTTTGGTCTAATGATTGCAACAACGTGGCGCCGATGGCGGACACCGTGATCATGGCGCGGTGCGGCACGTCCACCACGCTGCCTGACTGATGTCGGGCAGTTCCGGTGCTCGGCATAGCTGAGACCTGAGTGGCGATGGCGCTACTTTTGGTTGAGGTCGGGCGCTACACAGGATGACTGAAAGCGTTGATCGCGGTCAATTGGTAATGTTTTCCGGGTTCGTCCGGGTCTTGTGACCACCAAAGCTGTTAGCATGGGGTAACCTGTTGCTCCGCGAATAATTCTGATTGTTTGGAGGCTCGCATGGCGACATGGCGCGATCAGGTGGCGCTCGTGACGGGAGGTGGCCGAGGCATCGGACGAGCGGTCGCACGCCGGCTGGCGCGTGAGGGCGCATCAGTTTGCGTCAACTACCTTACCCGCGCCGACGCCGCGGAATCGCTGGTCGCGGACATCAACGCGAACGGCGGACGGGCAATCTCGGTGGCGGCGGATGTGGCGGATGACGCTGCGGTCGAGGGCATGGTTGACCGGGTTGCCGCGGCGTTCGGATCAGTCACCATTCTGGTGAACAATGCCGGCGTCTCCCACGCGGCGACATTGGACAGCTACGATCCGGACAAGCTGGAGCGGATGCGCCAGGTGAATGCCGACGGCGTGATCCACACCACCCGCGCCGTGATGACCGACATGCGCCGGCAACGATACGGTCGTATCATAAACATTACGTCGATCGCCGCGCTGGGTACCTCTCTTTCCGGGAACGGCTTCTACGCCGCGACCAAGGCCGAAGCGCAGATTTTGACCTTGCGATTCGCCATGGAGCTGGGGCCGCACGGAATAACCGTGAATGCCGTGGCGCCCGGCCTGGTCCAGACCGAAATGACACGTGGTCCGAACGAGGAGGCGTGGAAGGAACGCGCTCAGACCATGGGCGCTCGCGCGATGATGGGGCGGGTTGGCGATCCGGATGATATCGCCAACGCCGTGGCGTTTTTCGCCTCACCCGAGTCTGGCTGGGTGACAGCACAAATACTGGCGGTGGATGGCGGCCGGATGGACTATATCTGAAGACGAGCAGCGACGTGTGGCACTTCTCTAATGCGCGGCACTAGGGCGCGATGGTCCATGTCCGGCACGGATGCAACCATTGCCAACTGAACCGGTTACCGCAGCACCTGTCTGGACTGACACCCTCGGTCACGGCGTTGGCCGATAGATGCCATAAGACTTGGATCCCCGCGCGCTGAGCTAGCGCAACATCAGCCTGGCTGAAACAATCCAGTTGATAAAGGGTGACTGGAATCCAGAGGGGCTTCCGAAACGGGTGCCATTTGTGATGAAGTCTTAGGGCTCCGGTGGAACGGACCGGAGCAAGCGATGCTTTGGCGGCGTGGGAAGGCTTATTCGCAGGATTTCCGGGCACGGGTACTTGCGGCCGCTGACGACGGTGAGCCCGTTGGTCGGATCGCGGGGTTGATGCGCGTGAGCGTGTCATACGTTCGAAGGTTTTGTCGCGGCGGCAACGGACGGTCAGACAGCGGCTTTGCCGCAGCGCTGTCATCTGCCGCGCAAACTGGCTGCTTTGCATGACGCAATCCGCACCCAGGTGAGCACTTGTCCGGATGCGACGATCGCGGATCTGCAAGTCTGGCTGTCCGAAACGCATAAGGTTTCAGCGAGCGCCGGGCTGATGTGGAAGACGCTGGCCAGCCTTGACCTGACATTAAAAAAAAGTCGCTCCACGCGGCCGGGCAGGATCGCCCGGACGTTGCCCAAGCGCGCGCCGAATGGCGTGAGAAGCAGCGCGGTCTGAACCCGGCCAAGCTGGTATTTATTGATGAAACCTGGACCAAGACGAACATGACCCGGCTTTATGGTCGGGCCCCTCGCGGCACGCGATTGGTTGCTGCCGTACCGCATGGTCACTGGAAAACCTCGAGAGGCGATCGAGGCGGCTGCGCGAGCCTGATGTTCATCCCGCCCGACACTCCTGATCTGAACCCGATCGAAATGGCGTTTGCCAAACTCAAAGCGCTGTTGCGAGCCAAAGCCATCCGAACCGTGGAGGCGCTCTGGCACGCTCTTGGAACCCTCGTTGATTGCTTCACCCCAAGCGAATGCGCCAACTTCTTGCGCCACGACGGCTATCTCCAGTCACCGTGAGAATGCTCTAGCTAGGCCCCGAGCCGCACCGGCCAGAGCAAAGCCGGTCAGAGCAAAGCCGGCCAGAGCAAAGCCGGGCTGACATCAGGCAAGGGCTGGGCGTGCAAGCCTGTTCCTTGTCTGCGCCAAGTCGCTCCCGGCCGCGGTCCGGTCAGGGTCAAGCCTGGCGAAGCCATCGCGAAGCGGCACGAGCTTGACGCGAATCGGACCGCCGAAAGCAAGATGCGCGAGGCAGAACAGGGACAACCTCCACAGCAGCAACACATCCACAGTAGCGACACGCCCGGCCGCCCGATCACCAGCGAACCGTCTGCCCCTGATAATTTACGTAATGCAGCCCGGATGTCCCGGTCCGCTCGGTGATCACGTCGACAACGCCGCGAATGCTCGTCGGCACATCCAGACGCGCGCCCGCACCACCCATGTCAGTCCGCACCCAGCCGGGCGCGATCAGCATGAAGCTGCGTGGATCGCCGGGATGCCGCGCCGTGAAGCTGCGCATCAGCATATTCAGCGCCGCCTTGCTGGCACGGTACACCTCCCATCCGCCAGCCTCGTTGTCGGCGACGCTGCCCAGGCCGGACGACATCACCGCGATCGCGCCGTTCGCCGGGACCAGTGACTTGAACCGCTCCACCACCCGCAGCGGGCTGAGCGCGTTGGTGACCATCACCCGCATAAAGGTTTCATCCGATACCATGGCGATCGTCTCGGCCGCGTCGTTTGCGACGCCGGCGTTGACGAACAGCAGATCGAAGTGCCGCTCGGCCAGCCGGTCGCGCAACGCATCGACCTGAGCCGGCTCGTTGATGTCGACGGTCTCGATCTGCAGCCGCCCGTCGGCCTGTTTCGCCGCCTCGTGCAGCGGAGTGCGAACCGAACCGCGGACCGTGCCGACAACCTGCCAGCCGCGGCTGAGGTATTCGCGCGCCAGCCCCAGCCCCAGCCCACGGGAGGCACCGACGATCAACGCGGTTTCATGGGCCATGGCAATTTCCCTTTCCAGGTCGGTCTCACATGCGGGGGTCACAGATCGCGGTTTGCTCTATAAACCCTCGCGACAGAAAGCCAGTAGGATTGCTCCCATGCTCAAACCCCGCGGCCGCCACTTTTTCGCCAATCCCGGCCCGACCAACATGCCCGACAGCGTGCTGCGCGCGATGGACCGAGGCAGCATCGACTTCAACGACCCCGAGTTCGCCGAGGTTTACCAGGCCGGCTTCGCGGGCGTGAAACGTGTCCTGCGCACCGACCAGCATCTGTTCATGTACAACGCCTCCGGCCATGGCGCGTGGGAGGCCAGTCTCACCAACCTGCTGTCGCCCGGCGACACGATCCTGGTGCTTGAGTCCGGCTACTTCTCCGAGGAATGGGCCAGCATGGCCCGCGGCCATGGGCTGCAGGTCAGGGTGGTCCAGGCCGATTGGCGCCGCGGCGTGGACATCGCCGACCTGCGCCGCGTGCTCGCCGCCGACGCCGCGCACGTCATCAAGGCGGTCTGCGCGGTGCACAACGAAACCGCCACCGGAATGATGCTGCCGCTGCCGGCGATCCGAGGGGCGCTGGACGCCACCGCTCATCCGGCCCTGTTCCTGGTCGACACCATCTCCTCACTCGGTTCGCTCGAATTCCGCATGGACGACTGGAAGATCGACTGCGTGGTCGGCGGCAGTCAGAAAGGCCTGATGCTGCCCACCGGCATGAGCTTCACCGGGGTGTCCGACAAAGGCATGCAGGCGCACGCGACCGCCAAACTGCACCGGTTTTATTTCGACTGGACGATGATGGCGAACCGCACGCAAAAGAGCTTCATCGGCACCATCCCGGTGAACATCCTCTACGGTCTGCGCGAATCCATCCGGCTGCTCGACGACGAAGGCCTCGACAACGTCATTGCTCGGCACGCGCGCTTGGCCGAGGCCACGCGGCGCGCTGTGCAGGTCTGGGCCGGCAACAACGGCCCGCAGCTGTTTGGGCTCAATCCCGACCGCCTGTCCAATTCGGTGACCGCGATCCTGATGCCCGAGGGCTTCAACGCCGATGCCCTTCGCAAAACCGCCCGGCAGCGCTTCAACGTCTCATTGGGCGGCGGATTGGGCCGGCTGGGCGGCCAGATCTTTCGCATCGGCCACCTCGGCGACCTGAACGAGCCGATGCTGTTGGGCGCGCTCGCGGCGGTCGAGATGTCACTGCGAGTCGAAGCCGTTCCGCATGGCCGCGGCGGTGTCGACGCGGCCATGACCTATCTCGCCGATCATTGATCCGTCTGAGCAACGTCTTCCGGACGCGAAGCGTGGCGCGGCCTCGCCGGGGCAGCAAGGTGCCCGTCTCGGGCAATGCGCTTGTTTGCCTTGGGCGCCGGAGCCAACGGATTGACCGTTGGAGTTCACCATCGGGCATTGGGCGCGCGGCGGCATTGGATACGGGGCGGCACTGATTGCTCGCCGCCGCGGCGGCGGCGCAAAATGTTGCGGCGAGCGGCGTTTCCCTGTCTGCAGCAGACCAGGATAGAAGGTTGTTCCGATTTCAATATAGTTATTAAAACGATAATTGGCTGAGCTTGGAACTAAACCATCCGGTACCGGATTTTGCAAATTCGTGACGATGCCTAAACTTTAGTCATGGCGGTGAAGGCCGTTGTGGAGGCCTTTTTGCTCGCCACGGACCGACCTTGTTTACAGACTTATCCACCGGTTCTGTGGGTAACATTGCCAGTCTTTTATGATCGAAAATCGCAATGAAAGCTTCATAGTAACATTCCGTATGTAAACCGATCGGCCAGACCGCCACCGTCTGGCGGGTCGCGCCCCCGCGATCCGCTGCGCCGCTCGTCCGGCGCGACGGCTTGGGCCCGGCGAGCACCCGACCGTCGAAGCTTGCACCAACCTCAGACATGAGTTGCCGTCTCGAACAAAACACCCTATCGACTGATAATCTGAAACGATCAGGCGCTCGGCGCGACGCCGGGGAACCCCATCATGCCGCCGAACCACCGCTCACGGCATCAGTTTGGGCTGTGCCGGCTGCCGGCCCGCTGCCCGCTTGCTCCTTGGGCGAAGCGGCTTCGCCGGAGGCGCCGCCGCCGGAGGCCGCACCTCGCCGATCAGCGGGATCTTCAGCTGCGGGTCCGACTTCCCCTGCGGTGCCGCGGGCGCCGCTTCGCTTTTCTCCTGATGATCCAACATGCGGCGCTGATGATCCCGATCCGAACCCGAGATTGCGGTCAACCTGACCTCCTGAGGTTGCATGGCGATCAAGATGGCTAAACTGAATCGGCCAAATGGAAAAGCCCACACGAACACCCCGCACCGGCTGCGACGAGGCTAGGGCGTGATCTTTGAAAGCGAAATTGCCGGCGAGGTCAATCAGGCGATCAAACAAAGGGTTTACGAGCGAATCCGAGCAACGCGATCAGGTGTCACTCTGGTACCGCGCATCAGGGACGTGCCAAACGTCGCTGTTCGTTTGTCGGACCCGCTTGACGCGCCTGCTGGTGGCCGCTTCGCATCGCGCGCTACTCCGCGATCGGATCCTACGACGCGCGCTTGCGGGGTACCTTGGCCGTCGGTTTGGCGGCCTTCGGGCTGGTTGTCGCGGCCCTCAATTTCGCCGGTTTGGCCTCTTCCTCGCCTAGGCTGCGGCGCAGTGCCGCCATCAAATCGACCACATTGCCACGGGCCGGCTCCGGCTCCACCTCCGCGGTGACGCCCTCACCCTTCAGCTTGGCATCGATCATCCCCCGCAACCGGGTCTCGTAACGGTCTTCCATGTCCGCCGGATCATACCGGCTGGTCTGCCGGTCGATCAGCTGAGTCGCCAGCTTGACCATCTCGGGATCGGTCCTGATCTCGGCCGCGTCATCGAACGCCGCCTTCGCGTCGTTGATGTCGCGCTGCTCGTACAGCGTATGCGCCGCCAGCCCGCCCGCCATCGGACGCAGCGCGATCGTCCGCTCCCGCTGCCCGATGACTAGACGCGACAGCGCGATGCGGCCGGTCTTCTCGATGGCTTCCAGCAGCACCGCATAAACGTCACGGCCGGCATGCCCGTCCGGCGCGACGAAGTAACTGGTGTCGTAATAGATCGGATCGATCGAATCAGCTTCGACAAACTTCTCGACCGTCATCACCTCAGAGCTCTCGACCTTGACGCTCTCGAAGTCCTCATCGGTCAGCAGCAAATAGGTGTTCTTCTTGAACTCATAGCCCTTCACAAGATCCCGCCGCGACAGCTTCTGCTCCGTCTCGGCATCCTGCGTGACCATCTGGATGCGGTTGCCGGTCTGCGGATTGATCAGATGAAAGCGGATCGTCGCGCGGTCGTGCTTCGCGCTATAGAGGGCGATCGGACAGGAAACCAGCGCCAGACGCAGGTGTCCGCGCCAGATCGGTCGCTGAGCCACCTAGGCCGCCCTCAGCGGCAGCCACGCCTGGCGGTTTGCCTGCGCTGCGCCGCAAGCTTCCGCATCGGCGACGTCATCGTCCGCCGCGTCGTGTAGCCGCCCGATCTGCGCCACGATTTCGTCTTCGATATCCGACAACGCCGCTTCCATGCGCCCGCTGATCGCATCCTGCAGCGCCAGCCGAACCTGATGCCGTGCCAGACACAGAACGGCGATCGCCCGCACCACCGGGTCGCCCGTCAGGGTGACAGTGTCGAACCCTATCAAATCATCATCTGGGACATCGGATATCATGGTCTCAAGGTAATGTAGCCGTTGGTCGAAGTCAGGGGGGATCGAAACCAGGTCATTCCGGTCTTGCGAACGACGATGCATATTTCGGATTAACAGTGCAGTTTAACCGTCTCACACGATTATGGATTGCCGCCGAACTATCCTGTTCTTGGGCGTACACACAATGCAGTGAGAACGCCTTCCTGGTTTAAAGCATAAATTCATGTGCTATTTTGTTCTCTTTGCTTTGGCTTGCTTTCTCACCGCCCCCCCGCCCGTCTTGCCCCGCCCGTCTTGCCCCCCCCGTCTTGGCCCCGCCCGTCTTGGCCCCACCACGGCCGCCGCTGCGGCTTTGGGTCGCGGCAGGCTGCCGCGGCCGCTCCGAACCCCGCGGCCGCCCTGACCGCTGCCGCCCGCTGCGGCGTGCCCCGTCAAGCTCGACCCAGGCCGGCGCGTGATCGCTGGCCCCAGTCCCACCGCGCACCGCGCGATCGACGCCGGCATCGGTCAGCCGCCCAGCGATCGGCGGGCTCAGCAGCAGATGATCGAGCCGTAGCCCCGCGTCGCGCGCCCAGCGATCGCGCTTGTAGTCCCAGAACGTGTAGATCGATCCGTCGGGATGGCAGGTGCGGATCGCGTCCGTCCAGCCCTGCTGCAGCAGCCGGCGGAACGCCGTCCGGCTCTCCGGCTGGACCAGCGCGTCCTCGGCCCAGGACTTCGACGGATAAATGTCCGCTTCGGTGGGAACCACGTTGTAGTCTCCCGCCAGCACCACCGGCAGCCCGGCCGCGATCAGGTCGGCGGCGTGCGCGATCAGCCGCTCGAACCACGCCAGCTTGTACTGGAACTTAGGTCCCGGCCGCGGATTGCCGTTCGGCAGATAGATGCAGCCGATCAGAATGCCGTTCACCGCCGCTTCGATATACCGACTTTGCTTGTCGCCGGGGTCGCCGGGCAGCGATCTTCGGGTGATCACCGGTTCGGCATCGCGCGCCAGGATGGCAACCCCGTTCCATGTCTGCTCGCCCCGCCACGCGCCGTGGTAGCCGGCCTCGAGAAACGCCTCTTTCGGGAAGTCCCGGTCGGCGCTCTTCAGCTCTTGCAGGCAAACCACGTCGGGTCTGGCAGCCTGAAGCCATGACAGCAGATTGGGCAGCCGCCGATTGACGTTGTTGATGTTGAACGTAGCGACTTTCACAGCACACCCCGCTGACCTCAAACCCGCGGCGCCGGCCAGCTAGGCCACATGCGTCCGCCACACCCCATGCTCGCGCCGAACCAAATGCGCCCGCCGCGCCATATGCTATTGCCGCCTCGCCGCGCGCGGCACCGCCATCAGGTCGTTCAACGCCGCCGACACGTCCCGCGATTCGATCGCGAACTAAAGGCCAGCCGCTGCGCCATGATCATCAGCGCCACCTGCCGCACCGCTGCCGAGATGGCCGGCTGCACGTCAGCAGGCCAGTAGCGATCCTGTTCCGGCATCTGCCGCGGGCCGCCCACCGGGCGTTCAATTCTCCGCAACCGCCGCGGCACCGGCTCGCGCACCGCGGGCTCATGCCGCTGAGCAAGACGATCGCCGATGAAACTAGGCTCCATCGCTTCGGTTATACTCCCGCTCGCTATCGTTACACTGACCACCCGATGCCGCGCAGCATCCCTCTGGATAGCCCACGCGACACCCGTCAACACCCTACAGCCAGGAGACAAAATGTTCCTACATCGCAAAGAACTAATCCAGCCGGTCAACGTCGGCAAGCCAGACGCCCGGTTCGGCACTTTCCTGCTCGAGCAGTTCGGCGGCGCCACCGGTGAACTGACCGCCGCTCTGCAATACTGGGTGCAATCGTTCCATGTCGAGGATGCGGCCATCCGCGACATGTTGCAGGACATCGCCATCGAGGAGTTCGGCCATCTCGAAATGGTCGGCAAGCTGATCGCCCAGCACACCAGCAAGATCGACCAGACCAAGGTGCAGGATGCGCCGCTGTTTCATCTGAAGGGCGGCGGTCCGCATTTCCTCGACAGCCAGGGCAGTTGCTGGACCGCGGCGTATATCAACGAAGGCGGCAACGTCGTGCGGGATCTGCGCGCCAATATCGCCGCCGAAGCCGGTGCTCGGCAGACCTATGAGGCGTTGATCAAGGTCTGTGAGGACGAGGGCACCAAGAAGACCCTCGTGCATCTGCTGACGCGTGAAATCACCCATGCCAGGATGTTCATGAAGGCGCTCGATGCCATGGGCAAGCTCGACGATCCGATGTTCGGCAACATCCCGCCCGACGACACCGTCAAGCTGGTCTTCAACCTGTCGCAGGGCGGGGATGCCCGCGGGCCGTGGAACGAGGCGCCCGACTTCGACTATGTCGCGGATCCGCAGCCGGCGGGCGGCATGCCGCCTGCGCCCGTCAATCCGGATGACGAACGGTCCGCCGAACCCAGGCTGAGGGCGAAGACCAAGACGCACGCGAAGTAACGCGGAAACCATGATCGTGCCGGCCGCGGCCCAGGGTCTTCACCTGGATCGCGGCCGGCATTGCGCGCCGCGTTGGCCGGCGGCGGCTCGCCAAACCGGAACGCGTGGACCAACGGTCGTTGGCCTGCTTTCGCAGGTCAACACCAAGACCTTCGGTGTGCGCCCGCTGGCGACCACGCCCGGCAATGCCGTGTCGGCTCTGCGGACAGGTGCGGTCCTCTCTCCGACACCACACGTCCTTCCGAACGCATCCGCTAATGGCCCCGCTGATGCCGCGTTGGAACCAAGACCTCGGCGCGGCATCCCCGCGACCAGCCGCTGGCCGCCGCCAGTGGCAACGCGCCGGGTCGCGACCTGCCGACGTCAACATGCGGCCGCCCGAAACACCTGCCGGGGCGACACGAACTCGTCCTGCGCCGCGACCAGCAGGATCTCCCGCGACCCGGCCGCCTGGGTCTGCCGCAGCAGCCCGTGGATCGACGACCCGGCGGCTTCCAGCGCAGCCACCGCGCTGCCGGTCCGCAACCGGTGGAACAGGAACAGGGCGGCGATCGCATCGCCGGCGCCGTTCACCGTCAGCCCCAGCCGAGGTGTCCGGAGCAAATGGAACGACCCGGCCTCGAACGTCATCATGTCGATGTGTCCCGCCGGGGTGGCGTCGGTCTCCAGGCTGGTCAACAGCACACAGGCCGGACCGCCGGCACGTAGCATCGATCGCAGCCGCAGCATCGCCTGTTTCGCGCCCTGCAGGGTCGCGCAGTCCAGGCCGGTCAGCCGCTCGATCTCAAAGCGGTTCGGGGTGGCGATATCCGCCGCCGGTAACGCCTGCCTCCGCAGCAGATCCTCGATCCCAGGCCGGACATAGACGCCGGTGTCGGTGTCGCCGATGACGGGATCGCAGCAATACAGCGCAGCCGGGTTGGCTCGCCGCGCGGTCGCCACCGCATGCAGGATCGCATCCCCGATATCCGCCCCGCCGACATAGCCGGACAGCACGGCATCGCACCGACGGAACGCATTCCGGGCGGCGATCCCGTCCACCAGATCGCGCACCGACTGGCCGGAATAAACCGCCCCTTGCCAGTCCCCATAGCCGGTGTGATTGGAGAACTGGACGGTATTGATCGCCCAGACCTCCGCCCCCAGCCGCTGCAGCGGGAACACCGCGCTGGCATTGCCGACATGGCCGTAGGACACCCAGGACTGGATGGAAAGGATGTTCACGCTCGCGCCCCCATTTCCGATGGGGTGCGATACGCTATATGCACCGCCAACGCAGCCGCGCCCAAGACCCGGATTTTCCCGGGTCCGACCCCTCCATCCGGATACCATCCAGCATGTCGACGCCACTGCTGTTCCAGCCGGTCAGCTTTCGCTCGGTCACCGCCCGCAACCGCATCGTGGTCGCCCCGATGTGCCAGTACAGCGCCAACGATGGCCTGGGCGACGATTGGCATGTCCAGCACCTGGGCGCCCGCGCGGCCGGCGGTGCCGGGATCGTCTTCACCGAGGCCACCCACGTTTCCGCCGTCGGCCGGATCACGCCGCATTGCCTCGGCCTCTATACCCCTCAGCATCAGGCGCTGCTGAGCCGGCTGGCCAAGGTGATCATCCAATGCGGATCGGTGCCCGGCATCCAGATCGCCCACGCCGGCCGCAAAGCCTCGTCGCACGTGCCATGGGAAGGCGGCAAGCCGATCCCGGTGCAGGACGGCGGATGGGTGCCGCTCGCCCCCAGCGCCTTGCCATCGATCCCCGGCGCCACCGACCCGCATGCCTTATCGGCCAGTGAGATCGGCGACATCGTGAACGAGTTCGCCGCCACCGCCCGGATGGCGCGCGAGGCTGAATTCAAGATCGCCGAAGTGCATGCCGCGCACGGCTACCTGGCGCACGAGTTCCTGTCGCCAATCGCCAACCACCGCAATGACGGCTACGGCGGCGATCTCGCCGGCCGCTCCCGCTTCCTGTTGGAGGTGATCGAGGCCATCCGCGGCGAATGGCCGTCCGATCTGCCGTTGTGGGTGCGCCTGTCCTGCGCCGACTGGATCGCCGGTGGCCTGACCATCGCCGACACCGTCGCCGTCTCCCGCAAGCTGGCCGCGACAGGTCAGGTCGACCTGATTGACTGCTCCTCCGGCGGGATATCGCATGCCCAGGCCATTCCGTCGCTGCATCCGGGCTACCAGGTGCCGTTCGCCCAGGCGATCCGCGAACAGGCCGGCATCGCCACCGGCGCGGTCGGCCTGATCACCGAACCCACCCATGCCGCCGAGATCGTGGCCAATGGCCGAGCCGACGTGGTGCTGCTGGCGCGGGCCTTGTTGGCTGATCCGGCGTGGCCGATCCGTGCTGCCAGGGCGCTGGGGGTGAAACCCGACCTTCCCAGCCAGTATCGCCGCGCCCTGTAGTCTCCGATCGCGCAAGCCGGCCGCCGTTCGCGCCATCGTCCCGCCGCTTCGCCCGGTATTGACCGTGCCGAACCACCCGCATCGCCCACCGCGGGGCCACCCGCATTGCCCACCCGGGCGGCGGGCGGCACAATGGTGGCACCAACGGGAGCAGCCCTGGCTTCTTCCGGCCGCGCGGAGTGTTTGATGTTCCCTGGTTCGCCGTTCGCCGTTCGCCGTTCCGCACCGGTCCTGTTGCTGTCACTGCTGGCTGGTTGCGGGCCGGCCCGCAACACCTTCGCGCCAGCCTGCCCGACCGCCCGCTTGATCCCGACCCTGGCGGACATGACGCGCTACGCCGGTGCGGGCCCGGCGCATGATGTGACCGACCTGATCCTGCAGGCGCGCGTGGTCGCCGTACACGGCAGTTGCGAGGCCGGCGATGACCCGTCCGTGCTTCCCGCCAAGGTCACGGTCTCGATCTCGGTCCGGCGCGGCCCGGCGATGCGCGGGCGCCAGGCCGATGTGCCGGTGTTCCTGGCGGTGACCGAAGGTGACGCGGTCCGGGACAAACAGGTGTTCCCGGTGCATCTGACGTTTCCGCCGAATGTGGAGCGGTTGACCCTGACCAGCCCGGAAATCAACCTGGATCTGCCGGTCATGCCGAACAGCTCTGCCGCCGCCTATGACATCATCACCGGGTTCCAGCTATCGCCCGACGAGCTGGCCGCCAATCGCAAACCGGGCGGGAGTTGATTATAACGAGCAACGCATGCGTTGACCGGTATGCGCGCCGTATTGGCGGGCGAGCGAGCACGCGAGCGAGGGGACTGAGCGCGCGAAGCAGGGGGGGGTGGCGCGCGAAATATGACGCTAATACAGGTCGGCGCAAGCGCCGACCTGTATTAGGCTTCATTTCAGGTGGTCGGCATTGTCGGCTGCTGCAAAAGGTCCGATATAATGCCACTATGACCGATACGCCACCGAAGGGCCGCCCGAACCAGGGAAGACGCCGAGGCATGAAGAAAGACGACTGGGAAATCCCGTCCAATCTACAGCCCGATCCTACTGACTACTCGTTCGATCTCGAGCGTGCGCTGAAAGCCGTCGTCAGCCTGAAATCTTATGTCCCGGCCGACGCCTTCACCGCCAACACGTTGGGCACCGAACGGGCGGGAAGCGGCGTGGTGATCAAGGGCACCGGGCTGATCGCGACGATCGGCTATCTGGTGACGGAAGCCGAGACGTTGTGGATCACCTCGAATGATGGTCAGGCGGTGCCGGGTCATGCCCTGGCCTATGACCAGGACAGCGGCTTCGGCCTGGTGCAGGCGCTCGGCAAACTCGACGTCCCGGTGCTGGAGCTTGGCGATTCCGACAGTCTGAAGGTCGGCGACCAGGCGGTGCTGGCGGCCGGCGGCGGTCGGCATCATGCCATCGAAAGCCGCATCGTCGGCCGGCAGGAATTCGCCGGATACTGGGAATATGTCCTGGATGACGCCCTGTTCACCGCGCCGGCGCACCCGTTCTGGGGCGGCTGCGGCCTGATCGGCACCGACGGCAAGCTGATGGGGGTTGGCTCGCTGATCCTGCAGCAGGGCGACGGCAAGGGCCGGCGGCTGGACATGAACATGGTCGTGCCGATCGGCCTGCTGGCACCGATCATGGAGGACCTGCTCAGCTACGGCCGGGTCAACCGCCCCGCGCGCCCCTGGCTTGGCATGTACGCCACCGAGTCGGACGAAACCCTGGTGGTCGGCGGCCTCGCCGATAACGGTCCGGCGGAGCAGGCGGGGGTGCGGGCAGGGGACAAGATCCTGACCGTCAACGACGAGGAAATCCCCGACCTCGCCGGGCTGTGGCGCCGCGTCTGGTCGTCCGGCAGCGCCGGCGCCGAGGTGCGGCTGCGGCTGGAGCGTGACGGCTCCCCGAAACGTGTCTCAGTACGGTCGGCGGACCGCATAAGCTTCCTGAAGTCGCCGAAACTGCATTGAAGCTTTATTGTCCGAGGTTGAACCAACCTCCACATCAATCGTCCTCTCAACAACGGGAGCGTGATCGTCCGAGGTTGAACCGATCTCGGACGCCACTCGCCGCTCGAACAAAGGGCACGAACGTGTGATTGCTTCACCCTGAAGCGATCGCACGTTGGCCTGCCGCCCACGCAAGGCCGGCGGCAATGCGGGATTGTCCTGATGTCATCACATTCCGGTGGAGCCCACACGCGAATCGCGGTACGTTGCCAGCGTGCAGCCAGACCAACAAAGCTCAGACCCACTAATCTGCGACAGCAACGATCACTCAACCTGTCAGCGGATCGCTCATCACGCGCGTCAGCTTCCCAACGCGATCGCCGTCATGCACCGCGATGTCGGCATATCCTACCGCAGCCTCGCGGCGCACGTGCTGGCGGCCAGGGATGACATAGCCGCGACCGGCATCAGACCTGGCCAGATCCTCGGCGTTGAGGCCGGCGATCGCTATCTTCACCTGCTGGTCGTGCTGGCGGCGGAGGCCATGGGCGTCACCACCATGACCCTGATCGCGGCGGAGCTCGAACCGCCGGATCGCATGGATCAGTTGTGCGACAGGATCATCATGTCGCGGCCGCCGCCAGGCATGCCGCTCGCCAAGCTGCTGACCATGCCGACGGACTGGCTCGCGCGGATTCTGGCGAGGCCGCCGCGGGACGACCGCTTGGACGAACTTGAAGGTCAACCCGAATCCCAGGCCGTCGTTCGCCTGATCAAGTCGTCCGGAACCACCGGCGCGGCCAAGGTCATGGGCATGACGCAGCGTGTGCAGCAGCGCGTGATCCAAAAGCTCCTGCTGCACGCCCCGGTTTGGGTCAAGGCGCACCCCGACTATCTGTGCCTATATAACTTTGGCGTGCGCGCCTCTCACGCCCGCGCGCTGATGACCCTGCAGCTCGGTGGCACGATCCACCTGACCGGAATCGACGTCCTGTGGGATCTGATCACCGCTGGCATCGGCAACTTCGCGATGTTCGTGGCCGGTGACTTCGACCGTTTCGTTCGAGCCGCCCCGCACGGCCGCGGCCCGTTCGCGCTCTACCTCGAAGTTGTCGGCGCCGCCGTCCCGCCGCGCCTCAGGCAGGAGGCGCGGTCCAAACTCACCCAGCACATCGTGGTCACCTATAGCTCAAACGAAACGAACCGGGTGTCCCTGGTCGATGAGGATAATGTCGGCACCCTGTTTCCGGGCGTCAGCATCAGGATCGTTGACCCAGGCGGCCGGCCTGAACCGAACGGTCGTCCCGGCGTGATATGGGTCAAGACCGATACCATGACGGACGGCTACATCAACGCCCCCAAGCTTTCACGGACGGCATTCGTCGACGGCTGGTTCCGCACCAGCGATGTCGGCTTCCAGCCCTCCGACGACACCCTCGTGGTGCTTGGCCGTGACGACGAGATGTTGAATATCGGCGGATTGAAGGTCGCACCTGGCCCGATCGAGCAGCGTCTGAAGGCGATCAACGGCATATCCGATGCGCTGGTCACCAGCATCGACGATTACCTGGAAACCCGGATCATGCTGGTGGCGATCGAGACCGAACCCGGTGTTCGCCCGGCTGACCTCAGCCGGCTGGTCATGCCGATCATTCAGTCACGGATTGCCCATTTCCAGCTGCTGATGCTGCCGCTGTTCCCGCGAACGGACACCGGCAAGATCCGGCGGCAGGCGGTGCAGGAGCTGTTTCGCCGTCATGCGCGAACCTAGTGACCAAGGACCCGATCGCAGAGAGGGTTCGACCCGAACGAGATTTAGGGTCGGGCATCAAGATGCGGCTCGGCACTTGCCTGACGCACCAGCTTGCGAAAGCGGGTGAGGAGGGGTGACGCGCCCGGCCGGCGTATGGCCAGGTAGATCGGCGCAGACAGCCCAGGGCACCCGGTGAGGGCGCGGTAGGCAACGCTCTCGCCGCCCAGCAGCCGCATGGAGGCCGGCACCACTGAGACGCCCAGGCCCGCGGCCACCAGGCTCAATGTTGCGGTGAGGCGCGGCGCCTCCTGCGCCACCACAGGGCTGAACCCGGCGGCGTAGCAGGCCGCCAGTATGGCGTCGTGCAGGCCCGGTCCTGCCGGACGGCGGTAGAGGACGAACCCCTCGCTGGCCAGGTCGGACAGCGGCAGCGGCGTGCCCGTTCCGACCGCGAGCGGATGGCCGGCCGGAAGTGCCGCCATCATGGGCTCGTCCAGCACGTCGTCCACCAGCAATCCCGGCACGCCGCCCACGGGTGAGCGTACGAAGGCCGCATCGAGCCGTTCGTGGAGCAGCGCGTCCACCAACTCACCGGTGCCCGCCTCTTCCAGCGCCATCGAGACGCCGGGGGAGAACTCGCGGAACCTGCGAAGGGCAGACGACACGACAGGGTGCAGCGCCGCCGAACTGGTGAAGCCGATGGCGAGGCGGCCCTGTTCGCCACGGGCCGTCCGGCGCACCGCCTCCGGTATGCTCTCGGCTCGCGCCAGCATCGTGCGCGCCTCGCTCAGCAGCGCTGCCCCCGCTTCGGTCAGGCGCACCCCGCGTGTCGTTCGGTGCACCAGAAGGACGCCCAACTCGGCCTCCAGCCCTTGCAGCAGCCGCGTCAGCGACGGCTGCTGCACGCCCAGGCGCTCGGCGGCGCGGGTGACATGCTGCTCCTCGGCGATGGCGACGAAAGCCCGCAAACGGCGTAGCTCGATCATGCTCACAGGGTATCAGGATTGTATCCACAATGCATTGGGAGGCATGAGCCGTCCGGCCGTAGCATGTTGAAGTTGATAATCGGGGAGAAAACGATGCAGGACCGCGATCCCGGGCTGGCGACCTTGCCCCTTCCGTCCCCCAACTTGTTGGAGTTCCTGGGCTGGGTTGCCAGCCGGCCACGGACCTACGCGGACGCGATGGAGGCTTGGCGGACCTCGTGCCCCTGTCTCTCTGTCTGGGAGGATGCGACCGGCGATGACCTGGTGCGGGTGGAACAGGGGCAAGCTGTCGTGCGGCTCTCTGATCGAGGGGCCGCTTTGCTGAAACGTGCCGGGTCGGCGCCGGCCGCCTCCGCTCCTGGTCTTCGAGGCGATCTGCCATGAGTTGGTCCGCCAGCCAGTACGTCGCCTTCGAGGACGAGCGCACCCGCCCCGTGCGCGACCTGCTCAGCGCGGTTCCCGGCGGCGACGAGGTGCGCTCCGCCGTGGATCTCGGTTGCGGTCCCGGCAACTCCACCGAAGTGCTTGCGGTGCGCTTCCCCGGCGCCGTCGTGACCGGGTTTGACAGTTCCGCCGACATGATCGAGGCCGCGCGCAAGCGGCTTCCGGCGCTGCGGTTCGCGCAGGCAGACGTCGGGACCTGGCAGGAGCCAGGTCCATTCGGTGCGATCCTGGCCAACGCCGTCCTGCATTGGGTGCCGGACCACGCCCACCTGCTGCCGAGCCTCGCCGCTCGGCTCGCGCGAGGAGGCAGTCTGGCTGTGCAGATGCCGGACAACCTCGACGAGCCGGCGCACCGACTGATGCGGGAGGTCGCGGCAGACGGGCGGTGGGCCGGGAAGCTCGCCGACGCTGCGGGCGCGCGGACCATGATGGAGAGCGCGAGTTGGTACTATGGCCTGCTGCGCCCGCACTGCGCCCGGGTCGAGGTGTGGCGGACCATCTACCACCACCCGCTCGCCGGCGGTGCGGACGCGGTCGTCGAGTGGTTCAAGGGCAGTGGCCTGCGACCGTTCCTCACTCCGCTCGATGCGGCCGAGCGGGCGGCGTATCTCGACCGCTACCGGGCCGGGGTGGCCGGCGTCTATCCGGCGTTGCCGGACGGCACCGTGCTGTTGCCCTTCCCCCGCCTGTTCATCGTCGCCACGCGTTAAGCCTCGGATTACTCGTTGTCGTGAAAAGGGATGTGTCGATCGACTTCCATGCCGCGGAGACCCGCGCATCTTCCTGCTCTATGGCTTGAAGATCCGCTTTCCATCATGCTCAGCGGTAGCCCCGGTCCGAGAGCTACCGCGGCACCGGCCGGCAGGAGCCCCCGCGGCATTCAGGTATCCACGTCTTCCCATTCAGCAGCGGAACTGCGGAGATCGGATCGCCGCAACCTGCATGCTGGCAACGGCACCAAATCTACGGCGTGGTGTGCCATGAAAGACCATACTCCCCGAAGCAAACGACCAAAGCGCCCAGCGCAAGACCAAACCGCGGGCAGCGAAAGAATCGCCATGCCAAACCACGGCCCGGGCGTTAGACTGAAATCATGCCTGAAGCCACCACAGCCTCCATGTCCCGGCCTTGCGGCCCACCCGAAGCTCTGCGCGAACGACCGGCCATGCCGAACCAACGCGCATGAGCGCGCTGCGCGGCGCGATCGTTCCCGTCACCCCGTTCCAGCAGAACTGCGCGATCCTGTGGGACGACACCACCCGGCTCGGCATGGTGGTCGATCCCGGCGGCGACGTGGACAAGATCCTGGCCGGCATCGACCAGGCCGGCCCGCGGATCGAAAAGATCGTGCTGACCCATGGCCATCTGGATCACGCCGGTGGTGCGGCGGCGCTGCGCGATGCGTTGCAGGCCCGCGCCGGCAACAAGATCCCGATCGAGGGACCCGACCTTCGCGACCAGTTCCTGCTCAGCGCTCTTGCCGAACAGGCCGCCGCCTATGGGTTCGAGGCCAGCAATGTCACCCCCGACCGCTGGATGCAGGAGGGTGACACGCTGACCCTGGGGCCGCATCGCTTCGATGTGCTGCACTGTCCCGGGCACACCCCAGGCTCCCTGGTCTTCGTCAACCAGGCGGCGAAATTCGCATTGGTGGGCGACGTGCTGTTCCAGGGTTCGGTCGGGCGCACCGACTTCCCCTACGGCGACCACGCCGCCCTGATCGACGCGATCAAGACCAAGCTGTTGCCGCTCGGTGATGATATCGCGTTCCTGTGCGGTCATGGGCCCGGCTCGACCGTCGGCGCCGAGAAAGCCGGCAACCCGTTCCTGCGGTGACCACCGTCGCGCAACCTGTCCCTGCGGTGACCGCTCTGGCGCGGCGTGCCCCGGTTCCAACCGAGGCCGCGCTGGTGTCGCTGCGCTCGCATGATCTTCTCACCGCCTTGTGCCGGTTCACCTGCGACGGCGCGCCGACCGCGACCTTCGAACAGGCCGGCCTGCGCTACTTCGTCAACGCGTTCTGGACCGCCGCGCAGCGACGCGGGCACAGCCTCCACGAAATCAGCTACCGAGCCTGCTTCAAGGCGCAACTGCCGGCGTTTTTCATCGATCGCGTCACCGAGCCGGGCGACCGGGTATTCGATCCGTACTCCGGTCGCGGCACCACCGCCGTCCAGGCCGCCCTCATGCGACGGACCCCCGCCGCGAACGACGTCAATCCGCTGAGCGCGATCCTGTGCGCCCCGCGCCTCGATCCACCACCGGTCGCGGCGGTGGCAGCCAGACTGGCCGCGATCGACCTGTCGGCGCATGCCCCCGATCCGCCCGCCCCTGATCCGCCCGCCCCTGATCCCACCGCCCCTGATCCCATCGGCCCTGATCCTATCGGCCCTGATCCTATCGGCCCTGATCCCACCGGTCCCAATCCGGCCGTCGCCAATCCGGCGGACGCTGACCTGCTGGCGTTTTATCACCCTGGCAC
Source organism: Rhodopila sp. (assembly GCA_965276975.1). Classification (GTDB taxonomy): domain Bacteria; phylum Pseudomonadota; class Alphaproteobacteria; order Acetobacterales; family Acetobacteraceae; genus Rhodopila. The sequence goes on from CBDIBR010000010.1 coordinate 1,134,697, forward strand.
GTTGCGCCAGATCAGCGCCTTGCGCGGCTGGCTGCTGGGGCAGGGCGGTTCTCTCGATCCGGTGGACGCCTGGATCCGCATGGTGGCGATCAACCGGCTGACCGGCCATTCGCCCGGCTTCTTCTCGGTCTATACCTTGCCGCCGAACCAGGCCGTCTCGGCTGCATCCCAGCGCCGGATCAACGCCGCGCGCCGCCAGACGCCGCCCGTGCGCGACGTCAAGGCGATCATCCTGAAAAAGACCCTCAGCCTGCTGGCCGACGGCCCGCCGCCGCCGCATCCGCCGCCGACCCTGCTGACCGGTCCCGCCGAACGCACGCCAGGCCTGGCCGATGCGTCGGTGGACCTGATCGTCACCTCGCCGCCGTTTCTCGATGTCGTGGATTATGAGGGCGACAACTGGCTGCGCTGCTGGTTCGCCGGCATCGACCCGACGACGGTGCGGATCGACCGGCATCGCGACCTGCCGGCGTGGGAGGGCTTCGTCCGCCGCGGCTTCCAGGAGTTTGCCCGCGTCGTCCGCCCAGGCGGTTTCGTGGCATTCGAGGTCGGTGAGGTGCGCGGCGGCAAGGTGCTGCTGGAACGCCATGTCGCCGCCGCCATCGCGGGGCTGCCCTTCGACCTTCTGGGCGTGATGGTGAACCAGCAGGCCTTCACCAAGACCGCCAACTGCTGGGGCGTGAACAACAACATCGGCGGCACCAACACCAACCGGATCGTCATGGCGATCCGCCGATAGAGCGCGAACGGAGCCGTGCAGCGGCAGCTGTTCCGTGGTGCGCTCGATGAGCTGACCCGCCTCGGGGAGCCAATCAATCGCGTGCTTGAGGTCGATATCGGCGGTGACGACGTGACGTCCAATCTCTACGGTCTAGCCCGATGGGTTCGGCCGCTGTGTATGGTCCAGCCAAGGCCCATGCAGACGCTCAGGAATTGCCACGGCTAGCGGATTGTTCGATAGCCGTTGCTAGCGTTGCGAGCTTTTCGGAATGCATTCGACGGGCAAAAGCCGCGACTCAATTGCCAAAGTCTGCTCGGATAACTCCAACCCTGGCAGGCTTATACTGACAATCCCACTATAGAAAACGGCATTGCCCATGCGGGCCTATCCGATTAGTTCGCGGAATGCTCTATAAGCTTGCTAAACTCAGGCCGGTAACCCTGTCCTGACATGTAATGGCGGGCGTAGTGGATGAATTGGTAGCTTCTAAAGGTGTTGGGCCGTTATCCACCCACCGGAATGCGCATTTCCATCTCAACCGAGAGATTTTGACAAGTTACCGGGCTGATCAGAGCATGTTTAGCCTCATCGACTTCCAGAAGGCGTTGCAGCCACCGGTTACGGTCGCATGTTCCACCGAAGGTGATTTGATCTGATGCAGGAGGAAGGCGTCTATTTGGATATTAGGTAGTGAATCGAAGGCTTAGCCGCTACCTCAATCCTTGCTGCTCGCCTAGAGGGAACGCGACCTGTCAAACGTCCGGCGCTCTCGTTCCCGGTCGGCTGGCGCATAGTTGCTCGTCCAGCACACCATTATGAGATCGGCATCGATCCGGGGTGACTCTTGACGGGCAGAATGCTGCGTCGATTGACGGGCAGAATGCTGCGTCGATCCGATCGGTCGAGAACGATGACTCAGGCGCCGGCTCGACGCAGCATCGCGTGTGCCAGGGCGAACTCGTGCTGCCACGGGCAGCCCGACGCCATGGCGACGACCACCCGGCGCACGCTGATCTTCACCAGCGCGCCGATCTTCAACAGTTTCAGTCGCAGTGTGCCGCAGGTGGCGTCTGCGAACTGGCTGTACGCCAGCCCGATCCGGCGGAGCGCGCAGAGCAGCACGTAGGCCGCCGAAGCCAACCACAGCCGCAACTGGTTGGCCCGCATCGTCGCCGCCGAGGTGCGATCGGCGAACAGATCGAGCTGGCACTCCTTGATGCGTTTCTCCATCTCGCCCCGGGCGCAGTAGTTTCTCCATCTCGCCCCGGGCGCAGTAGACGGTCTCATAAAGCTGGCGACCGTCACGCTCGCCCACCGCCAGCGAGGTCACGATAAAACGCGGGTTGGCCTCGCCTTGGGTCCATTCCGCCTTGCCGATGACACGTCGCCGTCGGCTCCAACTGTCGCGCGTGGACCAGCGAAAATCCGTGAACCGGCGGGCGGATTTGCCACCCGCTTCGGCCTCGGCGCGGGCGGCTGCCAGCGCCGCCTCGATCACCGCTACCAGACGCGCGTTGCGCGCCAGGCCGAAGACGTAGTCCACCCGGTTGGCCTCGCACCACGCCATCAGTGCCTCGCGGCAAAAGCCGCTATCGGCGCGCAGCAGAATGCGCACCCGCGGCCAGCGGGCGCGGATCTGGCCGATGATGCGGGTCATCTCCGACACCGTGCCGGCGGCATCGATGTTGGAGCGGCGCAGTTTCGCCGCCAGCAGATGCCGCCCGCAGAACACGTAGAGCGGCAGGTAGCAGTAGCAGTCGTAGTAGCCGTGGAAGAAGCGGCCTTCCTGATGGCCATGCAGCGGGTCGTCGGTGGCATCGAGGTCCAGGGTGATCTGCTTCGGTGGCTTGGCGTGCGCATCGAGAAACAGATCGACCAGCAACGCCTCGATGGCATCGGTATCGGCCGCGATCCTGGCGTAACGGGTCGGTTCTGCCCGGCTGAGTTCCAGGCGGTTCAGTGTGCTCTTGCCGGCCAGCGGCGGGCAGTCGCCGCGGCCGGCGGCCAATTTGCCGACCAGCACCGCCATCACCGGGTCATGGCGCAGTTCGTCATGGTCGTTGAGGTCTTCGTAGCCGAGCGCGATACCGACAAGGCGTTGTGTCACCAGCGTCTGCACACTGTGCTCGACGAAAGCCGGATCGCGGCTGTCCTTGAAGCAGGCAGCGAACCGACGGGTCAGGCCGATGACCCGATCAGTGGCCCCCAGCAGCAGCGCTCCGGCGTCCGTCGTGATGCGGCCGCCGTCGAAACAGGCAACCACGGCCCGGCTTTCGACGGGTGCAAAATCAAACAGGTTCGGGTGCCACTCTGTGGGCATCGGGGAACTCCTCTGCTCTGCGGTAAGGCTTTGTTGCAGAAGAACTTTCGCCGATTATGAGCCCCGATGCACCTGATTCGTGGGAGAAATGCGGGCTAGAACAGATGTTCGCCACTGGCGGCACGATCGGCCGCAGAACCTCGACTTCGGACAGGCTGAACCGACGGGTGAGAATCTGGGCAAGCAGCGTCCCTGACTTCGATCTGATGGATAGAGGTGGTGACTGCTAGGTAGCGACGCGGAATAGATCGTCTTGACACTCTCAATAGACTTTACCCCAATGGAGCTATGACCGCTTGTGGTGGACAGCAGAAATCGGCCTGGCCAGAGGTTCGGGGCAGAAGTGGCTCTGATGGAGAAGCGGATGAAATCGGACGTGATTAGAAAAGAGCGCCAGTCGCGTGCGCTTGAATTGGCGAATCTTGGCATCAGCTCCGGCGCCGATGGCAACTACGAGACTGCGCGAAATGGCTGGCGGGAAGCCCTGGCCTATGCCGAGCAGCATTTGCTGGGCGACAACATTATTCCCTGGATACAGAGCGGACTTGGCGACGCTCTGCTTCGGTGCGACGACTACCACGGTGCTCTCGAGATGGCGAACTCCGCGGTCGCGTATTGCGCCTCTGTGCGAGCACCACTTGTAGCTCTTACGATGCTAAAAGCGCATCTCCGGCTGGGTGATGTGAAGCGCGCGAGGGACTACGCTCAACGAGCGTGCAGCCTACGGGGCGAGGCAGTGTTGAGGGTGCTCAGTCCCGCCGAGAGGGACACATTGCGTCCGATCGCTTAAGCTGGATGGGGAACGAGGAAGGCAGCCATGCGATCCATCTACCGGACCCCCGGTTTGCGGACTTTGTAGTCGCGCATACCCGGCCCGGATCCCACGATTTCGAGCAAGCCATCATCACCGAGTGCAAGCATGCGACCGAATAAGACGACATCGCTAGGGCTCTGGCTACGCATGCTCGTTATTGTGCGCCCGATTAGCCTCGCGGATATTTCCCATTCTTGATTTGCCTGATCGATCAGGAACGCATCGAAATATGCAAGTGGTGCTGACACCAAGCAGTTGTCCCTTAAAATCCTGAACGGTGCATTCTCTTTACGAAGCTGGGACCACAATCTCGATGCAGCACTAAGTTCGGCAGGAGAGATAGAACGTCTTTTCGCATAGAGGCCACATGCAACGATGTCCTCCGGCCGCATCAAACCGAGGGACCAAGGGTCTTCGACACCACCTGCTGTTACGAATTTAAGTCCTGTTGCATCGATGATGTCGAAGCTCTTCCCATTCTTACGTAGCGCAAACTCTAAAAAGCTCGCCTGCTCTGAGGGAGAGCTCCTGCAAACCCAAAATATTGGATAAACGTTGGGCGCCGTAGCTTCAACCCAAGCTTTTTCTATAGCGGATAGATCGTCGCTGAGTTCGCATCGTTAAGACAGACTTCATCCAGGCGTGACGGAGGTCTGTATCAGGTGGATTGATAGGCCCAAAACTTAGGTTGTCAGGCAGTTCAATGACGCGCTCGTCACAGCTAAGCAGCCGCAATGCATCGCGAATGCTATCCGTGATGGCCCAGCCAAACGCCACATGGACGCTTTCGACATCTTGGTTCATTCCGGGTCTCGCGTATCGAATCTTCTGAAGCGAACCACTCGCAACGGATCAGGTCAATCGCAGACAAGGGGCGCACGGAGATTTCCCAATGTCCGATACCGCAGTAGGCCGTGCATCCACTTGTAATGGTCCGACTAGACGCGGACCGCCATGGTGCACTGAGGTGGTCCCCGCAGGCCCATCAACGGCAGGACATTCACTTGAATTAGAAAAGGCGCTACAACTTCGTTGCCTTATCGCACGGGTAGGGGGAATTGGAACTAGCGGGAGTCTCTAGTTAGAGGCTGACCCGGAATGATCCCATAAGATATCCGACGAATTCGTAAGCGATACCGGTTTCGTGGCGGCTATCAAGCGACGGCGGTGCCCGGCGAAAAGGGGTTGCGTGATCCCAGCGGCCGCGATGCTCTCGTGTTGGCGAAGACAACGAGGGGATATCCGATAGCCTGGACTGACATCACGCGACCCAACTATCGGCGCGATGGGCTGCGCTATGCAAGCGACACCGCCGACGCCGAATGGACGGTGATCGAGCCGCAGTTGCCGCCGCCAGCCGATTGCGGGCGCAAGCGCGAAACCCGACTGCGCGACGTGGTCGATGCCATCTTCTACATTGCCCAGACAGGTTGCCAATGGCGCCTGCTGCCCAAGGATTTGCCCCCTTCACCACGGTACAACGCTATTTCCATGCTTGGCGCGACAACGGCGTGTGGCAGACGATCAACCATGTGTTGCTGATGGACGGGCGCGAGGCCGCCGGGCGCGAGGCCAGTCCGAGCGCGGGCGTGATCGACAGCCAGTCGGTGAAGACGACGGCGTCCGGTGGTCCGCGAGGCTATGCGGCGGAAAAGATGGTCAAAGGTCGCAAGCGGCATATCCTGACAGACACCATAGGCCTTCCGGTCGGGATGATTGTCACGCCCGCCGACGTGCAGGACCGGGACGGCGCGCCGGCCCGGCTGGCCAGCTTGGGCAGCGCGTCTCCCTGGCTGCACCATATCTTCGCCGACGGCGGCGATGCCGGGGACAGGCTGAAGCGCGCGCTGGCGGGCATCGGTGACGGGACGATCGAGATCGTCAAGCGATCGGATGCCGCCAAGGGGTTTGTCCTGCTGCCGCGCCGCTGGGTGGTCGAGCGCACGTTCGCCTGGTTGAACCGAAACCGCCGCTTGGCCAAGGACGTCGAGGCGAGCGTCGAGAGCGCGGTCAGCTGGCTCTTCATCGCCAGCGTCAAGCTGATGTCGCGTCGCCTGGCCGCCGCCTGACGAACACCATGAGGTCAGTCATCCAAGTAAATCCGACAGAGAGTGGCTTATCCGATCCGAGTCAGACTCTAACGTTTGTCGCCCACGCGCCACCCTATCAAGCATAGCAGCGGCGGACGCGGTCTAGACGAAGGGCTTGGGATCGGCATCATGCTGATCGAGGTATTGCTGGATCGCCGCCTCCAGGTCGGCGGCGGTCATGAACACGCCGCGGCGGATGCGGTCCTCGGTGATCAGGCCGAAGAAGGCCTCGCCCTGATTGCACCAGGACCGGCTCGTTTGCACGACCGCCTTCGGCGAGCAGGAGTCGCTGGATAGCCGGTTCGATCCGAGGCGAACATAGCGGACCCATGTCGGCGAGCGCCGCCGTTCAGATCGGGTTCGTGCGCCAGATGGTCGGCCGCCGAAACTCGGTTCCTACAGGCGGCCCGTGTTCAGCGGACTCGCTTTGAGCTCGATGAGGACAGAGCGCGCACATCGTGGAACGCCTGGACGAGATGGTCGTCCAAATGACTTGGACCATCGTCGAGCCATGAAGTCACGGCATGGCTGAGTGTGGCCATCCCTGTTTGGGCCGCTAAGGTTGCCAAACGATCGGCAACGCCACGTTGGCGAAGGGCCGATGCTAGCGCAGCGGTCAATGACCCGATTTTGGCCAGCTCGCGTTCCTGCAGCGCGGGGCTACTGGCGATGACCCGTTGCCGGGGCTCAGCGAACTGGCGGTTCTCGACAAACAGTTGCTCCACCGACCGGAACGCGAAGAACAACGTGTCCCAGGGACCAAGCCTATGCGGCGCGTCGGCCATCGCACTGATCAGGGCCGCACTCAGCGCAGCCTCGCCGTCGAACAGCACCTCTCGTTTGTCCGGGAAGTGACGGAAGAAGGTGCGCTCGGTGACCCCCGCCTCGGCAGCGATCTCGGCGGTCGTGGTCTGATCGTAACCACGCTCTCGGTATAGCTCCAACGCCGCTTGCTGAAGGCGACGACGCACTTTCTCCCGACTTCGCGGCATCGACTAAACACCCTATTGTCAGTCAGTGACATCGTCCCATATAGTCAGTGACTGACGAATAAGTCCCACTTTTGTTAGAGTCACACGGCCGCTCGCGGGACGGCTTTTCGCGACCATGTACCAGGCAATCGGAGGCCTACCATGACCGACGCTGAACCCGCCACTGCCACCATGAAGACTCTTCGCTTCCACGGCTATGGCGAACCGGCAGACGTGCTGAGGCTGGAGGACGCAGCGGTCCCCAGCCCAGGTCCCGGCCGCATCCGGGTCCTCGTGCATGCATGTGGGCTCAACCCTGCCGATTGGGCCCTGTGCCGGGGTTTGTTCGCCGGCGATCTCCCGCGCGGGATCGGGCTGGACGTTTCAGGTTCCGTCAAAGCGGTGGGCGCGGATGTCACCGATGTCGGCGTCGGCGATCATGTCCTGGGAACGGCCGACTATGCCGGCTGCGACAGTGCTGGCGCGGCGGATTACGCAGTCATGGATCACTGGACGCTTGTTCCGGCGGGGCTCGACATGCTTGATGCCGCCGCACTGCCGATGGCGGTCGAGACGGCGTTTCGCAGCCTGGAAAATCTCGGTGTGGCAGCGAAGCACACAATCCTGGTCCATGGAGCGGGAACGACAGTCGGGTTCGCGGCTGTCCAGATCGCGTTGATGTGCGGCGCCAATGTGATCGCCACCGCCGGTGAGACGTTCGCCGACAGACTGCGTGCTTTCGGCGCGAAGGTGACGTCCTATGGTGACGGCATGGTCGATCGGGTTATCGATATCGCCGGGAGCGCTCCCGATCTGATCCTGGACACCGCTCCCCCAAGCGGCGTGTTGCCTGATCTCATCAGGATCGCCGGCGGTGATCCTCGCCGTGTTCTGACGATTACCGACTTCGAGGCGGCCTCACGGCTTGGCGCCCGTAGCAGTTTCGGGGAAGACGCTACTTTGCGATATGACGTGCTCGGCGAGTTCGCCCAGCTTGCCGCAGCCGGCCGGTTCACGGTGCCGGTGGCTCGTGCGTTTGGTCTTGCGGATTGGCGTACGGCCCTCGACGTCAGTCAGAGCGGGCAGGCTCACGGCAAGCTCATCATCTTGCCTGGCCGCATCGGCCCAGCGGGCTAAGCGTGGCCCAGAACACGGACGGCTGCTTAAGCGTTCCTGCACCTGAAAGCTGCCTATCCGCTAACCACCACAAGCCGGCCATCGCAAGGGGACCCGAGCCCTGCGAGACCAGGCCTGAGCAGTTGAGGATAGCTGCTCAGGCAACCAGTCAAAGTCTCTGTGCCGAAGTATGGTATCCGGTCGTGCGGGACCGCCCGACGCGCAGCGTCCACGAGAAGGGGCGTGACGCGGCTACTTCAAACGAACACCAGGCCTCGCGCGGTCCTAGCTGGCTTGCGACCGGCGTTCCGGCGTCATGCGGCCAGACCTGTTCATTCGCCGACGGCACCCGATATACAGACCTGTGTGCCGCAAGGATGTTGATCAATGCGCCGGATGTTGCCGGTTTTGCTGCACTGACGACCGTCCCGGACCGCGCGTGGGTCGCCGGCGCTAACGGTCGGGCTGCGCCGCCTTGACCGCTCACCAAGCGGCCCACGACAGCACCGGCCACGGTAAAGAGCAGGGCAGCGGTGGATCGCAGCGGTTGCTTACGCGACCCGCCGACGGCGCCAGGTCCTGGCGACACGCGCAATCTGCCGCTCCGGACGCTGGCGGCGACTATCACCGCGGCCCCCGGGCGTGATGCCGGCACGGTGCAAGGCCGCGGCGGTCCAGCTGGGGCGCATCCGCCGGTTCGGGTCGTCCAAAGTGGGACATCAAACAAGAACCTGACCCCTCACTTCAAAATGAACCGATCTTTTTTGACTTGGCGTTGTTGTGGTGCAGCAAAACATGGGAACCGGTTTTGAGCGATATTGACGATGAGGCGGCTCATGGCGAACGGCAAGACAGGCCGGAGCGTCGAAGTCCCGACCGCGACGAGAGGCGTCGCGCCAACGATGGCTCGTCGGCGAACGAGAAGTCCAATCGAGACACCAACAACCAGGACGACGCAAAGCCGAGAAGCCGCTGGCCGCTGATCATTCTCGCCGTCGTCGTGCTGGCCGCGATCATCGGCGGCGCGGTGTACTGGTTCATGACACGCAACCTGGAAAGCACCGACGACGCCTATACCGAGGGCAACGCGGTCTCCTATGCGGCCCAGGTTGCCGGCTACGTCACGCAGCTCAACGTCGATGACAATACATTCGTCCATAAGGGCGACCTGATGCTGAAGATCGACCCGCGCAGCTATATCGCCTCCCGCGATCAGGCTCGCGCCAGCCTTTCTCTGGCACGGGCGCAGCTTTCCAGCGCGCAGGTCGCGCTGGAGATTGCCCGGGTGCAGGCCCCGGCCTCGCTGCAGCAGGCTCAGGCTCAACTACAGCAGGCGCAGGCCACCAAGTCGCAGGCCGAGAAGGAATACCGGCGCCAGCACGCGGTTGATCCACGGGCGACGACGCAGACCAACATCGATCAGGCGAACGCGCAGATGCGGTCCACCACCGCGTCGGTGGTAAACGCCGAGGCGCAGGTGAAAGTCGCCAACTTGGTGCAGCAGAACATCCAGTCGGCCGAGGATACGGTGCGCCAGCGCCAGGCTCAGGTCGCCCAGTCCGAAGCTAACCTGGCGCAGGCCGAGGTCAATCTGTCGTACACCGATCTGATCGCGCCGCAAGACGGGTACATCACGCGCCGCAACGTCGACCGCGGTACCTTCCTGCAGGCCGGCCAGCAGGTGTTCTACATCGTTACGCCGGACGTCTGGGTGACCGCGAACTTCAAGGAAAATCAGCTGACCGACATGCATCCTGGCCAGCACGTCTCGATGGATGTGGACGCCTATCCGAACCTGCACCTGCAAGGCCACATCGACAGCATTCAGCAGGGCAGCGGTGCGCGGTTCTCGACCTTCCCGGCCGAGAACGCGACCGGCAACTTCGTCAAGATCGTCCGCCGCGTGCCGGTCAAGGTCATCATCGACAGCGGCCTGGAAAACAATCACATCCTGCCGCTGGGGATTTCCGTCGAGCCGACGGTGACCGTTCGGTGAGTGACAACCAGGGCTGGAAGCCGCACTCAAATCCATGGCTGGTCGCCGTGGTGGTAACGCTGGGAGCGTTCATGGAGGTGCTGGACACCACCATCGTGAACGTGTCTCTGCCGCACATCGCCGGTTCGCTGTCGGTCAGCAGCGACGACGCCACCTGGACGCTGACCACCTATTTGGTCGCCAATGGCGTCGTGCTGACGATTTCCGGCGCCCTGAGCCGTCGGCTTGGCCGGAAACGGTATTTCATGATTTGCATCGGCGTCTTCACGGCCGCATCGTTCGCCTGTGGGATCTCGACGAACTTCGAGGAAATCCTCTTGTTCCGCGCCGTGCAAGGCTTCTTCGGCGGCGGACTGCAGCCGACCCAGCAGTCGATCATCCTGGATTACTTCCCGCCCGAGAAGCGGCAGCAGGCGTTTTCGCTCACCGCCATCGCCATCATCATCGCCCCGGTGCTCGGCCCGGTCGTCGGCGGCTATCTGACCGACCAGTATTCGTGGCACTGGATCTTCCTGATCAACGTGCCGATCGGCATCGCCACGCTCTTTGGCGTGCTCGCATTGGTCGAGGACTCGCCAGCGATGCAGCAGCAGCAAAAGACCGCGCCACGGTTTGATTATTTAGGAACCTTTTTCATCGCCCTGGCGCTCGGCTGCATGGAGATCGGCGTCGATCGCGGCGAGGACTACGATTGGCTTGGATCCACCTTCATCCGGGTCATGTTCATCCTGTCGGCATGCGGCTTCTTGTTCGGTATCACTTACCTGCTTTACGTGCGCGACCCGATCGTCAATCTGCGGGTTTTCAAGGATCGCAATTTCGCCCTCGGCACCTTGGAGATCGGGATTATGGGGTTCGTGCTGTACGCCAGCGCCGTGCTGATCCCGCAATTCGCCCAACAGCAGCTAGCCTACACCGCGACCTGGGCCGGCCTGGTGCTGGCACCGGGGGCGGTGGTCCTGGTGATGTTGATCCCGGTAGTTGGTAAAATCCTCAATGTGGTGCCGACGAAATATGTCATCGCGGGGGGGGGGCTGAGCCTGGCGCTTGCGGCGGTCTACTCGAGCAACCTGGTCCCACAACTGGATTTCTACCATCTGGTGCTGTTCCGAGCCTCGCAGACCGCAGCTCTGGCCTTGCTGTTCGTGCCGATCAGCACGATCGCCTACGCGACGGTGCCGCAGCAACTGAACGGCGACGCGTCGGCGTTGTTCAGCATGGCCCGCAACTTTATGGGCGGCATCGGCATTTCGGTCTCCACCGCCCTGGTTACCGAACATGAGCAAATCCGCCACTCGTATCTGATCGACCATGTGACTTCGGTCAATCAACCGTACAACGTGCTGGTGCAGCAGGTGCAGCAAGGGCTGATCAGTATCGGGCAGGCCGCCGGGCAGGCGCAGGCGGAGATCAACCAGATGCTGACAACGCAGGTCGCCGTGCTGGCCTATAACGACGTGTTCCTGATCACTGCCGGTCTGGCCCTGGTGATGATTCCACCAGCCCTCCTTATGTCCGCGATCAAAACAAAATCGGGCGGCGGGGCGCACTGACCGATGCGCCTGATCTTCTGCGTCCTGGCTGCCAGCCTGACCGCCTGCTCGGTCGGCCCCAACTACACGCCACCCAAGCCACCGGACGTCGCCAGCTTTCACGACAGATCGGTCCGCACCAGCAAGACCATCGACCCGCGGACCAATCCCGATCCGCGCTGGTGGAGCGGTTTCGGTGACCCGGTGCTGACGCAGTTGATGCAGCGGGCGATCGCCGGCAATCTGGATTTGCAGCAAGCGGTGCTTCGCGTCGTCGAAGCGCGGCAGAATGAGGTGTCGGCCCGCGCCGCCGGCCTTCCCACCATCAGCGGCAACGGCAGCTTCATGCGCGAGCAGCTTGGCGCGCGGGGTCTGCTGCTGTCGCGGGGTATATATGGGCAGCTGAACTCATTGGCTAATCAGGGGCTCAGCCGTACGGCCCGCACCGCGCTGAACCAGATCGGCCAGCCGGTCGACCTGTACTCGTATGGGCTGAGTTCGTCATGGGAACTGGACCTGTTCGGCCGGGTGCGGCGTTCCGAGGAGCAGGCCGGGGCGCAGACCCAGGCGCAGATCGAGGCGACCAGCGATTCGCTGGTGATGCTGGAGGGGCAGGTGGCGCAGGCCTATGTGCAGCTCCGCGGCGGCCAGATGCTGACCAAGACGCAGCAGGAAAACGTCCGCACCGCCCAGGCGGCGCTTCGTCTGACGCAACAGCAGCAAGTCCGGGGTCTGGCGACTGATCTGGACGTCGAACAGGCCCGCACCCAGTTGGCGGATACCGAATCGCAACTGCCAGGTTACGAGAAGCAATCGGAACAGGCGATGAACCGGCTCAGTGTGCTGACCGGTCAGCCGCCCGGCACGCTGGATGCCATGCTGGGCTCGTCAGCGCCGCTGCCGGTGATTCCAGCGGTGGTCGGGATCGGCGTGCCGTCCACCCTGGCCCGCCGCCGGCCCGACGTGCGCGAGGCGGAGGCCAACCTGCACGCCGCCACCGCCAATGTGGGCATCGCGGTGGCGAGCTTCTACCCGGACATTTCGCTCACCGGCAACTTCGGCCTGCGGGCGCTGGACGCCAGCTATCTGACGAACTGGGCGAGCGCGTTCTACTCGTTTGGCCCCAGCGTTTCGCTGCCGATCTTCCAGGGAGGGCGGCTGACCTCGTCGCTGCGGCTGGCGCGTACGCAGGAGGCCGCGGCGGTGCTGAACTATCGCGGCACGGTGCTGAACGCACTGCGCGAGGTCGAAGATGCACTTGTGGCCTACCGCACCGATCGGGGGCAGCGGGACAAGCTGGCGGTGGCGGTCCGCGCAGGGGAGATGGCGTTGTTTCTGGCGCGTGACGCCTACACGCATGGGTTGCAGAATTTTCTCCAGGTGCTGGACTCCGAACGCACGCTGATCGGATCGCGGCAGCAACTGGTGCAGGCCGATGTCACGCTGACCAACGACGTCGTCACGCTGTATGACGCACTGGGCGGCGGATGGCAGGAAGACTCTGGCGACAGCAAGCTACCTCACATTGATCAGGCACCGCCCATCACGCCGGCTGCGGCCGATAGCCTGGCCGCCAGCCCACCTTGATGATCCGTTTGGCGATGATCCGTTTGGCATAGTGACAATCCGCCCTGCACCGGCTACCAGCAGTGTCCCGCACCGCCCGCCGCGACCCCGGCAGCCCAACGCGCCGGAATCTGGCTTGCAGACGCGCGGATCGGATGGGTGTCCGGGGCCGTCGCTTGGCCGGCAACTTGCCAGGATTGCCTGACATTGCAATGTTGTAACTTGCAAACCCTCTGACGCGGCAGTACATGCTGCAATTCCCCGAAATAACAGACCGGAGGCTGAGCGCATGGCGCGCGTCACCGTTGAAGATTGCGTTCAAAGAGTTCCTAATCGATTCGAACTTGTGCTGCTCGCAGCGCAACGAGCCCGTAACATCAGCCGCGGCGAAGAATTGACGGTTGATCGCGACAACGACAAGAACCCGGTCGTTGCGCTGCGGGAAATCGCCGACGAGACGATCGAGCTGCCTCGGATTGAACAGGATTTGATCAAGTCGCTGTCCCGTTCGCCGGAGCCGGAGCCAGCGGATGAGGAAGTGCTCGACCTGATCCCGACCGACCAGAACATCTTCGGCCTGCAGGACGTCGCGGCCGAGGAAGAGCAGGCCGGGTTGCCCGCCGAAGGAGCGGAAGAGCTCTCCCCAGACGACATCGAGGCGGCGATCGAGGCAGAACTCGGCGGCCGAGACTCACGGTAGGCCCGCATGTTGCCCGGGGGCTTCGGCGGCGACATGAACCGGTCAGCGCCGACCCCCGCGCGGCTTGCCGGGGCGGCTGACGGGGTCGCTGAACTGGCTGAACTGCCTAAGCCGAACGGCCCCGGCGTCATCGGCCCTGGCGTCATCGGCCAGTGCGTTCTGACCCGCAAGATCCTCGACTACGATCCCAAGGCAGACACCAGGCTGATCGACGCCGCCTACGACCTGGCCGAAAAAGCCCACTGCGCGCAGCGCCGCGAAAACGGCGATCCCTATTTCAGCCATCCCGTCGCCGTGGCCGACATCCTCGCCGGCTACCGGCTGGATGTCGCCTCCATCGCCACCGCGCTGCTGCACGATGTGGTCGAGGACACCACCTTCAAGCTGCAGGAGATCGAAAGCCGGTTTGGCAAGGAGATCGCCACGCTGGTCGACGGTGTCACCAAGCTGACGCGGCTGGAACTGCAGTCGGACCGCACCAGGCAGGCCGAAAACTTTCGCAAGCTGGTCCTGGCCATGAGCCGCGACATCCGCGTGCTGTTGGTCAAGCTGGCCGACCGGCTGCACAACATGCGCACCCTGCATTTCATTCGCGATCCGGAGCGGCGCAAGCGTACTGCCCGCGAAACAATGGAGATCTACGCGCCGTTGGCGGAACGGATCGGCATGGACGCGATCAAGACCGAATTGCAGACCCTGTCGTTCACCCAGCTTGAACCGGAAGCCTATGCCACCATCCAGGCCCGGTTGAACTTCCTGCGCGGGCAGGGGGCGGATGTCATCGATGACGTCCGGCGCGAACTGATACAGGTCTGCCGCGAAGCTGGGTGTGAACCGATCGAGATCATGGGCCGCGAGAAATCGCCGTTCTCGATCTGGGAGAAGATGCACAGGCGGAACGTCGCCTTCGAGCAGTTGTCCGACATCATGGCATTCCGCATCGTGGTGCAGACCAAGGCGGACTGTTACGCGGCGCTCGGTGCGGTGCATTCGGCCTATCCGGTGATCGCGGGACGGTTCAAGGACTATATCTCCACCGCCAAATCGAATGGCTACCAGTCGTTGCATACCGGGGTGACCCTGCGCGAGCCGCGCAATCAGAAGATCGAGGTGCAGATCCGCACCGCCGAGATGAACGACGTGGCGGAGAACGGCGTCGCCTCGCACTGGGTCTACAAGGCACCGGACAAGAAGGTCGATGGCAGTGACGTCCAGCGGTTCCGCTGGGTGCAGGATCTGCTGGAGATTCTGGACGACTCGGTGGCACCCGATGAGTTCCTGGAGAACACCAAGCTCGAACTCTATGCCGACCAGGTGTTCTGCTTCACCCCAAAGGGGCAGCTTATTCAGCTGCCGCGCGGCGCGACCCCGGTGGATTTCGCCTACGCCGTGCACAGCCAGGTTGGCGACACTTGCGTCGGCGCCAAGGTGAACGGGCGGCTGATGCCGCTGCGCCACCACCTGGAGAATGGTGACCAGGTCGAAATCATGACCGCGCGCGGCGGCACGCCGTCGCCGCAGTGGGATCGCTTCGTCGTCACCGGCAAGGCACGTGCCCGCATCCGCCGCTTCATCCATCACGAGCAGCGCCAGCAGACCCGTGATGCCGGCCGGGTCGAACTGACCAAGGCGTTCCGCCAGGCCGGCGTGGACGGATCCGAGAAGGCACTGGAACCGGCGATCAAGGCGCTCAAGGTTGCCTCAGCCGACGATCTGTATGTCGCGGTCGGCAACGGCAACCTGGTGGCCAAGGACGTGGTCCACGCCGCCTATCCAGAGCTACGGCAGGCGGCGCGCGCACCGCGGATCATCGCGCCGATGATGCCGCGCGGCAAACTTCTGGCACGGCATGATCACGACATGCCGGTCACCGGACTGGTGCCAGGCATGGCGTTCAGCTTCGCCGGTTGCTGCCATGCCGTACCGGGTGACGAGATTGTCGGCATCGTCGCCACCGGCAAGGGCGTCACCATCCACGGGCGGGAGTGCCAGACGCTGACCGCGTTCGCCGCGACCCCAGAACGGTTCATCGACGTCGACTGGAATTACGAGGCCGTCGGCAAAGCCGGCGCCGGCCAGAAGCAGCCCGCCTACACCGCTCGGATCAGTGTGATCGCTGCGAACGAGCCCGACGCTCTGGCCGAGATCTCGAACGCGGTCGCCAAGCAGGATGGCGCCATCACCAACCTGAAGATCATCAGCCGCCAGCAGGACTTCATCGAGGTCCTGGTCGATGTCGATGTCCGCGACGTCGCGCATCTGTCCAAGGTAATCGTCGGGCTGCGGGGGCTGAAGACGATCAAGGGCGTCGAGCGGGCAACCGGCGGATGATGGCGGCCTCCTGGCTCGTCCGGCGCTTGCTGCTCCCCTTCATCCCCACCGCGCAGCGGACCGGCGCCCCCCGCGTCACCCGATCGTTTCTGTCATGGCCGGATGGCTCGCCGCGGTCACCTTCGACGGGTCTCAGGCGATGATCCTCGGCATTGGGTCGGACATATGCGACATTCGCCGCATCGAGAAAGCGATTGAGCGACACGGTGGGCGTTTTCTGGAACGTGTCTTCACCGAAACAGAACGGCTGAAGGCGTCGCGGCGGACCGAAAAGATCCAGGCCGCGACTTTCGCCAAGCGATTCGCGGCAAAAGAGGCGGCAGCCAAGGCCTTGGGCACCGGATTCCGGCGCGGCGTGTTCTTTGCTGACCTGGGCGTGGTTAATCTGCCGGGCGGCCAGCCGACCCTGGCGATGGCCGGCGGTTCGGCCGAACGCCTCCGCGCGATCACGCCGCGCGGCATGACCGCGCAAGTGCATCTGACGATGACCGACGAATATCCTTATGCCTATGCTCAGGTGATAATTTCTGCGATCGCGGCGGACCTGCCCACGCTTGCTTGACAGCTTACCGAGCCATGGGCTTGATCCGCCCGCTTTTCGCGGCCCACGCCACTGACTAGAGATTTGAAAGTCCGTTGCCCACATGGCGACCATCAAAGCCAAACCCCGGCGGCAGTCCAGCGCCTGGCTCGAGAACATCAAGACCATCGTCTACGCTGCACTGATCGCTGTTGTTGTGCGGACGGTGGCCTTCGAACCATTCAACATCCCGTCGGGCAGCATGATCCCGACCCTGCTGGTCGGCGACTACCTGTTCGTGGCCAAATACAGCTACGGCTATTCAACCTATTCGCTGCCGTTTTCCCCCGATCTTTTCTCCGGCCGAATCTTCGGCTCGCTGCCCAAGCGAGGCGACGTGGTGGTGTTCAAATACCCGCGCGACACCTCGATCGACTATATCAAACGCATCATCGGGTTGCCGGGCGACCGCATTCAGGTCCGCCAGGGTCTGCTCTACATCAACGACCAACTCTGTCCACGCCAACCCGAGGGCGATTACCTGACCGATGACGACGGCATAAAGATGCTGAGAAAACTCTACGTCGAGACGTTGCCCAACGGCGTCAGACACGAGATCCTGAAGGAACGGGACGACGGCTGGGTCAACAACACACCGGTCTACCTGGTCCCGCCCGGTCATCTGTTCGCCATGGGTGACAACCGGGACAACAGTGCCGACAGCCGGTTCATGGATGGGGTTGGCTTCGTGCCGGTAGAAAACCTGGTCGGCCGAGCGGAAATTCTGTTTTTCTCGATTGATGCCGAATATCCCTGGTGGGAATTCTGGCAGTGGCCAGGCGAAATCCGTTGGAGCCGACTGCTCAAGCCCGTTCATTGAATGCGCCATGCCTTCGAAGTCATCCTGGGCCACGAGTTCAGGCATCCGGACCTGCTGCTGGAGGCGTTGACCCATCGTTCGGCCGCCTTGGGACATCGCGTCTCGCGACAAGGTCGCGGGCGAACCCACGCATCCAATGAGCGGCTGGAGTTCATCGGCGACCGGGTGCTGGGCCTGACCATGGCGGAATGGCTTGCCGAACGCTTTCCCCATGAGCAGGAGGGCGACCTGGGTCGGCGTCTGGCCTACCTGGTCTCGCAGCCGGTCTTGGTCGGCGTGGCGGAAACCGCGGGGCTTGGCGCGGCGCTCTCGGTGTCTCCCGGCGAGGCCAAGGCCGGCGTCGCCAAACGCGCCACCGTCCTGGCCGATGCGCTGGAGGCGACACTCGGCGCGCTGTATTTGGATGGCGGGCTGGATGTGGCGCGTCATTTCGTGCGGCGCGCGTGGAACGACGCGATGACCGAGCAGGCCGAACCGCCGAAGGATGCCAAGACGGCGCTGCAGGAATGGGCGCAGAAGAGGGCTCTGGAATTGCCGGCTTACGAAGTGACCCAGCAATCCGGTCCGCCGCACGCGCCGGCGTTTACCGTTACCGTCTCGGTTGGCGCACGCGACGCCAGCGGCACTAGCGGCAGCAAGCGTGGGGCGGAACAACTTGCCGCCGAGGCACTGCTTCGTCAGCTCACCGTATGACTGCACCGCCGCCGCAGCGCTGCGGCTTCGTCGCCATCGTCGGCGCACCGAATGCCGGCAAGTCCACGCTGATGAACCGCCTGACCGGCGCCAAGCTGTCGATCGTTTCCCCGAAAGCACAAACCACCCGATTCCGCGTGCTCGGCATTCTGATGCGCGCTGAGTCGCAGGTGCTGCTGGTCGATACGCCCGGGATCTTCCGCCCGCGGCGCAAGCTGGATCGGGCCATGGTCGCGGCCGCCTGGACCGGTGCGGCGGATGCTGACGTCGCCATGCTGCTGGTCGACGCTCGGGTTGGCGTGCGCGACCACGTGCGTGAAATCGCGCGGCAACTGGGCGTGTCCGGCCGACGCTGCTGGCTGGTGCTGAACAAAACCGACCTGGTGACACCGCCGTCGCTGCTGCCGCTGATCGATCTGCTTGGTACTCTGGCGCGGTTCGAGGAAACCTTCATGGTCAGCGCCCAGACCGGCGATGGGGTGCGCCGCCTCGCCGATGCGCTGGCCGCCGTGGTGCCGCTGAGCCCCTGGCTATATCCGGAGGACGACCTGACTGATCTACCGGACCGGCTGCTGGCAGCCGAGACAGTGCGCGAACAGATCTTCATGCAGACGCATCAGGAAGTGCCGTACGGCGCAACCGTCGAAACCGAGTCGTTCAAGGACCGCAAGGACGGGTCGGTCCGGATCGAGGTCACCATCTACGTCGCCCGGGCCAGCCACAAGGCGATCCTGATCGGCGAGAAGGGCAGCAGGATCAAGTCGATCGGCGCCCGCGCAAGGCAGGACCTCGGCGCTCTTCTTGATCGGCCGGTGCACCTGTTCCTCAACGTCAAGGAACGCAAGGGCTGGGACGAGGAAGGCGCCAGGCTGCGCGCGATCGGGCTGGAAGACCCGGGCAAGGCGTAAGCTGTGAGTTTGTTTAGGACGGCAGCCTGAAAGGCTGCTGACGTTGGGGTGATGTCCCGACCTTCGTGCCATCTGGTTCTGCCGGACACCGAACCTTCAGCTTCCGATCATCGCCTGGATCTTGCCAGCCAGAGCCTCCATGCCGAATGGCTTGGTCATGACCTCCATGCCCGCTTCCATCGTGCCGCTGCCAACAGCGGCACTCTCAGCGAAGCCGGTAATGAACAGCACCTTCAGGCCAGGACGGCGCAGCCGGGCGGCATCGGCCAACTGGCGTCCGTTCATGCCCCCCGGCAGTCCGATGTCGCTCACCAGCAAGTCCACGTGTTCTTTGCTCTCCAGCAGCCGCATCCCGGACGGTCCATCGCTCGCCTCCCGTGCCACGTAGCCCAGTTCCTCCAGTACCTCGACCACCAGCATGCGCACGACCGGTTCGTCATCCACCACCAGCACCGTCCCGCCGCGCGACGCACGCGGCATTTCCGAAGCCGTCTCGGCTTCCGGCTCGACATCCGCGCCGTCGCTTAAGCGGGGTAGGTAAAGGCGCACCGTTGTACCCAGATCCGGCTTGCTGTGGATGCGCACCTGTCCGCCGGACTGCTTGGCGAAACCGTAGATCATCGACAGCCCCAGCCCGGTGCCCATGCCGATCGGCTTGGTGGTGAAGAACGGATCGAACGCCCGTGCGACGACCTCGGGCGACATGCCGGTGCCCGTGTCGGTGACCGCGACCGTGACGTAGCGACCAGCGACCATGTCCCGCGAGGCCGCGAAGACCGGCTCTAGATCCACATTGGCCGTCTCGATCGTCAGCTGGCCGCCCTCCGGCATGGCGTCGCGCGCGTTGATGGCGAGGTTGAGCAGCGCGTTCTCCAGCTGGTTCGGGTCGCACAGGATCGAGCCTATCTCGGCAGCCGGATCAGTTGCGACTTTGATCGAGGGGCCGACGGTGCGTTGCAGCAGGTCTTCAAGGCCCGCGATCAGGCGGTTGGCGTTGACCAGTTTGGGGTCGAGTGTCTGCCGCCGGGAGAACGCCAACAACCGGTGGGTCAAGGCCGCTGCACGGTTCGCCGACACCAGACCCGCCTCGATGTAGCGGTCCAGCTCGAGCAGGCGGCCTTGCGCCACCCGCATCCGCATCAGTTGCAGGCTTCCGACGATGCCTGTGAGCAAATTGTTGAAGTCGTGCGCCAGGCCCCCGGTCAGCTGACCGACGGCCTCCATCTTCTGGCTCTGCCGCAGCGCTTCCTCGACCGCTTCGCGCTGCGCACTCTCGGCGACGAGACGCGCATTGGCCTCAGACAACGCGCGAAGATGGGTCTTCTGCTGCGTAAGGTCGGTCAGCACACCGCAGAGCAGCGGCTCCTCTCCGTCGCGGTGCAGCAGGCTCAGCGACAGGTAGACCGGCGTAACGGTGCCGTCGGCGCTGCGAACCGTGACTTCGTCGCGGGCACGGTCTCGCCTCGCTGCATCGAGTAACCGTTCGAGGGCTGCGTGATCAGCCGGCTGGATGAAAGACTGCAACGCCTGTCCAATCACCCGTTCCTGCGGCATGCGCAACATCTCGGCCAGGCGCCGATTGCAATAGAAGACCGTGGCATCCAGGCCGAGCGTGACCGCACCCTCCTGGATCTGCTCGATCAGCACCCGGTACGGGCGGTCCGCATTCTCCAGCGTGTAGACGCGATGGTCGGTGACCGCGTTGCTGACCACGACCGCGTCGATGTCGCCGCGCCGGATCGCATCCAGCGTCTCCTCGCTCTCCTCCAGACGACATTCCAACTCCCGTATCCGCGCCAGATAGGCGTCCGGCATCGGCATGCGGTCGGCCGGGCCGTAGGATTGCGAATCAGGGCTCATCGCGATCTTGCGGTAACTGGGTCAGCTCGAGCGCCCGCAGTACACGCGCCTCGTCGGACAGGTCGCCGATGATGCGGCGCAGCGGCAGCGGCAGCAGCTTCACCAGGGTCGGCGCCGCCACGACGTGGTCCTGCCCCGCGAGGTGCGGCTGCTGGTAGATGTCGACCACCTCCAGCTCCACCCGCTCGGACAGGTGCGTGGCGCACAAGCGGTGCAGGTTGGCGATCGTGCGCAGCGAGCGCGGGTTGTTGCCGGCCACGAACAGCCGCAGACGGTACCGCATCGGATCCGGCACAGCCTCGCCGGCATCGCTCAAGTGCCCGCACCCTTGCGACGGATGTCGAGTCCAACGAGGACCTTCTCGGTGTTGGACAGGTCGCCGATGATCCGCTTCAGCGGCGTCGGCAGACGGCGCACCAGGGTGGGGATCGCCAGGATCTGGTCGCCGGCCGCCAGCTTCGGGTTTACCAGAAGGTCGATCACCTCGATCTCGTAGCGGTCGTCCAGGTGCTGCTCGCAAACCCGCTTGAGGTTCGCCATGGCGGCGAGGGACTTGGTCGTCTGCCCAGCGACGTACAGGCGCAGGTGATAGGTGCCGGGTTCGACATCGTGGTGCGGTGGCCTGGCTTCGTCCGACGCCCCGCGACCACTCATTCCGCGGCATTCCGCCGAACCGCGATGGCCTCCCGGTCAGTCTCCAGGGCGGCTTCGCGCTCGGTCTCCTGTCGCGACAGCTTGCCGGCCTCCTCTTCCTCGGCCTCCAGCGCGGCGCGCATCTCGGCGATCTGCCGGTCAAGCTGCTGACGCCGGCGCGCGAGTTGCCGTTGTTGCCGCTTGGTTTCCTGCTGGTGGCGGATCGTCGCTGCCTGTTCCCGGGCAACCTGGGTCATGCGCGCCGTACCGGTCAGCACGCCCTCGGGGCCGACGTAGGGCTCGATCAGCTCGATCCCGGTCACGCTCATCCGGTACTCTCGCAGCTGGTTCGAGTGGCTCATGCCGCGTGCTTTGATGAGGTAGAGAGAGCGGTTCATCTCACCGTTCGCCGCCACGCCGACCAGCCTTATCCAGCAGTCCATCAGCGACGACAGGCCACAGTCGCGGTCTTCCAGCACGCCCTCGTCGCTGCGCAGGCTGGTGAAAAGCGACGTGATGCCGCGGCTTTTGAGCAAGTCTACCATGCGCAGCAGCGTCGCCTGGACCTCGGAATTCGGGCCGCGCAGCGCGGAGATTGGATCCACCACCACCACATTGGGTCGGAAGCGGTCGAGATCGCGGTGCATGCGCGCCAGGTGCATCTCCAGCCCATAAAGGCTTGGGCGTGCCGCTTCGAAGCGAAGCAGTCCGCTGTCCACCTTGGCCCGTAGATCCAGCCCGACCGAACGGCCATTGCGGCAGATCTGTTCAGCGCTCTCTTCGAAGACGAAGAACAGGCAGCGCTCGCCGCGGGCGCATGCGGCGTCGGCGAAGATCGTTCCCATCGTGGTTTTGCCACTGCCGGCAACGCCGGACACCAGCACGCTGGAACCCCGATACAGGCCACCCTGGCCGAACATTGCGTCGAGATCGGGCATGCCCGTCGACACCACGTCGTCGGATACGTCGTGGCTGAGACCCGCGCCGGTGATCGGCAGCACGCTGATCCCGTCGTCGTCGATCAGAAACGGGTATTCGTTGGTGCCGTGCGCCGAACCACGATATTTCACCACCCGCAGCCGGCGCGTGCTGATCTGCTCCTGCACCCGGTTGTCCAGCAGCACGACGCAGTCAGAGACGTACTCTTCCAGACCTTGGCGGGTGAATTGCCCCTCGCCGCGCTCGCCGGTGATGACAGCGGTCAGACCGCGCTCCTTGATCCAGCCGAACAGGCGACGCAGTTCCGAACGCAGGATCGCGGTATCCGACAGACTGGAGAACAGGGTTTCGAGGGTGTCCAGCACCACCCGCTTGGCGCCGATCGAGTCAACGGCGAAGCCGAGGCGGACGAAGAGCCCCTCCAGGTCGTACTCGCCGCTCTCCTCGATCTCGCTCCGCTCGATCCGAACGTGGTCGACCGCGAGCTTGTTCTCGGCCACCAGCCGATCGAGGTCGTAGCCAAGGGAGGCGACGTTGGCCGCGAGATCCTCGGCACGTTCCTCAAAGCTCATAAACACGCCCGGCTCGTTGAACCGCACGGCGCCGTTGACCAGGAAGGTGACAGCGAACAGCGTCTTGCCGCTGCCGGCGGCGCCGCAGATCAGCGACGGCCGACCGGCCGGCAAGCCACCCAGCGTAATCTCGTCCAGGCCGGTGATGCCAGTCGGAGCCTTGGGCAACACGGCGGGCGGGCAGATGTTACTCGGCATCGATCACGTCGCGATGGGCCGCTTTCTGAGGTTTAATTCGATCCGTCCCGCGCCGGTCACTACCTCACCGAGTTTGCCCCGTAGGACGGTTTCGATGAAATCAGGCGACAGTTCTCCTGCTTGGCGGAGCGACGCGCCGCTTCCAGAGGGTTGGGCTGGATCCGAACCGCAAGAGATGTCTTCAACGGGGTACTGTTGCAGGCAATATACGAACGAATGGTGCGAAATGCAAACGGATTCGAACGGGGGGCTTCGGATGTGGAACGATCGTTGGTCGATCCGCGGAAAAGCCCGCCTGCCGCGGCGTTCCGCTTGATCCTGAGCGTCTGCCTACTTGTTTCAATTTAAATACAATATCGTTCGCCGCGTCGTCGGCAATGCGGTCTCCGCTATCGCATCCTCACCCTCCGTTGGCGTCACCCTCCGCAATCAACGGGCAGGGCAGAAGCTTGGTGTTATCAGGCGCAATCGACCTCCGACGGCTATTCGCCAGCCGGATCGAGTTGCTCGGCCTGGGGTCCGATCGCAGAGCACTGTGAGACGCCCAGCGGCCACCAGCAGACGCGTCGATCGGCCAGTTCAAACGACCGGCGGCCGCCCGCTCCAGCGGCGGCGCACCGGACGCCGTCCTCGCAGGCAACTGCACGGGTTGATCTTAGGCCCGTTCGACATACATCGATGCGGGGAGGAACTCGCCATGCGGCTTGCTATCTGCTTGATCATTGTTGCCTCTTTAAGCGGTTGCGGCGTCGTGGCGTTTCCGTTCCGCGTTACTGGTGACGCGGTGCAGGCAGTGCCGGTGGTCGGCAAGCCGATTGGCAAACCGATCCATGCCGTGGGCGATGCGATCGACTGAAGCATCGACGATCCGGTCGATCCGAAGCGCGGCGGGTTGGCGGGCGAGCTAGCACGCGAGCGAGGGGATCGAGCACGCGAGGAAGGGGGCGGCGGGCGAAAAATGACTGTGATAACAGTCGGCGCAAGCACCGAAATCGGGTATAAGATGGACACGCCAAATTAGCCGGACGCACTCTGGCGGAAATGCCAAAAACCGCTCGCTCTGCGCCAGATCCGCTCCGCGTTATCGAAGTGTTGGCCTTCCCCTCGGGTTGCGAGCAAACTACTCGCGACGCGGATGTCGCCTCTCTGCCCCGGGGTGAGATCGAACCCGATCAAACCTCCGGAGCGGTCCGCGACGGCATGGATTTTCGTCGTCCGATCGCCTTGGGTACGGCCAATGGCCTGCAAATCGTCCCCCCCCCTCGCCGTAGGCGCTGCACCGGTGGGCCTTGGCCGCCGTGCTGTCGATGCTTTGCAACTTCGCCGCGTCCGAGGTCACCAGCGTTTGCAGATCCCCCGCCAAATGCCCACCTTCGACCAAGCTTGAGAAAACCGCGCAGGGAGGTCTTTTTTGATTCGGCAAACCGCGCCATCGCCACCGCGCTTTGACCGCCGCACACGGTGGCGCACAGCGCGATAATCAACAGCTCATGAAAATCGTACCGCCCGGCATTACCGGTTCGAGGATCTTCCAGACCCTCCCAGCACGCGGCAAATTGCTTCAAGGCATCCTCCAGCGACGTGTCTACAACGCCGAAGGGTAGAATCGATTACGCCCGTGCCGGGCAAGCGCTCAGTCGCATGCCAAGAAAATCCAAATGCGAATTCCCTGGAAGGTAACGATATTGTTCTCACCATCATAAGCACCGGTGATCAAGTCACGATCGACAACATGCTTCTCGGCAATGCCTATGCGTGCAGACTATCCAGTTCAGCACCGGATCAATCTGGACCGCCAAGCAGGCCGACAGCCTGGCGAACACAGGCACCACCAAGGCAGACGCAATCAACGGCACCACGGGAATGACGTGTTCGACGGCTGCGGTGGCACCGACACGATCACCGGGAACGGCGGCTACGAGCATATTTGTTCCACAGTGGCTACGGTCCCCTGACGACCGAGCAAAAATCTGGTTCGCCAACAGTAATGGGGACCCTAACATTACCGTCCTTGGGTCGTCGGACCAGATCACCGCGAAAGGTTGGTTCGGCGGCAACGCCGGCTCGCAATTATCCCGTGCACAGCTATGACGGTCTTATACCATTCGGCGCTTGCGCCGCTATTAAAGTCATTTTCGCGCGCCGCCGCCAGCCAACCCAGCGCGTGTGTCGGTCAACGCATGCGGTGACCGGTATAGGTCTGATAGTCAGATGGGAAACCTGATATCAGCCTTAGCGACGTACGCACCAATCATGCGGGATTCAACCCCGCCACTGCAACGCAGATGCCGATCGACTAGGCGTAGCAGTCTGCTCTCACGGCGGCATGGCATCACTAACCTGAACCTGAAAGCTCAATTGATCCCAACAAAAACCGGCCCATGCGACCGGGCCATCGCGTCCGGCTTGCGCCGCCCGAAGCGGGGCGGTCAAGGCGAACGTGGGCGTCGCGTCCGCCCGCGATGGTTGAAGTCTCCGGCACGCCCCGTCGCGCCCTCATCTCGACGGCCGCGCCAGCGTCGGCGCTGCCATCAATGCTCGCGTCAAGCGGTCAAAGCGTCAGCACCCTCACCCAAACAAATTCGACGGCGTCTCGCCGGCCAGGATCGCGCCGATCCCCGACAGCACGATGCGGCCCATGGCATCGCGGGTCTCGCTCGTGGCACTACCAAGATGCGGCAACAGCACGACGTTCTCCAGCGTCAGGTATGCGGGGTTCAATTGCGGTTCGCCGTTGTAGACATCCAGCCCGGCGGCGGCGACGTGTCCGGATCGCAGGGCGGCGATCAGCGCGGCATCGTCCACCAGCGTGCCGCGGGCGGCGTTTACCACCACGGCCCCGGCCGGCAGAAGCTTGATCCGATCGGCATTCAGCCAATGGCGGGTGCCGTCCCCGCCCGGCGCGTTCAGCGACAGGACCTGGCAGACCGGCAGGAAGCTGTCGTCGTTGTCGTGGAACACTGCTCCCTGTTCCAGGTCCGGCGGCAGGCGGGTCATGTCGCGGTAGTGGATTTCCATCTCGAAGCCGCGCGCCATCCGGGCGATTTCCCGCCCGATGCGTCCCATGCCGAAAATGCCCAGCCGCCGTCCCGAGACCTGGGTGCCGAGCAGCTGGGTCGGTGCCCAGCCTTCCCATTTGCCGGAGCGGACCAGGCGTTCGCCTTCGCCGCCGCGTCGCGCCGCCGCCATGATCAGCAGGATCGCGCACTCGGCGGTGGCGACGCTCAGCACGTCGGGGGTATGGCAGACCTTGATGCCGCGCGCCTTGGCCGCCGCCGCGTCGATGTGATCGGTGCCGACGCTGAACGTGCCGATCACCTGCACCGAGGCCGGCAGGGCGGCGATGGTCTCGGCGCTCAGCATGTCCCCAGGGCAGCACAGGATCGCGTCGGCCCCCTCGGCTCGAGCCACCAGATCGGGGATGGCAACGTCGGACGGCGTCAGCCGCACCGTGAAATCCTGTTCGGCCAGCGCCTCGATCTGGGCCGGCAGGCGGCGGGTCACCAGCAGCACGGGTTTCGGCATGTCAATCCTTCCACAGTGGGTCGAGGGCGGCTCGGCCGGCCAGCACGGCGGCGATGTTGTCCAACGCGCGGAACCCCATGGCATCCCGCGTCTCCCGTGAGGCGCTGCCGATGTGCGGCGACAGCACCACGTTGTCCAGTGCTGCGAAGCGCAGGTCGTAGTCCGGTTCGTCACGGAACACGTCCAGCCCGGCGGCGAACAGATGGCCCGATGTCAGGGCCGTCAGCAGCGCGTCCTCATCGATCAAGGAGCCGCGAGCGACATTGACCAGCACCGCACCCTGGGGCAGCAGCGACAAGGCCTGAGCGTCGATCATCCGGTCGGTGGCCGCCCCGCCCGGCGCATGCACCGACAGGAAATCGCAGCGCGGCAGCATCGCGTGGAACGAGGGAAAGTATGTCGCGCCCCGTTCCAGTTCGGGCGGCAGGCGGCTGCGGCCGTGATACAGCACCTGCATATCGAAGCCGCGCGCCCGCTGCGCCATTGCTCGGCCGACCCGTCCCAGCCCCAGGATGCCGATCCGCTTGCCGGTGACCCGCACGCCCAGCAGCTCCCCCTGGCCGATGCGGTAGCGCCAGCCTTGCCGCATGATGCGGTCATACTCGGCCCCGCGGCGCGCGGCGGTCAGCAGCAGCATCATGGCGTGATCGGCGGTGCACGCGTCCAGCACTCCGGGGGTGTTGGTCATCGCGATCCCCCGCGCGCGGGCGGCCGCGATGTCGATGTGGTCGGTGCCGACGCTGCTGGTGGCGCCGATCCGCAGGCTGGCGGGCAGCGCGGCGATCGCGGCGCGGTCCAGCCGCAGGGTGTTGGCGAACAGGATCGCCTCGGCCTGGTGCGACCAGGCCGCCGCGATGGCCGCGGCCACCGTCATGTCGGTCGGGCCGTCGTGGATGACCGCGTCGAATTCGGCACGAGCGCGCGCCACCACCGCGGTCGTCGTCAGGCAGGCCAGCACCAGCCGGGGCTTCATCTCAGGCTCGCTCCGTCATCGCCGCCGATGATGGCGGTGACCGACTGTAGCGGCTGCAGCCGGGTTCGGCACCTGGGGTCCGCCGGGGCTGTCTTATGCGAGGGTCGTGCCGGCGAAGCGTCAGCCGGGGGGCCAGCGGGTGGATCAGCCGGGGGGTCACCAGCGGGTCAATCGGCCAAAGGGTCAATAGATCGTCGCGCGAAGCCGCTCCGGATAGTCCCGATCGTATTGTGCGCCGCCGACCTTCCCGGCGGTGATGTCCGCCAGCATCGTCCCTGTACTGGGCAGCGCCTTGCGGCTGATATGCCTGTCCGGGTTCCACAGTTCGGAGCGGACCAACGCCTTGGGGCACTGGAAGTAGACACTCTCGGTCCGCACCACGATGACCGATCGCGGCAGCGTGCCGCGGAACGGAAACCGCCCGATCAACTCCGCCGCGACCGAGATCGACGCTCGGCCGTTCACCCGCAGCGTCTCGCCGACACCCGGGATCAAGAACAGCAGTGCCACGCGGTCATCACGGATGATGTTGCGCAGGCTGTCGATGCGGTTGTTGCCGCGCCGGTCGGGGATCAGCAGGGTTGTCTCGTCCAGCACATGCACGAAACCGGCCGGATCGCCGCGCGGCGAGCAGTCCATGCCCTCGGGCCCGCAGGTGGACAGCACCATGAACGGCGAGGCCTCGATCATCGCCCGATAATGCGGGTGGATGTAGTCGATTTCCTTGGCGATCGCGGCGACCGGAGACTCGCCGTACAGCGCCTCCAGGGCCGCCGTGTCACGGATCAGGTTGTCGCCGCTGATCGCATCCATGGTTCGCACGCTCCTGTCACGCTTCCGCAGAGCCGTTATATTCACCCTGAACCGAGCCAATGAACAAGGAGGCAGCGATGTCCGACAAAGACGAAATTCGCGAATTGCTGGCGCGATACTGTTTCGCGCTGGACGCCGAACGGTTCGCGGACATGGCGGCGCTGTTCACGCCCGATGGGGTGTGGCAGACCGCGTTCGGCACCGGAACAGGCCGCGACGGGATCGTGGCGCAGGCGCGCGCCATCGCCATCGGCCCGACGCCGCGGCGGGTGCATCTGACCACGAATATCGTGATCGAACTGGACGGCGATACCGCCACCGCACGCTCCAACTGGGCCTTGATCCAGAACAGCGCGGACGGGCCGACGATCGGTTCCGGCGGCGGCTATACCGATCGGCTGGCGAAGGTCGATGGGCGGTGGTTCTTCAGGCACCGCACCATCGATCGCTTCATCAAGCCGGACTGACTTGGTGGGTGTCACTCGGCTGTCACGCGGCAACGTCCACGACCACCAATTCGGTAGCCTGGGTCGCGGTGATCGTCACCGCACGCTCGTCCGAGATGGCCACCCCGTCGCGCGCCTGGGCGGTGACCCCGTTGACGGTGACGGCGCCGTTCACCGGCACAAGGTACGCGATACGGCCCGGTGCCAGCAGCAGTTCGGTGGTCTGCCCCTGGGCCAGCGTGCCGGCCAGGACGGCGGCGTCGGCGTGCAACGCCAGCGCGTCGGACCCGGCGTCGGCGGGGCGGCCGCTGGCCAGGATGGAAAGGCCGTCGTGGTCGGCGGGGGTTCCCTTGGGGAAGGCCTTGGTGCCCCATCCAGGCGCGACGCCGCGCTTGTCCGGGATGATCCAGATCTGGAACAGCCGGGTCGGGATCTTCTCCTGGTTGTATTCGGCGTGGGTGATGCCGGTGCCGGCGTGCATGACCTGCACGTCACCGGCCTGGGTGCGGCCTTCGTTGCCGAGGTCGTCGCGGTGGGTGATCGCGCCCGAACGGATATAGGTGACGATCTCCATGTCGCGGTGCGGGTGCGGGTCGAAACCGGTGCCGGGTGCGATCTCGTCGTCGTTCCACACCCGCAGGCGGCCGAGGCCCATGCGCGCGGGGTCGTGATAGGCGCCGAAGCTGAAGTGCTGGCGGGCGTTCAGCCAATCGTTGCGAAACGCGCCCAGGGTGTCAAACGGGCGGAGCTCGATCATGACGGAAATCCTTGTTCATTGACGCCGAGGTGGGAGGTTGTTGGGCTTTCGGCAAGTGTTACCGTCCGCGGGACAGACCTCCGGTCGCGTGGGGACCGCAGGTGGCCTGATCGAGCGGCCTGTCCGACACTAATCGCTGCGAATTGCAGTATCGAGCAGGCCCTAAGCCCTTGTTTCGTCGGGTAGCCTTATCGGCGTGCTGAAGTACTTATTGCCGATGCCGCCCTAAGCGTCGCCGATGCGGTAAGGCTGCCTGGTCGGAGGCCGCTGGTGGTCAGTCGGCGCTGGCGCCGTGGCTTCGGCCGGCGGTTTGCTGTTGCGCTTTCTGGTCCGTCGCCGCGCCGCGAGCAGGTTGAGACTTTCCACCAGGACCGAGAAGCCCATCGCGGCGTAGACGTAGCCGCGCGGGATATGCATCCCGAAGCCGTCGGCGACCAGCACCGTGCCGATCAGCAGCAGAAACGACAACGCCAGCATCTTCACCGACGCGTGGCGCTCGATAAACCCGGCGAGCGGGGTGGAAGCGATCAGCATCAGGATGACCGCGACCACGATGGCCGCGACCATGACCCAGATCTCGTCGACGATCCCGACCGCCGTGATGACGCTGTCGAGCGAGAAGACGATGTCGAACAGCACGATCTGGACGACCGTGCCGACAAAGCCAGGGGCGGCGTGACCAGCCCGCGGTTGATCGTCGGTCTCTTCCAGGCGGTTATGGATCTCGTGCGTGCCCTTGAACAACAGGAAGCCGCCGCCGCTGATCAGCACCAGGTCTCGCCACGAAAAGGTCCAGTCCCGCACGGTCAGGACCGGGTCGGTCAGCTGCGCGATCCAGGCGATCGAACCGAGCAGGCCAAGCCGGGTCATCAGTGCCAGGGCAAGACCGAGCTTGCGGGCGTTGCCCTGTTGCGCCGAGGGCAGCCGGCTTGCCAGCAAAGCAATGAACACAAGATTGTCGACGCCCAGGACGATCTCGAGCGCCGTCAAGGTGAAGAAGCTCGCCCAGATGTGCGGGTCCAGCAACCAATTCATCGTTATTTAGCCGATCTAATACCTTGGTGGGTGTAAGCAACCGGACGACGGGGCAGGCCCATCCAATGCGGTCGATTGTGCTCGATCCAGGCGAGAACCCGATCGGTCGCGCCCCGCAACGGCGGAATATCCTCGGACAGCAGCACGAGACCCAGTGGCAGCATCCAAAGCCCCAGGATCGGCAGGATGGCCAACACCCCGCCCACCATCAGCAGCACGCCCGCGGGCAGGCGCACCCATCGGGCGCCGGGCCGGAGCAGCCATCGAACAGGGTCCTGGAGGCGGTGCGGCAGGCGGCTGATCAGCAGCCCCAGCCGCCGTTCACGGTTGGCATCCCGCGCCCGCTCGACGGTGCGGGGGCGTGCCTGGTTCGGGGCATGGGCGTACATGATGCGGCTCCTTGCTCAAGAGCCGTGTCGTTTGCCGGATGTCGGAGCGATGAACTGGGGATTCGAGACATTGGGCCCGCAGATCAACCGCTTCCTGACGCACACGGGCGCGGAACACGGCGATCCGACATCACGAGGTTGGATGGCACCATGCCATCGTCCTCGTCAGAGGGGCCCGGATCAATTGCGACGGATATTGTCCCGCCGGCTGACATTATCAAGTGGAAGCGACGACTGTTATCGCAGGGCGCCGGTCACCGGATGCGCGCGGCCGCGGTGGGACGTCGGGGCCGGATCGGGACGGCTGGGTCGGGAAAGACGGCGAGGTCGCTAGAGCATTTTCAGCCTGACCGTGCAGACCGAAAATGCTCTATCCCTTTGTTTGATCGGGTGATCGACACGCTTTGAACGTTCCGCTCAGCGTGATCATGCTCTAAATCTTGCCGGTCGGTCGCCAAACAGGATGGCAACGATGCCGTTGTCGCTGGTCGCGACGAGGACGTTGGCGAGCGTGGCGTTGGCGAAGCCGTCATGGATGTCTTCGACGGCGGATGAGCTGCGTGGGGCTGGACTCATTACGATCTGCTTGTTGTCATCTTGGTGGGCGGATTGGTGCGCCTGGTGGCATCGCGATCGATCGGCCGCACGCCGGTTGGCGCTTTCGATCCGGCACAGCCCGGCTGATCGGGACAGGCGGGCGTATCGGGACAGCCGGCCGATCAGGACAGATGGGCGTGTCGAGCCGGCCGGCGCATCGGGACGGCCCGCCTTCCGTGACGGGGTGGGCCGAGGCTCAGCTGGTTGCGGCCTCGCGATCGATCAGGGCGCGTTTGCGCTCGACGCCCCAGCGATAGCCGGACAGCGTGCCGTCGTTGCGGACGACCCGATGGCATGGGATCGCAACCGCCAGGGGGTTGGCGGCGCAGGCGCCTGCCACCGCGCGCACCGCCCCGGGCGCGCCGATGGTTTTGGCGACGTCGCTGTAGCTGACCGTGGTGCCCGGCGGGATCTGCCGCAGCGCGGTCCAGACGCGCTGCTGGAACGCGGTGCCGCGGACATCGAGCGGCAGGTCAAGTCCGATACACGGCGCCTCGACGAAACCGACCACATGGGCCACCAGCGTCTCGAACGCGGCGTCGCCGCCGATCAGCCGGGCGCGTGGGAAGCGGTCCTGCAGATCGCGGACCAGGGCATCCGGATCGGTGCCGAGCAGGATCGCGCAGACCCCCGTCTCGCTTGTCGCCACCAGGATCGATCCCAATGAGCATTCGCCGACCGCGAAGCGGATCGCCGCGTTGGCGCCGCCGGTGCGATAGGCGGTGGGGGTCATGCCCAGCATCTCGTTGGCCTTCTCGTAGAAGCGGCCGTTGGAGTTGAAACCGGCGTCGTAGATGGCTTCGGTCACCGTGCTGGCGCGCCCGAGTCCGGCGCGGACCTTGTCGGCGCGGTGCGCCGCGGCATAGTGCTTCGGTGTCACGCCGGTGACCGCCTTGAAGATACGGTGAAAATAGCCGGGGCTGAGATCGGCCGCGGCGGCCAGTTCCGCGAGCGGCGGGATTTCCTCGGCCTGCTCGATCAGGCGGCAAATGCGGGCGACGGTCCGGGCGCTCTGGGTACCGAAGGAAGGCTGATCAGGCTTGCAACGTTTGCAGGCGCGAAAGCCGGCCGCCTGAGCGTCCCCGGGCGTGGCGTGGAACCGGACATGCCTGGGGTTGGCGGTGCGTGATGGGCAGGACGGGCGGCAGTAGACGCCGGTGGTCGACACCGAGTAGCAGAATGTCCGGTCCGCCGAGGTGTCACGGCTCACCACCTGACGCCAGCGCGGATCGTGTTCGGTCGCTGTCGCCATTCCTACCGGTCGGTTCGCAGTCAGCGTGTCCATCGCCTGTAACTCCTGAGGTGTTGGTTTCCCACCTTGGGGAGGTGTGGCGCCGGCCGCACTCCGGCACTTGCTTTCAAATCGAGATCGCCACGGTGGACCACACTACGCGTCGGCGGCGCCCCACACGCCGGCATCCAGGCGCGGCCATGGACCTGAACAGAAACTGCTTCTGCAGGTTTCATTCAAGGCGAGTCGGCCATTCCGGTGGTAACTGATATCAAGACTGTCGCCCAGCGGCCCGCAAGATGACCGAGTACGTCAGCGGGCCGCGCCCGGTGTTCATCGCGTCCCGTCGCCGGCGGCGGTCAGGATCTGTTTGGTCAGCTGATCCGGCTGTGAAAATGCCGCGACATCCAGCAACCCGGGCGACGGAAACGGGACTTTTGGCACGGGAAAAGACCGTGCCGGACTTTTCGCGTGAAACTATCCGCGTGCGACTAGCCGCAGGCGTTGCCGCGCAGGCTGAAGGCCCGCACCAGGCCGCCGGCGACGGTGAACGTGGTATCGCAGACCAGGGTCGTCGCGGTGGGCGGGAAGCCGCTGCCGTACCAGAACGGGTCCGGAGCGAAGTAAGGCCCCGGGCCGAACGCCGGTGAGCCCGGAACGATTTCCACGCGGCGGTCGTCGTAGGTGAGGAACTTCATGCCGCTGGTCTGGTAGCTGCGGTTCGGCGCGCCCATGGCGGCCAGCAGAGCGACCTCGGGCTTGCCGATCCATTGCGACAGCTCCGCCTGACGCGCCGCCAGCCCGTTGGTGCAGCCGGCAAGCAAGACCAGCAAACCCAGTCGACCGATCCGGCGCATCGCGGCGCTTCCCCCTGCTATGACTCCCTGCCGGGCGCCCGCCCTCGCGACTCCCCTGGCCTGGGCGGGTCATATGAGATCGGCGGGCGGCAGCCACAACACCTGGCCGATGCGGTCGGCGCCGGCCGCGATCATCGCCAGCCGATCAAATCCCAGCGCGATCCCGGCGCTGGGCGGCATGCCGTGCGACAAGGCGGCGAGGAAATCCTCGTCCAGTGGCCAGTCCGGCCCGTCCCGCTCGGGGTTGTCCTGCTTGAGGCCGTAGATCGCGGCGCGGCGGGCGCGGTCCGCCAGGAAGCGGGCGCGCTGCTCGACCGGGTCGGTGAGCTCGACAAAGGCGTTGGCCAGCTCGACGCCGCAGACAAACAGCTCGAACCGTTCGGCGACGCGGGGATCGGCCGGGTCGCGGCGGGCCAGCGCGGCCTGGGCGGCGGGCCAATGGGTCAGGAACGTGGGGTGGCGGCGGCCGAGGTGCGGCTCGACCCGTTCCAGCAACAGGCGGAAGAACAGGTCCTCCCAGGTCTCGTTCGGGCGCAGGGTGGCGCCGGCGGCGGCGGCCAGCGCGGCGGCGTCCTCACCGGTCGCCAGCAGATCGACACCGGCGTGGCGGGCGAACGCCTGGGCCATGGTCAGCCGCTCGAAGTGCGACAGATCGGTGGTGATGCCGCGGCAGCGGACCACCGGGGGCAAGATCTCGCGCAACAGATCGGTCGTCTCGGTGATCAGCTGATCCATGCTGACGCCGGGCCGGTACCACTCCAGCATGGTGAACTCGGCCGCGTGCAGCGCGCCGCCCTCGCCGTTTCGCCAGACCCTGGCGAATTGGAAGATGGGGCCGGCGCCGGCGACCAGCAGCCGCTTCATCGCGAACTCCGGACTGGTGGCCAGCCAGAGATTCTCCCGCGCGCCGTCGGGATGTTCCCGCAGCGTGGCGAACGCCTTCAGGTGCACCTCCTCGCCTGGCGCCGCGACCGCGTACGGGGTCTCGACCTCCAGATAGGCGCGTGCCTGGAAGAAGCCACGGACGGCGCGGGTCAGGCTGTTCCTGCGTTGCAGGAACGGCAGGCGCGCGGCGAAACTCTCGGGGTGCCAGTTCGGAAGGACCATGCCAGGATGTTTATCGTTTCGGCCGGTCTGCCGCTATGTTGACACGCAATTGACACTTGCGAGCCACGGTTTCTCCCAAAGTGGCAACGGTCCGCCAAAGAAGGTTAAAAACATGACCCTGATCCTGCTTATCGTGATCCTCTTCCTGCTGTTCGGCGGCGGGGGTTATTACGGCTATCGTTCCGGCTACTACGGCGGCGCGCATTACGGCGGCGGCCTGACCCTGGTGGTCGTCCTCATCGTGCTGTTCCTGTTGTTCGGCGGCCACGGCGGCTACTACCGCTGACGCGCTTCGTCGGTTCCGTCATGGTGGTGAGGCTGGCCGTGACGGGGCGGGCGGGGCCATCGTAGACGCAGCCTGGTCGGCGTGCGACGGTGGCGGATCTGGGCGCGCGACGCGGGGTCTTAGCGCGGGATCGCTTCAGGTTGAAGCGATCCCGCGGTCATTCCCGGTTCCGGAGGGCGATGGCGCCCGAGGTTGGTGCAACCTTGGACGATCGCGCTCCGGCAGCCCGAGCGGTGTCGTCCGCGCGATCCCGCGGTTCAAGAAGCGCGTCCAGATCGTCGGTTGGTATCATCAGTCCATTTGCCAACGCGCCCGCACAGTCTCTGCCCGCGATGTCTCTGCCCCGCGTTGGCTTCGCCCGCACTGTCCGTGGTCGGGCTGTCGCCGATCGCATCCGGCACGGCCCGCGGATCGGCGGCGACGGACATCGTGGCGGCTTCATCGTCGATGCGGTTTTCAGGACGGAGTTGTCGCGTCGCATTCTACCGATCCCGCTCGGGCGGGCGCGTCCGCGCCGTCGGGTAAAGCGGCGGCTGCCTTGCCCGGTTGGGGCCAAACGTGGCGGGGCCCCTCTGCGGTGTCAGGCGTCGCTGATCTAGTGTTGCGATGCTAACGGATGGTTCCCATCCGTTAGCTGAATCGCACCACCAGAGAGTCGCTGGTGGGCCGACTTGTCCTAACGCTTGCGGGACGCAAGCGTTAGGGTCGGACCACTAGGCGTGGCACGCCGCTGGTTCGGCTGTTCGCCGCGTCTGCGCCGCTGCCCCACCAACGGGCTGGACGGCGCACCGGATCGCGGTCCTGGATCAGGGTCCGGCTGCGCTGTCGGCGGCCGGTTGGGCGGCGATCTTGCTATCGGAGCAACCAAGCCCACCTTAAAGCTTGTTCGAGCTCAATCGCTGCGAACCGCGGTCTGGAACAGGCCGTCAGTCCTGGTTCTGTCGAGCAGCTCTATCGGTGTGCTGACGCACTTATCGCCGATGCTGCCCGCAGCCTTTTTTCGGAGCATCCACCCCATGCGACTTCGCCTGTTTCTCGTTGCCGGCCTGCTGGCGTGTGGCCCGCTCACCGCCGCGTTCGCGCAAGGGGGCACCAGCCCGGACCTGAAGGCCGATAGCTCAAGCGAGGCCAACAGCGTCAAGCAAGGCGCTGCGACCGACCCGCATAAACCGGGCGCGACCGGGTCAACCGTGGTGCCAGGCAACAACAGCACGGTTGCTGGCGACCGGGCGGCAACCGGTAAAGCCCAATCGGGCAGCGGCGGTGGCGGCGGGGTTGGCGGCAAGTAGTCTCGCCACCGAACATGCTGGCTTCGCCAGGCTTGGCCGGAACCGGGCCGTCGAAGCGAGCGACTTGCCGCGGCAAAGGGGGCGGCCCGCACGCCTCGCCAGTGCCTGATGTCATTCCGGCGTTGCTGGCGAGGTGTGGCGCTTCACGGCCTGTCGTTTCAGGGAGGCCTCACGGACGGTTGGCATCCCGCGACGACGGCTGTTGAGGCTGCTGCTGGTTACTGTCCTGCTGGGGCTTGTTCGCCATGTGATGGCCGACCGCGCATCCGCCGGCGGCACCGAGCACACCATGGCCCGCCATGTGGCCGGCGACACCGCCGACGGCCGCGCCCTTGAGGCAGCCTTTGGCGTAGACCGGCGGTGCGGCCACGGCCAGCAGGCCAAATGCAGCCGCAACGATGATGGCTTTCGAAGTATGCTTCACGTCGGTTCCTCCTACCTGCACCACAACCGTTGCGGTGACGCAGCCGATGTGGCAGCCCTTGCTGGCGGCCGGGTGTTGACACTGTGTCGAAACAGCGGCGGCACGGTTTTGTGAGTGGGTTCCTGACCCGCCGCGTTCGACGGGATGTGTTCGACCCGGCATGTTCGACCCGGTATGTCTCATCCGGTATGTCTCACCCCGGGATCGGTTCGACCGCTGGCATGTTCGACAGCCGGCGTGGTGCGCACGTGTCGAGCCAAGGCTTAGCCTAAGGCGGTGGCCGGACGGTCGGGTTGGAGGGGGCGGTTCAGAACGATCGGATGGGATCGACGCTGCTGGCCTGGTGAATGCCGGGGCCGATCAGAGGGCCGCCAACTTGGCGCGGCACCCTGAGGAGCCGCCCAAGGACACCGCCTCGGCCTGCGACCCTGAGGAGCCGCCCGGATCTCGCCGCCGCACCGGCGCGGATGAGCGGTGCCGATGGCTCTGGCAGCGGGCGGAACGGCACGGTCGCGGGCGGTTTCGCCAGCGCCGCGATCGTCCGAACCGCCACCGATCCGGCCGCTTGCCGTTCCCGGCGCATCTGGCTTACGCTGCGATGCGGCGGATCATTGCCACCTGTCTGCTCAGCAGGCAGAAGAGGTGGGTGCGCGTGATCCCGCATCCCTGACGGCCGATCTGTTACGCCAAGGAAAGTTGTACCCCATGCGAGAGGTTGTGAGACAAGGCCTGTACGATCCCCAAAACGAGCACGATGCGTGCGGCGTTGGCTTCGTGGTGAACGTGAAGGGTCGAAAATCCCACGACATCATTGCCCAGGGCCTGAAGATCCTGCAAAACCTGGACCATCGCGGCGCGGTCGGCGCGGATCCGCTGGTCGGCGACGGCGCCGGGATCCTGCTGCAGCTGCCTGACGCCTTGCTGAACGACTGGGCGCGGGCTAACGGCAAGTCGCTGCCGGCGGTCGGACGCTATGCGGTCGCCATGTGTTTCCTGCCGCGCGATGCGACGGCGCGGGACCACGTGATCAGCCACTTCGAGCAGGTCGTCGCCAAGGAAGGCCAGTCGATGGTCGGCTGGCGCGATGTGCCGACCGACCTGACCGGCCTCGGCAAGACGGTCATCGAGACCATGCCGGTGATCCGCCAGGCGATCGTTGCCTCCGCCATGTCGATCCGCGACCAGAGCGCGTTCGAGCGGAAGATCCTGGCGATCCGCAAGCAGATCCTGAACAACCTGCGCAGCCTGGCGGATAAGCGCAACATTCCGGGTGTGATGGAAACCTACATGCCGTCGTTCTCGACCCGGACGATCGTCTACAAGGGGCTGCTGCTGGCGACCCAGGTGGGCAGCTTCTATGCCGATCTGCGCAACCCGCTGTCCACCTCGGCGCTGGCGCTTGTGCATCAGCGGTTCTCCACCAACACCTTCCCGTCGTGGAAGCTGGCCCATCCCTACCGGTTCCTGGCGCATAACGGCGAGATCAACACCGTCCGCGGCAACGTCAACTGGATGTACGCGAGGCGACGGTCGATGGAGTCCGACCTGATCGGGCCGGACCTGAACAAGATGTGGCCGATCATCCCGCACGGTCAGTCGGACACCGCGTGCATCGACAACGCGTTGGAGATCCTGGTGGCCGGCGGTTACTCGCTGTCGCACGCGATGATGATGCTGATCCCGGAAGCCTGGGCGCACGACCCGCTGATGGACCCCGAGCGCAAGGCGTTCTACGAGTACTACGCGGCGCTGATGGAGCCGTGGGATGGTCCGGCGGCGATCGCGTTCACCGACGGGCGGCAGATCGGGGCCACGCTGGACCGCAACGGACTGCGCCCGGCGCGCTATGTCATCACCGACGACGACTACGTGATCATGGCCTCGGAAGCCGGCGTGCTGGCGGTGCCGGAGGCGAAGATCGTCCGCAAGTGGCGGCTGCAACCGGGCAAGATGCTGCTGATCGACCTGGAGGAAGGCCGCATCATCGACGATGCCGAGATCAAGCAGAAGCTGGCCCGCGAACATCCCTACGCCGAGTGGCTGAAGCAGACCCAGTACAAGCTCGAGCAATTTCCTGAAAGCGATGAGCCGCGCCCGCTGGTGCGGCCGAACGACAGCGAGACGCTGCTCAACATGCAGCAGGCGTTCGGCTACACCCAGGAGGACATCCAGTTCTTCCTGGAGCCGATGGCGGCGGTGGGCGAGGACCCGGTGGGCTCGATGGGCACCGACACGCCGCTGGCGGTGCTGTCGGACAAGCCGAAGCTGCTGTTCAACTACTTCAAGCAGAACTTCGCCCAGGTCACCAACCCGCCGATCGATCCGATCCGCGAGGAACTGGTGATGTCGCTGGTGTCGATCATCGGGCCGCGGCCGAACCTGTTGGGGCACCATGCCGGCAACTACCTGCGGCTGGAGGTGGCGCAGCCGATCCTGACCAACACCGACCTGGAGAAGATCCGCGACATCGACACCCTGGCCGGCGGCGCGTTCCGCACCCAGACGATCGACATCACCTGGCCGGCCGGCGAGGGCGCCGAGGGGATGCAGACCGCCATCACGCGGATCTGCCAGGCGGCGACCGAGGCGGTGCTGGCCGATTACACCATCCTTATCCTGTCGGACCGCGACGTCAGCGAACACCGCATCCCGGTGCCGTCGCTGCTGGCGACCGCCGCCGTGCACAACCACCTGATCCGCCAGGGCCTGCGCATGAGCACCGGCATCGTCGTCGAGACCGGCGAGGCGCGCGAAGTGCACCATTTCTGCGTGCTGGCCGGCTATGGCGCCGAGGCGATCAATCCCTACCTGGCGTTCGAGACGCTGGAGGAGATCCGCGTCCGCAACAAGATGACCAAGTCGGCGGCGGAGGTGTCGAAGAATTACCTGAAGGCGGTCAGCAAGGGCATCATGAAGGTGATGTCGAAGATGGGCATCTCCACCTACCAGTCCTATTGCGGCGCGCAGATCTTCGACGCGGTCGGGCTAAGTTCGGCGTTCGTCGAGCAATGCTTCGCGCGCACCGCCACGGCGATCGAGGGGGTGGGCTTCGCCGAGGTCGCGCAGGAGGCGGTGGCGCGTCACGCGGCGGCCTATGGCGGCAACCCGATCTATCGCGGCATGCTGGATGTCGGCGGCGACTACGCGTTCCGGCTGCGGGGGGAATCGCATGCCTGGACGCCGGAATCGGTCGCCACGCTGCAGCATGCGGTGCGCGGCAACCTGCCCGCCGAATTCCACGCCTTCACCCGCACGATCAATGACCAGAGCGAGCGGCTGCTGACCATTCGCGGGCTGATGGAGTTCAAGTTCGTGCCCACGCCGGTGCCGCTCGATGAGGTCGAGCCGGCGAAGGACATCGTCAAGCGGTTCGCCACCGGGGCGATGAGCTTCGGCTCGATCTCACGCGAGGCGCACACCACCCTGGCGATCGCGATGAACCGGATCGGCGGCAAATCGAACACCGGCGAGGGCGGCGAGGAGTCGGATCGCTATGTGCGGCTGGCGAATGGCGATTCCGAGCGGTCGGCGATCAAGCAGGTGGCGTCGGGACGGTTCGGGGTGACGACGGAGTATCTGGTCAACGCCGACGATATCCAGATCAAGATGGCGCAAGGTGCCAAGCCCGGCGAAGGCGGCCAGCTGCCCGGCCACAAGGTCGACAAGAACATCGCCAGGGTGCGGCACTCGACCGCGGGCGTGGCGCTGATCTCGCCGCCGCCGCACCACGACATCTACTCGATCGAGGACCTGGCGCAGCTGATCCACGACCTGAAAAACGTCAATTCGCAGGCGCGGATTTCGGTCAAGCTGGTGGCCGAGGCCGGGGTCGGCACGGTGGCGGCCGGGGTGTCCAAGGCGCGGGCGGATCATGTCACCATCGCCGGCTTCGAAGGCGGCACCGGGGCCAGCCCGCTGACCTCGTTGACCCATGCCGGGTCGCCGTGGGAGATCGGGCTGGCGGAAACCCAGCAGACCCTGGTGCTGAACGGGCTGCGCAGCCGCATCGCGGTGCAGGTCGACGGTGGGCTGCGAACCGGGCGTGACGTGGTGATCGGCGCGCTGCTGGGGGCCGACGAGTTCGGCTTCGCCACCGCGCCGCTGATCGCGGCGGGCTGCATCATGATGCGCAAGTGCCATCTGAACACCTGCCCGGTCGGCGTGGCGACGCAGGATCCGGTATTGCGCAAGCGGTTCACCGGCACCCCGGAACACGTCATCAATTTCTTCTTCTTCATCGCCGAGGAAGTGCGCGGGTTGATGGCGCAACTGGGCTTTCGCACCTTCAACGAGATGGTCGGCCAGGTCGGCAAGCTGGATATGCGCAAGGCCGTGGAGCATTGGAAGGCGCATGGCGTGGATCTGAGCAAGGTGCTGTATCAGCCGGCGCTGAAGCCTGGGGTCGGGATCCATCACGCGGAGGCGCAGAACCATCATCTGGACAGGGCGCTGGATCAGGTGCTGGTCCGCGAGGCGGCGTCCGCACTGGAGCAGCAGACGCCGGTGCGGCTGCGGTATCCGATCCACAACGTCAACCGCACGGTGGGTGCGATGCTGTCGGGCGAGGTGGCCCGCCGGTATGGCCATGCCGGTCTGCCCGAGGACACCATCGCGGTGGATCTGACCGGCACCGCGGGGCAGAGCTTCGGCGCCTTCCTGGCGCGCGGCGTATCGCTGTATCTGACCGGTGACGGCAACGACTACGTCGGCAAGAGCCTGTCCGGCGGGCGGGTGGTGGTGCGCCAGCCGGCCAACGTCGCGCGCGATCCGGCGCAGAACATCATCGTTGGCAACACCGTGCTGTACGGCGCGATCGCCGGAGAGGCCTACTTCCAGGGTGTCGCCGGGGAGCGCTTCGCGGTGCGCAACTCCGGCGCCGTCGCGGTGGTCGAGGGCTGCGGCGACCACGGCTGCGAATACATGACCGGCGGCGTGGTCGTGGTGCTGGGTGACACCGGGCGCAACTTCGCCGCGGGCATGTCGGGCGGCGTCGCCTACGTCTACGACGAGAACGCCCAGTTCCACCGGTTGTGCAACATGGCGGGGGTGGAACTGGAAGCGGTCGGGGTCGCCGAACTCGGCCTGGCCGATGAACCCGGCCGGCCGCGGCAGCGGGCCGCCAGCGTGGACGACAGCGGCATGGGCGACCCGCTGCGGTTTGATGCCGAACGGCTGCGGATCGTGGTTGAACGGCACCTGCTGTTCACCGGCAGCGCGCGCGCGCGGGCGTTGCTGGAGGACTGGGAGGCGGCGTTGTCGCGCTTCATCAAGGTGATGCCGCGGGATTATAAACGCGCGCTACTGGACCAGCGCGCCGAGGCGACCGTGGCGGCCACGGTCGCCGCCGAATAGGAACTGGCTTGCCGGGGCCGGCACGCTGCCCGTTGCACGGACGGGCGCGGCGGTCCGGCGGCCATCTGGAGACGATCATGGGCAAGATTACCGGTTTCCTGGAAATCGAACGGCACGACCGCGGGTACGAAAAAACCGAACTGCGGGTGAAGTCCTACAAGGAGTTCGTCAAGCCGCTGCCGGCGGCAGAGCTGAATGACCAGGCCGCGCGCTGTATGGACTGCGGTATTCCGTTTTGTCATAACGGCTGTCCGGTGAACAACCAGATCCCGGACTGGAACGGGCTGGTCTATCGGGAGCAGTGGGAGCAGGCGGTGATCAACCTGCACTCGACCAACAATTTTCCGGAATTCACCGGCCGCCTCTGCCCGGCCCCGTGCGAGGCGGCGTGCACGCTGAACATCGACGACAACCCGGTCACCATCAAGACGATCGAGTGCGCCATCGTCGACCGCGGCTGGGCGGAAGGCTGGATCGTGCCGATGCCGCCGGCGGCGAAGACCGGCCGATCGGTGGCGGTGGTGGGATCCGGCCCGGCGGGCATGGCCTGCGCCCAGCAGCTGGCCCGCGCCGGCCATGCGGTGACGCTGATCGAGAGGCAGGACCGGATCGGCGGGTTGCTGCGCTATGGCATTCCCGATTTCAAGATGGAGAAGCACCTGATCGACCGCCGCATCGCGCAGATGGCGGCGGAGGGGGTGACGTTCCAGGTCAACACCG
The DNA here is from genome assembly GCA_965276975.1 of Rhodopila sp. GTDB lineage: Bacteria > Pseudomonadota > Alphaproteobacteria > Acetobacterales > Acetobacteraceae > Rhodopila. The sequence goes on from CBDIBR010000010.1 coordinate 1,177,858, forward strand.
AGGTCGGCCTGGATGTGTCGATCGAGCAGTTGCTGGCGGACTTCCATGCGGTCGTGCTGTCGGGCGGGGCCGAGTGGCCGCGCAACCTCGACATCACCGGGCGCGAGCTGGACGGCATCCACTATGCGATGGATTTCCTGACCCAGCAGAACAAGCGCGGCGCCGGCGACGACGAGGCGGTGGCGGCGCCGGACGGTGCGATCAGCGCCAAGGGCAAGCATGTCATCGTGGTCGGCGGCGGCGACACCGGGTCGGACTGCATCGGCACCTCGGCGCGGCATGGCGCGGCCTCGATCACCCAGATCGAGATCATGCCGAAGCCGCCGGTGAAGGAGGACAAGGCGATGGTGTGGCCGGACTGGCCGACCAAGCTGCGGTCGTCACACGCGCATGACGAGGGGGTGGAGCGGGACTGGGCGGTGCTGACCAAGCACGCGGTCGGGGTGGACGGGCGGGTGGTCGCGCTGGACTGCGTGCGCGCCGAGTGGGAACGCACGCCGGACGGGCGGATGATCATGCAGGAGGTTGCTGGCAGCACGTTCCGGCTGAAGGCTGATCTGGTGCTGCTGGCGATGGGCTTCCTGGGGCCGCGGCGCGGCGCGCTGCTGGATCAGGCCGGGGTGGAACTGGACCAGCGCGGCAACGTGCTGGCCAATACGGTGGAGTACCAGTCCTCCCGCGGGCGGTTATTCGCCGCGGGCGACATGCGGCGGGGTCAGTCGCTGGTGGTCTGGGCGATCCGCGAGGGGCGCCAGTGCGCGCGGGCGGTGGATCAGTTCCTGATGGGGGTCAGCACGCTGCCGCGGTAGGGGTGTTAGCCCCAAGCAGGAGTGTCCCCACCGTCCAAAGTTAGAATGTCCCCTTTTGGTCGCCACGGCGATCGGGGGAGCCATGGCCGTGTTGGGTTTGTGGATGAGCGTTGCGGAGCGGGAACGTGCATATCTTGTGCGCCAGACGGTTGAACATTGCCTTGGGCAGCGCGAAGCGTCTGAGCGGCTTGGGATCAGCGTTCGTCAGTTCAAGCGCCTGGTGCTTTTGTGGAAGGAGCGGGGCGAGGCCGATGTGGTATCGCGCCAACGCGGCCGTCCCTCGAACAATCGGCTTGCCGCTGATCTGCGTGCCAAGATCAGCGCGCTTCTGCGGGGCAAATATCCCGATTTCGGTCCCACGCTGGCGGCGGAAAAGCTGCTGGAATTAGATGGCATCACGGTCTCGGCCGAGACGATCCGCCAGATGCAGGTTTCGCTTGGCCTGTGGCAGCCGAAGACCCGCCGGGCCAAGCGCGTATTCCAGGTCCGCGAGCGGCGGTCGCGGTTTGGCGAACTGATCCAGATCGACGGCAGCCCGCATGATTGGTTCGAGGGCCGGGCGCCGCGCTGCACGCTGATTGTGTTTAGAGATGATGCCACAAGTCGGCTGACGGCGTTGCGTTTCGCCCCGGCGGAGACAACGCGGGCCTACCGCGAGACGCTGCGCAACCATGTGTCGGAGCACGGCCTGCCGTTGGCGTTCTACTCGGACCGGCACGGCATCTTCCGGGTCAACGCCAAGGACGCGAAGAGCGGCGAGGGCAAGACCGAATTCGGTCGGGTGGCGGAGCGTCTGGGGATCGTGCCGATCCACCCCTGACCCCGCAGGCAAAAGGTCGGGTGGAACGCGCCAACCAGACCTTGCAGGACCGGCTGGTGAAGGAGATGCGTCTGCACGGCCTTGCCTCGATGGCGGCGGCGAATGGCTTTGCACCGGCTTTTATAGCTCTCTGGAACGCGAAGTTCGCCGTGCCGGCGCGCGATGCAGCCTCGGCGCACCGCCCTTGGACGAAGACGCCCGAGGCGCTGGACGATACCCTGGCACGGCGCGAGGAGCGGGTTCTGTCCAAGGCGCTGACGTTCCGCGCCAGCGGCGTGATGGATTGCGTCAGGACCACAGGCCCCGGCACCGCGCTGCGTGGGGCCAAGGTAACATTGCACCATTTCATCGGCGGCGGAATGAGCGTGCATTATAAAGATCGCATTTTGCCAGTGACGGCGTATGGGACCTATCCGGTGCCCGATCGCGCTCTGTCCTTGATCGCGTGATGCACGCGCTGTGAACGTTCGACTCCGCGTGATCGCGCTCTATGTCGGCGAACCCGTGACAATCCGGCATGATCCGCGCGACGTGGGGCGACGTCCGGGTGTCGCACCGAAATACCTTCCTGTGCCGCGTGGTCTGTCCCGAACATGCTGGTCGCGGTGTCATATCAACCATCATAAAGAATGACCGTTGATATTAACCCAACTTAGCGGACGGACTCGCCCCGGTTTCAGAAATTTGTGCGCAAAACTGTCCGGCTCTCGGGCGAGGTCCAGAAACGGCTGTAGTGAAGACCAAACCTATTCCCCCGCTCTCGGCCGATGTGGATAGTCACGTCTCGTCATGTTCCTGCGCTCGACGATGCGCCAGAAGGACGGCAAGCAGCACCGCTACTGGAGCGTGGTGGAAAGCCGCCGCGTTGCCGGCGGCTGCGTGGTGCAACGCCCACTGCTGTATCTCGGCGATATCAACGACAGCCAGGCGGCGGCCTGGCGCAAAATCATCTAGGTTCTCGAGGATGGCGCGCCGCCGACCCGCCGGTGCAATAGTTGGTTGGCACGCCGAAGGGCCGCCTGACCAGGCTGCAGAAGCGGCTCGCCGGGCTGGACTGGCAACAAGCCCGGGCCGGCGTTCAGATCAAACTGCTGAGCAAGGACAACGAACTCTCCGTCTTCGCCGCAAGCCGCGAGCGCATCGCCAAGGAACGATCCATGCGCAAGCGGCATGAAGTGGCTGTGGGCCAGGCTCAAGCAGTTGCACGCAATGGAACTGACCCGCGGGGAGCTTCTGATGCGGCTGGGTGCGGCGCCCGCCCGGCGCGTGGCGGCTGGTCACGGTCGGGGTACCACCCACCGCCCCCTGCTTCACCTACAGTTCGGACCGCGCAAAGCTGCGCAGGCCCGGCTGCGCGAGGGCCGCTACCTGCTGCGCATCCACCTTGCCAAGGAAGACCCCGGGCCAAGGAAGACCCCGGGCCAAGGAAGACCCCGGGCCAAGGAAGACCCCGGGCCAAGGAAGACCCCGGCAAGCTCTGGGAATACTATATCCGACTGGTTGAGGTGGAGCAGGCGTTCAAGACGCTGAAGGGCGATCCGTGCGGTGTTCCACCAGCTCGAAAACCGGATCGACGCGCATATCTTCGTCGCATTCCTGGCCTTCTGCCTGCACGCCACGCTGCGTCAGCGGCTGCGCGCCCTGGCGCCAGGGCTGACGCCGCGGGCGGTGCTGGCGGCCTTTGCCACCGTGCCGATGATCGATGTGCAAAGACCGACAACAAACGGCCGAGAATTGCTGCTGACCCGCTACACCGAGCCAGAGAAGGACCCGCGGTTGCTGATCAAGACACTGAAGCTTCAGCTTCCCCACCCAACCGTCACCCCGGATATCCACCGCCGCCACACCCGCGACAGCATCCAATGTAGTGAAGACCTTTGCGGGTCCACAAACCCATTTCAATGCGTTAGCCCGCGCCAAATCCGCCAATCCGCGAAGATGGGCTAACCGGGAAGCAGTCCAGCCGCATCTCGTGATAGCCGGTCCGCACGACCCGCCTGCTCCGTTTGCTGACAGGAATGAGAGGTGCCGGCGGTTCTGCGGGTATCGCCGATCCCATGTCCTGAGCTTTCCAGGAAGGCCAACTCAAGGCCAACGGATCAGCCCGTTCCTCGGCGCGGTCCACGAGACCCAGCCTGACGTGCGGGGATTTACTTTCGCCGTTCCCGCTCGATCGCGTCCATGATCAGTGCTTTGGCCTCGGCCGCGTCACCCCACCCCTCGACCTTCACCCACTTGCCGGGTTCCAGGTCCTTGTAGTGCTCGAAGAAATGCTGGATCTGCTCCAAAGTTATCGCTGGCAGATCGGTATAGTTCAGCACATTCATGTAGCGTTGCGTCAGTTTCGGCGACGGCACGGCGATGATCTTTTCGTCGCCGCCGCTCTCGTCGGTCATTTTCAGCACGCCGACGGGGCGGACGTTGATCACCGCGCCCGGCACGATGGGGCGCGTGTTCGCGACCAGTACATCGATCGGATCGCCGTCATCGGACAGCGTATGCGGCACGAAGCCGTAGTTCCCAGGGTAGCGCATCGGCGTGTACAGGAACCGGTCCACCACCAGAGTCCCGGCTTCCTTGTCCATCTCGTACTTGATCGGCTCGCCGCCGATGGCGACCTCGATGACGACGTTGACGTCCTCGGGTGGATTTTTGCCTAGCGCAATCGCGTCGAGACGCATTCAAAGTTATCCTCTAATCCGGAACTCGTTCGATATCGGCGCCGCAGGCGGCCAGCTTCTGTTCAACCGACTCATAACCCCGGTCCAGATGATACACACGATTGACCATCGTTTCACCCTGCGCCGCCAGCCCCGCCAGGATCAGTGACAGCGACGCCCGCAGGTCGGTCGCCATCACCGGCGCGCCGGAAAGGCCTCCGACACCGCGCACGATGGCCGAAGCGCCGTGGACGTTGATCCGCGCACCCATCCGGTTGAGTTCCGGCACGTGCATGAAGCGGTTCTCGAAGATGGTCTCGGTGACCATCGACGCGCCCTCGGCGACCGACATCAGCGCCATGAACTGCGCCTGCATGTCGGTCGGGAAGCCGGGATAGGGTTCGGTCATCACATCGGCGCCGTGCAAGCCGTTCAGCCGCTTGACCATAAGGCCGTCCGGTTGCTCGATGATGTCGACCCCCGCCTCTCTCAGGATGCGCACGGTGGCACCAAGGTGGTCTAGCCGCGCGCCGCGCAGAAACACCGACCCGCCCGAGATCGCGGCGGCACAAGCATAGCTGCCGGTCTCGATCCGATCGGGAATGATGGCGTGCCGCGCGCCGTGCAAGGCATCGACTCCCTCGATGGTCAGCTTGTCGCTGCCGATGCCTTCGATCCGCGCCCCCATGGCGACCAGACATGCGGCCAGGTCTCCGATTTCGGGTTCGCGCGCCGCGTTCGCCAGCACAGTGCGGCCCTCGGCCAAAGTGGCCGCCATCAGCAGGTTTTCGGTGGCACCGACGGAGACGAAGGGGAAGACGATCGTCGCACCCTTCAGCCGCGCCGCCGCACGAGCGTCGATATAGCCGCCCGCCAGCACGATCCGCGCGCCTAACTGCTCCAGGCCCTTCAGGTGAAGATCAATCGGCCGGGCGCCGATCGCGCAGCCGCCGGGCAGTGACACCCTGGCCTCGCCGACGCGGGCGAGCAGCGGACCGAGCACCAGGAATGAGGCCCGCATTTTGCGGACGATGTCGTATGGCGCCTCGGTGTTGGTGATCGCGCCGCCGAGCGAAAGTGTCCGCCCGTCGTTGGCGGCGGGTTCCACCGCGATGCCGTGCTGTTCCAGCAACATGCCCATGGTCCGGATGTCGGCAAGCCGAGGCACGTTCGATAAAATCAGCCGTTCGCTGGTCAGCATGCCGGCCGCCATCAGTGGCAGCGCGGCGTTTTTCGCACCTCCGACCTTGATCTCGCCGGACAGCGGTCGGCCACCGCGAATACGAATACGATCCATTGATGCTCTTACATTCTTGGCAGGGCGGTGCCCCGCTGGCCCATATACTTGCCCGCCTTGTCGGCGTAGCTGGTTTCACACGTCTCGTTACCTTGAAGAAACAGAAATTGGCAGATGCCTTCGTGCGCGTGGATCTTCGCCGGCAGCGGGGTCGTATTGCTGATCTCGATCGTTACCTGGCCTTCCCATTCGGGTTCCAGCGGCGTGACGTTTACGATGATGCCGCAGCGCGCGTAGGTGGATTTGCCCAGGCAGATCACCAGCACGTCGCGCGGGATACGGAAATATTCGACGGTGTGTCCAAGCGCGAAGCTGTTGGGTGGGATGATGCAGACGGCGGCCTGGCGATCGACGAAACTCGTCGGCGAGAACGCCTTCGGGTCAACCACCGCCGAGTCGATGTTGGTAAAAATCTTGAACTCATCGGCGATGCGGGCATCATAGCCGTAGCTGGACAAGCCGTAACTGATCACACCCTCCCGTTTCTGCGCCTCGACAAAAGGCGTGATCATGCCGTGCTCCTGGGCCATCCGGCGGATCCATCGGTCGGACAGGACAGGCATCGGGGCAGGGTGTCTCCGGCTATGCTTGAGGTGAGATGCTCCTAGCGCGAATTCCAACCGCGCCGCAAACAGGTTGTTGTATACAACCGCCGGTGGACCCCGCGCGGCCGGGGTGCAGAACGGAACTTGGCTGCCGTCGAAATGCAGTTATCGCGTGAAAAGCTAAAGCGGCTCGGTATCCAGCGCGTAGCCGGCTGTCCGCACCGTTCGTACCACATCCAGCTCGTCCGCCCCGTTGATCGACTTCCGCAGCCGGCGGATGTGCACATCAACTGTCCGCGGCTCGACATGGATGTCCGGCCCCCAGACCGCGTCGAGCAACTCCTCGCGGGAAAACACCCGGCGCGGGTGCTGCATGAAGAATTCCAGCAGCCGGAACTCGGTCGGCCCCAGATGCACCCGGCGCTCGTTGCGGGTAACCCGGTGCGACGCCAGATCCATTTCGATGTCATGAAAGCCAAGCTGGCCTTTCAGTGGCATCGCGTTGGACCGGCGCAGCAGCGCGCGCATGCGCGCAAGCAGGGCCTCGATATTGAACGGTTTGGTAATGTAGTCGTCGGCCCCGGTGTTCAGTCCGCGCACCGCGTCCTGGTCTTCTGTTCGGGCCGTCACCATGATCACCGGCAGGTCTCTTGTGGCCGCCTTGCGGCGGATCTGCCGACATACCTCGATCCCGGACATGATCGGCAGCATCCAGTCGAGCAGCACGAGGTCCGGCTGCGCCTCGGCGATCCGGGTCAGGGCTTCCTGACCATCGCCGGCTTCCTCCACCCGAAATCCCTGTTTTTCCAGGTTGTAGCGCAGCATCGTGACAAGCGGCGCTTCATCCTCCACCACCAGAACCAGCGGCTTGGGCAGGCTGGACACGCCCTCGAGCATCGTCATTCCCCCGCACTCAAGTCTCTTGGTCGGACCACGGCATAGGCGGATGTGTCGCCCTTCGGGCGGACATCCGGCAGCACCTCGCCTTCGACAGCGTAATAAACTGTCTCGGCTATGTTGGTCGCGTGATCACCGATCCGCTCCAGGTTCTTGGCGATGAACAGCAGGTGCGTACACGGGGTGATGTTGCGCGGATCTTCCATCATGTAGGTGATCAGTTCGCGGAACAGCGCATTGTAGATATCATCCACCACACGATCGGAGCGCCACACCTCGATCGCCTTGGCAGAATCACTGGCGCCCAGCGCATCGATGATCGACTTCAACTGCTCTTGGACCATCCGCGCCATATGCGCGAGGCCGGCCAGCGAGTAGGGCAGGGAGTATTGCCCTAGCACGATGCTGCGCTTGGCCACGTTGGCCGCGTAGTCGCCGATGCGTTCCAGATCGCCGGTTATCTTCAGCGCCGCGACGATCCGCCGCAGATCACCGGCCATCGGTTGGCGCAGCGCCAACATGCGGATGACGAATTGCTCGACGTCGCGCTCCAGCGCGTCGACTTTGGGATCTTCTTCGACCGCCCGCGTGGCCGCGGTGCTGTCGCGGTTCATGATGGCCTCAGCTGCCATGGCCACCTGGCTTTCGACGATACCGCCCATTTCGGTGAGCATGTCGCGCAGCCGTTTTAGATCGTTATCGAAACTTTTTACCAAGTGCTCGCTCGCTTCGGACATCGTGATCGCCCCTTATACCTTAGCCGAACCGGCCAGTGACGTATTCTTGCGTGCGTTTCTGTTTCGGCGACGTGAATATCTGCGACGACGGGCCGCATTCCACCATCTCGCCAAGATAGAAGAAGGCCACCTGGTCGGCGCAGCGGGCGGCTTGCTGCATGTTGTGGGTGACAATCGCGATGGTGAAGTCGTCCTTCAGCTCGTCGATGAGTTCCTCGATCTTCAACGTACTGATCGGATCGAGCGCGCTCGTTGGTTCGTCTAGCAGAATGACCTCGGGCCGGACGGCAATCGTCCGAGCGATGCACAACCGTTGCTGCTGACCGCCTGATAGGCCCATCGCGGACGCGTTTAGCCGATCCTTTACCTCGGGCCAGAGCGCGGAGCGAACCAGCGACCATTCGACCCGCTCGTCCATTGCCGCCTTGTTCAGCCGTTCGTACAGCTTTACCCCGAAGGCGATGTTCTCATAGATCGACATCGGGAACGGAGTCGGCTTCTGGAAGACCATTCCGATCCGCGACCGAAGCAGGTTGACATCGATATCCGGCGCAATCAGATTTTTCGTGTCCATAATGACTTCGCCGGTCGCGCGCTGGCCGGGGTACAGGTCGTACATCCGGTTCAGCACCCGCAGCAGCGTCGATTTGCCGCAGCCAGAAGGGCCAATCATGCCGCAAACCCGTCGCTCCGGCAGATCCAGATTAATACCCTTCAGCGCCCGGTTCTGACCGTAGAAAAAGTCCAGATTGCGGATGGCGATACGCGGCTTGTTCAAGATCATCTCCGACCCTGCTCGCTTGGCTGCTATCGTTTCTAGTTCAGCGTTACCTGCCATCGCGGATCATCCTTCGATATCTCTCACTTGCGCCTCAATGCCGCCCTCGCAACGACGCTGATCGTCAGCACGAGCAGGGTCATGATCAGGGCGCCCGCCCAGGCCAGGCTGTGCCAATCATCATATGGACTGAGAGCGTACTGGAAGATGACGACCGGAATATTGGCCATCGGATTGGCCGGGTTCGTCGTCCAGTACTGGTTATTCAAGGCGGTAAACAGCAACGGTGCGGTTTCGCCACTGATACGGGCGACCGCGAGCAGAATGCCGGTCATGATGCCGGTGCGTGCGGCGGGCCAGAGAATCGCCGTGACCATCCGCCATCGCGGCGCACCCAGCGCCAAGGTGGCTTCGCGTAATGATATCGGGATCAGGCGCAGGGTCTCGTCGCTGGTGCGCACGACGACGGGCAACAGGATAAGGGCCAGGGCCACGCCGCCGGCATAGCCGGAGAAATGGCCGACGGGCCTGACCAGGATTTCATAGACGAACAGGCCGATCACGATCGATGGCGCCGACAGAAGGATGTCGTTCACGAACCGGATGACCTCGGCGATCACCTTGCCGTGCTTGTACTCGGCTAGCCACGTTCCCGCCATCACACCGACCGGCGTGCCAACCAGAATGCCGATGATGATAACCACCGCACTGCCGTACAGCGCGTTCAGCAGTCCACCGGACGCACCAGGCGGTGGCGTCATCTCGGTGAACAGCTTCGGGCTGAGCGCGGCGAAACCGTTATAAAGGGTCGCGCCGAGAATCCACGCCAGCCAGAACAAGCCGAACAGCGTCGCGATGGTCGCGAAGCTCAGACCAAGCAGGTTGGTGATCTTGCGATTGCGCGCGCGGGCGGGCGAATGGGCAACCTGCTGGGTCCCGCTCATGATGACCGTCCGGCCTGGCGCGCGATCCGCAACAGCATGAGTTTGGCGGCGGCCAGCACGATGAACGTCACCACGAACAGCAGGAAGCCCAGCGCGATCAACGCGGACCGGTAGAGGTCTGAATCCGCTTCGGTGAACTCGTTGGCAATAGCGGCGGAGATGGAATTACCAGGCATCAGCAGCGAGATATTGAAATCGTGCGCATTGCCCAGAACAAACGTCACAGCCATCGTTTCGCCCAGTGCTCGGCCCAGCCCGAGGAAGATGCCGCCGACCACAGCGGTGCGCGTATAAGGCAGGACAACCTTGCGAACGACCTCCCATCGCGTGGCACCGAGGGCGAAGGATGCCTCCCGCAATTGCGCCGGCACCAGTGTGAAGACGTCGCGCATCACCGATGAGATGAAAGGGATTATCATGATGCCGAGGATAATCCCCGCGGTCAGCATGCCGATGCCCAGCGGCGGCCCGGAGAACAGCGCGCCGATAACCGGAATGGCGCCCAGATTGGCATCCATCCATGGTTCGATGTAGTCCGACATTACCGGGACAAAAACGAACAGCCCCCACATGCCGTAGATGATCGAGGGCACGCCGGCGAGCAACTCGATCGCTGCGGCCACGACGGGTCGCACGCGGGCTGGCGCGACCTCGGTCAGAAAGGCGGCGATGCCGAAGCTGACCGGAACGGCCAGCAGCATCGCGATCGCCGAGGAAACAAGCGTGCCATAAATCGCCACGCCGGCGCCGAACTGCTTGGTGACCGGATTCCATTCGGTGCTGAAGATGAAATTGAAGCCGAACATCCGCAGCGCCGGCAGGCCGCCCCACAGCATCGAAAGCGCCACCGCGGTCAGCAAGATAAGCACCAGCCATCCCGCCGCCGCAGCGGCAGCCCGGAACAGGCCATCCCCCCAGGGTTTGCCGCGGCTAACCCGCGACTCAAAACGGTTCTGGACCACCGTGGACGTCACAGACTAAGGCCTTTCATTCCGCTGAACCACGGCTGGCAAGTTGGGATCGTTCCAATCCGCCAGCGCCCTGGCCCGGTTGCACGGCTGGGCTTGTCCCATGCCATGCCAAGATCGAGAGGTTCAGACCGCCGGTATTCGCCCAAAGGCAGGCATACTGTGCCAGCCAACGCAGCGAGCAGACTAGCTGATCTGCCCGCGCCGTAGCACACAGGTCGGCTGAGCGACACTAGTGGATCTGTGCCTTCCAGTAAGTCTCGATCTGGCTTACCAGCGTGGCCGGCAACGGCACGTAATCAAGACTTTCCGCTTGCTTCTGCCCATGCTCCAGCGACCACGTGAAGAAATCCAACGCCGTCTTGCTGTTTGCCGGGTTCTTGGGCTGCCGATACATCAGAATGAAGGTCGAGGCCGCGATCGGGTAGGCGCCCTTGCCTGGGGCATTCGTCATGACCAGGTCGAAATCCTTCGCGTGCGCCCAATCGGCTGAGGCCGCGGCAGCCTGGAACGCCGCCACGCTGGGTGCCATGAACTCGCCGGCGGCGTTTTCCAGCAGGGCGTAGGTCATCTTGTTCTGGATGACGTAGGCATATTCGTTGTAGCCGATCGCCCCCTTGATCCGCTCGACATAGGCGGCAACACCCTCGTTTCCTTTACCGCCGACCCCGACCGGCCACGAAATCGATGTTCCGACACCGACCTTGGACTTCCAGTCCGGACTGACCTTGGAGAGGTAGTCGGCAAAGTTGTAGGTGGTACCCGATCCGTCGGAACGATGCACCACGGTGATCGCGAGCTTCGGCAATTTGGCACTCGGGTTCAGCTTGGTGATCTCGGGGGCATCCCACGTCTTGACCTTGCCAAGGAAGATGTCGGCCAGAACCGCGCCGGTCAGTTTCAGCTTGCCGGCCTCAATTCCCGGCACGTTCAACACCGGAGCGATACCGCCAATGATGATCGGGAACTGAGCCAGTCCAGCGGTCCCCAGCGCGTCGGGTGTCAGCGGGGCGTCGGTGGCGCCGAAGTCCACGGTGCCGGCCTTGATCTGGGCGATACCGCCACCCGATCCGATCGACTGGTAATTCACCTGAACATTATTGCTTTTGCTATACTCGGCTGACCACTTGGAAAGCACTGGATAGACAAAGGTTGAACCGGCCCCGGTTATCTGCTGCGCTTGCGCGGCAAACGTAAAACCGGCCAGGCCGATGGCCAGGGCCGCTGTAGCGAATCTCATAATGGTTCCTCCTTCGGAGTCTGTGCGCCGATCAGCGCGGCCAGACCGTAGGTGCGAACGGTGATGACCCTATTGCATTTTTATGACGGTTGGATGACAGCACCGGCTTTGCCGGTCACATAATCGAGCGGGTTATCTGTTTGCCGCGGATGGTCGTCCCACGGCGCCAGCCATCAGCTGGCGAAGTGTCGGACGGCATCAGGATCGAAGCTGAACCCCCAGCCGGGCCGGTCCACCACGATGGCGTGCCCCTCGGCATCCAGCTCGATCCGCTCCCGATAGATCTTCTCGAACCACGGCATGTGCTCCAGGTAATAGCCGTTTGGCAAAGACGCCAGCAGCGGCAGACTCATTTCGGGAAATAGATGCGCCGAACACGGGATGTGGAACGCCTCGCAAAGATGGCCGGCTTTCAGGAACTCGGTAGGACCGCCCATCCGTTGCAGGTCAGGCATCACCACGTCGGCGGCGCCGGCCTGCAGCATCGCCATGACACCGCGATGCGTGTAAACCGTCTCTCCGGAGGCGATCGGTGTATCCAGCGCGGCCCGGATCGTTGCCTCGCCTTCGTGATCGTGACAAATCACCGGTTCCTCGAACCATGTCAGGTTCAGCCCCTCCATCATCCGTCCGATCCGGATCGCCTGCTTGACGCTCATCTGCTGGTTGGCGTCGACCATCAGGGCAATGTCGGGACCAACAGCCTCTCGCACCGCCGCGACCCGCGCCACCATGCGGTCCGGATCGGTCGGCCCGATGCGGGTCTTCATCGCCCGAAAGCCGCGCTCGACAAAAGAATGCGCCTGGCGCTGCAGTTCATCGACGGACGATCCCAGCCACAGGCCGCCGCTGGCGTAGGTGGGCACAGCGGTTCGGCAGGCGCCGATCAGATGCGCGACGTTCAGGCCGGCGGCTTTGCCCCGCAGGTCCCACAGCGCGTTGTCCAAGGCGGCCAGACCGACGATCGAAACCCCCTCGTAGCCGAGGAAGTTCAGCTCCTTCCAGGCGCCGGCATTGAGCGCGCCACCCAGGCGCGGGTCCATGCCGACGACAAGATCCTCCAACTGGCGGATCATGTCATGGATCACGCTCAGCCGCCGATTGTTGATCGAGAACACCAGGCCCTCGCCGGTCAGCCCGTCATCGGTATCGAGGAACGTCAGGACGCAACCGGCGGATCGGATCGAACCCAGGATCGCGGTCAGCACCGGCGGATCGATCGGCAGATGCACGATCTGAGTACGCAGGCGAGTGATCTTCATGGCAGCCCCTCATTCGCTCCGCGCTTTGGAGTGGACCGAACTCTGGCATAGAGATCGCCGGCCCGTAAGGCGCTGCCTGCCGCACATGCGCGATAGCCGGCAACGCTTGGACGGCACCAGCGTTGGCCCACCCAGGAGGATCCCATCATGTCATATCTGTTTACCGCCTTGGGCGCGGCGATCGCGCTGGCCGGGGGCGACAAGCTCGCCGGCATGCGCACTTACCAGGGCATGTTCCGGCATCTGGGCTGGTCGCACGATCAGATGCTTGCGGCCGCCGCGGCGGAATTCGCCGGCGGCCTGCTGATGATGCCGGCCACCACCCGCCGAGTTGGCGGCGCGCTGGTGGCCGCCACTTCGGCGGCAGTTCTCACCAGTGAAATCCGCCGCGGCGATACCAAGCTGGCGTTGCCGCGCGGACTGATACTGCTGATCGGGCTGGCCGCCGCAGCGGGCGACATGGTGCGATCCGGGCAATAGATCGTCGGTCTCGCCACCGACCGGTCTACAACCGGCGGATGTAACTTCGGGTAGACGGGCAGGCTGGTTGAGGCTAAACATTGCGGCATGTTAACTAATGTCGCCCGCATCCCGGCGAGGCAGCGCCGCCGCATGATTTCCCATCCTCCCGCCAGAACGCCGAGGGCCAGCGGACTGGCAGCCGGCCTCAGAAACCGGGCATTCTTGGCAACACGGTGTGCGTGGCTCCCTGGTCTTGGAGCGGTAGTCGCGGACGACGGAGCGCCAGAGCGCGATCGTCTGAGGTTGAACCGGTCCTGGACGTGATCCGCGCTCTTAAGCAAGCAGACGTAGAGTCTGGTCGCCCCAGGCCGCGGCGGTCAGACTTGAAAGCACTCAGGCAGGCGGGCAGGGGCAGCTAGCGAATGCGGATCCTGTTCCATCATCGCATTGCCTCACGCGATGGCCAGGCGGTTCATATCGAGGAAATGATCGCCGCTCTGCAGCGCCAGGGACACGAGACCATCCTGGTCGGCCCCGCAAGCTTCGCGACGACCGGGTTCGGCAGTTCCAATGCTCTGGTGGACGAGATCAAACGCCTGATTCCAGCCGTGCTGTACGAAGCGTTGGAGGTTGCCTACAGTGCCAAGGCCTTCCTGCGATTGCGCGCCGCGGTCCGCTCACATCGCCCGGACGTCATCTATGAGCGCTTCAGTCTGTTCCTTTTTGCCGGCATTTGGGTCAGCCGGTTGTCCGGTATACCGTTGTTGCTGGAGGTAAACGCGCCACTTTATGAGGAGAGGGCGAAAAATGACGGGTTGCACCTGCACCGCCTCGGCGCCTGGGCTCAGCGCCTGCTGTGGAACCGGGCTGACCATGTTCTGCCGGTGACCGGGGTGCTGGCCCGCATCGTGACCGAATATGGCGTGCCGCGATCGCGCATCACGGTGATCCCCAACGGCATCAATCCCGAGCGCTTCGGGGCCGTTCGCGATGCCGAAACCGTCAAGACCGCTCTTGGCCTGACGGGCCGCCTGGTCATCGGCTTCACCGGCTTTATTCGGGGCTGGAACGCCGTTCACCGGCTGATCGACTTTGTCGCTTCACATCAGGACCGGTTTGATCTGCACATCCTGGTCGTAGGCGATGGTCCAGCCCGCCAATCCCTGCAGCAGCATGCACGTGCCCGCGGCGTCGCAGACCGCTTGACCATCGTCGGTATTGTGCCACGCGATGACGTCGCGCGGTATATCGCCGCGTTTGATGTCGCGGTGCTGCCGGGGCTCACCCCGTACTCCTCGCCGTTAAAATTGTTTGAATACCTGCAGCTTGGCCGGCCCATCGTGGCGCCCGATAGCGAGAATATCCGCGAGATCCTGACCGACGGTGAGAATGCTTTGCTCTTCGATACAATCCGGGAGGACGCTATGGAAGTCGCTCTGCTGCGTCTATGCAACGATCCCGTTTTGCGTGCCCAACTGGGTGACCGTGCCCGCCACACCATTGCCGCGAAGTCACTGACCTGGAGCCGCAACGCCGAACGTGTGGTGGCCACCGCCGAGGCTGTGATCATCGAGCGCCAGCAGCGGCGCCCAGAGCGCGATCGGCTGAGGTTGAACCAGCCGCAGGCGTGAATCGCCCTCTCAGACAACCGGAACTGGCGTGATCGCTTCAACCTGAAGCGATCACGCCAGGCCAAATCGAGGCGCCCCAGGCGCTCGCGCGCATGCCCTCCCGCTAGCCCATCTTTGCTGGCGGCTACTCGGTGTTCGACTTGCTTTCGACCGCCTTGTCCGGCGCGGCCGGATGATCCGACACCGTCTCCGGCTTGACTGGCGCGTTCTTGGTGATCGCGCCAGTCATCGGAATGAAGAACACGCCAATGTCCCGCCGCGAATGGATTTTGCCCACCGTATCCTTGGTATAGGTGTACAGCACCTGTCCGCGCTTGAACGGCTGGCCGATCGGAATGATCATTCGCCCGCCGGGTTTCAGCTGCTTGAACAGATCGGGCGGAGCGAACGTCGCGGCACATGTCACGATAATGATGTCGAACCCGCCGGCGATCTCCGGCCAGCCATAGTAGCCGTCGCCCACCCGGGTGCGGACATTATCGTAGCCAAGCGGTCCGAAGATCTTTCCGACCGCCTTGCCAAGCGGTTCGATGATCTCGATCGAGTAGGCGGTCTTGACGATCCGCGACAGCAGGCTGCTCTGAAAACCGCTGCCGGTGCCGATCTCCAGGGTAACCTCGCCCGGCTTCGGCTTGCAGATCTGGGTCATGTAAGCCTGCCCCAGATAATCTGATAATGCCGAACCGTAGCCCAGCGCCCAGGGCTTCGGATTGTCTTCGTAGGCATCGCCCGGCGTCGCCCGGTGTTCGGGATACTCATAGTGGTAGTATTCCCGCGGCACCGCGTCGAACGCCGCCAGCACCGCCGGGTCGGCGGATCCCAGATGGTCCTTCAGATAGGCCGCGATACGTTTCATCGCCGCCGGCTTGCGGTTCTGGATCGCGTCGAACTGCGCGTCGGTCAGGCTGACCGGGCGACCGGACTCGCGCATCGCCCGCTCGTAAGCCGCTTTTGTCCACACCGGTGCCGCATGCGCGCGACCCGGTCCGATGCTGGGTAGTAATGCGACTGAACCGGCAGCCGAGATTACTCCGCGGCGGGTGATGCTGCTGTGATATCGTGCCAAACTGATCTTTTCCTTGTCGCCGGAAAGCTAACCAGGGCGATGCCATAAAGGCACGCCGCGCACAACAGCACCCTGCTAAATCCGGCCTCACGGGCGATCAGGTTTGCCAGCGGCGTCGCCACCACCGAAAATGCCCCATTCAGCCCCCACGCCCACGGCAGAAATCCGCCGGTCCCGGCTCGGTTCAGGCCCAGCGGGAATGGCAGCCCCAGCGCCACCGATACCGGCGCGATCAGCATCAGCAACAGGCAGGCCCGCGCCGAAAACGGCCAATCGAGCGTCGACAGGATCAGCGGCTCGACGGCCACGAACGCCACCGCGCTCCAGACCAGAACGACGGCGGCCACCAGCGCCATGCCCGGGCGCGGCCGGGCGACAAACCGTTGCGAGAGCAGACTGCCGAGACCGGAGAACACCAGCATCCCGGTCAGCACCCATGCGAAGCCGTCCGTCCGGTCACCAAGCCAGAAGCTTGCCTTCTCGATCAGGTAGATCTCGATGAACAGGAAACCCAGCGCAAGCGCCGGGAAATAGATCACCGCCCGGATCACGCCGGCCTCCGGGGCACGGATACGTCTCGGCGCGAGGAAAGGTACCAGCAGCACCAGCCCGGCGATCACCATCGCCTGCGCCAGGACGGCGAGGTTGACCAAAGCACCAACCTCGGCCTGCGGCAGGATCTCCAACCGCTTCAGAATGGTGCCGATCCGGTCCAGCCGCAGTACGGCGTAGAAGAACGGTCGGTCCAGCGTGATCGGCGAGAGGTTGAACTGCTCGCTCGATGTCGTCGGACGGCCGGAAAGAACCGCCTGCGCCTCATCGGCGATGGCGTCATCGGGTCCACCCGTTTCCACCTCGCCCTTATCGAAAGAGACGGCGGGCAAGTCGTTGTAAATGCCTGCCCGAGCTTTCGCCACGTCCATGCCCGGATACCAGGACAGGTCGAACGACCGATCGTCGCAGAATTTGCGCGCACCGGCGATGTCTGCGTCGCTCCAGCCATCGCGGGAGACCAGGATGCGGACGTTCCATGCGGAGCGGTACACGATTACATGGTTGGTGGGATCGCTGATGCCCGCCGACAGCAGCGCCGCGCGCACGGTGGCGAGCATGCGCAACGCATAGACCGGGAAGTCGCGGATCGAGACCGGTATCGACACCATGCCGTCGGGAGCGAGCACGTGCAGGTAAGAGACGATCGCTTCCCGCGTGAAGGCTGTCGCGTTCGTCTCCGCCGCGTCGAGAAAGTCGGCCGACAGGTCGACCACGTCGTAGACGCCGCGACCGGTATCGGCCAACGGCCCGGCGCCAACAACATGCACCCGCGGCATGGTGTTGATCGGCAGCACCGGATCGAGCCCTTCGCGCATGATGCGGAGCAGCTCAGGCTCTGGCTCCAGCACGCGGACCTGCGCGGCACCCAGCCGCAAAACCTCCGCGGTGCGGAACCCGCCGGAGGCACCCGCGAGCATCACCCTGGCATGCGGAATCAGTTGGTAGGGCAGCGCATCGAGCGCCGCCGAGGCATAATCCGACACGATTGGCCGGCGTTTTGGCAGCGCGGCGATCCGGTTGCCGTCGCGATAGAGCCCATAGCTGCGCGGCGGCCCGGCCAGCCCGAGCAGGCCGGCGTTGTTGGAGATGTCGGTGTCCACCCGTTCGGTAAAGTCGTCGAGCAAGGCGTAGTCGCCGCGCGGCGAGTTAACCGAGGCGACGATCTTCGCGTTCGGCGTGTGCAGCGGTGCGTAGATCACCTTGAAATCATTGTAGGCCGTTGCATCGTCCAGCAGCAATACCGCCTCGGCCACGGCCAGGGCGAGGACAGCTGCCAACACCGCCTTCCATCGATGGACGCCGCTGATGAAGAACGCGGCAATCGCCAGCGGGACCAGCAGCAGAGGCACCAGCCGAAATGCGTGCACAGCATACATGGCCGCCAGCACCGCGGCCGCTCCCGCTCCCGCGCCGGTCAGGTCGAACGCATAGACCTGGCCGATGCGGTCGGCGTAGCGCACGAAATTCAGGCTGATGAACAAGCCGGCCAGAAAGAAGAAAGGCAGCAGCGCGGCATAATAGCCAGCGATGTTCCACAGCTGCGGCTGCCATGTCACCGGATTCTGCAACTGCAACGGGTTGAACGGATTGGTAGTGGTAAAGTGGTAACCGACCGCGGCACTCAGCACGAGTGCCGCTGGCAGCGCCGCCAGCAAAACCGGTGCGCGCCGGGCGAACAGGTCACGCCAAAGGGCCAGGATCACGCCACTGAGCGCAAATCCGACCATCACGATGGAAATAACCCAGTAGCCATACTCGGACCATTTCGCCACCGCGAAATAGCGGGTCAGGGCCGTCTCATAACCCACCGTGGCAAGCGAGACGAGGAAAAGCGCAATCAAGTTCAAGGCCAGACATACCGCCGGAGAAAGTTTTCGGTCACGCTGTTGAAGCGCGCCGCATCATCGACGAAAAGCGCGTGGCCGGTGTCACTGAACACGTCCATCACGGTGTCCGGCCGGTGTCGCACGAGGTTCTCTCCCTGTGCAACCCAACGTGGGCGGATGACGTAGAGCAAAGGCACTTTTGTCGCGTAGACCGCCTCTTTCCAATACGACCTGGGGACCGGATAGGCCAGCAACAGCCGGCTCGCGGCCTCTGGCGTGTGCAGGGCAGCCTGGGTCAGGCGATCGAGATACAGCGGCGGCTGCGGACGATGAAACATCGCGCGCACGAACTGCTTCATCGCCGCGGCGTGGTTTGGTGGCCGGCCGGCGTGCGACTGAACCGGTCGATAGGACGGCGGCGGCTCCTCGCCCACCGAGTTATCGACCAGCACCAGGCCTGCCAGCCGCCGATCACCGGCAACGTGGATCGAAGCGAGCGTATCGAGCACCCCCAACGACCAGCCGATCACGACGACCCGGGACGACGCCAGATGAGCGATCAGTTCGGCAACGTCGCGACCTCTTCGCTCCGGTCCATAGCCATTGGTGGGAACCGCCGAGTCGCCCTGCCCGCGCGGGTCGAAAGCCACGACGTGATAATGCCGGGAAAACGCCAGGATCTGCGGCATCCAGATCCAGGCCGGCATGGTCCACCCGGGAACCAGGACCAGGGTATGCCCGGCCGGGGGGCCTGCTTCCAGATAGTGTAGCTGAACCCCATCGGACGACAGGAAGAAATGGTCAGTGATCGTGGGCGGCAAAGCCGACGAGGGCTGCCCGCGCGAGATCGACGCAGACAGACCGGGCGCCAGCGTTGCCAACAGCAGTAAAGCGGCAAGGGAAATCGGGTGACGCATCCCCGCCGAAAAACCAGCGACCACCCGATGGTCAACCCGCATGCGATGATGAAAGGATCACCGGCCGCCGGTACGTCGCACCGGACTCCCCCTGATCGTGTGACACCGCTACGACAGAAGAAAGATCGTGAACGCGATCAGCGCCCAGAAGGGCAGAGAGATCAGCATCGCGATGACGATGCCGCGGGACGCCAGCGACCGCCCCTCTTCCTCGGCTACATACGGTTCAAAGATTGTCTGCGAGCGCGCGATCGGTGGGTGATCCTTCGGAGGATCGAGCAGTTCCGCATCCGCCAACTGTGTGGCCATCATCGGAGTTCCCACTGAGAGAGCACCATCTTTCTGATGGCGGTACACTTACTATATAGCAACGGCTAACTGGATACACCAGATTTTGTGTTCAAGTTCCTGTGATACAAGAGCCGGAGAGTTTTATATGGAATGCTCGCCGGTACTGCCAAAGCCGCCCGCGCGGCGCGGCGTGACATCCAGGCTTGGCACTTCCCGCCAGACCGCTCGGCTGACCGGCGCCAGCACCGCCTGGGCGATGCGCGCGCCACGTGCCACGACGAAGGCAGCGGTTCCCGTGTTCAGGATGATGACCGCGATCTCGCCGCGATAATCCTCATCGATGGTTCCCGGTGTGTTGGGCAAGGTGATCCCATAGCGTAGGGCGAGACCCGAGCGCGGACGGATCTGCAACTCGTAACCCGACGGCAAGGCGATCGCCAGGCCGGTCGGGATCAGGGTTCGCTCTCCGGGCTGCACCGTGACCGGACTGGAAACCGCCGCGATCAGGTCCATCCCGGCCGCCCCGGCGGTGGCGTACGAGGGCAACGGCAGGCCTTCGGCATGCGGCAGGCGCCGCACCAGGATGGGGATCGACATCGGATTATTGTGCCGCGCGGGACGTTCGAGCCGCAAGTCTGCTGACCCGGTATCGCGGCCCGACTGATGCAGATCCGACTGCATTACCAGCCGCCGATCGGCGATGGCGGGATGGCGAGTCGTCGAACCGCCCGCCGCGTAGACGGCTTGAAGCGCGATCGTCTGAGGTTGAACCGACCTCGGACGGGAACCGCACTTTCAAACAGTGTGGATTAGCGCGTGACCAATTCAACCTGAGGCGATCACGCTCTAAGCCGCCTTGGCCAACCTGATGCCGCTGTCGTCGAAGGCCTTGAACAGGGCAGTGGTCTGCGTCGGCGTCAGCTTCATGTGCGGCGGCCGGACATTCAGCCACCGCGCATCGTCGGTGTTTCGGGCCACCAGGGTCTTCAACCCAGGGATCAGCGGGACCGAGATAACCGCTTTGCGCGTCGCCGACAAAACCTCCTGCGCGGCCGCACCAGCGGCGTTGTCCCAGTTCGCATACACCTCCGCGCCAAGTGCGCAGTTCACGTTGGACGCCGCCGTGATGCTGCCGGCACTGCCTTTCTCCAGCAGCGGCTTCAGCAGCGAGTCATCGCCCGCGTACACCTCGAACCCGTCAGCAGCGAACGCCTCGACATAGGACAGGCTGTTCTCATAGTTCCCCGAACTGTCCTTGATACCTTTGACCTTATCCGGGTTTGCCCGCAGCAACCGGCTGATAAACCCAACCGAGAACGGGATCGCCGATTGCTGCGGGAAATTGTACAGGTAGATCTTGATGTCGCCGCTAACCCGCTGGATCACCTCGTTGAAGTAGTCCAGCAGGCCATCGTCGGACGGATTCTTGTAGTAGAACGGCGGCAGCAGCAGGGCACCACGGCAGCCAAGCTCCTCTGCCCTGCGGGTCAGCAGCACGGTATCGGTGATCGCCGTGGTCCCGGTGCCGGGAAGCATCTTCGCCGCGGGGATGCCCCTGGCCGCGAGCCCGATCAGAACTTCCAGCCGCTCGCCGATGCCCAGGCTGTTCGCCTCGCCGGTCGTTCCCAATACGGCCAACCCATTGCAGCCGTTGGCGAGCAGCCATCGGCAATGCTCAGCCATCCGATCGACGTCAATCGACAGATCGGTGTTCATCGCCGTCACCACCGCGGCATTGATCCCGCCAAACAACGCACCCTTCAGCATCATGCCGTCTCCCTTATTCCGATTTGTCGTGTCCTGTTTGCCGTGTCCTGGTCGCCATGTCCTGTTCGCGAGGCACTTCACCATCGTCGGAGCGTCTGATCCGAGGCGGCTTGCCAGGCCACGCCACCACATGGTCCTCCAACGCGCCCGACCGGCGCTCGCTAATGGCTCGCCCGCGCACTGAAACCCCGGCTTGATGCACGGTATCGGGACTGCCCGAAACCAACGGATGCCACCACGCCAGCCCCTTGCCCTCATGCACCCGGCGATACGCGCAGGATGGCGGCAGCCAGTCGATTTCCTGCAGCGCCGCGGGGGTCAGGCCGACGCAATCGGGCACCCGCCGTTGTCGGCGCGCGTAGTCACCGCAGCGGCAGGAGTCGAGATCAAGCAGCCGGCAGGCGACATTGGTGAACGACAACGCGTTGGTCTCTTCCTCTCGCAGCTTGTGCAAGCAGCACCTGCCGCAGCCATCGCACAGCGACTCCCATTCATCGCCGCTCATCTGCTCAAGCGACTTCGTCTTCCAGAACGGCTCCATGGCGATGACCCTACAGCGCGGCGGTGCGGCAGGGCAAGGAAGGCGGACCTTGCGGCAGGGCGGTGGCCAATGCGTCAGTGAGCCAGCCCCGACCAGACCATCAAGACCGTCTCGGGCCTGGCTGTACTAGCTGTTTAGCGCCCGGGGGGCGCCAGGTTCTGCTGCTGCACCGGGCCTCGGCCGCTGGGCGCCGTCGTCGGAGATCCTTCGGTGGAAGGTGGCGCGGCGGACCGCGTGCCCGGAGGCTCATACTGCGGATAGGCTGGGGCGTAGCCCGGCGGCGGCGTCTGAGCCGGTACCGACACGACATTACCCGCCGACCCATACCGGGTGAGCAGGGCGCGCAGCGGATCGGCACCTGGGTTGCTGCCCTGCATGTCCATCACCAACTGGCGTGCGGCGAAGGATCGGCCGTAATAGGACTGGTTCCATGGTGTCTGCGCCGACATCACGCTACCCTCCAGCGCGATGCCGCCGAACAGGCCGCGATTCGCCGAGAATGCAACGATATCGGCGCCCACAGCCGTCGTTGTCGATCCCTGTATCCCGGCACCGATCGTGGCAACGGCGATCGAGGCGCCCGCGCCCAGCTTTATCTGGCTGTCCAACACCGCATTCAGACCTTTCTCTGTCATGATCAGCATCAGCAGTTCGCTGTCCTGGATACCGATCTGCAGGCCGAAGCTGCCGCTGCCGATCGTGTAGAACGCGGGATAGGACCAGGTGCCGTTTCCAGCACGGGCCAGCAACACGCAGTTTCCGCCTTCGCCGCCGAAGAAGAAGCCCGCCTTGAAGATCCGCGGGCAGATCATCACCCCCTTGGCGCGCCGCAACAGATCGTGCGGGCCTTGCGAGACAGTCTGCGCCACCATGTCCTGAACAGTAAGGGTAGCCCGATCCACCAGAGTCTGCTGCTCGCCCGGCGTATTGGCCGAACATGATGCTTGCAGCAGCGCCAGCATCGCCAGTGCAGCCGTCGCCAGGAACCGGATCATCCGTCGTTGTCTCCCCTGCCAGCCAAAAATGAAGCTTGCCATAGGCCGCTCGCCCGAGTCGCGAGGAGCCTGTTTAATCGGGCCAGTCGTTTTCAAACAGAGCAGGCTACCGGCTCGGCGCTTTCGCGGGGTTTTGACCCAGCGCCTGTGGGTGGGCATTGCTCCGGGCTTGTGCATGATTGTTGGCCCAGGACTTGCGCGCGCATGATTGTTGGCCCCGGGCTTGCATGACCAATGGCCTGCACGAGTACGTCCACCAGGCGACGGCCTGTTGACCCCAGGCCGAAGCCTCCCGAGCGCCGACCTGTCGTGCTACTGGATCCGGCTGTAGGGCAGGAGGATTAAGCTGATGATAGAGAACGACGGAATCCGCATGATAGGCCGCCGCCGCCTGGCCATCGGCCTCGGTCTGTTGCCGATACTGGGCTGGGCCGGGATCGCATTCGCGCAGGACACGGCCGAGAGCACGTTCGACCGCGTCCGCCGCACCAAGGTGTTGCGTATCGCCGCGCTGCCGGGTGAGTTGCCCTATTTCCAGAAGGATCTCGTCACCGGAGCGTGGTCGGGAGCGTGCATTTCGATGGCACTGGATATCGCCAAGGTCTTCGACTCCAAGCTGCAATATGTCGAATCGACCTACGGCAATTCGGTGCTGGACCTGCAATCCAACAAGGTCGATCTGGCCTTTGCCCTAAATCCGACGCCGGCGCGAGCGCTGTCGATTGCCTTCTCCCGGCCGATGATCATCCACCCGTTCGGCTGCCTGGCAAAGCACGGCCTGGCGCCCAAGACCTGGGACGACCTGAACAAGCCGACGCTGACTGTCGTCTTCGATATTGGCAGCCTGCACGAAACCGTCGCGCGTCGCTACTGCCCGAAGGCCAACCTGGTCGGCTTCAAGACGCGCGATGAGTGCACGTTGGCGCTGCAATCGGGACGCGCCGACGCGCACATCCAGGCCGCCATGCTGGGGCTGTCCACGGTGGGAAAGAACCCGTCGCTCGGGCCGTTCTACCTGTTGACTGATCCGACCGTCGCGCTGCCGAGCTGCCTTGGTCTGCAGCGGGAACCGGATACCCGTTTCCGCGAAGTGATCAATGCCTGGATCGACATGAACCGCGGCACCGGGCAGATCCGCGAGTGGATGCTTGAGGGACTGGCCAAATTCGGCGTCACCCGTGAGCAGGTTCCACCCACCTTGACGTTCTGAGCGCGGTCTTCCCAAGCCGGGGCCGGTTCAGGCCCTGCGCCGCCATAGTCTCCCGCATCATGCCAAACCATCGAAAGGAGTTCCACGTTGCACTACCAGTGGGACTTCGCCTTCCTGCTTCGCTACGCGCCGCTGTTCTGGCGCGGCGTGCTGGTCACGCTGGGCTACACTGGCGCAACGATCTTCGTCGGCCTGATCATCGGATTGGCCGTGGGCCTGGGCCGGCTGTCGCGTTCGCGGCTGTTGAACATCCCCCTGGTTGCCTTCATCGAGGCCTTCCGCTGCACGCCGCTGCTGGTTCAGATCGTCTGGTTCTACTACGCGCTGCCGGTGCTGCTGGGGATCCAGATCCCAGCGGTGGTAGCGGCGACCATGACACTGTCCTGCTACACCGGGGCGTTCTACGCCGAAATCTTCCGCGGCGGGATTATCTCCATCGAACAAGGCCAGTGGGATGCCGCCCCGCGCGCTCGGGCTGCGACGATGGCACGTCATGCGTCGGGTGATCTTGCCGCAGGCGGTGCGGCGGATGATCCCGCCATTCGTCAACCAGTCCATCACGCAGTTGAAGAACACCTCGTTGGTCTCGACCATCGCCGTCCCGGATCTGCTGTACAACGGCACGCTGGTGACAGCGGACACCTACCGGCCGCTGGAGGTCTACACCGTGGTGGCGCTGATCTATTTCGCGCTGCTGTTTCCCAGCACTCTGCTCGCCCAGGCGTATGAAAGGCGGTTGGCATCGCGGCCCCGGTAGATGCTGAGGGATAGGCGGCCGATTCTATCGAACTATTGGCCGACATCTCCGCGCCCCCTTGCCCGATTAGCTCGGCCGTGCATCATGGAAATCAAGGCAATGCTGGCAGACATGAACGGGTCTAGCGGGGCGCAACGGGCGCATCTTGCGTGGTGGCACCGGGGAGATCTTCTGCGCGTGTGAACTGGTACTACCTAGTTTTGTGGAGCCGCTGACGCACGAATAATTTGACAGCGTCGAATGTATGAACCGACGGTATCGGCTAGCTTATCAGTCTGTGCTATTTGCATAGTGGCCTGCGGCGGGAACATAAAGAGAGAAAATTTGCGTGTCTGACAGTGCGATGGTTGCCGAGCAAGTTGACGGTCTTGATTCGAGTTACAACTCGGGCTGGAGCGAGTACCCCCTCGACAGCGTTTTCGTCCGTAAGGAGGAGCGATCAGTCAATGAGGTTGTTAAGCGAATCAGGGCAAAGCGATATCAGCTTGACCCGGATTTCCAACGTGACTTTGTTTGGGGTCTTGAGAAGCAGTCGAAGTTGATAGAATCGTGCCTTATGCGCATCCCGTTGCCGGTCTTCTATGTCGCAGAGGCCAAAGACGGGAAAATTATAGTAGTAGATGGCTTACAGCGACTTACCACGTTGCAACGTTATATGGAGGGTAACTTCGCTCTAATTGGTTTGGCGTCGGACAAGGAGCAAGCGAAGGGGCATCCGCTGGACGGCAAACGCTACAAGGATTTGCCGTTGACTTTGCAGGAGCGCATTGAAGATACGCAACTGATTTTCTACATTCTTGATGCCAAAGCTCCGGAGCGGGCTCGTTTAGATATCTTTGATCGGGTCAATAGCGGTGTAGCCCTAACCCGGCAGCAGATGAGAAACAGCCTCTACAACGGCCCGGCGACAAGATGGCTTAAAGCGGCGGCGGAGTCCCAGCCATTCCTGACAGCGACCGGCCGGTCGCTTGTCGCGACGACGATGCGCGATCGTGAAGCAATAAATCGGTTTTGCGCGTTCCGGTTGCTAACGTATTCTGCCTATCGCGGAGGCGACATGGACGGATTTTTGGGTCAAACGCTTGAACGGATGAATTTAACGCAAGAATCAGAATTGGATCAACTTAGGGTTGAATTCGATCACTCAATGAGAAGTAACCAAATCTTATTCGGTAATCACGCTTTTCGAAAGTCTCTCGCTGAAAGCGACCCGGCCGGCAAGCGCTCCCCACTTAACATTGCGTTTTTTGACGTTTGTTCCGTCATTTTTGCTGGATTTCCGCAGAAGCCCTCTGCACACCGGAAGGAAGCGGCTCGCAAGGCAGTCATAGATTTACTCGCGGATGGGGATTTCGTTGCAGCCATCTCTGCTGCTACTAACAGCACTAACCAGATCCGTAAGCGCTTTGAAAAGGCTACTGAAGCACTGCAATCGGTAGTATCGTGATTGATACGTTCCACATTAATAATTTGAAATGCTACGGAAAACTATCACTTCCCCTTGCGCCGCTAACCGTGCTGAGCGGTTTTAACGCTGGCGGGAAATCGACCACAACTCAGGGTGCTCTTCTGTTTGCTCAAGCGCTTCGGGCCAATGGTCGGACCCCATGGATCGGCCTGAACGGACCACTGGTGCAATTAGGGACCGCCGGAGAGATAGTTAATGGAGGACATGGTCTACCTCGCGAGATCGGACTTGGCTTCGAAGGCAAACAATCCCGAGTGATATGGTGGTTGGATCCCGCGGATCGCGGTGCGCCCGCTCTACGTATATCCTCCATCGAGATTACGGACCTGACCGGTTCGCATAGCGTGCCTTTGGAAGCAGACACGGCGCTAGACGACTT
The DNA here is from genome assembly GCA_965276975.1 of Rhodopila sp. Lineage (GTDB taxonomy): Bacteria > Pseudomonadota > Alphaproteobacteria > Acetobacterales > Acetobacteraceae > Rhodopila. The sequence goes on from CBDIBR010000010.1 coordinate 1,204,680, forward strand.
CTTGCCCACTGGCCGGGGAACAACTGACCTATTTGCATTGACATCCGCACTTCGAAATCTGTGCTTTATCGGTGCGCTTCGGACGGCAAACCAGGAGGTCTTTCCTTCTCCTGAGAGCGGTGACCCCATCTATGGTGACGTCGGAGCCCGGGGGGAATTCGCACCGTGGTGGTTGAACCGCCTGTCGGAAGAGGAGGTAGAAAAAGCGCGTCGCTCAACGAATGATGCTGCTCCGACTTTGCGCCGTCAGGTGTGCGCCTGGGGAGGGGAGCTTTTTCCCGGGTTTGAAGTAACCGCTCAGGGGTTAGAGCGGACTGGTCTGATCCAATTGCAGCTGCGAAACTCCATCACAAAAGATTGGCATCGACCTTCAAACGTTGGCTACGGGCTCAGCTATGCCTTTCCGATTTTGGTTGCGGGCCTAGTTTTACGGTCGGGACAAATGCTAGTGATTGATAGCCCGGAGGCGCATCTCCATCCACGGGCCCAATCCCGAATGGGCCGTTTCCTCGCGTCAATTGCCGGGGGTGGAGTGCGAATTATTGTGGAGACACATAGTGACCACGTCCTGAATGGGATTCGTGTCGCGATAAAAGACAAGATCATCAAACCGGAAGATACGGCTATCTATTTCTTCTCAAGCTCGAGCCGGGTGGGCCAAGCCGCCCATGAAGAATTCGCTCAGTTTGTTGAGCCTAGCGTGCTCCGCGCCGATGTTGACATAAATGGCCGAATTAGCAACTGGCCCGAAGGTTTCTTTGACCAAATTGAAAACGACTTGGCCTTACTTTAACGATGCAGAACGAAATTTTTCTTAACCCATTATCAGTGGACCGTCAATGCCACACACCAAAGGACGCCGAAGACGCGATTAACTTAATTGTCAGATGTTTCAATTACATCTTAACAGCAATCAAAAGGCAAAATGTCAAAATTTTTTATGATGACACAATTGAAACCCGTCCATTGAGACGAAGTGGCTCCAATCTAAAGTCGGATATCGATATGCTGAAGAATAGAGATCTACGTAGACAATGGTATATTTACACACGAAACCATGCGCAATATGCGGAACTTGATCTGTGTCTCGTGAAGGTGTCCTGTGACAACAGAGAACTTATTGGCGTCGAAGGCGCAGTGCGTCAGGATTTAATTCGATCGGACGCAAGATGGCTCAGCTTTGGGGGCGTGGCCCTTTTTAATCAGTCAAAGCTAATTGTCCACCGGGAGGACTCTGAACTCCCAATATCCATTACAAACGCATTCGATTTCTGTGGCTTCCGTGATTGGTGGCCCCGCTACGCAGCTTCATCGAAGCACGGAACATCAGGATACTATCGACCAGGGGGCGTCTGGGTTTCTCCAATGCAATTGGCCGACGGCACCGCGCAAGAGGCTCTGCTGATATCAATCTCAGTTGGAAATTTGCGATACGCGTTTTACCAAGGTGAATATCTCGAGTTTAGGAGAACCTATCCTGACAGAGAGATCTTCCATGGTTTCTCGGTTTCCCGCGAAGATATACACCCGTCTCTGCGCAAGCTTATCGAACCGTGATATCGAAGTTCGCTAGCAAATCTTGCTTTCGCCAGCAAATCTTGCTCACTGTTTCACAAAAAGAAATGCCGGGGAAGAATGAATAATAGGTCAGCATACCGAGTCATCCCCCGTGCTATCGAACGATACTGAGCAGTTGTGACTCCTTCTTTATTTGCAAGGATGCCCCATGCCGAGTCACCTGCTGGACACGACTGAGGGAAAACGCCTCGCCGACCGAGACATTTGGCTGCGGTGGGGACCTTATCTCGCCGAACGGCAATGGGGCACCGTGCGCGAAGACTACTCCGCCGGCGGCGAGGCCTGGACCTATTTTCCGTTCGAGCACGCCCGCAGCCGCGCCTATCGGTGGGGGGAAGACGGCATCGCCGGCTTCGCGGACGATAGATTGCGCTGGTGCCTGTCGCTCGGTTTGTGGAACGGACACGATGCGATCCTGAAAGAACGAATGTTTGGCCTGACCAACGCGCAGGGCAATCACGGCGAGGACGTCAAGGAACTCTATTACTTCCTGGATGGGACGCCGACGCATTCATATATGCGAATGCTTTACAAATACCCTCATGCGGCGTTTCCTTATCAGGCGTTGCTCGCGGAGAACGCGCGCCGCGGCCTTGATCAGCCGGAATACGAATTGTCGGAAACCGGCATCTTTGACCAAAACCGTTACTTCGACGTGACGGTGGAATATGCCAAGGCCTCCCCGGAAGACGTCTTGATACGGATCAATATCGACAATCACGGACCGCGGGCCGCTGAATTGCACGTGCTGCCGCAGCTCTGGGCGCGCAACACCTGGGATTGGCGCCCGGGGATCCCGGAGCCCAGGCTGAGTTTATCGGATGGCGGCGTAAGCGCCCTGCACAACCGGATGCCGGAACGGCTGTTGTCGGTCGACACCGATGCCACCTGGCTGTTTTGTCGTAATGAGACCAATACGCCGCTCCTGTTTGGAGCGAAGGCCACAGGACCATTCAAGGACGGCATCAACGATTTCATCGTCGATGGGCGCGCGGATGCGGTGGATCGTCAGCAGGGAACCAAGTGTGCCGCCGATGTGAAGCTGACGCTGCCGGCCGGCGGACGGAAGGTGCTCCGACTTCGCTGGCGCCCGGCGAATGCGGGCGGCCAGCCGTTTTCGGACCACGACGCGCTGTTCGCCCAGCGCATCGCCGAGGCGGATGAATTCTATGCCGCTCTGCAGGAACACGTCGCCGACCCAGATGCTCGGCTGGTGCAACGCCAGGCGTTGGCCGGCATGCTGTGGTCAAAGCAGTTCTATCGTTACGATGTTCGGCGGTGGCTGCAAGGCGATCCGTTGCAGCCACCGCCGCCACCCGAACGTCAGGCGATCCGCAACAGCGACTGGCAGCATCTAAACAATCGCGACATAATATCGATTCCGGATACATGGGAATATCCATGGTATGCATCCTGGGACCTTGCGTTCCAGGCCGTGACGTTCGCGCTGATCGACCCGGAGTTCGCCAAGCAGCAGCTTCTGATGCTGACGCATGAATGGTTCATGCACCCCAACGGGTCGCTGCCGGCCTACGAGTGGGCCTTCGGCGATGTCAATCCACCAGTACACGCCTGGGCCGCGTGGCGCGTGTACCGCATGGATGCCGCACTGCGTGGCGCGCCCGATTTCGAATTCCTGGAGCGCGTGTTCCATAAGCTGATGATGAACTTCACCGGGTGGGTGAACCGCCAGGACGTTGAAGGTCGCAACGTCTTTCAGGGCGGCTTCTTGGGCCTCGACAACATTGGCGTGTTCGATCGCAGCCAGAAGTTGCCCGTGGCGGGTCGGGTCGATCAGTCCGATGGCACTTCATGGATGGCGATGTACGCGCTGAACATGATGCGGATATCGCTGGAGCTCGCGACCCGCAATCGCGTCTATCAATCAACGGCAACGAAATACTTCGAGCATTTCCTGGCGATCGCCGAGGCCATGATGCGCCAGAACGGCCGCCGCGGCCTTTGGGACGAGGTCGACAAGTTCTATCACAACGTGCTGCAGCGCCCCGACGGTTCCGCTGTTCCGCTGCGGCTGTTCTCCCTGGTCGGCCTTTTCCCGCTGTTCGCGGTGGAGGTGCTGGAGCCCGAGATGCTGGAGCGCTCGCCGGAATTCGCCGAACGCCTGCAGTGGGTGCTCGACCATCGGCCCGATCTGGCGGCTTTGGTGTCGCATTGGGATGTCGAAGGTCAGGGATCGCGCCGCCTGCTGTCCTTGTTGCGCGGCAGCCGGATGAAAGCGTTGCTGCGCCGAATGCTGGACGAGACGGCGTTTCTCTCGCCCTATGGCATCAGAAGTGTTTCGCGCGTGCATCTCGACGATCCGTTCGAGTTGGACCTCGATGGTCAGAAGTTCCGGGTATGTTACGTCCCCGGCGACAGCAACAGCCGAGCATTCGGCGGCAATTCGAATTGGCGTGGACCCGTCTGGATGCCGGTGAACTTTATGCTGCTGGAGTCGCTTTACGGCTTCTATCATTACTATGGCGACGATTTCCGGGTGGAGTACCCGACCGGGTCGGGCGCCACCCATAGCCTGCGCGAAATCGCCGATGAGTTGTCGACCCGGTTGACCCGGCTGTTCCTGCGCGGCCCGGATGGTCGGCGACCGGCGTCCGGTGATGAGGCGCTACGACAGGACGATCCGCATTTTCGCGATCTCGTGCAGTTCCATGAATATTTTCATGGTGACACAGGGCAGGGGCTCGGTGCTTCCCATCAAACCGGGTGGACCGGCCTGGTCGCGCTGCTGCTGCACGGCCGGGCACCCGAGGATGCCACCCGGATGGACATGCCGATCGGAGAGCAGACCGCGAGCCCACGGCCGTAGTGCCGCCGCCAGCCCCGCACACCTAGCTGTCAGGATTTGCATGCTGCCGCGACCGCCCAGGGGACCCGCACGGTTGCGGCAGCACGCCGGCTTGATTAGCGTCGCACTGGATCGGCTGAGCAGGAACCGCTGGATAATGAGCAAGCATGTGGTCGCGACGGTCGAGGAAATTCCGCCTGGACAGAGAAAACTCGTGACGATTCGCGGACGCCAGATCGCCGTGTTCAACCTCGGCGGTGAATTCTTCGGCTTGTTCAATCGCTGTCCGCACCAGGGTGGCCCGATGTGCGAGGGCATCCTGACCGGTCTCATCGAGGCAGATGCACCAGGCGACTACCGTTACTCGCGCAAGGGCGAGATCCTGCGCTGCCCCTGGCATGGGTGGGAGTTCGATGTGCGCACCGGACAAAGCTTTTGCGACCCGTCGAAAATCAGCGTCCGCAGCTACCCGATCGAGGTCGCCGAGGGCCAGCGTGTTGTGCAGGGCCCATACGTCGCGGAAACCATCCCGGTGACCGTCGAACAGCAATACGTGGTGGTGGAAATGTAGTTCTAACCCGTCAGCAGGCAGCGCTCGACATGCGGCAAAAAGTGCTCGACCGCTGGAGTCTCCAGGTCCTTGACCTTCGCCTGCTCGTCAAACCGACGAAGCTGCACCGCCGCGGTTGAATGTGGTACCGCTTCGAACGCCGCGACCTCCGCCGCCGACATCGGGCCGCCCTGCAGCGACAGGCTGAGGACCGAGTCCTTCGACAACCTGGCGAAATAGCCTGCTTCTTTTGCGCATAGGTAACGCTTGGCAGCGACGTGAAGCCGAACAGGTTCGGTCACCGCGGGGCCAAACCAGGCAGCGAGGAACGCATAGCCACGCTCCTCGTGCAGATCATCCACACCTGCTTCGGCCGGATTGTCGCCCAGGTCATGGACCAGGTGCCCGATGTCGTGCAGCAGGCTGGCCGCGATCAGATCATCGGAGCAGCCGGTCTTTTCCGCCAGCCAGGCGGCCTGCAGCGCGTGCTGGCGTTGGTTGACCGCGCTCAACCCATAGAGCCCGTCAGCCCGAGAGGTGAAGAGATCGGCGATGGTCTGCAATCTTGAACGGGTCATGGGGACATCGTCTGCCTGGCTGGAAGGGTTGCAGAAATAACCGAAGAGGGCAGCATCTCGTCAAGCGCCCTCGGCCAGTTGCTGCTCGACCAAAGTCGCGCTTGATGATTGGCGCCGTGGTCTCTTGGTTGGTGCTAATATTCCTGGGCCGGTGCGAAGGTCCGCGCAAGGCCCTCCGCCAAGGGCACCGGAGAGATCCCCAGCAGGTCGCGCATCGCCGCGATGTCGAATGCCTTGTCCTCGACAAGCCGGCGGATCTCCTCGGGCTGTATCGTCGGCAGTGCCGCGACGTGCTTGGTCAGCCGGGCAGCAAGGATCAACGGAGCGGCCGGGAACGGGAGGATCAACGGCTTGCGCGCACCAGCCGCCGCCGCCACCGCCCGCACGAAATCGGCGTAGCGGATCGGCTTCGGTCCGGCGATCACCAGCGTGTTCGCGCCATCCCACCGGCGATCGATCGCGGCGCGGATGCAGCGCGTGACATCAGCCTGATAGATCGGCTGCACCAAAAACCGACCACCACCGGGCAGCGGCATGACCGGCAGCCGGCGCAACAGCAACGCCAGCCGCTGCACATTGTCCTCGCCTTGCGCGCCATAGATCATCGTCGGGTGCAACATCACGCCGCTCCGTGCGGCGCTCAGGAAGGCGGCTTCGCCTGCCAGCACGCCGTTGCCGTGGGCGTCGGGCCAGCGGGTGAATTTGCGCGTGCTGCCCAGCAACACCAGGATCGCCCCGGCGGGAGCAGCCGCGATAATGGCCGGTGTATGTCTGGCATGGGCACACGAGACGATCCGCGTCGCTCCGGCCAGCGCTGCCCGCACTGTGTCGAGCACACGCAGGTCGGCCTGCCGGAACGCGGCCTGGATGTTCAGCCCAAGCCATTTCGCGGGATGCCGCACCACCGGGACGACCGGGACGCCGTCCGCCAGCAGCGATCGGCACAGCGCCGAGCCGGATCGACCGGACGCACCGATGACATGGACCGGATGTGTCATGCCTGCTGGAGCGCACATTCGGCACGCCTAGTATCGCGCATCAGAGGCGCGATACGTTGCTGTTCGCCTGAACTAGCCGATCGACGCGGCGCAACGCGGTTGCTTCGCGTCGCGCGCTCTGCGATCGGATACTGGACAACCCTGCCGCGCGACTGTTGTTTAGCAGCCGGCGACGTTCCTGGCGACCCGCCAATGAAGGACCATACGCACGCAGACAGGCGGCGACTTGAAATGCCGATTGCCGCACGATCCGCGCATCTTCAGGCAGCCGCCAACTCGATCTTCTGGCACTCCCGGACGGTCCGGTTATCGCCCGACGCGCCCCGAAGCTGCCTATTGGCCCGCGGGTCGGTTTGCCGCGTTATCCGCGGGAAGCTCGGCCACCTCTTCGCGGATGCGCCATGGCCGCTCAGCGACCGGGCGAAGATCGGAAGGCACCGGATTGATTTCCGGCTGCGGGGCCGGACGGATGACACTCGCGGTAACCAGGCCTGGGTCAGGACGATTGTAAATGAAGCCATAGGTTGGATAGACTGAACCGAACTTGCCGCTGCGGCCCAGTTCAACCCGCACCGCGGACCAGTTGTTGGCTTCCGAAACATCCACCACGGCGACGTCACGCGATACGTTGCCCCGACTGACATCGCTCGGCCAGTTCGCATGATCGACAATCACTTCCCGGGCATTCACCACTTTGACGACCACGGCCACATGTCCAAGGCGCATGCGGCCATTGGAGCGAAAGTTCAGCACGCTGTCGGCCTCGGGGACGTCGCCTCGGGCATAATGGCCTTGCGCGTTATTCCACCACTGCCACGCGTTGCCCGCGACCTTGATGCCCGAAACCTGACGCGCGTAGGGAACGCAGGAAATGCCACGGGAGACGTGCGTGACGCCGGATTCCAGGGTCCGGTGGGACTGGATCGGATGTGCTTGCAAGGACGCGGTCGGCCTGACCAGGATATTATTAGAACGCTGCCGCCACGCGCCGGCGGCGTCGGCATTGGCCGTCAGGCAGGTGCAACCGAACAGGAGAGCGGAGCCCAGCAACAGTGTTTTAACTTTTGTCCCTGTTCCCGCTGACCGCATCCAACTCCCCCCCGCACGCCACCTAGACACGACGGGCGGTAACAGCAGGGTTGCAACGGTGACAACCCTCGGGGACGACAAATCTGATTATGTCGTTGGCTTTCCTTCATTGCGCCCTGTGCATAACCTGATAAACAGAGACTCTTTACCCAAAATAGCGAAATCCGTGGCAATATAGCAATGGAATATCTGGCATCACATCTTTCGTTTGCGAATCCGTCCCGCGCCATTTCGATTCACTTGCGCGCCGGATTGGCGGGTGAGCGAGCCCGCGAAGGAGGCGGCGGCGCGCGAAAAATAACTCTGATATCGGTCGGCGCAAACGCCGAATGGTATCAGTGCTTGACCGCGTCCTGGCGCGCCGGGAAAAGCAGGCTGCGGCAGCATTCCTTAGAAGCACCGGGGTGATCATGAGCCTGGATAAAGCACGCATCGTTCGGGTCCGGGACATCGCGATCGGCAACGGGCTGCCGTTCGTGTTGATCGCCGGCCCGTGCCAAATCGAGTCTCGGGCTCACGCCCTCGAAACGGCCCATGCCCTGCGCGAGATATCCGGGCGCACCGGCGTTCCCGTCATCTACAAATCCAGCTACGACAAAGCCAATCGCACCAGTGCTTCGGCGGCGCGCGGCATTGGAATGACAGAGGGCCTGTCGATCCTGGGCGCGGTGCGGGCGGCGACGGGTCTGCCGGTGCTGACGGACGTCCACACATCGGATCAGTGCGCCCCGGCGGCCGAGGTGGTGGACGTGCTGCAGATCCCGGCGTTTCTGTGCCGTCAGACCGACCTGTTGTTGGCGGCCGGGGAAACCGGGCGGGCGATCAACGTGAAGAAGGGGCAGTTCCTGGCGCCGTGGGACATGGCCAATGTCGCCGCCAAGATCGCCAGCACCGGCAACCACGACATCCTGCTGTGCGAGCGGGGGGCGAGTTTCGGCTATAACACCCTGGTCAGCGACATGCGCAGCCTGCCGATCATGGCCCGCACCGGATATCCGGTGGTGTTCGACGCAACCCACTCCGTGCAGCAGCCAGGCGGCCAGGGCACATCATCCGGAGGCCAGCGGGAGTTCGCGCCGGTGCTGGCCCGCGCCGCGCTCGCGGTTGGCGTGGCCGCGGTGTTCATCGAGACGCATCCCGATCCGGACCAGGCGCCCAGCGACGGGCCGAACATGATCCCGCTGCGCCAGATGGAGGCACTGATTACCCGCCTTGCCGCCTTTGACCGGCTGGCGAAGCAAGTGGTGTGACAGAGGCTGCGGCGCTGGCCCGCCTGCGCCAGGTTTGCTTCGCGCTGCCCGAGGCAGTGGAGCAGGAGACGTGGGGACGTCCACCTTCCGCGTCCGTGACAAGAACTGCACGACGGTTGACGCTGCCGAGGGCCGCGCGCCATGAGGCCGAGACAGGACCGGCCAGCTTCCGGCGGTCTGCCGCGCGGCTGCGGGCCGGCGCGTCCAGTCCTTCGGATGCCTGCGACACCGAAGCCGACCAACATGTCACCGCTGGATTATGTCGCGGCATCGCCCTTGCCGCCGCCTCACATACCCTGGCTCAGCAGTCCAGCCGGTAGACTCGCCTGGCGGTGTCGGCGAAAATCGCTGCCTTCTCGGCGGCCGAACACCCGGAGGTGAGCCGCTTGAGCGCGTTGAACAGAGCAGCAAAACCGATGCCCATCTTCTCCACCGGGAAGTTGCTCTCGGCGATGCAGCGATCGGCGCCGAACAAATCCACGCAGGTCTCGATATACGGACGCCAATGCGCCGCGAGCTGTTCGGAGGACGGCGGCACATCCAGGCCCATGTAGTCGTACGCCGCCAGACGCATCGTCATGCCACCCAGCTTCATCGTCACGTTCTGGCATTTTGCCAGCTCGGTTACCGATTTCCTCCAATCTGCGAAAACTTCGTCGCTCTTGCCGGCATACTGTCCGTAGCCCAGCGGGCCGCCGCAATGGCCGACAATGATGTTGCTGGTGGGGAAAGACCGCGCCAGGCCAACGATGTCCGGTATCTGCGGGTGGAACCCCCAGGCGTCCAGCGACAGCCCCAGCGCGGACAGCCGGGCCATTCCGGCGCGGAAGTCGGGTCTGAGATACAGACCGGACTGTATGTCGGGTGCGCTGTTGCCGATCATCGGATCGGCATCATACCCCGCCGAGTGCCGCACACCCCGGAAACGTCCGCCGCCGGCGCCGATATGCGCCTCCAGCACCGGCGTCACCCAGTCGCCGGCCGTCAGATCGGCGTAGCCCACGATGCCGGCTGCCACCCGGGTCTTGCCGTAGCCGCCGCTGTCGCTCATCGCGGCTATGCCGGCGACGAACTCGGTCTCGCCCACCGGGCGCATCGGCAGCGGCCCGCCGGCGCGATACATCGAATGGCACTGCAGGAACACGCTGCCGATGATGTTGTGACCGGTGGCGCAGTCGGCGAGAAATTCGTCGATCAGGTAGCGGAACGCCGGCGCCTCCCACGACTCGCCCCGCGACCCGCCGGTCCGCTGCCACAGGTGGTGGTGCGTGTCGATGATCGGCAGTTCGGGATCGATAATGGGTTCGGGCGCGGCCTTGGCCAGCCAGCCATCACGTGGCGGAAAAATCCGTCCGAACGTGGTCTTCGTCGCCGTTGCAGCCATCGCCCGCTCCCCAGCCTGTTTGGCCCACCCTGGTTTGGTGGTGAATTACCGCACGATCTTGGCGCATGCTCAACCGCCCGGGCTGAACTCTGGCACACGCCGGCCGGCTGGCCCGGACTGTTGTTTGATCCGACGAGGAGGCCTGCATGCCGTAACCAAACACCATTTCGGCAAACAAAGCAGATTGACTGGGCCTACCCACCGCGATCGACTATTTGTCAGCATCACCAGATCGTTTCTGAACCTGTCATAGAACCGCCAGCAGATCATCGATGGATGTGTAGGATCATTCGTAAGCAAGTCGCGCTTGATTGCCTCCCGAACCCATTCCGGGAGAACCGGGTGCGGGTGGCTGCACTGATCAACTTTGGTCGTCACCGTCCGCATCCAACGATCCTGCATCGCGCTGGGCCAGCACCCCGGTGCTTCCAGGGCAGGCTGACGTGAGCTTGACAATCGAAAAGCTGCCGGCCGAAGCGCTGACGGCGGCGCTCGACTGCGTGCCTACGCCAGTATTTCTCCTGCGCCCGAACGGCGAGATCGTTCACGTCAACGGCGCGGGAAACGAGTTTCTTCGCGGCAACCAGGCCCTGCGCCGAACGCCGTCTGGATTGGTCGCCAGACGTTCGAGTGAAGCAAAGATACTGACCGCTGTCATGGCGCGCGTCGGCATCAGCCAACGTCCCGAACTGGTGCGGTTGCTGAGCCGCAACGGCAATGTCAGCCTGCTGATGACCGTCACGCCAGTGCCGGGACACCAGCTGATGACCGCTTGCACGGTGAACCTGCACGCCGAGGGACCGCGTCTGGCGAGATGGCTGCAGGTAGCATTCGCCTTTTCGCCGCAGAATGCCGAGCTCGCTGAAGGGTTGATGTCGGGTCTCAGCCTGCTGGAATTCGCGAGCAAGAACAATGTGACATTGGGCGCGGCGCGCACCCGGTTGAAGAAGCTGTTCGCCCAAACCGGCACCAAGTCGCAGGCCGCGTTGGTGTCGACATTGCTGCGCGCGACAATGATCGCACCAGACCGCTCTGGCTGAAGCATGCACGACGCCTACACCTGTATGTCGCTTCGCCAACTCGGCTGACAACGACGCCAACCCATTCCATAAGCAACAAATTTGCCAGGCTCGCGCTAAATTCCAAGGTAGCCCTATTCGGGGCTATCTAATCCGATACCGACATAGTTATCAAACCGTCATCACCTGTTCATCACAACGCTGCTGTGATCGGCGGATCAATGGAGTAAGATCATGTCGCGACCTCGCCCAATCCTGATTGTAGAAGACGATCGTATGCATCGCGAAGTTTTGGCCGAGAGCTTCGGCACCGTCAGCGAATTGCACGTCAGTTTCGCGGCAACCGTGGCCGAGGCCGACGAGTTGCTCAACGCCGAGTATGCCCGCTTCGACGCTGTCGTCCTCAGCTTGGGACTGCCCGGCGGCCATGGGCATGGCTTCTGCGCCACGTTGCGGCTGCAGGGTCACAAGATGCCGATTATCATCGTAGCGGATTCGCGCGAAGAGGCCGATGTCGTGCAGGAACTCAATGCCGGCGCCAACGATTACGTGGCCAGGCCGTATCGCATGAACGAACTTCTGGCACGGCTGCGGGCACAGCTTCGGGTCTACGACAACAGCGAGGATGCGGTCTTTACCATCGGTCAGTTTACCTTCCGACCAGCAGCCAAGTTGCTTCAGGATCCCGCGAGTAATCGGCGGTTCCGGCTGACCGGCAAGGAGGCCGCGATCCTGAAATTCCTGTATCGGGCCGGCACCCGTCCGGTGACCCGCCCTGTGCTGATGGAAAAGGTGTGGGGCTACAATTCCGGTACGGAGACCCACACCCTGGAAACCCACATCTATCGCCTGCGCCAGAAGATGGAGGCCAGCACCAAGGATTGCCGTCTGCTGATCACCGAGGGCGGCGGCTACCGGTTGAACGCCGCTGCCTAACTTTTGTCGCCGGCAAGTGGGCCGCTACAGCGGCGACCCATCCCGGCCGTCATTCAGTTTCATCGAACCGAACGCGAGCCAAGATGGAAGATGAGCCGCTAAACGCGCTGGAAGGACCTGCGGAGGCGGATCTTTCGGATCCGAGCGGCGCCCTGTTGCACGCCCAAAAAATGGCGGCGCTCGGTGAACTGGCCAGTGGCATCACGCACGATTTTCGGAACATCCTGCAGATCGTGATTTCGACCCTCGATCTGATCGAAAATCGGGCCGCTGATCCGGTCGAAGTCCGCCGGCTTGCCGCCTCGGCCCTGCGCGCATCAGAGCGGGGTGTTGGACTGACCAGACGGCTTCTCAGCTTTGCCCGCCGTGAGCCCGCAGCGGCGAGGCCTGCTTGCCTGCTTACGTCTTTAGAGAGCGTAACCGAAACCCTGGCCCGTACGTTCGAGGCGCGAATGAACGTCGGGATTGAACAGCCGTCCCCGGACCTCTGGCCGGTTATCATCGATCCCACCGAGCTGGAACTCGCGCTCATCAATCTCGGCGTCAATGCCCGCGATGCGATGCCTCAGGGTGGTCGCATCTGGCTGGGCGCGCGCAACGTAACGATACCGGCCATCGATCGCCGCGCCGAACCGTCGCCGTTAAAGCACGACCAGGCCAACCGACGCGGACCTCGGCTGCCGCTGCTCAGCGGCGACTATGTGGCGGTCACCGTCGGCGACACCGGCAGCGGTATGGATGAGGCGACGTTGGCCCGTGCGGTGGAGCCCTTTTTCACCACCAAGCCGGTCGGCAAGGGAACCGGACTGGGACTTGCCGCGGTCAATAACCTGGCGCGGGAGGCCGGGGGCGCACTTCGGCTGATCACCGAACCGGGACGCGGGACAACGATCGAGTTGTGGCTGCCGCGTGCGCCGACGCCGGCTGCGTCACCATCCCTCACGGCCGATCCAATGGCGCCGGGGATCAGACCCGCTCGTTGAAGCCAGCGTCCGGATGATCGGCAGCGAGCTGTATCGGCCGACACGGGGGGAGCGTCTTGACGCCATCCCGACCCCGGCCGGGCGGTTTATTTCGCCGGAGCAGCCGGGCTAAATGGCTGCGTGGGGCCGGCGGCCGGTGCCGCGTCGCCAGCGGCCGGGGGCTGCGCGGTCTGCACCTGACGGGTCAGATCGGTGATGCAGCGTCCGAATGTTCCGCTGATGGCGCTTGATCCATCGAGCGGGATTGTCCACGGGGGCTCATTGCCGTCAGGAAACGTCAGCGTCATCGAGGACGCGCCTCGAAATTGCCGGTCGAATACCTGCATCGCGGACTGATCGAGTGTCCAGTCCATGCCATGTACATGGCCGACCGCCTGCTCGGTCCAGGGCGTATTCAACCCGACCTGCATCACCACGGCGATGCGGCTGCCATCCGGAATTGTCCAGTCGGGCTTGCTCACCATGAAGTTGGTGGCCGTACCGCCGATGTTGAACCGCATCGACAGCCTGCGCTCGCCGTCGGGACTGGTGTTGCCGACGCCGCACAGTGCGCCGCCTTTCTCGTCCCGCCCACTGAACGCATCCCAGGCCCCGGCATGGTAGTAGGTCTGGACCTGGGTCAGCCCGGCGGCCGGCGCCGTCGCGATCGCCAGCATGGTCAGACCGAAAAGGCGTTTCATACGCGTCTCCAACGTGATGACTTCGAAAGTATTAGGCTGCCGTCCGCCGGCATACAATCGCCAACAAGGACCGAACGCCCGCCTCGCCAGCCGTCAAACAGGTTCTCACCGCCTGAGACCGCCCCGCCTCCCGCGTGACTGGCAACAACCGGCCTAAGATGATACGCAGCCCCGGTTCAACGACCGGAGACCCGTTCATGGCCGCGATCGCCGACATCACCGCCCGCCAGATCCTCGACAGCCGCGGAAACCCGACCATCGAGGTCGATGTCGTTCTCGAGTCCGGCGCGATGGGGCGGGCCGCTGTGCCCTCGGGGGCGTCGACCGGGGCACACGAGGCGGTCGAGCTACGCGACGGCGATACCACCCGGTTCGGCGGCAAAGGCGTGCTGACCGCGATCGCCCATGTCGAAGGCGAGATCCTGGAGGCGATCGGCGGCATCGAGGCAACCGAACAGATCGCCATCGACAACATCATGATCGACCTGGACGGCACGCCGAACAAGAGCAGGCTGGGCGCCAACGCGATCCTCGGGGTGTCCCTGGCCGTGGCTAAGGCGGCCGCGTCCGATCAGGGCCAGCCGTTGTACCGCTATATCGGAGGCGTCTACGCCCGCACATTGCCAGTACCGATGATGAACATTCTGAACGGCGGCAAGCATGCCGACAATCCGATCGACATTCAGGAGTTCATGATCCAGCCGATCGCGGCGCCCACGCTGGCCGATGCCGTGCGCATGGGTTCGGAGATCTTTTCCACGTTGAAGAAGGGCCTGCACGAGGCCGGCCACAACACCAATGTCGGCGACGAGGGTGGTTTCGCCCCAAATCTGAAGTCAGCCGACGAGGCCCTGGGTTTCATCGCCAAAGCGGTTGAAAAAGCCGGCTACCGAATCGGCGAGGATGTCACCTTCGCACTTGATCCGGCTTCGACCGAATTCTTCAAGGACGGCCGCTACCATCTGGAAGGTGAGGGCAAGGTGCTCGATGCGGACGGTATCGTTCGCTACTATGCCGACCTCTGCGGCCGCTATCCCATTGTCTCCATCGAGGACGGCTGTTCGGAAGACGACTGGGAGACTTGGAAGCTGCTGACCGAAACGATCGGCAAGACCGTGCAACTCGTCGGCGACGACCTTTTCGTGACGAACCCGGAGCGCCTGCGCCGCGGCATCGAGCTTGGATCGGCCAACGCCATTCTCATCAAGGTCAATCAGATCGGCACACTGTCCGAGACGCTGGAAACCGTTGAGATAGCGCATCGGGCAGGGTGGAAGGCGGTGATGAGCCATCGCTCGGGAGAAACCGAAGATTCCACCATCGCTGACCTCGCGGTCGCCACCAACTGCGGTCAGATCAAGACCGGCAGCTTGGCGCGCAGTGATCGCACCGCGAAGTACAACCAGCTCATCCGCATCGAGCAGCAACTCGGCGATGTCGCCCGCTACGCCGGCGCGACGATTCTCCGCCGGCCGGGTGCCTGAAGAACCACCCCCTGATCTGCGACCCAAACCACCACCCGCACCGCGCCGAGGCAACCGGTTTCCATCTCGCCCGTTCAGATCATGCGACCCGGCGAGGTCGCCAGGTAATCAGGAGTGGGAACATGGACAAGGATCGAGTCGAAGGCGCGGCACATCAGGCGAAGGGTGCTGTCAAGGAAGGCGTCGGCAAAATGACCGGTGACAAGAAGAGCCAGGCCGAGGGCACGGCGGAAAAGACGGCGGGCAAGGTTCAGAATACCGCTGGCGGTGCTAAGGACGCGGTCCGCGAGAAGCTCGACTGCTGATCTTGAACGACTGACCCAGACTCAGGGCAGCATCAGCAATAAGTGCGTCAGCACGCCGATAAAACTGCCCGAAAAAGCAATGGCTTAGGGAGTGTTCGACACGCAACCTCGTAGCGATTAATGTCGAACAGGCGCTAAGCGCCACGCGTGGATCTCATACCGCTGGACGCTTGCATTGACCGGTGTACCCACTTGGTGGGCAGGCGGCGCAGGAAAAATGAACCTGACACGGGTCGGCGCAACCTCCAGCGGTTATCAGGTCGCTGCAAGAAACGCAGCGACCGCGGGGATCGACTTCAACTGCGCCAGTTCATCTTCGGATGGTAGCTGAGGTCGGTCCCGCGACGCGTTTACCATGCACACGAAACCAAATGGGTCGGAGCCTGTTGCCTTGAACTGGTGCCAGGTCAACGAGGGTATCGTGACCAGGTCAAGTTCCTTGACTGGCCGCACCGCGTTTCCCACCAGAGCCAATCCTTCACCGCGCAAGATCATCACAGCATGCACATGCTCATGTCGTTCCAACGTCGAATAGCCGGTGACGGCCATCTCGAAGTAACGAAGTTCGCAGCCTAGCTGATCGTCTTGGAACAGCACCTGTCGCGAGATATCCTTGAATGGTGCGCTGCCGTCTTGTTTATACGGCTGATGCGCGACCGACTCCCAGCGGAAGTCTGGCTTCGACAGCCGAAATGTCGGCGCTTGCTCGGTTTCCATCAGATCGTTCCCTCGGCAGGACCGTGATCGGCGACAGCGCGGGCAAAGCGCTGGGTCTCTTCGATAATGCGGCCGTGCGCCGACAGCAGGTTGCCGCCGATCAGCAACATCGTGTCTTCACCGTAGAAATCAAGAATTTCGTTGGTTCGCTCCACCGTCATGCCGCCAGCAGGCACCGGCACGGCTGGCGCGATCCCAGCGTCGGGTCGGCGGGCATTCTCGGTCAAGCGCCGGCACGTCTCGCGCGAATAGCCGAACCGGCCGCCGAAGCTCGGAAAGATCACCGCATCCGCGCCCATCAGCCGAAACAGGCTCCCCAGCAGCAGGGCCGGCGCGATCCGGGCGGCGCCGCCAAGGCTGGGATGGGCAAAGAACGCCATGTCCGGAAAGTCGCGCACCAGGGCCTGCATCGTCGGAAAACCGCAGATCATCGGCGCCAGCAGCACGCAATCCAGGCCGGCGTTGCGCGCCAGTACCGCCTGCGCCCGCAGCTGATCCAGATCGCCGGTCAAGCTGGGCACATAACGGGTCGGATGCCCGGTCGAACGCGCACCGCGCCGGACCGCAGGCGCGCACGCAGCAATCCGGTCGGCGAAGCGGGCATAGGATTGATCGGCCAGGCCGTGGTCGTCCTTGACGAAATCCAACCCGCCGAGGGTGAGCTGTTCGGCCAGCGTTGCCAGAGCGTCCGCCGCCAGCCCCTGTGGCTTCAGTGCGGACGCCGTCAGCGCGCGTCGCGGCAGGTTCAGTCGTGACCGCAGCCCGACGATGCCGTGGCCCGGTCCGCCAAACGCTCTGACCAACGATGGCGGGATCGCGATGTCATGCAGCAGCACATCCTCGTGCAGCGAGGTGTTGCCGAACACCATGTTCAGCAGCTGTCCGGCATCATCCCCGATGGTCGCGGCTGCCAGTCCAATACAGACTTCGAACAGACCCTGACCGATCTGAGAGATCGCCTCGACCACACCGACGATATCTGTCAGCACCGCTGCGTCGGTGATCGCCGCAAGCGGCATCTCAACGCTTTGCTCGACCGCTATATCTTTGGCACGGGCCTCGATCGCGGTGGCAGTACTTCTGACATGATAGGTGACGCTGACGCGGCTGCTCATGATGACGGAACAACCAGCGCGTCGACCGCGATGGCACCAGCCTGTCCCAGTATGACCGGGTTGATATCGATCGCTCGCAGCCTGTCGCCTAACGACAAGGCGGCGTCCTGCAGGCTCATCAGCAGATCAACGAACGCGGTGGCGGCAGCCGGATGTTTCCAGCGGGAACTGGCCAGCACCCGACCCAGGCTGCCCGTCGCCAGCCCAGCTTCGATCGAGCCGCGGTCGATGGGCAGCGGGAACGTGGTCACGTCATGCAGCGCCTCGGCAAAGATGCCGCCCAGGCCCGCGATCAGCACCAGTCCGACCCCATCCGCCCGGGTGACGCCGGCGATCGCCTCCAACACGCCGCCGATCATCGCCTGCAGGATGACCTCACGACATCCGGTCGCTGCGTAGGCCCGCGCCACGGCCTCGGGATCGCGCAATCCGACATGGACAAGGCCCAGGTCGCTCTTGTGCGCGACCCCGTGTCTCACCCCCTTCAGCACCACCGGGTAGCCGACGCGTGTGGCGGCCGCGACCGCGTCAGCCGCCGCACTGCATGCCAATGTCGGGACCGTCCGCACGCCATATCCGGCCAGCAGCCGCAGGCTTTCCGGCTCCGTGAGCTGCCGCGCGGGCAGCGCGGGCGCGGGCTTATATGCGGCCTCTGGTATTGGCTGCGGCGGCGCTGTCATCAGCGCGCCGATCCCCTCCAACAGGATGTCGGTCTCGGTGAACACGTCGATGCCGTGTGCCAGATAGGTCTGCCGCTCCGCCTCCGGCATGCCGCCCGGCGTCACCACCAGGAGTGGCTTCTTCGAGCTCTCCCGCGCCTTGGCCATGGCGGTTCGGTAGGGGTCGCCCTGCCACGGATTCATCGAGTGCACAAGCGCCAGCCCGACCGAAACCCCCGCATCGCCCATCAGCAGGCTCGGCACATTCGCCGATCGCCGCATGCCGCCGAAAATGCCCATGTCCAGCGGATTGCCGATCCGCGAAAACATCTTCTGCTGGTCGATCGCGGTATGGGTCTCCGGCCTCAGCGTGGCAAGCGGAACACCAAGTGCGGCGCACCGGTCGGCGATCAGCGAGGCGCCGGCGCCGGACGTCGAGAGCGAACCAAGCTTGCCCGGACAGCTGCCGTACTTGTCCAGCAACGCCGCGGCCGTCATCAGCCCTTCCAGCGTCTTCACCGTCGCCACGCCGCTGACCGCGAACAGCGCGCGGTACGACCCATCGTCGCCCGCCATGCGGGAGGAATGGGCGACTGCGGCGGCCGCCCCGGCCTCTGATCCGCCAATCTTCAGCGCCACCACATGCTTCCCCGCCGCGTGCGCTGCCAGCGCCAGCCGCCGGAATCGCGCGCCATCGTCCAGACTATCGATCAGCAGCGCGATGACCCGGGTCGGCGCGTGACTGATGCCGTATTCCATGTAGTCCAGCACCGACAGGTCGGCTTCGTTGCCGGCCGAGGCAAACAGCGACAGCCCGGCACCCAGCATCGCCAACCGCCCGGCCATCGCATCGAACAGCGCGCCGCTATGAGAAAAAATCGATATGCCGCCGGGCTTTTGCCGCTTGGCGTGCGCGGTATTGAACCCGAGGGACAGCGGATGATGCGCATTGTAGACGCCATTGCAATTCGGACCGATGATGCGGATGCCTGCTTCACCGGCGATGCTCTGCAATTCCCGCTGGCGTTCCGCGCCGCCCGCGTCGAGGCTTTCGGCATAGCCGGCGGAGCCCACTATCACCGCCTTCATCCCCGCCCGCGCGCAGTCTCGCACCGCCTGCACCGCGGCTTCGGCCGGGATCGCCAGAAACGCGGTATCGATCGGTTCCGGCAACGACGCCAGATCCGGAAAGCAGCGGATACCGTCGACGTCCTTCAGCCGCCGGCTGATGCCAAAGATCCCGCCACGGAAGCCGGTGTCGCGCAGGTTGGTCAGGACGATGTAGCCATGCTTCGTCGTGTCGTCCGATGCCCCGATGACAGCCACCGCCCGCGGATGAAACAGGGCGTGCAACGCGTCCTGCGTGGCGATCGCGGTGGTCATTCGGCGTTTCTCTCCTCGACAAGGGCAGCATCGGCAATAAGTGCGTCAGCACGCCGATGAAGCTGCCCGACAAACAATGGCTGAGGGTTTGTTCGACACTGCGATTCGTAGCGATGAATGTCGAACAAGCCCTACCAACCGACCGGAATACTGTCCACCGGCCGCCGGCATGTCCATGCGCCCACACCTCTTGTAGGCTGCCGGCCATCTGCAAGGAGGACCATCATGACGGATGCCGAGCCGATCCTGCTGTCGGAAAGCCGCGGCCATATCCTGGTGCTGACTATCAACCGTTCGGAGCGGATGAACGCGTTGTCGCCGGACCTGTCCGCGGCGCTGATCCAGGCCTTTGTCGACGCTGCTGCCGATCCTGTGATACGGGCAATCGTGCTCACCGCTGTTGGCGATCGAGCATTCTGCGCCGGTGCCGACCTCAAGGCGCGTGCGCAGGAGGATGCGGCGGGAAAGCCGTTCCAACCCCTGTTGTCGCGGGTGACGCGTTATCTGTTCGAAGTCGTCTATGAAACCATCAAGCCGACGATCGCGGCGCTGAATGGATCCGCGGTCGCCGGTGGTCTGGAACTGGCGCTGGCCTGCGACATGCGGGTCGCCGCCGAACAGGCGCAGTTCGGTCTGCCCGAAGCCAAGCGCGGAAAGGGCGCCCATTTCGCCAACGTCATGCTGCCGCGGATGATCCCCTCGGGCATTGCGTACGAAATGCTTTACCTCGGCGAATACATCAGTGCCGAGGAGGCGCGGCGCTGGGGACTGGTGAACCGGGTCGTCCCGCGTGGTGAGGCGCTGAACGAGGCGATGCGTCTCGCCGAGGCCATCTGTCAGAACGCGCCGGTGTCGCTGCGACGGATGAAGGAAACCGCGATCCGCGCCAATGGCTTGCCTGTGCCGGTTGCGCTGCGGCTGAACGAGGGCATCAGTCCGTACAGCAGCGACGACCGGGTTGAAGGCATCCGTGCTTTCGTGGACAAGCGGAAGCCCGTCTGGCGCGGGCACTGATAGCCGATCCCGGAGAAGCCCGCGGCTGCCGAACAGCCGCCGGATGCGACAGCGAACCAGGTCGCCGGCGCGGTCAGCCTCGCCCCACCCCGGTCAAGCGACAAATATAGCAGCAGTATCGAAAACGTTGTTGCGTTGCGACATAGCCTTGCGGCAAAAATGCGATACAGCCAAGGAGAGACCGGTGAAGTATCTGCCGCCTTTCGAGATACTCAAGTCATACCTCACCATTTCGAACGTCAAGGGTGAGTTGATGGTGACTTGCAGCTATGAAAATCTGGTGCAGATGCTGCGGCGCCTCATCGTTGGGGTCGAGGTCGATGAGACCTGGTATCTTGAGCGTTACCGGGATATCGCCGAGGCAATCGAGCAAGGCTTCGTTCAATCCGCCAGATTGCACTTTGTCAATGACGGCTATTTCGAGGGCCGTCTGCCGTTCCCCATCAAGGTTGATGAACGGTACTATCTGGCCCAGAACGGCGGGGTCGCCGATTACGTGCGCAAGGGAATGCTGGAGTCCGGGCAACAACATTTCGAGGAAAACGGCTATGTGGAGGGACGCTTGCCGTTTGGACTTTGACTTTGGTTGTCTGTTGAGACTTCAGTGTATTTGTCTTAAGGCAACTCCAACCGAACTGTGACCGCCGCCGCGGCGATGACCGCGTTATCGCCGCGCTCCCGGTCGATCACATCCAAGCCGCCCTTGATCGCCGTCACAGTTACAATGCCGTGGGGCAGGGATGCCTTCACCGCTTCGGTATCGACTTGATCGGGCTGCTGAACGCCGATGGTGACCGCGACGAACATCTGCGTCTTCGCGTCGATGCCAAGTGACCGGATCATCGAAAGCGACGAATGATGCAGCGCGTCCTGCACCGCCCGCAGTGCCGCCTTGGTATAGTCACCGCCGTGCAGGTCGTTACCACTGCCCAATTCCAGGATGACGCGTTTGCGTGCCATGACCATGTCCCCCTAAGCAACGTCGAGCCAGACCACCGCGGCGGCATTGGCAATCAGCGTGGAGTTGGTGCCCTCGTCGTTCCGGATCTCCAAGCCACCATCCATGACGGTGACCGTGCCGGTGCCGTGCGGCAGGATCGCCAGGACCTCCTGCTGGTTCACCTTTTCAGGGTGCGGAACGCCGATCGTGACCTCCACCTGCATCGCGTCGGTATCCAGGCCCAAGGCGTTGGCGACGCTAAGGGAATTGTGCCAAAGCGCATCGCGCAACGCGCGAACCGCCGCCTTTGTCGGATCGGCGCCCCTGATGTCGGTGCCCATGCCGATCTCAAGCACCATGCGTTTCAGCGCCATGCGACTGCCTCCATCTTCAATCGAAGCTTACCCCGATGCGCCGGCCAGGACCAAATTTGTCTGCACCAAATTTGCCCGCCGGTCCGGTCCGTGAAACGATGCCGGCGGAAACAGGCCAGGAGGACGCAATGGACGTCGGATTGCAGATGGTGTTCGCAAGCTATGGCTGGAACGGCGTTACGGACGCGCAGGTCTGGGACGAGGAAATCAAGCTCGCCCGCATCGCCGCCGACAGCGGGTTCGACGCGCTCTGGTCGGTGGAGCACCATTTCAACGATTATTCGTTCTGCCCCGACAACCTGCAACTGATGGCATATTTGGCCGCGATTTGCCCCGACATCGATCTCGGCACGGCTGCCGTCATCCTGCCGTGGAATGACCCGCTCCGTGTGGCGGAGCGGGCGATCATGGTCGATCTGCTCAGCAAGGGCCGTCTCCGGCTCGGTATGGGACGTGGGCTGGCCAGGCGGGAATTTCATGCCTTTCGCGGCACCATGGATGAGTCGCGGGAACGCTTCGATGAGGCGGCCGCGATGATCGTCAACGCGCTGCGCACCGGCTTCATCGAAGGCAACGGCAAATTCTACCCGCAGCCGCGAACCGAGTTGCGGCCGCGACCCTATCAGCCGATCGATGGACGGATCTACGCGGTCGCGTCCTCGGATGACTCCGTGGTCTCGGCGGCGAAATTGAATGCGCGGATGGTGATGTTCGCCGATCGGCCGTGGCCGATGCGCATGCCGGCGATCCGGAAGCACCGCGAATTGATCCGCCAGATGCACGGCGGCCCAGAGCTGCCACCGTTGCTGGCCGACTTCTGCATTTGCACACCCACCATGGACGGCGCTGAAGAAAAGGCGCGCCAATACATGGGCAAATTTGTCGAAAGTAATTTCTATCACTACGAACTGCTCGGCGAGCACTTCGCCCAGGTCAAAGGCTATGACGCCTACGCGCAGAAGATCGCCCTGGCGAAAGAGATCGGAATGGACGGGATCGTTTCGGCGTTCATGCAGGCCGCCGTATGGGGCACACCGGATCACATCCTGCGAATGTTCGAGGAACGCCGTGCCATTGTCGGAGCGTTCGAACTCGCCACGTCGTTCCGTTTCGGCGGCACACCGTATGATCTGGCCGAGGCCGGCTTGAAGCTGTACGCGAAGGAGGTGCTGCCGGTGCTGCACGCCTGGAAGCAGACCGAGGTGGCGCAGGCAGCGGCGTAATCCTGTATCGGCTCAGCGCCCGGTGCAGCTCGCGGCGATGACCCCAGGCGCGATCGAGATCGACCTGTCGTCGCGCCGTCGGGATGTCGCGAATTCGAATCGCCGCTTGCGGACCGTCAGGCCCGTCCGCACAATCACTGGCGGGACGGCTTCTCTGTCAGGAACCAAGAATATGCGTCTTCGTCTGCTGACCGCACTCTGCGGCCTGGCCGCTTTGTTCGCTGCCTCGGCCCAGGCACAGACCCTGCACGTCGCGCTGCGTGAGGACGCCGATATTCTCGATCCCACCCTGGCCAGCACTTATGTCGGGCGCATCGTCTTCGCCGGTCTGTGCGACAAGCTGTTCGACATCAACGAAAAGCTGCAGATCGTGCCGCAACTCGCGCTGGGGTATGAGTGGGCCGACCCGAAAACGCTGGTGCTCCATCTCCGTCCCAACGTCACGTTTCAGGACGGCGAACCGTTCAATGCCGATGCGGTGAAGTACACCCTTCAGCGCGACCTGACCCTGCCTGGCAGTTTCCGCCGCGGCGAGATCAACGCCATCGACCACGTGGAGGTCATCGACCCGCTGACCGTCCGGCTGGTGCTGAAGACCCCGTCCGCCCCATTGCTGGCGCAGTTGACCGACCGGGCCGGCATGATCGTCGCCCCCAAGGCGGCCGAGGCCGCAGGCAAGAATTTCGGCCTCCACCCGGTCTGCGCCGGCCCGTTCAAATTCAAGCAGCGGGTGGCGCAGGACCGCATCGTGCTGGATCGCTACGCCGGCTACTGGGACGCGAAAGACATCCATTTCGACCAGGTCATCTACCAGCCGATCACCGACAGCGCGGTCCAGGTCGCCAACCTGCAGACCGGCAACATCGACCTGGCGGAACACGTGCTGCCAACCGACGTCGCCCAGGTCAAGCGCGATCCCCACCTTCGCATCGTCACCTCCCCGGCGCTCGGTTACGTCGGGATCACCTTCAACCTGGCGAACGGCCCGCAGTCAAAAGCGCCGATCGATCAGAACGCTTTGCTCCGTCAGGCGTTCGACGCCGCGATCGACCGCCAGGCGCTGAGCGATGTTGTGTTCAACGGCATGTACAAGCCCACGGCTCAGGCGGTGTCCTCGTCATCACCGATGTATGTCAAGGACCTGCCGCCGCCACCGCGCGACATTGCCAAGGCCAAGGCCCTGGTCAAGCAGTCCGGCGTCCCCACGCCGATCGCCGTGACCATGCTGGTGCCGAACATCCCCGACCAGGCCCAGCTTGCCGAGGTCATCCAGTCGATGGTGCGTGACGCCGGATTCGACGTGAAGATCAACCTGGTCGAGTTCGCATCCTCCCTCTCGGCGGCAAGCCAGGGCAACTTCGAGAGCTACATGATCGGCTGGTCAGGCCGCACCGATCCGGATGGCAATCTCTACAGCTTCCTGCATACCGGCATGCCGAACAACGACGGGCACTATTCCAACCCGATTATCGATCAGGCACTCAGCACCGCGCGCACGCTGACAGACCCCGCCGCCCGGGTCGCGGAATACGCGAAGGTCATGGCCCAGGAGCACAAGGACCTGCCGATCATCTATTTGTACAGCCCGGTCAACATCGTCGGGATGTCGGCGAAACTGCAAGGTTTCCAGCCGGTGCCCGATGGCATAATCCGTCTGCAGGGCCTGTCGATGGCGAAATAGCAGATGGAAGCGAACTGATCGGTGGGGAACTTTCGCCTGAGCGCCCGGATCGCGCAGATCGTCCCGACCATCATCCTGGTCAGCGTGCTGGTGTTCTGCCTGCAGCAGTTGATGCCTGGCGATCCGGCCCTGATCCTGGCAGGCGAGGAGCGTGGCAATCCAGCGGTCCTGGCACAGATCAGGCAGGAACTCTGGCTCGACCGCTCCCTGCCGGTGCAGTACCTGCACTGGGTCGGCAACATCGCCCGGGGCAACCTCGGTTATTCGTGGCGCACGCGCCAACCGGTGTCGCAGTTGATCGCGGAAAAGCTGCCGGTGACAGCGCAGCTTGGCGTGATGGCGTTCGCCATCGCGGTGCTGATCGGGATCCCGGCTGGCGTGGTGGCGGCCGTCAGGCGCAACGGCCCGTGGGATTATATCGCCAATGCGATCGGGCTGGCGGGGCTTTCGACGCCAAACTTCTGGCTGGGCATCATGCTGATCCTGCTCATCTCGGTCGATCTCGGATGGCTGCCGCCGTCCGGCTACGTGCCGCTGACCCAGGATGTCTGGCAGTCGCTGGCAACCACCATCATGCCCGCCTTCGTGCTGGGCAACGCCATCGCCGCCATCCTGATGCGCCACACCCGCAGCGCCATGTTGTCGACGCTGGATCAGGATTATGTGCGGACCGCTCGGTCCAAGGGCCTGTCCAACAGCCGCGTCATCCTGCGCCATGCCCTGCGGAACGCGCTGATCCCGGTGGTGACGCTGGGGGCGCTGGAAATGGGCACGCTGTTGTCCGGCGCGGTGCTGACCGAGCAGGTGTTCTCGATCCCCGGCTTCGGCAAGATGGTGGTGGATGCGGTGTTCAACCGCGATTACCCGGTGGTGCAGGGCGTCGTGCTGGTGACCGCGTTTCTGTTCATCCTGCTTAACCTGCTGGCCGACATCCTGTACGTGCTGATCAACCCGCGTCTGCGGCGCGCTTGAGCATGTGCAGGCAGACAAGCACCCGTGAAGGCGTCAACCCAGGCGGTGAAAGCCTCGCCTGCCGGCATGATGGCGGCGCACGAGAACAGCCTCGCCGCTGCCGGGACACGCGTTCGGATCAGCCGCATAGCGCGCCGGCGTCTATCGCCGGCCATGCCAACGATCGCGCAGCGATACGGTCCCCCCGCGGATTGATGCCGCAACGCCGGCCTCGGCCAATCCGCCGCGGGCGCCATTCTTCCTGCCTCCGTGGCGCTTCGTGTTCCTCGTTCTTCCTCGGTGTTGAAATTCTGCCTGCCGACGAATGGACGCCCCAGGCGCCTCCTGGCCGGCTCGCCCGATCGGCGTCGGCTGACTCTGCCGCGTATAGTTCGCCCGCATGACAAGCCTATCATGGTCGCCCTCCACCGTAGCGTCCGAGCGTCCCATCAAAGGTCGCACGCCCGGACGCGTCGCGGTCGGCCGCTTTTTCCACCGCCCGGTGGCCGTGGCTGGCCTGGTGGTCATCGTGCTTTTCGTCGGTGCGGCCGTGCTCGCGCCGTTCCTCGCGCCATTCGATCCGATCGCGACCTCCTGGAGTGCGATCCGCAAGGCGCCGTCGGCGGCGCACTGGATGGGCACCGACGAGATCGGCCGCGACGTGCTGTCCCGCGTGCTGTTCGGCGCGCGCGCCAGCCTGCTCGCCGGGGTTGTATCGGTGCTGATCGCGGCGGGCATCGGTGTGCCGGCCGGACTACTGGCGGGCTTTGCCGGTGGCTGGATCGATGCGCTGTTGTCGCGTGTGGTCGATGCCATGCTGGCGTGTCCGTTCCTGATCCTGGCGATCGCCCTCACCGCCTTTCTGGGACCGGATCTCGCCAACGCCATGATCGCGATCGGCGTGTCCACCGCCCCCCGCTTCATGCGGGTGGCGCGCGCCGCCACGCTCGAGGTCGGCAGCGCCGACTATGTCCAGGCTGCGTGGTCGCTGGGCGCGCGCGGACTGCGAGTGGCCGTGCGCCACATCGCGCCGAACATCGTGCCGCCGGTGCTGGTGCAGGCCAGCCTGTCGCTGGCGGCGGCGATCATCGCGGAGGCCTCGTTGTCGTTCCTGGGCCTGGGCCAGCAGCCGCCATCGCCGTCATGGGGCTCGATGCTGAACACGGCGCAGCGCTTCCTGATACAGGCACCCTGGCTGGCGGTGTTTCCCGGCATCGCGATTTTTCTGTGCGTCCTGTCGTTCAATCTCGTCGGCGACGGCCTGCGCGATGCGCTCGATCCCCGCGGGCCTTGAGGGCACCGGTGGCTGCGGTGGCCAACCCGCCATCCGCGTCCGGTTGCATCCGATGACGGGGTCTGGCTAAACCGCCGCCCCTTCACCCGCCCGTCCGGAGTGTCCGCGATGCCCGTCAATCCCGCCGACAGCCCCATCCTCGGCACCCTCTACGGCAGTGATGCGATGCGTGCGGTGTTCGACGAAACCCGCTACTTTCAGTGCATGCTGGATGTAGAGGCCGCGCTGGCTCGGGTTCAGGGGCGCATGGGCATCATCCCCGCGGAAGCCGCCCAGACCATCATCGCAGCGGCGCGAATAGACAATCTCCAGACCGCGGACCTCGCCGCCAGCGCCCGCAACGTCGGCTACCCCGTTGTCGGTCTGGTCGACGGCCTGTCCAAGGCAGCCGGTGAGGCGGGCGGCTGGACCCACTGGGGTGCTACCACCCAGGATATCATGGACACCGCCACCGTGCTGCAGGTGCGCGAGGGCCTGGACCTGATCGAAACAGAGCTGCAGGCCATCCTGACTGCTCTGACCAGTCAGGCGGATCGACATCGCGCCACCGTCATGGCCGGGCGCACCCATCTGCAGCAGGCGCTGCCGACCACCTTTGGCCTGAGATGCGCGATCTGGGCGATGCCGTTCCTGGCCCACCAGCAGCGGCTGAAACAGCTGCGTGCCCGTGTCCAGATGGTCGAATTCGCCGGCGCCGTCGGCACCCTGGCCTCGCTCGGTGACCAGGGCATCGCAATCATGCAGGCGCTGGCAACCGAGCTTGGTCTCGGCGCACCACTTGCGCCCTGGCACGTCTGCCGCGATGCGCTGGCCGAGGCGGTCAGCGTCCTCGGCCTGATCTGCGGCACGCTGGCGAAGATCGCCACCGACATCATCCTGCTGGCGCAGACCGAGGTCGGCGAGGTCGCTGAACCCTATATCGCCGGGCGCGGCGCATCCTCCACCATGCCGCAGAAGCGCAACCCGATCGCATCCGAGTATATCCTCGCCGCCGCCCGCATGGTCCATGGTCTGGTTCCGGTCATGCAGGGCGCGATGGCGCAGGACCACGAGCGCGCCTCCGGCCCGTGGCAGGCCGAGGCGCTGGTGTTGCCGCAGGCCTTCGTCCTCACCCACGGCGCACTGCTGCACGCGCGCGCCATCGCCGAGGGCATGGTCGTCGATCCCGCCCGTATGCGCGCGAATCTGGGCATCACGCACGGATTGATCGTGTCCGAGGCAGTGATGATGGGCCTTGCCCCTGTCATCGGACGCGGCGAGGCACACCACGTCGTCAAGCACGCCTGCGATATCGCGCTAGCCCAGGGTATTTCGCTGGCCGACGCACTGGAGCGCGATCCGACAGTTTCCGCCCGGCTCGACCGCGCCGCCATCGAAAAGCTGATCGACCCGACCAACTACCTTGGAAGCGCGCAGGGCTTCATCGACCGGGTCATCGGCGCGGCCAGATGATACGTGCCATGTAGTCAGGTCGGCTGTTTGCCGGATCCGGCGATGCAGGAAAACGCCGAAACGGCGCCCCAAACAACGCCGCCGATTGGCCCATCGGCACCGCGCGTTTGCAGCGCGATCGTCTGAGGTTGAATCAACCTCGGACGTCGATCGCCCTCTCAAACACCGGGCATGAGCGTGATCGCTTCAATCGGAAGCTATCACAATCTCATGCCGCGGCGCCGGCGAGCCTAGAGGTGGTAACGATAAGATAACGATGCGTTTGGTGCTATGAGATGAAGTTCGAGCGGGCCAGTGACGTTACATCCTGGAATGTCACCTTCGTCCCGTCCGTCAGACCGATCGTGACCGAACCATTGGTCACCGTCTGGTGCGCCAGGGCCTTATCGACCGCGCCGGTTCCGTAGCCGCTCAGGTCGATCTTGATCGCGGCAGGATCAAAGATTCCCTGCACGAGCTCGTGGCCGCCGGCCTGATGGTTGATGAACTCGAACACCTGCTTGCCGAAGCCGGCGGTCACGGTCGCGCTGCCCGATCCGCCCACGAACGTGTCGGCGCCGCTACCGCCTACCAGAATGTCCTTGCCGGATCCCGCCTTCAGGACATCGTTGCCGATCGAGAGCGCTGCCGACAACGTTTCATTGCCTGCACCAGCCATCAGCAGCTGGTTTTGGCTGCCATAGGCGACGAGTTGATCATTGTTGCCGCCGCCGATAAGCGTGGCCATGCCGTCGCCAGCGAACAGGTAGTTGTTGCCGGCAGATCCGCCGACGATCACCTGCGTGCCAGTCTGTCTGGCCGAACCAAAGTAGGTGTCGCTGCCGGTGCCTCCCACGATTGTTGCGTCACCGGATCCGCCGACGAACAGCAGCTGGCTGTTGTTGCCCTGCACCAGGTCGCGTTGTGCGCCGGTCGCGTCGATGGTGGCGACGCCCGACCCGCCCACGATGGTGTCCTGACCGCCCGAGTTGACCAGGTCGCTGCCGCTGCCCAGCAAGATCGCATTGTGGCCGCCGCCGGCGCCGATCGTGGCGTTCACCGCACCCAGGGCGGCGATCACATCGGCACCGTCGCCGGTGTTGAGCGACCAGTTTCCAAAGCCGTTGACCGAGACACGATTATCGCCGCCACCCGCGACGACCGTTCCGGATCCGGAATTTGCGAGGAATGTCAGATCGGTTGCTACGTCTGACAAAATCGTTTCGTTCGGCGCACCGGAACTCAGCACTACGGCGGCCCCCGGCTTGGTGACCAGGTCGATGGCATAACCGGTTGGCATGACAACAAGGCTAGACTGCGTCTGAACCAACGCGCCGCTGATGCCAGCCGGGATCGTCGGCGGCGGGCCGTCACTATCATACGCCGTAACAATCGAACCGCCGTTGATGCCGGCTGTGATCTGGCTGGCGATTTGCTTCGCCAGCGTGAAGTTCGTCTTGGAGTCGAAACCTAGACTGATGGTTCGATCGCCACCACCCGGGATCGTAACATAAGAAACCATATCGATTTGCCTTCCTCGAAGCGCGGGAATCGCGTGCGCGCCCTCTTTCTCATGCAAGTGTATGGGATTGCCATAATGACATTATCGATCGGTAATCGGCGGGTAATTTAATTTTTTTCGGAACGATACGTAATACGGAATAATATTATTTTTGGTCGGGCGGGCTGAATTTTTGCCGCAGGATCGTTGCAAAAACCGTCAATGTGCCGACAGCCCGAGACGGCGCGATCGCCCATATTGAGATTCGAACTAATAACGGATCTGATCACATCCGGAAGTTGCGCGTCGCCGCCTGGTCACAGGCGACCAGACGACGACGATACAAATTAAGACGCCTGTCACCAATGTTCACGAAAGCGTGATCTCATAATACCGGGCACCGGCATAGTCGTTGAGCGTAATGAGAATGTTCCGAATCAGCCTCAATTAGGCCACCGACCAATTTCTGAAACTCCCAGTCGTAGCAGATGTATTTGCCAGCTCCATGCGCATCCACCGACTTTGCGTCGTGGTGGATGCGCGGCGCGCTTAACCAAGACCCACGCCGTCGTTGACCGGCGTCAACAGGTCCTCCCAGCGTGATCGCCCAGCGTGATGGCCCAGCGTCACACGCCGGGCTCGGCCCGCACTGTCGGCCAGGTCTTGGCACTGAACCGGCCAAAGAATTGACGCGCGCCAGCCCGTCGGCCCCGCCAACTGTCTTAAATCTGTCATGCTGATCCATGGCTTGAGCACCGGCGGCCCGCACAGCGTCACCTCGCGATGTCCGGCCAGACGGCGGGATGGCTCAGGACTGCCGCAACGACTGCCGTCGATCCGTTCCAGAGCGGGGATTGCCCGACAGGCGTCCGTCGGTCGCAGACCCCGCAAAGCCGCCAGATGACGCGGCGCGCCCACGACACTCCGTCGGCGCCAGACCCTCAGCCCCCCAGACACTCAGCCCCATTGCGTATGCTGCGCGATCAGCGCGAGGCCTCGCGCCGCGGCCTCGCCGTCATGGCGTTCGGCATAGCCGCCACAGGCGGTGATGGCCTTGGCATAGAGCGCGGTCAGGTCCGGCACGCCGATTACCTGCACCACCGAGCTTGCCGCGTGCCTCAGCGGTGCCTGATAGGCCAGGGCTGCCCGAACCTCGTGCCCCACCAGGATACCCGACAGATAGGCCGGCGCGTCCGATTCCGTCAGGCGATCAGCCAACACCAGCGCATGCACGCCAAACAGATGATGCAGCAAGCCGCCAGGGTCCGCCGAGCGGGCGACACCGGCGTCGAACGGCGCGCCGTCGGATGGACCGTCGCGCATCATGCGGCCCAGGATGGTATGCCCGCGCAGCACCCCGAAGGCCTCGCCGGTCAGGTGGGTGGTGAAGCCGACGACCCGGCCGCCGGCGACCTGTACCCATTTGGAGTGGATGCCGGGCAGGCAGGCGATCCCGCCGTCACGCAGCAGCAGCGGCACGCCCAGCACCTGGGTCTCCTCGCCGCGCATCACCTCGGCCACATGCGAGTCGTCGGTGCCGAACAGACCCGGCACGATTTTCACCTGCGCCCAGTCAAACCCGATATCGACCAGACCGCCGGCGAGTTCGGACGGCCCGGCAGGGCAGGGGAGGTACGGCGCCTCCTTCCAGCCCCGTCGGCTGCCGATCGTCCCCGACAGCAGCACGCGGTCCTCGCCGGCCGCTAGCCAGGGGCCGATTTCCTCGCGCAGGGTATCGCCGAACCGTCCGTCCGGCACCTTGAGGATGCCCTTCGGCACCGCCCGCCTTTCGCGGATCGCGCCGTCGCGACCAATGCGGAATGCACGCAAGCTGGTCATGCCCCAATCGATCCCGATCATCGCGGTGTCCTCCCGGCTTTGGTGTGCGCCACAGCGTAACATTTTTTGACCGTGAAGCTAGCACATCCGGCGCGGCGACCAGCCGCCGCGGGCCGCCAACGACCGAACCCCGAAGCCACCGCGCCGCGGCCGGCTGCCGCAAGGTAACAGCGGTTGACCGGTGGCCGCACATTGCCCACACCAACCGGGCCCACACCAACCGGCGGCCCCAAGCGGAGTCCCAATGATCATGGCGGAAGTAGTCACCGCGGATGCGCTGCCCGTGCCGCATGGCTTTTTTACCCGCCGCGGTGGGGTCTCGACCGGGCCCTACGCCAGCCTGAACTGCAGCCTGTCAGGTCAGGACGATCGCGACTCCGTGCTGCGAAACCGCGCCAGGGCGGCGCGCGCCGTTGGGGCCGATCCGACGCTGCTGTTGGGACTGACCCAGATCCACGGCACCGGCGTGGTGACCGTCACCCAGCCATGGCCGGCCGGTCAAGGTCACCGGGCCGATGCCATGGTCACCGCTCAGCGTGGACTGGCCTTGGGCATCGTCACCGCCGATTGCGCTCCTGTGCTGTTCGCCGACGCCGGCGGGCAGATCGTCGGCGCCGCCCACGCCGGCTGGCGGGGCGCGGTGGCCGGTGTGCTGGAAGCCACCGTCGCGGCGATGATCACGCTCGGCGCCGCACCCGATCGCATCACCGCCGTGGTGGGCCCCTGTATTGCCCAAGCCTCCTACGAGGTCGGAGCCGACCTGCATGACGCCATACTGGATCGCTGCGCGGCCGATGTTGCGTTTTTCGCCGCCGGTCAGCGAGACAACCATTGGCAATTCGATCTGGCCGGCTATTGCGCCGCCCGCCTGCGTGCCGTCGGTGTTGGCCACGTCATCGTGACCGGCCATGATACCCTGGTGGAGGAAGCTCGCTTCTTCAGTCATCGCCGCCGCACGCTTGCCAGAATCGCCCAGCAGGGAACGCGAATGGCCAATATCGGGGCCGCCAAGCCATGCCCGATTGGCCACCAGATTTCAGTGATTAGGCCGGCCTGAACCTAACCTCGGGATGATCGACCGCAAGACCCCTTCCGGCGCCCTCCGGCATCTGCTTGAAGCCACTGGATGATTGCTCGTTTTGGCCGTTTGGCCCTGCTTCTCTGCTGCGTCCTGTCCGCCTGCGGTGATCTGCCGGAGCCGTTCCTGGGAAATCCCGGTGCAACCGCCCAGCGGCTGGCTCGGCCACTGACCCCGTTGCTCGCCGTTCCGCCCGGAACCGACACCCTGTTACCGGATGCCGCCAACCAGGAGCTGGCGAAACAGATCGCCACCGCGCTGCAGGCAACCGAGGTGCCGGCGATCGTTCAGGCACCGGCGAAAACCGACTGGCGTGTGATTACCCGCGCCGAGCGCGACGGCGAATATGTCATGCCGCTGTTCAGCGTACGCGACCCGCAAGGCAAGGAAGAAGGCAGCGCCGAGGGCGAGAAGGTGCCGCTCGCGACGTGGGCCACAGCGGACAAGGCAATGCTGCAACAGGTCGCGGCCGAAGCCGCGCCACGCATCGGCGCGGTGCTGACCAGCATCCGGGTCGCCCATGACAAGGCCGATCCGAACAGCCTCTACAACCGGCCCGCCAAGGTGCTGGTTTCCGATGTCACCGGGGCGCCGGGTGACGGCGATCAGTCGCTGACCCAGCAGATGCGGGCCAGGCTGGCCGTGCTCGGTCCGGTCGTGCTGACCACGCCGACCGGCGCCGACTTCATCGTGCAAGGGAAGGTCGTTATGGTTCCGATCCAGAAGCGGCAGCAAAGGGTGGAGATCCAGTGGGTCGTCTCCACGCCATCAGGCGACGAGCGCGGCCGGGTCGTCCAACTCAACGAAATTCCCGCCGGAACGCTCAATCACTACTGGGGCGACGTCGCGGTCGTGGTCGCCACAGAGGCGTCCAGTGGCGTGAACGACGTTATTCTGCGGCAATCGGGCCATGATCCAAATGCCACCCGCCACTCCAGCAAATCGGCGGCAACAGATAGCCCACGCGACAGGTAGCGCGCTGCGCACCAGCGGGTCCGCCGACTCGCGCGAGGTGATGGCCCCGTCCGAACCGTGGTTTTCCGAAGACCGCAAGGCGTCCCGAAATCAGGACGAGACACACCGCGGTTCAACTGTCCGATTGAAGAGAAGCGTGTGACGCGCAGGTCCGCGAGCAGGCACGAGACGCCGAGGGTTTGCCCTAAGCCAACGCAAACCGCTCTAGGCTGCCGCCGGCGGGACCGAATCCAAAACGCCTCTGACAGTCTCCAGCAGACCGTCGATCGAGAACGGCTTCAGCACGAACGGCCGCGGCTGTTCGGCCAGTTTGGCCATCCGGGCAGGGTCACCAGACATCAGGATGACCGCGGTGCCGGCACGGTCGGCCTCAGGGATCAGATTGGCATCGACGCCGCCCGGCAGTGTGCAGTCCAGCAACATCAGCTGAAAGGCGCCGCTTGGCAGCAGGTCCATGGCTTGTCGCGCGGTTTGGACAATTGTCGTTGGATACGCGTCATCCAGCGCGGCGGCAATGATTTCGGATACCAGGGCATCGTCCTCAACCACAAGGACCCGCTGTTTTGTGCTCATGCCTTCATCCGATTCAGCACTCTCGCGAACGAGGGAGATGACCCCGCGACCAACCTTGTTGCGGCCGGGGCACGCCGCCATTCATCCATCACTCAAGCTATTCATCACTCAAGCTTAAAAGCTGCTCCAATATGGCGGAACTTTAATCCACTATTCAAGCATCGGTATGAACACTATCACGCTGTAAGACAACCCGTCCCATGGTAAAAACGACCGACCCTTCGCCGCCCTGCGCTCAGGCACGGATATCCTCGCCCAGCGCTGTTTCGTAGACCCGAACCACGGCCGCTGAATCGGACGAGCCAAGGCCCATGCCGCGCGCCATCCGCATCAGGCTCATGACCTGCGGTGCGATCAATCCGGGAACACCAAGTTCGTCCGCCATCTCCAGCGCTAGCCGGAGATCCTTATGAGCGAGGTCCAGCGCGAAGGTCGCCTTGAAGTCGCCGGCCAGGGCCTTGGTCGACATGCTGGCGTAGCCGGCAGACATGCCGCTGGCGTTGCGGATCACCGCATCCAGCTTTCTCAGGTCGATGCCGGAGCGTTTGCCGATCATCAAGGCCTCGGCCGCGGCCGCAGCGTTGCAGAACGCCAGCATGTTGTTGATCAGCTTGGCGGTCGAGCCGTAGCCGATCTCGCCGATGTGGATAACCTCCCCGCTGAACGATTTCAGCAGCGGCAGGTTTTGTTCAAATACCGTTTCCTCGCCGCCCACCATGATGACGATGGTCCCGTCCGTCGCGCGGGCGGTGCCGCCGGATACCGGGGCCTCCAGCATCGGGATGCCCCGGGACTTCATGCCCTCGTTCACCCGCTTCGCCGTCGCCGGGGCGTTGGTGGATAGGTCGATGAACACTGTTCCGGGCCTGGCATTCTCGGCAATCCCGCCGGCGCCCAGGGTGACCTCCTCGACCACGCGCGGGATTGGCAGGGAGGTGATCACCACGTCGCTGCGCGCCGCGACATCGGCAACCGAGTTGGCCGCGGATGCACCGAGGTCGGTGCAGGCCGCCACCGCATCGGGGCTGAGGTCAAAGACCACGACTTCATGGTTGGTGTTGCGGATGATGTTGCGGCACATCGGGCCACCCATGTTGCCCACGCCGATAAAGCCTACCTTCATGTCCCGTTTCCCCTCCCGACCGGACCATCCGGCCCTTCGGCAAGATGACCGAACTTCCGCTGCATGTCAGGGGGCTCGGAGGCAAATCCAATCCAGGCCACGACAGGGATGCAAACCTGGCCCTATGGCAAGCCAGGCAGTGTCGGACATGCGGCGGAGCGAATCGCCATCACCTTGAACAACCGGCCCATGGCCGCCGGTTCCGCCAACCGCCGCGCCGCCGCGAGCAGCGCCAGGACCTGTTCCGGCGTTCGGCCCCGCGATAGCCTGTCAAGACGCTGGAACAGGCCTAGGGCGGTGAGGAACCTGCCCTGCGGCGTCGGCCCCTGTACCAGGCCTCCACTTGCGCGGGCGCAGCCGGCGAGATCAGCGAAATCCACATGCGCGGTCAGATCGGCCGAACCCGGCGGTGACAGCGGATTGACCGGGTGCTTATCGGCAAGCGCCTGCAGAGTGTCACCGGCAACACCCGGATCCGGTCCATAATCGATCAATAACGCGGCGCCCGGCTGGCTTCGCAGTCGCCTAGCCACCGCGGTGACGAAGGCGCGGGCCGCTTCATTGACCTCGACGACATCGCCCTCCGCAGCAGGGCGCCCGGAGGGCACCGCGCAGCCATCAGCCTGACGCTCGACCCAGTGCCCCGCATCGACAAGGCGTTCCATCCAGCCCGCTCCACGCCGGACGAACTGCCGGATTGGCAACGCATCAAGGAACTCATTCGCCAGCAGAATCATCGGCTGCTCGGGCAGGGTCGTCAGATCGTTGTGCCACGTTGCACCCGGCAGCCGAGACGCCTGGGCAGCGCGCAGGCGTGCCGAGGTCTCGATCAGATGAACGCCAAGGGCCGCGGCGAATGCGGGCGCGGCATGACGCACCGCCCGCAGCGCGTCAGCCATCAGCGTGCCGCGTCCGGGGCCGGCCTCGACCAGCGATACCCGCTCGGGGCTGCCCAGCAGTTGCCAGGTCACGGCCGCCCACAGGCCGATGATCTCGCCGAAGATCTGGCTGATCTCCGGCGCCGTGGTGAAGTCCGCGAACGGATCGTGCGTCGCATAGTAGATTGCGTTGGCTCGCGCCATGAAGCGATCAAGCCGCTCGAGACCCCCTTCTCTGGGCATCGGCTCTATGGGCATCAGCCGGACGAACCGGCAATGCGCGAACCCGGGTCGTGGCGGTTCACCGCTACGCCTGCCGGTCCATCGGGCGGCGCGGCGGGCGAGCGCGGAGGGCCAGCCACAACCCGGCCAGCAGCATCGGGATCGACAGGATCTGCCCCATCGTGGTGCCGAACGACAGGAAACCCAGGAACGCGTCCGGTTCTCGGAAGCACTCGCCGATGATCCGGGCGATCGCGTAGCCGATCAGGAAAAGGCCGGTCAGCATCCCGAACCGTTCGCGCAGCGCTTCCCGCCGCGACAACACGAACATGACCACGAACAGCACCAAGCCTTCCAGCAGCGCTTCATACAGTTCGCTTGGATAGCGCGGCACGCATTGTGCGGGAACCAGCCCGGCGCAGACCGTCTGCCGCAGCCGCTCGAACACCGCCATCGACGGCTGTTGGGTCGGCACCGCGTTGGGGAAAACCATCGCTCCGGGCCACCAAAGCGGGGCAGGGCGCCCCCACAGCTCGCCGTTGATGAAGTTCGCGATGCGGCCCAGGCCCAACCCGATCGGCGTCACGATCGCGATCCGGTCGGCGAAGCCCAGCAGGGGCATGCCATTGCGGCGACAGAACAGGATGATGGCGGTGGCCACACCCAGCGCGCCGCCATGAAAGCTCATGCCGCCTTCCCAGACAGCCAGGATGTAGGCCGGGTGGGCCAGGTAGAATTGCGGTTGGTAGAACAGCACGTAACCCAGGCGGCCGCCCAGGACTACACCCAGCGTGGCCCAGGTCAGGAAATCGTCAACCTGTAAGGGAGTCGCGACCACCGGCGGCAACCGCACGAGCCGCCGCACCAGCCGCCAGCCCACGACCAGGCTGGTGATGTAAGCCAGCGCATACCAGCGGATGCTCAGTGGACCCAGTTGAACGATGACCGGGTCGAACTGCGGAAACAGCAGGACTGGGATCATATGAAGGGATCGGACCTAGCCAGGTAATCCTGCACGTAGCGGCGGATGCCTTCCTCGATCGGCGTGAACTGGCCGCTGTACCCAGCGGCGCGGAGGCGATCCATCGGCGCCTGGGTGAACGATTGGTATTGCCCAAGCAGGCTGGTCGGCATGTCGATGAACTCCACGGCACGCGGTTTTCCGGCGGCGTCCGACACCGCGTGCGCCAGATCCAGATAGCTTCGCGCGCGGCCGGTGCCCAGGTTGAACAGGCCGCTGACGGACGGGGTCTCCATCAGCCAGAGCATGACGTCAACCACATCACCGACCCAGATGAAGTCCCGCGCCTGCGCACCGTCCGCCAGCTTGGGCTGGTCCGACTTGAACAACCGCGCCGCGGCGCCGGACGCGACCTCGTCGTGCTTGACCTTCACCACCGAAATCATGCGGCCCTTGTGGTACTCGTTCGGGCCATACACGTTGAAGAACTTCAGGCCGGCCCATTGTGGCGGGTGCTCGCGCCGGGTCAGCAAGGTCTTGGCGACCAGCATATCGAAGGCATGCTTGGTCCAGCCATACAGGTTCAGCGGCCGCAGCCGCTCCAGCGCCGGCAAGGAAAAATCATCATCAAACCCCCGCGAACCGTCGCCATAGGTCGCGGCGGACGACGCATAGACCATGCGGACTTCGCGATCCGCGCACCATTCCCACAGCCGCCGGCTCAGCTCAACGTTGGTCGCCCAGGTATGATCACCATCGACAGCGGTCGTTTCGCTGACCGCGCCCAGGTGAAACACCATCTCGATCGGGGGATGGTCGTCGAGAAACCTATCCAGATCGCCGGGCTGAACCACGCGCGCCGGCGGATGCTTCGCCAGGTTGCGCCACTTGCCATCGCTGCCCAGCGTGTCGGCGACCACGGTTTCGTGCCCGCGTCGCGCCAACGCCGCTTGCAGGTTGGAACCGATGAATCCGGCCCCGCCAGTTATCAGGATCATGGGCGCGCTATATACGTGCCGCGCCGTTTCGGTAAAAGTCATCTTCAAAAAATCCGACGTGGCGGGATTGACCACGATCAGCAGCAGCCATCTTGCCTTAGAGGAACATCAGCCTGCCTGGAACAGTCTGCTTGGTAAAGTTTCTCGTGAAAACAATTGGCTAGAGCGCGCTAACCGTTTACAGTCGACCTGAAAGCGCTTCCGACTGCAGCAACCGCCTTCGATCCAGGAGTAATCCAGTCATGAGCGATCGCCCACGGTTCTTTGACGACATCGCTGGGGTAGCGGGTGGCGCGATTTCTGCCCTTGCCGGGTTGCGCGAGGAAGCCGAGTCGATGATGCGCGCCCGCCTCGACGACTTGATCCAGCGGCTCGACCTGGTTCGGCGCGAGGAACTGGACGCTATCCAGGAACTCGCCGCCAACGCCCGTACCGGGCAGGAAGCGGCCGAGGCCAAGGTCGCCGGGCTGGAAAGCCGGCTCGCCGCGGTCGAAGCGCGGGTCGCCACGCTGGAGGCGCCCAAACCGGATGCCGTCGACCTCACGGATCCGTGAGGTCGGCCTTACTTTGCCGGCAAATGCGCGCTCCAGCGTGCCGTGTCGCAACAATCTGAGCGCTTTGCGCTAAAAGGAAGTCATGTTACTTGCGGCGGGTGCGAACACGTGGATAGGCTCGAACCTGTGGCCAACTCCGGGCGACTCCGAGCGCTGGCTAGGCGTTTCGGTGCCGACACTGTCCCGGGGGTGAAGGCTACGCTCGGCCTTCCTCTTGACGGGAGACCCCGCATGTCAGCATCGCTGACCACGTCGTTGGACAATGCCGCCAATCCTATTGACATGATGGAGCAGATCGTTGCCGCGAATGAGTGGGCGTTCGACCGCCGGAGCGATTCGGAAATGGCCGCCGAAGCACCGGGCCACTGGTGCGATTATGGCTTGTTTTTCAATTGGTCGCACGAGATCAGCGTGCTGCATTTCAGCTGCGCCTTTGATCTGAAAGTGCCTGAAAAGCAGCGCGGCAACCTCTATGAGCTGCTCGCGCTTGCCAACGAGAAGCTCTGGCTTGGACATTTCGGCCTTGAGGGCGACGAGGGCGTGCTGGTGTTCCGCCACGCTGTGCTGCTGCGCGGGGCCCAGGGTGCCTCCGCCGAAAGCCTGGAAGATCTGGTCGATATCGCGCTGACTGAATGCGAGCGGTTCTTCCCGGCCTTCCAGTTCGTGCTGTGGGGCGGCAAGACACCGGTCGACGCACTGGCTGCCGCGATGTTGGACTGCGTGGGCGAGGCCTGAGGGCCTCAAGGCCTCTGCCTTAAAGGCAGCTCATAGTGATTGCCCACAAGGATGGCAACGGCCACCTAAGTCATCTGCCGATCGGCTGGGTGCACGAAACCCAGCCTCATCGCGCTTTCATGCCGCCCTGCACGCGCGGGTTCGCAGCGCCGACCGCCTTGTCAGGTCTGGCCGGCTTGTGTCATGACCGCCCTTCGGTCGGTCATCCAAGCCTGGCCCTGACGCAGGACGTTGGTCCACATGCCGCGGCAAACATCTTATACCATGCCCACATCCGGCACGATCCCGCCGATCCTGCTCGTCGGGTGCGGCAGGATGGGCAGCGCGATGCTGTCCGGTTGGCGCGAACAGGGCCTCGCCCAGTCTGTCGCGGTCGATCCCGCCGCGGTTGCCGGCGCGTTCGCCGGCCCGGATATGACCGTCGTCACCGATTTCAGTGCGATACCGGAAGGTTTTTCCCCGGCCGCGGTCGTGCTGGCGGTCAAGCCGCAGAACGCCGCCGCCACGCTGCCGGCCTATGCCCGCTTTGCACCCAGTGCGGTCTTCCTGTCGATCATGGCCGGACGCACGATCGTCGGGATCGCGACGCACCTCGGGCAGGCGGCGGCGATCGTCCGGGCAATGCCGAACACGCCGGCGGCGGTTCGACAAGGCATTACCGTCGGCTGCCCCGGCCCCGGCGTCAGCGCCCCACAGCAGGCGCTATGCGACCGTCTGTTGCAGGCAATCGGCAAGGTCGCCTGGGTCGAGGACGAAGCACTGCTCGATCCGGTCACCGCGGTCTCCGGCAGCGGTCCGGCCTATATCTTCCTGCTGGCCGAACTGATGGAGCAGGCCGCTATCGAGCAAGGCATCCCGCCTGACCTTGCGCGCCTGCTGGCCCGCCAGACCGTGTCCGGTTCGGGTGCCTTGCTCGCCGCCAGCACCGAGGATGCCGCGGCACTGCGCACGGCCGTCACCAGTCCCGGCGGCACCACGGCCGAGGCGCTGGCGGTGCTGATGAACCCGGATGCCTGGCCAATCGCGATGTCTCAGGCCATTGCCGCGGCGACCCGGCGGTCCCGTGAACTCGCCGGTTGAGCCGATGGTCAGCCGAGCCGAAAGCGGCCGTGAAGTGGTGCTTCCGGAACTCAGCGCTCACCCACGCGCCCGTGCTGACGCGGTCGACGCGCCAACCCCCTTAGTGTCTGTCCCATAACATCTTGCATCATTGGAATCACTTGTGATTCGCTAGGGTTGGTCCGATTTGCAGGAGCCGCCCGATGTGGACGAACGAGAATCGCGGTCGGTATGACCGCAGCAAGCTACGGTATCCGAGTGACCTGACGGCTGAGGAGTGGAGGTTGATCGAGCCGTTGATCCCGCCCGCGAAACCGGGCGGCAACAAGCGTACGGTGTTGATGCGCGAGGTCGTGAACGGTTTGATGTATATCTTGAGCACAGGCTGCCAGTGGAGGGCGATTCCCAGAGACTTGGCGCCGCGAAGCATGATCAATCGCTACTTCAGCCTGTGGACCGATGATGGCACCGTCGACCGCATCCATCACGCGCTGTATGTGCGGTGCCGCGATTTGGCGGACCGCGAAGCCAGTCCTACCGCCGCGATTATCGACAGTCAGAGCGTCAAGAGCGCAGAAAAAGGGGGGCCTCGATCGACCCACCAGGCTATGATGCGGGGAAGAAAATCAAAGGTAAGAAACGCCATATCCTTGTAGACACGCAGGGCTTGCTGTTGCTCGCGCTCGTTCACGCCGCCGATATTCAGGACCGCGATGGCGGTGTCCTTCTGATGAGCTTGATGTTCGGGCTTCATCCTTTCCTGATCAAACTCTATGCCGATGGCGGTTACCAAGGCGCGCAGTTCCAGCAGGGTCTCAAGCAGGTCTGCCGCCAGATCAACGTCGAGATCGTGAAACGGTCCGACACCGCCAAACACTTTGTCGTTCTGCCAAAGCGCTGGATCGTCGAACGAACGTTTGCTTGGCTAAACAGATGTCGTCGACTGACCAAGGATTGGGAATGCCTGAACCAAAACGCACTTGCTTTCCTACGCTGGGCGTCGATCAGGATGATGGTCCGAAAGCTCTGTCAGGAAAGCAAATGATCTGGGACAGACTCTTACCTCATCCGAGCGCGTCCGCCTGCCGTGGACCCAGTGCCTGTCCAGGTGGTCGCGACGCCGCTGGGTTTGCCGCCATTGAAGCGCGCGGCCAGCAGATCAAGCAGGCGCTTTGGCTGGAATACGCATCCATCGCCTGGATGGTGATCGAGGCGGCCGTGGGGCTTCAAAGCGGCATCCGAGCGGGCAGCGTATCCCTGATGGCGTTCGGCATCGACAGCCTTATCGAAATAGCATCCGCCTGCGTGCTGCTTTGGCGGTTGAAGGTCGAACTTCAGCAAGGCACGGCATTCGCTGAAAGCGCCGAACGGATCGCCAGCAAGATCGCCGGCGCTTTGTTGTTTGCATTGGCGGCTTACGTGCTCACCGCCGCCGGCTGGAAACTTTGGACCGGCACCGGTGAGACGTTTTCCTGGCCAGGATTGGTTGTCACCGCCCTGGCAATGCCGGTCATGTACTTCCTCGCTCGGCGCAAAATGACCGTCGCCGCCGCACTCGGCAGCCGGGCGCTGCGGGCCGACGCGATGGAAGCCGTCACCTGCGGCTGGTTGTCCCTGGTCGTGGTGTCGGGGCTGGTGGCCGCGGCAGTGACCGGTGCCTGGTGGGTTGATGCGGTGACCTCGGTCGGCATCGTCTGGTTCCTGATCAAGGAAGCGCGTGAGGCCTGGCGCAATGACGCTTGCTGCTGTGGCTGAGCCTGGCTCACCGCGGATGGATCGCGCGTCTCTGACGGACGATCATAGGCAACATCCCGGTGGCAAACCCCAAAGCCACCGAACTCTCAGGTTGAGCCGACGCCTGCCCGTCCTATGTCTGATCAATGAGCGACACGGAATCTGACACCGCCTTGTTGACCGCGGCTTTCCGCTTAGCTGGCGAGGAAGGTTGGCGCAACGTCACCGTAGCCGCGGCCGCGAGAGCCGCTGGACTTTCACTGTCGGAGGCGCGCCAGCGGTTTCCTTCGCGGGCGGCTGTCCTGCTGCGCTTCGGGCAACTGGTGGATCAGGCGGCTTT
This sequence comes from Rhodopila sp., assembly GCA_965276975.1. Lineage (GTDB taxonomy): Bacteria > Pseudomonadota > Alphaproteobacteria > Acetobacterales > Acetobacteraceae > Rhodopila. Next base: position 1,247,672 of record CBDIBR010000010.1, read on the forward strand.
GCAGGACGCGCCGTCCGAGGGACCGGTCCGCGATCGGCTGTTCGACCTCTTGATGCGACGGTTCGACGCGCTCCAGGCGCATCGCGACGGGGTCAGGGCGTTGCTGCGGGCCTTGCCGACCGATCCGCCGCTGGCGATGCTACTGGCATCTGCCAACAGGCGCAGCATGAGGTGGATGCTTCAGGGCGCCGGCGTGACCGCCACTGGGTTGCGGGGTGAGTTGCAGGTGCGTGGCCTGCTGGCGGTATGGCTGTGGGCGTTGCGAACCTGGGATAAGGACGATACTGAAGATCTGTCCGGCACGATGGCGACTGTCGATACGGCTCTGCATCGGGTTGATCGACTTGCCTCCTGGCTCGATGGCCGCCGATCCGCACCACCGCCGCCGCCGGTCGCCGAAGGCGCGGGAGAGCTTGATCCTTCCGATGCGCCGCGGTTTGATGCGCCGCGGCCCGAGGAACCGCCCCTGCCACTCGCCGACCTATGACCGGGTCTCTGCAGGCTCGGCTTGCCGCCGCGATGGATCTCGCGGAACGAGCCGGCGAGATCGCGATGGAGATGCGGCCGCCCCCCGGATCGGCCCGCGCGGTGCTGAAGGGTCCGCAAGATTGGGTAACCGAGGCCGACGGGGCGGTCGAACGGTTCCTGTCAGAGGAACTTGCCGCCGGCTTTCCCGCGGATGGCTTCCAGGGTGAGGAAGGCGGCGTGTCGCGCGCCGGCACGCTGCGCTGGGTTGTCGATCCGATCGACGGAACCTCGAACTACGCGCGCGGGGCCGCACGGTTCTGTGTATCGCTCGCCTGCATGGAAGGCGATATCCCGCTCATCGGCGTGATCGCGGCACCGGCGTTGCGCGAGACAATCTGGGCCTGGCAGGGCGGCGGTGCCTGGTTGAACGGGGATGCGATCCGCGCGTCTGATACCGGCTCCGCCGCTCAGGCGATCATCGAGGTCGGCTGGTCCCGACGCCGACCGAACGCGGATTTCCTCAACCTTTGCCGGCGTCTCCTGTCCGACGGCGCCAGCCTGCGGCACGGCGGGTCTGGTGCGCTGGGCCTGGTCGATGTGGCGATCGGTCGGCAGGACGGCTACGCGGAGTTGCATATCAATCTGTGGGATGTAGCGGCAGCGCTGGTCATTCTTCGTGAGGCCGGCGCCAGGGCCAGCGACTTCACGGCCGGAACGGGCGCCACTGAGGGTAACGCCATAGTCGCCTGCGCCTCCGGAATGGCGAAGGTGTGGTCCGATCTGCCGGGCCTGCCAAAGCCGATCTGATCAGGGTCGGTTGAGGGGCAACCTGATCTGTGTCGCGCCCAATCTGGCCGGGTCAGTGAATCGCGATCAGTCGGTCGTTACATCTTCTCCTTGATGCCAGCCCGGATCAGCCACCAATTCACCGGATATGCGGTTATAAAGCCGCAGATCATGGTGATCTGCATCATGAACCAGAACTCAACCGTATTCGTTCGCAAGCTCGTCCTCAACAGGTCACCGAAAATATAGAAATGGGCGAAGGCCATGAAGGCGTACATGCCCAACTGCCAGAATGTCAGTGACAGCGTATCCGCCTTGATCGCGGCAACGATCCCCGCACCGAGTGACAACCCCCGCATCGGCGCGATGGTGAAGTACTGGAAGACCACGCCGAGCCCATAGGCAAAGAGAAAATCGACGATCCAGACGGCGAAAATCCGGTCACTGAAAACACTGCCATAGCCGAAGGCGATGGCGACCGCCGGGATGGCGAAAATCAGCCATTCAGCGACGATGTCTCCTGAGGTGCAGCCGCTTCCACAGTGCAGCGCGCCATTGGCGACCATCATCGGAAACGGTGTCATCCGACGGCTGGGCGGCGCCTCGTCATGCGCCATCGCCGCATGCGCTTTGTCGCGGGTCGCAAGCCGCCCATAGACCAGGTACTGCCAAACCACGAGGACAGTGCCGAACAGCGCGGTCACCGGCCAGACGACGTTCATGATCCACATGTGTTGCGGGTGCCGGCCAACATCGACTGCAATGAAGGCCGCGCAGCAGAAAGCAAGAAGAAGATAGATAATGGAAAGCTGGTGGAGCCAATTCGGGGGCATTGATCTTCAAGTAAAATGATGAAGCCCCGGATGGCCTTTTTGGCTCCGCGGACTTGGCTTGAACTACGTCGGAGCGGTGAAGGTTTCATCGACGGTCCCCGGCAGGATCGTGCTTTTCATCCGCCGGTTTCCTGCCGAGGCCTCGGCTTTTCCTGTCCGGGCCAGGTTGGCGCGTCTCCGCCCAAGCCGAGAGGCGCCGCCCACGGCAGGCAAACCGCAACATGATCCGAACGGTTCCGTTGCAATATCATTATGGGTGCCAGAACTTGATTCCACTTGCCTTCGAATCGTCCCAGGATGCACAATGATGTCAGTCAACTAGGGCAAGACCTTCGCCCCGACTATCAACCGATTCGGACCTTCCTCAATCCCTGGAGCCCTCGCTCGTGATGACCTCGTTCAAGCGCCTGACAGTAGCGCTAGCCATTATCCTGCCCGCAGCCGCCCTGACGATTGCGCCCGTCATGGCGGCAAGCCACAGCCACAGCCACAGCCACAGCAACAGCAAGAAGCCGCACCATGCGTCGGTCCACAAGGCCAGCACGCACAAGACGGCGCACAGCACGAGAACGACAACCCCGACCGCCAGCTGATCGTTGTCCTCAGGCCTCTCCCGTTCACGGGAGAGGTTGCTGCCAGGATAACGCTCGTGAAATTACGTCGTCGCTCGATCATGACGGGGTCGGGCGGACAAAAACCAACGCATCGCCGACCGCGGCGAACAGCCATCGAGCTCTCTCAAAACCTAAGTGTCTGTCCACGAACATGTTGAGTCGGACGAATCGGTTGTGATTCCATGCTCTGCGCACCCAGTCGCAGGAGCCTGTCTGTGCGGACGACCGAGAACCGTGGCCGATACGATGGTAGCAAACTGCGTTATCCGAGCCACCTGACCGATGACGAATGGTCCTTGGTCAAGCCGCTGATCCCGCGCGCCAAGCGGGGCGGGAACAAGCGGAAAGTCAATGCGCGCGAGGTGGTCAGCGGGTTGATGTACATCCTCAGCACAGGCTGCAAGTGGACCACCTTGCCGAAGGACCTGCCGCCGCGCAGCACGGTCAACAGCTACTCTTTGCGTTGGCGGCATGATCGCGCGCTCGATCGGCTGCATCACGCACTCTGGCTGCAATGCCGTGCGCAGGCGGGGCGAGAAGCCAGTCGACGGTTGCGATCATCCACAGCCAGAGCGTGAAAAGCGCTGAAAAAAAGGGGTCTCGGACCTGCATGGTTACGGTGCCGGGAAGAAGATCAAGGGTAAGAAGCGGCACGTCTTGGTCGATACGCAGGGCCTGCTGATGCAGGCCATCGTCAACGCTGCCGACATCCAGGACCGCGATGGAGGCGTGATCCTGATGGCATCGCTATTTAGGCTATACCCGTTTTCGCTCAAGCTCTGCGCCGACAGAGGCTATCAAGGAGCCAGATTCCAGCATGAGTTCAGCCAAGTTTGCCGGCAGGTCAACGTCGAGATCGTCAAGCGCTCGGACGTTGGCCGGTGCCCCGTATTGCCCAAGCGCTGGATCGTCGAGCGCACCATCGCGTGGCTTAACCGGTGCCGCAGACTTGCCAGGACTGGGAGCGTCTGAACCGCAAAGCGCTTGCTTTCCTGCGCCGGGCATCCATCAGACGGATGGTGCGAAAACATGAGAACGAGACAACCGTTCCCTCGATCGCGTCCTCGTCTCAGGCGCTGAGTTCTGGCTAGGCGCTGAGTTCTGGACTGTCGAACAGTGATACTTAGTCCGTTATCGTCGTGTTCAAAGTTATCACATATCAAGTCAGTAGCATAGGAACAGACGCGACTAGCATCCGCTGGAATTCCGACCAAAGGAGAGAAACCTTGCGATCATCCGGTTTCAGATGTCGGCTCAGGGAGCCATGGCCTTGTTCCGGAGACGAGTCGAACTTTATATGTTCCACCAAGAAATGCTTGAACGCTTGCAGTGACGGACTTGTCCAATCCCTGGATCTCAAGAGTGCCTTGAACACTCGCTCGAGACCGCCATCCTCGTAACTGGCGATACTTTGCGCACGCGCCTCTAGGTCGAGTTCGCGAATGGTCCGTAAATAGCGTTGCCCGATTTCGTCCAAGGCACTCCGATGGCGTTCGTCAATCGGGGAAAACTCTAGCAGGCGCCGCATGAACTCGTCATGATCAATTTTCTCGCCGGCGAAAGCCACGCCTGGCCAGGGAGATAGGTTATCGGTGTTGCATTCGGCTGCTTCGAGTTCTCGTAGTTTTTCATCGTCGGGATAGAGATCGCGGGCAATTTGGAGATTTTCGCGAAACTGAATTGAGAAGTAGTAATAAATCCTGGCGACGTCCAACAAATCGTCTTGTGTAATTGCTTCCCAATTAAAGCCGCAGATCGCGTCAATGCTTTGCTGAGATTTAGTGCAACTCGACGTCTCCAACAGCACCTCCTCGAGATGACAGGAAAGTTGGAACAGACATCGCCAACTCTCGAGAGGTTATGACTGTCCGGCAGTGATGACAACTTAATTGTCGTCAACAATAGCGTGAGCAAGCAGGCATCCGCATTTGCAAGGTCGCATTCACGTAGTCGTGTTGGCAAATGCATTGCCGCGGCCACCTAATTCCGCCATATCTTTCTTGTATTCATCCGACAGACAAAATTGATCGAGTTTTATACTTGGTCAGATGCAAGTTGCCTGCAAGGCAACCCGTCATTTAGACAAAGGTGTGCTGAATGCGCAATGAGACGCTTGCTCTTCACGCCGGATATGACGTCGATCCAGTCACCCGAGCGGTCGCGGTGCCGATCTATCAAACCGCGGCATACGCGTTCGACAGTGCGGAGCACGGGGCGGCACTTTTTAACTTGGAAGTCGAAGGCTATCGGTATAGTCGAATCAGCAATCCGACCAATGCGGTGCTCGAGAAGCGCGTTGCCGCGCTCGAAGGCGGAATTGGGGCGCTGAGCGTAAGCTCCGGCCAGGCCGCGCTAAACTACTCGGTCCTCGCCCTGACCGATAGCGGCGGCAATATCGTCTCCGTGCCGCAGCTGTACGGCACCACGCATACACTGTTCGCCCATGTCCTCCCGAGGTTCGGAATCAACGTTCGATTTGCCGAAACCGATCACCCCGACACGATTGAACGACTCATCGACGAAAACACGACCGCCGTATTCTGCGAGAGCGTAGGAAATCCGGCAGGCAACATATGCGATCTCGAACCACTCGCAGCTGTCGCACATCGAAACGGTGTACCGCTGGTGGTCGACAATACCGTCGCCACGCCCTTGCTGTTGCGTCCGATCGATTACGGCGCCGACATCGTCGTGCATTCCCTGACGAAATTCCTCGGCGGACACGGCACCACCCTCGGCGGTATAATTGTGGATAGCGGGAAGTTTCCGTGGCCGCGTCATGCGCAGCGCTTTCCGATGTTCAGCGAACCCGATGCTTCCTACCATAACCTGATTTACGCCGACCATTTTGGCGCATCGGCGTATATCGCGCGTTGTCGTAGTGTCTATCAACGCACCATGGGCGCTGTCTTATCGCCATTCAGCGCGTTTCTCCTGCTGCAAGGCATCGAGACAGTCGGTGTGCGGATCGACCGTCATGTGGAAAACGCCAGACTGGCAGCCGAATTTCTGCGAAACGACCCGCGTGTCGCGTGGATCAATTATGCCGGTTTCTCCGACAGCCCTTACTACACGCTCGGGCAAAAATACCTCGGCGGTCGAGCCTGCTCGCTGGTGACCTTCGGCATTCGCGGTGGATACGCAGCCGGAACCGTGTTCTATGATGCACTCAGACTGGTGAAGCGGTTGGTCAATCTCGGCGATGCCAAATCCCTCGCCTGTCATCCGGCCTCAACCACCCATCGTCAGATGTCGCCCGACGAACAAAAGCGCGCCGGGGTCACGCCGGAAATGATCCGGCTCAGCATCGGGATCGAGCATGTAGATGATATTATAGCAGACCTTGATCAGGCACTAGGCGTGGCCGCCGAGCGGCAACGTTCTTCCGGCTTTTGATTTGCTTGACCGATACACACCGATGGCCGCACCCGGAGGTCGTGAAGCGATGGAGCCGGCCAAGCTAGGCGGCTCGATCCGCGCGAGTGATAGTGATCCGATCGTTATCGGACTGGTCAACAACATGCCCGACGCCGCCCTGCGTACGACAGAGCAACAATTCCGCACATTGCTTTCGGCGGCATCGGCCGGTCAACGGGTTCACCTCAGGTTGTTCTTCTTGCCGGAAATACCGCGCTCGGGCGCAGCTCGTTTGCATTTTGCGCAGCACTACGAAGCTCTAGACGCCCTGTGGGGCAGCCGGCTCGATGGCCTTATCGTTACGGGAGCCGAGCCGAAAGCACGGCTTCTGAAGGACGAGGTGTACTGGCAGACCCTTACAAACCTTGTGGATTGGGCACAAGATCATACGGTCTCCAGCATTTGGTCCTGCCTTGCGGCACATGCCACCGTCCTTCATTTGGACAACATTGACCGACGCGCGCTGGACAACAAACTCTCCGGGGTGTTTGAGTGCCGTAAGGTTGCCGATCATCCGATTCTGGCAGATGTCCCGTCCCAGTGGCGTGTTCCCCATTCCCGCTATAATGGGCTACCGGAAGATCGACTCGTCTCGACGGGATATCGCCTTCTTTCAAGGTCGCCCGAAGCTGGCGCGGACATATTCGTCAAGGAGCGGGGAGGTCTATTCGTGTTTCTAAACGGTCACCCCGAGTACCATGACGAGGCATTGTTCCGGGAATTCCGCCGAGACGTCATTCGGTTTCTGTCTGGTAAGCAAGACAGTTATCCCGAACTGCCGAAATCCTATTTCGATGAAGATACAACAAGGCAGCTTGAGGCTTTTCGCCGGCGGGCCGTCCAAAACCCAAACGTAGAACTGGCCGCGGAACTGCCAGCCCGCGGACTCGCCGACGAACGTCTTCCGCAGACGTGGCGTGATGTGGCAAGCCTTATATGCGCCAATTGGCTCGCGTACTTGACGAAACACCGGTCTCCATCCGCTCTTACGCGAACCCATGAACCAGCATTCGCCCTTTGACCGACCGTCAAGGCTGTTTCCAGGCGTTGACGTGCAGACACATTGGGATGATGTCCTGACGCGAGAACTTGCTGCGTCCCGTGCACGGATTACCAGCGGACCGGTCATACCCGACTTCGACATCGTCACGTTCCGCTCTGAACTCGCTGCCTTTGACTTTCGCATGCCCTGCCCGGTTGATGAGTTGTTGCCCTGGACAATCGCGCAAATCGAGCATGGCGTCGTTCACGTCACGCATCCGCGATATTTTGGACTATTCAACCCTGCACCGACGGCGCCGGCACAGTGGGCGGATCGCATCACGTCAGTGTTTAATCCGCAGCTTGCAACGTGGACGACGTCGCCAGCCGCGGTCGAGATCGAGGCCCACACGATCCATGCGGTTGCTCGGCGCGTCGGGCTTCCAGCCGAGACATCTGGCCACTTCACAACCGGCGGTGCGGAGGCGAATTACACCGCCCTGATTTGCGCCCTGACCCGGGCAAATGCTGCGTTCGCGGTTGAAGGCGCCCGCGCGTTTGAGGGCCCACCGCGGTTTTACACATCAAGCGAGAGTCACCTTGCTTGGCTGAAGATCGCGCACCAGGCGGGTATCGGACGCTCGGCGGTTCGCCTGGTCGCAACGGATGGGTCCGGGCGTATCGATCTTGATGTCTTGGACGAAACGATAACGGCGGATCGGATGGCTGGCTGCATACCTGTCATGGTTGTCGCTACGGCCGGAACGACCAACGCAGGCATGATCGATCCGCTGCCGGCGTGTGCCGCTTTGGCAAAGGCCGCGGGTGTATGGTTCCACGTCGATGCGGCTTGGGGTGGCGCGTTGGTCGCGTCCCGGCGGCTGTCCCACTTGCTCTCGGGCATCGAGCAGGCTGACTCCGTCACGATCGATGCCCACAAGTGGTTTGCGACGACAATGGGCTGCGGCATGTTTTTGACAGCGCATCATCCGATTCTGTCGTCTGTATTCGAGGTCTCGGCCAGCTACATGCCATCCAACGTTCGGTCTCTCGATCCGTACGTAACGTCAATGCAATGGTCGCGCCGCTTCCTCGGGCTGCGTCTGTTTTTGTCACTCGCCGTCGCCGGTTGGGCCGGGTATGCGGAGCATGTTGAGCGAGCGATCGAACTGGCCGCGCTGCTTCAGGATCAGCTCAAGGCGCGCGGCTGGCGGGTTATGAACGAATCTTCGCTCGCGGTGCTGTGCATCGAGCCCCCATCCGGGTCCGGCGACGTGCGGTCGTTCGTCGGCAAACTTCTTGCCTCCGGCCAGGCGTGGGTCTCGGCGGCCAGATTCGAGGAACGTGACGTGATCCGGGCCTGTGTAACCCATGGCGAAACGACGCCGCGTGACATCGCTGAGCTTGTGAGCGTTCTGACATCCGTCAGGCAGCAAACGATCGGAGGGACAGGCTGAAAGCGCGCTATCCTGCATTCGCTTCCAGCAATGATCGCAGCCCCGCGAGAATCCGCGCAGGCGGCGGCGGACATCCGCCGATAGTCAGATCGACAGGGACGGAAACGCCGGTGCCACCAAGGACCGCGTAGCTCCCTTTGAACACCCCGCCATCCACCGCACAGTCACCGACCGCGACAACCCATTTCGGTTCCGGCGTCGCATCCCACGCCTGCTCCAGCGCCGCACGCAGGTTCCGTGTCAACGGGCCGGTCACCATCAGGACGTCGGCATGGTGGGGGCTGTCCACAAAACGCAGACCATACCGTTCCAACTCATAGAAAACGTTGCTCAGCGCTCGCAACTCCAGCTCACAGCCCGTGCAGCTTCCGGTATTGACGTGGCGGATGGCCAGGCTGCGGCCCAGGCGCGTCTGCGCCGCTGCCTCCAGTTGTGCGCGCAACGATAAGGTGGTCTCCGGATCGACCGGGACGAACAGGTCTGCTCGCGGTTGTCGGGTCATCACAGATCCATCCCCGATGCCGGCAGGGCGAAAGACGCTCGGATCAGGTCGGCATCGTCCGCCATGGCGTTCTCCAACACCCGCTCGGCCAGCGGCCACAGCGCCCAACCCGGATCGCGGAGGAACACGGCGGCGATCTGCCCATGATCCAGACGCACCCAGTGCCAGACATCGCCCCGAACCGATTCGGCACAGGCGATGCCCTCGCCGCTGACCTGCGGCAGGGCGACGGTGACTGGCCCATCGGGCAGCGCGTCGAGCGTGGCGCTGATCAGCCGCAGGCTTTCCTCGATCTCGAAAATCCGCAGATTTTGTCTCGCCGCGGCATCGCCGCCGGTGCGAATGGCAAGCCGGGGGGCCAGGTGCGCATACCCGACCGCGAATGCCGTCCTGACATCAAAGGCGCGCCCCGATGCTCGGCCCACCACCCCGCCAACCGCCAAGGCCGCCGCAAGCGTGCCGCCCGCGCGTCCTAGACCGCTCAGTCTGGAGGACAGCGCCGGCCCATCGTGAAGCCGGCGAATGAACGCCAGACCGGACGCGATGTCGCCCAGGGCGCGCAGGATGACCTCGGCACCACCAGCCGCGATGTCGGTTGCCACGCCGCCCGGCACAACGCAGTCCATCATCAGTCGGTGGCCAAACGAGGCCTCGGACGCACGCAGCAGGTTTTCCCGCAGCGATCCGCACCGAACCCGCAGCGCCGGCGCATCGGCCAGCCGGCCAACCTCGGCGAGGTTGTCGAGGTGACCGGCGATGCGCTCGACCTCCATCATGGTGATCCGCAGCGCGGCGGCGCGCGGCGATGTTGCCACGTCCATGGCGAACTCGGCCGCCTGAGCGAAGGCGACCGAGTGGGCGACGGTGGCATCGGCGGACAGACGCGCGGCGAAACGGGCGGCCGTGCGCGGCGACTTGCCTCGCATCAGCGTCAGCGTACCCTTGTGGGTAAAACCCAACCGCGCCTCGGCGTGCTGGATGGCGGGGCCCTTCAGCGTGAGGCGAAGCTGCGACGCCTCGTCCAATTGCCCCCAGATCGGTCCCAGCGGAAGCACCATGCCGGGCTGACCCGCATCGGGCGGCATCGGCGTCGCCGCCGATGTCTGCGGTTCCGGACGTGTGGCCATCGGGTGCATCTGCGGCCAGGCACCGTGATCCAGCCACGGCCGAAGGTCGGCGGCGCCCGCGGCCTTGTGTCCCCACAGATCGTGGATCATCCGCTCATACCAGGCAGCGCCCGGAACAGATGGCGACAGCGCCGGGAAGCTCTCACCTTCAACCGCGGTTGACACCGGCACGATGGCCAGTGCCTCGGGATCAAGGAAAATCGCATGGGCCTCCACCGTATCGGCCCAGTAGGCAAGTAGCGGCCACAACCCGCTTGTCGACGCCTGCGCCAGGGCGGACCACTCGGCGTGCGACAGGATGTGCCGTGGCCAAGGCCGGCACAGCGCAGCGGCCGTGGAACGTATGATGTCAGTGGCGGCGGTCATGGATGCCCAATCGCCAACATGCGCCACCAGTGAACCAACCCGTCGGGCGCGACATAGCCTGCCAGCACCGCGAGCATCAACGGCAGCCAGGCGACCGACGGAACGGCTCGTCGCGGCGATAGGTCGGTGAGGCGGCGCGGCACGCCGGCCGCGACGATTGGGATCAGCGCGATGCCGACCGCCGGCAGAAGCCACGGCGCACGCGCGCTTAGCGCCAGCACCACAAGCACCAGGCCGGGAAACACGCCCAGCGGCGGCACCCCGCCGAGACCTGCCATCGCCAGCGCGGCGGCGGGGCCGGGGGCAACGCGGGCGCCGGCGCGGGTCAGGATCAGCAGGACCAGCAGAACCAGTCCGGCAAAGCGTCCCTCGGCCTGCCCGCCACAGATCGCCATCGCGGCGATGCTGGCCTGGGCAAGCTGCAGCAAGGTCGCGCGGTATGATCCGCTTTGGCGCGTCAACAGCAGGCCACAAGCTAGCAGACCGAGCGTCGCGAGGCCAACGCCCAGCGGCGCGACACCCGGCGGCCAGGCCGTCTGGGTCGCCAGGCGCAGGACCAGGATCACCAGCACGACAGCCAGATCGGGAACCACCGCCGCGATCGTGGCAAAGCCGGCGAACAGACTGAAATAGCCGAGGACGCTCGGCGTGGCGGCCAGCACCAGCATGCCGAAAAAGCTGAGCCCAGCGCCCATGAACGCCAATACCAGGCTGCCCCAGCGCCGGGACAACGTCGGCAGCGACGCCATCGCGATCGCCGCCAGCACCGCCAGCCATGCAACAATCAGGTCAGGCACGCAAACCGCCAACACGGTCAGGCCACTCTGCATCAGGGCACCGCCCCGTCGGATCGTGCTCAGCGCTGTGCGGTTCCGCCTCGCGCAGGATCGCAGCACGCCGTCCAGACCCAGCAAGGGGGCGAAGACCGTTGCCATGGTGTCGAGCGGAACGATCAGCGTCGCGGCGAGGATCGCCAGCGCGAAACAAAGATCGATCCATCCCAGCAACGGCACCATGCGCGCCAGGCCGGCCACCCGGAACCGCGGCCTGTCGTGGGGGGTGGCAGAGGCCACCGCCGGTATCAGCAGGCCGGCGGTCAGCGGCAGCGGCAGCGCGAGGCAAGCCGCCGGCACCAACATTGCCGGGGCAAGGAATGCCGGCTGCGAAACCAGGCATCCCGCCAGCGACAACCCGTTCTGCGCCGCGACCAGGGCGACGATCTGCATCCACGGATGCGAACGGGTGGCGGCAAGCAGGATCGACAGCAGAACGACCGCCGCCGGCAGCGCGAAGCCGCCTTGCGACTGGCAGAGAACTGCCAGAACAGCGCCGACTGCGATGCCAAGCTTCGCCCCCCCGACGGGCGCCGTGTGCGGGTCCAGCATCGGTGTCTGGTGCCGCATCAGCCACATGCCGCCGCCCAGAAGTACCGGCGGAATGGCCATCAGCGGGTGGTGCAGGACCACAGCGGTCACCGTGACCGCCGCGCATTGGATCACCAGCAGGATTGTCGCCGCACTCACCTGCCCGGTGCGCAGCAAGGCGAAGCACATCACCAGGGCCAGGCCCGCGGTGCCTTGTCCAAGCGCGGTCATATCATGCCTGTGCTGGCGAGAACCATGACCATGGCGAGCAGCGCGAGCAGCGCCGCGACACCAATGAGGTCGTGCAGACTGTGGCGCGGAACCCGACCCAGCGACGTCTGAATCGCCGACAGTATCACAACGAAGGCGCCCAGCTTGACGCACCAGTACAGCAGGCCGGTCAGCCAGCCCGTCGGACCGTCGTCGGCGGTTGCCATGCCGATCGGCAGGAACAGTCCGCCGATCAGGTCGATCCAGACGACACGCCGGAGCCATCCAGCCATGCGTGATGTCGCCAGATCGATCCCGCTGAACATTGAGTCAAGCTCGCTCGCCCCGGCGCTGTCGTCGGCGAAGACCAGCGCCAGCATCGCGGTCAGTGCGACCGCCGAGGCGCCAGCCGGCAGCAGCAGTCCCTCACGTTGCTGAACGATGATCAGGTCGAGGTTTAAGCTGCTCGCCATCAGCCCGAGTGTCACCACGGCCAGCATCAGTGCCGGTTCGGCCAGCACCGCCTGCGCGCTGGCATTCTGCGCCGCCAGCCCAGGCAGGGCACTGCCGGCGTCCAGCGCGGCGAGGCTGGCGGCAAGGCGCGCGATGGTCAGCAGCGAGACGATGACCAGCACGTCAGCCAACGGCGCCAGCGCCATGCCCAGCGCGAAGGACGGCACCAGGGCGGCGGCTGACAGCGTCGCGCCCAGGTCGACTGCCGGGGCCAGCCGATGAACGATCGAGACACTCTCACCCGTCGTGCGGGTCTTGCGTGTCAGGCGTATCAAATCATGCCATGGCAACAGCAGCGGCGGACCCGCCCGCCCGCTCAGCCTGGCGTCGAGCCAATCCACCACCCCCGTCACCGCCGGTGCGGCGACAATCGTCACTGCGAGGTGCAGGATTTGCGCGACCAGCGGCAGGACGATGCTCATCTGATGACCGCGAGCGCCAGAAGCAGCGCCCCGCAGGCGGCAACGAGCAGCGATAGCCCCGCCGCGGCAGACGGCGGACGCAGTGCCGCGAATGTCGGAATCGCGGGTAGGCGGGGCCTGGGGAGCGCCGGAACCGCGGGCAGGAAGCCTTCGCCGTCGGATTGCGCGGCGGGCTCACCGAAGGGAAGCCCCGCGGGCGGCTCCCTACCATCTACCCACAGCCCGACGGTCTTGCGCTCCCGACGCGACCAGCGCGGTGCCAGCATCGCCGCCCCGGTCGCCAGCGCCAGCAATGCCAGGACCGGGATCGCCAGATACCCGGGTGAGGCGGCCGAAGCTGCCAGCAGCGCTGATCGGCCGCTTGGGTCGGGCACGACGTCGGTCAGAAAGTGGATTGGCGTATCCGCGAAGACCCACAGCACCAGTCCCGGCAGGGCGCCGGTAACTAGGGACAGCCCGCTGATGACCAACAGCACCGTCCGCGACGCCGCCTTGCCCTCTTGCGCGGCCGCGCCGAGCGGGGTGCGCGGCCGACCCAACAGCGCGACCCCGATCAGCCGAACCGACGCGGCTGTCGTCGCGGCGGCGGACAACGCGATCGCGCCGCCGGTCAGCGCCAGCGGAAGCTGAAACAACAGCCCGCCGGTGCGCGGCGCCGACAGGATCGACTGGAACAGCAGCCACAGGCTCACGAAACCAAGACCGGGCGGCAACGCCGACAGGCCCAGCAGGCCGGCAGCCAGCGCAAATGAGGTCGCCGGCATCGTGTGGATCAGACCACCGAGGCTGGACAGGCGATAGGTGCCGGCGCTGGAACCGATCCCGGCTACCGCGAGTAATACCAGCCCACCTGCCAGGCCGCTGCCCAACGCGGTCAGCAGACACGCGGCCAGGGCCAAGGATGCCGCTTCCGGCAGATCGGCTGCCCGCCCGATCAGCGCCAGGCCAATGGCTGCCATCGCCACGCCCGTCTGCCGCCGCGCCAGGCAGGCGGCTGAACCGTCGATCCGTGGATGACCAGCCGCCCGCCACCCCTCGATGACCGCGAGCACCCCGCCGCCCAGCAGCAGGATAAAGCCAGGTCCCGGTAACGGGTCTGGACCGGACAGGTCGACGAGCAGCCTTAACAGCAGATAGATCGATATCGGAATGACAACGCTCGCGACCAGCGCTGGTCTCGGCCAGCCTCGTTCAACTGACGGCGCCCAGCCAAGACCGGCGACGGCCGTGATCATCAGCCCTGCAGCGGCGGTCAGGTGGCCAGGATCGGCCGAAGCGGCGCGGATGGCGTCGAAGCGGGGGGCGAGGCCGGATGGTGTCAGCAGGCAGATCGCCGCCAGCGGCAGCAATGGGATCAGCAGCACGGCATGGATCCGCCCGCCCGCCGCGGGCAGCCAGATCACCCCGCAAACGATTGCGAGACCGATCGCCAGGGCGACGCCGTCCGCCGCCAGCAGCACCAGGATCGCCCCGGCGAGACAAAACGCCGTCGTGCGCGTGGAGATCATCGGGGTCAGCGGAATGATCGTCGCCTGGAATGTCGCGACGGCGGTGCCGGCCAGGAACACGACCACCAGAAAGCAGGCCGAAAGCCCGTCCAGGGCGAGATGCAGCGACAGGCCCGGCGGCCCGACCGGCAGGCCAGCGGCGGTCGCCGGCGCGCTGCTCAGCAGTGGCGGCAGGCACAGCAGCAGGCCCAGCCCGCTCAAAGCCGCGGTCAGCAAGCCGCCCACCTTGTGCGGCAACACGTCGCCGCACGCTCCCAGCAGAAGCAAAGCAACGATATCCACGGTCAGGAACAGGAGGATCGGATCACTCACCGACTGCAGCCTATCATCGTCTTTCGGATTCGGGACCGGGGTCAGCCATTGGTGAAGGGCCGCAGCGGCCGCCGCGTTCCCGCTTGGCCGGTTGACGGTGTCGCGTGGCAAGACTGAACTATCCGGATGCGAAGCTATCCGCGTCGCTCCGTCAGCTAGAACCGGCTGACCGTTACGGTCAGCCGGCAAATCCTTCAGTACCCGGTCGCAAGAGCAGCGCGAGACTGAAGCGGCGGCGTTTCGCCGCGTCGATCGGCTACTTCAGACGAACCGCGACATATCGCGCTTCTGTGATGCGCGATATCAGGAGAAGCGGCATGAAGACCTACAAGGGTGAAAGAACGTTGCGGGGGGCCAACGTGACCGTGAACGGGCACGCACTGCCGCCTCGAACGGATCTCCATGCCTTCAGCAGGACCGGATTTGAGTGGACCTTCGTCGGACCCGGGCCGCGGCAACTGGCTCTGGCGCTGCTGGCGGACCATCTCGGGGACGATGCCAGGGCGCTGGCACTCAGCGAAGCCTTCATGCGGCATCTCGTCGCCGTCCTGGACAATGCATGGTGCCTGACCTCGCGGGACATCGACGCGGCGCTGGCGGAGATTGCCTGATCCAGGCACGCACGTTTCGCAGACTTCGAGCCTCGCTCGAATATGCGTCCAGGCCATCTGCCCCAGGCCGTCTGCTTCAACTTGAAGTCTCACCCATTGGACGCGACCGCCCGGGCGCCACTCGCAACGACGCAAACCTGTTTCCGCCGTGGGCTTGAAATATACCACTGATATGTTAGCGGTGGATGAACCAGCCAGGAGACGCCCCATGATGTCAACTCGTCAGGCGGCCTTTCGATCCGCCTATCGCGCGCAGATCGCGCCCGCCTATCACGGCCTCGTCCACGTTGCCTTGATCTACCTGATCGGCGGATCGGCGCTGTGGTACGCAGCCACTCACATCCACGCCGCTACTCTGGCCGAATGGGCCGTCGTTCCGGCGGTGGTTGTCCTGGCCAACATGTTCGAGTGGTTTCTGCACGCCCAGGTCATGCATCGCCCGCGCCCGGGCCTGATGGGGATCTACAACCGCCACACCCTGGCGCACCATCAGTTCTTCACCCATGAGGCGCCGTTTCACGACACCACCCGCGATTACCGGATCGTGTTCTTCCCGCCCTACGCCTTGATCGCCTTCCTGGTGATGGCATCGGCCGGCGGCGCTGTCCTGGCACAGTTCTGGTCGGCCAACGCCGGATGGCTCGTCCTCTGCACCGCGGCGGGCATGTACATGAACTATGAGTTCTTCCACTGGTGCTGCCACGTCCGCGATGATCGCATCCTGCGGCACCTGCCGTTCATCAACACCATCCGCCGGCACCACATCGCCCACCACAACACGGCGATCATGATGAACCGCAACATGAACCTGACCTACCCGTTCGCCGACTGGCTGTTCGGCACCAGCGACCTCGATCGCGGCATGTTCGGTCATCTGTTGAACGGCTACGACACCCGCTTCATCCGCCAGGACCTGCCGAAGCTGCGATCCGCCGCGCGCTCGGCACCGGCGATCGCCGGAGATTGAGGCGTGGCGATCACCATTCGCGATAATGCGCCACGCACCCGCAACATCGCCTCACTGGTCGGCGGCATCGTCATCGCCGTCGGCTGCTTCGTGCTGTGGATGCTGGTGGCCAGCGAACTGACACGATGGCCGCCAAGCCTGACGCTGATCGTGGCAGGGCTGGTCGTGGCCGCGGCAATCGGCGGCTGGATCCGGCTGGCTGACCTGTAACGAGCGCTCGCCCGTTCGCCCATCTCGCTGTCGGCCGCGGATCCGGACGTGACCGCGCTCTGCCGGATCGATCAGAAGCTTGCAAACCAGCACCGCACAGCCTCCCCGCAATGACGCGGACCGGGACGGAGCCGAAATGGACAGTTTGATCAGCCACGATGGCCTGCTGCCGCTCGAGACCCTGACCGAAAAGGCTTACCGGGCCTTGGAGGAAGAGATCGTGACGCTGCGAATCCGGCCCGGCACGATGGTGTCGGAGCTGATCCTCAGCCGTCACCTGGGCGTCGGGCGTACGCCGATCCGCGAGGCGCTGCAACGTCTGGCGCGCGAATGGCTTGTCGTCATCATGCCGCGGCGAGGCATCATGGTGTCGCAGATCGACCCCGTGCGCCAGCTTCGGTTGCTGGAGGCGCGGCGCGAGATCGAGCGCTTGCTGACCCGCTCCGCCGCCAGATGCGCAACCGGCGATCAGCGTGCCCGGTTCAACGCGATCGCCGTCGGTATGGACCGCGCGGCCGTGGAGGCGAACGATATTGCCTTCATGCGCCTGGACCGGGAATTCAACCTGCTGGTGCTGGACGCCGCCGCCAATGAGTTCGCTGCCGCCGCCATGAGCCTGATAAACGGCCTGTCCCGTCGCTTCTGGTATGTGCACTACAAGCAGGCCGCCGACCTGCCGCTCGCCGCGCGCTTGCACGCGGCCATCGCCGTGGCCATTGCGGACGGTGATCAGGGCGCCGCCGGGCGGCATTCGGATGCGCTGGTGGACTACATCCAGGCGTTCGCGCGCGCGACGATCGGCTGATCGATGAAGCCTGCAGGCGCTGACCGTTTACGGTCAGCCTGCACGCGCTCTAAGTTCGCCGGCAGGCCAGCAAGAAGCCGCCGGGGAGACCGAAACGATGACCCATCGCCGCTACTGGGTGTATTTCCTGCTCTTTTCGTTCAACGTGATATGCTACCTCGATCGTATCAACATGTCGGTCGCCGGCCGCTCCATCGCGCTCGATTTCGGTCTGTCGCCGCTCCAGCTCGGCTACCTGTTCTCATCGTTTCTGTGGGCCTACGTGGTGATGATGCTGCCGGGCGGGCGGCTGGTGGACGGCCTCGGTGCCCATCGCGTCGCCGCGGTCGCGGCCACCGTCTGGTCCATCGCCCAGATGCTGACCGGCCTGACCCTTGGCTTCGCCACCATGTTGCTCGCCCGTCTCGGGCTCGGTGCAGGCGAGGCGCCAACCTTTCCAGTAAGCTACCGCGGTGTGCGCGATTGGGCCCCGGCCACTGAACGGGGTCTTGCCGTCGGATGCATCCAGGCCGGCACCTTGTTCGGGCCCGCGATCAGCGCGCCGCTGGTGGCGTGGCTGATCGCTGCCACGTCCTGGCGCTGGTCGTTCCTCGTCACTGGCGCCGTTGGATTGGTCTGGGTAGCGATCTGGGCCGCCGTCGTTTCGACGCCGGAGCGGACGCGTTGGCTGCCCGAGCCTGAGCGCCAGCGCATCCTCGCAGAACGCCATGGTGGCGAGGCGGTCGCGGCACATGATGGCGTTGGCTATCGCGGCCTGTTGCGATCGCCATCCATGTGGGGGCTGGCAATCTCCCAAGGATGCGCCGTCTATTCCGTCTATCTTTACCTGAGTTGGCTGCCCAACTATTTGCAAACCGTACGCGGCCTGTCGATCACCAACTCCGGCCTGTTCACCGCGGTGCCGTTTCTCGTCGGTGGGGTCGTCATCGTTCTTACCAACTGGATCGGCGACAAGATGCTGACACCGCAGACGCGGCGCGCGGGCGCCCGGCGCATCGTCGTGGTGGCCTGCCTGCTGTTGTGCGCGGTCGGACTGGCGATCCCGCTGGTCGATAAGCTGGCACTGGTCGTCATCCTTACGATCTTCCCGGTCAGCTTCGGCGGCACCGCGAGCGCCACCAATGCCGCACTTGCCAACGATCTGCTCCGCTCGCAGGCGGACAGCGGGCGCGCGTTTGCCTTCATGGTGTTGGGTGGCAATGTTTTCGGCCTGCTGGCTCCCATAGTGACGGGTTACATCGTCCAGATTACTGGCAGCTTCTCCTCGGCGTTCGTGCTGGCGGGTGGATTATCGCTGATCGGCGCGGCGGTGTCGTTCACCCTGACCCGCTACACATTGGGTGAGGAAGTCCCGGTCGCGGTCGGTTTCGCCCGCGGCGTCAGATGAGGCGGCGGCGCTGAACAACCGCGACGTTACCGGGGTCCGGAGCGGGATCGCGTCAAGCGGCGGCAGCCAGCCGTGTCCGCCGATCCGGCAGCAGGTTCGCCGGCACGACCCCGCTGATCCGCCATCATCCATCGCGGCGACCATGTTCTGCCCCCCCCTGAGACGCTCAAGGCCGTTTTATCCCGCTTCGCTCGAACCCAAGCGTGGCTCGTTCGTTGAGACAAGATGACAGAGAATGGACATTCGTCCCCAACCTCTTCATCCGCCGACCCCCGTATCCACCCTGGTGGACGCCTGCGAACTGCGGTCGTCACCTACATCACCGCCGCGAGCATGGCCTTTGGTCTGCTGGCGCTTTGGGCTGCACTGGTGCAATTCGTGGTCTGACCGCACAAGGGCCGGCCGAACGCAGTCCGTGCGGCAAGCCGGTCCAGGAGGCCATGCGCGGTGAACCACAAGAAGGGGTTCTTACCGAGAGGCTGGCAAAGCGACGCGAGATCGGTCACTACTCCGGCCGGCGCATAGATCCAATGTTGTTATCCAGCATTATCCGCAAGCCCCGACGATCTTATGTTACGGGTCAGGAAAGCCGGACATTTCGCCCGACCACAAATGGTGAAATCAAATGAAAAACATTATTCTCGCCAGTCTCATGGTCCTCAGCCTCGGGCTGGGTGTTGGCAGTGCAATCAGCGCGCCCGCACCGCTCCCGCAGACCAACCAGTATAGTTCCTCGGAAGGCGGCTGGGGCTGATACGACACTGCACCGGTTCACTTAAATCGGCCCATCGCGCCCGCCATCAACTCGATCTGTCTCGCGATCCTTGTCAACGCGTCATTGCCAGGGCCTCCGGGCCTTGGCGGCAACTCCGTCGCGCCGTCCGACATAAGACGCATGGTGGACCCGATCCAGTCGCGCCAGATCACCAACGTCTCGGCCGCGGCATCGGGCGTCAGCGATGGATCGTCTTGCATCGCGCCGAGCCGGCCCGCACACCGCCGCAGCGCGGCGTCCACCAGCATGGCAGCCTCCAGCGGGTCATTTTTGCTGTTCCCAGGCTCCAGCAGCGCGCGCGATATCAGTGCCTCCAGGCTGTTGGTGCTGACACCGGCCGCTCGACGGGCCTGACCGAGTGCGGCGGGGGTGGTCTCGCCGAGAAGCCGGGAGAAGCCCGCTTCGGCATACCGGCCATGCGCGGCAATCGCCCTCCTGACCTCCGCCGCAACCAGTTCAGGCTCCCGGCTGGGCCACAGCAGGAAGTTGGCGCCCACTGCGATCAGGCCGCCAATGGTGGTGAGCGCGGCGCGGGCCAGGGCGATCATCCACTCCCCGGTGCCCGGCGAGCCGGTCTCGACCAGCAACACCACCAGCGGCGTCAGCGCCATCATGAAGAGCCCAAAGCTGACCGCGCGGAGGCCGAATGCCAGCATCGCCAGCGGAAACATCGCCAGCGCGATCGTCGGGGGAGAGGTGCAGACCAGGCCCACCGCCGCGGCGATCAACCCCCCGCCAACGGTGCCAATAATCCTCTCGATCGCCCGTGTATAGGTCAGGGAGTAGTAGGGCTGCATCGTCGCCACCACGGTGATGGTTAGCCAGTGATCATAGGGATTGAACCAGTACATCGTGAATGCCAGCGGCGCCGTTGCCGCCACCGCGGTGCGCAGCGCGTGGCGCAGGGCAGGGGATGCCCAGTTCAGGTTCGCCCGCAGCGGACGGATCAGGTTCGGCCAGAACGGCAGCGGCCGCCCGGCGGTATCGACGCCGGGGATGAAGTTCGCCGGTACGGCCAGCGTGTGGGCGATACGCAACCGCTCGGTGATCCGGTCGGTGATCGCCCCCACGGGGCTGTTCTCCAGCAGCTTGGTCCGGTCCGTCGCGATCGCGTCGATCGCCCGATCAATCCGGCGATGTACGTTGACATCGTCGGTGATGATGTCGCGCGCCAGCGTCAGCAGCACCGGGCGCATCCGGCGCAGCACCCGTTCGGCGCCCGAGCGCTCGGCGACCGAAGCATGTTCCAGCAGATCGCTCAACGCGATCAGGCCGCCGAAGATCTGGTCGGCGGTTTCCAGCCGGATCACCGCCTGGGCGGCGCGATGACTGGCGGCGCCGCGCGACCGCAGCGTGTCCATCACGACACTCTGCGCGGCCTCGATTGCTTCACGCGCCGCCCGCCGATGGATCCGGGCGTGCGCCTCCCACGCGGTGTCGGTCATCGACCGGGCCTGCAGCAGGGCGTGCAGGTCCTGGACCAGTTCCGACAACGTGCGATAGGCGCCGGCCACCGCGCGGCGCGCCGGCAGGAACGGGTAGATCCGCCAGATCACCAGGGTCAGCAGGATAGCCCACACGGCGCCCCCGATGAACGCGACGGCGACGATGCCGGCGTCCAGCAAACTGGGATTGCCGCGGTCGAGCGATAAGATCTGCACGGTGCTCAGCAGCGCGCCCAACTGCTGGGGCCCCTGGCCGTAGATGCGCGCGAACGACGAGCAGAACAGGCCGAACACGCCAAGCGGCAGGGCCACCAGGGGACCAAGCTCGCGCAGCAGGCCATAGCCCGCCGTCACTGTCGCGCCGATCAGGGCAAAACTCAGCAGCACCGGCACGCGCCGACGGATCGGACCCCCGGGATCGCAGATGCAGGTCAGCAACGCGGCCAGGGCAGCTTCACGCAAGGCCGGGATCGCCAGATACTCGCCAAGCGCGATGATCGCGGACACCGACAGCCCGGCGCGCATGGCTTCCGACAGGCTGATCGCCCGCAGGTTCACGGCGATCGGCAGGCGTGCGAGGTCGGGCGCGCGGCTCAGGGCAGCGGGCGGCATGATCGCTTAATGACGCTTGGCCTGGAAAAAGTCGCGCAACAAGGTGGCGGCCTCGGTTTCACGAATACCGCCGATGATCTGCGGGTGGTGGTGGCAGGAACCAGCATCGAAGATCCGGACGCCGTGCTCCACCCCGCCACCTTTGGGATCGTAGGCGCCGAAGATCAGGCGGCGGACGCGGAACAGGCTGATCGCATGGGCGCACATCGCGCACGGTTCCAGGGTGACCACCAGGTCGCAGTCCGCCAGACGCGGGCTGCCACGACGGCTGGCGGCAGCCCGCAAGGCGAGCATCTCGGCATGCGCCGTTGGGTCGTTGCGGGACTCGGTGCGGTTGCCGGCGCGGGCGAGGATGGCGCCGTCAGGTCCCAGCACCACAGCGCCGACCGGGACCTCGCCGCTGGCCCCCGCCGCCCGCGCCGCGTCAAGTGCCTGCTGCATCGGATCTTGGATCATGCGGGTGATCATAGTCGGTTGCTTGGCGTGCGGGGGGATTGTATAGCGAGCGCCTTCGGATGCCGGCGTAGCTCAGGGGTAGAGCAACTGATTCGTAATCAGTAGGTCCACAGTTCGATTCTGTGCGCCGGCACCATGAATGAATTTCGGGCGGCGCTGCACAAGGCCAACCCCGTGAGCCAACTGCTGGCCGGGATCCCCGGTGTTGGCTCGGTGGAGGCGATCACCTTGGCGCTGACGGCGGAGCCCGGGAACTTCGCCTCCGGGCGACACGTTGCCGCGTGGCTAGGGCTTGACACTGAAGGAACATTCCACCGGCGGCACGCAGCGCATGGGCAAGATCAGCAAGGCTGGCAATGAAAGGTTGCGGCAATTGCTGCCCGTCGGCGTCATGTCGGTCATCCGCTTCGCCAAACCAGGCAGCCAATCCGCCTCGGCATGGCTGCTGCAATTGCTGGAGCGCAAGCCGCGCAAGCTCGCCGCGGTGGCTCTGGCCAACAAGATGCCCTCCTTCGCGTGCTCAGTCGCCCGGATCATCTGGGCGAGACTGGGCAAGGTTCCGGGCAATCCCTTGCGATTGGCTGGAAGCCCAGGCGAGGGCATGATGTCGCGCGGGGAAGCGTATCGGCGCCAGCCGGTCGCCGCCTGAAGTGCGCGTCGACGCCGAGGGTTTAATGGCAAGCATAGAGATGGCGATCGGTCGAACCGACGCGCGACACACTCCGCTGATACCAGTGCGGTCACAGGCCACCCGATTGTTTGGAAGTCGTGCGCGGAACCCACCTGGGCCAGCGGGCATGATCTCGCGTCAAAGGCCGGACGCATGACCCCATTCGAACCTAAGCCAGTTTGTTGCAAACGACTTGAACCCTACGGGCCGTCCACACAGGGTTATGACACCGCGGCCTGTGATAATCACGTTGCCATCCAACAACAGCACATGACGCCTAGCCCTCCTCCAGGGTAAATGGCCCGATGGAATGGGACGCACCCGCGATCATCCTAGACGTCCGGCCCTACGCCGAAGGCGATGCGGTGGCCACGGTGATGACCGAAGCGCACGGATTGCACCGGGGCCTGGCACGCGGCGGCGCGTCCCGCGGCCAGGCCGCGACCTGGCAGCCCGGTAACATGGTGCAGGTGCAGTGGACCGCTCGGTTGACCGACCAGCTCGGCAGCTTCAGCGGTGAAATGATCCACGCCGGCGCCGCGCACGCGATGCAGCAGCCGATCGCCCTCGCCATGCTGACCGCGATCTGCGCGGTAGTCCACGGCGCGCTGCCCGAGCGTCAGCCGCATCCGCGGATCTTCGACGGCCTGCTGCGGCTGATACCGCGCCTGCCGCTGGGCGAGCCGACCTTGACCGAGGTCATCCTGTGGGAACTGGTGGTGCTGTCCGACCTGGGCTACGGCCTTGATCTGTCCGGCTGCGCCGTCACCGGCCGCACCGAGGACCTGGCCTATGTCTCGCCCCGCACCGGGCGGGCGGTGTCGCGCGACGGGGCAGGGGACTGGGCCGCCCGTCTGCTGCCGCTGCCAGGGTTCCTGAACGGATCGGCGCCCGCGGATCCGGCAGGCTGGCGCGACGGCCTGCGACTGACCGGGCACTTCCTGGCCCGCGATGCATTTGGCCATCAGCATCGACCTCTGCCCCAGGCCCGCCGGATGCTATACGACCGGGTCTCCGCCCAAGCCGAAAAGGACGACGCGCCGCACCATGCCGGATGATCTGACGGGCCTCATCCAGGAAACCCACCTGAAGGACGCGCTGTCGGAGCGTTACCTCGCCTACGCGCTGTCCACCATCATGTCGCGCTCGCTGCCGGATGTGCGCGACGGGCTGAAGCCGGTGCACCGGCGGCTGATCTACGCGATGCACCAGTTGCGCCTCGACCCCACCGCCGGCTTCAAGAAGTGCGCCCGCGTCGTCGGTGACGTCATGGGTAAGTACCATCCGCACGGCGACGCCTCGATCTACGACGCGATGGTGCGCATGGCGCAGGAGTTCGCCGCCCGCTATCCGCTGGTGGAGGGCCAGGGCAATTTCGGCAACATCGACGGCGATAACCCCGCCGCCATGCGATACACCGAGGCCCGTCTTACCCTCGTCGCCCAGGCCATGCTGGCCGGCATCGACGAGGACGCGGTCGATTTCCGCCCGACCTACGACGGCGAGGAATCCGAACCCATCGTGCTGCCCGGCGCGTTCCCCAACCTGCTGGCCAACGGCGCGGCCGGCATCGCGGTCGGCATGGCAACGTCCATCCCGCCGCACAACGCCGGTGAGATCTGCGCCGCCGCGATCCATCTGATCCAGCACCCCGCCGCCACCACGGCCGATCTGCTGCGCCACATGCCCGGCCCGGACTTTCCCACCGGCGGCGTACTGGTCGAGGACCCGGCGGCGATCCAGGCGGCCTACGAAACCGGCCGTGGCGGCTTTCGGTTACGCGCCAGGTGGGAGGTCGAGAAGGGCAAGCACGGCACCTGGTCGATCGTCGTTACCGAGATCCCCTATCAGGTGCAGAAATCCCGGCTGATCGAGCAGGTCGCCCAGCTCATGGAGGACAAGAAGCTCC
This sequence comes from Rhodopila sp., assembly GCA_965276975.1. Taxonomy (GTDB): domain Bacteria; phylum Pseudomonadota; class Alphaproteobacteria; order Acetobacterales; family Acetobacteraceae; genus Rhodopila. Next base: position 1,272,399 of record CBDIBR010000010.1, read on the forward strand.
CGCTGCTCGGCGATATCCGCGACGAGAGCAGCGACACCATCCGCCTGGTGCTGGAACCGAAAACCCGCGGCGTCGAACCCGAGGTGCTGATGGAGACGGTGTTCCGAGCCACCGCGCTGGAAACCCGCTTCCCGCTGAACATGAACGTGCTGGACGCCACCCGCACGCCGCGGGTAATGCCGCTGCAGCAGGTGCTGCGCTGCTGGCTGGATCACCGCCACGACGTGCTGGTACGGCGCTCCAATCACCGGCAGGCCGCGATCGAGCGGCGGTTGGAGGTGCTGGATGGCTACCTGCTGGTCTACCTCAACCTCGACGAGGTGATCCGCATCATCCGCGAGGAGGAGCATCCCAAGCCGCGTCTGATCGACCGCTTCAGCCTGTCCGACGTTCAGGCCGAGGCAATCCTGAACATGCGCCTGCGCAGCCTCCGCCGCCTGGAGGAGATGGAGATCCGCAAGGAGCACAGATCCCTGTCCAAGGAGCTCAAGGACCTGCGTGCCCTGCTAGGGAGCGACAAGCTGCGCTGGATAAGGATCACCGAGGAACTGGAAGACACCAGCAAGAGATTCGGCGGCGGGCCGCTGGGCGACCGCCGCACCGAGCTGGGATCCGCACCGGCGGCGGTGGAGGTCAACACCGATGCGTTCGTGGAACGTGAGCCGATCACCGTGATCCTGTCGGAGAAAGGCTGGATCAGGGCAGTCCGCGGCGCGGTCGCCGATCCGGCCGAACTGAAGTTCAAGGAGGGGGACAGGCTGCGGCGGCTGCTGCCCTGCCAGACCACCGACCGGCTGACCCTGCTGGCGACCAATGGCAAGGCGTTCACGCTGAAGGCAGCCGACCTGCCGCGCGGCCGGGGCGACGGCCAGCCGGTGCGTCTGCTGGCCGAAATGACCAATGAAGACGACCTCACCGCGCTGTTCGTCGCGGCGGAAGGAACTAGGTATCTCATCGCCTCCAACACCGGGCGCGGCTTTGTCGTGCCGGCGGCGGAACTGCTAGCCGAGCGACGAACCGGCAAGCAGGTGCTCAACCTGAAAGCCAAGGAAGTAGCGGCGTTGTGCGTGCCGGCGAGCGGCGACCACGTCGCGATCATCGGCGAGAACCGGCGCCTGCTGGTGTTTCCGCTCGACCAGGTGCCGGAAATGGCACGCGGGGCGGGCGTGATCCTGCAGCGCTACAAAGACGGCGGCCTGTCGGACATGAAAATCTTCCGGCTGGCCGACGGCCTGACCTGGCGGCTCGGCGACAGGATCCGCACGGAAACCGACCTGCGTCCCTGGCTGGCGGAGCGAGGCACCAGCGGGCGGTTGCCGCCAAACGGCTTTCCCAGGACGCCAAAGTTCGGCTCGTAGCCGCCGTTGCCAAGGCCGTTGTCCCCGGTTCAGGTTTCGGCCTCGCTGGTCGATTGTCTTTCGTCTGGCCGGCGCGGTTGAAGGCCTGGCAGCCGTCGGCTCACTCGATCTCTTCCAGGCTGAACTGCTCGGCTTCCTCATCGTAGCTGAACAGTTCCGCGTAGCGACCCCAGGAGATGACCACCCGCAGCGTGTCCTCGGCATAGTCCGGCGACATGTGATCTTCCAGCTCATCACGAAACCGCAGCGCCGACGCGCGGTGGTTCCAGCGCTCGTCCAGCACCTGACGGATCATGTTCACCAGCGGCACGTGCTGGCGCAGCGCATCGCCGAAGATCCGCTTGCGTTCGTCCGTGTCGGCCTCGACGAAACGCCGCCCCAGGTCGGTCAGCAGGATATCGCCTTCCTCCAGCACCGCGAACCGCATCATCTGCAGCGTCTCACCCAGCGGCAGCAGATCATCGACCTCGTACTGCAAGGAGTTCGCCAGCGCCGGCAGGTCCGCCCGGCCGTCATAGGGTTCGGTCGCCAGTGTCTCCATCAGTCCGGACATGATGTTGGTGCCGACCCGCGGCAGCGGGGTCGCCAACGGCGAGACCGGGGCGGCGGTCGCCGCCTTCAGGTTGACCGCCGGGCGCCGCGTCATGATCCCATAGATGTCGTCCACCAGCTGCCGGAAATCCACATCCAGCCGGTTGCGAGGATGCGCGAACGGCACCTTCAGCTCGTTCGCGACCCGACCGGGATTGGACGAGAACACCAGGATGCGGTCGCACATCAGCACCGCCTCCTCGATGTTGTGGGTGACCATCAGCACCGACTTCACCGGCAGCTTGCCGTCCATCCAAAGGTCGATCAGGTCGGTGCGCAGCGTCTCGGCGGTCAGCACGTCCAGCGCGCTGAACGGCTCGTCCATCAGCAGCAGGTCGGGATGCACCACCAACGCCCGCGCCAGGCCAACCCGCTGGCGCATGCCCCCCGACAACTCCTTGGGGTAGGCGTTCTCGAACCCGCCCAGCCCGATCATGTCGATCGCCGCCTCGGACAGCTCCTCCCGCCGCGACCGCGCCACGCCGCGCGCTTCCAGGCCGATCTCGACATTCTCCTGCACCGTCAGCCAGGGGAACAGCGCGAAGCTTTGGAACACCATCGCCACCCCGTCGGTCGGGCCGTTCACCTCGGTGCCACGCCACGTCACGCTGCCCGATGTCGGCTTCAGCAGACCGGACACGATCCGCAGCAAGGTGGATTTGCCGGACCCCGAACGCCCAAGCAGCGCGACGATCTCGCCTTCGTGCAAAGTCAGGTTCACGTCGTCCAGCACCACGAAATCGGCGTTGGCGTCCTTATGGTAGGCCTGCCGGCAAGATCTCACGTCGATCAGGCAAGGCCGTGTGGTGACCGCTGTATCCATGATGATGTTCCCTGATGACATTCCCCTGATGAGTTCCCCCCGGATGGATGCCCTCCGACTATTTCCCTCCGACAAGTTCCCTCAGGCCAGCGTGAGGCGGCGCTGCGCATAGGCGTACATGGGACGCCACAGGAAGCGATTGAACAGCACGACGAACGCCGACATCACCACCACGCCCAGCACGACGCGCGGCATGTCGCCATGCGCCGTCGCCTCGGCGATATAGGCACCCAGCCCGTGCGCCTGCAGCGTGGTCTTGCCCCATGACGCCACCTCGGCGACGATGGCCGCATTCCACGAGCCGCCCGAGGCGGTGATCGCCCCGGTGACGTAATACGGGAAAATCCCCGGAATGATGACCTTGCGCCACCACAGCCAGCCGCCGATGCGGAAGTTGCTGGCAACCTCCTTCAGGTCGCCCGGGAACGCAGCGGCACCGGCGACGACGTTGAACAGGATGTACCATTGTGTGCCCAAAACCATCAGCGGCGTCAGCCAGATGTCCGGGCTCAGGTGAAACGCGACGATGAAAACGACGAACGGCGGAAACAGCAGATTGGCCGGGAACGCCGCCAGGAACTGCGCGATCGGCTGCGCCCGCCTGGCCCACACCGGGCGCAGGCCCAGCCAGACGCCGATCGGCACCCAGATCAGGCTCGCCAGGATCATCAGCACGACGACCCGGAGCAGGGTGATCATCCCCAATCCGACGGCCTGACCCACATCGGCCCAGCTCAAGCTCTGCGCCGCGAACAGCGCGAGCCGCCACAGCGCGATCCCAGCCAATACCAGCAACACCGCGATCCAGCCGACATCCACCGCGCGCGAAGGCCGCGACGGCGTCATCGCCCGGGCCCGTCCGGCGAACGACAACGGCATCCCGCCCAGGAACGCGGCTGCGTCACCCACCAGCTCACCCACGAACTTCAGCAGCCGGGTCCGCCGCATCAGCCGCAACATCCACGGATCGGACGCCGTCGCCCCTGCCGTCGTCTCGAACCGGAACTTCGCCGACCACGCCACCAGCGGGCGGAACAGCAACTGGTCATACAGCAGGATCACCACCAGCATGGCCAGGATCGCCCAGCCGACCGCGACGAGGTCCTGCTTCTCCAGCGCCAGAGCCACATACGATCCGATACCGGGCAGCTTCCAGGTGTTGTCGCCAACCGACACCGCTTCCGCGGCCACCACGAAGAACCAGCCGCCGGACATCGACATCATGGTGTTCCACACCAGACCGGGGGCGGCGAACGGCACTTCCAGCCGCCAGAATCGCTGCCACGCCGTCAGGTGGAAGCTGATCGAGGCCTCATACAGGTCCGCCGGCACCGTCTTCAGCGACTGGTACATGCTGAAGGCCATGTTCCACGCCTGACTGGTGAAGATCGCGAAGATCGCCGCCAGCTCCAGCCCCATCACCCGGCCCGGGAACAGGTTCATGAAGAAGACGACGGTGAACGTCAGAAACCCCAGGATCGGCACCGACTGAAGCACATCCAGCAACGGCACCAGCAGTAAGGCCGCTCGGCGGCTCTTGGCCGCGGCGGTGCCGTAGGTGAAGGTGAAAAACAGCGAGGCCGCCAGCGCGGCGAACATCCGCGCTGTGGTGCGCAGGGCATATTCCGGCAGATGCGTCGGATCCAAAGTGATGCCGATGGCGCCCGGCGCATTGATGCGGGTCATCGTGCCCTGCGCGACATGCCCGACGGCGGCCAGCACGCCGATGACGCACACAAACGCCACCGCATCCCACACATTGGGCAGGCGCCATCCGGCCGCCATCGAGGGAAGGGTCGTGGCTGACATATCGCTGGAAGATCATGTCCGTCTGGGGTTGCGTGCGCGTCCTGTTACCCTGCGGCCGGAATCCTGTCACGCGCCAATGGCGTTGCCGTTGTGCGACAATGCAGGTGGGTGCGTGGTCGCGGGACGCGCGGCACGGGTCTCGGCGCGGCCAAGCAGGCGTGTAGCGCGACTTCAATCCAGAGCCGGCACGCCGGTCGCTGGCAGAGGCGTTGCAGCAATCCATAGGAGCCTTGAACACCGCCTCATGTTTCCGGTGCGAGCTCTCGATACCGGCAGCTACAAGATCGCGGCACTCTGCGAGGTGGCGCTTAAGGCGGCAGAGTAGGGGCTGACCGGAAAGAACTCGGCGCCCCCGACCGGCGGTGGCGGACTTGTCATAACCGAGCGTTATGCGGCTTTCAAATGGCACGTCAGGCGGCAACAGAGGCGCACTCTGGGCTAAGCTAAGTCGCTTCATTACCATGTGAATATGCTGTCAAATAACCAGCCTCAGTCATACCTGCGGGCCCTCCGCAGAAATAGCAGAACTTAGTCCATCGCACGCAGCCAAACACATCCATGTATTCGATGATGCCATAAACATAGATCGCCATTTTGCCGCTGCGGAGGGCTTCCCAATCAGGGTCTGAAATGGGTCCACCTAAGCCCGAATCCGCCGCGAGTTGTCCTGGTCCGCATATGAATCTCGTGCCGTCCTCGCGAAGAACGGCAACAAGCTCGTGAGGCAACGGGAACTCAAGAATCTCCTTTTGATTATAATGACGAACTTTATAGGCTGGTGTCTGGCCAGAGTTTCTAATGAATATTGTAAATCCAGGCTCGTGTAGGTTTTTATCCCTAATTATGTGATCGATCGATATATAGGCTCTAAGTTGATGCTGTGCAGTGGACTGCGCCTCACCTAAAGCAGCAGAAGCAACATCGGCTGCGTCTCTAGCGGCCTTAGCTGCAATCTCTGTTGCAATAACAGACTTTCTAGTTACCCACCAGAGTGTTCCAGTAAACAATGCTACAATTATGCCGGAAAACGCAACAACAGCATTCTGATATTGGTCAACAGCGTGAATCCCGCAAACGAGATGCAGACGTAGCCTACCTTTCGACTCAGCAAGTATATTGCTTTTATGCAACATTGTTCTATATAACATAGAATCCTTGCGTTAATGTATACAATCATCAAACACCTTGAGAGGTGAGGAAACCCAGACAAGTATAAAGATGACTAGAACAATCGGGAAGCCTATACTCCATTTTCTGATTACTATCATTCAATCTTATGCTCTTTCCATCATCAAGTTATATTTGCTATCTGTCTGTTAGACAGCGTAGCCATTCAAAGTTAGAATTTACAAGGTGTCGGGCAGGCAGACGACCCGGGAAGTTTTAAGCTACAAGCGCCACGTGTGCCGAAATTCAAAACTTTCAGGCGCCTTTCTCGACCCGTTATATCAAATGGTTAAGGTGCCCTTAAGCTATGACCGAATCAGGACCGCAAAACCCGCCGCCGCGGGTGCGCCCTCGAAAAGCACCGCAATAAGCAGAACCTCCAAACTGGCCGCGAGATCGTTCGCGGGTTTGTGGCGGGCGCCAAAGGGAAACACGTCCTTGAACGCGCCCGAGATCAGGGTCAGGATCCGCCGCGGCGCGGCGGATTGCTCGGCCGGGTAGTGCCGAGTCATCAGAAAGACCGAAACCACAATCGGTGTCAGGATTCCCACCGGCCGCCGGAACCTCATTACCGTGTCCCCTCTCTGCCGACCGCCTAACAGTAGCGCACCACAATCACCAGTGGGCTCGGATCAGCCGACCACCCTCGCCGCCTGACCCTGCTTTTTGAGCAGCGCAACCGCCCGCCTGTCGAAGGACACAAAGGTTTCCCCGCCGAGCCATTGCCCCTCGAAGGCAATGAGGCCGTCGGCAAAGTCCCAGCCAGCATCGAGCACGGCTAAACCGGCATCGACCGCTGGCCGGTTCACCGCGACATTTTCCGCGTTCAGGAGAGCTTGCAAGGCCGCGTGAATGTCCTTTTGATCAAGGCTGTAAACCCGGCGCAGCACCCAAACGAACTCACAGAGGCAGGGCAGGGGGATGGCAATGAGTTGCGCATTCTTTAACAGCCGGGCGGCGGCCATGGCTTGCTTTGCGTCGTCGCGCATAACGGCGCGGATCAGGATATTCGTATCGACCGTGATCCTCATTCCTCCCCGGCCCAACCGGCAGCCGCCGCCGCGTCGATTTCATCGAGCCTGGCTACCTTTCTCGTCTTGCCCGCGAGCAGGCCAAGGAACCCATCTATCGTGGCCGGTGGCTTCGCCGCACGCAGCGCGACACGGCCATCCGGCAGCTTGTCCAACGCGATTTTCTCCCCCGGCTTGATCCCGAGGTGATGCAGCACATCCTTGCGGAAGGTGACTTGTCCCCGTGCCGTCACGGTCAACGTCGTCATGCCGGTATCTTCCCATCTCGGACAAACAGTAATGCATTTTTACATTACTGTCAATGGATCCTAGAGATTGATCGTGTCGGCTTCACGGGCTCAAATGACGCGGAACCGACTGTCATCGCGAGGCGCATCAGCGCCGTGGCGATCCCGTGCAACCTGAGCACGCGAGGCCGGAATGCCTTGCACTGACGTCACCACACACAGCCACCGACAGCGCCCCATCACCCCCGGTTGCGGGTGACCAACCGTCCAGCCCGCGCCTCGGTTGCCCCATCCTCGAACACATACGTCGACTGTCCGTTCACCCACGTCTCCAGGATACCCTCGGCCGGCCGCGTCGGCGCGTCGTAGGTGGAGGCATCGCGCACCGTGGCCGGATCGAACAGCACCAGATCGGCGTAGGCGCCGGCGCGGATCACGCCGCGGTCGACCATGCCGAAGACCGCTGCGGTATGCCCGGTCATCTTGCGGACCGCGTCTTCCAGGCTGAACAGCTTCAGGTCGCGCGCATAATGGCCCAGCACGCGGGGGAAGGTGCCCCAGAGGCGGGGGTGCGGGTAGGAATCGTGCGGCAGTCCGTCACTGCCGATCATCGCCAGGCGGTGCGCCATGATGCGCTGCACATCCGGCTCGTCCATCTGGAAATAGATCGCCCCGGCGGGGGTCAGCCGCTCAGCCGCCAGCTTTGGGTCGAGATCCCATTCCTTGGCGATATCCGCCAGCATCCGCCCGGCGAGTTCCGGATGCGGCACCGACCAGGTGATCTGCACCGGCACGTCCTCGCGCAGCCGATGCGGCATCAGCACTGTAGACCCCGCGGCATAGGGGTAGATATCGAAATCGACCTTCTGACCCGCGGCACCCTGCTCGATCAACGGCAAGGTCTCGGTGCTGCGGCCGAAATTTTCCGGCATCGAGCACTTGTGGTGGCTGATCACCACCGGAACATCGACCGACCTGCCGATCTTCAGCGTCTCCTCGATCGACAGCAGCACATCGTTCGCCTCGTCGCGCATGTGCGTCACGTACAGCCCGCCTGTGGCGCGCAAGGCCTCGGCGACCGCGATCACCTCGTCGGTCGGGGCCATCATGTTGGGCGGATAATACAGGCCGGTGGAAAAGCCCGAGGCGCCCTCGGCCAGCGCCTGGCGCAGCCGCGCCTGCATCCGAGCCGCCTCGCGGTCGGTGGCGGCGCGCTGGGTGTCGCCGTTCATCGCCTCGACGCGCAGCGACATATGGCCGATCAGCGCGTAGGTGTTCACCGGCGACGGATCGCGCGCCAGCCGGTCAGCATACGCCGCGAAGCTGTCGAAGGCGAACCAGCTGTCATCGCCCAGCAGGTCCAGCGGCGGCGGCGGGCGCGACGTCATCCGCACCGGCGACAGGGAGATGCCGCAGTTGCCGACGACAACCGTGGTAACCCCCTGCGACATCTTGCACAGCATGCAGTCCGGACCGCACAGCACCGCCCGGTCATCATGCGTATGCGCATCGATAAAGCCCGGCGCCAGCGCCATCCCGTCAGCATCCACGTCACGATCCGCTTCCGCCGCGCCAAGGTCACCGACCGCGACGATCCGATCGCCGGCGACGCCGACATCGGCACTGACACGGGGGCTTCCCAGGCCATCGAAGACCGTCGCATTTCGGATGATCAGATCGCAGCGTCGCGCCATGCTTGTTCCGTCCGTCTCGTTCGTGGAATAGAGGCATAAGCTTAAGCGGAGCCCGACCCCATGACCATCGCTGATCTGTGTCTTCTCGCGGCCGTCATCCTGACGATCGCCTCGATCGCGCCGGCCAAGCTGAATGGCGCGCGCGAATACAACAACGCCTATCCGCGCGACCCCGGCTTCTACACCGCGGGCCTGCGGGCGCGCTCGCAGGGGGCCCATCTGAACGGCTACGAGGCCTTCCCGTTTTTCGCCGCCGCGGTCATCCTGGCCGAGATGCGCGGCGTGCCACAGCCCGCGGTGAATGCCCTGGCGGTAGCCTTCATCGTGGCGCGCATCGGTTACGTGGTGCTGTACCTGACCGATCGTCCCAGACTGCGTTCAATGGTCTGGTCGGTCGGCTTCGCCTGCAACCTGATGATCTTCTTTTCGCCGCTTCTGCGATCGTGATCAGCAACAGCGTGGATCATCGGCTGCCGGAACGGTCGCCACATTCAGCTTCGCACGGCCTGCGTAGCGGCCGCGTCCAGTGTGCCATCTGCGGTGACCACGACGCGATATAAGGCGCGGGCGTTAGCCGGCGACACCAGGCCATCCCGCACATCGCGGGCCACCAGGACAGGGTCGCGTTCGGTGGGCTCGCCCATGCCGGCACCGCCCGGCAGTTCCAGGATCAACCGTTCTCCGTCAGGAATGACCTGGAACCCCTTGGTGCGCAGCAATGCGCCGGTCTTCTGCGCGACCCGGCCGGGGGCACCGTCCAGCCCGCCTTCGCGCCCTTTCGGCGCATTGGCGATGCGGTCGAAACTGGCGTTCACCGCGAACTCAAGGTCGCCCTTGGTGGCAATTTCCATGATCTGACCCACGCCGCCGCGGGTCCGCCCGGCACCCCCTGAATCGGGTTTCAGTTCCTTCCGCCACAGGATGATGGGCGCTACGTTTTCGGTCGCCTCCACCGGCATGGTGCGGACCCCGGATGGAAAGGCGGTGGCGTTCAATCCGTCTTGCCGCGGACGCGCCCCGGTGCCGCCCGAGTTGAAGGTGATGATCTCGAAATCTCCGATCACCGGCTTGTTGCCTCGCGCCTGGCCCGAGATCGCGCCGCCGCCGCGCAACGGCGGGTTCCACAGCGCCGAGGCCCCCTCGGCGGTCACCCGCTCCGGCACCGCCTGATGCAGACAGCCCATCATCAGGTCCGGCAGAAGATGGCCGATGACGTGACGCACCGAGACCGGGTACGGACGGGGCGCGTTCAGGATGCACCCCTCCGGTATCTTCATCCGGAACGGTGCCAGCGAGGCCCAGTTGTTCGGGATCTCCGGCGCCACCACGCATTTCAGCCCGAAGCAGGAATAGGCTCGGCAATACGCTGGCGGAACATTTATCCCGCGTGAGGACAGGCCGGATGTGCCGGCGAAGTCGACGTCGATGCCGTCGTCCAGGATCTGCATCGATGCCGCCAGACGCACCGGTTCCTCATAGCCGTCGGAGTAGATTTCCGCCGCGAAGACCCCGCGCGGGATGCGCCCGATCTCGGCCAATGTCGCTCGGTGGGAACTGTCGAAGATGAAGCTGGCCAGCGGGTCCAGGCTGCTCATCTCGAATTCGTCCATCATCTCGACCAGTCGTTTGGCGCCGGCGTCGTTGCAGGCGCACAGCGAGTAGATGTCGCCCTCCAGTTCCACCGGCAGGCGGGATCCGGCCCGCATGAAATCGAAGAAGGTCTCGTTCGGTTTGCCCCGGTCGAAGCATTTCACGATCGGGATATACATGCCCTCTTCGTAGACGGATCGGCCCTCAGGCCCCATGCCCAGACCGCCGATGTCGATCACGTGGGCCGTGTTGGCGAACAGACCGACGATCGTCCCGTGGTGAAACGCCGGGGTGACCACCGTCAGGTCGTGCAGGTGGCCGGTTCCAAGCCACGGGTCGTTGGTGATGTAGTGGTCGCCGGGTTGCATCCCGGCGGCCGGAAACTTCCTCAGGAAGTGGCCGACCGATTCCGCCATGGAGTTGACGTGGCCAGGCGTGCCGGTGACCGCCTGTGCCATCATCCGTCCCCGCAGGTCAAAGATGCCGGCCGACAGGTCCCCAGCCTCGCGCACGGTCGTGGAGAAGGCGGTGCGGATCATGATCTGCGCCTGCTCCTCAACCACCGCGATCAGACGGTTCCACATGATCTGACGATGGATCTGCGCAAGGGCGTCTGTTTCAAGGGACATGGGTCAGCCTGACTGATGCGGGGTTGATCGTACAACACTTTGGCATGGCGCGAAGCCGGCGGCGACCCCATCACATCCCTAGCAGCCTGTCGGACTTAGCCGAAATTCGGGATTTTCTGGAATATCCTGTCTGTACAAGCGCCCTCACCGGAACATTGCTTCTGCCAAGATTCGTCTAGGGCGGGATAGTTACGCGAACTAGTTAAGTCCGACAGGCTGCTAGAGCGCGATCGTTTGAGGTTGAACCGACCTCAAACGTAAATCGTTCTCTCAAACAAAGCGAGCTGGAGCCTGATTGCTTCAACCTGAAGCTATCAGGCTCCAGCGGTCCGCGGATGCCGCGATCTTCCCGCGCGGGCTCGCCGACCACGAGACCGGCCCCTCGTCATCGGCGGCTGGACGGCAAGCGGCTAGACCACCGGCCCGATTTATTTTCCTTGAATTTTCCCTGCTGACAGCTTCAAAGTCCGGTTCTGTGCAAACAGGCGAAGGGCGGAGAAAACCGTCCCCAGCGTTTACGGGAGCAACACGTAAGGCGGGCGGCACGTCAAGGTGCGGCTGGCTTGGAACCGCGAGTTCTATGATACGAAACCGCAACTAAAACCCAGGACTTCGCTGGTTCCCTCACCTCGCACCGCCGTCCGGGCCTTGTTCAAGTCCGGGAGGACAGCATGCCAATACCCAGGAACACCGCCGGCAACGTGCTCGGGCGGACGCTCGATGATATTCCCTTCTCCGCCTACCATCTGCTGCTTATCCTGGCGCTCGGCACGGTCGGGTTCATCGAGGGCTACGACCTGGCCCTCGGCGGGTCGCTGATCGTGCTGGCCAAGGAACCGCTGCATCTCACCCAGACCGACATCAGATGGCTCGTCGCCGGACCGACCTTCCTGGTCGTTATCGGCGGCTTCACCGCCTCGGCGCTGTCCGACCGGCTCAGCCGCAAAGTCATCATGCAGATCGGCGTCGTCATCAGCACGCTGTTCACGCTGCTGATCCCCTTGGCGCAGAACGTCGAGCAATTGATCATCCTGCGCCTGATCACCGGCATCGGACTGGGCTTCGCGATCCCGGCGCCGTTCCCGATCGCCGCCGAACTGATGCCGGCGCAGCACCGGCGAACCTACGGCGGAATCTATGAGGTCATGCTGGCCAGCGCCTTCACGCTGCTGCCGTTCATCGCCTTTCTGTTGGCCGGCAATCCACTCGGTTTCCGCTTGATCGCGCTTCCCGGCGGCCTGGCGTTGGGCGTCGTGCCCTTGCTGGTGCATTACGCCATTCCGGAAAGTCCACGCTGGTATCTGCGCCGGGGCGAACCGCAGGCCGCGGTCGATACCGTGAACCTGATGATCAGGCGGTGCGGCAACCGTGTCCCGCTGCTGACCCTGGCAGCGCTTGGTCCCTTACGCACCCTCGGTCGAGCGGAACTACCGCGGTTCAGGGCGTTGTTCCGCCCGGGACAACTGCGGTGGACGGTGATCGGCACGCTCAGCGGCGTCAGCGCCAGTACCGCCTATTATACCTGCGCGATCCTGCTTCCCAAGGCGCTGGTGGACCAGGGCAGCGCCGTCGCATTGAGCTTTGGCCTGAGTTCCGTGCTGTTCATGGCCAGCATCCCGGGCAAGCTGTTCACCGGCTATCTGATGGAGATCATTGGACGCCGCTGGACGATGACCTACTCCCTGGCCGGATCGCTGCCCGGAATTGGCCTGATGGCGGCAGCCCATTGGACCGGATCGGCCGCCCCGGTCGTGTTCATCGCCGGCGCCCTGATCACCGGCTTTACCGTGCTGTCGGCCTTCCCTTGCACGCGGGTGTACTTATCCGAACAGTTCCCGACCGAACTTCGGGGCCGGGGTCATTTCTTTGGAGAATCGTCTGCCCGGCTGATCGCCGGGGTGTTGTTCCCGCTGTTCCTGGAACGCTACACCGCATCGCCGGTGGTGTTCTTCGGCACCCTGCTGGCGGTGGTCGCGATCGGGGCATTTGTCCCGCTGCTGTTCGGGCGCGAGACGGTGGGCCAATTGGAAACAGTCTCGGAGGATGTCGGCCTGGCGGCGTGATAGATCCAGGCCGAGCGTCTCGGTCGCGAACAACTGGCCAGCGGGTGAAAAAGCGCCCGATCGGCAGCTGCCCGATCGTCAGCTGTCCCGGACCATCTCGATATAACCCAGTCCGTTGACCCTGGCACGCCAGCCCGGCCCGATCAGCGTGGAGGTTTCGTCCTCCGCGACGATCGCCGGGCCAGCCAGCGTAACCCACGGCGCTAGCGAGGCTCGATCATAGACCGCCCACGACGAAACCTCGCCCGTCGTGGTATCGCGCACCGGTTGCCCGCGGATCGCAGCCGCCGGCGTGCCGGCCATCCCGGGATCATCCGCCGGAACGGAAACATCCTCGGTCACCGTCGTCACCACGACCGCGTAGCTCATGATCTCGACGTCCGACCCGGGCACCGGGCGATCGAAAAACCGGGCGTAGGCCTCGTCGTATCGATCGCGGATCAGCGCGATGTCCGCCGACCCCAGGACATGGTTCGGCAGCGGAACCGGGATCTCGTGGCCCTGCCCGACATAGCGCATATACGCCGTGCGGGTTTCCACCACCGGCGCGCCGAAGCTGCCTTTCGCCACGGCCTGCTCCGCCTCGTGCCGCATCTGCGCCAGCAGGTCGTTCACCGCCGCCACGTCGAAGCTCGAGAACCGCTGATACAGGCTGCGCACCACCTCATACCCGACCGGCGCACGCAGGAAGCCGATGGCGCTGCCGACACCGGCGCCGGACGGCACCAGGACGCGGTTGATACCGACCTTCTCCGCCACCCGGCAGGCATGCACCGGGCCGCCGCCGCCAAACGCGATCAGCGTGCGTCCGTCATAGCTCTTGCCGGACTCAATCGCATGCACCCGCGCCGCATTGGCCATGTTCTCATCAACCATCTCGACCACGCCCAGCGCCGCGAGTTCCGCCGTCAAGCCCAGCGGTGCGCCAACGTCGGCCAGCAACGCCTGGTGCGCCGCGTCGGCGTCCAGCTGCATCGACCCGCCGGCGAAACGGCCCGGATCGTAACGACCCAGCGACAGATTGGCGTCCGTCACCGCCGGATGCGCGCCCCCACGACCGTAGCACGCCGGCCCCGGATCGGCGCCCGCACTCTCCGGCCCGACGCCGATCCGCCCCATCACATCGACATGGGCGATCGATCCGCCACCGGCGCCGATCTCGACCATCTCGATAACCGGAATCCTCAGTGGCAGACCCGATCCCTTGCGGAATCGGCCAACCCTGGCGACCTCGAAGCTGCGGGCGGTTTGCGGCTTGTAGTCGTCGATCAGACAGATCTTCGCCGTCGTGCCGCCCATGTCGAACGACAACACGCTGCGCAGCCCGCACTCGCGCGCGATATGCGCCGAGAAGATCGCCCCGCCGGCCGGCCCGCTTTCGACCAGCCGGATGGGGAAGCGGCACGCCGTCTCGATCGTCGTCAGCCCGCCGCCGGACATCATCAGGAACAGCGGCGCCGCCGCGCCGGCTTCATGCAGCGCCGCCTCCAGCCGCCGCAGGTAGCTGGCCATCATCGGTTGCACGTAGGCGTTGGCGACGGTGGTGGAAAAGCGTTCCCATTCCCGCATCTCCGGCGAGACCTCCGACGACAGCGACACCCCGATCTCCGGCCAGGCGTCGTTTAGGATCGTCCGGATCCGATGTTCGTGAACTGGGTTGACAAAGGCATGCAGCAGGCCGACGGCGATACTCTCGACCTTTTCCCGCCGCAGCACCGGGATCAGTGCCTGCACCGCGGCTTCGTCCAGCGGACGCAGGACATTGCCGGCATTGTCCAACCGTTCCGCGACCGGCAGACGCAGATACCGCGGCACCAGAGGCTCCGGCAGCACGATGTTCAGATCATACTGATCGTAACGACTCTCGTTGCCCATGGCGATGACGTCACGAAAACCCTCGGTCGTGATCAGCGCGGTGCGCGCACCCTTGCGCTCGATCACCGCATTGGTCGCCAGCGTGGTGCCGTGGATAATGAGTTCGATATCGCTCGGCGCGATGCCAGCCGCCTGGATAATGCCGCGGAACCCTTCCATCACCCCCCGCTCGGGCGCCGTCTGGGTGGTCAGCACCTTGGCGGTGGTGCGGTTGCCGCCGGCCTCCAGCGCAAGATCGGTAAACGTGCCGCCGATATCGACGGCAAGACGAGCAGACTTCATCCGGTTCCTCGGGCTGGGGAATGGCAACGGGCAAGATCGTCGGCATCCGCTGGCATCGCCGTCGACACCTTGCCCGCCAGCATTAATACAATCCATGGCAACGCGCTGTCGATCGCGCTCATCGACCTCGGCCCGCTGCGCCATCGGGTGGCCCCACGCCGATCACGCAACGTCTGGCACTTCTCTCGGGCACGACACTAGCCGCCGAACTGGAACACGCTCGCCGGCTCGTCCATGAACCCCCAATCGCGTCCCAGATGTCCGACCATCTCTTCCACGTAAGGTGCTGCCGCGCACAACTGCTCGAAGTGCTTCTCCGGCACGCTCAACCCGCGGCGCTTGCAGATCATCGCGATCTCGTCGCGCCGGGACTGGCTGATCTCCGCCTTTGCCGGCTCCGGCACCGGCGGCGCGGGCAGGGGCGTGGCGCCTGCTTGCAGCACCGGCCGACGGCGGCGCCAGGGCGTTGCGTCTTCGTAGGCCTTCGCGACCCGCAGCACCGTCGCATCGGCAAACGGGCGTCCGACCACCTGCATGGACAGCGGCAATCCGGCATCGGTGAAGCCGATGCACTGCACCAGCGCCGGGCCGCCGGTCACATTGAACGGCGTCGTCACCGAGTTCCGCTGCCAGAAGTTGATCGTCCGCCAGGCATCCAGCCTGCCCGCCGGACCCGGCCCAGCCGTCAGCAGGACGTCGTACTTCGCATACAGCGGCGCCATTTCGGCGATCATCATTCGCCGCTGCCGCGATGCCTGTATGTAGTCCGCACCGCTGATCAGCAGCGCGCCCAGCACCCGACCCAGAAAGTCGGCCCCGAAATGGTTCAGCCGTTGCCGCAGGACCGGTTCGTGGACCGCCAGCAGTTCGCTTTCCGCACCGGTGATCTTGACGGCATGATAGTCGGCGGCGGGCCTGATCCTGGCGTCCTCGACCGTGGCACCCAGACCGCGCAGAACGTCATAGGCCTGCTGCAAAGCGGCCTTCAGCGCCGCCGGGACGGGCACATCCTCCTCGTAGAGATGTCGCAGCACGCCGATCCGCAGCCCTTTGACGCCAGCCGAAAGTTCGGCGCGGAAATCGGCCACCGGACGGGCGGCGCTGGCCGGGTCCTTCGGGTCATGGCCGGCGATTGCCTGCAGCATGATCGCGCAGTCCTCGACGGTCCAGGTCATCGGCCCGGCGTGATCATAGCTGAAACTGTTGGTATAGACGCCCGAACGGCTGACCAGCCCGTAGGTCGGCTTCAGGCCGACCAGGCCGCACAGTGCCGCCGGGTTGCGGATGGAACCGCCGGTGTCCGAACCCAGCGAACCCGCCGCCAGCCCGGCCGCGACACCGGCGCCGGACCCGCTGGATGATCCGCCGGTGAAATGCTCGCGATTCCAGGGATTGCGTGCCGCCGGCCACGGCAGGTCGAACGACGGGCCGCCATGCGCGAACTCGTGCGTCGACAGCTTGCCTAGCAGCACCGCGCCAGCGTCGTGCAATTTCGATACGGTCGTCGCATCGAAGTCCGGGACATAGTCCTCACGCGTCCGGGAATGGCAGGTCGTGCGAATACCGGCGGTGCAATAGATATCCTTCAGCGCGAACGGGATGCCATGCATCGGACCACGCCAGCGCCCGGCGGCGATCTCGGTTTCCGCCGCCCTGGCCGCCGCCAGCGCCCGGTCCGCGGTGACCAGCAGGTACGCGTTCAGCTGTGGATCGAATGTCGCGATGCGGTCCAGGTAGGCTTGCGTCAGGTCCACCGGCGACAGTCGCCGCTGCTGTATCAGTTGCGCGGCCGCGGTGATGGAAAGATCGTGCTGGTCGGTGGTGGTCACGGCAGCATGATCGGACATGACAGGTCTCTTCCCTTATTGATCGGCCTCGCCGGAAAGGCTGCTCTGGGATCGGCCCGTGAGGACCAGCCCGATCAAACCAAGCCGGGCGACCAGCCCATCGTGGATGGTCCTGGGTTCCCCCGTCGCGTTCACCGCCGCTTGAAGGCAAGGTTTCACCGATCCCGCCACAGGCGCAAGAGCCGGTGCACGATCCTGTCGATCCCGACCCGTCATCCCAATATTCAAGCCCGATATGCAGTCCACGCGTTAATCGCTTAGAAGCAGCGCGAACCACCCGTGAACCCAACCCTGTTGTAAACCCAACCCTGTTGTAAACAAGGCGACATCGTGCGGCGAGAAACTATCCTGATGATCTGGATCGGCGGCTTCGTGCTGGCCGTAGTATTGTATCTGGTCGGCCCCGACCGGTTTTTCGACACCTGTGTCGCTCTGGTCGACGGGGTTCAGAGCGCCTTCCGCAACCTCATCGCCGAACTTGGTGCGCAGGCGTATGGAGTTGTCCGGGCTTTCGCGATCGCCATCTACGTCGTCTTCGTGGTGCTCGCTTTCCTGGCTGGCCAACGCGGCCATCGCGCATCGGCCGCGTTGCTGGTGGTGACGGTGGTGTTCCTGTTGCTGGTCTGGCGCCCCTACGATCCATACCCGGCCCCGATCAGCCGCTGGATGGGGGCGCTGGCGCTGGTGGTCGTCGGCGCCATGGTCATGACCCAGCGTCTGATGGTGCGGCCGCCGCGACACAACGGGCCGCCGCCGCCATACCCGCCCGGAGGGCGCGCACCATGACCGAGGACGCCCTGGCCGCGGACGGCGCATCCCGCGCGCAGCAGGCGGCTAAGGCGGCTTTGGCCCTGGCGCTCACGGCGCTGGGCGTGTGGACGCTGCACCGCTATCTGCCGGCGCTGATCTGGGCCGCCATCCTGGCGATCGCGGTCTGGCCGTTGTACCAGCGGGCGGTCCGTCGCTGGCCGCCCGGAAAACACAACATCCTGCTGCCGTCGGTCTTCACTCTGGCCCTGGCCCTGATCTTCATCATGCCGCTGGTGCTGGTCGGCGTTCAGGCCGGCAAGGAGGTGCACGGCCTCTATGACAATCTCGCCCAGGCCCGATCCGAGGGCATTCCGCCGCCGGCATGGCTCAATCACCTGCCAGCGGGCGGTCAGGCGGCAACCCGGTGGTGGCAGGAGAATCTGGCCAGTCCGGACTCTGCCAACGCCCTGCTGCAGAAGGCGCGTCGCTCCGAATTCGTATCGAACAGTCCGGCACTGGGGGCCGAGATCGCACACCGGGCCGTGTTGTTCGGCTTCATGCTGCTGACCTTGTTCTTCCTGTTCAAGGACGGTGACCGCTTCGGCGATCAGTTGCAGCGCGCCAGCGCGCGCGCGTTCGGTCCGGCCGGCGAGCGCGTCGGCCGGCAGATGATCGCCTCGGTGCACGGCACCGTCGATGGCCTCGTGCTGGTTGGCCTGGGCGAGGGGCTCATCCTGGGGATCGTCTACGTCTTCGCCGGCGTGCCGCATCCCACCTTGTTCGGGCTGTTCACCGCCTTCGCGGCCATGGTGCCGTTCGGCGCCGCGCTGGTCTTCGGCATCGCGGCGCTGATCCTGCTGATCCAGGGTTCCGTCGCCTGGGCGATCGCGGTCGGCGTGATCGGCATGGTGGTGACCTTCATCGCCGACCATTTTATCCGCCCGACGTTGATCGGCAGCGCCACACGATTGCCCTTCCTCTGGGTGCTGCTGGGCATCCTGGGCGGCGTCGAAACCTGGGGACTGCTGGGCTTGTTCCTCGGCCCAGCCATCATGGCGGCGCTGATGCTGCTGTGGCGTGAGTGGACCGTTCGGGGTCAGCCGTCACCGGGGTAGGGGGTAAAACCAGACCGCCCTGACCGATGACGCTCGCCGCGGGAAGGGCGGGCGGCGCCGCGCCCGCCGGGTTGGCCGCGGCCGCCGCGCTTTCGCAGCCACCCGTGAGGCTTCGCACTCGCGCGTCTGCGACGCCCGACGGCGTTGCGGATATCAGCACGCCCCGCGACAGGGCCGCCGCCGAGGCAGCCGCCCCGCTGTCGAAGCAACAGCCGCCGGCCGGAAGCTGCCCGGCCGAAAAGGGCGAAAATTGACCCGATTCCCGATTATCACGACAAAGTCAGGAGATCACGTTTATTTTTATTGCAAAATAATATTTAATGATACATCTGAACGATATGCCGCCTGGAGCGGGTGTCACAGCAAGGAACAAAACCATGTCGATCACGCGGTCGATCCTGATCGTGGAGGATGATCTCGCACTCCGAGACATCCTGGTTGAGCAGCTTGCCGAAACACAGGAGTTCAACCCTATCGAAGCCGCCAGCGTGGCCGAGGCCACCCAATCCCTCGCCCTACACGAAGCGCGGCTCGGCGCGATCATCCTCGACCTCAGCCTGCCTGACGGCGATGGCTTCGATTTTTGCGTTCAGCTCCGCCGGCAAGGCTGCAGGATCCCGGTGATCATGCTGACCGGCGCGTCGTCAGACGCCGACGTGGTGCGCGGTCTCAACGCCGGGGCCAACGACTACGTCAGCAAGCCGTTCCGCGCGAAAGAGCTGCTCGCCCGCCTTCGTGCGCAACTTCGGCTTTACGACAACAGCGTGGATGCGGTCTTTACAATCGGATCGTACACGTTCCAACCGGCCGCGAAGCTCTTGCTGACGGCTGACAGGAACCAGCGCATTCGGCTGACCGGAAAAGAGGTGGCGATCCTCAAATTCCTGCACAAAAGCACCCAGCCTGTTGTGTCGCGGCAGACCCTGCTCGACCAAGTATGGGGGTACAAATCCGACGTGACGACCCACACGCTAGAGACCCACATTTATCGTCTTCGTCAGAAAATCGAGGCCGATCCGGCAGACTGCCGCCTGTTAACCACTGTGCCAGGAGGTTACCATCTCGTAAAGAATGAACAACCGGGTTTCGTTCCTGCTGCACGGCAGGCTTCTGCTGAGCTTCACTCCTAAAGCGAAGTCCCGGCGACCGACAGATCAGTCCTGTTCATAAGCTTTGACGTCGCGTTCATTCGCGACCCGCACCGCCATCGAAAGGTTCAAAAAAAATGGCTTCCAGCGTCAGAATCAGCAAGGAAACCCTCGGCACCAACGTCGTCGTGCGTCGCCGGGCAAGGGGCGGCATCGCTCCGTTCGGATGGGAAGTGCACGGCGCGGATACGGCAGAACCGATTCATGTCTCGCCGGAGCGCTTCAACAGCATGGAAGAGGCTTACAAAGCCGGACAGGCTAGGCTGCTGGAGTTCATACCGCGACGCACCCGGCCACCGGAGCCGACCGCGAATAACCGCTGGCATTCACGCAGCGCGGCATTGACCGCGATCGATGCGATCGAGACGTCCATCGCGCCGGTCACATAACCCAGACTTGCCATCCGTCATCCCGTCGGATCCTGCCCAGGCCGCCCAACATAACCCCCCGCCCGGCATCATCAGGCCGCCCGGGGGACCCGCGTCAACCGCCGCGGCACCCCCGGTTTCCAGCCGGGCCGCTCTTCCGATAAGGTTCCGTCCGGCAACCAAAAACGGAGGAACCGGTGGTGAACCTGAACAGACGGGCGGTCCTGGCCGCTTCGCTGGCACTCGGCGCGACCCGCGTCCGAGCGGAAACGACGCCGGTTCGCATCGGGGTGTTGACCGACATGACCGGCCTCTACGCGGACAGCATCGGCCCTGGATCGGTGGTAGCGGCGCGCATGGCCGCGCAAGACGTCGGCGGGTCCGTAGCCGGTCGGCCAATCGAAATCCTGCCGGCGGACAATCAGAACAAGGCAGACGTCGGCTCCGCCATCGCACGCCAATGGTACGACCGTGACGGGGTCGGCCTGATCGTCGGTCTCGACAACTCGGCTGTCGCCCTGGCCGTCGAGCAGGTCGCCAAGCAGCATAACGCGATCGTCGTCGCGATCGCCGTCTCTACCAACGACTTCACTGGCAAACTCTGCACACCGACCGCGATGTCGTGGAACTACGACAGCTATGCCCTGACCCACGGCGTGGCGCGCAGTTTGATCGCGCGCGGGCTGGACAGCTGGTTCTTTCTGACGGTCGACTTCGCGTTCGGAACGGCGCTGGAAGGTTCCGCTACGGCGGCGGTGCTGGGCGCGGGCGGAAAAGTTCTGGGATCAGTTCGACATCCGATCGACGCCGGTGATTTCAGCTCCTACCTGTTGGCGGCCAAGGCTTCCGGCGCCAAGGTGATCGCACTGGCCAGCGGCGGGTCCGATATGACGAACGCGGTCAAGCAGGCATCCGAGTTCGGCATCAAACAAGGTGGGCAAACCATGGTGCCGTTGCTGTGCAACCTCGCGGACATTCACAGCCTGGGCCTGCGCGCCGCGCAGGGCATGACCCTGATGACATCATTCAGTTGGAATCGTACCGCCGAATCCCGAGCTTGGTCGCAGCGTTTCTTCGCGCAGCGCCAGGCGATGCCGACGATGAATCACGCCGCCGTCTATTCCGCGACATCGCACTTCCTCCAGGCCGTCGCTGCCACCAAGGCAACCAGCGGCGCCACGCTGGCGGCGCAGATGCGCGCCACGCCGGTCAAGGACGTCTTCACAAATGATGGTCATGTCCGCGCCGATGGCCGGTTGGTGCACGACATGTATCTGGTTCGGGTCAAGCAGCCGGCCGAGTCGAAGGGACCGTGGGATTATGAACAGGTCTTGCAAACCGTGCCGGGAAGCCAGGCCTTCCGCCCAGAGGCAGAAGCCGGCTGTCCCTCAGCCAAGACGTAGCCGCCAGCCCGTACTTCCAACGTTTGGTCGCGCCATCCTACACCAGGATATCCTCGATTCGGATCGGCACCTTGCGCACCCGCACGCCGGTGGCGTGGAACACCGCGTTGGCGATCGCCGCCGCGACCCCTACCATCGGCAATTCCCCGATCCCCTTCGCACCCAGCGCGTTGGAGTTGGTGTCGTCGTTCGCCACCACGATCGTCTGGATGTCGGGAATGTCGGCGTTAACCGGCATGACGTATTCGGCGACATTGGTGTTGACGATCCGCCCGCTCTCGCCATCCACCAGGGTCTCTTCCAGCAGCGCCATGCCGATGCCGTAGGTGATCCCGCCGATCAACTGGCTGCGCGCCGTCTTCGGATTAAGGATGTGGCCGGCATCGAACGCGCCAACGAACCGGCTGACGCGGATCTCGCCCAGATCCGGATCCACCCGGACCTCGGCGAACTGGGCGCCGAACGCATGCATCGAGAATTTCTGCTTCTCAACGCCCGGCCCGGTCTTCGCCTCGGCTTCGATATACGGACGATTGCCGCGTTCCAGCAGGCCCGACACCGGCACCCGCCGATCCGCACCGACGACAAAGCCATCCCGCATCTGCAGCGCATCCCGCGACTGGCCGTGCCAGCCGGAATTTCCATCCGCGAGGGCGAGATCCTTGATCTTGTCCACCAGCGCCTGGCAAGCAGCCTTGACGCTCGGCCCGACACTGGCCACGGTCATCGAGCCGCCGGAGACCGGCGCCGGCGGCAGATTGCTATCGCCTAGTTCGAAACGAATCTTTTGCATCGGCACGCCCAGCGTTTCCGAGGCAACTTGCGACATCACCGTATAGGTACCGGTGCCGATGTCCTGAGTGCCGCACTGCAGGATGACATTGCCCTGTCGGTCCATCCGCACCTTCACCGCCGAGGGCAACCGGTTGGTCGGATACGTGCTGGTCGCGAAGCCCCAACCGATCAACGTGTTGCCATCGCGCATCGACCGCGATTCGGCCGACCGCTTTTCCCAGCCAAACGCCTTCGCACCCTGCTCATAGCAGGCACGCAGCGCCTTGCTGGCGAACGGCTTGTGGTCCTGCGGATCCGTATCGGCATAGTTACGAAGCCGAAACTCGATCGGATCCATCTTCAGGCCAACAGCCATCTCGTCCATCGCCGATTCCAATGCGAAGACGCCGGAAGCCTCGCCGGGCGCCCGCATGTAGGTTGGCAGCGCAGCGTTGAGCGCCACAAGTCGATGCGTCACCGCGAGATTGGGACACGCATACAGCATCTCCGTCGCCAGCCCGACCGATTCGGCGAACTCACCCAGCGACGGCTGGGACATCGAACTGAAGCCGTCATGGCGGATCGATAGCAGCGAGCCGTTGATGTCGGATGCCAACTTCAGCTTCTGCACCGTCCGCGGCCGATACCCGTTCGAAGTGTACATTTGCGCTCGGCTCAGCACCAGCTTGACCGGACGCGTGACGGTCCTGGCAGCCAGCGCCGCCAGGGTGGCCGGCGGCCAGGTGTTGCCCTTGCAGCCAAAGCCGGCGCCGAGGTAGGGACACAGCACCCGCACCTTGGACTTTTCGATACCAAATTGACCAGCCAGGGTTGCCTGGGCGCCGGAAATCCCCTGGGTCGATGTCCAGACGGTCAACCCATCGCCGTTCCACGCCGCGATGGTCGCGTGCGGTTCCATCGGATTGTGGTGCTCGATCGGCGTGATATAGGTCGCCTCCAGCTTCACCGCGCCGCTGTTGAAGGTGCCGTCAGGATCGCCTCGTGTCACATCGGGCGGCTGCTGGCCGTTGCGAAAATGCTTCGGCACGTAGGCCTGGCCAAGCATTGCATCCATCGAGGTCGCTGCTTCTCCGCGATGATAGGTCACCCCGACAGCAGCGGCCGCTGCCTGCGCCTGTTCCAGCGTTTCGGCAACGACCACCGCGACATGCTGGCCGTTGAACAGAACGTCCTTGTTCTGCAGCAGCGGCCCAGCTACCGCCTGAGGAACATGCGCCGGATGGGTCAGCTTGCCGGCGTTGTCGGGCGTGATGATGGCCAGCACGCCCGGCATGCCCTCGGCTTCCTTCAACTCGAAGCCGGCGATCGATCCCGCCGCGATCGTGCTCTGCACCAGCACCGCGTGGACGAGGTTGGCTATCCGGAATTCCGCGGCATAGCGGGCGGCTCCAGTCACTTTCAGGCGGCCGTCGATCCGGTCGATCGGCCGACCAATCATGGCCCCAGTTGTTGTTCCCGTGGTTGTCCCGGTCGTTGTCATGGTCGCCTCTCTAGGCCGAAACGGTTTGCAGGGCGCGCAGCACCGTCCGCCGCAGCAGGACGATCTTGAACGCGTTCATAGAAGCCGGCTTCGCCCCAGCACCGGCTTGCTCGGCAGCGGCTTTCAACGTGGCCGCATCAGCCGGTTTGCCGGTCAGCGCGGCCTCGACCTCCCCCAGCCGCCACGGCTTCGTGCCAACCCCGCCGGCCGCGACGCGCGCCGAACGGATGGTGCCGCCGTCGATGTCCAACGCAACGGCAGCCGAAACCAGGGCGAACTCGAAGCTCGCGCGATCCCGCACCTTCAGGTAGTGCGATCGCGTAGCCGCCGCCGAGGCGGGGATGTCGATCCCGCTGATCATCTCGCCCGGCTGTAGCACCGTCTCGACGTTCGGCGTGCTGCCTGGAACCTTATGGAAATCGCCGATCGCCACCTTGCGTGACCCGTGCTGCCCGGTCAGCTCCAGTTCAGCGTCAAGCACTAGCATCGCCACCGCCATATCGCCGGCATAGGTGGCGATACACTGGTCGCTGACACCCAGAATGGCATGCATCCGGTTCTCGCCATTGATCGCGGGACAGCCGGATCCGGGAACACGCTTGTTGCAGTTGAAACCGGTGTCGCGGAAATAGCCGCAGCGTGTCCGCTGCAGCAGGTTGCCGCCCATGGTTCCCATGTTGCGAACCTGCGGCGACGCCGACGCCAGCAGCGCCTGTGACAGCACGGGCCAGCGCTTGACCACCTCGGGATGTGCGGCGACATCGCTCATGCGGGCCAGCGGCTGCAGATGCAGCCCAGCCGAACCTGGGCTGATGCCCGCCATGTTCAGTGGTTCAAGATCGACCAGCCGCGTCGGCGTCTCGATGTTGTCTTTCGCCAGCTGCAGCAGATCCGTGCCGCCGGCGATGTATTTCGCCCGAGCTTCCGATCCGGCGGCAACCGCGGCTTTGGTGTCGGCCGGACGGGTCAGGGTGAAGGCCTGCATGGCTCAACCCTCCCTGGCGGCTTGCCGCACCGCGGCGACAATGTTCGGATAGGCGCCGCAGCGACAGATGTTGCCGCTCATCCACTCGCGAATTTCGGCATCGTCGCCGGCGTGGCCTTCCTTGATCAAGGCCGCCGCCGACATGATCTGGCCGGGTGTGCAATAGCCGCACTGCAACGCGTCATGCTCCACGAACGCCGCCTGGACCGGGTGCAGCTGCTCACCGTGCGCCAGTCCCTCGATCGTGGTGATTTGCTTGCCTTCGCACCGCGTCGCCAGCGTCAGGCAGGATACTACCCGGCGTCCATCCAGATGCACGGTGCAGGCGCCGCAGGCACCCCGGTCGCAGCCCTTCTTGGTGCCGGTCAGCCCGGCGTCCTCACGCAGCGCATCCAGCAGCGAGGTCCGCTGATCGACCGCCAGCCGCAAGGCCTTGCCGTTCACCTGCAAGGTCACCGGCACCATTCCGACACCAGCCGGCTTGTCGAGCGGCGCCGGGGACGTATCGTCCGCAAGCGCACCCGAGGTCGTCAGCGCGACACCGCCGGCAGCGCCGACCAGAACGCCGCGCCGGGTGATTGATCCATCTGTCATAGTCCAATCTCCACACTGTTGAGGCTTAGCTAAGCGCAAGCTCGTGGGCGACATCCTCACAATCTTACGCAGCTGGATATTAATTCTTTGTTAGAAAACCATAGGCGGCGACTTGCGTGGCAGCGGCCCCAATTTTAGTCGACAGGTCTGGGTCCCGGAAACGCCGGGAGATCGTTGCTAAAGCCGTAACGTGAGAGCTCGGCCCGTTCGATGGGATCAGCAACGTAAACACAAGCCGGACGGGTTTGCCATCGATGGCATCGAAATCGATCGGCTTCGCCAGTCGCACGAACAATCCGACATAGCTGTCCAGGCCCTCGATCCTGGCGTGGGGCAGGGCAAAGCCGGCGCCCAGTCCTGTCGATCCAAGCTGCTCCCTGGCCAGCAGCGCGGCTTCAACCGCGTCAGGCCGAACCGCGGGCACCAGCCGCCCGCAGTGCCGGGCGATATCGCCAAACAGTTGGGTCTTGTTGCGGGGCCGCATGTCCAGAATAACCCGCTCAGGCGTCAAAAGGTCGGCGATTTCCATCCGCATCAGGCTTCCTGGCAGGCGGTAAACAAAGCGACGCGGGCTGTCTGCGTCTTTGCTGCCCCGGCCGCGTGCCGCCCGGGCACGACCGAGACAGACGCGGGCAGTCCAGACGCGGACAGCTCAGACGGGGGCATGACGGAAACGGCCATCGATGTCTATTCGTGGACCCGGAGCCGGTAGCCTACACCGGTTTCCGTCAGGATATGGGCCGGCTGCTCTGGGTGGTCTTCGATTTTCTGCCGCAGGGCGCGAATGTAGATGCGCAGATATTGCACATCCGTCTCGGTCCCCCAGACCTCCCGCAGGATCATCTTATGGGTCAGCACCTTCCCCGCGTGCTGCACCAGCAGCCGCAACACCCCGTATTCGCGCGGCGAGAACTTTACCTCCTCGCCGCGCACCAGCACCACCCGGCGGACCAGATCGACCGTCAGGCCGCCGCTGCGGAAAATCGGTGTCTCGCCCACTTGCTGCAGGCGATGACGCTGTGCCGCCCTGATCCGGGCCAGCAACTCGTCGATGCCGAACGGCTTGGTCACGTAGTCGTCGGCACCCAGATCGAGCGCATCAACTTTCGCCGCCTCGTCATCGCGGCTCGACAGCACGATGATCGGCACCGATGAACCGGCCTTGCGGATGCGGGCGATCACCTCGGTGCCGTCGATATCGGGCAGCCCGAGGTCCAGAACGACCAGGTCGGCGCCCTTGCGCCGGACGATGTCGATGGCCGGTAGACCCTCCGCGGTCTCGCTCATGATGTAGCCCTGGCTGGACAGCCCAGCGCGCAGGAAACGCCGGATCGCCGGCTCGTCGTCCACCACCAGCACCCGCAACGCGCCGCCATCGATGCTCATGGCGATATCTCCGCCTCGGCGGGCAACGTATCCAGGACGATCGGCAAACTGATCACAAACACCGCGCCGCTGCGGTCAGCACGATTTGCCGCGGTTATCGTGCCACCCATGGCTTCCACGAAACCGCGGCAGATCGCAAGCCCCAGGCCGGTTCCGGCCCGCCGGCGATCCGCCCCGCCGGCACGATGGAATTTCTCGAACACCTTCGCGGTCTCCGCGGGCGGAATGCCGTCGCCCTCGTCCATGACACGCAGCGTGACAAAACCGCCGTCGCGGTGGGCTGCGATGGTAATCAGGCTGCCGGCCGGGGCATACTTGCCGGCGTTGTCCAGCAGGTTGAACAGCACCTGCTCGAACAGCACCATGTCGAGCGCCAGCATCGGCACATCGGCGGCCAGATCGACCTCGATGCGGTGCGCCGCCAGGATCTTCGAGGCCCGCCGCAAGGCGGCGCCGATCACGTCCGACAGCTCGTTCAACCCGGACCGGGGTTGCAACGTGCCCGATTCCAGCCGGGTCATGTCGAGCAGGTTGCCGATGAAGCGGTTCAACCGGTCCGACTCCTCGATGATGGTGCGCAGCAACGCCTCCTTGGTCGCGACATCCAGGATGGCGTCCTGCGACCGCAGGCTGGTGGCGGATCCCAGGATCGACGCCAGCGGTGTGCGCAGGTCGTGCGAGATCGACGTCAGCAGCGCCGCTCGCAACCGGTCGGTCTCGACCTGCAGGCGGGCCAGATGCAGGTCGCGCGCCAGGTTCACCCGCTCGATCGCCAGCGCCGCCTGGTCGGCCAGCGCGTCCAACAGGCGCTGCTGGTCAGGGCTCAGCAAGGCGCCCGGGTCATCACGGATGATGCCCACCACACCCAGCGGACCGCGACCGGTGCGCAGCGGCTGGAACAGCCACTTGCCGCCAGGCAGCGTGTCGGAGCCACGGCCGGCCACGTGATTCTTCTCCCAGGCCCACGTGGCGGCCGCCAGATCCGCCGCATCCAAGGTGTCCTCCGGCGGGAAGCCGGCGCGCACGCCAATGCGATCATTTTCCGGCAACAGCAGCACGACACGGACTTTCAGCATCACGGCGATCTGGTGCGCGGTCGCCCATAGCAGGTCGTCCAGGGTGACCGCCACGGCCAGCTTGCGGCTGAACCGATACAGCTCTTCGGTCTGGCGGGCGCGCAATCGGGCCGCCAGCGCCTGTCCGCGGACGCGCGCGGCGAGGTTGCTGGCGATCACCGCGACAACCGCGAAGAAGAACAGTGCGACGACGTTTTCCGGTTCGGCGATGGTGAAGGTGTAAAGCGGCGGCAGGAAGAAAAAATTATAGGCCAGCACCGCAGCCAGGCAGGCGAACAGCGAGGGTCCCAGGCCTTGCAGCATGGCGCCGATCAGGATCGCGGTCAGGAATACCAGGGCGACGTTGGTGACACCCAGCAGGTCATGCAGGCCCATCGCGATGGGTATCGCCAGCAGCACCAGCAGCGTCGCCACCGCGAACGGCCACGGATCGAAAGCCCTAGAACCGTGCGGCCCAGAACCGAGCGGCCCAGAACCGAGCGGCCCAGAACCGAACGATGCCGGATCGGACGGCGACCTCGCGCCCGGCGCCTTTGCTGCCACGTTGCCGCCAGGCCGCTCGATTGGCACCTCGATTACATGGATGTTGATGCCACCCGCCCGGTTGATCAGGCGCTGCGTGATCGAGCCCAGCAGCCACTGCCGCCAGCGCACCCGATCCGACTTGCCCACGATCAGGTGGGTGACGTTGTTCGCGCGCGCATAATCGATCACCGTATCCGCCACGTCCTGGCCTGGGATCAGCACCGGTTCAGCGCCGAGCAGCTGGGCCAGCCGCAATGCTTCCACCGCACTGTCCTGTTCGGCGTCCGCCGCTCGGGACGGGCCCGTGGTTTCGACATTGATCGCGGTCCAGGGGGCCCGAAGCTGATCCGCCAGACGTTTGGCATGCCGCACGGTGGCGCTCGCCTTGCGGCCGCCCTGCAGGCAGACCAGCACACGCTCCCCGGCCGGCCAGGGGCCTTCGATGGCGTGGCTGCGCATGTAGTCAACCATCTGGTTGTCCACCCGCTGCGCCGTTCGCCGCAATGCCAGTTCGCGCAGGGCCGTCAGGTTGCCGGGGGCGAAGTAGTGGCGGACGGCGCGTTCCGCCTGCGCCGGCACGTAGACCTTGCCGTCCTTCAGCCGCTGGATCAGGTCTTCCGGCGTCAGGTCGATCAATTCGATGTCGTCCGCCCGCTCGATCACCGAGTCTGGCACGGTTTCGCGGACCCGGATGCGGGTGATCCTGGCCACCACGTCGTTCAGGCTCTCGACGTGCTGGATGTTCAGCGTGGCGTAGACGTCAATGCCGGCCACAAGCAGTTCCTCGACGTCCAGATAACGCTTGGGGTGGCGACTGCCGGCGGCGTTGGTGTGGGCCAGTTCATCGACCAGCACCAGCCGCGGCTTGCGAACCAGGATCGCATCCAGATCCATCTCCGTCAGCGTCCGCTCGCGATAGGCGATGGTGCGGCGCGGGATGGTTTCCAACCCCGCCGTCAGTGCCTCGGTTTCCGCCCGCCCGTGGGTTTCGACCACGCCGATGACCACATCGACGCTCTCCCGCCGCCGGGTCTGCGCCGCCGACAGCATCTCGTAGGTCTTGCCGACCCCCGGCGCCGCCCCGAGGAAGATCTTCAGCCGACCCCGATGCGACTTTTCGGCTTCCCGCAGCAGGGCGTCAGGGGACGGCCGTCGATCGTTGTTCGCGCTGTCGCCCATCCTCTACCCGTTCAGGCCGCGCCGGTTCAGCGCCGCGCCGTCTCAATGCCGCCCCGTTCCAGGCCGAGCCGGCTCAGTGTCGCGCCCGTGCGTCCAGGGCCAGGTTCAACTCTAGCACGTTCACGTGCGGTTCACCGATAAGACCGCCGACCCGGCCAGCAACATGAGCCAGCACCAGTTGGCGCACCGCCGCTTCGGGAAGACCACGCGCCTTGGCGACGCGGGGTACCTGGAACAGCGCACCGGCCGGCGAGATATCCGGGTCGAGCCCGCTGGCCGATGTCGTCACCAGATCCATCGGCACCGGCGTCCCGGGGTTCTCGGCCGCCAGTTTGCCGGTGTCCGCGGTGACCCGGTCCACCAGCGCCTTCGAGGTCGGACCGAGATTCGAGCCGCCTGAGTTGGCTGCGTTGTACGGCGCCGGCACGGTCTTTGTCGCATCGTTTGGGTCGGTCTCGGTGGTTGCCGAGGGACGGCCGTGGAAGTCGTTTGCGCCGGTAAAGTTCTGCCCGATCAGGGCGGAGCCGACGACCTTGCCGTCGCGCTCGATCAGGCTGCCGTTGGCCTGGTGCGGGAAGAGGGTCTGGGCGATGCCGGTCATCGCGAGCGGGTAGGCCAGGCCGGTCAGGATCGTCATGCAGACGATCATCATGCAGGCGGGACGGAGGTGTTGCAGCATGGCTGAATGTCCTTGGTAACGGGCGTGCTCGTCGTGCGGGGCGCTACGCCAGGCCTAGCGCGGTGACCGCCATGTCGATCAGCTTGATCCCGACGAACGGTGCGATGATGCCGCCCAGGCCATAGATCAGCAGGTTCCGCCGCAGCAGCGCGGCGGCGCCGATGGCACGATAGGGAATCCCCTTCAGCGCCAACGGGATCAGTGCGACGATGATCAGCGCGTTGAAGATGATCGCCGACAGGATGGCGCTGCGCGGGGTGCCCAGCCGCATGACGTTCAGCGCCTCCAGTTGCGGGTAGAAGGCGATGAACATCGCCGGGATCATGGCGAAGTACTTCGCGACGTCATTGGCGATGGAGAACGTCGTCAGCGCGCCGCGGGTCATCAGCAACTGCTTGCCGATCTCGACGATCTCGATCAGCTTGGTGGGATCGCTGTCCAGATCAACCATGTTGCCGGCCTCGCGCGCCGCCATGGTGCCGGTGTTCATCGCCACGCCGACATCGGCCTGGGCCAGGGCAGGGGCGTCGTTGGTGCCGTCGCCGCACATCGCCACCAGCTTGCCCTGCGCCTGCTCGTCGCGGATCAGCTTCAGCTTCGCCTCGGGCGTGGCCTGCGCCAGGAAGTCGTCCACCCCGGCTTCGGCCGCGATCGCGGCGGCGGTCAACGGGTTGTCGCCGGTGATCATCACGGTGCGAATGCCCATTTGGCGCAACTCGTTGAACCGCTCGCGGATGCCGCCTTTGACGATGTCCTTCAGGTAGATGACACCCAGCAGCCGGCCGTCCCTGGCGACAGCCAACGGTGTGCCGCCGGCCTTGGCGACTTCTTCCGCCTTGGCCGTCAGTTCCGCCACCGCCGCGTCCGGCCGCACGGCGGTCGCGATGCCGCCGTTCTGACCCGCCTCGCGGGGTGTGCGCACCCAGTCCAGCACCGCGTCGACCGCGCCCTTGCGAATGGACGAGCGATCGAAATCGATGCCCGACAGCCGGGTCTGCGCCGAGAACGGCACGAACTGGGCGCCCATCGGGGCCATGTCGCGCCCGCGGATGCCATACTTTTCCTTCGCCAGCACCACGATCGAGCGGCCTTCCGGCGTCTCGTCCGGCAGCGAGGACAGCTGCGCCGCATCGGCCAGCTCCGCGGCGCTGACACCGGCCAGGGCGAAGAACTCCGTCGCCTGGCGGTTGCCCAACGTGATCGTGCCGGTCTTGTCCAGCAGCAGCGTATCGACATCGCCCGCCGCCTCGACCGCGCGGCCCGACATCGCCAGCACGTTGAACCGCACCAGCCGGTCCATCCCGGCAATGCCGATCGCCGACAGCAGCGCGCCGATCGTGGTCGGGATCAGCGCGATGAACAGCGCTACCAGGATGACCACCGGGACCGATCCGCCGGCGTATTTCGCGAAGCTGGGGATGGTGGCGACAGCGAAGATGAAGATGATGGTAAGGCCCGCGAGCAGGATGTTCAGCGCGATCTCATTCGGTGTCTTCTGCCGTTCGGCACCCTCCACCAGCGCGATCATCCGGTCGAGGAACGTCGATCCCTGTGCCGCGGTGATGCGGACCTTGATCCAGTCCGACAGCACCCGTGTGCCACCCGTCACCGCCGAGCGGTCACCGCCGCTTTCGCGGATGACCGGGGCGGATTCACCGGTGATAGCGGATTCGTCGATCGAGGCGATCCCCTCGACCACCTCGCCGTCGCTCGGGATCAGCTCGCCCGCCGCGACCAGCACGACGTCGTTCTGCCGAAGCTCGGGCGCCGCGACCGTTTCCGTCCCGCTTCCGGTGATCCGATTCGCCATGGTGTCGGTCCGGGCGCGCCGCAACGACGCCGCCTGTGCCTTGCCGCGACCCTCGGCCACGGCTTCGGCGAAGTTGGCGAACAGCACCGTCACCCATAGCCACAGTATGATCTGCAAGGTAAAGCCGAGGTAGGCGCCCCCCGTCAGCAGGTCGCGCAGGAAGATGACCGTGGTCAGGGTGGCGACGATCTCCACCACGAACATCACCGGGTTGCGGGCCATCCGTCGCGGGTCGAGCTTCTGGAACGCCTGGCCCACCGCCGGCAACAGGATGGCGGTGTCCAGCAGACTGGATCGGGCGTCGCGGGAACGGGTTCTGGTTGCCATTTCAGGTGCCTCAGTAAGTTGTGCCGGCCAGCATCGACAGGTGCTCGACGACCGGCCCCAGAGCGAGGGCGGGCAGGAAGGTCAGGCCGCCGGTGATCATGATCACGCCGATCACCAGGCCGACGAACAGGCCGCCATGGGTGGGAAAGGTGCCAACAGATGTCGGAACGATCTTCTTCGCGGCGAGCGACCCGGCGATCGCCAGCATCGGGATGATCATCAGGAAGCGGCCGATGAACATCGCCAGGCCCAGGGTCGTGTTCCAGAACGGCGTGTTGGCGGACAACCCGGCGAACGCGCTGCCGTTGTTGCCGGTGGCCGAGAGATAGGCATACAGCGCCTCGGAGAAGCCATGCGGCCCGGCGTTCGACAGCGCGCTCAGCCCCGCCGGTAGGACCACCGCCAGCGCGGTGAAGCCCAGGATGGACAGCGGCAGGATCAGGATCGCCAGCATGGCCATCTTGACCTCCTTGGCCTCCAGCTTCTTGCCGAGGTATTCGGGCGTGCGGCCGACCATCAGCCCGGCCACGAACATCGCCACGATGACGAACAGCAGCATCCCGTAAAGGCCGGAGCCGACACCGCCAAAGATGATCTCGCCCAGCATGATGTTGATCATCGGGATCATGCCGCCCAGCGGCGTCAGGCTGTCATGCATGTTGTTCACCGCCCCGCAGGAGGCATCGGTGGTGATCGTGGTGAACAGCGCCGAGTTGGCGATGCCGAAGCGGACCTCCTTGCCCTCCATGTTGCCGCCGGGCTGCGTCGCGCTGGCGCTCTGCTCCAGCGGCAGGTGCGCGAGCAGCCGATTGCCGGCGGCTTCCGACGAATAGGTGACCACGGTGCCGGCCAGGAACAGCAGCCCCATGACGGCGAAGATCGCCCAGCCCTGGCGCTGGTCGCCGACCATGCGGCCGAACACGTTGGTCAGCGCTGCGCCAATCGAGAAAATCAGCAGGATTTGGATCAGGTTGGTCAGCGCCGTCGGGTTCTCGAACGGATGCGCCGAGTTGGCGTTGAAGAAGCCGCCGCC
Organism: Rhodopila sp.; assembly: GCA_965276975.1. GTDB lineage: Bacteria > Pseudomonadota > Alphaproteobacteria > Acetobacterales > Acetobacteraceae > Rhodopila. The sequence continues at coordinate 1,306,038 of CBDIBR010000010.1, forward strand.
GTTGGTGCCGAACATCTTGATCACCTCCTGCGAGGCGACCGGGCCTTGGGCGATGACCTGCTTGCCGCCCTCCAGTGTCGTGACGTCCGTATAGGCGGCCAGGTTCTGCGGCACGCCCTGCCATACCATCACCAGGCCGACGATGACGCAGACCGGCAGCAATACGTACAACGTGCAGCGGGTCATATCGACCCAGAAATTACCGACGCTGTTCGCCGAACGGCGGCTGAAGCCGCGGATCAGCGCCAGTGCCAAGGCGATGCCGGTGGCGGCGGACAGGAAGTTGTGCACCGTCAGGCCGGCCATCTGCACCAGATAGCTGAACGTGGTTTCCGGCACGTACGACTGCCAGTTGGTATTGGTGACGAAGCTGACCGAGGTGTTGAACGCCAGGTCGGGTGAAACCGCGTCCAGATGCTGCGGGTTCAGCGGCAGCGCCGCCTGCAGCCGCTGCAACCCGTACAGCACAAGGAAGCCGGCGAAGCTGAACGCCAGCATCGCCACCGCGTAGGTGACCCAATGCTGTTCCCGTGCCTCATCCACCCCAGACAGGCGATACAGGCCGCGTTCCAGCGGCCGTAACACCAGGGACAGGGGGGTTCGCTCGCCCGCGAAGACGCGCGTCATGTAGCCGCCCAAAGGTTTTGTGATGAGCACGAGCAGCACGCAGTACACTGCGATCTGCAGCCAGCCATTAACTGTCATTGTGTTGTTTCCGTGGAACAGGCTGACCCTAGAAGCGTTCGGGCTTGATCAGTGCAAAGACCAGGTAGCCCAGCAGGCCGACGGTGACGACGCCGCCGAGGACGTAATCGAATATCATGACCGGATCCTCACAGATGGTCGCAGGCGACGGCGTAGAGCCCGAAGACGCCGAGGATCCCGGCACCGACCAGCAGGTAGATGACGTCTAGCATGGCAATGCTCCTGGGTTAGCCGCGAGTCCGCCGCCTGCGACGGGCGTGTTGCACCGCGCACAAAGTGGTTCATACGCCATAGCAATTCGATGTGGACACGGGCGCCGCGGTATATAAAGTTCATAGCAATTCATCGCCCGACCTTTGGATCGTCCGACCTTCGATAGCCCGGCCTAGTGGACAAAATCCGACGGAAAGGTCCGTCCAATTTTACCACTAGCACTTGATCTGGTGGGCCGATTCACCCGACCGCGAGGATGCGTCTGTCGGGATCGGACCACTAGGATCGCCCGGCCCTAAAACGTAAGCACCGCGTCCGCGCCAAGGGTGACGGCGTTATCGTCGCGCTGCGCGTTGAACGGATGGTTATCGGTGAAGGCGTGGTCCCAGCGCACTTCCGGGCGGATCAGCAACCCGGACACCGGCGCTGGCACCGGGGGTTTCCAGCTGATCCCCAGCGTAAGCGCGCCATAGGTGGTATTTGATCCCGGCGCGGCATGGGTCGGCGGTGCAAGGCCCTGCTGCGCCTGGACATAGGCGTTGTTGGCCGGAAACGACGCCACGAAGAAATTGTGGTCGTCGCGCCAGTATTCCGCACGCGCGTTCAGCGCGATCGTCTCTGTCAGCGTATAGGAGCCGTATTGCGCAACACCAAAGCCGTTCACCGGCGTGCCGGCCAGGCCGTACTCGTCGCGCACCCAGTTAGCCTCGGTGACCAAGGTCAGCGCGCTGCTCGCCTTCCAGGTGATGACGGCATCGTTGTAGGTGCGCCACTGGCCGTTGGCGTTGACACCGATCGGCGACAGCAGGCGCGTCGCGTCCTCCGGCCCGAAATGCGTCAGCGCCAGCACGGTCAGGTTGCCGTCCATCATGTTCAGGCCGAATCCGCCAATCCCGCCGATCGCCCCGTTATTGTCGCCCAACGGCCCGAATGTGGTGTTGGTGCCGGTATCGACACCGGCATAGACATCAAGCAGGCTGTTGACATGCGTCGTTGTCAGCACGCCGGTGTGCTTGAACGGCAGCCCGAACTGAAAGATGTATGAGTGCGAGTAGAACGGGTTGGTCGACGGATCGATCGTCTCGTAACCCAGCGGACTCGGATACTGCCCCGCCTTCAGGTCGATTCCACCCTGTGTCAGCCAGGGCAGATGGGCGAGCACGTTGGCCTCGACGACGTCGGTCTGATTGCGCTGGCTGGGGTCGACACGGTTCAGCTCTCCCAGGAACTGCGTGTAGCGCGCGTCCGAGCCATACAGGAACTGAAGCTTGAAGCCCCATTGATAGTCGGGGTTCTTCGGATCGAGCGGCTTGTTCGCGGTCAGCAGAAGCTGGTTGAGCTGGACCTGATTGGCGTGGTCGGTAAAGAGATGACCGAAGTTCAATCCGTCGGCAGGCCGACCGGGATTGCCCATGATACCAGCGTCGAGCTGTGCCGACAGGTGGATGCCGTTGATCCAGAGGCCGGGCAGCGGCGCGGCGGTGGTTGCCGGTGGCGGCGCGGTGGGGGCGGTGACCGGCGCTTCAGTGCCGGGCGCGGGGGTCTGTGCCCACGCATGCAGGCCGCCGGTGGAGACGAATGGGGCGACAGCGGCCAGAAGCTTCGTGCTGCGCGTCACTCCAGCGGACCGACGGATCGTTTGAAACAGCGGCATGTTTCTCTCATATCGTGCTGTGGTGCGACCAGCCGGACTGGCTGACCGCAAGACAATCCGGGGGATGTGCATCGCAATTGATCGATAAGGCTCTACGTCCGGCCCATCGCCACCGAGGTCAGTGCACGCCGACCATCATCACCAGGATCCGGGCAAGCAGGGCCAAACCGAGGCAGTCCCCGATCAGAATGCCGACTTGCTTGAAGAACTGGCCCGGCGTTGATCGCGCTTCAGGATCAGGGTCGGGCCTGTGCTCTTCATCGAGAGCATGCGGTCGTTCACCCGAGGCAATACGAACTTCTCTCACGGCACATCCTGTCCAATCGAGCCGAGCACGCGGCGCGCGCCCTGACTGAGGTCGATGGCGGAAAGTAGGGAGCTTTGACGTATAAAATCGATGCTCGATCGCAAGCCGCCGTATAGTGAAGGCGTATAAACCGCGAGCATCCGCCTCATCATATCATACCGGGCGAGGCATACGTTGACCGGTATGCGCGCCGGGTTGGCGGGCGAGCGAGCACGCGAGCGAGGAAGGGGGCGGCGCGCGAAACATGACTCTGATACCGGTCGGCGCAAGCGCGATTGACATCGGACGCAAGCGGCAGCCCGGACGGCCGCTCAGCCGGTCACCGAAAGGTCCACGCGACGACGCAACCTATACAATCCCCGCGCTTAGTGTGGTTTCGTCCTGTATCATACAAAATCCGCTGAATGAATGACAGATGGCTCTTCAGTGTCATGACCGGATCAACCCCGACTGTGACAGAACAGACAGTAAGCGGAGGTAGCATTCATTTGGCGACGGCTTGGTTCAATGATCAGAAATGGATCGCCCGCTGGTAGGCATCCAGCACCGCCTCGTGCATCGTCTCGCTCACCGTCGGATGCGGGAATACCGTATTCATCAGCTCGGTTTCCGTCGTCTCCAGCGTGCGGGCGATGGTGTAGCCCTGGATCATTTCGGTAACCTCGGCGCCGATCATGTGGGCGCCCAGCAGTTCGCCGGTGCTGGCGTCGAACACCGTCTTGATCATGCCCTCCGGCTCGCCCATCGCGATGGCCTTGCCGTTGCCGATAAAACGAAACCGGCCAACCCTGACGTCATGGCCTTGTTCCTTGGCCTTCGCCTCGGTCAGTCCGACCGAGGCAACCTGCGGGCGGCAATAGGTGCAGCCAGGGATGTTCAACACGTCCATCGGATGCACGTCGTTCGCACCGGCGATCTTCTCGACGCAGATCACGCCTTCATGGCTGGCCTTGTGCGCCAGCCAGGGCGGTCCCGCGATATCGCCGATGGCATACACCCCGGGTTCGCCGGTGCGGCAATATTCGTCGATCACGACATGGCTGCGATCGACCTTCACACCGGTGCCCTCCAACCCGAGGCCTTCGACATTGCCGACGATCCCGACCGCCGAGATGACGCGCTCGACCTTGATCTCCTGGCTCTTTCCGCCAGTTTCGACTGTGACCGTAACGTTATCGCCGCCCTTTTTCGCACCTTTCACCGCGGCGTTGGTCAGGATCTTCATGCCCTGCTTCTCGAACGCCTTGTGCGCGAAGGCGGAAATTTCCTCGTCCTCCACCGCAAGAATGCGCGGCAGCACCTCCACCACCGTCACCTGTGCGCCCATATTCAGGTAGAAGCTGGCGAACTCGATGCCGATCGCACCGGACCCGATAACCAGCAAGGACTTCGGGAACATCGGCGGCACCATGGCGTCCTTGTACGACCAGATCAGCTTGCCGTCCGCTTCGACGCCCGGCAGTTGGCGCGCCCGCGCCCCGGTCGCCAGGATGATATGCGGTGCCTTCAGCGTGGCGACATCCTTGCCGTCTTTCGTTACGGAAACAGTTTGCTTGCCGGCCAGCTTGCCGGCGCCGTCGAACGTTGCGACCTTGTTCTTGCGCAGCAGATGAGCCACCCCGGAGGACAGCTGTTTGGCCACCGTGCGCGAGCGCTTGACGACCTTGTCGATATCGAAATGCGATTCGACGGCAGCGAAACCAAAATCCGGCAGGTGGTGCAGCAGGTGGTTGATCTCGCTGGTGCGCAACAGCGCCTTGGTCGGAATGCACCCCCAGTTGAGGCAGATGCCGCCCAGATGTTCGCGCTCCACGACCGCGGTTTTCAAACCGAGCTGGGCGGCACGGATGGCGGCGACGTAGCCGCCGGGTCCGCCGCCGAGGACGATCAGATCGAATGCTTGGTCAGCCATCAAAGGTTCCTTCCGCCAGGCCGGCGAGCGCGTCGCCACCCAATAACAATGTGTGCCAGTCTTCAATCGGTTGAGCACCGAGACGCCGATAGAAGTCGATTGACGGCTGGTTCCAGTTCAACACCCGCCATTCGATGCGCCCGCAGCTTTCCGCCACCGCACGCCGCGCCAGATGGCGCATCAGCGACAGGCCGACACCGCTGCCGCGATGGGCCGGTTCGACGAACAGGTCTTCAAGGAAGATGTTCGGCCGCAGCTTGAAGGTATTGACCGTGTAGTAGAACAGCGCCATCCCGGCGGTGTCCCCGTCGACATCGGCAACGATGGCCTGAAGCCAGGGCAGGGACCCGAACAGCGCTTCGTGCAGGTCCGCCTCGGACGCGGTGACCTCGTGCAGCAGATGTTCGTAGTCGGCCAATCCACGGAGCAGCCGCAGGATAGCCGTAATGTCGGCCGGACCGGCGGGCCGGATCTGGATGTTCGTCATGACGTGTTCACCCCGCACCCCGTGTTGCCCGTGATGCTGCGCCACTGCGATCTGTCATCAGGCGGACCATGACAACCTGGTCTGCGTGGCACAGACCGCCGGTGTCCGCTTCGCGCGCGGCCAGACCAGGCTGGCCCGCGACGTCAGCGCTTGCCTCAAGCCGCGGAAGCTCACCACTTTCTTACAGCAGCAAGCTCAACGGATCCTCTACCACCTGCTTGAAGGCCCGCAGCCACCTCGCACCCAGCGCGCCGTCCACCACCCGATGATCGACCGACAACGTGCAGGTCATCACCGTCGCCACCGCCAGCTCGCCGTTCTTGTCCACGACCGGGCGTTTGCGGCCCGCCGCCACCGCCAGGATCGCCGCCTGCGGCGGATTGATGATGGCCGAAAACTCCGACACCCCGAACATCCCCATGTTCGAGATCGAGAACCCGCCGCCCTGGAATTCCTCCGGCTTCAGCTTCCCCGACCGGGCGCGTGCCGCCAGATCCTTCATCTCCCGGCTGATCGTCGCCAGTCCCTTGGTGTCCGCCCGGCGGATGATCGGCGTGATCAGCCCGTCGGGGATCGACACCGCGACGCTGAGGTCGACATCGTCGTAGAACACCATGCCGTTGTCGGTCCAGCTGGCATTCACCGTCGGGATCTGGCGCAACGTCGCGGCACTCGCCTTGATCACCATGTCGTTGATCGTCACCAGATAGGCACCGGGCCCCTCCTTCGGCGCCTTCGCGTTCAGCTGCGCCAGCAGCGCGATCATGGCGTCGATCTCGATGTCCATCGAGACGTAGAAATGCGGGATCGTCGACTTCGCCTCGGTCAGCCGCCGAGCGATGATCTTCCGCATGGAGCTGTGTGCTATCAGCTTGTGCGGCGCGGTGATCTCAGGCTCCGTCGCCTTGCCCATCGGCGGCCCAGACAGCGGCGCCACGGCGGGAGCCGCCGCGGTCGAGGCGGAAGCCGGCGCCTGCGCCGCCCCGCCTCTCGCACCGCCTTGTTGAGCCGCCTCGATATCCGCGCGCACGATCCGTCCGTTTGGCCCGCTGCCCTTCAGCCCGGACAACGTGATCCCGGCCTGCGACGCCATCCGGCGCGCCAACGGCGAGGCGAACACCCGATCCCCGACCTGCCCATTGGCCCCGACCTGCCCATTGGCCCCGACCTGCCCATTGGCCCCGACCTGCCCATTGGCCCCGACCTGCCCATTGGCCCCAGCGTGCCCGTTGGCCCTATCGTGCCCACTGGCCTCAGCGTGCCCATTGGCGATCGACGCGGGCAGGGCCTTTGGCGGGGGGGGCGTCTGTGCGGCCGGTCGCGGCGCGGCCCCGCTCGCCGACTCCGGCGGTGGCGCCGCCGCCGGCGCAGCAGCCGGAGCTGCCTCTTGCTTGGCGGCCGGAACCGGCGCCGCGCTCGGGACAGACTCCCCAGGCTCCACCAGCACCGCGATCGGCGCGTTGACCTTCACATTGGCGGAACCGTCCTCCACCAGGATCTTGCCCAGCACGCCTTCATCGACCGCCTCGACCTCCATCGTCGCCTTGTCGGTCTCGATCTCGGCGATCACGTCGCCGGCCTTGATCGTCTCGCCTTCCTTCTTCAGCCACCGCGCCAGCGTGCCCTCGGTCATCGTCGGGCTCAGCGCCGGCATCAGGATATTGGTTGCCATCGAATAAAGTTCCCCGCTCAGACGATCTTCTTCACCGCATCCACCACCCAGTCGGGCTGCGGCAGCGCCAGTTTTTCCAGATTGGCCGCATAGGGCAGCGGCACGTCCACCCCGTGCACCCGCACCGGTGGCGCATCCAGCCAGTCGAACGCGTGTTCGATGATCTGCATCGCGATCTCGGCACCGATCCCGGCGAACGGCCAACCCTCTTCCACTGTCACCAGCCGGTTGGTCTTCTTGACGCTCTCGACGATCGTCGCGGTGTCCAACGGCCGCAGGCTGCGCAGGTTGATGACCTCGGCCTCGATCCCCTGTTCGGCCAGCACCTCCGCCGCCTTCAAAGCCACGCCGACCATGATGCTGAACGCCACCAGGGTGACGTGCGTCCCGGCGCGCTCGATCTTCGCCCGGCCGATCGGCACGATGAAATCCTCATCGACCGGGCAGTCGAACGTGTGGCCGTACAGAATTTCATTCTCCAGCACGATCACCGGGTTCGGGTCGCGGATCGCCGAGCGCAGCAGCCCCTTGGCGTCCGCCGAGGACCATGGCGCCACCACCTTCAATCCGGGCACATGAGCATACCAACTGGCGTAGCATTGCGAGTGCTGCGCACCGACCCGCGACGCCGCCCCGTTCGGGCCGCGGAACACGATCGGGCAGCCCATCTGGCCGCCCGACATGTAAAGCGTCTTCGACGCCGAGTTGATGATCTGATCCATCGCCTGCATGGCGAAGTTGAACGTCATGAACTCGACGATCGGACGCAGCCCGTTCAGCGCCGCACCGACCGCCAGACCGGTGAACCCATGTTCGGTGATCGGTGTGTCGATCACCCGCTTGGGCCCGAACTCGTCCAGCAGGCCCTGGCTGATCTTGTAGGCGCCCTGATACTGCGCGACCTCTTCGCCGATCAGGAACACATCGCCGTCGCGCCGCATTTCCAGCAGCATGGCATCACGCAGCGCCTCACGCACGGTGGTCGGCTTGGTCGGTCCCCAGTCCTTTTCTCCCCCGGCCCGCTCAGGCGCCGGCGTCGCCTCCAGCGCATCCTTCCGCTGCCCCTTCGCAGCCTGCTCGGCGATCGCCGATGGATCGGCACCCTGCGCCGCGACTTTCGGCATCGCCGCGGCAGCCTTCGGCGCGTCCGCCTCGGGCGCCGCCGCTTTGGACGCTCCAGCCGTGGGGGCAGGCGTCGCGTCGGCCGCCGACACGTCCTCGCCGTCCGCCCCCAGCACCGCGATCGGCGTGTTGACGGCAACCCCCTCGGCGCCTTCTTCCACCAGGATGCGGGCCAGCTTGCCCTCATCCACCGCCTCCACCTCCATCGTCGCCTTGTCGGTCTCGATCTCGGCGATCACGTCACCGGCACGCACCTCGTCGCCGACACCCTTCAACCAGCGGGCCAGCTTGCCCTCGGTCATTGTGGGCGACAGCGCCGGCATCAGAATCTGCGTCGCCATCGTTCAGCCCTCCAGCATCACGTCGGTATAAAGCTCGGACAGTTCCGGCTCCGGGCTGCTCTGCGCGTGATCGGCGGCGTCCTGGATGATGCCCTTCACCTCGTCATCGATCGTCTTGAACGCCTTCTCCTCGACGCCCAGCTCTTCCAGCCGGCGGCGCGCCTTCTCGATGCAGTCATTTTGTGAGCGCATCATCTGCACTTCCTCGCGGGTGCGATATTTCGCCGGGTCGGACATCGAGTGGCCGCGATAGCGATAGGTCTTCACCTCCAGCAGATACGGCCCCTTGCCGGACCGGCAGGCCGCCACCGCCTGATCCGCGGCTTCCTTGACCGCCAGCACGTCCATCCCATCGACCTGCGCGCTGGCGATGCCCCAGGGTGAGCCGTTGTTCGACAGGTCGTGGCTGGCCGAGGCCCGCTCCACCGAGGTGCCCATGCCGTACTTGTTGTTCTCGATCACGTAGACCACCGGCAGCTTCATCAGCGCCGCGAGGTTGAAGCTCTCGAACACCTGCCCCTGGTTGGATGCGCCCTCTCCGAAATAGGTGATCGAGACCCGGTCGTTGCCGCGATACAGGTTGCTGAACCCCAACCCGGTGCCCAGGCTGACCTGCGCGCCCACGATACCGTGCCCGCCGAAGAAATTCTTCTCCTTGCTGAACATGTGCATCGATCCGCCCTTGCCGTGTGAATAGCCGCCGGAACGACCCGTCAGTTCCGCCATCACACCACGGGCCTCCATGCCGGTCGCCAGCATGTGGCCGTGATCGCGGTAGGACGTGATGACCTCGTCGCCATCGCTCAGCGCGAGCTGCATGCCCACCACGACCGCTTCCTGACCGATATACAGGTGGCAGAAGCCGCCGATCAGGCCCATGCCGTACAGCTGGCCGGCCTTCTCCTCGAACCGGCGGATCAGCAGCATGCTGCGATACGCCTTCAGCAGCGTTGCCTGGTCGACGGTCTTCGTTTTCGTCTTGCTTCGCTTCCTTGCCTCGGCCGCCTGCGCCATATCGACGTCTCCCGCTGCTGCTGCCAATCCCCTGGGGGTATGTCAGTAGCGGCATATCGGTTGGCCGGGCAAGCACACCAAGGGGGAAAAACCCCGATGCTGCAACGCAATCCTGGCCTTAACCGGATATTGGTTAACGCGCTGGCGGACGGATGTTCATGTTGGATCAAGCAGACATAATGTTGCTCGCGTACCGCCTTACACGCAATTTTATGCGGCCACTTTATCGTGATTCGCAGTCACCTTGCCGGTTGGCATAGCGATTCGCTTCGGCTGCGGCGTGCGGCCGCCAGGCTGGCCAGACCCATCGATCCGGGCTCGCCGACTGAAGGGTGTTCCCCACATGCTGATGAAGCCTATTGCCCGCGGGGCGCCCGGCTGCAAAAGTCCGCGCACAACATCGGGCGGTGGAGTTAAATGGTAGGCTGGACGCACCTCGGCGCCCGTCGGCGGCTCGCCCGCGCCGGGCTTGGCCTGGTCATGCTGGCTTGTGGTCCGGCCGCGGGGTTCGCCGCCGCGCCAGCCGCGCCGCCGCCGGCGGTGACCGTTGCGACCATTCAACTGAAGGATGTCGCCCCGGTCAACAGCTTCATCGGCCGGGTAATGGCGATCCACTCGGTGCAGATCGTGCCGCGTGTGACCGCCTTCATCGACAGCGTACCGGTGAAGCAAGGCAGCGACGTGAAGGCGGGTGAGGTGCTCTATCAGTTGCAAACCAGCCAGTATCAGGCCGCGCTGACCGGTGCGCAGGCACAGCTTCAATCGGCGCAGGCGGCGGTGGAGAACGACCAGCCTGCATATCAGCGGTCGCTCCGGCTCAACAAGCAGGGGTTCGAGGCGCAGTCCAGTCTGGACCAAGCGACGGCGACGCTCGACCAGGCGAAGGCGTCCGTCCTCAGTGCCCAGGCCAACCTCGATCAGGCGGCGCTCAATCTCAGCTACTGCACCATCTCTTCGCCGATCGATGGACGCATCGGCGCCGTCACCCTGACCAAGGGCAACCTGGTGACGCCAAACACCGCGGCGCTGGCGACCGTCAACCAGCTGGATCCGATCCGGGTGGTGTTCTCGGTCAGTGACGGCATTCTCGTCGGCGCCGAACGCAGGACCAACAACACGCGGAACCAGATCGCCGCCGATCTGGCGATCAACCTGCGGCTGCCCGACGGGTCGGAATACAATGAAACCGGCAAGATCGCGTTCCTCAGCAACCAGGTGGATGTGCAGACCGGCACCGTCTCGGTCTACTCCGATTTCGCCAACCCGCGGGGCTTCCTGCTGCCGGGCGCCTTCGTCAACGTGGACGTGCGCCGAGCCAAACCCGAGGAACGCCCGCTGGTGCCGGTGGCGGCGATCCAGAACGACAAGAACGGCGAATACGTGCTGACGGTCGGAACCGACAACAAGGTGACGCAGCAGCCGATCACCATCGGCCGCCAGATTGGGCAGAACGACATCGTGACAAAAGGCCTGAGCGGCGGTGAGCGGGTCATCACCGAGGGTGTGCAGAAGGTCCATCCGGGTCAGACCGTCAACCCGACCGAAGCGCCCGTGACACCAGGACAACAGGACCAGGCGAACACCACCGCGACCACCAGCCCACAGGGCCGGGGCGGCTGACCGCGCATGCTGTCGAGCTTCTTCATCCACCGGCCGAAATTCGCCATCGTCATTTCGGTCGTCATCACCCTGGCCGGCTTGCTCGCCCTGTCGGCGATCCCGGTTTCGCAATTCCCCAACATCACCCCGCCGCAGGTCATCGTGTCGGCCACCTATCCCGGTGCGAGCGCCGATACCATCCAGAAACTCGTCGCCCAGCCGATCGAGGAGCAGGTCAACGGCGCACCCGACATGCTCTACATGCAGAGCACCAGTTCCAGCTCCGGCACCTACAATCTGACGGTGACCTTCGCGATCGGAAGCGACCCCAACATCGACCAGGTCAATGTGCAGAATCGCGTGCAGCTGGCGCAGTCGCTGCTGCCGTCCGAGGTTTCGCAGGAGGGCCTGACGATCCGCGCGGCGACCAGCAACTTCGTGCTGGCGGTCAATCTCTATTCGGAAAACAACAAGTACGACCAGGTGTTCATCTCGAACTACGCCTACATGCACCTGCAGCAGCAGATCGCCCGCACCACCGGCGTCGGCAACACCCAGATCTTCGGCCAGCGGCAGTACGCCATGCGGGTCTGGATGGACCCAGTACGGATGACGGCGATGAACCTCACCGCCTCGGACGTGATCGCCGCCATCCAGTCGCAGAACATCCAGGTCGCCGCCGGCGCCGTCGGCCAGCCGCCGGTCTCCGGTGACCAGCAGCAGCAACTGACCATCCTCACCCCGGGTGAGCTGACCACGCCGGCGCAGTTCGAGAACATCATCATCCGCGCCAACCAGAACGGCGGCGTGGTGCGGGTCAGGGATATCGGCACCGTCCAGCTGGCCGCGCAGCAGTACTCGACCAACGCGGCACTGGACGGCAGCCCGTCCGCCACGCTGGCGATCTACCAGTCGCCGAACGCCAACGCCCTGGCGGTCGCGAGCTCGATCGAGCAGCAGATGCAGGCGCTGTCGAAGCAGTTCCCGCCCGGGCTGAAATACGCCATCGTCTACAACGCGACGAACTTCGTCAGCGCCAACATCGTCGAGATCCTCTGGACCCTGGGCATCACCTTGGTGCTGGTGGTGCTGGTGGTCTACCTGTTCCTGCAGGACTGGCGCGCGACACTGATCCCGACCATCGCCATTCCGGTCTCGTTGATCGGCGTCTTCGCGGTGCTCTATGTGCTTGGCTATTCCGCCAACACCGTCGATCTGTTCGCGATCGTGCTGGCGATCACCCTGGTGGTCGACGACGCGATCGTCGTGGTGGAGAACGTCACCCGCACCCTGGAGGAAGATCCCAAGCTGTCCATCGCCCGGGCCACCGAGATCGCGATGGCCGAGATCACCGGCCCGGTGGTGGCGACGACCCTGGTGCTGGTGGCGGTGTTCGCCCCGGTCGGCTTCGTCTCCGGCGTCACCGGCGCGCTGTATCGGCAGTTCGCGGTGACCATCTCGGTGTCGGTGGTGATTTCCGGGGTCAACGCGCTGACCCTCAGCCCGGCGCTCTGCGCGGTGTTGCTGCGGCCGACGCGAAAGACCCGATTCTTCGTCTTCCGCTGGTTCAACCGCGGGTTCGACGTCGCCCGCGATGGCTACGGCCGCACGGTCGCGCTGTTGTCGCGACACCTGCTGCTCGGGTCGCTTGGGATCGTGGCCGCCTTCGGCGTGGCCTATCTGCTTATGCAACGGACCCCCAGCGCCTTCCTGCCGGCCGAGGACCAGGGCTACTTCTTCATTAACGTGCAGACGCCCAACGGCGCATCCCTGGGCCGCACCCAGGCGGTGGTGGAGCAGGTCGGCAAGACCCTGCTGAAGACCCCGGGCGTTGCCCATGCCATCGAGCTGGGGGGGTTCAGCATCGTCGCCGGGGCGCAGCAGCCCAATGCCGGCACCGTCATCGCCATCATGAAGCCGTGGGCGGAGCGTAACGCCAGCGAGGCCATTCCCAGCGTGATCGCCAAGCTCGCACCCATGTTCAACGCCATGCCGACGGCGCAGATCGTCAGCTTCAACCCGCCGGCCATTCCCGGCCTCAGCGCCGCCGGCGGGATCAATTTCGTGCTGGAGGCGCGCAACGGCCAGTCGCCCGAACAGCTGGCCGCGGTCTCCCGCGCGCTGATCTTCGCGGCCAACCAGAACCCCAACCTCAGTTCGGTGTTCACCAGCTTTTCGGCTAATGTGCCGCAGATCCTGGTCACCGTGGACACCACCCGCGCGGCCTTGCTGAATGTCACCCCGGCAGCGGTCTACGCGGCGCTGCAGGCCAATCTGGGCAGCCAGTTCGTCAACGACTTCAACTATCAGAACTTCGTCTTCCAGGTCATCGTCCAGGCCCAGCAACAGTTCCGTAACGAGGTCAACGACATCGGCCAGCTGTACGTGCGCAGCACCACCGGGGCGATGGTGCCGCTGAACGCGTTGGTGAAAATCACCACCGTGCAGGGGGCGGATGCGATCAACGCCTATAACGAATATCCTGCCGTGTTGATCAACGGCGCGGCGCAGCCGGGCAAGAGCAGCGGCCAGGCGATCGCCGCGGTGGAGCAGGTGGCCAGTCAGCATCTGTCGTCGGACTTCGGCTACGAATGGACCGGCATGTCTTACCAGGAGCTGCAGTCGGCCGGTCAGGAGTCGTCGGCTTTCCTGTTCGCCGTGATCTTCTCCTACCTGTTCATGGTGGCGCTGTATGAGAGCTGGACCTTGCCGCTTTCGGTCATGCTGCCGGTCGCGTTCGCGGTGATCGGCGGTCTGCTCGCGCTGATGCTGCGCGGCATGGCGCTGGACGTGTATGGCCAGATCGGTCTGGTGCTGCTGATCGGACTGGCGGCGAAGAACGCCATCCTGATCGTGGAGTTCGCCAAGGACCGCCTGGCGCGCGGCGATGTCACCGTGCTGCAGGCCGCCGACGAGGGCGCGCGCACACGCTACCGGCCGGTGATGATGACCGCCCTGGCCTTCATCATCGGCGTCATTCCGTTGGTGGTCGCCACGGGTGCCGGCGCCGGCGGGCGGGTGTCGATCGGCACCACGGTGTTCGGCGGCATGGTCCTGGCTTCGTTCATCGGCGTGCTGTTCGTGCCGATGCTGTTCGTCGGGTTCGAGGTGCTGGCGGAGCGGACCGCGCGTCTGTTCAAACGGCGATCGCGCGAACATCCGGCGGAGTAGGCCAGCGAATTGGGCCGACGGGGTAGGGCGGTGAACCCGGCCCCGGCCCGAGACCTCACAATGATGCTGTAACCACACCAAGGTAGACCCGAGCAGACCGGAAGCCGCCACCACCGCCGGGATGTCGTTCCGCGGCAGCTGCAGGTTGATGGCGAACGGCGGCAACGCCGGCAGCCCGGCATCCATCGGCAGGACCTCGAGGTCGGCGGGAACCGTGAACGCCAGCCAGGCCGTCACCGCGAGGTCGATACGCACGGTCGCCGTTGTCGCCTCGATGCTGCCGTTCTCGAACACCGTCGGCGACCATCGACACGGGCAGGGGTTCTTGAGGTGGGCGCTTCCGGCCTTTGCGTCCACCCAGACCAGCCGCTCGACCCAAAGACACGCCCCGTTCGACGGCCCCAACGGTTCCTCGATCACCGCCGGATCGATCTTCCCTTTTTGCCAGCGCCCGCGCCAGATCCGGTGACGGCGCACAGCACAACGATATCGGCACCTGCGGGTAGGCATCGGCGTAGCTCTTCAGGATCGGGGTGAGGCAGCTCCCCATATCGCTGCAACTGGGCACGCGCGCCATCCCCATCTGGCGGCGACCTGCAAAGACCGCATAATAGATATTATGTTAAATCATAGCAGCGCCTGACCGCTGCGCGCAGCGTCCTGGGCAATTGTAGTTCATGCGCGCCGTCACATGGCACCCACGGCCCTTAGAGCAGATCCTGTTCAGGTGGATTACCTGAACAGTTAAATATGCTCGCGAAAACAATATTCTAGAGGGTTTGCCATGAGCCGGCGCGAACGGAAATCGCTCTAGTCGACCGCCAGCACCATGCCGTCGAACCCGGCCTCGATACCCGCCGGCAAATTGGCCTGCATCCACGCCCAATCCATCTCCGTTCCCATATGGGTCAGCACGGTCCGGCGCGGCCGCAGGCACCGGACCCAGTCGACCACAGTGCTCAGGTCGGCATGGGTCCAGTGCCGCTCCTTGTGCAGGAAGCAGTCCACCACCCAGGTGTCGACACCCGCCAGCACCGCCAGTGCGTCATCATTCAGGGCAACGACATCGGTCGAGTAGCCGAAGCGCCCGATCCGCAGACCCAGCGTCTCAACCTTTCCATGCCCCTGGGTGAAGACATGGACGGACAGACCAGCGGTTTCCAAGACATCACCCGACTTGACGGTATTTGCTTCAAGAACAGGGCGATAGAAGTGCGGCGGCTCCCACGGCCGGAAGGCGTAGCCGAAGCGGCGGGTCATCTCGGCCAGGGTTTCCGCGGTGGCGAATGCCGCCAGCGGCCGGTTGGCGATCCGGTTCAGGATCCGCACGTCGTCCAACCCGGTGATATGGTCCGCATGAGCGTGCGTGAACAGGATCGCATCCACCCCAGGGATCCGGCAGTCCAGCAACTGGCTTCGCATATCCGGTGACGTATCGACCAGAAGTCGTTGATGATCCGGCGCTTCCACCACGATGGACGACCGGGTGCGCCGGTTCCGCGGCTCCCCCGGATCACAGTCGCCCCAGTCACCGCCGCCATCAGCCCCGCCGATCATCGGCACGCCGGCGGACCCGCCGGTTCCCAGCAGCGTTACCTTCATGGCATCGCGTTCTGGCCCGGCACCGCGCTCGGCCCCGGCACCGCGCTCGGCCCTGGCACCGCGTCCTGGCCTGCCGCCGCTTTAGGGAACAGCCGGCGGAAGTTCGCGGTGGTCGCCGCGGCCAGCGCGTCCGGCGACAGACCGCGCACCTCCGCCAGCACCTTCGCGGTGTGCGCGACCCAGGCCGGCTCATTGCGTTTGCCACGAAACGGCACCGGCGCCAGGTAGGGCGCGTCGGTTTCCACCAGCAGCCGCTCCAGTGGCACATCGCGAGCGATATCGCGCAGCGCCGATGAACGCGGAAACGTCAGGATGCCGGAGAAGCTGACATACCCGCCCATCGCCAGCGCGGCTTCCGCCAGAAGCCGGCTCGAGCTGAAGCAGTGCAGCAGGAAGTCAAACCCCCCTCCCCTGTCACGCTCCTGTTGCAAAATCAACGCGATATCGTCGTCAGCGTCACGCGCATGGATGCACAGCGGCACCCCGGCTAACCGCGCGCCACGAATATGGGCGCGAAAGTTCTCGGCCTGCACGTCGCGTGGCGACTTGTCGTAGAAATAGTCCAACCCGGACTCGCCGATGCCGATGACCCGGTCGTGACGCGCCATCTCGGCCAGCCGCTCCGGCGTCGGGATCGGCGCCTCGGCGGCGTGATGCGGATGCACGCCGATGGTGCACCAGAGGTTCTCCACCGTCTCGGTCATCGGCGGCAGGCTTTCCGATTGGGCCAGGGTCGTGCCGATCGTCACCATCTCGCCCACCCCGGCGGCGGTCGCGCGCGCCATCACCGCCGGCAGTTCGGCCGGCGTGAAATAATCCAGATGACAGTGGCTGTCGATTAGCATCAGGCGCGGGGTTCCTTGGCATCTGCAGCCTCCACAAAGCGGGGAAACACACCCTGAGGAGGTGGCAGGACCTGGCCATCCGTCAACGGCGTCGCCAGCGCCGCGAAGTCGCGCGCATCGGCGGCGACACCGAGTTGATCGAGCATCCGCGCCATGCTGCCGGGCATGACGGGCTGCAGCAGCGTGGCGACGATGCGGATCGTGTCCACCAGCACCCGCAGCACCGCGCCCATCCGCGGCTTGTCAGTCTTGTTGAGGGCCCACGGCGCCTGCCGGTCGATGTAGCCGTTGCAGGCGCGGATGACCTTCCACACCTCCTCCAACCCCTCGTGGAAGGTCTGGCGGTCGACGTTGACCCGAAGGATGTCCACCAGCGCCTCAGCCGCGGCCAGCAGCGCGGCATCGTCCTCGGTCGCCGCACCCCTGGCCGGCAACAGGCCGCCGCGGTTGCGGGCGATCAGCGACAACGACCGCTGCGCCAGATTGCCGAGATCATTCGCCAGTTCGACATTGATGCGGCTGACGATGGCGGGATGGCTCATCGAGCCGTCGGTGCCGAACGGCTTTTCCCGCAGCAGGAAATAGCGGATCTGGTCCAGCCCATAGGTCGCGGCCAGCTGGCGCGGCTCGATCACGTTGCCCAGGGATTTGGACATCTTCTCGCCCTCGACCACCCACCAGCCGTTCGAGCTAACCCGCCGCGGCAGCGGCAGGCCAGCCGCCATCAGGAACGCCGGCCAGTACACCGCGTGGAACCGGATGATGTCCTTGCCGACAAAATGCGCATCGGCCGGCCAGTACTGCCAGCGCGGTGCGGTCTCGTCCGGGAAACCGCACGCGGTGACGTAGTTGTTCAACGCGTCCAGCCAGACATACATCACATGCCCCGGCGCGTCCGGCACCGGAATGCCCCAGCTGAAGGTCGTGCGGCTGACCGACAGGTCGCGCAGGCCACCCTTGACGAAGCTGATCACCTCGTTCCGACGTGAGGACGGTGCCACGAACGCCGGTTCGTCCTGGTAAAGCCTCAGCAGCCGATCCTGGAACGCCGACAGACGGAAGAAATACGACGGCTCGCGCACCCATTCCACCGGCGCCCCGCTGGGCGCGATGCGCGAGCCATCGGGCCGGACCGTCAGCTCCGATTCATCATAAAATGCTTCATCCCGAATGGCATACCAGCCTTCGTATTCACCCAGGTAGATGTCGCCGTTGCGTTCGATCCGTCGCCACAACTCGGCGCACGATAACTTGTGCCGCTCTTCCGTTGTCCGGATCCAATCGTCGTACGACACCCCCATGGCGTCGGCCATCGCTCGGAAATCAGCGGAAATCCCGTCGGTGTAGGTCTGCGGGTCGACCCCCGCCGCCGCCGCCGCCTGCTCGACCTTCTGACCGTGCTCGTCCGTGCCGGTCAGGAAGAACACGTCATACCCGTCCAGCCGCTTGAAGCGCGCCATCACATCCGCCGCGATGGACGTATAGGCATGCCCAATATGCGGTGCCCCGTTAACGTAATAGATCGGCGTCGTGATGTAGCATCTTGAGGTCATGGCTCTTCTTCAAATGTATCACGTCAGACGATCGCTTCAAACAGAACCGCTGAGCAAACCAACCCCGGCGACAATCGCCTGACGCTTGTCCAACGCGAACCGCTCGGTTTCGTCCTGCAGCCGGCTCAGCCCCTGCCACAGCTCGCCCCACGCATCAAGCGGACGCAGTGACACGATCCGCTGTTGATCGGGATCGGCCCGTCCCCGCACACTGTCACGCACCGCCGCCGCCACGCCGGCCCGCACCAGGTCCATGAACGTCGAAAACCCGGTCTCCGAACGACCCAGCGCATCGGCGATCTCATAGCCCCGCGACAGCGGCACCGCCGGCAGCTCTGACAGCAGCTTGTCCACCAGCATGGCGATCTTCAGCCCCTCATCCTCGGCCAGCAGGATGGCCCGCCCCGGTGAGCCCTCCGCCAGGGTGATCAGCCGTCCGCGCTCCTCCGCTGTCAGCCGCGGCAGGTATTGTTGCAGCAACCCTGCCATCGGCTCATCCGCCAGCGGCGTCAGACGCAGGCGGCGGCAACGGCTGCGGATGGTCGGCAGCAGCCGCCCGGGTGCGGCGCAGACCAGCAGCAGCACGGCACGCGGCGGCGGTTCCTCCAGGATCTTCAGCAACGCATTGGCCGAGGCCTGGTTCAGTTCCTCGGCACCATCCACCACCACCACCCGCCAGCCGCCCTCGGCCGGCGTCAGCGACATGAAGCCGTTGATCCTGCGCACATCCTCGACCGCGATCTGCGTCTTCATGCGCTTGGTCTTTTCGTTGAGGACGCGCTCGATCGTCAGCAGGTCGGCGTGCGACGCCGCGGCGACGCGGCGAAACACCGGATCCGTCACATCCAGCGCCAGGCCGTCTTCGGCCGATTGCCCGAATTGCTGCCCGGCCAGCAGACGGCGGGCGAAGCGGTAGGCCAGCGTGGCCTTGCCGACGCCCTCGGGCCCGGTGATCAGCCAGGCGTGATGCATCCGCCCGGCGCGCACCGCATCCAGGACGGTGGCCTCGGCCTCCGCGTGGCCGAGCAGAAACGGATTCGCGCGTGGCTCAGGGGCAGTCATGGCAGCGTTATAGCCGAGGTCGTCGGCCCGCGTCATCGGCGGGTTGTCCCACCGCAGCGGCCCGTGGCCCCAACGGTGGCGACAGCCGGTTGAGGCACCACCACGCTGACCAGAACCATTCTGCCGAATAACGAGAACGATTGCCTAGGGCTGTACAGTCAGCCTAAGAGAGTCGATCCGTCGAGGGCGCTTTTGGATTGCTCTTAGTGTCCGTCAGAGAACAGTGCGAGCAGTGTAGGACGGCGGTGGGCTTTGCTGATTGAGTCCACATAAGGTGCCAGAGCTCATTTATAACGTTGCGGGTAACTTTCGAGGCATTTCGCGGACAGCAATACCATTACGTGGTAAATACAAACTAAACGGGCGGTCAACGGCAGAACCCGCCCGGTAAAACTGATGTCTTGAAGCATACAACAACGATATCAGAAAACCGCATCGCAAATGTTAAAAAGCGGAAAATGGGCATTACGGACTGAAATATATTCAAACATTCCGCACTAATGTCGTTATTGACTACAACCCTAAGTTGATGACATGTTCATAATACTACCAAATATCGTATTGGATAGGATTTAAAATGGCTACAGTCACGATCCCTTTAGGGGTCAGCATTCAGGCGGCAATCAGCGCTAATCCAGCGGGTACCGTGTTCCAGTTGGCGGCCGGAACCTATCGCAACCCGCAATTCGAACCCTTGGCGGGCGATCAGTTTATCGGCGATGCCAGCGGTGGCACCGTGCTAAGCGGCGCCATCGTGCTCAATCAGTGGACCCAATCGGGCGGTTACTGGGTGGAGAGCGGCCTTCCGGCACCCTTGGTTGGCCAAAGCGTCGCGGGCAGCAAGCCGCTGGCATCCGATCTCAACGACCTCTTTATCAACAACGTACTCTATTCGCGAGTCTCGTCGCTGGCCCAGGTTACGGCCGGCACATGGTACTTCGATACCTCGACCAACTCCGCCTATATTTCGGACAATCCGGGGGGCAAGACGGTGGAGTATAGCGTCACGCCCAACATGACCTATGACAACGGCGCTACAGGGGTGGTGTTTCAGAACGTGACCATCGAGAAATTCGCTACCGACGCACAAACCGGACCGATCCAGGGCGGCGTCGACTGGCACCTCAACAATGTAACATCAACCCAGAATCACGGCGCCGGCCTCAATATCGGCGCGGGCACGATCGTGCAGGGCGGCGCCTACGTGGGCAACGGCCAGATCGGCATCGATGGCTATGAGGCGAATTCCGCGCAGATACTGGACGCGGTCATCGCTAACAACAATTACGCTGGCTACAATCCCGACTGGGACGCCGGCGGCATAAAGCTGGCCACTTCGTCCAATGTCGTGATTTCAGGCAATAATGTCTATGGCAATAATGGCCAAGGTATATGGGCGGATATCGACTCAACCAATTGGACAGTTTCCAGCAATACTGTAACCAACAACGCCGGTGTTGGTATTCAATACGAAATCTCTCACGGGAATACAACAATCGAGAATAACACGCTTAGCGGGAATAGTGGGGCGGGCGTTTTTATTTCCAACAGCGACGGCGTTATGGTGAGTGGGAACACTGTCACCGTCGGCGCCGCTAACACGGGCAATGCGACCGCGACCGCGGATGGTGGCATCGGCATTATCAACCAAAACCGCGGGTCGGGACCGAATGGCCTGTACCAGTCGGTGAACGACACCGTGACCAATAACGTCATCGTTCATACAACTGACAGTGCTTCGGATGGGATTTATTATTATCAGCCGATCTCAGGAACCGTTAACAACGTCTGGAGCAACAACACCTACTACGCCCCGAATACCACCACGACGCACTGGTATTTCAACAATTCCCCCTATACCTGGAGCCAGTTGCAACAGGCACAACCCTACGGAAGTCCGGGCACCCTGGATATCGGCCTGCCGCCAACCCCGCCTCCCGTGATCAGCGGGCCGACAACGGGTTCGGGTGCGGACATGCTGGTCCTGAGCATGTCGGAAGATGCTTATCAGGGAGACGCTCAGTTCACGGTGTCTGTGGACGGTCAGAAACAAGGCGGGAACTTTACGGTTGTGGCGTCCCACGCGGCCGGTAATTCCGAGACCTTCACCTTCGACGGTAACTGGGGGGGCGGGTCGCGCACCATCGCGGTCGCTTTCCTGAATGATGCCTATGGCGGCTCGCCTAGCACCGATCGCAACCTTTACGTCAACGACATCACCTACGACGGCACGAATACCGGCCAGAGCGCCTCGCTCTACACGACCAGCGCGCAGTCCTTCACCACGCAAGGCGCTCCAGGGACGGTGATCACCGTCCCTGCCAGCACGACCTATGTGACGATCGCGGTGACCACCGAGACGATTGATGCCACCGCTGGGAACCACATGGTCCTGATTTCGGGAAATCACGACTCCTTCAACCTCAGCCGCGGCGTCGAAACCATCGTCGACAACGGCGGCGGCGGCAACATCTTCCATCTGCCGGCTGCCGGCATGGGGAGTGCGGCGTTCAATGCGTCGGCTCTGACCAAGGGGGACGTTTTCGATCTGAAGACCGTGCTGGCCGCGACCCAGTGGAATGGGTCCACTCGCGCGCTCGGATCATACCTGCACACGGTCGGAAGCGGCGCCAACACGGAGTTGCTTGTTTCGACAGCCGCATCGCGGTCCGCCTCGGCCACGTTGGTTGCCACGTTCGACAACCAACATGTCGGGCTTTCCACTATCCTGGCGCATGCCCTGACCTGAGTTGGCCGGCGCTCTCATCACCACGACCATAATGGCCCGCGGCGGATGATCGCCGCGATCGGCACATCAATAAGCATCTTGCCCGGCGCCGCCTCAACGGTCCCGGCGCCGCCCCATCGGTGCGCTCCGGTTTGACTGTCACGGGCCAGACTTGTGAGGCGGAAGTCGGCCAGCGCCGAAGATGAACCGCCGACGCCTGTTGAAAGCCCTGCTCCCGGCGAATTCGCGGTGAGTTTGGCTCAAACGCGACCGTGGGGAAGGTTTTGGGTACCGCTACGGCGGCCGACAGCATCATCCTCCTACAGCACCCCCCTGCGGCGCTCCGCCAATCCCGATCGCCGCAGCCGAGGAAAAGCCATATCGGCGTAGAAAGACCATGTCTCAAAAATCGCTTTGAATTCCGGCTAAAACAGGTTTGCCTCGGTCGTCATCATGACGCACACATAGTTGATAAGGGAGTCCGCTTTGATGTTAGGCAGACAGGATTGAAAGCAGACAGGATTTACCGCCAAACTGAACTGCGGTATCATTTGGCTCATGCGGCTCAACGACCTCCAGACACGGCGGCTGATAGTCGGGTTATACTGAGCTGGATATATGGAAACCATCGTGGTCAAGCGTTTGGCGACTTGGAGGCTGCAATGATGCGCTTACGGCCGCGCTGGCGGAAGGTTCACAGGATCGATAAAAATTGGCGCACGCTTGGATTGGCGTTCTATCGCAATACCCAGGAGATGCCGGCTGGTTCCGTAGCGGAATCGCGCTGGCTGCCGGCACGCTGGGTAATAGCGGTGCCACAGCCGGGTCTCTATTCTATAGTTTCTTCGTAAATCTTGATGCTTACTTACATCATTGCGGAATATCGCGGTCGCACGCGGTTTACTTCAAAGGTAAAATGAACGTTTGAGGCGCCTTCGGTTGCCGATAGCGGACCGGTGGTATTGCTCATGAACGCTGTCTTTCCTCGCGAGGAGCTGTTGTATGATTGGTCGAAAAGAGTTGATCGTTGTGGCCGGTGCTGGCGGATTTATCGGAGGGCATCTGGTCGCCGATCTGCTGAAACGTGGCCATGAAAACATTCGCGCTGTCGATATCAAACCGTTGCACTCGTGGTATCAGGTATTTCCCGCCGCGGACAACCGGCAAGGCGATTTGAAGGACCGGTCGGTCAGCGATGACGCCTGCCGTGATGCGGCCTGGGTCTATAATCTGGCGGCCGATATGGGCGGCATGGGCTTCATCGAAACCCACAAAGCCGCGTGCATGTTGTCCGTTCTCATCAACACCAACATGCTGATAGCGGCGCAGGAACAGGGGGTTCGCCGCTTCTTGTTCTCGTCTTCGGCATGCGTTTACAATGCGGAAAAACAAACCGATGCGGACGTAACACCGCTTCGGGAAGGCGATGCCTATCCGGCGATGGCCGAGGATGGCTATGGGTGGGAAAAGCTGTTCAGCGAGAGGATGTGCCGGCATTTCCGCGAAGACTTCGGCCTGGTAACCCGGATACCCCGCTTCCACAATGTCTATGGACCAGAAGGCACCTACGACGGCGGACGGGAAAAGGCGCCGGCGGCGATCTGCCGCAAGGTCATCGAGGCAAAACTCTCAGGCCGCCATGAGATCGAGATCTGGGGCGACGGCGAACAGACCCGCAGCTTCATGTATATCGACGACTGCCTGAAGGGCGTGCAACTGATTATGCGGAGCGACTTTGCCGATCCTCTGAATCTTGGCAGCGACGAACTTGTTACCATTAACCAACTCGTTGATATCGCTGAAGACATCGGTGGGATCAAGCTAAAGCGGCAGTACAATCTGGATGCCCCGAAGGGAGTGCGTGGACGGAACAGCGATAACGACCTGATCAAGCGGGTCATCGGATGGGCGCCCGACACCACCTTGCGCGACGGGTTGGAGAAAACCTACCGCTGGATTCATGACCAGATGGTGCGCCCGGCACCCGGTCTTGAGCGGCAGATTGCAGCGGAAGCCTGACCGGTGCCGCCTCGTTTCAGGCAGCGCGAACCGGCAATCCGGCTGTCCCAGGCATCAATCGGGACGGCCGGGGAGACGCGGCAGCCGCGGTTCGTTGCAAATATCGTAACGAACACGGCACACCGCTGGACGGGCGCGGTATCCCGGTGGAAGCATACATAATGCGGCGCGTTAAAAGCAAGATACCGCAGGCTACCGAAACGAAACCGGTTGCCTCGCCCCTCGGATCCGCCGCCAATATCGATGCGGCAGACCACATCGCTTCCCCTCGGGGCATCGCACCGAACGTCGCGTATGTTACATTCGAATAACGATACATTCCCACGGCGGAATCCACCGGGACAGAGCGAACTGCGGCACCAACTGGAGTTCTGGAAGGCGCATCTGGCGGGGGCACCGACCTTGCTGGACCTGCCGACCGACCGGCCCCGGCCGGCGGTGCAGAGCTACAGGGGCGACACAATCGACTTCGGCTTGCCGATGGACCTGATCGCCGGGTTGCGGCGGCTCAGCCAGCGCCATGACGTCACGCTGTTTATGACGCTGCTCGCAGCGTGGGCGGTGCTGATGTCGCGGCTGAGTGGCCAGCAGGATGTCGTCATCGGCGCGCCAATAGCGAACCGCCAGCGCAGCGAACTGAAACGGTTGATCGGCTTTTTCGTCAACACGTTGGCGCTGCGCGTGCGCCTCGACGACAACCCTAGCGTTGCTGAACTGCTGGCGCAGGTCAAAGTCAGCACGCTCGAGGCCCTGGCGCACCAGGACGTGCCGTTCCAGCATGTGGCCGAAGCCGTGCGGCCGGCGCGCGATCTGGGTCACAGCCCGCTCTTCCAGGTCATGCTGGCGATGAACGATATGCCACGTGCCGATGGTCTCACGCTGGCCGGGCTGAGTGCCAGCGGTCTGGAGCAGGCTGATACCACGGCGCAGTTCGACCTGACCTTGTCGCTGGACGACACCGGCGATGCGGTCTTGGGTGCCCTGGAATATGCCACCGATCTGTTCGACCGCTCCACGATTGAACGGATCGCGGGTCATTTCCGGACCTTGCTGGCGGGCATGGTCACGGATGACCAGCAGCGGGTCGAACGTCTGCCTTTGCTGACCGACGACGAGCGCCAGCAGATCGTGTTCGGGTTCAACGACACGGCGGCGGCCTATCCGAGCGATCGGCTGATCCAGCAGTTGTTCGAGGCACAGGCGGCAACGCGCTCGGACGCCGTGGCGGTGGTATTCGAGGATCGCCAACTCAGCTACGACGAGTTGAACCGGCGCGCCAATCGCCTGGCGCATCACCTGATCGCACTAGGGGTTCGGCCGGACGATCGGGTGGCGATCTGCATCGAGCGCAGCCTGGAGATGGTGGTCGGGCTGCTGGGGATCCTCAAGGCGGGTGGCGCCTACGTGCCGCTCGATCCAAGCTATCCCGCGGACCGGCTGGCTTACATGCTGGAAGACAGCGAACCGGTCGCCTTGCTGACGCAATCAGCGGTGCATGAGACGCTGCCTTCGGTCGCGGTGCGGACGGTGCTCCTGGATGAAACGGCCGATGCCATGCTTTTGGCCAGGCAGTCGGAGCACGATCCGGACCCGCTCGCACTCGGGCTGACGCCCCAGCATCTTGCCTACGTAATCTACACCTCGGGGTCCACTGGCTTGCCGAAGGGGGTAGCGATGAGCCAGCGGGCGTTGGTGAATCTGATCAACTGGCACCAACGGCCTGAAAGTGGGCTGGCTGCGCCTGAACGGACGATCCAGTTTTCCGCGCTAGGTTTCGATGTGGCGTTTCAAGAGACGTTCTCCACTCTTTGTGCCGGTGGCTGTCTTGTTTTGGTCGATGAGGCAACGCGCCGGGATCCCGCGTCCCTCATGCAAATGCTGATGACCAAGAAAATCGAACGGATTTTTTTGCCATTTGTTGCGTTAGAAACATTATCGGAGGCCGCGGCTGACAGCAATGCGGACCTGCCTCACCTACGAAATGTCATCACCGCGGGAGAGCGACTTCGGACTACGCCTGCTATCAGTCGACTTATTCGGCAGGCGGATCACTGCCGGCTGCACAACCATTACGGGCCAACCGAAAGTCATGTCGTCACCGCTTTAACGCTTGGTGTTGACCCGAACGGATGGACCGTCATGCCGCCGATCGGCCGCCCGATCGGCAATACGCAAATCTACATCCTGGACGCTCGTGGCGCGCCGGTGCCGATAGGGGTTATCGGAGAAATCTACATCGGTGGTGTCGGCGTTGCGCGCGGCTATCTCAATCGTCCGGACCTCACGGCCGAGCGGTTCGTCAACGATCCGTTTAGCCTGGCGCGGGCTGCGATCCTGTACAAAACCGGCGATTTCGGTCGATGGCTTTCAGACGGCAACATAGACTTTCTGGGTCGCAACGACTCCCAGGTAAAAATCCGCGGGTTTCGGATAGAGTTGGGGGAGATCGAGGCACGCTTGGCGGCTTGTTTCGGTGTGCGGGAAGCGGTGGCCGTCGCGCGCGAAGACAATCCCGGCGATAAGCGGCTGGTCGCCTATCTCACGCCGCAGGCCGGCTGTGCCTTGTCGGCCGCCGAGTTGCGCCGTCAATTGTCTAGCGTATTGCCGGACTACATGATTCCCAGCGCGTTCGTCACGCTGGCGTCGTTCCCGCTGACACCGAATGGCAAGCTGGATCGCAAGGCGCTTCCGGCCCCGGACCAGGTATCGGTGGCGTCGCACCCCTACGAAACCCCGGTGGGCGAGACCGAAACGATAGTCGCGGCACTCTGGCGGTCTTTGCTCGGCGTCGAGCGTATTGGCCGTCACGACCACTTCTTCTTTGATCTGGGCGGCCACTCCCTGATTGCCGTACGGCTCGTGGCGCTGATCAAAAAGCGTATGGGACTGGATCTGCCAATTGCCGCTCTGTTTCGGGCCCCCACGGTGGAGAGGCTTTCAGCCTTGATCGCGCAACAGCAGGCAGCAACGCACGTAAAAGCGCCAGTCACCCATGGCATTGACTGGTCGCCACTGGTGGAAATCACCCAGGCGAATGGTCGGGTGCCATTGTTCTGTTTCCATGGCGCCGGCGGCAACGTCCTGAACTTCGCGGATCTCGCACAGGAATTAGGTCCGCGGCAACCGATGTTCGGGCTTCAAGCGAGGGGGACGGACGGCAGGCTGCCGGGTTTCGGGTCAATTCAACAGATGGCGGACAGCTATCAGGCGGAGATCCAGCGCGTTCAGCCACATGGCCCCTACTGCCTTTTGGGTTACTCCGGCGGCGGCGCCGTCGCCTTCGAGATCGCTCGCCGCTTATTCGACGCCGGTGAGCTTGTCGCCTTGCTGGCGATGATCGATACGCTTTGCCCGACCGCTTCGATATGGCGTGCCCCGCTGCGTGAACGCATGCACCACGGCTGGAGCACCGGCCAACTATCGGCGGTTCTGCAGTCGCTTCTGCCTTTCGAGGTGGCCCGGCGGCAAATGCGCAAGTTGAGATACCACCTTGGCCGGTATCTCGCCGAGCACGGTCATATCGTGCCTATCCAACTGCGCGACGCCTATGTCGCGACCAGCTTTCAGTTGATATACAAGCAGTATCGTCCACGACCTTATGAAGGGGGTCTCGTGCTGTTCAGATCCACCCTAAAGGTGCCTTATCGCAACCTGGGTCAGGACCTGGGCTGGAGCAGACTTGTCACGGGCGGCGTGGAAATCCAATTCGCTTCAGGCGACCACGATACGATAATGTACGGCTTGCATATCAGTGCCATCGCAACGCGGTTGCGCGAAACTCTCGCGTCCGTCAACCCGTCCGCGGACGTAGCCGAGATCTCGCATGGACTGGTGACATGACCCTCCGGCTTACCGCCTTCGTCACCCGGCTGCGCGTGGTGAACTCGGCCTTCGCTGCTGTCGCTCTGGCATTGATCGTGTTCGCGCTATGGCCGCCGGCGTTCAACCCCGATCTCTCTCCGCCCGGCGTCGGCCTTCTGAACTATGCCTACGCCGCGATGCTGTTCGCGATCTTCGCGTCAACACTGGCAACCCGCGGTATTGTTAACCTGTCGCAAAGCTTTCTGCTGGCCCCACTCATCCTCTCGCTGATCGGCGTCGCTTCCTTGGCTCACGTGTGGATCGTCAATCCCGACATCACGACCTACAGCTCCGCCCTGATTCCCCTGCTGATTTGCGCACTACCCATACTGGTTTCATCCGATGACGTGACGATAGACCACGACACGATGCTCAAGTTTATCCTGTTTCTGCTATGTTTGGCGTCCTTCTTCCACTTCTTTTGGCAGATCTTGGAAGCGGGAGGCATTCCAGTCACGCCGGGACATGAGCAGACTTTCGTATTTTGCTTCCTGGTCCTCCTGAGTGGATTTCTGCGACGGAAAACCACCCTGGCACTGACGCTCCTGGCCATAGGCGTTTCGCTTGCCCTGCGACCGACCTCGACCTTGCTCGGATGCACCATGCTATCGCTGGGCGCCATCCTCGCTGATCGGCTCGGATTTAGGCGATCGCTCCGCGCATCCATGTATCTGACAATCGTCCTCCTGTTGCTAGGCAATCTCGTTTTAATGGAAAGCGTGAGCTTCGCCGACGCGATCTACTCGATCGAGCCCTACTTCAAGCAGGGGGTGTTGGAAGCACACAGTAACAACGAATTCCGCCTGGGCGTGATCGAGGCGCTACGCATGGAAACCGAGTCCAGTTCGCTCGTGTTCGGAAAATACTTTTCCGGCAATGTGCTGCCCTACGTCTCGAATGTCCTGCCATGGTGGTATGGCGCAAGTGGTTCCGATTATGCCCCGGTCCATTCCGACTTCCTGATCATGTTTTCGCAAGGAGGTCTGATCGGCTATGGGCTATTCGCCGTTGTGTTCCTGGGCTTTGCCCATCTTTGCATTAGGGGTGCGAGGCTGGCGACCGCACTCGGAAACGCCAGTGTTAGGTCTTTCTTCGACGCTGCCCTGGTCATGGAAGTCGTCTTCGTTCTCTATATATCGTTCAACCCGATCATGCAGAAATCCTATATCGTGAGCGTGTTTTTCTTTCTCATTCCGGTTGGTGTCCTTTTGGCTCGGGATCAGGAGCGCGCCATGCTGACAACTGCCAAACCCGTGAACCGGGGAGCCGTTGGTGCGCTTTCACCGGAGCCTTTCCAGCTAGCGATAAGTAGAACGTTCAAAGCGATCGGGCCGGATTGACGGGAACAGCCTCGTAAAAGCGGTTGCGATAAACCTAGCAGTCTTCCAGGGCTGCCCGCGAAAAGCCAGCCATGACATAGGTTTGACCGCCTGCCGCCATGGTCATTGAGCAAGTTCGATAGAAGCGGCGCGCCAGATAGGTCGAGGGGGGAGAATGACCGCACGCGTTACTGGGCCCTCGGATGTCGCGGTGCGAAGAAATTCTCGGAGAGTTGATCGGAATGCTTGCATCCTTGCCGTTGCGGAAGATCAACTGGGATTCGCGGCTGAAGCCACTATTCTATGGCAGCGCCTCCGCGGCGTTGTCGAGAGTGCTGACGACTCTCCTATCCTTGTTCAGTCTTCCGCTGACGATCCGCTATCTCGGTCCGGAACGCTATGGTGTGTGGGTGACCGTCATCAGTACGACGACATGGGTCGCATTATTGGAGTTCGGCGTTACCGACACGTTGACGAACACGATATCCGCGAGTCACGCATCCGGCGATAGGGATACCGCCGCCCGTCATACGACCAACGCTTTGCTGATTACCTTATCCTTCGCTTTCTTGTTGTTCACCGTGGGTGCTCTCGCTTGGCCTCACATCCAGTGGACCTGGTTTTTCACCGCCAGCGACACTGTGAGTTCCGCCGAGATACGGCAGACCGCGGCAATTGCCGGTACCCTGATTCTGTTTGCGCCAACGTGCAATATTGGGACGCGCATTCTCTCTGGATATCAGCAAACCTACGCTGCCAATCTGGTGACGGCGGCGGGTGCCGTAGTGTCAATGACCGGGTTGCTCACCGGTATCTGGCTGCGCGCGCCCATGCCAATCCTGTTCCTCTGCACGATGGCATTCATTCCGCTCTCTGGTATGGGAACGCTGGTTTGGGTGACCGTGATCGGTAAGCCCTGGCTCCGGCCTCGGATAAGATATTTGAATATCGCGTTGACCAGCCAGCTGCTCTCCACCGGCGCCCCATACTTTCTGATCCAGATCGCCGGCATCGTCGTCTTCAGCACCGATAACATCGTGGTTGGGCATTTCCTGGGAGCCTCGCAGGTTACCCGCTACAGTGTAGCAATGAGCCTCGTGATGTACGCGCAGCTTGTTCCCTCATTCCTCTCTCCCTCCCTCTGGGCCAGCTATGCCGAAGCCAACGCGCGCGGCGACCAGGCCTGGATCCGCCGGACCTACAGGTGGACGATGCGGTCCAGCATGGTGTTCATCTGTGCCGTTCTTCTTCTCGTGGCGGCGTTCGGTCGACCGGTTATCCGCGTCTGGGCCGGTCAGGCGGCGGTCCCATCGGAATGGCTTCTGCTGACACTCTGTGCGTGGGCGATCATCCTTGGGGCGACGATGATGCAATCCTGCTTGCTGGGAGCAGTCGGGCGGACCAAAGTACAAGGCACCGTCTCAGTTATTTCCGCTGTCATGAACCTAATCCTGTCGATCCTTTTCGTTCCGCGAATCGGCGCCGTCGGCGCTGTGCTCGGCACCCTGCTGTCCTATGTCGGGATTATCTTTATGCAGACCCGGGAGGTTGCTGCCTTCTTCGAAGCCGCCAGCCCAACACAGACCCGAAGCGACATTAGCCGGAACGCGAGCGGGTAGCGCATTTCGCGAACGCGGGTTCAGCCAGCAGCGCCTGCTCGACAACGTTTGCGATCGCGGCGTGCCCTTCCGCTCTCGGATGACCATCAACTACATAGAATAGATTTTGGAAGTCACGCATCGACTTAAACGCGGGCGTGGTGTCGAAAAATTCAACGCCGCGCTCGGTCGCCGTCTTTGTGAGCACAGACGCCAATGCGAAGGGATGAATGCCTGGCGGATTGATTGATTGCATGGCCAGCGCCACCTGTGCCCGTATGGGAACATAGAATAGCAGCACCGGAATGTGGGCCGGTGCGGAAACGGCGGTGATGCGGCCCAGCAGATCACCGAAATCAAGCAGCCGCCGCCTCCAAACAGCGTTAAGCGGCGTGTGGACATAGTCCGCGTCGTCGCCGTGCAGCAGAAAACCCCTGATCTGGACCACGGGATCGCGATAGAGATCGGCCTCCATTATCTCGATGATCCGGCTTTCTCGAACCACGCGCACCAGTGTTCGAAGATTCGTCTGCTCAGGCCGCGGTTCCAGCTTCCCGGCGCCGGTTTGATGGGCCAGATGGCCCAAATCGTATGGCGTGACCATCATGACGATGGCTGACGGCCGCAGTGAGACAGCCTCCGCTACACGTTGATCTAATCGACTGAAGTCAGGGGAGTCGGTGCCAAGGTTCTGAAAATCGACCAATCCGCCGCAGCGCAGCGACAATTCGGCTGAAGCACGTGCGGCAAATGTGTCAGGATAGTTTACCTCGGCCCCACGCGCGATCGAGGAGCCAATCACGGCCACTCGCAACGAGCCCGGCGGCCGAGGCGCGCAGGGTTCGGCACTCCGGTAGCCGCACGCATTGTAGCTTTCGGTGATCCAGGGACTTTCCCACAGTTTGTGACGTGATGTGCAGAATGGCCTATAGCGATATCCTGATGATGTATCGTATCTACAAGTATCGGGGCCATCCGTCTGGCGATAGACAAGTCTGGCAGCAATCTCGCCAATGCCCAGAAGGCACACAATTGTCATGAAGGCGATCAGCGGTAACAGAAAATAGTCCCGTGTTGGCAATCGCCACGGCTTTTGCTGCTCGGTTTGCGGACACTTGGATGTAGTCCCACGGCAGTCGGAAGATTCGGCCGCGAGTAATGGGTCCGGCTGCCGAGGTGCAGCGGTGCCATTTTTCAACGGCCCAAGAAGTCCAACCACCGTTTTGGCGATTACGGCTGGACTGATGTCCAGAATGCAATGCGGCTCCTGTCGTTGGCACCCTGTCTCGCAACCGATCCGATTGGCGGCCGGTCGCACCACGACCGATGCCGGTCCATACGGCCGGAAGCGATCCGGGTTCTGCGCACTATTCGGGTCCCCTTGAAGAGCATGGCAAGAGAGCGTGACGGTTCGGCACCCCACTGCTGCGGCCACATGACCCAGACCGGAATCGCTGCCAATGAAGACGTCGCAGTTGGAGAGAATGGCCGCCACCTTCGGCAGCGGCAGAAGCTGCGCGACACAGGCGTTCGGGAACTGCGCCTGGATCGTCGTGGCCTGCTCGGCGGTTGCGTCGTCCGCGAACAGAACGGCTCTGATCCTGTGGCTTTCCTCAATCCGGCGCAGCATCGCGAGGTAACTATCTGCCGTCCAGCGCCTTCGCGCTTCGGCGGCGGGAAGCCCGAGACCAATAACCAGTTCGTCTTCGTTGGGGCTCAGCCAAGCTCGGGCTTTGTCCCGATCCGAGGGTGACACGCTCAGCTCAGGCTGTGGGTCGCCATCCTGGCACCCCAATGCACGCCCGATCGCGAGGTTTCGATCGACTTCATGCTGAAAGGGGCCAGCCAGAAGCAGCACGTTCCAGGTTGTCTGAAACCCCGAGTTCAGTGTGCGCTTCGCGGCAGAGGTGTCGTCCTCATACCCCACCGTCGTCGGGGCGCGGGTCAACCCGCACAGGAATGTTCCCAAATACGCATCGAGATCCCAGCGCGGATTGATCGCGATGTCAAAGTGCCGGTCGCGCAACGACCGTCGGAAAAGATGCAGCGCACTCAGGAGCATCCGCGCGCGGCCTGGCAAACCCGGCACCTTCGCCGGCCGCAACACCAGGACTTCGTCAACCCCCGCCAAATCGCGGAACAATTCAGCGGCGATTGGTTGTGTCACAACCGTCAGGTGTGCGTCGGGAAAGCGTTGGCGAAGCTGCCGCAGCAGAGGCAATGTCATGATGCAGTCGCCAAGCCCGTCCAGCCGCACAACAAGAATCGCTGGGCTTGTGCCGGACCGAGCCTTTCTGCGGAACCGTCGGCAGAGCGCGGATGATGCGAGGGTCGGGACTCTTACAAAAACCTGCATCGTCGCGTTGCCAAGAACGCGGCGCATGTCGTAGCCACCGCTCATCTCAGCCGTTCGCGCGCTGCATGGCAATTAGCTGACGATTTCACACCCTCAACAGCGGATCTTGGCCGCCTCACAATCTGAGCCTCTGCTTCAATACCAGAAGTACGAACGATGGATTGTTGCGCAGGTACCGCCCGGCCAGTCGGCGAGGTTCGTGGACCAGTCGGAACAGCCATTCAAGGCCGCTGCGCTGGATGATCCGCGGCGCCTGCCGCACCGTTCCCGCGTGAATGTCGAATGCAGCACCCACGCCGATCAGTACGGGCGCGCGCAACCGGCCGCGGTGCCGAGCCATCCAAAGTTCCTGCTTCGGGGTGCTGAGACCAACCCATACGATATCGGTATCGCTATTGTCGATCATTCGGCAAATATCGTCGTTTTCTTCGGCGCCGGGCGGCCGCATAGGCGGACTGTGCATGCCCACGATGCGAGCCTCGGGAAACAGTTGAAGGAGCTTGCCTCTCAACCGCCCGAGCGTCTCCGGGGTCGAGCCGTACAAAAAGTGGCGGGTGCCCAGCTCGATGCCGGCAGCAAAAACCGCTCGCATAAGATCAGGTCCGTAAACGCGGTCGGCCTCGCGATTACCATCCAGCTTCAATAGCCACACCATCGGCATGCCATCGGGCGTCACCATACCGGCCTCGCAATGTATCCGCCGGAGTTCCGCATTACGCCAGCTTTCCATGATGCCGTGGACACCGGTGACGCAGACGTAGTTCCGCTCGCGAAGCCTGATCCAGCGGTTGATCACGCTGGCTGCTTTAGGAATGTTCACGGCGCTTACCCCGACGCCGAGAACGTCTGTGCGGTTGGGGACAAAAACGTCTGACAAATGTTCACTCATAAAAGTCAGCTAGTTTGCACATCGATTTCAAATCAAGGGACCTCAGCGGAACATCCGCGCGAAACCGGATCCGTGCCGGCGGAGCATTGAACAAGCCGCCGAGACACTGCTGCGGAAGCTCAGGCCAAGGGCTCGGCCGGTTGCCCGTGACACTGCAATGCACGGCGGAACGCTGAATGGTTGGCCCTTTAACGCCGGGCCCTGACCTTCCGCATCTGCCGGTACCGGGCTGACACTGCGTTGCAACAGCTTTCGAGTTGGGATGAACATCGTCAATACAGCGGTCTTAGGATCGAAAGAAGCGTCAGTCCCAGCCTCAGGGTCCTGCCTAAGCCATGCACGCCGGACGAAGCGTGTTTGACAGGCTGGCAGTCACTCTTCATCCGCTCGTGCAAAATCGCCATCCTCCCATGTGGTTCCGCGATCGTATCGCCCAACAGAGTATCCCAGCGGTAGCTGCTCCGGCCGAAATGCCAATGCGGTGTGCGTGTGTTCTGGACAAAGTAGCTGTCGAAGTCGAAAACATTGTCCGCATTCGCGGGAGAGACGATGTCTTGATAGACGAACACCCCGTCCTGGGCATCATCGCCAGGATGGATAATGATGTTGTTATGAACATGGTCGTCCGTTGACTGATAAATGCCGTACGGTCCGGATCCACGCACGGCGTTGATGATATCGATGCCACCGCCGCCCGCCGCACCGTCGCTTCCAGGCCGATTGCCTGGCGCCACCGTAATCGTGTTGCTCGACACCTCGACGCCATCGCTGTTCGAAATATAAACGCCCGGACCACTATTGCAGCTTATCGTATTGTTGCGAATTACAGTACGTCCATGGGAAATCTCATACATGATGCCAACACCATTGTTGTCGGTAACGGTATTATTTGTATAAGTGAAGCCACGGTCGTCGATGTCACTCCACAACCCCTGGCCGTTGTTGCTGTGAACGTTGTTTCCGGATACCACAACATCGGAGGAACCTGCGAGCTTGAGGCCACCAGCCTCCCACTCGCGGTTGTACCCGGCATAGTTGTTGCCGGCGATCTCGGCATCGATAACGGTGGCGCCATTGGCACGCCAGCCATTGATTCCGATCTGCCCGTTATCGACATAATGTCCGCGCTCGACCCGCGTGTTCGCGCCGATGTTCAGGCCCGCACCGTGGTTTTGCCTGGACGTGACGTCGATGATCCGCCAGCCACGAACACCATGGATCGGACCGGTCTGCGCGTCGGTGGCATATCTTTCGATCGTCAGGCCACGTACAACAACCCCGGTGGCGCCGTTGTCATAGGTCAGGCCGGGAGTGACACTATATTCAATCGTGTGGTCGCTCGGTTTGACTTCGATATAAGCGCCACGGGTCTTGGGATTGAAATACCAGCTCCCGGCGGCAACCTCCGACAGTGAGCCCACTCGCCGATACAGCACATTGTCCACGAAAAGATCGTTTCGGTCAGAGGCCAGCGGTGCGCTGCCGGCAACGCGTTGGCCGATCAGCGGAGCCGGGAGATCGGCGTCCACCCAGAGGCGGCCGGCCGCGACCCAGTGATCCAGCATCATGGCCCCGCTCAACCGGGTGCCGCCGTCGGGGGCGCCAATAAACTGATCACCGCTTTTGGCGGTGAACTGCTCACCGCGGTACACCCCGGCCGCGAACTGGAACACCGATCCTGCAGGGTTGGCATCAATGATCGCTTCAATATTCGCAGACAAGGGAATTGCTATCGCAGGCATGTTCTAAATCACACCGCGATGTTGTATTGAAAATTGTCCACTGGCAGGAGGCTCCGCGGGAATTGGCGAACACCCGTCTTGGTGCTCTGGGCGGCTTCTTGCCGAGCCTACTGTGCTGGACACGTCGCATTACTCTGCGTATAGGATCGTGATCTAAGCCGGTCAAATGACAAGTCGGGAATTGCCGTGAAGACACCATCAACAGTCGTTGGGGTTCAGTATCTTCGTGGCATCGCCGCCGTGCTCGTCGTCGTAGATCATGCCGGAGGAATGATGGCGTCTCCGGAATACCTCGGCCGTTCGCCGGCACCATTCCTGTTCTATGGCGCGGTCGGGGTTCCGATGTTTTTCGTGATAAGCGGATTCATCATTGCCGCGGTCTCTCTTGATCGGAATTTGCATCCCGACATCACTGTTCAGGAATTCTACCGCCGTCGCTTCATCAGAATCATCCCTTTCATGTGGTTATGCACGATCGGCTATACGATCTTGCGGCTCGCTGGGACGGGCGCCTTTGAGTGGGGCCCGTTCCTGCGAGCCATGTCTCTCTGGCCGATTGGCGACGTGCGGCCGAATGTCGTTTGGACCCTACGGCACGAATTCCTTTTCTACATCCTGTTCGCTTGCGCAATGCTCGCCGGGGTCAGGCGGCAGGCGCTGCTGGTTCTATGGTTTGCATCACCGTTCCTGCTATGGGCGCTTCAACGTACGGCGCCCGAAATGCTGGCGCCGCTGCCACCCGACATTCAGGCCTTGCTGAGTTTCCTATGCAATGTCGTCAATGTCCCATTTGGTGCTGGCTTCGTGTTTGGCATCATGTACGCTCGGGGAGATCACCTGTGCAAGCCACGCTTCGGCGGAGGGTTTCCGCTTATTCTTGCGGCCACGGCAGCGGGTTTTGGCTTGCTGGCCTGGTGGGGACCGTCCTGGAATGACTTCTGGGTCTCGGTAACGGTCTCGGTTGCCTCAGCATTGCTTGTATGGTTTGGCATCGGACTTCGACCCGACGCCGGCCGGATGTCGCGCTTCGGACATCATCTGGGCGACGCGTCGTATTCAATTTACCTGGTCCATACGCCGATCCTGTTGATTCTTCTCAGTCTCACAACAAAACTCCATGTGGCCAACCATATCTGGGTCATCTACGCGGCTATGGTCGCTTGCGCCGTCACCGGCGGATGGGTCGTTCATTGCATTATCGAGCGCCCGCTGATCAGGCTCGTCAACAAAATCATTAGAAAACGCCCCGAGAGAGTGAGCGTCCGAGGGGTCGCACCCTCGCGATAACAAGCGTTTTCAAGCCGCGGCGTCGCGGCGGACTTAAGATGTTATCGCCGGAGATGTGAATAATGCCCTGAAACTCTAGGATTGCCACCGGAACGAAGCCGCGTGTGCCGTGAACGCTATCCGGGCGGCCGCCTCGCCGCTGGGATAGATCGAATAATTGATCGGCATCTTTTCGAAATAGGCGCCGGCCAGTAGTTTCATTCCCCAACCCAAAGAGCGCCATGCCGGCCGAAATCGCTTTACCCACCAAGGCGAATGCGCCCGTAGTCTTCGGACCTCCTCAGGAATGGTCGCCACATGGACGCTACGGTTATATCCGGTTATCGTGAACGTGGACATGTAATGGCTGACATGCTCGAAACGATAGCCAGCACGCAGAAGCCGAAGGACAAATTCGACATCGCCGATGTCCTTGTAGCTGGCGTCGTAAAAATGCCCATCATTGATCACCCGACGCCGAAAGAACATCGCCGCGGTGAAAACGTGCAACGGTGAGGACAGGACCACCGGCTCGATCGGGCGGTAGCACTTCCGGTACGCGATCAGCTCTCCATCAGGTCTGACAGTCAAAACATTGCCGACCAGGACATCGACATTGGGATGCTCACGAAAGTAGCGTTGGACGTACTGCAGCGTCGCTGGCAGGTACTGTTCGTCACAGTTCAAGTGCGCGATGATATCGCCGCGTGCGATCCGAAATCCCCTGTTTATCGCATCATACATTCCATTATCCCGGCCGCTGTGGCTGATGACCGACGGGTGCTCGCGCAACCAGTCAGGTGTTCGGTCGGTGGAGCCGCCGTCCATCACGATGTGCTCGCAGCCAACAGCGGTCTGATCGGCCACGGAAGCACAGCATCGCTGTAGTTGATCCAGCATGTTGAAGCTCGGGGTCACCACGGATACCTCGACAGGATGGCTTTCGGTTGCGGCCCGCGATCCGGTGACACTCATGAGGCAACCTCTTTGATGATTATGCGCGCACTTGGACAAGGGTTTGAAAGGCCTCAAGATCTATTAGCGCCAGAAGTCATCTTGAGACCGCAGCCATCGGACGGTCTCCGCAACGCCGTCCTCCAACCCGTAAGGTGGCGGTCCGAAAGCGTCGATCGTCGGAGCCATCTCCGTGGGGTAATCGACGGTCATGCTGCGGTATCGCGATGTGGTCAGCGGGAATCGCCCTCCCAGCCCGATGATCCCATCGCCAAGCAACGCTAGGCCTTTGACGAGGCTTCGCGGTACGATGCGAGGCTCTCGCCCGACCAGAGCCCGCGAGAACGCGCTCGTCCACTGATAAAGATCTACCGGAGAATCGCCGACGTAAAACACCTGCCGATCTATTATGCCCGGATCGGCAGCGAGGATTGCTTGTATCTGGAAGACAACGTTACCCACATAGGCATAGGAGCGGATGACCGGCTTCCGGCCGGGGTGGAGATAGCGGCCCTGTTTGATTACACGCCAGAATTCTTGCGGATATCGGGAATGCCACGGTCCCCACACGTTTGTTGGGCGAATGATCGTCCAGCAGTAACCAAGGTCCGCCCGCCGGACATTTTGCTCGGACATGGCCTTGCTTTGTCCATAAGCCGTATGGGGCCGGAAATCTTCGTCATGCGCGGGCAGAGTTCCTGGGCCGACGACGAATTGGGTCGAGGTGAATATTGCTCGCTCAATCCGGTCGCAGCCTTTGGTCGCGTCAATCAGGTTCTGGGTTCCGACCGTATTTGCAACGTAATCCTCAAGCCGCGTTCCATCCGTGTCGGTGCGGGCCGCCAAGTGGATGATCCAGGTAGGGTCAATGTCTCTGACCGTGGAAGCAAGTCGCGGCGCGTCCAGCAGGTCACAGTGGATGAAGTGGGCAATGCCCGATGTCTCCCCGGGGCCCTTGATATCGAGATTATAAACAGTTGCGTCCTCTTTAGAGAGCGCATCAATCAGGTTCCGACCAATAAAGCCGCTTCCTCCGGTGACGACGATACGCTCTACCATCCCGCACTCCTCTTTCGCCGCTGTCGTCTGTGGGTGGCTCACGACTGGCCCTACAAACTGCTAATGTCCTCACGGCCTGCGGAGACATCGCTGACGCGTTCGCCTGATCCAATTGATCCAAAGAGCGTGTTCAGGCGGTTGTGATACTGGGTCAGCGTAAACTCTCTCTCGAACTTTCTTCGTCCGGCATTCCCCATCGCCTGTCGTAGAACCGGATCGGCAATAAGCTTTTCCAGGGCATCGGCAAGAGCCGTGGCATCCCGCGGAGGCACCAAAAGCCCATTCTCTCCATCATCGACAACATCGGGAATCCCGCGCCAGTGTGTGGCTACGACAGGGAGCGAGAAGCTCTGTGCTTCGACCAGACAGACGCCAAAACTTTCCGATGCAAAATGACTTGGAAAACAGAATATATCCGCTTCCCGGAAGGCCCGCCATTTTGCATCGCCCGTCAACACGCCGCACAAGCTGACAGTCTCCTCAAGTCCGGCCCGACCAACGGATTCGCGGAAAGCAGCTTCGAATTCGGCAGAGACGAGACGTCCCACCAATTGGAGGTTTATCATTCGCCCGTGTTGACGCAGCAGCCTGCAAGCTTCCAGCAGCACTAAAACGCCCTTGTCTTCCCGCAAAACCCCAACGTAGAGGATCGTCGGAGATTCGCGATGGTCGGTCCCCGACTCTGCGGCACCACCGTGGTCCGCGATGCCGTAAGGAACCACGTACTCGGTCTTCGCGCGAAGAACACGGCCATCATCCGTGGCCCGGCGTGACTGGCGAATGGCGATATCCGGGTTGAAATACGCGAGTTCCATCATCCGGCGTAGCAAGCGCGGACTCCGCTCATAAAATTCCGACAAGCCGGCGGCGTGAAACTGGAAAATTCGTTTCCTGAACAACCACCGGACGGCGATCAGAAAAACAATGTCCCGCAGAACAGGAACAAGATCCGGGCCGGCCGGAGGATAATACAGTACTTTGATATTCCGGGTGAGCGCCATCGCGTATGTTCTGCCAATCAAAGAAAACAAATGGGCAACTTTTGCGACTTTAAATCGACCTATGTCGTCCATGTCGCTGGAGAAGTTCATCCGGACGTGATAGAGTTTAGCGTCCGAATAACTTCCCGCGAGCATCGTCTGTATCATGATGGCCTGCCCTCCATACGGAGGAGGCGTTTGGCCTACCACCAGAATTCTGTTCATCTAAATTCCATGAAGCTGGCCACGCTTGTCGATGCCGCCCTCAGGACCACATCCTCCCAGCCGAAAATCCCCAAACACAGGATCCCCGCGTCATGTCCAAGCGGAAGAGTTGGATCCCGTCCTGCGGAAAGCTGAAGAAATTGCTCCATCTACGACTCAAGCGTATAAGCTTTCGTCGTCCGATACAGATTGTATCGTCCATCGGCCCGAGCGGCCTCCGCCATGTCCACGCCATTCAGCAAAATTCCGTCGACCGTCACCCCGCGCTTTTCGAACGCTGTTATCGCTCGGGAAACCGCGCTGAGCGGCGTGGTCTTCCAACGCACGACCAGAATGGTCTTATCCACATACGGTGTAATTAGATGCACGTCGGATACGGCGCCTTCGGGCGGCGTATCGACAATCGTAAAGTCATAGCGCATCCGAGCGGCCTCGAGGACAGATTTTAACGACGCGGTCCCCAGCAAATCCTGCGGCACGCCAACCCGCCGGCCAACGGGCAGAATCCAAACCGCGGAACGCGGGTCCTTGACCGTCATTTCCTCGATCCCTGCCCTGCCCTGCAAGGCCGCCACCATGCCGCCTTTGCTGTCTCTATCGATGCCCAGCAGATCGGCCATGCGCGACCGCCGGAGGTCGCAGTCAATCAGCAGAACCCGCAAACCAACCGAGGCCAGGCTGCGCGCCATCGTCAGCGCCACGGTTGTCTTGCCTTCGCTCGGCAGCACGGAGGTAACCGCTACCACCCGCGGTCCATCCGAACGACCAAGCCGAATAATGTCGCCGCGCAGCGAACGCATCGCATCGGCGAATTCACCGGCGGGCTGGTCGAGCATGTGATCAGGCAATGTCTGTCCGCGCCGGTTCCGGCGCGATACCAGGGGAATGGTCTCGAGCGGCAGGCCAACGCCGAAACCGCTCAACTCGTCGAGGCGTTGAACACCCCCCCGAATGCGATCGCGAACGAAAGCGAATGCGATACCGGATAGTACCGCCAGAACCAGGCCAAACGCGGCAGGCAGGGTCTTTCTGGGGAAGAACGGGCTCATCGGGGGCAGGGCCGGCGAAATTAGGCGTGCGTCCGAGGTCTCCGCCCCGGCCAGCGCCTCGACCTGCTGCTGGCGACCAAGCAGGTTCTGGTAAACCGACCGTACCGCCGAGGCATCGCGATCCATTCTCGAAAGCTGTTCTTGCGCCTCGTCCTGGTCGTTCAGGCGCACCTGTAGGCCGCGAAGTTCATCGGACAGGCTGTTCACGCGCTGCTGCGCGATGCCCGCGTCGTTGCGCATACTCGTAATGATCCGGCTCGCCTCTTGCGCGATGTTCTTCCGCACATCGGCCAGCACAGCCTCGGCCTGCTGGACCATGAGCGAATGTCCCTCGAAATGCATCCGTAGGCTGACAAGGGATCGGGTAAAGTCTGCCTCCTGCTGACGGAGCCGCTGAATCAGAAGTGAATTCAATACATCGCTCTGGGTTTCCGCACCGACGGCGAGGTCGTGCGTGGCCTCCGTGATCTTGGCCTGCCGCTGTGCCAGATCGGCCTGCGCCTGCGATAGGGCGGTGCCCACCTGCGATACCCGCTGGGCCAGAACCGTGGAGCCCTGGGCATTCACCAGCCCGGACTTCTCCCGGAAGTCACGGACCGCATCCTCCTTCACCGTGAGCGTGCCCTCGATCCGCTCAAGTTGGTGGTCGAGCCACAGCATCGCCGTTTGCGCCGCCCGCTCCTTGAGCAGGTGCTGATCTTCCAGATAGCGCTTGACGTGGGTATTGACGATCGTCGCCGCCAGCCGCGGGTCGGTCGCCCAGAACGTCACCGTCATCCCGAACGCCCGCCCATCGCTCACCACGGTCAGACGTTTGAGATACTGCTCGATCAAGGCCGATCGTTCGCGCTCCGGATCGGGCTTTGGCGGGGCTGGTAGCCAAGCTTGGACGGACCGCGGAAGTTGCCGTTTGACCCATGCCGACACGGTTGCCTGGAGTCCAGGTGACGTTTTGAATTCCGGCGACTCGGCCAGCTTGAGCGCGTCGATCACCTCGCCGGCGAGGGATGTGCTTTTCAGCACCTGCTCCTCGCTTCGGATGATCGGCGTCGGGTCCGGCAGGGTCATCGGCCCGGACATGACTTCAAAATCGCTGAAATGGCGGTTACGGGTGTCCAGCATCAGTTCCGCCTTCCCCAAGTAGCGAGGCGTGATACTGTACAGACCAATAATACTAATTATCGTGAACACAACAGTCCAGCTGGCGATCAGCCAGCGGTGGGATCGACAGGTCGCCATCCAGGAACTCAACGAAAGACCTTCGATTTGCCCTGGAATGCCCTGCTGGCGGCCTGTCGAAGCCATGTCCAGATACATCGGTTCCCCTCGCTCAGTCGCTCGAATGTAAGGCCAGAACCAGCTTCATCGCCATGCTTGACGTGTCGCTAAAGTTTCCAACTAATAGGGCCAGCCTTAAAGGCTGAAGTGCGCCCGCGACTACGCTCATGCATCAAGACCAAGTCATCGCGATTGTCAACTCGAAATGCAATAGACAAATCTTTCAGGGTTGCCAGGAGACTACCGCTGTTAGACGAGCAATGAAAGCCTCGCTTGTTCAGGATCGGGATGACTTTTTCGCTAGGCCGGAGGCGTGATCCCCCGGATACCCCGAGGATGGCCGCATGCTCGAAGCTACCGAGTGCCAACTGTTATTCAGTCACGGCTGAAACTGCTGCGGCTCGATCTCCCTGTACCGATCCAGGTATGGCGGGTCGCGCTCGATGGCTCCCCGCCCGAGACGAACCTGCGAGAGGGTCTCAACGAAGCGGAAATCGCTCGGACCAATCGCTTGCTGGATCCGGCACTGCGCCGGCGCAAGGCATGGAGCCGCATCGCCCTGCGGTCAATCCTCGGTCAGCGACTTGGCTGCTTGCCGTGCGAGGTGCCGTTGCGCCTTTCCCCCGCGGGCCGTCCCTATCTTCCAGGTCGCGGCATCGATTTCAATGTCAGTCATGCCGGCGATTCAGCGCTGATCGCGTTGCTGGA
The DNA here is from genome assembly GCA_965276975.1 of Rhodopila sp. Taxonomy (GTDB): domain Bacteria; phylum Pseudomonadota; class Alphaproteobacteria; order Acetobacterales; family Acetobacteraceae; genus Rhodopila. Next base: position 1,349,328 of record CBDIBR010000010.1, read on the forward strand.
TTGTCCCGGCTGCGTCGGCGTCGATATCGAGGCGGTGCTGCCGCTTGCCGACTTGTCCCGCCTCGCCAAATTGGTGTTTACACGCGGAGAACGCTTGGAACTGGCTGAGTCTGGGCAATCCGCCCTTGAGACCTTCTACAGGCTGTGGACCTGCAAGGAGGCTTACTTGAAAGCCATCGGCGCCGGTCTAATGATCGATCCGGCCCAAGTCGAGATGTCTCTTGCATCCCCGCTCGGGCCATTGCTCCTGCGCAGCCCCGACGGGCACACTTGTTGGCTGGCAACCTTCGTGCCCTGTCCCGGACTTACCGCAGCGGTGGCGGTGTGTCCCGACCCATAGTCACGTCATCCGACCCGCGTGCGGTTGAGCTTGGCACCGACAGAAGCCACCCAAACTCAAGCCGGATGCTGAACAAGGTCCGGCACAAGAACACGCTGCATTTCCCAGGCTGCCCTCAAGTTGCCGGCGGCGCCTCGCGAATTTCAACACGTAGCCAGCTTACAAATAGGCTACCGTCCCGCGAACCCCTCATCAATAGCCACCCACGATTGCCACCCCGATACGCGTCTCGCCATCGAGATATTCGTCAGCGCTGAGCTGCCAGAGCAGTCAGGCGGCGATAGATAGATGTCAGGACGGTTAACAAAACGGCCAGCGTCAGGATTTGCGCGGGCATCACTGCCCCAGGTTGCGGGAAGCCAGGCTCCGCCAGAACGTCACGCCGCACAAGGTGACAGGCGCGAGTTCAACGAGAGCCAGCAACGGACGCATCACTTCCACCGCGCGCATCGGCCGGCCGTTCGACCAGGCGCGAAACACCCCTCCTGGCTCGAGGACGTCTGAGCGCAATGTCTGGGCCGTTTACATCCGTCGGCAGAGACCGTTGAAGACCGTGTCCGGCAGTCCGACTGGCAGCATCGCTGCCGACGTTACGCGGTAGACGATCCGCTTGGAGTGCGAGCCGGCACGTCCGCCATCGGCAACATCGGTTCTGCCAAGAACCGATGGGATGTACCGGGTTCGGCATGCCTCGATGCGAGAAGCGCTACTTTCCGGCCGTTACGGGCGTGTCGGTATCTTATTGTCTTGTTTATCTTGTCCTGCAAACGCACTCCGTTGTTGGAACAGTCCTTCATTGCGGGATGGCCAGATCTGGCTGCGTCGACTTCAGATTTGGCTCTTCGGATCAAGTAGAGACGTGCTCTACTTGTGCATCGAAGATCCTTCCCCTTTGAACTTCCAGTAGAACACTATACTTCCCTAGACCTACGACTGCTTGAAAATGTATTCCGCCCAAGGGGGCTATCGTCACCTTCAGCCCATCGTTGCGCCTTGCGCCGCATGGTTGCAATTCTGATTTTTCAACTACATCCCGCGCACCACCACAGCTGTCGCCTGCATCAGCACCCCCCTACCCCGGGAACGCCGCCTCCATCGCCCGCCGATACCGATACGCCTCATCGTCCGCATCAATCCGCACATCCGCCCACGTCACCGGCTGGCCCATCGCCACATCCCGCACCAACGGCACCCGGTTCGCCAGCCCGATCGGCAGCCCGCCATGCCGCAGACTGTCCGCCGAGGTCATCAACTTGCCCCACACGCAGGCCCCGCCCTCGCCGTCCAGCATCTCCCCTGCCCGCAGATCCCGCTTCGCCGTCGAAACCACATCGCCGCGGAACCCGGTCGGCGCCCCCGTCGCCTCCTGGCGCAACGCCGCCGACAGGATCGAGACATTCAGCTCCAACCCGATCAGATGAAACGGCCGGTACAGCGCCGACACCCGCCCCGAGGCATCCGTCGCCACGCCATATTCCTGAAAACACCGCTGGGCGTATTCATTCGGCGCCTCGAACACCACGAACACCCCCCAGCGCAGATCGTTGGCCACCGGACGGCCGTCGCGATGCACGCTGGAAACCACCTCCACCTGCCCGGCATGGTGCAGCGCCCCGGCATTCCCCGGCCGCAGCATCTCCGCCATCTCATGCGTGCCCACGGCCGGAAACACCAGCCCGTCCGGCGCCGGCGTCAGCCCCGAGGCGTTCGCCACCGCCGCCATCTCGATCCCCGATTTGGTCCCGTCAAGAAACGAGTTGAACATCTGCGGATTCATCCCGCCGGTCTTCGCCTGCTCGGCGGTCAGCCCATAATATCCCCACACCGTCTCAGGCGTGGAGGCATGGTATTCCGGCAGATACTTGGTGCCCTTGCCGGCGGCGATGATCGGAAAGCCGCACGACCGCGCCCAATCCACCAGCTCACAGATCAGCGCCGGCTGATCGCCATAGGCCAGGCTGTAGACCACCCCCGCCGCCGCGGCCTCACGCGCCAGCAGCGGCCCGGCCAGCACGTCGGCCTCCACGTTCACCATGACGATGTGCTTGCCCTCGCGGATCGCCCGCCGAGCGTGGGAAATACCGGCCGGCGCGTGCCCGGTCGCCTCCACCACCACCTCGACCTCTGCCAGGGCGATCATCGCAGCGGCATCATCGACGAAGCCCGTCGCCGCGATGCGTTCCGCCGTCCACCCCACCCGCCGGCACGCCTCCCGGGCGCGATCCGGGGAAAGATCGGCGATGGCGGCGACCTCCAGTCCCGGCGTGGTCGGCACCTGTGACAGGAACATCGATCCGAACTTGCCGGCGCCGACCAGCCCGACCCGCACCGGGCGCCCCTCGGCGGCACGCGTTTGCAACAAGCGATACAGGTTCATCTCGGTCCTCCCGATCGGATAGGCCACCCGCGCGGGATGCGCGCAGCTCGATCCATGCGTGTATGCCCCTCTTACACCCGCACCGGATACGCCGGCGCGTCCGCCACCCGAACGCCGGCGAGGCGCACCAGGATCCCTGACACGATCATGACCACCCCGCAGACCAGCATGGCCGCGCCGTAGTTCCCCGTCCGGTCACGCAACACGCCGACGAGCTGTGGCGCGAAGTAGCCCGACAGATTGCCGACCGCGTTGATCACCGCGATGCCGGCCGCCGCCGTCGCCGCCCCGAGATAGGCGGTCGGCAGGTTCCAAAACACCGGCAGGTCCGCGCCGATGCCGAACCCGGCCACGCAAAGCCCGATCAGCTCCAGTGGCGCGCTGCCGATCGTCATGCCGGTCAACAGCAGGCCCAACGCGCCCAGTCCCATCGCCACCACCACATGCCACACCCGCTCACCGCTCCGGTCGGAGCTGCGGGAGAACAGGATCATGCCCACCACGCCCAGCCCAGCCGGCAGCGCGGATAGCCAGCTCGTGGTCAGGTTGCTGAACCCGAGGTCCTTGATGATCAGCGGCACGAAAAAGACCGTACCGTAAACTCCGAAACCGTTGCCCAGATAGGCCAGCGCAAGCAGGATCACGCGGCGGCTGCGCAACGCCTGCATGATCGGAATGACATGGCCCTCCTTGTCGTGCTGCTCGCCTTCCAGCGCGTCCTCCAGCCAGCCGCTCTCATCGACGGTCAGCCACGTGGCCTTCGATGGCCGGTCGGCCAGGATGAACGGTCCGCACAGCGCGAGCAGCACCGACGGCGCCGCCTCGATCAGGAAGATCCATTGCCAGCCTTGCAGACCCAGCCAGCCATGCAGGCTGACGATGGTCCCCGAGATCGGCGAGCCAATGGACACCGCGACCGCCGAGAATGCGAAGAACACGCCCATGGCGCGTCCGCGGAAGCGGCCGGGGAACCAGTAGGTCATGAAATAGGTCACCCCGGCGAAATACCCGGCCTCCGCCACGCCCAGCAGAAAGCGCACGACGACGAAGCTGGTGACACCGGTAATCAAAGCGGTCGCGCCAGAGCAGATGCCCCAGGCGAGCATGATCGCCGACAGCCAGCGTCGCGCGCCGAGTTTCGTCAGCATGACGTTGCTGGGAACCTGGAACAGGACGTAGCTCCAGAAGAACGCGCCGGCGCCCAGGCCGTACTCCGCCGCGGTGAAGCCGAGGCTCTTGTTCATGGTCAGCGCCGCGATCGCGATGTTCGAGCGATCGAGCGCGTTGAAGAAGTAGCCTAGGCCAACGAAGGGCAGCAGCCGCCACGCGACCTTGCGCATCACCGCGAGTTCGAGAACCGAGGCCATCGTTTTCTCCCTGTGGCTTGGTCGCCGATGGGGCGACGCTATTCGCCTCGGACACCTGCGTAAACCCATCTTGATGCCTGGATCGGCCGGTTGCCGCACAGACCGGCAACCCGCTGTCCAACCGGCCAACAACCGCGCTATGACCCGGTATGCCAGATCCCGCGACCCGCCGCCCGGGCGTCTGACTCCGCTTCCCGCAGCGCCGCCGTCGTGGCGCGGGCCCAGCCGTCCAGCACCACCGCCCGGCCCAGATCCACCCCGCCGGCGGTGCAGTCGCCCAACGGATGGCCCCACCCGCCGCCGCCATGGATCGCACACGCCGCCGTCCGGCCGCGCACCAGCGAGGCCAGCTTATTCGCCGCGGCAGACCCGCAATCCACCGGCGCCGGGCCGGAGTCGCGGCAGAGCGAGCCACGCGCCGGCGCGACGATGCCCGCCAGTTGCACCACCTGATCACCCAGCCGCAGGGTCTCGCCGTCCAGCACCGCCACGTGGTCCGCGGCAGCGGCGATATGACCATCCAGCCGCGCGGCGGCCGGCGCGGCCGCCGGCGCCTGCAGGTAGCGAACGATCGACCAGCCCGCCACCAGCAGCACGGCAACGCCGGCAACGACGACCAGCGCACGAACCGAGGGCAACATGGGATACTGCATCGGCAGCCCGCCGGTGTGCGCTCGGAAGATCCGTCGTCGTTTCCGTCTCAACGCCATCGCCAACCCCCACCGGCGCGCGCCCGCCCGATAGCGAGCCGGATGCAGGCGGTCACGTCCAGTACGCGGGCTGGCGGCGGAACCGGTCGAAGGCGTCGACGATTCTGGGCCGGATCTTCGCCGCCCGCGCCGCCAGAAAGCCGACGACAATCCCGGTCGCATAGCCATGCCGCCCGGACGGACCGCCAAGCTCGGCCAGCAGATGGCTGGCCACCGCGCCATCGTTCAACACCCCCAGGCGCTGCTGCAGCGCGCTCAGACGGCGCAGGAAGCGGTGCGACGCCTTGCCATGGTGCAGTGTCGAGAACATCTCCGCGGCATAACGCGCCCGCTTCGCCCGCAGCCGCACACCGTGCAATGACGGAACATCCAGCTCGTCGATCCGTTTGCCGATCGATATCAGCTTCTTCCAGTAGTGCTGCAGGACGCCGGCCGCGAACTCCGCCAGCGGCGGCGGCGGTTGCGGTTCGCCGTCCGCACCCACCGCCGGCGCGTGCCAGAACTCCGCCGCCGCGAACCAGGCCAGTTCAATGCCCAGCAAGCGGAACTCGGCGCTGTCGAGGTACGCCGCCAGCGCCTTCTGACGCGACCGCCGCAGCCGACAGGCCGCGGTGATCAGCCGGTCCAGCCGCGCGTCGCCGGGTATCGCCTGGTGGATCGCCGGTGCTGTCTCATCGGCAAAGACATCCCAGTCCCGCGTCGGACCCAACTTGGCGCTCAGTTGCTTCAGCCGGTCCTTGAACGGGTCCAATGCGCCCGCCGGCAGCGTGGTGTGGAACACCGCCAACGCCGACCGCGCGCGGCGGACCGCCACACGCATCTGGTGCACCGCTTCCGGTCCCGCGTCATCGGCGACCGCGGCCAACGGCGCGTTGGCCAGCATCACGTCGGTCAGGTGACCCAGGATGTGCGCCAGCGCGCCGGCCACGCTCAGCCATTCCGCCGGCAGCACGGGCGCCCCGGCGTGCCGTGGGCTGGCACTACGTCCGGTGGCCAACGCGATGGCCTCCGCCGCCAGCGCATGCAGCGGCACCGCGACCGATTCCGCGCCGGCGATCAACACCACGGCTTCACGCACCGCCTGTTCCGCGCCGCTCAACCAGATCCGCGCCACCGGCCGTTCCGCGGTCACCGCGCGCAGGCTTCCCTTCCAGATCGTCAGGCTGACCGGCTGACCGCCAAACACGTGCTCGCTCATGGTCTGCCGTCCCTCGAACGCCGCGACCGAGGCCAGCGGCGCGGGCAGGCTCGCGGGATCGGGCGCCTCGGCGACGATCGGCACGGGCTGCCCGGGCAGCCAGCTCGCCGAACCGGGAAACACCCGCTCCAGCCGTCGCACCCCGCGCTGTTCGGCCAGGGTCAGGCCATCGCCCAGCAACCCGAGTTCCGGACTGTCATGCCAGACGATCTTGACCGTTTGCGTCCTGGACCGGCCTTCGCGGCACGCGGTCAGCCCCTTCAACCGGACCAAGCCCGCGACCGTCTGCGGGTCCGCCGCCAGCTCCAGCTTCATCAAGCCTGTTCCATCAACCGAGGCCAGCGCCCTCGAGCATCCTCGGTGTCAGGAACCGCACCAGCCGCCCGCCGCCCTCGCGCAGGTCCCACCACGACCCGGCGACCACGAACTCGGCCAACGCGGCGGTCGGGAAGCCCGCTGCCAGAGCGCGTTCATCGCCGCCGCCCCGCAGCGCCTGCGCACCGACGAGACTGAGTGCCAGGTCGTGCATGCCGGGGTTATGCGCGATCAGCAGCACGCTGCGAACGGTTTCCGCCACCCCATGCAGCGCCGCCGTCAACTGCAGCGGATTGGCCAGATAAAGGCTGTCCAGCTGATCGACCAGCGGCGCGTCGTCCCAGGGTTCCAACGCCTCCAGCGTTTCCAGCGCCCGCCTGGCGGTCGAAACCAGCACCAGATCCGGCACCAGACCCAGCTCGCGCATCGCCTGCCGGACGACGGCCATGGCCCGGCGTCCGCGGACATTCAGCGGACGGTCCCGGTCGGGCATCGACGCGTCGTCCCAGGAGGACTTCGCATGCCGCAAGAGCAGTAGTTGACGCATGACTGTAAGCACTGTGCCACGCTGCGCGCGTTTTGTCCTCCCCGGCGTGTTCAAAGCTGGCGTCAAGCCCATGTCACGACCGAATTTCAAACAGGCCACGACATGGCGGTCGATACCTTACGCGTGGTGCTGGGTGACCAGCTATCCCTTTCAGTGTCGGCGCTGTCCGACCTCGATCGGCGGCGCGACGTCGTGCTGATGGCCGAGGTGATGCAGGAGTGTAGCTATGTCCCGCATCACCTGAAGAAGATCGTCCTGGTGCTGTCGGCGATGCGGCACTTCGTCCAAGCGCTGACCGCGGAGGGTGTGGCGGTCCGCTATGTTCGTCTGGACGATCCGGCGAACACGCAAAGCCTGGGCGGCGAGGTGCGCCGCGCGATCGCCGAATTGAAGCCGCGCCAGGTGGTGGCGACCGAACCCGGCGAATACCGCGTCCTGGCGGACATGCGGGCATGGACCGAAGCGATCGAGATCCGGTCGGATACGCGCTTCGCCGCCTCGATCGCCGAGTTTCGCCGCTGGGCGGACGGACGACGCGAACTGCGCCTGGAGTTCTTCTATCGCGACATGCGCCGCCGCACCGGCCTGCTGATGACGCCGGATGGTCAGCCGGAAGGCGGTCGCTGGAACTTCGACGCCGAGAACCGCAAGCGTTTGCCGGCCAACCTGCCGGTCCCAGCCTTGCCGCGTTTCGCGCCCGACACCACGACCGAGGCGGTGATCGAACTGGTCCGGCAACACTTCACCAACGGCTTCGGGGAGGTCGACGATTTTCATTTCCCGGTCACCGCGAAGGATGCGCAGGCCGCGCTGGCCGACTTCATCGCCAACCGGCTGCCGGGTTTCGGCGATTGGCAGGATGCGATGCGGGCGGCTGCGCCGACGCTGTTTCACGCGGTCCTCTCGCCGGCGCTGAACATCGGCCTGCTCGATCCGCTGCACACCTGTCGGGCGGTCGAGGCCGCCTACCACCGGGGTTCGGTGGCGCTGAATGCGGCCGAGGGGTTCATCCGCCAGATCATCGGCTGGCGGGAATTCATGCGCGGCATCTACTGGCTGAAGATGCCGCGCTACGGCACGCTGAACGCCTTTGACGCGACCCGCGCGCTGCCGGAATTTTATTGGAACGGCGTCACCGACATGGCGTGCGTTCACCACGTCGTCCGCCAGACCCGCCGGGATGCCTACGCCCATCATATCCAGCGCCTGATGGTGACCGGCAACTTCGCGCTGCTGGCCGGGTTGCACCCGGACGCGGTCGATGAATGGTACATGGCGGTCTACGCCGATGCCTATCAGTGGGTGGAGATGCCGAACACCCGCGGCATGGCTCTGTTCGCCGATGGCGGGATCGTCGGGTCCAAGCCATACGCCGCGTCCGGCGCCTACATCAATCGCATGAGCGACTACTGCGGCGGCTGCGCCTTCGACGTGAAGCAGGCAACCGGGCCAAAGGCCTGTCCGTTCAATTTCCTCTACTGGGATTTCATCGCACGCCATGCCAGGCGGTTCGCCGCGAACGCGCGGATGGCGATGCCGCTGCGGAACTGGCAACGCATGACGCCCCAGCGGCGCGACGCAATCAGGCTGCAAGCAGCTGATTTTTTGGCGATGCTGGATGCCGCCTCGTCGCGCCAGGAGCACACCGGATGATCAAGGCGTGGCGATAAACCAGAGCCCGGTCAGCTAGAGCGCGATCGTCTGGAGGTTGGACCAAGCTCGGACGTGAATCGCCCTCTCAAACAAAGGGAGCGAGCGCGTGTTTGCTTCAACCTGAAGCTATCACGCGCTGGACCCCGGCGTCAGGACCCGAGGCCGAAGCCACGAATGTCCCGCGGCTTTCATCAGGCGGTTCGGCCTAAACCACGCTTTCTACGACCCGATGAAGCGTTTCGAGTAGCGATGACAGTTCACTCGCTGGCTTCGGGCGACTGAAGAAGTAACCTTGCACCTCGGTGCATCCCTCTTCTCGTAGTTTGTCCAGTTGTTCCACGGTCTCCACGCCCTCGGCCGTCGTCTTTATCCCCAGACTCTGGCCCAAGCCGGTGATCGCGCGGACAATCGACATCGCTTCCTTGTCCTTCACGAGGTCACGCACGAAGGACTGGTCGATTTTGATCTTGTCGAAAGGGAAGCTGCGCAGATAGCTCAACGAGGAGTATCCAGTGCCGAAATCATCCAGCACCACGCCGATGCCCATGCCGCGCAACTGCCTCAGCGCGGCCAACGTGGCGACGGTGTGTTGCAGCAGAACCGATTCCGTGATCTCCAGTTCCAGTCTCTCAGGGTTCAAGCCTGATGCGTCCAGTGCCGCCTGAACGGTGGCGACAAGGTTGCCTTTCTTGAATTGGATGGGCGAAAGGTTCACCGCGAGGCTGATCGTCGTGGGCCAGTTCTCCGCCTCGGAACAAGCGGTTCGCAGCACCCACTCGCCGATCGCCACGATCATGCCTGTCTCTTCGGCGACGGGAATGAATTCCATAGGCGAGACAACACCACGGACCGGGTGGTGCCATCGCAGCAAGGCCTCGAACCCGGTGACGGTGCCGGCATCGAGATTGACCAGCGGCTGATAATACAGCTCGAACTCGTTCCGCAGAAGTGCATTTCGCAGGTCAAGTTCCAGCGTCCGGCGCAGTTGAATGCGGGCGTCCATTTCCGGCTCGAAAAAGCGCACCGTGCCACGGCCTTCGTTTTTCGCCAGGTAAAGCGCGATATCGGCATTCTTCAGCAATGTGTCGGATGAGGTGCCATCAACAGGCGCAATGGCCACCCCAACACTTGTCCCGGCAACGATCTGATGTCCTTCGATATCGAACGGATCCAGGAACGCCATGATGATGCGGTTAGCCAGCAGTCCGGCGTCCTCGGGTCGTTCCACCCCGACCTGGATGATGGCGAACTCATCCCCGCCCAGGCGCGCCAAGGTATCAACCTCCCGGATACAGGCCTGCAGCCTGTCCGCGACGGCTTTCAGCAGCCCGTCGCCCACCGGATGGCCCAGCGTGTCATTGACAAGCTTGAATCGGTCCAGGTCGAGCCCGAGGATGGCGCATCCAACGCCGCGCCCAACCATGTCCATGGCATGTTCCAGCCGCTCATGGAACAGCATCCGGTTGGGCAATCGGGTCAGCGCATCATGCCGAGCCATGAACACAATGCTCGCCTCAGCCTGCTGACGCTCGGTGATGTCCTCGTGGGTCGCGACCCAGCCGCCATCAGGCATCGGTTGATGAGAGATCGCGACCACCTGCCTGTTCTTCAGCGTAACAATCGTATTCGATGTCTGGTTGGTGGCCGCGATCTGGGTGCGCCAGACAAGGTAGTCGGCAGGCGACATTTCCGGCGTGCTGCCGGCCGCATACCGATAATCCACGATGTCTTGCAGCGATTGACCGCCCCGGATCACCTCTGACGGCAGATTGTAGATTTCGGCGTAGCGGCGGTTCGATATCAACAGTCGCTGGGCCCCATCGAAGAAGCAGACGCCCTGCGTCATGTTGTTTAACACCGCCGTGAACTGCTGGCGGCTCAGCGCCAGCTCGGCATTCGCCTGTGCCAGCTGTCCATTGGATCGCCGAAGCACTTCCGCCTCACGCTTGGCCGACGCCAGCAGACGCCTGTCGACCGCGACGAAGATGAGTGCGCATGAAATAAGAGTAAACGTCGTTAACGCCACCGCCAGCACCATCGGGCCGCTTGGTAGACCGGGCGCCACCCGTGCCAGAGGATCGAGCTGAAAAACCGCCGAGGCCATCGCGCTGTAGTGCATGCCGCAGATCGCCGCGCCCATGACCACAGCCGCGGCACCGCGCTGCCACGTCTCCCGCGCGGTTGACGACAGCCATAGCGCAATGATGGCCGCGGCGATCCCGATCAGCAGGGAAAGGCTCCAGAGCCCGGGGGCGTAGGCCAGACTGCCGGGAAACCGTAGCCCCGCCATCCCGACATAGTGCATCGCAGACACACCAAGCCCGACGACAATCCCGGCAAGACAGATGCGAACGGCCGATGCCTTGGCCCGAACGATCTGCAGCCCACAGCCGACGACACCGATCGCGATCAGCAGCGAAAGCAGTGTCGGCCCCGGCGCGTAGGTGAGCGGAAGACTTATCTTCAGGGCGAGCATCGCCATGAAATGCATGGACCAGATGCTGCCCCCAAGCGTCGCCGCGCTGGCGACCTGCCAGGTGTTCACTTTCCCGCCTCGGGCGTGCCGCCAGCGTTCGATCATCTCCAGGGCGGCATACGAACCGCCGACCGCGATGAGATATGATAGGGCGACCAGGCTAAGATCGTGGCGGAACGGGATACCGTGTGCGTCGGTAAAGCACAGACCGGCGAGCTGAAAGCGCATCGGATGTCCTTTCGCCATGCTGACCGCGGCACTGAGCCGGTCGAAGATGAATACAAAGCTCCTGAAGTATCAGCCGACGGGGTGTGTAGGCAGAAAGACTTAAATTTGTCTTAATATGCGCGGACGCCATATTTGAGGACGCCGCATCCTCATCACGCAGCGCGAAAATTTTTCGTCGCGCGAAATCCAGCTCCGACGCGAAACTTCCGCAGCGCGGAATACCCGGCCCCGGCGCGAAGGTCTCGCCAGCGAAATCCAACGGCTATGCCGGCACCGGCCGACCTGACTCCCGGTCAGCGACCCTGGCGCCGCACCCAGCCGGCGCAACGGCCCGCTTTAGAAGGAACCGCTATGGCAGATCGATCCACGACAGGTGGCCGCCCTTGCCGGCCCCGGTGTCCAGGAACACCGCCTTGCCGCCCAGCGTGCCGTGCCGCACATACGGCCGCCCGTCGTAGCTGCGGCGATCGTGTCCGCAGTACACCGTCAGACCATCGGGTATCCGGTCGACCCAGCGCAAGCTGCGTTCGGGGTAGCCGTCCGGCTGCATTCGTCCGGTCGGTTCGCCATACAGCGCCCGCGCCAAGGGCCCGTGCGGGCGATCCAGGCCATGCGCCGGCGAGGGCTGTTCCAGCATCGCGGTATGGAAACCGCCATGCACGAACAACGCCGATCCCGAACGGAGCCACGCCGGCGCCTCGGCGACCAGGCGCAGGGTGCGGGCCTTCAGCGCGTCGTCCATCTGGTTGACGGTGGCCTGCACCACCGGCTCGATCCGCACATGATCGCCGGACAAGACCCGCGCCAGCTTCAGGTCGTGATTGCCCAGGATGAACAGGCCGCGTCCGTTATCAACCAGATCGAACATCATCCGTAACGTGCCGGCGCTGTCGGGACCATGGTCCGGCAGGTCACCCAGCTGGATGACGAACCGGTCGGTCGCGACCGCATAGGCGAACGCGGCGGCGTCGCCGTGAACGTCGCCTACAACCCGAACCTTCGCACCAGAGGGAATTTCGAACATTGTCATCGTCGTGCCATGAAGATAGGTTGGCATTGCGTACCAACCAGGCAACTGGCCGCGACCGTGTGCTCATGGATTTGAGCGGATTTTGGCATAGGCATCCAGCGCGCGGGTCCGGCCTTCGGCCAGATCGACGATCGGATGCGGATAGCTCTCTCCTAGAACGACTCCCGCCGCCGCCAGCGCCCCGGCTGGCGCCTCCCACGGCGCGTGAATGTGGCGCGGATCCATCCGGCTTAGTTCGGGGACAAAATGGCGGACATAATCGCCGTGCAGGTCGAACTTCCGGCCCTGCAGGACCGGGTTGAAAATGCGGAAATAGGGTGCGGCATCGGCGCCGCAGCCGGCCACCCACTGCCAGTTGCCGGCGTTGTTCGCCAGGTCGGCATCAACAAGGGTGTCCCAGAACCAGACCTCGCCGTCCTGCCAGGGGATCATCAAGTGCTTGATGAGAAAGCTGGCCACGATCATGCGGACCCGGTTGTGCATCCAGCCGATCTGCCACAGCTGGCGCATGCCGGCATCGACAATCGGAATCCCGGTCTGGCCCTGCTGCCAGGCACTCAGCGCCGGCTTGTCGTCGCGCCAGGGCATCTTGCCGAACTCGGGCTTCAGCGGCGCCCGCGGCAGATCCGGGTTATGCCACAGCAGGTTGGCGCAGAATTCACGCCACAGCAGCTCGCGGATGAAGATGTCGCGCGATTGGCTGCCCGGCCGTTGGTGCGCCAGATGCCACAGCTGCCCGGCGGAGATCTCACCGAAATGCAGGTGCGGCGACAGCATGGAGGTTCCATCGCCCGCCGGCCGGTCGCGGGCGGCGGCATAGCCGGGCAGGCCGTGCGCCAGGAAATCGCCCGCCCGCTCCATCGCACCGGCCTCGCCGGGGGTCCAGGTGTCCCGCAGGCCCGCCGCCCAATCCGGCCTGACCGGCAGCAGCCCCCAATCGTCCAGCCGATCCGATCGCGGGGCCGCCGCGGTCCTGATCTGCTTCGGCGCCGGCAACGGCGGCTTTGGTCCGCCCAGGGCCCGGCAGGCATTGGCGAACGGTGTGTACACGCTGTAGGCGCCGCCGCTCTTGGTGCGCACCGAATCCGGATGGAACAACGTCGTCGTGCGCATCCGATGCAGTGTTCCGCCGAACGCCTCGGCCACCGCCTGATCCACCCGTCGCGCCCACGGGTCGGCGGAACCGCCGGTGAACACCGCCGCGGCCCCGGTTTCGGCGGCGATCTCGGTGATGCTTGCCTGGGCATCGCCGCGGCGCAGGATCAGGTGGCTGCCACGCGCCTGCAATGATGCCGCCAGCGAAGCCAGGCTGTGATGCAGCCACCAGCGCGACGCCCCGCCCAACGCCCATGGTTCGGCCGAACCCGCGTCCAGAACGAACACCGGCACCAGCGGACGGCCACTCTCGATGGCGGCGTGCAGGGCGGCGTGATCGGCCAGACGCAGGTCATCACGAAACCACACGATAGCGGGCTGGTCGGATGCAGGGTTCATGAGGCGGATGTGGGGATGGTTTCCGCCGCGTCCACGCGTCCCGGTCAACACCAGGCCGCGGCGCCCGTTCCAGGGCCACAGGTCAGCCCGCCGGCACGCCGCTTCCGGGAAGGCAACGCCACGCTGGCCGGCACATCATTGTCGACACGTCCAGGTCGGTGACAGGCAGGAGTTTCTCGTGTTCACCAGCCGGACCGTCAAGCAGAGCACATTAGGTGATTGGCCAAGACGATCCGGCGCCTTTCGGACGGTGTTCTGCAAGGTGAGCGGCATGTCGCCCAGCGTATCGCCGTCGTTTAGCCGCACCAGCAAGCGCATCAGCATCGACTGAGAGGTGACTGCGCTAGCGGTGTTCTGACGGTGCCGCACGCCCACTTACCAGCGGTTGCACCGCCTTTGCACCATCCCAGCCGCACAAAGAGACCGCACCGAAAGACCTCGAACTAACCGATCAGCGCTGTCAACGATCAGAGGGCCGGGCGGATGCCCTGCCCACGCCAATCACCGAGCGTCCCCAATAAATTGCCGTCGGGCGAGCGCGGGCGGCTAATTCCAGCCGAGTCGCCTGCGCCTCATACTCCGCCGCCAGATCGCTCAGCGCGTTGATCGCGCGTCGATCGGTGAAGCCAAACACCATCCGCCGATAACGGTCTGCCAATGCGCGCAGCTCGCCGGGACTGGTCATAATGATCCTTAATACGCGGTGGTCGCGGCAATCTCACCGTCAGCGCTAATTTGGTTGAACATCTTGCCAACGCCGGAGTCACCCCAATGTTCCCCGTCGACACCGCGATCGCGCGCCAAGTTGATGCGCGCAGACCGCGATTGGCCGTGAGACGATCGGTGATCCCGCGATCGTTACCGACGCCGGCCAGCTTGGACTATCCAGGCGCCGTTAATGTAAATAGTATTTACATTATCCGAAGTGAGCGGAGGAGCCTGACATGTCTTCCGGTTGGAACATCGACGTCTATCGGACGCGCGCGAAGAAGTGGCGGGAGGAGGCGAATAGGCTGCATGGTGGCAATGAGCGCGAGGCTTATCTCGTGATCGCCGATGGGTACGCCCACTTGGTCGCGTTGATCGAGAACGACATCCGCTTCGCGGATTCGCATGCCCCATAGGCCGCTCGTCCGATCGGGCAGGGCGATCGTCCGGCCAAAGCGGCCGACGTGCGGCGCGCCCGGTTCGTCGCCTTATCAGGCCACGTCGCCAGACAGCGGCTGCGTCGGACCATGACCCTGCCCTTCTGCTCCCGCCCCCGCGGTCCGGGGCTTCGGGCCGCCCCGGATCAGCTTCCTTCCGTCTCCAGCCCCAGATAGATGCGCTGCACATCCTTGTCGTCGGCCAGTTGAGCGGATGGCCCTTCCAGCACGGTGCGCCCGGTCTGCAGCACGTAGGCATAATCCGCCACCTCCAGCGCAAGTTCGACCGCCTGTTCCGCCAACAGCAGCGTCAGCCCTTCACGCCGCAGCCGAACCAGCGTCTCATACATCGTTTCGACGACCGCGGGTGCCAGGCCAAGGCTGGGTTCATCCAGCATCAGCAGTCTGGGATCGCTCATCAGCGCGCGGCCGGTCGCCAGCATCTGGCGCTCCCCACCGGACAGCGTGCCCGCCCGCTGCCGGCGCCGTTCGGCCAGCCGCGGAAACAACGTGAACACCCGGTCGAGCAGCGCCGGCACCCGCGTCTTGTCCGCCAACACCGTGGCCCCCAGGCGCAGGTTCTGCTCCACCGTCTGCTGCACGAAAAGCCGCCAGCCCTCAGGAGCCAGGGCAAGGCCGGCCGCGACGATGGCGAACGCCGGCTTGCCGGTGATGGCGCGCCCTTGCCAGGTCACCGTGCCGCCAGCGGTGGGCACCAGCCCGGCGATCGCGTTCAGCGTCGTGGTCTTTCCCGCACCGTTGGAGCCCAGCAGCGCTACCACCGATCCCGCCGGGACGGTCAGGGACACATCCGCCACGCCCACGAGGTCACCATACCGGACCAGCAGATGGGCGATGCTCAGCAGCGGCGGCGCCATCAGGTGATCGCGGCCCAGGACATGGCGAACACCCGGATGCAACCCCGGCGGCGACACACAGGGCGCCGCGTCACATCCGCACCCGCTTCATATGATGCCCGAGATAGGCCGTGACCACGGCCGGATCATCGACCACGCTGCGGGGTGCGCCCTGGGCGATGACCTTTCCCTGATGGAACACCACCGCACGTTCAGCCAGTGACAGGATCACCTCCATGATGTGCTCCACGATGACGATGGTAATGCCCAGCGCCTGGATGCGACGCACCAGTTCGATCGCCAGCCGCACCTCGGCCGGGGTCAGCCCAGCCAGCGCCTCATCCAGCAGCAGCAGGCGGGGCTCCGTCGCCAGGGCGCGCGCGATCTCCAGCCGTTTGCGGCCCGGTGTCCCCAGCGAACGGGCCGACGTGCCGGACAGATCGGCCAGGCCGGTGAATCGCAGCACGTCCTCGGCTTTCCGCATCGCCGCGGCCCGGTGCGCGTGGCGCAGGAAGGCACCGACCATGACGTTCTCCAGCACCGTCATATCCTCGAACGTCACCGGCACCTGAAAGGTGCGCGCCATGCCCAGACGCGCATGCGCATCAGGACCCGCTCGGGTGACGTCCTGATCCAGGAAGCGGATTTGTCCTGCGGTCGGTTCGCAGTCGCCCGCCAGGCAGTTGAAGAACGTGCTCTTGCCGGCGCCGTTGGGGCCGATCAGGCCGATGATCTCGCCCTGCCCGACATCCAGGTCCGCACCATCCACCGCGCGGAAAGCCCCAAACGCCTTGACGATGCCCCGCGCCTCAAGCAGCACGCGATGCCCTCCGCCGGACCCGCATCTTGTTGGTGATCGCGTCCCAGAACGCTGCCACCCCGCCGGGTTGGAAGCGGGCCACCAGCAGGATGATCGCGCCATAGATGATGAAGGTGATGCCCGTGCCGTTGCCGCCGAACGCGGCATTGGTGGTTTCCTCCAGCGGGATCAGGATGATGGCGCCGACCAGCGGACCGAACAGCGTGCCCGCACCGCCCAGCGCCGCGATGATCAGCATCTTGACCGACACCAGGATGCTCAACCCGCTGTCCGGATCGATGAACCCGACCATGACGGCGTACAGCGACCCGGCGATCGACGTGAAGCCGGCCGACAGCAACAGCGCATACAGCTTGTAGCGCAGCACCGGCACGCCCAGGCTGCTGGCGGCGCGGTCGCCGCCGCGGATCGCGGCCAGATAGTAGCCCAACCGGCTGCGCTGCATCAGCCAGGTCAGACCCAGCAGCACGATCAAGACCGCCAGGAACAGGTAGTGGTAGGGAACCGGGCTGATGAATGACAGATCCCACACGCTGCGCGGCACCGGCGGGCCCATCAGGCCCACCGCGGCACCCAGCAAAGGCCAGTTCGCCGCCAGGATGTGGAACAGCTCGGCCGCGGCGATCGTCGCCATCGAGAAATAATGCCCGCGCAGCCGGAAGGTCGGCGTTCCCACCAGCGCCGAGATCGCCATCGACACCAGAACGCCGATCGGCGCGCCCGCGATCGGCGGCCAGCCCAGGCGGGTAAACACCACCAGCGAAGCATAGGCGCCGGTGCCAAAATACACCGCGTGCCCGACCGAGACCTGACCGGCATAACCCCCCAGCAGGTTCCACGCCGACGCCGAGATCGCCGCCAGCAGCACCAGCGCGCCGACGCGCTGGAGGAACACGTCCTGCACCACCAGCGGCCAGCCGGCGATGAGCAGAAAACCGATCACCACCAGGGGCCACTGCTTCACCCTCAGGTGGTCCCCAGCAAGCCCTGCGGGCGCACCCACAGAACCAGCAGGAACAGCGCATACACCACCACATCCTGGTAGACCGCGCCGATCAGGTAGGCCGACAAGGCCTCGATCACGCCTATCCCCAGGCCGGCGATCATCGCACCTGGCACGCTGCCGAAGCCACCCAGGCAGACGACGACGAAGGCGATCAGCGACAGCGATTCACCGACGTTCGGCGAGATGTAGAAGAACAGCGCGATCAGCGCACCGGCGATCCCGGTCGACGCCGCACCGATCCCCCACGCGATCGCCTGCATCCGGTCCGGGCGGATGCCCATCAGCATGGCGGCGTTGCGATCTTCGGCCACCGCCAGCAGCCGGCTGCCCAGCGCGGTGCGCGTCAGCACCAGATGCATGCCAAGCGTAATGACGAGTGCGAGGACACCGGCCAGCAGGCGAGACGCCTCGATCCGCACCCCGCCGATCGCGAACGTGCCACCGACCAGATTATCGGGCAGGGAAACAAAATTGGCCGAGAACGCCCAGAACGCGGCATAGCGCAGCACCAGCGCCAGGCCGAAAGTGCCGAGAATCTGTGCCAGCATCGGACCCTTGGCGATATGCCGCACCAGGCCGAGATAAACCACCACGCCCAGAACAAACATCAGCGCCGCGGCACCCGGGATGAAGATCAGCGGGCCGAGCTTGAACAGGGTGAACGCGAAGAACGCGATGTACATCGCCAGCATGACGAAGTCGCCGTGCGCGAAGTTGACGACGTTCATCATGCCCCAGATCAGGGTCAGCCCCGACGAGAACAGCGCGTAAACCGATCCCGTCAGCAGGCCGCTGACCACCACCTGCAGCAGGATCACGCCGCCACGCTCCTTCGTTCATACCACCCGATCCTGACCGATGGATCGTCTGTCGACAAGTCGATACGCAGCACCGCGGCGGTGCCGCGTACCGGCTTGTCGCCGGGCGGTGCCGGGCGCGCCTGACCCCGCTATCAGGAAACGGCTTGATCCGGGCGCTTGCCGCGCCGCCCGCGGCGCCCGCGGCGATCTCGCCCGAGCCGCCCCTGGATAGGCTGCCCTTGCACCGGCCGCCCTTGAACCGGCTGCGCTGGTAAACCGGCGGCGCTGGATGGTCCGGCCGCGTCCAGCGACGCTCAGGGTGTCTCCCTGCATTGCGTGACGGCATAAAGCGCGGCGAACCCGGACCGGACCAGCAGGCGAAAGCGGGTCGCCGGCAGCTCGGGGACGGCGTCCGCCTCCATCAGCAAGACATAGTCGAAACCGCACATGTCGGCGATGGCGGCGGCCGAACGGTGCGGCAGGCCCCCCACCCCGGCAGCGAGGCTGTGGTAAGGCTCCCGCGTCCTGATCGGCTGCTGTGACGGCACATCGAACTCGAACGGCCAAAAGGCGCGGTGCTCGATCAGCGCCAGCGCGCCCAGGTGGCCGTCGGTTCGCATGCCGTTGGACAACAGCCGCCAGCGCGGATCGGCTGCCCAATAGGCTGGGGCCTCCTTCAGGCCCGCTTCGGCCACATAAACCGTCTGTCCCGGTCTGACCGGCGCCAGGACCGTGCGCAGATCGGCGATATCGGCTTGTCGTGCCGCCCAGGCCGTCGTCAGGACGGTCATTCGCGCGATCATCAGCAGCACCACCACGGCCGCGACAGACCGCCCGATACGAACCGGCCATCCTCTGGGGACAAACCCGGCGAACAGCATGAACCCCAGCATGACGGCGAAGCGCGTGTCCAGGAAGTAGGTCCGTTTCCACGCATAGGGCGCCGCCAGGAAGGTGATCAGCAACAGCGTCATGGCACAGCCCGCTGGACCCGGCATCCTGCCCCGCCGCAGCAGCACGCAGCCGATCGGCACCGCTATCGCGACCACGGCGGCCGCCCGATCCAATGGCCACAGGTAGTTGACGAAGATGGTCAAAAGCTGGAGCAGCTTGTCGCCGACCGGCAGGAACCCGGCGTCACCGCCAAGGTTCTGCAATGCCGAAAGGAAATAAAGCATCCCAGGCGCCGCGAAGATTAGCAGCAGGATCGAACCGCGGACCAGCAGCGTGCGCCACAGATCGCCGTTGCGGACCTGGTACAGCCGATCCAGTTCGGTGCCGCCGATCAGCAGGCCGAAGAACACCAGACCCATCAGATGGCAGAAGAACAGCACCGGGGCGCCGAGGATCGCCAGCGCCACCGCTCGTTCAGGGCGATCCTCACGCCAGCGAAGCCAGGTCGCGGCCAGCAGCAGCGCCAGCCCCAGCGAAATCGAGAAGTTCAGAAAACCATACAGCAGGCACCCGTTATAGGCGACCAGACCGACACCAAGCGCCCACCACCGGCCGCCAAGTGCGGTGTTGTAGGCGACCGTACCCAGCACCGGCAGCAGTACCGCGGCGCCGATCACCAACCGCCCGACGACGTGCACCGGCAGCACATGGATCAATGGCGGCGCGATGAGATCGAGCGCGAGATTGGGAATGATCGACCACTGCACGGCATAGAAGCGGGACAGCACCGGGTCCTGCGGCAAGGACGCCAGCACGAAGGCGCGCGCCAGATGATTGGGATAATCCAGCAGCGGTGGAACATCGACCACCAGCAGCGGCGCCAGCAGCAGGCCACACAAGCCGATCAGCGCGGCCCACCAGGTCAGATCGGGCAAACCCGTTCGCCCCGGGCCCGTTCGTATCAGGCCAGTTCGCACCCGGATCGGTCGTGCCAAGGTGACACTCTGTGACATCATTCGCCCGCCCGATCCGCCCGCTGGTTTGCGACCACGCCGGAGCAATATCGTTTTTCGACGCCAACTGATACGACTTGTTGATGCCCGCTCACCGCCGCTTGACACCCACGTCCCGACCGGTAGGTGGCGACCGCCCCTCCCCGGCCCGAAGCGGACGCTGCCGGGCCGAGCGCGGCGGAACGGCGACGGCTTGACGGACGCAGTTGCCGTCGTCGCGATATGCGATCAAACCAGCACGGCGTGGTGCAGGCGGTCGTCGTCCGCCACGGAGAGGCAGTCCCGCATGGTCCTTCCGGCCGAGTTCTCGCTGATCGCCAAGCATTTTCGCCCGCTGGCCGGGCCGGGCGCGCTCGATCTCGGCGACGACGCCGCACTGCTGACACCACCGCCCGGGCGCCAGCTGGTGCTGACCACCGACGCCATGGTCGCCGGCGTGCATTTTCTGCCCGACGACCCGCCGCAGCTGGTCGGTCGCAAGCTGCTGCGGGTCAACCTGTCTGACCTGGCCGCGAAGGGCGCGGTGCCGATCAGCTATCTGATGACCGTGTCCACCCCGACCGATACGCCCGACGCCTGGTTCGCCGCGTTCGCCGCCGGGCTGGCTCAGGACCAGCAAACCTTTGGGGTGACGCTGCTGGGCGGCGACACGACCTCGACGCCCGGGCCGATTTCGCTGTCGATGACGATCATCGGCCATGTCGCGCCGGGCAGCGCGATTTATCGAACCGGCGCCCAAAGTGGCGATGCCATCTGGGTAACCGGAACCATCGGCGATGGCGCGCTCGGTTTGGCGGCAGCGCTGGGGCAGCTGCCTGATCCAGGCGGCTACCTGCTGGATCGCTACCGCCTGCCGCGGCCGCGCGTCGGGTTGGCGCTGGCCGGCATCGCTTCCGCCGCGATGGACGTCTCCGACGGGCTGGTCCAGGACCTCGGGCATATCTGCCGGGCGAGTGGTCTGGCGGCCGAGATCCAGGCGGCGCAGGTGCCGCTATCCGATGCGGCGCGGGATGCCGGGCCGGACTGGCTGGCGACATGCCTCACCGGCGGCGATGATTATGAACTGCTGCTGGCGGTGCCGGCGCGAAACGCCGATGCCCTGCAGCGCGCGGCGGCACGGTCCGGCATCGCCGTCACCCGGATCGGACACTTCCAATCGGGCGCCCCCCAGGTCATGGTGCGTGCTGCCAGCGGAGAACCTCTTGCTCTGCCAAAGGAAGGCTGGAGCCACTTCTAGCTGGAACCGGACGCCAAGAAGATGAACAAGCGAACAAGATGAACAAGCCAAGCAGATGAACAAGAATGTCTGGCTGCTGTTCGCCTGTCAGGCGTTGATGAATGCCGTCGTGTCGGGCCAGTCCATCATGGCGTCGCTGGTGGGCTACCACCTGTCAGGCAGCGCCCTGAACACGCTGCCGATCGCGATCCAGATGGTCGCCGTCATGAGTGCGTCGCTCGTGGCGGGCTACGCCTTTCCCCGGCTGGGCCGGCGCGGCGGGTTCTGGCTGGGTTGCGCCCTCATGATGTGCGGCAGCCTGACGTTCGCGCTTGGCGTCTACCGCGAAAACTTCACCCTCTATTGCCTGGGGGCGATTCCGGCCGGCCTGGGTTTCGGGATCTCGCAGCACCTGCGCTTCGCCGCGGCCGAGGTCGCCGATCAGCACGCCAAGGCGCGAGCGATCTCGTTGGTGCTGGCCGGCGGCGTCGTGGCGGCGATCATCGGACCGGAATTGGTCAAGCGCACCAACGCGCTAATCCCGCACTACGTCTTTCTGGCGACCTATCTGTCGCTGCCGCTGCTGCCGGTGATCACGGCGATCCTGTTGCGCTTCGTCACCCTGCCGCCGGCGCAGAAGAAGACCGGCATCGCGGTGCCGTTCCGGACGATCTTTGCCCGCCCCAACTTCGTCACCGCGGTGGTCAGTTCGCTGGTGGGGTATGGCACGATGAACCTGGTGATGGCCTCGACCCCGTTGCAGATGCTGCTGTGCGGCTTTGGCGTCGCGGCGAGCGCCGACGTGATCCGAGCCCATTCGCTGGCGATGTTTGGCCCGGGCTTCGTCACCGGGCGGTTGATCCAGAAATTCGGCGTGCATCAGATCATCATCGCCGGCGGCCTGCTGGTTCTTGGGTGCGTCGCGGTGAACGTTTGCCGGCCGCCGCTGTTCACGACATTCCTGGTGGCGCTGACGCTGCTGGGTGTGGGTTGGAACTTCATGTTCGTCGGCGGCACCACGCTGCTGACCAGCGCCTATACGTTGGAGGAACGGGTGCGGGTGCAGGCAACCCATGATTTCATCGTCTTCGGCAGCGTGGCGCTGACCGCGCTGACCTCCGGTGCGGTACAGGCGACGCAGGGGTGGGATGTGCTGAACCTGACGGTGGTGCCGCCGGTGCTGATCGCCTTCATCGTGGTCGGGTGGCACTGGGTCGCCCGATCGCGGGAGGCGGTCGCGTAGTCGATTCGGATAGCGCGCTCGTATCTCCCATCAGAAAAAGTGCCACACGTCGCTGTTCGTCTGAGGTAGCCGATTGACGCGGCAAACCGCGGCCGCTTGGCGTCTCGCGCTGCCCTGCGACAGGCTGCTAGGCGTTTGTCGACAGCTTACGCTCGGGCACGCCGTCGCGAAGCAGAAGATCGAAGAACTCAATCGTCTTGATCAGACCGGTGCGCAGGCCAATTGTCGGCGTCCAATCCAGATATTGCTGCGCTGCCGAAATGTCCGGCCGCCGTTGCCGCGGGTCGTCGGCCGGCAGCGGCCGATGCACGATCTTCGATTTGCTCCCGGTCAGATCAATCACCTGCTCAGCCAGCTGGCGGATGGTGAACTCGCTGGGATTGCCCAGATTAAACGGCCCGGTGATGTCGTCCGGCGTATCCATCATCCGCAGAAATCCCTCGATAAGGTCATCAACATAACAGAATGAGCGGGTCTGCGACCCTTCGCCGTAAATGGTGATATCATCGCCGCGAAGCGCCTGAACAATGAAGTTGGAGACCACGCGACCGTCATCGGGGTGCATCCGCGGGCCATACGTGTTGAAAATGCGCAAGACCTTGATGCGCAGTTTATGCTGCCGCCAGTAATCGAAGAACAACGTCTCGGCACAACGCTTGCCCTCATCGTAGCATGAGCGAATGCCGATCGGGTTTACATGGCCCCAATAATCCTCTCGCTGCGGATGGACCTGCGGGTCGCCATACACCTCGGATGTGGAAGCCTGGAAGATCTTCGCCCGCACACGCTTGGCCAGGCCCAGCATGTTGATCGCGCCGTGCACGCTGGTTTTGGTCGTCTGAACAGGATCGAACTGGTAATGGATGGGCGAGGCCGGGCAGGCGAGATTGTAGATCTCGTCCACCTCGACATACAGCGGAAGCGTCACATCATGGCGCAGGAACTCAAAGTTCTTGTGGTCCGTTAGGCGGGCGATGTTACGGCGATTGCCGGTAAAAAAGTTGTCGACGCACAGCACGTCGTGCCCGCCATCGAGGAGCCGCTCGCAGAGATGCGAACCCAGGAAGCCAGCGCCTCCGGTGACCATTACTCGTTTTTGCGCGATACTCACTAGCTAAACTCCATGTCGAGAAGCCCTGTATGGCTTGAACCCGATGCGGCACGGACGCACGATCGGGCCTTATCAAAGGTCATATGGCGATCTGGGTTGTCTACACGCAAATAGTTGGTGACATGAAGGTAATCATCCTGATGAGCGGGAACGTCGGAGGGTTTGCGCCTGCGAGAGGCAAATCTCACGCATCCACCGCCTCGATGCGCCGGCGTTTCGCATAGTCAACACGACATGGACAGGCTTCCCCGTTGGGTCAAAAGGCGTTCTCCTGGCCGAAAGCACAGAACAGTGTCTTGAAGAGAATTATCGCATCGAAAGCTGACGACCAATTCTCGATGTAGTAGAGATCATGCTCTACCCGCTTGCTAAGTTGCTCCAACGTATCCGTCGGTCCCCGCCACCCTGAAACCTGCGCCCAGCCGGTTATGCCCGGCTTTATGCGATAGCGAGCGGCATATTCTTGAACCGCACGCGGGAATTCGATCCCGCCCGCTTGCGCCAACAGTGGGTGGGGACGCGGCCCAATGATCCACATATCACCCATCAAGACGTTCAGGAGCTGAGGTAATTCGTCCAGACTTGTCTTGCGCAAGAAACGTCCAACCGGAGAAACACGCGGATCATTACGCTTCGCTTGCCTGAATGACAGCGGGTCGGAAGTGCTGGCATCGACCCTCATTGACCGAAACTTAATGATCCGGAACGTCTTTCCGGCGTAGCCTCGCCGCTCCTGTAGAAAAAATGCCGGCCCCGGATCTGACAGCTTGATCGCGATCATAATCGCCAGCATCACCGGTGACAAGATAACAGTCAGCAGGATCGCCAACGTCCGATCCTGCACATCCTTTAAAATCCACCGCCACCCAGCCAGCGGGCGATCCGACAGCTTTACCAGCACCATATCTTCCAGGCTGCCCGCTCCGGCCCGACGATCGGGGCGCAATACAATTTCCTCGCCGGCATCAAGACTGGGTGCCAGCAGCACCGTCTTGGGCAGCGTCCGCAGCACGCGCGCCGCGCCGACCAATCTGTCCGTCTGCGATAATGGTAACTTCAGAATGACCACATCGACCGGGTTGTCTTGCAGAAACTCGAGCGCACCCTGTAAGCCGACCTCGATCTCACTTTGCGACCTCGACAGATCCCACGTTCCAACAACATTGTTGTCCGGATGGCGCTCAAGCTCAGACTGTAATGACCGTCCGGCGTTCAGGTCAGCGGCGATGATATAGATCCTGCGTCCAATGAAGCCCGATCTCTGTAGCTTCAGCGCAAGACGCGCGATCCCGAACCGTAACACCGCGATGCCGGTCAGCCCTGTTGCGACCAGGCTCGTCGCCGAAGCGGCAGAGCCATCCGCCAGATCTTTTCTGAGAAGTAAAGGCGCCAGGAACGGGCCAAATGACACAAAGCCGGCGGCAAGGGCACGCAAGGTCGCATCGTGCCCGCGCGCCAGCGTGGCAAACTCATAGATCCGAAAAGCTTGAAAAACACAATGCATCATCGCGGCAGCCAGCACCGATACGACGGCATGGCGGAGCCACCAGTACGGCTCGGTTTGATCTGCCACGGTCTTGAACCAGACAAGACTAAGCACGAAGAAAAGAAGGAAATCCAACCCCTGCACGCATGCCACGAACCGCCAGCGCGACGCATGGCGCCGTAACGCTGTGCCAGCATCGAAAGCAGCTGGATTAGCGACCGGACGCTCGCCGGTCAGGCTAATTGTTTCCCTCGCTCTCAAGACCTTGCCTCCGCTTAGCAACGGATCGTTAACCGAACACAGAACAACGTGTGCGATATTTGGCACAATGACTTAATCACCATCCGCAGATCTTCATTTCAGGTCAAAGCCCTTGCTGTGAGACGAAGAATTCGCGCTGAGGCCATAATCAATCATCATTGTCGTTACGTTCTAAATTACTGATCGGAACTTGGTTTCCGTCAATCGTGAGGATGTAAGCTGAATAACACCTAGCTGCACTGCAAAACGCAAGCATCGCAGGGCGAGAGAAGCTCGTCGGCAAAACACTTTTACCGAAAAGAATAAAGACGTTATTATCAATAAACTGGGTAATAGTGGAATCATAATAACGTATACGATCCAATATTTCGAATAAACCCGCTGTCATGTTGTGTCACCGCACGAAATGTCGTAATTTAGACCGAATTAAAACAGGCCAACTTTTAGTGAACAACTCGAAAATTGGACGTTTGCATTGCCGCTTACGTGCTACAGTTGTGGCAATACCCCGGTAACGCCTCTGGGTTGCTTTCTCCCGAGGAGACGCCAAGCTGGACCCGTCATCGGCCAATTGACGGCCACTTCTTGCTTCACCGCGAACCGGGGCAAGGTCTCGCAAGAACATCGCCGATTACTAAGTGTCTGTCCGAAAGCTTTTTGCGTCTTTAGAGTCGGTTAGCCGGGGAGAGTCGGTTAGCCGGGGACCCGCGGCGCCTGATACCTCTCCGCCAGTGCAGGGTCCATGACGTTCCCCTAGACAGCCACCGCGACACCGGCCAGACGGTCGCCGACCGGACGGCGCGTCATCGTCAGCGTGATGATCGCGCCGATGATCAGCAGCACGCCGGCGAGCAGGAAGGCACTGGTGAAACGACCGGTCGCGGCCACGATGTATCCGGTGACGATGGGTGCGGCGAGGCCGAAGATGTTGCCCCCCAACTGGATCCAGCCAATCGCGGTGCCGATGCTCTTGCCGGCATGCAACAGATCGTTGGTCAGCGCATAGGTGTTCACAAAGACGCTCTGGACACAAGCCAGGGAAAACGTAATCTCCGCCAGCAGCAGGGTCTCCGAGGCCGTGTACGGCGCCAGCACCATCACGGCGGCACCGAACGCCAGGATCACCACGGCATAGCGTCGTTTGCCAGCCTGAACAGCGGCGGGCGTCAGCAAATAGTCGCACAGGCGACCCATGCCGATCGTCAGCACCACGGCGCCGAAGTAGCATATGCCGGTTTGCACACCGGAATGCAGGATGTTCAGCCCGCGGCTTTGTACCAGATAGGTCGGCAGCCACGTCAGGAACAAGTACTGCGTGTAGTTGACACATCCTTGCACCAGGAACAGGCCCCACATGGTCTGGTAGCCTAGCAGTTCCTTCAGCTTCATGCCGCCCGTGTCGCTTGTTCCCCCAGGCGAACGTTCCGCCAGGATCATCCGGCGCTCGGCCGCCGACAGCCATGATGCGTTCTCGGGGTCCCGGTAGAGCAGCAGCCAGACCAGAACCCAGATAAAACCGAGCGCGCCGGAGAATACGAACGACAGCCGCCAGCCGATCGTGCTCACCAGGCCGGCAATGGTGATCGCGGACACAGCGGTGCCAAATGCCGGTCCCGACCCCGAGATCGAGAAGGCCAGCGCCCGTTCCTTCACCGGCGCCCATTCGCGGATCGCCCGCGCGGCCAGCGGAAAGGTCGGGGACTCGCCAATGCCCAACAGCAATCGGGTGAAGAACACGAAGGAGAAACTGGTCGCCGCGGCCGTCAACGCCGTGGCCGCGGACCAGAAGGCAATGCAGCGCGCCGCCGTCTTGCGCGTGCCCCATCGATCGAGCGTCATGCCCGCCGGTAGCTGGCAGGGGGCATAGGACCAGATGAAGGCGGACAGAAGATAGCCGACCGCCACCGGCGTCAGCGCGAACTCGTGGATCAGCACCGGCATGGCAATGGAAAGAACTGTTCTGTCAAAGTAATTGATCAACGTCATCGCGAACAGCAGGCCGTACACGATAAAGCGTTTGCGGCCCGCCCGGGCTTGCCTGCTGTCGGACATTCATTCCCCCTCGACTCGCGCTCAGCATGAAGCGGTGGGTCGAGCGGGTCAAATCCGTAATCGAAACGAGTCGGCTAGACCCCGGAACCAACGCGTTGCACCAGCGCCCTGGCGAAGTCGCTGGTGGAGGTCATTCCGCCAAGATCGCCGGTGCGGGTCTTGTCCTGGTTCAGGACCTGGTCAATCGCTTTCCGCAAGTGCCTGGCGTGATCGGTCAGGCCGACGTGATCGAGCATCAGGCCGGCGGCCAGCAGCAGCGCGGTCGGGTTGGCGAGGCCCTTTCCGGCAAGGTCGGGCGCCGAGCCATGGACCGCCTCGAAGATCGCGGCTTTCGCGCCGATATTGGCGCCGGGTGCGGCACCTAGCCCGCCGACCAGGCCGGCGATGAGGTCGGACAGAATATCACCGAACAGGTTTGTCGTGACGATCACGTCGAACTGCCACGGATTGAGCACCAGCTGCATCGCACAGGCGTCCACGATGCGATCGTCGCAGGCGATGCGGCCCTCATACTCGGCGGCGATCTGCTTGCCGGTTTCCAGGAACACGCCGGTCAGCGCCTTCAACACGTTGGCCTTGTGGACGATCGTCACCTTTTTGCGGCCAAGTTTCACCGCGTGCTCGAAAGCGTAACGAACGATCCGCCGGGCGCCGTCCCGGGTGTTGACGCCCGAGGAGATCGCGACGGCATGAGGATCGTCGCCAATCGGGATGTAGTGCTCAAAGGCGACGTAGAGGCCTTCCAGATTTTCACGCACCAGGATCAGGTCGATGTTCTCGAAGCGGCCACCCGGGATCAAGCTATGGGCCGGGCGCAGGTTGGCGTAAAGCTGGAACTCCTCCCGCAGGCGCACGTTGACCGACCGGAACCCGCCACCGACCGGCGTGGCAAGTGGGCCCTTCAGGGCCAGTTTGTTGCGACGGATACTATCTAGCGTGGCTTGCGGCAGCGGATCGCCACCGGCGGCGATCCCGGCCATCCCACCCTGCTGACGGTCCCAGTCGAACGGGGCCCCAAGCGCGTCGAGCACCTGGATGACCGCCGCCACGATCTCCGGCCCGATGCCGTCTCCTGCGATCAGGGTGGCGGGTATCTTGTTGGTGTCGGTCGAAGCAACGCTCATGCGGTCGGACTCTTGTCGTTGTGGTCCGGCCAAGCTTATCGCATCGGCTGGGCATGCGGGAGGTGAAAGAGATCAACAGGCGCGCCTACCGCCGGCATCCCACAACGTGACATCTCCCGAAAGCTGCGCGCCGTCAATACATCAGTCTGGATCATCGCAGACGGACCGGCAAGCGTTAGCGTGCGATCGTCCAAGGTTGAACCAACCTCAGACGTGAATCGCCCTCTAAACCGCCCCCTGGGCCCGCAGCACCTCCACCGCCTGGGAGTTTAGTCCAAGCCACTCGCTCAGGACCGCGTCGGTATGCTCGCCCAAGACCGGCGAGGGCGTCAGCGTCGGCGGCTTGCCGTCGACCCGCACCGGCCAGCCCGGCATCTTGAAATCCCGATGCAGCGGATGGCGCATGACCTGCATGATGCCGCGCTCCTCAAAGCTTCTGTCGTTCTGCAGCTCCATCGTGTCGAGCACCGCGCCGGCCGGAATCCCGGCCTCGCCGACCGCGCGCATCGCATCGTGCTTGCTGCGGGTGCGGGTCCAGGCGGCGATGATTTCGTCGACCTCGGCCTCGCGGCCCAGCCGCTCCATCGGGGTGGTGTAACGCTGATCCCCGATCAGTTCCTCCCGTCCCACCACCTTCAGCAGCCGGTCCCAGTGGTCCGGGTTGGCTCGGCTGGTCATGATGTAGACGTAGTCGTTCGGACCGCCGGGGGCGCACGGGTAGAGTCCCATCGGCGCGTTGTTGACGCCGACGACCTTGCTGCCGCCGCGCGCCGCCGGCTTGCCCGTCAGGCCCTGGGTCGCGAAATTGATCCGCATGTAGTGCATGATCGCGTCCTGCATGGCGACCTGCAGCCGGCAGCCCTGCCCGGTCTCCTTGCGCTTATACAGCGCACCCAGGATGGTGATCGCCATGGTCATGCCGGTGCCGGTATCGCCCAGCGAAATCCCCGGCCGGGTCGGCGGTCCATCCGGATCGCCGGTGACGCTGAAGGTGCCGCCGCACGCCTGGGCGATCATGTCGAACGCCAGGTTCTTCTCGTACGGGCTGCCCTCACCGAAACCCTTGACCTGGGCGTAGATGATGGACGGGTTCAGTTCGCGCACCACGTCATAGCCTAGGCCGAGACGCTCGATCGCGCCGGGGGCGAAGTTCTCGATGCACACGTCGGCCTGCCGCAGCATGTCCTTCACCAGCGCCAGGCCAGCGGGCAGCTTCAGGTTGACCGTCGTCGAGCGTTTGTTGGCGTTGAACACATGGAAATAGTACGGGTCGGTGTCGGGCTGGCCGGGACGCAGGCGCCGGCCCGGATCGCCCATCTTGGGGTTTTCGATCTTCACCACATCGGCACCGAGCCAGGCGAGGGCTTCGGTGCAGGACGGTCCAGCCTCGAACTGGGTGAGGTCGACGATCTTCACCCCGGCGAGAAACCCGACCGGGGCAACAGCACTGGGCGTTGCTGCCTCCTGTCGGCTGATGCCGGATCGGGGGTTTTCCGCCTGGATGTTCGCGGCCACGGGCGTCTCCCTGGGATGTTTCCGCCGGTATGGTTTCGGCTTCCCCGAAGCCTGCCATATGCGGCGATACCCGGCCAGGGCTTGCCGCGCGGCCCAGCCCATCGTTCAGCGACCAGCCAACGGCCGGGCGCGATCCCCGGAACGCCTAGTGGTCCGATCCCGACAGACGCATCCTCGCGGTCGGGTGAATCGGCCCACCAAATCAAGTGCTAGTGGCAAAATTGGACGGACCTTTCCGTCGGATTTTGTCCACTAGGAGCGCGCGCCGCCGTCCGGGAAGGATTGGTCCTGCGCCCGAGAGGTCGCCAGATTGGCTTGCTGCACGTATGGCAGGTTCGACAGGATCCGCAGCGTCTGGGTCGGTGGCAGGGTGAAGATCGGCGAACTCAGCACCTGCATCGCCGCCGGCTGGTTGCCGGTCTGCAAGTCCAGACTGAGCGCCAGCAACGTGTTCACCACGAGTTGCGCCGGCGCGTCAGGACGAATCCCCAGGATCCCGCGAAGCTCGTCGCGCGCCTGCCCAAGCCGCATCTTGATCGAGGAATCCATGCCGATCCAGCGTGGGTTTTCTGTCAGTTCACCTGGCAGGTATTCCAGCGCGATAACCGCTTTCGCGGCGTCAACCGGATTGCCCCTTGTGTTGGCGGGTGAAGCGAAGGCCCACGCCGACTGGTTGATGGCGCCGATATCGTTGTCCTCATAGACGCCGTAGACCCCGGCCGGCAGGAACGGGGTTCGCGCCGTGGAAGGCAATGTCGCACAGGCGGCGAGGCAAAACGCCAGCAGAGGAAGGCTGATCAGCGCGCGCATGGTCTCCCGTCCATTGATTTTGATAACGTAGATTGGGATGAACCGCGCCGACGGCTAGAGCGCGATCGTCTGAGGTGGAACCAATCTCGGACGTGAATCGCCCTCTCAAACAAAGGGAACTAGCGCGTGGTTGCTTCAACCTGAAGCTATCACGCGCTAGTCGCGCGCAGCCGTTGTTGAAGTATCCGGGGCACGCGCCGGTCGCGGACGCTGCGCAGCTGCGATCGGGTACGCGTCAGCCCTCCGGCTGCGCCGCCGACAGGTTCCCGCGGCTGACGGCGGGTCCGGCCGGCAGGATGCTGTCGGCGGCGGCGGCAAGAAACGCCTCGGCCAACGCCGGATCATCCGCCAGCCGGGACAGCACCACCGCGCCGACCAGGGTGGCGAGCGACGCCAGCGCGGTTTCCCGCCGCTGCCCCGGCAGCACCCGGCCCAAGGCGTCGAGCATACCGCGCAACGCCGCACCGACAGCCTGCCGGGACGCCGGGCGCCGCGCCACATCGGCTCCCAGCGAAGGCAGCGGACAGCACTTGGCCGACCCGACCCGCGCCGGATCGAGGTAATTGGTGACGATACGCTCAAGCGCGGCGTCGCGATCCATCGAGCGGCTGATCTGATCCCATTTGCCGGCCGCTTGCTCCAGCAGCGACTGGGCCACCGCGGCGGCAAGCGCCTCCTTGGAGGGAAAGTGCAGGTAGAAGCCGCCGTGCGTCAGGCCGGCCTGTTGCATGACCGCATCGACACCGATGCCGTCGAAGCCGTGCTGACGGAACAGCCGGCCGGCGGCGGTCAGGATGCGTTGGCGAGTTGCCGCTCGGCGTTGGGTTGCGTCAGCCATGCGGGCTCCCGGGTTCGAAGGTCGTCAAAGTGCCGCTTGACTTCTATATGACGAACGTCATGTTGTCCGCAACATGGACGGGAGTTTAGGCATGCGATCGCCAATCGGACCGGGCGCGATGGCCCGGCTGTTCGCCGGACGCCTGCACTATGCCTGGGTGGTGGTGGCGGTGATGTTCGTGGTCATCCTGGCCTCTGTCGGCGTGCGGGCCACCCCCAGCGTGCTGATCGTGCCGCTGCGGCAGGCGTTTGGCTGGAACACCGCGGTGATCTCGGGCGCGGTGTCGCTGAATATCCTGCTGTTCGGACTGGTCGGCCCGTTCGCCGCCGGGCTGATCCAGGTGATCGGGTTGAAGCGCACGGTGCTGTGCTCGATGGCGCTGCTGGTGATCGGCGCGGGGTCCAGCGCCTTCGTCACCAAGATCTGGCAGTTGTATCTGACCTGGGGCGTGCTGGTGGGCCTGGGCTCAGGGGCCGGTATGGTCGGGCTGGCGACCGCGGTCGCCAACCGCTGGTTCGTGCAGCGGCGCGGGTTGGTGGTCGGATTGCTGACCGCGAGCAATGCGTCCGGGCAGTTGGTTTTCCTGCCGCTGCTGGCCAGTCTGGTGGTCTCGCACAGCTGGCACATCGCCCCTTTGGTGGTCGCCGGGGTGATCCTGGCGCTGATCCCGCTGGTGCTGCTGATGCTGCCGGAAAGTCCAGCCGCCATCGGGCTCGGTCCATTCGGGTGCGACAAAATCCTGCCGCTGCCGCCGCGGTCGGGCAATCCGTTCAGCATCGCCATCGCCGGCCTGGTGCGCGGCGCGCGGTCGATCGACTTCTGGCTGCTGTTCATCAGCTTCGGGGTATGTGGGTTCTCGACCAACGGGCTGGTGGCGACGCATCTGATTCCGTTCTGCATGGATCATGGCATCCCCGAGGTCAGCGCGGCGGGCCTGCTGGCCGCGATGGGGGTGTTCGACCTGGTCGGCACGACGCTGTCGGGAGTTTTGACCGACCGCTACGACTCGCGGATGCTGCTGTTCTGGTACTACGGGCTGCGCGGGCTGTCGCTGGCGGTGCTGCCGTTTACCAATTTCGATGTCGTCAGCCTGTCGATCTTCGCCGCGTTCTATGGGCTGGACTGGGTGGCGACGGTGCCGCCCACGGTGACGCTGACGAACGAGGTGTTCGGCAAGAAGGACGCACCGGTCATGGTGTCGTGGATTGTCGCCGGGCATCAGATCGGCGGCGCGCTGGCGGCGTTCGGTGCGGGCGAAACCCGCTACCTCACCGGAAGCTATGTGCCGGCGTTCCTCGCTAGCGGGATCGCCTGCCTGATGGCCGCGCTGCTGGTGCTGCGGATCGCCAGGACACGGCCGGTCGTGGCGGCGGCGTAACTCTGGCCGGCCTGCCGGTGATCATGAAGGTAGCATCGACGATTTTGCGGAAACCGAACTGCTCGAGCGGGTAGTATCGGGCGCCGAAGGCGGTAGCGGCGCCGTCGAGCCGTTGGCCCACCCGGTCGACCTTCTTTGCCTTGGATGTTCGCTTTGTACGGATGGATCGGAATGCTTGCCGCGTCAGATCGCCGGTTGACAGAACGGGGTTTATGGTGCCCGCGCTTGTGGGGAGCCTATCAGGAATCTTGTGGGGGGTGGCAGATCGGTCCAGGTGACGCGCTCAAGGCTGGCTCCCGAGACTTTCGAGAACTGTATTCGACGGCACAAAGAACGTGGTTCCCGTGCTCGCGGTCGAGAAGTCCAGTATGCGATCATACTGGCCTTCAGGGACGCCGATAAACATGTTGCTGAGCATCTTTTCGATCACCCAAAGGTCTCTTGCGTAGCCGATGAAATAGGTTCCGAACTCCAACTGTCCGGGTCGCCCAAACGGCATGTTGTCCCGCAGGATATCATGCTCATTGCCCGCTTGATCCACGATCGTGGCCAACGTCTTATGGGATTTCCGCCCGCTGGCGTCATCAAGCTCGACGTCATCGAGCTTCGTCCGTCCAATGATGCCTTCCTGGTCCGATGCTGGTAAAGCGTTCCACGCGGCGAGCTTATGCAGATACTTTTGCACGACGACATAACTGCCGCCCTCGAAGTCGGGGTCATCCGAGTGCTGAATAAGTGACGAAAGCGGCAGCGCGTCCCCGGTCGGATTTTCGGTGCCATCGACAAAACCGAGCAGGTCGCGTGCATCAAAATAGCGAAAGACATGGACCTCGTCCGCGACTTTTACCGCGTCACCCAGCGCGTCGAGAACCAGCCTCTCGAGCTCGAAACACATGTCCGCCCGCTCCGCTCGAATGTCGAACAGCAGGTCTGCTTGCGTAGCGACCGCGGTGTGTACCGCTCCCCTGATTTCCGCGAAGCTTCGCAGTTGCTTCGGCCGTTTAGGCCATCCGAGGCGATCCCACGCGTTCGCCTCGATCCCTACGTTGCAGGACCGCCCTCCCAGGTCGCGAAAGCCGACAGCTCGAACCAGTGCGCCGATATCGGCGATCACGCCGCGTACCCGCTGCAGCGCTTGAGCCTCCGCGCCGATGCTCAAATACCGCTGCTCGGGATAAAGGCGCCTCGATGCGTTGCGGCTCGATCGGGACTCGTTCCCAGGAATTGGACATTGGCAGCACCTTCTATGATGTGACGGTTTCCGCCATCGTGGCGCGACCGTCCCGAACGTATCCGCCAAGTTTAGGTCGTTCGCGTGATCCGTGAACGTTAAGGGCCGCATCGGCAATAAGTCAGCAAGCCGCTAAAGCCACCCGCCAAAACGAGGGTTAAGGACTGTTCGCCACTGCAATTCGCGTCGCTTGATGTCCAACGGCCCTAAAGCACCGCCTCCGCCACCACCCGCAGCACCTCCACGCTGGTGCCCTTCAGCACCATCGTCCCGACATGCCCCGCCTTCGCCACGTCCTTCCACGCCGCCAGCCGGTCCCTGATCCGCTCCGCCGGGCCGCACAGCGAAATCGCGTCGATCAACGCATCCGGCACCGCCGCCGCGGCCTCGTTCTTCTTGCCGTCGAGGTAGCAGTCCTGGATCGCCTTCGCCTCCGCCTCGAACCCCATCTTCGAGACCATGTCGTTATAGAAATTCTTCGACCGCGCCCCCATCCCGCCGATATACAGCGCCAGCTCCGGACGGATCGCATCCCGGCACGCCGCCACATCCGGCCCCATGTTCGCCCGCACGAACGGCGCCGTATCGAAACCATCCATCGTCTTGCCGACCTTGCGCCGTCCTTCCAGCGTCGGCCCGGTCACCACATCCGGCGCATCCGGCGAGAAGAAGATCGGCAGGTTGCCGTCCGCCACCTCGCCCGCCATCCGCAACCCGGCCGGCGTGATCGAGGCGGTGTAGAATGCCACATCCGGATTGCCATGCGCGATGCTGCGCAACGGCCGCCCCAGACCGCTCGCATCCGCTCCGTCATAGGGAATGGAATAATGCTCGCCGTGGAATGCCAGCGGCTTATCCCGCGCCAGCACCTGCTTGATGATGGCGATGTATTCCCGGGTCCGCTGCATCGGCTTGCCGAAGCGCACGCCGTGCCAGCCCTCGATCACCTGAGGTCCCGACGGCCCGATCCCGCACAGGAACCGGTTGCCCGATAGCGCCTGCAATGACAGCACCGTCATCGCCGCACAGGCCGGGGTGCGCGCGGGCATCTGCATGATCCCCGTCCCGGCCTTGATCTTGGTGGTCCGCGCCAGGATCCACGCCGCCGGCGAAACCGCATCGGTACTATACGATTCGCCCGTCCAGACCTGCGAGAATCCCAGACGCTCGGCTTCCAGGATCGTCTCCATGTCAAGCGTCGGGTGCGGCCCCGACATGCCGACGGTAAGACCGAGTTGCATGGTCAGCGGACCTTGGCCATGACGTCGTCCCGAAAGCGGCGCAGGTTGCCGACAGACGCATCCGCGTCGGCCCCGAACAAGCCGAAATCGAACGAGGTCACGCCGACATCCCGCAACGCCTTGATGTCCCCGGCGTAGTCGGCCGCGCTGCCGGTGAACAGCTTGCGCTCGCCATCGACCGTGCCCTTGGGCTGCGCCTCGGGGTTCGACGACACCCGATACGCCAGCCCTACGGCTTTCGGATCGCGACCAGCCTTCTCGGTCAGCGTGCGCAACTTCGCCGCCCCCGCCTTGAAGCGCGTCAACGTGTCCATCGGAAACTGCGGATTGGTGCCAATCGGGTACCACGCATCGCCATACTTCGCGGTCCGCCGCAGCGCCGGACCGCTTTCGCCCCCGACCCAGATCGGGATCATCCCCTGCGGTGGCTTCGGCGGAAACAGCACGTCCTTGAACGTCACGTACTTGCCGTCGAATTTTGGCTCGTCCGCGGTCCACAGCTCCCGGCAGGCCGCCATGAACTCATCGGTCACCGCACCGCGTTCGGCGAACGGCAGCGTGCCGATCGCGTTGAATTCCTCCTCGCACCAGCCGGCCCCGATGCCCAGCGTCAGCCGCCCCTTGGACAGGAAATCGATCGTGGCGAGGATCTTCGCGGTCAGCACCGCCGGCCGATGCGGCACGACCATCACCGACGTAACGATCCGCAGCCTCGACGTCGCCGCCGCGATGAACGTCGCCGCCGTCAACTGCTCCAGCCGCGGTGCCGCGGCACCAGATGGGAATTCGCCGGAGTCGGAGTACGGGTAGCGCGACGCGATGCTGGTCGGAATGATCACGTGGTCGCTGACCGTGACGTAGTCGAAGCCCAGGCTTTCCGCTTCCGTGGCGATGCGCAGCAGGATATCCGGCGCGATCAACGCGCCGCTTGTCGGGGCACTGCAACCGATCTGCATTCGTTCCTCCTGGCTCAATTGTGTTATCCAGCCCGATAGCACACGATGTCGCGCGAACAGGCAACGGGGAGCGGTCCGGCCATGGACTTCGGACTTCACATCGGCACGCGTGGCTGCCTGACCACACGCGACAACATCATGGCGATGGCCTCCGGCGCCGAGGCCGCGGGCTACGCCATCATCGGCGTCGCCGACCATCTGATCGTCCCCGTCCACACCGACGTGCGCTATCCATACACCGCCGACGGCATCTGGCCCGGCGCCCCCACCGGCGAGTGCCTCGACGCCATCGCCACGTTGACCTTCCTGGCCGGCTTCACCCAGCGGATCAGGCTGCTGACCTCGGTCCTCGTCGTGCCGCACCGTCCCGCGGTGCTGGCGGCGAAGCTGCTCACCACGGCCGACGTGCTGTCCGGTGGACGGGTGATCGCCGGCG
This sequence comes from Rhodopila sp., assembly GCA_965276975.1. Lineage (GTDB taxonomy): Bacteria > Pseudomonadota > Alphaproteobacteria > Acetobacterales > Acetobacteraceae > Rhodopila. Next base: position 1,386,496 of record CBDIBR010000010.1, read on the forward strand.
TCGGTTCGGGATGGATGAAAGAGGAGTTCGCGGCGTTGGAGACCCCGCCGTACGAGGCACGCGGGGCGGTCACCGACGAATACATCCGCGCCTGGAAGTCGCTATGGACCGAGAACCGACCGGCGATGCACGGCGCGCACGTGAACTTCGACAACGTGGTGTTCAAGCCCAAGCCGGTGTCGCGACCGCATCCGCCGATCTGGGTCGGCGGCGAAAGTGCCCCGGCGTTGCGCCGAGCGGCTCAGGTCGGCGACGGCTGGTATCCGGTCTCCAACAACGCCCACATCCTGATGAACACCCCGGCCCTGCTCAAAGCCGGCATCGACCGGCTGCACCGAACCGCCGAGAAGGCGGGGCGCGATCCAACCGCCATCGACATCGCCTATGTCTGGTTCATGCCGCCCCGCTGGACCGCCATGACCAACGCCGACGGCCAGCGTCAGATGTTCACCGGCAGCGCCGACGATATGCTGCAGGACGCTGCGGCCTTCGCCGCCGTGGGCGTCAAGCACTTGATCGTCTACACCCAACAACCCACCATCGAGGCAACACTGGACGTCCAGCAGCGCTTTGCCGAGGACGTAGTACGGAAGTCATCATGACCGATCTGACCTGGCTGCAAACGGCACCCCTGCCGGAGTTGATGGCGCAAGCGGCGCACCAGCGCGACGCCGCCTTCGGGCGCAACATCTCCTACTCCCGCAAAGTGTTTATTCCGTTGACGAAACTGTGCCGCGACGTCTGCCACTACTGCACCTTCGCGGAACGGCCGCGCGCCGGCCACGCGGCCTATCTGTCCGCCGACCAGGTCCTGGCGATCGCCCGATCCGGCCAGCAAGCCGGCTGCACCGAGGCGTTGTTCACCCTCGGCGACAAGCCCGAACTGCGCTATCGCGCCGCGCGCGAGGCGTTGACGGACCTGGGACACGAAACCACGATCGGCTACCTGCGGCAGATGTGCGCGCTGGTGCTGAAGCAAACCACTCTGATCCCGCACGTCAATCCCGGCGTCATGACCGCCGCGGAAATTGCCAGCCTGCGCGAGGTTTCCGCCAGTCAGGGCATCATGCTGGAATCCACCAGTGAGCGCCTGTGCGAACCGGGCGGCGTTCACTACGGCTCCCCCGATAAACGACCTGAAGTGCGTCTGGAAACGCTGCGCCACGCGGGCGAGCTGGCGGTTCCCTTCACCACCGGCATCCTGATCGGCATTGGCGAGACCCGATCCGAACGTCTCGACGCCCTGGTCGCGATCCGCGACCTGCACCAGCAGTACGGCCACATCCAGGAAGTCATCGTGCAGAACTTCCGCGCCAAGCCGGATACCAGGCTGGCGAACGCAGACGAACCCGATCTGCTCGATCTGCTCTGGACCATCGCCGCTGCCAGGCTGATCCTGCCGGCCGATGTGCATGTCCAGGCACCGCCCAATCTGTCGCCGGGCGTGTATCAGAAGCTGATCGGCGCCGGCATCGACGATTGGGGCGGCGTCTCCCCGGTCACCCCCGATCACGTCAATCCTGAAGCGCCGTGGCCGGAACTGGAAGCGCTGGGCCTGCGCACGGCGGAGATGGACAAGATCCTGGTGCCGCGCCTGCCGGTCTATCCCGCGTGGGCCGCCGACACCGCGCGCTGGCTGCACCCCAAGGTGGCCACCCGCGTGATGCAGTCCGCCGACGCGGAAGGCTGGGCCCGCGACGACGACTGGGCACCGGGCCTGACCTTCGCGCCAAAACCGCGCGCCGTGCTGCTGAACAAGGTCGATCCTGAGCTGGAACGGATCATCGATCGCGGCGCCGCCGGCAAACGCCTCGATGAACCCGAGATCGTCCGCCTGTTCGGCGCCCGCGACGTCGACTATGAACGGGTGATCACCGTCGCCGATGAACTGCGCAAGGCGGTCAGCGGCAACACCGTTCGTTACGTCGTCAACCGCAACATCAACTACACCAACATCTGCTATTACCGTTGCAAGTTCTGCGCGTTCTCCAAAGGCAAGACGCATGAGGCGCTGCGCGGCACACCATACGACCTCGAAATGACCGAGATCGTCCGCCGCTCCCAGGAAGCCTGGGACCGCGGCGCCACCGAGGTTTGCCTGCAGGGCGGCATCCACCCGGACTACACCGGCCAGACCTACGTCGCCATCTGTCAGGCAATCAAGGCAGCGATCCCGGGGATGCACATCCACGCCTTCTCGCCGCTGGAGGTCACCCAGGGTGCGGCGACGCTCGGTCTGTCACTGACCGAGTTCCTGGCCCGGCTGAAAGACGCTGGCCTCGGCACCCTGCCCGGCACGGCGGCCGAGATCCTGGATGACGAAATCCGCGCGATCATCTGCCCCGACAAGATCAATACCCAGCAATGGCTCGATGTCGCCCGCGCGGCGCATGCGCTTGGGCTGCGCACCACGTCCACCATCATGTATGGACACATTGAAACCTCTCTGAACTGGGCTCGGCATTTGCTGGTACTGCGCGACCTGCAGGCACAAACCGGTGGCTTCACCGAGTTCGTGCCGCTGCCGTTCGTGCACATGGAAGCGCCGATGTATCTGCGCGGCATGGCCCGCAAAGGCCCGACCCTGCGGGAGGCCGTGCTGATGCACGCCGTCGCCCGTCTGGTGCTGAACCCGCTGATCACCAACATCCAGACCTCCTGGGTGAAAATGGGACCCGAGGGTGCGGCGATGTGCCTCAACGCCGGCGCCAACGACATGGGCGGCACGTTGATGAACGAGAGCATCTCCCGCGCCGCCGGCACCCAGCATGGTCAGGAGTTCCCGCCCGCCGCGATGGAGCAGCTGATCGGCTCCCTGGTCCGCACTCCGGTGCAGCGGAACACGCTGTACCGCCTGGTCGGCAACGAACGCCGCGTGGTCTCGTTCAACGCCGAGGAACTCGCACCGATCGTACAAACACCGCCGCGCAAGGTGATGGCGGCCGAGTAGCAAAAGCCCGGAGCGCTCTCAGTCCGCATCGTCATGCTGAGACTGCTCAAGACGGGGACCCGTACGCGCGGACAAAAAGCATGGATCCCGCCGCGTTGATCGCTTCAGCCGTCATCGGGCCGCGCATCAGCAGCGCGTTGGCCGGCTCATCATTGAGCGCCACTAAATCGGACGCTCGTTACCGTATCCGTGGCATTTTGCACGGCCTGTGCGTGCAGGTCCGCCTGGAACCGGCTTGAATCCTCGCCAACCGCCATCAGCGGTTCATGAACCGCATGCTCCAGCCCCGAGCAGGCACCCACGACCTCCTGCGCGATCGACTGCGGAGATTGTGCGGTTGCTTTCGCTTTTCGCTCGGCGTCGAACCGCAGACAGAGCGCCCACGCGTCCGTCGCCGCCCTCGCCTTCGTCCATGCCTTTACCTTCGGGTCCGCGGCGGCCGGCTTCGCGGCTGCGGCACGCACGGCGCGGACAGGTGCTCGCCGAACCTCCGGCTTGGGCGTTGGCAGCGGCGTCGCCCCATTGCACGCGTAGGCCACCCGCCTCGACGTCGGACTGATCCAGAGAGCGTCGGTCTGCCGATACGACAGTCGGTAAAGCTGGCAATGGCTCGCCGCCCGTTCGTCGACATCCTGCATCGGCACCAGCCAGGCGTTCTTCACAAGAAATCCGATCCCGCGCGGGGACGCGTCGGTGATACTGATCTGGGGTCCGGCGCACCCCACCAGCACGGCAACACATGCCACGGCGATCCAGCGTTTCATCCACCCGATATCCCGATATGTTCCGGCAAAGCAATTTTACCTCGATCGTCAGGCACAGCAACCGCACAAGCTGTTGAGACCATGCGGTGTTCAGACCAAAATCCATTGGACCGGTATCAACTCGATCGAGCCGGCGTTGTGCAAGCTGAAACCCCTGCTGCGAGATGCCGCCCAACCCGTCCTCGGGCCGGCTCTCGCCGACCTTCGGAACACGGCGCGACCGGTTCACCCAACCGAGGTGCGCAGACCACATCCGGCACCAAGGGTTGTCAGCTTCCGAACGATAAGGATCACCACCCGGGTTGGCGGCCTCGCGTTCACATGCCATTGCCTGAGGCGATGACACCAGTCGATGGCGCGGCAGAAACATCGCCTCATTCCCCGAGGTTCGCTCCCACTCTCCCTCCCCACTCTCCCTCCCCACGCTGCCCCTTGCATCCACGACCCGCCTTCCCCACCTCCCTCCACATTTGGAACATAACAAGAACATAAGCCTCATGCGCCAACCGCCGTCCAAGCCCGCCACCGCTCAGCCCGCCACCGCCGACTTCACCATCGCTCAGCCCGCCACTGCCCAGCCCGCCACTGCCCAGCCCGCCACCGCCGACTCCACCATTGCCCAGCCCGCCACCGCCCAGCCCGCCATCGCCGACTCCGCCATCGCCCAACCCACCACCGCGAACCGCCGTGCAAACCCGCCACCCACCGATCCAGCCGACCCACCAGCCGCCACCCCCGCCGAACCCACCCCGCCCGCCTACCACCGCGACGCCATCCTCGACCTGGACGGCCCGCTCAACCCAAGCTTCATGAACGAGGCCATCCGCACCCTGATGCGCGCGCTGCCGCTCGACGACACCGCCGAACCCCCCGCCTGGGCACACCGGCGCATGCACAGCGCCCTGCTCGGTCTCTCCGCTCTGCACCCCCGCGACGAGATCGAGGTCATGCTCGGCGTCCAGGCCATGGCCGCCTACCACGCCGCCGCCGCCCTCTGGCGCATCGGCATGAACCACCACCGCCCCAGCGGCGACAGCACCCGCCACATCACCACCGCCGCCTCCGCCGCCCGCGCCTTCGACGCCATGCTCCGCGCCCTGGAACGCCGCCAGGTCAAGCCGCTCGCCATCCCCGTCGGCCGCCCCGCACCGCGCCGCTGGACCCCGCTCGACCCGTCCCGCTTCATGGCCGACATCGAGGCCCGCTGCCGCACCGTCGCCACCGAACCCGAAGCCGACCCTGATCCGCCGATCGACTGGACCCCGGACCAGCTGGTCGCGGCCGACAGCTTCATCGCGCACGCCCGCACCGAACAGGAGAACGCCGGCCTCGACATCGCCAACACCGACGGCATCCTGCCCGGCGGCGGCATGATCCTGCCGGACGACCCAACCCCCGCACAGCAGGCCTACATGGGCCGCCGCCTCGGCCTGATGTACCGCCGCGAATACGCCGAGAACCTGCGCAACGGCCGTCAGGCGCTGCCGAAGATCCGCCCGATCCGCCCCGGCGATCTCATCCCGTGACCCAACCGCCACCCGCGCTGGCCTGCCGCCCCCCGCCCCTTCGGCCGGCGCCTCGCACGCCAGCGGCGCCCCACCCGAAGCCCCTGGCAGCGACGCCCCGAACGCCAGCGAAGTCTGTCGTGGGCCCGCGCGATGACCCACGGCGCGCAACAGGCGGAGCCGCCGCTTCAACCACATAACCCGAACATCGCGCGACGCATCGCCGTTGCGACCGGCCACGGATCGTAAGGCTTCTCCGGACCAACCCACACCCGACATTCGGTCCCCAGCCACGGCCGGCGAACCGAAAGCGTCCCAGGCGTGGCCTTGCCTCGATCCGAAAGCCTCTGCCGACGCGGCGCCCCGGCGATCAGGACCGTGCGGATCGCCCCACCGCCACTTCAAACGCGCGCAGGACGTCGGCGCCGAAACAAGCGAAGATCACCTGCTGCGGCGCCTGATTTTCGGCTAGAAACGCCGCGACCGTCTCGACCGCGATCGCGGCGGCATCCGCGAGGGGATAGCCGTAGATGCCACAGCTTATCGCCGGAAAGGCGATCGTTTTCACCCCGTGGGCGGCCGCTAGGTCCAGGCTGTTGCGGTAGCAACCGGCCAGCAGCGCCGGTTCCCCGTGTCTGCCGTCGCGGTAGCGCGGCCCGACGGCGTGGATCACATGGCGGGCGGGCAGTCGGTATCCCTTGGTGATCCTGGCCTCGCCGATCGGACAGCCGCCCAACGTCCGGCATTCGGCCAGCAGATCCGGACCGGCCGCGCGATGGATCGCGCCGTCGACGCCGCCGCCCCCCAGCAGCGACTGGTTGGCGGCGTTGACGATGGCGTCGACCGCCAGGGTGGTGATGTCGGCTTGCTGAACGACGATCCGCGACATGCGGCGCTCCCGGGCTACGCCGGCGGCTGCATGCCCTCGGCGACTATTGGCCGTAACTTCGCGTGCAAATAGGGGTTCCCGGCAACGATGTTGCTGGTCTGCTGCGGATCGCCCTCACCGATGTCGGAGGCATAACCGCCCGCCTCGCGCACCAGCAGGATCCCCGCGCAAACATCCCACGGCTTGATCCCAAGTTCCCAGTAGGCATCGAACCGGCCATGCGCGACCCAGGCGAGATCCAGTGCGGCGGCGCCAAACCGGCGGATGCCGGCGACCTGCGGCATCAGCGTCGTCAGGGTCCGGCTGAAGGCCTGCCGGCGCGCGGCGGATACCGCGCCGAACGGGATGCCGGTGGCGAACACCGCCTCGCTCATCTCGCGCCGGGCGGACACCCGCAGGCGGCGCTCGTTCATGAACGCCCCGGTGCCCTTTTCCGCCCAGAACATCTCGTCCGCCGCCGGCGCATAGATCACCCCGGCATGGACCTCCGAACCGCCATCCGGCAGACGTCGCTCCAGTCCGATGCTGATCGCCCAGTGCGGCATCCCGTGCAGGAAATTGGTGGTGCCGTCCAGCGGATCGACCACCCAGCGCCAGGACCAGTTGTCCGACCCCGAGGCGCCGGACTCCTCCATCAGGAACGCATACCCCGGACGCGCCTTGTTCAGCTCCTCCTTCAACGTCTGTTCAGAGCGCAGATCGGCCTGCGAAACGAAATCCGAGGGGCCCTTGACGCTGACCTGCAACTGCTCGACTTCCGCGAAGTCCCGCAGCAGCCGCTTCGCCGCCTTTTGCGCGGCATTGGCCATGACGGTCAGATGCGGTGAGAGACGAAACGCCATCAGCCCTTCGCACGCTCGACATAGCTGGCGTCGTCGGTGCGGACCACGACACGCTCGCCCGCCTCGATGAACGGCGGCACCTGGGTCTTCACCCCGTTCGACAGCTTCGCCGGCTTGTACGACGAGGACGCGGTCTGCCCCTTTACCACCGGATCGGCCTCGACCACCTCCAGCGTGACCGAGCTCGGCAGGTGGATCATCACCGGCTCGCCTTCGACCAGATCGACCACGAGCTGCATCTGATCCTGCAGGAACGGCGCCGCATCGCCCATTAGCCCCGCCGGAACGTGGGTCTCCTCATAGGTGTCAGGGTCCATCAGCACCAGATTGGTGCCGTCGCTGTAGGAGTAGGTATACGCCTTTTCCTCGGTGGTCAGCCGTTCCACCGTGTCGGCGGTGCGCCAGCGCTCGTTGGTCTTGTTGCCCGATTTCAGGTCGCGCATCTCGACCTGGATGAAGGCGCCGCCCTTGCCGGGCGTGATGATCTGCTGCTTCAGCACCGTCCAGCGACGGCCTTCATGCTCGATCACCTGGCCGGCGCGGATCAGGTTCGCCTGCTGCTTCATGGATTGGTCCGTCCGATAGAATTGGGGAAGGTGCGGGCTTCTAGACCGCAACCCGGGTGGCGGCAAGTTTGCCGACCATCGTGTCGGTAGCACACGATATGTCCGGTTTAGGTAGCACACGATATGTCCGGTGATGCTGGGCTCTTTGGAGAGCCTGGATGCGCCGGACGGAAGCCCTACAGGGTGTGCGGGTGATCAAGTTCCGGAGCGTGTTCGAGCGCCATGAAGCCAGTGAGCTCAATCAGATCGATGCGGCGGCGCTGCTTGGCGTCAGCGAGCGGACGTTCCGGCGTTGGTGCGTCCGGTTTGAGGACGCCGGGGAGGCCGGCCTGCTGGACCGGCGTCTCGGCCAGGCGTCGGGCAAGCGGGTGCCGAACGAGCGCGAGGCGCAGATCGAGGCGTTGTATCGCACCCGCTACAGCGGCTTCACCGCGAAGCATTTCCATGAGCACCTAGTGCGCGATCACGGCTTCCGCTGGGGCTACACCTGGACCAAGGTGTTGCTGCAATCGAAGGGCTTGCTGCCACGCGCCACGACGCGTGGCGCGCATCGCCGCAAGCGGGTGCGCCGGCCGCTGCCGGGGATGATGCTGCATCAAGACGGCTCGCGCCACGGCTGGATCGGCGGGCTTGAAGCGATGGACCTGATCGTGACCATGGATGATGCGACGAACACGATCTACTCAGCCTTCGTGTGCCCCGAGGAGGGCACCGTCTCGACATTCCAGGCGCTGCTGCAGGTGTTCGGCCAGCACGGCTTGCCGCTCAGTCTGTATACCGACCGTGGCAGCCATTACTTCCACACGCCGCGGGCTGGAGGGCCGGTCGATCGCGGGTCTCCGACCCAGGTTGGCCGGGCGCTGGCACAACTGGGTGTGGAGCATATCGCGGCCTATTCCCCCGAGGCGCGAGGCCGCTCGGAGCGTCTGTTCCAGACCTTGCAGGACCGGCTGGTGAAGGAATTGGCGCTGGCGGGGATCGGCACGGTCGCGGCGGCCAACCGTTTCATCCATGAGGTCTATATTCCGGCCCACAACGCCCGGTTTGCGGTGAAGGCGGAACAGGACGGTTCGGCGTTCGTGGCGATCAGCGGGGTCAACTTGGCGGAGATCTTGTGTGTGCAGGAGGACCGCCAGGTGGGCCACGACAACACCGTGGTGTTCCACCAGCTGCGGCTGCAGATCCCGCCCAGTCCGTTACGGGCGCATTTTGTCAAATCGACGGTGAAGGTGCGGCGGTACCACGACGGCAGCCACGCGATCTTCCACGGGCCGCGTTGCCTTGGCCGCTACGACGAGCACGGCGCGTTGCGCGACGCCGCTTTGGGCGCGGCGGCATGACGCCGGCCAAGTCAGCGCCGATGGATTTATGGATAACGCCAGCGCGTTACCCACAACTCCACCGGCCCCGCATCAGCCGCAGCAAGCACAAGCGCTGTCTATTTCGCCAAGCAACAGCCTCCGGGGAGATGACGAATATGGTCGCCTGATCTGCCGCCAGAGCGACCGTCGGGTTGTCCACTGATCGGCGGGACAAAACGGCAACAAGCGGACAATTAGAGTGCTACCTAAACCGGACAAGTTAATTAGCTATCGACAGTTTGCCGACCATCGCCGCCGCCGCACCCGCTCCCCTGACCGGTCCGGACGTTGCCGGCCCGCATCCCGGAACGGTTGCCGGGGCTGCCGCGGCGGTGGCTCGCAAAGGGTTGTAGCGATTGCCTTCTCGTCGTCGGCGCTATGATCCACGCCCGGCGCCGCGACAACCGGACCCAAAGCCCAACCCCAAAGCCAAAGTCCCGGACAACGCGTCGGCAGGCAGGAAACGATCGACCATGGCATCCACCAAGCAGCGTGTTCCTGCCCGACGTTGGACGATCGGGATGCTGCTGGGCGTCGGCATCCTGATTAACTATTTCGATCGCATCAATATCTCGGTCGCCGCGCCCCAGCTGCAGCAGGAATTCGGCCTGTCGCCCGAGCAGCTCGGTCTGCTGTTCAGTGCGTTCTTCTGGTCCTATTCGCTGCTGCAGGTGCCTGGCGGCATGGTGCTGGATCGGTTCGGCGTGACCCGAGTCGGCCGCTGGGGCGCCTTTCTCTGGTCCGCGGCATCGGCCATCACCGTCATCGCCGGCGGGTTCGGAGGCATCTTCGCCGCCCGGGTGCTGCTGGGCGTCGCCGAGGCGCCGGCCTTTCCCGCCAGCCAGAAAGCCACCGGCTACTGGTTTCCGCGCAACGAGCGTGCCCGTTCCACCGCGATCTTCGACTCCGCGGCCAAGTTCTCCAACGTCATCGGCGTCCCGCTTGTTGCTTTCGCCATCGTCAGGCTTGGCTGGCGCTGGGGGTTCGGCATCACCGCGATCCTCAGCTTCGCCTACTTCGTCGCCTATTGGCTGATCTACCGCGACCCGACCCAGGACAAGCGGCTGACCCGGGTCGAACATCATTACATCATCGACGGCGGCGCGACGCCGGAAGGCGTGCCGACCGGTGGCAACACCGCGATGCTTGGCTACCTGCTGCGAAACCGCAAGGTCTGGGGCCTGACGATCGGCTTCTCGGCCTACGGCTATTCCTTCTACCTGTTCCTGACCTGGCTGCCCGGATACCTGGAGCAGACGCTGCACATGAGCATCCTGAAATCGGCCGGCTACGCGACCATTCCGTGGATCTTCGCCAGCCTGTCCGACCTGCTGATCGGTGGGTTCCTGGTCGATCATCTCATTGCCCAGGGCCACGATGAAACGAAGGTGCGCAAGACGGTGCTCGTCGTCGGCATGCTGCTGGGGCTGACCGTGTTCGGCGCCGTTGCCACAACCAATCCGGTGTGGGCGATCACCTGGATTACCCTGGCACTGACCGGCCTGTCCGCCGCGGCCCCGGTCGGATCCTCGATCGTTTCGCTGATCGCGCCACGCGGCGGCACCGGCACGATCGGCGGCATCGTCAACTTCACCAACAACCTGATGGGGGTCGCCGCGCCGGTGATCACCGGCTTCATCGTCGGCCTGACCCACTCCTTCGCCGGCGCGTTCCTGGTCGCGGGCGTGGTGCTGGTGATCGGCATCTTCAGCTATGTCGTGATACTTGGCCGCATCGAGCCGGTTCCCGAACCCGGCCGGATCAGCGGCGGCCCGGCGACCGGCGCGGTCGCCTAGTGGTCCGATCCCGACAGACGCATCCTCGCGGTCGGGTGAATCGGCTCATCAAATCATGTGCTGGTGGCAAAATTCGACGGACCTCTCGATCGGATTTTGCCACGAGTGTCCGATCGCGGAGAACCGACGGGGACCCGCAGCAGCAACGAGCAGGCGCGCGGATCGGCCCCCTCAGACCAACAGCGACGTATCGCTGCGCGATCGTAGGCCGATGATCTCGGCTCCACCACGACCGTCATGATCCGGGTTGCGCTGCTGCTGCTGGTGCCGATCGCACCGGTTCTGCAATACCTCGTGCACGCCGCGCCGCTGTGGGTTTTCGTCACCGGCATCGCCGGCGTGGCGATCCTGGCCGAGTGGATCCGAGCGGCGACAGAACAGCTGGCGCTGCACACCGGGCCGGCGGTCGGGGGTTTGCTGACGGTCAGCCTCGGCAGCGTGGCGGAACTCATCCTGGCGTTGTTCGTGCTGGCGAACGGTGCGGCGGATGTCGTCCACGCCCAGATCACCGGCTCGATCATGGGCACCGCCCTGCTCGGGCTTGGCCTTGCCATCGTGGTGGGCGGCATCACCCGCGAACGCCAGCGATTCCGGCGGGAGCGGGCGGGTCTGCTGTCCAGCCTGCTGATCCTGACCGTGATCGTGCTGCTGTTGCCGGCGGTGTTTGACTTCACCGCGCGCAGCGTCAGCCATGCCGGCGACGTCAGCGTCAGCGACGAGGCGCTCAGTCTCGCGGTGTCAGTCGTTTTGTTGCTGATCTACGCCGGCAATCTTATCTATACGCTTGTCACACACCGGGACGTGTTCGCGATCGACCAAGGCGAAGCGAGCGAACCGCGATGGTCGGGCTGGAGCAGCCTTCTGGTGCTGACCCTGGCGACCGTCGGCGCCGCGCTGGAAAGCGAGCTGGTGTCGGCCGCGTTGGCCGGCGCGGCCCGTGCGCTGGGTCTTTCAGCGGTGTTCATGGGCGTCATCGTCCTGGCGCTGGTGGGCACCATCGCCGACCTGTTCTCCGCCGTCTGGTTCGCCCGGCAGGATCGAATGGGCCTGGTCATGAGCATCTGCATCGGCTCAAGCATCCAGGTCGCCCTGGTGGTGGCGCCGCTGCTGGTGATCCTGTCGTGGCTGATCGGCACGCCGATGACGCTGGTGTTCCGCGATCCGATGGACCTGTTCGCCATCGCCGGGACCGTGTTCATCGTCAACGCCATCGCCGCCGACGGCGAAACCACTTGGTTCGAGGGCGTGCTGCTGATCGGGGTTTACCTGGTCTTCGGCATTGCCTTCTTCTTCGCGTAGACCGTTTACCGATCGCCCACCGGCTTCGCCGATGGCGTTCGGACCTGATCTCAAAAAGCGTTCACATGCCGATGGCGGCTGCAACCCGATCGCCGACCAACGCTTGTTGTCCGCACCGACAACAAGCAGGTGGCGGCCAATGGAAACCCCCTCTCCCGAGCGACGCAGCAACCCGCAGCCAATACGCGATCGCAAGGGTGCCGACGATCCGGGCCCGCGCGACGGGGTGCGCGACCGCGAGAACAGCGATGTGCTGGTGCCGCCGGAAACCGATCGCGGCACCCTCCCCAACCTGAAGTTCTCCTTCGCCGACGCGCATAACCGGTTGCAACCGGGCGGCTGGGCACGCCAGGTCACGCAACGCGAGCTGCCGATCGCGACCACACTCGCGGGCGTGGACATGCGTCTCAAGGCCGGCGCGGTGCGCGAGCTGCACTGGCACAAGCAGGGCGAGTGGTCTTACATGCTCTATGGCTCCGCCCGCATTACCGCGGTTGACGAGGACGGCAATCAGTTCGTCGACGATGTCAGCAAAGGCGATCTTTGGTTCTTTCCGTCTGGCATTCCGCATTCGATCCAGGGGCTGGAGCCGGACGGGTGTGAGTTTCTGCTCGTATTCGATGACGGCGCCTTCTCCGAGGACAGCACCTTCCTGATATCGGATTGGCTGGCCCACACGCCGAAAAGCGTGATCGCGAAGAATTTCGGCTGGCCGGAAACTGCCCTGGAACCGCTTCCGAAGCAGGAACTCTACATTTTTCCGGCCGCTGTGCCCGGGCCGATCGATGCCGACCGGATCGGCCAGAAGGCGCAGCAAAGCTTCAGTTACCGGTTGCTGTCGCAGACGCCAATCCAAACCGCGGGCGGAACGGTTCGCATCGCCGACTCGCGCGACTTCCCCGCCTCGAAGACCATCGCCGCCGCATTGGTGGAGGTCGAGCCCGGCGGCCTGCGCGAACTGCACTGGCATCCGCGGGCCGACGAGTGGCAATACTACATCGACGGCCAGGCGCGGATGACCGTGTTCGCCTCCGAGGGCAAGGCCCGAACCTTCGACTACCGCGCCGGCGACGTCGGCTATGTGCCGCACGCGATGGGCCACTACATCGAGAACACCGGCACCACGACATTGCGCTTCCTGGAGATGTTCAGGAGCGACCGGTTCACGGATGTTTCTTTGAAGCAATGGATGGCCTTGACGCCGCATGAACTGGTGCAGGCGCATTTGCATCTCGACCGGCGGTTGCTCGACGGGCTGCCGCGGCAGAAAGTGCCGGTGATGCCGGGATAAGGCGGGCATGACATGAGCGGCGCACAGCGACAACAGGCGCGGATGGTTATCGGCGCCCTCTGTGACGCCCCTGATGATGTCACCGGCGGCGACAGCTCGCCGTGGGAGGCGGCCGAGGCGAAGCCCGGACAGGAAGCGAAGGCACTGCGGGAGAACAAACGTGTCGGCTAAAGACTACGAAGGCTACGTCACCGCCGCGAGCGATCCGTTCGACCGGCCGCGTGCGGTCGGTGGGCGCGCGCCCGACGTGTTCCGCCCTGGCGCCTGGGTGCCGATGTGCCAATACCGCGACACCGAGGAGGTGGATTTCGACATCGTCGGAACCGGCGCCGGCGGCGGCACGCTTGCCTGCGGGCTGGCCGAACAGGGCTTTTCCGTGGTCGCGCTGGGGCCGGGCCATTCTGGCGTCCGCTGGGATTTCGCGTCCGACGAGACCGAACAGACCAAGGTGTTCTGGACCGGCGACCGGTTGATCGACGGCGAAAACCCGATCAAGATGGGCATCAACAACAGTGGCAAGTCTGTGGGCGGCAGCACGCAATGGGCAGCCTGTCCGCTGGCCACCGTTTCCGTCCCGCGCCGCCTGTCGCCGCCGTGCGTCTATCGCGGGTTCTGCCGGATCGGCTGCTCGACCAACGCGAAACAGAGCGTGCTGACCATGTGGATCCCCTGCGCGATCGCGGCGGGCGCTGAGATCCGCGACCTCTCGATGGTCGGGCGGATCGCGACCAATGACGCCGGGCGGGCGAGCGGGGTGCACTTCCACCGCGACGGACAGTGGCGCTTCCAGAAGGCGCGCAATGTTGTTGTGGCCGGCTACGCGGTGGAGGCGCCACGCCTGCTGCTGCTGTCCGAGAACAGCCGCTACCCCGACGGGTTGGCCAACAGCTCCGGCCTGGTCGGCAAATACCTGATGACCCAGTCGAACCAGTCCGTCTGGGGCGTGATGGACGAGGAGGTCCGCTGCTACAAGGGGCCACCGTCCTGCATGAACTGCTCGTCGATCAGGCGCATCAACCCCAGGTTCACCGCGTTCTCACTGCAAGGCGCGTAGTAGAACCCGGAGCGGCCGATCGAGAGCAGCTCGCACTGACGGACCACTGGTAACGCGTAATCGCGGGCGACCAGTTCACGCCTCCTGGCCACGCTCATCGGCCGGAGGCTTTCGCTAAAAATCCCGTTCCATGATCAATTGGCCGATCTTGGCGTGCAGTTTGGAAACTTCCGCTGCACTCACCGTCGGGTCCGGCGCCGAACCCTTGGGTGAAAAACTGTTCGCCATCCCCTCGATCGCCGCCTTCTTCCAGGCCGCCACCATCGTCAGATGGACGCCGTGTTTGGCACCGATCTCAGCCAGCGTCTGCTTCCCCTTGATCGCATCCAGCGCCACCCGGGCCTTGAACTCAGCCGTGTGCCGCTTGCGTGTAACCTTGCCCATCGCCCGTCCTCAATCCAGACGGGAGTAGCTTAACTCGCTGTCCAAAATTCCGGGACCACCTCACTATCCTGCCCGGTCTATGGCGTACCCCCGATACGCGCCCCTATCCGAAAGGATTGCCGCCTGACCCCAAACTTTCGGCGGTCCACTCCAAGATGCGGACCCGGCACTCGGCTGCCTACGGGTAATTGCCCCCAATGGCTGCTTCGCCCGAGGCAAGCGCGCGCTTTATCAACATCGTTCCTCTTCCGTCAGAACTCCTGCCCGATGCCGAGCAGGTTGCGCAAGTCATCCGCGGTCGAAGTGCCTCCCGTCCCCGGAAGGTTCATGATCAGCGCCTGGAACAGCAGGTAAGCCTTCTTGGAAATGGTCTGGGCGGCCGCGTATCGGCCAGGGAGTGGCGCCCGGAGTTCATTGGGGATGAGATTATTGAGGAGCTGGTCAAGCAGCGGTTTGGCTCGGGGATCCTGCGGGGTATTGGCCAGCTCCAGCACTCCGTCCATGGTCGCGTAGTCGTAGAACTCAACTTCCGTGCTGCCAGGCACGATCTGTCCGGTTACAAGGTTCCACGTCGAGTATGTCCCCAGCTTCACGTCTTGTGTTCGGACTGCGGCGACGTGCAGCGGCGGCGGGCCGTCATAGAAGTAATAGCCAGGAACGATCTCGTCCGTCGCCAGCAGGACGTAAGGCCTTCCCGGCGCGGATGCGGACCGAAGCATCGAAACCATGTCGTGGCGCTGGCCGTAAATCTCGGCAAGCTCGCCCGTCATCCAGGTGCGGCTTCCGTTGTAGCCGAGGCTGACCAGGAAGGCGAGCATGTCCACGGAGGATGTCAGCCCCGTCCGGGGTGCCTCGATGTCGCCCGTGAAGCGACCGCTCGGGTCCACGACGATCAGGGGAATGTGGAACGGCTCCTCGTAGCAGCCGCCGACCTTGCCAGCGACGAAGCCGTGGGCGCCTGCGTACTCGCCGTGGTCGGCGCTGAATACGATAACCGTGTTCTCCGCCACGTCTTTGGGCAGGGCCGCGAGCACCTCCCCGATTCGCTGGTCCACGATGCCCATGATGTTGGTGTAGGAGTCGAGGCACCGCTGCCAATAGCTGTATGGGGCGTAGCCGATGCCGGCGTTGACCAGCTTCGGGACATTGTTCGGGTTCGGGTAGGGCTGCACCGTGAATCCAGACTGGCCGGGGTCTTCGGCCACTCCGCCCCAGACCGCGTCCGAGAAAGTGCGTACGAAGGCTTGGAGCGAGGGCTTGTTCGCCTGGATCGACGCCGCTGACTCCCAGTTCGGCGGCAGCGTCGGGTAGCCGAGCGGCGGCGGATCCTTGAGAGGATCGGCGTTCGGATCCACGACCGGGCCGGGGGGAGCGACGTTGTATGGCAGGACGGGCGAGAACGGGGGACGCGAGGCGAACAGATCGTTGTAGGTCTGGAACTCAGTGCCTGCCCAGAAGAACTGCTGGTCGTGTGGGTTGATGAAGGAGACGGTTAGGCACCAAGGAGCGTCCTCCGGCCGCCGCGCGCTCAGATACTGCACGGCCTGATTGCTGATGTCCTGGTCATTGAGATAGGGTCCGTTCACGCCGCCGCTCGACGTCGTGTAAGTATTGTGGTCGCCAACGGTGCCTTGCAGGTTAGCGCCGTCCGGGTCCGGGTAGCTGCGGCCGTCGAAGCCGTACTGCTCATACAGTTCAGGATCAGACGAGGGATTCTCGAAACTGGGAGGAGGGTTCTTGTGCGGGATGGAGACGTGCCACTTGCCGATGTAGGGCGTCGCGTACCCGGCCCTGCGCAGCAGCTTGCCGTAGGTTGGAAAGACCGGGTTTAACGGCGGGGTCGGCGAAACCCCGGAGGCTCCGAGTCCGCTCTTGATCGTCTGCAGCAGCCAACTCTGCTGACTGTAGAGGCCCGAGATCAGCACGCCACGGGCTGGCGAGCACGCCGAGGCGGCGGTGTAGTGGCTGGCGAATTTGACGCCGCTCTGCCACAGGCCGTGCACGTTGGGCATGTAACGCGCGAGGAAGTCCCCTACGGCCTGGGACGGGTTCGTGACGGTTATGCTGGAGGGGAAGACGGACGGGAACCTGAGTTCGTCCACCAGGACAAAGAGGATGTTTGGCTGCGGCCCCGGCACCCGATCCGCGTCTTCACCCGTCCAGGAGCCCGGACCCGCCGCGCCCAGAGCGCCGCCCGCTGCTACGATCCCTGCCGACTTGAGAAAGTCCCTGCGTTCCATACCTGTTCTCCCGCGTTCGTTTAAATTTCGGCTGAGTGAGTCGCCGTGCAGACGGAGCCATAAGTCCTTGAGTCGGGCAATAGGCGCAGTCGTGCACCGTTTTTGTCCCATGCGGCGATGGGGCCGCCGTCGTCGCTTGCCCGGCGGCCCCGCTACCCGATGTGAAGTGTCAGGTCAAAAGGGAACCGTGGCTGAGAAGATCGCTCAAGCCGAGGTTGTCGTTTCCTTCTAGCCGAGTCATCTGGGTTCCCGAACCAGTACCGTCGGCGGCGATCGCCAGCGTCGTGGCCCCATTGCTGTTGCTGACCTGCAGGTAGTTCCCCAGCGTGCCGGCCGAACCGTCCCAAGAGGTCGCCAGCAATGCCGGGCCCAGATTGAGTATGTCGCCATTCGTTTCGCTAAAGCCGGGAATGTCATCGAAGCCCTGCCCGGCGACCGGGAGCGTGAAGATATCCTGGCCATCACCACCATAGATCATGTTAATCCCGTCGCCACCGACGATGGTGTTACCCAAGCCGTGCGCCGTTATCACGTCGCCGCCTGGCGCGCCGAGCAACTCGCCGTAACCATCCCTGCCGTGATCGTCATCGTGTCATTGCCGGGGCCGCCAGTGATACCGGTACCCGGGGCATCGACGTTGATGACGTTATCGCCTTGCCCGCCCTGGATATCATTCTCCGACGCGATGGATTGCAGGTTGAACTGCGTGTTGCCAGAGCCGCCAATCAGCGTGTTGACGCCGTTGCCGTTTACGGTAATGAAATCGTTCCCGGCGCCGCCCTGGACGTAATTGTCGCCGTTGCCAAGGATGATGTTGTCGTCGCCCGAGTCGCCGTAGATTTCGTCGCCTAGGCCCGTGCCGGTGATGTCGTGGTGGGTGTCATCTAACTGGATGGTGTCGCCGTAAACCGTGTTGTCGGCAGCATAAACGCCAGTGTCGTAAACCGGCGCATAATACATTGGCTCGGCGGTCGTTGCGGAAACCGAGCTGTCTGCTGGCGCTGCGGCCAGTGAAGGCACGGCACTTGAGGCAGTAGCACCTGAGTCAGCTGCCGCCGCGGACGTCGCAAGCTGGGAATCACAGACTATGTCCCAGGCTCGCGTATCGCTTGAAACTGCCGAGCTGACCGGGAGCGAGCCAGGGATTCGGTAATACCGGCTTATCGGAGCTTCGACCGGTTGGCCCGCTTGGGGAGGTTCGGTAGGTAGGCTTGGATCCGCCTGCATCGAGCCTTCTGGCCCGATCAGCAGGTCGTTGTTATTGATGTCCCCGTAACTAAAGCCTCTTGCCTTGGCAAATTGTGTCAGCTCGCCTGCAGAATCAGTGCTGTGGCCTGTTACTTTGCCATCCGAACCCACATACGTTACCGGAACAACCCCCTGAACCCCAGCGTCCAGGTACTCAGGTATCGATGCTTCACCGAATTTCGCGAATAGTTGTACTTTGACGGCTTGCCCAGGCGCAACAGTCACTGACGCGGTTTCGGTCGATGTTTGAGCAGCTGTCGTCGTTTCGGTGATCGAGTTTCCTGTTGTCTTTGTATAGTCGAAACTGAAGCCGAGCTCGACTTTGGCCTTATATCCGAGAATGCCCACCGTGGTCGAAACCTTGGCGGTTGTGCCGTATTTGTAGGCTTCGGTATACGTATTCTGGTTTGCGTTCGAGCTTGTGACCTGATCAGACACCGTTACAGTTTTTGTCAACGGTGTGCTGGCGGTGTTGTTGAAAACCTGGGCTGTCGCGGAGGCACCCGTTCCGGCTACGTCGATAATGTCATTTGCAGCAGCGGCCTCGTCAAGCTGCGGCGTGCCATTGCTATACGAGCTAAGTGTCTGTCCCATAACATCTTGCATCATTGGAATCACTTGTGATTCGCTAGGGTGGTCCGATTTGCAGGAGCCGCCCGATGTGGACGAACGAGAATCGCGGTCGGTATGACCGCAGCAAGCTACGGTGTCCGAGTGACCTGACGGCTGAGGAGTGGAGGCTGATCGAGCCGTTGATCCCGCCCGCGAAACCGGGCGGCAACAAGCGTACGGTGTTGATGCGCGAGGTCGTGAACGGTTTGATGTATATCTTGAGCACAGGCTGCCAGTGGAGGGCGATTCCCAGAGACTTGGCGCCGCGAAGCACGATCAATCGCTACTTCAGCCTGTGGACCGATGATGGCACCGTCGACCGCATCCATCACGCGCTGTATGTGCGGTGCCGCGATTTGGCGGACCGCGAAGCCAGTCCTACCGCCGCGATTATCGACAGTCAGAGCGTCAAGAGCGCAGAAAAAGGGGGGCCTCGATCGACCCACTAGGCTATGATGCGGGGAAGAAAATCAAAGGTAAGAAACGCCATATCCTTGTAGACACGCAGGGCTTGCTGTTGCTCGCGCTCGTTCACGCCGCCGATATTCAGGACCGCGATGGCGGTGTCCTTCTGATGAGCTTGATGTTCGGGCTTCATCCTTTCCTGATCAAACTCTATGCCGATGGCGGTTACCAAGGCGCGCAGTTCCAGCAGGGTCTCAAGCAGGTCTGCCGCCAGATCAACGTCGAGATCGTGAAACGGTCCGACACCGCCAAACACTTTGTCGTTCTGCCAAAGCGCTGGATCGTCGAACGAACGTTTGCCTGGCTAAACAGATGTCGTCGACTGACCAAGGATTGGGAATGCCTGAACCAAAACGCACTTGCTTTCCTACGCTGGGCGTCGATCAGGATGATGGCCCGAAAGCTCTGTCAGGAAAGCGAATGATCTGGGACAGACTCTTAGAGCGTCCTCAATAATGATGTTATAGGTGTCGCTTGGGGATGAGTACGAGAATACTTAACTACGTTGCGGCGAGCAATCCGGGCGACTGTTGGAGATAGCTCGACACCAGTACGTCGCTGTTCGTTTAGAGTATCCGATTCACCCGCCGAACCGCGGATGCGGCGGTCTCCTGCTTCCCTGCGATCGGATGCCGGCTGACGGTGGGCGTGCCTGAAAGCAGCGGTGGCGGCGATGGAACAGCCCGAACCTTGGCGTCGCGGGTTGCCGATCATCCGCGGTGGCCGGTTGTCCGCGTCGGCGGTTCGGCGGGATCAACCGCCTCGCCGGCCGCGGCCCCTTCGTCCGGCGCATGATCGCGCATCCGCTGGCGGGCGCGGACCTCGGCGTCGCTCAGGCGCGCGTCGTAGACGGACCGGGGCTCGATGGTGCGCGCCACCAGCGTCGCGGTCGCCACCATGACCAGCAGCGGCACGATCGCACCCCGGGCGTAGCCGGTCATCTCCATCATCAGCACCACGGCGGAAATCGGGCCTTGGGTGGTAGCCGCGATCATCGCGGTCGCCCCCAGCAGGGCGAACAGCCCGGGAGGCACGCCGGGCCACATCCAGGACCAAGGCACACCGAGGATGCCGCCCAGCATCGCACCGGTTGCCAGCGAGGGGGTGAACAGGCCGCCGGGCGCGCCGCTGCCCAGGCACAGCACGGTGGCAACCGGTCGCAGCACCAGCAGCGCCAGCAGCAGCAGCGGCGCGACCTGACCGGTGAACGCCAACTGCGCCAGGTCGCGCCCGTTGCCGAGCAACTGGGGAAACGCGATGGAGGCCGCACCCAGCGCGCCGAGGGCCAGGATCGGTGCCAGCAGCCGGCGCTGGCCCCGGGGTTTATGGCGATCGGCCCAGGCGATCGCGCGGACATAGAGGACCGAGACCAGGCCGGCGATCGGCCCGGCCAGCATGGCCCAGATGGTGGCCGACACCGAACCGGCGTAGGCCGGGATCGCGTAGACCGGCGCGTCCGGCAGGAACGCCCACGAGATGCCGGTCGCCACCAGCGCGGTGACCATGGCCGGCAGCACGAAGCGCAGGGCGAGCATGCCGCGCAGCACCTCCAGCGCGAACAGCGCGCCACCCAGGGGAACGCCGTACGCGGCGGCCATGCCGGCACCGGCGCCGCAGGCCACCAGCAGGCGACGCTGCTCATCGGTCAGCCGGGTCCGGTCGGACAGCGCATCGGCGATCACGGCGCCAGCCTGCTTCGGCGCGCCCTCGCGTCCCAGCGCGGTGCCCATGCCGACGATGACGATCGACAGCGTGGCGCTGGCCAGGGTGCGCAGCTTCGGCAACCGCCCGGCGCGGAACCAAATGGCGGCGGTGATGTCGATGCCGTTGCCGCTGGACAGCCGGGTCAGCAGCAACTGCCCTGCCCCGGTCAGCAGACCGGCGCCGGTCAGCACGATCAGGTGCCGCCATGGACCGGCCCGTGCGGCGCCTTCCAGCAGGTCGAGGCCGTGGCCGCCCCAGATCAGGTGCTGGGTCAGTTGCAGCAGCCCGGTCAGCGCCGCGGCGGCGAGCCCGGTGCCGATCCCGGTCAGCAGCACCGCCAACCAGAAAGCGGCCGCGCTGCGCCGGGCCAGGATCGGCGGGATCATGCGGCCGGAGCGAGGTTCTGCGGCATGAGACGCCTCCGGTCGCGGTGGGCCAATCGTGCCGATGGGGACAGGTCTTGTGGGATATACCAGTGGCCGACCGCCTGCTAGACCATTGTCAGGCTGACAGTACAGCCTGACAATAGTTTATCTCTTTGTTTGATCCATGATTGACGCGCCGTGAACGTTCTGCTCGGCGCGACCATGCTCTTGTCTAATCGCATGGTTCACGCGCGGGGCAACCAGAAGAACGATACGCCACACTGAACCTGAGTTTGCTCCGCGGTGAGGACCGTTCGGAATGGCGCTACTGTAGGAAGACCAAGAAAGATGTACCACAGAGCCACAGAGTTCACCGAGATCCAGTGGAGAAGGACCCACGCTATTTTTGATGCTCTCGGTGCTCTCGGTGCTCTCTGTGGCTCTGTGGTGCATGTTCGGTAGGCCGCGACACAGGCTTAAGTTGCCAGTGAGACGATATCCCATCGGTCAGGCACCGCACGCTGTCGGATGGAAGGATCGTTGGTTCACCCGATTGCGCTGGATTTACGCGCCGTGAACGTTCCGCTCGGCGCGACCATGCTCTATAGCCCGGCGCATGACCGGCCACGACGTGATCATCCTGGGTGCCGGCGCGGCGGGGTTGATGTGTGCCCTGACCGCTGGGCGCCGCGGTCGGCGGGTGCTGCTGCTGGATCACGCCCCGCGGGCGGGTGCGAAGATCCTGATCTCGGGCGGCGGACGGTGCAATTTTACCAACACCGAAACCCTGCCCGAGCGGTTCCTGTCGGACAATCCGCATTTCTGCCGCTCGGCGCTGAGCCGCTATCGGCCGGACGATTTCGTCGCGCTGGTGCGGCGGCATGGGATCGCGTTCCACGAAAAGACGCTGGGACAGCTGTTCTGCGACGGCTCGGCGCGGGCTATCGTCGCCATGCTGCTGGCCGAGTGCGCCGCCGCCGGCGTCGATCTGAGGCTTGGCCATCGGGTGACCGAGGTCGGCCGGTCCGACCGGTTTCGCGTCCAGACCGACCAGGGCGGGTTCACCGCGGAAGCCCTCGTGCTGGCCACCGGCGGGCTGTCGATCCCGAAGCTGGGCGCCTCCGCCCTCGGGCACGACCTGGCCGCGCGCTTCGGGCTGCGGCTGACGACGATCCGGCCCGGCCTGGTGCCGCTGACCTTCGCCGATGATCGGCTGGCGTTGATGCGCCCGCTCAGCGGCGTGTCGCTGGACAGTGCGGTGGCGCTGGATCGGCGGGTGTTCCGCGCGGCGACGCTGTTCACCCATCGGGGTTTGTCCGGGCCGGCGATCCTGCAGATATCCTCCTACTGGCGGCATGGGCCGATCTCGGTCGATCTGCTGCCCCGGCGGCATGCGGCGGAGTTCCTGCTGGAGCGCAAGCGGGCGCGCCCCAAGGCCGGCCTGGGCAGTGTGCTGGCCGAGGTGCTGCCGGCGCGCCTGGCCAGTGCGATCGCCGCATCGGCCGAGGTCCGGGACACGCGACTGGCGGAGATCCCGGACCGGGTGCTGGGCGCGGTCGCGGCCCGCCTGTCGGCCTGGGCGGTCACGCCGAGCGGAACCGAGGGCTATGCGAAGGCGGAAGTGACGTGCGGCGGGGTGGATACGCGTGATCTGTCGTCGCGGACGATGGCCGCCACCGGGGTTCCCGGCCTGTTCGTGATCGGCGAGGCCGTGGACGTGACCGGCTGGCTCGGCGGCTACAACTTCCAATGGGCCTGGGCGAGCGGGTTCTGCGCCGGCGAGGCGGTCTGACCAGCGGTCCTGGTCGCTGGCCGCCTTATGGCGCGAGCCGCCCGGCAGATGCGATCAGCCCGGTGAAACAGGCCGGTCCGGCGAAGGCATCGGGCACTTCGGGCGCATGCGTGCCGCGGGCCTGTATCAAGGGTTTGGCGGCGGCGATCGGGTCCATCCTGGCATCCCCCGGTTGCCGCACCGGTCGGGAAAAACGGGCTTTATCAACACCGATACGACAACGCCGGGTCAGGCGAACATCAGATCGAGCCGCACCGTGATCTCTGGCGCGAGCGCGAGCGCGAGTTGATCGCCCGGCTGGTGCGTGGTCATCTCGTGGTATCCGTCTCCGCGCGGCCCCCGGTAGGCGTCAAGGACGCGGCGCTTCACGTCGACAATCCACAGTTCGGCGATACCGGCCCGCGCGTAGAGCGGCAATTTCACCGTTCGGTCGAAACCGAGCGAATTGTCCGCCACCTCGATCAAAAGCAGGACATCCGCCGGGCCGGGCCGCTCGCCCGCTGCGTAGAAGTTGGCCCGGCGCCGCAGGACCGCCAGGTCGGGTTGCGGCTCGTTCGATCGATCGAGCCGGATGGGGTTCTGTGGCCAGACGATGGCGCGGCCAGCGCACGCCAGGACCAGCGCTTCGTTCAATCCGCTGACAATGGCCGCGTGGCCTTGGCCGATCGGCGCCATGTCGATCAGGCCCCCATCGATCAGTTCGATCCGGTCGTCCTCGCCAAAGATGCCGGCGTCGGCCATTCGGTGATAATCGTCGACGTCCAGTTTGTGCCGGGTTGGCACGACGCCCGCGTCGTCCATGGCGCACCTCCATCGTAGGATCACTGTATCACCTTTGTGTCCAGGTTGGCACTGGCGACGAATTGCCGATGCCGATCCGTATCGGGCCAATCCGTGCTGGCCCCGATCCGTGCCGGATCAAGGAAATCCCGACGGTGACTTCCGATCCAGGACAAGAGAGGCGTGCGCGCTTCATGCGGGCGGTGGCAGCAGGCGGTTGGCGATCGCGGCGGCTTCGGTGATGTCGCGGGCGACCGCGGTGCTGCCCTCGGCCATCGTCGCCGCGCCATATCCCCACCCGGCGAAGATGCTGGGCACACCAGCCGCCCGTGCCGCCGTCACATCGTTTCGATGATCCCCAAGCATCAGTGCCGCGTCGGGTTGGCCGGCGGCAAGCGCCAGGGTGGCGAGCAGATGTGCCGGATCGGGCTTGCGGACCAGGAAGCTGTCGCCGCCGCCGACCGCGCACAGCAGCGGCGACAGCCCGACCGCCCGCAGCAGCGCCCGCGCCGCGTGCTCCGGCTTGTTGGTGCAGACGGCAAGGCGCCAGCCCTGCGCGGCCAGCGTGTGAAGCACCGGCAGAACCTGCGGGTACAGCTTGCTCTCGACCGCGATGTGCGCGGTGTAGTCGGCGGTGAACCGCTGGATCGCGGTCGGATCAGGCTGGCGGTCGCGGGCAGCGAAGGCGCGGCTGAGCAGCGTTGCCACGCCATCGCCGACCATCGCCGCCACCTGCCCGGTGGTGAACGCCGCCAACCCTCGGGACCGCATCATGCGGTTGATGGCGGCGGTCAGGTCCGGGACGGTATCGACCAGGGTCCCATCCAGATCCAGCAACAGGGTGCGCGACACTATGTTGCATCCAGCAGCGTAAATTGAACCAGTAGCATAACGGTAGTCTTTGACATTTATCCTCCCTCGCCGCTACGCCAGACTCTCCAGTAGACGCGGTCTGACGGACATGCTCGTCAGACCCTGTCGGCTGGATTCTGATTTGATGAGCCGCCTCCCCGAACGTCTGGGCATCAGGCGCCGGGATCGGTCCACCAGCCAAGCAGGGGCCGCGTATGCAAGCAACCGCGATCGTCCTGGCCGCCGGCCTGGGCACCCGCATGAAGTCGTCGCTGCCGAAGACACTTCACCGGCTGGCGGGACGGTCGATGCTGCGCCACCTGCTGGCCAGCTGTGAGGCTGTCTTCGATCGCATCGTCGTTGTCTTGGGTCCCGACATGGATTTGGTGCGCCATGAAGCCGAACCGCATGTTTGCGTTGTTCAGCAGGACCGTCTGGGCACGGCGCACGCCGCCCTGCAGGCCGTCGAGCATTTCGGCAGCGGGCACGTGGCGGTGCTGTATGCCGACAACCCGCTGATCCGGCCCACCACGTTGCGTCGGCTGATCCAGCGGCACGCGCCGCCCGGCGGCGCCGCATCCGGGTTGTCGCTGCTGGCGTTTCGGCCAGCCGACGCCGCGCGGTATGGGCGGGTCATCAGCGCCGGCGATGGCCGGGTCGAGCGCATCGTCGAGTATGCCGACGCGACCCCGGACGAACGCGCCACCGATCTCTGCAACGCCGGGGTGCTCTGCGGTGAGGCTGCCGACATGCGGCGCTGGCTGCGCGCGGTGCGCAACGACAACGCCAAGGCGGAATACTATCTCACGGATCTGGTGGCGCTCGCCCGCGCCGACGGGCGGGTCGTGGCCGCGGTGGAGGCACCGGCGAGCGAACTGGCCGGCATCAACTCGCGCGCCGAGCTGGCACGGGCCGAAGCCGTGCTGCAGGGCTGGCTGCGACAGGCGGCGATGGACGCCGGGGTGACGATGATCGATCCGTCCTCGGTGTTCCTGTCGGCCGACACCAGCCTGGCGGCGGATGTGACGATCGAGCCGAACGTGTTCTTCGGCCCCGGCGTCAGCGTCGCCGGCAACGTGCTGATCCGCGCCTTCAGCCACATCGAGGGGGCGGATATCGGTGCTGGCGCCATTATCGGCCCGTTCGCCCGATTACGGCCGGGTGCCAGGCTGGATCAGGACGTGCATGTCGGCAATTTCGTCGAGATCAAGGCCTCGCATCTGGCGTCGGGTGTCAAAGCGCACCATCTGAGTTATATCGGTGACGCTACGGTTGGGATCGGAACCAATATCGGCGCCGGCACGATCACCTGCAACTACGACGGCTACAGCAAGCATCGCACGACGATCGGGGCGCATGTCTTCGTTGGTTCGGACGTGGCGCTGGTGGCGCCGGTCTCGGTCGGTGATGGCGCGATGATCGCCGCCGGCAGCGTGATCACCGAGGACGTGGAGCGTGACGCGCTGGCGCTGGGGCGCGGGCGGCAGGTGCAGAAGCCCGGGCGGGCGCCGCGGATGCGGGCGGCGGCACAGGAGCGAAAGAAGGCAATGCGGGCGACGGCTGGAAAGGGAAATACCTGAATGTGCGGCATTGTTGGCGTCATCGGCGCGCGTCCCGCCGCGCCGATCATCCTGGATGCGCTGTGGCGGCTGGAATACCGCGGCTACGACAGCGCCGGCATCGCCACCCTGGTGAACGGGCACATCGATCGGCGGCGCGCGGAAGGCAAGCTCAGCGCCCTGGCGACCTCGCTCGATCGCAGCGCCCTGCCCGGCTCGATCGGCATCGGCCATACCCGCTGGGCGACCCATGGGGCGCCGACCGAGAGCAACGCGCATCCGCACGGCACCGCGCTTGTATCGCTGGTGCACAACGGCATCATCGAGAACCACGCCGAACTGCGCACCGAACTGGAGGCCGAGGGCCAGGAGTTCTGCACCGAGACCGACACCGAGACGGTGGCGCAACTGGTCGATCTGCACCTCAAGCGCGGCATGGCGCCGATCGAGGCAGCCGGGGCGGCGTTGCGGCGGCTGGAAGGTGCGTATGCGCTGGCGATGATCTTCGCCGGCCATCCGGAGCTGATCGTGGGCGCTCAGCACGGCGCGCCGCTCGCGGTCGGGTTCGGCGATGACGAGATGTTCGTGGGTTCGGACGCGCTGGCGCTGGCGCCGCTGACCCGGCGCATCGCCTACCTGCGCGATGGCGACTGGACCGTGGTCGATCGGCGGGGTGCGCGGTTCTTCGACATGGACGGCAACCCGGTCGAGCGGGCGATCAAGGAGACCCGGATGACCGGGGCGGCGATCGGCAAGGGCAACTTCCGTCACTTCATGGAAAAGGAGCTGCACGAGCACCCGGCGGTGATCGGCGACACGCTGCACCAGATGATCAGTCCGGGCAGCCGGGCGGTGGCGCTGCCGGACCTGGGGATCGATTTCCGCAAGGTGTCGCGGATCACCATGAGTGCTTGCGGCAGCGCGTTCTACGCCGGGCTGGTCGGCCGCTGGTGGTTCGAGGCGGTGGCTCGGATTCCCGCCGACGGCGATGTCGCGAGCGAGTTCCGCTACCGCACGCCGCCGATGCCGCGCGGCGGGCTTGGGCTGCTGGTGTCGCAGTCGGGCGAGACGGCCGATACCCTGGCGGCGTTGCGCTATATGCGCGAGCAGGGTCAGCGGGTGCTGTCGATCCTCAACGTGCCGGAGAGCACCATGGCGCGGGAAAGCGATGCGGTACTGGAAACGGTGGCTGGCCCCGAAATCGGCGTGGCGAGCACCAAGGCGTTCACCGCCCAGTTGTCGGTGCTAGCCTGCCTGGCGCTGGCGGCGGGGCGGGCCACCGGTGCGATCAGTGCCGAACAACAGGCGGCGATGACCGCCGCTCTGCTGGAGGTTCCGGGGCGGGCGGCCGAGGTGCTGGCGAACGACGCGGCGATCATGTCGATCGCAAATCGCGTCTCCAAGGCGCGCGACGTGCTGTTCCTGGGCCGCGGCAACTGCTTTCCGATCGCGCTGGAAGGCGCGCTGAAGCTGAAGGAGATCAGCTACATTCACGCCGAGGGCTATGCGGCCGGCGAGATGAAGCACGGGCCGATCGCGCTGATCGACCCCGCGGTGCCGGTGATCGCGATCGCCCCATCCGGGCCGCTGTTCGAGAAGACCGCTTCCAATTTGCAGGAGGCGGCGGCGCGCGGCGGCCAGGTCATCGTGTTCAGCGACGCGGCCGGGGCGGCGAAGCTGCGTGGCATCGCGGTGGAAACGGTCGTGCTGCCGGCGGTCGACCCGTTCGTCGCGCCGATCCTGTATGCGATCCCGGTGCAGATGCTGGCCTATCACGTGGCGGTGCTGAAGGGCACCGACGTCGACCAGCCGCGGAACCTGGCGAAGTCGGTGACGGTGGAGTAGCGGGCGTTCGGGGCGGGCGTTGACATCAGGGGTTCGGGAAGCAGCGGAGTCTAGGTCGGGTTCGGGTTGTTGGATGACATTGAAGGGGTCCGGCTGCAACGGCACCGAAAGCTTCATGCAAATTTCCTGGCCAGCTCCTACAGCGGGGTTCAATTCGGCGGGGGCCTTCGCAGTCGTGGTCCGACCGGTAATGGCCGATTTCAGACCGTCCGCTTCAGAGCGTCCCTACTGAGTAAGCGGACTGTCGTCGCCGCAATGTCGGATGCCCTGAAGTGAATGCTGGCCATGCTCAACTAGGCGGAACAGTCATTGCGAGCACATCAGTCTTTCATCAATCGTTGTTGCGCCTGATTGTCCTCGTATTCGGCCTGCCTATTCCACTCAGCGGCGATGCCTTGCAACATGATAGTCGTTCTGGGCCATGCAACGCAGGCCGTCGCCCATTCGCGATAGTGGCGAGCAAAGCGCCGCTCCTCGTCTCCGCCATCATATATACCCTTGGTATGAACGCCGCGCATATTGAAGCGCCCGATGACTAAGCCCTGCTCCAGTGGCTCAGATCTCTCCTGCTCGATGATTTCGCGTAGCGCGATGGTGGGCCAAGCGTTGTCGCGGGGATCGTGCGGCGCGTGGGCAAGCAGCTTGCCAATATAGGACGCGCCGACCTCTAGCCGGTCTGAGGCAGCGAGAGCCTCCAAGGCAGTTCTCACCCAATGCGCCATGGCCGCGTGATCCACCCCAGTCTCGGTGACGCCTGGTACCTTGCCGAATGCCTCCAGGAGATTGTAGGCGGCACGTGCCCTCGCTTGGTCGACCCTCTCCTTATCCTCCGGCGCGGCGTTCTTTGCATGAAAGACCAGCTTTAGCGCTTCAACGAAATTAGCCGGGTCGGCGGCCATGATGTCGAACAGAACCAACGGCTGCTCTCTCTGCCCAGGGCCGGTCAGCAACGGGAGGTATGCGAACTCCAGTTTGGCGAGTTTGGCGCGATCCACGTCGGGCTGGGAGCGAAGGGTGGTGAACAGGCGATCGATCCGATATTGCAGCATCCCGCCGTCATTTATGACGCCGGAGTTGATGACGCCCAGCAACTGGTCGAGCACCTGGAACGCGAGCGCCGAGGACACGTCTCCCCCATCTGCAAGCGTCGACAAGGCATCCCCGGGCTTGCCAACCTTGAGGTATCGTTCCGCCACAAGGTCCCGTGTTTGCTGCCCGTGCTCCTGAACATGCCAAGGCGGTCGCGCTTGCCAGAACGCGGTGGCCACGTCGTCACCCAACGAGTCGACGAAGGCCCATGACTGCGGCTCGTCGGACAGGCCGAGCAGGAGACAGACTAGGTCGCCTTTCCGGCCGGGACAAAGGGCGGCGCGCCCGACGAAACGAGGACGGCATCAAATCCTCTGATTTCGCCGGATTCATCTGCGAGGAATCTCAAGACGTCGGGTATCTCGCTTGTGGCAAGTATCAGTTCAGCGGCTAACCGCGGCAATTTCAGCTTTCCGCTTGTCGTCTCCGCAAACAGATCGAGTTGATGTTTATCTATCCAGTTCAAAACTACCTCTTAGGAGAGACGAAAACTAAGCTGATCGTTGATTGTCCCCATACCCACCATATCCCGCCCAAAGTAGCTAAAGCTACGTCCGCTCTCGAGACATCGAGATCAATCCGTCTACGACTGAAACGGGCGCAAATGAGCCGTCGAATGCCGCCACTCCTTTATACCCGCCCCACCAAATCCGGCAGGAGGCATGCAAAAAACTACCGTCTGACGCGAACACTCCGACCACTTGACGCCCAAACGGGTGAAATCGTCTCGGTCCTGTAAACCCCTGGTCACTCGCCGAACCCGCCGCGCAGCCGATCATTTCTCCAGCACGTAGCGGCCCGGCGCGTCGTCCAGGGCCGGATATGCGGCATTGCCGAGCGGCGGCGGGTCGCTGCGTGGCCCGGCGTGGGCGGCCAGCCAGCCGACCCAGTCAACCCACCAGCTTCCGTCGTGCGCCGAACCAGACTCGCGCCACTGCCGGGGCGTGTCGGCCGGCCCACTGCCATCGTTGACCCAGTACGTGCCCTTGCCCCCGGGCGGATTGATGATCCCGGCGATATGCCCGCTGGAGGCCAGCACGAAGCGCACCGTCCCGCCGGTCAGTTGCGTCAACCGCCACGCGCCATCCCACGGCACGATGTGATCCTTCTCCGCACCGACCGCGTAGGCATCGAGCTTGATCCGGCCCAGGTCCAGCGCAACGCCCTTCAGTTCGATCTTCCCCGGCTTGACCAGGTTGTTCTCGCCATAGGTGTTGCGCAGGTACCAGCTGTGCGCCGCGCGGGTCATGCGGGTGCCGTCGCTGTTCCAGTACAGCAGGTCGAACGCCGCCGGCTTCTGCCCCAGCAGATAGTTGTTCACCACGTTCGACCAGATCAGATCGTTCGAGCGCAGCAGGTTGAACATGTTGGACATCTCGCGGCTGTCGAGGTAGCCGCGCTGCATCATCTGCTGCTCGACGAAGTCGATCGCCGGCTCGCCCAGGAACACCGCGGTATCGCCAACCTTGGTGAAGTCCTGCAACGAGACGATGAAGCTGGCGGAGGCAAATCGTTTGTCGTCCCGTGCGGCGAGCCAGGCGAGGGTCATCGCCAGCAAGGTGCCGCCGATACAGTAGCCCATCACGTTCATCGTCCGGCTGCCGGTGATCGCGCTCACCGCCTCGCTCGCCGCCAGCGGGCCGAGGTCCATGTAGTCCTCGATCGTCGTGCCATCCATCGCGGTGTCGGGGTTTTTCCAGGACACCACGAAGACGCTGAAACCCTGCTCCACCAGGAAGCGCACCATGCTGTTCTTCGGCTGCATGTCCAGAATGTAGTATTTGTTGATCCACGGCGGCAGGATCAGCAGCGGCACCTTGTGCACCGTCTCGGTCGTCGGGGTGTACTGGATCAGTTCGATCAGCTTGTTGCGCAGCACCACCTTGCCCGGCGTCATCGCCAGGTTGCGTCCGGGCGCGAACGCGGTAGCGTCCACCATGCTCAGCCGCCCCTCCGCCAGGTCGTGCATCAGGTTGCGCGCGCCATCAGCCAGACTGGCCCCGCCGGTCTCGATCGCCCGGCGCATGGCCTCCGGATTGGACAGCAGCAGCAAAGACGGGCTCATCGCATCGACGAACTGACGCAGATGGAAGCTCAGGCGCTGCCGTTCGGCCGGGTCCATGTCCGGCGCCTCGGTCTGCCGCAACAACCAGTCCGAGGCGAGCAGGTAGACCTCCTTCAAGGTGCGAAACGCCGGGTTGCTCTGCCATTCCGGGGCGGCGAAGCGTTTATCGGAGGGTCTGGCTTCCGCGGCACCACCGGCCGCGCCGCTCATCCACCGCAAGCCAGCCTCGGTCCAGATTTCGGTCGCGGCGGTCAGCAGGCGCGCGTTGAGATCCCAGGCCGACGACAGGGCGTGGCCGGGCTGGCGCAGGGAGCGCAGCCAGACGGTGCGCAGCGCGCGGGCGATTTCCGCCCAGTCCAGCGGGATCACGTCGCGCAGCGGGTTGGCGTTCCACATCTGATCGATCGAGCGCAGCACCGGATCCTTGGCCAGCACCTCGTTCATCTGCTGAATGCCACGGCCTAGGCCAGCGGCGTCCGGGGTCAGCGGCCAAGATCGTGCCCCGGCATCGCCCAGCATGTTGACCCACTGCCGCGCGGAGCACGACACTGCCTCCATCCATGACGACCAGGCGTTCAACATCGCGTCGGTTTCGGCAAGCTGCCTGGATGTCTCGACTGCGTCCGGTGCGGCAGCTGTGTTGTTGGTGTCCATGATCCCCCCTTTCCCTTGGCCCAAGCGATCGCTTCAACCTGAAGCCATCACGCTGTAACGCCGCCCGTTGCCATCGGCCAGGCGGTGGACGACGATTTCTATCGCCTGACCCAACCGGAACTGATCAGATGGCTCGGAGTTGCTGCCGGGGTTGCCTCACCCGATCGGTCGGCACGGCGTTGGTGGGAACGTGGCATGGTAACGGCCGTCTGGCGGGGATCGCGGTTCGCTGTGTTCTTTGGCGTCTACCTCCTGCTGGTTGACCAGCTGGTAACGGACGAACTGGTCGCCGGTGCGGCCACCGCTGTCTTGGCGACGATCGCGTTCGAGACGCTGCACGCCCACACGCAACGGCATTTCGCGATCCGGATCGCCTGGTTGAGACGGCTCGCATCGCTGCCCTGGACCGTGCTGAAGGACACCGCGACGATCTTGCGCGCCGGGCTTGGCAGGGTGCCGCCGGATGGGCTGGGCCGGACGCTGGCCATCCCGTTCCGCTCCCAGACCGGGTTGCCGCCGGCGCATGAGGCCGGGCGGCGGGCGCTCGTCCTCGGCGGCCTATCGGTGACGCCGAACGTCTTCGTGGTGCTGCGCCAGCGTGACCGGGATGCGCGGCGGCAGCCGCTGCCGACCGGCAGTCTGCTGGTCCATCAGCTTGTGCCGCGAACCCCGCCGGGGCGCGGCGACGAGGTGTGGCCGCTGTGACATGCCTATGTGATAGGGTCTCGTGATAGGGTCCCGGAACAGGGTCCCGTGACAGGGTCCCCTGACAGGGCGCTTGCGATGGAGCCGACCTGATGGGTCAGATGGTTTGGTACGGCGCGGCCCTGGCGCTCGCGCTGGGGCTGCTGCCGTGTCTGTGGGTGATGCTGCGCGCGCCGCTGTCGGACGCGCTGGTGGCCGGTCAGATGGCCGGCACGGTAGCCTGCCTGACGCTGGTGGCGCTGGTGGTCGGCATCGGCAATCAGTCCTTCATCGACGTCGCCTTGACGCTGGCGGTGCTGTCGTTGCCCAGCGGCCTGCTGATCGCCCATGTCTTTGAGCGGTGGCTGTGAGCGTGGCCGTGGTGCTGGGCGATGCGGCGCTTGGCACCGGCGTGCTGGTCGAGCTTGGCTGCTGCCTGGGTCTGCTGCGTATGCGCAATGCCCTCGATCGGCTGCATTTCAACGCGCCGGCCACGACGGTGGGGCCGGTGCTGATCGCGGCGGCCGTGCTGCTCGACCGGGCGGGGCTGCAGGACGAGGTGAAGGTAGTCGCGATCGCGCTGCTGCTGGCGGTCGCCGGGCCGGTGCTGACCCATATGCTGGCGCGCGCCATCTGGGCACGCGAGGCCAAAGCGGTGGACCCGGCACCCGCGGACGCCGCCCCGCGGGTTCCCCAGCCGGGGGAGCTTCAACCCAAGCCGAAGGCCGATTGATGCCGCAGGACATGTTCGGCTGGCTGCAGGCGGTGTTCCTGCTGATGACGGCGGCGGTCGGCGGCGCGCTCGTGCTGATCCGCGAGCCACGCCGCCAGGTGCTGCTGGTCGGCGTCTACGGCCTGGTGCTGACCTTGCTGCTGATGGTGCTGCAGGCGCCGGACGTGGCTCTCGCGGAACTCGCGGTCGGCGTGGTGGCGACGCCGCTGATGCTGCTGGCAGCGCTGATCAGCACATCGAAGCCGAACCCGAACACGCCGGCCGACGACCACCGTTCAGACCAGGCCGGAGGGCAAAGATGATCCCCAGAATAAGATGAGCCCGAAAACAAGATGAGCTCGCGGGTCAAGCACATCATGCTGTTCGCCGGCCTGGCGGTGATGGCGGTGATGATGATCGCCGCGCTGCCCGGCCTGCCGGCGTTTGGCGACTATCCGGGGCCGTACGGGCTGCTGATCAACCAGCTCGCGCCGGCGCAGCGTCATGTGACCAACGCGATCACGGCGATCAATTTCGACTATCGCGGCCTCGATACCCTGGGCGAGGAATTCATCCTGTTCGCAGCCGTCACCGGCGTTACCTTGCTGCTCCGCTCGGAAACGCACGAGGACGGTGAGAGTGGCGAGCAGGAAACCGCTGAAGGCCGCCCCGACCTGCCGCGTTCGGATCTGGCGGCGATCACAGGCGGCCCCTCGCTGGCGCTGCTGGTGCTGTTCGGCATCTACGTCGCCCTGCATGCGGCGCTGACGCCGGGGGGCGGCTTCCAGGGCGGCGCGATCCTGGGGTCGGCGTGCGTGCTGGTGTATCTCACACGCAGCTACCAGGCGTTTCGCGGCACCGTGCCGAAGACGCCGACCGATGTCGCCGAGGCGGTGGGGGCCGCGGCCTACGGACTGATCGGGGTCGCCGCGCTGGCCTCGGGTGCCGCGTTCCTGCAGAACGTGCTGCCGCTCGGCACCACCGGAACGCTGGCCTCGTCGGGAACGATCATCGTCATCAACATGGCGGTCGCGCTCGAGGTGGCGGCCGGTTTCGCCGTGCTGGTGCTGGAGTTCGTGCAGGAGATCCGCCGCCTGCCGCCGCGCGCGAACCAGCGGAACCCAACCCATTGAGCCTGCTGCCGTACATCGTCGCGCTGTGGCTGCTGCTGATCGGGCTGTATGGCATGGCGACCACCCGCAATCTGATCAATCTGGTGATCTGCCTGTCGGTGGTGCAGTCCTCGACCTATGTGCTGCTACTCGCCGGCGGCTATCGCACCGGCGCGATCGCACCGGTGTTCAATGATGGGCGGATCGGCCAGCCGGCCGTCGACCCGGTCGTGCAGGCGCTGGTGCTGACCGACATCGTCGTCGGTGCGACGGTGACCGCGCTGCTGCTGTCGCTGGCGATCCAGATCTACAAGAAGCGCGGCACGCTGGACCCGGCGCGGCTGAAACCATTCGACAAACCATGACGCTGATCCCCGTCATGCTGGTGCTGCCGTTGCTGGCGGCCGCGCTGCTGGCCTGTTTCAACCGGCTACTGCCCGCCGCCCTGGTCAGCTTGCTGGCGGTCACCGCCGCCGTCGTCACGACCGGCCTCGCGGTCGTGCTGATGCTGCGCACGGCGGCATCTGGGGAACTGGTCTACTGGTTCGGCGGCTGGCGGCCAGATGGCGGCGTCGCACTCGGCATCGGCTTCGTCGCCGCGCCGGCGAGTTGTGCGCTGGTCGTGCTGGGCGGCACGCTGGCCGCGGCCTCGCTGGTCTACGCCGCCTTCTACTTCGAGGAAGTCAGTCGGTTGTTCGCCACGCTGGTGCTGGTGTTCCTGGCCGCCATCGTCGGCTACTGCCTGAGCGGCGACCTGTTCACGTTGTTCGTGTTCTTCGAGCTGATGGCGACCACCGCGTATGCGCTGACGGCCTACAAGATCGAGGCGCCCTCGCTGGCCGGCGGCATCGCCTTCGCGGTGATCAGCAGCCTGGGCGCCTACCTGCTGTTGTGGGGGATCGCACTGCTGTACAGCCGGCTGGGCGCGCTCAATCTGGCGCAGCTCGGTGTGGCGCTGCGGGCGAGCGATGGCGTCCCGCCGGCCTATCTGGGTGTCGCGCTGGCGCTGGTCACGGCTGGGTTCCTGGTCAAGGCCGCGGCGGTGCCGTTCCACTTCTGGCATGCCGATGCCGATGCGGTGGCGCCGACACCGGTCTGCATCCTGATCAGCGGGATCATGGCGGAGCTGGGGCTATACGGCCTCGCAAGGGTCTATTTCACCGTGTTCGCCCCGCGTCTGGGGGGTGCCGGCGCGGTGCTATGGCACGTCCTGCTGTATGTCGGCGTGCTGACCGTGCTGGTCGGCGGGGTGATGTGCTTTCGCCAGCAACATGCCAAGCGGCTGCTCGCATTCTCCACCATCAGCCATGTCGGCATCATGCTGTGCGGTCTGGCGCTGGCGGCCAGTGGAGCTGCCAGTGGGGCGGCGCTTGGGACTGGCAATGGGGGGACTGGCAATCCGGCCGCGATCGCGGCGGCCGCCGGCGCGGGACTTTATCTGCTGGCGCACGGCCCGCTGAAGGCCGGGTTGTTTCTCGGCACCGGGATCGTGCTCAACCAGCTTGGCAGCGTCGATGAGGACGCGCTGCATGGTCGTGGCGGCTTCATGCGGCTGACCGGCGTGCTGTTCGTCGTCGGCGCCCTGGGGCTGTTCGGCCTGCCGCCGTTCGGAACTTTCATCGGCCGGGCGATGATCGATCAGGCCGCACGCGCCGCCGGGGAACCATGGCTGCACTGGGTGCTGACCGCCGGTGAGACGCTGACGGCGGCGGCGGTGCTGCGGTTCGCCGCGCACGTGTTCCTGGGCTGGGGTCCCCGTTCGGCGGGAAGCGACCGCTCCGGTGAGACGGAGCAGCGCGACGGCGACGGTTCGACGCCCGAGCTGCCGCGGGTGATGCTGGGCGTGGCTTGGGCGCTGATGCTGCTTCCGGTGCTGATCGCCTGGTATCCGCGGCTGCCGGCGATGGCGATGGCGGCGGCGCGCCAGCTGATGGACAGCGGCGGCTATGCCGATCTGGTGCTGCGTGGCAAGGGGATGCGGGGTCTTGTCGCGGCGCCGGGTGCGATCATGCCGACGCCGGACTGGTCACTTGTCGAGGGGCCGCTGGGCGCGCTTGGCCTGCTGGCGGTGGCCCTGCACGGGCGGCGGCTGCGGGACCGGTTGGGCGCGGCGGCGGCGGGTTTCGCGCGCGGCTGGGCGGCCGGACCGGGCCGGCTGCTGGCGGCTCTGGACACCGTGCACCGCGGGTTTATCGGCGACTATGTGACCTGGCTGGTGGCGGGGGTCGCGCTGCTGACGGTGCTGTTCACCTGGCTGGCGTGAGCGGCGGCCGCGGCCAACCCGGGGTCCGCGAAGCAACGGGATGCAACACCTATGTCAGGAATGCCGGCATCTCGGCGATGGTGTCGTAGCAAACGCTTTGATCCGAAGCGGACCTGCGTCGGATGTCAGCCCCCTCTGGTTTTGCCGTCGAAGGCTTGGCGTGCCTGCTCGACCCCCTCGAGGTTTTCCACCGCCCATACCCACACGCCGCAGAAGGCGGCGCCGAGTGTCAGCCCGAGAGTCGTAAGCTTGTACTCGACCTTGGGCGGCACGACCGGATGCACCGTCCGCACCAACAGGCCGTCGCGTTCCATGTGGCGCAGGGTCTGGGTGAGCATTTTCTGGCTGATACCGGGGACCAATTCGCTCAGGCGCGTGAAGCGCAGTTCGCCATGCTCACCCAGGACCTCCAGAACCAGCATCGTCCACTTGTCGGCAACGCGCCCGATCAACTCGTGCACCAGCGCCTCGACGCGGGGGTCGATGTCGTCGGGCGGCGTGGCGATCGCATACAGCTTCGCCATCGCGATCTGCTCGGCCGTGAAGTGCGGTAATGCCGGCATCAACACTCTCCTCCTGGTTAGTATAGAACTAAAAGGTGCCTTCTTCCGGAAAGAGAGTGCTAGCGCTTAGATGCAGGTAGCAAGCGCCGTCACCGGCGCGAGGAGCCCCGCATGAAGCTGGAACACAGAACCGTCCTGATCACCGGAGGCACGAGCGGCATCGGCCTTGAGCTGGCCCGGCAATTGCTCGGCCGCGGCAACACGGTGATTGTGACCGGCCGCGATCAGGACAGGCTCGGCGCAGCCACGCAGGCGCTCCCCGGCGTCCACACCTTCAGCAGCGACGTCAGCGACCCGAAAGCCATCGCGGCGCTGTACGAGGCCGTGCTGTCGGACTTTCCGGCCCTCGACACCCTGTTCAACAACGCCGGCATCATGCGCAACCTCAAGCTCAATGAGGAACGCGGCCTCGAGGACGTGACGCGTGAGATCGAGATCAACCTCAATGGGCCGGTGCGGATGGTTCAGCAGTTCCTGCCGCACCTGAGGAGCCGGCCCGGCGCGCTGATCGTCAATGTCTCGTCGGGACTGGCCTTCGTCCCGTTTCCCATGGCCCCCGTCTATTGCGCTGCCAAGGCGGGAATCCACTCGTTCACGCAATCGCTTCGCGTCCAGCTTCAGGGCACCGGCGTGACCGTGGTCGAGTTGGCTCCGCCCGGCGTCGAGACGCCGCTGTTCCGCGGCGAATTCGCCGAGCAGACGCGGGGGCAGAAGCCGATGAGCGTCCAGCTG
The DNA here is from genome assembly GCA_965276975.1 of Rhodopila sp. GTDB lineage: Bacteria > Pseudomonadota > Alphaproteobacteria > Acetobacterales > Acetobacteraceae > Rhodopila. The sequence continues at coordinate 1,424,533 of CBDIBR010000010.1, forward strand.
CTCGCCAGGCGCGCCATAGCCGGCATCGAGGGGGGCAAGCTCGAAATCCGGCCCGGCCTCGCCAACGTGTTGAACGCGATGAGCCGAGTCGCGCCCCAGTTCATGCTCATGCAGATGGCGAAAATGGCGAAGCCAAGGTGATGCTCGCCGCGATAACAGCAGACAGGCCGACTGCCGCCTTGATCACCCAGGATGCGCGCGACGTTAAGCATGGATTTGCCGTCACCGGCCTGACGGATCGCGCCATGTAGTCCCGCGGCATTGATCCGCCACCCTTGTCAGCGACTGACGATACGATTAAGTCAGCCACTGACGATAAACCTGAGAACCTGATCGTTCAATACGCGAACCCGGCCACGACGAGGGATCGTGCCGCTGAGAAATGGAGGACCACCATGAGCAATCCAGAACCTGCCAGCATGAAGACGATACGCTTCCATAGCCATGGCGAATGGGCCGACGTGCTGCGCCTGGAGGATGCGCCTGTTCCCAGTCCGCGCGCGGACCAGATTCGCGTGCGGGTCCACGCGTGTGCGCTCAACCCCATGGATTGGGTCCTATGCCTAGGCTTCATGCCGGGGGCTCTGCCATGCGGGATCGGGCTTGATGTTTCCGGAACCGTTGATGCTGTTGGGGAAGACGTCACGAATGTCCGTGTCGGAAACCTCGTCTTCGGCGTTCCCGATTACATGGGCTACCCGACCGCCGGCGCATCGGACTACGCGATCATGGCCTTCTGGACGCCGGTTCCCGATGGCCTGGGCCTCCCCGAAGCGGCTGCGTTGCCAATGGCTGTCGAGACGGCGGTGCGCGGTCTCGACCTGCTCGGCCTGTCGAGCGGCCAGACCATCCTGATCAACGGTGGTGGGACGATGGTCGGCTTTGCCGCCGTTCAAATAGCGCTGATGCGCGACGCCCATGTGATCGCAACCGCCGGCGACACCTTTGCGGTCCGCTTGCGGGACCTGGGCGCAAAGGTTACGCCTTATGGCGATGGTATGGTGGAGCGGGTTCGGGATATCGCGCGGCGAGCGCCTGATCTGGTGCTGCACGCAGCACTTGCACCGAACGTGTTGCCCGATCTGATCAAGATCGTCCACGGCGAGGCCCGCCGGGTCATGAGCATTACCGATTTCGACGAGGAAGGGCTTGGCGTTCGCACCACGGGCCGCGAGGCGGATCTGGTTCCACGCTATGATGTGCTCGGCCATTTCGCGCTGCTTGCCGCCGAAGGGCGGTTCACCGTACCCGTGGCGCGCACGTTCGGCATCGAGGACTGGCGCACGGCGCTTGAACTGAGCCACAGCGGACACGCGCACGGCAAGCTCCTGATCCTGCCCGATCGCGCCGCCTCGGCGGGCTGATGTCAACGGGATGGCGACGCGTGGGATGGTAAGGGCAGCATCGGCAATAAGTGCGTCAGCACGCCGATAAAGCTGCCCGCCAAAACAAGCGCTTAAGACCTGTTCGACACTACAATTCGTAGCGATTAATGTCGAACAGGTCCTAAGTGAAGCAGACGGCACAGCGTCTCGGGAGAGCCTGGACTAATCACCAGCTTTATCTCAGGCGTAGCCAAATCACGCTGCTTTGGCCTCGTCGAGGCAAGAGAGGCTCCTATGGAACTACGAGATTCGGCTGCAAACTATATGGTCCGATAGCGTCACGCGTTCGTCGCGGCCCAAGAAACTGGGGACACGCGCCCGGCGCGGGAAAGGATGACGACATGAAGGCCATCCGCATCGAGCAGTATGGCGGGGCGGAGGTGCTCTGGATTCAGGACATCCCGGTGCCCGATCCCGGTGCAGGCGAGGTGCTGGTGCGGATGGCCCACGCCGGGACCAACGTGATGGACGTGGGAACGCGCAAAGGCGCGTTCGCGAACTCGCAGACCTACCCCGTCCACCTGCCAACCACCATCGGCATGGAAGGCGCGGGAACGGTGGAGCGGGTCGGTGCCGGCGTGACCGGGTTCCGCCCCGGCGACCGGGTCGCCTACTGCCTCGTCTGGAACAGCCATGCCGAGTTCGCCGTCGTGGCGGCTTGGCAGCTCGTCCACGTGCCACGAGCCGTGCCGCTTTCCCTTGCTGCCGCCGCGACATTCCAGGGATTCACCGCGCACTACCTGGCAACGGATGTCGGCCGCCTCGGACCTGGGCAATCCTGCCTCGTCCACGCTGCGGCGGGTGGCGTGGGCAGCTGCTCGTCGGCTTCGCGGCGCGTCTAGGGGCCACGGTCTACGGCACGGTCCGCGCCGAACACGACAAGCGGGTCGCGTGCGAACGGGGTGCCGAGGACGTATTCCTGTCAGACCAAGGCGGCTTCATCGCACCGTTGCTCGAGCTGACCGGGGCGCCGGGGTGGATGTGGTGTTCGACTCCGTCGGCAAGCCGACGCTGCGCCACGATTTCAAAGTGACACGCAAGAAGGGGCTGGTGGTGAGCTCTGGGGCGTCCGGCGGCGCCGTGGACGACTTCAACCCGGCCGAGTTGGGCGAAGCCGGGTCGCTTTATCTGACCCGCCCTCGGTTGCAGGACCACCTGCCCGACGCGGATACCATACAGGCGCGCGCGGCGGCACTTTACGCCGGACTCGCCGATGGCACGCTGTCGCTGTCGCTGGGCAGGCGCTACGCCATGGAACAGATCGGCCTGGCACACGCCGACTTGGAGGAACGCAGGAGCGGAGGCAAGCCGCTGCTCGACATCGCTGCCGACATGACCTAGGCATCGGCAGGCCCGTGTCGCGTCAGGTCTGCCGGTGGCGTCGGCGACGGCCGTGCGTTTGCTTCCAGTACGGGTTGGTTTAGCGGCCCAGACAGAGGCGGCCCGGCCGATGGTAGCGCTGGAAGTTTAGTCAGCCGCGAGATCGAGAACAGCTCCGCAAGGTCGCTGATCGAGTAGTCGCCGGTATCATACATGCGAGGCAGCTCCATTTGCTGTCGATCGGAAAGTTTGGGCTGCTTGCCGCACAGCTTTCCCTTGGAGCGGGCGACCGCCATGCCCTCGCGGCTGCGGAGCTTGATGAGGTCCGCCTCGAACGCGGCGAAGGTCGCGAGGATGTTGAGGAACAGCTTGCCCATCGGGTCAGCCGGATCATGCACGCGCTTGCCCCGAGCTGCAGCCTAACGCCGCGAGCAGCGAGATCGTCGCCAATTGCGCGCGCGTCGGGAACGGACCGGACGAGCCGATCGAGCTTCGGCACCACCAGCGTGTCGCTGCTCCGCGTCGCCGCGAGCGCCTGATCGAGGCCGGGCCGTGTCCGGTTGGTGCCGCTGAAGCCCTTGTTGGTATGGATGCGATCGGGCTTCGCCGTCCAGCTCGATACTGTCCGGTTTCTGGGCACGTTTTGTCGCTGGCACGATCAAGCACGCCGACGCCCGCACGATCAGGGCTGGATCACCGTCATCTTGAACGGACCGCCGTTGGCGGCAGCGTGCGCGACGGCTGCGTTGGCGTCATCCAGAGCGAAGGTGGTGACGTCGAAGTGACCGAGATCCAGCAGGCCAGAGCGGATCAGCCCGGCCAGACGGATGGTGGCCTCGGGCGGATACATCCACTGGCCATGGATCGTGATGCAGTTGCGCATGATCCATTCGTAGCGCAGCTCCAGACCCGGCCCGCCCAGCATGCCGACGCCGCCCATCAGCACCACCCTGCCATAGGGCCGCACCGCCATGATCGCGGCCCGCGCGGGGACAGTGCCGGCCGAGGGCGGCAGGATGTCCAGCACGCAGTCGATCGGGCCAGACGCCTGGCGCATCCGCGCGCTGTCGTCCTGTTCGTTGCCGGTCAGGCGTACCGGTCGCAGCCTTGGCCCGAAGCGACGTGCCAGATCATCGAGCACCGTCTGGTTCCGGCCGGGGGCGATGACGCAGCCGGCCCCCATCGCCATGGCGACCGCGACGGCGGCGCTGCCGAAGTTCCCGGTTGCGCCGCTGACCAGCAGCGTCTCCCCTGCCCGCAGGTTCGCCGCGAGCAGACCGCCATACGGCACCGCCAACAGGTTCAGCGCGCACCACCGCGCCGCCTGCGCCGGATCGAGCGGGCCGATGCGGATGGCGTTCTCGGTCGGCACCATCATCTGTTCAGCGAAGGCGCCGTGCAGGAAGTGCTGCTGCAGGCGCATGCCGCCCTCGCCGCGCGCGCTCCAGCCCTGCAGCGTGATGTCGGGCGACAGCACGTCGTCGCGGGAGCGTACGGTGGGATCGCAGCAGACCCAGTCGCCGGCGACCAAATGCGTCGCGTCCGGTCCGACGGCACGCACGCGTCCGATCGCGCCGCAGCCCAGGGCCAGTGGCAGCGCCAGCAGATACTTCCGCTCGCCGCTGATGACTTCGTTGGTGTAGGGCAGCACGCGAGCGGCGGCGACGTCGACGATGACCTCGCCGGTGCCCAGGGCCGGATCCGAAAGGGTCTCGATGGCGAGCGGCGATCCGAACGCCTTCAGGATGGCAGCTTTCATGTTTCTCTCCGACAGTGCGATGACGCTTATCTGGCGGTCTTCCGGCCGGCATTCAGGCCTGGTATTATCCTGGGATGGGACGGTCCCACCTTGGCCCAGGCGTGAAGATCATGGCGGCATGAAGATCATGGCGGATCCCGGACGAAGCGAACTCGGCGACTTCCTTCGCTCGCGACGCGAGAAGCTGAACCCCGACGCGATGGGTCTGGCGAACCGGCGCCGGCGGCGGACGCCGGGCCTGCGACGCGAGGAGGTGGCGGAGCTCGCCGGGATTGGCGTCGACTGGTATATCCGGCTCGAACAGGGGCGCAACGTCAGCCCGTCGGTCACCACCGTCGATGCCCTGGCCCGCGCCTTGCGCCTTGGCACCGCGGAGCATGCCCATCTGCGGGCGCTGGCAAGCAACACCGATCGCCGCGCCTTCCAGCGCGAGAGCGTGCCCGCGGCGATCCGGCGGCTGGTCGAGGGCTTGGCTCAGCCTGCCTACATCACCGGCCGCCGGTGGGACATCCTGGCGTGGAATGCCGCCGCGGTCGACATCTTCGGCGATTTCGACCGCCTGGCGGAGGCGGATCGCAACATCCTGATCTATATGCTGACCGACCCGGCGGCTCGGCGCCTGTTTGGCACCACCTGGGCCGACGAGGCGAAACGCATGGTGGCGCAGTTTCGCGCGACGCATGATCTATGGGCCGGCAGCCCGGCGTTTGTCGACCTGCTGGAACGCCTATCGCAGGACAGTGCCGAGTTCGCGGGTTGGTGGCAGGCGCACGATATCCGCGACGTCGCGGCGGGGCAGAAGCTGCTGAACCATCCGCGCAAAGGCTTGCTGCGCTTCGAGTACGCGACGTTTCAGGCCAATGAAGATCCGGCGCTGAAGCTGGCTATCTATTCGCTGGTGTCAGGTGATCCTTGCGATTTTCCGTCCCATGCGAAAGAGCCGGATCGTCGCTGAAAGACATGCGAAGCGTTGCCTGTTCTCGCGGCCTGCCGGATGATGATTTTTTCGTACCGTGGCATTGGCGCTTTGGCAGCTGGGTTCACCGTTGTTGACGGATTTTACACTGCTTCAGCGGCCGAGAAGTTCATATAGACGTATGTAACGCGGGCACGGATCAACCCGTTAGGTCGCTTTTCCGAAATCGAGACACGCACCGGTATTTCTGCCTCGCGCCAAGACACCGGGAACCTGACCGATCGATGTCGAAAATCTTTACAGGTCGATGGATCAATAAAGCCTCAGCATAGCATGATGTGCCGATTGGCGCGAAATAGTGGAGGAAACCGGTAGAATAGTTTGCAAGTAATACATGGGTATGTTTGGCACGATTGTTGAATTGTCTCCTGTGCAGCGCAGTTGTTGCTTTATCCAGGAGAATAACCCATGTCGATCTTCAGCCATTTCCGTCCCACCGGCGGCAGCACCAACTCAGTGTCTAAGGTATCAGGTCGCACCTCGCTGCTCGGCGGTGCCGCGATGATGCTGATGACCATCGCCGGCGCCGGCGCGGCGCACGCCACGGTGTTCGCTGGTAACGCGACGTTCGCCGACATCACGACCGGCAATGCTTTGACCGTGCAGGCCAATCCAAACCCGAACAGCTTCAGCACCACAAATCTTGTCGCCGGCGGCAGCGACTACATGACCGGCTTCATGACGCTGACGACGCAGGATCCCCAGAAAGGCAACGGCAGCTGCTTCTTCGTTTTCTGCAGCGGTGTCACCAACACCGACCAGATCGGCCTGACATTCGCGTGGACCCAGCCTGGCGCGGCGACCAACACCAGCTTTAGTGGTGACGTTGAAGAAACGACATTCAACATCGCTCGCGACGACAGTGGTGAGCTGGAATGGGCGAACGACACCCACCAGGACAGCAACGGCGATTATGTCGAGCAGATGGTCACGTTCAGCGACGGCGCCATCGCCAAGGTCGATCTGTATGATACCGCCATTACCGGCACGACCAGTTCCGAAGCGGCCCAGTTCGACGTGCGTATCACCGACGTCAAGGATCCCACCAAGGTGCCGGAGCCCGCGTCGATCGCGGTGCTGGGTGCCGGCATGTTGGGCCTTGGCTACACCCGTCGCCGTAAGGCCCAGCGGGCCTAGGCTTCCTTTGCTTGCGAGGGCGATTGGCGTCTGAGGTTGGTTGAACCTCAAACGATCGCGCTCTGGACCAGTGCCTGAACCAAAAGCCAGACGGACCTACAAGGCCGTCTGGCTTTTGCATGTTGTCACCTGGGCGGGTCGCCTGCGTGCGCGGCTAGTGGCGCGGACGCCAGCACCGCCCGCGACTGAACACCGCCGCTTTTGGCCGCTGTGCCATTGAGGTCCGAAAACCGCGCGACAACGCCGCCAGCATGGGTGATCATTCGGGCATGGACATGGACGACGACGCCTGCTACCGCGCGATCGAGACGCGAGACCATCGGTTCGATGGCCGGCTGTTCGTCGGCGTCAGGACAACCGGGATCTACTGCCGGCCGTTCTGCCCGGCCCCCACCCCCCGGCGGGAAAATGTCCAGTTCTTTCCCACCGCGGCCGCCGCGCAGGAAGCCGGCTACCGGCCCTGTTTGCGGTGTCGGCCGGAAACTTCGCCCGAACTGGCCTTCTGGCGCGGCAGCTCCAACAGCGTGTCCCGGGCGCTTGGCCTGATCGAAGCCGGGGCGTTGGATGACGCGAATGTCGAGGCTCTGGCCGACCGTCTCGGCATCGGCGAGCGCCAGCTGCGGCGCCTGTTCCAGCAGCATCTTGGGGCGTCGCCGATCGCTGTCGCGCAGACCCGGCGGATCCTGCTGGCGAAGCAACTGATCCATGACACCCGACTGCCGATGACCGAGGTTGCCGCGGCGGCCGGCTTTGGCAGCACAAGGCGGTTCAACGAGATCTTTCAGCGGCTGTACGGCCGGCCGCCCAAGGCGCTGCGGCGAACCGGCGTGGCGGACGAACCCTTCGGCGCGACGGGCGCGGTGACGGTCAGGCTGGGCTACCGACCGCCCTACGACTGGGACGCCATGTTGGCGTTCCTGGGCGCGCGGGCGATACCCGGCGTCGAGGCGGTGTCCAACGGCCGGTACGCGCGCACGGTCACGGTCGGCGCCGGACGCGGCGTGCTGATCGTTGAACTGGCGGAGCGAAACTGTCTGCGGGCAACGGTTCAATTTCCCAACCTCAAGGGCTTGCCGGCGATCATCGCTCGGGTTCGCCGTGTCTTCGATCTGGCTTGCGATCCTGTGGCGATCGGCGCGCATCTCGGGCAGGATCCTTTCCTCGCACCGCTTCTCGCCGACCGGCCGGGCCTGCGGGTGCCCGGCGCGTGGGACGGCTTTGAGCTGGCTGTCCGCGCCATTCTGGGACAGCAGATAACCGTGTCGGCCGCGACACGGCTCGCCGGGAAGCTGGTGGTCTGCCATGGCGAGGCGATCGCCGAACCGGCCGCTGTTGTCCTTGGGCTGACCCATGTGTTTCCCACGCCCGCGCGATTGGCGGGGGCGGATCTGGCCGCCCTCGGCATGCCGAGGGCCAGGCGGGTGGCGCTATCCTCGCTGGCGGCGGCGGTCGTCGCCGACCCACTGATCTTCGGCCCGAAGCGAAGCCTGCAGGAGGCCATCGCCCAGTTGCGGACGCTTCCGGGGATCGGTGAGTGGACGGCGCAGTATATCGGCATGCGTGAGCTGCGCGAGCCGGACGCGTTCCCCGCGGCCGACATCGGTCTGCTGCGAGCGATGGCTGCTGCCAGCGGGGTGCGGCCATCTTCGGCCGGGTTGCTCGCGTATGCCGAACGATGGCGGCCCTGGCGGGCTTATGCGGCGCTGCATCTGTGGGCGTCGGAAGCGCACGCATCGCGTGCGGGAGCGCCATCGTCTGAGGTTGAAGCGGCCTCGGACGTCGATCGCCCTCTCAAACAACGGGAACTGAGCATGATCGCTTCAACCTGAAGCGATCACCTTCACTGGGAAAGGTGCTGCATGACCAACAGGCCGCCTGAGCGTCTGCTTCTGGATCGGCTGACAACGCCGATCGGCGAAGCGCTGATCGTCACCGACGAGACCGGTTGCGTCCGCGGCTTTGACTGGGCCGATCGTGAAACCAGCATGGCGCGTCTGCTTCGACTGCACTACGGCGTCGTCAAGCTGGAACCGGGCGCCGCGCCGGCGGCCGTTCGACACCGGCTGACGCGCTATTTCGAAGGCGAGCCCGGATGCCTGGGCGAAATCGCTTGGCGCACCGCCGGGACGGCGTTTCAGCGCATGGTGTGGACCGGCCTGACCACGATCGCTGCCGGCGAGACGCTCAGCTACGGCGGTCTGGCGGCCCGGCTTGGCTGTGCGAAATCGGTCCGCGCAGTCGGTTTGGCCAATGGGTCGAACCCGATCAGCGTGATCGTGCCGTGTCATCGCGTGATCGGCGCGGATGGTTCATTGACCGGCTACGGCGGCGGCCTCGGGCGCAAGCGGTGGCTGCTGCTGCACGAGGGTGCGGCGTTTCGGGATCGGCTGGCGCTGTCGGACGCGGCGGTTGAGAGCATGGCGGTCCCAGTCGATGCCGGAATGGGCCCGCCGCGGGGCTGATCATCTCCGGCGTGATGGTTCAACGCGGGCGGCGTGCGCCGGCTCTGCTGGAATTGAGCGCGCGATTGACGGCCGAGCTTGGTTCAACGTGGACCGTGGACCGGCAGCTTCATCGGCCGGTCCGCGCGGTGGGCCCGTGCGCATCTGACCCGCGTGCGCATCTGGCCCGCGCGCATCTGGGCCGCCCGGGTCGTGCTCGGCTTCGCGGCACCGGCGTTCGGTTAAACCTGCAGCCTGCCGCGCATCACCGGCACGCAGCTGCCGGCGACGCTCGCCGACACCGGCCCCTCCCCGGTCTTGACCGCGGAGGCAATGATCAGGCTGGGACGGCCCATCTCGACCCCCTGCTCGATGGCATACTGCAAATCCACATTGTCGCCCGGCGCGATCGAGGTCAGCAGCGCGGCCAGGGCGGCATTGGCGCTGCCGGTCGCCGGGTCCTCCATGGTGCCGCCCAAGGGCGCGAACATGCGCGCCCGGATGCGACGCTCGTCGCCCTGCATCCAGGCATACAGATGCAACATGAAGTGGGCGCCCAGATCGGGGAACTGCGCGGCGGCGGCCCGGAACGCGGCAAGATCGGGGGCGGCGCGCGACAACGCCTCAACGCTGGCGACCTCGGCGATGACGAATGGGGTGCCGACCGAGGCGACCAGCGGGGTGTGGCACAGGGTGGCGATGTCCGCCGCGGCGAGGCCGGCGCAGGCGGCGATCGTCTCGATCGGGATGCCGACGTCGATGGTCAGGGACCGCGGCGCGGCGATGCGGGCGCCGGAAATCGCGCCGTCCAGGCCGCGCAGAATATGCACCCGGACCAGGCCGGCGATCTCCTCGAAGGTGTAGTGTTCGGGCGGGTCGCCGGCCATCGTCGCCAGGACATAGCCGGTGCCGACGTTGGGGTGGCCGGCGAACGGCAGCTCCGACGTGCGGGTGAAGATGCGGACGCGGGCGTGGTTGCGCGGATCTTCGGGCGGCAGCACGAAGCTGGTCTCCGACAGGTTGAATTCAGCGGCGATGGCTTGCATCTGGGCGTCGCTGAGGCCGCTCGCATCGGGAATGACAGCCAGCGGGTTACCGCGGAAACGCTGGTCGGTGAAGACGTTGACGGTGACGAAGTCATAGTTGGGCATGGCGACCTCCGGCTGGTGAGCGGAGTATGGCGCCGGCGCGAACGCCCGGCCAGATGAAAGGCCCGGCAACGAAAATCGGCCCGACGGCCTGGCGCTGATCGGCGCCGCGGGTGGATCCACCGGATATCTCAGCCGCGGCGAACGAACGTTGGCAGGCCCCGCCCTGATCCCAGTCCCGTCCTGATCGGAGGCCGGATCACAGCCCCGCCCTGATCAGAAGCCCCGCCCGGATCACAGCCGCAGCGAGCGCAGCCGCAAGGCGTTGCCGATGACCGAAACCGAGCTGAAGGCCATCGCCAGCGCGGCGATGATCGGGCTCAGCAAGATCCCGAACCAGGGATACAGCACCCCGGCGGCGATCGGAATGCCGGCGGCGTTGTAGACGAACGCGAAGGCCAGGTTCTGGCGGATGTTGCGCATGGTCGCGTGACTGAGCCTCCTGGCCCGCGCGATGCCAGCCAGATCGCCTTTCATCAGCGTGACCCCGGCGCTCTGGATGGCGACCTCGGTGCCGGTTCCCATGGCGATCCCGACATCGGCCTCGGCCAGTGCCGGAGCGTCGTTGACGCCGTCGCCAGCCATCGCGACGATGCGCCCTTCGCTTCTCAGGCGGCGCACCACGCGGATCTTGTCCTCGGGCAACACGTCGGCCTGCACGTCGTCGATGCCCAGCGTGCGGGCGACCGCCTCGGCCGTGGTGCGATTGTCGCCGGTCAGCATGACCAGGCGGATGCCATCTCCGCGCAATGTGGCGAGGGCATCGAGGGTCGTCGCCTTCAGCGGATCGGCGATCGCGATGATGCCGGCCGCCTTGCCATCGCGGGCCAGGAACAGCGCCGTCGCACCATCCCGCCGCAATGCGTCGGCGCGGTCGGCCAGACCGCCTAGCCGCACGTCCAGGTCCTGCATCAGGCGGGCATTGCCCAGCGCCACGCGCTGGCCGTTGACGCTGCCCGTTACCCCCTTGCCAGTCACCGAGGCGAAGTCCGCCGGCTCCGTCACCGTCAGTTCGCGTTGCCGCGCGGCGGCGACGATGGCGGCCGCGAGCGGATGTTCGCTGGCCCGCTCCAGGCTGGCGGCCATCGCCAGAAGCGCCGGCTCATCCAGGCCGGCTTCGGGCACGACGGCGACCACACGCGGCTTGCCCTCGGTCAGCGTGCCGGTCTTGTCGACCACCAGGGTGTTGACCTTCTCCAGCCGCTCCAGCGCTTCGGCGGATTTGATCAGCACGCCGCCGGCCGCGCCCTTGCCGACGCCGACCATGATCGACATCGGCGTCGCCAGACCCAGCGCGCAGGGGCAGGCGATGATCAGCACCGAGACCGCGGCGATCAGCGCGTAAGCCAGCGCGGGGGCCGGACCGAACAGCGCCCAGCCGATGAAGGCGAGCACGGCCACGCCGATCACCGCCGGCACGAAATAGCCGGCGACGCTGTCGGCCATGCGCTGGATCGGCGCGCGGCTGCGCTGCGCCTCGGCGACCATGGCGACGATGTGCGACAGCACGGTGTCCGAACCCACCTTCTCGGCGCGCATCACCAGCGCCCCGGTGGCATTGACGGTGCCGCCGATCAGCCGGTCGCCGGATGTCTTGGCGACCGGCATCGCCTCGCCGGTGATCATCGATTGGTCGACGTTGCTGCCGCCGTTGACCACCACCCCGTCCACCGGGATGCCGTCGCCCGGGCGCACGCGCAACCGGTCGCCGGTGCGCACGTCGCTCAGCGGGATTTCTTCGTCCGCGTCGCCCTCGGTCATCCGGCGCGCGGTCTTCGGCGCGAGCTTCAGCAGCGCTCGGATCGCGCCGCCGGTCTGGTCGCGGGCGCGAAGTTCCAGCACCTGGCCGAACAGCACCAGCACGGTGATGACGGCGGCGGGTTCGAAATAGACCGCCACGATGCCATGCGCGCCGCGGAACCCGGCGGGGAACAAAGCGGGCGCGAAGCTGGCGAACAGGCTGTAGAGATAGGATGCGCCGGTGCCGAGGGCGATCAGGGTGAACATGTTCAGGCTGCGATGGCGGACCGACATCCAGGCGCGCTGAAAGAACGGCCACCCGGCCCACAGCACCACTGGGGTCGCGAGCAGGAACTGGATCCAGATGGACAGGCGGGCCGGCACGATCCGGTCGAGGCCGAGGGCCGGAACATGACCGCCCATCTCCAGGATCAGCACAGGCAGCGTCAGCGCGGCGCCGATCCAGAGCCGGCGCCTCATATCGGCCAGTTCGTGGTTCGGGCCGGCGTCCGCCGTCATCTCCAGCGGTTCCAGCGCCATGCCGCACAGCGGGCAGCTGCCGGGTCCCTGCTGGCGGACCTCGGGATGCATCGGGCAGGTGTAGCTGGCGTCCTTCTCGGCCGGCGTTGGGTCGGCCGGCTTTGGGTCAGCGGGCGTTGGTTCGCCGGCGGGGTCCAGGTAGGTGGCGGGCGAGGCGGCGAACTTCTCCCGGCAGCGCGCCGAGCAGAAGTGGAAGCTCTGGCCGTCGTGGTCAAAGCGGTGCTTGGAGGTCGCCGGATCGACGCTCATGCCGCAGACCGGGTCGGTGACGCTGGCGGGCTTTCCCGCGTCATGCCCGCGATCGGCCGCTTCGCGGGCCTGGTGATGATCCGGTGGATGGCTTGTTTCGACGCCGGTCATGCTGGGGCTCCTTTGATCGGTCCCGCCGCTCCTCGCAGCGCGCGATGTGTCCCGCTGCTCCTCGCAGCGCGTGATCTGTTCCGCCGCCCCCCGCAGCGCGGATCCCGAGGCCTGATACCGGACGTGTCCCCAGGCCTGATACGGCACGTGTCCCGATGCCGGGTGGTTTTCCGCTGTCCGGTCGGGGCGTGACATCCGGCGGTTCTCAGCCTATATACCCCACCAGGGTAAGGTATCAAGGATCGAGCCGATGAAAGAGCCCGCCAAGGCCGCGGTCGCTGCCAGGCTGAAACGGATCGAGGGGCAGGTCGGCGGCCTGCAACGCATGGTGAGCGACGATCGCTACTGCGTCGACGTGCTGACCCAGATCAACGCGGTGCGCGCGGCCTTGCACAAGGTCGAGGAGGCCGTGCTGCGCGATCACGTCTCGCACTGCGTCGCCAACGCGTTCGCGACCGGCGACGTGCTGGACCAGCGGCAGAAGATCGAGGAACTGGTTGCGACCGTGGGCCGGATGACGCGGTAGGCGAACGCGTGAAGACAATGAGCTAGAGCGCGCTGACCGTTTACGGTCAGCCTGAGAGCGCTTTTAGCGAAGCGCTCTCCAATTGATTTGAATCGACCAGCGTGCTCCACAGACCGCCCGCTGAAATCTCCCTCCAGGGTGACATCTGACCCGATCGTGCGCTGCTCACACGGAGAGTGCTAGCGATAGCGCCAGCCACCATGCCAGCGATAGCGATGCGCCCAGTATCGATGGCCATCCCAATAGCCGCGGCCAGGGTAGAACACGCCAACGGCTGGACGGCCCGGCCTGACCACGACTGGACCAGGGCCCCCGTTTGGTCGACATCCGCCAGCGGGTCCGCGATGAAAGCCAACGCCACAGCCGCCTGCTGCCTGAGCTGATGAAGCGAATGTCAGGACAGCACCGGCACTGACGAGCACCAGCATTATCTTCTTCATGGTAACCTCCGGAAACAGCCACCTAGTCATCTGATTCTGTCGCAGTAAAGCAACATCAGCCTGACTGGAACAGTCTGATTGATAAAGTTGCTCGTGAAAGCGATGAGCTCCAGCGCGCTGACCGTTTCCGGTCACACTGAACGCGCTCCAGAATAGCCGCCTGACGCTCGTCGCTGGCCTTCGTTCGCTGCCATCGGGAGCAAGTGTGGGTGGCTTCACGGGTTGCCGCAATGCCGCGGAACCAGATCGCGGCGCAGCCTCGGCTTGGCTGGCCAGGGTTTCCCTGCGGTGCGGGAGGTTTGCCGGCAACGCCGCCGCCGGCCTCGGTCGGCCTGCCGCGAAGCGGCCGGCTCAAAACAACCCGTAGCGGCAGGCCAGCCACAGTTTCTTCCACTTCGGCAGGCCGACGCGCTGGTCAAGCCGTTTCCAGCCTCGCTTTTCCAACGCCGTCAGAATCGAATCGTAGGTCGCCCCCATCAGCCGCGCCGGCCGCATCGCGGTTCGGTCACATCGATCCATGGCGTCCCAGGCTTCGCGGAAATAGCCGTGCGCCAGCGTGGCCAGCCGGTTGCAAACATCCGGCAGGCCCGGCGCGGTCAGGATCGTTGCCGGGTCAGCGGTTACGCCGGCGTCCCGTAGATACCCGCGCGGCAGGTAGATCCGCCCTCTGCCCGCGTCCTCCTGTATGTCGCGCAGGATGTTCGTCAGTTGCAGCGCTCGGCCGAGCGCATGCGCCACCCGATCGGCGGCGGACGAGGTATCGCCGAACGCCCGCACCGACAGCCGCCCGACCGCCGAGGCAACGCGATCACAGTAGAGGTCGAGTTCGGCCATGGCGGGGGCCACGACGACGGTCTCAGCATCGGTCTGCATCCCGTCGATGACGGCGATGAAGTCGGCGGCGCGCAAATCGAACCGCGGTATCGCGGCGGCGAGCACACGGGTGACCGGCCCGTCGGTTCGGCCTTCGGTGACGGGCTCGTCTGCCCGGGCCTGCATGACCAGCCCGGCGGCCGGGGCCCGATAGATCGCGGCGATGATGTCGCGCCAGGCCGCCAGACTGCGCCGCTTCTCGGCCAGTGAGCCGTCCTCGTCCGCGATGTCGTCAACCATCCGGCAAAACGCATAGATCGCATACATCGCGTGGCGACGGTCAGCGGGCAGCATCCGCATGCCGTGGTAGAACGATGTGCCGGCGGCGCGCACGATGGCCTCGACAGCGTCTAGATCGTCCCGCGCGACGCCCAGCGGGGTGGATTGTCTGCTCATCATCGGCCGCTTATCATTGGTCGCTCATCGCTGGCCGCTCATCGCAGCGAGAACAACGCGGTCAGGGCGCTGGAAACCGCGTCGGTCTTGCGCAGCTTGACCCGCTGGGCCAATGGATCGTGCCGTTTAAGCCGTTCGGCCAGTCGTTTGGACAACCCATGGATAAGCCCGGTTTCCAGCCGCAGGCGACGATCGCGGACCATCCGGGGCAGGTCGGATGCCGCCTGGTTCAGCCGATCGACGCGGTCCAGCAGGGTAATGAACACGCGACGCAAGGCCGGCGTCTCGGCCGGCAGCCGCAGGTCGTCAACCGAACTCCCGAAATGATCCAGCAGAGCGCGCGGCAGGTAGCACCGATCCAGTTCCCGCAGATCCTTCGCGCAGTCCTGCAGGTGGTTCAAGATCTGCAGCGCCGTGCACAGCGCGTCCGACGACGCGTGGCATTCATGACGTTCGCCGTGCAGATCCAGCACGTAGCGACCCACCGGCGCCGCCGAGTACCGGCAATAGTCATACAGCTCATCGATCGTGTCGTAGCGCAGCCTGGTCGCGTCCTGGCGGAAGGCGATGAGCAGATCGGTGGCGTGGCTGGCGGTTACCCCGGTCTCGGCCAGGCTGGCCCCTAGCGCCAGCGCGCTGGGTGACCCGGTCTGCCGGTGGCCAAGCAGCACGGCTTGCATGATGTCGAGGCGGGCCAACTTGTCCGATGCCGACAGCACCGCGGAATCGGCGATGTCATCGGCGTTGCGGGCGAACCTGTAGTAGCGATGAATAGGGTCGCGAAACCGGCGCGCGATCAGGTGAGAACCAACGGGGAAGTTCTCGTCGTGCCGGCCCTTCCCCGACCACGTCTCCACATCCGGTTGGCTGGCATCTTCCGCGGCGGCGACTTCCGCGCTGGCTGTTTCCACTTTGGCATCCTCCATCCCGGGCATCTTCCCCCCGGGCATCTTCCCCCCGGGCGTTCTCCACCCCCGCATCCGCCTCACGGGCGTTCGCCGTCCTGGCATTCTCCACCGCGGCATCCTCCGCCGTGGCTACCCTGGAAGTCTCCGCCCGCGATGGCCCCAACCCCCCAGCCGGGGCGCCGGCGTCATCCGGCCGGGTCATCCGGCGGCGCCGCGATACGCGCGACCCTTCCAGGCGACGCCAACGCCCGAGTAATGATTGACCGCCGATCCGATCATCGCGGCCATGTAAAAAGCCGCGACCAGCGGCAGCAACGGCGCCCAGATCGGCGAGCGGCCGAAGCGGGTCAAGGTCGGCAGATAGGACGCCGACAGCATCAGCCACGTGGTCAGGCCGCACCAGAACGCCGCTGCGTGGCCGAACAGGGCGGCCAGCGGCGGCACCAGCCAGGTCAGCGCCATGCCAAGCGTGGCGGCCAGCAGCCGCGGCACCGAGTAGCGCAGCTGCACGAACGCTGTGCGGGTGATCATGCGCCAGATGTCGGCGACCGCGGGATAGGGGCGCACCGAGCGAGCCAGATCCGCATGACCGAGCCAGATCCGTCCGCCTTTCTTGACGGCGGCCGCCAGTGCGACGTCGTCGATCAGCGCGTCGCGCACGCGCTCGACCCCGCCGATGCGCCGCAGCGCCCGCCGCCGGATCAGGATCGGTGCCGCCCGCGGCGGCGGCGGTCGCCTTCAGGCCATCGTTGACCCAGGCGAACGGATAAAGCAGCTGGAAGAAGTAGACGAATGCCGGCACCAACGCCCGTTCGGCCCGGCTGTCGCAGGCCAGCCTCACCATCTCGGACACCAGATCGAGGTCATCGCGCGCGATCTTCGCCACCAGCGATGCCAGATGGGCCGGTTGGTGCACGACATCCGCATCCGTCAGCAGCGTCAGTTCGGCTTCGGGGGCTTCGGCGACGCCTTGCTGGACCGCCCATAGCTTGCCGCTCCAACCGGGCGGCCGTGGCGCGCCGGTGATCACCGTCAGGCGCGGATCGTCGATCGCGCGGGCGATGCGGCCGGTGCCGTCGGTGCTGTTGTCGTCGGTCAGGATCACCCGGAACGAACCGGCGTAATCCTGCGCCAGCAGCGAACGCAGCGTTGCCTCGATGAACGGCGCCTCATCACGCGCCGGCACGATGATGGCGACCGCCGGGGTGGCGACCGATGGAGCGGCGACCGCCGCGGTGGCGACCGAAGCGGCCGCGACCGAGGCGGGCGCGACCGCCAGGTTGGCGACCAGTGGGCCAGCGGCCGGATAGCTCACCGGCAGCACCGGACCGGCCTGCCAGAACATCCCGTGGGCGAAGATCAGATAGAGCCAGATCAGCAGGGCCAGGACCGCCAGGGTGGTCATCCGGACAGCATGCCGTTGGCGCGGAACCAGGCGACGGCGTCCTCCACCGCCTGACGCACCGGGCGGGCGTGATATCCCAGCTCCGCCGTCGCCTTGGCCGAGGAATAGAACATCTTCTTGCGCGCCATCTTCAGGTGGTCGCGCGTCATCATCGGCGCGATCCCGGTCACCGCGGCGAGTTTTTCCATCGCCAGGGCGGCCGGCCAGACCACCGCCTCGGGCAGACGGATCGAGGGGGGCCTGCGATGCACGACGTCCGCGACCAGCGCCAGGATGTCCTTCAGCAGCAGGTTCTCGCCGCCCAGGATATAACGCTCCCCCACCCTGCCCTTTTCCAGCGCCAGCACGTGCCCTTCGGCGACATCGTCGACATGGACGATGTTGATGCCGGTGTCGATATAGGCCGGCACCCGGCCCGCCGCCGCGTCCCGGATCATCTTGCCGGTGGGCGTCGGCTTGATGTCGCGCGGGCCGACCGGGGCAGACGGGTTGACCACCACCACCGGCAGGCCGTCCCGCCGCGCCAGGTCCAGCACCGCGTTCTCCGCCAGGTGTTTGGATCGCTTGTAGATGCCGACAAAGTCCGCCTGACGGGCCGGGGTCGCCTCGTTCGCCAGGCTGCCGTCGCCGATCTGGCCCAGCGCCGCCACCGAACTGCAATGGACGATCCGCTCGGCACCGGCCTGCGCGGCGGCCCGCACCATCGCGACGGCACCCTCGACATTGGCACGCAGCATCGCATCGGGATCCGGCACCCAGAAGCGGTAGTCGGCGGCGACATGCACGACATAGCGGCAGCCGGCGGCGGCGCGGGCCAGCGAGGCGGGATCGGTCAGGTCGCCGACCACGACCTCGGCGTCCAGTCCAGCCAGGTTGCGGCGGTCGCTGGCCGGGCGTGCGAGCAGGCGCAAGCTATGGCCGCGCGCGGCCAGGGTCCGCGCGACCGCGGAGCCGACGAAGCCGGTCGCACCGGTGACCAGGGTGGTCATCGCGTTTCATCTCCCGCCTTGAGCCGTTGGCCCCGCATTGAGCCCATTGGCCCGCCTTGAGCCATTCGCTTCAAGCGCTTCAATAGACGAAGCCGACGTGCATGGAAATCGGTCCGGCATGATACGCGGGCCGGGTCCGTCGGCCGGGATCCGCGGCCTGCATCGATAACTTGCATCGAAGGCCTGCATCAGTGGCTTGCTCTGGCGCCGATGCACGGGCAGAAGCCGTCCATCATGAAACGCCTGTCCTATGTCCTGGCGCTGCTGGGTGTGCTGACCGCCCTGTTGCTGGTGTCCTACTACGGCATCGGCAACGTGGTTTCGCTGGTCGTCCGGATCGGCTGGCCGTCGTTCGGCCTGATCGTCTTCTGGCAGCTCGTGCTGTTCGTGATCCTTGGCCTGGCGTGGGAGGTGATCACGCCGGCCAGTGCCACGCGCCGGGCGTGGGTGCTGATCTGGGGCCGCATGGTGCGCGATGCATCGGCCAACTGTCTGCCATTTTCGCAGCTTGGCGGCTTTGTCTTCGGGGCTCGGGCGGTGATCTTGCACGGGGTGGACTGGCACACCGCCACCGCTTCGACGGTGGTGGATGTGACCGCCGAGTTCCTGGCACAGATCGCCTTCACCTGCATCGGCCTCGGCGTGCTAATAGCCCGAGCGCCGCGGTCGCGGCTGGCGGTGCCGGTCGAGGTGGGGATCGGGCTGGCGGTGCTGGCGTGTTTCGGTTTCGTGTGGGCGCAGCACGGCGCGGGGCCGGTGTTCGCCCGGATCGGCCGTCGCATCGCCGGCCGATGGTTCGCCAGCGCCGAGGAACGCATCGAGGTGCTGCAGGCGGAGCTGGGGCTGATCTATGGCCATGCGGGAAGGCTGGCAGTGGGTTTCCTGATCCACCTTGTCGGCTGGATCGGCACCGGCCTCGCGGGCTGGATCGCCTACCACGCGCTGGGCGCGCCAATCGATTTCGATGACGCGCTGGCGATCGAGGCGCTGCTGAGCGCGGTGGCGGCGATCGCCTTCCTGGTGCCGGTCAACGCCGGGGTGCAGGAGGCGGGCTACGCCGGGCTGGGGGCGATCTTCGGTGTGCCGCCGCAGCTGTCACTCGGCGTTTCGCTGGTGCGCCGGGCGCGCGACATCGCCGTGGGCGTGCCGATCCTGCTGATCTGGCAGCTCGTCGAGATGCGGCGGCTACGGTCCGGCCGCCAAGGATACGGTCAGCGGCACGGACAAGGCAAAGGCGCTGCCCTGGACCCGCCTCATGCAGAGGGCGCCGGCGCACCAGGCAGCCGACCGCCCCTTTGATTCCATCCAGCGCAGCTCGTCTTCGCGGCATCGGCGATAAGTACGTCAGCACGCCGATAAAGCTGCCCGACAAAACAGCCGTTTAGGGCCTGCTCGGCACTGCGATCCGCAGCGATCAGTTTCGAACACGCCTGCGCGGCATTCGCCTGATTGACGATCGCCGCTGGCAACGGCATCAGTCCCGGCATGCGTATCGCCGCCATCCTCGTTGCCGCCGGTTCGGGCACCCGCTTCGGTGCCGAGACGCCGAAGCAGTTCCTGACGATCGCCGGCAAGCCAGTCATCCGTTACGCGGCGGAGGCGCTGGCGGCTCATGTCGCGCTGCTGCAACCGGTGGGGGAGGCGGGGCCGATCGACGCAGCATTGCGCGGCGTCGCCGGGTGCCTGCCGACCATCGCCGGCGGCGCGACCCGACAACAAAGCGTGCGCGCCGGGCTCGAGGCGCTGGCCGCGCACGCACCGGACCTTGTGCTGGTGCACGATGCGGCGCGGCCGGTCATTCCGGCTGGCACGATCCCGGCACTGCTCGGTGCGCTGCGGGAATCGGCTGGCGCGATCCCGGCCGCACCGGTGGCCGACACGCTGAAGCGGGTCGTGCGCGGCGTGATCACCGAGACGGTGCCGCGCAGTGGGCTGTTCCGAGCCCAGACGCCGCAGGCGTTCCGGTTCCCGGCCTTGCTGGCGGCGCACCAATCGGGCGTCACAAACGCGACCGACGACGCTGCCTTGCTGGAAGCGGCGGGACAGACCGTGGAAGTCGTTCCGGGATCGGACGACAACATCAAGCTGACCTATCCGGACGACCTGATCCGGTTGGAGCGCATCATGTCCCCTGCCCTGTCCGATGTCGTGTCCGGCGTCGTGTCCCCGACCCTGGTTCCCCGTGTCGGCACCGGCTTTGACGTACACGTCCTGCAGGCCGACCGGCCGTTGGTCCTGTGCGGCATCAATGTCCCGCATGAACAAGGCCTTGCCGGGCACTCGGACGCGGATGTCGGCATCCACGCGTTGTGCGACGCGATCTACGGCGCCCTGGCCGAGGGCGACATCGGCCGACATTTCCCGCCGCATGAAGCAACCTGGAAGGACGCCGACAGCGCGCGCTTCCTGACCCATGCCGCTGGACGTGTGGCGGCGCGGGGCGGACGGCTGGTGAACGCCGACGTCACCCTGATCTGCGAGCAACCGAAGATCACCCCGCATGCGCCGGCGATGATACAGCGTCTGGCGTCGCTGCTGGGGGTCGCGCCGAACCGCGTTTCGGTCAAGGCCACGACCACGGAAAAACTTGGCTTCACCGGCCGCGGACAGGGCATCGCCGCGCAGGCTGTGGTATGCATCCTTGTTCCAGAATGACCCGGTGCGCGATAATCCACCGGCTACAACCCACTGCCGGGGAAGACCGCGAGGCGATGAGAAAATCAATCATGATGGCCGCCCTGGTGGCCGTGGTCTCGACCACCGGGTGCACCCAGGGATCGATGGCCGAGGCCAATCCATACCCGCCGGTGCCCACCTTGATCCCGGAGACGGTGCCGAAGCCTCCGGTCACCGCGGAAGCACTGGAGTGGCAGCCGGGCTACTGGGACTGGAACGGCAGCGGCTATGTCTGGGCGAGAGGTCAATACGTCCCGGCCGCCGGCCACGGCAACCTGTGGATGCCTGGCTGGTGGTCACGCGGCGCGGCCGGCTGGGCATGGCAGCCGCCGCACTGGATGTCGTGAACGGATCGCGCGACGCGGTTGGGAACGGGGCGTTCGGCCCGAGCCGGTAGCCCGACTAAGAGGTGCTATTCGAGATAGGGCGTCAGCACATCTTCGATCCATTTCATGAATGCGCGGACGCGGCGCGACAGATTGCTCCGATGTGCGACGACGAGGGACACCGCGAGCGCCCGGCGACGACAATCGGGTATGATCTCCACCAGCGCGCCACTCTCCAAGTATCGGCCAATCCCCAAGAGTGGCGCCTGAATCAGGCCAAGGCCGGCAACGGCAGCGGCGTCGTAGGTCTGCGCGCTGTTGACGTGTAGCGCACCTGGCAACTGAAGCGTCGCGTAGCTGTCGCCGTCCGGATATTCCCATCCATAGGGTCTTGCGCCCAGCATCTTCGAAAAATGAATTGTCCGATGTTCCTGACGCTGGAGATCTTCTAGCGATCGAGGGACGCCATAGCGCGCCAGATAGGCGGGACTGGCAGCGTTGACCATGCGCAACAGGCCCAGCGGGCGGGCAATCAGCGTCTCGTCCCGTATAGGTCCAAGTCGCAATACACAGTCGAACCCCTCTTGAACCAGATCAACTTGCCGATCCGTACTCGACACCTCCAACTCCAGCTCGGGGTGCGTCGCCATGAAATCCGGCAACGCCGGCACGATCGTTGCGCGCGCCACCTCGGTCGGAAGATCGACCCGTAAACGCCCGCGAAGTGCCACGCGATCGCTTGCGAACATTGAGTGCAGATCATCAACTTCAGCTAGCAGATCGCGGGCACGGGCATGAAATGCGCGTCCGTCCTCCGTCAACTGCACGCTGCGCGTCGTCCGGTGCAGCAGCCTGACACCGACATCTTCTTCCAGCTTCCGGACCGCCGTCGAGGCCCTCCCCTTTTGGATGCCCAGGCTATCGGCCGCGTGGGTGAAGCTCCCCATTTCCGCTACCGTTATGAATATGCGGATGGGTTCGAGATTCTGCATTTTCGTGCCTCGGTATTGTTCACCACAGAGAGAACAGTTAGTTCATTTGCTCGATGTTTATCATACCCAAGAGACACAGTAAGCTCCGAAGATTGGGATCCCCCCATCGGAGAATGAAAAGTGTCCGAAACTATGAATCTGCATCAGGTGCCTGAAACCATGACCTTGCATCGCGCCCTGTGGGCCGGCCGGATAATGAGCGCGTTTGTCGTTATCGCTCTGGTGGCAGACGGCACTATTCAGCTTTTCGCGCCGGCACAGATCGCGAGCATGTTGCAGGAAACCGGGTTCGCGATGGACCTGACCCGTGTCGTGGGTCCGATCATACTCGCCTGCGCCATCCTTTACGCCATCCCGGCCACTACCGTCCTCGGCGCGATCCTGGTGACAGGTTTTTTAGGAGGAGCCATCTGCGCCCATGTCCGCATTGGTGAGTTGGGGTCGCCGCCGGAAATCGTTTCCCTGCTTCTGGGCGCGATGACGTGGGGTGGCCTTTACCTGCGCGATCCCCGTATCCGCGCCATTCTGCCGCTCATCCGGTGAACCAACAGGGGCAGTGCTCTGCCCTCAAGATCAGGAGAAATCACATGTTTTTAGTAATGGGAATCACGGGAAAAGTGGGCGGCGCGACGGCAGAACTTCTGTTGGCGCACGGCAAGGAAGTACGTGCGCTCGTCCGCAATCGCGAGAAGGCGTCAAGCTGGGCGAACCAGGGCGTGGAACTGGTTGACGGTGATTGGAATGATAAGGCAGCCATCGAGCGGGCACTCAAAGGCGTCGAAGGCGCGTTCGTCATGTTGCCGGCTGTCTGGGACCCCTCGCCCGATTACAAAGAAGCAAAGGGCGTGATAGCAAACTATGTCGAGGCGCTCACCAAGGCAGCGCCGCCGCGGGTGGTAGCGCTTTCGTCGATGGGTGCGAACAGGACCAGCGGGCTCGGGATGATCACGGCGTTGTCGCTTCTGGAGCAAGGTTTTCGCGACCTAATATCGCCAATCGCATTTGTGCGCGCAGGTGGGTTCTTTGAAAACTTCCTCTACGGCTTGCAGGTCGCCCAAAGCGGAACGCTACCGGTCTATTACAATCCGACAAACCGGAAATCGACCATGGTCGCAACGAACGACGTCGGCGCAGAGGTCGCAACGCTTTTGGCCGGGCCAGCATGGTCAGGGCAACGTATCGTCGAACTTGGTTCGATGGTCACCGCGGATGAAGTCGCGGAGCAATTGGGTGAAGTCCTGAATCGCGATGTGAAAGCCTTCGCAGTCCCGCGTGCAGGGTGGGCGGAAGCGTTCGAGCAATTCGGCATCCCGAAGGGCCACACCGGACCTGCCGAAGAAATGTTTGAGGCCGTGAATGCAGGATGGATGAACCTCGGAACCGAGGGTACGGAGCACGTAGCGGGTACGACGTCCGCACGCGACGTCTTCACGGCGGCCCAGAAGGCCGTCACGGCGTGAACCGCGGCGTTCACACCAACGAAGATCGAGATCGAACATGAAGGTTCCTGTTTGGGTGCAACGGGCGGAACCGGACGGCTGATCGTCCGCGACGCCCTGGCGAAAGGCCGGCGAATCAATGGACATGCGAAAGCCCCGCCCGGAGGTCCGGGCGGGGCTTTGCAGCGGGATCAGCTCAGTCTCCGTTCTGCCGGCGGGCGCGGGACCAGATGAGGGTGTAACCGTCGCCGTCCACGTCGTCGAAGAGGTTGGCGTAGATCGGCGCGTTGAAGCTCGGGTCGTCCAGCTTGACCGAGAGGTAGTCGCGGCCCTCGTTGGAGCGCTTCGACCAGGCAGCTCCGATCTCGGCGCGGCCGACATAGACACGATGGCTGTGGGCGTTGTCGTTGGCGCGGTTGGTCTCGGGAACAATGCGGACGTTCTTGGTCTGGACGCTCAGGGTGACGATCTCGCCCTGAAACTCGCTGCCGGACTTCTTAGACTTCTCGGTGGAGGCCTGGAAACCCGCCGGAAGGGTTCGCGTCTCCGGTTCGAAGCGGCTGAACAAGCCCTGCTCGTTGTCCTCGTCATAGGGGTATGCGGAGACGAATATTGCTTGATCTTCACGAATGGGCGTTCCTTCCGGCTTGCTGGGTCTAGCGACCCGCCCGCACCACCGGGTTGCTCAGCGTGCCGATCCCACTGATCTCCACATCGATGCGATCGCCATGCTTCATGTTGGCGGTGGCGCCCTCGGTGCCCATCCAGACGACGTCGCCCGGATACAGCGTCAAGCAGCTTGTCATCGCCACCAGGTAATCGACCACGCCGAAGATCATGTGGTTGGTGGGAAATTCGATCAGCTGTTCGCCGTTCAGGCGGATCCGGGTGACCAGATCCTCAAGCTTCACGTCCGTTTCGATCCACGGGCCCATCGGCTTGAAGGTGTCGGTGTTCTTCGACCGCCACATGGTACGATCGGCCTTCTGCCAGGTGCGCTCGCTGACGTCGTTGCCGATGGTGTAGCCCAGGACCGCGGACAGCGCGTCCTCACGCGTCAGATTCTTGCATTTCCGGCCGATGACCGCCACCAGTTCGCCCTCATACTGAACCTGTTCAGTGGCATCGGCGGGAATGACGATCGTCTCATGCTGGGCGATCAGCGCGTTGGTGGCGCGGTAGCCGATATCGGCCTGGGTGGGCAGTTGAGGCTTCTGGCCGATTTTTTCAGCAACTTCACGCACATGCTCAGGATAGTTCATGCCGGCGGCGTAGAATGTCGGCGGAATGACCGGCACCAGAAGCTTGACCTCGTCCAGCCGCAGCCTCTCGCCGGTGCGTTCCCAGTTGTCGAACGGCGAGCCGCGAATGGGGATGACCGTGTCGCCCTCCACCGCTGCATAAGCCGGTGAGCCGTGTTGATCAAAACGTGCCCAGCGCATGATGTTTCCTTTGCTTTCAGTTCAAGCCGAGTTCTTCCGTCATCGTCGCACGCATCAGGTATTTCTGCATTTTCCCGGTCACGGTCATCGGGAATTCGTCGACGAAGCGGACGTGGCGCGGCACCTTGTAGTGCGCGATCTGGTCCTGGCAGAAGGCCTTGATGTCCGCGTCGGTCAGCGTCTCGCCAGGGCGCAGCTTGACCCAGGCACACAGTTCCTCACCGAAGCGCGGGTCGGGAACGCCGAACACCTGCACGTCCACGATCGCCGGATGGCGATACAGAAATTCTTCAATTTCACGCGGATAGATGTTCTCGCCGCCACGGATCACCAGGTCCTTGATACGGCCGACGATGGCGCAATAGCCGTCGTCGTCCATCGTTGCCAGGTCGCCGGTGTGCATCCAGCCGGCGCGGTCGATCACCTCGGCGGTACGCTCGGGTTCGTCCCAGTAGCCCAGCATGACGGGGTAGCCGCGCGCGCAGAGTTCGCCGGTCACGCCGCGCGGCACGACGCGGCCGTCGGCATCGACGATCTTGATCTCCACATGCGGATGCGGCCGCCCGACGGTGCCGACCTGCTTATCCAGCCCGTCGCCGATCCGGGTCTGCGTGGTCACCGGGCTGGTCTCGGTCATGCCGTAGCCGATGGTCAACTGGGTCAGGTGCATGTCGCGGATGCAGCGGCGCATCACCTCCATCGGGCATGGCGAGCCGGCCATCATGCCGGTCCGCAGGCTGCTCAGATCAAACGTCTTGAAGTCGACATGATCGAGCTCGGCGATGAACATCGTCGGCACGCCATACAGCGAGGTGCAGCGATATTCGGCGACCGTCTGCAGGGTGGCGAGCGGGTCGAAGCCCTCGCCGGGGAAGACGATGGCCGCACCGTGGGTCATGCAGGCCAGCGCGCCGATCACCATGCCAAAGCAATGGTACATCGGCACCGGAATGCAGACCGCATCCTGATCGGTGTAGCGCATCACCTCACCGATGAAGAACCCGTTGTTGAGGATGTTGTGGTGCGTCAGGGTCGCCCCCTTCGGCAGGCCCGTCGTGCCGGAGGTGAACTGGATGTTGATCGGATCGTCGAACTGCAGCAGCGCGGCGAGATCGGCCAGCCGCTGGCGATCCGCGTCGCCGCCAAGTTGGGCGATCTTGTCGAACACGAACGTCCCCGGGTCGTCACCGCCGATCTGGATGACCGAGCGCAGCGCGGGCAGCCGAACGGCATGCAGTTCGCCGGGCTGCGCGGTGGCGAGTTCGGGTGCGAGAGTGTTGATCATGCCGATATAGTCGCTGCTCTTGAACCGCGTCGCGGTGATCAACGCCTTGCAGCCGACCTTGTTCAGCGCGTACTCGACCTCGGTCAGGCGATAGGCCGGATTGATGTTGACCAGGATGATGCCGGCCTTGGCGGTGGCGAACTGGGTGATGATCCACTCGGCGTTGTTTGGCGACCAGATGCCGACGCGATCGCCCGGCCGCAGCCCACACGCGAGCAGGCCGGCGGCGAACGCCGTGGCCTGCTCGGCCAATTCGGACCATGTCCAGTTGATCCCCTGCTGGCGGACGATCAGGCCGGGGCGGTGGCCGAAGCGCGCGACGGTGCGGTCGAAATGGACCCCGATCGTGTCCCCGATCAACGCCTGGTCGGAGGCGCCATGCATATAGCTGGGCGCGGGGTCGGTCATTGGGTCGGCTCTCCCTGACGTGCTGGTGTTTGGGAGGCATTGTGCTTGATCGACGGAGGGAGTGACAAGGCGCGTGGTGATCGCGCCGGAGAGACAGCGCGGTTTTGGTTCGCCGTGTAGCGATCGCCCGAGCAGAAAGGTGGTGGTGCTTCAACGACCCAAAGCTTGAGCGTATGCCCCATCGACATGTCATCGAACATGTTGCTCTCAGAGCGGTAGCTTTGGCATCTGACGCCATGGGTGACTTGATCGCGTCATCTGCCTAGCACGTGATAATCCGGTTTATCGGGCGCAGGGAATTTTGGTTTAGATCACTGATCAAGTGATGGAGAAAAGCCGGCAAGCAAAGAACGCTCTGCAACATCGTGCCGCCTCTAGGACCGAGAGTCGATCAAGGATCGACCGGCGGGGTATTACAAACTCGCATGATTTCGCTGGCAAACGAGGACTCTTGGCACGCACCGGAAACGGTATCGACATGGATAAATCGAGCTTTCTCGGGATCAAACTGTCCCATTCCATAGTTGGCTCCTTGCTCACTGATAAGGATGACGGCCGAGAAGATTTCGAAAATCTTCAGGACAATGAACACCTCTCCGCTGCTGACAATGCTGTATGCAATATGGCTATTTATATCAGAGGCCCAAAACGCCAGGCCGTCGATCGTGCCGACTGTGATCTGCCTACGGATCGGCTCCGGTTCTACTCCGTTAAGGATAAAGGCTCGCAGTTTATAAGCCACTGGATCTTCGAGGTAGCCTTCGCCAAGCCATTTGAATGCAAGTTCGTAAGCTATCTTGCAGATTCCGCGTTGGACATTGGCAAAATTGAATTGCGGATTGTAGAGGATCTCCGGCTTTTCAATGGACTGAGCATTCCGGACCGCATCTGCAACTAACTGATCGATCGCGGTGATAGTGGGGACATTGATCGCCGGGTTATCGCGCTTGGCACGTTTAATTTCCCTTAGTGTCTGTCCCATAACATCTTGCATCATTGGAATCACTTGTGATTCGCTAGGGTTGGTCCGATTTGCAGGAGCCGCCCGATGTGGACGAACGAGAATCGCGGTCGGTATGACCGCAGCAAGCTACGGTATCCGAGTGACCTGACGGCTGAGGAGTGGAGGCTGATCGAGCCGTTGATCCCGCCCGCGAAACCGGGCGGCAACAAGCGTACGGTGTTGATGCGCGAGGTCGTGAACGGTTTGATGTATATCTTGAGCACAGGCTGCCAGTGGAGGGCGATGCCCAGAGACTTGGCGCCGCGAAGCACGATCAATCGCTACATCAGCCTGTGGACCGATGATGGCACCGTCGACCGCATCCATCACGCGCTGTATGTGCTGTGCCGCGATTTGGCGGACCGCGAAGCCAGTCCTACCGCCGCGATTATCGACAGTCAGAGCGTCAAGAGCGCAGAAAAAGGGGGGCCTCGATCGACCCACCAGGCTATGATGCGGGGAAGAAAATCAAAGGTAAGAAACGCCATATCCTTGTAGACACGCAGGGCTTTCTGTTGCTCGCGCTCGTTCACGCCGCCGATATTCAGGACCGCGATGGCGGTGTCCTTCTGATGAGCTTGATGTTCGGGCTTCATCCCTTCCTGATCAAACTCTATGCCGATGGCGGTTACCAAGGCGCGCAGTTCCAGCAGGGTCTCAAGCAGGTCTGCCGCCAGATCAACGTCGAGATCGTGAAACGGTCCGACACCGCCAAACACTTTGTCGTTCTGCCAAAGCGCTGGATCGTCGAACGAACGTTTGCCTGGCTAAACAGATGTCGTCGACTGACCAAGGATTGGGAATGCCTGAACCAAAACGCACTTGCTTTCCTACGCTGGGCGTCGATCAGGATGATGGTCCGAAAGCTCTGTCAGGAAAGCAAATGATCTGGGACAGGCTCTTAGCAGAATCTTGCGGACTTGAGCTGCTCCGTCGCTTGCGTCAATCACAAATTCGCGCCGCATCGTATTGTCCGGAAGGATCGTCGTTCTCGGGCCGGTGTAGAGCAGGCGCGCCTCTAGCTGCCCGCTTTCCGGATTTTCCACCACGCGAACTCGTTGCGAATGATCATTGGCTAGAACACCTTTTCCGAGGAGGGCCAACAGAGCATTTGGCACCGTGCCCGAATTGCCGCGTAGCCTGAGCTGCGAACGGCGCATGACGATGAAGAGATTGTCGACGAGAGGTGCATCGGCAGCAGTTCCAAGTGTCCCGTTACATGAGGGAATGCCAGGGGCCACGGATTCGCAAACGCGATCGATCCGTAGAGTTCCGCCGATTGCCTCTGGAAAGACATGCTCGTTGCCGGGCGGCTTTTCCTCGAGGCAGAAGATGCAACGCATGGCCCTGTCGACCTATCCCAGTGGCGGCAATAAACGGCGAGGTCTTATTCTTGATAATACGTTTTATCATACATTAACCTCCTAATAGTTCTAAACGCTCATTTAGGATTGCGACAAGCTTTCCATGACGCGCATGATCCGGCCTACACCTTCGGTGGCAGCTGCGGCGCGCCCGGCCGGCCGACCGATCCAGGTGGTTCCAGACTGCCTTGCTCTTGCCCTACGCTGCCTCGGCTAGCTGCCTCGGCCGATAGATCGCGGTATGCGTCGCCCGGATGATCGGGATCGTCTCATTCGCAACCACCATGGCATCGATCTCCACCCACTTGTGGCCCTTGTGCTCATAGTTCTTCGTGATGAGGGCGCGCACGGTCAGCGTGTCACGAACATGCGCGAGGCCCAGGTTGCGCACGCTGCTGCCCATGTGAATCCAGGCCGGTAACGTAACGTTCTGGCTCAGCGCCCAGTTGCAGCAGCGCATGATGGTGCCGGTGTGGACGATCTTCTCGCGCCCATAGATCGGATCGGTCTCGCGAACATCCCGCAGATCGTGCGCCTGGAATTCCGCGGTGATCGGCAGTGGCGCCATGCCGAGCCAGTCGCCGACCTTAAGGGAAATTTCGTCCGCCGCGGCGCGGTGGGCCCGTGGGGCGACGACCTTGAAGTCGCTCAGCACCGGCGCCGGCGGCAGGTAGGCCGGCAAATCCGCACGCCCGGTCGCGCACAGCACCCCGGCGCTATGCACCGTCAGGTCCAGCCCGTCGGCGGTTTCGACCGCGTCGACCTCGGCGATGTCGCCTTCATACACCGGCTTGCCGAACCGCGCCTCACCGGTGCCGCGTTCCAGCCAGGCGCGGCCCCAGCGTTGCAGCGGCTGGTGCGACATGTAGGCGTAGACGTTGACGCCGCCGACGAAGCCACGCTTGAAGCCAAAGCGCTGAGCCGTGGCGTCGTCATGGATCTTGTTCTCGGACGTCTTGGCGGTGTTGAACGCAGACACATGGTACGACGGTAGCGGCATCGCGGCGGCCTCTGGTAACGGGCTTCGGTAACGGCGAGTGGCGGCTGGACGCCTGAACAACCTTCCCGGCCGACGGTAACGGTCAGCCCGTTCAAGCTCCTTGTTCGCCCAGGAAACCCATCAGCCGGACCGTTCCCGCCCGGCTGATGTCGCTCTAGTTCAACGCCCACAGACCCACTTCGTAGCCCGGAACGAAGTTGCGGTTGGTCATGTCCGGATTGCGGTTGACGAAGGTGCGGCCGAACATCGGATGGCGCATGCTGCGGGTTTCGTGCTCGATGCGGAACAACGGCTTGTTGCTGTCCACGTCGACGATATCCAGGAAGCGATACTGGTGCTGATCGCTCTCCTCGCTGATCAGCCCGCGCTCCAGCAGCTTCCGGTGCGGGCCGGAGAAGTCGGCCAGGGTGATCTGGATGTGGTGGCCGTCGAACTCAGGCAACGCCGCGGTGGTCTCGCGGAACGTCACCTTGCTTTCGGCCGAGGTGTTCGCCCAGGCGTAGGGGCCGCGCTCATCGCTGGAGACACCGGCGATGCCGCCCAGGATCTCGACGTAGAATCGGGCGATGGCGCCAAGGTCGGTGCCGGCCGGAATGTCGAACTCCACATACGGCATGCCGACGCGCATGCCGCCAAAGCGCGATGCGTCAGGCGTGTGCACGCGGATGCGATTGCCCCAAGGGCAAACGGTTTCAACCGTGTCCCCGGCCTCGCGGAAGCTGAACCGGGTGCCCCCGAGGTACTTCTTCGCGGCTTCAAGGCGCCGGAGCAGCGCTTCAAGATCCGGCATCACCAGCGCGGTGGTCCCACGCACCACATCGGTGCCGCGCGTCGGCAGGTGGAACTGGCCGCGGCCAACGTTCACCCACATGTTGTCGAGGCCGGCCATCAGATAGGGATCCCGGGTCAGGCCGAGGCCCATGAGATAGTAGGCGATCGCCTTGCTCTGGTCCGGCACCCGGACGTTCACATGTCCCAGTTCGACGATGTTGCCGAGGTCCTCGACCGTGCGGTCGAATGTCGGCGTCATGACAGCGGTATCGTCCATTTCTTCGGTCTCCCTGTGGCGGCGTTCAACGGTAAAGCCTAGTCTAGGCGCGGTTCCGCCACGGGTCCATCCCGACGCACCCGGTGGGATCGGGATATGCCCACCGACAGAGGGATACCATGGCAGACGCCCGCTTTCAGATCCGACCGGTGCGATCGGCCGCCGACCTGGACACGACCGTGCGTCTGTTCAGCGACTACGCGTCCTCGCTGGGGATCGACCTTGGTTATCAGGATTTCGCGGCGGAACTGGCGGCCATGCCGGGTCGGTATGCGGCGCCGGCCGGTGAACTGCTGCTGGCACGCGACGAGCACCACGAGCCACTGGGATGCGTCGGGTTGCGGCCGATAATGCCTGGCAGCAGCTGCGAGATGAAGCGGCTGTACGTCGCCCCACCGGGCCGCGGCCGCGGTCTCGGTCGGGCGCTGATCGACGCCATCATCAGCGCGGCGGCGCGGATCGGCTATCAAGAGATGCGGCTGGACACCTTGCCGACCATGGCCGCGGCGATCGCGCTTTATGAGCAGGCGGGATTTCTGCCGATCGAACCGTACTACGACACGCCGGTGGCCGGCACGCTGTTCCTGCGGCGCGTGCTCGCGGCCTGATCCTGGCGAACGCCAGCTGCCCGATCGACCCTGTTCTTGCGGTGAACGGTATGAAGCTGTCACAGTGTGACGGCACCGCGGATCCTTGATGCTTAAGAAGGGCCAAGGCATGAGCGACTACGATTCCGACATTTTGATCTGGTCCGAGCGCCAGGCCGATCTGCTGCGCCGGCACGCCGCTGGCGAGCGGCTCAACCATGCCGATCTCGACTGGCCCAACATCATCGAGGAGGTCGCGGACGTGGGACGCAACGCCTTGCGAGCCTGCCGATCGCAACTGCTTCAGACGTTGCTCCATGACCTTAAGGCCGCCGCATGGCCGCTCTCACGCGATGTACCGCATTGGCGGTCCGAAGCCCGCGTTGCACGCGTCAATGCCGCGGACGCGTATTCACCGGCGATGCGTGACAGGATCGATGTCGCGGCGCTCTACGCCAAGGCGCTGAAAGCAATGCCCGAGACGATCGACGGTCAGCCACCGTTGCCGATGCCGGGGGTCTGCCCAGTGACGCTGGATGAACTGCTGGGGGACGATCGGTGACCTGATTAAGCCTGGCGATCCAGCGCGCGACGTGCCGTGGAGCACCATCTGTTCCAGGAGGAAGCTGCGAACTGTTCAACCTCGGGACAGACAACATGCGAAAGCTTTTGTCCGCTTCAGCCGCCAGCTCAATCTGCCAACAGCTTGATTAGGTGCGAGTTCTCCGCCAACCGCCAAGGCGCCCCCAGCGGCGGATCAGGCCAGCGCCGCGCCGTCCTGGAACCGGCGCCAGGCGCTCATTTGCAGCGCCGATGTCAGGCAGTGAACCACCACCGGCCGGGTCTTCACCGCGAAGGCGCGCGCGATGCCCTCAGCCACCTCCGACTCCGCGCGGATGGTGATGCCCTCGGCGCCGAACGACCGCCCCCAGGCGGCGAAATCAGGATTCGTCAACCGCGTCGCCTCCATGAACTTTCGTTCCGGATAACGCACGTAGCTGTGCATCCCGATCGTGCCGTACATGGAATTGTCGGAGATGATGACGATCGGGCTGCCGCCGTACTGGCAGGCGGTGGCGATCTCGTTGCCCATCATCAGCGCCCCACCGTCGCCCATGAACGCGACCACCTGCTTGCCCGGCCGTCGCAGCGTGCCCGCCACCGCCATCGGCATACCGGAGCCCATGGCCCCGACCACCGACGACAGGAATTCCTGACCCGGCTTGAAACCGATATAACGGTGCAGAAACGATCCGAAATTGCCAGCGTCGGAGGTGATCACCGCGTCGTCGGCCAGATGCTTGTCGACCTCGCAGACGACGGCGGCGAAGTTGATGCCGTCGGTGGTCGGCTCCCAGGTCTTCTCCAGCAGCGAAAGATGCATCTTGTGCAGCCCGTCGACCCAGCCGCGGCGCTTGGCCGCGTCCGACGGTGTTGGCAGGTCCAGCAGCCCCTTCACCACCTCATACGGGTCGCACGGCATGCCCAGATCGGCGCGCCAGACCCGACCCACCTCGTTCGGGTCGGGCCAGATATGGACCAGCGGCACCTGCGGCTGCGGTGCGGCGGGAAAACTGTAGGACTGAGTCACCGTGTCGGTCAGCCGCTCACCTAATGCAACGATCAGGTCGGCCTGCTTCATCTCCCCGATCAGCGCCGGCGGCACGCGAATGCCCATGTAGCCGCCGTAGTTGGGGTGCCTGGCGTCGAACAGCTGCGGGCGGCGGTGCGTCGGGCAGATCGGAAGCACCCATTGCTCGGACAGCCGCCGCAGGTCGGCGTAGACCGCGTTGTCATACAGGCTGTCGGCGAGCAGCGCCCCACCGGCCAGGATCAGCGGCCGTTTGGCCTTGCCCAGCATGTCCGCCAGGCGCGCCAGGTCCCGGGTGCGCGGGCCGGCGACCACCCGCGGGCGCGGCTGATTGAGTTCGGCCTCGGTCGGCTCGTCGAAGATGTCCTCGGGCAGGATCACCGCGACCGGCCCCGGCGTGCCGCTTTCGGCGACATGGAAGGCGCGGGCGATCGCTTCCGAAGCCTGCTCCGGCTCGTTCACCTCGATCACGGTCTTGGTGATGTCGGACAGCAGCCTGGAATAGTTCTGTTCCTGCAACGCAAGCCGGCCGAAATCCTTCCGCTCAACCTGGCCGACCAGCATCACCATCGGCGTAGCGTCGTGAAACGCCGAGTGCAGCGAGACCATGGCGTTCGACAGCCCCGGCCCGCGCGAGACGATGCAGACCCCCGCTCGGTTACGCAAGCGGCCGTCCGCCACCGCCATGAAACCCGCCCCACCCTCATGCCGGCAGACGATCATGCGGATCGAGTTGCGTTCGGTCAGCACGCTGGTCAGGCCGACATAGCTTTCGCCGGGCACGCAGAAAATCTGGTCGACATCGTGGGCTTCAAGGCTGTCCGCCAACAGGCGGGCGACGGTGGTCGTCATCTTGGCTTTGTCTCCTCCAGATCCGGTGCGCGATCGCCAGGCTCCGTCCGGATCGCGAACTGTTGGCACGCCGCCAGCCACGCGAATTGCACTGCTGACATAGCCGCCAGGCCACGTTCTTATACCGCGAGCATTTTCGGGCGGACAAGCCTGGCTCCGGCCACACGCGTTTGGCAACCGCCGCATCGCCGCCCCTCGCCTGCACCTGCGGGCTAGATGGACCGAAGCTGGAGCAGTCATGCGCCCAGGAAGGCGTCCTCTATCGCGTAGTCGAACGGATCTACTGGGTAGCCTGCCATAACCGGGAATCGCTCTTTCCAGTCCCCGTCGCCGGCGGTCGCGACCAGCCAGTCGCAGACCGGCTTGGTAGCATCGGCATAGGTCGTCGCCGGTGAATAGCCCAGATCCAGCGCTGCGCAACAATCCAGCACGAACGGGCGTGGCACCGACCAGGGCGTTCTGCCGACCGATGGCGGGTAGCTATCGTCATCCACTTCGACAATACGACCATCATAGTCGAGGTGCCGAGCGATGAACGCCGCGATGTTGGCCACGCTCGGCGCCGAAGGATCGGCGATATTCAGCACCCGGCGTCCCGGCGTTTCAACAGCGACACGAGTCAACGCTGCGATGTTGACGACCGAGGATGTGTGAAAGCGGCTGGTTCCCCGATACGCCAGCGGTATGGCCCGCCGGCGGTCGAGGATGCGTTTGACGAACCACCATTCCCTCGGGTGGCGGGAACCAGGCCCATAAATCGCGCAGGGCCGCAGGATCGTGACCGGTGCTGTGGTTTCATCGAGCAAGTGACGTTCCAGGGCGATCTTCCGCGTCGAATAGGTCGTCGGGCCAGGATCGACTGTCGGATTCGCTTCCCCGATTGGCGAGGGTAATTCCGGAAACCCGTTGCGTGATGCTTCATCCAGGCTTCGGCCCAGGCTGTCCCGATAGACGCTGGCCGACGAGATGACAACGAAGCTGCCGACGCAGCCCTGGACGGTGATCAACTGGCGGGCATGACCCTGGTCATATGCGGTTGTGTCGATCAACGCATCAGTGCCGGTGCCGAGAGCGCGCGCGAGATCACCCGGATTATCGCGATCAAGTACGGCGATACTGGCGCCACGCTCGATAAGCTGCTCCGGCGGCGGATGGACGCCACGGTGCGCAACCGTGACATTCCAGCCAGCGGCGAGGAGATCTGCCGCCACCGCACGGCCAATTTGTCCGGTTCCGCCCACGATGAAGCCTTGGCGTGACATTCTTGCTCTCCTGGCAGGTTCAGGCGCCGACGATCATTGACCGAAGCCGCCGCATGTTGATAGCCGTCATTGGCAATCGTGCCGGCCGCTCCGAACGGAACTGTACGTCGGTGCCATCTGTCTTCTTCCCGTCACGACGGCCGCGGGGTCGCTGAATGCGAGCCGGGCGCGATGATCCAACGGACAGTCGATCCGGCATGACAGTATTCTCACCGCAACGTGCGCGCCGCTGCCATAATTAAGAACGACCGCCGTGCCATTGCGGCATCGTTCTCGTCTGGAGGTCGCTTTTGCTTCGTCGCTCAATCCTGGGTGCCAGCGCATCCTTGCCATTCCTGGCCGTAGCCGATCGCGCGGTTGCCGCCGATCCCGCGCCGGCGGCCACGCCGTTCGATGGCGCAACGGTACGCAATCTGGCACGCCAGCTTTCTCTGCAGCCGTATAAGGCTCCAGCCAGCGATCTGCCGGCGCCGTTCAAGGATCTGGATTTCTCGGCCTATCAGGGGATCCGCTTTGATCCGGCGAAGTCGCTCTGGCGCGGCCAGGGACGGAAATTCACCGCGCAGTTCTTCCACCGTGGATACATCTATCACGACCGGGTCGACATCTTCCAGGTAGCCGACGGCAAGGCCCAACCAATCAACTACAGCTCGGATTTGTTCAGCTTCGAGAAGCTGCAGCCCAGCACTGGCGATCTTGGTTTCGCCGGGCTGCGGATCCTGTATCCGCTCAACCACCCCGATGGCAACGACGAGGTCTGCGCGTTTCTCGGCGCCAGCTATTTCCGCGCCGTTGCCAAGGGTCAGGGCTATGGCCTGTCCGCCCGTGGCCTGGCGATCAAGACCGCGGATGCCAGCGGCGAGGAATTTCCCATCTTCCGGTCGTTCTGGCTGGAGCGTCCTGCGCCAGGTGCCGACATCATCGTCATCCACGCACTGCTGGACAGCCCGAGCGCGACGGCTTCGTTCCGCTTCACCATCAGGCCGGGTCAGGATACCCTATTCGATACCGAAACAGCAACCTATCCGCGCACCGACATCACCCAGGCCGGGCTGGCGCCGTTGACCAGCATGTTCCTGTTCGACGCCAACGATCGGCAGCGCTTCGATGATTGGCGCGCGGCGGTGCATGATTCCAACGGCCTGCAGCTCCACACCGGGCATGACGAGGCGATCTGGCGCCCGCTTGCCAATCCGCGCGACCTGCAGATCAGCTCGTTCGCGGATACCAGCCCGCGCGGCTTCGGTCTGATGCAGCGCAAGCGGGCGTTCATCGATTACCAGGACCTGGAAAGCCGTTACGAGAAACGACCGTCGCTGTGGGTGGAGCCGATCGGCGATTGGGGTCAGGGCGTGGTGGAGCTGGTGGAAATCCCCAGCGACCGGGAGGTCAACGATAACATGGTCGCGTTCTGGCGACCGCACGACAAGCTGCGGGCCAAGGGCGAGTATCTGCTGAACTACCGGCTGCACTGGTGCTGGGCACCGCCCGGCCAGGTGGTGCTGGCGCAGACGCTGCAGACCCGCTGCGGCCTGTCGTTCGACCAGAAGCACCGCCAGTTCATCATCGATTTCGTCGGCGATGCGCTGAAGCCGCTGAAGGCCGACAATCCACCCACCCTGGACAGCGGCGCCGACAAGGGCAAGATCATCAGTGCGGTCACCCAACCTAATCCCGATGTCAGCGGGTGGCGCGTCAGCCTGGAACTCGACACCCAGGACAACAAGCTGGTGGAGCTCCATGCCAGGCTGATGCAGGGCGATCAACCGCTGACCGAAACGTGGATCTATCGATGGACCGCGGGCTAGTATCAGGTCATGCGGCGGGGCGTCGCCATCTGAACACCCCGGGCAGCCCCATGGCACGAATGGAACCAGGCCAGCATTGATCAGATCCAGATTGGACCCGGAACGGCAATGGATGTCGGACTAAGCTTCCAACCGCTGCCGGCAGAGTCGCCGCTGGCCATGCCGACGCAGTCGTTGCGCCAGCACGCGCCGCGATCCCCGCGGGCTGCCCCTGCCCGCCGGGTCTCCGCGCCGCGGGCGATGGGGTTGCGGCGCCTGCTGGTGATCGGCGGCGCGATTATCCTGACCGCATTCGGCGCGCGGGAGATGTACCGCGTGCTGGCGGTCAACGGCGCGACGCCGCTGGCGATCTTCATGCTGGCCTTGTTCGTCGCGTTGTTCGCCTGGATCGCCCTGTCCTTCACCAGCGCGATCGCCGGTTTCGTTTCGCTCATGGCGGGCGGCGGCCGGCGCTTGCTGACGCCAGACGCGGTGCCCGGCGCCATTCCCGGCAGCCGCACCGCGCTGTTGATGCCGACCTATAACGAGTCCCCCAGCCGCATCATGGCCGGGCTAGCAGGCGATCGATGAGGAACTGCGCGCCCTCCGGGCCGAAGCGGTCTTCGACATCTTCATCCTCAGCGACACCACCAACCCCGAGGTCTGGATCGAGGAGGAAAAGGCGTTCCTCGACCTGCGCGACCGCACCGCCGGCCCGGCTCGGATTTTCTACCGTCATCGCGCCAACAACACCGCCCGCAAGGCCGGCAACATCGCCGAATGGATCGGCCGGTTTGGCGGCGCCTATCCGCAGTTCCTGATCCTCGACGCCGACAGCGTGATGCGCGGCGACACGCTGGTCGCCCTGGTCCGCGCGATCGAGGCGCATCCGGACGTCGGCCTGATCCAGACCCTGCCCATCATCACCGGCGGCACCACCCTGTTCGCCCGCATGCAGCAATTCGCCGGGCGGGTGTACGGCCCGGTGATCGCCCACGGCATCGCCTGGTGGCATGGCGCCGAGGGCAACTACTGGGGCCACAACGCGCTGATCCGCACCCGCGCGTTTGCCGAACAGGCCGGGCTGCCCGAACTGCACGGCCGCAAGCCGTTCGGCGGCCATATCATGAGCCATGACTTCATCGAGGCCGCGCTGATGCGCCGCGGCGGCTGGGCCATCCACATGATGCCGGGCCTGGAAGGCAGCTACGAGGAAAGCCCGCCGTCGCTGATCGATCTGGCGGTGCGCGACCGGCGCTGGTGTCAGGGCAACCTGCAACATATGGCGGTGCTGCCGGCACGCGGCCTGAACTGGGTCAGCCGGATGCACCTGCTGACCGGCATCGGGTCCTACATCACCGCCCCGTTGTGGCTGTTGTTCCTGCTCAGCGGCATCCTGATCGCGCTGCAGGCCAGGTTCATCCCGCCGGACTATTTCCCCGGCGTCGGAAAAGCCCTGTTCCCGCAGTGGCCGGTGATCGATCCGGTCCGAGCGATGTGGGTTTTCATCGGCACCATGGGCTTGCTGCTGGTGCCCAAGCTGCTCGGCATGATCACGGTCCTGGTGCATCGCGACCTGCGACGAGGCTGCGGCGGCGTCCTCGGCCTGCTCCTGAGCCTGCTGCTGGAGACGCTGATCGCTGGATTGATGGCGCCGATCGTCATGCTGACCCAGTCGATCGACGTCGGCGCGATTCTGCTCGGGCGGGACTCCGGCTGGAACGCGCAACGGCGCGATGACGGCGGCATTCCGCTGCGCGCCATCGCCGGCCTGTACCGGCGCCACACCATCCTGGGTCTGCTGCTGGGCATCGGCGCCTGGGCGGTCTCGCCCTACCTGGCGCTGTGGATGCTGCCGGTGGTGCTGGGCCTGGCGCTGGCGGTGCCGCTGGCGTCATTGACCGGTCGGCGATCGGTGGGCGCGGCGCTGCGCCGCATCGGCTTGCTGCGGATCCCCGAGGAAGTGCGGCCGCCGGCGGTGCTGCGACGCGCCGCCGCGCTGTATCAGCAAACCGCGGCCGAACCGGCGGTCCGCGGGGTTTCGAGGCTGCTGCAAGACCCGACCCTTCTGGCGGCCCACAGGCAGATGCTGCCGCCCGGGCGCCGACCCGGGATCGATCCGCTGAATGTCCCGCTGCTGACCGGGACCACCAGGCTGGCGGAGAGCACCGGCCTGGACAGCGTGTGGCCGACGCTCAGCCCGGCGGAACAGACAGCGGTCCTGTCCGACGAGGCGGCATTGCAGCAGCTGGTGGCACTGGCGCGCGAGCATCCGCGTTGAACCAGCCTCGGACGTGCAGCACCCGCTCAGGCAAACCCTGGGACAAAACCC
This sequence comes from Rhodopila sp., assembly GCA_965276975.1. Taxonomy (GTDB): domain Bacteria; phylum Pseudomonadota; class Alphaproteobacteria; order Acetobacterales; family Acetobacteraceae; genus Rhodopila. The sequence goes on from CBDIBR010000010.1 coordinate 1,464,270, forward strand.
TACCGCTGGGTGCGGGGGCAATAGAACGTGCTCCGGCCGGACTGCACGGTGCGCCGCACACCATCACAGACGGGACCCGCGGGACAGCCGGGGCACGGTTCGCCCTCCCGGCCATACACCTTCCACGCGTGCTGGAAGTATCCCAGTTCCCCACTGGTCTGCACATAGTCCCGCAGCGAGGAACCGCCAGCCGCGATCGCCTCGGTCAGGGTCTGCTTGATGGCGGGCACCAGCCGCCTCGCGCGCACCCCGGGAATGCTGGACGCCAGCCGCTGCGGCGAGATGCCGGCGCGGAACAGGGCTTCGCAGACATAGATGTTGCCCAGGCCGGCGACGATCTTTTGATCCAGCAGCGCGGCCTTGATCGGTGTCTTCTTGCCCGCCAGCGCAGCGGCCAGCACGGCGACCGAGAAGGCGTCATCCAGCGGCTCCGGTCCCAGCCCGGCCAACAGGCGATGCTGATCTTCGCGCTCCGTCTCGACCAGGTCGACCGACCCGAACCGCCGGGGATCGACAAATCCGACCCGCCAGCCATCGTCGGTTTCCAGCTCCAGGTGCTCGTGCAGGGTGATGTCGTTGCGGCCAACCGGTTCCAGCAGCATCCGCCCGGACATGCCCAGATGCAGCAGCACCGACCAGCCGCTGTCCAGCCGCATCAGGATGTATTTGGCGCGGCGCCGAAACCCGGTCACCCGCGCCCCGGTCAGCCTCGCCGCCAGACCCGCGGGCAACGGCCAGCGCAGATCCGGCCGGCGCGCCACCGCCCGCAGCAGCACCCGCCCCTCCAGACGCACCCGCAGGCCTCTCATCACGGTCTCGACTTCGGGCAGTTCCGGCATAGCTGCGTTTCACGCTATACAACCGCACCATGAGCGACAATCCAGCACCCCAGGTGGACTTCGGCTTTCAATCGGTCGACCCGGCTGAAAAGTCCGGCTTGGTCCGCGGTGTCTTCGACAGCGTGGCGCCGCGCTACGACCTGATGAACGACCTGATGTCGCTGGGCATCCACCGCGTGTGGAAGCAGATCTTCATCGCCGATCTGCGGCCCCGCCCGGCCCACACGCTGCTGGATCTCGCCGGCGGCACCGGCGACATCACCTTTGGCTGGCTGCGGCGCGGCGGCGGTCCCGCGCTGCTGACCGACATCAACAGCGCCATGTTGTCGGTCGGGCGCGACCGCGCCCTGAACCGTGGCTTCGCTGGCGATATCAGGCTCCTGGTCGCCGACGCCGAGAGGTTGCCGCTGCCGGATCGCTGCGTGGATCGGGTGTCCATCGCCTTCGGCCTGCGCAACTGCACCGACAAGATCGCGGTGCTCCACGAAGCTCGGCGGGTGCTGAAGCCGGGTGGGCGGTTCCTGTGTCTGGAGTTTTCCCGCCTCAACGTCTACGCGTTGCAGGCGGTTTACGACATGTGGTCGTTCAAGGTGCTGCCGCGCCTGGGCCGCATGGTCGCCGGCGACGCCGACAGCTATCGCTACCTGGCCGAAAGCATCCGCACCTTTCCCGACCAGAACACCCTGGCGGACATGATGCGGGACGCCGGCCTGGCACGGGTCCAGGTTCGCGACCTGTCCGGCGGCATCGCCGCGATCCATTCTGGCTGGCGGCTATGACCGTGCCCCACCCTGCCGTCGTGACCCACCCTGCCCTCGACCCGCTGTGCCCGACCACCGGCCGGGCCAGCGCAGCATGACCGGCAAACGCGTCCTGCTGATCATCGCCGGCGGGATCGCCGCCTACAAGGCGCTGGAGTTGATCCGCCTGCTGCGTCGCCAGGGCTGCGCCGTCACCTGCGTGCTGACCGACAACGGCGGCCAGTTCGTCACCCCGCTGTCGCTGCAGGCGTTGAGCGAAGCGAAGGTCTACGCCGAGCTGTTCTCGCTGACCGACGAATCCGAGATGGGGCACATCCAGCTTTCCCGCGCCGCCGACCTTCTGGTGGTGGCTCCGGCGACCGCCAATATCCTGGCGAAAATGGCCGCCGGCCTGGCCGATGACCTGGCTTCGACGGTTCTGCTGGCGACCGACAAGCCGGTTCTGGTGGCACCCGCGATGAACGTGCGCATGTGGCTGCACCCCGCCACCCAGGCCAATATGGCACACTTGGCGGCGCGCGGCGTCCATGTGGTGCAGCCGACCGAAGGCGCGATGGCCTGCAACGAGTTCGGCCCCGGCCGCCTCGCTGAACCGCCCGACATCGTCGCGGCGATCGAGACCTTGCTGGTTCCCGCGCGGCCGCTGAGTGGGCGCCACGCGGTGGTGACCAGTGGTCCGACGCACGAGCCGATCGATCCGGTGCGCTACATCGCCAACCGTTCCTCCGGCCGTCAGGGCCACGCCATCGCGACCGCCCTGGCCGAACTGGGCGCCCGTGTGACATTGGTCAGCGGCCCGGTCGCCGTTCCGGATCCGCCCGGCGTGACGGTCCGCCATGTCGAAAGCGCGCGCGACATGCTCGATGCCTGCCAGACCGCGCTGCCGGCCGATATCGCCGTCTTCGCCGCGGCTGTCGCCGACTGGCGGGTGCTGCAGGCCTCCAGCGGCAAGATCAAGAAGCAACCGGACACCGCCGCACCCAGTCTCACGCTGGTGCCCAACCCCGACATCCTGGCGACCGTCGCCGCGGCCGGGCCGCATCGCCCGCGTCTGGTGATCGGCTTCGCCGCCGAAACCGATGACCTGATGGCCAACGCCCAGGCCAAGTTGCGGCGCAAGAACGCCGACTGGATCGTCGCCAACGACGTCTCGCCGCGAACCGGCATCATGGGCGGGGACGAAAACCTGGTGCACATCGTATCCGCCGACGGCATCGAGACATGGCCGCGTCTGGCCAAGGACGAGGTCGCCCGCCGTCTCGCACGCCGCGTCGCCGCGGTGCTGGCGTGACCGACGCCGGCCCCTGGCGGGTTCGGCCGCTGCGGCCCGACGACCTGCCGCTGTTCCGGCCGCTGCGGCTGGAGGCCTTGCGGCGGCACCCGGAGGCGTTCGGTTCGTCGTTCGAGGAAGAGCAGGGCACCGACCTGGCGCGACTGATCGGTGTCGACCCAGATGTTACCCTGGGCGGGTTCGTCGGCGAGGCCCTGGTCGCCACCGCCGGCTTGGTCGTGTCGACGAAGCTGAAGCAGCGCCACAAGGGCCATGTGGTCGGTGTCTACGTCGCCCCGGACTGGCGGCACAGCGGCTTGGCCGACGCGTTGATCGACCGTCTTATCCGGCACGCACGGACCGGCGGCCTGATCCTGCTGACATTGACGGTCGCCGCGGCCAACGTCGCCGCCCGGCGGCTTTACCTGCGCGCCGGGTTCGAAGTCTACGGCCGCGAACCGCTCAGCCTGCGCGTCAACGGCGACCTGCTCGACGAGGACCTCATGGCGCTGCGGCTGCGGTGAGGCCGGGATCACCGGTGGCAGACGACGCGGCCTGTCGCCTTGCGCCCCGACAATCGTACCACGCCGATACGCCGGATCAAGCCCACAATCCGGACGCCCGGCGCTTGACCAGGTCAATCCGACGATCCGCGCGCCCGGCGTGTGATCAGGTCGTTCCGACAACCCGGACGGCCGGCGCGTGATCAGGTCAATCCGACGATCCGGGCGCCCGGCGCTTGATCAGGTCAATCCGACGATCCGCGCGCCCGGCGTGTGATCAGGTCGTTCCGACAACCCGGACGCCCGGCGCGTGATCAGGTCAATCCGACGATCCGGGCGCCCGGCGCTTGACCAGGTCAATCCGACGATCCGCGCGCCCGGCGTGTGATCATGTCGTTCCGACAACCCGGACGCCCGGCGCGTGCTCCGGCAAACAGCCGGATAGCACCCGCCACATCGGCCGCGACGTCCACCCGCCCCGCCGGGAGAAACCTGATCTGGCGGCTACTTCACCGTCGCGACCCGCAGCGAATTGGTGGTGCCCGAATGGCCGAACGGCACCCCGGCGGTCACCACGATCTCATCGCCATGCTGGGCGAAGCCTTCCGTCAGGCTCACCCGCGCGGCGCGGCTCACCGCTTCGGTCAACGAGTGCACGTCCGGGGTCACCACCGCATGCACCCCCCAGACCACGGCCATCAGGCGCGCGGTGTCCTGGTGCGGCGTCAGCCCGATCACCGGCGCCACCGGCCGTTCGCGCGCCACCCGCAGCGCGGTGCTGCCCGAGGCGGTGAACGCGACGATCGCCTTGGCGCCGATCACCTGTGCCACGTGCGCGGCGGCGGCGGCGAGCGCCGCGGCGGCGTGCCGGTCGGGCGCGGCGTGCGAGGCATCGATCATCGCCCGCCAGCCGGCGTCCTGCTCCACCCGCGCGACGATGCGGTCCATCATGTTGACCGCCTCGTAGGGATATTGTCCGGCCGCCGTTTCCCCCGACAGCATCACCGCGTCCGCCCCGTCGAACACCGCGGTGGCGACGTCCGACGCTTCGGCTCGGGTCGGCGCCGGCGCACTGATCATGCTCTCTAGCATCTGCGTCGCGACGACCACTGGTTTGCCCAGCAACCGAGCCAGCCGGACGATGCGCTTCTGCGCCAGCGGCACCTCCTCGGGCGGCAGTTCAACCCCCAGGTCGCCGCGCGCCACCATCACCGCGTCGGTCAGCGCCAGGATCTCCTCCAGGTTGTCCAGCGCCTGCGGCTTCTCCAGTTTCACCATCACCCAGGCCCGCCCGTCGATCAGCCGCTTGGCCTCGATCACGTCCTCGGGCCGCTGCACGAACGACAGCCCGATATAGTTGGCGCCGTGCGAGACGGCGAACTCCAGGTCCTCGCGGTCCTTCACGGTCAGCGCCGGGATCGGCAGCACCACGTCGGGGACGTTGACGCCCTTGCGGTCGGACAGCGGGCCGCCGACCACCACCTCGGTTTCCAGCGCGTCGCCCCGCTTATGCGCCACCCGCAGGCGCAGCTTGCCATCGTCCAGCAGCAGCGACGACCCGATCGCGGCGGCCTCGATGATCTCGGGGTGCGGCAGGTTGACACGCTGGGCGTTGCCGGGCGTGGCGTTCAGATCCAGCCGGAACTTCTGCCCGGTCTGCAGATGCACCCGGCCGCCGCCGAACCGGCCCACCCGCAGCTTCGGCCCCTGCACGTCGGCCAGGATGCCGACCGGGCGGTTGAAGCGCTCCTCCAACTCACGGATCGTGGCGAACCGGGCGGCGTGATCCTCGTGCGTGCCGTGCGAGAAGTTCAGCCGGAAGACGTCGGCGCCGGCCTGGAACAGCCGTGTGATGATCTCCAGCGAGGCGCTGGCGGGTCCCAGCGTGGCGATGATCTTGGTGCGTCGGCGGCGGCGCATCTTGGGGCGGACGGCCATGGGCGGGGTTCCCTCGGTGGTGTCAGGCGATCAGGATCGCCCTGATATCGTTAACATTGGTCAGCGTCGGCCCGGTCACGATCAGGTCCCCGATCGCGCCAAAGAAGCCATGGCTGTCATGGCCGGCCAGCGCGGCGCGGGGGTCCAGACCCTTGGCCCGCGCACGGCTGAGTGTATCGGGCGTCAGCAGTGCGCCGGCGATGTCATCCATGCCGTCGATGCCGTCGGTGTCGCCGGCGGTGGCCCAGATCCCCGGCGCGCCATCCAGCGCGATGCCCAGGCCCAGCAGGAAGGCGGTGTTGCGGCCACCCTTGCCGGTCGCCCCGCCTGTCGCCCCCCCGGTCGTCGCCGTGGCGGCCATCGTCACCGTGGTCTCCCCGCCCGACAGCAGCACCGCCGGGGCACGCGCCGGATGACCGTGGCGGCGCACGGAGCGGGCGATGCCGGCCATCACGAGGCCCAGTTGGTGCGCCTCACCCTCCAGCGCATCGCCCAGGATCACCGGCGTCAGACCAGCCAGGCGGGCCAGGCCGGCCATCGCGTCCAGCGCCATCATCGGGGTCGCGATCATGCGGAACTCTACGTCCGCCAGGCTGCCGGGTTTCGGCGTCTCGTCATCATCGCGCGCCAGCCGTTCGGCGACCGCCGCCGGCGGGATGATGCCATACCGGGCGATGAGCGCGCGGGCCTGAGCGAATGTCGTGGCATCGGCGACGGTGGGACCGGAGCCGATCACCGCCGGATCGTCGCCGGGGACATCGCTGATCGCCAGCGTCACAACCCGGGCCGGCGCGGCGGCGGCGGCCAGCCGGCCGCCCTTGATCGCCGACAGGTGCTTGCGCACCGCGTTCATCTCCGTGATGTTCGCCCCGCAGGCCAGCAGCGTCCGGTTGATCGCCTGCTTGTCCGCCAGCGTCAGGCCGGCCACCGGGGCGGCCAGCAAAGCCGACGCGCCACCCGAGATCAGAGCGATCACCAGATCATCCTTGGTCAGCCCCCGGACCCGTTCCAGCAGTCGCTTGGCACCGCGCTCGCTGTTGCCGTCCGGCACCGGATGAGCCGCCTCGATCACCTCGATCACCCGCGTCGGCACGGCGTGGCCATAGCGCGTCACCACCGTCCCCCGCAGCGCCACATCCGGCCACGCGGCCTCCAGCGCGGCGGCCATCACCGCGGCCGACTTGCCGCCGCCCACCACGACGCAGCGCCCGGACACCGGCTTGGGCGGCAGGTGGCGGGCCAGCACCGCGCGCGGGTCCGCCGCGGCCACCGCCGTGTCGAACAGGCTGCGCAGCGCGGCGCGGGCGGTCGCATCGGTCCAGCCGCTGTCGGTCGGCCAGGGCGTTTCCTCAAGCATGCGCCGTTCCCCCTCTTTTCCGGCCAGACCCGCTTTTCCGGCCAGGCGAGTATGGCGAAGCGCGACCCGCCGCGCCATCTCTGCGGTAACAGAAACCGGAACAGGAGACACCCATGTCCGCACCCGAACTCGACCCGAACACCCGCACCGAACTGGAAGCCGCGGCCTTCCGCCGCCTGGTGGCGCATTTGCGGGAACGCAGCGACGTGCAGAATATCGACATGATGAACCTCGCCGGCTTCTGCCGGAACTGCCTCAGCCGCTGGTATCGCGAGGAAGCCGCCACCCAAGGCCTCACCATCGCCGATCCGGATGCGCGGGAGGTCGTCTACGGCATGCCCTACAAGGAGTGGCAGGCAAAATATCAGGCCGAGGCGTCCCCGGAGCAGAAGGCCGCCCGCGCCAAATCCGACCCCGGGCACTGACACCCGATACGCGTGCCGCCCCCGGCGCCCGGAGGGATGGACACCCCCGGCGCGCGGAGGGATGGACACCCCAGGCGCTCGGAGGGATGGACACCCCAGGCGCTCGGAGGGATGGACGCCCCCGGCCCCCGGAGCGGTGCGCGCCCACGGCGCCCGGAGGGATGTGGTGCCCAGGCGCCCGGAGCGTTGGGTGCTCGGGCGTCGGGATCCGTTCGGCGCCGTGGACGTCCCAGCCACGCCACCAGCCGACCGTCCGCCACCCCATCCTGTCCATTGACCCGGCCGCCCCCCGAAGCTATCCCCGCCGGCCCTGCCTGAGCGGAGACACGAGACGATGGCCAAGCCGGTTAGCGAAGAAGAGATCAAGTCCGGTGGCGTCGCGGTTGACCGCCTGCGCAGCCTGGTCGAGCGCATCGAGCGCCTCGAGGAAGAGCGCAAGGCGCTCGGTAGCGACATCAAGGACATCTACGCCGAAGCCAAGTCCGCCGGCTTCGACCCCAAGGTGCTGCGCCAGCTGATCCGCATCCGCAAGCAGGAAGCAGCCGAGGTCGAGGAGCAGGAAACCATGCTCGACATCTACCGCCGCGCGCTGGGAATGTAGCCGCCGTCGCGCACGCAGACCGTGGCCCGCGCCCCGCCTCGAGTACCCAGCCAACGCCCCGCGCCGAACCAGCACTCCGCATCGAGCCAATGCCCCGCGCCGAGCCAGCGCGCCACACCGAGCCAGCGCTCCGCGTCGAGAACCGGCCCACGCCGCGCGCCGGGATGCAGCCCATGCCGGCGCGTTCGGACTGCAAGCGCCGCGAATACGCAGCCTGCGCGGTGCGACCTGACCCGGCAGGCGACCGTTGCCCGCGCCAATCCCGCCACCTTGCTGACCAGACCCATACCGGGCCGCGATGGTCCGGCTTGGCACGCGCCGTTGGGGGGCATAGGCATCGTCCGAATCGAGACCAAATGAAGCACATGACATTGTTCCTTGAACGGCGCCGCTCCGGCCGCCCCTCACCGCCGCCGCGCTGATGCCGGACCGTTCGGCAGGCGCGCCACCGCAGGCGCTGGACAGCTTCGCGCGGCCGATCAAGCGGGCGATCGCCGCCAACGTCGCCGCCGTGTTCAACGACCGGGCGCGTGGCGAGAAACCGGTTGTCCGCCGCCATGACGGGCTGTTCGGCCCGCACGCCGTCGCCTGGCGCGTGCATGGCGACGTCGCGTCGATGATGGTGGGCGGCATCGCCGGGCTGCTGCTCCAGATGCTTCATCCCGGCGTGCTCGGCGGCGTGTGGGACCACTCGAAGTTCCGCGCCGACATGCACGGCAGGCTGCGCCGGACGGCCCGCTTCATCGCCCTGACCACCTACGGCGACCAGGCCGAAGCCCAGGCCGTCATCGCCCGGGTGCGCGCAATTCACGATCAGGTCCGCGGCGTGTTGCCGGACGGCACGCCCTATGCCGCGAACGATCCCCGGCTGCTCGCCTGGGTGCACGTGACCGAGACCACCAGCTTCCTGAACGCCTGGGCCCGCTACGCCGAACCAGCCATCTCGGCGGCCGACCGCGATCGCTATTTCGCCGAGACCGCTCGGGTCGCGGCGGCGCTCGGCGCCGATCCGATCCCGCGCAGCCAGGCCGAGGCGCGCGAGCTGATCGCCGAAATGCGGCCGCTGCTGACCTGCGATGCCCGCACGCGGGAGGTTGCCCGCCTCGTGCTCACCCAGGCAGCGCCGAACCGGATGACCGAACCGCTGCACGCGCTGACCGCGCAGGCCGGGATCGACCTGCTGCCGGACTGGGCGCGCCGCCTGCACGGCTTGCAAAACCCCGTCCTCGGCCGCCCGCTGCTTCGCGCTGGCACATTGGGCGTCGCCCGCACCCTGCGCTGGGCGTTCAGCTAGAGCAACATCAACCTGACTGAAAAAGTCGGGCTGATAAAGTTGCCCGTGAACACAATGAGCTGGAGGGCGCTGACCGTAAACGATCAGCGCCCTCCAGTATCCGATCGCACGGCACCTGGGATGATCATCAGGATATCGGACCCGAGCGTCCCGTTCCCTGCGGCCGGCAACAGCAATTCGCAGCCCAAGGCCACCGACTTTTCCAGCAGCGCGAACGACTGCTTAAGCCGTGCCTCGACCTGCGCGATGTTCAATTCGGTGGAGCGCAATTTTTGTTCGGAAACCGCGATTTGGTGGCTGCTTCTTTCCAGCAGGAGGCATAGCGCGGTCATCGGTTCGTCGGATGTCATGATCAACTCGGCTCAGGTTGGGCGTCGCAGTGCTTCCTGTCACTGACTGCGAATTATACAATTTCGTGAGGCAGGAATGCCATTGGTTTACCGACAAGGATCCGCAACAAGCAACCCGCACGGCGCGGTGACCGCCCGCCCGGCCGGCTTCAGCCTCCCTGACGTCAACCTTCCGGACGTCAACCTTCCGGACGTCAACCTTCCGGGCGTCAATCTGGAGTCGTCGGACGATTTGTTCAAAACCGCATGCTGAGGGCCCGCCAGAGGTCTGCGGAGTGCCGCGTTCGGACAGCCATCGTGACCTTACCGAAAACGATCATCGCTTACCGGCGTGTCAGCCGACGCCACCAGTGTGGCGAGTTGCCGATCGAGAAGCCCATCTCCTGCTCCAGGGCCTGCAAATCCAGCTTCACCAGATCGACAAAGCGTCCCTTTAGAACGAAGTCCGGCACGCTGCGGGCAAATTGCGCGGCCTGATTGGTGTCGCCGCCGAAGCCCACCGTCAGCTCGCCGCCGCGGCGATTGACGACGACGCGGTCCGAGGCGTCGGCCAGCATGTCCGCCAGCTGATCCCGGAAACGCCGGTGCCGGATGCCCAAATAGTCCGCGAAGCCGAGCGGTCGCGCCCAGTCCAGCAGCGCGCCGAGACCTTCGCCGAGGATGGTGCGCAGCAGGTCCGCGGAGCGTGCCAGCAGGTCCGGAAACGTCTCCGCGCCGGCGTCGATTTCGGCGCGCATGGCGCGGGCCTCCGGGATCAGCCGCCGCAGGTAGGCGCGATACAGCGCGGCACCGATCTCTCGCTGCGCGCGTCGGGCAGCGCGCTCGATCACCGAGCGGTTCTCGGGGATCGCCGCATCGATGTGGCAGGTGACCATGCGCTTGGTCAGATCGGGCGGGATCGTGCTGACGTCGCGGTTGGTGGTGAGCACGATCGGCGCGTAGAGCCCGCCGGTCTCATGATCGGTGCGCACCAGGTCCGGCACGTGACTGGTGAACTTGTCTCGGGTGACGTCATCGATCAGCAACGGGATGCCGCCGAGCCGCTCGCGCAAGCCTAGCAGCCTGTCGGACTTAATAGTTCGCGCAACTATCCTGCCCTAGACGAATCTTGGCAGAGGCAATGTTCCGGTGAGGGCGCTTGTACAGACAGGATATTCCAGAAAATCCCGAATTTCGGCTAAGTCCGACAGGCTGCTAGGGCGCGGTTGGCGGTGAACTGGCCACTGCGGATCATCTTCTCGAAACCGAACATCGAGCGCGCGGCGGTCCTGGTGAACAGCGTCTTGCCGGCGCTCGATCGTCCGAACAGCACGGCGTAGACGGGATAGACCCAGGGATCGATGCCGGCGGCGACCGCGGCCTGACGCAGATGCGGCGCCGTCGGTGCCGCATACAACCAGACCAGGAAGGCCCAGTAGACCTCCACCGCACCGGCCGCGTTGCCGAAGAACGACAGGAAGCTGCCGAGATAGTCGACCAGGATACGGGCGTCGCGGGCCACCTCCTGCGGCGCGATCGCCTCGTCGGTGCGCAGCCACGGCACGCCGTCGAGGCAGACGATGCCGGCGGCGAATCGATGTCGGCGCGGGGGATCCGGTCCTCGGCGGCCTCGGCGAGCGGCCGGCTCTGATGGCTGCGGATCACCCGCAGGACCGAGGCGGCGTTGACCACGGTACGACCGGCCTTGTCCTTGGGCAGGGCGAGGTCCTTCAGCTCAGCCCCAAGTGCGGCGGCACTGCGCAGGGCGTCGGTCGCGAAGCCAGCCGGGAGCGCCCGTGGCGGCTGGTCGACCAGAGCGAGGCCGGCATTCAGCACCCGGACGATCGGGACCTCGTCGAGTGCCAGCGGCGTCTGCCGCGCGGCCCGGGTGCCGTCGTCGCGCTCCGTGATTAGCGCATCCGGCTCGACCGGCACGCTGTCCTGCCAATCCCGCTGGTAGAAGCTGGCGAAGGTGGTCCAGGCCGGCTCGCCGTCGAACGCGACGATCAGCTCGTGCTGGCGCCCCTCGAACGCCGCCAGGCTGAGATTGGCCGACCCGGTGATGACACGCCGGCCTGCCGGACCCGACAGGACGTACAGCTTCTCGTGACTGGGCCGGCCGCGCAGCAGCCGAAAGCGCAGCGTGCCGGTTGCGACACGATCGAGCAGCTGCTTGCCGGCCGTGCCGAACCAGCGAGCCAAGGCCTCGATCAGCGCCTTCTGGTCGGCCAGCGCGTCGGCGAATCCGTAGCTCTGGAAGCTCTGTGTCGCTTGGGCGAGCGCCAGATGTTCCTTGGACAGGATGCTCTCCGAACCGAACACGATCTCGACGTCATCGAAGTGTTCGGCGAGCTGCAGCAGGAATTCGAGACTGCTGGAGAAGGTGATCGCCTTGAGCGTGTCGAAGCCTGCGAACAGGTCGACTGGCATGCGCTCCCCGGCTTGCGTTACAGGAAGATGCTACGCGCCCTGCTCGGAAGGAGCACCCGCGCGCTGCAATGAAATGTCGCTTCCAGACCTTTGGCAATGACGCCGTCAGTTCCGTTCGAGATCATGGCGACGCCATCCGGTGTGCCGCCACGATCCGTGAGACGGTCGGTTGGCTGACGCTGTCGAACCGGGCCATCTGTGCACCCGGCTTCCGGCCGCTGATCACGCTCTCGGCGATCTCTCGACGCTTGCTGGCGTCGAGCTTTCGGCGCCCGGGTAGCCACGGCGGACCCTGGCGGAAAGTCCTTCATTACCCTCTTTCAGGATGGTGTTCAAAGCCAGGTAGATCATGAACAGCCTTCCCCTTCGTTCCAGACGTCATCTTCCGGGCCGCGGTTCGCGGGCAGCCCGCGCGCCGGCCGCGCCAACGGCGGCGGCGTGACCGCGGCCCGCGCCGACGCTGAGTCGAAACCGAAACAAGATCCCTGCCCGCTCTCCGAGATTGCCCGATCCACCCCCGGATAGGACGAAAATAGGAAACATTTCTTGACATCATTCTCCGAGACACGCTAAAAGGTCCGCCATCGCAGCAAGGGCCGGACGGAATGACCGAGACCACCACGCTCACCGATCCAGCACCTGAAGCCGATGGTGACGACGCCGGCCTCCACCCGTCGGAGATCCTGCTGAACCTCATCGTCACCTTCCTGGCGCCGATGTTCCTGTGCGCCAGCGGCGGCGATATCCTGATGGCCCGCATGGCCGCGCTTGAGACGGTGAACGGCTATCGCGCCCGCAGCCACGCCGATCTGGTGTCGATCGCCCAGATCATCGCCTTCGGCCTGGCCGCGATGGGTTCGCTCAGTCTTTCGATGGCCGACGACCTGTCCGTCTCCATGATGTTGCGCCTGCGTGGAAACGCCAATGCCTGCAACCGTTCGGCTGAACAGAACCGCCGTTGCCTGCGCGAAGTCCATGCCAATCCCGCGCCGATGCGAAACGCCGAAGCCCGTGCGCGACCCGAGGACGAGGTGAATGAGGCCGCCGTGGTGGCCGGCGTCGCGGCGGCGCAGCAGCGCTCCGACCAGATCCGCGGCGGCACGCCGGGCACGCTGCGGGCGAGCGAACCGGCGACCATCACGCCGCCCGCCCCCGCCGCACCGCCCGCCCCTGCCATACCCGCCGTACAACCCGTCCCCGCTCGACCGCCCGCCCCTGCCCTGCCAGCCGCCCCCGCTGTATCGGCCACCCTCTTCGCGCCATCCAGGCTGGGCGCGCTGATGACGCCCGAGCAGGAGCGACAGGCGATGTGGGGCGCCGCGGCGGCCGATGTGGCGGCGGAAATCACCGCCAGCCTGCCAACGCTGCCGCCGGCAGAGCGCCGGGTGGCGGCGATGCGAGCCGCCGCCTTGACCGAGGGCGCCAACGACCTGATGTCCGGGTCGGCACCGGTGCGCCGGAGGCCGGGCGAGCGGGACGGGTTGATGGATCTCGCCTCGATCTGAGGCAGTCCCGGCCGACACACCCCGCCCATCCTGCGCGGCACAACCCTACGAAACTTTACCTCTCGGCCCACCGACGTCGCGCGCGACCTGCTGTGGTCTGGTATCGCGCATCACCACACGCCGTTGGTTGTCCGAGGTCTCCGCGTCACCCGCCGGATCGTGGACGCGGCCCCTCTCGCGCTGCTCTTTGTGATCGGCTCCCGCAGACGATCACGCCCTGGTGTCCGATCGCAGAGCAACGTGAGACGCGCAGCGGCCACGATCCGGCGGATGACAGGGCCACTTCAAACGAACAGCGACGTCCCGCGCTGCTCTGATGCGCGATACTAGTGCACCCGCGGCCGGCGCCTGATCTCCGCCCGCACATGCCGGAAATTCAGCACCGCTGGATCGGCCACCACGGGACCGGGGGCGATGGCGACAATCACCTGCTCAGCGATCGGCCCGAAATCGGCCCGAAAATGCACCGAGGATTTCAGCGCGATGATCGCGCAGGCCGATGGCTCGATCCCCACATGGCGCAGGATCGCCTGGTCCAGCGCCTGCATCTTGCGCGATGTCACCATCACCCGAACCCCCTCGATATCCACCAGCGCGGTGTCGCCGAGGTTGCCCGGATTGCCCGCCCCCATGGGCCCGGTCAGGGTAAACACCCCATCGGTCAACCGCTCCACCCTGGCGCGGCAGGCGAACGCCATCCCGTCCGACTTGCCCCCGAGCGACAGCGCCACGGTGGCACCGATACCGGCCGCGACGCAGGCCGCGACACTCTCGGCGTCGTTGATCAGGCAGACCACCGCGCCGGTCGCCCCCTGACGGACCAGTTCGGACAGCAGGTCCGTCGTGTCGCCGTGCCCGCCGCCGCCCGGGTTGTCCTGGGTATCGGCCAGCACCACCGGACGTCCGGCACCGGCGGCCAGACGTTTCGCCTCGGCGACCGCCGCGACCGCCGGCAGGGTCTCCTGCACGAAGGCAGTCTCCTGCGCGTTGACATGGGCCAGAAACGCGTCGGCCGCGGCATTGGCCGCGGCCTCGGTCTCGGCGAAGGCCGCGAGCGCCACGCCGCAGCCGGCGAAATCGGCGTACGGAAATCCGAAGCAGAATGCCAGCTCCACCGAACCCAGCCGCTGCGCCAGCGCCGCCCGTTCGGTCATCACCGTCTGCATCGGCGGCATCAGCGTGCACTGGCTGCCCAGCGGGATCCAGAAATCCACGCTGCGGAACGCCCGCGCCCACGGGTGGCCGCGTTCGATCCGCGCCAGCAGCAGCCGCATCGCCTGGGCGCCCGCGTCTTTCATGTCCACATGCGGATAGGTGCGGAACGGCACCGCCACGTCGGCCAGCCGCACCATCTGTTCAGTCAGGTTGGCGTGCGGGTCCAGGCTGATGGTCAGCGGCAGGTTGTCACCGACGATGGCGCGGACGCGGCGCAGCAGTTCGCCCTCGGCATCGGGGAAGCTTTCGACCACCGCCGCGCCGTGCAGGTCGAGGTAGACGCCATCCAGCGGCGCTTCATCCAGCGCGACCGACAGCGGCGCGCAGATCCGCGCGGCGATCCGTTCGAACGCCTGATCCTGCACCGGGCCGGCGGGATTGGCGAACGCCCAGGCGAGTGGCACCATCTCCACGCCGGCCGCGTCCGCCACCGCGATCGCCCCGGCCAGCGGAACCGAGCGCGGTCGCATCGCCGCGATCAGCTCGGTGCCGGCACAAAACGGCGGCAGGCCGCCCGGCTGCAGGAAGTCGGCATAGGTGGTCGGTCGGGGCGCGAACGAGTGGCTTTCGTGCAGGAAGCCGCCAACGGCGATGCGGTGGGTCATGCGATGATCCGGAACAATGTCAGGGAGGTTGAGAATACGACTGGGGATGGGAATGCACCAGTGTGGTCAAGGAACCTTTACTTTGATACGAAATGAATTCCTCGAATTTCTTCGTCCCATGAACAGCGAGTGATTGCGCAATATATTATATGCGGATTGGTTCTCTTGCTAGTAACTGCGCAGTATAGACTTTTGCTCGGAAGTATACACGGAACGTCATATTAATACAATAACGTTTTTGGCTGACGTGTTATCTGAGACCCTGACCGGAAACACCTTCGCAACGACTACTTTATCTGCCCAACCCACCGATGTGTTGCGTTTTGGTAGTTGACCGGCCTGGTCTGGCCTGATTCGCTGGCTCTGCAACAAGACGAGCGATTCGCCATGGCCTGGACCGAGACCGATCGGGTAAAATATGCCGTGATCCGAGCGCGCTACACAAGCGACCTGTCGGACGCTGAATTCGCCCTGGTGCAGCCGCTGCTGCCTGAGCCCAAACTGCGCGGACGCAAGCTGACCGATGCACGAAGCATCCTCAACGCGTTGTTCTATATGATCCGCGGTCGGCTGTTGACCGGCGTATAGGCGTGGATAAACGCGAGATACTGACCCTGCGCCTCGGGGTGAACTCTGGCGGCGATTTGCCAGCACGTTTCATCGTCGTCCTCGACCGCGGGGAATGGGCGATGAACATACACTACCGAGTGGAACGCGACGAAACGGAACGCACGCAACTGACGGCGATGCTCAGCGGCGGTAAGCACGCGGCGCGCAAACTCAAGCGGGCGCAGATCCTCCTGGCCGCCGACGCCGCGATGAGCGACGCGGTCATCGCGCACCGTCTCGGTTGGCGGCTCGGCGGCGTATTGGATCAGCCGCCGCTTCTTGGAAGCCAACCTCGCCGTCGCCCTCAGCGGGGAGCCGCGTCCGGGCGCCGCGCGCAAGCTCTCGGCCAAGGAGACGGCGCGGCTGGTGGCGGCGCCAACCTGAGCCGGACCGCTTCACCGACAATTGGAAGATGTCCTGGCTCTAGAACTCCACCCGCTGCAGCCTGGCCGGAAGTGGGCCGCCCGGGGCCGGACAGGCCGTGCCGCCGTCGCTGATGAAATAGGCCACCTTGCCGTAGTCGCCGGGCGCGCGGCCCCAGGCGACGCTGCATGGCCCAATCAGAGCTTCGGTGAACGGGTCTCCTAAGACGCTCTGCGGAAAGCCACTGTTGTCGCCGGGGTCCATGGAGATACGGTCGATCGTGTTCTGCCGATGGGTCGCCAGGTAAATGACGCCGGCATCCTCGTCGATGCAGAAATCGTCGCCCATACGACCGGCGACCACCAGCTCGGGCGAGCCGGCTGGCTCGAGCGTCGCCGGATCGACGGGAACGCGCATGAGCAGCTTCTTGGCGGTCGCCGTGTAGTAGAGGTAATGACTCCGGGCGGCGTAACGCACGCCGTTCACGCCGGGCTGCTCGGGCTTCAGCTTGCCTGGAAAGTAGCCCATCGTCTCGTGCTCCAGCCAGATCCGGGCACGCATATTCCGACCGCCGGGCTGCACGTCCACGCGCCAGATCAG
This sequence comes from Rhodopila sp., assembly GCA_965276975.1. Taxonomy (GTDB): domain Bacteria; phylum Pseudomonadota; class Alphaproteobacteria; order Acetobacterales; family Acetobacteraceae; genus Rhodopila. The sequence goes on from CBDIBR010000010.1 coordinate 1,480,914, forward strand.
CCCGGCGAAGCAGTCGGCGATCAGCACCACACCAGGGGCGAGCAGGCAACTTCCGTTCAGCCCCCGCGCGCTGTCCGGGAAGCGGAACACCATCTCCGGCCTAACCTGAGACCCCGGCTGGAACCCTCGCAGGTCGATCCGGTGCAGGAAGGACTCGTGCGAGGTATAAATATTCGAGGTGGAAACAAGGAACAAGTCTGGCTCTATCTCGACCAGGCCGGTGGTCGGCTGGTCGAAGCGATGCAGCAGGACCGGCTCGACGGGAGCGTCGCCGGATGACGGTGAGACGTAAAACAGCTCCCTGGCATTCATCGAAGTGACGAGTATGGAGTTGTCGCCGCGGACCGCGAGGTTCTCGAGAAAAGATTTGCGCGGGAAGCGGGCGATCGTGGTCAGCGTCGCCTGCTTCGTGCGGCCTGACCCGGCCCGCGCCTGTTCCACCGGGGCAGGGATCTCGAACGCGTTCAGCAGGCCGCAGACGATGTAGTAGCAGCCAGCGAGGTAGACGATGTCGACCAGGCCGCGTGCGCCGAAAGCAGCCTGAGCGTCCTGGTAGAGCGCCGCTTCGATGCGGTGGCCGGCGGACAACGCGCGCGCGAAGCGTGCCGCGAGCTTTTCCGGCTCACTCAGCTCGTCCGGCACAGCACCTGAAACGAGGGCCTTGATCGTGTCCTCTGGCAGTCCCGACGTCGGGGCGACCGCTGTGTGCGCGTAAAGCTCATAGTCCGACCGCCACACCGCGCCAACCGTTAGAATGACGACTTGCCGCACCCGGTCATCGAGCGAGGTGTTGGCCTGCTCGGCATCCTGCAGGTCCAGGAAGGCCGGGGTGATGCCGGGGCTGAGCAGCACCGGATTGTACGGGCCGATCAGCCGGTCGCCCTCGGCGGTGCTTTGGAAGCCTGATTTGTCGGCCCACTTGACCATGGCGCGGGTCAGGCGGTCGTAAACCGCTTTCTGCCCGCCGGTCAGGGCGGCAGGATCGAGCAGCGAAATGCGGCCGCCCAGGTGCGTCGTTTCCATCTCGTTGGTCCTATAGCTCTAGGCCGATGGCGTTGGCAGGGACGTCGAATGCAGCCAGCGTAAGCGACACGCCGGTGAACCAGCCTAGCAGCATGGTCACGTCGACGATCCCGGCATCCCCGAGCCGCGCCTTCGTCCTGCGATACAGGCCCAGCGGCACGATCCGCGGAACAACCAGTGTCGAGGCCAGCTCGTAAACCGCCTGCTGCCGGGGATCATCAAAGGTGGTCGGCAACCCGGCGATCAGCGCTTCCACCTTGTCCGCCGGCAGCCCACCCGCATCCTCGGCGATCTTCTCGTGTTCGTAGTTCGAGTAGGCCGCCCGCCAGCGCCCGTTGACCACGTTGGTGGCGATCTCGATCTCCGCCTTCGTCAACGACGATCGGGTTTGGTAGTATGCGCCGACCGGCACGGACGTGTTGGACATGGCGGGGTTGGCCAGCCAGATTTTGTGCGGGCCCGGCACCTGGCCGCGCAACCTCATCGTCGTTTCATATGCGCTTTTCATCGCCGGCGGCATCTCGCCCACGGGCACCTCGTGGTAGCGGCCAAAGGTTCCGAAATCCGATACGTCCGTCATGCTGCCGCGCCTCATCGCTGGAAGCCGTCATGATGGCGCGACGTGACGCACCCGTCTTACGCCTATTGGGCAGAACTTGCGGTTTAGGCGCGCTGCGATCCGCGTCGGGCGGCTTGACCGGTCAGCACCGTCGCGCCTGACGCCAGGCCAGCGGGCTGAGGCCAGTCGTTTCGCGGAACGATGTCGCGAAATGACTCGGCTGCCCGAAACCACAGCTCAGGGCGATCTCGATCACCGGAAGATCTGTCTGTTCCAGCAACGCCTGCGCCTTTTCGATCCGCAGCCCACGCAAATACCGGTGCGGCGGGACGCCCATGGCGTCGCGGAACGCTCGCACGAACCGCGAGGGGCTTAGGCCTCCCGTCGCGGCAAGCTGAGACAGGGAAAGGTCGTCCTCCATGCATGACCGCATCTGCGCGACGACACGTTGAATGCGCGGGGCCGGATGGTCAGGCGCAGGTTCCGGCCGCTCCGTGGCGAGGTTTGAGTGGAAGCGCAGCAGGTGGATGACCAGGGCCCGCCCGAGCGTTTCCATCATCAGGAGTGAGGTCGGTCGCGGCGTTTCCGCTTCCGCGAGCAGCAACCGGACCAGCCGCTCAGCAGTGTGATCGGGCACAGCAAGGCGATGCACGAGCGCGACCGACCGTCCAGCTCGGCCCCAGAGCTCCTCGGCCACATCATGCAGGAGTTCGGGTGCGAGATGGAGCAGGACCACATCGGGCCGCCCCTTCAGGATGCGGCGCACCGGCTGCTCGGCCGGGGTGACTGTCACCTGACCGGGGCCGGTCCACCGACGCTCCCACTTCCCGGCTCCGCGATCCTCCTCGACCAGGACCGGCCCGCCCATATGATTGACCAGCAGTTCATCGCGCAGGCCCGGCACATCGATCGTGCTGGGTGGATGCCGAAAGCGCTGCAAGGTGAGGCCCTGAGATCCGCCGCCTGCCGTTGTCAGCAAGGGACGGCTCGGCAACCGGTCGGCGAGGCCCTCGGGGGTTAGAAGACTTCTGCTCGCATCCACGTCGACCCCGCTCCGTCGTGAAACTCCACGCTACTCGATGACCCCGAGAACGTCCTCGTCAGACCCCTGGATCGCCAGGCGCTATACGTTCGCTCGGGAACAAAGACGTTGGCCAAAGGCGGGTTGCATCGCATTGCTCCGGTTCAACATCACGAAGCTGAGCCGAGACAAATTTCCGAGACAAGCCGAGGCTTACCGGCACGGGTCACTCAGCCTGTTCTTTCGCAATGGTCGTCGAACGGCCTGTATGGCCGGCACTAGTTCCAGTCGGTGGCTATCGTGACAGTCGCCTGAGCGTGGACGTCCGCTTATCCAGGTTGGCGTCCAGGAACAGACAGTCCGCTTCCGGCCCAAACGACCCGTCCCGGTTGGCGCGACCAAGCTCCGGTGTCGGTCCAAACGCGCCCATCCAGCCGCCCACGGCCCCACCTACCGAAACCGTGCCGCCCGATAAGGCGACAGGTCGAACGGCGGCGCCCGCCCGGCAACCAGATCCGCCACCACCTTGCCGCTCATCGCCGCCGCCGTTAGCCCGACATGGCCATGCCCGAACGCATGCACGATGTCGCCACATCCCGACGCCGGCCCCAGGCACGGCAATCCATCCGGCGTCGACGGCCGATGCCCCATCCACAGCTTCACCCGCTCCGCCGGCAGATCGTCCGGCAGCCCCGGATACACCTTGCGGGCGAACGCCAGCAGCACCGCGGCGCGCTTCCAGTTCGGCGCCGCCGCCAATCCAGCCAGTTCCACCTGGCCCGCCAGCCGCAGCCCCGCCGGCGTCATCACGCAGGCCATCTTCCCGTCGCTCGGCATCACCGGATAACGCGGCGCGATCCCCGGGTCCGTGATCACCACGTGATACCCCCGCTCGGTTTCCAGCAGCACCCGATCGCCGGCCGCCGCGGCCAGGGCTTTCGACCGCGCACCCGCCGCGATCACCGCCCGGTCGCAGACGATCTCGCCGTCGCCGGTCTTCACCGCTCGAAGCCGCCCGGCCTCGATGCGAAACCCGGTGGCGACGGTCCGCGCGATCGTCGCCCCCAGCGCCGCTGCATGACGCGCCAGCGCCGCGGTGTAGGCGCCAGGATCCCGACACTGACCGTTCTCCTCGACCAGAACCGCGAACCTGTAGTGCCGGTCCAACGCCGGCTCACGCTGCCGCAATTCGTCCTCGTCCAGCTCCAGCCACTTGATGCCAGCGTCACGCCGCACCCGCCACGCCAATGCCTCCGCCTCGAACGCGGCACGATCGGGAAACACGAACAGCACACCCTGCCGGCTGATCAGCTCGCCAACCCCGGCTTCCTCGGCCAGCTTGCGGTGCAGCGCCGGCGCGTCCGCCAGCAACGGCTGCAACCGCCGCCCGATCGCCGCCACCCGAGCAGGGGTCGATCCCGCGCGAACGAAGCGGCGCAGCCAGGGCAGCAGACGCGGCAGATAAGCCCAGCGAATGGTCAACGGACCCAACGGATCCATCAGATAGCCCGGGACCTTGCGCCACAGCCCAGGCGAGGACATCGGAACCACCGAGCTGGGATTGAGCAGCGTGCCGTTGCCGTAGCTCGCCGCCTGCTCGCCGCCCGGGCTGCTGGGTTCGACGATCGTCACGCTGTGTCCGTCACGCAGCAGCTCGATCGCGCAGGCCAGGCCGACCACCCCGGCGCCAATCACGCTGACCCGGCTCATCCCGAGGCGGAGACGACGTGCGCCCGCATGCTGGCCTTGATCGGACCGGTGCCGAAGCGCCGTTGCAGCGCCGCGGTCAGCGCCTGGGTCACCCGTTCGCGGTCGCCGGGCACCCGCAACTCGATCTCTGCTCGCAACGGTGTCCCGAGGCAGTAGCCGATCGCCACGTCATGCGCCGAGTCAGCCACATACGGCAGCACCACCGCCGTATAGATCGCATCGGTGAACCCGGCCGCGGTCAGTTCGTCGTCGATCGCCTCGTTATCAGCGTAACCGTGCAGGACATCTTTCACGAAGCGCGGCGGATCGAGCGGAAACTGCGCCTCCAGCGCGTCCTGCAGACACGCCGCCACCGGATTTTGCCGGATGTGGGCCGGAACGCTGAACACGAACCGCCCGCCCGTCTTCATCACCCGCCTGGCCTCCTGAAATGCCCCCAGGCGGTCGGGCATCGAGACCACGCCGAAATGGCAGGCCACGATGCCGAACGTCGCGTCGGCGAACGGCAACGCACCTGGATCGGCCATCTGCCAGTTGATCCGCGCCATGCCGGGCTTCGCTGATGCGTAACCCACGCGCTCAGCACTCGGGTCGGTGGCGATGATGGTCAGCCCGGCCGACATCGCCGACCCGATCGCCTGGGTCAGCACACCGGTATCGGCCGCGGTTTCCAGCAACGGACCCATGCTGATGCGCGACAGCCGACGGGCCATGTCGTCCGCGAACGGCGACAGCAGACTGGGTGCCAGATACTGGTCGCGGACCACGAGAATGTCGTCCGTGGCAACCTTGCCAGGGGGTACCATGCCAGGGTGTGCCATGCCGGGGTGTACTACCATCGGTCGCTAGATGTCTTTCTTCAAGCCGTAGAACTGCGGCCAGCCTTCAGGCACATCCTGCATATACTTGTGGTATGCCGTCGGCTGATCGTACATGCCCAATGGGGCATAGGTCGGGTCTTGCCAGAAGGCGACCTGCATCGCCTGGCAGATTTTCTGCTGCGCCGCCGGATCCGGGGCCTCGAACCAGGAATTGTACAGCGCTTCGATCGCCCCGTTGGTCGGCCAGCCAAACCAGGCGGCCGTGCCGTTGCCGCGGATCGCGATGTTCGGCGCCGGCGAAATGTTACCGAAGCCGCCCAGCCAAGTATAGAAGATGTTCCAGCCGCCTTTGCTAGGCGGCTCGCGGCTGGCACGCCGCTGGACCACCGATCCCCAATCCATCGATTGCAGGTCGACGTTGAAGCCGATCTTGCTCAGCATGTCGGAGGCGACCTGCGCCTCGGCCCAGATCGTCGGGATCGTCGTCGCCGCCAGCACGACGATCTTCTCACCCTTGTAGCCCGCGGCGGCCAGATCCTGCTTCAGCTTCGCGTAGTCCTTCGGACCGCGGGTCACCGCCACCCCGGCGCTGCTGGCCATCGGCGTGCCGGGCACGAACAGCCCGACATCCGTCTTGTACAATGAGGGGTCGGCGCCGGAAACCCCCTCCATCACCTCCTTCTGGTCGATGGCGGCGACCACGATCCGCCGGATCGCCGGGTTGTCGAACGGCGGGAACAACTGGTTGAACCGCAGGCAGCCCATCTCCCCGGTGCGATCCTTCACCACCAACGTCACGTCCTTGTACGTCTTGATTTGCGGGATCAGATCCAGGCTCGGATTTTCCCACCAGTCGACCTCGCCCTGCTGCAAGGCCGCCGAGGCGGTGGCCGGATCCGGAATGAAGTTCCACACCACCCGGTCCACGTGCACGATCTTCGGCCCGGCGTTGAAGCTGGGCGTGCCGCTGCTGCGCGGCACATACGCGGCGTTCTTGCTGAACACGACGCGCGAGCCAGGGATCCGCTCGCTGGCCACGAACTTGAACGGACCGCTGCCGATCGCCTCGGGGATCTGCTTCATCGGATCGGTCTCGGCCAGCCGCGTCGGCATGATCGCGCAGTAGACCTGCGCCAGTGCCGCGGGCAGCAGCGGGAACGGCTGGTTGAGCCGGAAATGGATCACCGTGTCGGATGGGGCGTAGACCTCCGCGACCCGCTTCATCAGCGCCTGACCGAACGGGTCGCGCACCGCGAACCGCTTGATCGTCGCGACGCAATCACGCGCCAGCACCTTCTGTCCGTCGTGGAAGACCAAGCCATCGCGCAAGGTCAGTTCCCAGGTCTTGCCGTCGTCCGCTACCCGATGGCCGTCCACCATCTGCGGCCGCACCTGGAACTGCGCATCATAGGCATACAGCGTGTCGAACACCGCCAGTGAGTAATTGCGGGTGATGTCCGCCGTGGTCCAGACCGGATCGATCGACGCCAGATCGGCATGCGGCACGAAGTTCACCGTCTTCGGCCCGTCCGCGCGGCTGATCCGCGGCGCCGTCAGCGCGGCGGTAACCGCTGCGGCTGATTGCAGCACAGTGCGTCGCTTCATCCCGATCAGCCCCTACGATGGTGTGTTGCGCAAGGTTAGGCCGCAACCCGCTCCCAATCCAAGAGGGGGTGTTACAAACTCTTGCCGTCCGGGTTTGATCGATCCCGGACGGCTCAATCCCGGACGGCGCCGCGGTGCAACGCCGCGGCGATCAACGGCGCCGCCGCATCGGCCATGCGCCGCCCATCGTGCCCGACATCCGCGACATCGATCACCTTCCAGCCTAGCGGAACGCCCAACGCCGCGGCTGCGGCCTGTCCGGTGCGCCAATAGGTATGGGCGCGGGCATACCGGGTCGGACCCTGGTTCAGCGACTTCGGCCCGTTGGGAAAAAACCGTCCCGTGGTCTTGATGTCGTCGGTTCCGGCCATCACCAGAAGCGGCAACGCCAGCAGCGCGCGCAGCTCATCCGCCGTCACCGTGGTCGCACCCAGGCCCCACGGCCAGGCGACACTCAGATCGGGCATTGCGTAAGTGCCGGCGTTGGCGCTGACCGCCACTGCTACCTTGTCACGATAGCCAAATGAAAGCATGCGGTGGACGTACTGGCCCCCGGCCGAGTGGCCAAACAGGCCGTAGCGGTCGCTCGTGGTGATCCCGTGCGCCCGCAACGCCGCGAACAGACCGCTGTCGATCCCGAACGTCCACTGTTCCCGCGGGTTGGACGTGCCATCGGCGGTATGCAGGTTGCCGAAGTTGTACCAGAGATATTCCGGGAAGCCGGCCTCGGGAAACTCGATGGCGATGACCAGCATCGCGCCCGCATCGACATGGGGCTGCCAGTAGTCGCGGTAATCGCAGCCGTTGCGCGCGACTCCATGGTGGACGAACAGCACCGGCAGACCCGGATGCCACTGGCGCGGGCACGCCGCATGAAGCATCAGTTGCCGACCCGGAAAAGCCGCATCGCAATACCCGACGGAATGTGCCCCGGCAGACCCGACGAGCGACGAAAAGTCAGTCATGATCTGAGCCTTTGAGACTGACAGCGGCGGCTGATGGTGCCATCACCGAGCCCCCGTATCGGACGATCAGGGCTCACGAAAGCGGTGGCGATGTTCACGAAAGCTTATTGCTCGCGGGACTCCTGATGACAAGCATTTAATATACCTATAGCCGGGCCCAGCGAACCGCATCAGGAACCCTCAGGAGCATCATCATCGCCGCACTCGCTCGCACTTTCGTGGCGTTGCGCAAGGACGGACCCCCGATCGGGTCGGGCCGACGCGCGATGTATCACGCTGTCACGCCACATTGTCGCATGGCACTATGCTCCACCGAACCGGGATCCGCCTCGGGATGGGCCGAACCGCCGTCCGATGCGGTGACCTGCCAGGCCTGCCTGGACCGGTTGCGCCGACTCCGGGCCAACGCCAGCCCAAAACGAGGCTGACACAGGCTGGCGAATTGCCTGAACCCGACATCGCCTACATCCGATACTGGCTACATCCAACATAGACGGAGCGCGATCTTACCTCAACCCGATATCGCCTGGACGCGAGATCAGCCGGGTCCGATCCCGGCCGTGCCATGGTCGGACTCGGTTTTCACCGTCGGGACCTAACTCCGCAAAGGCCGGTACTGCTCAAGCGCGATCGTCCAGGACCGGACCAGCCGCCAGCGTTAGTCACATCGCGAGAAAGTTCAATCATGCACTGAAGGATCAGGATCGAAGCAAAAAGACGTCAGGCGGGACGTTCCTGCTGCACGGTCGGGGCGGTGCCGGCGAGCCGCTTGTCCTGCTGGATCCAGTCCTCGGCTTCCTGCATCGACGTGAACCCCAGCATGGTCTGGCGGGCGCCATTGCTGCCCGATACACCAATATGGAAGCCTGAACCATTCCGAACCGGGATAATCGTGTAGGTTGTCATCACCTCAATATGGCAAATGCAGGGCAGGAATGCATCTCACACAACCGAGTCTCCTGAAGAATTTAGCACCGCGCCGAGGTGCTGCGTCGTCGAAGCGAAACAGCACCATTCGCCACGACCGCAGCATGCTCGCACGCCCGTCCCGCCATGCCCGATCACCCGTGTGCCCGATCTCCGCAGGGTTCGCTGACCGCGCGCGCCGCTCAGGACGCCTTCGCCACCGCCCGTTTTGCTATAACACCGATCAGATGCGCCCGGTATTCCGCGCTGGCGTGGATATCGCCGTTTAGTCCATCAGCCGGCGTAACGATCCCGCTGATCGCGTCGGGACTGAAGTTCGCCGACAGCGCCGTCTCCATCTCGCCGTGCCGGAACACCCCGCCCTGACCGGCGCCGGTGATCGCCAGCCGGACCGCGGTCGGGAACTTGGCCACGAACACGCCGACGATCGCATAGCGCGACGCCGGGTTGCGGAACTTCTCGTAGGCCGACTGCTCGGGAATCGGCAGCTCGATGGCGGTGATGATCTCGCCCTGTTCCAACGCCGTGGTGAACATGCCCTGAAAAAAATCGTCCGCCGCGATCGAACGGCGATCGGTCTTGATCGTGCCGCCCAGCGCCAGCAACGCCGAGGGGTAGCACGCCGCCGGATCGTTGTTCGCCAGCGACCCGCCCATCGTGCCGCGATGGCGCACCGCCTCGTCGCCGATCAGCGCCGCCTGATGCTGCAGTCCCGGGATCTTCGCCTTGATCTCGGGGTGGCTGGCGATCGCCGCGTGCGTGGTCATCGCTCCGATCGTAACCTTGTCGCCCGACGCGGTGATCCCGGTCAGCCCCAGCTCGGCCAGATCCACCACCGTCGTCGGCTTGTTGAGGCGTTGTTTTAGAACTGGAATGAAAGTCTGGCCGCCGGCCAGCGCCTTGGCCTCCATGTCGTCGGACAGCACCTTGACCGCATCCGCCAGGCTGCCGGGCTTCTGATACGCGAAATCATACATCGGGATATCCCTTGCCTTAACGTTATGCCGCCGCCATCCTCAGCCGACCCGCCCTCAGCGGGCTCGGTCGCCCGAGGCCATGCCGGGTTGCGCGGCCTGGATGATGGACCACAGTTTGGCACCGGTCGCCGGCATGTCCAGATGGCGCACGCCATACGGCTTCAACGCATCGACCACCGCGTTGATCACCGCCGGGGGCGACCCTATGGCGCCGACCTCGCCGCAGCCTTTGGAGCCAAGCGGGTTATGCGTGCACATCGTGTTCTCAGTGGCGACCGAGAGAGGCGGAATGTCGTTCGCCCGCGGCATCGTATAGTCCATGAACGACCCGGACAGCAGCTGCCCGTCGGCGTCGTACGCGCACGCTTCCAGCAGCGCCTGGCCGATGCCTTGCGCCACCCCGCCCTGCACCTGGCCCTCGACGATCATCGGATTGACCACCCGGCCGACGTCGTCAACGGCGGTGAAGTTCACCATCGCCACCACGCCGGTTTCCGGATCGATCTCGACCTCGGCGATGTGGCAGCCGCCGGGAAAGGTGAAGTTCTTCGGATCGTAGAACGCGGTCTCGTCCAGCCCCGGCTCCAGCTCCTCGATCGGATAGTTGTGCGGTACATAAGCGGCCAACGAGATGTCGGTCAGCGTCTTCGATTTGTCGGTGCCCGCCACGGTGAACCTGTTGTCCTTGAACTCGATGTCCTGCACCGCCGATTCCATCAGATGCGCGGCGATCTTCTTGCCCTTGGCGATCACCTTGTCCATCGCCTTGACCATCGCCGAACCGCCGACCGGCAGGCTGCGGCTGCCATAGGTGCCCATGCCGAAGGGGATCTTCGCGGTGTCGCCGTGCACGATCTCGATCTGGTCGAACGGCACGCCAAGCTGATCGACGACCAGTTGCGCGAAGGTGGTCTCGTGCCCCTGACCGTGGCTGTGCGTGCCGGTGAACACGGTGACGCTGCCGGTCGGATGCACCCGGATTTCGGCCACCTCATACAGCCCGGCGCGCGCGCCCAGCGAGCCCACCACCGCCGACGGCGCGATGCCGCAGGCCTCCACATAGGTCGAGATGCCGATCCCGCGCAGCATGCCGCGTTGCTTCGCCGCCGCCCGCCGACCCTCGAACCCGTCCCAGCCGGCGTTCGCCAGCGCCACCTTCAGCGTGGTCTGGTAGTCGCCGCTGTCGTATTGCATGGCCACCGGCGTCTGATACGGGAACGCATCGGCCGCGATGAAGTTCCGCCGCCGCAGCTCCAGCTTGTCGATCCCGGTCTCGAACGCGATCACGTCGACCAGACGCTCCAGCAGGAACGTCGCTTCCGGCCGGCCGGCGCCGCGATAGGCATCCACCGGCACCGTGTTGGTGAACACCGCCTTGACGTTGCAGTAGATCACCGGCGTCTTGTAGACCCCCGCCAGCAGCGTGGCATACAGATAGGTCGGCACGCACGGCGCGAAGGTCGACAGATAGGCGCCCATGTTGGCCAGCGTGGTGATGCGCAACCCCAGGAAATGCCCCTCGTTGTCCAGCGCCATCTCGGCGGTGCTGACATGGTCGCGGCCATGCGCGTCCGACATGAAGCTCTCGCCGCGCTCGCAGGTCCATTTCACCGGCCGGCGCAGCTTGCCCGCCGCCCAGGTGACGATCGCCTCTTCCGCGTAGTGGTAGATCTTCGAGCCAAACCCGCCGCCCACGTCCGGCGCCACCACCCGCAGCTTGTTCTCCGGGATGTGCAGCACGAAGGCGCCCATCAGCAGTCGGATCACATGCGGGTTCTGGCTGGTGGTATACAGCGTGAAGTCGCCCGAGGACGGGTCGAAGTCGCCGATCGCCACCCTGGGTTCCAGCGCGTTTGGGATCAGCCGGTTGTTGACCAGATCAAGCTTGACCACCTTCGCCGCGTCGGCGAACACCCCGTCGACCACCGCCTTGTCGCCGATCACCCAGTCGTAGCAGAGGTTGCCGGTGACCCCGTCATGCACCTCGACCGCCCCCGGTGCCACCGCGTCGGCCAGCCGGGCCACCGCCGGCAGATCGGTGTAGTCGATCTGGATCAGCTCCGCCGCGTTCTTCGCCGCCTGCTTGCTGTCGGCGATCACCACGGCGACCGGATCGCCGACATGGCGCACCGTGTCCACCGCGATCACCGGATGCATCGGTTCGGCCATCGGCGAGCCGTCCTGGTTGTGGATCTGCCAGCCGCAGGGCACGCCGCCGATGTTCTCCGCCGCCAGGTCGGCGCCGACGAACACCCGCACCACCCCCGGCGCCGCGGCGGCTGCTGCGTGGTCGATGCCGTTGAGCTTCGCGTGCGGCCGGTCGGAGCGCAGGATAAAGGCGTAAAGCTGCCCCGGCCGGTTGATGTCGTCGGTGTAGTTGCCCCGCCCGCTCAGGAACCGGACGTCTTCCTTGCGGCGAACCGATGCGCCGATACCTTCGAACCCCATGGTCGTTTCCCTGCTTCCTGGCCCCTGCGTCAGCCGCGTTCTTCGGCGCGGCGCTTAGGCGGCCGCTTTGGCGTGCATCAGCGGATGCGCCGCGGCGATCGCCTTCACGATGTTGTGGTAGCCGGTACACCGGCACAGATTGCCTTCCAGCCCCTCGCGGATCTCCTTCTCCGACAGGCCGCCGGGATGCGACTGCACCAGATCGATCGCGGTCATCACCATGCCCGGGGTGCAGAACCCGCATTGCAGCGCATGGTGCTCGCGGAACATCTCCTGCATCGGGTGCAGCGTGCCGTCCGCCGCGGCGACGCCCTCGATCGTCAGCACGTCGGTGCCGTCCGCCTGCAGCGCGAGCATGGTGCAGGATTTCGCCGCCATCCCGTCGACATGCACCACGCAGGCGCCGCACTGGCTGGTGTCGCAGCCGATATGGGTGCCGGTGAGGCCGAGTTTCTCACGCAGCAACTCGACAAGCAGGGTCCGGCCTTCGACCTCTTCCGTGTGCTGCTTGCCGTTGACCGTCAGGGTTACCTGAGGCATCGCGCTCCCTTTCGTGGTGTCGCTGTTCCAACACGTCAAAACGCCAGGGGCTGGCGGCCGCGTTCTGACCTTTGCCCCTGGACGATCCCGCTCCGCGGAGTTTGCGCAATGCGGCCCTCCATGGTCAAGCGGGGGCAGTCCCCGGTGATCAATGGCGACATCCTCAGCTCCGAGAAGCCGGAACCTGATAGAGATGATCCATCAGGAGCCGAGCATGAGGCGTCAGGAGTTCCGGGGTGCGCAGGCAGAGGGCCAGGCTGCGCCGGGCCCATGCCTCGATCAAGGGTACAGCGCGCACGGCCATGCCACCTAGGTCCGGCAGCGTGCTCTCCGGCAAGATGGCGACGCCCACGCCGTCCTCCACCATTCGGCCGATCGCGCCGACGCTGCGCAGGCGGATGCGGTGACCCGAACGGATGCCCCGCCGCGCCGCATGTTCGGCAAGGTGCTGTTCCAGGGCCGCCTCCAGCAATCCGACAAGCGGCTCCCGCAGCACGTCCGAGAATGCGACTTCCGCGTGATCGGCCAGGCGATGCGTCGCGGCAGTGACCAGGACCAACCGGTCTTCGCCGAATCTGTGCAGATGCAGGGCGCCCGGGTCGACCACGTCCGCGACAATGCCCAACTCGGCGGCGCCTTCGGTCACGATCCGGACGATATCGGCGCTGGGATGCTCCTCCAGGTCCACGTCGAGGCCGGGATGGGCCAGGAGAAAGCTGCTGAGCGCTCGGGGCAGGAAGCCCAGCAGCGCGCCGGTGTTCGACAACAGACGGATGCGGCCGCGCTGCCCCGCCGAGAAGCCGCGCAACTCGCCCAGCATGCGATCGGTGCGGACCAGGATGTCCTCCGCGTGGCGGAGCAGCGCCGTGCCGGCCTTCGTCGGCCGCACGCCGCGCGGGACGCGCTCCAGCAACGGCACGCCAAGCGTCGCCTCCATGCCGCCAATGCGCTGACTGGCGGACGCGAGCGCCAGGTTCACCGCCGTTGCCCCGCGCGTGATGGTGCCGCCGCGCACCGTCGCGACGAACAGGCGAAGGTCGGTCAGATCGAAGCGCATGAGCAGGCCTTCGTTGTTTCCGAAGGATAGCATCGAAAAAGCCCGATTGTGCCGGATGATCAGGGCGGCCAATCGTGGGGCATGCAGCAACTTCTTCTCATAGCCGGCGCGGGGCTGGCAGCGGGCGCGATGAACGCGCTGGCCGGCGGCGGTTCCTTCGTCACCTTGCCCGTGCTGATCGCGACCGGGGTGCCTTCGGTCCAGGCCAATGCGTCCAGCACGGTAGCGCTTTGGCCCGGCGGCGCGGCGAGTGCCTATGCCTACCATGAGCGATTTGGGCCGATCTGTGGCGTCGCGGGAACGCTGATGCTGGGCGTAACGCTTACGGGCGGTCTCGCCGGCAGCCTGCTGCTGCTCTGGACTCCGTCCTCGGCGTTCGATGTCATCCTGCCCTGGCTGCTGCTGCTGGCTTCGCTCACCCTTGCCTTTGGCCGCAAGCTCGGCGTGGCGCTGCGGGGACGACTGAAGGGTTATGCCAGCCCCGTGCTGCTGGTCCAGTTCGGGCTCGGCGTCTATGGCGGCTACTTCGGTGGCGCGGTCGGCCTGATGATGGTGGCGGCCTGGTCGCTGTTCGATACTGCCGAAATCAAGGCGCTGAACGGGCCACGCACGCTGCTGGTCAGCGCGGCGAACACGATCGCGGTGCTCGCCTTCATCCTGGCTGGCGCGGTCCGCTGGCCCCAGACGCTCGCGATGCTAGCGGGTGGCCTGATTGGCGGCACAGCGGGCGCCCATCTTGGCCGCGTGATGCCCCCCGGTCTGACTCGGCGGCTGACGCTGTGCTGGACCATCGCCGTGACGTGCGTGTTCTTCGCCCGCGCCTATGTCGGCCTGCCCTGATCGGTCTGCGATCGCCCGCTAGACGCCAGCCCGTGTCGTTACCGTCTGGCGGAACGGGCGGCGACCCACTTTCAGGTCACATCCAGTATTGCCACAGCCTCGCCTTCGCCTCATCCACCCGCTCGCCCAGAGACCGGTGCTGCCACTTCGCCAGCGCGATCTCATGCCCCTCGGCGATGAAACGACGCATCACCGCTTCGACCTGGCTCGCCGCCTCGTGCCCCAGCACCACCGCATCGACCTCGTTGTTGAACACCACGCTGCGGCGATCGAGGTTGGACGATCCGACCACCGTCCAGGTGTCGTCCACCACCGCCAGCTTGGCGTGTACTACCGCGTCCCGCATCTCGTAGATATGCACCCCGGCATCGAGCAGGTCGCCATAGGCCGCCCGCGCCGCATACACCGCGCTCTGCACGTCGCTGAACGCCGGCGCGATCACCCGCACATCCAGCCCGGCGCGGGCGATCGCCGCCAGTTGCTCACGTTCCTGGTGCGGCGGCACGAAGTAGCCGCTGCACAGCCAGACACGGCGGCGCGCGCTGTTCATCGCGGTCAGCAATGACGCGTAGTACAGCGGCCGCCGGTTGCCTGGTGAACTGCCGATGATCCGGATCGTCTGCACCCCGGCCCGCGGCAACGGCGGAAAATAGTCGGCCGGATCCGCGGTCGGCGCCTTCTGCTCGCGCCAGGTGCCGAAGAACAGCTTTTGCAGCTCCGCCACCGCCGGCCCCTCGATCCGCACCGCGGTGTCCAGCCAGTAGGCGTTGCGGGTGTTGCCGTCCGCCGGGATGCCGGCGCTGGTCGGGTTCTCGTACGCCTTGTCCAGATTGACCCCGCCGGTGAAGCCGACCCGGCCGTCCACCACGGTGATCTTGCGATGATCCCGGTCGTTCGGCGACCACCCGATCCTGACCACGAACGGATTGACCGGGTTGAACTGGATCACCTTCGCGCCGGCCTTGCGCAACGTCTCGAAGAAAATCGCGGGCGTGCCGCGTGAGCCGTATGAATCATAGATCATGTTCACTTTGACCCCGGCGCCCAACCGATCCAACAGCAACGCGGACAGCTTCACGCCACCGCTTTCCACGTCGGCGAGGATGAAATATTCGAGGTTGATGCTGTCGCGCGCGCCGCGGATCGCCTCGAAGATAGCGGCGAATGCTTCCCGTCCGCTGGGCAGCAGGGTCACCTGATTGCCGAACACGATCGGACTGGCCGACAGCCGGCGCTGCAGGTCGTATTGCTGTTGCAGCGGATCGGTGTCGGCGACGACGGCCGGATCGGCCTGCGCCGGCTGGTGCCGCGGGCCGACATCCCCAGCGGTCAACCCGTCCCCTCCGCTCAACCCGTCCCCTGCGGTCAACCCGTCGATCTCCGGCACAGCGGCGCACCGGGTCAACAGGCCGGCGCCGGCGATCGCTGCCAGTCGGCGACGACTGAAGCTGGTTGGTCGCGAAACAGCCAAAGCCGAACCCCTTCAATTCTTGCAAAAAGCGATATGATCCACCGGGCGGGCGGCGAAACCCGATGCGGCGTGACCCAACCTCGACCAAGCCGGATCTATTTCTCCCGCTGCTGAAACCCGATGACGCTGCTCCCCGTCAATTCATTTCGCTGTGCACCCACCACCGCGATCGCCGCCCGCGGGCGCCGAACCACAGCCGCGGCCGTGCCTGGCGATCCGGCAAGCGGCGCCGCCGAGCCGTTTTGGCTACCCGTTATCAGCGTTGCTGTTCCTTGCAGGAACGCAACCGCTCGGGCGTCTTCCAGCCGCTGCTTCCGGCTGTCGTTCGACGCGGCCGCGCCGCCAGGTTGCCGCCAAAGGGCTCGAAGCATTAACTCGGGTTTTCATACCGCTTTGCGCACGCCGCGACGCCGGCGGCGGGCGAAAATGACTCTGAGACCGGTCAGAGCAGAATCGCGCCAATCCGAAGCGACCTCGCTCTACAGGTCACAAATGTTATCTTCCGCCGACCCGATCAGCCATCCGATGCCGATTACTTCGACCGGCACGACGGCACCTACGGTTTCGGAATGTATCAGTGAAGATAACGGCCCATTTATGTCGTCGCCTCCACCCGCATTATCTTTACTGATCTTGCTCAGGCTGATCCGCGCCGCGCAGCAGCAGTGGATCGGAAAACAGATCGCTTTGTCGTGCCCGCCCCGCACTCTTTGAAGACAGGATGCGCACATGGATGCCGTGTGGATACCGGACGACCACGAACCGCCAAATCATCCCGGCGTCGCTGACGCCGATACAATCGGATTTGCCGAAACCGGGCGTCCCGCCGCGCCCGAACATGGTGCCGGGCGTTTCACCGCTGGCGCAAAGGCCGGAACTAAAGGTCGTGTCCTGGTTGTTGATGACGACGATGCGGTCCGGGAAACACTGGCGGACTTGCTCGAGGTTGCCGGGTATCTTCCGCATCAGGCGCGGGATGCCGGCGAAGCCCTCATGATCCTGCGCCAGGATCCGGCCATCGTGGCGCTGGTGACGGATCTGACCATGCCCGGCACGGACGGTATCGCATTGATCCGCCAAGCCCGCTCGATCCGAACCGACCTGCCGGTCATTCTGCTCACCGGGTACGCCGACCAGGTTACATCCGTCAGCACCATCGCCGGCGGCGCTTTCCATGTCCTGCGCAAGCCGGTGCACAGCGAGCGGCTGATCCAGCAGCTTGAACGGCTGGTGACGAAACCACCCGCCGCGTGATCGCCGTCGGCCGTCGACGACCAACCGACATGGGTGACGCAACGATCATTGCCTGACCCGCACATCAACATCAACCGCATAGCCGCGCCGCCGGTGACCAGCCCGCCGGCAACCAGCCTTCAGGGACCAGCCCTCTGGCGAGCAGCCCTCTGGCGAGCAGCCATCCGGGGACCACCCACGCAAGAAGCCGGTGACCGTTCGGCCACTCGCCCGCAGCGGCCGCTTCAGCCCCGGTCGGCCGCGCCCCCGCTCATCTCGCCCCACTCATGCGGACTCGGCACCGCCGATCCGGACTGCTAGGGTCCGCGCCGGTAAAAGAAAAGTGGCGGCGGGCACGCCCTATCGCTTCCCCCGGTCCTCGTGTCGCGCGCCCCGGCGCAGGCCTGGCACCGGCACCGATCATGCCACGGGCGGCAGGTGGGCGTAACAATCAACGCAGGAGGGACAGCAATGGAAATTCGTGGGCTGGGGTACATGGGCGTGGGCGCAGCGGATCTGGCCGACTGGACAACCTTCGCCACCGACTGGCTGGGTATGCAGATGATCGAGCGGGGCAACACCGCACGCGCCTTTCGCATGGACGACCGCAGCCAGCGGCTGGTGGTGGATCGCTCCTTGGCCGAGGGCCAGCGCTATTTCGGCTTCGAGGTCGCCGACGCCGCGGCGCTGCAGGCCCTCGCCACCCGGCTCGACGCAGCCGGCGTCGCCGTCCGCCAGGAACCGAAGGCGCTCGCCGATCAGCGCTTCGTTCAGGCGCTGATCAGCTTCGACGACCCGGGCGGCAACCACCTCGAGGCGTTCCATGGCGCCGCCGTCGCCACCGAACCGTTCCGTCCCGGCCGCTCGATCTCCGGCTTCCGGACCGGCGCGCTGGGCATGGGACACGTGGTCTTCCACGTCCGACACATCGACGACCTCCTCGGCTTCTACCGGGATCTGCTCGGTTTTGGCGTCAGCGACTACATAACGACGCCGTTCCGGGCTTACTTCATGCACACCAACCCGCGCCATCACTCGGTCGCGCTGATCGAAACCGGCAAGCAGGACCTGCATCATCTGATGGTCGAGCTGTTCTCGCTGGATGACGTCGGCCAGGGCTACGACATCGCGCTGGGCCAGCCCGACCGCATCGCCACCACCTTGGGCCGCCACCCGAACGACGCGGTCACGTCGTACTACCTGCGCTCACCCGGCGGCTTCATGCTGGAGTATGGCTGGGGCGGCAAGGACGTGACGCCCGGCGCCTGGACCCCGACCGAGGTCACCGTCGGCCCCAGCCTGTGGGGCCACGACCGCGCCTGGCTGCCGGCGGACCAACGCCAGAAGGCCCGCGAGATGCGCCTGCGGGCGGCCGCCGACGGCGTGCGCGAACCGCTCCACGTGCTGGACGGCAACTACCACCGGATGCAGGGTGTCTGTCCCTGGTGGGATGCCGCGACCCGGGCCTAGCGCTCCGTTTGGTGGCATAAGCGACGCGCTCTGAAGGTTCCCGCGGGCATCGCCATGCCTCACCCAGCCGGGCTCTCGGCAGCAGCATGGTTCCGTTCCGGTACTTTTTCCGGTGCCGCGTTGGCAAAGCGGGGAAGCCGGAGAGCCGCGAAGAACAACACCCCGTGCAGTACAGCAGGCCGAACGCTTCGGTGAACGCCGAACGCCTCGGTGAACGCCCGTGCTCAGCTCGGCTTCGGGGGCGATCGCCCGGTGCGGCGGCATCGCGCGATCTTGGTCAGTTGGTCCGATCCGGGCCGCGCGACAGCTTGCCGGCGCGCGGAGGCGGCCGTCGCAACTGGATTGTCACTCGTCCCGCGCCGCCGGTCGCATGGAGGCCCCACCGATACCGCGCGCCCCGATACCACGTCCTTTCGAGACCGCTACCGAAGCCTTCATCCGCGGGTCTGTCCATGCCCGAGCGCGGCCGCTTCTGTCGAAACCCGACCGGACCGCCGCATTACGCCAACCGGTCGCGGCAGATCGCCGACAGGCGTTCGGCCACCAGCACGATGACGAACACCACGATCAGCAGCAGCGACACCTGGTGATACTGGAACAGGTTCATCGCCGTCAGCAGCTGAAAGCCGATGCCGCCGGCGCCGACGAAGCCCAGCACCAGCGACGACCGGATGTTCTCATCCAGCCGGTACAGCCCAATGCCGGCCAGCGCCGGCAGCACCGACGGAATGACCCCGTGGGTGAACACCTGCAGCCGGCTGGCCCCGGTCAGCGACAGCGCGTCGATCGGCGCCATGTCCATGTTCTCGATCGTCTCCGCGAACAGCCGGCCCAGCATCCCCACCGAATGCACCGCCAGCGCCAGTCCGCCCGGAAACGGACCCAGCCCGACCGCCGTCACGAACAGCAGCGCCCACACCAGATCCGGCACCGCGCGGGTGAACCCGATCAGGCTGCGCGACAGGTAATACAGCCAGCGCGAGGGTGTGACGTTGGCCGCCGCCAGCACCGACAGCGGCACCGCCAGGATGATGCCCATCACGGTGCCGAACAGCGCGATATCCAGCGTTTCCAAGGCTGGCCAGCCGACATCGGGCAGCGCCGAGAAGTCCGGCGGCATCGAGCGTCGGACAATGTCCACCATGCCATGAAAGCCGGTCACCAGATCCTGTGGCCGCGCCTGCACGACCACCAGCGCCTGCACCACGATCGCCAGGCCCAGCACCACGAACACGCTGCGCAAGGCGATCCCCAGCGATCGGCCCCAGCCCGGCATCAGCTCGTTTGGGGACCTGGCGATCAGCCCGGGGCTGTTGGCGCTCATGCCGCGGCCCGTGCGGTGTACAGGCCCTGCACCTCATCCATGCCCAGATGCACCCGGCCGCGGTCGAACGCCACCCGGCCGTCCCGCATGCCGACAACCCGGTCGGCGTAGGCGAACGCCAGATCGACCTGATGCAGCACGCACAGCACCGCCAGACCCTGCTCATGCGCCAGCCGTCGCAGCAACCGCATGATCTCGTTGGCGGCTTCGGGATCCAGGCTGGCAACCGGCTCGTCCGCCAGCAGCACCAGCGGATGCTGCAGCAGCGCGCGGGCGATCGCCACACGCTGCGCCTGACCGCCCGACAATGTGCTGGCGCGTTGCGCCGCGAGATGCGCCAGGCCGACCTGACCCAGGCAGCCGAGTGCTGCCGGCAGTTCGCCGGACGGCAGCCCGCCCAGGTTGGTCCAGATCGTCTTGTGCCGAGCCAGGGCGCCGCAGGCAACATTGGCGATGACACTGCGCCGGCGCACCAACGCCGCGTGCTGGCCGATCATCGCCAGCTCCTGACGCGCTCGGCGCAGCGGCTCGCCGTTCAGCCCCGCCAGATTGTGCCCACCCAGCCAGACCTCGCCGGTGGAGGGTGCCAGCGCCCTGGTGATGCAGCGCAGCAGCGTGGTCTTGCCACACCCGTTGCCGCCCAGCACGATCAGCAGCTCACCCGGCCGGACCTCCAGATCGATACCCCGCAGGGCGTGGGTGCCGTTCGGATAGCGCAGGCTCAGCCCGCGCACGCCCAGACGCGCGCCAGGCGCTTGTTCCGGCTGTTTCAGCTCAGCTTGTCCAGATCGATGTTCAGCGTCTTGACCAGGTCGCGAATGCCGTCATAGGCGGCATCGGTCTGCGGCACGAACCGCGCGCCGCCCAGACCCATGATCTTGCGGTCGGCCGCCGGCAGGCTGCTCAGATCCAGCGTCTGCAGCGCCTCGGTCACGCGCGCCTTGAAGGCGGCGGGCAAATCGCCGCGCACGGTGATCGGATCGGTTGGAATCGGGTTGGATTTCCACAGGAAGATCATGTCGCCTTCCTTGTACTGGCCGCGCTGGGTGGCGGACTGCAACTGCTCGCTGTTGAGCTCGCCGGCCGCCACCTTGTGGTTGTACAGCGCCTCATACGACGCGGTGTGGCTGCCGGCATACAGCGCCTTGATATCCTTGTCGGGATCGATCCCCGCCTTGCGCAGGCCATAGGCCGGAAACAGATGGCCCGACGTCGACGCCGGGTCCGAGAAGGCAAACGAATGGCCGCGAATTTCCGCCACTGTCTTGATGCCCGATCCGGGATAGGTCACCAGGCTGGCCCAGTAGGTGTCGGGCTTGCCGTCCTTGCTGCTGAACGCCGCGACCGCTTGGGCATCCGCGATCTTGTGCGCCAGCACATACCCCAGCGGGCCGAACTCGCCGATCTCCAGCTTCTTGCTGCGCATCGCCTCGATCTCGGCGTTGTAGTTGGTAGCGATGTAGATCTTGACCTGGCAGCCGATCTTCTCGCCCAGCAGCTTGCCGATATGGTCATAGATCGGCACCAGCTTGGCCGAGGTGTCGAATGGCTCCACGCCGAACCGGACGACGCCGTCGTTGGGGCAGTCCGCGGCATCGGCGGCGCGCGCCGCGGGCGTCGCCATCACGATGGTTGTCGCCACGGCCAGACTCGCCACGGCCCGACAGGCCGCCAGCGCATGCCTGCGTTGCGGTTGTTGCTCCATTTCGAACCCCTAGTGTGATTTTGCTTCGGCTCCTTTCTAGGCCACCGGCCGCCGCCGTGGATGACAACCGGATGAACATTGCCAGCCGATCCTTTCTAGGCCACCGGCCGCCGCCGTGGACAACCGGATGAACATTGCCAGCCGAACCCCAGCAATCGCTGACGCACCCTCCGCCTGGTATCGCGCGTCCGCTCCTGATCGCCGGGCATGATAAAGTTGCTCGTGGAAACAATGGGCTAGAGCGCGTTGACCGTTTTACGGCCAGCTGAAAACGCTGTAATACCCGATCGCAGAAGCGCGAGACGCCAAGCGGCCGCGTTTCGCCGCGTCAATCGACGACTTCAGACGAACAGCGACGTGTGGCACCTTTCTGATGCGCGATACCGCAGCAGACAGCGTTCCGTCGCCGTTGCCGCGCTCATCTGCGATAACTCCTCATAACGTCGCTTTATCGCCAGCGGTATCATTCCACCGGGCCAACCCCAGCCGAAAGCACTACCGCTCGGCTGGCCGATAACCGTCCGTCAAGGCCCGCAGGAAGGCGATGATGTCCGCCTCGTCCTGCCCGCTCATCGCCGGTGCGTCGCCGGGATGGCGGTCGAACGGCGGATCAACCACGTCGACATTGCCGCGATAGCGCGCCGGCATGTCATTGAACTTGGCCACCGACCCGTCGCTGTCGCGCGGGTAGACCTTGTCCGGCGCGACATCGCGGTCATCGTAGAAATCCAGCACCGCGCGCAGGCCGCGGAACACGCCGTTATGGAAAAAGCTGTGACGGGTCGCGACATTGCGCAGCGTCGGCGTCAGGAACATGCCGCAATACTGGACCTGCGCACGCAGGTCGGCGCGGAACGGGCCGCACAGGCCAAGGTCGAAGAAGCCCCGATCGCGCGTGTTCGCCAATGCGGGGTTGCGCGGCGCCCCCAGCGCCTCGAACTGGCCGTCGGTGAAGCGGGGCGGCTGACCGTCCCGGCCGGCCTGGTCCACATGGCAGCCGCCGCAGTTGGCGCGGGCCGGATCGTTGAACAGCCGGTAGCCGCGCAGCTCCGCCGGAGCAAGCCGCGCGCGCCCCTCCAGCCAGAAGTCGAACTTGCTGGTGTAGGGATGAAATCCGCTGTCCTCGATCTGGTAGCGCGCCACCGCGAACATCGCCTCGTTCAGCAGCAGGTCGCGGTTGCCAAGGACGCCGGCGCCGAAAATCCGCGAGAAACCGGACGCATACCGCGCCCGGCGCAGCTTCGCGGCGACAACAGCGGCGTCCGCATTGGCCATCTCCACCGGATTGAGCAGCGGCTGCAGCGCCTGCTGCTGCAGCGTGTCGACCCGTCCGTCCCAGAACAGGCCGCCCTGCGGCACCATGTTCGCGGCGGACTGCTCGATGTTGGCGGCACGCTTGACCGCGCGCGCCGCACCGCGGCCCACAGCCACCATCTGCGCCAGGCTGCTGGTCTCATCCTCGTCCTTGTCCGGTCCCACGCTGAACGGCGGCTGGCGTTCCAGATACTCCAGCGAGGGCGCCGCCCGGTCGTTCTGCGCGTGCAGCGTCGGCCCGCCCGGCATCACCGGCAGGTCCCCGGGCGGTCCGTAATGGTTCGCCGGATCATGGCAGGACGCACAGGATTGCTGGCCGGAGGCCGACAGCGCGCGATCGTGGAAGATCGCCCGTCCAAGCCGCGCCACCGCGGACAGCGGCGCCGTCGGCGGGCGCACCAGGCGGATCGGAGCGGGGTTCTCGCCGGACGCCAGCAGACGCTGGACCTCGCCGTCGGCTGGTTGCGCACGCGCCTTCGCGGCGGACGGCATCGCCACCACCGCGACCGTCAGCGTCACCGCGACCGTCAGCCAGGTCGTGATCGCTGCGCGGCCAACCCCGGGTCGGGACGTCACCCCGCCGCACCGATCTCCGCCGCACCAGTCCCCATCGTTCCGGTCCCCGCCGCTTCGCTCAGGGCGCGGCGCTGGCCGCCGCCTGCCGCACCTCGCCGGTCTTCGGGTCCAGGAACACGGTCGCACTCGTTCGCGGCGCCTCGAAGTCGAACAGCCCCGCCAGCGAACCCGCGGTCGCATCGAATGACCCGCCGCCGAGCCGCTGGCCGTGCAGCCAGTTGTCCTCGATGAAGCGCACCACGGAGGCTTGCGTGATCAGCGCATGGTCGACGTGGTTTTCCCGCGCCCAGGGTGAGATCACCAGGAACGGAACGCGCGTGCCCGGGCCGCAGCGGCCATTGACCGGTTTGCCGTCGACCCCCATCGGCGGCGTGCCGCTGCCGCACTTGCCCGCCCCGTTCACCTGGTCGGCCTGCGGGTCGAACGACGCAGCGGTCGGCTGATGATAGGCGTGGTCATACCAGCCGTCGGAATCGTCCCAGGTGATCAGCACAGCGGTGTTCTTCCAGTCCGGCTGCTGCTGCAAGAAGTTCACCAGCGCGACCGTGCCGGCCTGCTCATCCAGCGGATCGGAATAGCCGGCGTGGCCATCCTGATAGGCCGGCATCTTGATGTAGGACACCGAGGGGAAGTTGCCCGCCTTCACCGCGCCGTAGAAGTCGGTCAGGTCATACTGGTGGTTGGCCGGGTCCGGTGTCTTGCCATCCGACTGCACGCTGTAGCCGATCGTGCCGGTCGAGGACGGCCGGGCATGCGTCGGATTGGCGGTCGAGGCGAAATACTGGAACCAGGCGTGGTGCGGGATGTAGTCGACGACTTTCCGGCCCACCACGGCGGACTGCGTGCTGCGGGCGCATCCCGTGCTGCCGTTGGCGTTCTGCGCCCGCAGGTCGAAGCCGCCCATGAAGCCGCCCCAGGTGAGGCCGGCCTCGTTCAGCAGGTCGCCCACGTTCTTGCCCTCCATCATCGCCTGGTCGTGCTTGACCGAACAGACGTCGCCACCGGGATCGACGTCGTTGATCATGGTCCAGCCGCCTTGCCCGTCGGCGATGTAGTAGGACACCGCCGCCAGCGTCGATGGCTGCTTCGAGGTGGCGACGATCCGCATGCCGTTGGTCTGCCCGGCCACCACTTCCAGCATGCCCGGCGTCGACGGCCCATAGCTGTCGGTATAGGCGTTGTCGCTCATCGCGAACTGCTGTGCGTAGTGCCACATGGCGGCGACGGTGTTGCCGTCGAAATAGCCCATCACCTGACCCTTGCTGCCGAACGCCCCGGCACCCCCGGCGGTGCCCTTGCCGGTGTATTTCGGGAACAGGTCGGCCTTGCCGCCATCATAGGCCTGCTGTTCAGCCGTATAGGCATGGTTCTGGTCAGCGGTGTTGGCCTGCGTGCGGTCCAGGCGGAACGGCAGGGAGGCATCGGGACCGTTCGCCGGATTGCTGTTCGGGTTGGTCGCCAGCAGATTGGCACTGGCCAGGCTGTTCACCGCCGGGGTGTGATCGGCGGCGACAAAGCGCGGCTCCCCTGGCGGATTGGCCGCCTTCGGATAGGTGGCGAAGTAATGGTCGAACGAGACGTTCTCGTTGTACACCACCACCAGGTGCTTGATCGGCGTCGCCGTCTTGACCGCGTCCTGCTGGCCGGGACCGCTGGCCGGCGCGGTGGCCCCGGTCGCCGCCCGCGCGATCCCGGGCCCGGCCGCCAGAGCGGCGGCGACAACGGCAACGGCGGCAGACGGAACGAAGCGTCGGGTCATACGCTGATCTCTTTCCATTGAGGCAGGCACCTTCTAAAATAATGTCTGACACGGCGCCATGAAGTCCTGGTGATATTCCGAATACGCAACACTGTGCCGGAACGCTGCTATCAACCGGTTCCCGGTCGAGCGACGCGCTAAGCCATGACGCGGACCAGGGCGACAGGTGAAGCCCGATGAGCCACCCAGCCGTCTCCCGGATAGCGGGACAAATCCCAGTTTCGCCTCGGGCGGTGTGACGACGATCAGGCGGCTGGGCAAAGCGCTTGATCGCACCCTCGGCGAGAGCCAGGCTTTGGCTGCTGTTAACAAATTGATTCCAGGCACAGTCTGCGTCGCCCTGGGAAAATGTCCACGTAATGTAGGCTGAACCGCATCCCTCGCTTGAACTTCCGCTGACAGGACCCGTCCGTGAGCCTCTCGAAGCTGCCCGTCTCGCCAACAACCGGTTTTGTCATCCAGGTGCGGGGGTTTCAGGCATGATGGAGATCGACACCGAAACCGCCATCATCGGTGGCGGCCAGGCCGGCGTGCCGCTGGCTCGGGCGCTCGCCGCGGCGGGCCGAACCGTCGTGTTGATCGAAGCCGCGCATCTCGGCGGGTCCTGCGTGAACTTTGGCTGCACGCCGAGCAAGGCGCTGATCGCGTCGGCCCGCCTGGCTGCCGATGCGCGACGGGCCGACACGCTGGGCATCCGCATCCCGCGAGTCGAGGTCGACTTTCCGGCGGTGATGGCGCGCGTGCGCGCCGTGGTGGCTCAGTCGAAGGGCGATCTTGACGCGAGCTTCGCGCACCAGGACAAGGTCCGCCTCGTGGCCGCGCACGGCTGCCTCGACGGCCAGCAGGGCGGCCGCTTCAGGATCAAGGCAAACGAGGTGCTCGTGCGCGCCGAGCGGGTCGTGTTGAACACGGGCGCGCGAACCGCCCGGCCCGCTGTCGCGGGCTTGGACGACGTTCCGGTGATCGATGCCGAGAACTGGATCGCGCTGCATGAACGGCCCGCCCATGTCCTCATGCTGGGCGGCGGCTACATCGCGCTCGAGATGTCGCAGGCGCTGCAGCGGCTCGGCAGTCAGGTGACCGTGCTTCAGAAGGGGTCCCAACTTGCCGAACGCGAGGAAAGGGAGGTTTCCGATGCGCTGCTGTCGGCGCTGGAACGCGATGGCTGCACGGTGCGTCTTGGCGTCGAGGTCCAGCGGATCGAACGGGCGAACGGCGGTGTGCGTGCCCACCTGGCCGATGGCGTCGTGGACGGAAGCCACCTGTTCCTCGCGGCCGGGCGCCAGCCGAACACCGACACACTCGGCCTCGCGACGGTCGGGATCCAGCCTGGAGAGGGCGGCTATCTGACCGTAGACGACCGGCTGAGTACGGAACGACCTGAGCTGTGGGCCGCCGGGGACATCCGCGGCGGCCCTGCCTTCACCCATACGGCCTATGACGACTTTCGCGTGCTGCGGTCACAGCTTTTGGGCGACGGCAGCGACGACCGGTGCCGCATCGTGCCCTACGCCATCTTTACCGAACCGGAGCTGGGCCGGGTTGGCATCAGCGAAGCCGAGGCGCGCCGGGCAGGGCGGCAGGTTCGGGTGGGCCGGCGTGCCATGGCCGATAGCGGCAAGGCGCGGGAGCTTGGCAAGACCGAGGGCTTCATCAAGGTAGTCGCTGACGCTGGCACCGGTGAAATCCTCGGCGCGACCGCGTTGTGCGAGCAGGGGGCCGAGATCGTGCAGCTGTTTGTTGAGCTGATGAATGCGGGCGCCACGGTGGATAAGCTTCAAAGAGCGATCCACATTCATCCGACCCTGGCGGAAGCGGCGAAGAACGCCGCGCTCGCCGCCTGTCGCGACTGACTTGCGCGGCGGCGGTGGTGCCTTCGCACGAGGTTCCATCCGCTCCGTGCCGCTGCTGCCTCCTGATACCAATCGGCGCAAGCGCTGGCTTGCGCCGATTGGTACAAGCGTAGTGACAAGATCGCCGGCCCTGCCATCTTCCTCGCCTTCGACGCCGCCGACCATGTGACCCCGCAAGCCGCCCTCTTCGTTGATCAGTAAGCGACCAGATGCGCTTTCGAGGGCACCGGGTCGCGCTCAGGCTCCAGCGGCGTATGCCGCCCCTTGGGCTGGCACGGAACTTGCTGCGCCCAGGCGTCAGTCCCGCCGCCGGAGGTTTCATGCGTCTGTCCGCGTTTGTTCGCCTTGCTCTCGCACTGGCCGTCGTCACGCTGTTGAACAATGCGCCCGCTGCGCAAGCCTGCACCCCCAAACTCGGGGCCGCCGACCTGGTCGAGCCCGGCAAGCTGCTGCTCTCCATCAACCCGACCTTGCCGCCGCAGCAGTATGTCGATGCAAAGGGTGAGCTCCAGGGACTGAACGTCGAGCTCGGCCGCGCGCTGGGCGAGAAACTGTGCCTGAAGACGCAGTTCATCCGGATGGACTTCCCCGCCATGGTGCCGGCGCTGAAAGGGGGCCGCTTCGACGGGATCGACACCGGCATGTTCTGGACCGAACAACGCTCGAAGCTGATGTACATGGTGCCTTACGCGCGACAGGCGATCGGCGTCTTCGCGACGGACAGGTCGCCGCTGAAGCTTACCTCGATCGAGGACCTGTCGGGCCATTCCGCCGGCATCGAGATCAACACGTATCAGCAGCGCAAGGTCGAGGAGGTCAACGCCCGGATGGCGGCCAAGGGCATGAAGCCGATCCAGCTGCGCACCTTCGAGACCGCGACCGACGCGACCGCGGCCCTGCGCGCCGGCCAGGTGGAAGCCGTGATCACGATCGAGGAATCGGCCAAGGCGCTGAGCAAGCTGCCCCGCATGAAGCTGCTGCTGACCGGCTTCGGCGGCACCGACATCACCTTCGATTTCCGCAGCAAGGCCGCGGCCGAGGCGACCGCGGCGGCATTCACCGAAATTCGCGCGGACGGCCTGTACGACAGGTTGTTCGACAAGTTCGGCATGACCCCACTGCCCGGCAAGAGCTTCGCGATCCGCGGCACAGGGCCGAGCTAGTGGTGCGATCCGCCCGACAGACGCATCCTCGCGGTCAGATTATTCGGCCCACCAAGTCAAGCGTTAGCGTCGGATCGCCGAGAAGCGGGAGACGCGCAGCGGCCACGGTGAGGCGCGTCAATCGGCCACTCAGACAAACAGCGGCGTATCGCGCTTCTATGATGCGCGATACTCGTGGACAAAATCCGACGGAAAGGTCCGTCCAATTTTGCCACTAGCACTTGATTTGGTGGGCCGATTCACCCGACCGCGAGGATGCGTCTGTCGGGATCGGACCACCAGTGGCAACATTCGACGGACCTTTCCGTCGGATCTTGTCCACTAGGCTAGGCGCGGCCGGACCGTGTTCAATGTCCACGCCTTTCTGGGATACTTCGACAACACGTATCTCCTCGGCGGGCTGGTCATCACGGTGCTGCTTACGGTCTTCCCGATGCTGGTCGGCCTGGCGCTGGGGACACTACTCGCCCTGGCCCGCGGATCGCACATCCGGACGCTGTCGCTCGCCGCCGGCGGCTATATCTGGCTGTTTCGCGGCACACCCCTGATCGTTCAACTGGTGATCATCTATACCGGACTGCCGCAGCTCGGCATCACGTTCGGCGTGACGGTGTCCGCCTTCCTCGGGCTGTCGCTGAACGAAGCCGCCTACCTGTCGGAGATCATCCGCGCCGGCTTCACCGCCGTGCCCGCTGGTCAGTGGGACGCCGCCAGGGCGCTCGGCCTGCGACGGGTGCAGACGCTCCGGCTGGTCACGCTGCCCCAGGCATTCCGCATCATCCTCCCGCCGTTGGGCAACTCGGTGAACGGGCTGCTCAAGGCGACGGCGATCACCTCGGTCATCTCGATGGAGGAGATGATGCGGCGGGGCCAGTTGCTGATGCAGGTGAACTTCGACGTGCTGGAAGTCTACTGTGCGATCGCGGTTTACTATTTGCTGCTCACCAGCCTGTGGGACGTGGCCCAGCGGGCGTTGGAAAGGCGCGCCAATCGTGGCTACGCGGACGCTCGTGGCGTTCGGCCGGCGCTCGCGATCGTGGAAGGGTAGCACGACGCAGGGCTATCCCGGTTCCGACGACGCCAAGCCTCAGGCCCAAGCCTCAGGCCCATCCAATGCTGCGCCACGCCCCCGGGCTTGCCGCCATTACCCAGTGACTGTCTGATGCAGGCATGACCGCCCGCTTTCACGGCATCTATCCCAGCGCGATCCTGCCGATGCAAGCGGATTTCTCGCCCGATTGGGATGCCTATGCCGAACACCTGCGCGCCTGCACGAACCTGCCCGGCATCGTCGGTGTCCTGTGCAATGGCCACGCCGGAGAGAACTTCGTCCTCACCCGTTCGGAAAAGCGGCGCGCGGTGCGAGAAGCCGTGCGGGTCGTCGGGGCAGCCGGTGTGGTCGTCGCCGGGGTGAACCAGGAAAGCAGCCTGCAAGCGGCGGCTGAAGCCGCTGAGGCCCGCGCCGCCGGGGCACACGCCATCATGGTCTTCTCGCCGAACAGCTTCGCCCTGGCGCAGGATGACGAGATGGCCGAGAGACACCACCGGATCATCGCCGCCGCCGTGCCCGGCGCGCCCCTGTTCCTGTTCCAAAGCAGCGTCAATGCCGGCCGGATGGCGTTCCGGCCGCAGGTGCTGGCGCGCCTGCTGACGATCGAGCAGGTCGTCGGCATCAAGGACGGCGGGTGGGAGGTGAACCGTTACGACGCCCTGCTGCGCCAGGTACGCGCGCAGCGGCCGGATGTCGCGGTCATGGCCAGCGGCGATGAGCACCTGCTGGCCTGCTACGCGCATGGCTCCGACGGCAGCATGGTGTCCCTGGCGGACATCGTGCCCGAAGCGATCGTCGCCCTGGACGCGGCGTTACGGCGCTCGGATCTGGCCGCGGCACGCCGCGCGCACGCGCTGATCGAGCCGCTGGCGGACGCGATCTATGGCGCCGGTGCGGGCGGCCGAGCGACCGCGCGGATCAAGCACTGTCTCGCCAGACTCGGCCGCATTCCCGCGGCGCACGTGCGCCCGCCGGTCGGGCCGGTGACCGGCATCGAGGCGGCGCTGCTGGAAACCGCCATGGCCCAGGCTGGCCTTACCGGAGCACGATGATGTCGTTTCGCGGCACCTTCACGGTCACCATCACGCCGTTCAACGAGCGCGGCGAACTGGACCTCGCCGCCCTCGCCGGCTTCACGGAATGGCAGATCGCCGAAGGCATCCACGGGCTGATCCCTCTGGGTTCGACCGGGGAATTCCTCTCGCTTTCCAACGACGAAACCACCGCGGTCGTCGAGACGGTGGTGCGCACCGCCGCCGGCCGCGTCCCGGTGATCATCGGCACCGGCGCCGAGGACACGCGGGAAGTCGTGCGCCGCTCGCGTGAGGCGGAAACGCTGGGTGCCGATGGCGTGATGATCATTCCGCCGTTCTACTGCACGCCGACCGAGGACGAACTGTATCATCATTACAAGACCGTCTCCGACGCCATCGGTATTCCAGTCATGATCTACAACAATCCCGCCGTGACCAACGTCGACCTCAGGCCGGATATCGTTGCGCGCCTCGCGACCATGGACAATTGTCGCTACATCAAGGAATCGACCCTGGAGATCACCCGGGTGCGCGACATCATCCGGTTGTGCGGCGACCGGCTGATGGTGTTCGGCGGCGTCCTGGGCTTCGAATCCTTCGTGTCCGGCGCCCAAGGCTGGGTTGCCGTCGCCTCCAACGTCGCCCCCGCACCGATGGCCCGATTGTTCGAACTGGTCGTGAACGAAGGGCGGATCATGCAGGCGCGCACGCTTTATCATCACTGGCTGCCGATCATTCAGGCGGTGTTCGGGCCGCCTTTTGTCAGCGGCACGAAGTCGCTGCTGAACCATATGGGGTTCCCCGCCGGCGCGCCGCGGCCGCCCCGGCTGCCTTTGCCGCCGGCTCAGGACGCGGCGATGGGCGCGCTCGTGCGGCAGTTTGGCCTGCGGTTCACGTCGGCTGCGAGCCTGCGTGGGTAAACCCGCGGCGGTGACCGGGGTCGCGCGCGGCGGGATGATCCTTTCGCTGTCTGTGCCGAACCCGCGTCCCGCAACGGGCTGTAGACGTGGCAAAGCCGACGCGGCTCGATGCCGGCCATCCTGACACCGCGACCGGCTGAGCAAGGGTGGTGTGTTGCGCAGCCACCCTCAGGGACGCGGCTCGCCGGCTGCACCGGTGGCCCGCGGCCATCCTTGACCGCGGCTGCGCAACACACCGGGGGATATTCAGGCCGGGACGAGAAAACGGCGCTTCAGCCGAACCAGAAGACTGGCAAAAAGGCAGAGAAATGGGAGAAACCACGCTTGAAGGGATTGACACACGAAGGTCCGTAACAGAAGCGCTGTCAGGCTGACCGGAAATGGTCAACACGCTCCAGCGCATTGCTTTCACGAGCAACTTTATCGGCCAGACTTTTCCCGTCAGGCTGATGTTGCTCTAGATCACGCCGCAGAGCTGGCGGGTACTGGGCTTCGCCGGCTTAGAAAGGGGCAGCTCAAGAGTACCGATACCCAGCGCGACAGCAGCCTGACTGGAACAATCTGGCAGATAAAGTTGCATGCCAAATCAATCAGCTACAGGGCGCTGACCGTTTCGGGACAGCCTGGCAGCGCTATCAGGGCGTAAGCTTGATCTGCGGCAGTGTCTGAGTTTGAAATTCGCCACGATAGACCATCGGCTCACATCCGGCTCCGGCTGCCTGACCGTCAGTTTGCTGGCAGCGGGATCGATCCTCCTTTGCCTTTTTCAGCTGCCATGAATTCCAAAAACCGGAGCCTCTCTGTCTTGCTCGGATTCCAGTGAGCGTGGATCGTGCCGGCGGGACAGAACAGGCTTTCCCCAGCGTGGAGTGTCACGGGTGGCCTGCCGTCTTCCTGCCATATGCCGGTCCCTGACAGAACGTAGAACGTGATCGCAACCGGATGCTTGTGACGAGGGTTGTTCGCGCCTGGCGCATAGTCCGTAACCCACACGCTGACCTCCTGGTTGGTCGTTTCGGGCACCAGGCGTTGGAGCAGTGGCGTGTGGGTAATTCCCCTATGCTGTTGTTGAGCGTGGCCGAGCCCAGACCCGGCGATAAAAAGGCCTGATGCTAACGCGATCACGCCGCAGTCAATCATTTTCAACAAGCTACGACTCTCCTGACTCGATGAAATGGCCTGCTATGCTCAGGCCTTGATCCCCCTACGCCTTCTTATAAATTCGCTCGACCTGCTGCTGGGCGCGGTGCATGGCGCGCTTCGCGCCCATCGTGCCCGAGACGGTCGCCGCGAACATATCGACCACGACAAAGTTGGCGAAAACCGCGGCAGATGCGGGGTTCGGGGTTTGCGGCCGGGAGACTGAACGTGTGTCCTGCGCGGCACTGCCGAATGGGGCGATCTTCGGATCACTCCGCCAAATCGGATTATCGGCGAAGCCCTTGAGACTCTGCGTGGTAAAGCCGGCTGAGCTGGTGATCAGCTTCGGATACTGCGGCGCTTCCATCAGGAACGTGATCAGCGCCTTCGCCGCCTTGGGATAGTTCGTGTAGCGGAAGATGATCATCGGATCGACGCGGTTTTGCGCGGTCGGCATACCCGCCGGCCCGATCGGCATCGCGGCATGATCCACGTCGGCGGCGATTTCCGGCGCGGTCTTCTTGGCCTGCGTGTAGATCGAGATGCCGTTGTTCGTCAGCGAGCATTGGCCCGCCAGGAAGGCGCGGTTGTTGTTGATATCCATCCACGACAGCACACCGCCAATGAGTGTCGGATACAGCGCCTGGGCATACTCGAGCGCGGCGAGGGTCTGCGGCGATTCAATCGCCGGAGCACCGTGTTCATCCGTGACCTTTCCACCGAATGCCCAGAGCAGCCAGTAGTTGAAGTTGTTGGCATCGTTGACGGCGTGACCGAAAGAGAATCCAGCCGGATGGTCGATGCGCCGCAACCCCTGACACAGCTTCAACAATCCATCGGTGGTTTTCGGAAAGCTGTCGAAACCGGCCTGGTGCATCCAGGAAATGCGGTAGTTCAGCAGCGAGCCCACGACGAAGATCGGCACGCAGATCCAGCGATCGCCCTGCCTTCCGTAGTCGAGGCAGACCTGGTACCAGGGGCCATACTTGCTGCCCAGATAGTTGGCGACATCACTGACGTCCACCAGCTTCTCGGCGACAAGATGAGCGGTGGTGTTCTGCGTCCAGACGATGTCGGGGCCGGATCCCACCTGCGCGGCGAGCGCGGTTTTCGCCGACAGATCGTCCTGGTTGATGTTCTCGATCCGCACCTTGACGCCCGTCGCGATGGAGAAAGCAGCGGCGTTGGCGGCTGTGGTTTCCCCTTCGGCGGGCAGGAACGTGGCACCGCGAAGAAGGTGCAGTTCGGCGCCTTTTTCGGGTGCGAAAGGCTGTTCGGCGGCCCACGCGCGGGCCCAGTCGAGCAGGCAGGTCGTGGTGCCGAGGGCTGCGGATTGCAGCGCACGGCGGCGGGTAAGCGACATGGTTTCCTCGCGGTTCTTGTTGGGTCGAGCATGAACCAATTGGTGAAACCGGGTAAAGCGACGACGGCTTGGTGCAGATGAAGCAGACACGCCAACCATCGCGAGCGTGTCGCCGAAAGACGATCGCCGGGTTCTGCCTTGCTCAAAGACCTGGCTTGATCAAAGAGACGTGACCGCGGTCCCGACCGAGCTCGTTGCCAGTTTCAAGCAGCCAAAGCGCGATGGTGTCCACCTAAAGCTTCATGCCTCAGCGCCCAGGGTGGTCGGCGCGTTTATGGTCGGCGCGCTTATGGTCGGCGCGTTTATGGTCGGCGCGTGCATGGTCGACGCGTGCATGGTCGGCGCGTTTATGGTCGGCGGGCTTATGGTCGGCACTCTATGTTCGGGCACTTCAGCGCCCGGGATGGTCGGCGCGGCGCGAAGGCGATAGACGATCCGCCGTCACCGACCGGATCACCGCATGACGCTTGCTGCCTTCCTCCGCCACCTCGGCCTGGCCGCGCTGCTGGTGCTGCTGTCCGCCGCGACCGTTCGGATGATGATCACGGCCCGCGTGATGGACCCGCCCGGCGACCGCAAGTCGCATCACCAGCCGACGCCGAAGGGCGGCGGCGTCGGTGTCGTGGTCACCTTCCTGGCCGGCATCACCGTGCTCTACCGCTACGCCGAGTTCGCCCGTCTGGCGGACCCCTATTTCCGCGGCGTCATCGAGGCCTCGGTCGCGATCGCCCTCGTCGCCTTCCTCGACGACCTGTTCGACTGGCCGTTCGTCGTCAAGCTTTGCGCGCAGGTGCTGGCGGCCCTGGTCGCGGTATCCAGCGGTCTCTACGTGACCGACTTCCGCATCCCCTACATGGGGCCGTTGCCACTCGCCTGGGCCGGCATCGCGGCCAGCCTTGTCTGGATCCTGTTCACCACCAACGCGATGAACTTCATCGACGGGTTGAACGGGCTGGCCAGCGGGGTCGCTCTCATCGCCTGCCTCTTCATCGTCCTTATCGCCGAACAGCATGGCGGCTGGTTCGCCTATGCGGTGGCTGGCCTGCTGGCGGCGGGGCTGGCCGGCTTCCTGCCGTTCAATTTCCCCAAGGCGCGCATTTTCATGGGTGACGTCGGCAGCCAGTTCTGCGGCTTCATGCTGGCGGTGCTGGCGATCGTCGCCAGCCGCTTCGACGGCGTAGAGCTGTCTTTCCTGTTGATGCCGATGCTGTTGTCCGGCGTGCTGTTCGATGTCGGGTTCACCTTGATCCGGCGCGTCTTGCAGAATGAGGCGCTCACCCAACCGCACCGAGGCCATCTGTATCAAGTGGCGCAACGGTCAGGGATGTCGCCGGTCACCGTAACGCTCGTACATTGGGGCTTCGCGGTGTTCGGCGGCGGATGCTGCCTGTTGTTCATCGCCGTGCCGTCGCCGTACAAGCCGCCGGTCCCCTTCATCACCGTCCTGCCGCAACTGGCGTGGGTCTGGTTTGTCGTCGGCCGCGCGCGCGTCGCCGGCCTCTCCCGTTGGGGCTGAGCGTGCGGTTCCGGTCACCTGAGGCGACCAGCGATTTCATCCGCCCGGTGTCGCCTGGCTGTCGCTACTCTGCAGGTTGACCGTTGTAGGTTGACCGTTTTCTGCTCGCGATCTTGCTCTCGGCGGTGTGGCTCAGCGCTCGCGTCAGAGGCCGCCGACGGCGGCCAGACCTTGAACCGCACCGCCGGGCGAAACACCATCGATCATCGCGGCAAGACCCTGAGCCGGGGACAACGTCCGTGGTAACGACAGCTAGTGGTCCGATCCCGACAGACGCATCCTCACGGCCGGGTAATCGGCCCACCAAATCAAGCACTAGTGGCAAAATTCGACGGATCTATCCGTCGGACTTTGTCCACTAGATCAGACTGCGGAACAAGTGGGCATATCGATCGGCACAGGCCCGATAGGTGAACGCCTCGGCCCGCGCCTGCAGCCGCTCGCGTGGCCACTTCGCCCGCTCGTCCAGGATCCGTCCGAACGCCGGCGCAAGCGCTTCGGGATCACGCGGCGGCACCAGGATACCGTATTTGCCATGTCCCAGGATGTCGGCCGGCCCGTGCGGGCAGTTGGTGGAGACGACGGGGGTTCCACATCCCAGGGCCTCGACCAGCACGTTGCCGAACCCTTCCGACCGGGATGACAGCACGAACGCGTCCGCCGCCCGCATGTAAGGCAGCGGATTGCGCACAAAGCCTTCAAAGGCGACATCGTCGGCGATGCCCAGCGTCCCCGCCAGCGCACGCAACTCCTCAAGCATTGGCCCCACACCCAGCAGCATCAGCCGCGACGGTCGCTGGCGCACATGAACGGCGAACGCGCGGAGCAACGTTCGCTGGTCCTTCATCTCCACCAGGCGGCCGGCCGTTACGAACACTGGGCGATCCTTGTTCACCAGCCACGGGTGGCGCACCGGCAGGTTCGCCCGATCCGCGAAATCGTCGCCGATCACCGCATTGGAAATCGTGCTGACCTTTTTGGCCGGCAGACCGGCGTTGATCAGTTCATCGGCGATGCCATCGGAGACCGCGACCGCGTGATCGATACGAGATGACAACGCACGGTAGAACCAGGGCACCACGCGGTGCTTCCAGTTCACCGTGGCGTGGAACCCGGCCGACAGCGGATTATGTTGGCAGATGACCAATTTCGTTTCGGTGCCGGCCAACGCGTTCGCCAAGGCCGCGGCGATGTTGTTGTGGTCGACGTTCGCCATGAATATATCGGGCCGATCCTGCAACAGAAACCGGCGTAGGCGCAGGACATCCTGCAGCGTTCGGGCGCTTTGCAGGTCGATAACCGGGATGCCGGGCGGCAAAAGTGGGATCAGCTCGCCGCGCATTTGATGTACAACGATAACGATGTTGACCCCGCGCTGTCGCAGTTCCCTCGCCAGCACCAGACTTTGCCGCTCAACCCCGCCGGGTGAGAGGTCGTGAATGTAGATCGCCGCCGATATCAGCTTCTCTGCATAGGCATCACCCGCCGGCTCGCTGGCGTCCCACTGTCGGACGCTGTAATCGCTGATCTGCACAAGAACTCCGCATTGGTATGGAGGCGTTGGATAGACACTTGACAATCGCTAGAAAAGCCTCGCATCCGCGTCAGCGGTAAACATACCGTTTCCCTGATCGGCCCGCTGCCGGTTGCGCCAAACAATCAGGCACAACCGGCAGACGGAAAGTTTTACGGGAAAACATCGCAAATTCCCGGATCGCAAGATCACGTTTTCGTTTCTCTGGCTGGACGGGACCCGGCCGACGCGAACTCCATGGGACCGACCGATCGACCGCCATATGGGGATCTTATCACCACAGCCAAGGCGCTGGGCGGCTCGTCCGCCCGCCGCACCACTCCGCCGCACCACTCCGTTGCAGCCAGCCTGCGCCAAATCGCCCGCTCGGTGTTGTGGCCGCACGCGGTCTGACATTGGATCACCGATCGCGATCAAGATCGCGTCATCGCGGCCCCCCGGATGATCGCGAACCGCTGTTCAGCCGAGGCCGTACGATCAGGCTGCACACGAGTTGGTCGCCATATTCGGTGTCATAAGGAAATTGCGCCGTGACCCACATTCGCCCCATGGCCCCGACCCGACAGCCGTCGTTACATCCACCACCTGTACGGGGTCGGCCTATTGCTCGTCACGCGGCACGGCGAACGCGACGTTCCGATGCACGTGCACCGACATCAGAATGCCGAACCCGACCATCACCGTGAGCATCGCCGATCCGCCGTGCGAGACTAGGGGCAGCGGCACCCCGCCGACCGGTATCACGCCCATCACCATGGCCAGGTTGACAAAGACATAGAGAAAGAAGTTGCACGCGATACCCAACGCCACCAGCCGTCCGAAACGGTGGCGGCAGCGCAACGCGATCAGCATGCCGCCGACCACGATCAGCCCTAGCAGCACCATCACCGCCACCCCGCCGACGAAGCCGAACTCCTCGCCGATCATCGTGAAGATGAAGTCGGTCTGCTTCTCCGGCAGGAAATCCAGATGACCCTGGGTGCCTTGCAGAAACCCTTTGCCCCACAAACCACCGGAACCCAGCGCGATCTTCGACTGGATGATGTTGTAACCCGCCCCCAGCGGATCACTCTCCGGATACAGGAAGGTGTCGATGCGTGCGCGTTGATAATCGTGCAGATGCGCGTAGCCGTAACGAGCCAGCAGCGGTATCGGCAGCACCACAAGCAGGAACTTCCACCAGCGAACGCCGGCGGCGAAGAAGATGACCACACCCAGCATCGCGGTGATCGCCGCCGTGCCCAGGTTCGGCTCCTTCAGGATCAGCCCGACCGGGATCAGCACCGCGATCGCCGGCGGGATCAGGAACAGCGGGTTGCCCATCCGCTCCCAGCTGGTTCGGTGGAACCAGGACGCCAGAGCCAGCACCAATGCCAGTTTCATCATCTCGGACGGTTGCAGCTGCAGCCCACCGACGTCCAGCCAGCGTTCCGCGCCTTTGCCGATATGCCCCATGCGCAGCACCAGGACCAGCAGCGCGACGCCGCCGAACCACGCCGGCCAGGCCAGCTTCGCGATTACCCTGATGTCTACCAGACCGATCGCCAGCATGATGACGAGGCCGATCCCGAACCGCACCGCATGCCGGGTCGCGTAGGGTTCGGGTGCGCCGCCGGCGGCGCCCCCGGCGGCGCTGTAAAGCGCGACATAGCCGACCCCGGCCAGGCAGCAAAGCAGGATGACATACAGCCAGCTGACCTGGAACATCTTGTTGACCAGGTCGAACGAAGGCTCCCGCCACGGCCGACGGTTCATCATGCGGAGCCATCCGGGATCGGGGCCAACTGCCCCGGCGCGCTATCGGCTGGTGCAAATCTGATGGGCCGCGAAGCCGGACCGGTCCGGATAGCGTCCGCGCGCCATCCGGTCATCGCCGTGCGTCGGCCAGCTGCGCCGGCGGCGCGTCGGTGCGGTTCGCCGGGTCGCGCCGCAATACCTCGGTCATGATGTCGCGCGCCATCGGGGCCGCGGCGGCCGCGCCGGCGTTGCCATGCTCGATGACGACGGCCAGCGCGTAACGCGGTGCGTCATACGGCGCGTATGCCACGAACAGCGCGTGTGGGCGGTATTCCCAGGGCAGCTTCCCGCTGTCGAAATGGCCGCTCTCGCGCAGCTCGCGCGACACCCGCCGCACCTGCGCCGATCCGGTCTTGCCAGCCAGCTGCACCCGCGGATCGGCCAACCGAGCCAGCGGCGCCGTGCCGCCGGGCTCGTTCACCACCGCCCGCATGCCTTCGCGGACGTTCCCCAGCAGCGCCTCCGTCATCCCCAGCATCGGCCAGTGATCCGGCTCCGGCCCGGGCTGCATCACGCCCGCCAGCGTGCGGGTCAGATGCGGCTGCACCGCCCGACCGCTGGCGATGCGCGAGACGTAGGTCGCCAGCTGCAGCGGCGTCACCTGGATAAACCCCTGGCCGATGCCGCTGACCACGGTGTCGCCCAGGTTCCATGCATGACCCTTGCCACGTCGCCACGCCCGCGTCGGGATCAGCCCCGGACGCTGGCCGGGCAGATCTAGCTCCAACGCGACGCCTAGACCTAATAGGTTGGCCATCGCCGCGATCCGGTCGATGCCGGTGCGCAGCGCCACCTTGTAGAAGAACACGTCGCAGCTGTGCTTCAGGCCGCCGTGCAGATCGAGCATCCCATGCCCGTCCTTGCGCCAGCAGTGAAACCGGGTGTTGCCCAGATCCAGGTATCCCGGGCAACCCATACGATCGGCCGGGGTGATCGCCCCGGCTTGCAGTGCCGCCAAGGCAACCGCCATCTTGAAGGTCGAGCCGGGCGCGTACAGACCGGCGGTCGCCTTGTTGATCAGCGGGGTGCGGCGATCGTTCGCCCACGCCAGCCACTGCGTCTGGGAAACCCCGGCATTGAACAACGACGGATCGAACGACGGGTGCGTGGCCATCGCCAGCACCTCGCCATTGCGGCAATCCATCACCACCGCACTGGCACTCTCATCGCCCAGCCGATCCAGTACCGATTGTTGCAGGCCGACGTCGATCGTCAGGCCGACATCCTCCCCCGGCACGCCTTCCTCGCGGTCCAGCTCCTGGATCACGCGCCCGACGGCGTTGACCTCCAACGCCACCGACCCGGCGCGCCCACGCAGGGCCAGATCGTGGCATTTCTCCATCCCGGCCCGGCCGATCCGCAGGCCAGGCAGCGCGAGCAGGGGATCGTCTTCGACATCCGCCTCGTTCGGCGGCGCGACATAGCCGACGACATGGGCCAGCTGCGGGCCGAATGGATAATGCCGGCTGCTGCCGGCATCGACCACGATGCCCGGCAGATCCGGCGCGCTGACCTCGATCAGCGCCATTTCGTCCCAGCTGAGGAACTCGCGGATCAACACCGGGATGAATTTCCGCTTGTGGGCCAGCTCGCGATCGATCCGCGCGCGCTCCGGCGCGGACAGCGGCAACAACGCCGCGAAAGCGTCCAGCGTCGCCGCCACGCCGAACGCCTGTTCCGCCACCAGCACGGCCCGCCAGTTCGGCGTGTTGCCCGCCACGACGGCGCCGAACCGATCCAGGATGCGCCCGCGCGGCGGCGCGATCATCCGCGCGCTGATGCGGTTCTCGTCGGCCAGCATGGTGTATCGCGCCCCGTCGCGCACCTGCATCTGAAACAGCCGCACGCCCAACGAGCCCAGCAGGCAGATCTGGCCACCCATCAACAGCAGCGCGCGCCGGGTGAACACGCCGGCCCGCTCGCCGTCGCGGCGCGTGCTCATTCCCGCTCTGGATCGACGATCGGGCGACGCTGGCCGCCCGAGGTTACGGCAAGCGGCACGGCCAGCACCGGAAACGCCGCTGCCGTGAGGATCGCCAGGAAGATCATCGGATCAGGTGACAGCCGCCGGAACGTCAGCACCATGACCATGCACCAGATCAACAGCGAGGCCGCGGCCGCCACGGCGGCGAACACGACCCAGATCAGGATCAGTCCCCGGCTGGACAGCGCCCGGCGCAGGGCAAGCGCCGCGGCTTGCACGACCAGCAGCGTAAGCGCGCCGACACCCAGCGGCAGATAACCCAACAGGTCCATCAGCAGGCCGATCAGGAACACCACGGGCGGCGGCACGGCCGAAGGTCGCGACAGCGACCAGAACCAGACGCAGCACAGCGTGACCGCCGGCAGCAGCACCGCCTGCCCGGGGATTTCCAGCGGCGCCTGGGTCAGCAGCATGAGCAGGATGGTGCCGCAGGCCGGACAACCGGCCCGAGCGGCAACGTCGAGGTGACGCCCGACCGATGCTCTGGGGCGGATGCCTGGACGCTGATCGGCAACCGCCATCAGGATCGGCCAGCCGCCGGCCGCTCCGATAAGGTCACGCCGGTCAGGCCGTAATCGAAGATTCGCACTACGTCCAGCTTCTGCAGCCTGGCGATCGGTTCGACCTCCGCCACGCCGCCGCCGCTATAGTGCACGGTGCCGATCGGCAGATTGGCCGGGAAGGCGTTCAGCTGCGCGCTGGTGACAATCCGCTCGCCCTCCCGCGGCACAACCCCTTCGGGCCAGTACAGCAGCCGCGGCCGGACCCCGTTGGTGCCCACCAGGATCGCGTGCGCGCCCGACGTTTCCAGCGTTACCGGGATCCGGCTGTTGAGGTCGGTGATCAGCAGCACCCTGGCGGTGCGGGCGCCCACCTCGGTGACGCGGCCGATCAGCCCGCGCTCGTCCACCGCGATCTCACCCTTGCGGATGCCATGATTGGGCCCAACCGACAGCAGCACCGCCCGGGCATAGAGACCCCCGGCATCCGCGACGACACGCGCGGTGACAAACGACGCGTCAGGGTCCGGTATCCACCGCAGACTGGCCTTGAGCCGCTGGTTCTCCGCGTCCAGTGCCAGTGCGATCGACTGCCACCGCCGCAGTGCCGCGTTGGCCGCCCGCAGGCGGTCGTTCTCCGCCCGCATGTCCCACAGCGCGACGATCTCGGTCCCCGCGGCGCGGACCTGTCCAAGCGGAGCCGACAACGCGGCATAGATCGGGGCCAGCCCGTCCGCCAGCGCGATGCGCGCGCGTTCCGCGACCACGGTGTCCACCTTGCCGAGCAGCATCACCGCGAACGACGCAATCACCAGGACCGGCAGAGTGAGCCGAACCAACGCCTGGCGGGCCTGGATCGATAGGCGGATCATGCGAACCTTCAGCCGGAGGTCGGCCGGCGGGTGTCGGAACCGCGCCGGCAAGCAACAACGTTGACTTATCAATACATGCTTGTTAGCACGTTGCTCAATCGTTTTCTTTCCTCCAGCGCCCGTCCGGTGCCCAGGGCCACGCACTGCAGCGGATTTTCAGCGATCATGACGGCCAGGCCGGTCGCATCACGCAGCACCTGGTCCAGCCGGTGCAGCAGCGCCCCGCCACCGGTCAGCACGATGCCCCGGTCGACGATGTCCGCCGCCAGCTCGGGTGGTGTGTTCTCCAACGCCATCGTTACCGCCTCGATGATGGCCGAAACCGGCTCCGCCAGGCTTCCGGCGATCTCTCGCTGGCTGACCACGACCTCACGCGGGACCCCGTTCATCAGGTCGCGGCCGCGCACCTCGCGATAGGGTCCGTCATCCCCGTCCAGCGCCGCCGCCGCGCCGATCTCCATCTTGATCCGTTCAGCCGACGGTTCCCCGATCAGCAGGCTGTGATGACGGCGCATATAGCTGATGATCGCCTCGTCCATCTTGTCACCGCCGACCCGCACGCTGCGCGAAAACACGATGCCGCCAAGGGAAATCACCGCGACCTCGGTGGTGCCGCCGCCGATATCGACGACGATGCTCCCCGAAGGTTCGGTCACCGGCAGGCCAGCGCCGATCGCCGCCGCCATCGGCTCCTCGATCAGCAGCACCCGCCGCGCCCCCGCACTCTCGGCACTTTCCTGGATCGCGCGACGCTCCACCGCGGTCGAACCCGAGGGCACGCAGACGATGATCAACGGGGAGGCGAATCTGCGCCGGTTGTGCACCTTGCGGATGAAGTGCTTGATCATTTCCTCGGCGACTTCGAAATCCGCGATCACACCGTCACGCAACGGTCGGCTGGCGGTAATATACCCGGGAGTCCGCCCCAACATCTGCTTGGCTTCCTCGCCCACCGCGACCACCTGTTTCTTGCCGCGGACATCGGCGATGGCGACCACGCTTGGCTCCGCCAGCACAATGCCCTGGCCCTTGACGTAGACCAGCGTGTTGGCGGTGCCGAGATCGATGGCCATGTCGGCCGACATGAAGCCGAACAAGCGGGTAAACATCCAGATGACCTTCGCCGAGATGCCTCGAAGATGAACCATCGGCAAGCCGAGGACGCACCCAGGAGAAAGATAAGGTGGTAGCTGCGTGGATAGGCCGAAGCCGTTCGGCTTACCCTCCGCCTGCCCGCTCCACAAGGGCGAGGTTACGATCAATTGACTGGTCGCCCGGCCACCGCCATGATTTCGTCACGAAATTGGACCGAATGTTGGCCAAATAGACTTTCAGAAGCGAAGGAGGACTTCCATGCGGACCACTTCACTCGTTCTGCTGCTTGGCGCGGCCCTCGGTCTGGCTGCCTGCGGCAGCAGCCCAGGCACCCGTGCGGTGACCGGGGGTTTGCTCGGCGCCGGTGCTGGCGCGGGCGTCTCCGCGATAACAGGTGGCCGGCCCGCCACCGGCGCATTGATCGGCGGCGGCGTCGGTGCGGTCGGCGGTGCCGTCACCCATTGAAGCACGATCGCTCGACGCCACCGCGATAAATCGGCGTGATTTGAACGGATCAGACAAGAAACGGGTTACCGGGTGGGGGATGGGACGTGGTAACCCAATGCTACCCCGCGCCCCCCATGGGTGCCTTGCCAGATCGGCTGGTCGTCAGCCCGGATCGACCGACCGGTCGCGGACCAGATCGCGACAAGCTTCGCCACCTTGGGTGCCGCCGGGAACCGAATCGGCGTTTCACCAGCCGACGCGGTCTTGATCCGATGTCGGCAGCGGCAGTGGACCCCAGACGGACCCCGCAAGCTTGCTGCGCCGCCACTCGTTGCGAACAGCGAAGAAACATAACGGATTTGGGCGAACGTCCAGCTCAGCCTACGGCGATGAGACCCGGCCTGGTTGTTGCACATTTGATACCATAACGAAGAACCGCAACCTCGCGATAACAGAAGATTGCGTTGGCGGCACCATAGACCTCTCCAAGTTGATTCTAAACGGCTTCTGAGCGAATTTGGGGTGTCACCGCCACGGCGCACCCGTTAAGCTTGAAGCCTTGGCTCATGGGTAATGGACCGTTCGGTCCTGAAGGTCACGGATCTGGTGCCAGCTGTTAAAGCCCTGTTCGTCACCAGTGAGCTGACGGGGCTCGCCAAGGCCGGCGGCCTGGGCGATGTTTCGGCGGGCCTGCCCCTGGCACTTCGGCAGCGCGGGATCGATATCCGGATCCTGATGCCGGCCTACCGCGAGGTCATCGCACGCCTCCCCGCCGTCGAGTGGATCGGCGCGTTGGCGGGCCGCTCCGCGATCCCGAGCGCACGCCTGGGCGTCACCCAGCTCGCCGATGGCATGACCCTGTACTTGGTGGCCTGCCCGTCGCTGTTCGACCGGCGCGGCACTCCCTACTGCACGCCAGAGGGCCAGGACTGGCAGGATAACCACCTGCGGTTTGCTAGGCTGTCGCTCGCGGCGGCCGATATCGCGGCAGGGCGCGGCGGACTGGGCTGGGCGCCGGATATCGTCCATGCCAATGACTGGCCGGGCGGGCTGACACCGGCATACATGCGCTGGGATGGCACCGAGGTTCCAACCATCCTGACGATCCACAACATAGCGTACCAGGGGAACTTCGACGCCAGCCAACGCCAGACGCTGGACATCCCCGATGCCGCGTTCGATATCAACGGGGTAGAATTCCACGGCCGCCTCTCGTTCCTCAAGGCCGGCGGCTTCTACGCCAGCCACGTGACCACCGTAAGCCCAACCTATGCGACGGAAATCACCACCGAAACCCTGGGTGCCGGTCTGCATGGGCTGATGGAGGGACGCGCGGCCCAGGGACAGCTGTCGGGGATCG
This sequence comes from Rhodopila sp., assembly GCA_965276975.1. GTDB lineage: Bacteria > Pseudomonadota > Alphaproteobacteria > Acetobacterales > Acetobacteraceae > Rhodopila. The sequence goes on from CBDIBR010000010.1 coordinate 1,525,888, forward strand.
TCAACGGCATCGACGAAAGCTGGGATCCCGGCAGCGACCCGCATCTGCCGCACCATTTCGATCCCGAGGACCTTGAAGGCAAGCAGGCGAACGCCGACGCGGTCCGCACCGGCCTGTGCCTGCGCCCCTCCGAAGGGCCGCTGTTCGGGATCGTGTCGCGGCTGGTGCATCAGAAGGGCCTGGATCTGGTCGCCGAAGCGGCCAACGACATCGTCGACAACGGCGGCCAGATCGCCATCCTCGGCCTCGGCGATCCCGAGATCGAGCATATGCTTAGTCGTGCCTCCCGGCGCCATCGCGATGATATCGGCGTGCTGATCGGCTTCAACGAGCCGATGGCGCGGCGGATCGTCGCCGCCAGCGACTTTACCCTGATGCCCTCCCGGTTCGAGCCCTGCGGCCTGACCCAGATGCAGGCCCAGCGTTACGGCGCCCTGCCGATCGCGCACGCCACCGGCGGCCTAGCCGACACCATCGATGACGGTACAACCGGGTTCCTGTTCTCGACCCTCTCGTCCGACGGCCTCATGGCCGCCTGTCACCGCGCCTTCGACGCCTACGACAATCAGGATCAGTTCACCGACATGCAGCGTGCGGCGATGGCGCGATCCTTCAGTTGGTCCGGCGCGGCCGCGCAATATGAGGCACTGTATCGGCGGTTGATCGGTCCCAGGGCGGCCGCCGAACGGCCACGGCGCCGGCTCACCCCGCGCCCTGCCCCGGCGTCGGCCATCAAGACGCTCGAATCGGCCGCCTGACCACCGCATTCGCCGGCGGGCGCCGTCACCACTTCCGCCGATTAGCCGGGCGAGTGGAACCGCTCAGCGCTTGGGTTGACCGATCTGCGTGCCGGGCGGGGGCGTGCGAAACGAAACGCTCATACCCTGGCGAGCATCCTGGCCGAAGCACGCATTCTGGCCGACGCAAGCATCCTGGCCGACGCAAGCATCCTGGCCGAAGCAAGCATCCTGGACAGCGTCTCTCGCTTCATGCCATTTTGTTCATGTTGATCCATGAAAAGGACCGAGGCGTGCGCGCCAGCAATGGTTTGGCAGCACTTGCATTAGCCCTTGGCCAAAGGCTGAAGCATGAGCGTCGCCCTCCCTTTTCCGCTTGCCACGCGGACCCGAAACGCCGCGCGTTCGACTGGTCACCGGCAACGCGCCCAATCGTCACCCGGCAAAGCTTGGCAGCTTCGGCCCACACCGCCACATCAGCCCACCTGGTAATTGATCCGTACGATCCGACCGTCAGCACAGCATGAACGGCGACAGTCCGCTCGATGAAATGGCCGATGGGGCGGGTCATGCCAAGCCGCACTGGCGGACCCTGCTCTCCAGCATGTTCGCTCTCGGTCATGAGACCTTGGCGGAACGCCAACGCCTGCTCGACCAGGCGTTCGCCGAAGAAGGCATAACCGCCATCCTGCCCGGTGAGCGCGCCGTCGACTGGCGCTGCGATCCGATCCCGTTGGTGTTGTCGGCCGCCGAATTCGCCGTCCTGGAATCCGGGCTCGCGCAGCGCGCCCAGCTTATGGAACTGATCCTCGCCGACCTCTACGGCCCACGCCGAATGATGTTCGAGGGGTTGATTCCGCCCGCGCTCGTCTACGGCAATCCGGCCTACCTGCGGCCATGCCGCACGGTCGATGGACGCCGGCGGGACCGTTATCTGTCGTTTTATGCGGCCGATCTGCTGAGGGGGCCGGACGGTGCGTGGCGGGTACTGGCGGACCGCACGGGTGAGGCTCAGGGCATTGCCTACGCCCTGGAAAATCGCCGCATAATGTCCCGCGTCGTGCCGGAGTTGTTCCAGTCGCAGCGGATCCAGCAACTCCGCCAGCATCTGGAAATCACCAGCGACGCGCTGCAGGCGCTCGCCCCGGACGACGGCGCCGGGGTCGCCCTGTTGACCGCGGGGCATGCCGACCCGCTGTGGGCCGAACACGTGCTGCTGTCGCGCGAACTGTCGATCGGGCTAGTGGAAAGTGGCGACCTGACGCTGCGCGACGGCAAGGTGTTCCTGAAAACGCTGCGCGGTCTGCAGCGGATCGGCGTGTTGATGCGCCGCATCGAAGGCCGTCGCGTGGACTCGCTCGAGCTTGCGTCCGGCGCCGGTGTTCCCGGCCTGCTGGACGCGATCCGCGGCGGTTCCGTCCGCATGACCAACGATCCCGGGTCCGCCCTGACCGAGGCACCGGCGCTGGCGGCGTTTCTGCCCAGATTGTCGCGCCGGCTGCTGGATCAGGACCTGCAGCTGGCAAGTCAGGCAACCTTGTGGCTCGGCGAAGGTGCCGTCGTGCGCACCGTGCTGCGTGACCTGGAGGGTTGGCTGGTGCGGCCCGCGACGGACGGTGACGCCCACCCGGTCATGCCGATGCTGCTGTCGTCCGACGAACGGGCGGCACTGGCTCGGCGGTTGGCGGCAAACCCGGATGCATTCGCGGCATCCGTGGCACCCAGCCCGTCGGTTGCGCCGTGCGCCGGACCGCATGGGCTGCAGGCCAAGCCGATCGCGCTGCGCATGTTCCTGACCTTCGACGGCGCCCGCTGGCGCGCCTTCCCGGGTGCCTTGGCGCGCGTGCTGTCTGAAGAGGACGCGGTGATCGGACGCCTGCCGCGCAACGCCCTGTCGAAGGACGTCTGGGTGATGCAGAACGAGGCCAGCACCGTGCAGGGCGCGCTGGGGATCATCACCCCGCGGCTGGCGATCCGCCGCACCGCCGGCGACCTGCCGTCCCGCGTCGCCGACAACTTCTACTGGCTGGGTCGCAACCTGGAACGGCTGGAGGAAGCCGCTCGCCTGCAACGGGCGATGATCGCGCGCCTCCTGCGGCCATCGCCGACCGCGCGCGAACTCGCCGAGATGCAGATCCTGGTCGACAGCCTGACCAGCGTGAAGATGATGGATGCCCAGAACGCCAGCGTCATCGGCGTCGGCATCGTGACCACCGCGGTGATGAACGCCTTTCGCGAGGACGGCGGCATGCGCCGGGTGCTCGGCCACGTCGCGCGCCAGGTGGACCAATTGCGCGATCGGCTGACCGGCGAGATGCACGCGGTGCTGACCCGATCGCTGCGCGAGCTGCGCGAGGACATGAAGCATCTGCCCGTAACACCCAACGCGCGGGCGCTGGAGCACGCATCGAACCTGACGACCGAAATCCTGGAGTTCGCCGCGACCGTCGCTGGTCTCGCGGCCGAGAACATGGTACGCGGCGGCGGCCGGCTGTTCCTCGACTTCGGCCGCCGAATGGAGCGAGCCCAGGCGGTGACCGCGGAACTGGCACAGGTCCTGGATCAGCCGGGCGCATTGACCCAGCCCGGACGGGTCGAGGCCGGGCTTCGTCTGGCGCTCGAGCTGCGCGACTCCGTGATCACCTATCGCACCCGCTATCTGGCGGTGCTGCAGCCGGCACCGGCGCTCGACCTGATCCTGGCCGATGAGGGCAACCCGCGCGGCCTTGCCTTCCAGCTTGAGGCTGCGCGGGATCTGCTGCGTGAGATCGTCGAGGACGGCGATTCCCTGATTTTCGCGATGGATCCGCTGCTGCGGGAGGCTGGTGACATCGTGCACGAGGTGCTCCGATCAACCGATCAAATGACGGCCACCGCGCGCCTGCCGCCGCGGCTGAACAAACTTGAACGGGCGATCAGCGCCGTCGCCGACCGGGTGTCCCGGCGCTACTTCACCCTGCTGCCGATCGCGCGCAGCCTGGCCGCTGACAGCGAATTGCTGCGCGGCGCCGCCTGACGGTGGGGGCTGCCCACGACCGTGATTCCGGAACGCGGCGAATGTCGTCACATACGTGCGCACGGCAGGCCGAAAAGACCGTTCGGCGACCCGATATCCGCCATTGCCGGTACCGCCGGCGGCACGGCCGCGACGACCCGGGTGACGCTGTCATTGTGACCACGCTTCGATGGTCCGAGATTGTCACGCCTGCTGCCATTCACGGCTCGAGACATCAGAGTGCGATTGTCTGCGATTGAGCCAAACGCAGGCGTGAACCGCGCTCTCAAACAATGGGAATAAGCATGATTGCTTCAACCTGAAGCTATCACGCTCTACACACATACCGCATGCGCTATCGCGTCCAGCACCTGACTCGCTATGTCTACGGCTCCCCGGTCGAGCTGGCCACGCACATGGTGCATCTGCGCCCCCGCCCGCGGCCCTGGCAGCGCGTCATCTCGGAGCGCATCACCGCCGACCCGCTGCCGGCCCGGCGTCGTGACGGGCTGGACCATTTCGGCAATCATGTCACCTGGCTGTTCCTCGACCTGCCGCACGCCGGGTTCGAGGTGACCTCTGAATTCGTCGTCGACGTCAGTGTTCCGCCGCCGCCCGCCGCCGCGACGACCCTACCGTGGGAGGACGTGGCGCAGGCCGCCCAAAGCCATGCGGGCTGGGAAGCGGTCGAGTTCCGGTTCGGCACCGCGATGGCGCCGATCGACTCCGACTCCAGGGCCTATGTCAGCGAATCGTTTACCCCGGGCCGTCCGGTGCTACAGGCGCTGCTCGACCTGAACGATCGCTTCTACAACGACTTTCGCTTTCGCTCCGGCGTCACCTCGATCTCGACGCCGGTCTCCCAGGTGATGCAGCGGCGCGAAGGCGTCTGCCAGGATTTCTCTCATGCCATGATCAGCGGGCTGCGCGGGATCGGGCTACCGGCGCGCTATACCTCGGGCTACATCCGCACCAAGCCGCCGCCGAACCAGGTCAAGCGGCTGGGTGTGGACCAGTCCCATGCCTGGGTCGGCTGCTGGCTGGGACCCGAACATGGCTGGGTCGACGTTGATCCGACCAACGGCATCGTGGTGACGAACGAGCACGTGCTGCTCGGATGGGGCCGCGATTTCAGCGACGTCAGCCCGGTGCTTGGGGTGATCCTGGGCGGCGGCGGCCACTCGGTTTCGGTCAGCGTCAATCTTGAACCGATGGATGACGAGGCAATCGAATGACCGGCCTTCGCGTGGTGTCGACCCTGGCGGTGATGGGCGCGATGCGGCAACTGACGGCGCTGCACGAAAGCCAAACCGCCACCACGATTACCGCGGATTTTTCGCCCACCGTCGCGTTGCTCGCGCGGCTGCGCGCCGGCGAGGCAGCCGACATCGCCATCCTGACCGCGCAAGGCATCGACGACCTGGCGCGGGAAGGCATCATTCAGGCGGGCAGCCGCACCGACATGGCACTGTCGTTCGTCGGGATCGCGGTGAAGGCCGGTGCGCCGAAGCCGGACATCCACTCGGTCGAAGCGTTCAAGGCCGCGATGCACGCCGCGCGATCCGTTGCCTACTCCAAGATCGGCGCCAGCGGGATCTTCTTCGCCGGCCTGATCGAGCGTCTCGGCATCGCCGACGAGGTCAACGCCAAGGCGGTCATCGTCCCGTCAGGGTTTACCGCCGAACGCGCGGCCAGTGGCGAGGTGGAATACGCCGTGCAGCAGATCAGCGAGTTGATGGTGGTTCCGGGCATCGACATCGTCGGCTCGTTACCCGCCGAAATCCAGACCGTCGCGACCTTCTCGGCCGGCCTGCTCGTCCGCACCGCACAGCGCGATCGGGCCACCGGTTTTCTGCGATTTCTCGCCTCGCCCGGCATCGCGCCGATCCTGCGGCGGGCGGGGCTCGAGCCGGCGGGTTCCGCCTGCGAATAAAGCAATATGTTCTGATAGTGAACCAGAACCGGACGTCATCGCTCGCCCGCGTGAACGATAAGAACCGGAGTCTGATTGCTTCAAGCGGAATCGATCAGACCGCAAGCCGGCGCTGAACCTGTTCGGCTACGCCTGCATCGGGGCGTCGCATCAAATTTCTGCCCACCGATGTTTGGTAAAAGAACTGGAACGTGACTGCGCCGATATTAAGTAATCATGTTCTCACGGCGATAGTTGCCGCCGAAGGATCGTCGTCCATGCCAATGCTGACCGTCACCCATGTCACCACTTACCGCTATGCCAATCCGGTGATGTTCGGCGAGCATCGGATGATGATGCGCCCGCGCGACAGCCATGATCTGCGGCTGCTGGAGACGTCGTTGATCCTGTGTCCAGCGGCCAGGATCCGCTGGATCCACGATGTCTTCGGCAACTCGGTGGCGATCGCGCGCTTCCAGGAACCGGCCGCGGAACTGCATGTGGAATCGAGGTTCAAGGCGCAACACTTCCCGCTGTCCGAGGGCGGCGTCGAGATCGAGGAATACGCGCGGTATCATCCGTTCAGTTACGACGCCTCGGAAGTGCCGGATATCGGCCGCACCGCCGAACGGCACTACCCCGACCCCGAGCACCGGATCGACGCCTGGGCTCGGCGTTTCGTCGAAGCGGCGCCAAAGCACCAGACGATGAATATCCTGGCGGCGATGACCAAGGCGATCCACGCCGAGTTCACCTATAATCCACGCAACGAGATGGGCACACAGGATCCCGTCGTCACGCTGAAAACCAACACCGGCACCTGCCGCGACTACGCCTTGCTGATGATGGAGGCCGCGCGTACCCTTGGTTTCGCGGCACGCTTCGTGTCCGGCTACTTGTATGACGATAGCAAGATCGACAGTGGCGAGTCGGCGTTGATCGGCGGCGGCGTTACCCATGCCTGGTTACAGATCTACCTGCCCGGCGCGGGATGGGTACCTTTCGATCCGACCAATGGCCTCATCAGCGACCGCAATCTGATCCGCGTCGCGGTCACCCGGGATCCGACCCAGGCGGTCCCGTTGAAGGGCAGCTTCATCGGCAAGCGTGACGATTTCCTGGAGATGGATGTGAAGGTGGAGATCAGGGCGTAGCAAGAGCACACAGGATCAGCCGACCTCTACTACCGTTGCTACTGATTGAACGAGCCTGTGTTGACCAACACGGCGTCCACAAAGGCCCCGCCGGTCGGTTCGAAATGACCTTTCACCTCCGCCGGCGGGGCACGCGACGTCAGTCAACAAACTCGCTCATTCGACGCTCGAAGATATCCCGGATCGTCATTTCATTGCTTTACTGTAGTGTTCTATTCGTCCCGCACAGGGCATAAATTCCGACCATCTGGTCAGTCGTTTCGGGACGCCACCCTGCGCCGGCATGCTCTGGTCGCCAAGGTTGCCGCGCTGGTTTCATAGCACAAAGATAACAATGCGATGCTACATTGAACTGGCCCTACACATCCACCTCTTCGACCGTCTTCGCCCGTTCCTGAATGAACGCGAACCGCAACTCCGGCCGCCGCCCCATCAGGCTTTCCACCAGATCATTGGTGGCGGCGCGCTGCTCCGGCACCGCCATCACCTTCAGCAGCGTCCGTTTCGCCGGGTCCATCGTGGTTTCCTTCAACTGCGCCGGCGGCATCTCACCTAAGCCCTTGAAGCGGCTGACCTCGACCTTGGTGCCAGCCTTGAAGGCGCGCCGAACCTTCTGTTCGCGATCGGCGTCATCCATGGCGTAGACCGACTTGGCACCCTGCGTCAGCCGGTACAACGGCGGCTGAGCCAGGTAGATGTGCCCGTGCCGCACCAGTTCCGGCAGTTCCTTGTAGAAGAACGTCATCAGCAGCGAAGCGATGTGCGCGCCGTCCACATCGGCATCCGTCATGATAATGACCCGGCCATAACGCAGCTTTGCACGATCGAAACGCTCACCGACGCCGCAGCCCAGTGCCTCGATCAGGTCCTTCAGCTCCTGGTTCTGCCGCAGCTTGTCGGCCGAGGCGCTGGCGACGTTCAGGATCTTGCCGCGCAGTGGCAGCACCGCCTGGGTTTCCCGGTTGCGCGCCTGCTTGGCGGACCCACCCGCCGAGTCGCCCTCGACCAGGAAAATCTCCGTCTCCGCCGCGTTTTCCCGCGTGCAATCGGTCAGCTTGCCCGGCAACCGCAACCGCCTTGTTGGCGACTTCCTGGCGGTATCCTTGGTCTCCTTGCGCCGGATCCGGTCCTCGGCGCGCTCGATCACGAACGCCAGCAAATTGTCCGCCGACGCCGGGTCACCCGCCAGAAAATGATCGAACCGGTCGCGCAGCGCGCCCTCGACCAGCCGCGAGGCCTCCCCGCTGGTCAACTTCTCCTTGGTCTGCCCCTGGAACTGCGGATCGCGCAGGAACAGCGACAACTTCGCCGCCACGGGATCCAACACATCGTCCGCGGTGATCAACCCGGCCCGCTTGTTGCCGCGGTGATCGCCCCATGCCCGCAGCCCCTTTATCAGGGCGGTGCGGAACCCGGCCTCGTGGGTGCCACCTTGCGTCGTCGGCACCGTGTTGCAGTAGGAATGCAGGAACCCGTCGGCCTGCTCCAGCCAGACCACCGCCCATTCCACCTTGCCGGTCGCGTCCCCCGGCAAGGCCCCCTCGCCGGCCCAGATCTGCGGCAGCACCTTCGCCAGATCCGCGATGTCGGCTGCGAGGCTGTCACGCAGCCCGCCAGGAAAGTGCAGCACCGCCTCGGCCGGAACATCGTCCTTGCCGCCCTTCAGCAGCGCCGGCGCGCAGCTCCATCTGATCTCCACGCCACGAAACAGATACGCCTTCGACCGGCAAAGCCGATACAGCCGGCTCGGGACAAATGCCAGCGTGCCGAAGATCTCGGGGTCCGGCCTGAACCGAATGCTGGTGCCACGCCGGTTGTGCACCGGCCCGGCGTTGAGCAGTTTTGTCCGCGGCTTGCCCTGCCCGTACGACTGTTTCCACAGCACCCGGTCGCGCGCCACCTCGACCTCCATCGTCTCCGACAGCGCATTGACCACCGAGCTGCCGACGCCGTGCAGACCACCCGAGGTCGCATAGGCCTTGCCGCCGAATTTCCCCCCCGAGTGCAGCGTCGTCAGGATGACCTCCAGCGCGCTCAAATTCTTGAACTTGGGATGCGGATCGACCGGAATGCCCCGCCCATTGTCACGCACCGTCAGCCAGTTGCCGGCCTCCATCGACACGTCGATGAAGCTGGCGTGACCGGCGACCGCCTCATCCATCGCATTATCGAGGATTTCCGCGGCCAGATGGTGCAACGCGGCTTCGTCGGTGCCGCCGATGTACATGCCGGGACGTTTGCGAACCGGCTCCAGCCCCTCCAGAACCTCGATATCCTTGGCGGAATAGTCCGATTCGTCGCGCGCCGGCAGCGGCATGCGTCTGTCCACCACGGTCTTGACCGGAGCCTTGGCGGGTTTAGCGAGCGGCTTCGATCCGGATTTTTCAGACCCAGGCCCAAACAGGTCGTTCATGCTGTGTTCCCAATTCCGAACCGCACCCTACATGGCGGTGAGCCGATTGGGCAACTGCCTTGGTGTCGTGAGGGCGCAAGCGGGACCTCGTTGTTCGGGGTCATCAGGCACCGCGCGGACAGGCATGTTCAGCCAGGGCCGCGGTGTGTCAGATGACGGTCTGCAAAGCCGCATCCAGTGTCCGGGCTTCCCGCAACGGCGGCGGTCCAGGTCGCCCGGGCAGGCCGATGCGGTTGTGCCAAACGACCCGCATGCCGACGCCAGCGGCGCCGGGCACATCAGCGCTGCTGCCGGCGACGAACAACGTGTCCCCGACATCGGCGCCGAGCGCCGCGACCACCGCGCGATAGGGTTCGGGGCGAGGCTTGTAGAAGCCGGCCTGCTCGGCCGTTACGACCGCGTCGAACGCGATGCCGCAGCGTGAGGCTGCCCGCCGCCCCAGTGCGATGGAGCAGTTGGTGACAACGCCCAGCCGCAGCCCGCGCGCACGCAGGCCAGAAAGCACACGCGGCACCTCCGGCCAGGGCGCCAGGTTGTCCCAGGCAGCAAGCAGAGCCCCCGGCGCCGTCGCGAGCAAGCCGGCGTCCGCTGCCGCCTCCGCCAGAAGCGATTCGTACGGCCGGTAGGCGCCACAGCCATAGGTCAGCTCAAGATACCGCGCACGCCAGCGGCCGACCGGCGATCTCGCTGCCGGCCGCGACATCCCAGATCGACCAGCTGTCGAGCAACGCCGTAAGCAAATCGAAGGCCACGGCCTTGAAGACGCTCTGCAGTGCTTGTTCTCCACCGCTTGGAGGGGCGCACAGAATGCTGTCGGGACGGTCTGCTGTCCAGAATGGCCGGCGTTTCCGAAGCAGCCTGATCCTCGCCGGGAGCAAAAGGTCGTCGCCCACCGGCAGGCCGGTATAACCGTTCTGGCCCCAGTCGCCGCCTCCTGTGTCGTGGCATTAGAGCAGATCCCGTTCAGATTGCTTATCTGAACGGGTGAAGATGCTCGCCAGAACAATGTGCTAGAGCTTTTTCGGTGAGCCGATGCGAACGGAAAAAGCTCTAGTGCTGCGCCGGCAGTCGCTTGCCGCCCGGCCCGATCAATCCCGGATAGGGCGCCTTGAAGCGGTAGATGACGCCGCTCACCGCGCCCTCCATGTAGATGTACTGATTGTTCTCGCCGCCGAACGCGAAATTGGTTGCCGCGGCATCGCCGTTCGGCAGCGGCACGTAGCCCAGGATGATGCCGCGCGGGTCGTATTCGATGACCCCGCCAATGCCCAGCGCCGCCCAAAGGTCGCCGTGCACGTCGTAATGAATGCCGTCGGGGCCACCATTCCCCGGGTTGTAGCTTCCGGTCGTGGCGAAGAAGAACGTCTGATGCCCGGGATCCTTGGCGCACCGGGTGCAGGCCGGGTTCGGGCCGTTCAGGAACGAGTAGTACAACATCCGGTTCGCCGCGTAGTCGGCAACCGCCAGCGTGGCGTCATCCGGCGAGACCGCGATCCCGTTCGGAAACAGTCCGGTTGAAATGATCCGGCGCAGCACGCCGCGGGTCGAATACTGATACACCGCGCCGGACTGATCGGCGGTGTCCGGCCCCGGTCCGGTGCCCCACGGATCGGTGAAGTAAAGATTGCCCTCGGCGTCGAAATCGAGATCGTTGGGACCCTTGAACAACTGGTTGTGGAAAGTCGTTACAAGCGAACTGGCTTTCTTCGTCTGTGGATCGTAGACGATGATACCAAGATGGCGCGTGGTCACATAAAGCTTGCCGTCATGCCAACGCGTACCCTGCGGCTCGCAGGCGAACCCGACCGCTGCCGGGGGATCGCAGTTGAAACCTGGAACCAGCTTGCCGTCCGGCGTCAGGTAGGAGATCCACCCACTGCCGATGGCAACGAACCAGAAATTGCCGGCTTCGTCGAACGCCCCGCCCTCGAGGAACTTGCCCTGCGGCGTGTCGTGGATGTCGGCGAAGACCGACACAGGACCGATGCCGGCAGGCGGCGGTGGCAGTCCCCAGGGCTGTATCCGTTCGGCCGGCGGCGCGCCTTGCATGGTGGCCGCGGACGCGGCGGATGTTCCGCCGGGCGCAGGCGTGGCAGGGCCCGGTCCCGCCGGTTGCCCCTGTGCCTGGGCCGCGCCGGCGAAGGCCAGCGCAGCCATGAGCACCAACGAAAACACGCAGATCGAGTCTTTCAATTTTACTGCCATGGCCGTCCCCCTGATATCACCGCCGAGCCCAGTTTGTTTCGGTCGCGCTGGTTAGCTTCGCGGTGATGAAATCAGTAGTGGCTGCAAGGGCTTTTACTGTCAATCCAGGCGACTGAAATCGCGTGGCGGGTCGAACGGCGCCGTCGCGTTCGCGGCGTGGCAGGATCGGTCACCGCAACGAGAGGCTTTCGGTCCTACGTCAGCCATCGCATCGGCGGTGGCATATTATCCTCACCTGCCAGTCCAACAGCGGTGTGATGACCGTGCCGACGCTTATCCTGGTCGGCGAAGGACGACTGGACTCCGGCACAAGCCTGCCAGAACATGGCGGCGCATGAAAGCGAGATCGGCATCACGCTTTCGCCGCGCAACAGCGGCGCACCCGTCCCTTGGGTGGTCTACCCCGAGGCAACTCACGCGTTCGATGGTTACTATCCGGAGCATCACTATCTCGGCCATCTCATCCGGCACGACCCGGCAGCGACACGCAATGCCGAGGCTCGCGTCCGGGCATTTCTGCAAGCCAACTTGTTGGTAGCCACAACGGATTTACCCCCCAGGCCAACGCGCTAGTAGCCTGTCTGACTTAGCCGAAATTCGGGATTTTCTGGAATATCCTGTCTGTACAAGCGCCCTCACCGGAACATTGCTTCTGCCAAGATTCGTCTAGGGCAGGATAGTTGCGCGAACTAGTTAAGTCCGACAGGCTGCTAGTCCCGGTTGCGGGAAGCGCGAGACCAAAAGCGTCCCCGGGCAGGCGGGTTAATCGGATACTTCAAACCAACAGCGCCGTCTCTGAAACGCGATACCAAAATGGATCTGCCCGAGGACCAGCCGGTCGCACGGTCGCGATACGTCTATTACAGAATTGTAAATAAGGCATCTGGTAGCCAAACCCAGGACACATCGCTCGGCCGCAACCGTTCGCCCTCCACCGAACCATTGCCGCCTGCGTTCCTGACCGATCTGGACTATCCTCCACCACCATGAGCAACACCAATCGCATGGCGGGGATCGCCGCACTGCTCGGTGATCCCGCCCGAGCCAACATCTTGACCGCCCTGATGGACGGTCGCGCGCTGACGGCGAAGGAACTGGCGTTCGCCGCCCATGTCTCGCCGCCGACCGCCAGCGGACATCTGGGCCAGCTGACCGACGCCCAACTGCTCGCCGTCGAGCGACAGGGTCGTCACCGCTACTTCCGCCTGGCCTCCCCCCTGGTCGGGCAGATGCTGGAAAGTGTCATGGCCGTCGCGGGTCCGGACCAGGGGCCGCTTACCACCTGGCGCGGCGGCGAGGCGCTGCGCACCGCCCGCACCTGCTACGACCACCTCGCCGGCCGGCTCGGTGTCGCGCTGGCGGATGCGCTGACCGCGGCGGACCATCTGTTGCTGTCGCCAGATGGCGGCGAGGTGACCGAACGCGGCCATACCTTCCTGACCGCTTTTGGCAGTCGGCCAGGCGCCGGCAAGCGCATCTTCTGCCGCCCGTGCCTGGACTGGAGCGAACGCCGCCCCCACATCGCCGGCCGCCTGGGAGTCGCGCTCGCGACCCGCTGCTTCGACCTGGGCTGGATCGAGCGCCAACGGCAGTCCCGCGCCGTCACCATCACCGAGGCCGGTGCGCGCGGTTTCGCCGACACCTTCGGCATCCATCTGCCGCACTAAGCGGATAATTGGAGGAATGGATAGTTGGGGGGGCTTCTGTTGCCCGGTGCCCCCCCGAACCGCGCCTATCGCTTATGCAGCGACGGCGAGCGCCTCGTTATCGTTGGCACTTGTGATTTGACCCGATAACGGCGGTATCATGCCGGGCAAAAGATGAGTCTTTACCACGCGTGTCGAGCCTGTTTCGCCCCCATAAGCCCCTGCGCCGAGGATGCCCCCGTCCTGAGGGAACATCCCGGTATGCCGGGATAAATGGTGGAGGCGCCGGGCACTGCCCCCGGGTCCACAACGATTATTCCACGCATCGTTTATCGCCATAGTCAGCAAGCTGACGACCGTTACCTAGACCCTCTGCCGCACCCAATCAAGCCCGATCATCGGTGCCCCTGCGAGCTGCACGGCTACTTTCCGGTTCAGGCCGCATCCGCCGGACCCGATGATCGCCGCGGCCGTGGTCATTTCGTCCGCATCGCTGTCGGCCACGATGGAATGTCGGCCCCTGAGGAAAAACTCGGCACCTGGGCGAATGTCGAGGCGAATGGTGGCCTTTTGGCAAATCGGACGCACGATCGCCAGGCTCGATCTCCCACCTGTGCAAACGACGATGACGAAGCAGCCGTAATCGTTCTAAAACAAGTTTCCGAAACAATTAGGCCAACGACATGCAATCACCGCGTCACACGCTGCCGGCACGCCGCCTCCCCGCCTGGCTTGGCGCTGGCCTGCTGGCAGCCGCCTGCCTGTTCACCCCGAACCCACGCACCCCGGCGATGGCCGCAACGCTACAGGTCGGGGCGGGCAAGCCCTATCCGCAGCCATCCGCGGCCGCGGCCGCGGCGCATGACGGTGACCACATCATGATCGCCGCCGGCTCATATTTCGACTGCGCGATCTGGCGGGCCAACAATCTGACCATCCAGGGCGCCGGCCCCAAAGCCACCGTCATCACCGACAAGACCTGCATGGGCAAGGCGCTGTTCATCACCCAGGGCAACAACATCACCATCCGCGACCTGACCCTCACCCGCGCCCGCGTGCCCGACTTCAACGGCGCCGGCATCCGCGCGGAAGGCGGCGACCTGCTGGTCCAGCACGTCGATTTCATCAACAACCAGAATGGTTTGCTCGCCGGCGACGAGCCCGGCAAGACAATCGTCGTCAGCGACAGCACGTTCATCCGCGACGGCACCTGCAGCGGCAGCGGTTGCGCCCATGCGATCTATGTCGGCGGCCTGGCGTTGCTGCGGGTCGAGCGGTCGAGGTTCTTCGAAACTCGGGATGGTCATGACATCAAGTCCCGGGCACAGCGGACCGAGGTGATCGATTGCGACATCGCCGACGGTCCTGACGGCACGTCGAGCTATGCGGTCGAGGCCCCGAACGGCGGCGCCGTCGTGCTGCGCGACAACAAGATCGAGAAAGGCCCGAAGTCGGGCAATCACACCGCCGCGCTGATGATCGGTTCCGAGGGCGTGACCCAGCCGACACCCGAGATCCTCGTCGACCACAACACCTTCCTGGTCGAGGGCACCTATAATTCGTTCCTGGTTGTTAATATGACCGCGACGGAAGCAAACCTGGTCGGCAACACCCTGCAGGGCAACGCCAAGTCGCTGCGTGGCGACGGTACGGTGAAGTGAGACCGGCCGACGCTAGCGGTATGGGCGCCGGATTGGCGGGCAAGCGGGGGGACCGAGCCCGCGAGGCAGGGGGCGGCGCGCGAAATGAAACCCTTAGGCCGTTCGGCTCACAGCGAAGGCCGGTATAAGGTGTGCCACCACCGCCGAACGCCGGCGTTGCGTCTTGCGGTTGTTCTCTTCGCCGCATTGTGCCACCCGGCGATGACACGCGTGCTCGACGTCGGCACCGGCAGAACCTTCGCGGTCCCCAGTGCCGCGGCCGCGGTCGCCCGGAACGGCGACACCATCACCATCGCGCCCGGAACCTACTACGACTGCGCCTTCTGGCGCGCCAGCCACATCACCATCGCCGGCACCGGTCCCGACGCGGTGATCACCGACGTGGCCTGCGCCGGCAAGGCCGCCTTCGTCATCAGCGGCGACGCTGTCGTGGTGCGCGATCTGGTCTTCACCCGAATCCGCGTGCCCGAGGGCAACGGCGCGGGCATTCGGGCCGAGGGGACTGATCTGACGGTCGAGGACAGCCGCTTCGTCAACAACCAGTTCGGCATCCTGGCCGGCGGATCGGCGGGTAACCTGCGCATCATCGGCTGCGCCTTCCGTGCCAATGGCGCCAGCCTTGGACACACCCCGCTCGATCGCACCCCAACCCATGCCGTGATGGCCGGGCGCCTCGCGCTGCTGCGGATCGAACGATCGAGCTTCAGCCAGGCGCGGGGCGGTGACCATATCGCCTCTGCCGCCTTGACCACGGAACTAGTGGGCAATCGGCTGACGGATGAGGCCGGCGCGATAGTCGGACCCCTTGTGTCCGTGGCCGGTGGGCAGCTGACCCTGCAGGACAACATCGTCGATCTCGCGGCCGGTTCGGCCGACCGGCCCGGCGCCGTCCTGGCGACCGGCGACGCCACCGGCATCGTTGTACGAGACAACCGTCTGATCGAGCCCGGTGGCGCGGTGCCGCTGCTGCGCAACTGGACCGCGGTGGCCGCGGTGGCGGCTGGCAACACCGTCCCGCCGA
Source organism: Rhodopila sp. (assembly GCA_965276975.1). Lineage (GTDB taxonomy): Bacteria > Pseudomonadota > Alphaproteobacteria > Acetobacterales > Acetobacteraceae > Rhodopila. Next base: position 1,541,632 of record CBDIBR010000010.1, read on the forward strand.
CCACAGTCGCGGTCTCGGAGGATGGCGCGGCCTATCACCGTCTGCGGGCGCACATGGCCGAGGTTCGGGCGCAGGCTCACGCGGTCCTCGGCTTGGCGCGCCATCGCATCGCGGCGCTGGCACGCGAATTCCACCTGATCCCGTAGCGGTTATCGCCGAAATCCGACAGCGACTCGATCCGCTGGAAACCGAGCGTCATTGGCAGCCGAGCGCCTCGCGGCCGGCTTGTCATGATCGCATAATCCGACCGAGCGGGCCATCGCCCGCCCAGACCACGGCCCGCCCGCCGCTGAAGGCCATGTTTATGGACATATGACAGGACGGTTGCTACAAGCCGGCCTGTTTCCGGCGAGCAGACCGGTCCGGCGTCCATTCGAACGGTCGTGCTGATGAAGATCGTCGCCTGCAATAGCAATCGTCCTCTGGCCGACGCCGTCGCCCGAATCCTGGGCCTGCCGCTGACCAAGGCCTCCATCCGGCGCTTCGCCGACATGGAGGTGTTCGTCGAAATCCAGGAGAACGTACGCGGCGAGGACCTTTTCGTCATCCAACCCACATCGTTCCCCGCCAACGACAACCTGATGGAGCTGCTGGTCACGCTGGACGCCCTGCGACGCTCCTCCGCCCGCCGCATCACCGCCGTCATCCCCTACTACGGTTACGCCCGTCAGGACCGCAAGACGGCTTCGCGCTCGCCGATTTCCGCCAAGCTGGTCGCCAACCTGATCACCGAGGCCGGCGCCAACCGGGTCCTGACGATGGACCTGCACGCGGCGCAAATCCAGGGCTTCTTCGACATTCCGGTGGACAACCTGTACGCCGCCCCGCTGTTCAGCCGCGACATCCAGCAGCGCTACGAAGGCCGCGACCTGATGATCGTCTCGCCCGACGTCGGCGGCGTCGTCCGCGCCCGCGCCATCGCCACTCGGCTGAACTGCGATCTTGCCATCATCGACAAGCGCCGCGAACGCGCCGGCCATTCCGAGGTGATGAACATCATCGGTGACGTCGTCGGCCGCGACTGCATCCTGGTCGACGATCTGGTGGACTCCGGCGGCACCCATTGCAACGCCGCCGACGCCCTAATCAAGCGCGGTGCGCGTTCCGCCAGCGCCTATGTCACCCATGGCGTACTGTCCGGCGCCGCCGTCGCCCGCATCGCCGCTTCGCCGATCGAGATGATGACGATCACCGACTCGATCCTGGCGACCGACGAAGTCAAACGCTGCGGCAATATTCGCGAGTTGACGATCGCCCCCCTGCTTGCCGAAGCCATGCGGCGCATCAGCGACGAAAGCTCGGTCAGCTCCCTGTTCGACTGACATGCGGCCCCTGGGCGATATCGCGTTCAGGCCGAACCGCCGTCAGAACAGTTGAAACCGGTCTGCCACGGCGGGCAGGATCAATAACATACCAGCCCGCCGGCCGTTGAACCAGCCCGCCGGCCGTTGAGCGAGTGATCAGTCGCTCGGCCGACTGGGGTTAGTGGCAACGATTGTCATCGTGATGATCGGACGCGTATCACCCAACATCTTGACGGAACCGTTTTGGCTCTCGGGCAGTTCACAACGCAACGCAACGCAACGCAAACACAGACCCCGGGCACGCATGGACTCGGCCGAATCGTGCTTCCAACGATGACGTGAGTCACCGCCACGCCGGCAGCAGCCACCTCAATACTGGGAATTTTCGATGATCCGCTTCGCATCTATTGGCCTGGTATCGTTGATGACCGCCACCGCGCCAGTACTGGCCCAGCAACCGCCCGCCCCCCCACAGCAACCCGCCGCGCCTCCTTCCGCCACCCCAGCCCCGCCTATTTCCGCAACGCCATCGGGCGCGCCTAGCAACCCAAACCTAACCGTGGCGACGGTTACGATGCAGGGGGGCACGCGCATCAGCAAGTTGATCGGCTCTCAGGTCTACAATGACCAAAACCAGAAGGTCGGCACCGTGGATGATCTGATCCTGAAGCACGGCAACCAGATCGTCATGGCCGTTATCTCGGTTGGCGGCTTTCTTGGGATCGGCAACAAGCTGGTCGCCGTCCCATATGATCAGCTTCATACCGAAACGAACAAGGACGAGACGAAGGTCACGTTCCCAGGCGCCAGCAAGGACGCCCTGAATTCCATGCCGACCTTCACTTATGGTGGTTAAGCATGCGTGACGGCCCAGCCGGGCCACATCCTGCGGCCCGGCCGCATCTAGGTGTGACCGAGCATCTGACAGTCGACTGAGTGGACTTCGCCCGATCATACCAGTGTGACCGCATAACGGTGCGACCGCCCTCCCCAAAATGATGTCAGGCGGGCAACCGGTTGATGCGACGTCGGAACCAGCGACGACCGATATAGGCCGCCGCCACATCGAAAAATGGATAATCCGCGCCAGCGTCGAACGCGCACGGTCGGACGCCCGGGCAGGAGACAGCGCAACACCGGGAGACCTATCCGGCCGTTACCCGCGACCTATGGCCCGTAGATCGGCGCGGGTGCGATGATGTGATTGTCTCGGTCAGGCACACAGGCGAAGCTCGCCGGATCTTTGGGATCGCCGGAGCCCTGGTAGGCGGCATGACGCGGGTACTTACAGAGCGGCCGCTGGAATGCGATCCCCTGCGCGGGCACTTCATTGACATATTTCGTGGCGATGATCTGGCTCGGCGCGATGCCGTTCTCCACCCAGTTCGTCAAGGCCGCCAGCGCATCATCGCTTGGATCACCCGGTTTGGGCACGGCGGTCTGGTCCTGGCCGCCGAACACATTCGGACCTGGCCCGCCGCTGCAGTGCCACATGCCAGGGGCCATGAACAGGCGCGCGTAGCCCGCCAGCCCAACACCATCGGCACGCCGCAGCGCACGCCAGTAATCGACCGCCGCGTAGCCCGGGATCAGCGGGTCAGCCCAACCCTGATACAGCACCAGCTTGCCGCCGTTGGCGTTGAACTGGCTCAGATCGGCGCTGGTGGCATTCAGTGCCTGGGCGAATGTCATGTCGCCGACCGGCGTCGTGTCTATGGCCCGGATTTCGCTGGACCGCATGGCGACAGGTTCGGCGGGATCGGCGAAGAAGTCCTGCCAGGTCCAATCCGGCCCCAATGCCCAGAAGATCAGCCCGTCGAACTGCGGCTCGGTCCCTGACTGACCCCAGACCAGGCCCAGGTTACCGAACGGGTTGGCCGCGGTCAGGGGAACCGGGGTTTCGCTGCTGCGCAGGAACCCAGGCTGAAGCTGACGCCCGCGGTCGTCCACCGGCCCATGCCAGATCGCGTCCATCGCCGCCGCCTGCCCGGAGGCCAGGCAGGTGCACGAGGCCGCGTTCGGATCGGTGCAAGGCACGTCCGTCGCCGCACCGGTGCATTGCAAGACCGCGGCATCGAAGCGGCAGGCGGCCGGCTGGGTCAGGAAGCCCTCACCGGCGAGGCCGCCGTCCCGACCACCGCATTTCCCCAGCACGGCCTTGTTTATCAGCGACAGCGCGGGCACGGTCAGCAGGCTGGATGTCGAGGCATGGGTCCACGCGTATGGCCAGGATCCGGACATGTGTAGATGCGTGCGATCATACGCCGGGGCACCGGCCAGGATCCCTTCATAGTCGGTGGGGAAGCGTTGCGCCTCCATCAGCGACTGTTGGCCGCCGGTCGAACAGCCGGCGAAATAAGCGTGGCGCTGTGGCTGGCCGTAGTAGGCGGCAACCACCTGTTTGGCCGCCACCGTCATCAGATGCGTGGCGCGATAGCCAAAGTCCTTGATCGAGTCCGGGTGTCCGTTCAATCCGGCAGGCGGTCCGCCGAACTCGGTACGCCCCCCGCAATACAGCGAGTTGCATCGATACAGCACGCCGGTGCCCATGTCCGTGTTGGCGACCGCATAGCCCTGCTGCAGGCCACCGGCGAGGGCGGCTGTGCTGATGGCGCCCGCGAAGCCGCCGTTGCCAGTGCCCAGGTAGCGGCCATTCCAGCCGGCCTCGGGCAGCCAGATCTCGACCAGGATCTGTGACTGGCTGGGATCTCCGGTCGAGGAGATATCCAGTGCCACCCGGCAGAACGGCGGCAGGCCGGTGATCGGCGTGGTGGACCCGGCTGGCGTGTAGCTGCCCGAGGTGATGTCCTGCACTGTTGCCGGTCCGACCACTGCGGCACCGTCGGCGAGCTGCAGCGAGAGCGAACTCGCGAGGTCGGAACAGGAGCCTGCCAGCGCCGGCGTAGACCATAGCCCCAGCGCGATCAGACAGCCGAACACCGCGGCAACGGACCGGCGAACAGCGAAGCGGCGAAGCCGACTTGGGGTCAACTTGGGTTGGTCTCGATTCTGGACCTGGCGGGACATGTTGACCATTCCTCCTTTATCTTTCTATCGAGTTACGCACGCTTAACATTTGGTTGTCGAGTTCCCTCCAATCACAGTCCTGTGCGGGTTGCGCCTGAATTCGAGAGTAAGCGCGTCGCCCGTTCGAAACGTGCGGATCGATTGTTTTGTGTGGGCATCAGTTGGCTCGGTAACGTCGGGAAGCCGCATGTCCGGGGCTTTGCTGGATCGCGTGATTCCCGCGCGCCGAACGTTCCACTCAGTGCGGTCGGACGCTGGTATCGCGCATCAAAGGAGCGCGATACGCCGCTGTTGGTTTGAGGTACCCGGTTGACCTGCCGGATCGCGGATGCTGCGCGTCTCTGCGATCGGATGCTTAGAGCAGATCCCGTTCAGATTGCTTATCTGAGCGGGTGAAGATGCTAGCTAAACAATGTTCTAGAGCGTTTCCTGTGAGCCAACGCGAACGGAAACCGCTCTAGCGCGGCCGGATCAGGACGTAGTGCATCGTGAAGTTAAAATCCAAGGCCTCCTTGGTGCCGTACGGCAATGGCGGAAGCTGCTGATCACGGAACAATGCCAGCAAAGCCAGGTCCAGCCACATCGACCCCGACTTGCCGATCAACTCGACCGTCCGCACCCGTCCGTTCGGCGACGCAACGACCCGCACCTCCGCATCGCCTTCTTCGCCCTGCCGCCGAGCCTCGTCCGGATAGTAGGCGTGCTGCGCGACCCAGTTGCTCAGCGCGTTGCGCCAGTCCGTCCCCTGCGCCTCCTTGTCGTGCTCCGACATTGGCGTGTTGTCGGCCGCCCCCCGCGCCGCCGGTCCCAGCGACATGTCGATGGTGCCGGGAATATGCGGCCGCGACCGAAGCCGACCCGACGATGACGAAGCGGTCAGCGGCGTCCCGAAGCTGTAGTTCATCGGCGCTGGGAAAGCCGGAGGTTTCGGCGGCGCGGGCGGTTTCGACGGCGTGGGGCGGCTGGCAGGTGACTGGACAGGCGGCGGCTTCGGCACCGAATCGGGCTGCGCCCGGGGCGGCACGGGCAGCGGTTCCGGCTCCGTTTTCGGCGGCGGGGGTTGCGGCTTCGCCGCGGGCGGCGAGGGCGCCGGCGGTTGCGGCTCCGTCGTTACCGACGGCGGCGGCGCGGCCACCGGTGGCGGCACTGGTTCCGCTGGCCGGGTCGGTGGCGGGGGCGACGGCTGTTCGACAGGCGGCAACGGCAACGCGGCAGGCGGCGATGGCGGCGCCGGCGCACTGGGCGGCGTTGCCTGCAGCGACGGGTTCGGCAAGGTCGGGCCTTGCTTCCGCCCGGTGTCGAACAGCATCGTCACCGCGGACGGCGGCGGCAGTTGTTCCGGCTTCTCCTCGCGCCGGATCGTCACCAGCAACAGCAGGCCGACCGTGACATGGATCAGCAGCGAGACCAGCCACGCCAGGCGGATCCGCCACGACCGGCGGCGCGGCGGCGGACCTGAGAGCGCTTCGGTCCGCCGCGAGCCGCTCAGCGGCATGGCCAAGATCCTATCGGTGCCTCAGCAGAAACACGCCCTGCTCCCCGAACAGGTTGGCCAACCGCGAGGCGCGGCGCCACGGCGTGCGCCGGCCGCCTTCATCGGTCGCGAGCCATCGCTCCACCACGTAGCCTTCTTCCTCACACAGGAAGAAGAAATCGCGGATCGTGCAGGGGTGGATGTTGGGGGTTTCGTGCCATGGCCGGTCCCAGGTCGCAGTCATCGGCATCCGGCCCGTGGACAGCAGCTGCCAGCGCACCAGCCAATGCCCAAAATTGGGAAAACTGACGACCGCACGCGTGCCGATCCGCAGCATCTGCCGCAGCACCGCACGTGGCCGCTCCACCGCCTGCAAAGCGCGCGACAGCACGACATAATCGAACGCGTTGTCGGGATAGTGCGCCAGATCGATGTCGGCGTCGCCGTGCATCACCGGCAGCCCGTGCGCGATCGCCCGCGTGACCTCGGCCATGTCGATCTCGATGCCGCGCGCATCGCAGCCCTTGGTCTGGAACAGATGGTCGATCAGCGTCCCGTCGCCGCAGCCGATGTCCAGCACCCGGGCGCGCGGGGCGATCATGTCGGCGATCACCGCCAGGTCGACCCGCATGTTCTTGGCCAGGAAGCGAACCGGATCGAGCGTGCTCATGCCCAAATGCTCACTGGTCGATGCCTCACTCGTCCGCGCTCATGCGGCCGTGCTCAGCCCCGCATGGATCGCGCAGCCGCGCAGGAAGCCGGCCAGGGTGCGGTGAAAGTCCGGCTCGTCCAGCAGAAACGCATCGTGGCCCTTGTCGGTCGGGAACTCCACGAACGACACGTTCGCCCCCGCGCGGTTCAGCGCCCGAGCCACCGACCGGCTTTCGATGGTGGGAAACAGCCAGTCGGAGGTGAACGAGGCCAGCAGGAACCGCGTCGCCGTACCCTTGAACCCGGTCGCCAGATCACCGCCGCAATCCGCTCCCAGGTCGAAGTAATCCATCGCTCGGGTGATGGTCAGGTAGCTGTTGGCGTCAAACCGCTGCACGAAGGTGCTGCCCTGGTGGCGCAGATAGCTTTCGACCTCGAACATCTCACCGAACAGACTGATCGCCTCGGTGTGGTCCTTCGGCGCGTTCTGCAGGCGGCGGCCGAATTTGCGGGTCAGCGCCTCCTCGGACAGATAGGTGATGTGCGCGCACATCCGCGCCACCGCCAGCCCACGCGCCGGGATCCGCCCGCTGCGCCAGTACTGCCCGTTCTGCCAGTCCGGATCGGCGAAGATCGCCTGGCGCCCGACTTCGTGGAAGGCGATGTTCTGCGCCGAGTGATAGGACGCGGTGGCGATCGGCACCGCCGCGAACACCGCATCCGGATAGAGCGCCGCCCATTGCAGCACCTGCATGCCGCCCATCGAGCCGCCCAGCACCGCGAACAGCCGCTCGATGCCCAGATGCGCGATCAGGCGCTTTTGCGCCCGCACCATGTCGCGAATGGTGATGGGGGGAAAATCCGTTCCCCACGGCTCATCGATCAGCGTGCCGTCCGCCAGTTCGCGGTCGCCCAGCGGGCCGGTGCTGCCCATGCAGCCGCCGAGGACATTGCAGCAGATGACAAACAGGCGGGCGGTGTCGACCGGGCGGCCGGGACCGACAACAGTGTCCCACCAGCCCGGCTTGCCAGTAGTCGGATGCGGCTCCGCCACATACTGGTCACCGGTCAGCGCATGGCAGATCAGCACGGCGTTCGACCGGTCGGCGTTCAGCGTGCCATAGGTGCGGTACGCGACCGTATGGTGCCGAAGGGCCGTGCCACATTCCAGCGTGATGCCGTCGTCGAACGTGACGTGACTGTGGCGGAAGGCATTGACCGGATCGGTACGGGCAGCTGGCTGGTCCATCGCAATGATTGCATAGGACCTGCCGCGGTCGCCCGCAACGGGTCGCATCGCAAGGCCGCCGGATGGGTTTGCAGACCGATGCGCATCCGCTAAGTCTTGCCGCTCATTTCGGCGAGCATGATGTCCAGTCCGGTTTCAACAGCAGCAGATGCACCCGCCGCACCTCCGGCCGCCACCGGCGACCCGGGGGCTTCGGCGCTGGATGGTTGGCGTCGGGGCGGTCTGCCGGCGCTGCGATCCGAGCTCGACCGGATCGATGACGCGCTGCACGACTTGCTGATGCAGCGCGCCGAGATCGTCGAACAGGTGGCGCGCTCCGGCAAGCCCGCGGCGTTCCGGCCGGGACGCGAAGCCTCGATCATCCGTCGTTTGCTGGCGCGGCACCACGGCGCGCTGCCACCGGTTACTCTGGTCCGCATCTGGCGCGAGCTGCTCGCCGGCACCACGTCGATGCAGGGTCGGTTCTCGCTGGCGGTCGGCGACCCCGATCAGGGCGCGACGCTGACCCACCTGGCGCAGGAACATTTTGGCGTGCTGACACCGTTGCTCACCTGCGCCAGCGCCGATCAGGCCCTGGCGGCGGTCAGTCAGGGCGACACGTCGATCGCCGTGCTGCCATACCCGTCGGACCGCGAAACCTGGTGGGTCGCCCTGCCGCGGCATGAACCGCGGCTGCACGTTATCGCCCGCCTGCCGTTCTGGCAGCCGCGCCCGGCGGGCGTTTCAACCGCACAGGCTCTGGTCGTTGCGGCCACGCCGCCGGACGCTAGCGAGCTGGATCGGTCCCTGCTTGGGCTGGAGTGCGATCCCGATGTCAACGCGGCGCAGCTGTCGCAGGCGTTGTCGGCGGCGGGGCTGAAGCCGGAAACCCTGCTCATGGTCCGCGCCCAGGGCGCGCCCATGGTCAACGTTCTGGTCGAGACCCCCGGCGCACTGTCAGACGACGATCCCCGGCTCGGTCGCCTCCATCCATTGCTGCGCCGGCCCATCGTGCTCGGCAGCTATGCGGTGCCTGTCGCGGGTCCTGCCCAATGACCGGTCCACTGCCCCGCCGGGAGATCCTGGCGATCCACCCCTATGTCGCCGGCGAGTCGGAACTGCCGGGCGCCAACCGCACGGTGAAGCTGTCGTCGAACGAGGGCGCGTTCGGCGTGCCACCCGCCGCTCAGGCGGCGATCGTGCAGGCGGCCGGGGAGTCCTATCGCTATCCCGACGGCGGCGCCGACAGACTCCGCGCGGCGATCGGCCAAAGATGGGGCCTCGATCCCGCCCGCATCGTATGCGGCGCCGGATCTGACGACCTGCTGTATCAGTTCTGCCTGTCCTATGGCGGCCCCGGGCGCGACATCATCATGTCGGCGCACGGCTTCTCGATCTATGAGATCGCCGGGACCTACGCCGGCAGCCGGGTGATCAAGGTCCCCGAACGCAATCTGACCGCCGATCTGGACGCGATGCTGGCCGCGGTCTCCCCGGCCACGCGGCTGATCTTCCTGGCAAACCCGAACAATCCGACCGGCTCGATGGTGCCGGCCGACGCGGTGGCCCGGTTTCGCGCCGCCCTGCCGCCCGAGGTGCTGCTGGTGCTCGATGCCGCCTATGCCGAATACGTCACCCATCCGGCTTACGACGCCGGTGTGAAGCTGGTGGATGCCACCGGCAATACGGTGATGACGCGGACGTTTTCAAAAATCTTCGGCCTGGGCGGCATGCGCATCGGCTGGTGCTACGCGCCGCCGGTGGTGGTCGATGTGCTGAACCGGGTGCGTGGACCATTCAACGTGTCAGTCCCCGCGCAGGCCGCCGCCATCGCCGCGCTGACCGAACCGGGCTGGGTGGAGAAAGGTCACACCCACAACGCCGAGTACCGCCCGAAGCTGGCCGCCGGGATCGAGGCGGCCGGCCTGAAGGTCTGGCCCAGTCAGGGCAACTTCGTCCTGGTGGACCTGGAAACGCCCGAGGCCGCGAACGCCGCCGATGCGTTCCTGCGGACCAGCGGCATCATCGTGCGCAAGGTCGGCGGCTACGGGCTGCCGCACTGCCTGCGCGTGACCGTCGGCACCGCCGAGGAAGTCGGTCTGGTGGTCGATGCCTTCGCGGAATTCATCCGGCAATCTCGTGGCTGATCCTGTGTTCAGGCGTTTGGCACTTCTGGGTGTCGGGCTGATTGGATCGTCGGTGGCCCGTATCGCTCGCCAGCGCGGAGACATCGCCGCCGAAATCGTGGTCAACGCCCGCACCCAAAAGACGCTCGACCGGGTGATGCAGCTTGGCATCGCCGACCGGGTTGAACTCGATCCCGGCAAGGCCGTGGTGGGCGCGGATTGCGTGATGCTGTGCGCCCCGGTCGGCGCCTTCGCCGACCTCGCCGCCCGCATCGCCCCGCATCTGACACCGGGCGCGGTGCTGACTGACGTGGGATCGACCAAGCAGTCGGTGATCCGCGACGTCGGCCCGCTGGTGCCCGATGGCGTGCACTTCGTGCCGGCGCATCCGATCGCCGGCACCGAACATTCCGGACCCGATGCCGGCTTCGTCGAGCTGTTTCAGGGTCGCTGGACCCTGCTGACCCCGGTTGCCGGCACCGATGAGGCGGCGATCGCCCGCATCGAAACGCTGTGGCAGCGGTGCGGCGCGCAGACCGAGCGGATGGAGCCCAGCCACCACGATCGGGTGCTGGCGATCGTGTCGCATTTGCCGCATCTGATCGCCTTCACGATCTGCGGCACGGCGGATGATCTGGCCGACGAAAGCCGGCAGGAGGTGGTGAACTTCGCCGCCTCCGGCTTCCGCGACTTCACCCGCATCGCTGCGTCGGACCCGGTGATGTGGCGGGACATTTTCCTGAACAACCGCGAGGCGCTGCTGGAGATGCTGCAGCGCTTCATGGAGGACGCGCAGGCGATGGCCCGCGCGGTGCGTTGGGGCGATGCCGGGTATATCGAGGACAAGGTCGAACGCGGCCGAAAGATCCGCCGCAGCCTGATCGAGCGGAAGCAGGCTTAGGGGTTGCTGTCGGTGATGGTTCGCGTTTGATGCGTCTTTCGACCGATAGCGGACGACCATTTCGTCTACTCAGACCATCCAATGGCCGTTAGAGAGCCTGATCGCTTTTAAGCCAATCTGGGACGATCGCGCGCTCTAATCATAACCATGGCGACACGCAGCGGAGAGGACGATGACGGAGCAAGACGCTTTCCAGGATGGCGCATGCCGATGTGGTCAGCTGCGGTTCAGAATCCGTGGACAACCGCTGGTCACGATGGCCTGTCACTGCGCCGGCTGCCAATGCATGACGGCAAGTGCCTTTAGTCTTAGTGCGCTTTACCTGGCTGGCAACCTTGAGATTCTGGATGGTGAGCCTGTAGTGGGCGGACTGCATGGAGCTACCCGGCATTTTTTCTGCCCTCACTGCCTGACCTGGCTGTTCACCCGTCCCGAGGGGATGGACGAGTTCGTGAACGTCCGTGCAACGCTGCTGCAGAATGCCCATTCGTTTCGGCCATTTATCGAGACCTACACCGTCGAGATGCTGCCATGGGCGACAACACCGGCCGTCCACAGCTTTGAGAAGTTCCCTCCGATGGAAGACTTCCCTGTGTTGCTTGCCGAGTTTGCGAAGCAGCCAGGATCGCAGCCCACTTGATGGCAGCCTTCCACCATTGTGGACATTCACCGAAGCAATCTCCCTGCGCTGGAAAACTTGCTCTTCCGCCAACCCGGCGTCACACTCCCCGCCCTGGCAAAGATCCGAGGGAGCCGAACCATGACCGCGCAGAGCAAAGGGTTTCTACGTCACGTCGCGTTCAGCGTCGCCGATCCGTGGGAGACGGCGGAATACTACAAGCAGACCGTCGGCCTCGAGGAAGTATCGGAACTCGACGGCCCGCTGGCGGAAGGCGTGTTCCTGACCGATGGCGTGGTCAATCTGGCGATCCTGCACTTCAAGTCCGACGAAGCCTCCCAGGGCACCGGCGTCAACTTCGTCGGCCTGCATCACATCGGCTTCTGGGTGGACGACGTGGTCGTATCGGGCCAGCAGGCGCGCGCCGCCGGCGGCACATGGATCATGGGCGACCCGAACAATCCCGACGGCTATGAGGTGAAGCATACCGACCTGTCCGGCATCATCTTCGACATCGCGGCGCACGGCTGGGCCGGATCGCAGAAGCGTCCCGGTGAAGCCGAGAACGAGACCCACCCCAACCCTCACCGCCGCCTGGCAAAGTTCGATGAGCGGCGCGAGGCAGCCCGCCGGAAGATCGAGGCCAACAAGATGGCGGAAGCTGTCTGAATCACTCTTTCATAGATCAGCGCTTGGCTTTTTCCGCAGCGGAGCAGCGGTCCCGACACGATCGCTGCTTTCTGTCTTGCTCAAATCGAACCGTCGCTCGGAACTGTCCGACGACGGCAAGCAAGCAAGTATTTCAACACGGGGAAATACGAAGGAATACGAAGCGCCACGAAAAGCACGTGACCAGTCGGCAAGGCAGATCCTGTTCAGATTACCGTGAACTGATAAAGATGTTCGCTCGATCAATGTTCTGGAGCGCCAGCGCGAACCGCAAGTTCCACCCGGGCGATTCCGCCAGACCCCTAACACCCTGCGTTCACCTGTAATTATAATATCAACCTGCGCTGACTCCGACTCTTCCATACGGATTCCCAACGCGGATGACTTCCGATTCCATGTCCTCGTGCGGCGATTCGCAGGGGGCGTCATGGGCGAGATGTTACGGATCACGCGTATGGATGATACAAGCACGCAGCTTCGGGCGCTCTCGGTCAAATGTGCTGACAGTGCGCACGTGCGCCGGATGCTTGCCATAGCGATGGTTGTGGACGGCCGGCCTCGCGGCGAGGCGGAGGCCCGTGTAAAAACAATTCGCCAGCCTGGCGCGCGCGACGCTCAACGACGTTCCGGCAGATGTGGATTTGGTTCCAAGACGAGGCCTGGGTCGGCCAGAAGGGCACCCATGCTTACATCTGGGCGAGACTTGCCAAAGGTTCCGTCCGGCAGAGCCGGATGGAATGGCAAGGCGAGCGACCGTTCGGCTCGCGTCCGTTTATGGTGCACGACAATCGCCATGACCCTGCCTACATCTTTGGCGCTATCTGCCCGCAGCGCGATGTCGGTGCGGCGATGGTCACGCCCGGTGCGAACACCGAGATGATGAACCCGCACTTGGCGGAAATCAGCACGCAAGTTGCTCGCGCAGTGTTGGTCTGTGATGGTGCTGGGTGGCACCAGCGCGGGGCCTGACCCGAGGGATTACGCCGCATCCGCTTGCCCGGCCGGTTCCCCACCGCGCCGCGCCAGCCGGATAACAAAGCTTGGGGCGGGTTCAGGATGTCTGCGGCGCCGCGGTGACCGCCTTCACATATTGCTCCACCGAGGCCGCCATCACCTGCTTCGCCTTGGCCGGGATGACGCGTTCCCACCAGCCGCCATAGATCGTCTCGAAAGGCCACGCCCGCAGCTGTTCGGCGATTCGTTGCACCGTCAGCGGATCCAGCGGGATCAGGTTGGGATAGCTGTGCATGAAGGTCAGCCCCTTGTCCGGCCTGACCTGCAGCGTGTCCCCGGTCAGCAGCGCCCCCTGCCCGCCCGCGCCCCGCGCCCAGTGCAGCACCGCGCTGCCGGGAAAATGGCCGCCACAACGGACCAGATTGACACCCTCGGCCAGCGCCAGCCGATCGCCTTCCCAGAACCTGATCACCGGATCAGGCCGCGTCACGAAGTCACGGTCCAGCGCATGCAGATGAACCGGCACGTCGCCGAAGGCGTGGCTCCATTCCACCACCGAGGCCAGAAAATGCGGATGCGAGCAAGCGATCTGCGATACCCCGCCCAGCGCCTTGATGATCTCGATCGTGCTGTCGTCCAGCAAGCTGATGCAGTCCCACAGGACGTTCCCCGCCGCGGACCGCAGGATCAGGGCGCGTTGTCCGATCGCGAAGGCGGGAAAGCTGCCCACCCCCGTCAGGCCGGGCTCCAGGTTGCGGAAGCCATTGAAATAGCTCTTCCGCATCGCCGCCAGCGTCGTCCACGCCTGACCGCTCGGGTTCACATACTGGCGGTCGTCGCGGCAGATCAGACAGCCGGCTGGCGGCGCCTCGGTGTCCGGATACTGGCAACCGCAGGTCGTGCAGATGAAGGCAGGCATTGGGACCTCCTCAGCGAATGGCGTCGACCGGTCAAGCGCGATCATCGGCGGTTGAACCAACCTCCCAGCTCGATCGCCGTCCCAAAACACAGGGAATTGGCACGTGGTTGCGTCAATCTGAGGCTAGCACGCTAAAGCAACATCAGCCTGACCGAAACCGTCTGGCAGCTCCGCCGAAACAGTGCGCTACAGTGCGCTGTCGGACCCGGTGAGCCCCGACAGTGTTTTAGCCACCGGCTGAAGGCCGCGCACGGCGACACGGGTCAACCGGCGAACAGCGCATCGATCCGCGCCGCGCTGACGTCCTCGATCTTGGCCGGCCGCCATGCCGGCTTGCGATCCTTGTCGACCACCATCGCCCGCACGCCCTCGGCGAAATCCGGATGCGCCATCGTGGTGCGGGTCAGCGCGAACTCGGCATCGAGTGCCTGCTTCAACGTCAGATCACGGCCCCGCCGCAGCGCGCGCAACGTCCAGTGCAAAGCCGACGGTGAGACCCGGCGCAGCGCCGTCAGGGCATCCCCGGCCCAGGCGGCGCCGACGGCTTCCAGCCGGGTCACGATCTCGCCCACCGATCCGGCCGAGAAGCAATAGTCGATCTCCACCCGCTGGCCGGCCATCGAAAATGCCGGCAAGGCCTGGTTGTGCGACGCCAGCGCCGCGACACCGTCCCGCGCCAGCGCCGCCGACAGATCCGCCAGCCTGGCCCGCGGCGTGTAGTGCGTCGCCAGGCCAACATGCACCGCATCCGCGCCGCTGACCCGCAGCCCGGTCAGCCCGAGATAGACACCCAGCTCTCCGGGCAGCCGAGGCAACAGGAACGTCGCCCCGATATCCGGAAAAAACCCGATCGCCGTCTCGGGCATGGCGAATCCCGCGTGTTCGGTCGCCACCCGATACGGCGCATGCACCGACAGCCCGATGCCGCCGCCCATGCAGATGCCGTCGACCAGCGCGATGTAGGGTTTCGGGAATGTGGCGACAGTCAGATTAAGCGCGTATTCCGCGGCGAAGAACGCGTCGACCGAGGCGCGGTCGCCGGCGAGTTGGGCATCCCGCAGCGCGCGGATGTCGCCGCCGGCGCAGAACGCCCGATCCCCGGCCCCCTCGATCACCACCGCGTCGACCCCCGGGTCCTCGCGCCAGCGATCCAGGATGCCGGCGCAGGCGCGGATCATCGGCAGGTCCAGCGCGTTCAACGCCCGTGGTCGATTGAGCAGGATGCGTCCCACCCGTCCGTCGCGGCGGGTGACGACTGTATCTTCGGCTGTCATGCGGCGATCTCCTGAGTTGCCGCCCATCTAGCCGGCGGGTCCGCCGCTGCCAAGACCGTGCGTCTCCAGCCAGCGGTCCCAGGTCGCCGCGGCAGGGGTGGACGACATCCGTCCTGTGTCATCGTCGGAAGCGAAGCGACGAAGTCATCCCGCTATTCGTGTGCGACAACCAAGGAACTTGCCGCGCCGCGTGCCGGATGCGAATCGGGCCGCCGCCGCATATTGCGAAGGCCAAGCATGGCCGGCCGATGTCGCGGATGAAAGGCAAATCCTCACCAGCAGGATCAGCCGCCAACATGAAAATGACCCATAGTCACGAGTGCAGACAAAGCAGCTGATCACGGGCCCGACCCACGGATTGAAACCGCACCCGCCTGACGCCCCGCGCCTGCAGCGGACCGTGCACTTCCTCCCGGCCCGCTGCGCATGTTACCCTGCCCTTTAACATCGGAACCACCGGGAACAATACCGGGAAGAAGGGTAGAAGGATGCGCGACCGCAGGTCCGGAGCGCCCGAGGCGCCTGTTTACCGCCTCAACAAGGTTATCGGAATCTTCGCCGTCATAGCGTCGGCGGTCGCCGGCGAGTATGGCGCCGGCATCAACTTCGTCGCCGTGCAAAGCCTCAGCGTCTATCCGGCCGTGCAGGACCTCGTGCCGCTCGCCATGCTCGTCACCGGCTTCCTCGTGCTGCCCAAGGTGTTCCTCTACCAGCGCTACTCCCGAGTGATCCCCTGTGCCGGCGCGGCCTATGTCTGGGTCGGCCGCAGCCTCAACGGCATGGTGGCCTTCATCCTGGGCTTCATCTGGTGGCTCGGGCTGTGCGGCTCGATCGGCGTGCTCTCCTTCGCCTTCGGGACCTTCCTCGGCCAGGCCTTCACCGCCGCCGGCTCCTCGTTCGGCACCGCCATCGTCACCCCCCTCGGCCACATCATCGTCGGGCTCGCCGCGATCTGGACGCTGTTTTGGATGCATTCCACCGGCGTGCACCGTTACGGCGCCTTCGTCGTCGTGCTCTTCATTGTCATCCTGGCGACCGCGCTGACGATCGTGCTCTTCGGCATCGCCACGCCGCCCTCGGTCTTCATCCACGCCGCCAGCCTCAAGCTCGGCCTCGGGCTCGCCACGCCCAAGGATCTTCCGCCCGCCAGCTTCGCTGCCTTCGGCGGAGTCTGCACGCTGCTCATCTACGCCTATGGTGGCATCAGTGCCGCGCCTGCGCTCGGCGGGGAGACAGCCGAGGCCGCGAGCCAGATGCCGCGCGGCATCATCATCGGCTGGGCGGTCGCGGTCGTGCTGTTCTCGGCTGTCGCCTATGCGCTGTTCCACGCCGCGCCGTGGTGGGCGGTGATCGCCCTGATCAAGGCACACAAGGTCGCCTTCGCCACCGCCCCCGGCCTGATGGGCCTGATCGCCCCACCCGCGGTCAGCACCATCCTCAACTTCGCCGTCGCCCTCATCGTTGGCAAGACGATCGCCCCCGCACTCCTCACCAACTCGCGCCTGCTCTTCGCCTTTGGCCAGGACCGCATCTTCCCGGACCGCTTCGCCGAGACCTCCGAAGCCAAGGTGCCGCTCGCCGCCCTTCTGCTCACCGCTGTGATTGGCTCGCTGTTCCTCATCCAGTCCGTCACCATCGGTTGGGCGCTCGGCGTTGTCGTGCGCTCGCTCAGCATCCTGCTCGTCTGGTTGGGCGTCGCCCTCGGCGCCCTGTTCATCGCCTCGGGCCGCAGCGCCTCGAGCAATGAGCCCTGGGCGCGCCAGCTCATGGCCAGCCGCTGGACGATCCCGGCCGCGCTCGCCTCGGTCGCCATCACCCTCTACCTGATGTCCAACGTCCTGGTCGTCCCGCACACCCCGATCTGGTTTCAGCCGATCTTCCAAAGCCTGATCACCGCGGCGATCGCGATCGCGATCTTCCTCGCCGCCGCGCGCCGTGCGCATGATCGCGGCGAGAACCTGGACGCCGCGATCCTGTCTGCCCCGCTTGAGTAGAACGGGGCGACCGCCGCGGCACGCCCTGCTTCGGCCTGGGATGGTCCAGAGGGTCGTGTTGCAAAGCCGGGGTGAGACATGCGGAGTTTCGGAAGCCGTAAATTTCAGATGGCAATCTGAAGCCGACCGCGACAACCCAGATCTGGACGCCGTGACCGTCGATCAGCATCGCGAGGAGCAGGGGCGACGGCGCGCCCATGAGCTATCAGAACAGGCCGGGCACCCGGGCCGGCAGGGCAACCTGGCGCAGAAACTAACGTCCAAGTAACGTCTTTGCCTGCTCCACCGTCGCCCGCGCCATCGCCGCCAATCCGGCGTCCGTCGCACTGCTGACCGGATGCCCGATCACCGCGAACGCATACCCGGGCATTCCAAGCACCCGGCTCATCAACTCGGCGGCGGTGACGAAGCGAGTGGTCATCACCGCCACCGCCGGCACGCCCGCTCGTTCCGCTATGATCGCGTCATGCAGACTGCACGACGAGCAACTGCCTCAATCGCCGATGCCGGTGACCACCGCGTCCCAGTTGGCGATCTCGCTCACGATGTACCCGTCGGCCGGCGCGCTATAGTTCGACTTGGTGCGGCTGACCACCGTGGCGACGCCGAACTCCGCCCGCAGCATTCGGTCCAGGTGCGTGAAGAAGCCCTTGGTCCCCTCCTTGCCGTTCGAGATGAAACCCACGGTCTTCCCCTTCAGCGTCAGCGGGCGAGGGGCGCGTTGCCCCAGCGGCGGCGCGGCCTCGTTGGTCGGATCGAGCACTTGAAAAGCCATGCGGTACGTCTCCTTGCGCGGCGAGACTCACCCCTTCGGCGGCTCGCAGTCAACACAGACGCCGATCGGCAGGGTGACCGCTCGGCTCTTGCTCCCGAGCCACGGTGGGATCACCGCGCCAAATCCGCCCGCCGGGCCGCCGGCCCCGACAACCAGCAGATGTTCAGGCGACTCCAGCGCCGGATAGATGCTGTCGCCGCGATCGCGCACCACCGCGCCCTTGCCGACGTCGGCCCATTCGCGTCGCGCGATGCGCGCGCGCTGGTGGATGAACGTGGCGACATCGGTCTTGCTCCATCCGGCTGCCTGCAGATGTTCGCGCAACTGCCGCGGAATGATCAGCGCGTAATTGCCCGCGTGCAGCGAGTAGTGCCGCAGGTTGGCGCGCATCTCCGCCGCGAAGGTCTCCAGGATGTCCTCTGGTTGCGTCGTCCATTCGTTCATGATCTGCCGCGGCGCACCGGCCGCCATCACGGTGACGGCGGACACCTCCCTTGGCAGGCCGCGCTGTTCGGCCAGCGAAAGCCAGCTCTGATCCTCCTCATCCTCGGCAACGCAAAAGCTGAACTTGCCCGGATGCCCCAGCGTGGAACGATCAATGCCACCGGGCCGCACCTCGAGTATATTGATCAGCGCCAGCCGCAGCGCCCGGCCGATCACCGCCGTTGCCCGATCAGAATTTGCCAACGCGTTGAAGCTGCCCGATGCGCCCAGTTCCCGTCGGATCGGACCATTCAGGACAACGAACACCGCACAGCCGCCGGTGCTGGCGGTCGCCCCGTGCAGCAGGAACGGCGGTTGCAGCATCGCCGTGAAGGCGGTGAGCACGACTGGAAAATGCATCGGCAGGCAGCCTGCCATCACCGCGTTGATGGCGACTTTCTCGGCGGTGATCGCCTGCGCGCGCACCGGCTCGATCCCCAGCAACTGTTCGGGGGGCGTCATCGCCCACGCCAGACAGGCTTCGACAGCGTCCCGCGTCGGCGGCACGATCGGTAGGCCGTCCGTCCATCCGTTGGCGTGAAACAGTTCCTGCACCGCCGCGACGTCCACGGCCTCATGGGTTCTTGATGTCAGTTGCAAATCGGCTTGCCCGTTCGCATGGTTGTTCCGCTGGTTGGGTGCTCGGCGCGAGCGCAGACCCGCGCGTCCGCTGCCCTGGCGTCCGCTGCCCCGGCGTCCGCTGCATGATCGTGTCCTGGTTCAGCGTCCAACCCAAGCACGCGCGGCGATCGCTGTCACCACTTGCCGCTGTTCACGAATCGAAGCGGCCTAACCCTTCTTTCGTTCAGCCGTCCGCTCGCCGTATCGCATGCCCTCCAGCTTCAACCCATCCGGGTCGAGGAAGAAGACCGCATAGTAGTCGTCATAATATTCGCCAGCCGGATCCACGATCGTGGCCTTCAGTTCGTCCCGCAGGAACGCCTGCAGCTCATCCACGTCCTCGCGGCTGCGAAGCCGGAACGCGTAATGATGAAATCCGACGTCGCCGATGTGATGCTTCCGCCGGCCGGCCTTCGCATCGGCCTGGGCGATCCAGAACAGCGTGTGACCATTGGTCCAGCCGGTGGTCTCAGGATATTCGGCCTCGATCTTGAACCCGAGGAAGCCCAACAGCCGACCGTAGAAGTCCTTCGACGCTGCGTAGTCGCTCACCCGGATCGACAGGTGATCGATCCCAACAACACGTGCCATCTCAGCCTCCTTGCCTGGGTAAGGAGAACAACGCGCAACGTCGCCGGTTGTTCGCGCGGGCCGCCGATGTTCCAGACCCCGGCGGCACTGCCACCGCGGATCAGCAAGCTGGACCGTCCGCCGCCGCGGCCTTCCGCCGCGCCCTCACGCCCCGGGACATGCGCCGAATGTGCGCACCTCGTTCGGCAGCCCACCCCAACAACGGGCTCTCACCCGCCGGTCGGCGCGCCACCGACGACCGAACCGCGCCCGCTCGACCGCCGTCCCCCGACAGCCGCGCATCCTTGCCCCGTCCGCCGGTTGAACTGATACAACCCGGCGCATCGCGGTGTCCTATGCTACGCCGCACCATCAGCAGGAGAGATCATGGCAGAGGCCGGCGAAGCATCGCCCCATCTGGACCGCAAAGAACAGCGACAGGCCGCCGCCGGAGCGCCGATGGGCGCGCTGGTGATCCACGAGATCGTCCGCGACCAGGGTGAGGAGGAGCTCGAGCGATCATTCGGCGGCCTGGCCTTTTCCGGCCTGGCCGCCGGCCTGTCGATCGGCTTTTCGTTCCTCGTCGAGGCGACCCTGCAGGCCCACCTGCCCGATACGTCGTGGCGGCTGCTGATCTCCGGGTTCGGCTACTCGGTCGGCTTCCTGATCGTCATCCTCGGCCGCCAACAGCTGTTTACCGAGACCACGCTGACCGCGATCATCCCGGCGCTGACCCGGCGCAACCTGCGCACCCTGCTGTTGACCCTGCGGGTCTGGGTCATCGTTCTGGTCGCCAACATCGTCGCCACCTGGGCGTTCGCCTTTATCGCCGCCCAGCCAAAGGTGTTTCCGGAACCGACGATGCAGGCCATGCAGGACCTGGCTGACCGCGCCATGGTGGGTCCGTTCTGGCACACCATGGTCGCCGGCGGGTCGGCCGGCTGGCTGATCGGGCTGATGGTCTGGCTGCTGCCGGCGGCCAACGCCAGTCGCGCGATGATCATCATCCTGCTGACCTACATCATCGCGATCTGTCAGTTTCCGCACGTCATCGCCGGTTCGGTGGAGGCCGCGTTCGGCGTCTTCACCGGCCATGCCACCGTGGGCGACTACCTGTGGCGCTTCCTGATCCCGACGTTCCTGGGCAACGTCGGCGGCGGCAGCATTCTGGCCGCGCTGCTCAACCACGCGCCTCTGGCCGGCGAGCTGAACGAGGCCAGATAACCGTCGTTCGGGCTGAGCGCGCCCTGGGAACTGTTATTCCGTACTTGCCGCGTCCCCCCGCGCCGGCGGCACGGCGGAAGTCGGCGCCCGGCTCGCGTCCGCGGCCAGGGTCTTGTGCGCCTCCGGCGCAAGCTGGCTGCTATCCTGAGGCGTCGCGCCATCCC
This sequence comes from Rhodopila sp., assembly GCA_965276975.1. GTDB lineage: Bacteria > Pseudomonadota > Alphaproteobacteria > Acetobacterales > Acetobacteraceae > Rhodopila. Next base: position 1,562,609 of record CBDIBR010000010.1, read on the forward strand.
GCGACGCATGGCTCCGATGGTGCGCGGTCTTGCGCTTGCTATGCCAGGTGCGAACGTCGTCCTCGGTCACGTAGCCCTTGTGATCCGAGTCGATCTCGTCGAAGTGCTTGCCCAGGCTGGCGTAGCCGGTCTTGGCTTCCTGCGGTGTCAGATGTCCATCGTGCGCCTGATCAGCGTCGGTGAACCGCTGTTCCCAGGTCTTGCGCGTATGGTGCGCATGCGCCGTGTCGGCACTCGGTGTATCCGCCGCCCAAACCGGTTGGCTTAAAAGAGGCAAAAGAACAAGGCTCAGGACACGCCGCATCGGATCACCTGCTGCTGGTAAAGGACCCGGCTAGCCTATGCGACGATGGCTAACAAAAGATGAATCAGGCGGACGTCCCGTCGCGTGCGAGCTACGGTGCGTGCGACCTCACAGCGCGCGTGATCACGTCAGCCGCAAATGCCACGCTCGCCGCATCGACATCCAGATGCGTGCAGGCCCGCACCCGCCAGGCGCCGACGGTCGACACCAGCACCCCGTCCCGCCGCACCTGCGCCGCCAGTGCGTCCGCGGTCAGGCCGCTGCCGCTGGTGTCGAAGAACACCAGGTTGGTCTCCGGTTGCTCCACCGCCAGGCCGGAAACCTGTGCCAGGCTGCGCGCCAGCAGCCGGGCGTTGGCATGATCCTCCGCCAGCCGATCGACGTTCTGATCCAGCGCATACAGGCACGCCGCCGCGCACAGCCCGGCCTGCCGCAGCGACCCGCCCAGCCGCTGCTTCCAGCGCCACGCCTGGTCGATGAACGCCGCCGATCCACACAGCACGGCACCCAGCGGCGCCCCCAACCCCTTGGTGAAGTCCAGCCATACGGAGTCACAGTGCTCCGCCATCTCCCGGGCCGTCACCCCGGCGGCGACAACCGCGTTCATCAGCCGAGCGCCATCCATGTGAGTCTGCAAACCGGCGTCGTGCGCCGCCGACAGCACATCCGTCAGCCGCTCGACCGGCCAGACCGCCCCACCGCCGGCATTCGCCGTCTGCTCCACCGCCACCAGGGTCTGCGGCGGCGCGTTCCGCCGCTTCTCCCGCAGTGCCGCCCGCAGCGTGCCGCTGTCGAACATCCCGCGATCGCCGTGCAGGCCCAGCACCGCCGCGCCGGCCAGCGCGCCCGGACCACCGCCTTCATTGGCCACGATATGCGCGCTTTCATGCGCCAGGATCTCGTCGCCCGGCCGGCAGTGCACCAGGATCGAGATCTGGTTGCACATGGTACCGGATGGCAGGAACATCGCCGCCTGCTTGCCGGTCAACGCCGTCATCCGGTCGCACAGGGCATCGACGGTCGGATCGTCACCGCTCTGCTCGTCGCCAACCTCGGCCCGCATCATCGCCTGCTTCATCGCCGCCGACGGACGGGTCTGGGTATCGGAATACAGGTTCGCCCGCACCGCGGGCAGCGATCGGTCCGATCTGGGGGGTGCGTAGACCATGAGGCGCTCCTGCGATGCCGCTACCGGCTGCTCCGAACGGCGGGCCCCGCCAAACGGGCGATCAGGCGCCAGGCGATCAGGCACCGGGAGCGATCGTCGCGGTCCGCCCACGCCGGCAACCTTTAGCCCCGAACGCTACCCGACGGGCGCCGGTCCGTAAACGTCACCCGCGCGCTTCAGAAAGGCCTTCACCATCCGCTTCACCGCCTCGTTGAACACCACGCCGATCGCGGCTTGCAGGATCCGGCTGCGAAACTCGAAATCGACGAAGAACGCAACCTCGGCGCCGGCGTCACGCGGCCGGAAATCCCACTGGTTATTGAGATATCGGAACGGCCCATTCTCGTACTTCACCACCACCCGATGCGGCCGGTCCAGCGTGACCCGGCTGGTAAAGCTCTCCCGGAACGGCCCAAATCCGATCGTCAGGTCGGCCACCAGTTGGGTCTCGGAGTGGCTTTTGACCCGCGCCCCGACGCACCACGGCAGAAACTGCGGATAAGCACCGACGTCGGCCACCAGGTCGAATAGCTGTTCGGGGGTGAACGGGACAACCTGCCGCTCCGCATGCGTCGGCATCAGGCCACTGGCTGCGCCAATTTCGCATCCCGTGCCGCCCGCAACGCCGCGAAATCCGCGTCGGCATGGTATGAACTCCGGGTCAGCGGGGTCGCGGACACCAGCAGAAAGCCCTTGGCCCGCGCGATCGCGGCGTATTCCGCGAACTCATCCGGCGTGACGAACCGCTCCACCGCCGCATGCTTGACGCTCGGCTGCAGATATTGCCCGATCGTGAGAAAATCCACCTCGGCGATGCGCAGGTCGTCCATCACCTGCATGATCTCCGCCTTGGTCTCGCCCAGGCCCACCATCAGGCCGGATTTGGTGAACACCGCGGGATCCAGCTGCTTCACTCGGTCCAGCAGCCGCAGCGATTGGTAGTAGCGGGCGCCGGGCCGAATCGTCGGATACAGCCGCGGCACCGTCTCCAGGTTGTGGTTGAAGACATCCGGCCGGGCCGTCACGACGGGTTCAGCCCCGTTCGGCTTGCGCAGGAAGTCCGGGGTCAGGACCTCGATCGTGGTGTCCGGTGCGGCGCTTCGGATCGCCCGGATCACCGCGGCGAAGTGCCCCGCCCCGCCATCCGCCAGATCGTCGCGGTCGACCGAAGTGATCACCACGTGTCGCAACCCCAGCTTGGCCACCGCGGTCGCCACCCGAACCGGCTCGTCAGCCTCAAGGCCTACCGGATGACCGGTGCGGACATTGCAGAAGCCGCAGGCGCGGGTGCAGGTGTCGCCCATGATCATCATCGTCGCATGACGCTGTGACCAGCATTCGCCGATATTGGGGCAGGCAGCCTCTTCACACACCGTCACCAGACGATTGTCGCGAATCAGCGCCTTTGTCTCATGATAGATTGGATGTGTCGGCGCCTTGACCCTGATCCAGTCCGGCTTGCGCTGGATGGCGTTGTCGGGCCGGTGAGCCTTTTCCGGGTGCCTGACCGAGCTTGCCGTGCGGCGATCGCCGGTTCGATGATCAATAATGAGGCGGATTGTGGAGGACATGACAGGCATGATGTGGACGGCGGCCACCACGCCGTCAAGCAGGGCGACAAAACGATAATCCCGCTGGTTGTCGAAACAAGAATCCGCCGGACCTGTTGATCTGGCCGGACATTCCAGACGTAGAGCGGTTAACCGGTGAATCAATTTGCTGACCAGGGAACAAACAGGCAGAGCGTAGAACAAATAACGATATATTCGTTACAAATAAGCACATTGGTTGCCGACGTGGATGTGGGTTGCAATATCCCGGCCAAAGCGGCCTCTCCCAAAGAGGCGCTTCCCGACGCGGCGTTTCCCCAGGCGGCGTCTGAGAGTGTGTCGCCCTGCCCGGTTTCTCTAGATAACCTCTTGTTCTTTAGCGGCTTAACATGCTTGTCAAAAGGGGTTGTCATCAAATAGTAGTTTGCCGCAACGGCAGGGACATCCAGCGGCTGGAGTCTTTCCACCGCGGTCAGATCGCGACACTATTCGAGGGTGGAACGAAGGTAAGACATGACGGCAGTGTGTGATCTGACGATAAGTTTCGCCGCGTCGGGCAACAGCCTTGGGTTCCTGGGTGGCGGCTGGGCGCGGTCCGAAGAGACCTTCACCTGGGGGATCGGGGCCGAAAGCCACCTGCTGTTGCCGCGGCTGGACCCGTCGGACGACTACATCTTGACGCTCGACGTCGTCCCCTTCGTCCATCCGCCGGCGCTGCCCAGCCAGCGGCTGATCGTCTCCGTCAACGCGACCGTGCTGGGCTCCAGCGAGCTGTCCCGTCCGACCTTGCTGGGCTACCGCGTACCGGGCGCGCTCGCTGGTGGCGCCGAACGAATGGTGGTCACCCTGCAGCACCCCGACGCGGCTCGCCCGACCGACCTGTCCGACATCGCGGACACCCGCCAGTTGGCCTTTGCGATGTCCGAGGCCAAGCTGTATCGGGTGATCCACCTGGCCAGACCCGGAACACGCCTGCCCACCGGGTTGATGCTGAACGTCGCACCGCCGCGCGGCGCCGAAGTCGCGCAATGGGCCACCGCCCGCACCGGCCTGGCGCTAGCCGACATCGCGCTGTGCTTTGAATCACTGGGTGAAAACTGCGAGTTCGGGCTGTTTCAGCGTCGCTGCGACGCCGAACCGCTAGGTCTGCTCCGGTTCTCCAGCACCTTCATGCGCAACCTGATCCGCGGCATCGACAACGGCTTCGAGGGTCTCGGCAAGATCGAGGACATCGAGCCGCGCTTGGAAGGCGCCGCACCCAAGGAGTACATGATCCACGAGCGCCGGTTCGGTCTGGTGTACCATACCTTCGTCTATGAGGGGCAGCGCAGCGTCTGGCTGATGCGGGAACAGGAATCCGCTCGGCTGAAGTTTCTGCGTCGCAAGTTCATCGAGGAACTGGAAGCGACCGACAAGATCTTCATCTACAAGTTCGGCTCCACCGTCTCCGAGGAAGAGATCCTGCCGTTGCACATGGCGCTCAACCGCTACGGCGATGCCACCTTGCTGTGGGTCGTGCCGGCGCGACGAGACCGGCCCCCGGGCACGGTGGAAGTGCTGATGCCGGGACTGCTCAAGGGCTACATCGACCGGTTCGCGCCGGCGGACAACGCGCACGACCTGTCGTTCGACGGGTGGTTGCACGTCTGCGCCAATGTCTGTGTGCTGCAGCACTTGCGGCGTCCCGCCAGCAAGCCAACGGAATCGCCATCGCACCAGCCCGATCAGGCAGACACCCCCGATCAGGCAGACACCCCCAATCTTTCAGCAACTGACGCGGTCGCGCCCGGCTGGATGGCCCGCTCTTGATGCCGGCCGGCCGCTGATGGCATCCGCCGATCCCGACAAGCCGGCGACCCACGACGGCCGGCCGTCGGTACTTCTGTATGACTGGGACAACACGCTGGTTGATGGCTGGGCCGGCATCACCGTCGCGCTGAACGCGGTCTTCGGCGCCTTCGGCCACCCACTCTGGAGCGTCGACGACACCCGCAACCGGGTCCGCGTCTCCCTCCGGGAAAGCTTTCCCGTCATGTTCGGCGACCAATGGCAGCACGCGCGCGACATCTTCTACCAGACGCTGGCGCAGCGCCATCTGGACCATGTCAGCCCGATGAGCGGTGTGCCGGCGGTACTGCGAACCGGCACGCCATGGCCGCAGGGTGTGGTGTCCAACAAGGCAGGCGCGTTTCTGCGGCGAGAGGTGATCCACCTCGGCTGGAGCGGGTTTTTCGGTCCGGTGATCGGTGCCGGCGACGCAGCCGCCGATAAGCCCGATCCCGCCCCCATCCATCTCGCCTTGGCGCAACTCGGTCAGCCGGCCGATGCCTCCGTCTGGTACATCGGCGATACCGCGCTGGACATGCAGGCCGCCCGTGCCGCCGGGGTCACACCGGTGCTGATTGGCAACGCCGAGCACGATGGGGGAGTTGAACGTGCGGCGCCCGATCTCCATTTCTCATCTGCTCATGCCCTTGGCGCACGATTACGTTACCTCGCGTGAGGAGCTTGGCTGTTAGAGTGCCTGCGTCCGGCGGCCGTGCCACGAGCCGCCGGAGCTTTTGGTTCAAACGAAACCTCCACACAAAAAAGGATTGTGGCCGTGGCCAATGAGAAATCGCAGAATGTTCAGGATGTTTTCCTGAACCACGTGCGGAAAAGCAAAACACCGGTAACGGTTTTCCTTGTGAACGGTGTCAAACTCCAGGGGATCATCACCTGGTTTGACAATTTTTCCGTTCTGCTGCGCCGGGATGGGCATACCCAACTCGTGTACAAGCACGCTATCAGCACCGTTATGCCGGGGGCGCCGATCCAGTTGTTCGATGCGAGCAAGGTCGAAGGTGCCACCGCGCCGGCGCGGGAGTTGAGCGGCGTGACCGGGGACAACTGATCGATCCGGTGCCCCGCATGAAGCATCCCCGGCATGAGTAATCCCCGCGTGAGTAACTCCCCGCGTGAGTAATCCGCTGAACGGTCAGGTCCCGCACCCACCGCCCGGCCTGCTCGACGAGATCGTCGCGCCTGTAGTGTCGAGCCCCATCGGATCGGCGACCGCCGGGTCGACATCGGCCGCGGTCATCCTCCCGTGGGAGCGTCAGGGTCGCGACACCGCGGCGCCCGACCACGCCCGTGCGGCCGAAGCCCGGCTGGCCGAGGCTGTCGGATTGGCGGCATCGATCGGTCTGGCTGTTGTCCATACCGCCATCCTGCCGCTTCGTGTCCGCCGCCCCTCCACCTTGTTTGGCCAGGGCCAGGTCACATCCCAGGGCGAGGCCATCCAGCAGAACCACGTCGAAGTGGTTATCATCGATGCCGCGCTGTCACCGGTGCAGCAGCGTAACCTCGAACGCGCCTGGAACTGCAAGGTGATCGACCGCACCGGGCTGATCCTCGACATATTCGGCGAGCGTGCCGCCACCAAGGAAGGCACCCTGCAGGTCGAGCTCGCCCACCTGGCCTACCAGCGATCCAGGCTGGTTCGGTCCTGGACCCACCTGGAACGCCAGCGCGGCGGCTTCGGCTTCCTCGGTGGCCCGGGTGAGACGCAGATCGAGGCTGACCGACGCCTGATCGACGGCCGCCTCGTCCGGCTGCGCAAGGACCTCGATCAGGTCCGCCGCACGCGCGGGCTGCACCGGTCGGCGCGCCGACGCGTGCCATTCCCGGTGATCGCCCTGGTCGGCTACACCAACGCCGGCAAGTCGACCCTGTTTAACGCCCTGACCGGCGCCGAGGTCACCGCCAAGGACCAGTTGTTCGCCACGCTGGACCCGACGATGCGCGGCCTGCGCCTGCCCTCGGGGCGGCGGGTCATCCTGTCCGACACCGTCGGGTTCATCAGCCAGCTGCCGCATGAACTGGTCGAAGCCTTCCGGGCGACGCTGGAGGAAGTGGCCGAGGCCGACGTCATCCTGCATATCCGGGATGCCGCGCACCCCGAGACGATGGCCCAGCGCGATGACGTCTCCAAGGTGCTGGACGACATGGTGGCCGATGGCACGCTCGATCCGTCCTGGCCGGACCGCACCATCGAAGTGATGAACAAGGCCGACCTGCTCGGTGGTGTCGCCGAGGTCCCCCTGCGCGAGGATGCGGTGGCGGTTTCCGCCCTCACCGGACAGGGCCTCGAGACGCTGAAGGCCGCGATCGACCTGCGGATCGCGCACGGCATGGAGCTCGCCGATTACGCCATTCCGACCCAGGACGGGGCGCGGATGGCGTGGCTTTATCAACACGGCGAAGTGGTCGAGCGACACGACGATGATGCCGCCGTGCACATGAAAGTGCGGCTGCTGCCGGCCGATCGCGCTCGCTTCGAACGGCGGACGTAGGCGCCGGGCACGTGCCGCCCTGCCATCGGCGGGAGCGTCGGCGGGTTGAGACGTGGTCTGCCCTCGGCGAGACCGTTCGGGTGCACCGGCCTGTGCGGACCGCGGCCGCCGCGACGCGCTCAACGGCCGCGGCGCCAGACCACGGAAGCGCCAGACCACGGAAGCGCCAGACCACAACAGGAGCCTTCATGACAATCAAGGCATTCGTATTCGACGCCTACGGCACGTTGTTCGACGTGCATTCCGTGGCCGGCGCGACCGAGGCGGCCTTCCCCGGCCACGGCGACTACATTACCCAGGTCTGGCGACTGAAGCAGCTTGAATACACCTGGCTGCGCTCGCTGATGGGCCGCTACCAGGATTTTCTCGCTGCCAGCAGGGACTCGCTCGCCTACACGCTCATCACCCTTGGCTTGCCAACCGATGCGACGAGAACCGACCGCATCATCGACGCCTACAACAGCCTGTCACCGTATGCCGAGACGGAACAGGCGCTGCGCGCGCTGAAGGATTACCGGCTGGCGATCCTCTCCAACGGCACCCCGGACATGCTGCACGCCCTGGTCCGCAACGCCGGCCTCGACAGCTATCTCGAGGCGGTGATCAGCGTGGACGCCAGGCAGGTATTCAAGCCCGACCCGCGCGCCTACGCGTTGATCGAGGAACGTCTCGGCCTCCGTCCCGATGAGATCATCTTCGTCTCCTCCAATGGCTTTGATGTCGCCGGTGCCGCGAGCTTCGGCTTCAAGGTGGCGCGGATCGAACGGGTGACCCCCAACAAGCTGCGCGAGGAGCTGACCAGCGGCGCGCCGATCGGGCCCGACGCGATGTTCCGCGCATTGCGAACCCAGAACGAGGTCCTGGGCTTCGCGCCCAGCGCGGTCGTGGCATCGCTGCTTGAACTACCCGGACTGGTCGACACCCTTGGGCAATGAGAACTTCCTTCCAGGCCAGCGTCTCGGCGTTTCCAGTGCGCCGGCGCGAGCCCGGCTAGCTAGCACCCCATTTGCGTGGATCGACTCCTATCACGCTGGCTTGGCAATCTTATAGGTCCGATGATGGATCACCGGGTCACGGTTGATGTCGTCGAGTAAGGCGAGAATCCGAGCTTTGAGTTCCGCCGTGGACGCAACGCGGATGTGGCGGAGTGCGCCATCCTGGAGAAGAGTCCCTCGATGAGGTTGAGCCAGAAGCCGTGCTTGGGGGTGAAGACGAAGGAGAACCGGCACCCCGGCTGGTTTTCGACTCAAGCCTTGGTCTCCCTGGAGATGTGCGCACAGTGGTTGTCGAGGATAACCTTAATCGCCGTGGGTCGTTCTTTCCGACAAGGCATGTCGTTTGCCGGATCTCGACGGGTTTGGAGTCGAGAATGCTGCGGCAATGTGTAGTTTTAGCTTATTTCAGTTTCATGGCAGCGCTGCTTTCAGAATAACCGGATCGCGCAGCTTCGGCGGCGATATGGCCCGCGAACACGCTTACAAAGCTGGTGAGGCCAGTCAGCTCCGACATCTCGCTATAGGCACCGCCGGCAACGGCCGCGCGCTCGGAGGTCAGGGTGCAGGCGGCCGTGTAGAGGTTTTCGCGCGCGAGCCTCTGACACAGCAGGTCGTAGCGCTGAAGGTAGGAGGCGTTCTTAAATTCTGAGAACACCGGGAAGTGCCGCGAGGCCTCACGCTGCCCCGGCCGGCGCGACCTGGGCGCGTCCTCCACCATCACCATCCATCCAACAAACGGTCGTGAATTGAGGCCCAAACGCCCCTTCCCTATAGGCTGTCCAGAAATCATGCGCGGTGCCGATCGCTTCCTCGGCGCGGTTGTTCGCGTTGTTGCCGAAGGACGGGCCGACATGGCTTTTCATCTCGACGGCGGCGATCAGGCGGCCGTCGAGGATCACCAGAACGTCCCATAGCTTGGTTGGCCGGAAGTAACCCGGCAGCGTCAACACGGGCCGATGCCGGTAGATCGAGGCGTGGGCGAGGCCGTTGGCCTCTACGAGGTCGATGATCAGGGCGGTGAAGCCGTCCATGGTGTTGCCGGCAGTGACGGCGCCCCGCTCGCCTTGGTCGAGCCTCCCGGCCTCTGCCTTGGCCTGCATCGCCTTCTGACGATTGCCCCAGAAAGCCATTGTCGCGTCGCGCGCCTTCCGTTCGTAGTCCACCAGGTCGAGTGCCACGCCGCCCTACTCGGCGTTGCCACCAAGCGCGGCGCGCTCGGCCTGGTCGAGACCATAGAGTTCGAACACGGCCCTGTTGCAGACGGCGCGGTCGCCGCGGTCGGCCGCTTCGATTAGGGCCTGCTTGATGCTGTCCGGAACCTCACGCCAGTACGGCACGCGGATGCGGCGTAGATACTGGGCCTGGAAGCGCAGAAATCCGCCGTGCATCCGGGTCGAATAGATCGCGACGAACAGGCGGGCGATGCCGGACAGAAGAACGGCCTGAAGCGCTTTCAGATCCCACGTCTCCGATGTGATGAAATACAGATTATGATGGGGGTAGAGGACGCCATTCTCGTGAACGACGTGGGCTTCACCCTTGATGTCGGGGATCAGCAGCTTCGGCTTCGAAGCCAGGGCCGGATAGATGCGGTCGATGGTGCGATACCAGTTGACCGGCGCTTTCCGGGCGATGTGCCGGCCGGAGATTTCAACCTTGCGCTCTTCGAGATACCGTTTGAGGCGCGGGTAATCGTCGAGGGGTACAAGGCCGCCCTCGTCGGCGAACGGATTAACGACGCCAAAGCCGCGCCACTGCACCGTGCCGTCGATAATGTCGCGGGTCATCACCAACGGCAGCTTGCGGTCGGGCTCCACGTCAAGAGCATCGAAGGGGCCAATGAAGGCCTGATCCGCGCCGGTCGCGACGCCGATCCCAACCTTGCAGCCGGTGTCTTCCAGAATCGGGAACACGGTTTCAAGGCGGCGGACAAGCGCAAGCTGGTCGGACGATTCGAGGATCCACGGTTCCGACCCGGCCGCGATGCCTTCAATCTCGCGGACCGCCTGGCTGTCTTTGGGCAGTTTCAGGGCGGTCAGCTCGCGGGCGAGCTGCATCAGGGCGGCCGCGCTGATCTCAGGGCGGTGCGCGATTCGCGTCGCCTTAACAGGCTTACCCTTGCCGTACTTCGTGCGCTCGATAATGGTGATAGCGGGGTAAGCGATAACCTCAGCCTTAAAGGCTAGCGTGCCGAACATGTCTACGTAAGTTTTTAGGTGAAAACGCTCGGCAACGAGCTGGCGCAGGGGGCCGCCATATCGGTTCTTCATCCAGCGGTCGGCGCAGATGAAACCGAGCTGCCCAGCGTCTTCCAAGTGCGTCAGCGAGCGCTCGATGAACGGGATATAAAGGTCGGCGCGGTCGTACACAGTCGTGTAGCGCGCCCGGTATTCGGCCATGAGCGCGTCGGGAATCAGCTCCTGCCGGACATAGGGCGGATTGCCGACGACGAAGTGGAACCAGCCGGCAAGGTCGATCAGCAAGAAGTCGCCCTGGATCAACCATTCGTCGGCAAGCGCCTTTGCGGCGGCCAGGGTCAGGCCATGGTCGGTCAGGTGCAGGATCACGGCAGCACGGGTGCGCTCGAAGGTAGCGCGGTGCAACTCGACGGCGCGAATGCAGCCCGCAAGAGCGGCGGCGGGATCGCCGTCCGCAGCGGAGGTCTGCCAGGCGCCTATTAGCCGGTTGATCACGGGCAGGAGGAAATCGCCATCGCCAAAGGACGGTTCGAGCAACCTCATTTGGTACAACGGTCGGTCTGCCGTGTAGCCGGCGAGGTCGAGGATAAATTCCACCACCTCGGGCCGGGTAAAGATCGCGCCGCGTTCCTCGACACCTGCCACGGCCAGTAAATCGGAGGCGGATGTAACCGGGCAAAGCGTTGGCAGAAAGGGCTGAATAGCGCGGCGTGTGGCAGTCTGGACACCCACGCGAGGGTTCGCTCTCACAGCAAGCGCGGTTGCTGCTGGCGGCGCACATCTGCGACGGCGTGGGCCTTAATGTGCTGTTCTCGGCTGGGAGCTTGCGCCAGATTGTAAACCATTGCCGGGGAGCCTATCAGGAATCTTGTGTGAGGGGTCGGCTTCATCTGAGCGCGACTCTTGGCTTACGTGGAGTTGGACAAATCGTCCGGCGCCCCTTTCTTGGGTGACCGTCATGGAATCGATGTGCTGGACGCCGGCACCGCCCAGGCCGGCCGCGGCAGCACGGTCATCAGATAGACCCCGCCGCTCAGCATGGTGATCCAGAAGCTGGTCGGCCAATCCGTGCGGTAGGCCAGCGCGATGCCGGACCAGCCTTCCGCCAGCGCCAGCGCCGCCGATAACACGACCCCGGTCCCGACGCCGCGGGTCAGTCGCTGCGCCGCCGCCGCCGGGCCGACCATTAGGGTGAAAACCAGCAACACGCCGACGATCTGCGCGCATTCGGCGACCGCCAGCGCCGCGATCGCCAGGAACAGCACCGAATACAGCCGCGGCCGCACGCCTTTCGCCTCCGCCAGTTCCGGCTGCAGGCTCGCGAACAGCAGCGGGCGGGCGATGACACCCAGGGCGGTGAGGCTGACGATCCCGAGGCCCAGCAGCGTCCAGACAGTGCCGGGATCCACCGCCAGCACATTGCCGAACAGCAACGCCGTCGCCTGGGCCGCGAAGCCCGTGAAGAAGTGCAGGAACAGCAAGCCAAAGCCCAGCGAGACCACCAGTACCATGCCGATCGCCACGTCCCGATGCGCCAGCCGCTCCTCCAGGAAGCCCATGCCGATCCCGGCCGCCACGGTGACCAGCACCAACCCCCACAGCGGAGTCACGCCAATCAGCACCGCGCCCGTGGCACCGGTGAAACCGACATGCGACAGCGCATGACCCGCGAAGGTCTGGCCCCGCAGCACCAGGAAGTAGCCGACCGCGCCCGAGACCACAGCGACGATCCCGGCCGCGGCAAACGCGTTGCGCATGAAATCGTAGTCAAGCACGCCGAACCCGCGGTTGCGCCGGGACGTCCGACACCGCCGTCTCCGCCTGATGAGGGTGCGCGTCCCGTTCGACGTCATGCGCGCCGGACATGACGAAAATCCGGTCCTTCAGGCGCACCACCTCGATCGCCGACCCATACAGCCGTGACAGCACCGGCCCGGTGATCACCTCGTCGACCGAGCCCAGCGCCGCCTGGCCGTTCCCCAGATACAGCACCCGCTCCAGCGCCCCCAGCAACGGGTTCAGCTCATGCGCGCTGAACAGCACCGCGATCCCAAGCTCGGCCTGCAACGCCTTGACCAGCTCCACCACCCCGCGCTGGTGATGCGGGTCCAGGCTGCTCAAAGGTTCGTCCAGCAGCAGCAGCCGCGGCCGGCCGATCAGCGCCTGCGCCAGCAACAGCCGCTGGCGTTCGCCACCCGAGGTCTCGATCAGCGGGCGGCGGCCCAGCGCGCGCGCATCCACCAGATCAAGCGCTCGATCAACCTCCGCATGGGCCGCTTTGCCCAGGATCGGCAGGCCCAGCCGGTGCCCGTTGATCACGCTCGCGACGAAGGCATGGCCGGTCAGGCGCAGGTTGGCGACCGCCGCGCGGACCTGCGGCATGTAGCCGACCGCGGGATTGCCCCGCGCCGCCGGTCGGCCGAGGACATCGATGCTGCCACGGGTCGGCGGCACCAGGCCCAGGATCGCCCGCATCAGCGTCGTCTTGCCGGCGCCATTCGGCCCCAGCACGCCGACGAACTCACATGCGCGGATGCTCAGGCTCACGTCGGCCAGAACGGTTCGACCACCGAGCCCCAGCCTGACGTCTCGACATTCGATCGCGTTCACGCGGCTATTTCGCCAGCGCTTGATCGACGGCGGCAACCTCGCCGCTCATCCAGGCCTGATACGTCATCCCGGGCGGCTCGGTTTCCGTCGCACCGACAACGGCGACGCCCGCTGCCTTGGCAATGCCTTGCATGCGTTCGGCGGTCGGATCCGAGGCCTGGCTGTTGTAGATCAGCAACTTGACCTGATGGGTCTTGAGGTCGTTCTCGAATCCGGCCACGTCCGACGCGCTGGGTTCGGTGTTGTTCATCACCGACAGCTGGAACGACGCGTTGCGCACCCGCAGGCCCAGCGCATCGAACATGTAGCCGAACACCGGTTCGGTCGCGGTCACCGGCGTGCCGGCGACCCGATCGCGCAGCGCGGCGATCTTGCTCTGGATCGGCTGCATCGACGCCTGGAACTGCCCAAGGCGCTGGCGGAACCCGGCCGCGTCAGCCGGATCCTCCGCCGCCAGCACCTCGGTCAGCACAGCGGCGTAGGCCAGCATCGTCTGCGTGTCGTACCAGACATGCGGATTGTCACCATCCCGGCGTGCGGCCAGTGGCGCGACAGCCACGGCCCGGCGATCGCTGGCGTGCGAGGCATCAAGCAGCTTCTCCATCCACGGGTCGTAGCCGATGCCGCTGTAAACCACGATCCGCCCCGTGGCGACGGCCCGCGCGACCGAGGGGCTAGTCTCGAACAGATGCGGGTCCTGGTCGGGGTTGCTGAGAATGCTCGTCACCTTCACCGCCGGCCCGCCGATCTGCTGGGCGACATCGCCATAGAAGTTCTCGGCGGCGACGATGCTGATCGGACCCGCCGCTTTCCCCGCTGTCGGGACCGCCAGCAAAGCCACAAGCACGAGGGCGGCCATAAGTACGAGGGCGGATCGTGTTTTCATCCTGATCTCCCGACAGAGGCGGAGGCCTCTTGAGAATTGGAATGTTATAACATAGCGTCTTGACCGTCCAGTGGCGGTGGGCCAGTGGTGGTTGGCCAAGGGCGGTCGGGATGATTGATGCCTGCGGGATCCTGCTAATCGGCGGGGCGACAGGTAAACCAGCAGGAGAGCAGGATGTTGCATCATCAGGGTAGGCTTCGAGCCACCGGAGCCGCCATCTGGCTGCTGTGGGCTTTGCCCGCGTCCGCTCAGACCGCGCCGGTGGCACAGCCATCACCGGCCGCGCCGGTCCCGCAACCAACCCCGACACCCGATCAGACCGCTCCGCCCGCCGCCCCCTCGCCCGCCACCCCCTCGGCCGGGCTGTGGCAGCGCCCGAACCTGCTGGGCGACATCGGCGGCGTGCGACCCTTGCTTGACACCTATGGCGTCTCGTTCGGTCTGCTCGAAACCAGTGAGGTGCTTGGAAACGTCACCGGCGGCGTGCGGCGCGGCGCCGATTACGATGGCTTGACCGAAATGAGCCTGGGTCTCGATACCCAGAAGGCGTTCGGCTGGCACGGCGGCACCTTCAACGTCAGCGCCCTGCAGATCCACGGCCGCGATCTCAGTGCCGACAACCTGTTCACGCTGCAGACCGCCAGCGGCATCGAGGCCAATCGCGCCACCCGCCTGTGGGAGCTGTGGTACCAGCAGGCCTTCCTGGACGGCAAGTTCGACGTCAAGCTCGGCCAGCAGAGCCTGGATCAGGAATTCATCACCAGCCAGGGATCGAGCCTGTTCATCAACACCGCGATGGGCTGGCCGGCCCTGCCCTCGCTGAACCTGTACGCGGGCGGCCCCGCCTATCCATTATCCTCCCTGGGCGTCCGGCTACGCGCCCAACCGACCGACACGATCACCGTGCTCGGCGGCGTGTTCGATGACAATCCGCCCGGTGGCCCGTTCACCGATGACAGCCCGGTACGGGGTGCCGAGCAGTCCGGCACCCGGTTCAATACCGGCACCGGGGCGCTGTTCATCGGTGAGATCCAGTATGCCCTGAACCCACCACCGTCCGGCGTGCCGCAGACCGGCGCGTCGCCCCCGGGGCAACTGGTCACGCAGCCGCCCGCACCCGGGCTGGCGGGGGTCTACAAGCTGGGCGCCTATTACGATACCGGCGCCTATCCGGATCAACGTTTCGACAGTGCCGGTCTTTCGCTCGCCAATCCGGCCAGCAGCGGCAGTCTCCTGATGCGGCACGGCAATTTCGGCATTTACGGTGTGATGGACCAGGTGCTCTGGCGGCCCGATCCGCAAGCCGCCCGCGCGCTTGGCGTGTTCGCCCGGATCATGGGCGGCCCAGGCGACCGCAACGTCCTGAACTTTGCCCTGAATGCCGGGATCACACTCAAGGCACCCATTGCCGGCCGCGACAACGACACCGTCGGCCTTGGCTACGGCCTGGCCCGTATCAGCAACGCCGCGTCCGATCTCGACAAGGACATCACCAGCTTGTCCCAGACCGCTATCCCGATCCGCTCCAGCGAGAGTTTCATCGAGTTGATGTACCTGGCGCAACTGGCACCCTGGTGGACGGTTCAGCCAGATCTTCAATACGTGTTCAATCCGGGCGGCGGGATCGCCAACCCGCTGGTTCCGGATCAGCGCATCCAGAACGAGCTGGTTCTCGGCTTGCGCACCGGCGTGACGTTCTGAACCGCCTCATCGCCTCATATCACTGGCCTCATATCACTGGCCTCATATCACTGGCACCAGCACATCCCGCACCGGCACATGCGGCAGCCCGATCGCCTGGGCAACCGCGCGATGGGTCACCCGGCCGTCGTGGATGTTCAGCCCCTCGGCCAGATGCGCATCATCCGCCATCGCCTGCCGCCATCCCTTCGATGCCAGCGCCAGCACGAACGGCAAGGTCGCGTTGGTCAGGGCGAATGTCGAGGTCCTGGCCACCGCGCCCGGCATGTTGGTCACGCAGTAGTGCACCACGCCGTCCTCGACATAGGTCGGGTCGGAGTGCGTCGTCGGCCGGCTGGTCTCAAAGCAGCCGCCCTGGTCGATGGCGATGTCCACCATCACCGACCCGGCCCGCATCCGCCGCACCATCTCGCGCGTCACCAGCTTGGGCGCTTCGGCACCGGGCACCAGCACCGCACCAATGACCAGGTCGGCGGCCACCACGGCGTGCTCGATCGCCTCGGTGGTGGCGAACACGGTCGTCGCCCGCGGGCCGAACTGCAGGTCCAGTTCCTTCAGCCGGGTCAGCGACTTGTCGATGATGGTGACGCTGGCTTCCAGCCCCACCGCCATACGCGCGGCATTGGTGCCGGACACGCCGCCCCCCAGCACGACGACCTTCGCCGGCGGCACACCGGGCACACCGCCCAGCAGAATGCCGGCCCCGCCTTGCTCACGTTCCAGACAATGGGCACCGACCTGCACCGCCATGCGGCCGGCGACCTCGCTCATGGGCGCCAGCAGCGGCAAGGCCCCACCCCGGTCGGTGACCGTCTCGTACGCGATGCAGGTGGCGCCTGATGTCATCAGCCCCTGGGTCTGCCGCTGGTCGGCCGCCAGGTGCAGATAGGTGAACAGCAACTGTCCGCGTCGCAGCAAGGCGATCTCGGCCGGCTGCGGCTCTTTCACCTTGACGATCATCTCAGCCGTCGCGAAGACCTGCGCCGCCGTGCCCAGCACCGTCGCACCGGCATCGTGATACACCTCGTCGCCAAAGCCGATGCCGGCACCGGCGTCGTGTTCGACGAATACCGGATGGCCATGCTGGACCAGTTCGCGCACCCCCGCCGGGGTCAGCCCGACCCGGTATTCGTGGCTCTTGATCTCCTTCGGAACGCCAACCTTCACAATGCTTGCTCCTGACGGTGACCGTCCGGAGATCGGCCGGAAGGCAAGGAATACAACACGTCCAGCCTGGTCGACCCGGCCTATTCGACACCGAACGGTTTGCCCGCCAACATCCTACCCTTAACCAGATCAGGAGGCGACCATGATCGACATCGAAACGCTCAAATCGTCCATCAGGCTCTGCATGTTCGATCAGTATGGCACGGTGGTCGACATGCAGGGGGGCCTGCGACAGGTCGCCGCCGGGTTCCTCGCCGCCAAGGGCTGGACCGGCGATCCCAACGCCTTCGTCACCTGGTGGCGCCGCACCCACTTCGAAAACTCCATGATCGACGCCCTGCTGCAGCAACAGCACACGCCCTACCGCGAAATCGGCCACCTGTCGGTCCGCCAGGTCATGCACCGGGCCGGCATCGCCCACACCGACGACGAGGTCCGTTTCCTGGTCGCCGTCATCGAGCGTCTGCAATGCTTCCCCGAGGTCCCCCAGGCACTCGACCGCCTTCACGCCCGCTACCAGCTTGTGGTGCTGTCGAACGGCGACCCCGACATGCTGGAGGCGGCCAAAAAGCATCACGGTATCGCCTTCGACGCGGTGATCTCGGTGGCCGAGGCGAACGCGTACAAGCCGCACCGAACGACGTATCAGATGGCGGCGCGGAAGATGGACGTGCCGGTGGATCAGGTGCTGTTCGTGGCCAACCACGAGTTCGACTGCGTCGGCGCCAAGGCCGCCGGCATGCGCACCGTGTTCATCGACCGCCGCCGCCGCCCGTTCGCCCGCTGGCCGCATCAGCCGGACCTTATCGTCGCCAGCATGACCGAACTCGCCGACCTTATGGCGTGATCGGTCCTGGCGCGCTATTCACCCACAGCGACTCGCGGAAGGGAAACCAGATGCCGAACACCACGCGCCCGACGATCATTCGCCCGACGATCAGCCGCCCGACGGTCACCCGGCGAATGATCGCCCGTCTGGGCTTGGCCGCCCCGGCGCTGGCCATGCTGCCGCGCGGGCTGCACGCCGCGGACCAGCCGGTGCGGATCGGCGCGGTCTATCCGCTGACCGGCGGCGCCGCCTCGGCCGGCACCGCCGTCAAGCAGGCGATCGAGGTCGCGGTCGACATCATCAACAACCCGCACCCCGACCTGCCTGGTTTGCCGCTGGCCGCCACCGCCGGCTTGCCCGGTCTCGGCAACCGCAAGATCGAGGTGACCTTCGCCGATCACCAGGGCAATCCGGCGATCGCCCAGAGTGCCGCGCTGCGGCTGATCACCCAGGACAAGGTCGTCGCCTTGGCCGGATGCTACCAGTCGAGCTGCACCCTGACCGCCAGCGCCGTCGCCGAACGCTACGGCATTCCCTTCATGGCCAGCGAGTCCTCGGCGCCCAGCCTGACCGAACGCGGTTTCAAGTGGTTCTTTCGACCCACCCCGATCGGCACCGATTTCGGCGCCGCCTACGCCGCGTTCCTGGTCGAGCGCAAGGCGGCCGGGTTCAAGGTCGAAAAGGTCGCGGTGGTCAACGAGAATACCGAATACGGCACCTCCACCGGCAACGCGATCATCGCCGCGGCCACCGCCAAGGGCCTGAAGATCGACACCAGGATCGCCTATAACGCCAACTCCAGCGACGTCAGCGCGCAGGTGCTGCAGCTGAAAAGCGCTGGTCCGGACGTGGTCATCTTCGTCAGCTACACATCCGATGCGATCTTGTTCATCAAGACCATGCATACCCTGAACTGGAAGCCGCCGATCGTCATCGGCGACGATTCCGGCTTCTCCGACAACGCGTTCATCCAGGCGGTCGGAGATCAGGCGCAAGGCGCGCTCAACCGCAGCTCCTACGAGATCGGCAAGCCGGGGTCGGTGACGTTCGTGGTGAACCAGCTTTACCAGAAGCACGCCGGACACTCGCTGGACGACACCTCGGCGCGCGGCATGCAGGGGTTCCTGGCGTTGGTGGACGCGATCAACCAGGCTGGCTCGACCACCCCGGCCAAGATCCAGGCCGCACTGGTCAACCAGGACCTGAAGCCGGACCAGCTGATGATCGGCTACGACGGCATCAAGTATGATGCCAAGGGGCAGAACACCCTGGCGGCAACCTTGCTGGTGCAGTTGGAAGGCAAGAAATACGTCACCGTCTGGCCCGCGAAGTCGGCAGCACAGCCCCCTCAGTTGCCGTTCAAGGGCTGGAGCTAGTGTTTGATCGCGGAGCAGCGTGCCACGCGCAGCAGCCACGTGCAGACGCATCGATCGGGCACTTCGAACGAGCAGTGACGGATGAAACTTCTTTGATGCGCGAGAAACGCCAGCCATGAGCACCGACCTGTTCGAGATCATCCGCACCACGCGGTCGATGCGGCGGTTGAAGCCCGACCCGGTGCCGCCCGCGCTGATCCGCCAGATCCTGGACGCCGGCACCGCGGCGGCCAACGGCGGCAACATGCAGACCTGGCGCTTCCTGGTGATCCGCGATCTGGCGATCAAGCAGGCGGTCGCGCACTGGTATCGGCGCGGCTGGCATGAAACCGTGGCGCCGCGGTATCGCGCCGGCGCCCCCGCCCCCGGATCGTCGCGCGCCCGCTTCGACCGCATGCTGGCGGCGGCGGAGCATCTGGCGGACCACCTGCATCAGGCACCGGTCTGGATCGTTCCCTGCCTGCAAGGGGGCACTCACACCCGAACCTCCGGCGCCTCGATCTATCCGGCGGTGCAGAACATGCTGCTGACGGCGCGTGCCCTGGGTTTGGGTGCGACCCTGACGACGCTGTACCTGCTGTTCGAGCAAGACGCCGAGGCGGCGCTGGGCCTGCCCGCCGACGTCCACTCCTACGCCATCCTGCCGATCGGCTATCCGCTCGGGAACTTCGGGCCGGTCGGGCGGACCGCACTGGAAGATGTGGTGTTCACCGACCGGTGGGGCGAGACCTGGTCCGACAGCTGAGCGGTCCGATCCGCCGAGACGGGACCAGCACGGACTATCATCACCCGGAAAGCAGCGGCTGTTTCGGTTCAGACCAGCCGACGGCCAACAGACTTCCCCATTGCATCCCGCGGGCATCGGGCCGCCGCCCGCGTGTCCCACGTGCTACCGATGTATGACGTCTGCCCGAACGGACCCGCGAGCGGCAGCTTCCCCCTTGCGTTCGGGATATTCTGAACCAAGTCACCGTCCCGGCTGGGAACCATCGGGTAGAGGATCAAGCATCGGCCAGAGGATCAGCGAACGGCACCGCCATGGGATGATACCAGGCGACGCATGCGTTGACCGGTATGCGCGCCGGGTTAGCGGGCGAGCGAGCACGCGAGCGAGGGGGCGGCGCGCGAGACATGGTTCTGATACCGGTCGGCGTAGGCGCCGAGTGGTATGAGGCCGTTATCAATCCAGAAATTTCCTCTAATCCGACTTATTTTTACCCAGATTCAGTCCTAGCTGATATGCCTGGAACAGACGAGGAAATGCGGTCGACTCATTGTGGGTCGGCAATATCCTGGCCTGTGCTACGAGAAGGAAACGTATGATGGGTTCGAAACTGAGTATGTCGTTCATGACCGTCGCGTTGCTCGCATCGCCGGTTGTTGCGTTGGCCCAGAGCAATCCGACCGGCAACCTGGGATCCAACAGGTCGGCGACCGCCGTGCCTGGCACCCCGACGGCTGACACCAAGCCGGGATTGACCACGGCGGACGTCGGCCACCACGTCAAAAAGCCCATGCACAGTGCCATGGCGAAGAATCCCAGGGTCGCCGGCGCGACCGGGTCGACGGTGGTTCCCGGATCCAACAGCACGGTCACCGGGGACAATGGCGCGACGACCGCCGCCAAGACCGGCGTGACCGGTCAGGCGAACGGCGGGAAGTAGCCTCAGGTCCCGCCTCAGGGTCAAAGAGTATGGCACCCGGCAGGTCTCTCGCCGGGTGCCGCTTTCGCGTGATCCCGGACAACCCCATCCGCCAACGACGCGCCGCCGGCGCCGGCTCCCAGGCGGCGGAGAACAGGACCTCACCGCTCCCCGTTCAACATTCCTGCCATCAAAGCCATGACGCAGGCTGCGATCGCCGGAAATGCGACCACGATCGCGGCGCTTGATGTGCTGAAGCTCCGAGCCAATGATCCAGCCACGACCCCGCGAAGGATATCCGCCAGCCCAAACGCGACGTTTGGGATATCGCTGGCAACTCTAATTGGCTCATCGGTTTGTTCGTCATCCACCAAGCGTTCCTGACAGGGAACAAACTCTTTGACCGTCATCGCCCGTACCTGATAATCTGGGGAAGGACGGAGCCGCATACATGACGACCATGATCTCGGCGGTGTATGACGCCTTCAAGGAAGCGAACGTCAGCGACGGCAGCGCACGTAAGGCAGCCGAAGCCATAGCGGCCTATGAGGCGCGTTTTGCCAAGATCGACCTCAAGATCGAGAAAATTGATGGACGCCTGACCTTGGTGATGTGGCAACTCGCGATCCTGATCGGCGGCGTCGCGACACTCGTGATAAAAGCGTTCGCATAGCCGAGCCCGCTGCCCCAGCTCGCCAATCTCTGCCAACGGGTCAGACGCTTGGCATGACATCTCCCGCCGGCACTGTACCGCGCGACGGCATCTGAGATCCGCGTCAGCGATCGGCCCAACACCAATCGCTCCCAAGAAGCTGTGAGCACCTCATCCATCGATTCTGACACGCCCCGTTTGTCTTGACTTCTGCACAGCAAGCCATAGGCGGCCAATGCTATATTCGTTGTCGTGACTACCCGCATCCGCCCTGCCCGAGAAGACGAGGCCGCTCTTCTGTCTGCCGTTGAACGTTCGGCAGCCCGGCGCTTCCGGATGGTGCCCGGTCTTGATTGGGTCGCCGAAGGGAGCGTGCTCGGCGAAGCCGTGCATCTTGGCTGCGTTCGTGCCGGAACCTGCTGGGTGGCCGTCGATGAGCAAGACTCTCCCGTTGGATTTTTGAGCGCCGAGCCAGCAGCGGAGCGCGAGCTCCACATTCACGAGATGTCAGTGGATGAGGCATTCCAGGGATACGGCATAGGTCGCGCTCTGCTCAAAGCAGCAGTCAAATGGGCGACCACCCAGCGTTTGGCGGCTTTGACGCTAAGGACTTTCCGCAATGTCCCATGGAATGCGCCGTTCTACAGCCGGATTGGTTTCAAGGTGCTTGCTAGCCCTGACCTCAATGAGCGCCTGTCCGCGCTGTTGCGGAAAGAGGTTGCGGAGGGCTTTGCCGAAGCCACACGA
Source organism: Rhodopila sp. (assembly GCA_965276975.1). GTDB lineage: Bacteria > Pseudomonadota > Alphaproteobacteria > Acetobacterales > Acetobacteraceae > Rhodopila. The sequence continues at coordinate 1,584,769 of CBDIBR010000010.1, forward strand.
TGCGCGATGCGCCTCTCCCTCGACCATGCCAAACGCCGTGAAGTATTCTTGAAGGCGGCATGACGCTCGTCCCGACCTGTCGCAGCGTGGCGTCAAGCGCGACAGCCCGCAAGGAGGCTTCGCGCCGCTGCCGCGCTGGCTGGTGGCCATCCTTGACCGAGGCTGCGCGCGACGTCGTCGCGATATCAGGCCGGGACGCAGAAACGGCCCGCTTCCGCCGAACCAGGAAACATGATCAGCAACATGGAAAACCGCGTTTGCATAAAAGGGCCGGGCCCGGTTGCCCCGCCCGATCAGGCAGGCTCATGCTCCAAGCATCAATCTTTCTGCGGCGTCGGGCTTCGCCACTCCCGTCTCTCGTTTCGGTCACCACTGGTCACCGTTTGTTCGACAGCCGGAGCATCCGCCTTGGGCGCTTGCTTGTCAGCCTGGCCAGGTTTCGTCGGACGTGTGCCACCGGGATCGGCGCCCTCGATCGGTTCGTTCCCGGTTATCCGAGTCGAGCGGTCCTGATAGATCGGTTCATTGTTTGCCATGACCGCTAAACGCCGTCGTCCCGCGGCGGTTGCGCATCACGGATGCCTGGCGTTCGCTGGCGCGATTACGCTGTCCCGCTGTCGGTGATCAGACGGCCCCGGCCGAGGTGATCAGCGGAAATATATCGTCAGTCGAAACCTTTTGGCTCCGATGGTGAGCCAAATTCCTCCAGCCGCGATCTAGAAGGCATGACAGAACAAGGGGCAACGCTGGATTGAATGATGCAGCTGACCGGCACGGTGGCAGTTACGATCGCTTCCCCGAACAACCGGTCACTGTGGCTCTAACGATTAAGCCCTTGAATGCTTGGTCGGAGTGAGAGGATTCGAACCTCCGGCCCCTGCGTCCCGAACACAGTGCTCTACCAGGCTGAGCTACACTCCGCTGAAGCCGCGCCTATACCCCCCACCCACCGCCCGTGCAAGGCACATAAACGCGTCACGACCCGGGACGCACCGGCGCGGCAGCCTGCCCCGCCTTGGCCTTCCGATTGTGCCACGCATCCATCAGTTGCAGCACCGTCGCCGCCGTCTCCTCGATCGAGCGCCGCGTCACGTCGATCGTCGGCCACCCGTGGCTGTTGCAGAACCGCCGAGCCCAAAGCAGTTCCGCCTTCACCGCATCCTCATCGACATACTCAGAGCTGTCGGTGCGGATCGGCCCGGTCTGACCGCCCCCGCCGATCAGCCGAAGCCGGTGGCGGCGGATATCGATCAGGGCTTCGGCGGCCAGGGTCAGGCCGATCACCGGACACTGGATCTCGCCCAGCCCCAGCGGGATCGGCAGGTTCGGCACCAGCGGCACGTTGGCCGCCTTGATGCCCCGGTTGGCCAGATAAAAGCAGGTCGGCGTCTTCGAGCTGCGCGATACACCGACCAGCACCACATCGGCTTCGGCCAGCCCCGGCTGCGCCTGCCCATCGTCATGCGCCAGCACGTAGTGCATGGCATCGATCCGCGAGAAGTAATCCGCGTTCAGCACGTATTGCCGGCCCGGCCTGGCCTCGGCCTGCTGGCCGATGACGTCCTGCAGGGCGGTGATGACCGGATCGAGAACGTTGACCACCTTGACGTTCAGACGCTGGCACGTGGTGTCCAGTTCCAGCCGCAACGCGCGGTCGATCAGCGTGGACAGCACCGGACCCGGTTCGGCCTCGATCCCTTCCATCACCCGGTGCAGCTGAAAGCGGGTTCGGATCAGGCTCCAGCGGTGATGGATGATCTGCGCCGGTTCGAACTGCACCGTCGTCGCGCGGGCGATCGAGTTCAGCGTTTCTCCGGTGGCGTCGGAGACAAGATGCAGATTGATCCGATGCGGTTCGGCTGGCGCGTCCGGGGCTGGGTCCATGCCAGCAACCATACAAGGCTCGCGCCCCGACGGACAGCGGCAAGCGGCCCTTTATCCCCGCATCCGCCGCATTCTCGACCAGGCGTGAAACACCCAAGCTAAAACATAGACTCTACCTCGGCGCGGATACGCCAGCTACCCGCGCGCGGATACGCAGGCATCCGACGCACCGCCCAGGGTCATTTCTTCGCGTCGGCGTATGGCTGGATCAGGTTGCCGTCCTTCAGCGACGGCGGATACAGCACGACCTCGACTTTCGGATTCTTGAACTGCTCCACGTCGCTGCCCTTGACGTTCTGGAACTGCACTTCCATCACCCGCGCCTCGGTCCACTCGCCGTTCTTGCCGAAGGTGATGTCGCCGGCCACCGTCTTGAACGTATGGGACCGCATGTAATCGGCCAGCTTCTGCTGATCCAGGCCGTTGGTGCCTTCGACCGCCGCCTGCAGCACCTGCATGTCGGCATAGGCGAAGGGCGGCAGGTAAAACCCCAACAGGTCGACCCCGGCGCCGGCCGCCTTGGCCTGATACTGCTTCAGGAACGCCAACGCCTCGGGGGTGGCGAACGGACCGACCGGAAGCCAGAAGTCGTAATCGACGACACCGTTCAGCAACGGACCCATCTGCGTCTTGATCGCCGTCGCCTGCAGCCCGACCATGCCGCCGCCGAACAACGCAGCGTGCAGCCCCACCTCGTTCGCGGCACGCAGGATGCCGACCGAATCCGCCGGATACGACGCCACGAACACCAGGTCCGGCTTGCGGGCCTCAATCGCCCGCACGATCGGGCTGTAGTCCGTGGTGGACGGCGGATAGGTGCGATCATAGACGACTTTAAGCCCGGCTTGCTTGGCCAGTTCGTGCGCCCCCTCCAGCGCGTTGCGCGGGAATTCCGCATCCGCACCGACAAAGGCGATTGTCTTGGGTTTCGGCTCCAGCCCCTCGGCCACCGCGAAGAACCCTTTGGAGAAACTCTGCTTCGGATGCGGACCGCCGGTTGGACCAATAGCAAAATAGTTTGGATACTGGAACTCCGCGTTGCCGTCCAGCGCCAGCAACCCCAGGAAGGTCCGCTTCTGCTGCATCACGATCGGGATCGCCGGAACCACCATGTTGGTGGCGTAGCCACTGACCACGATATCGACTTTGTCGATGTCCAGCAGCTTGGTGTAGATGCCGGGGACGTTGGCCGGGTTGGATTGATCGTCGTAGTAGATCAGTTTGACCTGCCGACCCAGCAGCCCGCCCTTGGCGTTGATGTTGGCTTCCCAGACCTGCATGGCCAGCAGCGCCGCCTTGCCGTTCGGCGCCAGCCCGCCGGTCAGCGCCATGCCGAAGCCGATGGTGATCGGGTTCGCGGCGCGCGAAGCCGACGGTCCCGCCAACAGCAACCCGGCCCCCAGCAGCACGCTGCCCCAAAACCTCCGCCCGCACCCGTGCAGCATGGTCTCCGTTCCCCCGCGTTGCTTTGTTGCGCGATCCTATGGCACCAGCGGCGACTGGCAAAGCCTGCCCTTTTCGACCTATGCTGGCGTCGACATAGGCAGAGCGCGATCGTCCGCGGTTGAACCACCCCCGGACGCCAATCGCCCTCTTAAACAACAGGAACCAGAGCGTGATCGCGCCAACCTGAAGCCATCACGCTCGAATGAGGAGGCTGAGATGCGGGACCTCGACGAATTCACCGTCACCGATGAAGCGCTGTCACAGATGGCTGGCACCGATAACCCGCGCCTGAAGCAGATCGGCGATGCCGCCGTCCGCCATTTGCACGCCTTCGCCCGCGAGGTTGATCTGACGCCGGAAGAGTGGCTGCTCGGTATCCAGTTCATGACCACCGTCGGTCAGGCCTGCACGCCGTTGCGGCAGGAGTTCATTCTGCTGTCCGACGTGCTGGGCCTCAGCGCCGTGGTCAACGCCCTGCACGACAAGAAGGCCCGCGAGCTCGGTTCCCAAAGCAGCCTGCTCGGTCCGTTCTTCCGTGAGGGTGCGCCGGTCCTGCCGCTGGGATCGCAGATCGTCGAGCAGCCGACCGCACCCGAGATCGTGGTCTACGGCAAGGTCACCAGCAATGACGGCGCGCCAATCCCGAACGCTCTCATCCAGGTCTGGCAGACCAGCGAGCGCGGCCTGTACGACATGCAGGAACGCCACGGCGAGGCAATGGACATGCGCGGCAACTTCGCCACCGACGCAGATGGCAACTACCACTTCCGCACGGTCCGGCCACTGGGCTACTCGATCCCGATGGATGGCCCGGTCGGCGACATGGTCCAGCGACAGAACCGCCACGGCATGCGGCCCTCGCACATCCACGCCCTGGTCGGCGCCGACGGCTACCGCGAACTGGTCACGGCACTATATTTCGGAGACGATCCTAATATCGACTCCGACACCGTGTTCGGTGTGTCGCAGTCCCTGGTGGTCGATGCGCACGATGATCCTGCATCGCCGGTCCCCGGCCTGCGCGCGGTGCATTACGACTTCCGCCTGGCCACCGCCGCACCGGGCGAAAGCGGCCGGGTCGGCGCCGATCCCACCAGGCTGATGAAGGCGGCCGAGTAATGCCGCGGCGCCTCGTCGACATCTCCGCGCCGCTGAAGGCCGGGATCAACAGCGATCCGCCGCACATGCTGCCGAAGATCGACTACATGGACCACCACCAGACCGCGCCGGCCATGGCGGATTACATGGGCGTGCGTGTCGATCAGCTTCCCGACGGCGAATACGCGGCGGTCGAGACGGCGCACATCAGCACCCATAACGGCACCCACATGGACGCCCCCTACCACTTCTTCTCCAGCATGAACCACGCCCTGAAGGCCGGCGGTGAGCCATCCTGGCGGATCGATGAGGTGCCGCTGGACTGGTGCTTTCAGCCCGGCGTCAAGCTCGATTTCCGCCACTTGCCGGATGGCTACGTCGCCACCCCCGGCGATGTCCAGGCCGAGTTGAAGCGCATCGGCCACGAGATCCGCCCGCTGGAGATCGTCATCGTCAACACCGCCGCCGGCGCCCGCTACGGTCAGGACGACTTCGTCGACACCGGCTGCGGCATGGGCAAGGCCGCGACGATGTGGCTGACCGAACGCGGCGTGCGCGTGGTCGGCACCGATGCCTGGAGTTGGGATGCGCCGTTTTCCTACACCCGGGAAAAGGTCAGGCAAACCGGCGATGCCAGCCTGATCTGGGAGGGCCACCGCGCCGGGCGCGAGATCGGCTATTTTCAGATGGAGAAACTCGGCAACCTCGCCGAAGTGCCGGCCGACGGCTTCGACATCGTCTGCTTCCCGGTCAAGGTGTATCGGGCGTCAGCCGGTTGGACCCGAGCAGTGGCGGTGTTCAACGACTGATCGCGGCCGTCGGCGGCCGACGGAATGCGATTGGTCGGCAACAGCCGCCGTGACGAGATGATACCGGTCGATGCTCGCATTGACCGATGTGGGCGCCGGGTTGGCGGACGACCGAGCACGCGAGCGAGAGGGCGGCGGGCGAAAAATGACTCCGATACCGGTCGGCGCAAGCGCCGATTGCTGTGACCGGCCTGAAGATGCAGGCATCGGGCCGACTCGTTGTCCTCATGCTCGTCATCGCGGCGTTGCTGTTCATTCCGGCGGGGACACTGGATTACTGGCAGGCCTGGGTGTTCCTCGGCTTGTATTTTGCCTCATCCCTCGCCATGACCTTATACCTTATAAGAAACGATCAGGCCCTGTTGCGACGGCGCATGTTCGGCGGCCCGGCCGCCGAAATGCAATCGGTCCAGAAGATCATCATGGCCATCGCGTCCGCGGGTTTCGTCGGCATCATCGTCGTGCCCGCACTCGATCATCGCTTTGCCTGGTCCGCGATGCCGGCCACCCTCGCGTTGGCGGGCGATGCGCTGATGCTCGTTGGCTGGATCGCCATCTTTTACGTCTTCAAGGAGAACACCTACAGCTCCGCCATCATCGAACTGGCACCTGATCAAACCATCATATCGACCGGTCCCTACGCGGTGGTGCGCCATCCGATGTATGCCGCGGGCTGCGTCCTGCTGACCGCCATACCCATCGCTCTGGGTTCCTGGTGGGGCCTGCTGGCGATCGCCGCGAGCCTGCCGGTGCTGGTGTGGCGTCTGCTCGACGAGGAATGTTTTCTCGCCCGAAACCTTGCCGGCTACCAGGACTATCAGGCGAGCGTGCCGTATCGCCTGATCCCGCACGTCTGGTAACGTCCCGCACGTCTGGTAACGCGGCTTGCGCGACGAACCGGCAGACCCATCAAAACCAGTTCGACTTGTCGACCACGTTGCGCAACGGCCTGCCCGCGGCGAAGGCGTTGCAGTTGTCCTCGATGATCTGCAACCGCCGCTCGTTCAGATGCGGTCCATACCCCGCCATGTGCGGCGTCATCATGACGTTCGCCATACCCCACAGCGGATGCTCGGCCGGCAGCGGCTCCTGCTCGTAAACATCCAGTGCGGCACCGGCGATCTCGTTCGCGTGCAACGCCGCCACCAGGTCGTCGAGCCTCGTCGTCTTGCCGCGCCCGATGTTGATGAAGAACGCCGACGGTTTCATCAGTCGGAATCTGGCGCGATTGAAGAAGCCATCGGTCGCCGGCGTGTGCGGCACCGTCAGGATCACGAAGTCGGCGCGCGGCAGCAGGCCGTCCAGCGCCGCCGGCTCATGGAGTTCCGCGACACTGTCCGGCTTGTCGGTCCGCCGCGCATCCACCGCCAGCACGGTGACACCGAACGCCGCCAATAGCCTGGCGGTCTCGGCGCCGATGCCACCCAGGCCGACGATCAGCGCGGTGGCGCCGGGCAGCGGCACCACACCCTGGTCCTCGGGCGGCTTTTTCCATTCATGGCGAAGTTGTTGCGGGATAAAAATATGCAGCCCGCGCGCGAAGGCCAGCACGAAGGCCATGATGTGGGCGCTGATATGATCGTTGTAGATTTCCCGAAAGTTGGTGACGGTCAGCGCATGCGCGACCATCTCGGGATAGTAATACCCAGCGGGCGGTGCGGCCTGCGGCGCCTGCAGCCAGCGCAGCCGCTGGGCCTTCGCCAGCAGCCCGGCCGGCAGCGTGCCGAAGGCGGCATCGGCGCCGGCGATCGCGGCCGCCGCCTCGTCCGCATCCTCGGCGACCACAAGCTTCATGCCGGACACCGTCTCGGCAAGCCGGCGGCCCCACTGCCGCGTCAGCGCCGTCTGCGGCGGCAGCATCAGGAAGGTGAAGGCGTTGGTCTCGGTCATCGGCGGCCTCGCATGGATGGGCGATCAGTATAGCAGCCACACACCGCGGCGACAGACAGGCCGGCCTCGGTGCGACGGCTGGTAGCCGATCGCGGAGAACGCGCGAACCCGCGGCGGCCGCGTTTCGCCGGCGATCGTGAAGCCTCCTGCGTCGTTCAAACAACCGCTCATCTACTCAACACCTCTCAGGCCGACAAGGCGAAGCAAACCGCGACGAACCACCAGCATAATCAGTCATCAGTGTCGCATGTATCTGTCAAGAAACATAATATCCGGCTAGCCGCCACCTACGGCCATGGGCCGAACAACCCTAGGGCCATGGGCCGAACAACGTGGACCGTGAACGGCGAGAAAACCAACCACGGCACGATCGTCAGCATGGATTGTTATTGGAACGACGAGCCCACCGCGATCTTGCGCTCCGCCCCACCCCGTGATCAATCCAGGACCGATAACCCTAATAGTTACAGATATTCCGTTGCACCGTCACGCTGCCACGAGGCGGTAACATGCGACACCGCACACACCAGCCGTTCAAGCGCCAGCTGTTCAAGCGCCAGCTGTTCAAGCGCCAGCTGTTCAAGCGCCAGCTGTTCAAGCGATCGTGTGCCCGGCCAGCGGACCGTGCCAGCCGGCCCGGCCAGGCGTCGCTGCCCGGACCGGCGGGGTCAACCCGCATTGCGCCACGCTCAAGGTTCACGGGTTCTTGAATGCATGCCTTCGGCCGATCTCTGGTGTTGTCGCTGTCGCCACTCCACGCTCGCCCGCGAACGCCCGGAACCAGGAAAGGCCTGAGATGGTCCAGAGGTTTTTCACCGCCCATCGGACGCTGTTCACATTCGTCGCATCCTGTCTGATCCTGGGTTACCAGGCACCGCTATGGGCTGCCCCGCCGCCAAACGCCGATCCTAATCTTGCCCCATGGTACCAAAGCCTGCGCCAGCCGCAGACCAATCTGTCTTGCTGTGACCGGGCGGACTGCCGCACCGTGCAGTACCGGATCATGGACGGCCATTTTCAGGCGTTCATCGGCAACGAGTTCGCCCGCTGGCAAAACCCGCCCCACACCTGGGTCGATGTCCCCGAGGCCAGTGTTCTGCACCGCCATGACAACCCGACCGGCGAGGGCGTGGCCTGCTGGGCCGGGGCGAAGATCATCTGCTTCATCGAGGGCACCGGTGCATGAACCCGGGCGCATGAACCCGAGCCCATAAGTCGGCAGGCCGTGGGTCAGGTCTCGATCGGCAGCCCCACCAGGATTATTGCCTCTCGGCACCAACCGACCGGCCCTATCAAAATTGGATTGACAACCGTCGCCTGACGGTTTACCTTTCGGGATGATCCGGCGCTTTCAACATAAAGGCCTCGAACGGCTGTTCACGCGAGACGACACAAGCGGAGTAAACCCGCAACTCGCCGCCAAGCTGCGCCGCATGCTGGCGCTGCTGGACAAGGGCAAAGATGCTTCCGCGCTCAATGCGCCAGGCTATCGGCTGCATCAGCTCAGGGGGGATCGCAAAGGCCAGTGGGCCGCGTGGGTGTCGGGCAATTGGCGGCTGGTCTTCGAGTTCGAGGATGAAGACGCCACGGATGTTGATCTTGTGGACTATCACTAACGAAATGAAGGGCAACGCCATGGAGATGTTTAACCCGCCTCACCCGGGCGAAATCATACGGGAAGACTGCCTAGAGCCGTTGGGCCTGACGGTCACGGCGGCGGCGGCGTGGCTAGGCGTATCCCGGCAGTCGCTTTCGGAACTACTGAACGGCCGCAACGGCGTGTCGGCGGACATGGCGATCCGACTGGAAAAAGCTGGCTGGAGCAATGCCGAAACCTGGCTTGGCGTACAGACGGCTTACGATCTCTGGCAGGCCAAGCAGCGGGCAGATTTGATCCATGTCAAACGGTATCCGACGCCCGATGCGCCCGCCCTGGGCTAAACTGGCGCGTCCGCGCCCACCTATTTCGGTCATATCTTACGGGAATTGCAACCCATTGAAATATCTTGGTCAATGGAGAAAACCGGAAGTCTTGAATTTCGGTAGATCACTGGACCCCGCGCTTCGTTGCGAACGATCTTGATTTCACCAGTCCTCCGCGCCATATGGCGCGTATTTCATTGTTGAAGTAGACTAAAAGATGCCGAATATTTAGGTTGCTGCCGAACGAAAGCGCGAGATCCTTGAAGCGCACCGTTTATGGACGCGCCAGCTTCCAAGGGCTGCCGGACAAGTGGGCGGAACGATTACCTCCTTGATTGAAGGACCTCCCGTCTACACCCCCGGAGAAGTCACGACCTATTCGGATTTTGAGCCGGTCAGGTTTCTATCAGTTGATCCAGATTTTATAGTTTTCCTTCGAGAAAAGAGCATCCATTTTCAAGAGAATTAACCCTGCGACCGTGGCAGAATGCGGCGGGAGAAGTTTTCCATACTGCACATTATCGGGCTCGCCTACGCAGCGTCCCCCTCGATCTGGTCCAACTGCTGTTCAATCCTTGCGATGGCCTCGGCCACAAGGTCGCGGGGGTCGTGGCATGGTGTTCCAGGATACCCATTCATCGCTTAATCCGCGCAAGCGCATCGGCGTCATCCTGCGGCAGGCGGTGGCGGCGCGTGGCATGCCCAACTCCGCCCGCGCGCCCCATGTCGCGCAGCTGCTTGGTCAGGTCGGTTTGGACACCCAACTGCTCGATCGCTATCCGCACGAACTGTCCGGCGGCCAGCGGCAACGGGTTGGCATCGCCCGCGCACTTGCCATGGAGCCATCGCTGCTGGTCGCGGATGAACCGGTTTCCGCGCTCGATGTTTCGTTGCAAGGTCAGATCATAAATCTGCTGCGCGAGCTGAACCAGACCTTGGGCCTGACCATCGTCCTGATCAGCCACGATCTGGCCGTGGTGGCTCGGGTTTGTGACCGAATCGCGGTGATGTATGGCGGGCGAGTGGTGGAAAGCGGCCGCCCCGACAAGGTGCTGACGAGCCCCCTGCATCCTTACACCCGCGCTCTGCTTGACGCCGTGCCACGGGGTCTTCAGCGACGCGCCCGCGACCGCACGGCGCTGCCGGTTGAAGCCGGCGAAACCCAGGGTGGCTGCCGGTTCCGCCGGCGCTGCGTTCATGCGGTGCCCGACTGCGCCGAGCATGACCCAGCCTTGAAAATCGCCGCTCCTGGGCAAGCCGCCGCCTGCCTGCTGGTTGCCGAACTGGCGGCATCGCCGGCATCATCGCATTGAGACCGACCCATCCGGATCAACAGCGTTTTCGCAACGACGCTCCGCCATTTGAAGACCGAACGATGCCCGCCCGCCCGCTGCCGCCAAGCCTCTACGCCGAGACCGCCGCCCCCGCACCGGCGACGCCGCCGCTCACCGGCGACCGACGCGCCGCCGTGGCCATCGTCGGCGGCGGCTTCACCGGCCTGTCGGCGGCATTGCACCTGGCCGAAAACAACGTCGACGTCGTCGTGCTGGAGGCAAACCAGCCGGGCTGGGGGGCCTCCGGCCGCAACGGCGGCCAGGTCAATCCGGGTTTGAAACATGATCCCGATCGGATCGAGGCCGATTTCGGCGCCGACCTGGGCAGACGCATGGTTGCCCTGTCCGGCAATGCGCCGAACCTGGTGTTCGACCTGATCCAACGCCACCAGATCCCCTGCGCGGCGTTGCAATCGGGCACCCTGCGCGCCGCCATCACGCAACGGGCGGCCGATCAGGTTCAGGCGTCCGCGGCACAGTGGGCGCCGCGCAGCGACGCGGTTTCGATACTTGATCGAGACGGCATCCGAACCGCGGCGGGGACGCACCGCTACCAGGCCGCGATGCGCGACCGGCGCGGCGGCCAGCTCAATCCGCTCGGGTACGCCCGCGGCTTGGCCCGGGCCGCGATGCAACAGGGCGCCGCGGTCCACGGCGACACCAAGGTGCTGCGGGTGCGCAAGACCGCGACCGGCTGGCGATTGCAGACCCCGCACGGCGTCGTAACGACTGAACAGCTGATCCTGGCGACCAACGGCTACACCGACGACCTGTGGCCCAGGCTGCGGCGCAGCATCGTCCCCCTGTTCAGCGCCATCGCCGCCACCGAACCGTTGCCCGATACCATCGTCCAGTCGATCATGCCGTCCCGGTCATCGGTGTATGAGATCGGCGACATCACCGTCTATTACCGCATCGGCACCGACAACCGGCTGCTGATCGGCGGCCGCAGCGTGCAACGCGACGTCGCCACGCCGCGGACCCTGCGCTACCTGACCCGCTACGCCGCCCGCCTGTGGCCCGCCCTGCGCGGCGTGCGCTGGACCCACGGCTGGAGCGGCCAGCTGGCCTACACCCCCGATCACTATCCGCATGTTCACCAGCCCGATGAGACCGTCCTGGTCTGCCTCGGCTACAACGGCCGCGGCGTGGCGATCAGCTCCGCGATGGGGCCGGAACTGGCCCGCCGGATCATCGGCGGCCCGACCGCCAGACTCGACATGCCGATCACCACGATCACGGAAATGCCGTTCCATGCGCTGTGGCGCTCGGATGTCGCCGCCCGCGTCACCTATGGCCGCATCCGGGATATGCTTGGTCTATAGTCAAGTTGCCGGTTCCGTAGGCGCCTGTCCTGCCGCGCCGTCACGCTCCTGCCGGTCTGCCCCGCTGATCCAGCCTATACCGTAACGAACAGGCTCCGCCCGCCCGCCTGCCACGCCGCCGCCAGGCATCTGGGCACGCGGTTTGCTTCTCCCACCACCCAGACAGCGACAGAGGCGATCAATGTCCCCTAAACCCTTCCACCTCGCATGGTTCCTGCAGGGGTCCAGCGTGCAGGCCTGGGGCGAACCGTGGACCGGCCATATCGGCACCACCTGGCAGCAGCCGGAGCTGTTTCTCGACATGGCGCGCAGTCTCGAACGCGCCTGCTTCGACTACATCCTGCTGGAGGACAGCTCCTATGTCGGCGAAAGCTTCGGCGGATCCACCGAACTCTATCTGAAGCACGCCATCGCGGTGCCGCGGCAGGATCCGTCGGTGGTCGCCTCCCTGATGACCCAGGTGACGTCGCGCATCGGCATCGTCCCCACCTTCGGCACCTACGCCTACCCGCCCTATTTGCTCGCCCGCCTGGTCGCGACACTCGATCAGGTCTCCGCCGGACGCATCGGCTGGAACATGGTGACCGGCAGCTCCGACTTCGCGGCGATGAATTTCGGCCTGAACGGCATGCCCGAGCACGACCTGCGCTACGACATGGCCGACGAGTATATGGACGTCGTGCAGCGCCTCTGGAACTCGTGGCAACCCGGGGCGATCATCGCCGACCGCGCCTCCGGCCATCTGGTCGATCCCGCCAAGGTCCATGCGGTGAACCATGAAGGCAGGTTCTACAAGACCCGCGGCCCGCTGAATTCCGGCCCGGCGCCGCAGGGCCGTCCGGTGATCGCCCAGGCTGGCGGCTCGCCCCGTGGCCGTGCCTTCGCCTCCTTGCATGCCGACACCATCGTCGCCCACCCCAAGGGCATCGACGGAATGAAGCACTACCGTGACGACGTCCGCGCCCGCATGGTGCTGCACGGCCGCGACCCGGACGATTGCAAGGTGCTGTTCATGGTCGCCCCGATCATCGGCGAGACCGAGGCCGACGCGCAGGAGCGCAAGCGCATCCGCGAAGCCCGCGCCGCACTGCAGGTCCCGCAGCGTCTCGCGCATCTGGGCAAGCTGATGAACATCGACTTCGGCAAGATGGACCTCGACCGGCCGCTGCCCGATGACCTGACCACCAACGGCCATCAGCAGACCCTGGATCTGTTCAAGAAGATGGCCGCCGGCCGCACCCTGCGCCAGGCGATGGGCGAACACAACGTCGTCGCCCTGTCGGTCGAACTGGTCGGCACCCCCGACGCCGTGGCCGCGCGAATGGGCGAGGTTATGGCGGAAGTCGGCGGCGACGGCTTCCTGTTCTCCATGCCGAACGTCAGCCGTCGCCTGCTGGCCGAGATCGAGGACGGGCTGGTCCCCGCCCTGCAGGATCGCGGCCTGGTCCGCTCCGCCTACAGCCACGCCCAGTTCCGCGCCAACCTGCTGGAGTTTTGATCCGATGGCCAAATATACACTGCGCCGGCGCACCGTGCTGGCGACCGGATTGGCGCTGCCGTTCGTTTCGACCCGCGCGCGGGCGGCCTTGCCCGAGATCCCGCCGATCCCGCAAAAGCTCAAGGGCAGTGGCGAACTGCGCATCGCCACGTTCGGCGGCTTCATGCAGGCAACGCAGAAGAAAGCCTATTTCGAACCGTTCGAGAAGCTCAGCGGCATCAAGGTGAACGACTTCGCCGGTTCGGATTTCACCAAGATCAAGGCCATGGTCGACACCAACACGGTCGAGTGGGACATGGCCCAGATCAGCCGTGGTTCGGTGCTGACCTTGCAAAAGCACGGCGACTACTTCGAGCCGGTCGACTACGACCTGATCGACCCCGGCGTCGGTGACGAATTCCGGTTTGACCGCGGGTTGGAGATGCTGGTCTGGGCGCAGGTCCTGGGCTACCGCACCGATGCCTTCAAGGGCGCCGTGCCCAGCGGCTGGGCCGATTTCTGGGACACCCGAAAATTCCCCGGCGATCGGTCCCTGGTCGGCGCCAGCAGCGGCAACAACCCGGAGTTGGAGTTCGCCCTGCTCGCCGCCGGTGTGCCGCCGGACAAGCTGTACCCGCTCGACCTCGATATGGCGTTCGCCAGCTACGACAAGATCCGGGCGGACGTGGTGAAGTGGTGGGACACCGGTGCCGTGCCGATCCAGCTGCTGACCGACAAGGAGGTCGTCATGAGCAGCGTCTGGAACGGCCGGATGGAGCCGCTGAAAAAAGCCGGCGTGCCGGCCGAGATCAGCTGGCAACAGGGGCTGGCGAAGCGCGATTGCTGGGCGGTGCCGAAAGGTGCGAGGAACCGCGCCAACGCCATGAAGTTCATCGCCTTCTCGACCATGCCGGTACCGCAGGCGCGGCTGTCGTCGCTGATCCCGTATGGCTTCGTCAATGCGAAGTCGGCCGCCTACATGACCGCCGAACAGATGAAGATACTGCCCAGCGCACCCGATATCCGCGCGCAGTTGGTGACCTACAACTACCAGTGGTGGGCCGACAACCGGAACACCGTCATCGACCGTTTCAACAAATGGCTGCTTGGATGACCGGCGCGATCGTTTCTCTGTCGAAACTGGAAAAGGATTTCGGCGGCGTCGGCGCCGTGCGCGGTGTCTCGCTGACCGTCGCCGCCGGCGAGTTCCTGACGCTGCTGGGCCCCAGCGGCTCCGGCAAGACCACGACACTGATGATGATCGCCGGGTTCGAGACACCCAGCGCCGGCGACATCACCATCGATGGAACGTCGGTCGTCGGCCTGTCGCCGCACCGGCGCAACATCGGTATGGTGTTCCAGAACTACGCCCTGTTCCCGCACCTGACGGTGGCCGACAACATCGGCTTCCCGCTGAAGCAGCGCGGCATCGTCCGCCGCGAACGCGCCCGGATGGTCGCGCAGGCGCTGGATCTGGTGCGGCTGCCCGGATACGCCGCGCGCTATCCACGGCAGCTGTCCGGCGGCCAGCAGCAGCGGGTGGCCCTGGCCCGAGCCATCGTCTTCAACCCCCGCCTATTGCTGATGGATGAACCGCTCGGGGCGCTGGACAAGCAGTTGCGCGAAAGCCTGCAGCTGGAGATGCGCCGTCTGCACGCCGACCTCGGCATCACCTTCATCTACGTCACGCACGACCAGGAGGAAGCGCTGACCATGTCGGACCGCATCGCGGTGATGAATGAAGGCCGCATCGCCCAGCTCGGTCGGCCGGAGGATCTCTACGACCGGCCCTGCAACCGCTTCGTCGCCGCGTTCCTGGGCGAGTCGAACTTCCTGCCCGGCATCGTGCACGGCTTCCAGGATCAGGACATCGTCGTCGCCGAATGCGGCGGCACCATGGTGCGTGCGGTGGCACCCTCTCGCCCGGCGCGTGGCGACAAGGTGATGCTGACGATGCGCCCCGAACGGATGCGCTTCGCCGATGGCCTGGCTACCCCGGCACTGAACCGGATGTGCGCCACGGTGACCGACGCCGTGTTCGCCGGTGAGCGGTGCCGTTACCTGCTGGCCGCCCCCGATGGCACGCCGATGGTCCTGAAGGAGCCGTCGGGCGCGGCGATCCGCCGCCGGGCGGTCGGCGAGCAGGCCGAGATCGCCTGGCTGGCGGCGGATACGGTTGTTGTCTGAACCCCGGCCGGCGGCCGCCGCGGCGCCGCGGACGTCTTCCCCCACGCCGACCCCCACGCCACCGGCCTCCATGCCGACCCCCATTTCGTCTGTCCCTACGCCGCCTTCCCCGGGCGCCACGTCCCCAGGCGCCACCTTCCCCGTGCGGCCTCGCCGGATGACGCCCGCCTGGGCCGTGCCGTTGCTGCTGGTGACGCCGCTGCTGATTTTCATGCTGGCGTTCTACGCTCTGCCGGTGCTGGCGATGCTGCTGCGCAGCGTGGCGCAGCCGACCTGGACGCTGGCGAACTACCGAGCGTTGGTGGCGGACCAGGTCTTCCTACACGTGTTCTGGACGACGCTGCACACCGCCATCGCGGTGACCACCGGGTGCCTGCTGCTGGGCTACCCGGTCGCCCTCGCCCTGGTGCGGCCAGGCCGGATGGCCGCCATCGCGCTGGTCGTCGTGCTGCTGCCGTTCTGGACCAGTATCCTGGTCCGCAGCTATGCCTGGATGGTGCTGCTGGGACGGCGCGGACTGCTGAACGAGGCGCTGCTCGCCGCCGGGCTGATCGACCACCCCTTGCGCATCCTGAACACCTCGATCGCGGTGCATATCGCGATGATCCACATCCTGCTGCCATACATGATCCTGCCGATCGCCAATGCGCTGCGCCAGATCGACCCGTCCCTGCGCAAGGCGGCGCTGGGGCTTGGGGCGCCGCCGTTCCGGGTGTTCCAGCAGGTCATCCTGCCGCTGTCGATGCCGGGCGTGGCGGCGGGGGTGCTGCTGGTGTTCGTGCTGTCGCTTGGCTTTTACATCACGCCGGCGCTGCTGGGCGGCCCCCGGGACATGACGATCTCGATGCTGATCGCCCAGCAGGTCGATCAGTTGAACTGGCCCTATGCCGCCTGCCTGTCGGCGGCGCTGCTGGCCGCCACGCTGGCGATCATGGCGGTGTTTCAGCGCCTGTTCAGCGTCGGCCGAACCTTCCGGGTGGCCGCCCGATGACCGCCGGGCAGCGGCTGATGCAGGCGGTCGTGGCGCTTATTCTGCTGCTGATGATCGCCCCGATCATCGTCGTCGTGGTGCTGTCGTTCTCCTCGGCCAGCTACCTCACCTTTCCGCCACCCGGCTTCGGGGTGCGCTGGTACCGGGAATACCTCGGCAGCCGCGATTGGCTGGACGCGACCTGGCTCAGCCTTCAGGTCGCGGTCGCGGTCGTCGTGCTGTCGACCCTGCTAGGCACCCTCGCCACGCTGGGCCTGGCCAGGCTGCCCGGCGTGGCGCGCATGCTTGCCACTGGACTGATCCTGTCGCCGCTGATCATGCCGGTGATCATCGTCTCGATCGGCGTCTATTACGCCTTCGCCCGCTATGGCCTCGTCGGCACCCCCGCCGGGCTGGTGCTGGCGCATACCTGCCTCGCGGTGCCGTTCGTCGTCACCAGCGTCGGCGCCAGCCTGGCCGGCTTCGACCGGCGCCTGGAAATGGCGGCGCTCAGCCTCGGCGCCTCGCCGTTCGCCACGTTTCGCCAGGTGACGCTGCCGCTGATCCGGCCGGGGGTGCTGGTCGGCGCGCTGTTCGCGTTCATCACCTCGTTCGACGAACTCGTGGTGGCGCTGTTCCTGTCCGGCCAGAACGCCGTGACGCTGCCGCGGCGGATGTGGGAGGACCTGCGCTATGCGCTGGATCCGACCATCGCGGCGGTTTCGACCTTGACCATCGCTGTGACGGTGGTGCCGCTGCTGTGCGCCCACCTGCTCCGCCGCCGCGCCGGGTAGAGACTACGACTTCTACACAAAGGTTTCGACGGGTCGCTTGCGGTAGACGGCCAACGTTTGAGCAGTGTCGGGCATTACGTCTCCACGTAATTGGCCGCATATTCGATCGGAAAATTCACTGAGCGGGAAATAAAGCAGTAGTCGTGCACCGCGTGGTGGAGCGCGTCGGCCTTCACCAGATCGGCGCCACGTTCGACAGTAATTGTCGGCCGCAGGATCGCGCTCAGGAACCGGCCCGCTCCGCGTGGACCGGTGTCGCCAACGCCGATCGGCGCGTCCTCATAGCCGCGAACAACGATACCGGCCTCGCTTGCCAGGTGCAGAAACCAGAGCATGTGACAGGCCGAAAGGCTGGCCAGCAATAGGTCCTCAGGGTTCGGCTTTGACGGATCACCGCCCAGCAAGGGGTCGTTCGAACATTCAATCGGGAGCTTGCCCGGCGTCGCTATGCGCCACGTCCGGTCATACCCCTTGTAGCGCCGCGTGCCTTCCCCTCGGTCGCCAGTCCAGGAAACGTTCGCCCCATACTGGTGAGTTTTTGACATGTCGGCCTCCGATGAGCTGCGCCTGATCATCTTGTCGATCGCATGGCGGGAGGTCGTGCCATGGGCCAGTTAAGCGTTGCAGAGTAGGTAAATGGCAAATGCTCGGGAACGTCTTCCCTCCGCCGAATGATCATCTTAGGGGAAAAGGCTGCTGACTGCGCGGGGTACTGCCCGAGCCTCTGAAAGTCATTCGATACGGAGGCCTCCTTGGGCTGCAACACGTCAAATCTCCGTGCAGCGAGGCTACCCGGACCGGCCGACCACCTCTGGTTCCTGCCCTTCGTGCGCGCCTCCCGCCTCCTGCGCGCGCCCGGTCATCTTATCCAGGCCCCCGCGCGGCGTCGCGGGATCCAGCGGCTGAACCCCGCGCCTGGCCTCCCCATGCGCCCCGTCCGCTTGCTCCGGCGCCGGACCCAGATACTGATCCAGCACCTCGCTGGCCGGGCCGTCCGCCATCACCTTGCCCTGATCCAGCCAAAGCGCGCGGGTGCACCAGTTTTCGATGATGTCCGCATGATGGCTCGACAGCACCAGGATGTCGGCGCCCCGGACCATCGCCTCCAGCCGGTGGCGCGCCTTGTCCATGAACACCGCATCACCGGCCAGGAACCATTCGTCCATCAGCAGGATCTGCGGCTTGATCGAGGTCGCCAGCGCGAAGCCCAGGCGCACCACCATGCCCGCCGAGTAGATCCGCACCGGCAGGTCGATGAAGTCCGACAGTTCGGCGAAGTCGGCGACGTCTTCCTCCAGCCGCGGCAAGGCAGACCGCGGCAACCCGTTGTACAACCCGCGCAGCAGGATGTTCTCCCGTCCCGTCAGGTCCATGTTCATCCCCAGATTGGGGTCGAGCAGCGCGTTCAAGCTTCCCTTCACCCGCAACCGCCCCAGCACCGGTTCGTAGATCCCGGCCAGCACGCGCAGCAGCGTGGTCTTGCCCGCCCCGTTGGACCCGACCAGACCCAGCCGGTCGCCGCTTTGCAGGCGCAGGTTGATGTCGCTCAACGCCCGCACCACCACCCGCTGCTGCTGATCCTGGGCCAGCCGCCCCGACGCCGCGGCCACCATCATCTTTTTCAGGCTGCGGGAGCTGCCGTGATACAAGGGGAACAGGACCGAGACGTTTTCCACCTCGATCAGTGCGCTGACGGCCATGATTACATCCAGAACGTGACGCGGCCGCGCGCCCGGACGAAGAACGCCCAGGACATGGCGCACAGGATCGCACTGTAGCCAAACGCTCCGATCCAGGTGGTCCAGGCGATGGGGCTGCCCAGCACCGGTCCGCGCACGATCTCCAGCAGGTCGAAGAACGGATTGAGCGCCAGTTTTTCAACCCCCCCGGGTCCCAGCTGCTCCGGCTTCCAGATCACTGGTGTGACGAAAAAGGCAATCTGCATCACGCTGTTCACGATCGGCTGGATGTCGCGGAAGCGGGCGCAGAACGCCCCCAGCAGCAAGGTCAGCGCCAGCCCGTCCAGCGTCCAGACCAGCAGGCCGGGGATCGCCAGCAGTGACTGCCAACCCGGCCACATCGCGAAGATCACGAACACCACCAGGATCACCACGATATTGTGGCCCAGCACGATGGCGTTGCGGATCATCGCCCGGATCGAGAACACGAAGAACGGCATGCGCACCGACCGGATCACCCCCTCGGCGTCGGTGAAGGCGGTGCAGGCCTCGGACACCACCGCCGCCAGGAAAGCCCACAGCACCTGCGAAAGCGCCAGGAACGGCAGATATTCCCGCAGGTGGATCTTGAACAGCGCCGAATACAGAAACCCCAGGGAGACCACCATCACGCCGGTGGAGATCGTCAGCCAGAACGGTCCCAGCATCGAGCCGCGGTAGCGCAGCCGGATATCCAGCCACCCCAGTGCCCAGGCCAGCCGCCAAAGCTTCATCCCGCCGACGACATCGGCTTTCGCCAGACGGTTGCGCGTGGCAAGCATCGTATCCGCCCGCAGGTTCAGCTCCGCGGCGGGGGCGATCGTGGTCACAGCACTGCTCATAGCGCCGGCCGCATACTCCTTTCGCGGAGATGGCACAACACGGGCCTGCCCGGCCCCAGACATCGCCGCGAACGCCAGCTGACGATGCGGTACGGCAACTTTTTGCCACGCAATGACATCCGCGTCACCTCATGCGTCACATGCGGCATTACAGCGAAAACCCCCGACTCCCTCCAGCTTGACACCGAGACGAGATAACTTGCTTGAAAGATAGAACTCGTTTAAGGGCTTAGACCACGTTCCTGAGTAATTGGATAAGCGGTGACCGCCGGTCTGCCGTATTCCGAGCTGTTTCAAGTCGCTACGGAGACGCTACCGCATGATGACAACGGGCCGCTTGCTCACCCTCTGCCGCCTCCGTTTCGCCGGGACCCTGGCCTTGCTGACCGCCCTGGCCGCCTGCGGTTCGATGCCGCACCAGGACGCGATCCGGGAATCCGCCCACTATGCCGCCCATGCCAGGCACGACTATACCCCGCCGGGGCCGCCCGAGGATCCCTGGGGCCCGTTCATCCGCGAAGCCTCGGCGCGATTCGATATGCCGGAAATCTGGATCCGCTCGCTGATGCGGGTCGAGTCCGGCGGTCAGGAGTTCGTCGACGGCAGCCTGGTCACCTCGGGTGTCGGCGCCATGGGCCTGATGCAGGTGATGCCCGCCACCTATGATGAGCTGCGCGACCGCTACCACCTCGGCGACGACCCGTTCGACCCGCACGACAACATCCTCGCCGGCGTCGCCTATATGCGCGAGATGTACGAGCTCTACGGCTCGCCCGGCTTCCTCGCCGCCTACAATGCCGGTCCCGCTCGGCTTGATGACTACCTGGCCAACCTGCGGCCGCTGCCGGATGAAACCCGCCGCTACGTGGCGATGATCGGCCCCAACCTGCGCGGCATCTACCCGAACAACCGCTCGGACGCGGACGGCCTGGCGATCAACAATCTGCCGGTGAACATCCCGCCGGGCCGGCGCTACAGCCGTCCGGTCATGCTGGCCCGGGCACGGCCCGGCAGCGGCGGCCACCTGCCGCGGCATCACGCGGTGGAGGTCGCGCAGCTTCCCGAACCGTCGCGTCGTGGCGTCAGCCATGGCCAACAGTTGGTTCTGCTCAGCATGCCCCCGGCGCCGCCGCGCGGCGGCTTCCGGCTGATCGCCGCAGCCAACGCCGCCGACGCCGCGCCCGCCCGCCATGGCCCCGCCGCGCCTGGACAATGGGCGATCCAGATCGGCGCGTTCGCCAATCCAGGCCAGGCGCACGGCGCGCTGCAGGCGGCACAGCACCATGCCCACGCGGAACTCGCGGTGGCGAGGCCCTATGTGGCCGGTGTGCACCAGGGCCATGCCGTCCTGTGGCGCGCGCGGATGATCGGGATGTCACGCGGCACCGCGATCGAGGCGTGCCAAAAGATCACCCACGGCCGGTCGAACTGCATCGTCCTGTCACCCGGGGCCCAATCCTGACCACGCTCAATCCTGATCACGCCCGGTCCTGATCACGCCTGAGCGGACAGCCCGCGGCTGGGCCGCGCGGCGGTTGCCGTTCCCACCGGCGGCACGAGTCCCGCCCGGCCGCCAGCTTGATCACACCCGATCTCGGACGCGACCGCCCTTTCGAACAACACCGATACCAGGGTGATTGCTTCAACCCGAAGCGATCACCCTGTAATACCGCCGCTCGTCCGGTCACGACCGATGACTACACCGGATAGATCGCCCGACCCTCGTGCATGCCGTATTGCTCATATTGCACCAGCGGATTGACCCCCGCGGCCTTCACATCGGGATTGGCGGCGAGATATTTCGGGGTCGAGAACGCCGCACTGGGATTGCGGCCTTCCTTCCAGCCGGTCGTCTCGTAATGCAGCATCGGATCGATCCCGGCGGCAGCCACGTCCGGATTCTGCAGCAGATAGTACTTCGTATCGAACAGCGCGTCCGGATTGCGCCCCTCTTTCCAGCCGATCGAGTCGTAGTGTGCGAACGGATCAAGCCCGGCCGCCGCGACATCGGCGTTCTGCGAAAAGTAGTAGCTGTTGTCCACCAGCGGATTCTGCGGTCCGACAGCACGCGGCGTCGCCATGAAAGCCATGCGTCCTTCCAGCGCGCCATACTGCAGATATTGCATCAGCGGATCGACATGCGCTGCCGCGACGTCGGGGTTGGCCTGCAGATAGGCGCTGGTGCTGAACATCACGCTGGGATCCCGCCCTTCCTTCCATCCCACCGTCTCGTAGTGGGTCAACGGATCGATATGGGCCGCGGCGACATCCGGATTCTGATTGAGGTAGTAATTGACGTTGAAGAACGCATCCGGATTGCGTCCCTCTTTCCAGCCGACCGTGTCGAAGTGGGTGAACGGATCAACCCCGGCCGCCGCCACGTCCGGATTCTGTGCCAGATAATAAGCCTTGTCGAACTCCGACGACGCCATCACCGGAATGCCGATCGCCACTTCACCGAATCCCGCCCGCGTCGAAGTCACCACCGCCAGCGGCTCCGCACCGGCGCCGGTGAACGGGATTCTGTTCAGCACCGCGCCGCCGGCACCGTTGACCACCAGGTCCTTGCCGACCGGATCGTAGGCGACGCTGGTCGGCGTCTCACCTTTCAGGAACAGGTCGATATCGCTGTTGGCATTCAGCAGGTTGAGCGAGCCGGTGAAATTGCCCGGTCGGTCGAGCACGACGGCGGCCGTCTGCCCCTGATTGACCGCCACCCGAAGCTCTTGCGCGGTCGCGGCATTGATCTCCAGCGTCGAGTAGCCGCTGACCTCCATGAAGCCGGTGCCCGAGATCGTTCCGCTGTTCAGCACCAGCGGCCCAAGGTCGAAGTAGCCGCCATCGGCGAGGATGCCGCCGTTGTTGACCAGGGTCGCAATGTCGAACGTCCCGCCGCCGCCAATCAGCACGCCGGGTCCGCCGTTCACCGTCATCGACGGCGCGGTCACCACGCCGTTCTTGCCGCCGACGATGGCACCGCCCGAATTGGGCGAGGTGATGGTGATGGCACCGACCGAGGTCAGCGTGCCGCCGCCACCGCCGCCGACCGCGCGCGGACCCGAGCTGCCGCCGACCACGACATGACCGCCCTGCGCGCCGCCCGCGGTGTCACCAATGGTCAGGCTGGCGACCGTGATGGACTGGCCGGCGCTGATGATCGCATCCTTGGCGCCGTCATCGACGCTGATGACCGCGATATCGGCCGCGGCGTCCGGAACCCGCGTCGCCCGCACGCCGCCAACACTCCAGTTGGCCGGGGTGGTCCAGTTGTTGGCCCCGTTGCTGTCGGCGCCGCCAACCCACGTGAACGTCGATCCTGACATGAACTTTCAATCCCCCATATATTGATTTCGCGGATATTCATTTTGCAGACACGACGAAGACGCCCGCTTCACGCTATGATCGTCGTGCGGAACGAAAATTGCCCCCGGCCGGCGATCCGAAGCCTACCCTTGATCCGCGGCGGGCTCATCCAACGCCACCTGACCGCGCCGCGGTCGCGCCGTTCGTCGCTTCGCTGTTGCGGCAGATTATGCCGAACAAGCCCTTCTGATTGAATCGCCGCCCGTCCGGCGTCAGCGGTTCGGCCTCGCAGATCAAGGACACATGATCGGGATGGCGCGCGTTGAAGCGACCGAACGCCGGACTGATGTCGATGTCGTCCACGAAGATCACGCCGCCCGGACGCAGAAACGGCCAAACCGTTTCCAGTTCGAACATGACGTTCTGGTTGCTGTGCGAGCTGTCATGGATAAACACGTCGACGCTCTTCAATTCGGCCAGCAATTTCGGCAATTTGTTGCGACTGGTTCCGCCGATGTAGCGCCATCGCTGCCTTTGAGCATCGGTCACCGCGATGCCGACCTCCTTGCGCTTCTCCGGGTTGAACGGCGGCAGGTCGATGCTCCACAGCCGGCCGCTGCCGTTCAGCTGCAACGCCTCCAGAACGAATCGCGACGTCACGCCGTGTGCCACACCGGTCTCGACGACGTGCTGCGGGCGCAGATGGCGAACCACACGCCAGATCGCGCGCACCAGGCCCGCATCGCCATCGTTCCATCCATAAAATGAATTGGGCCCGACCCCGAGTCCGCGCTGTTGCAGCGATGCGACAACCTGCGTCCATAACGGTTCGAACGCGTTGTCCGCTGGCAGGTCAAGCTGGGTTGTCAACCGCATTTCCCAGTCGCCGTCAGGCCGATACGCGCTCAGCGGCACGTGACTGAGACGGTCGACAACCCGTTCGCGGACCTGGAATGCGCTATCGATCGGATCGCTCAAGATCGTTGTCAGGGTTGCGATCGGGTGACGAAAAACCTGCTTCATGACCATCAGATCGAGTTTCCCCCGCGACCCCTGATTGCCTCAGACGCCAACACGTGAGAGCAAAGCCGTTAGCGCGGCACCGAAGCAGTCAATGTAAAGTAAGTCAACGCAATATGGCTTGACTGAGCGCCTGCGGGATCGACCCGCGTTGAGGCCGCCTTCGCGGTCGGCTGAACCTGAGAATCGATGTGATTTACACACACCGAAGGCCATCAGCGTCCTGCTCGGATCGCTTTCAACCGTCGTAATGTTGCACTTTGCGAACGCGTATGCCAGCCGCCCGCCGCGACCCCACCAGGACCCGGCCAATCATCACCCGATCGGCCCCAAAGGCCTTCAGCCGTCGGGCTGCTCGGTTTGTAGGTGAAACGTCGTCCCCTGCCCGCGCACCCCCAGATTGCCGCTCAGCGCCTTGGCGTCGCCCGTCAGACCCAGATGCTCCGACGGCGCGTTCGTTGCGATACCGGATGACGTTTCCGCCTCCAGTCGACAACGCGCCTCCGCCCCCGCGCCACACTTGAATGTTCCACTGACGGCGGCTGATCCCAATCGCGAAATGCCCAGCCAGCTGTCCACCAGGTTGCCGTCCTCGCCAACCAGCAGCGACAGCCGTCCATCCAGCGGCTGGCCGTCGAACGACAGCGTCACCGGCCACGAATACGCCCGCAGCGGCAGCGTGTTGGGCACGTTCAGGTCGGCCCCAAGCCCCATCACCGTCGCCGCCATCGAACGCAGCGCCGCGTTCCAGAAACCACGCGCCTGCTCCAGAAACGCCGGGTCGCCGCGCACATCCTCGCCCATGCCGTAATCGTAGAACACCCCGCGCCGCAGATACGACCCAAGCCGCTTGCCATACGCCGGCGGATCAGCGGACGGCGGCTGGAACACCGATCCCAGGTCGCTGTTCTCCGCCAGGTCGGAGTAGATGATCGCCCGTATCGTCATCGAACTGTCGGCGAAGCGCCCCTCGTCCGAGGCGATCGCGCGCAGGATCTGCTTCTGCGGCGGTGCTGCGGCATCAACCCGGACTTCGGCCAACGGCCGCTTGGCATCGAGATAGATCCGCGTTAGCGCCGCACCGAAGTCGCGGATGAAATATCTCTTCTGATCTACTATCGTATCGACCGGATTTTGCCGCAGGATATACGTCTCCGAGGCCAACGCCGCCTTCTTCGCCGCCGGGAAATCCGGCCAGCAGCCGGACCAGTACTCCTTGCTTTGCCCGTTCGCCGGCGACAGCCGCACTACCGTCACCCGCTCCCCCGGCGTCAGCGTCGCCCGCAGCTTGGTGCCGATCTTGGTCGCCCATTCGGTCTGCCCGTCGGCCATCATCATGTCGTCGATGTAGACCACGGTGCTGCGCACGGTCGGCTGCTGGCAGTACGTCGGATCCAGTCCGTAACTGTCGAACAGCGCCCAGGACGGCGCGCACAGCAGGTTGCTTGCCGCCAGCAACGCCAGCACCGCGACCAGTCTGCCGATCCGCATCAGCCAAGCTCCCTGATCATTTCCGCGGTAATGTTCACCGCCTCATGCCGGAAGTCCGCGACGCTCAGCGGCCCGGCACGTGGCCCGACCCGCTCGATCGTCACCGCGCCCCGCTGCGACGCCGCCAATTGAGCCAGACCGGCGTGATAACCCTGCGCATTACCCCGCACCACCGCGGCCAGCGCATTCACCAACGCCGCCTCATGCGCCTCGACCTGGTCCAGCAACTCCCGCTCGGCGGCGACATCGGCAGCCCGGGTGCGCGCCACCGCCTGATGCCGCTCGACTTCCTTGGCAAGCCTCGCACGCACCTGGCGGACCTTGTTCAGCACAGGCTTGCGCAACCGCCGATAGCGGCGATGCGCGCGCGAATATTGCCGGGTCGCGTCCATGAATTCCGGATCCTTGTCGTGCGCCATATACGCAATGAATACGCCGACCGCCCAGGCCATCACGTTCCACAGCAGGCTTAAAAGCACGTCCCGCATCGGATCAACCGCGATATCCGCATCCGCCCCCAGCAGATTGATCGCCGGCCGACCGGCCAGCTGATGCATCACCGCGGCATAGCGCGATCCCGTCGCCGCCCCCAGCACGATCAGCAACGAAAACGTCGACAGCGCCAACAGGCGCCCGTCGCCGCGCCGGTCGATCGCCTCACGATGGTCGCCGAAACGATAAGACCACTGCTTGAACAGCAGACCATGCCCATGCGCCGCGAACGCCAGCAATACGCCCATCACGATGGTCGCACCGGCGGCGATCGCCACCACCCCGGCGAACAGGAAAAACACGTCGTAGTTGATCAGCCACTCGGCCACGCCGATGCAAAGCAGCGCCGCCCAGTAGACCGGATTGTACGCCACCATGTTGGCGTCGCGGTTCTCATGGTTGGTCCGCATCTGGTGATAGCGGTTTTCCGCGATCCGGAAATCGTTGCGCACCCTGATGTAGTTCTGATCCGCCTCCAGCCTGTCCTCGGCGTCGCGCTCGTCCTGTGCCGCCCGGTCCCTGGCGGCGACGATCTCTCGCTCGCCCTCCTGCGAGGCACGAATGCTGCGCATCTTCGGCTCGATCGCCACGTCGAAGCGCCGGCGGGTCTGGCGCCACTGCGCCAGCATCGCGCGGGCCGGCTCGACAACGTGCAGCCGCATGCCCGGTGTCAGGCCGTTTTCGCCGACGCTGATCCGGCCGAACGCAGCCTCCTGACTGGCCTGCTCCGTCAGCGTGTCCGGCGCCGCCCGCAGCGTGTTCACCTGCTCCACCGGGAACGCCATCGCCGCGTCGAACGAGGATTTCAGATCCTCGGTCGGCAGTCTGGTGTCCGTCCGGGTCTCGCTCGTGCCCCGAGCCATCGCGGTGTTCTCCTGGTCGTCAGAGTGGCCCCGGCCGGAACGGCCAACCCAGCATCGCCCGGCTAAAAAGGCACCGCCGGCCCAAGCGGATTCGGCTGCGCCTCAGGCGAAAGCGCTTTCGGCTGATAGTGCGGCGCCGGTGCCGGTCTCGCCACACCGATGGGTGGTCGCAGCACCCGTAGCGGTTCCGACGGTGCCGGCGCAACCGTCGCCGGTTCCACCCGATCCCCGCCTAACCCGCGCAGCGAAACCGTGCCGACCGTCGCCAGCCCATAGCCGGACCCGGGATCCAGCCGCACCACATCGACCGGCGTGTCGCCGCCATCCGCCGCGGACGCCTGCGCCCGCACCACACCCAGGTTGGCCGCCAGGCACCCCGAAATGAGGAACTCCACCCGGCGGTTGCGCGCCCGCCCCACCGCCGAACCGTTGTCGGCGATCGGCTGGCGCTTGCCGATGGCGATCGCGCTCAGCCGCCCCGGATCCAGGCCCTGGTCCACCAGCGCGCGCAGCACATGCAGCGCCCGCCGTCGGGACAGATCAATGTTGTATGTGTCCGACCCCACCGCATCCGTATGACCCAGCACGGTGACCTCGGCTTCGGGCGCGTCACGCCGCAGGCGCTCGGCCATCAACGCCAGCACCCCGGTCGAGTCCGTCGCCGGCTCATCGCTGGCGGTCGCGAACAGCACGCCTTCCGGAAACGCACCCCGGATGACGCGAGCGCCGGCCGGGTCGCAGCCATCGACCCCCGGCGGGACGGTCACGACATCCCGATCCGGCATGATCGGCGCCAGGTCCGCCACCAGATTCCGCGGACCACCCATCGGCTCGGGGATCGGCCGCGGTCCCGCGGTCAGCGGCGGGAACGACAACGGCGTGCAGCCGGCAGCGGTCATCAACAATGCGATTAGCGCGGCACACACCCTGATCACGGCCGGACGGCTCACCCCAGTCGGCATCCGCACCTCCGCCGTCGCGTTTCGCCTGAAGCCAGAGATCGGACAACCCGCAAGTGCCACACGCGGCGTGGTAACACGTCGGTGCCCCACGGCCGGACCGAAATGCGGCACTCGCTTCTCCCGGTCGGCCGCAGCAGGATCAGGCCGCAGCAGGATCAGGCCTCAGCACGATGTCGTCAGCAGGATAGCGCCGGTATCACGCGGCTCGGCTGCGCGCTGCTACAGTGGCTTCAACGGTGCCGCCTCGCCTTCCGGCAGCGGCACCTGCGCGACATTCAGCACCATCGAGACCAGGCTGTAGTAGCCGACCGCCGCCACCAGATCCATGATCCCACGCTCGCCAAACCGATCGAGCACCGCGCCATAGCGAGGGTCCGTCACCGCGCCGGTGGACAACAGATCGGTGACGAACTGGTAGACCATGGTCTCGTCGCCGGTCATCTCCGCCGGCCGCTGTCCCACCGCGATCGCGCCCAGGATCGACGGGTTCAGCCCGGCGTCGATGCCCAGCCGGCGATGGGCGTAGAACTCATACTGGGCCCCCCATTTGCGGCCCGCCATGCAGATCGCGAGTTCATTCAGCGGCGCCGGGATCGAGCTGCCGAAGCGCACATAGCCGCCGACACGCTGCACCAGATCGCACAGCGTCGGACTGCGCAGCAGGGCGTTGAACGGCCCGCGCAGCCCGGCGCCGCGCGGGCCGGATTGGATCGCGTCGACCACGGCGCGCTGCTCCTCGGTCATCGTCTCGTGGGTCAGCGGCGGGAAACGGGTCTCGGACATGGCTTTCTTCCCTCGGAATAACGCTCGCGGCCAACATAACGCTCGCGGCCAGCATAAGGCTGGCGGACCAACAATAGGCCGTCGCAGACCATCATACCCCGGGTCGTCCGCTTGAACGAGGGCCACCCCCAATACCGCTCGGCCCCCACATCGCTCGCCCCCCACACCGCTCAGCCCCCACACCGCTCAGCCCCTACGCGGCTCAGCCCCCGCACCGCTCAGCCCCCACGCGGCTCGGTCAGGGCGATCCGGCTACTTGTGCCGGGCGAACGCCAGCGCGGCGCCGGCACCGATCAACATGCCGCCCGACAGCCTGTTCCGCAGCCGCCCGCGCGACGCCAACAGCCCGCGCGCACGGCCGGCAACCAGCGCCCACAGGCTGTCGACCAGCAGGGCAATGGCCAGGAAAGTGACCGACAGGGTGACGATCTGCAGCCCAACCGGCCGGCTCAGGCTGACGAACTGCGGAAAGAACGCGCCAAAGAACAGCAGCGTCTTCGGGTTGGTCAGCGACACCAGCAGCGCCCGCAGATAGATCGCGCGTGCCGACTTCGGTTCCGCCCGCGTCCGGCTTAGATCGACCACCGGCGCCCGCCACTGCGCGATGCCCAGGAACAGCAGATACACGACGCCGGCCCATCGCAGCCACTCGAACCAGACCCCCAGCGTGCCCAGCACCGCCGTCATCCCCAGTGCGGTCAGCGCGAGTTGCACGACCATCGCCGAACTGGTCCCGGCGAGCGTCAGCAGACCGTATCTCGAACCGTAGGCAACGCTGTTGGCGACGATCAGGGCGACGTTCGGCCCTGGTATCAGCATCAGAACCGTCACCGCCGCGACGAAGGCGAGAAACAATCCGGGTTCGATCATCGCCGGCCCTTTCCAGGCTGCAGGGGAACAAACAGTGCCACCTTCGCGAAGCCTGCCCTGTCACCATGCAAGCCGATAGCGGGGACAACGTATCATGCCAAGGTGCGGGCCGCCGATTTGGACGACACGCCGCCCGCTATCAACCAGCAGCGCGGCTCACCGATGGGCGACACGCCGAAATCGTAACGACCACGTCCTCGATGTCTTGGCTCTCGTCCTGTCGCGAACGCACAATACCGGGCGACGCATGTGTTGACCGGTCTGCGCGCCGGATTGGCGGGCGACTGAGCGCGCGAAGGAGGGGGCGGCGCGTGAAAAATGACTCTGAGACCGGTCGGCGCAAGCGCCGATTGGTCTCAGGCGTTCGAGCCTGCGCGGGACGATCCTTACCTCTCATGCCCTCCAATCTCCCGCAGCAGAACCGCCTTGATCGGCAAGCCGGCCGACCGAACCTTTCGCCGCAATACCTCATCCGCCGTCACAAAATCGCAGCCTTGCACGCCGGCCAAGGCTAGGTAGAAGCAATCGTAAGCGGCGTGCTCAAGCAGGAATGGCCAGCCGGGTCGCCTGCTCCATCAAACCGGCCAATGCCTCGAATTCAATGTCGGATCGCGCCAAGACCCCGGCTGATACCACGGCCACTTCCTCCGAGAGTTCCTTCCGACGCACCTTCTTCCAAAGAATGTTGGCGCATTCGGCGATCAGCAGATCGGGCGCAAGTAAACGATGGCGCCGAAGCAGCAGCGCCTCGGCCGTTCCATCCTCATCCACCACCCATTTGATCGCTACGCTGGCGTCGATGACAAACGTCGTCACCGCTCGTCACGACTCTCGCGCAGCAGATCCTCGGCTGGAGTATGCTTTTGCCCCGCGGTCAGCGCCCGCAAGGCCGTAGCAAGTTCATCAAAACTGGATTCTGATTCGCCACTTAGGGCGTGACGCAATATCAAGCGAACCTCGGCCTCGGCCGAGCGGCCGTGCCTGGCCGCTCGGCGCTTGAGCCGGCCAACGAGGTCATTGTCAAGGTTCCGAACGCCTAGGCTGGCCACAGAATGCACCCCGCTCGCATTGCTGGCGATGATAGCAGGTTTGGGCACGACAGCCAGCGAGTTGAAGTCCGCTGCACCGCCGCGCGGGGTCGGTGAGTTGCAGGGAAACGCACCGACGTCGGGCGGGACACCCAAGCCTACGACATTTCACGAAATATCGTTGACTCCTACACCAGGCGGCTCTACACGCCGCGTCAACAGAAGGATCCCGCCGATGGCCAGCCCCGCCGCCGACAGCACCGCCGCCGACACACCCACCACCAACACATCCGACCACAAGACCATGGTGCGTGATCGTTACGGCAGCATCGCCGCGGCCGATGCCGCGTCCTGCTGTGCCCCCGCCGCATCCTGCTGCGCCCCGACCACGCCGGCGGACGCGGCGGCCAAGGCACGCGCCATGGGCTACGCGGACGCCGACCTGGCGGCGATCCCGGACGGGGCCAACCTCGGCCTGGGATGCGGCAACCCCCAGGCCATCGCGGCGCTGCGACCGAACGAGGTGGTGATCGACCTCGGCAGCGGCGCCGGCTTCGACTGCTTCCTCGCCGCCCGCGCCGTCAGTCCGGCCGGCCGCGTGATCGGCGTCGACATGACGCACGAGATGCTCGCCAAGGCCCGCGCCAACGCCGCACAGCTGGGCGCCGACAATGTCGAGTTCCGTCTGGGCGAGCTCGAGCACCTGCCGGTCGCCGACAACACCGCCGACGTCATCCTGTCCAACTGCGTCATCAACCTGGTGCCCGACCAGCGGCAGGTGTTCGCCGAGGCGTTCCGGGTGCTGAAGTCCGGCGGTCGGCTGGCGATCTCCGACGTGGTGAATATCGCGCCGCTGCCGGCGGATCTGCGCGGCGATGCCGAGCTGATCTGCGGCTGCGTGGTCGGCGCGGCGCCGGTACAGCAGATCGAGGCCTGGCTTGCCTCGGTCGGGTTTCAGCAGATCGAGGTCGCGGTGAAGCCGGAAAGCCGAAGCCTGATCGCGACCTGGGCGCCGGACAAAGGGGTCGAGAACTTCGTCGTCTCGGCCGCCATCGCCGCCCGCAAGCCATAGCCCGTGCCGATCGCAGCCGTCACTGCGCGGCCACTCGATCAGACGTCCAGATCCGCCATGCAGCCACCTGACGTGGTCCAGGCGTTCGGTGCGCTCGCGCATGAGCACCGGCTGGCGATCTACCGCATGTTGGTCGAGCAGGGCCCGAACGGCCTCGCCGCCGGGGCGATCGCCGCGCGCCTGGGCTGCCTGCCGTCGTCGCTGACGTTTCATTTGCAACATCTGCAGCGGGCGGCACTGATCGCGCCCCGCCGCACCGGGCGACAGATGATCTACGCGGTGGATTTTGGCCGGATGCAGGCCCTGGTCGGGTTTCTGACCGAGAACTGCTGCGGCGGGGAAACCCACGCCTGCCTGCCCGGCCCCCGACAATGAATACGCGATGATCGACAGCACCATCGTGCGCGCTCACCAGCACAGTGCCGGCGCGAAAAAAAAGCCGGCGAAGACCAGGCGATCGGACGATCGCGTGGCGGATTGAGCACCAAGATCCACACGTTGGTCGATGCGCT
This sequence comes from Rhodopila sp., assembly GCA_965276975.1. Classification (GTDB taxonomy): domain Bacteria; phylum Pseudomonadota; class Alphaproteobacteria; order Acetobacterales; family Acetobacteraceae; genus Rhodopila. The sequence goes on from CBDIBR010000010.1 coordinate 1,616,862, forward strand.
CGGCAATCCGACGGCGTTTCATCTGACGGGCGGCGAGGCGCATGATCTGGTCGGCGCCGACCATCTGCTGGCGGATATGCAGGCTGCAACGCTGATCGCCGACAAGGCATTCGACGCCGACAAGCGGGTCATCGAGCCGCTCACGACCGCCGGCAAGACGGCTGTGATCCCATCAAAGGCCAACCGCAAGTCGCGCCGGACGTATGATCGGCATCTCTACAAAGAACGCCACTTGATCGAGACGTTCTTCGCCAAACTCAAGCAGTTCCGGGCTATCGCAACCCGCTATGACAAGACCGCGCGCAACTTTCTCGCCGCCGTCTACCTCGCCGCCAGCGCCATTTGGCTCATTTGACGACACGCCCTAGCTAGGCGTGCCGAACCATGCGCCGGTCCTCACAGCGGCAACCCACCTCCGGGTTGCGTCCGCGGGTCGCGCGTCGCGGTTGGTGCTCAGAATCGTCAACGACGCCGGTGAACCGGCCATCGAAGATCTTACAATACTTCATAGTAATGAATTGAAGCCATCATCGGGTGGACATGGAATCAAGACCACGTAACGATCGTGACGCTGCTCCCATCGCGCGCGGCGGCCAAAGCGACCCTCAAGCGACCGTGCCAAAGCACCCGTCGGGCCACCCCGTTACGTCAACGTGACAATGCTCTCGGCGCGCCCAATCGTGGTGCTATAGGAAATGTTTCTTGACTCAGCTCCGCGACTCGCGCTAGAAGCCTGCCTTCAGAATCCAGAGCCACCCGGCATGACCGACTTGACCGCGCTTCCCGCAACCGCCCAGGACGCCGCGGCCGACCCAGCCGTCCCGGTTCACCCATCCGACATTCTGCTGGACTTCATCGTCGCCTTCCTGGCGCCGATGTTCCTCGGCGTCAGCGGCGGCGACATCGGGTTCGCCCGCATGGCCGCGCTCGAGACGGTGAACGCCTACCGCGCCGGCGACCAGGCCGACCTGATCGCGATCGCGCAGATCATCGCCTGCGGCCTCACCGCCCTGGGATCGCTCAGCCTGTCGATGGCGGACAACCTGTCGCTGTCGATGACGCTGCGCCTGCGTGGCAACGCCGTCGCGCTGGACCGTGCCGCCGAACACAACCGCCGCGCCCTGAAGCAAATCCGCCGCGCTGACCCGTCGGTGCCCCGGCCGATGGACGGCGTCCAGGCTGACCTGCCGCCCGACCAGGCCGCCTATGAGGCCGAGGTCGTCGCCGGCGTGGCCGCGGCCCAAGCCCGCGTCGCCCAGACCTGCGTGGCCCAGGCGCGTGCGGCCGAGGCGCGGGCGGCTCAAACGCCGGCGACCGAGATCCAGACGGCACAAACGCGGGCGGCCGAGGCGCGGGCACCGCTGCATGCCGTCACGCCGGCCGCAGCAATCCGCACCAGCGCGCCACCCGTCACGCCGGCCGCCGATCCGGCGCCTGCCCGCGACAGTCCCGCGGCGGCCGACCCGGCCGACCTGACCCAGCGGCAATGGCAGTCGATGTGGGCGGCGGCGATGACCGAGGTCGCCGGCGAGTTCACCGCCGACCTCAAGAACCTGCCGCCGGACGCGCGCCGGGCGGCATCATGTCGCGCCGCCGCGCTCAGCAGTTGCGCCAATCAGCTGTTGCTGGCTGAGCTCCCGCCGCCGCTCGAACCAGGCGATCTGGCGGCGATCATCCGGCCGAACCCGACCTGAGCAAAACCCGGCGCAGGCGAAACATGGCCGCGGCGAAACATGGCCTAGGCAAAACCGGGTCGGCGCCACCGGCCCAGCCGCCGCCCGTGCCGCTCGACCGGCCGGCACACCGCCCAGGCGCTACAGATACCGGCCGCGTTCCAGGATCTCCAAGGTGTAGTCCCGATAGCTCATACCCAGCTGTCGCGCCCGCTCCAGCCGGCGGAGCGCGACCTCCCGGCACGGCGTCTTCCAGACCGCCGCGTGCGCCTTGCGCCAGCAGAACAGCCGCCAGCCGGCGTCCGGATCGTCCCGCTGCAGCGGCGGCCCGCCGTTGTGGCCAAGACCCGGATCAGCCACCCGCACCAACCGCACCAAGCCGCCGCTTCGCCACTAACAGCGGATCCAGCCGGCCGCCGAACCCGCGCCTCACCCGGACCTCCTGAAACCCCACGCTGCGAGGCGCTGCGATCGATGTGGTGCGGGCCTCGATACCCGCCGCCATGACGCGCTTGCCCGGCGCGTCGGCCCGCCCGATAACGCCACCTGCCAGGGCCTGCCCACGCGCCCGACCCCGCGCATCAGCCCGCTCATCGGCATGCAAACGAACGCGGTGCTCGACCGTCCGCCGGCCGCCGTCCCAGCGCCGGTCTTGGCCGCGGGACGCAACCCCGGCAACTACGCCACCCGGCTCGGCCCACACGATCCCGCCGCGCCTGCGGCATCGCCGGCGTCAGCATCCAGTGGGCGCTCGAGGATCGCCCCACGGGTGACATCCGGCACAAGCCGCGGACCGGTGTCGCCTTCCGCATCCCGTGCATGCCCCTGCCATTCTTGCTCGTCGCCACGATGTTCTTGCTCATCGGCACGGTGTCACTATAGTGCTGATATGTCCACTATAGTGACACCGACACCCAGTGTCGAGGCCGACCTCGCGAGCCGGCTGCGCGCCGAACGTCAGGCGCGTGACTGGTCGCTCGCCGACCTGGCGGCACGATCGGGTGTCAGCCGAACCATGCTCAGCAAGATCGAGCGCTGTGAGGCCAGTCCGACCGCCGCCCTGCTTGGCCGCCTGTCCGCCGCGTTCGGTTTGACCCTGTCGCAGCTGTTCGCCCGGGTCGAGGACGGCGGTCAACTCGCCAAAGCCACCGAACAGCCGATCTGGCGCGACCCGGAAACCGGCTTCCTGCGCCGCTCGCTCAGCCCGCGGGGCACCGCGCCGCTGGATCTGGTCTGGGGCGAATTACCGCCCGGCGGACGGATATGCTACCCGGTGACAGCCTACACGTTCATCGCCGATCAGCAGCTCGTGGTGATCGACGGCGGCCTGACGATCCGCCAGGGCGAGGCACTTCATCAGCTCGGTGCCGCCGATTGCCTGCGCTTCGGACCGCCGCGCCCGGTGACCTTCGAGAATACCGGCAACGCGCCGTGCCGCTACATCGTGGCGATCCTGCGGTCCGCGGCGAGCGCAAACCGCGACGACACCCGGCCCTGACCGATGCTGGGACCGATGCTCGCCCGTCTCGCCCCGTTCCTGTTCGTCCTGCTCTGGAGTTCATCCTTCATCGCCGCCAAGGTCGGCTTGCGCCATATGTCGCCGCTGCTGTTCGTCGCGGTTCGCCTGGCTGCCTGCGCGACGGTGCTGGTCGTGCTGATGCTGCTGCTGCGCCGATCCTGGCGCCCGCTGGCCGACTGGCGCTGGCTGCACTGCGCGGTCGCCGGCGCGCTGCTCAATGCCGTCGGCCTAATGGCGCCGCATGTCGGTCTGCTGCTCGCACCCGCCGCCCAGATCGCGCTAGTGCAGTCGCTGACCCCGCTGCTGACCGCGGTTTTCGGCGTCGCGCTGCTGCACGAGCAACTGCGACCGCGCCAGTGGCTGGGCCTCGCCCTCGGCATGGCCGGCGTCGGATTGGTCGTTGGCCATGCGGCGCTGGAGAGCGCGTCCCGCTTTAACGGCCTGGTCCTGGCGTTCGTCGGCGTGCTGGGCCTGGTCGCCGGCACGCTTTACTTCGGCCGCTTCTGCCGCGGCGTGCCGCTGCTGCAAGGGGCCACCGTGCAGTTCATCGCCGCCGCCACGGTGTCCGCGCTGGGCGCCTGGCTGCTGGAAACCCCGGTGGCTGACTGGACCGATGGAACCATCGCGGCCGTCGCCTGGAACACCGTGATGGTCTCGCTCGGTGGTATGGGTCTCTATTTCGCCATGTTGGCCAGCGGCACCGCCGCCCGGGTCAGCGCGAACTTCTATCTGGTCCCCGGCACCGCGGCCTTGCTGGCCTGGATCCTGCTGGGCGAGCGCCTCACGCCGCTAGCCGTCGCCGGACTGCTGGTGGCCTCCGCCGGCTGCTGGCTGGTCAATGCCGCCTCACCCAGGCCGGCGTAGTCTGCCCTGGCCAGTGTAGCATGATACCGCCGCACATCGCTCTCGATGCCGGCAGATCGCCGCCGCGCGCATCCGCTGACCGGATGAAGCCGTTCGTGCGGGCAGAGCTTCCGGCCAGCGGTTCAAGCCGACAGCGGCTCAGGCCGATAGCGGGTCGATTTGCCCGCGAGAAGCCGACAGCAAAAAGCCAAGCGCTGGTCGGGCCGACATGGCGAACATCCGACCCGGATGGCAGGCCGGTCCGGCACCCGTCGAGGCACCCGGTTGGCTTATCGTGCCGGCCGACCCTGACCGGGCAAACCGTATGGCAGCCTTGGACCGGCCGGCACCGCGGCTTTTCGGTTGGGGTCGAAGATCGGGCGGACCACCGTCGTCCCCCCCGGCCCAACCACCGTCACACCGGTATCAGCCACGTTCCGCACATCGTAGGCGCCGACCCGGGCGCCGGCTTCGACCACGAGCGGCGCGCCACCGGACGGCGCGGCGAAGATCGCGATCCGTTGCGAGCCGCTGACAACGATCCCGGCCAGTCGCGGCAGACCCCGCAGGCTGCGCGCGGCGACTTCGACCGGCCGACGATCAGGACTGAACAGCGGGCGGGCAAGAATTTCGTTCAACCAGGCCGCGCGCTGGTTTGGCGGTTCGGTCAGCGACGCCTTGGTTTCGGACAGCGGGGCCGCCACGTGAAGCCGCGTATCCGCCTGCGGCGACCGCCGGCCGACGATTTCCAATCCGATGACGGCACACAGCACCGGAGCGAGCAGCAAGACGGCAAGCAGCCAGCCGCGTCCGATCGGTCTCATGCGCCGGCACCGGGTTCGGCAGTGCGGAAGCCATACAGCACCATGGAGGCCTGGATCGGCAGGACCGTCGGATGGGCCACGATCGTGACGCTGTGGAAGTGGACATCGTCGACCAGGATCCGTGTGGGCGACTGGTCGACCGAGCGGATCAGATCCATCAGCACCGGCCACGGCGCGTTCAGGCTGATCCGCAGCGAGACCTTGTGCCAGCGACCCTCCGGAGTGGCCGGCAGGGTTTCCACCGCGGTCAGGCTGACCCCGGCGGACGCGGCCATCTTCTGCACCCGTTCCTGCAGATCGGCCGCCGCCACCGCGTCCGAGGTGCCGGGCAGCATCATCGTGCCCTGGGTGTCCTGGCGGCCGGGACTGACGGCCGCGGCGGCGCGCAGGGTCGGCAGCGTCGCCACGACGGCCTGCATATGATGCAGCAGGGTCTGGCGCTGTTCCAACCTGATGCCGCGGTCTTCGAACCACGACCGTGTCGGCGCGACGATGCCGAACCACAGCAGGGCCATGGCCAGGCAGCCGATGCCGACCGCCAGCACCTGTCCGGGACGACCGACGAGCCAGGTCTCGGGCTTCATCGGGCCACCTCGGCCTTGATCGAGAAGATATCCAGCGCCGCGCCCTCGATCCGGGTGACCGGGGCGGCGAACGCGGTATCCTGGATCGCTGGATCAGCCGACAGGCCGGTGATCAGCCGCGGCGCCGAGGCGGATCGGCCACTCAGGGTCATTTGCCGTTGCCGCAACGAAAAGTCGGTCAGGAAGGTGTCGTCGGGCAAGATGCGGGTCACCGTGGCCAGGGTTTGCAGCACGTCGCCGGTGCGTTGTGCCTCCCGCGCCAGGATGTCACGGCCGGCGTCACCGGCAGTCATGCCGCGGCGCAGGGCGTCGACCTGGGCGATCCGGGGCCTGAGGTTGGCGATCGCGGTCTCGGTGGCATGCAGATCGATCGCCTGCAGCACCGCGGGCAGCAGCAGGGCGATGACCGCCAGGCCGGCACAGGCCCAGACCATTCCGCGAATGAAGATGGTGCCGGCCGACCGTGCCGAAAGCGCGCCCGCCGGCAACAGCCGAAGCTGCTCGGGTGGACCGACCTCGATGAAGTCCGCCCGCAGGCCGGCCTCGTCGAGGCCGGCCAGAGCCGTTGCCAGGGTGGCTTTCGGCACCATGGTCAGCAGGACATCGGTGCGGGTCGGGTCGCCGGCCCTGGGATGGCCGTCCCAGCGCCAGAACAGCTCGTCCGCCGGAAACGGCGTGATGCGCCCGAGTTCGTGGCGTAGCAGCTGGTCCAGCTGGCGGCGTGGCGCGGTCGGAACGATGTGGTGCTTCACCAGCGCGCTGCCGGCTGGCGGACGCAGCAAGACCGGGTTGCGCGGCACCAACCTGGCCGCGGCACCCAGGCTGATGGCCTCCTGCTGGCGTCCCTTGCGGAGCGATGCGACCAGATCGGCGCCATCGCAATCGATGACCACACCATCCCGCGCCCGGACGGGGTTGATGGTCCAGGCGTTCGGCAGCAACTCGGTTATGCGAGCGAGCCACCAGGCGAAAAAGCTGGCCAGCATGATCGGACCCCTCGGCGGTGTCTATCCACCGGGTGGGGCTGAAATACCAGTCGCGAATTCGAGAGGCCGCCGCACCGGTCGCACCAAGCGCGGCGGTGCGGCGGCCTCAGGCATCCGAGCCTCCTTAGCTGATCGCGCCGTTCATCCCCTGCGGGAAGAAGCCGAAATTGCCGCTGGCGCCGCCCAGGTAGACGATGTTCAGCACCTGCGTCGTGGTCCGGCTGAACGCGAGCGCGTTGAAGTTCGTCGGGGTGATGTTGGACTGGCCGTTCATCACCACGCCCTGGTCGTCCTTCGCGCCGGATGCGGCGGCGCGAACCGCCGAGATCGCCGCCGTGGCAGGACCCTGGTTCATCTGGAACAACAATGTCCGCAACGTCGCCGCGTGATAGGCCTCGACCGCCAGGATGCTGGCCGCGGCACCCAGGTAGGTCTTGGACGTGATCAACGGCGCAGCACCATTATAGGCGGTCACGCCGACGTCCTCGAACACGTAGGAACCCAGCAGGAAGTTCAGATCGTTGGCGAACGGATTGAACGTCTGGCCAGGCTGGATCAGGCCGGCGGCCGTCCAGAGGGTGTTGAAGCTGTTGTAAAGATCGATCCCCGGACGGGCGACCGCGGCACTGCCGAGGGCCGAACGCAGGAACTCCACGTGCGCCAGCTCATCGTTGGCGATGCTCTTCGCGTACTGCTGAATCGCCGTCGAGCTGAACGGCACCGGGGCGCCGCCTACCACGTTGCCGGTGGCACCGACGCCATTGATGTCGCTGGACGGCAGGCCGACGCCGTTGACCGCCATCAGGTAGAATTCGGCCTCCAGATACTCGAGGTTCAGGGCGAAGTTCAGGATGTCGGCGTCGGTCGGCGCGCTGGGGGTGGCGGCCTGGGCCTTACCCGATCCGAACAGCCCGAGACCGGATGCCGCGGCGAACGCTGTTCCCACTCCGGCATTACGGAGCAGTTTACGCCGATTCGACTGCAAGATGTTCGTCATTCCCTCGTTAGAGTCTGTCATAATGCTGCTACTCCCGGTTTTTGTCTTGAAGAGTCAGTGCTTCCACCCGGCAATATTGGCATCAACCGCGAGGGCACGACGTCGATACGGCGCACGGCGGGTGGCGGATCAGTCGACAAGCGAATAAGACTGATCACGAAGCTGTAGTAACGCGGCCCATAACAGACAATTACAGTATAATTGTAGAACTATTTCAGTTTTGCTCTATCTGCTTCGCGCTGACCCGGCCGGTCAGCCAATTCACCGTCACCGCGACCCGGCGCGCGCCGGCGGCTAGCAGGATCGTCCCGCCGGTCGACCCGCCGTCCGGCATGAAGACGACCTGCGCGGCGCTGAGCGCCTCCCCCGAGGGCAGCGCCCGGCGCGCCCCGCCATCCAGCGCAAAGCCGCCGGAACCGGTGACAAGCGCCACCTCGCGATCCTGGGCGATCGCGCGGGAGCGCGCCAGACGCAGGGCGTCGGTCAGCGCCCGAAGCGTGGCGTCGGCGTTCAGGCCGGCGCTGTGCCAGGGCTGCCTGACCATGACCACGCCGGCGATCAGCGCCATGATCACCACCACCACGATCATTTCGAGCAAGGTGAAACCGGCCTGCCATAGCGTACCGGCCTGCCGCGTCTTTCCGCCCTGTCGTATCTTCAAGGACACGTTACCGCAGGTCGCTGACGACGAAGCCGTTCGGCAGGATGCGCACCGCGAAGTCGTGCGGCACGCACTGTCTGACCGGCCGGTCACCGAACTGTGTCGGGGTATACGGCGCCTGCTCGACGCACACCTGGCAGCGCACCACGCGCGGATCGGTGGTCGGTGTTTCGGTGACCAGGCGCGGACTGATCCGGCTGTAATAGTTCCGCTGACGCACCTCGCGGGTGATCTCGTCGATCACCGACGGTTCGCGGCAGGCCGGCCCACGCTCCCCGGCCCGCGCGGGCTGTGCCGCGCCGAGCAGAGCCAGGACAGGCAGTGCCGCGCCGAACAGACACAGTGCAGGTTGCGCCGCGGCAAACAGCAGCGGCAGCAGCACGATCGCGGTCAATGAGCGCATCATCGCCTCCCGAGTAGTTGGACAAGCTCCTCCAGCGGTGCGGCATGCAGCCAGGCGAGCCAGAACGCCAGGGCGATGCAGGGTCCGAAGGGGATCTGGGTTCTGGATGTCAGGCCGCGTCCGGTCAACACCAATCCCAGGGCCGCGAGCAGACCGAAGACCGCGCTGCCCAATATCACGAACGGCAAGGCGGCCAGGCCACACCAGGCGCCGGCGGCGGCGATCAGCTTGGCATCGCCGCCGCCCAGGCCGTCGCGGCCGCGCAGCCGGCGGTAGCCGAAGCCGAGGCACTGGAACGACAGGTAGCCGACCATCGCGGCCAGCGCGTGATCGGTCAGCCCATCCGGGTTCCAGACCAAGGTCAGCGTCAGCCCGACCAGCAGCAACGGCAAGCTCAGCACGTCAGGCAACAGCAGCTGGGTCCAGTCGATCCAGGCCAGGGCCAGCAGGGTCCATCCCAGGCCGCAGGCTGCCCACAGCCGGCCCGTGGCCTGTGTGGCCAAAGCGGCCTGTGTGCCCAGAGCGGCGGATGTTCTCAGAGCCTCAGGGGTGGCCAGAGCGGCGGGTGGGACCAGAGCGGCGGGTGTGGCCAGCACCGCCCAAATCGCCACCGCGACCGCGGCGAGCTCGATCGCGGGATGGAACCATCCGATCGGCGCCCGGCAATGACGGCAGCGGCCGCGCAGGACGAGGAAGCTGGCCAACGGGACAAGGTCGCGGCCACCAAGACGGGTGCCGCAGCGGGGACAGACCGATCGCGCCAGCGCCACCGGTGCGCCGGTTGGCAGGCGGGTAATCAGCACACCGAGGAAACTGCCGACGAACGGCGCCGCCAGCAGCGGCCAAAGCCCCGGCGGCGGCCACAGCCCCAGCGGCGGCCACAGCCCCAGCAGCAGCGACAGCCAAGGTAAACCAGATGGACCGCTCACACGTATTGCTCCGCGCGTTGGTGGATCGCCTAGCTTTCACTTGCAGATGATCGCGCCGGCGACCTAATCGGATGGACACGTCAGGAAGGCGGCCTGGATGGGCACCACCATCACCGATCATCAGCTTGACGCACTCGGTGACATACTGCTGCGCGATGGCCATTGCGACCAGAGGACGCTGGAGCGGGCGCGCCGTGTGGCGGCCGAATCCGACCAGCGGCTGGACATGGTGCTGATCCAGCTCGGGCTGGTGTCGGAGCGCGGCCTGGCGGATGCCTATGCCCGCCTGCTGTCGCTGCCGGTGGTCACGGCCGACCGCTATCCGGCCGGGGATCCGGTGTTGCCCGACCAACTCAGCGCCGGGTTCCTGCGCCATGCCCGCGCCGTGCCGCTGTCGGCCGATGACCGGACGTTGGTGCTGGCGGCGGCGGACCCGCTGGACCCATTCACCGCGGCGGCCGTCGCGGCGGCGACCCGGCGGCAGGTGCGGCTGGAGGTCGCCGTGCCGATCGAGCTGGAGACCGCGCTGAACCGCCTGTACCCCCTGGCGGAACAGGCCGCCGGTGACGCCGATGGCGACTCCCCGCTGGAGGATGACGCCGAACGGCTGAAGGACCTGGCCAGCGAGGCGCCGGTGATCCGGCTGGTGAACCTGCTGATCACCCGCGCGGTGGAGACCCAGGCCTCGGACATCCACATCGAACCGTTCGAGGACCGGCTGCGCGTCCGCTATCGCTACGACGGCGTGCTGCACGAGGCCGAGGCGCCGCCCCGCCAGCTGGCCGCCGCGATCACCTCGCGCATCAAGATCATGGCCAGGCTGGATATCGCCGAACGGCGGATGCCCCAGGATGGCCGGATCAAGATGGCGGTGCGCGGCCAGGACGTGGATTTCCGCGTCTCCACCATCCCGTCCCTGTACGGTGAGACGGTGGTGCTGCGCATTCTGGACCGTTCGGCGGTGGCGTTCGACTACGCGCGCCTCGGCGTGACGCCGGCGGTGGTGCGCAAGCTGGGATCGGCGCTGGACCTGCCGAACGGCATCGTGCTGGTGACCGGGCCGACCGGCAGCGGCAAGACCACGACGCTTTACACCGGCCTGCTGGCGTTGAACGCGATCAGCCGCAAGATCGTCACCGTCGAGGATCCGATCGAATACCAGCTGCAGGGCATCAACCAGATCCAGGTGCGCGCGCAGATCGGCCTGACCTTCGCCAGCCTGCTGCGGTCGATCCTGCGGCAGGATCCCGACGTGATCATGGTGGGCGAGATCCGCGACGGCGAAACCGCGCAGATCGCGGTGCAGGCGGCGCTGACCGGGCATCTAGTGCTGTCGACGCTGCACACCAACTCGGCCGCGGCGGCGGTGACCCGGCTGCGCGACATGGGGGTGGAGGACTACCTGCTGACGGCGGTGCTGCGCGGCATCATGGCGCAGCGGCTGGTGCGCCGGCTGTGCCCCGATTGCCGACGCAGCGAACCCGCCCCACCCGAGTTGGTCGCGCGCTTCGGCCTGGACCGGCGCACCAGTGCCAGGCCGATCATGCTGTCGCATGCGGTGGGCTGTCCGGCGTGCCGGCAGACCGGTTACCGCGGCCGCGCCGCGATCGCCGAATTCCTGCAGCTGGGACCGGAGATCGAGCGGCTGATCTTCGCCCGCGCCGGCCACACCACGATCGAGCAGGCGGCGGTCGCCGAGGGCATGGAGGTGATGTTCGACGCCGGCCTCGCCGCGGCGCTGGCCGGCGACACCACCATCGAGGAACTGACGCGCAGCATCCGGGCTGACGCATGACGATGTTCCGCTACACCGCCATCGGGTCGGGCGGCGAACGGCTGGCCGGGATGATGGACGCCACGACCGAGGCCGAGGTGATCGTTCGGTTGCAGCGGCAGGGCAGTATGCCGGTGCGCGCCGAACCGGCGAACCGGGCGCCGCGGTGGGCGGGGCTGCTGCAGACCAACCTCGGCGGCAACCGCGGCCTGCGCAAGCAGCAGGTGGCCGATCTGATCCGCGAGCTGGCGACCATGCTGACCGCCGGTCAGGACCTGGACCGGGCGCTGCGTTACATGCAGGAGACCGCGAGCAACCGGATCCGGCCGACGATCAGCGGCCTGCGCGACGCGGTGCGGGACGGCAGTCCGCTGTCGACGGCGATGGCGCGGTATCCGGGCAGCTTTCCGGCGATGCACGTCGGTCTGGTGCGGGCCGGCGAGGCCGGCGGCAATCTGGGTCCGACGCTGTCGCGCATCGCCGACCTGCTGGACCGCCAGCGGGCCCTGGCCTCGACGGTGACCTCGGCGCTGATCTACCCGGCGGTGCTGTTCTTCGCGATGATCGGCGCGGTGACCTTGCTGCTGACCGAGGTGCTGCCGCAGTTCGTGCCGATGTTCGAGCAAAGCGGCGTGGCGCTGCCGGCCTCTACCCAGTTCCTGATCTCGGCGGGCGACTTCGTGCAGCACGACGGGCTGTTGCTGCTGGTGGCGCTGCTGGCCGCCGGCATGGCGGCCCGCGTCGCGCTGCGGCAGGACGCGGTCCGGCTGCTGCGGGATCGGGCGTTGCTGCGTTTGCCGGTGATCGGCGGCCTGACGAAGGAAGTGCTGGCCGCCCGGTTCACCCGGGTGCTGGGCACGCTGCTGCTGAACGGTGTGGCGCTGATCCCCGCGCTGGCGATCGTGCGCGACGCGATGGGCAACCGAGCGGCGCGCAGCGCGGTGGAGCGGGCCAGCCTGACGGCGCGCGGCGGCGGCTCGCTGACGCCGGCGCTGGAGACCGCCGGTGTGTTCCCGGCCCGCACCGTGCATCTGCTGCGGCTCGGCGAGGAGACCGCGCAACTCGCCGCCATGGCGCTGCGCGCGGCGGACATCCACGAGGAGAAGACCCGGCTCGCGACGCAGCGGCTGACCTCGCTGCTGGTGCCGGCGATGACCATCCTGATGGGCGTCGCGGTCGGCGGGATCGTCGCGTCCCTGATGACCGCGATGCTGAGCCTGAACAACCTGGCCTCGGGATGAGGCGCCAGGGGGTAAGACGCCCGGGGACGAGGCGCCCGGGGACGAGGGCAAGGGGATGAGCCGCCCGGGGATGAAGCGTCAGGCGGGCTTTACCCTGCTGGAGGTGATCGTCGCGCTGATCATCGCCGGTCTGGCGGCGGGCGCGTTGCTGGCCGCGGTGGGAACCGGGCTGCACGCGACGCAGACCGCGACGCGCTATGATCAGGCGCTGGTCAGGGCGAAGTCGCGCCTTGCCGCCGCGGTGCATGGCACCAAGCTGGCGCCGGGCGACCAGCGTGGCAACGATGGCGGCGGCTACGACTGGCGGCTGCGGATCGCCCCGGTGGCTTCGGCGATGGTCCGCCCGGTTGGCCTGATCGGGCCGCGGGCGTCGTCCTCGATGCCGGTCGTGCTGTATGACGTCAGTGTCTGGATCGGCTGGAAGGACGGTGGAACCGAGCGACAGGTCCACCTGGATACCGAACAGGTGGGGGGATGAGGGCGGCGGGCGATGACGCCGGTGTGGCTGCCCGCGGCAGGACCGGGCTTCGCCGGCGCGACCGGTCGGGTGCCTCTGGCCCGGTTCCGGCTGGCCCGGGTTTGGCTGGCCCGGGTTTGGCTGGCCCGGGTTTGGCTGGCCCGGGTTTGGCGTCGCGGCGGAGGCCGGCGCGGGGGTCGGCCGGGTTCACCCTGCTGGAGATCCTGGTGGCGCTGGCGGTGTTCGGCTTCCTGCTGGTCGGCCTGAGCCAGACGGTGCGGTTCGGTCTGACCGCCTGGCGCCAGGACGCCAGGCTGTCGGACGGCAAGACCGACCTGGAAGCGGTGGACCGGACGCTTCGATCGGTGGTGGCCAATATGGCGCCGGGCGACGATGCGGGCCGCCCGTCGATCAGTGGGTCGGCCGATACCTTGACCGGGATAACCCGGTTGCGGGTTCCCGGTTCGGGGACGACGCCGGTGCGGGTGGAGGCTGGTCTGGCGGTTTCCGGCGGGCGGCTGGTCCTGCGCTGGCGTCTGTTCCATCATTCGGTGGCGTTTGGGCCGCCGGTGCGGCCGGCGGAGACGGACCTGCTTGGCGGGGTGTCCCGTCTGCGGATCGGCTACTGGCAACCGTCGGGGGTGTGGACCGCCAGCTGGCATCAGCCGGATCTGCCGTTGCTGATCCGGTTCCAGGTGATCCTGGCCGGTGAGCACGCGCCGCGCTGGCCGGATATCGTGGTCGCGCCGCTGTTATCACGGCCATGAGCCGCCACCAGCCGGGGTCTGTTCCGCGGGGATTGGCTCAAAGGGGGTTGGCCCAGCAGGGGTTGGCTCAGGGGAGATTGGGCCAGGGGAGATTGGGCCAGGGGAGATTGGGCCAGGGGAGATTGGGGCAGAGGGGATTTGCCCTGCTGATCGTGCTGTGGACGGTCGGCTTCCTGGCGTTGCTGGGCACCCGGATCGTCGCCGCCGGACGCGCTGATACGCAACTGGCGGACAACCTCAAGCAGGCGGCGATGCTGCAGGCCGCGGCCGACGGCGCGGTGCAGAACGTAATGTTCTCGATGGCGGCGGCCCGCGATGGGCGGTTCGAGGCTGACGGCCTGGTGCGCCAGCTGCGGATCGATGGCATCGCGGTTCTGGTGAAGGTCGAGAATGAAAGTGACCGGGTCAACCTGAATACCGCCTCGGGGGCCTTGCTGCGTGCCTTGATCATCGACGCGGGCGGGCCGCCTGGCGATGCGGATCGGCTGGCGGCGGCGATCCTGGATTGGCGGACGTCGGAGGCTGCTGCCCGGCCCGGCGGGGCGAAGGCGCCGGCGTATCGCGCCGCCGGATTGAGCTATGGTCCGCCCGGCACGCCGTTTCAAAGCGTCGATGAACTGGCCGACGTGCTGGGGATGACGCCCGAGCTGTTCGCGCGCCTGGCGCCGCACCTGACGGTGCTGACCGATGGCGATCCGGATATGTCGACCCGTGATCCGGTGGTGGCTCGGGCGCTGACGGATGCGGCCGGGGTGGCCGAGGATACCAGTCTGGGCCAGCAGACGGCCGATCAGATGCTGCGGATCGCGGTGACCGCGGTCGGTCATGATGCAGCCCGCTATGCCCTGATCGTGGTGGCATCGGCCGACTTGCAGAACGCCTCGCCACGGGTGAATGTTCTGTTGCGCGAGCGCGGCACCGCGATGACAACTCGCCCGGTGGTAGCGTCCGGGCGTTGATCGGCGCGTGAAACGGATTCGGATGAAATTGCCGATTTTTATTGACCTTTGTCAATTTATACAGTCAAAATCACCGAGGTAGCGGGATTTAACTCGTTTATCAAGCATTCAGCATCGAGGCATTGCCTCATCCTCAATATTTCTAAGCCATTAACTGTCGGTAAAGTTACTTGCTGCTCGTTCTGATCGGGAACTTGTTTGACGGGCGCTGCGGGTTTCGCCGTCGCCGCATCATCAGACACCGCATCACCAGAAGACTGGGGAACTCCAATGAAGAGATCAAAGCACTCGGCGGCATGGGTCGTGCCCATGCTGGCTTTGGCCGGCTTTGCCAATCACGCCCGAGCGGACGAGCACATGGTGCTGGTCGACACGATCGACGTGAACAGCGCCAAGGGATTGGGCGCGTTCGACATCAGCTATGTCGATCCCAAGCTCGGACTTTATGTCCTGGCGGATCGGACGAACGCATCGGTGGACTTCTTCAACGCCCACGATGATACCTTTGTCGGCCGTGTCGGCGGCTTTACCGGCGCGGTGCTCAACCCGTCGGGAACCGCCAACAACAACCTGTCCGGACCGGACGGCGTGACGATCGTCGGCAACAGCCAGGTCTGGGCCGGGGATGGCGACAGCACGGTCAAGGTGATCGATATCGCCTCGTTCCAGGTGATGGACACGATCGGCACCGGCGGCAAGTTTCGTTGCGACGAGATGGCGTGGGACTCGGCGGACCATATCCTGGCGGTGGCGAACAACGCCGACACCCCGCCTTTCGTTACGATGATCAATACCGACACCCACCAGATCCTGAAGAAGATCGTGTTCGACGGAACCAATGGAACGCCGAACGCGACGATGACCGGGATCGAGCAGCCGCAGTGGTCGGCCAAGACCGGGCTGTTCTATGTGTCGGTGCCGCAGATCGTGCCGTCCGATCCGACCCAGGGCGGGGTTTCGGTGATCGATCCATCCTCCATGGCGGTGACGGCGACCTATCCGGTGGCCAACTGCACGCCCGGGGGGCTGGCGCTGGGGCCGAACAATCAGGCGGTGATCGGCTGCAGCGGCTCATTCGGCACCAGCCCGAACGTGCTGACCCAGACCGTGATCATCAATCTGAAAAGCGGTTCGGTGGTGGCGAACATTCCGCAGGTGGGCGGATCGGACGAGGTCTGGTACGATCGGGCGTCGAAACATTATTACACCGGCTCACGCAATGCCACCGACAACACCGGCAAGATCAATCCGGTACTCGGGACCATCGACGCGCTGTCGAACGTGTATGACGGCGGGATCGCGACCTCGACCTCGGCGCACTCGGTGGCGGCTGACCGGGTTTCGCACCACGTGTTCGTGCCGATCGGGTTCGTTCCGGCCGGTGCTTCGGATCCGACCAACCCGTGTCCGGACGTGACCAAGGGCTGCATCGCGGTCTATCTGCCGTCGTCATTGGACGCGGACGATGCGAGGCGCACGGCCGCGAAGTAGTCTGAGCGGATCCGTGGCGGGTGTTGCGACCGCCACCGGCCGCCGGCTGATTCCATCGGGGGGTTCACGCGCTCATTCTCGTTGTTTGAGCGGGCGATTAGCGTCCGCGGGTGGTTCAACCTCAGACGATCGGGTACTGGTGGCAAAACCCGCCGGAAAAGGTTCGTCGAATTCTGCCACCCGTAGCTGATTTGGTGGACCGATTGACCCGACGGCGAGGATGCGTCTGTCGGGATTGGATCACTCGGGGTGGACGACGCCGGGATGGGTGTTTGGCGGGTGTGTCGGCGTATTCAACCATCCACAACGCCGAAACCCGCTGCGAGCAGCGGGCGACAAAGCGGCAGGCGACAAAGGGGCGGCGTTTCGCAGCGCCGCCCCAACTGTTTCATACCATTCGGCGCTTGCGCCGACCGGTATCAGCGTCATTTTTCGCGCGCCGCCCCCGCACTCGCGTGCTCGCTCGCCGATCAACCCGGCGCGCATACCGGGTGGCGCGAGCGCCGGTCGGCATGAGCGTTTCGTTTCGTGTCCCGCAATGCCTGGCGTGGCCGACGGGCCCTACCGAGCGGCGCGCGCGCCGGCGGCATCAGCTGTGTGAGAAGTCGAACATATCCATCAGGTCGCCGATCGCCGGGCGGTTGGTCGGAACGTAACTACCGCCGTCCTGCCGCGGGTTGGGCAGGTTGTCGCGGCTGCGGTTCGAGATCGGTGGCAGATTCCAGTTCTTCTCGATGAACTTCAGGATCGAAACGTGGTCGGTGTAGCTGTGGTTGACATGACCCCCGGTGGTATAGGGCGAAACCACGAACAACGGGATGCGGGTGCCGTCGCCGAAGAAGTCGAGCGACTGGATGTAGCCGGAATCATAGTAGCCACCGCGCTCGTCAACGGTGATGAAGACAGCTGCCGAATTCCACAGATCCGGGTTCTTGCGCAACTGCGTCAGCAGCTTTTTGGTGAACGCCTCGAAGATATCGAATCGCGATGAGCCGGGATGGCCGTCGTTCACGCCGGACGGCTTGACGAACGAGACCGCTGGCAGCGTGCCGGCATAAAGATCGTTATAAAAATCGTCGGTATCCTGCGTGGCGATCCCGCGGAGTTTTGGATCAGCCATGAACTTCGTCTGGTAGTTGAACGGATTGCAGATATTGCAGTAATCGTTATTGGGATTGGTTGGCTGCGCGACCGCCTGGTTCCAGCCCTCGCCGAACCAGGCAAAGGAAACCGCGTTGGCCAGCAGCACGTCACCGATGCTGGGCGCCGCGACCGGCGGGATCGCGAATGGTGTCGTGGTATCGACGGTGCCGTCCTGCAGGTAGCCGGGATTGTAGTTGTTCAGCAGATAGTAATGACCGGGATCGCAGTTCGGGTTTGGTTTATCGGGCAGTGACGCCAGGTAATCGAGTACCGGCTTGACGCCTGGCTGGGTTGGATCCGCGCAATCGCTGTATGATCCACCGTTGCCGGTGTTCGTGCTGCCATAACCATCCTCGGTATAGACGTTGTTGGTGCCGCTTCGCGGGTTGGGATTTTCAATCTGTCCGGCCGGTGGCGTGGCCGCGTTGCCCTTTCCGTCGGAGTGATAGAGCGCATCGCCGAACCCGGCGTAGATGCTGTCGAGCCCGGTGCCACCTTTCGCCGGTTGATGATAGTTGTCGCTGATCGTGTAGTTATCGGACAGCTGCTTGAAGTATGGCATGTCGCCCTATGCGACATCGTAGATGCCCATCGCGACCGATCCCTCGCCCGATGGGGTGATCCCGCCTGACGACAGCGGGCCGCCGTTGGTGCCCGCGCCGATGGTCGCCTCGACCCACGGAAACAGATCGTTCAGGCAGCCGCTTGGATTGGCGGCGGTTGCGTTGCCCGCGGCGCAATCCAGCTGCTGCCACATCTGGTAGAACCGATGCACCGGGCTAGCGGCATACGGTCATAGGGAATGCTGGGGGTCAGGGAATAAGGCCCGTTCGGCAGATTGTTGACGTTGGCCAAGCGTGTGTCGAGCGTGCCGGCGGTCAGTCCGGTCGCGCCGGTCAGCAGCAGTTTCAGGTCCCTTGGCAGTAGATCGGTAGTTGCGTTCTGCGCCTGTGCGAGCGTGTTGAACGGCGGACTGGTATCGCTGTTGGCTTTTGGACCGCCGGCATTGAGCGGCGGCAAGGTGCTGTAGGGACCGGTCTTGGCCGGGGCAATCCGATACGTGTCAGTATCGGTCGCAGTATACTGGGATGCTTTGGCGAAGTTCGGCCCGGGCGTTCCGTCGGCGTTGACGATCCCCTGCGACAGCAGATTGTTTATGGTCTCGCCGGCCTTCGGTTGATAGGTGCCGAACAAGTGGTCGAAAGAACGATTTTCGCCTTAGATCACGATGACATGCTTGATCGGGGTCGTCGTGTTGCCGTCATTGGCCTGCAGCGGCGCGGCGAACGCCGCCGCCGGCAGCAAATTCGTTGTCATCGACAGGATCGTTAGCAAACTGATTGTTTTTCTTCGATTGTTCCGCGCAGCCATCTGCCGCCCCCATTGGTGTGTGAGACGCGGACCGTAGCCGCGGGTGATGACGGTGCGGTGACAAGTCTATTGCGATCGTATTGCTCGCCGGTTTGTGAGGTTATGGGTCTCGTCGTTATTCAATCCGCGAGACGTTGGATCAGCGACCGCCGACACAGCGGCCGACCCTGCCTGGCTGGCTGGCTGGCTGGCTGACGGCGGACGTACTGTCGGGTCGTGACGAATAAACCACCGATCGGCGGACCTGATGGCGCGGCCTGGCGGTCAGCCGGGTCGCCACCGCCCGGGAATGCCAGGTTCCGTCCACTCGGGGCGGCTAACTGAGCTGATAGCTGGAGAAATCAGCATTCCGCGGGCGGGTTTCTTGTGGACAGATAACGAGTATGGCGGGCTACGGGCACCCCGATCACAAGGGATTGCGTCGCCTCTCATCGCGGGTCGGGTCCATCAGTGGGCTCCAGCGGGTGCGGGGCGGAGTGTAACGAAAGTATGCGGTCTACCATTGTTCGCAAGCGGCGGGCCGGCCGCTCGCTGGCGTTTTTCCTTGGCCTGTTCCAGATCACCGGTTGCAATCGCCCCTCGCCGCCCGCGATCCAGGCCTTGTCGCCGCTGCCCAGCGGGGGCGCCGCCGCGCCGGCGCGGGTGAACGGGGCGATTGGCGCGACGGAGTCGACGCCGCCGGCGCAGGTGGCATATGGCACCGGTGTGGGGACGTCGACGTCGTCGCAAGCGCCGGCGATCGAGCCGGGGCCGCGCGATATCAGTCTGGATTTCGCCGATACCGACATCCGCGAGGTGGTCGCGCAGGTGCTGGGAACGATTCTGAAGGTCAATTATTCGATTGATCCCGCGGTGAAGGGCACCGCGACACTGCATACCGTGCGGCCGCTGAACCGCATCGAACTGGTGCCTGTACTGGAGTCGCTTCTTGCCCAGAACGGGGCGGCGCTGCTGGTGAACGGGGCGTTCTACCGCGTGGTGCCGATCGCGCAGGCGGTGGCGACCGCGGCGAGTGGTCCGGGGACGGCGGGGGCGGTGGTGGTGCCGCTGCAATACGCATCAGCCGAAGCGTTGGCCAAGGTGTTGCAGCCCTATGTCGGCGAAGGCGGCAAGATCGCCGCCGATCCCGGCCGCAACGCCCTGCTGATCTCCGGCGAGCCGGCGGCGCGCGAGGGCCTGATCGGGCTGGTGAAGGCGTTCGACGTGGATGCGCTGGCGCAGCAATCCTACGCGGTGCTGCCGGTGAGCAGCGGCGGCGTCAAGGACTTCGCCTCGGCGCTACAGGACGCCTTCAGGGGACAGAACGGTGGTGCGCTGGCCGGGCTGGTGCGGGTCATCCCGCTGACGCGGATCAGCGCGGTGCTTGTTGTTTCGTCACAGCAACGCTATATCGAGGCAGCCCGGCGGGTCTACACCCTGATCGATCGGGCACGGCGGCAGACCGCGCGCAGCTGGCATGTCTACTACCTGCAGAACAGTCATGCCGAAGATGTCGCCTACGTGCTGCAGCAGGCGTTCACGCCTGGCAACGTGACCGCCCAGCCGTCCAGCCAGAGCCGTTCGCAGCAGGGCCAGCAGGCGGGATCGCTTGGCGGCAATCTGGGCGGCGCCGGCAGCAGCGGCGGCGGAGGCTTGAGCGGAGGCGGCGGGGGTGGCTTTAATGGCGGCGGCGGGGGTGGCGGCGGTCTGGGAGCCGGATCGGCCGGTGGCCTGGGTCGCGGCAGCCTGTCGGGGGGCATCACCGGGTCGAGCGGCGGCCAGTCCGGCGCGCCGCAATCGGGCGGCGGGGCGCCGTCGCCCCAGCCGCCCGGCGGGGGCGCCAACCCGCTGCTGGGCGGGCTGGAGCAGGGCGGCGGCGAGCAGAACGCGGATATGTTGCGGGTGATCCCCGACGACCAGAACAACTCCGTCCTGGTCTACGGCACCGAACAAGAAATCGGGACGATGGAGGCGATGCTGCGCAAGATCGATCTGCTGCCGTTGCAGGTGCGGATCGACGCCGTGATCGCCGAGGTGACGCTAAACGACGCCCTGCAATACGGCACCCAGTTCTTCTTCAAATCCGGCGGGATCAACGGCATCCTGAACACCGGAACCGCGGCGACGGCCCCCGCCAACCCGGGGGCGGCCACCTTGAATCTGGCTTTTCCGGGATTTTTCCTGGGCGGCAGCGGTACCGGGGGCGCCCCGTTCGCGATCCAGGCGTTGCAGCAGGTCACCACGGTGCACGTGCTGTCTTCACCAGAGCTGATGGTGCTGGACGACCAGCCGGCCCGGCTGCAGGTCGGCAGCGTGGTGCCCTACCTGTCGCAGACCTCGCAGAGCACCATCGCCACCAACGCGCCGGTGGTCAGCTCGATCAACTACCAGCAGACCGGGGTGATCCTGGAGGTCACACCGCGGGTGAACAGCGGCGGGCTGGTCACGCTGGACGTGTTGCAGGACGTAAGCAGCGTGGCGACCGGGATCACGACGCCGGGGATCAACTCGCCGACGTTCAACGAGCGCAACGTCAGCTCCCGCGTCGTGGTGCAGGACGGGCAGACGATCGGCCTGGCGGGTCTGATCACGGACACCACGTCGATAGGCAACCAGGGCATCCCGTGGCTGAAGGATATCCCGCTGCTCGGGCTGCTGGCGGGGAACCAGAACAACAGCCGGCAGCGGACCGAGTTGCTGATCCTGATCACGCCGCACGTGGTGCATGACCAGCGTGATGCACGGGCGCTGACCAACGATCTGCGCGACCAGCTGATCAACGCGGCGGCGGTGCCGGACCTGCTGAACAATTTGCGTCCCAGCGGCCAGTCGGACCCAACAGCCCGACTGCGGCAGAAACTGGATTTGCAGCGATAGTCGCGCGGATCAGAGAAGCGCCACAGGTCGCTGTTCGCCTGAAGGCGCCGATCGACGCGGCGAAACGCGGCCGCTTGGCGTCGCGCGCTGCTCTGCGATCGGGTACTCGCTACTGGTTGCAGATTTCCTCGTCGCCGCCGGTGCCGGACGGCCCCTCGGAACACAGGTCGAAGTCGTGTCCCGGGCGGTTGGAGGGGTCGCGATAGACGTAGGGGTGGTTCCACGGATCGACCGGCACGTTGCCCTTGACGTAGGGCCCGTTCCAGTTGGCGGCGTCTGTCGGCCGCTCGACCAGGGCGCGCAGCCCTTGATCGGTGCTGGGATAGCCGCCGACGTCCAGCTTGTACATGTCCAGGATCGAGGCGATGCGCTCGATCGACTGCTTGGCCACGGAGGTGCGGGCGTTGCCGAGCTGGCGGAGGACGGCGGGGGCGACCAGGCCGATCAGCAGACCCAGGATTGCGATCACGACAAGCAGCTCAAGCAGGGTGAAGCCCTTGTCGTCGCGGGGCTTTGGCTGGTTCATGGGTTGATCAATCCGGTTGGAGAAGGGATCGCCGACCTATCGGTCCGGGTTGCGCCGGCGGCCGAACAACACACTGGCGGCGGCCAGCACCTTCTGTTGATAGGCGCCGCGGCGGGCGGGCGTGTGAGAATGATAATAGCCGATCGCCAACATCAGATCGCCGCGGGCCTCGATCAGGTAAAGCCGCATGATCACGGCCGCCGCGGCGATGTTGAAACAGGGATCGTCGATCAGTCTGTCCAGCACCGCCTTCCGGGTCATCTGGGCCTGATGGGCGAGTGGTGCGAGCCAAATGGTGTTGACCTGCATCAGCCCGAGGTCAGCGGACCCATTGGTGTCGGGCTGTATCAGGCCGGCTCGGCCGGCTTCCACAGCCTGGATAGCGGGCAGCACGCGCGGCGGCAGATGGTAGACCGACGCCGCGGCGACCATGCAGGCCAGAAAGGGGATACTCATGCCACCGGTGCCGCGCGGCTTGCCGGCCTTGACGTGGCCCCGTGGATGCGGCGTGACGGACCGGCGCCTGAGCCGGTAACATGATTGAAGCAATTGAAAAACTTGATCATCCGTGCTCGTTCAGATCGGATCGCGGCGTTGGAATGGTATCGGACGACGGTAAAAGTCAAGCTGTTCAAGCAGCCGCATGTGGGCAATCCCAAGTCGGTCGATGCGGTTCGCGGGGGTAACTTGCAAAACCGGTTTCCGGGCGCGGGTGGGG
This sequence comes from Rhodopila sp., assembly GCA_965276975.1. Lineage (GTDB taxonomy): Bacteria > Pseudomonadota > Alphaproteobacteria > Acetobacterales > Acetobacteraceae > Rhodopila. The sequence continues at coordinate 1,639,584 of CBDIBR010000010.1, forward strand.
CGGGACCGGGCGGCAACACCATTCGAGGGGGGGCAACCTGCCGGCGGGGGCCGCCAGGCGAGGCGCGAACCGACGTGGTTCGGCGGCGGTCCTGTCGCGCCGAGCCAGGCTGTGCCGCGGTGAATGGTGCGGTCCCGCGGTCCCGCTACTATGGAGGTAGCGGGCGATCCTGGCATGCAGGATGGATGTGGATCATGCGTTGCGGCGCGGCGACGTAGCACTGTCTCTCGTCCGACAGGTATCCTTCTCCAGGCGACGCTTTCAAGTTCCCTCCCGCGGATTAAGCATCATAGTTCGGGACTGGTCGAAGCCGCCGCGGGGTGAGCGGCTCGCGCACCCATTCGCACCCGCTTGGGGCGCTTCTCGATACAGGAGGTCATCAATGATCGTCGTCACCGCGCCTACCGGCCTGATCGGGCACCACGTCGTGCGAGACCTGCTCACCGCTGGCGCGCCGCTAGAGTATGATCCGAGCAGGTGGCATCACCGGAACGGTGAATCATGCGATCAAACAATGAGGTAGAGCGGGTTCCGTGAGTCAAGGCGAACTGAAACCGCTCTAAGCCGGTCGCCCGCGATGCTACCAAGCTGCCGGGCGGTGGGCGCGATCGCGTCGAGGTGGTGGAGGGCTCGCATGGCGACGCGGCCGTGGTGCAACGCGTCTTCGAAGGTGCAGACGCGGTGTTCCGGCTTGCCCGCCGCACCCGCGACGGACGCTGGAACAGGTGTGCCTCGACTTCACCCGTCCCGTGGCCGAGGCGTTCCGCCGGCTTGGCATGAGGCGGGTCGTCAGTATCACGGCGCTGGGCCGCGGCACCGGCTGGCGGGGATCGTGCCGGCCTCCTCACCGCCTCGCTGCGCATGGACGACATGATCATGGCGAGCGGCGTCGGGTTTCGCGGGCTCGCCATGCCGTCCTTCATGAACAACGTCCTTCGACAGGCGACAACGATCAGGGACGAGGGTACTCTGTACAGCCGATCGACCGTGACTCATGGTCTAATGGTAGTGGCTACCAGTCAATAACGCGCTTGGCCGGCCCATTCCAGAATGGCCAAAATCGAGTTAAGAGATCTAGGGCGTGTCGTCAAATAGCTAGAGCCTTCCGGGCCGCGGTGAGTCTGAACTGCAACATCTGGGCAAAAAGAGATGCGACACAGCGCGCAGGGGATTCCGGCGCGCAGCATTCTCCGATTGCTAAGCGGTCAGCTTTGGAGGCTGACCGATGTGGCGCTATGGACTGCGTGATGACCAGTGGGATCGGATCGAGGCGTTGCTGCCCGGGCAGCCAGGCTGGGTGGGAGTAACCGCGGCGGACAACCGCCTGTTCGTCGAGGCTGTGCTCTACCGTTATCGCGCCGGTCTCCCGTGGCGTGACCTGCCGGAACGCTTCGGCGACTGGAAAAACGTCCATCGGCGCTTCAGTCGCTGGGCTAAATCCGGTGTTTGGCACAGGGTCTTTCAGCATCTCTCGGCTGATGCCGACAATGAATACGCGATGATCGACAGCACCATCGTGCGCGCTCACCAGCACAGTGCCGGCGCGAAAAAAAAGCCGGCGAAGACCAGGCGATCGGACGATCGCGTGGCGGATTGAGCACCAAGATCCACACGTTGGTCGATGCGCTCGGCAATCCGACGGCGTTTCATCTGACGGGCGGCGAGGCGCATGATCTGGTCGGCGCCGACCATCTGCTGGCGGATATGCAGGCTGCAACGCTGATCGCCGACAAGGCATTCGACGCCGACAAGCGGGTCATCGAGCCGCTCACGACCGCCGGCAAGACGGCTGTGGTCCCATCAAAGGCCAACCGCAAGTCGCGCCGGACGTATGATCGGCATCTCTACAAAGAACGCCACTTGATCGAGACGTTCTTCGCCAAACTCAAGCAGTTCCGGGCTATCGCAACCCGCTATGACAAGACCGCGCGCAACTTTCTCGCCGCCGTCTACCTGGCCGCCAGCGCCATTTGGCTCATTTGACGACACGCCCTAGCCAAGTCTCGTGTAACCACATGGTACAGAGATTGCCTGACGGGAGGAATGCCTGAAATGATGCAAAGCAGTGAGGCAGTGCGAGGTTTAACGACAAAACCTGTTGAGACGCTGCGCTACAATAGCCTTTCTGCCAGCCCGCATGAGAGCCCTGCCCTTCTTATTTCGATGATTCCGGAAGGTGCTCGGGTTCTCGATATTGGCTGCGGAACTGGTTCGGTTGCCAGTATGATACGCGGTCTTCGGCGCGTGGATATTGTTGGTATAGAGCCCAATCCTGAGCGCGCGAAGCGCGCGGAACAAGACGGTCTTACAGTTATAAATGGACTTTACACTGATGACATACCAAAGAAATATGGCAAGTTTGACGTCATATTATTCGCAGATGTTATAGAACATTTCGAGAATCCCATAGCCATACTAGAACAGATAAAACCAGCACTCTCTGCTACTGGAAATGTCCTGGCATCGATCCCGAACGTGGCACACTGGACTGTGCGTCTGCGTCTGTTAGCGGGACAGTTCGACTATCAACCTACAGGTATCATGGACGCGACACACCTGAGATGGTTCACGCGCAAAGGCGTTCGGCGGTTGTTTGATGGTGCGGGGTATAACATCGAGCACTTCTACAGTGCCGCCGGAGCATGGATGGGTGCCTATCACGTGATCCCTCTGCGACTAGTACCCTATAAAGTTCGCAGCCATGTTCTTTCGAAACTTTGCGTTGTCGCACCTGGGTTGGTTGCGGCTCAGCATGTTGTATCGGCAAAACTAAAATAGCCTCGCGACAATCCTGCTTCGCCTCCTTCCGCCGAGAAGACCGCCGCTGCTGACTGCCAAAGTCGCGGCTCCGGCGAACCCAGCCGCGCTGGTGAAGACGGCTGCCGCGCCTGCGAAAAACCGGCCGAACCAGTGACGGCCGGTCAACAGACCAAGACCGCCGAAGTCGGTGGTAGAAACCGAGCCAGGATCGCCCACCGGTGGTCATCGAGATCATCCTCGGATGTGGACGGCGCCACATTACCGCACGGGTCGTTCTGGCAGAAGCTCGGTTTTTCTGCCGGTTCAAGAGCGCGGGGCTGGTGCCGGTCGCGAAGCAGGGGGTCCGGTAGCAGCGGAACCGAAACTGCATTTCTGCCAAGCAAAGAAGCTTAATTAGCTGAGTGACCGCATCCGGCCCGCTGCTGCGTGGCCCGCAGTAGGAACGCACAGCGGATCTGGGCCTGACTTTGCCCCGCAATTTCTGTGCAGGTGGTGGCGGGCGTGTTCGCGTCAGGCGACGCAGATGCCGGGTACAGCGACAGGCTGGAACAGGTGCGGACTGATTGTGACGCTGTCGGGGTACTCACCTAGCCGTGCCCGGAACTCGGGATTGGCAAAGGCATCACGGAAGTGGGCAACCGACTCCCACACGGCATAGTTCAGGAATATGCCGCTACCCGCAATGCCGCGATAAAGCTGTGTGGAGATGAAGCCCGGCTGGCGCTTCATGATCCCGGCATCTGCTGTCCAGATGGCGAACAGGCGGTCGGCATCCTCGGACGGCACAGTGAAGGTATTGATCAGGACGACGGGGCCGACCTCGCCCTTGAGCTGATCGGCCAAGGTGACGGCGGGGTCCATTTCGACGAACTTGGGCATGGCTAGGCTCCTTGTTTGGTGGGGGTGACAACTGTGGCGGTGTTACGTGCCGCCGCATCAAGGCGGTGCTGCAACGTTTGCAGCACTATGCTGGCAGCCTCGATCTGTTCGGGCGGCAAGCCGCCGGCTAGCTCGTCTGCCCAGCGTTCCTGACGTTTGCTCGCCATGCAGTAGGCGGCTTGCCCGCGCTCGGTCATTGTGACGAGCATGGCACGGCGGTGATGCGGGTTGGGTTCTAGGCAGACAAGACCGTCCGCACACATCTCGTCCACAACCCGCTGCACGGCTTGACGGGTCAGGCCCATGTTGCGGGCGACGTGGGCTACTGGCAGCGGAACCGGCGAAAGCGCGACCGCTCCGAGTACTTGCCAGCGGGCGCTGGTCAATCCGAGGTCGCCAACAAGGGCATCACCGGCAGCGAGGAGATCACCGTTCAGGCGGAACACGGCAATGACGAGGCCGGTCAAGGCCCGTCGCTGCCGGGCCGGGTCGAGAGAAGAGGATCGGGGCTGGGAGGCGGCACTCATGGAAAAAACAATAGAGCATGACAGCAAACTGTCAACATGGCATCATGTTGTCATTCCTAGACGTGACCGGTCACTTTCCGAAATCTACTACAAGCGGTCATAGCCCCGTTGGGGTAGACTCCAGCGGAACGGCCGACGCGAACGATTGTCACGCCGAGGCCGCGCAGGAAGGCCAACGCCTCCGGCTCACTCGCAACCTTCGCTTCCCGGATGACCGTGCCGGCCGCGTCCAGCACGCACAGGCTGCTCAGCTCCAGCGACACGTCGATCCCAACATGGTGTTCCATGACCGCCCTCCTAATGGACGGACCCGAACCGCTCGGGACCGCGTTGAACCATCACTCTGGAAGAGACCGCCCGGGACATTAGCCCCGGTGCGGACCATTACGGCATCTATCGGACCCCCAAGCAGACATTTAACGAGAGTGGGTGCAATGGAGACGTTTCGCTCAAGCGCGAGTTGTGGGAGACGTCTCGCGCAGTGCGCGAATCGGGGGAGACGTTTCGCGCATCGCATGCGTTGGACAGACAGCCGCTATCGTTCGCCTGCCAAGATCGAGCACTGCATCGAGGACCACCAGCAGCCGCGCGCCAGAACGTTCTCGCGCAAGATGCCTTCTTCGCGCATCCCGAGCTTGGTCATGACGCGCCTTGATGCGAGATTCTCTACCCGGCATCGCGCATAGACGCGATGCAGGTCCAGCCTGTCGAAAGCGGCATGCAGCAGCGCCATGCCGATCTCGGTCGCGAATCCCTGGCCGATGTGGTCCGGGCTGACACCCCAGCCAATTTCGTCCTGCTTCCAACGTGTGCTGCGGATGTGCAGGATTGCCTCTCCGATCAGGCCGCCGGACCGCTTTTCGATCGCCGCTATGAAATAGCGCGTCCGCGGTTGCTTGCTCTGATCCAGAAGGCTCCTGTTGATCATGGCGGCGACCGACGTGGCGGTCGGCCGTTCGATCGGCAGGTCGCGCCAGTATTCTTCCCGCTGCATGTAGGCATGGAATGCCGCCGCGTCGGATGCGGTCACGTCCCGGATGAGCAGGCGGGGGGTTTCAAGAGCGGGCGCGTGCATCGCTGGACCACCATGGGTTCGGTCGCCGACCTCGGTCGTTTCATTTGCGCGACCGGGGCGTCTGCTGTGTCACCGCTCTGTTCGTGTCCTGGGCTCGTGCGTGTATCCTGGGCTTGTGTGTATCCTGGGCTCGTGTGTGTCCGGGGCCGGCGTGTCAGACCGGGGTATCGACGCCGGTCCGTCCGCGGGAGGGCAGATGTTGGACGATCTCGTCAAAGATCGGGTGGCGCATCAGCTTAAGGCCGATAAACCATGCCGCCACACCGACGCAAATGGCCGCGAACAGATAGCTCAGCGGTGTGTGCTCGGACCAGTCATAGAGCGTCATCACACCAACGCAGGGTCCGACCGCCACGGCTGTCAGTCCGGCACCTCGCAGGTACAGCGGCACGATGTCGGCGGTCCTGGTATCGGTCATGCGGTCGAGACGCGGGCGATAGAGTGCCACCGAAAACATCGCCTCACCGATCTTCGCCGCGGCTGCCATCGTCAGGCTGACGAAGCAGCCGCCCAGGAACAATGCCAGGCCAACGGTGGCGCGAACGAACTCGAACCGAGCCTGCTGGCCGGTTCGTTCGCAGACGACGAAGACCTCCCAAGTCATGGTGATCGCCACCAGCACGATCGCCGCCAGCGAAAGCATGGCCAGCGGCCTGGCCGCGCCGACCCATTTCGGCCCATACACCGTCAGGATCAGCGGTCCGGCCAGCGTGGCAAGTCCCGCGAAGGCCGGCCACAGCAGCGCGGTGATGATCTCGACGGTGCGAAGATAATGATCGCGCAGTGACAAGCCGCGCCGCTTCTGTTCGGCGAAATCGACGAACACGACACGGCCGATCACCATGTGGACGTTGTCCCATAGCAGGTTGTTCAGGTTGGACGCGCGGGAGTAGAGCCCGAGGGCGCTAAGACCAAGCAGCCGGCCCAGCAGGAATTCCGCGGTGCGGGTGGAGATCGTGGTGATGCCGGAGATCGCCAGCATCTGTACGCCGAAGCGGGTGATGCGCTGCCACTCGGCCAGGCTCAGGCGCAGGCGAACGTGGCGCCAGCTGACGATATTAAAGCTGGCGGCGCTGACGATGACGCCGGCCAGGTTGCCGTAAGCGAGGCTCATGTAGCTGAAGCCGGCATAGGCGAGCGAGACCGTGCAGGAGGTCACGGTGAAGGTGCGAACGACCGCGATCAGGCCGATGGATCTGAAGCGGCCCGCACGCTCCAAGCTGGCGGCGGGCAGGAATTCCAGGATGCCCAGCAGCGGCTGCAGTGCCAGGATGCGCATCACTGATCGCACCCCCGGTTCGCGCAGGAACTCGCCGCCGAAGGTGCTGAGGCCGAAGACGGCGGCGGACAGGACGAGGGCGAGGATGGCGTTGATGGTGAAGGCACTGGCGAGCAGATCCTCGGTCATCTGGTGCTCGCGCACCACGAAGCCGACCAGGCCGAAAGCCTGGATCGCGCTGAGTACGCCGATAACGGCCAGGGCGATGGCGTAGACCCCCATCTCATAGGGGGTGAGCAGGCGCGCCAGAATGATCGATCCGCCGAACTGGAGGACGAACAGGCTGCCCTGCGAAAACGTCATCCAGGCGAGGCCGCGCCGTAGGGACAATGGCAACTTCCTTTGCAGGTCATTCCCGTCGGCGTGGACGTTGACGGGACGCGCGCCGGGTTGGTGTGGCGGCTGCGCGCGCGGTCAATACCATACCGGTGCGCCGGCCGTTGACCGATAAATCAATCCGCTCGGCGGCCCGGTATCAGCCGGCTGGGATACGGTTCCAGCCGTTGGTGCCAGCTATCGCGCGGCGCGCCGTTTCACGAAGCCGTGCGGCCGTTGGCCTGGTGCCGGTCCATCCGCGCCTTGATCAGTTCGACGGTTGGACCAAGCACGACACCGAGGACAGCATCTCGGATGGCGGATTTGCGGCCGAAGCTCCAGGGCGCGGCGGGTTTGTAGGCATCGCTGCGAATCAGCCGGAGCCATTGCGCGAGACGGCCGCCGACCCAGGGCTTGCGATAGATCCTGACGCGCTGTTCCAATCGTTCGGCCAGTCCGCGGTATCGCGCCGATCCGGCCATGGCGGGTTCGCGCGCATCGCCATTGGCCGCCGCGATGGTGTCGAGGATCATCACCCGATTGCGGGCGACGAGTGCCAGATGCTCATAAAACGACCCGCTGTTGTTCAGCTTCTGACGGACCTTGGTGAGCACGCGGGATAGTTTGCCGACGGGGACGCCATAGGCGTTACCGCCGTGCTGGCGATAATCGATCAGTTCGCGTGGCAGGTAGACGATGCGGCCCAGGACGCTGGCCAGAAAGAAGAACCATTGATCGTGCGCGAGATGTTCTTTCGGGAAATAGAAGTCGATGCTCTGCAGCCGACTGGCCGAGAAATCCATCAAGCCGCGGCGGAACACCTGACAGCATCCCAGCGCGAAGATCCACGGGTCGATGGTCAGCGGCTCGCTCATGGGGCGGTGGGCATCGGGCTGCAACAGCGGGCCGATAGGCGACTGATCGCGGCCCACGACCCGCGCGTTGTGGTGGACCAGCAAGACGGCTCTGTCGGCGAAGGGTTTGATAACTTCGGACAACTTGTGTTCATGCCAGGCGTCGTCCTGGTCGCAGAACGCGATGAGGTCGGCGGTGCATCGCGCGGCGGCGTTCATGAAGTTCGCGCGATAGCCGGTGGTGGTGCGGTTGCGCAGGATGTGGACGGGGAATGGGGCGGTGCTGGCGAACGCCTCGGCGATCGCGACGGTATCGTCAGTCGAGCCGTCGTCGGAGATGACCAGTTCGGCGGGACGGGTGGTCTGTCGCGCCAGCGTCTGCAACTGCGTCTGGAGGAAGCGGCCGCCGTTAAAGGTGGCCAAGGCGATCGAGATGCTGGGTACCGGCAAAGGCGTCGCCTCATTATCATGCGTATGGATGCTAATTTAGGATCCCGCGGATGCCAGCCACAAGCCCAGCGTCACGTGGGGTGTTGATTGTCGGATGTCCGGCATGACGGCCGGGGTGCCCCGAAGCAGCGTGCTTGACGTGGTGTCCCGGCCGCCGGGCCGGATGAGAACAGGGGGGCGCGACCGGGGGTCCCGCCGATCCGGCTCGCAACCGATCGGGATGCAGCCGCGTGTGGCGCCGGGTATGCGAACAGGGCGCGATCACGGCCGCAACCGGGTGCGCGCAACGGCATCCTGCCAGCCGCGATATTTCCGCTCGCGCTCCGCGGTCGCCATCCGTGGCTCGAAGCGACGCTCGGCCGACCAGGCAGCGGCGAACGCCGCGTGGTCCGGATAGAGGCCGGCGTCCATGCCGGCCAGGTAGGCGGCGCCGAGGGCGGTGGTTTCGCGGCAGGCGGGGCGGTCCACCGGGGCGGGGAGGATGTCGGCGAGGAATTGCATGGTCCAATCACTGGCGGTCATGCCGCCATCGACGCGGATCACCGTCTCGGTCGCGGACCATGGGCTGGCGAGATCGGCTTGGGGAAGCTCGGACTGGGGCGGGTCGGACTGGGGCGGGTCGGATTGGGGCGGGTCGGATTGGGGCGGGTCGGATTGGGGCGGGTCGGATTGGGGCGGGTCGGAATGGGGCGGGTCAGAATGGGGAAGCTCGGACCGGGGAAGCTCGGACTGGAGCGGGTCGGATTGGGCAAGGTTGGCCTCGGCGAGGTCGGCCCGCATCGCGACCAGCAGGTCGCAGGTCTGGTAGCCGACACACTCCAGCACCGCGCGCGCCAGTTCCTTGCGGGTGGTGCCGCGGGTCATGCCGGTCAGCAGTGCGCGAGCCTCGCTGTCCCAATAGGGCGCACCCAGGCCGACGAAGGCGGGAACCAGGTAGATATCCTGAGCCGGGTCGGCCGCCGCGGCCAACGCGCCGGTGTCGGCGGCGGCGGCGATCAGACCGAGGCCATCGCGCAGCCACTGCACCGCCGCGCCCGCCACGAAGATCGAGCCTTCCAGGGCGTAGGTGCGCTGCCCGCCGAACTGATAGGCGATCGTGGTGACCAGGCGGTGGCGGCTGGCGATCGCCTGCTGGCCGGTGTTCAGCAGCGCGAAGCAACCGGTGCCGTAAGTGGATTTGACCATCCCCGGGCGGAAGCAGGCCTGGCCGATCAAGGCGGCGTGCTGGTCGCCGGCGATGCCGCGGATGGCGATCGCGGTGCCGAAGATCGCCGGCGCGGTGTGGCCGAACAGGCCGGCGGTATCGCGGACCTCGGGCAGCATGGCGCGGGGGATGTCGAACAGCGCCAGCAACTCGTCGTCCCAGGCGCCGCGATGGATGTCGAACAGCAGGGTGCGCGATGCGTTGGTGGCGTCGGTGGCGTGGACCGCCCCCTCGGTCAGCCGCCACAGCAGGAAGCTGTCGACCGTGCCGAATGCCAGGTGTCCGGCGCGGGCCGCGGCGCGGGCGCCGTCGACGTGATCGAGCAGCCAGGCGATCTTGGTGGCTGAGAAATACGGATCGAGGATCAGTCCGGTGCGGCCGGCGATCAGGGTTCCGTGTTCGGCTGCTTCCAGGCGCTGGCAAACGCCGGCGGTGCGGCGGTCTTGCCAGACGATGGCGTTATGGATCGCGCGGCCGGTGCGGCGGTCCCACACCAGCACGGTCTCCCGCTGGTTGGTGATGCCAAGGGCGGCGACGTCGGCAGCGCCGATGCTGGCGTTGACCAGCGCCTGACGGGCGGTGTCAAGGACGCTGCGCCAGATCGCCTCGGCGTCGTGCTCCACCCAGCCGGGCCGCGGATAGATCTGGGTAAACTCCTGCTGCGCCGTCGCCACCGGCGCGATCGCGGCATCGAATACCATGCCGCGGGTTGATGTCGTCCCCTGGTCGATGACGAGGATATGCGGCGCCATGGCGTGCCGGTTCCTTTGTTACCGTTGTTGGCGAGGGCGCTTGGCGTCCGAGGTTGGTTCAACCTCAGACGATCGCACTCTGGAAGGTCAAGATGCGGGTCCGTCCTGTCATGCCGCAACACTGGGTTGCTGACGTGTGTGGCGCGCCGCGTCATCGGCGAGGGCAGCCCGCCCCGCGCCAACTGTCGTGCCAGGCCGCGGTCCTGGTCAGCGCGACCGGGCCGCGCCACTGGGCCGCGCGATTGGGCCACGCGACTGGGCAGCGCTGGCAATTGATGACGCTGTCGCGTCCGATCTTTGGCGATCGCCGTGCCGCTGGCTGGTGCGGGCGCGGTGGTATCGCCCCGCCCGCATGCAGCGCGTTGCCGATACACGATTGTCTGGCGCGCAAACCCCGGCGATGCCGAAGTTCTGATGAAGAACATCTTGTCACGTGTCGGCGCCCCCCGCATGGTGCGGCGGAGCGACGAAAGAATAGGCCGGAACAGCGTCGTCCCTGATGATGATAGTTCACAAGTTTTGTTTGAAACAGGAATGCTCATGAAGACAGACCAACTTGACGAGCCGCCGGTTGATCGTTCTGTTCAATATCACATCCTGCCGCAGGCAGACGGCTTTACTGTCAAAATCATCTATCCGCAGAACTCCATCCATCGGGTTGGCGGCTTCAAATCGGAAAACGACGCGCAGATCTGGATTGGAGAAGCTCAGGTGCAGCTGAAAAGGTCGCGTTGGTTCGACTGACACTGGCGGATCTCGCTGGCGACGCGACCCAGGAACTGATTTCGCTTCCGTCGGCAAGTCCCTGCCCGCGCCCGCGATGAGAGGCAAAATCCGGCCGATCGCTGGCCTGGAGTTCGCTCTCCCGGCCTGGAACGCCGATTTGGGCTGAGCGGTCGAAGGCCGGAGAAGCGGCAGCGTGGCAACGAACGTTCCAGCACCTAGAGCCCGATCGCAAAGAAGCGTGACACACGCAGCGGGACATGAGCAGGCGCGCTGATCGGCCACTTCGAACGAGCATCGACGTATCGCGCTTTCAGGCTCCATAAACGGTCAGCGCGCCAGGGCGTGATAACTTAAGGTTGAAGCTATCACGCCCCAGCGCCTTTTGTTTGCGAGGGCGATTCACGTCCGGGGTCGGTTCAACCTCAGATGGTCGCGCTTTAGATAATCGTTTCGTGATCAACTTGGTCAGCCAAGCTCCCGGTCAGGCTGGTGTTGCTCTAGGAAACGGGTTGATGATCTTCACCCGGAACGGGTTGAAGTCCTTGACGTTGCGGGTCACCACGATCAGCCGGTGGACCGCAGCGACGGCGGCGATCATGCCATCCTCGACCAGCCTGTCCTGCTTGCCGACCATCAGCCTGGTCCAGGCGCGCATGACAGGGGCGTCCAGCGGCAAACCGTTTCAGGTCGCGGCGACCTGATCGATCCACGACTCGATCGCCTCGGCCTTTTCAGGATCCTGGATCCCGCAACGCTTCAGCGCCGGGCTGCGACTCGCCGATCGTGAGGGTAGCCTGGCGTCTCCGGCTGGGGCATGGCGGCCGGCTTGTCTCAGCCGCCGCCGTCGATCGTCAGCACCGTGCCGGTGGTGTATCCGGACACCGAGCTGGCGAGGAAGGCGACGGCGTTGCCGATTTCGCGCGGGCTGGCCGGGCGGCCGAATGGCATGCTGGCGCTGAGTTCGCGCCAGCGGTCCTCATCGCCCCATTTCTGCTTCGCCTCTGCCTTGCGCAGCATCACCAGGCGGTCGGTTTCCACCGGGCCTGGATTGATCGCCACCACCCGCAGACCATCCGCCGGAGCGCCCTTGCCCAGCGCTCGGGTGAACGCCATCAACGAGGCGTTGCCGGCCGCGCCAGCAATGTAGTTGGTGGGGAACTTCTCGCCGGCCGCACCGATGACGTTGACGATCACGCCGGCCTTTCGTGCCTTCATCTGCCGGTAGATCACCCGGCAGAACGAGATGTAGCCGAACACCTTCAAATCCCATGCCTGACGCCAGCGCGCGTCCTCGATCGACAGCAGGTCGCCGGGCGGGATGGCGCCGGCGTTGTTCACCAGGATGTCGAGGTCGCCGGCCTTCGCCGCGACCTCGCGGACCGCGGCGTCGGTCGACAGATCAGCCGCGATGGTGCGCACGTTGACCTGCCGCTTGGCGCGGAGCTCGGCCGCGGTCGCATCCAGCAGCGCCGGGTCGCGGGCGACCAGGACCAGATCGCAGCCTTCCTCGGCCAGCACCTCGGCCGCGGCCTTGCCGATGCCTTTCGAGCCACCGGTGATCAGGACTGTCTTGCCGGCGAGTTGAAGGTCCATGGCGGGGCCACCTTTCGATTGGACGTTGTTGGTCAGCCGACCCAGGGTTCGGGCGCTGCGTTGTTAAGGCGCTGTGTTGTTCAGGCCGCTCGTCACATAGGCCGCTATTCACGCGGGCCGTTCTTCACGCGGGCCGTTCTTCACGCGGGCTTTTCGTTGGTCGGGCGCTGCGTCGGGTCGGCGATATGCGGCCTGCCGGGCGTGGCGCGCACGGCAGGCATCGCCGAAAGCGGTGAAAATAGCAACACTGTGCGGATTGGCGGCGAAGGCCCACTCCGGGTGCCACTGCACCCCGACGACCCAGCCGGGTGCGGATGGCATCGCCACGGCCTCGATCGTTCCGTCGGGTGCGCGGGCTTCCACCACCAGCCCGCTGGCCAGCCGATCGATCGCCTGGCCGTGCACCGAATTCACCTGGATGCTGTCCGCGTCGAGGATGCGCGCCAGGGCACCGGTCAGGGTGACCGGATGCCGCGGCCCATAGCGGGTTTCGTGCGGGCCAGGGCCGCCACGGTGGTCCAGCAGGTCCGGGCGGGCATGGACGCGCTGGATCAGCGAGCCGCCCAGCGCCACGTTCAGCTCCTGTATGCCGCGGCATATCGCCAGCACCGGGATGGCGGCGGCGATGGCCGCGCGGATCAGCGGCAGGGTGGTGTGGTCACGCTCCAGATCGTGGAAATCCGGGGTCTCGGACTCGCCGCCGTCATAGCGGCTGGGATGCACGTTGCTGGGGCTGCCCGGCACCAGCAGCCCGTCCAGGTCGTCGAGCAGCCCCAGCATCGGCTCACCCACCGGCGGGATCAGCACGGGCAGGGCGCCGACGCCGTCCAGCACGACCTGGGCGTAGCGTGCGGGCGTCTGGTGGAACGGCATTTCGGCCAGGCGTTTGGCGCAGGCGGGGATGCCAACGATCATGAGCGGATAGCCTCGGGGCGGGTGCGGAAGCGGTCGGCGATGACCGCACCCAGCATGCCACAGAACATCAGCGCCGCCATGCCCCGTGGCGTGCCGTCGGTCAGCAGCCCGACCAGCAGGCCGGAGGTGGCGCCCAGGGTGAACCCGAACGTGCCCATCAGCGCCGATGCGCTGCCGGCGTGGCCAGCGTGGCGCGACAGCGCGCCCGCCGCGGCGTTGGCGTTGTTGAAGCCCTGGCAGCCGATGACGATCACCAACGGTGCCACGATCGCCCACAGCCGATGCACCCCGCTGAACGCCAGCACCAGCAGCACGATGGTGCCGCAACACGAAATGCGCGCGATCGCCGTCAACATGGTCGACAGGCCGAAGCGCGGCAGCAGCCACGCGTTGAGTTGCGAGCAGGCCACCAGGCTGACCGCGCACAGCCCGAAGATCAGCGCGAACGCGGACGGGTTGAGACCGAAGCCGTCCTCGAACACCGGCGAGCAGCCGGCCAGGTAGGCGAACATGCAGAACGTGCCGCAGCCGCCCATGAGCGCGTGGGTCAGAAACGTCTTCTCGCGCAGGATCATCAGGTAGCGTGCGGCCTGGTCGCTGAGGCCCAGGCGGGTGCGGTCTTCGGGCGGCAAGGTCTCGGGCAGGACCTTCCAGGCGGTGATCACGCACGCCGTGCCATAGATCGCCAGCAGCCAGAAGATGAACCGCCAGTGGGCGAAGGCGAGGATGGCGCCGCCGATGGTGGGGGCGAGGATCGGCGCCACGCCCATCACCAGCACCAGACGCGACATCATGATGGCGGCGGCCTGGCCTTCGCTCAGATCGCGCACCACGGCGCGCGCGATCACCATGCCGGCCGAGGCGCCGAACGCGGCGATCGCGCGGTAGATCGACAGGGCGCCGAGGCTGGGGGCGAGCGCGCAGCCGATGGTGCTGAGGGTAAAGACTAGGAAGCCGGCGATCAGCGGCCGGCGGCGGCCGAAGCGGTCCGACAGGGTGCCCTGGGTGATCTGTCCGACGGCGAGACCGGCGAACCAGGTGGCGAGGGTCAGCTGCGCGGTGCCGGGTGCGGTGCCGAAGGTTGCCTCCACCGCCGGGAAGGCGGGCAGGTACATGTCGGTGGCGGCCGGCCCGACGGCGATGAACAGACCGAGCAGGGTCGGCAGCCAGGCGGGGTGGGCGGTGCGGGCGGTGACGTGGGTGCTCATCCGGCGCGGTCTTGGGGTTGGGTGTGGATGAACGTCGTCCCGGGGGTGGCTGTTCTCAGAGTCATGTTTCGCGCGCCGCCGCCCGCCAACCCGGCGCGCAGACCGGTCAACGCAAGCGTCGCCCGGGGTTAGAGGTGCGGGGAAAACGGCGATCCGGTCAAGGGCGGGAACGGCGGAACGGCGCACCGCCCTGCCCGGTCGCGCGCGGTGGGCCGTGGGGCCGTTATCGCCGCTTGGTGCTGGTTCGGTTGGCGGTCCGGATCGGGGCAGACCCCTGGCGACCGGCGCGATCGGCGCGGCGAAAGCGGGCGGGCGCGCATCGCCGGGTCGGGCGCGGGGCTACTGAAGGGGACCCGACGGCGGCCAGCGAGCGCGTTGACAGGGATGGGGTTTGGTTTTAGTTCCGGCCCGCCGGCGTGGAGGGGTGCCCGAGTGGCTAAAGGGGGCGGACTGTAAATCCGCTGGCGTGCGCCTACGTTGGTTCGAATCCAACCCCCTCCACCAGCTGTACTTGTCAAATATTCAAGCACATACGCGAGTACTGTCGTCGATGATGTCGTGCGGCGCGGTTCCTGTTATGCTGGTCTTCGCCTTTCCTGGTGCCGAAATCCGTCATAGCCTGATATGACCTGTGACCATTGGACGCATCGCATGGTGAACGGGCAACAAGGCGATCGAACGGTCACCGCATGGGCCATGCCATGAAAACACTGCTGCTCATCCTGCCGGTTTGCCTTCTGCTGATGCTGGCCGTCTACTACGCGGTGTTCGCCTGGAACGCCATTCCAGGCGGGCAAATGAGTGCGAACGGTTATGTCGCGCTGTTCCTCGGTGTCGTCCTGACGCTGATGCTGGCAGCCTGGCTCATTCGCCTGCTGCTGCGGCGCGACCAGCCGCGGGACGGATGGACCGATCGGGAATAGGCCGCGGCCAGCGAGGGCTTGAGCTTTTTGGCGATCGCCATCGTCCGCGACCTGGGACCGGTCTGCCGTCGCTCGCAGCCTGCACGACCACATCCGGCCAACGGCCGTGTTCAAAACCCACGTGCCCCACACCATACCGATCGGAGGAAGCCTCGATGGACGCAGACGTAGACGTTCTCAGACGCATGTATGACCGCTTCAACGCGAGAGACATCGACGGCGTCCTTGCCGCGCTCGCCGATGACGTTGCCTGGGCCAACGGAATGGACGGCGGCCACGTTCACGGCCGCGAGGCCGTTCGGGAATACTGGACACGCCAGTGGGCCATCGTCAGTCCGCACGTCGAGCCCGTGAGCTTCGACAAGGCCGCGGACGGGTCGGTTGTCGTGAAGGTCCAGCAGTCCGTCCGCGATCTCGAAGGCAGGCCACTGCAGGATCAGACGCACGGGCTGCGGGACAAGGTGGTTGGCCACGTGTTCCGCTTTCAGGAGGGCAAGGTCACCCGCTTCGACATTCAAGACGCCTCCTAGTGGTCCGACCCTACCGCCTGCGTCCCGCAAGCGGTAGGACAAGTCGGCCCACCAGCGACTCTCTGGTGGTGCGATTCAGCGAACGGATGGGACCATCCGTTCGCATCGCAACACTAAATGCCCGTCGGGGCGCGAGCCAGGCGTGTCGGCGACGGAGGCTTGATGTCAGCTCTGCATCAAACTCGGCGGCACCCGACGCGGCATCTGGTGCACAAAAACCCTCGGAATCGCAGTGTCGAACAGGCCCCGAGATCCTTGTTTCATCGGGCAGCTTTATCGGCGTGCTGACGCGTTTATCGCCGACGCCACTACCCGGCGGCGGTGGCGTCGGCGGCCGGCAGGGTTCGGTCCGACCCTTCGCCGGCGGGCGGCAGCGTCGCCGCGAGGGCGTCGCCCACGGTCTCCAGCCAGATGAAGCGCAGCTTGTCGCGCGCGCTGGGCGGGATGTCGTCCCAGTCCTGGCGGTTGCGAGCCGGCAGCATCACCGTCGTGATCCCGGCGCGCGCGGCGGCCACTACCTTCTCGCGGATGCCGCCCACCGGCAGCACCACGCCGCGCAGGCTGATCTCGCCGGTCATCGCCACCGCGGGCGCCACCGAGCGCCCCAGCATCAGCGAGGTAAGCGACATGAACATCGCGACCCCGGCCGACGGCCCGTCCTTCGGGATCGCGCCGGCCGGCACGTGAACGTGGATGTCGCTGCGCTCGAACAGACCTAGCTCGATGCCTAAGCCGGCCGCACGCGACTTCAGCAGGCTCAATGCGGCCTGCGCGCTTTCCTTCATCACCTCGCCCAGCTGACCGGTCAGGATCAGTCTTCCATTGCCTGGCATCCGGCTGCTTTCGATGAACAGGATGTCGCCGCCCACCGGCGTCCAGGCCAGCCCTGTCGCCACGCCCGGCATCGCGGCCCGATCGGCCACTTCCGGCTCGAAGCGGCCGGCCCCCAGGATCGCCGCGAGGTCGTCAGGGCCGATCCGCACCGGGTCCGACTGACCCTCGGCGAAGCGGGCGGCGACGCTGCGCAACACCGCACCGATCTCGCGTTCCAGATTGCGCACGCCGGCCTCACGGGTGTAGCCGCGGATGATCGCGGACAGCGCCGCGTCGGTGATCGTCGCCTGTTCGGCCGACAGCCCGTTACGCCGCAGCTGGCGCGGCAGCAGATAACGCCGAGCGATGGCGTGCTTCTCCTCCTCGGTGTAGCCGGATAGCGAAACCACCTCCATGCGGTCGCGCAGCGGCGCGGGCACGGTGTCCATCTGGTTCGCCGTGGCGATGAACAGCACGCGGCTGAGGTCGAACGGCACGCCCAGATAGGCGTCGCGAAAGGTGCCGTTCTGCTCCGGGTCCAGCACCTCCAGCAGCGCCGAGGACGGGTCACCCTGGAAGCCGCCCATGCCCAGCTTGTCGATCTCATCCAGCATCATCACGCAGGCGCGTGAGCCGGTTCGGCGGATCGCCTGGATGATGTTGCCCGGCAGCGCGCCGATATAGGTGCGCCGGTGGCCGCGGATCTCCGCTTCGTCATGCACGCCGCCGAGGCTGACCCGCACGAACGGCCGCCCGATGGCGCGCGCGATCGACTGACCGAGGGAGGTCTTGCCCACCCCCGGCGGACCGACGAAGCACAGGATCGGCCCGCGGCCCTCGGGGTTCAGCTTGCGCACGGCGAGAAACTCGACGATCCGCCGCTTGATCTTCTCCAATCCGTAATGGTCCTCGTCCAGCACAAGGCGCGCCCCGGCGATGTCGATCGTCGCCTCCTCGCCGAGTTTCCAAGGCATTTCGGAGAGCCCTTCGAGGTAGGTCCGCACCATGCCGGATTCCGGTCCGCCCTCCGGCATCCGCTCCAGCCGCCGCAGCTCCCGCCGTGCCTGGCGGTCGACCTCCTGTGGCAGCCCGGCGTTTTCCAGTGCGCGCCGCAGATCGGCCAGCTCCGGCGCGCCGCCGTCGTCCTCGCCCAACTCCTTCCGGATCTGCTTGAGCTGCTCGCGCAGCATGAATTCCCGCTGGTGCCCCTCCATCGTCTGGCGGGTGCGGTTGCCGATGTCGGCCGACAGCCGCAGCACCTCCAGCCGATAGGCGAGGCGCCACAGCACGCTGTCGAGCCGCTCGCGCAGATCGATGGTCTCCAGGATGGCCTGCTTCTCGGCCGGTGAGAGGTCCAGCAGGCTGGTCACCAGGTCGGCCAGCATCCCGGGCGGCTCCAGGTTCTGGACGGTGGCGACCAGCTCCGGCGGCGCCTGCTCGATCAGGCCAAGCGTCTCCAGCGCGCGTTCGCGGATCTGGTGGACGCGTGCGGCGATCTCGGCGCCCTCGGCGGTCGGTTCGGCGATGCGCTCGACCGTGACGGCCGGATAGGCAAGCTCCTCGACGCGGCTGACGAGCCTGACGCGGCCGACACCTTGAACGATCGCGTGATGGGTGCCGTCGCGGGCCGTCACGTAGCGCAGCAGGCGCGCTTCGGTGCCGATCGGGTAGAGGTCGGCGAGAGTGGGGGCAGGAGTGGGGGCAGGCGTGAGCACCGGCACGGCGGGATCGCGCCGCAGCACGATGGCCAGATGTCCGCCGCCCCGCGCCGCCTCCTGCAAGGCAGCCTCCGTGGTCGGATTGACGGAAGCGAGGGGCATCACCACGCCGGGGAACAGAACGGTGGTGCCAGGGATCAGGATCAGCCTGTTGTCCGGCGTTGTCGCCGACTGTTCGGACGAGGTCGCGTCCATCAGCTCAACTTCCGCAGCACGACGGTGAGGCAGCCGTCCGCCAGATCGCGACGAACCAGCTCGTAGGCACCGGGCGGCAGCGACACGCGACGCTCGAACCGCCCCTGAGGCAGCTCCATGCGATGGATGCGGGCCGGACGGGGCAAGGCGGGCAAGCGACGAAGTCCGCTGACGGCGAGCTCGTGACCGCGGATCGTCAGATCCACCTCAGCGGCTCGGACGCCGGGCAAGGCGACGATCAAGACCACCTCCTCCGCGCTCTCCAGCAGGTCCACCGGCGGCTCCCAGCCGCGGAACTCCGGGTGGAAGAACCCGCGATGCAGCTGGTCCGCGCGCGCCAGCACACCCAGCGCGTCGACCCACATCAGTTCGGCTACGGTTCGCGCCATGGCATCCCCTACAACCGTGGGTGCGGCGGCACGGCGAGGCCCGGACCCCGTGTGCGCCGTGTTTCAGCTCGCCCTTGATGTCCGTCGTGGCCGATGGTCCGGTGTGAAACATCGGGTCCCGCGCGGGCTTGAACGCCGGGCGGCGATAGGCGTGGGGAATGTTGGCTTCGATGTCCACCGGGTCCAGCCGCACGATCAGGTGTTGTGCCAGGTAGCCCGGCGCTTAGTGCCGAACGCCGGCTTCGGTGAAGCCGATCGACCCGGTCTCGGCGACCGCGCCACTGTCTGCTGAGGAACAATCGCGGGCGACAAGATGACCTCTCATGTCTGCTGCTGAGCGGCGGCGCGACGGAAGAAATTTGTTGCTCTTCCGACGTGCGACCGCATAGCCTGCACTGATGCCAATAGGCGCTTGCGCGGATCGGCACCAGTGTCACTCTTTCGCGCGCTGCCCGCTCGCTCGCCGGCCAACCCGGCGCGCATACCGGTCAATGCAAGCACCGACCGGTATTATCCATCAGCCTGGCCCATGGGAGATGCGCCGATAACCTTGCCGCATCCAGCCCGATCACAGCAGAACCGGTTTGCTCACCTGGATGCGATGCGGGGGTGGGCGGCGCTGATGGTGGTCATCCATCACGGCGCCATCGCGCTCGATTTCGCGCTGTACACCGGCCGCCCCGCCGAATCCCGCGGGCGGTGGGACCTGGCGATCGCGGGTACGCCGTTCTTCCCGTTCGCCAGCGCCGGCAGCCTGGCGGTCTGCATCTTCTTCGCGTTGAGCGGCTTCGTGCTGACCCACGCCTATCTGCGCTCACGGCAGAGCTGGCCGGCGCTGGCGATCCGCCGCTATGTCCGACTTGGGGTTCCCATGCTGGTGGGCTGCCTGTTGGCGTGGCTGCTGCTGAGCTTCGGTCTGATGCGCCCGCAGCCGGCGGCGCTGATCACACACTCATCCTGGCTGGGTGAACAATTTCAGCAGCGGCCTGACCTGCTGGTGGCAGCAAGCGAACCGATCCGGCTGCTGCTCGGTTTTCCCTCGGTCTTCGCGCGGGAATATGATTCATCACTGTGGACGATGCCGGTCGAGGCGGTGGGCTCGCTGGTGCTGATGACCGCCTTTGCCGTCCTGCGCCGGGTGCGCGGACCCACCGAGCGCCTGGCCGGGTACGGCTTCGGCCTGCTGGCCGTGTTGTACGCCGGCTCGTTGTTGAGCCAGTTCGCCTTCGGGGCGGCACTGCGGCTGCTGCAGCCCAGCAAGCTGCTGGCTGCCGTGGCAGGCAGCCGGTGGGCGCTGGCGCTTATGCTGACGCTGGCCGCGTTTTTCGGTACGGTTCCGTTCAGCAGGAACCGCTGGATGGTGTACGACCTGATGACGGCATTTTCGCGTCGGATCACCTGGCATACCTGGCCGTGGGCGCATTCCGCGGAGTCATTCTGGCATGGCATCGGAGCCGCCCTGATCGTGCTGGCGGTGGCTGCCTCCCCGGCGATGCAATCGGCGTTGTCCCGCCCGCTTGGCCGCTTCCTCGGGCGCATCTCATTTCCGCTCTATGTCGTGCACATACCGCTGCTGATGGTCGTCGAGTGCGACGCGATCATCGTGTTGCAGCGGACCGGGCTGCCGGCCTCGATCAGCGGGCTGCTGAGTTTGCTGACGTTCCTGGTGCTGGCCGTCACGGTCGCCGCCGTGCTGACGCCGCTAATAGAGGGGGGCGCCATCGGCCTGTCGGCGCGGTGCGGCGACGTCGTCGAGGCCGGGGTGCAGCGGCTCGCTATCCAGCTTCGGCGGGTGTTTGGACGCCAGCCGGAGCGGGCAAATCAGGTGGCGGTGCCCCCGCCGCGTTGAACAGCCGCGCGTTCAGCTTGGTATGTGCCGGCCCAGATCGTCGCCGGCATCGAAGCCGGGGTGCCCCCCGACGCGGCGCTTGCGGTGAGCCAGCTTGCGGGGGGCCGGCTTGCGATCAGCCGGTTTGCGGGAAGCCGGCTTGCGCGGGCGGCCCGCCGTATCGCGTACGCCGGGTTCAGGCAGCCATCTGGTCCGGGGCGGCGAACAGGAAATCGATATCGTCCGCATCCAGTGCCGGCAACGCCATGCCGTCGTCGCCCAGTGCGAGGCTTGCCAAGGCGGCCTTGCGCTGCTGCAGTTCGACAATGCGTTCCTCCACCGTGTCCGCCGCGATCAGCTTGTAGACGAACACCGATTTGGTCTGGCCGATGCGATGGGCGCGGTCGGAGGCCTGGTCCTCGACCGCCGGGTTCCACCACGGATCATAGTGGATAACGGTGTCGGCCGCCGTGAGGTTCAGCCCGCGACCGCCAGCCTTGAGGCTGATCAGGAACAGCGGCACCTCGCCGGCCTGGAACCCGCGGACCGGTTCGGCGCGGTTGGCGGTGTCACCGCGCAGTTCGACGAAGCGAATTCCTGCGTCGGTCAACGCCGGCTTCATCAGGTCGAGCATCGAGGTGAACTGTGAGAACAACAGGATGCGGCGTCCCTCGGCGACCATCTCGGAAACCATCTCCAGCAGGTCGTCCAGCTTGCTGGAGGTGCCGGACAGCCCGGCTGAGGGAAGCTTGACCAGCCGCGGGTCGCAGCACACCTGGCGCAGCTTCAGCAGCGCGTCGAGCACCAGGATGTGGCTTTGCCCCACCCCGCGTTCGGCGATGCCCTGGGTCACCCGCTGGTGCACGGTCGCCCGGATGGTCTCGTACAGTTCGCGCTGATCGGCCGCCAGGGTGATGCGCCGCAGGATCGTGTGCTTCGGCGGCAGTTCGGTCGCCACGGCCGATTTGGTGCGGCGGAGGATGAACGGGCGGATGCGCGCCGCCAGCTGCTGACGGCGGATCGGGTCGGCGTCCTTTTCGATCGGCGTGCGGAACCGGCGATTGAAGCTTTTGCGCTGACCCAGCAGGCCGGGCATCAGGAACGCGAACTGCGCCCACAGCTCACCGAGGTTGTTTTCGATCGGGGTGCCCGACAGGCATAGCCGGTGACTGGTGTCCAGGCGGCACACCGCGTGCGTCGCCTTGGCGGTCGGGCTCTTGATCGCCTGCGCCTCGTCCAGCACGACCATGTGCCAGGGCAGCGTCACCATGTGCTCGATGTCGCGGGTCAGCACGGTGTAGGTGGTGATCACGACATGCACGCCGGTCAGGTCGCGCCGCCGCTGGTGGCGGTCGAGCCCGTGCAGCACCACGACGCGCAGATGCGGCGCGAAGTGCGCGAGTTCGGCGGTCCAGTTCGGCACCAGGCTGGTGGGCACGACGACCAGCGCGGGCCGCATCAGCCGGCCGGCGTGTTGCTCGATGACGATGTGGGCGATGGTCTGCGCGGTCTTGCCCAGTCCCATGTCGTCGGCGAGCAGTCCGCCCAGGCCGTTCGCCCGCAGATGCTGCAGCCAGTTGACGCCGTGCTGCTGATACGGCCGCAGCGTGGCGGTAAAGTCGGCCGGGACCGGTGCGGGCGGGATCTCCGGCATGGCGCGGAACCGCGCGGCATGGGCGGCGATAATGGCGCCGTCCTGCCAGCGCGTGGTCAGCACGTCCTCGAGGTCGAGCACGCTGGGGGCGACGCTGGCGTCGAGGATCATGGTGTCGCCGCTGGTGCGGCTGGCGGATTCGATCAGGTCGTCCATCACCGCCAGCAGACGGGCGATCCGGTCGGCCGGCAGCTTCAGGATGCGGCCGTCGTCGAGGCTGGTGATCACCTCGCCGTCGATAACCCGAGCCGCGGCCAGGCCGCCGCGGTCGTGCAGGCGCATCAGGATCGGCAGCAGCGGGTGGCGGGCGCCATCGATCTCGATGCCGAAATCCAGCGCGAACGCGCCGGGGGACGCCGCCTGGGAGGCGCCGTGATGCGGCGCATCGGTCACCCGCATATCGCAGAGGCCGACCTGGTTCACCAGGCGGGGGCCGAAGTCGGTGTCGATCTGGTTGCCCCAGCCCAGCGCCTGAAGCGCCGGCAGCCGTTCGGTGACGAAGACCTGCCAGGCTTCGGTCGCGTCGCGGCCACGGAAGACGAAGACCAGCCGGCCGCGGTCCGCCTTGCCGGTCGCCATCCGCATCTGCACCAGACCATCCTGGCGGATGGCGTCCAGCGCGGCGGCTTCCGCCGCTGAGTCGCGCCGCACGAACACCGGCCCGTCGGGTGTGTTGACGCGGACGAACTGCCGGTCATCGTCGAACGGGACGATGGCCCCATCGTAGTCGAATTCGAGCAGCAGCGCGTCGAGCTGGCGCATGCGGCCGAACTCGTCGGGACACGGCAGGCGGGTCAGGCGCAGGATGGGCGTTGCCGGCCGCTCGGCGATCACCTGATCGGTCACGGTTGCCGCCTCGAGCCGCCGCCGGGGCGGTTCAGCCTGGGGGCGGCCGATCGGTGCGCGAGCGGCCTCTGTCCGGCTGGCCGAACCGGGGGGGCCGATCCGGAGGTGGCCGATCCGTTGTTGCTTGGGGCCGGGGGTCTTGCCGGCGGCGCCTGCGGCTGGATCCTCAGGCGGGCGACGGCACCGGTCGCGGCATCGACATACCAGGGTCCGGTGTCACCAACGATTACCCCGGAGCGGGGCGGCAGCACGGCGGCCGAAGCCGATGCGAACACGCGGGTCTCGCCCTTGACGAGGCGGCGGCCGCCGGCGTGCCAGCGCGCCTGACCGGTGTCCAGCAGCGCATCCAACAGGTCGGCGACCAGCATCGCCGGCACCCCGGTGCGCGTCTCGGTGCCATCGCCGAGCAGATAGGCGAGATCGCGGATCGCCGGGTCGGCTTGCTCGTCGCCGGCGACCTGGCGTGGCGTGGTCGGGGTGGCGATCCCGCTGCGCTCGCCGATCCGCAATGTGGTGACGATGCAGGCGTGCGGCGGTTCGCCGGGTGCCAGGTCGAAGACTGTTCGCTGCCGTTCCTTTTCCGCTGGGGCGGTGGTCAAGGTGTCCAGGAAGGTCTGCTGCTCCGGCTTGCGCAGCGTGGGGAAGCGGTCGAGGGCGGCGAACGCGGCGGCCGCGAGATGGATGCAGCCGGTCAGGCCGCAGCCGCACCAGGTGTCGAACACCACGCGGCGACCGAGCATGGCGGGGGTGATGCGGATCGCGTGGACGGCCTCACGATCTTGCACCACACCGGTGATCGTGTCGCCGGCCAGTTCCACCGCCACCCCGCCGGCCAGATCCAGGCCACGGCTGCGGCTGAGCACCCGCGCATCGAAGATGCGACCCAGGTCCTGGGCGGAGAACGGCGTCGGCATGGGCGCGGGTCGACCTCGTGTGGTTGCTGTTTGGGGGCCGACTCGGCCTGAAGCGTATGACGGGTTACGAGACGCCCTTAATCCGTCGGGGAATGCAAGGCTCCGAGCGCCGGATCAAGCAAGTTCGGGGCGCTGCCCCGCACCCCGCCAAGGGCCGACGGCCCTTGGAACCGCTACTTCAGCGCGGCTTCCACCGCCGCGGCCAGGCTGAACAGGCGCGCGTCGCCCATGGTTTCACCCATCAGCATGAGGCCGACCGGAGCCTGGCCCGCGCCATGACAGGGCACCGAGATAGCGCACCTGTCGAAGAAGTTGCCGATCGTGGTGTTGCGTAGGATCAGCATGTTGACGCTGTTGTAGGCGCGTTCGTCGTCCAGCGCGGCGATCGGCGGGGCGACGATCGGCACGCTTGGCATCAGCACGCCGTCGTACGGCGCGGTCGCGCGGTCGAAGCTGGGGATCAGGCGACGGCGTGCGTTCACCACATCGAGGTAGTCAGCCGCGCTCATATGCTCGCCACGGCTGATCCGGATGCGGATGCGCGGGTCGTAGCCCGCACCTTGGGTTGCCAGCAGCTGGCGGTGCCAGGCGTAGCCTTCGGCGGCGGCGAAACCGCCTTTGGCATTGGCCGCCGCCAGTTCGCCCAGTTCCGCGAACTGTGCCGTTTCAATCCGCGCCCCGGCGGCCGACAGCGTGGACAGCGCCTGATCGAACGCGGTGGCGACAATATCGTCCATGCCGTCCAGCACCATGTTTCCGGGCGCCGCCAGCCGCAGCCCGTGCAGGCGGGCCGGGATGGGCGGGACCGGTTGCTGACCTGCCAGGATCGCATCGATCTCGGCACAGCAGGCGACGCTGGGCGCCAAGGGACCCACCGAATCCAGCGACGGCGCCAGCGGCAGCACCCCGGTGATCGGGATCCGCCTGGCGGTCGGCTTGTAGCCGACGATGCCGCAGAAGGCGGCGGGGATGCGGCAGGAGCCTCCGGTATCGGTGCCGAGACCAGCCGCGGCCATGCCGTCGGCGATCGCCACCGCGGTGCCGGACGAACTGCCGCCGGGGATGCGGCGCGAGGCGCGGTCCCAGGGGCTGGCGGGTGTGCCATAGTGCGGGTTGATGCCCAGGCCGGAGAACGCGAACTCGGTCATGTTGACGCGCCCGAGCGGGATGAAGCCGGCCGCCATCATGCGGGCGACGACGGGGGCGTTGGCTTTCGCCGCGGGCGCATCGGCCAGGATGGCTGAACCGGCAGGCGTCGGCTCGCCGGCGATGTCGAACAGGTCCTTGAGCGCGACCGGGATGCCGGCGTAGCGACCGGGTGCTCGGCCAACGGCACGCAGCGCATCGGCGGCATCGGCCATGGCCCGGGCCTGACCGGCATGGACCTTGATGAAGGTGCGGGCACCCTCGCCGTCCGGGTCGGCGATCCGGGCGAGACAATCCTCGACCAGCGCCCGGCTGGTAGTGGTTCCGTCGGCCAGGGCCTGGGCGAGCTCGTCGATCGTGCGCATGATGCCTCCCACTTAGGGCTTGTTGGACATTAATCGCTACGAATCGCAGTGTCGAACAGACCCTAAGCCATTGCTTTTTCGGGCAGCCTATCGGCGTGCTGATGCACTTATCGCCGATGCTGCCCTTTCCAATCAGAGGAGCATGCCATGTCCGACACGCCTGCCAAACCGGTTCTGCTGACGGGCGCCGCGGGCGCGCTGGGGCGCGTGCTGGTAAAGTCGCTGGGCGCGCTGGGCTGGCGGCTGGTGCTGACCGATATCGCACCGTTCGCCGACGCCATCCCGGCGGGTGCGGCGTTCACCCAGGCGGATCTGTCGGACGGGGTAACGATGCTGCGCCTGGCCGAGGGCTGCGGGACGATCATCCATCTGGGGGGCGTATCGGTGGAACGGCCGTTCGAGGAGGTCATCGGGCCAAATATCCGTGGGCTGTATCACATCTACGAAGCGGCGCGGCGGGAGCGGGCGCGGGTGATCTTCGCGTCGTCGAACCACGCCGTCGGGTTTCACGAACGGACCGCGAGCATCGCCGCGGACACCGCGTTCCTGCCCGACGGCTACTATGGGCTTTCGAAGGCCTATGGCGAGCTGATGGGCCGGCTGTACTGGTTCAAGCATGGGGTCGAGAGCGTCAACATGCGCATCGGATCGGCAACGGCCGAACCGGTGAACGCGCGCATGCTGGCGTCGTATCTGTCGTATGGCGACTTCTCGCGGCTGGTGGAACGCGCGGTGCTGACCCCATCCGTCGGTCATGTGGTGATCTGGGGCGCGTCGAAAAACGCCCGGATGACATGGTGGCGGGCGGATGCGCGCCAGGCACTCGGATGGACGCCGGTGGACAGCGCCGACCCGTTCGCCGGACAGTTGGCCGATGCCGTCAGCGGCGATCCGGTGGAGGAACGCTATATGGGCGGCGCGTTCTGCTCGCTGGGGTATTCCCGTGGCGAACCGGCGCCGTCCTGGGACGACAACAATGGCTGATGGCGTGCTGTATATCGGTCACCGGCGGTACTCGTCGTGGTCGCTGCGCGGATGGCTGGCGGTGAAGCTGGCCGGGCTGGACGTGGAGGTGCGGGTGCTGCGGTTTACCCGGCCGGGGCCGACGCAGGCGATCGCCGAGCTGTCGCCGAACGGGCTGGTGCCGTTTCTAGAGCACAATGGGGCGCGCGTCTGGGAGTCGCTGGCGATCTGCGACTACTGCGCGGAATTCCGTTCGACTCTGTGGCCGGCGGAGCGGGTGGCCAGGGCGCAGGCACGCTCGATCGCGGCGGAGATGCATGCCGGCTTCGGCGAGCTGCGGAGCGCAATGTGGATGAATCTCGGCCGCGACTTCAGTGGGCTTGGGCGGACGCCGGGCGCCTTGGCGGACATCGCCCGCATCGAGGCGTTGTGGGCGGAGACGAAGGCTCGCTTCGGCGGCGGCGGTCCATTTCTGTTCGGCGCCGGCTTTGGCGCGGCCGACGCGATGTTCGCACCGGTGGTGGCGCGATTTCTGGGTTGGCAGCCGCGGGTCTCGAGCGCGACGGCGGCTTATACCAACCCGCTTAGACATTGACCGATGCCCATTCACGAGTGCCGATGGACCCTATGCGCTTTGGATCGTCCATTAACCACCGCCAGGCGTCGCAGCAGGCTTCGACGATGGCGTCATAGTCATCCCAGACGCCAGCGGAGAGCTTGTTCCCACGGAGGTATTCCCAGACGTTTTCCATTGGGTTCAGTTCGGGAGCATAGGGCGGTAGCGGTATCAGAACGATGTTGTCTGGAACCACGAGGTCGCCGCCGGTTTGGTGCCAGCCGGCACCATCCCAGATCAAGGCTGCGACTGCACCAGGGGCTACCTGGGTGCTGATCTCGGCCAGATGCAGATTGGTGCATTCCGTGTTGGCTGCCGGGGCGATGATCGCCGCACCCACTGCGCGGGCCGGGCAGATGGCACCGAGGATGTAGGCGGTGTCGTGGCGGTTATCCCGCACCATCGGCGGACGCGAACCAACGGGCGCCCAGACATAGCTGAGCGAGCCTTTCTGCCCGACCCTGGCTTCGTCTTGAAACCATATCTCGACGGGTGTTCCGGCAGTACAGGCGCGAAGTGCTTCCTTCAGAGTAGAACTGAAGTTTTTTTAAAAGCCTCCTGCGCCGCCAGGTCCTTCTTGGGATGATACGGGCGCGGCTGCAACCGGGTCAGCCGGAGTTTGTTCAGCCACTTGCCGATGGTGCCCTCGTCCACAGTGACGGAAAAACGCCGCTCCACCTCGGCGCGCACATCAATGCAGCGCCAGCGCATGACCTTATGCACTTTGGGATCAGGACCCGCGACGACGAACGCACGCAATTCTGCCATCTGCTCCTTCGTCAAGGCCGGCTTCGCACCAGAAGGCACACGGGAAATTAGGCCTTTGACACCCGACTCATTGTAGCGATGCACCCAGTCGCGCAGCGTCTGCCGATCCATTCCCGCCAAACGAGCGGCATCCGCCCTTGTCCTCCCATCAAGCGCCATGGCAATCGAGAGCATCCGCCGCGCTTGCGCCGCGTCACTGCTCTTCGCCGCCAAGCTGCGCACTTCCTCCGCCGTGTGATCGTTACGGGTTATCCTAACCGCTGCTACCATCCCACCCTCCCATCGCCGCGAATCGCCGGAGTGGGAATCGAATCAGACTTTGGTGGTTGGGGGAAGCGGGGTCACCAAGACGAGTCAGCCTCAGCGCGGGTTGGTATTACTGCGAAGCCGTCCGAGCGCATCCGCTGATGCGGGAATGGTATGACGGCGCGGCGGCGGAGCCGGACGACTGGCTGATCGAGGGGTATGAACGCGCGTCCTGATCCGCGCCATTTATCGCGCATGAGCGAAGCGCGATACGTCGCTGTTCGTTTGAAGTATCCGATTGGCGCACCAAGTCGCGAACGCCGCGGGTCTCCCGCCGCTCGACGACCGGATATCAGCCTGATCAGCAAAGCTCTTGGTTTTCAGTGGCCTGCTTATCCCTGCGTCCGTCGCACGATGCGACGCACGCAGGGGACAGGACACCAGGTAGTAATCAAATTATGCCGGGCCTCAGCCAGACGCCGCCATTTTCCCTCGTTGACCTGGCCTGGCGGACGGCGTTCCGGGTTGCTTTTCCGCTTGCCCGCGTGTGGTGGCGGGTCCGGCGCAAGCGGCACGAGGGTGCGTTGGTGGCGGTCTACGTCGGTCAGGCGCTGCTGCTGGTGCGGTCGTCCTATCGCTCGCAGTGGAACTTCCCGGGCGGCGGGGTCCGCCGCGGTGAGACCCCGGCTGCCGCCGCGCGGCGCGAGCTGGCCGAGGAAATCGGTCTTGTCGTGCCTTCGTTGATCCCCGCCGGGGTGGCCTATGGCCTGTGGGACGGACAACGTGACCGAGTGCATTTCTTCGAGCTGCGGCTGGACCGGCCGCCCAGGCTGCGGCTCGACAACCGCGAGATCATCGCGGCCCGACTGCTGGCGCCGGACGAACTGCACGAGACGGCGCTGACCGGGCCGGTCGCGGTGTATGTGGGCCGGGTTTCGCCACCGGCTTGCCTCGAACAGCGGTAGTTTGCTTTATCAATCGGAGCGTTCCAGTCAGGCTGATGTTGCTCTCGTCCCGGATCAGCCGGGCATGGGCGAGCCGTGTGCGTTCCGTGGCAGGCGCCACAGGCGGCGGATCGAGGAGCAGATCAACGAAGCGCAGCTGATCGTCCGTCGCAAGGTGATCTGCGCTGCTCTCGTCGCATGACGCGGCCGCGGCATGCGGTCCTGGAAGACCGGGCGCCGCGGGTCGCTCAGACCGCCTCGTCCAGGTCCTCGCCCCACATCTTCTCCAGCGCGTACATCGTCCGCGCTTCGGGCTTGAACAGATGCACCACGATGTCGCCGGCGTCGATCAGCACCCAGTCCGACCCGCCGGCGCCCTCGACCTGCACCCGCTGCAGGCCCGCATCCTTCAGCTTTTCGCTGAGATGCTGCGCCATCGCGCTGATCTGCCGGTCGGCCAGGCCCGAGGCGATCACCATGCGGTCGCAGAACATCGCCTTGCCTTCCAGGTCCATGGTGACGACGTTCTCGGCCTTGTCGTCGTCCAGGCTGCCGACGATCACCGCCTGCAGCCGGTCCAGTTCCGAGGGCTGCGCCTTGACCGTCTTCACCCGCGGACCGGCTGGCGCCTTCTTCGGCCCGGCCGCGATGGTCTTCTTGCGCGGGCTGCCCGGCACCATCCCGGCCTCCGGCAGCTTTGGCTTGACCGCGCGTTTGCGCGGTGCAGGCTTATGCCTGGCGGGGGAAGACGAAACCTTCGGCGTCTTGGTTATGGCACATGTCCTTCGGCGGCTTGCCGGATGGCGGTGGCGGAAATGGTGGTCTGCGGACCGGGCAGGAACACCCAGCCCGGCGCGGCACCCGCCAGCAAAGGGGCTTCCCTGGCCGGCCGGCGGTTCGCCCGTAGCCGATGCGCCGCCTGTCCCGCAAGCGCCCGATAGGTATAGCCGGGCCGGGGCAGCACGACGAACGCCAACCGCCGGATGATATCGGTCCACCGCCACCAGCGCGGAAGCTGTTGCAGGATGTCCGCGCCCATGATCCAGACGAACCGCACGAGCGGGAAGCGCCGCATCAACAACCGCATGACATCAACGGTGTAGCGGGTCCGCAACGCGGCCTCGATGCCGCTGGCGATCACCCGGCGCCCATCGGCGATGCCCGCCGCACCCCGCAGACGCTGCGCCAGCGGCGCCATGCCGGCGGTCGGCTTCAACGGGTTTCCCGGCGAGACCAGCAGCCAGACCTGGTCCAGCCGCAGCCGCCGCATCGCCAGCTCGGCGACATGGCGATGACCGGTATGGGCCGGATTGAACGAGCCGCCCAGCAGACCGACGCGCATTCGCCGCCGGTCGCCGAATTTCGGGATCGGATCAGCCCGCATCGGCCGCCGGCCGGTGCCGGTGTGTCATGCCGGGGGGCACCTGGTGGCGTGAACGTCCGCCCGAGCACGGCCAAAGGAGGGCGTGCACAAGGGGGGCACGCCCAAGCGGGGGCATGCACAAGTTGGGCCGGCGGACAGCGGAGGGCGTGCCGCCCAGGCGGCCGCCGCGGCACCGCATTGATCCAGTCCAGACACGCGACCTGGCGGTTTCAGGGGCGCACCTGACCCGATCCGAACACCAGGTAGCGATAGGTGGTCAGCTGCTCCAGTCCGACCGGTCCGCGGGCGTGGATGTGGCCGGTGGCGATGCCGATCTCGGCGCCAAAGCCGAATTCCCCGCCGTCACAGAACTGGGTCGAGGCGTTCCACAGCGCCACCGCGCTGTCGACCCCGCGCAGGAACTGTTCAGCCGCCGCGGCATCCTCGGTGACGATCGCATCGGTATGCTCGCTGCCGTGTTCGCCGATATGCGCCAAGGCCGAGGCGACGCCGTCGACCACGGCGACGGACAGGATCGGTCCGAGCCATTCGGTATCGAAGTCGGCATTGGCGGCTGCCGGCAACCATGGCAGAATCGCGCGCGCCGCCGCGTCCGCGCGGAACGTACAGCCCAGCGTCCGCAGGTCCTCGACCAGCACCGGCAGCAGGGACGCGACAATCTCGCGGTCGATCAGCAGCGTCTCGGTTGCGCCGCACACCCCGGTGCGCCGCATCTTGGCGTTCGCCAGGATCGCCCGAGCCATGGCCGGGTCGGCGGCCTGATGCAGGTAGGTGTGATTGAGGCCCTCGGCGTGGGCGAGCACCGGCACCCGGGCCTCCCGCCGCACGCGATCCACCAGCGAGCGGCCGCCGCGCGGGATGATCAGGTCCAGCCGCCCTGCCCCGGCCAGCATCGCCGCGACATAGGCCCGGTCGGCATTCGGCGCCACCTGGACGCAGGCCGCCGGCAAGCCGGACGCCGCGAGCCCCCGACCCAACGCCAAATTGATCGCCTGGGCGCTGTTCGTGCTGTCCGAACCGCCGCGCAGGATCACCGTGTTACCGGATTTGAGGCACAGCGCGGCGGCATCCGCCGCGACATTCGGGCGGCTTTCGTAGATCATCCCTATGACCCCGATCGGCGTGGCGATCCGCTGGATGCGCAGGCCGTTCGGCCGCGTCCATTCACCGATGGTGCGGTTCAGCGGGTCCGGCAGGGCCGCGACGTCTTCCAGCCCGCGGGCCATCGCCTCGACCCTGGCCTCGGTCAGGGTCAGCCGATCGCGGAATGCGGCGGTGCCGTGGTAGGC
Organism: Rhodopila sp.; assembly: GCA_965276975.1. Classification (GTDB taxonomy): domain Bacteria; phylum Pseudomonadota; class Alphaproteobacteria; order Acetobacterales; family Acetobacteraceae; genus Rhodopila. Next base: position 1,671,652 of record CBDIBR010000010.1, read on the forward strand.
CGCCACGTCGGCCTGGTTGGCATGCAGGATGTCGCGCATGGCGTCGCGCAGCGCGTCCGCCATCGCCGACAGCGCGCCATTCCGCGCCGCGGTGGTGCTGCGCGCCAGGACGTGTTCGGCGGCCCGCGCCGCCTCGGCCGCCGCTGTCAGGTGTTCGATCGCTTCCATATCGCCTTTGTGCCCAAGAAACAGTCAGGGTTCCAGTGCCCTGTCCGATGTTTCCGTTGACCGAGGCATGACCTGTGCGCTGGCCCGGTTCACGACAGGGCGGGAAACAGCGATGCTCGCGCTGTGCGACCTGGATCATTACCCCTAACAGGCTGCTGAAAAACCCCTTGCCCCGGCCCGGGCATATCGGAGTCCATACTGCTGCGGATCGACGACAAGGGGTGCGGATCGACGACAAGGGGTGGCTTCGGATGCGTGGTTTTGATCAGCGACGGGACGGGCTTTTCAGCTATGTGCGCCCGCGGAACCGGATCCCCGGCACACACCCGCTTCGCCTGATCCGCCGCTTCGCCGATGAAGCCTTGACCGCGCTCAACGAGCAGTTCGCCGTGCTCTACTCGCAGAACGGCCGCCCCTCGATCCCGCCCGAGCAACCACTGCGCGCGCTGCTGCTGCAAGCCTTCTACACCATCCGTTCGGAGCGGCAGTTGATGGAGCAACTCAACGACAACCTGCTGTTCCGCTGATTTGTCGGCCTGTCGGTGGATGATCCGGTCTGGGTGCCAACAGTATTCAGCAAGAACCGCGACTGGATCAAGGAGGTTGGCGGCATGGCGCAAACCAAGCTGCACGGGGTGGAGTAACTATTTGTGTTCCGGGCGTCGGCTTACAAGTTGATCCGGTTGCCGCGGCTGCTGGCGACAGGATGACTTTGCCCGGCCTCTGCCCAAGGCCGCATCAGCAGCCTTGGGTTACCGCGAAAACGACTGAAAATCGCCCTGCGGATCGGAAATCGGCGTTGAATACCGCGAAGAGGCTTTTTCAGCAGCCTGCTAGGTCACACCCAACCATCCCCCACGCGCATGTGGATCAGCCGCTGGGGCTGCCTGCATCAATGCCGCCGCGCGCCGCGCAACATAAACATGCCGGGCCAAGTGGCGACAAGGCGGGCAGAGCAGGCTTGACCCAACCTGATCAGGCCGGGACAGTCGCACCGCGAACAGACACGGGAGCACGTCATGCCGGCACGCACGGGCGCGCAATATCTGGCGGGTCTTCGCTTACGCAAGACCGAGGTCTGGCTGCGGGGAGAACGTGTCGCCGACGTCACCACTCATCCGGGTCTGGCGGGCGGCGCGCATGCGATCGCGTCCTTATACGATCAGCAGTCCGATCCCGCGCAACGCGACGCGATGACCTTCACCTGCGGCGACGCCGGCGACACGCTGGGCCTGTCCTTCATTATCCCACGCACCCGGCAGGACCTGGAACGGCGACGGGTGATGATGCTCAACTGGGCCCGCACGACATGCGGCATGATGGGTCGCTCGCCGGATTTCATGAACGTGACGTTTGCCTGCTGGGCCGGCTCCGCCGACTATTTCGGCCGCGCAAAACCGGCGTTCGCCGACAACATGCGGCGCTACCACCGCTACATCGCCGAAAACGACCTGGTGCTGACCCACGCGCTGATCAACCTGCAGCGCAGTCGCGCGGTCAGCGGCATGTTCAACCTGCAGCCGGGCACCGCGCTTCAGGTGGTGAAGGAAACCTCGGCCGGCATTGTCGTACGCGGTGCGCGGGTGTTGGCGACGCTAGGTCCACTGGCCGACGAGATCGCGGTCTATTCGCCGCGGGTGGCGCAGCACCTGGACAGCTACAGCCCATTCGCGCTGAACTTCGCCATCCCCTGCGACACGCCGGGCCTGCGCTTCCTCTGCCGCGACAGCTTTGATCAGGAAAAGTCGCATTTCGATCACCCACTTGGATCCCGCTTCGAGGAAATGGACAGCATCGTCTTCTTCGACGACGTGCTGGTGCCGTGGGAACGTGTGTTCATTCACGGCGATGTCGGCCTGCTGAACGGCACCGCATCGACGACCCATTCGTCCGCCCACACGGCGCATCAGGGATGCGCGAAGAATCTGGCGAAATGCGAACTGGTGCTGGGCGTGGCCCTGCTGGTGACGGAAACGCTCGGCAACGGCCATCTGCCGCACGCCGAGGAACGGATCGGCGAATTGGTGATGTACACCGAACTGATGCGCGCCTGCATGCGTGCGGCCGAAGCGGACGCCGCACTCGACGAATGGGGCGTGATGTGCCCTGCCCCGTTGCCGGCCGAGACTACGCGCAACCTGTTCATGACCGCTTATCCGCGCATGGTGGAGATCCTGCAGCTTCTGGGGTCATCCAGCCTGATGATCCTGCCAACCGAGGCGGATTTCGCCACACCTCTCGCGCCGCAAATCGAACAGTATCTGGCGACCGACGGAAGCTCCGCCAGAAATCGGGTGAAGCTGTTTCATCTGGCATGGGATATCTCGTGCAGCTCGTTCGGCAACCGTCAGGTGCTGTATGAACGGTTCTTCGCCAGTGATCCGTTGACCCGGGCGCGGGTGCTGGCGTCGATGTTCCCCAAGCAGCAGGTCACCGATCGGGTGCTTGATTTCCTCGGCAGGGATTAAACCACGAGCCTCGACCTCGACCTCGACCTCGACGCCGGTCAGCCGGCGATGAGGCGATGACGATCGCCGAGCCCTGGGTCCCTGATCCGGTCAGCGGTGGAAGCGGGTACCGCGCCGGTCAGGCGGCGATCCACTCATCCTCCCGCTGCACCAGCTTCTCCAGCAGCCGCAGGACATCGCTTCCGGTCGTCGCCCGTGGACCGGAAAACGTCGCATCAGCCAGCACATGCTGGAGCGGATCGTTCGCATCCGGCGAGGTCTGGCCGCTGAAGCCCATCGACCACTCGGGAAAACTGCGATGATCGGTTGGCGTGAAGCTGAGTACGGTGACGTCGGCATGGCGGGGATCCGCGCTGATACGCTCGAAAGTACGTTCGACGACCTCGCGCCCGCCCTCCAGAACCTGGGCGAAACCCGAAGCGGTGAAGAGCAGCGCGCCGGTGATGCCATCGGTGCTGTTGCGAAGCCGTGCGGCATTCAAAATGGCACGCACCTCTTCCGCCATGCTGGCTTGCGGCATGGCCTGGGCAATCAGGTTCCGGCTGCAGTAGATCAGCCGATACAAGGATTCGGATATCGCGGTTTTTCTCATGGTCGGGCTCACTCTCCTACAGTTGCTCAAGGGTTTCGGCGGGGGCATATCGGCTCAACAACGCGTCGATGTCAGCCGCCGGGATCGGCCGGCTGATCAGGTAGCCCTGGATGTCGGTGCATCCGTCAGCCTCCACCAGCGCCGCCTGCTCCGCCGTCTCGACGCCCTCGGCGATGGTTGTCATGCCTAATCCGGCGCCCAGCGCGGCGATCGCGCGGATCAGCCCGGTCGCCTCGCCGACCAGGCCCAGACTGGAGACGAAGCTTCGGTCGATTTTTATCTTGCTGAATGGAAACGATCGTAGCTGGCTTAACGACGAATAGCCGGTGCCGAAATCGTCCATTGCGATCCGGATGCCAAGGTCGCGCAGCCGGTGCAAGGTGTCCGCGATCAGTCCGTCCTGGGCCAGCAGCGAGCTTTCCGTGATCTCCAGCTCCAGCCGTTCAGGCGCCAGCCCGGACGCTTTCAAGGCCGCGACAACGGTATTGAACAGCCGGTCGCGATCCTCCAACTGTCGCGGCGACACGTTCACCGCCACGCTCAAGGGCGCCGGCCACCGCGCCGCTTCCTTGCACGCGGTCTTCAGCACCCACTCCCCCAGCGCGAGGATGCAGCCGATTTCTTCGGCCACGGGAATGAAAAGCACCGGCGAGACGGTGCCGCGGACGGGATGGTTCCAGCGCAGCAAGGCCTCGAACCCGGTCAGGACCTGCCTTTGCACGTTGAACTGCGCCTGATAGACGAGCGAAAGCTCACCCAGTGTCAGCGCCTTTCGCAGGTCGGTTTCCAGCTCCCGCTTGGCACGCGCTTGCGCCGCCATGGCCGGCTCGAACGCCCGCCACGCCCGCCCACCGATGGATTTCGCCTCATAAAGCGCCAGATCGGCATGACGCATCAGATCGTCAGCTGAAGCACCGTGTTCGGGAAAGCGGGAGATGCCAACGCTGGCACTGATGTTGGCGATGTGACCTTCAACCAGGAATGGACGCGACAGCACATCGACAATGCGGTTGGCCAATGGTTCGGCCCGCTCGCCGTTTGGCAGCAGGATCACGAACTCGTCGCCACCCAGCCGAACCGCCAGGTCCTCGTTCCGCGTTTCGCGGCGCAATCGTTGAGCGACGAGGCACAGCAGCGCGTCGCCCGTGGGATGGCCAAGCGTATCGTTGATCGGCTTGAACCGATCGAGGTCGATCATCAGCAAGGTAAGCCGACAGTCCGGCCGGGCCTTGTCCACCAGATCCCGCAACACCTGGTTGAAGTGCCGGCGGTTGCTCAGGCCGGTGAGCGGATCCAGCCAGGCCTCGGTGTCGCCCTGTGCCGGGGCGATCCGCCCGGCGGCAACCGCCTTCTTCTCCTGCTCGATCACCAGCATCCATCGACGGTGGCGGATGCCACGAACCTGGATCGCGATCCGACGGTCCCGCCCGAGCGAGATGCGCAGGCAGCTTTCCTGCTCGGTTCGATCCCCTGCCGCGATGTGGTTCTCGCTGAACGCGACGATCCGCTCTTGCTGGTGTGGTGTGAGGTTGGGCACGCGGCTGAGGATGTCCGCCAAGGCCGGCTTTTCCGCGGCCATCGCCGGCGGGACACCGAACAGGCCGGCTGCCTGATCGTTCCAGAGCAAAAGCCGCGCTTGCGCATCGATGACCGCGACGGCCAGCGGCAGATGTGACAGAACACTGGCTGCCAGCGCCGCGGTTGAGCCGCCTCGGGCTCGCGGGACAACCAGACCTGGCTCAGACAGCGACACACCGCCTGCCAGGCTGCCCGCCGCCATTGCCGCCCAATCCTCTTGCACCACCACCTCCTGCCCATCCAAATCCACGATCAGGGACAGCGCCGACGCAGCGCTGTGCATCATCCGGGGTTTGGCGCATCAAACCGACGGCGTTCCATCGTGGTCATGTCGCGACGCACGCGTCTCTGAGATCAAACGGTAGCCGCACGGTCTTACCGAAGCGTTAATGCCGGGCACACTTCGTCGCGGGATTTTCCCCGATCCCGGGCAACGGCGCGGCCAGTTGCTTGACCGTCGGGGCTGGGGCGCCCTAAAGGCCCCGCCATGAGCGAAGCACACCCCGTCACGAACGACATCGCCGCCGCGACCGAACAAGCCCATGTGCTGGCGCAGGCCCTGCCCTTCCTGCGTCGCTACGCCGGCGCGACCGTGGTGGTGAAATACGGCGGCCATGCCATGGGTGAGCAGCATCTCGCGCAGCAGTTCGGCCACGACATCGCGCTGCTGAAGCAGGTCGGCATCAACCCGGTCGTGGTGCATGGCGGCGGTCCGCAGATCAACGCCATGCTGCAGCGTCTGGCCATCACGTCCACCTTCATCGATGGCCTGCGGGTCACCGATGCGGCGATGGTCGAGGTCGTGGAGATGGTGCTCGCCGGCACCGTCAACAAATACGTCGCCGGTCTGATCACCAAGGCCGGGGCGCTTGCCGTCGGCGTCTGCGGCAAGGACGGCGCGATGATCCGGGCTCGGAAATTGCAGCGGTCGCAAACCGACCCCGACAGCCATATCGAGCGGGCCTTGGACCTTGGTTTCGTTGGTGAACCAACCGGCATCGATGTCCGGGTTATTCATGCGCTGACCGGCGGTGGCCTCGTCCCGGTGATCGCCCCGGTCGGCGTCGGGCCCGACGGCGAGACCTATAATATCAATGCCGACACCGTGGCGGCGGCCGTCGCCGGTGCGCTGAACGCGACCCGGCTGCTGATGCTGACCGACGTGCCCGGCGTGCTGGACAAGGACAAGCGGCTGATCACGTCGCTGACGCTGGCGGACGTCGGCTCGCGCATCGCCGACGGCACCATCACCGGCGGGATGATCCCAAAGGTGGAGAATTGCGTCGAGGCGGTGCGCCAGGGGGTCAAAGGCGCGGTCATCCTGGACGGCCGGGTGCGCCACGCCTGCCTGTTGGAATTGTTCACCGAAGCCGGTCCAGGCACACTGATCCGACGGTAGAGCATTATCCGCGCCGGTGGAATCACCGGAGCGGTGAATCATGCGATCAGACAAAGAGTTAGAGCGATGTCCATGAGCAACGCGATCGGATATCCCGCCGATGCACCGCTACGCATCTCGGTGCGCGTGAGGCTGCGTGATCGGGTTCAACCCACCGACAACGGGCGCGGCGCCCACGCCCGCGACTCGCGATCCGGAACGTCGAGGAATGCCAACTGCCAGCGCATTTCATCGTCGGAAAGCGGGAAGCTGCCGTCCGAACCGGGCCGAAGTACCTGATCCGGGGCCAGGCGTGCGAGTGCCACCTGCAGCACGCCCGCCGTCTGGATCGTCAGCCCAGCTTTCCAGGCCAGGGCGATGACCCCCTTCGCACTCCGCAGTGCGCAGGCCCGCTCTATCACCGCGACCGGCACATCGGCCCTGACCGCGAGCATGACGGTTGCCTCGCGGGTCGCGTTCCGCCGCAGCGCGTCCAGGATGGCGTCGTCATCCAGCTTTCCGGCCAGCTTCAGCGCCCGCGCGTTGGCCATCGCTAGCCGCGACGCTTCATCGAGAGACGGCGCGGCAGGCGGTTTGGGACGCGCTAGTTCCAGGGTCGAGCGCAATGCCCGCGCAACCGAAGGGTCGAGGTCGCTGCGCGCGGCCAGCGTCTCCAGCAGATGCCCGGTGACGATTTCCGACAGCATGCGCTGCGCCCGCGGCGGCAGATACGGCCGATGCAGCAACGGCGCCTGCCAGTCGGTCTGCTCCTCGGACTGCGCCGCCAGCGCGTCCAGCGTCGCTTCGCGAATCTGTGCGCTGTGGTTGGCCAACAGCGCCCGGATCGCCGCGGAGTCCGCGGTGCCGACGATGGCATCCGAGACCGTCGTGTCGATCTTTGTCCGGTTGGCGACGGCGATGATGGTGGAGGTCGGCGGGCCGGCCGCGATCAGGGCAACCAGGTCGTCCTGCGTCAACATTGGCGAGAACAGGATCACCGGCTCGCAGACCATCACCGCCGGGTCGTGCGCCAGCCTCAGGACGATGTCGCGCGGCCCGTCGGGCAGGTCCTTGACCGCATCCGCGATATTGACCCGCACGCGAAGCGCCGCTTCGGCGACCATCGACGTCAGGTTGGCGACGGCGTCGCTTTGCACCTGCTCGCGCGCCTCACAGGGCAGGCTCGGCGTCAGCGTCAACAGCTTGCGGTTGAGGATGGCCCGCACCCGCTCGTCGGTATCCGCGGCCAGGATCGCCGCCACCTGTTTCGGCAGCGCCGGGTTCAATGCCAGGCTGGCGCGCACGGTCACCGAGGGGTCGGTGGCCAGTTTGCGCAAGATGTCGGGGCTGGTCGTCGTGCTCGCACCCTGGCGAACCCGCGTTGCCTCATCGGCGGCCATCAGTTACCGTCCAGCAGCGCAACGCGCCAGTGACCGCGACCGCTGCGTTTCACCTCATACATCGCCATGTCGGCGCGCCGGGTCAGATCCTCGATCGACTCCCGGCTGTCGGCGCGGCGCGTGGCGATGCCGATCGAAACACCAAGCCGGGGAAAGCTTTCCGGGAGCAGCGCCTGCAGTTCCGCCGGAGCCGAGTTGCACAGGTGATCTGCCCGTTCCGCGGCCGTCAGATGATCCGCGCCACTGAGCCAGACCGCGAATTCGTCGCCACCCATCCGGGTGACAACATCGCATGGCCGCACCAGTTTGCGCAGCATATCCGCAAGGTGGACCAGGACCGTGTCGCCCATCGCGTGACCTAGCCGGTCATTGACGGCCTTGAACGAGTCCATGTCCAGGAACAGCAGGGTCCCGACCTCCGCACCGCGGTCAAGCCGCGCGATTTCGCGGCGCATCTCGTCGATGAAGGCGCGCCTGTTGAGCAGACCGGTCAGCGGGTCGGTGCGGGCCTGATGTGCCATCTCCCGCTGCATCGCCTCATGCTCGAGGATCATACGCACGATGCAGACCGCCGAGTCCGCCATGCTGGCGTCCTCCTGATCCCATGGCCGGGCGCCGCTGTCGCGCCAGATCGCCAGGCCGGCGACTTCTCCGGCACGTGTCTGGCAGGTGGCCGTCAGCAGCAGACGTCCGTCAGGGTTTGTTGTGTGCGCTGGCTTTGTTGCCTCGTGGCTCATGGCACCAGCCGCGGCGTGCAGGACGATCGACGCACCGGCGCCACATTCGTGCAGCAGCTCGATCCCGGTCTCTTCGGACACCTTGCCGATGACCGCCGCGCCTTCGGCTCCAAGCGCGCTGATCAGCGCGCCCAGCGCCGCATCCATCATGCTGTCGGCGTCATTTTCCTGCCCGACCCGCGACAGAATGTGGTCGAGCACCTGCCCGCGCCGCAGGCGGCCGGCGATCTGCGAGGTCTGCGCGTCCGACTCGGTGATGTCGATCGCGATACCGCGGGCGCCGATGACCTGCCCGGCAGCGTCGTGAAGCGGGGCGGCGGAGACGTTCATCATCGCCAGCGTGCCATCCGCGCGCCGCAGCCAGGCGCGGTGCCGGCGCACTTCCACGCTGGGGTAAAACGGATTGGTCGGCGCGTGTGTGCCGTCGTCGCCGAGAAGCAGGTCAGCCGGGTGACCGATCAGCGCTTCGACGTCCCAGCCCAAGGCATTTTCCGGCATCAGCAGGACGAAGCGACCGTCGATGTCGGTTTCAAAAGCCAGATCGGCCGCCAGCCCGACCAGGTGCCGCCAGCGCAGTCGGCTTTCCGTCAGCGCGTCGCGAATGCAGTCGCGCGGCCGCCCGGGCAGCGGTGGAGCGACGTCTGGATCGAGAAGCAGTTCAGTCATGCAAGGCGCATCCCGAGGAGGCAGGCCATCATCAAAGCCATCAAATTCTTAATGAATGGTTGCCGCCACCGGATTAGTTTGATCGGTGGCAGCGCGGTCAGCGGTGATGCCCGACGGGGCGGCGGCGCGGCGCGCATCCTGCAAGCGCCGCCAGTCGGTCGTGGCGTCGGACAAGCTGGAGCATGATGCGACCACCGGGGATGGTGGGTCGGATAAACCTACGTGTTAAGGCAACGATCTGGCTGGAAGAAGCCATCAGACCAAAGGGCGCACGCCGCACCGTCAAACCCAAGCGCGCACGCGGGACCGTGGCCGGTCGTCGTTCGTCGGCCCCGCGGCCTCAAGGATGCTGGATCCGGGGTTCGCCCGCCTCGGTGAACGGCTTAATCCGCGACCAGGCTAAGGGCCTGTTCGACATTAATCGCTACGGATCGCAGTGTCGAACAGGTCTAAGCCATTGCCTTTTTCGAGAAGCTTTATCGGCGTGCTGACGCACTTATTGCCGATGCTGCCCTAATGCGAAACCGCGAGCACGTCTGGCCGAGCGAGCCAGGCGGCGAAACGGTCGGCCGTTTCGATCGCCTCCTGTTCCACCGCGCTGTGATCGCGGACGTAGTGATCAGCGAAGCCGTCGATTCCCCAGCGTTGGCATTGCATGACGTGGGTCAGTTCATGTGCCCAGACCTTGAGGCCGGTGTCGGCGGCCTGCTCCGTCTTGAACAGCACGACATCGCCCAGCGCGATCGCGGTCGCATCGCCATAGGACAACGCGACCTCCGGCACCGTCAGCGCGCGCAGACGCCCCGCGGTGAAGCGGCATTGCTGAAGCAACGTGGAAGGAAAGTAGCCTAGCAGAGCACGATAAACCGGCGTCGGGATGGGGCGGACCCCGTCAGCGATCGCGCGCTGACGGGCATCACCGATCAAGCCGGCAAGCGAGGTGGCGGCGTCATCAAGCATGCCGGGCGCGACGGCCGGCTTTGCTCGTGCGGGCAGCGCCCAGGCGAGACCCGCTAGCAACAGAGACCGCCGCATGGACGTGGGGTCAGAAAAATCATGACGGAATAGTCACCTCCCTCCGCGTCGAAAGCCAGTCGAAAATGTGGCAGGATAGCGACAATTACGCATCGGATCACACGCGATGGCTGTGGCGGCCGGCATCTTGGCGCCTGCCCGCGGCGCCAGAACCCGCGTTCAGACCCGTTCGCTGACCATGATCGCGGCGCGGCAGCCGGCCTTTATCGCACGCGACAGCAGGTTATAGCCGACCGCCTGTTCGGCGCCATGTTCGAGTCCGATGTCGCGATGCTCGAGTTCCTCGGCGCGGAATTGCTCAACCACCTGACGCAGGGCCGGATCGGTGGTGCCCAGGGTTTCGAGTTGCCCGGCATAGTGTTCGTCGATGGCCTCCTCGACCGCAACGGTGCAGGCCATGGCCGCTCGTTCACCCAGGGCCGCCGTCACGGCACCCAAGGCGAAGCCGGCCATGTGCCAGAACGGCAACATCGCGGTCGGGCGCACCCGCCGGTCCACGACCATGTCGGTGAAGGTTCGCAGATGCTGCTGCTCCTGCGCCTGCATGTGGCGGATCAGGTCGCGCTTGCCGCTGCGCCGCAGCACCGCCAGTTGCCCGGCGTAGATCCGGGTCGCTCCATATTCGCCGGCGTGATCCACCCGGATCATACGCTCGGCTATCTCACGATCGCTCGGATCGCCTGGAAGCCCACCATTCATCGCCTGCTCCTGCTGAACGACAGCGATATGGCGACCGCGGCGGCAAGCGCCAGGGCATACAGCAGGTTCATCGCCGCCATGGAAATCGGCAGCCCTGGGATCAGGAAGGTCGCGTCGTCGCACGGCTTGGAAGGACGGGCCGGCATGGACGCAAGGCGGTCCGCGATCGAGGCGCCACTGATGTGCGGCGCGGCACATTCCGGCAACGGGCTTGGCCACCAGCGAAATTCAACCCCTACATGCACGGCGGCGATGGCGGCTTCCACCAGCAGGACACCGATGGCAAGCAGCAGCAGTGTCGAGGCCAGACGGGTTCGCGGCGACCGAACCGAAGTGTCGGGGCTTCGAGGCGATCCGGACGCCATGATGGCGGCCAGCAGCGCCAGCACGACGACCAGCCGATAGGGCCAGCGTTCCAGCAGGCACAGCGCACAGGGCACGAGCTGTTCCCAGACTTCCGCCGCGTGGGCAATGCCAAGCGCCGCGGCCGCCGCGAGGGCACACAGGACGGCGACGGTTCGCGGTGCGGGACGCAGCATGGGTTCCATGTGCCCGCCAGATCCAGATGATGCAAGTTGCGGCCCCGTGTCAGCGCGTTTAGGCTGCCCAATGCGCGATTGGCAAATCGGGATTGGGGAGAAACATCATGCACCGTGTCGTCTGGGGCCGGAACACCTCCAGCAACGTCATGAAGGTCCTGTGGTGCCTCGGCGAGCTCGGTCTGCCGTTCGAACGGATCGACGTCGGCGGCGCGTTCGGCAAGACGGATACCCCCGCCTATCGTGCGATGAACCCGACCGGACTGGTGCCGACGCTGCAGGAGGACGACTTCACCCTGTGGGAGAGCAACGCGATCGTCCGCTACCTCGGGCAGGTGCATGCCTCCGGGTCAGCCCTCTGGCCGGCGGAGCCGCACGCGCGGGCCACCATCGACCACTGGATGGACGCGCAGCAGACCGTGCTCAATCGGCCCATGAGCGGGGTGTTCTGGGGCCTGGTGCGAACCCCGGCCGACAAACGTGACCTGAAGGCGGTGGGCGCCGCCATCGAGGAGACCAGTCGCGCCTGGCAGATGGTCGATGCCAAACTGGGCAGCCACGACTTTATCGCGGGCGCCGGGTTCAGCCTGTGCGATATCCCGTGGGGCGTCCATGCGCATCGCTGGTTCGGGATGGACTACCAGGGTCTGAGCCGTCCGGAGCTGCCCGGGTTGCGCGCATGGTATGATCGGCTGTGCCAGCGGCCGGCCTACCGGCAGCACGTGGTGGCGACGCCGATCGTCTAGGATCCTGCCCCCCAGATCCGTCGCATCGTGCGACGGGCGCAGCGGATGACGGGCGCAGCGGATAAGGCGGCCACGGACTGCCCGCTGACGCGAATTGATCCACCTGCGCTGGCGTCGTCGAAGGACCGCGTGCGTCAGCCGGAATGGCCGGTCGCCGAACCGGCTGATGCCGCCCGCCGCCGAATCATCCATCCGGTGCCGGCTGCATATCGACCATCAACTCGTTCCCCAGCCGTTCCAGGCCCGCGCGCACCGCATCCGCCGCTGCCGCGTTTGGTGCGCGCAGCAACGCGGTGGCGCGGAACAGGGTCTCGCCGCTGAATGATCCGCTTGCCACGCCGGTGGTGAGTTCCTCGATATTGACCCCGCTATTGGCGAGGATCTGGGCGACATCCCGCACGATCCCAGGGCGATCGTTACCGACGACCTCCAGCGCCAGCCTAGGCTGCGTGGCGATCTCGGCTGCCGGGCCGACGGAGGCACTTTGCACCGCGACGCGAAGCCCATCAGCCTCCAGCGCGCGCAGATCGTCCGACAGCGACTCCGGGCCTTCTACCAGCACGATCCCCGCGAACTGGCCGGCCAACCGAGCCATTCGGCTTTCCAGCCAACTGCCGCCGCATCGGGCCACTGTCTCGGATAACGCGCGAACCAGACCGGGGCGGTCAGGGCCAACGACTGTCAGGATAAGTGAGGCCATGTCCGATGCGTCCCGCACAGAGGAAGCCACGGCATACCGGCTCTTTGCGATCCAGGCCAGTCTGCTGGCAATCCAGGCCAGTCTGCCCCCGTCGCCATCTGCCCCGTTGCCTGCCTGCCCCCGTCACCATCTGCCCCGTCACCATCTGTCCCGTCACCATCTGTCCCGTTGCCGGTCTGCGCCCGTCGCCGATCTGCCTCCACCGCCAGCTGCGCCGTCGCCCGTCTGGCTCCGTCGGCCGCCTCTGTTGCAGAAACCGAGGCCTGGCGAACCTCTCCCAATCGTCCCCCGGGCGCCCCTCGGGCGCCGACATCATTGCAATCCTTCGCCCAGCATGGTTGTTACCTGCCCCTTGGAGGATGCGTTCCAATGTCGCACTACGTCTCCGGCCGCCACTTCCTGCAGACCCCCGGGCCGACCAATCTGCCCGACCGGGTGCTGCGCGCCATGAACCGCAACGCGATCAACCACCGGGGTTCTGAATTCGGTGAGCTTGGCCGGACGCTCGTCGCCAAGATGCGCGCCGTATTCCAAACCGCGTCCGCGACCATCGGGATCTTCCCGGCTTCCGGCACCGGTGCCTGGGAGGCCGCGTTTGCCAACACATTGTTGCCAGGCGACCGCATCCTGATCAGCCGCACCGGGCAGTTTTCCCACCTGTGGGAGCAGATGGCGACCCGTTTCGGCCTGGACGTGGTGACGTTGGAAACCGACTGGCGCCGCGGCGCCGATCCGATCGCCATCGGCAAGCTGCTGCAGCAGGACCACGAGCACAGGATCAAGGCAGTCTGCGCCGTCCACAGCGAGACCTCGACAAGCTGCATGACCGACATCGCCGGCGTCCGGCATGCGATGAAGCGCGCCGCCCATCCCGCCCTGCTGATGGTGGACGCCATTTCCTCGCTGGGCTGCGCCGACTATCGCCACGACGCGTGGGGCGTCGACGTCACCATCGCAGGCTCGCAGAAGGGCCTGATGGTGCCGCCAGGGCTGTCGTTCACCGTGATCAGTGACAAGGCCCTGGCCGCCGCCGGTGCCGGTGGCTCCCGCCGCAGCTACTGGGACTGGGCGCCATTGGTGACCTCCAACAAGACCGGCTTCTTCCCGTATACGCCCGCCATGACCCTGCTTTATGGCTTGGACGAGGCGCTCGACATGCTGGCCGAGGAAGGCCTTCCCGCGGTCTTCGCCCGCCACAACCGCTACGCCGAGGCAACCCGGCTGGCGGTGGCCGCCTGGGGGCTGGAGCTGCAGTGCCTCGACCCGGCGGCCTATGCGCCAGGGGTGACCGCCGTCCGCACGCCCGAAGGCCACAGCGCCGACAAGCTGCGCGGCGTCATCCTGGAAAAGTTCAACATGAGCCTGGGCAACGGGTTGGGCCGCATCGAGGACCGGGTGTTCCGCATCGGCCATATGGGCGACCTGGGCGTGCTGTCCCTGACCGGATCGCTGACCGGGGTGGAGATGGGGCTGCAAGCGGCTGGCATTCCCCATAAGGCAGGCGGCGTGCAGGCCGCGATGACCTACCTTGCCGCGTCCGGCGGCTGAACATCCCACCCAATGGCACCGCCAGGGCCGCGCGGTCCGGGCAGCGCTGGCCGGCGCGGCGGATCCAACCTGATCGCGCCTGATCCTGCATTTGCGTCTGATCCCGCATGTGCGCCTGACCCTGCCGGACTGGCCACTCTGAGATGCGATCGGTGACCGCACCGTTCGGTGAGGGCAACACCGGACAGGGCGCCTCGGGGCTTGTGATGCCGGACTGGGATAGATCCTCCGGTCCATCATGATGCCCGGTGTCGTGGAAATCTTTCTGGTGTTCCTGCGGCTGGGCTCTACCAGTTTCGGTGGCCCGGTCGCGCATCTGGGCTACTACCGCGCCGAACTGGTGGCCAAACGCGGTTGGCTGACCGAGGCGACGTTCGCCGACATCGTCGCCCTGTGTCAGTTCATGCCCGGTCCAGCATCGTCACAGACCGGCATGGCGATCGGCCTGATGCGCGGCGGTCCACCGGGCATGTTCGCGGCCTGGCTGGGGTTCACCCTGCCGTCGGCGCTGACGATGACAGCGTTTGGCTATGGCGTCGGGATGATCGGCGACCTTTCGCATGCCGGATGGCTGAACGGACTGAAGCTGGTCGCGGTGGCGGTGGTGGCCCAAGCCGTATGCGGTATGGGCCGGAGCCTGGCACCCGATCCCGCTCGGGCTAGTGTCGCCGTCGCCGCGTGCCTGGTCTGCCTGGCGGTGCCGTTGTCGGCTGGTCAGATCGCGGCGATCCTGTTGGGCGCCGTTAGCGGCCTCACGCTGCTGCCAGCCCAGCCGCGGGCCACCGACAAGCCAACCAGCATGGGCATCCGGATCGCGCGCGGCGTCGCCGTTGCGCTGCTGGCGGCGTTCTTCGCCCTGCTGGTCGGTCTGCCGCTGCTGGCGGCTGTGCACGGCGGCCATCTGCTCCGGTTGGTCGATGCCTTCTACCGAGCCGGTGCGCTGGTGTTCGGCGGCGGACATGTCGTGCTGCCGCTGCTTCAGGCAACGGTGGTGGAGCCCGGATGGGTCGGCCAAAACATCTTCCTGGCCGGCTACGGCGCGACCCAGGCAATGCCAGGTCCGATCTTCACCTTCGCCGCCTTCCTGGGCGCCGCGGAGAGCCCGGCGCCGCATGGCTGGGCCGGGGCGCTGGTGGCGACGTTCTCGATCTTTGCCTCGTCCTTCCTGCTGATCGGCGGCTTGCTGCCGTTCTGGGACACGCTGCGCCATCGACGCCGCGTGCGACTGGCCCTGCGCGGGGTGAATGCATCCGTGGTGGGGGTGCTGCTGGCGGCCTTGTTCACCCCGATCTGGACCGGCGCGGTCCACACCTCGGCGGATTTCGGTCTCGCGCTGGTGGCGTTCCTGCTGCTGAGCCTGTGGGCGCTGCCGCCCTGGGCGGTGGTCTTGTTCGGGGCACTGGCGGGGGAGGTTCTGGCCCGGATCGGGGTGCCCGTCTGAGGCACGCCGCCGATGGCGGTTCGCCGGCGTGGCAGTGGTCGCGTCCGGCAATCATCGTGTCCGCTTTCCCGAGCGAGCGCCAGGGTTGGCGGACAGGCGGGGCGTGGCCGGTCACGAGTGATTTAGCGGACACCACAACTTTAGGCGACCGGCTGAGGCGGTGCGGCGTCAGATGGCCAACATGCACAGCATCGCGCTCACTAGGCCTACCCGGCGGCCTTGTTAAGAAAGGCGCGCGTTTCAGTGACGACCCGATCCTGAAATTGCTTATCGTGAGCGAGTGTCGAGCCGGTCATCGGCTCACCCTTTTCGTCATAGTAGACGCCGGTCTTTTTCGACTGATCCGTCAGGATCGTCGCCATCACATTCGCGGCGCGCTCGGGGGTGCTCCTGTATCGGCTGAACGGCGGCAGCCGGGTAACGATCTGGCCGAAGATGAAGCGCACAACGGCGTTCGCGCCGCCAAGCCCCGTGGTCGGATTGATGCCGGGCTCGACAGCGTTGATATGCAATCGGGGATTCTCCCTTGCGAGGGCTAAGGTCGAAGCAAGACTGCATTGCTTCGAGGTTGCGTAGGCATCCACGCCCGGAAGCTTGGCGCCTCCCGCCAGCCATTCGCCGCGCGCGCCAGCCTCTACGGAAATTAAGCGGCCGCCGCGCATGCCCATCACCTTGGCCGGCTTTCGCTCCGGATCTTCGACCGCGGAGACAACGGAAGCGATGTTCGCTCCATCGGGAAGATGCGGGACAAGCGCCTCGGTAAAGGCGAACGGGCCAAGGTAATTTGTCGCGAATGTCATGTCCCAGCCCGCCGCGGTCTTGCTGGCCTGCATGGGCATGACGCCGGCATTGTTGAGCAACCCGGTGATCGGCAGGTCGAGGGCAATGATCTCCGCGGCGGCCCGCCGCACGCTGGTCTGATCGGCGAGGTCGCAAAGAATGGTTAGCGCCCGGCCACCCTGGCGCTCGATCTCTTTTCGGGCTCCGTCCAGCTTGACGCTGTTTCGACCGACCAGCACCACCGTCCCGTGCTTGGAAAGCTGGTGCGCGGCGCACAGGCCGATCCCCGAGGTAGGGCCGGTCACGACGTAAGTTTCGGCGTTGGGTGGAAGGTCGGGAGGCATAAATAGCTCCAAATTGTCTGAGCGGTCAGTCAATAGTCATGAAAATTTAGGTGAGCATCCGCCACATGGCCTCAAACCCAGCGATGCGGTGCTGTTCCGCGTTGGCGGGATCGCCAATCATGTAGTCGATCGTCGCCTCCGCCAGGGCGTTCATAAGAGTGGCGACGAAGCCGAGCGGTAGGTCGCGCATGTGGCCTCTTAATCGGCTCCGCTCCAGCACTTCGGTCGCGCCAGCCATCGCCTGGTGCCCAGCCTGACGGCTTTGCGGCGTCACGTCGTGAGACACACTGAGATGTGCCAGTACACGACGTTTTTCGGGGCAAGATGTCGCCCATCGGAGCCAATTGGACCATGTCAGGGACAGCTGTTCGCGAATATCGACGTCCGCACGCAGCCCGTCCAACGCCGCCGCAGCCATTTCGGATTTCAAGGCGACATAGACCGCGTTCAGGAGATCGGTCTTCGTCTCGAAGTAGATAAAGAGAGACCCGTTGGCGACGCCAGCTTCCCTGGCGATCGTCGCCGTGGGCGCGCTTAGCCCCTGAGCGGCGATGACCTCGATTGCCGCCCCCATGATCGCGTCCCGCTTATCCTCGCTTCTAGGCCTAGCCACTCGCACACTCCTAAGCCAAGAGCTTACGAATGAGCGACCGCTCAGTCAATGTGGATTGGCTGTCACTCAGAGCTGTGTGATTGATGTCATCGAGTTGCGAATAACACTCTGGCCGCGGCTAGAGCATTTCAGCCTGACTGTGCAGACCGAAAATGCTCTATCCCCTTGTTTGATCGGATGATTCACACGCTTTGAACGTTCCGCTCAGCGTGATCATGCTCTAACGTCTGTTCAAGGTCCGACCTCCAGAGTCTCCGCTCAAGGTCGATTTGCCTCGTCGGACCTCGCGCCCAAACGGACATCTCGAATAGCCTGCGTCTCAGGTTGGCACCGGCAGAGTGTACCACTTCGTCAAACGACCGACTGACGAAGCGGTACCTGACAGAGGTGTTGGTTCAGGGCCGAAATTGGTGGTGCCGTCGTCGCCACGTCAGATGGCGGCAATACTGCTGGGCGCCGGCATCGGAATCACGGCGCTGCCGGGCGAGCCGGGAGGCGCGGACACGTGAACGGGCATGGACATCCGGATCGCGCGCGGCATCGCTGCGGTGTTGCTGGCAGAGTTCCTCGCCCTGCTGGTCGGTCTGCCGTTCTGGGACACGCTGCGCCACCCAAGACGGGTGCGGCTGGCCTTGCGCGGGGTGAACACGTCCTCCGCCGTGCGGGTGCTGCTGGCGGCCTTGTCACGCCGATCTGGACCGGCGCGGTTCACACTTCGGCCGACTTTGGTCTCGCGCTGGTGGCGTTCCTGCTGCTGACGCTGTGGGCGGTGCCGCCGTGGCTGGTGGTGCTGCTGGGGGCGGCGGGCGGCTGGGGCCTGGGGTTGTTGGTGTAGAACGGTGCCCGACCCGTCAAGCGGCGCGTCGGGACCACGGCCGTCGCTTGTCCCACAGGCGAAGGCCGCGCACCGCGAGATCGGCCACCGCGGGCAGCAGCCGCGGCTGCATCAGGTCGGGGTCGAAGACACTCATGCGCCGCGCGTTCTCGCGGTAGCAATCCTCGACGAACTGGCGGAAGCTGAAGCCGTCGAGGAACATGTTGGCCTGGGTGACGGCAAAGTCCTGACCATCGTTCGGTTGCTGGCCGCGCCTGACCATGCCCATCAGTCGGCGGCCCGCGCGACCGTAGAACCAGGCCGACTTGAGCGCCCGGGTCATCGCGATGTGGCCGCGTCGCTTCTCGCGCCATGCCATGTAATTGATGAAGAAAACGATGTGGCGGGTTTCCTCGTACATCAGCACATCGAAGATCTCGAACATTCCTTCCGGCAGGAAGGCGGATTGGCGGGCGGTCTTGAAGGCGCCGAAGCCCAGGAAGGCGTCGAGGCACTCGCCAAATCCGAAGTCGATGAAAGCGGTTTCAAGGTCGGCGGGAAATGTCTCCAGCGGCTGTTCGGTCGCGTCCAGGCCGTAGCGGTCGATCAGCACGCGGATCAGCTTGGCATGGCGGGTTTCTTCCACGCCCTGCAAGGCCACCGCTTCGCGCACCACGGGATCGGTGATGTAAGGGGTGAACGCGTCGACGATGGCGCCCGCGCGTCGTTCGGTGTGATACACCTCCTGCCAGAACGGCACGCCGCGCAGCCGAGCCAGCTCCGCTTCGTCGAGTCTTGGCCACGCCAGCGTCGCTGGATCAAACACTTCGTGGGTGTCGATGAACTGACGGCAGAACAGATCCTTGTGGGTATCCGACCCGGCTTCGATCTTCATGTTACTGCTCCGCCGGAACGCCGGCCGGGCGGCTGAGGAAGCGACGTATCATGGTTGGGTGCCTTTGCGGTTGGGGTGCGATAGCATCGCTGTCAGGATGGGCTTGGAACCGACTTAAGGGTGCCCGCGCCGGGCGCAACGTTCAAGCCACCCGCCACTTGAGCCGGATTGTGGAATTTCGGGCTGATTTCGGGCCGTATCAGCAGGGAGCGGCGACGGTGGCCGCCAAATTCTATCGATCGGCGACACGGTTGGACGGCAGAGCGGGATCCAGCTTCAACCTGTAGCCGGCGATGATGCCAGCCTCTTCCAGGCACGGCGCGCGCTCGCGCACAGCGGGCGCGGACATGCCCACGCGCCGGGCCTAGCAGCCTGTCGGACTTAACTAGTTCGCGCAACTATCCTGCCCTAGACGAATCTTGGCAGAAGCAATGTTCCGGTGAGGGCGCTTGTACAGACAGGATATTCCAGAAAATCCCGAATTTCGGCTAAGTCCGACAGGCTGCTAGAGCGGTTTCCGTTCGCGTTGGCTCACAGGAAACACGCTAGAACATTGTTTTAGCGAGCATCTTCACCCGCTCAGATAATCAATCTGAACGGGATCTGCTCTAGCTCAGACGCGTTTAAGCGCGGATCTTCGTGTCGGATTGAAGTCGTTGGAAGCGCGCCACTTCCCGTCCACTGCAAGCCGCATCCCTCACGCCGCAGCAGATCGTGCGCTCAAGCCGGCCATCCCCAATGATGGCTGACGCGATCCCTGGAACGTTTGCCGCGGCGAGCAAGTGCTTGATCGCGGTCTCGTTGACGGCGATTTGGGTGCCGCTTTGGGTATTGCTCGCCATGCACCCATGATGCCCCAGTCAAAGCAGAGTTACGAGAGTTCGTATCGGGTCGGCACCGGACATCTTATTGTGTCCGTCTATCGTTCGTCTGGCGGACGGCAAGCTGAACTCGGTGTCGGAGGTCCGAGTTCGGGTGGTTTGACGGATATGCTAGTGTTGCGATGCTAACGGATGGTTCCCATCCATTAGCTGAATCGCACCACCAGAGAGTCGCTGGTGGGCCGACTTGTCCTAACGCTCGCGGGACGCAAGCGTTAGGGTCGGACCACTAGCTACCCCGCTCGATCATGTGGCAGTGAAATACCGAGGCGCCGCAGTTCCTCGTCGCGTGCTAGCGCATCTTGCGCGAGGAAAAACTCGTCAAGCTGCGGCGGCGGCACGGGCGTGCCCGCCAGCATGCCGTGTACCTGCCCGCGGTGGTGAACTTGGTGCACGAACAAATGGCTGAGGATGGCGGAAACCGTTTCCCGATGATCGATGCCGTCATCGCGGTCAATCAAGATGACGCGCGTGAGGTCGGGTGCATCCAAGACGTCGCAAAACGCAATCAGCCGCCGATCTGTTTCAAGCTGGGCCTGGCCGAGTGCTGCCGCCGTATCGGGCAACCCGGCTTGGCTGACAGTCGCGCGGCCGAGACCGGTTAGGTCGGCGAGGTAGCGGCGGTCCACGAAGAGGATGTGCTGCAACGTCTGGCGCAGCGAGGGGAAGAAGCTGACCCGAGGGGCCGCGAACGCCTCTGGGCTCAGTTCGGCGCACGCGCGGCCCAGCCGTGCGTTGGACCATGCGTTGTTGCGCGCCTGGAGGCAAAACTGGTCGATGAGGGATGGCGGCACGACTGTCTCCAAGGCACGGCACTGCCAGACTCTACGCCGTTCCATTAGGCATGATGAAGAGCGTACCACGCTTCGACGCACGATCGAGCTTGCACCCGGCACGTCCAACATTTCGGAGGCTGACCACGGACTGTCTCTAGGCAGGGTTCTTGTCCACCGCCGATCGGTCGGTCATCGCTGACCTCTGTGGCATGCCAGGCCGTTCGGATGCCACGTCATAGGATGCCGCGTCATAGGATACCGGCCGAGGGTGCACAGGCCCTGCTTCGGCGGCTGAGATCGACGCATGATCGGGGCTGGACCGACCCCGCTTCAGCCTGCGCCAAAGGGCGGCCAGAACCCCCCCTGCTCCCGCCGGCATCAGGAACATCACCGCGATAAGGATCACGCCGTAGACCGCGCCGGGCGCGGCCTTCGATACCTGGCCGGCGAAGTTGGGCAGGAATTCGATGAAGGCGGCCCCGATCAGCGTGCCGCCGATCGACGAAACGCCGCCGACCACCAAGCCGACGAACAGGAAGATCGAAACGAATACCCCGAAGCTGTCCGGGGCGACGAACTGCACCGCGATCGCGCTCAATGACCCGGCAAGCCCGGTGTACATGGCGCTGAGCGCGAAGGTGCGGGTCTTGACCATCGCCAGATTGACGCCCATCGCCTCGGCGGCCACCGCATGATCACGGATCGCCATCATCGCCCGCCCCATCCGCCCGCGCACGATGTTCCAGCCGATCACGTAAAGCCCCACCGCGACGGCGAAGGTGAACAGATACAGCCACTGGTCCGGCGACAACGGCAGTCCGAACGGTGCATCCGGCTTGTCGATGACCAGGCCTTGCACGCCGCCGGTCCAGTCCTCGAACAGCTTGTATTTGAGGATCTGCGGGATCGCGACCGCCAGCGCGAAAGTGGTCAATGCCAGGTAGAGCCCATCCAGCCGTAGCGCCGGCAGCCCGACCAGGAAACCCACACAGGCGCAAACCAGCGCCGCGACCGGCAGAGTGGCCCAGTACGGCACGCCCCAGGACGACATCAGGATCGCGGTGGTGTAGGCGCCGATCGCATAGAACGCGCCGTGGCCCAGCGAGATCTGCCCGTTGAACCCGGTCAGCAACGCCAGGCCGAGGATGGCGATCGCGTAAACCACGACCATCGTCAACTGAAACAAGTGGTAATTGGTGAACGACGCCACCGGCACGGCGGCCGCGAGCAGCACCAGAACAAGGATGATCCACCACGTCCTCATATCGTTATACCCGGCTATAGACGCGCCGGCCCATCAGGCCGGTCGGCTTGATGGTCAGCACCGCCACGATGATGACCAGCGCCAGGGTCAGCTTCAACTCGGTTCCGACCAGGTAGGCGCCGCCCAGGTTCTCGATCACGCCGACCGCGAAGCCGCCCAGCACCGCGCCCAGCGGATTGTCGATGCCGCCGAGCAGCGCGCCGGCGAAGGCATATAGCAGGATGCCCGACATCATGTTGGGGTCGAGGAAGACGATCGGTGCCACCATGCACCCCGCCACCGCCCCGATCGCCGCCGCCAGACCCCAGCCCAGCGCCAGCATCCAGCCGACCCGGACGCCAACCAGCCGCGACGACGTCGGGTTGAACGCCGCCGCCCGCATCGCCAGACCCAGTCTGGTGTGCCGAAAGAACAGATAGACACTGATCAGGACGATCAGGGTGACGGCGGTGGACCCAAGCTCATGGCCCGACAGATAGCCGCCAAGCATCGGATGATCCGGGAACGGCGAGGGGAATTGCTTGATCGTATAGTCGAAAAACCAGCCGCTCAGGCTGTTGATCACCAGCAGCAGGCCGACGAACACGCCGACCGACGCCAGCACCGGCGCATTGGCCAGCGGCCGCATCAGGATGCGCTCGATCGCGACGCCGATGATGAACGAAATGACCACCGCGGCGGCGAACGCGATCCAGTAGGGAAACCCGAGATCGATGAAGGTCAGCGCGATATAGGTGGAAAAGGTCGCCATTTCCCCTTGCGCGAAATTGACGTGATGGGTGGCTTGGTAAATCATCACCAGGGCCAACGCGACGCTGGCGTAGATGCCGCCGGTGGCGATACCCGACATGATCTGATGCAGCACACCCGCGAGCATCGTGTCCCTCCAGAGCGTGATCCTCGAAGGCGGCATCGCCGAAGAGGTTTGAGTCACGCGAACAAACGAACGGTTGACGAGCCAAATCCGGTCAACTCGATCGGATTTCGTTAGTGTCCTGCCGCCGAAGTTCGTCGCATCGTGCGACGGACGAAGGGAATAAGCAGGCCAGAAAACACAAAGCGCGTGTCCTGCCCCCGAAGTTCGTCGCATCGTGCGACGGACGCAGGGGATAAGCAGGCCACTGAAACCAAACAGCGCGTGTCCTGGATCATGAGGTCCGCACGCCATGGCGAACTTCTGATCCAGGACATTAGTACCCGAGATACGAGCGACGGATGCCCTCGTCCTTGCTGATGTCGGCCGCCGAACCCGCCATGACGATGCGCCCGGTCTCCAGCACGTAGGCTTCCTCGGCGAACTCCAGCGCCAGGGCGGCATTCTGTTCCACCAACAGGATGCTGACGCCGGCGTCCTGCCGGATGCGGGCCAGAATTCGGAAGATCTCCTGCACGATCAACGGCGCCAGGCCAAAGGACGGCTCGTCCAGCAGCAGCAAGCGCGGGCGCAGCAGCAAAGCCCGCACGATCGCCAGCATCTGCTGCTCACCCCCGGACAGCGTGCCGGCCTGCTGCTTATAGCGCTCCTTCAGGCGGGGGAAGTATTCGAACATGTGCGCGAAATCGTCCGTCGCCTGCCGCGCCGGGCGGGTGTAGGCACCCAGCCGCATGTTCTCCTCGACCGTCAGTTCCATGAAAGTCCCGCGACCCTCCGGAACGTGAGCGCACCCCAGACGCACGACATCCTCGGTTGCCATACCACCAATTTGTCTGCCGTCCAGAATGATTTGGCCCCGGGTGCGAACCAGCCCGCAAATCGCCCGCAACGTGGTTGTCTTGCCGGCTCCGTTGGCGCCCAGCAGAGCCGTCACACCACCTTGGCGAACCGCGAAATCCACGCCATGCAACACCCGCGTCTCGCCATAGGCCGCGTGCAGGTCCTTCGCCTCTAGCAGGTTGGTCACACGCGTGGCTCGAAAACGGTCCCGATGCGGCCGCGGGATCCCATGCGTCCTCCTATCCGTTCTTTATTGTACATTTCCCAGGCGAAGCGGAAACTGACGAAGCGGGCCGGCCGAGTCAACGGTGCGAAACCGCCGCAGGATCGGCTGACCGCGCCGATGATGGCCAGAAACTCAGCCCGCTCTCCGCCGGTTTACGCCGTGGCCGTCGCAGTGGGACGCCACCCCAACGGCAGCCAGGATGGTCGAGAGATGACGGAAAAATCACCAAAGAAGCACCTGTTCGCCGTAATCCGGTCATGCTCGGCGCCCATATGATACGGTGATGGTTCGAGATACAGGAGTGAAGTCATGATGCGCTTCAAGGCTCTTTTGGTTGCGGCTCCCGTTGCCGCGGCACTGCTGGCCGCGCCGGCGGCCCATGCGGACTGGCACGGCCATGGCGGCGGATGGCACGGGGGCGGATGGCATGGCGGCCACGACTACCATCGCGGCCCTGGCGTCGGAGGCGCACTGCTGGGGCTCGGCGCGGCAGCGGTCATCGGTGGGGTGATCGCATCCCAGGCCTATGCGCCGCCGCCGGTCTATTACGCCCCCCCGCCGGCCTACTACGCTCCGCCGCCAGCCTATTACGCGCCGCAGCCGGGCTATTATGCCGCACCACCGGCCTACTACCCGCCGCGCTACTGAGGCCGCCGGGCCACTGAGGCCGCCGCGCTACTGAGGCCGCCGGGCCACTGAGGCAAGTGACTCTGATGCCATCCTGTGATGGCGCCAGCACGGGTGCTCAGTCCCGGCTAAGCCTTCAGCGCCAGGAACTGCATGATGTTCCAGCTGAACTGCTCGGGATCCTGCAAAAACGAGAAGTGACTCGTCTGCGGCAGGATGAGCAACCCGGCGCCCGGGATGATCGCCGCGATGTTTTCAGTATGCGACCGTTTGATCGCCTCGTCATGGTCACCATCAACCACCAGTACCGGTGACCTGATCGCGCGAAGCTGGTCCGCGGTCCAGTTCGGCTGGCTCACCCACATTTCGCTGATCGCTGCGACGAAGCCTTTGTACTGGTTCGGCGTGGTCGAAAGCGCTGCGTATTCCTGGCCAGCCCGGGCGATAAACCTGGCAAACGTCGGGTTCTTCTCCACCCCGTTCACAACCCCGGACGGATCGGTGTTGGCCGCGAACGCAAACACCTTGGACACCCGGTCAGGATGGCGTAAGGCCAGATCGAGGCCAAGGATCGCGCCATCGCTCCAGCCGACGACCGCCGCCCGCTTGATCCCCAGGAAGTCGAGAAGTTCCACCACGTCGTCGGCCATCAGGTCATAGCCATATCGCCTGGTGTCGCGCGTGCTGCGACCATGGCCGCGGCTGTCCATCACGATCACCTGTGCCTGCTGGGCGACGACCGGCACCTGAAGTCCCCAGTAATCGGCATTCGCCAGGCCGCCGTGCAGAAAGATCACCGGCTCGCCCTGACCAAACACCGCATACCACAGCTTGATCCCGTTGACCGGCGCGTGCCCGCTGCGCTCGGGGTGCGGCAAGCCCGGGGTAGCAGGCAGTTCCATCCACCGCGGGCGCCGTGCCCAAGCCCGGAGCGCCAGCAGCGAGGTGCCCGCGAAAACCGCCAGACGCCGAGAGATCACGTGTTTATCCGCCCGAAGGACATCGACATCAGCCTAGCTGGCGGTGACAACCCGGACAAGATTGCGACCCAGAGCGCGATCGTCCGAGGCTGAACCAACCCTGGACGTGAACTGCCCTCCACCTGAGATGGAATCTTTTCAATAGATTGTTAACCGGATCGTGACAAAGAGGTGTGACACACCAGGATCGTCGAGTGACCCAAATCGCGCCGATAAACGCCACGTTCGTCCAGCCCACCGTTGCAGTCGCGGCGTCGGCGTCGGCGAGCCAGAAGCCTGCCGCACCGAGCGCGGACCGCCCGCCGTAAATTTGAGCGTGGGAACCAATGCTGCGACCCCTCTAACTGCGCCTGCCCGAAGCCTTGGCACGCTCGACCCCACCGCTGTGGACGACGCCCTCTCCCGGGTAGGAGGGGCCAATGGGCTTGCCCTTTTGTATGAGCACGCCAATCGTACGCAGGAGATCGCGAAATTTGGCGAAGCCATCTCGCAACGGAATCAGGCTTCCTTGCTGGGTGCGGTTGTCGAAAGCACCTCTTCAGCCCTCTCCTACGCTTCCAGCCTCAGAATTCCCGTGCAGGACTCCATCAGCACAGAGGCGGTCAAGAGCGGTGCCATGCCCGGCGCGATCAGCGTCGGCGCGTTCAATTTCACCAGCGGCGGCTCGACCTACGCTGTCGCTGCCGGCGCCAACGGCACTTTGGTCGGGACAAAGAACGGCCAAGCCTGGAAAACGTAGCAGCTCACCGACCCGCCCAGCGCCATCGGAAGCGCCGACGCGGCCCTCCAGACCCTCGCCGCCCAGATCGCGTCGGCACGCAAGCCGGCCTCCGGCCTTGATATCTCGGCGTAGGGGGCAGATACAGTTTTTAAGTAAATGCGCAGCATCGGCGGCGTCACCTTTTACCGGGCTGCCGCGTCGATCCGCTACCGACATATCGACGCACTGTTCAGCCGGACCACCGACCTGGCCGCGACCTACGAGAACCACGGGCCGAGCGATGCGACCACCTGTTATCGCGCCCGCAGGCGTCCCATCGCGGCTGCCGTCATATATGCCACCTGCCCCGCGACGATCGTCATGACCGGCCGCGCCGTCGCCGGATCGGCCAGAACCAGATCGGCCCGTTTGCCTGCCTGGATGCTGCCACGGTCGGTCAGCCCCCCTGCCCTTGCCGGATTGGCCGAGACCAGCGCCCACGCGGCGGCCAGATCCAGCACCCCCCGGCCGGCCAGGATTAACGCCGCCTTCATCATCGCCGGATAATAATAATCCGAGGTCAGCACGGTGCAGATGCCGGCTTCGGCCAGCCGAGCGGCCGAGGCCCAGCCAAGGTGCGAACCGCCGCGCACCACGTTCGGACATCCCATCGCGACGAAATCCCCTGCCGCGACCGCCGCGCGTCCAACCGCCTCCGCCATCGGGAATTCGCAGATCCTCGCACCAAGCTGCCGGAACGCGTCGCGCGCCGCGATGCTGTCGTCGTCGTGACTAGCCATCGGCAGCCCGGCAGCCCTAGCCGCCGCGGCGATACGATCCAGGCCGGCGGGTACAGCGTCGGCGCGCGACGCGATTTCATCCGCCATCGCCCGAAACACCGCCATCTTCATGCCTGCTCGGCCGCTGTACTTCGCCCCCTCCACCGGATCCTCCAGTTTCCGCAGGATCGACGGCGTATGGTCGTTGAAGGCCAGCAGATGCACCCGCCCGGCCTCGATATCAGCGATCGCGGTGTCCAGCGCTTCCAGGTTGTAGGCCTCCCACCGCAGGTGCACGCGCATGTCACAGGTCCAGCAGCCGGCATCCAGCGCGGCCAGCAGCGCGCGCCAGCCGGTCAGGCTGCGCAGTCCCGGCTCCCACGACAGCGTCACGCCGTGGAACGCCGTGGTGATGCCATTCGCCAGCAATTGCGACTCGGTATCGCGCAGCGCCAGATCCGCCGGAAAATCGACCCCCGGCCGAGGCTGCAACTGACGCTCGAACGCGTCGCCATGCAGATCGACGATCCCCGGCAATACCAGCAGCCCGGACGCATCGAACCGGGCGCTCGCGCAGCCGCCGCCAACCCGGTCGATCAGGCCGTCGCGAACCAGCAGATTGGTGGTCACCGGTCCGTCGGCGGCCAGCAGCACCGTCCCGCCGGTAATCCGCAAGTCATGCATGGGTATGCGCCTTCATGGTTCAAACACGATTTGCACCCGCGGCGTTGGATAGCAGCCGGTGGCGAACTCGACGATCGTGCCGTTGCGTTCGACGTTGACATTCTCGGTGACCAGGACCGGCCGGTTGCGCGCCATTCGCAGCAGCTCCGCCTCGGCCTGTGTCGGCAATCGCGCCGTCACCCGGGTTTGCTGACGCAGATAGTCGTCGATGCCGACCGAACGCAGCGCCTCGGTGATGCGCGGCGTCGTCTGCAGCGCCTGCAGCATCCCCTTCAACCGGATCGCCGGGAAGTAGTGCCGTGCCAGGCTGACCGGCCGGTCATCGGCGAACCCCAACCGCTCCAGCACCACCACGCGGCTGCCACCACGCACACCCAGGCCGGCGGCGACCCTGGCGTCAGCCGGGATTTCACGCAGCTGGCGGACGATGCCGGATGGCTCCTTGTTGTGCTTTCGTATCCACTCCGAAAACCGCGTGCGCGCCTCGACATTATAGTCCAGCACGTCTTCGGCGACGAACGAGCCGCGCCCCTGCTCCACCCGCACCATCCCGTCGCGAGACATTTCTTCCAGCGCCCGCCGCACCGTGTGACGGTTGACGCGGAAACGAACCGACAGCTCTGCCTCGGTCGGCAGCCGAGTGCCCGGCCCGAGGCTGCCCGAGGCGATGTCCGTCTGCAGCCTGACGACGATCTGGCGCCACAACGCGATCCCGTCCTGCCGGTGAACCGGATAGGTCGCCGGGTCATCCATGCCAACGGGCAGGTTCATCGTTGTTTCACCCAGTCACGCCCTCGTTCCGTGGCAGTTCGATGTTGACGAATACCGGATCGGCGTTTAGCTGTCTAGACATCTACACAAGACCCGCCAACCATGCCGCCAATCATGAATGACACCACGCCGCCGCACCATCCTCATCCCGCCCGCCACCGCTGGATGGCCGTGCTCGCCCGAGCGGAAGCCGGGCAGATCGCCGCCTTGCTGAGCCGCTGCGGCGATCTGCCCGGCTACACGATCATCCGTGGTCCCGAAGGCGGCCTGGTCATGGTCCGCGGTCGCGCTGGCGGCGGCGGATCAGCGTTCAACCTGGGTGAGATGACGGTCACCCGGTGTACCGTGCGGACCGACACCGGCCTGGTCGGTCATGCCTATGTCGCCGGGCGTCACGAGCGGCGCGCCGAACTCGCGGCCTTGGTCGATGCCTTGATGCAGGATCAGCACCTTGCAGCCGGTCTTGAAAGCGCGGTGATTGCCGCGCTGGAAGCCCGGCAGGCCGATCGCCAGGCCGACCGCGCCCGGAAAGCCGCGGCGACACGCGTGCAGTTCTTCGCGATGCAGACCATGCGGACCTAGGGCGAACCCGAGGATGCACTCATGAGCCATGAACTCTCGGCAGGTTTCGCCGATCCCGTTGCCGACGCGCAGTCGTGCTTTCGCGCCGTGCTCGATGCGATGGCTCGGCCTGGACAGGTGCGGACCGCCCGTGGGGTGTCGGCACCCGCCCCGCTGTGCGCCGCCGCCGCCGCCGTGCTGCTGACACTGGCCGACCACGAGACCCCGTTATGGCTTGACCCGGCGGCCGATCCGGCGCGGGCGTGGATCGCCTTTCACACCGGCGCACCGATCGTGCCGGCCGCCCAGGCACGGTTCGCGATCGCCCTTTCGCTGCCTGATCTGGCCGCGCTGCCGGCCGGTTCGGATGAGGCGCCGGAGGCCTCAGCGACGGTTATTCTGCAAGTGGCATCCCTGGTATCCGGCCACCGGTTCCGCCTGCAGGGGCCCGGTCTGCGCGAACCCGAGGTCGTCGCGATCGACGGCCTGCCGGAAGATTTCGCCGTGATCTGGCAGCAAAATCACGGCCTCTATCCGCGTGGTATCGACCTGATCCTGTGCGCCGGCGACCGCCTTGCCGCGCTGCCCCGCGGCGTCAGCATCCGGGAGGCCTGAAGATGGCATACGTCGCCGTCAAGGGTGGTGAGCAGGCGATCGACAACGCCCACGCGTGGCTGGCCGAACAGCGGCGCGGCGATCCCGCGACCCAGGTCGTGTCGATCACCCAGATCGAGCAGCAACTCGGCCGCGCCGTCGACCGGGTGATGGCCGAGGGCTCGCTGTACGATCGCGAACTTGCCGCGCTGGCGATCAAGCAGGCGCAGGGCGATCTGATCGAGGCCGCGTTCCTGCTGCGGGCCTATCGCACCACCCTGCCCCGTTTCGCGCATTCCCGCCCGGTCGAAACCGCGACGATGCGGATCGAGCGTCGCGTCTCCGCCATCTTCAAGGATCTGCCCGGCGGCCAGGTGCTTGGGCCAACCTACGACTATACGCATCGGTTGCTGGATTTTGCCCTGCAGGAGGACGCCACGCCCGCGTCTCGACCAGATCAGCCGCGATCGTCTGAGATTGAACCTGCCTCGGACGCCAATCGCCCTCTCAAGCAACAGGAGTTAGAGGGTGATCGCTTCAACCTGAAGTGCTCACGCTCTATGCCGCGCGTGCCGGACATCCTGGGCGATGAAGGATTGCTGGAGGCAGACGTCCGCGGCGAACGCGAACCGGGCGACCTGACGCGTGAGCCGTTGACGTTTCCGGCCGACCGCGATCTCCGCCTGCAGGCGTTGGCGCGCGGCGACGAAGGCTTCCTGTTGGGGCTGGGATACTCCACGCAGCGTGGCTACGGCGGCAGCCATCCCTTCGCCGGTGAAATCCGCCTGGGCGAGGTGTCGGTTGAAATCGAACCGGCCGAACTGGGGTTTTCCATCGACATCGGCGACCTGCTGCTGACCGAGTGCCAGATGGTCAACCAGTTCAGGGGATCGAAGACGGTGCCGCCACAGTTCACCCGCGGCTACGGGCTGGTGTTCGGTTTCGGCGAGCGCAAAGCGATGGCTATGGCGCTGGTGGACCGAGCGATGCGCGCCGGCGAACTGGGTGAGGATGTCACCGCGCCGGCGCAGGACATCGAGTTCGTTCTGTACCACTCGGACAACATCGAGGCCACCGGTTTTGTTGAGCATCTGAAACTACCGCATTACGTCGATTTCCAGAGCGAGCTGCAGAACGTCCGGCGGATGCGGGAGAAAGTCGAATGAAGGGCTACAATTTCGCCTATCTGGACGAGCAGACGAAACGCATGATCCGGCGCGGCCTGTTGAAGGCGGTCGCGATCCCCGGCCATCAGGTGCCGTTCGGCTCCCGCGAGATGCCGCTGCCGTATGGCTGGGGCACCGGAGGAATCCAGGTTACCGCCTCGATCCTTGGTGCCGACGATGTGCTGAAGGTGATCGACCAGGGGGCCGATGACACCACCAACGCGGTGTCGATCCGACGCTTCTTTGGCCGCACCGCCGGCGTGCGCACAACCACCGCGACGGCCGAGGCGACGGTGATCCAGACCCGGCACCGCATCCCCGAAAAACTACTCCGCGAAGACCAGATCATCGTCTATCAGGTGCCGCAGCCGGAACCGCTGTCGCGTCTGGAATCAAGCCGGGTGGAGACGAAACGCATGCACGGTCTGGCGGATTATGGCCTGATGCATGTGAAGTTGTATGAGGACATCGCCCGGTTCGGCCAGATCTCGATCAGCTACGACTACCCGGTGATGGTGAATGAACGTTACTTGATGTCACCAAGTCCGATTCCGGCGTTCGACAATCCGAAGATGGACATGATGCCGGCATTGCAGCTGTTCGGCGCCGGGCGCGAGAAGCGCATCTACGCAATCCCGCCCTGGACGCGGGTGAAATCGCTGGATTTCGAGGATCATCCGTTTCGCGCGATCAATGCATCGCAGCCGTGCGGCCTGTGTGGTGCCACCGACGCTTATCTGGACGAGATCGTCACCGACAATCATAACCGCCGCCTCTTCGTCTGCTCGGATACCGATCATTGCGCCGAACGACGGGAAGCGGGCCATGTCGGCGCCGACGGGTTGCAACAGGCCGCGCAATGACCGAACCGACCTTGCTGTCCGGCCGCGGGCTTGAACTGCGATTTGGCGGCATCACCGCGCTGGCCGACGTGGCGGTCGATCTTTGGCCGGGCGAGATGCTCGCGATCGTCGGCGAGTCCGGTTCCGGCAAGACCACCTTGCTGAACGTCCTGTCGGGTCGCCTGCCGCCGGACCGGGGCGTGGTGTGGTATCGCGACCCAGCGGACCGGCTGCATGACGTGCATGCCATGCCGGCGCCGGCCTTGCGCACCTTGCACCGCTCCGACTGGGGCTTCGTGCATCAGGACCCGCGCCAGAACCTGCGCATGGCAGTCAGTGCGGGCGGCAATGTCGGTGAACGCCTGATGGCGCAAGGTGCCCGGCACTACGGCGATATCCGCGGCGCCGCGCTGGACTGGCTGGCGCAGGTGGAGATCGACGCCGACCGCATCGACGATCTGCCGCGCACGTTCTCGGGCGGGATGCTGCAACGGCTGCAGATCGCCCGCACCCTGGTGACCCACCCCCGGCTGGTGTTCATGGACGAACCGACCGGCGGGCTGGACGTTTCTGTTCAGGCACGACTTCTCGACCTGATCCGCTCGCTGGTGACCAGGCTGCGCATCGCGGTCGTGCTGGTGACGCACGATATCGCGGTAGCCCGGTTGTTGGCGCACCGGATCGCCGTGATGCAGCGCGGCCACATCGTCGAAACCGGGCTGACCGATCAGGTGCTGGACGACCCGCGTCATCCCTATACGCAACTGCTGGTCAGTTCGGTGTTGAACGCATGATACCGGGCGACGCATGCGTGGACCGGTATGCGCGCCGGGTTGGCGGGCGAGCGAGCACGCGAGTGAGGGGGCGGCGCGCGAAACATGACTCTGATACCGGTCGGCGCAAGCGCCGATCGGTATGAGACGCGCGGAGCGATCTTGATGACCGTCATGCTGCGAACGCGGGCGCTGTGCAAAAGCTTTACCCTGCATCTGCGCGGCGGCCTGCTGATGCCGGTGCTTTCGGGGATCGACCTTGAGGTCGCCAAGAGCGAGTGCGTCGTGCTGTCGGGTCCGTCGGGGGCAGGCAAGTCCACCTTGATGCGCAGTCTTTACGGCAACTACCGCGCGGAAGGCGGCAGCATCCTGATCCGCCATCGAGACGAAATGGTCGATATCGCGTCCGCCGAGCCGCGAACCATTTTGGCGGTGCGGCATGAAAGCTTAGGTTACGTCAGCCAATTTCTGCGTGTCGTGCCGCGTGTGGCGGCATGCGACGTGGTGGCCGAGGTGTTGCTGGCCCGCGGCATCGACCGGAACGCCGCAAGCGACAGGGCCAGGGCATTGCTTTCCCGACTGAATATCCCCGCCCGCCTGCACGCGATCCCGCCGGCGACATTCTCCGGCGGTGAGCAGCAGCGGGTCAACCTCGCGCGCGGCTTCATCGCCGGCCACCCGATCCTGCTGCTGGATGAACCAACCGCTTCGCTGGATGCGGAGAATCGGGCTGTCGTGATAGACATGGTGCGGCAGGCGAAAGCAAACGGCACCGCGATCGTTGCGATTTGCCATGACGCCGACGTCCGCGAGGCCATCGCCGATCGGTTGTTCGCCATGACACCCTACCAGGATGCCGCATGATCCAGGAAACCATCCTCACCCACGCGATCCTGGTCCTGCCGAATGAAATGCTGGTCGGCAGCATCGTGCTGCGCGGCCAGACCATTGACGATATCCAGACCGGGCAGTCGCACGCGAGCAACGCGATCGATTGCGGCGGCGACATCCTTATTCCCGGCGTCGTCGATGTTCACACCGACAACCTGGAGCGTCAGGTGCAGCCGCGCAGCCTTGCCCGCTGGCCGTCCCGCTCCGCCATGGTCGCCCATGATGCGCAATGCGCCGCCGCCGGCGTGACCACGGTACTGGACGCGCTCTGCCTGGGCGACCTCGGGTTTGACAAGGAACGGATCAAGACCTTCCAGGACGGTGTCGTCGACCTTGACGCTCTGACCACCGCCGGGGTGCTGAAATCCGACCATTTCCTGCACCTGCGCTGCGAAATCCCCGCGACCGATATGCTCGATCTTTTCGATCCGGTCGCAGATCATCGCCTGGTCCGTATGATCAGCCTGATGGACCATTGTCCCGGGGTCGGCCAGTACGCGAACATGGATTTCTACCGCAAGCTGCGTCGCCAGGACGGCCTGGACGAGGCCACGTTGGAGCGCCGCATCGGAGCGATGCAGGCCCAGCGTGCCCGCTTGCGCGATCCCAACCGCAGGGCACTGCTAGACCGCGTTCGCGGCACTACCATCGCGCTGGCCAGCCATGACGACCGCACCGCCGCCGAGGTCGCCGAGAATGCCGCCGACGGCATCCGCATCAGCGAGTTTCCGGTCACCATGGAGGCCGCCACGGCCGCGAAACAAGCCGGCATGCAGGTGATCGCCGGCGCGCCCAACATCGTCCGCGGCGGCTCGCATTCCGGCAACATCAACGCGGTCGATCTGCTGCGCGCCGGCGCGGTCGATGCGTTTGCCTCCGACTACGTGCCTTCCAGCCTTGTCGAAGCCGCCTTCCAGTGCGCGCGTGACGAAGGCATCAGCCTGCCGGCGGCCGTCGCGATGATTTCCGATCATCCGGCCAGGATCTCCGGCCTGCCGGATCGTGGCAGGCTACAGCTCGGTTTTCGGGCTGACCTGATCCGTGTCCGCATGCACGACACCCTGCCAATCGTACGACAGGTCTGGCGCGCCGGAGAGCGCGTGATCTGATGCCTGCCCGGATCGCGATCTATTACGCCCCCCTGCCCAACGACCCCCTCACCCGCCTGAGTTCCGCCTGGCTCGGGCGCGATCCGCTGACCAATGCCCCGGTATCGCAGCCCGCGCTGGACAACATCGCGGAGATCACCGCCGAACCGTGCCGTTACGGCTTCCACGCCACGCTGAAACCACCGATGCGTCTGGCGGAAGGCACTGACTGGTTCGACTTCATCGCCGCGACCCGTGCCGCCGCCGCCACCGTCGCTCCATTCGAGCTGCCGCCGATGGCTGTCGCCGATCTGCACGGCTTCCTGGCATTGCGGGAGACGAAACCCTGCCCGGCTCTGCAGATGCTGGCCGATGCCTGCGTGGAACGGCTTGATGCCTTTCGTCAGCCACCACCGGCCGATGAACTGGCGCGGCGGCGCCAAGCGAAGCTGTCGAACGAACAGGACTTGATGCTGGTGCGCTGGGGCTATCCCTACGTGTTCAGCACTTGGTTCTTCCACATGACCCTGACGCGACGCCTGTCGGATATGGAAAAAGCCATGGTCCTGCCAGCGGCCGAGAGCTGGTTCGCGCCGGCACTGGGCGTATCCCGCCGCGTTGAGGACATCTGTATATTCACCCAGGCCGCGCCGGCGGCTGCGTTCACCCTGGCGGAGCGGCTAAAGCTGCGCGGATAAGTGCGGCGACGAAGCGATCAGCGGCCTCGGCCGGTGTGCGGTCGTTCAGCACGGTATCAACCGGGACATGCGTCGGGATCGCAACGTCACGGTCAAGCCGCCGCGCGACGTCTTCGGCCGTCTCACGCCCACGGGAAGCCAACCGACTGGCCAACGCTTCAGGCGGCGCGGTCACCTCGATGACCCGCACCGGGAAACGATCCGCCGCCTCGGTGATGACACCCCGCGATACATTCGCCACCACAGCGATCCCGCGCGCCAGATCGTCCGTCACGTCGAGGGGAATGCCGTAGAACAGCCCGTGCGCCCGCCACCGCAGCGCGAACGTGCGCTGGGCGAAGGCGGCCTCCGATACTGCCTCATGATCCTCGCCACCGGCCTCGGCGGGGCGGGTGATCACGCGTCGCACGAAACGAAACCGCGTGTCATCTGCCAGCGCCAGACGTGCCATCGCCAGCACGGTGTCCTTGCCCGCACCGCTGGGCCCAACCACGAGAACAAGCATCGCGTCACCTACTGACCGACCGGAACCGGAGGATAGCCTGCCGCTGGATCGAACTGTCAGGAGTTTGCACGGAGACGATGCGGTCGCTGCGACAGCCTGGCCAGATCCATCCTGGGCGCCGGCTCTCGCTTCGCGCCAGACGATCCGCGGCGCCTCCGACTTAGATCGACGGCTCGCGGACCTCGATCACCGCATCGACGGCGAAGGCGCCCTCGGATTCCGGCATCGCCAACACCGGGTTCAGGTCGATCGATTGCAACCGCTCGCCCGCCGCGACGGCAAACGCCGAAAGCCGCGATAACATCCTGGCCAGCGCCTGCACATCCGCCCGTCTGCGTCCCCTGGCACCCAGCAGCAGCGGCGCGCCCTTGATCGAACGGATCATGGCTTCGGCCGTGTCCGGACCGAACGGACAGCGACGGAAGACGACATCCTTCAGCACCTCGACGAAGATGCCGCCCAGGCCGAACATCGCCATGGGCCCGAACACCGGGTCGCGATGAATACCCAGGATGCACTCGACGCCGCCCTTGAGCTGCCTGGCGACCAGCACGCCTTCGATGCGCGCCGCCGGCGCAGCGACATTGGCGCGGCGCAGCAACAGATCGAAGCCAGAACGGACCGCCTCGGCATCGGCTATATCCAGCAGGACACCGCCGATTTCCGATTTATGCACGATGTCCGGCGACAGGATTTTCATCACGACCGGAAAACCGAATCCTCGGGCGGCGGCAACCGCGTCGTGCGCCGTGCTGCAGGCAGCTTCCGGTGCCGACAGGATCCCCGCCTCGGCCAGCAATCGTTTCGCTTCGGCTTCCGAGGGTGTCGCGGCCGGCAGTGTCACCCTGGGTACCACCGGGGCGGGATCAGCGGCAGGCGCATTGAACGCCGCACCGTAACGACCCATGGCGTCGATCGCGGTCACGGCCCGCGTCGGGTCCTCGTGCACCACCCAGCCGTCCGCCTCCAGCTCATCGCGGCGCTCCGGCGGCACGATGACCGACAGCACATACAGCCGGTCGGGAGTTTCCATCCGCACGACATTCAGCTGCTCGCGGATCTGCGGCCAGCGGCGGGACGAGGCCGTCATGCTGAAGAACCCCAGGACCGAGGCGTAGCCGCCATCGCGCACCATCGATTCGGTAAACGTCTTCACCAGGCTCACGTCATTCGACACCTGGGCCGTTGCGTCCACCGGATTGCGTGGTGCGCAGAACGGCACTAGCGCGCGCAATTTCCGCTGTGCCTCGATCGGCATTTCCGGCATTGCCAGCCCCAGGCTTTCCGCCACGTCGCTGATCAGCACCCCCGCGCCGCCAGACACCGTGATCACACCCAATGAGTTCTTCACCGGGTAGATCTTCCGCGTGGCGGTATGGGCGATATCCAGCATCTCTTCACTGTTACGCGCACGGAACACACCGAATTCCGCCATCACCGCCTCGGTCACTGCATCGTCGCCGGCGATCGAGGCGGTATGCGACTTCGCCGCCTTGGTACCGAGCTCGCTGCGCCCGACCTTCTGCATCACGACAGGCTTCCTGGCGGCCTTGGCAGCTTGCAGCGCCGCGATCAGCCCAGGCGCTTCGCGAATCCCTTCGGCGTACACCGCGATGACATCGACCTCGGGGTTTTCCGCCAGCCAGCCGATGCATTCACCGACCGTCACGTCGCCTTCATTGCCGGTCATGACGCACAGCGAGGCGCCGATCCCGCGGTTGCGCGCCAACGTGTAGAGGTGGGTGCCGTACGCGCCGGACTGGCTGGCGATACCGATCCGTCCAGGCACCGGCCAGCCGCTGTCGAACGACGAGGAGAACGTTGCGTAGTAAGACCGACGAGCGTCGAACACGCCCAGGCAGTTGGGGCCAAGGATGCGCATGCCGGCGGCGCGTGCGGTGGCGACCATCTTTGCCTGTGCCACCGCGCCGTCATCGTCCATCTCGGCGAAGCCCGCGGTGAACATCACCACCGCTTTCACGCCGCGTCTGGCAAGGTCGTCGATCGCCGGCGCGGCGAGTTCCGCCGGCACCGCAACGATCGCCACGTCTGGCGTCTCTGGCAGGTCGGCGACCGACGGGTAGGCCTTCAGCCCCTGGATCTCCGTCCGGTTCGGATTGACCGGATACAGGCCGCCTGAGAACCCCTGCGCGCGCATATAGGCAATCGGCCGACCGCCGATCCGCGTGGCGTCGGAGGAAGCGCCAAGCACGGCAACCGAGCGGGGAGCCAGAAGCGGCGTCAGGCCAGCAAAACGAGACATGGTTTTGAACGATTCCCCGGTTTCTTATAGCGCGGCGCTTCGGTGCCCGCGCTGCATCCTGGACCGGGTGTCTTCGTATCGCAACCTTGGGACGGTAAAGCGGACGGCGGGGAACCAGGCAAACCGCCAGCGATCAGGACCACGCCACCAACGCGCAAGGCCGCCCTATTCTTCCCGCTGCAACCCCACCAAGTCCAGCGACGTCGGCTCTCTGATCCCGGCCATGGTCAGCCCCGCATGCACCTGCCCCCGATGATGCGTCTGATGGTTGAAGAAGTGGGTCAACGCCGGACCCAGTTCTTGCCGGAACGCTCTACCCGAGGAGTTCCGATACGCGATCACGCGCTGATAGTTCTCCAGCCCCGTGACAAAATTGAAGATCCGCGCATCCTCCTGTTCCCGCGCCATCCGCAGTTCGGCGAAATCCTCATGCAGGATCTGGTTCAGGCGCTGCGGCAGCGGACCCTCGCCGGTAAACCGCTGCATCCAGATGTAATCCGCGACCAGCAGATGGTTCAACGTCCCGTGCACGCTGCCGAAGAACAGTCCGGCCGCCTGCTTGCGCACCGCATCCGCCAGTGTGGCAGCGTCATCGTAGACCCGCCGATTCGCCCAGCGGTTATACGCCGCGAGTTGATCGAAATGCGCCTTTAACATTCCCAGCCCCCTTGCCCAACGACCCTGTCATCCTGGCGCAATCGGCGCGCCTGGTCGACATGCTGGGCAGCGGCATACCGGCAGAGATCGCGCCCGACCCGCCGGTTCATAGTTCGTTGCGCGTCCTGATCGCCTGCGTACCCGCACCTTGCGGCGGCTCCGCGACTGGCTGGCCGAACAGGCGGGCCAACAAAGCTGATCAACGGGTTATTCGGCCGAACCGGGCCGCGCGCCAAGACAACACGCCACATGACAACCTCGCCCTGTCGCCGAGGACAACTCATTCGATAGGTCGAGCTATCGGGCGACCTGTCGACTTATCGGGCGATCGCCTGATCCGCCGGACGGGGCTGCTTGGTTGACGCACAACGCCCGGCGTGATTGTCGTTCCCTTGATGCGGTCACCATCGGCTGCATCCCACCGGAGGATCGACCCATGGTTCGGCTGATGACCCGCAAGCAGTTTCTCACCGGCGCGGCGGTCGCCACCGGCGCGGCGGCGATCCGTCCCGCCAGGGCCGCGCGCCGCTATGTCATCCGGTTCGGGCTCGACCTGTCCACCGACCACCCGACCACGGTCAACGCCATGGCAGCGGCGAGGAAGATCAAGGAGGCCACCAACGGCGTGGTCGATGTCGAGATCTTCCCTAACAGCCAGCTGGGCAACGACAGCCACATGCTGTCCAACCTGCGCTCCGGCGCGATCCAGATGATGGCGATCGGCGACAACATCCTGGCGACCCTGGTGCCAAGTGCCGCGATCGACAACATCGGCTTTGCTTTCAAATCGCCCGAAATGGCCTGGGGCGCGCTGGATGGCGCGGTCGGCGACATCGTCCGCGCCGACATCGCCAAGGCCGGCCTGATCCCGATGCGCCGCATCTGGGACGAGGGCTTCCGCCAGATCACCACCAGCAACAAGCAGATCAACACGCCTGAGGACCTGCACGGCTTCAAGATCCGCGTCCCGCCCAGCCCGATCTCCCTGTCGCTGTTCCAAAGCCTGGGTGCCGCGCCAGCCACCATCAACGTCTCGGAGCTTTACACCGCGCTGCAGACCCACGTCGTCGACGGCCAGGAAAACCCGCTGGGCAACATCGAGACGCAGAAATTCTACCAGGTGCAGAAATACTGCTCGATGACCGACCACATGTGGGTCGGCTACTGGCTGCTGGCGAACGGCACGTTCTGGAATGGTGTCCCGGCGAACTACCGAAAGATCGTCGAGGACACGTTCGACGCCCAGGCGCAGGAGCAACGCGCGGCCAACCAGAAGCTGGACGGCACGCTGGAAGCGAAACTGAAAGGCCAGGGCATGGAATTCGCCACCCCCGACAAGGCGCTGTTCCAGGCGGCTCTGGTGAAATCCGGCTTCTACAAGACCTGGAAGGCGAAGTTCAGTCCCGAGCTCTGGGCCGCGCTGGAGAAATCCACCGGGTTGACCACGTAAAGTCCGGCGGGCGCTGTGCTGCGGCGGCTGGACCGGCTGATCGACCTGGTGACACAAGGCGTCGCGGCCGTTCTCGTGGTGATCGAGATCGTCATTCTGTTCGCCGGCGTCGCCTGGCGCTACGTGCTGAACAGCCCGCTGGTCTGGGTCGAGGAGCTGGCCGGTATCCTGTTTCTCTGGCTGGTCAGCCTGGGCGCCGTGGTCGCGCTCAGTCGCGGCGAGCACATGCGCATGACCGTGGTCGTGGGCCGAATCGGGCTGCGCGGTCAGCAGTTCGCCGCACGCCTGTCGGCGCTGATCGTCGCGGTCGTCGCGGCGGCGCTGGTGATCCCGGGCATTTCCTATGCCGTGCAGCAGCAGGCGATCCTGACCCCGGTCCTGCAGATACCTGGCTCGTGGGAGGTCGGCGGGCAGCTTGTTGCCCTTGCTTTGCTGTTCTACGTCGCGATGCGGCGGCTATGCGCCGGTGCCGGCTGGCGGGAGTTGGTGCTGGTGCTGGGGATCGGCGTCGCGATCGGGCTGATCCTGTGGGCGCTGGAGCCGGAATTCGACGATCTCGGCAACGCCGATCTGCTGATCTTCTTCATCGGCATCGTCGGCGTCTGCATCTTCATCGGCGTGCCGATCGCCTTCAGCTTCGGCATCGCCACCTTCGGCTACATCGCTTTCACCACCACCATCCCGTTGGCGGTCGTGTTGGGTCAGATGGACCAGGGAATGTCCTCCATCGAGTTGCTCGCGGTGCCGATGTTCGTCGTGCTCGGGCTGCTGCTGGAGATGACCGGGATCGCCCGAGCGATGGTGGATTTCCTGGCCGCACTGGTGGGTCATCGCCGCGGCGGCCTGTCCTATGTGCTGATCGTCGCGATGTACCTGATCTCCGGCATCTCGGGGTCCAAGGCGGCGGATCAGGCGGCGGTGGCACCGGTCTTGCTGCCGGAGATGCGTCGGCGCGGATCGGCGCCAGGGGAGCTGGTGGCGCAGCTTGCCGCGTCCGCGGCGATGTCGGAGACGATCCCGCCCAGCCTGGTGCTGATCATCGTCGGCGCCGTGACGGGGGTGTCGATCTCGGCGCTGTTCACCGGCGGTCTGCTGCCGGCGGCATTCGCCGCGATCGGGCTGGCGGCGCTGGTGTTCTTCCGCACCCGGCATGAGCGCCCGAGCGTGGTGCGCCCGGTGGCGCGTGAGGTGGGGCGGCTGTTCGTGGTCGCGGTGCCGGCGTTGATCCTGCCGTTCGTGATCCGTTACGCGGTGCTGGCCGGCATCACCACCGCGACCGAGGTGGCCACCGTCGGCGTCGTCTACGCCATCATTGTCGGCATCGCGATCTATCGTTGCTTCGACTGGCGCCGGCTGGTGCCGATCCTGGTTGAGACGGCAACCTTGTCAGGGGCGATCCTGCTGATTATCGGCACCGCCAGTGCCATGGCCTGGTCGCTGACCCAGGCGGGCTTCGCGCAGACCCTGGCGGACATGATGACCAGCCTGCCGGGCGGCAAGTTCGGGTTCATGGCGGTCTCGATGGTGCTGTTCGTGGTGCTGGGCAGCGTGCTGGAGGGCTTGCCGGCGATGGTGCTGTTCGGGCCGCTGCTGTTCCCGATCGCCCAGCAGCTGGGGATCCATTTGGTGCAGTATGCGATCGTTGCCATCTTTGCGATGGGGATCGGGCTGTTCTCGCCGCCCTTTGGGGTGGGGTTCTATCAGACGTGCCTGATCGGCAAGGTGTCGAGCGACGAGGCGTTCGGGCGGATCTGGCCCTATATGGCGGTGCTGGTGGTGGCGCTGATGATCGTGGCGGCGGTTCCTTGGATTTCAACGGGCTTCTTGCAGTAGAGATTGGCTGGGACGTGACAGACGACGCGGATCTTGTACTCCCGACCTGAAAGAATTGACATGGCGTCGTGTGTGACCGGCGTCAGGCTGCCTTCGATCGGATAACGTCCGAGCCTGAAGACCGGCTAGTGGACAAAATCCGACGGAAAGGTCCGTCCAATTTTACCACTAGCACTTGATCTGGTGGGCCGACTCACCCGACCGCGAGGATGCGTCTGTCGGGATCGGACCACTAGTACCCGATCGCATAGAACCGCGAGACGCCAAGCAGCCGGGCTTCGCCGCGTCGATCGGCTACTTCAGACGAACAGCGACCTATCGCGCTTATCTGATTCGCGATACTGGCGAGAACATGCGGATGACCATGTCGCCCGATGAACTCCATTTGGCTTATCGACAACGTTTTCATGTCATTGGATCAAGC
The DNA here is from genome assembly GCA_965276975.1 of Rhodopila sp. GTDB lineage: Bacteria > Pseudomonadota > Alphaproteobacteria > Acetobacterales > Acetobacteraceae > Rhodopila. Next base: position 1,713,940 of record CBDIBR010000010.1, read on the forward strand.
CGCCTGCGCGACTTGGTGATCGCGGTGTGGGTGACAATTCGCAGTTTTCACCGCTATATCATCCTCCTTACCGGTCGATCGTGAAGCGAAACTCTTCTCCCGTGCTATGGATGAGCTTGGCGTTCGGCGTGGCGCTTGCCCTGGCCCTAGCCGTTCTCATGTTGCTCGGGACAGATCAGAAAAGCATCGGGGCGGCACTTCGGGTAACAGCGCGCTGGTCTTTCCTGCTGTTCTGGTTGGCTTATTCAGGCAGGGCAATGGTCGTGCTGTTCGGACCAGCCTTCGCACCGCTGGCATTGCGGGGTCGCGAATTCGGTCTGGCCTTCGCCGCGGCACATCTGGTCCACATTGGACTTATCGTATGGCTCTATCAGATTTTGGGCCACTCCCCGCTGACTGGATCGCTGTCCATTTTCTTCATGGTTGCGATCGTTTGGACCTATTTGCTGGCCGCCTTGTCTTTCGGAGGACCGGCGAAAGTTCTTGGCCCGACAGCCTGGCGCCTGGTGCGGGTGCTGGGGATGAACTACATCCTGCTCGCCTTCGCGCGCGACTTTGTGCTTTCGGTGATGCGTGCTGACATCACCCATGCGAAGATCGGTTACCTGGTGGACTATGTGCCGTTCGCCGCAATGAGTATTGCCGCGCCCCTGCTAGTGGTCGCCGCGTCGGCCCGCCGCCGCTGGGGAACGCGGCACGCCGCCGCCTGATCGCCATGCGGAACAACTTCTCATTGAGCCACCAGCGTCCCGCTCAGTTCTCATTGAGCCACCAGCGTCCGGCTCAGAGTGTCGACTGCGATAGAATGAGGCAATGCCGTTGCGGCCTCACAGCCACCGCGACGAAAGAATAGCGTTCCCACCAACAGCTTCCAAGTCTTCGCACGGTCTACCTCAATCAAGCCTGAGCAGTTTGGTCTGAACATCCGTCCCTCAAAGGCAGGCGATTGACCTCAGGAATCTCATTCCAACGCTGCCGGCGGGAGTGTCAGGTTTTCAATGTCTGAGGACCCAGCTTCCGCCTGTGCCTCCTCGCGCCTGACCAGCCGGGGCCTTACCGGGAACACCACCCCGTCATAAATCTCCGCCAGCGCCAGCGTGACCCCGATCCCGGGCATGTCCACAGCACGATCGAGCCCTTCCAGCACGTCGCGCACCCAGGCTCGGCCCGCGGTGCGTGACCAGACCACCACCTCCGGCGCGTTAGGCTCCACCACCATGATGTAGTCCAGGCTCTCCACTTGCCTGTATTCCGCCAGCTTCTCGAACGTGTCGAAATCGCGTGTGGAAGGCGACAGCACCTCGGCGACCATGCGCGGCAACGCGGCCTTCAGCCCATCCGGATCGCGCTGCCCGCAATCAGCACCCAGGTCCGGGCGGCGGATTTGCCCGTGCAGCGTCTCGATGCTGCCGTCACCGGTGAACGGGCGACAGCCGCTCCCGCGCAGCTGTCCACGCAACTCGGCCAGCAGGTTGACCACGATGTCGTCGTGGACGTTGCGAGCACCGGCCATCATTCGAACCGGAACGCCGCTCACAAGCTCATAACGCTCCGTCTGGCCGGCCTGCCACGCGAAGAACTGAGCAACCGTCCACGGCTGCAACGCTGGGTCAGACATCTCGCGACCCTCCTGACACCGATGCTTACCACAGATCCAGGTTCCATTCGCCAGACCTGCGGCGACGGTCATCAGCTCAGCCTCACCCTACGGCGCATCGTGCGCTGAACCAGATACCCGACACTGGCCGCGACCGCGGGCGTCACACAGAACGCGACCAGGCGCCCTCCGCCAACGGCAGCCAGCACGCCGCACACGCCCGCGACCAGCCAAAACCGGCCATCACGTTCCCGCCGGTAAGCCGTCATCATCGACGCAGCGGCGATCGCGCATAAAGCCGTCGCCGCGACCGAGCGCAAAATGACGGCCAGCGGATTGCTATCAAGTCGCTGAAAAACCGGCAGCGCGGAGGCGCCATGCCCGACGCCGCCGGGATGCGGCAGGGTGGGGATCAGGCTGCCCAGGAAGATCAGGATCCCTCCGGTGCCGTTGTAGAACATCGTCACCAAACCCAGAAGCAGCGCCGGCAGCATCGACAGAACCGCCCCGGCCAGCGCGCCGGCGATCGCTGCGGTCAACACCGCCAGCCGCAAACCCTGGCGCGAAGCCGACGCGCCGCCCGGCGGCACCGGAAGCGGGCCAGACTGACTATGTCCCGTAACTGGTTTCAAGACGTCACCTGGGGTTTGGCATGGATGTTGCGCCCGACCTCTATCGCAAGCCGGCGCACACTACCCATCAATTGCAACGCCGCGACAACAAACTCACCGCCCCGCGGGAAGCGCCTGCGTCCGGCGCGAGAAAAACACCCGAATTGGCCCACCCGCGAATCCCCCAGCCGCGATTCCCCCCTTGGCAACAGCGCGCCAATCCGCCTTATTCGCCGCCCGTATGTTCGGTGTCATCGCTTCACGGCTGCTCCAGGCCATCCCCGTCCTCCTCGTCGTCGGCTTCATCGCCTTCGCCCTGTTCGCCTACGTCGGCGATCCGGTCAACATTCTGCTCGGGCAGGACCATACCGAGGCGCAGCGGCTGGCGCTGATCAAGCAGCTCGGCCTCGACCAGCCCTTCTTCGTGCAGTACGGCCACTTCCTGTGGCTCGCGCTGCACGGCGATTTCGGCATCAGCTACCGCCTCGCCCAGCCGGTCTCCAGCCTGATCGCCGAACGGCTGCCGGCGACGCTGGAACTGGCGATCACCGCGTCGGTGCTGGCCTTCGCGATCGGCGTCCCGATGGGCGTCTATACCGGCATCCACCGCAACACGCTGCTGTCGCGGCTGTTCATGGTCACCAGCCTGATCGGCGTGTCGTTGCCGACGTTCCTGCTGGGGATTCTGCTGATCCTGTGCTTCTCGGTCTGGCTCGGCTGGCTGCCCAGCTTCGGCCGCGGACCGGTGGTGCATATCGGCGCCTGGTGGACCACCGGCCTGACCACCTGGGCCGGCATCAAATCGCTGATCCTGCCCTCCATCACGCTGGGCCTGTTCCAGATGACCCTGATCATGCGCCTGGTGCGGGCGGAGATGCTGGAGGTCCTACGCACCGACTACATCAAGTTCGCGCGCGCCCGCGGCCTGACCAGCCGGACCATCAACTTTGGCCACGCACTGAAAAACACCCTGGTCCCGGTGATCACCATCATCGGCCTGCAGTTCGGCGGGATCGTCGCGTTCTCCCTGATCACCGAAACGGTGTTCCAGTGGCCCGGCATGGGCCTGCTGCTGGTGCAATCGGTCCAGGTGGCGGATATCCCGGTGATGTCCGCCTACCTGATGCTGATCGCGCTGGTTTTCGTGGTGATCAACCTGGTCGTCGATCTGCTGTATCACGCGGTTGATCCGCGGCTGAGGGCACGCCGCTGATGCGCGCCCCATGGCGTGTCACCCCCTCGCGTGTCGCCCCATCACTTATCAGCAGGGCCTGGAACAGCGATCTGGCCTACAACTTCCGCACCTCGCCGGTGGCGCTGGGCGCCGCGGCCCTGGGGCTGATCCTGATTGTCGCGGCTGTTTTCGCGCCGGTGCTGGCGCCTCATGACCCGATGGACGTGGCATCGTTGTCGCTGATGGACAGCCTCAAGCCGCCGATCTTCATGCAGGATGCAGACTGGTCCAACGTCCTCGGCACCGACAACCAGGGCCGCGACGTCCTGTCCGCGATCATGTACGGCATGCGCGTCAGCCTGCTGGTTGGCCTGCTGTCGGTGCTCTTCGCGATCGTCGTCGGGATCGCCATCGGCCTGACGGCAGGTTACGCCGGCGGGATCACCGACACCATCCTGATGCGCGTCGCCGATGTGCAGCTGACTTTCCCCTCGATCCTGACGGCACTTTTGGTCGACGGCGTGATCAGCGCGGCGCTGCCGCGCACCATGCGCGACGCACTGCAGATCTACGTGATCATCTTCGCCATCGGCATCAGCCTGTGGCCCAACTTCGCCCGCACCGTCCGCGGTTCCACCCTGGTCGAGCGGAACAAGGACTATGTCATGGCCGCACGGGTCATCGGCGTCCCCTCGTGGCGCATCATGCTGAGCCATGTCCTGCCGAACGTCATCGGCCCCGTCATGGTCATCGGCACGCTCGGGCTTGGATCGGCTGTCATCACCGAGGCCACGCTGTCGTTCCTCGGCGTCGGCCTGCCGCCCACACAGCCTTCGCTGGGAACATTGATCCGCTTCGGTGACGACTTCCTGTTCTCCGGCCAGTGGTGGGTCAGCGTGTTCCCCGGCCTGACACTCGTGTTGATGGTGCTGGCGATCAACCTGCTGGGCGACTGGCTGCGCGACGCGCTGAACCCCCGCTTGCGATGAGGCGTCCGTGATCATGACACTGCTGGAGGTCCGGGACCTGACGGTTGAATTCCCCACCCGCCACGGTACCCTGCGCGCGCTGGATCGGGTGTCCTTCACCATCGACAGCGGCGAAATCCTGGGTGTTGTCGGCGAATCCGGGGCCGGCAAGTCACTGACGGGCGCTGCCATCGTTGGCCTGCTGGAACGCCCCGGCCGCATCGCCGCGGGTCAGATCCTGCTCGACGGCCAGCGCATCGACAATCTGCCGCCCGAACCGCTGCGCCGCATCCGCGGCCGCCGCATCGGCATGATCTTTCAGGACCCGCTGACAACGCTGAACCCGCTGTACACAATCGGCCGCCAGCTTGGCGAAACCATGCAGACCCACGCCCGCCTGTCCGATGCCGAGGCCCGGCGCCGCGCGATCGGCTGGCTCGACCGCGTCGGCATTGCCGCCGCCGCGCAGCGTGTCGACGCCTATCCCCACCAGTTTTCCGGTGGCCAGCGGCAACGTGTGGTGATCGCGCTGGCGCTGTGCGCCGAACCTGCCCTGATCGTCGCGGATGAACCGACCACCGCGCTGGACGTCTCGATCCAGGCGCAGATCATCACGTTGCTCAAGGACCTGACCCGCGATCAGGCCACCGCCGTGATGCTGATCACCCACGACATGGGTGTGATCGCCGAGACCGCCAATCGCGTCGCCGTCATGTATGCCGGCCGCATCGCCGAGATCGGTCCCGTGGCGGCCGTCATCCGTCAGCCGGCCCACCCCTACACCGACGGGTTGATGGCCAGCATCCCGTCGCTGGAGCAGCGCGCGGACCGCCTGCGCCAGATCGACGGCGCGATGCCGCGGCTGGACGCGATCCCGTCCGGCTGCCGCTTCCACCCCCGCTGCCCCCGCGTGTTCGACCGCTGCACCCAGACACAGCCCGAACTGCTGGACGCCGGCCTGACGCGGGCCGCCTGCTGGTTGCACGCCAATGGTTGAGCCGAGAACGCTGGAGGTCGTCGCGGTCTCGCATTTTTTCGATGTCTCCCGCCCGTTTCTGCAACGCGCCTTCACCCGCGAGCCCAGGCGCCGCTTGCGCGCCGTTGACGACGTGTCGTTCGTGATCGCGGCGGGCACCACGTTCGCGCTGGTGGGCGAATCCGGCTGCGGCAAATCCACCATCGCCCGCCTGTCTGTTGGGCTGTACGAACCCAGTGATGGCGACATCCTGTTCGAGAACCAGCCGCTGTCCTCGGCACGCGCTCAGCCTGCGCTGCGGCGGCGCATGAACATGATCTTCCAGGACCCGTACGCGTCCTTGAACCCGAGATGGCGGGTCAGTGATATCGTTGCTGAACCAATCCGGGCGTTTCGGCTGGCCCCGCGCCCGAACGAGGTGCAAGCCCGGGTCGGCGCGCTGCTGGCGAATGTCGGCCTGACGGTGCGGGACGGCGAGAAATATCCGCATGAGTTCTCCGGCGGGCAGCGTCAGCGCATTTCCATCGCCCGCGCGCTGGCCAGCGAGCCCGACTTCCTGGTGTGCGATGAGCCTACCAGCGCGCTAGACGTTTCGGTCCAGGCGCAGATCCTGAACCTGATGCGCGACCTGCAGCAGCGGCTGGGTCTGACCTATCTGTTCATCAGCCACAACCTGGCGGTGGTGCGCCATATGGCCGACCAGCTGGGGGTGATGTACCTCGGGCGCATCGTTGAACAAGGTCCGGCCGACGACATCTTCCGGCATCCGCGCCATCCCTACACCCGCCTGCTGCTCGACGCGATCCCGGATCTGGAGCAGATCGGGCGGGCGCGGACGCCGGTCGGAGGCGAACTGCCCAGTCCGATCGCACCGCCGCCGGGGTGCGCGTTCCACCCGCGCTGCCCGCTTGCGAACCAGCGATGCCGGGTGGAAAAGCCGGTGCATGTGAGGGTGGGCGATGTGCGGGTCGCGTGCCATGCGGTCGAGGAAGGGCGCGATGGCTGAGCAAGACCCCAAACCCTCGCCTTGGCGGGCGGTGGTCGGGCTGGGCTTGATCGTGGTGCTGATCCTGGGCGTGCTGTTCGTGATGCAGCAGCTGCGGCACGCTACCGCGATCCAGGACTGCGTCGCATCCGGCCGCACGAACTGCGCGCCCATAACGACGGGACGGTAACGTTCCGCCCCTGCGATTCGTCGCCTCTAGCGACGGACGCGGGGATGGGCAGGCCACTGAAAATAAACAGCGCATGTTCTGGATCAGAGGTTCACGCACCACAGCGAACTTCTGATCCAGGACAGTAGCATCGACGCTGGCTCAGCTGCCACGACCCTGGCGCGGAACAGTTCGCAACAATGCTTTATGTCTATAAGGTTAGCCCGCAAGCCTCATCCAGGGGTCAGGCATGATTGATCACCGGACCCGGATCAGTCCGCGCGTACAAATGCGATCTGCGCTGTGGCGAGGGTGATCCCAAGCTTGGATATGGTCGAGGAATCCACGGCCACATTGTCCGCCTCGCGCCACCGCCAGTCATCCACGGTCACCGCGACCTGATGCCCACCCACCGGCAGCTTCTGGTGGAACACCAGATGCCATGCGTTGCCCGCCTGTTCCCCCACCGCCGTCCCGATCACGTCCGCGGCGGTTCCCGTCCAGTGGCCGGGCGTGCTTTCGATGAAATGCCAGGTCCGATCGGTTGGCGGGTCGGTGCTGCCTTGCAAGTAGCTGATATGCTCCACCAGCGTGACAGTCCGCGCGACCGGATCCCACGCGCCCACCTCGTGGGCATGGAACTGACTTTTCACCGAACCGAACCGATCGACGATGATGCCGTAACCGTCGACCGTTCCGACCATCCAGTCCGCCGGCGACATCGAGGGATCGCCGCCGGCGAACTGGCCGATCTGGCGGGAACCGCAGCCACCGAGCGCAGTCGCCAGCGCGAAAGCTGGTAGCAGTCTGTTCAATCGCATTCCGTTCTCGCTGTGGTTCCAGGCATGGCGACGCAGTACATCAGCCGGTCCGATGAAAGGCACCGCTCCAGAACTGTTACGTTACGATCATGCAGTTGGATCGTTCGCTCGATCAGAATCCCCGAACGCTAGCCAGGCTGATGTCCCAGCCCGGCCAGCCATCCGAGCTCAACCCGACGACGAGTCCTCGACAAAGCCTTCGATCAGGGCGTTCGTCCGCTCACTCTCATCAAGCTGCGGAAAATGACCGGTGTCGGCGATGATCTCCACCCGAACCGGCGGTACATTGGCGCGGAGCATGTCCAAATACGGCGTCGCCTGCCCCGCACGCAGCGGCCGCCGCTCGCGCTTTTCATTGCTATAGGTGGATTGCACCGCCATGACCGGCACGCGGAGACTGGCCAGGGAACCCGCCAACCGCCCGACGTCGTAGCGCAGCAGGTCGGTTAGCATTTTCTCTCCGACCGGACGCGGCAACCGTTCGGCACGCTCGATCACCGCCGCGACCACGGCGGGGTCGCTGCGGGCCGTGAACATTTCGGTAAACAGATCCTTGACCACCATCGCGTAGCCGTCCGCTTCGGCGAAGCGCGCCTTCAGCACAGCCTCCATCGGCGCGGCGAACTGGCTGCCGTCCAACAGGATCACGCCAGCCGTCCGCTCCGGTGCCTGCAACGCCGCCTCGGTGACCACGCGACAGCCCATGCTGTGGCCAACCAGCACCGCCGGCGGCAGCGCCAGTGCCCGCATGACCTCGGCCACATCCGCCCCGTAACGTTCGATCGAGCAGTCCGCCGCCGATCCTGGACTAGCCCCGTGTCCTCGCAGATCGACAGCGATGGTCTGGTGACGCGGCGACAGATGCGCGACCTGAGCCTCCCAATCGTTGTGCGCGCAGCCAAAGCCGTGCACGAGCACGACCGGGCGTCGCCCCTCGCCTGTCGCCACATGATGGATAAGCGCCATTGTCTCCCCCCGCACTCGATGTACGCCGAGTGTGCTCCAAAACCTGCTTCGGCCACGCGGCTCTGACAAGCCCCGGCAGTCCCTGACCGGCGGGTGCGAGCCTGCACGCTTCCACAGCAGGAAAGCCAAGCGCACAATGTCGCCTCGGAACGCCATCGCGGCCGACCGCCGGGATGGCTATCCAGTGGCGCCGTCTAGCCTATGCGCTGCCTCGTCTCTGCGGCGTCATCGTCTGTGAGGTGTCATCGGGACGATCAGGCACGCGCCGCGGCGAGCGGGATCGAAGCGATCGACCCGGTCGGCAGCATCTCCCGGAATGTAGACCGATGACGCCACCCAGCGTGCTGCGTGCCGCCAGCACGATGCGATACCGATAACCCTCAGCCCGTTCAGCCGGGTCGCGACGATCATGTTCCTGATTTCGCCGCCCGTCGCGCGGACGCCCATCCTGGCCATGACCACCGACCGCCGCCGTTGACGCGACGGGACGACTGTTTCAGCTTCATCCGTCTTCAGCGGAGAATTTGAAACCATGGCCAGCGACTACACCGTCGGCGATCTCGTCGCCGAGTTCCTGTCCGCGTGCGGCGTCACCACCGTGTTCGGCATCGCCTCGGTGCACAACATTCCGATGTTGGACGCGATCGGCCGGCGCAACACCATCCGCTTCATGATGGCGCGCGGTGAACTCGGCGGCGCCCACATGGCGGACGGCTATGCGCGGGTCAGTCAGGGACTGGGCGTCATCTTCTCCTCCACCGGCCCAGGCGCGGCGAACACCATCGGCGGCCTGATCGAGGCGCGCTTCGCCGGCTCGCCGGTGCTGCACATCACCGGCCAGACCGCGACGAAGTTCGTCGACCGTGCCCAGGGCACCGTGCACGACCCGGTCAACCAGCTCGGTATGATGGCATCGGTCTGCAAAGCCGCCTACCGCATCCGTTCCGCCCAGAATGCCCTGGGCGTGCTGACCCAGGCGGCGGTGGAGGCTCTGAGTGCCCCGATGGGACCCGTCAGCGTCGAGGTCCCGATCGACCTGCAACGGGTCAGGATCGAACGGCCGGCCATGCTGGACAATTTCGTGCTGCCGCTGCCGGCGCCGCGGGTTCCAGGCGCCCCGGAACTGGACGAACTGGCCGCCCGGGTGATCGCCGCGAAGCGGCCGCTGCTGTGGCTTGGCAACGGCGCGAAACAGGCCGGCGGCGCGGCGGCGAAGCTGCTGGACATGGGCTTCGGCATGGTGACCAGCTTCAACGGCCGCGGGACGGTCCCCGAGGACCATCCCAGGAACCTTGGCGGGCTGACCGGCAGCGGGATGCCGATCGTGGCCGATTTCTACAAGACGGTCGATCTGTGCCTGATCGTCGGTTGCCGCGTGCGCGGGCACGAAACCAACGACTTCAACGTCAGGTTGCCGGAAAACCGCGTTCAGATCGACGCCGACCCGCTCGCCAACGGCCGGACCTATGCCAGCCAGTACTTCGTCTGCGGCGATGCCAAGGCGACGCTGGACGCCTTGGTTAGCCGGATCGAGGGCAAGTTGCAGGTCGCCGCCGGCTACAAGGAGGAATTCGCTGGGCTGAAGCGCGACGCACAGAAGGTGTTCATCGACACGTTGGGCGCCTATGGCACGTTCAGCGGGCAGTTACGCAAGATCATGCCGCGGGACGCGATCTGGGCCCGCGACGTGACCCAGAACAACACCACCTGGGGCAACCGCGTCTTCCCGCTGAACGCACCGAACCAGAACGTCTATCCGGTAGGTGCCGGCATCGGCCAGGGACTGTGCCTGGGTATTGGCGCGGCGGCGGCGGCAGGCGACCGCAAGACGGTTGTCATGACAGGCGACGGCGGCTTCTTCCTCAACGTCGGCGAGCTTTGGACGGCGGTGCAGGAAAATCTCGACATGGTGGTCATCGTGATGAACGATCGAGGCTACGGCGTGATCAAACGCATCCAGGACGCAACGGCCCAAGGACGTCGTTTCTATGCCGATCTCGAAAGCCCGGACCTCGAGAAGCTGGCTGCCTTGTCCGATATTCCCTACTTCCGCTGCTCGCATGCCGATACATTTGGCGATACCGTCGCCAAGGCACTGGCGATCAAGGGACTGACCATGGTTGAAGTCGATATGACCGCGGTGGGCGAGTTCCCCGCCTACTATCCGTTCAACCAGAAACCCGCCGCCTGAGCGGGATGCTCCACGCGGTCCTGGGCCTCGGGACCTTGCTGCTGCTGGCGTTCCTGTGCAGCGAGGACCGGCGACGGGTCCCGTGGCGCACCGTCGTCTGCGGTGTCGGTCTGCAGATCGCTTTCGCGCTGCTGCTGATCGGGATCCCAGGTGCTGACAAGGCGATGCTCTGGCTGAACGACGCGGCGAACGCGCTGCATGCGGCAACTCTGGTCGGCACGCAGTTCGTGTTTGGCTATCTGGCCGGCGGCCCGGCGGCGTTCGTGGAGACGCATCCGGGCGCCAGCTTCATCCTGGCGTTCCAGGCGCTGCCGTTGGTGCTGACGATCAGCGCGTTGGCGTCCTTGCTGTTCTACTGGGGCGTGCTGCAACGGGTCACCGCCACGTTCGCCTGGCTGCTGCGCCGAACGATGGGCATCAGCGGCCCGCTCGCACTTGGCGCGGCGGTGCATGTGTTCGTCGGCATGATCGAGGCACCGCTACTGGTGCGTCCCTATCTGATGCGCATGCAGCGCGGCGAGTTGTTCGCCCTGATGACCTGCGGCATGGCCGGTGTCGCCGGCACGGTGATGATTATCTACGCATCATTTCTAGGGCCCTTCGTTCCCAATGCGCTGGGAAACATCCTGATCGCCTCTATCATCAGCACGCCGGCCGGATTGGCGGTCGCCGCGCTGATGGTCCCATTCGATGCATCCGAACGAACCGAGGGCCAACTGGTCGTTGACGACCCGCCTGTCGGCAGCCTGGATGCCCTGGTCAAGGGGACGATGGACGGCGTGCCGATTTTGGCGGCTATCATCGCCACCTTGCTGGTGACGGTGGCGCTGGTCACGCTGACCAATATGACTTTGGGGCTGTTGCCGAACTGGGATGGTGCCGCGGTGACCTTGCAGCGGCTGTTCGCGCTGCCCTTTCGTCCGGTGATGTGGCTGATCGGCGTGCCGTGGCAGGAGACGGCGGCGGCATCGATGCTGATGGCGACAAAGACCGTCCTGAACGAATTCGTCGCCTACCTGAATTTTTCCCGGATGCCGGTCGACGCGTTCTCACCGCGCACCCGGATGATCCTGACCTATGCGCTGTGCGGGTTCGCTAATTTCGGCAGCCTGGGGATCGTCATCGGCGGCCTGGGTGCGATGGTTCCCGCCCGGCGGCCGGAAGTGGTTGCGCTGGGATTGCGGACCATTCTGTCGGGCACGCTGGCGACCTGCATGAGTGGCGCCGTCGCCGGCGCACTTGCCGGCTGATCGCCATACCGATCGGCCGAGCGATACCGCTTCACCAATTTCCCCCCGGCCATTGGGATGCCCCGTCTGATCTCCGACGAAAAAGCGTCTCGATAGGATACGCTCCCGGACGCCCTACCCCTTCATGCTGTCCGGCACCTTGCCGCCATTTTCGGCCAGCTTCTGCATCACGCCCTTGTGCAAGGCGATGTTCTCCTCAGCCGTGCCGTCGCCGCCAACGTGGATGTTCAACTCATTGGCAAGTTCCTTGCGGGCATTGAGGCTGGAGTCGAGGTCGAGCAGCTTCAACAGGTCGACGATCGAGCTCTGCCAGTTCCCGCCGCCAGCTTTTTCCGAGGCCATCTTCGAAAGCACCGCCTCGACATCGACCGGCTCACCGCTGACCTGTGTCGCCGGTGGCGCGGGCTGCTCTGTGGGCGGAGCAGCGGACGGCGCGTTTGTCGCAGCGGACAGCGCATTTGTCGCGGTAGATCCGGTGGCGGCCGGTTCGCCGGCCTTTGTCGCCGTCCCGCCGCCGGCGTGGAAGATCTTCGACATGATTGAACCGAACATGCTCATTGGAATGATCCCGCCGTAATGACAGACCCGGTAACGTATTCAAGAGCGCTCCGGTTGCGACCCGGCGGATCTGCCGCGAACATCGACGCCAACACCGCCACCGGGTCAGGACGTACCAACCAACCGCACGCCGCAGGCCAAGGCTGCCTTGCATAATCCACGGTCAAGCGAGGCCAGGGGCAAGTCAAGGCGCAATGCCAGCTCCAGGTAGCAGGCGTCATAAACCGTCAGGTCCTTGCCGGCCGCGAGTGCCGAGATCGCGCCGAACCCCAGCGAAGCGGTTCGTTCATCGATCCGGATCGGCAGTTCCGCCAGCAGCGCCAGCGCCTGGGTCCGCTCCGCCAACGTGATCCGTCCCCGCCGCTCCGACAGCCACAGGACGTTCGCGGTCTCCAACGGCCACAGACCGGGGGCTGCCGCCCCTAGATCCCCGACCTCGGCCAGCAGCGCTTCGGTGGCGGCGGTGGCCTCGCCCGGCAGGACCCAGGCGAGTGCTGCCGAACTATCCAGCACACAGTGCATTACCGGCGGCCTTCATCCCGGTATGCCTTCAGCTCGTCCCAGCTGAAAATTTCCCCACGCTGCGCGATACCTTGCCGCAGAGCTCGGAGTTTTCCGACAACTTCGCGCCCGCGCGCGCTTTCGGCCATGACCGGCACGAGACGTGCGACAGGCCGGCCACGCCGCGTGATCGTGACTTCCTGCCCCGCCTCGACCTGATCGACCAGAGCGCTCAGCCGGTTTTTGGCGTCGAACAAGTTGATCGTATCCATGACATGCATCCATCTAGCTTGTTCATCTAGCTAGGGCCGCCCGCTGTCGTTTTCAAGCGCATCCTCGCGATTTCCGTTCCGTCACCTAATAATACGTGGCCCGCCAGATCATCGCCACGTCAGGCGGAACACCCGAAGCCAGTTCGCCATGCAAAGCTTGCGCAACGCGACATCACCGAAGCCGCGTGCTCGCAGCGCCGCGACGAGATGCTGCAGGAAGCCGGCGTCCTTGATCGGACTTGGCATCACCGCACCGTCAAAGTCCGACCCAAGGGCCAGACAGTCCTCGCCAAGACGATCCGCCAGGTAGCTCAGATGATCCACGACCGTGTCGAGTGGCATGTCCGCGTCCAGCTGGGCGTCAGGGCGCACGTCATTCACACACAAGTTGAACCCGACAACGCCGTTCGAAGCGCGGATCGCATCAAGCTGCCGATCGGTCAGATTACGCGTCGACGGGCAAACCGCATGTGCGCAGGCGTGGGTGGCGACCAGAGGCGCGTGGCTCAGCGCCGCGACATCCCAGAAGCCCCGCTCGTTGAGATGTGACACGTCAACCATGATCCCCAACCGGTTGCAGGCCCGGACCAGGTCCTTTCCCGCCGCCGTCAGGCCCGGCCCGGTATCCGGCGATCGCGGATAGGCGAATGGCACGCCGTGCCCGAAAATATTCGGCCGGCTCCAGACCAGGCCCAACGAGCGCATGCCGGCCGCGTAAAGCGTCTCCAAATTATCGAGATCGGCACCAATCGCCTCCGCTCCTTCCATGTGCAGCACCATCAGGAACGCGCCGTCCCGTCGTCCGGATTCGATTTCATCCACGCTTCTTACCCACCGGATCTGGCCATTCGCTCGGCGCACGAGCTCGTTCAAGGCGCGCAGTTGGGCGTCGATCCGATCGCGTGCGAAAGCGGGGTCAAGTGGATCCGCGAGCCGCACTTCGTAGCCTGATCCGGTCTTGATAAGATCCCCCTCGGGCGGGCGTTCGGGTTTGGCGAACATCGCGAACAGACCGCCGATCAGCCCGCCTTCCCTGGCCCGCGCCAGGTCGAGATGGCCGTCATCCGAACGGACCAGGAAATCTCGGCCCCCGTGCCGATATTCCGCCAGATGCTGCACGGCATCGTTGTGACCGTCGAAGATCGCGAGTTTGCCGCATTCATCCACGATCGCAGGCCTTTCTTCCAGTGTGCTTCATGACGTTCTGACCTCTCGACGCAACCCCGCCAAGCGGCACGACGGTTCCGCCGCCGGTTCTTCCGCCATCCCCTGCCCGCGGTTCCCCCCGACGGTTTGCCGTACGGTCGCCGCGGCCGTTCGCGGCCTGCCCGCACCATCGCATGATGCGACCGCCCAGACTCCCCGACCGGCGTGATGACATTCCACGTCCCGCGTCCCTTCCCCATCGCCCACAACGCTCTTACGATGCAGCCATACCGACACGGGGGAAACCATGCACTGGACCGATCGCCGCGAGCGCTACCGTGCCGTCATCGCCGGCAGCGCCTGCATCCATCCCGGCTCCGTCCATGACGCGATCTCGGCGCGCATCGCCGAGGAACTTGGCTTCGAGGTCGGCATGTTCGCCGGCTCGATCGCCTCCTTCACGGTGCTGGGCGCGCCCGACCTCATCGTGCTGACCCTGACCGAATTCGCCGCCCAGGCCTACCGCATCAACCGTGCCGGCAAGCTGCCTCTGATGGTCGACGCCGACCACGGCTACGGCAATGCGCTGAACGTCATGCGCACGGTGCAGGAGCTGGAAACCGCGGGGGTCGCCGCCCTGATGATCGAGGACACCCAGCTGCCGCGCACGTTCGGCGAGAAAAAGCCAACGGTGATCGCCATCGAGGAAGGCGTGGGCAAGATGCAGGCCGCCCTCGCAGCGCGGGAGGACAAGGCGCTGACGATCATCGGCCGCACCAGTTCGCCCTCGATCACCGGTCTGGCGGATGGCATCAAGCGGCTGAAAGCCTATGAAGCGGCGGGTGTCGACGCGCTGTTCATCGCCGGCGGCCTGACCCGGCATGATCTCGATCAGATCGCCGAGGAGGTCAAGATACCGCTGATGCTTGGCGGCATGTCCGGCGACATGCAGGACAAGGATTACCTGGCCAGCCGCGGCGTGCGCATCGCGCTGCAGGGACATCAGCCGTTCTCAGCCGCGGTGAAGGCGATCTACGACACGCTGAAGGCATTGCGGGACGGCATCAGGCCGGCCGACCTGCCGGGCATCGCGTCGTCGGACATGATGGGCAAGGTCACCCGTGCGGGCGACTACAACAGCTGGACCGAGAAGTTCCTGAACTAGAGCAACATCAGCCTGGCTGGAAAAGTCTGGCTGATAAAGTTGTTCGTGAAAACAATGAGCTAGAGCGCGCTGACCGTTTACGGTCAGCCTAAAAGCGCTCTAAGCCATTGATCTTCGGCGGCGACCGGGAAATGCTGGGCCGATGACGATTCTGTCCGGGACGGCGCGGCTAGCAGGGATCACGGGATGGCCGGTCAGCCACTCACGCTCGCCGCGGCTGCACGGGTTTTGGCTGCGCCGATACGCCATCGATGGTGCCTATCTGCCGCTGCCGATCGATCCGGCCCATTTCCCCGCGGCCATACGCGGGCTGATGCTGGCTGGCTTCGCCGGCGTCAACGTAACGATCCCGCACAAGATCGCCGCGTTCGCGATCTGCGACGAGGTAGACCCCTCTGCTCGGCGCGCCGGCGCGGTCAACACGCTGGTGTTCGAGAACGGGCGGATCCGGGGCAGCAACACCGACGGCTGGGGCTTTCTGCAGAACCTGCACGCCCATGGCGTCGATCCGGCCGCCGGCCCGGCGTTGATCCTGGGTGCCGGCGGATCGGCCCGCGCCGTCGCGGCGGTCCTGCAGGAGCGTGGGGTGCGGGTAACCGTGGCCAACCGCACCCGCTCCCGCGCCGAGGCTCTGGCCCGCGAACTGCCCGGCCTGCTCGTCATCGACTGGCAGGCTCGGCATCGCGCCCTGTCCGACCAGGCTCTGTTGGTCAATACGACCTCGCTGGGCATGTCCGGCCACCCGCCGATCGAGATCGACCTGGACCGCGGCGCACCCGGGCTGACGGTCGCCGATATTGTCTATGTGCCGCTGGAAACCAGCCTGCTCGCCGCGGCACGCGCCCGCCAGATCCGTGCCGTCGAGGGTCTCGGCATGCTGCTGCATCAGGCCGTCCCGGGGTTTCGCACCTGGTTCGGCGTCGATCCGGTGGTGGATGACGCACTGCGCCGCTTCGTCGCCGCCGACCTGCTGGCGGCATGAGGATCAGCGCTTGAGGGTGATCGGGCTGACCGGCGGCATCGGCATGGGAAAGTCGACCGCGGCGGCGGCTTTTCGGCGCGCCGGCATCCCGGTGTTCGACGCCGATCTGGCCGTGCATCGGTTGCAGGCTCGGGGCGGCCGGGCGGTGAAGCTGATCGAAGCGGCGTTTCCCGGTACCGTCAGGGACGGCGCGATCGACCGAGCCGCCTTGCGCAACGCGGCCCTGTGCAATGGCGAGGCGCTGACCCGGCTGGAGCATATTCTGCATCCGATGGTCGAAGCCGAGGAGCGCGCCTTTGTCGGCCGCGCGCGGCGCGCCGGAAAGCCGGCGGTGGTGCTGGATATTCCTTTGTTGTTTGAAACCAGCAGCGACCAACGCGTGGACACCGTCGTCGTCGTCTCCGCCCCGCGGGCGATCCAGATCCACCGCGTCGAACGGCGCCGGGGCATGAACCGAGCCGACGTCGAGGCCGTCATCGCGCGCCAGATGCCGGATGCGGACAAGCGCCGCCGCGCTGATGTCGTCGTGCGGACCGGGTTGTCGCGCAATCACACGCTGCGGGCGCTCAACCGCTTTATTCGAGGTCTTCGTGCATGATACGGACTGTCCTGTTCGACACAGAAACGACCGGGTTGGACCCGCTGAACGGCGATCGGGTGATCGAAGTGGCGGCGTTGGAACTGCTGAACGACTTGCCCACCGGCAAGCATTTTCACGCCCTGATCGACCCCCAGCGCGACATCCCGCCCGAGGCGTCGCGGGTGCATGGTTTCACCAGCAGCGATCTGGTCGGCAAGCCGTTGTTCGCCGAAATCGCCCAGCCACTGGCGGATTTCTTCGCAGGCAGCCGATTGATCGCGCATAACGCGGCGTTCGACTTTGGGTTTCTCAACATGGAGTTTGGCCGTGCCGGGCTGCCCGGTCTGGCTCAGGACCTGATGATCGACTCGCTGGCCCTGGCGAAAGCCCGGTTTCCGGGAATGCCCAACAGCCTGGACGCGCTGTGCCGGCGATTCTCGATCGATCTCTCGGCGCGGACGACGCACAACGCGCTGCTGGACTGCAAGCTGCTCGCCGAGGTCTATGTCGAACTCACCGGCGGCCGCCAGCGCGGGCTATCGCTGGCAGCCCAGGATGCGCGCGGTCCGGTGACGGTCTATGTCCACACCGGTCCACGCACGCCGCACCCGATCGCGCCGACCGAGGCGGAACTGGTGGCGCACGCGGCGTTCCTGAGCCGGATCAAGGAACCGGTGTGGCTGCTGCCGTGAAATGGCAGTAAGTGGGCAAGATCCCAGGCGCGCAAAGCGCGAACATCCTAGCCGTCGTCGAGAACGGGCGTCCGTCGCAACGCCAAAGACTGACCCCGAACATCGCTCCGTCTCAATTTTGTTCACGGATGAACTCCCTGAAGCACAGCGGGATGCGGCGAAACACATATCGGGCCAGATATATGCCGCCGCTGGGTTCGTTCGAGACTTTGTGGCCGCCCTTGATCTGCTCGATTACGCTTTTGCACGTGCTCGCGCGCTCCGCCGTCGTCTTGACGCCCTGGACTGCGTGCCTGGGATGGTGGCCGCCGACACGCGCCAGCGGCTTCGAGTTAGCTATCGCCGCATGGAGGGTTGGCAAGTTGTAGCCGCACGCGATGGTGCGATAACCATCTACAACTTCTTTATGAACCTGAGTGCGATAGACGAACAGTTACGTCTTGAATGTCCCGATCTTCTAGCCTTTTTACCCAGAGAATCATTCAAAACCATCAGCAAAATACGTAAAGAGCACTTCGGAGCTTATAGCAAAGTGCGCCATGCTATAGGACACAAGGCAGAGCTTCGTGCATCAAGAAAGCATTGGACCAAAAACGCCTTCGAGGGTTTTCTCATGGTAGAGAACTCCTTAAACGGACGCAGACTCGAGGCGAGCATAGAAGGCAAGATTGTTGGTTTCGACATGAGTTTCGAGACCCTCAGCC
Organism: Rhodopila sp.; assembly: GCA_965276975.1. GTDB lineage: Bacteria > Pseudomonadota > Alphaproteobacteria > Acetobacterales > Acetobacteraceae > Rhodopila. The sequence goes on from CBDIBR010000010.1 coordinate 1,732,248, forward strand.
ATCTCAGACGGGTACTGACTGAACTTCACGTCGCCTTTTTAATTGCCGATCATGCACTAGAAGAAAGGCACTATGACAGAGTCTTCCCGCGTAGAAAGCAGACGAGCGAATAGCGTGGCGACAGCCAAGCGGTCAAACCCCCATCAATAACCGTGTTTTCGCCGTCCTCCGGGTCGCCCTGAACGAACGCATCAGGAGACGCGTCGCGCAGTGCGGGAGGCACGCGATCGCCCACCATTATATCCTCCCCGCTGGACCGAAAGTGCGAGGTGTGGGATCAAGCGCATCGCCCCAAAGCCATGCGCAGCCAAGTGCATAATTTCCCAAAAAAAGCCGAGCGGCGGCTCACTCACCCGCCGGCACGACCCGCTCGTAGAGCGCCGCCAGCGGCACCGTAATCCCAACGCTGCGTAGTTCCATCACCGCCTCGGGTCCGGCGATTGACTCGAAGGTCCAGCTATCGCCTTGCCGTCGATAAGCATGTGCCAACATCTCGTCCTGGTAGATCTCGACGATCTCCTGCACACCCTCGACGGCTTGCAGGTCGGATCGCTTCTGGTCCCACTGCCGCTTGTGCGATAGCTCCGATGGGGAGATCACCTCGAACAGCACCCGCGGATGATTGCCGCAGCGGATCGTGGCATCGGGAATACGGGCGGTGTCGCGCTGTTCGTACTGGGGCGCAGCGCCGCTGCCGACTTCCGACCTGCACGCGTGCCCGCGCAGGCGACTGTGCAACTCGGCGGCCAGGTTGTTGAGGATGACGCCATGCTCGGGGCTGGGCGCTGCGTGCGCGAGGATCGAGCCGCGGACAAGCTCATAACGCCAGGCAGTCCCGAACTCGGACTGGTCGGTCCGCAGAAATTCGTCGGCGTCGAGGAACCGGCCGTTGCCCACTGCTGTATACATGCAGTCATGCTAACACCGTTCGGACTGATTTGCCACGATCAGCCAGCCGTGGCGACGGCTTAGGCGGGAAGCCGGGGACGAACACCGGCTTACCACCCCGCAGAGACTGAAATGGAGCCGATACCCAAGCCGGAGGCCGGGGACGTGGCGCCGTTCCTGGGTCAGCCAGGAACGCCCGCTATGCTGTGACCAGCGAACAATGCAATGCTCGCCGCGCGACTACTCGGGATTGGCCGCGGCACCAATGCCCATGCCCGCCGTATCCTCGCCCGCGTTGAATATCACGCGCTCTTTTTCATGATCTCGTCCGCCACATTGCGCGGCACCGGGTCGTAGTGATGGAATTGCATGGTGAAGGACGCGCGCCCCTTCGTCATGCTGCGCAGGTGAGAGATGTAGCCGAACATCTCCTTCAGCGGCACATGCGCCCGCACGATCACCGTCGATCCCGAGCTTTCCTGGTTCTGGATCTGCCCGCGCCGGCGATTGAGGTCGCCCACGACGTCGCCCACGTGATCCTGCGGCGTGGTGACTTCCACGTCCATGATCGGCTCCAGAATGATCGGACCCGCCAGCTTCATGCCTTCGCGGAAGCAGGCCTTGGCAGCGATCTCGAACGCCAGGGCGGACGAGTCAACGTCGTGGTACTTGCCGTCCACCAGGGTGTACTTGAAGTCCACTGTCGGGAAGCCGGCCAGCACGCCGGTGTCGGCCTGGACCTTGATGCCCTTCTCGACCGCCGGGATGTACTCCTTCGGCACCGAACCGCCAACGACCTTGTTCTCGAACACGACGCCGACGTTTCGCTCCAGTGGTTCGAAGACGATCTTCACCTCGGCATACTGACCCGACCCGCCAGATTGTTTCTTGTGGGTATAGATCTCGATATGCCGCTTGGAGATTGTTTCGCGATAGGCGACCTGAGGCGCACCGATGTTGCAATCCACACCATACTCGCGGCGCAGCCGGTCGATGATGATCTCAAGGTGTAATTCGCCCATCCCGGACAGGATGGTCTGTCCCGTCTCCTGGTCGGTGCGCAGTCGCAAGGACGGGTCCTCGCCCGCCAGCTTCTGCAGACCCAGTGTCATCTTCTCGACCGCTTCCTTGGTGCGCGGCTCAACCGAGATGTCGATCACCGGCACCGGAAAGGCCATCCGCTCCAGCACCACCGGATCGTCGTTGGAGGCCAGGGTGTCACCGGTGCCGGTGTCCTTCAGGCCGACGAAGGCGGCGATGTCGCCGGCCTCGACTTCCTTGATCTCCGCCCGCTTGTCGGCATGCATCTGGAACATCCGGCCGATGCGCTCGCGGTGGCCCTTGGTGGTGTTCTGCACCATGTCACCGGACTTCAACGTGCCGGCATAGACCCGCACGAACGTCAGGGTGCCGTATTTGTCGTTGATGATCTTGAACGCCAGCCCGGCGAACGGCGCCTTCGGATCAGCCGGAATGCGACGGCGATTGGCGATATCGCCCTCATCGTCGCCCTCTTCGACCGCGACGGCGATGCCGGGAACGTCGATCGGCGACGGCAGGTAGTCGATCACCGCATCCAGCAGCGGCTGCACGCCCTTGTTCTTGAAGGCGGTGCCGCACAGCACCGGGCGGAACGTGCCGTCGATCGTGCCGCGCTTGATGCAGCGCTTCAGCGTGTCCACCGAGACGTCGCCCTTGTCGAAATACTCCTCCATCGCCTTTTCATCGACCGAGACCGCGGTATCCAGCAGCGTCTGCCGGTGCGTCGCGACCAGCTCGGCCATGTCGGCGGGGATGTCTTCGTAGTGGTATTTCGCACCCAGCTCGCCGCCTTCCCAGATGATCGCCTTCATCTCGACCAGATCGACGACTCCCAGGAACTGATCTTCCGTGCCGATCGGCAGTTGCAGCGGCAGCGCAACGATATCCAGCTTCTCCAGCAAGGTGTCGAAGGCGCGATAGAAGTCGGCACCGGTCCGGTCCAGCTTGTTGATGAAAATGATGCGCGGCACGTTGTAGCGATCCGCCAGACGCCAGTTGGTCTCCGACTGCGGCTGAACCCCGGCGACCCCCTCGATGATAAAGATCGCGCCGTCCAGCACACGCAGACTGCGATTGACCTCGATGTTGAAGTCGATGTGGCCCGGTGTGTCGATGATGTTGATGCGGGTGTCCTTCCACTCGCACGTCACCGCGGCCGAGGTGATGGTGATGCCACGCTCCCGCTCCTGCTCCATGTAGTCGGTCGTGGTATTCCCGTCGTGCACCTCACCGATCTTATGCGACACGCCCGTGTAGTACAGGATCCGCTCGGTCGTGGTGGTCTTTCCCGCGTCGATATGCGCGGTGATCCCGATGTTTCTGATCCTGTCGAGCGGCGTCACGGACACGGCAAACCTCCTACGGCAAACGGACGGGCATATCAGAAGGGGCGCGTGATCCATTATCGGATCGGGGAAGCAGCCCCGCGCGCCCGCCCAAAAGGGTCTAGCCGATCACTCAGCCAGTCATATGATGCGGGAAATGCGACACAGTGGGCGGTTTTGCAAGTGCGAATTCCGCCCGCGCACAGCCTGGCCGTTTAACCGCCAGACGCTTTATAACACTCTGATACAGAAAAAACCGCTAACTACCCAGCCATGGACACTCGTATCGCTCAGGCGCTTGTGCGGTTCGGACTAGGCCGCCGCGGCGCGGAACCGGTGCCGTCGGATCCGGCGGCGTGGTTGCAGGATCAGATAACCCACCCGGATCCAACGATCCTCGCGGACCCGCCGACCACGGCGCAAGGCCTGACGGCGTTGCGTGAAGATCGTGCGACCAGACCGCCTGCCGGACAATCGCTGTCCCACCGGCTGCTGGAGGCACAGGCAGCGGCGCAGATGGCGAACGCCGTCACTACGCCAGCGCCCTTCCGCGAGAAGCTCGTATGGTTTTGGACCAACCACTTCACCGTATCGCTTCGTCGCGGTCAGTGCACCGCGGTGGCCGCCGCGTTCGTGCAGGAGGCGATCCGCCCCCATGTCACCGGCCGCTTCGGCGACATGCTGCTCGCGGTGGTGCGCCATCCGGCCATGCTGCTGTATCTCGACAACGTTCATTCGATCGGGCCGCACAGCATCGCCGGCCAGCGAAGGAACCGCGGCCTGAATGAAAACCTGGCGCGCGAGTGCCTGGAACTTCACACCGTCAGCCCAGCTGCCGGTTACACCCAGGACGATGTCACCAGCTTCGCCAAGATCCTGACCGGCTGGTCGATTGATCTGCAAGCCGATCCGCCCGGCTTCCGCTACCGTCCGCTGGCGCACGAGCCGGGCGTGCAGACGGTGCTGGGGCATCGATTTCCGCCTGATGAGGCCGGCGGAGTCGCCGCCCTGGCGTTTCTCGCCAACCACCCGGCGACGCACCGCTTTCTCGCCACCAAGTTGGCCCGGCACTTCGTCGCCGATGATCCCCCGGCGGATGCCGTCCGCGCGATCGAAGTGGTCCTGCGCGATACCAGCGGTGATCTCGCCGCCGCGGCCTCGACGCTGGTGGTCCTGGATGCCGCCTGGCAGCCCGCCACCAAGCTGCGCACGCCGATGGAGTTCATGATCGCCAGCGTCCGTGCGCTGGAGATCCCGCCAGCGCAGATCCCGACCATGCTCGGCATCCTGTCCGGGCTGGGCCAGCCGATCTGGGCCGCCCCCGCGCCAAACGGCTGGCCCGATCGCGCCACCGACTGGGCCGCGCCCGAGGCGATGCTGCGCCGGATCGACTGGGCCAGCGGATTCGCCGGACGGATCGGCGACCGCGACGTAACAACGATCGCCGACAACGCCCTCGGTCCGCTGCTGCGACCGAAAACCCTCACCGCGATCCGACGTGCCGGGTCGCGCCGCGAGGCCATCACGCTGCTGCTCACCAGCCCCGAATTCCAGAGGCGGTAATCCCCAAAAGGCGGTCATCCCATGCATCTCACACGTCGCACCGCGCTGCTCGGTCTTGCCACCAGCGCAAGCATTGGCCGAACCACATTGGCGCTTGCCGCCGCGCCAACCGATCAGCGCCTGGTCGTGGTGATCCTGCGCGGGGCTCTGGATGGGATGGCCGCCGTCGTTCCCTATGGCGACAAACAGCTCGGCGATCTGCGTGGCGCGATCGTGCCCGCCGAACCAGGCCGGCCCGAGGGACTGCTGGATCTGGGTGGCTTCTTCGGACTGCACCCGGCGCTGGCTGGCTTGCACCAACTCTACCGCGCCAACGAGGCGGTGGCGGTGCACGCCGTTGCCGGTGCCTATCGCGTGCGCAGCCATTTCGAGGCGCAGGACTATCTGGAATCGGGGGCCGATCATCGCATGACCAGCGGCTGGCTGAACCGCGCGGTGACGTCGTTGCCGCCCGCTGGTGCCGCCGTTCGAGGCGTCACCGGCCCGGCCGAGAACGCGCTCGCCGTCGGGGTCTCGGTGCCGCTGTTGCTGCGTGGTCCGGCGCCGGTCGCGAACTGGGCACCGCACGGGTTTTCCCAGCCGGCGCCGGGGTTATACGCGGCGATCGCAGCCCTCAACCGAGACGATCCCATTACCGGACCCGCCATCGCCGAAGGTCTCCAGGCGCGCGGGTTCAGTGCCGCGGTGATGGCCGGCGATGAGGTGCCGATAGAAAAGAACGCGTTTCCGGCATTGGCGCGCGCCGCTGGCGAGCTGCTTGCGGCGGCGAACGGCCCCCGCGTCGCCGCGCTGGAAATCAACGGTTGGGATACTCACACGGCGCAGGTCGCCCGTCTGGCCGGGCCGCTGAAACAGCTCGATGCCGGGTTGGTCGCGCTGAAAGCGGCCATGGGGCCGGCCTGGGCAAAAACCGCGGTGCTGGTGATGACCGAGTTCGGCCGCACCGCGCGGGTGAACGGGACAGGCGGCACCGATCATGGCACCGGAACCGTGGCCTTCGTCCTGGGTGGCGCGGTCGCCGGCGGCCGGGTGAGGACGGACTGGCCGGGGCTGCGGCCGAACCAGCTTTTCGAGAACCGCGATCTCGCCCCGACCGCCGACCTGCGGTCTGTCGCCAAGGGCCTGCTGGTCGCGCATCTGGGCCTGGATGCCGGCGCGCTAGGACGGGTGTTTCCCGGCAGCGAGCAGGCCGCGGCGATGTCGGGGCTGATCCGCACGTAAGTACCCGATCGCAGAGCAGCGCGGGACGCGAAGCGGCCGCGTTTCGCCGCGTCGATCGGCTACTTCAGACGAACAGCGACGTATCGCGCTTGTCGGATGCGCGATACTCGTGTGCTGTCTCCGACGTCTCTTGCATCAGGCGGCGGATGTCGGGGATGCCCAGGCCGCGCGGGACCTCGTATGCCCGGATCTTGGGGCCGCCCGTCCCGGCGAACTGCCGAACCGGCACGCTGACGCCGGGACAGTCTAACCGGCCGCCCGCGCGAGATCGCCGGCATCGGCCTGCCCGGCGATACCCCAGCACTGGGCTATCAATGCTCGGGTCCGGGCCTCCCCGAGCACCGGGATCGCCATGGTGGCGAATTTGTCTTCCAGGTCGGCGTTGGACATGGGCCGGGCGGCGCTGCCGATGCCATGCTCGACGCGGCTCGTGTAACGCGTGCCGTCGCTCAGGGTCACCGTCACCGCGGCGGCATCGGCAGCGCGGCCGGGATCGAGGGTTGCCTCCACCCGGTCCTGAAACGCCATCAGCGTCGGGTCCCGCACCGCGGTCTCGGTATCCATGTCCTGAAGGCGGGCGGTGCCGCGAACGAAGGCGACCGCAGTCCAGTGATACAGGCTGACATGGGCCTGCATCTCATCGTCGGGGTTTCGATTGTTGCACAATGCCATCGCGCCTGGCGACGCTGCGATGGCAACGGTGACGATGCGGGCCGGGTCCAGGTTGTGGGTGCGGCGCAGTTCCAGGCAAGCATCGATAATCGGATGGATAACGATGCCGCAGGGATACGGCTTGTAGGTGTTGCCAAGGATCTCGAACCGCTCGCCCAAGCCGCCGGTCAATGCGTCCAGGTCCGGCTGTTCCGAGAATACCTCCAGATAGCCAAACTTTCCCTCCAGCGCGACCGCAGACGCGCTGAACCCCGCCTGCGCCAGCAATGCCGCTCGCAGACCCGTCTGAGCCGCCTGCGCCGGCATCAGTGGCGTGCACAGGCTGCCGTGCATGACGCGAAACCCCGCGGCCTGCGAGAGGGCGATGCCGATCGCCGTGCGCATCCCATCGATCTCGAGACCAAGCATGTGGCTCGCCGCGATAGCGGCACCGAACCCACCGGTGACGCCGGTTCCGGACCAGGCCATCGAACCGCGGGCCGGTGCGACGGTCAATGCCTTGCAGAGCCGGCACGATAGTTCCACCCCCAAGGCGAAGGCGGTCAGCAATGTCTTCCCCGATACCGGCTTCAATTCCGCCATCGCCAGCGCGGCGGCGGCAACCGGGCCGCTGGGATGGACGACCGCCTGCTCGTGGGTGTCATCAAAGCTATAGATACTCGACGCCAGACAGTTGATGAGCGCGGCATGCAGCGCATCCGTCTGGCGCTGCCGGCCGATCAATGTGGCCCGCGGTGCCCCGGCAAGCTCGCCCAGCGCCTTGTCGGCTATTTCCACCCCCTGATGACGGGCTCCCCCCAGCATGCAGCCCAGGATGTTCAGCAGCGATCGCTCCGCCTCGCGCAGCACAGCGTCAGGCAAGTCGCCATACCCGGTGGCGACAGCATAGGCAGCAAGCTCATTTGTCACGCCAAGCTTTGCGACGGCCATGTAAAATTGTCCCTTCTTCTCGAAAAAAAAGCGTCGCCACTAGGGCGTGTCGTCAAATAGCTAGAGCCTTCCAGGCCGCGGTGAGTCTGAACTGCAACATCTGGGCAAAAAGAGATGCGACACAGCGCGCAGGGGATTCCGGCGCGCCGCATTCTCCGATTGCTAAGCGGTCAGCTTTGGAGGCTGACCGATGCGGCGCTATGGACTGCGTGATGACCAGTGGGATCGGATCGAGGCGTTGCTGCCCGGGCGGCCAGGCTGGGTGGGAGTAACCGCGGCGGACAACCGCCTGTTCGTCGAGGCTGTGCTCTACCGCTATCGCGCCGGTCTCCCGTGGCGTGACCTGCCGGAACGCTTCGGCGACTGGAAAAACGTCCATCGGCGCTTCAGTCGCTGGGCTAAATCCGGTGTTTGGCACAGGGTCTTTCAGCATCTCTCGGCTGATGCCGACAATGAATACGCGATGATCGACAGCACCATCGTGCGCGCTTACCAGCACAGTGCCGGCGCGAAAAAAAAGCCGGCGAAGACCAGGCGATCGGACGATCGCGTGGCGGATTGAGCACCAAGATCCACACGTTGGTCGATGCGCTCGGCAATCCGACGGCGTTTCATCTGACGGGCGGCGAGGCGCATGATCTGGTCGGCGCCGACCATCTGCTGGCGGATATGCAAGCTGCAACGCTGATCGCCGACAAGGCATTCGACGCCGACAAGCGGGTCATCGAGCCGCTCACGACCGCCGGCAAGACGGCTGTGATCCCATCAAAGGCCAACCGCAAGTCGCGCCGGACGTATGATCGGCATCTCTACAAAGAACGCCACTTGATCGAGACGTTCTTCGCCAAACTCAAGCAGTTCCGGGCTATCGCAACCCGCTATGACAAGACCGCGCGCAACTTTCTCGCCGCCGTCTACCTCGCCGCCAGCGCCATTTGGCTCATTTGACGACACGCCCTAGAAAAGCGAACGGCACCGCCGTCGACAATAACATCGCGGATAGCGGCGACCAGACGGACGCAGGATAAGCAATGGATGCGGCGATTTCCGGTGTCGACACAGTGCGATGGTTGTGGTGCGGGACCGTCGGTGCCGCGTTGCAGCCGGCAGTTGGATCACGCACGACGCGCTCTGGATTGTCTACGGAACGGTTTGGTCGGCCTGGTCAAGATTGATTGCATTGACCTGAACACCGCCGGCAGCACCAGTCCATCGTTCGGGGACATTTGGCAAGCGAAGTGACAGCGATACACATAGTACATGTGCCCAAATCGGCACCGGTGCATCGCCAATATCGAGGTCCAGTCTCTGAAACCGCACAGCGATGACATGCGGCGGCCGGCCAGCCTCACCGACGTGTGAATCTTTAAGCCGAAACCATCCTGCCTATCTTCTGCTTTCGCCTTAAGGAACCCCCCTCGGTCGATTGCTGCCGCTTTATTGAGCCGGAGGTCCTGATGACCAGCGTCTCCACTATCGCCGCAATGGCTCGCCGTGGCGCCGCCGGATCAGCAAGATCGTGCGCGACCACTTCGGCCTCAACGTTCTCCATCCAGTCATTCTCTCACCCACTGGGCGGAGCCATGTCAGATCCCGGAACAACTGGACAAACTTGTATATGACAACTGCTACTTCGGCGCCTCGATGCGCAAGTCATCGCTGGCCGCGGTTACCGGGGCAACTTTTACGCCGAGTCGGCGGTTTCAACTTCCTTCATGCCACGATGTCCGCTCGATGATGACGCCTGTATCGCCCTTGGAACCCGCATTGTGCCACCGAGGCGCGATCTAGAAGAAATTTTATGCAACCCACTATGGCGCTATTATCTAAACAGTCCTATATCGATCGAGTCGGGTTGCAGGAAAGAAATAGATGCCAGAAGATGTGTTGGGCCTTACGGCTCAGATCGTCAGCGCTCACGTAACCAAGAACTCGGTTGCGGTTGATGAGCTACCGAGTTTAATCCGTGAGGTGTACAAGACCCTGTCGAGTGTAGGTGAAGCAGCGGCACCGGTTGAAGCGGCCAAACCAGCCGTTGCAGTGACGAAATCAGTCTTCCCCGAGTACATTGTCTGTCTCGAAGACGGCAAGCAGATGACAATGCTGAAGCGGCACCTGATGACTGAGCACAACCTGACGGTCGATCAGTACCGCGCGAAATGGAATTTGCCCTCAAGCTATCCGATGGTCGCACCGAGTTACGCCGAGACCAGATCGACATTGGCCAAGAAGATGGGCCTCGGCCGCAGCCGCACCGTTGTGCCGCCGCCGAAAAAGGCTGGACGCAAGCCCGGCCGCAAGGCAACGGGGCGCAGCTGAAAACAGGCGTTTGCCAGGCGCCGCGCGTGGCATTCTTTTGAGCATGATTATCGCCACGGCCCGGCATGGTTCGGGCCGTTCGCATCGCGCAATGTCGCGGTGAGCTTCGGCCAAGGTTGGCTTTGGCCCTAGCGGCAGGCCTCCTCACTGCCCCGGAAGTGACTCCAAATGAGCCGGAAAGATCTTTCTACGTCCCGTTGAAACCGCGCGGCTTGCGCGTCTCCTTGAACGCCAAGGCCGCCTCGTGGACGTCGTCGGTCAGCCGCAGTCGCATCAGTGCCCGCTGAAAAGCAGCCGGTTTGGCGTAACGATCCAGCAACCAACGGCGAGTCCCCGATGTGGCGCACACCAAGCGGGGAATTGGCAGCGGCGGATTGGCCGCGGCACCCCGCGAGAGCGCGGCTTCTAGTACTGGCTGCTTTGGAACTTGGTCCTTTGGCGCCGCCCGGTTGATCGGGTTCGCCACCAGTGCTTCTTCGGCGGCCAAGAACCGCCCTGTCAAAGATACTTCATCGCCGCACGCGTCTGCCCAGCGAAGATGAAACGGCGCCCATTGCTTGGCCGCGCCCAGCGTTCAGTTTCTTTGGGTCTGTTCACCGGCATTGTCGCGATGTTGTCGTGACACTCATAATCGTGTCACCGATCTTCTGCTTCCGTCGCGCAGCTCGCCCCTGGTCTTCGCGCGCATTGCTGTTAGCGTAGCGCCGGTGAACCGGACTGCATCCGGCCGGAGGAAGGACGCGATGGAACACGGCAGGATTCTGCTTGCGACAGCCGGCAACGTTTCGGTCATGACGCTGAACGACCCCGGCGTTCTCAACGCCTTCGGGCACAAGCTGCGTGCAGACATGACCTCCGCCATGGATCAGGTCGAAGCCGGTTCAGCTCGGTGTCTCGTCATCACCGGCGCCGGTCGTGCGTTCTGTTCAGGCGCCAACCTGAACGATCCCGACCGTCCGGCGCGTGATCGCGCGGCCGAGGCGCGCGGCGAAGGCAAAGGCGATCTTGAGACCTGGTATAACCCGATGTTCATGCGGCTGCGGGCGCTGCCGATCCCGATCGTCACCGCGATCAACGGCATGGCCGCCGGCGCCGGCATGAGCCTGGCCCTGTCGGGTGACATTCGTATCGCCGCGCGTTCGGCGTCGTTCCTTCAGGCGTTCGCTCGTATCGGCCTGGTGCCCGACTGCGGCTCGTCATGGCTGTTGCCGCGGATGATCGGCATGGCCCGAGCGATGGAGCTTTCGCTGCTGGCTGAACCTCTGCCGGCCGAGACAGCGCTGTCCTGGGGCCTCATCAACCGTGTTGAAGACGACGCGACGCTGATCCCGAAAGTCATGCAACTGGCGAATGGTCTGGCATCCGGCCCGAAGTCGATTGGCCTGATCCGTCAGATGTACTGGAAAGCCATGGAAAACGGCTACAGTGAACAACTTGACCTGGAGGCGAAGCTGCAGGCGCAGGCGGGGATGACGCGGGACTTTGAAGAAGGTGTCGCCGCGTTCCGCGAGAAACGGCCAGCCAAATTCAACGGCCAGTGACACGACGCCGAATCGGCGGACGGTGATTCAACAGGAACAGCAGAATGCGCATCGGTATCGTTACTATTCCGTCTGCAGTCGAGACCGGGCCGCGAATCGTGCAGCACGTCTCCGCCCTCGCCCGTCGGGTCGAGGAGCTCGGTTTTTACGGTCTGTGGGTCACCGACGCATTCGCGCGCGGCAAACCGACGCTGGACCCGTTGATCCTGCTGGGCGGCCTGGCCACGCAGACGTCGCGCATCGAGTTGGGCACCTGCGTCGTTCAGGTGCCGCTGCGGCACCCGGTGGAGCACGCCCACAGAGTACAGACGTTGAACGCTCTGTCCGGCGGCCGCTTCCGGTTCGGCGTCGGCAGTGGCTCGACCAGGCACGACTTCGACGCCGTGCAGATGGACTATGACGCCCGGTTCAAGACGCTGACGGCTTACCTGGAGGTGATGCGGCGGGTCTGGGCCGGCGAGCCGGTCTATGGCCCCGCACTATCGGTCTGGCCAGGCACCGAGGGCGGACCGCCGGTGCTGCTGGGTGCCTGGCGCAGCGAGCGATGGATCAACCTTTCGGCGAAGGTGCTGCAGGGCTGGATCGCGTCGGGCATCCACACCTCGTGGGAAGACCTGGCGATCGGCCTGAAGATGTTCCGCGATGCCGGCGGCTCGCGCGCGGTGCTGGCGAACATCTTCACCGACTTCCGCGATCACCCGGCGCCTCCGCCGTTCAGTCATGTGCCGAAGATTTCGCTGTTCTGCTCATTACGAGAGGCGAAGGACCGGCTGCGGCGGCTGGAAGATCTCGGCATTGACGACGCGCTGTTGGTCGTGCCCTCGGATGATCCGGGCCAGCTCGAGGCGATTGCCGAACTTCAATCGTAGCAATGCGGATGATGGGATAGACACCGACTGGAGGCCCTGCGTCGAAAGCAAGACTTCGGGTGCCATTATTGGTCTGCTTAGGTCGCGATAATGTCCAACCCACCCATATAGGGGCGCAGTACCGCGGGGACGACAATCGATCCGTCGGATTGCTGGTAGTTCTCCATGACCGCGATCAGCGCGCGACCGACCGCGACGCCTGATCCGTTGAGCGTGTGAACGTGACGAACGGTCTTGCCGTCCGCGCCACGAAAGCGGGCGTTCATCCGGCGCGCCTGGAAGTCCCGGCAATTCGAGCATGATGAAATTTCGCGGTATAGTTGTTGGCCGGGCGACCAGACCTCCAGGTCATGGGTGCGGGTTGAAGCGAAGCCGGTATCGCCCGACGAAAGCAGCATCCGCCGATAGGGCAGCCGCAGTTTCTCCAGGATAATTTCCGCCGAACACGTCATCCACTCATGCTCGTCCGCGCTCTTGTCGGGGTGCGCGATGCAGACCAGTTCGACCTTCCGGAACTGATGCTGGCGCAGCATGCCGCGAGTGTCTCTCCCGGCTGATCCGGCCTCGCTGCGAAAACAGTCGGTCAGCGCTGTCAGCCGGATCGGAAGCTGGGTTTCCGGCACGATGTCGCCGGCGACGGTGTTGGTCAGCGGCACCTCGGCGGTGGGGATCAGATAGCGGCCGTCGGTGGTCTTGAACAGGTCTTCCTCGAACTTCGGCAGGCTGCCGGTGCCGTACACCGCGGCGGCGTTGACCAGCGCCGGAACGATGGTCTCGACGTAGCCGCGATCGAGGGTGTGCTGGTCCAGCATGAACTGCCCAAGCGCCCGCTCCATCCGTGCGAGCGGCCCGCGCAGCACGGTGAAACGTGCGCCGGCAAGCTTCGCGGCGGTGGCGAAATCCATCATCCCCAGCGCTTCACCCAACTCGAAGTGCTGTTTCGGCCCGAAATCGAACGTCGGTGGCTCGCCGACCTGTTTCAAAACGACGTTCGCGGTTTCGTCAGCACCGTCCGGGACCGTGGGATCAAGCACGTTCGGCAGGGTTTCCAGGATGCGGCGGATCCCGGCATCGAGTTCCGGCACCTGCTTTTCCAGGCTGTCCATCTCGCCGCGTAACGTGGTCGCCTCGGCTTCCAGTTCGGCTGTCGCGACGCCGGCCCGTTTACCCTGGCCGATCGTCTTCGCCAGCACGTTGCGGCGTGCCTGCCTCTCCTGCAGCACGGTCTGCGCGGCACGGCGATCGCTGTCCAGGGCCATCACCTGCGCGACGATCGGCGACAGGCCCCGGCGCGCCATCGCCGCGTCGAAGGCCGCGGGATCGGCACGAATGGCGCGAATATCGTGCATCGACCTAGACCTCGACCGGCTTCGGTTCGACCCAGCGGGCCGAAATGATCGAGATCTCGTAAAGCGCGATCAACGGCAGCGCCAGGCCGGTCTGGGTGATGACGTCCGGCGGCGCCAGAATCGCCGCGATGATGAACATCCCGACATACGCGTAACGCCGGAATTTCTTCAATTGCCGCGAATTGGTTATGCCCACTTTCGCCAGCAAGGTCAGCGCCACCGGAAGCTGGAAGGTGATGCCGAAGGCGAAGATCAGCTTCATCACCAGGTCGAGGTACTCGCTGACCTTTGGCAACAGCTCGATCGGCACGCCGCCGCCGCCTGTCGGATTCTGGAAGCTGGCGAAAAAGCGCCAGGCGAACGGGAACACGAAATAATACGCCAGCGCGGCGCCCAGCACGAACAGCACCGGCGTGGCGGCCAGAAACGGCAGCAGCGCCCGCTTCTCACTTCGGTACAGGCCCGGGGCGACGAACAGCCAAAGCTGCACGGCGATCATCGGAAAGGCGACAAAAGCACCGCCGAAGAACGCGACCTTGATCTTGGTGAAGAACGCCTCATACAGCTGGGTATAAATCAGATGCGGATCCGGGTTGCCCTGCTCGCGCAGTACATTGGCCAGCGGTTCCGCCAGGAAGTAGTAGATCGCGCTGGAGAAGTAATAGGCCACCAGAAAGCAGATCAGGAACGTGGCGGCCGACCACATCAGCCGGCGGCGAAACTCGATCAGGTGATCGAGCAGCGGCATCGGCTTGTCGTTGATCGGGTCGTCGTCTGTTGTGGCCACGTTCGGCTTTCTCGATGTTGGGGAATGGCGACGCCGCCGATGCTCGGCGGGCGCTGCCTACGCCGTGGACTGGCGCGGCGGCGCGGCGGCGGGGGGAATGAAAGCCGGCGCCTCAGCCGGCCGAGTGGCGGCTTCGGCCATGACAGGGGGAACCATGCCGGGCGGAATGAACGCCGGTGCCCGCGACTTGGCCGGTTCGGTCGCCTCGGTGATGCCGGATGGCGCTTCAGCGGCGTGCTCCAAGACCATCTGATCGCCGACAGCGACCGCCTCCAGGGTCGAGACCTCGCTGGCGGTGGGATAGGTCGGCTCCAGCGGGTTGTCGGCGAACGTGTCGCGGATCGAGTGGTCAGGATCGACGTGCTTTTCCAACAGGCTGGGAATATCCAGGTTGCGGATGTCGGTGAATGCCTTCTTCACATCCCCCAGGTCTGCTTCACGCACCATTTCATCGACGTGGGTCTGGAACTCCGCGGCCATGCGGCGGGCCTTCTTGATCATGCCCGACACCGTGCGGATGGCCGCGGGCATGTCCTTGGGTCCGATCGCGATGAGTGCGACGGCTCCGATCAAGACTATTTCCGACCAGGCGAAATCGAACATGGATGCGCGTCAGTCTCCCAAGCGGCCGCTAGAGCAACATCAGCCTGACCAGAAAGGTCCGGCCGATAAAGTTGCTCGTGAAAACAATGAGCTAGAGCGCGCTGACCGCCTTTGGTCAGCCTGAAAGCGCTCTAGCTAGCAGGAAGCGCGCGCGGGGGAAACCTATCGCTTGGTCTCGGGCAGATTACCGATGGGCAATCGACACCGCGGCGTCCATCGGGTCGGCGCTCAGGAAGCCCATCAAGCCGGCCTCCAGCACCACGCAGGTCAGTTTGCCGCCGAACACCGCGCCGGTATCGATGGCGATGCGGTTATGGCGGACCACCGGTGCCTTCACCGGCGTGTGCCCGTGCACGATGACCGCGCCGAAGTCGGCCTCGGAGTAAAGGAACGGCTGGCGGGATCGCAGCAGGTCGTCACGGGCCTGCTGCTCCAGCGGGATACCCGGGCGGACACCGGCGTGGATGAAGGCGTAGCCGCCCTCCCGGTGCATCAGCACGAGGTTGCGCAGGAAATCCTGATGGCTGCGCGGGATGCTGGCAGCCCAGATCTCGCGTGGCCCGTCGGGGTCGATGCCGTAGCTTTGCAGGGCAGCCTTGCCGCCGGCGAACAGCCAGTCGGTGCCGGCGGCGCGCTCCCCCGACAGGGCGTCGAGCATGGTGCTTTCGTGGTTGCCCATCAGGTTGACCATCTCCATGCCGGCGATCGGACAGCCGTTGATGAGGCTGGCGATCACGCCGGCGGTATCAGCCCCCCGGTCCACGTAGTCGCCGATGTGTAGCAACAGCGCCGACCGGATGGGGCGGCCAGCGAGGTCCTGGGCGATGGCGCCGTGCAGGGTGGCCAATTGCCGCGCGCAGCCGTGGATGTCACCAATGGCATAGATCCTGCGGCCGGGCGGCAGCGAGGCGGGCGCTGGCGAAAGTTCGATCATTGCATTCGTGGTTACAGGGCCGCGGGCCTTGAAGCAACTCGACCGAACGCACCGCCATCAGGCGCCCACGCCGGCGCCGCCCATGCCGGACCGGCGGATTGGCGGCCGCCGCCC
The DNA here is from genome assembly GCA_965276975.1 of Rhodopila sp. GTDB lineage: Bacteria > Pseudomonadota > Alphaproteobacteria > Acetobacterales > Acetobacteraceae > Rhodopila. The sequence goes on from CBDIBR010000010.1 coordinate 1,748,404, forward strand.
GACGATCGGCTCGCGACCGTCAGGACGTGATCGCGGCGAAGGCATCCGCGTCGTACGTGGCGGATCGGCCCGCGCCGCCCGCCCGTGCCTTCGGCACCTCGGCCCGGTCCAGGGGCACCGCGGCCCGGTCCGGCGGCGCCGCGGCGTGGTTCGGCCGAGCGGCCGTTGTCCCGCCTTCTGTATCAGGCTCGTGGCGTCGGGGCAGACGCAGCGACCGGATCAGGGCGGCAACCTCGCTGGCGCCACGGGGACGGCTGAACAGGTAGCCCTGCACCTTCGTGCACCCCTGGTCGCACACCGTGGCAAGCTGCTGCGCTGTCTCCACGCCCTCGGCGACGGTGGTCATGCCTAGGCTGCGGCCAAGGCCGACGATGGCACCGACGATCGCGGCGGACTGCTTGTTGGTGTCGATCTCGCGGATGAATGACTGGTCGATCTTGATCTTGTTGAACGGAAAGCTGCGCAGGTAGCTCAAGGACGAATAGCCGGTGCCGAAATCGTCCAGCGCGATGCGAATGCCAAGCGCGCGAAGCTGATGCAGCAGCGCCAGCCGATCGCCGCTGTTCTCCAGCAGCACCGACTCGGTGATCTCAAGCTCCAGCCGGTTCGGGTCCAGTCCCGACACCGCAAGCGCCTCTCGCACCACGTCAAGCAGTTGACCGCGTTTGAACTGCACCGGCGAGAGATTGACCGCGATCTCGATGTCTGACGGCCAATTGACGGCCTCCAGACAGGCTTTTCGCAACGCCCATGCACCGATTTGGACGATCAGGCCGGTCTCTTCCGCGATCGGGATGAATTCCGCGGGACTGACCCGGCCGCGCACGGGGTGGTTCCACCGGATCAGCGCCTCGAACCCGGTCACCTTGCCAAGCGCGACATCCAGAATCGGTTGATAGTGCAATTCGAAATGTTCCGCCGGCAGAGCCTCGGTCAGATCCAGCTCGACCGCACGCCGCCGCTGCAGATACGAATCGGTGTCCGGCTGAAAGAAGCGGTAAGTGCCGCGTCCTTCGGTCTTCGCCAGATACAATGCGATATCGGCGGCCTTCAGCAGTGTGTCGGACGTCGTGCCGTCCTTCGGCGCCATCGACACGCCGATACTTGCGCCGGCAAGGATGCGATGGCCCTCGATATAGAACGGCTCACGCAGGGCCGCGATGATCCGTTCCGCCAGACGTTCGGTATGGTCGGATGATTTCAGATCGGTTTGGATGATCGCGAACTCATCGCCGCCGAGACGTGCAACGGTGTCGTTCGCTCTGACCGCGTTGGCCAGCCTGGCGGCGGCGGCGCGCAGCAGCCCATCGCCGATCGGATGTCCCAGCGTGTCGTTGATAAGCTTGAAGCGATCGATATCGAGGCAAAGCAGGGCACAGTGCTCACCGTGCCGCGTCAGCGCGATGGCCTGGATCAGTCGTTCCTGGAACAGGGTCCGGTTCGGCAGTTCGGTCAGCGAGTCGTGGCGTGCCATAAACGTCAGGGCCGCCTCGGCCCGGCGGCGTTCCGTGATGTCTTCATGGGTTGCCACCCATCCGCCACTTGGCAGCGGCTGGTAATGCATCGAGACGGTCCGACCGTCGCGAAACTCGTCCACGATGTCAAAGCTGACGGCGTCATCCACCAGTATCTTTCGCCGCCGCAGATACTCGGCGGGCGTCATGTCGGGGAAAGTTCCCTCGGCGACTCTATAATCGATGATGTCCGACAGCAGCATACCCGGACGGGTCTGGTCGGGTGACAACTTGTAGATTTCGGCGTAGCGGCGGTTCGAAAGCACCAGCCTGCCGTCGCGGTCAAAGAACGTAAGCCCCTGAGAGATGCTGTTGAGCACGGCGTCGAACCGCAGACGACCCAACTCCAGTTGAGCGTTTTGCCCAGCCAACCGGCCATACTGTGAGCCGAAGACACGCAGCAGCACGATGACGCAGGACGCCGCCAGGACTGCCCCTGCGAGCAGCCAAAGCGTTTGCTGCCACCACCTCGCTAACGCCGCGGCCTGGCTCGTGCTGACGTTGATGACCAGGAAAAAGTCCCTCAGCGGCCGCGTCGACACCAGCCGGGCAAGCCTGGCTTTATTGCCTGGTTCGTCGTACGACCCACCGCCCGCCGCGACGACACCATACCAAGGGCTGTCCGCCTGGATCTTGGTGCCGATGTCCTGCTGCAGCCGCGGATATTTGGCGATGATCAGACCGTCGCGCCGCACCACGGCCACGGCGCCCTGTTGCGGCGTGACGGCCCGATAAAAATCCTCCAGATAGGACAGCGCGACACCGGCCATGACGACACCGGCAAACGCGCCATGCGAATCATTGACCCGGCGGGCGAGAAGAACATTCCACTTGCCGTCCACATAATTCTGCGTCGGGGCGCTGATGAAAAGCCCGTGGTCGTCATGCGTGCTGAGATAACGGAAGTAGTCGCGAGCGGACAGGTTCAGCTTCCCAATCGGAAAGCTCCGAGAAGAATTCAGCAAACTTCCTTCCGCATCCGCTATGGAGAGAAAGCTGATCTGCGGCAGGCCCTTTATTCGCTCGATGATCAGCTGGAACATGTGCCTGGACGCCCATCCGGCCGCATCATCCCGGTTCGTTACGTCAGCAAAGGACAGCCTGCCCAGCACCTCCCGCAGCGTCAGGTCAACCGGTTGCAAAGCATGAGAGGTCTGCTCGGCCAGCACTTGTGCCAGATTGTCGGTCGTCCGTTGACTCTCGGTAATGTCAGCGGCCCGCTGCATCGTGATCAGCAGACCGGCCACGCCGAAGATCGTCGCGACAAGCACGACGCCAAGGACAATGAGGCGGCGTCTCGTCTGCGCCTGCCGCGATCCCACGAACCGTGACGGGCTTAGGGAAAGATTGCCGAGCCACGAAGCCGGATCATGATCCGGAACGCCTGGCTGGAACGATGCCTCGCCGTGTTCGATCTGATCGTTACTGGCGCTGGCCGAAGTCACCATGAAGCCGGTGTCATCGAGACGACCTTGTCGAACGTGCTCGAAGAACTCCACATAGGGCGGCCTTGTTGTTAGACTTACATTGCTCAGCGCTATAGCGGGAAACACTTAACGGGAAGTTAATATCCGGTTCGGCTGACCACGCCCCTGAACGCGCCCGTGTGACCGTCCGAGGCTGCACCGACCTCGGAAGTCAATCGCCTTCTCGAACCGAGGAAGAACGAGAGACTGATTGCTTCAAACTCAACCAGTCAGACTCCAGGCACGCTGGTATGCTGCTACATCTCACGCACCGGCTTTACCCATTCCGGTCGGAAAGGTTTCATACCGGTCGAAGCATGCGTTGACCGGTATCCGCGCCGGGTTGGCAGGCGACTGAGCGCGCGAAGGAGGGGGCGGTGCGGGAAAATGACTCTGATGGCGGTCGGCGCGAGCGCCGATTGGTTTCAGTCCCGATTTGGCGATCCCGCGGGCGCGGCCTGCTTGTTGCGCGCCTATGACGTATGCCAGCCGAACTGCTGCGGCTTACGCCCGGCCTCGGGGTGAAGCCGCACGTTTACCAGCGCCGGTCCGGGGAACGCCATCGCTTCATCCAACGCACCGCGCAGGTCCCTTGGATCCTCGACGTACCACCCCCCGCCGCCGAACGCCTCCATCATCTTGTCGTAACGGGCGCCGATGGTCAGCACCCGCGGCGGCAGTTTGCCCCGATCGGTCGGAAACGCGGCCATGCCGCCGCCGATACCGCCGTTGTTCAGCACGACAATCTTGACCGGCAACTGGTAGCGACAGGCGGTTTCCATTTCCATCCCGGAAAAGCCGATCGCCGAGTCGCCAGAGACCGAGACGATCGGTCGGTCCGGATGCACCACCGCCGCGGCGATGGCGAAGCCCATGCCGACGCCCATCGTGCCGTAGCTGCCGGCGTCCAGCCGCAGCCGGGGCTTTACATTGGGCAACTGCGTGCGCCCGATATCCATCGTGTTGGCGCCCTCGCCGATGATCACCGCGTCATTCGGCACCCAGGCGCTGATGTCCTTCAGCGCACGATAGTAGTTCGTCGGCGTCGAGTTGTCGTCGATCATCGGCTTGATCTGCTTGGCGTTCGCCGCCGACTTCTCGGCGATCGCCGCATGCCAAGGCGTGTCCTTGGGGTAGAACCACTGCCGGTTCTCCAGCGCTTTGTTGAGCTGCCCGACAATCGCGCGGCCATCGCCGACCAGCCCGACCTCGGCCGGCACGTTGTTGCCGATCGCCTCAGGCGAAATATCCAACTGGACGATCCGCACCTTCTTGTTGAACCGCGGCGACAGTCCGAAGTGCATGATCCAATTGAGCCGCGCGCCCAGCAGGAAGATGACGTCGGCGTCCTGCAGGGCATGACTGCGGGCCGCCCCCACCGACAGCGGATGGGTGTCGTCCATCACGCCCTTGCCCATGGGTGAAGCCAGGAACGGCACCTGCGTGCGCTCGATGAAGGCGCGCACCGCGTCCTCGGCTCGCGACCAGGCCATGCCTTTGCCGACGATCACCAATGGCCGTTCGGCGGATTCCAGCACGTTCAGCGCCGTGTCGATATCCTGCTCCATCGCCTGCATGCGCGGTGGCTCAGCAATCGTCGCCGCCTGATGCACCTTCTCTTCCTCGACCTCGGCCAGGATGATGTCGTCGGGCATGTCGAGGTAGGCGGCGCCAGGACGCCCATAGATCGAGTTCCGCACCGCCATTTCGACATAGAACGGAATGCGGTGCGCATGCTCGACCGCGTGGGCGAACTTGCAGAACGGCGAGGCGATCTGCACCTGCCGCTCCTCCTGGAAGGCGCCCATGCCGTTCTGGTAGGTGGGCGAGGCCCCGCCGATCAGGATCATCGGCCAGCAGTTTTGCTGTGCGTTCGCCAGCCCCGCGAGGCCATGCACCACGCCCGGGCCGGACACCACGAGCGCGGCGCCCGGCCGTCCCGTGAGGTAGCCGACGGCCTGGGCGGCGTAGGACGCGGATTGCTCGTTGCGCATGCCGATATAACTGATGCCGGCCTGCTGCGCCGCCACCGCGATGGGTCCAACCGGAAACCCGACAATGCCGAACATGTGGTCCACACCCTGCTGCTTCAGGCTGCGCGCCATCAGGGTGGCGCCGTCGATCTTGCTCATTGCTGTTCTCCCCTTCATCGCGGCCAGGCGGTTCAACGCCCAGATGGTGTCTTGCTCGCGGTCTCGGCGACCACCACCTTGGCGGCAAGACTGAGCGCTTACGCGATCGCTGAAAAGAGGGCTGCGGCGCGGCAGGTCGCGGTCGAACCCTCCCGGGTTCCGTGCCGCCGCTACACGGTCTAGGCTCTGGGTCAGGCTTGGGGGAGAACGGCGGATGAACCAGCATCGGCGGGTCTCGGTCACCTATGGCGACGTGTCGATCGACGTGATGCTGGATGAACCAGACGCGAGTTCGGCCGACCAATTGGTGTTGCTGCCATCGTCGTCCCGCGATTCCGAGGATTTCGACGACATCGCCGAGATGTTCGCGGCCGAGGGATTTCGCGTCCTCCGCCCGCAGCCCAGGGGCATGGCCGCCAGCACCGGTCCGATGGTCGGCCTGACCCTGCACGACTATGCCCGCGACGTCGCCGTGGTGATCGAGCGGCTGGCGGGCGGCTCCGCCTTCGTCCTCGGCCACGCCTTCGGCCAGTGGGTGGCGCGCTGCGTGGCGGCGGACCATCCGCATCTCGTGCGCGGCGTGATCCTGGCCGCGGCGGCGGCGAAATCAGCCGATCCTGCGCTGCGGGATCATCTCGCGAAATGCATCGATACCTCCCTGCCGGATGCGGTGCGGCTCGCCGCACTTCAGGTGGCATTCTTCGCACCGGGACACGATCCGACGTCCTGGCTGGGCAACTGGCATCCCGTGGCAGCCAGAAGTCAGCGCGCGGCGAGTGCGGCGACCTCGCGGGAAGACTGGTGGGATGCCGGATCAGCGCGCGTGCTGGACATCCAGGCGGAACTCGATCCGTGGCGCCCACCGCGGACCCGCGACGATATCCGCGACGATCTGGGCGCCGGCCGCGTCACCGTCGTCATTATCCCCGATGCCAGCCATGCGCTGATCCCCGAACAACCCACGGCCCTGGTGCGCGCGGTGTGTGACTGGACCCGCACGCTCTCATCCCCGGACAGGAAATCGCCATCATGACGACACCGCGCCCTGCCCCGCCGCGCGCCGCCCCGCCGTTCCGCGCCGATCATGTCGGCAGTCTGCTGCGTCCCAAGGTCCTGCGGCAGGCGCGGGCCAGATGGAAGGCCGGCAGCCTGCCCCAAGACGGCCTGCGCGAGGTTGAAGACCGCTGCATCGCCGCGGCGATCGTTCGGCAGGAGCAGATCGGCCTCCGCGCCGCGACCGATGGCGAGTATCGGCGGGCCTACTGGCATTATGATTTCGTTGCCGGTCTCGATGGCGTGGAGATCTATGAACCTGAACAGAAGATCCAGTTTCAGGGCAATGTTCCACTCGGCCACAAGCTGCGGGTCAATGGCCGGATCGGCTGGTCGAAGCCGGTCATGATCGATCATTACCAGTTTCTTGCGAGCCAGGTGCGAACCGCGGTGCCGAAACAAACCATTCCCGCGCCATCGGTCGTGCATTTTCGCGGCGGGCGCGATGCGATCGACAAGGATGCCTATCCGGGGATGGATCGTTTCTTCGCCGATCTTGGGGCGGCCTACCAAATGGCCGTCAGCGCGTTCGGCGCCGCTGGATGCCGCTATCTGCAACTCGATGAAGTCAACATCGCCTACCTGTGCGATCCCGAGCAGATCGCGATGCTGAAGGCGCGCGGCGAACATGTCGAGGATCTGCTGGGCATCTATGCCGCCATGCTGAACCATGCGATCGCCGGCAAGCCCGAGGGGATGGTGATCTCGATGCATCTCTGCCGCGGCAACTTCCGCTCCACCTGGATCGCGTCCGGCGGCTACGAACCGGTCGCCGAGGTGCTGTTCAACCGGATCAACGCGGACGCCTACTTCATGGAGTACGACACCCAGCGTGCCTGCGGTTTCGAGCCGCTGCGGTTCGTCCCCCGCGGACCCAAGATCGTCGTGCTGGGGATCATGACCAGCAAGACGGGTGAACTCGAAAGCAAGGACGAACTGAAACGGCGGATTGATCAGGCGGCCCAATATCTGCCGCTGGAGCAACTGGCGTTGTCGCCGCAGTGCGGTTTCGCTTCAACCGAGGAAGGCAACACCCTGACCGAGGACCAGCAGTGGGCGAAACTCTCACGCTGCGTGGAAGTCGCCCAGGACGTGTGGGGCGGCGTCTGAATCGTCAGGCGACCGCCGGCAGGCTGTAGAACGACTGCGCTGTCCGATGGAACAGCGCGGCCTTCTCGTCGGCTGAACAGCCAGCCGCGAGGCGTTTGAAGGCGTTCCACAGAACGGGATAGCTGCACATACCCTTGTCGACCGGAAAGTTGCTCTCGAACATGCACCGATCGGCACCGAACAGGTCCACCGCCGTTTCGAAGTACGGTCGCCATGCGCCAGCCATCTCTCCGGACGAGGGCGGCAGCACGGCGTGGTGGTAGCCGAAGCCGTTGACGTTCATCGCCAGGCCGCCCAGCTTCAGGTGCAGGTTCGGACACGCCGCCAACTCGATCATGTACGCCCGCCATTGCGCGAACACCTCGGCCTGGCGCCCCTCATAGGGACCGACACCCAGCGGGCCGCCGAAATGGTTCAGCACCACCTTGTGCGCCGGAAACGCGCGCAGCAGATCGACCAGGTCGCCTAGTTGCGGATGATACAGCCACGCCTCGAACGTCATCCCCAATTCGTGCAACCTGGCGAATCCGGCGCGGAAGGCGGCTTCGCGATACAGGCCCGGAGGCGCCCCAGGCGGCGCGGTCGGTGCGATCCCCGGGTCATAGGTGCCGCTGTGGCGGATGCCCTTGAAGCGGCCACCACCCGCCTCAATGTGGGCTTCCAGCACTGGCTCGATCCGGTCGCCCAACAGGCAGTCGGCGTGGCCGACGATGCCCGCGCAAGCCCGCAGTGTGCCGTAGGCGCCGCTTTCACATTCTTTCGCGGCGGCGGCGACGAACGCGGTCTCGCCGACCGGCTGCAACGCCTCGGGGCCATCGGGCCGGTATTCCGACCGGCACTGGATGAACACCGTCGCCAGCACGTTGTGGCCGGTGCGGAGGTCCGCTATCAGATCCGCCAGCAAGTAACGATCGGGCCGGGCTTTCCAAAGGTGATGGTGCGGGTCGATGATGGGCTGCGCCGGATCAAGCACCTCTTCGGTCAACTTCGCCAGCCACGCCGGGCGAACGCGCGGATGGTCAAACGGTTGACGTTCCTGCTGCTGACTGACCATCGAAGTTGACTCCGCGCGCGCTCGATCCGGATCACCGGGCCATCCAGCCACGCGCGTCCGGATCTGGCAATGTCGCCATGCCGATCGCCGGCCGATCCTTGAACAACGCCGGTGGAGGCGGTTCGGAGGCTGACTTATATCAGGCGGCGGTCTTGACCAGCGGGCGATCCGCCAGCGCCCCCAACAGGGACGCCGTCATCGCTTCCCGGGAAAACCGCTTCCTCGCGAACTCTACCTGCCGGCGGCTGCATTGTTCCCAGGCGACGTCGTCGCGCAGCAGCGTAACCACCGCGGCTGCGAACACCGCGGCGTCATCCTCGACCGCGGCGACCCGCGACAATCCAGGCAGACCCTGCGCCCCGACCGGCGTGGTGACCAGCGGGACCCCGGCCCGCAGCGCCTCGACCACCTTCAACTTCACCCCGGCCCCACAACGCAGCGGCACCACCGCGACACGGGCTCTCTGGTAGGCCGCTTCCAGTTCGGCGTCGCTTACGTTAGTGAACAGTTCGGTGCCGTCACGCGCCAGCGCCGCGACCCGTTCGGTCGGATTTGACCCGATGATCGACAGATGCGCCGTCGGACGTTCGGCTCGGATCAACGGCAGGATCTCGGTCACGAACCACACCGCGGCATCCTCGTTCGGCGGGTGGCCGAAACCCGCGACGAAGATGATTTCCTGCCGCTGGGGTGCGGCGCCTGGTTCAGCGAAGTGGTCGAAGCAATACGGCACCACCGAGTCGATGATCGCCCCTGGCTGCAGCGCCGAGGCGATCTGCGCCTCTTCCTCGGACAGATAGAGCGACAGATCAGCCTGCCGCCAGATCGCGTATTCGCGCTCGCGCATATGTTCGGCGAGGCGGAGCAGTCTCTCGTCGTGCATCACCTCGGCCTGCTGGCGCATCCGTCGAAAATGCAGATCGTGACCGTAATAGACAATCCGAGCGCGGGAATGCCGGCGGATCAGGCCGATGACGTCCTCGGCGACCTCCGGCCGGCTTACCAGGACGGTATCGAATTCACCGCCGTTGGCCTTGATCCAGGCGTCGAACTTGGATTGATGAGGACCATGGAAGACCTCGATACCCATGCCTTGCAGCACTTCGGTGTAGTGCGGGCTGTAGCTCAGGTTGTGCGGCCAGAACTTCACCACGAACCCGGCCTGGAGCAGGACGTGCAGGCACGCCATGATCGCCCGCGACCCGGCATCGCGGTCCGGTGTCGGAACATAATGGTCGACCACCAGAATGACCTGGCGGTGCATCGCCCGGTCGCGCGCGCGCAAGACATGCGCACCGTTGGGGTAGTGCGCCTTCGTCAACACGTTCGCCCATACATCGACAAAGGTGCGCCGGTTCCTGACCTGGTACGACTTGATGCCGACCGCGGTGTCACGGCCATGCGAAACGCCCTCGTGATGCACCACCCGCGCAGCTGGTTGATACAGGGTTTTCAGGCCCAGGCCACGCAGCCGGAAGCACAGGTCGGTGTCTTCGTAGTAGGCCGGTGCATAGCGCGGATCGAACCCGCCCAGGCTGGCGAACACCGTCCGCTCCACCATCAGCGCGGCGCCGGAGCAATAGTCCACCTCGCGAACGTAGTTGTAGGCAGGCCTGGCGGGGTCTTCCAGGCGGCCGAAGTTCCAGCCCGACGCATCCTGCCAGATAATCCCCCCGGCCTCCTGCAACAATCCGTTCGGGTAGAGCAACTTGGCGCCGACCGCACCGGTGCCAGGCCATTCGCGGAACAGCGACACCATCGGCTCCAGCCAGCCGTCGAGCACCTCGGTGTCGTTGTTCAAAAAGTAGAGATAGCGGCCCCGCGCGGTCGCGGCTGCCTTGTTGCAGCTGTGCAGGAACCCGAGGTTGGCGGCGTTGCGGATCAGCCGGATGCCGCGCACGACAGCCAGGGGCGCGGCTTCCGCCTCGTCCCAGGCATCGTCGACGACAATCACCTCGATCGGCAGCCCCGGGGCCTGTGCGGCGATCGAGGCCAGGCAGCGTAAGGTAAACGACAGCTGCCCGTAGGTCGGGATGATCACCGACACGATCGGATCATCCGACCCGGGCAGGTTCAGGCTGTGCGGATCGATGGTCTCGACGATCGGTGCGGGTTCGACCACCACCGGCGCGGCGCGGCGCAACCGCCTGGCCCGCAGCCAGTAGCGGGCATGGGTGTGCAGCTGGAAGGTGGCGATCCACCATAGCAACAGCACGGTGCGGCGAAGTTGCCTGGCGATCCAGGGTGACCAGGCATCCAGCGAGCGCGCGAAGGCCAGGGCGTGCCATAGCAGGATGTCGACGGCCGCCGCGAAACGGATCCACGCAACGCGACGCGACTGGCTCGCCATTGGGGGCCTCCGTCCTGGAGCCCCCCGTCCTACCGGCGAAGTCTTAAGGAACCATTAAATGCCGCTCATCCGTCCGCCAGGCACCCCACCGCATGCCTCAAGGGATCCGCAGGCGCCCGGGCCGACGCGTCGCTCCGCCCCCCCATGACCGGACAATCCAGCACCGGACAATCCAGCACCGGACAATCCAGCCGCTCAGCGCGCCTGGAAGTTTGGCATGCGCCGCTCGCCCATCGCCTTGGTGCCCTCCTTGAAATCGGCGGTGGTGCGCAGCCAGTCCTGCTCCTCATATTCGCGTTCGGTCGCGCTCGCCACGGCGTCGGCCAGGCCGCGGCGCAAGGTTTCGCGGGTCGCAACGATCGCCAGCGGCGCCGACCCGGCGATCTCGGTCGCCACCGCGATCGCCTTGGCGCGCACCTGGTCCCGCGCCACGCAATAGTCTACCAGGCCGATCGCCAGGGCGTCCTCGCCGGTGATCCGCCGGCCGGTGTACATCAGCATGGCCGCATTCTGCATGCCGATCAGCCGCGGCAGCGACGCGGTCAGGCCGAACCCGGGATGGAACCCCAGACGCGTGAAGTTGGTCGAAAACCGGGCCTCGGGGCAGGCAACGCGGAAGTCGGCCATCACCGCCAGTCCGACACCGGCGCCGATCGCGGCGCCATGCACCGCGGCGACGATCGGCTTGCCGGTGCGCCAGAGCCGCTGCGCCTCCTTGTAGAGATGGCGGCCGCGTTTCGCCGCCCGCGACACCCCGTCCGGGCCGCGGCTGCCAAAGTCGGCGCCGGCGCAGAAATGCTTGCCTTCGGCGCCCAGCACGACCGCCCTCACATCCGGGGTGCGGTCATAGACCTCCAGCGCATCGGCGATCTCCGCCACCATGTCGGTGTCGATGAAATTGTTCGGGCCACGCCGCACCTCGATGGTCGCGATGTTCCCGGCCACGTCGACGGCGATATGCTCATAGGTCCCGTGCTGCATGGTGGTTGCCTGCCCTTCTGGTCTATGCACAGGAGTCTAGCGCGCTTCCGCCACCCCTGGAAACCGCGGCCACGATCAGCCGACCACTGCCCCGGCGGCGATCAGCCGGTCATTGAACTCCTTCGGCGACCAGCCGGCCATTGCCCCCGCCGGCAAATCGCAGGAGCATTGCTGGTCAGGTTCAGGGAGACCAGGAATGGCGCGTAACATAGCCGTGGGCGTCGGGATCATGGAATACCCGTTCCAGACCGCAGACGGTTTCTGGCGCTGGGTCGACCTGTGCGAGCAAGGTGGGCTGGACTCGATTTGGCAAACCGACCGCATCGTCAGCCGGACGCCGATCCTGGAATGCATGACCACGCTCGCCGCCATCGCCGGGCGGACCCGGCGGATCAAGTTCGGCGTCAATGTCGTTTCGGCCGCGCTGCGCGAACCGGTCCTGCTGGCCAAGCAGTGTGCCACGATCGACGTGCTGTCCGGCGGCCGTCTGCTGCCCGGGTTTGGCATCGGCAGCCCGCGCGGCGCGGAGTGGCATGCGATGCACATCGATACCACCACCCGCGGCCGCAAGACGGACGAGGCGTTGGAGATCATCAGCCGCTTATGGGCTGGTGAGGCGCTGGATTTCGATGGGCGGCACTTCATGTTGACAAAGGCATCGATCGCACCGGTGCCGGTGCAGCCCGATCTGCCAATGTGGATTGGCGGTTCCTCCGAAGCCGCGATCAGGCGCACCGCTCGGATTGGCACCGGCTGGCAGGCCGGGCCGGAAACACCCGAAGCGGTGGGTTCGGTGATCGCCGGGATCAAGGCGGCGCTGGCGGAGACCAAGCGGACGATCGACGAAGACCACTATGGCGCCGCCTTCGCCTTCCGCTTCGGCGTCCCCGATGACCCCGGCGTGGCGAAGGTGATGCAGCAGTACCAGGCGCGCACCGGCCGCGATCCCCGCGACCTGTTCGCGATCGGCGACGCCGAGGTGATCGTGCGGCGGTTGAGCGAGTATGTGGCGGCCGGCGCCTCCAAGTTCATCCTGCGCCCGATCGCCGACGGCGATGCCGAGATGCTGGCACAGACCAGGCGCCTGATCGAGGAGGTGCTGCCGCAGGTCGCCGCGCGCTGGCCGAGGCAGAGAAAGGCGGCGGCCTGATGGTCCTTGCCAAATAGCTCTGGCGCGGCGACAGTACAATCTTGATCACGGACAGTCCTCGCCGGCTACAGTTGCCGTTCCGACTGGACCGCGCAGATTTGAACGAGATCGTCGCTTCCGGAAAGCTTCAACGCCATGGTTCGTAACGTAGTCGTAACTGGCGGCAGCCGAGGGCTCGGCCTGGCCATTGCACGGACGTTGGCGCAAGCAGAGTTCCACGTCATCGCGATTGCGCGCACGCAAGGCAACGCCCTCGACGCGGTCATCGCACAGCACCCGAACGCGATCGACTTCGTGCCATGGGATTTGTCTGAAGTAACAACATTCCCCGAGCTTTCACGAACGCTACGGGGGCGGTTCGGCCCGATCTATGGCCTCGTCAACAACGCTGGCATCGGCACGGCGGGCATACTCGCGATGATGCCGGATGTTCATATCGTTCGCATCATGCACATGAACGTCATTTCGCCCATTACCCTGACGAAATACCTGATCCGGCCAATGATTTCGGCCCAGGCCGGACGCGTGGTGAATATTTCCTCCATCGTCGCCACCACCGGGTATCCGGGGCTGGCGGCCTATGGCGCCTCGAAGGCGGCGTTGGTCGGGTTTACACGATCCCTGGCGCGCGAGGTCGGCTCGATGGGCATCACTGTCAATGCGGTGGCGCCAGGCTTTATCGAGACCGAGATGACGCATGGCCTGGACGACAGACAACGCGGTCAGATCACGCGTCGCAGTGCTCTGCACCGCATGGCCACCGCTGATGACGTTTCGGCCGCGGTCGATTTCCTCATGAGTGACCGGGCCGCCAACATCACCGGCACGGTGACAACCGTCGATGCCGGAAACACGGCATGAACTCGCCAGCACGTGCCGCGTGGATCCGCGCACTTGAACGGACGGCCGGCAAACAGCCGCGGACCCTCGCTTGTGTGCTGGACGGGGATCAGGGTGATGGGCCGGTGTTTCTGGGCACCGATGAGGTGCTGACCTACCAAACCCTGGCAGCCCGCGTGAACCGCTACGCACGCTGGGCGCTGGCGACCGGGCTGGACGGCAAGGTCGTGGCCTTGTTGATGCACAACAGCCCCGACTATGCCGCGATCTGGTTGGGCCTGACGCGCGTCAACTGCACCGTCGCTCTGCTCAATACCAATGTGCGGGGTGATGCGCTGACGCACTGCCTCCGCGTTGCGGGGACAAGTCATGTGATCGTCGGGCCAGGCTTTTCGTCGGCGATCGACTTCAGCACCGGACAATACACGGTCTGCGAATGGCCATTGACCGGGATCGCCGAGCATAGCGCACGCCCACTTGCGGAAATACCGCTTCCGGAAGCGCATCACACCGCCCTACTGATCTATACCTCCGGCACGACGGGATTACCCAAGGCGGTCAAAATCACCCACCGGCGCATCGTCGAATGGAGCCTGTGGTTCTCCGGCATGATGGATGTTCGGCCGCAGGACCGTCTATACAACTGTCTTCCGATGTATCATAGCGTCGGCGGGATCGTCGCCATCGGATCAATGCTGATGGCGGGTGGATCGGTGGTCATCCGCGCGCACTTTTCGGCCGGTCGGTTCTGGGACGACGTGAGCGAGTCGCGCTGCACGATTTTTCAGTACATCGGTGAACTTTGTCGTTATTTGACGTTGACGCCGGCGCAGCCCAAAGAACGCCGCCACCACCTGCGCCTCGCGGTCGGCAACGGCCTGAGCGGCGACGTCTGGGAAACCTTCCAGGACCGCTTTGCCATCCCGCATATCCTGGAGTTCTATGCGGCGACCGAGGGCTGTGTGTCGCTCTACAACTGTGAGGGCAAACCTGGCGCCGTTGGTCGTGTTCCGGCGTTTCTCGCCCACCGGTTCGGCGCGGCGATCATCCGGTGCGACCCCGAAACCGGCGAACCGGTGCGCGACACCGATGGGCTTTGCATCGCATGCGCGGTTGATGAACCCGGCGAAGCCATCGGCAAGACGGGCGATGGACGCGAGTTCACCGGCTATACCGACCCCGACGCTTCGCGCAAAAAGCTGCTGCGCGGTGTCTTCACGCCCAACGATAGTTGGTTTCGCACCGGCGACCTGATGCGTCGGGATGCCGCCGGGTATTATTATTTCGTCGATCGACTGGGTGACACGTTTCGCTGGAAAGGCGAGAACGTGTCCACCACCGAGGTCGCCATCGTCCTGCGTGGCTGTCCCGGGGTGGTCGATGCGGTGGTGTTCGGCGTCGAGGTGCAAGGCAATGAAGGTCGCGCCGGGATGGCGGCGATCACCATCGACGAACGGTTCACGCTGGCACGACTTTATGAACATGTAACGAAGTTGTTGCCCAGCTATGCGCGCCCGATGTACCTGCGCTTGTGCGACGCATTGGAGACAACGGGGACCTTCAAGCTGACCAAGGCCAAGCTCGCCCAAGAGGGTCCGGCGAACGCGTCTGACCCGGTATGGTGCTACGATCCAAAAAGCGGATTCATCGCCTACAGCGGATGATCTCACGCTCGGCGCGCCCGCAGCACATACATCAACGGCAGCGACGGCCGGTTCGCCGGCATCCGATACAGACCGTCATCCGCCTTTTTCATGCCGTCCCACTGACACAGCACGTCACGGTCGAGCTCTCGCAAAGACTCAATCCGCAGCCCCGCTTGTGCGAGGGCGGTGACAACCTCGCCGACCGGGTGGTTCCACTGTATCGTCGGGGTGACGGCGGATGGGATGGAGGATGCGGCATAGGTGACGCCGCCCGCATCGCGATATCCCTCCGCCGGGGTGAAATAGTCGTCGCGGATCTCGATCCCGTTAGGGGCGCTACCTTCGACCATCCATTTCACCGGGTGGAATTCGAACAGATACAGTTGACCCCCGCGACGCAGCAGATCGTTGACCACCCTGGCCCAGCGCGCGATGTCCGGAAGCCAGCATAGTGCGCCAACGCCGGAGTACACGATGTCGAACGTACGATGCGCGACAGCCGCCGGCGCGTCGTAGACGTCGGCCGTGACGAAACAGGCTTCGATAGCGAGATCGCGGGCGAGTTGGCTGGCGGCTTGCACTGCCGGTTCAGAGAAATCGACGCCAGTGACGCGCGCACCCAGCCGCGCCAGGGACAGCGTGTCCAGTCCGAAATGACACTGCAGATGGATCAGATCCTGACCGGCCACGTCGCCAAGATCTACGATCTCATGCGGTCTCAGCGTTGTGCGGCCCGCTTTGAACCCGGCTACGTCATAAAGCCGCGACGCGACATGCAGCGGCACCTTCTGGTTCCACATCGCCAGATTGAGCGCCCGCCAGGACGGCTGGTCGGACATTGGTGTCTCCCATGAAGCTGTTTCAAGCCAATTCCGTTAACCCGCCGAAGCGTCCAGGCGTAGCCCCTGATAGGCATCGAGTGCCTGCCGTCGCAACCAGGCCGCAGCGGTTCGGTAACGACGATAACGCGAAGTTTCATTCTCAGGTCGTTCTTTGACCCCTAATGCTGCGCCCGCTCACGGCATACCCACCACGGACTTCATCTGGCTGATCGATCCCGAATACGGAGCATAAGTTCAACCACAGATTCCGCTGCAATCGGCTAAGCACACCCGTCAACATCGGGCGATCGGCGGCGGCAATCCCTCCAGACGGGTAAAATGGTATTTGAACACCGTCCCTTAGCGCCTCGCGCGACGTGTCTGACCCAGGCTTGGCTTCATGACCCAGCCTTGGCCTCGGACGACAAGCTAACGTGCTTTGCCGAAACCATCGTCTCGGTTTCGGACTGGCAGCCTCTCGACAAATATATCGCACCGGCTTCATTTCGGTGCCTGGTAAGAACCAGGACCCACGGGAACCTCATGAACGCCGTTGAACATCGTCGCCTTCCGGTCGGCGTTGCCCTGCTGATGATGCTCGGCGCCGCGTCCCCGCTGCCGAACGGATCCCTGTCAACCGAAGGCAGTCAGATCATCGACAAAGCAGGACATCCTGTCCGGATACTCAGTGTTGGCGCATTCGATGACGTCAGCGACAAGGTCGCCGCGATTTCCGCGGCCGGCTTCAACACGATACGCCTCGACTGGAGCAACCGGTCGCTGAAGACTGATGCGAAACTGCGGAAACTCGATGCTCGGCGCCGCGTCCCCGCTGCCAAGATACTCAGTGTTGGCGCATTCGATGACGTTAGCGACAAGATCGCCGCGATTTCCGCGGCCGGCTTCAACACGATACGCCTCGACTGGAGCAACCGGTCGCTGAAGACTGATGCGAAACTGCGGAAACTCGACAAGATCATCGTCGCTGCGCGCCAGGCGCACCTAAAGGTGATTCTTGACGATCACAGCAACGAATCAGCCGATGCAGCGCCCTGGAAGCCATGCTTTGCCCAGCAGGTGAACGGATTATGGTATGACGTCGGCGGCGCGACGGACGACACGGACGGTTGCCAGGACCGCGGAACCGTCACCGATGCCCAGTTCGTCGAAGACTGGAAGACCGTCGCTCAACACTATAAGAACGAAGACACGGTGATCGGCTACGATATTTGGAACGAGCCATCGGAGTACGGCAAATCCACCTGGGAACCCGGTGCCCGGAACCCGACCCACAACATCCGCTATATGTATGAGCGCGTTGGCAACGCCATCCTGCGGATCGACCCCACCAAGCTGATCATTTGCGAAGGCCCCCCGACCGGTAACGCGCTCGCCAATCCCCGTTGGCCGGCCCCATGGGGCGACCTCTCGCTCGCGGGAAAATATCCCGTACAGCTCTCGGTCGACCATCAACTGGTCTACTCGGTGCATGATTACCCCAGGGAAATCAGCGGGTCCACACCCGACAGCGGTCCCCAGAAGGTGGCGCTAATGAACAAAACCTGGGGCTACCTGGTTGCCACAGGCATCGCGCCCGTATGGATCGGCGAAATGGGCAGCGACATGCTGACCGCGGCGGATGCCGCCTGGGCACAGACGATGATCGGATATGCCAACGGCCACCTCGCGGCGGACGGCGGTCCCGCGTTCGCCCCCGGCGCAATGGGCATCGGGATCAATTGGTGGTTCGCCGGATTTGATCCCCAAGGCAAACCAACCGGTATTTTCAATCAGGACGGCACGATCAACGAGAGGGTACGCGCCGCATACAAACAGTTCTTTACCGATCACACAATCGACTGACCTCGGCCTACCACGATTGTGGCTTCTAAATACAAAGACTCCTTTTATAAACGGAATATCATCTGACAGACTTTGGAGCTGAACGTGGTCGAGCAGGTTTTACGGCGTGTCCGCGTAAGCATTGATCCGGCTATTCTTCTACTTCTGGAAATCATGACGCTCTGCTTGCCGGCACTGCTGAACGGCGGCCCACTGCTTTATCCTGACGTCAGAGCTTACTTTTTGGGTGGCCAGGCCGCGCTCGGCCGCATTACCTCGGTCTTCGCATACAGCAGCGGACAAGTCGCAGCCGACCCGGTCGCGGCGGTCCTGCAGAAGGCGCGTGGTGTCCGCTCGGTTTTCTACTCGCTTTTCGTCTACCTTCCCACCCACGTCGTTTCGCTCTCCCTCGTGGTCATTCTTCAGGCGATGGTCGTCGCTTCGCTTTTGCGTTTGACGTTCATTTTGATGTGTCCCAACTCTGCCCGTTGGCGCGCCACCGTCTTTATTATCCTCCTCTCACTGGCTACGACGCTGTCCTGGACTGTCTCCATGGCCATGCCTGATGTCTTCACCCCGGTCATGGTACTCAGCATGATCATTACGATGATATACTGGCGTTCCCTCGTGACCGCTGTCCGCCTTGGACTTTTCCTGCTCATCGCCGCCAGCATGGTGATGCACATGTCGAACCTGCCGATCGCGTTCGGCATCCTGTTCGTCGGCGCGTTGCTGGCCGGCCGACGCCTATGGGCCGACCGTGCCCGCTACGCCATGATCGGCGGCGCCCTGCTCCTCGGGCTGCTCGCCTTGCTCGGGGTCGGCGTGGTCGGGTTCCATCAGTGGACGATCGCCCCGCAGGCACCGCCGTTCCTGCTCGCTCGATCAATCGCCGACGGCCCCGCCAGGCTGTATCTGCTTGATCATTGTCCACGCATCGGACTGCTGATGTGCAAGCATCTGGACAAGCTCGATCTGCCAACCGAGACGTTCATATGGGACCAGGACGGGCTTTACTCGGCCGTATCGCCGGAAGATGCGGCGGAACTCCGGGCGGAAGACAAGAAGATAGTCCTCGCCGCGACCCTGGAACATCCCTGGATGCAGATCAAGGCAAGCATCCGGAACATTGGCGCCCAGCTTGGCTTGTTCAGCTTGCACGAAGCCCTTTTGCCGCTAGCGGTGCAATACACGGCGACCGAGATGACGTTAAACGACATACCGGGCAGTTTCATTCAGCGATCGCCGCTGATCGCAAGTATTCCTGAGTATATCGTCGTCTTCGCCGGCCTCGGCTTTATCGGCTACGCATGGCGGACGGGGGCCTTGTCGCGTAAACAAAAACATGTCGCCATTCTCGTTCTTGCGACAGTGCTGATCGAGGGCTTTGCCGCCGCCATTTCCGAACCCGCTCCGCGGTATGAGGCGCGGGTGATATGGCTGATCCCCATGCTGGCCATATTGTTTGTCGAACACAGAACAGCGCGCAAGTCTATTATCCCATTGGATTGACTTCGATACGGCTGCGCCCGATGTAGCATTATGTTCTTGCTTCACTCTACAACATCTTAAAGGGGATTGGTCTTCATGCTCGATGGCAAAAGGGTTGTGGTAGTTCTTCCAGCCTACAACGCCGAGAAAACGCTCCGCCGGACCGTGGCGGAAATCCCCAATGACATCGTCGATGATATCATCCTGACGGACGACGCAAGTCGCGACCGGACCGTCGATGTGGCGCGTGAACTGGGCCTGTATACGATCAGGCACGACCGGAACCGCGGCTACGGTGGAAACCAGAAAACCTGCTATACCGCGGCACTGGCGCGCGGCGCCGACATCGTCGTGATGCTGCACCCCGATTACCAGTACACCCCCAAGCTGGTGACGGCCATGGCTTCGATGATCGCATCTGAACAGTTCGATGTAGTCCTGGGTTCGAGAATTTTGGGACGCGGGGCACTCGCCGGTGGGATGCCACGGTACAAATACTTCGCGAACCGCATGCTTACACTGACCCAGAACATCCTCATCGGCCAGAAACTGTCGGAGTATCACACCGGTTATCGTGCCTGGAGCCGAGCGGTGCTTGAAGCACTGCCGCTGCTCAATTGTTCAGACGATTTCGTCTTCGACAATCAGATGCTGGTTCAGGCGGTCAACCTGCGGTTCGAGATTGGTGAGATCTCCTGTCCGACCAAATACTTCGCCGAGGCATCTTCGATCAACTTTGCCCGCAGCGTACGGTATGGGATGGGGGTGCTCAAGACATCGGTCGATTTCAGGCTGTACCGCCTCGGCCTGAAAAGACCACTGATCTTCGCCGATCCGCCGGAAGCCCATCTGATGGCCAGTCCCGCTGCGGCAGCCTTCGGGTGAAGGCCTCGTCCGTCACGCTCCGGGTGATCGCTTGCTTGGCGCTGGCAGCGGCCTTGCTGGCCGGTGTCGCCGGCGCAAGATTGGTCCCCGGATCGGTGGCTTACACGCAAGCCGTTCTGGGCGCTGTCCAGGCTCTTGGCATCGTCGGTATCTTAGCGTTTCTCGCGGTTCAGATCATCGTTGCCTTTAGCGGTCTACTTCCCGCTTCACTGATCGGTATCACCGCCGGTATGATCTACGGTGTCTCACTCGGTTTCCTGCTGGCCTGTTGCAGCACGATCATCGGTGCGTTCGTTGCGTTCTCGCTCAGTCGGTCGCTGCTCCGGCCGACCATCACCCGGTTGTTGTCCAGTCGTTCCAGGCTGAACAACTTCGATGCGATGCTTGCGCGGGACGGCTGGCGATTCGTCTTCCTGATGCGCCTTTCGCCCATCATGCCGTTCGCCGCGACAAGCTACGCGCTTGGCCTCTCGTCGATCAGGCTGCAGGACTATTGGCTCGGCTCCCTGGCCTCGTTGCCGTCGTTGCTTGGATACGTCTTCATTGGGTCGCTGACCACAACCGGGCTATCCGCGATTTCTCGCGGCACCAGTCCGCTGCAATGGACGCTGCTTGGCATCGGCCTGGTAGCGACCGCGGTGATCACCCTGCGTATCGGCAAGTTGGCCAGGCTGGCGTTGGCATCGGGCGTGCTTGCTCAAGCCGGCAATTAGAACTAGTCCGCAACAAACGCAAACCGGCTGGCGGCATCCCTGGTGGGCCCGCTGCCCCGCTCCGGCTCTCCTGCGGCCCACGCGCCACCTCGCGCCGCAGCCTTCCGTCCTGTTCCTCTCCACCACGATCCGCTATCTGAAGGGCAAAGGAGCCCTTCGCATGACCTACCTCGTTGCCGACGACCTCCCCGTCGCCCCCGCCGGAGAGCGTTTCCGAGCCCTGCTCGCCCGCCCCGGCATCATCCAACTTCCAGGCGCGCACAACGGCCAGGCCGCGCTGCAGGCAAAGCACGCCGGGTTCGAAGGCCTCTACCTCTCCGGGGCCGCCATGACCGCATCCATGGGCATTCCCGATCTGGGCATGATCACCGTCGATGAGGTTTGCTTCTTCATTCGCCAGATCACCCGCGCGACCGGCCTGCCGCTGCTGGTCGACGGCGACACCGGCTACGGCGAGGCCCTGAACGTCATGCACATGGTCCGCAGCTTCGAGGACGCGGGTGCCGGCGCGGTTCATATCGAGGATCAGTTGCTGCCGAAAAAATGCGGCCACCTGAACGACAAGAAGCTGGCCGACCCGCACGACATGGCGGCCAAGATCGCCGCCGCCCGCAAGGCACGGCGCCATCTCTTTATCATCGCCCGCACCGACGCCGCCGCCTCGGAAGGCATCGACGGTTCGGTCGGTCGCGCCAAACTGTTCCTGGATGCCGGGGCTGACGCGATCTTCCCCGAGGCCTTGAACACGGCCGAAATGTTCCGGCAGGTCGCCACCCGATTGCCGGGCGTCCCGCTGCTGGCCAACATGACCGAGTTCGGCCGCACCCCGTTCTTCACCGCGGCCGAGTTTGAAGCGATGGGCTACAAGATGGTGATCTGGCCGGTCAGCAGCCTGCGCGTCGCCAACAAGGCCCAGCAGAAGCTGTACGCGGCGATCCGCAAGGACGGCGGCACGCAGAACATGGTCGATCACATGCAGACCCGCTCGGAACTGTACGCTACCATCGGCTATCATGATTATGAGGCACTGGATGCCTCGATCGTCACCACCATCATTCCGCAGGCGATGCCGCAAAGCGCATAGCCGGACAAAGCCATGCTGCCAGCAGGCCACACTTGGCACGCGCCCCGGCTACCAGCGGCTCCAACGCGCGTCGTGGCCGATGATGGGCGCATCCTGCGATGCAGGTGTACATCGCCCGCGCCTTGTGCCTGATGGCCGCGCCTCCAATCCACCGGACGGTGTCGTGGCGGCCTGAGCGGCCTCAACCCGCCATCCAGGACATGCTCGCAACCACACGCCGTGGGTCGGTTCCGCCGTGACACGACAAACTTCCCCTACCCCGCTTTACGTCGGCAGCGAGATCTACCGCAATTCGAGCTACGGCCCGAAGCACCCGCTTGCCGTCCCTCGGGTTTCGGTCTGCACCGACCTTTGTCGCGCGCTTGGATGGCTGCTTGACGATGTCTACCGCGACGCGCCGCTGGCCACCGAGGCACAGCTCACGCGCTTCCACGACCCCTGCTATCTGGCAGCGTTACGACAGGCCGAGAAAGACCAGGCGGTCAGCGATGACGTCCGCGCCCGCTTCCGCATCGGCGCCGACGGCAATCCGGTCTACCGGGAGGTCTACCGTCGTCCCGCCATCTCGGCCGGCGGCGTCATGCTCGCGGCCCGGCTCGCCGCCGACGGCGGGATCGTCCACTGCCCCGGCGGCGGCACCCATCACGGCCGCCCCGACCGAGCCTCCGGGTTCTGCTTCCTGAACGACCCGGTGCTCGGGTTGCTGACGTGGCTGGACCTCGGCCTCGACAACATCGTCTACCTCGACATCGACGCGCACCACGGCGACGGCGTGCAGGATGCGTTCCACGACGACGCCCGGGTCTTCACCATCAGCCTGCATGAGGGTGCCCGCTGGCCGTTCACCGGTGCCGCGACGGACCGGGCGGGTGGCTGCGCCCGCAACTTCCCGCTGCCGACCGGATGCAACGACCCGGAGTTCGCCTGGCTGATGGACAACGCGGTGCTGCCGCTGATCGAGCAACGCAGGCCGCAGGCGATCATGCTGCAGGCCGGGGCTGACGGGCTACAGGAAGACCCGCTGGCGAGACTTTCGCTGTCCAACAACACGCACCGCGCCGTCGCGCGGGCGGCGATGGCCCGCGCCGACCGTCTGGTGGTCCTGGGCGGCGGCGGCTACAACCCGTGGACCGTGGGCCGTTGCTGGGCACTGATCTGGGGCACCTTGAACAACCGTCCGATCCCCGACCATTTGCCGCCGAACGCCGAAGCCGGCCTGCGCGCCCTGCGGTTCGACCGAGCAGCTGGACGGAACCCGCCGCGGCACTGGTTCACGTCCTTGCTCGACCCCCCGCGTGAGGGACCGGTGCGCGAGGAAATCCGGCAACTCGCTAAGGAGAGCCTTTCCGCATGAAACGCCGTTACCTGCTGGCGCTGGTCGCCGCCCTGCCCTTCGGCATCATGGCGCAGGCGCCTGAACCGACGAAGCCGCAGCCCGAGCTGCCAAAGGAAAAACTGGTCATCGTCAGTCACGACGGCAAACAACACGTCTTCAACGTGGAGATGGCGCTGACCGAGGGCCAGCAGACCGTCGGCGAGATGTTCCGCACCAAGGTGCCCGAGGATGGTGGCATGCTGTTCGACTGGGGCTTTGCCCGCCCCTCTCAGATGTGGATGCGCAACACCCTGGTGCCGTTGGACATGGTGTTCATCAACGCCGATGGCACGATCCGCGCGATCGCCGAGGACACCACGCCGCGCAGCCTGGCGGTGATCGATAGCCACGGTCCGGTCCGCGCCACCCTGGAACTCGCCGCCGGCGTCACCGCCAAGCTGGATATTCGGGTTGGCGACACGGTCAAGCAGCGTATCTTCGGAAATGCGGGCTAGTGGTCCGATCCCGACAGACGCATCCTTGCGGTCGGAAGAATCGGCCCATCAAATCGAGTGCGAGTGGCAAAATTCGACGGACCATTCCGTCGGATTTTGTCCAATAGCGGTAGGATCGTATAGAATAGCGGCTGTGATAGCGTCGGGGACCTGCATAAATGCTCTGCGCTTCATCGCCATGACGAAGGGAACTCCCCAGTCGCGACGTGATGATCATTATCAAGGACCATCTAGAGGCGAAGGATAACGAAATCGAGATGCTGCGAACCACGATGGAAGAGCTTTACCACGCGCTGTATGATGGAATGGTATGGTCGGCGGAAGCGGCCAGCGCGCAGTATCTTTTTCAAAATGCGGGGCTCAACGATCGCGGATCGGGCACAGGCAGCAGCAGGTCCCGTCTTGGCCTTTCTGGCATCATTGAATGTAGATAAAGCTGAATACTCGATCATCGAGGAGCATGACCATGGGACTTGTTTTCGCACTGTTTCTGATCTGTGTGCCATTTGCCGCTCTCGTGTACGATTTTTCCACGGGCGGCAGCACCAGTGTCCGGCTTGGACAAGGAAACCAGCCATCACCTTCATCACCATCGCGCAATGCGAATGGCTAAACCGGACGAGTAGGGTCGGCAGGGTGCTCGAAATTGGCATTCCCTGGTCGCACGCTGCGGTGAAAGCAGCGTCTCGACATGGTCGCGATTACTGTCGAACCGGCCCTAAGCCAGATCAGGCCCGTTCCGCATTGATCGATCGCCTTCACCGGAAGCCAAGCGCCGCAGTGAGGCGGCGGGGCCACGTCAAACACGGAAATCGCCATTCTTCACGCCGCCCAAGGCCGGCATGCCTTGGCCCGCGACCTCCGAAGCCCCTTCACTCGCCATCCAACTCCGACAGGCTGCTACCCGGCGCACGCCCCGGCGATCCACTGTCGGCCCGCGAGCGCCAGGCGACGCCCATGATCAGGCGGTGAAAACGACGACCCGACACGCGGCATCAACGCGATCGACTTTATCCCTCCCACCGCACCGGATAACGCCTGGCCGGGTCACGGCCAAGATTCGGCCGAACCGAACCCATGATCCGACGCGCTTCGGCGATCAGCGCTCGAGATTGCGCCACTTGTTCTCGTCCCGATTGGGTGAGTTTCTCCGACTGCTCAATAAGCCTGTAGGATTCCTGTATGTGCCAAGTCGGATCAGAGGACATGTTCACCTCTTCCGTTGTAATATCCTTCAGGTTTCACGAAATACGTTAAGTTGAATTTGATTATCCAGCCACGATTCTGTGATCGTGCGCTTGAGCTACTTCATGATCGCCGCTGCTAGCGCAAGGCATCGGCCGATAGGCCTGGAAAATATGCGGGCCAGCCGACCGTCAGCATCTGACGGAAGGCACCAAGCGTCCCGACACACTTGGGAACCATCCGGCGCGATCGTCTGAGGTTGCACCAACTTCAGACGATCGCGCTGTCACGCACCGAGACCTGAATCTGATCGCTTCAAGCCATCGGACTTCAGTCGTGCAGCAGTTCTAAAGCCCCCTCATAGGTTTCCATGCTTTTGCCATGCGAGATCGCCGCCGCCTGCGCGCCGGCCACCAGGTGCCTCAGGCGCCATGGTGCTCGGGTTGCATGGAACTCCTCGACGATTGCCTGATGGTGCTTGTAGGCGTGCATTTCGGTGAAATTATCGCGACAGACGATTTCCCCCAGACGTTTGATCAAGACCTCCGGGTCGTAGCCCCGATCGACATACTGCTGCGCCAGATTCATCGTGATCTTGACTTCAGGAACCGCCCGCATGAGCCCGAGATTGGTGACCTTGGACCAGTCGGTCGGCGGCTGGTCATAGATGCTCTGCGACAGCGCCTCCAGCAGTTCGTCCTGAGACCGCGACGGCAACGCCGCGACAGCCGCCGGGTCCGGCTGCGGCGCGGCTTCCATCCGCCGTTGCGTCGACTTCACCTCCGGGCCGGTGTGCCAGAGCAGCAGCAGCAGGATCTTGTTGCGCAGGCTGATGCCGTCCAGCCGCAACAGATAGCGCCGCAGATTGGCGCTGGTATGCAGGTGGACATCCATCGGATTGCCCGTCAGTGAGCGAAGGAACAGACCAGCGGCCCCGATCGACATCGCCTCGCCTGCGCCTTCAAGCGACAGACCCTCGGCCAATGCCTTGGCCAGCATCACCGGAATGTCGCTGAACACGGTGCATCGGGTGATCGCCTCGCCCAGCTCGCCGATCGCCGCGGTTTCGTCCTCGCCGCTGTGCATCCGCGTCACGCAGCTCAGAAGCTTGTACTCTGACAGCAGCGCCTCGATCTCCGGGATCGCCGGCGCCCTGGGAAACCGCGCCACATAGCGAACCGCCGGCCGCATCAGCACCGCCAGATGCTCCTGCCCCAGCGCCTCCACCGACCGCCAGGTGAAGGCGGGATAGATGAAGTAATGGTCGTCCAGGACATTCTTTGGAATGGCCACGGTCAGCAGCAGGTCCAACGCCTCGACCGCGGGGATGTTCTGCCACAGCCATAGAAAGAAATGGTCGGCCTTGTTGGTCTCACCCCGGGTCACCGAATGCAGGAAGGCCGCCTTCGTCGCCTCGACCCCGCCGGCATCCAGCGGTTTGAACTCCATCAGGTTATACGGCCCCATCTCCGGGTGGTTGATATGTCTATTCGATAAAGCAACGTGCTGCAGGATCGGAACAAACCGCTGTTCACCCTCCAGCCGCCCGGACAGTTGGGACACCGCGTGCACGCCGGCGACTGGGTGCAGCGGACCGCCATGATGGCCGGGCGGCAGATCGGACGACCTCGTCACCGCCAGGGCCGAGGCCGTCAGCATGGTCCGCGTCGGGATGCCGGCGCGCAATTTCTCCAGTGTCCGATCCACGATCTCGCCAGCAGGCGTTTCTTCGATAAATTGGACCAGCGGTTCTATCGTCTCGGCATATTGCACACGGTTGGGCATTTTGGGTCTCCTGTTTCTACGAATAAGTCTGTCTGGTATTTCATCGCACAGCAGCGCGGGCCGCGCAGCGTGTGCGATTCGGCGGGGCAATCCAACACTTCAAACCACCAACGACGTGCGGCCCTCCTACGATGCGCGACACGAGCGGGTCTCGCTTTCTCCTTGCCGCACCGCTATCTTTTTGGCGACGACACCGCTGTCCCTCTGGCGGTCGTTCCCAGGCGGGCCGTTCTCTCGGAACCCACTCTCGTGGAGGGCGCTCGCGTTGGGCGCACTGCTGAGCGGTCGTCGACGGGTCATGATCAGGGGCCTGGCCTCCTTCACGCGGTCTCCGCCGGCGTTTAGCAATCCTCGGACCAAAAAGTCCCTCGGACCAAAAAGTCACAGCGAACCTCGCTCAACCGCCGGCGGAAGAGGGGAAACGCGAGGTCATTGCCGAAATCCAGTTGATCGTCCCGCGCGCTGGCCGCGCTGTCAACGTTGGAGTGAGCGGCTACGGAAAACAGCCCGCGGCCGCCGCCGCGAAATCGGTCGCCGGATCATCGGAAACCGCTCTCGCTCCGCGTGACGGCGAGGGAGAGCGGCGCCCGCGGTTGGTTCAACCGCAAACCATCGCGCTCCGGGCGGCGGCACCATGCATTACAGTCGAGTCAGCGACCAACCGGAGACTGCGGGCAAGCAACGACCCAACCATCCAACGAGGATGCAGTGACTCCATAGGCGAACCAGCGCACTAACCGCCCACAGCCCCCTGCGCTTCGACATAAAGCGCATAGATCGATTGGCTCGCCGCCATGAACAGCCGGTTCCGCTTGCGCCCCCCGAAGCAGACGTTGGCGCACCGTTCCGGCAACAACACCCGCCCGATCAGGCTGCCATCCGGGGCAAACACCGCTACGCCGTCCTCGCCTTCGCCGCCGGAGAATCCGCACCACACGTTTCCTTCGGTATCACAACGAATTCCATCCGCCCAACCGGCCCCGTCGAAGAACGTCCGTCCATTCACCACGCTTGTTCCGTTCTCGACCACATCATACACCTTGGTGGATTTTGGTCCGCTGGCCGGCGTGTCGACGACATAAAGTCGTTTCTCATCCGGCGAAAAGCACAGGCCGTTCGGCCGCGCCATGTCATCGACCGCGATGCTCAGCGTCGCGGTCTGGGGGTCGAACCGGTAGACCCGGAATGGATGCTCCTGCGGCGCCGTGTGCCCGAGGTAATTCCCCCGTGTTCCGGCACCGTTGTCGCTGAACCAGATCGTATCATCGGACTTGACCAAGACGTCATTCGGACCCGTGAGCTTCTTCCCGTCCCATTGCTCCGCCAGCACCACCACGGTGCCGTCATACTCGGTACGGGTCAGCCGCTGCTGATCGTGCTCGCAGGTTATCAGCCGCCCGCGTCGATCCCGGGTATTGCCGTTTGCATAGTGCGAGGGGCTGCGAAAAACGCTGATCCCGCCGTTGGTTTCGTCCCAGCGCAGGATTTGGTCATTGGGGATGTCGGAAAATAGCAGGTAACGCCCATCGCCGAACCAGACTGGGCCTTCGGTGAAGGCAAAGCCCGTGGCGATCCGCTGGATGCCGGCGTTGCCGATAAAGATTTTCTGGAACCGCAGATCCAACACGACCACATCCGGGTCGGGATAGCGGACCGGCGCCACCTGGTCCCAGCGCGTAACTTGTCCCGGCATGCGGCGATCCCCTCAGGTTCTAGGTGCTTGTGCAGCGCATTCGAGGAAGCGCCGATTAGGAGCACCCTAAGCTCGCGTAGACAAGCGGCCGCCACGCAGCGGCAGCCACCGCCGGTCGCTCGCTTCAGCCGCTCGGATCGGGACTAGAGCAAAATCAGCCTGACTGGAACCGTCTGGCTGATAAGGTTGCTCGGGGAAACAATGAACTAGCCCATCCTATTCACGGTGACGAGGAACGTTTCGCCGCCTGATCAGCGGACATGCGTTGGCGATGCGCCCTTTCATCGCGGTTGCAAATTAACTTGGCTGGGCGTTGGAGGTTGAGCGGATCGGATGACGTCGGGGCACAGGCCCCGGTGGTCACGGTCCCCCTCGGTTGCAAGCTGCGCGCGATCCCCGGAACAGGGCCGCTTCGGGGCATGCCGCGGCGAAGGCGATGCGGACCCGTGTCGCGGTTTCGGTGACCCGGCCGGCGATCTTGATCAAGCGCATGCGCAGGGTGATGAACTCGGCTGACGCCAGGCGTTGCGGCTTGGGGATGGCGTCACGTACCGTCAGCATCAGCCGGTAAGCAGCGGTGTGCAGCACCAGGCGCACCTGGTTGGCGAGCGGCGAGCGGCAACTGGTGCGGTCGGAGGCAAGCTGGCTCTTGTGCAGCTTGATCAGGTTCTCGGCTTGGCCGCGCGCGATACAGCGTGTCATACAGCCATTCGGCGGTGCCGGACCGGAAGTTGGTCACCACGTAGCGAACATCCAATCCTTTCGGCGTGGCCTCGATCCGCGCGGCGACGTCGCTGGCAGCGCCAGGACCGGGCACCATAGCGGACCTTGGTATAGCGGCGCACTGCCACAGCCTGATCGACGGCACGCCGCACCCTGGCTTCGTCGGCAACGGGTTCAACCAGACCGTGCAGCACGGCATTGCCGGACAGGTGACCGCGTTGGCCTCGCACCCTGCCATCACCTCCGGGCGGCCGTAGTGGCCATCGCCGCGAACGGTCAGCCGCGTGTTCGGCCAGTGCTGGCGGATGCGGCGCATCAGACGGCGCAGATGGTTGCGGATTTCGGCACCGGACGGCGGCGCGCCAGGACGCAGCAGCCGTGCCACCGGTCGCGCTGTCGCGGTGTCATAGACATGGATCGGCAGAAAACAGCGCTCGTCATAATGCGCGTTGAACAGCGACATCTGCTGATGCCCATGCACGACGTCCAAGGTATCGTCGATGTCCCGCGTCACTGACGCGGGCGGACGCTGGCAGCTGGCGCAATAGGTATCGGCTCCAGACGAAAGAGGGCAAGGCGCGCTCCGCTTTGCGCAAGCAGACGCCCGAGCCGGTATTTGGGATCATCAAGTCGGTGCTCGGGTTCCGCCAGTTCCTGCTACGCGGCCTGGACAAAGTGCGCGAGTGGAGCCTCGTGAGCATGGCGTTGAACCTGAAGCGGATGTTCACCCTGGCAGGGGTGAACTGAGCCCAATCGTGCTTTTCTCGCATCGATTTGGCGCGTCTGTACAGGGCGCAGCGGTGCGATGGACAAGGCCTTAAGCGCGAAGTCCGCTATCCGGTCACCCATCGGAGGCCGTGATGCAGGCGCAAACGACCTCCCTTACCAAATCCTCCCCAAACTAACTCCGACAGGCTGCTAGCTAGATAATTAATTTGCATTTTAGACGACAATGTCCCCCCGGGATGCCAAGCAAGTTCGATGCTTATTACGGTCCTTCCCGAAACGCTTTTCCGCGGTCTCTGTGTTCTCTGTGTTGAACACAGATCCATTAGCCGCACCGGCAGCAAGGCGTTCCTCCCAAGTGACGTTCAACCCGAAAGCCGGCCATAACACGATCAGAATGGGCTCAAGGGCGCGACGTGCCGTTCGCTGCCCCGACCGACGCAGGTTGTCGGTCCGCAATCCGGCAAAAGCCGCACTCACGCGAACGACGCCGGTTTCGCCTCGCGGAACGGCGTGTTGCTCTCCGCCAGTTCGCGCAACAGACGCGACGGCGCCCAGCGTTCGCCATACTGCTGATGCCACGACGCGATCTGCGCATAGACATTTTTCACCCCGATCCCGTCGGCCCAATACATCAGCCCGCCGCGATAGCGTGGGAAGCCAAACCCGTGCAGCCACATCACGTCGACATCGCTCGCTCGGTATGCCTTGCCTTCCTCCAGGATACGACACGCCTCATTCACCGAGGAGAACAGCAGCCGCTGCAGGATTTCCGTGTCCGAGAACGTCTTCTGCGGCACGCCCGTCTCGGCCGCGACCGATTTGATGATGGCAGCGACCTCGGGATCAGGATGCGGCGTGCGATCGCCGTTTTCATAACGATACCAGCCGGCGCTGGTCTTCTGGCCGTAGCGGCCCATCTCCACCAGCTTGTCGGCGATCGGCAGCTTCCGGTAGTCGGGATTGGCCAGCGCGCGGCGCTTGCGCCCCTCCGCCCCGACATCCAGCCCCGCCAGATCGCCGACCGCGAACGGTCCCATCGGGTAGCCGAAATCGATCATCACCTTGTCCACCTGCTCCGGCAGACACCCCTCCTCCAGCAGGATGACCATTTCGCTGTTGAATGGCGCGCGCGATCGGTTGGCAACGAAACCATCTGTGTTGCCCGCCATCGCCGAGATCTTGCCGATCCGCCGCCCCATCGCCATCGCCGTCATCAGCGTCTCGGGTGAGGCTTTCGACGGTCGCACCACCTCCAGCAGCTTCATCACGTTGGCCGGCGAGAAGAAATGCGTGCCCGCCACATGATCCGGCCGCTTCGTTACGGATGCAAGTTCATCCATATCCAGCGCCGAGGTGTTGGAGAACAGGAACGCCCCGGGCTTCATCACCGCGTCGAGTGTTTCGAAGATCGGCTTTTTCACGTCCATCCGCTCGAACACCGCTTCGACGGCCACATCGCAGTCCGCGATGTCTTCGTAGCCCGCGACCGGATGAATACGCGCCAGACGGCGCTGCATCTCATCTTCCGCCAGACTGCCGCGCTTGACCGAGGTGGCGTAGTTGTTACGGACCCGCTGCATGCCGCGATCCAGCCCTTCCTGGCTGGCGTCCATGATCTTCACGTCATAGCCGAAATCGGCGAACGACATGGCGATGCCGCCACCCATCGTCCCCGCACCGATGACCGCCGGCGCGGTAAAGTCGTAAGCGGCAACATCCGAGGGCAGGTCAGGCAATTTGGCAACCTCGCGTTCGGCGAAGAAGGCATAGCGCAACGCTTTCGCCTCATCCGAGCTTTCGAGTTCGGCGAACAGTTCGGCCTCCCGCCTGATGCCCTCGTCGAATGGCACGGTGCAGCCGGCCTCGACCGCGGCGATGCAGCTATAGGGCGCCTTCTGGTTGCGCGCCTTGCGGGCGATCGACTTGCGCATGGCGTCGAACACCCCGGGTTCGGCGGTCACCGACTTGTCGCGCACACGCGGCAGCGGGCGAGCATCGGCGATCTTGCGGGCATACGCCACAGCGACATCGCGCAGATTGACGCCGTCCGCCGGAATCTCGTCGATGATCCCCAGTTTGGCGGCTTCGGGCGCCGGGACATGACGGCCGGAGGTGATCATCTCCAGCGCGGTCTTCGCACCCACCAGACGCGGCAGCCGCTGCGTGCCACCGCCGCCGGGCAGGATGCCGATAAGCACCTCGGGCAGCCCGACCTTCGCTGACGGCATCGCGATGCGGTAGTGGCAGGCCATGGCGTTCTCCAGGCCGCCGCCGAGGGCGAAGCCGTGTATCGCCGCGACCACCGGCTTGGCGCTGGCATCCAGCACGTCGTAGGTGCGCTGTCCGATCGGCGGACGCCGGCGGCCGGTGCCGAAGCCGCGGATGTCCGCACCGGCAATGAAGCTGCGGCCGTCGCCGATCAGCACCATCGCCTTGATCGAACGGTCGGCATTGGCTTGGTTCAGCGACTCGATAATGCCCTCGGACACGCCCGGGCCAAGCGCGTTGACCGGCGGGTAGTTGACGATGATAACGCCGATCTCGCCGTCTTTTTCCAGGCGGACGACGCGGGACTCTGACATGGTTGGATTTCCTCTCACGGTTGCATGCGACGATAAGCGGGGTTCCGGGTGACGTCCATGTCGGGTCAGATCGGGATGCGCGTCTCGCCCGCGTCAGCGCCTTTGGGCGAGGTAGCCGCGGACTAACGGCGCAATGCCACTGCCCGACGTCAGGGTTGTTTGGATGGCGTTGATCGCGGCCGTAGTGACGGGGCGGCGGTGGTCAGGGCAGGGTCCGGACACCCAAAAAGGTGGCAGCACGATTTTCGCAGCGCCGATCGGTGGCGATCCGCCGTCGGCGCAAGCACCGCCGAGGTGGCGCGCTGTCGCGCGCGGATCGTCCGGCGAAACAGCGGGTCGGTGACGGTTAAAAGGCCCCTTACCCTGCCAGCACCGCGCGCAACTCATCGAGCGCGGCCGGGTCCTCGATCGTCGGCGGCACCGGGGCATCCTCGCCATCCGCGATCTGGCGAATACTTGCCCGCAAAATCTTTCCCGAACGGGTTTTCGGCAACCGGGTTACCACGCGGGCATCCTTGAATGCCGCCACGGGTCCAATCCGTTCGCGCACCAGCGCCACCAGTTCCGCCGCGACCTCGGCGTGCGGCCGGTCGACGCCGGACTTCAGCACCACGAAGCCGATCGGCGTCTGTCCCTTCAGCATGTCCCTCGCACCAATGACGGCGCACTCCGCAACGTCGGGGTGCGATGCCAGCACCTCCTCCATCGATCCGGTAGACAAACGATGGCCGGCGACGTTGATGATGTCATCGGTGCGGCCCATCACCCAGACATCGCCGTCGGCATCCACCGTCCCGGCGTCGCCGGTGCGATACCAGCCTGGGAAGTCGGACAGATAGGCGGCGCGGTAGCCGTCGTCGTTCTGCCACAAGGTCGGTCCGCAACCGGGCGGCAGCGGCAGGCGCAGCGACAGGTTGCCGGTTTCACCCGGTGGCAAGACCTTGCCGGCATCGTCAAGCGCGTACAGGTCGTATCCGGGGCATGGCCGGCCGCCGGATCCCGGCTTGAACGGAAACAACCCGAACTGGCGGAAGCCGGCGGTGATCGGCCATCCCGTCTCGGTCTGCCACCAGTGATCGACGATCGGTTTCGCCAGCAGTTCGTGCGCCCAGACCGCGGTGGGCGGGTCACAGCGCTCGCCAGCGAGATAAAGCGCCCGCAGGCTGGACAGGTCGTGCGAGCGGGTCAGCTTGCCGTCGGGGTCCTGCTGCTTGATGGCGCGCAGGGCGGTGGGGGCGGTGAACAGCACCTTGACCCGGTGCTGGGCGATGACGCGCCAGAACGCGCCGGCATCGGGTGTGCCCACCGGCTTGCCTTCATACATCACCGAGGTGCAGCCACGCAGCAGCGGCGCGTAGACGATGTAGCTATGGCCCACCACCCAGCCGACATCGGACGCGGTCCAGAACACATCGCCGGCGTCCAGCCCGTAGATCATGCGCATGGAGTTCCACAGCACGACGGCGTGACCGCCATTGTCGCGGACCACACCCTTGGGGCGACCGGTGGTGCCGGAGGTATACAGCACATACAGCGGGTCGGTTGCCAGGACGGGGACGCAGACGTGCGGTGCGGCCGCCGCCACGGCGGCGTCATAGTCGTGATCTCGCCCGGGCGTCAGCGATGCGGCGGCCTGGGGTCGTTGCAGGATCAGGCAGGCGTCGGGCTTGTGCGACGAAAGCGCCAGAGCGGCGTCGAGCAGCGGCTTGTATTTGATTACCCTGCCCGGCTCCAACCCGCAGGACGCGGAGATGATGACCTTTGGCCTGGCGTCGGCGATGCGGGTCGAAAGCTCCGCCGCGGCGAAGCCACCGAAGACGACCGAATGCACCGCACCCAGCCGAGCGGTGGCGAGCATGGCGATGGCGGCCTCCGGCACCATGGGCATGTAGATGACGACGCGATCGCCTTTCGTCACGCCGCGGGCGGCGAGCGCACCGGCCAGCTTTGCCGTGCGGGTCAGCAGGTCGCGGTAGGTAAAGGTCGTCACACTGCCGGTCATCGGACTGTCATGGATCAGCGCGGGCTGATCGGCTCGCCCGGCCTCGACGTGACGGTCCAGGCAGTTGTAGCAGGTGTTGAGCGACCCGCCGGCGAACCACTGGCCGAACGCGCCCATCGCGGGGTCGAAGACCTTGTCCCAAGGTTTGATCCACGTGATGGCGCGGGCCTCGGTCGCCCAGTAGGTCGTGGGATCGCGCGTCCAGTCACCGTATGCGTCCGCATAGGATGGGGCGGTGGTCATGGTGGTCGCTCCCTGGTTCGTTGCGGTGGTTTTCCGGCGGGAGTGGCCGGGGGTCAAGCCAGCGGTTAAGATACACCTGCGCGCGGCGGAAGGTTTCCGCGCGGCCGTGGTGGAGACGGATGGACGGCCCCCACGCCCGAAGCGGTCGGGCCTGTCATGAAAAAGCGCAAGAACAACGAGGCCGCCAACGCGACAGCACTCCGCGAGGCCGCATCCACCGCGTAAAGTTCCGTGTATGCTTGCCCTTGGCGGCAACCCTTTAATGGTTCGACCGCAACCGAAGCGTTTCTCTTTGGCTCGCCGCATGTATCGCCTCATGTCTCGGCAAATCAGAGGAACGAGCAGCCGATGTCCGACAGAGGCAATGTTGCAAGCCGGCGCGAAGGCGCGGGCGAATTCCCGACGTGTGCGAGGCCGCTGACACTCGCGGCGATGAGCCTTGGCTATGGCGTCGTTCAACTCGACGTCACCATCGTCAATACGGCCTTGAACAGCATCGGCTCCGCCTTGGGCGGCGGCGTGTCCGAGTTGCAATGGGTTGTCAACGCCTACACGATCGCGTTCGCGGCGCTCATTCTGACGGCTGGGGCGATGGGCGATCGGATCGGTGCGAAAAAAGTCTTCATGATGGGCTTCGCGATCTTCACGGCCGCGTCGGTGGCGTGCGCGCTGGCGCCCGCGGCGGCGATCCTGATCGCGGCGCGCGCGGTGCAGGGCGTAGGCGCCGCCATGCTAGTTCCGAACTCGCTCGCGCTGCTTAATCATGCCTATCCCGATGAGACGGAACGCGGGCGAGCGGTCGGGATTTGGGCGGCCGGGGCAAGTCTTGCCCTCACGGCAGGCCCGCTCGCGGGTGGCGGGCTCATTGCTCTTGTCGGCTGGCGCAGCATATTTCTGGTCAACCTGCCGATTGGTCTTGCTGGCCTCTGGCTGACGTGGCGCTACGCAAGCGAAACGGCGGGATCGTCGCATCGTGAGTTCGATCTGACTGGCCAGGCGGCGGCGATTGGCGCGCTGGGGTGTCTGGCGGGCGCGCTTATCGAAGGCGGAGCCCTGGGTTGGAGCCATTCGTGGGTGCTCGGCGGCTTTGCCGGCTTCGCGGTTCTGGTGCCGCTTTTCGTGTTCCAGGAGCGGCGGGCGCAACAACCCATGCTTCCGCCTTCGCTGTTTGCCCATCGACTGTTCAAGCTGACCTCGATCGTCGGTTTTCTGGTCAATGTGGCGTTCTATGGCTTCATATTTATTCTTAGTTTGTACTTTCAGCAGGTCAACGGCCTGTCCCCGTTCGCGACGGGGCTCGCCTTCCTTCCGATGATGGGCGCGGTGCTGCCGGCAAACCTGTTGGCCGCCCGCGCGGCTCAGCGATTCGGCGCGACCACCATCATCGCCGCCGGCGCGATCATTGCGGGCGCCAGTTGCATCGCCCTCCTCGACATGGAGCGCGATACACACTATTGGGCGATATGCACGCAGCTTATCGCGATGGGTGCCGGCCTGGGACTCTTGGTTCCGCCTCTCACGTCGACGCTGCTCGGCAGCGTCGAGAAGGCGCGCTCCGGCGTCGCGGCCGGTGTTCTCAATTCCACGAGGCAAGCAGGTAGCGTGCTGGGCGTAGCGCTGTTTGGATCGCTTGTGGGCCAGGCGAACGCGTTCATCGCCGGCGCGCGGGATTCGCTGATCATCGCCGCGATTTTTCTATTCGGCGCGGCGGCAACGATTATCGTCGGCAACCTGGCCGGTGCGGCATCGGACGGGTCTGCCTGAACGGCTTCGAGTCCTGGCCGCGACCCGGCGGCGCTTGCAGCGTGTTGGAGCCTGATGGCTTCAGGTTGAAGCAATTAGCTCTCGGTCGCTTTGTTTGAGAGTGCGAGTCACGTCCGGGGGGTCAACCGCAGACGATCGCACTCTCGGTCGCTTTGTTTGAGAGTGCGAGTCACGTCCGGGGTTGGGTCAACCGCAGACGATCGCACTCTAGCGGCTCATGCGGGACAGATAGGCGTCGCCATTCCTGGGGCCGCCCACGAGAGGACAACGTGATGCGGTTGGAAGGTCTGGCGGCGGTGGTGACGGGCGGCGGTTCGGGGCTGGGCGCGGCGACGGCGGCGCATCTGGCCGGGTTGGGCTGTAAGGTGGCGGTGGTCGACATCAACCGGGCAGCGGCCGAGGCCCAGGCCGCGAGGATTGGCGGGGTCGGGGTTGGTTGCGACGTGGCTGATGCGGGTTCGGGACAAACCGCCTTCGCCGCCGCTCGCACCGAGCACGGGCCGGTGCGCATCTTGGTGAACTGCGCCGGGATCGGAACGGCGGGGCGGATCGTCGGGCGCGACGGGCCGTTGAAGCTGGAGGCGTTCGAACGCGTCATCCGCGTCAACCTGATCGGCAGCTTCAACATGCTACGCCTGGCGGCGGCCGAGATGTCCGACGCCGACCAGCTGGAGGAGGGCGAGCGGGGGGTGATCGTGAATACCGCCTCGATAGCGGCATATGAGGGCCAGGTCGGCCAGCCGGCCTATGCGGCTTCCAAGGGCGGCATCGTCGGGATGACGCTGCCGGCGGCACGGGAGCTTGCCCGGGTCGGGGTGCGAGTGGTGACGATCGCGCCTGGGCTGTTCCACACGCCGATGGTGGATGGGCTGCCAGCCGATGCGCAGGCCGCTCTGGCTGCCGGCATCCCGTTCCCAGCGCGGCTCGGGCGGCCTTCGGAATATGCCGAACTGGTGGAGCATATCGTGCGCAACCGCTTCCTGAACGGCGAGGTGATCCGCCTAGATGGAGCGCTGCGAATGCCGCCGCGCTAAAATCTGATCGCTTCAAGCTGAAGCATCAAGCCGCTAGAGCGCTTTCAGGCTGACCGTAAACGGTCAGCGCGCCCTAGCTCATTGTTTTCACGAGAAACTTTATCAACCAGGCTGTTCCAGTCAGTCAACCAGGCTGTTCCAGTCAGGCTGGTGTCGCTCTAGCGCTGCTTGTTTGAGAGGGAGACTAACGACGGATCGGACTTTGGCAACGGGTTCGGTCGTATCTCGTTACGATCAGCCAGTCCGCGCCCGTCTGCCCGGATGGCGCAGCGTCGAATGTGATCGACCATAGGCCGCGTAGAACACCAGCCCGATGACCAGCCAGATCACCAACCGCACCCAGGTCAGCAGCGGCAGCCCGGCCATCAGCAACAGGCAGAACAGGATCCCCAGGATCGGCACCCAGGGCACGTTCGGCACCCGGAACGGGCGGTATGTGCCGGCATCACTCCGGCGCAGATAAATCACCGCGCCGCACACCAGGACAAAGGCGAACAGCGTGCCGATGCTGACCAATTCGCCAAGCACCTCGATCGGCAGCAGGGCGGCGGTGATGGCCACCAGAACACCGATCAACGACTGGCTGAGATAGGGTGTCTGCAGCCGTGGATGGATGCGCGCGAACAGGCCCGGCAGCAGTCCGTCACGCGCCATGGTGTAAAGGATGCGGCTCTGGCCGTAGAGCAGCACCAGGATAACCGTCGTCAGCCCGGTCAAGGCGCCGATCTTGATCAGCACGGAGAACCAGGTCAGTCCGATCGTGTCGACGCCCTTAGCAATGGGGTCGGCGACATTGAGCGTCGAGTAGGGCACCAGTCCGGTCAGCACGGCGGCCACCGCGATATAGAGTATCGTGCAGATGATCAGCGATCCAAGGATGCCGATGGGCATGTCGCGCTGCGGCAACTTGGCCTCTTGCGCCGAGGTCGAGACAGCGTCGAATCCGATGAAGGCGAAGAACACGACCGCCGATCCGCGCAGGATCCCGCTCAGCCCGAAATTGCCAAAGGTGCCGGTGTTGTCCGGCAGGAACGGATGCCAGTTGGCCGGCTTCACGTACATCGTGCCGAGGGCGATGAACGCCAGCACCACGGCCAGCTTGATCACCACCATGACGTTGTTCAGCCGCGCGGACTCCTTGGTTCCCGCCACCAGCAACGCGGTCAGCGCGGCGACGATGAAGATGGCGGGCAGGTTGACGATGCCAGTGACCGTGCCGCCGTCCGGCAGCTTGATGACGGTGCCGGGCGCGGCTGCCAGGGCGGCCGGGAAGTCGATACCCACGTCGTGCAGCAAGCTTGTTATGTAGCCGGACCATCCGACCGCCACGGTCGCCGCGCCCATGGCGTATTCCAGGATCAGGTCCCAGCCGATGATCCAGGCGAACAGCTCACCCAAGGTGGCGTAGGTATAGGTATAGCTGCTTCCGCAAATCGGCAGCGTGGCCGCGAGTTCGGCATAGCATAATCCGACGAAGGCGCAGACGATGCCGCCGAGAACGAAGGACAGCATGATCGCCGGCCCGGCATAACGGGCCGCCGCTGTACTCGTCGGTACGAATATTCCGGCGCCGATGATGGCACCGATGCCCATCGCGGTGATGCTGAAGGGCCCGAGCGTTTTGGACAGCCGCTGGCCTTAGGCTTCGCCACTATCGATGATCTCGGCGATGGATTTGCGCGCCATGATGCTCAGGTCTGCCATCGACTATTCCCCTGGCAAAAAGAAGTTTCGTTGCAACGGATTACCGTCGTCTGGTTGCAGGCAAGCGGAAGGCCAAGCTGATCGGCAGGTTCGCACAGCGCTTTTCACACGAAGTTGCTTGACGTCTGCTCAGAACACAGCCTCGCCCGCCGCATATTGCGTCCAGTGACGCGTGGGCCACCGCCGCACAGTAGCCGCCACGGCGGTATTGTTGCTGAGATCGATCGCGCGGCTGCGGGAGTTCGCCGGTTCCGCCCAACTTTGCAATCATCGTGCAGGGGGCGGGCTAGGCTTGGCTCACGACCTCGGCGGGTGTTGCGACGATCACATCCGCACCGGCCTGTTGCAGCTCTGCCTGGCCGCCGTAGCCCCAGAGCACGCCGATTGATCGCAGATTGTTGGCCTTGGCGGCGTGGATGTCGTGCAGCCGGTCACCAACCATGGTCGTAGACGCCGGGTCGTAGCCCTCGACGCGCAGGATCTCGGCGAGCAGGTCTTTCTTGTCGTCCAGGCCGCCGCCGGGAAGCGCGCCATAGATCCTTGGCAGATAGCCTCGCAGATTGAGGAATTCGATCACCCGTTCGGCGAAGTCGCGGCGCTTGGAGGTGGCGACGCACAACGACCGGCCGGATGCTGTCAATGCGCCCAGCATTTCGAGAATTCCCGGGAACACCGAACACTCATACAAGCCGACCGCGGAGTAGCGGGCGCGGTAGGTCGAGACAGCGAGATCGACCCGATCATCGTTATATCGATCCAGTAACGTGCGGATCGATACGGCGATCGGCGGCCCGACCGCCCAGGTCATGTCGCCAACGACCGCGGGATCGTGACCAAGCTCGGCCAGCATGTGGCGGAAGCAGGCCTCAATGCCAGGGCGGGAGTCCGAGAGCGTGCCGTCCAGGTCGAGCAGAACCGCGGGTTTCACGCGGCGGCGCTGGATTTGCCGCCATCGGCGGCGGCGCTGGATTTGCCGCCATCGGCGGCGGGGCTGAATTTATCGCCACCGGCGGTGCGGCCAAACAGGCCGCCGTGTTCAGCCAGATAGGCGAGGTGCAGGTCAGCGTCGCCGTAAAGCTGATCAATCATGGTGACGCGCTTGAAGTAATGGCCGACGGCGTACTCGTTGGTCATGCCGATCCCGCCATGCAACTGGATCGCTTCCTGCCCGACGTGGCGCGCCGAGCGGCCGATCTGCACCTTGGCGGCGGAGATGGCGCGGCGGCGCTCGATGGGATTTGCCTCCTCGGCCATGACGGCCGCGAACAGCGCCATGCTACGGGCCTGTTCCACCGCGACCAGCATATCGACCGAACGGTGCTGCAGGACCTGGAAGGAGCCGATCGGACGGCCGAATTGCTTGCGGGTCTTGAGGTATTCCAGGGTGAGGTCCTGCATCGACTGCATCGCGCCGACCGCCTCGGCGCAGAGTGCGGCGATGGCTTCGTCGATGACGTGCTCGATCAGCGGCAAGGCGTTGTCGTTCAACAGGTCGTCGGTGGTGACGCGGACATTGGTCAGGGTCAGTTCGGCGGCGCGCTGTCCGTCCTGCGTCGGGTAGCCGCGCCGGACGATGCCCTGGGTCGTGGGATCGATCAGGAACAGGCCGATGCCATCGCGGGTCCGCCGCTCCCCCGCCAGACGGGCGGTGACGAAGATGCGGTCGGCGGTGTCGCCGTGAATGACGACGCTTTTGGCACCCTCCAGGCGATAC
Organism: Rhodopila sp.; assembly: GCA_965276975.1. Lineage (GTDB taxonomy): Bacteria > Pseudomonadota > Alphaproteobacteria > Acetobacterales > Acetobacteraceae > Rhodopila. The sequence continues at coordinate 1,789,524 of CBDIBR010000010.1, forward strand.
CCGCTACCATCCTTTTGCGCGGTCGTGCTGACGTCGGCCAGGTTGTAGCGGGAGTGACGCTCGACATGAGCGAACGCCAACTTGAGCTTGCCGGCGACCACCTGAGGAGCCAGCTCAGCAAGGACGGATGCAGCGGCGGCGCGGCGCAGCAGGCCGCCGCCGAGTATGACGGTGGCGAAGTAAGGCTCCAGCACCAATCCGCGGCCGAAGGCATCCATGACGATCGCGGTCTCCACCGCGCCGCCGCCGAAGCCGCCGAGGGTTTCGTCGAACGGCAGACCGAGCAGACCCATCTCGGTGATCCGGTCCCACATGGCGGCGCTGTAGCCGGCGGGTTCACGGACGTATTTCTTGCGCTGCTCGAACTGATACTGGTCGGCGACCAGGCGATCGACGCTGTCCTTCAGCAGACGCTGGTCTTCGGAGAGATCGAAATCCATTGTTTCCTCTTGATCTGGGCTATACCGCCCGGCATTCGAGTATCATTCCGACCAATCAATGAGACAGCAACTTTGACCGGCGGATGGTTCATCGGCCAGAGTGCCGCGTCGGCGGCCTCCTTGCAACAATACCGGGCGTGAGCACTGGGCGATCGTGAGCACCGGGCAATCGTGAGCACCGGGCGATCGGCTTGACCGGCGATCCTCTCATCCGGCAGCGCTCAGTGTCTGCCCGACAAGACATCGGCTTATTGAAACATTAAGTGTCCGTCGCAAAACATGCTCAGTCCGCTGCCGGAAAATCTCGTGGTCTCCATAGCCGACCGTGTGCCGCCGCTTTTGCGGTGTCGAATCTTTTCTTCTGCGCCACCCATGCAGCGTCTCGAACGACCCGAGGCGACGAAGTCGCGATCCCCCTCAGACCACCCCCATACGGTTCCATGCATCCAGCGCCGCGATCTTGTAGGCTTCCGCCAGGGTCGGATAGTTGAATGTATTCTCGATGAAGTAGTCCAGCGTGCCGTGCAGGTTCAGCACCGCCTGCCCGATATGCACCAGCTCTGTCGCCCCTTCCCCCACGATATGCACCCCTAACAAACGGCGGGTCTTCAACGAGAAGATCATCTTCATCATGCCGTTGTTCAGCCCCATGATGTGGCCGCGTGAGGTCTCGCGGAACCGGGCGATGCCGCACTCATACGGGATCCCGCGGCGGCGAACCTCTTCCTCGGTCATCCCGACGGTCGAAATCTCGGGAACCGAGTAGATGCCGTACGGAAAGTAATCCGGCGCCGGCGGCATCGCGATGTCGAAGGCATGGCAGGCGGCGATGCGACCCTGTTCCATCGAGGTCGACGCCAGGCTGGGGAACCCGATCGCATCGCCGGCGGAATAGATGTGCGGCGCCTCGGTCTGGAAGGTCGACGGATCGACCTTCAGCCGGCCACGCTCGTCCGTGGTCAGGCCGCAGGCCGGCAGGTTCAGACCCTCGGTCGCGCCAACCCGGCCAGCCGCGTACAGCAGCATTTCCGACCTGATGCGGCGACCGTTCTCCAGGATGGTGACCGGCCAGTCGTGCTCGAACTCGATGCGGGAGACCTTGGCGCCGAAGCGGATCGCCATGCCACGGTCCCGCAACTGGTGGGTGAAGTCCTCGATCAGTTCGTGGTCGATGAAATCGAGCATGGTCGGACGCGATTCGACCAGTGCGACGCTCACGTCCAGCGCACTGAAGATGGTCGCGTATTCCACTCCAATCACCCCGCCGCCGACCACGGTCAGGCTGCGCGGCAGGCGCGGAACCTCGACGATCTCGTCGCTGTCGAGCACGTTGCTGCCATTGAACGGCACATCGGCCGGTCGGTAGGGCCGCGTGCCGCACGCGATCATGATCTTGTCGCCCGAGACCACCCGCTTGTCGCCGTCGCTCAAGCTCACTTCGATCGCGTGCGGGTCAACGAAGCGGGCGGTCCCGATCATGGTCTGGACCTTGTTGCGGGCGAACTGATGCTCCAGCACATCGACCTCGTGATCCAAGGTCATGTGCAGCCGCATCATCAGGTCGGTGGCCTGGATGTCTTTCTTGACCCGGTAGGCGCTGCCGTAGAAGCCGCGCTCGCGCCACCCGGTCAGATTGAGCACCGTCTCGCGCAGCGTCTTGGACGGGATAGTGCCGGTGTGGACGGACACGCCGCCGACCCGTCGGCCTTTTTCGACCACCAGCACCGACCGTCCCAGCTTCGCCGCCTGGATGGCGCCGCGGCGCCCGGCGGGACCACTGCCGATGACGATGAAGTCGTAGCGTGTCATTATTTGCGTGGGCCACCCGCCTGTTCCGGGCACTTTATCCTCTTTTGCCAATGAAGGGGAGAACAAACTGCCCGCATTGACGCCAGCGCGGTCAGGTATCAGCCTTCCTCCCAACGCTGAAACGCGAAAGAGGGGGACCGTCCATGCCGCTACCAGCAGATACCGATGTCAGCACACCGAAATACCTGCGCGACAAGTACGCGATCGTCGGCGTGGGTGAGACCACCTATACCCGCGGATCGGACAAGACGACGCGCGCCTTGGGCACGTGGGCGCTGCGCAACGCGGCGGAAGATGCCGGCATCAGGACCTCGGACATCGACGGCATGCTGTCGTATTCTGGCAACGACAGCACCTCCGCCACCTTCATGGCCGGTGATATCGGTGCCCGGCTGAACTTCTACATGGATTGCGTCGGCGGCGGTTCGTCCACCGAGGCGCTGATCGGCATCGCCATCGGCGTCATGGAGGCCGGGCTGTGCAACTGCGTCGCTTTGTTCCGGGCGATGAACGGCTACTCCCAGGTCCGCATCGGCGGCACCGGGGCGCGGTCGGCGATCCCGGTCGGCGGCGACATGCTGCACAGCCGTGCCTACGGCTGGCAGAGTGCCGGACAGATGTTCAGCCCGACCTTCATGCGGCACATGTACGAATATGGCACAAAGCCTGAACAGGTGGCGATGGTAAAGGTCGTGCACTCCGAACATGCCTCCAACAATCCGAAGGCGTATTACAAAAAGCGCTACACCGTGGATGACGTTGTCAGCAGCCGGATCATCTGCAAACCGCTGCACCTGCTGGACTGCTGTGTGGAGACCGACAACGCGACCGCCCTGATCATCACCCGCGCTGACCGAGCGAAAGACATGCGCCATACGCCGGCGCTGATCAGGGGCATCGCCGGACGGTGCAGCAAGCCGCGCATGGACATGCATTACCAGGCCGGCCCGATCGCGCGCGTCGGCGGCTATTACGCCAAGGATATCCTGTGGCCCAACGCCGGTGTCGGACCCGAGGACATCGACGCCACGGGCGCCTACGACGCGTTCACCTTCACCTCGATGCTGCAGCTGGAGGATTACGGGTTCTGCAAGAAAGGCGAAGGTGGCGACTACGTATCGTCCGGGATCACCCGTCTCGGCGGCAGGCGGCCCAACAACACCTCCGGCGGTCATCTATGTGAAGGCTACACCCACGGCATGAACATGGTGATCGAGAACGTCCGCCAGCTTCGCCACGACGTCGACGACTCCTGCCCGCTGGGGGCGGACGGCAAGCGCCAGCACACCTACGATTACCGCGCAGGCGGCTGCCGGCAGGTGAAGGATATCGAGGTAACGGCTAATCTTGGCTGGGCCAATCCGATGACCGCCTCCGCCATGGTCATGCGGCGCGGCTAGCCCATGGACGCGCAGAACGGAACGTTCAAGCCCGTTGATCATCAGATCAGACAATGGATCAGACCATTTTCGGGCTCCGAAATTAGTCTTAAAATGATCTAGACGGAGAAACGACCATGCCCATTCAAGGCAATTATGTTGGTATGTCTTTATCCATAGACGACCTCGACCATGAAAACCTGAGCTACTTCGACCATTGCGCTCGGCATGACTTCCACCTGCAGAAATGCGACGATTGCGGGCTGCTGCGCTATCCGCCGACCACCGGCTGTCCATGGTGTGCCAGCCCGCGTGCCACCTGGACCGCGACCGAAGGCAAAGGCGAGGTCCATTCCTATGAGGAAGTGCATCACGCGATCCAGCCCGCCTTCAAGGCCCACACGCCCTACATGGTGCTGCTGGTGGATCTCGATAACCAAAAGGGCCAGCCATCGGCCCACGAGGCGCTGCGCGTCGTCGGCAACCTGACCACGCCCAACGGCGCCCTGGCACCCCCCGACGTGGTCCGCCAGGTCGGCATCGGCACCCGCGTTCGCATGGTGTTCAGCGATGTCACGCCCGGTTTGGCGTTGCCGCAATGGACCGTGGACGCCGAGGCGAAACAACCTGACAGGCCCTGGCGCTATCCCCAGGAGTAGCGTGCTCTTCGATCAGGCCACCAACGCCCAGATCGAGGCCGCGCGCATTTTCGCCGGTGCGGCAATGGTGGCGTTCCTCGGTGCTCGGATGTTCAAAGGCCAGGCGCACCGGGTCCGGGTTCTTGTCACCGTCCTCTATATCGCCGGTATCGTTGGATTCATTGGCTACGTTCTTGTTCGATAACCACCGAGCTGTCGGCAAGGCGATCAGGCCGCGCCATCGTCTCCATCTTTGCTCTACAACGCGATCTGCCGCCCAACCTCCAGGAACTTGTCCGCCGGCAGGTCGAAGCGGTCGGGCGTGCGGACCGCGTTGCGATACATCACGGCGAACAACATCCGCCGCCAGGAAGCCAGCCGCGGCGGATCGGCGCTACGCACCACATCGTCGTGTGAGGCGAAATAAACCGCGTCATCCAGATTGATCGCGCATTCCTTCTTCGCGCAGGCCAGCGCGGCGACCACATTCGGCACTTCCATAAAGCCGAAGCGCACCGTGACGTGCCAGAACCCATCAGCGATTTTCTCAACCTCGGCGCGTTGCGACAGCGGCAGGCGCGGCGCATCCTCGAACCGCACGGTCAGGCTGATGACGGTATCCTGCAACGCCTTGATCTGGGCCACGTGGCGGACCAGCACCGCCGGGATCGCCGTGTCGCTTCGGCTGAAAAACACCGCCGTCCCGGGCACCCGGGCGACCGCCCCACTCACCAGCGTCTTGCGGAACTCATCAACCGTTTCGGGTCGCTGCACAAATGACCGCCGGACCGCATCGATGCCTTTATGCCAAGTCGTCATCACGATGAAGATCAATGCGCCCAATAGCAGCGGTATCCAGCCGCCCTCGCGGATCTTCAGCATGTTGGCGCCGAAGAATGCCAGGTCGATCAGCAGGAACACGAAGCTGACCGGCAACGCCACCATCAGCGGCCAACGCCACACCCCGCGCATAGCATTGAACAGCAGCGCCGTGGTCAGCAGCATCGTCGTCGAAACCGCCGTTCCGTAGGCGCCGGCAAGGCGGTCGGAGCTGCCGAAGCTGAACGTCAGGACCAATGTGCAGATCATCATCGTCCAGTTCACCACCGGGACGTAAATCTGGCCGTATTCCGTGTCCGAGGTCTGCCGGATGTTCAAGCCGGGAAACCAGCCCAGTTGCATCGCCTGACGCGTCAAGGAAAACGCACCGGTGATGATGGCCTGGCTGGCGATGATGGTGGCGCAGGTCGCCAGCACCACCATCGGGATCACCGCCCAATGCGGCGCCAGCTTGAAGAACGGATTGCCGTCCAGGCCGGGATTGTCCAGCAACAACGCGGTCTGTCCGGCGTAGCACAGCAGCAACGCAGGCAGCACGACGAGATACCAGGCCGCGCGGATAGATCTGCGACCGAAATGTCCCATGTCGGCGTACAATGCCTCGCCGCCGGTGATCGCCAGGAACACGCTGCCCAGCACAATGAAACTCTGCCAGCCATGGGTGAGAAAGAAGCCGATCGCATACCGCGGATTGATCGCCAGGAACACCTGCGGCCGCCGCACGATCCCGCTAAGGCCAAGCAGGCCGATGGCCGCGAACCAAAGCAGCATGATCGGGCCGAAAATGCGTCCGATGCTGGCCGTGCCTCTCATCTGAGCACCGAACAGCAACAGCAGAACCACCAGGGCGGCCGGCACGACATAGGGTTTGAAGGCCCCGGTCACGACGTTGATGCCCTCCAGCGCGCTGAGCACCGAGATCGCGGGCGTAATGATCCCATCGCCATAGATCAGCGCCGCGCCGAACAGCCCGGCCGCGATCAGCACCCCCGCGCTGCGCCCCGCTCGGCCGGTTACCAACGCCATCAACGCCAGGATGCCGCCTTCGCCATTGTTGTCCGCCCGCATCACGAAGACGCAATACTTGATCGAGACGGTGACGATCAGCGCCCAGACCACTAGAGACAACAGGCCCAGCGCGTCCGTCACGGACGGTTGACCCCCCGCTGAACCGACGATTGCCTGATAGGTGTAAAGCGGGCTGGTACCAAGGTCACCGTAGACGATGCCCAAAGCCGCCAGAGCCGCCGTCTGGGTGACCGGCCGGTCGGCCGGCGATGCCTCCACTGCCGCGCCGTGCTTGGCGGTTGCATCCATCGGCTGTCTCCGGATCTTTGGTCGTGCAACGAACTCAGCACGATCAGGCAGGCCCGCAGACTAACAATACGTCACAAATAGACAAAAGGCAAATGGCTTTCACACCCGCGTATGCAGCGTCCGTGACAACGTCGCCGGATCGGAGATCGGCAAACCACACACATTGCGACGGCAGACATAGGCCACCGCACCGCTCGGTTCCGCCGTCTTGCCGAACGCAGGATGGCCCGCCGCCAGCGCGCTGGTGTCCGTCGCGCAAAGAACGACCACGGCGGGGTCAGACGCCCTCAATGCCGCCCGCGGCAATTCCCGCGACGCCGCTTGCGGCGATCCCGGGGAGCAGCCGGCGATCACAATGGTGGCGGCCTCCTCCAATAGATCCGCCGCCGCCAGCAATGTCGGCATCCCCGCCAGTTGATCCGGCGCGCCGGCAAACGCTCGCGACACCGCCTCGGCCCTGACACGCCACTCGGCCGCGCCAGTCAGGTGAAACAACCGCGCCAGGACCTCGGCCATGATGCCGTTGCCGGCCGGTGTCGCATTGTCGGCCGCGGTCCGCGGTCGCGGCAGCGGCACATCAGACGCGCCCGCCGCGGTGGAATAGAACCCGCCATGACCATCCGCGAAGCCATCCCTGGCAGCGTTCGCCAGCCGTTCAGCTGCCTGCAGACACGCCGCGTCGCCGGTCGCCTCATGCAGCGCCAATGCCGCACGCGCCATGGCAGCCTGATCCTCGATCAGCCCCGGCGCGGTCACCCGGCCCAGCCGCCAGGCGTGCGCGATGCCGTCATGACCGGCACCCGAGGGGCCAGCGGCCATGTGTGTCAGAATGAAGTCAAACGCCTGCCGCGCTCGGTCGAGCCAGGCTGGCTGATCGAACACGACGGACGCGCGAGCCAGGGCCCCGATCGCCAACCCGTTCCAGTCGGCCAGCACCTTGTCGTCCCAACCGGGACGGACCCGCTTTTCCCTGGCCCGGAACAGCACATCCCGCGCATGCGACAGCACGGCTTCCTCATCCGGCGTGCCGCTCGGCGTGATCCGGCGCAGAATAGTGCGGCCTTCCCAGTTGCCGGTCGGCGTCACATCGTAGGCGCGCTTGAATGCGACGGCGTCCGGCCCCAGCAGCGCGTCGACCTCGGCCTCGGTCCAGACGTAGAACCGGCCTTCCTCGCCCTCGCTGTCGGCGTCTTCCGATGCGGCGAACGCGGCTTTACCATCGATCCGCTGGGCGCTCATGTCGCGCATCATCCAGCCGACGGTTTCCGCCGCCCGCTGCGCGTACAGCGGGGCCGGGCGATGCGCATGCGCCAGCGCCAGCAGTTCCAGCAACTGCGCGTTGTCGTAGAGCATCTTCTCGAAATGCGGCACCAGCCAGATCTCATCGGTCGAATAGCGGGCATAGCCGCCGCCGAGGTGATCATAGATGCCGCCCTCCGACATACGTTCCAGCATCAGGTGCAGCGCCACCTGCGCCTCGGGCTGGCCGGTGCGGAAGGCGTTCTGCCACAGAAAGCGAAAGATCGCCGGATTGGGGAATTTCGGCGCGCCGCGCAGACCGCCATTAAGCGGATCGGTCATCTTCAGGTAGGCCTGGGCAACGGCCTCCAACTGGGCCGGACCGGGCGCGTCGCCCACCGAGGCAAGGGCCTGGCGTTCCAACAGCTGGGTCAGCGCCTTGGTGTTCTGCGTCACCGCCTCCGCCCCGGTGTGGAAGGCGTTGGCGACACCCTGCAGCACCTGACGGAACGACGGCCGGCCCCAACGTGGTTCGGGGGGAAAGTAGGTGCCGCCCCAGAACGGCGTGCCGTCGGGCGTGGTGAACATCGTCAGCGGCCAGCCGCCCTGCTCGCCCAGCGCGTGAAGCGCCGACATGTAGATATGGTCGATGTCGGGGCGTTCCTCGCGGTCGATCTTGATGTTGACGAACAAGCCGTTCATCAGCGCCGCGGTGTCCGCGTCCTCGAACGACTCATGCGCCATGACATGGCACCAGTGGCAGGCGGCATATCCGATCGACACCATGATCGGCTTGTTGGCCGCCTTCGCCTCATCCAGCGCCGCCCTGCCCCAGGGGCGCCAATGGACCGGATTCGCGGCGTGCTGCAGAAGATACGGTGACGTCTCCCGGCTCAACAGGTTTTCTGGTGCGGCCATGATAACCTCTCCTCGCTACCTGTGGCACATGGGAGTGTAAAAGGGTCGGTGACACCCTGCGGCTGCATTCACCAAATCTTAGCGAACGCGATGCATCCTGACGCCATGCACGCGCGCCGCCGAAGGGGCCAGACCGCCTATGCCAGCGGCCTCGCCGCCGAACAGGCCGCCTGTGCGGCGTTGACAGCGGATGGTTGGACCGTCCACGCCCGCCGCCTGCGCACCAAGGCCGGGGAGGTGGACGTGGTGGCGGAGAAAGCCGGCATCCTGTCGATCATCGAGGTGAAGTCCCGCCAGACGTTGGCCGACGCGGCCACTGCCCTCACCGTCCGCCAACAATGCCGCCTTGTCGGCGCCTGCGAGATTATCCTGGGCGAACATCCGGAATGGGGCGCCCGCGGCGTGCGCTTCGATGTTCTGCTGGTGGACCCGGCCGGACAGGTCCGCCGGATCGTCGATGCTTTCCGCCTGGGCGACGAAGCAACGCGATGAGCATTCAGTTGCCGCCGGCAACGTGCAGGTCACAGCCGAGACCCAGGGCCGTCAAATCCATGACCGCATCGCCGAACCAGCGCGTCTGGAACGCCATCCGCACCGACCGCGGCGGCCCGCAGGCAGCGACCGGCGCCAGCCAGGCCGACCATGCATCGGCTTCTCGGCCCGAGCCCGGTTGTCATTGAACTTGAAGCCGGCCAGCATCCGCCTAGAGAAATCGCCCCGCCGCGCCCCGCCGTGCCGCATCGCAACATCCGCCCATCCTCCGGGGGTCAGGCGCGAGCGCAAGGCCATGATCCCGGACTGGCCATGATCCCGGACTGGCTCGCGGGCTACATCTGCACCGCTTGCACCGCCTCCTCGAGTTCCTGGAACGTCGGCATATGCGCGGTCGGCACCATCTTGCGACCGGACTCCACACTCACCTGCGGCGCATTGCCGTGCAGATGGGTCACCAGCACCGCACGGATCACCTCGAGGTACTTCGCCTCCTCCTCCACGATACCCTTCATCCTGGAGGAAAACGGGCCGGCGAGCCCGTATGCCAGCAGAATACCCAGGAACGTGCCGGTCAGCGCGCCGCCGATCATCGCACCCAGAACCGCCGGCGGCTGATCGATGTGCGACATCGTCTTGATCACGCCCAGAACCGCGGCGACGATCCCCAGCGCGGGCAGCGCGTCCGCCATGTTCTGCATGATATGCGACGGATGCAGTTCCTCGAGCAGCGTCTTCTTCAGCTCCCTGGCCATCACGTCTTCGATCTGATTGGGATCGTCGGCGTTCATCCCGACCATGCGCAGGTAGTCGCAGATCAGCGTGCTGGCATGATGATTGGCCACGATCTTGGGGAATTTCTGGAATGCCGGGCTCTCGGTGTGGTTCTCGATGTGCACTTCCAACGCCATGGCGCCCTTGGTGCTGGCCAACCGAACCAGGAAGTACAACAGGCTCAGAAGCTCGATGTAGTCAGGCTTGTGGAAGGCGGCGCCCTTGATCATCTTGCCGAAGGCGCCCATCGTATGTTTGACATCGTGCATGCTGTTCGCCATCAGCATCGTGCCGATCGCCGCACCGCCGATGGTCCACATCTCGAACGGCACCGCCTCGATCAATGGCGCCATGCTGCCGCCGGACACGATGTAGCTGCCCATCACGCAGGCAAACAGAATCACCATGCCGCCGATCGTCAGCATGACATGAGCTTAGGGTTTGGGCGGGTTCGGCACGGCGGCGTGGCCGGTTCGCGGCGGAACCGGCGCCTGCCGCATCACCAGGATGGCGATCCGGCGGTTCGCCGCCGCCAAAGGATCCGCCGGCAGCAGTGGATCGCGATCCGCGTCGCCGATCACCGACTTGACCCGCCGCTCAGGAAAACCGCCATCGACCAGCAGGCGCCGCGTCGCATTGGCCCGTTCCGCCGAAAGCTCCCAGTTTGTTCGGTCAGGCCCCGGAAAGGGCGCCGCATCGGTGTGTCCGGCGATCGAGATCGGCTGGCTGAGCTTCAGCAGCACCGGCACGACCTTTTGCAGCAACAGCCGGGCCCGCTCGTTTGGCGCCGCCGACCCGGTCGGGAACATCGGCAGCTTCACCTCGTCCAGGATCTGGACGCGCAGCCCGTCCGGCGTCATGTCGACCGTGAGCTGCTTTGCCAGATCCGCCAGCGCGGGATCGTCGCGCACCGCGTCCTTGATCTGCTGCGCCGCCTGTTCCAGCGCGGCCTTTTCCTTGGCTGCCTTCTCCGCCGCCAGATCGACCGCGGTCATCGGCCGGACGTCGGGCTGGCCCTCGCGCAGAACGTCGGAGGCACCGCCCGGACCGGGTGCCGGACGCGTCCCTTTCTGGCCCAGCGGCTTGTCGTCCGTCGCGTCGTCGGCGTCCTGATCGTCGGCCATCGGTCCCTGACCGACGCCATCACCGGACTTGGCGCGGTGGAAGCTGGTGTAGACGGGATCATCGCCCTCGACGGTCCGATCGATGACCGGACGCTTGCCGGCGTTGATCTCAACGCTGCCGCGGTCGGACACCATCGCGCCCTCGTCGAACGCGGTATGGCCGCCAAACGGCTGGCCGGTGCCCGAGGAGGCGTGCGACATCAGGTTGTTCGGACTGAAATAATCGGCGAGACCCTTGCGCTGAGCCTCGGTGGTGGCGTTCAGCAGCCACATCAGCAGGAAGAACGCCATCATCGCGGTCACGAAATCGGCGTAGGCGACTTTCCACGCGCCGCCATGGTGGCCGGCCTCGACGATCTCGTACTTTCTGATGATGACCCCGCCCTTCGAGGCCTTCTTGTCGCCTTTGCCCGCCATTGATGCCCTCCGGAGAGCGGCAGAATGCCGGCCAAACATTAACCGTTCGCTAATCGGGATGAAGAAATCCGCGCCAGCACGCCGGCGGCCTGGCGGTGCCAATTAAACGTGCGCCGCCGCCACACCATCGGCCCGCGTCGTGACAACACACCTGGGTTGTTCGCCAGCCAAGTCCTTTATTCCAATGTCAGCCAAATGGCGCGCTCCGGGCGGGCGGTCAGCCAGACGCGCCTCATCACGACGGCCTCGAAGACCTTGTCGTCGGTCGCAGCCATGGACATTTGTAACCCCCCGGATAATCCGTAACGGCTTAGCCCGATGCCGTTCGGGCGGCCCAGACCGGCAGGGAGGCAGAAAATGACTGTTGAGCTGGCAATACCTCCGGTCCAGGCGGACGCGCACCAGGCGCTCGCCCGCCAGATCGTCGACGACGGCATCCGCCGTTATTTCCAGCAGCGCCGCACGCGGGTTCGCCCCTTCATCGACCGGAATTTCTCGTTGCGCGGGTCGCTCAGCCTACACCGAGCCGCGGTTGGCTGGGACATCGCTCGGGCGCCGCTGAACCTGACCATGGCCGCGCCGCAGGTGGGGCTGCTGCTCGCGGCCAAGGCAGCCGGAAAGATCGGAGCATCACGCGTCGCCTCGAGCCTCGGCAGCAAGCGCCTGCTGGTGCATACGGCGGTCGGCAAGGAACTGGCGTGGCGGCTGCACGCCGATCTGCTTGAGCTGCCTTTCCGCTGCGATGACCGTGTCTTCGCCAGGGACGCCCTGGCCGAAACGATCTTGTCAGATCCCCGGGTGGTGGCCGCGCTGACGCCTACGCTGGAGGCGCTTGGCGGCCGCGGCGACGATCCCGCGCTGCGTCAGCGCCTCGAAGCCGCGATGGCCGAATACACGCGTACCCGAGCGGCCGCGACCGAGATCACCACGGCCTTGCTGAGCCTGAGCACCGGGGCTCTGGCGTTGAAAAAGCTGACCCCCGGTGCGCTGTCGCTCGGCCCGACCCTGGCCAGCGCCATCGCCCAGCGGGCCGCGGTGATGTCGTTCCCGATGGGCGGTGCACTGGGTTCGGTTTGGTACACGCTGTTTCCGGTGGCGCCGTCAGCCTTCCTGGTGGCCGGGCTGACCGGCGGGTTGCTGGCCGCGTCGACCGTAGCGTCAGCCTTTGCCGGGGTCGTCGCCGATCCGATACAACGCAGACTTGGGCTGCACGAGCGGCGCCTGCAGCGCATGCTGGACGCGCTGGAGCGGCAGATGCACGATCCCAAAGCGCCCGGCTTTGTGGTGCATGATCATTATGTCGCGCGGCTGCTCGATCTGTTCGACGTCACCGGCGCGCTGGTACGCATGGCCGTTCGCTAACCGCCCTTCGGCGCGTCGGCTTTCCCGCGCAACTGTGAATCGCGACCGCTCTTCTCGCGAATCCACGCCGGCAGATCCGCCAGCTCAGACCGGTTTTCGCTGAACGTGACCGAGGTGCCCCGCAGGCGCCCCGGTCGCCCGATGGCTCAGGCGCGAGCGACGGTTTTCCGCCGGCGTGTCGCCACGCCCAGGCCCAGAACGCCCGCGCCCAGCAGCGCCAACGAGACGGGCTCCGGGACTGGCGACGAATCAGGCCTCACCAAGCCTTGACTTCCACTTCAGCGAGATCAACCCCGCGTAGTTGCCGCCATAACCCGCCGCTTCATTCATTTCGGCACCGACCAGATCGGTCAGCATCGTGTTGCCGTCATAGCTTAACGTCGTCGGATATTCCTCCGTCCAGATCGCCAGCTGGAACACCGGCACTCCTCTTCGGTCAGTCAGTCCGGATCGGGGGGTCAACTTCAAGTCATGATCTGAAGATCAGCCCTGAACAACATTATCAGTGGTCGAAGAGGCACGCCGATCAGCCGATGTTCGGCCAGCGGCTTTCCGGCGCCAATTGGAAAACGCTTGGACAAGAACTGCGCACGTCCGTTTTGGACGCTGCGCCCGCGGATAATTCAGTTCCAGACCTACGCGACACTCATAACGCGCTTGGCGGCGCGACGGCGGCTTGCGCCAATCCCGACCAGTCCGGCACCTAGCAGCGCCATGGATGCGGGCTCCGGCACGTCGGTCACCTTAAGGCCGCTGATGGCCGGATCATTGTTCGGAAAGCCGCCTGGGTCGGCAGCTTGGGACAGCTCGAAATAGCCGTTGTTGGTAAAGAGGTTGTAAGCGTTACCATCAGCGGTCGTGAACGAAACGCCAGCAAAATCGACATACGGTTCCACCTGGAACAGGAACTGATCCGAGGATGCGTAGGACGATAGACCGGTGATGGCCGAACCGTCGCGCACACCGCTGATGCCGACCACGTTGGAGGCGCCATTGGTAAGTGTATTGTCGGTTACGAGATCAAGCATGGCGCTGCCGCCGCTTGCCGTCGTGTAGTCGATCTCCCAGGCTTCGGCGTGCGCCGCCGTCGCCGCGAACGAGAGCACGACCATCGCAGCGCAGCCGAGCAGCGCGTGACGCAAGGAACGATGTGTTGAACGCATGATGTATTGCTCCTGAATTGGGTTTGCAGATGAACCCGCGGACACAGTCGCAAGCCGCGTGCCATCGGCAAAACTCGCTCCGTTGCACGCTTCAAGATCAGCAAAAGGCCAGTATAGGCCCGGGCATGCGGTCGATCCTGACCACTCAGCCAAAATGGCTGATCAACACTGTAAAACCGCCGACCATACCACGATATGTGCAGCAGCCGGCCATCCCGTAAAAGCGGCGAACAATCACCTCTAATCCAAGATCATGACCGGAATTCATCGCGCCGCGCAGTGTAAAAATTACTGACCACACAAACGTATTCAAATCGTTGCTATCAAAAAACTACAAGGATTGGCCTTGAGCAGCTGCTTCGGCACAGCTCGCCGGTGCGGCCTTGATCTCCAAGAATTCGCAGCGGACCGCGGCAAAACTGGCAGCAACGGCGCGGCCACGCTCACGCACGCCAGGCCCGCGAACATGCGACGTCGGCTGCGGACCGCCCGTCAGGCCATGCCCATAAGGCCGCGTTGTCTATTCTGTCAGGAGCGTTCCCATATTCACGCCAACGCCATCAGCAGCCCGGCCATCAGCTTGCCGCGATACGCCAGACTGTCGATCTGAATGTGCTCATCCAGCGTATGCGCCCCTGCCCCTGCCACACCCAGCCCATCCAGCGTGGCGACCCCCATCGCCCCGGTGAAATTGCCGTCCGATCCACCGCCCGAGCTCTGAGGGTTGATCGTATACCCCAGCCCACGGGCGACCTCGCACGCTGTCTCGTATAACGCCGTGCCTTTTGCGTCAGGTTCCCACACCGGACGCGTGACGCCGCGGGTGACCTGGAACTGGATCTCGTTGGACGATGCGCGCAGGCCCAGCATGGCGGCGACCCCGCGATCCAGATCCTCCTGCCGCTTGGCCATCGACAGCGCCTCGCCGGTGCAGGTGGTGGTGACGCAGTTGACCCATTGGCCGCCATGGATGACGCCGACGCTGAAGGTGCAGCTTTCGGTTGTCATGTCCTCGATCTCGATCAGCTTGCGCGCCATCTCGCGGATCGCCGACCGCCCTGCTCCCGGATTGGCCCCGGCATGACTGGGCCGCCCCGTCGCCTCCAAATTAAACCGAGCGATCGCGTAACGCCCGGTCACCACCCCGCCGTCAGGCCGCGCCGGTTCGGGAACCAGGACGTATTTGTGGCGGGCGGCTTCGGCCTCGATCAGGTCGCGGGTGGACGGGCTGCCGATCTCCTCGTCGCTGGTGAACAGCACGGTGACCGGCAGCTTGGTGCGCAGCCCGGCGCGCTGCAACTGGCGAATGGCTTCCAGCGACAGGTAATTGCCACCCTTCATGTCCTGGATGCCCGGCCCCCAGGCGTGCATTCCATCACGCCGGAACGGCAATTTTTCCAGCGTGCCGATCGGGTGCACGGTGTCGAGGTGACCCATCACCAGGATCCCCGGAACATCCGGCGTCGCATGCGGAAAGCTGGCGCGGACGCAGTCGCCGAACCCCATGCGGCCGGCGACCCGCTCGATCCGCGCCCCCGCCACCACCAAGGCGCGCGACGCGATGTCCATCATCCGGTTGACCGAGGCAGCGTCGAACGTCGGGCTCTCGCATTCCACCCACTCGCGCAGCCCCGCGAGCATGGCGTCGGCGTCGAAGGGCAGTGCGTTCGAATCCATACCAGGTCGCTCCAGGGAAAGACCCAAGAGTGCCACGATCACGGCAACAGGGCGAGCCTCCCGCCCAGCAGAGTGAACAGCCCATCCGCGTCCACCGTCTCCAGCACCGAGGCGTCAAGCCGATCGCCGGTGCGGCCCCAGCGATCGATCAAGGTGCGGCCCCGACCTGGCCCGGGACCCAGATCGATCCGGGCCGAACACGCTCGGGCGGTGAACAGGTCCGGACGGATCAGCCACGCCACCGCACATGGATCATGCAGCGGGGCGCCCAGTCCGCCAAGCCGACCCGAAGCGGGTACGGTCGACTGAATATCGCAGGCCGCCCGCAGGCACCGCCCCTGGCCGAGGCCGCGCCAGGCGGCGATCCCGGCCGGGGTCAGCAGAGCCTGAGCCGTCAGTTCCAAAGTCGCGAACACCACCGGGCGGCCGCAGCCCAGCAGGATCGCCAGCGCCTCTGGATCGCTCCAGGCGTTGAATTCGGCGGCCGGTGTGACGTTGCCCTCGGCCCAGGCGCCGCTCATCAGCACGATCCGCTCAACCTGCCCGACCAGCCCTGGCTCGGTCATCAGCGCCAGCGCCAGGTTGGTGGCCGGCCCGATGCCGATCAGTGTCACCGGTTCGGCTGCCGCGCGCAGGATCCGCCGGATCACGTCCGCCGCCACCCCAGGCGCTGGCGGACCACCCTTCGGCAGCACGACGCCGCCCAGGCCATTCGCGCCGTGGATCCGCGTTTCGCTGGTAAACGCGCCCAGCAGCGGCCGGTCCGCCCCGGCATAGACGGGCACAGTCGACCCGGCCAGCGTGGTCAGCGCGAGCGCATTGGCCAGGGTGTGCTCCAAACCGACGTTGCCGCCGGCCACCGTGATCGCCAGCACCGTCAGCTCCAGTGAGGCCAGCGCCAGCAGGATCGCCACCGCATCATCGGTGCCAGGGTCGCAATCGAGAATGACAGGTATCGGCATGGTCGTTCCGCGGTATTACGTTAAGTGCCACAACCCGTGGGCAGGTCTGTAACCTTAACTCTGGCATTCAGGTGGCGCTCTGACCAGCATCCAGCGACAGCGCCGGGCGCTAAACATACGACGCCTTCCGACAGCGGGAACGGGGCACTCCGCCAGCGGGAACGGGGCACTCCGCCAGCGGGAACGGGGCACTCCGCGCCATCTCCTCCGGCTCCGCCAGGCTGCCAAGCGGAGTGCCGACGACGGATCGGCGATCGGCCGCGCCGCGCCGCGCGGCAGTAACCGCGACTCACGCTTCCAGCTTCATCGGCGATGCTTTCTCCGGGCAACCCGTTCAGAGCGACATTCCGTCGAGTTGACCGGATGTCGCTCGTCAATCATTTGTTTGATCGCGTGATTCACCTCTCCGACGACTCCGCACTCGCGAATCAGATCTATATCGGAACAAAGAGACACAACGCCATGACCCGCGACACCCCGCGCTGCTGCGACGTCTTTCGTCTGCCCACCGCGCACCCCGCCGACACGACCGGCCTGCTCGCCCTCATCGCCACCGGGACAATTGACCCGGGCACCATCCGCGCGATCTTCGGCAAGACCGAGGGCAACGGCTGCGTCAATGACTTCACCCGCGCCTACGCCGTCACCGCGCTGCAGAGCGCCCTGGCCGGCACGCTCGGTTGCACCCCGGCAGAGGTCGGCGACCGCATCGCCATGGTCATGTCCGGCGGCACCGAGGGCGGCTTGTCGCCGCACCTGCTGGTCTTCACCGTGCGAGACGCCGAAGCGGGATCGACGCCCACCCACAGCCTGGCGATCGGCACCAATGTTACCCGCGCCTTCCGCCCGGAGGAGATCGGCCGCCGCGCCCAGATCAACGCAACCGCGGAGGCCGTCGCCAGAGCGATGGCGCACGCCGGCATCAGCCGGCCGGAGGACGTCCACTACGTGCAGGTCAAGTGTCCGTTGCTGACCGGGGAACGCATTATCGAAGCGGCCTCGCGCGGCCGGCCCACGGTGACCGACAATAGCTATAAGTCGATGGGCTACTCGCGCGGCGCCTCGGCGCTGGGTGTCGCGCTGGCCCTGCACGAAGTGGACCCGCGGGCACTTGACGACGACGTGGTCTGCCGCCGCCTCGATCTGTGGTCCGGCCGAGCCAGCACGTCGGCCGGAATCGAACTGATGCATAACGAGGTCATCGTGCTCGGCAACAGCGCGTCCTGGGCAAGCAATCTGATCATCGCCCACCGCGTGATGCGCGACGCGATCGATCTTCCCGCTGTGGTCGGCGCGTTGGCGGATGCCGGACTATCCGCCTTGGGTCAGTTGGATGATGCCGCCCGCGAAACCGTGCTGGCGGTGCTGGCGAAGGCCGATCCATCGACCACCGGGCGGATCCGTGGTGCGCGCCACATCATGCTGGACGACAGCGACATCAACGCCACGCGGCACGCGCGGGCACTGGTCGGTGGTGTGTTGGCCGG
Source organism: Rhodopila sp. (assembly GCA_965276975.1). Classification (GTDB taxonomy): domain Bacteria; phylum Pseudomonadota; class Alphaproteobacteria; order Acetobacterales; family Acetobacteraceae; genus Rhodopila. Next base: position 1,807,562 of record CBDIBR010000010.1, read on the forward strand.
AGTGGTGGGACGAACCGACCTGTTCGTCTCCGGCGGCGCCGAACACCAGGGACCGGATGGCGGCGGACCCGTCGCGATCATCGCCCGCCGGTAGATCCTGTTCCCGCCGTTCCTTTCACGGCCCCGGAAGAATCCCAAGGCGATCGCCGTCGCCAAGACCCTGGCCGCCCGCGCCGACGTGCTGGTGGAGAACTTCGCCACCGGGTGATGGACCGCCTGGGCCTGGGCGTCGAAGCCGTGCGGACCGTCAACCCGCGGCTGATCTATGTCTCGGCCTCCGGGCTTGGCGGCACCGGCCCGGCGTCGCGGGCCGTCGCCTACGGCACCCCGTTGCAGTGCTATGCCGGGTTCGCCGGGCTGAACCGGCCGCGCAAGGCGAGACGGATCAGCCCGCGCCATCGCCAAGGCAATCATAACGATGGCAACGCGATCCGCCGCGAACGAAGACCACGCGTCGTCAGGCCGTCTTGATCCAGACCGCCTTGACGTTGAGGTATTCCTCCACGTGCTGCTTGCCGCTTTCACGTCCGTAACCGCTCATCTTGTAGCCGCCGAATGGCACCGCCGGATCCATCGCCTGGTAGCAGTTGATCCAGACCGAGCCGGCACGGATGCCGCGCGCCAGTCTGTGGGCCTTGGTGACGTCCTGGGTCCACAACCCGCTGCCAAGCCCGAAGCTGGTCCGGTTGGCGCGCTCGATCACCTCCTCGATGTCGGTGAACGGGATCGCCGAGATCACCGGGCCGAATATCTCCTCCTGGGCAATCCGCATGTCGTCGCGGACGTCGGCGAACACGGTCGGCGGCACGAAGTAGCCTTGGGCCATATCGCCATCGGTCAGCCGCTCGCCACCCGACAGCGGGCGCGCGCCTTCCTGACGCCCGATCGCCAGATACCCCGTCACGCGATCCAACTGCTCGGCCGAGACCAGCGGGCCGACCTGCGTGTCCGCGTTGCTGCTGTCCCCCACCCGAAGCGACTTGCTGTACTCGGCGATGCGGGCGGTAAACTCGTCGTAGATGCGCTGCTCCACGAACAAGCGCGTGCCGGCGCTGCAGATCTGGCCCGAGTTCGCGAAGACCGCCATCGCCGCGCCCGGCACCGCAGCATCCAGGTTGGCATCGGCGAACACCACGTCCGGCGACTTGCCGCCGAGTTCCAGTGACACGCGCTTCAAGTTGCCGGCCGAGGCTTGAATGATCTTCTGGCCGGTGAGGTGGGAGCCGGTGAATGCCACCTTGTCCACGTCGGGATGGGCGGCGAGGGCCGCGCCAGCGGTTTCACCATAGCCTGGAACGACATTGACGACGCCAGGTGGCACACCCGCCTCCTGGCACAGCTCAGCCAGCCGCAGCGGCGTCAGTGGCGCCTCCTCGGCCGGCTTGAGCACGACGGTGCAGCCCGTGGCCAGCGCCGGGCCGATCTTCCAGATCGTAGCGCTCAACGGCCCGTTCCAGGGGATGATCGCGCCGACGACGCCGACCGGCTCCTTCAAGGTGAAGGAAACATATTCGCCGGGCAGCGAGTTCTCGATCGTCTCGCCGTGGATCGACGTTGCCTGGCCCGCGTAGTAGCGCAACATGCCGAGCGCCCGCAGCCGCCCGCTCTTGGTGCGGCTGATCGGGGCGCCCATGTCCAGTGTGTCGAGCGCCGCCAGCTCATCAAAATGCTGCTCCACCAGATCAGCCAGTTTCAGCAGCAGGTTCTGCCGCTCGAACGGCTTGAACTTACGCCACGGCCCGTTGAAGGCGCGCCTGGCCGCATCGACCGCGCGGTCGATGTCCTCGCTGTCACCCTCCGCGACGGCGGCCAGCACTTCGCCGGTGGATGGATTAAGCGTGTCGAACGTCTTGCCAGACGCCGCCTCGAGCCACTTGCCGTCGATCAGCATCCGTTTCGGCTTTCCATCCAGGAAAGGATGGCGGGTCGTCTTGATATCGACAGTCATGGAAGAACTCCGTCAGATCGATTTGAAACAGCCGCTCTCACCAATGAGCGGTAATCGGCCCGGCCCGGGGGGTGTCGCCTAGCCGGTCGGCTTGCCACGACAGAACGGCAAACGTCACTCCAGAACCGTTGGGGCGTGGTGAGGGCTCAGGATGAAGCCATCCAGATCCGCGTCACGCGCTGGTCATCAAGCTGGTGGACCATCGGTTGGCGAAGCGCTTGTCCAATGCCCGGCGCGGCATGCGCGGGATCGTCCGCATCGAGGCAACGAGCACGGCGACAGGCAGGCTGATGGTACACGGCTGACCGGCCTTGTCCTCGAAACCGGGCCGCACCCGCTCCCCATCCGGGGTCACGGCCCACGTGGTGAGACGCTCTCGTTTAGCGCCGCGGTTCATGACGCCCTACAGCAGCGCCGCCACGGCTTTCGTTTCGGTGTACAGCTCGATGGCCTCGTAACCCATCTCCCGTCCCCAACCGGATTGTTTGTAGCCACCGAAGGGCAGCGCCACGTCGTTGAAGTTGTGAACGTTGATCCAGACGGAGCCGGCACGGAGCTTGCGAGCGAGCTTGTGAGCAATGCCGATGTCGCGGGTCCAGATCGAGGCCGCGAGACCATAGTCCGTGGCATTGCCCTGCCTGGCGATCCGGTCCAGGTCATCGTCGTTGTATGGCATGGCGCAGACGACCGGCCCAAAAATCTCTTCGCGTACTACTTTCATATCCGGCGTCGTCTTTGTCAGCACGGTCGGCTCGACGAAGTAGCCTTCGTGGCCGTGCCGCTTACCGCCGGTGACGACTTCCACGCCTTGCGCGCGGCCTGAGTCGAGAAAGCCGGTGACGCGCTGGAACTGTTCGTCCGAAACCAGCGGCCCCATGCGCGTGTCCGGGTCCAAGCCCGGCCCGATCTTGATTTTCGCGGCCTCATCGGCCAGCCCGGTCATCATCTTGTCGAAGATGCGCTCGTGGACGAACAGGCGTGAGCCCGCGGTGCAGCACTGGCCCATGTTGAAGAAGATACCGGACGCGGTGCCGGGGATCGCGACCGAAAGATCGGCATCCGGGAACACGATCGCCGGCGACTTGCCGCCGAGTTCAAGGGAGACCTTCTTCAGATTGCCGGCGGCCGCCTGCACGATCAGCTTGCCGACCTCCGTGCTGCCGGTGAACGCCACTTTGTCCACGTCCGGATGCGCCGCCAGGGCCGCCCCGGCCGAACCATCGCCGGTGATCACATTCAGCACGCCCGGCGGGAAGCCGGCCTCCTGCATCAGCTCGCCCAACCGGATCGCCGACAGCGGGGTCTGCTCTGCTGGCTTCAGCACGATCGTACAACCTGCCGCGAGCGCCGGGGCGATCTTCCACACCGCCATCAGTAGCGGAAAATTCCAAGGAATGATCTGGCCGACCACACCGACCGGCTCGCGGATCGAGTAGGCGTGCCAGTCGCCGGGCGCCGAGATCGGGATGCTTTGGCCGGTGATCTTGGTGGACCATCCGCCCATGTAGCGCAGCAGCTCGCAGGCGAACGGGAGGTCCACCGCGCGGGCGTCGTGGATCGGCTTGCCATTGTCCAGCGCCTCCAGCTCCGCCAGCTCGTCTGCGTGGGTTTCCAGCACGTCGCCCAACTTCCAGACCAGCTTGCCCCGTTCAGTCGGCTTCATCCTCGCCCAGGGGCCGTCCTCGAACGCCCGCCGCGCCGCGGCGACCGCATCGGCGATGTCTTCGGCGCCGGCTTCCGCGACCTGCCCGATCTGCTGGCCATTGGACGGGTCGAACACGGCAAAGGTCTTGCCCGACTTGGCATCGACCCATTCGCCGCCGATCAGCAGCTTATGGCGCCGGGCGATGAAGTCGCGGGCGATGTTGCTCAACCGGCTGTGCGATGCGGTCACGTCCATGGTTCTCTCCCTCTCGTTATGTATGAATGAACATAACGCCGGGTCTGGATAAGAGTCCAGCCGCCGCATCGCGACCACCACGATATCCGAGAGTACGGGCGTGCCGCATCGCGGTGGCTGGCGTCTCGCGTTCTCGGCAGTTGGAGACTAGCCCGTTCAGCACAGCCAGCGGCCCGGCACCAGTCATGGATGGCATGAGCGACCGCTCAGAACTCTCCGCTACGATAGGCTTCGTCCAGACGCCTGGCGTCTCCTTCGGACGGTTCCGGCCACGGCTCGCCACGCTTGCGCAACGTGCCGGTGAACGCCGGCGGACGCTTCTCGTTGAACGCCCTACGACCTTCCTCGCCGTCCACCGTCGTCTGGATCAGCAATGAGTTGATCAGGTTCTGCACGTGCCACGCCTGGTCGTCCGGCAGGTTGCCGAAGCGGACCACGAACTCCTTCATCATGCGCACGGCGGCCGGCGGCAGTGTGACAATATGGCGGGCCAGTTGTTCCGCGCGCTGCATAAGTTGAGCGTGCGGAACGACCTCGTTGACCAGTCCGACCCGCAGCGCCTCCGAGGCGTCGAACGGTTCGTCCGTAAGCAGGATCTTCATCGCATCGATATAGCGCAACTGCTTGATCAGCATGCTGGCCCCCGGGCCGTGGCCCAGCCAGCCCTGGGTCAGCAGTGAGAACTTGAAGCGGGCGTTCTCGGCGCTGGCGATGCGGATGTCGGTGGAAGTCAGCAGCATGTACAGCCCCGCCCCGGCCGCCCAGCCGTTGATCGCCGCGATGACCGGCTTCCACACCCGCGGGTAATGATCCCCCATGCGGCCATCGACGCCAGTTTTCTGTCCATGCACGGTGCCGGCCAGCGGCCAGTAGATGCGCTGGGCACGCAGGTATTCGCGGTCCTCTTCCGTCAGGTCCGGCCGCGGCGCCAGGTTGTGGCCACCGCAGAAATGCCGGTCCCCCGCACCGGTGATGATGGCGCAGCGGATATGGCGATCCTCCCACAGGTCGACCCAGGCTTCCGAAATCGCGTCCGAGGTCGGCTTGTCCAGTATGTTTGCCTTGGCCGGGTTGTTCAGGGTGATGTACGCCACACCGTCCCGCTTTTCATAGTTGATGGCCATGGTGGTTCCTCCGGTCATGCGATGCGACGCCCGATGTTGGCAGACCGGCGATCACAAGCCAAAGCCGCGGACTCTTCCACCGACCCTAGTGGACAAAATCCGACGGATAGATCCGTCGAATTTTGCCACTAGTGCTTGATTTGGTGGGCCGATTCACCCGGCCGTGAGGATGCGTCTGTCGGGATCGGACCACTAGGAGCGCGACCGTCTGAGGTCGGACCAACCTCCGACCTGGATCGTCTTCTCAAACAGGGACGTCCCGGTCGGCCGGATCGCCCATCCTGTGCGCCAGGGTTCGGCGAGGTGCGATGCGCAACGCCGAACGCAATTCCCGCTTGCTCATGGGATGCGCCGGATACACGAGGGGAGTGCTGTTGGCACCGCGGCGGTCAAACCCGGTAATCGACGATTGCCTCACGATGGCAGAACAACAACGTGTTCTATCGGTAGCAGAACTCTGCGTCACCATTGTGCCAGATATCCGTTGTGCCAGATTCCGCGTTCAAAATATTCGGCCACAGCACGTGAACTGTAACGAAACCCCTTATAGAACAGATCCGCTCAGTCGCGCTCGTTGATGTGGTCGGTGCCGCCTTGGACGGACACCGCCGCCGAGAACAGCACCACCGATACCAGCGAAGATCGGCTACAACGCGGGGGTCGGCTCCGGCGGCAGATGCTCCGCGACCTCTAGAGCATGATCCGAGCAGGTGGCATCGCCGGAACGGTGAATCATGCGATCAAACAATGAGGTAGAGCGGGTTCCGTGAGCCAAGGCGAACGAAAACCGCTCTAGCGACGTCGCCAGACCGAAACGCCAGTCACAACGAAGCGGTCGCCGCCGCGGGACCCCGCACCGAGCTTCGTTGCCTGACGCAAATCCCGGCGGCCAATGGAAACCAATCATTAATCATTGGCTGCGAAACTGACCGCTGCAACCCAAGGCGAGACTGCCGATGTCCTACATCGATAAAGCCATGCCGGTGCTCAGCGACGCGTTCGTGCCACCGATCGTCCGAGGCACCGCGGATCTGACAACATTCGCTTACAGGGGCAACGACCACGAAGCCCTGATGCAGCGGATCGATCAGGCCGGCAGCGACAATTCGCCGGCGGCGGACGACGCTGCCCGCAGCTACGATGCGGCCATCGCATCGCTGCTCGCCTTCCGCCGGGCCGAGGGCCTGAACCTGCAGGATGCGGCCCTGGAGGCCAGCCAGATCTACCGGGTGGGCGACACCCCCGATCAGGCGTTACGGTTGCTGGCACTGGTCGGACCCGGCGATCTGATGGTGAACACGCCGCTCGACTTTCTGACCAACTACCTCAATGTGCGGCTGGATTTGGTCTATCTGCTGCCGCACCGGCCGTTGCCGCCGGTCATCCCCAACCATGACCTCGCCTTCTTCGCTGTGGGCGAAGCGGATCCCGCCGCCCTGCTGCGGCTGCGCCGGCTGTATGCCAACTGGCCGCGCCCGGTGCTGAACAATCCTCGCTTTCTGCCGGCGCTGGAGCGTGACACTCTGTCCCGCTCGTTGGCCGACCTGCCCGGACTATGCAGCCCGCGCGCGGTGGCCCTGCCGCGGACGGCGCTGGCGGATCATCTGCGAACCGGCCACCCGATCGACGGCTTCGCGGCGCCGGATGGTCCCTATCCCTGCCTGATCCGGCCACGCGGTTCGCATGCCGGCAGCGGCCTCGCACTGCTCCGCACCTCGGCGGAACTGGCCGAGTATCTTCGCTTTTCCTTCGAGCGTCAGTTCTTCGTCACCGCGTTCGAGGACTACAGCAGCCCCGACGGACACTACCGCAAATCCCGCATCGCCTTTATCGAGCGCCAGCCGTTCCTCTGTCACATGGCGATCTCCGCCCATTGGATGGTACATTATCTCAACGCCGACATGACCGCCTCGGCCGAAAAGCGCGCCCAGGAGGCAGCCGCGATGGCTGCTTTCGATGATGGCTTTGCGCGCCGCCACGCCGCCGCGTTCGACGCCCTGCATCAGCGGATCGGCTTAGATTATTACTCTATCGACTGCGCCGAAACTCGCGACGGGCGGCTGCTGGTGTTCGAGGCCGACGCCGCCGCGATCGTTCATCTGATGGACCCGCCGGACCTGTTTCCTTATAAACAACCGCAGATGCGCAAGGTCTTCGCGGCGTTCGACGCGATGCTGCGCCGCCATGCCGCCGCTGCCGCGCTGGCCCCGGCCTGACCCAGCCCCCGGCCTGACCCAGCCTAAGCCGACGCGCGTGATCGATCGATGCCGGGTCGCGATTGTTGCCCCGACGCGGCTTGGATCGCTCAGATATTATCGCGCATTGCACTTGAGCCGGCGCCGGCATGATACCTATCAAGATCGGACCTCGGATTATCGGACCTCCTAATGGCTAAGAACGTGCGCTCCAAGGTCCGGGCAAGTCCAGGGCCTGACTCGATACGCAGCACGCAGCTGAAGGAACGCCTGGGTATGCAGCGCGGCGCCGGACTGCGCATGAACGTGGCCCTACCCGCGCGACTCTGGCGCTGTCTTGCCCTCGCGGTCGCGATCGTCGCCGGCACGCATCCCGCGCTGGCAAAATCAAATCTGCTGCCGGTCGGCCCGCTCTCCGCTCAGGGCAGCCAGATCGTCAGCGCAACCCACCAGCCGGTTCGCATCCTTAGCGTGGGCGCCTTCATCGATGTCAGCGGTAAGGTGGCAACCATCGCGGCAGCCGGCTTCAACACGATCCGCATGGAGTGGAACAATCGCCAGCTGGGAGAGCAACTCGCCGGCCTCGATCGGTTGGTCGGCGCGGCCCATCGCGTCGGTCTGAAGGTGATCCTCGACGATCACTTCAACGAAGGCCTTGCCGCACCGTGCTTCGCCCAGCAGGCCAACGGACTATGGTATGATCAGGGCGGCGCCAGCGACGGCACCGATGGTTGCCACACCCGCGGCAACGTCAGCGACGCCCGCTTCATGGCCGATTGGCAGACCGTGGCTCGGCACTTCAAGGGCAATGACACGATTGTCGGCTATGACCTCTGGAACGAACCGCTGGCCTACGGCCCCGCCATGTCGTCGTGGCAGCCCGGCAGCAGCAACCCTGACCACAACATCCGCTACATGTACGAACGGGTCGGCAACGCGATCCTGGCGATCGATTCCACCAAGCTGATCATCTGCGAAGGTCCGCAACGCCAACGTGCTTTCGCCGACCCCAGCGTGCCGGCCCCCTGGGGCGACCTGAGCCTCGCGGAACGCTATCCGGTGCGGCTGTCGGTGCCCGACAAGCTGGTGTATTCCATCCATGACTACCCGACCGAGATCGGCGGGTTCTCCCCCGACAGCGGACCGCTCAAGGTGTCCTACATGAACCGGGTGTGGGGTTACCTGGTGACCAAGGACATCGCACCGGTCTGGATCGGTGAAATGGGTGCCAACATGACATCCGCCAATGACATTGCCTGGGCACAGACGCTGACCGACTACGCCAACGGCCGGACGGCCGATCCCGGCGCACCGCGGTTGAAGCCCGGCCAGCAGGGCATCGGCATCGATTGGTGGGCAGCCGGCCACTTTCCAAACAGCGGAGACCAGCCCAGCGGCATCTTCAACGCGTTGGGCACGATCAACCGTGCTCAACAAATCGTGTACGACAAGTTCGCGCCGTTCCCCCGCTGATTTTCGATCGCCGCCGGAATTGTACTGAATTCGAACTTAAATTCGACTATTCCTCTGTGGTACGGGTCACGGCCAAGCCAACGGCCGAAGCCCGCCGGATGCGGTGATGCTGTGTCCGGGGCGGCCTTGGTCCGGGCCGTCATGGTCCGGTGAACAAAGATTTCCGAATGATCAGGATTATCGCCGTGCCAGATTTGCTAGCTTACACTGACGATGTGCGCCGGGCGCGGCCAAACGCCGATGCCCGCGCCTACAATCGCGCCATCAGGCGTGGCGTCGCGGAAAGATTATTCGCACATGCCGGCCCGGCGTGTGTAGGACCCTCACCGTCTAAGCCAGGGGCATGCGGATGACAAGAGACCAGGTTTTCGCTGAGTTGCAGCAGATATTTCAGGACGTCTTCAACGATCACACGCTTGTCCTGCGGCCGGAAACGACGGCGAACGACATCGACAAATGGGACAGCATGCAGCAGATCAATATCATCATGGCTTGTGAAGAGGCATTCAAGATCCGCTTCAAGCCGCGAGAGATCAACGCGCTGGAAAACGTTGGCGAGATGGTCGATCATATCGAGAACGCCTTACGCGCCGCGGGCCGAGTTTGATCGCAGATGCTGTTTAGCGATCCCGTGTTCATCGTCGGCTTTCTGCCGGCGGCGCTGCTAATCTTTCATCTGCTGCGGATCTGGACCAACGGCAATGCCGCGCTGGCCTCGCTGGTCGGCCTGTCGATGGTCTTCTACGCGTACTGGAGCGTGCCGTTTTTGTTTCTGCTGCTCGGCCAGATCGGGGTAAACTACCTCCTCGCGGTGGCCGTGCAGCGCCAGCAAAAGGACAGCAGAAGAAGTCTGCTGTTCTGGGCGGCGGTCGTCTTCAACCTGTGCCTGCTGGGATACTTTAAGTATCGCAATTTCTTTCTCGAGAACCTCGGCGACGTCATCGGCACCCAATACCATCTTTCCCATCTGGTCGTGCCGCTGGCGATTTCGTTCCATACCTTTCAGCAGATCGCCCTGCTGGCCGACGTCAAGGATGGCGATGTCGAGGTGCCGCCGCTGCTGAACTATGTGTTCTTCGTGATGTTTTTCCCGCAGTTGATCGCGGGCCCGATCGTGCTGCACCGAGAGATGGGGCGGCAGGTGATCGCCACACGCGAAGGCAAGGGTCTCGGTCTGTCGATGTTCGCACCAGGGGTTTTCCTGTTCGCCTTCGGTTTGTTCAAGAAAATCTGCCTCGCCGACAATATCGGGGTGTTCGCCAATCTGGCCTTCGATCCGCACCAGATCCTGTCATTTCCGGAAGCCTGGGCCGGTGCGGTGGCCTATGCGCTGCAACTCTACTTCGACTTTTCCGGATACTCGGACATGGCCGTGGCGCTGGGCCTGATGTTCGGCTTCCGCCTGCCCTATAACTTCCTGATCCCGTTCGCCGCGCCGTCGATGATCGAGTATTGGAAGCGCTGGCACATCACGATGACCCGTTTCTTCACCATGTATACTTACATGCCGGTAGCGCTGGCCGCGGCGCGCAAAGCCAGGGCGCGGCAGCACAGCGCCCTGCAGACCTTCGTGCGCGTCACCCTGTGGCCAACGATCATGACCTTCCTGCTGTCCGGCCTGTGGCACGGCGCCGGCTGGACCTTCATCATGTTTGGCCTGGTCAACGGCCTCGGCCTCGGCATCAACCACGCCTGGAACGCGGCCAAGCTGCACTCGCCGCCACGCCTGGTCGGCTGGGCGCTGACCATGGTCACCATCCTGATCACCCTGGTCTACTTCCGATCGGTCTCCCTCGCACAGGCCGACACCATTCTGCGCGACATGTTCCTACCGTCCGGGCAGCTCGCGGTTCCCGCATGGGTCCTGACATACCTGCCATTCGAGACGCTGCGCCAGCATGTCGCCAGCTTCAGCCTCTTCGCCGAGGCCAGCACCACCGCCCATATGCTGGGCTGGATCGCTGTCCTCGGACCGCTGTCGCTGGTGCTGCCGGCGCTCTCCGCCAAGCCGGAGAAGATCCAGCCGAACTGGCATATGGGCTTCGCAATGGCCGGCATGACCTGGTTGGTAATCGGCTTTATCGGTCAGCCGCACAGCTTCCTCTATTTCGCGTTCTGACCATGTCCCGACCCTGGAAGCGCTTCCTTTTCGTCCGATTCCCCCTGGCCGCGGTCCTGATCGGCGTGGTCTGTCAGTTGCTTGCGATGTCGCTCGCGCATCTTCCGCTGCGCCGCAACCGCATCGATGAACTGGCCCTCGCGGTGGTCAATGATCATCAGCCGCATCGAACCGTACTGCTGGGCGACAGCATCATTCGCAACGCGACGTTGCAGTTCGGCGTCGGCACCCTGCCCCAGGTGGTCAATCTGGCAACCCAGCAATATGTCGGACTGCCGGGCGATCTGTTCCTGCTGCGCCGCTATCTACAGAACCATCCTCCGCCGCAACATGTCGTCATCGCCGCGGCACCGGACGATTACCACGTCATGGCCAATCCGCAGACGGTCCACTACTACATGTGGAAGACCTTCTCCCGCCCGAATGAGCACGCCTTTCTGAAGAAATACATGCCGACGATCGACGCGCGCGACTGGTATCCAGCGGCGTTGGACCTGCAGGAGCGTGTTCTTGAGCCCTTGATCACCCTGGTCAAGCGCGGACCCGCGCATTTTACAACGCCGCCCCCCGCACCCGATCCGAACGCGCCGGTTGAACCCGCCTCGCGCAATCAGGCCGCGATCGTCACCCAGGATGACCGCCTGGCCTCGCCGGCCACCCTGTCGCTCGCGCCGCTGTTCGCCGCCTCGATCGCCGATATGTGCCGCCTCAGCCGACAATACGACTTTGTGCTGAACATTGTATGGGCGCCAATGCCGCAGCGGGTCGAGCAAGGCCGCGTCCAGTCTGGGCAACTCGGGGCATTGGAAGACCAGCTGAAAGCGGTGTTCGCCTCCACCGGCTGCAACGCCGGTCCGTTCTTCAACATGAGCGATGTCGAGACGTTCACCAATTTTGACAGCGGAGCCTTCCATCTGCGCGGATCCGGCTGGGAGGAACGAGCGGCCAGCATTCTGGCGCGCTACATACAAAGCCTGCCCGATGTCCCGAAGGACCATCCGGTCCGGCTGAACGCCAGCGGCCAGGCATTCGCGCCGAGCATTGAACGAGAATATTGACCACTTGATCTATCAACACGCGGCGCCGTCTCCGGCGGCCGCGCTTATCAGGAATCCGCCACGATGCGAAACCTGCGCGTGCTGACACCAAAGTTTTTGCAGGCTTCATCCGATCGCCCGCGGGGGGCGACGGTGATGTTTCGGTTGGGCGTATTCGCGATCCTGCTGCAGTTCTTCCTGAGCTACGTCGTTTTGAACGCAATGGGCCTCTCCCCCGAAGCGGTCAAACTGCATCCGGCCACGGTGCTGGTGATTTTTTGCGGAACCTGGGTCTTGATGCGTGGCATGCCGTTCCATCAGCGGTGCCGTGAGACCCCCGGCCTTGTCATCTTCGTCGTCATGATCCCGGTGCTCGCTCTCTACGGCAGCTATTTTGTCGGCTTTAGCGGTTCGGCGGTCTATCCGGAAAGCTATTGGTCAGCGGGATTGCTCGCGCTGATGCTCGAAAGTGCCGATCCCAAACAAAAACGCTTTCTGGCGAAGCTGCTGATCGCCCTGTGCGTGCTGAACGTGCTCATCGCCCTGTATGAGAGTGCCACCGGCACCGACTGGTTCCCGCTCGCGATCGACCCGGATGCCCCCGACACAGCAACAACGACGCTGGTCGATTTTCGCCCGAACGCATTTTTCAACCACCCGCTGACCGCCTCGCTGATCACGTCGATGGCCGTCTTCCTGCTCTATGGCATGAGGATGCGCTTCATCTTCGCGGCCCCGATCTTTGGCATCCTGCTGATCGGCTTGCTCGCCTACGGCGGACGAACCGCGCTCGGGGTGACACTGTCAGTCACCGTCCTGGCAGCGCTCTATAACCTCTTCCGCGGCATCATCCGACGCGACCTCAAGCTCGATTTCCTGCTCGCGGTCCTTGCGGGCGCAGTCATCATTCCCATCGTCATCGCCGTGATCGTCACCCAGACCTCCATCGCCGACCGCATCATGGATACGCTGTACATCGATGGCAGTGCCGAAGCGCGCAGCACCATGCTGGAAATATTTAGGCACCTAACTCTGAAGAACTGGCTGTTCGGCATCTCCCACGACGACATGACGGTCCTGAAATATCAGATCGGCCTCGGCGGCAATTCAACCGACATCGAGAATTTCTGGATCCTCATGCTGCTGGACCTTGGCCTGATCGGGTTTGGCGTGTTCCTGGTGGTGTTCGGGATGTTCCTTTACCACCTCGGGCGGGTTTCCCGAAACGTCAACGGGTGGCTGTTGGTGATCTGCTCACTGGTCATCGACTCCGGGTCGAATTCGTTGGGAGTGAAGTCAAACGATCTGTTTCTGGAAGTCGCCTTCGTCGTCGGGATCTCCGGCTATGCCGGCTATGTGCGTGAACCGCGCGTGCGCGTGAACCGGATACGGGAGCGTTTGAAGCTGCTGGATCGCCCCGCAAGTGCTCTGGGCGCGGTTTCGACGGCTAGAAGACACGGCCTTCGCGTGCTGGCGTCGCGACAACTATAGGCGCCGTTCGAACGGCTCGACCACCGCGACGGCGGCCCGACTGAAAACGTTTGGCTGGCAAAATTGCCCATCAAAACGGTGGGTCCGAGAAGCCAATACGCGCTCGCTCGCGAACTGCTGGTCCCGTTCAGCCTGACAGCGTCCAATCTCCTCCACCAAGGTCGCACCGGCGACGGGTCTCAGGAGATAACCGGGCCAGCAAAAGCCCGCATGCTCGCTCCAAGGTTCGCCCCTTGCGGCGAACTTCCTTCATCAGCAGACCGGCAAGCGGCCGGTGCGCGGCAAAGGCGTGCGCGGGATCGGTCGCCCGCCAACCCGGCGCAGATGCCGGTCAACGCAGGCGTTGGAGGCTCTAACAACCGTCCGGCGCCTCGCCCGGGCCGAACAAAGCAAGCCGGTCTCGCCTGACCTTGCGGGTGTCGCCCGAACGGATGGTAACCCCTACCTTGTCGAAGAACTCCAGGATCTGGATCGCCACCTTCCGCCCATTATCCAGCCGATCGCGGAACGCCGCCGCTGTCAGCAGCCCATCGGCATCCGCCACCTCGGCCGCGATCGCCGCCATTTCCGCCACTGCCTGGCGCAGGAAGAAATGGTCCGGCGCGATCTCCACAATCTGTCCCATCCGCATCAACCGCTTGAACGTCACCCGTGTCGCCGGCTCCGACAGCTTCAGCATCGTTGCGATATCCCGCACCCTGGGCGGCCGGAACCGCGCCGCCTCGATCATCGGCCTCGCCGCATGCCACAGCTTTTCGTCCTGCAGCGACAGGGCGATGCGGTGACCGGGCAGGCGGAACCACGGCCCGTCGCGGGCGATCACCGCCTCGCGCAGCAACGCGTCCAGGATACCCACGAAACCCACCGCCGGCGGCGCCCCCGCCACCAGCAGCCGCAGCCGTTCGGGCTGCAACCCAGGCAACTCGGGGGCGGCACGATGATGCGCCGACAGCGCCGTCACAACCGCATCGCGCATGCGTTCAAAGGCCGCCGGCGACAGAATCAGCCCGCCAGCCGCGACCGCCGGCACCGCCGCGACAAGCGCTTCGCGGCGGTCCTGCCGGACATTGCGCGCGCCCATGAACAGGTCCTGCGCCACCCATCCTGGAGCAACGTTGAGCAGCCCACGCAGCGCCTGTACCGGATCCGCCTCAATCAGCGTCCTGAGTTGCGCCAGCCGCCCCGCGGTCCGCCGGCCACGCCGCGGCGGAAACGGGTCCAGAACGACACCGCCGCCGATCGTGCAGGTGGCCCCGGTGTCGCGCAGCACGATCCGGTCCCGCGCCAATGCCCCGATCGGCTGCTGCAAGGTCAGCCGTGCCGCCGCCGCCTGCCCCGGCTCCAGCCGCTCCTGATCCAGCAGCGACACCCGAGCCATCACATGCGCCGCACCCAGGTGCAGGTGCACCTGGGTTCCCTGCCGCATTGCCCGAGGCGCATCCGCCAGCAGCGATATCCGAGCGTCGATCACGGTCACCGGGACATGAATATCCGGATGCAGCACCCAGTCACCCCGCGTCACGACGTCCTTCGATAACCGAGGCCCAGCAATGTTCAGCGCGACACGCTGCCCAGCCACCGCTTCGGCCGCGGGTTTGTTCTGCGCGTGTAGCCCGCGCACCCGCAGCTCCTGTCCCCCGGGCGACAGCACCAGCCGGTCCTCCACCGCGATGCGCCCGCTGACCAGGGTGCCGGTCACCACCAATCCGGTGCCGGACAGGCTGAACGCCCGGTCCACCGCCAGGCGCGGATAGCCGTCCACATCCCGCCCCCGCGCCGGCGCGTCGCGCAACGCCGCACGCAGCACGTCGATCCCCTGCCCGGTCACCGCCGAAACCGGGATTATCGCGATGCCTGACAGCGGCGTCCCCGCCAGCAGGGCCTGCAGTTCTGCAGCGACTTCGGGAACACGGTCCACCGCCAGATCGGCCTTGGTCAGCGCCACCACGCCGTGTTCGATCCCCAGCAGCGACAGGATCTGCAGGTGCTCTCGGGTCTGCGGCCTGATGCCCTCGGGCAGCGCCACCACCAGCAGCGCACTGTCGATGCCGCTGGCGCCAGCCAACATCGTATGCACGAACCGCTCGTGCCCCGGCACGTCGATGAAGCCCAGCTCGTCGCTGTACGCGTAGCCCAGGTCGATGGTGATCCCGCGTCGCTTTTCCTCGGCCAGACGATCGGCATCGACCCCGGTCAGGGCTTTCACCAGAGCCGTCTTGCCGTGATCCACATGGCCGGCGGTGCCGATGATCATGCCAGGATCCGCTTCGTCCCCATCCGGTCATCGAGCGGTTGGTTCCGCCGCTGTCAAGCCGTCCCCCCATGCCTGCTCCATGCGCACCCCCGATCAAACCACCGCGTGGGCGCAAAACCACCGCCCCGGCGTCGTTGCCTGGACCCGCGTCCCGACCCCGCGGCGCTCAAGGCCGCAGACCGCATGACACTGCTTGCGGTCCCCGCCCGCCCCGCGTTACCCAGGACGCGGAACAGCCGGACCGTGCCCGCGATGCAGCCGACACTCGACCGCCTGCTGCCGGCACTCGACCGTCTGCTGCCGGCACCAATCAGGCGTCGCATGACGCCCGGCCGGATGATCGCCGTCAGCCAGTTCATCCGCTTCGGCATGGTGGGCCTGATCGGCCTGGTGATCGACACCGCGACCGTCTACGCCCTGCGCCATCCGTTGGGTCTGTATGGCGCCGGGATGGTTTCCTATCTCGTGGCCGCTTCGGGGAACTGGATGCTCAACCGGCTCTGGACCTTCCGCGGTCTCAGCTCCGGCCCGGCCCACCGGCAATGGATCCGCTTCATGATAGCCAACCTAGCCGGCTTCGCGCTGAACCGCGGCACCTACGTGATCCTGGTAACCTTCGTCGCTGTTGCCGCCGCGCAACCGGTGATCGGCACGGCCGCTGGTGCGGTCGCCGGGATGTTCGTGAACTTCACCCTTTCCAGGCGGCTGGTGTTCCGCTGAGTTCACCTTCCTCCCCCCAGTTCGTTGTGTGTTCCGACGACTGGCCGTGATTAACTTGAAATAATTTACCTCAACTACAGCCGCGTGCCCCATTAACCCGGCCCTAACCGGTCATCGGCAAAGCTCTGCGCATCGAAACCCCCAACGATGCAGCAGATCATGTCGGCATTTCGTCCCCTCCCGTTCGAAGCCCTCGCCTTCAGCAGCGGTGGGACTTCATTGGCCCCGATCTCCTTCCGCCACAGCGGCTTCGCCGCCTGTGCGATGGACCCCCGCGACGTCTTGATCAAACGGGCGGCCGACATCGTCCTGGCACTCGGCGGCCTGATCGTGATGAGCATCCCGATGCTGCTGATCATCGCCGCGATCCACCTGACCAGCCGCGGGCCCGGATTGTTCCGGCAGCAACGGATCGGGCTGAACGGTCGCCGCTTCGTGATGCTGAAGTTCCGCACCATGCGTCACGTCCCGGAAAGCCCCGATGCCTGGTCCCAGGCCACCCGCGGCGACCCGCGCGTCACCCGCATCGGCGCCTGGCTCCGGCGCACCTCGATCGATGAATTCCCGCAGTTGCTGAACGTGCTGGCGGGCTCGATGTCGCTCGTCGGACCGCGCCCCCATGCCCCGGGCACCTGCGCCGGCGGCAAACCGTTCGAGGCGGTCACGCACCACTATGCCGCACGCCACAGCGTCAAGCCGGGCATGACCGGATTGGCTCAGGTGCGCGGCTGGCGCGGCGAGACCGATACTGAAGAGAAACTGCTTCGCCGGGTCGACAGCGATCTCGAGTACATCGCCAACTGGAGCCTTGGCCATGACCTGCTGATCCTGGGCCGCACTCTCGTCGCCGTCACTCACATGCTCAACGCCTATTAGCCGGGAGCGCTCGTGATGTCGGTGACATTGGAAAAGCCCGCGCCCAACATCCTCGACCGCGGCTGGCTGTCGGACAAATCGATCGCCGAGCAGTTCGGCCTCGCCCCGAACCAGCCGCGCGTCGCGGTGCTGATCCCGTGCCGGAACGAGGAAGCGGCGATCGGCAAGGTCGTGTCGGACTTCCATCAGGCCCTGCCGGACGCGATCGTCTATGTCTACGACAACAACTCCACCGACCACACGATGCTGGAGGCACGCGCCGCCGGCGCCGTCGTCCGCTGCGAGCGGCTGCAGGGCAAGGGCCATGTCGTGCGGCGGATGTTCGCCGACATCGACGCCGATGTCTACATCCTGGTCGACGGCGACGACACCTACGACGCCACCGTCGCGCCGGCCATGTTGAGCATGCTGGTCGAGCGCCAGTTGGACATGGTCAATGCCGCCCGCTACGGCACCGCGACCGAGGCCTACCGGCCCGGCCACCAATTCGGCAACGCGTTGCTGACCGGACTGGTGATCTGGGCGTTCGGCAGCGGCATCTCCGACATGCTGTCCGGCTACCGCGTGTTCAGCCGCCGCTTCGTCAAATCGTTTCCGGCCCTGTCTTTGGGCTTCGAGACCGAGGCGGAATTCACCATCCACGCCCTCGCCTTGCACATGCCGGTGCAAGAGGTGCGGGCGAACTATCGCAACCGCGCCGCCGGTTCCCGCTCCAAGCTCAACACCATCGCCGACGGCATCCGCATTCTTCGCGCCATCCTGACCCTGATCCAGCAGGAGCGGCCGCTGCAGGTGTTCGCCCTCGCCGCCATGACCCTGCTGGTCCTGGGCATCAGCCTGGGCAGCCCGGTGGTGATCAACTTCATGCGCACCGGCCTGGTGCCGCGCCTGCCGACCGCGGTGCTGGCCACCGGATTGATGTTGCTCAGCGCTCTTTCGCTCGCCTGCGGACTGATCCTGGACGCGGTCTCCCGCGCTCGGAAGGAAAACAAGCGGCTCGCCTACCTGGCCATCCCGGCCTTGGAGAATGCAGAATGAAAGCCCGCTTTATCGCCGGCGCGGCGACCCCACCCGATGGCAACTATGATGCCGACATCATCATTCTGGCGTTGGATCGCGCCAGCGATACCATCGCCGCGATCGCCTCGGCCAGCGGTCAGACCGGCGTCTCAGCTCATGTCACCGTACTCGAGCAGGGATCTCGCCCTGGCGCGCTGGAACAGCTGGCGGCGGCGGTTCAGCTGTATCCGAACGTTACTTTGCTGACGGTCGAGGAAAACCTCGGCGTCGCCGGCGGACGCAACGTTGTCTCGGCGATCGGTCACGGCCAAACGATCGTCGCACTCGACAATGACGCCGAATTCGCATCGGCGGACACCGTCGCCGAACTGGTCGCGGGTTTGCACGCCGAACCCCGGCTGGCGGCGATTGGCTGCCGCATCGTCACCCACGACGCCGGCGTTGATGATCTCTCATCCTGGGGCTATCCGGCCAGCCTGCTGCCCAACGCCGGCGAAAGCTTCGACACCGTCACCTTCGTCGGCGCCGGCCACGCGATCAGACGAAGTGCATGGGAACAGGCCGGCGGCTATGACGCCAAGCTGTTCTTCTGCTGGGAGGAATTCGACTTCTGCCTGCGCGCCATCGCCCTGGGCTGGCACATTCGCTACCGCGGCGACATCGTCATCCGCCACAAGGCCGCCGCCGAACAGCGCGTCGGCTGGGGTTCGGTGCGATGGTTCTATTTCGTGCGGAACCGGCTCTACATCGAGCGGAAGCTGGGTCACCGCTGGCTCGCGCTGGCACCACGGATCGCCGGCTACATGCTGAAGGGATCGCGCAACGGTCTGCCGCTGCAGACGGTGCGTGCGATCGTTGCCGCGGCCGACATGTCGCCGCGCGCCCGCTCGCGGATGATGCCGCGGGCCGGCGCTGATTACTTGGCGCGAAATGACCGTGCCCATCGCGGATCATTGCTTCACCGCATTGCCCAGGAAGCGCTCAGCCGGTTCAGCCGACCGGTCAACGCCATGTCCCGGCAAACGACCAGGACGCGAATCACCGACCAGCAGCAAGCGGGTGATGGCGTGAAAGGCGCCGAAATACGCCAGCAACGGAAAGCCGCGGATCGCCTGGGGCCGATCCCGTCGGACAGCGCAAGTCGATCTGACTACAACGCCAGGTGCAGCATCAAAAGCCCGACGCCACGGCTGTACCCGGTCACCGAAACATCCCCCGCGGTCCCGGACCCGCGCAAGTCGGTCTGGTCATAGGTGAACGACAGCCTGGCCGAGCGGTTCAACACCCAGGTCACGCCTAGCCCGAATGTGGTTCCGGTCTGATGGCCGCCCTGGAAGAAGTCGGCCCGCTGCAGCCCCACCGATGCCTTGAACAACACGTCGCGCAGATATTCGTGGTCGATGGTCAGGCGCGCCGCCGAATAGATCAGACCCGACACGCCTTCCTGTTCGGCGTCTTCTGTATCGCGGCTGATCGTCGCGTTGATCGAGGTCATGCCCGTCGGCGCCCAGCCGACGCCGGCTTCGGCGATCACCGTGTTCTGCTGCGGATACACCGCGCTGGCGAACTGCCTGGCCTCGCCGCCCACCAGCAATCGCCAGCGCCACACCGCGTCATCGTCGTAATCCAAACCTGCCAGCATCTGATAGCTGGTGGAATTCGGGCTCGGCTGACCACCCGGCGTGCGGGTGTAATCCTGCCCGATCCCACGTATCACCAGGACGGCGCTGCGCAGCGGCGCGAAGTCGTAATGCACGGTCAGCCCGCCCTGCACCACCACGCGGTTCCGATACGCCTGGCTCGCGGGCAGCCCCTGGATCGTCGTGCTGCCAAAGCTCCAGTTCGTGGCCTGCAGGTTGGGCGTGAAACTCCACCGGCCGGTCGTCGTCGCATACGATGCCCGCACGTCGTCAAGCGTGAACGCGATCGGTCGGTCGCTGGCGATGGTATCCAGCTGACCGCGGTCCTCGTGCTGCGCGATGTGCGACGCGGCCAGGGTCAGCTTGTCCTCGCCGATATCGATCCGCCCGCCCGCCGACACCGTCGCATCCGTCCGGTTCTGGCTGGGCAGCGACAGATACCGAGTGTTCTGCAGCGACAGCAGCGCGCCGAACGCATCGCGCGACCAGCCGGACTCGATCGCAAGCGCCGGATTGGTCAACACCTGCCAGCTGCCATGTCGGTTGGGGCCGGGCAGCGCGTTGCTGGTGTAGCCGACACCCTCGTCCAGCCGGGGCAGAAACAGAAAGTCGCCCTCGTGCAGGCCCAGCGGCATTTGTTCAGGATGTAGACGGGTCTCGACGGTGACACCGTCTTCCGTGCCGTAACCTGGCACACCCTGCGGGAACAATCCGGTCATCATCTGGGCCACGGCCCGGCCGGCGAAGCTGACCACCACGGCGCTGGTCAGAAAGCCCCAGAGCAAGGTTGATCGGGCCCGCATATGGCCGCGACTATCGCCGGCCGAGACTAATTATTGGTTAACGCTCGGGATCAAGCCGAGTACGGTCGCAGGCGTCAACGGCCGAAACGACAGCGCAATCCGACAACCACGCGCCGGCCGTGCCACCCGGCTATCATTACTACGGACGTTGTCCCCGGCTCAGGGTGTTGCGTTGCTGGCGACCGCACACCGCTGAACCGCCGCAGCCTATTTCGCGGCCGTCTTCTGCTCCGGCATGTCGGCCTGCCAGCCGCCGCCCAGCGCTGCGTACAGCGCGACCAGATCCAGCGACACCGTCGTCGTGCTGTCCGCCAGCTGCTGCTGCGCGCCCAGCAAGCTGCTCTGCGAGACCAGCACGGTCAGGAAGTCCGCCACGCCCTGCTGATAACGGCTCTGCGCCAGCGTCAGCGCCCGCCGGTCGTCCGAAACCGCGTTGACCAGCTCGTCCCGCCGCGTCTGCTCCGCCTGGTAGGCCGTCAACGCGTTGTCGACATCGTGCCAGGCCCGCAGCACAGTCCTTTGGAAGTTGATCGCTGCCTCCTGCTGCTGCGCCTCGCGCAGTTGCAGTGTGGAGCGCAGCTGGCCGCCCTGAAAGATCGGGATCGTCAAGCCCGGCCCCACCGCATACTGTTTGGAGTGAATGTCGAAGGTCTTGCCGAACTGCAGGGCCTGCAGACCGAAGCTGCCGGTCAGATTGAGCGAGGGATAGAAGTTCGCCTGCGCCACGCCAATATCGGCGGTCGCGGCATGCAACTGCGCCTCCGCCTGGCGGATGTCGGGACGCCGGCGCGCCAGTTCGGATGGCACGCCGACCGGCACACGGGGCGGAACCGGGGGGATCGGCCTGGCCGTCGCCAGCTCCGCCCGCAGCGCATTGGGTGGCTTGCCCAACAGCAAACTCAGCGCGTTGACCAGCTGCGCCTCCTGCTGCTGCAGCGTCGGGATCTGTGCCAGGGTCGTGCGCAGCTGGGCCGAGGCATTCGCCACATCAAGGTCGGTGGTGACGCCGCCAGCGGCCCGCTGCTGGGTCAGGCTCAGGCTCTGGCGCGCGGTGCGGACGTTGTCGCGGGCGATCTGCAATTGCGTCTGCACGCCGCGAAGCTGGATGTAGTCGCGCGCGACTTCGGCCAGGCTGGACAGCAGCGCTGACCGTTTCGCCTCGGTTGATGCTTCGCTCGACGCGCTGGCGGACTCGATCGACCGGCGCACGCCGCCCCACAGGTCGACTTCCCAGGATGCGTCGAAGCCTCCCTGGAACAGGTCGAACGGCGCCAATCCGGTCCCCCGCACACCGCCGGCTGAATTGCCAAATAACCCGCTCGCGCCGGTAGCACCCGCGGCGCTGGGGATCACCGCGAACAGCCCGTTGTTGCTGGCCTGCTGGCGCACGTAAGAGCTGTTGGCGGCCAACGTGGGGAACTGCGACGACCGGGCAAAGCCAAGCTGGGCACGCGATTCCGCCATGCGGATGCCGGCGACCTTGATGTCGAGATTTTCCGCCGCCACCCGCTGCTCCAACCCGGTCAGGACCGGGTCGCGGAACAGCCTCCACCAGGTCACATCGACCGGCGCCGCCACCGGGATGCTGGGCGGCTGCCTCACCGCTTCCTTGGGTCCGCTGAACCATGACACCGGCGACGCCCAGCCGGGCTGCTTGAAATTCGGTCCCACGGTACAGCCGCTCAAAGCCGTGGCACTCGCCAGTCCCAGCAGAACGGTCAGGGTTCGTTTTGATTTGTCGATCATGTGGGGTAATCCAGCAAGCCTGTGCGGTGGGTGCAACCTCCAGCTTCGTCGCGAGGCAGCATGTCGGTGCGCGGCAGCCATGCTCGCGAAGTCATGCATGATCGCGCCGGAGTGGAATGCGGGACGCACGTCTCCGCAACCGGCCCATGCCGCCGCCCGTCTGGGAACCTTTGGCGGGATGCACGCGGCACCAGGCACGGCAACAGCATGCCGGCCGCGATGATCGGCGCCATAACCCAGGCCAGGGATTTTCCAGGTCATCATGATGAAGGCGCCGGCTTGCACCAACCGGCCGCCGGCCGCAAGCGGCAGGTTCAGTCCCGCGTCGTTATACCCAGCACTGTGTTCACCGAGCCTCGCGTGTCGTCGCGCCGGCGCGGCATGGTGTGATGGCTGATCAGGCGCATTCGCATGTCGTCCGGTGGCGCCCGTCATTGCGTCCAAGCATCGCGAGCCCTGGCACCCCACCTGATGGCCTCACCATGGCACAGGCGGGAAGCACCGCCGCGCCGCAGGCCTCAGGACATGATCTGCACCCCCCGGATCGACGTGCCGCCATGGCGGTCAAGCGCACCCAGTACAGTTTCGTAGTACTTCATGTCTTCCCGCACGATAGCGCGCGCATACTGGATATCCTCCGCCGAAAAGTCCTTTAGCGAGACGAACTTTTCCGAGGTATTCAGCCTGGTCTTTTCCCGCACTCCCCAGCGCTGCTCGGTCCACGCGTCAAGCTGCCTGAGATCGATCACCTCCAGGTCGTGCGCCACCGTCTTCGTCACCGCCGCCTCGAAGCCGCTTCCGCCGATGAACTCGCACATGATCTCTGGCACGACGACACCACGATCGTGCAGGATCCGCCGCGCCAGTTGGAAAACCCGGTCCGGCGACTGGCGGATTTCCATATCCTCGACCTTGAAGACCTTGCGCCAGCCAACCGTATCCGGCTGCACCGGCGTCTGCTCCGAAAAGATGCGCGTCAGCACGTAGTTCACCTGCGAGAGAATCCGATCCATCGGCTCACGCACGACGGTAAAAACGTCATCCCCGCATCGGACACCGTTCCCGGTCCACCTTTGATACGTTCCAAGATGGGTATGACCGGAAATAAAAACGGTGTCGGAACATAACATCTCCAGCAGAATGTGCTTGATTGCCAGAAACAGTTCATCGGTCCGCGGAGTCAGTGTTCGATCGAGCAGATTGGTGTTGATCGACGGAAACCGCGAAATCAGCCGCGTCGCCACATCGACGCCCGCGGTCTTCGGGATATGCACGAAGAACAGCCGGCGCTTTTCAGGAAAGGCTTGCAGAAAATGCGCAGCCAGGTTCTGCTGAAATTCGACGCTGGATAGCGCCGCGAGGAAATTCGCCGTCGCATTGTAGTTGGCCGACGGCAGCGCGGCCTCAAGCGAATCGGGTGGCCGCCCATGCACCGAATGGTAGATCTGGCGAGGCGACATATCACCCACCCCGGTGTCCTGCAGCATCCGCTTGATGCCAACGTCAGGCCGATAAAACCGGAACAGTTCGAATGTATCACGAAGATTGGTCGGACCGGACATCGCTCCGTTATCCCTGATGTGCCCGCTCTATATCAGTGCCATGTGTAACCATCCAGAAGAATTCCAGACTGGTTTTGCAACAATGGCCGAAGCGTGCGGCGCGGGCGCCCGCCCCGATCGCGCCGCTACAGCATCGATTGCCCATTCTGAAGCAAAAAACGGACGACGGCAAAGAATTGCTAAAAGATTATTTTGATGAAATATAAATTAGCAAACTGAAGTCTTTCCGCACTAGTCGATCGATTCCGTCGACGCGAGAGTCAGCCGCCACCGATTTTCGGGATCAGATAGATCTCGCTACCGGGCTTCAACTCGACCGCGTAGGCATCCTGAAAAATCTCGCCGTCGACGGCGATCGCCATGCTTTCCTCGACCTGCTTCCCCAACCCAGGAAACCGCCGCTCCAACTCCATCACCAACCGGCGAAAAGTCGTCGCCTCCACCTCGAATTCCGTCTGACCACCGGTAAACTGCTGGCCAGCGGAGCCCGAGGAGAGCACGACAGTCGGCATCAGACCGCCGACCTAGCCAGCCGCGTCGAAAGCCGCGCGAACTTTAGGTGGCGACATCGGCAGGTCCGGCATCCGCAAGCCGGTAGCGCTGCGGATTGCATTGGCGATCGCCGCCATCGGCGGCACGATCGGCACCTCACCCACGCCACGCGCGCCGAACGGATGCCGCGGGTTGGGCACCTCCACCAGCACCGCCTCGATCATCGGCATGTCAGAGGCGACCGGCACCCGGTAGTCGAGGAACCCGGCGTTCTCCATCTGGCCCTTGGCGTTGTAGATATACTCCTCGTTCAACGCCCAGCCGATGCCCTGTGCCGCACCGCCCTGGATCTGGCCTTCCACGTAGCTGGGGTGGATCGCCTTGCCCACGTCCTGGATCGCGGTGTAGCGCTCGATCGTCACCCGTCCGGTCTCCGGATCGACCGTCACATCGCAAATATGCGCGCCGAAGCCGGGACCCGCTCCTTGAGCGTTCAGCGATACCTCGGCCTGGATAGGACCACCGGTGCGCGGCGCCTTCAGCGCAAGCGCCGCCAGATCGAGTGGCTCGAACGCACCGGCGTTGGACCCTGCCGGGTAGGCCGCCCCGTCCTTCCACTCGACCGCTTCCACCGGAATATCCCAGGTCTGCGCGGCGCGGCTCTTCAGATCGTCGACCACCTTTTCGGCCGCCTGCGTCGCCGCCATCCCGGTGGCGAAGGTAACCCGCGATCCACCGGTCACATGGGTGAACCCGATCGACGCGGTATCCGCCACGATGGTTCGGACGGTCGTCGCCGGCACCCCCAGCACTTCGGCCACCATCATGCCGATCGACGCGCGCGAGCCGCCAATGTCGGGGCTGCCGGTCGCCGCGGTGACCGAGCCGTCCTCGTTGACATGAACCTGAGCGGTCGACTCGCCGCCGATGTTGAACCAGAAGCCGGTCGCCAGACCACGGCCCTGCCCCTTCTTCAACGGCGACTTCCAGTGTGGATGCGACTTCACCGCATCCAGCACGGCGGTAAAGCCGATGTTCTGATGGGTCGGCCCGTAATGCGTCTTGGTGCCGTTCTTCGCTGCATTCTTCTCCCGCAGCGTCAGTGCGTCGATGCCCAGCTTCAGCGCCAGATCATCCATCGCACTTTCCACCGCGAACGACGTGATCGGCGCCCCCGGCGCCCGATAGGCCGCGACCTTGGGCCGATTGCTGACCACGTCGTAGCCGACAACATCGACATTCGGCAGATCGTACATCGCGAAGCCGCACATGCAGCCCGGCCCGATCGGCGAACCGGCGAACGCGCCGGCCTGGTACTTCAGCACCTGCTTGGCGGCGACGATGGTGCCGTCCTTCTTGGCACCGATCTTCACCTCGACCGCCGCGCCCGAGGTCGGGCCGGAGGCGCGAAAGACGTCCTCGCGCGTCATCTGCATCTTCACCGTACGGCCGGACTTCTTCGACAACGCGACTGCCACGGGCTCCAGGTACACCAGCGTCTTGCCGCCGAACCCGCCACCGATCTCGGCCGGGTTCACCCGGATGTTGGACATGTTCATGCCCAGCAGCTTGGCGGTGTAGGCGCGGACCATGAAGTGGCCCTGGCTAGAGCTGTGGATCTGCACCTGGCCATCCGGCGCATAGGTCGCCAGACAGGCATGCGGCTCGATGTAGCCCTGATGCACCGGCTGCGTGGTAAACCGGCCCTCGACGATCACGTCGGCGTCCGCAAAGCCGGCTTCGGCGTCGCCCTTACGGAACGTCACCACCTTAGCGATGTTCGACGGCTTGGTGGGCTTCGGATCAACTCCGGTGGTGAACATGTCGTCGTGCAGCACCGGGGCGTCCGGCGCCATCGCCTGCTCCACGTCGATCACGTGCGGCAGAACGTCATAAGTCACATCGATCAGCGCCAGCGCCTGATCAGCGATCGCCTGGGTAGAGGCCGCGACGGCCGCCAGTGCGTGCCCCTCATACAGCACCTTCGCCCGCGCCATGCAATTCAGCGCCAGATCGCGGAAGTTCATCGGCCCCTCGCCGACGAAGGCCTCCTCCGAGGCGATCTCCGGAAAATCCGCTGCCGTAACGACAGCGAATACGCCCTTCAGCGCCTCGGCCTTGCTGGTGTCGATCGAGACGATGCGGGCATGCGCGTGCGGTGACCGCAGCACCTTGCCCCACAACATTCCCGACGCCCGCGTATCGGCGGCGAACACCGCTCGGCCGGTGACCTTGTCCACGCCATCCGGGCGGATCGGACGGGTGCCAACAACCTTCAAACTGGAATCGACGTAGTTCATCCAACAGTCTCCCCTCGGAGTTCAGCGGCGGCATCCATGACAGCACGGATGACCTTGTCATAGCCAGTGCAGCGGCACAGGTTGCCGGCCAGCCAGTAGCGCGCCTCGGTTTCGGTCGGGTTGGGATTTTCGTCCAGCAGCGCCTTGCTGGCGACGATCAACCCCGGCGTGCAGAACCCGCATTGCAGCGCGGCGTGCTCCAGGAACTTCTGTTGCACGGGGTGCAGTTTGTCGCCTTGGGCGATGCCCTCGATCGTGGTGATCGCCGTGCCCTCGGCTTCGACGCCCAGCATCAGGCAGGAGCACACCAGACGCCCATCGACGATCACCGAACAGGCGCCGCAGTCGCCCGACCCGCAGCCTTCCTTGCTGCCGGTCAGCCCGACCACGTCGCGCAACACGTCAAGCAAGGTCTGCTGCGTCTCGCAGAGAAATTCCGCCGGTTCGCCATTGATGGTGGCGGATACATAAGATTTGGCCATCTGATTAATCTCTCTTTCCGTTTCCGCTCCAGGTCGCTTCACCATGGGTCATCTGACCCAGCGCCTCCTGGGTCGGAGTTGTCTGACCGTGCCGCGTTTTGCCCTCGGCGCGTTCAAATGCGATCGCTGCCGTGCGACGGGCCAATACGCCCGCGACCTTGGTGCGGTAGACAATCGTGCCGCGTTTGTCGCTGATCGGCTTCGCAGCCGCCTGGGCCGCGGCATCCAGCCTGGCCAGCGTCTCGGAATCCAGCGTGTGCCCGATCAGCACATCGGCCGCGGCCTGAACCAGCAGCACGGTCGGCGCGACCGCACCCAGCGCGACCCGGGCCGCGGTGCAGACACCCTTTTCATCCAGCGTCACGCTGACGCCGCAGCCGACGACGGCGATGTCCATTTCGGTACGCGGAATGAACCGCAGATAGGCATCGCTCGACCTGGCAGGGCGCGGCGGCAGCTTGAATTCCACAACAAATTCGTCTTTCGCCAGCGAGGTCCGACCGGGGCTGACCGGGATCTGCTCGACCGGCACCTCGCGCCTTCCCTTGCTGCCGGCGATTACCGCGACGGCGCCCGCGGCGAACAACGCCGGCACGCTATCGGCTGCCGGGGAGGCATTGCACAGATTGCCGGCCAGCGAACAGCGGCCCTGGATCTGGGTCGAGCCGATCAGGTCCAGCGCCTCCACCAGCCCCGGCCAGGCGGCGTTGAGGCCGGGATGCGCTTCGACCGTGGCGCCTGACGTCGCCGCACCGATGATAAAGCCGCCGTTATCCTCACGGATCCCGATCATGCCGGGAATTTTCTTGGTGTCGACAATCAGGTCTGGCGCCAGGCGCCCCGACCGAAGCTGCACCAGAAGGTCGGTTCCTCCGGACAGGACCTTCGCCAGGCCGGACGCGCCGGCAAGAAGTTTGACCGCATCATCCACCGAGGTGGGCGCGGCATAGCTGAGACTTGACATCATCGCTCCCGATCAAACGCGTTTGGCTGCCCCGGTCGCGGCACCGGAGATCTCGACAGGGATAGTAGGCGCTAGAACCGGTACGGTCGAGGGGGGCGCCCCGACTGACGCAAACCATCCCGCCTCCGGAACCACGTTTGCCTGGCCCAGATCGTTCAGCCTGATCAGATACGTCGCGCGCTTCTGCCGCCCGAACGTCCCTTCGGTGCGTTTCGACGATCGCAACCGGCAGGTCAGGGTTTGCCCAATTGCTGCGGCGTTGGTGCTACGGCAAACACGTCCCGGATTGCATAGCAGGTACTTGGTTGGGTAAAGACCATTCCCTAACAGCCTGCATGAGCACTCAGCTTTCGCCATCGGTCAATACCGGAGGGCCTGGGCGTGCCAAGGAAGTGGGTGATCTGGCCGCTACGATTGATGCGGTTGCTGATGCCCCTAAACGCCCTCGCGTCTATGAAGTGAGAATTTCTAACTGAGACACTACCCGATGATGCATTACGTTGCGTCGGTGGCTGCACCGGCCTAAGCAAAGTGTTCCGGCGCCGGATGAGGCGTGCCGGCACCAGCAACCTTCTGCAGCGGGCGGCCGTGATCAATTACCTGCCCAGCCTGGGCGCACCTTGACGTGGACCTCGATCGCTACGTCGCGGCGGCGATCGCGGCGGCCGATTCGGCTGGGGCGGTGATCCGGCCGTTTTTTCGCACCTCTGTGGCGGCTGATATGAAAGCCGATCACTCGCCGGTGACGGTCGCTGACCGGAACGCGGAACTGGTGATGCGGGCGGTGTTGAACCGGCTTTGCCCCGAGTGCGGCATTCTGGGCGAGGAATTCGGGCTGGAACGGCGCGAAGCCCGGCTGCGCTGGGCGCTGGACCCGATCGACGGCACGCGTGCCTTCATTACCGGGCGGCCGACCTTTGGCACGCTGGTGGCGTTGATGGATGGCGATACGCCGGTGGTGGGCGTTATCGATCAACCGGTCACCGGCGAGCGCTGGATCGGCGTCCTGGGGCGGCCGACCCGGTTCGTGGGGCCGCTTGGCGGGCGTGCCGGGACCCGCGCGTGCGCCGACCTCCGGTTCGCCGAGCTATCCTGCACCAGCCCGGAGATGCTGGGTGAGGAGCTGGCGCACTGGCAGCGCCTCGCGGCTCGGGTGCGGCGCAACTATTGGGGCGGCGACTGCTATGCTTACGGGCTGCTGGCACTCGGGCAGATCGACGTGATCGTGGAGTGCGATCTGAAGCCGTGGGATTGGGCGGCTTTGCTGCCGGTGATCGCCGGCGCCGGCGGGCGGTTGACGGACTGGCATGGTAATGCCCCGCGGGCGGATGGGGATGGCCGGGTGATCGCGGTTGGCGACCCCGGACTGCTGGCGCCTGTGGTGCGGGTGTTGCGGCAGGATTCGGTCTGAGGATCGCCGATCATCGGGCGGCCTGCCGGGCGTGATCTCGCGCGTGTAAAACCTTCCGCCAGTGGGACTGCGACGCGGGACCCGCGTCTTTATCCACCGTGCATACATCCGCATGTCGTTTCGGCTGCTGTTTGGCGGATTGGCATAACCGGGTGCTAGCTAGCCACAGGTGAGGTCGGGCTGATCCGGGGCTGCCGACCGGCAGTGCCAACCGGATCGGTTTCAGCGGCTGCCTTGGCGCAGCGGCAGATTGGTGCGATAGATCACCCGTTTCAGCGCCAGTGCCGACTCGATCGACTGCACGCCGGAGATATGGGTCAGGCGTCCGCGCAGGAACGTTTCGTAGGCGACGACATCCGCGGCGACGACGCGCAGCAGGAAGTCGCTGGCGCCGGTCATCTCGTACATCTCCATGACCTCCGGGCAGGCTTCGATGGCACGCTCGAAGTCGCGCAGCGTCTCGCTGCGATGATTCGCCAGTTTCACCGTCACGAAGACGTTCACCGGCAGTCCGACCTTTTCCGGGTCCAGCAGCGCGACGTAGCGCTTGATGACGCCGGCCTCCTCCAGCAGCTTCTGCCGCCGGTGCGAGGGTGAGGGAGATAGATGCGCGGCATCGCTCAAGTCCTGGGCGGTGGCGCGACCGTTGGCCTGCAGATGATCCAGTATCGCCAGGTCCAGCCGGTCCAACTCCATCGATGCATCCTTCACGCTGCGGTATCCCGGCTTGTGGCCCGATCCTGCCACACGGGTTGTTTTGGCGGTTTCTGCCAAAAACGCCGCCGCGCCGGGATCATTATGGCAAGCTTTTGCACGGTGCCCAACCTACTATGTAGTAGAGAGAACCCAGAAGGGGATAAAACGCCCATGGATATTGGTCTCGCACCCTCCGACGTCACCGTGGCCGAAACCACCCTGGAATCCCGGTTCGCCGAGCTCGACCGGCCGGTGCTGCTGACCGGCATCCAGGCGTTGCTGCGGCTGTTGCTGGAACAGCGCCGCCTCGATCTGGCAGCCGGGCTGAACACCGCGGCGCTGGTATCGGGCTACCGGGGGTCGCCGCTGGGGGGACTGGATCGCGAGCTTTGGGTGCAGAAGAAGCTGATGGCGGCACACGACATCCGCTTCGAACCAGGGATCAACGAAGACCTCGCGGCGACGATGCTGTACGGAACGCAGGAGATCGACGCGTTGCCCGGCGCGCGGGTCCAGGGCGTGTATGGCATGTGGTATGGCAAGGGCCCTGGGGTGGACCGTTCAGGCGACGCGCTGCACTGCGCCAACATGAGCGGCACGCACCGGCATGGCGGCGTGCTGGCGATCGCCGGCGACGACCATGGCGCGCATTCGTCGACCTATCCGCATCAGACCGAATACATTTTTCAGAACTGCTTCATCCCGGTGTTGAACCCGGCGTCGGTGCAGGACGTGATCGACCTCGGGTTGGCCGGCTACGCGATGTCGCGCTTCGCCGGTGTGTGGGTCGCGATGAAGACCACGGCGGAGACGATGGAGCAGGCCTCCACCGCGATCGTGCCATCGGTGCGGGGCTTCACGACACCGGACATGGCACTGCCGCCGCACGGGCTGAACTTTGATCCCACGCTGCACTTTCCCGCCGACCGGGCGGAGCTGGAGCGGCGGATGATCGAGGAGCGAATGCCGGCGGTGCTGGCCTGGGCGCGCGCCAATCGGATCGACCGGCTGATCAGCGGTTCGGCGGAGGCGACGATCGGGGTCGTTACAGTTGGCAAGGCGCACGAGGACACCATGCACGCGCTGCGGCGGCTGGGGCTGGCGCAGCATCCGCAGATCGCGGTCTACAAGGTCGGCATGACCTGGCCGCTGGAGACCGAGGGGCTGCGCGCATTCGCCCGCGGCAAGCGTTCGTTGCTGGTGGTCGAGGAAAAACGCAGCTTCGTCGAGAGCCAGATCCGCGACGCTTTATACCATCTGCCGGCGGACGAACGGCCCGAAGTTAGCGGCAAGACCGATCCGCGTGGTGGCTCGCTGCTGTCGCCGCTGATGGAACTGTCGCCGGAAAGCGTCGCCGGCGGGATGGCGAGCTTCCTCGGCCAGGCGGGGCTGAACCTGCCGGCGCCGCCCGCGCCGATCGTGGTGGACCGGCCGGACGGGCTGCTGCGCCGAGCGCCGGCGTTCTGCGCCGGGTGCCCGCACGCGACATCGACCAAATTGCCGGACGGCAGTTTCGCCAGCGCGGGGATCGGCTGCCACTTCATGGCGCAGGACGACGGGCCGTGGACCCGCACCTTCGCTCAGATGGGCGGCGAGGGCGCGCCCTTTGTTGGCCTGTCCAGCTTCACCGACGTGAAGCACATGTTCGCCAACCTCGGTGACGGCACCTATCAGCACTCGGGCAGTCTGGCGATCCGCCAGGCGGTGGCGGCGAAGACTCGCATGACCTACAAGCTGCTGTTCAACGACGCTGTCGCGATGACCGGTGGCCAGCCGACCGAGGGCGCGCCGACGGTGCCCAATATCGCCGCTCAGCTGGCGGCCGAGGGCGTCAAGCGGATCGCCATCGTCGCGGATGAGGTCGATCGGCTGCCGCCGGCGTCCGCGCTGCCCGCCGGGGTGACGCGGCATACCCGCGATGAGCTGGAATCGGTGCAGACCGCGTTGCGTGACTTCGAAGGTCCGTCGGTGCTGATCTATGACCAGGTCTGCGCCACCGAGAAGCGCCGTCGCCGCAAGCGCGGCTCGATGGTGCAGCCGGCCCGTCATGTCGTGATCAACGAGGCGGTGTGCGAGAACTGCGGCGACTGCTCCACCCAGTCGGGCTGCATCGCGATCGAGCCGGTGGAAACCGAACTTGGGCGCAAGCGGCGGAT
This sequence comes from Rhodopila sp., assembly GCA_965276975.1. Lineage (GTDB taxonomy): Bacteria > Pseudomonadota > Alphaproteobacteria > Acetobacterales > Acetobacteraceae > Rhodopila. The sequence continues at coordinate 1,839,971 of CBDIBR010000010.1, forward strand.
CAATCCGACCAGCTGCAACGTCGATCTGTCCTGTTTGAAGGGGTTCTGCCCCAGCTTCGTGACTCAGGCGGGGCCGCCGGCGGCGCCGGATGCGGATCCGCGGTGGCAGGCGCGTGAGGGGGAGCTCGCGGCGGCGTTGCCGGTGCCGGTGGTGCCGGCGCCGACGATCTGGCGCGGGCTGTTCGCCGGCATTGGCGGCGGTGGGATCGTCACCTCCGGCGCGATCCTGGCGATGGCGGCGCATCTGGAAGGACGAGCGGTCAAGACGCTGGATTTCACCGGGCTGGCGCAGAAGAATGGCGCGGTTGTCGCGCATGTGCAGATCGCGGCTGACGAAGCGGCGCTGGATGTCGTGCGCATCCCGCTGGGGAGTGCCGACCTGATGCTGGCGGCCGACCTGGCGGTGGGCTGCCAAGCCGGCGTGCTGGAGCGGAATGCCCCGACCGCCGTCGTGGTCGGCAATCTGGATCTGGCGGCGACCGCCGACTTCAAGCGCAACGCGGCGCTGTCGATCGATGCGGCGCTGCACCGGCGGACGATCGAGAAGGTCACCGACGGCAAGCGCTCGATCTGGCTGCACGGGGTGGGGTTGGCGGAGCGGCTGTTCGGCAACGCCCAGGCGATGAACACGATGCTGTTGGGCATGGCGTGGCAGCGCGGGTTGGTGCCGGTCGGCGAAGCCGCGATCCTGCGCGCGATCGAGCTGAATGGTGCCGCGGTGAAGCTGAACAAGCGGGCGTTCCTGTGGGGCCGTATTCTGGCCGAACAACCCGCTCTGATGAAGCAGATCCTGGAGGGGATGGCCGAGGGTCCGCCGGCTGATCTGGATGGGCTGGTGTCGCACCGGGCGGGCGTGCTGACGGCGTATCAGTCGAAGCGTTACGCCGGTCGGTATCGTGATTTGGTGCGCGCGGTCGCGGATCGCGAAACCGCTGTATCGGGGGCGGCCGGACCATTGGCCCGCGCCGCGGCCGAGGGGCTGTATCGCGTCATGGCCTACAAGGATGAATACGAGGTGGCTCGTTTGCATGCCGCCGCGACATACGGCGAAAAGCCGCAGTTCCACATGTCGCCGCCGTTGACGCGGGGCATCGACAAGGCGACCGGGCGGCGGCGCAAGATCGCCATTCCCGGCTGGGTGGGATTGCCGCTGTTCCGCGTGCTGCGGCACGGCAAGCTGGTGCGCGGTTCGGTGCTGGATCCGTTCGGCTACCAGGCGGAACGTCGGCAGGAACGGGCGCTGGTCGATCAGTATGTCGGGGATCTGCGCAGCGTGATCGCGGGGTTGAGCCGCGACAACCTGAACACGGCGGTGGCGCTGGCGGAATTGCCTGATCAGATCAGGGGTTTTGGGCCAGTCAAGGATGCCAACCGAGCCAAGGCGGATGTTGCGCGGACGGAGCTGCTGGAGCAGTTCGCGCAGCCAGCCCCGATGGCGATGGCGGCGGAATAATGCTTGCGACCTGAGCGGGCGCCGTGTTCCGCCGGTAGTACTCGGTTACTCAGGTTATCGGCACGCGCTTGTCTCATGCTTGGGAACATGGGACCTGAGCGCTGAAGCGCGCTGGCACAACGCTGTCCCGCGGGGCACGGGAGGTTTCAGCCGCCTGGTTGGCGGCTGGGTGCATGAACTGATGACAGGCTTGTGCCGGGTCAGCGCGTCTGGCCTCTGATAGCTTCAGCTTGAAGCAAATAGGGTCTGATACCGAGCGGTACCAGAGTCATTTTTCGCGCGCCGCGCCCCCGCCCGCCCGCCAACCCGGCGCGCCCTACCGGTCAATGCAAGCGTCGGCCGGTATACCGCCGCTACCCGCGGGGAGCCGGGTGGAATACCGACTACCTCGCGGCCGTCGTTCAGCAGAACGCGTGAGTGTTCACTCGATTCCCCTGCCAAGGCAGGCGACGCGACTTGACCTTACTGCCGCCGAACATCATGTTCCCGCCCAATTAGCAGAACCAAGGAATCTGATGTCTAAAGAAGACATGATTGAATTCAGCGGCACGGTTTTGGAGCTTCTGCCCAATGCCATGTTTCGCGTGAAACTGGATAATGAGCACTCCATTCTTGCCCACACCAGCGGCAAGATGCGCAAGAACCGTATCCGCGTACTGGCCGGCGACCGGGTGAATGTCGAGATGACGCCCTACGACCTTTCCAAGGGCCGCATCACGTTCCGCTTTAAGTAGCGCTTGATTCCGGCGGGTGAAGCCGCTCCCGTTGATCCTGGCCTCCTCCAGCCCGCGCCGACTGATGCTGTTGCGGCAAATCGGCATCGTTCCAGCCGCGGTCGTCTCTCCCGATATCGATGAAACACCCATCCGGGGCGAATTGCCTCGCCTGTATGCCGTCCGCATGGCGGGTGCCAAGGCAGCGGCGGTGCGCTCCGCCGATCATCTGGTATTGGCTGCCGATACCGTGGTTGCGGCTGGACGGCGCATTCAGCCGAAGGCGGAAAGCGCCGGTGAGGTGCGCGCCTGCCTGAGCCTGTTGTCGGGGCGCCGCCACCGGGTGATGACCGCGCTGGTGCTGACCGACCCCGAGGGCCGCGCGAGGCAGCGGCTGGTCGAGACCATCGTCACCTTCAACCGGCTGACGCCTGAGCAGATCGAGCGCTATGTCGCCACCGCCGAGGGCGAGGGCAAGGCCGGCGGCTACGCGATCAACGGCCACGCAGCTAGCTTTGTCCGATTTCTGTCGGGCAGCCATTCCGCCGTGGTTGGCCTGCCATTGTTCGAAACCGCACAATTGCTGCGCGGATTCGGCTGGCAGCTGCCGTGACGACCTCGATCCGCGTCGCCACCAGTCCAGGCGAGGCTCGGATCGCGGTGGTCGAGGACAATCGTCTGCTGGACTTCGCGCTGTGGCGGTTCGGCAGCCCTGACGGGGTCGGTGATGTGCACCGCGGACGGATCATCGCCGCCGTCCCCGCCATGGCAGGCGCCTTCGTTGCCCTGGCCGGCGCCGAGGGCTTCCTGCCCGACAGCGAGGGTGCCAAGGGCCTGACCGCAGGCGGCATCCTGACCGTGCGCGTCACCCGGGCCGCCCAGGGCAACAAAGGGCCGCGGCTGACCGCGAAGGTGGACGAATCGGCGGCCGGCGGACCGGTGGAGCTGCTTCGCCGAGGTCCCGATCCGATGCGGCGCGTGGCCGCGCGGCACCCCGGCGTGCCGATCCTGGTGGATGACCCCGCGGTGGCGGCCGGGCTTCGGCTCGACAGCCCGGTGTCCGTCGCATCGTGTGTCCTCGATGAGGACGTGGCAGAGGCGATCGATGCGCTTTCTCGGTCGGTGGTGGAACTTCCGGGGGGCGCCCGCCTTTCAATTTGGCCGACCCCGGCCCTGGTTGCGATCGACGTGGATGGTGGTGGCGCACTGGGTGGCGGCGCACCGGGTGGCGGCGGTGACGCGCGCGCCAGGCACGCGGCGTTGAACCGGACCATCCTGCCGGCTTTGGCCGAGCAGATAAGGCTGCGGAACCTGTCGGGGGGAATTGTCGTTGACCTCGCCGGACTGTCGGCGCGTAAAAGGGCGGGACTTGTGCCGGACTTTGTTGCCGCATTGGCGAACGATCCCTTGCGTCCCAGGTTCCTGGGGTTCACGGCACTGGGCCTGGCGGAGATCATCCGTTCGCGGATCCACCCGCCGCTGCACGAGCTGCTGGCAGGGCCTCTGGCGGCGGGCTTGGCGGCGCTGCGGGCGGTCATGGACGCGTTCACGCAAGATCCGCGCGAAATGCCCGCGGTTCGCGCGCACCAGGGGGTTGTGTCGGCATTGCGGGCGGATCCGGCCGCCTTGCCGGATCTGATGCGTCGGACGGGGCAGAAGATCACGTTGCGATCTGACCCGTCCCTGCCGGCAATGATCTGGACGTTGGAGAAGGACCATGGTTAAGCAGCCGACTTGCCCGATTTGTGGACGTCGCGCGTCTGAGGCGACGAAGCCGTTTTGCACACCCCGCTGCCAAGAGGTCGATCTGGGTCGCTGGCTTGCCGGCGTCTATCGCGTTCCGGGGCCGCCGGCGGAATTGGATGAAGATCCGCCGCCGTCTCCGGATGCGGCCTGACGACCGCTCGATCGTGGGCCGCTAGCCGCTTGATCCCCGCTTGATCAGGGGACGGCCATGGGCTAAGCAGCCGCCCTTCAACACGGTCACGGTATGCCCAGGTAGCTCAGTTGGTAGAGCATGCGACTGAAAATCGCAGTGTCGGTGGTTCGATTCCGCCCCTGGGCACCACTCCCACTTGCGTCAAGCCTTCTCTTCGCCGCCATTCCACCCCTAAGAGGCTGATTTGGCGGACTTTTGTGGTCCCGAGGGCGCGTCCTGGCGTAGCGCCGGATACCACCGCGCACCCCGGTATCGACCGCAAGCTGATGGTAGTTTTGTTGGTATCCGGACCCCCTGTTGGTATCGTGCGTCCGAGCAGGCCGAAGCGATGCCATTGTCCGATGCGAAATGCCGAACCGCCAGCCTGGGACCAAGCTCCAGAAGCTGACCGACGGCGGCGGATTGCAGCTCTGGGTGCAGCCCAACGGTGCCCGCCTGTGGCGGTTTGCCTACAGGTTCAGCGGCAAGCAGAAGCTGCTGGCCCTCGGCGTCTACCCGACGATCGCACTAGCCCGGGCCCGCCAAGCCCGGGAGGACGCCAGGCGACTCCTGGCCGACGGTCATGATCCGGCCGTCGAGAAGAAGCGTCAGGCCGAAGCCAGAGCCGACGCGCCGACGTTTCGCGGCATCGCCGGAGAATATTTGGCGAAGCTGAAGCGGGAGGATCGGTCGGAGGCGACGCTCGCCAAGACCGAGTGGCTGCTCAGCTTCGCCAACGTCGAGTTCGGCGACGAGCCAATTCGCGAGATCCCGGCCCCTGCCATCCTGAAGGTGCTGCAGGCCCTTGAAGCCAGGGAGCGCTAAGAATCGGCGCGACGGCTTCGATCGACGGTCGGAAGCGTCTTCAGATACGCGATTGCCACCGCCCGCGCCGAAGTCGATCCAACCTACGCCCTGCGCGGCGCCCTAACGCAGGTGAGGGCAACCCCGCGAGCGGCGATCACGGACGCCGAGAAGTTTGGCGCCTTGCTCCGCGCCATCGACACGTTCGACGGCCAGCCTGGCACGCGGATCGCCCTACGACTGCTCGCCCTCCTCTTTCCCCGTCCCGGCGAGCTGCGGCTGTCGCAATGGTCCGAGTTCAATCTTGAGCGGGCCGTATGGACCGTTCCCGCATTGCGAATGAAGATGCGCCGGCCACACCGCGTGCCGCTGCCGGTGCAGGGTCGGGAGCTGATATGCGCACTTCGTCCCATCTCCACGGGCGATCTGCTGTTTCCTGGCGTTCGTTCGCAAACCCGTCCTATTTTCGATGGCACCCTGAACGCCGCGCTCCGACGCCTCGGCTATGCGAAGGACGAGGCGACGGGCCACGGCTTTCGGGCGACCGCATCAAGCCTGCTGAACGAGTCTGGAAAGTGGCACCCTGACGCAATCGAACGTCAGCTCGCCCATGTCGAGAGCAACGACGCCCGCGCTGCATACGCTCGAGGAGGACACTGGGACGAGCGCCTGTTGATGATGCAGTGGTGGGCTGACTATCTCGATCAGCTCCGGACCTCCGGCCTAGAGCAGATCCCGTTCAGATTGATTATCTGAACGGGTGAAGATCGACCGGAAGCCGCCATGTCGAGCAGCTTTTCGAGGCATACGCCGACCACACCAACAAGGCGGTGGCCGATATCGCGGCCCTGAAGACGTGGCCGCAGTTGCACTCGCATTTGGCCGGCAGCGCGTGTCCTTCTACCACGCAGAGTTGCTGCGAATCTTCGCGCGCGAAAGCGTGCCGCCGGGCACTTATGAGTCACTTCAGGAGGACATCTATTTCGGCGTGGTTGATACGCACGATGCTGCTCACTCTGATGGATATCAGCGCGTCTGCGCCGTGACCAAGGCCGCGCGCGATCTTCCAGATCACCTCCACCCCGCTGATTACCAGGGCTAAGCCCGCCGACCGTGACGGCATCTGCCATCAACTCGCCAACGACAACCGGTTGCTATGGAAAAAGCCGTAGCACGGGGCCGCAGGCCCTCCACCTTCAACGGCCCGCTCGAAGCGGGGGTGCGAACCGTGGCCATTCTGGGCGCGGCGTTCCCTGGGATGCGGATATGATTGTGCCCTGACCGACTTGGCCGAAACCTGGGTTGCTATTACGGCTTAGCACTGGACTCTCCAGTCGAACTTGCTGCCAAGGCAAGCCGTGCCAAAGCGGGAAGCGATGCCGCGCCGGTCCTTTGCATGATTGAGGCCCGGTGGTTTTCGACGGTCCGCTGGCTGATGCCGAGATCGGCCGCGATGTTCTTGCTGGGATGCCCGGCGAGCACCAAGCCCATAATTTCACGCTGTCGTGGCGTCAGCCCGGCTACCTGGGCCACCGCTGCGTCGTGCCAGGCGGCAAGCTTGGCCGCGTCAACCGACCGCTCCAGCGCCCGGGCGACGCTGGCCAGCAGGCCCGGCCGGTCAACCGGCTTCTCGATGAAGTCGGACGCGCCGGCCTTCATCGCGCGGATGGCCATGGGCACGTCGCTCTGCCCGGTGATCACGATCGCCGGAACCGCATGGCCCCCAGCGCGCAATTGCTCCAGCAGGTCGATGCCGCTCACGCCAGGAAGTGCCGCGTCGATCAGCAGGCAAGCGGCGTCAGCGGGCTGGAAGGCCGCGAGGAACGCCTCGCCACTCGGGAAACCTGCGACTACCCGGCCGTCACTTTGCAGAACTTCCATGATCGCACTGCGGACGCCGTCGTCATCATCAATCACAAAGATCATCGGTTGCCCGTGCTGCGGAGGCGCCAGCACGCGCGCGATGGCCTCTCGCAATTCGGGCAGGCCGACCGGCTTGCTCAACACGGCGCATCCTCCAAGGATCACCGCGCGCGACGTGGCGCTGGAAATGTCCCCTGTCAGGATGATCACCGGCAGCGCCCTGCCGGCTGCCGCCCGGACCCTAGCGGCCAATTCCAGCCCGTTTGGCCCGTTGGGAAGGTTGTAGTCGGCCAGGACCAAGTCGGGCATGTTGCGCGTCACGCAGGTCATGGCTTGCGGGCTGTCCATCGCCGTCGTGACCTGATGGCCTTGGCCGCGAAGCAGCTCACCGAGCATCTCTGCCAGATCGAAGTCATCCTCCACGACCAGGATGCTGAGCCCGGCATCTCTACCGACCACGTCTGGACAAATCGTGGAAGGACGTGCTGCTTGCGCCGGGTCAAGCCGCGGCAGCTCGATCGAGAAGCCGGAGCCATGGCCAAAGCGGGAAAGCGCCTTGATGGGGTGACCCAGCAAATCGCCGAGGCGCTTGACGATGGATAGACCCAGCCCGAGGCCGCGGCTTCGCTGCCGCGCCGCGTTTCCCACTTGGTAATATTCGTCGAAGATCGCGCCGAGGTCCGCGGCCTGGATGCCGATGCCGGTGTCCCAAACCTCGACGGTGAGGGCACCACCATGCCTGCGGCAACCGAGCAGGACGCGGCCTTCCGATGTATATTTGATCGCGTTGGACAACAGGTTGCGGATCATCTGCTCCAGCAGCTTGGGGTCGCTCCGCACTTGCTGTGTGCAGGGAGCGACGCGAAGCTCGATGACCTTCGCCTCCGCATGGTAGGTGAACTCCCCGCGCAGCCGCTCCAGCAGGGCATTGATCGCAAACACCGATACGGCCGGCTGCACTGCCCCTGCCTCGATTTCGTTGATGTCGAGCAGCGTGTCGAGCATGCCCGTCACCGTACTCAGTGTGGTGTTTTGCCGGGCGACAAGGTGGCGCGCCTTCTCGCCGGCGACGGCCTCGGCCAGCAGGGCGTGCAGCAGGGCGAGCGTTTGCAGCGGCTGGCGCAGGTCGTGGCTGGCGGCGGCCAGGAAACGCGATTTCGCGGCGTTGGCCGCTTCTGCCTCCAGCTTGGCCGCTTCCAACGCCCGGCCGGCGGCCTTGCGCCCGGTGATGTCGGTAAAGGTGATCACCACGCCCTCCACCCGGCCGCCGCCCGTGCGGTAGGGCAGAATGCGGCGGCGGAACCACACGCCATCCGCCGCCTCGATCTCGCGTTCGAGCGGCTCCAGCCGGTCCTGCACCGCCTGGACGTCGCCGGCTAGGGCGCCGTCCGGCGCCAGTGCCGCGAAATCCGTCAGCTTGCGGCCGACGTCGCCGGGGATGATCGCGAACAGCGCCTTGATGGCGGGGGTGAAGAAGCGAATGCGCCCGTCCAGGTCGAGGAACAGGGTGGCGACGTTAGTGCTGTAGAGCACGTTCTGCAGGTCGTCGGACGTCGTGCGCTGGCGCTCCAGCGTTTCCTGCAACTGGCTGTTGACCGCGGTCAGCTCCTCGTTGAGCGACTGCAACTCCTCCTTCGAGGCGACCATCTCCTCGTTGGTGGATTGGTATTCCTCGTTGATCGACAGCGCCTCCTCGTCGGTCGCACGCTGCTCCTCGCCCGAGAGTTCCAGGTCCCGCACCGTCCCCTGCAGTTCCACCCGGGTCGCGTGCAGCTCGCGTTCAAGCTCCGCTACGCGCGACGCCTGACCCGGCGGCAGCGGAACACGGTCGCCGCGTTCGGGCTGGATCGCGTCCAGGAAGCAGACCAGCAACATTTGCTCGCCGGCTTCCACGACCGAATGCACGGCCAGATTGAACGGCCGGCTGCCGTCGTCACCGACCACCAGGCCGCATTCCAGCACGCGGGCCTTTCCGTCCCGCGCCGCTTGCAAGGCTGCGCGCAGCTTGCCGCGCAATCCCGGCCGCGCCATCGCCAGCAGGTCGTGGGTCGCGTGGCCCGGCGGCAGGCGGAGGTAGCGGTCGGTCGGCCCAAGCGAGAACAGCACGGTGTTGGCCGCGTCGATCAGGACGGAGGCGGGCGCGTAGGCCTCCATCACCAGGCGGCGGCCAAGTTCGGCTAAGGCGGCCGGCCGTACGGTCGCTACCGGCAGGGCGGCCGGCCGCGCCCGCCGCTCCTCGCCGAGCCTGACGAGCGCCGTGCGCTGGCGCGGCACCGTCTGCCCAGGCTGGCTGAGCGCGGTGTGCACGATGCGCCGGTAGATGCGCTCGCCTTTCGCCACGGCCTCGAACCGGCCTTCGGTCACGGCTGGACTTTCGGCCAAACCAAGCAGCAGAATTCCCCCGTCACGCAGCGCGAAGTGGAACGCCTCGATCACCCGGGCCTGGGCGTCCGGACGCAGGTAGATGAGCAGGTTGCGGCAGGACACCATGTCGAGGTGGGAGAACGGCGGATCGGCCAGGAGATCCTGCACCGTGAACACAATGGTGGCGCGCAGGTCCGGCGCCGCACGCCACCCGGCATTCTCGCGCTCAAAGAACCGCGCGAGGCGCTCCGGCGAGACGACTTCCTCGATGGCGGAAGCATAGGCGCCGTCCCGGGCGGCGGTGATCGCCTCGGCATCCACATCGGACGCGAACACTTGCAGCTTGATCGGGCGCCCTGCTGCCTCGATCTGCTCCACGAACAGCATGGCCAGGGAGTAGGTTTCCTCGCCCGTGCTGCATCCGGCAACCCAGACCCGCAGCGGCTGGCCAGCCGGGTGAGCTCTTACCAGGTCTGGGATGGTCGTCCGTTCCAGCACGTCGAAAACCGTCCGGTCGCGGAAGAAGCTGGTGACGTGGATCAGCAGGTCGCCTGCCAGTGCATCCAGTTCCACGCGGTCGGCCCGCAGCATGGCGTGGTAGCCCGCTATGTCAGTCGGCCGCAGCCTGACCAACGCCATGCGCCGGGCAACCCGCCGCCCCAGGGTGCCGAATTTGTAAAGGGCGAAGTCGTGGCCCGTCTCGACCCGCATCAGCTCAAGGATGCCCGATATGCCCTCCGCATCCATCTCGGTAGGGTACGCGGCGTCCGCCTCGCTATCCACCGGGTCTGCGGCGGCGATCCAACGGGCGGACACAGCGCCCGGTATGTCGGCGAGCGGCAGCACGAAGTCCGCCATGCCGGTTTGGATCGCGCTGCGGGGCATGCCGTCATAGCCTGCTTCTGCCGGATCCTGTACCGCGACGATGCCGCCACGCGCCTTGATGGAGCGCAGCCCATCAGTGCCGTCCGTCCCGGTGCCGGACAGCACGACGCAGCCGGCGCGCGGCCCATACTGCTGGGCCAGCGAATGGAGCAGGAAGTCGAACGGCATGCGAGCGCCCTGGCGAGCCGTGGGCGTGGTCAGGTGCAACACGCCTCCGCCCGCTGACAGGTAGGCGCCGGGTGGTATGACGTAGAGGTGGCCGGGCGTGATCGGCGCGCCTTCCGAGCCCTCGGAAACGGTGAGCGCAGTATGCGGCGCCAACAGGGCCGCCATCATGCTCTGGCTGCCTGGATCGAGGTGCTGGACGAGGATGAACGCCGTTCCGCTATCCGTCGGCCAAGCCTCCATCAACCGGGTGATCGCTTCAAGCCCGCCGGCGGAAGCGCCGATGCCGATGACGGCAAAGCCCGCTGGCCGCTGCAGGTCGTTAGGCGGTGAACCGGGTGGTTGGACGGGATTTGACAGGACCTCAGACAAGGCGGCCCTCCGGTGCTGTTGAAGCTTGCGTAAGCGAGGGTAGCACACCCTTCGGCGGTTTGGCTGATTCGGCTCGCGGCGATGCGCTCGTGAGTAGTTTCCGGCCCTGCCAACGTTCGGCCCATCCCTTTATCGAGGCAGCATGGCTCCAAGGCATGCAGATGAGCGCGTTTCACCGATCCAATCGGCGATTGTTTATCGCCGCGTTGGCTGTTGGACGCAGCCGATAGAAATTAATGCCCGGGTCAACGAGGGCAGCCAAGGCGACGATGAAGGCCCATGAGGCGGCTTCGCATCCTGCTGGTTGAGGATGATGCCGTAATCGGCGCCCTTGTGGTCGAAATCCTTGCCGGATTGGGACACGACGTTTGTGCGACCGCCAAGACAGAGTCAGAGGCCATCAATGCGGCCGCCCGGCACGTCCCCGACCTCATGATCGTCGATGCCTACCTGCAGGCCGGCAGCGGCGTAGCCGCGATGGATGCGATCCTCCGGCACACCGCCATGCCCCACATCTTCATGACGGGCGGCCCGCGGCAAATCATCCCGCCAAAAGCGACCGTGCTCTACAAGCCGTTCGGCACGGTTCAACTGACAGCCGCGCTGCAGAGCGTTGCCGAGCAGATCGCGGCACTCAGGGGAGGCCCCGCGCATGCCCAGCCGTGACGTCTTCGCTCTCGATCGCTCGGGATTCAACGGCTTCCTGTTTGCCGCTATCGGTACGGAAGCAGATGGGTCATGCCTCACCGTGCTGTCCGCGTTGGCAAGGCTGGGGGAAGACCCATGGGCGAAGGCGGCACTGTGGGCGCGGATGCCCAGGGCCGCTTCAGGTGAGGCTCTGGCCGCCACCATCGCGCAGATGCCGGTCACGCCCGAGGACAAATTGGCCGCGGCGCATACGGCGGCGCGCCTGGTTCAGCTCCTTCTGTCAGCCACGGCAGCGCCGCAACAGGCAGGCCTCTCCTGGCCGCAGCCAAGGCCAGGGTTCATCATGACGCTGGCGATCTGCACAGCGATCCTGCTTGGCGGCGCCTTCATGATTGTGCGGCGAGGCCCAGGGACGCAAGAACCGCCGGCCGCGTCGGCGGCCCCACACGTTCCTTGACGGCTACAGAACGAAGAACCCGATGGTGGCGGCGGCCATCACCACGGTTGCCAGCCAGCCGCCAACCAGCATCAGCGGCGGCAGCCTCAGGCGGCCCATGATGCGGCCGTTGGCGGCAACCAGCATGACGGCGGCCATGACGGGCGCCGCGAGCACGCCGTTGACCACCGCGCTCCAATACAGCGCCTTCACCGGATCGAGCCGGGTGAAGTTCAGGCCGACACCTGCGATGGTGGCGACGGTGATCGCGGCGTAGAACCACCAGGCCTGTGACAGCCGCAGATCCAGCCCCTCCCGCCAGCCGAACGCCTCGGACACCGCGTAGGCCGCCGACCCGGCGAGCACCGGCACCGCGAGCAGCCCAGTCCCCAGGATGCCTGCCGCGAACACGGCGAAGGTAAATTCGCCCGCGATCGGCCGCAGCGCCTCGGCCGCTTGCGAAGACGTCTGGATGTCGGTCACGCCCGTCGCATGCAACGTGGCCGCCGTCGCGTAGATGATGCACACGGCAATCATGTTGGAGACGCCCATACCCACGATCGTATCGGCCCGGATGCGCGCGAGCTGCGGCTTTGCGGCACGCGGCGTGAGATAGAGCGGCCGCGCCTTTCGCGCTTTCAGGTCCTCAACCTCCAGCGCCGCCTGCCAGAAGAACAGGTAAGGGCTGATCGTCGTGCCGAGCACGGCGACGACCGCCATCGCTTCCCCGGCGCCGAATGAAAGATGCGGCACGAGGATGGCGAACAATGCGTCATGCCAGGGCACGTGCACCGTGAGGACGACCGTCACGTAGGCGAACAGCGACGCCGTCAGCCACTTCAGAAACCCGGCATAGGACGCGTAGCTCAGGAATACCTCGGCCAGCACGCACGCTGCGCCGAACCCGAAGGTGTAGAGCCGTGAGCTCCCGCCGAGCAGCAAGGCGAGGGCCGAGCCCATGGCGCCGAGGTCGGCGCCCAAGTTGATGACGTTCGCCACGAGCAGCAGCATCACGACTGAACGGACCAGCCATGGGGAATAGTGCCGCCGCAGGTTCTCCGCGATGCCGCGTCCGGTCACCGCGCCAATACGCCCACTTATCTCCTGGATGACGATCATCAATGGCAGGCTGAACAGCATGGTCCAGGCCAAGCCATAGCCGAACTGCGCCCCCACCTGGCTGTAGGTTGCAATGCCACTGGGATCGTCGTCCGCGGCACCCGTGATCAGGCCCGGGCCAAGCCGGCGGACCAGCCCGATGCGCGGCGTCGCGCTCAGCTCGACGCGCACGCTCGACGGCAGCTTCGTGCCCAGGCTCACGGCTGGTCCATGCGCCGTTTTAGGTCAAAGCGTCCCGTTTGTCGTGCGGACGTCCCGCAGCGCGCCTGAGTAGTTTCCGATCCTCTCTTCCCCTCGCCCGATGGCGTAGATCAGCGCTGCTGAAAATACGTGACGACTGTCCTCAGCGCAGGAAAAGCTCAATGGCCCCGGATCATGACTTGCAGCAGGCGGTGCTCGCGGAATTGGCATGGGAGCCAAGCGTGACGGCGGCCCATCTCGGCGTGTCAGCCACATCCGGCGTGGTGACGCTCACCGGTCATGTGGAGGCTCACTCGCAGAAGTTGGCCGCAGAGCAGGCCATCCTCCGCGTCCGCGGCGTGAAAGCCGTGGCGGAAGAGATCGAAGCGCGTCTCCCATTCGATCGCAAGCGCGGCGGCGACGACATCGCGGCGGCGGCCATAGAGCGGCTGGCGTGGAGCGCCGGCGTTCCGGCCGACCGCTTTGCGGTCAAGGTCGAGAAGGGCTGGGTCACCCTGAGCGGCATGGCAGACTGGTATTACCAGAAGGAAGAGGCCGGATTGGACGTCCGCCGCCTGGTGGGCGTGGTGGGGCTGTCCAACCAGATCACCGTCAAGCCTCGGGTGGACACGTCAAGCCTGAGCGACAACATCAACCACGCGCTCCACCGTTCCTGGTTCTTCGACGCGAGCAATATGCACGTCAGCGCCCAAGGCGGGCACGTCCGTCTCACCGGGACAGTCAGATCGCAGCATGACCGGCAGAGGGCCGCGGCAACTGCCTGGGCCGCCCCTGGCGCCACGGACGTCATCAACGACATCACCCTCAGCTGAGCGGCACATGGCAGCCGCAACTCCCACGCTGTTGGTGAACTTGGAAACCGGGCAGTCCAACGCAGGACTGCTGCAGGTGGCCAGCAGCCTTGCCGACCGCCTCGGCGCGGCCGTCATCGGGGTCGCGGCGCGGCAGCCCATGCAACTCGATGTCTCTGGCACCTGCTACGTGTCGCCGGAACTCGTCAACGAGGAGCGCGATGAAACGGACGCGGAAATGAGCGGCGCCGAAGCCGAGTTTCGGGGCGCGTTCCATGGCGCGGCCGTCGAGTGGCGCTCTTCAGTGTCATACGCTGCCCCCTCCAACTACGTCGTGGACCAGGCGCGGCACGCGGACTTGCTGGTGACGGGCATGCCGCTCCGTGAAGCCGCTGACCCGACGCGGGTCCGGGCTGGCGAGCTGGTGATGCAGTGCGGCCGGCCCGTGCTCGTCGTCCCTCAAGCGCCGGCAACCCCGTCCCTCGACCACGTGATGGTGGCTTGGAAGGATACCCGGGAAGCCCGCCGCGCGGCGTTGGACGCCTTGCCGCTGCTGCGAAGGGCCAAGCAGGTCACAATCGTGCAGATCGCCGCGGATGAGGACGTGGCAGCCGCACGGCAACATCTGGCGGACATCGCGCTCTGGCTGGCGGGCCACGGCATCCCTGCGGAGGTGATAGCGGCCGTATCGTCGCATGACGACGCGGCGCAGCTTGAGTGCCTCGCCCGCGATTCGGGCGCCAACCTTATCGTCGCTGGCGCCTACGGACACAGCCGCCTTCGGGAGTGGGCGTTCGGCGGCGTCACCCGCACCCTGCTGCAGCGAGGGGATCGCTGCGCGATGTTGTCCCACTAAGTGGGCAAGTTGGCGGTTCACCTCCCCAACCTGAAAGCAGGTTCCATGCGCATCGCCCAAATCGCTCCGCTGCACGAGGCGGTGCCCCCGATGCTTTATGGCGGCACGGAACGGGTGGTGTCGTTCCCCACGGAGGAGCTAGTCGCGCTGGGCCATGACGTGACTCTGTTTGCCAGCGGCGATTCATGCATCCGCGCGACGCTGGTGCCGGCTTGGCCACGCGCATTGCGGCTTGACCCTGGGGTTCGGGATACGACGGCGCCGCACATGCTGCTGATGGAGCAGGTCCGGCGGCGCGCGGCAGAGTTCGACATCCTGCATTTCCATCTGGACTACAATGGGCGGCGCTCTCATGGGGGTGCCAGTGACGCACGGATGGATGATCCCGGCGTTCATCAGCCAGCCTCGGAGCGGCGTCATGCACCCGCTTCAGACCCTGGGGTTCCGGCAACCGTGCGGGCAGCGTGTGAACCAGCCCATTTGGTAACGGAGCTGTCTTTCCAGCGTTCTGGATCATGTCCATGAACGGCTTGATGATGTCGATCGGCTTCCGCCTGCTTTGCGATGGCACGGACCATGTTGTCGGTCAGTTCGACCGTGCGGATCTCGACGTTGCTCCCTTGATGCCTCATGTCTCGGTCTGCGTGTCGAGCATCGCCTGCACGTCGGCGCGGAGCTTCTTGCGTTCCGACAGCATCTCGTCGAGTTCCTCCTCGACCCGGCTTTCTGATGAAAGGGTTGTAACAAGGTCCTCGGCTGTCGGTGCAGCTTCGAATAACGCCTACGACACGTCTTCGGTGACGCCAGCGCCGGCAAGGCCGCCTTCGGCGTGAGTATATTCCGAGGGTCACGCCCGGCGCTCCGCCGTTCTAGCAGTGAGCTTCACGCCGGGAGTTTGCACGTTGATAAGGTGCTTTGACCGCAACGGGACGCCCGATGACGCCTGCCAGCCAGGTTCGATGCTGGAGGTCGGTCGTTGAACCTCGATCCGCTGCTGCTGTCCCGCCTGCAATGGGTGTGGGTGATATCGTGGCACATCCTGCTACCGGCCTTCACCGTCGGGCTGGCATCCTACATCGCCGTGCTCGAAGGCCTGGCGTTCTTCACCGGCCGATCCGTGTGGGTCCGCATCTCCGCATTCTGGACGCGCATCTTCGCGGTGTCGTTCGGCATGGGCGTCGTGTCGGGCATCGTCATGCCGTTCCAGATCGGCACCAACTGGAGCCGGTTCTCGGACACCACGGCCAACGTGCTGGCGCCGCTGCTGGCCTATGAGGGTCTGACGGCGTTCTTCCTGGAGGCGTCGTTCCTCGGCGTGCTGCTGTTCGGGCGCAAGCTGGTGCCGGCTTGGCTGCATTTCTTCTCCGGCCTGATGGTCGCGGCCGGCACGCTGTTCTCGACGTTCTGGATCCTCTCGGTGAACAGCTGGATGCAGACGCCGCAGGGCTTCCACGTGACGGACGGGCGGTTCTTCCCGGACGACTGGTGGGCGATCATCTTCAACCCCTCCTTCCCCTATCGCTACCTGCACAACGTGACCGCGTTCTACATCACCACTGGGTTCGTGGTGCTGGGGGTCGGCGCCTGGCTGCTGCGGCGAGGCCGGTCGCGGGAGGAGGCCAGCATCATGATTCGTATGGCCCTAAACCTGCTGATCGTGCTGGTGCCCGTTCAGATGGTGCTGGGCGACCTGCATGGCGCCAATACCCGGGAGCACCAGCCGGCCAAGTTCGCCGCCATCGAGGGGCGCTACGACACGGTCCGCCCCTTGCCCCTGACCCTGTTCGGCATCCCGGACGACGCCACGGGCACAATGCGCTATGCCGTCGAGATCCCCGTGCTCGGCAGCCTGCTGCTCACGCACTCAATGAACGGCACCATCCAGGGCCTGAACAGTTTCCCGTCCGACCAGCGCCCGCCGGTCGGGCCGCCGTTCTTCGGCTTTCGGATCATGGTCGGGATCGCCGTCGTCATGCTGTTCGTGGCCTTGGCCGGGCAGGTGTTGCGTCGCGGGGGCCGGCTGTACCGCTCGGCTTGGTTCCTGCGCCTGTGCCAATGGACGGCGCCGCTCGGCTTCGTCGCAGTCATCGCCGGGTGGACGACGACGGAGGTCGGGCGGCAGCCCTGGACGGTGTATGGCCTGCTGCGGACGGCGCAGTCCGTCACGCCGTCGTTGACCGGCACAGACGTCGCCATCTCGCTCTCGCTCTACGTCCTGGTCTATCTCATCATGTTCTCGACCGGCATCGCGTTCATGGCGGGCATCGTGCGCCGCGGGGTCGCCGCCGCCACCACGCCGCCATCACCGATCGAGGCGGGCCGGCCCATGCCGCCCTACGTCGCGCCCGCGCCCACGCTGGCGAGGGAGTAGGCCATGTGGCACAGCCTGGTTCCGATCTGGACGGTGATCCTCGGCCTGGGGGTGTTCATCTACGTGTCGCTGGACGGTTTCGACCTCGGCGTCGGCATGTTGCACGGCCTGGTGCAGCCGACGCAGCGCGAGACGGTGATGAACTCGATCGGGCCGTTCTGGGACGGCAACGAGACCTGGCTTATCCTGGGCGGGGTTGGCTTGCTGGCGGCATTTCCCGTCGCCTTCGCCATCATTATTCCCGCCGTATATTTCCCAATCCTCATCATGCTGCTGGCGCTGGTGTTCCGTGGCGTGGCGTTCGAGTTCCGGTTCAAGCACGTCCGCCTGCGCCGGCTGTGGGACTGGGCGTTCTGCGGCGGCTCGCTGCTGGCCACCTTCGCGCAGGGCGTCGTGCTCGGCAGCTTCATCCAGGGTTTCAAGGTCGAGGGCCGTGTGTTCGCCGGGTCGTCGTTCGATTTCGCGACGCCCTTCGCATTGCTGACGGGGGTGGCGCTGGTGTTCGGCTACTCGCTGCTGGGCGCCGGCTGGCTGGTAATGAAGACCGATGGCGCGCTGCAGGCCTGGTCGCGCCGGGCCGGACGCGTCTGCCTGGTCGCGGTGTCCTGCTGCATTGCGGCCGTCAGTCTGTGGACGCCGCTGGCCAGCAGCGTCATCGCCCAGCGCTGGTTCGGCTGGCCGAACACGGCCTTGCTGCTGCCTCTGCCGTTGGCGAGTCTGGCCGTCGGGGTCTATGCGTGGCGCGCACTGGGGCGCGACGGCGCGTGGCAGGCTTTCGCCGCTTCGGTCGCGCTGTTCGCGCTGTCGTTCCTGGGTGTGGCGATCAGCTTGTGGCCGATGATCGTGCCGGGCCATTTCACGCTATGGGAAGCCGCCTCGCCCGAAAGCACGCAAGCCTTCCTGCTTGTCGGCACGCTGGTATTGCTACCAGTCATCCTGTTCTACACTGGATGGTCGTATTGGGTGTTCCGCGGCAAGGTCCGCCAAGGCGAGGGCTATCATCCCGTCTGAGAAATGGCGCCGCACAGCACTGCGTAGTTTCCGACCCTATCGGCTTCGAGCAATCCGTTGGCTTCACGGCATCGGTACAGCGCCGAGGATCGCATGCAGCCCCTGATAGCCGGCAACTGGAAGATGCACGGACTCGGCTCGCAACTGCGGGAGGTAGAGGCAGTCGCGGCTTCGGTTTCGGCAGCGTCAGTGCCGGCGGATGTCCTACTCTGCCTGCCGGCCACGCTAATCTCCCGGGCGGTGCAGGCGGCGGCCGGCCAGATCGCGATCGGTGGGGAGGATTGCAGCGCATCCGCCGACGGCGCCTCCACCGGCGGGCGACGTAAGCGCCGGAATGCTGAGGGACGCCGGCGCCACGACCGTCATCGTCGGCTATTTGAAACGTTGCCGCACATATCACGAGACCGATGCAATGGTCGCCGCAAAGGCCCGGATGGCGTGGGCTCTCAATCATAGTCTGCATCGGCAAGACACAGATGCAGCGCAGTGCCGGGTAAGCGCTCTCCGTGTGCGCCGACCAGCTGCTGGCGAGCATTCCGAGCGATATTGAACCGCTCGGCGGAATTGCGGTCGGCTACGAACCGCTCTGGGCGATCGGAAGTGGGCACATGCCGACCTCGAACGAGATCGCTGAAGTGCATCAGCATATCCGGGGATGCCTGATAGGACAGCTCGGTTTCGCGGGGCGGACCATCCGGATCCTGTATGGCGGATCGGCCCGCGCCGATAATGCGGAACGGGTCCCCGCCGCCGCCGCCGAGGTGGGCGGGCTGCTGATCGGTGGCGCAGGCCCGCACGCCGCGGATTTCGATGCCGTGCCGCAGGTCGTCCGCGAAAGACACGCGTCGCCAGGCTCTGGCTGACCGCGGCGCTTCCCCGGTTGCCTGAGTAGATTCCGAACCTGCGCCACCTGGCCAGCGGAACCTATCGTCTTAAGCGTCTGCCTGGCGATCGAGGTGCCATGGCCGACAGTCACCCCCTCCGGCCCCGACCGCCACACCGGCTGGGGGCGGCGGCAGAGTAGGGATCGCGTCCATGGCAAGCGCCACTCTAGCTTCGAAGCAGCCGGCAACGGCGGCAGATGACCTGAAGACGGCGTCATTGGCCGTTGTCGAGAAGCAACTGGGATCGTCGCCGGACGGGCTAACCCAAGCGGAAGCAGCGAAGCGCCTGGTCCAGTACGGGCCGAACGAGATCGCGGAGAAGAAGACCAACCCGATTCTCAAGTTCCTGCTGTATTTCTGGGGTCCGATCCCGTGGATGATCGAGGTCGCCGTCGTTCTGTCGGGAGTTGTGCGGCACTGGCCCGACTTCTTCATCATCCTGGTATTGCTGATCGCCAACGCCACGATCGGATTCTGGGAGGAGCGGCAGGCCGGCAACGCCATCGATGCCCTGAAGGCCAAGCTGGCGATCAAGGCCCGGGTCAAGCGCGACGGCAAGTGGATGACGCCCGCCGCCCGCGACCTGGTGCCCGGCGACGTCATACGGCTGCGGCTGGGTGACATCGTGCCCGCTGATACCAGGCTGCTGGATGGGGACGAGATCTCCGTCGATCAATCCGCCCTGACTGGAGAGTCGCTGCCCGCCAACCGGAAGACCGGCGATGCGGTGTTCTCCGGCTCGATCGTCCGCCGCGGCGAGGCAGGCGGGCTGGTCTACGCCACGGGAGGCAAGACCTATTTCGGCAAGACCGCCGAACTGGTGCAGAGCGCCCATACTGCCAGCCATTTTCAGAAAGCCGTGCTCAAGATCGGCAACTACCTGATCATTCTGGCCGTGGCTTTGGTGGTGGTCATTATCGGGGTGGGCGTCTACCGCGGCGACCCGATCCTGACCACGCTGCAGTTCGCCCTGGTGCTGACCGTGGCGGCGATCCCGGTCGCGATGCCGACAGTGCTGTCCGTCACCATGGCGGTGGGCGCGCGCCTGCTCGCCAAGCAACAGGCCATCGTCAGCAAGTTGGTGGCGATCGAGGAACTGGCCGGCGTCGATATCCTGTGCGCCGACAAGACCGGCACACTGACGCAGAACAAGTTGACCCTGGGCGACCCGTATTGCGCGCAGGGCGTTGACGCGGCCCAGGTGATCCTGGACGGCGCGCTGGCCTCACGGGCGGACAATGACGACACCATCGATCTGGCCGTACTGGGCGGCCTAAAAGACGCTAAGACACTGACTCCCTTCGAGACCCAGCATTTCCAGCCATTCGACCCGGTCCACAAGCGCACCGAGGCAACGGTCAAGGCCGCGGATGGAACCGTCTTCAAGGTCAGCAAAGGGGCGCCGCAGGTCATCCTCGACCTCGTTGGCGCAGCGCCCGACGTGAAGGCGGCCGCGACGAAGGCGGTCGACGACTTCGCCGGCCGCGGCTTCCGAGCGCTCGGCGTCGCCCGGCAGGAAGGCGCGGGTCCCTGGACGCTGATCGGCGTGCTGCCGCTGTTCGACCCACCGCGCGTGGATGCCGCCGCCACCGTGGCCACGGCCGGCGAGATGGGTGTCGCAATCAAGATGGTGACCGGCGACGCGCTGGCGATCGCCCGCGAAACCGCCAAGACGCTGGGCATGGGAGCGAACATCCTCGATGGCGCCAGCCTCGGCGACGCCAAGCACGAAGAGACGGCAGCAACCGGCGCGTCCATCGAGCAGGCCGACGGCTTCGCCCAGGTGTTCCCCGAGCACAAGTTCCACATCGTCGACGTGCTGCAGAAGCGCGGCCACATCGTGGGCATGACCGGCGACGGCGTGAACGACGCCCCGGCCCTGAAAAAGGCCGATTGCGGCATCGCCGTGTCCGGCGCCACGGACGCGGCCCGCGCCGCGGCCTCCATCGTGCTGATGACGCCGGGGCTGTCGGTGATCATCGAGGCGATCAAGGAGAGCCGGAAAATCTTCCAGCGGATGAACAGCTACGCGATCTACCGCATCGCGGAGACCCTGCGCGTGCTGCTGTTCATGACGCTCGCCATCCTGGTGTTCAACTTCTACCCGCTGACCGCAGTGATGATCGTGATGCTCGCGCTGTTGAATGACGGCGCCATCCTGTCGATCGCATATGACAAGGTGCGCTACCGCGACCAGCCCGAGGCTTGGAACATGCAGGTCGTGCTGGGTGTCGCCACCGTGCTGGGCCTGGTCGGGCCGGTAGCGGCGTTCGGCCTGTTCTATCTCGGCGACCGGATTTTCCACCTGGATCGTCCGCATCTGCAGACGATGATGTATTTGATGCTGTCGATCGCCGGGCATCTCACCATCTTCCAGACCCGCACCCGTGGCCCATTCTGGTCGATCCGGCCCGCCTGGATTCTGTTGGCTGCAGTCTTCGGCACCCAGGTGATCGCGACGCTGGTTGCCGTCTACGGCGCCTGGGTGGTGCCGCCGCTCGGATGGCGGCTCGCCGCGCTGGTCTGGGGCTATGCCCTCGTCTGGTTCCTCGTGACCGATCCCATCAAGCTGCTGGCCTACAAGGTTCTGGATACGATCAAGGCTGACAGCCAGGAGGTGGCCGGCAAGGTCCCTGAGCGGAAGCCTGCTATCACCCCTCTTCCAGCGATGGCTCCAAACCCGGCCGAGTGATGGATCTCGGGCGAACGCGAGCGGCGGTTTCGGTCGATGCGAGCGCCTGAGCGGACCATGCTGCTGGCGGCAGACATCGGCGCGACCACCACCAGGCTGGCCCCCGCGTCTCGCGAAGCCGGGGCGAGGAACTTCGTCATCGCGCAGGAATTCCGCAGCTCGGACTTCGACGGATTGCAGCCCATCGGCGAGCGATCCCTGGCGAAGAGCGCCCAGACGCCGACCTCGGCGTGCTTCGATGTGGCAGGACCGGTCATCGAGGGACATACGCACCTGACCAATCTTCCTGGGATTCAGACAAGATCAGGCTGTGCCGCGCCTTGAACTTGGATCGAGTCACCCTCCTGAACGATCTGGAGGCGATCGCGCATGCCGTGCCGCATCTTAGTTCCGATGAAGCCACCGAAATCAACGCCGGGCGTGCCGTCGCGCACTCGCCGATCGCGATACTGGTGCCGGCACTGGCGCCGGGCACTTGCCTCAGGGAGGCGTTCCTCATCTGGAGCGGTCACCTGCGCGTCGGAAGGCAGCCACGCGTGCTGCCGCAGCTTCAGGACGGCGCATTCATGCACGCCTTCTCCGCCAAAGGCCGCTTCGCCCGTCTTCTGCGCGCGGTGCCCGTCCACGTCATAACGGTGAACGCCGCCCTGCAGGGAACAGCATCCACGGACTGGAGCAGGCAGCCGGCCATCGCCAGCCGCGAACCCCGGCCAAGCGCGCGAATGTCAGCCACAAGCAGGCTGCCTTTTGCATCGCCTGAGTAGTTTCCGAAGCTCCCTGTGATGCAGGGCAGAGACTAGACCGGGGATCTCTCCAATGCGGTGCCTGAGAAAGGGGCCGAGCGAGATCGTCAAAAGGACTCCATCATGGACACAGCCATCCCGACGCTCGACCTTCCGAACAGGATGGATCCGACCGTCCCCGCTGCCGGCGTTTGCAGTCAAGATGAATTGCGCGGCATGGACGCTTATTGGCGCGCTGCGAATTATCTCTCTGTCGGACAGATCTACCTCTACGACAATCCGCTGCTGCGCGAGCCGTTGACGCTGGCCCACGTCAAACCGCTCGTTGTCGGGCACTGGGGCACGACGCCGGGTCAGAACTTCATCTACGTGCACCTGAACCGGGTGATCAAGAAGTTCGATCTCGACATGTTCTATATCGCCGGACCCGGCCATGGCGGGCCGGCCCTCGTCGCCAACACCTATCTCGAAGGCAGCTATAGCGAGGTCTACCCCGACATAAGCCAGGACGAGGCCGGAATGAAGAAGCTGTTCACGCAGTTCTCGTTTCCCGGCGGCATTTCCAGCCATGTCGCGCCGACGACACCCGGTTCGATCCACGAGGGCGGCGAGCTTGGCTATTCTCTTAGCCACGCGTTCGGCGCAGCGTTCGACAATCCCGGGCTGATCGTCGCCTGCATCATCGGCGATGGCGAGGCCGAGACCGGGCCGCTTGCAACCGCATGGCAGTCCAACAAGCTGCTGAACCCGGTCTCCGATGGCGCGGTGCTGCCGATCCTCCACCTCAATGGCTTCAAGATCAGCAATCCCACAATCCTCTCCCGCATCGAGCCCGACGAGTTGGAGCAGTTCATCCGTGGTTGTGGCTGGGATCCTCACTTCGTGGAGGGCCACGACCCGGTGGTCATGCATCAGCTGATGGCTGAGGCTGTCGAACGTGCCGTCGAGGACATCCGCCACATCCAGAGCGAAGCTCGCTCTTCGAAAGAGACGTCGCGCCCGCGTTGGCCGATGATCGTGCTGCGGTCGCCGAAAGGCTGGACCGGTCCCAAGGAACTTGACGGGATCAAGATCGAGGGCACGTTCCACGCGCATCAGGTGCCGATCTTGGTGGATCCGGCCCATCCCGATCACGTAGCGCCGCTCGAGAGCTGGATGCGCAGCTACAAGGCTGAGGAGCTGTTCGACGGGCGGGGACGGCTCATCCCGGAGCTGGCTGAGCTCGCGCCCAAAGGCGACCGGCGCATGGGCGCCAACCCGCACACAAACGGGGGGGCACTGCTGCGCGACCTGAAGATGCCCGACTTTCGGACGCACGCGGTGGCCGTGCCCTCGCCTGGCGCTGTCACGTCCGAGGACACACGGGTGCTCGGACGTTTCCTGCGCGACGTCGCGGCCGAGAACCAGGCTCCGCGCAACTTCCGCGTCTTCGGTCCAGACGAAACCCTCTCCAATATGCTCGATGCCGTCTTCGAGGTCACGAGCCGGCAGTGGGACGCGCGTCGGGTGGCCGACGATGAGTTCCTCGCGCCGGTTGGCGGCGTCCATGATTCGATGCTGAGCGAGCACCAATGCCAGGGCTGGCTGGAAGGCTACCTGCTGACCGGGCGCCACGGCCTGTTCAACAGCTACGAGGCGTTCATCCGCATCGTGGACAGCATGTTCAGCCAGCACGCCAAGTGGCTGAAGGTGACGAACGAGTTGCCCTGGCGGCGGAAGATATCCTCACTGAACTACCTGCTCGCATCGCATGTCTGGCAACAGGATCACAATGGCTTCACCCACCAGGACCCTGGCTTCCTGGACCACGTCATCAACAAGAAGGCGGGCGTCGTCCGCGTCTATCTGCCGCCCGACTCGAATTGCTTGTTGTCGGTGTTCGACCACTGCCTGCGCAGCCGCCAATACGTCAACGTCGTCGTCGCCAGCAAGCACGCCATGCCGCAATGGCTGACCATCGAGCAGGCCGTCATCCACTGCACTGAGGGCTTGGGCATTTGGCAATGGGCGAGCAACGACCAGCATGAGGAGCCGGACGTCATCATGGCCTGCTGCGGCGACACGCCGACG
Source organism: Rhodopila sp. (assembly GCA_965276975.1). Lineage (GTDB taxonomy): Bacteria > Pseudomonadota > Alphaproteobacteria > Acetobacterales > Acetobacteraceae > Rhodopila. The sequence continues at coordinate 1,864,330 of CBDIBR010000010.1, forward strand.
CTGGAGGTGCTGGCAGCGGTGTCGATCCTTCGCGAGCACCTGCCGGAAATTCGGATTCGCGTCATCAACGTTGTCGATCTGATGCGGCTGCAATCCGCGAGCGAGCATCCGCACGGATTGAGCGACGTGGACTACGATGGACTGTTCACGAAAGACAAGCACATCATCTTCGCCTTTCACGGTTACCCGTGGCTGGTGCACCGGCTGACGTACCGCCGGACCAACCGCAACCTCCACGTGCGCGGCTACAAGGAAGAAGGCACCATCACGACTGCCTTCGACATGCGGGTGCAGAACGAACTCGACCGCTTCAACCTGGTGCAGGACGTGGTCGATCGCGTACCTCACCTGGGCACCAAGGGCGCCTACCTGAAGCAGCTGATGCGGGACAAGCTGGTCGAGCACAAACACTACATCGACAAGCATGGCGAAGACCTGCCCGATGTCCGCAACTGGACATGGGGCACGCCCGCGTGAACCAGTCCATGCTCGTGGCGACGGCGCACGCCCTGGTGGGCGCGGGCCGCGGCCTGCTCGCGATGGATGAGAGCAACGGCACCTGCAACAAGCGCTTCGCCGCCTTGGGCATCCCGCAAACCGAGGAGGCTCGGCGCTGCTACCGCGAGCTGATCGTGACCACGCCCAGGCTGGCAGACTGCGTCAGCGGCGCGATCCTGTATGACGAGACGATCCGGCAGCGGGACAGCCACGGCACTCTTCTGGTTGACCGTCTTGTCAAGGCGGGGATCATCCCCGGGATCAAGGTCGATCTCGGGGCCAAGCCGCTGGCTCTGCATCCCGGAGAGACGGTCACCGAGGGCCTGGATGGGCTGCGCGGACGCCTTCAGGAGTACGCCGCCATGGGTGCGCGCTTCGCCAAGTGGCGAGGTGTCCTGTCGCTCGGCAATGGTTTGCCAAGCCGGGGTTGCATCGCGGCGAACGCGCAGGCATTGGCTCGCTATGGGGCGCTGTGCCAGGAGGCCGGGCTGGTTCCTATCGTGGAGCCGGAGGTTCTGATGACCGGCGGTCACGACATCGGGCGATGCCTAGCCGCGACAGCGGCCGTGCTGCGGGCCGTCTTCCAGGAGCTTGAAACACAGGGCGTCGTCCTGGAAGCGGTGATCCTGAAGCCGAACATGGTTCTGCCAGGGCTGGCGTGTCCCGATCAGAGCACCGTGGAAAACGTTGCCGAGGAGACCGTGCAATGCCTGTTGCGCTGCGTCCCCGCTTCCGTCGCCGGGATCGCCTTCCTCTCCGGAGGCCAGAGCGCCGAATTGGCGTCCGCACGGCTTGTCGCGATCAACCTCATCGCGCGGGGCGGCCGGGGGCGGACGCCGTGGCCGCTGGTGTTCTCTTTCGCCCGTGCCATCCAGCAGCCGGCCCTGCAGATCTGGCGCGGCGAGGCCGCCAATAGCGGCGCTGCACAGCAAGCCCTGTATCACCGGGCAAGCTGCAACCATGCGGCCGTTCATGGCGACTACACCCAGGCGATGGAGACCCTACCAGCCCTCCGCATTGCGTCCTAGAGCGCGATCGTTTGAGGTTGAACCAACCTCTGACGTGAATCGCCCTCTCCAACAAAGGGAACTAGCAGCCTGTCGGACTTAACTAGTTCGCGCAACTATCCTGCCCTAGACGAGTCTTGGCAGAAGCAATGTTCCGGTGAGGGCGCTTGTACAGACAGGATATTCCAGAAAATTCCGAATTTCGGCTAAGTCCGACAGGCTGCTAGCAGCGCCCACGATACCATCGGACATGAAACCGAACCCCGACCCGCTCAGGCTCTATCTTATCCGGCATGGCGAGACGGAGTGGGCGCTGTCCGGGCGGCACACCGGCCGGACTGATATCGCGCTGACGGCTAATGGCGAGGTCCAGGCGCGCAGGCTTGTCCCGACCCTATCGACCATCCGGTTCACGCATGTCTTCACGAGCCCACTGCAACGCGCGCGGCAAACCTGTAGCTTGGCTGGGCTGGACGCATCGGCCGAAATCGAGCCGGATCTGGCGGAGTGGGATTACGGCGAGTACGAGGGCCGCCGCTCGATCGACATCCGTGCCGCCCGGCCTGGCTGGACCGTCTATCGCGACGGCTGCCCGGGTGGGGAGCACGCGCCGCAGGTGTCCGATCGCGCCGACCGGCTGATCGCACGATTGCAGGCGCTGAACGGGAATATCGCGCTGTTCTCCCACGGTCAGTTCTCGTGCAGCTTCGCGGCTCGCTGGATCGGATCGCCGGTCATCCAGGGCGAGCACTTCATGCTGGGCACGGCTGCTATGGGCGTGCTCGGCTGCAATCCCAGCCATCCGGACATCCGGGTCATCGAGCAGTGGAACATCCGCGCAGGAAGCTGACGGACTTGTCCATCCGTCCCTGAGTAGTTTCCGATCCTGCTGCCGGCGGCCAACATCCTGTAGCTATCGGGCGACCAACGCGCCTCGGCCAGACCGAGCCGCACCTACGACCCACATCAGCGAGAAGACCCATGGACGATTCCGTCATCGCCGTTTTCGACGACCACAACGCGGCCGACGCCGCCGTGAAGCAGTTGAGCGCCGGGGGCTTCGAGATGAAGAACCTCAGCGTGGTCGGCAAAGGCTATCATACCGAGGAAAAGGTCGTCGGCTTCTACAATGTCGGCGATCGCATCAAGATTTGGGGCAAGCGGGGCGCCATGTGGGGCGGCCTCTGGGGCCTGTTCTTCGGCGGCCTGTTCCTGAGCATCCCGATCGTCGGTCACGTGATTTTCCTGGGCTACATCGCGACTGCGGCCCTGTCGGCCGCCGAGGGCGCAGCCGTCGTCGGGGGCTTGAGCGCGCTCGGCGCGGCGTTGAGCAGCCTCGGCATTCCCAAGGACAGCGTGCTGAAATACGAGACCGCCATCAAGGCCGACGGCTTCCTGGTGATGGCCCACGGTACGGCGATGGAGATGGCCCGAGCCAAGGACATCCTCGGTTCGGGTCACCCGTCCAGCATCGAGCACCATGTCGCGACGATCCATGCCGAACCCCGCGAGGCCCTTGCGGCGCATTGAAGCACCGACCGTGACGGCCTCGGGGGAGTAAGCGCATGCATATCGCCTTCATCGCCGCGGCCGCTGCGCTGGGTGGCCTGCTGTTCGGCTACGACACCGGCGTCATTTCCGGTGCGTTGCTGTTCCTTCGGGCGGCCTTCCATCTCACCCCCTTGATGCTCGGCGTCGTCACCAGCATTGCCCTTGGCGGTGCGGCGTTCGGGGCGGCGTTCGCCGGACAGCTCGCCGACCGGTCGGCCGCCGCTTGACCGCCCGATAGCATGATTCTGAGTCCTCCTTTTGCGCCTTGACCATGGCGGTGAACCCGGGTTTCCGGTAGCAGCGGAACCGAAAGTGCATTTCAGCCGAGTCCGGCCGCCGCTTTCGACACAATGCAGACTGTCGCCGCTCTGGTGGCGGAACATCCACCTTTCCGAAAAGGATACTTTTGGGAGAAACTCACGACATGTCCCGACAATCTATCGCTGGTGGTGCTGAACGCCGAAAAACACTGCTGATAGCCTCACTCTTGCGAGTGTTTACCCGCTGCCGAGCTGGCGTGCTGCGGCATCGGCCGTATCCTCTGGGCGGGTGTTGAACGCAATGGTCGCCTGCGGTGCAGCCCTGTGGACCGTGTTCACCACCATCTCGAACAGGGCCAGGCTCTTCGGCGGGATCCGCAGGCCACCGCCGATCACGACGCAATCATAGGGCGCGCTACGGAGCTGCTTCTCGATCATCGGAGCGGCCGTGTCGTCAGGCGGGACCATGCAGAGATCGCCCTGCCATCCTCTCTCCTTGATCTTGGCGACCGCCACTGCGATACCGGCTTCGATCTTTTTCGCGTCGAAACCGGGAGGCAGGGAAGGGTCCGAGAAATCCACGGTGTCGGGCTGCTGGCCGATGAACAGGATGCGGATCATGGAAAGCTCCATTCGGTTGTATATGTGCGGGATCGCCGCAGCTCGGTTACACGCCGAGATGATGGCGTAGGAAGGCGCCGATGATGTCGAAAACGTCGCGGGCAGGTTTCAGCCCTGCGCCCACTCGGCGCCGGCGACCCTGGCGAAGTCGCGGTAGGAGCGCGGCGAATGGCCGAGCAGTGTCGTGAGGCGCGCAACGTCCTCATCGGTCGCGACCGCCCCGTTCTGCTGGTATCGGCGCATCATCAGCTTCATGTCGTAGGCGAGCCATGCCGGGCCGAAGCTCTTGAGACGCTGTTCCAGCCCGTCCAGATCGTCACCGGCATAGGTGATGGGGCGACCGAGGATGTCGCTCCACAGAGTGGCGAGCGACGTGCCGGTCATCAGGTCTGGCCCGACCAGCTCATAGATCTCGCGGGAGAGCGGCGCGCCAGCCTCTTCACGCCGCAGCAGCTCCTTGGCGGCGGCCTCGCCGATGTCGCGGATGTCGACCATCGAGATGCCGCTTGCGCCGACCGGCATGCCGTACATACCGCCGCCGAGTAGCGCATCCTTCTGCCGCATGTCGTTCTGGATGAAGTAGGCGGGACGCAGGATCGTCGCGGGCAAATGATAGGCGTCGATCATCCGCTCGACGGTCATCTTGCTGGCGAAGTGTGGCACGTCGGCATAGGCCTCGCCCTTGAACACCGACAAGTAGACGATCCCCTTCACGCCAGCTTCGCGGGCGGCATTGAGGGAGAGCATCGCCTGGGTGAGCTCGTCGGGAGCGTTGGGTGCGAGCAGGAAAAGGGTGCTGACGCCGCCCAGCGCTGCGCGCACGCTGTCGATGTCGGAGAGATCACCCTTGACCGCAGTCACACCGGCGGGAAACTTGGCTTTCTCGGGCGAGCGGGTCAGTGCTCGAACTTCGGCGCCGTGTCCGTCGAGGAAGTTCAGCACCTGGGTTCCGATCGTTCCCGTGCTGCCGGTCACCGAGTGACCCCTGTGGAGACTGCACATGCGGCTGTTTGCTCTGGTGTTGCTGCCCTTGGGTCTGGCGGGCTGCGTAGTCTACAGCGGCAGCAGCCGACCCCCGCAAACCACGATCGTCGTGCCACCAGGGTCGACGGTCTACTACTCAAATGGGTATGGACAGTCGCCTTAGAAAGACTTTGCTGAATTCTGCGATGGCGGCGGCCAGGCCCGCGGTTGGCGGGGAATTTCGCTCTCACCATTCGCATGGCGGCAGGCTAGCATAGAGCAAGACGATCGAATCGAGGCGATCGCCGGTCCACAAGCTACCACGGCACGCAGCTGATTTTGTTCAACTGCCACACGCAGTACGATGGATCATGTGTGCGCGAACAAGCGCCCGTAACCTTGCCATGGATGTCTGATCCCGGCGACGCGTAACGCATTCCACATCATCGCCGAGGCGGCCGAGATCACCGGCTTGCCGAGGTCGTCCTCCAGAACCTGGAGCATCCCCAGGGTTGGCATTCCGGTGCCGCTGAGGAAGACAGCCTCTGCCTCCGGCCGGTCAGCCTGTTTGCCAACCGCATAAGCACGTTCGGTCGTCTCCTGGTAAATACTGCGCACCCCTTCCAGCCGCGCGACACCCACCACGTCAAGACCGTGCAGCGCCAGGTGCGATCGTCCCTGCTCCGTCAGGTCCGCATCGTACGGCGTGGCATAAGCGATCCGCCGAACCCCAAGGCAAGCAAGCGCCTGTAGCACGCTGCCGAACGCAGTCACAAACCGCGTGCCTGATGCCGCTTCTTGCCGGCGAACCAAGTCTGCCTCGGCTTCGCGGCCAAGCGTATAGCTGGTCGCGGTGTGGGCCAAGACGATGACCTGGGGCGAGACCATGGACAGCAAGCGCGTGGCCTCGTCCAGGCTGGCGATCTGGCTGTGGTTGCGTTCCTCCTGACCGGCATGGGTTCCGGCGGCACCGCTGGCCGAGAGACGGGTGAAATGCACCGAGACGCCCGGCGGGGTGAGCGCCGCCATCTCCGGTTCCACCGTCGGATTGCCTGGCGGCACAAGGAATCCGATCCGCGCTCTCCATCCCATCATTGGCAGCCTCCCATGGTGACGACGCCCGGTTGGGTGTTCACAACCGGTCTTACCCCCGGCAATCCGGACGCCGGTTCATCCGGATTGTATGGAAACGGCCAGCGCCACGTCCAGAAGCTGCTGTGACTCAAAAACCGCAGTGCCAGGGCTTCGTTGCGCCGGCTTGCACCACGACCCATGGACCTTCTGCTGACGCCGGCCGGTGGGCATCCTGCCGATTGTGCCGACGACCCTCGGCGCGCGCTCGCATATCGTCGGTTACCAGCCGCTGGAGGCCTAAGCGGCGGCGGCATCGATTGCTCCTTGCATCGCGACGCCGCCCTCCATAGGGTCCGGCCGGGTCCTATCGTCGGGGTGTGGCGCAGCCTGGTAGCGCGCCTGTTTTGGGTACAGGAGGTCGTGGGTTCGAGTCCCGCCGCCCCGACCATTTGTCTTACGGAGTTTCGTTGCATGCGTGCCCGCATCTTCCAGCCGCCGAAGACCGCGATGCAGTCCGGTTGGGGCAACACCAAGGATTGGGCCGTGGAGTTCGTGCAGACCCTGGCGGAGCGGCCAGACCCGTTAATGGGGTGGAACGGCGGCGGCGACACACAAACCCAGGTGAAGCTGTTCTTCGACACAAAAGAGGAAGCGATCGCTTACGCCGACCGCGCCGGGATAGAATACGCCCTGGAACTGCCGCAGACCCGCAAGGTCAAGCCGAAGGCCTACGCCGACAACTTCAAGTATGGCCGCATCGAAAACTGGACACATTGACCGGCCGGTCCTGATGGCGGTCTATACCGAGGTCACCGACGAAGCCCTGGCGGAATTCCTCTCCGGCTACGACATCGGCACCATGGTCGCGTTTCGCGGCATCGCCGAGGGCGTGGAAAACTCCAATTTCTCGTTGCGCACCTCTGGCGGCGAGTTCATTTTGACACTGTACGAAAAGCGCGTCGATCCGGACGATCTACCCTGGTTCCTCGGGCTGATGGGGCATCTGGCACAGCGCGGGCTAGTCTGTCCGCAGCCCGTGACGGGCTGCGACGGCGCCGCACTTCGCCAACTTTGCGGCAAGCACGCTGCGATCACGACGTTCCTGCCCGGCGTATGGCCGCGGCGGGTTCGGCAGGCCCATTGCGGGCCGGTCGGGACGGCCTTGGCCAGGCTTCACCTTGCGGGTGACGGCTACATGGCGAAACGGCGAAACGCACTGGGACCGGCCAGCTGGACCGAGTTGCTGCAGCGCTGTCGCTCACGGGCCGATGAAATCCAGACCGATCTGGCTCGGGAACTGGACCAGGCGCTTGACGGGATCCTGGCAGCCTGGCCAGCCGACCTTCCAGCCGGTCATATTCATGCCGACATGTTTCCCGATAACGTCTTCTTTCTTGATGGCACGTTGTCCGGGGTGATCGACTTCTACTTCGCCGCCACCGATTTGCTGGCATACGATGTCGCCATCTGCCTCAATGCCTGGTGCTTCGAACCGGATTTCTCGTTCAACGTGACGAAAGCCAAGGCGGTGCTGGCGGGCTACCAGAGCGTCCGCGCGCTGTCGGATTCAGAGCAGGATGCGTTGCCGGTGCTATGTCAGGGTGCAGCCATGCGCTTCCTGCTGACCCGGCTGTTTGACTGGTTGTACTCCCCAGCCGGCGCCTTGGTGACCCGTAAGGATCCGCTCGAGTATCTACGCAGGCTGCGGTTCCACCTTTTGGCGATGGATGGACGGGCCTATGGCCTCTGAAGACCTCGCGTCCTCTCGTGATATCGTGGTTTCGCTGCCGCCCGACCCGGACAACGTGGTGGAGATCTGGACCGATGGTGGCTGCAGGCCGAATCCCGGACCGGGCGGCTGGTCGGCAATCCTGACGTTTCGGAACGTGGTGAAGGAACTCTCGGGCGCGGAGCCCGAAACGACCAACAACCGCATGGAGCTGACCGCCGCCGCCACCGCGCTCGAGTCGCTGAAACGGCCTTGCCACGTGGTCGTGCACACCGACAGTCAGTATCTGAAGAACGGCATCACCCGCTGGAGTTCGGGATGGGTTCGCAAGGGATGGCGCAGTGCCGCCGGAGACCCGGTCGCCAACATCGATCTGTGGAAGCGCATCCTGGCGGCGCGGGAAACCCACCGGGTGGAGTGGAAATGGGTGCGCGGGCACGACGGCAACGACATGAACGAGCGGGCCGACCGGTTGGCCACCGAGGCTAGACGGGCGGCGTTCGGCGGGGACAAAGCCTAGAAGCCGCGAGGCAGCCAGGTGGGACCCCTCAACGAAGCCCCGCCAGTATCCCGCATAAGACAAGCGCGCTGCGTCGCTGTTCGTCAGAAGTAGCCGATTTATGCGGCGAAATGCGGCCGCTTCGCGTCTCCCGCTTCTGCGATCGGTTACTAAAGGCGTAGCAGGCGCCCACTTGCGGCGACGCCTAGAAGCATGATCGCCACGAGGAAGAGTGCCATCGAGAGGCTTGCCGCCTGCGCCACAAGACCAATCGCCGCCGGGCCGGCGAGGATGCCGGCATAGCCGAGCGTGGTGATCGCCGGAACCGCGATATTTTCAGGCATGGCGGTCTGGCGGCCGACGCTGGTGAACAGGACGGGGACGATATTCGAACAGCCTGCACCGACCAGGGCGTAGCCAAGCAACGCGACCTGCCAGGACGGAACCAGCGTCACCAGACAGAAGCCCAGCGCGGCACCGACGCCGCCGAAGACGATGATATTGGTGTTGCCACAGCGCTGTACGATGCGGTCGCCGGAGAGCCGTCCTATTGTCATGGTCAGCGCGAAGGCGGCATAGCCGAAGCCCGCATAGGACGCCGGCATGTCGCGCGCCGAGGTCAGGAACACAGCACTCCAGTCTAGCACCGCGCCTTCCGTCAGAAACAAGATGAAACAAAGGCCGCCGATGATCAGCACGATGCCACGCGGGACAGCGAACACGGGACCCCCGATCCTGCTGCCATGGTCGAGCAAATGTGGAGCGGCCACGATCAGCGCGACACCGATGACGGTGATTACAACCAGCGTCGCTGTGACCGGTGATGCCCCGGCCGCCAAAAGCGCGGTCACACCGGCCGCACCGGTGATGCCGCCCAGGCTGAAGAGGCCATGGAACCCCGACATCATTGGCCGCCGGCTTGCACGCTCGACGATGATCGCCTGGATGTTCATGGACACGTCGATGGCGCCCAGGGCGGCGCCAAAGAGGATCAGCGCCGCGACCAGCAGTGGCAAGCTGGAGCCCGCGGCCAAAATCGGCAAGGTCAGGCACACCAGGACCACCGACACGGTAATGACCCGCCGGCACCCCAAACGCGCGACAAGAGCGCCCGCCGCTGGCATCGCCACGATCGAGCCGACGCCAAAGAACAATAACAGCAGCCCAAGCATGCCTGCCTGGATTCCCGCTCGTGCCTTGGCGAACGGCACGAGCGGAGCCCAGGCCGCCATCCCGAAGCCGGCGATGAAGAACACGATCCGCGTGGCGATTTGCTCAAGCCGCGGGGATCTTGTGCGGGTGCTGAAAGAGGTCATGAGACCCCTCTTCTCTGACCGGTTCGGACACTCATTGCATCCGGGCTTGCCGCGGGAGAGGACACAGCAAAGCTCTGGCAAAGCGGCGGCCACATCTGCGCGTGACCTTGATCATACGACGCACGATGGCCGCATCCGCTCTCTGTTGCGAGGGTAGGCCAGCGCCAATCTTCGATTTCCGGAGTTCAGCGATTGGGCCAAAGCCCAGGGGTCGCAACCTCCAGCGAGTGGCCGTCCGGATCACGGAAGTACAAACTCGTCCCTCCGCGGGGCCACCTGATCTTGCTCTCCAGCGCGACGTCATGTCGCGTCAGGTGATCTTCCCACGCCGCGAGTTCACCAAACGGGATGGCGAAGGCAACATGCAGGGCACCGTTCCCATGGTGCGGCGGGATGATGCCGCCAGGCCCAGGCGCGGGCTGATCGGTCATCCCGTGGCGAAACAGCAGCAGGATCTGCTCGCCTGGCACCTCCATCGCACACATCCTGTCATCGTGGAACACCGTGACGAATCCGAACAGCACCTCGTAGAAGGTTCGCGAACGATCCAGCGCACTGACATAAAGCGAGGTCTCAAGGATCTGGCTGACCCGCGGCGTCGTCGATTTCATGATCCGACCCTTCAGTCGCGGCGACCGAGCACCCTCACCCGGGTTACCGAACTGACGGCAGCCCGCATAGCCTGCGCCATTATTGGAAAGCCTGCACCCGCGATAACAACGCGTGGCCGCATCACGCGGCTCCGCTGTTGGGCGTTCGGCAGCCGAACGGACCGATCAGCAGCCGCTATGCGTCGGCGCGCAGACGATCAGGACCGGAGGCACGACACCCATCGTCAGGAGCTGTGGGCGTCCTCGGACTCCGGCGTGCCGGGCGCGATTTCATCCTGCTCGATTTTGCGACGCAGCGCCGCGGCGTCCTCTCGTTCACGCAATTTGGCTTCTTTCTTCGCCTGCTTTGCCCGGTCCCGTTCGGCACGCTGCTGATTGTAGTTAGGCTTGAATACCATGGTCTCTTCTTGCGTCCCTTCCGGCGTGCTTTGAGCTACATCAGTCCTCAACGCTGGTGCTTACACCGGCGCGGCGATCATAGATACCGCCTGATCAGCTGATTTTGCTTCCGCCTCCTCGCGCCCACGCTCGGATCGTCCGGTATCGGCGGCTCGTCCATCCGAAAGTATCTGGGTCAGCTTGACGATGGCATCGGCCTTGTCCAATCCAGCGACGCCAGCATACTCCCCAGCCAGACGATCGATCGCAAGCTCAAACAGATTCCGCTGGCTGTAGCTTGGCGCCGACCCGTTCGCCGCGGTCTGAAGATCACGACATACCTCCGCCACCATCTTCAAATCGCCGGAGTTGATCTTCGCCTGGAATTCCTGCGCTCGCTTCGCCCACATCATGCGGCTGCTTTTGGGACGGCCGGCCAGGATCGTCATGACCTGCGCCATAACGTCGGGTGTTGCCAGCTTGCGCAGGCCGGTGGTGCGCGCCTGGGCGACCGGAACGCGCAGGGTCATCTTGTTCTCATCGAACGAGATATAGATTAAGTCCAGCTTGTGCCCGCCGATCTCCTCGGCACCGATTTTGTCGATCTTGCCAACCCCGTGGGTCGGGTAGACGACAAAGTCACCTGTTCGGAAAGGATCGCCGTCGCGCGGCTTGGGCTGCGCCGCCGTCGCCCCGAAAGCGGCCGACACCATAGCCGTCGTAATTTCTGCTGCCGCCAATTTTTCCACCCGTGTTAAAGTCGAGGGTTATATAGGATTTTTGCCGGGAGATACATCAGCGGATCAGCAGTCTGCATCTCCAGCCGCCGGCTGAACCCTTTTCGCCGGCCGATGCTAGTCGGATCTGCCCACACCCCGCTGTCGTATGGTGCGGAAATTGCGAGGTGAGCACTGCTTCGGACCACTAACTGCCGCTACCGCAAAGCGAGACAGCCGCCGCCATGAAATTCAGTGGCTATCCTGAAACAGCTACCACGCTGCAGGTTCTATCACTGTCCGAAGACGCCGATTTTGACGCCTGTCAAGCCGTGAGGAAAATCCTGCTCATACATTTTAGTCTAGTTGACTCCTGGGAGCCTGCCCCCCCCCTGGGACCTGACCCCTGGGACCTGAACCCTGGGACCTGAACCCGAGCAATCTTACCCCTGGCACTCGCCGAGGAAGAGTGCTAATGCACGCCGACGGATGAAAGGCGGGTGGCGATCGCCGCCGACCGCCTGACGCCAACCCAGACCCGATGCGAGCATCCTGCTCCGGCATCCGGCCTGGCAATGACCTCATCTGTCGCCACCCGGCTTCGCCAGTTCGCGAACCGGCGGCGCATTTTGTTTTCGGGAAGGATACGCAAATGGCTGCCAAGGACGTTCGATTCGGTGGTGATGCTCGCCAGCGCATGACGCGGGGCGTCGATACGCTCGCCGAAGCCGTGAAGGTCACGCTGGGTCCGAAGGGACGCAACGTGCTGCTCGACAAGAGCTATGGTTCGCCGCGCATGACGAAGGACGGTGTTACCGTCGCCAAGGAAATTGAACTGAGCGACAAGTTCGAGAACATGGGCGCCCAGCTGGTGCGCGAAGTGGCCTCGAAGACCAACGATATCGCCGGCGACGGCACCACCACGGCGATCGTGCTGGCCCAGGCGATCATCCGCGAAGGCTCCAAGGCAGTGTCCGCCGGCATGAACCCGATGGACCTCAAGCGGGGCGTCGACAAGGCGGTCATCGCCCTGGTCGAGGAGTTGAAGAAGCGCAGCAAGAAGATCACCACCCAGTCGGAAACCGCCCAGGTCGGCACGATCTCTTCCAACGGGGAGCTCGAAATCGGCAAGATGATCGCCGAGGCCATGCAGAAGGTCGGCAACGAAGGCGTCATCACGGTCGAGGAAGCCAAGACCGCGCTCACCGAACTGGACGTCGTGGAGGGCATGAAGTTCGACCGCGGCTACATGTCGCCGTACTTCATCACCAACGCCGAGAAGATGACCGTCGAGCTGGAAAATCCGTACATCCTGCTGAATGAGAAGAAGCTGTCCAATCTGCAGTCGATCCTGCCGGTACTGGAAGCCGTCGCCCAATCCGGCCGTCCGCTGCTGATCATCGCCGAGGACGTCGAAGGCGAAGCGCTGGCGACCCTCGTTGTAAACAAACTTCGCGGCGGACTGAAGGTCGCGGCCGTGAAGGCGCCCGGATTTGGCGATCGGCGCAAGGCGATGCTCGAGGACCTCGCTGTCCTGACCAAGGGCGAGGTGATCAGCGAAGACCTTGGCATCAAACTGGAGAACGTGACTTTAGCGATGATGGGCACCGCTAAGCGGGTGCTGATCGACAAGGAAAACACCACGGTCGTCGAGGGCGCGGGCAAGAAGCCCGACATCCAGGCACGCTGCAAGCAGATCCGGGCGCAGATCGAGGAGACCACCTCGGACTACGACAAGGAGAAGCTGCAGGAGCGGTTGGCGAAGCTGGCTGGTGGCGTTGCCATCATCCGCGTCGGCGGCGGTTCCGAATCCGAGGTGAAAGAACGCAAGGACCGGGTCGATGATGCGCTGCATGCCACGCGTGCGGCGGTCGAGGAAGGCATTGTTCCGGGCGGGGGCGTCGCGCTGGCGCGTGCGTCGCAGATCCTGTTGAAACTGAAGTCAGACAACGAAGACCAGCGTGTTGGGATCGAAATCGTGCGCAAAGCCGCGCTGGCGCCGCTGCGGCAGATCTCCGCCAACGGTGGCGAGGATGGCGCCGTCATTTCCGGCAAGACGCTGGAAAAGGACGATTACAACTACGGGTTTGATGCTCAAACCGGCGAGTTTAAGGATTTGGTCAAGGCGGGCATCATCGATCCGACCAAGGTTGTGCGCTGCGCGCTGCAGAACGCGGCCTCGGTCGGCGGCCTGATGATCACCACCGAAGCCATGGTGGGCGACCACGTCGAACCGCCAGCCAACGACGCCTGATCGCTGCAACCCCAGCGCCTGTCGCCCATTTCGGGATGTGGCGGGTGCTGGGTGTGGCACGCGCGATCCGGCGACGTGTCGGCCTGTGCGAGGGAACGCGTGGTGACAGATCAAGAACAGCCAGAAGCAGAATTTGACACGCTCACCTCGCGCTTGATCCGCCGCGAGGCGCTGCGTCGGGCCGCCGAGGAACTGGCCACCACCACGCCGGCGGGTCTTGAAGGCATGTTGGCACGGATTTCCGCCGAGGTTACGGCCGAGGCCAAGGAAACGCGGGCTGAGCCTGGATCGGCGAAAGTGCCGCCGGCCTGCTCGGTCCGTTGACACAAGGCGAGCCGAGGAGGCCTCGGGGGCCGACCAGCTTTACCGCGTCGGCCGACCAGCGTTGCCGGGGCGCAAGGCCTAATTCGCGATTACATTCTCATCGGTCCAGACCTTGAAGCTGACCAGCAGGTTCGGTCCGAAGGTGTTGCTGATTGGCACGTCAACCGCATCGCGCCCTCGCCCGATAAGAATGCGCCCGATCAGGCGCTTGTTGTTGCGAGGATCAAACGTATGCCATGCACCGCCGAGATAGGCCTCGAACCAGCCGGCGAAGTCCATCAGTGAGTGCGGCGGAGGCACGCCGATGTCACTGAGATACCCGGTGCAATAGCGGGCCGGGATATTCATGGCTCGGCACAGTGCGACGCCCAAGTGGGCAAAGTCGCGGCATACGCCTGTTTTCTCGTTGAAGACGTCCCATGCCGTCTTCGTCGAGCGTGCGGCTTGGTAGTCGAACACGATATGGTTATGGACGAAATCGCAGATCGCCTGCACCCGAGCCCAGCCGGTCGGGCCTTGCCCGAACATCGCCCAGGCCGTTTCGGACAGCTGATCGGTTTCGCAATACCGGCTGCCGAGCAGGAACAACAGCGCATCGTCTGGTAAATCCTGCACCGCGTGTTGCTGCGCCGACGGTACGTAAGGATCGGGCACGCCCGCATCGTTGACCACGGTGGTGCTGGCAATCCGGGTCCGGCCCGCTGGCGCCACAATGCGTGTGCACCAATTTCCGAATAAATCGTGATACCCGTGCATCGGCAAGCTGGGTTCGGTCAGCAGGTGGTCCGGAACCACGAGATCGTCAATACGGGAATGATGCACGTGCAGCATCAGCACCATCGGCGTTGGTTGCACGCAGTCATAGACGATTTCGTAACCGACACGGATTTGCATAACACTACCTTGTATCGTAACCAAATCACTCCGGCCATGATCAACTCAGGACCTGCCGTGGGGTGCTTCGGTCGTCTGAACCAGGCGGCAGCGCGGACCGGTGGGGGCAATCCGCTGCTTGCCGAACCTTCAAGCCTCCGAGACAAATTCGCGATCAAGCGGAGAATGGATCGTCGAGTCGGGCCAGCAATGAAGCAGTGCCAGGCCTCGGCTACGACTTGCACCAGGCAGGCCCATGAATGCCGGGATGCCAGCCGCTGTTTGCAAAAGACCATGGAAACATCGTCCATGCGGCGCTTACTGGCCTTCAACGCCACCGTGGCCTATGCTATCGTCTTGCTGTTTCCAGTGCCAGGGGCCTCTAGGTGCGAGACTTGCATTTTTGTCCGGCCAGGCACACATAATTGCGTATTGGCGAGGAAAGTCCGGCGCCTGCCGGTCCTGGACAGCGCCCGGCGTCAGAATGGCCCGGACATTTCAGTCGAGGTGTCTCATCGCCGACGTGTTTGACCAGTGTTTGTGGCAGGGACCTGTCCGCCACCGTCACCAGAAGGAAATATCGCATGAGCACAGCGCCCGCTGACGAACCGACACAGGCAGACGAGAATGCCGATGCGATGAAGGACCAACTGCGGAAGGATGTCGCGTCATGGCGTGAAGGTCGTGCAGACGGATCAACGCGCGGTGCCACGGATTTGAGCGTCGCGGTGGCCCGTTCGATCGTGCCGCCGACCACCGCTCGGATGAAACGGGCAAAGCCCGTCGCACCGGAGGCCAAGCCGGCAACGAGCGAGAAGAAGCCATTTGGCATGTCTTATGACGGTACCAGCCGGGCAGATTACATCAAGCTGATGATCTCGCGCGGCGCCAGGTGAGTTGGGTTACTTTTGAGGCCGCCAGCGGCGGCCTTGTCGTGGTGCAGGTGCGTCACGTCGTTGCGATCTATGATGAACAGGGGACGGTGAAGCTGGCAACCGCCTCGGGCGGGGTGCACATACTGAAGGACATTACCGTCCGGCGGGCTGCCGCGATCGTTTCCGCTGCCCAGGAAGCCGCGGTGATTCGGGTCGATCAATAAATCTCCGCGTTCGCTCACTGACCCGAGCCCTATGGTCTTCAGGTATGGTGAACTACCGGCATGGTGAAAAATGGCAGAGACTTCTTATCGGATCGTCCGTCGCGCGGACGACACGTTCGCCGTTGAGATCGTGAGGTTTGGCGCCCTGCCGGAGATGGCGGCTGGCTTTGCGACCGAAGCCGCGGCAAAGGGCTGGATCGCGCAGGACGAGCGTTTGCGGGCTGTCGCCGAACCGTTCGGTACGCCGGCTGAACGACGCTCACGGGGTCACTGACAGGATTGACGGGTGGTTTTGGGCGTCCGTGCACTAACAGTTTCGAGTGTGATCGTGAGCCACCGGCTCGACGAGGTTCTGGCAGTGCAGCCCGAGACTATGTCAGAGCACGATTTGATCTTGGACGGACTCTTAGAACGAATCATGGACAACTAACATTCACATGATACGACGGAACCCATCAGGAACAATGCTGGCGACTGCGCTGAACATCCTCAAGGCCGATGGCATGCCTTGGGTGCTGCGCCGGAATCGCGATCGCGAGCGGAAGCCTGATCTCTCGGCAATCGTGACACGCGGATGCGGGTTTCCTCGCCAAACGGCGAGGAAACCGGGTGTCATCTCCCCGCGGCGACGGACGTATGATTGACAAGACTGGTGCTGCTGGAGGGGATCGAACTCTCGACCTCTCCCTTACCAAGGGAGTGCTCTACCACTGAGCTACAGCAGCGCCGGATGGTGGCGGGTGAGGGCCGCTTCCTAGCCGGTTGATCACGCCCGCGCAAGTCCGCTTTGTTCCGCATGTGCGGCGATTCCGCAGCTGATTCCGGTCGCGCGAAACGTCGGTCGCTGTTGAACAGCGATTAGGGTGAGATAGCATGGCTGTCTGCCTACGCCCAGGCTTGCAAATCGCCCAGCTAGTCCTCAGCTGGACAAACTCTAGGGGAGAGGATCAATGTCCGCAGTGGGTGCCATCCTGCGTAATCACATGAAAGAGAAACTTGCTCGGGATGAGGCGGTTGCGTCGATGACGGTGCGCTTCGCGCGGTCGATCGAAATAGCGGCGATCGCGAAAACCGCCGGCTTCGACACGCTATACGTGGACCTGGAGCACAACACGCTGTCGATCGACACGTGCTGCCAGATCTGCATCAGCGCCCAGCAGATCGGCATCACGCCACTGGTGCGTGTGCCGGCCAACACGCCGGATTACATTGGCCGTGTGCTGGACGGCGGTGCGATGGGCGTCATCACGCCGCATGTCCGTTCGGCTGAAGAAGCCCGGGTCATGGTCAATTTGGTGAAGTTCCCGCCGTTGGGACATCGTTCGGCGGGAGGGCTGCTGTCGCATTATGAATACCGCAGCTTTCCGTTGGCCGAGACGAACGCCGCGATGAACGAGGCGACCTCCCTGGTGGTGATGATGGAGACCGTCGCCGCGCTCGAGAATGTCGAGCAGATCATCGCCACGGAGGGCGTCGATATGCTGCTGATCGGCAGCAACGACCTGTGCGCGGAGATGGGGATCAGCGGGCAATACGATCATTCCCTATTGAAGGACGCCTTCGCGCGCTCGATCGAAGCCGCACGCAAAGTCGGCAAGCACGTCGGCGTTGGCGGTCTGGCATCGCGCGATGATTTGATGACGCAGTTCGTTCAGATGGGTGCGCGTTATGTATCGACCGGAACGGATCTCGCCTTTCTTGTTACCGCCTGTGCGCAACGGGCGGATCTCGTGCGGCTGATAAAGCTTTAGCGGCCACCGGCTGTTGCGCGATACCGGAAACCCCCCACCTCCGTCTGCGTTGGTCTGAGCATCGTGACCGCCCCCGCATGTCGCGGGTCAACGATCGGTCCGTGCCACGCAGGAGAACTGCCATGCCCGCCACGACGAGCCTGAAGGAAGTCTACATCGACGAGATGCGTGACCTTTGGTCGGCGAACGATCAAATGCAGCGTGTGATGAAAACGATGAGCCAGAAAGCGTCCGACAAGAAATTGAAAGACCTGTTGGACAAGTCGGTCAGCGGCATCGGCACACACACCGAGACCCTGAGGTCGGTGCTGGAAGGTCAAGGAGGCAAGATCAGAAAGGAACACTGCAAGGGAATGGAAGGTCTGGTCGAAGAGGCGAAGACCCACGCGCTTGAAGAAGACCTGGATGGCGCGCTGCGAGATCTCGTCATCATCTCCCAGTATCAGCGCATGTCACATTATGGGCTGGCCGGTTTCGGCACTGCCGCGGCCTACGCCTCTGCACTGGGGTTGAAGGACGACGCCACCAAGCTGAAGGCGATCGTCAAGGACATCTACAATGCCGACGCCTATAGTGTCGAGTTGGCCGAGCGGGCCGAAAAGGCGGTTGCCTAACGGGCATCGGGCCATGCGGCTATCGATGAACGAACTTTCGTTCAGCGGTGGCCGCACCTGGTCCGGATTGTCAGTCTTTTTTGCAACGACTGATCAGCGCTTCGACCTGATTGAAAACCTCCGCCCCGGCGTCAGCCAACCGGCGTGTCTTGGAGATCAGCGTGCCGGTTTCCCCATGCACGAGAGCGCCTGCATGTCCCATGGAGACGCCTTCCTTGGCCTCCCTTCCCGCGATCAGCGCGAACAGCGGCTTTCTCGCGCCCAGCCGAACATAGGCGTCGGCGCATTCTTCCTCTTCGGTGCCGCCGACTTCGCCGACCAGAACTATCGTTTTGGTTGATGAATCGGCGAAGAACACCGTCAACATGTCTGCGAAACGAACGCCCTTGACCGGGTCGCCGCCAACCCCGACCCACAGGCTTTGTCCGAGACCTTCGCGCACCAGGCGATAGCCAACCTCGTACGACAACGTTCCGCTTTTCGACATGATGCCGATCGAGCCTGGATTGAGGCAGACGTCGGGCAAGAAACCCAGCTTGCACTTGCCCGGAACAGCCAGTCCTGGGGTGGAGGCACCTACCCAGACGGCCCCGACGCGCCGCACGGCCCGACCAATCCTGATCGAATCATGTAACGGAACTCCTTCGGCGACAGTGACGATCAGTCTGATCCCAGCCGTGAGTGCTTCCTGCACCGCTGCGACCGTTTCGTCGGGCGGTGCCATCACGACGGATGCGGTTGCTCCGGTTTGCAGCACGGCCTCGGCGCAGGATGCAAAAACCGGCACACCCGACGCTTCCTTGAGATCCGTTCGCGCCGAGGTGCCGCCGACGATGTTCGTCCCATAGGCCCGCATCAGCGCCGCATGGCTGCGCCCCATGCGTCCGCTTATGCCTTGCACGATGACCGGGGTTTCGCGCGACAAGTTACCGATCATGAGCTTGCGCCGACGATCGCCTCGATACACTCGAACGCCTGCTCGAGGTCTTCGGTCACCAACATGCGCGGCTGGGCCTGACCCAGGATATGTCGCGCCTCCGCCGCGTTGCGACCGACCAGCCGGGCGACGACCGGGACGTTTAACGAGGGTGACGCTTCGATCGCCGCCGCGAGCAGACCAGCGAATTCCTCCAGGTCGGTGATCCCGGCAAAGATGTTGACCAGGACCGCCTTGAGAGAAGATCGCGCGGTAATCCATTGCAGGACCCGGATCAATCGATCAGGACTGCCACGCATCTGTCCGGTGCGGATGTCGCAGAAGTTGAGCGGCTTCTTGCCGCGCGCCGTCAACTCATCGATCAGCATCATCGACAGCCCGGCGCCGGTCGTCACCAGACCGATCTCGCCGTTTGGATCAAGCTCGACATAGTCGAACTGCTCCGCGATCTTTCTGCAGGCATCGGCGTAGATGACGGAACGGGCCGCGATCAATGCGGCGATGCGCGGCTGACGATGCACCGCGTTGAGGTCAACAACGACCTTGGCATCGCCGGCGACACATCCGGTTTCCGAAACGAACAGCGGATTGATCTCGACCAGCGCGAGTTCCTTCTCGATCAGCAGGGAGGCCAGCGCCGCGCCGATCGCTGCGACCCGGTCGCGCCACAGGGCAGGCTCATCAGCGATCAGGTCCGCCAGCGCTTCGGCAACGGCGCCAGGATGGGGCGAGCACAGACGATTTGTTGTCGATCCGGAATGCTCGATCTCGATCCCGCCCCGGGTGGCGTAGATCACTCGCAATCCGTAGCTTGTAGGGTCGACCATGATCGCGAGGTACCGCTCCTGCCCGACCGCGGCGGCCTCGACCAGGCAAGCATCCACTGAATGCCCCTTCAGGCGACTGCACAGCATTCCGATGACCGCTGCCTCAACCTCCGGCTTGGTATCGCAGAGTAGAATGCCGCCGGCTTTGCCGCGACCGCCCACCGGAACCTGAGCTTTGACCATCCACGGTCCCTCACCCGGCAGCCGCGCCACCACGTCCCTCACGACATCGCCTGGCGCGACGTCCGTCACGACATCGCCTGGCGCGACGTCCCTCACGACATCGCCTGGCGCGACGTTCGTCGGGACCTTTCCTGGCGCGACGTTCGTCGGGACCTTTCCTGGCGCGACGTTCGTCGGGACCTTTCCTGGCGCGACGTTCGTCACGACATCGCCTGGCGCGACGTTCGTCGGGACATCGCCTGGCGCGACGTTCGTCGGGACCTTTCCTGGCGCGACGTTCGTCACGACGACACCGGCCGGAACTGCAATGCCCTGCTCGGCGAACAGCGCCTTGCCGTCCGCCTCGATCAGCAGCACGTCAAAAGGTTCCCAGACCCATGATACCGTCGGCGACATCAAATTCACCGACGATCTTCTTGCCGATCAGATCCCGCAACGTCTCCGAGGCGCCGCCGCCGATCGAGCCATACCGCGCACCGCGATAGAACCGGGACACCGGGTATTCATCGGTAAAGCCGAAGCCGCCATGTACCTGGACAGCCTCGGTCGTTACCCGTAATGACATCTCGTTGCAGAAGATCTTCGCCGCCGCTGCCATGAAGGGATCGGGGAACGGGTTGGCCGTCAGGCAGGCGCGATACAGCAGTCCGCGGGCGGCCTCTATGTCTTTGAACATATCAGCCAATTTCCAGCGGATGCCCTGAAAATCGCCGATCGGCTTGTTGAAGACAGTTCGCTCGCGCACGTAGTTGACCGCCTCGTCAAAGGCGCCTTCAGCCAGTCCCAGGGAGATCGAGGGATTAAGACAGCGCTGCGTATTGAACGCCGTCAGCAACTTGCGGAATCCGTCTTCGCGAATAACGAGATTCTGCAGCGGCAACTCGCAATCGTTGAACTGGATCTCGTGCAGATTCTCGCCTCCCATGGTGTGGTAGGTGCCGGTGACCTCGAAGCCCGGTGTGTTCGCCTCCAGCAGCACGCAGCCGATCCCTTCCCGCCCCGGCTTCCCGTCGACCCGCGTGAACACCACGAACATCCCGGCCTCACGCGCTCGGCTGATCAGCGTCTTGGTTCCCTTCAGGATCACCCGGTCACCGACAATGTGCGCGTTGGTCCGGTAATTCGCGACATCGGTGCCCGCATGAGGCTCCGTCATGCACACCGCCAGGATGCAGTCACCGCTGACCACCTGGGGAAGGATACGTTCTCGGATCGAAGCCGGGGCATAGCGGGCAATCACCCGGGTCTGCACGCCGGCCTCACCCAGCACGGCCATCGCGGTGACGTAGTCGACCTTGGCGATCTCCTCCAGGATGAGCGCGGTATCGAGGATCGGCAGGCCGAGGCCGCCATATTCCTCCGGCACCGACATGCCCAGCACGCCCAGTTCAGCGAGCTTTTTCATATTCTCCCAGGGGAACGTGCCGTCCATCCAGCGCATCGCCGTGGCCTTGAACTCGGTCTGCGCGAGCGAGCGCACCGAGGCAATCATCCCCCGCTGCTGCGAACTGATCTGGAAGTCCATGGTCTTGTTCCCTCACCGGATAGGAGAAGTCTAACCCCGGCGGCGTCGAGAGCAAATCTCGCGTCGACCCGATCGTCGAGCTATGCAGCGATGATGGAAGCGGCAGTTCGAAGGCCGTCGGTCGTTACCTTGCGGGAGTTTCTGGACTGGGCTGCCCCGACCGGTTCGTGTTGGCAACTTGTGGACGGAGAGCCACAGGCTATCGCGCCGGAAAGCCGGACGCACGGACATGTCCAGGCGAGACTAATCAGCCTGATCGATGCCACTTACCCGCACGCGGCGGTCGACTTGCCGCTGGTTCCTGATTGGCTGTGACTTGCTCAGGCTATCAGCCAGGGGGAATCCAAGCTAACCGAGCCAGGGTGGCTGATCGAAATCTTCTTCGCCCAGCAACCAAGCTGAAACCTGGGCCAATGTGGGCCTACACCACGATCCCTTCGGTCCGGAAAATCCTTATCGTTCATAGTAACGCTGTTCGCGCCGACTTGCTTCGCTGCAACGCCATCGGCAACTGGCCGGAACGGATGCTGATGATCGAGGGCGGCCGCTTCAGCTGTCCAACACTTGATCTGTGCGTGCCAACAAACTCTCCGGCTGCGTGTGGGACAGCTACGAGCCGATCGTCGAGGCGTGCGCAGAGGCCTGGAATTGGTTGGTGAATGATCCAGATCGGATCCGATCCATCGGCACCGGAGAATGGGGCAACGGTCAATGTCTAGGGCGACTGATATAACGCCCCGCCAGCCACGCAAGGCGCTCATCGAACGCCGTCCGGTGCACGAAGGCGACGCGGTCCGCCTCATCCCGAGACAGGTGTCTCAACGAACAAACCAGAGTGCTTTTTTATCGCCGGTAGAGGCACGACCGCCGATGACACCGCTAAACCGGTCTGCCCGATCGAACGTGTGGCTGCGCCAACGATACCTATCAAGCCGGCAGCAATTATTCCGTGATGGTCAGCCCAGCCTTGCCCGCAGACTCTCGAGCTCGTGCAATGCTTCCAGCAGCAACACGCGCAGGCGATCGGACTCTCCGTCCGGTCTGACCCGGACCGCGGCGCGCGCCATCTGCGTCAAGCCGCCGGGCGGCTGTACCAATCCCAGGCCAGGGATCAGCAGCGTTTGGTCCGGTGACAGTACTGCCTTTTCCACTTGGGCCGCGGCCCGTTCGTCCGCTGTCGGCGGGGGAATGTCGTCGGACAGCTGGCCGCCGCCCTCACGCAGCAGTCGCTGCACGCCCTTGATCGTATACCCCTGGGTATAAAGCAAATCGGCGATGCGTCGCAGCAGCACGATGTCGTCCGGGCGGTAATATCGTCGTCCTCCCCCACGCTTGAGCGGCCTGACCTGCTGGAACTTCGTCTCCCAAAACCGCAGGACATGTTGTGGGATATGAAGATCGTCCGCTACCTCACTGATTGTACGAAAGGCGTTCGGGGCTTTCTTCGGCCGCACACGGACGATTTGGTCAGCAGCCTCACCTTTGATCTCATCGCCTAGGTGAGAGTCCATGGTCCGGCCTTCCAACCCGATTCTTGCCGGGTTGCATCATTCATCCTCATCCGCATCGGGCGTCGTGCCATTGACATGGGCCTTCAACACATGGCTCGGCCGGAACACGAGAACGCGGCGAGGCAGGATCGGTACTTCTTCGCCGGTCTTTGGATTGCGGCCGATCCGGCGCCCCTTTTGTCTGACAGAGAAGGTCCCGAACCCACTGATCTTAACAGATTCACCCTTTTCCAGATGAGCGGCCAGCCGCTCCAACACATCTTCCAGCAGATCGGCCGAGTCGTTTCGAGACAATCCAACCTGGGTATAGATCATCTCGGCGATGTGGGCACGCGTTATCGTGAGCATAGCAGAACGCTATGCAGATCGTGTCGGCACGTCAAGCTTTGGTAACAGAAAAATCTTACGGGATCAGGGGTTTGCGGCCGATCCCCAGGGCGCTGTCACAGCCGCACAAGCGCCGATCCCCAGGCCAGACCGCCGCCCAGCGCCTCCAGCAGCACCAGATCGCCGGGTCCGATCCGCCCATCGCCCCGCGCCTCGGCCAAGGCCAGCGGCACCGAAGCGGCCGAGGTATTGGCATGTCGATCCACCGTCACCACAACGCGGTCTGGCGGCAGGCCCAGTTTGCGCCCCATCGCGTCAATGATCCGGCTGTTGGCCTGATGCGGGACCAGCCAGTCGATGTCGTCATGCGTCAGGCCGTTGGCGGCAAGTGCCTCCTCCACGGCTTCGGCCAACCGGGTGACCGCATGACGGAATACTTCCCGCCCGTTCATCACCAGATGTCCAGGCTTGTCCGGCTGGCCGACCGCACCATCGACATACAGGATGTCACCCAGGCTGCCTTGCGCATGAATATGGGTTGAAAGCACACCGCGCCGATCGTCGTCGTGGACCGTGCTGGCGCGCAGGAACACCGCACCGGCCCCGTCGCCGAACAGCACGCAGGTGCCGCGGTCCTGCCAGTTCAGAATGCGCGAGTAGACCTCGCTGCCAATCACCAGCGCCCCGCGCACCTGCCCGGCTCGGATCATGCCGTCGGCCACCGACAAAGCATAGATGAACCCGGCACACGCCGCGGACAGGTCAAAGCCAAAGCCTTGTGTGACACCCAGCTCCGCCTGCACCCGCAGCGCGGTGGCGGGAAACGCCTGATCCGGCGTGCTGGTCGCCAGGATGATCGCATCCACATCCGCCGCGGTCGCGCCCGCGTCGGCCAGGGCCGCCCGGGCCGCGGCGGTCCCCATGAAGGCCGCCGTCTCATGCTTGGCGGCGAAATGGCGCTGGCGGATCCCGGTCCGCTCGTGGATCCATTCGTCCGACGTATCGACCGTCCGCGCCAACGCCTCGTTGGTGACGACGCGGTCAGGCAGATAGCCGCCACAGCCAACGAGAATGGAACGAGCGGGCATCGGGTATCCTGGTCAGGCGGTGGCGAAATAGGGGTCGTCGGTTGACCCTGATCGTGACACGGTGGACGCAGAGTCAGGCCCGGCACCGCCGACACCCTGATCGTTCCCGTTCTTCTCCGCCAGCCCCCGTTTGTCCAGCGCGATCCGAGCCAGATCCTCCCGAATGCGGTCGTTGAAGCGGTGGGTGACCATGTCCAGGGCGACATCGATGGCGTGGGCAAAACCTTGCGCGTCGGTGCCGCCGTGCGACTTCACCACCACGCCGTTCAGACCGACCATCACGGCGCCGTTATAGCGCCGCGGATCGAGCCATTCACGCAGCCGGTCCAGACTTGGACGAACCAGCAGATAAGCGATCTTCGCGGCGATGCTGCTGCTGAACACCTGCTTGAGGAACTCGCCGATCAGCTTCAGCGCACCCTCCCCGGTCTTCAGCGCGACGTTGCCGGTGAACCCGTCAGTGACCACCACGTCGGTCGTGCCGGCGGCGATGTCGTGGCCTTCGACGAAGCCATGAAACTGCGGCGCGATGTGGCTTGCGCGCAGGATCTCCGCTGCCTCACGCACCGTGTCGTCGCCTTTCAGCTCTTCCGAACCGACATTCAGCAACCCGATGGTCGGCGCCGTCAGGCCCAGCACGGTGCGGGCGAACACGTCGCCCATGACGGCGAATTCAACCAGGTTGCGCACGTCGCACTGCACGTTGGCGCCAAGGTCGAGCATCACGACGTCACCGCGGGCGGACGGTCCAATCGCCGCCATCGCCGGTCGGTCGATCCCCGGCAGCGACTTGATGAAGATCTTCGATAGCGCCAGCAGCGCACCGGTATTGCCGGCGGACACCACACCCGAGGCCTCGCCGGAGGCAACCGCGTCGATCGCCAGCCGCATCGACGATTGCCGGCTGCGCAGCGCAGCGGTAGGCTTCATGTCGTTGCTGATGACCTCGGTCGCGGGACGCACGGTGCAGGCCGCCCGGGCCCGCTTATGACGGCCTAGCAGCGCCGTCAGCAGAGCCTCATTGCCAACCAGCAGGAAACGCGCCGACGGATGGCGCTCCGCCGCGATCTCCAGCCCCTGCACCACCATGTCGGGGGCGTTGTCACCCCCCATGGCGTCGACGGCCAGCGTGTACAGACCGTTGGTCACGGGCTAACCAAGAAGCACGCCGCGTCGCGCCTTCAGGCCCGAACGGCGCCTCGCAGCGGCTTCCCGGCTGCGACCACCTCGCGCCCGTCGTAGTGGCCACAATGGCTGCATACGTGGTGGGGCCGCTTTAGTTCCCCGCAATTCGTGCATTCCGCATGCGCCTCGTGCGGCAGCGCCTGGTGGCTTCGGCGCATGCCAGCCCGCGATGGAGACGTCTTTCTCTTTGGTACAGCCATGGGACAACGCCCCTTCTCTAAGAACCTGAACCCCGCGGATCGCGCGGGGCATGACAGATATCCATAAGTGGACAAATACACGAGCAGCGCCGTCTAGCAGAGCCACCGCGCCATCGCAATGGCTCATGGACCGACCTCGGGATCGACCCCTGTCCATGCTCAATGCAGCCGCGCCAAAACGGCGGCGTTGGACCGCATCACCAGGACCCGCCTGATCTTGTGCGAGGGCGTCAGCAGGCCGTTCTCGATCGTGAACGGCGGCACCAGCGCGTGCCTGCGCACCCGTTCGGTGACCGACAGGCGCAGATTGGTCCGATTGACCGCCAACGCTACCGCGAGGTCGTCATAGCCTTCCGTCGGCACCACCAGCGCGCTCAGGCCGCTGCGACCTTCCCCGGTCACCACCGCCTGGGCGATTTCGGTTTCAGCCATCAGCATCCCCTCGATCTTTGCGGGCGAGACATTCTCGCCGCCGGACAGCACGATCATGTCCTTCTTGCGATCGGTGATCCGCAAATACGCCTGATCGAGTTCGCCGATGTCGCCGGTGTGCAGCCAGCCGTCGCGGATCGCCAATGCCGTGTCCGCCGGGCGGTTCCAGTAGCCGTCCATCACCAGGCCGCCGCGCACCAGGATCTCGCCATCCTCGGCGATGCGCAGGTCGACGCCGTCCAGCGGCTTGCCGACGGTATCGATCCGGACCGCGTCGGGCGGGTTGGCGCTGATCACCGGACCGGCCTCGGTCTGCCCGTAGCCCTGCATGATCCGCAGACCCAGCGCCTGGAAGAACCGCCCGACCTCCGGTTCCAGACGCGCCCCGCCCGACATCGCCGCCACCAGCCGGCCGCCGAACCGCGCCCGCACCTTGGCCCGCACCAGCCGATCCAGGATTGGATCGAGGCTCCGTTCGAGCACCGTCAGCCGCGCACCGTCCAGCCGTTTCGCACCGATCGCCAGCGCCCGGTGGAACAGGCGCTGCCGCAGCGGCTTCTCCCGTGCGACCTGCGTCAGCACTCGCATGCGGATCACCTCCAGCACCCGCGGCACCGCGGTCAGGATCGTCGGACGGACCGCCAGCATGTCGGCGGCCAGATGCTCCACGCCACGGGCATAGACGATCTCGGTGCCCAGGCTGAGCAGAAAGAACTGCCCCACGGTATGCTCATAGCTGTGCGAAACCGGCAAATAGGACAAATAGATCTCGTCGCGCAGCCGCAACGGGCGCACCAGTTCGAATGCGCCGGCGCAGTTGGACAGGATGCTCCGGTGCGGCAGCATCACCCCGCGCGGCGAACCGCCCGTTCCGGACGTGTAGATAAGGCACGCCAGGGCGGTCGACGGAATGCCGGCCGCTTCCCGCGCGACGTCGTCCGGCGGCCGCTGGTCCACGACGAAACCGGCCCACGGCATGAGACAAACGCCGGCCCCGTCGGGCACCCCGTCGGGTCCACCATCGGGCATCCCGCCCTTCTTCCCGTCGTTCGTCCTCGCATCTGTTGCCGCTGCCGGATGGTCCGTCACCACAAGCAGGTCCAATCCTGTCGCCTTCGCCGCCGCGGCCAGTAAACGGTCCGCCAGCGCAGCCGAGGAGACGATCGCCGCGCGGGCGCCGGAATCGCGCAGCAGATGCGCGTGGTCATCAACCGTGTTGGTGGTGTAGGCCGGCACCGGAACCGCGCGGATCGCCATCAGCGCGACCTCGGCGATGGGAAATTCCGGCCGGTTCTCCATGCACAACACCACACGATCGCCGGCGGCAACCCCAGCATCGCGCAGCTGCCGCGCACAGGACGCGGCCATCCGGCCAAACGCCCGCCAGCTGATAGAATGCCAGGCATCATCCCGCCACGCCCGCAGCATCGGCTTGTTCGGCCACGCATCGGCCAGCGCGAACATCATGGTGGCCAGGTTCGGCCAGGTCTTGTAGCTCTGCACGCATCCTCCGCTGCCAAGATGGCTCAGGCACGGCGGTTCAAACAGCCCGCCCTTTGACGTCGGCTCGTCCTAGCTTACATGGCAGATCGATGCAGCAGGCCAGGGACCCGGAATCCGCCATGCCAAACGCCACCATGCCAAACTCTGCGATGCTGAATTCTGTCATGCCGAATTCGGCAACAACCGACGCCGGCAGCGCGCGAGCCGCGTCCGCCCCCGCCGGTCCGCTGCCGGCCTGGGACCTGTCTGATCTGTATGCCTCACCCGACAGTCCCCTGCTGATGGAGGATCTTGCGCGGGCCGAGCAAACCGCCAAAACATTCGCCCAGGCGCACGCCGGCAAGCTGGCGGGTCTGTCCGGTGCCGCGCTGGCCGTGGTGATCGCGGACTACGAGCGCATCCAGGAAACCCTTGGCCGAGTCGCCTCCTATGCCCAGCTGCTGTTCGCGGGCGATTCCACCGACCCGGTGATCGGCCGCTTCTACCAGACGGTGAACGAACGGATCACCGCGATCAGCAGCGACCTGATCTTCTTCACGCTGGAGCTCAACCGGATCGACGACGCGGTGCTGGAGACCCGGCTCGCCGATCCGACCCTGGCCCGCTACCGGCCGTGGCTGCGCGATCTGCGGGTGTTCCGCCCGCACCAGCTCGACGACGATCTGGAGAAGCTGACGCATGAGCGTGATCTGACCGCGAACGCCGCCTGGGTGCGCCTGTTCGACGAAACCATCGCGGCGATGCAGGTCGATCTGTCCGGCGAAAAGCTCACCGTCACCGACGCGCTGAACAAGTTGTCCGACCACGACCGTTCGCTGCGGGAAGCCGCCGGAAGGGCGATCGGGACATCCTTCGGCGACAATATCCGGCTGCTTTCGCTGATCACCAACACCTTGGCCAAGGACAAGGAGATCGAGGATACCTGGCGCCGCCACGCCCGCCCGACCAGCGCCCGCAACCGCGCCAACATGGTGGAGGACGAGGTGGTCGACGCGTTGTCGACCGCGGTCCGAGCCTCCTACCCCAGGCTGTCGCATCGTTACTACCCGCTGAAGGCGCGGTGGCTTGGGTTGCCGAAGCTGCAGCATTGGGATCGCAACGCACCGTTGCCAACCGACGACGACCGGCTGATCGACTGGACCGCCGCCCGCGATCAGGTGCTGGACGCCTATGCCGGATTCAGTCCGGAACTGGCCTCGGTCGGTCGCCGCTTCTTCGACAGGCCGTGGATCGATGCCGGCCTGCGGCCCGGCAAGTCAGGCGGCGCCTTCGCCCATCCGACGGTGCCCAGCGCGCATCCCTATCTGCTGCTGAACTATCACGGCAAGACACGCGATGTGATGACCCTGGCGCACGAACTGGGCCACGGTGTGCATCAGGTGCTCGCCGCACCGCAGGGCGCGTTGATGTCGCACACGCCGCTGACGCTGGCTGAGACAGCAAGCGTGTTCGGCGAGATGCTGACGTTCCGCTCGTTGCTGAATGCGGCCAATCCGGCGCAGCGACGGATCATGCTGGCGGCGAAGACCGAGGACATGCTGAACACCGTCGTGCGCCAGGTGGCGTTCTATCAGTTCGAGACGCTGCTGCACGACGAGCGGCGATCGGGCGAACTGCTGCCGGAGCGGATCGGCGAGCTGTGGATGCAGGTGCAGACCGAAAGCCTCGGCCCGGCATTCGAGTTCACGCCCGAGTATAGCCTGTTCTGGTCATATGTGCCGCACTTCATTCACTCGCCGTTCTACGTCTACGCCTATGCCTTCGGCGACTGTCTGGTGAACGCGCTGTACTCGGTGTTCCAGTCGGGACATCCCGGTTTTCAGGCGAAGTATCTGGATATGCTACGCGCCGGCGGGACGAAGCGGCATACCGAACTGCTGGCACCGTTCGGCCTGAACGCATCCGATCCGGCATTCTGGAACAAGGGGCTGGACGTAATCTCGGGCTTTATCGATGAGCTTGAGGCGGGCGGTTGAGCAGGAGCCGTGTTGTCGTTGCGCGACCGGTGATGTCACCCACCGTTTCGCCGTGGAAGACGGCTTGTCCTTCGCGCGGTGGCAAGAATGGTCGCGCACCGGTCCCTCGGCGGCGATAACCGAACCCGCAAGAATGCCTATGCCGCATCCGCTCGGTTTCGCGCCCAACGCGGCGGTTGCAGCATGCACGGCCCCGGCCAGACAACATCCCACCCACCGAATAGCCTCAAGAGCCTGACTCGAATCTAGATCAAAACAGATCAGCAACCTGATGTCGCCGCCGCCTTGCTGGCGATCACGCTACTGGCCATGCTCCAAAAGGGCGGAATGACGCCCCCTGAAACTCATTCTGTTCCCACCGCCGCTCAGGTTCCTAATCGCGCCGCCCTGATTGCCGAGAGTTCGGTGCTGGCAGCAATACAGATTGGCCTGGCATGACGCCTTGACCGCTTGCCTGTGGCGCGTACGTAAAACCTGGCGGCAAACCTCGGTGGTCACTATTGGGAAGATCGGCGGGAGCAGGCGTTGTATCGCAGGAGCGCAGAGGGTCCATCTTCCACCGCCAGCCCGTATGACGCTCCATCGCGAGCGGGCTGGTGAAAGCGCACTCATAGAGCGTGCCGAAGCGGCACATGACTTGACTATCCATCGCTGGCCCACATCGCGGCGGCCCGGTGTTTGTGTCGGACGAGAGAAGCGAAGCATCCTGGGCAAATCCAGACACCGGGATAAGTAAAACAGCGATCAGCAATCGACGCATAACACGGCACCTCCCAAGATGCGCCAGCATCTTCCACGGAGGCCATGCTTACCCCGAGCTTTACTACAATGGGTTAACGGCGAACTGTACCAGCTCCATGGCTCGGTGCTGGCATACAAATCCGTCGGAGTTGAGCTTCAGGCGCGTCTGAACACTTGCTGCCGATAACTTGGCAGCGCCCACATCGGGGGGCTGTTTTTGATGCTATAAGGTAATGTAATCCAACTGCGGCCCAACAAAGGCGGATTCGTGGTAACCACTAATTCGTGTCCCTGCCTTGTGACTGGAACCATGACTGTAGTGTCCTGTTTTCCTGCGGGTCGTCGTCACCATGGCGAGGCTTCAAGGAACCAGTTCATGTATCGCAGGATCTATAGCCGAACCGCCCTACTGTTGAGCGGCATGACCTTATGTGCGCTGCCGGCGGCGGCGCAGACCGTCGCGCCGCCACCGCCGCCCACGACGCAGCAGGCGATGGACGCGGATCAACGCCAGGGCGCGTTCTTTCAGTACGCCGGCGCGAACATCTTTTATCAGGTGGCGGGTCAGGGCACGCCGCTGATCCTGATCCACGGCTATCCTCTGTCCGGCGACATGTTCAGAGGCCAGCTCTCCGGACTGAGCTCGCACTTCCAGGTCATTACCCTTGATCTGCCTGGCTTCGGCAAAAGCACCGCGCCGGATGCAACCGGCTCGATCGCCGGTTATGCCCATGTCGTGCTGGCGCTGATGGATCAGCTCAACATTCAGACCGCGATCATCGGCGGCCACTCGATGGGCGGTCAGGTGACACTGGAGCTTTACCATGAGGCGCCGCAGCGATTCTCCGGCATGATCCTTATAGACACCAACCCAAAGGCGGCCTCGGTCGTCGAGCAGGCGGAGTTCCCCGCGTTCGGCCAGCAGGCCAGCCAGCTTGGCGTGCCGTCCATCGTTCCGGCGCTGGCGCCGCAGATGGTGACCGGCGCCACACTGCGACAAAACGATCAGACCGCGACGGGCATCATGAACATCCTGGCCGAAGGATCGGTAAACGGCGCTATCGCCGGCGGCGCGGCCTTGGCCACACGATCTGACTATACCGGCATGCTGAGCTCGGTGACCGTGCCGACACTGGTTCTCGTCGGTGTCGATGATCCGGTCTATCCGGTTTCAATCTCGCAAACCACCGCCAGCGAAATTCCGAGCGCGCAGTTCACCATCATTCCGGCCGCCGCCCACGCCAGCGTCTTTGAGCGGCCCCGCATCGCCAACGCGGTGATCGCCGCCTGGGCCGGACAGTAGTCGTAAATAAAATTATCGGCGCGGCGACCGAAAGGTCTGCGCCGATAATGTGAAACAGGCACCTGGACAAGCCACCGAGAGCCTCCTCTTGTGAACGAGGAAGCTCTCGGTCCCGATCGCTAATCAGCCGCCATCTTGGTCGCAGCGCCGCTGATACCCTTGTCAACCGCCGCGCCAAAGTCCGGATGCACCTTGTACCAATGCTTCAGCATCCGCTGCTGTATCTCGTGACGCTTGGCATCGTCCTCCATGCCCATGTTCGGTTCGGTCATGCTGCCGACGATATTGGCCACCAGATGCGCCCTGCCCGTAGCGTCGAGCACCTTTTCCCAGAACATCCGCGGCTGACCGTACAGGTCCATGTCGTCGCCGGGATAGGTCGTGTAGCGCGCGCCATTGCCGTCGATCTTGATCGGCGGCTCCATCACCGCCTTGTCCTCGACCGGGCCACCAAACGAGTTCGGCTCGTAATCCACCGCTCCGCCACCGTTGCTGCCGGTCACCATGTTGCCGTCGCGGTGATAGGTATGGACCTTCGCCGCCTTCGCTTGGTTGACCGGGATATGGTCGTAATTGATACCAATGCGATAGCGATGCGCATCGCCATACGATAAGACCCGGTTCTGCAGCACCTTGTCCGGGCTGAAGCCGATGCCAGGCACGATGTTGGAAGGCTCAAACGCAGCCTGCTCGACTTCCGCGAAGTAGTTTTCCGGGTTACGGTTCAGCTCCATCTCGCCGACGTCGATCAGCGGATAGTCGCCATGCGGCCAGACCTTGGTCAGGTCGAATGGATTCCACTTGTAAGTGTCGGCGTCCTTCTCCGGCATCACCTGGATGCATACGCGCCATTTGGGGAATTCGCCCCGCTTGATCGCGTTGTTCAAGTCGCGATTGGAATAGTCCGGATCGTCCGCCGTCATCTGCGCGGCATCGGCGTCCGTGAACGTCTTGTTGCCCTGCATCGTCTTGACGTGGAACTTCACCCAGAACCGCTCGCCGCTGGCATTCCACAGGCTGAATGTGTGGCTGCCGTAGCCGTTCATGAACCGCGCCGAAATCGGCGTGCCGCGGTCACTGTACAGGAACATCACCTGATGAATCGCCTCGGGCGACAGGCCCCAGTAGTCCCAGCGACGCCAATGCGGCTTCAGGTGAGTGCCCGGATCGCGCTTCTGGGTGCGGATAAAGTCACTAAACTTCAGCGGGTCGCGGATGAAGAAGATCGGCGTGTTGTTGCCGACCAGATCCCAGTTGCCGTCCTCGGTGTAGAACTTCATCGCGAAGCCGCGTGGATCGCGCGCGGTGTCGGCCGATCCGTTCTCGCCGCCAACGGTCGAGAAGCGCGCGAACATCTCCGTCTCCTTGCCGACGGCACTGAAGATCTTGGCGCAACTGTACTTCGAAATATCGTTAGTCACCCGGAACGTGCCATACGCCCCGTAACCTTTTGCGTGGACCACCCGTTCCGGCACGCGTTCCCGATTGAAGTGGGCCATCTTCTCGGTCAGATGATAGTCCTGCGTCAGCACCGGACCGCGCGGACCCGCGGTCAGCGCGTGCTGATTATCCTCGACCGGACGGCCGAAGGCAGTCGTCAAGGTGGGGTTTCTCGTGTCGTCTGCCATGGTTGTGGACCCTTTCAGGTTGTGCGGTGCGCCGTACACGGGGAGACTTGCACCAGAGCCTGGAACACGAAATGTGATATGGTCCGGAGTTCGTCGCTTTGTAGGGTGGAAGGCAGTTTCACCAGCAGCAATCAGGCAAAAATCCGCCCTCGGCAAGGCATCATCGCTCGCCCCGATCAGCATCATCGTTCGGGCCGATGAACCCACCGTTCAAGTCGATAACGCCATCGCATCAAGGTCCGTCGGGTCGCATGCCGATCGGCCGGGCCGGCCGCGCGGTCAAGGCGCGGTGGCGCCGTGCGGTGACAGCAACCCGGCCGCCATCGCATAGCCGCGCCGCCGCGCCACCGGCACCGGATGCCGCCCGGCGGCACGCTGCAGCATCAGGCAGGCGTCGCGTTCCGCGCCGGCCTTCAGCGCCGAGTCCAGAAAAACCTGCTCGAGCACATCCTGCTGCGCGTGGCTGCCGCCCATGCGGTACATCTCGCCCAGCACCGGCCGCATCAACGCCATGGCCTGATCGTGCCGCCCCTGCCCGTGCGCCAGCACCGCCTGCGTCACCGGCAGGGCGACCTCGGCAACCAATCGGGCGATCGGCTGGGGCCCTTCGGCGAAGTCGCCCATGGCGGACAGCATCGCCGCAGCGGCGCTGTCCCGACCGGTTGCGGCCAGCGCCATCATCCAGTGCGGCAGGGTGAACGCCGATAGGCAGTCGCCGATCCGAGCCTCGGCCTTGTCCGCGATCTCGGCCCAGCGATCACCGACATCCATCCCGTGGCGGCCCAACCGGAACAGCATCGACGCGGCGTTCTGCACGTCGATGTAAAGATCCGGCGCCATACCAGTCAGCGGCGACAGCAGATCGCGGAACCCGCTGTCGTACAGCGACAGCACCCTGGCAAAGTCACCCAGTTCCAAATGATACAGCGCCTCATGCCACCACAGGTGGTGGATCAGGTTGTTGCTGCCGTCCCAGCCCGCTTCCAGCCCCTCCACCCATGCGATGCCTTCCAACGGGCGTCCGGTCATCTCCAGCACATGCGCCACACCGTGGGCCGCCCAGAGGTCGGCCGGGTCGCGGCGAACCGCTTCACGACCCGCTGTTTCCGCCTCCAGGTAGTGCCCGGCTTCCTCGTTTGCAAAGCATCGGCAGGCCAGCACCGCGCCGAAACCGGGCAGAGCGTCGCTCCAGTGCCGTTCGACCGACAGCACCGACGCCAGCATCGCGTCCGCCCGGCCGGACCAGAAGTTGAGGAAATGGGCCAGCCGGAATGCCAGCAGATCGTGGGGATGATCGCGCAGGATCTGGTCCCAAACCGCCACGGCGCGGTCCGGCTCGCCGCCGGCCCAGTGCGCCAACGCCGCGGCATGGGCGGTTTCCCGGGCTGTTCCGCCGCAACGTCGCGCCTCAGCCAGCGCCGCCCTTGCGGCAGCCAGGGCGTCGGAACGGAACCCCATCAGGAACAGGTAGCCCTTCAAACAATGGGCCAGGCCGCAGTCGGGATCGGCCGCCAGCAGCGCCTCCATGCGAGCGGGCATGTCGGCACGGTAACCCAGGTAGCCATCGACCGCGTGATCAAACGCGGCGGCGGCCTGCGCCGACACCGTGGTCAGCGCCAGCCCGCGACGATCCTGCAACATCGTTGATCCCTTCGGTTTCATCCCAGCCCGATTTGTGTCGCAAATACCGGGGTCCATCGCAAGTCATCCTCCCGCGGTCTGGGCTTGCCGGAACAACGAGCCGCGGGGTCCGCCCGGCACGATCAATGCGCACAAGGACGCTGCGGGAAAGCCTCAGGCCGGCACCAGGCTGACCTCCGCCACGCCGCATTGCAGGATGCCTAGCCGGCGTGCCGCGCCGACCGACAGATCGAGGATGCGTCGGCCGGGTGGCATCCGGTCGGTGATGGTGACGACGACGCTCCGGTCTGAGCCGGCCAGCGTGACCTTGATCCTGGTGCCGAATGGCAGCCACGCGTGGGCGGCGGTCAGCGCCGTCTGGTCGAAGCGGGCGCCGCTGGCCGACTGATGGCCGTCAAAGCTCGGTCCGTAATAGCTGGCTTTGCCGCTTTGGCCGGTCCAGGCATATGGCGCATCCGGCGTCGGCCGCTCGATCGAAGCCGCCACCCCGGCCGGTCTAAGCGGCTTGGTTGTCCGCGACACAGGCCAAGCAAAGGCGGACTGAGAGAGGAGCATGAACAACATCGGAATTGCAACTATATCAATAACAAAATATCTTCGCATCCTGCCCCGTTCGATGGTGGAGGAACAAACAACAGACAAAGGGAGATTGTTTTGGTATTGGTATAACGCGCAATACATCCCTGAAGTGCGATCGAAATGACCAGCACCGTCCTAGCGCAAATCGCCATAGCGGCGGGTTTGCTGCGTTTTTTATCCGCGGCGCGAATCCATTTCCGCAGCCTGAACACGAAGATGCTATAGTTCGACTGCATTGACAACCCCGTGATCCACCGTTTCCGTCCCGATTTGACGGAAACGCTGATTTGAGAGAACTCTGGCAGGTGCTGTCCAGAGGCCAGAAGTCGTGTCGATTCAATGATATCCAGCCTGGTCATGACCATGGCCGACGTCTTTGCCGCGGCCGTTCTGCGCGGCTTCACCGGCTTCGGGTTTGGCCTGGCCGCGGTCCCGCTGCTCAGTCTGGCGCTGCCGCCGGCGCAGGTCGTGCCGCTGGTTGTCACCCTTCAGGTGGCCATTGGTTTAGCCGGGTTGCGCGCCGCCTGGGCGCAATGCGACTGGCACGCCGTCCGTATGCTGTTGCCGGGTCTCATCGTCGGTGTTCCAATCGGCCTGCTGATCCTGACGACGCTGCCGGCCAACCCGGTGCGCCTGACGATCGGCGCCGTCATCGCGTTCTCGGTCTGGCTGATCCAGCGCGGCGTCCGCCTGCCGCCCAACCCGTCGGGATTGATCAGTTTCGGCGTCGGCGTCGCCTCGGGCATCATCAGCGGGCTGGCATCCATGGGCGGGCCGCCCGTCGTGGTCTATCTGATGGCGCTCGGCCACAGCGCGATCCGGATGCGATCGACCGCGATCGTCTACTTCATGCTGTCCGGCTGCGTCACCTTCGCGCCGATGGCGCTGCGGGGCATGATCACGCGCGACACCCTGATCTGGGCCGCCGCGTCTCTGCCGGTGCTGTTCGGCGGATCCCGCATCGGCACCTGGGCGTTCCACAGGGCCAGGCCGCGGCATCATCGGATAGTCGCGCTGACCACGCTGACGGTTCTGGCGTTACTGCTGATCGGGCGCACGCTTCTGGGATAGGGCGGCGGCGGGCTCCTCCCCACCCTCGCCACCTTCAGGCACTGTTCGCCTCGGGCACTGTTCGCCTCGGGCGCCGTATGGCCGAGGCGCCGCCCGATTCAATCGCCATCCGGGTCTGCCCGCCGCCCGCGCTTGATCTTGCCCCGATGGGTTTTCTCATCCAGCCGCCGCAGTTTCGACCCGAAACTCGGCTTGGTCGGCACCCGCCGGATCGGGGCAACGGCGGCACGCCGGATCAACCCCAGCAGCAGCGCCATCGCCTCGGCCCGGTTGCGTTCCTGGGTGCGGTGCTGCTGCGAGATAATCAGGATGTCGCCGTCCAACGTCAACCGCCGTCCCGCCAGCTTTTCCAGCCGCGCGCGCACCGCCGGCGGCAACCCGGCCCGATCCAGCGCGAGGCGAAGTTGCACCGCTGTCGCAACCTTGTTGACGTTCTGTCCGCCCGGGCCAGAGGCGCGGATGAACGTCTCGCTCACCGCCCGGCTATCGATCGACAACGTCCTGGTCACCTGGATCATGCTGGTTCGCCGAACTCCCATTGCGACGCCGACTGATGCCCACCGATACCGCCACTGATGCTCCCGACCGGCAGACGATGACTGCCGATACTGTCCCTTGTCTCGGCGTCGTCACTGGGGAATACTCGAATTAACAAAACAGGTCGGCACACGCCGGCTGCTCAGGGAGACCGACCATGAAGCCACGCTTGACGCGTCGCAAGGCGCTTCGCCTTGGCGCCGCCGCGGGAACGCTGCCATTAGTACACATCCGGACGGCCGGCGCCGCTGGACGGTTGAATGTCGCCCTGTGGGACCACTGGGTCCCGGCCGGCAACGACGCCATGCGCAAGCTGGTCGCCGCCTGGGCGGAACAGAACAAGGTGGACGTCCAGCTCGATTTCCTGACCGCGATCGGCAACAAGATCAACATTACCATGGCAGCCGAGGCGCAGGCCAAGACCGGCCACGATATCTACGCGTTCGACATGTGGTCGGTGCATGAATACGCCGACGTGCTCGACCCGGTCGATGACATCATGAAGACGTTCATCGCGAAATACGGCAAGTTAGGCCGAGCCTACGAATATCTGGGGGTGTCGAACGGGCAGTGGAAGGCGGTTCCGGTCGCCTGGGGTTCGGCGCCGCTGACACCCTGCGGGCGGATCAGCCTGCTTAACCAGCACGCCGGGATCGATGTCCGGAAATGGTTTCCCGCCCACCAGGCAACCCCCGCGACATCCGCCGACTGGACCTACGAGGCCCAGCTCAAGGCCGCCGAGGCCTGTCATAAGGCAGGCGTCCCGTTCGGTTTCGGCTGCGGCGGCACGACCGATTCCAACCAGACCTGGGGGGCCACGTTCGGCGCGTTCGGTGCCGACCTGGTGGACGTCAAGGGCAACATCACCGTCGATTCCGATAACGTACGGGCAGCGTTGGAATACGCCAAGCGGATTGTCCCGTTCCTGCCGGCCGACACGGTCAGTTACGACGATGCATCCAATAACCGGGCGCTGATCTCCGGCAGGTCGGCGCTGATCTGGAACCCGCCCTCGGCCTGGGCAGTGGCAAAGCGTGACGCACCGCAGATCGCCGCGGACTGCTGGACCTTTCCCAACCCGCGCGGGCCGAAGGGCCGCCTCGTGCCAATGCGGCCGTATTTCTTCGGCCTGTGGTCGTTCGCGCAGAACAAGCCGGCGGCGCACGACCTGCTGACCTACCTCGGCTCGCGTGAGCAGATGGAGGCGCTGACCACCGCGGTCTCTGGCTATGATATCCCGCCCTATCTCTCGATGTCGGACTTCAAGATCTGGGCCGAGGTCGAGCCGCCGAAGGGCACCGTCTACAACTACCCGATCCGCCCCTGGCACGACGCCGAATACTTTATCACCGGCTCGTCCGGACCGCCGGATATCGGCGTGCAGGCCTGGAACCGCGGACTGATCCCGACCATGGTCTCGAAGCTGGTGGCCGGACAGACGATCGAGCAGTCGATTGCCTGGGCGAAGGACGAGCTGGAGGGCTTCAGCCGTTGATCCACCAAAGCGCGAGCGTCCGCGGTTGAACCAGCCGGCGGGCGTGGACCACCGTGTCAAACAAGCAGAACCAGGACGGATCGCTTTAGCCTGAAGCGATCCGTCTCGAGAGCACGGTCGTCCGAGGCTGCTTTGACCATTGACGTCAATTGCCCTCTTGAGACGAACTGCGACGCACATTGGCACAGGAGGCGCTGACATGACAGACGCTCGGGCGGCTACGTTCCGCAGCGCGGGCATACCCGCCGCGGTCGGTTGGTATCAGTTACCACCGGACCGGCCGACCCGCCGTAAGTGAAACCTGTGGTATTGTCTCCCGGTCGTCGTCGGAGAGATCGGCCGTCGTCATGGTGCCAGCGAGCCCGCGTATCAGTTGGATCCGGGATACCCAAAGCACCCCCGATTGCGCCAGGGGCCGTCAGGCCTGGGAGCGCGTTATCTAGAGTTTACGACCTGGGGTGTCCTGCGTCGGCGGCACATGAACAAGGGAGGGAATCACGTTCTCTATCCGCACTGTGCTGGGCTGGATGTGCACAAAGATAGTGTGGTCGCTGCCGTTCGCCTCGCCGTTGCTGGTGTGGTCAAGACCGAAGTTCGAACTTTCGACACCACCACGCCTGGTTTGCTGACGCTTTCCGGCTGGCTTGCCGAACACGGTTGCACGCATGTCGCCACGGAGGCGACCAGGGTCTACTGGAAGCCGGTCTGGCACATCCGGTCAGACGGTGATGTCACGCTGATCCTGGCCAATGCGGCGCACGTCAAGAACGTGCCAGGGCACGAGACCGATGTCGCGGATGCCGTGTGGCTGTCGGATCTGCTGGCGCATCGCCTGCTCCGCGCCAGCTTCGTGCCGGAACCGGCGACACAATCCATGCGGTCATTGCTGCGCACCCGTAAGCAACTGGTTCGCGAGCAGGCCGGCCATGTCCAGCGCCTGCAGCAGACGCTGGAGGAGGCCAACATCAAGCTCTCGTCTGTGCTGGCCAGTGTCGTCGGCCTGTCTGGAGGCGTCTGGACGCGACATCACCAAGGCGCTGATCGCAGGCGAAAGCGACCCGGACAAGTTGCTGACCCTGGTGCACCGCGGTGTGACAACACCCCGCGACAAGGTCCGCGCGGCACCGTGGGGCCGCGTGATCAACCGCCATCGCTTTCTGCCGCGTCTGCACCTGCGCCAGATCGACGCGCTCGACGCCGCTATCCGCGAAATCGACGACGAGGTGGACCGTGACCTCGACCCTTTTCGCCAGGCGGTGCGCCTGCTGCGCACGCTTCCCGAGGTGAGTGACTTGGGTGCTCAGGTCATCATCTCCGAGATCGGCATCGACATGAGCCGCTTCCCAACCGCGGGACATTTGATCGCCTGGGCGACCGAGCGCGCGAGCGACTGTCTGAGTTGTCAGGCGGCTTTGGCGAGCTCGTTTCGAGCATCACGAGCTTTCGCATTCAGCCGGACAAGGAGCTTGCGGACCAGAGTGCGGACGAGCTTCTTAGTGTCATCCATTAACATCTTGAATCGGTTGAGTCGCTCGGCGAGCGCGATTGGGCCGTGTGTTAATGTTAGCGCAGGTTGGTTATAAAGCGCCACATCCAGCCGCTTAGCCTGCTCACCGGTGTTCCGACCTGCATGACGGAGTACCGCAACGATGAGAATGAAGCCGGCAGCACCAGCTTGTTCTCCTGCTTCAGCACCAGCACCGACACCGCACCCCAGGTGGACAAAGCCTCGCTTTACATCGACAGCACGAGGTCGCTAATCGGCTGCGGCCACACTGGTCGTGGCCGCCTCAGCCCGGATCGCCAGCCGCTGCTCAAGTTGTCATAGCTTCCGACGTGAGTGATCTGGTTCAGCGCATCGGCCTGGGTGTGCCAGAACGCCGCCGGCTTCGACAGCGTCTCCCGCGCGACAGCCCGTCCCCGAACCGCTGCTCGACCGCCGTCACCGAGGGCCGGTTTCAGTTGATATGCCCGAACCTCGACAATCCTCGGCGCTCCCCCCATCCCATCACCGAGGCGATAATGGGATGGGCCTGGGTTTTCAGATCACTGGGACGGGCTCTCGGGTTTCTTCTCGACATTCTCCTTGCCCGTCCGCGTGCCGCCAAAGCGGTCCGCACCGTGCTCGTCCGGCGTGCCGGGCTTCTTGTGATTGCCGGTGCTCTGCTGCGTCTCGGTATGGTCGACGCTTTGTTCGGTGTGCGGCTGCTTCATCGTCTCGCTCCTGTTGCCGACAACCACAACGAACGAAGCGGCCGGCGGTTTACCCGGCCAACAGATGGCAGGCCGCCTCGTGGTTCGCGCCCGACGGATGCCCCACTTGGCGCCCCACCTGGCGCATCGCCGGCTCGTCCGTTCGGCAAATCGGCATCACGTGTGGACATCTTGTGTGGAACCGGCATCCCGAGGGTGGCGCCAGGGCGGTCGGAATATCACCCGTGAGCGCGGTCTTGACCGCACCGCCGCGCTTGCGCTGGGATGGATGGGTCACCGGCACGGACGCCAGCAGCGCCTGGGTGTAGGGATGCGCCGGACGCGCATACAGCGA
Organism: Rhodopila sp.; assembly: GCA_965276975.1. Taxonomy (GTDB): domain Bacteria; phylum Pseudomonadota; class Alphaproteobacteria; order Acetobacterales; family Acetobacteraceae; genus Rhodopila. The sequence continues at coordinate 1,905,705 of CBDIBR010000010.1, forward strand.
CCGCTTGTCGGCGACCTCCACGACCTTGCCCAGGTACATGACCGCTACGCGGGTGGAGATGTGCTTCACCACACCAAGATCATGCGCGATGAACAGGTAGGTCAGGCCCAACTCGGCCTGCAGATCGGACAGCAGATTGACGATCTGCGCCTGCACCGAGACATCCAGCGCCGACACCGGCTCATCGCAGACCACAAGTTTCGGCCGCAACACCAAGGCCCGGGCAATGCCGATGCGCTGCCGCTGTCCACCGGAAAACTCGTGCGGGAAGCGATACCGCGCGCTGTCCGGCAATCCCACCCGGTCCAGCATCCGAACCACCGCCTCCTGCGTGTCGGCACCACGCCTGGCCCCGTGGATCAGCAACGGCTCCATGATCGTCTCCTCGACCGACATCCGCGGGTTGAGCGCGCCGAACGGGTCCTGAAAGACGATCTGCATGCCGCGACGAACCGTCCGCAGCGCCTTGGCATCAAGATCGGTGATCTCTCGCCCATCGAACACCACCTGCCCTGCGGTGGCCGGGATCAACCGGATCAGCAAACGTCCCAATGTCGATTTGCCGCAGCCGGATTCACCGACCAGCCCGAGTGTTTCGCCCGACTCGATCCGCAGGTCCACCCCGTCGACGGCCCGCAACGCGGTCTTCGCGCGGCGGAAAAAACTCCCCGTCTCGACGTTGAAGTGCTTGGTCAGGCCCAACGCTTCCAGTAAAGGCGCCATCAGCGGATGTCCCGCACCCGAATGCAGGCGACGGTGTGCTCTGTCTCGAACGGCTCCAGCGGCGGAATAGCCTCGCTGCAGGCGGAGATTGCGTGCGTGCACCGTGCCGAAAACCGGCATCCGCTGGGCCGCCGGGATGGTTCAGGCAGGCTGCCGGGGATGGCGACCAGCCTGTCCTCGTCCTGATCCAAGGTGGGCACGCAGGACAGCAGCCCTTTCGTGTAGGGATGCAGCGGATGATCGAACAGCCGCCCGACCGGCGCCTGCTCCACCATGCGCCCAGCATACATCACCAGCACCCGATCCGCGGTTTCCGCGATCACCCCCATGTTATGGGTGATCATGATGATCGCCATGCCGAACTCGTCGCGCAGGTCCATCAGCAGGTCCAGGATCTGCGCCTGGATCGTGACATCCAGCGCGGTCGTCGGCTCATCGGCGATCAGCAGCCGCGGCCGACACACCAGGGCGATCGCCAGCATCACGCGCTGGCGTTGGCCGCCCGACAACTGATGCGGATAATCCGTCATCCGCCGCGTGGCGGACGGGATGCCGACCTTCTCCAGCATCTGCACGGCCCGCATGAAACTGTCCTTCTGCGACAAGGTTTCATGCGCTCGGATGGTCTCCATGATCTGCTCGCCGATGGTGAACACCGGATTGAGTGAGGTCATCGGCTCCTGGAAAACCATCGCCATCCCCGGGCCGCGCAGCCGCTGCATCGACCGGTCGGACAGTTTCAGCAGATCCTGTCCCTCGAACCGGATGCCGCCGCCCAGGATGCGGGCCGGGGGTCGCGGCAGCAGGCCCATGATCGCCAGCGCGGTCACACTCTTGCCGCTGCCGGACTCGCCGACGATGCCCAGGATCTCGCCCTTCTCCAGGCTGAACGAGACGTTCTCGATCGCGGTGACCTCGCCGCCGCCGGTGTGAAACGACGTGGTCAGGTCGCGGACCTCCAGCAGGCTCATTGCTGGATCCTCAACCGCGGATCCAGCACATCGCGCAAGCCGTCCCCCAGCAGGTTCAGCCCCAGCACGGTGATCATCAGCGCCGCGCCGGGGATGGCGATGATCCACGGCGCGTCGATCATGTACTGTCGTCCCTCGGCCATGATGTTGCCCCAGGTGGGGGTTGGCGGCACCGCGCCGACGCCCAGGAAGGACAACGTCGCCTCGGTCAGCACCGCATACGCGAACAGGAACGACAGCTGCACGATCAACGGGGCCATCGCGTTGGGCAGGATGTGGTAGCGCAGGATGCGCCAGTGTCCGGCCCCCGCCGCCAATGCCGCCTGAACATACTCCATCTCGCGCAGCACGATCACCGAGGACCGGACGATGCGCGCCGTGCGCGGCGTATAGACAATCGCCAGGGCAATGATCACGTCGTTGACCGACGGCCCTAGCACCGAGGTGACGCCGATCGCCAGCAGCACCGCGGGAAACGCCATCAGTGCGTCATTGACCCGCATCACCCCATTATCCAGCCTTGGGAAATATCCAGCCATGGCACCAATGAACGTCCCAAGCACGGCGTTGATCGCCACCACCGCCCCGCCGATGAACATCGAAAGCTGCGCGCCCCACACCACCCGGGACCACAAGGAGCGCCCGAAGTTGTCGGTGCCGAAGATGTAATCCGCGCTGGGCGGATGGAACCGCGCGCGCATCGAAAGCTTGTTCGGATCGACCGGTGCGATCACCGGCGCCAGGATCGCCACCAGCAGGATGATCCCGAACAGCACGCCGCCCAGCAAGAACAAGCGATGATGCAGCAGCCGCCGCATCGTTGCCCAGAACAACGAACGCCGCGGAGTTAGCCGCGTCGCGCGGCCCGAGGCGGGCACGACATCTATCGGAACACGGCTAGCCACCTTCATAGCGCACCCGTGGATCAAGCAGCGCGTAGCAGACGTCGACACCGATGTTGACCAACACCAGCAAAGCGGTGGTGATCAGCAGCCCGCCCTGCACCATCGGATAGTCGCGATGCAACACCGCCTCGGTCAGCAGTTGGCCGATGCCGGGAATGGAGAACAGCGTCTCCACCACCACCGAACCGGAAATCAGCAGGCTGACGATGATCCCCAGCACCGTGGTGATCGGGATCAGCGCGTTAGCCAGCGCGTGCTTCACCACCACCGTGCGGTTCGCCAGTCCCTTGGCGCGCGCGGTGCGGATATAGTCCTGGCGCAGCACCTCCAGCATCGTCGACCGGGTGATCCTAGCCAGCAGACCCGCCAGCAGCAGCGCCAGGGCGACCGCTGGCATGGTGGAGGTCGCCAGCCAGCCCAGCGGATCCTGGGTTAGCGGGATATATCCCCCGGTCGGCAGCCAGCGCAGATCGACCGCGAACAAGATGATCATCAACAAGCCAAGATAGAAGCTGGGGATCGAAATACCCAGCATCGCCAGCACCATCGCCGCCTGGTCGATCCAGGTGTTCTGCCGCAGGGCCGCGACGATGCCGCTGACCAGGCCAAGCAGCAGCGTCAGCACCATCGCATACGCGGACAGCGCCAGCGTCACCGGCAGCCGCTGCATTGTCGCCTGCACCACCGGTTGCCCGAGCAGCAATGAGCGGCCGAGGTCGCCGTGCAGCAGGTTGCCGTACCAATGCCAAAGCTGCGACAGCAGCGGCTGGTCCAGGCCAAGGTTCAGGCGGATGGCGGCGATCTGATCCGGTGTGGCGGACATGCCCGCGATCGCGACCGCCGGATCGCCGGGGATCAGGTGGATCATGCCGAAGGTGATCAGGCTGACCAGCAGCAGAACCGGTACCGCGCCCAGCAATCGGCGAACCAGGATGCCGCCCATCAGATACCGTCGATCAGGTCGGGATCAATGGCTGAACCAGACGTTGGCCATCCGCGGGATGCGGAACGGCACGAAACCCTCCACGTTGGACCGCACCGCCTGAACCTTCGTGAAAGAGCCGAACGGCACCGCGTAGACCCGATCCAGCACCAGCTTCTGCATCCGCGCGAACGCCTGTTGCCGGCCCTGTGCGGTGGGCAGCGTGTTCATGTCGTTCCACGCGGCCAGCACGTCCGGATCGTCCTTGCCATCCTTCGGCCGATAGGTCGCGTTCGGCTGCACCAGGAACTGCATGGTGGCCAGCGCGCCCAACGCCGGCTGGGTGCCCCATCCAGTGAAGTGAAAGTTCCAGCCCGTGCTGGTGGTCAGCGACATTTGCACCGAGGTGGGCCAGTCCACGACCTTCATCTGCGCGTTGATGCCGACCGCCTGAAGCTGCTGCTGCATCACCAGCGCCGAATTGTACATCGGCGGATAGTCCTTGGTGGTCAGCAGCACCACAGGCTCGTTTTTGTAGCCGGCCTGAGCCAGGTATTTCTTCGCCAGCGCCGGGTCGTGCAGATTGTAGGTATCCTTGCCGGCGTCGGTGTAGTCGGGCTGACCCGGATACTGGAACCCGACGTTCAACTGGTAGTTGCCGTCCGAGGCCGCATCCATGATCTCGTTCATATCCAGCGCGGCCTGGATCGCCTTGCGCACCAGCAGATTGTCGGTTGGCGGGTTGGAGGTGTTGGGGTTGGCGATCTGGATCCACCAGTTCTTCAGCGGCAGGATGGTGACGCTCCTGTTCTGCTTCAGATCCGGCACCGATCGCGCGGGAACGTCCTCGACGCCCTGCAACTCCCCGGTTTGCAACCCGGCCACCCGCGCTCCCGGTTCGCTGACGATTCGGAACGTAACTGTGTCAAAACAGGCCTGCTTGTAGCCACCGAAGCCGGTGCGCTGCTGGAAACTGGTGTTCGGCTTGTAGCCGTCGAAGCGCTTCAGCTTCACGTAGCTTCCCGAGACCGCGTCCACCAGTTGATACGGCCCGGTGCCGATCGGCTTGGTCAGTTGTTGAGCCGGGACGTCACGGTTCTCCGACGGAATGATGACGATCGGCACGCTGAACGACGACAGCGCCTCGATGAAGGTGGGCTGCACCTTCTTCATGTGAATGACGAAGGTCGCCGGGTCGGGCGCGTCCCAGTGGTCGACGTTGTCCAACGTGCTGCGCTGGTTGCCGACCTTCTTGTAGCGGTCGAACGACGCCACCACGTCGGCCGAGGTCATCGCCTTGCCATTGTGGAAGTGAATGCCCTGCCGCAATTTGAACGTGTAGGTCAGGTGATCCGGCGCTTCGTTCATCGACTCCGCGAGTTCCAGGATCGGATGATTGTTCTCATCCCGCGTCATCAGTGATTCGTAGATATTCATGGCGATGTTGCGGGTGGAGATCGTCGACGAGGTCATCTGGTCGAGCGTGTTGAAGTTTGCCTCTTCGCCAAAGACCATATCGCCGCCGACGTGCGGGCACTTGAACGGTTCGGCGCGCGCGCCCACAGCCGAAAGTGCGACAGCGGCGAAGACGCCGATCGAGGCAAAACGTCGACGATCCATGTAATGCTTTCTCCCAGCGGCAGGAGCGCGCCATCCCACGCAGGCTCATGCTGCTTGAAACCTAGCGTGACCGCGCCGCCCCGAGCCGTCAACCCGGTAGTTCGAGCACGTTCTTGGGCAGGATGTGGCGCTCAATCCCGTTGGAGGCGGCACAGATGGTGGACGGACGCGATTGCAGAAAAAGCCCGGCCGGGTTCAGGTCGCGGTTTCCTCCATGTTGTTCACCCTGGCAGAGCCCTACGTTCTTTCTCTTCCGGGAAGATCAGCTGCTTGCTGACCGAGATGCCCCATGCCGCCGAATATCTCGGCCAGTTCGGGCAGAGCCAGCCCTGCTGCGCCAGCTTGATATACCGGGGCTTATTATCCTTGAAGTACAGCCGCTGCGGCCGGTGGCGGACTTCAGCCTCATAGTTGACCTGAGTCCAGCCACGGACATGCAGGCGGAACTGGTCGTCGGACAGCGCGTCGAGGTCGTCCGTTTCGGCGCTTTAATGACAGCGTTCCGTGTATGAAGGTCCTCGTTGTTCCATCATGCTCGGGACCGACACACCACAGGCTGCCGTGCCGGACGAGGTGGGTTCCAGGCATTCGCGCCGCCAGACTTTAAGCACGGACTAGGCACGAGGACCACGGAGTGCCAAGAAGCAGGAAGATGTGGCGTCGCGCCCGCGGTAACTCAGTTGCCGCGGGACAACCGGCAAATGGATGGCTACTAGCACGGACATGCACTCGTGCCTCTATTCAGCCGAGAACGTGACTGGCATTAGCGACAGAATCACTGGCGGCTGGCACAGCGAAAATCCTCGATCTCGGTGTGTATCCACGACCGATTACGACACTGTTGCGGCGGCTCGCCGCCCGTGAGCGGGTCAATTATCAGATCGATTGGAGAACGTAATTGAGGAGGTTGACAGCGCCGGGTGCAACCAAACCGCGGCCGTCGAGTCGCTGCTGTTCCAGGCCCGTCTACATGCTGAAGGCCGAGCGCTGGCCGCTCTCCCGCGACGTCGAGAACTGGCGCGGCGATGCATGAGGGTTTCGTGTTAAGGCACTGCGACGGGGCGCGTTGTCGATGCGCCAGAGGGTCGACGTTCCCGGCCTCTACGCCGACGCGCTCAAGATGCTGCCGGATAGATAGACGAGCAGCGGCCGCGTCCGGTGTTGATGACATTTCCGGTGAGACTGGATGAACAACTGAACGACTCAATACGGACGCGCGCCCGGTACGATTAGGCCTCGGGCCGCCGGAGTGACCGCTTGCTGCGCCGGCCGAAGTGGTCGTTGGTCCGCATCCAAAGCAGAGCCGAACCCGTGACTCTTTCATTCAGTGTCCTCGATTGGCTCCAGCTCGAAGTCAGGATCTCCGTACCGGTAATTCAGCTCCTCGATCAGCACCTCAACGGCGTAATGAATAGCTTTGATCGAGAGTTTTCGCATGGCTTCCGAAAGGACACGGGGAGTCAACACGACCGAGGTTGGAACACGAACGTACCCGAGGTTTTTTCTCGGACGCTTCGATGCTGCTGTTTCAGCAGCGCGGCAAGAGTGATCGAACGATCTGCCAGACATGCAGATACTTCTCCCGCGCATCGGAGGCGTAGCTGAGGCTACCCGACCGGCGAGCTTCATTTGCTGTTGTAAACTGAGCAACCATGGCTTTGCTTCGGATCAACTCCGAGCAAAGAGACGGAAGTCTAATGGCGCATCAGTTCATCAGAGTGAAGTCCCGAGCGTGAGTGCCGATCATCAAGCGAAATAGGCCGACGCATGAGATCGTTTCGCAATCCGCCATTAATCTTTTCACGCCGATTTCGGTCAAGAGAATGCAGCGATTGGGACTGATCGAGCCGGCGACGATAATTCGCTTGATTCTGGTCCGACATTACCAGCAAGCACGACCGCGAGCGGTCTAGAACCGACAACATATTTTGCATGTGCCTTATGCCCTAACCAAGCGTTGCCGCCGGGGTGGCTAAAGCCATTTTGGCCTATCCGATCCGATAATAATCCTGGAAAATAGTTAACAAACCCTTAAAGATTGTGCAGCCATTGCTGATCATATGCTCGCTGCAAAATTGAGTCACTCCATTTGGTTAAACCTGATCCACTTGCTTAAGGGTGGGGCACTTTGCTGAAAGGGAGTGGTTCTTGCGGAGCTCGTCATGGAGAAGAACATATTGGATCAGCCGGCCGTGCGCGGTTGCGCGCGACAGCGTGATCCACCGGCCATGCGCGGAGCACGGTCGAATCTCCCGCTACCATCCCGACAGACGTATCTCGCGGTCGGGTCAATCGGCCCACCAAATCAGAGGCTAGTAGCAAAATTCGACGGATCTTTCCGTCGGATCTTTTCCACTCTCATGTTCGCCATTTCAAGCAGCAGGCGCGACAACTCCTTGCTTGTCGAGCAAGCGGTTCAGCGTGGCCGCAACTGAGCAAGGCAGGAGGCACGATCATCGAAACGACGGTTGATCATGCTCTGATACGCGGGTTGGTTACCGCCTGACCGGATGCGTCGCGGAGCTTCCTCTGTCTAGGATCCAGCATCGGATGAGATCCGGCTGATAGTGGATACGAGGGTTCTCCTGGCCGTGACCGTGCCCCCAGCCTTGCTCAGTTTTGGAATGTGTTGGTGCGGCTGTCGTTCTCCCTGGCGTTTGCCTTCGTATGGGTCAGCCGTTCGCCTGCTGCACCAATTGGGCAATTGCCCAGACGAAGCCTGCCAGTTCGCGCGCAATCGCGGCAGTCACTACGGTCGGCAGCTTCCCAGCTTGGGACAGCTTGCGATAGCGGCGACACAGCCGCTCCTGGGCCTTCCAGGCCGTGTCGCGGACTGCCTTGGATAGCCCCTCTTGGCGCAACAACAGCTCTCGGCTAATCTGGGGTGGAAAGCGATAACTCCAGGCTGCCTCGACCAGCATACGCCGTGCGGCGCTATTGCCAGCCTTGGTGATCCCGCCCTGGCGTCGCGTTCCGCCACTGGAATGCTCCGACGGGACCAGACCCAGATACGCCATGAGTTGGCGCGGATTGGTGAAACGGGTGATGTCACCGAGTTCCGCGATCATTGTGGCCGCCACCACCAAGGCCATCCCACGCAACGCCTGCAGAGCATGCACCACCGGGGCCAGCGACCAGCCCGGCAACGCTGCTTCGATATGCGCATGCAGGCGATCGCGCCGCGCCGTCGCGGCCTCGACGGCAGCGATGCAATCTTCCAGCACGATGTGGTGCACGGACTGTTCGAATCGCAATCCCGCCAGCCAGCGCCGGTGCATCAGCGTCCAGGCCGGTCGGTGGTAGTGATGGCCATGGCGCAGCAGGAAACCGGATAGTTGCTGACGCGCCTGGCGCAGGCTGCGCACCGCCGCCAGACGCGCACGGACAAGATCGCGGATCGCCTCATGCGCTTGATCCGGAACCCAGACCGCAGTCAGTTCGCCCGCTCGATGTAGCTTGGCGAGATTGATCGCGTCACGCCGATCAGTCTTGATCCGATCGCCGGGCCTGCGCGGGATCAGCGACGGTGCGACGACCACACATTCGTGTCCGGCCGTCGTCAATTGCCGTTGGATCCCGTAGCCACAGGGTCCGGCCTCGTAACAGAACCGCAGGTCGCTGCCGCCGTGGGACAATCTCGCCACCACCCCCTTCAGGGCAGCAGGCGTGTTCGCAATCTGGCCATGCTGGCGCACGTCTCCCCGCTTGCCCGCTTCGGCCAGTGCGACTGCAATCGTATCTTTGTGCACGTCCAGACCAACGTAAATGATAGGCTTGTCCATGACCCGTCTCCTATGCATGAGGCTCGGCACCGGACCACCCGGTGCAACCCTCGAAAGCCTGCATACTGTGAGACGGGTCGCCCCTATCTCAGGCGAACATCTGGTCTAGTGGGTCGGGTAGCTGCGCGGATAGATGATCTTGTCCGGCGGCCCCGGCGGCGACGGCGGACCCTTCTTGCCGCACCCGACCAGCAGCCCCAAGACCACCGCCAGCGCCACGACCGCCCTCATGCCCCGACCGCCTTCATGCACCGCGATCGCCTTCATGCCAGGCCTGCCAGCCACCCGGCTGCCTGCGCCGCGACATTCGCCGGCGCCGTGCCGCCATAGCTGACCCGTGAGGCCACTGACGCCTCGACCGTCAGCACCGAGAACACGTGTTCCGAAATCCCCGGCTCCACCGCCCGCATCTCCGCCAGCGACAACCCGCTCAGATCAACGCCGCGCGCTTCCGCCAGCGCCACCAACCGCCCGGTGATGTGATGCGCGCTGCGGAACGGCAGGCGCAACACCCGCACCAGCCAGTCGGCGAGGTCGGTCGCCGTCGCGAAGCCGGAGCCCGCGAATGACCGCATCCGAACCACATCCGGCGTCATGTCGCGCACCATCCCCGCTGTCGCCGCCAGCGACAACGCCCACGCCGCCGCGGCGTCGAACACCGGTTCCTTGTCCTCCTGCATGTCCTTCGCATAAGCCAGCGGCAGTCCCTTCATCACCGTCAGCAATGCCACCAGCGACCCCGTCACCCGACCGGTCTTCGCCCGCACCAGTTCCGCCGCATCCGGATTGCGCTTCTGCGGCATGATCGATGACCCCGTCGTGAACGCGTCCGACAGCCGGATGAAGCGATACGGCGCGCTGCACCAGATCACCATCTCCTCGGCCAGCCGCGACAGATGCACCGCACTGATCGCCGCCGCCGACAGGAACTCCAGCGCGAAATCCCGGTCCGACACGGCATCGAGCGAGTTCGCCGTCGGCCGGTCGAACCCCAGCGCGCTGGCCGTCATGTCCCGGTCGATCGGGAACGACGTCCCGGCCAGCGCCGCTGACCCCAGCGGACAGACGTTCAACCGCCGGCGACAATCCGCCAGCCGCCCCCGGTCGCGATCCAGCATCTCCACATACGCCAGCATGTGATGGCCGAACGTCACCGGCTGCGCGGTCTGCAAATGGGTGAACCCCGGCATCGGATCGGCGGCATGTTCCGCCGCCCGCCGCGCCAGCGCCCGCATCACATCCCCAACCTGAGCCGACAGCCCGTCGATCGCGTCGCGCACCCACAGCCGGAAATCCGTCGCCACCTGGTCGTTGCGGCTGCGCGCGGTATGCAGCCGCTTGCCCGCCTCGCCGATCCGTTCGGTCAGCCGCGCCTCGACGTTCATGTGGATGTCTTCCAGCGCGACATCGAAGGCGAAGCGGCCAGCCTCGATTTCCTGGCCGATCGCCTCTAGACCAATGCCGATCGCGTGCTCATCTTCCGCGCTGAGCAGCCCGATCTTCGCCAGCATCGCCGCATGGGCGCGGGAGCCGCGGATATCCTGCCGCCACAGCTTGTGGTCAAAGCCGATAGAGGCGTTGATGTCCTGCATGATCACCGATGGCGCGCCGGCGAAACGGCCACCCCACTGCATGTTGGCCGGCTCGTTCGGGCGTTCTGTTGCCGGGCGTTCTGTTGCCGGGCGTTCTGTTGCCGGGCGTTCGGCGGCCGGGCGTTCGGCGGCCGGGCGTTCGGCGGCCGGGCGTTCGGCGGCCGGGCGTTGTATGGGCAGGCGTTCGGCCGGCGGTCGGACAGGCGTCTCAGTCACGAAGAAGGTTCCAACTTGATAATGATCCCCCGCCGCATGGCGTTGAGGTTGGCCTGGCCGGCGGCGATCGGCACCCTAGCCGCCAGCGCGTTGCCGCGCAAACCGCGGGCCCAGACGCTGGAACCCCGGACGCTGGAACCGCTGTCCAAGGGCCTGGATCGCGTGTCGCCACCGCGGGACCCGCCTGATGCGGTGTTCATGACCCGCGACGGTGCGACGCACCACCTCGGCGACTTCAAGGGCCGAGCCATGGTGGTGAACATGTGGGCCACCTGGTGCGTCCCCTGCACCGCCGAGATGCCGTCTCTGGACGCGCTTTCCAAGGCGCTGGCGCCGCAGGACATCGCGGTGATGCCGCTATCCTCGGACCGCGGTGGCGCGGCCGTGGTGCAGGCCTGGTATCAGGCGCATGGCATCACCGCGCTGCCGGTGCTGTTGGATCCGAAAGGCGCGATGGCGCGAGCCTTCAACGCCCCCGGCATCCCCACCACCGTCATCATCAACACCGCCGGCCAGGTGGTCGCCAGGATCGAGGGCGCGGCCGACTGGTCGACCCCGGACGCCCAGGCGCTGATCCGCAAGCTGGTCGCCTAGTGCCCGGTCACGCAGCAGCGCGAGACGAGCAGCGGGCGCGATTCGGCGCGGCAATCGGATACGTCAGACCAACAGCGACCGATCGCGCGTCGCGGGTGCGCGATCCGCGCGCCGATCGCGCACCGCCACCCGTGCCGATGCCCCAAGATTAAGCTCACAACCGCGCGCGCCATCGAACCGCTATCGCCTTCCGCCCGTCATCACAGGACAAGCCGGGAACACCCTCATGCCCCAACACGACGTCGCCGCGCTGACCGACCTGCCCGCGAACGGCATGTACGCCGTCACCGTCGACGGCACTGAAATCTTGCTGATCCGGGACGGCGATGCCGTTCACGCCATCGGCGCGACCTGTCCGCACGCCGGCGCTCCACTCGTAGAAGGCGTGCGCAACGGCCACCGGATCGTCTGCCCCTGGCACAAGGCGACCTTCTGCATCCGCACCGGCGCGCTGCTGGATCCGCCGGCCGTCGACAGCCTGCCAAGCTATCCGGTCACCATCGCCGGCGAACGCATTCTGCTCCGCGTGCCGCCCGACCAGCAACCGCAGCCACCGCTTGCCCCGGACCCGCGCGTGTTCGCCATCATCGGCGCCGGCGCCGCGGGCGCGCTGGCCGCGCAGACCCTCCGCGAGACCGGCTTCAACGGCCGCATCGTCCTGCTCGACCAGCACAACCGGGTCCCTTACGACCGCACCGTGCTGAGCAAATACTACCTCTCCGGCGAACAAAACGCCGAGAAGTCGCCACTGCAATCCCAGTCCTTCTACCGCCAGCACCGCATCGAGCGCCGCACCGCCCATGTCACCAGCCTCGACGCGGGCCAAAAGCGGATCGACTGCGCCGACGGCACCTCGATGACCTACGACGCCGCCCTGCTGGCCACCGGCGCCACCCCGGTGCGTCCCAGGCTTCCGGGCGTCGACCTTGACAATGTCTTCGTCCTGCGCGACCGCGACGACGCCGACGCCATTCTCGCCCAGGCCGAACGCAGCGAACGGGCGGTGGTACTGGGGGCCAGCTTCATCGGCATGGAGGTCGCGGCCAGCTTGCGGGAACGCGGCCTGGAGGTGACTGTCGCCGCCCAGCAGGCCGCACCGTTCGACAAGCAGCTTGGCGCCAGGATCGGCAACGCCTTCGTGTCGCTGCACCAGGCTAGGGGGGTCAGCTTTCGCCTCGGTCAGGACGTCCAGGCACTGGAAGGCGATCACCGCGTCCACACGGTGATCCTGGCCAGCGGCGAGCGTCTGCCGGCTGATCTGGTGGTGATCGGCTTCGGCGTGCGTCCCGTCACCAGCTATCTGAAGGGCGTCCCGCTGAACGATGATGGCAGCGTCACCGTCGATGCCAGCCTGAAAGCGGCGGACGGTTTGTACGCCGCCGGCGATATCGCCCGCTTTCCTTATCAGGCCAGGCCCACCCGCGTGGAGCACTGGCGCGTCGCTCAGCAGCACGGCCGCCTCGCGGCGCGCAACATGGCGGGCCAGGACGCCCGCTATGATGCGGTCCCGGTGTTCTGGACCATTCAGTATTTGAAACGCCTCGACTACGTCGGCCACGCGACGGAATGGGATGACGTCGTCGTTCACGGCGACCTGCGGAAACCGGAATTTCTCGCCTACTATGTCAAGGATAACGAGGTGATCGCCGCGGTCGGTGTGGATCGCGACCAGGACACCGCCGCCTTGATCGAGCTCTTTCAGGCCCGCCGCGGCTGGACGCCCGAAGCGCTCGGTGCCAACCCTTCAAAGCTGAAGATGGATTAATCTCAACCGCCCCGCTGATGACCTTCCGTCAGCAAGGCGGTTGATATTGCGCGCCGGTTCAGCCTGGCGGGAGCGGCCCGGTCATACCGTCGGCAAGCAGCTCGCTCAGCGAGCGTCCACATCTACACCGCCGGTGCGTGAACCGGCCGAACACGGGTCGCGGCTGGCGGATGCAGCAGCACGTCGCCCAGTTTATCCAGCAGATAATCCGCGTCCGAAGCGTCGACCGCCTCCACCAACGTCAGCACGCGGCTGATGACCCTGGCGCGGAATCGCTCCAGGTCACGGGCTTCGCCGTCGAAGCCGGTTTCCTCGACCGCCTCGACAGCAGCCTGAACCGCGCCAAACAGCGCCGCCGGCATGTCCGCCTTCCGGTACAGCGCGCCAAGCCCGCGCCGGCTTGGTTCGTGGATCAGGATCTGCGCGTTATCCAGCGGCACGTCACTTTTCGCCGCCATCGCTGCCTCGAAGAACCCGATGTCGCCGGTGCAAAGCGCCCGCAGCACCAAAGACGGCGTCAAGCGGCCGTTCCGCTGCATCTGGGCGACCATTTGCCGCAGGTCCTCATCAGACGCCCCCACGCTCAGGTGCATGATCGCCTGCTCGCGCGAACGCAGCACGATGTCGGCCGCGGTCGCCGGCGCCAGCGCATGAACCTTCACCAGATGAGCCTGAAACGCCTTCGACACTAGGCTCACCAGCCGTTCCGAGACGGTGACCGGCAGCTTGTCCCGAAACACCATCGCCTGCTTGACCCGGTCGCTGTCGGCGAACCGTGTCACCGCGCGATTGAAGCTATCCTCGGCGATCTCCGCGGTGTTGTTGCCCATCAGCACGACGACCGCCGGTTCCGCGCCCACGCTGATCAGCACGTCGGACACGCTCTCGGTCAGCTCCGGGCGACTCGCGATCGCCTCTTGCTTCAACGAAGACCCATGCCGGACGATCTCGATCAGGTCGTCGTCGGTCAGCACCAGCGAATCGGTCAGCACCGGCAGGGCAACAAACTCGATGTCCTCGGCGAGTTTGCGTGCGACATCACGCGGCAGGTTGGCGCAGTGGCGCAGTCCACGCGATAGCGCGGCGCGAACCTTCTCCTCCACATCCCGTGCCAGAACGCGCACGATCTCCTGCGCCAGCTTGACTTCGGCCGCCGTCAGTTCAGGCCCCGACAGGTCCGAGGCAACCTTGCCCGCCAGTTCCGCGCGCAAGTCCGGTGAGGGTTCGGACAATAGGCGGGCGACGTCATGGGACGAGAGAGAGGCAGGCATGAAACCTCGCGAGCGACATTATCCGCGCCAATTTGGCAGCAACAGATAAACGACCGGTTAATCCGAACCCCCGGCTCGCCCCGACCGGCCCGCGATTATCATCCCCGAAAGTTGCCCACGCTCAAGGTTGCCCACGCCCCAGAGCTTCCCATGCCCAAGGTTGCCAAAGCTGCAAAATCGTCCACGATCGAGCCAGGAAGCCGGCGCGCGACATCACGCTCGCCCCGGCTTACGACGTCCGCAGCAACCGCAGCATCTCGCCTTCCGTCAGGATCTGAGGCAGCACCTCCGGCTGCCCGCCGCCAGCCGGAAAGAACACATACAGTGGCACGCCGTCGCGCCCGTTCTGCCGCAGGAACGCGGTGATCGCGGGATCCTGCCGAGTCCAGTCGCCCTTCAGGTATGTCACGTCATCGGTGGCAAACGCCCGCCGCACCGTGTCCGTCCCGATCGCCACCCGCTCGTTCACCAGGCAGGTCACGCACCACGCCGCCGTCATGTTGACGAAGACCGGCTTGCCGGCCGCCCGCAACGTCGCCAGCCGCTCCGGCGTGAACGTCTCGGCCGAGGTCGTCGTGGCCGCACCAACCGGTTCCGCCGAAATGCCCGAGAGCACCGCCAGGGCGGCCAGCACCGCCACCGCCGCCGCCGCCTGCCCGAACCGTCTGGGTTGCACGGTAGCACTCTGGGTGGCGCCGTACACCCAGGCGGCGAACCCCACCAGCACCAGCCCGGCGGCGGTCCCCAGCACGCCGCTGGGACCGGCTTCCTGGCTCACCACCCAGACCAGCCAGGCCGCCGCGCCGTACATCGGGAACGCCAGCGCCTGCTTCAGCACCTCCATCCACCGGCCCGGCCGCGGCATCAGCCTGGCTAGTCCTGGCATCGTGGCCAGCGCGACGTAAGGCGCGGACAGGCCCAGCCCCATGACCGCGAACACCAGAACCGTCACCGCCGCGGGCGCCGCCAGACCAGCCGCCACCGCCACCCCCATGAACGGCGCGGTGCAAGGTGTGGCCACCAGCACCGCCAGCAGGCCGGTAAAGAAACTTCCGGCCACGCCACGTCGACGCGCCAGGCCATCGCCGGCGCCGGTCAGCCCCGCACCAACCTGGAACACGCCCGAAAGATTGAGCCCGACCACGAACAGCAGCCATGTCATGCCGGCGACAAACACCGGCGAGGAGAACTGAAAGCCCCACCCCGCCGCCGAACCCGCCGCCCGAGCCGCCAGCAACCCGCCCGCCAAGGCCACGAACGTCACCAGCACACCGGCGGTGTACGACAGCGCGTTCATGCGCCCACGGCCGACATGCTGCGCCAGCCCGACCGCCTTCATCGCCAGGATCGGGAACACGCACGGCATCAGGTTGAGGATCAGACCGCCGAGAAAGGCGAACAGCAGGATCTGGCCAAGCGGCGGCATCGCCGCCGGCGGCGGCCCCGGCACCGCGTTCAACACCACGTCGGTCTGCATGCCAGCCCGATCCCGCACCGACAGCACGCCCGACAGATCCTTCGCCGGATCAAACCCGCCGGCCGGTTTCAACGCCAGGGTGAACCCGCCCTGCCGCACCGACAGCGGCTGCGCCGCATCGTCCTGGATCCGGTTCGGCTGATCCGGAATGAACCAGGCATCGGTGATGGTCGCCCCACTCAGCTCCGGCCCCTGCACCGACAACGTGCCATCCGCCGCGATCTGTGCCGCCCACAATGAGGCCCGCGGCACCGCTCGGTCATGCACCGCGAACAGAGCCGCCTGGGCCGAGGGTCGCGGCGTCCCCAGCGGCACGTTGAGCGCGAACTCGCCCGTCTCCGGCACGCAGATATTCTTGCAGACCAACCAGTCCGCGTGCGCCTTGATCACCCCGCTGGGCGCCATCACGGTGACCGGCAGCAGCACCTCGCCGGTATAGGCATATGTCATTACCGAGCCCTCGGCGATGCGCCGGGGCGTCGGCCAATCGATCGGTGACTGCTTGACCCCCTGGATGGTCAGTTCGGCAGGCACCCCGGCGTCGCCGGGGTTCTTCCAGTAGGTGTGCCAGCCCTCCGCCATGCGCAGGCGCAGCGCCACCCGGAACGGCGTTCCCGGCCGCATCGCGTCGGTGTCGGTGACCAACGTCGCGATGTCGCGCTTGCTGGCGACCGGCGCGCTTTCCAAAGCGCGCGCCGGCACCGCCGCGATCAGGACCAGCACAATGAACAGAAGCCGCGTCATACCGTCTCCGCCTCACCCGGAGCGCGATCGTCTGAGGCTGACCAACCTCGGACGTCGATCGCCCTCTCAAACAACGGGAATTCAAGCGTGATCGCTTCAGGCTGAAGCAGGCACGCTCGAAACGGCGCACATATGCACCCCTCCCGCCACTGATGCCAGCAGCGGGATGGGCCATGGGCGCCGCCGCTTCGCCGTTCCCTGATCTGCCAACCTGTGGCCGCGCACAAAGCCGGTGCGGCGGACGCGATCGCCGATTCGCGTTCATACCAACCCAACCGCTCACCCGACGTCGCGGCCGCCGCCGACGCAAGCCGACAACCCCATCCCGGCATCCCGGCCGACGGGATCGCGCCATAGTTACCAAATCAACGATTGATCGTCTGGCGCGATTGCAACAATGCTGACCAACTAGTGTAACAGGAGCGAGCGCCGTCCAAAGACGCGCGGTGGGTCGAGGAAACACCACACGATGCAAGTGACAGACGTTGCCGCTGTTGATCCGTGCGGGTCGCCAGCGGCGTCCGTGCCGGGCCGTGACACAAACGCACGAGGCTCGTCCCCGGATGATCATTCCGCGGCGGAACGCCCCGGTCATCGGCCGCCCAGCACGCGGCAACTTAGCGCGCCGCAATTCAGCACGCCGCGACGCCGCGCGCGGCAACGCGGATCCGGTTTGCTCGCCGGGGTCTGCCTCGCGACGTGGGTGGCGGCAACCGGCACCGCCGCGGCCGCGGAAAGCTACTACACCGATGCACAGGCGACGGCCGGGCAGCCCGTGTTCGCCCAGCAATGCGCCATCTGCCATGGCGACAATCTTCAGGGCAAGGTCGGGCCAGCGCTTGCGGGAAGTCAGTTCCTCAGCGTATCGCAATTTCAGGAGCTCACCGCCGACTACCTCTACCGATTCATGGCCAAGCACATGCCGGCCAACGCGCCCGGCAGCCTGAGCCAGCCGCAGTACCTGGATCTGATGGCGTACATCCTGAAGGTGAACGGCTATCCTGCCGGCCCGCGTCAACTGACCGCCGACGACCAGAAGTTGGCGCAAATCAAGATCGAGCCGATCGGAGCATCGCAAGCGCAACACTAAACGTGTGCTCCTCGAAGGCGGAATCGCCGAACAGCTGAAGCACGCGATCAAACAAACGGAGGATCCGACAATGAAAACTTGGAAGACGTCCCTGCTGACCACCGGCCTGCTCACCACCGGCCTGATGGCCACCGTTCTCTGCGCAGGCGCCACGATCACGCCCGCGGCGGCGCAGACCAAGACAACGAACCAGCCGCCGCCCGCCGCGTCCGGCACGGCGGTGACAAAAACCGTCAGCGCCGATATCACCGATCAGCAGCGCCTGAAGTCCGCACAGGATCAGGACAACTGGCTGCTGTACGGGCGGACCTACGACAATCAGCGGTTTTCGCCGGCGAAGGATGTCACCGCGGACAACGTCGCCAATCTGCAGCCGGTCGCGATCGTTCAGACCGGCGTGGTGGGCAGCTTCGAGAGCAATCCTATCGTCTACAACGGCACCATGTTCGTTTCGACTGCGTACGACCATGTCCTTGCCTACAACGCTGTCAGCGGCAAGCAGCTCTGGTCGTACGCACCCCAGCTCAGCTACACGCAGCTATGCTGCGGTCCTGAAAATCGCGGCGTCGCGGTGGCCGACGGCAAGGTCTACCTGGCCCAACTGGACGGTAAACTCGTCGCCCTGGACGCCAGTAACGGCAAGCCGGAATGGACGACGAGTATCGGCGATTCGCGGGAGGCGTTCTCCCTGACAATGGCACCCCAGGTCTATGACGGCATGGTCATCGTCGGCACCTCAGGCGCGGAATATCCGACCCGGAGCTATGTGGCGGCCTACGACGTCAAGACCGGCAAGGAGGTGTGGCGCTTCTACACGACGGCCGCACCAGACCAGCCGGGTGGCAAGACCTGGAGCGGCGATTCCTGGAAAACCGGCGGCGGCTCGATGTGGAACACCCCCGCGATCGACCCGCAACGGGGATTGATCATCTTCGCGACCGGCAATCCCAATCCGGACAACTATGGTGAGAACCGTAAGGGCGACAACGCCTATACCGATTCGATCGTCGCGCTGAACGTGAAGACCGGCAAGCTCGCCTGGTGGTACCAGCAGGTCAAGCACGACCTTTGGGACTACGACGCCGACGCCCCCGTCGTCCTGCTCAATGTCAAGGATCAGAACGGACAGGATGTCGCCGCCGCGGCCGAGGCAGGCAAGGAAGGCCAGGTCTTCATCGTTAATCGGGATAACGGCAATCTGATCCGCAAGTCGGACTCGTTCGTCGAGCAGAGCGAGACGATGATGACCCCGCCGCCGACCAACGGCTACGTCAATATCTATCCAGGCGCGCAGGGTGGCAACGAGTGGTCGCCCGAGGCCTACTCGCCGGATACCCACCTGTTCTATGTCCCGGGCACTAACGAATCCTGGGAGTACAGCGGTGACTCCGAAGAAATGACCGCGAAGGGCCACTTGCGGTTGGGCGGCGTGCTGCAGCCGATCACGCCGGCCGGCGCGATGGAGCTCGGCGAAGCTGGCGCGGACAAGCAAAAGCCGCATGTCGAGGGCGCGATCGAACCGACCGGCAATCTTTCGGCCGTCGATCCGGACACCGGAAAGATCAGGTGGCAGTACAAGTCCGACGGGCCAATGCTCGGCGGCGTCCTGACCACGGCGGGCAATCTGGTGTTCAGCGGTGAAATGAACGGTGACTTCGATGCGTTCAATGCCGAGACCGGAAAGAAGCTGTGGCACTTCAACCTCGGGTCCGGCGTCAACGCACCGCCGATCACCTATCGCGTCAACGGCAAGCAGTACATCGCCGTCGCCGCCGGTGGCAACGCCGCGAACGGCAACCCGGTGCTGATGAAACAACGCGGTTGGAACTTCGGCGACACGGTGGGCATCTTCGCACTGAAGTGACTGACGGGGCGGCCCGATGCCGCCCCTCCCGCGCCCGTATTTTGTTGCGACGGGCGGGCGAAACGAACGATCCCTGGCGGTGGCTGACGCCGCCGCCAGCACTGGGCGATCATGCGGGCGGCTTCGATCGACACCCTATCCCCGCCGATAACGGTCCGCCGCTCCCCCGGTGCCAGCCGCGGGGCTTACCTTGTGGGGCTTTTCGCTCTAGCGTTCCCTTAACGAGAGCGAAAGGGGAAACCAGTCATGGCGGACAACGGCTTCGGCGGCGATTGCCTCAACGGCGTCCGCGTCCTGGACATGACGCAGTTCGAGGCCGGGCCGTCCTGCACCGAGACCCTCGCCTGGATGGGCGCCGAGGTGGTGAAGATCGAAAACCCCAAAGGCGGCGACCCGGGCCGGTCGCTCGGCGGCAAGCCTGGGGTCGATGACCCCTATTTCCTCAACTTCAACGCCAACAAGAAATCCGTCACGGTCAACCTGAAAGACCCCCGCGGGCTGCAACTGGTGAAGGATCTCGCCGCGAAGGCCGACGTGCTGGTGGAAAACTTCGCCCCCGGCGCGATCGAGCGCCTGGGTCTCGGCGCCAAGGTGATCCGGGCGCTGAACCCGTCGATCATCTACTGCCAGGTGAAAGGCTTCGGTGAGGGCAGCCCATACGAGAAAAATCTCGCGTTCGACATGATCGCCCAGGCCTGCAGCGGCATCATGAGCACCACCGGTGAGCTCGACGGCCGGCCGCTGAAGCCCGGCCCATCGCTCGGCGACACCGGCACCGGCATGCTGTTGTCGATCTCCATCCTGGGCGCGCTCTATCGTCGCAAGGCGACCGGACAAGGCGATCACCTGCAGGTGGCGATGCAGGACGCGATGCTGCACTACATGCGTATCGCATTCTCCTATCAGGCCCGCACCGGCCGCGCCGCACCGCGCGCCGCCGACAGCTCGGTCTCCGGCGGCAACCCGCCGATGGGCACCTTCCCCACCAAGGGCATCGGGGCCAGTGAAGGCGGCGGGCTGAACGACTACGTCTACATCTATACCTCGCGGGCAAATCCCGAGCACTGGCGTCGCCTGCTGGCGGTGATCGGCCGCGAGGATCTGGTCGGCGACCCCCGCTACGACAGCCCCGCCGCCCGTTCCGAACGCGCCGCCGAGGTGAACGAGATGATCGCCACCTGGACCCGCCGGCACACCAAGCACGAGGCGATGGAGATCATCGGCGCCGCCGGCATCCCCGCCGGTGCCGTGCTGGACACGCTGGAACTGACCAACGATCCCACCTTCGAGCAGCGCGGCATCATGCAGACCATCGATCACCCTGTCGTCGGGCCGTTCAAGATGGTCGCCTGGCCGGTTCGCTTCTCCGGCAGCCCGCCGCCGGTCAAGCCGGCACCGTTACTTGGCGGAAACAACACCGACGTGCTGACCAGCTGGCTTGGCTTGAGCGCCGACCAGGTCAGCCTCCTGCACGGCGAAAGCATCATCGGCTAATCTTGAGGGAGAACCAGACAATGGCGGAAATCACCGGGTCGGAAATCATCGCCCGATGCCTGCAGAAAGAAGGGATCACGGATCTCTTCTACATCATGGGCGGCCCGATGCTGCTGGCCGAGGCGACTTGCGTCAAGCAAGGCATCCGCATGATCGACGTCCGCCACGAACAGGCGGCCGCCTTCATGTGCCAGGCCTACAGCCGCCTGAAGCAGGTGCCGTCGGTCTGCATGGCCGCCTCCGGCCCCGGCGTGACCAACCTGATCACCGGCATGGCGAACGCGCTGGTCGATTGCTGTCCGGTCGTGGCATTGGGCGGATCCAGCCCACTCAGCCAGTTCGGCCGCCAGGTGTTCCAGGAAATCGATCAGGTCGAGTTGATGCGCGGCTGCTGCAAATACGTCGACCGGCTGATCAACCTCAAGCGCATCCCGCAACAGATCAACTTCGCGCTGCAGAAGGCGATCACCGGCAAACCCGGCCCGGTCTATCTCGATTGCCCGGGCGACATGCTGTATCAGAAGATCGACGAGAACCTGGTCGACTGGTCGTTCGCCGGCCGTCCCATTCTGGACAGCCGCCCGATGGGCGACCCACGCCAGGTCGATGCCCTGATCGGCGCACTGGCCGAGGCCAGGAATCCGGTGATCGTATCAGGCTCCGGCGTGATTTGGTCACGCGCATGGACCGAGATGCAGGCGTTCGTCGAGGCCGCCGGCATCCCGTTCTACACCACCCCGCAGGGCCGCGGCGTGGTGCCCGATGACCATCGATACGCCTTTCCTGCGATGCGCTCCGGCGCCTTCCGCGACGCCGACCTGATCATCGTCCTCGGCACCCGCATGAACTACATCATCGGTCATGCCAGCCCGCCGCGCTTCGGGCCATCGGCGAAGATCGCCCGTATCGACATCGATCCGGCCGAGATCGGCGCCGCCGCCCGCTATGTCGACATCCCCATCGTCGGCGACTGCAAGGCGGTGCTGGGCCAGTTGCTGCAAGGCATCAAGGCCCGCATCAGTCCGGACAAATACGCCGGTTGGCGCAAGCAACTGGCCGATGGCGAGGCGGCGAAGCGGTCCTCAGCGGGTGCCAACAAGCTGCAGGAGGACGGCGACATCCATCCCGTCCGCATGTTGGAAGCGGTTCGTGACTTCGCCCGGCGGGATGCCATTCTGTGCGTCGATGGGCAGGAGACCTTGAACTTCGGCCGCCTGACGATGCCGACCTTCGCACCGGGCCACCGTTTGAATTCCGGTCCGTTCGGCACCATGGGCGTCGGTCTGCCGTTCGGTGTCGGCGCCAAGGTCGCCTGCCCGGACAAGCAGGTCATCGTCGTGCACGGCGACGGCTCGATGGGGCTGAACGCGATGGAACTGGACACCGCCATTCGCCACAAGATCCCCATCCTTGTGGTGATCAGCCTGAACGGCGGCTGGACCGGAGACCCCAAGCGCGAGAAGCCGGGCCGCGATCTTGGTTACACCCGTTACGACAAGATCTGCGAGGCGCTCGGCGGCTACGGCGAATACATCACGAAAGTCGAAGACATCGCGCCGGCGCTGCACCGCGCGCAGAAGAAGGTCGATGAGGGCATGGTCGCGTTGGTCAACGTGCGCACCGACTATCGCGCTCGGTTCGCCGGCGTCGCATTCTCGGATTATTCCACTTAGCTAGTGGACAAAATCCGACGGAAAGGTCCGTCCAATTTTGCCACTAGCACTTGATTTGGTGAGCCGATTCACCCGACCGCGAGGATGCGTCTGTCGGGATCGGACCACTAGGCTGTGGTGGGTGGCGCAGGCGCAACGAGTTTCTCGGGTGCGGTCTCCCCGGCGACGGCCCAGCGGCATGGCGACAGCTGATGTTCCCCGGCAGGCGTCCGTGCTGGCGATACTTGGCCGACAGTTCTGGCGGGCGGCAGCACTAGGCACGAGTAATATGGCTAAGCCCTGCGCTCCTACGTTGCCAACGAGCAGCAGTTCCTTGCCGCCGTCGAGGAAGGCAAGCAGGCTTTGCGGGACGGTCGCGTCATCGACCATTCAACGGTTGTTAAGGCGTTTGCCAATCGGCGATACTGGCTCGCCTGATCTAAACCTCGCAGGCCACGCAAGCCGCGTACGCCAACCCCCCGCTCCGCGACCGCCCTGCGGCCACCCGCGGTTGCGCCCCGTCCGTTATGTCTAATAGGCTACAGCGCCGGTCGCGCCCCGCAAAACCCAACCGACGATGACACCAAGACATCGCCGCGAAAAACATCGGAAGGAAACATCATGTATCGAGCCGAACATCGAGCCCGGATTACCCGCCCCTGGCACGTCATTGCCGCCGCCGCGTTGACGGCCGGTTGGGGCGTAACCGCTCTCGCCGCCCCCCAGAGCGTGACCCTGCCCGGCAAGCAGGCCTACCCTGAAAGCGTGACATCCACCTCGGATGGCACGCTCTATGTCGGCAGCTTCGCCACCGGCGGCGTGGCGCGAGTGCGGCCCGGCCAGTCCCAGGCCGAATCCTGGATCAAGCCTGGTGCGTTCGACACGCGATCCACCCTTGGGGTGCTGGCGGATGAACGTTCGAAAACGCTCTGGGTCTGCTCGAACGACCTGTCCGCCATGGGCGTGCCAGGTCCGTCATCGGTCACGGGCAGTGAATTGAAAGGCTTCGACCTTGCCACCGGGCAGGGAAAACTCAGCGCGCGACTGCCAGGTCCGCACACGTTTTGCAACGACATCGCGGTCGGTTCCGACGGGTCGGTGTATGTAACCAATACCGCCGCCCCGCAGATCCTGCGCCTGCGGCCCGGCGAGAAGCAACTACAGGTCTGGGCAACCGATCCCGCATTCAACCCACCCGCGAAGGGCGGCGGCCTGGATGGACTGAGCTTCGGCCCGGATGGCAATCTCTACGTCGACACCTTCACCAAGGCTGAACTGTTCCGCGTCGAGGTCAAGGACGGCAACGCCGGAACGATCACCAAGCTGCAGCCGTCCCGGCCCTTGACCCTCACCGACGCGCTGCGGCCGGACCCGAAAGGCGGCTTCCTGATGATCGAAGGCTCCGGGAAACTCGATCACCTGACGATCGACGGCGACAAGGCAACGGTGCGGACTCTCAAGGACGGTTACACCGGCCCAACCGGAGTCACCCCGGTCGGCAACACCGCCTGGGTGTCGGAGGGCCAACTCAGCTATCTGCTGGACCCCGCGAACAAAGGACAGTCACCGCATCTGCCGTTCAAGCTCTACGCGGTGGATCTATCGGCACAGTAATCCACGACCTGAAAACCCGGCGCCGCGAGGCGTCCCGTACAGACCGTCGTCACCCCGTATGTGGCAAACATCGCATCGCTGGTGATGACGGTCAGCCCGGTGCGCAAGGCCGTGGCGATCAACATGCGGTCCATCGGATCGCGGTGATGCGACAGTAACCCTGGCTGCCCCGGCTAACCGGGCACTGGTGGATGTAATCGTGCCCAAGCCCTGAATAGCACCATCCGCCGGCAGGCCAGCTTCAGTCCATCACCGCGGCATGATCCGAGCCTGCCGCCGCACCCTTTTTCGGCCCGCGCATCAGCAGAAGCAGCAGCAGCATCGGCAACGCCGTCAGCATCATAAGCTTCCAGTCGTTGTTGTAGGCGATGATCTGCGCCTGATGGGTCAGCATCCCGTTCAGGACCTGTGCCGCGTGCGGCGTCGTCGGCATCAGGTTCGCCGCCGCCCCCTGGAACGCCCGGTTCAGCGGCGTGATATAGCCGGCCAAAACCGAGTGCTCCACCTGGGTATTCTGCGTCACCAGCGCGCCCGTCACCGAAATGCCGATCGCGCTGCCGACATTGCGCAACAGGCTGAGCAACGCCGTACCCTCTGTTCGCAGCGCCGGCTCCAGCGTGGCGAAGGCGATCACCTGCAACGGTACGAACACGAAACCTAATCCGGCACCCTGCAGCATCGTGTTGAGGATCACCGCCCGGTCCGACACCGCCGGGGTCCAGCCGGTCATGATGTAAAGGCTCACGGTCAGTATGATGATGCCAAATCCCATCAACAACCGGGAGTCCACCTTGTTCGACAGCCGTCCCGAAATCATCATCGCCGCCATCGTCCCGATGCCGCGCGGCGCCATCGCCAGCCCCGCCGTTTCCACCGGATAGTTGGCCAGATCCTGCAACCACGGCGCCAGCAGGGCCGAGACCGCGAACAGCACCATGCCGACCGCGAACATCACCACCAGGGAGGCTGAAAGGTTGCGGTCCTTGAACACCCGGGGCGTGATGAACGGCTTCTCCGCCGTCAGCATATGCACGATGAACAGGTAAAAACCGACCGCCGCCAGCGTCGCCTCGATGATGATCTCGGTCGAGCTGAACCAGTCCATGGTCTCGCCCCGGTCCAGCATCAACTGGAACCCGCCGATGCCCAGGGCGAGCACCCCGAAGCCGATCCAGTCGAACCGCATGCCGGACCCGGGCGGGGTCTTCGGCAGGAACGCCGCCATTCCCGCGGTCGCCAGGATGCCGAACGGCAAATTGACGAAGAACACCCAGCGCCAGTTGTACAGTTCCGTCAGATAGCCGCCGAGGGTCGGTCCCAAGATCGGGCCGACCATGACGCCCATGCCCCAGATCGCCATCGCCGAACCGCGCCTTTCCGGCGGATAGATATTCAGCATGGTCGATTGCGACAGCGGCACCAGGGCCGCGCCGAAAACCCCCTGCAGCAGGCGGAACACCACCATCTCGCTCAGCGATCCGGCGATGCCGCACAGCATCGAGGCGACGGTGAATCCGACCATCGAGATCAGATAGAGGTTCTTCAGTCCGAACCGGGCCGACAGCCAGCCCACCGGCGCGGTCATGATCGCCGCGGCGGTGATATACGACGTCAGCACCCAGGTGATCTGGTCATAGCTCGCCGACAGGCTGCCCTGCATATACGGCAGGGCCACGTTCGCGATGGTCGAGTCCAGCGACTGCATCAGCGTCGCCATCATCGCGCAGATCGTGATCAGCGCGCGATGCGGGACCACATCTTCCCGTTGGACCGCCATCGGCCCGGTGCTGGACATCGGCGTGCTCCCGGAAATCGGTGTGGCCCTAGAACAGGTCCGAAAGCGTGCGGACGTGGCCGGTATCGATATCGATGTCAGCACTCATGCCGGCGCGCAGCGGCGGGTCACCGGGCTTCATGTCGACCCGGACCCGGACCGGGATGCGCTGCACCACCTTGACCCAGTTGCCCGACGAATTCTCGGCCGGCAGCAGCGAGAAATTCTGCTCGGTCGCCGGCGCCAGGCTTTGCACCGTCCCCTTCCAGCTGCGGCCGGGATAGATGTCGAAGCTGACAGCGACCGCATCGCCCTTCTTGGCATAGGTCAGCTGGGTTTCCTTCGGCTGCGCCTCCACCCATACATGGTCGGTCGACACCAGCCCGAACGCCGCGGTGCTGGCACCGAGATACATGCCCAGCTGCAACTTGTTGACCTGCGTGACGATGCCGTCATACGGCGCCCGCACCACCGAGTGGTTCATCTCCCGCTCGGCCTCGGCCACCTGCGCCTGGGCCTGCTTGAACGACGGCGTATCTTCCACGTTGATGGTCGGGTTGCCGGCCAGCTTGGCCAACAGCGCCCGAGCCCGGCTTTCCGCGGCACGGACCGCCTGCTGGTCAGCCGCCAGCTTATAGCGCGCGTCGTCGGTCTCCTGCTGGGTCACAGCGTGCTGCTTCACCAGCGATGCGTAACGCTGATACGTCGCCTGGTCGGCGTTCACCTGCTGCTGCTTGGCCCCGGTGTCCCGCAGCGCCGCCTGGTAGTCCGCCTTCGCGGCTTCAACGTTCAGCCGCACCTCGCCCAGATTGGCCCGCGCGTTATCGAGCGCGATCTGGAACTTCTGCGGGTCCAGGCTGAACAGCACCTGGTTCTTGCTCACCGACTCGCCCTCGTGCACCGGGATCGAGGCGACGATGCCCGACACGTCGGTGGACAGCGTCATGCTGTCCGCCTGGACATACGCGTCGTCGGTATCGACCCAGCGTCCGCTGGAAAGCCAGTAGGCGGCGCCGCCGATGATCACCGCCACGACGCCGCCGGCCATCAGCCCCCAGCGCACGAGCTTCTTGCGTGAGCGGCCGCGCACGGCGGGACGGGTCGCGATATCGTCCCGAAAGACAGTGGAGGCTTGAGACATGAAGGCGGATCCGATCGTACAGACTACTCATCGTAAGCTAGCTTCTTATATTCGGATCACAAGCCATGCTGCTATGCACAAACCCGCTGCCTCGGCTGTGAGTTATGCGGGGCTGCTTGCGGGCCTGTGATGGCCGCCTGTCGCGCGGCTGCCCACTGTCAAGCCGCTCCGTTATCGTCGGGCATCATCTGCCATTAGGCATCGTCTACCGCAGCAGCACCTTGGGCGGCCCCTCGGTGTCGAGACAGGCGAAGATGACGGCCGCCGTCCAGCATGCCAGCGAGAACCCGCCCGCTGCCCGCGCCATCGCCGGCATCGTCTTCTCCGCCGCCAGAGCCGTCACGTAACTGGTGCGGTGGAACACGCCGGCATTGGCCAGCCCCAGCATGACGGCCACCAGCTTCGGCACCCAATAGGCATGCGAACCGACCCGCACGGGATCGTAGAGGAACAACCCGACACCGGTCAGCACGGTGACCCCGAACGTCACCCACAGCCACGGCAGGACGTGCGCGCAGAACGCCCGCAGCGGCACCGTGCCCCGCCACCCCATCAGCCTGAAATCGAGCAGGCCGATGCCGCCGAAGAAGGCGCCCATCGACACGATGTGCGCGGTGCGGACCAGGTAGTGATACGGCTGCAGCGCGAAGTGGTACGGCCGCCAGTCAAGCGCCACCAGCGCGTCGAACGGGATACGGACGGGATCGAACAGGCTGGGGTCTGCCATGACACTGAACACTCGGTCGGAAGCTATCGGTCGCGGGTCTGCCCGCGACCCCGGGCTGATACGGACCCCGGGCTGATACGGCCTGAGGCTAAACCGACCCGGGGCTGATGCGGTGCGGGGTTGATATTGCGAGTGGCTCGCATTATCAAGACGAGAATGAGCAGAGGATGTGATCCGCCATGCATGCCGATACCGTGCCTCTCGTTGTCCTGGCAATCGCCCTCGCCGCCGCGGGCCAGCCCGCCGCACACGCCGCCGAACCGGTTCAACTCACCTTGAAAGACCACGGCTTCACCCCGGCCACCGTCCGCGTGCCGGCCAACCAGAGACTCCGGTTCGAGATCACCAACCAGGATGCGACACCGGCCGAGTTCGAGAGCAGCGATCTGCGGGCGGAGAAGATCGTCGTCCCGGGGGGCACCATCCGCGTCATGGCCGGACCCTTGAAGCCCGGGACCTACGCCTTCTTCGACGACTACCATCCGGACACCGCCAAGGGCGCCGTGATCGCCACCGACCAGCAGACAGGGAAGTAGGACATGCTCGCGAGTCTGGTCATCGTGTTCCGTGAGGTGTTTGAAGCGGGCCTGATCGTCGGTGTCGTGCTGGCGGCGACGAAGGGGCTCGCTGGGCGTGCCGCCTGGGTCGCCGGCGGCATCGGCGCCGGCGTTCTCGGCGCGATGTTGCTCGCCATCTTTGCCGGCGCACTGGAAAACGCGTTCGCCGGCGCCGGCCAGGAAGTGTTCAACGCGGCCATCCTGATCGCCGCCGTGGCGATGTTGAGCTGGCACCAGATCTGGATGGCCGCGCACGGCCGACAAATGGCCAGCGAGATGACAGCGATGGGTCGCGACGTCGCGCTCGGGCGGCGCTCACTGTTCGCCATGGCCCTCGTGGTCGGCGTCGCGGTGCTGCGCGAGGGGGCCGAGGTCGTGCTGTTCCTGTACGGCATCGCCGCCTCGGGACACCAGGGCTGGCCCGCGATCATGCTGGGCGGCGCGATCGGCGTCGGCCTGGGCGCGCTGGTCTCGTGGCTGCTCTATCGTGGGCTGGTCGCCATCCCGGTGTCGCGGCTGTTCGTCGTCACCGGCTGGCTGATCGCCCTGCTGGCCGCGGGCATGGCCGGCCAGGCCGCCGCCATCCTCGCCGGCGTCGACCTCATCCCGGCCTGGAGCTACCAACTTTGGGACACCTCGTGGCTGCTGCCCGATGACAGCATCCCAGGCCGCGCGCTGCATGCGCTGGTCGGTTACACCGACCGGCCGATGGGGGTGCAACTCGCGGCCTGGTGCGCCGTCCTGGCCGCCTTCGCCATCGCCGCCCGCGTCACCCGAGGCGCCCCCCGCCCCCGCGGCGTCGCCGCCCCACGCCGCGCTTCCTGATCGCCGGCATCCTCGAAGGTCTCCCACCATGATCCGCAAAGCCGTCTTCGCCGTCGCCGCCACCAGCCTCCTTGTGGCGCACACCGCCCGCGCCCGCGAGTATTTCGTCGGCGGCCCGGTGCATCGGAACGACATGGAGATCGTCGCCAACTATCTGGTCGGCGTCGAGATGGCGCCCATGCTCCCGGGCATGGCCACCGGTCCCGATGTCATCCACCTGGAGGCCGATGTCCATGCGACCGCGGATAACGTCTATGGCTATCCCGATGGCGCCTGGGTCGGCTATCTGACCATCGGCTATACCATCGAGAAGAACGGCACCAACTGGAAAGCCGCCGGCACCCTGCATCCGATGGAGGCCAAGGACGGCCCGCACTACGCCGACAACGTGAAAATGGAAGGCCCTGGCACTTATAAGGTGACCTACGCGTTCACCGCGCCGGAGGCGAACGGATTCCTGCGCCACGTCGACAAGGAAACCGGCGTCCCGCCCTGGTGGGCGCCGTTCAGCCAGACGTTCACCTTCAGCTATCCGCAAAAATAGCGCGTGATCACACGACGCGGTCGGAGCGTGTCCGATCAATCAACGGCTGCAGCGGTTTCGGCCTGTAGCGGTTTCACCCTGGAGCGGTTTCACCCTGGAGCGGTCTCGGCCTGGAGCAGTCTCGGCCCGGAGCAGTTTCAGCCTGTAGCGTCATATCAGCCCCAGGGACGGCGCGCGCCGGCCACGCCACCAGGCCATCCACCGCACCCCGTTTCCCTCCGCCCATCCTCCCGCTATACTGTCCGCATGGGAAACGATGCCGCCGCCATCGAAGCCTTCATCGCTCGCTGGCAGGGCCGCGAAGGCGGCCAGGAACGCGCCAACTATGGCATGTTCCTCAGCGAGTTCTGCAACGCCCTCAATTTGCCGGTCCCCGATCCGGCCGGCGCCACCACCCGGGACAACGATTACGTCTTCGAACGCATGGTCAAGGACTTCCTGCCCGAAGGCGCCCCCGCTTCCCGCCGCATCGACCTCTACAAGCGCGGTTGCTTCGTGCTGGAGGCCAAGCAGTCCCGGCTGAAAGGCCAAGCCAAGGCCCCCAGCTTCCAGCCCGCCCTGTTCCCCGACACCGCACCGGACCGCCCCGGCGTCCGCACCGCCGCCCGAGGCTGGGACGTGCTGATGCGCAACGCCCGCAGCCAGGCGGAAGGGTATGCCCGCGCCCTGCCTGTGGACCACGGCTGGCCACCCTTCATCCTGGTTTGCGACGTCGGGCACGTGCTGGAGGTGTTCGCCGACTTCTCCGGCCAGGGCAAGAACTACGCCCAGTTCCCCGACCGCCAGTCCTTCCGCATCTACCTCGAAGACCTCCGCCGCCCGGAGATCCGCGACCGCCTGACCGCGATCTGGACCGCGCCGCTGACCCTCGACCCGGCCCGCGCGACCGCTCGCGCCACCCGCGCCATCGCCGAACGCCTCGCCGCCGTATCGAAGGCGCTGGAGCAAAACGGCCACGACCCCGAACGCGTCGCCATGTTCCTGATGCGCTGCCTGTTCACCATGTTCGCCGAGGACGTGGAGCTGCTGCCGCAAAAATCCTTCCGCGACCTGCTGCACCGCTGCGAGGCGCACCCCGAGAACCTGCCCAGACTGGTCGGCCAGCTATGGGAGGCGATGGACACCGGCGGCTTCGCCTTTCCGCTGGAACAGACCGTCCGCCAGTTCAACGGCCAGTTCTTCAAGGATCGCACCGTCCTGCCGCTCGGTCGCGCCGAGATCGGCGAGCTGCGCCGCGCCGCCGAGACGGATTGGCAAGCGGTCGATCCCTCCATCTTCGGCACCCTGCTGGAACAGGCGCTGAACGCGAAAGAGCGCCGGCGTCTGGGCGCCCACTACACCCCGCGTGCCTATGTCGAACGGCTGGTGATCGCCACGGTGATCGAGCCGCTGCGCGACGACTGGAACCAGACGCTGTCCACCATCGGCCGCCAGCGCGCCGAGCACCGGCCACAGGACGCGGTAAGCGCGATCCTGTCGTTCCACGAGAAACTATGCGCCGTCCGCGTGCTGGACCCCGCCTGCGGCACCGGAAACTTCCTGTACGTGTCTCTTGAATTGCTCAAGCGCCTGGAAGGCGAGGTGCTGGAGGCCCTCGCCGAACTCGGCGGCCAGGAAATGCTCGGTTTGGACCGCCAGACGGTCGATCCGCATCAGTTCCTCGGCCTGGAGGTGAACCCGCGCGCCGCGGCCATCGCCGAACTGGTGCTGTGGATCGGCCATCTGCAATGGCACTTCCGCACCAAAGGCGGCATGCCGCGGGACCCCGTTCTGAAGGCGTTTCATAACATCGTCGTCGGCAACGCCGTGCTACAGGCGGATCGCACCCTGGCGCGGGATGAAAAAGGCCTGCCCAGGACGCGGCGCGATGCGGAGGGACACACAGTCGAGGTCTATGACTACACCAACCCGATCCGCCCGGAATGGCCACCGGCCGAGTTCATCGTCGGCAACCCGCCCTTCATCGGCGGCAAGGATGTGCGTGCCAGGCTCGGTGACGAGCAGGCAAAAGCGTTGTGGCATGCGTATCCCGCAATGAACGATTCCGCCGATTTCGTGATGTACTGGTGGGATCAGGCCGCCCGCATCCTGACGGCGAATAATTCGATCCTTCGCCGGTTCGGTTTCGTTACGACAAACTCGCTGACCCAGGTGTTTCAACGCCGGGTCACCGAGCGGTATCTGAACGCGAAGTCGCCACTGTCGTTGGTGATGGCGATCGCCGATCATCCCTGGACCAAGGCAACATCGGACGCCGCCGCGGTCCGGATCGCGATGACCGTTGCGGAGGCGGGCAGTCACCCAGGCATATTGCATGAGGTCTCGCAGGAAGCCGGATTGGACACCGATGCACCCGTTATCGAATTCACCACCGAAGTTGGATTGGTCAACGCCGACCTGACAGTTGGCGTGGATATCACGGTCACGAAGCCGCTTCTGGCGAATGAAGCGATTTGCTCGCCGGGCGTGAAGTTGCATGGCGCCGGCTTCATTGTAACATCCGCGCAGGCAGAGGCGCTTGGGCTCGGCCGCAGAATGGGATCAGAAAAGCATATTCGTAGCTACCGAAATGGGCGAGACCTAATGTCCCGCTCACGCGGCGTGAACGTTATTGACTTGGACGGCCTTGGTATAGACGAAGTCCGAGACAGATTTCCGGAGGTCTATCAACACCTTTCAATAACAGTAAAGCTTGAACGGGATCACAACAACGAGGAATACAGACGCACTAACTGGTGGCTGTTCGGCCGGAAGAACACGATCATGCGCGGCTTTGTGGCAGGTATCCCAAGATACATAGTCACAGTCGAAACGGCGAAGCATCGTGTCTTCCAGTTCCTTGAGGCAAAAGTCCTGCCCGACAACAAATTGATAGCAATAGGCTCGGATGATGGTTTTGCGCTGGGCATCCTCTCCAGCAGCCACCACGTCCTTTGGTCGCTACGCGCGGGCGGCTGGCTCGGCGTTGGAAATGACCCGGTCTACGTAAAATCTCGCTGCTTCGACCCCTTTCCGTTCCCCGCCGCCGACGACCTGCAAAAACACCGCATCCGCCAGATCGCCGAACACCTCGACGCCCATCGCAAGCGCGTCCTGGCCGAACACGAGCACCTGACCCTGACCGGCCTCTACAACGTGCTGGAGAAACGCCGCGCCGGCGCCACGCCCGCCGACCTCAACCTCGCCGACCGCCGCATCTTCGACGACGGCCTGATCGCCATCCTCAAGGAGGACCACGACAGGCTGGATGAAGCGGTCGCCGCCGCCTACGGCTGGCCCGCCGACCTGTCGGACCCCGAAATCCTCACCCGCCTCGTCGCCCTCAACAAGCAGCGCACGCAGGAGGAAGCCCAGGGCACCATTCGCTGGCTCCGCCCCGCCTACCAGATCCCCAAATTCGGCACTGCCCGAGACAAGGCGCGGCTCGACCTCGCCGGCGGCGCCATGCGCGACACCCCGGAAGCCGCACCCGCCGGCCCGAAGCCGCTCTTCCCACCTACCGACCTGCGCCAGACCGCCGCCGTCATGGGCACCCTGGCACGCGCCGCCACCCCCCTGTCCAGCACCGCCATCGCCGCCGGCTTCCGCCAGGGCCGCCGCGTCCTGCCGCAGATCGAGGCCGTGCTCGCCGCCCTCGTCTGGGACGGCTGGGTCAGCCAGGCCGAGGGAACCGCCGGCTTCCTCCTCCGCAAGGCCGCGTAGCCAACATGGCAGCGCACGCCGGCCAGACGAGGAGAACCCACCAGCCAGATGAGGAGAACACCGGCACGATGAGGAGAGCACCGGCAAGACGAGAGGACCCACCGACAAGATAAGGTGCACCCACCGGCGAGGTGAGGAGAACCCGCCAAAGAGAACAGGGCGCGGTTCCAAATAAGAAAACCCGACTCCCCAATCTCAGTTTCTCGTTGCGTTCTCGTTTAATCTGGAGTAGCCTGGAACATAAGTAGAACGCACGACGGACCTGTCCCATGACTCAATCTGACGCCCAAGCCGCCACCCAAGCCGGCACCAAAGCCGGCAATCAGCCCCACGCCGGGCCCGAGACTCACCCTCAGGCCCGGCTCGAGCCGCAGCCTCATCCCGGCACGGGTGACATCGACTGCGTCTTCGATACCATCCTCGGCTTCCTGCTGCCCTTCTTTCTCACCGGCGCGGCCGGCAATGTCGACGCGGCCAAGGCCGCCGTCCGTCAGCTGATCGAAGCCTACAACGCCAGCACCGCCACCGAACTTGACCTTGTCGGGCGCATCATCGGCTTCAGCGTCGCGGCGATGGACAATCTGCGGCTATCGATGACACAAGGTCTGTCCGACACCAGGATACTCCGCTACCGCTGCAACGCCGTGACCCTCAGCCGCGCCTCCGACCAGGCTCGCAAGCTGCTGGAAGCGACCCAGGCACAGCGGCCAACGGCGCAGCGAACGCCGCGCCCCTCCGTCGCGACCGCACTACCGGCCGCGCTGCCGGTGGCGGCAACACCGGCGCACGATACCAGGTCGCTCTCCGCCGCGCCGCCTCAACGTGTGGCGCTGCCGGCGAACAGTGTCCTGGCCGGACACCCGCCGCTGGATATCGAGGCGATGAAGCGCGATGCGCGCATCATGATGCAGGCCTTTTCCAAGCATGGGGCGCAAGTCAGCTCTTCCGTGCTGACGCTCCCGGATCCCGCCAGCGCCGCGCGCGCCGCCGCGGCCGCCGCTGTCGCAACGGTGCGACGCACCGCAGCGGCGTAACCATCGACCTGCCCCGGCTCATCCCCACGCCGCATCGCAACTCCCAGCCGCCAGCGCGGCCGCTGACCGGTTCGCCGGTCCGGTCGAACCCGGCGCCCCAACCTGTTCGGCGCAACGGCATGTTCATCTCG
This sequence comes from Rhodopila sp., assembly GCA_965276975.1. Taxonomy (GTDB): domain Bacteria; phylum Pseudomonadota; class Alphaproteobacteria; order Acetobacterales; family Acetobacteraceae; genus Rhodopila. The sequence continues at coordinate 1,940,436 of CBDIBR010000010.1, forward strand.
AACCAGATCGCGGCGGGCCCCGGCCCAAGCCCGAGGGTCAGCGGTTCCGCCCTGCCCAATCCCTCCGCCGCCGCACCCAGACGCCGCACCCAGACGCCTCCCGGGCTGGTCAGACCCCGGCGAACCCGGCACCATGCCGCGCATGACCGACAGCCCCTATCTGTTCCGCGCCGCCGATCACCCGCTGCACGACGCCACCGAACGCCTCAAGGTCCGCGAGGCAGTCTCCGGCTTTGGCATCACCCTGCGCTACCAGGAACGCGCCCCGGATCCAGCCGGCGCGCCCGACGGCCCGTGGTGCGAAACCGGGCACTCCATCTTCATTCTGTCCGGCCGCATCCGATACCGCTTCGATACCCACACGGTCGAGGCCGGTGCGGGCGACATGCTGCACATCCCGGCCGGGCCGGATCACCGCCACATCCCCACCGTCGTCGGCGCCGAGGTGGTCCGCTACGTCCTGACCGAATTCGAATAGCCGCGCCGGACGCCGTCATTCGCCACCATTCCGGGCGACGCCGCGACACGCGTCCGACCCGCGATACCAGGCCGATCGTTTTATTAACCATCTAGTTGTGGAAACGTGTTAATAATTCGGTCCCTGGAGATCGAACATGCTGACCACAACGGTGCGCCGGTGGCTTCGACCGCTCTCGGGGCTGGCACCTGAAAGCCTCCCGGCGACACCAGCCCCGCCGCTCGCCGAACCCCAGGCGGTCGTCACGCCGGACCGGCCGGAGCTGCGCACCGCGTGGCCGGCGACGCGACTGGCGCTGACCAATCAGCTTTGGGGCAACGGCTTCATCTTTCCGGGCGGCGAGAAAGAAATTCTCCGCCTGGCTCGGCCACTGGGCATTTCCGCGGCCGCCAGTCTGTTGATCGTCGGCGTCGGCGGCGGCGGACCGGCCAGCGCGGTGACGTCCAATCTCGGCGCCTGGGTCACCGCGATGGACAACGATCCGTCCCTGCTCGCCGCCGCCCGCGGGATGATCACCCGCGCGCAGCTGCAAAAGAAGGTCAGCATCACCGCCTGGGACCCCCAAGCCCCGGACTTCGGCGGCAAGACCTACCATCACTGCCTGGCGTTGGAGCCGTTTCACGGCGCTCAACCCGAACCGATCCTCGATGGTCTGGTGCTGGCACTGAAGCCGGGCGGCCAGATCGTCGTCACCGAGCTGACCGCCCCCGAACCGCTCAATCCGGCCGACCCGACCGTCCGGCGCTGGGCGGAACTGGAAAACCGCGACCCCGACAGCCTGTTGGCGCCGGTCGCGGTCACCCGCATGCTGGGGCGCGTGGGCCTGGATGTGCGCGTCGCCGAGGACATGTCCCAGCGCCATCTGGAGGACGCGATGGTCGGCTGGCGCGGGATGCTGCACAACCTCCGGGGCGACAAGCCGAACCGGCAGGAGGCCACGCAGCTGGTCCAGGAGGCCGAGTTGTGGCTGCTGCGCCGCCGCCTGCTGCGCGCGGGGAAGCTGCGGATGATGCGCTGGAACGCGATCAGCCGCGTCTCCCTCGTCTGATCTTGGGTCTGATCACGCCGGCCGGCCACCGACAAACGGCTTGAGCACGGCATAAAGCACCTCATGCACCGGCGTCGGCACGCCAAGCTCCTTGCCCAGCGCGACCACCTTGCCCGACAGCCAGGGCAGCTCGATGCGGTTGCCGCGGATCAGGTCATGCGCCATCGAGGCCATCATCATCGGCGGCGCGTTGCGGGTGAACCCAACCACCTTTTCCGCGGCGTCGTCGGGCAGCTTGATGCCCCTCGCACGGCCGACCGCGGCGACCTCGGCCGCGGCGCGGCCAAACAACGGCGCGATCTCGGGATCGTCCCGCAGCGCCCCCAGCGGCGTGCGCGTCGCCGCCGTCAGCGCCGCGTTGGTGGCCAGCAGGATGAACTTCATCCACAGCTCGGTCATGATCTGGTCGCTGTGGGTGGCGTCGAAGCCGGCCTTCTGGCACAGATTGAGGAAGGTCTCGCCCCGGTTGCTCTTGCCGCCCATCAGCTCGCCAAAGACCAGCCGCATGAAACTGCCGGTCTGGCGGATCACGCCGGGTTCGGCGATCGTGGCGCTGATCTGGGCCACGCCGCCCATCACCGCCTCAGCCCCCAGGATGGGGATCAGGCGTTCGGCGGCGTCGATGCCGTTCTGCAGCGGAATAACCGCGGTGGTCGGACCGATCAGCGGCGTGATCGCCGCGCCGGCGGCCTCGACATCCCATAGCTTGACACAGAACAGCACGAAATCGACCGCCCCGATCGAGGCAGGATCATCAGTCGCCTGGGTGGGCTGGATCATCGTCTCGCCTCGGCCGCCCTCGATCCGCAGGCCGTTCTGACGCATCGCCCGCAGATGCGCCCCGCGCGCCAGGAAGGTGACGTCCGCGCCGGCCTTCGCCAGGGCGGCTCCGAACGCGCCGCCGACGCCGCCGGCACCGATGACAGCTATGCGCATGGATCAAACTCCGTGTCTCGCTTGGGGATCAGTTCGTATTTCCGGGCAAGGCCGGGTTGGTCGCCCAGGCGGCGGGACCAGGCATCCACCTTGGGCCAGCGGGTGATGTCCATCCCGCCCTCGGCCATGAACACCATCCGCCCCCAGCAGCCGATACCGGCGATGCCTCAGGCGATAGGGTTGTTCGACCATCGGCGGGGCAGACTGCCTGGGTCTGGCTGGAGGCAGCGATCACTCCGCATCATCCGCCGAACGCCTGGTCCCATGGTTCCGGAAGCATCAGGTAGCCGTCGGCTTGCTTGACCAGATGTGCGAAGCCCGGGAAGTGCACGTGCATGCCGGCGATCAACTGCTTGTCGGTCGCCACCATGTCGAACGTCCGCTTGCGTGTCGCCGCGGCCGCATGCGGATCGGTATCAAACGCCATCGTCACCTCGGGCCGCGGCACCTGCACCTCCGGCACGTGGATGATGTCGCCCCAGATCAGCAACGACTTATCACCGGAAGCGATCATATAGCCGGAATGACCGGGCGTGTGCCCAGGCAACGGCACCGAGGTCACGCCGGGAAACACCTCGACCGCACCCGAGAATGTCCGCATCCTGTTATGATAGGGCGCCGTCTGTTCGCGTGCGCATTGGAAGTACAGCTTCCTGGCACGGTCATCGGCGCGGCTCATGGCGCCGTCATCCTGCCAATGCCGCGGCTCGTTTTCGTGAACCACCAGTTCGGCGTTGGGGAAAAACTTCTCGCCGGTGCTCGGGTCGGCCAGGCCGGCGGAATGATCCGGATGCATATGGGTCAGCATCACCGCCTCGATATCGGCTGGATCAACCCCCGCCGCCTTCAGGTTCCGCTGCAACTTGCCGGCCGTCGGCAACAGGTAATCGCCCGACCCTGTCTCGATCAGCGCCAGCCGCCCGGCGGAATAGACCAGATAGCAATTGACCGAGGTCCGCCGCCCGGGACGGAACCGATCGGTCAGCAGCTTTGTCGCATCGTCCGGCCGGATGTTCTGCATGACCTCCACCGTGCCGTCCAGATAGCCGTCGGACAGCGCGGTGACGACGATGTCGCCGATCCGCCGATGATAGACGCCTGGGATCTGCGCACCCGGAACCTGAACCATGCATGCAACTCCTGTTATCGATTATTGGGCAATATATCCGCCGTCGATGACCAGTTCGGTGCCGGTGACGAAAGAGGCTTCGTCCGACGCCAGGAACAGCACGCCATAGGCGACCTCGATCGGCTCGCCAAGCCGGCGCAGCGGTGTGGCGTCGATCTTCGCCGCCCGCCCGGCGGCATTGGTGGCGTTCAGCATCGGCGGCATGTAGCCCGGATGCACCGAGTTCACCCGCACCCCGGATGGTCCGTATTTCGCCGCCGCCGCCTTGGTGTAGAGCCGGACAGCACCTTTGGATGCCGCATAGCCGGGATGGCTGTCCGCGCTGCCGATGAAACCCATGATGGAGGATATGTTGACGATCGAGCCGCGTCCGTTTGGCACCATCGCCGCCGCGGCGAGTTTGGTGCCCAGGAACACGCTGGCCGCGTTCACCGACAGCAGCGTCTGCCATCCCTCCAGGCCGTCCGGGTCGCCAACCGAGCTGCCGCTGATCCCGGCATTGTTGACCAGGATGTCGAGCCGTCCGAAGGCGCTGATCGTTTCGCTTATAAGATGCTGCCAGTCAGCTTCCAGGGTGACATCGGTGCGGATAAAGCGCGCCCGGCCCTGGATGGCGGTAATCTCGGAGACGACGGTCTCGCCTTCCTTGGACAGCATGTCGGCGATGACGACGGCAGCACCTTCCTTGGCGAACAGGCGCGCTTCGGCCTCGCCCATGCCATGCGCGCCGCCGGTGACGATCGCCACCTTGTCTTTCAGACGCATTGTTTTCCTCCGTTCCACGACATTCCCGCATCAAGCCCGCGCCCTCGGCCGCCCGGCTATCCGGCGCACATCGCCATCATCTCACCCACCGCCGGCAGCGACTCAAGACGCCCGATGTCGGCGATCAGCCGGGCCGTCTTCGCGGTTCCCAACACCGGATCCACCAGCGCGGCGAACTTCGCCTCCAGCCGGGTGCCCTGTTGCGCCACATCGGCCGCCGGCGTGCCGGCATCATGACGCGCGGAATACCTCGAGCCATCCCGCAACGACAACTCGATCTCGGCATAGGTGCTCGGTATGCCGGTGCGGAAATCCAGCGCGACCTTGTCGCGCAGCCCGATCAGCACAGGGTCCGCCGCGACGGCTTCACTGAACGTGGACAGGCGGCTGGTGTCGGTGCCCGCCAAGCCCATCGCGGTGGTCAGCCGCAGCGAGAATTTTGCCTCCAATCCCGTCGCTGGGGACGGAATGTTACAAATGCGATCACAGGATTCTTCAAGCCGGACGTCGACCCGCTCGACCTGATCAGGGGTAAAGTCATGTTGTTGTCGCAACGTGCGCGCCGCTTCGATGGCCGCATGGGTCATGTAGCAGGACGCGTGATACTTGAACAAATTGCCGGCGATCCACCACCCGTTCGGTGGCGTATCAAAAGCCCGCTCGGGATTGAACTCCGAGCTGTGAGTCCGAGCGAAACCCTGCCCGCACTCGATAATATCGGCGCGGCTGGTAAAGCCACGCGCCGCCAGCTTGGCGGCCAGCAGTCCGTGATAGGCGGCCTTGCCGGCATGCAATGGTTTGCACATCGTGCCGAACATCGACTTCAGCCCGGCCGCCTGGGTGCCGGCGATGCCAAGTGCGATGGCAAATTGATCCGTATCCAAACCCAGCAGATGGGCGCAGGCGGCGGCGGCCCCGAAGCTGCCCAACGTGGCGGTGGCATGAAATCCCAGTACATCGTAATGACCCGGCGCGATCGTCCGCCCGATCCGGCATTGCAGCTCATAACCCGCGACAAACGCGGTCAGCACATCCGCGCCGCTGGATCCGCGGTGTTCGGCCAGCGCCAGCAGCGCCGGCAGAATGGCGACCGAAGGGTGGCCCGGCATCGCCAGGTTGACGTCATCGAAATCGAGCGCGTGCGCCGCCGCGCCGTTCACCACCGCCGCTGACGCAGCCGGCAACCGAGTGGTGTGGCCAAACACCGAGGCGACCTCCGCCCCGCCCTGCTCCTGCATTTCCGCCAGCAGGATCGCGCTCAGCGGATCAGACGCACCCGCAATCCCGCAGCCGCAATAATCCAGCACACATTGCCGCGCCCACGCTCGGATCGGTTCCGGAATATCATCCAGCCGCAACCCCCGTGCCTGCGCCGCAAGACGTCGCGTCAGACCGTGACCCGCCTGGATATCGCTGATCGCATTCATTCGACCTCTCCCTTGGCTCGTGGTCCGATCCCGACAGACGCATCCTCGCGGACGGGTGAATCGGGCCGCCAAATCAAGTGCTAGTGGGAAAATTCGACGAACCCTTCCGTCGTATCTTGTCCACTAGCGTCCCTTGTAGACCGGCGTCCGCTTCTCGTTGAACGCCTGGATGCCTTCGCGTCGATCGTCCGTCGGCACCATCCGGTTGTACGCCTCGATCTCGAACATCATGCCGGTCCGCAGGTCGGCGTTGAGGCCCGTGTTGACCGACTGCTTGATCTGACGGGTGGAGATCGGCGCGTTGTCGGCGATCACCGCGGCGGTTTCCAGCGCCTCGGCCACCAGGGTTTCCGCCTCGCAGATCCGATTGACCATGCCCCAGTCGAACGCCTGTTGCACGGTGAACGGCCGTCCGGTCAGCAGGATCTCCTTGGCCCGCCTGGCACCCACCGCGCGGGGCAAGGTCTGTGTGCCGCCGGCGCCCGGCATGATGCCCAGCGTCACCTCGGTCAGCGCGAAGCGGGCATGTTCGGCGGCATAGATGAAGTCGGCGCACAGCGAGATCTCCAGCCCACCGGCATAGGCCGCACCGTTCACCGCCGCGACGATCGGCACCGGGCAGTCGAGCATCGCCCGGATCATCCGCTCGAAGATCAAGTGCTGGTCCTGCCACTGCTCATCGGTCATGCCGTTGCGCTGTTTCAGATCGCCGCCGGCACAAAATGCCTTGGCGCCGGCGCCGGTCACCACGATGCAGCGCTGCCGGTTGGGCGCGGCGCAAAAGCCATCGAACACGGCCAGCAGGTCGAGCCCCATCTGGGTGTTCATCGCATTGGCCACCTCGGGCCGGTCGAGCGTCACCAGGACCACATGGTCGCGCGGATACGCGACAGAAACGGTTTCGAAACTGCTCATTCTTCCACTGCCTGCATGATCAAACGCATGAATGTGTCCATCGCCGTGGGATCGGTCCAGCGCAGCACCGCGACCAGCTGCTGGCGCGGCGCGACCCAGGTCAGGTTGCCGCCGGCGCCGGAGGCGAAGAAGCTGTCTTCGGGTGCGCTGACATAGCGGCCATGGTTGGTGTTCAACCACCACAGCAGGCCATAGTTCGGATTAAGCGCGCAGGGCCGCAGCGATTGGTCGATCCAGCTTGCCGGCAGGATGCGGCGTCCGTCCCACTCGCCCCGCCGCAGCATCAGCAGCCCGATGCGCGCCTGATCCTCGGCATGGATCAGCACGCCGCCGCCCCAGTGCGTGCCGCCCGAAACGCTTTCGACCGCTCGCCCATCGACCTCCACCGAGGAGGTGCGGTAGCCGTGCCAGGACCAGTCCCGCGATGCACCGATCGGGTCCATGATGCGTTCGGCGAACACCTCGGGCAGCGGCCGCCGGAAGCGCCGCAGCAGTGCCAGGCTCAGCCGGTTCACCCGGATGTCGTTGTATTCCCAATGCGTGCCGGGGGCGTTCAGCACGCGCTGCTGGCCTTTGGGTGCCTTGCCTTCCAGGCCAAGCCGCCGGTTCCAGTCGATCCGGTCCGCCTTGCCGAACAGCTCGCCCTGCCATTCGGAGGTGTTCTGCAACAAGTGCCGCCAGGTCACCCCGCGGTTCTGCGTGCTGTCGAAGCCGCCGTCATCGACCGTCTGCCCGACCGGCTCGTCCAGATCGACGATCAGGCCATCCGTCACCGCAATGCCGGCGAGCAACCCGAGGTAGCTCTTGGCGGCGGAGAAGGTGAAATCGACCTGATCGGTGTCGCCCTTTGGCAGGTCGACCGACTATGGCGTCTCGGACCGGGCGTGCCTAGAGCCGCGGGGGATGCTGTCGGTAGCACACGATATGTCCGGTTTAGGTAGCACACGATCTGTCCGGTGATGCTGGGCTCTTTGGAGAGCCTGGATGCGCCGGACGGAAGCCCTACAGGGTGTGCGGGTGATCAAGTTCCGGAGCGTGTTCGAGCGCCATGAAGCCAGTGAGCTCAATCAGATCGATGCGGCGGCGCTGCTTGGCTGGCGATCTTGAAACCCCGGCGCAGCACCAGCCCGTTGGCCGGCCCGCGCGGCCGGATCGGCCCGAGCACCTCGTTGAACGGCGCTGGCTCGAAGAACCCGCTTTCCAGGTGCAGACGCAGGTCGTAGGGCCACGGGGTCTCGTTCTCGGTGGCGAACCGGGCGGCTTCCTCCAACCACATCCAGTGCATGCCGGCACTATCCGCCGGTGCCTCGGGCCACCCCTTAGGGTGCGGCGGCGGCACGATCGACGGCAACTCCATCCGGATGGTCCTCTCCTTTGGCAGATCGACCGACTATGGCGTCTCGGACCGGGCGTGCCTAGAGCCGCGGGGGATGCGGTCAGCGGAGGCGCAGTGGGGATTTGATAGTAGCGAAGCACGCGTTCTGAATGCGTTCGACGACCAAAGCCTAATGCTGATTTGGTTCCGCCTCCGGATAGTCGACCTTATTAATTTTGTAGACCACGGACAGGCCTTTCAGACTGTCTCTGCGAAATCTTATACTTGAGATCCATGGCACGGAGATTCGGACGCTGTGCCGATCGACTAGGGTTATTACCGGAAAGGGATCTCCGCCACCTGGATCGTATTCGAACACTAGCGTTTTGTCCGCCTGCCCAGCTTTCGATGCGAAGACGCTTATCCATTCCTCCTTTGCAATTTCGTCACAATCTGTATCGCTAATCTCGAAATCAAAACCTGCCAAGTCTGAAAGCCTCATATGCACCTTGGTGATGCAAGCGGTCAGTGGATCCAGTCCTATCCCAGTTAGGACCAGATATATCACGAGGGATATCACCACAAGCGGCACTGTGAGTACACTGACCCATACGAAAAGCATTCGGCCGCAACGACGTAGGAGTGACATCCGGGCGACCTATTGAGGGACCGCCGGCCCGTCAAACATCCCGCTCTGACCGAGTTTGAAGCCGGTCGTTGTGAACTGAATGTTTCTTGGATCTAGGCCGTGCGGCTCATGCGGTCTCGCGTTACTTGAGAGTGCTCGTGCATACAAGCCGCCTGCCGACAGTGTCTCATCGAGGGTTAGACCTGCTTGCTGACAGAACAGACCAACATTGACATTCGAAACATTTCGAAACTGCGGAAGCTGGGTATAGCCGGTCAATAGGTTCCCCCGGCGCTGATAGTCGAAGGTACCCCCGTGACCGAGAGCGGCGCCTAGACTTGCAAGCAGGAACAGCATCGCTGCATCTGAAGCGTCGGGATTATTTAACAACGAGCGATACATCGCACCGGTTTGGCGACCGGCGGCGGCCACCGCGCTCAGGTCCGCGGATGGTGACATCAGCGCCCCTGTTGCAGAAGACTTGTCCGGAATGCTCTGGCCATTCGGCAGGTGTACCACCAGGCCCGGGTTCGCAGTGCTCTGAGTTGTCGCGCCCCCGTTCTCCCCAATCGGCGGTCCCTTCGTGTTCACGGTGTCGGTAGGGTTATTTCCAGTGGTTGTGTAAAAGTTCCGCTCCCCCGAACGTCCTAAAGGACCTTCAACGGCTGAAACCACATTCTCTGCCGGTGAATTCGGAACCGGAACGCCCTGGGTATTTGGTAGCTGGACTAACAAGCCCTGGTTCGCGGTGCCCTGACTTGCCGGGTTCAGGTTTCCTTGGGTCGTCAACCCGCCCGGATAAAGGTTCTCGACGGGGTCGTCGGCAGCATCGATGTTCCTCTGTCCCGCATCGTCTACGGGATCGGTCCGCACGGACCCACCTGGCGACGGCGGTGAAGCCGACGCACCATTATCGGAAAGCCCGATGTCCGCACCTAGAAGCTGGCTGGCGGCTTGGAACCGCCGAACCGGCGCAAGCGGCTGCAGGCCGAACGCCGCCGGCAGCATTGTCCGCTTCGGGCGGCCGCGCCGCGGCGGGTCGCGAAGCGGCCTTGGCGGGTTGAGCGTGGGGCGAGGCGTCGAAATCGTCCTGATATTCGGTTTCCAGCACCGCCGTCAGGTTCGGCGTGATACCGTCGCCCAAGATGCCGCCCGGCAGGTCGACTTGCTCGCCCAGCACCACCGGAATGGCGACTGGGTTGATGATGCCGGCCACCGCCAGCGCCGGACCGGGGTCTTCGCCTTGTTGCACCAGCACCGCGCGGATCGAAATACGGGTAAAGGCTGGAATCCGATCCAAAGGATGGTCGCTCACGACGAGGTCCATGAAGTTCCTGATACGTTCCTATCAGAGCCATTGGCTTTTGGCAAGGGATATCGCCGGTGGACTCGGGGCAATCGGGTGAACGATACGCGGCATTGAACCTGAGTGTGCTCCGCGGTGAGGACCGTCTGGAATGGCGCTACTGGTAGGAAGACCAAGAAGGATCTACCACAAGAGCCACAGAGTTTACCGAGATCCAGTGGAGGCGGACCTGCGCTATTTTTGATGCTCTCGGTGCTCTCTGTGGCTCTGTGGTGCATGTTCGGTAGGCCGCGACACATGCTTACGTTGCCAGTGAGACGACATCCCGTCGGTCAGGCACGCTGCCGGATGGAAGGATCGCTGGTTCACCCGATTGCCCTGCCGGTGGACCAGCGGATTCGGAACGGACCCGGATGGGCCACGGCCCGAACAACCCTGCCGTTCCGCGCCACATAGCACTCAAAGTCATGCAGAAGGACGGATCAAAAGACTCGGTGCGGGAAAGTTGCAGCGAGCCGGCTGGGACAACGCCTACCTCTCCCGCTTGCTCGGACTGTTCTGAAATGCGATTGCCCTGGCGACGCATTGCTGATGGCGTGGGATGCGAGCCGGTGATCGATAAGCCCGATAATCCGCGGCCGTATCCACATCCGACAGGCAGCGGATGAAGCCAACGCGATGGTGCGAGAACTGCCGCAAGGTGTCCGCCAGCGCATGTCGCGTCGACCAGCGCGCGTTGCCGAACAGGTCGGCCGGACGCTGCGGTCCCAGCGCGATCAGCCAGTAGCCGCCGTCGTGCGCCGGCCCGAAAACCGCATCGGCGGTGCCCAATCGGTGAAACGCGGCGCGGACATCCGCCGCCCTGGCCGCCGGGATATCGCACCCCATCAACGCCACCCGTCGAAACCGCGACAGCGCTCGGGTCATGCGGCGGCCGAGGTCGCCGCGGCCCTGGCCGATGTGGCGCACCCGCACCGGCAGCCGCACGCGCGCACCATCCGGCGTGATGGCCAGCATCACGTCGAGCCGCGGGCCGGCCCGCAGATCAAGCAGCAGCGCGGTCAAGGTCGCGACATGGAAGCGCAGCGCGGCGCGATCGCCGATCGCCTTGGCCAGCCGGCGCTTGACCGTGCCAAGCCGGGGGGCGCGGGCGAACACGATGACGGTGTCCCTCATCGGTAGATCCGTTGGATCAACCGGGGCGGCAGGCCGGCAAACCACAGCGACAGGCACAGCAGGTTGCGGGCCGAACGACGGCGGTAGCCGTCCGCTTGCCACCGCCGAGCCGAGGTCACCGCGTCGGCGTTCAGCAGCACCAGCCGGCGGCGGCCAAGGCGGCGGACCAGATCGACGTCCTCCATCAGCGGCAGCGGCTTCATCCCGCCCACCGCCCGCAGCAGGTCGCGGTGGATCAGCAGACCCTGATCGCCATAAGGCAACCCCAGCACCCGGCTGCGCCAGGCGACGAGTCGTTCCAGCCGTCTGGCCGCGGGCTCCGCGCTGTCGAGGACAAAGCGAAAATAACCGGCCCGCGCCGGATCGACGTGGACCGCCGCGCGCCAGCCGGGTGCCAGCCGGGTGTCGGCGTGCAGCAGCAGCAGCCACGGACGGCTGGCCGCGGCGATGCCGGCGGCGATCTGGATACCCCGTCCGCACGGCGCCCGCAGCACCCGAACGCCGTGCGCCGCGGCGACCGCGCGGGTGTCGTCGGTGCTGCCGCCATCGACAACGATGACGTCGATCCCGCTGCCCAGCGCCGCCAGCGTCGCGGGCAGCCAGCGGGCGGCATTCAGCGCGGGAATAATGATGGATACATCGTCGGTCATGCCGTCGATCGTGCGACCCGGGTGTGCTGGAGGACGTCAGAGGCCGCTTAAAGCATGTTTGCTAGTGTTGCGATGCTAACGGATGGTTCCCATCCGTTAGCTGAATCGCACCACCAGAGAGTCGCTGGTGGGCCGACTTGTCCCACCGCTTGCGGGACGCAAGCGTTGGGGTCGGACCACTAGCGACCTGAGAAACCGCCGTGCGCCGGCCAGCCAGGCGATGCCGCGACGCGAGCAAGTTGAACCATGACACGCTCAGGCCGGGTAACATCCGGCCAGGCAAAATCGCGATCCTCGTGAACTCGGTCGATCGTTCCAGCGTTGCAGGCCGCAACAGGTTTCCGCGGCATCACGGAAAGCGGGAGAGTCCAATGTCCTTGCAAACAGAACCTTCCTCCGACCCGAAAAAGCAGCCGGTCCGCGCGGTGCAACAGGATCAGCCGTTCGACGATCCGGTGGCCTACGGCAACGGACCACAGGACCAGGTGACCGATACGACCGAGAACGCGGCGGTGACGCATCACGTCATCGAACTCGGCGGCACGCTGATCAATTACACCGCCAAGGTGGGGCATCTGGTCACCGTCGACGCCAGCAGCTCCCGGCCGGCGGCGAAGATCTTCTACGTGGCCTTCGTCAAGGATGGCGCCGACGCGACCAGCCGCCCGGTGACATTCTTCTACAACGGCGGTCCCGGATCATCCTCGGTCTACGTCCTGCTGGGTTCATTCGCACCGATGCGGCTGAAGACCTCCCTGCCCGGCTTCACCCCGCCGGCGCCGTATCAGATCGAGACCAATCCCGACAGCCTGCTCGACCGCAGCGATCTTGTCTTCATCAACCCGGTCGGCACCGGCTACTCCGCTGCCATAGCGCCAAAGGTCAACAAGGATTTCTGGGGCACCGATCAGGATGCCACGTCGCTCAAGCAGTTCATCAAGCGCTATCTGACGGCGAACGACCGCTGGAATTCCCCGAAATTCCTGTTCGGCGAATCCTACGGCACCGCCCGCACCGCCGTGCTGTGCTACATGCTGCACGAGGACGGTGTCGACCTGAACGGGCTGACCATCCAGTCGTCGATCCTCGACTACGCGCAGGCGGGCAATCCCGTCGGACTGCTTCCCACCTGTGCCGCGGATGCCTGGTATCACGGCAAGGTCACGATCCAGCCGCCGCCGGCCGATCTGCCAGCCTATGCCGATCAGATGATGCGCTTCGCCTCGGCCGACTACGCGGCGGCGCTGCGACAGATGCCGCATCCTGATCCCGACACGCTGCGTCAGCTCAGCCGTCGTATCGGCATCGATACGGAAACGTTGATGACCTGGAACCTTGATGTCGCCGCGTCGAACGACCTCGGCACCCTGTCGTTCCTGGTGACGCTGCTGCGGGACAAAGGTCTCGCCCTGGGCTCGTATGACGGTCGCGCCACCGGGGTGGAGACCGGCATCGCCGGACGCATCAATCCGATGTCGGGCGGCAACGATCCGACCATGACGGCGGTCAACGGCGCCTACACCGTGATGTGGAACAGCTATCTGAACGAGGATCTGCGCTTTACCTCGACCTCGTCCTTCACCGACCTCAATGACCAGGCCTTCGCCAACTGGGACTTCCACCACATCGATCCGACCGGCGCGCAAAAGGGGATCGACGACAAGGACAATGTCATCCTCTACACCGCCGGCGACCTGGCGGCGACCATGAGTTTGAACGTCGACCTGAAGGTGCTGTCGGCGAACGGCTACTACGACGCCGTCACGCCGTTCTATCAGACCACCATGGACCTGACCGCGATGCCGCTGGTGAACCACACGATCCGGCAGAATTTGAGCGTCAGGTACTACCCTTCGGGGCATATGATCTATCTCGACGGCGAGTCGCGAACGGCGCTGAAGGCCGACCTGGCGCGGCTTTACGACAGCACGACGGCGGACCACGGTGCGGTTGCCCGCATCCGCGCGCTGCAGCGGACAACCCAGGCCCGGATCGCGCCGCGCGCCTGACGCGATCCCTGAACCCACGGCGATCCCCCGCACCACGGGGATGCTCGGAAACAACGAGGACGAACGGCTTCATGGTCACCCATCATCTGCAAAAACTGCCACGCAGCTTTCGCCCCCCGTGTGCGGGCAAGCGCCTCGGCGATGTGCCCGGCGAGCAGGCGATCCGCCTGACCATCCTGCTGAAGCCGCATGTCCCGATCGATACCACCCAACCGATCATGAGCCGAACGGCGTTCGCCAAGCGTCATGGCACCCGTCAGGATGTAGTCGACCGGCTGACCGCGTATGCCCAGGACCATGGGCTGCAAGTGGAACGCGCCGATGCGGCGACCCACATGGTGACCCTGGTCGGAACCTACGCGCAGGCCATGAGCGCATTCGAGCCCGAGGCGATCGGTCGCTATCAGCTGGACGGCCGCGACGTCATCGCGCGCGACGGCCATCTGGCGGTGCCGGCCGATCTGGCGGAGCATGTCGTCGCGGTCATGGGCTTTGACCAGCGCCAGGTTGCCTGGCCACACTTTCGCATCCGCCCCCGCACCGCGTCCTCCGGGGTTTCCTATGATCCGGCCGCGGTCGCCGTCCGCTACGGGTTTCCCGAAGCTCTGACCGGTGCCAACCAGACGATCGCCCTGATCGAGCTGGGTGGCGGTTACGATCCGGCGCAGATGTCGGCCTACTTCACGGCCAAGAACGTCCGACGCACCGGCACGCTGGAAGCGGTGCCGGTCGGCGGCGCGCCGAACCAGCCGCAGCGTGATCCCGGCGGGCCCGATGGTGAGGTGCAACTGGATATCGAGGTCGCGGGTTCGGTCGCACCGGCGGCCAACCTAGCTGTCTATTTCAGCAACAGCACAAGCCGCGGCTTTCTGGATGCGATCGCCGCTGCGGTGCATGACGCGCAGCGCGCGCCCGCTGTCATCTCGATCAGCTGGGGCGGGCCGGAGACCGGCTGGTCGGGCCAGGACGTCGACGCCATGGACCAGCTGTTCCAGACCGCTGCCGGCATCGGCATCACCATCTGTGCCGCCGCCGGCGACAGCGGCGCCTCGGATGGCGAGGCGCCAGGCACGCTGACGGTGGACTTCCCGGCGTCGAGCCCGCATGTGCTTGGCTGTGGCGGCACCAGGCTGCCGCGCCAGGGGGCCGAGACAGCGTGGAACGACGGCGCCGAGGGGGGTGCGACGGGCGGCGGCTACAGCACCCATTTCGGCCGCCCGGACTGGCAAAGCGGCAATACGCGGACCGGCCGTGGCGTGCCCGATGTCGCCGGCGCCAGTGATCCGGCGACCGGCTACAACGTGACCGTGGATGGTCAGGACACGGTGGTCGGCGGCACCAGCGCGGTGGCGCCGCTGTGGGCCGGGCTGATCGCGCTGATTAATCAGGAGGTCGGCAGGAACGCCGGCTTCGTCAACGCCACGCTGTATGCCAACCCCAGCGCGCTGACCGACATCGTCAGCGGCGACAATAACGGCTATCACTGCGGCCCCGGCTGGGATCCGGTCACCGGACTGGGGACGCCGAAGGGTAGCGCCGTGTTGGCGGCACTGAAGGGCAGCCAGGTCAGCGTCTGATCAGGGTTTCGTCACCGGGGCAATGGTTCAACCTCTCATGCGCCGCCCGGTCGGCTAGTATCGTCGCAAAGCGTGACGCACAGCGACCCGGCGGCGTTGTCAAGGCTGAGCGCGCGACAGCAGACTGGGCGGCGCAGGCAGCCTGCTCACCGCCGCGAGCGGCCGCCAGTACCGGGACGGCACTTCAAACCGCCGGTGCCGCAAGAAAATCCGCACGCCTCAAAGCCTGCTGCTCAGTCGCCTGGAAACCGCGGTGGCTGCACAATTGGCGGGACTGGCGCCAACGCCGTCACCCTGGTCGGATCTGTAACCGCATAATCAGGACTGGTCAGGCGATATAGCGCATTGAAGTAGCCGCGGCGATCCAGCAAGGGCATCACGACGTAGCGTAGCGTCAACCTCTGCCCGACAAAAAGAACCTTCAGGAAATAGTAAAGGGCTGATCCTAGTTCGGCCCGATACTTTCGCTGTCGCGCGCGCAATATCCCCATCCATTCCTGGGTGTGCGCTTGCTTCGCCGCATTCGCGGGATCAAGCGGGTTCCACAGCGCACCACTGTCCCCGACCCCATAGCCAGCCGATGCCCGCTTCAGAAACACACCGCCAAACTTGCGGATCGCGTCCGTGTAGAACCAGTAATCCTCCGTGATACGCACGTCAGGAAAACCGCCCAAGGCCCGCACATGCTGATAGCGGATGATCCCACCGCTGCACAGAAACATCTCCGGCCCGAACAACGCGTGCTGACGCATGAGTATTTGCGTCATTGCAGGGATTCCAGTGAGGTTACCGATATCTTGGAACAGCCATGGAAAGCGGCCAGCATACATCCGCCAGGCCCGCACCTCGTGCAATAGGTTATTCTGCCGCTGCTGTCGTCGGGTGTCACCCGAAAAGACGCAGAATGGCCGTAGAACACCGAATACCACGCCTTTATCAGGATGCCGGTCGAATGTCTCGGCGACGTCCTGATACAGCCCAGGCGGCACGACGTCATCATCATCGAGAAAATGCACGAACCGTGCGGATAGCCCCATGGCTTCGGATTGAGCAAAGGCGTAATTGCGCACCCGCCCTGGCCAGCCGCCTGAGGGATTGGGGTTCTGCAGATAAATCACCTCGGCAAAGTCTCGTTTGACCGAAGCCGCCGAACCATCCGGACAATCATCCGCGACAATGATCTGAGTTGAGACCCCAGCCTGCGATTGTACGCTGGCAATGGCCTCAAGAAGTGATCCAGGCCGACGAAACGTTGGGATAATGACCAGGTAATCGACCGATCGCATGTCCACCATTCTTTCCCGCATCATGCAGCTGGTCGCTATGCCTTCAGTACCTCCGGGTTGGTCACCCGCACCGGCTTGCCGTCCATGAACGCCAGCGCGTTCTCGATCATCTGAGGATAGAAGCCGTCCCACGTCTCCTTCACGCAGTAACCCAGATGCGGGCTCAGCACGGTGTTGGGCGCCAGGCGCAGCGGATGACCCTCGGGCAGCGGCTCCCGGTCGTAAACATCCAGCGCGGCGATGATGCGGTTGGCGTGCAGCGCCTCCAGCATCGCCGCCTCATCGATGATCGGCCCGCGCGAGGTGTTCACCAGGATGGCGCCGGGCTTCATCCGCGCGATGTCGGCGCGTCCCACCAGCCCGCGGCTGCGATCGGACAGCACCAGGTGGATGCTGATCGCATCCGACGTGGCCATCAGCTCATCCTTCGACACCAGCCGCGCCCCGGCCGCGGTGGCCGTCTCGGCCGTCAGGTTCTTGCTCCAGGCGATGACTTCCATCCGCAAGGCCTTGGCATAGGTGGTCATGTAGCGACCCAGCCGCCCCAGCCCGATGACGCCCAAGGTCTTCCCGGCCAGCCCGATCCCCACCGGCACCCCCATCTGGAACCCGCCCGCTCGGATCACCGCATCGCCGACCGCCAGCCCGCGCGCCGCCGCGATCAGCAGGCCCAACGCCAGTTCGGCCGTCGCCGAGTCGTTGCTGCCGCCGCCTTGGGTGCTGCAGACCGGGATACCGCGCGCGGTGCAAGCCGCGGTATCCAGCGATGCGTTGCGCGCCCCGGTCATGCCCAGCATGCGCAGTTTCGGCAACCGGTTGATCAGCGCGCCCGGCAACGGCGTGCGTTCCCGCATCGACAGCACGATGTCGAAATCCGCCAGCCGCGTCGCCGCGTCGTCGGCATCGGCGAAGGCGTCGGCGAAGAACACCACCTCGGCACGCGCCCGCAGCGCCGACCAGTCCGCCGCGCCACGCGCCACACCCTGCCAGTCGTCCAGCACCGCCACCCGGATCACGTTGCTCATCGCGTCTTCCCTCCTGCCGCCGAAGCCGGCGAACCTGAGGCCGCCGCCGCAATCGTGCAAGCGGCCGCCAGGGTCGGTGGCGCCCAACGGACTGCTGATAGCGGATCGCGCCTGACGGTTGCTCTCGGTGTTGCCCTGAGGCGCCCTGGCGTGGCATTTCCGAACCCGACAGAGGGAGCGCAGCATGACCAACGTCGCCGTCATCGGGGCCGGGCTGATCGGTCGAGCCTGGTCCATCGTCTTCGCCAGAGCCGGTTTTGACGTCGCGCTGTGGGACCAGTTCCCGCTGCAGACCACCCAGGCGCTGGCCTTCGTCGCGGATCGGCTGCCGGAGTTGCAGGCCGCCGGACTGCTCGCCGCCGCGCCCGATACGGTGCTGGCGCGCATCCGGCCGATGCAGTCGCTGTGGGAAACCGTGCGCGACGTGGAATACATCCAGGAGAGCGGCCCCGAACGGGTCGACGTCAAGACCGGCGTCTTCACCGAACTGGAACGCGCCGCCAGGCCCGATGCCATCATCGCGTCGTCGTCCTCCGGCATTCCGGCCAGTGCGTTCACCGAACATCTGAAGACCCGGCACCGCTGCCTGATCGCCCATCCGGTCAATCCACCCTATCTGGTACCGTTGGTGGAGATCTGTCCCTCGCCCTGGACCGACCCGGCGGTGACCGGGCGGACGCGCGAGATCATGCTGCGGGCGGGCCAGGTACCGGCGACGGTGAACAAGGAAATCGACGGTTTCGCCTTGAACCGGCTGCAGGGTGCGCTGCTGGCCGAGGCGTTCCGGCTGCTGGCGGATGATGTCATCTCGCCTGCCGACCTCGATGCGCTGGTGAAACATGGTCTGGGCCTGCGCTGGAGCTTCATGGGCCCGCTGGAGACGATCGACCTGAATGCACCCGGCGGGCTGGCGGACTATTGCGATCGTTACGGGCCGTTGTACGCGAAGATGCAGCGACAGATGCAGCCGCTGGAATGGGACGCCGCACTGGTGGACCGGCTGCACACCGCGCGCCGCACCGAACTGCCGACCAACATGCAACCGGTGCGGCAGGAATGGCGCGATCGACGGTTGATGGCGCTGCTGGCGCACAAGGCAAACCAGCCGGATTGACGGTCAGGACGCTGACCAGCCAGGGCGCTGACCAGGCGGTCCGTTAACCAGATTTTAGCGATCGCCGTGCCCCTATAAGGTCGCACCACCGCGCAGGCGCGACATGGCATTCCGCGACACCGTCCCCCGAGCCTTCCAGGACCGAACATCCCAGGACCGGAGATCCCAGGACCGGAGATCCCAGGACCGGGCACCCCTGGACCGGGCATCCGGCGAAACCGCAGCGGTGGACCCCAGGCTGGCGGCGGCTCCGTTCCGTGTGGTGGTCGCGGTGGCGGAAACCATCGGATCCGGGCTTGGCCTGCCGGCGGTGATCGCGCTTTACACCGGCTGGATCGCCGCTCAGCCACCAGGCGGGCATGACCTGCACGCCGCCTGGTTCAATCTGGCAACCGAGCTTGGGCACGCCGGGGACGCGGCACGGGCGATGCAGGCCTATCGTTCGGCGCTGGCGATCTGCCCGGGCTTCGCCCCGGCCGCCATCAACCTCGGCCTGCAACTGGAACGGCACGGCCAGACGCAAGCCGCGCTGCAGACCTGGGGCGACGCGATCCAGCCCGACGAGTCCCGGATCGCGCTGCTCAATCAGCGCGCACGTCTGCTGGAACAGTCCGGCCAGCTGGCCGAGGCCGCGGATAGCCTGCGCATCAGCCTGCTGACCCGGAACGACCAGCCCGACGCCGTCCAGCACTGGCTGCACCTGCGCCAGAAGATGTGCCAGTGGCCGGTGCTGGCGGAGACCATTCCCGGCCTGTCGGGCCACGATCTGCTCGCCCAGTCCGGGCCGCTGGCGGCCCTGGCGCTGACCGACGACGTGCCGACCCAGCGTGCCATCGCCGCCGGCTGGATCGCCCGCAAGACCCAGCCGAAGCCCGCGCTGGCGCCGCCGCGAGGCTATCGTCACGCGCGGATCCGCGTCGGCTACCTGTCGTCGGATTTCTGCAGCCACGCCATGAGCTACCTGATCGCCGAGCTGTTCGAACGGCATGACCGGTCGCGTTTCGAGATCCACGGCTACTGCGCCAGCCCCGACGACGGCAGCGCCATCCGCGCCCGCGTCATCGCCGCGTTCGACCGCTTCACCAGTGTCCGGTCGCTGTCGGATCAGGCCGCCGCCCGGCGCATCCGCGACGATGAAATCGACATCCTGATCGACCTCAACGGCCTGACATCGGGCGGCCGCCTGCAGATCCTGCGGTGGAAGCCGGCGCCCGTTCAAGCGACCTATCTGGGCTTCATCGGCCCGGTGCCGCTGGCGGAACTGGATTACATGCTGTGCGACGACTTCGTGGTCCCGCCGCCGCTTGCCGCCGCCTACCGGCCCACGCCGATGCCGATCGAGGGATTGTATCAGGCCAACGACAGCAAGCGCGTGGTCGGCGCCCCGCTGTCGCGCCAGCAGGCCGGCCTGCCGGACGATCGCTTCGTGTTCTGCTGTTTCTCCAACCACTACAAGATCACCGAGGCGATGTTCGTCGGCTGGATGGACATCCTGCGCCAGGTGCCCGACGCGGTTCTGTGGCTGGTGGACGACAACCCGTGGTCGCGCCAGAACCTGCGTCTGCGGGCATTGGTCGCCGGCATCGAGCCGGCCCGTCTGGTATTCGCCGGCCGCACCGATCCGGCCAGCTACATGGCCAGGCTGGCGGTGGCCGATCTGTTCCTGGACACCTTCCCCTATAACGCCGGCACGATCGCCAGTGACGCCATCCGCATGGGACTGCCGCTGCTGACGCTCGCCGGCCGGTCGTTCGCCTCGCGCATGGCGGCGCGCATGCTGCACGCGATCGGCGCCCAGGACGGGGTGACCGACACGCTACAGGCCTATGTGGCCACCGCTGTCGCACTGGCCACGGACCGCGCGCTGCATGCCGCCTACCGGACGCGCTTCAGCGAAACCGCCTGGGCCGCGTCACTGGGCGATATCGCCGGCTTCACCCAACAGTTCGAGCGGGCGTTGCAGCGCATGGCTACGCCGGTTCACCAAGCGCAGCCAGCATCCGCGTAGCGTCCGGATGACCGCTTTCCGCGGCACACCGGACCCAGGCCAGGCCGGCCGCCTCATCGGGTTCGGCGCCGACACCTTGCGCCAGATACAGGCCCAGATCGAACTGCGCCGCGGGATCCCCCGCGGCCGCGGCATCACGCAGCCATCCCGCCACCAGAGGCCGGTCGCCCGCCGCGACCTGCCGGGTCAGCGTCAGCCGAGCCAGGTCCGCACGGGCCGTCGGATCGCCTAGCCGCGCCGCTACGAGCAACCACCGCGCGGCTTCCGCGACGTCCTTCGGGGTGCCCGAACCCAGCAACAGCATCCGACCCAGGGTACGGGCGGCGCCGGCATGGCCACCCTCGGCCGCGCGCCGCAACCACATCGCCGCTTCGGCATAGTTGGGCGGCAGATCGCCATCGCGGGCATACAGATAGCCGACGACAGCCGCGGCCTGGACGTCGCCCGCCAGCGCGGCGCGGCGCAACCAGGTTTCGGCATTGAAGGCGTCGGGTTCGGTGCCGCGGCCGTGCAGCAGCGCGAACCCATAGCGCACCTGTGCAGGGGCGTGCCCTAGCGTCGCCGCTGCCTTGTAGCTGGCGGCGGCGGCGGCGAAATCGACGCCGCCAGCGGCGCCGCTTTCCGCCAGCATGCCCAGCAGGTGGTGCGCCGCGGCCAGCCCGGCCGCCGCCGCTTCTCGCAACAGCGCCAACGCCTCGGCGATGCGGTCGCTGCCGCCCCGCCGCAGCAACGTCATGGCCAGCCCCAGCTGCCCGCTGGGCCACCCGGCCTGGGCCGCCTGCTGATACAGCATTTCGCCCGCTGCCTGGTCCCGGCACGCCGATGGCCCGGACGTCAGAATGAAGCCCAGCAGCGCCTTGGCTTCCGCGGATCCGGCGGCGACGGCCTGCCGGCACCAGTGTTCGGCTCGCGCGAAGTCCGGCTCGCGACACCCCGCTTCGAACAGGCCGGTGGTATCGAGTTCGGAAACCCCCTGCAGCGCGAGTAACGCTAGTTGGGTTTGCGCCGCGGTCTCTCCGGCCTCGGCGGCACGTCGCAGCCAGCGCAACGCCTCGCCACCGCTGGGCGGCACGCCGAGACCCAGCAGATAGCAGCGCCCGAGGCGATATTGCGCTGGACCAAGCCCCGCCCGCGCCACCTGCACGAAAAGCGGAAACGCCGCTGCGTGGGCGTTACGGCCGGCCAATGCCTCGGCCAGGGCAAGGCGCGCGAGCGGATCGCCGAACACCGCGCGCAGGCGGTTCAACCAGAGGCGAGCGTTGGCCATCGGATCATGCTGCGCCCGCCGGAGTTAAGCGGCGGTTAATCCGCTGATACCGGGCGACGCATGCGTTGACCGGTTTGCGCGCCGGGTTGGCAGGCGGCGGCGCGCGAAAAATGACTCTGAGACCGGTCGGCGCAAGCGCCGATTGGTATCAGATCAAAAACCCGGGTTTTCGTTCATTCTTCGTTAAGTTTCCACGGTCATTTTCCTGCTAGGCCGAAAAAACTTCGCCTTCCCCGCTTCGCCTTCACCCCGGGTGGAATCGAGCGTCGTAATTCGCCTCGGAGTTCCAGCCAATGACGTCCATCACCGATCTCACGCCTGCCCAGATCGCCGGCCTGCCGACCAGCACGATCGCGGCGCTCAGCACGGCTCAGGTCGCCGCCATGACCACGGCTCAGGTGGCGGCACTGACCTCGGCGCAGCTGACGGCGTTCACCACGGCCGAGGCGGGCGCGATCACCACGGCGCAGGCCGCGGCGCTGAGCCTGGCGGGCCTGGCGGGAGTGGGGTCGGTGCAGCTTGGCGCGCTGGCGTCAGCCGATGTGGCGGCCTTCACGACGACACAGATCCCGGCCCTGGCCACGCGCGCGATCGTTGCGCTCAGCACCGCGGAAATCGCGGCTTTGACCACCGCCCAGATCGGCGCCCTGGGGTCGGCGCAGATCGCCGCGCTGACCACCACGCAGGTCGCCGCCCTGACCACCGCGCAGATCACCGCGTTCGGCACGGGCCAGGTCAAGGCGCTGGCAACGGCGCAGATCGCGGCGCTGACCACGGCCCAGGTCGCCGCGCTGACGACGGCGGAGGCAGCGGTGCTGTCCTCCACCCAGACCGCGGCGCTGACCGCGGCACAGGCTGCTGCCATCACCACCGCGCAGGCCGCCGCGTTGAGCACCGCCGGCATCGCCGGTCTCGGTTCGACGCAGATCGCGGCCCTGCCGTCGGGCGACATCACCGCCCTGACGACGGCGGAAATCGCCGCTTTGTCGCACGCCGCTGTCGCCTCGCTGACCACCGCCGAGACCGCCGCGCTGACCACCGCCCAGCTGACCGCGCTGACCACGGCACAGATCACCGGCCTGACGACGGCCCAGATCGCCGCGCTGACCACCGCCCAGGTCGCCGCCCTTGGCACCGCCCAGATCAAGGCGCTGGCGGCCACCCAGACCGCCGTGCTGACCACGGCCCAGGTCGTGGCCCTGACCACGGCGCAGGCGGCGGTACTGACGGCGGCGCAAGTGGCCGCGCTGAGCACCGCGCAGGCCGGCGCGATCACCACCGCGCAGGCCGCCGCACTGTCCACCGCCGGGGTCGGCGCGCTGGGGTCGGCCCAGGTGGCGGCCATGGCGTCCGCGGATATCGCGGCCTTTACCACATCCGAGATCTCGGCGCTGGCGACCGGCGCCGTTGCCGCGCTGAGCACAGCCGAGACCGCCGCGCTGACCACCTCGCAGATCGTCGCGTTGGGATCCGCCCAGGCGGCCGCGCTGACCACCGCCCAGGTGGCTGCCCTCACCACCGCTCAGGTCGCCGCGCTGATCACCGCCGACGTCAAGGCACTGACCACCGCGCAGATCGCCGCTCTGACCGTCGCTCAGGTCGCCGCGCTGACCACGGCGCAGGCCACGACCCTGTCCTCGGCGCAGATCGGCGCACTGACCACGGCCCAAAGTGCCGCGCTCACCACCACCCAGGCCGGCGCACTCTCCACCGCCGGCATCGCCGGCCTGCACGCGGCACAGATCGCCGCGCTGGCCTCGGGCGACATCGCCGCCTTCACCACGGCGCAAATTCCGGCATTGGCCACCACTGCCATCGCCGCGCTGACCACCGCCGAGACCGCGGCGCTGACGACGGCGCAGGTCGCGGCGATGGGTTCCGGCCAGATCGCCGCCCTGACCACGGCGCAGGTCGCCGCCCTGACCACCGGGCAGGTCGTTGCGATGGGGACCGCCGACGTCAAGGCATTGACCACGGCCCAGATCGCCGCGCTGACCACGGCGCAGACGGCCGCGCTGACCACGACCCAGGCGTCCGTGCTGTCATCCGCGCAGACCGCCGCGCTGACCACGGCGGATGCCGCCGCGATCACCACCGCCCAGGCGGCGGCGCTGTCCAGCAGCGGCATCGCCGGCCTTGGATCGGCGCAGATCGCCGCCCTGCCATCCGCCGATATCGTCGCCTTCACCACCGCGCAGATCCCGGCGCTGGCCACCGCTGCCATCGCCGCCCTGACCACCGCCGAGACCGCCGCACTGACCACGGGCCAGATCGTCGCGGTGACCTCGACGCAGATCGCCGCCTTGAAGACGACGCAGATCGCCGCATTGACCACCGCCCAGGTGGCCGCTCTTGCCACTACGGACATCCGAGCCCTCGGCACCGCCCAGATCGCTGCGCTGACGACGGTGCAGGTGGCGGCGCTGACCACCGCGCAGGCCGCCGCGCTGGCATCCATCCAGACAGCCGCCCTGACCGCGGCCCAGGCCGGTGCGGTGACCACCGCGCAGGCCGCCGCGTTGTCCACCGCCGGCATCGCCGGCTTCGGTTCGGCGCAACTCGCCGCCCTGGCATCCGCCGACATCGCCGCTTTCACCACCGCCCAGATCCCGGCCCTGGCCACCGCGGCGGTCGCGGCGCTCAGCACGGCGGAGACCGCGGCACTGACCACCGCGCAGATCGCCGCCCTGGCATCGGCGCAGGTCGCGGCCCTGACCACCGCGCAGGTGGCGGCGTTGACCACGGGCCAGGTCGCCGCGCTGGGAACCGGCCAGATCAAGGCCTTGAGCACCGCCCAGATCGCCGCGCTGACCACCGCGCAGGTGGCTGCGTTGACCACGACCGAGGCGGCCGCGCTGTCCTCGACGCAGACAGCCGCATTCACCGCGGCCGCAGCGGGCGCCATCACCACCGCGCAGGCCGCCGCGTTGTCCACCGCCGGCATCGCCGGCCTCGGTTCGGCGCAGCTCGCCGCCCTGGCATCCGCCGACATCGCCGCTTTCACCACGGTCCAGATCCCGGCCCTGGCCACGGCGGCGGTCGCGGCGCTGAGCACGGCGGAGACCGCGGCGCTGACCACCGCGCAGATCGCCGCGCTGACCACGCTGCAGGCCGCCGCCCTGAAGACGGCGCAGATCGCCGCGCTGACCACGGCTCAGGTGGCGGCCCTGGTGACGGCCGACGTGAAGGCGCTGACCACGGCGCAGATCGCCGCGCTGACCACCGCTCAGGTCGCCGCGCTGACCACCGCCCAGGTCGCCGCCTTGTCCGCCACCCAGATCGCCGCGCTGACCATCGCGGAAGCGGGTGCCATCACCACCGCCCAGGCCGCCGCGCTGTCGACCGCCGGGATCGCCGGGCTGGGTTCGGCGCAGATCGCCGCCATGGCGTCCGCCGACATCGCCGCCTTCAGCACGGCGCAGATCGCCGCCCTGGCCACCGCCGCGGTCACCGGCCTCAGCATTGCGGAAACCGCGGCTCTGACCACGGCACAGATCACCGCCCTGACCTCGGCACAGGCGGCCGCGCTGACCACGGCGCAGGTCGCGGCCCTGACCACGGCTCAGGTCGCGGCGATCGGCACGGGCGACGTCAAGGCGCTGACCACGGGGCAGATGGCGGCCCTGACGACGGCCCAGATCGTCGCCTTGACGACGGCCCAGGCCGCGGTGATGTCCTCCGCCCAGGTCGCGGCCCTGACCACCGCCGAAGCGGGTGCCATCACCACCGCGCAGGCCGCCGCGCTGTCGACCGCGGGCATCAGCGGCCTGCGCGCGGCTGATGTGACCGCGATGGCCTCGGCTGACATCGGCGCCTTCACCACGGCGCAGATCCCCGCGTTGAGCACCGCCGCCGTGGCCGCCCTGACCACCGCCGAGACCGCGGCGCTGACCATCGCCCAGGTCGGTGCGCTGGGTTCAAGCCAGGTCGCCGCCCTGACGACGGCGCAGATCGCCGCGCTGACCACCGCCCAGGTCGCCGGCCTCAGCGCGACCCAGATCAAGGCAATGGGTAGCGCGCAGATCGCCGCGCTGACCACCGCCCAGGTCGCGGCCCTGACCACGGCCGAGGCCGCCGCGCTGGCATCCACCCAGATCGCGGCGCTGACCGCGGCACAGGCCGGTGCGGTGACCACGGCGCAGGCCGCAGCGCTGTCAACCGCCGGCATCACCGGGCTGGGATCGACCCAGATCGCCGCCATGGCGTCCGCCGACATCGCCGCCTTCACCACCGCACAGCTTCCGGCGCTGACGACCAGCGCTCTGGGCGCGTTGACCACAGCCGAGACCGCGGCCCTGACCACGGCGCAGCTCGCCGCGCTGACGACGGCACAGGTCACCGGGCTGAAGACGTCGCAGATCGCTGCCCTGACCACGGCGCAGGCCGCCGTCCTGACCACCGCGCAGATCAAGGCGTTCGGCACCGCCCAGGTCGCGGCGCTGACGACGGCACAGGTCGCCGCGCTGACGACGGCGCAGGCCGCCGTCCTGACATCGGCGCAGACCGCCGCGCTGACCGCGGCCGAGGCGGCCGCGATCACCACCGCCCAGGCCGCCGCGCTGTCCACCGCCGGCATCGCCGGCCTGGGATCGAGCCAGATCGCGGCCATGGCTTCCGCCGACATCGCCGCGCTGACCACCGGCCAGATTCCGGCCCTGTCCACCGCCGCGCTGGTTGCCCTGACCACCGCCGAGACCGCTGCGTTGACCACCGCCCAGGTGGTCGCCCTGACCTCGGCCCAGGCCGCCGCGCTGACAACGGCGCAGACCGCCGCGCTGACCACCGGCCAGATCGCCGCGCTGCTGACCGCCGACATCAAGGCGCTTCGCACCAACCAGGTCGCCGCGCTGACGACGGCACAGGTCGCGGCGCTGACGACGGCGCAGGCCGCCGTGCTGACATCGGCGCAAATCGCCGCGCTGACCGCCGCCGAGGCAGCCGCGATCACCACCGCCCAGGCCGCCGCGCTGTCCACCAGCGGCATCGCCGGACTGGGTTCGAGCCAGGTCGCGGCGATGACGTCGGGCGCCATCGCGGCACTGACCACGGCACAGATACCGGCCCTGTCCACCGCCGCCATCGCCGCCCTGACCACCGCCGAGACCGCCGCGCTGACCACCGCCCAGGTCGCCGTGCTGACCACGGCGCAGGCCGCATCGCTGACCACGGCGCAGGTGGCCGCGCTGACCACCGCCGAGGTGGCCGCGCTGGTGACCGGTGACGTCAAGGCGCTCTCCACCGGTCAGGTCACCGCCCTGACCACCGCGCAGATCGCCGCCCTGACCACGGCACAGGCGGCGGCGCTGACCTCCGCCCAGACCGCCGCGCTGACCTCGGCGCAGGCGGGCGCCATCACCACCGCGCAGGCCGCCGCGCTGTCCACCACCGGCGTCGCCGGGTTTGGCTCGTCGCAGTTCGCGGCATTGACCTCCTCGGCGGTGCTGGCGCTGACCACGGCCGGTTTCGCCGCCCTCGGCACGGCCGCGATCGCCGCCCTGACCACCGCGGAAACCGCGGCGCTGTCCACCGCCGATATCGTCGCGCTGTCCAGCAAGCAGCTTGGCGCCCTGACCACCGCGGATGTCGGCGCGCTGACCACCGGCCAGATGGCGGCGCTGACGACAGGCCAGATCCCAGCCTTCAGCACCACACAGATCCCGGCGTTCAGCACGGCCCAGCTGCAGGCGCTGTCGGTCAGCCAGGTCCACGCCTTCACCACGCCGCAGCTCGACGTGATGACCACCGCTCAGATCGGCGTGCTTTAGCACCACGAGGGGTTGCGCATCGCGCGTCGGCCACGCTTAACAGCGGGCATGAAACAGGCGATCCACACCCTTCACGTCGCGACGACTGGCCAGGCGCTGTACGACATTACCCAGCCGGTCGGCACCTGGGCCGGCCAGCAGGACATCAGCACCGGTCTGCTGACCCTGTGGTGCCGGCATACCTCGGCCTCGTTGATCGTGCAGGAGAACGCCGATCCCGACGTCCAGGCGGATCTGCTGGACTTCTTCCGGCGGGTCGCGCCAGAGGCCGGACGGTACCGGCATGACACCGAGGGACCGGACGACATGCCTGCCCATATAAAGGCGGCATTGACCCAGACCAGCCTGTCGATCCCGGTGCAGAACGGCCAACTGGCGCTGGGAATCTGGCAGGCCGTATACCTGTTCGAACATCGAGCCGGGGCACAGGATCGGTCGATCACACTGCATGTCTTTGGTTCTTGACTACGACCGGATGGCCATTCTCGCGTCCGTCGCCTAGCAAACCGTTCGCGCCGTTATG
Source organism: Rhodopila sp. (assembly GCA_965276975.1). GTDB lineage: Bacteria > Pseudomonadota > Alphaproteobacteria > Acetobacterales > Acetobacteraceae > Rhodopila. Next base: position 1,968,783 of record CBDIBR010000010.1, read on the forward strand.
CCCGCTTGGCGGCGCGGCCGAGACCGCCATAAAGATCGAGCACCCGATCCAGCCATTGCGCGACCATGTCACCCGGTTCGAGTAGCTCGAAACGGCTGGCACAGCGTGGCCACATCAGCGTTCCCGCGACGATATGGTCGGCATAGCTCGGCGCCGCACCACCCAGCCACGGTTGCCGCCGCAACACCAGCCGGAGCGGCGACAGCGATTGCCGGAACCCGGCCAACGCATCCTCGCGGCCGTCCTGCACCGCCTCCAGGCGCTTGCCGAAACGGCTTTCCCGGCTGGACCGAAAGTAGGCCACATCCTTCGGGTCGATGACGTCGACCAGGTCGCGCATGATGAACCGGGCGATGCCGCCGACCAGCACCGCGTCGGTCCAGGCGTTCACAAAGCGTGCATGGGCCAGGCCGGTGGGCCCGCCAAACAGCGTCGGGGTCGGATACCGCTGCTCCAGATATTCGGCGATCGCCCAGCTGTCGGACACCACCGTGGCGTCGTCCCGCATAACCGGCACCTTGCCCTGGCCGGAGAACGCGATCGCGCCAGCATCGGTGAAACGCCACGGCACGGTCTCCACCGGCTGGCCCTTATGCGCCAGTGCGAAGCGGCTCCGCCAGCAATACGGGCTGAACCGCACATCCGGGTCTGCTCCAGCGAGGTCATGCAGTACGATGCTCATGCCCTATCATCACCCCAGGGCGCCGCATCCGTCCAGCTTCCCCGTGCCAGATTCCCCTGCATTTCAGGCCGATATAATAACAAATAGCCAGCGCCGCAAATCCCGCCCGCCGACAGCCTGCTCTGAGCTTCACGATCATGGTGTTCGGCCATCTCAGCCTGCTGCTGTTCAGCGCCCATGCGCTGCGCGGGCACCGGCCTGGGCTGGTCCGCCGACCCCAGCGTGCGCCCTGCTGATCGTGGTCGCCGGCGGCATCGCGATCTCCGCCGCTGTGCTGCTGGTCAGCTGGCGGCTGGCCGGACGGCCGCGCGGCGCGGAAACCGAGGTGCCGGCGCTGCCACGCCGAACCTTGCGCTGAGACCCGCCACATCACATTCCATCTGTTCGCGGTTGGAACAACCGGCGACGGCATCGCCGGTTGTCCTAGGGCTGCTAGCTTAAGCTTGAGGCTAGCAGCCCTAATCCCTTCGTTTGAGAGGTCGATTTACCTCTGAGGTCGGTTCAATCTCAGACCGATACTCTAGGTGACCGATCTCCTCAGCAAAACATCGCTGCTGTACCACTTATTCTGTTTCGCGATCAGCGACTAATAGGCGATCGCCGCGGTCTGCACGGGCTGCCACCGCCCGTCATGGATGACAGACAGATACGATGTCGTCTCGCCATGATGCTGATCGGGTCCAAACGAATACGTCGTGCCGAAGATATCGGTATAGTTGTGGATCGCTTCGAGCCCCTTGATCAAACTCGCCGTCGTCAGGTCCTTGCCGGCGTTCTTCAGTCCAATCAGCACCATCTGGGCGGCACTGTAACCGGTTTCGCCAAGGTAATTCGGATCGATTCCAAACCGAGCCTTGTAGTCCTTGAAGAACGCCCGCACGGCCGGCCGTGGATCATCCGGATACGCGTACAGCGACGGGCTCATGGAGTAGAAACCTTCCGCCACCCCGCCCGGAGCCGCCGCGACCGTGGTGTCGTAGGATGCCGATTGACCAACGAACGGCACCGACCAATTGATCTTGCGGGCCTGGGACATTATGTCGATACTGTCACGAACGATACTGCCAACGCCGACCCAGTCGCAGCCGGCATCGCGCAACTTCGCCAGGTTGGAATTGAAGTCCGTGTCGGTCGGCCGGTGCGCGGTTGTCGCGACGATGGGGATGCCAAGCGACTTTGCCTCGGCCTGCACGCCGGCGAGAACATCCCGGCCGAAATCGGTGTCCTGATACATCACACAGGGATGACTGATGTGGCGTTGCTCGACGAAATACTTCAGGCCTGATCGCATCTGGTCATAATACGATGCGAACAGCGCGAACTTGAGCGGATTGTACGGCTCATACATCGAACGTGCGGCCGTCAGCGGGAAAATATTGGCCACGTTCTTCGCGAACTGCATCGGCATCTCGGCATTGTTCATCGGCGTCCCGCCATCGACCACCGTGAAGAACACCCGATCCAGGTTCAGCAGCTTGTTGATCGCCTGCACGGCCCGCGGCACCTGATACTGCATGTCCTCCACGACGTAGTGGATCTTGCGTCCGTTCACCCCGCCGTTCACGTTGGCTTCATCGAAAACCATGCGCACCGCGTTGGCGTTGTTGACGCCCTGCACCGCGGTCACCCCGGACAGGTCGGCCGTGGTGCCGACGACGATCTGCGTGTCGGTCACCCCTTGCTGCGCGGCCAGGGCCGTGCCGGCCGACGCCGCAAGCCATGTCGCCACGGCAAAGGACAGTGTTTGCCAACGCCCGTGATCGGTCGATCGCCGCATATGTCTTGCTCCCCGTTGAATTTCTGTGCCGCTGAATGCGTAACCCGCACTCGCCTAACTCACCAGGCCCGTCGCCGCAAGACAATGCATCGCCGCAAGACAATGCAGGCGAAGGTAGATGCTTGGCCGCAATGAACCTTGACCTCGTTCAACCGCGGACTTGTCTCGACCCGCCGCGCATGCATCACCGAGGCACCGAGATCATCGAGGCGTCCCAGCCAGCTCGGACCGGCTGCGTCTCAAATCGGGCCGCTCGGTAGGCTGGTCGTAGATAGTTCGCCGGCGTGGTCCGCATCGCCGCCGCCCGCGGTACCCCCGCGGGGCCACCGAGGTGGTGGGCGAACAATGCGTTCACCCGATGCTGCTGATCGCCCGTATCGCGCCCGTATCGCGTAAGGATCAGCTGGGGATGCAAATCCGCCGGCAGGCATCCGCCGACGGAGCGTTCCGCTCGCCGCGATCGTACTCTACTCTAGAACCATGCAACCATCCCGCCCGGTCGAGACCGACATCGTGCTGCTTGGCGCCGGCCACGCGCATGTCGAGGTGCTGCGCCGCTTCGCGATGCGGCCTGAACCGGGTGTGCGCCTGACGCTGATCGGCCGCGAGCCGGAGACACCTTATACCGGCATGCTGCCCGGGCTGATCCGAAGCGAATACACCCACCAGGAAGCGCATATCGACCTGGCACCGCTGGCGATCATGGCGAACGCGCGGCTGATCCTGGCCGAAGCGAGTGCGATCGACCCCGATGCCCGCACCATCGCCGTTCCGGGCCGGCCGGACATCGTGTTCGATTTGCTGTCGGTGGATGTCGGCGGCGTCCCGGCGATGCCCCCCGATGCCGGCATCGCGGTCAAGCCGATCGGCGGTTTTCTCGACCGGCTGCACCGGATGGAGGCGGAGCTTCCCGCCGGCGCGCGCATCGCCATCGTCGGCGCCGGACCCGGCGGGGTGGAGTTGACGCTGGCGCTCGCGGTGCGTTTCGCCGAACAGCTGCGCCTGGTGCTGGTCTCCGCCACGCCCGAACCCCTGGCCACCGCCCCGGCCGTTGCCCGGCGCGCGGTGCGACATGCCCTGGTGAACGCCAAGGTGGAGCTGGTCTGCGGCGTCACCGCCACGGCGTTGCGGGAGGGTCGGCTGTCGCTGTCGGACGGCAGCTTCCTGGAGGTCGCGACGGCGCTTTGGACCACCGGCATCGAGGGTCCGGCGCTGCTGGCGGCCTCCGGCATCGCCTGCGACCGAACCGGCTGCATCCGCGTGACGCACGACCTGCGCAGCATCAGCCACGGGCACGTTTTCGCCGCCGGGGACTGCGCGGCGGTGGACGGCGAGCCGCGTCCGAAAGCCGGGGTCTGGGCGGTACGGGCCGGTGCTCCGCTGGCCGACAACCTGCGCCGAACCGCCACCGGACGGCCGCTGCGACCATGGCGGCCGCAGCGCGACGCGCTGGTGATCCTGGGCCTCGGGCACGGCCGCGCCGTGGCCTGGCGTAACGGCGTCGTCTTGCAAGGCCGCAAGGTGTGGTGGCTCAAGGACCGCATCGACCGGCGCTGGATGCGGATGTACACCGAGATGCAGATGGCCCCGGACCCCGATGAACCGATGCGTTGCGGCGGCTGCGGCGCCAAGGTCAGTGCCGAGGTCCTGGCCGGCGCGCTGGCGACGTTGCCGCGGGACCAAAATCCGGACCTGCTGAAGACCCTTGACGACGCGGCGGTGCTGCAGCCGCCGCTGGGCAAGCTGCTGGTCCAGTCGGTCGATCATTTTCGCGCGTTTCTCGACGATCCGTTCGTGTTCGGCCAGATCGCCGCCGCCCATGCCCTGTCGGATCTTTATGCCATGGGTGCCGAACCCTGGACCGCGCTGGCGATCGCCTCGGTGCCATACGCAGCGTCGCAGAAGATGCGCGCGGAACTGGCGGCGATGCTGCAGGGTGCCACCGAGGTGCTGCGCGCGGACGGCTGTGCCCTGGTCGGCGGCCACAGCGCGGAAGCGTCCGAGACGGCACTGGGCTTCGCCGTCACCGGCGTGGTCGATTCCGGCAAGATCATGCGCAAGGGCGGCCTGCAGCCGGGCGACCAGTTGATCCTGACCAAACCGCTGGGCACCGGGATCGTGCTGGCCGGGCATATGCGCGGCAACGCGCGGGCGCAGTGGCTGCTGGCGGCGATCGCCTCGATGCGCACCACCAACGCGTCGGCCGCCAGGATCGCCATGGCGTATCGTCCGCGGGCCGGGACCGACGTCACCGGTTTCGGGCTGGCGGGGCACCTGCGGGAGATGCTGGAGGCGTCCGGTATGGCTGCCGTGCTGCGGCTGGAGGCGATCCCGGCGCTGCCGGGCGCCCGGGCGCTGGCGGCGCATGGGATCGAGAGCACGCTGGCGCCGGCTAATCGACGCCTGCTGGGGGATGCGCCGGAAACCGCCCTGCTGGTGGATCCGCAGACCTCGGGGGGTTTGCTGTTGGGTCTGCCGTCTGGCCGAGCGATCAGCTGTCTGGCGGCGCTGCGGGACGGCGGATCGCCGGCGGTGATCATCGGCGAGGTGGAGCCGGCGCGCGCCGGAGCCAACCCGATCAGGCTGGAGTAGCCGAACCCGGTCCGCCAGGTTGGCGCCTCACGAAACCCGTCGGCCCAGTCGGGACCGAGGGAGAACCTGGAGATCTTGAACGTCAGCACTGAGGGCCTTGCTTCGGATCGGCTCGTCTGGCTGGATCGCGCCGAGTCCGTCGAGCGCCGGAGCGACATGCCCGCCGGCAAGTCGGGCGTCGCGGTGCCGACCTTCCGTTTCAATCGAAACGGGGCCGCCGGACAGAAGCCTTGCATCCCGGCAGGCTCGCGCACCTCGACATCCACGACGTCAACGTGACCGGCGACGGCTGCGTCCGCTCAGCGTAATCCCGTCGCTCGGCGCATCATACTCGAGAGGGCATGCCCAAAGCGGCCGTTGTCAAAACTCAGGGTCAGCGTTGCTGGCCCCGCCGATCGTGGCAACGAATTCGAGCATCGCACCGATCAGGCTTGCCCGTCGATCCCGCTCCGCCACGAAACCAGCCAAGGCGATCCCAAGAGCCGGAACATAGTAGGCTGCCGTCCCCCAGTAGCCGACATGGCCGTACACCTCGGTATCGCCTGCCCGCGTTGCCATCACGCCAAGACGATAGCCGTCGCCACCTTCGACCTCGGTCGGCGTGAGCATCTCCGCCAACGTCGCCTTCCGCCGCAGAACCCTTCCCTCGAACAATGCCGCGGTGAGACGGCCCAGATCGTGAATCGACATGACCAGTCCGCCGCCTCCATAGGCGTCCATGCTCGGGTGGAGATCGGTCATGTCGTGGCCTCCTGCGAACTGACGACGTCGGGGCGCGACATCGGTAGGCGGCGCTTCCACCCCCTCCCACCAGGTTGCGCGGAGCCCATGCCGTTCGAAATTCAACTCGCCGCGGACCGCCGCGGCCAGTGAGCGACCGCTTACACGTTCGATCACCTCGCCCAGCAGAACGTAGCCAGTGTCGGAATAATGGTACACGGCGCCGGGCTCCCCAGCCGGCTTGGCCAGTGCCACACCGATCCGGACCTGCTCCATCCGCGTCCACACTCGAGAAGGGTTCTCGAACGCCGAGGCGGGATAGCTCGGGTCGTCGGTATGGTCGGCCAAGCCGGACGAATGGGCGAGAAGATGGCGGATCGTGATGCGCTCGCAGCAAAACCCCCCGGACCGAAGACACACGCAGGTCGCCTCATCGAGGTAATCGACAATAGCATCGTCGAGGTCGATCCTTCGTTCTTCGGCGAGCCGCAGAACGGTCGCGGCAGTGAAGGTCTTGGTGTTGCTGGCAACGCGGAACGGCGTATCGATCGTCATGGCGGGCTCGACATCCTCAGCCTGAGGGTCGGAAGCAATACCGATCGGCATGTCTATGCCCCGCCCGCAGATATAGATCGCCGTTACGGACGATGAGCATGACAGGAGCGTTTCGAAGTGGCGCGTGAATGTGGCCTTTCCGATCAAGGTCTCCGTTCCTCCGGCATGGCAGCTTTAGGATTTCTGTGCTCGATGGCTGACCGACCGCTCTCCACCCCAAGCGGTCATAGCTCCATTAAAGATATACCCTACTGAGGCAGCCCGGCGGTGCGATAGAGGTCCGCCACCGGGGCCGCGAAGCCGATGCTGGTCAACGCGAGTACCGCCGGCGGACGGACGACGACCGGCGAGGCGGGCCAGGTGTCGTCAGCGCCCCGGATCAGCAACTCGATTTCCATCCGCGTGCTGCGAACAGCCAGGATTTCCCGCACGCTGGGGATCGTGGTGTAGGTCCAGATGTTCGCGCGGGTCTTCGCCTCGTTGCCCGGGGACAGGATTTCAATCAGCAGCAACGGTTCCGGCACCATCACCTCGCCCGAGGGCGGCGCACAGGTCACGCCGAGATCGGGCACCCGGAAATTCTCGTTGGCCCGAATGCGCGGCACGATCCCAGGTGCATCGACGACCCTGCACCGACTTCCCACAGCGACCAGATGGTTGCCCAACAAGCGAATCAGTTCTGCCTGGATCGTGCCGTGGATGTCCGCTGCCGGCGCCATCAGCACCGGCTCGCCGTCGATCAGCTGCCAGCGTCGGCCGGTGACGTCGTCCGCGTCCCACACCAGGAACTCATCCACCGTCATCCGGGTCGGCAGGCGCTTGCGCATCACATTCATGACCGGACTGTATCACGGCGCGATCTCGCCCGCCACGACCCGGTCTCCCGGCTTGGTGCGATCACCGACACGCGCTACGAACAACGCCGATCGCAGCCAGGAGCCGTCGCATGACCAGCAGCTACCGCATCGCCTCCATCCCCGCCGACGGCATCGGGCCCGAGGTGATCGACGCCGGACTGGAAGTGCTGGACGCGGTCGCCTCACGCGATGGTGGATTCAAGCTGGTGGTGGACCACTATGGCTGGGGTTCGAACTGGTATCGCAAGCACGGCGAATTCATGCCGGCCGATGGGCTGGCGTGGCTGCGGACGGCGGACGCGATCTACTTCGGCGCCGTCGGTGATCCGAACATCCCGGACCACATCTCTTTGTGGGGCCTGCGGCTGCGGATCTGCCAGGGTTTCGACCAGTACGCCAATGTCCGGCCGACCCGCATCCTGCCCGGCATCACCTCGCCGCTGCGCGATGTCGGGGTGGGCGACCTGGACTGGGTGATCGTGCGCGAGAACTCCGAGGGCGAGTATGCCGGCCAGGGCGGGCGCACCCACCGTGGATTGCCCGAGGAGGTCGCCACCGAAACGGCGATCTTCACCCGCCGCGGGGTCGAGCGGATCATGCGCTTCGCCTTCGACATCGCCCGCGCCCGCCCCCGCAAGCATCTGACGGTGGTGACCAAGTCTAACGCGCAGCGGCACGGGATGGTGTTCTGGGACGAGATCGCGGCGCTGGTGTCGCACGAATACAAGGACGTGAGCTGGGACAAGGAACTGGTCGATGCGATGACCATGCGCATGGTGCGCAGGCCCGCGACCATCGACACCGTCGTGGCTACCAATCTGCATGCTGACATCCTGTCGGATCTGGCGGCGGCGCTGGCCGGATCGCTGGGCATCGCGCCAACCGGCAATATCGATCCCGAACGCCGCAGCCCGTCGATGTTCGAGCCGATCCACGGCAGCGCGTTCGACATCGCCGGCAAGGGCATCGCCAATCCGGTCGCGACGTTCTGGACCGGGGCGATGATGCTGGAACACCTCGGCGAGAAGTCGGCTGCCGACCTGCTGATGCGGGCGGTGGAACAGGTCTGCGCCGCTGGGATCCTGTCACCGGATCTCGGCGGAACGGCGACGACGAAGGCGGTGACGAAGGCCGTGGTCGAGGCGGTGCGGGGCACCAACCGGTAGCCGATCGCACACCCTGACACCATCGGCACCGACGGCGCCCCAAGCCGGCTCGCTGCCGCGCCAGCCGCCCGGGAATGCGCGGACGATCGATCGGCTGCGAAGCCGGACCGCCGCTGCGCTGCTGCGAGATGAGGGCAACATCAGCCTGACCGGAACAGTCTGGCTGATAAAGTTGCTCGCGGAAGACAATGACCTGGAGCGCGCTGACCGTTTAGGGTCCGCCTGAAAGCGCTCCAGCATCAGCGCAGCGCGGCGACGGCTGCCGCCACGGCGTCGACACGCCGCACCGGGTCGAACGGCGCCAGATCCAGCAGGCTGGGCTGCCCGGTCACCAGGTCCGCCAGCAACCGCCCGGCGAACGGGCCAATCGTCAGGCCGGCCGCACCCAGCCCATTCCCGATCGCCAAGCCCTCGATCCGCGGCACCCACCCCAACAACGGCCGGAGCTCGGCGCCGGCAGGCCGAAACCCCACGCGGGTCTCGATCACGGTTGCCTCGCTCAGACCGGGTGCGATGCGCAGCGCCTCGGACAGCACCGCTGCCTGCCCTGCCGCGGTGACCCGATAGTCGAACCCGGAACCGCGCTCCCGCGTGGCGCCGGCGACGATCCGGCCGGTGTCGAACGGCACGATGTAGTGGCTGCCCGGCGGCAGGACGACCGGCCAGGCTTCGGTGGCGGCATGCTCAAGTCGCAGATGCACGATCTGACCGCGCTGCGGCTCGATCGCCAGTCCGAGGCCAAGCGGCCGCAGCACCTCGTTGGTCCAGGCGCCGGCGGTGACGATCACCCGATCCGCCGGCATACGCTGTTCGCCGACGGCGACGCCGGTGACCCGATCCGCCTGCACGACCAGTGTCGCCTGTCCCCGCAGGACCGTGGCGCCGCAGCCCTGCGCCGCCCGCAGCAGCGCCGCGGCCAGGCGCCGGCCATCAACCCGAGCGCCGCCGGCCACCAGGACGCCGCCAAGATCTGGGTGCAGTGGCGGAAACAGCGATCGGGCCTCGGCCGGCGACAGGCCGGTAACGGTGCCCATCGCCGCCGCGGCGCGTCCGCGCAGACTGCGTTCGATCCAGCCCAGCTCCCGGCGATCATCGCTTACCAGCAGCGCGCCGGCCCGCCGATAGCCGATGTCCGTCTGCCCGGCCTCGGCCAACGCCGCGATCAGCTCGCGGTAATATTCGCCGCCGCCGGCGTACAGCCGGTAGAACACCGCGTCATCCGTCCCGGATGCCCATGGGCAGATGATCCCGGCCCCGGCGGCGGTCGCCCGGCCCTCTCGATGCGCGTCGACAACAGTGACAGACGCGCCGGCGCGGGCGGCGTGGAACGCCGCGCTGGCGCCAAGCACACCAGCCCCAAGAATGACGATCCGCATGGCGACTCCCTTCGCTGGCATGACCCAGAGCAGGTTCACGGGTATGATCTCAGCCCCCACCGCGAGGGCACCCCGGTGCGGGTGTCACATTCGGCGCGACGACGGCGATGTCAAGCGGGCCATCTGCCGCAAGATCGCTCGATCTGCCGGAAGCACCGCCAGGCCCGGCAGCTGAATGTGCCACCGGGTGAGACTATCGCCATGGCACGGGATTTCAGTTCAATCATCTCGCTGCGTCGCACGCAATGAAATTCAGTTTATGAGACGGCGTGGTTGCAGTCAAAACGATTGAAAAAATTGCGACAAACGTGTAATTTAATCTGCTTGGTCAGCCGAAGACGGCTTTTTGGCTTTGCGGACGGAAGCAGTCTAAACATTGCGCAAGACCCAAGCGAATTTGCACGTTCGTTTCGCAATAGCCGATGCCTGCCGTATTACGACCCGACAATCGATGGGATTGGGTTCCAGATAGTCATGTCAGAGCAACAACGTGCCGGGCAGACCGCCGAAACGCCGCTCAGCCCGAAGGGCCCCGTTCGACTGCGCATCATCGCCGTCCTCATCATGCTGACGACCTTCCTGGCATTTCTGCTTCCGGTTCCAGCCACCGTTCACCTGCAGACTGCCTTGCTGATCGGCGTCATGGCCGCTGCCACCTGCTTCGGCGTCGCGGTTGGCCTGACGACGGCGACCGTCGGCCTGGCCCTTGTTCTGTGGCGGGACATGGCGGTAACGGGAAGCCTGACCATCGGCCCGATCATCGACGCCATCCTTTGGTTCGCGGTCGCGAAATTCGCCGCTGCCCTGACCGCGGTGTTGCACAAGCAGTACCTGACGCAACGGCTCGCGCGGCAGGAAGCCGAGGCGTCCGGTCGGCAACAGACCCTTCTGCTGCGGGAAATGACCCATCGGACGCGTAATGACATGCAACGCCTCATCGGCATGCTGAACGCCCAGGCGCGCGGCAATCCAGCCGCCGCTGCCGTGCTGCAACAGACGGCGCAACGGGTGCTGGTGCAGACCCGGCTGAACGAGCGGCTGGCGATGCGCGGGGCCGAGACCCGGGTCGACAGCGGCGCTTTTCTTGAAGAGCTGGTGAGTGACATACGCAATACGATCGAACTGGGAAAATCCATCGGTCTGACGATCGCCGCCGAGAGTCATCTTCTGGCACCGGCGGCCGCCGCCGATATCGGGCTGATCGTCAACGAGCTTGTCACCAACGCGCTCAAACATGGGTTCCCGGGCTCAGCCAGCGGCATCATCCGGGTGATGTTCCGCCGGGTCGGCGCGCATGACGAGCTCTATGAACTGCTTGTCACCGACAACGGGGTGGGTCCCGGACCCGAACAGCCTTCCAGCGGCCTCGGCCAGAGCCTGTTGCGGGCGCTGGCCACCCAGCTGGGCGGGCGACTGACGATGTCACGCGGCGAGATCGGCGGAACCCAGTGCCGGCTGTTGTTCCCGATCGATGCCTCCCGTTCGGCTACCGAGGTGTCGGCGACCCAGCCGGTCGAGCCGGAGCAAGCGCCGCCGGTGCCGGAGATCTGGCGCAACGGTTCGACGCAATAACCGGTCTGGCTGATGGCCCGTGATCTACCTGCTCCGTGTTCCGGACCCGCACGACCACCTGTCGCGCAGCCGCGAGCGTGGCCGCCCGCCCGATCAACCCGATCGGCACCCTGTCAGGCGATCTCGCGGCGGAATCGGGCCGCCGCGGCCCGGTGTCTCTGGCCGTCATCACCCAGCCCGGTCGTGTGGCGGATGTCCAGTTACGGGAGCGCGCGCGATGAGTACAGGCGATACGATGACGTTGCCACACGTCCGCGACGTGCTCGCGCCCGACGGTTCGGAGGTCCGCGTCCTGCTGTCGCTGCAGCAGGGCGGCATGTCGCATTTTCTGCTTCCCGCCGGTCAGGTGTCGCGGGCGGTTCGTCATCTCTCGGTCGCGGAAATCTGGTACATCCTGTCCGGTGAGGGTGAGATGTGGCGGTCAACCGCCAGCCAGGAGGATATCACGCCGTTGGCGGTGGGAACCTGTCTGACCATCCCGGCGGGAACCCGGTTCCAGTTCCGCGCGGCGGGTGATGAACCCTTGGCCGCGGTGGCGATCACCATGCCGCCCTGGCCCGGCGAGGACGAGGCGGTGATCGTCGAGGGCAGGTGGCAGCCGACGGTGTCCGGTGATCATTGAAATAACATATGCGGCGTATCGACCAGGGTCAGGCCCCGCAAGTGTTACCAGCCGAGCTGGACGTCATCCATTTATGAATGTTGCAAAACGAATCAAGACCGGTAAAAGTCCTCAGCTGCTACGCTGCGGACTGCAGCGTTATGCAGCGCCCTGGGGGGAAATGAACGTTCGTGATCGGAATTCGGTGCGGGTTACGGTCAACATGACGCCCGCTCAACGTGTTGAACTGGAGCGGATTGCCAGGAAGAACGATGTGAGCTTCTCGTGGCTTATCCGGCGTTCAATAGAACGTACGATCGAAGAGGCGAATGGCGGACCGCTTCTTCCGCTCGACCTCGCGGGAGGCCGACACGATGACTTATAACTTCGACTCCGCTGAGCTTTTCGGGGGCTGTGGGGGCCTCGGTTTGGGCTTGGCGCGGGCTGGATTTCAGTCGCGGGTCTTCGTCGAATGGAACGGAGATGCAGCGGCGACAGTTCGATTTAACGCGGAGCGTGAGGTGCCGCTCATGCGGGACTGGCACGTTGTCCAGTCCGATGTTCGCGAAGTTGACTGGGCACACCTGCGGGACCAATTGGCATTGGTAAGCGGGGGTCCACCCTGCCAACCATTTGGGATTGGCGGCCTTAAAAAGGGTGCGACCGATCATAGGGACATGTGGCCGGAAGCCATTCGCGCGGTGCGCGAGACCCGGCCTTCGGCGTTCCTCTTTGAGAACGTGCGCAATTTGGCTGGCCCGCGCTTCCGGCCCTATCTCCAATGGATCGAGCAGCGCCTGCGCCACGCGACTGAACCCGCCCCCGGCGCCAACGAGACGCCAGAGAAGGAACTTATCAGGCTAAAATCCATACCTGCATCCTACCGCACAATCGTAGCGGTAGTGAACGCGGCGGATTTTGGCGCGCCTCAGGTTCGGTATCGCGTTCTGCTGGCTGGCATGCGTGCTGACCTCGGTGTCACACTCGATCTTCCGACACCAACCCATAGCATGCAGTCGTTGCTATGGGATCAATGGGTCACTGGCGATTACTGGCGACGGCATGGGTTGCGGATGCCGCCGGATCAAGCCGTTCCCGCCCACCTGCTGGCGGTGGTAGCGACGCTGCGTTCAGCTAAACACCCGCCGCTGGAACGCGCCTGGATCACGGTGCGCGATGCGGTGATCGACCTTGGCGAACCGAATGGCCGAAACAACCACCTAGGACAGTCGGGGGCACGAGTTTATGCAGGTCATACTGGCAGCCTGCCGGATTGGCCGGCGAAGGCTCTAAAAGCGGGCGATCACGGTGTCCCTGGCGGCGAGAACATGATGGTGCTAGCGAATGGGTTAGTAAGATATTTTACTCTCCGCGAGTCGGCGCGGCTGGTAGGGTTGCCGGACAACTATGGATTTTGTAGATCCTGGACCGAAAGCATGCGAGGTTTGGGTAACGCGGTCCCCGTTCAGCTTGGTGAAGCAGCGGGTCGGTGGCTTCGAAATGCACTTCAGGCGTCGGTTGGCGCCGAGAAGCAAGCCGCATAACTTGAGTTCGCCGTTGATGGGCTAAGCGGTTCGCCGTGATTTAGATGGTAAGCGAAATGGCGAAGAAACCGCTTGATAAAGTGGCGATTGAACGTCTGGCGGAAGCGCTAGACGATGTGGTCAAGTTGGCGCAGGCTCCGGAATCGACCACGATGGCGATCCGCTTGCGGAAGGCGCTGCAAGACTTTGCAGATCAGGTTGAAAATGCACGGGCGATAACGGACCGCATACGGTTGCCCAAGGTCAGTTTCGACCCGTCCGAACCCAAAACAGTAGGCCGGATGGTCGCACTAGCGACACTCGCCCAGCCACGCATCCCGCTGTCGAACGTTCCCAATGCTTACGGGTCCGGTGTCTATGCGATCTATTATCAGGGGGACCACCCACTCTATTCGGGGATCACGCGAACTGAAACGCCCATCTATGTTGGCAAGGCTGATCCGGCCCAACCAACTGCCAGCGGACCTCGGGAACAGGGAACAAAATTGACCGGGAGATTACATGAACATGCCGACACGATCACGGAAGTAGTTAAATACGCGGAAGCAGGACATCTTCCGGAAGGCTTAAATCGACTTCACTTGGCTGATTTCCAGTGTCGGCGCCTTGCCTGTGCGACCAATGCTCAATTGGTCGCGGAAGTTCATCTTATCCGGATGTTCTGGCCGCTATGGAATAGTGATACAAAAGCATGCTGGGGCATGAGTAAACACGGAGATGCTGCCTCTACCCGCAAGAATAAACGGTCGCCGTGGGACGTGGTTCATCCAGGACGATCGTGGGCCCTGGATGACAGTTTGAAAAACTCGTTTAGTCCAGAGCAAATTCGTGATAAGATTGCATCAGTGCTGGTGAAGACGCCGCCGCGAAAAGATTACGCTGCGCTGCTAGCCGAAATGTTGATCGCATTTAGTCAAGATGAGCATCCGGAGGAGGGGCAACTAGTTTCGCCTCTTGGAACCGCGGCGGAAGGCCCCGACCCAGACGAGGCCGGCGAAGAGGTCGATTGACGGACACGCTCTCCCCGCACGAGCGCTCTGAACGCATGTCCAGGGTCAGGGGGCGCGATACTAAACCCGAACTTAAGGTTCGCCGCTTCCTGCATGCCGCGGGCTTCCGCTACAGGCTTTACCAGCGGATTGCTGGTACCCGCCCCGACATGACCTTCGCCTCTCGGCGCGTCGCGATTTGGGTGCATGGCTGCATGTGGCATCGGCATCCAGATCCGTCTTGTCCGTTCACCCGCACACCGAAAAGTCGCATCGACTTCTGGGAGGCGAAATTCGCCGAGAATGTGGAGCGTGACAAGCGCCAGCAGGAAGCCTTGGAAGCCAACGGATGGACCGTGATGACGATATGGGAATGTGAGACCCGAAACGAAGAGCGTCTGACCAAATTGGCCGAGGAACTCCACCGACGCCAACCATCTACTACTCCGCCCCCCAGCCGCCATCGATGACCAGGCTTTGCCCGGTCATGAACGCCGAGGCATCGCTGGCCAGGAACACCACCCCGCCAGCCATGTCCCCCGGCGTCGCGAACCGGCCCAGCGGCGTGCGGTCCAGCAATCGCTTGCCATGCGTATCGTGCTCCAGCAGCCCATGCGTCAGGTCGGTATCGACCCAGCCCGGTGCCAGCGTATTGACCCGGACCTTTCGCCGCGCCCAGTCCAGCGCCAGCGCCTTGGTGAACATCTCAACCCCGCCTTTCGACGCGCAATACGGGCTCGACCGCGGCAGCCCGCCATGCCCGGCGACCGAACTGACATTGATCACCGAGCCGCCCTCCCCGATCGCGCCGCCCAGGTACTTGCAGCACAGGAACACGCCGGTCAGGTTGACATCGATGATGGCCTGCCATTCCGCCAGCGAGGTGCGCTCGATCCCCTTGAAGATCGCGTTCACCCCGGCGTTGTTCACCAGCACGTCGATCCGGCCGCAGCGCCGCAGCACCGCATCGCGCAGGGCCAGCACATCGGCCTCCTTGGACACATCAGCGGTCATCACGATCGCGTTCTCGCCGATCGCCGCGGCGGTTTCCTCCAGTGTGGCACGCGTGCGTCCGCATAGCACCACGATGGCACCGTGACGCGCCAACCCCTCCGCCAGGCCGCGCCCGATCCCGCGTCCGGCGCCGGTGACGATGCACACCTTGCCGGTCAGGTCGAAGTCGGTCGCTGGCACCGCACTCACCAGTTGGCGCCGTTGCGGGCGATCTGTTTCGCCAGGCTCCACCGATGCACTTCCGACGGGCCGTCATAGATGCGGAAGCCACGCACCTCGTTGAACAGGCGCGCGACCAGGGTCTCGCCGGTGACGCCTTGGCCACCCAGCACCTGCACGCACCGATCGACCACCCGCCAGACCGCCTCGGACACGAACACCTTCGCCATCGAGGATTCGGTGCCACCCCGTTCGCCCTGATCCAGCAGCCACGCGGTGTGCAGGATCGACAGCCGGCTCATGCGGATATCCATTTCGTTGTCGGCTAGCATGAAGCCGACGCCCTCGTGGCCGATCAGCCTGGAGCCGAACACCTCGCGCTTCAGGGCATAGTCCGTGGCGATCTGGTGCGCCCGCTTGGCCGCGCCCAGCCAGCGCATGCAGTGCGTCAACCGGGCTGGCGCCAGACGCACCTGCGCGTAGCGGAACCCCTTCCCGGGCTCGCCCAGGATATCGCTGGCCGGCACGCGAACGTTACGGAACCGCAGCACCGCGTGGCCGCCGGCGAACGCACTGTCCAGGCTGTCCATGGTACGCACGACCTCGATCCCCGGCGTGTCCATGTCGGCCAGGAACATCGTTGCATTTCCATCCTCACCCTTTGCCATGATGATCGCGAAGGCGGCGCCGGCGGCGCCGGTGATGAACCATTTGTCGCCGTTGATGACGTAGTGATTGCCGTCCTTCACCGCCGTGGTCAGCATCGCCGACGGGTCGGACCCCGCGCCCGGCGCGGGTTCGGTCATGCAGAAGCACGACCGTATCTCGCCGGCCGCCAGCGGTCGCAGCCAGCGGTCTTTTTGTTCGTCTGAAGCAACTGATTCGAGCAGGTGCATGTTGCCTTCATCCGGTGCGAAGATGTGCATCGCGACTGGACCCAGCAGCGAGTAGCCGGCTTCCTCGAACACCACGGCCTTGCCGACATGGGACAGGCCCAGGCCGCCATAGTCGACCCCGACATGCGGTGCCACCAGCCCCTCGGCCGTCGCCAGCGCCACCAGTTCCCGCCGCAACGCCTCGGTGGGGCCGTGCCGGGTCTGCCGGCTGTCGCCCTCCAGCGGAATGATCTTGTCGCGGATGAAAGCGCGGGTGCGCTGCTGCAATTCCCGCAATTCCGGGGTTAGGGAAAAATCCATCAGAATGCGCGTCCTTGGGCGATTTCGTGGGTGAATTGCAGAATGCCGGTGCCGATGCCGGTCAGCGGGGCATAGCGCGGCTCCCGCGTCGCGCCCGAACGGTAGCGCAGGCCAAGTTGCAGGAAGATGACGGACAGCTTGTACATCGCCAGCACCCGGTGGAACAGGAAGCCCGACATGTCGCGGCCGGAGATGCGGGCGTACTCCGCCACCGCGTCCTGGCGCGAGCACAGGCAGGCCTCGACCGCCGGCATCTGCTCCATGTCGTGCATCGCCGGCGGATCGTCCGGATGAACCCAGTAACTCAGCAAGGTGGCGAAATCGAACAGCGGATCGCCGCGCGTGCCCTGGTCCCAATCGACCACCGCGCGCGGCGCGAAATCATCCGGGTCAAGAATGACGTTGTTCAGCTTGAAGTCGTTGTGCAGCAGTCCCGGCGGCCCATCCGGCACGATATGCCGTTCCAGCCAGGTGCCGACATCGTTGTGCAGACCGGCCGAACCCTGTTGCATCGCGGCCAGCCCGCGCTTGCGCCAGCCGGCGACGCCGCGTGCCAGGAACCCGTCCGGCCGGCCAAGATCGTCCAGTCCAATGGCCGCGGTGTCCACCGCGTGGATCGCGGCGATGGTTTCCAGCAGCACCTGCGACAGCCGCGCGCCGATGTCCGGCCGATGCGCCAGTTCGGGGGGCATCTGTTCCCGGATCACCAGCCCGGGTCGGTACTCGATGATCTGGAAGCGTTGTCCGATCACCGTCGGATCGTCGCACAGATGCAAGCCCCGGGCGATGAAAGCCAGCGCATCCGGCAGCCGCGACAGGATACGGAACTCCCGCGCCATGTCATAGGCGCCGGTGGGTAGCTCCCCCATCGGCGGGCGGCGCAGCACGGCGGGCTTGCCGTCCAGGTGGATCAGGTAGTTCAGGTTGGCCAGCCCACCGGCGAACTGGCGCGGCGGCGGGTCGGCGTCCAGGCGATAGCCATGAGCGGCCAGATAAGTGCGCGCCGCAGCCCAGTCCAACGGGACGCTGTCGGCGGCGGATCGCAAGCCGGCTTCGGTTGGCACGCTGCCTCCTGCTGCGGGTGCTGGCGCGACTCAATACAGGAGGAAGCGAATGACGCAACTGACCGCGGTGGAACGTGCCGCGATCAGCGCCGCGCCCGGCTCGCGGTGGGCGGCGATGGAACCCCATGAGCTTTCACCGCGGCGACGGCGCGGGCGGGATCGAGCCCCTGCTGGCGCGGTTCAGCGGGTCCGGCAGCAGTGCAACCGAAACTGCCCTCCAGCCCCATCATCGCCGTCTCGGGGACCAACCTTGCGCCGGCAGCGTCGCGCAGCAAATGCCTTTAACCGCCGAATAGTTTGCGTTCGGAGCGACGGAGACGGCCCGCGCCCGCGTTCAACGAAGGTCGGCAGCATGAGCGCGATCGGAGCCACGAATGAGGACGGTGCATGTTTTCAGGCTTGCATCCGCGGGCCTGTTCAGGGAGGTATGTTACTTGCGCGATACTTACGCCGGCGGCGCAGGGTCATCCTCCCGCCAGACGGTCGGGGCGCCGGGCGATGTTGAACCTTCAACGGCCCGTTGATGAGCGGCAGGCCTGGATGGTTTTTCAGCCTCGGCGTGTGACCGGCATTCGGCGCGGGGATGGAGGGGGGATCGAGCGAAGATCCGGACATGGAGCTTCTGGCGCGCATTGGACGCGGCGAGGAGACGGCTTTTCGTACTCTGCTCGCCGGCAAGCTCCCGCGCATTCACGCACTCGCGCTGCGCCTGCTCGGCGACAGCGGAGCGGCGGACGAGGTGGCCCAGGACACCTTCTTCCGCGCGTGGCGCCAGGCGCGCGATTGGCGGCCGGGCCAGGCGCGGTTCGACACATGGCTGCATCGCGTGGCCCTGAACCTTTGCTACGACCGTCTGCGCAAGCGACGCGAAATCCTCGTCCCGGAGCCACCCGAACAGGTGGACCCGTCGCTCCGCGTCGATCAACGGCTTGAGCGCGAGCAGACTGTCCAACGCGTACAGGCGGCGCTCGCGAGACTGCCGCCTCGCCAGAGGGAGGCCATCGTGCTGCACACCTATCAGGAGCTCTCCAACATCGAAACCGCGCGGGTTCTGGAAATCAGCGTCGAGGCGCTGGAGAGCCTGCTGTCGCGGGCTCGTCGGACTCTGCGGTCCCTGCTCGAAGGCGTCGAGGTGTGACGCCCGAACGGTTCGGCACTCTCGTCGACGCGTATGGCGGTGATCTCGACCGCTGGCCAGCGGATGAACGCGACGCCGCGCGCACGCTTCTGCTGCACCAGCCGGAAGCGCAAGCGATGCTGTCCGCCGCGGCCGGCCTCGACACGGCGCTCGCTGCCTGGACGGTGCCAGGTCCCGGTGCGGCGCTCGCGGCTCGCATTGTCGCGACGGTCGCCCGCCGGCACACGCAGGCCCGCCGGTTGCGCCTTTGGCTCTCCAGCCTGGGGGCCGCCACGGTCCTGGCCAGCGGGGTCGCAGCGGGCGCACTCGTTGTCACACGGTTGACGTCCGCCGAAGTACCGGCGACCGCGCCATTGTATGAGCTGAGCGTTCTTGGCGCTCCCCTCGACATCGAGACACAGCCGGCACTGAACGGCCATCTTTGATGACCCGCTCACGCCGCGTCCTGCTGACCGTCTCGCTGCTCGTCAACGTGTTCGCCTCCGGCGCGATCGGCGGTGGCGTTTTCATGCTCTCCCGCCCGGGTGGGTTTCGATTGCTCGCAGGCGTGCACCAGCGGCCCATCCGCGCCGCCGGGCAGGAGCTGCCGCAACCTGATCGTGAGCATTTCCGCCAGGCCATGCGGGACGTCATGCAAGACAGCGGTGACCTGATGCGGACGGCCCGTGAGAGCCGCCGGGCGGCGGCGCAGCTCTTCGTGCAGCCACACTTTGACCAGGCTGCCGTCGCTGCCGCGCTCGATCGCGCTCGGACCGCCGACGTGCTGCTGCGCACCCGGCTGGAGGCGGCGGCGGTCGCCTTCGCCGCGACCCTGCCCGCCGACCAGCGGGCACTTCTCGCCCAGGGCCTGCAGCGTGGCGGTCCGCTGCGTCACCCTGCGCAAATCGGCGGGGCGCCGGGCAGAACCCGGTGATGGATGCCAGCCAAGGCGGGTGTGTTCTGATCTGCAAGGCCGGTACCCGATCGCAAAGCAGCGTGAGACGCGCTGCGCCCGAAATTCACCGCGCCAATCGGCTACTTCGAACCAGCACCGACGTCTCGCGCTTCCGTGATGCGCGATATCGGCGACGGATTCCATGCCGACCTCCGTTGAACTGGGACGAAAAGGAGATCGCCATGACATCCACCCACGTTCGACTGCTCGCGGCATCCTTGGCGTTGCTGGTCCCGATAGCAGCCTCCGCGCAGGAAGTGCGCGGCCGCGAGTCCCAGCAGCAGCAGCGCATCGGCCAAGGCGTCGCGAGCGGCCAGATCACCGCCGGGGGCGCCAACAAGATCGAAAACCGCGAGTCGCTCATCAATGCCAGCCGACAGGCGGACCTGGCCGCCAATGGCGGCCATCTGACGCCAGGCGAGCATCACAACCTCAACCGCCGGGAGAACGCCACGTCGGCTAAGATCTATGACGACAAGCACAACGGCATCGCTCAGCCAGGTGTGGTCCCCCGGTGAGCGTTCGCCGCGAGCACATGCCGGGTAGCCCCATCTCGGCCGCGCCTGCATCATCCATCGTCCGCCCGGTGCCCGTAGCACGCCTGGCGACCGCGTTGCTGCTGGCTGTCGTCCTGGCCGGATGCGCCTGCCGCCCGGGCCATGTCGGCCGTTACGGCGGCGTTCACCCGGGGCGGTGTTGGATTTGGTGAGGAGTCAATCAGCATGCAGAGGATTCTCACGCGCGGGCGGATCGGCATCATGGTTGCCGCCCTGGTTGCGTTCTCGGTGCCGCTGCTGGCCCCGACGCCGGCCGCGGCCTGGGGGTATCACCGTGGCTGGGGCTGGCACGCGGGCTACGGCTGGCATCGTGGCTGGGGCTACGGCTGGCATCGTGGCTGGGGCTACGGCTGGCATGGTGGCTGGGGCTGGCATCGTGGCTGCTGCTGGGGGCCTGGCGTCGTGGTCGGCGTGGCGCCCCCGGTTGTCGCTGTGCCACCGCCCGTCGTCTATGCACCACCGCCCGTCGTGGCTGGACCCGTCTGGATCCGGCCGCATTGGAATGGTCCCTACTGGGTGCCAGGGCATTGGCGATAGCAGCGCGCCCAGCGGATACCGTTCCGGCTTCATCCAACCCTTTCCGCGGGACCCGAGTCCCACCGGACTGGATCGCACGTCGGATGTTGTCGAGGGGCTGTGTCAGAGGGCGCCATGATCATGGCCCTTCGTCAGGCGATGCGAAGCACCGCTCCCGCCGCGCTGTCCGGTGCGCGACTCCAGGCTGCCCGCGCGAAGGTGGTACCGAGGATCATGGTATCCGGACTCGTCTTGCTGATCGCGTGCTCTGTGACCACGAAGGCCGCGGCTCAGGCAATGACGAGCGAAGCAGGCACTCATAAAATCCAGCATGTCGTCGTGATCATGCAGGAGAACCGCTCGTTTGATCACTACTTCGGGACGTTCCCGGGGGCTGACGGGATACCGATGCGCAATGGCGCCCCGAAGCCCTGTCTGCCGGATCGGACGTCCGGCGCCTGCGACCGGCCGTTTCTCGACCACCAGGACCGCAACGGCGGGGCCGCCCATTCGGCCGCGGCCGCGGCCAGCGCCATCGACGGCGGCAAGATGGATGGCTTCGTCGCGGTCGCCGCGCGTGGTGCCGGGAAGCGATGCCGGAACCCGACCAATCCGAACTGTGGTGAGGACGGCGGCAGGACCGCGCGCCGCGTGATGGGCTATCACGTGCGATCGGACATCCCCAACTATTGGGCCTATGCGCAGGACTTCGTGCTGCAGGACCGCATGTTCGAGCCCATCGCGTCCTATAGCCTGCCCTCGCATCTGTACATGGTCTCAGGCTGGTCGGCGAAATGCGCGAACCAGCAGGATCCGGCGAGCTGCCGCAGCGACATCGTCCGCAATCGGCCAGGTCCGGAGATCGAGACGCCGTTCGTGTGGACCGATCTGACCTGGCTGCTCAACAGCCATCACGTGAGCTGGGGCTACTATCTGGATGGCGGTCCCGGGGGCCATGGCAACCACGGCGTGCCGCCGATCTGGTATGTCCTGCCGCGCTTCACGGACGTGCATCAGGACCAGCAGCTCGACAACGTGCAGCCGCTCAGCGCGTTGCTCGCCGCGGCACAGGCCGGCACGTTGCCCGCGGTCTCCTGGATCGCGCCGAGCTTCCGGGATAGCGAGCATCCGCCGGCACTGGTCAGCGTCGGGCAGTCATACGTGACGCACATCATCAATCAGATCATGCGCGGCCCCGATTGGGACAGCACGGCGATCTTCCTGGCGTGGGACGACTGGGGCGGATTCTACGACCACGTAATGCCGCCGAAGGTTGATCCGCTCGGCTACGGCATCCGGGTGCCGGCCATGGTGATCAGCCCGTACGCGCGGCGCGGGTTCATCGACCACCAGACCCTCAGCTTCGACGCCTACCTGAAGTTCATCGAGGACGACTTCCTGGGCGGCGCACGGCTCGACCCCAAGAGCGATGGCCGCCCGGATCCGAGGCCGGACGTGCGGGAGAACGCCGCAATGCTGGGCGATGTGACGCGGGATTTCGACTTCTCGCAGCCGCCGAGGCCACCGCTGCTCCTGCCCGAGCATCCGAGGACGACGCTCGTCGGGCACCCACCCGGTTAGGCTGTGACGGACAGAAGACCCCGCCGCACCATGCACACCCGCGGCACCATGCAGTGAGGAAACAGGCATGAGACATTCGATTGGTGGCGTCGTGATCGCCGTGCTGCTCGGCGCATCAGCTCTGTCGCTGCCGCGAACGGCCCAGGCCTATCCACCCATTCCTGGGCCACGCGCCGAGGTTGTCCCGGCAGCGCCCGGTCCGGGCTATATCTGGCGGCCGGGCTACTGGCACTGGAATGGTCGCGGCTACGCCTGGGTCCGAGGGGTCTATGTCGGGAAGCGTCCGGGCTATCATGCCTGGGTTCCAGGGCATTGGGGACCACGCGGTCGCTGGATACCGGCGCACTGGCGCTGAGACGCAGCGTTCGTCTATTCGCGGTGTCATAGCAATCGGCGCGTGCCCCGACCGGTATGCCCATAGGCACGTGCGCCGACCGGTATGAGAGTCATTTTTTCGCGCGCCGCTTACTCCTTCGCGCGCTCAGTCCCCTCGCTCGCGTGCTCGCTCGCCCGCCAGCCCCGGCGCGCAGACCGGCTAACAAATGCCTCGCCCAGCATTAGGGCGATCACGCGCGGAAGAGGCGGTGCGGCGGGACGTGGTGCTGCCGCCGCGGCTCGAATGGGTGGGGAAGCGGGATTGATCAGCGCTGTCTGCCGCCGAACATGCCTTGCTGCACGTCGGTGGTCGCGACCGCGTCGCCGGCGACCGAGCTGTTGTTGCCCAGCACCGTTGTGCGCCCGGTCCAGCCGGGCGCGGCGGCGTTCCGCGCGGCCGGGCTGGTGCCGCTGGGGACGCTGCACGCCGCCAGCGCGATCAGCAGCGAGGCAGTGGGGATAAGTGTGATCTTGGTCATGGGGTCGGTTTCCGGGGTTAAAAGCACGCCGGACCGCTTGTCCGGGAGACTGCATTTGGGTCTTGGGCGGGCGAGAGGAAGGGTACCTGGCCGCAAGGTGAAAAGCACCGGCCATCGCGCATCTCGATGCCCCGGTCCCACCCCGGCTCGCCCGGCGGCTTGCTGATTACGATCGTCAGGCGGGCATGGTGGGACCGGACTTGGTCCGGTCTCGATCCCGAACACCTGGTGGCGTTCCGGGCCGGCGTAGATCGTGCCGGCGCGGTCAGTCGGTGCGTGCGGGTCCAGCAGTGCCGCCAGCATGTTCGCGCGGCCCGGGCCGTCCACCAGCGCCGCGATCGCTGCCATGTCGCGGCCGGCTGTCATGCGGCGGGGCTTTAGCCTTTCGCCGCCATCGATGCTTCGGCCGTGACCGAAGCATCCGGATGACCGCACCGAAGTTAAGCCTGTGACACTGATGAACAGAAGCAAGCATCATGACGATCCGCAGCAATGCAGCAGCGGAACGCGATCCTCGGGAAGAACCCGCCCGCATTGCCGGAACCCTGGCGGGCAAGGCCCTGTTTTTGCGCGGCCTGCCGCTGACCCCACCGACGCGCCGACCCGGCAACATCGTTCTTTATGTACATGGCGCAACGTTTGCCTTAGCCCTGTCGGTTGCTGACCGCGTCGATGGTTGTTCGTGGCGCGATACGCTGGGAATGGACCGAGCGATACCTCGACAGCGACCCGGGGAGCCGGACGCGCGGCCCGCCGTCGGCGAAGGTGCCGACCGGCGCGTTGCAGGAGATCGCCGAGGCCTCGGCCGGCGCGCGTACCGGTCAATGCAAGCGTCGACCGCCACGATGCCTCTGGAGGAAGGACGCGCGGCGCTGCATCGTCAATCGATCACGTTCCGGCAAGGCCAGGACAGGGTTTGAGTCTGCAAAGGAAACGAACAATGTTTTCAGTAATTTTCGAAGTCAATCCGAAGTCGGACAGGTGGGACGATTACCTCGGCTACGCCAGGATGCTGAAACCGGAAATCGAGCAGATCGACGGCTTCATCGACAACGTCCGCTACCGGAGCCTGCGGCACGATGGCTGGATGTTGTCGCTCTCGACCTGGCGCGACGAAAAATCGCTGGTGCGATGGCGCACTCAGGTGAAGCACCACGGCGTTCAAAAGAAGGGGCGCTTCGAGGTGTTCCAGGACTACCGGTTGCGCGTCGGCCAGGTGACCACCGACAGTCACGTGCCGCGGGGACACCAGTTGCGTGAACAGCGACTGGACGTCACCGAGACCGGGGAAGGCAAGATGGTCACGCTGGTCGAGGCCCGGCGTCCGGCAGGTCTGGCGGCGGATGCACCGGCCGATCTGCTGGGCCAGCGCCTTGGCCGGGTCGCGGATGCGCCGGGTCTGGTCGATTGGGATGTGTTCGACGCGATCCTCTCGCCGGGTGACCTGGTGCTGATGTCCTCATGGGCTGACGATGCCGCGGCGCTGCAAACCGCGATCCCGCCCGGCGCCCGCATCCGCCAGGTTCGCGTGATCCGCGCCTACGGCATGTTCGACCGACGCGAGGCAACCCAATACTACCCGGACGTGGCCAAGGCCAGGTAACAGCCGCCCAGGTCAGCACCCCGAAGGCCAGCACCGCGAAGGTCAGCGCCCCAGAGGTCAGCGCCCCAGAAGTCAGCGATCATACGCGGCCGCTTCTTGTCGGGCCGACCCACCAGGGCAACATCAACCTGACCGGAAAAATCTGGCTGATAAGGTTGCCCGTGAAACAATGAGCGGCATCGCGCTGACCGTTTGCGGTCAGCCTGAAGGCGCTCTAGCCGTCCGAGGCAGGCTCCGCGAAGCCGACCAGAACCTGTCCTTCCTGCACCATCTCGCCGGCGGCGCAGGCGACGGAGGCCACCACGGTGTCGGCGGCCGCGGACAGCCGGAACACGGTCTTCATCGCCTCCAGCACGACCAGGACCTGACCGCGCGTCACACGCTGCCCCACCGCCGCCACCACCTCCGTCACCAGCCCCGGGATCGGCGCCACCAGGCGATCGCCGGCAACTTCCTCGTCATCGCCCGCCGCGAGGGGGTCCGGCAGCGTCAGGCGCCAGGTCAGGCCGTTGTCGCGCACCGTCACGACGTGCTGGTCGACCACCGCGCTGATCGTCCGCCGCACCCCATCCAGCGCCACCACCAGCCTCGCATCATCCAGACGGTCCGCCGTCGCAAGCAGTCCGCCGATCCGCCAGGCGGCGCCTTCGCGTGTCACCGAAACCGGATAACGCGTGTCGCCATCGGTAAAGTCCAGCACGCGGGCCGGCGCGGTGTTCAGCCACCACTGGTCCCACGCATCCCATGGATCATCGCCCACCGGGGTTTTCGGCGTCAGCACCGCCAGCGCGGCGATGGCACGTATCGCCGCCGGCGGCGCGCCCTGCGGGACCAGCAGGCTGTCGGCTTCGCGCGCGATAAACCCGGTGTCGATACCCCCGGCGGCGAACGCGGGATGTCTGGCGATGCGCCCCAGAAGATCGAGGTTGCTGGCAACCCCGGCCACCGCGCAATCGGCCAGCGCCTGTCGCAGCCGA
Source organism: Rhodopila sp. (assembly GCA_965276975.1). GTDB lineage: Bacteria > Pseudomonadota > Alphaproteobacteria > Acetobacterales > Acetobacteraceae > Rhodopila. The sequence goes on from CBDIBR010000010.1 coordinate 1,994,807, forward strand.
TCCAGCGCGACCGCCCGCGTCGGCCCGTGGCAGATCAGTTTCGCCAGCATGGCGTCGTAATGGATCGACACCGTATCGCCGGTCTCAAATCCGCTATCGACCCGCACGCCGGCGGTTTCAACCGGCGTGCGGAACAGCGCCAGCCGCCCCACGGACGGGGCGAAGTCGCGCGCCGGGTCCTCGGCATAGATCCGCGCCTCGATCGCGTGACCGGTCAGGCCGATGGCGGATTGGCGCACCGGCAGGGGCTCGCCGGCGGCGACCCGCAACTGCCATTCCACCAGGTCGAACCCGGTGATCATTTCGGTCACGGGATGCTCGACCTGTAGCCGCGTGTTCATCTCCAGGAAGAAGAAACCGTCGGCATCGGCGACAAACTCGACCGTTCCTGCCCCGACATAACCGACCGCGCGGGCCGCGGCCACGGCGGCCGATCCCATGGCATGCCGCCTGGCTTCCGAAAGCCCAGGCGCGGGCGCTTCCTCCAGCACCTTCTGGTGCCGGCGCTGAGCCGAACAGTCGCGCTCGAACAAATGCACCGCGTTGCCCTGGGAGTCGGCGAACACCTGCACCTCGATGTGACGAGGACGTTGCAGATACCGCTCTATCAGCACGCGGTCGTCGCCGAACGCGGTTGCCGCCTCCTGCCGGGCGGACGCCAAGGCCGCGGCGAAATCCGCCGCCGCGGCCACCACCCGCATCCCGCGCCCGCCACCGCCGGAGACCGCCTTGATCACCACCGGAAAACCGATCCGCGCCGCCTGGTCCTCGAGAAACCCAGGCTCCTGCCGGTCGCCGTGGTAGCCCGGCAACAACGGCACGGCGGATTTCTCCATCAACGCCTTGGCCGCCGATTTCGACCCCATCGCCCGCATCGCCGACGCCGGCGGCCCGACGAACACGATGCCCGCATCGGTACAGGCCTCGGCGAAGACCGGATTCTCCGACAGAAAACCGTAACCCGGGTGAATGGCCGCCGCCCCGGCAGCCACCGCCGCCTCGATAACCCTCGGAATATTCAGATAGCTTTCCCGCGCCGCCGCCCTGCCAATCGGATACGCTCGGTCTGCTGCCTTGACATGCAGCGCCTGCGCATCGGCTTCCGAATAAACCGCGATCGTTTCGATACCGATGTTCCGGGCGGTGCGGGCGATGCGGCAGGCGATCTCGCCCCGGTTGGCGATCAGCAGGCTTTCGAACATGCCGGTCACATCCGGAACACGCCAAAGCGCGTCTCCTGCCGCGGCTGGTTCAGCGCCGCCGACAGGGCAAGCCCCAGCACCCGACGGCTGTCGGCCGGATCGATGATCCCATCGTCCCAAAGTCGGGCGCTGGCATAATACGGATGTCCCTGCTGATCATACTGGGCGCGGATCGGTGCCTTGAACGCCGCTTCCTGCTCCTTGGTCCAGTCAGCCGACCCGCTGCGCACGGTCGCCAGAACGCCGGCGGCCTGTTCCCCGCCCATCACCGAGATCCTGGCGTTCGGCCACATGAACAGAAACCGTGGATCGTAGGCGCGCCCGCACATGCCGTAGTTGCCCGCGCCATAGCTGCCGCCGATGATCATCGTGATCTTCGGAACCGCGGTGGTGGACACGGCGGTGACCAGCTTCGCGCCATCCTTGGCGATACCGCCCGACTCGTATTTGCGGCCGACCATGAAGCCCGTGATGTTCTGCAGAAAAATCAGCGGGATGTTTCGCTGGCTGCACAGCTCGATGAAATGCGCGCCCTTCAGCGAGGATTCCGAAAACAGGATGCCGTTGTTGGCGATGATCCCGACCGGGCAGCCATACAGATGGGCAAACCCGCAGATCAGCGTGGTGCCGTAGAGCCGCTTGAACTCGTCGAAGTCGCTGCCGTCGACAATACGGGCAATCACCTCCCGCGCGTCATACGGCGCGCGCAGATCCGCCGGCACCACGCCGTGCAACTCCGACGGGTCGTAGCGTGGCGGTTCAGCCGGACGCATCTGCAGGCTGTTCGGCTTGTCCCGGTTCAACCCGCCGACAATGCGCCGGCAGATCGACAGCGCATGGTGATCGTTGCGGGCGTAATGATCCACCACGCCGGAGGTGCGGGCGTGAACATCGGCGCCCCCCAGGTCCTCGGCCGAAACGACTTCCCCGGTCGCCGCCTGCACCAAAGGCGGCCCACCGAGGAAGATGGTGCCCTGCTTGCGGACGATGATGCTCTCGTCGCTCATCGCCGGAACGTAGGCCCCACCCGCCGTGCACGAGCCCATGACGACCGCGATCTGCGGAATGCCCTCGGCCGACATGTTGGCCTGATTGAAGAAGATGCGGCCGAAATGCTCGCGGTCGGGGAAGATTTCATCCTGCATCGGCAGGAAGGCGCCCCCGGAATCCACCAGATACAGGCACGGCAGATTGTTCTTCCGCGCGATCTCCTGCGCGCGAAGATGTTTCTTGACCGTCATGGGAAAGTAGGTGCCGCCCTTGACCGTCGCGTCGTTGGCGACAACCACGCATTCGCGGCCGGAGACGCGACCGATGCCGGTCACGATCCCGGCGGCCGGGACCTCGCCGCCATACAGCCCAAAGGCGGCGAGCTGAGAGAGTTCCAGGAACGGCGCACCCGGGTCGATCAGCGCGGCGACCCGATCACGCGGCAGCAGCTTGCCGCGCGCGACATGACGGTCCCGAGCCACCGCGCCGCCGCCCTGGGCGATTTCCCCCACCCGCGTGCGCAGATCGGCGACCAGCGCGCCGATCGCCTCGGCATTGGCGGCGAAATCCGCCGAACGGGGGGAGATGTCGGAACGGATCACCGTCATCGGCCGGACCACACCCGATGTCCCGGACCGCCACGCCGGAGCTTCCACCTCAATCGGCTGTTCCCTCGGCTGGACATCGCCATTCCTCGAACCTGGTCTGACCCCGCGGCGAACCGGTGCATCACGCCGCCCGTAACGGACCGCCCCGATTGAAGCGATGCTCGCGCCTCACCTAGCCCACCTCGCGTATGCCTGACCAGCCCCGCCTGTTGGCCGCTGAAAGGAGACGTGGCCGGACGTTCAGGCACCCGGCACCGCGCCCCTGGGTGATCTTGTCGACCACCCTCTTGTCGCGGCGCGGCGCCAGCCTCACCCGCTTCATCGCCCCAGGCTCATGCCGCTCGGTTTGCCTCATCATCGCCAGCCGAGCACATGTATCTTACGCGAAACGACCGGTGGGCGGCGTGCGCGGGCGCCGACCCCGACAGATCCGAACCGGGTCGGACTAATTCAGCGGGATCACCAGCATGCTCATCGAATACCCCGGCAACGTGACGGAGCCGTCACCAGCAGCGAACGCGACATTCGCCTGCTTGTGGATCGCGGTCAGATCCGCGTTGCTGTAGCTGTAGAATAGCGCGCTTGTTGTCCCGCTCTGGCCCTCGATCATGATCGGCGTCGTCAGATCGCGCGTCGTCTTGTTGATCAGCACCAATGTCAGCGACGTGGCACTCCCCGGTGCCCCGCTGGCGGTCCGCAACGCCCCATAGGCCGACACCACCCCCTGATCGTCACTGACGGTCTGGACCGAGGTATTGCCAAAAGCCAGCCCGCGACCATTGACGTTGCGAAACAGCAGGAAGCTGAACGCGATCGGGTCGGTCGGCTGCGGCGTGTTCCACATGGCGGCCAGGCCCACCTGCTCGCGACCGAAAATGCCCAGCACATCGGCCTCCGCCAGGGCGTCGGTGACCAGCTTGTTGCCACTATCGATGGAGTATTCCGAAAACGCCAGCCGGGTGCCAGGATAGTACTGGGCAATCCATTGCTGGAAGCGCGGGATCAGCTGCATCGGCCCGTCGAACCAATACTGCTCCACCCAGGTGCCGCCATTATAGCTCGGATCCCACAACGTGCGTGTCGAGGCAAGCTGGCTCGCGACGTCGGTGAAATTGAAGTAGTAGTGCTCGTCGAAGAAGTCCAGCAGGCGCTTGCCGTTGGTGCGGGCGGCGGCCATTTTCCGCAGGTAGTATTGCCCGGCGAACAGATTGTTCTGCTGGCCTGGCGAGCCGATCCAGCCGCCCAGCGTGAAGTCCGATGGGCCGAGCACCAGCGCTGACCCATCCTGTTGCTTGACCACGGCGGCATACTCCGCTCCCAGGGCGCTGATGGTGGCATAGCTGGCGCCGTTCGGCATGATGTCACGATGCGTGTTGCCCCAGCCGAACGGCTCGTTGTCCAGCTGGTAGAACCGCACCCCCTGATGGGCGGCCGGGCCGAATTTCGCCACCAGGTGCTGCACCCACGCCGCCTGCGTGGCGGGCGTGTTCGCGACGTTGTTGGCCGGAATGTTGCTATCGAGCAGTTGCGTCCCATTGGCGGCGATGCTGTTGCCGCAAGTCTGTCCGTTGGGAAACACGTACGGATTGGTGGATTGTTGCGCGCCGTAGACCGAAACGGGAAAACTGCAGGACCAGGCTGCGCTGTTGTTGATATAGGGGATGATCGGAATGGTCAGCAGGGTGGATGTGTTGGTCGCATTGTCGGCGGTCACCAGCGCATCCGGCCCGGCGCTGGGGACCGGGCTGGCGTTGCCGTCGCCGCCCATGAAATACCAGTCGAACCCCGCATTGCTGCTATCGACCATCCAGTTGTAGCGCGAGGTGCCATCGCCGCCCCAGCGCAACACCGTCAGGCCCGCCGCCGCCTGATACTTCGGTGTGACGCCATACGCGGCCATGCCATAGATGTATTGACTGATCGGGTGCTGACCAAGCACCGGGTTTACCATGATCGCCGGCCCGGTGGCATCTTGTGCCGCGGCGGAAATCGTGAACCCGCCCGCGCTGACGGACGTCGCGACCAGAAGAACAAGATTTCGGATGAAACGCATCTGCCTGGACAACTCCGGTCGGCTTGGCGGTATTTAACCTGCGGCCGATCGAGTTGTCACTACCTAAGGTTGTATAACGAAGTGAGATCTCGCCCAGACCGCGGCAGCGTGGAAGGGGTCGGGCGACTTCGCTCCAAAGCTGACGTACAGCTTTGGACGGATCATGCGACGTCCATCAGGTCCACCTCAACAATGATGACATCCGCTCGCGCCAAGGACCTGTCCGACACCGCAATTCGCAACGATTAATGTAGAACAGGCCCTTGGCGCTGTGACAGCAGGCGTTTTCCCGCGGACGAGGGCTAAGGCTCCGCGGACGTCGCCAGGCTTCAGACCACCAGGCCGCCGCCGTCGACGGGCAGGATTTGTCCCGTCGCGTAGCCATTGAGCATCAAATAGAGGTAGGCCTTCGCGGCCTCCGCCGGCGAACCGGCGCGGGGCACCGGCAGCGGCGCCACGAACGACTGCTGCGTTGCCTCCGGCATCGTCTGCTTCACGTGCTGGGTCAGGATGAGGCCCGGGCACACGGCGTTGACCCGCACGGGCGCGAGATCGACCGCGAGACCGCGCGTCAGATGCTCCATCACGCCAGCCAAGGCGGTCGCCAGCGGTGCGCCCCTCATTGGTCGATGCGCGAGCATGCCGCTCGTCAGCGTGATCGAGCCATCCTGCGCGATCGTGCGGCAGCTGTGCTTGGCCGCCGCAAGCGCGCCCAGGAAGCGTACCGTCAACCCCTCCCGTGCCTGCGCGAGGTCGATCTCCGCGGTGGGGGCGAACATGGCGCCGCCCCAGTCGCCCGCCGTGATCGCAAGATGATCGAAGCCGCCGAGGCCCTTGAAGAAGCCGGCGACGCCGGCCTCATCGCGCAGATCGACCACGCGACCCGTCGAACCGCTCAGGCGTTCGACGGCTGCATCGACGGTCGTCGCGCGGCTCGAGGCGATGACGATTTTGGCGCCCGCCTCGCGTGCCAGTTCGGCAACCGCGAAGCCGATGCCCGAGCCGCCGCCGATGACCACCACGCGTTTTCCGCCAAGCGACAAAGATGTTTCAGTCATTCTCTTTCTCCTTCAGAACCACGGTCGCGTTCCGCCTGTGGGCGTCGCGTCATCATTGGGTGTAGTAGCCGGGCTGATCGAGGTCGGTCAGCAGGTCCGGGCCAGTCGGCTCCCACCCGAGCAGCGAGCGCGTGTGCGCACTCGACGCCGCCATGTCCAAGGCCGCGAAGTCGGCGAACCAGCCGAAATGCTCCCGGCCCCGCGACTCGACTGGCACGCCGATCCGGCGGCCGATCACCTCGGCGATCTGCTTGAACGGCACACCCTCGTCGGCAACCCCATGATAGGCGGGCTCGGTCGCACCGTGCTCGAGCGCGAGGCGGTAGAGGCGCGCGGCGTCCAACCGATGCACCCCGGGCCAGCGGTTCAGGCCCTCGCCAACATAGGCCGACACGCCCTTCTCGCGCGCCAGGCCGATCAGGATCGGGATGAAGCCGTGGTCGCCGAGGCCATGAACCGAGGGCGAGAGACGGATCGTCGTGGCGCGCACGCCGCGCTCTGCAAGCGCTCGGGCGGCCATCTCCGACCTGCGGGGAAAGGACGGGATGAACGGGGCCACGTCCGCCTCGGTCGCGACCCGGCCAGGCGCCAGCAATCCGATGCCTCCGGTGACGAGAAGCGGGCGATCCGATCCCTCCAGCGCGCTTCCCAGGGTCTCGATTGCCTGCCCGTCCTGCGCGGCATTCTCGGCGAACCTGGAGAAATCGTGATCAAACGCGGTATGGATTACCGCCTCGGCCGCCGCAGCGGCGCTGCGCAACGTGTCGAGGTCGTCAAGCGTGCCGCGGAGCACTTCGGCCCCGGCCGCGGCGAGTGCCGCCGTCTTGTTCTCGGAACGGGCGAGGCCAATGACCCGATGGCCGGCGCCGACCAGCTCCTCGACCACCGCGGAGCCGACCCAGCCGGTGCTTCCCGTGACGAATATTCGCATGTGCTCAGTCTCCTTGACTTTCTGACGCACCCATTGTCGGCGCGTTGCCTATGCGGTTAAAGTAGTGAGATTATCGGGGTATAACCGCTAACAGGATGGGTCTCCGTGGCCGACGGCAGTTCGCTTGGCGCCTATCTCAAGAACCGACGCACGAAGCTCGACCCGGCGTCCTTCGGCATCGCCGCCGGCCGACGGCGAACGACGGGCCTGCGGCGCGAAGAGGTGGCGCAGCGCGCCAACGTCAGCGCGACCTGGTACACCTGGTTGGAGCAGGGCCGCGGCGGCAGCCCCTCGGCCGACGTGCTCGACCGGATCGCGCGCGCTCTCATGCTGACCGAGGTCGAACGCGAGCACCTTTTCCTCGTCGGCTTGGGGCGTCCGCCGGAGGTCCGCTACCATGGCAGCGACGCGATCACGCCGCGGCTGCAGCGCCTGCTGGACACGCTGCGATACAGCCCGGCGATTGTCAGGACCGCGACGTGGGACGTGGTCGCCTGGAACCGAGCGGCCGCCACGGTGCTCACCGATTACGGGATGCTGCCGCCCGATCAGCGCAACATCCTGCGCATGATCTTCAAGGATTCACATATCCGAGCCGCGCAATCCGACTGGGAGGCCGTGGCCCGCTTCGTCGTCAGCGCCTTCCGGATCGACGCCGCGCGCGCAGGCGCTGACGCCGAAGTCGCGCCGCTCGTCGCCGAACTCTGTCAGTCGAGCCCCGAGTTCGCGTCCATGTGGCGCGAGAACGACGTGCAGACGCACGGTGACGGGGTGAAGCACCTGCGCCACCCCCGCCTGGGACCCATTGCGCTGGAATACTCCGCGTTTGCCGTGGACGGTCGGCCGGACCTCAGCCTGATCGTCTACAATCCGGCGACGTCGGCCGACCGCGGGCTTATCGAGTCTCTGGTGGAAGGTAAGCCGGCTCTCGCCGCGGAGTGAGTTTGGCGGATCTTCCGCGGAACGATCCGAATTTCTGGGTGTGAGGCGCTAGCAGTTTTACTCACCAGCGGGTGATTGACTGTATCTGTCAAATGACCTCGCCGGCGAGGTCATGAAGCTTATTACCCGATGCTAATATCCGGGAGCCTGTCAGGAGTCTTGTGTAAGGGGTCGGTTTCACCTGATCGCTCGTTTCGGATGACATCTTCAAGTTGTAACAGCTCAATGCGTGCCCCCGAGGCTTCTAGATCCGGTGCATGCCGCGCCCGGCGCGGGTCTTCGCGAAATCTTGCAAACGCCGCGGCCGAGGGAAAACACACCACATGAATCTCGATTAACCCGTCCTCGCTACGCAGTCGCCGCTGCAAAACGCCCCCATGTTCCGCCAGCAGCGGTAGTACGTGGTCTTCATAGGTCGCGAATGTCGAGATTCCTTCGGGCGGTATACGCGCGATCAGCACGAATGTGACGTTGGACGGCGGCACGGCTGCTTCCTCCTTCGATCCTGAGACAGCGCAACCCTTTTGGTGCGCGACGCCCGATCATGCCGAGCCATGGGCGGGCGAGCAGACAATCGACATAGCTATGCCCGCACTTCACGTGCCAACTCATAGATCAGGATTGTTGGACCTACCGCCGGGCGGTAACGCTACGCGTTCCGGCCATGCGCCTCTAAACCCGATTCCCCAATCTTCGGCGATCCGCCTGTCGACAAAGCGGTAGATCGCGACTGTGGAGAGAAAAACCGAATGCCCATCCACCATGCCAGAGAATTGCATTCGGGCTGCCACGCGATCTCCCTCCTCGACCATATCCAGAACCTCGACCTTACTGCCGGGCATGAGGTCCTTAAGCGCCTGAAGCATTCGGCGCGCGCCGTCATGCCCTGCGCGATCATGAGGTACTTCCGGGTTGTAGAGTTGAAAATCTTCGGTGAACCACTCCGCGACGTGATCAAGGTCACCGGCACTCATTGCAGCTGCAATTCGAAGCAGCATATCCTTTTGCGCCGACATCAGGCATCCCATATGACATCAGGCATCCCATATAGTGTGCAAGCAGCACGATCACATGAACGAGGCCGACAACAAAAGACTCGCTCACTCCAATGGACTTGCACATCCTGCTCCTTGCCGGCTTTGATCGGTGCATCAGAATTCAAGCAATCCGCAGCACGCGATCTTGCTAGGCTATATCAAGACTGTTCGCGTCTTGTTTGTGTGGTGAAGCAGGCACGGCTCCGACCTAACATAATTTGGCGTTATGCAGCACCGCAGCGTGTGGCAAAGAAGACAAAGCTTAGCAGCGAGCGCGGCAACGACAGGAAGTCTCTGCCCATGCACGTAACGCCCGCTCGCGCGACGATAGCTTAATCTTAATGCGCTAAGGCGGCGGGAGCGGGAGAACTCCCACAATAATTAGTCGCGCCGGGTCTCCATTTTTGTCTTTAACAAAATAGGTTTGGATATAGACCTTGTCTTTTTCCATGCTTGAAAGAAGCTGAGATTGTATCCGGCTTTTAATATCAGAAGGGACATTGAAGCTTAGGAGAGAAGATACTTCCGTAATCCTTGCCTTTCCCCACCCAGTCTCCTTATTGTATTGTATAATATTAGCAAAAATTGGGGTGATTTCTTTATCAACGAGAGACACCTCAATTTCCGCGGCCATGCTCCTGTTAAGAAAAAGAATATTGCTAGGATTAGACGTGTTGCTATCGGCTTTGATTTCCAAAGTTTCAGCGCTTCTGCGAAGTGCTGTCGCCATTTCACTTACTAATGGCGCTGACATCGCGATTAACTTCTGCTCTCTCGCTGTATCGATACGCGAAAACTGAGCTTGATTATTCGTCAATTCCTTTTCGCGAGTTAACTCAGCAATCCTTCGTTCAAGCATTTCTCTCGCTTCTTTGTGCAAACCCTCTTTAATAGCTTGGTCTGTTTGGATTATCGACAGCGCTTTGTTTATGGTTTCTGTATTGTTGTCGTTGATATGCCCGATTGTCTCGACCACTTTCTGATTAGCATTCAAAGCTGTCGCAACATCACTGTTAGAGGTCTTTCCAACAATCCGTTCGAAGGCGTAGGACATTAAGTGGGGAATAGAGACTGATAGAAATTGATCGCGCGCTGCATCTAATAACGGAAGTAACACTGTTATGTCGAATGATCCGTCACTTTGCGTCTTTAGAAGGACATCACGATTACTGTTGTTCGTAATCTTTTGGACAAAGTTGCCGGAGGAGCGGAATTGCTCAAGCTTTACCATTAGCCGAGCTGCTGCATATTGGAATCGAGATGCCTCGTAGAAATTCAGCGCATGGTGATCTGCAAGCGATCCCTCGAAATGGAAAGTGAGTTCCTGAGACATCTCTATACCATTTTTGCCGATGTGGTGGTCGGCAGAAGTTCCCTCGCCGTGCTTGCCATCATGGTATCCTCCTTTCGAGACGCACCCAGTGAGCTTAGGGGATGTATCGCGTCAACAAAATCAGCTGAAGGTGATGGGTTTGATTTGCGCCCGCAATTGGCATCAGCGAACTGTCTCACAAAGGGTAAGTTCCGGGACGGGAAAATGCCCGCCTGAAATCAGTATCTTGCGAATCCTGAAACTCAGTCTTTTTCGGCTCTTAACAACGTGAACAGCCTTGCTTGCAGCGTGGTGGCGAGACCTTTGCGGCCTTCTTTGTTGTTGAGGTATTTGACGTAGCGAAGGTGCCGCAGGTCGAAAGGTATATCGCCCTCATTCTGTGTGATCAGGATGACCTCTCGGCCCAATGTGTGGGCTATGCCGATTTCGTAAAAAACATTCGGATTTCTGCCGGTGCAATCACAGATAACGACGCGTGACCTATCAATCAGGCTGACGATATCGGCAATGATTGACGCATTTTCCCACATGTCGTCAGCACGGCGGCAGCGAAGCCCCGCAGCATCGGCAGCAGCCTTTAGGCTATCGAACACAGCGGAAAAGCCCGCGTCGAAGGGCATCATGGCCGAGACCAGAACGGGATCTATTTTTTCATGCTCAGGTATGGTGAACACGGAAGGACGCTGACGACGCGGCTGGGAGTTTCGCAATAGCACGCGGAACAGATCAACATCCTTGATAGCCCAATGGCTGCGCGAAAATTCAAACTCTGCGGCCATATCGAATTCTGTTCGGTTTTCATAAATAAAGCCGTTCAATAGCGGAGGTATGTCGCTTTCGTATGTGAATTCTACCGCAACTTCCTTGCCGCTAATGCGTGCGCGGGTGATTTTTCCGACGCGTGCGATTTGGTCTGAGGTGCCTTCCTGCATGAAGAGACAGGGCAACTCAATGAGCTTGTTCAGCACAGGTTGTCCGTCGCGTTGAAAGCGGGCGGTGATATCATCTTCTGTGTATTCGAACATGCGACCTAGGGACGCGACATCGCGTCCTTCGCCCCAAGGGGCATATCGCATCAAGAGATTGAACACCGTGCATTCCCTAAAACGGAAACCGACTTAGATCGACGATCAAATGAGTCCGATCTGTCTAGCCCCCTTTGATGCGAAATTCAAGAAATCTGCACGAATTCTAAGCTCAAGCGATTTTAAGCCCTTACCTGATGCTGATATCCGGTGCGAATGTCGAATTCGGTTGGCTCGTCTACCCTCAGCAACCTGCCCGAGCGCTCGGCCCAAATCGGCCGTCCAACGCCGAACAACGAATGACCGCTCGGGATCGAAAGCGACGATGCATGGGACGCTTGGCTCTTCCACCCCGCAGGCTAGCTCGATAACCGGCTCCTGGCTCTGATCGATGCCGGGCAGACAGCAGGCACCGACCAACCGCCCCTCTCACCCCGTCTCGGTAAACAACTCCCGCCCGATCAGCATCCTGCGTATCTCGCTCGTCCCGGCGCCGATCTCGTACAACTTCGCGTCCCGCAACAACCTTCCCGTGGGATAGTCATTGATGTAACCATTCCCGCCCAGCGCCTGGATCGCCTCCAGCGCCATCCACGTCGCCTTCTCCGCCGCGTACAGGATCGCCCCGGCGGCATCCTTGCGCGCCGTCTCGCCGCGATCACACGCCTTCGCCACCGCGTAGACATAAGCCTTCGCCGCGTTCATCGTCGTGTACATGTCCGCCAGCTTGCCCTGCATCAGCTGGAACTCGCCGATCGCCTGACCGAACTGCTTTCGTTCATGCACATACGGCACCACCGCATCCATGCACGCCTGCATGATCCCCAGCGGTCCCGCCGCCAGCACCGCGCGCTCATAGTCCAGCCCGCTCATCAGCACGTTCACGCCGCGGCCGACCGTCGCCAGCACGTTCTCTTCCGGGACCTCGCAGTCCTGCAACACCAGCTCGCAGGTGTTGGACCCGCGCATCCCCAGCTTGTCCAGCTTCGGCGCGGTGGAGAACCCGGTGAACCCCTTCTCCACCAGGAACGCGGTGATCCCGCGCGGCCCCGCCGCCGGATCGGTCTTGGCGTAGATCACCAGCACATCCGCGTCCGGCCCGTTGGTGATCCACATCTTGCTGCCGTTCAACACGTAGCGGTCGCCCTTGCGGTCCGCCCGGGTGCGCATCCCCACCACATCCGACCCCGCGTTCGGCTCGCTCATCGCCAGCGCGCCAACCGCGCTCCCGTCGATCAGCGCCGGCAGATAGCGCCGCTTCTGCGCCTCGGTGCCATTACGAGAAATCTGGTTCACGCACAGGTTCGAATGCGCGCCATAGGACAGCCCGACCGAGGCGGACGCGCGGGAGATCTCCTCCATCGCCACCACGTGCTCCAGATAGCCCATGCCGGCGCCGCCATAGGCCTCGGCCGCCGTCACCCCCAGCACGCCCAGCGCCCCCATCTTCGGCCACAGGTCCATCGGAAAGCTGTTGTCCCGGTCGATCGCGGCGGCGCGCGGTGCGATCTCGGTCGCCGCGAACGCCTCGACGGTGGAGCGCAGCATGTCCGCGTTCTCCCCCAGATCGAAATTCAGTCCCGGCAGGCGGTTCGGCAGGTTGGCCATTCGTATTCCCCGTTGTCGTCTCATACCATTCGGCGCTTGCGCCGACCGGTATTGAGAGTCATTTTTTCGCGCCCCACCGCCGGCCAACCCGGCGCACATACCGGTCAATGCATGCATCGCCCGGTATCACGGCGCCGGCACACTGCCGCACCCGCTCGCCGCCGCCAAGCGCGAACAGCGACGGACCCGTCCGCGCGACGAAGGGCAGCATCGGCAATAAGTGCGTCAGCAAGCCGATAAAGCTGCCCGACAAACAGGGCCTCAGGCCTGTTCGACACGGCAAGTCGCAGCGATTGATGTCATTCAGTTTATCCAGTGTGATCTTGACCAAGGCCATCGCCACTCTTCCACAAATCGACAGAGGCCATCGACTCACTCACAGCCAGATGCATCTGGGAAAACACCTACACGCCAGAATTTCCAGCGTCTGGTATTAACCGTTTATTATCCAGGATCTCTTAAGCTGGCGCTCGTCTGTCGTATAAAGTGACGCCAATGCAAATTTCTGGACCATCCACGCCGCCGCTAATGACTGACATTAGCGTGGGTACAGGCGCCAGCAAATATACCGATCTCGTCACTAAGTATGCGAACACCCTCGCGAGCGGATCCAAAGCCTCTCTCGATGACAAGCTGGCTGCATGGAACAACCTTGGAAGTCTTTTGTTCACACCTAATGAGAACGATGGAAATATTTACCAGACAAACAAAAACGACTATCAGCGTGCCATTGACCTCTATAATAACTCCGACTTGGCAAAACAAATGCAACAAGTTGATGCTCAGTTCAATGCCGCTGGCCTTGCCTCCGCGCCTTCGTCCAATGACGGTTTCAATATCGCCCAGAACAAATTGGGTGACCTCGCGCGCTTCTCGCAGGATGATCAGAAGATGATCTTCATGGCGGAGCAACTGAACATGCCGGGCGCCTTGGTGATTGGCAATAAGGACATCTATTACCCGAGCCTCGACGCGTGGAAGGCTGACCTGAAACAGCAGGCTGCTGCCTTCGGCGCCCAGCAGCAGACCCCCGCGGCAACGGCGTTGGCCACGGTGGCCGCAACGGCATCATCGGCCGCGATGCCAGCACTCACGACTGCTCCGATCGCCACGAACGCGGCGAAGCTGGCAAGCCAGGCTCGAGTCACATTGCCGGTGGCGGATAGCGCGCCCGCAACGAATGCGAGTATTGCCCTCCAGATCCTGCTCACGACGCAGGACGCGATGCAGAAGTCGGCCGCAGCTAGGCAAGCCACACAAACCGAGGCTTCTGGCGCTTCAGCCCATGCCGCTTCGCGAACTGCCGCGATGCCTCAGGTTAATGCACCAGAGGCGCTCGCGGCTTCGTCCGGTAATCAACTTAATCGGCTCGCCTGATCCTGAACGGCCGCAAATTCGACCCGGGTGGCATACCCGGCGAAGGGCGCCGCCGGGTGGCGAAGTAGGGCGAGGCCCAGTTACATCGTCTGCTGATCTACGGCCATATTTCGAACGTATCATGAACTGCTGGTTCAACCTGCCGGGATCTTCCGCTCTCCGCGCCTGAGACAACTCCGACCGCCCTCCGCCGTAGTGCCCCTGCGCGCGACCGCACATCACCCCAAACCCGTTGCTTCGCCCACCCCGACTCGGGCCGGCATGATACACTCCCACCATGCCAAGCTTCCGCTTTCTGCATGCCGCCGACCTCCACCTCGACAGCCCGCTGCGCGGGCTGGAGGCCGATCCCTCCGCCCCCGCCGAACTGATCCGCGGCGCCACCCGCCGAGCGCTCGGCGGCCTAGTCGATCTGGCGATCGGGGAGAAAGTCGATTTCGTGCTGATCGCGGGCGACATCTACGACGGCGACTGGCCGGACTTCGGAACGGGGCTGTTCTTCGCCGCCCAGATGCGCCGGCTGACCCAGGCCGCGATCCCGGTGTTCACCATTCGCGGCAACCACGACGCCGCCAACCGCATGACCCGCTCGCTGCGGATGCCGCACGTCACCATCTTTGACCACGCCAGGGCGCACACCCATCGGCTCGACAGCCTCGGCGTCGCCATCCATGGCCAGAGCTTCGCCGACCAGGCGGTGACGCACGACCTGTCGCAGGCCTATCCGCCGCCGGATCGCGGCCTGTTCAACATCGGCCTGCTGCATACCTCGGCCGAGGGCTACGCCGCGCACGCCCGCTACGCGCCGTGTGACCTGCCCCGCCTGAAGGCGCATGGCTACGACTACTGGGCGCTGGGCCATGTCCACCAGCGGCAGGAACTCTGCGCCGAACCCTGGATCGTCTTCCCCGGCAACCTGCAAGGCCGCCACATCGGCGAAACCGGACCGAAGGGCGCCACCCTGGTGACCGTCGCCGACCATCGCATCACAGCGGTCGAGCACCACGTGCTGGATGTCCTGCGCTGGGCCCATATCGAGGTGGACCTGCACGGCATCGCCGACGAAGCCGAGGCCATGATCCGCATCCAGTCACAGCTCGACAGCGCCCTGCGCCAGGCCGACGCCAGGCCACTGGCCGCCCGCATCACCCTGACCGGGACCACCGACGCACATGCACGGCTGGCCCGCGAGGGCCTGCGAGAGAAGGTGCTGAACGAGGCCTGCGGCCTGACCGGCGAGCACCGGCTGTGGCTGGAATCGGTGAAATTGCGGACCCGTCCGCACCGCACCGCCAGCCGGTGCCCGGACAATCTGTCGCGCCTGCTCACCGAGATCGAAGCCCTGACCGCCGCTCCGCCGTCCGACCTGCTGGGTGACTGGCCCGCCACGCTGCTGGGAAAACTGAACGAGGCGTTGCCCGCCGACCATCCGCTGCACGACGCCGGCAGCATCCTGGAACAGGCGCGCCTGCGGCTGGAAGCCGCGCTGACCCGCGCGATCTGATGCAACTGGGCCATTTCCGGCTGGAACGCTACGGGCCGTTCGAACACCTCGACCTGCGGTTCGACCCCAGCCCAGGCCGGGTCAACCTGATCGTCGCACCCAACGGCTACGGCAAATCGGTTATCCGCCGCGCCCTGGGTGATTTCCTGTTCGGCATCGAGGCCCGCACCGCGATGACCTTCCGCTTCGGCACCGAGAAGATGCGCCTGCTGGCGGACGTGACCCAGGACGGCACAACCCGATCGCTGGTCCGCCGCAAGGGCAACGGCAACACCCTGGCCCTGGCGGACGGCCCCGAAATCCCCCCCGACGACACCCGCCGTCTGCTCGGTGGCGCCGACGCGACGATCTTCCACGAGCTGTTCGGCCTCGACACCGCGCTGCTGCGCTCCGGCGGGCAGGAGCTGATCCGCAGCCAGGGGCGCCTCGGCCAGGTGCTGTTCGCGGCCGGCGGCGGCCTGGGATGCGTGCGCGACCTGCTGAGCGAGCTGGAACGCAAACGCGACGACCTGGGCCGAGCGACGGTGCGCCATCGGTCGCGGCCGCTGTGGAGCGCGCTGAGCAACTGGGAGCAAGGCACCGCGGATCTTCGCCGCGCCGCGTTGCGTCCCGACGGCTGGACCGCGCTTGAACGCCAGGCGGCGGAGGCCGCCCAGGACCTGCAGGCGCTGCTGGCCGAACAGGCTGAAGCGACGCGGCAGCGCGACCACCTGCGCACCATCGGCTCCTGCCGCCAGTGGCTCGACCGGCTGCAAAAGGCGCAACGAATCCTGACCGAGGCGGCCGACGCGCCCGAGCTGGACGACAGCTTCGAAAAGCGCTGGCGAGAGGCGCTTCAGCAGGGGGTCGTCTCGGCCGGCAACGCCGACGCCGCGAACGCCGAACTGCGCGCGGCGCGGGACGATCGCGCGCAGCTGGCGTTCGATCCGGCTTGGATCGCCGCCGAGGCCGAGATCAAGACACTGGCCGACCTGCGCGGGCTGGCCCTAGGGGCGGAAACCGACCTGCCCAAGGTGCAGCGCGACCTATCCGCCGATCGCGCTCGGGCCTCCGTTCTGCGGCGCGACCTGGGCTGGGACGACGCCTTCGCGCTGCCGCCCGCACCTGGCGTCAAGGACGCGCAACGGCGTCTGCAGCAACACCTGCCGTTGGCGATGGCCGACACCGCGGCGCGCGACCGCCGGGAAGAGGCCGATCGCCAGCTTGCGGCAACCCTGGCCGAACGCGACAAACTGCCTGAACACCATGACCTGGCCGCACTGGTCGACCTGGTCGGTCTGCTGCGGGCAGGCGGCGACCCGGCGGTGCGGCTCGACACCAGCCGGCGCAAGCTGCGCGACGCGGAAGCCGCCCTGCGCGCCGCCCTGGCCGCGATCCCCGACCGCGTCATGACGCAAGCGACACTGGGCGCCACCACCGCGCCATCGGAGCCGAGGCTGGAGGCCGCGGGCAAGGCGCTGGGCGACGCCGAGATCGCCCACGCGCGCGCGGTCCAGGATCACGCCGACCGGCGGCAGCTGGTCGACACCGAACAGGCCGCGCTGGCCGCGCTGGAACGCCGCGCCCACCTACCCTCGGCGGACGCACTGGCGCAGGCTCGGGCGCATCGCGACGCGCTGTGGCGCCAGCTTTGCGCGCCCAGCCCGGACAGCAAGCCGGCCGCCACGCTGGTTGCCCTGGACCGAGCCATCCGGGACGCCGACGCGGTCGCCGACGCGCTGATCGCGCATGGCCAGGACGTGGCCGAGGCGGCGGCGATCCGCGGTCGCCTGCGAACGCTACAGGCCGCTCTTGCCAAAGACGTCGAGCCCGTTGGCCGGGCCGCCGCTCGGGTGACCGGCGCACGCGGCGACCTGCTGGCGCTGGCCCAGGCCGCCGGCAGCCAGGCCGATGACGTCCCTGCCCTGCGTGCCTTCCTGCGCGCGCGCGACGCCGCAATCCGGTGCCGTGACGCCCGCGACCGGGCCGCCGCCGAGCTGACCGACACCGAACGCGAGCTGACCTCGCTGGGCGGTCAGCTCGCCAGGGCGATCGGCGCCGCCGAACCGGACCCGGCGGCGGTGGGCGCGGTGTTGGCAGAGGCGGATCGCCGGATCGACGCGGATCGCGATCTGGCGGCCCGACGCAAGACTCTGACCGAACAGATCGGCAAACAACAAGCCGCCTGCGCCGCCGCCGCTACCGCCGCCACCAAGGCGGACCGCGCCCTGGCCGCGTGGCACGCGCAATGGCAGCCGGCGGCCGGCGCCCTGGCGCGTCCACCCGATGAGACCATGGCGGCCACCGCCGATGCCCTGGTGCTGATCGAAGACCTGCGCGTCACCGAACAACGCGCCGCCGACAATCAACGCCGGGTGGAGGACATGCTGGCCGCGGTTGCCCTGCTGACCGCGCGGGTCGGCCGCCTGAGGAACCTGTCGCCGGACCTGGCGACGCTGCCCCCGACCGAGGCCGCCGAGGCCTTGCAGCGGCGTTCGCAGGCCGAACACCGCGAAGCTGTGCGCTGCGCCGACGCCGACCGCCGGATCGAACAGGCGGCGGACAAGCGAGCGCGGACCGTGGCCGAAGCCGAAACCGCCGCCCGCGCCCTGCTGGGTTTGCGGGCCGCCCTGCGGGTGGCAACCGACGAACAGGCGGAACACCAGTTGCGCCAGGCCCGCGCGGTCGCCGCCGCCCGCGCCGACAACGCCGAGGCGCAGCGGCAACTCGCTGTCCAGGGCGGCGGGCTGGCGATCGAAGCCCTGGCCGCCGGTGCGGCCGAGACCACCGTCGACGCCGACCTCGCCCGGATCAGCGCGATCGAGGCCAGCCACCATGCCCGCGCCCCGCGGATCGAGGCCGCCAGGGTCGCCGCCACCGCCGCCGCGGCGGCGCTGGATCAGGCCGGCAGCGGTCTGGACGCAGCCGAGGCCGCGCAACGCCGGGAAGCCGCTCAGGCCATGCTGGCCCGCACCGCCGAGGAGGCGCTGATCCTGCACGCCACCCACGCCTTGTTACAGACCGCCCTGGATCGCCAGGCCGCCGGCGTGCGCCAGCCGCTGCTGACCCGCATCGGCGAGGTGTTCCGCACCATCACCGGCGGCGCCCAGGCCGGGGTGCGGATCGAGCAAGGCAAGGACGGCCCGACCATGGTCGCGCTGGAGGCCGACGGGACGACGCGCAAAGCCCTCGACCAGCTCAGCGAGGGCACCTGCGACCAGCTGTATCTGGCGCTGCGGGTCGCCGCGCTGGAAGACTACGCGGCGACGACGTCCCCGCTGCCGTTCGTCGCCGACGACATCCTGCAGACCTTCGACGATCCGCGCACCGCGGCGACGATGCATGCGCTGCTGCAGCTGAGTGAACGCGTGCAGGTGATCGTGCTGACCCATCACACCCATGTCGGCGATCTGGCCGCGAGGCTGCCCCGGGGTGCCGTACAGGTGATGCGGCTGGCGGCGGCATGAGGCTGCGGGATGGTTTCGGGTGGCGTTGTTGGTTGGGTGGCCGCTACAGCGCGCTCTCAAACAAGGGCAATGAGCGCCTGGTCGCTGCAACCTAAAGCGGCTAGAGCGCGATCGTTTGAGGTTGAACCAACCTCGGACATGAATCGCCCTCTCTAACAAAGGGAACTAGCGCGGGGTTGCTTCAACCTGAAGCAATCCCGCGCTAGGGTCCGACGAAGGCGCCGCCGTTCACGTCCAGGATCGCGCCGGACAGGTAGCTGGCGGCGGCGGTGCAGAGGAATGCGATCGGCCAGGCCAGTTCCTCGGCGCGGCCGATCCGCCCCATCGGCAGGGTCGGGCCGAGGGCGAAGCCGCTCGTCATCGCCGTCTCCACCGGGCCGGGTGCCACCGCGTTGACCAGCACCCCGCGCCCCACCGCGTTGCGCGACAGCCATTTCACCAGCGCGTGCACCGCCCCCTTGGACGCCGCGTAATCGGGCGGCGTGGTCAGCGAGGTGCCGCCGGTCTTGCCCGCCACCGAACCGACCAGCACGATGTTGCCGCCGTCCCGCGCCGCCATGTGGTCGATCGCCGCCGCGGCGAGTTGCAACGGCACCCGCACGTTGACGTTCATCACCTGGTGGAAGCGTTCGTGCCAGGCTTTGTCCTCGGTCCAGGGGCGCGGGTCGAGGATGCCGGCGCAATGCGCCACCGCGTTGATCCGCTCGCCCGCGAAGAACCCGGCGATGAAGGCGTCGTCGGCCAGATCGCCCTGCGCGAGGGTGCAGGTCGCGCCGGCGGCCTGCAGTTGGTCGTGCGTCTGCTGCATGGGTGCGCGGTCCGCGATCACCAGGGTGGCACCGAGTTGCGCGAGCACCAGGGCGGTCGCCTGACCGATGCCGGCCGCGGCGCCGGTTACCAGGACGCGCTTGTCCTGTAGCGACAAGCTGGCAGGCAGTGGAGTGGCGGGCATGGTTGGTTCCTCCGGAGGGACGCTTGCGGCTGATGATCCCGCTTGCCGGCGTGGCTGTCCAATCGAGGCCTTTCGTTACGGCATAGATCAACCGGAGGCCGCGCCACAATGGCGGCGGATTGTTTTGATGCTGTTGACAGGGGACCAGGCAGCGTCAGCCGTCCTTCACGATCTCCAGCCTCGCCGGCGCCAACCGACGCTTGCCCCAATCGCTACCCCTCCCTGACGAACAGGCGCAGCGACGCCGCGAGGCCGGTGGAGATCACCAGAATGGCCGCCATCGTCAACAGCCCGCTGTCGAACGAGCCGGTCAGATCCTTCAACCAGCCCATCATGAACGGACCGAAGAAGCCGCCCAGCGTGCCGATGGAGTTGATGAACGCCAGCCCCCCGGCGGCCGCTGTGCCGACCAGGAACCGCGGCGGGATCGTCCAGAAGATGGCCCGCGCCGCCGACACCCCGACCAACGCCAGGGTCAGCGCCAGCAGGCTGGGCACCAGCGCGGAAAACAGCACCGACCCGGTCAGCCCGATCACCGCCAGCAGGCAACTCAGTGTCAGGTGGCGGGTGCGGCTCGCACCCCGATCGACGTGCCGGGCCCAGAGCAGCATGCCGACGCAGGCGACAAGATAGGGCGGCACCGAAATCAGCCCGATCCGCATGTTGGACAGGCCATAGCCCTTCAGGATCAACGGCAGCCAGATAACGATGCCATAGGACCCGAGGGTGAAGCCGAACTGGATCACCGTCAGCAGGATCACCCGCACGTCCTTCAAGGCCGCCAGCAGGTCGTGCCGCGGCCGGTCCCTCGGCTCATCGGCCAGCGTCCGCAGCAACACCACCCGCTCCGCCGCCGTCAGCCAGGTGGCATCGCGCGGGTGATCGACCAGGATCCAGAACGTCAGGCAGCCGATCAGGACCGCCGGCACCGCTTCGGCCACGAACATCCATTGCCAGCCCGCCAGATGCAGATACCCGTTCATGCCAAGCAGCACCCCGCCCAGCGGCCCGCCGATCAGCGAGGACACCGGGATGCCCAGCAGGAACCACGCCAGGACTCGCGAGCGGTACTGCGCCGGGAACCAGGCCGCCAGGTACACCATCACGCCGGGGACGAACCCTGCCTCCGCCGCGCCGAGAATGAGCCGCAGGGCGTAGAAGCTGTTCGGCCCCCGCGCCAGGGCGGTCGCACCGGCCGCGATACCCCAGGTGATCATGATCCGGCTCAGCCAGCGCCGGGCGCCGACCCTGTGCATGAACAGGTTGCTCGGCACTTCCAGCAGCGAGTAGCTGATGATCGCCAGGCCCGCACCCCAGCCGAACTGGCTGGCGGTCAGGCCCAGATCCGCCTTCATCGTCAGCGCGGCATAGCCCACGCTGTTCCGATCCAGGTAGTTGACGACATAGGCGACCGCGAGGATGACCACCAGCCGCCAGGCGTTCTTCCGGCACGCGCTGCGCAACAGCGCCTCGTCCGGCGTGTCCGCGGCTATGCCCGTCAGGCGCGCATCCGTTGATGGGCCGGCCATCTGCTTCCCCCTTGGTTTTGTGGGAGAGGAGTACACCCCTTTGTTTGTCGCAAGAGTAGAGGGTTCGCCGACTGCGGCCCATGACCCGCGCGATGCGCGGCCAGACACCCCGATCCGATTGAAATTTCGAGCGGAATAGGGTTTCACCCGACCAGGGGGCGCGAACAATCCGGCCGGCGCCCGGCGTTGGTTGTTTTGTCCAGGGCCGTCACCGCCCTCACCGGATTGGCCATGGCTTGCCCGATCACGTCGCGCGTGCGGTCGTTTTCCTCCAGTGTCGTCCGACCATCCGGGCTTCCCGTCGTGGGTGCGGTGTTGATCAGTCACCTCCGCGGCATCGACACATTGGTTCGGCCGGTTACTGACACGGGCGCGACCGGCGCGGCTTCGCTCGCCGATGAAGTCCGCGCGAAGCTGGCGGCGCGCGTTACGCTTTAGCGCGTGGTCGCCTGCGGCCAGCATAGACCGAGCGTGCTGATCACGCGATCAATCAGCCGGACGATGATTCGCGAACCCGAGAGAACCACCTCACACGAACCCGCGCGGGGGGTGGCGCTTGCTCGCCAACTGTCATCGCGAGCAGCGGAGTGACGCCGGTGCACCGGGCGGGCAGCCGCTTTGCTTGACTGCCCTGGGCGCGGGCGAATCCGCGTCGCACCCCAGGCCGTGCCCAAGGGGGCCGAAGTCGATTGACGATCGGGATCAGGGCTCGCTCGCCTGAGACCGGGCGACGCATGCGTTGACCGGTCTGCGCGCCGGGTTGGAGGGCCAGCGAGCACGCGAGCGAGGGGATCGAGCGCGCGAGGGAGCGGGCGGCGCGCGAAAAATCACGCTAACAAAAAAATGACTCTGATACCGCTCGGCGCGAGCGCCGATTGGTGTGGGATCTCCAAACCGCGCGTTTCAATCCGTGCCGCGCGATCGGCGAACAAATTGAACAAAGTCCAGTCCGGCTTGCGATACCGTCAGGTCATTGCATCGTGCGACTTTGCCAGGTTGCGTGTCCCCTGCCCACGAGCCCGCACGGTCTTGATATCGTTGTCGGATGGGCACGGCTCGGCGCCGGCGCGATCTACGCGACAGCAGCCTCCAGCAGACGGAAATTTCGCGGAAAGACTATTTCAGTCCGGCCAAACTCTCGCATCTCAGTAATGATCCGCAAGGCACCGCCGACGTCACGCATCCGATATGGTTTCACCATCACCGCATCACCCTGCTCCGTCGTCAGGGTCTCATCGTCATTGCCGGTCGAAAATATAACCTGGATGGGTGCGATCGAACGCAAACGTTCGGCGACCTCGGTGCCCAGGCTGCGATCAGCCAGGTGGATATCAATCACCGCGAAATCGGCATGATTTCGCTCACATGCTATTATCGCCTCTTCCAGGTTGCGAGCAACGCCAGTCACGTGATAGCCATCCGTCTCAATCGCCTCGCACAGCAAGTCGGCGATCATCAGGTCATCTTCCACGATCAGCACGTTCTGCGTCACGGCGCGTCCTCCGTTGGTAAGCATTTCCCCCGATGGAGTGCTAGTCTGTTTCGCAACAAAATGCCAATTGCGATCTTATATCGAAATGCTATCGAAGGCGCATGTTTGGTCTAGCCAACGCGCTCACTCTGCCGTGACGCGCGTGCTGTTGCAAGGATTATTCTTCCACATGGGATCAAGGAACCCGTGAAATGGCGCCACAAACACCGGCTGAAAAAATCGCCAGCCTGATACGCCGCGAGAAGGCGTTGGCGAATTTTGGAACATTCGCGTTTCGTGAACCGAATTTGCAAAATGTGCTTGATGAGGCCGCGCGGGTTTGTGCCGAAAGCCTCGATGTCCCGTTCTCCAAGGTATGCAGGTTTCAACCGGGACAGAACGACCTGCTTGTGGTCTCCGGCTACGGCTGGAAATCGGGTGTCGTGGGCTTCGCGATTTCGGTGGCCAACGAAAGCTCGCCCCAAGGTCGAGCATTCAGCACGGGTCGACCGCAACTCTGTCCGGACATTCAAGGCGCCAACACGTATAGCCTGCCGGCGTTCTACCCAGACCACGGCGTCATATCAACCGTCGATGTGCTCGTCGCCACCAAAGACGGGGTGCCATTCGGCGTCCTCGAGGTCGATAGCCAGTTGCCCGACGCCTTTAACGAACAAGACATCGACTTTCTCACCGGCTTCGCCAACGTCCTGGCCGAGGCCGTCGCCACGAGCACCCGCGCCGAGGAGTTACGGCAAACCATCAAGCAAATGGAACGGCTTGTTCAAGACAAGGAGACGCTCTCGCAGGAATTGAAGCACCGCGTTCGCAACAGCCTCCATCTTGTCTATGGCTTGTTGACCGCGGAACTTGATGGTCAGCATGACAAAGCCAGTGTCACGGCATTTCGATCAATCGCGATCCGGGTGATGGGTCTGGCACAGGTGTTTGACCACCTGCTCGGGGTCGGGATGACCAGGGTGATCAATTTCGGCGCCTATGTCAGCGCCCTTTGCGATAACCTTCCGGAACTCTACAACGAAAAAAATATCAAGCTGGTATGTGCCGTGGAACCCGTCAGTGTTGGGCTAGATGACGCCACCGCGCTCGGCATCATTGTAACGGAATTGGTC
Organism: Rhodopila sp.; assembly: GCA_965276975.1. Lineage (GTDB taxonomy): Bacteria > Pseudomonadota > Alphaproteobacteria > Acetobacterales > Acetobacteraceae > Rhodopila. Next base: position 2,019,006 of record CBDIBR010000010.1, read on the forward strand.
AGCAATGCCTACTTGCATGCTTTCTCCGGCGGCGACGGGGAAATCTCCGTGGCGTTGCGGGTCGTCGCGGGCCAGGCGTCAGTCATAATCGCGGATAACGGGGTTGGTTTCGTTGAAATTGAAACCGTACGGCGCGGAATGGGCCTGGTTAAACGGCTCGTGCAACAAGTGCGTGGCACCATCAGCCTGCAGTCGTCCGGCGGCAGCACCTGGACAATAGAGTTTCCGGTGCTTGAAGTCTCGCCCTCGCTGGCGGCCTAGCCTCGCGGGCCGATCAGTACTGTGTTCCGCCGAGATGCTGGCCAGAGCGCTTTCAGGCTGACCGTGACGGTCAGCGCGCTTTAGCTGATTGTTTTCACGAGCAACTTTATCGACCAGACCGTTCCAGTCAGATTGATGTTGCTCTAATCGGCGGCCGTCGCCGTGGCGATCCTTGATAGGCGCGACGCCTTCCAGCACCGAAAAGGGCCCGCCGCGCCGACCCGCGAGACTTCTCGGGCGGGACACTAATTATTACCGGTCGACGCTCGCGCCGACCGGCATCAGAATCATTTTTCGCGCGCCGCCCCCTCCTTCGCGTGCTCAGTCCCCCTCGCTCGCGCGCCGTCGCCGGCCAACGCGGCGCGCATACCGGCCAACGCATGCGTCGCCCGAAATAACTCTGGGTTTGATCGCATGGCTCACGCGGCCTGACCGTTCCGCTATGCGCGGCCATGTCATGGCCGCCTCAGCCACTGGTCCTGTGCGCGCGTCGGCGCTTAGCCATCCGCGGCCGCGTCGCGAACCTCTTGCGACGACACCGCACCAAAATCCCACGCCGTCCGCCAAATTCCGCCCACGCCCCGCTTTCCACCCACGCCCCGCTTTCCACCCACGCCCTTGCATCGCTCACCCCGCTCCCCCATGTCCACCTCCTTTCTAGAACATAACAAGAACTCAAGCCGCATGCGTCAACCGCCGTCCAAGCCCGTCCCCTCCAAACCCGCCCCCTCCAAGCCCAGTCCAGACCCGCCACCCACCGATCCAGCCGACCCACCAGCCGCCACCCCCGCCGAACCCACCCCGCCCGCCTACCACCGCGACGCCATCCTCGACCCGGACGGCCCGCTCAACCCAAGCTTCATGAACGAGGCCATCCGCACCCTGATGCGCGCGCTGCCGCTCGACGACGCCGCCGAACCCCCTGCCTGGGCACACCGGCGCATGCACAGCGCCCTGCTCGGTCTCTCCGCCCTGCACCCGCGCGACGAGATCGAGGTCATGCTCGGCGTCCAGGCCATGGCCGCCTACCACGCCGCCGCCGCCCTCTGGCGCATCGGCATGAACCACCACCGCCCCAGCGGCGACAGCACCCGCCACATCACCACCGCCGCCTCCGCCGCCCGCGCCTTCGACGCCATGCTCCGCGCCCTGGAACGCCGCCAGGTCAAGCCGCTCGCCATCCCCGTCGGCCGCCCCGCGCCGCGCCGCTGGACCCCGCTCGACCCGTCCCGCTTCATGGCCGACATCGAGGCCCGCTGCCGCACCGTCGCGACCGAACCCGAGGCCGAACCCGATCCACCGATCGACTGGACGCCGGACCAACTGGTCGCGGCCGACAGCTTCATCGCCCACGCCCGCACCGAACAGGAGAACGCCGGCCTCGACATCGCCAACACCGACGGCATCCTGCCCGGCGGCGGCATGATCCTGCCGGACGACCCAACCCCCGCACAGCAGGCCTACATGGGCCGCCGCCTCGGCCTGATGTACCGCCGCGAATACGCCGAGAACCTGCGCAACGGCCGTCAGGCGCTGCCGAAGATCCGCCCGATCCGCCCCGGCGATCTCATCCCGTGACCCAACCGCCACCCGCGCTGGCCTGCCGCCCCCCGCCCCTTCGGCCGGCGCCTCGCACGCCAGCGGCGCCCACTGGCCAGCGGCGCCCCTGGCAGCGCCGCCCCCGCTGGCAGCGCCGCTCCGAACGTCAGCGGCGCTCCACCTGGCAGCGGCGCGTCCGGCCTCGAACCTTCGCCTCTCGAAGCTGGCGCGGCTTGCCTCATCGGGCCGCCGAACGCCACACCATCGGCCATCACGCCCATGCCCGGCCGTAGCAACACCCACCCTGGACACCCAGCATGACCCAACCCGCCCTCGCGCCCGACGCCAACCCGGACGCCGCCCCAAAGACCACGCCCGACGCCACGCCCGCGGCCATGCCCCAGGCCACCCCGGACGCCGCCCCAACGGCCGCTCCGGACGTCGACGCCCCGCTGCAGAGCTGCCTGCTGGGCCTGCTCACCCCGCTGCTGATGACCGCCGGGCTGACCGATGTCGCCCGCGCCCGCCAGGCCGCGGCCGAGGCGATCGCCGCCTACCGCGCCGCCGGCGCCGAGCAACTGGTCTCGATCGCCCAGATCGTCGGCTTCGCCCTTGCCTCGCTCGACAATCTGCGCCTGTCGGCAACGCCGGAGCGGTCGGTGTCGATGACGCTGCGGCTGCGCGGCAACGCCAATGCGCTGAACCGCGCCGCCCAGCAGGCGACCGTCACCCTGGCCGCACAACGCCAGGACGCGCCACGGATGGAAGGGCCAGGGATGGACGCGCCAGGAATGGACGCGCCAGGAATGGATGCGCCAGGAATGGATGCGCCAGGAATGGATGCGCCGGAGCGAATCGCGCCCGACCAGACGAATGCGGAGCATCCGCCGCAAGCGGCAGACCCGATGGTCGACCACGCCGAACCCACCGCACCAGGCCGGCCGACCGAGCAGCGGCGCAGGCTGGCATGGGCCGACGCGATGGCCGGCGTCGCGGCGGAGTGTTCCCGTAGCCTGGCCTCGCTCGCGCCCGCGCAACGTCGGGCCGAGATGATCCGGATCGGCGCTCTGAACGCCACGGCCCAGCAACTCAGGCGCCCCGAGGCGCCGACCCGAGCGCGCGATCGTCAGGGGTTGGACCAGCCTCGGGCATGAATCGTCCCCACATACCATGTGTGGACGGCCCGTAGGGTTCAAGTAGGTTTCGCAACATACTGGCTTAGGTTCGAATGCGGTCATGTGTCCGGCCTTTGAGGCGGGACCATGCCCGCTGCCCTCCGACAGCATTCCATCGGCGGCGCCGACGGAACCTTTGCTGTCTCTGCCCAGATGGGTTCCACGAGCGACATCCAAACAATCGGGCGGCATGGGACTGCCACTGGTATGAGCGGAGTGTGTCGCGCGTCGGTTCGACCGATCGCCATCGCTTGCGTGCCTTTAAACCCTCGGCGTCGACGCGCGGTTCAGGCGGTGACCGGCTGGCGCCGATACGCTTCCCCGCGCGACATCATGGTCCAGATAATCCGGGCCATCTTGTTAGCCAGAGCGACCGCAGCGAGCTTGCGCGGCTTACGCTCCAGCAATTGTAGAAGCCATGCCGAGGCGGATTTACTGCCTGGCTTGGCGAAGCGGATGACCGACATGGCGCCGACGACCAGCAATTGCCGCAACCTTTCATTGCCAGCCTTGCTGATCTTGCCCATGCGCTGCTTGCCGCCGGTGGAATGTTCCTTCGGCGTCAAGCCCAACCAGGCTGCGAAGTGTCGCCCGGAGCCGAAGTTCCCGGGCTCCACCGTCAAGGCCAGGGTGATCGCGCCCAGCGGGCCAACGCCGGGGATCCCGGCCAGCAACTGGCTGACCGGGTTGGCCTTGTGCAGCGCCGCCAGTTCGCCATCCAACGCCGCCACCTGCTGATCCAGCGCCTCGATATGCCCCCCCATCTGCGAGAACATCGCCTGGGCGGTGGCGGGAATGGTATTGTCAGCAGCGAGTTCCACCAGCAGTGGCGCGACCTTGACGATGCCTTTGGCGGCCACCACGCCGAATTCCGCCGCATGGCCGCGCAGCGCGTTGATCGCCTGGGTGCGCTGGCTCACCAGCATCTCACGATGCTTGAGGATGATACCGTCGGCCTGTTGGTCGACGCTCTTGACCGCGACCGAACGCATGGTCGGACGTGACGCCGCCTCGCCGATCGCCTCGGCGTCGTTGCGGTCGTTCTTGGCTCGCTTGACGAAGGGCTTGACGTATTGCGGCGGGATCAGGCGAACGCGGTGGCCAAGCTTGCTCAACAGGCGGCCCCAATGGTGGGAGCCACCGCAGGCTTCCAGCACCACCTCGGTTGGCTCTTGTTTGGCAAAGAAGCTTTCCATCTGGCCGCGCTTGAGCTCGCGCCGCAGCACCGGGCGCTCCTGCTCATCAACGCCGTGCAGCGTGAACACGTGCTTGGACGTGTCGATCGCGATGCGCTTAAACTTCATTCGGACGGTCCTTGGTTGGGGTATGACAACTCAACTGTGGCACGAGATGCCGTTGGGCCGTCCACCCCAACAGTCGGTGGCTTGCGCCGCCGGATCAGAGTGTGTTTTCGCGCGCCGCCCCTCCCTTGCGGGCTCGGTCCCCTCGCTCGCGCCCGCCAACCTGGCGCGCATACTGGTCAATGACAGCGTCGACCAGTATCAAACAAGCAGACCTTCGGACCGATCGCTTCAAGCTGAAGCGATCAGACCCCAGCAGCACACCCCTCAGGGGGGTGCGGCGCCGGGCAGCATCCGCCGCAGCAGCCCGTCGCGCAGAATGAATTGATGATACAGCGCACCCAGCACGTGCAGCCCGGCCACACCCAGCAGGATCAGCGCGACGGTCTGGTGAACGTCGCCCATTCGATGGCCCCACGGTGATCCGGATGGCACCAGCGCCGGCAGTGGGATGATCCCGAACAGCTTCACCGTCCATCCGCGTGAGCTGGCGTTGATCCAGCCCAGCAGCGGCAACACGATCAGGATCGCATACAGCAGGAAATGCGTCGTCCGCGACAGCACCCGCAGCGGCGGCGAAAGGTCGGTAGGTGCCGGCGGCGCGGTGTGGCTCGCCCGCCAACCCAGCCGGATCAGCATGACGAACAGAATGCAGGCGCCGATCGACAGGTGCCAGGCGATCAGCCCGACCGGTTTGGTGTCATGCGTGATGTCCGGCATGGTCCAGGCGACGCTGAACTGCGCCACCAGCAAGGTCAGCACCAGCCAGTGCAGCAACTTGGCGACGTCGGTGTAACTGGCCGGTGCCTCGATTTTCGTGCTCATGCTTTCCCTACCTCGCAAGCGGTATTAGCCCCGGGCAGGCGATATCAGCTCCGGATCCGCCGGCGGCCCCGCCGGCGCCACAGCAGCGCCACAGCCAGCAGCCCGGTCGCGACCGCCGCGACGATCATCGTTGCCAGCGCATAGATCTCCGGCGTCACGCCCAGCCGCGTGGCGGAAAATACCACCATCGGCAAGGTCGACGCGCCCGGCCCGGAGGTGAAACTGGCCACCACCACGTCGTCCATCGATAAAGTGAACGAGAGCAGCCAGCCCGAGACCAAGGCCGGTGCCATCAGCGGCAGCGTGATCAACGCAAATGCCTGCCACGGCGGCGCATACAGATCCATCGCCGCCTGCTCCAGCACCTCCCCCGCGTCGGCCAGGCGCGCACGCACCACCACCGCGACATAGGCAACCGAAACCGAGGCATGCGCCACCGTCACCGTGCCCGCCCCGCGCCCCGTGGGCCAGCCGACCAGCTGCTCCAGGGTCACGAAAAACAGCAGCAGCGACAGCCCGGTGATCACCTCGGGCATCACCAATGGCGCGGCCAGGGCCGCCTCGAACAGCCCGCGGCCGCGAAACCGGCCGAAGCGCGCCAGCGCGAAGCCGGCCGTGGCCCCCACCACGCAGGCGATCGTCGCCGAAACCGCGGCGATCCGCAGCGACAGGAACGTGGCGTCGATCAACGCCTGGTCGTGCCACAGCGTGTGGTACCAGCGGGTCGAGAACCCCGACCACGCCGTCACCAGCCGCGAGTCGTTGAAGCTGAAGACGATCAGGAACGCGATCGGCGCGTAGAGGAACACGTAGCAGACGATCAGCCACGCGATCAGGCCCATTCGATCAGGCCCATTCGATCAGGCCCATTACAGCAGCAACAACACCGCCAGGCTGATCCCGCCCGCCAGGATGCAGTAATAGGCGAATGGATTGAGCGCCCAGCTGTCATGCTGCCGGAAATACCGCATCAGAAACGCGGTGCTGAGCAGTGCGGTGACACCGGCCACCACCGCGGCGACGATCGAGATCTCCAGCACACCCTGCGCCACGCGCTCGTGCAGCAGCTTGGGCACTTCAAGCACGGTCGCGCCGAGGATGATCGGCGTCGCGATCAGAAACGAGAAGTGCGCCGCGCCCTCATGGTTGATACCGCGCAGCAGGCCGCCGACGATGGTCGCCCCGGACCGCGAGATACCTGGGATCAACGCGGTGCACTGCCAGCACCCGACCAGCAACGCGTCCATCCGCGTCAGGCTGGACAGGTCGCGTTCACTCCGGCCACGGGCGCGCAGACGCTCGCCGAACACCAGCAGAAAGCCGTTCACAATCAAGAACGAGGCTGCCACGACCGGCGAACCGAACAGGCCCCGGACGAGCTTCTCCAGCACGAAGCCAAGAATGACCGCCGGGATCGTGGCGATCACCACCAGCACGAACACCCGCCGGCTCTCGGCGACCTGATGCGCCCCACCCACCCCCAGCAGGCCTGTGATGATCGCCCACCAGTCGCGCCAGAAATACCCCAGCAGAGCCGCGGCGGTGCCCAGGTGCAGCATCACCAGGAACGGCAGGAACGCCGGCGCGCGCTGATCGATCCCCCAATGCAGCAACGCCGGCAGCACCACCGCGTGACCCAGGCTGCTGACCGGAAACAGCTCGGTCGCCCCCTGCAGGATGGCGATGACGAGGGCTTGTATGATGTCCATGCGTGGCTCCAGCCGATTCGAACGGGCAGAATACAGGAGTTCCGGAGCCGCCCACAGCATCGGATGATCATCGTCGGGATCACCGCCGAAGCAGGCAAGCCACAGCGGGCAAGCCGAAGCGGGCAAGCCAGAGCGGGCAAGCCAGAGCGGGCAAGGACGTCGGCGGACCCGGCAAACCGCGCGGTTCCCTCGACGAACCCGCGCAGACGCGCCGCACGACTACACGAGGCCGTGGGCGATGGCCAGCAAACGCCGCAAATAGTCCGCGCCATCCGCCGGGTGCTCCGAAACGCCGATCCGCGCGCGGTAGCCCCCCGCCAGTTCGGCGAAGTCGGAGATCGCGTCGGATTCGGCCAGCCAGTTGCCGATCGATCGCAGCTCGATCCACAACGCGGCATGGTCGTTTTGGCGCAGATCCTCGGCCAGGCGATCCAGCAGCACGGCCGCCTCGGCACTGGCGGTGTCGGCCGGGTCGGCGTCGACCCGACGCAGCCGCCAGGCCGCGACTCGCTCCAGTTCCTCGACTTCCTCGGTGGTGTCCGCCATCTCTGCCGCTCCGGCGCGATCACCGGAGTCCAGCAGCCGTCCGCGCTTCTGGCAAACGCCGATCCCGACGCGGCCAGCCGTGTTCCGATGATCAGCGATGTTCTGATGGTCAGCCGTGTTCCGGTGGTCAGCGATGTTCCGGCGGCCAGCGATGTTCCGGTGGTCAATCCTGTTGGGGCGGTCAGCGATGTTCCGGCGGTCGCTCGTGCTCAGGGGTTCGAACGGGTTCAGTCGTTCAGCGGATAGATCGCCATCAGGCGGCGCTGGTTCATCCAGTCGCGATACATCGCCCGCACGCCGGACGCGGCAAAGCCACGCTTGCGATTGGCCGCGCCGATGCGAAATGCCGAGCCGTAGTGGAAGAACTGGGTCCGCCAGGCCTCCAGCAACGTGGTGGTCGGGTCCCAGATATGTGTCGCCTCGGACCCCGCGCCATTGATCTCGATCACCTGAAAACCGGTCCCGCGGCGCAGCGAGACGGTGGACGCGAATCGCACGTCGATGCGGCCGAAATAGAACTCGGGCATCGACCGCGCCAGCCGGTCGATCGCCGTGGTCAGCGCGGGCGTCACCATCGCTCGGCCATCCTGAAAGATCGATCCCTTGCAGTGATTGCCGACGAAAACCAGCTGCACCGGCTCGCCCGCGGCGGGCACGCTGTCCAGCCGATCGGCCAGACGCGTCAGATAGAGATGCGGCACCAGCCGTGCCCGCTCATCCGCCAGGATCAGCGCCCGCAGGGTCGAGCGACCGTCGCCCACCACCATCGGCGGCTGCTTGATCGTCATCGAGGTGATCCGACCATGCGGCTCATCGGGATGGCGAACGTAGAAGATGCCGGCCTCGTTGGCTTCCTCGACGTAATGCTGCAGCACGACGGTCTCCCGCGGGGGGAACGCCGCGAGGTAGCGGGTCATCGCCGCGCGGTCGCGGATCAACCGGACGCCGGTGCCGTTGCAGCCGATATCGGGTTTCGCCACCACCGGATAGTGCAGTCCGCTGGCTTGCATCGCCGCCTCAGCCGCCGCCGATCCGTCAGCACGCGCCAGCACGCCGCAGGCCTTGGCGACCAGCGGCTGCGCCTGCTCGCCGACCTGGGACAGAATGGACAGCTTGGACTCGCCGCATAGCCCGCCGGTGCTGATCCGCGGATTGGCCGCGGTGGGAAGGCTGAAGTCGCCATAGCGCAGACCCAGCAGCAGCCAATGGGCCACCACCGGGGTGTAGAACATCCAGCCCGGCCAGAACTCGAAGAACGAAATCGGGCGACGACGTTTTTCCGCTGCGTGCGGGGCGGCGATCGTGGAGTCCAGCCTGATCGTCCCCAGCCTCATTGCCCCACCCCTAAACGTCAAATTCATGAACAGCAGGCCGATGCACACCAGGCCCACGACAAGCAGGCCGGTGCACGCCGCATCCTTGGAAAGCTGCCGCTGGAAGACCCCAGCCTCACCGCCGAACCCCTTGCAAGCTCGCGGCCGCGACCCGTCCCGCCAGGATGATGAAGACGACGAAGCCCGCCGCCCCGGCCCACCGCCAGGCGCCCATATGATCCATCAGGAACTGGCCCAGCTTGAGCGAGACGGCGAACAGCAGGCTGGTCCAACACGCGGTGGCGACAACGGCCGCCAGGGTGAACTGGCGCAGGTTGGCCCCGACGAAGCCGCAGGTGGTGTAGGTGGGAAGCCGCAATCCCGGCAGGAACCGGCTGACCAGCACCACCTTGAAGATCCGCCCCGACAGCCATCCACGGATGGCCTCCTGGCGGTGCGGCGGCAACTGCCGGGCGATCCAGGGAACCCGCGCGGACAGGCGCCCGAGGCCATACAAGCCGAGATCACCCAGGACGATGCCGGCATAGAGCGATCCCAGCGCGACCGTCAGCGACAGGCTGCCGTCCTGGACCTGCATCGCGGCGGCGACGGTCGCCGCGTCCTCCAGAATGAAGGTGGCCAGGATGATGGCACCGGTCTGGAAAAGCACGGAGTGGCCAGCCAGTGCCAGCAGCGACGTGATGGAACTGGCCAGCATGACCGGGGGCCGCAGCCTTTCCGAGAATTGAACACAGAGTTTGAGACATGGGCAGCGAGCCCGGCAAACCTCATCACCAATACGCCATTGCGATATGGCATTTTTGGCCCGGTCGCCGGATGCCCCGGGTTATGGCAGGATCCGCCGCATGACGCCACACCAGCATGCACACCATGATCACCCGCCCGGAGCTGGGCATCACGCGCCTGGGCATCACGCGCACGCGCCCGGGCATCACCATCCCGTGCCGGCCCGGATGGATGCCGCCTTCGCCGCGGGCGCCGCCATCAACATGGGGTTCGTAGTGGCCGAGGCGCTGTTCGGGCTGGCGGCGAACTCGGTCGCACTGGTGGCGGACGCGGCGCACAATCTGGGCGACGTGCTGGCTTTGCTGCTGGCCTGGGCAGCGGCCTGGCTGATGCGCCGACCGCCGACCGCGCGCCGGACCTATGGCTGGGGCCGCAGCTCGATCCTGGCCGCGCTGATCAATGCCGCGGTACTGCTGATCGGGGTCGGCGCCATCGGCATCGAGGCGATCCGGCGGCTGGCGGAGCCGGAACCGGTTGCCTCCGGCATCGTCATGGCGGTCGCCGGCGCCGGGATCTTGGTCAACGGGGGCACCGCGCTGCTGTTCATGCGCGACCGCCACAGCGACCTGAATATCCTGGCGCAGTTCCAGCATCTGGCGGGTGATGCCCTTGTCTCACTTGGTGTCGTCGCGGCGGCCTTGGCGATCCGGTTGACCGGCCTGATCTGGCTGGACCCGATCGCCAGCCTGGGCCTTGTGGTCGTTATCGTCGCCGGCACCTGGACGACCCTGCGAGAGGCACTCGATCTTTCGCTGGACGCGGTGCCATCGCGGTTGACCCAGCAGGAGGTCAGTGACTGGCTCGCCGCCAGACCCGGTGTGCGCGAGGTCCACGACCTGCACATCTGGGGCCTGAGCACCACCGAGACGGCCCTGACCGCGCACCTGGTTTGCCACGCCGGACCGGCGGAACCCAGTCTGAACGAGCTCGCCGCGGCCCTGCACGCGCGGTTTCAGATCGGGCACACGACGATCCAGATCGAGACAGAAACGGACGCCGATCTGTGCCGGCTGCGCCCCGATCAGATCATCTAGTGGTCCGATCCCGACAGACGCATCCTCGCGGTCGGGTGAATCGGCCCACCAAATCAAGTGCTAGTGGTAGAATTGGACGGACCTTTCCGTCGGATTTTGTCCACGAGCGCGGGACTGGACAGCGCGGATTGGACAGCCCGGATTGGACAGGGCGGACTACTGGTGGGTATCCTTTTGCGCAGAAACCGCGAAAGAGGAGGCCAGGAATGAGCGTCGTCTGGACCGAAACGATCGAACAGATCGCCGGCATCAAGCTGCACGTCTCCCGAGCGGGCAGCGGGCCGCCGGTTTTGGTGTTGCATCATGACATCGGCACGGTCGACCGGCTGCCTTTCTACGACACGCTGGCCGCCCAGTATGACGTCATCATCCCGCACCATCCAGGTTGGGGCAAGTCGGAGCGCGCGCAATGGATGCGCCATCCGCGCGACATCGCCGCGGTTCATGCTTGGCTGCTGGCTGATTTGGGCCTGGCCGGGGTGTCGCTGGTCGGCCTGGGCTTCGGCGGCTGGATCGCGGCCGAAATGGCAAGCCTGGCACCTGTTGTCTACAAGAAGCTGGTGCTGGTCGGTGCCATGGGCGTCAAGCCGCCCGAGGGCGACATCGCCGATCAGGCCATCGTTTCCTATATCGTCTATCCGCGCGCCGGGTTCCATGATGAGGCCGCGTTCGCCGCGACCTATGGCGATGTCAGCACCGACCAGCTCGAGGCCTGGGACATCGCCCGGGAAATGAGTTTTCGCACGGCGTGGAAGCCATACATGTACAGCCAGACCTTGCCGCATCTGCTGGGTGGGGTGCGCTCGCCGGCGCTGATCATCTGGGGCGACGATGACCGGATCGTGCCGCTCAGCGCCGGCCAGCTGTATGCCCGCGCGCTGCATGACGCGACCCTGACGACCATTCCGGCATGCGGACATTTCGCCGAGATGGAAAAGCCCGACGCCGTCGCCAGGCTGACGATCGATTTCCTGTCCAACAGCTGAAGGAGGGTTCCGCCATGCATATGATGTATTTCACCGAACAGCCGATGTCGGCGTACGACGCCAAGGCCGGCCTCGATTATGGTGCCACGGCACTGAACTTTTCCAACTCGCACTATGATCCGGTCGCCGGCAGCCGGCTTTATAACGAGTATCTTGAGGAGTATATCCTCGCCGAAGAGTCCGGCGCGGACGGCATCATGCTGAACGAGCACCATAACGCACCGTTCTGCATGCAGGCTCGGACGAACATGTTCGCCTCGATCCTGGCAGCGGTGACCAAGCGCGTCAAGATCGTTATCCTTGGGAATCCATTGCCGCTGACCGAGAATCCGGTGCAGCTCGCGGAAGAGCTGGCGATGATCGACATGATCTCGAAGGGCCGGCTGGTGTCGGGCTTCGTTCGCGGCGGCGGGCAGGAGCAGCTGGCCAACGGCGTCAACCCGGCGTTCAACCGCGAGCGGTTCGTCGAGGCGCATGACCTGGTGCAGAAGACTTGGACCCAGCCGGGTCCGTTCCGCTGGGAGGGCACGCACTACCAGCAGCGCGTGGTCAACCCCTGGGCGCTGCCGCTGCAGCAACCGTATCCACGGGTGTGGATACCCGGCGTGCTGTCGAAGGAAACCGTGATCTGGACGGCGCAACAGCGCTATCCCTACATCGCGCTGAATACCTCGATCGAGGCGACCAAGACGATCCGCGAGACTTACAATCAGGCGGCGGCGGATGTCGGCTACACCGCCGGATCGGAGAATTTCGGCTACCTGATCCGGGTTCACGTCCAGGACACCGAGGAAAAGGCGCTACAGAATGCTCGGCAGTTCATGTGGATGCAGGGCGAATTCACCGGCCTGGCCAATCCGGTCTGGGCCAATCCGGCGGGGTACTTCTCGCCGTCCGGGCGGCGGGGTTTCGTCGAGTTCGCGGTCGGGCGAGCCAAAAATCCGCGCGGCAGCCCGACGTTCGAGGATCAGGTCAATTCGACCATGATCATCGCCGGGACGCCGGACCAGGTGATCGAGCGGCTGAAGTACCTGGTCGAGCACACCCGCCCGGGCATCATGGCCATCTGGGCCAACGATGGAAACGTCAACAAGGAAGATCGCCGCCGCTGCATCCAGCTGCTGTGCGGAGAGGTGATGCCGGCGATCAAGCAATTCGGCGCCGGGCTTGGGCTTAAGGATCCGTGGGAGGCGAACGCACCGGTGCATCTGCGCTACTCGACGGATGTCGTCGGGCAGCAGGTCGCGGCGGAATAAGCAGCGCGGGGCTGGAATCTCGGTTCCAGCCCCCGCGGTCGCGGCGAGCCGGTTCCTGGATAAGCGGCGCGGGATCACCGGTCATCTATAGATGTTGTCTGCCAGGAAAAAGCCGTGTCGGGCGTGACAATCCGACGTCGCTGTTGACGGCGATCGGATGAGCGGACAGGCCGCCTTGAACCTGACCGAGCGAAGTCGGATGAGAGGATCGTTGGGTCGCCCGACCGCCTTGCGCCGCTGGTTCGCCGCGTTGCATTCAGTGCCTTCAATGCCTACACTGAGGTATGCTGAGCAGTTCGTCCCGGTTCACGACTTTGACCATCCGCAATGTCCCCTTGGTCGCCAAGGAGCGTCTGCGCCTTCGCGCGGCGCGGCATGGTCGGTCAATGGAGGCCGAACTTCGCGTCATCCTGAATACCGCCCTGGATGACGATAGCGCCCCGTCGCTCGACCTGGCGGAAGCAATTCGCCGACGTTTCGCCCCCTTGGGCGGCGTTGAACTGGCGGAACCGCCGCCGGAGCTGGCCGGCGAGCCGCCCGACCTGACCTCGTGATCGTTCTGGATACCAACGTCATCTCGGAACTCATGCGCCCGGAACCACACCCTGGGGTTATTGCCTGGGTGGCGGCGCAGCCCAGGTCGTTGCTCTATACCACACATTTAAACCAGGCCGAGATACTTCAAGGGATCGCGGCGCTGCCCGTGGGACGAAGGCGTGCCGCGCTGGCCGAGCTTGCCGAAACGATGTTCGCGGAGGATTTCGCCAACCGCGTCCTGCCGTTCAATGCAGCCGCTGCCGCCCGGTATGCCGGCATCGTGGTGGACAGGCGCCGGTCGGGCAACCCGATCGGCGCGATCGATGCATTGATCGCCGCGACAGCCTTGGCGGCCGGGGCAGAAATCGCGACGCGCGACATCAGTGGCTTCACGGGCGCTGGCCTGAGCGTGATTGATCCGTGGAGCGCCGGGTCATCCCGGTAATGATGACGGCCGGCACGGATGACGGCTCCATCGCCAACCCGGCCTGCACCCAGCCGAACACGCTGCTTTGCAAAGGCACTCAAACATGCCCGCATCCCTGATCCGCGGCCGATCAGTCATTACGCATGCGATCGATCGTGACAGCTGGAACGAAATCGCCAACGGCGCGGTGTTGCAGGAAGACGGCATCATCACGGCGGTTGGTGACTTTTCGGCGCTGTCGGCCGAACATCCGGACGTGCCGGTGATCGGCAGCGGCAACGAGATCCTGCTGCCCGGCTTCATCAACGGGCACCACCATGTCGGCTTGACACCGTTCCAGCTGGGTTCCCCCGACATGCCGCTGGAGCTTTGGTTCGTTACCCGCATGGTGTCGCGGAATCTCAATCCTTACCTCGATACATTGTATTCGGCTTTCGAGATGATCGCCTCCGGCATCACCACCGTGCAGCACATTCATGGCTGGCTGCCGGGCAATCTGGCGACGGTCGAACACGGCGCCGAGCAGGTCATCCGCGCCTATTCGGATATCGGCATGCGGGTGTCCTACTCGTTCGCCGTGCGCGATCAGAATCGCCTGGTCTATCAGGCGGACGAGGACTTCGTCGCCGGCCTTCCGGCGCACCTGCGGCCGGCGATGCAGCGCTGGTACGACCGGATGGAACTGACGCTGGACGATTCCATCGCGTTGTTTCAGAATCTGCATGCCCGGCACCAGAGCAGCGATCGGGCAAAGATCCAGTTGGCACCTGCCAATCTGCATTGGTGCTCGGATCAGGCGTTGACGCGTCTGGCCGAGACAGCACGGACCTATGACGTCCCGCTGCACATGCATCTGCTGGAAACCGCCTACCAGAAGGAATACGCGTCCCGCCGGGGCGGTTGTTCGGCGGTCGCCTACATCGACCGCTTCGGCCTGCTGGGGCCGCAGATGACGCTGGGGCATGGCGTGTGGCTGAGCGAGCCGGACATCGACCGGCTGGCGGAAAGCGGAACCTGCGTCTGCCACAACTGCTCGTCCAATTTCCGCCTGCGCTCCGGCGTCGCGGCGCTGAACGTGCTGGAGGCACGCGGCGTCAACACCGCCATCGGCATCGATGAAGCCGGCATCAACGACGACCGCGACATGCTGCAGGAAATGCGCATGGTGCTGCGAGCGCATCGGGTGCCCGGCATGGACGACAGCGTGCCGACCGCGGCACAGGTGTTCCGCATGGCGACCTCGGGCGGGGCAAAGACCACGGTGTTCGGCGATGCGATCGGGACGCTGGCGGTGGGCAAGGCCGCCGATATGGTGCTGATGGACTGGCGCCAGATCAGCTATCCGTATCTCGATCACGCGACGCCGCTGCTGGACGCGGTGCTGCTGCGGGCGAAAACCGAAGGTGTGCGCAGCGTGATCTGCAACGGCGAGGTGATCTATGCCGACGGCCGTTTCACCAGGGTGGACCGCGATGCCGCGCTGAAATCGTTGCATGATGAACTAAACGCGGCGCTGACCGACGACGAGGTGGATCGCCACGGCCTGTCCAAGGCGCTGCTGCCGCATGTGAAGGCGTTCTACGCCAACTATATCGATCCGGCGAAGCACGAGCCGTTCTATAAACCCAGCTCGCGGATCTGACCGCCGCACCATCCAGGCCAACGGATGGTATCAAATGCGCACGCAGCCGCCACACCAACCCTGCGCGGACCGGGCCGCCACGCGATCGACCTTTCGGTCAACAGCGGGCGGATCGGTCCGGGATTGATTTCGTGCGCAGCCGCCACACCAACCCTGCGCGGACCGGGCCGCCGAGCGATCGACCTTTCGGTCAACCGCCGGTAGACCGGTCCGGTAGTGATTTCGTGCGCAGCCGCCACACCAACCCTGCGCGGACCGGGCCGCCGAGCGATCGACCTTTCGGTCAACCGCCGGTAGACCGGTCCGGTAGTGATTTCGCGCGCAGCCGCCACACCAACCCTGCGCGCAGGCCGGTCGCCTGTTCGGGTTTTACTCGGCGGGTGCCCCGACGCCATGTTCCACCGCCCCGGTGGCGCGCAGCCGACCGGCGAACACGCGGCGGATCACCGCGTAGAACACCGGCGTGAAGATCAGGCCGAACCCGGTGACGCCCAACATGCCGAAGAACACGGCGGTACCGAGCGACTGACGCATCTCGGCGCCGGCGCCGCTGGCGAGGACCAGGGGGATGACGCCGAGGATGAAGGCGAACGACGTCATCAGGATCGGGCGCAGACGGGTGCGCGCCGACTGGATCGCCGCCTGCGCCGCGCTGAGCCCAGACTCCTCGCCCTGCTTGGCGAATTCGACGATCAGGATGGCGTTCTTCGCCGCCAGCCCGACCAGCACCACGAAACCGATCTGCGACAGGATATCGACGTTCAGGCCGCGGATCAGCAACCCGGTCACCGCCGCCAGCAGGCACATCGGCACGATCAGCACCACCGACAGCGGCAGCGTCCAGCTTTCGTATTGGGCCGCGAGCACCAGGAAGACGAATAGCACGGAGGCGCCGAAGATCAGCAGCGTGGTGTTGCCCGCGGCACGCTGCTGATATGCCAGGTCGGTCCACTCGAAGCCGATGCCGGGCGGCAGGCGCTGGGCGGCGAGCTTTTCCATCTGGGTCAGGGCGTAGCCCGAGGACGTGCCGGGCAGCGTGCTGCCCTGAACCTCGGCCGCCGGGAACATGTCATAGCGCGGCACCCGGTACGGACCGGTGGTGCTGTGCAACGTCGCGACCGACCCGATCGGCACCATCGCCCCGCTGGCGTTGCGGGTCCTCAGGCGGGCGATGTCGGCGATGCTGGACCGGAACCGCGCATCGGCCTGGGCGGTGACCTCATAGGTGCGGCCGAGGTAGTTGAAGTCGTTGATGTAGGCGGATCCGAGATAGACCTGCATCGCCTCGAACACCTGCTGGGGTGTGACGCCCAGCTTCTCGGCCTTCACCCGGTCGATATCGGCGTAGATGCTGGGGGTGCGGGTGCTGAACGGGGTGAACACGCCGGCCAGGCCGGGGATCCGGTTGGCGGCGGCGGCCATGTCCTGCGCCGCTGCCTCCAGGGCCTCGGGGCCAAGACCCTCGCGGTCCTGCAGCATCATCTTGAAGCCGCCGGCGGTGCCGATGCCGGCTACGGGAGGCGGCGGGATGGTGATGATGAAGGCGTCCTGAATGCTGCCCAGCCGCTGGCGCAGGGCGTTCAGCACCTCACCGACGGTCTGCCCCTTGGCGTGACGTTGCTCGAACGGCTTCAGCGGCACGAAGATCGCGCCCGCGTTGGAGGCGTTGGTGAAGGTGGCGCCGTCGAAGCCGGAGAACGCCACGGCGTGCTCCACACCCGGGGTGCCCAGGATGATCTTGGTGGCATCGCGCACGACCGCGTCGGTGCGTTGCAGCGAGGCGCCCGGCGGCAGTTGGATGACGGTGATCAGATAGCCCAAATCCTGATCGGGGATGAACCCGGTCGGCGCCCGGCTGAACTGAAAGCCGGTCAGGCCGATCAGCCCGGCATAGGCGACCAGCATCAGGGCACTGAAGCGGATCAACCGGGCGGTCAGCTTGCCGTAGCGATCGGACAGCCAGGCGAAGCCGCGGTTGAAGCCGTTGAAGAAGGCGAACAGCGGACGGAGGATGCGGGCGTGGCGCACCCTGCCGTGGTCGACGTGCGGCAGGAACAAGAGCGCGCACAGGGCGGGACTGAGGGTCAGCGAGATCAGGCAGGAGATCACGGTGGAGGCCGCGATGGTGACGGCGAACTGGCGGAAGAACTGGCCGGAGATGCCGCTGATGAAGGCCGATGGGATGAACACCGCGCACAAGGTCAGGGCGATGGCGATCAGCGCGCCGCCGACCTCGTCCATGGTTCGGTGCGCTGCCTCCCGCGGGCGCATGCCGAGGCGCAGGTTTCGCTCGACGTTCTCGACCACGACGATGGCGTCGTCGACGACGATGCCGACAGCCAGGACCAGGCCGAACAGCGACAGGTTGTTGAGCGAGAAGCCCAGCGCGGACAGCACCGAGAAGGTGCCGATCAGCGAGATCGGGATGGCGACGATCGGCACGATGGAGGCGCGCCAGGTCTGCAGGAAGACGATGACGACGATGACGACGAGGCCGACGGCTTCCAGAATGGTGACCAACACCTCATGCACCGACTGGGCGATGAACAGCGTGGTATCGTAGACGATGTCGTAGCGCAGTCCCTGCGGGAAATCCTTCGACAGGTGCTGCATCGTTGCCCGGATACGCTGCGCGGTGGCCAGCGCGTTGGAGCCGGGCTGCTGGTAGACCAGGATCGGCACCGCGTTCAGCACATCAAGGTAGCCGTTGGAGCCATAGTCCTGCGCCCCCAGCTCGACGCGGCCGATATCGCGGACCCGCGTCAGACGTCCCTGGTTGTCGGACTTGACGACGATGTTGGCGAACTGCGAGGGGTCGCTGAGGCGGCCGAGGGTCTCGACGTTGAGCTGGAAGGCGTCCGGTGCGGCGACCGGCGGCTGACCGAGCACACCGGCGGAGACCTGGACGTTCTGGGCCTGCAGCGCGGCGACGACTTCCCCGGCGGTCAGGTTGTGGGCGGCGACCTTGTCGGGATCGAGCCAGATACGCATCGCATAGTCGCGGTCGCCGAAGATCTGCACATCGCCGACACCCTTGATACGCGACAGCTGGTCCTTCACCCGCAGCGTGGCGTAGTTCGACATGTAGAGCTGATCGCGGGAGCTGTCGGGTGAGGACAGGTGGATCACCATCAGCATGTCGGGCGAATTCTTCTTGACCGTGACGCCGAGGCGCTGCACCGCGTCCGGCAGGCGCGGCAGGGCGATGGAGACACGGTTCTGCGTCAGCACCTGCGCGGTATCGAGGTCGGTACCCAGCTTGAAGGTGACGGTCAGGGTCAGCTTGCCGTCGCCGGTGGCCTGGCTGGTGAAATACTCCATGTTCTCGACGCCGTTGATCTGCTGCTCCAGCGGCGTCGAGACGCTTTGGCTGATCACCTCGGCCGAGGCGCCGGGGTAGCTGGCGGTCACCTGGATGGTGGGTGGCGCGATTTCTGGATACTGCGCGACCGGCAGGGTGAAGTAGGCGACCGCGCCGATGATGGTGACGAACGCGGCCAGCACGGTGGCGAAGATCGGGCGGTCGATGAAGAAATGCGAAAGCCGCATGACGTGGGCGCTCCTGCGGAGCCGGATCGCTTCAGGTTGGTGCGATCCGGCTCGGGTTCCTGGTGTTCTGGGCTGAGGTGTCGGGGGCTGATGTATCGGGGGCTAGCGTGTCGGGACGAGCCCGGCTGGTCATTCCTGGGGTTGCGCCGGCGGCTTGATGCTGCCGGGCCGCGGCTTGACCTTGCTGCCGGGACGCGCCCGCATCAGGCCGTTGATGATGACCTGGTCGGTCGGCTGGATGCCGGCCTCGATGATCCGCAGGCCGTCGCTGAGCTGCCCGGTCTCGACCGGCTTGGGCACCACGGCGCCGTCTGCCGCCACGGTCATCACCAGCTTGCGCGACTGATCGGTGGAGATCGCCGAGTCCGGCAGCAGCAGCGTCGGCTTCCGCTGGGACGTCGGCAGGCGCAGCCGAGCGAACTGGCCGGGGGCGATCAGCAGGTCCGGGTTCGGCAGGGTGGCGCGGGCATGGATGGTGCCGCTGCCGCGATCGATCTGGTTGTCGATGAAGTCGAGCTTGCCGTGCCGCGGCCAGCCGTGCTCGTCGGAGAGGCGTGCCTGCACGGTGCGGTTGACCGGGTCGCCGTCGTGCTGGCTTTGCAGGAAGCGTTGATAGGCGAGGTAGTCGCCCTCGCTCATGTCGAAGTCGAGGTGGATGGGATCGAGCGAGACGATGGTGGTCAGCAGCGTTGGCGTGGCGCCGTTCTGGCCGCCGGTGATCAGATTGCCGATCGACGCCTGGTGCATGCTGATGCGTCCGCTCAGCGGGGCGGTGATATGGGTGAACTCGAGGTTGAGCTGGGCGGAGCGGACGGCCGCCTTTGCCTGGTCGACCGCGGCCTGCGCGGCGCGTTGCTGCTGCACGCGCTGATCCAGCAATTCGCCGGATGCGAAGTCGCGGCGATGCAGTTCAGTGGTGCGAACGATCTCCTGCTTGGCGAGGTCGAGCCCCGCGACGGCTGTCAGCAGCTGCGCGCCGGCCTGCTGAAGTGCGATCTCGTAGGGCCGCGGGTCGATGACGAACAGCAGGTCGCCCTTGTGGACGATCTGACCATCGGTGAAATGGATCTCGGTCAGGTAGCCGCTGACCTGGGCGCGCAGCTCGACATAATCCACCGCCGAGAACTGCCCGGTGAAGGTGGTCCAGCTGGCCAGGTCGCGCCGCAAGGGCGGGCTGACGGTGACGGGCAGCGGCGGCGGGGCGAGCGGCTGGGCGGCGGCGGTCGACGCGTTGTGCAGCAGTTTCGGGCCATACAGCACGGCGCCGGCGGCCAGCAGGACGACAAGCGTCAGGCCGGTGGTCCACAGCCTGGGGCGGCGGCGGAACGTTGAAGGAACGGTGTCGCGGGCGACGACGAGCGTATCAGAGTGACCGGTCATCTGTTTTCCTGATGAAAGTAGTCGGCGGTTGGCGTAGTCAGCGGAGCAGGATGCTAAACAGGGTCTCGATAAACTGGCGCATGGGACGGTCGTCTTTCTCGATCCGGGCGCGCATGATCGCACCTTCCCATGCGTTCAGCACGAACACGGCGAGCACTTCGGGTTCGGCGGTGGTGGAGATCTCGTTGGCCGCCTGGGCCTCGCGGATGCAGTCCGCGACGCGTTGGCTCCAGCCGGCGAAGATCGCGGAAATCTGGGCGGCGATAATGGGGCTATGGTCGGACAGCTCCGCCGCCATGTTGCCGATCAGACAGCCGCAGGTGAAGCCGACCTGGGCCATGTCCGCGGCGATCCGCTCGAAGTAGGCACGCAGGCACTGCTTCGGCGAGACATCCGGCTGTCGCAGCAGCGCAAGCTTGTCGCAGGCGCCATCCGACCAGTAGTAGTCGAGCGCGGCGGCGCCAAGAACCTCCTTGCTCTCGAAGTGGTTGTAGAAGGAGCCTTTGGGCACGCCGGCGGCCTCGGTGATGTCCTGCACGCTGCAGCCGTTGAAGCCCGACTTGCTGAACACCTGAACCCCGGCTTCGAGCAATCGGCTGCGCACATCGGAAGATGACCATCTCGCCATGAAGGCGTGATATGACCGGTCGTCTTAGATATTCAAGTGCTGCGGTGCAGCGTAATTTAAAGGAGCCGCCGGCGGCCGCGGGCCGGCCTGAGCCGGTAGTCGCGGCCGCCCGTTGAAGACGCGCCGCCGCGCGCATGATGGAGCGACGTGCGCGCCCTGGATCATCGGCCCGCGGGTTGGTTGGCGGTCGGATGATGGACCTCGCGGCGACAGCGATCGGTGCGGGCGATCCGCTGGGCTGGCCGTCCTGGGCTGGCCGTCCTGGGCTGGCCGTCCTGGCAGGTGGACGGGCGGGGTTGACCGGACCGGACGCTGCGCTCGATCCGATGGATCAAGCATGCTTTGGATTTTAGTTACATCCGGCGGGCTTCGCGGACGGTCGACGGGGACCGAGCGTCGCATGGCTGTTGGCGACGGCGATATTGCCTAACGGCGTCAACAGGAGCGTGATGCCGGAGCACGGGAAACGTGCCGAACGAGAAAATTATACCGGGAGAGTGAAGCGATGAAAAAGATGCGTGTCACGCGCCGTCATGCCTTGCTGTCGGCGGGGGCCGCCGCCCTGCCGTTGGTGCACATCCGAACCGCCGGCGCGGCCGGGAGTCTGGCGGTGGGTTTCTGGGATCACTGGGTGCCTGACGGCAACAAGATCATGCAAAAGCAGGTCGGCGCCTGGGCCGAGAAGAACAAGGTCGAGACCAGGGTCGACTTCATTACCGGGAATGGGGCGAAACTTCTGATGACCGGGGTCGCCGAGGCACAGGCGAAGACCGGCCACGACATCATGACGTTCCTGAACTGGGACATGTACAACGTCGCGGCATCACTGGTGCCGATGGACGATGTGATGGGTCGGCTGACAGCCAAGTATGGTCCGAGCAGCAGCACGGCGGAGTATCTGGCCAAGGTGAAGGGGCATTGGATGGCGGTCCCGACCAGCAGCGGCAACCAGACCAAGCCGCCGTGCGCCCGCATCAGCCTGATGAAGAAATATGGCGTTGACGTGCAGGCGATGTATCCGGTGAAGCCGGAAAAGACCGCGCTGGCGGATGGCTGGACCTATGACGCGTTCCTGAAGGTCGCCGAGGCCGCGCACAAGGACGGCATGAGCTTCGGACTGGGCCTGGGCGGCGGCAACAATACGGACGGCATCGATCAGATCGGCGCCATGTTCCGCGCGTTCGGCGCCACCCTGATCGACAGCGAGGGGGCGATCCAGGTCAAGTCGGACCAGGTGCGGGCGGTGCTTGAATACTCGCAGAAGTTGATACAGTTCCTGCCGGCTGATGCGGTCAGCTATGACGATGCATCGAACAATCGGGCGCTGATCTCGGGCAAGTCCGCTTTGATCTTCAACCCGCCATCGGCCTGGGCGGTCGCCAAACGCGATTCGCCGGCGGTCGCCGCCGATTGCTGGACCTTCGCGCCGCCGGCCGGTGCGCACGGTCGTTACGTGCCAAGTGCGACATTCTTCTGGGGCATCTACGGCTTTAGCCCCAACAAGACCGCAGGCAAGGCGCTGATCGAATTCCTGATGCAGCGCGAACAGGTGGAGGAACGGACGAACGTCGTGGACGGCTATGACCTGCCGACCTTCAGCAGCATGAACGACTTCAAGGTGTGGGAGAACGTTTCTCCTCCGAAGGGCACGGTCTACAACTATCCGATCCGGCCGTGGCACGGTTCGCAGCCCAACATCACCGCGTCCGAGGCGACACCCGACATCGCCGTGCAGATCTATCAGCGCGCGGTTCACACCGGGATGGTCGCCAGGCTGAAAAGCCAGAGCATCCCACAGGTTGTTGCCTGGGCACAGGATCAGCTTGAAGGATTTACGCGGTAGGTCCGGGGCTACGCGGGGCGACTTCGGGGTGCGGTCGCCCCGCGCCGGGCTGACGCGGAGTAGGACGCGACGGCTTATCGCAGGCAACGCAGCCCGCAAAGTCTTTCCATCGGATCGAAGTCGTCATCGCAGTGCAGCAGCCTGTGGTTGTGTTCGATGCAGAACGTCCCGATCAACAAATCGGCGATTTTGTTCATGGTGAACCCGGCCGAGCGCAGTCGTCGGTAGTAACCAGCCGCTTTGGCGGCTATTGCGTCACCCACCATGGCCGCGACCGGAAACCGTCTCAGGGCGGCTTCCAGTCGGGCCGCATGCGCGTCATCGCGCGCGCCCTGCAACACCTCCGTCAGGACGATGTCGCCGACGATCGCCGCATCGGCGACGTCCGGCTGCCGCAGTTTGCGGACGGCTGGGAGCGGCTGTTCGCGCAGGTTCGCAATCCACACCGAGGAATCGACGACGATCATGTCTGGCGCCCGCTGCGCATTGCGTCGAGATCGCCTTCCCAGCCCAGCCCAGCCATGTCCTCGATGGCTTGCAGCCGGCGATGGCTGGCCACCACCCGGCGCAGAGCCTCTTCAACCGTTCCCCGTTTGGTCGTTTGCCCGGTCGCCCGCATGGCGGCGGCAATCAAGGCATCGTCGATCTCGATATTCGTTCGCATGGCAGGGTCCGATGTGTAGAGGTAGATCTTTTTATACACATAAAAGCGCAGCGGTTTCAATACAATTGAACACGATGCCACGCTCGTGGGTCACCGGATCACCTGGCGTCGCGGACGAGCCGCGCAGGGCGGCTTCGCGGTGGCGCACCGCGACAATGCCGGCGCGGTTCTCGCTGCACCATTCGCGCGAGGAGAGCGTGGAGTCCACATTGCCCCGGAACTGGGGCATGACCCGGGCGGAGAGTTCGTAGCTGGGCAGCGTCTGCTCGCGGATGGCCCATCCGTGGCTGCGGAACAGCACTACCCCTGCCCCGCCGCCGGTGAAACCGAGCAGGCGGTGGATGCCGGGATCTCGGGCCGCGGCAGCGTCGGCTTCTATTCGGCCGATCTTAGCTACGGCCTATCAAGGTATGCCGCTGGGCGCATGACGCGGACACCGCGCCATGGGTCCAGGACGAGTAGGTCCTCGTCGCTGGACAAAAGGAAGTCCGCTGCAACGGCGGCCGCGAGCGCGAGATACATATTGTCTTTGGGGTCCCGGCAGTCAGAAACCGCCGTGACCGGTTCGACCCATACCGCGGCGTCGGCGATAAGCGTGAGGATTTCATGGCGATCTGCATCGGACAGATAGCGGCGGAATTTAGGTCTTCCCAGGACGGCTCGGATTTCCTCGAAGACGGGCCGTGAGAGGGCGATGATGTCCGTGGCCCGCGCCTTGAGGATCGCTTGCCTCGGGACGCTGTCGCGTTTGAGGGCGGCGCCGACGACGGAACTCGCATCGATGACGATCAGGTGCGGCGCTCGTTGTTGTAGGCAGCCAACTCGGCGTCGATGTCGCTGTCGGTCAGGCCGGACGCTGCCGCAGCCTGTGCGGTGCGGGCGAAAACATCGGCAAGGCGGTCCTGTTGCTGATACAGCAAAGCGATCCGGCTGATGAGCCGACCGACGTGCTCGCGAGTCGCGGGGTCCTTCAGCGCGTCCGCCGCGACGGCATCAATCGGGATTTCAACCTTGACGACCTCGTTCATGATGGACCTCACAAGCAGGGGTACCCACTAGCTGGTAGCACATTACCAGATATCCGGGTGGACCTATGATGGGCCGTTGTCCGCGGATCGTGTTCGCGCGCTACCTCGATGTAAAGATGAAAAGTGAGGCGTTGGGATTGCTGGAAGAAGCAGCCGCGGGGGGCTTCTCTCAAGGTGCTGTCGCTCGTTACCAGAAACGATTACCATGGCAGCCAGTTACCTTTTGGCCCTCGTGGACAGCAAGACAGCGAATCCAAGACCTGCTGGTCGCCACTACCCCACCTCCGACTTGCCGGTATGCACCCTGGTCCGCATGTGCTCCGGCACCTCCTGGCCCGCATCGGTGAAGGCCTTGCGGAAGGCACCGACCGCCGGGCCGAAGATGCCGGCGCGGTTCTCGCTGCACCACTCGCGTGAGGAGATCGTGGAGTCCACGCTGCCCTGGAACTGGGGCATGACCCAGCGGGCGAACAGTTCGTAGCTGCGCAGCGTCTGCTCGCGGTTGGCCCATTCGTGGCTGCGGAACAGCACCGCCCCTGCCCCGCCGCCGGTGAAACCGAGCAGGCGGTGGATGCCGGCGATGAGGGTTTCGGGGGAGCCGACGAGGGTGGAGCCGGCGGCGAGGCCCTCGGCCAGGGGGTTTTCGCTGCGCATCGGCGGGCGGCCGAGGGTTTCGCTGAAGTAGGACAGGGTTTCGACGCGCTCGCCGCGGCGGACTTCCTCCATCGCCAGCTCGTCGGTCTCGGCGCAGTGCATGTTGATCACCAGGCGCCAGCCGTCGCGGTCCATGGTCTTGCCGTATTTCGCTGCCTCGGCCTCACCCATCTTCCAGTAGTCGGCGAGCTTGGCCGATCCGCCGGGCAGGCCGGCGCCCAATGACAGCAACCCGGCGCCGTGCTTGCCCGCGGCCAGCACACCCGCCGGGGTGGTGGCGCTGGCCACCGCGATCGGGAAGCCGCCCTTGGTGTAGGGTTTCAGGTGCAGGCGGGCATCGCGCAACTCGAACCAGTCAGTCTTGATGTTGACCGGGTCCTGGCAGGCCAGCAGCGCCATGATGGCGCCGAGCGACTCGTCCATCATGCCACGCTGGCGTTCGGCGTCGATGCCCATCATGTAAGCGTCCGATACCAGCGCACCCGGTCCGCAGCCCAGCATCGCTCGGCCGCGGGTCATGTGGTCGAGCTGCACGAAGCGCTGCGCCACCAGCAAGGGGTGATGGTAAGGCAGGCTGGTCACGCCGGAGCCCAGCATGATGTGGCGGGTCTTCTCGGCCGCCACGCCGATGAAGATTTCCGGCGAGGCGATGATCTCCCACCCGGCGGAATGGTGCTCGCCGATCCAGGCCTCGTCGTAGCCGAGGTGGTCCAGCCACTGGACCAGCTCGAGGTCGCGGCCGATGGCCAGGGTGGGGTTGTCGCCGACGCGGTGGAAGGGGGCGAGGAAGATGCCGAAACGCAGGCCCTCATGGGTCGCCATCGGGAAGTCCTTTCATGGGATGGTGGAAGAACCGTGGCCAACGCGGCGGCGGCGGTCAAGGGTTCCAAGGGCCGTCGGTCCTTGGCGGGGTCGAGGGGCGGAGCCCTCGGCTCAGGCGAACGCGGCGAACACCTCCTGCAGTGCCTTCATCTGGTTTCCGGCGGCGGATGACGGCACGATGATCAGGTCGCGGACGCCGGCGTCATGCCACGCTTCGACACCCTCCCGCACCTTCGAGGCCGGCCCGAACAGCGTGTTGTCGGCCAGCCATCGGTCGGAGAAGTAGTTTGGCACGTCGTCCTTGCGGCCTTCGGCGATGGCGGTCTCGATCGCCGCCATCTCGTCCTGATAACCGGCCTCTTTCCAGTAATTCCGATAGTTCGGCAGAAAGCCGTAGCTGGTGAGGGTGCGGCGGCACACCGCCTTGGCGGCCTCGACGTCGTCGCTGATGCAGGTTGGGATCATGTTGCCGATAAAGAAGTCCGGATCGGCGCGCCTGTCGGCCGGCAGTGCCGCCAAGGAGGCCCGCATGTGGGAGCGGGCGGCGTTGGCGAACACCACACCCTGGGCGATCTCGCCGGCCAGCGCCACCATCTTGCGGCGCAGCGCGGCGACGATGACCGGCGGCAGTGCGCCGAGGCCTTCCTGGGCGCGGAACCTGTCCATGAAGCCGCGGATGTCACCCAGCGGCTTGCCCGGCGTGACGCCCATTCTGATGTGGGATGGGGCGTGCGCCACGCCGATGCCGAGGCGGAAGCGGCCGCCCGAGACCTCGTGCATCAGCGCGGCACTCTGGGCGAAATCGCCGATGGTGCGCTGATAGATCGGTGCGATGGCGGTGCCGAACGGGATGGACGTGGTGTTCCACGCCAGTGCCTCGCACAGCGACATGTTGCCGAACATGCTGGGCGAGTAGATGCCGGCGAAGCCGCGGCGCTCGATCTCCTGTGCGAGCTCGATGGTGCGGCGGCGGCGGCCTGGAACAGCCACGAGGCTGAGGGCGGGCATGGGCTGGGACATGGGACGGTCCTACCGATCATTGTCCGCCAGGGTATCCCGGCCTTAGGATGATCGGCAAATGAGAGAGACCTGGCCCTGGGGAACAACAGCGGGGACTGACAGGGAGCTACCAGGGGAGAAATAACGGGATGCGGGTTTTATCGTGATGCCTGTAACCATCGTGCTCCTGGCGCCGAAGACGTTCACTGCAATGACGCTCGGCCAGGCACTCGGCAGACCTCACGAACCGCGGGAACCCGATTGGTGGGGCTGGAGCGAGCGCGGATGCGGCGAGAACCTGTTGCTGGGCATGGTGACGATGCCGACGGCCCGCGACAGCAATGGCCACGAAAGCGTGCGGCCTGCGCCGACGGTGCTGCCCCGCGGCAAACACCCTGTGCAGGCGGTGCTCTTCCCGGGCGGCAAGCTGGCACCGGCCTGCCGGGTCAGTGCGACGGTCACGCGTCGCCATCACGATGTCTGGTATGGGCGGGACGCCGCCACGGATCGCCCGCGGCTTGCCGGCCGGATCACCGAGCAGCGGCCATCGGTGGTGGAAAAGCGCTGCGGCCGTCCCCAGGTTGCTCAAACAGCGCCAGGCTTCGGTGTCGAGGGCTGGTCATGATCGGCCATTGGCGTGGCAGACGATTGATCGGGATGTTAAACCGGACCGATATCGACACGACCGCCCGCCATGCCGGGTTCGAGCGGACGGCCGGGTGTCGTGAGGGCATCGACATGGCAACGGCGCCGCACCCGCGGGGCTTGATGGCGTTCAAGTTATCCGATGACATTTTGCCGACACGGCGTGGTTGCCCCTTCAAGATCACAATCCCGACCAAATTTGGCACTAAGGATCCGCCATTCGTTACGGCCAACTACGTAACGAACCAGTCGCCGCCTGGGTTCTGGACAGATCGCGGCGATCACTGATTGAGCGGGATGTGAGGCATGGGGTCGGAGTTGCATAAAGCGTCTGAAAACTGCGCGATCGGCGTGATGGCCAAAGCGCCGCGCGCGGGATTTTCCAAGACGCGCCTGTGTCCGCCGCTGACGGCTGATCAGGCCGCCGCCCTCAGTGCGGCGTTTTTGCGCGACATCACCGAAAACATCGCGCTGGCGGCACGTGAGGTGCCGATTTCCGGCTACATCGCCTACGCGCCCGAGGGACAGGAGGCGCTGTTCAACGGCCATCTCGCCGGCGGAACCAGGCTGCTGCTGGCGGACGGTTCGCCGCTGATGCCGCCGAACGTTCAAGGGTTCGGCCGCTGCCTGCTGCATGCCGTGCTGACCATGCTGGCGCGCGGGCATGGTTCGGCTGTGGTGTTGAACTCGGACAGTCCGACGCTGCCGACGGCCCTGCTGGTCCGCACCGCAGCGGCGCTGGCGGCCAGCGGCGACCGCATCGTGCTGGGGCCGGCGGAAGACGGCGGCTACTACCTGCTGGGGGTGAAGGCGGCGCATGCGCATCTGTTCGCCGACATCGCCTGGAGCACAGACGCTGTCGCCGAAGCGACCCGCGCCCGCGCGGCGCAGCTGGGCCTGGAGGTGGTGGAATTGCCGACCTGGTATGACGTGGACGACGACGCGGCGTTGAACCGGGTGCTGGCGGAGGCGAGGGCTACGGCGGCCGACGGGACGAACCGCGCCGCGTCCGGGGCCTCGGACGAGACTGACGGCCTGCGGCCCTATCCGGCGCCGTTCACGGCGATGGCCCTGGCAAAGATCGGCCGGCGCAGACGGGACGTGGATATCGCCGCCGAATGATGCGGCTGGGACTCTTCGGGCTTGTGCTGCTGGTGTTGACGATGGCGGCGCTGACGCTGCACGTGCCGGGCGCACTGGGCGTCGGGTCGATCCAGCTGAAGACCTGGTTCGTCGTGATCACCGGGGTCAGCAGCGCGGTCTATCTGCTGGCGGTGGTGATGGTGATCCGCCGACCCGCGTCGCGGCACGGGATCTGGATCGTGCTGCTGGTCGCGGCAGCGATGCGGCTGCCGTTAATCGTATCGCCATCGTTTCTTTCTACCGATGTCTACCGCTATGTGTGGGACGGGCGGGTGCAGGCCGCCGGGGTCAACCCCTATCGCTATCTGCCGGCCGACCCGGCGCTGGCCGGCTTACGCGACAACACGGTGTATCCGCGGATCAACCGAGCCGGGTACGCGCCGACGATCTATCCGCCGGCGGCGCAGGTTATCTTCGCGGCGATCGGCCGGGTGTGGTCCAGTGTCACGGCGGTGAAGGCCACCATGGTCGGGTTCGAGATACTGGCCGTGTTCTGCCTGCTGCGCTTGCTGTCCGCCGCGGACCTTAATTCCGAGCGGGTGCTGATCTATGCGTGGAATCCGTTGCCGGTCTGGGCTTTCGCCGGCAACGGCCATATCGACGCCGCCGCGATCGGGTTGCTGGCGGCGGCGCTGCTGTTGCGGGTGCGCCATCGCGACGGCTGGGCCGGCATGGTCCTGGGGATGGCGTTCCTGATCAAATTTCTGCCGCTGGCGGTGGCGCCGGTGCTGTGGCGCCGGCGGGCCGGCTGGCGCGCCGTCGCGGCGGCGGCGGTCACGATCGTCGCGCTTTACGCGCTTTACAGCAGCGTCGGCACCCGGGTGCTCGGTTTCCTGCACGGCTACGACTCCGAGGAGGGCTATGCCAGCGGTACCGGCTTCTGGCTGTTGGCCGGTATCGCGCGGGTGATGCCCCTGCCGCCGCTTCTGACGCTGTTGTACAAGGTCGCGTGTGGGCTGCTGCTGGCTGGCCTGGGTGCCTGGTTCGCCTTTGTCCGCCGCCCCGATGACCCGGTGGCGATCAGCGGCGCCGCCGGGATCATGATGGCGGTCCTTACTTTCGCCATAAGCCCGCATTATCCATGGTACTTCGCATGGCTGGCGTTGCCGTGCGTGCTGGCACCCACGCCGGCCGTGCTGTGGCTGTCCGCCGCACCAATGCTGCTGTACCTCGACACGTTCGGGGATCGTTTCGTCTGGCCGTCGGTCGTCTTCGTCCCGGCCATCGGGCTGGCGCTCGCCAGCCTGCGCTTTTCAACCACCGCCCGACCGCTCAAGGGAGCCACATGATGTCCGAGACTGTCCTGCAGGACCCGCGCCGATACTTCGAAGCCGTAGCGGCGAAGCGCAACGACGTCGCCGAAGCGCCGCCGGTGTGCCTGTATCTTGAGGTCACTAATCGCTGCAACCTGCTGTGCGAGACCTGCCCCCGCACCTTCGAAGACCTGGAGCCGCCGGCGGACATGAGCTGGGCGCTGTTCACCAAGATCGTCGATCAGGTGCCGAACGTCGCCCGCGTGGTGCTGCACGGGGTCGGCGAGCCGATGCTGGTGAAGAACCTGCCGAAGATGATCCGTTACCTGAAGGACCGCGGCACCTACGTGCTGTTCAACACCAACGGGACGCTGCTGAACCCGAAGAAGTTCCAGGAGATCATCGATACCGGGCTGGACGAGTTGCGGGTGTCGCTGGATGCGGCCGACCGGGCGAGCTACGCGGCGATCCGCGGCAAGGATTTCTTCCCGCGCATCGTCCGCGATGTCGGCAAGTTCACCGCGTATCAGCAGCAGATAGGGGTCACCAATCCACGGGTGTCGCTATGGCTGACCGGGCTGAAGGAAACGGTGGAGCAACTGCCGGCGTTTGTCCGACTGTCCGCCGCCATGGGTGTGAAGGAGGTCCATCTGCAGCGGCTGGTGTTCGACGCGGCCGGGTTTGGCAAGGCGCGCGCGGAATTTTCATTATTTGAGCAGACGCGCGACACCGAGCAGGAGGCGATCGAGGCGGCTCAGGCGATCGGGGCGGAACTGGGGGTGACGCTGGATGCGTCCGGGGCCACCGAACCGGGGCTGAGCCTGAAGCGGGCGGCGGATGACAAGCCGTGGGCGACCTGCCGGCGGCCGTGGTCGCTGATGTATTTCACCGCCCATGGCCGGGCGCTGCCGTGCTGCATCGCGCCGTTCTCGGCGCGGGGATACGAGAACTATACGCTGGGGGACGCGACCCAGGACACGTTGCGCGATATCTGGAACAGCCCGGCGTATCGCGGGTTCCGGACGTCTCTGCTGGGTGAGACGCCGCCGGCGCCGTGCGAGAACTGCGGATTGCGCTGGAGTTTGTGATTGGCGGCGGTGACGGGATTGGCGGGCGGTGTTGGGTCGGCTGGCGAGGGCGGTGGCGGGCCTGCCGACGGATTTTTAACACGGCGGAAGAACGAGGACCACGGGAGGGCCACGGAGGGACGGCGCGGGATCAGCCGGGCTGATGGTCGGCGCGATGAAGCGGTTAGGTCGCGGTTCCGGGGATCGAACCCGCCTGGAAGCGCTTCGAGCGCTCCATTCCTTTGTTCTCCGTAGCCCTCCGTGGTCCTTGTTCTTTCTCCGTGTTGAGGAACTTCTTTGCTTGCTGAAGTATGACCGCCACCGGCATTTTGGTGGGACGCGGGGATATCGCGGAATTTGTCTTAGGCATGCAGATTATCCAGAACGTAAAACGAATCGCCCGGGTAGCGCGTTATCATGACAATGGCTGATGGGGTGGGCGTCAGCGTCGTCATCCCCGTTTTCAACGAGGCGCAGGCCATCGCCGGCGTGATCGGCGAACTCCCTCGTGATATCGCACGCGAGGTGATCGTGGCCGATGGCGGCAGCACCGATGGCACGCAGCATATCGCGCGCGCCGCCGGAGCCGTGGTGCTGGATGTCGGACGAGGCTATGGCCGCGCCTGTCTGCGGGGGTCCGATGCCGCCGCCTGGCCGGTGGTCGCGTTCCTGGACGGCGATGGCGCCGACCGCGGCGATCTGCTGGGTTTGATCGCCGGTCCGGTGCTGGCGGGGACGCACGATCTTGTGCTGGCGTCTCGGACCCGGGGGCGGCGCGATCCGGGGTCGATGCTCTGGCATCAGGTGTACGCTGGCCGGATCGCCGGCTGGGGGATGGGCGCGCTGTATGGTGTGCGATACAGCGACATGTGTGCGTTTCGCGCCATCAGCCGGGACGCGCTGCGCCGGCTGGACATGCGAGAGATGACCTATGGCTGGAATATCGAGATGCAGATGAAGGCGGCGCGGGCGCGGCTGCGGATCGATGAAGTCGCGGTGCCGTATCGGTGCCGGGTTGGTGGTCAGTCGAAGGTGGCCGGATCGTTACGCGGCACGATGCGGGCGGGCGGCAAGATCGTTTCGACCTTTGCGCGGGTCGCCGTGCAGCCTCGGGTTTGAATTGGGAAGGTTGTGTGCGTGCCTGCGTCTGTCTGAAAGGAGCGGTTACTCCATTACCTTGTTCCAGTCGATGTTAAAACCGGCTGCCTTCAGTTCACCTCCAAGTGCGCGGTGCCAACCTCCATGCTGGTCGAAGGCGTGCCATGCAACCCCAGCGAAATCGGTAGGTAGCTCCATAGTTCCGAGATGAAGCGCGCAAACGTTTCGTCGGCCGAGTCGTCCGATGAAGTAGCCTAGCTCAAGCACCACGTTCTGCCGAGGCCGAGCCTGCAGCTCACCACCTACCTTACTCCCCACATCGTCGGGCGTTAGCAAAACGACTGCAAATTTTACATCCCCGTACGCCTCTACCTTCTCGATGATTGTTTGCCCCAGATTTGCCTGCTCATGCAGTATGACCGGTTTAAGTCCGAGCCTATCTAAAAACCGAGCGACCGCTGCCCACGGTCCCATGTCATGCCCATGAACAACAAAAACACCGCCTGGACGGTCAGACCTGGGTGATCCCTTGGATCCAGCGTCAACATCGGGACGGTTGTCGGAATCGTGGGTTGGTCCGCGTCCTGGCAAGCCAGTGTCTCCGACAACGATCACGAAAGATAAAAGGAACCATACGAAAATGCTATGACTAACTTGATCTGCCAAGCTGTGTTCTGCGCCCACCCGGAGACGAATTGCCTCTCGCATTAGCGTCTGTTGTCCAATGAAATTGAATCCGGAAGCCCTCACGCCGAGCCATCGCGAAACTTGCGTCGTACGTCCCGCGTCCATTAGGCATAAGACGTCACCAGGAAACATGACGGCAAAGATTCGGACGAGACGTGCGGACGGCCTTCGGTAATTGTAGCGGGGCGTCACAATCGTGAGGATGCGAGCGAAGGCATCACTAAGAAATTTAGCTCTAGAATGAGGATCTGTCGGAAGCTCGTCATTACGAAGTCTCCAAAGCGCCTCTATCACCTCTGGATCAGTGTATGCCCCATGCACCGTCACAGCTTCACCCGGTCCGATTCCAAAGATTTTGATCTCCCAGAGGTCTCGCTGAAATTCGCTGCTTCGGAAAGACGCTTCCGATGCGTGTCGCACAACGTCAACGTTTGTCATGTAGCGTTGGAACCAGTCTGCGTCACGAACGGGCAAGAAGCGCTGCTCGTATAAGGTTTTGAGATCTTGCATCTAACCTCGCTCTGGCGAAAATGAGCCCCTATATTAGCCGATGGCACTCATGAAGGACAAACGTGCCCGACGAAGCCGCTGCGGCGTTATCTGTTCGCAGCGAGCTAAAGTATCTACCGCCGATCTCGCAGCCGCTCCGCCGCCGCGAAGGTTCCGGCTTCGTCGCCTTGCCCGACCCGATCAACTTGGCCATGCTTGGGAAGACTTTCAGAATTACTAGCAGCGAGAGCCTTGATGTTCGGCCCGCTTGATGATCTAACCCAGCTAATAATGCTTTAAAGAATGCAGAGGAACTTGGGCTTTTAACGGCTACCACAACAGTCTGGCCGGATA
This sequence comes from Rhodopila sp., assembly GCA_965276975.1. Classification (GTDB taxonomy): domain Bacteria; phylum Pseudomonadota; class Alphaproteobacteria; order Acetobacterales; family Acetobacteraceae; genus Rhodopila. The sequence goes on from CBDIBR010000010.1 coordinate 2,052,667, forward strand.
GCTGGCAAACGCCCCATCCGTGGTGACGATCGTCATATCCTCGACAAGTGCCTGACCGATGAGAAATCGATCCATTGGATCTTTGTGATGGGCCGGCAGGCCGGCGGCGGCCTGGGCGTGACGCATGGTGATGGGCAGCTGGATAAACCCGTGCGAGGCGACGACCGCCGCCACGTCGGTAGAGATGCCCGCGAACTCAGGCTGTTTTCCAGAGCGAAATTTGGTGATGAATTCCCATGCGGTGATCGCGCTGACATATTTTTCGTTTTGACTATCGGCGATCGCTGCCTGCGCGGACGCTGATAATGCCGGATCCCCGCGATGCCACCAATACAGCGTATGGGTGTCAAGCAGCAGCCTCACAGGCCCCATTCTGCCGCTTCCTGATCAGACATCGGGGCGAAGGCGCTCCAGGAAACCGCGGGGCATTGATCTCTTCCCAAACCAAAAACCGGTTGTGGCTTGATCGGCACGAGTTTGGCCACCGGCCTGCCGTGGATGGCGATCGTTACAGATTCTCCCTGCTGGGCCAACGCGACCAACTTTGATAGTTGGCTCTTGGCCTCGTGCATATTGACGACATGGTCCATAATCCACGCTCCTTAGCCACATATCTAGCTAAGATCGGTGATCCAGTCAATGCTGAACGGGTTCAGACCGGCCTAGCAGCCTGTCGGACTTAGCCGAAATTCGGGATTTTCTGGAATATCCTGTCTGTACAAGCGCCCTCACCGGAACATTGCTTCTGCCAAGATTCGTCTAGGGCAGGATAGTTGCGCGAACTAGTTAAGTCCGACAGGCTGCTAGGGTGCGAATGCAAATGGCAACCGACCGCGGTGGGCTTCATCCTGCACTATCGCCAGCGCTGCAGCCGCTCGCCCGCCGCGACCATGTCGGCTTCCGGGCCGCAATAGCTGAAGCGGATGAACCGTCCGCCGCGCGCGCGGTCGAAATCGACGCCCGGCGTCGCGGCGATGCCGACCTCGTTCAGCATCCGAGCACAGAAGCTGACGCTGTCGTTGGTCCGGTCCGTGACGTCCGCCCAAAGGTAGAACGCACCCTCGGCCGGTGACAGGTTCGGAAACCCGGCCAGCGGCAGAGCCTGCAGCAGCCGGTCACGCGAGCGCTGATAGCGCGCCACGTTCAGCTGCAGCTCGTCATGGCAATCGAAGGCGGCTTCAGCCGCGAGCTGGGAAAGGTGTGGTGCGCTGATGAAGAAGTTTTGCGCCAGGCGCTCAACCGGACGCACGAGATCGTCGGGCAGCACCATCCAGCCGACGCGCCATCCCGTCATGCCGAAGTATTTGGAGAAACTGCCAATGACGATGGCGCCTGGGTTGTAGGCGGCGGCCGTTACCGCTTGGTTTTTACGCGGGTGTGGTTGCGCGGCGCCTGGTTGCGCGGCGGCTGGCGAACCGTTCACCACCACGGCGTTGTCGGTGAACCCGGCGGCCGAGACGGTTGGGCTGTCATAGTTCAGGCCGTGGTAGATCTCGTCGCTGATCAGCCGCACGCCGGTCTGGTCGCACCAGGCGGCGATGGCGGCCAGTTCATCGGCATGCAGCATGGTGCCCACCGGGTTGCAGGGGCTGGCGACGATCAGCCCGTCGGGCGGCGGGTCGAGCCGGCGCAGCATCGCGACGTTGGGCTGAAAGCGGGTCTCGGGCCCGGCCTGCAGGATCAGCGGGATCATGCCGAGGGCGGTCAGGATGTTGACGTAGGGCGGGTAGAACGGCGCCGCCAGGGCGATCCGGTCGCCGGGATCGAACGCGGCGAGGAAGGCCAGCGGGAACGCGCCGGAGGCGCCGACGGTGACCGCGATCCGCTCGACCGGCGGCGTCAGGCCGTACCAATCACCCGCATGGGTGGCGATCCGCTGGCGCAGGGACCTCAGGCCGAATGCCTCGGTGTAGCCAAGCGGGTGGCCGGACCGCAGCGCGGCCTGCGCGGCGGCGACGGCGCCGGCCGGGGCACCGGTGCCGGGCTGGCCGACCTCCATGCGGATGACGTGCGGTGCGGCCGCCGGCAGCGCGGCCTGACGCGCGTTGGCGGCGGCGATGACATCCATCACCAGAAAGGGCGGCGCCGCGGCGCCTTTGCCGATCTTCAGTGCCATGAAGCCGATCCCGTCATTCCTGCCACCGGCCCCTCATTCCTGCCACTGTATCGCGGTGGCCAGGATCTTCATGGTGTCGCCCTGCTCGGTGCCGTTGATGGTGACGATGCACGGCTTTGACACACCGGTGCATTTGTGCAGGCGGCGGACCTCGTCCGGCGGCAGGTTCGAGACGATGATCCGGATCCGCTGCTTCGGCCGCGCGCCGCTGCCCATTTCACAGAACGCGGCGTTGCAGACGATGCGCCCGGGCCCAGCGGTCGCCGGCGCCGCCCGCTGGGCCTGGGCCGCGGTCAGCGCCATCGCGGCGGCGAGCATCGCGAACGGCAGACCCAGGCTTATTGGTATCAGTTGGCGCCGACCGCGAGGCCAGATTCGCGTGGATCGTTTGCCCAGCCGCATTCGCTGTTCTCCCCCGGCAGATATCGTCCGCAGGCGATGACATTGGCGCGGCCCGAATCGGGGACCGGCTGGGGCATCGGGCGGTTGGTCTTCAGCGTGTTGATCAGCGCGGCGGCGACCGCCAGCGGTGCGTCGGCCTGGCCCGATCCGGCCGCGGCGGCGCGGAACGCGTTGATGTTGTCGTTCCACACCAGGCCGGCGGCCAGCAGCGGTGGCGGGACCGCGGCCGGCGAGGCGGCTGCCAGGAAGCCGAGACCGGGCATGATCCGCCCGGTGCCGAACAGGTTGTCCAGGGTCAGCGCACACGCCACGGCGTCGCCCGAGCGGTCCAGCGTGACAAAGCTGGTCGAGGCCGGAAACAGCGTCTCGCCGGCCGGCGGCAGGTCGTGCGCCGCCAGCACCGCCACCGGGGTGATGCCGCCGATTCGGTAGCGGGCGGCAACCGCCAGTGACCGCGCTTGCGCGCCGGCGAGGTCGGTCGGATCGGTGGCCAGCACATCGAACGCGGCCTGGGCGGCCAGACCGCCATCGGCCGGCGGCGGCAGGAACGCGACCTTGTCGTGGTGGAAGCCGCGCAGCAGCGGCGACGTCAGCTTCGGCAGCGCCTGACGCAGGTCGGTCTGTTGGATCGGGCCACCGATCTCGGCCGAGGCCTGGACGATCCGGCTGGCCAGGCTGCCCTGGTACATGTCACCCACGCCGGCGATGCGGATCTGCGACAAGGTCGCGCCGAGGTCCGGCTGGCGCAGCATCTGGCCCTCGGCCAGCGGGACGCCGTCGTGGCTGAACACCGCCCTGGCGCCGGGATCGGCCAGCAACGGACCGGACACCAGCGTCAGGTCCTTGACCAATGCGCGGGATATCGGCACGCCGAAGCGGGCCAGCTGTTCGGCCGAGGAGACCAGCGACTCGAATGGCTGGATGCCGTAGCGGGCGTGCAGCAGGAACAATCCGCGTGCCAGCATCGGCAGCGCCGCCGGGCGGTCCGCATTGGCGCCGGGCGTGGCGGGGGCAAGCGGGGTGAACATCACCGCCTCGGGCACGCCATGATTGGGCGCCTTTGGGCCGGGGGCATAGGCGATGCAGGCGCCGCCGCCGCCTAGGCCGGCGCGCGACGGATAGGTGACCGCCAGGGTCAGCCCGACGGCGACGGCGGCGTCGGCGGCGGTTCCGCCGGACGACAGGACCTCACGCCCGGCCAGCGCGGCGCGCGGCTCATCCGCCACGACGCCGCCGAGGAAGCCGGCGACATAGCCTGGCTGGCCGACAGCCAGCTGATTCGTGCCAAGGACGCTGTCGGCGGCGGTGTTGAGGGTGGAGCAGCCGGGCAGTAATGCCAGCAGCGCCAGCACCGCCTGGGCGCGGGTCAGTCGCCGGCGCGACCGCGACACCGCACGACGAGATGGTTCGGATGCCGATGGCTTAGGTCCCGATCGCTTAGGTTCCGATGGCCCAGGTCCCGATCGCCCGGGTTCCACTGGCCCGGGCCGCGATGGCCCAGGTCCCGATCGCTCGGCTCCCATACGTTCGGGCCGCGATACCCTGGACAGCCGCGCCCGCGGTAACTCCGTCATCCTGCCGCGACGCATTTCATCCATCCTGCCAGCCTGCCGTCGGTATCATCGGTCGTCGGTATCGTCGGGTCAGCCGGCCCGTGATCTCGCCGCGTGACCGGACCGTGCCTTCTTGTCACGGGACGGTGCCATAGACGGCTTCGCCATCAGCGGCAACCACACCGACCGGCTTGACTTGCATCGCAGGGTCCGGAGGGGCTTTAACCGCGTCACGCTGTCGTTGGTGTGAAGGACCCAGAATGATCCGCCTGTGCCTAGTCGTTGGCCTGCTGCTGCCGATCGCGCTGTCGGCGCCCGGCGCCCGTGCGGGGACATTCACCGCGGAGCAGCGAGCGGAAATCGTCGCCATCATGCGCGATGCGCTGAAACAGGATCCCTCGATCCTGCGCGATGCCATCATCAGCTTGCAGGCAGACGAAGGTGAACGCACCCAGCAGGCGACGCGCGCGGCGATCGCCGATGAGCGGGCGCAGCTGGTGACGCCGGCGGACCCGGTGGCGGGCAACCCGCGGGGTGACGTGACGATCGTCGAATTCTTCGATACGCGCTGTCCCTACTGCCGGCGGCTGGAGCCGGTGATGGACAACTTTCTGACCCAGGACGGCAAGGTGCGCCTGGTCTACAAGGATCTGCCGATTCTCGGGCCGGCCAGCGTACTGGGGACCAAGGCGCTGCTGGCGGCGCAGAACCAGGGCGCCTACGCCAGGATGCGGGAAGCGGTGATGAAGTTGCCGCCCGACACCACGATCGCTCAGATCGGAGCGGCAGCCCGAGCGCTTGGGCTGGATTGGCCGCGCATGGCGCGTGACATGGAGGATCCCGCGGTGCAGGCGCGCATCGAGGCCAACCTGAAGCTGGCGCACGAGCTTGGCATCCAGGGCACGCCGGCGCTGGTGATCGGCAACGATCTGGTGCCGGGGGCGGTTGGCCTGCCGGAACTGCGACAAGCGGTCGCCGAGGCTCGGCGGGGATGACAGAAAAAAGTGTTCAACTGGCGCCTCAAACGAATGGGTGTTGTAGCTGGTCCCCGGCGGAACCCGCCGTGCGAGGCGATGTCACCATCCCGGATGGTGAGATGATGCCGCCAATCAGCTTCTGACGACGGTCTCGTCCTTGGAGAAGGGACAAGATATAAAGGTTAGGAGGCCCGCGGCGCGCTTTAGTCGCGAATCCACTCCTGGAAGCATCGATGAATCCTCCTCTTATCCGCCGCGTCATCATAAGGAACTACAAAAGCATTGCTCTTTGCGATGTGGAATTGGAACACCTCATGTTTCTCGTCGGCGCTAACGGCTCCGGCAAAAGCAATTTTCTGGATGCATTCAGGTTTGTCGGCGATGGACTGCGCAACTCCTTGGACCACGCGTTGCGTGAAAGAGGGACGATCAAGGAGGTGCGCCGTCGGTCTGGCGGGCACCCCAATAATTTTTCCCTCCGCTTTGAGTTCCGTTTGCCTTTTGGGCAGCATGGCTTTTACGAATTTAGGATAGGCGCCAAGCCGCTTGGCGCGTACGAGGTACAGAATGAAGAGTGCCGCGTTCATCCCCTGGACGCTCTGCAGGAGGATCACTTTTTTCATGTTCAATCCGGTCAGGTTGTAGCAGCATCATTTGAGATGAGGCCAGCCACCTTACCCGATCGGCTGTACCTGGTCGCGGCATCCGGAATGCCGGAGTTTCGTCCGGTCTTCGACGCTCTATCACGGATTGAGGTTTATAACCTCGACCCAAGGGCGATCGCTGCCATGCAGCGCCCAGATCTAGGAGATGTTCTTCGCCGTGATGGGAGCAATGCCGCAAGCGTCCTACAGAGGCTATCTGAGGATACACGTTCAGAGATCAGCGAGAAGCTTGCTCGGATCGTACCCGGCGTATCCGACGCGGAAGCGAAGCTTTTGGGTTCTCAGGAGACTATAGAATTTCGACAGGTTGTGCAGGGCCAAGAGCATTCGTGGCGTTTTCTGGCGAATTCCATGTCCGATGGGACTCTGAGGGCACTTGCTGTCCTTTTAGCCGTGTTCCAAACGATGCCTGGACAGGAGAGACCGGTCCCACCCCTGATCGGTTTGGAGGAGCCTGAAATGGCGCTCCACCCCGCTGCTGCCCACGTTCTGTTATCGGCACTACGACAAGGTTCTCGCGGACGCCAGATTCTAGTTACCAGCCACAGCCCGGACCTGCTTGATAATTCGGACATCGCGCCCGAGGCGCTACTGGCCGTTGAAAATCATAACGGCGTCACACGCATTGGGCCAATCGACCAAGCGGGAAGGAAAGTCTTGCGGGATGGGCTCTTCACCGCCGGCGAGCTTTTGCGACTAAATCAGCTAACGCCCTCACCTAAGAAAAATGGTCCGAATCGTCAGCACAACATGCTTGCGACTGAAAATTAGCAGCTTGCTGTTTTTGGTGCCGATCGTTGAGGGACATGGAGAAGGGGCGGCTCTTCCAGCATTGCTTCATCGCATCGCGGCAAAGGCCGGGTTAGCACGTCGACTCCAGGTAAACCCACCGATTCGTGTTCAATCTGGGTCCTTTCTGAACGACACGGAGTATTTCAGGCGATATGTTACACTTGCCGCCGAGAAGGCCAGAAGCCGAGAGGGAGTCGTTCTGATCCTGTTGGATTGCGACGATAAGCGAAATTGTCCGGCTCGGTTAGGTCCTGAATTACTCGGGCGTGCCACCAACGCTCGCGGCGATGTTCCGTTTCTAGTATCGTTAGCGTGGCGAGAGTATGAGACCTGGTTTATCACCGCAGCCCGATCGCTAGCCGGTAGCCATGGACTCCCGATCGATCTCGAGCCGCCTCTTGTTCCCGACGGTATTAGAGGAGCAAAGGAATGGCTTGGACGGAGAATGGCCGATGGATATGATCCTATCACTCATCAGGTGGTCTTTACGAAGCTGTTTGATCTAGAACATGCGCGACTAAACCGGTCATTCGATCGACTTTACCGGCGTGTCGTGCGGCTTCTGATCACGACCACAGAGAGAGAAGCATCAGTCTGATCATTTGATTGGCCGGTGCAATTAAAACGTTACTTCCTTTCGCCTTCCGCTAGGACCTGACGGAATTAAGTAAGCGTAGTTACATTGGTCTTTGATAAAGGGCAACAAAATTACCCGACCTTCTTGAACTTCCGCAGTGACCGCAGGTTGTCGGGCCTGGGTTGGTTCGGAAACGTTTGTGGCCAGTTGGTCCAGGAAACCTCGCCGACGTAGATATCGCCATGTCTATCCACACACAGGCCGTGCGGCGACAGGAACTGATCGACCCCAAGACCCGGCCCGAGGCCGCCCAACCGGGACAACCGCTTGCCGGTGTGATCGACGATCGTGACCCTCGGTCCGATGTTGGGCAGATCGCGATTGACCGGTTGCGCCGAGCCGATTTCGCCGATGTAACAGACCGGGCATTTGCCCGGCGGCATGAACAGTCCGCTGGGCCGGTGCAGGTTGTTCCACTGGGTCTCGTACTTGCCGTTGCCGTCGAACACCTGGACCCGGTGGTTCTCGCGGTCGGCGACGTAGACCCAGCCATCGGCATCGCAGGTGATGTTGTGGGGGATGTTAAACTCGCCGGGGTCGGTGCCGGGACCGCCCCAGGACAGAATCAGCCTGCCATCCGGGGTGTATTTGTGAACCCGGGCGTTGCCGTAGCCGTCGGAGACGTAAAGGTCACCTTGCGGCGACATCGCGGTGTGCGTGCAGCGATGGAACGGTTCGCCGCTCATGTATGGGGCGGGCCTGCCGGCGGTGCCGAGGGTCAGCAAGATCTTACCTTCAGTGGTGCACTGGCGGACAGTGTGGTCACCGTCGTCGGTGAGCCAGAGGGTTTCATCCGGGGCGACGAAGACGCCGTGGGCGCGGGGAAACACGCCCTCGCCCCACGAGCGCAGGAAATCGCCTTCGCGGTCGAACACCATCATCGGATGCTCGCCACGGTTGAAGACGTAGACATTGTCGTTGCTGTCCACGCCGATGCCGCCGATTTCCTTGAACGACCAGCCGGGGGGAAGTTTCGCCCAATCGTCGACCGGCTGGTAGCTGTAGTCGCCGCTGCCTAGGGTGACCATGTCGGTCTCCTTTTCGATTTGGTTCGAGGTAGAGCCGGCCGCTATAGTTTCCTGAACTTTCGTAACGACCGCAGGGTGTCGGGCATCGGGTCCTTCGGGAACAACTGCGGCCACTGCGTCCACGACACCTCGCCGACATAGATGTCGCCACGGCTATCGACGGACAGGCCATGCGGCGCCAGAAACTGATCGACGCCCAACCCGGCGTGAAGCCCGCCAAGCCGAGCGAGGCGTTTGCCGGTGTGATCGACGATCGTTACGCGAGGACCGAGGTTGGGCTCATCGCGGTTGACCCGTTGCACCGGACCCAGTTCTCCAACGTAACAGATGGGACACTTGCCGGCCGGCATGAAGATGCCGCACGGGCGATGCAGGTTGTTCCACTGGGTTTCGTATTTGCCGTTGCCGTCGAACACCTGGACGCGGTGGTTCTCACGATCGGCGACGTAGACCCAGCCGTCGGCATCGCAGGTGATGTTGTGGGCGATGTTGAACTCCCCGGGGTCGGTGCCGGGGGCGCCCCAGGACAGGATCAGCCTGCCATTGGGCGCGTATTTGTGGACACGGGCGTTGCCGTAGCCGTCGGAGACATAGACGTCGCCGTGTGGCGACATGGCGGTGTGGGTGCAGCGGTGGAACGGCTCGCCGCTCATGTAGGGGGCGGGCTTGCCGGCGGTGCCGAGGGTCAGGAGAATTTTGCCATCCAGGGTGCATTGGCGGACGGTGTGGTCGGCATCGTCGGTGAGCCACAAGGTCTCGTCCGGAGCGACGAAGACGCCGTGGGCGCGGGGAAACACGCCCTCGCCCCATGCGCGCAGGAAGTTGCCATCGCGGTCGAACACCATCATCGGATGCTCGCCACGGTTGAAGACGTAGACGTTGTCCCTGCTGTCCACGCCGATGCCGCCGATTTCCTTGAACGACCAGCCGGGGGGCAGTTTCGCCCAGTCGTCGACCGGTTCGTAGGTGTAGTCGCCGCTGCCCAAGGTGACCATGTGCGTTTCCTGTTCTTGTTCGATGCGGGAAGCTTGTCACGGGATCGGTTGTTCGGCCAGAGCCGCGCGACCTTGCCGCGGCGGGATCGGGGCGCCGTGACATCAGGCGCCTTGGGATCGGGGCGCGGCAGGAACGGGGCATGGCAGGAATAGGACGCCGGGGATCAGGACGCCGGGGATCGGGCGCCGCGGGAGCAGGACGCCGCTGGATCAGGGCAATGCGAGGCCACCGCCGTCGATCGGCAGGGCGTGGCCGGTGATGCCGCGCGATTGCGGCCGCAGCAGCCAGATCGTTGCGTCCGCGACCTCGGCCGGCGAGGCGATCCGCCCGGTCGGCACGCCAGCGGCCGCCTGGTCCGCTGTGATACCCAGTTCGGCATAGCGCCGCGCCGCCATGTCCGTGTCCACCCACCCCGGGCACAGGGCGTTGACCGTGATGCCGCGCGGCGCGACGGCCAGGGCCAGGGCGCGGGTAAAGCCAACGACAGCGTGCTTGGCGGCGCAGTAGGCGGTCTGATCCGGCACGCCGCGCAGACCCAGCACTGAAGCGATATTGACGATCCGGCCTGTCGCGTCGGGCAACAACGGCAACGCCGCCTTGCAGCAATGATACGTGCCATGCAGGTTCGACGCGATGATCGCGTGCCATAGCGTGTCATCGTCATCCAGCCGGTTCGCCCCGGCGATGCCGGCGCAGTTCACCAGCGCATCGACCCGATCCAGCCCGGCGAAGGCGATGCGCACCGCGGCCGGGTCGGCCACGTCGCAGGCCAGAATTCGGTGCTTTGAAGTCACGATATGGCGCGCCAGGACGAGGACACGCCAATCCTCTGCCGCCAGGCGATCCGCCACCGCCAGGCCGATGCCGCGTGTGCCGCCGGTGACGATGGCCTGTTTCATTGCGCGGTTCCTCCGCCATCGACCGGCATCACGATACCGGTGATGAACGAGGCCGCGTCGGAGGCGAGGAAGGCGACGGCGGCGGCGATCTCGGACGGGTCGGCGAAGCGGCCCAGCGGCACGCCGGACTTATAGGCCTCGGCGGAGGAAACCGGGAAGCGATCGGGATATTTCGCCGACAGATCGGCGATCACGCTGGCCAGCATCGCGGTGTCGGTGGACCCGGGTGCGACGCAGTTCACCCGGATGCCGAAGCGCGCCCAGTCAAGTGCGGCCGACCGCGACAACTGCGCGATCGCCGCCTTCGAGGCGCCATAGGCGGCGCTGACCCGCTTGCCGATCAGCGCCTGATCCGATGCGATGTTGACGATCGCACCCCGGCGTCGTTGCACCATGCCCGGCAGCACCGCGCGCATCAGCGCATAGGCGGCGAGGAAGTTGACTCTGAACACCTGCTCGGTTTCCGCCAACGAGGTTTCCAGCACGCTGCCGAGGACCGTGACGCCGGCGTTGTTGACCAGGATATCGACCGGGCCGCGTTCATCGAGCAGTGCCGCGAGCCGGTCGGGGAGCGTGGCGGTGTCGGACAGGTCGAAGTCGGGCAGATCGAGGCCGATCACCTGCACACCGTCGTGCGACAGCACGTCGCAGATCGCGCCGCCGATGCCGCCGCGATGTCCGGTGACGATGGCCCGCCGACCGGCCAGTCCATAGCTGAGTTCCGCACCCATCTTGCCTCCTTGTGCGACGGTGCCATTGTTGCGTCGGTAGCGGGAAGGAGTCTCCCTCGATGCATCGGCGGACCGTGATGCTGTCTACGTTGCTTGTTTCCGGGCTGGCTGTTTCCGCCGGGTCGCTGCTGCCCGCTGTCGCCCGGGCGAACGACAAGATCACCTTCGGCCTGGATTGGACGGCCGAGGCTGAATATGGCGGCTTCTATCAGGCCGTGGCCACGGGGATCTATGCCAGGCATGGGCTGGACGTGACGATCCGGCAGGGCGGTCCGCAGGTCAACCACACGCAGTTGCTGCTGGCCGGGCGGCTGGATTTCAACATCACCAGCAACTCCTTCCTGGCGCTGAACTTTGTCAAGGAACAGATCCCGTTCCGCGCCATGGCCGCGGTGTTCCAGAAGGACCCGGCGGTGCTGATCGCGCATCCTGGGGTCAGCAATGACAGCTTCGCCGCGCTGAAGGGCAAGCCGATCATGATCAGCTCCGACACGCGCGCGGGGTGGTGGGGCTTCCTGAAGGCTAGGTTCGGCTACTCGGACGGCCAGATCAGGCCGTACACGTTCAATCTGGCGCCGTTCCTGGCGAACAAGAACGCGATCCAGCAGGGTTACCTCGGGTCGGAGCCGTTCTCGATCAAGCAACAGGGGCATTTCGACCCGGTTGTGATGCTGGTCGCGGACGCCGGATTCCGGGGCTACTCCAGTCTGATCGCCACGTCCGACAAGAACATCGAGCAGCGGCCGGACCTGGTGAAGCGCTTTGTCGATGCCTCGATCGAGGGCTGGTACTCCTATCTCAACGGCGACCCGGCTCCTGGCAATAAGCTGATCAAACAGGCGAACCCGGAGATGAGCGATGCGCTGATCGCTTATGGCATTGCGTCGATGAAAGCGCATGGCATCGTCCAGTCCGGCGACGCGGCCACGATGGGCATTGGCGCGATGACCGCCGAGCGGTGGGCGGCGTTCTATAAGGAAACGTCGGAGCAGGGGCTGTATCCGAAGGGTCTGGACATCACCAAGGCCTACACGCTGCGGTTCGTCGATCACAAAGTGGGGGACCACAAGGTCGGGATGGACCAGAAGCCTTGATCCACGCGTGCTGACCGTCAGCCATGTCGGCCGCCGCTTCGCCGGCGGGATCGAGGCGCTGCATGACACGTCGCTTCGGCTGGCGGAGAGCGACTTTGTTGTCCTGCTGGGGCCCTCGGGATGCGGCAAATCGACACTGTTGCGGCTGATCGCCGGGTTGGACCAGCCGGACAGCGGCCGTCTGGCGTGGGATGGCGAACCGCCGACGCCGGGCGACATCGGCTACGTGTTCCAGGACGCCACGCTGCTGCCGTGGGCGACGGCGGAGGAGAACGTGTTCCTGCCGCTGCGGTTGCGCGGCACTCCGGCCGCGGCCGCGCGGGCAGAGGTGCGGGCGGCGCTGCGCCATGTCGGCCTGGACGGCTTCGAGACCGCCAGACCACGCGCGCTGTCGGGCGGCATGCGGATGCGGGTGTCGATCGCCCGCGCCCTGGTGACCCGGCCACGGCTGCTGCTGATGGACGAGCCGTTCGCAGCACTTGATGAGTTCACCCGGCACAAGCTGCAGGCCGATCTGCTGGCGGTCTGGCGGCAGGCCGGCTGCACGGTCGTGTTCGTCACCCACTCGATCTACGAGGCGGCGTTCCTGGCCCGGCGCATCGTGCTGATGACCGCGCGCCCCGGCCGGATCGAGCGGGAGATCGCGTCGGACCTGACCCATGGTCCCGACACGCGTCTGGACCCGGCCTACGCGGCGCTGGTGGCCGAGATCGGTCGCGCCATGGGGGACGTGCTGCGATGAACGAGCGGGCGATGAGATTTGCACCCGCGCTGTTCGGCCTGCTGGCGCTGGCCTTGTGGGAGGCGGCGGTGCGCCTGGGCGGGGTGCCGGTCTACCTGTTGCCGGGTCCGGTGGCGATCGTCGGGGCGTTCGCGGCTGATCCGGTCGGATTGCTTCAGGCCTTGGCCTCGACGCTGTTCGTGACGTTCGCGGCGCTTTTGGCGGCGGCCGTGCTGAGCCTGGCGATGGCGGTGGCGATGTCGGCCAGCCGGCTGGCGCAGGCGGCGATCCAGCCCTGGGCGGTGGCGCTGCAGGTCACGCCGCTGCCGGCGATCGCGCCGCTGGTCATCATCTGGGTGGGCCAGCCGTTCGTCGCGCTGGTGGTGTGCGCCACCATCGTCGCGTTCTTCCCGTTGTTCGCCAACACGGCGAGCGGCCTGGCCTCGGCACCGCCGGAGCTGAACGACCTGTTCCGGCTGTATGGCGCGAACCGCTGGCGGACGATGGCGCTGTTGCGCCTGCCGGCCGCGCTGCCCTATTTCCTGTCAGGCCTGCGCATTTCCGGCGGTCTGGCGCTGGTCGGCGCGGTGGTGGCGGAACTGGTCGCGGGGTCCGGCGGGTTCGCCTCGGGGCTGGCCTATCGGATCCTGGAGGCGAGCTTCCGGCTGGAGATGCCCCGCATGTTCGCCGCCCTGGTGCTGCTGGCGCTGGCCGGCATCCTGATGAACTTCGGTCTGGGGGCGCTGGGCCAGTTCATCCTGCGACGGCGAGGTCTGGCATGAATAGGTTGCTCATTTTCGGCCTGGGTTACAGCGGCGCCGCCATCGCGGACGCGGCTCGGGCGGCGGGATTTTCGGTCAGCGGCACGACGCGCGCCGGGGCGGACGGCAGCCTGAGGTTCGACGCGGCCGATGCGGCGATCGGGTCGGCGACGCACCTGCTGAGCACGGCCGGCCCGGGCGAGGCGGGTGATCCGGTGCTGGCCCGCTACGCCCGCGCCATCGCCGCGGCGCCCGGGCTGCGCTGGATCGGCTATCTGTCCAGCACGGCGGTCTACGGCGACCGCGGCGGCGGCTGGGTCGACGAGGACACGCAAGCCGCACCCTCGCAGCCTCGGGGCCAACGCAGGATGGATGCGGAGGACGCGTGGACGGGCTTAGCCGACCGGTGTGCCGTGGACATCTTCCGCCTTGCCGGGATCTACGGGCCGGGGCGATCGGCGTTCAACGAGCTGCGGGCCGGGCGCGCGCGGCGGATGGACAAGCCGGGGCACCAATTTGGTCGTATCCATCGCGACGATATCGCCCAGGCGGTGGTCGCGGCGATGCGTCAGGATCGTCCGGCGGGGCGGCGGGTGCTGAACCTGGCCGATGACGAACCCAGCGAGAGTGCCGCCGTGGTGACCGAAGCCGCGCGCCTGCTGGGTGTGACGCCGCCGGCGCCGGTCGCGTTCGAGGCGGCGCTGCCGGCGATGAGCCCGATGGCCCGCGGCTTCTGGGCGGAGAACCGCAAGGTGGCCAGCGCGAAGACCAAGTTGGCGCTGGGCATCACGTGGCGGTATCCGACGTTCCGCGAAGGGCTACGCGCCATCCTGGTCGAGGAGGGCGGCGACCGTCTGGCGCAGTAGTGCCAGGTCCGCCGGCCGTGACAGGCGGTGATCGCCGTCCTTGACCAGGATCACCCGAAGGTCCGGCGTCCGCACCCGTTCGGCGATTTGCAACGCGAGCTGCCACGGGACATCCGGGTCGGCCTGGCCGTGCAGCAGCCGGACCGGGCAGTGGATCGGCATGTCGCTGTCCAGCACCAGGTGGTTGGCGCCGTCCTGGATCAGGGCGTGGGTGATCGGCATGGGATCGCCATACTCGCTGGGTGCATGGACGATGCCGTCGCGCTGGAGCATCGCCTGTTCAGTGGGCGTCATCGCGTCCCACATCAGGCGCTGGGTAAAGTCAGGCGCGGCGGCGATGCCGATCAGGGCGGCGAGGCGATCGGGGCGGGCCTGGGCGGTCAGCAGGGCGATCCAACCCCCCATGGAGGAGCCGACCAGGATCAGCTTGCCGGTGGTGAGCGCGTCGATCGCCGCCACTGCGTCCGCCGCCCAGGTGCCGATGGTCCCGTCCAGGAAATCGCCGCTGCTGGCGCCGTGGCCGGAATAGTCAAAGCGCAGCATGGCGTTGCCGCGCCGGGCGCAGAACGCCGCCAGCGCGGTCGCCTTGTCGCCGGTCATGTCCGAGCGGAAGCCGGGCAGGAACACGACGGTGGGCGAAGCGCCCGCCAGGCGGACCCAGGCCAGGTCGGTGCCATTGCCACGATCGAGGCGTCCGGTGGTCTGTGTCATGCCTGTTATATCCCAAAGAACAGCCAGTCCAATGCGTGCGTCAGGTCGTCTCGGTACTGGGCGATGGAGCCGACGGCGTGACAAAGAAGTCGCGCTGAAAGATGCGTGATCAGGCCGAACATGACTACATAGGTCGCGCCGTCGTGTTCGACGAGCGGCAAAAGCCGTGAGTTCGGGACACGAGCCGAAAGAACGATCAGCGGCGCGACCACCTGTGTCGTGCTATCGACGATGCCGGCCTGGAGGAGCACCACCAATGGATAAGACGATCGTAAGGCCCGGTTGGGGTTGCTGAAAAGGTCATGCTGCGTCATCGGTGCGAGCTTCCGGGTCCTGTTCGTCTGGCATGAACATCGCCATCGATTCCGGGAACGGATAACCGTGTTCAGCGACGTATTCATCGGTGAACCGAGCCGCTTCCTGAATTTCTTTGCGTATTTTCGCCGTTTCCGCTGCCTCGAACGCGGCGCTCAGCGCGGTCTCGGCGATACGGGAAATATTGATCCCATGGGCCGCCGAACGGGCCACCAGATCGGCGTTCAAGGTGACGCTGACGGTCTTGCGCTTGGCATTCTGGTTGTACAGTGGCATGCGCATGGACAGCGTCTCCGTGTTGCAAGACCCGTGCGATTCTACCCATGCTTCGCGTGAACAACAAGCATGATAGCCTGAGTCCATGTCGCCCTGTTCCGATTCGCCGGTCGTGCTGCAGGTTCTGCCGTCCCTCATCACTGGCGGGGTGGAGCGCAGCGCGGTGGAAATGACCCAGGCGGTAGCCGAGGCCGAGGCGACCGCGCTGGTGGCCAGCGCCGGCGGCCCGTTGGTCAGCCAGATCGCGCGTGCCGGCGGCATTCACCTTGAACTGCCGCTGACCCGGAAGTCGCCGATCGCGATCTGGCGCAACGCGGCCGCGCTGGAGCGTTTGATCCGCCAGCACAAGGTGTCGCTGGTGCATGCGCGTTCGCGGGCGCCGGCCTGGTCGGCGTGGCTGGCGTGCGAACGCACCGGGGTGCCGCTGGTGACCACCTATCACGGCACGTATAGCGAAGATCTCCCGTTCAAGCGCTGGTACAACGGCGTGATGGCGCGCGGGCGGATCGTCATCGCCGCCAGCCAGTTCATCGCCGATCGGGTGGCGGCGCGGCATGGCGTGCAGCCGGATCGGATCAGGGTGATTCCGCGCGGGGTCGATCCGGTGCGGTTTGATCCGGCGGCGATCTCCGGCAGCCGGATCGCCAACTTGGCTGCCCGGTGGCGGCTGCCGGAGGGCGTGCGCATCGTCACCCTGCCGGGGCGGCTGACGTCGTGGAAGGGGCACGCTGTCCTGCTGGAGGCGATCGCTCGGCTGGGGCGGCCGGACGTGATGTGCGTGCTGGTGGGCTCGCATCAGGGGCGGCAGGCCTATGCCGATGAGTTGGAGCGTCAGGCAACGCGCCTGGGGATCGCCGAGCGGGTGCGGCTGGCGGGGCCGTGCGATGACATGCCGGCGGCGCTTTGGCTGTCTGATGTCGTCGTGCATGCCTCGACCCAGCCCGAGGCGTTCGGCCGGGTGGTGATCGAGGCGCAGGCGATGGGGCGCCCGGTCATCGCCGCCGACCTTGGCGGCCCGGTGGAGACGGTGCGGCATGGCCAGACCGGCTGGCTTGTGCCGCCGAAGGATCCGGTGGCGTTGGCCAGGGCGATCGGCGTGGCGCTGGATCTGGATCCCGAGGGCCGCCTGGCGCTGGGTGCAAGGGCGCGGGCTTCGGTGCCGACGGTGCGGGCGATGCAGGAGGCGACGCTGGACGTGTATGAGCTGGTGCTGACGGCGGAGATGGAGAAGGTGGGCCGGGACTGATCGGGACCGAGACCTTGTCCACGTGCAGCGGGTTCGGCGTACAGCAAGCGCAGCCTGACGGAGATGTCGGATGCCCTTGTCAGAAAAACCGAGCCCAGGAGCTAGTGTTTCTGCACAGGGGTTTTGACCGGTTGGACAACGAGCTACCTCGGACTGCCCTGCGCCGAAGTCGGGTTCGGCGCGGAACGGCAGGTTCGAACCCGAAGCGGACGTTCACGCGGTCAGCACTAAGCCAGGTGCTGGCCGAAGACAGACGTTTGTCGCGCGCGCGAGGCGCCTGCGCCCGTGACTAACTCGGACCAACGAGGACTAAGGTTGTTTGGTTAACTTAGCAGCAGGGGGCAACCAGTGGATCGTGAGGCAATACGAAAGTCGGCCATTGAACCCGACCAAGTCGCCATGCGGATGGACGTCGCACGGTTCACGTCGAAAGTCTTTCAAGAGGTAGGAACGGAACTGCATGTTGCAGGTCATCTACTCGGCACTGACCGTCGTGACAGGTTGTCCCCGTTTGGGCACGGCGATGATGCTACCGTCGCTATGTCGATGCTTTTGAGGATTGGCAGCGAGCTCGTATCTGGAAGTGCCGAGCTCATACATGCTGGACAGCACTATGCTGGGTCGGCGTTGATTCGGCAGTTGGTTGAGGTTGAATATCTCGCGTGGGCCTTTGAAACGAAAAATGAGGACTCGACTCGCTGGCTTCGCAGCACGCGAGAAGAGAGAAGAGACTTCTTCACTCCGGCAAAATTGCGTGTTGCTGCCGGTAGCCATTTTCGCTCGGTGGACTACCAGTATCATTGTGAGCTGGGCGGGCACCCTGTGCCGGGGTCGTGGGTTCTGCTGAATAATGATGCTGCCGTAGCGCAGATGATGCTGTCAGATTGCCTTGGTCATGCCGGACGAATTTGGAACCATATCGCCGGCTGGGCCAGAACGCACGTAAATGGCGCATCAGTGTTGACGAGATCACTTGAGATGGCAGAGCGCTATTCTCGTTGGAAGGATGTCGACAGTCTTATTGCGATGCCGCCACCGCCCCAGTTCCCACCGACTTGGTAGTTGTGGGTCGGCGAAGTTCATTACCACCGTGTCAGTCATACGTGGCTCTACTCCTCGCTACTGACGAACGCCTGTTTCTGGGATCGGGCGACCTTATGGGCGCGGAACGGACCGCAGGACGACCAGCCTCCCGCGTCTGCCTTCCACCCACTGCAGCGGTATGATGACCCCGGCGGCTACCACTGGAATTGACCTTAAGCGGGTACTCCGACGGAACATACCCTGCGGCTGGACAGTGGCATCGCGGAGCCATGCGGCCTGGGAGTCACTTTCGAAATCGGTCAAAAAACCCTGGGCAGAGGATCTAATTCAGAAGCTCGACAACCTCGGCCAGCCGCAGGGGCCTGTCGGCGAGCAGCGCATCGGTGGCGGGACGTTCCCAACCGGCTTGCTCGGGTGCCAGCGGGTCGGCGGGTGACAGGCGATGGGCCAGAACGAAGCGCGACAGCAGAACACGACGGGCATCGGCGTCCGGACGGGTGCCCTCCCAGGCGAGCAGCACGGCACTGGATGCGTCATACAGCGCGGTGGCCGCCTGGCGGGCGAGCGTCTCCTGGCCGACGCCGGCGACGCGTTCGGCGAGCGCGATGGCGCGATCCAGCGCCGTGCCGAGGGCGTTGCGAAATGGCGCCGGCAGCGCGGCGGCCTCCGCCAGCCTGGCGTGCAGCATCGCCTGCAGGGCCTGGTGCGCGCCGGACCCGCCGACAGCGCGGTTGATCACGTCCAGCGCGTTGATGTTGCTGGTGCCCTCCCACAACAGGCCGACCTGGGCGTCGCGGATCAGGCGGGGGTTGACCCAGTCCTCGATGTAGCCGTTGCCGCCGCGCGCCTCCATCGCGGCGGTGGCGACGATGACGTTGTCGCGGCAGGCGCGCAGTTTCAGCAGGCCGGTCAGGATACGCAGTTCCTGCCGCGCGCCGCGGCCCAGCGCGTCGGCGGTGCATAGCGCGACCGACAGCGCCTGTTCGGCCGGGACGAGCATTTTCATCAACTGCCGGCGCATCAGCGGGAAGTCCGCGACGGTGCGCCCGAACGCGGTGCGGCCACGGGCGGCGGCCAGCGCTTCGTTGACGCAGCGGCGCATCATCGCGGCGGCCCGGACACCGTGCGACAGGCGCGACAGGTTCACCTGCTGCATCATCTGCTTCAGGCCCTGGCCCGGCTGGCCGACCAGGTAAGCCTCGGCGCCGTCCAGCCGGATCTCGCCGCTGGCCATCGAGCGGGTCCCGAGCTTGTCCTTCAGGCGGACAATGCGATAGGCGTTGCGCGCACCGTCGCGGATGCGGCGCGGCAGGGCGAACAGGGCGAGACCGCTTGTCCCCGGGGGCGCGTTCTCCGGTCTGGCCAGGATCAGCGCCACATCGGCGTCGGTATGGGAGCAAAACCATTTCTCGCCGTAGAGTCGCCAGACGCCGGCTTTGTTCCGGGCGATCGTTTCGACCGCACCGACGTCCGATCCGCCCGCCTTCTCGGTCATGAACTGGGTGCCCTTCCACAGCGTGGACAGGTCGGCGGCGAGCATCCTGGGCAGCAGGTAATCCTGCAATGCGTTGCTGCCGAAGGTCCTGATCAGATGGATCGAGGTATCGGTCACGCTGATCGGGCACATCAGGCCGAACTCGGCCTGCACGAACAGGTACTGGAAGGCGTATTTCGCCACCGGCGGCAAGGGCCGGTCCATGCCCAGCACGCCGCTGCGGTGGGACATGGCGTGGAACTGGAAGTCGGCGAAGGCGATCTGCTCCATCTCACGGTAGGCGGGATGATATTCGATCCAGTCCTGGTCTCGGCCGAAGCGGTCCCGGGGGTGCAGCACGGGCGGATGGCGGTCGGCGGCACGGGCGAGTTCGTCGAGCCGGCCGCCGGCGAGACGACCCAGCCGCTGGAAATGCGGTGTCAGCTGCTCGCGGATTTGTTCCGGAAGGTAAATGGCCAGCAGATCGCGCAGGCCCTGGTCGACGGCGAAGAAGTCGAGACCGGCGCAGTCGGGGGCGATCCAGTCGGATCCGGTGCGGGCGGGTTGCGTCGCAGAGTCCATGATGCGGGCGTTCCTGGTTGGATCTAGCTGATTGGATCTGGCCTGATTGGATCTGGCCTGATTGGATCTGGCCTGATTGGATGTGGCCTGGTCGGATGTGGCCTGATTGGGGGTGGCCTGATTGGATGTGGCCTGATTGGATGCGGCCTGATTGGATGCGGCCTGATCGGGTATTGCCTGACTGGATGTAGCCTGATCGGGTTTGGCCTGATCGGGTTTTGATTGACCCAGTGTTCCGCAACCATGATTATCGTGGCGGCGGCCGGTTCGCAAATGCGGGCGCTTGGTCCGCCTCAATCCGCCGGCCGTGGCGTCGCGCCCGCGCTCGCCTGAACGCCCCGAGGAGCCGTGCCGCTGATCAGCAAACACGCCCTGCCCTCGCCGGGATTGCTCGATAGCGTAACCCGCCGCTATGGCGCACCGGTCGTCGCGGCGCTGCCGTCATCTGGCCTGCACGACGACCCCAGCGACCGTTTCATGCAGCTGCTGGCGCAGCTGGACCAGGTGGACGTCGTGCTGTTCCGGCAGATCAGGCCAAGCGACCTGGACGGGTTTTTCCGGCTGCGCCTGGCGCAACTGCTGGGCGAGCGGCCGCGGCTGCCGGGGTTGTCGGTGGTAGTTCTGGCATCCGATCGATCCGGTGCGCCGCTGGCGGGCGGCTTCGCGGACCGGTTCCGCGGCGGCTGGCCGTTCGCCCGCTGCGTCTTCCTGACGGAGGGCGGAGACCATGCCGCGCTCAGCGGACAGCTGGGCGTTCCGGTCAGGCCTGTCGATGACCCTGTGCTGGGTCCTGAAGTGCTGTTTCCGGCCGCGGATGTCAGCCAGCGGATCGCGTTTCACATGCAACCGAGCTTCAACCGGTGCGGCAGTACGATCCTGTTCGAGAATCAGGTCGAGGATCTGGTGCGCGCCGGCTTCCTGACGATCCGCGTGTTCACCGATGGCCAATGGCGGCGAGGCGCCACGCTGCGGTCCCGGCTGGACGCCATCGTGCAGGAGAACAGCGTTCACGCCGGCGGCCACATCAACGTCGTCGCCGTGCCCGATGGACCGCCGACCCGGCTGGTCGCGGAAGATCCGGTGCAGACCTGGCGGAACAGACTGACCGCGATGACGGGCTGCCGCATTCACGACGTGGCGGTGATGGCGGCGGCCGACCGGGCGGCGTGCGTGATCGCCAACCATCTGGAATGCCTGGGCTCCGCGGTCACCCTGTCCCCGAACGCCAGGCTGCTGCTGGCGCTGCATGAGGATCGTGCCGCTTCAATCCACCAGTTGATGATGGCGGACGGCGAGCGCGAGATGGCGGCAACAGGGGTGGCGGCGACAGGGGTGGGAGCAAGGCGGGAAGCGGCAAGGCGAGCAGCGATCGCGGCGGGCCAGGTGCAGGCGCGGGTGCTGGGCCTCGCCGATGTTTGCAGCTTCGTCAGCACGACCGATCTGGCCGAGCTGGCGCCATGGTGCCGGCGTTCGGCCGCGGTCATGCCGCGGATCCATGCCAAGGCGCCACCTGGGGCGGTCTCACCGCGCTTCGACGTGCTGCTGGTCGGCTCCGAGCACGCCATGAACATCGCATCGCTGCGATGGTTCCTGGAGGCGGTCTGGCGGCCGCATCTTGAGGCGCATTCGGTCAGCGTGGCGATCGTCGGGCGGGCGGGCGAAGCCCTCGACAACGCGCGCCATGCCTCGCCGTTGCTGCACGTCCTGGGTTATGTCGAGGAACTGGAGGCGATCCGGTCATGGTGTCGGCTGACGGTGGTGCCGGACATCGGCGGCGGCGGACTGTCGATCAAGATGCTGACGACGCTGGCTTCGGGCCACGCGCTGGCCAGCACGCGCAGCGGTCTGCGTGGCCTGGCTGCCTCGGTCGTGGGGGCGCTGCCAGGGCATTCTACCGCCGCTGCGCTGGCCGCCGACATTCAGGACCTGATCGGGTCCGAGGCGCGGCTGGCGGAACGGCGGGGTCTGGTGCGACAGGCGCATCAGGCGGCCTGTCAGCCGGTCGATCACGCCGGCCTGGTCATGAGCGTGCCGCGGCCGAACGCGCTGGACAGGACGGAACGGCTGGCGCGATGGTCGCGGCTGGTCGATGTGCCGCGGGCGGCGGATGCGGCGGCGTATCACTTCACGGTCGACCGTTCGTTCGCGATGTCCGGCGATGCGGCCGATGCGCAGATCCTGATCGACGGCTGGCACGAACCGGAACCTTGGGGCCGGTGGACCGATGGCGCCGAAGCCTCGCTGCGGATCACCCTGGCGGCGCCGACGGACGAGCCGTTGACGCTGGAGCTCGACGTGGTGCCGTCCGCCGTGGGCGCGTCCCTGGGGATCTGTTGGGACGGCACCATGCTGACGGTGATCGATCCGGTGCCCGGGGTGAACGGCTGGGACATAGCGCCGGCGCTGAGCGTCGGGAAAAGCAGCTTCCTGGTGTCGCTGCGTGCGGGCGCGACGATCTGTCCGGCGCGGATCGGCGACTCGCCTGACTGGCGCATTCTGGGGATCGGTATCGGCGCGGTGCAGCTGCGTTCGCGCCAGCCGGCGCTGTGTCAGCTGAACACGTTCATGCCGGTTCGCTCCGGTGAGACGCCCAGCCGGTTGCTGCTGAGTGGCTGGCATACGCTGGAGGACTGGGGCTGCTGGAGCAGCAAGACGCAGGCGTCGCTGCGGCTGTGGATGGACGCGCCGCCGCGGACCCCGATCCGGCTGGAACTGACGCTGCCGGCGGCCGACGTGGTGCTGGCGCTGACGGTCAACGACGTGGTGCTGCCGGCGATCAGGCCGGTCAGCGGCATCAACCACTGGGATCTGCCGGCCGCGGCGACAGACGGGCACCGCGAACTGCTGGTGCTGCTGGTGGTCGCGGAGATGTTCAGTGCGCTGCGGGCCGGAACGTCGAGCGATGATCGGCGGTTGGGGATCGGCCTGCGGGGCGTCCGGGTGGTGCCCGTGGTGCCTGAATTTCTGGCATGCGGCAGTCCGTTACGGCTGGCGACCTCGGCGGCGCTGGATCAGGTGCTGTGCCGTGGCTGGCATTCGGTGGAAGACTGGGGCTGCTGGTCCAGCCAATCGGACGCCGAGCTGAGGCTGCGGTTGCGTGAACCGTTGGTGGGGCCGTTCCGGTTGGAGATGGACCTGGCGCCGCCACCGGTCTCCGCTGGCCTGACGTTGTCGGTCAACGGGCAGGCGCTGGCGGAGGTCGTTCCGGTCAGCGGAAGCAACAACTGGAGCCTGCCGGAGCGCCTGACCGATGGGCAAGCGGTGTTGCTGATCGGTCTCCATGTCTCGCAACTGTTCCGTCCGACGGAGCTCGGCGGCTCGTCCGACAGCCGGACCTTGGGCGTCGGCGTGCGCTGGATCGCGCTGCATCCGGCCGGCGCCCCGGTGTGTCCGATCGACAGCGTGGTGCGGGTGTCGAGTGATCCGGGCGGGACCGGGATGCTGCTGGACGGTTGGCATCCGCCGGAGCCATGGGGGTGCTGGTCGTCGGGTGCGGAGGCAACGATGTCGCTGCGGTTCGCTGCGCCGCTGCGGGGCGACTACAGGCTTGAACTGGCGCTGATGCCGCCGTTGCTGGACCTGTCCGTCACGCTGGCGATCGACGGCCGCGTGATCGACACGCTGTTCGTTTCGAACGAGCC
Organism: Rhodopila sp.; assembly: GCA_965276975.1. Taxonomy (GTDB): domain Bacteria; phylum Pseudomonadota; class Alphaproteobacteria; order Acetobacterales; family Acetobacteraceae; genus Rhodopila. Next base: position 2,076,194 of record CBDIBR010000010.1, read on the forward strand.
GAGCGAATGGGTGCTGCCGCGAAGCTGCACGGAGGACCGGACCGAGATCACCGTGGGCTTGCTGGTGCCGCGTCCGGCGCGTCCGACCGATGTGATCGACTCCAGCGATGATCGCATCCTGGGCGTCGGGATCAAGAGCTTTCGGCTGCGTGCGCTGGCCGGTGAAGGCTGATGCCCGTTGTTGAGAGGGCGATTTACGCCCGAGGCTGATGCAGCCTCGGACGATCGCGCACCAAAGCAGTTTCAGGCTGACCATGAACGGTCAGCGCGCTCTGGTTCATTGTTTTCCGGTATTAGGTAGCAGCCGCCACCAGTCGGCGGCTGCTTGTCTCTGGAGTTGCCTACCGGATTGGGCGCGGCCACATTCATCTACGTCATGTCTCAGCTTTCAACGACCCTTAAAACAAGTTGCGCATTCCTCATCCAAATTGCTCTGGCGATATGGCTGGGCGCCAAACTGATGTTGGATTTGTTAGGAGAGGGTGAAGTTGCAGCAGGGCTGGGGAAACCAGATAGTTTTGCCGCCAAAATGCTTGCGTCGTTGGCAGCTAGCCCCTGGTGGGTTCCTGCTTTTTTACTAACTATAGTTGTAATCTACTGGCTAATATTTATGATCCGCAATCACTTTTTCGGGGCGAAAGTGATTGCACACAAAAGCTCCAGTGAAAAGAAGCCGTATGAAGATACCACTTTAGGTAAAGCAATTGCAACACCACACGTAAAGACTCAAAATGCTGAAAGCGATTTCAGAAGGCGCAGTCTGACAGACTTAATTCGTACTCAAGTGGGTAACGCTATTTTAGCATTACATGACATAGTACTTAATATGCTTGACGACAGCGATTTAAGTCCGGATCAGCGCGACAAAAAGCACGGCATGATTGAGTTGTGGCTTGAGCTAAAAATGACAACAACCGAACTGTATTATGTTGAAATCAGGCCTGCGATTGATCAGAATCAATCTAGTTACGACTTCGTTAGGGTAGAAGGCTGCCTTCTTGAGTTTCTTAAGGAACTTTACATTCGCCACAGGCATATCAAGCAATTCTCCAAGGCGCTTGACGTCGTTCCCCGATCTGGTGATGTGGAAAATATCAGACGTTCTGCGGAACACCTGTTATTGACGGCGAACGCGGTTATCACCGATACACAATCAAAAGAGTTTTTGAGCGTAAAAGATGCGATTTCTACGGCATTGACTAGACTCTAATTCTTTTACAAATCCTCTAGCCTCAATCCCTCCATTTCTAGCACTGCCAATGTAGCTAGGAAGAACGTGACAGCAAATGTGCCCCGGCCAAGCTTGGACGTGATCGAATCCTCCGTTTCCTGCAATCCGTACTCGTTAAGCCGTCGCGCTAGCTCTTTGTAGCTGACCCCGGCCCGCTTCAACTCGGCCTTGATGAACCGGCTGACCCGGTTGGCCCAATCCTTTTCCCGCTCTGTAACCATCTACACGTCTCCGTCATATATGACCTTAACCCGTCATATATGACGTTTTCCTGTTGCGTCCATCAGTATTATCCGCCATATATGACGGACACCCAGCGGATGCGACAGATGTCCCAACACTTCCTTATGTCAGAAGGCCCGGACGCTCTCGCTAGCGTCGATTTTGCGCATGACGGACGCGGATGCCGAGACGCTGTTCCGCAACATCCGCTGGACTGATGGCAAGGCTGTTTGCCCGCACTGCGCTTGCCCAACCGTCTACGAATGCCGCCGTCCTTCCGGTGCGCTACGGTTCCGCTGCAAGGCGTGCCGTAGGGACTTCTCCATCACCAGTGGCACCCTGTTCGCCTTCCACAAAATGCCGCTGCGGAACTACCTCGCCGCGATCTGAATTTTCGTGAATGAGGTCAAGGGCAAGTCGGCTCTGGCGCTCTCGCGTGACCTGGACGTCCAGTACAAGACGGCGTTCGTTTTGGCGCACAAGATGCGGGAAGCGATGGCATCCTAATTGAAGGGAATGCACGTTGGCGGCGAAGGCGAGACGGTAGAGGTCGATGGCGGCTACTTCGGCGGCTACATCAAGCCGGCCAATCATCGCGAAAACCGGCGGGATCGTCGCCTTGCCCAGAACCAGACGGGCAAGCGTCAGGTTGTCGTGGTCATGCGTGAGCGCGGGGGCCGCACCCTGCCTGCGGTGTTCAAGTCAGAAAGCGCCGCGCTGGGCTTCATTATCAACCGGGTTGAACCGACAACCAAGCTTATGGCGGACGAAGCAACGTCGTGGAACGATCTGCACGGCCGGTTTGATGTGGCGCGGATCGACCATGGCAAGCTCTACAGCGACACGTCCGGCGTCTACACGAACGGCGCGGAAGAGTTCTTCTCCCGGATGCGCCGCGCTGAGATCGGGCACCACCACCACATCGCGGGGACGTACCTGATCCGTTATGCCCAGGAGAGCGCTTGGCGGGAGGATCATCGCAAAGCAGCAAACGGGGTTCAGGTTAAAGCCGTAGCGACATTGGCAATGGCTGCACCAACCTCAGTTGACTGGTGCGGATATTGGCAGCGGTCGTCGCAGCGAGCCCTTAACGCAGCTCCTGCTCATCTGATATGAAGAGGGCGGCGGAAGTCCTCCCGCCCGATGCCAAACACACGACTCAACCCGCCTCAGTCAACGCCCAAACCACCAGCCTCCCTTGTTCCTTCCGCCGCTCCACCGCGCCACGAATGTGAAGGTTGCGCAGGCAAGCCATCACCCGCTTCTGCATGGATTCAAACAGTCGGGAATCGGCGGCAGGCATCCCCCGTGCGGCCATGACAGCCAGGGTCATATCGCGGGTTGAGAGCGCGCCCGATGCGTCCCTGAACATAGTCAACACAATCCGGCTGATCTCACCGGGCATCGCCGCCCCGGGTGCCCGTGGCTTCTTAGGACTGATCTCATCCAGATCGGCATGCGGCGCGAACAGGCGGATCGTCGCGTCGATGCTGGCCAAGTCCACCGCCAAGCGGCTGATCGCCGCATGCGCTACCTTTCCAGTCAGGCTGATGTTGCTCTACTCGACTTCGTGCGGCAGCTTTGGCTGTTCGACCATGCGGAGATACGGCTTCAACGTCTTCCAGCCGTTGGGGAAGCGCTGCCTGGCGTCGGCGTCCGACAACGACGGGGCGATGATCACCGGCTTGCCGTTGGTCCAGTTGACCGGCGTCGCCACCTTGTGGGCATCGGTCAACTGCAGGCTGTCGATCACCCGCAGGATCTCATCGAAGTTGCGGCCGGTGCTGGGCGGATAGGTCAGGATCAGCCGCACCTTCTTGTTCGGGTCGATGATGAACACGCTGCGCACGGTGATTGTCGGATCGGCGTCCGGATGCACCATCCCATAAAGGTCGGAAACCGTCCGGTCGGCATCGGCGATGACCGGAAAGTTCAAGCGCTGGCCCTGAGTCTCCTCGATATCCCGCTCCCAGCCCTGATGGCTGTCGGCGGGATCGACGGACAGCCCTATGGGCTTGACGTGGCGCTTGTCCCACTCCGGCTTCAGACGCGCGACCTCGGCGAGTTCGGTGGTGCAGACCGGCGTGTAGTCCTTGGGATGGCTGAACAGGACGCCCCAGCTGTCGCCGAGCCAGGCGTGGAAACCGATTTTGCCGGCGGTACTGTCCTGTTCGAAGTCGGGAGCGATCTGCCCAAGCTGGATAGCCATGAAAAGCCCTTTCGAGTGCGTGTCTGGGATCTGCGGCCAGCGTAAGCGGATTTAAAGGGGTGCGGCGCCTGGGGGCTGGTTAACGATCGGACGCCAGCGCCTATGCGACCCGGGACCGCTCGCGCCGGTCCGCGATGCCGGTGCCCAGGACGTCAAGCGCGCGGACCTGGCCGCTTTGGGGTTGATCGATGGGCTACCCAGTGGGCGGATCGAAGGCGCGGATCGGCGGCAACGGCCCGTCGTGGCGCTCGATCTGCACGATGCTGAGTTGCCCGGTGCAGGCCTGCGCCAATCTGGATGTGCCGGCATCGCGGGTCAGCACGTTCGGATTGCCGTGCACGCACAGCGGATTGTCGGCGGCCGGGTCGAGCGGGTCGTACCAGGCCCCGGTGGCGAGCTGCACCACGCCGGGACGGACGGCCTCGGTAAGGATTGCCCCGGCGAGGCAGGCGCCGCGGTGATTGAAAAGACGCACCACGTCGCCGTCGGCGATGCCTCGCGCCGTCGCGTCCGCGGGATGCATGCGCACCGGTTCGCGGCCCTTGATCTTCGATGCCATGCTGGCCGCACCGAAATCGAGCTGGCTGTGCAGCCGGGTGGCCGGCTGGTTGGCCACCAGATGCAGTGGATATTCCGCCATCAGGCGACTGCCGGCCCCCTCTCGCGGCGGCAGCCAGACGGGATGGCCCGGGCAGTCGTCGTAGCCGAAGCCGGCGATCGTCGCCGAGGCGATCTCGACCCGGCCCGTGGGGGTGGGCAGTTTGCGCTGGACCGGGGCGTGACGGAACGCCCGCACGATGCCGCCATCCCACGGCAGCGTCGGCAGGACCAGCTCGCCGGCGGCCCAAAACGCGTCGAAATCCGGCGCGTCATCGCCGCGTTTCAGCAGCGCCGCTCGGGTGGGTTCATACAGATGCCGTAGCCAGTCCTGCGCGGAGCGGCCTTCGGTGAAGGCTTCCGCCACGCCGAGGCGTTCGGCGAGGCCGGAGAAGATGGCGTAGTCGTCGCGCGCCTGGGCAAACGGTGCGGCCGCCGGATGCATCGCCACCAGCAGGGGATCGTTGCCGGCGGCGCCGATATCGGCCCGCTCCAGCGTGACCGTCGCGGGCAGCACGATATCGGCGTGGCGGGCGGAGGCGGTCCAGGCGGACTCGTGCACGATCACCGTATCGGGGCGGGCGAAGGCGTCACGCAGGCGGTTGAGGTCCTGGTGGTGGTGGAACGGGTTGCCGCCTGCCCAGTAGACCAGCCGAATATCGGGGTAGGTCAGACGCTGGCCGTTGAAATCGTAATCCGTACCCGGATTGAGCAGGAGATCAGCGATGCGGGCGACCGGAATGAGGTCAGGCACCGGGTTGCGGCCCTGCGGCAACGTCGGCAGCGGCACCGCCAGCGACGGCTTGCCGATGTTCGCCAACGAGCCCATGGCGTAGCTGAAGCCACCGCCGGGCAGTCCGATCTGACCCAGCATGGCGGCGAGGACGACGCCCATCCAGATGGGTTGCTCGCCGTGTTCGGCGCGTTGCAGGGACTGGGCGCAGGTGACCAGGGTGCGCTTGCCGGCGGCCTGCCGGGCGATGCCGCGGATCGTTTCGGCTGGCAGTTCGGCGATGGCCGCGGCCCATACGGCATCCTTCGGCTGGCCGTCGGATCGACCTGACAGATACGCCTCGAACGCCGGATAGCCGACGCAGAAGCGGTCCAGGAAGGGCTGGTCGTGCAGGCCTTCTGACATCAGCGTGTGGGCGATACCGAGCATCAGCGGGACGTCGGTTCCGGGGCGGATCGGATGCCAGAGGGGTTCGATCTCGCTGGGAAGATCATCCCGCAAGGGGCTGATCAGATGAAATTTTGTCCCGCGCCGATGGGCCGCGAGCAGGTGGTCGCGAGCGACGTGCTGACTGGTGCCGCCGCTGCTGACGCTAGTGTTCTTCAGCGGCAGGCCGCCAAACGCCAGCACGATGTCGGTCTTGGTCGCCAGTTCGTGGAAGCTGACATTCTCGCGCCCCGCGGCCTCCTGCGAGCCGATCACGTGCGGCAGGATCACCGCGGCGGCGGCCGAACTGTAGGTGTTGACCGACCTCACATAGCCGCCCAGGACATTGAGGAAGCGATGCACCTGGCTCTGCGCATGGTGGAAGCGGCCGGCGCTGGACCAACCGTATGATCCACCGAACACCGCCTTGCCGCCGTGGTCGGCGTAGACCCGGCGCAATTCGGTGGCGGTCAGGTCGAGCACCTGGTTCCAGGGCAGTGCCACGAAGTCCTGTCGCCCACGCCGGGGGTCCGGACCGGGGCCGTGCCGCAGCCAGCCTGTGCGAACCATCGGCCGGGCGATCCGTGCCGGATGGGTCAGTGCAGCGGGGAGGTTGTTCAGCAGCGCGGAAGGCGCGGGATCGCGCGGATGCGGGACGATCCGGATGCCGTCGTTCCGCCGCAGGACCGAGAAGGCACCCCAATGAGAACTATGCGGGACGGGTGCATCCGCGGGTTTTACAGCCATCAGCAGGGTCGTACTCTATGGTTCAATCATCGCGCAAGGCAGCGGGCGTTCAATCATCGTGCAAGGCAGCGGGTTCAGGCGCGGCGAGAAGGCGTCCGTCCTGACGATGATTAGATCCTGCCCCGAAGCCTAGATGGTGTAGTTGAACGACTGATACGACAGTTCGCTCAGGGTCTGGTCCATCGAGCGCGACGGCTCGTCGGTTTCGAGGATACGGACCACCTTGGCTGGCACGCCGGCGACCGTGGCGTGCCGGGGCACCGACTTCAGCACCACCGAACCGGCGGCGACGCGGGCGTGCTCGCCGACCTCGATGTTGCCCAGGATGGCGGCGCCGGCGCCGATCACGACGCCCTTGCGGATCTTCGGATGGCGATCGCCGGACTGCTTGCCGCTGCCGCCGAGGGTGACGTGGTGCAGCATGGAGACGTCATCGTCGACCTCGGCGGTTTCGCCGATCACCAGGCCGGTCGCGTGATCCAGGAAGATGCCGTGGCCGAACTTCGCGGCCGGATGGATATCGGTCTGGAACACCTCCGACGAGCGGCTTTGCAGATAGAGCGCGAAGTCGCGTTCGCCATGATGCCACAGCCAGTGGTTCAGCCGGTGGGCCTGGATGGCATGGAAGCCCTTGAAGTACAGGAACGGCTCGATCAGCCGGTTGGTGGCGGGATCGCGATCCAGCACCGCGGCGATGTCGGCCTTGGCGGCCTCGATGATGCAGCCATCGTCCTCGGCCGCCTTGCCGAAGGCCTGCAGGATGAGCGGCAGGGAAATGGTGTCGTTCTTCAGCCGTGCGGCGACGCGATGGAAGACCGCGGCCTCGAAGCTGGGCTGGTTGAGGATCGAGTCGAAGAACAGCGACGCCAGCTTGGGTTCGCGTTGGTAGGCTTCCTCGGCTTCCTGGCGCAGCGTGGCCCACAGCGCGTCGGTGACCGCCGCCGCCTGATCCGGGTGAACGAGCATCAAGTGGCACGGATTTGGGCGCATTTGCTGGGTTCCGAGGATTGCACCGCCCCTGGGATCGGAGCGCTTGACCTACATGTTCGGATGATCAGGCGCTTCGTCAACTGCCCTGGACCTTGTTCGACGATAATCGCGACGGATCGCTGTGTCGAACAAGTCCTAAGCCTTGCTTTGAGCGGGCAGCTTTATCGGCGTGCTGACGCACTTATCGCCGATGCTGCCCTCACGGATTTCCGGAGGCTCGGCTTTGCACCGCCTTGTCGCCGAGGGCGCCGTGCGAACCGAGGATCCCGTTGCTTTCGCTGCTATTTCCCGCGTTGGCGTGGCTGTAGGTCGGGCTGGGGGTTATTGTCTTGACCGGGGCGCCGGCCCGGTCCGAGGAACCAGGCTTGGCGGTCGACGTGTGCTGACGTCCGGACGGTGCCGCCCCGCCTGTAGCCGGCGCGGTGCCCTGGGCCGCGGCCAAGGTCGCCGACCCGGCCAAGATCATCGCGGCCGCCGTCAGGATGGTGGTGTTCATCTGTGACTCCTGTTGTTGAGAGGGCGTTCCGGTTTGATAGCAATCGGCGCCTGCGCCGGCCGGTATCAGGGTGATGTTTCGCGCGCCGCCCGCTTCCCGCGCGCCCGGTCTCCGCGCGCGTTTGCTGGATCGCCCACCAACCTGGCGCGTAGACCGGGGTGCGGCCTGTGGCGCTGCCTCATGACGTCGCCTTGCCGACCGTGTCGGCGGCGAAGGCACCGCGGCGGCCCATTGGCTTGTCCCCACCGGCCGTCGAGTCCGCCATGGTCTGGCGCTCGGATTGGGCGTTGATGACCGCACCGAACAGCGCCACGAACGACGACAGATAGAGCCAGGTGAGCATGATGACGACGCCGCCGAGGGACCCATAGGTCTTGTCGTAGCTGTTGAAATGCGAGACGTAGACGGTGAAGGCGATCGACCCCAGCAGCCATAGGACGGTTGCCGCGAGCGCGCCGGGGGAGACCCACTGCCAACGGGGTGCGTCGCGGTTCGGCGCGTAACGGTACAGGGCGGCGAGGCCGCCCAGAACGACGACGATCAGCAGGGGCCACTCCAGCAGCAACAGCAGCCATTTGGTCACGCTGCCCAGGCCGACGATCTGGATCGCCGCCGGCAAAACCCCCACCAGGGCGATCATCACCGTGCCACCGATCAAGCCGAGCAAGGTCAGTCCGATCGCCAGCAGGTTGAACTTGAAGAATCCTCTGGTTTCTTTCTGGCTGTAGGCGATGTTGAGCGCGGTGATCAGGCCGCTCATGCCGCGTGAGGCGCTCCATAACGCGAACAGCAAGGCCAGCCCGGCGCCGATACTGAGCGAGCCGTTCGAAGCGGTGACGAGGGAGTGCAGCTCGACCGCGATCATCTTGGTGCTTTCTGGCGGCAGGACGTTCGACAGCGAAGCCACCTGCCGCTCGACCTGGGCGGGGTCGAGCAACAGACCGTAGATCGAGACCAGGGCGGCGAGCGCTGGAAACAGGGCGACCAGCACGGCGTAGGTCACGCCGCCGGCGACCAGAAAGATATTATTGTCCGTCACTTCCTGCCAGGACCGCACCAGGATGTCTTTCCAGCCCGACCCGGGGATGTGCTGGGGCTTGGTCGCGGTCCGGCCCCGACCTGACGACCCGGACCCGGGCGCGGCCTGGGTATCGGGTGTGGCCGGGTCCCCGGGTTGCGGGATGATGACATCGAGATCGCGCTTCAACTGCTGCAGACGCGGTGGGGTGCTCATCAGTTGGATCCCGGGTGGCGTCGTGCCTGAACGATCCGCCGCGCCTGTGGGTTGCGGTCGTGCGACGGTGCGGTCGTGCGGCGGCGCGGTGCAGGCTTCACACCACGCTAATATCGCGCATCGGTGCAGCGCGCTACGGCGCTGTTCGTTTGCAGCCGCCGGTTCATGCGGCTGTCGATGGACGCTGGCGTCGCGCGCTTTTCCGCGATCGTATGCTCGTGTTCTGGACCAGGCGTTTGCTATGGGGTGCGAGCTTCGGATCCAGGACACGAGCTCATTGTTGTCAGTGGCCTGCTTATCCCCTACGGCCGTCGCGGCATGCGACGAACTTCGGGTGCAGGAGATCAGACCTTGAAGTCGATTTCCTCCAGGCGGGTCTGCACGGTCCGCCCGGTCTCCCAACCGTTGGCGCCCGGCGCGACATCCGGCATGGCGATATCGGCACGGTTCTGCCGCTTCCGCGTCGTGGAAACACCAAGCCGCTGATCCCTGGCCGCGACCAGCGCGTCGTGCGCCTGCCCGTCCTGGGTGAAGCCCATCATCAGTTGCGGGATGCCGTAGGGAAAATCATCGCGGTCGTACTGCCAGGTGTGAAATGTCTTGCCGTAGGTGGTGACAAGATCCTTGAAGTAGGCATGCTCCGCGAGCTCGGGAATGCCCGGTGCGACCAGCAGACCCGATTTGACCTCGTAATGATGGCTGTGCCACAGCCGTTTCTCATCATATGGCAGGCTGCGGAATTTCGGCTCACTGATGATGTACTCGATGCCGATCAGGCGGGCGTCCGGCTTGTTGGAATCGAAGATCACGCATTGATGCAGATCGTGGCGCAGGTGGATGCAGAAATGCGTTGCCTCGACCTGCCGCCCCATCTCATCGGCGTACATGTGGAAGCCGTTCAAGTAGGTGCTCATGGCTTCGACCGGGTACTTCCGTTGCATCGCGCCCGCCGCCACATCGAGCAGGCGGTGCTTCAGCGGATGCCCGTGCCCGGTTCTGGCCGTGGTAACGGTCTTGCGGCCCAGCATGGTGACGGCTGCCGCGGCGACCCCCGCCATGACCCCGGCCACGACCCCTGGGCCGATAGAGCCGATCAGACCCCTGCCAGAGCAATGCCGGCAGGATGCGTCGTGAGAAAAAGCCATGGTCCGGTCCCCTTTCGCCTGTGACAACGCAGGCCATCGGGAAAGGTCACCACGGCGGCGGCATTGACCTGGGGAAAGCGCCGGCGGCGGGTTGTCCCGCCCTGTGCGCGCATGGTCAGATGTGCAACGATCCAGCCGGGGACGCGCCGGCGTCGAGCAGCAGCTCCGGCCCATCGTTGCGAACATTGCCGACCCGCTGGTCGACCGGCCACAGTCGCAGCACGCCCTGGCGCGAGGGTCGCAACAAGGTGGAGGGATCGACCGTTGTCTCGCCCAGCCAGCCGGGCCAATCGGCTGGCTCGAGGATGACCGGCATGCGTTCATGCAGCACCGCCAGCTGCGCGCTGGCGGCGGTGGTGACGATGGCAAAGGTCCGCAGGACGTCGCCGGCGGGGGAGCGCCAGCCTTCCCAGATGCCGGCGAAGGCCAGCGGGTCGCCATCGGCGCGCGCGACCGCATAGGGCGTCTTGCCGGATCGACCCGCTTGCCATTCATAGAACGCGGCGGCCGGGACGATGCAGCGGCGGCTGGCGAAGGCGTTGCGGAACATGCCGGCGGTGGCGACGGTTTCGGACCGTGCGTTCACCGGGCGACGGGCCTCTTTCAGGGTCTTGGTGAAGGCCGGGATGAAGCCCCAGGTCAACGCGTCGAGTTGGCGCTGGCCGGTCTCGGGGTGGCGGCGGACGACCGGTGCATCCATCGTCGGTGCCATGTTCCAGGTCGGCGGCAGGTTTGGCAGCGGGTTGGTCGTGCGGAACAGGCGCGCGATCAATTCGGGCGGGAGGAAACTGGCGTAGCGTCCACACATTCGCGGGAGACTGCGCGAAACCGCGCCGGCATGGAAGTCCCGCGGCGATTACGTGGTGCACACGAGGGCCCGGCAGTTCGTAACTTAGTCGATACGAGATGGCGGCGTCCCTGCCCCGTTTTCCGGCTGTTGCCGCGGCTGAGGCCCGGTTGTAGCTGATCACCGCCGGGGATCAGCCCGCGGCGGGCGTGCGGGCCGACCTTTTTTCGGCGGTTCGGGCGCTTGAAGTCGACAGACTGATCGCGACGTCTTGAGACATCCTTCAGGAACGCGGCGGCGCGCCGGACATTTGGATGCCATCATACCGAGGAAGTTGTTCCCGATGAAGGCACTGGCATGGCACGGCAAGGGCAGCATGCGTTGCGACACGGTCCCCGATCCAACGATCGAGCACCCGCGTGATGCGATCATCAAGGTCACCGCGTGCGCCATCTGCGGCTCCGACCTGCACATCTACGATGGGATCATCCCGTCGATGGAGCACGGCGACGTGCTGGGTCACGAGACGATGGGCGAGGTTGTCGAAGTCGGCGCCGAGAACAAGAAACTGAAGGTGGGCGATCGGGTCGTGGTGCCCTTCACCATCTCCTGCGGCGAATGCTTCTTCTGCAAGCGCGGCTATTTCTCGGGCTGCGAGCGATCCAACCGCGACCAGAAGAAAGCCGAGAAGCTGTGGGGTCACGCCCCGGCCGGCCTGTTCGGCTACTCTCATCTGCTGGGCGGATATGCCGGCGGACAGGCGGAATATCTGCGGGTGCCGTATGCCGATGTCGGCCCGATCAAGGTGCCGGCGGGACTGACCGACGAACAGGTGCTGTTCCTGTCGGACATTTTTCCGACCGGCTACATGGCGGCGGATTTCTGCAACATCCAGTCCGGCGACACGATCGCGATCTGGGGCTGCGGCCCGGTCGGCCAGTTCGCCATCCGCAGCGCCTTCCTGCTGGGTGCCGGCCGGGTGATCGCCATCGACACGGTTCCCGAACGGCTTGAGATGGCCCGGCAGTCCGGTGCCATGACGTTGGACTTCAAGCACGAGGATGTCTACGACCGCATCCAGGACCTGACCGGCGGCCGCGGCGCGGACGCCTGCATCGACGCCGTCGGCACCGAAGCGGATGCGACCGGCAGCGTCGACTCGATGATCGACCGGGCGAAGGTCGCCACCTTCATGGGAACCGACCGGCCGCACGTGCTGCGCCAGGCGATCCACTGCTGCCGGAATTTCGGCACGGTCTCGATCGTTGGCGTTTACGGCGGCTTCCTCGACAAGATACCGATGGGATCGGCGATCAACCGCGGGCTGACGTTCCGCATGGCGCAGACGCCGGTGCAGCATTATCTGCCGCTGCTGATGGAGCGCATCCAGAAGGGTGAGATCGACCCATCCTTCGTCATCACCCACCGCGCCACGTTGGAAGAAGGTCCTGACCTCTACAAGACTTTCCGCGACAAGAAGGACGGCTGCATCAAGGTCGTCCTGCGGCCCTGATGCCGCGCACCACAAGCCCGCTTGCCCAGAACGCGTTCAGGCTGACCGTTTGCGGGCAGCGCGCCCTGGTTCCTTGTTTTCACGAGCAACTTTATCAGCCGGATTTTGCCAGTCAGGTTGATGTCGCTCCAGTCCGGAGATTTCCAACATGGCCACTGACACCCGTCCCCTCGCCGTCGTCACCGGAGCGTCCACCGGCATCGGCTTCGAACTGGCGAAATGTTGCGCGCGTAACGGATTTGACCTGCTGATCGCGGCCGACGAAGCCTCGATCGAAACCGCGGGCGCCGAGATGCAGGGGCTTGGTGCCGCGGTCGAGACGGTTCAGGCGGACCTTTCGACCACGCAAGGGGTGGACAAGCTATATGCCGCGATCGGCGGTCGGCCGGTGGAGGCGTTGCTGGCCAACGCCGGGCGTGGCCTGGGCAACGGATTCCTGGATCAGCAATTCGATGAGGTGCGCCGGGTGGTCGACACCAACATCACCGGCACGCTGTATCTGCTGCAAAAGGTCGGCCGGGACATGCGAAGCAACCGCCGCGGACGGATCCTGATCACCGGTTCGATCGCCGGGTTCATGCCGGGCACCTATCAGGCGGTCTACAACGGCACCAAGGCGTTCCTCGATTCTTTCTCATTTGCCCTGCGCCACGAGGTGCAGGACGCCGGCGTGACCGTCACCTGCCTGATGCCCGGGGCCACCGAAACGGATTTCTTCGAGCGGGCGGACATGCTGGACACCAAGGTCGGTTCGGCGAAGAAGGATGATCCGGCCGACGTGGCTGAGACCGGGTTCAAGGCGATGATGAAGGGCGAGGGCGATGTCGTCAGCGGCTGGCACAACAAGCTGCAAACCGCGATCGCCTCGGTAACCCCCGCCGGGATGCTGGCGGAAGCCCATCGCCGCATGGCGCAGCCTGGAACGGCGAAGCGGTAGCGGGCGATTAACATGCGCGGTTGATGCAACCTGAGACGATCGCTGTAAGCCGACCGCGCGGATCGCCTAGGTGACGGGGGTTTTCGGCGGTTGATCATCGGCGCGCGGATCAACCGAGCTGGCGCAGCGCGAGGTCGGGTCGGTCCGAAATCAGGCCGTCAACACCCCAGGCGGTCAGCCGGATCATGTCATCCGGTCGGTTGACGGTCCACGGCAGAACCAGCAAGCCAAGGCCGTGCGCCTGTTCGACCCGCGCCTTGGTGAGATCGGTGTGATCGGGTGCCCAGATCGGACCGCCTTGCCGCGCGACGCTGAGCGGGACTGAAGCCAAGGCGTCGTCACCGTCCAGCCACAGAGCGGCGCCGCGGACGGTTTCGGCCCTGGTCAGCCAGGCCAGCCTAACGTCCGGGCGGATTTTCCGGACGTGGCGTTGAATACGCCAGTCGAACGCTTCGATGGTGACGCGCGCCGCTGCATCCGCGGCGTCGATGACCGAGAGCGTGGCGTCCGCCAGCACATCCGGCGGCGCGGTCCAATCAGGATGGGTCGGATCGGTCTTTACCTCGATGGTGAACCGGGCCTTTGGCAGTGCCGCCAGAACAGCCGCCAAGCTGGGGATGCGTGCCCCGTCGCGCGCCGCTTGCCCGGGAAACCGCCGCGCCACCCGCGACCCGGGGCGGGGTCGGCCGACATCGTAACGACCGAGTTCGGCGAGGGTCACTGACCGGATCAAGGGTCCGCGCTGCATCAGCCAGACGCCTGATTCGTCGCGGGTAAGCTCTGGATTCAACGCCAAGTCGTGCGAGACGACGACCACGCCGTCGGCTGTCATGCCGACATCAAGTTCGAACGCCGCAACCCCGAGAGCCGCGGCGGCCAGGAAGCCTTCCAGGGTGTTTTCCGGGAACAGCGCCCTGGCACCTCGATGCCCTTGTATGTCCAGTCGTTTCGCCATCGTCTCCGCGCTGTTCATTGCCATATCCGGCGCCCGAATTTGCTTCGTCGGATAGAACGGTCATGATCCTCACGGCCGGATCAAGCAACCTGACGGTGCTGGCTGTCAGGGTTGCCTGATCGGCGTGGGGCGGCATCGCTGTGGGAGGGTCAGTTCATGCAGTACACCAATTTGGGCCGGACCGGGCTGAACGTGAGCGTCGCCGGCCTGGGTTGCGGCGGCTTCAGCCGCTTGGGCCTCGGCACCGGGCAGTCGGCCGCACATGCTGTCGGCATCATTCGCCAGGCGTTGGACCTGGGCGTGAACCTGATCGACACCGCCGCCGCCTATGACACCGAGGAGGTTGTCGGCACCGCTTTGCGCGAGGTGCCGCGCGACAGCGTGGTGGTCTGCACCAAGGCGTCGAAGCCAGCGGGCGATCCGGCGTTCAGCGTGGACAAGGTGATCGCCAGCCTGGACGCTTCGCTGCGACGCCTGAGGCTGGATCATGTCGATGTCTTTCAGCTTCATGCCGTTCCGCCCGCCGCCTATGACCATGTGCGCGACGTGATCGCGCCGGCGCTGTTGGAAGAGCGGGAACGGGGCAAGTTTCGCTTCCTCGGCATCACCGAGACAGCACCGAACGACATCGAACAGCTGATGCTGAACCGAGCACTGCGGGACGATGTGTGGGACACCGCGATGGTGGCGTTTCATCTGATGGATCAGGTGGCGCGCAGCCAGGTGTTTCCGCTGACCTTGGCGAAGGGCATCGGCACGCTGATGATGTTCGCGGTGCGCGGCATTTTCGCCCGGCCGGCGCAGCTGGCGGCGACAATGCGCGAACTCGCAGGGGCCGGACAGGTTCCGGCGTGGCTGGCGGAGCGCGATGACCCGCTGGGATTCCTGGTCCATCCGGACGGCGCCAGCAGCCTGACCGATGCGGCCTATCGCTACGTGCGGCATGAACCCGGTGTCGATGTCGTGCTGTTCGGCACCGGCGATGCGGACCACTTGCGCACGAACATCGCGTCGATCCTCAAGCCGCCTCTGCCGGCGGCTGATCGGGCCAGGCTGCAAGAGCTGTTCAGTCACCTGCGCGGCGTCGGACTAGTCGCGCCGTCGGCGCGTTGAACGGCACCTCACCGCGGACACCTATACCGATCAGCACTTGCGCCGACCGGTATAAGAGTCGTTTTTCGCGCCGCCGCCCCCTCCTTCGCGTGCTCAGTCCCCTCGCTCGCGTGCTCGCTCGCCCGCCAACCCGGCGCACATACCGGTCAACGCATGCGCCGCCCGGTACTACTCGCCTTCGAGATGCCAGATCGTGGCTTCGGGGTGACCGCGAACGGTGAGCACGCCCGGCCTCGGTTTCACAGGCAACTTTGTCGGCCGGTGTTTTCCGCTCGGGCCGACGTTGCCCTATCTCACGTTCGTCGGCACCACGCTGATGCTGTTGAACGGCGAGCCGTTGATCAGCTTCGTGCTGACAACCGTATAGACCAGCACGTTCTTCTCGGGATCCAGCGCCCGATGGATCTGGAATGTCTTGAAGAACAGCGATGCCCTGGAGAACGCGATCACCTCGTTGCGCGGCATCGACGGCGGCATCGTCACCGGCCCCACCGCACGGCATGCGATCGAGAACCGGCTGGGGTCCTGGGCAAATCCCAGACCGCCCTTGAGCCCGCCGGTCTCGGCCCGGGAGAGATAGCACGAGACGTTGTCCACCCGCGGATCGTCGTAACGCTCGACGATGATCTTGTCGTCCGGGCCCAGCCAGCGGAAATTGGTGTTGATTGAATCGATCCGGGTCTGCGCGAAGGCCGACCCGGACAGCAGGATCGCGGCGGCGGCGAACCCCGCGCGCGTCGCCCGCCGAAGCAGCGACTTGACGCCGCGTTCGGACGGCCGCGGCTCGACGCCGCGTTGGGACGGCCGCGGCTCGACGCCGCGAGGCGACGCCGCGGCCGACACGCCGCAGGTGATCGGGGTTCTGAAAACCGAGCCGGCGAGCGGCGGCGGTTCGGCGAGGCTCGTGCTGATACGCATTACGTTTCCTTCTCGCGCAACCGTTGCGCCAGCTGCAGCAGGATCGCCGCTGTCGCGCCCCAGATGAAATGGTCCGGGTGCGGCCAAACCCAGTATTCGCGCCAGACGCCCCCGACGTGCTGGCGCTGGCGCCGCGGCGCGGCGGGATCCAGCACCACCTGCATCGGCAGCTCGAAGATCGCGTCCACCTCATGCGGCGACAGCTGATAGGCCAGCGCCGGCGGCAGCGCCGCGAGGATCGGTGTGATCCGGTAGCCGGTGCCGGTCACGTGGTCAGTCAGGCGACCGAACACCTCGACCGACCCGGCATCGAGCCCGATTTCCTCCTGAGCCTCGCGCAGCGCGGCGGCTTCCGGTCCGCTGTCTTCGGGATCAATCCGGCCGCCGGGGAAACTGATCTGCCCGGCATGCCGGGTCAGGTGGGAGGTGCGCTTGGTGAGCAACACGGATGGCTCATTGCCCAGCACGATGGGCACCAGCACGGCGGCGGGAACCGGCGATTTGCGAAGGCCGTTCAGCACCTCATCACCAAAGATCGGGTCGCTGCCGCGGTTGTCGCCACCTTCCAGGTCAGCGACGATGGCGGCCAGCCGGGTTCGCAACGTGGCTGGGTTCACGCCTCACCGGGCGGCAGTTCGCCCAACGAGAAAAGCTTGCCCAAGCTCCAGACACCCAGGATGCGTTTGTTGCCGATCCACTCGGGAACCGCCAAGGCGACCAGTTCATAGTAGGTAGGACGATTGATGCGCGCTTCTACCGCGAGGTGCCCGGCACCGGGGCGCAACATGATGTAGGGGGTCGGCTCACAGGTGATGATGTCGTGGGAGATGCGGATCGGATGGTCCGGCCCCGCCGTGACGACCTGATCGATATTGGTGCGGAAGGACAATGCCTGGTGCCGACCATCCCCGGTCCAGTCCAGCTCCACCGCGACGAATGGGGCATCCTCGACTTCGATCCGGCCCCGTTCGGCCGGCGTCTGAAGCCACCAGCTGCCATTCTCCTCACGCCGCAACACGCTGGCGAACAAACACACCAGTTCCTTGCGGTTGATTGGGCTGCCGCGGTACAGCCATGAGCCATCACGCTTGATCAGGAAAGGCAGGTCGCCACATTCGGTCGGAACCCGCGCCGGTCTGGAAGGTCTGGCCCTGTCCGAGCAGGCGGAGTGCGCCTGATCCGCGGAAGCCCGTGGCAGCTTTGCTGCGATAACGTCGGTCGCGGCGTCAGTCTCGTTCACGTCTCCGCCTCCAGTGGAAGCAAAACTTCCTTACATTCCCCTGATATAGGTAGCATCCCCCCACGGGCGAAAGGGCTTATATGTCCTTCGCACAGCAAACGCGGAAGGTAGAGCCGTATGCCAAGCGGTATGGCCGAGATGCCACAGGCTGGTACGCCATCGGCCTCGACTTACTGGAACAGTTCGACGCACCCCGATCCACAGGCGGTGCTTGCCGCCACCGAAGCCCTCGGGGCACGGGTGGTGCAGGTTCGCGCGGCGATCGGGCGGGTGATGTTCGGCCAGGACGAGGTGATCGATCAGACCTTAATCACCCTGCTGTCCGGGGGCCACGTTCTGCTGGTCGGCGTGCCCGGGCTGGGCAAGAGCCGTCTGGTCGAAACGCTGGGCATCGTGCTCGGCATGGCCACCAAGCGCATCCAGTTCACCCCGGACCTGATGCCGGCGGATATCGTCGGCAGCGAGGTGCTGGACGACACCGAGGGCCGCCGCAGCTTCCGCTTCGTGCCCGGGCCGGTGTTTTGCCAGTTGCTGATGGCGGACGAGATCAACCGGGCCAGTCCGCGCACGCAGTCGGCGCTGCTGCAGGCGATGCAGGAGCAGCGTGTCGCCATCGGGGGGGTTGAGCATGCGTTGCCTCGCCCGTTCCACGTCCTGGCGACGCAGAACCCGATCGAGCAGGAGGGCACCTATCCGCTGCCCGAGGCGCAGCTGGACCGGTTTCTGCTGGAAATCAACGTCACCTACCCGGATCTGGACGCCGAGCGGACGATGCTGCTGGCGACCACCGGCGTGCAGGAGGCCCGGCCGGTGCAGGCGATCAGCGCGGACGAACTGGCGATGGCGCAGGCGCTGGTGCGCCGCCTGCCGGTCGGGGAGCAGGTGGTTGACGCGATCCTGGCCCTGGTGCGCGGCTGCCGGCCGGAAACCGCCGGCGATGACATCGTCCGCCGGCATGTCGCCTGGGGACCCGGCCCTCGGGCGGCTCAGGCGCTGATGCTGGCGACCCGGGCGCGGGCGTTGCTGGGCGGACGGCTGGCACCCAGCATCGATGACGTCGCCACGCTGGCCCGACCGGTGCTCCGCCACCGCATGGCGCTAAGTTTTTCGGCCCGCGCGGACGGGATCGTGCTGGCGGACGTGATCGACCGGCTGGTGGGCAAGCTTGGCTAGCGCAAGGCGCAGGCGGTGGGATGAGGCAGGCGGCGGGATGATGGCGACTTGAAGCCGACATGGAGCGACGGCGACTTGCAGCAGCCGTGGAGCGACGGCGCCTTGAAGCCGACACGGAGCGACGGCGCCTTGCAGCCGACACGGAGCGACGGACCCCATCGTGGCAAATGACGCGCTGACCGCCGAGGCCCTGGGTGCCCGCCTGCCGCCGCTGCTGGTCGCGGCGGATCGGGTTGCCTCGACGGTGGCCCAGGGTGTGCATGGCCGCCGGCGTGTCGGCCAGGGTGACAGCTTTTGGCAGTTCCGCAGGTTCGTCTCGGGTGACCCGTTGTCGCGGATCGACTGGCGGCAATCCGCGAAGTCGGGGCGCAGCCCGCCCGAGGGCTGGTTCATCCGCGAGACCGAATGGGAGGCGGCGCAGACGGTCTGCCTGTGGCGCGATGCGTCGGCGTCGATGCGATGGCGCTCCCGCCTGGTGGCGGTGGAAAAGCGGGATCGGGCGAATTTGCTGCTGCTGTCGCTGGCTTCCTTGCTGCTGCGGGGTGGCGAGCGGGTCGCCATGATGCGGCAGGGGGCGCGTTCGGTGAGTAGCCGATCCGGCCTGGACCGGCTGGCGGCGGGGCTGGACACGCCGGATGACGATGCCGGCCTGCCGCCGCCGGTCAGGCTGCCTCGCCACGGCACGGTTGTGCTGTTCAGCGATTTCCTTTCGCCACTCGATGACATCCGCACGCTGATCGGCGGCTTCGCCGCCGTGCCGGTGAGCGGGTATCTGTTGCAGATCCTCGATCCGGCGGAGACCGCGCTGCCCTATCAGGGCCGGGTCCGCTTTCGCGGGCTGGAGCGTGACGGCGATGCACTGATCCCGCGCGTCGAGTCGATCCGCGATGCCTATGCCGAACGGCTGAAGGCGCAGCAGGACGGCCTGGCCTCGATCTGCCGGACCGCGGGGTTCGGCTTCGGCATTCATCACACCGACCACCCGCCGGAGATGGCGCTGCTGACGCTGTATCAGGCGCTGGCGGCGCGATGATCTTCGTCGCCCCCTGGGTGCTGGTCGGGCTGCTGGCGTTGCCGCTGTTGTGGTGGCTGTTGCGGGTGACCCCGCCGGCACCCCGTTCGGAGGTGTTTCCCGCTGTCCGCTTTCTGCTGGGGCTGAACGCCACCGAGGAAACCCCGGCGCACACACCGTGGTGGCTGCTCGCGCTGCGGCTGCTGGCGGCAGGCCTGGTCATCGTTGCCTTGGCCCGGCCGGTGCTGGACGCCGGCACCGCGCTGGTCGGCAAGGGTCCGGTATTGCTGGTGATGGACAACGGGTGGGCGTCGGCGGCCGACTGGGTGCGGCGCAAGCAGGCCGCCGGGGCGTTGCTGGACCGTGCCGAACGGGCCGGGCGCAAGGCGGCGTTGCTGACCACGGCGGCTGACGGTAGCGGCGGCCGGATCGCGGTCTCGGCCACCATGCCGGTGGCCGACCTGCGGGCGCGGCTTGCCGCGATGCAGCCGGTGCCGTGGCGGTCCGATCGGGCGGCGGCGGCGGCGGCGGCGCGTGCCTGGATCGGCGACGATGCGGCTGCCGATGCGGGCTCTGGCAGCCCGCGCGGCCAGGCCGAAGCGGGTTCGCTGGGCGCCGGACAGCACGGCGCCAGACAAGTAGGCGCGCGACAAGTGGGGGCGCCACGGGTGGGCGCGGGCGCTTCGAGCGCGGGGGCCAACGACAGCGGTCGCGAACATGCCGGCGCCGCGGTGATCTACGTGCCGGACGGGCTGACCGATGGTGCCGACTTCAGCCGCTTCGCCGCCGCCTTGCGTGCTGTCGGTCCGGTCACCGAACTGTGCTGTGACGCCGATTCCTCGCCGCTGCTGCTGGCACCGACCAGCGAGGCGGACCGGCTGGTCGTGCATCTGGCACAGGCGCCCCGCGCCACGCCGACAAAAGCCAGTGTGCTGGCGCAAAGCGGCGATGGGCGGACCCTGGCACGGACCGACATCACCGTGCCGGCGGGTGCCTCGGTTGCCTCCGGCCCGATCGCGCTGCCGCCGGAGTTGCGCAATCGGCTGACCCGGCTGGTGCTGGACGGGCCGCCCAGCGCCGGGTCGGTGGTGCTGCTGGACGAACGGTGGCGGCGCCGCCCGGTGGGTCTGCTGCCGGGCGACCTGGCCACCGCCGACACGCCGTTCACCGGGTCGATCTACTTCCTGAAGCGGGCGCTGGAACCGTTCACCGAGTTGCGTGAAGGCGACACCGCCACCCTGCTGAAGCGAGACATCTCGGTGTTGATCCTGGCCGACCGACCGTTGCCGGCGGGACCCGAACGCGATGCGCTGCAGGCCTGGGTGCGCAAGGGCGGTCTGCTGATCCGCTTCGCCGGGCCGCGCACCGCGGAAGCGGCGACGAACGACACCGACACACTGCTGCCGGTGCGGCTGCTGGCTGGCGACCGCCAGCTGGGCGGGGCGATGTCGTGGAGCAAGCCGGCCGGACTGGCGCCGTTCCCCTCCACCTCGCCATTCGCCGGCCTGGCGGTGACCGACGACATCAAGGTCACTCGTCAGGTCCTGGCGGAGCCCAGCGCCGATCTGGCGGGCCGGACCTGGGCGGCGCTGCAGGACGGCACGCCGCTGGTGACCGAGATGGCCGAGGGCGCCGGGCGGATCGTGCTGTTCCATGTGACCGCCAACGCCGACTGGTCCAACCTGCCGCTGTCCGGCCTGTTCGTCGACATGCTGCGCCGGCTGGTCGAGCTGTCCGTCGGCGTCACCAGCACGCAAGGTTCGGCCGTATTGGCGCCGGCCGAGACATTGGACGGGTTCGGACTGTTGTCGCAGCCGCCGCCGGCGGCGATCGGCCTGCGGGCGGACAGGTTCGGCTCGACCCCGGTGTCGCCGCGACACCCGCCCGGGCTGTACGGGCCAGAGAGCGGCCGTCAGGTGCTCAATCTGGGAAGCAGCATCGCGGCCCCCGAACCGGCCGCGCCGATCGCCGGCGCGACGTTGGAGACGGTACGCGGATCGGCTCGTGAGCGGGCGCTCGGGCCACCGCTGCTGGCCATCGCCATCCTGCTGTTGTGCGCCGACATGCTGATCTCGCTGGCGCTGCGCGGGCTGCTGCGGCCGCGGGTCTCCGCCACCGCGGCGGTGCTGCTGGTGCTGCTGGTTCCGAACGCACGGGCGCTGGAGAGCAGCCCCAACCCGGCGATCGATACACGACTCGGCTATATCGTGTCGGGCGACGCCGGGGTGGACGGGATCGCCAAGGCGGGGCTGGAGGGGCTGTCGGAATACGTCAACGCCCGCACCGCGGCGACCTTGTTCGAACCGGACGCGGTGCAGCCCGGGCAGACCGACCTGAGCCTGTATCCGCTGCTGTACTGGCCGATCACCGCCGATACGCCAGACCTGAGCAGCGCGCAGGCCGCCGCGCTGAACACCTACATGAGCCGTGGCGGGATCATCCTGATCGACACGCGGGATGCCGGATCAGGCGCCGGTTTCGCGCCCGGCACCGAGGACGCGCTGAAGCGCATCGCCCGCAGCCTGATCGTGCCGCCCTTGGCGCCGCTGACCGGTGAGCACGTGCTGTCGCGGTCATTCTATCTGCTGCCGGACTTTCCCGGCCGGTTTACCGGCGATACGGTGTGGGTGCAGCGCGATCAGGACCGCACCAACGACAGCGTCAGCCCGGTGATCATCGGCGGCAACGACTGGGCCGCCGCGTGGGCGATGAACCCGGACGGCAGCAATCCGTATGCCGTGATTCCCGGCGGCCAGCGACAGCGCATCCTGGCTTATCGTTTTGGAGTCAATATAGTTATGTACGCGTTGACCGGCAACTACAAGGGCGATCAGGTGCATGTGCCGGCGATCCTGCAGCGGCTAGGCCAATGATGCCGCGAGATCCGTGATGCGCCCCGAACAGGTTATCGCCGCGATCCATTTCGCGCCCTTGCTGCCGGTCTGGATCTTGGCCGCGCTGGGGATCCTGTGCCTGGCCCTGGTGGCGCTGGGCGTCTGGCGGCGCGGTCGCGGCACGCTGCTGCGCCTGGGCGCGTTCGCCGTGCTGTTGCTGTGGCTGGCCGGTCCCCGGCTGGTGCAGGAGACGCGTCAGCCGTTGCGCGACATCGGGCTGGTGGTGGTGGACCGTTCGGCCTCGATGCAAGTGGGCGACCGGGCGCGTCTGGCCGAGGCGGCTCGGCAGTCGATCGAGGCCCAGGCCGCGCATCTTTCAGACCTGGAACTGCGAACGGTCAGCGTGGCGGAGGCTGGCAGCGCTGGGACCCAGCTGTTCGCCGAGGTGGATCACGCGTTGGCGGACATCCCGCGGTCCCGGCTGGCGGGCACCATCGCCATCACCGACGGGCAGATCCATGACGTGCCGAAAGCCACCCCCGGGGGCGCTCCGCTGAACCTGCTGCTGACCGGCAAGGGCGAGGAGACCGACCGGCGGCTGCGGGTGATCGAGGCACCCGGCTATGGCATCGTCGGCAAGACCGTGACCCTGCGGGTCGCCATCGACGACCTTGGGACCACCGGCCACAGCGGACCCGCCAGCTTGACCGTTCGTCGTGACGGCCAGCCGTTCCTGACCGAAAGCGTTCCGGTCGGCACCGAACAGCGGATCGACGTGCCGATCACCCGCGCCGGGCCGACGGTGATCGAGATGGCCGCCAGCCCGCTGGCCGGCGAGGTCTCGCAGCTGAACAACCGAGCGGTGGTGGAAATCAATGGGGTGCGGGACCGGCTGCGGGTGCTGCTGATCTCCGGCGAGCCGCATCAGGGCGAACGGACGTGGCGGCGGTTGCTGAAGGCCGATCCGTCGGTCGACCTGGTGCATTTCACCATTCTGCGGCCGCCCGAGAAAGACGACCGCACGCCGCTGAACGAACTGGCGCTGATCGCCTTCCCGGTGCGCGAACTGTTTGTCGACAAGATCGGCGAGTTCGATCTGATCATCCTGGACCGGTTTCAGAACCGCGGGCTTCTGCCGTTGCCCTATCTGGCCAATATCGCCAACCGGGTGCGCGAAGGCGGCGCGTTGCTGATGAGCGTCGGACCGGAATTCACCGGCGCCACCAGCCTGGCGTCAACACCGCTCGGCGACGTGCTGCCGGGTGAGCCGGCGCCCAGCAACGCGGTGGTGGATGGCTGGTTCCGGCCCTGGGTTACCGATCTGGGGCAGCGTCACCCGGTCACCGAGGGGCTGACCGGGGCCAACCCGGCGGGCAATGGCGCGACGGGCAATGGCGCGACGGCACCGACCTGGGGGCCATGGGATCAGCGCATCGCATCCGGTCCGGTGGATGGCGAGGTGCTGCTGCGCACGCCGGATGGTCAACCTCTGCTGGCGCTCAACCGGGTCGGCAAGGGACGCACCGCGCTGCTGTTGTCGGACCAGATCTGGTTATGGTCGCGCGGGTATGATGGCGGCGGGCCGCAGGCGGAGCTGCTGCGCCGAATCGCCCACTGGCTGATGCAGGAGCCGGAGCTGGAGGAAAATGCATTGACCGCGCGGGTAACGGATGGGCGGTTGCGGGTCGAGAGTCGCTCCACCGATCCCGGGCCGCCGCCCGACGTGGTGGTGACCGATCCGGACGGCAGGAAGGAGACGGTGACGCTGCATGTGGACTCGCCGGGCCGAGCGACGGCGGTGCGGCTGGCGCCGGTCCCGGGGGTATGGCAGGTGACCCAGGGAAGCGGGCCCGCCATGCGGTCGGCGTTCGCCGCGGCCGGGGCGGCCAATCCGCCGGAGCTGGCTGACCTGCGGGCGACCGCGAGCATTGCCGGCCCGCTGGCTCGATCGTCGGGCGGCGGGGTGCATTGGCTTGGCGGCGCCGAGGTGCCGGAACTGCGACGGACCGAAGAGGATCGCGCGGCGTCCGGCAGCGGCTGGATCGGCCTGCAGCGGCGGCACGATCACGTGGTGACGGGCGTGGCGGCGCTGGAGCTGCTGCCGGGTTGGTTATCGCTGCCGGTCATGCTCGGGTTGCTGGTGTTGGCGTGGCGGCGCGAGGGGGGGTAGAGCGCTTTCAGGCTGACCGTAAACGGTCAGCGCGCTCTAGTGGTCCGATCCCGACAGACGCATCCTCACGGCCGGGTGAATCGGCCCATCAAATCAAGCACTAGTGGCAAATTCGACGGATCTATCCGCCGGATTTTGTCCACTAGCTTGTTTTCACGAGCAACTTTATCAGCCAACTTTTCCGGGCAGGTTGATGTTGCTCTTGCGGCGGTCGGCTGCGACTCGTTCGCGGCGGGGCCGGGATCGCTCTTCGCATCGGGTTCGGGGATTCGGGCGACAGGCTTTAGCTGGGATGGAGCAGCCGGTCGCGGCGCGGCGGGGCCAGTGATCACGCCGAAGTCGAAGCTGACAGGGTGTCCCATCGGGAAGTCCTTGGTTAATGAACCAAAGACCGTTCGGTCGACGGCGCCTTCGCGCCACACGAGGGCGAACGCAAAAGCCGCCTGGACAGGGCGGCCTCGGGGTTCTTGCTACCGATGCACGATCCGAGGATCGCCGATCAGACCCGCGCGATCGGTTAGGGTTTGTCTAAAGTAGCCGATTGACGCGGCGAAACGCGGCCGCTTCGCGTCTCGCGCTGCTCTGCGATCGGGTACCAGGATGCCCGGAAAAATACCATCAGCAGCGAAATCGGAAGGCGTGATGTGGCATGGCCATAAGTGGTTCTTAGGCGGTTGGCCGAATGGACGCAACCGACGAAAATAACTGCATGCGCAACGGGAAGTGATCTAGAAGCAGCGCGTACGGCTACTACGTGCCATTAGTTACCGGGGAATGCGTCCGCATTTTGCCCGGCTGCGTTTGGAAGGGAGATGACGATGGGTAAGACTCGCTTGTTACAAGCTGTTTGCACGGTCGCGATTTTGGCGGCGACACCGGCGTTCGCGCAATCGACCGCGACGCCTATGGGCACCACGGGTCCACAGGGGACCGCTAACCCGGGGGCCACGAACCCGGCGGCAAGCCAACCGGCGGGCGGCGCCGCGACCGACACCACTACCGGTTCGGCCGCTCAGATGACGCACCATCCGATGCATCATGCGGGCATGCATCATACCGGTGCGATGATGCACAGCCGGAGCGACGGCGGTAACGCCGCGGTCGATCGTTTGAACGAGCAGAGCTATCAGGCGGCGCAGAAAGGTCAGCCATTCAGCGCGGGGTCCGATACCGGTTCGATGGGCATGACAGGCTCAGGCATGACCGGCTCAGGCTCTGGCATGACCGGCTCAGGCTCTGGCATGACCGGCTCAGGCTCTGGCATGACCGGCTCAGGCTCTGGCGGTTCGGCCGGCGGGTCGATGCCTAGCAGCGGTGCTGGCGGCGGTGCCGGTGGCGCGGCTGGGGGTGGTGCCGGCGCCAGCGGCGGCGCGAAGTAAACGGACGAAGTGACGCGGCGTCGTTCAGGCGGCGCCGCACCTCGTTATGCTCAGTTGGATCTCCGACCGCGGGTGCGGTTCCAGCACCCCGCTGGGCGTTTGCTGGGAAGATGGGCGCGACGAAACTTGCTCTACCGCCGCTGTCGTGGCTGGTTTGGGCGTTGCCGCCATTGACCAGACTATGCAGCTGGGCTTCCTCCGCCTCGTCCAGTTCAACCCGATAGCGTATGTTCATGGATGCCCTTGTCATGCCAGGACAATCAGCAATCAGGCTGGCGATAGGCCGCGACCCGTCTTTATGCCCCTACAGGGTCAATATCTCGCGTTCATCCACGCCTACACCCTGATCAACGGTCAGCCGCCGGCTG
The DNA here is from genome assembly GCA_965276975.1 of Rhodopila sp. Lineage (GTDB taxonomy): Bacteria > Pseudomonadota > Alphaproteobacteria > Acetobacterales > Acetobacteraceae > Rhodopila. Next base: position 2,102,623 of record CBDIBR010000010.1, read on the forward strand.
AACACGAGATGATGCGGTTCTTCCAGGTCGCCCCGCCAAGCGGGCATCGCATGTCGTTACGCTCGAGCAGGCTCACCTGATCTCACGCCAGCCGGGGACGGCCGAGGCTTTGGTCAAACCGTCAAAACCACTGTGACGAAGTACTAGCAGCCTGTCGGACTTAGCCGAAATTCGGGATTTTCTGGAATATCCTGTCTGTACAAGCGCCCTCACCGGAACATTGCTCCTGCCAAGATTCGTCTAGGGCAGGATAGTTGCGCGAACTAGTTAAGTCCGACAGGCTTCTAGTACCCGATCGCAGAGCGTGAGACGCGAATCGGCCGCGTTTCGTCGCGTCGATCGGCTACTTCAGACGAACAGCGACGTGTGGCACTTCTCTGACGTGTGGCACTTTTCTAGAGCGGTTCCGTTCGCGTTGGCTCACAGGAAACGCTCTAGAACATTGTTTTAGCGAGCATCTTCACCCGCTCAGATAATCAATCTGAACGGGATCTGCTCTAATGCACGATACAAGGTGATCTCGCGGCCTGTGTCCCACAACGCACCAGCCTGCGCTCGGCGGGACTCAACTCGCCGTTCCGCACGACCAAGCGCTTGCGTTCGTCGGACGTGGTTTCGATCTGGCCTGTCCGCCGCCGCAAGGGATAACGACCGGGCGATCGGGGGCCGCTGATCCTGCCACATGACCGAAACGGGTGCACTCTGGTTCAAAAAGTGCCAGAAAACGCACTCGGGATAGGCATACCAAGGCTATATGCCTATTGATTTTGCTGTTTCAACCGTGACTATCTCAGCTCGATAAGCCCTGTCGCCGGGGATGAGCAAGCGGCCGCGGATTTGTGCCCACCTGTCGTGCCCCCACCTGGTCGTGCCCCACCTGGTCGTGCCCCACTTGGTCGTTCCCGGGCTTCCGCCCTCCACCGCGGTCGCCGACGACAATGTCGACCGATGTCGTTACGAGCGCAATCAACCTGCACAACGCCCCAGCCCGCCTGATCCTGTATGGGCATCGGTCGGTTCGCGAACCCACGCGGCTGGACGCTGCGGACAGGTACGCTTCCTGCATGACACGTCTTCGGCGAGTAACCCGTCCTATCGGACATTTCGTATCGAACTGTCGCGCCTCGTGGCGCCGTTCTTGGAAATGTCCAGACATTGAGCCGAAGGATCCAACGATGCCCGACGCTATCGCTGCCGATGTATCGCGACACACCGAAGCCGACCTGGAAGAGAAGGTCCGTCACCGTTACCATCAGCCAAAGGGGGTAGAGCAGTTCGGTATAGAACCGATACCGAGCGAGAAGCGAACCGTGCGCTGGTTCGACATTTTCGCGATCATCTTTGGCTTCTCGCTTAATCCGGGCTCGATCATGATGGGCGGAATGGCGGTCGTCGCCGGCCTGTCCTTCAAGCATGCGGTGGTTGCCCTGACCGGCGGAACGATGCTGGCGATGGTGTTCTATGTCATCATGGCCACCGTCGGCTGCGATCATGGCATTCCCGGCCAGGTCGCCACGCGCATGACCTATGGCCTGCGCGGCGCCAAATACGTGCCATCCTTCCTGCGCACCATCGCCTCGACCTACTGGTTCGCCTTCCAGACCGTGGCCGGCTCGATGGCCGTCGTCGCGGTGCTGCGGCATTGGACCGGTATCAGCTATTCGCTTGTCAGCGTCAGCCTGATCTTCGGGGTTCTGCAAGCCGTAGTGGCGATCGTTGGGTATGACAGCCTGAAATACCTGTCGCGTGTCGCGCTGCCCTTTAAGGTAGTCGTCCTGAGCTACATACTGATCTTGCTGATGACGAATGGGAACGCCCACTTCGCCCCGTCCGCCGTCTTCGCCTACCCCGGTCTGCCGAAGGGCAACTGGTTTGTCTTCGTGACATGGGCCAACGCTGTCGCCGCCGGTTCGCTGACCATGGTGACCGACGCGGCGGATTTCTGTCGCTACACCCGCTCCCGCTCCGACATGTGGTGGGGCACCCTTGGCGGCAAATTCCTGGGCGAGGGCTTCGCCTGCGTCCTCGGCGCCTATGGCGCGGCCGCCACCATGGGCAAGGTGCCGAATGTGTTCGATGTGGCATCGGGTCTGGCCGATGTCTGGCCCGCCTACCTCGCGTTCCTGATCGTTATCGGCCTGGATAACTGGACCATCAACGTGCTGAACCTCTACACCGGCGGTCTCTCGCTCTCCAACATGCTGGAGCGGCTTGGCCGGTTCTGGACCACGCTGATCATCAGCGTGCTGGGCGTCAGCCTGTCCGCGTTACCTGGTGTGGTCAGCGGCTACACCAGTTATGTCGGTCTGCTGGGCAATTTCTTCTCGCCCATCACGGGCGTGCTCATCGCCGACTACATCTTGATGAAGCGCGGCCGGATCGACCTCGCGGCGCTGTTCCAGCGGAATGGCATCTACTGGTATTGGCGCGGCTTCAATCCGATCGCGATCCTTTGGACGGTCGCGGGCTTCCTGATCTACATGTACGTGATCCCGATGTTCATGATGAAAACCATCTGCACGGTGCTGATATGTGGCGCCGGCTACTGCGCCACGACCGCACTGTTCGCCACATACTGGGCCGCGATCGGGCGCGCGGCGCGGCCGGGCGCGCAGCACGGCACCGCCGAGGAACTCGCGTGGCAACTCGCGGAACGCTGATGTCCGTCGCCCGAGGTTCGTCGCATTGTGCGACGACCGCGGGGGACAAATCGGCCGCTGAAAACAAAAAGAAGAGCGCTTGTCTGGATCAGAGGATCGCACGCCATAGCGAACTTCTGATCCAGGACACGAGGCTCCGACCGCGTTGGATTGAAACCATCCGGATCTGGCTGACGTCGGTAGTGGTCCGATCCCGACAGATGCATCCTTGCGGTCGAGTGAATCGGCCCACTAAATCAGATGCTAGTGGACAAAATCCGACGGACCTTTCCGTCGGACTTTGTCCACTAGATACGCCGATCAACGTCCAAGGCCGGCTCGACATTACGAGCGGGCGCAAGACAGGACAAAGGTGGCTCATCCCGTTCGTTGCTTGGACGGATCAGTTTCGCGCGCTTGAAGGCGTTCAGGAAACCGTTCTTCGGTGCCAACGAAGAGCCGTTACCCCCGCATGAAGGCGTTCAGCGCCGGGGTCGGCAGCATCTCGTCCAGATAGCCGAACGTCCCGCTGTCGGCGACCTCCTTCGCCGCGTTCACCAGGCCCGTCATTGCGGCGCGATACAGCGACGTTGCCAGGCTGACCCGCCGCACCCCCGCCTGGGACAACGCCGCCACGGTGAAGGATTTGCCGGCGATGCCAACCATGAAGTTCACCGGCCGCGACAGCGCGGCGCAGACGGCACGAACCGCATCCAGGTCCGGCAGGCCAGGCGCCATCAGCACATCCGCGCCCACCGCTTCGAACGCGCGCAGCCGCCGGATCGTGTCGTCAAGGTTCGGATTGCCCCGCAGGTAGTTCTCGGCCCGAGCGGTCAGGGTGAACGGAAACGACACCGAACGGGCAGCCTCGACCGCGGCGGCGACGCGATCGGCCGCGTTGGAGGTATCGAACAACGGGTGCGCGCGATCGCCGGTGGCATCCTCGATCGAGGCGCCAACCAGGCCGGCGGCGGCGGCAAGCCGGATGGTGTCGGCCATTTCTCGCGGTGTGTCGCCGAAGCCTTTCTCCAGATCGGCGGACACCGGCAGGTCGGTGGCATCGACGATGGCCTTGCAATGGGCCAGCGCCTCGTCCCGGGTCACCATGCCGTCCCGCCGTCCCAGCACCCCGGCACAGGCGTCGCTGGAGGTCGCCAGCGCCTTGAAACCAAGTTCGGCCAGGACGCGGGCAGAGCCTGCGTCCCAGGCGTTGGCGATGACAAAGGTTTCGCGCGCTTCGTGCAGGGCGCGGAAGCGCCGGGCTTTTTCGCTCTGATCCGGCATCACTCGGCCGCCTTGCGCTGGTTCAGAACTTCGTCGGTGTGCTCGCCCAGGCGCGGCGCCGGGTGCCTGACCGAACCGGGTGTGGCGGACAGCTTGACTGTCACCCCCATGGTGCGGAACCGGCCGGTCACCGGATGATTGGTTTCCACGACCATTTCGCGGGCCAGGATTTGCGGATCGGTATAGACCTCGTCGTAGTGCAGCACCGGACCGGCGGGGATACCCAGCTGCTCCAGCGCCGCCAGCCAGTGCGCCGAGGATCGCTGGCGCACCTTCTCGGCCAACAGCGCCACCAGCGCATCGTTGTGCGTTACTCGATCGGCGTTGCTGGCAAATCGTGGGTCGGCCACCAGTTCGGGTCCGCCGACAAGCTCACACAGCTGGGCGAAGAACTTCTGCTGCGAGGCGCCCACGGTGATATAGCCGTCGGCCGTCTGGAAGCATTGGTACGGCGAACTGCCGCGATGCGCCTGGCCAATCCGCTCCGGCCTGGTGCCGGTGGCGAAGTAATGCGCAGATTCGTAAACCGCCAGCGACGTGGCGGCCTCCAGCAAGGAGGTCTCGACATGCTGGCCCTCGCCGGTCCGGTGCCGCGCCTCGACCGCGGCCAGGACGCCGAAGGCCAGGAACATGCCGGCGGTGACGTCGGAAATCGCGATTGGCAGCCGGTGCGGCGGCCCGTCGGCGGGGCCGTTGGTGCTCATCAGGCCCGACATCGCCTGGGTGATCAGGTCGAAGCCGCCGCGCGAACGATACGGTCCCGTCTGACCGAAGCCGGAGATCGAGGCCAGGATCAGCCGCTTGTTGCGCTGGTGCAGCGCGGCCCAGCCGATGCCAAGACGGGCGAGCACGCCAGGCCGATAATTCTCCACCAGGATATCTGCCTGGTCGATCAGATGCAGCAACGCGTCCTGGTCGGGCGCCTGCTTCAGGTCCAGCACCACGGACCGCTTGTTGCGATTCCAGGTCATGAACGGCGCGCTCTCGCCGTTGATGAACGGTGGCATGCCGCGGGCGGAGTCGCCTTTCGGCGGCTCGATCTTGATGACCTCGGCGCCGTGGTCGGCCAGCAGCATCGCGCAGTACGGGCCGGACAGGTGGCTGGTCAGGTCCAGGACGACAAGGTGATCGAGTGCGCCGGCCATAAAATTCCTCCGTTCCTATGACAGTGATGATGCCACCGGCGATGCGGCGATGGCAAAAACCGGCGTTGCGATCGCTGGTCCGAGGTCCTCGTCCGACAGCCTCATCGGCAAAGGCCGGGCTGATCTTCTACCTGGACATTATTATCCCGCTGTTCAGCTTCGTGCTGCTTTGGCGACAATACCGAGGCAATCACCGCTACGGCACCGCCCGGTAGCACAACGCTCGGCGGGGCCGGCAAAGGCACAGGGGATGGCGACACCGGAACAGCCGGAATTCTTCGGGCCGGAGCGGCTGCTTACTCTCAGCGATGGTGTCCTCGGTGTGGCGCGGCGTTCCAGTTCGGCGTCCTGGGCTTGGCATTGATACCGACTGAGGCGCGAAGGGCTGCTTGAACAGACCTCGTTCATGCGTTACGTGTAACACATGGACGCCCCCGCATCCTCCCGCGATCGGATCGCCCGCCACCGTGCGGCCCAGCGTGAGCGCGGGTTGCGCCCGGTCGTGTTGTGGCTGCCGGACGTGAACGACCCCGAATACCGGGCGCGTCTTGCCGGCGAATGCCGCCGTCTTGCGCATCTGACCTCCGCGGAAGACAGCATGACCGCTGATTTTGCTCGGTTCGCGGGGCGGACTGAGGGGTGGCGCTGACACCCGAAGCCGTCGGTCGCGGCGCCGTGGTGCTGGTCCGGCTGCCCGGTGACAAGGCCCGGCCTGCCGTCGTCATTCGGTCTGACCTGCTTTTTGAACTCCCCTATGCAACGGTGCTGCCGATCACCACGGAGATACGGGCAGGCTTCAGCCTGCGGATCGACCTCGTGCCGAACCAGGAGAACGGACTGCGAGCCGTGTCGCAGGTGATGACGGACTGGCCGCAGACAATGCGGTTCACCGACATGGGCGATATCATCGGCCGCGTCGATCTGGTGACCATGCGGATGATCACGCGGCAGGTGGCTGTCGTGCTGGGTATCGGCGTCAACACCGGCCGGCCGCGGCGAACCGCCGGGGCTGGCCAGATCGAGCCATCGGGCGCCGGTTGATCGTCCTGATCTCGGCCGGGGCGGCTTTGGGCGACCGGAGGCAGATTGCCCATTGGATCTTGTTCTTCATCGTGCCTGGTGCAGCTTCTCCCAGCTTCCGTATCAGCAAGATCCATGCTGTCACGCAAGGCTAGTACTTCGGCGCAATGGTTTTGACCGGTTGCAGAGCGAGGCAGGCCTGCTTGTTCAGGGTTATCAGTAGCCGGAAGAAGGCCTGTGCGGACAGCCACTTTCGACCCAAAGCGGTCAGCAGATCAATTCGCCGTAAGCGTGGGTGTAGGAGCCTTGATCGAAACTGCCGAAGCTTTGGGTCCAGCATCGACCCGGCCAAAGGTAATCGACCCGTTTCTCGGCAGGCCGATAGACAGCCGTATAGACGGTGGTGAAGCCGATATGGCGCGAATAGAGTGGCGGCTCGAAGAACCGCGCTAGTAGAGCCGAAAGTGTTGCGGACGGCTGCTCCAGAGCTTCGTCCAGCACGCGCTGCCGTAGAGTAGAGCGGGATGCAGGCGACGCCGCCTCCTGATGGTTCGTGCATGTCCGAGAACGTGTGACGGCGGGCACCCGATCAGGCCCGAGCAAGAGCGTGGCGTGGTCGCCCGTCTTGTCCAGCAGCATGACGTTCTGTGACTGAGCGACCGGGATGCGGCAGAGCGCTCCGGTTGCCTCGCGGACGGACCGACACGTTTCAAGCACGTAGCGAAGCATCAGGATAATGGAGAACCCCAGCCCATGCTGACTGCCGCCGCCATGTGTGAGGCTGGCGACTAGTCCGTCGTCGTTCATCCCGTCGAGACACCCGCCCCAAGGCCGCTGCGCCTTTGCGATCACGCGTCGCCGTGACCAAGAGGTCAATTCGATGCGGTCGGAGACGACGTTGAGGGGAAAGTCGTAGTTCCGCACCAGCGCTGGGCCTTCATCGCCGAGCCACACCGTCTGGCTGCATCCGTGAGGAAGCGAAGGCGGACGGTACTGACTGAGGATACGGTGGGCGAGGTCGTCATCACCGACCAACCTGCACACGTCGTCGTAATACGGAACGAGTTCGGGCATGTGCCGCCGCAACGCGGCACGGCACTCGATGGCTGTCGGCGGATCCGCTAGCCTCTCTCCGATATACCAGCGCGCGGCCTCCTCACGTCCCGCCCGGAAGCGTTCCAGCCACGACGTGCCAGGACGGTCCTCCTGCTCAGCAACGAAGGTCTTGTCCATGAGCTCAGATGCACCCAATCGGGGACATCCGTCTACGTCCGACGAACGGCTGCTTCCCACCACGACCCGTTTATCCGAAGCAGACTAATTCTCGCCGACACCAAACGGCTGTGGCTTTCTGGGCAGCCGGGACGACCGTTTTGGCAATTCCATCGAAATTTCCGTGCAGAGGTACCAGAGCCCCGCCCCGAGGTTCGTCGCATCGTCCGGCGGAGGCAGGGGACAAGCAGGCCACTAACAACTCAGGGCTCGTGTCCTGGATCCGAGGTTCGTGCGCCATAGCGAACCTCTGATCCAGGACACGCAATCGGCCCCTTCAAACAAGCAGCGACGTATCGCGCGTCCCTGATGCGCGATACTGGCGGATAAACCAGGCAGACGCGACAGCCGCCCGTTGGCATCGCGCGCCATCCGCCGCACACTGCGCGCCGCACACTGGTCCCCAGGAGGAACCGCCAATGCCAACCGAGCGCAAAGCCGCCATTGTCACCGGTGCCGCGAGCGGCATGGGACGCGCGATGGCCCTCGGCCTGTCCAAAGCCGGGTTCGACGTCGTCGCCGTGGACCGCGATGGCGCGGCCCTGAGCACGCTGCCCGGGCCGATCAAGCCGGTGACCGCCGACCTGGCCCGACCGGACTCGTTCGATATGATCGTATCCGAAACTATCGGCGCGTTCGGCCGCATCGACGTCCTGGTGAACAACGCCGGCATCGGCCAGGCCGCGATCCGCGCCGATCAGCGCGGCAATCCGATCCGCTTCTGGCAGGTCACGCCGGAGCAATGGAACCAATTCATCACGGTGAACGGGACCGCCCCAATCATGATGTCGCGCGCGGTGCTGCCGCATATGCTGGAAGCGAACAGCGGGCGGATCATCACTGTCACCACCAGCCTGGGCACGATGGTGCGGGAAGGCTACCTGCTGTACGGCTCCAGCAAGGCGGCCGCGGAGTCCTCGATGGCGGTGCTGGCAGCGGACCTGGCCGGCACCGCCGTCACCGCCAATGTGCTGGTGCCCGGTGGGGTGACCGATACGCCCTTGGTGGGCGACGCGGGTGACAGGTCGAAGATGTTGCGGCCCGAGATCATGCTGCCGCCGTTGCTCTGGCTGGTCTCGGATGCGGCCGCCGCGGTCAGCGGCCGGCGGTTCATCGCCGCCGACTGGAACTTGTCGTTGCAGGCGGCTCAGGCCGCCGAGGCCGCGGGCGCGCCGGTCGCCTGGCTCAGCATCGCCCGGATGCCGATCGAACCCGGCTGATATCCAAAGCGGCCAAACCAGACGCGTTCATCGCCCGTTGCCGCGAATGCGCATTGTCCCGCGCCGATCCCGGTCCAATCTCCCGCCCTATCTGGGTGTGGGAGACAATTATGGCGGCGACAGGTGACCACTACGACGTGATCGTTATCGGCAGCGGCCCGGGCGGCGCTTCGCTGGCACAACGGCTGGCCGGCACGGGCAAGCGCATCCTGATGCTGGAGCGCGGCGATTACCTGCCGCGCTCGCGCAACAACTGGGACGCCAAGACCGTCTTCGTCGACGGTGCCTATCAGGCGACGGAAACCTGGTACGGTGGCGACGGCAGCAGCTTTCACCCGGGGCTGCATTATTACGTTGGCGGAAATTCCAAGGTCTACGGCGCCGCCCTGTTCCGCCTGCGCGAACGCGACTTCACCGAACTTCAGCACAAGGACGGGGTGTCGCCCGCTTGGCCGCTCGGTTATGAAACGTTTGAGCCGTATTATGGGGAAGCCGAGGCGCTGTACCACGTGCATGGGCAACGCGGCGAGGACCCGAATGAACCCTGGTCAAGCGCTGCCTACGCCTATCCGCCGGTCAAACATGAGCCTCGGATCCAGCAGCTGAACGACATTCTGCAGCGTGAGGGGCTGCATCCGTTCCACCTGCCGCTGGGCATCAAGCTGGAGCAGAATCCCGACGGAACCGCAACGACCTACAGCCCTTGCATTCGCTGTGATGCGTTCGACGGCTTTCCCTGTGCGATCAATGCCAAGGCGGATGCACAGGTTATCTGCGTTGATCCGACCAAGGCCGCGCATCCGAATTTCACGCTGCTGACCAATGCCTATGTCTCGCGCCTTGAAACCGATGCCGCCGGTCACAGCATCAGCCGGGTGCACGTCATCCGCGACAACCAGTTCGAGCAATACTCCGCCGATATCGTCGTCGTCGCCTGCGGCGCGCTCAGTTCGGCGCTGCTGCTGCTTCGTTCCGCCACCGACAGCCATCCCAAGGGCCTCGCCAACGGTTCGGATCAGGTTGGGCGTAACTACATGCGCCACAACATGTCGGTTGTCATGGCGCTGTTGAAGGAACCGAACCACACGGTGTTCCAGAAGACCCTGGCGCTCAGTGATTTCTATTTCGGCAGCGACGAATGGCGATTTCCGATGGGCCTGATCCAGATGTGCGCCACATCGCACGGTGAGCAGATACGTGGGGAAGCGGTGCCCGGCTTCCTGAACTGGCTGCCGGAGATGCCGTTCGAGAAGATGGCGGAGCACTCGATCGATTTCTGGTTGCAGAGTGAGGATCTGCCGCGGCCGGAGAATCGTATTCGTTACGATGGTGATCGAGTGGTGCTGGACCTGACGGAGGGCAATGAAGAAGCCGCCAGGCGGCTGCGGGCAAAGCTGGAGCTGCTGACGGCGCCGATGGGCGCATGGCCCCGGTTGATCGACCGGAAATTATATCTTGGCAAGAACATTCCGATTGGCGGCACCGCGCACCAGGCCGGCACATGCCGGTTTGGCACCGATCCGGCCAGCTCGGTGCTGGACCTTGATTGCAAGGCGCATGAACTGGACAACCTGTATATAACCGACGCCAGCTTTTTTCCGTCGATCGGCGCGGTCAACCCAACGCTGACCATCATCGCCAACGCCCTTCGGGTGGCCGACCGCATCAAGGCGCGGCTGGCGGCGTGAGGATCCCCCGCGCCGCGCTCGTCGTGCTGGCCGCCGGTGTGCTGGCGATCGCGACCAGGCCTCGGCGACCTCGGTCGCAGGCGCGGCGCATCGTCCGGATCAGCCGGGTGGTAGCGGACCTCGACAGGTCGGAGGCGTTCTACCGCGATGCACTGGGGTTCCAGACGGTGTCCCGCGGCGAGTCCGACGCGATGATGCTCTCGGCGCTGGGCGCGGACGACCCCCGGGCGCAAGAGGTGGTGATGCGCCTGGGTTCGGCGACCATCGCCCTGGTGTGTTTCGCGCTGCCGGGCCGGCCCTACCCGGCACGCAGCCGAAGCGATGATCTGTGGTTCCAGCACCTGGCGATCGTGGTGCGCGACATGGACGCGACCTATGCTCATCTGTCCGGGGCGCATCTGGCCGATGCGCAACCGGCCGGGGCAAGCGGGTGGCAGGCGATCAGCGACGGCGGGCCACAGCAACTGCCGCCATCGAGCGGCGCGGTGCGGGCATTCAAGTTCCGTGATCCTGATGGCCACCCGCTGGAGCTGATCTGGTTCCCGCCGAACGGGCACGACCCGCACGGCGCGGACAATCGCGGCACAGACGGTGACAATGGCCACACCGCACCACCACCTGCCCCGCTGTTCCTCGGCGTCGATCATAGCGCGCTGGCCATCTCGGCCACGCCGCGCAGCCTGAACTGCTACCGCGCGCTGGGCTTTCGCATCAGCGACCGCTCGCTCAATCGCGGGCCCGCGCAGGACCGGCTGGATGGCCTGTCGGACGCCCGGGTTCGTGTCACCGGGCTGCGGCCCGCCTTGGCGAACGGTCCCGGGCTGGAGCTTCTCGGCTACCACCCGCCTGGCCGACCCGCTGGGACAATGGCGTTGAACGACCAGGCGACCGACTGGGTGACGATCGAGGTCACCACATTGGTCGGCGACCGCTATCGCGCCATGCGGGACCCCGATGGCCATCGGCTGCTACTGGTCGCTCAAGGCTCCGGGGTTCCTGTCTGAGGCCCGACGACGACGGTGGAGACAAGCGGGTGTTGCACGGCCTCGCTGACCGGCAGCGTCCGCGGCGACAGCATGATCAGGCCGAGCCCACCGACCAGGCCAAAGTTTTTCAGGAAGTCCCAGAAATGGGCGAGACCCTCGCCCTCCTTGAACCGCCAAAAATCCGGGAAGCGCCAGAACTGGTGGAACAGCAGTGCCGTTATCACACAGAACCCTGCCAGCACGAAGGCCGCCAGCCGATCATGCCACCCCGTGACGATACAGACCGGCGTCACCAGCTCGACAATGATCGAGGCCACCAGCATGGCCGGCTTGAACGGCACGGTGCCGGCTTGCTTCATCGCCGAACCCCAGTTCATGACCTTGTCCAGGGCACTGAACGGAAACAGCACCACCAGGCAGAGGCGCAGCAACAGCGGCGCATAGGCGTTGATCAGGATCATCGCGACCGGTCCTTTGCAGAGATGCGCCAACCTAGAGCGCGATCGTCTGAGGTTGAACCAGCCTCGGACGTGCATCGCCCTCTCAAATTCGGCGAATTAGAGCCTGATCGCTTCAGCCTGAAGCGGTGGGTGTCCAATCGCGCAGGAGATTAAGGTATGACAGAGAACAGCGGAACGCGCCCTGAAGTTCCCTATTGGCATCTATGGCGGGACGACGACGGCATAAGCCACCAAACCCAGTGCGCCTTGACGGCCTTCGAGCTGAAAGGCGTTGGCGGCGCGGCGCCGCAATGGAACAACAAGCAGGACCGCTCGCAGGCGACGGTCGTCTACACCGTGCAGCCGGTCGGCTGGGTCGGCGAGTGGCATGAAAATCCGGCGCCGCAATGGATCGTCGTGCTGTCCGGACGGTGGTGGATCGAATCGATGGACGGCACCCGCATCGAGCAGGGTCCGGGCGAATTCTCCCTCGGTGAGGACCAGGGCTGCCGGCAGACGGATGGCCGCAAAGGCCATCGATCCGGCACCATCGGTCAACAGCCGGCGGTTCTGATGACGGTTCAGCTGCATGTGCCGCCGACCCCTCAGCCGTGTCATTTCAAGTAGATGTTCGAAATCCTGGACGATCGCTTTCGGGCTTTCGTGCTGCCGAACGCGCCGCTGGTGAAGCTCGGTGAGGGTTTTGCGTGGCTCGAGGGACCGGTCTGGTTCGCCGACCATGATTGTCTGCTGGTCAGCGACCTGCCGAACAACCGGGTCATGCGCTGGACCGAAAGCGGCGGGATGTCGGTGTTCCGACAGCCCTCCGGGTTCGCCAACGGGCACACGCGTGACCGGCAGGGGCGGCTGATCGGCTGCTCCCACCAGCATCGCTGCATCACTCGAACCGAGCTGGATGGGCGAGAGACGGTGTTGGCCGATCGGTTCGATGGCAAGCGGCTGAACTCGCCCAACGACGTGGTGTGCCGGTCGGACGGGACGATCTGGTTCAGCGATCCGCATTACGGCATCAACACCGACTACGAGGGCGGCAAGCAGACCGCGGAGCTGCCCTCGGCGCTGTATCGGCTGGATCCGAACGATGGGGCGCTGCGGGTGATGGCGGATGACTTCGTCGGACCAAACGGTCTGGCGTTCGCCCCCAACGAGCGACTGCTTTATGTGTCCGAGAGCGGCCCCCAGTTCGCCCCGGATCCAGAGCGGCACATCCGGGTTTTCGACGTGCTGGACGATGGCGAGCGGCTGGCCGGTGGACGCGCGTTCCACACGATCTCGCCCGGCTTCGCCGACGGATTCAGGGTCGATATCGACGGCAACGTCTGGAGCAGCGCCGGCGATGGCGTGCACTGCATCGCACCGGACGGGACCAAACTGGGTTCGATCAAGGTGCCGTTCACGGTGTCCAACCTGACCTTTGGCGGACGCAACCGATCCCGGCTGTTCATCTGCGCGTCGCACACGCTGTTCGCGATCTACACGAACCAGCGTGGCGCCGAACGCCCGTGACTAGAGCGCTTTCAGGCTGACCGGAAACGGCCAGCGCGCTCTCGCTCATTATTTTCACGAGCGACTTTATCAGCCGGACGTTATACCAAGCGCCCTGGGGGATGACTCTTTTGGGACGCTGGGGGGATTCCCAAAACTCGCCAAGTCTGATTCGCTGTCGCCCTGCGGCGCTGTGCCGCTTTGGAGGGCAGGATGACGGCAGCGGTCAGGATCACTCGGACCGAGCACACCGCCGCTGAGCTGCGTGCGCTTGCGACCAGGAGCCGTCAGCCGGCGCAAAGCCGGCGTTTGCTGTCAATTGCGATGGTGTTGGACGGCTGCTCGCGGTTTGAGGCGGCGCGGCAAACAGGAATGGACCGTCAGAGCTTGCGCGACTGGGTCCATCGCTACAACGAGGCTGGCCTTGACGGCTTGCGATCGCGGACGCCGCCTGGCCCGCCGCCCAAGCTGACCGAGGCGCAGATGGCCGATCTGCGTGCCTTGGTTGTCGCCGGTCCCGATCCGCAGAAGCACCAGGTTGTGCGCTGGCGCTGCGTTGATCTGCGCGCTGAGGTCGCCAGCCGCTTCTCGGTCAGCGTGAACGAGCGCACGATCGGCAAGTGGCTGCGCAAGCTCAAGCTCACCCGGTTGCAGCCGCGCCCGTATCATCCGCAAAAGGATGAGGCGGCACAGGAGACATATAAAAAAACTTCCGCTCTATCCTGAAGGAAGCCCTGCTCAGCACCACCACCGGTACGCCAGTCGAGATCTGGTTCCAGGACGAGGCCAGGGTCGGCCAGAAGGGCACCCATGCCTACGTTTGGGGAGCTGTTGGCTCACGCCCGCCCATGGTGCGGGATAATCGTCATGACGCGGTCTACCTGTTCGGCGCGATCTGCCCTGCGCGTGGGGTGGGGGCTGGGATGATCACGCCGGCGGCCAACACCGAATGCATGAACCTGCACCTCGCTGAGATCAGCACCCAGGTCGCGCCCGGCGCGGTCGCCGCGCTGGTCTGCGACCGCGCCGGATGGCATCAGTCTGGCGGTGCGCTCAAGGTTCCAGACAATATCGTCATGATCGAGCTGCCCGCCTACGCTCCAGAGTTGAACCCGATGGAGAACGTTTGGGCCTACCTGCGCGCCAACAAGTTGTGCGCGCGTGTGTGGAATAGTTATGAGGCAATCCAGCAAGCCTGCCTGGACGCCTGGAACTTCCTGGTCAACGATCCAGATCGCATCCGCTCAATCGGCACCCGAGACTGGGCAACGGTCAATGTTTAGGCCGCTTGGTATTACAGGTCAGGCTGATGTTGCTCTATCCAAAGATGTCCAAGGGCAGGAAGGCCGAGACGATCAGGTTCGGGACGTCGACGACCTGACTGACCTTCAAGTCTACCGCGACGCTCGTCAGACAATAAGCCTGCGCCCGCGTCAGCCCGCGCGCATCGACCAGATAATCAATCATGTTGAGCAGCGCGTTTTTCGCCGCCATCGACAGGTCCTCGGATTCGTTGCGCAAACCATCCCGGCTCACCGGAATGCCAGTCGTCGCATAGAACCGTCGGGGCGTTGCCATCTCCGGTGTGGTGAAGTAGCCCGGATGCTCGAACGAGGGATCATTCTGCCGCCGACGCTTCGCCTCGCCCTTCAACACCTCGAATTTGGCGACGAACGTGGCACTCGTCTCCACAGCCGTTCCGCACGACTCGCCATCCCCTTGAGCGAAATGCGCATCGCCGACCGAGAACAGACCCCCCGGCTGGTACACCGGCAGATAGAGTGTTGCCCCGGCCGTCAGCTGCTTGATGTCGATGTTGCCGCCGGTCTCATGCGGCGCGATGGTGCGGAATGCCTTCGCGGCGATCGTCGGATCGCTCGGTACCGCAGCGGCCGGGTCGGGCGTCAGTACAGCCCCGCCGCGTGACAAAAGATCGGCCTCCCGCGCGTTGATCCGAGCCAACAGGTCGTGCGACGGCGCCACCCCCATGACGCCCATGAACGGCGCGCCGGGTATCTTCACCCCCGGCAGGTCTTCCGAACTGGCAAACCCGCCCGACATCTCCCAATGGACGATGTGCGGCTCCGGAAAATGGTCTCGTAGAAACCCAAAGCCGGGCATGATGAAGGTAAAGCCGCGCGAAGCGGTCTCGATCGCCTCGACCCTGACGGCGAGCAGATCGCCGGGCTCGGCACCGTCCACATGCACCGGCCCGGTCAGCGGGTGGATGCGACCCATGTCGACACCCAGAAGGTCGCTTGGGGTCATGCTCGGGGTGATCTGCCGGTCCAGTGCGTCGATCGTTTCCAGCGAGACCGTCGACCCGGAACGAATTCGCACCGCGGGCAGGATGTCAGGGTGCCAGCGATTGTGGCCGACAGGCCCCTGCTTTGCCAAAGGCTGATCCGAATGAAGATGAACGTGGGCGTCAGCCATGCGGTCTCCTTACGAGTGCAAATATAGATCCCTGACCTGCCGCCTACTTCAGCAGAGCTATGTCCGCGCGTCCATCCGCGGGGCCGATGAACAGGCGGAGACGCCGACGTTCGAGCCAGGGCCGGTCGCAGTCGGCAGGGCTTCCGGGCAACTATGTTTGCTGAAGTTACAAATGGAGAGGCCGATGAGAAACTAAATCGCGCCCGCCCGCTTCAGTTCATCCACCCCGTTCGCTCCCAACGCAAGCCACTCGCCGTATACTTCAAGATTATGCTGCCCGAGCGACGGGCTCGGCAACGGTTCGACCGGGTCCGAACCATGCAACCGCAGCGGCGAGTTCGGCACGATGATCAACCCCAGAGAGGGATGATCGATCCTTTGCAGCATGCCCCGCGCATGCATGTGCGGATCGTTCATCACCTCGACCGCATTGCGCACGGCGGCGACGGGAATGCGGTATCGTTTCGCTGCTGCGACAACCTCGCCCTTGCCCCGGCCGATGGTCCACGCCGTCACCAGCGCCTCGGTCGCTTCCATGTTCTCGGTGCGGGCGGGGTTGGTGGCAAAGCGCGGATCGTCCGACAGATCGGTTCGGTCCATGGCCCGCAGCAGGTTCTGCCAGTGGGCCTCGGTGACAACGTGGATCGCCACCCAACCGTCGTTGGTCTGAAATGCATTGTACGGTGCGCTTCCAAGCCCGGCCTGCCGGTTGCCCGCACGGGGCGGCACCTTCCCGGTTCGCAGATGGTAGTCATAGCTGGACGCGAGGGTCGGATACACCGTTTCCTGCATCGCAACCTCCACCAGCTGGCCCTGCCCGGTCGACACACGCGCCAGCAACGCCGTCATCACCGCCGCGTAGAGATGGATGCCGCCCATGAAGTCCACTAGCGTCGGGCCCGCCTTCATCGGCGGCCCGTCCGGGTCGCCGGTGACGCTCATGATGCCGGACGCCGCCTGAATGGTGAAATCCATCGCCAGGTTGTCGCGGTCTGGACCGCTGATGCCGAAACCGGTACCGGTGGCATAGATCAGCCGTGGGTTGACCGCCCGCAGCACGTCATAGCCGACGCCCAGCCCATCCAGCGTTCCGGGCGCGAAGTTTTCCAGCAGCACATCGGCGCGGGCGACCATCTGCTTTAACAAAGCTTTACCCGCATCGGACTTCAGATTCAGCGTCACGGCGCGCTTGTTGGCGTTCAGCATGGCCATCGGCAGTGTGGTATCGCCGCCCGTCGCGATGACCCGCCGGCGCAACGGCTCGCCGCCCGGCGGCTCGATCTTGATCACGTCGGCGCCGGCCTTGGCCATCAGCATGGTGGCGTAGGGGCCCTGATAGATCTGGCCGAAATCCAGGACGGTGATGCCTGCCAGGGGAGTCGTCATCGGCTGAACCTCATGTCGGAAGTGTGGCGGCCTCGACGATAAGATGTCTCCGCCAGGATGGCGACAGCGGCGCAGGCGGCGAAGCAGTCCATCGCGTTCGATGCCCATAATTTGGTCACGTTCTTGGTCCCAATCTCGATGCAACAGGCGCAGGGCGATGGCAGCCGGGCACTGCCGCCACCGGAAGGAACCGTGGATCGTCTTCGCGTCTGTCCCTATTGGAAGCCACGGTTTGACATGACTTGTCCGAATGCGGTGTGACACGGATGGAGCGGAGGCTTTAGATGGATAAGAACTTGGCTGGGGTCATTGGAGCGGTGGCGTCCTTTGCAGCGAGCGTTCCGTCGCACGCCGCCAGTGCTCCGGTTACCGCTGAGACGTTGATGGAGGTGAACTCCTACGCCGATCTGCTGAAGCCTATTCCAAATGCGCTCGAACTTCTCGCGGCTTCGAACGCGGCGCAGTCCCGGATCGCGGAGAGCGATGGTTCCCAGGGCGAAGCGGCGGTTCAGGACGCGCAATTCTTCGAGTATGAGCAACCCAATCAGCGACGGTACTACCCGCCGACCTACTACTCACCGGGCTATTACCCTCCGGCCTACTATCGGCGGCCTAATTTCCATCATCACCATCATCACCACCACCACCATCATCACAATCAGTCTCGGCGTTGAGTCGTCGCCGTCGAGCTTGCTGGGGTGCCGCGTCGTGCATGAACCCGGGCAGCCCCGCTGCATTCAAATGCGGGCGCCGGCGGTGGTGAACTGGCCGTCGGGATGTGTCTGCCAGCGCCCGGCCGTTTACGGGGCCGCCCGGCCGTGAATGGCTTGAACTGATGGACCGCTACTTTTCCTTGGCACTTCTGGCGGCTCCGAAGATGCGGCGATAAGTACCGTCGAACACGGTATCGGAGGCGGAGAGCCATTGCGTGTCGGCCGAGAGGGTGCTGCGGCTTGCATAGATCCGCTGCGATTGCAACTCTCGCTCGGCGGCCTCTTCCGCCGGCATGTCTACGAGTTCGAACTTGGCCTCGGCCTGCACGATCGTCACCTGAATGAACGGATCGCCCAGCCGGAAAATGTGGGTCTGTCCTTCAGCCGGCGCTTTGAAGACAACGAAATTCACCATCGGCCACCAATGCTGAAGCACCGCCGGCACCGCGATCGGCACAGTCCCCGTGGTATCGGTGTAGAAGCGGGGATGGGTCTCCATCTTGATGGCAAAACCTTTATCGACCTTCAGATCGATGAGGATTTGATAGGTGTAATATGCCTTGCCGAAGCTGCGGAATGGCGGGCGCCTCGCGTCTGGCCCTGACGCATCGCCGAAGTTTCCCTCGAACATCAGAAGCCCATCTCTCGCCATGACGCGCAGTTCGTCGTCGTAGGGGTAGCACAACTCGAAGCCCGCCCTGACGGCCTCTGAAAAGGGAATGCAATGCCAGGGGTATTCATGAGAACCATCGGCTCTCGGCTCAGGTTCGCCGGCCCAGCCCGGAACCTCAAGCCTGGTTCGGCGCGGCCTAAGGTTCGGGTTGGTCGACCGATATTTCACCGTCCGCATACGAACGCGCCTCACCTTGAATGACCTGTCGAGCGTGACGACTCGAAAGCTTGCCGGTCGTGTTTCCCGGCGATCGTCCGATCCGAAAACGCTTTTCGTTGACGCTGGACCTCGATTTCCAAGTATCGCGCATCCGAGAAGCGCGATACATCGCTGTTTGTCTGAAGTAGCCGATCGACGCGGCGAAACGCGGCCGCTTCGCGTCTCGCGCTGCCCTGCGATCGGGTACTAGTCCGATCCGGGATCAACGGCAAAAGGTTTGCCCTGCACACTGCCAAGAATCCGGCTACGCGCGCAAAAACCAGGCATGGACGGGGGAACCGTATCGCTACCCGCGCAGCCTCGAAGCTTCGTGCCGAGGGTCCACTGGGTCCCTGATACGTATCGCACGGCCAATCCACCCGGTCCTGGCGCCTCTCATCCCGCTGCCAGCCGGCTAAAACTCACACACGATGCCACACCCGCCACCCCGGCGGCGATAAACAGCGCGACCGTCGTGCCATTGAGCGGAAACGCGGTGAACACCAGTGCCACCAGCGCCGCGCCCATCGACTGGCCCAACAATCGCGCTGTCGCTTGCATGCCGCTGGCCCCGCCCGTCCGGATCGGCGGAGCAGAGGTCAGGATCGCCCGGTTGTTCGGCGTGTTGAAAAAGCCGAACCCGATGCCGCACACCGTCATTCGCCAGACAATATCCAGTGTCGTCGGATGATCTGGCAGCAGGCTCATTGCCAGAAGCCCAAGCGCCATCACCGCCAACCCACCGCCGCCCAGCAGCCCCGCCGGGTACTTGTCCGCCAGCCGCCCGGCGAACGGCGCGGTCACCGCCACCACCAACGGCCAGGGGGTCATCAAGAGTCCCGTCATCACCTGATCCAGCGCGAAGCGGTGCTCGAACAGGAACGGCATCGAGACCTGGGCGATCGACTGGGCGATAAACGAGCAGACCGACGTCGCCACCGACAGCGCGAACAGCGGTATGCGCAGCAGATCGACCGGCAGCAGCGGCGCGGTACGACTTAGTTGCCGCACCACCAGCACGAAGCCTGAAGCTGCCGCGACGGCCAGTTCCACCGCCACACGGCCCCAAGAATCGCCGTGGCCCATTTCGGTCACGCCGGCCAGCAGAGCACCGAATGTCACCGCTTGCAGGATCGCGCTGATGCCGTCGAACCTGATCCCTGACAGCGGTGTCGCCGGCAGGGTGCGCAGCGCGATGACCGCGGCCAGCATCCCCAGCGGCACGTTGACCGCGAACAGCCAGGGCCAGGGAGCCACCGACAGGATCACCGACGCCACCGACGGCCCCAGCGCCGAAGCGATCGAACCCACGGTCGCGTTCAGACCGACGCCGCGGCCGAGCCAGCGGCGCGGGTAGATGAAACGGATCAGGGCGCCGTTGACGCTCATGATCCCGGCCGCGCCCAGGCCCTGCAGCACGCGCGCGAGGATCAGCGTCGGCAACGAGGATGACAGCGAGCAGGCCAACGAGGCGAGCGTGAACAGCACCAGCCCCGCCTGATAGATACGGCGATAACCATGGATCTCGCCCAGCGACGACAACGGCAGCAGGGAAATCGTCACCGCGACCTGGTAGGCGTTGACCACCCAAATCGAATTGGCCGGCGACGTATGCACCTCGCGAGCGATCGTCGGCAGCGCGACGTTGGCGATGCCGCCGTCCAGCACGGCCAGCGTCAGGCCGAGGGCGATGGTGAGGATCGCCCACATGCGCTGCGGCATCGGCACGCCGTCCTGGGGTCGCGAGACCGTTTGGGCAGGTATGGATCGGTTGGGCATCAGTCCGGAAGGTTCTCCAGCACGGCGGTGACCGACAGGTCGGCAAGGTCGGGCCGTTGCAGGATCAATGCCTGCCGGCCGCGCGGCGCGCATTGTGAGGGGTTGGAGTCACGCGAGAACAGCGTAAGTGCCGCGCAG
Source organism: Rhodopila sp. (assembly GCA_965276975.1). Classification (GTDB taxonomy): domain Bacteria; phylum Pseudomonadota; class Alphaproteobacteria; order Acetobacterales; family Acetobacteraceae; genus Rhodopila. Next base: position 2,123,146 of record CBDIBR010000010.1, read on the forward strand.
CCGGCGGTCGCGATCAGGTGCATCGGCCCGGTGTCGTTGCCCACCGCGAACCGGGCGGCCCGCGCCAGATCCGCCAGGTCGCCGAAGCTGGTCTGGCCGGTCAAATCGATCGCCGACGGTATCTCCGCCGCCAGTTTCTGCTCGGGCGCGCTACCGATGACCACCGCTCTGATCCCGCGATCCGCCAGCCGGTCCGCCAACGCCCGGTACTGGGTTACCGGCCACCGCTTGGCCGGGCGGTTCGGCGAACTGCCGGGCACCAGCAGAGCGATATCCGGGGGCAGATCGAATCGGCCAATATCGCCATGACACCAGGACAGGTCGGCCGGCGGAAACGCGCCAACGCCGGCCTGACGTAGCTGACCCTGCTGTCGCGCGGTGTCATGCAGCACATTGCGTCTAGGGTCACGATCCGGCAGCGCGCAGCCGAAGGCAATGCCTGACCATTCCGGCCGGTGCTTTGCCGGGAACAGGTGGAAATAGCGTGATGACCGGGCTGAGGTCTGCAGATCATACACCCGGCTGAACTGTCCATCGGCCAACATTCGCCCCAGCCGATGCTGACCGCGCAGGTCCGACCAACGCGGCCTTGGGTCGACCAACACGCCGTCGAAATACGGGAACGTGTCCAGCCAATCGGCATAGCGCTCGCTTGTCAGCACGCTGATACGTGCCCGCGGATGGTGCTGACGGATCGCGGCGAACGCTGCCAGTGAAAGAATGATGTTGCCCAACGCCCCCAGTTTGACGATCAGGATGTTCTGCCGATCCGCCTCGGAACCAGGTCGCACATCCGTCCTCACGTGGTTGTCGGGAGGCATCGATCTCCGTATCAGCGCGCTGCCTGCCCGACAACCGGTGGCGGAAACTTGGCCACCCAATGGCGCGCGATATCCAGCCGACGTGTCACCCATACACCATCGAAGCGCGCAACATGGTCGAGCAGCCGCTGCAACCCGGCGGCTCGGGCCGGATGGCCGGTCAGCCGCATGTGCAACCCGATGGAGAGCATCCTGGGCTGGGTGCGGCCCTCGGCATACAGCAAATCGAACGCATCGCGGCAGTAGTGGAAGAAGTCATCGCCGGTGCCGAACGTGCCACGCCCAAACTTGGAATCATTGGTGGAGAGGCTGTAGGGCACCACCAGATGCGGTTTGCCCAGAACCCTCGTCCAATACGGCAGTTCGTCGTCATAGGCGTCTGAATCGTATAGAAAACCACCTTCCTCTACCAACAGCCGGCGCGTGTTCACGCCGGGTCCGCTGCGGCAATACCAACCCAGTGGACGCTCGCCCATGGTGGCCTGCAGAGAGGTGACGGCGCGGGCGATCCGCTCCCGCTCAAAGTCCTCCGCCATCTCGAAATGCTTTTCCCAGCGCCAGCCGTGGCAGCAGACGTCGTAACCCGCCAGCTTGATTGCCTCGACCGCCGGCCGATTGCGTTCCAGCGCCAAGGCGCAGCCGAAGATGGTCATCGGCAGGCCGCGTTCCTGGAACAGGCGGAGAATGCGCCAAAACCCGACCCGACTACCGTAGGCGAACATGCCTTCGGCGGCGAGGTCACGGCCGACCACCCCGGGCGACGTGCTCCCATACTCGGTAAGACCCCATTCCGAAGCGCTATCACCATCAGGAACAGATGGTTCCGAACCTTCCTCGAAGTTCAGCACGAAGTTGACCGCAAGCCGGCTTTGGTTGGGCCAGTTCGGATTGGGCGGGTTGGCGCCATAGCCGATCAGATCGCGCTCCATTGGCTTTTCCCTGAGCAGTGCCGCGGTCATCATACAAGCGATCAGGATACCGACCAGATGCGAGCTTGATCCCGAAGCAGGCCCGGTCGGATGTGGGCCCGGTCGGATGTGGGCCCAATCGGATGCAGGCCCAGCACGATGCAGACGCTGGGAAGCACATTGACGTTCGATGACAGGGCGCCGAAAAGCCGCTGATGTCTGACATCGCCGCTCCGTGGGTCATCAGCGAGGGTCTGGCCGGCCTGCGCGCACAGGCGCTGGGGCTGGCCGAGGCGGCTGGCCTGTCCGCCGAACTGCGCGAGTTGCAGCCAGCCGCCCCATGGAAATGGATCGCGGCGAAGTTCTGGCCGAACCCGTTGGCGGCCGTGCCTGACGCGGTCAGAGCGCCGCTGCCCTCGCTGGCGATCGGTTGCGGCGGCATGGCCGGGGCGGTTCTGGCGGCGCTGCGCCGGCATTCGATGCGGGTGGTCCAGGTGCAGAACCCGCGGATGGATATCAGACGCTTCGACCTGATCGTCGCCGGCCGACACGACGAACTGACAGGTCCAAACGTTTTCGTCACCCGCACCGCTTTGCATCGCGTGACGCCAGCCAGGCTGGCCGCCGGGGCCGAGGCCTGGCGCGATCGTCTGGCGCCGTACCGGCGTCCGCTGGTCGCGGTGCTGCTGGGCGGCAGCAACGGGCGCTATCGGCTCGACCAGCAGTCTGGCGCGCGATTGGCCGGCGAGCTTGCAACGATGGCGGGGCGCGACAAGGTCGGCATCGTGGTGACCCCCTCGCGTCGCACCGATCGGGCGGTTACGGACCTGATCCGCCAGGCTCTAGCGCCTTGCGGCGGCTGGGTGTGGGATTTGACCGGCGAAAATCCCTATTTCGGCATGCTTGCGCTGGCCGACCTGATCATCGTCACCCAGGACAGCATGTCGATGATCTCCGAGGCTGCCGCCACCACGGTGCCGGTGATGTTTGCCCCGCTGCCCGGATCCTGGAAGCGACAGCGGCTTTTCTTGCGCCCATTGCTGGACGAGGACCGCGTTCGGCCGTTCGGGGGCCATTTCTCAACATGGCCGGTCAACCCATTGAACGATACACCGGCCGCCGCGGCCGAGATGCGCCGGCGCCTGGGTCTCTGAGGACAGACATGCTGCGAATTCAGACTTTCGACGCCCGCGCCGGGGGCAATGTCATCTACAAGGCGCTTGCCCACCCGCTGGCAGCGGCGGCGATTGGCCAGCTTTATGCGCGCCTTGAAGGCCCTGTCGCGCTGTATGATCCGGACGGGATCGCCGACGCGCTGCTGGCCATGTATCCGACCCATATCGACGGCGTTTTCGTGCACGATGTCGGTGCCATGGGCCAAGTCCGAGGCGGCTTGACGGCACACCCCCTGACCGACCTTACCGCCAGCAACGCCCGCACCGTGTTGATCGCCGCGTTCGACGCCGACAAGATCGCCGCCCGCGTCGCGCATTTGCTGCCGGCGCGCGCGATCGTGCTGACGCTGGACCAGGCCCGGCTGCCGGACCGGCTGCTGACGGTGCGCGGGCGCTATCTCGACAAGCTGAACTTCGCCACGAACTTCGCCTTCTTTCGCGAAGCCGACGGGATGTCGACGCGCCTTGTTTCGGCGAACTACTGGGCACGGTACGGCGCGTCCGATGTCCGCCTGTGGCTGCGCCTGTTCGACACCGCCGGCACGGTCCTCGCCACCTGGGAGCAGGAGCTGGCGGCCGGCGCAAGCGGGTTCTCCATCGGCAGCCGCATGGTGCGCGAGCGCTTCGGCCTGCCGCCGTTCACCGGCCAGCTGTTCATCCATGCGATCGGCGTCGCCGGGCATGACGTGGTGAAATATGCGCTGGATACCTATGCGTCCGACAACGGCGCGTCGCTGTCCTGCACCCATGACGCCAACGCATGGCCGTCGGATCGTTTCGCCGGTCTGCCGGCACCCCGGCCTGAGGAGAAAGTCGTGCTGTGGCTGCAGAACAGCCACGCCGTGCCGATCCCGCCCGGCACCATCGCGCTGGATCGGATGGGGGCGGAACAACCCGTTGCATTGAACCAGCCGGTCGGACCGTTTGCCACCGTCGCGCTGGATGTCTCTGACTTCCTGCCGCTGCTGCGCTGGCCGGCGCAGATCGAGGTTCGCACCGGGCGCCACGTGGTGCGCCCACGCTATGAGGTGACGCAGAACGACCGCACGCGGATCGCCCATGTGAACGTCGAGCGGGATAACCTGCGGCCCGATCCCGCCATCCCGGCACTGCCGGCGCAGCTTGGGCGTGGCTATATCCTGCCCTTTCCGATCCTGCCACGGTCGCGGTTCCGCACGATTTTCCAGCCGACCCCGATGTCGACCTGCCAGCGCGATCTACCGCTCCGGCTGGACGTGTTCGACGCAAGCGGAACCAGGCGGGGCGAAAAGTTCCTCGGCTGTCTGGCCAGAGACCATGACCTCGCGATGGACCTCGACGGGTTCGACGTGGAGCAAGGACATGCTGAACTGGTCTACGATTTTCGCCAAGGCGGCGACGCCGACGGGTGGCTGCATGCGCTGTTCCGCTATGAGGACCGCGCGTCGGGCCACGCGGCCGAGTCCAGTTTCGGCGCCCATATCTTCAACACCGCGATGACCTATCGCGACGAGCCGCAATCCTACTCCGGACCGCCGCCCGGCCTGTCCACGACGCTGTTCCTCAAGCTCGGGGATCGCACGCGGCACAGCTTCGCCGCGCTGATCTACCCGGCTTCGGGACCTTGGCATCCGGTATCCGCGACCTCGCTGCATTTGTATGACGGCAGTGGCAAACCGATGGCCGAAGCGCCGGTTCAGATCGCCTGTTCCGGTTCGATGATCGTCTGGCCACATACGACATTCGGTGCCCAGGCAGTGGCCGCGGCGGGACCGGATGGTTACGTCCTGGTACGCGATTCGACCTGTCGGCTGTTCGGATACCACGGATTGATGGATGAGGCCGGCGGATTCTCACTGGACCATATGTTCGGGTTTTAGCGACGTTACCGGCAAATGCCCTGTTGCGCGGATCACACGGGCGAAACTTTCTATGAACAAATAGTCGCTGCATCGTATCCAAATTGATTTTATGGTTGCGGTGCTCTGTGCGGATACGGCAAGAATGTGGCGTGGCAGATCACAATTTCGCGAGATGCTGATCAGCCGATTCTCGCACAGCAGCCGATCGTGGCAAACCGTTAGAATGTCGTTTTATTTTATGCACGAGGCAGATCATGTCGTATTTCACACCTCTGGCGGTCGAAGAGCATGTTCATGGCGAAACCGTTTGGGTCGCGGTTCGCTCCCGCGGCGCCGATTGGTCCTGGCTGACGCCGGACGAAGCGGTCCGCTTGGGCCGGGAATGGATCGAGAAATACGCCGCGGTGCCACAAGCGGCAGAATAAGCTGACCGGCGGGTTGCCAGACGCGACCCGGGCAGCACGACCGATTGCAGCTAAATCGTGCTTGCGGTTGACAAAAACCTTCCACATGTTGCCCGCGATAATCCGGATCGGGGAAAGCTTATGAGATTTGGCAAATTCGGTTTGGCTGGCGCGATCGGGCTCATGCTTACGTTGCCCGCGGCGGCGCAGACGTTGCAGACAACGCCGACGAAACCCACCGTGACAAAGCCGACGTCGACGATGGCGGCGCCCAATACAGCGATGCCCCGCTCGGCGTCGTCGATCATCGACATCAACACGGCCTCGGCAGAAGACCTCGACAACCTACCCGGCATCGGCAGAACCCGAGCCAACGCGATCATCAAGCATCGTCCGTACAAAGGTAAGGACGATCTGGTCAATCGTCACATCATCCCGCCGAATATCTATAACGGTATCAAGGACAAGATCATCGCCAAGCAGGGCTAGGGGCCCGATCGCATAGAAGCGCGAGATAAGCAGCGCGGCGCACCTGAGGGGATAGGCGGCCACTGAAATCAAAGCGCCATGTTGGACATCAGGCTCGCCTGATGCGGCGAGCCGCGGAACCAGCGTAGCAGCCGGCTGCGGCCAGCGAACTGGATCGAGCTATATGTCGCAGCGCCATGCCTGATCGAGCCGTGGATCAGGTCCAGGTGTGGCCTGTCCAACCGTGTTCATCGTAGTCGGCCAGGCATTGATCAACCAGCGCCTCCATTTTGGCCATATCGCCGCCTTTTTCCGCCCCCGTCAGCGTCTGGGCGCGAATATCCTCCCACCCGCCGGCGTAGTTTCGCTCATATAGTTCGTGCCGGCCGCCGAATTCGGTCCCGACACAATCCCACAGCAGCTTCATGATCTTGATCCGCTGCTTGTATTCGATCCCGTGCGACCCGCGGACATAGTGTCGCAAATAGGGATCAATCGCCGGGTTGGCGAAGTCTTTGACCGACGAAGGCAGGTAGATCAGGCCTGAGGTAACCGTACGCTCGATGATATCCTTGATGCGAGGATACGCATCGGGTGCGAAGACGCGATAAGCCTGCCCCGCCCTCAGGTCCGGCAGCACCGCATCACCGATCCAAGGGGTCGGGTTGTGCGCCATCGCATTGGACAACGACCAGAACAGGTTACGCCAGGCGACGGCTTCGCCCAGCAGCACCTGGTTGCCGCGGGCTTCGTCGCCGCCGGTGCAGCGCAGCGCCTTCGCTAACAAACCGACGATAAAGTCGAGCTTCACGGCAAACCGTGTGCAGCCCTGAAACTGAAACCCGTTGGTGAACCCGGAGCGTGGGTAGAAGCTCAGTACCCTGGCCGGATCGCGGTAGATGAAGACATCTTCCCAGGGGATGAAGACTTTATCCAAAACAAAGATCGCGTCATTCTCATCGAAGCGCGACGACAGTGGATAGTCGAACGGACTGCTATGGCGGGCGGCTTGCTCATAGGAGGTGCGGCAAAACAGTTTCAGGCCAGGCGCGTCGATCGGGACCAGAAACATCAGCGACATGTCCAGGTCCTCGGTCGCGGTCTTCGAGGACTGACCCATGAAGTTGTAGTGGGTCATCGCGGCCGAGGTCGCGACAACCTTGGCGCCGGACACGATGATCCCGCCGTCAACTTCCTTTTGGACGCAGACGAAGACATCCTTGCTCTGCTCAGCCGGCTTGTGGCGATCAAGCGGCGGATTGACGATCGCATGGTTCATGAACGGCACGGTCTCCTGCGCGCGCTTGTACCAGGCCCGGGCGTTGCCGGCATACGGACCATAGTACTCGGCATTGGCGCCCAAGGTGTTGGTGTAGGCTGCTTTGTAGTCGGGAGTGCGGCCCATCCAGCCATAGGACAGCCGTGACCAGTCGATAATCGCGCCCTGCGCCCCGATCAGTTCCTCGCGGGACCGCTGCACGCGGAAAAACTTGTGCGTGTAGCCGCCGGACCCAGTGTCGGTCTCGCAGGTCAGTCGGTCCCGGTGCTTCGGGTCGTGCAGCGCGTCGTATAGCCGAGCGATCGAGCGAACCGAGTTGCGGAAGGCGGGATGGGTGGTGACGTCGGCTACGCGTTCGCCATCGATATAGACCTCGCGCCCGTCGCGCAGGCTGTGGATATATTCCGTCCCCGTATACGGTCGGCGTTTGTCGGCGATGACGTCTTCCGGACGCATGTGGTCTCTCCTTGCCTGGCGCGCGGGACCATATGGCTGCCTGCCTCGTGATACCGTAGTCGAGGGAGCGCCCAATGCGCCACCGCGCGTTCGGGGGCGAGGCATCGCCGTGTTTTAGGGCCTGTTCAACATCAATCGCTGCGATTTGGGTGTTGAACAAGCCCTAAATCATTGTTTTGTCGGGCAGCTTTATCGGCGTGCTGACGCACTTGTTGCCGATGATGCCCTTAGCCGCAACCCCGGCGTTCTGCGATGCTCGATACAGAAATGGAAGGAGCGTGAACCCGGCCGCCCTGGCCGCGGCGCTCACCGCCCGCAAGTCCGCGATCACCCGTATTCCGATGTGCCGGCCGCCCTTCGCGGGGTTGCACAATGCCACGGCGGCAGATAAGCATTTGCACCATAAGAAAAACTGGGAGCGACAAGATGGCCAACCGAAGGGGGTTTCTGCGAGGCTCACTCGCGGGAATGGGCGCCGCGCTGGCGGCATTCGGTATCGATCCAGCGCTGGCGCAACAAATCGGCAAGGCCTCGGGACGATCCGGCAAACCCTTGAAAGCGGCCTTCTCAAACGCCGGTCTCCAGGCAACCTGGTGCGCGCAGGGCAAGCAGGCGGCGGAGTACTGGGGCAAGCTGTTCAACGTGGACGTGACCTGGTTCGACGGTGAACTGGCGGCGCCGAAGCAACGCGCCGCCGTCGACAACATGGCGTCGCAGAAGTGGGACTTCGTCGCGATCCAGGCCTTCGGGATCGGCACGCTCACCACGCCGGTCAACCGGATGATCGACGCGGGGACGCCGGTAATCGACATGGACACGTTGATCGCGCCCCTCAGCACGATCAAGGTTCATAGCTTCCTGGCACCGGACAACGAGTTCATGGGCGCGTCCGTCACCCAGAAGCTGGTCGATGCGATTGGCGGAGCGGGGAACATGATCATGACCCAGGGCGCCCTTGGTCATACCGGCGCGCAGGGACGCGCCCGCGGATTTCTTTCCGTCGTAAAACAATATCCAAAGATCAAGGTGCTGGATACGCAGCCGGCTGACTGGGACGTGACCAAGGTCGCGCGCATCTGGGAGACGCTGCTGACCAAGTATCCGAAAATCGACGCCGCCTATTTCCACAACGATGACATGGCGCTGGCAGCCTACAACGTGATGAAGGCGCACAACCGCACCGACATCAAGATCGGCGGCTGCGATGCGATGCCGCCGGCGCTGGCCGCCGTCAGTGACGGACGCATGTTGGCGACGGTGCGGAACCCGTCCTGCCGCATCCACGGCGGGGCAATTGTCGCAGGTGTCGCGGCGATGGCGGGCCAGAAGACTGGACCCGGCGGAATCCCCGAGAACATCATCGTTGATGGGCCGGTGGTGACCAAGGCGAACGCACCGGGGATGATGTGGATGGAAGAGCAGTTCCTGATCTGATCCGCTCGTGACCCCACGGCTGGAACTGTCCGCGATAACCAAGACATTCGGCGGCGTGGCGGCCTTGAGCGCCGTGGACTTCGCTCTGATGTCCGGGGAAATCCTCGGACTGATCGGCGAGAACGGGGCCGGCAAGTCCACGTTGATGAAGATCATCGCTGGCGTGCATACCGACTATCAGGGTGAGATGCGCCTCGATGGCCGGCCGGTGCGCTTTGCCTCGCCGCGCGATGCCCGAACCGGGGGGATCGGGATGGTCCACCAGGAACTGTCCGTCATGCCCGGCCTGACCGTCGCCGAGAACGTCCATCTCGGCGCCCAGCCCGTGCATCGATTTGGCCTGATCGACTGGCGGGCGATGCGCGGCGGAGCGGCGGAACACTTGGCCAGCCTTGGGATCGACGTCGATCCACGCGCTGTGATGGGCACCCTGCCCCTCGGTCTGCAGCAGCTCGTGGAAGTGGCTCGGGTGCTGTTCTCCGGCGCGCGCATCATCATCCTGGACGAACCGACCTCGGCGCTGGCGCCACCGGAGGTGGAGCGTCTGTTCGGCCTGCTGCGGCGGCTGCGCGAGGCGGGACGCAGCATTGTGTTCATCTCGCACTTTCTCGACGACGTGCTGGCGGTCTGCGACCGCGCGACGGTGTTTCGCAACGGCCAGGTGGTGGCGACCGAGGCCTGCGCGCGGATCGACAAGCGCTGGATCATCGATCGGATGATTGGCGCCGGCCACGCCGAACTGGAAGAGAGCTACCTCGCCGACATTTCGCTGCACAGCCGGCTAGACGCAAATGTGGTGCTGGAGGTCGAGGGTCTGACCCGGGCCGGCGCCTATCGCGACGTGTCGCTGCGTGTGCGCGCTGGCGAGGTGCTGGGACTCTACGGCTTCCTTGGCGCCGGGCAACGCGAACTCGCGCGTACCCTGTTCGGTCTGCTGCGATACGACCAGGGACGCATCGCGCTGGACGGGCGGGCGGTGCGGCTGTCGTCGGCGTCACGGGCTCGGCGGACAGGCATCGCGTTCCTGCCGGAAAGCCGGCGAATGATGCTGTTCAGCACCGAGCCGGTATTCAAAAATATAACGGTATCGATACTTGGCAGGATCAATCGTCTGTGGTTGCGCCCGGCCGCCGAACGCCGCATCGCCCAGCGGCATGCCCAACGCCTGCGCATCCGCCCGCCCGATGTGTGGCGCGCGTTGGGCACGCTGTCCGGCGGCAACCAGCAGAAGGTGGCGCTGGCGAAATGGCTGACCCATTTGCCGCGCGTACTCGTGCTGAACGAGCCGACGCGCGGGATGGACGTGGGTGCGAAGGATGACGTGGTGAAGATCGTACGCGGTCTGCGTGATCATGGGATCGCCATCGTGGTGGTCTCCACTGAGCCGGAGACGGTACTTTCGCTGGCAGACCGAATATTGGTGATGAAGAAGGGTAGCGTGGTGCGCGAATTCGCCGATGAGCCCGTCAGCAAGGACCGGCTGTTGGAAGTCGCATGAGCACGACCGTGAAAGTCGCGCGGGGCAGCGTGCGGGACTGGGTGCGCGGACAGTTGCGCAACGTCGCGCCGTTCCTGACGTTGCTGTTGCTCGTTGCGTTCTTTTCCCTGTCCAGCCCCTCATTCGCCACTTTCGGCAACCTGCAGAACATCCTGACGCAGATTTCGGTCACTGGCATCATCGCGGTTGGGCTGACCTTCGTGATCCTGTGCGCCGAGATCGACTTGTCGGTTGCCAGCATCGCCAACGCCACCGGCATCGTCACGGCGTATTTCACCCTGCAGGACCCCAGCGTCACGATCGCCAACGTTCCGCTGCCGGGCTGGGCGGCCATCGTCATCGCGATCGCGGCATGCTTCGCGCTGGGGGCCGTGAACGCCTTCGGATTGACCCGTATCGGCATCCCCAGCTTCATCATGACCCTGGCGATGCTGCAGATCGCCGCCGGCATCTGCGCGCTGTTGGTGCGTGGACAGATCGCCTATGCCGTGCCGCCGCTGATCGTAACGTTGGGCGCGCATTCGCTGGGTCCGGTGCCCTGGATCGTGATCGTGGCCGCGTTGTTCCTTTTGGTAGGGCATATCGTCCTGACCTACACGCGGTTCGGCCGCTATGTTTACATGACGGGCGGCAACCGAGAGGCCGCGGAGCATTCCGGGGTCAACGTCAAGGCGATCCTTTCGGCGGTCATGATCATCGCGGCGGTGTGTTCCGGTGTCGCGGGCATGTTGGGTGTCGCGTATTTCGGCAGCGCACAGCAAAACGAGTTCGACACCTACCTGCTTGACAGCATCTCGGCGGTCGTGGTGGGCGGCACCAGCCTGTTCGGCGGGCAGGGCGGCATTGGCAACACGATTATCGGACTGTTCGTGTTGGGGATTCTGAACAACGGCCTCGACCACATCAACATCGACAGCTTCCTGAAAATCCTTATCCGCGGGCTCGTGCTGCTGATTGCATTGGCGGTCAACGTCTATGCGCAGCGGATGCGGACAGCATGAACTGCAGGAAACGCGCTTCACGGACTTGGCCATGATGCCGCGACGGCCTGGTTGAATTGAACGCTTCGCTAGCAGCCTGTCGGACTTAACTAGTTCGCGCAACTATCCTGCCCTAGACGAGTCTTGGCAGAAGCAATGTTCCGGTGAGGGCTTGTACAGACAGGATATTCCAGAAAATCCCGAATTTCGGCTAAGTCCGACAGGCTGCTAGGGCGTGATAGCTCAAGATTGAAGCTAGCTCATCATTTGGCACACACTTTATCAGCCAAACTGTTTCAGTCCGGCTGATGTTGCTCGATATGACCGAAACCGCAGGCCTCAATCATCGCTCAAGCCCAATGCCAGGTCCGCCACGCCCATTGGATCCTCCCGCGCGGCGAGACGGCTGGCCGCCAGCATGGCAAACCGTTCAAGCAGCGCCTTGCGCCGAGCCGGTGCGAGGCGAACGCACAGGGGCTCGCGCAGCAGGTCCGCCTCGCTGCCCGCGCATACGATCAGGCCCGCTTCGGGGGGCAGGACGGCACGCGGAAAGTCGGCGTCGACCGCGAAGAAGAATTGGTCGCAGAACGGTTGGTATTGCCACCACTTGCCGTCCGCAAGGTAGTCGCGCAGGCCGGACTTCACTTCGATGCATGCGAAACCGCCGCCGGGCTGCAACGCCAGAATGTCGGCGCGCCGTCCGTTCGCCAGCCGGACCTCATGCAGCGGTGCCCACGCGAGCCTCAGGCATAGCCGCGCGGCCGCCCTGCGCACCAGCAGCGTACGCTCGGGAGCGGATATGCCGTACATCAGCCCAGGAGTTTATTGACCGCCTGAGCCAGCCGGACGTCGTTGTCGGACAATCCGCCGGCGTCATGCGTGGTCAACTCGATCCTCACCGTGTTCCAGACATTCGACCAGTCCGGGTGGTGGTCGAGTTTTTCAGCCAGCAACGCAACGCGGGTCATGAAACTCCAGGCCTCGCTGAAGTCGGCGAACTTGAATTCGCGCCGTATCGCGTCGCGATCCGATGCCAGCACCCAGCCTGGAACCGTGGTCGCGAGGTTTTTGCGTTCGGCGTCGTTCAGGCGTTTTGCCATTTCAGTCTCCTGCCTTGATCAAAAGCCGCATCGGTTCACAGCCGCCGCAAACTCGGTGATGAACGCCGCAAGACCTGGGATGTCGTCCAACCGCGGCCACAGCGCGGACAGATCGTTCCGGATCGCGGCGGGATTGCTCGGTGTCCATCAGGCCGACATCTTGACCGGAGGATCGAGTTCCGCCGGCAGCGGGCAGACATAGGGGGTTATGCCGACCCGCGCCTGGTGATCTGCCTTGGCACGCACCATCAACGTCTCGTCCCGGATCACGTCCAAGGCGGTCCCGGCCATCACCTTGGCGACATGCACCAGGCCTTTATGCGCCGCCGGCATCTTGCCTTGAGCGGTCAACTGCCAAGAGTGCCCCGGCGTGCCGACCGCGTAGGTGGCGCCGCGTGCCTGCACCGTCGGCACCACCCAGCTGACGTCGCCGACATCGGTGGAGCCGACACCGCCGTTGGGCTTGGCGTCCGCCGGGATGATCGCATCGCACAGCGGGGCGTTCGTCTTGACCGGGATGCCGGCCCGGCGATAGGACGCCTCGATGTCTTCCTCGGTCAGTGTCGCCTGAAATTCGGCGGCCGCTTTGCGATCGGCCTCATCGAACGGCGGCGGGCCAATACGATCGAGATTATCCTGCATGGCTCGCTCCAGCGGGGTATTCGCCAACAGGTTCGACACCGCGCTGACGACCTGCGCGGTCACCCGGGTCTCCGTCATCAGCGCCGCACCATCCGCGATCTTGCGAACGCGGTCGATCAGGCGGCTGAGTTCCGGCAAGGTGGTGGCGCGGATCAGGTAACGGACCTTGGCGAACGCCTGCACCACGTTCGGGGCGACGCCGCCGGCATCGAGGATGGCGGAATGGACCCGCGCGTCGGAAGGCATGTGCTCGCGCATGTAGTTCACGCCGACGCTCATGAGCTCGACCGCATCCAGCGCGCTGCGACCAAGATGCGGTGACGCCGCAGCATGCGACGCGCGGCCCTGGAACGCGAAGTCGATGCGGGTGTTGGCGAGCGAGTTCGCCGGGTTCACCCCGGAGAATGATGATGGATGCCAGGAAATCGCGATATCGACATCGCTGAACGCGCCGGCCCGGGCCATGAAGCCCTTGGCGGCGCCGCCTTCCTCGGCCGGACAACCATAGTAGCGGACGCGGCCCTTGAGGCCGTTAGCGTCGAGGTAATCCTTGACCGCCGTGGCGGCGAGCAGCGAGGCGGACCCCAGCAGGTTGTGGCCGCAACCGTGGCCGAAGCCGGCGCCGGGCAGCGGCTTTTGCTGTGCCACGCCGGCCGCTTGCGACAGCCCGGGAAGTGCGTCGTATTCGCCAAGGATCGCGATGACCGGCCCGTCCTCGCCGGCCTCGCCCATCACCGCCGTGGGAATGCCGGCCACTTCATGCGTCACGCGGAAACCCTTCGCCTCCAACATCGCGGTGTGTTCGGCGCAGGAGCGAAACTCGGTGTAGCAGAGTTCCGGCATTTCCCACACACGGTCGGACAGGGCGATGAAGTCGTCCTGTTGGGCGTCGACCATACGCCAGATTTCCTCGGTGTTTCGCATCAGGCATGCTCCTGGGTGTGGCGAAAGCAGGTGACCAGGTGGTCGTCCACCATCCCGGTCGCCTGCATGAAGGCATAGCATATGGTGGAACCGACAAAACGGAAGCCGGCTTGCTTGAGTGCCTTGCTCATGGTGTCCGAAACGGCCGTGGTCGCCGGCACCTGGCAGCGATCGGTCCAGCGATTGCGGATCGGGGTATGGCCCACGAAGGACCACAGGTAGCGGTCCAGGCTGCCGTGCGGCGCGGCGGCCGTCAGCGCGGCACGGGCGTTGTCGCGAACCGAAAAGATTTTCAGCCGATTGCGGATCAATGGTGAAGCTGCCAACAACGTTTCCAGGTCGGCGTCTGTCATCGCGGCGATCTCAGCGATATCGAAGCCATGGTAGGCGGCGCGGTAGGCGTCCCGGCGGACCAGGACGGTGCGCCATGACAATCCCGCCTGGGCACCTTCGAGCGTCAACAGCTCGAACAAGGTCCGGTCCTCGTGATGCGGGACGCCCCATTCGTGGTCGTGGTAGGCCTGCATCAGGGCGTCGGACGTTGCTGCCCACTGACATCGCACCAGAGCCGTTGCGGCGGTCACGCCGGCTGCACGCCTGGCCGGAAGACCGCGTCACCCAGCCGGGCCTGTCGGGCCAGCCGGGGGCCACGGGCGATCGATAGGGTGGCATCAAGATCAGAGATCACCCCGAGCAGTTTGGCTCTATGCTCTACACTGATGGTTTCGCTTTTGGTTTCGCTTTGCGCTTGCAGCCGAGCGGTGATGTCGATCGCGAGGATCCGCAATCCGATGAGGGTCGGATCACTTGGCTGAAACTGCCCGTCGTCCAGCGCGGCGACAACCGATGCGGCACCAGTCTCGAAAACGGCGGTCAATCCAGCGACGGCACCAAGCTCCCTCGCCTGTCCGGGTTCGAACGGCGTCGCGCCGGCGAACAGGCCAATCGCGTGGCGGATCGCTCCTAGCGTGCCGAAGGCGCCGACCGCGTCCTCGATGTCACGAAACGGCAGCGCCATGCGCTCGTAGGCGCTACCCTCGGCGCCCAGCATCGCGGTTGCTGGTATCAGACAGCCATCCAGCGTGAGCAGGCAGTGCCGGGAGGGGCGCAGCGCATGAAACCCAGGCATATCGCTCATGCTCAGCCCCGGCGTGTCGTGCGGTAGCAGGAACGCGCTGTAGCGCTTGCGCCCCTGTTCCTGGGCAGTGATGGCAAAGACGATGATGGCGTCGGCTGACGGCCCGTTGCTGACCCATGCCTTCTGCCCGGTGATCCGGATCCCCTGCCCGTCCGGCTCAGCCCGCGTGCTCAGCAGCTTGGGATGCGCGCCGACCTCGGGTTCCGAGATCGCGACAGAAAGCGCCCGCCCCGCCCACTCGTTCTGCTGTGCCTCGGTGCCGAAGGTCTGGATGAAATGGCGGAAGACGAGTTGGCGGCCACTCCAGACGCCGCCCACACCCAGCAGTCCGGTCCGCTGCACCAGCGCGGCCTTGACCCGGCCGAGAGTGATGTAGTCCGCGACCGGTGCCAGCAGGCCGGCTTGTCGCATGCCGGGCAGCGGGTTTTCCGGGCTTGGGCAGTGCGCCAGCCAGGTCTCGACGCGTTCGTCCCATTGCGTCATGCGCATGTCCTTTGAACCAGCGGTTCCGCCGGCACAGCTAAGGCGCCACGTCAAGAACGGCCGGCGTGAAGTGCGTCGGCTTCGACGTCAGCCGCCGCGCCAATTCGGCGCCAACTGCGATGCATGGGCGCTCTATGGAGAGATAGCCGCTCGCGGTGAGCGGCACTACCAAAGCCGCCAACAGGGGGATCGCAAGCGGAAGCATCTTCGCGCTGATGCCACGCGCCACCCGGTTGTCGAAGAGAAGGCTGAGCAATAGCCCGTGCAGGACGTATATCCCGCACGAACGCTCTCCAAGCACCAGCGCGCCACGGCTTTTCAGGAGTCCCCATAAACTGTTTCCGCACGCCACCGCGACGAAGAACACGCTGTTGAGCACAAGGTGAAACACCGAGGCGCCCTCGGCGTTCGACGCAGCCGATACAAGAAGACATCCGATGGCGACGTACGAAAAATAGCCGCTCGACAGCCCCCGGCGAAGTGAAGGTTGTGCCTGGATCTTAAAAGACAGCATACCTACCGCGAACAGTGGCAGAAAATGAACAACACTATCTGCGGTGAGCAGACGCAGCGCGAGTGATACGAGCAGCAGTGCGGTTGGCACGGTCCATGACGGCACATCTTCTGGCTTGAAGCTCATCAGCAAGGCAAGCGCGTGCAGTATCATCAAATAGAAGATCCACTCGTAGCTTAATGACCAGAACACGTAAGCGTTGACGCGACCCGACTCGTTGTATCCGAAAATCGGCGGCTCGCCGAGACTGAGCACCCAATGCCCGGCGGCAGAGACATAATCGGCAAGATGGTAGCCGTCGGGGATGCCGTGACGGAGCCAGATGACCGCGCTGACAAGTCCAACAGAGCACGTCACTAGCGGAACAATGCGAAAGCCGCGCGATATGTATGTCGCCGCCCAGTTCGTGCCGCGAAAGCCTTTGATCACGCGAGGGTAGAACAGCATTCCAGTGATCATGAAGAAAAGCGGCACGGCAGAGCCACCAAAGCCGCTGAACGCGTAGACAGCGATGCCACGCCACTCACCGTCACCCCGGATGACGTTGATCCAGATCAACGCATGGCCGCAGAATACGAATAACGCCAGGTATCCCCTCAGACCATCGATGCAACCGATCTTCTTGTCGTCGGGTAGGATGGGAAAGCTCAGCTGACCAATAAGAGCGGCGCCTGCCGTCGCGACGATCAGTGCCGCCGAGCACGCTATGCCGGCTTCGAAAAACGGATAATCCACTCAAACCCTGATCAACGTGAGCGTGCTGCCGACGCTTCGCGCAGGAACGACTACGACTCCCGTTACCCGGCAGGGATTCGAGGTAAGCACATCACGGCGTCGGCGGCAATTCACCTCGGCCAGTTGCTTTCAGACGGTTTGGCTCAGCCTCGCGGCGATGGCGCCGAACAAGTGCATAATCATTTCGGTGGCCGCCGACGAGGTATCGAATTTAGAGGGCGCTGCGCCACGCGGGCGTGCAGCCGCCATGGCCAACCGGACTGGCTGTTGCTATGGCCGTAACACCTGCCGGCGGCCGCGCGGCACGCCGCCTATACAATCAGACGGTTGAAGAGGAATACGCATGTCAGCACATACGCCCACCATCGCTCAGACCGACTCGCGGCGCCGAACCGCGATCCTGGCCGGGGTTATCGGCAATGTGCTGGAATGGTACGACTTCGCGGTTTATGGCTACTTCGTCCCGGTCATCTCCCAGCTATTCTTCCCGAACCAGACGCCGCTCGTCTCCCTGTTGCTGACGTTCTCGGTGTTCGGGGTCGGGTTCGTGATGCGGCCAATCGGTTCCATCATTTTCGGCCAGTATGGCGACCGCCGTGGCCGCAAGCGGGCGCTCAGCGCCGTCGTCTTCCTCATGGCGATCTCAACCTTCGCGGTCGGGCTACTGCCGACCTACGGTTCGATCGGTTTGCTGGCGCCCCTGCTGTTGGTGGCGGCGCGGCTGGCGCAGGGACTGTCTGGCGGCGGCGAGTGGGGTGGAGCCGCGGCCTATCTTGTTGAGTATTCTTTACCTGAGAAACGCGGCCTGACAGGGTCGTGGCAACAGGTCAGCGTCGGCAGCGGCTTTCTGCTCGGTTCACTGACGGCAGCCGTGCTGACGACCTCGATCACGCCGGCGAACATGCTGGTCTGGGGCTGGCGAATTCCATTTCTGCTAGGGGTGGTGATCGGCATCGTAGGCGTCATCATGCGCTGGCGGCTGGACGACACACCAAAATTCGCCCAGCTGGAAAGCCAGGGACAGGTCGCTCGCTCGCCTTTGGTCGAGGCGTTCACGACGTTTCGAAAGCCGACCGCGCTGGCGTTCGGTATCACGCTGCATAACACGGTCGGCTACTATGCCGTGCTGATCTACCTGACCACCTGGCTGACCAACATCGTCAAGATGCCGCGCAGTACAGCGCTTTGGATCGGCACCGTCTGCCTGCTGGTGTTCGTGACCATGGTGCCGTTGGCAGGAGCGCTGTCCGACCGCATCGGACGGCGACCGTTGTTCATAGCATCATGCGTCGGGTACATCGTGCTGGCCTATCCGCTGTTCCTGTTGGCATCCACAGGCGTCCCAGCCTACGCGTTCATCGCGCAGCTGATTCTGGTCGGGCTGCTGGCCCTGTATGCCGGGCCGGGACCAGCCGTCTACTGCGAGCTATTTCCGACCAAGGTCCGCTATACGGCGCTCTCGGTCGGCTACAACATTCCTGTCGCGATCTTCGGCGGTTTCGCGCCGTTCATCGCAACATGGCTGATCCACGCGACCGGCAATCCGCTGTCGCCGTCCTTCTATGTCATTGCCGCCTCGCTCGCGACGCTGGTGACAATGTTCTGGGTGAAGGAGACCGCGTTTACGCCACTTGAGTAAAACCCGAAGCCTCTACCCCCGCAGACTGACGCCCGTGGGATGGCGGTCCCGATAGGCCGCGACCGCCGTTTCCATCGTGACGAACCGAGCACCTTCCCGGGACAGCGTTTCTATGAAACCCTCAAGCGCCAGCATACGTTGCCCCCGGCCGACGACATGCGGATGGAATGTATAGGTCAGCACACCCCAGTCGTTGTGCTTCTTCATATAAGTAAAGTCATCGGTGAAGTTCTGGAACACCGCCCGCGCGTTCATCAGCCCGGGCAGTATCGTCTGCTCCGTTCGCATAAACTCAAAATGCGGGTGATCGTCGAGCGACCAGCTGATCGGCATTTCGACCAGGTCCGTATCTGCACCGAACCGCATCGGCTCCAGCAGGGTGATCTCGTCGTCGCGACGAGCCTGATAGGGTGAGATATCATGGCCCATCATCGAACTGTCGTAGACGAACCCGTGCTTCAACAGCAGGTCGACACTGTGCGGGCTGAGGTCCCAGGAAGGTGAGCGATATCCAACCGGCTTGCGGCCGGTCAGTGCGACAATGGCCGCGTTGCCCCGCACCAGCTCCTCCTCCTCACCCTCGCGGCCGAGTGTCGCCGGTATACGGTGTGTCCAGCCGTGATTGCCGATCTCGTGCCCGGCATCGGCCACCGAACGCACGCATGTCGGATAGCTCTCGATCGTGTGGCCCGGGATGAACCATGTGGTCGGGATACCGTGTCGGTGCAGCAACTCAAGGATGCGGGGCACCGCGACGATACCGAAATCACCGCGCGAGATCATCGTCGGCGATGTCAGTTTGCGCGAGATCATGGATGATGCGTTGTCGTGATCAAAGGTCAGGCAGACGAGCAATTCAGCCATTACGGATCCTTTTGTGGTCGTCCACCGTCAGCTTGGCCGCGGTAGCGCGTGCGGTCAAAAAATCAGAGGCGGATTTCCCCAACTTTCGCCGGCTTTTTCATTTTGAATGCACAGCGATCGGCCGCCTGAAGGCGACCTGATCGTCCTGATCCATCGGCGAACTTTTCTATCTGGTAGCTCGAGCGCTGCCAGAATCGGCTGGCCGTCGAAGAGCCTGTTTACCGGGCAGCTCCCCCAGCATCAGGGCGCACAGGTTTTTCACAATGAGCCTCCGCGATCGGCCACAAAGCTGAACCCGCAGATGTCGCCGGCGATCTGGCCCTGTATCGTCCCGTTCGCGACCTGGCCGCTCATGAAATCCGGCCCCGATCGCGCGTTGAACGATCCATCCGGGCCAATTTTGGCCGTGAAGATGATCACCGGCCGCCAGTCCGCCTGGGGCTGGTTCAGCTGATAGGTGAAAGCGTGATCTTTCACTCGCAACGTGATCGCATCTGCGTTGCCGCAGCCGAGCGCGGTGCCGCGGCTCAATTGCATTACGCCGCCATAGGTCCCGTCGACTGGCAGCGGCCGGGACGCGGCGTTGACGACCGCGGGAGGCGAAGTGCCGCAGGATACCAGAGCGGCGCTCATCAGCACACTCGACATGCTCATCACGATCAAGCGGCGCATGGCAACTCCCGTAAATTGGGCAACGACATGGCGACGCGCGCCCGGCAACACGCCGCTCGCCCGCGCGTCTGACGACCCCGCCTTCTTCTGGCATCATGAGGGCGTCAGCGGCAAGCAGCCGGCCGACGTCCTGGCCGTCAGGCGATACAGCGGCCTTGAAGCCAGATCCTGGCCCGGTCCGGCTATCATCCCCATGAGCGGTGGGTGAAAAGGACGCCGCGTGTGAATCCGATCGCCGCGGCGGGCGTGGGTACGAAACCAGCGTCCACCGACGGGACAGCAGAAGGCAGTCGACCGCCATCGGGCGAGCGGGCACCCGTGACAGCGCAACGCCTGTGCGCTACGTCGCAACGCCAACACTGCACATACAACTACTCCCTATATCCACACTGGGATACATCAGCCCACCATGGCCAGCAGCAACGACATCCGCTCCGCCTTCCTGAATTTCTTCGCCCGCAACGGCCATCAGCCGGTGGCGAGTTCCCCGTTGGTTCCGCGCAACGACCCGACGCTGATGTTCACCAACGCGGGCATGGTGCAGTTCAAGAACGTCTTTACCGGACAGGAGACGCGGCCCTATGTGCGGGCGACAACCGCGCAGAAATGCGTTCGCGCCGGCGGCAAGCACAACGATCTGGACAATGTCGGCTACACCGCCCGGCACCACACGTTCTTTGAAATGCTGGGGAATTTCAGTTTCGGCGACTACTTCAAGGAAGCCGCCATCCCCTATGCGTGGGACTTGGTAACCAAGGATTATGGTCTGCCGAAGGACCGTCTGCTGGTCACCGTGTTCTCGGAAGACGAGGACGCCGCCGCGATCTGGAAGAAGACCACCGGCCTGCCCGATGAACGGATCATCCGCATCCCCACCGCCGACAATTTTTGGCGCATGGGTGACACCGGCCCGTGCGGCCCATGCTCCGAGATCTTCTACGACCACGGCGACCACATCCCTGGCGGCCCACCCGGCAGCCCGGATGAGGACGGCGACCGGTTCATCGAGATCTGGAACCTGGTCTTCATGCAGTTCGAGGAAGGGCCGCCCGGCACCCGCATGCCGCTGCCCCGCCCCTCGATCGACACCGGCATGGGGCTGGAGCGCATTGCCGCGATCCTGCAGGGCAAGCACGACAACTATGACATCGACATTTTCCGAGCCCTGATCCTCGCCAGCGCCGAGGTCACTGGGCAGGACCCGGATGGCCCCTATAAAACCAGCCACCGCGTGATCGCCGACCACCTACGAAGCTGCTCGTTCCTGATGGCCGACGGCGTGCTGCCATCGAACGAGGGCCGCGGCTACGTGCTGCGCCGGATCATGCGCCGAGCCATGCGCCACGCCACGATGATGGGCGCACAGGAACCGGTGATGTACCGCCTGGTGCCGGCGCTGATCCGCCAGATGGGCGCTGCCTACGCGGAACTGGTGCGCGCGGAGACGCTGATCGCCGAGACGCTGCTGCTTGAGGAGACCCGCTTCAAGTACCTGCTGGAACGCGGCCTGCACCTGCTGGCGGAAGAGACCGCCAAGCTAAGCGAAACGCAGGCCCTGCCCGGCCCGATCGCTTTCCGCCTTTATGATACCTACGGCTTTCCCCTCGACCTGACGCAGGATGCACTGCGCGAGCAGGGCCGCGACGTTGATCTCGCCGGGTTCGAGGCCTCGATGCAGGAACAGCGCACCCGCGCCCGGGCCGCCTGGGCAGGGTCGGGAGATGCCGCGACCGAACGCGTGTGGTTCGAGATCAAGGAAACGGTTGGGGCGACGGAGTTCCTGGGCTACGCGACCGAAAGCGCGGAGGGCGAGATTCTGGCGCTGGTGGTCAACGGCGCGCTGGCCGACGTCGCCGCCACCGGGATCAACGTCGCCGTGGTGCTGAACCAGACGCCTTTTTACGGCGAAAGCGGCGGCCAGGTCGGCGATACCGGCACGATCAGCGGACCCGATGGCCTGGTCATCGCCGTGACCGATACGCAGAAGAAGCTGGGCGACCTGATCGTGCATCTCGGGCGCGTCGAAGCCGGCATCGCAACGACAGGCATCGCGGTGGTCGCGGTCGTTGATCACGTCAGGCGCGGTGCGATCCGCGCGCATCACTCCGCCACTCATCTGCTGCACGAGGCGCTTCGGCGCAAGCTTGGCACCCATGTTCAGCAAAAGGGCAGCCTGAACGCACCCGACCGTTTGCGCTTCGACGTCAGCCAGCCGCGACCGATCACGGCGGATGAGCAGCACTGGGTCGAAGCCGAGGTCAACGCCAAGATCCGCGAAAACTCGGAGGTCACCACGCGACTGATGACACCGGACGCCGCGGTGGAACTGGGCGCGATGGCGCTGTTCGGTGAGAAATACGGCGATGAGGTCCGGGTCGTGGCGATGGGCGAACCGGACGGCAACAAGCCCGCCTGGTCGATCGAGCTGTGCGGCGGCACCCATATCCGCCGCACCGGCGATATTGGTTACTTTCGAATTGTCGGCGAAACCGCCGTTGCCGCCGGCGTGCGTCGGATAGAGGCTGTTACCGGCGCTTCGGCTGAAGCCGTTGTCGCCGAAACGCAGGCTCGGTTGAACGACGCAGCCGGGGCGCTGCGTACGGCGCCGGCCGACGTGCCGGACCGGATCGGCGCGTTGCTGGACGATCGGCGCAGGCTGCAAGGCCAAGTCACGGAGTTGCAAAAGAAGCTGGCCACCGGCGGCGCGACCGCGGCGGCCGAGGATATCGGCGGGATCATGCTGTCGGCCCGCAACCTGGGCGAGGTGCCGGCCCGCGAGCTGAAGGGTCTGGCTGATGCGATCGGCAAGCAGCAGGGATCCGGCGTGGTGGCACTTGTATCGACGGCCGAGGGCAAGGCCAGCATCGTGGTCGCGGTCTCACCAGACCTGACCGGGCGGATCAGCGCGGTTGACCTGGTGCGCGCGGCCTCCGCCGCGGTCGGCGGCAAGGGTGGCGGCGGCCGGCCCGATCTGGCTCAGGCCGGCGGACCGGATGGGGCGAAAGCGGATGAGGCGCTGGCGGCGGTGCGGGCGGCGATTGTGTGAAGTTTGCGAATAACCAGGGTGACGATGGTCGCGCGATTTCTTCGTTCTTCCTCTGCATCGGGGACTAGGCGCCGCACCCGTTAGCAGGCGTTCGACACCGTTCAATTATTCGTCCGACATGGGCTTGCCCTTACTGCGACGCAGAAGCAGACGGGACAGCCTGGGTTTGTCCCTGGAAGCCACCGACGCTTCGTCGCTCGACCGGCTGGATGACGCGTTGACGGTCAGAGTTTCAATACTCCTTTCCAATAATCCGCTGCGTTGCTAAACACGTCAGCCATCGACATGTCCGTTCCGTCATTTAAATAAATTCTGAGTTCTGGAGTATTCGTACGGACAGTTTTGATATTTTTACTCTCTGTCAGCCCGCAGTGCTTGGCGGCATTGGCAATTTCCCGCACGTATTGAATTGCCGGGCATTTGGCGCGGAGATCACTGCAGTAAGCCGCAAACACCCTGTTGCTGCGGGTGTTTTCGTTCGGATGTTCCTTATGCCATACCCACTCAACCATGGACGCCAACGCAGTAGCTACGTGAAAAGAACCCCTCGCAGTGGGATTCTGGAAGAAATCCGTGAGGTCTGGCATCGCGATCCGCTCCCAGAACAACTCTGGGGTGTTGATTCCATCGAGTTGTATGAATCGGATCGGGCTGTCCGATAGCAAGGAAATTGCGACGTTTGCCGATACGCCGGTTCCTGCTAGCGATTCGACTGGTATGCCGAAATCCGCGACAACTTCTTTCATAGTAGCACCTACTCAGTAATTGAGCGATGCAGGTTGGTCGTTTCCCCCTTGCGTTCAACCCAGCCCGCCAAAACCACAACAAACAACGTCGAATCCGCATCGCGAGTTAGGGCGTCAGTCATTTTCCCCATCCATTCCACACTAATCCAAGCATGTTTGTGGGCGATGTTGTGGGTAGAAGCTCATAGTAATGGGGGACATCCCCTCCGCCAGTCTCGCACCTCACGACATCAAACACCCGAAAGACCACCCCTACCCCCGCCCAGGCGCGATAAACTCCCACGGCGGATACTCCGCCCCAATATCCGTAACCACCTCCACCAAGGCCGGCGCCCGCGCCGCCAGCGCCGCGGCGACCGCCGAGCGCAACCCATCGGCATCCGTCGCCCGCCAGTAGGCCACGCCAAAGCTTTTCGCGTACATCCCAAAATCCGGATTGTGCAGCTTCGACCCCGAGTCCCGCCCATCGAACAGCCGCTGCTGATCCCGCAGCACGTTGCCATAGGCCGAGTTGTTGAACAGCACGGTCACCAGATTGATCCCATGCTGCACGGCCGTCGCCAGTTCCGCACCGCCGAACAGAAACCCGCCGTCACCGGTCACCGCGACCACCGCGCGATCCGGACACGCCACCTTGACACCCAGCGCGGTCGGAAACCCGGCGCCCAGGGTCCCCGAAAAGCCCGACGTCACCAGCGTGCGCGGCGAGTGGAACGGAAACCCGAACCACGACACGTAACCCACCTGCGTCATCTCGTCGCACAGAATCCCATCCTCGGGCAGCGCCTCCCGGATCGCGCCCAGATAGGCCATCTGCGGCTGCACCTTGCCGATCGCCGTCGCCGCCTCGGCCTTGGCGCGCGCGATGGCCTCGGCACGACCCGCTCCACCCTGCGCCACTTCCGCGGTCAGCAGCCGCGCCACCGCGGCGGAATCCGCGACAATGCCAAGATCGACCCGCAGCCGCCGCATCTCGGCCGGATCGATATCGATCCGCGCCACCTTCAGCCCAGGCGGCGGCGCCCCCCAGCGCCCCAGCGGCACATCCAGCCGAGTGCCAAAGCCCACCAGCAAATCGGTCTCCGCCCATAGGCGATAACCAGACGCCACGGTCAAACCCAGCCTGTGCCGGTCATCAACAATGCCGCGCCCACCACGGAACGACACCACCGGCGCACCCAGCTTCTCGGCCAGGGCCAGAATTTCGGCGGACGCATGTTGCGCGCCGCCCCCAACCCAGATCATCGGCGCCTTCGCCTGGCCCAGCAGCTTCGCCAGCGCCGCGATCTTCTCCATGTCCGGCGGCGGTGCGGGAAACAGCGGCAGCGGCTCCTGCGGCGCCACTTCCGCCACAGCGGAGAACTGATCCAGCGGCATCTCCAGCGCCACCGGGCCCGGCCGCCCCGACCGCATCTCCTGGAACGCCCGTGCCACCAGGATCGGCGCCTGGTTCGGATGCTCGATACGATCGGCCCATTTCAGCAGGCTGCGCAAGGTCGCCAGCTGGTCGGGCAGCTCATGCAACTGACCGCGCCCCCGCCCGATCATCGCGCCGGGAACCTGTCCGGTCAGGCACAGCACCGGCGCGTTCACCCCCCAGGCGGTGGCCAGCGCGGCGGTCGTGTTGAGCACGCCCGGCCCTGGCACCACCGCATAAGCCGCCGGGCGCCCCGTGGCGCAGGCGTAGCCCAAAGCCATATAGGCGGTCCCCTGCTCATGCCGCGCATTGATCAGCCGCAGCCGGTTGGAGGCTCGGGCGAACGCATCGAACAGCCCATAGGTCTGCACCCCCGGCAGGCCGAACACCGTGTCGATTCCATGTCGCAGCAAGCTGTCGACGATGGCTTCTCCACCTGTCATGCGCGCCATTTGATAGTCTCCCAGTCTGCTCGTTCAGGCGTGGCCGGCGATGCGCACACTACGAAAGCTCGCAGGCCTTGTCTTCCGAAAGCCCGCGTTTCCGTCTCGCGAATGTGCTGGTAAAGCGCTTCGGCGCTTACGGCAAATCTTCCGCGCCAGCCTCCCCGGGCGACCATCGAATGCCCATCGCGATCGGCACCGCCACCGCGCACATCGCCGCCATCACCCAGAAAGCCGCCGCACCCAGACGCTCATACAGCGGACCGGAGGCCAGCGTGACCACCGCCGAGGTCGCGCCCATCGCGATGGTCGCGTAGAAGGCCTGCGCCGTGGCGGCAAGTCGCGTCGGCACGACTTGACCGATCATGTTCACGCAGGCGAGGTGCAGCAACGCGAATGTCAGGCCGTGCAACGGCTCGACGAGGGCCATGATCGGGAAGCTCGCGGTCTGCGCGGCGGTTCCCCAGCGGACGATGCCCGCGCCGGCGGCGACGATCATCGCGCGCCTTGGTCCAAGCCGCTCCAGCATGCGGCGGCCAACCAGCAGGAAGACCACGACCTCCGCGGCTACCGACATGGACCACAGCACACTGGCCTGACCCGCCGACAGTCCGGCGGCCCGCCAGCGAATGACTTCGAACCCGTCGTGCAGCGCATGACTGCCGCCAATGAGCGCCACGACGATCATCAGGCGACGAAACAGCGGCAGACCGAGCAGCGTTCGCAATGATCCTGCCGTGGCTGGTTCGGCCGCGGTCGCCGTTGCGCCAGCGACGCGGTTTGGGATGAACCAGGCGAAACAGGCGGCCGTTGCCAGCAAGCCGGCATTCAGCCAGACGATGATGCCGAGGCCGGCCCAGCCGATACACTGACCCGCGGCCAGCACGCCCAGGATGAACGCCGCCGATCCGGCTGCTCGCACCCAGCCATACTCAAAGCCCGGCTTCGCTCGCGCCGATCCAAGCGCCAACGCGTCGGCGATCGGCGTTAGCGGAGCCAGCACAGCGGCATGAGCAACACTGACAAGAAGTAGCAACAGCAGGCCGCGCGCCGGCGCATATCCCAAAGCCACGACCGCGGCGGCCGCGGTGAACCCGCCAAGAACGACTGATGGCCGCCCGGTCCGGTCAGCCAGTTGGCCACCCAGCGGTCCGGTCAGCAAGCGGATTGCCGTTCCGCCCGCCAGCACGACCCCGATCGCCCCGGGCCGAAGACCGTCCTGCAGAAAAAGCCCTGGCAGGAATGGCGAGGCAACGCCGAAAGCGGCGAACAGCGCGCCATAAAGCACGAGGAAGCGCGGCAAGGGCGAACGAGTTGGCACGGGAAGAGAATGACAGGATGTCAGCGCGCTGGAAGTGCACTTGGTCGTGGGCTCAGGCGACGGCCGCCTTGATGGCCTACGGCGAGCGGCCAAGCGGCGTAAGTCGCAGCGCTAATTCCCACTGTTTGAGAGGGCGATTGACGTCCCAGGTCGGTTCAACCTCGGACGATCGCGCCCTAACGGGCGAAGAACATCTCGGTCAGCACGTAGTCGAATGCCAGGATCAGGATCGAGGCGCTGACCACCGCCAGCGTTGTTGCGGCCCCTACCCCCTGCGCGCCGCCTTTGCTGTTGTAACCCTGGTAGCACCCCATCAGAGAGATCAGGAACCCGAAGACCGCGGCCTTCGCCAGGCCCGACACAACGTCGTTGATCTGCACGAAGTTGATCGTGTTCGTTACGTAGCTGTCGGCGTTAAAACCGAGCTTGAGGGTGGACACGATGAATCCGCCCATGACCCCAAGGATGTCAGCGATGACGACCAGAAGCGGCAACGCGATGATCCCTGCCAGCAGCCGAGGGGCGACCAGGTACTTCATGGGATTCGTCGACAGGGTGGAAAGCGCGTCGATCTGATCGGTAACGCGCATCGTGCCCAACTCCGCGGCCATCGCCGCGCCGACGCGCCCGGCAACCATCAGCCCCGCCAGCACCGGCCCCAACTCCCGGGTGACCGACAGCACCACCAGGTTCGCCACCGCGCCCTGCGCCGAGAACCGGGCGAACCCGGTGTAGGATTGCAGGGCCAGCACCATGCCGGTGAACACCGCTGTCAGTGCTACCACCGGCAGGCTGAAATAGCCGATCTCCAGCAAGGCCCGTGCGAACAGGCGGCCGTAGAACGGTGGCCGGATCAGATGCGACAGGCCATCCAGGGCGAACAGCACCATTCCGCCCGCGCCCCGGCACAGGCCGATTACCGCCTGGCCGATCGCAGCCAGTAAATCCACGAACATGGTCACGCTGTGCGATACACCCGATTGAAGCGAGGTCCCAGGGACGTCAGCACCTCATATCCGTTCGTGCCAGCCGCTGCCGCGACCGCGTCCGGAGACAGATGCGGGCCAAGAACCTCCAACCAGCAGCCCGGTTGCACGGCAGGATGGTCGGTTACGTCGAATGTGGTCAGGTCCATGGAGACGCGCCCTACCAGGGGAACCGGGCTGCCGTCAAAACACGCCGATCCTCGACCGGACAGGCTACGTGGATACCCGTCCGCGTAACCCACCGCCGCCGTCGCGATCCGGCTGGGCCGGGCCGCGCGCCAGGTGGCGTTATAGCCGACCGTGGCGCCGACTGGCACCTCCCGCACCGTCAGCACGCGAACCCGCAGTCGCGCTACGTTGCACATCGGGTTAGGCTCTCCCGGCGTCGGATTTATGCCGTAAAGCGCCGCTCCCGCCCGGGCGAGATCGGATGCAAAGCCTGCTCCGAGAAAAATCCCGGACGAGTTGGCCAGGCTGCTCGGGGCTGGTGGCAACATGGCGCGGGCCGCGTGGAACCGGTCCCGCTGCAGCCCATTCAGCGGATCGTCCGGCAGTTCCGATGCAACCAGATGTGACATCACGTAGCGGATCGCCAGCCCATCCAGCCGACGGTGATCCTTTGCCAGTACCGCAAGTTCACGCGCATCAAGTCCAAGGCGGGACATCCCAGTGTCTACATGAAGGATGCCCTCTCGTCCGCGCCATCGGTCGATTTCATCCAGCGACCCCAAGACCGGCGTCAGATGGTGCTTGACGTAGACATCCTCGGTACCGGGTATAAGGCCACTCAGCACCGCCAGCATGGCATCAGCCACAACGCCGCGAACGGCCAGCGCCTCGTCTGCATAGGCGACGAAGAAATGCCGGCATCCCGCGTCGTAAAGCGCGGCGGCGACCTGCTTTGCCCCAAGACCATAGCCGTCGCCCTTGATCACGCCGGCGACGGGTCCGGACGGATGACGCCGCTGCAGGGTCTGCCAGTTGAAAACGACCGCCGCCAGATCGACCTCCAGGACCGCCGGCGCGGTGCTATTCGGCATAGTCGGCGTGAGCGAGATCCAGGTCGGCGAACCGGGTGAATTCCGCTTCGAACAGCAACGGGACAGAGCCGGTCGGACCGTGCCGCTGTTTGGCGATGATCAGGTCGGAACGATTATGCGCCTTGGCCATCCGCTGCTGCCATTCATCCATCGCCGCGTTGAACTTGTCAGAGCTGCCGTCAAAGGCGATCTCCTTCGGCATCTTCTGCTCCAGGTAGTATTCGTCACGATAGACAAACATAACCGCATCCGCATCCTGTTCGATCGAACCGGATTCACGCAGATCCGACAATTGCGGCCGTTTATCGTCTCGATTCTCGACCTGCCGGGACAGCTGTGACAGCGCCAGGACGGGAAGCGCCAGCTCCTTCGCGAGGGCCTTCAGACCTTGGGTGATCATGCTGATTTCCAGCACCCGGTTATCCGGCTTGGTTCCCGCGGCCGGGCGCATGAGTTGCAAATAATCGACGATAACCAACGCCAGGCCCTTGGTGCGCTTCAGCCGCCGGCAGCGGGTGCGCAATGCCGACATGGTGATCGCGGGCGTATCGTCGATCTGGATTGGCAACGAGGAGATTTCCCGCGACACCTGGACGAACTTGTCGAAGTCCTTTTGGCCGATGTCGCCGCGGCGGATACGGTCGCCGGAAATACGGGCTTCCTCGCTCAGCAGCCGCGTCGCAAGCTGCTCTGAGCTCATTTCCAGAGAGAAGATGGCGACTGTCGCTTTCGGAACGCCGTTCGGATCGTTCAGGCGCGCCTCGGCCTGCAGCGCCTTGGCCGCGCCGAAGGCGATCTTGGTGGCCAGCGCGGTTTTGCCCATGCCGGGCCGGCCAGCCAGGATCAGCAGATCCGATGGGTGCATGCCGCCCATTTTGCTGTCCAGGTCGCGCAGCCCACTGGCCAGGCCGGAGACGCTGCCGGAACGCCTGAATGCCCGCTCCGCCCCCAGGATCGCGTCGGTCAGGGCTCGCTCGAAGGTAACGAAGCCACCGCTGGTACCGCCGTCAGCGGCGAGGTTGAAAAGCGACTGCTCCGCCGACTCGATTTGCTGTGGACCGTCGAGTTCGGCATCCGCCCCGAAGGCGTTGTTGACCACGGTCTCGCCGATGTCGATCAACTGCCGACGCAGCCACGTATCCAAGACCGCTCGGCCATAGTCGCCGGCGTTGATGATGCCGACCATGGCGCTCAGCAGCTGGGTCAGGTAGGCGGTGCCGCCAACTTCTTCCAAAATGCCGGCATGCTCGAACTCGGCCTTCAGGGTGACGGGGTCGGCGAGCTGGCCGGCCTCCACGCGGCGGGATATCGCCTGGTAGATCCGGCCATGGATCGGGTCGGCGAAATGTTCAGCGGCAAGGAACTCGGATACCCGTTCATAGGCCTTGTTGTTGGCCAGAAGGGCACCCAGCAGGGCTTGCTCCGCTTGCACATTCGAGGGCGGGAGCCGTTGGGAGAGACCGAAAAGCGGCGAGTCGATGGTGTTCACGCAGGCATCTTAGACCAGGCCGACCTGCGGCGCATCGATATCAGCCTGTGGTACACTGTGGATAGCGGGTGCAAGTCGGACAGCTCGGCCTCTCGCCGCCCGGCGGCACTTCGTTGCGCTTTCGCTATGGATTCGGACGACCATGATGAGATCGATCCGGCGTCCCGCGGCGAGAACTCTCTTCGCAACGAAACGGCGGTCTGTTTCTGGGCATCTCAGGCTGGCCTACGAGGGCCTCTACAGCCAAACTGAAGCGCGTCCCGCCGGCAGTGAGGTCCCGTCTGGACCTGCCACCCTGCGCTACCGCCGTAACGGGCTGGCTGCTTCCGCCATTGACCCGATCGGCTCACCGGCTTCCACCGCTGCTATGTAGTCGCGGGTCAATGGCACCGCGGCCTGATCATGGGTCAGCTGCAGTTGCCAGACCAGCGCACCACAGCGCCGGAAATTGATCTCGCAACCTGCCAGGTAGAATTCGAACATCCGGCAGAACCGCTCGTCATAAAGCGCCGCGATCGCATCCCGGTTGGCAGCGAATCGCCGGCGCCAGTGACGCAAGGTCTCGGCATAATGCAGCCGCAGGACTTCGAGATCGGTCACGTACATCCCCGATTGCTCGACAGGAGGCAGAACTTCGGACAGCGCAGGAGAATACCCGCCGGGAAAGATGTATTTCCGGAGCCAGGCATTGGTGCCCCCCGGCCCGTCGCTTCGACCGATAGCATGGATAAGCGCTACACCATCCGGTTCCAGACAACGCGCCACTGTCTTAAAGAACGTGCGGTAATGGCCGACCCCAACATGCTCGAACATGCCAACCGAAACGATCCGATCGAAGCGTTCAGTCACCGCCCGGTAATCCAGCAACTCAAACCGCACGCGGTCGTCGAGCCCTTCGGCAGCCGCGCGGGCACGTGCCTCGGTCAGTTGCTCCTGTGACAAGGTGATCCCGGTGACCTGCGCACCGAAGTCACGCGCCAGGGTCAAAGCCATACCACCCCATCCGCAGCCGATGTCCAGCACCCGCAGACCCGGTCGGTCCAGGCAAAGCTTGGCGGCGATGTGGCGTTTCTTGGCCGCTTGCGCTTCTTCCAGCGTCTCATCGCCACGCGGGAAATATCCGCAGGAATATTGCCTGTCGCGATCAAGAAAAAGACTGTATAGCCGCCCATTGAGGTCATAGTGGTGCGCCACGTTCCGACGGGAACGCCCGGCCGGATTGTATTGCCACAGCCGGCGGCCAATCGCCGCGATTTTGTCCCGCAGCCGGATCAGAGGATGGGCGCTGGGATTTCGCTCCACGTTCGCCAACATCACATCAAGCACATCGTAGATGCTGCTGTCGTCCGGATAAAGCTTGGCCGCCATGTAAGCTTCGCCGAACGCCAGCGACGGGTTCAGCACAAGTCGCCGAACCGTGCTATGGTCCTGCAGGCGAAACACAGCGTTCGGGCCGGGAAGGCCTTGATAAACCGAATGTGAACCATTTGGCCAAATGACCTCTAATCGGCCAATCGTGATCAGGCGCCGTAACAGGCGATCAAGGATTGTCTGCATTGCTCTCCAACCCACGGTATCGACCCGGAGAGGGTCAAACATGGATCAGCAACGCTGGAACCGTCAAAGCGTCAGCGGCAGGCGACGTTCAATAGATCGTGCCGAACTGTCTCGTGTTGCTTCACGAAACAGCGAAGCATTTGGAGTCAACTGGGCTGCGGCGTGTCGCCCTCGAAGATATTCTCAGCCGTGGGAACATCATCGTCCTCGTCGTCCGTGTCGCTACCGACGCGCTCTCCCCGAGCCTGCCGTTCAGCCTCTTCCGGGCTGCGCGCCACGTTGACGGTGACGGGAATGGAGACTTCCGGATGGAGCGACACGCGGATCCGCGACAGACCAAGCGTTTTGATCGGATGTTCCAGGATCACCTGCGAACGATTGATCGTGAGGCCAGCGGCCGTTGCACCTTCAGCGATATCACGCGCCGAAACCGAGCCGTAGAGGCTGCCCGATTCACCCGCCTGACGGATGATCATGACGGAGAGCCCGCCGACCCTCTCGGCCAGCCGCTCCGCTTCCTCGCGGCGCCTGACATTCTGCGCTTCAAGCTGCACCCGCTGCTGCTCGAATTTCGTACGGTTGTCCTTGCTGGCCCGCAGGGCCTTCTTCTGCGGCAGGAGAAAGTTGCGGGCATACCCCGGCTTCACCCTCACCACATCTCCCATTTGTCCAAGCTTGTCGACACGCTGGAGCAGGATCAGTTCAACGGCGGCCATGCAACCAGCTCCTCAGGCGACGATGTAGGGCAGCAGCGCCAGGAAGCGGGCCCGCTTGATGGCCACCGCGAGCTCACGCTGCTTCTTCGCGGACACCGCGGTGATCCGACTGGGCACGATCTTGCCGCGTTCGGACAGGAACCGAGACAGCAATCGCACGTCCTTGTAGTCGATCTTTGGCGCATTGGGGCCGGAGAACGGGCAGGACTTGCGGCGGCGATAGAACGGCCGACGCGCACCGACGGCCGTCCGCCGCGCGGCTGGATTAACTTCGGTATCGGACATTATGGCTACTCCTCGGCGCCGGGCCTGAATTCGTCGCCCCCACCGAATCCATCGCGGGCACGGAACTCCTCGCGATCATCGAAACCGCGGCGGCGGCCGCTCTCGAAGCGTCCAGCGGGCTTTGGACCGCGGAACCCGCGTTCGCGCTCGTCGGACTTACGCGACAAGATCGCGGATGGGGCGTCGTCGATCGCCTCGAGACGGATGGTCATGAAACGCAGCACGTCCTCGTTCAGGCCCAGCTTGCGCTCCATTTCGGTGACGAAGGCCGATTTGGCATCCAGGCCGAGCAGCATGTAGTGGCCTTTGCGGTTCTTCTTGATGCGATAGGCCAGGCCACGCAGGCCCCAATACTCGCGTTTCCTGACCGCGCCACCATCGGCTTCCAGTTCGCTGCCGATGTCCTCTGCGATCTGCTCGACCTGCTGCTGCGTGACATCATTCCGTGCGATCAGCACGGTTTCGTAAAGCGGCATGCATCAACCCCCTATGGCTTGTCTCCGCCCTCGACCGGATTGGTCTCATTTCCAGCATGGAAATGCGGGCATAGCCGAACGCGATGCCTTCGCACCCGGCAGGGAAGGCGCGGCTTGAACCACGAATGGGCGGAGAATGCAACCGGGTGTCGAAGGCAGCCCTGACTGGCTATACCTCCAGCCATTCCTGCCGGATCGTGGCATTGGCATCGAGCGCGGCGGGTGTGCCTTCGAACACGATCCGTCCATGACCCATCACATAAAGCCGCTGAGAGATGCGCAGGGCAATGGTAAGCTTCTGCTCCACCAACAGGATCGAAACACCGCGCCGCGCGATTTCGGCAAGCAGCATGCCCACCTGCTCGACCAGGCGGGGCGCCAGGCCTTCGGTGGGCTCGTCGATCAGGATCAGGTCAGGATCGCCCATCAGGGTGCGACACATCGTCAGCATCTGCTGCTCCCCGCCCGACAGAACCCCGGCCGGATTGTCCTGACGGGCGGCCAGATTGGGGAACAAGGTAAACACGTCTTCGAACGACCAGCGGCCAATCCGATTCGTGCGCTTCAGCCCGAGCGCCAGGTTCTGGCGCACGGTCAACATTGGAAAAACTTGGCGATCTTCTGGCACATAGCCGATCCCCTGGCGGGCGATCAGGTTGGAGCGCAGCCCGGCGATCTCCCGGCCGCGCCACCGGATCGTGCCCGCCGGCGCGACCAGTCCCATGATCGCCTTGCAGGTGGTGGATCGGCCGACGCCGTTGCGACCCAGCAGGCTGACGATCTCGCCCTCGCCGACGCGCAGCGTGACACCGTGCAGGATGTGGCTCTTGCCATAGTAGGCATGCAGATCGGCGACCTCCAGGCTCATGCCGCGGCCGCACCCAAATAGGCTTCCTGGACAGCACGGCTGGCGCGGATCACCGCTGGCGGACCCGAGGCGATCACCTGGCCATAAACCAGAACCGTGATGGTATCAGCCAGATCAAATACGACGCGCATGTCGTGCTCCACCATCAGCAACGTCCTGCCTTCGGTCAGCCGCCTTATCATGGCAATGGCGTATTCTGTCTCCGTGTTGCTCATGCCAGCCGTCGGCTCGTCAAGCAGGATCACGCTGGCACCCCCCGCGATCGTCATGCCGATCTCCAGCGCCCGCTGTTCGGCGTACGACAATAGGCCCGCCTGCACATCGCGGCGAGCCATGAGGTTGATGTCGTCCAGCAGCCGCTCGGTCGCCTCATTCAAACCGGGCTGACGGGCAAGCGTATGCCAGAACGAGTAGCGATAACCGCGGCTCCAGAGCAAAGCGCACCGAAGGTTCTCGAACACGCTGAGACGATGAAAGATCGAGGTGATCTGAAAGCTGCGCGACAGACCGAGGCGGTTGATGCGATGCGGCGGCATGCTGTCCAGGCGGGTCTCATCGAGCTTGATTTCGCCGCTTGTCACGGCAAAGCGCCCGCTAATGAGGTTGAACAAGGTCGTCTTGCCGGCTCCATTCGGGCCGATCAGCGCATGGCGTTCGCCTGGTGCGATGTCGAGGGTGACACCGCGAATGATCTCTGTCGGGCCGAAGCTTTTCCGGACCTCGTGCAAATGCAGACCCGGCATGCTCACCGGACCCCGACGGGCGTGAGGTCGGCCATCACGTCGTCCCAAACGACCGAGAAGCGCCGCGCCTCCAGACGCAGCCAGGCGATACCCAGGGCCGCACCCACAAGCGCCACAAGCCATGGCATCGGCGCATAGACGTCTGGCGTGAGGCCGAACAGGTTCAGGGTCTTGCCTTCGGCGGCGCCGATGGTGGCGAACGACAGCATCTCCACCAGGAAGACGACACTGGTCAGCACGATCAAGCTGGGCAGCAGCAGGCGCAGGTAGGGAACCGTCAGCGCGCCAAGCCGGCCGGCACGCGCGATCGGTGCATGAGCGCGCAAAATACCCGTGATGCCGCTGGGCGCGAAGGTAACCATGGCGATGAACAGCAGGCCGACATAAACCAGCCAGGAGTTCGACATCAGGCTGAGGCCGCTTTGCAGCGCGGTAATCAGGATCGCCCCGATCACCGGGCCCGCGAAGCTGCCGACGCCGCCGATGAAGGCCATCAGAAGTGCATTGCCAGACAGCGGCGCGTTGACCGCATCGTATGTAACGATCTCATAAGTAATGCAGTAGAGACCGCCGGCGATGCCGGCGAACAGGCCGGACAGGGCGAATTGCAGGAAACGGACCATGCGCGGGTCATAGCCGACGAACTGCGCGCGCTCATAGTTGTCGCGGCATGCGTTGGCCATGCGTCCCAGCGGTGTGGCGCGG
The DNA here is from genome assembly GCA_965276975.1 of Rhodopila sp. Classification (GTDB taxonomy): domain Bacteria; phylum Pseudomonadota; class Alphaproteobacteria; order Acetobacterales; family Acetobacteraceae; genus Rhodopila. The sequence goes on from CBDIBR010000010.1 coordinate 2,158,959, forward strand.
AGATAGAACATGCCGAGGGCGGCGATGAGCGTCCAGCCGACCACCAGGTAGTAGACCTGTATGCCATGCGCATAGTTGACGCCGAACAGGCTCCAGGCGTTCTGCCGGTCGGTCGTGATGCCGCTTTCGCCGCCGAAGAAATGCTGGAACATGATTGCCGCGGTGACAGCGAGTTCGCCGATGCCAAAGGTGATCATCGCAAAGGCCGTCGTGCGCTGCTTGGTCGCCATCGCGCCGAATACCACCGCGAGGCCAAGGCCGCAGATGCCGCCTGCCAGCGGCAGAAGCTCCAGCGGCAGCCAGACGACGTCGGCGTTGAGGAAATGCGCCACGCAGTAGCCGCCGAAGCCGAAGAACACGGCATGGCAAAAGGACAACAGACCGGCTTCGCCCATCAACATGTTGTACGACAAGGCGAAGATGATCATCATGCCCATCTGGCTGAACATCGCGGTCATGAAGCCGTTGTCGCGCCCGTGCGTGTAGTCGCGGAACAGCCACGGCAGCACCAGGGCGATCAGCAACATCGCGATCCATGGTGCGGCCACCTTGAGCGGACGATGACGGGCCGGCATCGGCGTCGTGATGGCGCGGATTCTCGGCGCGGTGGAACTCATGGACGTGCGCTGTGGGTGCCGCGGGACGATTGGGCGGCGGGGCGTGCCGACGACCTTGCATCTGGATGGATAACTGGGACGCCGGTCATGATTCTCGCGTTCCCATCAGCCCCCGCGGGCGGAAGAAAAGGATGAGGATCATCAGCACGTAAGGCAGCAGCGGGCTGACTCGCGCAAGCGGTATGGTCAGTATTTCACCCAGCAAACTGTCGCCGCCGAGGGATATGCCGAACGGCGCGAACACATTGGCGATCGATCCGTTCACCATCACCGCGGCGGTCTGCACCATGCCGATGAAGATCGACGCGATGAAGCAGCCGGCCAGCGAGCCGAGGCCACCAAACACCACGACGACGAAAACGATCGGACCCATCGCGTCGGCCATACCGGAGTCGGTGGAGAAGTAGTTGCCGCCGATCACACCAGCCAAACCCGCCAAGAGGCAGCCCCCGGCGAAGACAATCGTGAACACGCGCGGCACGTTGTGGCCCAAGGCGCTCACCATGTCCGGATGCGTCAATGCGGCCTGGATGATCAGGCCAATGCGCGTCTTCTTCAGCAGCAGCCAGATGCTGAGCAGCATCCCGGCGGTGACGAGCAACATGAAGGCGCGGTAGGCCGGGAAATTCTGGCCATAGAGCTGAAACAATGGGAAGTTCAGGCTGGCCGGCACCTGATAGGGCACTGCGAGGGTGCCCCAGATCATCATCACCGCGCGCTGGAAAATGAATACCAGACCGAAGGTGAACAGCAGTTCGGCGATGTGCCCGTTGACATGGCAGCGCCTGAGTCCCCAGACCTCGATCGCGGCGCCGATCAGTCCGCAGGCAAGCGGTGCCAGGATTAACCCAGCCCAGAAATCCACGTATTTGCTGACGGTGAAGGCAAAATAGGCACCAAGCATGTAGATGCTGGCATGAGCGAAGTTGAGCACACCCATCATGGAGAAGATGAGGGTCAGACCACTCGCGAGCATGAACAACAGCATGCCGTAGACGAGACCGCTAAGCAGCGTATTCACAAGTATCTGCATCGGGCGAGCCTACCCAGATTGGCGGATCACTGCGTCGGGCGCTTCATTTTGCAGGTGGTTGCCATTTCCTCCTGATCCGCGGGGACGGTAAAGATGGTCTTGAAGCCCAAGCCGGTGCCTTCGGTGTCGTATTTCACGTCCTTGGTCAGCAGGCCTTCGTAGTACGGCAGAATCAGTTGATGGTCGGACTTGCGCATGGTTTCGGTCTTGTTGAGCAGGTCCTGCTGCTGCATGCCTTCGAGATTCTGGGCTATCTTAAGCACATCGACCGACCCGGCCTGGGTAATCGCGCGCGACAGCATTTCGAACATGACCACCCAGGGCTGTGCCACGAAGTCGAATTTGTGATCTTTACGGAAGGCGAGATCGAGCTTCTCAGCCGACGGGATTTTCAACTCGACTGGCAGGTTCTCGTTGTATTCCATGATGACGGTCATGCGATCGGCGCCTTTCTGCCCAATCGCCGTCACCGCGCCTGTCAGATAGGCGAGGTAGGTATCGAACCGGACCGGAAGTCCGGAATCAGAGGCGGCCTTCATGAGCAGATTTAGGTCGGGCCCATAATTGCCGGTGATGATCGATTGAGCACCAGTATCCTTAATCTTGGTGATGTAGGGCGAAAAATCCTTCACCTGCCCCAGCGGAACGAACTCGTCACCGACGATCTGGATGTCGGGGCGGAGCTCTGTCAGGAACTTCTTGGTATCGTGCTCGATGGAGTGCCCGAAAACATAATCCTGATTGATCAAATATACTTTCTTGATGTCGGCCGGCAATGACTTGATCCGCGCGTACGCTCGCTGCTCGACCGAACCGGTAAAGCGGAACTGCCAGAAATTGCACAGCGGCGCATTGGTCAGTTCGGTCGCGAGGGCGCCGCAGTTCAGGTAGATCACGCGATGATCGGGGTTGCGCTCGTTGTTCTTGGCCACACCGCCGATCAAGGCGGTGCCAACATTAGAGCCGACGCACTGCAGGACGAAAGGAATGTTTTGGTCGGTGATGCGCTTCAGGGCGATCAGTGCCTCGGACGGCTGAAGCTTGTCGTCAAAGGTGACGATCTCGAACTTCTTGTGAAGCGGCGGCATTCGGGCATTGATGTCATCGACAATGAAATGCAGCACCTGCAGGAACTGATCGCCACTTTGGGCGAACGGGCCGGAGAAAGGATCGACATAGCCGATCTTGATGGTGTCATCGGCGGCAGCGGCCATAGGCGCAGCGGCGATCAGACCCATGACGGCGCCGCAAAAAGCTGTGACCAGCGTCCGGATTTTCATGATTTTTCCCCCTGGCCCCGCACGTCCCGTCAGGTCACCACACAGGTCGTCTTTGGCAGCCTGCTGTTGCGCGGTCAAGGCGCCGGATGGGACGTGGCCCCGAAGTCGGCAGCCAGCACTTATGTTTGCGGGCCGAGGGAAGACCGCATCGCTGATCTGACTGATGCTGACGACGCCACCTCAGCAGGCGATCGTCTTGGCACCATCCTGACGTTGAATACGCATGCCATCCCGGATTGTCGTCATGCAGCTTTGCACGCTGGCCTTGCCATCCGCCACGACGAGGCACTCGAAGCAGGCCCCCATCATGCAGAACGGACCCCGTCGGGCGCCAGAGACTGGCGTGGTCCGGGTAGCGACAATGCCGGCCGCCAACAAGGCGACCGCTATACTGTCGCCTGGCTGAGCACCGATCGCCGCGTCCTCGAACCAGATTGTCAGACTGCCGCTGCTCGATCGCCTCAGCATCAATCGGGCGAGCCCTTTGGCAATTTCTTCTCGGTGATGGCAGCATAAAGTGCGACGCCGTAGGGGATCGTTTCGTCATTGAAGTCGTATAGATGATTATGCAGTGCGGCGGTGTCGCCGCTGCCGAGGTTGATATGGGCGCCAGGAACCCGCTCCATCATGAAGCTGAAATCCTCCGATCCCATGCCGGGCGGTCCATCGCGGCGCACGTTATCTTCGCCGACCAGTTCAGATGCGGCGTCACCATAGGCGATAGCCTCTTCGGTGTTGTTGACCATCGGGGCGAAGATCACCCGAAAATCCACCGTTGCTTCAGCGCCGAACCCAGCCGCGAGGCTTGACGCCAGCCGCTTCATGTTCTGCTCGATGGTCACCATGATCTCGGGCTTCATGGTGCGCACGGTGCCGGCCATGGTCGCTGCCTGCGGGATCACATTGTAGGCATCGCCCGACTGGATGCGGGTAATGCTGAGCACCGCGGTATCCTGCGCCGAGATGTTACGAGACACAATCGACTGCAGCGCTGTCCCGAGATGACAGGCAACGACGACGGGATCGATGCTTTGCTGCGGATGCGCGCCATGCGCCCCTTTCCCGGTAATGACGATATCGAAGAATGCGCCACCAGCCGCCCGCGCCGCCGGACCGGTGATGAACTTGCCGACCGGAAGGCCGGGACGGTTGTGCATGCCATACACGTAGTTGCATGGGAAACGTTCAAACAAGCCATCCTTCAGCATTGCCAACGCACCGCCGACGCCTTCCTCAGCGGGCTGGAAGATGAAGTTCACCGTGCCATTGAAGTTCCGGGTTTCCGCCAGATACTTCGCCGCTCCAAGCAGCATGGTGGTGTGGCCGTCATGGCCACAGGCGTGCATACGGCCTTGATTTTGGCTGGCATGGGGCAATCCGGTCGCCTCCAGGATCGGCAGCGCGTCCATGTCAGCGCGCAGCCCGACGGCGCTTTGGCCGTTGCCATTCCGCAGCACCCCGACCACCCCGGTCTTGCCCACGTTGCGATGCACCTCCAGTCCCCATTCCTCCAGCTTTCCGGCGACAAGGTCCGCGGTGCGGTATTCCTCCAGCCCGAGTTCGGGATGAGCATGGATATCGCGGCGAATAGCGGAAAGCTCGTCCTGATAGCGACGAGCACGATCGAGCGCGGAATGGGTCATCGAGGGTTCCTGGGCCGGTTGTCTGGCGCGAACCATATCACGCCGCCGCCGGCTCGCCAGACCCGGTCGTTTTAGCCGCGTCTTCTGATAACCGCGCGAAACCATGGACGTTCACCTTACTCGACTGCCGTGGGAGGTGCGCATCACATGCGCCGCGCCGGCTTGGCACTCGCAGCGGGTGCCTCCTGACCAGGGTGCTGAAGGGCGAGGGTCCACGGGTCTTGCCTTGTCCGCTCTGTCGCGGTGTTGTCGCGGATCGGCATGGCATAGGACGCGGCATGTATCTCAATCTGTTCGCCAGTGGATCAGCGCCTCTGGACATGACAGGGTCCGAGGAGTTCCGCAGTCTGCTGACAAGCGCGGGCGACCTTGGCATCCCCCATGCGCCGGATATTCCTTATCGGTCGCGCAACATCGTGCTGCGGCAGATGCGGTTCCATTTCCTCGAATGGGGGCATGGCCATGCCCCGCCGGTCGTGCTGCTGCATGGCGGCCATCAGTCGGCCCATTCCTGGGATCTGGTCAGCCTGCATCTGGCGCAGCGATACCGCGTACTGGCATTGGATCAGCGCGGGCATGGCGACAGCGAATGGGCACGCGACGTCTCATACTCCAACCAGGAGATGTCGTTGGACGCGGAAGCCTTCATCGACGCATTGGAATTGCGCGGTCCAGTGCTGGTAGGGCACTCGATGGGTGGACGAAACGCGATGCTGCTGACGCGGCGCAGCCAGACATTGCTGCGCGCGGCCGTGATTGTCGATGTCGGACCGGAACTATCCGAAAAGGGCCGCGCGGCCATTGCCGGGTTCGTTCAGGTCAACCAGGAGTTTGACGACCTGGCACATTTCGTGAGGAACGTGCGGCAATACGATCCGTATCGCAGTCATGAACACATCGAAAGGACAGTGAAATACAATATGCTGGAGCGCGCGGACGGAAAGTTCGTCAGCAAATGCGACTCCAACCCGCGTCGACTGAACATCCGACGGGGCAGCGGCCCGTCGGAAAACATAACGTTAGAGGATGCGACACGTTTTGACCTGCCGGTGCTGCTGGTGCGCGGGGCAAATTCCAGCATTCTGACACTGGATGCGGCAGAACGGTTTGCCGCCGCGCTGCCCCAAGGCAAGTTGATAACCGTTGCTGACTGCGGCCATAACGTGCATGGGCAGAACACGAAGGGTTTCATTGCCGCGGTGGACGAATTTCTCGCGGCGGTCGCTGGCTAAGCCGAACACTAGGCATCTCGTCGAAGTGGAAACCCATGCTTCAGTTCCCGGATGCGGCATCAACCCCCTCTCAGGTTTCGCGGAAAACCTGCTCGTTGTGCTCTCCCAGCTTGGGCGCATCACCCTGGGGATGAGGCCGCTGCCGATCGAACGAAACCGGTAGACCAACGATTTTCAGGTTGCTGCCTGGCAGCGTTCGCATCATGTCCATCGCCCCCAACTGCTCGGTTTCGGCCAGTTCGGCGATATCATTGACCGGCGCGCACGGCACGCCAGCCTCGCCGATCATTCCCAGCCAGTCCTGCCGGGTCCGTGTCAGCAGCACGGGCTGCATTGCGTCCACCAGCGCCTGACGATTGGCGGCCCGCTTGCGCCCATCCGACAACAGAGGATGCTGACACCATTGCGGATGGCCCATCGCCCGAGCCAGCTTGACGAACAGCCGATCGTTGCCGGCGGCGATGCAGATCGGACGATCGGCGGTCTCGAAAATCTGGTATGGCGCCAGCGTCGCACTCGCGGCGCCGTGCCGCTGCGGCAGCGTCTTGGTGACGTTGTAGGTGTTCAAGGGACCCTGGACCCAGGCCACAGCGCTTTCGAACAGCGAGGTATCGACGACGCAGCCGGCACCCGTACGCTCACGCTGCTTCAACGCCGCCAATGCGCCGATCACGCACCACATGCCCGTCGCCGTATCGTTGATCGCCGGGGCACAGAAGGTCGGCGGGTCGTCCGGCCGTCCAGTCAAAGTCACGACCGCGCCGTAACACTGTAGCAATGGATCAAATCCGGGCGCGAGTTTCAGTGGGCCCGCGAAGCCGAACGCCCAGATCGAGCAGTAAATCAGTCGCGGGTTCACCGGCATCATCGCCGCCGGCCCGATGCCGAGAGCATCCACGACCCCTGGCCGCAAATTCTGGATCAGAATGTCGGCGTGCTTGACCAGCGTCTTCAACTGCTCGACGTCATCGGCGCTTTTGATGTCCAGCGTGACCGATCGCTTGCCGCGGTTATTGGTGTGGAAGCTGACCGAATCGCCATCTACGAACGGCGGTCCCCATAGCCGAGCATCGTCACCGCCGTCGGGTTTTTCGATCTTGATGACGTCGGCGCCCATGTCGGCCAGGATTACCCCGGCAAGCGGACCGGCAAGCGCCTGGCCGACTTCAACCACCTTGATGCCGTCAAGCGGGCCGGCCATCACGCCAGACCTAAGCGGGTTCGGAATGGATCATCTCGAAGGCTGAATTCCTGCCCGCTTAGATCGTCCGCCGCCGCGGTGCAAAGATACACGATCGCCGCCGCGGGATGTGTCACTGGCGTCAGGTTCCCGCGCGGGATCTGACTGACCGGGTTGACCCCCGAGGCCCGGATCAGCACCTGCATGTCGGTATCTGTGGTGCCCGGCTGGAAGCCGAACACGCGGATGCCCTTGCTAGCGGTTTCCAGAGCGATGGCGCGGGTCAGCATGTGCAACCCGGCCTTGGCACTGCAATAGGCGCTCCAGCCTTCTAGCGGCCGGATCGCGGCGCCGGACGACACATTCACGATCGTCCCGGTGCCGGCAGCGAGCATGACAGGCAGCACCGCCCGGACCGCATGATAGGCACCCGTCAGGTTGATATGGATGTTGCGGGACCAGACGGCTGGGTCGCTGTCGGCGATCGTGGCGATCGGCTCGATGACACCGGCATTGTTGATCAACCCGTCCAGACGACCGAAACGGGCCGTGGTTTCCTCGACCAGATGCTCAAAAGCGGCGTAGTTCGCGACATCGCACGCTCGGGCCGTTGTCGAACCACCGATCGAGCGTGCCACCTGTTCGGTCAGCTTGCCGTCGCGGGCGGTCAATACGACCGTGGCGCCCGCGGTTGCCAACGCGGCTGCGGCCGCCGCGCCGATCCCACGACTTGCGCCTGTCACGATGATCACCTTGCCGTCCAGAGCGCGCATGATTTCCCCCTCGTTCGAGAACGGGAGGTTAGTGTATCGGTCTCAGTGACGCCAACCTGTGCTAATCTTAGGATGTCGATCAGGTCCTGGGGTGTTGGCGACGGCGCCAAACCACACCGGCCAGAATGGCGGCCCCACCGGCCATCACTGTCCAGGCAGCAGGTTCCGGGACCTGCTGCGGGGTGACCTGTTGCGCCGTGACACCGTCAAGCAGTGCGAACGGCGGCACGCCGGTCGGCGTTCCCACCGCCAGAAACGACAGCATCTCACTGCTGCTGGTCGCCGTGAAGTTGAACGTTTGATGGATCCAGCCGGTAAACCCATGGCTGACATTATCCACCACGGATGTATCGAATGACTGATTTCCAAGGCTGACAGCCCACTGCTCGGTTGTGGGGCCAGTGAAGCCAGACTGTTGCGCACCACCCCACCAGAAACCCACGGCATACTGATCACCGGCGGTCAGCCCGTTGATCGTTTGCGAGATCGGCTGCACCTTGAATGCGCCATCCGCGGCGACAAAATCGCCGCCGTCCGGACTAGAGGCGGGCAGGCCATTGCTGGAACCGTTACCCGGCCCCCAAAGTTGTAAGCCGCCATATTCACCGACCGAGCCGGCGGTGTCGGCGGTGCCTGGAGCAAAGATGAAGTTGTAGCCGTTGGTTGACCAGCCGGTCGCGTCGGTATTGTAGTCCATTTCGCCGGCACCATTGGTCGCCGACTCAAAACCGCCGTTTTCGATCAGCGGGGTCGCCTGCGCCAATGCCGCCCCAGAGACGATCATCAGCGCAGAGAGCGGGTATTTGCTCGCGGGTGGTCTCATGCGCTGCTCCTGATGCATCCAAGCATCCACACACCTGACGCGAAATCTAGGACTTTTTTGAAATTCGTATCTATTTAGACATGTTATCTCGGGAGAACAAAACGGTCAATAGGCAATTACGATATCAGCACCAATTGCTTGATGATTGAGATCATGACCAAGGCACCACGGTCAGCAGCGGTTTCGGCTGGCCTTCTTGTCAAACCGCGCTAGCATTCCCCGGCGAGGGCGCACCGAGTGCCTGCTTCGCCAGGGCCCGCGTTTCGGAGCGCGCCTTCGAAAACGAAGGAGGTGCGGTCATGTCAGAAACAGAAAATTTCAGAAGTCCTCGCTCGGTGGCGTTGGTGGGGCCATATAGCGGCGGAAAGTCCGCGCTTTTTGAAGCCTTGCTCAATGCAGCGGGCGCGCCGGTCAAGCGACCGGCTGATCCGCGCAACCGCCCGATGACCACCGAGATCCGAGTTGGACACTGCGATTACATGGGGGATGCCTGGTCTATCCTGGATTGCCCAGGCTCGATCGAGTTTGCCTACCAGGCCTGTTCCGCCCTTGCCGTGGTGGATATTGCGGTCGTGGTATGCGAGCCTGCACCGCTGAAGGCCGCGATGGTCGCGCCATTGCTCAAGACGCTGCGCGACGAAGGTGTTCCCCATATCGTCTTCCTCAACAAGATTGACACGCTTGACGGCAGCGTCGCTGACACGCTCGCGAGCTTGCAGGCGTTCACCTCAAGCCCGCTGGTGCTACGCCACGTGCCGATCTCCGACGGCCAGGCCGTCAGCGGCTACGTCGATTTGATGAGCGAACGAGCCTATCGGTATCGTAAGGGACAGGCTTCGGAACTGATGCGGATCCCCGCCACCATGCTGGCCGAGGAACAGGCGGCGCTCGGCCGTCTGGTGGAAACCCTGGCTGACCGCGACGACGCTCTGCTGGAAAAGGTGCTGGACGATGTGAAGCCGACGCCAGAGGAGCTTTACCGCGACATGCGCAAGGACCTGTGCGAGGGCGCCGTCGGCGAAGTGTTGCTTGGCGCCGCGGAACACGCCAGCGGCGTGCGCCGGCTGTGGAAGGCGCTGCGCCACGAGACCCCGGCCCCGCTCGAAACCGCCAATCGCAGAGGAATCGATACGACTGGCGCACCCCTCGCGCAGGTGTTCAAGACCGCCTATGCCGGCCATACCGGCAAGCTGTCCTATGCCCGGATCTGGCGGGGCACGATCCCCGATGGCGCGCATCTCGGCGGCACACGGCTAGGCGGAATATACCGTTACGTTAGCGGCGATATGACCCGGATCGCGGCAACCGGACAAGGTGACATCGTCGCATTTGGTCGGTTGGATGGCGTGGCGACCGGCGCGACCGTTTCGCCTGGTGCTGAACCCGAGCCATTGCCGTTTCCGCAACCGACACCCCCTGTCTATGCGATGGCCGTTGCGACGACCGACCGGAAAGACGATGTAAAACTCTCCAGCGCCCTGCACAAACTGGTCGAGGAGGACCCGTCCCTGGTGGTAACGCAGGACGGTGAGATCGTGCTGCACGGTCAGGGGGAAATGCACCTGCAGACGACCATGGATCACCTGGCTCGCGATTACGGTCTGAAGCTGGCGACGCAAAAACCGGCCATCGCCTACAGGGAAACCATCCGCAAGCCGGTGCATGAACATGGCCGTCTCAAACGACAGACCGGCGGCCATGGTCAGTTCGCTGATGTCAAGATCGACATCGCACCGACGGCACGCGGCGCCGGTTTCCAGTTTATCGACCGGATTGTAGGCGGTGCCGTGCCACGCAACTTCATTCCGGCGGTGGGTCAGGCGGCCGAAGAGGCTACCAGCAGGGGCCCGTTCGGATATCCCGTGGTCGATATCGCGGTCACGCTGACAGATGGCGGCTTCCACGCCGTTGACAGTTCCGACATGGCGTTTCGGACCGCGACACAGATTGCGATGAAAGAAGGCCTCGCCAAAGCAGATCCCGTTCTGCTGGAACCGATCGATCTTGTGACGATCAGCGTTCCGAACGATCATACCGCGCGGGCGCAGCGTCTGTTGACCGGGCGGCGCGGCCATATCCTCAGTTTCGCGGAACGGCCTGACTGGTCCGGCTGGGATGACGTCGAGGCGTTGGTGCCACAAGCCGAGCTACACGACCTGATCATCGAACTGCGGTCACAAACGATGGGTCTGGGTACATTTCGAAAGCGGTTTGACCATCTGGCGGAAACCCGAGCGGTTCCGTGACGCCGGCGACGTGACGGCTTGCGCGGCGTGGTGCCACCCACCATGCTGCGGCCACCGTCTCATGCCGGAAGGCGACCCATGAACATGTTTGATTTGACGGACAAAGTCGCCGTCGTCACCGGCGGCAACGGCGGCATTGGACTTGGCATGGCACGCGGTATCGCCGCGTGTGGCGCCCGCATCGTCATAGCCGGTCGCGATGAGCAGAAGGCGGTCGCGGCACTGAAGGCTCTGCACGATAGCGGCGCCGATGCCCGCTTCATGGTCGCCGAGGTCACCAGGAAGGCGGACTGCGAGGCGCTGATCGCCGGTGCGGTCCAGGCATGCGGCCGGGTCGACATTCTGGTGAACAATGCCGGCACCTCGGTTCGCAAGCTGCCGCAGGATCTGTCCGAGGACGAGTGGCACCATGTGCTCGACACCAACCTGACGAGCGCGTTCTTGTGTTCCCAGGCGGCCTACCCGGCAATGGTGAAGACCGAGGGCGGCAAGATAATCAACATAGGCTCGATGATGTCGTTGTTCGGGGCGCCTTACGCGTCAGCCTACGCAGCCAGCAAGGGCGGCATCGTGCAGCTGACCCGAGCATTGGCGACGGCGTGGGCGAAGGACAACATCCAGGTCAACGCGGTGCTGCCCGGTTGGATCGATACCGATCTGACCAGACGCGCCCGGCAGCAGGTTAAGGACCTGCACGACAGCGTGGAGAAGCGCACGCCGCATGGCCGCTGGGGAACGGCGGATGACATGGCGGGGGTGGCTGCCTTCCTCGCCAGCTCGGCATCGGATTTCGTTACTGGAACAGCAATCCCGGTGGATGGCGGGTTCTCGGTGGCGATGTAGCATGGCTTCTCGGTCGTTTGCTGCGCATGCCAGGACGCCGCGCTGGAGATTGTCGAAATCCTGGCGCCCCGTCTTGTCTGAGCCGCCCGTGCGGCCTTCACTGTGTTATCGAAGGAGGCCGTAGTGACACAACGCTTCGCAGGACAGACGGCTGTCGTCACCGGCGGCGTATCCGGCATTGGTGCCGGCATCGCCGACCGTCTGGCCCGTGAGGGTGCGACCGTCAGCATCTGGGACACCAATGAGGCAGGCTTGGCGCGCTCGGCCGCGGCCCACGGCGTGATGCTGGACGTCACCAGTCCGGACGCCGTGCAGCGCGCCGCCGAGACCACCGTTGCCGCGCTTAGCAAGATCGACATCCTGGTTACCTCGGCCGGGATAACCGGACCCAACCATCCGACCTGGGATTATCCGATTGCGGCCTGGGACCGGGTGATCGACATCAACCTGAAGGGCGTCTTCTACTGCTGCCACGCGGTCGTGCCATTCATGCAAGCCGCCGGCTACGGCCGGATCGTCAATATCGCGTCGATCGCCGGCAAGGAAGGCAACCCGAATGCGTCTGCCTACTCGGCATCGAAGGCGGGTGTGATCGGGCTGACCAAGTCTCTGGGCAAGGAACTGGCGGCGACAGAGATCAGGGTCAACTGCGTCACCCCAGCCGCAGTGCAGACGCCAATCTTCGATCAGATGACTCCGCAACAAATCGATTGGATGCTGTCCAAGATCCCCATCGGGCGGTTCGGCGCGATCGATGAGGTTGCTTCGCTGGTTCTATGGCTGGCCAGCGGAGAATGCAGCTTCTCCACCGGCGCGGTGTTCGATGTCTCCGGCGGCCGGGCAACGTATTGAGCGGGCTGACCACCTGTTTGCCCACCGCCTCCGTCGATCGTCTGACGGAATGATGGTGTTTCACACGCATCCTCGACAACCCATGCCGATGCCGCCAAGTGCGTCCGCGACGGGCTGGTCTCGGGTCGCGGCGACGAGGACCGGAATGGGTGATTCCGGTTTTGGCAAGCTACCCGAGAGACCTCTTTGACTACGCGATCGAGGCCGAATTTCTTGGTGGGAGGCGGTAACCGCTCCGGCGCCGGTCCATGTGTAACCCCTGGGCTGACATCGTTTGTTCGATGTTATATTATTTCCCGGATTTCTTGCAAGCAGAACAGAGAGAGCATGCGATGAACGCGGAAGAACTTGGTTTCCTGCCGGCTGTCCAACTCGCGGCGTTAATCCGCACCAGGCAAATCTCTCCGGTGGAGTACCTCCGTATCCTTCTGGAACGGATCGAAGCGCTTGATCCCAAGATCAACGCGTTCGTCCATCTCGACGGCGATCAGGCAATGGATGCCGCCCGCGCGGCCGAGACGAAGCTGACGTCGGGCGACCGCATCGGTCGGCTGTACGGCGTGCCGGTGACGATCAAGGACCTGGCTATCACCAAGGACATGCCGACCCAGCAGGGCAGCCTGATCTACCAGGGCAATCAGCCGTCCGAGGATACGCCCATCGTGCCGCGCCTGAAGAACGAGGGCGCCATCATCCTGGGCAAGACCACAACCTCCGAATTCGGCTGGAAAGGCGTGTCCCAGTCGCCCCTGACCGGTATCACCCATAACCCCTGGAAGTTCGGTTACAATGCCGGCGCATCCTCGGCCGGCGCCGGGGCTGCCACCGCCGCCGGCTTCGGCCCGCTGCATCAGGGTAGCGATGGTGCCGGCTCGATCCGTATGCCGGCGCATTTCTGCGGCGTCTTCGGTCTCAAGCCCAGCTTCGGACGGGTGCCAAGCTATCCCGTCAGCACCGGCGACATGACCTCGCACAACGGCCCGTTGACCCGTACCGTCGCCGACGCCGCGCTGTTCCTGGAGGTCATGGCAGGTCCGCATCCGCTCGACTACACGACGCTGGAGGCGGGCCCGGCCGCTTATCACGCACGGCTGCACGAAGGGATCAAAGGCAAGCGCATCGCCTACAGTCCCGACCTCGGCCACGCCAGGGTTGATCCGGACGTCGCAGCACTGGTCAAAGCGGCGGCCGAACGGTTCACCGACCTCGGCGCGATCGTCGAGCAAGTCGCGACACCTTGGGCAGCCCCAGGCCCCGAACTCATCCGATTCTTCTGGGCCGCGCATCTGACCCGCCTGAAGCCTAGGTTGGAGGAGTGGGAGACGCGAATGGACCCGGGCCTGGTTGCCTGCATCAAGGCCGCGACCAGTGTGCCGGTCGCGGACTACCAGCTCGCCCGCGAGCGGAAGATGGCCTACATCGCCGATATCCACCGCTGGTTCCAGGGCTGGGACTTCCTGCTTACGCCGTCCGTCTCGGTCGCCGCCTTCCCGGCCGAGAAGTTGATGCCCGACCACTGGCCGCGGCATGATTGGGACTGGGTAGGTTGGGCTGAATTCTCCTACCCGTTCAACATGGCCTGGAACCCGGCGGCCAGCGTCCCCTGCGGCTTCACCGCCGAAGGATTGCCGGTTGGCTTACAGATCGTTGGCCGGCGCTTTGACGATCTCGGCGTTCTGCAGGCGTCGGCTGCGTATGAAAGCCTGCAGCCGTGGGCCGACAAGCGCCCGTCCCTGACCTGACCATCCCATGCTCGAAGCCGCGCATGCCTTCCTGCTCGGTTTTCCGGCGCTGTTTTCGATCGTCAACCCGGTCAGTGGCGCACTCATCTTCCGCAGCGTAACGGCCAGTCGGCCGCCGGACAGCCACGCCAGGCTGGCGCGGCTGGTGGCGCTGAACTCGCTGGCGGTGATGATGGGCGCGCTGTGGGCCGGATCCTATGTGCTGGCGTTCTTCGGCATCACCCTGGCCGCGCTGCGGGTGGCGGGCGGCCTTGTCGTCGCGCTGAGCGGCTGGCGGCTGCTGAATGCCCCGGAAACCCACGAGGTTCGCAAACAGGAGCAGGCAGCCTCGGCCGAGGGGGCCGAGGACATCGCCCTGTTCCCACTGACCATCCCGTTCACGACTGGCCCAGGTACCATCTCGGTGGCGGTCGCTCTTGGCGCCGGACACCCGCGGCTGTTCGCCGGTCTGGGATGGTTCTTCCTCGGTATGACGGGTGCGGCGATGGCGATGACGGCGGTCATCTGGGTCACCTACAGCTATGCCGATCGGTTGACCCAAAGAATGGGACCGGCCGGCACCCGCACGATCACCCGCCTCTCGGCGTTCCTTCTGCTGTGCATCGGGGTGCAGATCCTCATAACCGGGATCGAGGACGTGCTGGGACCACTGCTGGCGGCACGGTGAGGTGGTGATCGTCCTGGCCGCTTCCGGCGCCGTCACGATGCTGCCTGTGGCAACAATGTGGGCGCCGGCCGTCAGCGGCCCGCGGCCCCACGGACCGTTGGAACCCGCCCCCCCTGCTGCAAACTTTCCGGTCCGGGCCAAAAGCCAGCCAGAACGGGTGTCGCTTTCGAAAACGTGAATCGGGGCGGCGTTATTCCCGTGTGAACATACCGCCTTCACGTCCCCAGAAGGAAACGCCATGTGGTCTCAACACACGCGTGCCACGCTCGCGCGGATTGTTCTCTCGTTCGCCGTCGTCACCGCCGCCTCCGCCGCGCGCGCGCAGTCGGTTACTCTGGTGGCCGCCGGCAGCCTCAACCTGGCTCTCTCCGGAGTTGCCCAGGCCTTCACCGCGACGACCGGTGTCAAGGTGACGCAGACCTACAGCCCGTCTGGTACGCTGCGAAAGGAGATCGAGGCTGGATTGCGGCCGGACGTATTCGCGAGCGCCGATACGGCCAGCCCCAAAGCCCTGGAACAGGAGGGTCTGGCCGGACCGGTGCAGGTCTTCGCCAGCAACCAGAACGTCGTTGTCGTCCGCTCCGGCTTTGGCCAGCCGGTAAACCCGGCCAACCTGTTGAGCGTGCTGCTGGATAGCGCCACCAGGATTGGCACCTCCACCCCGGTCGCCGATCCTGGTGGAGACTATGCGGTGGATATTTTCCAAAAGGCCGACGCGGTCGTGCCAGGGGCCGCGGCAACGCTCGAGGCCAAGGCCCAGGAACTGGTGGCGAACCCTAGCGCGCCTCCGGTCCCGGCCGGTGCCAACAGTCTTGTTTACTTCCTCGACACGACAAAGACCGTTGACGTCTTCATTTCTTATGTAACGGGTGCGGTCCAGGCACGCGCCCTCGATCCCACCTTGCAGATCGTCTATCTGCCGCGCGACCTGGCCGTCGCCGCGCCATTCGGGCTGACGGTTTTGAATGGCGCCTCGCCCGAAGGCCAGCAGTTCGCCCAGTATATCCTGTCTCCGCAGGGACAGCAGATCCTGGCGAGCTACGGCTTCATACCCTCGTGCCGCTCGTGGGTTCGAAACCCATACCGTAAAGCGTGTTAGAGCCGGGCGCCGGTGATCCCGCTCCGCCTCGAGGGTGGTAGCAACAAATCGTGGCAATCCACGACTGCATCGGTGAATCGGACCAGCCAGAGAGCGGGACAGAAACCCCACCGATAGCGTGCGAGGACCGCTTTCAGCCGATCGTCGCACAGTAAACCGCGCGAACAGCCCCTAACCGCATCACGGTCCTTGGCGGACCTTCACGCAAATTGCTACACTTGTCTTCGCGACTCGCTTGCTTTCCCGCCGTGCGGGGGTAAGAAGCGGCGGCCGGACCCAGGTTAGGACATTGATCATGAAACTGAAGGCCGACCGCGCCACCTTGATAAAGGCGCTGGCCCACGTCCAGAGCGTGGTGGAACGGCGCAACACGATCCCCATCCTGGCAAATGTCATGATCGCCGTGCGGGATGGCAAGCTGACGCTGACCGCCACCGACATGGAGATCGCCATTGTCGAGGACGTGCCAGCCGCATCCTCGCGCAATGGCGCCTGCACGGCGCCCGCCGCGACGCTTTACGAAATCGTTCGCAAGCTGCCCGACGGCGTCGAGGTCATGCTCGACCATCCCGGCGGCGATGCTCAGCTTTCCCTTCGAGCTGGACGATACGATACCAAACTGACCGTGCTGCCGGTCGAGGACTTCCCGTCAATGACCGCGGGCAGCCTGCCGCACAAATTCAATCTCACCGCCCATATGCTGCGCGCGCTGATCGATCGCGCGAAGTTCGCGATCAGCACGGAGGAAACGCGCTACTATCTGAACGGCATCTATCTGCATCAAGCCGACAGCGAGGGAACCCCCGTGCTGCGGGCGGTCGCCACGGATGGTCATCGCCTGGCCCGGGTGGAGGAGCCACTGCCCGAAGGGGCCGCGTCGATGCCAGGGGTGATCATACCCCGCAAGACGGTCAACGAGCTGCGGAAGCTGCTCGACGAGGTCACCGGCAATGTCGAGGTGGCCCTGTCGGATACCCGCATCCAATTCCGTGCGGACCAGATGCTGCTTACCAGCAAGCTGATCGACGGCACCTTCCCGGAGTATGAACGGGTCATTCCGCGTGGCAATGACAAGGTGTTGCGCGTCGGCAAGAAGGATTTTTCGGATGCCGTCGCTCGGGTGGCCGCCATTTCATCGGAACGATCCCGGCCGGTGAAATTGTCGCTGGCGCGCGATCTGCTGGTGCTATCGGCGACCAGTCCGGAGCAGGGGACCGCGACCGAGGAGCTCGACGCCGAGCACGTGAAGTACGACGATGGCCCGTTGGAGATCGGATTTCAGGCGCGCTACCTGAACGATATCACCGACCAGATCCCGGAGCGGGTGGAGTTTCGTTTCGCTGATGGTTCCGCGCCGACCGTGGTGCAGGATGCGGAGGATGCCAGCGCATTGTACGTGCTGATGCCGATGCGGGTTTAGCGCGCGATCGTCTCAACCTGAAGCAATCATGCCTTGGGCCATCTCGGCACAACGTCAATGTCCTGTTCGTCGGGCTATGTCGCTCACCACCTGACGAACTGGACGGCGACTTTTGGCGTTCGTGGCGAAGCGTCTGCTGTCCGACCTCAAGTACACTCCAGTGGCACTTTGGATGCCCCGGCTCAACCTGCGATTTGCTGACCACCAGTAGCAGATCATTCCGTTCGTGAACTGGCGAGAATTCACTGTCGTATCGTCCTGACGGAGCAGCGCATGCGGCACCGGCGCGTGTCGCAACGGCGGCGCCTGTTCCGTTTCATGGCACATGCCGGGCCGCTGGCGGCTCGATTGTGGTTCTCGTGGCCATCCAGGCCTTCGCCTCCAGTGCCTCGATCGGAATGGGCGAGCGAACAACGGTGTGCAGGATCACCGACCCCAAGATTGTAATTGCCGCCCCGATCGCCAATGCGACAACGAACGAGCCGGTGAGATCCACCACCATCCCGGTCACCAGCGGCGAGACGGTGCCGCCAATATAGCCACCGAAATTCTGAATGCTGGCGACAGATGTGCAATAGGACTGCGGCGCCACCGCGGTGACCAGCGTCCACTTGCCGGCGATGCCCAACGACAGGAAGAACATCGCGGCGGAGATGAACATCACCGCCGTGGTACCGTTGCTGGCGGTGGTGGCGACGATGGTGAACAGCCCTGACGCCAAGAGCCCCAGGATTGTTGGCAAACGCCGGCTGGCAACAATTTCCAGACCGCGCCGCGCCAGCAGGTCGGTAACCCAACCGCCCGCCCACGCACCAAGCACCGAGAAAATCAACGGGATCATCGCCAGGAACCCGGTCTTGGCGATGCTGATATGTTGCTGCATCTCCAGATACGCCGGCAGCCACGTCTGGTACATCCACACCGCATAACCGCTGCAGAACGCGCCAAGCATCAGCCCCCACATAGACCGGAAGCGAAACAGACGCGCCCAGTTCCGCAATTCGACCGGCGCCTCGGCCGCGCGGTTCTCGGACAGGTAGACCGTATCGGCCGGCTCCAGCACGGTCTTGGCGGGATCACGATAGACTTTGAACCAGACCAGTGCGGCGAACACACCGGCGACGCCCATGGTGATGAACATGGTCCGCCAGCCGAACGCCAGCATCAGACCGGTCAGCAGCGGCGGCGCGATGGCCGGGCCAATGCTGCCACCGGAGTTGTAGACGCCGGTCGGCTTGCCGCGGTCCTTGACGTGGAACCAATCACTGGTGACCCGAACCGCGCTTGGGAAGGCCGGACTTTCGGTCGCGCCGAGGGCGATGCGCGCCCATAGCAACTGGGTGTAGCTGCCGGCCAGGCCGCCCGCCGCCTGCGCCGCGGACCATGCTACCAGCGCCAGCCCCACCAGGTAGCGAGGACCGAGCCGGTCCAGGCAGAACCCGACCGGGATTTGGAAACAGGCGTAAGTGAGCGACCAGAAGGATTGCAGCGCGCCGATGGCGGTCGCGTTCAGGCCGAACTCCCGCCGGATCGTCAGGTTGCCGATTGCGAGCGTTGAGCGATCGACATAGTTCAGCGCGATGGCGGCGGTCACCAGTCCGACAGCGACCCATTGCATCCGCCGCATCCTGGGCGAAACCGTGGAGACGGTCATTCTTCCTCCGGCATTACCGATTATCGCCATTCTTGGGGGTTGATCCCCGCATGGTTTGCTTCTGCTGGCAAGACCGGGTGGATCGCTCTGCCGAGCCGGTCATTCACGCGCGATCCCTGTGGATCACTGATGTCTCTTTAAGAAACATTTGTCCTGAGCAGCCGCGGGAAGTGTCGATCCGCCATCATCGACGACAATTGCCGGTCCATCCCGCATCTATCGGTTCACTCCGGATTTCGGAACAAAACAGCAGCGCGTTAACGAATTTGTAACCGTTTTGTTCTTTTATCGTGGAACGAAAGCAGTCCTCACGAAGATCACCCGAATCCCTCGGGTTGGTTCGATCGCTCGGGTTGATCACAAGCTTTCGCAACCGGAGAACGAGTGATGAAAATCCACGGACCGCATGGCATCGCCGATTCACTGGACAGCTTCGATAGCCCTGCCGCGGCGATCTTCGACAATGATCCGTCACACGATGTCTCCGCCGCGTCAGCCCCGGCGCGGTTTGCCTCGCCGGCACTGACGCAAGTGCTTTACCTGGCGGAAACACCCAACACCAACGCGATTACCGTTGGCGATATAAACCAGGGTCAGATCGGCGATTGCTTCCTGCTCTCGCCGATCGGCGAGCTGGCTTTGCTGAAGCCGACGTCGATCATGAACATGATCCACGTGAATGCCAACGGCACTGAAAGCGTGACACTTTATGAGGCCAGCAACGGTCGCCTTCCTGGTTGGAATACAACCGCTTTCAAGCCGATATCAGAGACCGTCAGTAATGTCTTTCCGAACGACGCCGTCAACAACCGCGCGACACAGGATGTTTCGATGGGCCGCAAGGAGATTTGGCCACAGGTTCTTGAGAAAGCCGTGGCGACACTGAACGGGGGCTATGGCGCGATAGCGAACGGCGGAAGTCCGGTCATGGCGATGGAGGAGCTGACCGGGCATGCTGCCTCGTTCATGTCTCCCGCCAGCCTGAGCCTCGCGACGTTGCAGCGTTTCAGTGCCGCGGGCGATCTTGTCGTCATGGACACGCTGTCCAGCGGCGCCTTGCCGAACGGTCTGTTCAACAGCCACGCCTACATGTTCGAGGGCGTGACCGGTACTGGCGCGACCGCGTTGGTTCATCTTGGCAACCCGTGGGGGTTCGACCAGCCGACAGCCATGCTGGTCTCTCAGCTACCGCGCGGTTTCGCGGAGGTGGACGTCGGCCATCTTTCGTGAGCCGACAGCCGTTGGCTAGCCGGGCCAAGCGCTTAGGATCAACCCCGGCGGACGGCCGCGTTCGGGAACATCACCCAAGCCAGCTTGTCACGTGCCGTGCACGCACCCTGCCCTATCCACCGTTACCGTGGCCACCTGGGCCAAATGCATCGGGGCCAAATGCATCGGGGCCAAATGCATCGGGCCCCCTACGTCGTCGAACCACCGAACATGCGGCATACCAGCTGGCGTACGAACCTCGCGGCCTTGATACAGACATCTTCACGGCCTCGACGCATAACGTCATGTTGCGCTCGTGCTTCGCCTCAACCGCCTCACCCTGAGCGACTTTCGTAACTACGCCGCGCTGACCTGGCGCCCGGCGGCACGGATCAGCGTGCTGCACGGCCCGAACGGCAGCGGCAAGACCAACCTGCTGGAGGCGCTGTCCCTGCTGGTCGCGGGTCGCGGCCTGCGCGGTGCGCGCCACAGCGACCTGGCCCGGCGGGGCGGTCCCGGCAGCTGGGCGGTGAACGCCCGCCTCAGCACGCAGGACGGCGACACCAGCCTTGGTACCGGCTGGGACCCGGCCGCCGAACGCCGTATCTTCCGGCTCGACGGTGCCCCTCTCCGTCACCAGGCCGACATTGGCCGGCTGATCGCCGCGGTCTGGCTGACGCCGCAGATGGACCGGCTGTTCCAGGAAGGCCTGTCCGGCCGCCGCCGGTTTCTGGATCGGTTGGTATGGGCACTGGAGCCTGGTCACGCCCGGGAAGTCGCCGCGCATGATAGCGCCGTCGGCAGCCGCAACCGACTGCTGGCGGAGGGCCGCCAGGACCGCTCCTGGCTGGCCGGTCTAGAGGACCTGATCGCGCGGCATGCCGTGGCAGCCTCCGCTGCTCGCTTAAGCCTGGTAACCCGGCTGAACGCCCAGGTCACGGCCCATATGGCGGGCGCGTTCCCGCCTGCCCGCATCGACCTGGCCTGCCCGATCGCGGCGCGTCTGGCAGCCGATTCCGCCTTGGCGGTGGAGGACTGGCTACGCGCCGGGCTGGAGGCCAGCCGCCCGCGCGATGCGGCGGCCGGTGCCGGTTCCCTGGGCGCGCACCGGACCGACATGCTGCTTACCGACATCATCACCGATACGCCGGCCTCATTGGCCAGCACCGGGCAGCAGAAGGCGCTACTGATAGGGGTGATTCTGGCACATGCTGAACTGATCGCCGCGGCCCGTGGTTTCGCACCCTTGTTGCTGCTCGACGAGCCTGCCGTTCATCTGGACGCCGCACGGCGGACGGCGCTATGGCACGTGCTGTCGACGCTGCCGGCCCCGATCGTCGTCACCGGCACGGACGGCGAGACGTTTCTGCCATTGGCGGGGCAGGCCGAGGCCTTTGTCACCGGCGACGGCGGTCTGCATCCGGATCAGCGTTTTATTCGTGCCGATATCCAAGCGACCCCTGTCCCGCGGACCCGGTAGATGCTATCTATCTCCCGGTAGATGCTATTTATCTAGAGTATCAATCTTGCCCAATGGAGCCGTCCCTCGGCATGTCTGACAACGCCGCGCCGCCCCCTGATTCTGATCCCGAAGCGTATGACGCCGCATCGATTTCGGTCCTGAAGGGCCTGGATGCGGTGCGCCGTCGCCCGGGCATGTACATCGGCGACACGGATGATGGTTCCGGACTGCACCACATGGCGTTCGAGATCATCGACAACGCGGTGGACGAGGTTCAGGCCGGCTTCGCCTCCCACGTTACGCTGACCCTGAACGGCGATGGCAGCGTCACCGTGCGCGACGACGGCCGCGGCATCCCGACCGACATCCACCAGGAGGAAGGCATATCCGCCGCCGAGGTCGTGCTGACTCGGCTGCACGCCGGCGGCAAGTTCAATCAGAATTCCTACAAGGTCTCAGGCGGCCTGCATGGGGTCGGGGCCGCCGTGGTGAACGCGCTGTCGGAATGGATGGAGGTGCGAATCTGGCGCCTCGGCCAGGAGCATCGCATTCGGTTCCAGCACGGTGACCCTGACGGCCCGCTGGCAATCGTCGGACCGGCCGACCGCGGCAGCGGCACCGAAGTGACGTTCAAGGCCAGCCCAGGGACGTTCACCAAGACCGAATTCGACTACACCCTGCTGGAGCGGCGGTTGCGAGAGCTCGCGTTCCTGAACTCCGGCATGACCGTGGTGCTGCGCGATGAGCGGCACACGCCGGCGGTGGAAAGCGTGATGCGCTACGACGGCGGCTTGGTGGCCTTCGTGGAATGGCTGGACCGGTCGAAGAACGCGGTGTTCACGCCGCCGATCAGCCTGCGCACCGCCGACGACCAACTGGGCATACGCGCCGAGTTCGCCTTGTCGTGGAACGACAGCTTTCACGAGACGATGCTGTGTTTTACCAACAATATCCCGCAGCGCGACGGCGGGTCCCATCTTGCGGGATTTCGCCAGGCGCTGACCCGCGTGGTGACAAAGTACGCCGAGAGCATGGGCAAGAAAGACTCCCTGGCCCTGGTCGGTGAGGACATGCGTGAAGGCATGACCGCCGTCTTGTCGGTGAAGGTGCCGGATCCCAAATTCTCCTCGCAGACCAAGGACAAGCTGGTCAGCTCCGAGGTGCAGCCCGTGGTGCAGGCGGCGGTCGCCGATGCTGTCTCGCACTGGTTCGAGATGCACCCCAAAGAGGCCAAGGGGATCATCCAGAAGGTGATGGACGCGGCTGCCGCACGTGAGGCGGCCAGGAAAGCGCGGGAACTGACCCGGCGCAAGGGCGTGCTGGATGTGTCGACCTTGCCCGGCAAGCTGGCCGATTGTCAGGAGCGGGACCCGGCGAAATGCGAGATCTTCATCGTCGAGGGTGACAGCGCCGGCGGGTCCGCCAAGCAGGGCCGCGATCGCAAGTTTCAGGCGATCCTTCCGCTGAAAGGCAAAATCCTCAACGTCGAACGCGCCCGCTTCGATCGCATGCTCGGAAGTCAGGAAATCGGCACGCTGATCACCGCCCTGGGCACCGGCATCGGACCGGGCGCGGTCGAGCAAGGCGGCTTCGACGCCGGCAAGCTGCGCTACCACCGCATCGTCATCATGACGGACGCCGACGTCGACGGCTCCCACATCCGCACCCTGCTGCTGACCTTCTTCTTCCGCCAGATGCGCGAACTGATCGAGCGCGGCCACCTCTATATCGCGCAACCGCCGCTGTACCGCGCCAAGCGCGGCAACGATGAGCGATACCTGAAGGATGACAACGCTCTAGAATCCTTCCTGCTGGACAAGGCGCTGGCGGATGCGCGGCTGACATATGGCAACGGCGACGTTCACGAAAAGGAGGACCTGCGGCGCGAGGTCAACCTGCTGCGAGAGGCTTCGCACAACCTGAAGCGGCTATCCGCGGTCATCCCGGTAATGTTGCTGGAGCAGGCGGCGATCGCCGGCGTGCTGACGCCCGACCCGCTGCGCGCCACCGCCGCCGCTCCCGAATTCGCCACCCGGTTGAACACTGTCTCGCTGCCCACCGAACGGGGCTGGGTCGTCAGCGCCGACAACGGCCTGACCTTGTCGCGCACCGTTCGCGGCGTCGCCGAACGCTATGCGCTGGACCCTTCAGCGATGCGCAGCGCCGAGGCACGCTGGCTGGCGGAACGGGCTACCGCCCTGGCCCAGCGGTTCAGCGTGCCGGCGAAGCTGAAGCTGGACTCGCAGGAGCCGTCGGTGGCTGGCCCGGCGACAACCTATGACCGCATCATCGCCCATGGCCGGCGCGGCCTGTCGGTGCAGCGCTTCAAGGGTCTGGGCGAGATGAACCCGGATCAGCTTTGGCAGACGACGCTGGACCCGGCGATCCGGACGCTGTTGCAGGTCAAGGTCGGCGACTCGGAGGACGCCGCACAGGTGTTCAGTACGCTGATGGGGGATGTCGTGGAGCCGCGGCGCGACTTCATCGTTGGCAATGCGCTGAAGGTTGCAAACCTCGACGTCTAGGCGAGTGTTGTTTCGGCCGGCCTGAGGTTGCAGTATCGCATATATTATCACATGGTTTAATATGCGACCACGTGCGCCGACTGACGTAAGCCTTTACTCTGTTACTGACGATTGGTTGCCTCGCCAGCCTGAACCCGGATACGTTCTGTAACGAAGCCGGTTGGCACGCCTTATGCCGGCTGGCCGAAGCCGCTCTCTCATGGCAGGCCTACGCCCGGAAAGCGCGCCGTACGACCAGGCACCGCGCAAGCACCGCCCGATTGGTCGAACTCCGAACCGATCGGCGGTTCGGAGCTCAGCTGGTCAATCTTCGGTCAAAGAGCTGCGTCCTTTGATCGTTACATGGGTTTGCGGTGGGTTCGACATCGATCCTTTATTGATCCCTGTTGCACGATCATAGCGCTCGTTAGCCCGACCTCATCGTGACCCGAATCGGGTCGCCGCGACCGAATATTCAGATCGCGAGGTTGGTTGTGCCGTTCTGATACAGGAAGCCGGCCTGAACGCCGCCGGGACTATATTCGGTCGTGGTATTGCCTCCATATGTAACCGAATTGACGAATATGTTGCCGGTATCTCCGGTCGGGGATACGTTGTTATTGATGTAATCGATACCAACCGTATGCGGGCCGGGTCCCCAGTTGCCGGCAAACGAGAAGTTTTCGTTTCCCCCGGTGCTGGAACCATCAAATTCGACAGCCTGCACCGTGTTGACACCGCCCACCTGGTTGCCATCCACAGACGCTATAAATTGGGGTGTCACGTTGCCCACCGCGTAACCGGCCGCACCTATGATCAGAGTATCCGGCCCACCAGTCGACGTCGGTGTCGAACTCGGGGCCGGAACGTTCGGCGCGGGCGGCGGGCTGTTCGCGGCGGTGCCTGTCGCCGCCGCGGGCGGCGCGGCTGGGGGTGGCGTCGCCGCGGGCGGCGCGGCTGGAGTGGGCGTCGCCTGGTTGGTGCTTTGGCTATCCAGCCACCCCAGCGGTGTTCCGGGTCCGTTGCCCTCACCGTAGTATTGATCCCACACATCGTGGCCAAGGCTGTTGTCCTGCGTAAAGATCATCTTGCCGCCGATGGCTTGTTCGGCCGCATACAGGTTTTGATCGAAATCGATCGGAACCTGGGTATCTTGTCCGCCGTGGATTGCCCAGAACGGGACGTCACGCAATCCTTGTACCACCGCTGCGTTCGGCGTCGGAAAGCCCTGTCCGTAATCCGCACCGGCCAGTGACAGGCCAGCGGCGAAGAGTTTACCCTCCGTGCCGGTATACGCATTGTACTTGATCATCATATCTTCAGTCCCGATGCCGCCCATACTGTTTCCAGTGAGATAGACGCGCGACGGATCGACCGAATATTGCGCCATGACCTGTTGTGCCGCGGCAATGGCATTATCTTCGCCAGCGGTGTCCTGCGTGCTGATGCCGCCGAAGTTAATCGTGGTGCCCGAGGGGTCGGCGCTTTGATCCAGCAACGGTGCGACAATGATTGACTGGTTGCCAGTGTTGTTAAACCAGGGATTTATCTGGTTCTCAAGATTTTGCGCGCCATACGAGCCTTGGTCCAGCTGATGTAGATACAGCGTCTCAGAATACTGCCGGGACGGGTCGTAGCCATCCGGTAATAATACCAGATACTGCATTCCATTTATTTGTTGCGTGTTCCAATCAGCCATCTGACACATCTCCGTTTATCTAGCCAAGAAATAATATTCCATCGACAGGACGGACTCGTTCCGTATCACGCTATGAGCACATTACGCAACAAATGACTTAGGGGAAATTCGAGCTGAAACTGCAGAAAGTGGCTCTAATTTAGCTCTTTCAAATAGGACGGCATTTGATCATAACGTTGCGAGTTTAAAATGTAACTCCAGAGGTAGACCCCAACCATGTCGCCCAGTTGGACTAGCATTGCTTTATCGTATGTATGAAAGTGATTTCAGATTTTTGGTTTCCTGTCGGGCGATTGCGAGCGCGATGAGGGACGTTTACCGGCAGATACCGACAGACCGAACCGGAAGGACGGTTGCTCCGCCACGCCGCCCCTAGATTCTTCGGGCTGCGCGGCCGCCAAGAAAGCCCGCGCCAGCTGCACGCATGTAAATAGCCAGAAACCAGCAAAACGAGTTCCACGACTGGAATGACGCCCTCGATGGCCGGGCTGATGCCAAAGCCCGTCCAACGCCGGGTTCATCCTCGCGCGGGTTGTCGCCCCGCTGACCTCCCCCCATCTTCGAACGCGAAGCTAACACCCGTGTGCCGCCTCTCTCCGGCAGGGCAATCGCTTGAACGTTTCGGGGATTCCGGCGCGGGCTGAAGTCTGATTCATGGGAGGCCTCTCGTTAAGGAGGTTCCCGATGCCCGGCCCGTCGCTGATTGACCACTTCGCTGCGCTGGAGGACCCCCGGCAGTCCTGGAAGGTGCTCTTTCCATTGCCGGAGATTTTGTTGGTCGTGCTGTGCGGCACCCTGCCCGGGACGGAGGACTTCGTGGAGATCAGGCGTTGGGGCCAGGTGCACCAGGATTTTCCGCGCCGCTTGCTGCCCTTCAAAGCCGGCGTTCCCAGCCATGACACCCTCAATGACGTCATCAACGCCATCGACGGCGCGCTCTTTGCCGCGTGCTTCACCGCGTGGGTCGAAAACCTACGCGAGCCGGCCCCGGCCTCCACCGCCGCGCCCGAGATCGTCGCCGTCGCCGGCAAGACGTCGCGGCGCACCCACGACCGCAGCAAGGACCGCGGGCCGCTCCACATGGTCTCGGCATGGGCCAGCAGCCAACGCCTCGTGCTTGGCCAGCAGGCGTGCGAGGCCAAGTCCAACGAAATCACCGCCATTCCGCTGCTGCTCGAACGCCTGGCCCTCACCGGCGCGCTCGTCACCATCGACGCCATGGGAACGCAAACCAAGATCGCCCAGGCCATCCTCGACCGCGGCGGCGACTATCTGCTGGCACTCAAAGACAATCAGGCCAGCTTGCACGGCGCGGTCAGGCGCTACCGCGATGATCGCGCCGCCAAAATTCACAGCCGTTTCGAGACAACCGACGGCGACCACGGCCGCAGCGAGGTTCGCCGCCATCTGGTCAGCCATGACGTGGACTGGCTCACAACCTCCCGGCGGTTCCCAGGCGAGCCTCGCTTCCCGGGCCTGCGCGCCGTCGCCGGGCCACAGAACATGGCAACCGTCCGGCACATGGCGATGAACCTCCTGCGAAGGCCAAAGGACAAGCACAGCCTTAAGGTCCGACGGAAATCAGCCGCATGGGACACCACCTGTCTTGAAGCACTCCTTCGGCAGTCAGCATGAGCCCGCTTCAAGCGATTCCCCTGAGCCGAGCCCTTGCTGTCGCCGGCGTCATGGCGCCTCGCTCAAGGGCCAATATCAAATGAAGGAACCGGCATTTGCCCGTGGCATCAACGCACGGAGTGGGATCCATGCCTACCTGTGCGATGATCCCAAGGAACCGTCCGAAGACTTTCGATGCTCATCGGCCAGTGCGGCAAGACCGGTGAAACGAAAATCGTAGTGCACATCCGGCGAGACCGGTGCCGTCGCACCCCAGCCGGTCGCGTCATGCCGCCGATCGATCCAGGCCGTGGTCAAGCCGACCGACTGCGCGGGCACATGATCGTGGAAGAGACTCTGCGCCACGTGCAGGATCTTTTCCAGTGCGACGCCCTGCTCCCTCAACCGGTCAATCAGGTAGCCGAAGTTTCGCCGATCCGGTTTGTACGAACCAATGTCCTGCGCTGTATAGATCGCATCGAACGAAACGTTCAGACGTTGCTGCGTCGCCTGGAAACTCTGCCGATCGACGTTGGACAGGATCACCAGCCGAAAGTGCTGCTTCAGGTAAGTCAGCGCCTCTACTGTGTCTGCAAACGCTGGCCAGTCGCCGATTGATCGCCCGAATGCCGCGGCTTCGGCCGGATCGTGTGCAACATCCCATTCGATGGCGAGCTGTCGGTGCACTTCGGCCAACAGATCCGGATAGAGCATTTCCGGCGTCTTCTCTTGCTGCCGCGACTCCAGTCGACTGAAA
Organism: Rhodopila sp.; assembly: GCA_965276975.1. Lineage (GTDB taxonomy): Bacteria > Pseudomonadota > Alphaproteobacteria > Acetobacterales > Acetobacteraceae > Rhodopila. The sequence goes on from CBDIBR010000010.1 coordinate 2,187,308, forward strand.
GCCTCCAGCACCGTGTCGCGCGAGAACCCGATGCCAGCCCTCGCCAGTCCCATGCCGACTGGGGATGGCCCACCGTCGGCGTGCGCCAGATCGATACCCGCCCGCGCAAGCAATGGCGTCAAAGCGGCGCAGATCCCGCTCTCCCAGTCAATCAGCGTGCCGTAGCAATCGAAGGTCAGAACGTCATGATCCGACAGCATCATGAAAATGGTGCCCAGTCGCCGGACGCGGCCGAGCGTTGCAGCCAAGACCGGACACCGGTGGGATCATGGAACACCGCATCGACACGGTATCCGGCACCGCCCTGCCGGCGCGCCGCCCGCATGCCGTCCTCGTCCGTTACGTCGTCGCCGATGAAGATCGGCAGACGACCGGCAAACGGCGCCCGCTGCATCAACGCCACGACAGCGCCGCCCTTGTCGGCACCCAGCGGCCGGACCTCCCACAACATGTGCGCGGGATGCAGCGCGAAGCCGGACTGGGTCGTCAGCAACTCAGCAAGCGCGGAGCGGAAAACCTCCTTGGCCTGCGGCGCCGCCTGGCGGTAGTGCAGTGCGAAGCCACGCGCCTTGCGTTCCAGCAGGGACCCCGGAAACGATCGCACCAACGCCTCCGCCGTTTCCAGCCAGGCGTCAGGTGGCGCGGGCAGATCCGCCCGCTCGATCGGGCAGCCGCCGGCGTGCCGGATCGCGCCGCCGTGCTCCCCAGCGACCGCACCGGGCGCGTCGCGGAACAGCCGGTCCACTGTCTCGATCGGCCGGCCGGTCACGATCGCCAGCGCGCCGCCAAGCGCGTCACGTAACGACGCCAGCGCCTGCGGCAGCCCGGCGGGCACGATCACGGCATCGGGCGTCGGCGCCATATCGACCAACGTGCCATCCATATCGAGCAGCAGTGCAGCACGCCGGAACGGTGGCAACGCATCCATCAGCTTAAGCGCACCCGGTCACGCGCAGGTCGTAGATCGGATGCTGCAGCATCGAAACCGAGGGCTCATCCGCCAGCATCCAGCCGTTGAACCCTGGCTGATCGGGGTGGCTGTCGGTGACGTCAAGATACGCCGCGGCGTCAGCCGGCTGGTCGGTTGGGCGCACCATGCAGGCTTTTACCGCGATCGTCAGCGAGCCGAACGTGGCTGACTGGCCGACCTTGATCGTCAGATGGGTTGCCAGGGCGTCTACCTTGTCCAAGGCCTGCAACTTCGCCTCCCCTGCCCGCACCCAAACATTTGGCCGCGGCACGCTTGCCGGCGGTGTGACGGCCGGCAGCTGGCTCTCATCCTGCCCGCCCGGTCCCGCCACATCGGGCGTTGTTGGAGCGCGTTGCACCGGCGGCGACCCTTCCTCCTGCCATTGCTTCTGAATTGGCGGCGCGACAGTCGGCTGGGTCGGCAGGCCTTGGCCCCACGCCACGGTGGCCAAGCTCAATCCCACCATCGCCAACCCGATCGGCCTCATCCGGCGGGGCGCTTCGGCGAATCGAGCCCCGCCACGATGTCGGCCAGTATCTGTCGCATAGCCTGCTCATTCACGCCCATCAGGACCGCGTCCTCGAACGCATCGCGCAGCACCTGTGATACCTCGGCATAGTTTTCCCCGAGCATCTTGAGCTTTTCCCGGCAGCCGACTGAGTTGCCGTCGAGGCCAGGCCAGTTGCCGGGAGGCGGCGGGATCACTTCGACAGCGGCGGCAGTCCACCGCCACCTCCTGGCTGCTGGTTGGCCGGCTGCTGGTTGCCACCGCTCTGCTGGTCGCCGCCGCTCGACTTGCTGTTGTTCAGGCTGGTAACGCTGAAGATGAACTTACCCAAAAGCTCCTCCAGGCTGACCGATGACTGCGTGATCGTGATGGTTTGGCCAGGCTTCAGGTCCGCCTCATCGCCACCAGGCGACAACGAGATATATTTGCCGCCCAACAGGCTTTCACTGGTGATCGACGCGCCGGTATCCTTGGGCAAGTGGACGTCGTCCCTGATCATCATCGAGACGACAGCCGAGAAGGTTTTTGGATCGAGCTGTTCGTCGGTGACGGTGCCGACCTTCACACCGGCGATACGAACGTCGCCGCCAACCGCCAATCCGTCGATGTGGCCGAATGAAGCCTTCACCAGATAACCGGATCCTACCGAACGCCCGGAATGCATCACGGCATAGGCCAGGAAAGCCAAAGCCACGACCAGTACAAGCGCACCGGTCAGGATCTCCGCGATACCACGACGCCTCATCGCGCTGCTAGCTCGGCGTCCAGGCTTCGTAGTCGCCGGCGGCGCGGGCGCGATGTCCACCCTCGTAGTCATGCCCGGGGGGCCGATAGCCGTCCGGCGTGCCGGTGGCGTTCGCGAGATGCGGCTTCTGCCAAACCTTGCGGCCGGTTTCGGGCAGCGGCGCGTCGGTCGTGTAGTGCAACCATGCATGCCACTCTGGTGGAACGGCGCTGGCTTCCACCAGGCCGGCATAGGTCACCCAGCGCCGATTGCGCAGACTGCCGGCCCGCTGGTGCTTTTCCTCGAAGTAGAGGTTGCCCATCGAATCGCTGCCGATCTGACGACCTCTGAGCTTGGTGAAAAGCCATGTGCCAATGTTCATGGCGCGACATATACGCAGGCCTCGCGGGTTGGTCCAGCTACCGCAACGCAGCGTGAAGCACGCAGTTCACCATGTCGCGGCTTTTTCACCCCGCAGAAGTTATCCCCAACATTTTGCGTACGATGGGGGCATGCAACACAAAATAGGCTACCGTCTGCGTCCTGCATGCCATAATATTCGTTGCATGAAGACATCTGGGACATCGCTTCATCGGGCTTGGCACGGGGTGCGGATGCGGCGCACCGAGGCATCGCCCGATCCTGACGCATCGCCGCGGTCAGTTACCTTGCCGGCCGCATGGGATGATGGTGCCGCCGCGGCTCTGTCCGCGTTGGCTGTGGGCCCAGAACCGGTGACACTCGCCGGGGCCGCGCAGGCGTGGATCGCACCGATCGCCGCCGCCGCGATGGCCGCCGGCTTTGATTGTCCGCTCGCCGACCGTCTGCACCGACTGCTGTTGCTACGCCGCGGCGCGCCGACAGAGGCGGTCTGGCGCCTGCAGGCCCAGGCTGGACCAGGCTTCGTGCTCAACCTGCCGGCGTTTCTGGACGCCGATGGACAGCTTGACCTCGCAGACCTCGCCGAAGCGGTCGAGACAGCCGTGGTCGCTCTGAGCCTCGCGGCTCCGACCGTGCGGACGATCGAGGTTGGCATCGCCGACCTGGCGGGGCTGCTGGCAGCCCTGGGGATCGATTACGCATCCGGGGCCGCGCAGGACGTTGCGCGCTGTGTTGGCGCCATCATACGCGGCCGATCCGAGGCGGTCTCCGGACGACTGGGCCGGGTGAATGGACCGCTGCAGCCGGCCACCTTCGCCTGGCCGACGCCGCCGGCGCACGCCGCTGTGCCTGGGTTGGCAGACGCCGCACAGGCCGCGCGCCAGGCGGCGAGCGCGATGGAAGGCGTGCGCCACCACGCGACGACCGCCATCACCGGCCCGGGCCTGGCCGAGGCTTTGCTGGGCTGTGAAACGGGTGGGATTGCGCCTGCTTTCGCCGCGACCCATCATCTTGGCGGTCTCACCCGGGCAGCGCGGGCATGGCTGGGGGCCCACGGGATCACCGCCGAGGCGGCCTTGGCCAGTGCCTTGACCGGGGGCCACCCCATCCCGCTGCATGGGGCAGCGGCGCACACGGCAATGCACGATGCGGTCGCGCCCTTCATCCACATTATGCCACCGCGTCCGGAGCCTTTGGCGGTGCAGGCGGCGCCTGCCCGACGGCGCGAACTGCCAGGTCGGCGCAGTGGTTATACGCAGAAAGCGTCGGTCGGCGGACACAAGCTTTTCCTCCGTACAGGAGAATACGGCGATGGCACGCTGGGCGAAATGTTCGTCGCCCTGCACAAGGAAGGCGCGGCGTTTCGCGGCTTGATGGACAACTTTGCTCACGCCGTCAGTTTGGGCCTCCAGCACGGTGTGCCACTGGAGACCTTCGTCGAGGCGTTCACCTTTACCCGGTTCGGCCCGGCAGGTGTCGTCGAGGGCGATCCGGCGGTGCATGCCGCGACCTCCCTGCTCGATTATGCCTTCCGTCATCTGGCTGCCAACTATCTTGGGCGACGGGATATTCCGGAAGCCGAGATCGAGGAGGCCGATACAATTGGCCATGGGGCCCGAGATCAATCGCCGCTGCTGCCACTGGAATTACCGGCCGAGGATTCGCCTCGCGCACGACGCAGTCGCCTGCGGGTGGTGGGACGCTAAGGTTCGCTTGGTGTAGCAGATGGCGGCTGGTATCGCGCATGAGAAGTGCGATCCGTCGCTGTTCGTCTGAAGGAGCCGATCGACGCGGCGATACGCGGCCGCTTCGCGTCTCGCGCTTCTGCGATCGGGCGCGAACGCGATACCGAACGGCAGAACCAGGCGGCCGGCGGACCACTACGATCCTCCTCGTCCGATCTGGTTTGCTCCGCTGGAACAGTTGCCGCTGCAGCAGGGCATCAAGGCCGGCCGGCATCACCAAATCGTAGTCAGGAAATCGGATAAGCCCGTCTTGCCTGCCATGACCGCTTTGGCCGAAGGTCCTGATGCGCTACGCTGCACCGCACGCCCGAACAGGAGCAGGTCATGGCAGGCCGGATCGAGACGACGCTGGCGGAACTCGGGATCACCCTGCCCCGCCCGATGCAACCAATCGCGAACTATGTTCCTTATGTCGTCACCGGCAACCTGGTCGTGGTTTCCGGCCAGGTGCCTGCCATCGACGGCAAGATCGCGATCACCGGCAAGGTCAGCTGGGGGGTATCGATCGAGCAGGCCAAGGAGGCTGCCCGCTTGTGTTTCATCAATGTGCTAGTCCACCTGAAAGCGGCCTGCGGCGGTGACCTGGACCGGGTGCGGCGGGTGGTGCGGCTAGGCGGTTTCGTCGCCGCGCCGGCGGAATTCAACCAGCACGCGCTGATCATGAACGGCGCTTCAGACCTTGCAGTCGCGGTCTTCGGCGAGGCCGGCCGGCACGCCCGGACCACCATCGGCGTGCCATCCCTGCCGGCGGATGCGGCGGTAGAGGTAGAGGGCATCTTTGAAATTGCGTAGAGTGCCGCGCACGTCTGCTGCTCCCGCCACACTGACGCTGACACTGCATGCCCGCATCGCGGAAATCGATGCGACTGACTGGGATGCCTGCGCCGGGGAAGGCAACCCATTCGTAAGCCACGCTTTCTTGAGTGCGATGGAAGACAGCGGATCGGCCGGGTCCCGCACCGGTTGGCTGCCGCAGCATGCCGTGCTGAGGCGCGAGACCGGCGCCCTCGTGGGCGTGGTTCCGATGTATGCCAAGTCCCACAGCTACGGTGAATACGTGTTCGACCATGGCTGGGCCAACGCGCTGGAGCGAGTTGGCGAGCGTTATTATCCAAAGCTTCAGGCAGCCGTGCCGTTCAGTCCTGTGCCGGGCCCCAGGCTGTTGCGCCGTCCGGACGCCGGGGTTCCGATCTCGGCGATGGCAGACGCCTTGCAGCAGGCGTGCCGGTCGCACGACCTGTCATCGGTCCACGTAACCTTTTGCTCCGAGGCGGAGTGGAACGGTTTGGGCGAGGCCGGCTGGCTGCGACGGATCGGCATGCAGTTCCACTGGCAAAACGAAGACTACGACGACTTCGACGGGTTTCTGGCCGCGTTGTCATCGCGCAAACGCAAGGTGCTGCGACGGGAACGCCGCGACGCCAACGCGGCCGGGCTGACATTCCATGCCTTGTCCGGCGCCGACATCACCGAGGGCCACTGGGACGCCTTCTATGCGTTCTATCACTCCACGGTCGATCGCAAGTGGGGCTCGGCCTACCTGACGCGCTCGTTCTTCTCGCTGCTGGGTGAGCGTCTGGGAAACAGGGTTGTGCTGATGTATGCGGAGCATGGCGGCAAACCGGTGGCCGGTGCGCTGAACCTGGCAGGGGATGAGGCGTTGTATGGCCGCAACTGGGGATGTCGGGGCGACTGGCCGTTCCTGCACTTTGAATTGTGCTATTATCGAGCCATTGATTGGGCGATCGAGCATGGTCTGAAGCGTGTCGAGGCCGGCGCCCAAGGTCGGCACAAAATCCAGCGTGGCTACCTGCCAAAGCCCACCTATTCAGCGCATTGGATCGCGCACACCGGGTTACGTCGGGCGGTGGCGAATTTCCTGGTGGACGAACGTGCCGGCATCGAGGCGGAGATGGCGACGCTGGCGGATGAGTCGCCGTTCCGGAAGGACGACGCGTAGCTGACCCGCGCCTGACCTCCCGTCCGTGACCTATCCTCCGCCGACAGCTGGCGGTGTCGGCCTGACGCCATAACCCGCGCCTCGGGAACCCACGGCCGCTTATCCGCATTAATCGACCAACGTGCGGGGGACGGCGTTCGATGCACGTGGCTCCCCCTCCAAAGGAGACATTCGCGCCATGGGCGGTCATCGAGACATTGTTGGTCCTGGTATCGGACAAATCGCGGAACACGGTTCCGCGTGGGTCGATAAATCCGATCTTGAGAATCACGCTGGCGTTGATCCGCGCCAGGTTCCGGTCAGGGCTGTCTGACCGATGGCGCCGGGACAACCCGCCTCGGTCGAGCCTACTGGCCGGCGGCCGCGCGTTGTGGTCGCCGGAGCCGGGTTCGGAGGGCTGAATCTGGTCAAACGACTCGCGTCAGCGTCGGCCGATATCACGCTGATCGATCGCACCAACCACAACCTGTTTCAGCCGCTACTGTACCAAGTGGCCACCGCCGCCCTGGCGCCATCGGATATCGCGGTGCCGATCCGTGCGGTGTTCTCCCGTTATAGAAACGTCAACGTCCTGATGGGTGAGGTGGAAGGTGTCGACACCGTCAGGCGCATGGTGCGGGTCAAGGATACCGAAGAGGTCGCTTATGATTTCCTGGTTCTGGCGACCGGCAGCGTCTACAGCTGGTTTGGTCATGACGATTGGCGGACGCATTCGTTTTCGCTGAAAACCCTTGATGAAGCCGAGACCCTGCGGCTGCGCGTCCTCGGCGCCTTCGAACGAGCCGAAAGCCGCTCTGACCCGGCGGAAATTCGAGCGCTGCTGACCTTCATCGTTGTCGGGGGCGGCCCGACCGGCGTGGAACTGGCTGGTGCCATCGCTGAACTGGCGCGCTCTACCCTGGCTCGCGACTACCGCCACATCGACCCCACGTCGACGAGGGTCGTTGTCTGCGAAGCCGGACCGCGGCTGCTTGCATCTTTTCCCGACCGCCTCTCGGCCTACGCCGAACGCCGGCTGAAAGCCTTGGGCGTCGAGATCCAAACCGGTCAGACCGTGGACGACGTGCGCGACGACGGCATCACCGCGGGCGGCCAGTCAATTCGGGCGGAGAATGTATTTTGGTGTGCCGGAACCGAAGCCACGCCGGCCGCGCGATGGACCAATGCCGCATCCGGCCGCCACGGCCTGATCAAGGTGAAGGCCGACTGCTCGGTCTGCGGCCACGACGACATCTTCGCGATAGGCGATGTTGCCACCATGGAAGACCCGCGCGGCAAAGCCCTGCCGGCCTTGGCGCCGGTCGCCAAGCAACAAGGCCAATACCTGGCCGGCGTCATCCGCGCCCGCATCCAGGGACATGGCGCGCCCGGCCCCTTCCAGTACCGTGATTACGGCCAGCTCGCGGTGCTTGGCCGCTCCTCCGCCGTTGCCGACTTCGGTTGGCTCCGCCTGGATGGCATCGCTGCGTGGGTCATCTGGAGTGCGGTGCATCTGTTCCTGCTGCTGGGCGCTCGTAACAAGATGGTGGTGTATCTGAACTGGGTCTGGGCGTGGCTGACCTATGGCAGCGGCGCGAGGCTGATGACGGGTATCGAACAGGCGCACGCCGAGCCATCGGCCGCTGAACCGGCTCGTTTGGGCTCTTGACCGAAAAGGCGATGCCGAACCATATACCGCGTGATGCATCCGGGGGTCCGGTGGCAGAGTGGTGATGCATCGGACTGCAAATCCGCGGATGCCGGTTCGATTCCGGCCCGGACCTCCACCCTCATCGACGACCCGCTCCGGATTGTGCAACGCCTCTCAGCCCGTCCTCAGAGGTTTGATGTGGCAACCTGCAGGGCGATCCATTTCGGGCCCGGCAAGGTTCGCACCTTCGGAAGCACAAGCATCAGCACGAACTCGCGCTTGTCGGCACGCGCCGCGTCGATACCAGCCTGCACCTCATCGGGCGTTGTCACCGGCTTGTCCTGCACGCGCAGGATGACGTCGCCGTTGACCATGCCGCGCCGCGATGGATCGGAATTTGCCGCCACGGCGGATACCAGAACGCCGTTCAGACCGTTATCCAGTTTTAACTTTTCGCGGTCGGCCGCGGCGATCGTCGACAAGCTGAGGCCGAGATTGGGCGGAATGCTGATCTTCGGCTGCTGCACCTTTTGTGGCGCGTCCCAGGCGTCCCACTGATTTCGCGGCCAAGCCTGCACCGCAATGGGAACGCTGCGCTCCTTGCCAGCGTGTCGCACCAGCAAGGTGATCGTCTGGCCAACCTGCGTGCTTGCGATTTCACGCAGCAGCGCGCGGTCGTCGCTCGGTATGTTGTTGTCATAGCGCAGGATGACATCGCCGATCGCGATACCCGCCATCTTGGCTGGACCATTCGGCAGCACCCAGGAGACGATGGAGCCCCTGGGTTGCGCCATACCCATGGCATTGGCGATCTCCCGCGTCACCTCCTGGATCTTGACGCCGATCCAGCCGGGGCGGACCCAGCCATAGGTCCGTAATTGGTGAACGACAAAGCTCGCGCTACTTTCCGGGATCGCGAAGCCGACACCGGCCGATCCTGTGGTTGGCGAGATAATGGTCGAGTTGACGCCGACCACGTTGCCCTGCATGTCGAACAGTGGCCCACCGGAATTGCCGTGATTGATCGTGGCATCGGTTTGGATGAAGTCGTCGTAAGGTGAATCCTGAATGTCCCGATTGAGCCCGCTGACGATGCCCGCGGAGACCGACAGGCCGATTCCGAACGGGTCGCCCGCGGCGAACACCTGGTCGCCGACTTGCAGCTTGTCGCTGTCGCCCCAATGCGCCGCCGGCAGCGGATGATCCGCCTGCACCTTAACGAGCGCCAGGTCGGCGAGACGCGATGCGCTCAGGGTTTTTCCAGACAGCCGCGTCCCGTCGGAAAACGTTACGGTAATTTCGAATGCGTCTTGCACCACATGATAGTTTGTTACAATCAGCCCGGACGGATCGATGACAAAGCCGGAGCCGACATAGGACTTGATGTCTGGGCTGGAATGGGCGCCTGACACAGCGGCACCGGCCGCAACGACTGGCGGGCTGGCCGGATCATCTTTTCTGACTGATATGTTGACGACCGTCGGTAGGAGTCTGTTTATGAGCTGGCCCTTGGTCGGTCCCAGATCGTCGGCGCGCGCCGATGAGGCGGCGACCAGTACGCCGAATGCGACCGTTACGGCAATCATCAGGAAGTGGCGCGAGCGCCGTTGGCATCGTTCCATTGTCTACCGTCCGCAATTGGCGCGCGGCTGAATGATAGGCATCGCATCCACGCCTGAACAAGGTGGTCACTGCCAGAACCGGCCACCCAGCCTGGCCGGCGTCCCGGCGCGGTCCTGCGCAACGCCGTAGTCATAATTATCGGGAATAAGATGTAGGCTGCTCACAGCGCCGCACGTCAGCCAGAGCGCTGCGCGGTGGCGCGGTTGTCCACAGCTTTCTGCTCCCCCATCGGAATCAATCGTTGCCATGCGCCGTGCCAGCCAATACTGTATTTAGTAGGCTGTATCGCAGAGGAGCTCAGGATATGGTGTGGGACGATGAAACGATCCGTCATCTTAGGGATCTATGGGCTCAGGGGCTGTCCACCGCGGAAATTGGGCGGCGCCTCTGCGTCTCCAAAAACGCCATCGTCGGAAAAGCCCACCGGCTCGATCTCGATGCCCGCCCTTCGCCAATTCGACGCGACGTCGCCAAACCGCCAACCGAGCGGCCAGCACCGTATCCTCGGATGGCGGGGCCAACTCTGCCGCCGCTGGTGAGCGCGGGACTTCAATCGGCGTCACCGCTGTCGAACGTTCAACCGATGCGTTCGCCGCAGAGCGCCCACAATCGGCGATCGGCGACCATCCCGACCCCGGCCCCTCGACCGGCTATTCCCTCCCCACCGATCCAGGCTCGGCGTTCGGCACCGTCGTGCTGCTGGCCGATCGGCGAGCCGGGAACCAAGACCTTTCGCTTTTGCGATGACACTTCGGTGCCAGGCAAGCCTTATTGCGACCAACACGCCAAGCTGGCTTATGTGAAGATCCGCGATCGCAAGGAGGACGCAGCCTAGTATCGCGCAATCAGTGAAGCGCGATACGTCGCGATATGTTTAAAGTAGCCGATTCACGCGGCGAATGGTGGACGCTTCGCGTCTCACGCTTCTTGGGATCGGATACTAGGCGTCGTGCACCGGGACCACGAGCAACGGAAGCAGGATGGCTTTATGGTGCGACAGGCCCGGTCTATTGCGGTGCGGCAGGCCCCGTCTATAAGGAGCGCCGCCGCTCAAGCTGAGTTCACGCGATGACAACCGAAGCCGCGCATTTCGATGATGCCCGCAAGTGCATGGTGGATAGCCAGATCCGCCCCAACCGGGTAACCAACCCACGACTGCTGTCGGCCATGCGGCGCCTGCCGCGAGAGCGCTTTCTGCCGCCGGACGTTTGGTCGCTGGCTTATGCCGACGAAGACGTGCCACTGGGCGGCGGCCGCTTCATGATGGAGCCCATGGTGCTGGCAAGGATGCTGCAGGCCGCCAACCCGCGTGAGCAAGAGCGTGTCCTGGTGGTCGCAGCAGGGGCAGGTTACAGCGCGGCGGTGCTGGCCGGGTGTGGCTGTCATGTCACTGCGCTGGAAGAAGATACCGCGCTTTATGCCATGGCGCGGCGTGTGCTGCCGATCGAGGCACCGAACGTAAACCTCGTTTCAGGACCGCTGGCCGCTGGATGGTCGGCCCAGGCCCCATACGACCTTATCTTCATTGATGGCGCCGTGCCGCATATCCCGCCTGCGCTGGCGGCGCAGACGCAGCAGCAAAGCGGGCGGATCGTCGGCGCGCTGCATGCTGCCGGTCGTATCACACAGGCGGTGATCGCCGAGGCAACGACGTTCGGGCTCGGGATGTCGCCGCTGTTTGATTGCGCCACACCGCCGTTGCCGGTCTTCTTGAGCAAAGCTGCGTTTGCGTTTTAACGGTGACGGACGGATCCGGTGCTACCAAAAAGCTGGACAGAGCAGCCTTGTTCGGACGAAATCTGATGACGCGGGCGGCAACGGCCGGAACGTGTTAAACAACCTCAGATGACGATCCGAGAAGCCCGTTACGTTATCAGTCTTGTGAGAAGGGTTCCGAATGGGTTTGCGTTACGGCTTCCTTGTCGGTTTCAGCCTGGCTGCCGTCACGGCTTCGGCCGGAGCGCAGACGTCACCCAGGACGCCGACCCGGGTAGCAAAGCCACACATGAAAATGGCTCAGGCGTCGGTTTCAGCCGCGGCCAGAGCGAAGCCGCTTACGGTGGCACCCATTCGATCGATTCCGCATACCCTGATCGAGGCGCTGGCGGCGACCTATTCCAACCAGCCTGCCTTGCAGGCTGAACGGGCGAGGCTGCGCGCCACCGACGAAAATGTGCCGGCCGCACTTGCCGGCTGGAGGCCGACGGTCGTTCTGGCGGGAACCGCCGGCTATGGAGACGGTGTCGGGAGGGCCTACAACGCGCTAACCGGGACCGTCCTTAACACCCAGACCGATCGCCTGATCGGCACGGCCCAGGCGACCGTCACGCAGAACCTGTATACTGGCGGCAAGACCCAGGCCAATGTCAACCGCTCCAAGAACCAGGTGTTCGCCGAACGGGCGACCTTGATCGCGCAGGAGCAAACCAGCTTTACCAATGCGGTCAATGCCTACGTCGGCGTCATCCAGGCCCAGCAGCTTTTGGGTCTGCAAATCAACAATGAGCAGGTTCTGGCGAAGCAGTTGCAGGCGACCAACGACCGGTTTCGTGTCGGTGAAATCACCCGCACCGACGTCGCGCAGGCCGAGGCCGCGCTGGAAGGCGCCCGCGCCACGCGGGAGACGGCAGAGGGCAACCTGCAAACCGCGCGTGGCACGTTCCAGCAGTATGTCGGGGTGTTTCCGCCGAATGACCTGGTGGAGCCGCAGCCGCTGAACCTGCCGGTGAGGAGTGAGCAGGAGGCAGCCAGCCTGGCCACCATCAACAATCCGAACGTCATCACCGCCCAGTTCAACGCTGCCGCGGCGAAGGATGCGGTCGATGTGGCGTTCTCCGTGCTGTTGCCTCAGATCAGCCTGCAGGGTCAGACCTTCCAGCAGACCAACGCCGGCGGGCGCAGCGATCAAGCCACCGGCTACGAGGTCACCGCGCAGTTTTCCGTCCCGCTGTATCAGGGGGGACAGGAATATGCAGCGGTTCGCCAGGCGCGCCAGACGCTACAACAGACCCAGCGCCTGATCGACGACTCCAAACGCACCGCGGTGCAGAACGCGGTGCAGGCCTGGGATACGCTGGTCGCCGCCAAGGCCGCCGCCGACAGCACCCGCTCGCAGATCCGCGCCAATGAGGTTGCCCTGGAAGGCGTCGAGCGAGAGGCAATCGTTGGCAGCCGGACGACCCTCGATGTGCTGAACGCGACGCAGCTTCTGCTGTCGTCCCGCACCACGCTGGTGCAGAACCTGTCGCAGGTGATCACCGCCTCCTATGCCGTGGCTGTGGCGATCGGGCGCCTGACCGCACGAGACCTGCATCTGCCGGTTCCGCTGTACGACGAGACCGCATACTATCAGGCGGTCAAGAACCGCTGGGTCGGGCTTGGCGACTACGCCACCAGCCAGCCGGGCCGCTGAGCGATGACCAGCCGATGACCGACCAGACCCCGCCGCCGGTGGCACCAGAGAGTGCGGATCCCTCGATGGAAGAAATCCTTGCCTCCATCCGGCGCATTCTGAATGACGATGAGGTTCCCGTCGAACCGTCCGAGGCCGTGGCGACGGACGACGATGTGCTGATACTGGACGAGTCGATGGTGCTCGCCGCGGTTGATCCGGTTCCGGTGCCCCATCGGGTCAGTGAACCTCTGGCATTGCCGCCGCCGGCAGAACCGCGTCATCAGGAGCAGGAGACCGTGTCAGTACCACCCACCCCCCCTGCGGAGCCGCGGGAGCCCGCGGCGTCGTCGCCTGATCTGCTGGCGCCTGAGGCCGCCGCCGCCGCCGCGCTTTCCGTCGGAAGCCTGGTCCGCACGCTGGCCGCCGGGCGGTCCACCCAGGTCTACGCCGGCGGACCGACGCTGGAGGATATGGTGCGCGCCGAGTTGCGCCCGCTGCTGAAGGGGTGGCTCGACGAGCACCTGCCGCCGATGGTGGAGCGTCTGGTCCGCGCCGAGATCGAGAGGGTCGTCGGCCGCGAGGTTCCCTGATAGAGGGAACACCCGCTCAGGCAGCGGACCTTTCCGACAGGCGGTAAAGCGGTTCCAGGTGCTGCACGCGCCGGGCCGCGGGAGAAGATGATGACACTCGACAGCAGGTTCACCCCAGCCGACGTCGAAGCCCGTTTGTATCAGGGCTGGGAGAGCGCCAACAGCTTTGCCTGCAATCCTGATTCGAGTGCCGAACCCTTCACCATCATGATCCCGCCGCCTAATGTCACGGGCAGCCTGCATATGGGACATGCGCTGACGTTCACCGTGCAGGACACGCTGGTCCGCTGGCGCCGTATGCAGGGCCGCGATGCGCTGTGGCAGCCGGGGACGGATCATGCCGGCATCGCCACGCAGATGGTCGTCGAGCGCCTGCTGGCGGCCGAGGGAAAAGACCGGCGAACCCTGGGACGGGACGCGTTCCTCGCACGGGTCTGGCAGTGGAAGGTGGAATCAGGCGGCGCCATCACCCGTCAGTTGCGTCGTCTGGGCGCTTCGCTGGACTGGCCGCGTGAGCGCTTCACCATGGACGACGGGCTGTCCGCCGCGGTGAAGGAGACATTCGTCAAACTCTTCAGCGAAGGCCTGATCTATCGCGACCGGCGGCTGGTGAACTGGGATCCGGCCCTGCAGACGGCGATTTCCGATCTGGAGGTGGAAAATCGCGAAATCAAAGGCTCACTGTGGCACATCCGTTACCCAATCGAGGGTGAACCCGACCAGTTTATCATTGTCGCCACCACGCGGCCTGAGACGATGTTAGGAGATACCGCCGTGGCGGTGCATCCGGATCACCCGGTCTACCGCGGGCTGATCGGCAAACGCGCGATCTTGCCGCTGGTCGGGCGCCCCATCCCGATCGTCGGCGATCGTTACGCGGATCCGGAAAAAGGCACCGGTGCGGTCAAGATCACACCGGCCCACGACTTCAACGATTTCGAGGTCGGCCGCCGGCATGATCTGCCGATGCCGTCCGTCCTGGACCGCCAGGCGATGGTCACGCTGGTTGAAATCGAGGACATGCTGGCCGACGTCCCCGGCGTGTCCGACGCCGCTTTCATCCGCTCGTTGGCCGGCCAGTCACGCTTCGCCGCTCGCGCCGCCATCGTTAGTGAACTTCAACGCATTGCGCTGCTGGACAAGATCGAGCCGCATGTCAATCAGGTGCCGCACGGTGACCGCGGCGGCGTTCCGCTCGAGCCGCTGCTCACCACCCAATGGTACTGCAACGCCGGCGTGCTGGCGAAGCCGGCGATCGAGGCGGTGGAGAGCGGCAAGACCGTGTTCTATCCCAGGCAATGGGAAAACACCTTCTTCGCCTGGATGCGTGATATCCAGCCTTGGTGCATCTCCCGGCAGCTTTGGTGGGGACACCGAATTCCGGCCTGGTATGGTCCGGACGGTACCGTATTCGTCGCCAAGGATGCGGCAGCCGCCGCGGCACAGGCGTGCGATCATTACGGCCACGATGAATCGCTGGCACAGGACGAGGATGTGCTGGACACCTGGTTCAGCTCCGCGCTGTGGCCATTCTCCACTTTAGGTTGGCCCCAACAGACCAAGGAAGTTGATCGTTACTATCCTGGTGACGTTCTGGTTACCGGTTTCGACATCATCTTTTTCTGGGTGGCCCGAATGATGATGCTTGGCCTTCACATGATGGGTGAGGTGCCGTTTCGGATCGTCTACATCCACGGTCTGGTCCGCGACGAGAAGGGCCAGAAGATGTCGAAGTCCCGCGGCAACGTTATCGACCCGCTTGAGTTGATTAACAGCTACGGCGCCGACGCGCTGCGCTTCACCATCTGCGCTCTGACCGGGCCGGGAAGAGACGTCAAGCTGGGCGCCGCTCGCGTGGAAAGCTACCGCGGCTTCGTGACCAAGCTCTGGAACGCCGCTCGGTTTTGCGAACTGAACCGAATGCGACCTGATGCGGATTTTGATCCATCGCGGGTCGGACTGCCGCTTGCAAGATGGCTGCTGGACTCTGCGAACACCGCGATCGGCGAAGCGACCGCGGCGTTGGAGGCTTACCGGTTCGATGAGTATGCCGCCATCGCTTATCGGTTCGTCTGGAATACGTTCTGCGACTGGTTCCTGGAATTCGCCAAGCCGCTGCTCGCGGACGGCGTCCATGCTGGCGACGCCGCCGAAATCCGCGCCGTCGGCGCCCATGTGCTAGGCCTGATCCTGCGCCTGCTGCACCCGGTTACGCCGTTCGTGACCGAGGAGCTTTGGGACCGGTTCGACTACGGTGCATCGTATAGTCTGATCGGCACCGCATGGCCGCAACCTGTCGCCGTGCCCGAAGCGGCCGAAGCCCGGGTCGAACTGGACTGGGTGGTACGGCTGATCGGTCTTATCCGTTCGGTGCGCAACGAAATGAACGTGCCGCCATCCCGGCCGTCTCCGGTGCTGCTGCGAGGTGCGAGCGCCGAAATGCTGGGCCGGGTCGATCGTTGGACAGATGCGATCAGGCGGCTGGCGCGGGCGACCGACGTGCTGCCGCTGCACGGTAATGTGCCGAACAATTCCGCTCAGGCGGTGCTGGATGAGACCACGATCGTGCTGCCGCTGGAAGGCTTGATCGATATAGCCGCCGAACGGGCTCGCCTGGTCAAGGAACGCGACAAGCTCTCGATCGAGGCAGAAAAGATCAGTCAGAAGCTTGGCAATTCGGATTTTGTCAGCCGAGCGCCGGAGGTAGTCGTGGCGGAAAATCGTGATCGCCTGGAGGCTGCGAGGTCGGAGGTCGCACGACTGCAGGCGGCGCTGGACCGGTTGGCATAAGCCGGCCGCTATTTGAAAGAACTCGTCTAACCTCTTGACGACCGGGACCGGTCTTCCTAAGATCAAGTTCCTTCCTGATTATCGGGCACCCGTGCGTAGGCACCAGGTGCCTTGATTCAAATTCTCGACCGAATGCAACTCGATGGGCACCAAGTCCATAGTTCTTTCCGGTCCACCGCTCTCCGACAACGCATCCTCACGTCCAGGCATATCAATGCATCTTGCTGAACTGAAACAAAAAACACCGACAGATCTCGTCAATTTCGCCGAGTCTTTACAAATCGAGAACGCATCGTCGCTGCGCAAGCAGGACATCATGTTCGCGATCCTGAAAAATCTCGCCGACAATGACCAGGCGATCCACGGCGAAGGTACACTCGAAATTCTATCGGATGGGTTTGGGTTTCTCCGCAGTCCGGAGGCCAATTACCTTGCCGGCCCAGATGATATCTATGTCAGCCCAAGCCAGGTCCGTCGGTTCGGTCTGCGCACCGGCGACTCGGTGGACGGTCAGATCCGTGCCCCGCGGGATGGTGAGCGTTACTTCGCCCTGCTGAAAGTCGATACGGTCAACTTCGAGCCTCCGGATGCCGTGCGGCATCGGGTCAACTTCGACAACCTCACGCCGCTGTATCCCGAAGAACGATTGAAGATGGAGATGGAGACGTTTCAGTCCGTCGCCAAGGGACCGGCGAAGGACTTCACCCCCCGCGTCATTGATCTGATTTCGCCGGTCGGCAAGGGCCAGCGCGCCTTGATCGTGGCGCCGCCACGGACCGGCAAGACCGTGATGCTGCAGAACATGGCGGCGGCGATCGCCGCTAATCATCCGGAAGTCTTCTTGATTGTGCTGCTGATCGACGAGCGGCCCGAAGAAGTCACCGACATGGCCCGCAGCGTCAAGGGCGAGGTCATCAGCTCCACCTTTGATGAGCCTGCCACGCGCCATGTCCAGGTCACCGAGATGGTCCTGGAAAAGGCCAAGCGGCTGGTCGAGCACAAGCGCGACGTGGTCATTCTGCTGGACAGCATCACCCGCCTCGCCCGCGCCTACAACACCGTGGTGCCGTCTTCCGGCAAGGTTCTCACCGGTGGTGTCGATGCGAACGCGCTGCAACGGCCGAAGCGGTTTTTCGGGGCGGCGCGTAATATCGAGGAAGGCGGATCTCTCACCATCATCGCCACCGCATTGATCGATACCGGCAGCCGCATGGATGAGGTGATCTTCGAGGAATTCAAGGGCACCGGCAATTCCGAGATCATCCTTGATCGCAAGCTGTCGGACAAGCGATCGTTCCCGGCGATCGACATCACCAAGTCGGGGACGCGCAAGGAAGAGCTGCTGGTCGAACGCGGCGTGCTGTCGAAGATGTGGGTGCTGCGGCGCATTCTCAATCCGATGGGCACCGTGGATGCGATGGAGTTCCTATTGGACAAACTGAAGTACAGCAAGACTAATAATGATTTCTTCGACGCGATGAATACCTGATGATTCGTGGCGATATGTCGACCTGAACCATCGATACCGGCTCGGATGACCGACGCCTCCCGTTATTCGGCTGTTGCGTTGCAAATCACCATCAAGAATGACACGGTCTGCCGCCGAGCGCCCGCAAGCTTACCGCGAAGCCGCCACGTCATGAGTGAAGACCTCTCGCCTTCTCGCGCAGATCGAATTTCTGAACCTTCCCGGTCGAGGTCTTTGGCAAAGGGCCAAAGCTGACGAAGCGTGGGCATTTGTAATGAGCGAGATGTTGTCGGCACCAGGCGATCATCGCAGCCTCGGTCACCTCGTCAGCGCCGGGCTTCAACGTAACGAAGGCCTGCGGCGTTTCTCCCCACTTCGGGTCAGGCCGAGCAACAACGGCGGCTTCCATAACGGAGGCATGCTTGTAGAGGACTTCTTCCACCTCGAGCGACGAAATATTCTCGCCACCTGAGATAATGATGTCCTTTGCCCGGTCCTTGATTTCGACGTAACCATCCGGGTGCGTCACGGCGAGATCCCCGCTGTGGAACCAGCCGCCCTCGAACGCTGCCTCGGTGGCCGTGGGATTTTTCAGATACCCCTTCATCACCGTGTTGCCGCGCAGCATCAATTCGCCCATCGTCGTGCCGTCCGCGGGCACTGGTTGCATGGTCGCCGGATCGAGCACCGCCGCCTGCTCCAGCATCGGCGTATTGACCCCCTGCCGGGCCATGAAAGCTGACTTTTCGTCGATCGACAGCGCGTCGAGCCCGGGTTGCCACAGACACACGGTGGACGGACCATAGCTCTCGGTCAGGCCGTATAGATGCGTCACCGAGAAGCCCAGTGCTTCCATCTGCGTGATCACGGTCGATGGTGGCGCAGCCCCTCCGGTGGCGATCTTCACCGTCTGAGTGAACGGGCGCCGGGCCGCCGCCGGGGCATGGATCAGCATCGAAAGCACCACCGGGGCGCCGCACATGTGCGTCACACCGTGATCGGCGATGGCGGCGAAGATCAACGCCGGCTCCACCCGCCGCACACAAACATGCGTGCCACCGGCCAGAGTGACCGCCCAGGTATAGGTCCAGCCGTTGCAATGGAACATCGGCAACGTCCAGAGATAGACGCTTCGCGGCGACAGCTCGAAGGTCAGCGCGTTGGCGCACGCGTTCAGGTACGCGCCACGATGATGCGCCACCACGCCCTTGGGATCGCCGGTCGTGCCGGAGGTATAATTCAGCGCGATTGCTTGCCACTCATCATCCGGCAGTCGCACAGGGTGGGCAGGATCACCGCCTTCCAGGAATGCTTCATACTCGATCGAGCCGATCCGCTCACCACCGGCATCATCGATATCGACCACCGCGATCGACATGTCGCGGATGGCCGATACCATCGCCGAGGCGAACTCGGTGTCCGTCAGCACCACCCGCGCCTCGGAATGCCGCAGGATAAAGCTGATCGCGGCGGCATCCAGGCGGATGTTGATCGAGCACAGCACCGCTTCCAGCATCGGCACCGCGTAATGGGCTTCCAGCATCTGCGGCGTGTTGGGCGCCATGATCGCCACCGTGTCCCCCTTCCCCACGCCTGCCCGTGCCAGCGCCGAAGCCAGACGCCGCACGCGGTCCAGAAAAGCCGTGTAGGTGAAAAGACGCTCGCCGTGAATGATCGCTACCCGATTCGGATAGATGCGCGCCGCCCGCGTCAAGAACGAGATGGGCGACAGCGGCACATGGTTTGCCGCCCGACGATTAAGGTTCTGCTCGAAGATGGACATGGTGCTTCCTCCTGGTCCGCTTCGCCCGCCGCTGCTGGACCATCGGCTGAAGCTATGGCACGAGCGACGGGACTGCCAATCCGGAGGAGCGAGCATGGCTGAAGTCGTCAAGGTTAGCGTGCGTGACTACATCGCCACCGTCGTGATGGACCGTCCTCCGGTTAATGCGCAGAGCAACCAACTGCGCGATGAACTGATCGCGGCCTTCGACAGTTTCACCGATCGCGACGACGTTCGGGTCGCCGTTCTGACCGGCTTCGGCAGAATGTTCTCAGCAGGCGCCGACATGAAGGAACGTCCGACTGGCGAGAACGCGGGCGAATACTGGAAATTCAACCGCCTGGTGCGGGAGATGTTCAACGCCATCCACGAGTGTGCCAAGCCGGTCATCGCCGCGGTGAATGGTCCCGCCCTTGGTGCCGGATTGGGGTTGGCGGCGCATTGCGACATCATCCTGGCATCCGACAACGCCGTGTTCGGCATGCCGGAGATCGACGTCGGCCTAGCCGGGGGCGCCGCCATGCTGCAGACCCTGTTCGGCCACTCCCGCGCACGGCGGATGTTCTTCACTGGCTGGCGTGTTCCGGCGGAGGAGCTATACCGCACCGGCGTGGTCGAATGTTGCGTGAAGCTGGAACAACTGATGCCGGAGGCCATCAAGTTAGCCACGGAAATCGCCTCGAAGAGCCCCACCGGGATGCGTGCGGCGAAGCACTCGATCAACACGACAATGCACATGCCGCCGCGCGACGCCTACCGCTTCGAGCAAGGGATCACCGTGATGCTGTCGAAGACCGATGATGCCAGAGAGGCGCGGCAGGCATTCATGGAAAAGCGCCGACCGGTGTTCAAGGGAAGCTGATTGTTGCGGAGCTGGTGCCCGCGCGCCTGCCCGCTGTGACCGGTCGTTGCGACCAACGAAGCAATGCGGCTATCCTGCTGGAAACCGATAGAGCGTCTGCCGCGGCGGGGCTGCTGGTGCTCACAACGGCGCTTGGGCAATCAATCGGCGCGCGTGCGGAAAAGGAACTGCCCATGGATTTGCAACTCAAAGGAAAAACCGCCCTGGTGACGGGTGCCAGCATGGGCATCGGCCGAGCGATCGCGAAGGCGTTGGCCGCTGAGGGCGTTCAGGTGGTGGTCGCGGCGCGCCGTATCGAGCTGATGGAGGCCATGGCCGAAGAGGTCGAAGCGGTTCACGACCCGCGCCCGGTCCTGTTAAAGCAGGACGTAATGGAGGAAGACGCCGCAGCGAAGCTCAGCAGCGCCGCACTCACGGCGGTCGGCCGCATCGACATCCTGGTGAACAACGCCGGCGGCAGCCGTGTCCTGCCGATCGATGCGCCAGAAGAACACTGGACTGAGGCAATGACGCTGAACTTCACCCGGCCGCGCCAGCTTACCCATGCCCTGCTGCCGAAGATGATCGAGAACCGGTGGGGCCGCATCATCAACATAACCGGCAAAAGCGAGCCGGAGCATCTGAATGCTGCATTCGCCGCCAAGGCCGGGATCCATGCCTGGGCCAAGGGTCTGTCGCGTGAGATCGGGCAGTTCGGCATTACCATAAACTCGATCCCGCCAGGGCGGATCATGAGCGAGCAGATCCGGCGCAACTACCCGGAAGAGTATCGGAAGCAGTTCGCAGCGACGGAGATTCCGGTTCGATATTGGGGTGAGCCGGAAGACCTGGCGGTGATGGCGGTGTGGCTGGCCTCGCCGCTTGCGCGGTATGTGACCGGCACGGTCATCCCGGTGGATGGCGGACTTCGACGCTATCAATTCTGATTTTGCTGAGTGAGCTCAACCATGATCATCTGCCTTGGCGTACCGCGTGGTCTGGACACGGCTGCGGTCGCGTCCAGACTAGCGTCGCAGGCGACATAGCGACCACAGTCCCTGACCGGCGGCTTATGCGCCATCTCGACAACAGCGGCTGTCCGGGAAATGGCGCCTTGGCAGGACCCGACAGGCACACCTGAAGGACATCGAACAATGCGGCAAATGGTCATGGTGGGCTTCCTCCAAGCGCAGAACTGCACCACGCTGGCAAGCGCCTGGCGGCATCCCGATGCGCGATCCGACTTCACATCCGCGGCCTACTACCAGAAGATCGGCCAGGTGCTGGAGGAAGGAAAATTCCAGCTGGCATTCTTCGATGATCGCCTTGCGATGCCCGACATCTATGGCGGCAACCCGGCGGAGGTCGTCGCCAACGGCGTCCGCGTCGTCAAGATCGATCCTGTCGCGACGATGATGGCCATGGGCTTCGGCACGAAATACCTGGGCATCGGATCGACCGCCTCCACCACCTACTACGAACCATTCGATGTTGCTCGACGGTTCCAGACGGTGGACCATATGCTAGCAGGGCGAGCCGCCTGGAACGTCGTCACCTCCGTCAACGACGCCGAGGCGCAGAACATGGGCCGCGAGGTCCACATGGAACACGATCTTCGCTACGACCGCGCCGACGAGTTCATGGAGATTGTGCACAACTGCTGGGACGGCTGGGAAGACGGCGCCCTGATAGTGGATAAGAAAACCGGCCTGTTTGCCGACCCGTCCAAGGTCCATCGACTGGAATATAAAGGAAAATTCCTGGCCTCGTCGGGGACTTTCACGGTTCCGCGTTCGCCCCAAGGCCATCCGGTGGTGATCCAGGCGGGGGCAAGCGCGCGTGGCAAGACATTCTCCGCGCGATGGGCGGAAACCATATTCGTGTCCTACCACGACCTCGCCGACGGCAAGCGGCAATATGCCGAATTCAAGACTGAAGTCGCCCGCCTGGGCCGCGACCCCGACCTGACGACCGTCAATACGATCGCCTATCCGGTCGTGGCCGAAACCCGCGCCGAGGCCGAGGACAAGATGGCGCTGATCAACACCCACTATCGCGAAGTCGATGGCCTCTCGCTGCTGTCGGAGGCTTTGAACTTCGACTTCAAGACCAAGGCGATGGATGAGGCCTTCAGCGCTCAGGAATTGGAAGGCATGTCCGGTATGCAGGCGATGCGTGATCACGTCATGCGTGTCGCCGGCCGAAACCCCACCGTGCGGGACTTCCTGAACGTGACGCGCCGGGGCCGGCCAGGCCAGGCCATCGTCGGCAGCGGCAAGGAGATCGCTGATCGGCTGGAGCATTGGTTCACCGAACGGGCGTGTGACGGCTACGTGATTGCCGGCACTCACATGCCGGGCAGCTTCGAGGATTTTGTCCGTTTCGTCGTGCCGGAATTGCAGCGACGGGGCCTATACCGAACCAGCTACACCGGTGCGACACTGCGGGAAAATCTCGGCCTGCCGATCCCCCGGGTGGGTGCCTGGCGACTGCCTCAGGCCGCGGAATAGCCGGCTGTTGTCACCACGTGATCCGCTACGATCGCGCGTCAGAGAAGCGCCATACGCCGCTATTGGTCTGAAGTAGCCGATCGACGCGGCCAAACGCGGCCGCTTCGCGTCTCGCGCTTCTGCGATCGGGTAATACGTTGGGGAATTTCCAGGCTGCGCCGCAACGATAGCGGCCTGGCCGCACTTCCAGACGCCCGATTCGGCGTTCTGGCCGGCAACAGGCTGACCGGGATCCCTGCAATGGAACCGAGGTAGCACGAAGGGTCCAGCGATGAAGTTGTTCAAGTGCCAGCACTGCGGGCAGGTGCTGTATTTCGAGAATACACGTTGCGAATCGTGCGGTCATCAGCTTGGTTTTCTGCCGTCCGAGATGGTGGTTTCCGCGCTGGAAGCGGATGGCGCGCTGTTCACTGCCCTGGCCGCGAAAACCCCGCTGGTCCGCCGATGCGACAACGCGGGATATGATGCCTGCAATTGGCTGGTCGAAGACGATGGCCAATCGAGGCTGTGCGCTGCCTGTCGCCATAACCGGATCATTCCGGATCTGACCGATGGCCTGAAGCAGGAGCGTTGGAAGCGACTGGAACGGGCAAAACATCACTTGTTCTACTCATTGCTTCGGCTGAGGTTGCCGTTAGCGAACCGGATCGATGATCCCAATCATGGTCTGGCGTTCGATTTCCTTGCCGAAAGTTCCGATCCCTCCGGCCCGCAAGTCATGACCGGCCATGACAACGGCCTGATCACCATTGCCCTGATCGAGGCCGATGATGCCGAACGCGAACGGCGTCGGACCCAGAACCACGAACCCTACCGTTCGCTGCTCGGCCACTTCCGTCACGAAGTCGGCCACTACTTCTGGGACGTGCTGGTCCGCGATGGCGGCCGGCTGGACGCCTGCCGGTCGGTCTTCGGCGACGACAGCCAGAACTACGAATCGGCGTTGCAGACCCACTACCGCGAAGGCGCCCCGTTCAACTGGCAGGCCCACTTTGTCAGTCAATATGCCACCACGCACCCGTGGGAAGACTGGGCGGAAACCTGGGCGCATTACCTGCACATCATCGATACGCTGGAGATGGCGAGCGCGTTCGGCATCCGCGTCAATCCGCGGCTGGTCCATGACGACTCTTTAACCGCCGACATCAGTCTGGACCCCTATCGAGCCGAGACCAACATGCAGGAGATCATCGACGCGTGGCTGCCTCTGACCTTTGCGATGAACAGCCTCAACCGCGCGATGGGCAGCCCCGATCTCTACCCGTTCGTGCTGTCACCCGTTGTGGTGTCCAAGCTCGGTTTCGTGCACGAGGTCGTGCATGGCAGGGCGGCTGGCTGACGATCATTGGGCCTAGGGACAAGCGATGGATTGATATTGCTGGGGTAACCGGTGATATCGTCGCGGCGGGAGGACAGTGCCGATGGGTCGCAAAACAGTGCTGGTGGCCGGCGCGACGGGTCTGGTCGGATATGCGGCGGTCAAGCGTTTTGCCGGGCTGGCGGATACCGATGTCATTGCGGTTTCTCGTCGACCCCCTTCTGACGCCGCCGTCCGCCAGCTTGCGCTGGATCTCACCGATGCAGCAGCCTGCGCGGCAGCCGCGGACGCCCTGCAAGACGTGACACATCTGGTCTATGCGGCCTTGTTCGAGTTGCCTGGTTTGATCGAGGGCTGGCGCGACGATCAGCAGATCGCCACCAATGACCGCATGCTGCGCAACCTGCTGGATCCGCTGCTGCGGGCGGCCTGGGGGCTTCGGCACGTGACGTTGCTGCAGGGCACCAAGGCCTATGGCGTGCACGTCCGTCCGCTGTCGGTTCCCGCGCGCGAGGGCCGCTCCGAGATGCGGGAGCAGCCGAACTTCTACTGGGCGCAGGAGGATTACCTGCGCGCCGCCCAGATAGAACAGACCCTGACCGGACGATCCAAGGAAGGGCAGGAGTGGCATTTCACCATCCTCCGCCCAGTGCTGGTCGTCGGCGAGGCGATTGGGGGCGCCATGAACCTGATCCCCGCACTCGGGGCTCATGCCGCGGTGATGCGCGAGCGCGGGCCGATCCTGCCCTACCCCGGCGGTGCGGAAAGGGTCGGGCAGGCGGTCGATGCCGATCTGCTGGCCCGGGCGATCGCCTGGGCCGGCGAAGCACCGGTGGCGCGCGGCGAAACCTTCAACGTGACCAACGGCGATGTGTTTTCCTGGCCTAACATCTGGCCGGCCATAGCCGAGGCAGTCGGCATGCGTCCCGGTCCGGACGAACCGTTTCTGCTGCAATCGCTCGGGCGTGCCGATTGGGATCGAGTCCGCCAACGGCACGAACTGGTTTCCCCTGCCCTGATTGACTTTGTCGGCCTGTCGCTGGAATACGCCGACTACCAAATGCGGTATGGACACACCGATCCTGGACCGCCGGCGATCGTTTCGACCATCAAGATCTCACAGGCCGGCTTTCAGGAGGTGATGGACACCGAAATCATGTTCCGCAAATGGTTCAAGGTGTTCCAGCAGAAGCGTCTGCTGCCACCTCCCTGATCTGCTTGACGTCCGCTCGACCTCCAGTGAGTATATACAGCGTGTCGGATCCGCTGGTCAGGTAGCGAACACCCAGCCGAAGCAGCCAGGACTGGAACGTGACGTCCTGGCGCACGCCGCCTACGCCCATCGACTTTCCATGTGCTTTGGTGGCCCGCGCGATCGTTTCGTAGGCGTCGCGCATTCGCTCGTGCTTGTAGTCGCCAGGAATGCCCATTTCCGTGGACAGATCGGTGGAGCCAATATGCAGCACGTCGATCGCTTCAACGGAAGCGATGGCATCGGCATTGGCGACCGCCTCCGGCGTCTCGATCATCGCCATCAGCAAGGTCTCCTGGTTAAGCCGCCGGCAGATCTCCGGCTGTGTCAGTTGCCCATAGCCCAGCGACGGCAGCGTTCCGGCAGCCGAACGGTGCCCGTAGGGAGCGAAGCGACAGGCTTCGACGATGGCTTCGGCTTCGCTGGCGGTGTTGATATGCGGCACCATGACGCCCTGCGCGCCGCAGTCCAGGATCCGGGCTGCGTCATGGGCATCGTGTGAAGACACCCGCGCGATCGGCGTGATGCCAAGGCCCAAGGCAGCGACGCAGATGCTTGCAGCGGTCTCCAGCGAGGTGGGGTTGTGTTCCAGATCAATATAAAGCGCATCAAATCCGCAGGCAGCAGCCATCATCGCGATGTTCGGCGTACGAAGTTGATTGACGCCGAAACATAGTACCAGTTCGTCGGCGGCAAGCTTCTGTTTGGCCAGGTTGGTGCCGATGGATGTAAGCATGCACAGGATCCTTCCTTAGCCGGAGCGTTGAACGCGCATCAGACAGGCTGTCTCTCAGTCACGCTGCGACCAGCGAGTGACGCCAGCCTCTGCTTTTCATTTTCAGTCCAGCAACCAGGGTGCGGCAGCTGCCTGGGCGATCTGCCTTACCTGGTTCAACAGGCCGGGGCCAACCGGAATGCCAGTCGCCATGCGCGCCTCGGCATATTTCCACTGCGGATCGCCGGCGACCATGACAGGCCGAGCCGGATCAACCGGCGTGGTGTTTCGCAACGCGGCCATGAAAGTGGCGACATCAGCCTGAAAGTCGTCGGACTCGCGGAAAATGTTCGGATCGATCGCCATGAAAAAGTGGCCGATATCCATGCCGACCGGTTTCTTCGTGTGCATCGGGTCGGTGATCAACGTCGCTCCCGCGAGGCAGGATGCCAGAATGTTCACCATCACCGCCAGACCGTAGCCCTTGTAGCTGGAATTCTCCGGTGAGCCGCCCAGCGACGTCAGGAAGCCGCCTTGCTCTTTGGCGACCAGCGGGTCGTTGGACGGGTTGCCTTGGGCGTCCAGCACCCACCCGTTCGGCGTAGGAAGATTCTCGTTGGCCTTGTTGCGGATCCGGCCGGCAGCCACCGTGGTGGTTGCCATGTCCAGCAGGAACGGCACGCCGTCGGCGCTGGGTGCGGCAAACGACCAAGGATCGGTGCCCAGCCGCGCCTGCTTGCCGAAAGTCGGGGCAACTTGAATCCCGGAGGCGGAGGTGCAGGACATGCCGATCAGCCCCTGCTTCGCCGCCATCAGGGCGTAGTAGCCAGCAGCACCGAAATGGGCGGAGTGATGGACCACTGCAGCGGCCATGCCGGTTGTGCCGGCCTTGCTTATCGCCGTCGACATGGCGAAATGCGCCGGCACATGCCCCAGGCCGCCGCCGCCGTCCACCACCGCCGAAACCTGGGTCTCGCGAACGATTTTTGGCTGAGCGTCCATCTTGATGCGGCCCGACCGACGCAGGCCGTCATAGCCCGGGATCATCGAAATTCCGTGGCTGTCTACCCCATGCAGATCAGCCCACGACAGGACGTCGGCGGTCGTCTCGGCGTTTTCCGCCGGCATGCCCCAGCCCAACAGTATGGCCTTGAGCTGGGCGCGGTGGTGGGCATAGGACACCGGCATGGATGGGCTCCCTCCTTCGATGGCATTGACGTGAAACCTTGCGCGTATCAGGGGTTCCGGCAAGGGTGGCGCACGACGATTACAGAACCGAAGGAAACGGACATGGCGGACAGCGAGGCGCTGCTACGGGCTAGGTTCGGTATCGATCTACCGGGCATCGAGATCCCAAACCCGGTCGTCAACCTGATCGACCGGCGTGTCACCCGTCGCTATACCGACCAAGATGTCCCGGATCCTCTGCTGGATGCTTTGCTGGCGGCAGCCCAATCGGCACCGGCAAAGTCAGATCTGCAACAGTATTCCGTCGTCGTCATGCGGGACCGGCCGAGGATCAAGCAGATCGCTGACTGGATCGGCACGATGGACTGGATCGCAACGGCACCGGTTTTTCTGGTGTGGTGCGGCGACATGCGACGCGGGCAGTTGCTCTGCAAGATGCATGACATGCCACACGCGAACAACAACCTGGACACGTTCCTGAACACCGCCGTTGATTGCACGCTGGCGATGTCTCAGTTCATGGCCGCCGCGGACGCGATCGGTCTGGGCACCTGCCCGATCAGCTATGTTCGCAGCCACATCGAGCGCGTTTCGCCGTTGTTGGGTCTGCCATCGGGTGTTTATCCGGTTGCCGGACTGGCGGTCGGCTGGCCGGTGTTTCGTCGATCGGTGTCGATGCGGCTGCCGCCCTCTGTCGTCGTCCACCGGGAGCGCTATGACGACAGCACCCTGGCGGCGGATGTCGCCGCCTACGATCGGCGACGCGATGCGCGTGACCCGATTGCCGCCGGCAGCCTGAAGAACAACGACGTCTATCCCTCCCGGGACGGCGTTGGCTGGAGCGAAAACGTCGCTCGGCAACTTTCGGTGTCTGAGCGCTTCGGGTTTGCCGCGTATCTGAAGACGAAAGGCTTCGATCTTGCCTGATGAAGCCTTTTTGAGCCTTCCGCCGAGCACCGTCCGGGCCAAACACGCCGCCAGCCTGATCGTGTTGCGCTTCGAAAAGCATGAGCCACACATGCTGATGGGCATGCGCGGGGCGAAACACCGCTTCATGCCGAACCGCCTGGTGTTTCCGGGCGGCCGGGTCGATCGCGCCGATCTGACGGCACCATTCGCCACACCGCTGCCGCCGGCGACCGAGCGGGCGTTGCGCAAAAGGACCAATGCAGCAATGGCGCATGGCTTGGCCGCCGCCGCTGCCAGGGAACTGCTGGAGGAAACCGGGCTTTCGCTTGGCCGCCCACCCCGATTTGACGGCCTGCATTACCTTGGCCGCGCGGTAACGCCGCCCGATCTGCCGATCCGTTTCAATGCCCGCTTTCTGGTTGTGGAGCAGCGGTATGTCAGCGGCGAACTCGGCGGCGACGGCGAACTTGAAGGTCTGCGCTTCTACAGCATGAGCGAGGCGCTGGCGCTGCAACTGGCGCTGCCGACACGACTCGTTCTGGAGCAATTGAAACTATGGCTCGCCCAGCCTGAGGCGGAACGAGGTCAGCAGATCCTGACGCCGATTCTGCGTCGCGACCGCGGCTGGTTGATGGAGTAACGGCGCCTGATGTTACCAATTTAGGTCGATCGCGCCTCTTGGTATCGGTCTTGCTTATCGTCAGCCGCAGACTTCAGGTTGAAGGCATCCTTGATGACCGACGTGCATTTCCTGACAATCGCTCAAGCTTCGGCGATGATCAGAGCTCGTAAACTATCACCGGTTGAGCTGAGCAAGGCGTTTTTCGCGCGTGTAGCCAAACTGGATGATCGCCTCAACAGCCATCTTCTGGTGCTGGAAGAACAGGCAATGGCTGCTGCCACGAAAGCAGAAGCCGAGATCACCGCGGGCGACTGGAAGGGGCCATTGCACGGCGTCCCGGTCGGGTTGAAGGACATTTACAACACCGCTGGCACGCCCACGACCGGCCATTCCGCTCTGTTCAAGGACCACATCCCTAGCGAGGATGCTTTCACGGTAAGCCTGTTGCGCAAGGCCGGTGCTGTCATAACGAGCAAGTTGGCGACCTGGGAATTCGCGATCGGCGGTTCGTCCTTCGACCTGCCCTGGCCCCCGGCGCGTAATCCTTGGGATCTGTCGCTCGATCCGTCCGGCTCATCATCCGGCTCCGGCGTGGCGGTCGCTGCTGGATTGTGCATGGCTGCGATGGGCAGTGATACCGGCGGCTCGATCCGAGGCCCCGCCGCATGGTGCGGCATCGCTGGACACAAGCCGACTTATGGCCTGGTCAGCCGACGCGGCATCCTGCCGTTGTCGTTCTCGCTGGATCATGCCGGCCCGATGTGCTGGACCAGCGAGGATTGTGCACTGATGCTGCAAGTCCTGGCCTGCCACGATCCAAGCGACGCCGCCAGTGCTTCGCGCCAGCCGGTGGATTACACGGCTGGTCTTGGTGACGGCCTTTCCGGCTTGCGCGTCGGAGTTGTGCGTCACTTCTTCGAAAAGGATCTGCTTACAGATCCGGAAACGATCGCGATGCTGGAGACGAGTGTCATGGCATTGCGCGACCTGGGCGCGCTCATCAGCGACGTGACCTTGGCCCCATTCAGCTCTTATGCAGACTGCGGCAACCTGATCTCGCGTAGCGAATCTTACGCGATCCACCAGCACTGGCTACGCACGACACCTGAACTTTATGGGACGTTCGGCCGCCACCGTCTGATGTCCGGTGCATTTGTTTCGGCAGCCGATTACATCAATGCGCAGCGGGAGCGCGCAAGATTGGTCGCCGAGTTCATCGATGTCATGAAAAACGTCGACGTCGTCATCTTCCCAACGGCGCGCTGTCCCGCTCGGCCGATCGGCGAGGATTCGATGGCCTCGGGCTTCCAGCCGTTCTTCAACCGAGCCCTCAACGTAATCGGTGGACCAGCGTTATCGATCTGCAATGGGTTCAACGCGAAGGGGCTTCCACTGTCGTTGCAGATCGGTGGCCGTCCGTTCGAGGATGCGCTGGTGTTGCAAGTGGGCGACGCATTGGAGCGTACCCTGCAGACGCGGTCCCGACGTCCTTCGTTAGGCTGAGGCTTACGCCGTCGGGAAACCGCGGCTTCGATGTCGGGTCCCAAAAGGGCTCACAGCACCACCGGCCCTGCCGTCGGGATTAGCGCGCTGGGCAGGTCCGCCGCCGTCATGGCGATACGCGACGTCCCACCGCCGGCGGCGTGAACTGGCTAGGCCGGAAGCGCCGCGGTCGCGGCCATGCCAGTGAGGAGCCCCCGACGTCGCATCATGTCGTTCGCCGTTCAGATTATGCTTATCTGGGTGAAGTCCTGATACCAAATCTGCGCCGGCTTGAAGCCCGCCACTTTCTTCGACAGTGCGCGTGGATTAAGATCGTGCACGATGAACAGCCACGGCGCGCCGTCGACGACAATGGTATGCGCCTGCGCGAGCAGCTTGTCCTGCTGGCCGCGGTCAAACGTGGCCTGAGCCTGTCGTAGCAGGTCGGTTGCCTGCTGGTTGTCCCAATGTCCCCAGTTGTAATTCGTGGGCGAGAAACTGTCCTTGGCGTAGTAGCGAAACATCGACGACGGGTCAGTAAAGCTCAGGCTGATGTTGATCCCGTCATCGCCATGCGAAGGCGCCGACGTCGGTTCGCTGCGGACGGCGACCAGCATGGTGCCCCACTCCACCACGTCGAAGTCGATGTCCATGCCGACCGTTTTGAAGTTCTGCTGCATGAACTCGTTCATCGGCAGCGGCATCATCTGGCCGGAACCCGAGGTCGATATCATGATTTTTGCCTTCATCGGCTTGTCCGGACCGTAGCCGGGCTGCTTCAGCAGCGCCTTCGCCTTTTCCGGATCGAATTCATAATGATTGTTTGGGCTGCCAAAAATCTCGTTCTCGGGTGGGTAAAGACCGACCGCCGGTCGCGCGGTCCGTTCAGCAGTTCGCACAGGCCTTTTCGGTCGACGGCATAGTTGATCGCCTGGCGCACGAGGGTGTCTTTGAACGGCGACTTGTTCTCGCAGTTCAACACGTATGGATACGTGTGCGGATAGGGCCAAAGACTGATTTGAAACCCCGCGGCTTTCAACGAGGGGATGGCATCGGGCGGTGGAACCTCGATCCAATCCACCTGACCCGAGCGCAACGCCGCGACGCGGGTCGTTGCCTCCGGCATTGGGTAGACGATCATTTTTTCCAATTTGGGGACCCGCGTTTTGTCCCAATAATTCTCGTTACGCGACATCTCGGCGTACTGCCCCAGCACAACCTTGGTAATCCTAAACGGCCCTGTTCCGGCTGGATGCATCGCGAACGACGACCACTTTTTGCCGGTGGCGGCCCACTGGGCCGGACTAACGATCAGAATGCGGGTCAGCAGATAAGGCAGAAAGCTGAAGGGATACTGCGTCGTGATGACGATCGTCTTGTCGTCGACCTTTTCATATTTGGCGATCATCGACACGGTCGCCCGCACAATCGGCGCGGCGGGCGCGTCGTATTGCAGGGATTTTTCATCGAAGATCCGACCAAAGTTGAAGATTACAGCGTCTGCGTTGAAGTCGGTGCCGTCGTGGAATTTCACCCCCTGGCGGACATCGCATATCCAGCGCAGCTTGTTGGCTTCATCAATCCGCCACGCCGTGAACAGGCCGGGCGTGATGTCGGCCAGTTTGTCGGGATGCGTGAAATCCCAATTTATTACGGAGTCGTAGGCAGGATAACCCAGAAAACGGAAACCCTCGCCCCCGTTGTTCGGAATGCCATGGGTGGTTGGCAGGTCGGCCGCCGTCATGCCGATCCGCAGGATCTGCGACCTGGCGGCGTGTCCCGGGCGAGAGCGCGATGCCGCCGCCCCTGCCGCGGATGCCAACAGTCCCCGCCTCGAAACTGTCATGCCGTGTCTCTGTGCTTGTGGATACGGCTGCTCGCGGCAAGGCCTATGCCACCGGTTCGGTGCGCCCATCCTGCGCGACCGGTTCGGCGAGGGATCCGGGGCAGTTCTGCTGGATGAGGGAAACCAGTGCCGCCGCGCCGATAACATCGCAGAAGGTATGCGCCATTGCCGAGAGGGTGGCGTTATGTTCCTGATCGGTGAAGGTCGCGGTGCCGTCGGCGACGAAGAACACCTTATAGTTCAGCATCATCGCATCCCGAGCAGTCGACTCGCAGCAGACCTGCGATGCGGTGCCCGTAATGATCAGCGTATCGATGCCACATTGCCGCAGGATTTCGTGCAGGTCCGAAGCTCCGGGAGCGAACGCCCCGAAGCGGCGCTTGCAAACCCGCAGATCCTCAGCGCGGACATCCAGTCCAGCCCACAGCGCTTGGCCCTCGGTGCCGGGGCTAAATGCCGCGATCATGCGCTGCCGCCGTTCGGGGGTGCAAAAATGATCGAAATAGGTGGTCCAGGTCCGAATAGCCACCTCATCGAACGTGTTCTGGATATACACCACCGTTCCGCCGGCAGCGCGTGAAGCCGTGCTGATCCGGTTGACAGTCGGGACGATGGCCCGCGCTTCGGCTATTTCGGCAACGGCACCAGGTGCCATGAAGCCGTTTTGCAGATCGACCACGACGTGAGCAGTGCGCTCAGAAATAAGGCGATCAAACGCCCGTAAGCCACCTCGCCGCTGCGCGACGCGCTCGACCACGGCTGGATAACTGCTGCTCTTGTGCATGACTGTCTCCTCGCGCGCAACGCGTCTGGGAAGTAGTGCCCACAGATTAGACTAAACTGATGGAAACGCTAAAGCTGTGACCAATTCAATGCAATCGCCCATATTTCCGCCACAACCCCCTGGACAGACACGCCCGCTGTGTTAGGACTATTCCCTGTTGCTGCATCGCAGCATAGGGCCGCATCCCAAAAATCTCTCAGAATCATCGGCATAAAGGAGAAACTGATCGCATGCTCCTTTTCGCGATACGCCGCCTGTTGCAGGCCATCCCCATCCTGCTTGGGGTTTCCCTGGCGGTGTTCGGTCTGGTGCATATCGTGCCCGGCAACCCGATCGACATGCTGATGCCACCGGAGGCCTCACCCGAGGTCATCGCCCAGATGAAGACCGCCTTTGGTTTCGATAAACCGCTCTACATGCAGTATCTGCTTTGGCTGTTGCGCGCGCTGCACGGTGATTTTGGTCTATCCGTGTTCAACGCGACGCCGGTCTGGGGGCAGTTGGTCGTCGCCCTGAAGAACACCTTTGTCCTTGCCCTGGGCGGTGCGGCGCTGGGGTTCTCGATGGGCATCGGCTTCGGGATGGTCTCGGCGCTGTATCACGGGCGCTGGCAGGACAAGTTCTTCTCGGGGATTGCAACGATTGGCGTGTCGCTGCCGCACTATTGGTGCGCAATTGTTTTGGTACTGTTTTGCGCAGTGCTGCACGACTGGCTGCCTGCGCAGGGCATGGGCGACGATTCGCTGCCGCTGTATGAGCGGCTGCAGTACCTCGTGCTGCCGGTCATCACGCTGTCGCTGATCCCGATGGGGGTGATCGGGCGACTGGTCAGGGCAACCGTGCTCGACATCATCGGCCAGGATTTTGTCGGCGCACTGTCCGCCAAGGGCCTGACGCGCTGGCCGGTCATCCGCCATATCGCCAAAAACGCTGCTCCGCCGGTTCTGGCTTTGATGGGCCTGCAATTCGGCTATCTGCTGGGTGGATCGATCCTGGTGGAGACGGTGTTCAACTGGCCCGGCTCCGGCAACCTGCTCAACCTGGCGATTTTCCGCCGCGACATCCCGGTACTGCAGGCCACGATCCTGGTGCTGGCGACGTTTTTTGTCCTGCTCAACCTGCTTGTTGATATCGCTCAGGCCGCGATCGATCCACATATGCGCCGCTGACAGGGGTTCTTTCATGTCGGACATCATGCTGGAAAGCCAGCTGTTATCCCGGGCGGATGTGCCATTCGCCCCCGCCCCCGGCTACTGGAAATCAGTCAGCCAAAGGCTGCTGCGCGACAAGGTGACCATGGCCGTCACCCTAGTGCTGCTCGCCATTCTTTTCATTACGTTAGGCGCACCGCTTGTCACGCACTACGACCCCTATGCCGGCAGCGTGCTGATGCGTTTGAAACCGATCGGCACCCCCGGCCACTGGCTTGGAACAGACGAAACCGGTCGTGACCTGTGGACGAGACTTTGCTATGGTGGACTATTGTCGCTGCTCGCCGCGCTGCTGCCGGTGACCATCTCACTCGTCGTTGGCGGGTTGCTCGGCATTCTGGCTGGCTATGCGGGCGGCTGGGTGGGCACGCTGATCATGCGGACGATGGACGTGTTCTACGCATTCCCCTCGGTCCTGCTGGCGATCGCGATCTGCGGCCTGCTGGGCAACGGGCTGTCCAACTCCATCATCGCGCTGGCCGTGGTTTTCATTCCGCCCATGGTGCGGGTATCCGAGACCGTGACCGCCCAGGCGCGGAACCTCGATTTCGTCGAAGCGGCCCGCGCTTCGGGCACCTCCATCCTGCAGATCATCCGTTACCATGTTCGGGCGAACGTTCTGGGCCCGATCCTGGTCTACGCCACCAGCCTGATCAGCGTCGCGATCATCCTGTCGGCCGGCCTGTCGTTTCTGGGATTAGGCGTGGTGCCTCCGCAGGCGGAGTGGGGGCTGATGCTGAATTCGCTGCGCCAGGCGATCTATGTGCAGCCCTATGTCGCGGCCCTGCCCGGCGTCATGATCTTTGTAACCTCAATGTGTTTTAACCTCATGAGCGACGGCTTCCGCAGCGCCATGGATGTGAGGCTTAATAAATGAGAGCTGCCCTCAAGCCGAACGTGGCCGCTACCAAATCATTGGACCGTGAACCACGTGATCGCGGCGGCCCGGCGCAGCCACTGTTGGTCGTCGAGGACCTGAAGAAGCATTTTCCGGTGCGCGGTGGGTTGTTAAACCGCCAGGTCGCGACCGTTCAGGCCGTCGATGAGGTGTCATTCTCGGTCCGCAAGGGCGAGACGCTCGGCATCGTGGGTGAATCCGGTTGCGGAAAATCGACCACCGCCCGCCTATTGATGCGCCTGATCGAGCCCGATGCCGGATCGGTCGTGTCCGATGGCGATCAGGTTGGCGACAGGCGCGGCATCTCGGTCAACGACCTGCGCCGGCAGATGCAGATGGTTTTCCAGGACAGCTATACCTCGCTGAACCCGCGCATGACCATGGCGGAAAGCATCGCCTATGCCCCGCACATGCATGGGCTCGGGCGCAAAGCAGCATACGACCGAGCGGAAAATCTGCTGTCACGCGTTGGGTTGAATCCACGTCAATACGCGCGTCGCTACCCACATGAACTTTCCGGCGGTCAGCGTCAGCGGGTGAACATCGCCCGCGCGTTGGCGCTGGAACCACGTCTGGTGATCCTGGATGAGGCCGTCGCGGCGCTGGACAAATCGGTCGAGGCCCAGGTGCTCAACCTGCTCAGCGACCTGAAGGAAAGTCTCAATCTGACCTATCTGTTCATTAGCCACGACCTGAACGTTGTCGAGTATATGAGCGACCGGGTCATGGTGATGTACCTCGGCCGCGTCGTGGAAGCGGGCTCGGTTGATTCGATCTATCGGCATCCTCGGCACCCCTATACGCGCGCATTGTTCGCATCGAAACTAACATTGAACCCGGACCGGCGTACCACCGAGATGCCATTGACGGGTGATCCGCCAAATCCGATCAGCCCGCCATCCGGGTGCCGTTTCCGCACCCGCTGTGCCTTTGCTCGGCCTCGATGCGCCGAGACAGTGCCCACGTTGACCGTGCCGTTCGAACACGACGGCGAACCCACGCACGTCGTGGCGTGCCTGATCCCCGAGGCGCAGGCGGCCAAAATGAACCACAGCCCGGTGCATCATGCCTGACGGCCTACCCTGCCCACCGGTTCTACGGGTTGAGGACCTGACCGTTCGCTTCACCCGTCGCAACATCGATGTCGCCGCGGTGAACGGCGTCGATTTCGTACTGAGTGCCGGCGAGACGCTGACGATCCTGGGCGAGTCTGGCTCTGGCAAGAGCGTCAGCCTGAAGGCGTTGATGGGTCTGCTTCCCGCTTATGCGGGGGTAACCGGCGGCGTCTGGCTGAACGGACAGGAAATTCTGGGTCTACCCGCGGCGACGCTGGCCAAGCTGCGCGGCGGCCCGCTGTCAATGATATTCCAGGAGCCGATGGCCGCCCTCGACCCCGTCTATACGATTGGCCAACAAATTGCCGAGACCATCGTGCAGCACGAAGGGTGCGACAAGCGCACGGCGATGAAGCGAGCCCTTGAGCTTTTGGAGCAGGTGAAGATACCCTCCGCTCAACAACGGTTGAAGAACTTTCCGCACGAGATGTCTGGCGGCATGCGGCAGCGGGCAATGATCGCGTTGGCGCTCGCCTGCAAGCCAACGGTCCTGTTGGCGGACGAACCGACCACGGCCTTGGACGTTACGGTCCAGATCCAGATCCTGTTGCTGCTGCGGCAGCTGCAGGAAGAACTCGGCATGGCGATCGTGTTCGTGACGCACGATGTCGGGGCGGCGGCGGAGTTTTCGGATCGGATCGCGGTGATGTACGCTGGCCGGTTTATCGAGACCGGAACGACCCGGCAGGTTATGCAGAACCCCAGGCATCCCTATACGCAGGGTCTGCTGTCATCGACGGTGCATGGCGGCATGCGCGGTCGCGCGCTGGAAACAATCGCGGGCAGCCCGCCCAATCTGGTCGAACTGCCTCCCGGATGTCCGTTCGCGCCGCGTTGCCGCTATGCAGTCGATGTCTGCCGACAGGGGTCGATACCGGTATTCACGACCGATGCCGGCGCGATGGCGCGATGTGTCCGGGCCAAGCAGATGGCTGAGGTTTAGGAAAGGGATGTCGAGGGCGGCGAGGCGGCCAGTGAACTCCGCCATGCAATCGACGGCGCGACTTCGTCACCAACGTAAAAGTTCCTGACGGGTCGCGGGCTGTTGGGTGCCGCACTGAAAAGCTGAGGGGACCTAAAATGGATAAAGCCGAATTTAGCACGATGGTTGACCGGTCTGGCCTGAAGCTGACTTCCGAGCAGAAGTCGGTTTTGTTGGAGGTCTACCCGATGTTTCAGGCCATGGTTGCCCGCGCCACGCCAATCATGCCACGCGAAGCAGAACCCGCGGTCATGTTCACGCCGGAGGTGATCTGATGGAACCATTCCTCACGATCGCCGAGGCCGGCCGGCTGATCGCGGCAAAGCAGGTGTCGCCTGTCGAACTGACCCGCATCTGCCTGGATCGGATGAAAAAGCTAGATCCAACCCTGCACAGTTTCCTGCTGCCCACCGAAGATCGCGCCATGGCCGACGCAAAGGCCGCCGAGGGCCGCATGATGTCCGGTGCACTGAAAGGCCCGCTGGACGGCATTCCCATCGGCCACAAGGACATCTACAACACCGCCGGTATACGTACGACAGGCCATTCCAGGCTGCTGGAGCACAACGTTCCAGCCGAGGATTCGGTGGTTGTCGGCAAGTGGGCGGCAGCCGGCACCGTCTTGATGGGCAAGCTGGCGACGCATGAGTTCGCGATCGGCGGTCCGTCCTTCGATCTGCCCTGGCCACCCGCGCGCAATCCATGGAATCCCGATCATTTTACATCCGGATCGTCATCCGGCACCGGAGCCGCCGTGGCGGCAGGGTTGGTGATGGGCGGCACCGGGTCCGATACCGGTGGCTCGATCCGCGGGCCATCCGCCCTGTGCGGCATCGCCGGGATCAAGCCGACCTACGGGTTGTCCAGCCGCCGCGGTGTGCTGCCCCTGTCGCAGACCCTTGATCACACCGGTCCGATGGCCTGGACGGCGCAGGACTGTGCCCTGCTGCTGCAGGCAATGGCCGGGCACGACCCACACGATCCGGCCAGCGCCGACCGTCCCCTGGCGAATTTGACAGCTGACCTCGACAAGGGTGCCAAAGGCCTGCGCATCGGCGTCATCCGGCACTTCCACGAAGTCGATCACCCGGTCAGTCCCGCGACCGCACAGGGCATCGAGGACGCGCTGGAGGTCTTCCGCGCACAAGGGGCCGAAATCCGCGACGTCAAGTTATCGCCGATGATGGATTACAACGCGCCCGGCTGGGTGATCCTGACCGCGGAAGCGTATGCCGTTCACGAGCCCTGGCTGAAGGAGCGCTTCAACGACTACGGCGAACTGCTGCGCGATCGTCTAGCGTTCGGAGCTCTCTTGCAAGCCTCGGATTATGTGCAGGCCTTGCGGCGGCGGCGGGTGCTGTGTCTGGAGATGCGGGATGCGATGGCCGAGCTCGACATCCTGGTCACCGCGGCAGCGCCGGCTGAGGCACCGAAGATCACCGAGGTGCCGAAGTGGGCGATGTTCGAGAAGCCCAATTTCACCATGCCGTTCAACCTCACCGGCCTGCCCGCGCTCAGTGTCTGCTCGGGCTACGGCGTCGGCGGACTGCCGGTCAGCCTGCAGATCATTGGCAAGCCTTTCGCCGACGCGACGGTCTTGCGCGCCGGCCATGCCTATGAGACGGCCACCGCGTGGCGAAGCACGCGGCCGGCGATGTTGACAGCCCTGGCGGTGTGAATGGGGGTAGCCACGATGACGGAGAACAGGTTCGAGGCTCGCGTCAGAGCCACCGGTTTGCGTCCGAAACCCAGCGATCTGGCAATGCTCGAGAGCTTGGTGAAGGACCTGGATCGCGCTGCGATGATGCTGCGCGGACCGCGTAGTTATGCCGAAGAACCGCTCAATGCGTTTCGCTTTATGCCGACAGCTAACAACTTGTTAACAGATCAATGAGACCCTTGGTGCCCCCACCGATGGGATCAGAGCGAAATGAGCAGGCTGTTCGTATGGACGCGGACTCGGTTTGGTATTGTTCCTCGGCTTCTGATCGCCTCTTCGTTGGCGGTGGTAATCGCCGCTACCGCGGTGCAGGCATGGACGCTGCATATCGTTGAGCAATCAGAATATGGTTCCGCGCAGGCGCGACTTGACGTCAGCCTCGGGGTTCTGACGCAGGAGTTCCGGAATCTCGGCACCGATTGGCGGCTGGCTGGCGACAGCCGTCTCGTACTGAATGGGCAGGGCGCCGGCGCCGGCCTCGTCAAGATCGTCGACGACGTCGGCCGGATCACCCATGGCGTGGTTACGGTGTTCGCCGGCGACACCCGCATAGCCACCACCGTCCCTCGGCCGGACGGTTCCCGCGCCACAGGCACGAAACTCGCACCGGGTGCCGCGTGGAATGCGGTGATCGGCCACGGTCAAACATATCGCGGTATCAACGATATCCTGCGGGTGCGGTACTTTACCGTCTATGAACCGCTGCGTGACGCCGCGGGCCGGCAGATTGGCATCCTGTTCGTGGGCGTGCCGCAATCTGCGGTCCAGGCGGTATTAGACAATATCGTGTGGCACAGCGCCTTGGCCGGCCTGATCGTGACATGCGT
The DNA here is from genome assembly GCA_965276975.1 of Rhodopila sp. GTDB lineage: Bacteria > Pseudomonadota > Alphaproteobacteria > Acetobacterales > Acetobacteraceae > Rhodopila. Next base: position 2,227,094 of record CBDIBR010000010.1, read on the forward strand.
GGTCGTCGCGACCGGATACCTGATGCTGCGACGGACCTTGCGACCGCTGCAGGCACTGGCTGGCGCGGTCAACACGATCAGTGACGGCGATCTCGACATCGCGGTGCCATGCGCCGACCGCTCGGACCAGCTCGGCGCGATTGGCCGCGCGGTGGAAGCCATGCGGGAGAAGGCGAAACACGCCAGGGCGCTGGAGACCGTGGCGGCCGCGGATCGCTCCGACAAAATCCGGCGGCAGGACGCGATGGACAGACTGGCCGGGGATTTCGGTACTTCGGTGTCCGGCGTCCTCTCAGGCCTGATCCGCTCGGCGGCCACCATGCGAATCACGTCGGCTGAAATGGCCGATGCGGCTGCGTACACGCGCTCTGACCTGGCCACCACCGCATCGGCGGCCGAGAGGTCATCGAAGAACCTGATACAAGTGGCCGCCGCAGCCGAGGAACTGACCGCCAGCGTGGGTGAAATTTCGCGTCAGGTCGATCAAGCCTCGCGGGCCGCGCGAGAGGCGGTGGAACAGGCACAGGCAACCGACACGACCGTTCGCGGCCTGAGCCAAGCAGCCGGGCAGATCGGAGAAGTGCTGAACCTGATCGGAAGCATTGCCGGGCAAACCAACCTGTTGGCGCTGAACGCCACGATTGAGGCGGCACGAGCGGGTGAGGCAGGCAAGGGATTTGCCGTGGTGGCGAGCGAGGTGAAGCAACTCGCCACCCAGACGAGCCAGGCCACACGGCAGATCGGCGCCCAGGTCGCGGCTATTCAAAGCGCCACTGGCGAGGCCGCGGACGCGGTGCGCAAGGTGGTGGGTGCGATTGGGCGGGTGAGCGAGGTGGCGGGCGCCATCGCGGCCGCGGTCGAGCAACAGGGCGGCGCAACGCACGAGATCGTGGCTCAGGTTCAATCGGTGTCGCAGGCGACGGATGCGGCGAGCCAAGCCATGAACAATGCCTCGCGGATCGCAGAGCGCTCCGGGGCGACCAGTCAGACGGTTCTACTGGCCGCTGATGAGGTCACCACGATCTCCGAAAACCTTCGCGCGGAAGTGGACCGGTTCATCACAGCGATGCGCCCAAGTCAGACTACGGAGCCTGCTGTCACCGCCGGAGGTGCGAGGAGGTTACTTCGTTCACTCACCGCATAGTTGCATACCTGTGGCCGCCATCAAGGTAACGGCGACGCATGATGTCAGCTTCCCCCGCGCAGTATCACCTTACACGCCACAGGTGTGGGCGGGGGCTTATACGGTGCGGACGGTTTGGGCGGTGCGCTCAACTGGTCGAACCACCACCGCAGCGTGGCGTCGCAGCCGTCCCCGGCTGGCGGTGGTGCCGCCTGTACGCAGTCCGCCTGATCGGCCGGACAGCGAAAGCGGATATGCATATGCGCCGCATGCCCATACCAGGGCCGGATCAGGTGCAGCCACGACCGATCGCCGGTCACCTCCCGGCAGAGCTGCTGCTTGATCGCCGGGTTGACCAGGATCCGGTCCACCCGCGGCAATCCCGCGGCCATGTGCAGCAACGCTGCCACCCGCGGCGACCATGCGGCGGTAGCAACACCGCGTTGATCGGATCGGACCATGCTGCGCAGTTCGACCATATCCCGTTCGGTTGCCGACAGCGGCGGGCGCGCCCGCATATCGAGGCCGACATCGGCGTCCAGGCCGATCTGGTGGCTGACATGGCCGCCCGGCATCGGACCGCCCCTGGGCTTGGAGATATCCTCGATCAGCAGCGTGGGCAGCCCTGCACCGGCGGCCTCGTGACCGAACAGCTCAAGATCGGCAATGGTCTGCGGTGCGCCCCAGAAGGCGCTGCGGTTGAGGTGAATCGTCTGGAAGCCGGATCCCTCCGCCGGCAGGCTGACCGCGCCGGCGATGCAGCCGCCGGTAGTAGGACCGCCGATGATGTGCAATGGCCCCGGCGCCGGGCCTGGGGGCACCGCCATCGCCGTGGCCGTGGCCGTGGCCGTCAACAGGAAGGCGGCAACCAGGCGAAGATTCAAAACCTGCGCTCGAAGATCGTGACGACGTCACCCGGCTGCAGGAAACTCTGCCGGGTTGCTTTGCCCTCGACGGCAGTGCCATCATCGGTCCGCACGACCGAAGCATAACTGTCAAACGCGCGGTATGTGAAGCCGCCTGCGACAGCCGCCGCCGTCACCACGGTCATGCCCGGCTGATAGGGATATTGGCCGGGTTTGTTGACCTCGCCCAGGACGAAAATTGGCCGGTAGGTGGTTACCTCCACCGATACCGACGGCGCGTTGTAGAGATTGCTCTGGACCAAGGCCCGGCTGATCTCAGACGCCAGGCCATCGGGTGTCAGGTCCGCCGCATGAACCGCGCCTAGCAGAGGCAACGCCACCATGCCACTGTCGCTGACCCGAAATTCGCCGGTCAGTTGATCGTCGCCCGCGGTAATCAGCCTGATCATGTCGCCCGACCCGAGCCGATAGGCGGTGGGTGCGGATGAGGGGAGGTCCGGCAGGTCGCGACCCGGTGCGCAGGCCGCGGCAAGCAGGCACAGCAGAAGGGGCAGGCACAGTCGCACGATGGGGGAACCCTATTTTAGGGTTGTGGTCACAGCACCGGATTTCCGGTCGCACGATACATACCCGCCGGCGTACTAATTTTTGGTTAACACCTTGCAATCATGTCACCTGATCGCATTCCCGCCGCCGCACCGTTAGCGAAATCTTAAGTTTTATCAATCTAGAAGAGAGTCCACCTTCACCTAGCCCGAGCGCCAAGCCTCTTGGGCTCGTCCAAAAGGCCGATCAACGCGGATGCTCGACAGGCCCGCCGACATCGCGGGGACAGCGCCGGTCCCAGATCGTGGGTCACAGCACCTCCCGCCAGGCCAACAGCACGGTCTGTCGCGGGACAGCCTGGCCGGGTTTTTGTCTGCCGTCCGTCAGCGTCGCAAGACCTTGATCGCGGCGATCGTGCTGGTGCCGCTGTGTTCCTACCTGACGCTGCGGCAGGTCACACCATTATACACCGCCACCGGGTCACTGATTTACGATCCCAGCGAATACAAGGTGCGGGAGCTGCAGAGCATTCTGCGCGCGGACCCAACGACCGAAGCGATGATGGCCAGTCAGGCGGAGATTTTGCACAGCCTGCACATCGCGCAGAAGGTGGCGGAGCGGGGAAACCTTTTCGACAATCCGGAATTCAATGCCTCGCTTCGTCCACCGGGCTTGATTCATCGGACGGCAGAGACGATCCGCTGGCTGCTGGGAATGGAAACTGATGCGCCGCCTGCCGAAGCGGTGTACGGCCCGGAGCCGGACCGCTCCCGGGACAGCGTGCTTTTGGCGGTGCAGGAAGCCCTGCATGCCTCTGCCGTCCGATCGTCCCACGTCGTCGAAGTCAGTTTTATTGCCGACGACCCGATGGTGGCGGCGGCGGCGGTGAACAACGCGATGGACGCCTATATCAAGGAGCAGTACGCCGCGAAGCATCGTGCCGTCGACAGCGCCACCGACCTGCTCGAGAAGCAGGCCAGAGGGTTGCGCCTCGAGGTGCACCAGGCGGAAGAGCGCATGTCGATCTACCGCTCCGAACACGCGATCAGCCAGGGCATGCACGCCGGCACCGATACCGAAGAGATCACGCATTTGACCGAGGATCTGGTGAAAGCCCAGTCCGAGAGTGCGGCTGCAAGTGGGCGACTTGATGCGGCTCGCGGCAAGGTGGGCGCCGAGGCTCAGGCAGCGGTGGCGCCCTCGGTGGCGCAGTTGCGCGTGCAGCAGGAGCAACTGTCGGGGCAGATCAAGGCGCTGCAGACCAGGTTGGGCAGCGCTCATCCGGAAACGCAGAGCCTGGCACGGCAATACGCCGACGCACAACGGGCGCTCAGCGGCGAAATCGCCCGCGTGGTGGCGGCGACGGCGGCCGAACAGCACGCCGCGACCGAGCGCGTGGCATCGCTGCAGGGTCTGCTGGCGCAGGCCAAGATCGCCGCCGAGAGCTCGGCACGCGCGCAGATCCCGCTGAACGCGATGAACCGCGACCTCGACGCCGCTCGGGGCCAGTTGCAGTCGGTCCTGGACCGCATCCAGCAGACCGCGCAGCAGAGCTTCGTCGAATCAGCCGAAGCGCACGAAATCTCGCAGGCGATCCCGCCGGTCCATCCCACCTACCCGCGAACGGCGCAAACCATGGCCGCTTCGGTCGCGGCCGCGATCTTCCTGGGATTGCTGCTGGTCTATCTGCTGCAGCTCGCGGACACCACGCTGTACAGCGGCGATGAGGCGCGCCTGGTCACCGGCCTGCGCTGTCTCGCGCTGATCCCGGAGGTCGGCCAGCGCGCCCTGGGCCGCCTGAATATCCACGAATTCGTCGTCAACCGGCCGCTGACAGCATTCGCCGAACAGGTCCGCTCGTTGCGCGTTGGGGTGTCGCTCGACATCGATCATCCACAGATCGTGACCGTCACCGCTGCCCGTCCGGCCGAAGGCAAGTCGCTCCTCGCGATCGCCCTCGGCCGCTCTTCGCAGCTGGGTGGCGAGCGCGTCCTGGCGATCGAGTGCGATGTCCGCCAGGGCTCGTTCCAACATCGGCTCGACGGTAATATTGCACCCGGACTGACGGATATTCTGCGCGGTCAGGCGCGGTGGCAGGACGCGCTGCAGCAGGATCCATTGACCGGGATGAAGTTCATCGTGGCGGGAAAGCCGGGTAGCGATGTGCTTGGATTGTTCCTGTCAAATGAGATGCGGGGCCTGCTGACCGAGGTGCGTGATCACTTCGACCTCATCCTGCTCGATGCCCCGCCGGTGGAGGCGATGACCGAGGCACGCGTGGTCGCCACCTTGGCCGACGCCACATTATTGTGCGTGCGATGGCGCTCGACTCCGACGAAGACGCTGCTGCACGCGTTGGAGATGCTGCGTGATGCGCATGCCAAGATCATCGGAACCGTGCTGACAAGAGTGGATCCTCGCGTGCATCTTCGTTCCGGATACGCTGACGCGGGGGTATATCACCGTCGCTACAGAGCGTATTTCCGGGGGTAATTTCCGATGAAGCAGCGTTTTCTGGTGACCGGCGGGGCCGGCTATGTCGGCAGCCATCTGGTCGCCGCCCTGCTGGACCGCGGTGATGAGGTCACCGTCATCGACAACCTGCGAACCGGCCACCGCGCTGCCGTGCCACCCGGCGCGCGGCTGGTTGTCGGTGACCTCGGGGACAGCGAGACAATCGACGCTGCGCTGGAGGATGGTGCCGGCGTCGGTGCCTGGGATGCGGTGTTCCACTTTGCCTCGATGTCGCAGGTCGGTGAGAGCATGCGCATGCCCATGCGCTATCTGCTGGAAAATGCCGGGAACGGCATCAGGCTGATCGACGCCTGCGTGCGCCATCGCGTCGGGCGATTCGTGCTTTCCTCCACCGCCGCGCTGTTCAACCTTCGAAGCGACGAGCCAATCCCGGAGGACGCGCCGATCGACCCGCAGTCGGCTTACGGTGACAGCAAATGGATGATCGAGCGGGCGTTGCGCTGGGCCGGCGAGGTCCACGGCCTGCGCTACGCCTGCCTGCGCTACTTCAATGCCGCCGGTGCCGATCCCTCAGGGCGCCTGGGCGAGGACCATCGGCCGGAGTCGCATCTCATTCCGTTGGTGATCGATGCGGCATTGGGCCGACGGGCCGCGCTGGACGTGTTCGGAGCGGATTATCCGACCGCCGATGGCACCTGCATACGCGACTATGTACATGTGTCCGACCTGGCGACCGCCCATCTGCTGGCGGTCGAGGCCCTGGGTCAGCGATCGGTGGTCTGGAACCTTGGGAACGGCGCCGGGCACTCGGTCAAGCAGGTGATCGCGTCGGTCGAGACGGTGTCCGGGTTGAAGGTGCCGTATCGGGTTGTCGATCGTCGAGCGGGCGACGCCTCGTTCCTCGTGGCGTCATCACAACAGGCGCAACAGGCCGGTTGGCGGCCGGTACATGGCAGTCTCGACGACATCGTCCAGACCGCGTTCGCCTGGCGAAAATCGCACCCGCATGGCTATGGCGACTGACCGGGCGGCCTTTCTCGCGGTTCCGGTCGCCGCGGCCATGCTGCTGTGGCCGGCGCTGTGGAACGGCTATCCGATCGTGTTCGCCGATAGCGGGACGTATCTGTCGCAGGCGATCCAGCATTATGCGGGCTGGGATCGGCCGATTTTCTATTCGCTGTTCATGTTGCCGCTGCACGCGACGATAACGGTCTGGCCCGTGGTGGTGGTGCAGGCACTGCTGGCGGCGTGGGTCCTATGGCGGGTGTGCCGCGCGCTGGTGCCGGATACCTCGGCGGTTGCGTTCGTTGCCGGCGCTGGTGCGCTGTCGATCTGCACATGGCTGCCATGGATCGTCAGCGAGCTGATGCCGGACCTGTTCACGCCGCTGTTGATCCTGCTGGTCGGGCTGTTGGCGTGGCTGCCGGGGCGGCTCTCGCTGCGCGAACAAATCGCGCTGGTCGGATTGGCGGCGTTCATGATCGCAAGCCAGCAGTCCAGCCTGCTCCTGGCATGCGTATTGGGCGTGGTGCTGACCGTCATCCGTTCGGCCGGCGCGCCGCGAAAGTCGGCTACCGCCGGATCGTCCTTTCGCTGTTCGCCACGGCACCCCCAGGCGGACCATCCGTGGCCGGCGACCCTGGGCGGGTCAAAGCCGAGGATGGCCTCACCGGACCCGGCACTGGCGACGCAGGCGGCCTGGCAACAGGAAGGCCCGGCCCCTCGACGAAACGAACCGCCCGATCCGGCCGCGCGACACGCGAACGGCTGCGCGAGCAGGAGCACCCAACCGAGGTTCCAGGACAAGGTTGCGACACTCAGGGGCTGGGCGGGGCGGGGCTGGGTTCTGACCGCTCTCCCGCCGGTTCTGGCGGTCCTTGGGATGTGCACCGTCAACCTTGCCGCCCATGGCCGCTTCGCGATCTCGCCGTTCGGTAACGTCTTTCTCCTCGCCCGGGTGATCTACGACGGCCCCGGCATGAACGTGTTGCGGCGGGATTGCCCGATCGAGCGGTGGCGGCTTTGTCCGTTCCTGGCCAGCTTCCCCGCCACGTCCGACGATTTCCTGTGGACCCGCGAAAGCCCGTTGAACCGCGCTGGCGGACCGAAAGCTGTCTCCAAGGATGCCGGCGCGATCATCCGAGCGGCTTTGGTCTCTGATCCGGCTGGCGAACTCCGGGCCGCGACCGCCAACATGCTGGAGCAGATGACCCGCTTCGACAGCGGCGACGGCCTGAACCCCTGGCCTGCCGAGGTCTCGCCATGGATCGAGCAGGATTTCCCGGCGCGCGAACAGGCTGCCTACAGCTCCGCTCGGCAGCAGGCGGGACTGTTGTCGGTGCCTACGCTGCTGGCCCGTCTGCACAAATTGATTGCGTTGGGCGGCGTCCTTACCTGTGCGCTGGTGCTGCCTGTCGCCCTCAGGCGACGCGCCGCCTGTAGCGGCTTTCTACTTGCCGTGCTTCTCGCGCTGCCCTTGAGCGCCGCGATCACCGGCATTCTGTCGACACCGCATGACCGCTACCAGGCCCGCATCATGTGGCTGCCGCCATTCATCGCGGTCCTCTCGTTGGCGTCGCTGCGCCGACTGCCGGCATGAGGGGCGACGTCTTCTGGTCGGGCCTCGAGGCCGGCGTCTCCGCCATCCTCTCGATCGTTACCTCGTTTGCCGTCGCGCGCATTGTCGGGCCGGCCGAGTTTGGCATCGGCGCAGCCGCCACCGCGGTGCATGTCATCCTGTGGGTCGTGGTGAACGCCCTGTTCGCCGACGCCCTGGTGCAGCGCCCGTCGGTCAACGACCGCGTTCTCTCCAGTGCCTTCTGGGCATCGGTCGCTGTCGGCGGCGTCGCCATGCTGCTGCAGGGCGCTGCCGGCTGGGGCCTTGCCGTGATGCTCGGTGACCCGCGCCTGGTTCCGATGGCGCTGGTGCTGGCCGCATCTTTGCCCTTGGTCGGCGCAGCCGGCGTGGTGCAAGGGCTGCTGACGCGCGAACGAGCCTATCGTCGCCTCGCGTTGCGCACGTTGATCGGCCAGGGGATCGGCACCGCGGTCGGCGTGTCCGCGGCCTTTGCAGGCGCCGGCGGTTGGGCGCTGGTCATTCAGCAGGCCATCACCACAAGCCTGGGCGCGTTGGCCCTGCTGCTGGGCCGAGGCTGGCGACCCTCACGCTGCCTCGACTGGACGGCGGTGCGGTCCCTGCTGACGGTCGGCGTGCCGCTGACCGCCTCGACTCTGGTCTTGATCGGGCGATACCGGTTGTTCGCCATACTCATCGGCGGGACCGCCGGGGCCGCCGTTTTGGGACAGGTGCACATAGCGTTTCGGCTGGTCGACACGGTGCGGGAGCTGACCTTCACGGCGATGTGGCGCCTGATGCTGCCGGTGCTGTCGGAGCATCAGCATGACCGGATAGCAATGCTGGCGCAGGTCGATCACTGGCTGCGCCGCTGCATCCTGATGATCCTACCGCTCTGTCTGCTTTTGGCCATCGGGCTGACCCAGGGGGTCGCCTTGCTGATGGGACCGGGCTGGGCGGCGACCGGCCGCGCCGCGATGCCGTTGGTCGCCCTAATGGCCTGGTCCACGCTGACGTTTCCCGCCGGTGTGGCGCTCATCGCCGCGGGGCAGTCGCGGTTCACGCTCTATGCCAATCTGGCGGGCCTGATCGCGAGTTCCACCGGTGTGCTGCTGTTGCGGCCGGCCGATCCGTGGCAGGCGGTGATGATCTGGACGATCAGCCAAATCGCTGTCAGCCCCTACAGCCTATGGGTCAACGCCAGGGCATTGGGGGTCAACATAATCCGGCCGCTGACCGGAGGGTTTGGGCTTCGGACGGCGACTTAACCAGGCTCCCGCGATAATCCCAGTCCACGCAGGCCGCACGACGCGGCCAGTCGAAGCCCGCGGCACACCAAGCACCCGTTACCGCCTGCCGTCACGGGCTGGCCCGCACGCCGCCCTACCCAGGCTGAACGGCCATAACCCCGCCGACGGTCAGCACGGGGTAAAGGTCGATCATGGTTACATCACAGCGGTGCGGGCTGTCGATAGCTAATTAACTTGTCCGGTTTAGGTAGCACTCTAATTGTCCGCTTGTTGCCGTTTTGTCCCGCCGATCAGTGGACAACCCGACGGTCGCTCTGGTGGCAGATCAGGCGACCATATTCGTCATCTCCCCGGAGGCTGTTGCTTGGCGAAATAGACAGCGCTTGTGCTTGCTGCGGCTGATGCGGGGCCGGTGGAGTTGTGGGTAACGCGCTGGCGTTATCCATAAATCCATCGGCGCTGACTTGGCCGGCGTCGTGCCGCCGCGCTCAAAGCGGCGTCGCGCAACGCGCCGTGCTCGTCGTAGCGGCCAAGGCAACGCGGCCCGTGGAAGATCGCGTGGCTGCCGTCGTGGTACCGCCGCACCTTCACCGTCGATTTGACAAAATGCGCCCGTAACGGACTGGGCGGGATCTGCAGCCGCAGCTGGTGGAACACCACGGTGTTGTCGTGGCCCACCTGGCGGTCCTCCTGCACACACAAGATCTCCGCCAAGTTGACCCCGCTGATCGCCACGAACGCCGAACCGTCCTGTTCCGCCTTCACCGCAACCGGGCGTTGTGGGCCGGAATATAGACCTCATGGATGAAACGGTTGGCCGCCGCGACCGTGCCGATCCCCGCCAGCGCCAATTCCTTCACCAGCCGGTCCTGCAAGGTCTGGAACAGACGCTCCGAGCGGCCTCGCGCCTCGGGGGAATAGGCCGCGATATGCTCCACACCCAGTTGTGCCAGCGCCCGGCCAACCTGGGTCGGAGACCCGCGATCGACCGGCCCTCCAGCCCGCGGCGTGTGGAAGTAATGGCTGCCACGGTCGGTATACAGACTGAGCGGCAAGCCGTGCTGGCCGAACACCTGCAGCAGCGCCTGGAATGTCGAGACGGTGCCCTCCTCGGGGCACACGAAGGCTGAGTAGATCGTGTTCGTCGCATCATCCATGGTCACGATCAGGTCCATCGCTTCAAGCCCGCCGATCCAGCCGTGGCGCGAGCCGTCTTGATGCAGCATCATCCCCGGCAGCGGCCGGCGCACCCGCTTGCGGCGATGCGCGCCACGCGTCGTGGCGCGTGGCAGCAAGCCCTTCGATTGCAGCAACACCTTGGTCCAGGTGTAGCCCCAGCGGAAGCCGTGATCGCGCACTAGGTGCTCATGGAAATGCTTCGCGGTGAAGCCGCTGTAGCGGGTGCGATACAACGCCTCGATCTGCGCCTCGCGCTCGTTCGGCACCCGCTTGCCCGACGCCTGGCCGAGACGCCGGTCCAGCAGGCCGGCCTCCCCGGCGTCCTCAAACCGGACGCACCAACGCCGGAACGTCCGCTCGCTGACGCCAAGCAGCGCCGCCGCATCGATCTGATTGAGCTCACTGGCTTCATGGCGCTCGAACACGCTCCGGAACTTGATCACCCGCACACCCTGTAGGGCTTCCGTCCGGCGCATCCAGGCTCTCCAAAGAGCCCAGCATCACCGGACAGATCGTGTGCTACCTAAACCGGACATATCGTGTGCTACCGACACAATGCGGGCTGACGATTGACGTTCCGGCTGATCCGGTAAATACCGGCGATCGCGACGACATGAGAAATCGCGTCGCATCCGAATCGCTGCCGCTTCGAGGAGCCGCCCATGTCGCTGACAAAATCCCTCGGCCAGTTCGTCGCCAACCTGTCGCCTAATCGCCTGCCGGAGGAAGCTGCCCGTGTAGCTCGGATGGGCTTCATCGATAGCATCGGGACAATGATCGCTGGCCGCAACGAGGACAGCGTCCGCATCATGACGGCCACGCTTGCCCCGGGTGAGGGCCTGGCGACCCTGACCTTCGGTGACCGTAAGGCCCCGGCCCCGGAAGCCGCCTGGATCAACGGCACCGCCGCTCATGCGCTGGATTACGACGACGTTGCGCTGCGCGGCCACCCAAGCACCGTGCTGGTCCCAGCGATCCTGGCTGAGGCGGAACACCTGGGGGCGTCCGGCGCCGACATGATCACCGCCTATGTCGCCGGGTACGAGATTTGGGCCGAGCTGTTCCGGCGCGACACCGGATTGCTGCACCAGAAGGGCTGGCATCCCACGGGACTATACGGTGCGGTCGCGGCGGCCGCCGCCTGCGCCAAGCTGCGGAAGCTGGACCCGGAGAAGTCGGCGATCGCGATCGCCCTGGGTGCCTCGCAGTCAGCTGGCCTGATGTCCAATTTTGGCACGATGACCAAGCCGTTCCACGCCGGTAAGGCGGCGCACGCCGGGGTCATGGCCGCTCGTCTGGCCGACGCCGGATTTACCGCCAACACCGATGCGTTGGAGCATCCGCAGGGCTTTTTGCACGCCATCTCCCCCACCGGAACCGAAGATCGGACAAGCGAAAGCAAGGCCGGCGGCGATTGGGCGATCCTCTTGCAGGGCCTGGGCATCAAGAAATACCCCACTTGCTACTGCACCCACCGCGCCATCGACTGCATGTTGGACCTGGTCAACAACAGCCCGATCCGGGCCGACACTGTCGACAAGATCACAGTCAACATCAGCGACTACTTCTCCACCGTGCTGCGCAACCACCAACCCGATACCGGCCTGGCGGCAAAGTTCAGCATCGAGTTCTGCATGGCCAGCGGCATCATCGCCCAGCGTGTCGGACTGCGGGAGCTGACCGATGAGTTCGTCCAGCGCCCAGACATTCAGGCGCTCATGAAGAAGGTGGAGATCGTTACGACATCAACGTATGATCCGGAGCTTCCGGGCGCCGCCCCGCATGACCAGGTGACCGTGCGGCTGGCCGGCGGGCAGACGCTGGAAGGCGAGCCGGTCGCCCGCGCCACCGGCCACCCGTCTCGACCGCTGACCGACCAGCAGCTTTACGACAAGTTCGCGGATTGCCTGGATGCGGGCGATTCACTGATCTCGGCCGACGTGCTGTTCAAGCGTCTTTCAGCCATCCAATCGATCAACGCGCGCGATCTTACCGCGCTGGTATGACCACGCGGCCGGACTTGATCAACGTCAGTTCCACCAGCCGGATCCAGCGCCGGGTCCTGTTCGGATCGGCGCTCGCGGTCCCGTTCATCCGCACCGCGCGTGCCGATCCGATCAAGCTGCGTGTATCGCTCGACACGTCCCCCAGTCATGGCCGCACGTTATCGATCGCCGACTTCCTGAAAAAGCTGGCGGCAGCCTCGCAAGGCCAGATCGCGCCGCAACTGTTCGCCAGTGGGCAGCTTTTTCCGGACCGGGACGTGATCAAGGCGATGGTTCTGGGACAGGTCGAGATGGCTGCACCGGGCACCTGGCTGGTCTCGGCGTACGTACCCGAGGCTGATCTTGGCCAGCTCCCGACGTTCTATGGTCAGCCGATCGAGGCGACGCACCGAGCGATCGACGGGATTCCGGGGACGATGGTGAACGAGCAGGTCAGCAAGAAGCTCCGCGTCAACATCCCCGGCCGTTGGCTCGATCTGGGCTTCACCAACTGGTACAGCACGCACCGGCCGCTCAGAGCCCTGACCGATCTCAAGGGCCTGAAAATCCGCAACTCGGGCGGGTTTGCACAACCCTGGCGGGCTAGGTTCTTTGGCGCTGTTCCAACGATGACTGCGTGGCCGGACGTGCCGCTTGGGTTGTCACAGGGCATGTTCGACGCGCTGCAGAGCACCAACGAAAGTTGCGCCAGTGCGAAGCTATGGGATGCTGGGCTGCGGTACGGACTGATCGATCACCAGAACATGGGCGATTACATTCCCATGATCAGCGAAGCGTTCTGGAGCCAGTTGAGCCCGGCTCTCAGGACTCTCGTCACCGATCTGTGGGCCGCCAACATCGGTCTCTACCGAACCAATCTGGCCACCGCGCAGGACAACGCTGAACGGGAGCTGAAAGCAAGCAACGTCAAACTGACGTTCGTCACACCCGAGGCGTTGGCCGAACAACGCAGGCTGATGCTGACGCAGCAGGCCAAGGTCGCGCACGAGATGAAGATTTCGCCTGAAATCCTCGCCAGCGTCACCGAGGCGGTGGCTGCCACCGACTGATTGTTTGGCGTCCCGCCTCCCAGCGCCAGAGCCCTGAGACCCTGTTTTGTCGGTCAGCTTTATCGGCGTGCTGACGCACTTGTTGCCGATGCTGCCCTTAGTGCCGCGGCGTTTCCGGTTATTCCGTCTCGGCGGCGGCCGGCGTGAACGCCATCGCAACGCCGTTCATACAGTACCGCAGACCGGTTGGCCGCGGCCCGTCAGGAAAGACGTGACCAAGATGGCCGCCACAATCCGCGCAATGCACCTCCGTCCGGGTCATGAAAAGGCTGCGGTCCTCAGTTGTCGCGATCCCGCCTTCCAGGGGTCGGTAGAAGCTTGGCCAACCGGTGCCGCTCTCGAACTTTGCATCCGAGGCGAAAACTGATTTACCGCATCCGGCGCAGATGTAAGTGCCGGGCCGCTTCTCGGCGTTCAATGCGCTGGTGCCGGCGCGTTCGGTGCCGTGCTTGCGCAGCACCTGAAACTGCGCGGGGTCAAGGCGCTGGCGCCACTCTTCCTCCCGATGCGTGACTGGAAATGCCTCCGCCACGGTTTCATCGCTACCGAACAAGCGTTTCATCATTGTGCCCTCCGCCAAATCCCAATTTGAGCCTATCGCACATGCCGAGGTGATGGAACCGGCTGCACAAGGCAATAAGATATATCTTGATATAAAAGATATATCTTATATATGTCTTGTGGTCAGCACATTTCGCGCTGGCAGACAGGAGACAACCTAATGCATCATCACAACCACCATGGCCATGAGCCGCCGCGGCACCCTCACGACTACGCTCGCCATAGCATCGCCGAACGCCGTTTCGTGCGCGACCCGCTCGAGGCGGGGCAGCGGTTTGGCGGGCTGCATCGTCATCCGGGGGGTCATCATGGCGGGGGACGCCGGCGGCTTTTCGACCACGGCGATCTGCGCTTTATCCTGCTGAGCATGATCGCGGCTCGGCCGGCGCACGGCTACGACCTGATCAAAGCGCTGGAGGACCGAATGGGCGGCGGCTACAGCCCGAGTCCCGGCGTGATCTACCCTACGCTGACGATGCTGGAGGAACAGGGATTGGCCCTTGTCAGCGCCGCGGACGGGAAAAAGCTGTACCGGGCCACACCCGAAGGCGAGGCTTTGCTGCAGACCAACCAGGCGATGGTGGGGGCTATCCAAGCGCGTATCGACGGTGTTGCGCGAGAGCGTGGCGCGGTCCCGGATCCGCGGATCATTCGCGCGATCGAGAACCTCAAGACCGCGCTGCGCCTGCGGATGGCCGGCGGCCCGATCCCGGTCGAACAGGCGCGCCAGATCGCCGCAGCGATCGATGCGGCGGCGGCGGCGGCCGAACAGGCGTAGCCTACTCTCGGCTGCTATCGGCCAGAGACCGCATGTCCGTCTCCTGCCTGCCACAGGATCAACCCGGCAAAAACACCCGTGGTATCGAAGATGCCTTCCGCTTGGGTCTCGATGCTGCCGCGGGTGCGGGCGGCAGCTACGCCGCTGCCTGTCGATCGTCGGCAGCAGGCGCCTTGATCGATACCCGCCAATGGATGCGATCCTGTTGCGGCGGATAGTCACCCGCTGCCTTGTGATATGAACAACGATTATCCCAGATCACGATATCACCAACCCGCCACTTGTGCCGATACTCGCCGTCCGGCTGGATCATGCGGGAGGTCAGTTCGTCGATCAGGTCGTTACTCTCATCCGCTTCGGCTCCCTCGATGAACATGATCTTGCCCGGGTCAAAATAGAGCGACTTGCGCGCGGTCTCTGGATGGATGCGAACGATCGGATGGAAGGCCGGCGGGACGTGGCGATCCTCGGGACTGAGCAGCGCCTGCCGCCCGGTTCGACCACCGTAGGTAAACGCGCCGCTGACGCCCTCTAGCCGCCGCTTCAGTTTTTCCGGCAGTGCCTGATAGGCCGCATAGCCGCTGGCGAACAACGTGTCGCCGCCGACGGTCGGGATGGCCACACCATAGAGCTGCGTCGCCTTGAATGGTACGGCGTCATAGGCGCCGTCGGTGTGCCAGCCTTCGGCGCCGCGGCGATAGATGGCTTCGTTGACTTTACCGTCCGGGTCAAATTTGTTGATGCCCAGCATCGTTATTTCGGGATAGTCTGGGTGGCGCGTGCTTTTGGAAGGATGCGGCACCACGAGCCCGAAGCGACGGCTGTAGCGCAGGAAGTCGTCGAAAGTCAGCTCCTGGCCGCTGACCACGAGAACGTTGCATTCCAGCCAAGCCTGATAGATCGGCTTGAAGTCATCATCGCTGAGCTGCTTGACGTCGATCCCACTGACCTCGATCCCGATTTGCGGGCCCAAGCGGCGAATCTGAACCATTGGCGGCTTCCTCCAGCGCCGGGCAATGCCCGATGGTGGATTCTGGTCACTGAGAAGGCGCACGTGTCAATCGTCGCACCCTTCCCCCAGGGCAATCGCTTGAACGTTTCGGGGATTCCGGCGCGGGCTGAAGTCTGATTCATGGGAGGCCTCTCGTTAAGGAGGTTCCCGATGCCCGGCCCGTCGCTGATTGACCACTTCGCTGCGCTGGAGGACCCCCGGCAGTCCTGGAAGGTGCTCTTTCCGTTGCCGGAGATTTTGTTGGTCGTGCTGTGCGGCACCCTGGCCGGGGCGGAGGACTTCGTGGAGATCAGGCGTTGGGGCCAGGTGCACCAGGATTTTCTGCGCCGCTTGCTGCCCTTCAAAGCCGGCGTTCCCAGCCATGACACCCTCAATGACGTCATCAACGCCATCGACGGCGCGCTCTTTGCCGCGTGCTTCACCGCGTGGGTCGAAAACCTACGCGAGCCGGCCCCGGCCTCCACCGCCGCGCCCGAGATCGTCGCCGTCGACGGCAAGACATCGCGGCGCACCCACGACCGCAGCAAGGACCGCGGGCCGCTCCACATGGTCTCGGCATAGGCCAGCAGCCAACGCCTCGTGCTTGGCCAGCAGGCGTGCGAGGCCAAGTCCAACGAAATAACCGCCATTCCGCTGCTGCTCGAACGCCTGGCCCTCACCGGCGCGCTCGTCACCATCGACGCCATGGGAACGCAGACCAAGATCGCCCAGGCCATCCTCGACCGCGGCGGCGACTATCTGCTGGCACTCAAAGACAATCAGGCCAGCTTGCACGGCGCGGTCAGGCGCTACCGCGATGATCGCGCCGCCAAAATCCACAGCCGTTTCGAGACAACCGACGGCGACCACGGCCGCATCGAGGTTCGCCGCCATCTGGTCAGCCATGACGTGGACTGGCTCACAACCTCCCGGCGGTTCCCAGGCGAGCCTCGCTTCCCGGGCCTGCGCGCCGTCGCCGGGCCACAGAACATGGCAACCGTCCGGCACATGGCGATGAACCTCCTGCGAAGGCCAAAGGACAAGCACAGCCTTGGGGTCCGACGGAAATCAGCCGCATGGGACACCACCTGTCTTGAAGCACTCCTTCGGCAGTCAGCATGAGCCCGCTTCAAGCGATTGCCCTGCTCTCTCCGGTTTTGCCATTGACATCCGATCACCGGCGTGATCCGCCAAATACGCCGTGCGACATCTGGAGCCATGACCGTGCCAGACCCCGACGATCTGTTCGGCGCACCCGACCCCGCGGCGCCCTCCGAACCCGACACCAACCGCCCGCTCGCGGATCGACTGCGGCCGGCCACGCTTTCGGAGGTTGTTGGCCAGGATCATCTGCTGGGCACCGAGGGCACGCTCACCCGCATGTTGCAACGTGGATCGCTCGCCTCGTTGATCCTCTGGGGACCGCCCGGGGTCGGTAAGACCACCATCGCGCGCCTACTCGCCGGTCAGGCCGGGCTCACGTTCGTCCAGCTCTCCGCCGTGTTCTCGGGCGTCGCGGACCTAAAGCGCGCGTTCGACGATGCCACCAAACGCCGCAGGCTGGGTCAGGCAACGCTGCTGTTCGTGGACGAAATCCACCGCTTCAACCGCACCCAGCAGGACGGTTTTCTGCCGGTGGTGGAAACCGGCACCGTCACGCTGATCGGTGCCACCACGGAAAATCCGTCCTTCGCGTTGAACGGCGCTTTGCTGTCCCGCTGCCAGGTCCTCGTCCTGCGCCGTCTCGACAATGCCGCGCTTGAACGCCTGATCGTCCACGCGGAAGCCGAAGTCCACCGCCCGCTTCCGCTGACCGATGACGCGCGAGGCACCCTGCGCGCCATGGCCGATGGCGATGGCCGCTATCTGCTGAACATGGTCGAGCAGATAGCGGCGCTTCCCGGCGATACGCCGCCGATGGACGCCACCGCGCTGTCAGAGTTGCTGGCGCGCCGTGCCGCGCTCTATGACAAGGACCGCGAAGAGCACTACAACCTGATCTCGGCGCTGCATAAATCTCTCCGTGGCTCAGATCCGGATGCGGCGCTGTATTGGTTTGCCCGCATGCTGACCGGCGGCGAGGACCCCCGTTACATCGCACGCCGGCTGGTTCGCTTCGCCGCCGAGGATATCGGCATGGCCGACCCGAACGCCCTGACCCAGGCCTTGGCAGGGTGGGAAACCTATGAACGCCTCGGCTCGCCGGAGGGTGAACTGGCGATCGCTCAGGTTGTTGTCTATCTCGGCACCGCACCGAAGTCGAACGCGATCTACACCGCCTTCAGCCAGGCCAAAGCGGCGGCCAAGAATACCGGCAGCCTGATGCCGCCCGCGCACATCCTCAACGCGCCGACGAAACTGATGAAGCAGCTGGGTTATGGGGCGGACTACCAATACGACCATGGCGCCGAGAACGCCTTCTCCGGTCAGAACTACTTCCCGGACGGGATGGATCGTATCCAGTTCTATCAACCTCAAGATCGCGGCTTCGAGCGCGAGATCGCTCGGCGCCTGGGCTTCTGGACGGACCTCCGCGCCAAGCGCACTGAAGACAGTTAGCCCCACAAGCTTTGCAACCCCAAGCAGCACGATGACGGTTGTCGGTCGTTAGCAAGCCTGGATCCCAGCGGGATTTCCTGAGCACCCTCGCACCTTGACCCGCCGATCCCCTCGCGCCAAACCCCGCGCATGACGATCAACACCCGCACGGTGATCGAGGACGAGGCGGACATCCGGCTAGACCGCTGGTTCCGCCGTCATTTCCCCGGCCTGCAGCAGAGCCTGATCCAGAAGCTGTGCCGCACCGGCCAGATCCGCGTGGATGGCGCGCGTGCCGAGACGAACACCCGCCTGACCGCCGGGCAATCCGTCCGGATACCGCCGATGGATGCGCCCATCCAGGCGAAACCGGTCAGCCACCTCGATCCCCACGATGCGAAAGACCTGCAGCAGGCGGTGATCTATCAGGACGACCAGATCCTGGTTCTGAACAAGCCCTATGGCCTGCCGGTGCAGGGGGGGCCCGGCATCACCCGCCACCTCGACGGTATGCTTGACGCCCTGCGGTTCGGCTCCGAACACCGGCCCCGCCTGGTTCACCGCCTGGACCGCGACACCACCGGGGTCCTGCTGCTCGCCCGCACACCCGGCACGGCGGGGAAGCTGGCCGCCCTGTTCCGCGGCCGCGACATCGACAAGACGTACTGGGCCGTCGTCGCCGGCCGCCCCGTCCCGGTTGAAGGCCGCATCGACCTGCCGCTGAAGCGGGTTGGCGGCGCTCGTGGCGAGCGCACCGCCCCAGCCGAACGCGATGACCCCGATGGTGCCCGAGCGATCACGGACTATCAGACGCTGGATCACGCCGCCCGCAAGTTGGCGTGGCTGGAGCTAAAGCCGCTGACCGGCCGCACCCATCAACTTCGCGTCCATTGCGTCGCCATCAAGGCCCCCATCCTGGGCGATGAGAAATACGAGCAGCCGGACCAGAACATGGCCTTCGCCGCTCTTGTCGAAGGCTTGTCCAGCGATCTTCACCTTCACGCTAAACGGCTTGTCCTGCCGCATCCCGCGGGTGGCACACTGACTGTCGAAGCCGAACTGCCGCCCCATATGAGGGCCACATTCAAGACGCTGGGCTTTCAAGCCCCGCCCGCCCGATCACCTGAAAGAGGACGATGACCCTGCGTCGACCCTTGCGCATCGCCCTGATCGCCGTCGCCGCGCTTATTCTCATTGTCGCGGGAGCGGGGGCCGTCTTACTCAGCCGCTTCGACCCGAACAGCCTCAAACCCAGGATTACCGAGGCGGTCAAGCGCGCCACCGGCCGCGACCTGTCGCTGAATGGCAAGATCAGCATCGGGTTTTCCCTGACTCCCACGATCCGCGTCGCCGATGTCGCGTTCGCCAATCCGCCTGGCTTCTCGCGCCCGAACATGGCCACGCTTCAGTCGATGGAGCTGGAACTCGGCTTGCTGCCGCTGCTGTCCAGCCGGATCGAGATCGACCACCTCTTGCTGATCCACCCCGACATCCTGCTGGAGACCGCCACCACAGGCCAGACCAATTGGCAGATGACGCCGGAAGTCGCGCCGACTGCCCCGGCTGGCTCCCAGGCCCCTGCCCCGGCGACGGCACCAGCGAACAAGACCGGAGCAGCCGTCAGCATTGACCAGATCCGCATCCAGGACGGCACGCTTGCCTATCGGGACGATGCGGCCGGAAAGACCACGACGCTCGGTCTTCCACAACTGGAGGCGAACGCCTCGTCACCTGATTCGCCACTGCATCTGGTCGCCGACGCCAGCTACCACGATACGGCGCTACACCTGGAGGCCGATACCGGCAGCCTGACGCGGTTGCAGGCGCCGGCGGCGACCTCGCCCTGGCCGGTGAAGCTGGCGCTGACCGCCGCCGGGGCCAGACTGACCGCGGATGGATCAATGACGCGGCCGCTTCAGGGCAAAGGCTACAACCTCGCGGTCACCGGCACGGTGCCGGATGCCACCGCTCTGGCTCCACTGTTTCAAGGCCTTGCCCTGCCGGCACTGCACGACCTCAACTTTGCCGCCAAGGTTGCCGACACCGGCGGCAATCTGCCGCAGATCTCGACGTTGACGCTGCATGTCGGGGCCTCTGATCTAGGCGGCCAAATCCCCGGCCTGACGCTCGACAAACTTGACGTCAACGCGCCCCAGATGGACCAGCCGACCAGCGTCAATGCCGCAGCCAGCATAGGTGCCGCGCCGGTAACGGCGATCGGCACATTCGGCGCGTTGGGGATTTTGGTGCCTGGCGCCAAACCGGCTCCTTTCCCGATCGACGTGACGGTCCAGGCGGCAGGCGCGACGGCAACCGCCAAAGGCGCGATCGCGGATCCCCGGGCTCTGAGCGGGGTGGCCTTGTCGCTCATCGCCAAGATACCGGACCTGTCCGCTTTGTCGCCATTGGCCCGCCAGCCGTTGCCAGCCGTCAAGGCGCTGGCGTTCCAGGGTAGCTTGAGCGACGTCGACGGCGGCTTGCGACACGGCGCCGCGCTGCGCGGCATCAGTCTGAGCAGCGCGGACGGCGACCTCTCCGGCGACACCGCGATCCGTTTAGGATCCCGCAAGTCGCTGACGGCCAATCTGAAATCAAGCCGGATCGACGCCGATGCGTTGCAGGCGGAAATCGCGCACATGCCGCACGCCGCGCCATCGAAGCCGCCGGCAGCCCCGACCGCTTCGCCATCGGCCGCCGCTTCGCCATCGGCCGGCAATCCACCATCGGCAACCACCCCGCGAGCGCCTCCAAAACCCCACGGTGACCTTCTGTTCTCCGACCGGCCTATCCCGCTTGACGTCTTGCGCACCGCCGATGTCGACGTGACAGTCGCCATTGCCGACCTCCACAGTGGCGGTGCGGATTACAAGGCGATCAACACGCACGCCGTGCTGACGAACGGCAAGCTGGCCGTCGATCCGTTCAGCGCGGAGCTGCCGGGAGGTCATCTCACGGGTCAGCTCTCCGCCGACGCCGCGCCGCCCGCGCCGCCGGTTCACCTGGTCCTGCACGCGCCGGGCCTGTCGCTGAAAACCATCCTCGCCGCGGTCAATCAACCGTCTTACGCCGCCGGGAATTTGGAGGTCTACGCAGACCTGAGCGGCACCGGCGATAGCCTTCATGCCATGGCGTCGTCGCTTGATGGTTCCCTCGGGCTCGCGATAGCCGGGGGCACCATCGACAATCGGCTTCTGGGCAGTCTGCTTGGCAAGGTCATGGACTCGCTGAACGCGTTGAACCTGGTGGGCAAGGGCGGGACAAGCGAACTGAAATGCTTCGGCTTGCGCATGATCGCTCGCCACGGCACCGCGGCGATCAGCCCGTTGGCCCTGAGTTCTTCGTTGTTGACCATGACCGGCGCGGGAACAATCAACCTCGGCGCGGAAACCCTGGCCCTTGCGCTTCGCCCGCAAGCGCGCGTTGCCGGCGCCGGCGTGGTCGTCCCGATCGCTGTTTCCGGGCCGATCCGCGACCCGTCGGTGAAGGTCAACGACATCGGCGCGGCGGAGGCCAATGCCGGCACCGTGGCCAAGGCATTTGTCGGCAATGCCACGCCCTTGGGTATTGTCGGCGGCCTGCTCGGGGGCGATAAATTGCTCGGCGGCGGTTCGACCGACATCTGCACCCCGGCCCTGGCAGCAGCACGGGGTCAGACGGTGGCAGCAGCGGCGCCGCGCAAAGGGGCGCAACCGGGTGCCACCAATCCGGCGGCGTTGTTGAAGAACCTGTTTCGGTGAAAGTTGTTTGGTGAAACGCTTCTGGAGCACCGCGGCGGCCCAGCGTTCTGAAAATGGGCACTCGATCCTGCTGGACGGCAAGCCGCTGCGCCTGCCGAGCGGTTCGCTGCTGGTGGTGGGTTCGAAGCGGCTGGCGCAGGCGATCGCTGAAGAGTGGCAGGCCGCCGGATACGCCAAGGGAGGCGAGATGTCGTTCAAGGACACGCCCCTGACGCGTCTCGCCGGCACCGCGGCGGAGCGGGTCGCGCCGGACCCGGACCCAACTGTCGACGCGATCGCGCGGTATGGTGAGACCGACCTGCTTTGCTATCGCGCCGACGCGCCACGACAGCTCGTGCAGCGCCAGCATCAGCAATGGCAGCCTTGGCTTGACTGGGCCGCGTTGACCTTCGACGCTCCTCTGCGGGTCGCTACTGGCGTTGCCTACTTGAAGCAGCATCATGACAGCGTCGCCGCGCTAAAACGGACGGTCGCGGCGCTGGACGCAGATGCGCTCGCGGCGCTTGGCATAGCGATACCCGCGCTGGGAAGCCTGGTCCTGGGGCTGGCGCTCGCGGCGGGGCAGTTGGATGCCACGACAGCCTTCGCCCTGGGCTTTCTGGACGAGTTGTTCCA
Organism: Rhodopila sp.; assembly: GCA_965276975.1. Lineage (GTDB taxonomy): Bacteria > Pseudomonadota > Alphaproteobacteria > Acetobacterales > Acetobacteraceae > Rhodopila. The sequence continues at coordinate 2,249,383 of CBDIBR010000010.1, forward strand.
GGCAGAACAATGGGGCCAGGATCAACAGGCGGTCGATCGGCGCGCCAGCCTGCTGGCGGACATCGCGCTGGCATCCCGGTATATCGACCTGACGCGGGGGGATCGGTGAACGCAAAGCGGCTGGTGATCACAGGCCGGGTGCAGGGTGTCGGCTACCGGGCCTGGATGGTTCAGAAGGCAACCGAACTCGGCATCTCCGGGTGGGTAAGAAACCGCTCTGATGGTGCGGTCGAGGCCTTGATCGCCGGCGACGTCGCTTCGGTGGAGGAACTGTCGCGCTTATGTCGCCGGGGTCCGCGGATGGCCGAGGTTTCCTCGATCGACGAGGATCTGACGGACGCGCCTGAGCAGCCCGGCTTCTACCAGGTCGGTTAAGTCGCCCGCCGCCGCGCCGCCGTGCGCTTCCGGCGACAACCCCGCACTGACCCGTGTTCCCTGCTGCCCAGCCACTTGCCCTTCAGACCGAGCGACGTTTGCGCTGACCGGTCTGCGCGTCGGGTTGGCCGGCGACTGAGCACGCGAAGGAGGGCGCGGCGCGCGAAACATGACTCTAACATCGATCGGAGCAAGCGCCGAGCGGTATCAGAACAATTTTCCCCCGTTCGGCACCCTTAGATCGGGCCGAACCAGAACCACCGCGCCATCCTCGTTCGGCATGCCAAGCGTCAGCACCTCGCTGATGAACGGCCCGATCTGACGGGACGGGAAATTGACCACGGCGCAGACCTGGCGGCCGATCAACTGGTCCGGACGGTAATGAACGGTCAGTTGCGCGCTGGACTTCTTCAGCCCGATCTCCGGCCCGAAGTCGATCGTCAGTTTGATCGCCGGCGTGCGCGCCTCTGGAAAAGCCTGGGCATCGGTGACGGTGCCGACGCGGATGTCCACCGCCTGGAAGGCGTCAAAAGTGATCTGCTCTGCCATCGCATCCTCCGTGCGCGTTGCCTTGGCGGCCGGCTGGGATAATGTGACGGTCACCTAACCCGAGGATTACCATGCGCGATTATCAGCTTCCCGGCCGCAGCCCGGTCTATGCCACCCACGGGATGGCGGCAACATCAATGCCCGCCGCCACGCTGACCGCGCTCGAGGTGTTGCGGGCCGGCGGCAATGCGCTGGACGCCGCGGTCGCAGCGGTCGCGGTGTTGTGCGTGATCGAACCGCAGTCGACCGGCATCGGCGGCGACTGCTTCTGCCTGTATGCACCGGCTGGAACCGGAAAAGTGCACGCGCTGAACGGTTCGGGACGGGCGCCCGCCGCCGCCGACATCGACTGGTACGAAAGCCGCCAGATGCGGGTCCAGGTGAACACCTCGGCCCATTCCGTGACCGTGCCAGGGGCGGTCAACGCCTGGGAAACGTTGTTGAAGGCACACGGCCGCAAGGGGCTGGACGAATTGCTGCGACCGGCGATCCGCTATGCTCAGGATGGCTGGCCGGTGCACCCGAAAGTCTCCTGGGACTGGACACGCCTCCAGGAGAAGCTGCGCAAGGGCGGGTCCACGCCGTTTCTGCCGGGTGGCACCGCGCCCAAGGCGGGTGACCTATTCGCGCAGCCGGCGCTGGCCGAGACGCTGCGCGCGGTCGCCCGGCACGGCGCCAAGGCGTTCTACGAAGGCCCCGTGGCGGCCGACATGGTGGCGACGCTGCGTGAGCACGGCGGCCTCCACACCGAAGAGGATTTCGCCAAAGGCCTGCGAAATGCTGAGTTCGTCGATCCCATCACGCTGAACTGGAAGGGCTACGACGTGTATCAGTGCCCTCCCAACGGGCAGGGCCTACTGGTGCTGATGATCCTGGGGATGCTCGCCGGCCTGCCGTCGGCACCCGATGGTGCCTCGGGCCTCATCCGCGCCCACCGGCATATTGAAGCCGCTCGGCTCGCTTACCGCGACCGCGATGCCTTCGTGGCGGACCCGGGTGCCGTCGACGTTCCGGTGACCAAACTACTGTCCCCGGACTACCTGAGCGCCCAGCGTGCGCTGATCAGCGACACGGTCGCGATGCACCAGCTGCCCCGGGCAGGCGAGTCGATCCTGCCACCACACAAGGACACGATTTATCTGTGCGTGGTGGATAAGGACGGCAATGCGTGCAGTTTTATCAACTCCCTGTTCGAGGGGTTCGGCAGCGGCATCCTGGCGCACAAGTCGGGCGTGATGTTGCAGAACCGCGGCTTCGGCTTTCGCTTGGAACGCGGGCATCCGAACTGCATCGCGCCCGGCAAGCGTCCGTTGCACACCATCATTCCCGGCATGCTGATGAAGAACGGCCAGGCGGTCATGCCATTCGGCGTGATGGGAGGCCACTACCAGCCGATGGGGCAGTCCTGGTTCCTGACCAACTTGCTGGAGTATGGCCTGGATATCCAGCAGTCGATCGATCTGTTCCGGGTCTTTCCCTATGGCGGAAAGTTGCAGGTCGAACGCGGTGTTCCTGACGATCTGGTGCGCAAGCTGGCGGCACTGGGGCATCATCCGGAGCCCACCGAACGGCCGCTTGGCGGCGGACAGGCGATCTGGATCGATCGCCAGCGCGGCTGTCTCGTGGCCGGATCAGAGCCCAGGAAAGATGGGCTGGCACTGGGTTATTGACCATGCAGCCCTGTGATCTGACCGCCGTCGTCGCCCGTCGGTTGATCGGCACGAAACGGCTTTCCGCGGCGGAGCTGCTGGAAAGCTGCATCGCCCGTATCGAGGCGGTGGACCACGCGGTCAACGCGATGGTGGCGCGCGACTTTGCTCGGGCTCGCACCGCAGCGAAGTCCGCCGACGCCGCGGTGGCGAGAGGCGACACGCTGCCGCCGCTGCATGGATTGCCGATCGGGATCAAGGATTTGGAACCAACGGCCGGCCTGCGCACCACGTTCGGCAGTCCCTTGTTCCGCGATCATGTTCCCGATAGCGACGACCGTCTCGTAACGGCGCTGCGCGCGGCCGGAGCCATCGTTGTCGGAAAGACCAATACGCCAGAGTTCGGTGCCGGGGCAAACACCCGCAACGCGGTTTACGGCGCGACCGGCAACCCGTTTGATCCAGCAAAATCCTGCGCCGGATCGTCCGGAGGATCGGCCGTCGCGCTGGCAACCGGAATGGCGCCGATCTGCCAAGGCTCCGACATGGGCGGATCGCTCCGTAATCCCGCGGCCTTCTGCGGCATTGTAGGCTTTCGCCCGACGCCCGGCCTGGTCCCCACCGAACGCCGCCCGCACGGCTGGAGCGGATTGCCGGTCGTCGGACCAATGGGCCGAACCGTGGCCGACACAGCCTTGCTGCTCAGCGGCATGATCGGCGACGATGCGGGCGATCCGCTGGCGACCACGGTGCATGGCAGGACAGTGCGGTCGGCAGGCGACCTCTATCCGCCGGCGCGCGTCGATCTGGCGGGACTGCGCGTGGCCTTGACCCCGGATTTCGGCTTCGCTCCAACCGAACAGCACATTGCATCCGTGTTCGTGGAGAAGACCAACCTGTTCCGGCATGTCTTCGCGCGGGCCGACGACGCGACACCCGATTGTGCTGGAACCGACGAGGCGTTCGAGGTGCTGCGCGCGCTTGGGTTCCTGTCGGCTCATTTAAAGAAGGTTCGCGACACGCCGGATCAGGTCGGACCCAACGTGAGGGCAAATGTCGAGGAGGGCCTGCGGTACAGCGCAGAAGACATCGCCCGCGCCTTCTCGCTTCAAACCGAGCTGTATCATCGGTGGCAGTCGTTTTTTGGACGCTATGACATCATTCTGACACCGACCATGACCGTCAGCCCCAGATCGTGGCGAGAGCTCTATCCGGCGGTGATCGACGGCACGCCGACCCGGACCTATTTTCACTGGCTGGCAATGGCCTACGCGGTCACCCTGGTTGGACACCCGGCGTTGTCGCTGCCGGTTGGGCGCGATCGCAACGGGATGCCGTTCGGACTGCAGATCGTCGGACCGCGCGGCGGCGACGCTCTGGTGCTGCGGGTTGCCGCCGAACTGGAAGCCCTGCTCGCCGGTGATCCCGTCACCGCTCGACCCACACCGGATTTGGCAGCATTGAGGACCGCGCCGCCGATCAGTTCGGCCGAGGCGTTCCTGGGCTTCGACTGAACCAATCGGTGCCTGCGCCGACCGGTAGCAGATTGATTCTGTGCCGCGTCGCCCCCTGTCCCGCGCGCTCGCCCGCCAGCCCGGCGCGCAAACCGGTCAATGCAAGCGTCGACCGGAATAAGATCTTGTAAGCGCCCCTCAGCATCCCACTTACCATCCAGTTGGATGGTAAGGAGATGGTGATGGCGGCGAATGTCCACGAACTGCGGCCAAAACTTGCGGACAGTGAGAAAATCACCATCAACCTCGGGTTCGTGGACCTCGGTCATGTCGATCTGATGGTGCGGGATGGGTTCTATGCCAACCGGACCGATTTCATCCGCACGGCTATTCGCAACCAGCTTGATCGGCACGCCGACGTGGTGCGCCAGTCGGTCGCTCGGAAGACGTTGGAACTCGGCTTGTGTCATTACAGCCGTGATGACCTGGAGGTCGCGCGGCAACGGGGCGAGATGCTGCACATCAATGTCCTCGGCATGGCCAACATCGCTCAGGATGTGACAGCCGAACTGGCACGCGCGGCGATTGCCTCGGTGACGGTTCTGGGCGCGCTCCACGCCAGCGCCGAGGTCAGGGCAGCCCTCGCTGACCGTACCCGCTGAACCGAAGTCCCGCGGCAAACGATCACCCCGATCACGGTGCCTGACCACCATGCGCGATCCCAGTTTTGGAAGACCTCAGCTATGAAACACTTTTACTTGAAAGACATGGTCGCCGCGGCTGGTCTGACTAAAGAAGGCCAACTATCGAAAGCGGCGGCCGCTTTGCAAAGGATGTTCGGCGGGCAGCCGATGCCGACTATCGATGATATGGTCGCGCGGGCGCGGTCCCTTGATCCGGCACCTGCGCCACAGCCGGTCGGCCGCCAGCAAGGCCCCGCAGGCGGTGCGCGGTTTCTGGCGAAGACGTTCAGCAACCAGCACGGCGCCCGCTCATACAAGTTGTATGTGCCCGGATGTTATCATGGCCAGCCCGTTCCGCTGATCGTCATGCTGCACGGTTGCACGCAATCCGCTGACGACTTCGCCGCTGGAACCCAGATGAACATCGCCGCCGAGGCGCATGGCTGCCTGGTTGCTTATCCGGCCCAGACAAGTCAGGCCAACGCCCAGCGATGCTGGAACTGGTTCAACCACGGCGACCAGCAACGTGATGCCGGCGAGCCAGCCCTCATCGCCGGCATCACCCGAACGATCATGCACGACTTCGCGGTGGATCCGGCGCGGGTCTATGTGGCTGGATTATCAGCGGGCGGCGCGGCCGCGGCAATCATGGGCAACACATACCCAGACCTGTTCACGGCGGTGGGCGTGCATTCAGGATTGGCGTGTGGCGCGGCGCGGGACATGCAATCGGCATTCGCGGCAATGCAGCGCGGCAGCCCAGGCGCCGGCCGTTCAGGGGGCCGCCGCCATGTGCCGACCATCGTCTTCCACGGCACGCGCGATACCACGGTCAATCCGCGAAACGGCGAGGCCGTCGTTGAGCAGGCGGTGAGCAGCAGATCGCTTCGCAGGCAGATCGAGACCGGTCAGGTGCCGGGTGGTCATGCCTATACCCGAACGCTCTACCTCGACCAGGGCGGTCGGCCACTGATCGAGAAGTGGGTGGTTCAGGGCGCTGGCCACGCCTGGTTCGGCGGCAGCTCGACAGGTTCGTACACTGATCCGAAAGGACCAGACGCCACCGGCGAGATGATGCGGTTCTTCCTACAGCAGCGGAAATAATCAGGGGCATACGCCTCAAGTGTAGGCGTATGCCGGATCCGGGCCGTGCTGCTGTCGCTCGTCATCCGCCAACGCCTGCGGTGACGGGGCTGCTTCCCGGGCAATCCGCGCTCCGGCAGGTGGAGATCGAATGATTGGCCTCGAGCGCTGCTCATTTCAGTTCGAACCCCATCGCGTTCAGCGCCGCGACCATTGTGTCGCGCCCACCCATCGCGGCGATCTTGCCCATGCGGTTGATCACCCGCTTGGTCCAAGTGTCCGCCGCCATGTCGTTCCGAGCGGAAAACGCGCCCATCAGCGCGTCGTAGGCCGCCCGATGCGCCTGTTCACCGGAAGCGTCGTACTTCTCGTGGTGCAGCACCGCCGCCTGTGGCAGCCGAGGCTTGACCTCGTTGGCAGCGCTCGCCGCTGCATAACCGACACACATGCCGAACACCGCGAAGGCGCCGGCCGGCAATCCGACAATCTGCGCGACCTCCTGCGGCCGGTTGCGCAGCGCGCCGATATAGACGCAGGACAGGCCAAGTGATTCTGCCGCGACCGTGGCGTTCTGCGCCGCCAGCGCGGTGTCGATCGCGGCCACCAAGAAGGTTTCCTGGTACGGCATGACCTCCAGCGGAACGCCCTCCTCGGCGCCCAGGCGTTGATTGCGCGAAATATCCGCGACCCAGACCAGGAACAGCGGACATTGCTCGATGTGCTTCTGATGGGATGCCACGTTTGCCAGCGCGGCCTTCTCGGCCGGATCGGTCACCGCGATCACCGACCAGGTCTGCAGGTTAGAACTGGTGGCAGCGGACTGCGCGACGGCGATCAGTGTCTCTAGCGTTCCCTGCGGCAACGCGTCCGGCCGGTAGCCGCGGATCGAGCGGTGGGACAGCATCAAGGCGACATGATCGTTCCACGGTCCGGCCACCGGCGCCCCTTGGGCACCGTAACGAAGCGCCAGCGCGTCCGCGGCTGATATGACGGTGGGCGGGGCAATGTCCATCGGGCAAGACCTGTATGACAGTGGCGGGACGCAACAGGTCCTGACCAGGACGGTCAGGCACGGGTCATGCACCTTTTCGCAATGCTGGCAAAGCTGCCCGAGGCATCGGCGTGTGACGAGCCAGAAAGTGACAAGCCAGCCGTTGATAGGACAGTCACTGCACCGCACCCGGCGCCCCGCCGGCGGGGGCGCCGGTGGCCGCCGGGCCAGCGCCCGTCGGGTTGAAGCGGCCGATATTGCCGAGAAGTTGTTGCATGAACGATGCCTCGGTCCCCGGCGACGCCGTGGTTCGTGCGATCACCGTCACCGGCAGCGCATCTTCCTTGTCCAGCTTGCTGATCGTCGACAGCACGCCTTTGTCGTCGAATTTCAGCACGATGACATTCTGCTTGAGCTCGCCCAACGTGCGGCCGATACGCTGCCGCGTCATCTCGCTGATATAAAGCCAGGTGTTGTCGTCGAAGCTGTCGCGAGCCGTCGGTGAGCCAATGATCGCCGACACGTCGGCTTTGGTGGAGGTCCCAGGCGTAAGTTCCTTCATCGACTCTGGATCAACCTTGTTGCCCCGCAGTTGCGGCGGCGGCATCAGCCAGGCGCAAGAGGACAGCAACAGGCAGGAGATCAACAACAGGCGGCGAACGGCATTTAGGTTGGGCAACTGATGCATCCCGCGGATTTTGGCGGCCGACTGGTTGGATCGACTGGTTGGATCGGCGGCCAATGTTATTTTATAGGTGCGTGTCACGGTCGCCCCAGCCGTGTCAATGAGCAAGCGGCCGTTCGGCCATACCCTAAGCATCGAGGCAAAATTGGCCGGTTTCCTCCGCAGACGCGACAAGTTCGAACATGCCGCCTTCAAGCTCTACAGCTCGGCCGTCGCCGCGGCGCGCGATCCATACCTGTATGGCACGCTAGGCGTCCCGGACACGCTGGACGGGCGCTTCGACGCCATTGTGTTGCACGTCTACCTGCTCGTTCGCCGGCTTGACGTCGACCCGGATCGCGGCCCGGCGCTGGCTCAGGCGGTGTTCGACGCCATGTTCCTCGACATGGACATCAACCTGCGGGAAATGGGTGTTGGCGACCTGTCCGTCGGCAAACGCAATCGCGCGATGTGGGAGGCGTTTCATGGCCGCAGCGCCGCCTATGCCGCGGTCTGGAACGATGGCGCGGCACTGGAAATCGCCTTGGCGCGGAATTTTTGGCGCGGCAAGGCACCGCCTGAGGGCTCGGCGGCCGCGCTCGCTCGGCTGGCCGGGGCAGAAGCACTTCGTCTGGGGCAGCAGAACATGGATGCATTGTTGGCGGGCGAGGTTGATTTTTTGCCGGCGGCGGAGGCTGCTCGATGACCTTGGAATTCCACCGACCCTTGGCACTCGATCGCATCGGCCCGACCGGGCTGGACCTGACGGTCGAGGCAAATCCAAATGAGTGTTCGGCTCTGGCCGTTCGGATGAACCTTCCGGCGGTTCTGGCTATGTCCTGTGCCTTTCATCTCATTCGGGAAAGTCGGGATCTTGTTCTGGCGCGTGGCGTGCTACAGGCGCGGATCAGACAGACCTGTGCTATAAGCCTGGAAGAGTTCGATGCGACTCTGGAAGAGGTTTTTCAGGTCCGCTTCGTTCCGTCAGGCGAGGAATCCGACGACATAGACCCGGAATCAGACGATGAGATTCCGTTCCTCGGCAACCTGATCGATCTGGGCGAGGCAGCGTCAGAACAACTCGGGCTGGCGCTCGACCCCTACCCACGCAGGCCCGGGACGGAATTGCAGGCTATCGAGGACGAACCAGAGCCGCATCCTTTCGCCGCCCTGAAGCGTCTGCACTGATGGGGGTCCTAGCCCGAACCCGCCTCCGCCGGCTGTCGGGCCGCGATGCGGTGATCGGCATAGGCGCGGGTAAACTCGGCGCCGAACAAGAAGATTTGCGCCGAGTAGTAAACCCAAAGCAGCGACGCAAGGACGGATCCGGCAGCCCCGTAGCTGGAGGCGATGCCGCTGCTGCCGATGTAGATACCGATCCCCATCTTGCCGATCGTGATCAGCAGGGAAGTGACAAAAGCGCCTACCACGGTATCACGCCATTCCAGACGCCTGTCCGGCAGAATCTTGTAGATGGCGGTGACGATCGCGCTGAGAAACATCAGGGAAACCACAAAGTTCAGCAGGCGAAACAGCGTCGCGGCGAACGGCATGACGTTGTTCAGGGCGTGACCGAGCGCGGCGATCGCGGCACCAATCATCAGCGATACGAGCAACAAAAAGCCCAGGGCCACAACAAGACCCAGGCTGGTCAGGCGCGCCTTGATAATGCGCACGACGGGCGCGTCCTCGGGACTGGCTTGCCAGATCGCATTCAGGGCGGTCTGCATCTCGCCGAACACGCCGCTGGCGGTGATGACCAACGACACCAGGCCGATAATGGTGGCGAGAACGCTGGAACCACGGTTCGATGCGCTGCCGATCGCGAGTTGCAGAAACCCCGCGCTTTGCGGGCCCATGGCTTGGCCAAGCTTGCCCATCAACGCACCGCGCGCTGCGTCCTCGCCAAAAAAGAAGCCGGCCACCGCGACAACGATCAGCAGGACCGGCCCGATCGAGGTGACGGCGTAGAATGCGATGGCGGCGCCGCGTGACAGCGCACCATCCTCGATAAAGGCTTCGACTGCACGTTTGGTGACAAGCCAGAGGTTTTTCAGCATTTCGGTCTCTGCCCAGGGGTGATGAACGCGACGATGCGATGCCGGTTGCGGCAGAGCCCGGCTTCAGTTCTTCCACCGCGCGCACGGACAGGATCTCGGCGATAAGGCCAGCGTCGTGCGGCGCTCCCGCGGTTTCGGCTAGCGCCCGATCGCAGAGCACGCGCAGCGGGCACGAGCAGGCCTGCGAATCGGCCACTTCAAATGGACAGCGACGTATCGCGCTCGTCTGAGGCGCGATACTGGTCTTACGCTGCCGCCGGCTGCTGGAAGCGACGACTGGTCAAGGCTGCGAGGCAGTCTGGAAGTTTCCCATCGAGTATGGCCGGCGCCAGCGCCAGGGCGTGGGCGCCGGCCAGGGTCACGCCGCTGTGGCAGGTCGCGGCGAAGGCGCCCGGGAAGCGCTGGGATTGCTCATAAATTGGCAAGCCGTCGGGGGTCATGACCCTCAGTGCTGCCCACATGCGGACAATGGCGGCTTCCTTCAAAGCGGGAAAGGTCCTTATGTTGCGATCGGCGATCCTCTTCAGCACCATGATCCTCGTGGCGATGTCAAAGCCCACATCCTCCTGGCTGTCTCCGAACATGACGGTGCCCTCGGCGGTCTGGCGGAGCAGGTGGGTGGGAAACGCGATGACCGGCCGCAGCCGTTCGGTCACAATGATCTGACCTTGTAATGGTGAGACCGGCATGTGCAACCCCAGCTGCGGTGCCAGGTCGCGGCTTCCCAGGCCGGCCGCGACGACGATGCGCGGCGCCGTAAACGTTTCGTCGCCGGCCTGGACGGTGAAGCGGTTGGGTCGCGCATCGATGCGGGTGACCTTGTGGCCTGGTCGATAATCCAAAGGTTGGTGCAGTGCGCTCAGCAGACGCAGCGGGCTGGCGTGTCCATCGAGCGGGCAGAAACTGGCGCCGACAACCTCATCGCCAAGGCCGGCGACCATTTCGCGCACGTCCGACCGCGACAGCATGCGGGTGCCGATATCGCCGCTTTCGTTGTGCATGCGGTGGATCAGCGACTGACGTTGCTCGTATTCGTCGTCGGACAGGCAGAAGGCGAGACCCCCTGGCTGGTCCAACGCGGTGTCGACCCCGCTCGCTTCATGAAGACGGGCTGCCAGACAGGGCCACAGGCCCGCGGAGCGGCGGGTCCATCCGGCATACGGCGGCATCCCGGCACCTTTGCTTTGAACCCAGACCAATCCGAAGTTGCCGCGCGCGGCACGGTAGGCGATATCGCCCTCGTCGAGCACGACGACCGATGCACCACTGGCCTGCGCTCCCCATGCGATCGCGCCGCCAACCAGGCCGCCGCCGATGACGATGAGATCAGGCGTGTTGAGCATGCGACCCCGATCGTCTTGGAGCAACATCAGCCTGAGCGGCACAGTCTGGCTGATAAAGTTGCTCGTGGAAACAACGAGCCAGAGGACGCTGACCATTTACGTCAGCCTGAAAGCGCTCTGGCAACAAGCTGATGGTTGGACTGGCAGATGCCATCAGGATCACGGCAACGGCAAATCCCAATTGGCAGATAGCTGTCCGCTGTCGAACCTGATCGACCAAATGCAGCGCCTCGCCGGTGGCGTTACTCAGCCGCGACCATGACCATCCAGGATACCCCGAATCTGTCGTTCAGCATGCCAAACGACGAGGCGAAGAACGTCTTCGACAACGGCATCGTCACCGCGCCGCCATCGCTCAGTTCGTTGAACACCCGCTGTGCCGCGGCGTCGTCCGCCGGCGACAAAGACAGCGCGAAGCCGTTAAAAATCGGCTTACCGGCGCACATCCCATCTGACATCATGACCTGGGTCTCGCCGATGCGCAGACACGCGTGCATGACCTTGTCGCCCGCTTCGACCGGTGCGGACGTCGGCTCTGGGCTGTCCTTGAACCGCATCTTCATCAAGACCTCGGCCCCAAGGACCCGGCGATAGAACTCCATCGCTTCCTCGCACCAGCCGTCGAAAAACAGGTAAGGCTGAACTTGCATATTCGCGCCTTCTCGCTCTGGGATCAGCGGTTGGCATCTTGCCGCTAAAAAAGCTCCAGAGACAATTGGATCACTGACCCCCTGGCAAGCCGTGTGGCCATTGACGGCGCTGGAGATGACCGGCGGTCTCGCGGGTCGATTGGTGACTGCATGTGCGCCTGACCTGGGTACTTCAGGTCGCCGGCTGATCGCGTGCTTGGCCCGACATGACGGGTGCCCGTAACAGGCTCAGGCCGACAGCCGAGAAGCCGAACAAGCGCGTGTCACCCATCGGCGCGCGGCACCCAAGGGATCTTCGCGACTGATATCCCCTCCTCGGCCAGACTCTCCGCCTGCGCCTCGGTGGTTTCGCCATAGATGCCCTTGGGCTCAACCTCACCGCGATGCATTGCCCGCGCCTGGCTGGCAAATTCATGACCGACATAATCGCAATTTTTCTCTACTTCCGCGCGCATCCGCTGCAACGCCGCCACGACCTGGGCCGGCAATCTGTCTGTCGTGGTTTTCGCCGGGGCGGCGGTAGGCGCCTGGGAAGCCGCGACCGGCGTCTCAGCGGCGACCTGGATCGGCGGAGCATCCCGCTTCGATAGCGCCGGCGCCATCAGGGCGCGCTCGATGTCGGTGCCGCCGCACGCCGGACACTCGATCAAGCCACGCCCGGCCTGTTTTTCAAAGCTGCCGCTGTCCTTGAACCAGCCATCAAACCCGTGGGCCTGGCCGCACCGCAACTGATAATGAATCATTCCGGTCCTGACGAAGCCCCTGCTTGATATCCAGTAAGAATGTTGCAAGTTGGCACTCCCATCAAGCGAGTGCCAGCAATTTTCACGCCACCCCAAGTAGCGCATTCAACTTGCCTGCCCGTTCTAGCGCGACCATCTCGTCGCAACCGCCGATATGTTGGGCGCCGATGAAGATTTGCGGCATGGACGTGCGACCGCCTGAACGCTGCTGCGCTTCAACGCGAGCTTCTGAGCCATGGGGCGCGCTGATTTCGCGAAAGCTGACGCCTTTGGTGGTCAGGATATGCAGCGCTCTCTCGCAGAACGAGCACCACGGCTGGGTATAGATCTCAACATCCGACATATGTCTCACCTCTTCGACTGCATGTTGGGCAGCGCGATCGTCCGTGCAAGTTCGATCAGACAGGCGTCACGATCGGCAACACACCCTCCATCCAGCCACCACCGCCGGACGTCCCGCAACGTGGCCCCGACGACAGGCCCGGCAGGGATGCCCAACGCCAAGACATCGCGCCCTTCCAGCGGGAATACGGGACGGGTCATCGCGGCCAGCCGCTGCCGGACGTCGGCTGCCCCATCCAGCCAGGTCCGATCTAGCAGGTCCGCCCGCTGATGATCCGCCAACTGGCGCCGCAGCGCCGCGTCCGAACCGGCGACACTTGGGGTCGTCGTCAGCCTGAGCAGCCGGTCACGATCCTCGCTCGACAGTTTCAGCCGGGTTGCCAGCGTCAGTGCGTCGCCGGTCAGCATCGCGGTCAGGCGCAGGACAGGGTCAGCGGGCAGCCCTTCCAGCCGGTTAACAGCCGTCGCCTCCGGCAGCAACGCCGCCCAGATGCCCAAGCGATCCATCAGGGCGACAGACGCGGTCGGATCGGGCGCAGCGAGAATACGTCGCAACTCGTTCCACACCCGCTCGACGGACAAATGGCGGAGGTTGAGGATGGCATCCCGCAGCGCGCCGAGCGTTACCGCATCCGGCAAAACCCTGCCGAAGCGGGCATGGAAGCGAAAGAAGCGGAGAACACGAAGGTGGTCTTCCGCGATCCGCACAGCCGGATCTCCGACAAATCGGACCCGGCCGGCCCGCAGATCGGCGATGCCGCCAAAGTAGTCGAAAACCCCACCGTCGCGGCCTGTCGACATGGCATTGAAGGTGAAATCGCGGCGGGCGGCGTCCTGCTGCCAATCCGCGGTGAAAGCGACGACCGCGTGGCGGCCATCGGTCTGAACATCGCGGCGCAGGGTCGTGACCTCGAAGCCATGCCCGTCGACCACCGCCGTGACCGTGCCGTGCGCGAGGCCGGTCGGAACCACCTTCACCTGCGCCGCGACCAACGCTTCGGTCACATGCTCCGGCGCGTCCGGCGTCGCCAGATCGATGTCCGCCACCTGAAGGCCCGCCAACGCATCCCGCACCGCACCGCCGACCACGCGCGCGTTCGGCAGTGCGTCCCAGACCCTGCCCAGTGCCGTGTCGTTGAGAAAGTCGAAGGACATCATCGTGGTCCACCTGGATGTCCCTCGATCACCCGCCCGCCTCGTATTTCGGCAGGAACATAGGCCTGAGCCGCATCCTCGGCGTCAAGTTGCCGCAGCCAGAACAAGGCCAGCAGCAATAGGACGACACATCCGGCAAAGCCGTAAATCAGCCACGCCGGCGGCAAAGCGGTGGGCGACAACAGCCGCCAGGCGGCAAGGCCCAGAAACGGCGTCAGGAAAAGCACGATCTCAATGATGCGCGACATCGATGTCGACCCCTCGGTGCCGCGCTCGGCGAGAAGGATCGCTGCGCGTAATGACGACTAGAGCATTATCCGCGCAGGTGGAACCACCGTAGCGGTGAATCATGCGATCAAACAAAGAGTTAGAGCGATGTCCATGAGCAACGCGATGGATATCGCTCTAACTGGTCACGGCGCCATCAGGAATACGGGCGCATGACCTGGCAGTGGCGACTTAACGAGCGTTGTTCATGGCGGTGCGGTGGCGAAGATCGTGGCGACCGTCCGGTTCAGGCTGTCTCGCCAGTGCGGCAGACGGACGTCGAACACGTCGTGCAGCCTGGTGCAATCCAGTCGCGAGTTGACCGGACGCTTCGCCGGCGTGGGCCAGTCGGCGGTCGCGATGGGGCGGACTTCGGGCACCGTGGCACCATGACGGCCGGCTTCCTCGAACGTCGCGGCCGCAAGACCGAACCAGGTGGTGGCACCGGCGCCGGCGGCATGAAAGATGCCACGGTACTCCGATTGCCAGCCCGAGGCGTCAAGGCAGCCGACGATCGCGAGAATAGCGCGACCCAGATCAGTGGCCGCGGTCGGGCAGCCATGCTGGTCGGCGACGACGGAAAGCTGCGGTCGGGTTTTCCCGACGGTCAGCATGGTGCGCACGAAGTTTTTTCCGGTCGCGGCATAAACCCACGCGGTGCGGAGAATGATCGCCTTGGCGCCGGAGGCAGTGACGGCCTCCTCCCCGGCCAACTTGCTGGCACCGTAGACGCCCTGTGGCGCGACCGGGTCGGTCTCGACGTAGGGATCCGGCTTGGCACCGTCGAACACGTAGTCAGTGGAGATGTGGATCAGCGGGATGTCCGCCTTGGCGCATAGCCGCGCCAGGATCGCCGGTCCGTCGCGGTTGGCGCGATAGGCCGCATCGGCGTCGGTCTCGGCCGCATCAACCCCGGTGTAGGCGGCGGCATTCACCACCAGCCGAGGTACGGCCGCCTGAAACACGGCCTCGATCGTCTCAGGACGGTCAAAGTCAAAGTCCGGACGGCCGACGCGGTGGGTTCCCGCGGCGGCTGCGAGGGCCGACGCCAGTTGCCCGCTACCGCCGGTCACAAGAATGTTTCCTGTCACGATCGAGCCTGCTGCCGCCGTGACCCAGGGTCGGCCACCTGGCCAAAACCCCCACTACGCATGAAACAGCGCCGGCAGCTCGCGCAAGCGAGGCAGCAACTTGTCCTTGTCGGACAGGATGACCTTGTCGGCGGAAACCGGCCATTCGATGCCGATGTCCGGATCATTCCAGATTACCCCGCGCTCAGCCGCCTTATCGTAGGCGCCAGTGACCTTGTAGATGACCTCGGTTTCCACGGTCAGCGTGCAGTAGGCATGCAGAAATCCGACCGGCACCCAGATCTGCGTCCAGTTCTCCGCGCTGATCTCCGCGCCGACGTATTTTCCGAATGTCGGTGACCCATGGCGGACGTCAATCGCGACATCGTAGATCGCACCCTTCACGCAGCGCACAAGCTTGCCCTGGGCGTTGAGGCCGATCTGGCAGTGCAGGCCACGCAGGACGCCTGCCTCGGTCGATACCGCGTGATTGTCCTGGATGAACGGCCCGGGAATGCCTGCGTCGGCGAACCGGCCCTGGCTCCAGGTCTCAGAGAAGAACCCGCGTGGATCCTTGAACCGGGGCGGTGTGACCAGCTTGACATCGCCGATCGCCAGTGACTCGACGTTCACGCCATATCCCCTTCAGCCAATTCCATCAATGCGCGCCCTAGATCGGTCTTACCGAGGTGAGTAGCGTGGTCACGCAGTCGATCGGCATCGATGAATCCCATGCGGAAAGCAACTTCCTCCGGGCAGCCCACCAACATGCCGGTGCGTGATTGGATTGTCTGCACGAACGTCGCGGCCTGCAACAGGCTGTCAGGGGTGCCGGCATCCAACCACGCGCAGCCACGCGACAGTTTCTCCACGTGCAGCGCACGCATCTCGAGGTAGACACGGTTCAGATCGGTGATCTCCAGTTCCCCGCGCGCTGACGGCTTGATGCGCCGCGCGATTTCGCTGACCTGCCGATCATAGAAATACAGGCCGGTTATGGCCCAATTGCTGGTCGGCGCGGCAGGTTTCTCCACCACCTCCACCGCTTTGCCAGCGTGGTCGAAGGCGACCACGCCATAGCGCTCCGGATCCCGCACCTGGTAGGCGAACACCGAGGCACCGACAGGGCGGGCCGATGCGGCGCGCAGCAACGCCGAAAGATGATCGGCATGAATGAGGTTGTCACCGAGCGCCAGGGCGCAGGCTTCGCCTTCGAGCCAGTCATGGCCGATCAGGAATGCCTGGGCGATGCCGTCCGGCGCAGGTTGGACCGCATACTCGAACCGCACGCCAAACCGCGAGCCGTCGCCCAGCAGGCGCCTGAACTGCGGCAGATCGTCCGGCGTGGAGATCAGCATGATGTCGCGGATACCCGCCAGCATCAAAGTCGATAGCGGATAGTACACCATCGGCTTGTCGTAGACCGGCAAAAGCTGCTTCGAAGCCGCCAGCGTCATGGGATGCAGCCGTGTGCCGGAGCCGCCGGCGAGGAGGATCCCCTTCATGCCGCGCTGGCCCTTTCCTTGGCCGCGCCATCGTCGGTGGTTCCCAGCCGTTCGCCGGCATACTTGGCGGCGCGAAGCGCCTCCCACCACGCGCGGTTCTGCAGATACCAGTCGATGGTGCGGGCGAGGCCGCGTTCGAAATCGTGCGGGGCTTTCCAGTTCAGCGCCTGTTCACAGTGTGAAGGGTCGATTTCGTAACGGAAATCGTGGCCCGGGCGATCGCTGACAAACCTGATCAGTCTCTCACGCGGGCCCGCCGGGTCCGGCGCGCGCAGGTCCAGGTGAGCGCAGATCGCCTTCACGACCTGAAGATTGCTCCGCGGCTGGCGACCACCAATGGCATAGGTTCCGCCGGGCGTGCCGTTTTCAAGCACGCGCACCAGCGCCTCGGCGTGGTCCTCGACAAACAGCCAGTCACGCATGTTCGAGCCGTCGCCATACACCGGCAGTTCCTTCCCAGCCAGTGCGTTCAACGTCACCAACGGGATCAGCTTCTCGGGGAATTGCCATGGCCCATAGTTGTTACAGGTGTTCGACACAATAGTTGGCAGCTTGTAGGTGTGGCTCCACGCGCGCACCAAATGGTCCGACGCCGCCTTGGTCGCTGAATAGGGGCTACGCGGGTCGTATGGCGTCGTCTCGGTGAACGGCGGATCATCGTGTTCCAGTGCACCGAACACCTCGTCGGTCGACACATGGTGAAATCGGAACGCGGTTTTCCTGCCGGGCGACAGCGCGCCGTAGTGGCGCCGCGCTGCCTCCAGCAGGACGAAGGTGCCGACGACGTTGGTCTGCACGAAGTCGGCTGGACCATCGATCGAGCGATCCACATGGCTTTCCGCCGCCAGGTGGATGACCGCATCCGGATCATGCGTCTCGAAGATCTGACGCATCGCGGCGGCGTCGGCGATATCAGCCTTGATGAGGATGTGGCGGTTATGCCGCGCGCCGTCCTCCAGCGCGTCCTCGGATGCGGCGTAGGTCATCTTGTCGACGTTGATCACCAGGTGATCAGTCTGGCGCAGAATGTATCGTACCACGGCGGAGCCGATAAATCCGCAACCACCGGTCAGCAAAAGCTTCATAGAGCCGCCCATCCTGCCGTTTTGTAGGCCGTGCGGTAACATTGATTGGGTTGGGCCGGCAACCTTCAGCTTCTGACGCCCGACAAAAACAGCGCGACGCTTGTTTCGCACCAGGCCTTTATCTGCTGTTGGTCAAGCGGCCGGCCAAGCCCGAGCGCGCGGCGCTGCGGTCCGGCGAGCACCAGGTTCAAGAACTGCTCAGCGGCAAAGGTCGTATCTTGCTTGGGCAACATCCCGGCGGCGACGGCGCGATCCAGCAGGGTGGCAATGCGGGCGGTGCCTTCACCGGCGCCGGCCTGGTGCATCATCCGCGGCAATTCCGGAAACCGAGCGCTTTCCGCGATGAGCAAACGATGCAATGCCACCGCCTCCGGCGTTAAAGCGACAGCCAGGATCCGCTCCGCTGCCTGGGCCAACGCGGCCTCAAGGCTGTCCGCCTCGGCCCAGTCGCCTGTATCGGACAGCCACCGGGCCGTTAGTCGTTCCAAGACATTGAAGAACAGGGCGGGTTTGCCGTTCCAGCGGGCGTAAATCGTGCGCTTGGCAACACCGCCTGTTCGCGCGATCCCCTCGATCGTGGTTGAAGCATAACCATCAGCCAGGAAGGCGGCCGTGGCTGTGTCCAAGATGCTGGTTTCAAGAAGTACCGCCGCCGTAGCCGTCGGACGGCCGCCTGAGCGGCGTGTCGCCTCGCCGCTCATGCCGTTCAATAGTCCCAGTGGCGCGGATGGTGATACGGACCCCATGCCGGATAGACGACGCAGCCGGACAGCATCACCGCGAGGCCCAAAGCTGCCGCCGTCTTGATCAGATGTTTGAAGGAGAACATTGGAACAGCTCCTGGTTGACAAGGAACGGTGTAGATATGGCAGAAAAAACGAAACGCAACGGGAGCGATGTGATTCGAATTGTAACGTGCGGCTGGCTGGCCCGATTGAGAACCCGGCGCGACTGAGAACACAGAAGTCTTGAACCAGACTGAGGGTTGCTTTGGCGTGGCCGGGCGGTTGTGCCGCGTGAGGCTTGGATCACATCAAGAAGTCGCGATTGCCGGAATAAAACAACGGCGGATCATCACAGCACAGCAACCTCATCTCGCAGGTGCTGCCGAACGCTGTCAGCGAAAATCCGGGCGCCTGACAATCAGCAAGACCGGCAATCGCAGAGCAAAGCTGCAGAACACAGCCAGCAATAACCCCGCAGGCTCCGGCCGGTCGTATCGCGCATGAGAAAAGCATACTACATCGCTGTTATTAATCTAAAGTAGGATCAACGCCCGAAAGAGCGGACGCGCGCTTCTCTGCGATCGCAGATCAGCCCCAACAGCCGACCCTCTCAAGAAGTTTCGTTACTTTGCAATGTCAATCAATTTTGCCTGGGAAAGTCCCTGGCATAGCCCTCCGCCGGGAGCATCGCCTAACCCGTCAAGTTAGCGGACCCGTTCTGATCGACCCGATGGCAGGATCAGAAGTCCAGGTCGGCATAGTGCGGGGGCGGCGTCGTGCCTGGCACTCTATCCGCCAGGATGCCGCGGAAACTCGGACGCGACTTGATGCGGGCGTACCAATCTTTGGCCGGGGGGGACATCGACCAGTCCAGTTCGCCGACGAAATCCAGGGTTGACAGGTGGGCCGCGGCGACGAAATCCGCCATCGATAGAATGCTGCCTGCCAGCCATTGTCGTGTCTCGGCCAGCCAGCCGATGTAATCCAGATGATACCGCAGCGCTGTATAGCCGGTGCGGATCGCTCCGGGATCTGGCAGCCCACGACGGGTCAGCCGGCGAAGGTATTTCTCGCCATAAAGGTTCTGGGTCACCTCGGAGGCGAATTTTCCGTCGAACCAGGCTGACAACCGGCGGATCTCGATCCGCTCCGCCAAGGTACTGCCGAACAGGCTGCTGTCCGGATAGGCTTCGTCGAGGTACTCGCAGATAACCACCGAATCCGGGATGACCAACCCGTTATCCTCGGTCAACGTCGGCACCGTGCCCGCCGGATTTAATTCCAGATATTCGGCGCGCCGTTCCCAGACCTTTTCCAGCCGCAACTCGAACGGCAAGCGCTTTTCAGCAAGCACGAGGCGGACTTTACGGGCATAGGGCGATAACGGGAGGTGATAAAGCACACGCATCGACGGGATTTATCGCATCCTCCGTCGGGTCACGCAAAGCACCGATTGCGTCAAAACGTCCTGAACCGGAAACTTTCTCACCCGCTCGCCCGAACGGCGACGATTCCGCGACACCACCCGTCAGGCTGTCGTAGAAACCAGCCCCGAGCGAGCCCGCGATTGGCTGGTGTCCGGATCGATCGCCGGGCTGAACCGACAAGTCAATGCCCCTGCCAGGCATCAAATCGCTGCCGCAATTTCGTCAGGTTGTCATGCCAGAACCCGGCGTCGATCCTCAGCCCAGCCGCCATGTTAGCCGGATTGCTCGGTGATACCGCCGCGAGTTCGGGCGGCAACCCGTCGTTCAGCGCCTTCGCCAAACCCGCATCACCACTGTGCTGCAGAAGCTGAACCTCGATCGCCGGCAGGCCGGTGAAGTATAGAAATTGCTGCGCCATCCGGAGCGACGGACTGCCCTTCATGATCACCCAGCTTTGCAGCTCGAACAGGCTGGCGCTGAACTGGATCCCAAAGTTCTTGTGCTCTTGCTCAGCCGTGGTGGCGATCTGCCCACTCGGCGCACTGGTCATCAAGACATCGCCGGATGACAGGATGTGCGCCGCCTCACTCGCCATCGACCACCACACGATATAAGGCTTGAGTTGGTCCAGCTTGTGGAACGCGCGATCGACGCCATCCGCGGTGGCCAACGTCTTGTACACGTCCGCGGGCGCCACGCCATCCGCCATCAGCGCGAACTCCAGGTTGCCGCGCACGCCTTTCCGAAGGCCGCGCTTGCCCGGGTACTTCGCCACGTCCCAGAAGTCGGACCAAGAGGGCGCGACGGGCAGCTTCTCCTTGTCCCAGGCCAGCACCGTGGCCGCGATGATCCCGCCCAGACCGCAATCACTGACTGCCTGCGGCAGATAGTGGTCTTTGCCACCGATCGCTGACCAGTCCAGTTTCTCGAACAAGCCGTCGCGACAACCGGTCGACAACTCGTCCGGATCGACGAGGACAAGATCCCACGGATCGCCGGGCGCCTTGGCCTGGGCATGCAGCGCCTCGAACCCGCCGTCCCAGAGCTTCTGCTGGACCGGCGTGCCGGTGACCGCTGTGAATGGCTGCACGTAGGCGGATTGAACCGCGCGCTGCACAGACTCGTCGCGCGTTACGATCAGCAAATCGCTTGGGTTGGCAACGGCTTGCGGTGAAACCGGCATCGAAGCGGCGATGAGCGCGACGGCGGCCAGGAGCGTGCGGGCGGGCATGAACAGACGGATTCCGGCTACCTGATGTTGGACCGACGCTACAGGGCGCCGCCTTTCGGGGCAACGACCCACTCAAGGGAAACAGGGCAAACAACTGTGTGCTTCGGTTTGTTCTTGTATCACATTGAGAATCCACCAGCTGATTGGCTCACCCAGCTGATTGGCGTAAGGGCCGCCGCGGCCAACTTGGCGGATTACGCTGTTTGCAACCGACCACCTCTGGAACGCGAGGAACAAGTTCTGGCCATCCGCGGATGAACTACCATTTTGCCAAGCGCGAATGCCTGGAACCGAAACCGCCTGCAAGACTCCCCGACCGGCCGTCGATCGAGAACCGTCTGATCTCAGCTGCCAAGTATCGTCCCGACATCAAGCCCGGCCTCGGCGGCGGCAACCTTCTTGCCACCGTCCCAACGGATCCGCTGGACCTCGATAAAGCCGCCTTGACCGTGCACCAGAAGGCTTGAACCGGATTGACTGGCGATCTGACCGATCTTCTTGCCCTTGACCTCGGAGAAAGTCCGGGCGGGGCGTTTGGCGCTGTCGAACAGGAACAGCTTCTTGCCGTCGTGCGTCGTCCAAGCGCCCGGCGCCGGGTCACAGCCGCGGATCAGGTTGAAGGTCTGATCGATATGGATCGCCCAGTGAATTTGCGATTCCGCCTCGCGGATGATGCCCTCGTAGCCGGCAGCCGGCTCGTATTGGGCTATGGCGGGAGCCTTGCCGGCAACCACCAGATCAGCCACCTCGATCAAGCCGGCAATGCCCATCGGGAAGATTTTGCCGAAATATAATGAGCCCAATGTATCCTCAGGCTCGATCGGCACGGTCCGGCTCAAGATCACCGGCCCTTCGTCCAAACCATCATTGGGACGGAAAATGCTGAAGCCGGTTTCCGTGCGCCCGAGGATGATTGACCAGCTCATGGATGAGGCGCCACGGTGCAGCGGCAGCAGGCTGGGGTGAAACTGGATCGTCCCGAACTTCGGGATGTTGCAGAAGTCCTGCGGCGCGAACTGCGTCACATAGGCCATGATCGCGATATCGGCATTGGCGGCACGCTGAGCCTCCTGCGCCTCGGGATCGGTGAGCTTGGGGAACTGGTGGGTCGGTATACCGGCCGCCTGTCCGGCGAGGCGCAACGGGTCAGGTCGGGCTTTCTCCGGCGCACAGAACACCGCGACCACCTCGTCGCCGCG
Source organism: Rhodopila sp. (assembly GCA_965276975.1). Taxonomy (GTDB): domain Bacteria; phylum Pseudomonadota; class Alphaproteobacteria; order Acetobacterales; family Acetobacteraceae; genus Rhodopila. The sequence continues at coordinate 2,271,633 of CBDIBR010000010.1, forward strand.
GGCTCGAAACGCATCCAGCGCGGCCTTTCCGAAATCTTGCTGACCAATGATGGCGACGCGCATGCGGTTCCTCCTTTTTTTGTGGCTCAATTGATACGGTGCGGCCGAAGCAGCTGTCGAGGACCCGGGTTGAGCGAGCTACGTGCGGCCTGAGGGCCGCTTTACCTTGTCACCGCCCACCTGCGTGCCGGGGGCATCCGCCGGGAAGCCTCAGCCAAGATGGAACGGCCGAGCCCTGAGCTCGACGATCTCTCCGCTAGCCCACCACCTTCAGGCCGGCCCGGAATTTCTCCGCCAGGTCACGGTAGACCACGGCATTCCGATCAAATCGCGCCCGCTCGGCCGTGTCCATGACCCGTCGTAGCTTGGCCGGCGAGCCAGTCCACATTTCGTTCGGGCCGATGACCTTGCCGGGTGTCAGCAGCCCGCCTGCTGCCAGCATACCGCCCTCCTCGATCACCGCACCGTCCAGAACCGTCGCACTGATGCCGACGAAGGCGCGGTTTCGCAGTGTGCAGGCGTGGATCACCGCATTATGCCCGACCGTCACGTCATCGCCGATGAAGGTCGCGAACTCGCCTGAGTCGATATGGATCACCGTTCCGTCCTGGATGTTGGTCCGAGCGCCAATGCGGATGCTGTTCATGTCGCCACGCACGAGGCAGTGGAACCAGATGCCGGTCTGTGACCCGATCACCACATCACCGATCACCGCCGCGGTCGGCGCTATGAAAGCATCGTCCGCGATTGTTGGCGTCACACCGTCAAGCGAGAAGACGGTGCCATACGGCCAGCCGTTACCGGGCATTTGCCAGCTCCCGCGTGGCAACACCATGATGCAAACCCAACATCAAGCCGATGTTCTGCACCGCCGCGCCGGAAGCCCCTTTTCCCAGATTGTCCAGACGCGCCACCAGCACGGCCTGGCGATGCTTGTCATTGACGTGGACAGTCAGCTCCAGGTGGTCGCTGTCGTTCAGCGCCTCGGGCTCCAGCTTGCCGTCGGACTGACTGTCGACAACCCGCACCAGGTCATACCCCTGGTAACGCATCTCCAGCACGCGACGCAGATCGCCGCCCGACGGCTGACCCGGAAGTGTGTCCAGGTGCAGCGGGACAGACACCAGCATTCCCTTCAGATAGTGACCGACAGACGGCACAAAAATCGGACGGCGGGTCAAGCCGCCATACAGCTCCATCTCCGGCACATGCTTGTGCTCCAGTCCCAGCCCGTAGAGCTCAAACGCCGGACCCCCGGTGGCCCCCTCGGTGGCCTCGTGCAACTGGATCATCGCTTTGCCGCCACCCGAATAGCCGGACACCGCATTGATGGTGATCGGATAGTCGGCCGGCAGCAGCCCGGCATCGACCAGAGGACGAATCAGGCCGATTGCGCCGGTCGGATAACATCCTGGATTTGCCACGTTCCTTGCCGCGGCAATTCGTTCCGCTTGGCCGGGGAGCATTTCCGCGAAGCCATAGACCCAATCCGGCGCGACACGGTGTGCCGTGCTGGCGTCCAGCACCTTGGGCGCCGCGTTGCCGAGCGAGGCCGCCATGCCGGCCGACTCCCGCGCCGCATCATCCGGCAGACAGAGAACCACCAGATCCACCTCGGCCATGATGTCACGTCGGGCGGAGGGGTCACGGCGGCGGTCGGACGACAGACTTTTCAATATGACGTCGGGCATGGCCTCAAGGCGCTCGCGGATCCCAAGCCCTGTGGTGCCGGACGCGCCGTCGATGAAGACCTTTTTCATACGTCGCAATTCCTTTCCTTCCGGAAGCTCGCGGCCTGGCGGCGGAAAAGCAAGAGGGGACAGCGTCCTGACAGCCCCGCCGCGCTTGACAGCAGGCAGGCAGGTTACTACCTAGCGCGCCTCTAGCTTCCCCAGGGTCAGATAGCGCGTCATGAGAGTCCGTAACAGCCTGCGTTCCGCCAAGGTGCGCGATAAGAACTGCCGCGTGGTGCGCCGCCGTGGGCGGGTCTACGTCATCAACAAGAGGAACCCGCGGATGAAGTGCCGGCAGGGCTGACGACCGGATTCGCTCCCAGACCGGCTCGGGCACCCAGACGCGAACAGAATGCTGATCGCCGCCGCAATCAGCCCTCAGAACCACAACGCTGGCCCCTCGATAGAAGCAGCGCCTCCAACTTCTCCGACTGAATGCGGGCATTGAACTCGGTTGCAGCCGTTGACCGTCCGGCTGAACCAAGCCTGTCGTGCAAGCCTGCCTCGGAAACGACGCGATGCATGGCAGCAGCCAGCGCCTGGGCATCGCCCATGCGGACCAGCAGACCGTTGCGGTCGTTTCGAATCGCCTCGGCCACGCCGCCGTTATCCGAACCAATGATCGGACAGCCTTGCGCCATTGCTTCAGGGATCACGCTCGGCAGCCCCTCGGCGTCGCCATCGCGGGCGATGATGCTGGGAACCAGCAGCGATATCGCCTCGCTCATGCGAACGCGCACGGCTTCAGCGGACAGCCAGCCGGTTATGGTGACGCCCGGCACCTCGCGGGCCAAATTCTCAAGCACGGGCAGCAGTGGACCATCGCCGACGCAGACCAAAGCGGTTTGATCGCCCTGCGACCGCAGACGCCGAACCGCATCCGCGAGCACGACGATCCCCTTTTTCTCCACGAAGCGCCCTACAAACAGGTGCGAGATTGGCCTGCGGGTCTGTAGCCGGTCCGGAATTTCCACCCCGATCGGCAGGACAATCAGCTTTTGCGGCGGCACGCCCCGGCTTATGGCAATCTCTGAAACGGTGGCTGAAACACAGACAAAACAGTCCGTTTCGCGCAGCATGGCCGGCCAGCGCCGCGCCAGAACCGTGCCCCGCCAGTTCTGTTGCTTGCTTATGTCTCCGCCATGCAGGGTCACGACCATCCGAAGACCCAGCTTCCGCACCAGCGGCAGGGCCAGCGCACCGCCGCGGGCAAATTGCGCGTGCAGGACAGTGGCGCCGGCAGACCAATCCAACGGGGGGCGCCCACGGGGGTGCCCAGCCGAGATGACGAAACAGCAAGCGCTGGACCGGACCGAACAGACCATTCCCGCCCAGCCGCAGCATGACGTCGCCGATCTCAGGCGCATCCGGCAGTAAGGTGCGGCCGATCCAGATCGGCCGCAGGCGGGTAAAGCCGATATATTGGCGGCGCAGAAACGCAGCCTCCGACCGAACGCCGATCCGGTCTCGATAGACGAGGAAAGGCTCGCGCGCTGGCATCCGGTTCTCGGCCAGGTGGCAGGTCTGAACAGCGTCCACGAAATCCTCGGTAAACATCCCGTTCTTTGAAGGCTCTTTCGGCGTTCGGCTCCCAAGAGATGCTGAACCGACACGTCTGGCGGCGCAACCAGCCCTTGCGGCACACCGGCCTGTGTGCCAATCTACCCAGATGGCGAGATCCGAAGACATCCCCCAGCCAACCCGTGATGCGGTGCTCAATCTGCCGTGTCCATCGTTCGAGACAACCCCGTTCAACGCGGGACCGCCGCTGTCGAAGCGCCGCCTCGCCATCCTCTCAAGCGCCGCCTTGATCAAGCGCGGTGACCCGCCGTTCCCCTTCGGCTCCGGCGAAGTCCGCTTCGTCGCCGCGACCACCGCCCCGGGCGATCTGCTCATCAGCCACGTCTCGATCAACTTCGACCGCGCCGGGTGGCAGCGTGATGTCAACGTCGTCTTCCCGATCGACCGGCTGCGCGATCTTGCCGCGCTGGGCGAAATCGGTGGGGTGGCGGACACCCATTACACGGTCATGGGCTCGACCGATCCGGCGGCGATGGAAGATGCGGTCAATCAGATCGAAGGCCAGTTGCGGCAGGAGCGGATCGATTCCGTCCTGCTCAGTCCCGTCTGACCGCTTTGCACGCGCGCCGTGTGCGCGCTGGCCCATAAGCTCGAAGAACGCGGTTTCTCGACCGTGGCGCTGGCTTCCGTGCGCGCTCAGGCGGAGAAGACCCGGCCGCCGCGCGCCTTGTGGACCGCCGCTATGCTCGGTCGTCCGGTTGGCGAGCCCGGCGACCCTGCGTTTCAGCTGCGGATCATCCGAGCCGCGCTGGCCATGCTGGAACGGACAGATGGACCCGTGATCCTGGAGGATTTTCCGGATGATCCGCCCAGTTGGGCAGACAACCCGGCCTGGGTCGCACCCAGGACCACAGTCGACACCAGTTTCGCCGCCGAACTGACGGCGATGCGGCCGCTATGGCAGGCAGCTCAGGCGGGATTTGGCCGAACCTCGGTGGGTTTGAGTTGTCAGGCGCCCGAGGCGTGGCCGGCTTTCGCCGCCGACGTGTTGGCGGGCGGACTTCCCAAGGTACCGCAGTTGGACACCACGGCGTTGTCGGTACGGTTTCTATGCGACGACATCAAGGCGCTGTACGGCGAGGCGGCTCAGGCGGTCGCGCCGGTACCGTCGGCCAGGCAGGTTGACACCTGGTTCTGGCGGCAGACCGCCGCGGGAGCCCTGCTCCGAAGCCTCAGGTTGGCTGCAATGGCCAGTGAGAATAACGCACTCAAAACGGTAGGGGGACGATTTTTTGTGCCCGCTCCCTGGGTGGAAGCCTAACCTGTCACTGCATGGCGCGCGGCAGTCAGAGCATATCGCCCAGCCTGCCAGAGGTCGCCGCCGGCAGCGGCGGTGGCGACGGCACTAGGCATCACAGGTCCGGGGGGTCACCCGGGATCGGCACCTTGCCGAAACCAATGATCAGGTTGGTCACCTCGGCGATCGCGCGTTCCGCCGCGTCCCCGTCCGGCCCCTTTGCCACCAGCGCCACTCCATTGCCGCTGGCCCGATAGAACGGATAGCTGCCCAGGTCCAAGCCCGGATACCGTTTCTGCACCATCTCCAGGCCTTCCGCGATGGTGCCCTCGGGCAAGCCCACGACGTGAACCGCCCGCATCTCGATCTTCTCACCGCCTTCCAGGCGCGGCGCCAGCCACTCGAACATCGACTGCATGACCCGAGGCACGCCGGCCATCACATAGACATTCTCCATCTTGAAGCCGGGTGCGACGCTGATGGCGTTCTCGATCAGCGTCGCCCCGCGCGGCATTGTCGCCATTCGTTGCCGTGCGGCGTTGAACTGCCCGGGTTTGTAGCTGGCCTCCATCCGCGGCCACGCCACCGGATGGTGCTCCCATGGCACGCTGAACGCTGCCGCGATGCACTCACTGGTGATGTCGTCGTGGGTTGGCCCGATCCCACCCGTCGTGAAAACGTAATCGAATTTTTCCCGTACTTCCTTCACGGTACCGATAATCGTTTCTGGAACATCAGGAATTATCCGTACTTCCCGCAGCGGAATCCCAAGATCCCCTAGACCTGACGCCAGAAACTGGATGTTCGCATCGCGCGTCCGACCCGACAGCACCTCGTTGCCAATGACCAGCAGGCAGGCGGTGGGGTTTTTCTTGGCCATCGAAGGAATTCCTCAGAGGAAGTCACGGAGCAACGGGATCAAGGGCTTGTCGGCGGGCGGCATCTCGTACTCGGTCAGTTTCCGCGCTCGCACCCAGGCTAGGGTCTGGTTCTCCCGCGCGGTCGGAATGCCGCGCCACCGCCGGCACACAAACAGCGGCATCAGCAAATGAAACCCCTCATAGGCATGCGAGGCGAACGCGAACGGTGCCAGACAGGCGGCCGTCACATCAATGCCGAGTTCTTCTTTCAGCTCGCGGATCAGCCCCGCCTCGGGCGTCTCGCCGGGGTTCAGCTTGCCGCCCGGGAATTCCCATAGGCCCGCCATCTTCTTGCCCTCGGGACGACGAGCCAGCAGCACGCGACCATCGACATCGACCAAGGCACACGCCGCGACCAGCAGCAGCGGTTTGGCGCCGGGACTGGCGAACTCGACCGCCGGCGCGTCCGGCGGGCCGAAGATGTCGTCGCGGGTCGCCTCGAACACGGTCACGACGTGCTCGTCCCGCGTGGTCAGCGACGCGCGAACGCCGGTGCCGACCTCTCGGAACCCAACGCGGCGCAGCACCTTGAACGACCCGTCATTGCCCTCGGTCACCTCGGCGGCGATCAGGTCGAGCGGCAGGTTGGCGAACCCCCAGCTGGTCATCCGCTTGGCCGCCTCTGTCGCCACGCCATGCTTCCAGTAAGCCCGACCGACCCAGTATCCAAGCCGCCCGGTACGGCGGGCCGCATCGAGTCGAAGGCCGACCACGCCAACCAACGTCTCCTTGCGCCCCTCCTTGCCGGTGATCGCCAGGTGATAGGCGGTTCCCTCAGCGAGTTCCGTTATCGTCGATGCGATCCACTCATCGGCCAAAGACCGAGGATACGGATACGGAATTTCCGCCAGAGTACGGGTAACCTCCCAGTCGTTGACAAGCCGATGCAGCGCTTCGGCGTCTTTCCCCCGCAGCGGCCGCAAGCTCAGCCGCTCGGTCTTCAAGGGCACGAATGACGGCCCAGCGGCCACCTTGCGTTCGCGACCGGTCTTCCGAGCGTGCCTCGGCTGTTCATTGGTAGGAATTGGACCGACCTCGCTGGCATGGCGTTGCCGCAAGGTGGCTCAGGCGGTGCGAATGACGCAAGGGTGGCCGCTCGGTCGGTCCGGCGACAGCGAGCGATGGCAAGGCATTTGCCGGAGCAGAATCGTTGTTCTATCGTGTTATTAACCGCCGCACCCGGCGCCAATCGCCAAGCCGACGCTTAGCGTTCCTGACACGCTGTTTTCCGGCCCAGATCGCCCTGACGCCGGCAACGGCAATTCGCTCGGCTGCGAACCGTTCATCACGCATATCGCGCATTCACGCAGCGCAGCGCCGGCGGAGCCCAGCCCAGCGCCGCGGTCACCCACCGCCATGGACAGCGTCGCGTAACTCTGGAGTATGGTGCTAGGAGGATATGATCATGCAACTTGGCATCCATCTACCCCACATCGGTCGCAAGGCAGCCCCCGACGGCATCCGCCGAGCCGCCATCCAGGCCGAAGAACTGGGTTTTGATGATGTTTGGGTCAGCGAGCACATCATCGTCCCAAAGGACAGCGGTTACCCGCCTTCACCGAATTTCTGGGATCCCGTTTTAACTTTGACATGGGCCGCGGCCGCGACCACGCGCGTCCGCCTGGGCACCTCGGTCCTGGTGCTGCCGCTGCGCCATCCATTGCCACTGGCGAAAGAACTGGCCACGCTGCAGAACCTGTCGGGCGGGCGACTGATCCTGGGTGCCGGCGTTGGTTGGCTGGAAGCCGAGTTCAACGCTCTGGGCGTTCCGTTCAACCAGCGAGGGCGGCGCATGGATGAAGGCATCGCCATGATGCGTGCCGTTTGGACCGAGGATCCGGTTACCTTCGAAAGCAAATGGATCCCGGCGAAAATCGTAACGATGCGATCCCACCCGATGCCGATCGCGCCAATACCGATCTGGATTGGCGGATCATCGGATGCGGCGATCCAGCGGGCGCTGCGGCTGGACGGTTGGCATGGCAGCCGGGTCAATCCCCAGCAGGCGGTCGGCGTAGTCAAACGTTTGCGGGCCGAGCGCCCGGACGAGGCGTTCGTAATCTCATTGCGGATCAGCTGCGATGCGCATAGTGCTGGCGGCCTACGCGATATATTGGGCGTCTACCGTGATGCCGGCGTACAGCATGTCATGGCCGCGCCGGAAGATCGGGATATCGATACCTACCTTTCCACCGCCGAGGCATTTCGCCGCGCCGGAGACGGTTTGTAAGGCAAACGCGAAAACGTGATGTGACAGTTCGTATCGACCTGATTTCGATTCACCTGCCGTTTCCCACATTGCCGGGATGAACCTGATCAGGCAGTCGGCGGCGCGGGATCTCCGCGTTGATTTCTTTCGCGGCCTGGCGCTGTGGTGGATCTATACCGACCATATCCCAGGCAATGCGCTGAGTGCTTACAGCCTGCGCAACGTCGCGATGTGCGACGCGACCGAGGTGTTCGTGCTGCTCGCCGGCTATGGCGCGGGCCTGTCGTACGGGATGGGACTACGCCGGAACGGCTATGTATCGACCGCGGCTGACGTTCTGAAGCGCGTTTGGACGATCTATATAGCCCACATCTTTCTGTTCGTATTGTTCACCGCCCAGGTCACTTACTCGGCAACCGCTCTAAACCGGTTGAACTACCTGGAAGAAACCCGGCTGGATGTGCTTGGTGACGACCCGTATCGCTCGATCCTCCAGGCGCTGTTGCTGCGGTTCCAGCCCAGTCTGTTAAACATATTGCCGCTCTACGTCGTGTTGTTGGCATTCTTCGCAGCAACGATCTGGCTGCTGCGATGGCCCCGGGTGCTGTTCGGGCTCTCATTCGCGATCTATCTGGTGGTGCGTTTCACCAGCGTCAATCTGAGCGCCTGGGCCGGCGATGGCTGGTTCTTCGACCCGTTCGCCTGGCAGTTCCTGTTCATCATTGGCGTCCTGCTGGCATGTGCCCCGATGAAGCCGCCGTCCAGGACATGGTTGTTTGACACCGCCGCTGTCGCCATAGTCCTGCTGGGCATGATCGTCATGCTGGTGATCGAACCGCATCCGCATTTGCTGGACTGGTTTTCCAGATCAGCTGTGTTCAAGTATCTGGTGATCGAGGACAAGACGGGACTTTATCCATTCCGACTTATCTCGATCCTGGCACTGACCTGGCTGTGCGTTCGTCTGATCAGCTTCGACCAGCCGTGGCTTCGATCGCGTTTTGCCGCCCCCTTCGTGCTGGTAGGGCAAAACTCGTTGCCGGTCTTCTGCTCGGGCATCGTGTTCGGCTTCGTGGCGCGCCTTGGCTTGGAATACGATGACCGAGCGCTCATGCAGCTGGGGATAAATTTGTTTGGCGCGATCGGGATGGCCGCGGTGGGCGCTTTGGCCGCCTGGTATCGCGTCAAAGGACGCGCCAAAGCAGGACGTGGCACACCATCGCTGGCGGCGTCGACGTCCCTCTTGCCGGCGGATGCCCGCCCTGATACCGGTTGAGTGCATGCAACGGCTTTTGGTGGCCTTCATTCTGCTCTCGGTGACAGCCATCGCGCCCGCCTGCTCCCAGGTCAGGCACCGACCGGTCTGCGACATGCCGTCCGATCTCATCACGCCCACGGCGCCGCTTCCTCGGGTTGCGACCGCGCTGTCCAAGACCAATGCCCTTGATGTCCTTGCCTTGGGGTCTGGATCGACCATCGGAAGACGCCCGCCGGACGACCTGGGTTTCGGGAGTTCGTTTCCGTATCGAATGGCCAGTGCGTTGAAGTCGTTGCGGCCAGGCCTGAACGTTAGCCTGACGGTCAAAGGGGGACGAAGCATGACCGCGGATGTCATGCTGCCGATCCTGCGAGACGAACTCTCGGCGCATCATTACGACCTGGTATTGTGGCAGACCGGGACGGTGGAGGCCGTTCATGGCGTAAGACCGGATCTGTTCGCCGGAACCCTTCAGGACGGCGCGGACGCAGTGGCGGATGCCCATGCCGACCTCGTGCTGATCGACCCGCAGTTCAGCCGCTTCCTGCGAGCAAATGTCGACCTAAGTCCCTACGAAACCGTGCTCGCGCAGACCACGAACATGCAGGCGGTTACGCTCTTCCGCCGCTTTGACCTGACCAAGGAGTGGGTGACCAGCGGCCAGCTTGACCTGGAGCGGGTAAGCCGTGAGCAGCGCGACAAGACGATCGCCTCACTCAGCGACTGCCTCGGTCAGGCGCTCGCACGGTATGTCCTGGCAGGCGCCAGCGAACACTGATCTCAGGCTGCGACCCGATCCTCGGGCGGGTCATAGAGCATGATCACGCTGAGCGGAACGTTCAAAGCGTGTGAATCATCCGATCAAACAATGGGATAGAGCATTTTCGGTCTGCACGGTCAGGCTGAAAATGCTCTAGCGTCGCATGTTCCTCTGGTGTCCCGGTGCGAAAGTTCGTCGCGGTTGGATCAGCCGCCTGACGAACTTCCGAACTGATATGGACACCACCAACTCATTGTTTTCTAGTGGGGTTTATGGTTCCGAAGTTCGCCACCGCAGTCGATCCAACCTATCGCGAACTTCGGAACCGCCACACTGGCAAGTCGGTGGTTATGGACGGGGGAAGCGATGGATTACAGCGCGGCATTTGCTGGGATGAAGGTGATCGATCTCAGCGGCGGGGTAGCAGGCCCATCCTGCGCGATGATGCTGGCGCAGCACGGCGCGGACGTGATCAAGGTGGAGACACCACACAACGGCGGCGACTGGTCGCGTATCCTGGGCCGCACCTATCAGGATCACTCGGCGTTTTCGTTGTACGGCACCCTGGGCAAGCGCAGCCTGGCGCTGGACCTGAAGACGGCTGAAGGCAAGGACATCCTCTGGCGCCTGATACGGGGCGCGGACGTCTTCATCGAGGGCTTCCGACCCGGCACGATCCAGCGTTATGGCTTCGGCTACGATGCGGTCAGCGCGAAAGAGCCGGGGATCATCTACTATTCGATCTCCGGCTTTGGCCAGCAGGGACCACTTGCGGTACGTCCGGCGATGGATCCGGTGCTGCAGGCGTTCACCGGGATCGTGACCGAGAACAAGGGCGAGCATGACGGGCACCCGCACCGGATCGCGATATCCCTGATCGACATGTTTTCCGGGCTCCTCGGATTCCAGGCGATCGCGACGTCACTGTATGTGCGACGAGAGCAGGAAGTGAAACAAGGGCGCTTCATCGAACTCAGCCTGATGCAGGGCGGCGCCATGCTGTCCGTGATCCGCATGATCGCAAACTACCTGGAGCGCGGAACGCTGACCCGCACCAGCATGCCGAACGGCGTGTTCAACACCAGCGACGGACAGATCAACGTGACCATGATCCGCCCCACCGATTGGAGACCATTCTGTGAAGCGATCGAAGAAACCGCGTTGCTGGATGACCCGCGTTTTGCCACTCATGCGGCACGAGGGCTTAATCTGGACGAACTCTACGTCGAGTTGCGCTCGACATTTAAGGCCCGAACAACAGCATGGCTTTCACAGCGACTGAGCGCGAAAGGCATCATGAACGGACGCGTCAACAGCTATCAGGAATTTCTGCAGGAGGAACAGGTGGCGGCAACCGGCATCATGTCGTGGCTGCGCCAGCCAGGTGTGCCAGAGCTTGTTCCGATGCCAAATATTCCGGGACTGCCTCCGTTCGAAAGCGGAACAAACCGCGCGCACGCGCCGACGCTTGGCGAGAACACGCGGGACGTGCTGGCGGAACATGGATACTCCAGCGCGGAGATCGAGGCGCTGTACGAGAAGAAGGTCGTCGCCGGGGAATAGCCGGACCAATCGGAGTGCCGGTTCGGAAACGACGCCCTCACCAACGGCCGCTCCGTCGGCCGTCCAGGATTTCTCCGCCGGGAGCAACGTGCAGCTTCATTCAATGTGCCGCGGCGGCGTCCGGTCTGAACCCATCTGTTTCAGCACCCGACGGCAAGCTCCCTTGACTGCCGTTGCGTGAGCAGCATAGCGCGGCGGCGAGACAGGCCCGTCGAACAGCCGCATCCAGCGCCTCACCGCGGTCCAGACGATGTGCCAGGACGCCCACGAAACAGTCACCCGCGGCGGTGGTGTCGATCACCTTTACCCGCGCCGCCGGGTGGTGCCACAGACCACCAGAGCTGGCGATGTCGGCGCCATCGCCGCCTCGGGTCAAAGCAACCGCGACGCCACCCAGCCTATGGTGCAGCGCGGCCGCGGACGCCTCACACCCTAGATGGTCCGCAAGCCATTCCGCCTCGATCTTGTTCACCACCAACACATCAACGGCCCGCAGGACATCATCCGGCAGTGCCGCCGCCGGTGCCAGGTTCAGGACAACCCTGGCACCACCTGCCCTGGCACGGGCAATCACCGCGGCCGTTTCCGCCGCCGGCACTTCCATCTGCAGCACCACTGTTGGATTCTTCGTGCGCAACAAATCATCCACTTGCGAGGCAGCCGCGAACAGGTTGGCGCCAGAGCCGACCGCGATCGCATTATGCCCGTCTGGATCGACCATGATCGCGGCGCAACCGGTGCTCGCGTCGACAACTTGAACATGATCAAGGTTGACGCCGGTGGCGCGCAACAGGCGTAGCGCTTCGTTACTCAACGCATCATGCCCCACCGCGCCCGCCATCATGACATCCGCACCGTCAAGCGCCGCGGCAACGGCTTGATTGGCCCCCTTCCCGCCCGGCTCCATGCGTATCGCTGGACCCAATACTGTCTCGCCCGAACACGGAATAGTCGGCAGGTTGAAAATCAGATCCAGGTTGATGGACCCGAACACGATGACGGTCATACCGGCACCCCATCATGCTGCTGGACCCGTTCCGACGGAAGAACAACTGTCGCGATCGTGCCTTTTCCCTTCACACTCACAAGTTCCAGCCGGCCGCCGTGAAGTTCCGTCAGCTTGCGCGCCAGCGGCAGTCCCAGCCCCGTACCTTCGAACGAACGCGCCAACGTATTGTCAACCTGGCCGAACGGCTCGAAGGCGATCTCGATCTCCGTCTCGGTCATGCCTATGCCGGTATCGGTGACTGAAAACACCAGCTCGCCGGCTTCAGTCTGCTTGGCCGCCAGGATGATCCGTCCGTTGTCAGGCGTGAATTTCACCGCGTTCGACAGCAAATTGATCAGCACCTGCAGCAGCCGGGTCTGGTCACCACGGACCCGCAGCGTGGTTTCGGGAAGATCCAGGGTTATCGGGATCTGGTGCGCCTCCGCCTGGGAGCGGATCGAGATCAGACTGTTGCGGGCCAGTTCGGCGATCGGAAAAACCATCTCGGCCAATCGCGTCGTGCCCGATTCGACTTTCGATATATCAAGGATGGAATTGATAAGTTCCAATAAATGCCGACCCGAACTCCAGATGTCCGCGGCATACCCGGCAATCGGCGGAGAGCCGGGGCGGTCCGGGGCCTGGTCCTGGATCAGCTCGGAGAAGCCGATGATCGCGTGCAGCGGCGTGCGCAACTCGTGGCTCATATGAGCCAGAAACTGTGACCGTGCGCGATTCGCGGCGTCCGCGCTCGTCTTGCTCGCCTGCAGTTGGCGGTCGGTTTCCTCCAGCCGAGCATGGTCCAGCTGGATCTGTTCCTGAGCCGAGCGCAACTGGTCACGATCGTGGGCAAGTTCGACTTCCCGCCTGGTGCGGCGCCAGACCTCTCGCCCCAGCAGAAAGGTCAGGATTGCGATCAACAAGGTCGCACCAACGCCGACCAGGCCGATCAGCCAGACATGAGTGCGCGCCGACCCCAGCACGTCGTCGAGGTCCAGCGCTACCAGCACCCGCAGCGGATAGCGTTCCAGACGCCTCACCGAGATAAGGCGTTCAATGCCGTCAAGCCGCGCCCGCCGGATATAGGCCACGGTGCCGCCGGGCGGCAGATCGTCCGGATACGGGCCGCCGCGCAGGTCGGTGCCCACGCCGTATTCGCCATCGACATGACTTTGATCAAAGCCGGCTCGTATGAGGCCATCAGTACCCGCGATGACAATCATGCCGCGGCCGCCGATATCGATCTGGCGATTGAGCGTGATGAGCCTGACCGGCTTCAGCAGCAGCATCGCTTCACCGGCGAAGCGTCCGTCCGCGGTCTCTAGCCGCCGACTGACCTCGATCGCTTTTTTCGCGGCGGCCGAGGGCGGCGCGGCGATGATCAACCCAGACGATGTGTCGTCACGATGAGCGACGAAATGGGGTTCTTGGCTGACATCGGCGGGCCGGCCATCGGTCGGGGACGTAGCGAGCAGTAAATGCCCGTCCGTCCCGGCGATCCACACCTCGGTATCAGGACCGGCGACCGCGGCGATCGCTGATCGCAGGCCCTCCGTGGCAGCCGGTCCGGGCGCGTTTTCCCGGATAATCCCCTCGATTAATCGAAGCGTGGCACTCGCGGAGTCGAAGGTCATGGTCAATTCCGAGGCGAAAGCCGCGGTGAGGTTATAGCCTTCGGTGCGACCATTCCGCCGCGCGGCGCTATATTCGGACCACAGTGACCACGCAATGAAAGACCACATGAGTATCGCCAGGAACAATGCGGCGACGACAAGATTGCGAATCGCCCGCACCGCCTGGCGCTTCGCCTGTCTTTCAAACTTGTAGACAAGCTCATCGTTCATGGTGACCGCATGGCAGGGCCGCTTCGATCCATCTGGACAGGATTACGGGGTCGCCGCCACTTCGCACGAAAATTATCCGTAAGCAACGATGGTTTGCCGATTACGCCGACAGGAAGCCCCTCACCTCACGCAGGAAGAAACCCAGCTGGTCATGATGGACCCAATGGCCCGCCTTCTCCACCGCCAGGACACGGGCGTTTCTGAAGTAGGCCAACCGTCCGTCAACGGCGGGATTTCTTGCCCAGCTCTCGGTCCCATAGACCAACAGCGTCTCGCAGGTGATCGAACCCCAAAGCTCGGCGATCGCCTCCCGGGTCATGTCGTATGGCGGCCACAGGCGGACGTAGTGGTCAAATTTCCAGCTGTAGGTCCCGTCCTCGTTCTGGTTGACGCCATGCTGGGTCAGGTGGCGGGCCTGCTCCGGCGTAAGCTGCCCGTTGGCCTCCTGCATCCGGGCATAGGCAGCCTCGACACTGGGATAGCGCCGTGGCTGGCGGGCCGATAATGCCCGCTGCATATCGATCCAGTTACGCATCCGCTCGGCGATCGGCTTGTTGTCTGATACGATGTTCTGCCCCGGGCCGGGGCCAAGGCCCTCGATGGCGACAAGCCGGTTGACCGTCTCGGGATAAATCCCGGCGTAGCGCAGTGCGATGTTGCCACCCAGCGAGTGGGCGATGATGGTGACCGGTGCTAGCTTCTGCTGATGGATCAGCTGGGCCAGGTCATAGATGTGGTTGGCCATTGTGTAATGGCCGGAGGCAGACCACGCGGAGTCGCCGTGCCCGCGCAGGTCCGGTGCGATCACATGGAAGTCGCGACGCAGGTCGGCTGCGACCCAGTCCCAGCTACGGCAGTGGTCACGCCCACCATGCAGCAGGATCAGCGGCGGCGCTGCGGGGTTTCCCCAATCCACATAGTGCAGCCGAAGCCGTTGGGAGAAAAACACCCGGGATGTCGGACCGGACTGCGGCAATGGGAACATGCCGACCGCTCAACCGATGGGTGGCTTTTTGGCGTGCCATTCGGTCGCCCTCTCGTAGCCGACGGCGACACGCAGCACGGTGGCGTCATCGAAGTAGCGGCCGACAAACTGAACCGAAAGCGGCAAGCCGCCGCGCGACAAGCCGGACATCATTGCCACCGCGGGATGCCCGGTCACGTTGAACGGCGTGCGGGCCTGGCGCGGATAGGTCCGAGCCGTTTCATTGGGATCGTCCATCCGGCTGGACGGGTCCATCGAGCTCGCACAAAGCAGCACATCGTAATCGCGCAACCGGTCCTCCACGGCCGCAATGACCTCCGCTCGGCGGCGCTGGGCTCCGACATAGTCGCCGGCGCTCATGAAGGCCCCTGGCAGCAGCCGCCGGCGCGCCAGCTTGCCATAGTCGCCCGGCCGTTCGCGAAGCCAGGGGCCGTGGATCGACCAGGCCTCGCTGCAGAGGATCACCCGATTGATCGCCGCGAACTCCGTCAGGGTCGGCAGCGTCACGTCGTGGATCTGGGCACCCTCGGCTTGCAGCACCCTGCCGACCTCTTCCACCGCGGCGGCGACCTCGGGGTGGGCCGGCAGGTCCTGTTCATGGAAATGGCGGATGAAGCCGATGCGAAGGCCGCGTACGCCGCGGTCGAGCAACCGGCCGAATCGGCGGGATTGGGTGGCCGTGCTGCCAGGATCGGCCGGATCGTGACCGGCGATGGCGTCCAGCAGCAACGCATTGTCGGCCACGGTCCGCGTCAGCGGGCCGACATGATCCAGGGTGAACGATAGCGGAAACACGCCGCGGCGCGAGACCAGCCCGTAGGTCGGCTTCAGTCCGACAATGCCGCAGGCGCTCGCCGGATTGCGCACCGACCCGCCGGTGTCGGTACCCAGCGCGACCGGAAACAGTCCGGCCGCCACGCCGGCACCGGAGCCAGACGACGATCCGCCCGGATGATGCTCCGGATTCCATGGATTGCGGGCCGGCGGAAACGGCAGGTCGAAACTTGGGCCGCCGATAGCGAACTCGTGCGTCGACAGCTTGCCCATGATGATGGCACCGGCCTGGCGCAGCCGCCCAATGACGGAAGCGTCCGCCTTCGGGATGTTATTGAGCAATATCCGGGAGTGACCCGTGGTCGGTAGCCCGGCGACATCAATGATGTCCTTGATCCCGATCGGCACCCCGTGCAGCCCACCCCGGGCGCGCCCCGTCGCGATCTCGGTTTCGGCCTGGCGGGCGGCCTGCATGGCCCCCTCGGCATCCAGCCGGATAAAGGCGTTCAGCTTCGGGTCGAGCACCTCGATGCGTGCCAGCAGGGCCGCGACCAGATCGACCGGAGACAGCGTCCTGGCGACAAATGCCCGCGAGAGTTCGGTCGCCGACAGCCAGCAGGGATCGGTCACGGCGCTGTCCCCACAGCGCCGATGGCAGGGCGCATCGGCGGCCACGGTTCCGCGGCGGGATCCGTCGGCACTTTGACCGAACCGGCGTTGCTGAGTGCCTGTTCGGCGGCTGCTTCCACGTCTTCGGGAAAAGCAGCGAGGGCTTTTTCCAGGCCGGCGGCGCGCGCCATGGCGATGATCACTGGGTCCAAGACACTACTCCGCATCATTGTGCGGTGCGATCATGCTGCCTGCGGCGCTGCGATGAAAGAGGTGGATCGACAGGAACCGTGCCGGTTGAGGCCGACCCGCCGCATCGGGCAAGATCAGCGGCCAGAGCCATCGACAGACGGCCGACATGAGCTAAAAAAAGGCGGTATGGCCGGGGGAGAGGCCATACCGCCAGAAGTTGGTCGCACGACCAGTGGCGGTGCGACTTTGGGGAGGAAACAGAACACCGCCGTGGCGGCGCCGCCTTGGTATGTATAGACAAAATCTTTAGAAAAGGTAAACAAATCCGTGTACGCACCGAAATTGCCGGTCACCACGCCGATTTCGCACCGATCGAGCGCGCGAGCATGAGCAACCTGCCCCTGACTGGGCTGAAAATCCTGGAAATCGGCCATTACATCGCCGCTCCGTTCTGCACCCGCATTTTGGCCGATCTGGGTGCCGAGGTGATCAAGCTGGAGCCCCCAGGTGGCGATCCGGTTCGTGGATGGGGCGCGGCGAAGGACGGGCACTCCGTTTGGTTCAGTATTCACGGCCGCAATAAACTCTCGATCGAACTCGATCTGAAGCAGGATCGCGACGTCCTGTTAAAGCTGGCGAGCCGGGCGGATGTCTTGGTTGAGAACCTGCGGGCGGGCCAGTTGGAGCGACTGAAGATCGGTCCCGCGGTGCTGCACGAGGTCAATCCGCGACTCGTGATCGCGCGGATCTCGGGCTACGGCCAGGATGGACCGTACCGCGACCGGCCGGCCTTCGGCGCGATCGGCGAGGCCATTGGCGGCTTGCGGCATCTGACCGGCCACCCCGGCGGGACAACCACCTTGCCGCCACCGCGCTGCGGCATCTCGATCAGTGATGATCTGGCTGGCCTGTACGCGGCGATCGGTTTGCTCTCGGCGCTCTGGCAGCGTGACGGTATGGGCACCGGAAAGGGTCGGGTGGTGGACGTCAACCTGGTGGACAGCGTTTTCAGCCTGATGGAGGGGATGTTGCCCGAATACGCGATGGACGGGCGCGTGCGCCAGCCGGCGGGGGCGGCGATCGCGACCGCAGCGCCAACCAACACCTATCCCTGCGCCGACGGGCGCTGGTTGTGCATCGCCGGAAACTCCGATCTTATCTTCTCGCGTTTGATGGCAGCGATCCGCCGGCCCGAGATGGCCAGCGACCCGGCTTACGCAACCAACGGCCTGCGCTGCGCGAACCGCGACCGGTTGGACGTGGCGATCGCCGAGTGGACCCGCACGCTGGCGGCGAAGGACGCCGAAGCGGTGCTGGAAAAGGCCGAGGTCCCCTGCTCCCGCCTGTTCGACATCGCGGATTGTGCCGCTGATCCGCATTTTCATGAACGCCGCGCGGTGCAGGACATCCAGGATCCGCTGGTCGGGCCGACGCTTCACCCGGGTCCGGCGATCCGCCTGGACGGCGAACGACCAGAGGATGTCGTGCGCTGGACCGGTCCCGGCGTCGGTGCCCACACCGAGCATGTGGTGCATACGCTGCTCGGTCTGCCCCGGCGTCCGACCTGATCGGTCGTCGCGTGTCTTCACTCACCAGACAGCGAACAGGACGGCCTTGCGGCGGCAACCCCAGCGGTGATCCGGACTGGTAGAACACGCCGGCCGTCGATCAGGAGATCGCCTGAAGATCGGCGCGAAGCCGATCCGATCCCGATCCGCCCAGCAGGCCTTCGATCGTCTGGTGGGTGCGCAGCCAGATCGGCACCGCGCTGACCAGTGATGACCGCCCCGATGCGGTCAGCAGCAAGCTGCGACTCCGCTTGTCGGCTTCCTGTGTCAGCACACGAACAAGCCCACGCCGCTCCAGCGGTTTAACATTTGCCGTCAGGGTGGTCCGGTCCATGGCAAGCACCGTCGCCACCTGTGTCAGGGTGGGTGGCTCTGGACGATTGAGCGACATCAGCAGCGAAAACTGGCCGCTCGTCAGCCCGATCGGCCGCAATGCCTTATCGTAGCGCCGCGCCAGTGCGCGTGCCGCACGCTGAACGTGCAGGCAAAGGCAGCTGTCACGAACCAGCAGGGTGGTGGTGAATGGGGGATCAGCCGGCGGCAGCATGGCACGATAAAGGTTGATATCAACATATATGCTGAGGAATCCTTCCGGCGCAAGGCTGGGAGGAAATCATGACAACACGGGTCATCGTGCTGCTCGGAACAAAAAAAGGCGCCTTCGCGCTTGCGGCCGACGAAGGACGCCGGGAATGGAACTGCGCGGCCCGTTCTGCGAGGCATGGCCGATCAACCATGTGATCGCCGATCCCGCCACCGGCACGATCTACGGCGGCGGTGGCAATGAGTGGTTCGGTCCGGCGATCTGGAAATCAACCGACCTCGGTGAGACATGGACGCATTCCAGCGCCGGCCTGGCCTACCCAGCCGGCGGCGACGCGATCAACGCGGTCTGGAGCCTGGGCGTCCGCGAGGGCCGCCTCTATGCCGGGGTTCAGCCGGCAGGCCTGTTCCGCAGCGATGATGCGGGTCAATCCTGGACCCATGTGGACGGATTGCGTGCTCACCCGACCGCGCCGCATTGGCAGCCGGGCGGCGCGGGACTGATCCTGCACTCGATCGTCACCCATCCTCGGGATCCTGATCAGATCTGGATCGGCATATCGGCGGCTGGGGTCTTCCATACCGCTGATGGCGGAACGACCTGGGCGCCTCGGAACAGCGGCACGCGGTGCGACTATCTGCCGGAAGCGGACCGTTATCCTGAGTACGGGCAGTGCGTGCACTGCATTGTCATGGCGCCGAACCACCCCGACCGGCTCTATCAGCAGAACCATTGCGGGATGTATCGCAGCGACGACGGCGGCCGTCACTGGAATAGTATCGAGGATGGCCTGCCGTCCAGCTTCGGATTTCCCGCCGTCGCACATCCTCGGGACCCGTCGACCTTGTTTCTGCTGCCGCTCAACGGTGACATCGCGGGCCGCTACGTTCCGCAGGGCAAGGCCGCGGTGTGGCGGACACGCGATGGCGGGGCTCGGTGGGACGCGTTACGCAACGGTCTGCCCCAGGAAAACGCCTTCTTCGGTGTGCTGCGCCAGGCGATGGCCGCTGATCGGCTGGAGCCGGCAGGCATTTACGCCGGCACCAACACCGGCACGCTGTTCGCCAGTGCCGACGAAGGCGAGAGCTGGGCCGCCATCGCCCAACACCTTCCGCCGATCCTGTCGGTGGAAACGATGATCGTCGACCGGTAGATCCGCGATGGCACCGCCGCCGGCTGATCGGCGCATATTGGTTGTGCTGCCCCCTGCCCTGATCCGCCTGTTCCCGGGCTGCGACCCGGAATCGAGGGTCGCGGCCGCGACCGTTGACCAGATGATCGACGCCCTCGACGGGCGCTGGCCCGGCATGCGCGACCGTCTGTGCGACTCGACCCCGCGCGTCCGCCGGCACATCAATATCTTCATCGCCGGCGAACGGGCGAGCTTGCGGACACCGCTCCCCGCCGGCGCGGAGGTGTTCATCATGACCGCGATCAGCGGCGGATAATCCCGCTCGACATATGCGTTAATGCGGATGCGTTCCGGGTTCGCGGGGGAGCGAGCACGCGAGCGAGGGGAGCGAGCACGCGAGCGAGGGGAGCGAGCACGCGAGCGAGGGGACCGAGCACGTGAGGCAGGGCGCGCCGCGCGCGCCGCAGCCCGACGCTCAGGCCTCGGTCACGCGGCCCTTGAAGCCCGTCGCGACCACGTAAAGCTCACTCGATTGCTTGCGGCTGGCCGGCGGCTTGGCGTGCCGCACGAGGGTGAAATTCCGCTTCAGCACGTCCAGGATCTGCTTCTCCGACCCGCCCTGGAACACCTTGGCGACAAATGCGCCGCCCGGCGCCAGAACCTTCAGAGCGAAGTCGAGCGCCATCTCCGCCAGAGCCACAATCCGGATGTGGTCGGTGGCGGCATGACCCGTGGTATTCGGCGCCATGTCCGAAAGCACCAGATCGGCCTCGCTGGCCAGTTCCACCATCAGGCGCGCCGGCATGTCCGGATCAGTGAAATCGCCCTGCACGAGGGTCGCACCGAGGATCGGGTCAACCGCCAACAGGTCCATCGCCAGAACCGAGGCCGCACCGCGCCGCACCGCCACCTGGGTCCAGCCGCCCGGCGCCGCGCCAAGGTCGAGCACCCGCGTCCCCTTGCCGATAAGATGAAATTTATCGTCGAGCTCCAGCAGCTTGAACGCGGCCCTGGAGCGCCAGCCTTGCTGCTTCGCTGCGCTCACGTAAGGGTCGTTGAGCTGACGCGCCAGCCACTTGGCGGAACTGGGTGTTCGACGCTTCGCCGTCTTGACCGGGACCGAAAGACTGCGCGTCGGCGGCACCAGCGGCGGGCGGCTCACGATCGGCAACCATCCCGTCGACGGGCCTGGCGCAGTCGGTCCGCGCGCATCAGCCGCAACAGCACGCCTTCGCGCAGCCCGCGGTCGGCGACGATGATATGCGGCGCCGGCCAAAGACGGGTGATCGCGGCGAACACGGCACACCCGGGCAGCACGAACTCGACCCGGTCCGGACCGACGCAGGGGTGCGACATCAGACCCTCCCGTCCGAGTGAGCGTAGATGGGTCAGCGCGTCGGCGGCGTCCTGTCTGCCGAGTTCGACGCCATCGACCGCCAGACGCCGGTATCGCTCCAGGTTCAACGCAACGCCGGCCAGGGTGGTCACCGTCCCGCTGGTGCCGAGCAGCCGCACACCCCCAAGGCTGATCTCGCGCGCGATGCAGTGGACCCGTTCGAACGCTTGCAGACGGGCGACAACATCCGTCACCATCGCTTCGAAGCCGTCAGCCGTGAAGCAGGCGCCCGCCCACCGTTCTGACAGCGTCACAACACCGATCGGCAGCGACTCGTATCCGATCAGCTCCGGCTGGCCTTTGGTCAGGCGCACCCAGGCAAGTTCTGTCGAGCCGCCGCCGATGTCGAACAGCAGCGCCCGCCGTCCGTCGCATGGCAACAACGGCGTACACGCTTCCAACGCCAGCTCGGCTTCCTCGCGGCTGCTGATGATGCCGAAATCGAAGCCGGTCTCCCGCTTGACCCGACCAAGAAACGTGGGGCCGTTGGTCGCCCGACGGCAGGCTTCGGTCGCGATGGCGCGCACCTGACGGATCTGTCGCCTGGCCAACCGCGCGGCACACGCCTGCAGGGCGCCGACCGCTCGATCCATCGCGGCCTCATTCAGGCAACCCGAGCTGTGCAGTCCCTCCCCCAGGCGCACGATACGGGAGAAACTGTCGAGCACACGGAATCCGCCGCCCGATGGCGTACCGACCAGCATCCGACAATTGTTGGTTCCCAGGTCGAGCGCGGCGAAGGCAGGCCCAAAAATTCGACGCAACGGGTCAGAGCGCGGCTGATCGGACCGCACCTCGTTACACCGCGCCACTTGGTCAAGCGCGTCTGGGGCCCGAACCGGCATCATCCGGGGAGTGTCAACCGACTTGGGGTGACCGGCAAGCGCCGAATGCATACCGGCTGCTCGCTGTCGGTTTTTTCATTCTTCGGTCCGGTTAGGATGGCCGCGCGATAGGTGCGGGAAGCGAAACCCGCCATCCGCCGCCACCTTTGGCCTTCACCTCGCGCGCCGCCATATAGGCACGCCGCAAAAGCGTGCGGACATCGTCGGTGCTGCCGTTGTCATGACTGGCGATGCCGATGGACAAGGTCACGTCCGGAAGATCCTGGAACAGCCGACGGGTGCACAGCGCCTCGGCCCGTTCGGCGGCGGACATATGATCCATGCTGTTCTGCCATATGGCGAATTCGTCAGCACCGACCCTGGCGACGAGGTCGCCAGGCCGAACCATGGCACGCAGCTGATTGGCCAGGCGTATCAGCACCCGGTCGCCCTGTTCACGCCCGACCGATCTATTGAGGCACCGCAGATCGTCGATATCAATCAGCGCCAGCGTGCCGACCGCACTATCCAGCCCAAGTCGTTCGATATGACGGTCAACTTCATCCAGGAACCATCGGCGGTTGGGCAGCCCGGTCAGCCGATCGATGCCGATCTCACCCATCCCGGGGCCGATGGCCAGCCCCAGCAGCATGGCGACCGATGCCGCAAGGCTGTGATCAGCCGCGGTCCACGGGCGGGCGCGCGGGGCACGCCACAGCAGAAGCCCGGCCGGACGCGCCGGCGGCAGGATCCAGGGGCAGGATAACAGCGGACGCTTGTCGTCGGCGACCGCGTGCGAGGGACTGGTCGGGGTCGCGGTTAAAAGAGCTTGGCCCAGACTGATGGTGCCGTCGCCAGCCAAGCCGCTGAAATAGGCGATCGGCGCGTTCGCGGCATCCTCGCTGAGATCCAGGATCGCAAGGCCTTCCAGGTCGGCTGTCGATCGCAGCCGTTCTATAATAGTTATGACAGATCCATCGTAATCGCCGCTGATGGGCACGTGAGAACTCCCGGCCGAGAACGTTGTTCATGCTAAACTTTTCTTCTTCAAAATGGAAACACTAACGGCATGTGCCTTCCGCCGGGGTCGGCGACGAGCAACATCCGTAGAGCGCGATCGTCTGAGGTTGAACCAACCTCAGACGTGAATCGCCTGCCCAGACAACTGGACTTAGAACGTGCTCGCTTCAACCTGAAGCGAGCACGCCAAGGTTACCATCGAGCACGGGAGAAGACACATGCGCGCCGTCTGGTACGACCGGCAAGGGCCGGCGAACGAGGTCATCGTCACCGGTGAGCTGCCAACGCCAGAGCCGGCGGCGGGCCAGCTGCGCGTCCGGCTGGAAAGCTCCGGCGTCAACCCCTCCGACACCTACCGTAGGCGCGGCCTGGTTGCGGCCGAATATGAACGCGTCATCCCAAACAGCGATGGCGCGGGCCTGGTCGACAAGGTTGGCGACGGCGTTCCGGCGCGATGGGTCGGCAAGCGGGTGTGGCTCTATAATGGCCAACGCAACGGACGTTGGATGGGCACCGCCGCGGAGTACATCGCGCTGGACGTCGACCTCGTCACCGAGCTGCCCACCCACGTCTCCTTCGCCGAAGGTGCGACGCTTGGCATTCCCTGCATGACCGCACATGGCTGCGTATTCGCGGCAGGACCGGTGCAGGGGAAGCGGCTGCTGATTACCGGCGGCGCCGGCCCGGTGGGACACTATGCGGTGGCACTTGCGACCTGGGCGGGTGCGGAGGTGATCGCAACGGTCAGCTCCAATGATAAGGCACGGCGCGCGGCGGCGGCGGGCGCCGCACATGTGGTGAACTACAAGACACAGCACGTCGCTGCCCATGTCTTGGACATCACCGACGGGCACGGTGTTGACCATGTCGTCGATGTCGATTTTGGCGGCAACCTGGCCGCGGCGCTGCGATCCGTCAAAGACAATGGCAGCATCGCCTACTACGCCAGCAACGGCGCGCTTGAGCCGACGGTTGACCTGCGAAGGTTGATGGCAAAAAACCTGACCATCCGAGGTTTCGTGCTGCCGACCAGCCCGCACGCCGCCCGTCGGCGGGCCCAGTCCGACATCGCCGCCTTCGTCCGAACCCCACGGCGCCTTCTATCGGTTGCCAAGGAGTTTCCGCTGTATGAGACCGCGGCGGCCCATATGGCGGTCGAGACCGGAACAAAAATAGGCACCGTCGTCGTGGCCTGCGGACGCTAGCGCGCTTGCAGGCTGACCGTAAACGGTCAGCCTGCCCTGGAAACGGTCAGTGTGCCCTAGCTCATTGTTTTCACGAGCAACTTTATCGGCCAGACCTTTCCAGTCAGGCTGATGTTGCTCTAGCTTTCGCGAGCCACATCGGAGACGTCCCATGCCGATCGACCACATCGTCGTCTTGATGATGGAAAACAACGGCTTCGACCGGATGCTTGGCTGGATGGGCGCCGCGGATCGGGGTGTCGATGGTGTCGACCCGGCGCACCTGCGGTCCAACCCGGACCGTATCGATGGCGGCGTCGTGTTCCAGGGCGAGACCCGGACACGCAACATCGACCGCGATCCGCTGCACTACCTGGCCAATTCAATCGCTCAGCTGGACGGCGGCACCAACCAGGGATTTGTCACCGACTACGTGCGCACCCACCCCTCCAGCACGCCCGAGGAACGGCGCGAGATCATGGCCTGGTATCCCCGCGGTTTCCTGCCGGCGCTGCACACGCTGGCTGAGCACGGCGTGGTGTTCGACCGCTGGTTCGCCTCGATGCCCGGCCCGACCTGGATGAACCGGCTATTCGCTCACACCGGCACCAGCCTCGGCCATGTCGCCGAACCGCACGGCCTGTTCAACCCCAACCTGCACCTCTACAACGAACGCACCGTCTACGATGAGCTCGGCGACGCCGGCATAAACTGGCGGATGTATTTTGGCGATGTGCCGCAATCTCTGGTGCTGACGCACCAATGGGATCACCTGGGCAACTACCGGGCGTTCAAGCACTGGGACGCGGACGTGAAGGCCGGCAAGCTGCCTGCCTACAGCTTTATCGAGCCGACCTATTTCGGCCCCCACCAGAATGACCAGCATCCGCCGCACGACGTGATGCGCGGGGACGCGTTGATCGCCGCCGTCTACAACCCGCTGCGTGCCAATCAGGCGTTGTTCGAGCGCACGCTGCTGATCGTGCTGTACGACGAGCATGGCGGCTTTTTCGACCATGTCGTGCCGCCAAAGACAGTGCCACCGGACGACCACACCCAGCATTATGCGTTCGATCAGCTGGGGTTTCGCGTGCCGGCGATCTTCGTGTCGCCGCTGCTGGATCCCGGCGTCGCGCACGAGGTCTATGATCACACCAGCCTGATCAAGATGATCGCCGGGAAATGGCCCGGCGTCGCGCCTCTCGGTCGCCGGGCGGCGCAGTCGAACGACCCGCTGGCGGCGCTCAAATGGCGCCCAACGCCACGCACCGACATGCCGGAAGCCCCGGTGGCACCGGACATCCAGCCTGCCCGATCATTGCTGTCGGTCAGGGGGTTCAAGCAATCGCTGTTCGGCCTGGGCCACCATCTGGAGAGCCTGATCGACCACCCGGGCCACCGCGGCGCGCTAATGGCGCGCGCGCATGAGGCGCTGGGCGACAGCATGGACGTGGGACGCCTGGTCACCGACCGGGTCGAGGGGTTTATGACCGACCGCGACAACAGCCGGGGGCTGATTTCCCGGTTGCTGCATGGATCCTTCGGGGGCAAGCGGCGGTAGCGCGTGCCGGGTGCCCATAGCGCGATTGTCTGCGGTTGAAACAACCTCGGACGTGAATCGCCCTCTTATATTAAACAACGGGAATGAGCGTGATCACTTCAGCCTGCGGCAATCACGCTTTAGCCGCCTGATAACGCCGTCTACCGCCCGGTCAGCAGCCGCTCCATCAACTGCTTCACGGTCGGGATAAAGCCGTTCGAGTAGAACGGGTCCTTGCCGAACCGATAGGCGTTGTGCCCGCTGAACATCAGGTTGCGGTCCACCGCCGCCGGCTCGTCGCTTTGATGAGCGATATCCTGCAACGTCTTCTGGATGCAGAAGCTGCGCGGGTCGGCCTTCTTGCCGTTGGTGAAATCCGGCTCGTGCTGCGCCCAGTTGGAGAAGCGGCAGGTGCTGAGGCAGCCCATGCAGGCGGTCTGGTCCTCCAGGATCTCCCGCGCCTTTTCCGGGGTGGTGAAGATCAGCGTCGAGTCAGGCGTGCGCAGAGCCTCGGTAAAGCCCTGTCGCTCCCACCGGATGGCGCGCTGGCGGTCACCCGCTGTCAGGTAGACGACGCGCTTGCGCGGACCGACGCCATACTCCGCGACATGCTCGCCGATCATCTCCGTGGTGAAAGCCACCTGGCGTTCGCTGCGTTCGCGCAGTTCGGCAATGAACCGGTTGTTCACGGCGCTGGAGTAAAAGCCGGTCGGGCTGAACCGGTTGAGGAAGACGTCGCCCTCCTTCAATGTCAGCAGCCGCTGTTTCCAGGCGTCGCCGATCGGGCTTTCCTGGGTCAGCAGAGGCCGCGTGCCGAACTGGAAGGCAATGGGCCCCAGGTCGGGGTTGTCGATCCAGTGCTCCCACTCCTCAAGGCACCATACGCCGCCGGCCATGATGATCGGGGTTTCATGCAGGCCGAACTCACGCATCACCTTTCGCAGCGCCATCACCCTGGGATAGGGATCTTCCGGCCGCAACGGGTCCTCGCCGTTCGACAGCCCGTTATGGCCGCCGGCGAGCCAGGGGTCTTCGTAGACCACGCCACCCAGCAACTCCGCGGTCTTCGAGTAGGCCCGCTTCCAAAGTGCGTTGAACGCCCGAGCCGAGGAGATGATCGGGTAGTAGTAGACGTTGAACCGGGCGGCGATGTCGGACAGCCGGTAGGGCATGCCGGCGCCGCAGGTAATGCCGTTGACGATGCCTCTGGCCTGTTCCAGCACATCGGTGATGATGCGTTCCGCGCCGCCCATTTCCCACAGTATGTTGGCGTGGATGCGGCCTTTCCCGCCGGTCACCTCCCACGCGCGGCGGGCCTGCGTCAGGGCGCCCTGCACGGCGTAGTGGATCAGTTCCTCGTGGCGCTCCCGCCGGGTGCGGCCGTGATAGACCTGCGGTATCGCCCGCCCGTCGACGTCGAAACTGTCGGCGTTGACCGCGCTGAAGGTGCCGACACCGCCGGCCAGTGCCCAGTTGCCCGCCGACAGGCCGTTGGAGATGGAGACGCCCTTGCCGCCTTCCACCATGGGCAGAACGTCAATCCCGCCCATCCGTATCGCGTTGAGTGCTCGCATGGCCGTATGTCCCTCGTGAGGCCCTTCCCTAGAGCAACATCAGCCCGACTGGAACCGTCCGGTTGATAAAGTTGCTCGTGAAAACAATGAGCTAGAGCGCGCTGACCATTTACTGTCAGCCTGAAGGCGCTCTAGGAAGCCTGCAAGATCCCTGTGACCTCGTTTTCTTATGCTCCGACAGCGGCGGCCAGCGGCGAACCGATAAGCCGCCCACTGAAGGATGCAAGCGTCTCCGTGTAATTACGGGGCAGATCGCCGTCCGGTTCAGTCTCCGACCACCGGTTGCTGCTCGCCCTCGGATGAGGATGAAGGTTCGAACCGGTCCCGGCGCTCGCCACGATCAGGCCGCTCCGGCCGGTCGCCGCCTCGGTTGGGCTTGGCGCCGACCTGATCGGTGATGTCCGCACCCGTCGCCTGATCGACCACCCGCATCGACAGCTTGACCTTGCCGCGATCATCGAAGCCGATGACCTTGACCTTCACCGCGTCTCCCTGGTTGACCACGTCGGTGGTCTTGCCGACGCGGCCCTGGGTGAGTTCGCTGATGTGGACCAGCCCGTCCTTGGAGCCGAGGAAGTTGACAAAGGCCCCGAAATCGGCGGTTTTCACCACCTTGCCGTTGTAGATCACGCCGATCTCCGGCTCCGCCACGATGCCGCGGATCCAGTCTATCGCCTTCTGCGCCTGATCGGAGTCGACCGCGGCGATCTTGATCGTGCCATCGTCGTCGATGTCGACCTTGCACTTCGTCTGCTCGACGATTTCGCGGATCACCTTGCCGCCGGTGCCGATCACCTCGCGGATCTTCTCCTTCGGCACGTTGATGATGGTGATCCGCGGCGCGGTCTGCGCGACATCGCCACGCGCGCCGGTCAGCGCCTTCGCCATCTCGCCAAGGATGTGCAACCGGCCGTCCCTGGCCTGCTGCAGCGCCGTCTTCATGATGTCGAAGGTGATGGAGGTGATCTTGATGTCCATCTGCAGGCTGGTGACACCGACCTCGGTGCCGGCGACCTTGAAGTCCATGTCGCCGAGGTGGTCTTCGTCACCCAGGATGTCGGACAACACCGCGAAGCCCCGGTCTTCTTTGATCAGCCCCATGGCGATGCCCGCCACCGGGCGCTTCAGCGGCACGCCGGCGTCCATCAGCGCCAGCGAGGTGCCGCAGACCGTCGCCATCGATGACGAGCCGTTGGATTCCGTGATCTCGGACACCACCCGCATGGTGTACGGGAACTTGTCCTTCGCCGGCAGCAGCGGGTGCAGTGCGCGCCAGGCCAGCTTGCCGTGGCCGACCTCCCGCCGACCGGGCGAGCCCATGCGACCCGCTTCGCCGACCGAATACGGCGGGAAGTTGTAGTGCAGCATGAAGTTCTCGCGGTACTCGCCCAGCAGCGCGTCCACCATCTGCTCGTCCTGGCCGGTGCCGAGGGTGGCGACGCAGAACGCCTGGGTCTCGCCGCGGGTGAACAGGGCGGAGCCGTGCGCGCGCGGCAGGATGCCGACCTCGGCGATGATCGGACGCACGGTGCGGGTGTCGCGGCCGTCGATGCGCAATCCGGTGTCGAGGATGGCGTTGCGGACCACGTCGGCTTCCAGCTCCTTGAACATCCCCTTCGCCTTGTCGGCGTCCAGCCCCTCGGCGACCAGCGCCTCGGCGGCCGCCTTCTTGGCGGCGGCGACCTTCTCGTAGCGCGCCTGCTTGACCTTCTCCTGGTACGCCGCGGCGATCCCGGCGCGGCCCAAGGCGTCAACCCGAACGGCCAAAGCCAACTCCTCGGGAGCCTTCTCCGTCAGCGGCCACGGCTCCTTAGCGGCGTGCTCGGCGAGTTCAATGATCGCGTTGATCACCGGCTGGAAGCCGGCATGTCCGAACGTGACGGCGCCCAGCATGACCTCTTCCGAGAGTTCCTGGGCTTCGGATTCGACCATCAGGACGCCCTCGGCGGTGCCGGCGAGCACGAGCTCCAGCGCGCTGGTCTTCATCTGGTCCTGGGTCGGGTTCAGGATGTACTCGCCATCCTGGTAGCCGACCCGGGCGGCCGCGATCGGGCCGAAGAACGGGATGCCGGACAGCGTCAGCGCGGCGGAGCAGCCGACCATCGACACGATGTCGGGGTCGTTCTCGTTGTCGTAGCTCAAGACAGTGGCGACAATCTGCACCTCATTGCGGAAGCCTTCGGGGAACAACGGGCGGATCGGGCGGTCGATCAGCCGGCTTTTGAGCACCTCGGCCTCACTCGGCCGGCCCTCGCGCTTGAAGAAGCCACCCGGGATCTTGCCAGCCGCGAAAGCCTTCTCCTGGTAGTTGACGGTCAGCGGGAAAAAATCCTGGCCCGGCTTGGCGGTCTTCACGCCGACGGCGGTGCAGAGCACGATCGTCTCACCATAGGAGACCATCACGGCGCCATCAGCCTGGCGCGCGATCTTGCCGGTTTCCAGGACCAGCTTACGGCCGCCCCAGTCGAGTTCCTTACGGAAATAATTGAACATTAAGTCGTCCTTCGGATGCGCGGCATCGGCGGACAAACAGACAGCTTTCTCGGCCAGTCCCTGCCAGACACGGGTGGCGGCGTCTCGGGTAACACGGAACGCGCGCTGCGTGCCGTAGTGGGGGTCGCAGCCGCGGCCATGTGGCCGGAAACGCCGTCGCTTGTCCCGCGCCTTGTGGGGCGTGCCGGATCGGCGATCTTTCTGTCCACCGCGTGTCGCAGTGTTGCCGGAGGGTCCCTGCCCCCGCCCAGGTAAGCTTTGTCAGCGATGCGGAAATAATCATCATTTCAGCCGCTGGCCAGCTTTATCTTGCCAACCGGGTCGGTGAGTACGGCCAACCGGTGGCTCGCGGTGTCGTCCACGGCGTGTCAGACCGGTGCGGGCGGCGTAAAGATCACCGGCCGGCGGGTTTTTATTCTATGATCATGGCGGCCTACCAGGCCGGACCGCACCGCGACCGGTCGGTGACAACCAGCGACCGCCTGTTTGACCTATCGACGCAGGCCCAGCCGCCCGATCAGCGTCTGATAGCGCGTCTGGTCCTTCTTCTTCAGGTAATCCAGCAACCGCCGCCGCCGCCCGACCAGCATCAGGAGTCCCCGTCGCGAGTGGAAATCCTTGGCATGGATCTTCAGATGTTCGGTCAGGTTGCCGATCCGTTCGGACAGCAGAGCGACCTGAACCTCGGGGCTGCCGGTGTCGGCCGAGCCGGTCGCATAGTCGCCAATGAGCGTCGTGCGACGCTCCATCGTTATCGACATCAGCTTCTCCTGGGTAAGGGTTGGTCAGGACGCGTGCACGCGGTTCAAAGCACCCGCTCGGGCTTCAACGCGCCGTCTTCAAGCCGGCACAACCCGATCACGCGGCCCCCCGCCATGGCGCGGGCCAATCCGCCATCGGGATCGGCCGTCGCCGGAATCCGGCCCATCAGCGCGACCAGGCTGATGGCCTGGCCATGTCTCAGGTCGGCGGCCTCCTGCTCGGTCAGGGCCAGCGCCGGGATGTCGGCCAGCGCGGTCGCGACCGGAAGCAGCAGGTCCGGGGAAGCGGGCGCGGTATCGTCCGGTTGACGCAGTTTGTCCAGCGGAATCGCATGATGTTCCAGGAACGGACCGACCCGCAGGCGACGCAGCGCGGCGATGTGCCCTGTGGTGCCGCAGGCGCGCGCCAGGTCACGGGCCAGGCTGCGCATGTAGACGCCCTTGCCGGAGGCGACCTCGAACACGGCGGTGTCGGCGTCAGGCCTGGCGATCAGGGCGAACCGGTCCACCCGGGCCGGCCGCGGTTCCAGCACCGGGGCGCGGCCCTCGCGGGCCATGTCGTAGGCACGCTCCCCGGCGACCTTGATGGCGGAGAAGATCGGCGGGATCTGCATGATCGCGCCGCGGAAGGCGCCCAAGGCAGCCTCGATGGCGGCGTCGTCCGGCCTGGCGCTGGTGGTTTCGGTCACCTGCCCGTCGGCGTCATCGGTGTCCCTGGCTTCACCAAAGCGCAGGGTGAAGTGGTACAGCTTGGTGCCGTCCATGACGTAGGGCACGGTCTTGGTGGCGGCGCCGAAGGCCACCGGCAGCAACCCGGTCGCCAGCGGGTCCAGCGTGCCGCCATGCCCGGCCTTCTGCGCGTCGAACAGGCGTTTGACGCGGTTGACGACGTCCGTGCTGGTCATCCCGGCCGGCTTGTCGATGATCAGCCACCCATCGAGCGGGCGGCCGCGAGGCTTGCGGCGGGACATTATTGCGGTGCTCGGTCTGGGCCGGAGCATGGCCTTGAAGAAGCCCGGGGTTAGGGACTGGGTGCGCGGTTGTCAATCGATGCCGGTGTGGGGCGATGACGGTGCGGGCGATGACTGTGTGGGGACGCTGGACAGCGAGGTGCCCCGATGCCTGCGCAAAGCTTGAAGGGCTATCGACCGCGATTCGCGGCGCCCGGGCACTGATCGGCGCCACATCCAGATTCTGAACGCGGATCGGACGTCGTCCGACGGAGTTCGGTGGGTAAATTGAGCGGTGCGACGCGATGCCGCCGAGGCGGGAGGGAACGGTGCCAGCTACAAATTGTCACGGATTAGATGTCACGCCGGTTGTTCGAGGCCACGTGATGTAAAGGCCGCCAATTAGAGGATACGATATTATGATAGAATTAACAGCCTGACTCTTTTCCTGGGCGGCTTGCCACTGCTGGTCAACACTGGCCGTGACTGTCTCACTGGTCCCCGTAAGCGAGGTATTACTATCAAAATTTAAGCCCGGAACATCAGCTGCATTTTGTATGTTGAGGGATCTACTTTTGAACGCCGCGGTAAAGGAGGCTGCTGCGTCCGGGGTCATGGATGATGTCAGTCCTGAGAGCCAGCCGGTAGCGATAATTTGCTGATAGAAATAGTCGGGGCCGGCAAGCTATGCCTGCGCGGAGTTCACGATCTGAGCGATGGTCGCTGCAGATGTGGACGGTGCTGACGCCAAGCCCGTGGGATGCGGCGTTGATACTGCGGTGGCGGAGCCAGCCGCTGAAGACCCCCTCAGATCAGAGCGGCTCGATGCGTTAAGCAGGTCAAGAGCAATAGATGCGTCGGAGAGAGATACTTGTGCCGCTGCCGAGAGAGTGACAGTATCAATAGGATCTGATGATGAAGGACGAGCGATTGACGAACTAGACAACGTTGTCTCAGCACCTGATCCACGTAATGTGACCAGTGCCGATGCACCCCGGTTCCCCAGCAAATCCTGGATCGCAGCCGCATAGTTGACTTGCTGCGACACCGCCGGAATACTGTTAGTCATGCTTGCCTCACACGGAAGAGCAGAAAGTATAGGGTTAATTCGCCATCTCGAACAAGACGCTGTAATTACAGGTGGTCGGATTAGGTGTGGAGTGACTGACCACGGTGCAATGTGGCGACGGATATACGCCAGCCGAGGCGTTCGCGCCTATCGTGGGTGTACCACATGAACCACCGCTGTTAGCGAGAACGGTCGTCGCCTGGAACTGGCATATGTATTGTTGTGACCCGATCGTCACCCCATAGCGAAGCGTAGCAAGACCGCTTGTACCGGACGTCGTAGGCGTGGCCACAATCGCTGAAGAAGTAGTTCCTGTGGCGATAAAAGTAGGCGGTGTGGGGCTATAACTGCAACCGGTACATTGATTTAAATTCAGCCCAATCGAATGACCAGAGAAGTTGTTCTGGATTTGTATCGAGGTATTTCCTGTAATCGTTTGGGCTTCGGTTCTATAACCGATCAAACAGAGAAAACTGATAGGCTAAACAAACAGGCCACACGAAGCATTAGTGGCTCCTGTTGATTGTTCTGCGGCCCCAACTGCTGATCCGATCCAAGGGCCGGTTACCGCAATTCGCAGGATAAGCTGCAACAATACACGCCTTGTTTATGGCGCATTCACCTTATCCGAACGACCGACTTATAGCTAATTGCGGAGGAATATGCAACCTTAGAAGGAGAAGGGTAAAAAAATACAATTCCGAGCTGTAGACGAAGCCTGCTATCAGGCAAGCACGTTCGGCTCGTTCCACCCACAATCGGCGTTTGGCCCGCGAAAGATTTTGCGCAGTTGTCGGTTCAAGACGATAAGCCCTTCAGAGGAGCCCTTAACCTCTGGAGATAAACCAGGATCTTCCGCCGTTGATTGGTGGCACGACGGAGTGACTGTGCACTCAAGCATGCCATTCTTGCCTCCATCAAAACGACAGTGAAACGTGATATGTCAATATAAACCAAGCCGATGCAGCAACGAACCCTGGCCTATCCAACCAACTTGTAAACCGCGCCCTCAAACGCATCCAGCGCCGCCAGCACCGGCGGGTCGGCGAACGGCAACGTCTGCGTCATCAGCACGCCGGCCACCTTCTTCACCGGATCCAGCCAGTAATACGTGTTGTTCAGTCCGGCCCAGGCCAGGCTGCCGGCGCTGCGGCCGGCCGGTCCGGGTTCCGTGTTGATCAGGAAACTCAGACCCCATTTCTTCACCATGCCCGGAAACAGCTCGACCCGGTTGGACAGGCTGGGGATCTGCGTCGGCAACGGCTGCACGTTGAGATCGCCAATATGGTTCTGGCACATCAACGCGACCGTCTCGGGCTTCAGGATGCGGTTGCCATCCAGCTCGCCGTCGTTCATCAGCGCCCGCAGGAAGCGCAGGTAGTCGGACGCGGTCGACAGCAGGCCGCCGCCACCGGGAAAGAACTCCCGGTCCGTGTTGGCACCAGGCGGCAGGACGATCGGGTCCAGCGAGCCGTCGTCCTGACGCGCGTGAACCGCGGTCAGGCGGCTGTCCCACTCGCCCCGCTGGATGAAGCTGGTGTCGGTCATGCCGAGTGGGCCGCAGATATGCCGCTGCAGGTAGCTTTCGAGGTCGAGGCCACTGGCGACCTCGACCATGCGGCCGGCGATGTCGATGTTGATGCCGTACTCCCACCGCTCCCCCGGATCAAAGTTCAGCGGGGCCATCAGCGCGGCGAGTTTGCCGGTGCGGGCGGCGGGCAGATCGGTGATCCTGGCATACCGGTTCATCTCCTCGTTCCAGGTGTCGTAGACGAACCCGGCGGTATGGGTCAGCAGGTTGCGCAGGGTGATCTGCGCGCGCGGGGCCCGCATGATCGGGATGTCGTTGGCGTCAAAGCCAAGCAGCACCTTGGTATCGGACAGGAAGGGCAGGATTTCCCGCGCCGGTTGGTCCAGCATCAGCTTGCCCTGTTCGGTCAACTGCATCGCCGCGGCGGCGGTGATCGCCTTGGTCATCGAGGCGATGCGGAAAATCGAGTCGGTGGTCATGCGCTGCGGCAGTGACACGTTCCGACGGCCGAAGGCCGACTGATAGATCACCCCGTCCCGATCGGCGGCCGCGGCCACCAGCCCAGCGATCTTTCCATCGGTGACGGCCCCGGCCAGCGCGCTGTCGATTATCGCCGCGTTCTGCATTGGATACTCATATTGGTACGTTCCCCAAGCTTCGTCTTATCGATGTTCGGCGGCGGCTTGCCAAGCGACGGCAGAGGCCGAAAATCACGCCAAGATTGAACCGTAGGGTCGCAACGAAGTTCCAACCGGACGTGATCGTCAAGACGAAGCTAGGACACAACGAAGCTAGCGACAAATGCCGGCGTGCGCCGCCTGTCCGGATGGCACGGGTCCGTTTCCTGCGGTCATGTTCGCCATGGACGCGCAGTTCACGTGCGCGGAACCGCGGGATAGATCGCTTCAACCTGAAGCGATCACACGCTAAGCCGACCGGGCGGCCGCCGTCACGACCAGTCGCTGCCCGGTCTGGTCGATGACATGCCACGCCGGTCTGGTTTTGCGCAGTCCCAGCTGGGTGGCCCGGCTCGGTCGACCCAGCAGATAGCCCTGTACCAGCGTGCAACCGTGCGCCCGCAGCATGGCAAGCTGTTGCTTGGTCTCCACGCCCTCAGCCGTGACGTTCAGGCGAAGGCTGTGGCTCATGGCGATGATCGCCTGCACGATGGTCTCGGCCTCGACGCCATCCTGCAGGTCGCTGATAAAGCTGCGGTCGATCTTGATCTTGTCGAACGGGAACTTGCGCAGGTAGCTCAGGCTGGAATAGCCGGTGCCGAAATCGTCCATCGCGATCTTCACACCCAGCGCCTTGAGCGAGGTCAGGATGCGCAGCGCGGTTTGCGCGTCGTCCATCAGCGTGCCCTCGGTGATCTCCAGCTCCAGCCGGCCAGGCGGCAGCCCAGTCTCGCGCAACACGTCGGCGACGGTGCTGACGATGCCGGGCTGGACGAACTGCGCTGGCGACAGATTGACCGAAATGATCAACGGTTTGTCCCACGAGACGGCTTCCGCGCAAGCGGTGGCAAGCACCCAGTTGCCGATCGGCACGATCAGTCCCGTCTCCTCGGCAAGCGGAATGAAATCGGCCGGTGACACTCGTCCACGGGTGGAATGATCCCACCGCAGCAGCGCCTCGTAGCCGACGACCTCCAGCGTCGCGGTGTCGACGAATGGCTGATAGTTCAGGCTGAACTGGCTTTCCTTCAGGGCGATGCGCAGATCGTGTTCCAGCGAGCGCTTGGTCCGCTGCAGCAGATCCATGCCTGGCTCGAAATATCGCCATTGACCCTTGCCATCGGTCTTCGCCTGGCGCACCGCCAGAATGGCGCTCTTGATCAGTTCCTGCGCCTGGGTTCCATCGGTCGGGTACAGCGCCACGCCCACGCTCGCGGTGATCGCGATCGAGCCGTCGTTGAGCGCGAACGGCACCGCCATTTCCGCGATGATCCGATCGGCGAGCGCCGCCGCGTCCGACGGTTGCCCGGTCAGCGATTGGATGATGACGAATTCGTCCCGTCCCACGCGGGCGACGGTGTCGGTTTCGCGGATGGTTCCGCGCAGCCGGCTGGCGGTCTGGATCAGGATCTGCTCAGCAGCACGAAGGTCGAGGGTTTCATTGATGATCTCGAAGCGGTCCAGATCGACGTAGAGCAGGGCCAGGCCCACCGTCGCACGATCGGCTAGGGCAAGTGCCTGGTGCAACTGCTGCTCGAACAGCTCCCGGTTCGGCAATCCGGTCAGCGGATCGAACCGCGCCAACCGCTCGATTTGACCCTCGGCGGCCTTCTGGCGGGAGATGTCGCGGATCGCCAGGACCCGCTCATCGCGTTCCGTCCCGTCCCGCCACAATATCTCCACCGGCAGGATGCGTCCGTCGGGTCTGGCCAGATCATGTTCAAGCCGGTTGCCGCATTCCTGCCGGGCCAGCAGGTCGATCCCCGGGATCAGATCTTTCAACGGGCGGCCGAGCAGCGAGGCGGCGTCGCGTCCGGCCATCTCGCACATGGCACGATTGACATCGAATATCTTGCCGTCTCGTGTAAACACCAGGCCTTCGAAGGTCGCTTCCGCCAGGATGCGAAACCGGCGGGCGTGAAGTGCGATCCGGCTGGCGAACTGGTGGTCAAGCAGTGCCGCGGCAACCGCCAGGACCAGGATCAGCACGCAACCGCCGCCCGTGATGATCACCAGAGCCGCCCTGGGGATCGCCAGCGGCGTGACGGCCATGCCACCCATCAGCTCGATGCTGACCGCGCCCATGGCGATAAAATGCGCGCAAACGACGGCCATCGTCAGAAACAGCATCGCCCATCCGATGGCCCGGTGAACCAGCACCCACATGGCAGCGATCCCGCAGAGCGCACTCAGAAACAGCGAGGCGACGACGAGTTCAGGGTCGAGGTGGATTATCCCCGGCACTTGAAGCGAACGCATGCCGACAAAGAGCATCGCGCCGATCCCCGCGGCCAGGACAAGTCCGCTGGCGACGATCGGGGCGGCGAAGCCAGGTTCGCGCGGCCTGAGGGTGAAAGCGGCGGTGGTTGTGAGCCCCGAAATCCCGTACGACAGGAGGCAGAGCCAAAGGTCGAAGCTGGCGGGCATGTCCGGGCGAAACGCCAGCATGCCGATGAAGTGGGTGGTCCAGATGCCGGTGCTGAACGCGACGATGGCCGCACCGGTGCGGATGCCACGCCTGGATCTGTCGCCGCGGCGTGGGCACAACAGGCGTGCCGTGGCACTGGTCGACAGAACGCAAACCAGACAAGCCAGCGCCACGAGGCTCAGGTCGTGATCCTGCGTCAGACAGCCGACGACCCGCAGCATCGATGATTACCTTGGTAAAGGAGCGGGATCATCGGGCCGAAAGGGTTATCAGATGGTTAACATCAGGCCGATTTCCTGCGGCGAACAGCCGGAAAATCAGCGCACGGCTTATCGGCGCACGGCCAATCAGCGCACGGAGGTGATCGCGTTGCGGTTCTGCGCCCACGCATCGGGGGTGGACCCAGCGTCGATCGGCCGCGACTTGCCGTAGCTGATGGTCTCGATACGGCCGTTCTGAACACCATGAGCGACCAGATAATCCCGGTCGGCATTGGCGCGACGTTGTCCGAGTGCCAGGTTGTACTCCTCCGTGCCGCGGTCGTCGCAATTGCCGGCGGTCCAGACATTGACCTGCGGGTATTGCTGCAGCCAGGCTGCCTGGTGGTCCAGCGTGGCGGTCGCTTGCGGACTGAGCGTGCTGCGGTCGGTCTCGAAGAAAATGCGGTCGCCGGCCGATTGGGTGAGATCTTCCTCGCTGCCCGGCACGGCGTGGCCGGCGGCGCCGGCACCGGCGCCCCCCGAACCGAAGCCTGAGGTCGTCCCACCCGACCCGTTGGCGCTCTTGGTGTTGTCCGAGGACGAGCAGGCGGTCACCAGGCTCAGTCCAAGCAGGCACGCTAGGGTCCAATGTTTCATGCAACATCTCCGGTCTGGAAGTGGGCCGCGATGTTCTAATGCCGACGGCGCCAAATGTTGACCTGCGACAGCAGGCCGACGGTCATCGGTATCAGAGTCATTTCCGGCGATCGTTATAACCGGACGACCTTCGATTCGTCGCGATGTTGTATCGCCCGGCGCCGCTTGCGGTGCTGACCGTCGGGTGCGTCGCTCAGTCAGCGATCGCGGCGTAGACCATGTCGCGGAACAGCACACGATAATGCTCGCGCTGAACCGGTGCCTGGATCATCAGCACGGCGTACAGCCGCTCGGTGGGGTCGACCCAGAACGTGGTGCCGGCCGCGCCGCCCCAGTAGTAGTTGCCGACCGATCCCGGGAATGGCGCCAAGCCGACCTGGGTACGGACGGCAAAGCCCAGGCCGAAGCCGTGGCCGGGCGGCAGCAGGTCGGTCGCGCCGGTGATGCTGCCGAGGTGATCGGAGGTCATCAGTTCGATCGTCTTACGGCCAAGCAGTCTGGTGGTGCCGAGGCGGCCGTTGCCGAGCAGCATCGCCAGGAAGCGAGCGTAGTCCATGGTGCTGGCGACCATGCCGCCGCCGCCGGATTCGAACAGCGCCGGCCGGCGGACATCCAGCAGGGCGACGTCGACGCCGCCCTCGGGGTCCTTGGCGAAGGGTTCGGCGATGCGGCTCTGGGCGGCCTCAGGCACCGAGAAGCCGCTGTCGGTCATGCCGAGCGGGGCTAGTATGCGGGCGTCGAGGAAGCCGCCGAGGGTCTGGCCGGAGATGACCTCGATCAGGCGGCCGAGAACGTCGGTGGAGCGACTGTATTCCCAAACGGTGCCCGGCTGATGCAGCAGCGGCAAGCCGCCGAGTTCGTCCACCTGATCGGCGTTGGTCTGCTTCAGGCGGGCGACGCGGGCTTCGGCGTAGGCTTTATGGATCGGGCCGGTGCCGCGGAACTCATAGGTCAGGCCCGAGGTGTGGCGCAGCAGATCCTGCACGGTGATCGGATTGCGCACCGCGGCCAGGGTGTAGCTGTCGCCGGAAACCACACCGACCTTGGTGTCGGCGAAGGCCGGGAGGTAATTGCTGATCGGATCGCCGAGCAGCAGGCGGCCGTCCTCCCACAGCATCATGACGCCGACCGACACGATCGCCTTGGTCATGGAGTAAATTCGGAAGATGGCATCGGTGCCCATTGGCGTGACCGAGGCGGGGTCAAGCCGGCCGAAAGCCTGATGGTAGGCGACCTTGCCATGGCGGGCGATCAGCGCCACCGCGCCCGGGATGTGCCCGCTGGCGATACGCTGGTTCAGGGCCGCGGACAGATGGTCAAGCGCAACCTGGCTGAGGCCGACTTCCTCGGGTTTCGCGGTTGGCAATGGTTCGGTCATCGCGACTCTCCTGCTGGTGTGCCGGTTCAAACGTTCGCTATAGCGGGCGAACCTCTGTTCCAGAACACCGGCTGTTTGTGTTCAGTGGCCTGCGGACCCGCTGCGTCGGTCGCGCGAGGCGACCAACTTCGGGGGCAGCACACCAGGCAAGACCGGGAGTAGCGCCAGAAGGGCGGCGGGATCAAGGCGTTGCCGGCGGGTGGATCAGGGCCTCGGCGGCGCCGTGTATTTTTGCAGTCTGGGTACTTGGCAGCCTGGGTTTCGCGCCCTCTGGGTTTCGCGCGGTTGGGTTTCGCGCAGGGTCGCGACGGACCACGAAAGTTTCGGCGAATCGGTTTGCCGGATGGGTGGACTGCTCGTGTCCAATCGCCAAGAAGCGTTGAGACGCGCAGCGGTCACGAGCGGGCGAGCCAATCGGCCACTGCGAACGAGCAGCGACGTATAGCGCTTGTCCAATGCGCGGTACCTGGTCCTAGTCAGGACAACGGCATTTCGTCTACCATCAACCGCCACCGAGACAAGCCCTAGGAGGCACGGTGGACACCCCAACTCAGCGAATGTATCGGAGAAAGAACAATGTCCGAGGATGTATTCAAGGTCGTCGAACTTGTCGGAACGTCTAACGAGAGCATCAGCAAGGCGATCAAGGGAGCGGTGTCCAAGGCGGGTGCCACGCTTCGTCACTTAGGTTGGTTCGAGGTGACGCAAATTCGCGGCAATATCAAGGGTGGCGATGTCGATTCGTATCAGGTGACGCTCAAGGCCGGATTCAAAATGGAGGACTAAGCAGCGCCCATACCCGATCACGCATCGTTACCTGTGGCAGAAGGCCGGCCCGACGCGAGGGCCTATTCCGTTCGCGCGGGCTCACGCAAAACCGCCCCAGCAGCCAGGGGAATCGGGTGAAGCTTTCTAGGGCGTGTCGTCAAATAGCTAGAGCCTTCCGGGCCGCGGTGAGTCTGAACTGCAACATCTGGACAAAAAGAGATGCGACACAGCGCGCAGGGGATTCCGGCGCGCCGCATTCTCCGATTGCTAAGCGGTCAGCTTTGGAGGCTGACCGATGCGGCGCTATGGACTGCGTGATGACCAGTGGGATCGGATCGAGGCGTTGCTGCCCGGGCAGCCAGGCTGGGTGGGAGTAACCGCGGCGGACAACCGCCTGTTCGTCGAGGCTGTGCTCTACCGTTATCGCGCCGGTCTCCCGTGGCGTGACCTGCCGGAACGCTTCGGCGACTGGAAAAACGTCCATCGGCGCTTCAGTCGCTGGGCTAAATCCGGTGTTTGGCACAGGGTCTTTCAGCATCTCTCGGCTGATGCCGACAATGAATACGCGATGATCGACAGCACCATCGTGCGCGCTCACCAGCACAGTGCCGGCGCGAAAAAAAAGCCGGCGAAGACCAGGCGATCGGACGATCGCGTGGCGGATTGAGCACCAAGATCCACACGTTGGTCGATGCGCTCGGCAATCCGACGGCGTTTCATCTGACGGGCGGCGAGGCGCATGATCTGGTCGGCGCCGACCATCTGCTGGCGGATATGCAGGCTGCAACGCTGATCGCCGACAAGGCATTCGACGCCGACAAGCGGGTCATCGAGCCGCTCACGACCGCCGGCAAGACGGCTGTGGTCCCATCAAAGGCCAACCGCAAGTCGCGCCGGACGTATGATCGGCATCTCTACAAAGAACGCCACTTGATCGAGACGTTCTTCGCCAAACTCAAGCAGTTCCGGGCTATCGCAACCCGCTATGACAAGACCGCGCGCAACTTTCTCGCCGCCGTCTACCTGGCCGCCAGCGCCATTTGGCTCATTTGACGACACGCCCTAGTGGCAACTAAGCTGTCCAGGAAGTCATTGTCCCATGACGCTGCTGCGCCTGCCGAGCAAAGACTGCATGCCGACCGGCCGTCTCAGCAGATTGAGCGCCATGTGCTTAATGGTGGTGAAATTGGTCGGGGCGTTGTCGGTCCGAACCCGAGCCTGTCCATAATTGCGTGTGCGAGGCACAACCAACGCCAAGGTGCGTATTATGCCGAGCAGAGCGAAGAAAGTAGAACGTGACGTCGCCAAGCTGCCGTCGATCCGAAGGAACTGGTGGACTTGTTTCTGAGTGGTCCGATGACCGGCGAAGCGATCAACGAGGCGGGTATCGCGTTCAAGAAGGCGCTGATCGAGGCCTCGTTGAACGCCGAGCTGAGCCATCACCTGGGCTATTCGCCGGGGTCAGACAAGCCGGAGGCGCTGGTCAACCACCGCAACGGCAGCACCGGCAAGACGGTGCTGAGCGGTGACGGCAAGCTTTGGATCGAGACGCCGCGTGACCGCGAGGGCGGTTTCGAACCGCTGCTGGTGCCGAAGCATGCGCGGCGTTTCACCGCCTTCGACGACAGCCTCGTGGCGCGGTATGCGCGTGGCCTGACGGTGCGCGAGATCCGGGGTTATCTGGTCGAAACCTATGGCACCGAGGTCAGCCCGCGGCTGATCAGCACGGTGACCGACGGGGTGCTGGCGCGCCTGGGACCAGGTGATCCCGTTCTTCGCGTTTCCGCCCGCGATCAGGCGGGTGATCTACACCACCAATGCGATCGAAAGCGTCAATGCCAGACTGCGGAAAATCATCAAGACGCGGGGTCATTTCCCCAGCGACGACGCGGCGAGCAAGCTGATCTGGCTGGCCTTGCGCAATATCACCGTCGATTGGGGCAAGGCGGCGCATCATTGGAAGGAGGCGATGAACCAGTTCGCGATCCTCTACGCCGAGCGCTTCACCCGGGAGGCCTGATGTGATGGTTCCAGATAAGAACAACAAGAGAGCGCCTCGCCTGGCTGCAGCCAAGCATCGGGCTCAGCCCGGTCAAATTGTGGGTCCTCGCCATGCTCGCCCCAAGCGGGGCTGTGCGTGGCTCCGGTCCCGCCGCAAGCGGCGAATTTGACTGGGCTTGCGCGCGATCGCCGACGCACTGCCAGGTCGGGGCGAAGCAACAGGTGCTTTGATCGAACCAAGGAACATGGATTAGCCAGTCTATGAGCTTACCGAGTAGACTATTCGCCAGATCCAGTTACCGACCCAATCGGGGGGGAGACTGAAAACGCCTCACACACAGAAATTCTGACATTCCCATTGCCCTCGCTGAAATACCCGTTTATCGGCAAGCAACTCGTCAACCTTGCCCCGTTTGCCGGGTAGTTCGGCCAGCTTTCCCAGCATCGGCTCAACTTGCTGCCTGTCGTTCGGCGCCTGCACCACATCGGTGGCCACCACCAGCAGGCTGTCTGCCGCCACCGCCGCCTGGGCGTTGTAGCCCTGTTCGAACCCGCCGTCCGGGATCGGCATGATGCACGATTCTTTGTCCGTCAGATTGACCTGATCGGTCGGCAGCGGTCCCTCCACCGGCGGCTGCGGCGCCCGGCCTGCGCGAAGTCATCCGCCTGACCGACGCCATGGCCGATACCTATTGCGCCAGCTGCCAGCGTCCGCCCGCGTCAGTGACGCGGGACATCGACGATACCTTGGACGTCGTGCATGGGCATCAGCAGATGTCGCTGTTCAACGCGCATTATGACGAGCGCTGTTTTCTGCCGATCCATGTCTATGACACCGCGACAGCGCGACCGGTGGCACGGCTGCTGCGTCCTGGCGCGCCGCCGTCCGGTGCCGAAATCCGCAACCATCTGCGCCGTCTGATGCGCCGCATCCGCCAGCACTGGCCGAACACGCGGCTGACCGTTCGCGGCGATGGCCACTACGGCCGCCCGGAGGTGATGGCAGGGTGCGAGGCCAACGCGGTCACCTATATCCTGGATCTGTCCGGCAATGCCGTGCTGCACGGTCTGGTTGAACCCGTTGCCGACGAAGCCAGGGTGCGGCGTGCCGTCGATCAGGTTGTGGCAGTGCGCCGCTATACCAAGGTCCGCTATGGTGCCCGGTCCTGGCGCTGCCAGCGACGTCGCCGCGCGGATCGAGGCCACGCCGAAAGGATTGGATGTTCGCTACGTGGTGACCAACTTCCGGTCCGGCACCGCCGAATGGCTGTATGACACGCTGTATCGCGCGCGGCCAAGCCGAGAACCTGATCAAGCTGCACAAGAGCCAGCTTGCCTCCGACCGCACCAGTTGCCGCTCGCCGCTCGCCAACCAGGTGCGCCTGGTGCTGCACACCGCTGCTTACCGGCTGATGCTGACGGTACGTGACGCCATCCCCAAGCCGCAACGCCTGGCGTCAGCCGAGTTCATCACCCTGCGCATGCGCTTGATCAAGATCGCCGGCCGGGTCACCGAAACCGCGACACGGGTCCGCATCGCCTTCGCCGCG
This sequence comes from Rhodopila sp., assembly GCA_965276975.1. Classification (GTDB taxonomy): domain Bacteria; phylum Pseudomonadota; class Alphaproteobacteria; order Acetobacterales; family Acetobacteraceae; genus Rhodopila. The sequence continues at coordinate 2,315,531 of CBDIBR010000010.1, forward strand.
GCATGCCCCGAAGCGGCCCTGTTCCGGGGATCGCGCGCAGCTTGCAACCGAGGGGGACCGTGACCACCGGGGCCTGTGCCCCGACGTCATCCGATCCGCTCAACCTCCAACGCCCAGCCAATTTAATTTGCAACCGCGATGAAAGGGCGCATCGCCAACGCATGTCCGCTGATCAGGCGGCGAAACGTTCCTCGTCACCGTGAATAGGATGGGCTACGGTAGCCTTCAGGCTGACCGGGAAACGGTCAGCGCGCTCTAGCTCATTGTGTTTACGAGCAACTTTATCAACCGGACGATTCCAATCAGGCTGATGTTGCTCTAGCAGCCTGTCGGACTTAACTAGTTCGCGCAACTATCCTGCCCTAGACGAATCTTGGCAGAAGCAATGTTCCGGTGAGGGCGCTTGTACAGACAGGATATTCCAGAAAATCCCGAATTTCGGCTAAGTCCGACAGGCTGCTAGTGGCTCGGCTGCGGTCTGAGGACCGCTTCGTCGGTCTTGTCACGCTTCACGCCGCCCCTATCGATCCCTCATCGGTGGCAGCAGCGCCGCCGCGTAGGCCGCCGGATTGGCGATCAACGTCCGGGCCGTTTCCAGATCGGCCGCCTTGCCGTCCGATGCCGGACAGCGCGCCCGCAGCGCCAGGACGTCGGACGCAGGAACCGGTATCCGAGCCAGTCGGGACAACCGGATACCCTCAGCCATCGGCTGGAAGCCGGTTGACAGTGAAGCAAGCTGCCGGCTCAGCTCTTCCGGCCCGAGGCTGGTGCAGACCTGCGGCAGCACGCCAAGCCCTTGCAGCGGCCAATCCCGCGGCGCCAGCGTTTGGCTCCAGGTGACGAACAGCTCACCCCCGTCCGGCAGCGGATCGATCGTCTGCACCATCCCCTTGCCCACCGTTACGCTGCCGACCACCACCGCACGCCCTCGATCCGCCAGCGCCGCCGCCAGGATTTCGGCGGCACTCGCGGTGCGGCCATCGACCAGGATAACCAGCGGCACGTTTTCTGCCAGTTCCCCTTCGGTGGAGCGCCAAATATTCATCGATTCCGGATCGCGGCCAACCGTTGTCGCCACCAGACCAGCGGGCAGAAAGGTATCCGCCGCTGTCACCGCCTGGCGCAATAATCCACCCCGGTTGTCGCGCAGGTCTAGCACGATCCCGCCGACCCGGTGCGATTCGGACAGCGCATCCTGCACCGACAACGCTAGATGGGATGCGGTGCTGTTGCTGAAACTGGTGATCCGCAGCAGCAGGATATCGGCGAAGCGCCGCGCGAAGACCGTTTCGGGCGGTACCATCACCCGCACCAGCTGCGCATCCCGCATTTGGCCGTCCTTGCCACGCCATGACAGCTTGACGACGGATCCTTCCGGTCCCGACAGCAAGGCGGCGATGGTCGGCGGATCCTGGTCTTGCGTCCGCTGCTCATCGACCGTCGACAGCACATCGCCCGGCCTGATCCCGGCGATGGCGGCCGGGCTGTCGCGCACCACTGAACTCACCTCGATCAACGTGCCATGCTGTCCTACCGTCAGGCCCAGGCCTGCATGGCCCGCACGCTTTGCTCGGTCCTCGCCCGCTTCAACCGGCGGCACATACCGCGAATAGGGATCCAGCCGGCCGAACATCTGGTCGAAAAAACCCTGCACCGTGGCTTGCAGTCCGGCCTGCCGAACCGGCGATGAAATCGGCACGCTGGCAGCCGTCAGCAGTGCGGCGGCCTTGGCCCACGACGCCGGCGTCTGGTCGTCGGGCGCCCCCACGTCGAACATCATCTGGCTTTGGCGGAACAGCTGAAGCCTGGCGTGCTTGGCCACGACCTGCAGATTGGGATCGAGCGTGGTCAATCCCTGCAAACCCCATTCGGTCAGCTGTCCGACCGGAACAGGGTGAAGGATGCGCGGCGCGATGAAGGTCAACGCATCACTGTAGACCGCCATCAGCCGCCCGGCGTCGAACCCGTTGTCGCTCGGTGATTCCGCCTGCGCCCGTCCCACGGCAAACAGCACCAGAAGGACGCTGATGCGGATCACCGACGACGGGGCCGTGGTCCTGCGCCCGGCCGCGGGGCACGCCGCTCGTCAGGCGCCCCCTTCGTGCCGCCACCTAATCCGGGCGTGTCTGGCCCCGACATGCCTGATCCGGGCATATCCGGTTCTGGCGCGCCCGCTCTGCGCACCCGCGGTTCGCGGGCGCTGTCACCGAGCACGTGGAACACCATCCCGCCGGTGATTGGATTGGCTTCTGACAACAGAACGTCAACCTCCTGCGCCAGACGATAGACTTTCCGCGTGCGGCGGCCAGTAAGAGTTTGCTCGCGCTCGTCATAATGCCAGTAATCGTCCGGAAGTGTTGCAAACGGGACAATGCCGCTGGCACCAGTTTCTGTGACGGTCACAAATAGACCGAAACGAGTTACCCCCGATATGCGCCCCTGGAAACGACCGCCGACCCGCGCGGACATGAACGCAGCGAGGTAACGGTCGATCGCGTCCCGCTCGGCCTGCTGCGCACGTCGTTCCGCCTCGGTGATCCGGTCACCAAGCACCGGCAGTTCCGCTGCCTGATCATCGGTGATGCCGTCGCGGTCGAGGCGTAGCCCCTTGATTAGGGCACGATGCACCACAAGGTCGGCGTAACGGCGGATCGGGCTGGTGAAATGCGCGTACCGTGGCAGCGCCAGCCCGAAATGACCAATATTGTCGGGGCTGTACGCCGCCTGCGACTGGCTGCGTAACATCACCTCGCTGATCAGCTGCGATTCGGGAGTGCCGGAGTAGCGGCGCAACACGCGGTCGAAATCGCGCGGATGAACCACGTTGCCCGCAGGTAATGAAACTCCCAGGGTCGCGAGAATGTTTCGCAATGTCTCAAGCTTTTCGTCCGATGGCGGTGCATGGACCCGGTACATGCAGGGCATATGCAGCCGCTCGAGTTCCTCGGCCGCCGCGACGTTGGCCAGCACCATGAATTCCTCGATCAGCCGGTGACTGTCCAGACGGGGACGCGGTGCCACGCTGGCAACCCTGCCCCTGTCGTCAAGCACAACTTTTCGCTCGGGCAGATCCAGGTCGAGGGTGCCGCGCTCCAGCCGGGCCGCAAGCAGTGCGCGTAAGGCGGCGTAGAGATGCACTAACAGCAAGCCACGCCCGCTATCCGCTGTGTCATCGCTCGCCATGTCATCGTGCGCATACGCAGCCGTCTGGACCTCCTCATAGGTCATGCGGGCGGCGCTGCGCATCAATCCACGACCGAACCGGTGGCCAGTCTTGCGGCCGGCGCGGTCAATCCGCATCTCGACGAACAGGCAGCCACGATCCTCGTTCGGGCGCAGGCTGCACCAGCCGTTGGACAGCTCTTCCGGCAGCATCGGCACGACGCGGTCAGGGAAATAGACGCTGTTGCCACGCCCGGCCGCCGCATGATCCAGCGCCGACCCCGGCCGGACATAGTGCGCAACATCGGCGATCGCGACCACCAGACGAAATCCGCCCGGTTGGTCCGGATCCGGTTCGGCAAACACCGCATCATCGAAATCGCGCGCATCAGCGCCGTCGATCGTGATCAGCGGCATCGCGCGCAGATCCAGACGACTGCCCAACCTCACACCGTGGGCGCGTTTGGCCTCGTCGAGTGCCGCCTCAGGGAAGCTCTGCGGGATATCGTGGGTATGGATGGCGATCAAGCTGATCGAGCGGGCGTCGCCCAGCTTGCCGAGGCGTTCCAGGACCCGCGCGGGTCGCAGGCCGAGATGCAAATGCTGAGCAATCGGTTCGGCCAGCACGATCTCGTCCGCCTCCGCACCGTACTCCTGCCCGACCGGCACGATCCACTCCGCCTTAAAGCGTCGGTCGGTCGGAATGATGCGGCTTTCGGCGCGCCCGCGTTTCAGCGTGCTGCCAGGTTGGAAAACTCCAAGGATACGGCCAGGCGTTTCGCCGACACGGTTTAACGTACGTCCTTCGTAACGATTAGGCCCGATCGGCTTCAGGCGCGCCAAGACCCGTTCGCCCGGCGCGAGCGCCGGCATGCCATGCCGTTCCGTATTCATAATGACCATCGGTGCGGGGCCAGCAGCACGTTCCCAATCAACCGGACGGGCGACTGCATCGCCATCCCGATCGGTCCCGATGATCTGAACGACCAGAGTGTCCGGTAAATCGCCGGCGGCTCCGCCCACCCCAAGTCTGTGAGAAAGCCGACCACCGTCGCGGCGAACGGGTTTCCCTCGATGCTTGACTCGTTTCGCCACTTTTTTGCGTGACCGCGCCTCTGTTCTCGCCACACTGCCATAACTGTCAGGCAAGTGCCACGACAGCTTGTGGCTTCCGCGCGAGGCCCGCGTCCCTGGTAAGGCACCTCTATCGGAACGAACAGCGACGTATCGCGCTTCTCCGATGCGCGATGCTAGCGCGCTTGCAGCCAGCGGGCTCTAGCCCACTATTTTCACGAACAACTTTATCCGCCAGACTTTTCCCGTCAGGCTGATGTTGCTCTAGCTCAGCCGCTGCACCGTGTAATCGGCGACATCGGCCAGCGCTTGTCGGATCGGACTATCGGGGAACACCAGCAGTGCCGTCTTGGCTTCCTGCGCGAATCGCTGCGCCTGCTCCAGGGTCGCCCGGATCGCGCCGTGTTCGGCGATCAGGCGCATGGCGTGATCAAGGTCCGCGGCGGTCTGTTCCTGAGTCTCGATCGTCCGCCGCCAGAAGGCCTTTTCCCGCTCGTCGCCAGCGCGGAAAGCGACCAGGATCGGCAAGGTGATCTTGCCCTCGCGAAAGTCGTCGCCGATGGTCTTGCCCAAGCGACCCTGGTCCGCGACATAATCCAGCGCGTCGTCGACAAGCTGGAACGCGATGCCCAGCTTCATGCCGTATTCGGATAGCGCGGCTTCCTCGGCTAAGGCGCGATCGGCGACAACCGCGCCAACCTGGCAGGCAGCCGCGAACAAAGCGGCGGTCTTGCCCTCGATGACCTCGAGATACCTGGCCTCGGTGGTCGACAGGTCATTCTGCGTCACCAGCTGCAGAACCTCGCCCTCGGCAATGGTCGCCGCCGCTTTCGACAGGATCGCCAGAACCTTCAGCGACCCATCATCGACCATCAACTGGAAAGCGCGGGCGAACAGAAAATCCCCGACCAGCACCGACGCCTGATTGCCGAACACCGCATTGGCGGACGCCAGTCCGCGACGCAGTTGGCTTTCATCCACCACGTCGTCATGCAGCAAGGTCGCGGTATGGATGAACTCGACGCACGCCGCCAGATCGACGTGACGGGCCCCACCGTCGCCGTCCGGATAACCGCACAACCTGGCGGCCGCAAGCGTGAGCAACGGACGCAACCGCTTCCCGCCGGCCGCGACGATGTGCGCCGCGAGTTGCGGGATCAGCGACACCGGGCTGTCCATCCGACCGACGATGACGCGGTTGCAGGCTTCCAGATCCGCCTCGACGAGGTTGATCAAGGCCGACAGCGCATCTTCGCTCTTATGTTCGGTCGAACCGGACACGAGCGCCAAGCCTGGTTCAAGGGGACTGGCGACGCCGCCCAATGGGTTCTCCCGACTTGCAAATTGGTCGGCCTTCATATCGGTGGCAATCAGATGGGGTCAAGCCGGCATCGGAAGACACCGAAGCGCCAGGATTGGGCCAGATCAACCCGCGGGCGATCCTCCCCGCCAACGCCGCAAGCCCGGATCGGCAAGATAGTTCAGCCATATCAATGGCCATACCCAGGTTCTTGCTCTGGCCGCCCAGACCTTGTTCCTGTTGCGCGGGAGTACCATCCGGCTCACGATCCATTCATGCGAGTGTTGGTCACCTCCAATAACATGATCAGACTGTCTTTTCTGATTGCGCTTCTGGCGGATGCCGGGATCGAGGCGGTGCTGCTCGACCACCACACCAGCGTGCTGGAAGGCAGCGCGGGCGCGATCCCCCGCCGGCTGATGGTCTCGGCGGACGATTTCCCACGGGCCTGCAGGATCTTGCGCGAAGCCGGCGAATGGTAACAACCCAAGGCCACCTGTTCGGCGGCCGGCTGGACTACCAGCAGCCGGCCATCGGCTTTCGCAGCGGCATCGAGCCGGTGCTGTTGGCCGCGTCGATCCCGACCAAGGCCGGCGAGCACGTGCTGGAGGCTGGCACCGGCGCCGGTGCCGCGTTGCTCTGCCTGAGCGCCAGGGTTCCCGGCGTGCAGGCGACCGGTGTGGAGTCCGACGAAAAAATGGCAGCGCTGGCGACGGCCAACGCCCAGACCAACAGCTTTCCCCGCATCGGGATCGTCAACGATCGGATCGAGACGATCTCGCTCCGCCAGATCTTCGACCACGCGCTCGCTAATCCGCCCTATCACCCGCCGAACGGAACCGCCTCGCCCAGCACGGCGCGCGAGGCCGCGAAACGAGGCTCCGATGCAATGATCGCGACGTGGATCGGTCGGCTCGGCGCCGCCTTGCGCCATCGCGGCAGCCTGACGCTGATCGTGCCGGCTGGGTGCGTGCCCGCCGGTCTGGCCGCGATGTCGCGGTGTCGCTGCCCCTGCACGATCATTTTTCCGCTGTGGCCGAAGCTAGCGCGCCCGGCGAAGCTGGTATTGCTGCGCGGCACGAAAAATGCGCTCTCACCGTTGCGGCTGATGCCCGGGCTTATCCTGCACCAGGCGGACGGTTCGTTCACCGCGGCCGCGCGGGCGATCCTAACCGATGGCGCGGCTTTGTCGTTAGAAGCATAGACTGGCTGTCACAGCATGGCACCGGCGCGATCGGGGTGGTACCGACAGACTGCGATCGTGGTACACTAGTCTCCTACATCCCGTCCCCGCTTACATCTCGCCTGAATCGGGATGACGCAGGTGCCACAGACGTTCATGCGCGGCGATCAGGCTTTCCATGTTACGCCGGCGCGTCCCGTCTGGCGTCAACGGCCGGCGGGTCAGCATCATTTCCAGAATATGCAGAAGCTGCTCCGCCACTTCGAAGTCCGCCTGATCGCACGCGTGGTGAAACGCGATCAAAATCTTGTCCGAAAGACGCCGGCTATACCGCGGTGCGCTGGCAGCGCCAGACTCCCGACCTGCGTCGTCCTCAATTTGGCCCACACCTACCCCCGACATGATGGTATTTACCATCGAAGCCTCCATTCGGCGCAAAAGCGCACCTCCTCATTAAAATCATCATTCTTGTTCAGTGCCTGAATTGCCCTCAGGACGCGGGATGAATCATGCACACCGAAACAGCGTCGACGTGAAAAAGCCGTGAACCGCAGCATGAACTTCGTCAAAACTGCAGATTGGGTAAAAATAACCCGACATCGTGATACAATGAGCATCTGTTGCGACGAAAGTCATCAAAGCCCAACGATTATTCCAGGGCAGCAGCACCTAGTGTGCCGATTCTGAATTGCTGACCAAGAACTCACGCGGCTGCGGCTGCGGTAAGCGCGACGCGTGCCCGTTTGATTTTGGCGAGGATCTCGGCGCCCGCGGCTCTCCACAGGGATGGCTTTGCATCGGCATTGCGCACGGCAAGGTAGGCTTTGATGTCACGGACCAGTTCGTTGACCGACGTGAAGCTGCCAGCCCGGACGACATCGCCGGTCAGGTCGGCGAAAAAGCGTTCGACCAGATTGAGCCACGAGGACGAGGTCGGCGTGAGATGCATGTGCAAGCGAGGCTGCTTCGCCAGCCATGCCCGCACGGTGGGGTGTTTGTGCGTGGCGTCGTTGTCCGCGATCAGATGCAGGTCGACGTCGCGTGGCGTCTCACGGTCGATCTGCTTGAGGAAACGGAGCCCGTCGACACGGGTGGGGGCCGCCTCGGTGCGAGTGATCAGTTTGCCGGTCAACTGGCTGAGGGCGGCAAACAAGGTGATCGTGCCATGCCTGACATAGTCGAGCGTCATCGTGGGCGGGCGCTTCGGCGCCAGCGGGAGGCCAAGTTGCGTGCGTTCGAGCGCTTGGCACTAGCTTTTCTCGTCGCCGCACAGCACCAGCGCCTTCGCTGGTGGATTGAGATACAGCCCGATCACGTCCCAAAACTTCGCCTCGAATTTCGGATCGTTCGAGAGCTTGAAGGTCTTCAGACGATGCGGCTTGAGGTCGTTCCTCGACCACAGGCGCTGGACCGAACTCGCCGAGATGCCGGCGTGACGGCTCATCGACCGGATGCCCCAGCGTCGCTCGCCCTTGGGCGGACGGGTCGCTTCGGTCAGCACACGCGACACCTTCGCCGCCGGGATCGAAGCCTTGCGACCGCGACCCGGCCTGTCCGCCAGCCCATCAAGGCCCGACACTTCGAACCGCCTCGACCAGGTCGAGACGCGCTTGGACGTCGTTTTCAGCTGCGCGGCGACGGCTTCAACCCCGACCCCGTCGAGCCGAACCAGGATGATGTCGGCACGCTCGCGATCCCGTACGTCGACCGTTGCCGAGCGCGATCGGCGTTCAAGCTCTTTGACGGCGCCGGGTTTCGCATGCAGTCGCTTGATCGGCCGTCCCAAAGCAAGTCTCCCCGCATCCAAGCCAGTGGTCGTTCTTAGTTGGTATTTGCGGGACAGGAAACTAGGCGGTAAGCCAAAACCCAAAGCGACACCTAGCCCGCCATGTCGTCGCGGCACGGCCAAGATGGTATCATCTGAGTCGACCGACCCGCGGCCACGCTATTTCGCCATGGCGGCGTCCATGTCCGCGAAGGCGTCTTCCCAACTGCCGGTCGTCGATGCCCGGCTGTATTCGGTGGCGCGGTTCTCGAAGAAATTCGCATGTTCGACCGCGTTCAGCATCACATCCAACCACGGCAGCGGGTTTTTAGCGACGTGAAAAATCTCGTTGAGGCCAAGCTCGATCAAGCGACGATCGGCGATAAACCGAATGTATTGCTTAACCTCACGCGGCGTCAGACCTTCGACAGGCCCTTGCTCGAAGGCCAGGTCGATGAATGCGTCTTCATGTGACACGATCGTGGCACAGGTCAGATAGATCTCCCGCCGCAGATCCTCGTTCCATAGATCAGGGTTCTCCTGCATGAACGTGCGGAACAGCTTGATGATCGACGCGCAGTGCAAGCTTTCGTCTCGCACCGACCACGTGACGATCTGGCCCATGCCTTTCATTTTGCCGAAACGCGGAAAATTCAGCAGGATCGCGAAGGAAGCGAACAACTGCAGGCCCTCGGTAAAGGCACCGAACGCCGCCAGGGTCTTGGCGATCTCAAACCGGGACGCCACCGAGAACCCGTGCATGTAGTCGTATTTATCCTTCATCTGCTTGTATTTGAGGAAGGCCGAATACTCCAACTCGGGCATGCCAATGGTATCAAGCAGATGACTATAGGCCGCGATATGCACGGTCTCGATGTTCGAGAACGCTGACAACATCATCAGCACTTCAGTCGGTTTGAAAACCTGGCTGTAGTGCTTCATGTAGCAATTGTTCACCTCGACGTCGGCTTGGGTGAAAAAGCGAAAGATCTGCGTCAGCAGGTTGCGTTCGCTGTCTGAAAGATTGCGGTGCCAGTCCTTGACGTCGTCGGCCAGCGGCACCTCTTCCGGCAGCCAGTGCACGCGCTGCTGGGTCAGCCAGGCCTCGTACGCCCACGGATAGCGAAACGGCTTGTAGACGGGATTCTCGGTCAGCAGGTCGAGCTGGATCGGACCTTCATCCGGCGCGCGGGTTATTCCATCCATGGCTGTCGTATCCTTTCTTGAGACGCCGGCGCGGCGAATCGTCGATCACTAGAAATCCCACCCAATGTGGTTCAACGCCCAGGTTCAACGCAACCGATAGTATCGGCGGCAGCGCCGTGTCGATGTTTTACCCGCATTTAAGATGTGGTGACGCAACCGGCGTTTGCCAACGTTGCCAGATAGCCGGCCCGGCCCTACCGTTCCGGTGATCGGGCCACCCACCAAAGACGCGCGCCCGCAGCAACGAGCTATTTGTTATGGAAGGGATGGGAAATGAAGGTCGGTCAGGCAGTCGCCGAGATCATGAAGCGCGAGGGAATCGAGATCCTCTGCGGCTATCCCGTCAACCATCTGCTGGAGTTCGCCGCCGCGGCCGACATCAGGCCGGTCATCGTCCGACAGGAGCGGATCGGGATACACATGGCGGATGCGATCTCGCGCGTCACCTCCGGCAAGAAGATCGGCGCGTTCTGCATGCAGCACGGGCCGGGAACCGAAAACGCCTATGGCGGCGTCGCCCAGGCCTACTCGGAATCGGTGCCACTGTTGGTCATTCCCCAGGGCTATCCCCGCCGCATCGCCCACATCGACCCAAACTACAGCGCGGTGCGGGAGATGCGCGGCGTGTCCAAGTCGGCCGAACCGGTGTTCATGCCGAACGAGGTGCAGAATGCGATGCGGCGGGCCTTCAGCAACATCCGCAACGGCCGCAGTGGGCCGGCGATCGTCGAAATCCCGACCGACATCTGGAACGAGGAGATCGGTGATATCGACTACACGCCGGTTGGCGTCCATAGATACGGTCCCGATCCGGTTGACGTGCGCAAGGCGGCGGCAGCCATCCTGAACGCAAAGCGGCCGGTGATCTACGCCGGCACCGGCGTCCAATGGGCCGAAGCCTGGGCGGAACTGCGGGAATTCGCCGAACTGCTGGGCGCACCGGTGACCACCAGCCTAGGCGGCAAAAGTTGCTTCCCAGAAAATCACCCTCTTTCGCTCGGTTCCGGCGGCAATGCCGTGCCGAAGCCGGTGCATCATTTCGTGCAGAACGCCGACCTGATCATCGGCATTGGTTGTTCTTTTACAGAAACTAATTTCGGCATCAAGTTCCCCAAGGGCAAGACCTTCATCCACGCGACCTTGGACCCGACCCATCTCAACAAAGACATCGTCAGTGCCATCGGGCTGGTCGGGGACGCCAAGCTGACCTTGTCGGCGCTGATTGGTGAATTGCGGCAGACCATCAAGGCGAACCGTGACGCCAAGGACGTCGTGGCCGAGATCACCGCGGTGCGTGAGGAGTGGATGGCACAATGGCGGCCGCTGCTGAACGCCAATGAGGCACCGCTTAGTCCATATCGCGTCATCTGGGAGCTGATGAACACGGTGGATCCAAAGAACGCTATCATCACCCACGACGCGGGCAGCCCACGCGATCAGATTTCGCCGTTCTGGGTCTCGACGGAACCGATGTCGTACATCGGCTGGGGCAAGACCACCCAGCTTGGCATGGGTTTGGGCTTGGCCATGGGCGCCAAGTTGGCGAAGCCGGACAAGCTTTGCATCAACCTGTGGGGTGACGCGGCGATCGGCTTCACCGGCATGGACTTCGAGACCTGCGTGCGTGAGCGGATTCCCATCCTGTCGATCCTGCTCAACAACTTCTCGATGGCGATCGAGCTGAAGGTGATGCCGATCTCGACCGAGAAGTATCGGTCCACCGATATCTCCGGCGATTACGCGGCGATGGCCCGCGCCTTCGGTGGCTATGGCGAGCGGGTTACCCAGCCCGGCGATATCAAGGCGGCGATCCGGCGCGGGATCGAACAGACCCAGGCCGGCAAGCCTGCACTGCTGGAGTTCATCACCGCCAAGGAAACCCGCGTGTCGAAGTTCTAGGCCGCCGGCGCCGAATTTTGGGGCGTGTCATGGACGGCCGCATTGGCCGTCCATGATTTCTGCCGTGCGCACCAGCGATACATCCTGAGACCAGCCGAGAAGGACCGATGTTGCCCAAATGCAAGCAGTCATCGCTCGTTGCAGATCAACAAGTAAGACTTCAACCCAGACCATGCGAAGAGTACGAAATGCCACGGAGAAGAAGCGGTCGCATCCTGCAGCCTGATGGCAGTCAACCGGTCACTTCGGACAGGTGGCCGTGTTGGTCGATGTCCAGTTGATCCGCAGTACGCTCCCCTCGTTGAGAAGGCTTAGGGTCCGATCCGGCTAATGCTGAGAAAGCTCAGCAATCCAGCCTAACCTTTCCGGACAGCCACAACTCGACTTTGGCCATTTACGCGGCATAGCAGGCAGCCCCGATCAGGGCGTTGATGGCTGATCGAGGCATTTCGACCAGTCTGGGTCCGTCTGCGGAGATGTCGAAACCCGGTCGCGTCCAAAGTTCACGGCGGACGAGGGCGAGTGCGTCGCTGAAGGTGGGGAGCGCCGAGCCGGTGGGTCGAACAGGCGCGCGTCCAGGCGCAGGCGAGTGATCATGCAGACGCGGCTGCGCACCGCATTCAGCAGGTCGATGGCGGCGTAGCTGCTATCGGCCACGCCGATGATCTGGCGATCGGGAAGCCACCGCGCCGTTTGCAGCAGCACCTGGCGTCCCCAGTCCGTGAGCTTCTTGTGCCGCCGCTGACGAGAACTGGCATATCGCTCGGAAGGCGCCAATGCGGTTAGGAACGGCAGTCCCCAAACGCGTCCCGCCCAGGCAATCTCCGGCAGGATCATGACCGAAAGCCAGCGCAGGCCGCTCGCCTTGACGAAGTGGCCGTGGCTGGAGCGGGTCGGATCACGGTAGATCCCACGTGCCGCGATCCTGGCGCCCCATCGTCGTTCCAGCGTGTCGTCCAAGCCGATAATGACGGGCCCGCTCGGAACGAAGGTGCTGACCAGCAGGCGGAACAGGCATCGCGCGACCCGGCGGCTCGACCAACAGCTGCGGTTGAGCACGCGGTGATAGTTGGTGAAATGCGGATCCTGGTCCAGGCCAGTGATCCGCAGCGCCGCGGCCACGGTCCGGCGTCCCGGGCTGAGCACGGCGCCGATCAGCAGCACCAGCACGCGCTGCCACGTCGGAGCGGTGAACATGCCACCGAACGGCGCCATCCAGCTGGATAGCTTGACCTGCGCCGCTTCGAATAACCAGTCATCCGGCATCTCGACCCCGAACCGATGTTCGGGACAGACTCACCGTCGCACACTCAGCCGTGAATCCCCGGCCCCATCACGTTCGATTCAACAGCATCTGGCCAGAACTGGCCAAAGTCGAGCTTAGAAACACCAGATCATCCTACGTCAAAGTTGGCGTCGCTAAGCACATTGCCAACCCAAGGATCGCGGCAAGACGACAGGTTCGGCTCATCTTCGCCTCCTTTCGATGACGGACTCGATTTGGTCACGGTTGAACTCCGTGGGCGTCCGGCTCGGCTCGCGCCTGTCCAGCGGCATTTTGCCGCGCCTCCGCCTCCGCTCGCTCCTTCGCCGCGAATATGTCGGCTTCAGCCCGGGCTCGCTCGGCGTCGGCCTGAGCTTTCTCGGCCTCGGCTTTGCTGAGCTCCAGCCTCCGCTCGTCAGAGGCCCGAAGCGCGTTCTCATCAACGGCCGGCGATGTCGTCGCGACGGTCGCTGCCATCAGGGCGGCAGCCTGTGGCGGAGTGCGAGCAGTGTTAATTCCTCGCGCCGGCAGAGCAGAGGCAACAGGTCTCTGCCCGCCACTGACCGCTTGAAGCAGTAGCTGGACGTCGGACGCGGAAAGAACTCCCGTCGGCTGCAGGTTGTTTTGGATCTGCCAAAGGGAAATCGCCGAGCGTGTGGCGGGGCCATAGACACCGTCGATGATGCTGGTGGGCGGGATGTAGCCAAGGTTCTGCAGCACAGCCTGAAGCTGCAGATGAAGCGTTAGAGGGCAGTTCGCCTCCTCTTGCAGCAGCGGCGCCAGCCGAGAAGCCCAAACATCGCGCTGGCGTTGATATGCCTGGGTCGCGCACGCTTCTGCCTGGGGACGTGCGGGAGGTGGGACAAAACCGGTCCTGGGAAGGTTGCACACAGCATCGAAGCCTGGAAATCGATCGCCTCTTGCCGGACAGCGGGTTGTCCGGCTTCGCCTACCTGCTGGCGTAGTGCTTGGTAGGCTTGCGCAAAGCGCAAATCGAGCCAGGACAGCGCGTCGCTTCCGCGATCAACCCAGACGACGCGTCCCTCGCCCGCGAGCAGTCAAAGCTTGGGCAAATCCTGACCTGAGAGCTTGAGCATGCAGGAGACGAGGATGCTGTGGGGGGTGCTACGGCCGAAGCCGGGCATCGACTAAATATAGAGGTCTTGCCAGCAGTCAGATTGAGCACCTGCACGGCGTCGGAACCCAGGATGTGATATTCCCAACGCATTTTGGATGGATTGCTCGCGGAAGGAATCGTCACCGACCTGAACCCGGAGGCAAGCCACTGAGTAATCCGCTCGGCGCTGACCACTCCTTGCTGGTCAACGAACCTGGCTTCTCCGCCATCGATCGCCCAATGATAGAACCGAGTTGAGCAGGCCTCGGTCGATCCGATGGCGCATCTGCCCTCGGTGTATCCAGCAGGCGCCTGCGCAACCGCTGAGCAACGAACCGCAACCGACACTGTGCCTGAGCAATCAAAGACCACGGAGCGATCGAGCAGAGCGAGCCATGCACAGCCTTCCTGCGAGCCATGTGGCTGGCCAATTCGGGTATGCCATAACTTACACGAAACGTAAAATAACGATGTTTTTGCGGGTTCGAAAAAAGATGCCAAAGGGCTCCATGACAAGACCCAGTCACCGGCCGTGCCAAGGCTGCACCCTAGGTTTTCGCGGCGACGGGATCGACAATAACCAGCAACGCCGAACTATTCAGATCGCGCATGTCTCCGTGTCCTCTGCGCGCCTCCGCTTTTCCTTTTGTTAAAGCCTCGCTTGCTCGCGAACCGCAGAATCCCGCGGAACCCGCCCAGGGGGCACGAAAACCGCTTGTTCAGATGACCGTCGGCCCCCCCTAACCTACCGCAACCTCCGGAAAAACGCCTGTATCTCCCCGGCCAGCGCCTCCGGCTGCTCCATCGCCGCGAAATGCCCGCCACGCGGCATCTCGGTCCACCGCTGAATGTTCGTGTACATCCGTTGCGCGATTGACCGAGGCGGCCGGATGATCTCCTTCGGGAACCCGCAATACCCCATCGGCACCTCAACCGTGCCGCCGCTCGGGATCGGCCATGGACCATGCATCCGTGCGTAGTAAGGCCAGAAAGACGATCCGATCGCGCCGGTGAACCAGTAAAGCGAGACATTCGCCAGCAGGTGATCTCGGCTGACAGCCGACTCCAGATCGCCGCCGCAATCCGTCCAGGTGCGGAACTTCTCCGCGATCCAGGCCGCAAGCCCGGTCGGCGAGTCGGTCAGCCCATACGCCAACGTCTGCGGCTTGGTGCCCTGGATCCACTGGTAGCCGGTCTCCTCCTTCAGCCATTGTGCCAGCTTCTCGAAATATCGCCGCTCTTCCTCGGTCGGATTATCGGGCGGCGGGCGGTCGCGCTGGATGGTCAGCAGGTTGATGTGAATGCCGATCACGCCAGCGGCGTGCGCGTGGCCCAGCCGCGACGCGGTAAAGGCGCCATAATCACCCCCCTGCGCCGCATACCGCCGGTATCCCAGGACATCGGTCATTAACAAGGCGAGGCAGTCGGCGATAGCCTCGATGCTGAAACGTTTCTGCCCAGGTTGAAATGACAGCCCGTAGCCGGGAAGCGACGGCGCGATCACCGTGAACGCGTCGGCCGGATCGCCGCCGAAACGCGCCGGATCGGTCAGCCGGGGGATGATGTCGATGAACTCGAACACCGACCCAGGCCATCCATGCATCAGCAGCAAAGGCATCGGCGCCGGCCCCTGCCCCGGCACGTGCAGGAAGTGCAGATCAACGTCCGCCATCTCCACCTTGAACTGCGGGAACGCGTTCAGTGCCGCCTCCTGGGCACGCCAGTCAAACTGATTCTTCCAATATGGGACAAGCGTTTTCATGTACGCCAAATCGGTGCCATAGGCCCACGGCGCGGCCGGCGCCTGGTCGGGAAACCGCGTCAAACCAAGCCGCGCCCGTAGGTCGGCGATCGCCTCGTCCGGGACGGAGAGTGTGAATGAAGTCGGGGTCGAGGCCATACCTGTCTTCCTTCGTGCAGACCACACCCCGCAGGATGCGCTCGGTCTCCACTCGGTCAAGCCAGCGTGCGATGCTCGATCGCCGTTGATCCATCTGTCATGCGGCGCGCAACCGGCACTGGTCTTGCTAAATCGTGCGATAGCGCGACCCCGCGATCAGTGCGAAGATCGCGCGACAGCAGCGCACGCACGAAGTAAAGGCGAGTCCGATATTCATGACGTCCGGCAACACTCCGAAGAAGCCCCGTATCCACCTGGCGCTCGACTTCTCCTGGACGCAGGTCGAAACCGACTGGCGCCAGCGCACCTCCTGGGTCAACCGCTCCTACCCCGATGTCGGATTGTTCGAGGACCTGGCACGGATCGCCGAACGCGGCCTGTTCGATCTGATCTTCTTCGGCGACAGCACGGGAATCCCGAACATCTGGGAAGACTCTATCGAGGCCGCGGTGCGCCACGGCGTCGCCTGGCCGCGCCTGGACATGAGCCCGTGGATCACCGCCATGTCCCGGGTGACCAGCCATATCGGCTTCGGGCTGACCTACGCTTCAACCTTCATGCACCCGTTCTTTGTCGCGCGGTTGCTGAATTCGCTCGATCACATCACCAACGGGCGCATCGCCTTCAACGTCATCACCTCTCAGCGGCGCGCCGATTTCGAAAACTATGGCTTCGACGAGCTGATCGAGCATGGCCAACGCTACGATCGGATGGAGGAGTTCATCGACGTCTGCAAAAAACTCTGGTCAAGCGTCGAGCCCGATGCCTTCCTGTGGGACGCCAAGACCGGGACCGTCGCAGATCCCGCGAAGGTGCGCGCGATCAACCATGCCGGTCGCTTCTTCAAGGTCAAAGGTCCGCTCAGTGTGCCACCGTCGCCGCAGGGCCGCCCGGTGCTGATCCAGGCGGGCGGTTCCGCCCGCGGCATCAGGGCAGCCGCCAAATTCGTCGATCACGTCTTCGGCGCCGGCAAGGGGATAAGCCTGATGGCCGAACAACGGGCCCAGATGGACGCCGCACTGCTGGCCGAGGGCCGCGATGCCCAAGCCGTCGGCATCCTGTGGGCCACCAAGGTGATCGTCGCCGAAACCGAAGCCGAGGCAGCCCAGCAAAAGCAACGACTGATTGCCGATGTTCCGCAAGAAGCTGTCGGCGTCTGGCTTTCTCACAACACCGGCTTCGACATGGCAACGTTGCCCAGCCGATTCTCGTTGCGTGAACTTAATCAGCGCATCATTGCCGCCAATGCCTCACCGGTTGGTTTCGTCGGCCTGCTGGCCAAGCAGTATGGCGAGGAGACCGAGTTTTCCCGCAACGAATTCTTCCAGCACGGTCTGCACGCCGCCACCGGCTACGCCAGCACACAGGCCGGAACGGCGGTCCAGATCGCGGACTATCTGGAAGAGATTTTCGAAGCCACCGGCAGCCGCGGCGGCTTCATGCTGGGTCATTCGCAGGCCGCGCATCGCGCCCTGTTGCAGAACATCACCGACCGACTGATTCCGGAATTGCAACGCAGAGGTCGCTTCCGCACGTCCTACGAGGGCCGCACCCTGCGGGACAACCTCGCGGCGTGATGCGCCCGGCCCTTGCGAAGCCGGCACGCGAACCCGCGTCGCCGTCCACCAAGCATCAGCCCAGTCGCGTGCTCTGCCAGGTCAGCATCTGCCATTGGCCGCCCTTGTTAGCATAAACATCTGAAAACCGGACCCGGACGGAACTAGCCTTGCCGGCGGCGTTGACGTGGATGGCCGCGACCCCGTCAACGCGACCACATTGCCTAAGCAGACTCCGCCAGCTTGACCAACGGATAGGTGTACGATTCGCCATCCCCTTGGATTCAGCAAGGTGCGGTATGAGTGGCAAGTCCATGGTTTCAGCGAGCGAGGATCAACGTGCCGTCCTGAATGGCGCTAGCCGGGTCGCGGGGACGTGTTCGTTGCGTGGGCACCGATGTTCCACACGGCCTCCGCCGATCAGTCGATCCATGTCCTGTGTCTCGGCGGCAAGGTCATTATCATTCCGGTCTCGACGTTGATCGGATCCTGCACGCGGCCGAATCCGAGCGCCTGTGGTGGCTTCTGGTGATGCCGGGCATGATCGAGGAGATCATTATTGGCGCGAAATTGCGCCGCACTCTCCCATGCGGGATCAAGCTGATCGGCGCAATGGCTGACCTCGTGCCGCGGCAACAACTGGCGGAGATTACCAGCCTGCTGCGTCCACCTTATGCCAACACCTTCGGCGCGACCGAGACCGGATTGCCACCCGCCTCGGCCGGCCGCCTGGCCATCGGTGACTCGCCCGCCCGTCTGTCGAAGCACCCCAGCGCCAGCTGCGTGCCGCGGCCGGTCGATGCCGCGGAACGCGATGTGCCGGATGGCACCCCAGGCGAGCTTTTGTCCCGCGGACCGACCCTGTTCAGCGGTTACTGGAACGCGCCCGATACCAATCGACCGGATTTTCGCGGCGGCTGGTTTCACATGGGAGACGTGTTCGCTTGTCACGCGGACGCCACGATCGATTTCGTCGACCGGGTGAAGTACCTGATCAAGTCCGGCGGCGAGAACATCTACCCGGCCGAGATCGAGCAGGTTCTGCTGCGTGATCCTCGTGTCGCCAATGCCGTCGTGGTACGCCGCGTCGATGCGGTCTAGGGCGAGGTGCCGGTGGCGTACGTCGTGCGTCGGGATGCGACGCTGACCGAGGTTGACCTGATGGAAGCCTGCCGACGGCATCTGGCAGGCTACAAGCGGCCGAAGGGAATCCACTTCGTCGGCGTCGACGACCTGCCGCGCAGTACTACCGGCAAGATTAAGCGCCATGAGGTGGAAAAGTGGCTCATCGGCGGATGACCGATGCATCGGCCTCAGCGCCGGATGCCGTTACGTCCGTGACCGCTGGCAGCGACGAAAAGATCAACTAACCCCCTGCCGTATGCCGACTCGCCTTGACCAAACCATCCATTTTCATTGTCCCCGGTGCCAGCGCCCCTGACGGAACACGCGTTCGAATTGCATCCCCGGTGCGGACCGGATAAGAAGCTAGCCAACGCGGGTGTAGTTCAATGGTAGAACGGCAGCTTCCCAAGCTGCACACGAGGGTTCGATTCCCTTCACCCGCTCCAGCCTTATCGCGTCGCTGCGTTGTCCGAACCGTCCGATGACCTGGTGTATCCGCTCGTCGTCTCGGAATCGTTCCACGAACCGCCAGTAGACCCGGTCGACGACCCCCGTGAGGTGGTGAACAACGGGGTCTCCATATCGGAGCCCGCCGCAGCCGACCCCCCGGCCGAAGCCGAGGCACCAGTCTTGGGCAACTGGATCGGGGTGGAGCCCGCGAAGAAATCAGACCCGTCTGGCGTCGAAGCCGCCTTGTCGTCAGACTCGTCTGGCGTCGAAGCCGCCCTGTCGGTCGCCATGGTCTTCTGCTGCGGCAGTTCCGCTCCCGGCATCCCAAAATTCGGCATCCCGTAATTCTTGTCCAATTCCGCCGGCGCTTGAGTTGTGTAAAGCGGGGTTTCGTATTGCGAAGCCTGCGCCAAGGCGCCGGTGGCCGGCAATCCACCCAGGGCGCCGACATACACTGGCAACATCCAAGCTCGTGACATCCATGCCTGCCTCATCCTGCCACTCCCAACATGCCCTAGTAGAGCCCGATCGTCTGAGGTTAAACCTGCCTCAGACCAGGATCGACCTCTCAAACACCACAATCTAAAGCCACTAAGCCAGAATCCCGCCGCGAAACGCAAATCGATCCTGCGTGAGACGCCTACTGTTCCAACGCCGCCCGACAGGTCTCGATCAGCTGCGAACCCAAGGCCCGATAGTCAGCGGCACGCGGCGCGTTTGGCCGCCACGCCAGACCCAGCGTCCGCCAGGCGCCCGACCCTGCCAGCGGCCGCAGTAGTAGCCCGGTTCCCGCGGTGATCCCCGCCGCCACCGCCAGTTGCGGCAATAGTGTAATGCCCAGACCGTTCGCCACCATTTGAACCAACGTGTGCAGGCTTGTCGCGGCAAAGCCATCCTGATCCCCCCGATCCCCGGTCAGCAGGCCGCAGACCGCCAGCGCCTGGTCGCGCAGACAATGCCCGTCCTCCAGCAGCAACAGCCTCTCGGTCGCCAGGGCCGAGACCGGAATCTGTTCCTCCATCGCCAGCCGGTGGCTGGGCGGCAAGGCGATGATGAAGGGATCGCGTGCGACGGGAACCGCTTCCGCGCCGCCGCAATCGCAGGGCAGCGCCAGCAGCAGCAGATCCAGACGGTTGGCGGTCAGCCGATCGACCAGGTTGACCGTGGTGTCTTCCCGCAAATACAGCCTCAGGCGGGGAAACGCCTGGCGTAGCGCCGGCATCAGCGTGGGCAGCAGGAACGGCCCCACGGTCGGGATCACGCCCAGACGCAGCGGCCCGGCCATCGGCTCACGCGCCGCCATCGCTGCCTCGGTCACCGCCTCCAGCGCGGTCAATGCGCTACGTGCGCGTTCGACCAGTTCCAGGCCGAGCGGCGTGAAGACAACGTGGCGGCCGGCCGCGCGGTCCAGGATGTTGCAGTCAAGCTGCCGCTCCAACGCCAGCACCCCGGCCGACAACGTCGATTGCGTCACCGCGCAAGTCTGCGCCGCGTGGCCGAAATGCCGGCTTTCCGCAAGCGATACAAGGTAGCGAAGCTGCTGCGGGCTGGCGAGCAAGGTCATCGGTCTGCTCAATCAAAGTGTCCAATTTCATTTGGTGTCACGAAAAGCCGCCGACGACCAGTTGCGACTCGCATGAGCCGGAGAAACCGTATGCTGGCCATCCAGGCGGCAGCGTGCCGGCGCGGGCACGATCATCTAAACCCAGCCAACCCCGACGTATCTGAAGCTGAACCGGCAATTGGCGTAGACCATCGATCCCGCCGCTTGCCGCTGGACAGCGATTGCAAACGCCACCCCTGGAAGGACGGCTTTGTCCTGTCGTCTGGCCAAGCTCGAGGACCCGCTAGCTAAGCAACGCGGCGCCGGGCGATACGCTACCAGACCCGCCCGCAAACCGGACCGGCCGCGTATACCTGCCGAGTAACGAATTCTCGCATCGCGGGGACCGTGCAATCAAGACAACGGGGGCTGAAGTCGTAAGCGACTCGCATGTCTCACCAAGACGACGCTGGGCAACGCCTCGTCGACGCCGACAGTTCACCGATCAGCAGCATCAAACCCCAAGCAGCGCGGCGATCCTCTGGGCAACCTGCGTCTGCGAGTACGGCTTCTCGATGAACCTGGGGGCAAAACTTTGCCCATGGCCCCCGACGCGGCCGCCATTATAGCCCGACGTCAGCAGCACCGGCACCTCTGGATGATTTGATCGAAACCATTCGGCAAGCCCGATCCCGTCCATCTTGCCGGGCATCCGGACGTCGGTGAAGACCAGATTGACCGCCGCATCGGTTTGCATCGTGGCCATCGCCTCGCTGGCATCGGACGCCTCCACAACGTTGTAACCGCAGTCTCGCAAATATTCCGCGATCGGCATCCGGACCATGACTTCGTCCTCGACGACAAGCACGGTGTGCATGGCATGAAGCTCCACCGAATTTGATTCTCTCTTCATGAATCGAGACGCGATAACGATCGAAGTGCCGGAAGGCGCCAACGATCCGCCGCCGTTTCTGGCAATTTCTCGTGATGCGGACCCGAGCATTGAGTTTGCCTCACGCCACTGGCCAAACCAAGGACCGCGATCGGTTCATCCCGTCGAAACGTTCGGACAGCGCGTACCGCCGATATGATCATGACGATCCCGCCGGGCTCACCGAGCGCTCCGACCCGGGTTCGTCGACCAGCTCATCAGCTTGAAGCAAGCTACGACGCGCGCGGGCAGTGTCATCCAACACATGCTGCTCCTTCCTGACCAGTTCGGCCTCCGCCTCGGCTGCCCGCGTGGCCGCCAGCTGCGCCACAGCCTCGGCCGCGGTGCGGGCCGCGGTAACCACGCCGCGCGCCGCTGTCGATCGATCCACCGCGGCCGCCAGATCCACCTCCAGAGCGCGCCGCTCGGCCTGCCGGGTCTCCGACCGGATGACGGCCATATCCAGGAACTGATGCGCGTCTTGCCACAGCCCACCGATCTCGCGGTCGCGCCGCGCCGCGGCATCGACCGAGGCGATCTTTTCAGCGAGCTCGGCCTCCTCGGTCTGACACACCCCCAGCGCATGACGCGCCTGCTCGACCGCAAGCCGTCGTATCGACAGCAGGATCCGCAACGGATTACGCGCCATCCGAACCGCGACTCGTTACTGCCGTTTGCCGCCGGGGCGGCTTCACGCCGAACGGCCTATCACGTGGTTTAGCCGCTCGAACGATTCGAGGAATCCGGCATGCTCCCCCGGCGCCTGGCGCAAGAAGTCCTCGATCGCCGGGGTTATCCGCACCGCTTCGTCGACCGCCGCATCGGTTCCGGCGCGGTAGGCGCCGAGCCGAACCATGTCCACCATTTCACCATGCAGCGACAGGATCGCGCGGGTGCGTTTGACGATGGCTGCCTGCTTCGCGTCCAGGCAGGAGGCGGCAACGCGCGACAGCGATCGCAATACGTCGATCGCCGGGTAGCGCCCGGCCTCGGCGATCTTGCGGTCCATGACGATATGACCGTCCAGGATGCCGCGAACCGCATCCGCCACCGGCTCGTTATGGTCGTCGCCCTCGACAAGGACGGTAAACAGCCCAGTAACGTGTCCGGCTAAGCCGTCCAATCGCTCCGCTCCCGGACCGGCGCGTTCCAGCAGACGCGGCAGTTCGGCGAACACGCTGGGGGGATAGCCACGCGTCGCCGGCGGTTCCCCCAGCGACAGACCGATTTCTCGCAACGCCAGGCAAAAGCGGGTCACGCTGTCCATCAGCAAAAGCACGGACAGACCCTGATCGCGAAAGTGCTCAGCCACCGTCATGGCGGTGTAGGCGCATTGCCGGCGCATCAGGGGTGGCGCATCCGAGGTCGCGACCACCACCACCGAACGCGCCAGGCCCTCCGAACCCAGATCGTTCTCGATAAACTCCCGCACCTCGCGTCCGCGCTCGCCGACCAGGGCAAGCACCACCACATCGCACGCGGTGTCACGCGTCAGCATCGACAGCAGTGTCGACTTGCCGACACCGGACCCCGCGAACAGGCCAAGCCGCTGACCCTGCCGGCAGGTCGCGAAGCAATTCAGCGCGCGCACGCCAAGATCGATACGGGGTCCGAGGCGGGCGCGCGATGTGGCCTCGGGCGGCGCGACCCGGGTTGCTCGTGGCGTTGATCCGCCAAGCAGGATCCCGCCGTGATCAAGCGGCTGTCCGAGCGGGTCGATCACTCGGCCAAGCCAGGACGGCCCGACGTCCAGCATGGCGTGGACCGCATCCCGCCAGATCGCCTTCGCGCCGTGCGCGACGCCATCCAGCGCACCATAAGCCATCGCCTGCAGGGTGGTGCCGCGGAACCCGATCACCTCGGCTGGGATCGCGCGTCCATCGCGGGTTTGCAGCGTCAGCCGGTCACTGATCGCCGCCAGTCCGGTCAGCCCTTCGACTTCGACCAGCAGACCGAGCAGCTTGGTGACGGTGCCGCTGATCTGGGCCAGCTGGGTGTGTCGCAGGCGGGCTTTGCAGGCACCGACACGATCAGCGAGACTGTACGCTTTTATTGACATTGATTTATCCAAATAATAGGTATGTTCTTTATTCATTCCCGTTATTGTCGGGCTATCTTGCGTTAATTCGTGAAAACGTCACCGATATGTTGATTTTATGTTAGCTAAAAACACGCTATGGTGGTATACATTCCTTCATGTTTGGTTAAGGAGGAGCGAATGCGCGTCCTACTAGTTGAAAAAGACTTGATTGCTGCACGCGGTATTACGCTCATGCTGAAAGCCACGGGTGCCGTGGTGGACCAGACCGATAGTGGTGAGGATGCACTCGAACTGCTTCGCCATTACGAGTACGACATCGTGTTGCTCGATCTGGCGCTGCCCGATATCGAAGGATTCGAGGTTGTGCGGCGCATGCGGGTGTCGCGCAACGATACCCCGGTGCTAATCCTGTCCGGCGTGACCATGCCGCAGGCACGCGTCAAGGCGCTGAGCCTCGGCGCCGACGATTTTATCACCAAGCCGTATGACAAGGCCGAATTGCTCGCCAGGATGCAGGCTATCGTCCGGCGCAGCAAAGGCTTCAGCCAACCCACCGTCCGTCTTGGCCGGCTGGAGCTGAACCTGGACAGCCGGGAAGTAACCGTGGACGGCCGGGACGTCCACCTGACCGGCAAAGAATACTCGATCCTGGAACTGCTGGTTCTGCGCAAGGGGATGGTCCTCACCAAGGAAGCATTCCTGAACCATCTGTACGGCGGGATGGATGAACCGGAAGTTAAGATCATCGATGTTTTCGTCTGCAAGCTGCGGAAAAAATTGGCCCGGGCCGGCGCCGACGGTCTGATCGGCACGATCTGGGGCCGCGGCTACATGATCCGCGAAGTCGCACCGCAGGAACCGTATCAGGCAGGCTTCGAACCACTCCGGGTGCCGCGCCTGTCTCCAGCCGCCTGACCCTACGGCTACCCAGCCGGCGGCATAGCGCCGCGAACCTCTTCGCGCCATGTTCAGGATGCCACCGGCACCTGAACATGGCGTGCCCGTTTGTCCGATCGCGCGTCGCCAGGGCGCGATCATCCAAAACGGCTTTTCCCTAAAGAAACTTTCCCCAAAGTCATACCGCGGCGGCACATCGGCTGCGCGGACACCGGACGTGGCCTGACCGCGATGGATGCTCTATAGCCTCGGCATGACCGTCCGGTTCGTGAAGATGCATGGCTGCGGCAACGACTTCGTCATTCTGGACGAGCGCCAGGTCGTGCTCGGCGTAACCCCGGCCCGGGCCGCCGCCCTCGCCGACCGGCACAACGGGATTGGCTGCGATCAGCTCATCGTCATCCAGCCGGCGGCAACCGCCGATGTCTTCATGCGCATCTACAATCCGGACGGTTCCGAAGCCGGCGCCTGCGGCAACGCGACACGATGCGTCGCCGCCATCCTGATGCAAGAGAGCCGACGCACCGAGGCACTGATCCGCACCATCTCGGGCGATCTGCCGGCGATCCGGCGAACCGACGGTCTCATCAAGGTCGCCATGGGACCGGCCAGACTGGACTGGAGCGACATCCCGCTTGCCAGACCGATGGACACGCTGCGGCTTGACCTGGCCGGCGACCCGGCCGCGGCCAGCATGGGCAACCCGCACGCGACCTACTTCGTCGAAGACCTGGATGCCGTGCCGGTGGCTCGCCTGGGTCCGAAGCTGGAATACGATCCGCTGTTCCCAAAGCGCGCCAACATCGGCTTCGCCCAGGTGATCGATCCGGACACCATCCGGCTGAAGGTGTGGGAACGCGGCGCCGGCCTCACTCTCGCGTGCGGCTCCGGCGCATGCGCGGCGCTGGTGAACGCATATCGGCGCGGCCTCACCCGGCGGCGGGCCAGCGTCCACGTCGACGGCGGCACCTTGGAAATCGAATGGCGCGAAGATGGCAACGTGCTGATGACCGGACCGGTGGCCACCGCCTTCGAAGGTCAGGTCGCGCTCGAGGCCTATCCGTCATGACAGCCGAAATCCTGACCTTCGGCTGCCGGCTGAACACCTATGAGAGCGAGGTGATGCGCGGCCTCTCCGCGGCGCAGACCGACACCGTCATCATCAACACCTGCGCGGTGACAGCCGAGGCGGAACGCCAGGCGCGTCAGGCGATCCGCCGAGTGGCGCGCGAGCGACCACACACGCGGATCGTCGTCACTGGCTGCGCGGCACAGATCAGCCCCGCGTCATGGGCCGGGTTGCCGAACGTGCATCGCGTGCTCGGCAATGATGATAAGTTGAAGCCTGAAAGTTGGTTGCCCGGCGCCGGCTCAGCGGTCTCCGACATCATGGCTGCGGGTGAAACCGCCGCGCACCTGGTCACCGAGTTCGCCAGCCGGGCGCGCGCCTTCGTCCAGGTCCAGCAGGGCTGCGATCATCGCTGCACCTTTTGCATCATCCCGTTCGGCCGCGGCCGCAACCGCTCCGTGCCAATCGGCGCGATCACCCAGCAGGTGCGCGCCCTGGTCGCCGGCGGATACCACGAAGTCGTGCTGACCGGTGTCGATGTCGCCTCCTACGGGCCGGACCTGCCGGGTGCGCCCTCGCTTGGCCAGATGATCCGGCGGTTGCTGCTAGCGGTGCCGGAGCTGCCTCGCCTGCGGCTGTCATCGATTGATCCGGCTTCGGTCGATGACGATCTGTGGCGGCTGATCGCCGAGGAACCCCGGCTGATGCCGCATCTGCATCTGTCGCTTCAGGCCGGCAGCGATCTGATCCTGAAGCGCATGCGCCGGCGTCATTCACGCGCCGACGCGATGGCGGTGGTCAGCCGCGCACGCAACCTGCGGCCGGGGATAGCGATCGGCGCCGACCTGATCGCCGGCTTCCCGACCGAGACCGACGCACTGTTCGACGAAACGCTGCGATTCGTGGGCGAAGCAGCGCTGCCCTACCTGCACGTCTTCCCGTACAGCGAGCGGCCGGGCACGCCCGCCGCTCGGATGCCCGCGGTGACGAAATTGGTCCGCAAGCTGCGCGCCGCGGCCTTGCGCGAAGCCGGTGCCGCCGAAGCAGGCCGTTTCTTCGCCGATCAGGTGGGCCGGACGGTTTCGTTGCTGACTGAAACAGGCCAGTCGGGGCACACGGAACACTTCGCGCCAGTGCGGCTGGCCCAACCCGGCGTACCCGGCCGGTTGATCCGGGTCCTGATCACCGGTTCCACGCATGACGCACTGCTGGCGGAGGCAGCCTGATGGCACTCGGCGGTTTCTTCTCGCGCCTGAAGGAAGGCCTGTCACGCAGCACCCAGAAGCTCTCAGGCGGCATTACGGCCGTGTTCCGAAAACGCCGCCTGGACGACGAGGCGCTGGAGGAACTGGAGGAACTGCTGATCGCCGCCGACCTCGGCACCGCGGCAGCGCGCCGGGTCATCGCCGCCTTCCGGCGCTCTCGTTTTGGCAAAGAAGTGACCGACGAAGAGATCAAGCAGGCGCTCGCCGAGGAAATCACCGTCATCTTGACCCCGGTCGCCCAGCCGCTGGAACTCGATCCGGCACGCCGGCCCCATGTCGTGCTGGTGGTTGGCGTCAACGGCACCGGCAAGACCACGACGATCGGCAAGTTGGCACAGACCTACAAGGAGCAAGGCAAACGGGCGGTCATGGCGGCCGGCGACACATTCCGCGCCGCGGCGGTGGAGCAGCTGCAGATCTGGGGCGAGCGGACCGGCACGCCCGTGGTAGCCGGCGGGCAAAACGCCGACGCGGCCGGACTGGCGTTCGATGCACTCACCAAAGCCCGGGCTGAGGCCGCCGATGTGCTGCTGATCGACACCGCCGGGCGGCTGCACAACAAGGCCGCGCTGATGGACGAACTGGCGAAAATCATCCGGGTGCTGCGCAAACAGGACCCGACCGCGCCGCACTCGGTGCTGCTGGTGCTGGACGCCACCACCGGACAGAACGCGGTGCAGCAGGTGAGGGTTTTCAAGGAGATGGTGGCGGTCACCGGTCTCGTGGTCACCAAGCTGGACGGCAGTGCTCGCGGCGGCATCGTGGTGGCGCTGGCCGAGACCTTCGGCTTGCCGGTTCATGCCGTGGGCGTGGGAGAGAAGGCCGGCGATCTGCGGCCGTTCGACGCGGCGGATTTCGCGCGTGGCCTGGTCGGCACAGAGATCGAAACTTCAGCCTGAGGCCGTCATTGCCGCCCTGACGACCCCCGCAAGTCGGCGGCCACCGCCGTCGAACTACGGAACGCCCGGCCGTGAAGGCCTAAAGCGACACGCTTGGAAGCCGCGCTCGTGAGTGCGATTATCGGCGCTCGATCAATCGATGGAGCAAGCCATGGCACTGCTGGACGGCAAGGTTGCGATCATTACCGGGGCAGCGTCCGGGATCGGCGCCGCGACCGCGCGGGTATTGGCGCGGGAGGGTGCTAGGCTGGTAATCACCGACATCGACGATCCTGCCGGCGCCGCGCTGGCCGAGGAACTCGGCGGTGTCTACCTGCACCACGACGTCGCCGAAGAGGATGCATGGCCGCCGGTGATCGCAGCCGCACAGCGCTTCGGCCGGCTCGACATCATGGTGGCGAATGCCGGCATCGGCATCATGGGCAGCGCCATCGACATGTCGCTGAAGGATTGGCGCCGGCAGATGGCGATCAACGTCGACGGCGTTTTCCTTTCGGTCAAGTATTGTATTCCGGCAATGCGTCACGCCGGCAACGGCGGTTCGATCGTAATGCTGTCTTCAGTGGCCGGGCTGCGTGGATCGGCCGGGCTGGCGGGCTATAGCGCGACAAAAGGCGCGGTGCGGCTGTTCGCCAAATCGATGGCGCTGGAATGCGCGCAGGCGGGCGACGGCATCCGGGTCAATTCCGTCCATCCCGGGATCATCGCCACACCGATCTGGACCAAGATCCCGGTCGGGCAGAACCGGCCGATTGATCCTTATGCGGTCGCCGAAACGACGGTGCCGCTGGGAAAGGCCGGTGAGGCATCAGAGATCGCTGACGGCATCCTGTTTCTGGCATCCGACATGTCAAGCCACATGACCGGTGCGGAACTCGTGATAGACGGCGGCATGACCGCCGGACGGATCACCCGCCTGACCCAATGATGCTGTTCCAGATCGCCGCGGCCACCATCGGTTCAATCACGAATCCGCTGCGGTCTGGATACAAACTCAAACCCGGAGTTCAGTCCTCGGGACAAACGGAATAGCCGTGCGCGGGCATTTCCGCTCTCGTTGCTTCCGGCGCCGCACCGTCCAACCGCCGGAAAGCCCGAAACAACAACCCACCTACCGCGCCAGGGGAACGCCAGACTCCGCCAGGGCTGCTGCCTGCCGCTCCGCCAAAGCTGCCTGGTTGAAGTCCTGGATCAACTCGTGGAACAGGCGGCTCCAGTTTAATTCCGCTTTCAGCCGCAGGAAGACACCACCTAGCCCGATCGCCGACCGGTCCATCAGCACGAATTCCCGCGGCGGCTTCACGCCACCCGTGCGTTTCAAACCGGCATGCACTCGTTCGGCCACCTCGCGCCCGAAGGTCGGATCGTTCGTTTCCTGGATGCGGCGGACGCGGTCCTGCGTCAGCGGTTCGTACAAAAACCGCGCCCACAGGTTCAGCACGTCCATCTTCTCGCGCGACAGGTCGGTGAAGCCCCATGTCTCGTAGGCATGGTGGGCTTTTGCGTCGTCGTGGTCGCGGACCGCCTCGAACAGCTCGATCACGCCGGTGACAAAGCGCGGGTCGAAAACCCGGATCGCGCCGAAATCCAGCAGATTGACAGACCCGTCCGAGCGCACCTGGTAGTTCCCCAGGTGCGGGTCGCCGTGGATCACGCCGTAGCGGTAGAACGGCACATACCAGGCTCGAAACAGCGCCTCGGCGATCTTGTTGCGCTCCTCCTGAGGCGGGTCCTCTGCCAGACGCTGCATCAGCGGCCGCCCATCCAGCCAGGTCATGGTCAGCAGGCGGTTGGTGCTGTAATCCGGCAGCGGCACCGGCACATGCACACCCGGCTGGTCCTTCAGCATCAGGCCATACAGCCGCATCTGCGAGGCTTCCCGAAGATAATCCAGCTCCTCGCGCAGGCGCTCCCGCAGTTCCTTATATATCTCATCCTGCTGGATCGCGTTGTCCATGCGGTGATAGACCGCCATCGCCAGCTTCAACTGCCGCAAATCGGCTTCGACGATACTGGGCATATCCGGATATTGCAGCTTACAGGCAACATCCGTACCATCCGGCAGCCGAGCGCGATGGACCTGCCCCAGGCTTGCGGCGGCCGCGGCCTCCTGGCTGAACGAGGTGAACTTCGACTGCCAGTCCGGCCCCAGCTCGCTGGACATCCGACGGCGGACGAAGCTCCAGCCCATCGGCGGCGCATTGGCCTGAAGCTGCGACAGTTCGGCTGCATACTCGGCCGGCAACGCATCAGGCACGGTGGACAGGAACTGAGCGACCTTCATCAGCGGCCCCTTCAGACCGCCCAAGACCGCTCGCAGATCCTCCGCGTGGGCGCCGCGATCGGTCTTGATGCCAAAGACCCGCGACCCCGCGACCCGAGCCGCTATGCCACCCACAGCACCCGAGGTGCGGGCGAAACGCCTGATCTCGCCAAACAGGTTGCTACCGGACATCGCCGAGCCTCGACAGAGCGCGCGCCAGGCACGACGAAGCAGGCGACGTCATCGGGTTCCTCTCGTTCGGATCGGCATACAACTCCATATTTGCCGACCGTTCCGAATTGCAACCCGTTGATGCCAGACGCGCACGCCTCAGCCGCGGTTTGCCTTGCTCTCCAAAGCCTCGGTCAGCCGCTGAGGATCAACCTTGACCTCGACGCCCGCCCGCTCGGTTTGCAGCACCATGATCGACCGCGAGTCACGGTTGCCCCAGCCGCGATTGAGCCCCTCGGCCAGGTCGGCCAGTGCCAGGTTCGCCATCCGCATCGGTACATTGAGTTCACGCCCCAATGCTGTCGCCAGCGAGACGTCCTTGTGCGCGAGGCGCAGCGCGAAGGCCGGTGGTTCGTACTTGTTGGGCAGGAACTGGTCGGTCAATGACTCGAACGCACCGCGCCGGCCGATCGCGCCCTGGCGCACGGCTTCCCAGATCGCCAGCGGCTCGATGCCCGCCTTCACCCCCATGCTGAAGACTTCGGCCGCCGCGGCGGTTGCGATATAGCCATAGCAGTTATGCACCAGCTTCGCGACCGACCCGGCGCCGATTGGGCCGATATACCGCGCCTGGTCGCCGATGGTATCCAGCACCGGCTTCCATTTCTCGAACACCGCCGCATCACCGCCGCACCAGATCGCCAGCTTACCGGTGGCAGCACCACGCGGGCCGCCACTGACCGGGGCGTCGAACAGGTAGGCGCCGCGCTTTTCGTAATCCGCGTGCGCCTTCCGCACGGTCGACGGCGCGTTGGTGGTGAGGTCGAAATAGGCGCTGCCGTGGCGAACCCTCGCAAGCAGCCCCGCCTCGCCGTAGCTGACCGCGTCGAACTCGACGGGACCCGGCAGGGACGTAAAGATGATGTCACACTCTGCCGCCAATGCGCCCGGATTGTCGGCCCATACCGCGCCGTTCTTGATGTGCGCCGCCGCCGCCTCGCGACGGACGTCATGCACCAGAACGGTGTGACCGTCCTTCTGTATTCCGTTCTGCAAATTTGCCGCCATGCTGGCACCCATGGTGCCAAGGCCGATAAAGCCCGCCTTCATCGTCTGCGTCCTAACCTGAGTGTCTACGGATTCGCCTCAAAGATCTCGCGGGCGAGGTTCGCCGCCGACATCGCGGCCGGCCAACCGGCATAGAACGCAACATGGGTGATCATTTCAGAAATTTCCGTCTTGGTCAGGCCATTGTCCAACGCGCGCTGCAGGTGACCCCGAAGCTGCTCCGGCCGATAGGTCGCGGTCAGCACCGCGCAGACGATCAAGCTGCGGTCGCGCTTCGACAGTTCGGGGCGTTCCCAGATGTCGCCGAACAGCACCTGCTCGGTCACTTCGATCATCTTGGGGACAGTGTCGCGAACGCGATCGCGCGATGCGGATGACGGCACCTGTGCCATGGTTTCCTCCGTTTGAGCCTGCGCCCATTGCACACCAAGCCGCTTTCCCTGTCCAATCGGGCTAGCTTGAGATCGCGGCAACATGGGAGGCTCGATAATGTCCGAGGAAACCAAAGTAGCGATCGTCACCGGCAGTGCTCTGAACATCGGTCGCGCCATCGCACTGCACCTGGCGCGGGACGGTTTTGACATCCTGGTTACCGCTCGCCAGGCCGAACACGATGCAACGGAGACCGCTCGTCTCGTGCGCGACACAGGCGGCAACGCGCTGGTTCACATGGCGGACATCACCGATCCGGCGCAGGCGCACGGCCTGGTGGACACAGCGGTCAGCCATTTCGGCCGACTCGAC
Organism: Rhodopila sp.; assembly: GCA_965276975.1. GTDB lineage: Bacteria > Pseudomonadota > Alphaproteobacteria > Acetobacterales > Acetobacteraceae > Rhodopila. The sequence goes on from CBDIBR010000010.1 coordinate 2,347,423, forward strand.
GTCCTGGTCAACAACGCCTCGGTCCGCCGGCAAACCAGATTTGCCGACATGACGCCCGCTGAATGGCGAGAGATCATGAGCGCCACCCTGGATGGCGCGTTCTACTGCGCCCATGCCGCCGCGCCCCGCATCGCATCAGCCGGCAGCGGTTCCATCGTCAACCTGGGCGGCATCTCGGCCCATGTCGGCGCGGTCGGACGGGTTCACGCGGTGACTGCGAAGGCCGGGATGGTCGGCATGACCCGAGCGCTGGCCAAGGAACTCGCAGCTGACAAGATCACTGTGAACACGGTGGTGCCGGGCTCGATTGAAACCATTCGCGGCGCCGCCGCAGGCGGGAACCATGGCCGTTCGGCGTTGCCCGACAGCCTGTTGGGCCGCCGCGGACAGCCCGATGAGATCGCCGCGATGGTCCGCTTCCTATGCTCGGCGGAGGCCCGCTACGTGACCGGACAGACCATCCACGTCAACGGCGGCGCGTTCATGCCATGACCTCGCCGATCGCCAGGATCCCAGCACGACGGTTGGCGATCCATGGCGCGTCAGATCGCTCGGGTTTGCGCACTTCATGTATTCCATCGTGATGATGTAACGAGATGATGTGAACTGAAACTAACGACTGATCGCGACCCACGTCATCGGCCACAGGGACCGCGCTCAGGGGTTTTAGGGACAGCCTTCGGTTGTCGCGCCCGCGTACAGACGCGGTTCGCCGACCTCATTTGGATATCAAGAACATGGACCGGGACCGCCAACGTGTTGTCAGGGCATCGCTGCGACACTGCCGCCATCGACGATGATCTCGGTGGCGGTGATAAAGCGAGCCTCGTCCGAGGCCAGGAACAGCACAGCGTGCGCCACGTCCCAGGCATCGCCCATATGCCCCATCGGAACCGCCGCATTTCGCGCATCGATCAGCTTCTGCGGGTCGTTGCCGCCGACCGTCCGCGCCAGCCGGTACTCGACCAACGGGGTGTGCATCAACCCCGGCACCACCGTGTTTACCCGGATACCCTGCTTGGCGTAGGTCCCGGCAACCGACCGGGAAAGCTGTATCACACCCGCTTTGGATGCGCTGTAGCCGACATGCGACCGTCCGCTGGCAAAGTCATTCCGCAACCCAGCAATCGAGGCAATATTGACGATCGCGCCCTTGCCTTGCTCCACCATCACCGGCAGCACGTATTTGCAACCCAGGAACGCCGTCTTCAGGTTGAAGTTAATCTGCCGGTCCCAGTTCTCCTCGGTCATCGCGACCGGATCGCCAGGCGCGGAGCCGCCGACATTGTTGACCAGAATGTCGATCCGCTTGAAGCGCGTGAGGCAGGCCGCGACCATCGTCCGGACATCGGCCGCGACCATCATATCGCAGCGATGTATCGCGCAGGCGCCGCCCTCGCTTGCAATGATGGAATGCGTCCCAGCCATCGCCTCGTCGTTGATGTCCACCAGAAAGACCGATGCGCCTTGACGCGCGAGCAGCACCGCTGTTGCCTTGCCGTTACCCCAGATCTTGCTGTCCGCCGGTCCAACCGATCCAGCACCTGCAACGATCGCGACTTTCCCCGCCATATTGAGCATTTTGTCATTCTCCCAGTATCAAGCCATCACATAAACCGGGCCGGAACAGCACGCCAAGCCGTCGGGCCGCCGCCTGTCGATGCACTGCCCCTGGGCAACATTGGCGCGGACGATCGAATGGGCGGGTGCCAACACACCGCCGTTTGGCGTTGCAACCACACCACAGCCCTTCACGTTCTGGTTGCGACAATTTCCCCAACAGGTAAGGATGTCCGTGGAAGTCATTCCGACTGATCATCGCTTCGTGATCCGTCAATCCGCAAGCCGGTACTAATGTATGTGGTTCGTGCCTGGAGCCCTTATTCATGTCCATCAGTGCCCTTAAGGATCAGGTCAACAACGGCTCCCAGCCGTTCGACGTTGCCGTCGTGGGAAGCGGTATCTGTGGCACCCTCGCCGCTTCGGTTCTCGGCAGAACCGGTTACCGCGTGTGCCTGATAGACCGGCATGCGGTCTATCCGCCTGACTTCCGAGCCGAGCACCTGGACGGACCCCAGGTAGAACAGTTACGCCGGCTCGGTTTTTTAGATCTTCTGACCCAAGGGTTGTATCGCGGCGAAACAGTTGCTCTCGCGCGCGCCGGCCGCATGATCGGCACTGGCCGAACGTTGAATTTCGGCCTGGGCTACGACACGCTGGTAAATCGCGCCCGTTCGACGCTTTCGCTGAAGGTGCAACGCATGACCGTGAGGGCGGTGAACATCGAAGCCAGCGACACACTGCAGCGCATAGCAACGTCCGACGGTGGTTTTGTGAGCGCCAGACTGGTCATCGTCGCGACCGGACAGGGCTATGCACTCTGCAAGCGGCTCGGCATCAGCCGGCCTGTCCTGCGCGAGGCGCACTCATTGACCTTCGGGTTCAATATTGAACCGGCTGGACATGGGGCGTTTGAGCACCCGTTTCTGGTTTATCAGCGGGAGCGGATTGCGGACCGCATCGACTACCTGGCGGCGTTCAGCTTTAACGCGACGACACGGGTCAACCTGTTTACCTATCGGGATTACCGAGAACCATGGACCAAGGCTTTCATCGCCGATCCTCGCGCAGGTTTGGAGCAGGCGTTGCCGGGACTGGTCTCGGTCATGGGTCCATACCACGCGGTTGGACCCGTGGTCGCGCGGCCGATGGACGTCTATGTTTCCGAAGGCCATCGGCGGGACGGTGTCGTCTTGATCGGTGATGCCTTCCAGGGGTCCTGCCCCGCCACCGGCCAGGGCATGCATCGTCTGCTGACGGACATCGAGCAGCTCTGCACGTTGTACATTCCACAATGGTTGGAAACCGTTGGTATGGGGGCGAAGAAGATTGTTTCGTTCTACGACGATCCAGTCAAGCGCGCCTGTGATGCCCAGGCACTGCATGACGCCGAGTACCGACGGTCGCTTTCGACCGATGATTCGCTTCGCTGGCGCCTGCACCGGCAGCGGGTGCATACCCTGGAGCGACTGCATGGATGGCGCCATCGGGCGCCGACTGCGTCGCAACCGCCGGTCCAACAGAATCCGGCCGAAGCATCGTTGGCCCACAGCTAGCCGCCGCGCCCGAAACTATGCCCCTTCAGGAGCCTCGGACCGAGCAGGCGATCGCCGCCGCGGGCGCTGACCGGCAGCCTGGGTTGGCGCAATGTGTCCCCAGCGCCTGGTTCAAACGCTTCGCATGCTGCGTTTATGGCGCACGCTGACTTGATGCGACACCATGGATCTTCAAGTGCCGATCAGGCAGGATGAGACGTTCGTGCTGGTCGCAACAAGCCGGTCCGGCAGCGTAGCAGGAACGCTGTAAGAGTGGGGGCGCCAGCTTTCTACGTCTGATGCGTCTCAGCGACATCACAGGCTGATCATGCGACAGGATAAGGCAACCAGGAGTTTATCATGCTGAGATGGGCGCTGATCTTCTTTGTGATTTCGATTGTTGCCGGGTTCTTTGGCTTCTCCGGTGTATCCGCGGCGACCGCCCGCATCGCCAAGGTGTTGTTCGTCATCGCCATCGTAATATTTGTTGTTTTCCTGGTAATCGCCATTTCCGCCGGCCGGCTCGTCCTCTAGGAACCAAGCCGACGCCCGTCGACAGATCGACTTTCTTTCCCTTTATGCACCGAACGTGGCCTGGCCGGCCTGGGTGGTCGCGGCAGACATCGCCGCATCCATAACGACTGCCGCTTGAGCCAGTGACCTGATGCGCGGGCGGTTCCCGCCCGGTCATCCGCGGACCAAGATCGTTCTGTCGCGATGAGAGGGCTGGGTCCTGCATCGACCGGCCGCCTTGACGATCCGTGGTATACAAAATACAGAATACCGCCAGCACGGGAGGACAATATTGTCGCAAACTCAGATGAAGCTGCGGATCGAGCCGCTGGACATCGGCTTGGGCCTGCGCAAGCAGGCCTGCGGGGCCATCAAGCACGCCATCATGCAAATGGATATTTATGGGCGGTCCGACGAAATCCGCCTCGACGAGCGTCAGCTGAGCGAGGATCTGGGTGTCAGCCGCACGCCGATTCGCGAAGCGCTCTCGGTGCTGGAACAGGAAGGCTTCGTCCACGCCATCCCGCGCCGGGGCATCGTCGTGGTGCGCAAGACCAAGCGCGAGATCGTCGAGCTGATCACCGTCTGGGCGGCGATCGAGAGCATGGCCGCTGGTATCGCCGCCACCACCGCAACGGCAGCCGATATCATCGACCTGAGCCGGCTGATGGATGCATTCGATGCCGATCCCACCGGCCATCTGACCGAATACTCCGACGCCAACATGCGGTTCCACAGGGCAATCATCCGTCTCGGCGGCATCGGCCTGATGTCCAGCCTGACGGACACGTTGTTCCTCCACATGCGCGCCATTCGCGCGGTGACAATGACGCAGGAAAACCGAGCCCAGCGATCGGTCGTCGATCATCGAGCGATCATCGCGGCGTTGCAGGCGCACGACGCGCAGCTTGCCGAACGTCTAGTTCGCGGACACACGCTAGGCCTCGCGGCCCATGTCGAACGGCATGGCGATTTTCTTGATGGACCCACGATCGGCCGGACTAAATTGGCCGAGATGACAAGCGAAACGGGAGGCAAATAGACATGTCAGCGACGACAGTGACAACCGCAGACGACACACTGCAGGCGAAACGACGTGACGGCAGTGTCGTCTCAGGCGGACATCTGGTTGCCAAGGCACTGAAGAATGAAGGTGTGGACACGATCTTCACCCTGTGCGGCGGCCATATCATAGACATCTACGACGGCTGTATCGACGAGGGTATCCGCATCGTCGATGTCCGGCACGAGCAAGTGGCCGCGCACGCCGCCGACGGCTATGCGCGCCAGACCGGCAAGCTGGGCTGCGTCGTCACCACCGCCGGCCCCGGCTTCACCAATGCGATAACCGGCATCGCTACCGCCTTCCGCTCGGAAAGCCCGGTGCTGCACATCGGCGGGCAAAGTGCTCTGTCGCAATGGCGGATGGGCGGGCTGCAGGATCTGCCACATGTCGACATCATGAAGCCGATCACCAAATTCGCCTCCACCGTGATGTCCACGGAGCGTGTCGCCGACATGGTTTCGATGGCGGCCCGTGAGTGCTTCGCCGGCGCCTACGGACCGTCATATCTGGAAATCCCGCGCGATGTGCTGGACCGAGAGATCGACCTATCCCGCGCCGTGCTGCCGCAGGCCGGCCATTACCGCGCGTCAACGAAATCCATCGGCGATCCGCGCGACATCGAGCGGCTTGCCGACATCCTGGTGAACGCCGAACGCCCGGCGATCCTGTTCGGCCAGCAGGTATGGATGGGCCAGGGACACAGGGAAGCGGTCGCGCTGCTGCGCGGGCTGGACATCCCCGGCTACTTCAACGGCGCGGCGCGGGGCATCTTGCCGCCGGGCGACCCGCACCATTTCGACCGCACACGCTCGATGGCATTCGGCAAGGCGGATGTTGTCGTCATCGTCGGCACCCCGTTCGACTTCCGCATGGGCTACGGCAAGCGCATCAACGTGCCGACGCTGGTGCAGATCGACATGGACTATCGCACCGTCGGCAAGAACCGCGACATCGATTTCGGCATCGTCGGCGACCCCGGCGCATTATTAGGAGCGGTGCTGCAAGCTGCGGGCGGGCGGATCAAGAACGACAGGCGCCAGCTTCGCCAACAGTGGATGCGCGACCTGACGAAGGCCGAGGACGCCGCGCTGGAAAAGCTGATGCCGATTTTCACGTCAGACCAGTCGCCGATCCACCCTTACCGAGTCGCTTACGAGATCAACGAATTCCTGACCGACGACACGATCTATATCGGTGACGGCGGCGACGTCGTGACCATTTCCGCCCAGGCGGTTCGGCCCCGTTCGCCCGGTCACTGGATGGACCCCGGCGCGCTTGGATCGCTGGGTGTCGGCACCGGATTCGCCATGGCGGCCAAGCTGGCGCATCCGAACAAGGAAGTGCTCTGCTACTTTGGCGACGGCGCGTTCGGCATGACCGCGTTCGACATGGAAACGGCTGATCGGTTCGGCGCACCTTATATCGCGGTGATCGGCAACAATTCGGCGATGAACCAGATCCGTTATGGCCAGTTGGCGAAGTATGGTCAGCAGCGCGGCAACGTGGGCAACAAACTGGGCGACATGCACTTCTCGCATTTCGCCAAGCTCTGGGGCGGCCGCGGCGAAGAGGTGCGGGACGCTGCGCAGATCGCGCCGGCCCTGCGGCGTGCACGAGAATTCGTGGCAAGCCACGGCAAATCCGCGATCATCAATGTCTGGGTTGACCCGAACGAATATGCGCCGGGAACCAAGGCGCAGACCATGTACAAGTAATCAGCGACGCACAAGTAACCAGCGGTGTTGGTGTGAGTAAAGGCAATCATGCGACGCGTGACCGAATGCCCCAATCAAGGCACTCACCGGTTATCGAACCGAGACGCGGTCGGCTTTCACCGACCGCCTTCGGTCTGGCGATCAGCGCGCGCTGATCGCCAGACACACATCGCCCACCGCATCCACGACACCCTCTAGTTCGGGAGAAACTCCAATGACAAAAGCACTCGACGGCGTCCGCATCCTGGACTTCACCCATGTCCAGTCGGGCCCCACCTGCACTCAGCTTCTCGCCTGGTTCGGCGCCGATGTCATCAAGGTCGAGCGGCCCGGCGTCGGCGATATCACCCGCGGCCAACTGCAGGACATCAAGGGCGCCGACAGCCTGTACTTCACCATGCTGAACCACAACAAGCGTTCGATCGAGATCGACGGCCGCCACAAGGTCGGCAAGGAAGTCCTGGAAGGGCTGGTCAAGTCCTGCGACGTGATGGTGGAGAACTTCGCACCCGGTGCTTTGGATCGCATGGGGTTCACCTGGGAGCGGATCCAGCAGATCAATCCGAGAATGATCCTGGCGTCGATCAAGGGATTTGGCCCTGGCCCCTACGAGGACTGCAAGGTTTACGAAAATGTCGCCCAGTGCGCCGGCGGCTCCGCCTCCACCACCGGCTTTGACGACGGTCCGCCGCTGGTCACCGGCGCTCAGATCGGCGACTCCGGCACCGGCCTGCATCTCGCACTCGGCATCGTCGCCGCGCTGTTTCAGCGTAATACCACCGGGCGCGGCCAGCGGGTTGATGTCGCGATGCAGGACGGCGTGCTGAACCTGTGCCGGGTCAAGCTGCGCGATCAGCAGCGCCTCGCGCACGGCCCGCTGACGGAATTCCCGCAATATCCAGACGGCACGTTCGGTGAGGCGGTGCCACGCGCCGGCAACGCGTCCGGCGGCGGCCAGCCGGGATGGATCCTCAAGTGCAAAGGCTGGGAGACCGACCCCAATGCCTACATATACTTCATCGCGCAGGCGCCGGTGTGGGAAGCGATCTGCGACGTCATCGGCAAGCCGGAATGGAAAACCCACCCCGACTATGCCAAGCCCTTGGCCCGTCTGCCGCGCCTGAAGTCGATCTTCGACACGATCGAAGAGTGGACGATGACCAAGACGAAGTTCGAGGCCATGGACATCCTGAACAAATACGACATCCCCTGCGGTCCGATCCTGTCGATGAAAGAACTGGCCGAGGAAACCTCGTTGCGCGCCAGCGGCACGGTCGTCGAGGTCGATCACCCCAAACGAGGCAAATACCTGTCGGTCGGCAACCCGATCAAAATGTCGGACAGCATGTCCGAGGTAAAGCGCTCGCCGTTGCTAGGCGAGCATACCGAAGAAATTCTGCGCAGCGTCCTGAACCTGGACGAGGCGCAGGTCTCCCAGGCGCTCGCATCAGGGGCACTGGGCAGTCCACAACGAGCCGTCGCCGAATAACTGAATAACAGGTCTCGCCGGCCGAGCGCGGCGTGCGCGCGCGGTCGGCGATGCTTCCGTGCGATGAAAAGGCAGGTCGCGGCGTGTTTTCAAGCGCCGCTCGTCCTTGACTTTTACCGTGGTAATCCCGATACCCCGCCAGCGCGTAAGCGGATGCTCGGCACCTCGTCCGCAGGATGAGCGTAAAGCTGCCTGTTGCGCCTCACGGCAGAATGCCGAAATACCGACCACGGAAATCGCACCCACGCCATCGACTGGACCGGATTTGACCGAAACCACAACCGCCCCACGGGAACCCACCGACGCGGAGCCGCCTGTCGCGGAGCGCCTGGATTCGGCACATGCCACACCGAAGCCCGTCGCGGAACCGGACCCTGCCGCGCCAGCCCGCTCAGCCTTAGGATCGGCCCCAGAATCGGCCCCGGAACAAGCCACGCCGGATCTCGCCGCGCCGCGGCAGCCTGTCGCCGTGGTACCGGATCCGCCCGAGGTCAGCACCACGCCGCCGTGGAGCCACCAGGACGCCGTGCCCAAACGCCAGGACGAGGCGGCTGTCGACATGACCGGCCATGGCCGGCCCCCCGTGCAGGCAACGCCCGCGCAGGCAACGCCTGTTCAGGCAAGGCACGTTGTTCCGCCCCATGCACATCACGATGCCCCGGCGCAGCCAGACGGTGATGCTCCCGCGCAGCCAGGCCGCGCCCAGGAACTTGCGGCGGACAATCTCGAACCGGCAGCGACCCAACCGCGATCCGACGCCGCTTCCGCGGCCACAACAGCTGACCCCACGCAGCCTTCGCCAGTCATCATCGCTGAAGGTGCACCGCCGGCGCCGGTCCGCGTCGTGTTCGCCGACCTCGGCCTGTCCGAGGAAGTGCTGCGCGCGATCGACGACATGGGTTACCGCCACCCGACGCCGATCCAGGAGCAGGCCATCCCCTACGTCCTGATGGGGCGGGACGTCATGGGCACGGCGCAGACCGGCACCGGCAAGACCGCCGGCTTCACCTTGCCGATGCTGGATATCCTGTCCGGCTCCCGCGCCCGCGCCCGGATGCCGCGCAGCCTGATCCTGGAGCCAACGCGCGAACTGGCTCTCCAGGTGGCTGAGAACTTCGTCCAGTACGGCAAATACCTGAAGTTGACGCACGCGCTGATCATCGGCGGCGAGAGCATGTCCGACCAGAAGGACGTGCTTAACCGCGGCGTCGACGTGCTGATCGCCACGCCGGGACGCCTGCTCGACATGTTCGACCGCGGCACCATCCTGCTGTCCGATACCAAGCTTCTGGTCATCGACGAGGCTGACCGCATGCTGGACATGGGGTTCATCCCCGATGTGGAGCGGATTGTCTCTATGCTGCCGGCCACGCGCCAGACGCTGTTCTTCTCCGCCACGATGGGACCCGAGATCCGCCGGCTGGGCGATGCCTTCCTGACCAACCCCAAGCAGATCGCCGTCTCCCGCGCCGCCTCGGTCGCCACGACCATCACGGAGGGCCTCGTGCTGGTCGCCGAACACGATAAGCGTGAGGCGCTACGCCGGCTGATCCGCAGCCAGAACGTGCAGAACGCGCTGATCTTCTGCAACCGCAAGCGCGACGTGGATATCCTGCACAAGTCCCTCGGCAAGCATAACTTCGACGCCGGCGCCTTGCATGGCGACCTCGCCCAGACCGTGCGCTTCGCCACCTTGGAGAAATTTAAGGCGAACGAGTTGCGGCTGTTGGTTTGCAGCGACGTCGCCGCCCGCGGCATCGACATCGGCGGTCTGTCGCATGTGTTCAATTTCGACGTGCCGATCCACGCCGAGGACTATGTCCACCGCATTGGCCGCACCGGGCGGGCCGGACTGGAAGGCAAGGCCTTCACCATCGCGGAACCCGATGATCGTTATGCTGTCGAGCAGATCGAGAAGCTGATCGGCCACCCGATCCCGCCGGTCCTGGTCGAGGGTCTCGATCCCGTCGACTGGGCCGAGCGCGATGGTCGCAAACGGCGCGGGCGGAAGCCGGCCGAGGGCAGGAAGTCCGCTGCCAAGACCAGGCCGCGGGAGGCAAAGGAAACCCCGGACAAGTCCCCAGCAGAACGCACTCGCCCCGATCGTGCGGTGCAACCTGAACTGGCCGTGGTCGCCGAACGCCCGGCGCGACCCGCGGCGGCGGAACGTCCCGCGCGTCGGGAAGAGCCGCGGCGGGATGACCATCGCCGATCTGACGCCAGGCGGCCGGAAGCTCGGCGCCCCGAACACAGGCATCCCGAGCCCAGGCATCCCGAGCCCCGGCATCTTGAGACGCGACAGGATGAGGCACGACGGCCGGAAGCCAGGCATGACGAACCAACGCGGGATGATTACCGCCGGGAGCGCTATCGCCGCGACGACGACCTCGGCCCAGCCGTTGTCGGCTTTGGTGATGAGGTCCCAGCCTTTATGCTGCTGCGGACCCGGCCGCCCCAGGTCGCCGATAGCAGAAGCAGAGAGACAGACGCATGAACGACGCTCCGCCGCAGAGTTCTGCTCGTCCCGGTAGCCACTTCACGCCATTTGCGTGGGATGACGCCCTGCGGCTGGAGACTGCCTTGTCGGAGGACGAACGCGCGATCCGCGACGCGGCGCACGCGTTCTGCCAGGAAAAGCTGTTCCCGCGCGTGCTGATGGCCAACCGGCTGGAGAAGTTCGACCGCGAGATCATGAACGAGTTCGGGGAGATGGGATTCCTCGGCGCGACGTTGGATGGCTACGGATGTGCCGGGGTGAACTACGTCAGCTATGGCCTGATCTCACGTGAGGTCGAGCGGGTAGATTCTGGCTACCGATCGGCCTTTTCAGTCCAGTCATCCCTGGTGATGTACCCGATCCACGCCTTCGGATCTGAAGAGCAAAGACTGAGGTATCTACCCAAGCTGCGCACCGGAGAATTCGTCGGCTGCTTCGGCCTGACCGAACCCGATGGCGGCTCTGATCCCGCCTCCATGCGCACGCGCGCCAAGAAGGTCGACGGCGGTTTCCTGCTGAATGGCTCGAAGACCTGGATCACCAACGCGCCGATCGCCGATGTGCTGGTGGTGTGGGCGAAGGACGACGCCGGCGAAATCCGCGGCTACATCCTGGAACGCGGCATGGACGGCCTGGCCCAGCCGAAGATCGAGGGCAAGTTCTCGCTGCGGGCGTCGGTCACCGGCATGATCATGATGCAGGACGTCTTCGTCCCGGCCGAGAACCAGCTTCCCGGCGTGAAGGGGTTGCGCGGTCCCTTCTCCTGCCTGAACAACGCCCGCTACGGCATCGCCTGGGGCTCGCTCGGCGCGGCTGAGTTCTGCTGGCACGCCGCCCGTGAATACACGCTGCAGCGCATGATGTTCGGGCGCCCTTTGGCCGCGACCCAGCTCGTCCAGAAGAAGCTGGCCGACATGCAGACCGAGATCAGCCTCGGCCTGCACGCCGTCCTGCGGCTCGGCCGGCTGATGGATGAGCATGAGGCAGCCCCCGAAATGATCAGCCTGCTGAAGCGCAACAACTGCGGCAAGGCACTGGACATCGCCCGCGTCGCCCGCGACATGCACGGCGGCAACGGCATCGTCGACGAATACCATGTCATCCGTCACGTGATGAACCTGGAGACGGTGAACACCTACGAAGGCACGCACGACGTTCACGCGCTGATCCTCGGGCGGGCGCAGACCGGACTTTCCGCGTTTGGGGGGTAGACGCCTAGGGTCAGCCATTGTCGCATTGCCGGTGCTGCTGCCGGTTTCGGAAGGCCCGGCCGAGACCCTGTCCGATGAAAATACAGGGCAGGTGGCACCTGCGGTCCGTGCGTGGCCTTGAGCGGTCATCCGCCGACCTCGTTTAGTCAGCCCCCTTAAACTCCGGCCGCTTCCATCGATAAACGACGTCCGGCTCACGCTCCGCATTTCCGGTTCCGTTGGTTTCCTTAACGGGAACAAAGCCATGCTTCTCATAAAAGCGGCGAGCCGACACGTTCCTCTGGAAGGTTCACAGCAGCAAGCCGGGCGAGGCTGCCTTCGCGATCCCAAGCACAGCGCGGCCAGCGCCCTGATTTGGCCGATGTGGCAGAACATAGAGATGATCAATCCACTCGTCGCGAAACGCGATGAACCCGATCACCGCGTCCCCGATCGCTCTCATACCTCGCATGCGACAAACACGCGGCCCCGGATGGAACGTCGTCGGCACGGTCCGCGGCGGCGGAAACCGAACGATGCTGCATGACCTGGCGGACGAGTATCAAGGCGGGTCGAGATCGAGATCCTGGACATCAGCGAACCAGACCAACTGGCAGCGCTGCATGAGCGCTTGTCGGGCAGAATTTTCGACATGTTGTTTGTCAATGCCGGGACGACCAACCAAGATCCAACGGAAACGATCGGCAGGCGGTCGACCGACGAGTTCTTACACGTAACGATCATCAATTCGCTGGGTCCCATGCGTGGCATCGAAAGACTGGAGCACTACGTCGCCACGACCGGCACGATCGGGGTGATGTCATCCGGGCAAGGTAGCATCAGCAACAACGAAACAGGCGAGCGCGAGTTTTATCGCGGCAGCAACGCAGCCCTGAACATGTTCATGTGGAGCTTCGCGGCCCGCTACTCCGGGACGTCGCGCGCCATGGTGATCATGGCTCCGGGCTGGGTCCGCACCGCCCTGGGCGGCCCGGATGCACGACTGAGCATCGAGGACAGCGTCCCAAGCCTGGTGAATGTTCTAGTGGACAAAATCCGACGGATAGATCCGTCGAATTTTGCCACTAGTGCTTGATTTGGTGGGCCGATTCATCCGGTCGTGAGGATGCGTCTGTCGGGATCGGACCACTAGTTTCGAAGCAGGGTGCTCCGGGTTTGCGATATATGTCGACTATCTCGCTCGCACCGTCCCCTGGTGAAATGGTGACCGTGATGAAGCTGATTGGCAGCGAAGCGCATGTTCTCACGGCTGAGGTTCGCGAAGCCTGGAACGCGATCGGCCTGGGAGCGTCGGACCCTGGTGTTGCTTTTAATCGCTGTCGTCGGCAGCGCGCCTCGGCTCAGGCCCGTTCGGGTGGTTGTGCTACTCGGTGTGCCTGATTGACATTGGGCAAACAGCTTTTTCTCCCTCACCCGAGGCAGAGAAAGAGCTGCAACAAAGATTACTTGTTTGAAAGAACGAATTACGAAAGTGGGCCGTGGTTCTGCTGCATCATTGCCGCCAAACCAGATGCCGAATGTCTGGACTGATCGTCCGCCATCGAATATCCGGATGCTGCCGGCGTGAACAGCAGGCCATGGGCTCCGGTAACACCGGTGACCAGTGTCGCCACCGCACCGGTCTTCAGATCGATCTGGTCAAGATTGTTGCCGACGGACGCATAAAGATCGTTGACGTTCAAATCCTTCACCGCGACCGCGATGACATTGTTGTCACTCTGTGCGGAGATATAAAACGTGCCGGAGCTGGCGGTTGGTATGATCGCATCGTCAGGGGTGCCAGCGTCGGATGGCAGCTTGATAAAGCTTGCGCTCTGATTTTTGGTTCCCGGATCATGAATGAAGGTGAACGCCGCATCCCTTTCACTCGTCAGGATCAGCGAACCATCAGGCGTGGTCTTCAGCGAATCGGGATCACTCACCGGCAGAGGCTGGTTGGTCTGTCCCGTTACCATGTTCGTGCCGGTATCGCCCAGCCGCAGGATGCTGTCGGTCACCAGGGTGCCGAAGGGTGCGTTGTTGTTGACCAATTCGGAAACCACGGGATCACCGGGGTTCTTCGGGCTGGTCTGGCTGATGAAGACCTTGCCGTGCTCGAAGGCGACATCGTCAACGCCGCGCGCCGAACCGGAACCGTAGACGTAGCCTGAACCGTAGCTCAATTGCGAGCTGACCTGCTTGGTCGCCGTATCGATCAGCGTCAGCGTCGAGTTGGCGTCCTCGTTCTGCAACGCCCAGACGTCGCCCGTCCGCGGGTCGAACTTCAGGCCGTCGGCATGGCCGCCGATGGTGTAGGTATTCTCGATCGCGCCCTGCTTGCTGTACTGCACGATGGTGCTGCTGCCGTCGGTTCCTGGGAGCGCCGTGCTGCTGGCGCCGTTGCCGTACTCGACCCAGATCGACCTATCTGCCGAGGTGAGGGAGTCGGGTGCGGAGGCTCCGTCGGGAGCTACCGCGAAGATGCTTTCGCTATTGACAGTTGCCATGTTTCCTACTGATCCCGTTTTTTAAGTGGTGAGGCTGAGTTCATGAGCAGAACCTCAGTCGGGTCTTAACACTCGGGCACCGAACGCATGTTATCACGTGCTCATGGTCACGCAGGGTTCGCCGAAGCGACATCAATAGTCATTTCATATGTAACATATCCGGCTGTTCGACCTGGGCTGATCAGGGCCGCGGATCGGTCATCAAGCGCCGTTCCGCCGGCGGTCCGCGATTTCCAGGATGTCGGCTGCGAACAGTCAAGCTCCGATGGAGTAGCCATGGTGCTTGGGCCGGCATTTACTGTCATGTGCCGGAAACCAGGTGTTGGCGCCACGATCGCCACCCGCATCGGGGCCGACGTCAGAGACGTGCCGCCCAAATCTGTCAACGATGGTCCGGCCTAACCCACCTCGATCCGGATCAGCGTCGGCTCTTCCATCACCGTCGGCAGTGCGGCGATCCGATCCAGCGCGTCCCGCATCGCGCTTTCCCTGGTCTCGTGCGTCACCAGCACCACGGGCACCGCCTCGCCCGGGCTGCGGCCGCGCTGCAGCATCGATTCCAGCGACACGCCCATATCGCGCAGGATCGCGGTCACGTCGGCGATGACCCCTGGCCGGTCCACCACCATCAGCCGCAGGTAGTAGGCGCCGACATGGCTGCTCATGGGCACCGATGGCGCGCTGGAGAGTGCCGCGCCGGCCGCGCCCCAGACCGGGGTCAAGCGGTTCCGCGCGATGTCGATCAGGTCGGCCACCACGGCCGAGGCGGTCGGGCCGGCCCCTGCCCCGCGGCCTTCCAGCATTACCCGGCCGACGAAATCGCCCTCGGCCACCACGGCGTTGAACACCCCGTCGACCCGGGCAATCGGCACCGTCCGCGGCACCATGCAGGGATGCACGCGGGTCTCGATCCCAGCCTCGGTCTGCCTTGCGATGCCTAGCAGCTTGATGCGGTAGCCGAGTTCGGTGGCGAACGCGATGTCGACCGCGGAGATGCGGCGGATGCCCTCGACATGCACCTGATCAAATGCGACCGGTCGGCCGAACGCCAGGGCGGCCAGGATGGCCAGCTTGTGCGCGGCGTCGATGCCGTCGATGTCGAAGCTGGGATCGGCCTCCGCGTAGCCCAGCTTCTGGGCGTCGGCCAGCACCTCGGCGAACTCCCGCCCGCGCTCGCGCATCTGGGTCAGGATGTAGTTGCAGGTGCCGTTGAGGATGCCGGCGACCGAGCTAATCCGGTTGCCGGACAAGCCCTCGCGCAGCGCCTTGATCACCGGGATGCCGCCGGCGACCGCTGCCTCGAACCCCAGCGCTACACCCCGGTCCTCAGCGGCTCGGGCCAAGGCCGCGCCATGCACAGCCAGCAACGCCTTGTTCGCGGTCACCAGTGGCTTGCCGGCCGCGATCGCGATCTCGGCCAGCGCGCGGGCCGGCCCGTCGGAGCCGCCGATCAGTTCCACCACCACATCCACGCCGGGATCGGCCGCGAGGGCGGCCGGATCCTCATACCAATGCAGTCCGGAGACCGGGAAACCGCGATCCTTCGACCGGTCCCGCGCCGAGACCGCGGTCACCGCGATCGGCCGCCCAGCCCGAGCGGTGACGATGTCGGCGTTGTCGCGCAGCATCTTCAGCACGCCACCGCCGACTGTCCCCAGACCGGCGAGGGCAACCGAAAGCGGTCGGCTCATGGCACGCTCGCCTCGGACAGCCGCGGGTCGGCGAGATTTGACCGCGCCGGGTCGGCGACAGCGGACCGCGCCGGGTCGGCGCCATTGGACCGCGCCGGGTCGGCGACGTTCGACCCGGCCTGCATGAAGCCCCGGATGTTGCGAATGGCCTGACGCAGGCGGTGGGTGTTTTCCACCAGGGCGATGCGGACAAAGCCGTCGCCGTGCTCGCCAAAACCCAAGCCGGGAGCCACCGCGACCTTGGCCCGCTCCAGCAGAAGCTTGGAGAATTCGACGCTGCCAAGCGAGGCATACCGGGGCGGCACCGGCGCCCAAGCGAACATCGAACCCTCTGGAGTGGGCATCTCCCACCCGGCCGAGACCAGGCCCTTGATCAGCACGTCCCGCCGTTCCCGATACAACGCACGGACCTGCTCGACACACTCCTGCGGGCCGCTCAGAGCGGTCGCCGCCGCGACCTGGACCGGGGTGAAGGCGCCGTAGTCCAGATAGGATTTCATCCGCGTCAGCGCGTTGATCAGCCGCGGGTTGCCGGCGGCGAAGCCCATCCGCCAGCCGGGCATCGAATAGGTCTTGGACAGGCTGGTGAACTCCACCGCGATGTCCTTGGCACCCGGCACCTGCAGGATGGACGGCGGCGGCTGTGTGCCAAAGTAGATCTCGGCATAGGCGAGATCGGACATGACCCAGATCTCGTGCTTGCGGGCGAACCCGACGATCTCGCTGTAGAACCCGAGGTCTGCCAGATAAGCGGTTGGATTTGAAGGAAAGTTCACGATCAAGGCGGTCGGCTTCGGAATCGAATGCCGCACCGCGCGATCGAGTGCGCGCAGCATGTCCTCATTCGGCGTCGCGGGGATGCTGCGCACCGCGGCGCCGGCGATGATGAAGCCGAACTGGTGGATCGGATAGGATGGGTTGGGCACCAGGATGGTATCGCCCGGGCTGGTGATCGCCGAGGCCAGATTGGCCAGACCCTCCTTGGAACCCAGGGTGGCGACCACCTCGGTTTCCGGATCCAGCCCGACGCCGAACCGGCGCTGGTAGTAGGCCGCCAGCGCCCGTCGCAGCCCCGGGATCCCTTTGCTGACCGAGTAACGATGGGATCGCGGGTCCTGCACCGTCTCGATCAGCTTGGCGACGATGTGCGCCGGGGTGGGACTGTCCGGATTGCCCATGCCGAGGTCGATGATATCCTCCCCGGCAGCCCGCGCCTTCGCCTTGGCGGTGTTGACTTCGGCGAAGACATAGGGCGGCAGGCGGCGGATGCGATGAAACTCGCCGGACGGTTGGGAACTCATGGCGGCCCTTTCGGGAATTTTGGCTACTGTAGCAATTGCAGCGCGGCGCCGCGACCGGACGCTTCCGCGCCGACGCGGATCGCGTCACCCGGCACGCCGGCGGTTTTGAGCACATCGACGATCGCCTGGGCGCGCGACAGGCCAAGGTTGAGCGCGGCCGACTGGGCACTGGGATCGCTGGAACTGGAGTCGCCGAAGCCGGTGACCGAGATGGTGCCGCTGCCGCGCGTGGCCGCGAAGGCCTTGACCTCGCCGCTCGCCGGTTGCGACAGCGCCGCGGTTTGGCCAGGGAAGACGATGGTCGCGGATCGGCCAGCCGCCGGCGCCGGCATCGGTGTCGGCACCACCGACGCGGCCGGTGTCGCGGACGCCGGGGCGACCCCCGCCGGAGCCGGCGGCGGGGCAACCGGCAGCGCCGGCCCTGGGCCAGCGGCGGCTGAAGAGGCAGTTCCGGCGGGTGTCGCCGATGCGGCGGGCGGCGGTGTGAGCGGGGCGGGCGGCGGCGTGCCGGAAGCCGATTTGGCAGCGCCGGTATCGGCCGCGGATGGCGGCGTTTGCGCCGACGGCGTTTGCGCGGGGGACGTCTGAGCGGGCGCCTCAAGCGGCGCGCTCCGCACCGAGCCGCGCGGGGCGCGCGACGGCGGTGGGGCGGTGACAGCCGGCAATGAGGCACTGGCGACCGAGGGTCCGGGCGCGCCGGAGGCAGTCGGCGGGGCAGCCGCCGGCGGTGGTGGCGGCGGCGCGGTGCCGACCCCGAACAGGCTGGGCGACGCCGTCGGCGAGGATGGGTCCGCGAGCGGCGCCGACTGAGCCTCGTGCTGCGCGTTGGTACGGTCAGCCACCAGCTGATCGGTCAGCTTCTTCAGCGCCTCCTGATCCGGTGGCGCCGGCTTGGGCGGGACGGTCGACAGGTTCGGGTAGGGCTGGTCGGCTCCAGGCGGCGGCGGTCGGTCCTGGGCGATCTTGCCGCCTTGCTCGCGGTGCCACCAGCCGACCGGGTTCATTGATGACAGCGTCGAACAGCCAGCCAGAAGACTGCCCGCCGTGGCCATCATGACAGCGTCTCGGATCGCCGCTCGCCGGGGTTTTTTCGCGCAACTGGGTTGCGCGGTTCTTTCGCTGACCACCATATGCTGGTTCCGCTCTTCGCTATCGGTGGCTTGTGTAGCCGCTGATGTCGCCGACGCAAAGGATGTCTCGATGGCTGCGAACGATAAGAAACCGGGAAACGCGCCCGCTGCCCCGTTGGCCGCACCGGTAGCCGCCCCGGTGGCCGGATCGGGTTCCAGCCCGACAGTGGTCGATGCGGCAAGCTTCAAGATGCCCGACCCGTCGGTGGTCGGCCGCTCCATGGCCGACATCGCCGAACGCTCGCAGCGTATCGTCGGCGAGTGGCTCAAGCGCCAGTCACAGGAGGAGCACGCCGCCGATCCGCTGAACATCGGCCGCGCCTTTCTGGAGATGACCGCGCGGCTGATCGCCAATCCGGCTCGGTTGATGCAGGCGCAGTTGGGCTTCTGGCAGGACTACGTGACGTTGTGGCAACACACCACGCGCCGGATCATGGGGATCGAGACCGAGGCCGTCATCGACCCGGCTTCCGGGGATCGCCGGTTCAAGGACAATGCCTGGAAGGAAAACGAGGTCTTCGACTTTATCAAGCAGTCGTATCTGCTGTCCGCGCGGTTTGTGCAGGACGTGGTGACCCAGGTGGATGGGCTGGATCCGCGGACGGCGCAGAAGGTGGACTTTTACGCCCGTCAGTTCACCGACGCGATGAGTCCGTCCAACTTCCTGCTGACCAACCCCGAAGTGTTGCGCAAGACCGCGGAAACCGGCGGCGAGAATTTGCTGAAGGGGCTGAACAACCTGCTGAGCGATCTGGAGCGCGGCAAAGGCAAGCTTCGCATCAAGATGACGGATACCGACGCGTTCAAGGTCGGCGAGAACATCGGCGTCTCACCCGGCAAGGTGGTATATCAGAACGACCTGATGCAGTTGATCCAGTACTCCCCTTCCACCGCGACGGTGCTGAAGCGTCCGTTGGTGATCGCCCCGCCCTGGATCAACAAGTTCTATATTCTCGATCTGCGGCCGCGTAACAGCTTCGTCCGCTGGGCGGTCGCGCAGGGCCATACCGTGTTCGTCATATCCTGGGTCAATCCGGACGAGACATTGGCCGCCAAAGGCTTCGAGGATTATATGAAAGAGGGCTACCTCGCGGCGCTGGACGCGATCGAGGCGGCGACCGGCGAACGTGAGGTCAACGCGATCGGGTATTGCCTTGGTGGCACTCTGCTGGCGTCGACCTTGGCCTACATGGCGGTGAAGGGCGACGATCGCATCAAGACAGCAACATTTTTCGTGACCATGCTGGACTTCCAGGAAGCGGGAGAACTTGGCGTCTTCATCGACGAAGAGCAGCTTCAGTCGCTTGAGGATAAGATGAACAAGCGTGGCTATCTTGAAGGCAGCGAGATGGCAGCGACGTTCAACATGCTGCGCGCCAACGACCTGATCTGGTCGTTTGTGGTCAACAACTATCTGATGGGCAACGACCCTTTTCCGTTCGACCTGTTATACTGGAACGCGGACTCGACCCGGATGCCCGCTAAGATGCACAGTTTCTATCTGCGCAAGATGTATCAGGAAAATCTGCTGTGCAAATCCGGCGGTGTGGAACTGGCTGGTGTGCCGATCGACCTCGGCAAGATCAAGCTACCGGCTTACTTCCTTTCGACGCGTGAAGATCATATCGCGCCGTGGAAGTCGACCTATCGTGGCGCGCAGGCGCTTGGCGGGGCGAAGCGCTTCGTGCTGGCGGCGTCCGGGCATATCGCCGGGGTGGTCAACCCGCCGGAGGGTGGCAAGTATGGCCACTGGATCAGCAACGACCTGCCGGCCGATCCGGAAAGCTGGTTCCAGGGCGCGACCGAAATGGCCGGTTCGTGGTGGCCTGACTGGCAGCGCTGGATCCTGGCCTCCGGCAAGGCACAGGTGCCCGCGCGGCGGCCCGGGGACCGCAAGCTGAGCGTCATCGAGGATGCCCCGGGAAGCTACGTGCAAGTCAGGCTGTCGTAGTCTTGTGGCGTCGCGGCCGGGTGAGCAGGCACGCGCGCGAGGGCCGGCCCGGCAAGCTTCGACGGTTGCCAAGCTAGCAAGGCTTAACCACGGGAGCACATGAAGGGCCAAGAAAGAAGGCGGCTCCGCCGCGAACGAAACGCGTATGTCGTTCTGCGCAAGCACCCGTCGGATGATGGCCGAATCGCCGTGAACGTCGGTAATCGATCCGCCACCCGCGCGCTGTGACATCGGCTCGAACGGCATGTAGCGTGAATGCCCGCCACTTGCTTTTGGGCCGAACGGGATGGTCAATTGCTTCCCAATGATGCGCCCGCGCCAGCTGCGCTGCAGCGAAAGGAGCAGAACGTATGCCCAGCCTCGCGAACATGAAAACCGCCTGCGCCTTCGTCACCATCGCGCAGGACGCTCCGGCTTTTTGGCAACTCGGCAATCTCTGGCGGGTGATGGCAACAGGGGTGCGAACCGGCAACAGCTTTTGCCTGCTCGACCAGTTTGTCACGAATGATGGTGGCGGCCCGTACACGCCCAGCCACACCTAGGACGAGGAGCTTTACGTTGTCAGCGGCCACTGCACCTTCAACGCCGGCGGACAGACGGTGTCGGCGGGAGCCGGGTCCTTTGTGGCCATTCCGCGCTACACCCAGCACTCGTTCGTCGTCGATGCGCCAGATACGCAGCTGCTCAATTTCTATCTGCCGGCCGGCTTCGAACTGTTCCTGATGGGGATCTCCCATCCAGCCGAACGCAACGAACCGCCGCCACCGGACGTTGCGCTGCCGCCGCCACGGCTGGTGGAGCAGCTATCGCGCGATTATGGCCAGATCCGTGGGCTCGGGCTTCCGGGCATCGACCCACCGCGGGCGGACAACATGGCGACGGCACCGAACCAGGATGCGATCGCGCTGCCGTTTCGTTCCGATGCGAGTACGGCGCCCGCCTACTGGCACGCGAACGGCTTGTGGACCGTCTTGGCCGACGACGCCTCGACCGCCGGCAGCTATTGTCTGTTCGAGCAACGGCTGCGTGCCGGGCCAGCCGCGCCACCGCACCTGCATGAGGCAGCCGACGAGGTCTTCTATGTCCTGGATGGCGAGATTGAACTGCTGCTCGGTGACCGGCTGGAGGTCGCGCGAAAAGGCGCGCTGGCCTTTATCCCGCGCGGCACGGTGCACGGCTTTGGTGTCGGCGGCTCGGGCGCGCGGCTGCTCAACCTCTACACGCCGGCGGGTTTTGAACGCAGCGTGAAAACGTTGGGCGCGGAGGCGAAAACGCGCGCACCACCGCCGGACGGCTGGACACCGCCGGCGGTTTCGCCGGAGCGGCGGTCGGTGGTGTTCGCCGACATTGGTATGCGGCGCGTCGCGGCGGCTGACCCGTTTCAGCCGGCATTGTCGCAAGCTTCGGCGAGTGTGCGCGGCCGTGCGCATCTTGGCGGTGGCGAGCCCGCGGCTGGTTGGTCTTGATAGAGAGCCGCGCATGTTGCCGCGGGAGCGGGTCTGCTGCATCACGTTTCAGGCAATGGGTCCGGCGCCGGCCACCGCCGCGCGCCGTCCCGAAGCGTTCAACCGGCGCCTGATTGGCGGGTAGGGCCGAGCGTCCAGCGGCTGGATTGTCACGAGTGGAACGCCGGTGGCCGATCCTGCATCCGCGCGCTATAAACATCGGCTCGAACGGCACGCGGCCTGAACCTCCGCCACTTGCTTTAGGAAAATCGGGATGACCAACAGCTTCCCTACGATGCGCCTGCGCCGCCTGCGCTCCAGCCAGACCATGCGGGATCTGCTACAGGAACAGACGGTCTCGTTGAACGACCTGATCTACCCGATCTTTGTCGAGGAGGAGCTCGACGACTTCGCGCCGGTGGAGTCCATGCCGGGGATTTTCCGGATCCCGGAGCGCAAGCTGGACGCCGCGGTGAAGGAAATCGCGGCGGCCGGGATCAAGGCGGTGATGACGTTCGGGGTCAGCCACCACAAGGACGAGATCGGCAGCGACGCGTGGAACCGTGACGGGCTGTTGGCGCGGATGATCAAGCGGGCCAAGGATGCGGCGCCAGGGCTGATGGTGATCTCGGACACCTGTTTTTGCGAGTACACGTCGCACGGCCATTGCGGCGTGATACATGGCCATGACGTGCACAATGACCATACGATCGACAATCTTGGGAAGCAGTCGGTTGTCGCCGCCGAGGCCGGCGCGGACATGATCGCCCCGTCGTCGATGATGGACGGCCAGGTCGGCGCGATCCGCTCGGCGCTGGATGGCAACGGCTTCGGCACGATCCCCATCATGGCGTACTCGTCGAAGTTCGCCTCGGCGTTCTATGGGCCGTTTCGCGCGGCCGCCGGATGCGATCTGGAGGGCGACCGCAAGGCCTACCAGATGAACCCGATGAACGGTCGCGAGGCGTTACGGGAGTCCGAGAGCGATGAGGCCGAGGGTGCCGATATCCTAATGGTCAAGCCCGCCATGCCATACCTGGACGTGCTGACGCAGATCCGCCAGCGCAGCCTGCTGCCGCTTGCCGCGTATCAGGTCAGCGGCGAGTACGCGATGATCAAGTTCGCCGCTGCCGCCGGCGCGATCGACGAGCACCGGGTGATGCGGGAGAGTCTGGGCGCGATCAAGCGCGCCGGTGCCGACCTTATCCTGACATACTTCGCGATGGACATCGCCCGGCAAGGGTTCTGAGCACGGACCGGCTCTGGCTGATGTAAGTGCGCACGGCGGACGCGGTGCCGCCGGTTGCCTCGGGCGCGGCGCTGCTCGGCCCGACCTGCATCTGTTACGCCGACCAATTGCCACTAGCAGCCTGTCGGAGTTGGCTGCTGGGTTGTTTGGTCTGCGGACGTTGCGCGAGGTGGTTGGCATTGTTGGGGCGGTTTCGGGGCTGAATCCGTGCGTACGGTGGTTCCGACCGTTTGCATCGGGCCGTGGGGTCCTGCAGGAGCCTGGAAAGGGCGCGATCCGGCTCAGATCGCCTCTGCCAGGACGAACATCCGCTTCATGTTCCACGCCATGGTCACGAGGTTCCACTCGCCTCTGACGTGGTCGAGCCCACGCAGCAGAAACTGACGGAACCCGAGCACCGACTTGATGATCCCGAACACCGGCTCGGGCGTCTGCTTGCGCAGGGCGTAGAGCTTCTTGCCCTCGGCCGTCTTCAGGCGATGGTCCATAGCCGCAAGTGGCGTGGGCTGCCGCGGCGGCGATGGCGGCTCGGCAAAGCGCTCGTCGAGCGAGGGATGATGCGCCTCGCGTCCCATCGCGATCACCGGACCAATCCCCGCCGCCGCGCAGACGTTCACATTGCCTTCGCTGAAATACCCGTTGTCGGCCAGCAAGGCGCCAACCTTGCCAAACTCATCGGGTAGATCGGCAATCCTGCCCAGCATCGGTTCAAGCTGCCGCTTGTCGTTGGGCGCCTGCACCACGTCGGCGGCGATCACCAGCAGGCTTCCCGCCGCCACCACTGCCTGCGCGTTATAGCATTGTTCGAACCCGCCGCCGGCCACTGGCATGATGCGGCTGTCCTCGTCGGTCAGATTGACCTGATCGCCGGGCAAAGGCTCTTCCACCGGCACCACCAGCGGCTTGCCACCGGGTTTCTTGCCGGCCGCCCTCTTGGCCTCCTGCCGCGCCAGCTTGGCGTCATACTCCGCCTTGGCACACACATACCGCGCCTTTGCCCGCGCCTCGATCTTGGCCTTTGCTTCGGCAATCGCGGCCAGCCGGGTCTCGCGCCGCGCCAGTTCCTCGGGGATTTGCATGCCATCCGGCACATCCGCCTGATCGGCCACCTCGGCGCGGGCCATCAGGTCGGCCACTTCGGCCTTCAACTGCGCCTCGATCCGACCCGCATGCTCATACGACAGCGCGCTGTGGCGAGGCTGGCCCAAGGTTCCGTCAGGCGTAGCCTGATGGAATGGCCAGATGAGGTGGCTGGCATTGGCGTGGATCTTGGTGCCATCCAGCGCCACCGTGCCCAGCTTCAGCACCCCCATCTCACGCGCCACGCCAAGCACCTGAACAAATAGCGCCTCGATCTGCGGCAGAAAACGTCGCCGGAACGCAGCAATCGTGTCGTGATCGGGATGCTCGTTGGCGGCGATAAAGCGGAACGCCACGGAGTCATAGGTCGCCCGCTCCAGCTTGCGGCTGGAAAACACACCGGTGGCATAGCCGTAGATAATCAGCCCCAGCAGGAGCTGCGGATGGTAGGACGCCTCTCCCGAGCCACGATAGCTGCCGGTCATCGCACGCAGATCCAACCCCTCGACCACCTCCACGATAAACCGGGCCAGATGCCGCGTCGGTAGCCACTCGTCCACCGACGGAGGCATCAGAAAACCAGTGTCGCGGTCAATCAGGCGGAAGTTGCTCATGCGGCAGATACTCGGTCAGAAAGACAGGCAACTCGATACCCCGATCCTACAGTCTGCTTGCCCGTCGCGTTAAGTCCGACAGGCTGCTAGTAGCCGATCGCAGAGAGGCGCGAGACGCGAAGCGGCCGCGTTCGCCGCATCGATCGGCTACTTCAAACGAACAGCGACGTTTGGCACTTCTCTGATGCCCGATACGAGCCACGTGCCCGCTTCGGGAATTGCATGCAGATCAGGTCAGCACCGCCCGGGCCGGCGAACAGACGAGCGGCCGCCTCTTCAGGTGGCACGAAGATGCAAGATTGAGCCGGCAGCGTCGCGCCGCCTGCCACCGCGGCCGAACCAGCGGACACCAGCCAGAACTGCCCGCCACCGGTCGACGGTTCAGGGCCGGTAGCGCATTCGTCCGCGGGCACGGTATAGCGCCAGGTGCCAAGTCCGTCCTGCGTTTCGGCGATCACAGCGCCGCCACTTACGGCCGTTAGCTCAGAAAGTTCCCGCTCGGTCAGCGGCGGCAGCGGACCGCAGGTGGCTTCGCGATGCTGATACCTCGCGCGCGCCTCACGCAATTGGCGGCGATGCTCTGGCATGTAACGCGCCCCCGGGTCCCATGCGTTCCGCAGGGTGAACCAGGAGACGCCATCCTCCGCCGCGACGATGGGGCCATAGGCGGAGTAGGCATCTGTATAGTGCACCGCCACGCTCGCGACGTCGTGCACCCCCAGCCGGCCGGAACCCTGAACGACAACCTGGTACTGGTCCGCCTGGTGAAAATGCGGATTGACGACCGAGGCGGCCTCCTTTTCTACCAGAAAGGCCATTGGATAAAGACCCTCGGATGATGGAACTGCTTCGCCGTCCTGCAGGGTACCGCGGTTCTTGCCGATGAAGGTGGTGTTCCAGCCATTGGGCGTGCGGCGCCGCCCGGTCTCGTGCGCGACGGTACTGTCAGCGGTAAGGATCATGATGCGATCTCCCTACGCCGAAGCGTAACCATGATCTGTCCATCTGCCAACTTTTGGCTGTACATCTGTCGGTAGCACACGATATGTCCGGTTTAGGTAGCACACGATCTGTCCGGT
Source organism: Rhodopila sp. (assembly GCA_965276975.1). GTDB lineage: Bacteria > Pseudomonadota > Alphaproteobacteria > Acetobacterales > Acetobacteraceae > Rhodopila. The sequence goes on from CBDIBR010000010.1 coordinate 2,373,035, forward strand.
GATGCTGGGCTCTTTGGAGAGCCTGGATGCGCCGGACGGAAGCCCTACAGGGTGTGCGGGTGATCAAGTTCCGGAGCGTGTTCGAGCGCCATGAAGCCAGTGAGCTCAATCAGATCGATGCGGCGGCGCTGCTTGGCGTCAGCGAGCGGACGTTCCGGCGTTGGTGCGTCCGGTTTGAGGACGCCGGGGAGGCCGGCCTGCTGGACCGGCGTCTCGGCCAGGCGTCGGGCAAGCGGGTGCCGAACGAGCGCGAGGCGCAGATCGAGGCGTTGTATCGCACCCGCTACAGCGGCTTCACCGCGAAGCATTTCCATGAGCACCTAGTGCGCGATCACGGCTTCCGCTGGGGCTACACCTGGACCAAGGTGTTGCTGCAATCGAAGGGCTTGCTGCCACGCGCCACGACGCGTGGCGCGCATCGCCGCAAGCGGGTGCGCCGGCCGCTGCCGGGGATGATGCTGCATCAAGACGGCTCGCGCCACGGCTGGATCGGCGGGCTTGAAGCGATGGACCTGATCGTGACCATGGATGATGCGACGAACACGATCTACTCAGCCTTCGTGTGCCCCGAGGAGGGCACCGTCTCGACATTCCAGGCGCTGCTGCAGGTGTTCGGCCAGCACGGCTTGCCGCTCAGTCTGTATACCGACCGTGGCAGCCATTACTTCCACACGCCGCGGGCTGGAGGGCCGGTCGATCGCGGGTCTCCGACCCAGGTTGGCCGGGCGCTGGCACAACTGGGTGTGGAGCATATCGCGGCCTATTCCCCCGAGGCGCGAGGCCGCTCGGAGCGTCTGTTCCAGACCTTGCAGGACCGGCTGGTGAAGGAATTGGCGCTGGCGGGGATCGGCACGGTCGCGGCGGCCAACCGTTTCATCCATGAGGTCTATATTCCGGCCCACAACGCCCGGTTGCGGTGAAGGCGGAACAGGACGGTTCGGCGTTCGTGGCGATCAGCGGGGTCAACTTGGCGGAGATCTTGTGTGTGCAGGAGGACCGCCAGGTGGGCCACGACAACACCGTGGTGTTCCACCAGCTGCGGCTGCAGATCCCGCCCAGTCCGTTACGGGCGCATTTTGTCAAATCGACGGTGAAGGTGCGGCGGTACCACGACGGCAGCCACGCGATCTTCCACGGGCCGCGTTGCCTTGGCCGCTACGACGAGCACGGCGCGTTGCGCGACGCCGCTTTGAGCGCGGCGGCACGACGCCGGCCAAGTCAGCGCCGATGGATTTATGGATAACGCCAGCGCGTTACCCACAACTCCACCGGCCCCGCATCAGCCGCAGCAAGCACAAGCGCTGTCTATTTCGCCAAGCAACAGCCTCCGGGGAGATGACGAATATGGTCGCCTGATCTGCCACCAGAGCGACCGTCGGGTTGTCCACTGATCGGCGGGACAAAACGGCAACAAGCGGACAATTAGAGTGCTACCTAAACCGGACAAGTTAATTAGCTATCGACACTTTTGGCTGTACATCTGGCTGGGAACACAAGAAGGAACATCGCATCGTGGCATACAGTCCTTTTGATCTCACGGGCAAAGTGGCCTTGGTCACCGGCGGCAACAGCGGCATTGGCTTGGGAATGGCTCTGGCGATGGCCGAAGCTGGCGCAAGCATAGCCGTCTGGGGCACCAACGCGGAGAAGAACGCGGCTGCGGCCGCGAGGCTGGAACAGACCGGGCAGAAGATGCTCGCGCTGGAATGCGACGTCGGCGACGAAGCGGCAGTCGAGGCCGCATTTGCAAGAACCTTGACTTCGTTCGGACGGGTCGACGGATGCTTCGCCAACGCTGGCGTGTCCGGTCGGGGTGGACACACATTTCTGGAGATGACCAGCGCCGAATGGCACAGGGTTACCAGGATCAATCTGGATGGCGCCTTCTATACCTTCCGCGCGGCCGCAAAGCACATGGTGGAGCGTGGCGGCGGCGGTGTTCTCGTCGGAACCGCATCGCTCGCGGCGATCGAAGCCGCGCCACGTAGCGAGCATTACGCAGCGACGAAAGGCGGATTGATTTCGATGGTCAAAGCCATGGCGGTCGAGTTCGCTCGACATGGCGTGCGGCGCATTCAATTCTTCCCGGATGGATCGAAACGAACATGACGGCAAACGCGGTGCGGACCGAAGGGTTCAAGACCAAGGTGCTGCCTCGTGTGCCGATGCGCCGGTGGGGACAAGGCGATGATTTCGGTGGAATTGCTGTCTACCTGATGGAGAGTGTCAGGTCCTTTGTGTAAGTCGGTTTCCGTGGCTTCCTTAACCCAAGGGAGACCCACGATGAGAGACATACGACCCGAAGTGCTGGACGAGCTTTTGTCTGGCTACGAGAAACCCTCCGATCTGCTCGGCGAGGACGGCATCTTCCGCCAACTGAAGAAGCGCCTGCTCGAGCGCGCCTTGAACGCTGAGCTGTCTGAGCACGTTGGCTACGAGAAGGGCGAGCGGTCCGGCCGGCGCGGCGCCAACAACCGCAACGGGCACACGGCGAAGACCGTGCTGACGGACGAGGGCGCGGTGACGCTGTCGGTGCCACGCGACCGCGACGGGACGTTCGAACCGGCGATCGTGCCGAAGGGGGTGACGCGGCTGGAAGGTTTCGACGGCCAGATCATCAGCCTGTATGCGCGCGGGCTTTCGGTGCGCGACGTGCAGGCGCACCTTCGGCAGATGTATCAGGTAGAGGTGTCGCCCGACCTGATCAGCCGTGTGACGGACGCGGTGCACGAGGACGTGCTGGCGTGGCGCAACCGCCCGCTGGAGGCGGTCTATCCGGTGGTGTTTCTGGACGCCCTGCGGGTGAAGATCCGCCATGACGGGGTGGTCAAGAACAAGGCGGTCTACGTTGCGCTGGCCTTGACGCGGTCGGGCGAGAAGGAGGTGCTGGGGCTGTGGGTCGAGCAGACCGAGGGAGCGCGGTTCTGGCTCGGCGTGCTGAACGAACTGAAGACCCGCGGTGTGGAGGACATCCTGATCGCGGTCGTCGATGGTCTGAAGGGGTTTCCCGATGCGATCGAGGCGGTGTTCCCGCGGACCACGACGCAGACCTGCATCGTGCATTTGATCCGCAACGCGCTCGAGACGGTCAGTTGGAAGGACCGCAAGGCGTTGATGCCGTCGCTGAAGGCGATCTACCAGGCCGCGACGGCCGAGGCCGCCGAGGCGGCGCTGGACACGTTCGAGGCCAGCCCTTGGGCCAAGCGCTACCCGATGATCGCGCCCATGTGGCGCCGCGCCTGGACGTATGTGGTGCCATTCTTCGCCTTCCCGCCGGCGATCAGGAAGATGATCTACACGACAAACGCGGTGGAGAGCCTGAACCGGAGCTTGCGCAAGGTGATCAAGACGCGCGGCAGCTTCCCCTCTGACGAGGCGGCGCTGAAGTTGCTATACATGGCCATCCAAAATGCCGGCCTGCGTTGGAAGCCGGCCATCGCCTGGCCGGAGGCAAAGCTGCAGTTCATGATTTTGTTTGGCGACCGTATCACTCGGTCAGCTAGCTGACCGAGTGATACGGACAATGGCCATGGAGCCGTTTACACAGAGGATCGGACACTCCCACCTGATGAGCTCTGCATCCAGATATCACACAGGCGACACATTCGTCATCGACGGCGGTTATTCATTGTTTTAGATCACCGAGCCTTTGCCAACCGCCAGCGACAGATCATGTTAATGGTGACATCATGTAAGCAGCCTCCACCAGCCTCACCGCGGCAGCATTGTCCGATAAGTCGGCTATCGGCTTATGTCCGGCCTTCAGACGCTGCAGAGTGTCTTGAACAAAGGTTGGATAGAAATGCATGTTGGTCAGCTTCATTGCCTTGATGCTCCGACGCCTATCGTCGCTCACGATCTCCAACGTGCTGTCATCTCGCGCGTTAAGTAGTGTTTTGCTGTACGTATTGAATAGTGCAGGCCACCACTGAATTCGGCGCGCGGTATACATATCCGGTTTCGACCATGCAACTGGCGCCGCCTCCCTGCATGAGGACGACGGCATGATCCTCAATATATGGGCGTTGCGATTAGACATTATCGAGCCGGTCACTGTCAGCTCGGCATCCGGCAGCAGAACACGACAGAGATCCATGAAATGAACACCTAGGTTCAGCAAGGCGCCACCGCCGGAGCTGGCACGGTCCACCACCCATTCCACCTGCTGCTGCTGGTAGCGATCGACCATGCCGCCAATAAACTTGAAGCTGGCATATTGCGCCGCCTTATCCGTTGCACGGATGGCCTGAATCAACTCGCTGTAACGAATCACATCAGGAACCGCCGTAAAAGACATCGGCCGCTGCGGCGCGGGCCGCTATGTCGGCCGCTTCGGCGGCATTGATGGAACAGGGTTTTTCAATCGCGAATGGGATCCGCTGGTCAATCAGAAAGCGCGCCAGTTCAGCCATATCGCCCATGCCGGCCCAGCGCCAAAGCGAAGTCTGGCCGCAATATCGCGCACATTTCCCGGTAATCTGCGAACCCCCTGCAGTTAGCCTGGACTGATGCGCTTTCGGTTCGCGAAAGATCCTGATCACTGACATCGACGATCGAAACGTCCGGTATCTGCAGACAGGGACCGAGGAAGAACGGCGTGTGCCAGTGGGAAACGCCGATCAGGACCACACGCATTATGCCCCCTTTTTCCCGACCATTCCCTGGCGCATCGTCGCGGCTCCTGCAAGCGAAAGGGGACCTAACTAATGATCACCCTGTCAGAGAATTTTCGTGCGCTGTTCTATGCTCCATTCTATGCGGCCCATGCGATCGGCGCCTACGCGCGACACGGTGTAGAGGTCGTATTGCGGTCATCCTCCGACCCTGACCGCACAGCCACCGCTTTACGGTCCGGTGAGGTGGACGTGATGTGGGGCGGTCCGCTACGCGTCATGCTGACACATGATGCCGATCCGTCATCCGACGTCGTATGCTTCTGCGACGTGGTAGCGCGGGATCCGTTTTTTGTCATCGGACGCGAACCCCGGCCCTTGTTTCGACCGAGGGACCTGACGGCCGAACGGTTCGGCTCTGTGTCAGAGGTTCCGACACCTTGGTTTTGCCTGCAGGACGATATCCGCCGGGATGGGGCGGCTCCCGAAGCAGTGGCGCGGACGAAAAACGGAACGATGGCGGCAAACGCCGCGTTTTTGCGTGCGGGGACGCTGGATGCGGTTCAGCTGTTTCAACCTTACGCCGAGGAACTGCTGGCTTCCGGCGAAGGGCATCTGTGGTACGCGGCGGCAAATCGAGGGTTGACGGCCTACACCACTCTGGTGACGCGGCGGTCCGTTCTGGAACAGAAGCGCGATGATCTGCTGGCCATGGTGCGAGCGATGTTCCAAACCTTGAGCTGGATCAGGACAACGTCTGGGATGGAGATACACCGGGCCCTCGCGAACTATTTCCCAGATGTGCAGCCGAATCTCTTTGCAGCAGCGATCGACCGCTATCGGACGCTTCAACTTTACGGGCCCGACCCTGTCATCCGTCGCGCCGGCTTCGACCGCCTCGCCGCGGCGATGCTAACAGCCGGTGCGCTGAAACGAGACGTGTCGTTCGAGGCGTGCGTCGACAATAGCCTGGCAGAACAGGTGGTGAGAGAGGGATTGTGCTAAGCTGCGAATAGCTTCTGGAGTCCGCTCGACCGGGGCGGATGTCGCGCCGGTCGTTTCCAGCCAATCCGGTCCGCTATTTTTTCTTTTCCGCCAGAGCTTTGACCTCATCCATCGCTTCGACAAACCGACCGTTCAGAAGCCTGACCGCTTCAGCATTAGATTGCTGGATCAGGTCGCTAATCTCTTTCATGTTCGAAACCGCCCGCTCGTAAGCCTGCTTCAGCAGTTCAGCCTGCTTGGCAGCCTTGGCCTGGGGCGCTTCGACCGACGACATCGCCCGCACGGCTTCAGTCAGCTCCGCCATGCTTTGCTGCACGATCTCCATGTGTCGGCGGGCTACAGTCTGGGCGCCTTCCAGGGCGACCCGATTGGCTGCGGTCAAGGCTTCCATGTTGCGCCGGCTTGCGGAGACGAACGCCTCCATATCCGCGGCCGCGGGAAGCTTCATATCCGCGAAGAGTTTGCCGAAGTCGCCGAAGTCGGCCATCGATTTTGGAGGAAATGGCATTTCGAAGTCCCCTGTGCTGTCCGGTTCGGCATCACCGTCGACGCTAAGCGTCTGGCCCATGAAAACCAAGACCACCCCCCTGATTGTTTGATGCGTGACAAAGCCATGTCCGCGCGCCATGTAGAAACAAAGGAGAGTGGCCATGGACAATGACAACTTATCCGCGGCGGTGTCCGGTTCGGACGGCGGCCGGCCGGAAACGGCCCCGGTCGGGACTCGCGTCGACATCGTGTCCGACGCGATCTGCCCCTGGTGCTATGTCGGCAAACGGCAACTGGAGCGCGCACTGGCGACGCTGAACGAGGATGGGCTGACATTCCAGATCCACTGGAATCCGTTCCAGCTCAATCCCGACATGCCGAAGGAAGGTCGTGACCGCGCCGCGTATCGGGCCTGGAAGTTTGGCAACGCTGAAAAGGCCGCGGCGCTGGACCAGCGAATCACTGAAGCAGCGGCGGCAGTTGGCCTGTCGTTCCGCACCGACCTGATCAGCCGCACGCCGAACACCATCGACGCACATCGGCTGATCTGGTTTGCCGGGCAGAACGGCGCCCAGGACGCCGTCATGGAGATGGTGTTCAAGGCCTACTTTATCGATGGCCGGGACATTGGCGACCGGACAGTGCTGGCTGATTGCGGCGTGAAAGCCGGTCTAGCCCGGGCTGATGCCGAGAATTTTCTGATGAGCGACGTTGCCGATAAGGAAATCCGCGCGGCGGACCAGATTGCTAGGGAAGCAGGCGTTTCCGGGGTCCCATCGTTTTTCCTGGATGGTCACAATGTGTTCTCCGGGGCAATGCCCGCAGAGAAAATCGCCGATGCGTTGCGGCAAGGGCATGCTATCCTGAAGAAGCAACGAGATCGCATCATGTAGGGCCTGAACTTGATTCAGAAACAGAAGCCGCATTTCGCTTACATTGAATGTATACGCGGCTACGCTGTCCTTCTGGTGATCATCTGCCACGCCACATATCTCTTTCCCAATTTGCCGTATCCCGTGCACAGGATCAGTGTGCTTGGGTGGCACGGCGTGCAGCTTTTTTTTCTTGCCAGCGCAGTAACGCTGATGATGTCCTGGCACTACGAGAAACTGCGCGACGGCAAAGTCGATGTTGCAGCGTTTTTTCTCCGCCGGTTCTTTAGGATCGCACCCGCCTACTATCTTGCCTCGATACTTTATTTCTTCCTCGCCCCACCGGTCAACGGCTTTAGCCCGATCCAGGCCGCGGCTGCCTTCCTGTTTATAAATGCGTGGCACCCAACTCTCCTTGGCCTGACGCCGGGCAGTTGGACAGTCGTGCCTGGAGGGTGGAGCATCGGTGTCGAGTTTACGTTCTATGCGGTCTTTCCCATCTTGGCCTACACCATCACGTCGCTATCGCGCGCCGTATGCCTGTTCTTAACGACGTTAGTTGCCGGGGCAACTCTCAATTCATGGTATTGGCTGTATCTGGAGCCTACTTTAGGGGCCGTTCCAGCTGACAACTTCCTCTATTTCTGGTTTCTTAACCAGATGAGCGTTTTCGCCTTAGGCCTATCTCTGTTCTATCTGCTGAAGCGAGATGGTGTCCGTTATGACCTTCTGCGGGCGTATCCTAATCGAATTGCCGCACTGTCAGTAGTGGCGGTTGCAATGACGGTTTTTGTGTCGACTCCGCATTGGCTGAATTTGTCGACGCCGGTGCCCCCGGGGTTCATTTTTGTCAGCCTCAGCTTCACAATATTTATATTGGCGCTATCACGGGCTGGAAACGGTTTGTGGGTCAACCGCCCAATAGCTCTGATGGGACGAGTAAGTTTCAGTGCCTATCTGCTGCATTTCGCGCTACTGCAAATCATTTCGCAGTTTCCGTTCCTGCAAAACTACTTCCGAATGGCCGGCTCGCACGCGATCCTTGGCTTCGCAGTGCTGCTTGTTTGCGTCGTCCCGGTTATTCAGGTCCTTTCATGGTGCTCCTACACGGTGATCGAGACGCCGATGATCAATGTCGGGAAAGTCCTGATCCGTCGGCGTGCTTTGACGGCCCGCCGTCAAAGCACGTCCTGATACGGTCCGCCGGCGGACACACCCGGACGGGATCATGTGTGTCTCTCCTCGCAAGTCCTTACATTAACGCCTCGCAGCGTCCGGTTGAAAAGCAGCCATACTATCCTGCCCTGCTTACGAAACCGGAAATCGGCGTCGGCTGTCCAGGTCCGCCTGAGCGTTTACCTTGGCCAAACTTGGATTATAATGGATGAGAACAACGCGAAGAAGACGGACGCCATGAGCAGCAAACATCCAGAGACCCTCGTCCTGCACGCTGGCTGGCGTCGGGACGAGGCAACCAAGTCCGTAGCGGTGCCGATCTACCAGACCACGTCCTATCAGTTCGACAGTGCGGAACACGCGGCCAACCTGTTCGGCTTGAAGGAACTTGGCAACATCTACACCCGCATCATGAACCCGACCAACGATGCGCTGGAGCAACGCCTTGCGGCTATCGAAGGCGGTGTGGCGGCGTTGGCTTTGGCCTCGGGCCAGGCAGCCTCGGCTTTGTCCGTGCAGAATTTGGCGAAAGTCGGTGATAACATCGTCACATCGACCGACCTTTATGGTGGCACCTGGAACCTTTTCGCCAACACCCTCAAGGACCAGGGGATTGAAGCCAGGTTTGTCGATCCGATGGATCCAGAGGCCTTTGCTCGGGCTACCGATGACCGCACCCGAGCCTATTATGCAGAAACCCTGCCAAACCCAAAGCTTGTCCCGTTCCCCATTGCCGAGGTTGCCGCGATTGGCCGTTCCTTCGGTGTTCCATTGATTATGGACAACACCGCGGCGCCGTTGCTGGTTCGCCCGTTCGACCATGGTGCGGCGGTGGTGATGTATTCTACCACAAAGTATATTGGCGGCCACGGCAACTCCATCGGCGGCATCGTCATTGATGGCGGCAATTTCGACTGGGAGGCTAATCCGGTCCGCCAGCCGGCCATGAACACCCCCGATCCGTCCTATCACGGCGCCGTCTGGTCCCAGGCCGTCAAGCCTCTCGGTCCCATTGCCTATATCCTGAAGATGCGGGTCACGATGCTGCGCGACCTTGGTGCTGCGATGGCGCCATTCAACGCTTTCTTGTTCATCCAGGGCGTCGAAACGCTGCCGCTGCGCATGCGGGAGCACAGTCGCAACGCACTTGCGGTGGCCAACTTCCTAGCAACGCGCAAGGACGTCACGCGCGTGATCCATCCGGCGCATCACCAAGGCATCAGCGCGGAGCGGACAGCGAAGTATCTGCCGCACGGCCACGGCGGACTGATGGGATTCGAGCTTGCGGGCGGCGCGGACGCAGGCGCGAAATTCATCAACGCGCTGAAACTAATCTATCACGTTGCCAATATCGGCGACGCACGCAGCCTGGCGATCCATCCGGCGAGTACAACACACTCCCAGCTAACCGAATCCGAGCAGGCCGCGACCGGGGTCACGCCCGGCTACGTGCGGCTGTCGATCGGTTTGGAACACATCGATGATATTCTGGCCGATTTGTCGCAAGCCTTGGATGCGGCTAAGGGCTGAGCGACCGCGAGGAATATGCTTTGGATCAGTAACGTATGCCTCGCCTGGGAATGCACCCCCTGCCCGGCTCCCTGGTCAGCGCTTGAACGGGTACAGGCCTCCGTCCCCGAGGCACTCAAAGAGAACAGGCCGCAAACTCGTCAGCCAAACATGATGATGACACAGATGAAGATCCAGCTTTGGTCACAGTGAAACAGACTCCGCGCGTTGCTCTTGTGACCGGGGGGGCGATGGGTATCGGTGCCGCGATCGCGCTTCGGCTGGCGAATGATGGTTGGAACACGATCGTTGCTGATCGTGAGCCAGATGGCACGGCTCCGTCGGGTGGTCGATATGTTGTTTGCGACGTCGGGAACGAGGCTTCAGTCGTGACGCTGACACGCTCGATCGCGGCGACGGAACAGCGCCTGGACGCGTTGATCTGCAACGCCGGGTTCATGATCAGCAAGCCGATTGCCGATCTTTCCCTGGACGAGTGGTCTTCCGTGCTGACAACGAACTTGACCAGCACGTTCCTGTTGGTTCGGGAAGCCGAGACGCTGCTAAGGGCGGCGAAGGGCGCAGTTGTAACGATAGCATCCTCGCGCGCACGCATGTCAGAACCGAATACCGAGTCCTATTCAGCATCGAAAGGCGGACTCGTCGCGCTCACTCATGCTCTCGCGGCAAGCCTCGGGCCGGATCTCAGGGTTAACTGTATCAGCCCAGGCTGGATCCTGACCAAGGGCCCGCAGCCGACCAAAGAAGAGCACGCGTTTCACCCGGCAGGGCGCGTTGGCCGGCCTGAGGACATAGCTGGATTGGTCGCCTACCTGGTGGGTCCGGAGAGCGGCTTCATTACGGGTGCAGAATTTGTCGTGGACGGCGGCGTAACCCGAAAGATGATCTACCCGGAATAGTCGTGCTCATGCCTCAGAAGATCGGGCCGCATTGCTCGATTGGGCCTTCCTTGAAATCGGCATGACGCTGGTTCCCCCGGGCGCCCATGAATGCACGACACCGCTATCCCCTCCCGCCAGCCTGTACCTTCGCCCAGGTGTCGCGCAGGCCAACCGTGCGATTGAACACCAGGTGCGCTGGTGTTGAGTCAGGATCGAGCGAAAAATATCCGGTCCGCTCGAATTGGACTGCGTCTCCGACCGATGCATCCCTAAGCGCGGGCTCCACCAAACAACCGGTCAGCACCTCCAGCGAGTTGGGATTGAGTTTGGCCAGCGCGTCACCGTCTGCACCAGGATCAGGGCGGTTGAACAAGTGCGAGTACAGACGGATCTCGGCGGGAACGGCATTTGCGGCGGCAACCCAGTGCAAGGTACCAGGGACTTTGCGTCCATCAGGAGAATTGCCGCCTTTCGAGCCCGGATCATAGGTGCAGCGTAAGGCGACGACCGCCCCTGATTGATCCCTCACAACCCCGTGGCAGGTGACAAAATAGCCGTAGCGCAGGCGAACCTCTTTGCCAGGCGACAGGCGGTAGAACTTCTTTGGTGGGCTCTCCATGAAATCGTCCTGCTCGACATAAAGTTCTCGACCAAAGGTCACGGGACGAACGCCGGCATCTGAATTGTCAGGATGATTTCGGGCCTCCAACGTCTCGGTCTTGCCAGCAGGGTAGTTCTCTAAGATCAGCTTCAACGGGCGCAGCACAGCCATTCTCCGAGAAGCCACCGGATTGAGCGTATCCCGAACGGCGGAGTCCAGCATCGCCACATCAACCGTGCTGTAGGCGCGGGCAACGCCGACACGACCGATGAATTCTCGCAACGCCGCTGCCGGAACGCCGCGCCGCCTGATCCCGGCGATCGTCGGCATGCGCGGATCATCCCAGCCGCTGACGTGCTTGTCCGTGACCAACCGGGTCAGATGGCGCTTCGAGAGCAAGGTATAGGTGACGTTGAGGCGAGCGAACTCATACTGCCGAGGGCGCGAGGGAACCGGCAGATTCTCGATCAGCCAATCATACAGCGGCCGGTGGTCCTCGAACTCCAGCGTACATACCGAATGAGTAACGTGCTCGATCGCGTCCGACTGGCCATGCGCGAAGTCGTAGGTCGGATAGATCGACCAGGCTTTACCGGTGCGCGGATGATCAGCGTGCAAAATCCGGTACAGAACAGGATCCCGAAGGTTCATGTTGCCCGACGCCATGTCGATTTTAGCGCGCAGCACCCGGGCGCCGTTGGGAAAGTCGCCAGTGCGCATGCGGCGGAAAAGGTCCAGGTTTTCCGCCACGGATCGATACCGAAACGGGCTGTTCTGGCCCGGCTCTGTCAATGTCCCACGCTGCTCGCGCATCGCTTCCGGGGGTGTGTCATCGACATAGGCCTTGCCGATGCTGATCAGATGTTCCGCCCAGCCGTAAAGCTGCTCAAAATAATCCGACGCGTAGTAAAGATGCTTACCCCAGTCGAAACCAAGCCAGCGAACGTCGCGCTGGATGGAGTCGATGAAGAGCTGCTCCTCTTTAATCGGGTTGGTATCGTCGAAGCGCAGGTGACACGTACCGCCGAACTCCCGGGCGATGCCGAAATTCAGGCAAATCGACTTGGCATGACCAAGGTGCAGAAAGCCGTTCGGTTCGGGAGGAAAACGGGTAACCACAGCTTCGGTGCGACCCGCGGCAAGATCTGCCTGGACAATGTCGCGAATGAAGTCGCGACCCGTCTCAGTTACACCCGTCGCGATATCCACCATGCCTTCGGCTCCAGACGCCATCACCGGTGCCATCCTCGGCAACGGTTTCAACAATATCGGCGCCGCGCCTGGTGAACCCAGGCGCCACGCGCTGATCGCGGGCACTCCCTACACAATTACGAAGGCTTTGGCGAACTTGTATGGCATTCAGGCGTCGGTAGTCGCCTTGGCTGACACCCGACTTTTCGCCGACCCTGAGCCGGAGGCCGAGGTGAGACGTCTGGCGCGGCCGGGTCACGAGGTAACCGAGCCGTAACCTCCACCGCCGGGAGTTTCGATGACAAACAGGTCGTTCGCTGCCAGTTCCACCTGATCCGTACCGCTCAGAGCTACCCGCGACCCATTCGCCCGCTCCACCCACTGCAAACCGGGGGCACCATCGGTCCCGCCGTCCAGCCCGAACGGAGCAACCTCCCGACGCGAGGCGACAATTACCGCTGTCATCGCCTCCAGGAATCGGATGCGGCGCACGGACCCGTTGCCACCTTGCCATTTGCCCGCACCGCCGGAGCCTTGGCGGATGCTGAAGACCTCCTGGCGAACCGGATAGCGTAGTTCCAGGATTTCGGGGTCGGTCATGCGGGTGTTGGTCATGTGGGTCTGGATCGCAGCGGTGCCGTGGAAGCCTGGTCCGGCGCCGGTGCCGCCGCAAATTGTCTCGTAGTACTGGCGTGTCGCGTCACCGAACAGGAAGTTGTTCATCGTGGCCTGCGAGCAAGCGATGACGCCCAGCGCCCCGAACAGCGCATTGCAAGTGGCCTGGGAGACCTCGGTGTTGCCCGCGACGACGGCCGCCCCGGGGTGCGGTGAGAGAAACGTCCCGGGCGGTATGATCAGGGTCAACGGCTTCAGGCAGCCGTCGTTGAGCGGGATGTCGTCGCCGACCAGGCAGCGGAACACGTACAAGACGACAGCACGCGTTACCGCGGGCGGAGAGTTGAAATTACCCTCGTGCTGCGGCCCGGTGCCGGTGAAGTCGATCGTGGCGGTTCGCGCTTGCCGATCGACGCTGATCGAAACGAAAAGATCACGGCCGTTGTCCATCTTGTAGTAAAACCGGCCCGAACCAAGTCGCTCGACGACACGACGCACCGACTCTTCCGCATTGTCCATGACGTGGCGCATATAGGCGCTAACCACTTGCCAGCCGAACTGGCCAACCACCCGCTGCAACTCCTGCACGCCCTTTTCGTTGGCGGCCACCTGCGCCTTGATGTCGGCGACGTTCACATCCGGGCTGCGAGCAGGGTATTTTGCGCTTGCCAGCAGGTCACGAAATTCGGCCTCACGGAAATGGCCGCTTTCAACCAAGAGGAAATCGTCGATAACCACGCCCTCCTCCTCCAGCCGGCGCGACAGCGGCGGGGTCGAGCCGGGGGTGATCCCACCGATGTCGGCATGATGACCGCGGCTGCCGACAAAGAACTGGATTTCAGTGCCGGCCTCATCGAAGACCGGGGTGATGACGGTAATATCAGGCAGATGGGTGCCGCCATTGAAGGGATTGTTCAGCGCAACGACATCGCCCGGCTGCAGTTTTCCGCGCCGGTGATCAAGCACGGTTCGCACACTTTCGCCCATCGCTCCCAGGTGCACCGGAACGTGCGGCGCATTGGCCACCAGATTGCCGTCTGCATCGAAGACCGCACAGGAGAAATCGAGACGTTCCTTGATGTTGACGCTCATCGAGGTGTTTTGCAGCACCGCGCCGGTTTGTTCCGCGACGTTCATGAACAGGTTGTTGAACAATTCCAGCAGCACTGGGTCGGGGCGATCGCTGTCGGCGGACACCCGGTTCAGCAGCGGTCCGGTCCGCTTCAGGATCATGTGGTCGAGCAAGGTAACCTCGGCGGTCCAACCGGGCTCGATAACGGTGGTGGCGTTGGCTTCACGTATCAACGCCGGGCCCGCGATGCGGTCGCCGGCGAGCAATGACGTCCGCTCCAGCACGGGGGTTTCGACTTCGACACCGCCGGTGAAGATGCGGACATGGTCGATGGCGTCGGGCTCGCCTTTCTCGCGCAACGGCAGCTTGGCCTCGCCAACGACTGTCCCAGCGAACGTGGCTTCGGCAGCAACGGTTTCCACCATCAGAGGGCGATCAGGCGTAGCAAAGCCGAAGCGCGCTCGGTGTGCCGCGGTGAACTCGGCCATGATCGTTTCCAGATCTTGCAAAGGAACGATGAGCGCGGCCTCGGTGCCGGCGTAGCGCAAATGGAGAGACTTCGCGGTTTTGACGTCCTCGGGTTTCGCACCCTGATCGACCAGCGCGGCCACGGCTTCGACCGCAAGCTTGTCTGCCAACGTTTCCAGACCGGGCATGGCATCGGCGTCAAGCGGGATTTCGACCGCCTGCTCCTTCATCGTCGTCTGGTCAGCAAGGCCCATGCCGTAGGCCGACAGCACACCCGCGTAGGGGTGGATGAAGACGGTCTCCATCCCCAGAGCATCGGCGACCAGGCAGGCGTGCTGTCCGCCGGCACCGCCGAAGCACTGCAGGGCGAAGCGGGACACGTCGTGGCCCTTCTGCACCGAGACCTGCTTGATCGCATTCGCCATGTTGGCAACCGCGATCCGCAGGAAGCCCTCCGCGACCTGCTGCGGGGTTCGCTCGCCGCCGATGGTTTGCGACAACGCCGCGAACTTCAGAGCGACCACCTCGGCGTCAAGCGGTTGGTCAGCCTGGAGGCCAAAAATCGGCGGGAAATGGGCTGGTTGGATTTTCCCCACGCAGACGTTGGCATCAGTCACCGTCAGCGGCCCGCCGCGACGATAGCAGGCAGGGCCGGGATTCGCGCCCGCGGAGTCGGGACCGACCCGCATGCGGGCACCGTCGAACTGGAGGATCGATCCGCCTCCCGCCGCCACGGTGTTGATCGCCATCATCGGCGCCCGCAGGCGGACACCGGCTACCGCGGTTTCGAAGGCACGCTCGAATCCGCCGGCGTAGAGTGCGACATCGGTAGAAGTGCCTCCCATATCAAAGCTGATAATCTGATTGATTCCAGCCATACCGGCGGTACGGGCGGCGCCGACGATGCCGCCGGCGGGTCCGGACAGGATCGCATCCTTGCCCTGGAAGCCATGCGCTTCGGTCAGGCCGCCGTTAGATTGCATGAAATAGAGACGCGTGCCGGTCAGCTCGTTCGCGACCTGGTCGACATAACGGCGCAGGATCGGGGAGAGGTAGGCATCCACCACGGTCGTGTCGCCCCGCGGCACCAGGCGCAGCAGCGGGCTGACGGCGTGGCTGGCGGAAACCTGGGTGAACCCTGCCTCATAAGCCAGTTCAGCGAGCCGTTTCTCTTGAGCTGGATACTTCCAGGCGTGCATCAGCACGATAGCGCACGATTTTATCCCGTCGGTGCAAGCGCGGGTCAGGATCGAGCGGGCGTGGCCTTCATCCAGTGGCTCGATCTCGGATCCATCGACGCCGACACGGCCGCCGACTTCTTCGACACACTCGTAAAGCATCGTGGGCAACGTAATCGCGAGATCGAACAGGCGGGGACGGGCCTGGTTTCCGATGCGTAGACAGTCTGCGAACCCTTTGTTGACCAGCAGCAGGGTGCGATCGCCCTTGCGCTCCAACAGGGCATTGGTGGCGACGGTGGTGCCCATCTTCACGGCCTCGATCAGACCGGCCGGAATCGGCGCATCGGACGCCAAACCCAGAATCGACTTGATACCCGCCACTGCTGCGTCCTTGTAGCGCTCGTGATTTTCCGACAGCAGCTTATGGGTGGATAATTGGCCATCGGGATGGCGTGCGACGATGTCGGTAAATGTGCCGCCGCGGTCGATCCAAAATTGCCACATCGCGTTGTCCTACGGGTTTCATGCGGCTCGCATCAGGGCAGACTTGGACAAGCAAGGGCAAGCCCTTGCGGAAGCCGCTGCTCTGTCCCGCCAGCTGACGCCGTCTGTGCGACGCTGATCGAGGCCACCGACGGATGAGGGCTGATGCGCGGATGAGGATGATACCAAGGATGCCGCGGAAGAAAATCTCTGCTGGCTCCCCAGGCGCCATGTGCGCTTGGTCTCGAAGGGTTATAAGCACAGGCATCGAATTCGAAGGGTTATCCATGTCCTCCAGCACGCTACCAAACGCGACCCTGACCGCGATCTACGAGTCGTTGACCCCTGGGTCGGCTGCCTTGGCAGCCAAAGCGCAAACGCTGATGCCTAGCGGCCTTTCGCATGACAGCCGAAATTTCGATCCTTATCCATTATATATACAGCGGGCGCTGGGGCCGGTGAAGTGGGACGTCGATAACAATAAGTACGTCGACTACTTTGGCGGCCACGGAGCGCTGATCCTCGGGCACAACCACCCGACGGTAATGAAAGCGGTGCATGCGGCGTTGGAACGCGGCACCCATTTCGGCGCCTGTCATGAGTTGGAAGTGCGCTGGGCGGAATTGGTCTCTCAACTGGTGCCCTCGGCCGAACGTGTGCGTTTCACCTCCTCGGGGACCGAGGCGACCCTGATGGCGCTGCGGTTGGCAAGGGCCTACACAGGGCGTTCGAAGCTGGTCCGGTTCCGCGGCCACTTTCACGGCTGGCACGATCACATGACCAGCGGTCATGCGAGTCATTTCGATGGGACCGCGACAAGCGGCGTGATCGAGGGCGTGGCTAGCAACGTCCTGCTGTGCGACCCGAATGACTCCGAAGCGATCACAAGGATCTTCAATGACCACAATGATATCGCGGCGGTGATCCTGGAACCGACGGGAGGCAACTTCGGCAAGATGCCGATCCTGCCGTCGTTCCTGTCGCTGCTGCGCGAATTGACCAGCCAGACCGGTGTCGTGCTGATTTTTGATGAGGTGGTGACGGGTTTTCGCGTATCCCCTGGTGGGCTTCAGGCCGTCGTAGGGATTACGCCTGATCTGACGACCTTGGCTAAAATTCTGTCCGGCGGCCTACCCGGGGGCGCCGTGGTTGGCCGGAAGGACATTCTGGATCGGTTGGACTTCAAGGTGAGCAAGGCGGCAGGAAAAGAGAAAGTGGCCCATTTGGGGACGTTCAATGCCAATCCGGTATCGGCGGCGGCGGGGATTGCAACCCTCGAGATCCTGGCTGGCACGGATGCCTGTGCCCGCGCCAACGCATACGGCGCCACCATCCGCAGAAAGATGAACGAGGTCCTTGAGGAGGAGCGGGTGAATTGGGCCGTCCACGGCAGCTACTCCGGTATACATATCTTCACCAATCCCGAGGGAGAAGACGTAGACCCGCACGTATTTGATGCGGCGGCTTTCACCAAGAAGATGCTCGAGAAGCCCCGAGGCGAGGGTATTACCGGCCAGGTGCGGATGGGGCTGTTGGTGAATGGGGTCGACATGAACTCGGGGCTGTCCGGGACAATCTCGGCCATGCACGGCGACGAGGAGATGGCGATCACGCTTGATGCATTCCGAACAACGCTGCGGGCCCTGAAGCGGGAAGGAACACTACCTTAGGAACCTCTGACCGTTACTTTGTCGAAGGTGCTCGCAAGGCTAAGCTGGGCGGGATCGCATCAAAGGCCGCCATCCGAAGCTGTTTGCCCAAAGCCAAAGGGTAAGCCTCGGCTGAACTTGGCGGATTTGCTAAACTGGCGTGGTCCATGAACCGAATCTCACAACCCTCGGACCACTATGACGGGAAGCAATTTTTCAACCCAGGCCCACGCCGACCCGCTCGCGGACTGATGCAGGTGCTGCGGTGGCGTCTACAGGGTGAACAGCGCGTTGCATGGCCCAACAGTGTCTCGGACCCGCGCTTTCCGCCGCCGCCTGACATAGTCGCTCCGAACAGCGTCGCGATCACGTTCATCAACCACGCCAGCTTCCTGATCCGCTTCTCCGACGGATTAGTGCTGACCGATCCGATCTTCAGCGAGCGCTGCTCCCCGGTATCCTGGGCCGGGCCGAGGCGGGTACGGCTACCCGGGATTACGCTGGCCGATCTGCCGCCGCCAGACGTCGTGCTGTTGTCGCACAATCACTACGACCACATGGACCTGCCGACGCTGCGGATACTGCAGCGTCGTCATGCGCCCAGGTTCGTCACCACGCTGGGCAATGGTCACATACTGAGGAAGCTCGGGATCATGGCGACTGAATTGGATTGGTGGCAGGACACGACCATCGGGTCGCTTCGCATAACGGCCACCCCCGCCCGGCATTTCTCGGCACGTAACCCATTCGATCGTAATCGGACGTTGTGGGGCGGCTTCATGATGAATGTCACGGGCGGCAGAGTGCTCTTTGCCGGGGATTCCGCCGCCGGCACACATTGGCAGGATATTCGCCTGCGACTCGGCGCGCCCGATGTCGCTCTGCTGCCGATCGGTGCCTATGAGCCAAGGTGGTTCATGGCGGCGGTCCACATGAATCCAGCCGAGGCCATGCAGGCGCATCAATCCCTGGGGGCGCGGCAGTCTCTCGGAATGCATTTTGGCACCTTCCAGCTGACGGACGAGGCCATCGATGCGCCCCTGATAGCGCTTGAAGCCGCTCGGCTGTCCGCGGGCGTTGACACGTTTGAAACGTTAGAATTTGGCCAGACAAAGGTTTATCAATTGGCGACTGGTGGGGACCGACCTATCCTCTAATGCCTTGGTCACACGCAATCGATCTTCCATGACATGCCGGCGAGTCGGTAATAGCGATCCCGACAAGGCTCGATAACGCCTGGTTTTCCGCACATCGGCCTATTCCTCATATCACCGGCAGGGTCAGCTCTCGCGCGCCCCGAGAGCGCTATTTCGCACGATACTCCTTGTGGCACGCGCCGCATTGTCGCCCCATCGCCTTGGTGTCAGCCGCAACCTCCTCCGCGTCGCCTGCCTTGGCAGCGGTCGCCAGCTTTGTCGCGGCCGCACCCAACGCCAAGGCTATCTTCTGAAACCCGGCTGGATCAGACCAAATCGCCGGCAGCGCCTTGGTGTCACCGCCAGTCTCGGTACCCTTCGGGAACAGCGTGGGGATCACCGCGGCCCATTTGGCAATCGCCTTGGCGGGAACCTCCAGCGGTTTGACATCACCCTTGGCCTGGACAACGGAGCGGATGAAGTTGAAATCGCCGCCATTGAGCGAGAATCCGGCCTGCCGCACGGCGATCGGGTCGAGGCCCTCAGCCCAGGCAACACCAAACCCAGCGAGGAGGATCATGGCACACAAGGCGATTCCTTTTTTCATGCGGTACGGTCTTCCAAGGAGGTTACGAAATCAAAATACGAGACGGTAGGCATTGCAGCCATGATTCGCTAGCAGATTTACCTGTCACCGGACAGACTGGAAAGGCGTAACCAGTAGGATATTCATGACGGCTATTCGCTCTCTCGCCGTGTTTTGCGGCTCCCGCGTCGGGATAAATCCCGAGTATGCCAACGCCGGCCGAGCACTGGGCCAAGGCCTCGGGCAAGCCGGCATCCGCCTTGTATACGGAGGCGGCCGGATCGGCATCATGGGGATCGTGGCCGATGCGGTGTTGGCAACCGGCGGCAAGGTTCTCGGCGTCATCCCGGAGTTCCTCAAGCAATGGGAGGTCGCCCATGAAAACGTCACCGAGATGGTCGTTACCGACAGCATGCATACCCGGAAACGCCGACTGTACGAGGAATCGGATGCCTTCCTGATCATGCCCGGAGGATTAGGCACGTTCGACGAGACGTTCGAGATCATCACCTGGCGCCAGCTTCGCCTGCACGACAAGCCGATCCTTCTGTGCGATGTCGCGGGATCGATCGAACCGTTGGTCGCCACCATCGATCATGCGATTGCTCAGGGTTTTGCCGATCCCGGCTGCCGCGCTCTGTTTGAAGTGATCGACGGGGTTCCGGCGGTGCTGGACAGGTTGAAGACCCTGTCGGCCGGAAAGGGCGGCCCCACCGCGCGGCTTTGAACAGGCGGGCCACGGCTTTCGCACCACAGAACGGATGCATAGCCTCCACCAACCGCTGCCGCAAAGGCTTCAGGGACCAAATCGCCACCTAAGCACCGACTGGACATAAAGATGTCTTTATGTCATTAGTCGAGCCGCCATGGACCACCTTCTCGCCAGTCTGCGTGCAGCCGCCGAACCGACCCGCCTGCGCCTGTTGGCATTGGCGGCGCGCGGGGCGTTCTGCGTCATGGAGTTCACCGAGATCCTGGGCCAGTCGCAGCCGCGGCTGTCACGCCACCTGAAGCTACTCTGTGAGTGCGGGCTGCTGGACCGAGTTCGCGAAGGCGCCAATGTCTGGTTCGCCTTGCCGACCGGTGACGATGGTGCGTTGCCCCGCGAACTCGTCGCTCGCCTGCCTTCGGACGACCCGGTGCTCGAGGCCGATCGTCGCCAGGCCGCCAGGGTTCTGGCCGAACGTGCCCGCGTCGCGTCTGAAAGTTTCCGTCACAAGGGCGCCGACTGGGATGAGATGCGCGCTCTCGATCTTCCCGCCCAGGCGGTTGAGAACGCATTGCTGGCGCTGATCCCGCCCGACCCCGAAGGCCGCTTGCTCGACATCGGTACTGGCACCGGCGGCCTTCTTGGGTTGCTTGCTCCTCGCGTCAGACAGGCGCTGGGCATTGATGCGTCCAAGGCGATGCTGGCTCTCGCTCGGGCTCGCCTCTCCGGCCCAGGCTTCGCCCATTGCGCCGTGCGGCTGGCCGATATGTACCGGCTGCCGCTGGCTGCCAGCTCGTTTAACGTGGTGGTTCTGCAGATGGTCTTGCACCATGCGGAAGACCCTGCCGGCGCGCTTCAGGAAGCCACTCGCGTGCTGCACCCTGGCGGTCAGCTGTTGGTGATCGACCTCGTGGAGCACGGCCGCACCGAACTGACCGCAAAGCTCGCGCATCGCTGGCCGGGGTTTTCCGACGAAACAATCGAACGGATGTTTGCCGCAGCCGAGGTGGACTGGCGCGACCCCGTCACCATCGTTGGTCCACTTCCCATCCGGATCTGGACCGCCACCCGTGCGGTGGATGCCGCCGTTCCAGCCGCACGTGAACTCGCTATCTGAAAGCAGCCTGAATATGACCCGGCCCCACTTGCTCGATGCCCTGCGCGATCGTGTGCTGCTTTGCGATGGCGGCATGGGCAGCCGCGTTCAGGCGCTGACCCTGGATGTGGAGAAAGATTACTGGGGGCGGGAGAACTGTACCGACGTTCTGGTGCTGTCCCGCCCGGACATGGTGCGGGACATCCACCAAGGCTATTTCGCGGCCGGCGCCGACATGGTTGAAACCAACACGTTTGGCGCCTCTCCGGTCACGCTGGGGGAGTTCGAGCTTGCTGACCGTGCTTTCGAGATCAATCGGATAGCCGGTGAACTGGCCCGCGAGGCGGCTGACTCGTTCGCTGACGGTCGCGATCGCTGGGTGATCGGCAGCATCGGCCCGGGTACCAAGCTGCCCAGCCTGGGCAATATCGCCTATGATCCGCTAGAGGCCGCACTGGCCGAACAATGTCGCGGCCTCATCGCCGGCAACGTTGATGCGATACTGATAGAAACCTGCCAGGACACGCTTCAGATCAAGGCGGCCGTCAACGGCGCGAAGATCGCTCGGCGGGAAGCTGGGAAAGACACGCCCATCTTCGTCCAGGTCACGGTGGAAACCACGGGCACGCTGCTGGTCGGCCCCGACATCGCCGCGGCTGCCGTGGTGATCGACTCGCTCGACGTCCCTCTGATGGGCCTGAATTGCGCCACCGGCCCTCAGGAGATGGCCGAACACGTTAGCTGGCTGTCAAAGAACTGGCCGCGGTTGATATCGGTACAGCCAAACGCCGGTCTGCCCGAGCTTGTCGACGGTCGCACCCATTACCCACTTGGTCCGACCGACCTTGCCTCATGGCTGGAGCGCTTCATCATCGAGGACGGCGTCAACTTGATCGGCGGCTGTTGCGGCACCTCGATCGAGCATATCGCGGCTCTCGACGCGATGCTGCGCAAGCGCGGCGGCTTCCGCCCGGCTCCGGTCGCACGCCGGCCGGTCTGGGTTCCAGGCGTCGCCAGTCTGTATCAGGCCGTGCCGCTGCGGCAGGAAAACGCGATCTTCGCCATCGGCGAACGTTGCAACGCCAATGGCTCGAAGAAATGGCGGGAACTGCAGGAGAAGGGCGATTGGGACGGCTGCGTTTCGATGGGCCGTCAGCAGATCAGCGAGGGCTCGCACGCGCTGGACATCTGCGCCGCCTTCGTCGGCCGGGATGAACACGCCGAGATGAATGAAGTGATCCGCCGCTTCACTGCCTCGGTCAACAGCCCCCTGGTGATCGACAGCACTGAAACACCGGTCATTGAGGCCGCGCTGAAGTTGCATGGCGGCAAGCCGATCATTAATTCGATCAACTTCGAGGATGGCGAGAAGCACGCCACGGATCGTCTGATCCTGGCCAAACGCTTCGGCGCGGCGGTGATCGCGCTGACCATTGATGAAGTTGGCATGGCCAAGTCGGTCGAGGACAAACTCCGCATCACCCGTCGGTTGGTGCAGTTCGCCTGCGACAGGCACGGCCTGGCTCAATCGGATCTGCTGATCGACCCGCTAACCTTCACTATCGCAACTGGCAACGAGGACGATCGCAAGCTGGCGCTTTGGACGCTGGAAGGCATTGCCGCGATCCGCGCGGAGTTTCCCCAAATCCAGATCATTCTCGGCCTGTCCAACGTCAGCTTCGGCCTGAACCCGGCGGCGCGCGCGGTGCTGAACTCCGTGTTCCTGGATCACGCCATGCGGGCCGGTATGAGCGGTGCGATCGTGCATGTCTCCAAACTTCGCCCCCTGCACCTGATCGCGGAGGAAGAAAAGCGGGTCGCGGAGGACTTGATCTTCGACCGCCGCCATGAAGGTTACGACCCATTGCAACGGCTGTTGGAACTGTTCGCCGGCCGAAAATCCGCTGACGCTGTTGTCAAGCAACGTGCCGAGACCGCCGAAGGGCGGCTGAAGGATCGTATCGTCGATGGCGACCGCAAAGGTCTGAAAGATGATCTCGACGAGGCGCTGCTTACGCTGGCTCCGCTAGACATCATTAACAACGTCCTGCTCGACGGCATGAAGGTGGTCGGAGACCTGTTCGGCGCCGGCAAGATGCAGCTGCCCTTCGTGCTGCAATCGGCGGAGACGATGAAGAGTGCCGTAGCCTACCTCGAACCGATGATGGAACGGGTGGAGGGCCAGGAAAAGGGCACCATCGTTCTTGCGACGGTCAAGGGCGATGTGCACGATATCGGCAAGAACCTTGTGGACATCATCCTGACCAACAATGGGTACCGGGTGGTCAATCTTGGCATCAAGGTGCCACTTGCCGACATGGTGCAGGCAGTATGGGAAAGCCGGGCGCACGCGATCGGCATGTCCGGGCTACTTGTCAAATCGACCGTGGTCATGCGGGAGAACCTGGAGGAGATGTCTCGCCAAGGCCTCGAAATCCCGGTCCTGCTCGGTGGTGCGGCACTGACCCGCAACTATGTCGAAGATGCCTGCGTCGCCGCCTATGCCTCTGGCCGCGTCGCCTACGCCCGCGATGCGTTCGACGGGCTCCATCTGATGGACAAGGTCACTGGCAACGCGTTTGACGATTATCTCGCGGTCATCCAGTCCAAGCGGGCTGGCAAATCCCGCAACACGGTTCGCACGCTGGGCCAAGCCGATACGAAAGCCTTTCGTCCGGTCGATGTCGCTGTCGTCCGCGACCGGCGGCGGCGGCTGACGCGCGACGTGCCGGTGGTCGAGCCGCCGTTTTGGGGCGCGCGCGTTGTCGGCTCCGCACCAAAGGCCATCGTACCGTTCGTCAACGAACGCAGTCTGTATCAATTCCAGTGGGGGTTCCGCAAACAGGGCCGCTCGCTCGACGACTTCCTCGGTTGGGCCAAGCAGGAATTGCGTCCGGTCATGCGCCGCATGCTGACCTTGTGCGAGGAGCAGGACATCCTGAAGCCGCAGGCCGCCTACGGATACTGGAAGGCAGCCGGCCAAGGGAATGACCTGATCATATTCGATCGGGACGGCACAACCGAGTTGACCCGCTTTGCCTTGCCGCGGCAGCCGAAAGAGGACGGCGAATGCATCGCCGACTTCTTCCGCGACGTCGACGAGACGGACCGCGATGTGATCGCGCTGCAAGTTGTGACCGTGGGGCAGAAGGCCTCGGACATCGCGCGCGTCTGGTTCGAGGACAACCGCTACCAGGACTATCTCTACCTTCATGGTCTGTCGGTGGAGATGGCGGAAGCGATGGCGGAATACGTCCACAAAAGGATCCGCGCCGAACTCGGATTCGCCAACGAGGACGATCGTGAGATGGAGAAGATGCTCGCCCAAGGGTATCGCGGCAGCCGCTATTCTTTCGGCTATCCCGCTTGCCCCCGATTGGAAGACCAAGTGCCGATCCTGGGTATGCTGGGCGCGGAACGCATCGGCATTTCGCTGTCCGACGAATATCAGTTACATCCAGAACAATCCACCAGCGCGATCGTTGTGCTCAATCCGCGGGCCAAATATTTCTCGGTATGATCGGCAACAAAACCGGCCTCTACATGGATAATGGACACCAGCTCATGATTGATGGCGACATCGACGACACGATCCGCGGCATCATGACCAGCACACAGCGTATTGCCCTGGTCGGCGCCTCCACCAAACCCTGGCGCGCCTCCCACGAAGTCATGCGCTTTCTGCTTGACCTCGGCTACGACGTCACGCCGGTCAATCCCGCCCTTGTCGGACAGACGATCCACGGCCGCACCGTTGTCGCCACCTTGGCCGACGCTACCCCACTGCAGATGGTCGACGTGTTCCGCGCCTCCGAACATGTCGCCGGTCTGGTCGATCAGGCCGTCCTTCTCGGCGCCCGGACGATCTGGATGCAGCTGGGCGTGATCGACCACGATGCCGCCGCCCGGGCGCGAGCCGCTGGGCTGAGCGTTGTCATGGATCGCTGCCCGAAAGTCGAAAATAGCCGCCTCGGCCCGTTCGCAACGAGCCATTGAACCAGATCTGGATCGGCGCCACATTCCCTCAGTTCGGGTCGCTTTTCGGACTAAAAGGGGATACCCCATGACGAACGAAGAACGTGACATCATCAGTCAATTCATCGCCCGCGTCGGCGGAGCCACTCAGTCCTCTGGCTTCGCCAGCGGATCGGTACCAGCAAGTCAGCCGGCGCTGCCGCCAATTGATCGGGACGCCGATGGGTTCATCGGGCAGCAGTTCAGTCAATATCCCGAAGCGCGCTACCGCATCACCCAGCTTGCCTTTGTGCAGGAGCATGCGTTGGTAGAGGCTCAGAATCGCATTCAACGTCTCGAATGGGAACTGCAGCAGGCCCAGCAGGCAGTGCAACAGGCTCAACAAGGGGGGCAGAAAGCGGGAGGCGGCTTTTTCAGCGGGCTGTTCGGCGGCGGAAACCGGCAGCAAGGATCGCCGCCGCCCGGTGACCCACGCTGGGGTGGGCAAGGCGGACCGCAACCGGCTCAAGGTTACTCTGGGCGGCCCGCACAGCAGCCGTATTATCAACAGGCTGCGCCGCCGCAACCGCAATATCCGCCGAACTACCAGCAGGGCATGTTTCAGCAACGCGGCGGATCGGGCTTCCTCGGATCCGCTCTCACCACGGCTGCGGGCGTGGCCGGCGGCATGGTCGCCGGCAATGCGTTGATGAGCCTGTTCTCACCGCATGAAGGCTACGGCGGCGGGTTCGGCGGTGGCGGGTTCGGCGGCGAAGCGGCTGCAAGCCCATGGGCGGCTCCAGCGGCGCCAGCCCAGGATTATGTGGATACCGGCAGCTGGGATCAATCCAGCGGTGGGGATGCGTCATGGACGGACAACAGCGGCACCAACGACCCGTCCTGGACCGACAACAGCGGCGGCGGAAACGACGGTGGCTGGGATAGTGGCGGTGGCGGTGGTTCGTCCGACGACACCTTCTAGTGGTCCGATCCCGACAGACGCATCCTCGCGGTCGGGTGAATCGGCCCACCAAATCAAGCACTAGTGGCAAAAGTCGACGAATCTATCCGTCGGATTTTGTCCACTCTCATGTTCGCCATTTCAAGCAGCAGGCGCGACAACTCCTTGCTTGTCGAGCAAGCGGTTCAGCGTGGCCGCAACTGAGCAAGGCAGGAGGCACGATCATCGAAACGACGGTTGATCATGCTCTGATACGCGGGTTGGTTACCGCCTGACCGGATGCGTCGCGGAGCTTCCTCTGTCTAGGATCCAGCATCGGATGAGATCCGGCTGATAGTGGATACGAGGGTTCTCCTGGCCGTGACCGTGCCCCCAGCCTTGCTCAGTTTTGGAATGTGTTGGTGCGGCTGTCGTTCTCCCTGGCGTTTGCCCTCGTATGGGTCAGCCGTTCGCCTGCTGCACCAATTGGGCAATTGCCCAGACGAAGCCTGCCAGTTCGCGCGCAATCGCGGCAGTCACTACGGTCGGCAGCTTCCCAGCTTGGGACAGCTTGCGATAGCGGCGACACAGCCGCTCCTGGGCCTTCCAGGCCGTGTCGCGGACTGCCTTGGATAGCCCCTCTTGGCGCAACAACAGCTCTCGGCTAATCTGGGGTGGAAAGCGATAACTCCAGGCTGCCTCGACCAGCATACGCCGTGCGGCGCTATTGCCAGCCTTGGTGATCCCGCCCTGGCGTCGCGTTCCGCCGCTGGAATGCTCCGACGGGACCAGACCCAGATACGCCATGAGTTGGCGCGGATTGGTGAAACGGGTGATGTCACCGAGTTCCGCGATCATTGTGGCCGCCACCACCAAGGCCATCCCACGCAACGCCTGCAGAGCATGCACCACCGGGGCCAGCGACCAGCCCGGCAACGCTGCTTCGATATGCGCATGCAGGCGATCGCGCCGCGCCGTCGCGGCCTCGACGGCAGCGATGCAATCTTCCAGCACGATGTGGTGCACGGACTGTTCGAATCGCAATCCCGCCAGCCAGCGCCGGTGCATCAGCGTCCAGGCCGGTCGGTGGTAGTGATGGCCATGGCGCAGCAGGAAACCGGATAGTTGCTGACGCGCCTGGCGCAGGCTGCGCACCGCCGCCAGACGCGCACGGACAAGATCGCGGATCGCCTCATGCGCTTGATCCGGAACCCAGACCGCAGTCAGTTCGCCCGCTCGATGTAGCTTGGCGAGATTGATCGCGTCACGCCGATCAGTCTTGATCCGATCGCCGGGCCTGCGCGGGATCAGCGACGGTGCGACGACCACACATTCGTGTCCGGCCGTCGTCAATTGCCGTTGGATCCCGTAGCCACAGGGTCCGGCCTCGTAACAGAACCGCAGGTCGCTGCCGCCGTGGGACAATCTCGCCACCACCCCCTTCAGGGCAGCAGGCGTGTTCGCAATCTGGCCATGCTGGCGCACGTCTCCCCGCTTGCCCGCTTCGGCCAGTGCGACTGCAATCGTATCTTTGTGCACGTCCAGACCAACGTAAATGATAGGCTTGTCCATGACCCGTCTCCTATGCATGAGGCTCGGCACCGGACCACCCGGTGCAACCCTCGAAAGCCTGCATATTGTGAGACGGGTCGCCCCTATCTCAGGCGAACATCTGGTCTAGAACGGTAACGCTTCCAGGCATCCGCCGACTGTCGTCTTGATGTGCTGGCCAGACGGAAGCGTCATCAGGAACCGCAGCTGGCGGCCGATTACCTCAGGCTGAGGCTATCAGTCGGTGACCAGTGCAAATCCGCGTAGCCTGGAATTACTGATAATTCCCAGCAGGCACGAACGCCCCAGCAAGAAATCAAAAAAACGGCGGTGCTTTTGGCACCGCCGAAGTTTAGGGAGGAAACGTCCAAGAAAGCAGAGCGCCGAAGCGCGTCTGCAGACCGGAGAATGGTGTTCGCAGATGCAGCAGGCAAGAGGGATTCTGCTGCGACGCAGCATTGGTTGAACAACCGGTCGGCGTGTTGCAGAAACGCCACATAAACGGGCAGCCCTCCGAGCTGGAGAGTGTCAGGTCCTTTGTGTAAGTCGGTTTCCGTGGCTTCCTTAACCCAAGGGAGACCCACGATGAGAGACATACGACCCGAAGTGCTGGACGAGCTTTTGTCTGGCTACGAGAAACCCTCCGATCTGCTCGGCGAGGACGGCATCTTCCGCCAACTGAAGAAGCGCCTGCTCGAGCGCGCCTTGAACGCTGAGCTGTCTGAGCACGTTGGCTACGAGAAGGGCGAGCGGTCCGGCCGGCGCGGCGCCAACAACCGCAACGGGCACACGGCGAAGACCGTGCTGACGGACGAGGGCGCGGTGACGCTGTCGGTGCCACGCGACCGCGACGGGACGTTCGAACCGGCGATCGTGCCGAAGGGGGTGACGCGGCTGGAAGGTTTCGACGGCCAGATCATCAGCCTGTATGCGCGCGGGCTTTCGGTGCGCGACGTGCAGGCGCACCTTCGGCAGATGTATCAGGTAGAGGTGTCGCCCGACCTGATCAGCCGTGTGACGGACGCGGTGCACGAGGACGTGCTGGCGTGGCGCAACCGCCCGCTGGAGGCGGTCTATCCGGTGGTGTTTCTGGACGCCCTGCGGGTGAAGATCCGCCATGACGGGGTGGTCAAGAACAAGGCGGTCTACGTTGCGCTGGCCTTGACGCGGTCGGGCGAGAAGGAGGTGCTGGGGCTGTGGGTCGAGCAGACCGAGGGAGCGCGGTTCTGGCTCGGCGTGCTGAACGAACTGAAGACCCGCGGTGTGGAGGACATCCTGATCGCGGTCGTCGATGGTCTGAAGGGGTTTCCCGATGCGATCGAGGCGGTGTTCCCGCGGACCACGACGCAGACCTGCATCGTGCATTTGATCCGCAACGCGCTCGAGACGGTCAGTTGGAAGGACCGCAAGGCGTTGATGCCGTCGCTGAAGGCGATCTACCAGGCCGCGACGGCCGAGGCCGCCGAGGCGGCGCTGGACACGTTCGAGGCCAGCCCTTGGGCCAAGCGCTACCCGATGATCGCGCCCATGTGGCGCCGCGCCTGGACGTATGTGGTGCCATTCTTCGCCTTCCCGCCGGCGATCAGGAAGATGATCTACACGACAAACGCGGTGGAGAGCCTGAACCGGAGCTTGCGCAAGGTGATCAAGACGCGCGGCAGCTTCCCCTCTGACGAGGCGGCGCTGAAGTTGCTATACATGGCCATCCAAAATGCCGGCCTGCGTTGGAAGCCGGCCATCGCCTGGCCGGAGGCAAAGCTGCAGTTCATGATTTTGTTTGGCGACCGTATCACTCGGTCAGCTAGCTGACCGAGTGATACGGACAATGGCCATGGAGCCGTTTACACAGAGGATCGGACACTCCCCCGAGCTGTCCCGACCTATGCCCACGCGTCAGGCAGAGTTGCTCCCCGTTGCCTTGGAAAGGGCAACAACGGTCCCAAGACTCGTCGCCATTTCGCTCGGAATCAATACAGTTGCCCCACGATCCTTGTTCATCTCGTACAACAAATTCATCTGCCGCAGCTTCAAGGCGTTTGAATCACTGCCGTACAGCTTCGCCGCTTCCAGTATTTGCTGGGCAATCGCCGTCTCGGCGGAGGCCAAAGTCACGCGCGCGTCCTTCTCTCGCTCCGCTTGCGCTTGCCGGCTCATCGCATCCTGAAGCTCACGCGGGATGACGACATCCTTGATCTCGACGCTGCTGGCAGTGATCCCCCAGGTGCCGGTTTTTGACGAGATCGTGACCCGCAGTTGCTCATCAGCGTTTTTTCGGTCCGAGAGCAATTTGGACAGGTCAGTGGCCCCGATCATCTCACGCAGGCTGGTCTGGGCAACCCGCTCGATGGCCTCGCGGTAGTTGGCGATCCGAATAGCGGCAGCCTCAGCGTTTTCCACCTGCCAGAACACGATCGCATCCACGCCGACAGCCACGGTATCGCGCGTCAGCGCCTGTTCGGCGGTGATCATGGTGGTCTGAATGCGCAGGTCAATAAGTTGAGCCACGCTGTCAATGATCGGGATGACCAGGTAGATGCCGGGGCCCTTGACTTTGTGAAGCCGACCTAACCGCAGGATAACGGCGCGCTGCCATTCCGATGCGATCCGGACGGAGCGTATCAGAATGAACAGGGCGATGGCGGCTATAATGGCGATCTCTATTGTCATTGGGCCGCTTGTCATTGGAAGACTCCAGGGTCGTTCTGGTTCCCTATATGGGCATCCGGTTCAGTCGTGCCGCGAAACGCAGCGTGGATGGATTACGCGTCTCATGGCGGGATCGTGCGGCGCCGTGTAGGGGACAGCCCTCATGCGGCCTGCATCTGTAAAAGTTGCCATAGTACTTCCACCGCGAGAGGGGTTCGGCACGGGTCGCGCGGGTGCGATCGGCCTCCTGGTGCGCCGGCTTGTTCAAACACCCGGCTTCGAGACCGTTATCATCAGCGGCAAGCAGGATGGTCCCACCTTCCCCGGCATCAACGTCTGCGCTGTCAGGCCCTCCCTCCGGTCATTCGGCAGCACCAATCGGCGGTTCGCTGCTGGTGTGGCGGGTTCATTGAAAACGCAGTGCCCGGCTCTGATCGAAGTGCACAATCGGCCAGAAATCGCCCTGGCACTTGCCGCAAGGCTGCCGGACGTCCCGGTCGTGGCCTTCCTGCACAACGATCCCCACGGCATGCGCGAGGCAGCAACGCCGGCACAACGCAGCCAGATGCTCCGGCGACTGGCCGGGGTTGTCACCCCATCAGACTATCTCCGGCAGCGTGTTCTGGAAGGCGTCGTCAAACCGGACAAACCCCCGATCGTGCTGCCCAACTGCCTGGACCTTGCCGACCTACCGGGAGAAAGCCAGCGCGAAAGGCTGGTCTTGTTCGCCGGACGCGTGGTTCCGGACAAGGGGCCGGATGCTTTTGTCGCCGCCTGCACCGCCGCGCTGCCGCACCTGCCAGGTTGGAGAGCCGAGATCATCGGCGCCGACCGCTTCAGCTTCAACAGCCCAGACACCGGCTTCGTCCAGATGATCCGCACGGCAGCACAACGGGCCGACATCAGGATGCTCGGCTATCGCGATCACCCGGACGTTCTGATGGCAATGACCCGAGCCGCGATTGTCGTGGTGCCCAGCCGCTGGGCTGAACCTTTCGGCCTGATTGCACTCGAAGCCATGGCAAGCGGCGCAGCATTGATTTGCTCCCCACGCGGCGGCCTGCCGGAGGTTGCCGGTGACACCGCGGTTTACGCCGACCCTGACCACCCAATGGAACTCGCTGCCGCGATCCGCGCGCTGGCCGCCGACGAGCCACGACGGGCGATCATGGCGGTAGCCGGGCGTCAGCGTGCCCGGCTTTTCGACGTGCCGGTGATCACCGCCCGATTGGCTGCCCTGCGCCGAAGCATCCTTGTGCCAGGTAGTTGACGGGTCGTGCCACACCTATATTCCTTGCCCAAACAGCGACGGAGCCCGCAATCATGGCTGACGCGAACACGCAGGTGCCGGTAACGGTGCTGACCGGGTACCTCGGCGCCGGTAAGACGACCTTGCTCAATCGTATCCTCACTGAAAACCACGGCCGCAAATACGCGGTGATAATCAACGAGTTTGGCGAGTTGGGCGTCGACAATGACCTCGTCGTGGACAGCGATGAGGAAGTGTTCGAGATGAACAACGGGTGCATCTGCTGCACCGTGCGTGGCGACCTGATCCGCATCGTCGGCGGATTGATGAAGCGGCGCGACAAGTTCGACGGCATCATCATCGAGACGACTGGCCTGGCGAATCCCGCGCCGGTGGCGCAGACCTTCTTCGTCGATGACAATGTGAAGGCAAAGGCTCGCCTCGACGCCATCGTCACGGTCGTCGACGCCAAGCATCTTCCTGCGCGCCTGGTCGACAGCCACGAGGCAGCCGACCAGATCGCGTTCGCGGATGTCATCGTGCTCAACAAGACCGACCTCGTCACCCCGGAAGAACTCGACGCGGTGGAGGCGACGATCCGCAACATCAACCGCTTCGCCATCATCCATCGGACACAACGCGCCGAACTTCCCATCGCGCAGGTCCTCGATCGCGGCGCCTTCGACCTTTCCCGCATCCTTGCCCTGCACCCTGATTTCCTCGATGGCGACGACGACCACGAGCACAACGAAGACGTCTCGTCCATGAGCTTCGAGGTCGAGAAGCCGATTGACCCGGAGAAGTTCAACGCCTGGATCGGTGTGCTGCTGCAGGACAAAGGTGCCGATCTACTGCGGACCAAAGGCATCCTGCACTATGCCAACGAGGACCGGCGGTTCGCATTCCAGGCGGTGCACATGATCGCCGACGGGGATTTTATCGGCCAATGCAAGGACGGCGATGCTAAGACCAGCCGGCTTGTGTTCATCGGCCGCAACATGAACCGCCCACAGTTGCGGCGTGGGTTCGAAAGTTGCGCCGTGGATTGACGTTGGCCCTCAGTCGTCCGTGGGCGGATGGGTCCAGCCAAGATCCGCGGACCATGAAGCATGGAAAGATCCGGCCATGAGCCAGACAGCCGAAGCCCGCTTCTTGCTGCAATCACGCGGCGTTTCGCGCGAACTCGATGCGTTCATCGTCGCGGCCCGCTTCTCCCGCGATGGACTCCGTGCCGGATTCGCTCTGGGAGACGGCACTATGCGCATCGTCAACACGGACGTCCTCACCGATTGGCCCTGCTTTACCGTCCACGACGGCGCCGTGCTGGATTTCGCGCCTGACCCCACGGCTGACGGCTTCATCTCTGGCGGAGACGATGGCAAGCTTCGCCGCATAGGCTCAGATGGCGCCACGTCCGATGTTGCCGGCTTCGGCATGAAGTGGGTTGAGCACGTCGCAAGCTATGCGCTGGACAGAAATAAGGGCCTGATGGCGGCCAGCGCCGGCAAGATCGTCAGGATATTTGATCAGGCCGGGCACACGCTCAAGGAACTCGCGCATCCTTCAACCGTCACCGGCCTGGTGTTCGACGGCAAGGGCAAGCGCATCGGCGCCTCGCATTACAACGGCGTCTCGCTCTGGTTTGTCGCGGCGAAGACCGACACGCCGCGTATGCTGGAGTGGAAGGGCAGCCACACCGACATCCTGATCCATCCCGAAGGTGACGCGGTCGTGACCGCCATGCAGGAGAACGCCCTGCACGGCTGGAAATTGCCGGAGGGTGCGCACATGCGCATGAGCGGCTATCCAACCAAGACCGTCAGCCTCTCGTTCACCCGCAACGGCAAATGGCTGGCGAGCAGCGGCGCCGACGCGATGGTACTGTGGCCGTTCTTCGGCGGCGGCCCGATGGGCAAGGCACCGCTGGAACTGGCTGGCGGCGACGGGATCATCTGCACCCAGGTCGCTTGCAATCCGCGGGACGAGATCGTTGCCGGGGGATTTGCTGATGGCCTGGTCGTCGTGGCGGACATCACGTCCTCACGTATCCTGCCGGTGGTCCCCCCCGAACACGGCACCATCAGCACCTTGGCCTGGAGCCCGGATGGGACCCACCTCGCCGTCGGCACCGAAACAGGGTTCGCCGCGATCGTGGATTTCGCTAAACGGTAGCTGCTGCCTTGGCAACGGCCGCGATTGCAGGCGGTTCGCGCTGGCAGGATATGCTGTCGAGCATCATCACGAAGCTCGTGCCGTCTTCACCCCCGAGAACTCCTCCCTGACGTGCCAGGAATAGGTCCGCCAAGGCAGGCGCCATCGGTCGCGAGACTTGACATCCTTATACTCATCACTAGCATAAGTGGCCAATGCTCAACATGAGCATTAGGTAGGAGGACCGAGCATGTCCACGACCACACAGCTAGACCGCGTTGCCCCGCTTTATGCACGGGTCAAATCATTGATCCCGCCGATGGAATGGCCGGTGTTCGCTGACGACATTGACGCCATTCTCGATCTCAAGCGTGAGCGCAACGCCGTGATCCTTGCGCACAACTACATGACCCCAGAGATTTTCCACTGCGTGGCCGACATCGTCGGCGACAGCCTGGCGCTGGCGCGGGAGGCCACGAAGGTGGACGCCGAGGTCATCGTCCTCGCCGGCGTGCACTTCATGGCGGAGACGGCGAAGCTGCTGAACCCCGCCAAGACGGTGCTTATTCCGGATAGCCGAGCAGGGTGCTCGCTGGCGGAGTCGATTACCGCGGCCGATGTCAGGCTGATGCGCCAGCGTCATCCGGGCCTACCGGTCGTGACATACGTAAACTCGTCCGCGGCGGTGAAGGCGGAATCCGACATCTGCTGCACCTCGGGCAACGCACGTAAGATCGTCGAATCGCTCGGCACAGAAGCAGTCATCATGCTGCCGGACGAATATCTTGCCCGAAACATCGCGGCGCAAACGCACGTGAAGATCATTACCTGGGCGGGGCATTGCGAGGTACATGAACGTTTCACCGCGCAGCAGGTCCGTGCTTTGCGCACCGACTACCCGGGTGTCACAATCCTGGCGCACCCAGAGTGTCCGCCAGAGGTGGTCGCTGAGGCAGACTTCACCGGCTCAACGGCCGACATGTCGGGATATGTCGGCCGCGAGAAGCCGGCACGAGTGGTGTTGCTGACTGAATGCTCGATGGCTGACAACGTCTCGGTGCACCACCCCGAGATCGAGTTCGTCCGACCATGCAATCTGTGCCCGCATATGAAGCGCATAACCCTTCCCAAGATCCGGCGTGCCTTGGAGACGATGACCGAGGAAGTGACGATTGACCCATCCCTAACCGCACGCGCGCGACGCTCTGTCGAGCTCATGTTGGAGGTTCGCTGATGACGGCCTTGCCGCTGGTCATGATCGAGCCGGTGGTGCGGTCCGCCCTGCTGGAAGATCTGGGCCGTGCCGGTGACCTGACGACCGACGCGATCGTTCCCGCCACGGTACAGACCCGAACCGCCCTGGTTGCTCGGCAGTCCGGTGTGGTGGCAGGGCTGGATTTCGCCGCGATGGCGTTTCGCCTGATCGACCCGGCGATCCATTTCGAGGTCGCGCTCCACGACGGCAGCTCTCCGCGGCCAGGCGACCTGATCGCCACCATCAGCGGGCCGGCGCGCGGTGTCCTGACGGCGGAACGAACGGCGTTGAACTTCCTGTGCCACCTAAGCGGCGTTGCGTCCGGCACCCGCGGCATCGTGGACGCGATCGAGGGCACAAAAGCAAGGGTTTGCTGCACCCGCAAAACCATGCCCGGCCTGCGGTTCGCGCAGAAATACGCCGTGCGGGTCGGCGGCGGATCGAACCACCGATTCGGTTTGGATGACGCCGTGCTGATCAAGGACAATCATGTGGCGATTGCCGGCGGGGTGCGTGCCGCGGTGGAACGCGCGCGGGCCCGGGTCGGGCATCTGGTGAAGATCGAGCTGGAGGTCGATACGCTAACTCAACTTGAGGAAGCGTTGACCTTGAAGGTCGATGCCGTGCTGCTGGACAACATGGGGCCGGACTTGCTGACCCAGGCAGTCGCCATGGTAAACGGACGGGCGGTTACCGAGGCATCGGGCCGTATTCGGCCAGATACCGCGCCTGCGATCGCAGCAAGCGGCGTGGATCTGTTGTCGGTGGGGTGGCTGACCCACAGTGCGACGGTGCTCGATATCGGATTGGACTTTCTGGGATAAGCTTGATCGAGGGTGCGGAACCGGCGCGCATCGCCCTGCCATCCGTTGAGCCGGCACAGGAACGATTGTTGCCCGGCCTGGAATCGCGCATGAGAGCCTGATACGTCGCTGTTCGTCTGAAGTAGTCGATTTACGCAGCGAAACCTGGCTGGTTCGTGTCTCGCGCTTCTGCGATCGGGTATTATACCAACCCGCGCTGAGGCTGACTCGTCTTGGTGACCCCGCTTCCCCCAACCACCAAAGTCTGATTCGATTCCCACTCCGGCGATTCGCGGCGATGGGAGGGTGGGATGGTAGCAGCGGTTAGGATAACCCGTAACGATCACACGGCGGAGGAAGTGCGCAGCTTGGCGGCGAAGAGCAGTGACGCGGCGCAAGCGCGGCGGATGCTCTCGATTGCCATGGCGCTTGATGGGAGGACAAGGGCGGATGCCGCTCGTTTGGCGGGAATGGATCGGCAGACGCTGCGCGACTGGGTGCATCGCTACAATGAGTCGGGTGTCAAAGGCCTAATTTCCCGTGTGCCTTCTGGTGCGAAGCCGGCCTTGACGAAGGAGCAGATGGCAGAATTGCGTGCGTTCGTCGTCGCGGGTCCTGATCCCAAAGTGCATAAGGTCATGCGCTGGCGCTGCATTGATGTGCGCGCCGAGGTGGAGCGGCGTTTTTCCGTCACTGTGGACGAGGGCACCATCGGCAAGTGGCTGAACAAACTCCGGCTGACCCGGTTGCAGCCGCGCCCGTATCATCCCAAGAAGGACCTGGCGGCGCAGGAGGCTTTTAAAAAAACTTCAGTTCTACTCTGAAGGAAGCACTTCGCGCCTGTACTGCCGGAACACCCGTCGAGATATGGTTTCAAGACGAAGCCAGGGTCGGGCAGAAAGGCTCGCTCAGCTATGTCTGGGCGCCCGTTGGTTCGCGTCCGCCGATGGTGCGGGATAACCGCCACGACACCGCCTACATCCTCGGTGCCATCTGCCCGGCCCGCGCAGTGGGTGCGGCGATCATCGCCCCGGCAGCCAACACGGAATGCACCAATCTGCATCTGGCCGAGATCAGCACCCAGGTAGCCCCTGGTGCAGTCGCAGCCTTGATCTGGGATGGTGCCGGCTGGCACCAAACCGGCGGCGACCTCGTGGTTCCAGACAACATCGTTCTGATACCGCTACCGCCCTATGCTCCCGAACTGAACCCAATGGAAAACGTCTGGGAATACCTCCGTGGGAACAAGCTCTCCGCTGGCGTCTGGGATGACTATGACGCCATCGTCGAAGCCTGCTGCGACGCCTGGCGGTGGTTAATGGACGATCCAAAGCGCATAGGGTCCATCGGCACTCGTGAATGGGCATCGGTCAATGTCTAAGCGGGTTGGTATTAGGCCGCCTCAAACACCGGCAGCGTCAGATCATCCTTCACGCGATCGAACGCCACCACCACAGGCAAACCAACCCGTAACACAGACACCTCGATATTCCGTCCCTGCGCGTTCATGCGAACACCCTCCGGCAGATCCACGGTCAGCAGCACGTATGGCAGATCGCCTTGCAGCGCAGGATGAAAAGCATAATGCGTGATGGTCCAGCTGTGCACGGTTCCGCGGCCTGATGCATCGACCCAGTCGGTGTTCATCGACCAGCAGGCATCGCACATCGGCCGCGGGTAGTGGCGGACCTTGCCGCAATCGGCACAGCGCTGCAGACGCAGCCTTCCCGCGTTCAAGCCGTCCCAATATGGCTGTGTCTCCAGCGTGGGAGACGGCACCAGTTTTTCGTACGCCCCCACGCTCACCCCCTCCGCATGATGGCCAATGCGCCGTCACCCATGTCGCCGTATCCGGTCACCAGCCCGATTTCCGCGTTCTTCACCTGGGCCGCCGCTTCGCCACGCAGCTGCCGAGCCAGCTCCACGATGTGGTTCATGCCAGCCATATGCGCCTGGGATAGCAGTCCCCCGTGAGTGTTGACGGGCAGACGGCCGTTCAACCCAAGTGCGCCGTCCTGCACGAATCCCCCACCCTCGCCTTTCTTGCAAAACCCGAGGTCTTCCAGCTGGCACATGACGATATAGGTGAAACAGTCATACACCTCGGCAACGTCAATATCGTCTCGGCCTACGCCCGCCATCGCGAAGGCCTTCGGCGCCGCCTTGGCCAGCCCAAGGGTCGTCAGATCCGGCCGCTGGGTGATCGCCGAGGGTGAGTCGGGATGACCTTCGGCCACGCCCATCACCATGATCGGCCGCTTGGCCAGATCCCGCGCCCGGTCTGGTGCGCTAATCACCACCGCCGCGCCGCCGTCGCTCTCCAGCGAGCAGTCGAGCAACCGCAACGGATCCGAGATCATGCGCGACGACTGATGATCCTCGATCGTGATCGGGTTTCTCATTGTCGCATTTGTTTGAAGCGAGGCGTGGTAGCGCGTGGTCACCGCGATCTCGGCTAACTGGCGCGATGTCGTACCGAAAAGTTCCATATGCCGCCGTGCCATCGGCGCATAAAGTTGAGCGGGCGCAATGGCCCCCTGCGGCATCTCGAACTCGCCGATCACCTTGAATTGAGGCATCTGTTGAACCCGGCTCCCGATTCTGCCGCCGGAATAACCGGTGCGTCCCAGCGAGAGCAGAACATGATTGCAGATCCCTGCCTTGATCATGGCCAGTGCGCATTGGATGGAGGCTACGGCGGAAGCGCCGCCCATTGGCGTGGTGGCGGAGAACCGCAGGTCGCTGATGCCGAAATTGGTGATGAAATCCTCGGCAACCGCTCCGTGGCCATAGGGTATCAAGCCATCGATGTCCGATGGCTTCAGCCCCGCATCGCGGATCGCGGCAAGCGATGCCTCAAGTTGAAATGACAGCGCACCGCGATCGGTGCCCCTGATATACCTGGTCTCACCCACGCCGGTAATGGCGCCTGATTCCCGCAGCGACATTGTCATTTCCTCTCCTAAGCCAGATAAGGTTGCGCCAGATCGACGCGGCGGGAAAGAGTTCGTGTCCGGGTAAGCCGGAGAGCATCAAGCAATCGAGATTTTGATCGGATGCCGATGCGTTTTCGGCATCCGGTTGCTAAACAAAGCGTTAATGTCACGTACGGCGATGAAAGCCGGGAGCCCATCGAGCAGTTGGGCGGCATGCGAAACGGGGAGCATCCTATGAAGACACTCCTGGCACTGGTCACAGTGGCATTGACGGCGCTGATCCTTGAGGAGAAGGCACGGCAGGTCGCAGGCGATGCTCAGGAAGCCTATAGCGGAGCCGTGGTTCAAGGCCGCGAAGCGAAGAAAGCACTTTCACGAACCATCGAGCAGCAGCCACTCGTGTCGCTGCTGGTCGCGGGGGGTCTCGCCTACGCCGTGGCGTCTCTTGTTCCTAGCCGCGGCTGAACGCCAACTAAACAAAGGTGAACGTCTATGTCGATAATCATTTGGCTCATTCTGGGCCTGATCGCTGGCTTTATCGCCAGTAAAATCGTCAACAAAAGCGGTGAGGGGGTTATCCTCGACATCGTACTCGGTATCGTCGGCGCCTTCGTCGGCGGGTTTTTGTTCTCCTTCTTCGGCGCCGCCCCGGTCACCGGCCTGAACATTTACAGCATCATCGTCGCCGTCATCGGCGCAATTGTCGTGCTCGTGCTTTATCACGCGATCGTCGGACGCCGTACAGTATAGCTGGTCGATATCTAGGCTTAATAAGTCGGGCGCATCGCAGCGCCCGACTGCGCTGTCCGCCACAAATTCCGGAGTTCGGTAGAACCCCGGGACTTACAGACTATGACAACAGCCGTTCAGATGTTGCCGGCGATCCAATCCTTGAGCTTGCTCTTCGGCAACGCACCGACCTGCGATGACACCGGCTTTCCGTCCTTGAACATGATCAGTGTCGGAATACCTCGGACCGAGAACTGGTTCGGCGACATAGGGTTGCTGTCAATGTCGACCTTCGCGACAGTCAGCTGGCCGGCAAATTCACCAGCAAGTTCTTCCAACGCGGGACCGATCGTCTTGCAGGGGCCGCACCACTCCGCCCAGAAATCAACCAGAACCGGACCGTTCTTGCTCGCCTCAACGACGTCGGTGGCGAAGCTTTTGTCCGTTACGGGAACTGTATTTGCGCTCATCTGGCATACCCTTCAGTCATGTTTGATGCAGAGGTGGGACCGGCCGCCAACCGGGTCAAGCAGCGTCTCTTGCATGGCCGGTTTCATGCAAATCGAGCACCTTGTCCGGCAGGATCACCACGCGGGGTTCCCGCGTCCAGATCAAGGCACACTGCACTGCCCGACCTGGAAAGATCGCGCGAACCACCGCACGGTACGATGCCATCTGCCGCAAGTACATGACCGGCGTGTCGTCCACCCGCGAAGCCGGCCGTTGATTGGTCTTGAAGTCCGCGACCAGCACACGGTCGGCAAGCACCACCAGCCGATCGACCAACCCGCCGACCACGGTTCCCGCGGTCACACCTGTCAACGGCACTTCCGCTCGGCTGTCGGGTCCAAACAGCGGCATCAGATCCGGATGCGACATGACCGTCAGCACCTCGTCAGCCATCCGCTCAGCCTCGCCTGCCGGCAGCCCATGTCCGGGGTTGTCAAGGAAACGCTTCGCCGCCTCCCGCCGCGCCTCGGCTGAGATCGACGGCAGGTGCTGCAGCAACGAGTGGATTAATTGTCCGCGACGGAACCGGCTGCTGCCCCCAGCAGCCAATGGCGACTCGGCGGGAGGCACCGTCCCGAGTTCAATCCCTGCGGGGCGGCTTGGGGCCACTGGCACAGGCCGCGGAGGTTCCGGCGGAGGTGGGGCCGGCACCCAACCGCCGGCCGCCGAACCGATCCAGGCGGGCATGCTCCGGGTGCGATCGACCCGTGCCGGCACGGCCGGAATTTCGGCCGCAAGTGTCTGTGGTGAGCGCAACCGCAGGATGTCTCCACCCCAAGGACCAAAAGCCTCACGTTCCGCACCTGCGGTCTCAAATCCGCGTCGGGCCAGGCTGTACCAGCACTCCTCCGACGCCGGGTGCCTGTTCTCCCAGCCACACACCAGCAATCGATCCTCGGCTCTGGTCAACGCGACATAGAGCAGCCGGTTATGTTCTTCCATCTGCTGCCGCCGTGCAGCGCCACGCAGTTTATCCAGCGCTGCGCAGCGGAATTCCTTGCGCGGCGCCCATAGCGGCACCGCGCGGGCGGTCACCGCATCGTCTGCCCAGACGATCGATCCAACATCCATCGGCAGCGCCGACGTGTCAGGCACGATTACCAGCGGTGCCTGTAATCCCTTCGCACCATGCACCGTCATGATACGCACCAGATTGCCCGCGGCTTCCGCTTCGCGTTTGACCTCCGCACCCGACCGGCGCAGCCAGTGGAGGAACCCCTGTAAAGACGGTGGGTGCCGCGCGGCATAGGTCAGCGACGCGTTCAGCAGTTCATCCACCGGCTCCGCTGCTTCCGCTCCCAGGCGTGCGAACAGCCGCGCCCGTCCGCCAAGTGGCCCGAGTGCTTCCGCGAACAATGCATAGGGCGAGACGTAGTCGACCCGGCTAAGCAGTGCCGAAAAAAAGCTGACGGCGCGCCTCCAGGATGGGCGTTCATCGGCGCGTTCACGAAGCGCGTCCCACAGCGAACCGGAGCGGTCCATGGCGATGTCTGACAACTCGTCGTCGGTCAAGCCGCCCAAGGGGCTCGTGAGCACGCAGCCGAAAGCCAGGTCGTCCGAGGGCAACAGGAGCGCATCCGCCAAGGCCATCAAGTCCTGCACCGCCGGCTGATCGGTCAGCACCATCCGGTCAAGCCCAGCGACCG
The DNA here is from genome assembly GCA_965276975.1 of Rhodopila sp. GTDB lineage: Bacteria > Pseudomonadota > Alphaproteobacteria > Acetobacterales > Acetobacteraceae > Rhodopila. The sequence goes on from CBDIBR010000010.1 coordinate 2,414,758, forward strand.
GCACGCCTCGGGTTTTCAAGGCCCTGACCAAAGCCCGGACGAATTCATCCCGGCGGCGCACCAGAATCAACACGTCCCCAGCTGCTAGGCAACGACCCTTGCTCTCCAGCACAACGGATCCGCCGGTTTGACTGCTGATCCAGTCTGCCAACGTGTCGGCCAGCAATTGACGAGCAGAGGTTCGCGGTTGATTCTGCTCAGGCACCGTCCAGGGTCGATGCGGCGCCGGTTCGGGGCGCGGAGCTAAGGGCCAGAGTTCTACCAGCCCAGCATGGCCGGCGCGATCGGCGTAGTGCGTCAGCGTTTCGCCGGCTGCAACAACGCCCGGCCGGGCCAGAGGGTCGCGAAATACCGCATCCACCAACGCCAGCACCGGTGTGGTCGAGCGGAAAGAGACGTCCAGCCCGACGTCCTTGAAAATCAGTCCGGACGTTCGGACGCGGCCCGCCAATTCGTCGTGTGAGCGATCGAACTCTGCAGTGTCCGCCCCCTGGAACGAGTAGATCGATTGTTTGCGATCACCGACCGCGAAGATCGTCCGCGTTCGGTTTGCCGCACCCGAACCGGCGAAGAACTCTTCGGTAAGCGCGTGGGCGATACGCCACTGCTGGGGCGCGGTGTCCTGCACTTCATCCAGCAGAAGGTGGTCCAAACCGCCATCCAGCTTGTACAGCACCCACGCCGCACCGGGATCGAAAAGCAACGTGCGCGTTCGGTCGATCAGGTCGTCGTAATCAAGCAGGCCGGCCTCGTCCTTGCGTTTCGCGTAGCCCTGGGCGACCGGACCCGCAAGCAGGACCAACGCCCCCGAGACCGCCGCCAGTCGAATGGCTCGCCGCGCATCCTCGACACCCACGATGCGGGCGGCCTCTTCCAGGTAGCGATCGAGCAGGTTTGGTTGGGTCGCCAGAAGTGCTTTGTTGACCAGAGCGGTATCCCCGCGTGGCTCACCCGATCCACTCAGGAACAGCTCGCACCAGTCGGTCCAGTTCGCCACCCGCTTGCCGGCTGCTTGACTGAGCCAATCGAGGATCCCGGCAGCCCGGTCGGCAGCCGTCTTTGAACCGCTTGCCAGCACGATTCTCGCCGCGTCCCGCAATGCGGATTGACCCAGCCATTCGACCGCCTGGGCGATGAGGGAATCCTCGTCCGGCGCACTGACACCGAGAACACGCCGCTGGACCCGCTCCAACTCTTCGCCAAGCAGCAAGGCGTTGTCCAACCGGACGCGGTCGGACTGCAACGTCTTGACATGAAGACCAAAGGCTCCTGCTGACGACAACCCGGCCAGGGTTCGTAACGCGCTCTGCATCTCCGGGGTGCCGGCGCTGGTCAGCATGTCCTCCCGCGCCTCGGTCAACGCGTCGTCGGCGTCGCGATCATCGACCAACTGGAAATGGGGCGAAATCGCTGCCTCCAACGGAAATCGCCGTAGCAGGGACTGGCTGAAGGCATGGATCGTGCCGATCCGCATGCCTCCGGGCAGGTCCAGGACCTTCGCGAACAAAGCCCGCGCCGCCATGCATGCGGCAGCGGTCGGTTCGACGCATAGACCGGCCAGTTCCCTGACCAGACCGTCCCGCGGCATCGTCACCCACCGGCCCAATGTTCGTTGCAATCGAACCGACATTTCCGCTGCCGCGGCCTTGGTGAATGTCAGGCACTGAATACGCTCGGGGGCAGCACCGGTCAGCATCAGCCGCAGCAGCCGATCGGTCAGCAACTTTGTCTTCCCGGACCCGGCCGATGCCGCCACGAACGCCGAGACCGCGGGATCGGAGGCAGCAAGCTGCTCCCGGTTGGCACGGGCGCGTGCGGTCTCACTCATCGCCATCTCCCGCCGCCGCCCATTCGGCGACACGGGCAAGCTGCTCGTAATCCGAAAACCGCGGCGCCAGCCCCGGATGCGGCCGCGAAACATAGGCGCGCGCCGGCTGATCGAAAGCGTCGATCAGGTCGCAGACCCGATCCTTCGCATCCTGAACAGCGTTCGGAATGTCAGCCGGGCTCTTCTTGAACAGCGGCACCGCCCTGCCGGCGTCCAGACCGCCGGACAGGTGCCAATAGATCAACTCGCCACTTTTCCCGTTCACATCCGCGCCAAATGCGCCCTCGGCCGCCATCGCCGCTTCCAGCAGCAACTGCGGCGCCAGGCCATCAGCCACCTCTTTCTGCGAAGGCGGGGAGCCGGTCTTGTAGTCCAGGATCGAGAGCGTTCCGTCGGGATACCGCTCAATCCGGTCTGCCCTGCCATGCAAGGTGAAACGCCCGCCGGGTCGGAACAACTCCATGGCACCCGCGGCCTCGGTCTTGATCACCAAGGGCGCGCTCGCCAACCGGCGTTCCGCATCCGTGCCGGCCACCCAGTCGGCGATCCTATCCAACCGCGGCGACCACCATGCCCGCAGCGCCTGCCGTAAACCGGCATCGCCAAGCGCCTGAGCCATTGCAAGCCGGAGTTCGGGCGCCGCGTCTGCCGGCCATCCGGCGCCATGCTTGCGCAAGAACCGATGCAGGCCATCATGCACGAGAGAGCCATAGTCAGAGGCGTCGGTCGCCTCATCCAACGGCCTCAGCGCCGTCAGCCTGAGAATATACCGCGCGTGGATGGCATAGGGATCTCGCAGCCAGGTCTCGATCGCGGTAACGCTCAGCCTGCGCGGGCGCTTTTGGACGGGCGGCCGCGGCTGCGGCGGCCTGACCGGTCGCGATGGGCCGTCGGGAAGATCCAACGCACGTGCCCATGACGCCGCGGGATGTTCGGGAAGACCTTGTTCGACTCTCACCGCACTGGCGCCGATGCCGGACCCCTTAACAACCGAGATCGCGCTGACAGGAACCGCGGCCCGGCCCGCCAGGAACATCTCCAGCCGCGTCAGCCAACGCGCCGGCACCGTCGGCGCGTTGTCGCGTCGCGCCGGGCATGACAGCACCGCCTCGGAGGCCGAGCAGCAGGCGGCGACAAAATCGTGCGCCGCTTGCCCCACGGCCTCCTCTGGGGTCGGTAGTCCAACGCGCACCCGCATCGGTCTGGACAGCCAAGGCCCCGGCTCAGCCATCAGCGGCCAGGCCGACTCGGCCAGGCTACCCAGCACGACAAGATCGGCCGATTGCAACCTGGCTTCCAGCAAGCCCCAGATGAAGATGCGAGGATGCTCGACGCCCCCTCGCCCCCTCAGCGCCCGCCGGCTCCGCACAACCTCGCCCTGCAGCACCGCATCCAGCAATCCCGGCAGCACGCCGCGACGAAGATCGGGCATCAGCGTAACGGCGTCCTGCAATGTGGTCAGCAAGACCGCCATGGCCTCACCCTCTTCGGTTGCCCAAAGCCGGCTGGAGCCCGCCGTTTCGTTTGTCGTGGCAAGCCGCTCGGCCGCCTCGATGACCGCTGCCAAAGCCTCCACCGGCGCGATTTCCATTGCAGAGTCGATCCGAACGACCGGCTCCAGGCACGCTTCCAGCCGGGCCAGGAAGGCGGCGGTCGACGAATTAGCACCAGCACCGCTGTCCACCTTCATCCGCAGGCCGCTGATGCCGTGCGCCGGCCGGGGCCCGCGCAGGCACAGCGTTTCCAGCGTGCGCGCGGCCTGCCGACAGCCAACTGGACTGAGGCCGGCGCTGCAAAGCGGATGCTTCAACAGCGCCAGAAGCGGCACCGGCGCCAGTTCTTCAGCCACCGCGCGCACCAAAAGCCGCAGGAACACGGCAGGCGGCGACTCAGCCAGAGGCTCGCCCGCGCTGTCATCGGCAACCACGCCGAACCGCAGCAGCGATGCGGCCACGCGCCCGGCAAGGTCCCGGTCAGGGGTCACCAGCGCTGCCCTGGCACCCGGCGTCTCAAGTGCCTGCCGCAGCACCAGTGCGATCGCCTGGGCCTCCTGTTGCTGGTCGGCCGCCCGCAGCCGCGATAAACCTTCCAGCGATACCGGCCTCTGGTCCATCCAATCATGCAGCGCGGTCGAGGGCAGCAGTGCCCGGGACAACAAAGCGAAACGAGCAGGCGGGACAACGGCCTCGGTGTCACTTTCCCAGAGCCGCACGTCGGCTCGGGTCGCATCCAAGTCCCGCAGCAGCCGCGCCAGGCCGGCCTGTGCATGGGACACTTCCATCTCAGCCCAGGCGGCCTCGTCCATCTCCAAATCGAGCTGTGGCAGGACGACCTGCCCAAGCGGCATTCGCGCCACGACCCGCAATAGCCGAGCAACCGAGGGGATGCCTGCTGTCGTCCCGGCAATCAGCACGGGGTAGTCAGGCGGTGCGTCTTGCCAGGCCTGTGCCTGCGCCTGCAGCAGCGCCACCTGACGGGCCGCTGGGTTCATGACACCATTGTCGGCCAGCCAAACCGGCCAGATGTTGGTCACGATGTGCAGAAACTTCAGTGTCTGCGCCCAGTGCGCCGCATAGGCCGGGTCGGCCGCATCCGGCAGGCGCTCCGACAGATCGATATCGGCCCGTTCCGCCTCGTCCATCAGCGATGCGAGCTCCCTCGCCAGCAGCCAGGCCCGGTCGGCGGTCCGCGGTGAGCCGCCTTGACCTCCCATTGCCAGAATCAAGGTCGACAGGGCGGCAAGGCGTCGCCGGGGCTCCACCGCCGGCGGCAGATCCAAGGCGCCGGCCAGAGCGAGTGGTGTTTCATCCAGCGCACCCAAAGCGGTGATCCGAGGCAGCAACATTGCTTGACCATTGCGTACGCGCAGGAACGCCTCGGCCAAGGCGCGGGCCGACCGCCGGGTCGGCAACAGGATCAGACCCTCGCTGAGGGTCAGTGGATCATCGCCCCGCGCCAGCCAGCCTTGCGCCAGGGTATCGAGGAAAGGGACGTGCGGCGGGACCGCGAACAGGTTCAACGCCACGGCCAACGCGCGTCGCCGGTGACACGGGTCTCGAGGATCTGTTCCGCCTCCGCCAGGTCCAGCGGGGTCGATAGATGGAACCAGATGCCGTCGTGCACCACCGCACGCAACCGTCCGGTGGCCAGCGCCATGTCCCAGGCTTGGTTGATGCTGAACGCCCCCTCGGGCATCTGTTCCAGCAGACGGGGATGAATCAGCTGCACGCCGGCGTAGATATAGGGGACGACCTCCCGCTCCTTGCGCCGACGCGGTATGCCCCATTTGTCGAGCGCGAAATCGCCGTCGCCGACATCGGCATGGACATGCGACGTCCGGTGCACGAGCAGCACCCCATCAACCGAGTCGTCGAACACGTCCGCCAATCGAACGAGTGCCGGCATCGGCCCGTTCAGCCAGAACGCGTCACCATTGATGACGAAGAACGGATCGGCGCCCAACACGTGAAGCGCAGCCCGCACAGCACCGCCGGTTTCCAGCAGCTGTGCCTCCCGCAGCAGGATCGTTTTTGGCGGCGGAGGTCGTTGCACGAGGTGCGCGGCCACGGCGTCCGCCTGCCAATGAGCGTTGACGGCGACCGTCTTGACGCCCGCGTCCGTCAGCTGATCCAGCGCATGGTCCAACAGCGCGCGGCCGCTAAGCTTCAGCAGCGGCTTGGGGGTGGCATTCGTCAGCGGCCGCATCCGAGTCGCCATTCCGGCAGCCAGAACCATGGCGGAATGCGGAGCGATGATCATGTTTTAGGTCCTGGCGCAACAAATCCAAGCGGGTTGCCGCGCTCGACGGCCGGGATCCAATGGTTCAGGGCGGTTGCGAGCGGTTCGGCGGCGGGTTGGGACAAAGCGTCCTCCAGCAGCCGCCACGTTCGCGGCCCGTATGCAAGGTACTGAGGCCGATCGTCACGCAGAGCAAGCCGCACCCACTGACAGGCAACACGAAGATGCCGTTGCGCCGCACAGGCGGTGAACGCGACCTTGAAGTCGTCAGGATCGATTTCCGGCCGGGCGGTCAGATAGCGCTTGGTGGCACGGCAGCGGGAGGCCGGCGGGATGTCCCGGCGCGCGTCCTGCAGCAGCGAAACCAGATCGTACGCTGGATAGCCGAACGCGGCACCCTGGAAGTCAATGATCCCGATACGTCCATTTGTCAGTCGAAGCAGGTTCCCGGCGAAGTAGTCCCTGTGGACAAAACAACGCGGTCCGGCAGCGACCGGCTCCAGCATCCGCGTCAGCGCCATCGCCACATCGTCCCGCGCCGCCTGAGGTGCCGAACAGCCGAACCGAGCCGGCCACCACCAGTCGAAGAGCGTGGCGATCGCCGTCGAGGTCATGGGTGCGGCGTCCCATGCCGGCAGCCCCGCGGGCGGGCAAGCCTTCTGCATGATCACCAGTGCGTCGACCGCCGCGTCCAGAAGCGGATCCGCGGGCTCCCCACGATCCAGCAGAAACGACAGCAGGTCGTCGCCAAGATCTTCTTCCAGGATCAAACCCCTGGTTACGTCGACGGCCAGGATCGTCGGCACCGACAGACCGATGCCGCGCAGGTGGGCCGCGATACTGAGAAAAGGGCGGAGATCCTCCGGTGGCGGGGCATCCATCAGAATGGCGGGCGGGCTGCCTCGGATACGCCAGTAGCGCCGGAAGCTGGCATCCTGTGCAAGCGGTTCGGCGTGATCGAGCGAGTAGCCGTGCTCCGCCAGAAAGGCGGCGATCAGGTCTGCCCGGTTCATCTGCAACGGTGCTACGACAGGCATGGCTCTGACCGGACCGGTTTGATTTCAGCCATCACCACCCGGTTGCGGGTGCCACTGAAGGTCGTGCGCGGAACAGCACGTCCTGCTGGGCGAAACCGCCTCATTGGACGTCCTTGACCCGTGCACCCCATCCAGCCAGTCGCGCCTCGCGCGCCTCGCCGTGCCCGAGGCTCAGCGTTATCGTCAGAGCGTTCTCTGGCCGCAGCGACCCGAGCCGATCCGGCCATTCCACCAGCACAATCGCCTCCAAGGCGTCCTCCCAATCCAATTCAGTCACCGACTCGGCGCCTTCCAGGCGCCACAGATCATAGTGGAAAACCAGACCAATGTTGGTGTCATAGATTTGCACCAGGGTGAACGACGGGCTTGGTACCTCCATTCCCGGATCGTCCGCTGCGGCGCGCAGAAAAGCGCGGGCCAGCGCGGTTTTCCCCGCACCCAGCGGTCCCTCAAGCAGGATGCAGTCACCTTGCCGCGCCACTGACGCCAACCGCCTGGCCAGAGCCTCCGTCGCGGCGAGATCAGGCAAGGGAACCGTTACCGGCACGGTCATCGGACCAATCTGAACCAGCCGTCGAGTCGGGGACAAGACGTCGTATCGAACAGTTCCGGTTTGTCGCTCATGCACCGCATGCTACAGGATGACCACAAACCATACGTGGAAGTTCCATGAGCCAGCACAGCAATGCTGCCAGCACGCAGCGCTTCTTCTCCGCCCCGCTGGCGGAAACCGATCCGGAACTCGCCGCCGCGATCCGTGCGGAGTTCGACCGCCAACAAGATGGCATCGAACTCATTGCCTCGGAAAATATTGTCTCGGCTGCCGTGCTCGAAGCGCAAGGTTCGGTGCTGACGAACAAGTACGCCGAGGGTTACCCCGGCCGTCGCTACTACGGCGGCTGTGGCTACGTCGATGTGGCGGAGAACCTGGCGATCGACCGCGCCCGGAAGCTGTTTGACTGCGCGTTCGCCAATGTCCAGCCGCATTCCGGCGCCCAGGCCAATCAGGCGGTGTTCCTGGCCCTGCTTCGGCCCGGCGACACCGTGTTGGGCATGAGCCTCGCCGCGGGCGGTCACCTGACCCACGGCGCGGCGCCAAATTTATCGGGAAAATGGTTTCGTCCGGTTCAATATGGCGTGCGCCGGGAAGAGGGCATCCTGGACTACGAGGAACTCGAGCACCTCGCGCACGCGGAAAAGCCCAAGCTGATCATCGCCGGTGGTTCGGCGTATCCGCGTTTCATCGACTTCCCACGTATCCGCAAGGTCGCGGATGCGGTTGGCGCCCTCTTCATGGTCGATATGGCGCATTTCGCCGGTCTGGTCGCTGCACAGCTGTTTCCCAGTCCACTGCCGCATGCCCATGTCGTCACCACCACGACCCACAAGACGCTGCGCGGTCCGCGTGGCGGGATGATCCTGACCAACGATGCAGAAATCGGAAAGAAGATCAACGCAGCGGTCTTCCCGGGCTTGCAGGGCGGCCCGTTGATGCACGTCATCGCCGGGAAGGCTGCCGCCTTCGGAGAGGCCTTGAGGCCAGAGTTCCGGGCGTATCAAAAAGCCGTACAGGACAATGCGCGCGTATTGGCGGAGACACTGAAGCAGCAGGGTCTCGATATCGTCAGCGGCGGCACCGACAGCCACCTGATGCTGGTCGATCTGCGTCCCAAGCACGTCACAGGCAAGGCCGCCGAGGCCAGCCTCGAACGCGCTCATATGACCGCCAACAAGAATGCCATCCCGTTCGACCCGGAGAAGCCCGCGGTCACCTCGGGTGTGCGTCTTGGGTCTCCGGCCGGAACGACAAGAGGGTTCGGCATCGAGCAGTTCCGGGAGATCGGTCTCATGATAAACGAGGTGCTCGAGGGTCTAGGCCAGTCCAACGACGGGGCCAACAACGCGGTCGAGCAGGCCGTCGGCGCACGCGTCAAGGAGCTATGCCGCCGGTTCCCCTTATATCCCTCACGGTAGGACCATGCGCTGCCCGTTCTGCGGTTTCGACGATACCCAGGTGAAGGACAGCCGCCCCACCGAAGATAACGGCGCCATCCGCAGGCGGCGTTTCTGCGGCGCCTGCGGCCAACGATTCACGACGATAGAACGCGTGCAGTTACGGGAGTTGACCGTGGTAAAATCCGACGGTCGACGTGTACCATTCGATCGCGACAAGCTTGCCCGATCCATTCGGATCTCGATGCGCAAACGGCCTATCCAGGAGGAGCGGATCGAGCGGATCGTCAACTCCGTCGTGCGGCAGTTGGAGGCATCGGGCGACAGCGACATTCCCAGCAAGCAGATCGGGGAGCTTGTGATGGATACGTTAAAAGAGCTGGATAAGGTCGCCTATGTCCGATTTGCCAGCGTCTACCGCAACTTTCGCGAAGCCAAGGATTTTGAGGATTTCGTTGGAGGTCTGGGCGCGGCCGATCAGGAATAACCGCGGCGTCTCATCACCTTCTGTCGTGGTTTGTTCTCACCCGTCGCGACAGGGCCCGCCTGGTCAGGGCCCGCCTGGTCAGGGCCCGCCTGGTCAGGGCCCGCCTGGTCAGGGCCCGCCTGGTCAGGGCACAACGACAACTAACCTGACGTCGCCCGCCTGCAACTGTGTCGCACGGAACCGTCCGCAATGACCTCGACCGATTTATCTCATATGCGTGCCGCACTGGCGCTCGCGCGCCGTGGCCTCGGCACCACCTGGCCAAACCCATCGGTCGGTTGCGTCATCGTTCACCACGGCCGCGTCGTTGGGCGCAGTGTCACCGCGCCGGGCGGCCGCCCGCACGCTGAGCCCAACGCATTGAGCATGGCCGGCGATCAGGCCAGAGGCGCCACCGCCTATGTCACTCTCGAACCCTGCTGCCATTGGGGCCGCTCGCCACCTTGCGCCGATCAGCTCATCGCCGCCGGGCTCGCTCGGGTTGTCGTTGCCACGACCGACCCTGACCCGCGGGTGAACGGAGAGGGTCTTGCGAAGCTTCGCGCCGGCGGCATCATCGTTGAAATGGGTCTGCTGCAAGCCGAGGCCTTGGAAGTCCTGATCGGCTTCAGCAGTCGCATCGCCCGAGGCCGACCCATGGTTACCCTGAAACTGGCCTCCACCCTGGATGGCCGGATCGCCACCCATGGCGGCGACAGCCAGTGGATCACCGGCACCCCCGCTCGCCGCCTCGCCCACGCCATGCGCGGCCGGCACGACGCCGTCATGGTCGGTGTCGGAACCGTGCTGGCTGACAACCCCGACCTTACGTGCCGAATACCGGGTTTTCGCTCGACGCCGAATGTCCGGATCGTCGCCGATAGCCACTTGCGGACACCGTTGACGTCTCGGCTGCTGACGACCGCGGCAGAAATTCCTACCTGGTTCCTGCTGCGCGAAGGCACCAACCTTTCCCGCGAAGAGGCATTCGCGGACATCGGCGCCACCTTGATCAAGATCCCCGGGTCCTCGGCGGGCGTGAACCTGGAAGCAGCGTTCCAAGCTCTTGGCGCAGCCGGCCTTACACGCGTGCTGGTCGAAGGCGGCGGCCAACTTGCCGCTGCTCTGCTGCGTGCGGACCTGGTGGATCGGATTGCCTGGTTTCATGCGCCCACGGTCATGGGCGGCGACGGCTGGCCGGCCGTGCAGGCGTTCGGCGTCGAGACACTTGACCAGATGCCCAGGTTCCGGCGGGATTGCGAAACCGTCATCGGCCACGACATGTTGAGCGAATACGTAAGGCAGGCGCCATGTTCACCGGGATCATAACCGCCCTCGGCCAGGTCCGGACCATCGACCCGATCGGCAGCGGGAAGGACATGCGCCTGGTGATCGACACCCCATTACGATTCCTGGCCGATCCGCCCGTGGCGCTTGGGGCATCAATCGCCTGTTCCGGCTGCTGCCTCACCGTGGTTGAGTTTGGGGCGGACTGGTTCGCGGTCGACGCCTCGGCCGAGACACTCGCCCATACAAAACTAGGGGCGTGGACAACGGCATCGCGTGTCAATCTTGAACGATCGCTCCGGGTCGGCGACGAACTTGGCGGCCACCTGGTTTCCGGCCACGCCGATGCGGTCGGTCAGGCAGTTTCCGCCACCCCAGAAAACGCCTCGGTCCGGTGGGTTTTTCGCGTTCCCGCCAGCATCTCACGCTTCATCGCGGTCAAGGGCAGCGTGGCCGTGGACGGCGTATCGTTGACTGTGAACGAGGTGCGGGCCGATACCTTTGGGGTGAACATCATTCCTCATACCGCCTCGGTCACGGGATTTGGCACCCTTCGACCGGACGATCTCGTCAATATCGAGATCGACACGCTCGCTCGTTACGTCGCTCGGCTGGCGGAGACCGCTTGATGGAAAATCTGCAAGAGCAGTTCGTCACAACCGAACTCTCGAAGTATCTCTGCTCCGCCGAGGACCTGATCGAGGAAGCCCGCAACGGCCGGATGTTCATTCTGGTCGACGACGAGGACCGGGAAAATGAGGGCGATCTGGTCGTCCCGGCGCAATTCGCCACACCCGACGCGATCAACTTCATGGCTCGCCATGCGCGGGGGTTGATCTGCCTGGCGCTAACCAACGCACGTGTTGAAAAACTCGGACTGCCGCTGATGAGCCGGCAGAATGGCACCCGACATCAGACGGCCTTTACCGTCTCGATCGAAGCCCGTGAGGGCGTCACCACCGGGATCTCGGCGGCCGACCGCGCCAAGACCATTGCGGTGGCGATTAATCCGGAAAGCACCCGTGACGACATCACCACACCCGGTCATGTCTTTCCGCTGCTGGCACGCGAGGGCGGCACTCTGGTGCGCGCTGGTCACACCGAGGCATCGGTCGACATCGCCCGCAAGGCCGGCCTGGCTCCGGCGGCGGTGATCTGCGAGATCATGAACGATGACGGCACCATGGCCCGGTTGCCCGACCTGGTGGCGTTTGCCCAGCACCATAATCTGAAACTCGGCACCATCGCTGATCTCATCGCCCATCGGCGGCTGACCGAACGTCTTGTGCGCAAGGTCGAGGAGGGTGCCTACGCGCACACCGCCGGTGGTGATTGGCGCGCCGTGGTCTATGCCAACACGGTCGAGTACCAGGAGCATCTGGTGCTGATCAAGGGCGATGTCGGTGGCCGGGAACCCGTGATGGTCCGCATGCACGCGGTCGATTTGTTGGACGACATGACCGGTTCGCCCCACTGGATCGCCGTGCACAACGCCATGCACATGATCGGCAAGGCGGGCCGCGGTGTCGTTGTCATGATCCGTGAGCACCGGCCTACCGCCCTGGCTGAGCGCGTGCGCCTGCTGGCGGCTGGCACGCCACGACCGCAGCGCGAGCTGCGCGACTACGGCATCGGCGCGCAGATCCTGTTGGATCTGGGTGTTACGAACATGATCCTGCTCACCAACAGCCGCCGCACCGTCGTTGGCCTGGACGGCTACGGTCTTAACATCGTCGAGCAGCGGGCGATCCCGAATATCGTCGGCGTGGACTACGAGGGATGAGCACGCAGGACGCAGCTCTTCCCCAGGCACCGCATCTGCAGGGAAATTCGCCTCACCTGCTCATTGTTCGAGCGCCGTATTATCGCACCGTGGTTGATGGTCTGACGGTTGGTGCCAAGCGGATCCTCGGTGACGTCGACGCCACGTCGGAGACGCTCGATGTCGCCGGCGCTTATGAACTACCGCAGGTAATCCGGATCGCACTGCGCGGCGACCGCAAGTTCGACGGGTTTATCGCCCTGGGCTGCATCGTCAAAGGCGAGACCGACCATTATGACTTTATCTGCAAGGCGACGATGGACGGGATCATGAGCCTAGCACTGCAATTCGGCATCTGCCTGGGCACTGGCCTGCTGACCTGTGATACGATCGAACAGGCCGAGGCACGTTCCAGCCAGGATGGCCATAACAAGGGGGCCGAGGCCGCCACCGCGGCCTTGCTGCAGATCAACGCCGCCCGACAACTTGGTGCCGCTTGATGTCGGGCGCCGGCTGATGGCGCGTCCCACCAAAACCAGGACGCGCACGGCGTCACGGGTAGCCGCCGTGCAGGCGCTGTTCCAAAGCGAGCAGGCCGGCGACAACGCCGAAACGGTGATCGACCAGTTCGTCCGACATCGACTGGGTGACCTCGAAGGCCAGGACGGCTTCGAGGACGGACGTATTCCCGACGCCGAGGTGCCGCTGTTCACCCGCGTGGTGCGCGAGACGGTGCGGCGCCAGGACGTCATCGATCCGATGCTGATGGAGGCACTGCCGGACGACTGGCCGCTGCGTCGGATCGACCCGGTGCTGCGGGCCTTGATGCGGGCCGGCGCCACCGAGTTGTCTATGCCCGATGGGCCGCCGGCGAAGGTGGTGATAAACGAGTACCTCGATATCGCGCGCGGCTTCTTTACCGGGCCGGAACCAGGCTTGGCGAACGCGGTCCTGGACAGGCTGGCGCGGTCCTTGCGCGCGGCGGAGTTCTGACGCGCAGCCTCGGCTTCAATCGTGGTCAGGGTCGCCCGGTGGCATCCCGATGCCAGAGTCTGCTTACAGAATGCCCGGCTGATCACCGCCGCGCCGCCACCAGCAGAAAAGGCGGACGCTGACGATCCCGCGCCCAGGCCGGAAAAGCCGCGACCTGGGCGTCCGTCGGGCCCCATTCCTCCAGATGGGAAATACTGAACCCGCTCTGGCGCAGCAGTTTAAAATAGCGCCCGATCGTTCGGTGCTGCTTGATGACCCCCTTGGCCAGCCAATCCGTCGAGCGCGGACCCTCGATCAGGTACCCGTCCACCGGCCAGGTCTCGCGGCCGTCCGCATCGACCGACCAACCCGGATGCGTCGGCGCGGTGTAGATCGGGTGCTCGACCGAAAAGATCAGCTGACCGCCCGAAACCAATGCTCGGCTCACCCGGGCCAGCAGTCCGGCCAGGTCGTCGATGTAGTGCAGCGCCAGCGAACTATAGGCGAGGTGGAAGGACGCTTCGGGCAGATCAAGCTGTTCCATGTCCGCCTTGGCATAGCTGATTGCCGGGTCGGATGTCGTGGCCCCGGCACGGGCCAGCATGTTCTCGGAGACATCAAGCCCGAGCACCCGCGCGGCGCCTTGTTCGCGCGCCCAGCGGCAGACCCAGCCGAAGCCGCAGCCAAGGTCCACGACGTTCAAGCCGCGCAGGTCGGGAAGAAGCGCCCGTATCGCCGGCCATTCCGGTGCGCCGGCCAATCCTTTGACCGATCGGGCCAGGCGGCTGTAGCCGTCGAAAAAGTGGGGGTTGTCGTAGATGTTCTGCGTCATCGTCTCGTTCTTTATGTCCGGTCCATGGCCAGGAGCACGTCGTAAATCTCGGGGAGGAATGGCTGGACGCAGTCGATCCGACACTCTTCCTGCCCCCAATTTGCAACGCCGCCTTGGCGGTCAGCCGCCACCCTGCGAATCGGGCCGGCACCTGTGGAATCACAACCGACTCCAGACACTCAATATATTTATCGGACAAACACTCAGTTAGAGTTTCGGTAAGAGGGGCAAAACCCTGGGCAAGTTATGTAAACTCAAGCATTGTTGCGGTTTTCATCATCACACCAATGGCGGATTGCCGTCATTTCGGCCTTCGACGCTGCGTCATGCTGCAACTGCGTGCCCGGGTTTTTGCCCCTGCTACAAATTCCGGCTCTAAACCGGCTTGGGGCTCGGGGAGATATCCGTGGCAAATGTTTGCAAAAGCACCGCCGTCGTCTCACCGTTAAAATTGGAGTAGATCAGGTTGCCACTTAGAGTCTGTCCCAGATCATTTGCTTTCCTGACAGAGCTTTCGGACCATCATCCTGATCGACGCCCAGCGTAGGAAAGCAAGTGCGTTTTGGTTCAGGCATTCCCAATCCTTGGTCAGTCGACGACATCTGTTTAGCCAAGCAAACGTTCGTTCGACGATCCAGCGCTTTGGCAGAACGACAAAGTGTTTGGCGGTGTCGGACCGTTTCACGATCTCGACGTTGATCTGGCGGCAGACCTGCTTGAGACCCTGCTGGAACTGCGCGCCTTGGTAACCGCCATCGGCATAGAGTTTGATCAGGAAAGGATGAAGCCCGAACATCAAGCTCATCAGAAGGACACCGCCATCGCGGTCCTGAATATCGGCGGCGTGAACGAGCGCGAGCAACAGCAAGCCCTGCGTGTCTACAAGGATATGGCGTTTCTTACCTTTGATTTTCTTCCCCGCATCATAGCCTGGTGGGTCGATCGAGGCCCCCCTTTTTCTGCGCTCTTGACGCTCTGACTGTCGATAATCGCGGCGGTAGGACTGGCTTCGCGGTCCGCCAAATCGCGGCACCGCACATACAGCGCGTGATGGATGCGGTCGACGGTGCCATCATCGGTCCACAGGCTGAAGTAGCGATTGATCGTGCTTCGCGGCGCCAAGTCTCTGGGAATCGCCCTCCACTGGCAGCCTGTGCTCAAGATATACATCAAACCGTTCACGACCTCGCGCATCAACACCGTACGCTTGTTGCCGCCCGGTTTCGCGGGCGGGATCAACGGCTCGATCAACCTCCACTCCTCAGCCGTCAGGTCACTCGGATACCGTAGCTTGCTGCGGTCATACCGACCGCGATTCTCGTTCGTCCACATCGGGCGGCTCCTGCAAATCGGACCAACCCTAGCGAATCACAAGTGATTCCAATGATGCAAGATGTTATGGGACAGACACTTAAACGATTGAAATCCTCGATTATTGAGTTGACGATATCGTTGTTTTCACCTGTACCCGGTATAAAGACGGGCGGCAGTATAGTCGGCGGCCCTGGGACGACCACGTTGGTGTTTGCCTGTGCCAGCAAGCCGGGGCCACCAGCAATCTTGCCCTAGCGGGCCGATGCAGAACTGTTCAAGTCGGCGGACAGCGGACTCTGACTGACGGGGTCCAGCGAATCATTTTCGACAATGACATGAGGATCCAGCCCCTCTGAGATGCTTGGCGGATCCCCCTTCACATTCCCATCGGGCGCGGGTGGGTAAACCTTGGCGCGATCACCATAAAATCTGGGTTCCGCATCCGAACGTTGCTTATCGTAGCCAATCTTCCAAACAGGCGCGAGCCGTTGCATGCCGAAGGCTGCCGGCAGATTGGTCGTGACCGGTCGGGGCGGCCGCGGCTCATCGGTGGGCGGTCACGCTGCACTGTGTTAAATGTCGGACGATGCGTCAAAGTCGTCCTGCTGTTCCGTTTCCAGCACCGCCTTCAGGTTCGGCGTGATGCCGTCGCCCAGGATGCCGCGTGGCAGATCCAGCTGCTCGCCCAGGACCACCGGTATCGCGACGGCGTTGACAATCCCAGCTTTAGCCAGGGCTGCACTCGGGTCCTCGCCTTGGTTGACCAGCACGGCGCGGATCTACACCCGGTTGTATGCTGGCAGCTTGTCTAGCGGATTATCGCTCATGCACAGCGCCTTAAGTCTCGTGATATGTTTCTGATATGGTCCTGATATGTTCCTAAAAAAATTCGTTGGGAATAGCAAGCAATAATTGAATTGCACCTATGAAGAACGACGACATGACGATTGCTATGATCGTCAAGAGGCCGGCGGACGGAGGCTGGCGTTCGCTCCGGGTCCAACATCACCCTGGCCGCGGTTGGCTGTAAACGCGCCAAAACCCCAGCTGACACATGCCCCCATCATCACGGACCACCGAGAGCCGGTTGTTGGCCAAATATTCAGTCCCAATCCCTGGCGGGAGATAGCGATGTCATCCCGAGGACACGCCCGTGGGGCGTTGTCGATCGGTGGCGCCTACCCTCGGGTACTCATCAACCGAGCCTTGTCGCGTTTCCAGTCACGATCCTTGATGGCTTCCCGCTTGTCCTGCTTCTGCCGCCCTTGACCGACACCGAGAAGCACCTTCGCGCGCCCCTCGTCGTTGAAGTGGATCTGCAACGGCACCAGCGTCGCGCCCTGCTTCGCCACCACGCCCAGAAGTTGCGCGATCTGTTTCTTCTTCAGCAGCAGCTTGCGCGGCGCCCGGGGCTCGAACCGGGACAGCACGCCGCCCTGGTATTCGGGGATGTAGGCGCTGAACAACCACATCTCGCCCTCCCGCTCGCCCGCCCAGGCCTCGGTCAAGGTCGCACGTCCCAGGCGCAGCGACTTCACCTCAGGGCCTTTCAGCACGATCCCCGCCTCCACCGTGTCTTTGATGGTGTAGTCGAAGCGCGCCTTGCGGTTCTGCGCCGCGACGCCGTGGGAGATCAGGCCCTTCTTCTTCGCTTCAGCCATGGATGCACACGCTCATCATGGCCGCGGGCGCCGCAACCATCAGTGCACCGGCCGGCCGCGGGCGGGGATGGCGGGGATGTCCCTCGCGCACCTGCTGGCTCGCCCAGGCGTGACGATCGTCGGACTCCTCAGTTCAGCAACCCAACCTCGGTCATGGCCGCCTTCACCCGAGTGCGGGTCGGTTCCATGATCGGGGCGAGCGGCAGGCGGCACCGCTCCGACGTCTTGCCCAACAGAGAGGCCGCATACTTCACTGGTCCCGGGCTGGTCTCGCTGAACAGCGCGTCGTGCAGCGGCACCAGCCGGTTCTGGATCGCCATCGCCTCCCCCACCCTGCCCTCGGCCCAGGCGGCGTGCATCTCGCTGCACAGGCGCGGTGCGACATTGACGGTGACGCTGATACAGCCATGGCCACCGGCGGCGAGAAAGCTGATCCGGGTGTGGTCTTCACCTGACAGCTGGCTGAAATCCGAACCGCAGGTCCGGGTCGTGTAAAGTGGCCGTGCCAGATTGGCGGTCGAGTCTTTCACGCCGACGATATTCTTGTGCTTGGCCAGCCGCGCCATCGTCTCGACCGACATGTCCACGACGCTGCGACTAGGGATGTTGTAGATGATGATCGGCAGATCGACCGCATCGGCGATCGCGGTGTAATGCAGGAACAGGCCTTCCTGGGTCGGCTTGTTGTAGTAAGGCGTCACCACCAAAGCCGCATCCGCGCCGGCTTCCTTGGCGTGACGGGTCAGCGCGATCGCCTCTTCGGTGCTGTTCGAACCCGCACCGGCAATCACCGGCACGCGTCCAGCGGCAACCTCGATGGCGATCTCAACCACCCGGCGATGTTCATCATGCGACAGCGTTGGGCTTTCGCCGGTGGTGCCGACCGGCACCACGCCATGGGTCCCTTCCTTGATCTGCCAGTCCACGAAATCGGCGTAGGCCTTCTCGTCGACAGACCCATTTTCCCGCATGGGCGTGATCAACGCGACGAGCGATCCTTTGAACATATCCCCTCTCCCGGCCCCGATTTCTGGCGAAGAGGCGGAACCTAGGCGCGCAACGGATGCGCCGCAAGGCTGCGCTTGGTAGAAGATCGCATGCGCGTTCCGATTCGCTCCTTGCTGGCCGGCTTCGCCCTTCTGCTCGCCCGGGGTGCTTACGCCCAGGAACCAAACCCGCTGACCGCGGTGAAAGCTGACCGCTGGGCTGATGCGCAGGCAGCAGCCGCGGGCTTCGCCGACCCGGTGGCGGAGAAGTTGGTGCTTTACCTCCGTCTCCGCGCGCCCGGCGCCGCGACGGCATCTGAGATCGCCGACTTCATGCAGCGCAATCCCGACTGGCCCGCCCAGGCACTGCTGGAGCGTCGCCGTCAGGAGGCCATGGCATCAGACCCTGATGACGCCGCGGTACTTGCTCAATGCGCCACGCCGCCAACCCTTGCCGCCGCCATGCTGCGTTGCGCGAACGCAACCGCCAACGCCGGCCGCACCGCAGAGGCAACGACGCTGGCGCGCAAGGCATGGGTGAACGCCATCGGATCTCCAGCCGAGGAAGCCGGCTATCTTCAGCGCTGGGGCGATATCGCCACTTCAGATGATCAGTGGGCACGTTTCCGGCGCCTGGCATGGTCGTCAGATCCCGCCGCCGCCCAGCGTCAGCTCGCCCGCCTTGACCCGGCTCATCAGGCTGCGGCCAAGGCTCGCCTCGCCGCCAGACGCGACGACCCGCGGACCGAGGCGCTGGTCGCCGCACTGCCCGCTGCGCTGCAGGACGACCCCGGCCTGGTCCTGGATCGGGCCGGGTTCTTGCGCCGCACCGGTCACGCCGCTGATGCGGCCGCGCTGCTGGATCGGACACCCGACGCCGACGCCACGAACCCCCGAGCGTTCTGGTCGGAACGAAGCGCGCTGGCCCGCGAGCTGCTGCGGCAGGGAGATGCCAGAACCGCATATGCGGTGGTCGCCGCAGATGGCCAGACCGAGAACGAATTGCGGGCCGAAGCCGAGTTCCTGGCTGGCTTCATCGCACTCCGCGTGTTGCACGATCCCGCCACCGCCACGAAGCATTTCCGGACGCTCGCCGGTTCCAGTTCCGCTATCACCCAAAGCCGGGCGCATTACTGGTTGGCTCGATCAGCCGCCGCCCAGGGCGACAACCCCAAGCCGGAGTTCGAGCGAGCCGCTGCCTGGCCGACCACCTTCTACGGACAGCTCGCCGCTCTCGCCCTCGGGCAGAACCCGGCGACGCTGATCAGCCAACTGCGTGATCCGAGCTGGACGCCGGAAACCGCACTCGCCTTCACCGAACACGAGGTTCTGCGCGCCGCCGCTTGGCTGATCGCGTGGGGTGACCCGTCGCGCGCCCGGGTCTTTCTGACCCGCATGGACGAACTCGCTCCGATCGTCGCTGAACGGACCCTCACCGCGGCTTTCGCATTGAGCGCCGGCGTCCCGGTCAGCGCGGTTTTTATTGCCCGGCGTATGGGCCGAGACGGGATTGCTTTGCCGCACGACGGGTGGCCGGCACCATACCATCCCGCTGCCCCGCCCGATCCTGCCTTCTCGCTTGCCATCATGCGGCAGGAAAGCAGCTTCGATCTGGCTGCGATCAGCCCGTCGGGAGCACGCGGGCTGATGCAGCTGATGCCGCCAACCGCAACCGCGGTGGCGAAACAACTTGGCATCCCGATTTCGCTGTCCGCGTTGACCTCGGATGCCAGCGACAACATCGCGCTCGGTACCGCCTACCTGCAGGAGGTCCTGACGCGCTTCGACAACTGCCTGCCGCTTGCCGCCGCGGCTTACAACGCGGGACCGCATCGCGTGACACAGTGGTTGGCCGACAATGGCGATCCGCGGTTGGGGCCGATCGACATGGTGGATTGGATCGAGCTCATTCCCGTTGGCGAAACCCGCAACTACGTCCAGCGCGTGACCGAAAATGTAATGATGTATCGCGCCGCCCGCGGCGATTTCACTCCGATCCTGACCAATACGCCTTGGACCCGTTGATCCACCGCGTTGGCGCTTGGGATGATTTACCGCTCCATGTCCGCGAATGGCAGGGCGGAAACCGCCTGCCGCCGGTTCTGTGCCTCCCTGGGCTGGTCCGAACAGGAGCGGATTTCGAAACGCTTGCCCCGTCGATCATCGAAGGTCGCCGCGTGATCGCGATCGACTACGCGGGTCGGGGCGATTCAGGCCGGGCGCGGACGGTCGATCGTTATGCGCCAGAGGCGTGTGCACGCGATGTCATGGACGTCTGTGCCGCACTCCACATCCACGCCGCGGTTGTCATCGGCACCAGCTTCGGCGGCTTGCTGGCCATGGGCATCGCCGCCGCCCGTCCCGGCCTGATCCGCAGCGTGATCCTTAACGACATCGGTCCAGATATCGGTTCAGACGGCGCCGATTTCGTCCGCACGTTTGTTGGCAATGACCCTATGCTTGAGAGTCTGGCAAGCTGCGTCGTCTTCCTGCGGGCCAATCTGCCGCCTATGTCCCTGGATACCGACGCGGCGTGGCGCCGCATGGCCGAACTGACGTACCGGCAAGGACCTGACGATCGATTTCATCCGCTATGGGACACCCGCATCGCGCAGCTTTTAAACCGTCCATCGCCCGACCTTTGGCCGCTATTCGCAGGGCTTGCGCACAGATCCGTGCTTCTCATTCGCGGCGCCGTCAGCAACGTCCTGCTGCCCGCCACGACTTTGCGCATGCAGGCCGTTCATCCGAACATGACGATCGTGACACTGCCCGGCATCGGCCACGCCCCGACGCTGACCGAACCCCCGGCTCTTGCCGCTATCTGTTCGTTCCTGGGACGACATGCCTAGGATTGGATACATAGGGCTGGCTCGTTTCGTCGCCGCCGGACTTGGCGCCGGTTACGTGCCCTTGGCCGCCGGCACCTTTGCTTCGGCAGCCGCCGTGCTTGTCGGCGCCGGCCTATTGTCGTTGTCACCATGGATACTGGGGCTCACCGCGCTGCTGGCGACCTTCGGCGGCTACCTGGCTGTCAATCGAGCTGCGATCGATGGTGACCCAGGATGGGTCGTGATTGACGAGTTCGCGGGCCAATGGATCACCATGCTTGCTCTACCCCGCCCCACGATCCTCGGCCTTTTCAGCGCCTTCATTCTTTTCCGCTTTTTCGATGTCAGCAAGCTTGGTCCGGTCGGCTGGGCAGACCGACAGCACGGCGCCTTCGGCATCATGGCCGATGATGTGATCGCCGGGGTCATCGCCGCGTCGCTGCTGATCGTAATACAGATATCACGGCCGGGCTGGTTTATGTGACAATCGCATGATAATTCCGGGTATTCGCCTGACCGGATAAATTTCGATCGGCTAGCAGTTGAGATTCTGCCGTTTGAGGGTGTGATATAGTGTCACCCTCTGGAAAGGCGCCCATGCCTTTGGAGCACATGCAGCGGGCGGCGGTTCTGCCCGCCGCTGAGCGTCGTCGGGCTGGTCAGGCGCTTCGCAAGATCGTGCCGCGCAGCGACCATGCGCGGTGGATCCGGTCAACCGCACGGCGAGATCCGGTTGATATCCTGGTCGATACCGGCCGCCACAGGATCGCCAGCCTGCTGCCCATACGTTACGACCGGATGCGCGCCTCGCCGTTCGCCTTTTTTCGTGGCGCCGCCGCCATTATGGCAGCCGATCTCGCGGACACGCCAGCTACGGGCCTTTGGGTCCAAACCTGCGGCGATTGCCATCTGGCCAACTTCGGCACCTTCGCCTCACCGGAGGGCATAGCGGTTTTCGACGTCAATGATTTCGACGAGACCTTGCCGGCACCGTTCGAGTGGGACGTTAAACGACTTGCCACCAGCTTCGCGGTGAACGCTCAGTCGCGTGACCTTGGAGAAAAGGCAGCCCGACACCTCGCGGCTGCCGTGGTGCAGGCCTACCGGCGGCATATGCAGGAACAAGCCAGGCTCGCACCTTTGAATGCCTGGCGGTCCCGGGTCGATGTTACCGAGGTGCTGGAAGGGATCGAGGACGAAAAACTGCGCGATCGGGAATTGAAGCGGCTGCACATGGCGACCGAAGCAGGACATGCGGGCTACCCCAAGCTGATCGAGCGCGTTAAGGGCGTATGGCGCATCAAGGACAGGCCGCCGCTTATTTTTCCGCTGTCCGGCCAACCGGACGACACGCACGAAATTGTCGCCCGCACCGCCTTCGAGTCCTACAGGCTGTCGCTTCCGGAAGAACGCCGCATTCTGCTGGATCGCTATGAGCTTGCTGACGTCGCCTTCAAGGTCGTCGGCATCGGCAGCGTGGGCACGTTCTGCGCTATCGGCTTGTTCGTCACCCGCGACGACCAGACCCTGCTGCTACAACTCAAGGAAGCCCAGACTTCTGTACTGGCCCCCTACGCAGGCCCCAGCATGTATCGGAACCAGGGTCAGCGGGTGGTGGTCGGGCAGCGGATTCTGCAGACGGTGCCCGATCTTTTCCTCGGTTGGACGGAGCAACGCGGGGACGACCAGCATTGCTATATTCGCCAGCTCAAGGACAGTCGCCTGGCACTGATCGGCGCCGATCTGGCCGAGGGTGCGCTGCCGTATCACGCCACATTATGCGGCGTCACCCTCGCTCGCGCCCATGCCCGGTCGGGGGATCCGGCTCGGATATCTGGCTATATCGGTGCCGGAACCGGGTTTGATACCGCTATTGCCGCCTTCGCGATGGCCTATGCGGCGCAGACAACGGCTGACTGGCGGCTTTTTCAGGAGGCGATCAAGGGTGGGCAGATCGACGCGGGCGGGCTTTAAAAGCTCCGACTTTGCCAAGACTTGAACTCGGTCCAACCTGGGCGCTCGTTTGCTTCCTGCTCGTCGGACCGGATCATGTTTCCCTGACCACTGCAGCGATCTTCGTGTTCAGCGCACGATACATCACGATCCGCGCTCGATAGGCTTCCGCCAGCACAGGGTCAGGATCAACGGTTTCTATTCGGATGGGTGGCAGGCAAACCGCCTCCGGTGACTCTCCTGTCGCGGCCATGCGGGCGAGCCGAGCCGCGCCAAGCGCTCCGCCACGCTCGCCCGCGGCCAGACGGTTTAATGGCATCCCGAGCGCCGCGGCTATGATAGCCACCCAGACGCGTGAGCGAGAGCCGCCGCCGATCACGTCCGCCGTCGTGATTTCCGTACCGGACGCAACCAGCGCATCCAGGCAGTCACGCATCGAAAACGCAACCCCCTCCAGGATGGCCTGGGTCAGCAGGCTCCGGTCGGTCTGATGCGAAAGTCCGGCAAATGCGCCGCGGATCGCGCCATCGTTGTGCGGAGTTCGTTCCCCGCCAAGATAGGGCAGAAACAATGCCGGACTATGTCCGCTGGGCATGGCAACCTCCGCCAACAGCGCGGCTTCGGACTGGCCGGTGACGTCGGCCCACCAGGTCAGCGACGCCGCTGCCGAAAGCGTGACGCCCATCTGGTGCCACGTGCCGGGCAGCGCGTGGCAGAACGCATGAACCGCCGCCTGCGGATATGGGCGGAAACGATCAGTGGTCGCGAACAACACGCCGGAGGTGCCGAGCGAGACAAACGCGTCCCCAGCATGTATCGCCGAAAGCCCGATCGCTCCAGCGGCATTGTCCCCTCCACCGCCTGCCAGCACGGGCCGATGTACCATATGCCAGCGCGCTGCCAATTCGAGATGCAGAACCCCTGCCTGGGCATTGCCTTCGACCAGACGCGGCAGGGCCGTCCGCGATATGCCGGTGGCCGCGAGGGCAGCATCTGACCAATCGCGCCCAGCGACATCGAGCCACAGAGTGCCGGATGCGTCCGACATCTCCTCGATCAATTCGCCGGTCAGGCGAAAACGGATATAGGCTTTCGGCAGCAGCACGTTACGCACGCGCGCGAACAGCGCCGGCTCGTGCTTGCGGACCCAAAGCAGCTTTGGCGCGGTGAAGCCCGGCATGGCGATATTGCCGGTCACCCGCCGCGAGTCTGGAAAAGCAGCCTCAAGCTCGACGCATTCGGCGGCCGCGCGCACGTCGTTCCACAGGATGGCGGGACGCAGCACGGTGCCGGCCTCGTCCAGCAGCACCGCGCCATGCATCTGACCGGACAGGCCGATCGCTTCAACGGCCGACAAGGCATGCGAATGGTCGCGGGCAAGCCCATCGACGGCATCCAGCATTGCCTGCCACCAAGCGTGCGGGTCTTGCTCGCTGCCGCCGGGCGCGGGCCGTTGAACCGTCAGCGGTATAGTGGTGCTGGCAACGACGGCCTGTTCACCGTCCACCAGTAAGGCTTTAACCGCCGACGTGCCGAAATCGAGCCCGAGGAACACCGTCTTTTCCGTTCAGGCGGCCAGCGGATGACGGCCGAGATGCGGTAAAGCCTGTCCGTCTCCATCGAACACGTGACACGCCGTGGTGTCGATCGCGAGCCGGATCTGCTCCTGCGCGCGGGTCGGATCGCTGCCCTCGATCTGGACGGTCATTTCCTGGCCGCTCTCGGCTTTTACATGCAGCAGGGTCAGACCACCAAGGCGTTCAACCAGGCTCACCGTGGCCGCAACGGGTCCGCTCGATTTGATGTGCAGACTCTCCGGACGAATGCCGAGGGTGACCATATCGCCTGTGCGGACGCTTCCCGTCTCGACCGGAACAGCGATGCGCTCGCCCGAGGACAGCGCGACACTTGCCCCCGAACCAGTCGTTTCCACCACCTTCGCCGGCAGCATGTTCATGCGCGGCGAGCCGATGAAGCCGGCAACAAAAAGATTGGCCGGGTGATGATAAAGGTCGAGCGGCGAGCCGACCTGCTCGACCCGGCCCGCCTGCAGCACGACGATCTTGTCGGCCATCGTCATCGCCTCGATCTGGTCGTGGGTGACATAGATCATGGTCGCGGCGAGGTCCTGGTGCAGACGCGACAATTCGATGCGCATCTGGCCGCGCAAGGCAGCATCGAGATTGGACAGCGGCTCGTCGAACAGGAACACCTTGGGCTGTCGCACGATCGCCCGGCCGATAGCGACACGCTGACGCTGGCCGCCCGACAGGTCCTTCGGGCGGCGCTCGAGATACGGCTCCAACTGCAGGATGCGCGCCGCCTCATCCACTTTCCGGTCGCGTTCGTTCCTGGGCACACGGGCCAGGCGCAGCGCGAATCCCATGTTCTGTCTGACCGTCATGTGCGGGTACAGCGCATAGGATTGAAATACCATCGCCAGGCCGCGATCCGCTGGCCCGACCTGGTTGACCCGCTTGCCATCGATCAGCAGCTCTCCCGCGGTGATCTCTTCCAGCCCGGCGATCATGCGCAGCAGCGTGGACTTGCCGCAGCCTGACGGCCCGACAAACACCACGAACTCACGATCCGCGATCGCCAGATCGATACCTTTGATGACCTCGAAGGACCCGTAGCTCTTGCGCAGATCGCGAAGTGTCAGCGTCGCCATGCACGTGCTCCTTCCGATGTTAGTTTACCCGATGTTATTTTACCGCGCCGAAGGTCAGCCCCTGCACAAGCTGGCGCTGACTGAACCAGCCGAACACCAGGATCGGCGCGACCGCCATCGTCGATGCCGCGGACAGCTTGGCGAAGAACAGCCCCTCGGGGCTTGAGAAGGAGGCAATGAACGCGGTCAGCGGCGCAGCGCTGGAAGAGGTAAGATTGAGGCTCCAGAATGCCTCGTTCCAGCACAGGATCAGCGACAACAGTCCGGTCGACGCGACACCCGGCAGCGTCAGCGGCAGCAGCAGAAACCAGACCTCGCCCCAGGTCCGCGCCCCATCCATGCGGCCGGCTTCGAGTATCTCGCCCGGAACGTCCTTGTAGAAGGTGAACAGCATCCAGACAACGATTGGCAGGTTCATCAGGGCATAGATCATTACCAGGCCACTGCGCGTGTCGAGCAGGCCGACGGTCCGGAACAGCAGATATATCGGCACCAGCACGCCGACCGGCGGCAGCATCTTGGTCGACAGCATCCACAGCAGTGTGCCGCGGGTACGCTTGGTGGGATGGAACGCCATCGCGTAGGCGGCCGGAACGGCAAAGGCCAATGCCAGCACGGTGCCGGCGACCGAGATGACAACGCTGTTCAGCGCGAAGCTGAAGTAGTTGGCACGAGCGAACACTTCCGCATAGGAGCTCAGTGTCGGGGAGAACGTCAGGCTTGGGAGAATGGCTTCCGTCTCCGACTTGAAGCTGGTCAGCACCATCCAGGCGATCGGGAAGAATAGCAGCAGTGCCGCCCCCCAGCCGACCAGGAAGGCAAGTATTCGCTGAAGTGGCGTCGCGCGCACGATCAGACTTCCAGCCGACGGCCGATGGCGCGCACCAGGAAGAACGCGACGATGTTGGCCAACACGATGGCGACCACGCCGCCGGCCGACGCGCCGCCGATGTCGTATTGCAGCAAAGCCCGAGCATAGATTAGGAAAGCAAGATTGGTGGTGGCATTGCCTGGCCCGCCGGAGGTGGTAACGAAAATCTCCGCGAAAACCGTCAGCAGGAAGATCGTCTCGATCATCACGACGACGCTGATGGCCCGGGACAGATGTGGCAGGGTGATGAAAACGAATTGCGCCACGACCCCCGCCCCGTCCATACGGGCTGCCTCCCGCTGTTCGTGATCCAGGGACTGAACGGCGGTCAGCAGAATCAACAGCGCGAAAGGCAGCCATTCCCAGGATACGATCGCGATGATGGAGGCAAGCGGAAATTGCGCGAACCAGTCCACTGGCGGCAATCCGACGCTGCGGACCAGGGCACCGAACACACCATAGATCGGATGCATCAGCAGGTTCTTCCAGACCAATGCACTGACCGTCGGCATGACAAAAAACGGCGAGATCGCCAGCACGCGCGCAACGTTTCTACCTGGAAACGGATTGTTGAACACGATGGCAAGCAAGATGCCGAACCCGACGGTGATGATCAGGACCGCACCAACCAGGATCAGCGTATTCTCCAGCGAGACCCAAAAGTCCGGGTCGGTCACAAGGTAGCGGTAGTTGTCGAGGCCGGCGAAGCCCTTCGTGTTCGGATCGATCAGATTGTAGTACTGGAACGAGAACCATAATGTCATCGCCAGCGGTATGATCATCCATGCCAGCAAAACCAGCACGGACGGCAGTTGCAGCAGGCTGCCGCTCTTCCGAGACAGCGGCGGGGCGGCTTCTGACCCCGTCCCCGCCCGCGGTGTCAGTACGGCAGACATGGCGGCCCGCTAGTGCCTGTAATAGCCGGCTTGACGCATGGTCCGCTGGGTCGCCGCCTGCGCCGAGGTAAGAGCCTGATCAACCGTTGTTCGGCCGGTCAGCGTGCCTGCGATCGTCTGGCCGACCTGCGTGCCGATGCCTTGAAATTCAGGAATCTCGGCGAACTGCGCGCCGGTGTAAGGGCGTGGTTGCGCCGTCTGTCCGTTCGGATTGGCGGACTCGATCGCCTTGCGCACGAAAGACGCGAACGGCGCCGCCTTCTGGTAGTCGGGGTTGTCATACGTCGACTTGCGGGTGCCGGGCGGTACCGATACCCAACCGTTTTGCTTGGCAACGAGCGCGATATACTCCTTCGAGGTCGCCCACGTCACGAAAGTGCGGGCGGCTTCCTTCTGTTTCGACGTGGCCGGAATGGCCAAGCTCCAGCTCCACAGCCAGGTCGGCGCACCCGCGAAGCTACCGGTTGGGATCGGCGCGAAGCCTACCTTGTCGGCAACGGTGGACTGCTTTTTGTCGTACAGCAGCCCGGCGGCGACCGTCGAGTCGATCCACATGCCGCAATGGCCACTGGCGAAAAGAGCAAGGTTTTCATTGAAACCGTTCGAGGTTGCCCCGGGCGGCCCATCGGCCTTCAGGATGTCATCGTAAAAGCCGATCGACTTGTGCCACTCGGGCGTGTCGATCGTCGGCTGCCATTTCGTATCGAACCACCTGCCACCCTCTGCATTCACCAAAGAGGTTATGTAGGCCATGTTCTCGCCCCAGCCCGGCTTGCCGCGCAGACACATGCCGTAGACTTGGTTCGGTTTGTCGGTGATTTTGTCAGCGAAACCGCGGATTTGCTGGTAAGTCGGGGCGTCCGGCATTTTTATGCCAGCTTTCTGAAACAGATCGGTGCGATAATACGTCATCGCACTTTCGCCATAGAATGGCAGGCTGTACAGCTTCCCGTCGTAGGACAGGCTGTCCCGCACGGGTTTCAGCAGGTCGTCGACGTCATAGCTGGCGGGCGGATTTCCCATCGGCTCCAGCCAACCCTGCTTTGCCCAGATAGGCACCTCATAGTTGCCGATCGTGAGCACATCGAACTGACCCGCCTTGGTGGCGATGTCGGTGGTCACGCGCTGACGCAGCACGTTCTCCTCCAGCACGACCCATCTCAGATGGATGTCAGGATGCAGCTTCTCGAACGCCGACGATAGCCGTTGCATCACCACCATGTCGCCGTTGTTCACCGTGGCAATGGTGATCGTTGAATCCGCTCTGGCCACACCCGCACCGGCAGAAAGAGCAAGCATCCCGGCCGCGGCCCCGACGACAGCCGTAACCCTGAACTGAAGATCATGGACGATGACACGTCTCCCCATATCGAACGATACCCCGCCTTGTTTCAGCGGCTTAGGGGAAACGCTCTCACTGTCTTGCCACGCCGTCAACGGGCCTTCTGGACACGAACCTGTCGGTTCAGGATTGGCATCCAGTTCAGAACCCAAGCGTGGCAGCCGCCTCGATGACCGTCTGGCGGCTGCCTGCTTTATAAAGCGCACCGAGCCAGTGGGCGACGGGCTCGCTGAGGCGTGGGTCCCCACCAGTGTCGCCGAAAAGCGATTTGATGCTCAGCAGAGGACGCGGATCCGATCCGCCCTCGATCGCCTTCGCACGCAGTTGCTCAGCAAGCGGATGCTTCACATCGATCGGCTGGCCTTGCTCGTCTTCCCCACGCACTCGGCGCAGCCACGCCGCCAAAGCCAGTGCCAGCAGGTCTAATGGCTGATCGCCCCGCAATCGGTCTCGGATCGGGTCCACCAGCACGTTCAACGGCGCGTCCGTGTTGACCCGCTCAACCGTGTCCCTGATCGTCGGATTCGCGAACCGTTCGATCAACGTCGCCTTGTACAGCGGCAGATCGATGCCGGGAACCGCGGGCAGGGTCGGCCCGGTCTCGCGGTCCATCAACGCGGTCATGTATCGCGCGATCAGCGGATTGGCCATCGCCTGATCGACCGTGATGTAGCCAGCCAGTTTCCCCACGCCGGCAACCGCGAGATGGCTGGCATTCAGCAGGCGCAGCTTCATGAACTCATAGGGAGCAACGTCGCCGACGAACTGGGCACCGACGTCCTCCCACGCAGGACGGCCCTGAACAAAGCGATCCTCGATCACCCATTGGGTGAAGCTTTCGGCAAAAACCGGCCAACGGTCGGCGACGCCGTAGCGTAAAGCCAGGTCCGCGGTGTCTGTTTCCGCCGTCCCGGGCGTAATCCGATCCACCATGGTGCTCGGGAAGCTGCCGTTTTCGGCGATCCAGTCGGCCAGCTTCGCGTCTCGAAGCGCCGCCAGTGCCAACACCGCCGCCCGCAAGACGCTGCCGTTGTGCTGGATGTTGTCGCAGGCCAGTGCGGTGAACGGCGCGATAGCGCGATCGCGGCGGCGGCGGTAAGCCTCTACAACGATACCGATCGCGCTTGACGGACGATCGGGATGAGCCAGATCCGCTTGGATCAGCGGGTGGTCCAGATCGAGTTGCTTCGTCGAGCGGTCGAGGCAGTAGCCATGTTCGGTGACGGTCAGGCTGACAATACGGATGTCTGGCCGGTCAATGGCGGCCATGAGGTCAGCGCTGGAGTCCCCGGCGAACACCACATCAGCGAGCGAGCCGATGACCGTCACGTGTTCATCCGCCGACCCGCGCTCAACGAGGGTATAGAGATTGTCCTGCGGCGCCAGGCTTTCACGCATCCGGCGGTCGGCTGGCAACAGGCCCGCTCCTGTGATGCCCCAGGCCAGGGCGTCATCACGGGCCTGCATGAGATTATGGGTATACCGGGCCATGTGGGCGCGGTGAAACCCGCCTAATCCGAGATGGACGATCCCCGCGGTGACCCGGCCCGGATCGAAACGCGGCACCGAAACCGAAGGCGGCAGCCGGCCAAGATTAGCCCGATTGAGCGGAATGGGGCGGAGACCGTTGCCATTCGTCATGCGGCGATCCCCCTGTTCAGCCACGGCCAGATCCATCGCAAGCCGCCAGACCTAGCCGCACGGGCCGAAGCACGGCTTGGGTTCATCGGAAGGTCTCCCTGACGTTGCTGCTCGGGCAGCAGCCTATTACAGGATCGTAGAGAAGCGCGAAACGCCGAGCGGTCATGTGACGCGGACACGTTAAAAAAAGCGACGTATCGCCCCGCGGCGGTGGGCGATTCCCTGGTCATGCAGCGTTTCCTGGCGACAAAGTGCATCGGGCCGCACTCTCATTGCGCGGCCTTTCGGCAGCAAAACAGCTTCGACCCGGATGTTCAAGAAGCCGGCTCCGGTGGCATGCGAAGTGCACTCAGGGAACAACCTTGATCCGGCGATCCCGAAGGGGCTTTCCGCAGTGGACACCGCGGCCCGCACCGTGCCCAAATGCCGTAGCCGCGGGGACACCGGTCGATCTATCGTCCCGGGCGGCCTGTCGAACTGGTCGGGAGAGAACGATGCAGATAACGGTCTCCGGCAAACAAGTCGATTTGTCGGACGCGTTGCGAACCCGGGTGTCAACCCAGATGGACACCATCGCTGGCAAGTACTTCGACCACGCGTTGGAGGCGCATGTTACCTTCAGCCGCGCACGAAGCTTTTTTACCTGCGATATCAATGTCCATGCCGGACGGGGCCTGCAGTTGCGCGGCGAGGGTGAGGCGGCGGACGCCAACACCGCCTTCGATGACGCAGCGGAGCATATCGCTAAGCGATTGCGCCGCTATCGCCGCCGGGTCAATGACCACCATCGCGACATGGCGCAGCGTGCGCAGCCTGAGGCTGCCCGGCAGTACATCCTCCGGGAAGAGACCAACGGAGCAGACGTCGCTCCCACCGATGGCCGCACATTGGATGAGGCATACGCTACAGTTGTCGCGGAAACCCAGACCGACATAGCCAGCCTCTCGGTCGGCGAGGCGGTGATGCGAATGGACCTTGCCGATCAGGCGGTGATGATGTTCCGCAACAGCGCCTCGGGCGTGCTGAATGTCGTTTATCGGCGCGGCGACGGCCATATTGGCTGGATTGATCCGGGCACCTGAGGGCGAACATCCGGGGGAACCTGGGGACGTTCCCCATCGCATGGCAATGTTCTAGCTTGCGTCCTTTTTGAGATCGGAGAGGATAAGCATGCGTCCGCAAGCAGAAGCCATGAAGGCGCTTTTGAACCAGGCTACCTTACAAGTCGTTCCAGGGTGCGGGGACGGCCTGGCGGCACGATTGGTGGAGGAAGCCGGGTTCAGCATCGGCTTTGCCTCGGGATCCTCGATCTCGGCTACGCGCTTGGCCACGCCGGATATGGACCTGCTGACCTTCCCCGAAATGCGCGACGCGGTTGAAGCGATCGTCGCCGCGGCGCCGAAGGTGCTTTGGCTGGCGGACGGCGATACCGGCTACGGCAACGCGATCGCGGTGCGGAAGACGATCCGCGGCTATGCTCAGGCCGGCGCCGCCGCGGTGCTGATCGAGGACAAGCAGTGGCCCAGGCAACTCGGGAACAACGGCGCCAAGTTGGTTGTCGACCGCCAGGAAGCTCG
The DNA here is from genome assembly GCA_965276975.1 of Rhodopila sp. Classification (GTDB taxonomy): domain Bacteria; phylum Pseudomonadota; class Alphaproteobacteria; order Acetobacterales; family Acetobacteraceae; genus Rhodopila. The sequence continues at coordinate 2,446,376 of CBDIBR010000010.1, forward strand.
GTTGCGCTGCCGAGCCGCTGTGCAGGCGGCAAGGGAAGAAGGGGTTCTTTTACTTGCTCGGACCGACGCGCGCGGCTCACGCGGGTTCGAGGAGGCATTGGTCCGGCTGCAGGATTTCGTGGCGGAAGGAGCGGACATCCTGTTTCTCGACTCGCCGATGTCGGAGCAGGAGATGCGAGCATCGGTCGAGGCGTGCGCAGGCAGGCCAGCGATCGCCGTGACAAATCCCGCGGGAAAGCACTTCAAGCCGACCGACGACGTGTTGGCCTCGATCGGGATCAAGATGGTGATCTATCCGCAAGAAATCCTGGCGGCGACGGTGCTGGCTGTCCGGGCAGCGCTGACAGGACTACGCGGCGGCCCAAAGGTGGCAATGGCAAGTGCCGCCGACTTGGCGTTGGCAATCCGGTCATCGGATTATCTCGCGCTGGATGAGCGCCTGGGCCGTGGAGGATAACCATTTCACGCAATTCAAGCCCCGCTGCCACGACGGATCTTCGCAGGTCTGGATCGGTTCGGCGGCAGCAATATTTCGCTAGCACCGCAACGGTTGGGAGAAGCTGAGTTCGTGGCCGTCTGGATCGGTCAGATGAAAGTAACGCTCCCCCCAAGCGGCATCCCGCGGTCCCGCGGCTGGCCGAATGCCGCGCTCGATGATCCGCGCATACAGGTCATCCACATCGGATACGCGGAAGATGACGCGGCCCCACCACACCCAGCATCGCTCGGCGGATTGAGCGGTCAGATTCAAGTAACCTGTACCAGCGCGGAGACTGGTGAAGCGCGCATCTTCCCCCCCGTGCGCCAGGTCAAATCCTAAAGTGGTGTAGAATTGCACCGCACGCGCCATATCGTGGGTCGCGAGAGTGATCGCGCTGATGCTCTCGATCATAAAGGAAGTTCTTTCCACGCTGCTATGCAACGGAGATTAGACCATGACCAGCGCGCTCGCGGAAAAGACCTGCACACCTTGCCGGGGCGGTGTTCCGCCGTTGACGCCCCAGGAGGCGACGGAATACCAGCATGAGGCACCCGAATGGGCGCTGCGGGACGAGGCGACGCGGATCGAGCGGAGCTATCGGTTCAAGAACTTTGCTGAGGCTTTCGCCTTTGTATACCAGGCCGGCACGGTCGCCGAGACCGAGGCGCATCATCCCGACATCAGCTTCGGATGGGGTTACGCGACGATTTCGTTGCGCACGAAAAAAATCAAGGGATTGCACGAGAACGACTTCATCATGGCGGTCAAATTGGACAAGCTGGCGGCAAGGGCCACGACATGATCCCAAGACATAATCAAGGAGCCGCGTGATGACCGTGACCATCGTTGCAGACCACGGAACCCACCTGATGATAACCGATCAGTCGCGTTACGCTGTGATCGAGCGGCGTAACGGCCACTTCTACTCCTGCCATGATGGTGAACGACAAGGCGTCGCGACCCTCGACGATTCCAGCATCGGCAAAATCCTCGGTGACGGCGACTGGACCGGCAGGGAACCCGCCCAGGCGGCATTCGATGAGGTCGTCGCCCGCGGCACCGAGCTGGCCCAGCGCATGCTGTAGCCGCCGTTACAACGTGGCACCGCCGTCAATCGCGACCTCGGCGCCCGTAATATAGCCGCTTTCCTCGGAAAGCAGGAACAGCACGAGATCTGCCACCTCCTCGGCCGTGCCCATCCGCTTCATCGGCACAGACTGCAGGCGCTGTTGATTTTGTTCTGGCGTGCGTACGTTTAACATCTCTGTGTCGATCGGTCCCGGATGGATCGAATTGACCCGGATCTTCTGCGGTGCCAGATCGATCGCGGCAGCCTTGGTCATCCCGCGCAGCGCCCACTTTGTCGAACTGTAGGCCATCGCGCCGGGCGATCCCCGCAGACCGGCGACCGAGGAGATGTTGACGATCGATCCACTGCCGGTTTGCGTCATTGCCGGAACAACCGACTTCATGCCGAGGAAACATCCCAACTGGTTGACGCGCATATGGCGTTCGAACAGCGCGGCATCAGTTTCCATCAGTGTTTTCGGCTGATAGATGCCCGCGTTGTTGACCAGGCCATGCAGACCGCCCAACCCGATCGCGGTTTCGACGGCCCTGGTCCAATCGTGCTCCAGCGTGACATCCAGCCTTACAAACACCGCCGGCCGACCGAGGTCCGCCGCAAGCCGCTGACCCTCGGCCTCGAGAATATCGCCGATGACAACTCTTGCGCCTTCCGCAACGAACAACCTGGCCTCGGCCGCTCCTTGGCCGCGTGCGCCGCCGCTGATCAGTATGATCTTCCCCGCAAGCCGGTTCATTGGTTCCCCCCTGCTAACCGGCTCTGGCCGATTAGCCCGCTATCGCCGGCAGATTGTCCTGCCCGCGAACCTCGTTGATGATCTGCGGCACCCGCTGATTGAACGGCCGGTACTGCATCCCACGTTCCTCGATCAGCCGGCTGTTGTCGATAAGGTGGCCGCCGGACGATCCCGGGCCGGCGACCTCGTGCTCGAAGGTGTTCCGGGCAGCAGGCGGATGGCGCCGCACGTTGTCCGCCAGATCGCCCAGTTTGCACCCTGTCCGACCCGAGTTGCAGAGGCTCGGCGGGGCTTTCCCTCATCAGAACCCGCGCGAACGTCTCGACAATGTTATCCAGGTGAACAGGGCTACGCAGGGCGTATCTGTGCGAGGGCGTATCTGTGCGGGAACCACACCCGCCTGCCACACGCGAGGTGGGTCAATGCCGTTGAAGTGGCCCACCGACCCGCGCACCTGATCGGCGCCGGTCGCGTTGGCGCGACGAATGCCGGTGATCGTCATTTCGTACGCGTCGTTGTCGTCCCGCGCCTGGAACGTGTTTAACATCGTGTGAACAGCAACCCGATGATCGGTCACTGCTTCGGGAGGACGGGCTCGGGATTCAGCCGAATACGCGCTCAAAAATGCGGTCCACTGAACGCAGGTGAAGTGCCGCGTCCAGCGCCGCATCCAGCTCCGCCGGCTTGACCATCCGCGATACCTCCAGGTCGGCTTCAAGGTTGGCGCGGAACGACCGTCCGTCCGGCATGCCCATTCGGGTCCACGTCGCCATCGCACAGCTCTGCACGATCCGATAGGCGTCCTCTCGCGAAATCCCGGCCCTGGTCAACGCCAGCAGCACCTCGCCCGAATGCACCACGCCGCCCAGGCTCTCCAGGTTCGCCAGCATTCGTTGCGGATATACCAGCAGCTTCTCCATCATGCCGGCCAACCGCATCAGCGCGAAGTCCAGCGTGACGGTCGTATCGGGACCGATCGCACGTTCGACCGAAGAGTGGCTGATGTCGCGCTCATGCCACAACGTCACATTCTCCAGCGCCGGCACCACCGCCGCGCGCACGATGCGAGCCAGGCCGCACAGGTTCTCGCTCAACACCGGGTTCCGCTTGTGCGGCATCGCCGAGGAGCCCTTCTGCCCGGGATGGAAGAACTCCTCCACCTCTCGCACCTCGGAACGTTGCAGGTGACGAACCTCGGTGGCCAGCCGCTCGATGCTGCTGGCGATAATGCCAAGCGTGCAGAAGAACGCGGCGTGCCGGTCGCGGGGGATGATCTGGGTGGAAACCGGCTCAGGGCTTAGGCCCAGCTGTTCGGCGACGTATTCCTCCACCCTGGGATCCAAATGCGCGAATGTGCCGACCGCGCCGCTGACCGCGGTGACCGCAACCTCCTGGCGGGCCGCGACCAGACGGTTCCGGTTGCGGCCGAACTCGGCGTAGTGCCCGGCCAGCTTCAGGCCAAAGGTCGTCGGTTCGGCGTGAACGCCGTGGCTGCGGCCGATGGTGACTGTATATTTGAACTCGATCGCGCGGGCCTTCAGCGCGGTCATGACGGCGTCGATATCGGCCAGCAGCAGATCAGCGGCCTGGGTCAGTTGCACCGACAGCGTGGTGTCCAGCACGTCGGAACTGGTCATGCCCTGATGCACGAACCGAGAGTCGGGACCAACCGCTTCGGCCAGCCAGGTCAGGAAGGCGATGACGTCATGGCGGGTCTCCTGCTCGATCGCATCAATCCGAGCCACATCCGCGGCGCTGATCGCGGCCAGCTTCGGGGCGCCTTTTTCGCGGATGTTGCGCGCCGCCGCCTCCGGGATCGCGCCGACGCGGGCCATGCCCTCGGCGGCAAGAGCTTCGACCTCGAACCAGATGCGGTAGCGGTTCTCAGGGGCCCAGATGGCAGCCATTGCAGGACGGGAATATCGCGGAATCATCGCTGCGGATCCGATTTCAAGAAGGCGCCAGCTAGACCGAGGCATTCAGGAAGGCAAGCATGGACTGCACGCCCCTGCTGGACCTACGAAGATCCACTGGCGTCATTTGGCCACCTAAACAGCCCGGTCACCGAGGCGATCTGGCGGAAGCACCCTGAAAGCGTGAGCGCGACTTCCTATGTCTCGTGGACCAAGGGGAAGGAGGACAAACCGATGCTGAACCCAGTCTCGCCGCTGCCGCTGAAGGACCCCATGCTGTTCCGACAGGCGAACTACCTCGACGGCAAGTGGGTACAAGCGGATAGCGGCCAGACCATTACCGTGAAAAACCCGGCGACCGGCGAAGCGGTGGGTGAAGTTCCAAACATGGGCGTCTCTGAGACCCGCAGCGCGATCGAGGCGGCGAACCGCGCCTATCCCGCGTGGCGGGCGATGCTGGCAAAGGAACGCGGCGCAATTCTGCGGAAGCTGTCCGACCTGATGCTGGCGAATGCCGACGATCTGGCGCTGATCATGACCGCTGAACAAGGCAAGCCGCTGGCGGAGAGCAAGGGTGAGATCGTCTATGCCGCCAGCTTCATCGACTGGTTCGCCGACGAGGCGAAACGGATCTACGGCGACACCATCCCGCAGAACGCCAAAGGTCGCCGCATTCTCGTGCTGAAGGAGCCGATCGGCGTTTTCGCCGCGATCACCCCCTGGAATTTTCCCGCCGCGATGATCACGCGCAAGGCCGGACCGGGCTGGGCCGCGTGTTGCACCGGTGTCATCCGCCCGGCGAGCCAGACACCGTTTTCCGCGTTGGCGTTGGCGGTGCTGGCGGAACGGGCTGGCATGCCCGCGGGCGTCTGCAATGTGTTGACCGGCAGTGCAAGCCAGATGGGCGGGGAGCTGACGTCCAACCCGCTGGTGCGGAAGCTCTCATTCACCGGATCGACCGAGGTCGGCGCCAAGCTGCTGGCCCAATGTGCGCCCACCATCAAGAAGACCAGCATGGAACTGGGCGGCAACGCACCGTTCATCGTGTTCGACGATGCCGACCTCGATGCGGCCGTGGTCGGCGCCATGGGCAGCAAGTTTCGCAACACCGGGCAGACCTGCGTCTGCGCCAATCGCATCCTCGTGCAGGACGGCGTGTATGACGCATTCTTGGCCAAGCTGAAGACCGCTGTGGAGGCAATGAAGGTCGGCAACGGCATGGAGGACGGCGTCAGTCAGGGTCCGCTGATCAACCCCGACGCGGTGAAGAAGGTCGAGGAGCACGTCGCCAACGCCCTCTCCCTCGGCGCCTCCGTGGTGACCGGCGGCAAGAAGCACCGTCTCGGCGGCAACTTCTATGAGCCGACGGTGCTGGCCAACGTGCCGCACGACGCACTGATCTTCCGCGAGGAGACCTTCGGCCCAGTGGCACCGCTGTTCCGCTTCAAGACCGAGGAGGAAGCGATCAAGCTGGCGAACGACACCGAGTTCGGTCTGGCGGCTTATTTCTATGCTCGTGACGTCGGTCGCATCTTTCGCGTCGGCGAGGCGCTCGAGTACGGCCTCATCGGCATCAACGAGGGCATCATCTCCACGGCAGAGGCCCCGTTCGGGGGAATGAAATCGTCCGGCCTCGGCCGTGAGGGCTCGAAGTATGGCATCGAGGACTACCTGGAGATCAAGTATCTGGCGATAGGCGGCATCGGAACCTAGGGCAGCTCCCGTTCAGATTGGTTATCTGAACGGGTGAAGATGCTTACTAAAACAATGTTCTGGGGAGTTTGCCGTGAGCCAACGCGAACGGCGACCGCTCTCGACCCAGATCGTCTGAGGGTTGACCTGACCGCGGACGTCAATCGCCCCCTCTCAAATAAGGAGGGTCTGATTGCTTCGAACTGAAGCTATCAGACTCGCATCTGCGACCGCGTCAGGTGAGAATGCCCCGCGTGGGACGCGCCTTATAGCAGCGCGCCGGACGCGCTTTGTAGCAATCGGGCGCGCGGGAAGCGCGATGTAGCAATGAAGAACCCTGCCATGATCGATCCGGTTGCCGACAACCTCCACCAGATCCGGACCCGTATCGCCCGGGCCGCAGTCGCCGCTGGCCGCAAGCCTGAGGACATCACGCTGGTGGCGGTATCGAAAACCAAGCCCGCCGAAGCGGTCGTCGCGGCACTGGCCGCGGGTCAGACGGTGTTTGGCGAAAACCGCGTCCAGGAAGCCGCCAGTAAATTCCCGTCTTTGCGCGCCGCGCATCCGTTCAGCCTGCACATCATCGGCGGCCTGCAAACCAACAAGGCGCGTGACGCCGTTCGAATCGCCGACGTGATCGAAACCCTTGACCGGCCCAAACTCGCCGACGCGATCGAGGCCGCGATGCTCAAGGAAGGCCGCAAACCACGCATGCTGATCGAGGTGAATACCGGCTCGGAATCCCAGAAAGCCGGCGTATCGCGCGCGGATGCAGATGGCTTCATCAACGATTGCAAGGCCCGGTTCGGCTCGGCTCTGGTCGGCCTGATGTGTGTGCCACCGCAGGACGATGACCCGCGGCCGCATTTCAGTTGGCTCGCCGACCGTGCCGCTCGTCATGAGCTGCCGACAGTATCCATGGGTATGTCTGCTGACTTCGAACGCGCCATTGCCTGCGGTGCGACATGGGTAAGGGTCGGCAGCGCGATATTTGGCTCCCGCTGAGGCACGCCGCCACTGAGCCGGACACAGCGGTCGATGGTGTAGCCGCTAGTAACCTGCATCAGCAAAGTGCCACACGTCTCTGTTCGTCTGAAGTCGCCGATCGACGTAGCGAAACGCGGTCGCTTGGCGTCGCGCGTTTCTGCGATCGCGCTCTAGCAGCCTGTCGGACTTAACGCGACGCGGGATCAGGCGGTAGGATCGGGGTATCGAGTCGCCTGTTTCCTGTCCGGATATCTGCCGCATGAGCAACTTCCGCCTGATTGACCGCGACACTGGTTTTCTGATGCCGCCGTCGGTGGACGAGTGGCTACCGACGCGGCATCTGGCCCGGTTTATCGTGGGGTAGTCGAGAGACTGGATCTGCGTGCGATGACCGGCAGCTATCGTGGCTCGGGAGAGGCGTCCTACCATCCGCAGCTCCTGCTGGGGATCATGGTCTACGGCTATGCCACCGGTGTGTTTTCCAGCCGCAAGCTGGAGCGGGCGACCTATGACTCCGTGGCGTTCCGCTTTATCGCCGCCAACGAGCATCCCGATCACGACACGATTGCTGCGTTCTGGCGACGTTTTCTGCCGCAGATCGAGGCGCTATTTGTTCAGGTGCTTGGCGTGGCGCGTGAGATGGGGGTGCTGAAGCTGGGCACGGTGGCGCTGGATGGCACCAAGATCCACGCCAATGCCAGCCACCTCATCTGGCCATTCCATCAGGCTACGCCTGACGGAACCTTGGGCCAGCCTCGCCACAGCGCGCTGTCGTATGAGCATGCGGGCCGGATCGAGGCGCAGTTGAAGGCCGAAGTGGCCGACCTGATGGCCCGCGCCGAGGTGGCCGATCAGGCGGATGTGCCGGATGGCATGCAAATCCCCGAGGAACTGGCGCGGCGCGAGACCCGGCTGGCCGCCAAACATCCAACTCCGACAGGCTGCTAGGCGCCAAGGCCGCATGTGCTCGCTTGCGACGTCGGCCGATGCTGGCCTCAATCATTTGTCCGGATGCAAATCGAGTCCCATGGCCGCGGAAAGGCCATTTCCTGAACTATCGTTTTATCGGGGCAAACGGTGCCGGCGTCATCAGATTGTTTCTTTGGGCGATCAGATACCCCGCCTCGCCCGTCTTCTGCAGATAGACCTGCCATTCCGGATCGGCGCTCATCGCGGCCCGTTTGGTGGCCCGGTCGGCGGCATCCTGGTACACCCAGAGATGAATGTAAGTGTTCACTTCGCCCGACTCGGTGACCAAATAGGCCAGAGGTTCGCCCAGATGACGCTTCTGCGGCGCCAGGCCATACTCCTGGTAGATGGCCATATGCCGAGTCATGGTGCCGGGCTTGACGGTGTACGTACGGTGATCAACGAGCATGGGTTTCTCCCTGTTTGTGTCGCCATCCCAGGCCTGCCAACGGCCATGGGACAAGATACAGTTTTTTCAGCCGGTGCCTGATGACGCGGCTGATCGACAGCATCGAAGCGCGGCAGCCGCGAGTTGTCCAGACGGAGGACCCGCACGTTCGGACAGCGAAGCGAAAAGTTTGGCCCACCGGATCGGACGATTTAAAAACCATGCACGCTACTGGCGGAACGAATAATCCACCAGAATTCCCGGCGCGATCGTCGGGTAAGGCGGCGCATAACGACGCCTGGACAGGAAGAGCATCAACCGGATCCAAGCCGATCGTGCGCAAATCGGCGAAGCAATTTACTGACGTCCAGCCGACCGACTGCCAGCCGTAGGTCTCGACAATTCTTGTCGGCTTGTCGGAGAAGTCCCACTAACATCCCCGACCTTTAACCGATCGGACAGCGATGCAGGGACACAGGATCCGGAGGGTCGAACGCCAACCCCGGAAGCACTGTCGCCAGATGCGGCCGGGCCGCGAACCGCCGCGGCCCGGATCTTAATGCGTGGCTCTAGCCGGCTCGTTCCCCGTGCGGGTGCGAGCTTGTGCCGGTTCGGCAGTGATCCGTAAAGTCGAGGCGGCATCACGAAGAATGGTCCGCATCTCCCGCAGGAACGCCATCCCGGTCGCGGTGCGCTGCACCAGCACGCTACGACGGTCAAGCGGATCAGTCTTCCGACGCACCAGATCAAACTCCGACAAGCGGTCCAGCGCCCGTGTGATCGCCGGTTTGGAGACTCCGAGTTTGGCAGCCAGTCCACGCACCGTCTGCGCCTCGGTCTCAAGATAGCACGTCAGGAAAACACCGAGCTGACGGGCTGACAGATCCGGTCCATCGCGGCGGACAAGTTCCACGATCGCCGTTCGCAAGATGCCGGCCAGACCATCACTGACCTCGTTTGTGATCATACTCCTGTACCTTTCATGTAAAATCGGCGGCCGATCGGGCCGAAGCGATGGCCGCCGAATGATAGTTGTCACGCGCCCGAATTCGTGTCGCGTAACGAAGCGGTGTACCAACCGTATTTGTTCCGGGCATCCTATTATATATACGGAATAATGTCTAGTTTTGACATAGTGCTGAGTCGGACAGAACAAGGCCGTTCCCGCATCTCGTGGTCGGGACGCAGCGGTCCATCGCGGCTTCCATGCCGTCGGATTCGCCATCACACAACGCGCTATCGCATTCATTCGCACCGCCATTTAGCTGGTTTTCCGCCATCGGTCGGCACGCGAACAAGATCCCGATGCGGCGAACCGCGCCGGCCCGACGGCTGCCGACCAATTCCCCAAACCCAGCCACTATCGGTAATCGGAAGAAGTTACAATTGCCATTCCGCATCGCAGGAATGAACGGAGTTTTATGAGTTAAAACACATACTAAGACATTTTGGGCCGCGGTGCATCCTGTCCTCCCGAACGATAATCCGCGAATCGACGATAAAATCCACGTCGCCGTGTCGTTTCGCTTACTTCCGTGTTGGTTTCGCAATTGTCCGATAGCGAACCGAGCAGCGCTCTGGAACAGGCCTTGGTCAAGTGGGTCAAGCACCCTGTTCGCCCGCGGTCCGCGAACCGCCGCGAAACCAGGAATGGGTACCCCGACGCAGTTCCCTGCTGGATCGCGGAACCAAGTCGTGCGAGACAGGCACCTTCCAACCGCGCCATCATGGGCACGGCCTGCACGCGTCGATGCTTCAACCTCCGAAGTGCTGTCGTCAGACGTCGCGAACCAGCATTGTGCGACGTTCAGTTCGCCGCGTGGTTGTTTCTCTAAGTTCCGAGGTTGATTAACCGTCCGATTCGTCCCCCGCGCCGCTGGTTGCCGGCCCGCGCCGTCTCGCCACCGGATGCCGACGGGCGGATCCTCAGGCGGCAAGTCCTGACACCGTCAACTGGCCGCCCCAACACCAGCCGCGAACGCAGCTCAACCGGCACCAATGGCGGCGGCGTGATCAGGCCACCGCCGAAGCGCCGACAGACGCCGGACGTGACGGCTGGACGTCGTTCAGACTGTCGGCCACAGCCAGGCGGCGCCGCGGACGCCGGATGAGTCGCCGTGCTGATTGCGCAGGATCGGTGTCGCGATCACGTCGCTGAACGCGTATGTCCGGATCAGCCGAGGCAGCTCGCGGTAGAGATGGTCCATGTTGGACAGCCCGCCGCCCAGCACGATGACGTCCGGATCCAAGACATTGATGATCACCGCCAGGCCGCGCGCCAGGCGGTCGGCATGGCGCCCCAGCGCGGCCGCCGCGGCCCGATCGCCCGCGGCGGCCCGATCCGGCAGCCCGCTCGGGTCGTGCGCACCGGGTCCGTCGCAATCCCGCGCCAGGGACGGCCCCGCGACATAGGTCTCCAGGCAGCCATGTTTGCCGCACCAGCACAGAGGGCCGGGCACCTCCTGCCCTTGCGGCCAGGGCAGCGGTGTGTGGCCCCATTCGCCGGCGATCCGATGCGGGCCGCGAAGTACCTCGCCACCGACGACGAGGCCGCCGCCGCAACCGGTGCCCAGGATGACGCCGAACAGCACGCCGAACCCGGCCCCGGCGCCGTCGAGCGCCTCGCTCAAGGCAAAGCAGTTGGCGTCATTCTCGACCCGAACCGGGCGTCCCAGCGCCGTGCTGACATCGTGATCAAAGGGATGGCCGATCAGCGCGATGGAGTTCGCGTTCTTGACCAAACCGGTGGCGGGACTGATCACCCCCGGAATGCCGATGCCGACCGTGGCGCCAACCGTTGCGCCAACCTTGGCCTCAACACCGAGTTGTGCCTCGCAGCCACGCACCAGGGCGACGATCGCCGCCACCGTCTCTGGATAGCCCCGCGGTGTGGCGACGCGGTTCCGCAGCGCCACGGCGCCATCCGATCCGATCGCCATGATCTCGATCTTCGTCCCACCGAGGTCGATGCCAATCCGAATACGGCTCATCACCACAGCATGCCGTCGCCGATCGCTCCAACTCAAGAGCCTCACTTGCCGAACCGTTCGGTGATCCGCATCTTGCCGCCATGAGCGAGACCCTGCTTGACGTCAAAGGCATGAATTGCCCACTGCCGGTGCTGAAAGCCAACCGCACCCTGCGTGGCCTCGCACCCGGCCAGCGCCTGCGCGTGCTCGCCACCGATCGCGCCGCGGTCGGCGATTTCCAGGCGTTCTGCCGCGAGACCGGCCATGCCCTGCTGGCGTGGAGCGAGGAAGCGGGCGTATTCAGCTTCGTGATCCGCCGCCGCGCGGATGATCCCGAACAGAAGGCTCCCTGATGTGACCACCGCGCTGATCACCCATCCGGCCTGCCTGGAGCACGACACCGGACCCTATCATCCGGAAACCGCGGAACGGCTGCGGGCCGTGCTCGCGGCCCTCGAGGCGCCCGAATTCGCCGACCTGCTGCGCCAAGCCGCGCCGCTGGCGAGCGTCGAGCAGCTCAGCCGTGTGCATCCGCGGGCCTATGTCGAGGCGATCCTGGCGGTGCGGCCGGACCTGGGCGAGCCGGTGCAGCTCGATAGCGACACCATCATGAGTGCGGGCAGCGCCGAAGCCGCTGCTCGCGCCGCCGGGGGCGCCTGCCTGGCGGTCGATGCGGTGATGGAAGGCTGGGCACGCGTCGCCTTCGCCGCCGTCCGCCCGCCCGGACACCATGCCGAACCCAGCCGGCCGATGGGGTTCTGCCTGTTCAACAACGCCGCGGTCGCCGCCCTGCACGCCCGCGCCCGATGGGGCATCCAGCGCGTGGCGGTGGTCGATTTCGATGTCCACCACGGCAACGGCACGCAGGCGATGTTCGCCGCCGATGCTGACCTGTTCTACGCCTCCTCCCACCAAAGCCCCTGCTATCCCGGCAGCGGCGAAGCATGGGAGCGCGGCGTCGCCGACAACATCGTCAATGCGCCGCTGCATCCGCGCGACGGCGGCGCCGCCTTCCGTTCGGCGTGGTCGAACATCATTCTGCCCGCGCTCGACCGCTTCGCCCCAGGGCTGCTGATCATCTCGGCGGGGTTTGACGCCCATGTCGCCGACCCGCTGGCCCAGCTCAGGCTGGAGACCAACGACTTTGCCTGGATCACCGAACAGCTCGTCGCCGTCGCCGACCGCCACTGCGGCGGCCGTCTCGTCTCGGTGCTGGAGGGTGGCTACGACCTCAATGCCCTGGCGGCTTCAACCGTGGTCCACGTCCGCGCGCTCATGCGGGCCTGAACCCAATCAGCGCTTCCGCCGATGGATCTCACAGTCATCTATCGCGCGCCGTCCCCGCCCGGTCGCCCGCCAACCCGGCGCGCATACCGGTCAATGCAAACGTCGACCGGTATGCGACATCCCCCCTCCAAGAGCGCTGGTCCAGCCGCGCCAGCAGCGTGCCCACCGCGGGCCCGCATCACGATCGCCGGCCGTGCCGGCAGCCACCCGACGCGCCCCGCTCAAGAATGGCGATAGCTGAGCACGCCGGCGGCCTCACGGCGCAGCAGCACGACCATCAACGCCATGCCCGGCAGCGCCCCCGCCATGCACACCAGGTAGAACTCGGTCCAGCCAAGGGCGGCGGCCATCACCCCTGACACACCCCCGATGGTGTGGATGGCAAGCTGCGGCACCGATGAAAGCAGCGCGTATTGAGTGGCGGCGAACCGCCGGGCGCACAGCGCGGACAGGAAGGTCAGGAACGCGGCGTCGGCCAGCCCTTGGGCGAACGCCTCGGCCGATACCGTCGCATACAGCGCCGCATGCTGACCCGGCAGGCGCGACAGCAGCACGTACATCGCCATCGCCACCGTTTGCGCCCACCCGGCCCAAAGCAGCGCACGCCCCATCCCGATGCGCGCCACCAGCCAGCCGCCGGCGGTGATCCCGGCCAGGGTCGCGCCCAACGAGAACGGACCGGTCGCCGCGATCGCCGCCTTGTCGAACGTCAGATACCGATAGAACGGCGCGGTCATGATCCCGGCCATCGCCTCGCCAAGCTTGAACAGCCCGACGAACGTCAGCACCAGCAGCGCCGATGGACGGCCGAGGAAGGACTTCACTGGATCCAGCACGGCGTGCCGGAACTCGCGGCTGGCGATCGCGTCAGGCGTATCCTCCTGACCCGCCGCGAGGGTAACCACCATGCCGCCCGCGATCAACACCGCCACGCCCAGCAGCGCCTGGTGCCAGCCGATCGAAGCGGCGGCGGCGATGACGCCGGTGGTGGAAACCAGCAGCGCGACGCGGTAGCCCCAGACATAGGCCGCCAGCGCCAGGCCCTGGCGCCGCTCCGGAAAAACCTCGATGCGCCAGGCGTCGATGGCGATGTCCTGGGTTGCCGACAGCACCGCGACGCCCGCGGCCGAACCGAACGCCGCGACCGGCGCGGCCGCCGGATCACCGAGGGCCAGCGAAACCGCCGCCAATCCCAAGGCCGGCTGCACCAGCAGCAACCAGCCACGCCGGCGGCCAAATCCGCGCAAAGCCCGCAGCGGCGGCGCCTGATCAAGCAGCGGCGCCCAGAGGAATTTCAGCGAGTACGCCAGGCCGATCCAGGCGGTCAGCCCGACGACGGCCAGGCCGGCGCCGCTGTCGGACAACCACAGGCGGAAGGTGAACCCTGACAGCGGCAGCGGCAGACCCGAGACAAACCCGTAGGCCGCCATCACCAGCAGCTGCCGATCGAGGCGCATCAGGCGGGAATGTTCGCGTCACCCTTGCCCAACGGGCGCTGCATGGTGACCACGTCGATCCAGCGGCCAAACTTTATGCCTGTCGCCTTCATCGTGCCGATCATGTGGAACCCGAGACTGGCATGCACGCCGATCGACCCAACGTTCTCCGAATCGCCGATCACCGCGATCATCTGCCGAAAGCCTGCCCCGGTGGCCAGTTCGATCAACCGCGCGACCAGCGCCTTGCCAACACCTTGGCCGCGCACGTCCTCACGGACGTAGATGCTGTCTTCCACGGTGAAGCGATACGCCGACCGGTCGCGGAACGGCGTGTAGTAGCCATAGCCCAACACGCCGGTGGCATCGGCCGCGGCTAGCCAGACGCAGCCGCAGTTCACCACGTGGCGGAACCGGACAAGCATTTCCTCCGCCGGGGGCGGCTCCTCCTCGAAGGTGCCGGTGCCATGCAGAACATGGTGCGCGTAGATCGCCTGGATGTCGGCAACGTCGGCTTCCGTCGCGTGTCGAATGTCCATGCCTCTGCTTCTCCTTCCGCTGGCCGGGCAGGTTAAACACATTCGATGGCGGTGACGACAGCGTTGCAGATTTCGGTGACGATAGCGTTGCAAGTTAAGGTCACGGCACCGGCGGCCAACTCAATGTTTGGCAGCCAGCCGCCGGCGTGCCACAAGGCACCGCGCGCAGCCAGACCGCGGTCTGGATCCTGCCGCCAAGGTTCGTCGCCTCGTGTGAAGCACGTGGGAAAAGTGGGGCGGCGAACGTGGGAAAAGCCGTGCGGCGAACGTCGGGAACGTGGTTCGACCACCACGGCGAACCTCTGCAACAGGACGTTGGTCCGGCCGCCGGGGTGCACCTTGCATTTGGGATGAAGACGTATCTAGTAGCAATATGTAACTAAGATTTAGGTTGGTGACGGCGTCGTGATCCGCCATACTTAAACCGTGATCGAGCCGCCGATGACCTCGTGACGGCCTGGGGGATGCAGCCAACAGGTTAGCAGCTGTCTCCGCCCACAAACTTGGCGGATGCGAAACTCTCGTATCCACGCTATCAACTTGGCAAGTCGCAGCGGGCGGCTCGGGACCCCGGGTCGGCGCTGTTGGCTGACACGCCGCTAGAAGGGTTTGCCCGTGGATATATCTGACGGACACACGCCGGGACCGTTCGGGAATAGCCGCGCACCCGCGACTATTTCGCAATCGGCCGCCGGCGGCGGGGGTGCCGGTGCCAGCACCGCGGGCGCCGGCCTGGGCGCCAGCCGCGGGCCGATCCATCCCCGCATGCTCGCCGTCATGATGGCGGCGCGCTATTACGGCCTTGAACTCGACCCGGGCGACTTCCGCCTGGCCGCCGGCGAAACCGCGCCGACCGCCGCCGCGCTGTCGTCATGGGCGCAAGCGGCCGGCATGTGGTCCCGAGCACTGCGGCTGCGCTGGCGGCATCTCTTTACCGTCACCGGTGCCGGACCCGTCGTCCTGCTGTTCAACGACGGCTCCGCCGGGCTGCTAACCGGGTCGAACCCGGAAACCAAGATCGTCTTCATCCGCGATCCGCGCGCACCCGAGGCCGATCCACCCGTGCCGGTGGACGAACTCCGCCTCAATGAAGTCTGGAGCGGCGAGGCCGTCCTGCTGCGCGCTGAACGATCGCAGGCCGAGGCCGATCCGCCGTTCACCCTGCGCTGGCTCGTCAGCATCGTGCTGCAGGAGGGAACCCATCTTCGCGACCTGTTGATCGCCTCGGTCGCCATCAGCTTCCTGACCATCGTGCCGCCCCTGCTGGTCATGCAGACTGTGGACCGCGTGCTCACCCATCACAGCTATTCCACCCTGTTCCTGATCGCGATGATCCTGGTGACCGCCGTCTTCTACGAGACGTTGCTTGGCTATGCGCGCCGGCTGATCATCCTCGTCGTCGGCACCAGGGTCGACGCTAAGCTTAATCTACAGGTGTTCAATCGGCTGATCCGGCTGCCGCTCGACTATTTCGAGCGTCATCCCGCCGGTGAGACGATGTATCGCGTCGCTCAGGTCAACCAGGTCCGCCAGTTCATCACCGGCAAGCTGATGACCACCATCCTGGACATGATCACCTTGCTGGTGCTGTTGCCGTTCCTGTTCTACCTCAACGCCACGCTGGCCTGGATCGTGCTGGTGTGCGGCACCTTGATCATGCTGATCATCCTGGCCTACCTGCGCCCGATCCGGCAGATCTTCGCCAAGGTCATCACCGCCGAAACCTTGAAGAACGCCGCGCTCGGCGAAACCATCTTCGGTATCAAGACCGTCAAGTCGCTCGCCCTCGAACCGCAGCGCAAGGCGCTGTGGGACGAAAAGGTCGCCGAGGTCGGTAAGTGGCGCTACGCCCTGGGCAAACTGTCCAACTGGCCGCAGACCTTGGTGACCCCGATCGAGCGGTTCATGTGGATGGGGGTGATCCTGGTCGGCGCCTATCTGGCGCTGTCGGACGACACCGGGTTCCAGTTCGGCAGCATGTTCGCCTTCATGATGTTGTCCCAGCGGGTCAGCGCTCCGCTGGTCGGCCTGGCACGGCTGATCGAGGAATGGGAGGAAGTCGGCGGCTCGATGGGCCAGGCCGGCGAGGTGCTCAATCGCCCGCTGGAGGTCGATGCCGCCTCGGGCGGCCTGCGCCCCAAGTTCGCCGGCGCCGTCACCTTCGAGGACGTCACCTTCACCTACGCCGGCACCAAGCTGCCGGCCCTCGACCGCCTCGGGTTCTCCATCCCCGCCGGCACCATGCTGGGCCTGGTCGGTCGCTCCGGGTCCGGTAAATCGACCGTTACCCGCCTGCTGCAGGGCATCAACCGCGAATACTCCGGCTTCATCAAGATCGACGGCGCCGATCTGCGGGAAATCAACCTGCGCCATCTGCGCTCCAGCTTCGGCGTCGTCCTGCAGGAGAACTTCCTGTTTCGCGGCTCGATCCGGGAAAACATCCTGTCCGGCCGCCCCGGTCTGACGCTTGAGGATGCCATCCGAGCCGCGCGGCTGGCCGGGGCCGAGGAATTCATCGAACGGATGCCGAACGGTTATGAGACCTACATCGAGGAAGGCTCGCCCAACCTGTCGGGCGGCCAGCGCCAGCGCCTCGCCATCGCCCGCGCGCTCATCACCGATCCCCGCATCTTGATATTGGACGAGGCGACCAGCGCGCTGGATCCCGAGTCGGAAGCTCTGGTAAACGCCAACCTGCTGCGCATCGCCCGCGGCCGGACCATGGTCATCGTGTCGCACCGGTTATCGTCGCTGGTCAATTGCGACCAGATCATGGTGCTGGAGCGCGGCAAGGTCATGGATGTCGCGCCGCACGCCACCCTGCTGGAACGATGCCCGATCTACCGCACGCTCTGGAACCAGCAGAACCGCCACATGCAAAGCGAAGGATCCGGCCATGCAGCTCCTGCCCCGACCCTCCTCCAAGGCGATTAGCGCGGCGCGGGAAGATCGGCTGGACCCGACCCTGCCGGCGATCCTCGAGTACCAGTCGCCGTCCTCCGCCATCATCAATCTGCCGATGCCGCGAATCGCGCGCGGCATCGCGCTGACTTTCAGCACCATGATCCTGGTCATGCTCGTAGCCGCGGGCATCGTGAAGGTCGACCGGGTGGTGACCGCCCCCGGCCTGGTCGTCGCGCGCTCGCCCACCGTCGTCATCCAGCCGCTGGAAGCCTCCATCCTGCGCTCGATCGAGGTGCATCCCGGCGACATCGTCCACGCCGGGCAGGTTCTGGCCCGCCTCGATCCGACCTTTGCCGCGGCGGATATGGGCCAGCTGGTCGCGCAGGTATCCACCCTGCAGGCACAGGTTTCGCGTATGCAGGCAGAAGTCGAAAACCGCCCGTTCACCTACACCGGGCTCGACCCGAACATGGCCTTGCAGGCCGCGATTTACAGCCAGCGCCAATCCCAGTTCAATTTCACCCTGGAAAATTACCAGCAGAAAGCCGACAGCCTGACGGCGACGCTGTCGCGCGCTCGGGCCGACATGGCCACCTACGGCGATCGGCTGGCCTACGCCAAGACACTGGAAGCGATGCGGGTGAAGCTGGAGCACCTCAATGTCGGCTCCAAGATCAATACGCTGTCGGCGATGGACACCCGGGCCGAGATGGCGGGCAATCTGGCCAATGCGCAACAGCAGGCTTTGGGCGCACAGCGCGACCTCGCCGCCCTGATCGCTGAACGAAACGGGTTCATCGGACAGTGGCATGCCGACATCGCCGACAAGCTCACCGATGCGCTCAGCAAGCTGTCCGATGCGCGCGAAGGGCTGAACAAGGCCCAGTTGCGCCGCCAGCTTGTGGAACTGCGCGCCGAACGGGACGGCACCGTGATGTCCGTCGGCAAGGTATCGGTCGGCTCCGTGCTGACCGCGGGTCAGCAGTTGATCACCCTGGTGCCGACCGACGCCCCGCTTGAGGTCGAGGCCAACATCTCCGGCCGAGACGATGGCCTCGTGCAGCTCGGCCAGCCGGTCGATATCAAGTTCGAGACCTTTCCCTACACCCAATACGGCATGGCGCATGGGATCGTGCGGATTATCAGCCCGAACAGCTTTTCGGCGCAGGAGGAAGAGCGCAATCCGACCGGGTCGGTGCCGCTCTCATCTTCCAGCCAGGACGTGTTCTATCGGTCCCGCATCACCTTGGATCAGATCCAGCTGCACGGCACGCCGGCCAACTTCCATCTGGTACCGGGCATGCCGGTCACCGCCGACATCCGCATCGGCAAGCAGACCGTGCTGCGCTACCTGATGAACAAGTTCGTTCCCCTGGCCACCGAGGGCATGCGCGAGCCGTAAGCTTTCTCGAACTCCCGATCGGACGCAACGATCCATGGCTCTTCTCGATACGTTGATGGCTGGCCTGTCGCCCGCCGCCGCTTTGCGGCGGGGACTCCGGCAGTTCGAACAGGGTGACGTAAAGGGCGGCTTCGTGCTGCTGTCGCGCGCCGCGCGCGCCGGGATCCCTGAAGCTGAATTTCGCGTGGGCCGCTGCTACCTGGAAGGCGCCGGCGTGCCCCCCAGCCGAACCGACGGGGTACGCTGGGTCGAGCGCGCGGCGACCAAGGGCTATGTCGAGGCCCAGGCCCTGCTGTCGACGCTGTGCCTGCACGGAATGCGACCTGAACAGGCCGCCGCCGGGTCAGCGACAGGCGCCGGTCTGTTCGGTGGCCAGACCGCGGCGGAGCCGGATTATCCCGCTGCCGCCAAGTGGGCCAGGCGGGCCGCCGAGGCAGGATCGGCTGAAGGCCAGGCGGTTCTGGGCTTCATCCTGACGTCGGGTCCGGAAGACCTCCGCAACCTCGAAGAGGGTGACCGCTGGTATCAGAAGGCCGCCGCCGGTGGCTCGCCACAGGGTCAGCTTGGCTACGCGCTCGTGCTGGCGCGCGACACCAGCGATCCGGCGACGCAGGCGGCGCTGCTCAAGCATCTGGGCGAGGCCGCGGAAAAAGGCCTGGCGACCGCACTGTATCTCTACGGCATGGTCCTCGAGCGCGGCATGGGCGTCGCCCAGGACCGCACCGCGGCGGCTGGCTACTACAAGCTGGGGGCCGAGAAAGGTCATCGCGGCGCGCAGGCACGTTGGGGCTTCGCCTTGATGAATGGCAACGGCGTCGAAGCCAATCCGGTCGCCGGCGAATCCTGGCTGCGTCGCGCCGCCCTGGCCGGCGACCCGGAAGCCGCCGCGCTGGTCGGCGACATCTATGCCAAAGGCGGCGCCCTGCCGCCAAATTATGCCGAGGCGGCGATGTGGTTCCGGTTGGCGGCGGACGCCAATCACCGGGGCGCCGCGCGCGCCCTGGGAATGCTCTATCTGACCGGAGCCGGCGTCCTACGCGACCAGGACGAAGCCGCCAGGCTGTTCCGCATCGCCGCCGAGGCCGGCGACGGCGGGTCGCATGTCGATCTCGGCAACCTGCTGCTGCGCGGCCACGGCGACGAACAGGATCAGATCCGCACCCGCGAATGGTTCGAGCAGGCCGCCGCTTCGGGTGACCTGATCGCCGCCTTCAACTTCGGTGTTTGCCTGGCCGAAGGCCTCGGCATCGAGCGTGACGACCGCAAGGCCGCCGAATGGCTGCGCCGGGCCGCCGACGGCGTGATCAACGCGCAGTACTGGTATGGCCGCATGCTGGTCGAGGGACGCGGTGTCGAACCCAATCCCGAGGAAGGCCGCATCTGGATCGCCAAGGCGGCCGAGGTCGGCATGATCGATGCCCAGGTCATGCTGGCGGAGATGATGCTGTCCGGCCGCGGCGGCTCCAGAAATCACCCTGGCGCAATGGCGTTGTTCGAGAAAGCCGCCGGGCAGGGCCACGTCGGCGCGATGTTCGCCATCGGCGCCATGCTGGGCGGCGGTCACGACGTGCCGTGGGACCGGGTCGCCGCGCAGCGCTGGTTCCGCGCCGCGGCGGATCGTGGTCACCCTTATGCGCAGATGATGCTTGGCCGCTACCTGGCCCGCAAGCTCGCCGGGGAGCAGGATCTTCAGGAGGCGCGGCGCTGGACCGAACGGGCCGTCGCCCAAGGCCTGCAGGACGCCAAGGCGGACCTCGCCGCCCTGCCGCCCGTGCCGGCGCGGGAGTCGGACGAAAAATCCGTTCGCGCGGCCGGCGACTGATCCATGCGCGCGGGCGAGGCCGGAGTCGAACACCCGGTCGCCGCACTCGCCCACGCCGCCATGGCGCAGGGGCTGGACGCGCTTGCCGCCGGCGAAACGGCATCAGCCCGCCGGTGGCTGGAGCGGGCACACCGGCTGGTGCCGCGCGATCCCAACGTGGCCCTGGCGCTGGCCAGTGCCTGTCTGGCGCAAGATCCGGCCCGGGCGGCGTCGCTGTTCCAGCGCGTCGCAGACGAGCACGATGTCGCTCAGGCCTGGCTGGGCCTGGCGGCCGCCCGCCTGCGCCTGGCCGGACCGGACGAGGCCACGAAGCCGCTCGTCGCGGCACTGTCCCGCCATGCCTTCAGCGCGGACCTGGTCAGTCTGGCCGAAACGATCGGCCGTCGCCCTGGCAGCCCCGGGTGGTGCGCCTTGCGATCGGACGGCGGACTTGAAATCCATCCCGTCACACCGGGCCGAACGGTTGTCTTGCTGGACGGCAAACGCCTGCGCGGCCCGCGACTGCCGACCAACTGGTCGTGCGGGGGCACCGTCGAGGTGCGGGTCAATGACGTCCCCCTGCTTGGCAGCCCGATCCAGCTCACCGCGATCCGCCGCCTGATCGGCTGCGTGGAAGTCGACAATGGCGGGATCCACGGATGGGCGTGGCATCCAAACGATCCCGACAGCGCGCCGGTGCTGACGCTGCTTGATCCGTCCCGCCGCCGCCAGCGCAGTCTGCTTGCCGGCGACGAGTCGCGCGCGGTTGCCGCCGTCGGCCCGCTGGCGCGACCGCGATCGTTCCGGCTGACCCGCGCGGACCTGCTGGACATGCCGGGACCGCTGCATCTGCTGGGACCGGATGGCCGCGACCTGCCGGGCAGCCCGCTCGATCCAGGATCGGACGAGGCCGCCCATGTCGCGGCGGCGTTGCGGCTTGGCCAACAGTATCGCGCCGGTCCGCCAGCACGACCGCGCCCGGCCAACCCGGTCGGAAGCCCGGTGCTGCGCGCCGATACTCCGGTTCCGGCGCAACCGTGGGGTGCTGTGGCCAGCCGCCGCGCGACGACCGTTGTCATTCCGGTGCATGACGGCGGCGCCGTCGTGCTGGCCTGCCTCGACAGCGTGATGGCGACGTTGCCGCCGGGCACCCGGGTTCTGGTGGTGGACGATGGGTCGTCCGACCCGGACTTGGTCGCCGCACTCGACGACCGGGTGCGGCGACGAACCATCGATCTGCTGCGCCATCGCAGGCCGATGGGCTTCCCCGCCGCCGCCAATGCCGGGATCCGCGCGGCCCAGGGGCGCGATGTGGTGCTGTTGAACAGCGACACCCTGGTGCCCCCCGACTGGCTTGGACGGCTGCGCGAAGCCGCCTACGCCGATCGCGACATCGGCACGGTGACCCCCCTGTCGAACGAGGCCAGCATCCTGAGCTACCCCGGCCCGGCGGGCACCAATCCACCGCCCGACCTGACGGCGACGACCCGTCTGGATCGCGCGGCGCAGCGGGCCAACGGCGGCCGCAAAGTCGATATTCCGGTCGGTGTCGGCTTCTGCCTTTACCTGCGGCGCGATTGCATGAATGCCGTCGGGCTGTTCCGAGCGGACCTGTTTGCCCAGGGGTATGGTGAGGAGAACGATTTCTGCCTGCGCGCCCGGCGGCTTGGCTGGCGCAACGTCGCGCTGACCGGATTGTTCGTCGGCCATCTCGGCGGCACATCGTTCGGTGGCGGTGCGACGCATCTGCGCGCGCGCAACAGCCGGATCCTGGAACGGCTTCACCCCGGCTGGACCACGTTGATCGATGAGCACCGCGCACGCGATCCGCTGGCCGAACCACGGCGGCGGATCGACCTTGTGCGGTGGCGCCAACGCGGCCGCCGATGGCGCCGATCCGTCATCCTGATTACCCACGACGACGGCGGCGGCGTCGAACAGCGGCTGATCCATGGGATCGAGGTCCATGCGCGGGCGGGACGCCGCGCGATTGTTCTAAGACCCGCCGAAACCGCCGGCGGCGAGCCGGCCATCGCGGTTCACGACGGGCAATCCGACGACCTGCCGAACCTGATCTACGCGATGCCGCGCGAAACCGACGCCCTGCTGCGTCTGCTGCGGGCCGCGCGACCCGAAATGATCGAAGCGCATCACTGCGCCGACCATCCGCCCGCGATTTACGATTTGATATCAAAACTTGATATTCCTTACGACGTGCATGTCCATGACTACGCCTGGTTCTGTCCGCGCATATCGCTGGTCGGTGCCCATGACCGATACTGTGGAGAACCGGACCTGGCCGGGTGTGAGGCCTGCGTCGCCGACAACGGCCATTTCCTGCGAGAAAAGATCACTGTCGCCGCGCTCCGACACCGCTCCGCGGGCTTCCTGTCCGCCGCCCGCCGCGTTGTCGTGCCGTCGGACGACACCGCCATCCGGATGCGTCGTCATTTCGATACGTTAGAAACTACAACTATCCCGCATGAGGATGATGGCGCCATCGTGCCACCCGCGTCAGCCCGGCGACCGCCGCACGCCAGGGCCAGGTTGTGCGTGGTCGGCGGGCTGGGGGTGCATAAGGGCTACAACACCATTCTGTCCTGCGCCCGCGACGCGGCACAACGGGATTTAGACGTCGACTTTGTCATTGTTGGCCACACCATCGATGACGCTCGGCTGCTGGCGACCGGACGGGTCTTCGTCACCGGTCGTTTCATGCCGAACGAAGCCGTCGGCTTGATCGCCGAACAGAATGCCCAGCTTGGCTTCGTCGCATCGATCTGCCCGGAAACCTGGTGTCTCGGCCTCGGTGAGATCTGGCGCGCGGGGCTTCGGGCGGCCGCATTCGACATCGGCGCGCCGGCCGAGCGAATCAGGCGGACCGGAAACGGGATTCTGCTTCCACTCAGCCTGTCCGCCAGTGCTATTAATAACCGACTGATGGCGGCGATGTGGACGGCGGAGCAATGATGGTCAACACTGCTTGCATGGCCGAGCAACAACGCATCGTTAATTCTGCTCACGCCTGCCGCAACGATCATACGACGTTGCTTGCGCCGACCCTTCCGTCTGAATGACAAAA
The DNA here is from genome assembly GCA_965276975.1 of Rhodopila sp. Lineage (GTDB taxonomy): Bacteria > Pseudomonadota > Alphaproteobacteria > Acetobacterales > Acetobacteraceae > Rhodopila. The sequence continues at coordinate 2,470,049 of CBDIBR010000010.1, forward strand.
GTCAAGCTGGCACGAACACCTTAACAGTACGAGAGAGCCGCATGTCCGAAGTCGCGAGCCGACCCAGAAGCGTCAAGGCGGAGCACCCTGTGCGATCGGCCGGTCAGGCGCCCGAGGCCACAAGCCCCGAGGCCGCGGGCAGAGTCGCGGAACTGCAGGTCTCGGCCCACCTGATGGCGCTGGAGACCGGGCTGTTCTGCGTCTTCCAGGCCACCGGCAACCCGCCGGCTGATGCCGCGACCGGTCTGCCCGGCGTGCGGATCACCCCGGCACCAGGCCTCGCCGGGCGGCCGGAAGCCGTCAGCGTCAGCACCTTTCGCGAAGACGGCTGGCTGAACGGTACTGCGGCGCTGGTTCGTGTCACCGATGGGTCGGCCCAGATCCTGGTCACCATCTACCAGCATAAGGGGATGGATGCCGCGCCGCGGCTGCAGGTCCTGCGGCTGAGCGGCGAGCCGAACGCCGCCGCTGCGGATCCGTCCGCCGCACCGGTGCCGCCAGCCCGCCCGGCGGCACCGGCCGAACCCGCGCAACCACCGGCGAATCCGGACATCATGGCGCATATCCAGCGAATGGGCGACGTCGGTTGCGCCATCGGTGAGTGGCTGGGCAACAAGGGCAGCCGCCAGTGGGTGGAAGGCTTCGGCATGGCGCCGCTCGAGGGCATTGCGCCCGAGGATCTGGAATATCAGGCGGTGCTGGGCCGCAACTGGCTGTCGCCTTGGGTCGAGTCCGGAAAATTCTGCGGCAGCCGCGGCATGGCTTTGCCGCTTCTGGGCTTTAAAGTCCGACTGAAAGGCACCGCCGCCAAGACCCACGCCTGCAGCTACACCGCGACCTTCGTCGATGGCAGCGCGGTCGGGCCGGTTTCCGGCGGAGCACCCTGCGAGGCGGAAAGCCTAGCGGCGCTGGAAGCCTTTCAAATCGTTATTCATCCGCGCGATGGCAAGGCCGCACCGACCAAGACGGCACCTGCCGCGAAGGGCCGCACCGGAACCAAGCCCAATGAAAACAAGCCTGTTGGAACCAGGCCGGGCCAGCGGGCCACCAAGCCACGCGGCAAGTCATAGATCGTCCGCCTGAGCCTGAAAAACCAGGTTCGGCACAGCAGAGATACGGGGTCCTGTCGTGATCGCACAGCCCGGGTCCGGCCACGCCTCAAGCAGACGAGGTACCCAAGATTGAAGTTCCTGTTCGTCCACCAGAACTATCCCGGACAGTTCCTGCACATCATCCGCCATCTTGTCGCCGCGCAGCGGCACGAGGTGGTGTTTGTCACCGAACCCAATCCCAATCAGATCGGCGGCGTCCGCAAGATCCCCTATGTCCGTCCCAAGCTGGATCTGCCGGACACCCACATCGCCGCGCGCGAACTCGACAATGGCGTCAGGCGCGCCGAGACGGTGTTCAGGACCGCCTGCGGCCTCAAGCTGCTCGGCTATAAACCCGACATCATCATTGGCCATCACGGCTGGGGCGAGATGCTGAACCTGCGCGACGTCTGGCCCGACTCACCGATGCTGGGTTATTTCGAGTTCTACTATCAGCACAACACCGCCGATGTCGGCTTCGATCCGGAATTCCCGGCCGATCCGCTCGATTTTCCGCGGATCCGCGCCAAGAACGCGATCAATCACGTGGCACTCAATCTCGGCGCCGCGGGGCAGACCCCGACCCAGTGGCAGCTGTCCACCTACCCGGACTGGGCGCGGCCAAAGATCGACCTCGTCTGGGAAGGCGTCGACCTTGAAACATGCAGTCCCGACCCGGGCGCCCACAAAACGACCCTCGAGATCGACGGCATGACGATCCGCCCGACCGACAAGCTGATCACCTACGTCTCGCGTGATCTGGAGCCGTATCGCGGCTTCCACATCATGATGCGCGCACTGCCCGACCTGATGCGCGCGCGCAAGGACATCAAGGTGGTCATGGTCGGCGGCGACGGCATCAGCTATGGCGCCAAACCGCACCAGGGTGGCACCTGGCGCGACGTCATGCTCGCCGAACTCGGCGCCGGCATCGACCGGGACCGCATCGTCTTCCCCGGACGCGTCGCCTACACCACCTACCTCGCCGCGCTGCGCCGTTCGGATGCCCACGTCTACCTCACCTATCCGTTCGTGGCGTCCTGGTCGTTGCGCGAGGCCCTGGCCATCGGCTGCCCGATCATCGGCGGTGACACCGAGACGGTGCGCGAATTCATCACCCACGGCGACAATGGGCTGCTGACACCGTTTCTGCAGCCACGAACGCTGGCGCAAACCATTCTCGGGCTGCTGGAGGACAGGTTGCTGTCGCGCCGGCTGCGGGCCAACGCGCGCGCCTACGCCGAACGACGGCTGGCGATGGCGGACTACCTTGATGCCTACTGCGGATTGATCGGCCGACTGACCGGCGAAAATCCCGCGCCGACCACCGCGCCGCGGCCGGCGGCGGTCACTAGGCGGCCTGCCTCCCGCCGCGGACCCTCCGTCGGCCACGCGCCGGAACGCCGCCTGGTCGCGGCGGGGGTTTGATACGCACATCCGGCCGCCATCCTGCGACGTCCCGCACCCGTCGTGCCTGACCGGTTGATCCGGCTCTTGCCCGATCCCGCCGCGTTGTGCCACCACAAGGCGATGCAGGTCACCATGCCTCGCGAGCAAGAGGATCATCATGGCCGATAGTGTCCCGGCACAGCTTCCCGTTCCAGGCAACCTCATGCGCGGTAAGCGTGGTTTGATCATGGGTGTCGCCAATGACCGCTCGCTGGCCTGGGGCATCGCCTCGGCCTGCGCCGCGCAAGGCGCCGAACTAGCGTTCACTTTCCAGGGCGAGGCGCTCGAACGACGCGTGCGTCCGCTCGCGGCGCAGACCGGATCGGACCGGATGTTCCCTTGTGACGTGGCCGAGGAAGCCAGCATCGATGTGGCCTTCAGATCGTTGTCGCAACACTGGGATGGCCTTGATTTCCTGGTCCATGCCATCGGCTTCGCCGACAAGCAGTTCCTGCGCGGCCGCTACCTCGATACGCCGCGCGCCGCTTTCCAGCAGGCCATGGACATCTCCTGCTACTCCTTCACCGCGGTCTGTCAGCGCGCGGTGCCGATGATGAAGCCGGGCGGCAGTCTGCTGACGCTGACCTATCTGGGCGCCGAACGATGGGTGCCGCATTACAACGTGATGGGTGTGGCGAAGGCCGCGCTGGAGGCATCGGTGAAGTACCTGGCCGCCGATCTGGGATCCGCCGGGATCCGCTGCAACGCGATCAGCGCCGGGCCGATCAAGACCCTGGCGGCATCCGGCATCGGCGACTTCCGCTACATCCTGCGGTGGAACCAGCTCAACGCGCCGATGCAGCGCAACGTGACGATCGAGGAAGTCGGCGGTGCCGGGTTGTATCTGCTGTCCGATCTGGCCTCCGGCGTGACCGGCGAGGTGCATCACGTCGATTGCGGCTATCATGTCGTCGGCATGAAGCATCCGGACGCGCCAGACATCGCCACCGCGGACGGCTGACGGTCTGCCGTCATGTCGCACAACAGCTTCGGTCACTTGTTCCGGGTTACCACATGGGGCGAAAGCCATGGGCCAGCGATCGGCTGCGTCGTGGATGGCTGCCCACCGCTGCTGCCGCTGACCGAGGCGGTCATCCAGCCCTGGCTCGACCAGCGCCGTCCCGGCCAGTCGAAATTCACCACCCAGCGCCAGGAACCCGATCAGGTCCGCATCCTGTCCGGGGTGTTCGAAGGCGTCACCACCGGCACACCGATCAGCCTGCTGATCGAGAACCAGGACCAGCGATCGCGCGACTACGCGGCCATCGCCACCCAGTTTCGTCCCGGCCATGCCGACCTGACCTATGAGCTGAAATACGGCATCCGCGATTACCGCGGCGGCGGCCGATCGTCGGCGCGGGAGACCGCGATGCGGGTCGCGGCGGGCGCCGTCGCGCGCCTGGTACTCGGCACGATGGTGCGCATTCGCGGCGCCCTGGTGCAGATCGGGCCACACCGGATCGACCGGCACCGCTGGGATTGGGCGCAGGTGACGCAAAATCCGTTCTTCTGCCCGGACCCGATCGCCGCGCAGACCTGGGAAAGCTACCTCGCGGGCATTCGCAAGGCAGGCTCCTCGGCCGGTGCGGTCATCGAGGTCGTCGTCGACGGCGTGCCGCCAGGGCTTGGCGCACCGATCTACGGCAAGCTCGATGCCGATCTCGCCGCCGCGCTGATGTCGATCAACGCCGTCAAGGGCGTCGAGATCGGCGATGGATTCGCCGCCGCGTCGCTGTCCGGCGAGGCCAATGCCGACGAAATGCGGATGCAGGATGGTCGGGTCGCCTTTGCCTCCAACCATGCCGGCGGCATCCTGGGTGGCATCACCACCGGACAGCCGGTCGTCGCCCGCTTCGCGGTGAAGCCGACCAGCTCGATCCTGGCGTCCCGCCAGTCGGTCGACCGCACCGGCAACGATGTCGACGTCGTCACCAAAGGCCGCCACGATCCTTGCGTCGGCATCCGGGCCGTGCCGGTCGGCGAGGCGATGCTGGCTTGCGTGCTGGCTGATCACCTGCTGCGCCACCGCGCCCAGAACCCTAACGCGCCCACGACAGCAAGAATGCCGCGCAACTGAGGCGGGATATGCCGCCAAACGGCCGAAACGGCGGCATCGGCCTCATACCGGCCGACGCGTGCGTGGAGCGGTAGCGCCGGGGTGGCTGGCGGCAGCGCGCGAGCCGGTGCGTGCGGCGATCGCTCCGGTGTCGCTGGCATGACGCAAGCGTGCGAGCGAAACGCATCCGTGATGCGGTGTTGCGCAACAGCCCGGCTTGACGATCGGTAACATTCGGCCCTGAATGTTGGTCTCGGTTTGGTGATGAAATTAGGAACATGTTGTCGCAATCGGCTCGGCCGCCTCCCAAACTCGAACCGTTCCTGGCTTTGGTCGGCAACCGGCGTTGGAAGACGCGACTGGCGGAAATCCGTGAGCTTACCGGATCCGGGCCCCGCTCTGGCCAGGCGATCCGCCAGCGTCATGGTGTGGAACTCAGCCTGGACAGGCTTCGCCGCCTGCCCGGCTGCCAGCTGTCGGCAGCGGACCTGCTGCTTGGCCGCATCGCCGCCGAGATCCCGTCGGTCGCGGCAGGGCTGACACCGAAGGGGCGCGACCGCCTGATCGAGCAGCTGCGACACGGCCTCAGCGGGCAAAACACCCTGATCCCGGTGTTCCACCTGATCCGGACCACCATGCTGCAGCGGTCGCGCGGCTTCACCGTCGCATTCACCGGGCTGGAGGATGAAACACCGCACGATCTGCTGCTCCGGCGTGAGGAGATCGAAGCCGAGGTGGCGTGCGATGTGGTCACAGCCGAGGAAGGCCGTGGGGTGCACCGGGGTGCCTGGTTCCGGCTGGCCGACCGCATCGATCCCGATCTGCAAACCTGGCTCGCCGCCCATCCCGGCCGCTACCTGCTGAAAATGACCCTGCCACTCGGCTTGCGCGGCGGCCTGCAGGAGACTGATCCGGACAGTGAAACCCTGTCCAATCTGCACCGGCGTATCCGAACGATGCTGGAAACCAGGGCACGGCAGGATTATGACGAGGCCATCGTGCTGCGGCTTGATCCGCTGCTGCTGGCCGGTGCGCAGGCCGAGGACATCGGTCTGGTATCCTCACTGCGGCGTGAGTTCGGGCCGGAGGCACATCTGTCGGTGACCGCGGCCGGCGGCGGCATCTTCGTGATGGCCGCGCGCGCAGGCCAGGAAAACGAGGTCGCGATAGCCATACGCCGGCGCCTGGCGATGCTCGCACCGGCCCGCCTGACCGGCCAGCGGCCAGGCATCCTGTCGGTCTTCGTCGAAGACACCGACCGCATGGAATGGCGTGGTCTGCGCGAACGCCTGGAACTGGAAGGCGAGGCGCGGCACTTCATGACCAACCCGGAAGGTCGCCGGGTCGTCGCCATCAGCTTTGTCTCCCGGCTGGAGCTTTTCGGCGTCGGCGAACCCGACGGCGCCCCCGGTGGCGAACTGCGTTTCCGTAACCCCGGACATCCAGCCGCTCAGTTCGGCGCCCTGGCTCCCGCGGTGACCTCGTCCCCGCTCTGAACATCGTTCCCCCGCTGCGAAACCCCGGCTTCAATGTCGCCCCGGCCGTGATGTCGTCAGTGTGATCGAACCGGCGATACGAACGACGACATGCCAACTCATATGCACGGTCACGCCGCGACATCGCCATCTTTCATAGGCGAGATGCGGTTCTTATGCGTCTCTCGAGAGGTGAGTATGTCTACTGCGGAATACAGCCGGAAGCTCGATGAACTCGATCGGTTGTTGAACGATCCTGACGTGCCGATGCAGCCTGACCGGATCTGGTCGCTGCTGGCTGACGTATCCCGTCCGGAAGTGGCCTCGGCCACCGGCACCGTGGGGTCGGGTTCGGCGAACTGACACTACTGTCGTCCGCCGACTGCTGCATGAGCCGCTATTTCCGCGATCAGCGGAAATGCCGCTCTCAGCAAGCATGTTGGGATCCAGCGATTTGGTCCCAGGATCCCGCAACGGAAATATCACATGCGCCGAAAAATCCTTTCGATTACATCAACCAATTCATTCCGGGACGTGCAAAATTGTTGACGAATGGCTTAAGTCAGTAGCACAAGGCGGTTCTTGGAGGGGTCAACGTATTGATTGATCTCGAAGCTACAAGGAACTTAGATGTCAAAGGCGTTCATTTCCAAGGTCCTTCAGGATTCGACTGAGGTGACCGGCGCGGCGGCGAACCGCGCGACCAACGATCTGATTGACGCCATCGTCAAGGAAATGAAGAAGTCTGGGAAATTTACCCTCCCCAGCTTTGGCACCTTCACGGTTCGTAAGACCAAGGCCCGCAAGGCGCTCAACCCGCGCACCGGTGAATCGATCCGGGTAAAGGCGGGTAAGACCGTGCGCTTCAAGGCCTCGCCGGTCTTGAAGAAGTCGGTCTGAACCTCGGTCATCCTGATCCTGTGATTGGTGGCTGACAAAGCCGGAAACCGACCGACAGCTAGCAGCCTGTCGGACTTAGCCAATTCGGGATTTTCTGGAATATCCTGTCTGTACAAGCGCCCTCACCGGAACATTGCTTCTGCCAAGATTCGTCTAGGGCAGGATAGTTGCGCGAACTAGTTAAGTCCGACAGGCTGCTAGCAGCCTGTCGGACTTAACGCGACGGGCAAGCAGACTGTAGGATCGGGGTATCGAGTTGCCTGTCTTTCTGACCGAGTATCTGCCGCATGAGCAACTTCCGCCTGATTGACCGCGACACTGGTTTTCTGATGCCTCCGTCGGTGGACGAGTGGCTACCGACGCGGCATCTGGCCCGGTTTATCGTGGGGTAGTCGAGAGACTGGATCTGCGTGCGATGACCGGCAGCTATCGTGGCTCGGGAGAGGCGTCCTACCATCCGCAGCTCCTGCTGGGGATCATGGTCTACGGCTATGCCACCGGTGTGTTTTCCAGCCGCAAGCTGGAGCGGGCGACCTATGACTCCGTGGCGTTCCGCTTTATCGCCGCCAACGAGCATCCTGACCACGACACGATCGCGGCATTCCGACGGCGCTTCCTGCCGCAGATCGAGGCGCTATTTGTTCAGGTGCTTGGCGTGGCGCGTGAGATGGGGGTGCTGAAGCTGGGCACGGTGGCGCTGGATGGCACCAAGATCCACGCCAATGCCAGCCACCTCATCTGGCCATTCCATCAGGCTACGCCTGACGGAACCTTGGGCCAGCCTCGCCACAGCGCGCTGTCGTATGAGCATGCGGGTCGGATCGAGGCGCAGTTGAAGGCCGAAGTGGCCGACCTGATGGCCCGCGCCGAGGTGGCCGATCAGGCGGATGTGCCGGATGGCATGCAAATCCCCGAGGAACTGGCGCGGCGCGAGACCCGGCTGGCCGCGATTGCCGAAGCAAAGGCCAAGATCGAGGCGCGGGCAAAGGCGCGGTATGTGGGTGCCAAGGCGGAGTATGACGCCAAGCTGGCGCGGCAGGAGGCCAAGAGGGCGGCCGGCAAGAAACCCGGTGGCAAGCCGCTGGTGGTGCCGGTGGAAGAGCCTTTGCCCGGCGATCAGGTCAATCTGACCGACGAGGACAGCCGCATCATGCCAGGGGCCGGCGGCGGGTTCGAACAATGCTATAACGCGCAGGCAGTGGTGGCGGCGGGAAGCCTGCTGGTGATCGCCGCCGACGTGGTGCAGGCGCCCAACGACAAGCGGCAGCTTGAACCGATGCTGGGCAGGATTGCCGATCTACCCGATGAGTTTGGCAAGGTTGGCGCCTTGCTGGCCGACAACGGGTATTTCAGCGAAGGCAATGTGAACGTCTGCGCGGCGGCGGGGATTGGTCCGGTGATCGCGGGTCATGGTAATAAAATGCTTTTTGCTAAGATGACACTTGCGATGTTGAGTAAATACACCTAGAAGATCGCTGTTCAACGCTATATCGAAAGCCCCTGCAAGTGCCGTTGTGGGAGCTTTCTCTATTTACTCTGATGATGACTTGATGGATGGGGCGTACCTTGAGCCATTCATCACGAACTGTATTTGACTGCTGGGTAACAGACTACACCATATCGGGCAGGGCGTCAACGCACTCACGTAGACTGTCGGTCAAGATCAGTGTGCGGGAGCGCATCTTCTTGCCCGAAGGTCGCCAACCTTAAGGCGACGGTAGACCTCGGAACGCGACAAGCCCGACCATTTGACGGCATCGGGAATGAACATTGCGATGGGAACTGGAGACGCTTCGGCGGTCGCCAAATTGGGACGGTTAATGTTCTGCCTGCTAACTTGTGAATGCGCCGCCTCGAAACCGAGGATCGGTAGAGCAGAACCTAAGCGGTCGGGGATTCAGATGTCAAAATTGAATCCGCACGGGATCCACAAAATATCGCCCAGTCAGCCATCAGCGCTATCCGCTTGCTGAACAGGTCGCCCCGCCGGTAAGCGGCTTCCACCTTGTCCCCGACCACATGCGCCAACGCCATTTCCGCCGCCTCGTTTGGATGGTCGGTCGCCTCGGATGCCCAGTCTCGGAACGCCGACCTGAATCCGTGGGCGGTGAGGTCGCCGCGCTCCATTCGCCGGAGGAGCATCAACAGCGCCATACTGGACAGCGGCTTGCCTTCCTTTGCGCCAGGAAACACGAAGGCGTCGGGTTGCGTGTCCACGCTGCCCAAGCGTCCGATGATCGCCAATGCGTCAGGCGACAACGGCACGCGATGCTCCCTCCCGCCCTTCATCCGGTCGGCGGGAATGATCCATAGTGAGCGTGCCAGGTCGAACTCGCACCATCGCGCGGCAAGGGTTTCCGAGGTTCGGGTGGCGGTCAGGATCAACAGGCGGAGCGCTTGGGCGGCTGCGCCGTCCCGCTGGCGCAGGTCGCGCATGAAAATCGGAACCTCGCGCCAAGGCAGCGCCGCGTGATGCTCCACCTTGGATATCCGCGCCTTGGCGGGCAACAGTTGGGCAAGGTTGTCTTTCCACGCCGCCGGATTTTCGCCCTGCCGCCAGCCCAGTGCCTTCGCATAGGACAGGATGGCTTCGATCCGACCACGGAGCCGCGATGCGGTCTCGGTCTTGTCCTTCTAGATCGGCGTCAGGACGCGCAGCACATCGCCAGCCGTGATTGCGGCGACGGACGTGGCACCCAGAACGGGGAGGGCATATGTGTCGAGCGTATTCCGCCACTGTTGCCTGTGCTTCACGTTGCGCCAACCGCCTTCATACGACGCGAGATAGAGGGTCATCACGTCTCCGAACGTGGACCCAGTCGCCTGTGCGCTGCGCTCGGCGTCGCGTTGTACGATGGGATCATGTCCGTCGGACACCAACCGGCGACATTCGATTGCCCGCGACCGCGCTTCCGCAAGGGAGACCACCACAGCCGAACCCAACCCCATCTGCCGAGCGGAGCCTGCCCGCATAAACCGGAAGAGCCACGCCTTCGTGCCGGATTGGGAAACCTGGAGATAGAGACCGTTGCCGTCGGCGTAGCGACCGCTCTTGGTCAATGACTTGACCTTCAATGCAGAAAGCCGCGAATCCATCGTCATCTCTACCTTACTGCTCATCCGGCAGACTGGGGTTTCTCTACCCACAATTCAACCTACAGGGCTGATTGGGATTCTCGGAGCCGACCGATGACCCCTGGGGACAGTGGCTCGGTTATGTGATTGATAAGTCGACTAGTTTGGAATGCAGTGAGACGCCGTGGGGCGTCGCTTGGCGGAGGGGATGAGATTCGAACTCACGGTAGGGGTTGACCCCCTACAACGGTTTAGCAAACCGCCGCCTTCAGCCACTCGGCCACCCCTCCGCCGGGGCAACATCCCCGAACATCCGCTGACGCGAAACATCCGAACACGGCGTTTGCTTTACATCTTGTAGGCAAGCGCCTCCCCAGCGTCAAACGTCAATCTAGCTCAGCGCCACCTCGAACCCCCGCGCGGTCGCCGGGCGCGCCATCATCGCCTCATACCACCGCTTCACGTCCGGGAAGTTCGCCAGATCGATCCTGTGCCGTTCATGCCGCCACGCCCAGCCCAGGATGGCGAAATCGGCGATGGAGATCTCGTCCGCGACATATTCGTGCTCCGCCAGCCGCCGGTCCAGCACGCCGTAAAGCCTCTCGGTCTCCTTGGAATAGCGCTGCAGACCGTAACGCTGGTCCTGCGCGTTCTCCACCTGAAGGAAATGATGAACCTGCCCCGGCATCGGGCCAAAGCCGCCCATCTGCCACATCAGCCACTCCAGCACAGGCACCTGCCTGCGCGGGTCGTTCGGGTAGAACTTCCCGGTCTTCTGCCCAAGGTAGATCAGGATCGCCCCGGATTCGAACACGCTGATCGGCGCCCCGCCGGCTGCCTGCCCGCCGGGGCCCGCCGGATCGATGATCGCGGGAATGCGGTTGTTCGGGCTGATCTTCAGGAAGTCCGGAGCGAACTGCTCGTTCTTGGATATGTTGACCGGGTGCACGTTATACGGCACGCCCATCTCCTCCAACGCGACACTGATCTTCCGACCGTTCGGGGTATTCCAGGTGTACAATTCGATCGGCATAATCGGCCCTTCCTTCCGGTTCGCACGCACAGTGACCACAAGCGCAAGCCGGAGCAAGCAGCGGTTCGGCGCGCGACCCGGCCTTCCAGCACCACCTGTGACCGCGCGCCTCAGAAGACAACCGACGTGAAGCTCGCCACCTGGAACGTCAACTCGATCCGTCAGCGGGAAGGCCATGTGCAGCGATGGCTGCAGAAAACCCAGCCGGACGTGCTCTTCCTGCAGGAGATCAAGTGCGAGACGGACGCCTTCCCGTCGTTGCCCTTCCACGGCCTCGGCTATACCGCCGACGCGGTCGGGCAAAAATCCTACAACGGCGTCGCGATCCTGGCGCGCGTGCCGTTTACCGTCGTGCACCGGTCGCTGCCCGACACGTCGGTGGACGACACTCAGGCACGCTACATCGAGATCGAGATCGAGGGCACCACCCTGATCGGCATCTACCTGCCGAACGGCAACTCCCGCGGCGACGAAGGGTTCGCTTATAAGCTCGCCTGGATGGACCGGCTCGCCGACCGTGCCCGCGCACTGATCGAGGATGATCGTCCGTTCGCGATCGCCGGCGACTTCAACGTCTGCCCGACCGATGAGGACTACGCACCCGGCAGCCTGCCACCGGCCGACGCACTGGTGCGTCCGGAAAGCCGATCGCGGTGGCGCCGGATGATCTGGATGGGCCTGACCGATGCGGTGCGGGCGATGCATCCGCATGGCTCGGTCTACACGTTCTGGGACTACCAGGCCGGCGCCTGGCAGCGCGACCGGGGTCTGCGCATCGACCACGCCCTGCTTTCGCCAGCCTTGGCCGAACGGCTGACCTCAGCCGAACCTGACAGAGACGAGCGAGGCCAGCCGCAACCATCCGACCACGTTCCGGTGCTGATCGAACTACAGTGACGCTCGCCCGCCGCGGCCGGACGCCGCGCCGCAACTATCCCCAGTGCCCGGGGCGCCACTATCCCCAGTGCGCGGGCCGCCAGATCCATCTGCCGCGGTGCGGCGCCCGTACCCAGCGGCCCTCGATGTAGCGCCCACCATGCCCGCGCTGATCGACGTAATGGCCGTCGATCCAGATGTAGCGGACGCCGTTCCAGTACCAGTGTCCGGGCTCCCATACCACCCGCGAACTTGGTGGCGGGGGCACGACGTCTCGCCGGGGTGGCGGTATCGGCGCATAGCCCGGCGGCGGTGGTTGGGCACTGGCACTGCCGATCGCAAGCAGAAACACGGCCGCACAGCCCACAAGCCACTTCATCGCCCACGCCCTCGCGAACGTGCCGGCCAGGACTCTTTCAGCCCGGCTGATAGTTGCGCGTCAGCACAACCGGCTCAAGCCTGCTCGATTTAACAAACACATTTAACCTCAGGCCATCTGCGCGGTTGCGGACCGGCGTCAGATGTCTGCGTAACAGTGGCTTTCCGCCGCCGTGCCGGGATGCGTCGTCGCCCCAAGATGCGCCGGTCCGACCAGTTGCGCGTATTTCCAGATCGCGCCCGCATTGTAATCCGTCCGCCGAGGCTTCCAGGCCGCGCGACGGCCCGCGAGTTCCGCCTCCGCGACCCGCAAATCGATCGTCCCCTGCTGGGCGTCGATGACGATCCGGTCGCCGTTCTTGACCAGCGCCAGCGGGCCACCCACCGCCGCCTCGGGCCCGACATGGCCGATGCAGAAACCACGCGTCGCCCCGGAGAACCGCCCGTCGGTGATCAGCGCCACCTTCTCCCCCATCCCCTGGCCGTAGATCGCGCTGGTGGTGGACAGCATCTCCCGCATGCCCGGGCCGCCTTTCGGGCCCTCATAGCGGATGATGATGACGTCGCCTTCCTTATACGCCCGGGCATCCACCGCGGCATACGCCTCCTCCTCTGAGTCAAAGCATAGCGCGGTGCCTTCGAACCGCAGATTGTGCAGCCCGGCGACCTTAACGATGGCCCCATCCGGCGCCAGGCTGCCCTTCAACCCAACCACCCCGCCGGTCGCGGAGATCGGTTTTGACACCGGGTAGATCACGTCCTGATCGGGCGGAAACACGACGTCCGCGTGGTTCTCGGCCAAGGTCTTGCCGGTGACGGTCAGACAGTCGCCATGCAGCAGGCCGCCGTCCAGCAGAGCCTTGATGACGACCGGAACACCACCGACATTATGCACATCCAACGCGACGTACTTGCCACCCGGCTTCAGGTCAGCCAGGTAGGGCGTGCGCCGCATGATCTCGACCACGTCGTCCATGGTGAAGCGGATGCCCGCCTCATGGGCCAGCGCCGGAAGGTGCAGGCCGGCATTGGTCGACCCACCGGTGGCACCCACGACCACGGCCGCGTTCTGCAATGCCTTTAGCGTCACGATGTCGCGCGGGCGGATCTTTTGCTCGATCAGGTTCATCACCGCACGACCGGAGTCGACCGCGAAACGGTCGCGTTCCTCGTATGGCGCCGGCGATCCGGCTGAACCGGGCAGCGCCAAGCCGATCGCCTCGGACACCATCGCCATGGTGTTGGCGGTGAACTGGCCGCCGCAGGCCCCCGCCGATGGGCAGGCGGCACATTCCAGCTCATGCAGCTCGGCGTCGGACATGCCGCCCGTGGCGTGCAGGCCCACTGCCTCGAACACATCGACCACCGTCACATCCCGGCCCTTGAACCTTCCGGGCAGGATCGAACCGCCGTACATGAACACGCTCGGCACGTTCAGCCGTAACATCGCCATCATCATGCCAGGCAACGACTTGTCACATCCGGCCAGTCCGACCAGCGCGTCGTAGCAGTGCCCGCGCACCGTCAGTTCCACGCTGTCGGCGATCAGATCGCGGGATACCAGCGACGACTTCATCCCCTGGTGACCCATGGCGATGCCGTCGGTCACGGTGATCGTGGTGAACTCGCGTGGCGTTCCGCCCGTCTCGGCGACGCCCTTCTTCACCGACTGAGCCTGCCGGCTCAGCGCGATGTTGCAGGGTGCGGCCTCGTTCCAGCAGGTGGCGACGCCGATGAAGGGCTGGTCGATCTCGTCCTCGGTCAGGCCCATCGCATAATAGTAGCTGCGATGGGGTGCTCGGCTCGACCCGACCGTGACATGGCGCGACGGCATCTTCGATTTGTCCCAGCGCCTGGTCAGCATGGTCTATCTCCTTCTGGCGTTTCGATCGATCGGTTATAGCGCCGCTGGCGGGAACACCCAACCAGATGATCCATGCGCGCCCGCACCGACTGTCGACCGGCAACGACACACCGCCGAGAAGCCGGCCCATCCGCCGTTCGCCTCAGCCGCGGCGCGACCAACCCGAGCCACGACGGCGCGTTTCGGCGTGCGCGGCGGCGTTACGATATACATTGCGATTAGGAACCAGTTTGGCGTTTATTGCCCACTCCTGAGAGCCTGGTCGGAAGATCCATATGTTTCGCTGCTATTTCCTTCAGGAAGGACGTGTCGCCGAAGGCTGCAATCTCAACGTCGCCACTCTCGATGCGGCCATTGCCACGGGCCGCAAGATCCTGGCCGACCACTTGGAGGTTGACAGCTGCGATGGCCTCGAAATCTGGCTCGATCGGGCGTTGCTTTACCGTTTTCGCGACTGAGAATGCTTGGCTGGTGGATGGGTTCCGCTGTTAAACCGGCGTCAGCAATTTGCCACGAAGCTGCGGCGCTCAGGCATCCTGGAGATCATGATACGGCATCTGGGTTTGGCGGTCGCAATGGTGGTGACCGCGTCACCGGCCTGGGCGATCGACGCGTCCGGCGCCGACATCCTTGGCCTGCGCCTGGGGATGTCGGAACAGGACGTCACCGCGCAACTGGCTCATCAGGAGTTTCCCGCCACGACTCTGCCGGACAGATGCAAGGAAAACGACGTTTGTCTTGTGACGGCCGAGACCAGGGACGGCTGGTTGCGGATCACGCTGTCCGGCAGAGCGGGAGCCCGGCAGCTCGAGTATGTGTTCCGCGGGCATGGTCACGGCGAACCGCAGAAGATCCAGGCCGCGATGACCGACCGATTCGGCGACCCGAACCAGCAGACACCGATGGCTGGTGCCGCGCGGTCGGCAGCGACGGAATGTGTCCGCGTGATCAGGCGTCGCTGACATTCCTGGCGGAGACATTGACCGTCATCCTGAAATCCGGCACCGGCGAACAACTTCAGTAGGGCACGATCGCTGTCTCTGCGTTCGGTTGCGGCCGGGCCGTCGAGAGGCCCGCGGCTGTGACGATTGTGGCGATAAATCAACCCTTTGTTCATCTTTGGCCGGTAATCGAGGCCCATGAACTGGCGCGCCATCCTTGTCCTGCTGATCCTGACGGCGCCTGGCCGCGTGCTGGCGGACATCAACCCGGCGTCAACCCCGGCGCCCGGGCGGCTATGCCGTCAGGCGATCACCGCGGCTGAGCGCGCCCATGGCATACCGCCGCATCTGCTCGCGGCGATCGCTCGGGTGGAAAGCGGACGCAGAGACTCGGTTTCCGGCACATTCAATCCCTGGCCATGGACCATCAACATGGACGGCCAGGGCAGCTTCTATGACAACAAGATCGCGGCCGTCGCCGCAGCGGCGGTCATGCGGCCACGCGTCACCAGGTCGATCGACGTCGGATGCATGCAAATCAGCCTGACCCACCATCCGGACGCTTTCGCCAGCATGGACCAGGCCTTCGACCCTTATGCCAATGCCGACTACGGCGCCCGCTTCCTGACCCAGCTTTACGAAAAGACCAGTTCTTGGCCGAGGGCGGTGGAGATGTATCACTCCGCCACACTTGATATCGGACAGGAATATGGCCGTCGCGTGTATGCTGCCCTGCCAGACGAGCAAAGGCTTGCCGAGGTGACGCAACCTGCCCCGTCAGCGGTCCCCTGGACCTCTGGCTTCGGCCGCTCATTGCTGATGTCCCCGATGCGCCCGGTCACCCCGCATATCATTCCCCTCGCCGGCGGGCTGATGGGTGGGGCAACGCCCGGCCGATCGCTTGCTGCCTACCGACTGGCTCCCGTGCGGTTCGCGCTTCGCACACCTTAACGGCTGCCGCGTGGCTGACCACCATGCCAAGGGCCGGCCTGGCCGCCGGTCCTTCTCTGTCCCCCGGCCGCTGGCCTAAGCCCGGTGTGCCAGCTCTCTGACAAAGTGGGGTTCCGCGCCGGATCCCGGTTCCTTGATTTGATGCCAGCCTCTATCCGTTGATGGTGATGTCGGTCAGCCGGCGATGCTCGTCCATCGCATAGCGGTCGGTCATCCCGGCGACATAATCGCCCACGATGGTGGCGGCGCGGTGGGTCCCGGGCTCTCCGGCGCGGGCGCGCCAGTCGTCGGGCAGCAGCGTCGGGTCGGCGTGCAGCAGGCGATACAGCTCCTCGGTCAGCCGCTTTGCCTTGGTGGACATGCGGTTGACCCGCCAATGGCGGTACATGCGGGCGAACAGGAAATCCTTGATCGCCTGGTTGGCATCGGCCATCGTCGGACCGAAGCTGACGACGCGCTGCTTGTGCCGGCGGATCGCATCACAGCTGTCGGGATCCAATTTGGCCAGCCGTCTGCGGGTCTCGGCGATCAGGTCGACCACCATCGCGTTGATCACCCGGCGCAGCATCTCGTGCCGCAAACGCGGCGGCGGAACATCCAGGCTGGACGTCCGAGCGGCGGCGAGGGATTGGCCGACCAGCGGCAGGTGCTTCAGGTCGTCGACCGCGAACAATCGCGCCCGCAAGCCATCATCAAGGTCGTGGGAGTGATAGGCGACGTCGTCGGCGATCGCGGCGACCTGTGCCTCGGCACTCGGCTGGGTGTGCAGATCGAGCCTATGGCGGTCGTTGTAGTCCGCGATATACGCGACAGGGTGGCGTAGCGGGCCGTTGTGCTTGACCAGGCCCTCCAGCGTCTCCCAAGTCAGGTTCAGGCCGTCCCAGCCGGCATACCGGCTCTCCAGCAAGGTGACGATCCGCAGACTCTGGGCGTTGTGATCGAAACCGCCGAACGGTTTCATCACCGTGTTTAGGGCATCCTCGCCGGCGTGCCCGAACGGGGGGTGGCCCAGGTCGTGGGCCAGGGCCAGCGCTTCGGTCAGATCCTCGTCCAGGCCCAGGGCACGGGCGATGGAGCGGGCGATCTGGGCGACCTCGATACTGTGGGTCAGGCGGGTGCGGTAGAAGTCGCCCTCATGATTGACGAAGACCTGAGTCTTGTACTGCAGCTTGCGGAATGCGGAACTATGAATGATGCGGTCGCGGTCCCGCTGCCAGGGCGAGCGCGTCTCCGCTTCGGGTTCGTGGTGCAACCGGCCGCGGGCCGTGGCGGCGCGGACGGCGTAGCGAGCCGGATCGGGGCGAACGAACATGCCTGGCGGATACACCCTGCTCTGCCTGGCTTCAATCGGCCGCTTCGATCAACCGGCCGCGCCGGATGATGCCGCTTCGAGTCCGCTGGCCGCTTCAATTCCGCTGGGTGATCGCCTATCTTGTGCATCATGGAACAGTTCGCCGTTACCGATCGCGCCGCCGCCCGCATCGCCGAGATCGTCGCCGAGACGAAACCGGCATCTGAAGCCTCGCCGCCCGGGCTCGTATCGGGTGTCGCGCTGCGGGTCGCGGTGCTGGCCGGGGGATGCAGCGGCTTCCAGTATCGCTTTGAATTGGACCCGGTCACCCAGCCGGACGACCTGATCATCGAGCGCGGCGCGGCGCGGGTCGTCGTCGACGCCGTCAGCCTGGATCTGCTGAGCGGGTCGGAACTGGATTACACCGACGCACTGATGGGCAGCCACTTCGCGGTTCGCAATCCCAATGCGAAATCAGCCTGCGGGTGCGGGACAAGTTTCGCGATCGACTGAAAACGCGGCACATCCTGGCCGAGTTGATGCTGGTTTAGGCATTTGTCGCCGAGTTGATCGCGATAGCCGAACTTTAATTGCCGAACATAGCCGAAGCGGCGCGCGCCGCTGCGCCAGCACCGTTGGTCGACTGCCGGCCGCTGGTGTAGCGCCACTCAGCCATGCTCCATGGTGTTGTCAGGCTCGGGCACTGGTGGCTTGGCGTTTGCTAGGGCTGACAGGCACCACAAGGGCCAATCATCATGACCGAGACCGCGGCACCGCTGCCAGCCGTCACCACACAGGGGCTGACGCGCTGGGGACAACTCGGTTTAGGGCTGGTCTGCATGATGGCGATTTCCAGCCCGCAATACATCTGGACATTGTTCACTAAGCCGTTGGGCACCGCGCTGGCGGTGTCACCGGCATCGCTGCAGGTGACGTTCTCGCTGCTCATCGTACTGCAGACCTTCTTCTCGCCGTTCCAGGGCTGGCTGGTGGACCGGTTCGGGCCGAGGTTGCTGATCGGCATCGGCGGCGTGCTGTCGGGACTGTCATGGGTGCTGGCATCGTATGCCTCCTCGCTGACCATGCTGTATCTTACCTATGGAATAATCGGCGGACTTGGCACCGGCATCGTCTATGTCGGGGTCGTCGGCCAGATGGTCGGCTGGTTCCCTGACCGCCGGGGTTTCGCCGCCGGCGTTGTCGCGGCCGGATACGGGATCGGCGCGATCGTCACCACCTTCCCGATCAGCAACTCGCTGGCGGCGGTCGGCTACCAGATGACGTTGCTGCAGTACGGCGCGATCTTCGCCCTCGTCGGACTGGTCGCGGCGCTCGGCCTCAGGCCGGCGCCGATGTCGGCAACCGCCAAGCAGGACGCGCCGGGGGTTTCGACCGCCGTGATGCTGCGGTCACCGGTGTTCTGGCTGATGTTCGTGATGATGACACTGATGGCGACTTCGGGACTGATGGTGATCTCGCAGATGGCGGCGTTCGCCAGGGATTTCGGCATCACCCGAGCGGTGGTGTGGGGCCTGGCGGCGCTGCCGCTGGCGCTGACCGTCGACCGGTTCACCAACGGGCTGACACGCCCATTCTTCGGCTGGTTGTCGGATCGGATCGGACGCGAGAACACCATGTGCCTGGCGTTCGGGCTGGAGGGGATCGCGATGGCGCTGTGGCTGGCGACACGGACCGATCCTCTGCTGTTCGTGCTGCTGTCGGGTTTCGTGTTCTTCGGCTGGGGCGAGATCTTCTCGCTGTTTCCCTCCACGTTGACCGATGTCTTCGGCACCCGCAACGCGACGCAGAACTACGGCTGTCTTTACATCGCGCAAGGCATCGGGGCGATCTTCGGGGGTCCTCTGGCGTCGCTGCTGCATGAAGCAACGGGGACGTGGATGCCGGTGTTCGGTGTCGCGATCGCCGCCGACCTGTTGACGGCATTTCTGGCGATCGCGGTGCTGAAGCCGCTGCGGGCGCGGGCTTTGCCGGCGGGTTAGCCCGGATGATGCGAAGCCCCGTTTCGCCGCGTAGATCGGCGATGCCAACATCACGCCGCGAGGTATCGCCCCTCTATGTCGCCCCTTTGTGTCGCTCTTCTATAATTGGATCCGATGCCGGGGCCGGCGCCGCAGCCCGCAGGCCGACAGCCGGCGCCTTCAGGCCGACAGCCGCCGCCGGAGTGTTTCGTTGATCAGACCGGGGTTGCCCTTGCCGGCCATGGCTTTCATGGTCTGACCGACAAAGAAGCCAAACAACTTGTCCTTGCCTGACCGATACGCCGCCACCGTGTCCGGATTGGCCGCCAGGATGCGATCCACCGCTTCGTCGATCGCCCCGCTGTCGGTAACCTGACGCAGGCCTTTCTCATCGACGATCATCCCGGCGTCCTTGCCGGTGTCCACCATCGCCTCGAACACCGCCTTGGCGATGCGACCGTTGATGGTGTTGTCGGCGATCAGGTCGAGCAACCCGCCCAACGCCGCCGCCGAAACCGGAGGGTCCTCGATCGAGCGGCCGCGGCGATTGATCGCGGCGAAGAAATCGCCGGTGATCCAGTTGGCGGCGGTCTTCGGATCGCGGCCGTCGGCGACGGTTTCGAAAAAATCAGCGGTGGCTTTCTCGGCGACCAGCACCGACGCGTCGTATGGCGTCAGCCCGTAGGACCGCATGAACCGCACGCGCTTGGTGTCGGGAAGCTCCGGCAACGAAGCCTTCAAGGCGGCAACCCAGTCTTCCTCCAGCACCAGCGGCAGCAGATCCGGATCCGGGAAGTAACGGTAGTCGTGGGCGTCCTCCTTCGAACGCATCGAACGGGTCATCCCACGGAAGCTGTCGAACAGGCGGGTTTCCTGCACAACCGTTCCGCCCGACTCCCAGACCTCGACCTGACGCGCCGCTTCCGCCTCGATCGCCTGCATGACGAAGCGGACCGAGTTGACGTTCTTCACCTCGCAACGGGTGCGGTAAGGCTCATTTTGCCTGCGGACCGAGACATTGACGTCGGCCCGCAGGGAACCTTCCTCCATGTTGCCGTCGCAGGTCCCCAGGTAGCGCAGGATCGACCGCAGCTTGCGCAGATAGGCGCCAGCTTCCTCGGGACCGCGAATATCCGGTTCCGAAACAATCTCCATCAGCGCCACACCCGATCGGTTCAGGTCGATCAGCGTCTTGTTCGGATGCTGGTCATGGATGGATTTGCCGGCATCCTGCTCCAGATGCAGCCGGGTGATGCCGATCGACTTGCTGGAGCCATCCGCGAGTTCCACTTCGACCGCGCCGGTGCCAACGATGGGATGCTCGAACTGGCTGATCTGATAGCCCGCGGGCAGATCGGCGTAGAAGTAGTTCTTGCGATCGAAACGGCTGACCATGTTGATGCGGGCGTTCAGGCCAAGACCGGTGCGCACCGCCTGCGCCACGCATTCGGTGTTGATCACCGGCAGCATGCCGGGAAAGGCGGCGTCGACAAAGCTGACCTGGTGGTTCGGTTCGGCGCCGAAAGCGGTCGCGGCGCCGCTGAAAAGCTTTGATTTGCTGATGACCTGGGCATGAACTTCGAGGCCGACAACGACTTCCCAGGTGCCGGAGCTGCCCTCGATCGCGTAGGCCATGCCTCAATGCACCTCGCGGCACCAGTCGAACACGCGCTGCTGCTCGCGCTTGATGAAGGCGATGTCTTCAAGATCGACGTCCCGCCCGGAACCGCGCACGGTGTCCAGCAATCCCTTCAGGTTTTCCTGCGTCATGTCGCCACTGCCGACCTTGTCCTTGTTGACCACGATCGAGGTCAGCAGCGGCCAGCCCTTGTCAGCCGTATAGGCACACACCGCATCCAGATGCGGACCGACACCGCGCCGCGACTTCACCCAGTTCAGGCCGCTGGCATCGGCGATGTCCTTGTAGGACAAAAAGCTGCGCAACCGTCCCTGCCTGCAGATCGTCGCGATGGTTTTCTCCATACTGTATTCGCCGCTGCGCCGTGTCTCGAGGATCTTGTTCGCGGCCGCGAACATCGGCGCGGCCGTGCGATTGAGGCGGACGCAATTGGCCACGATCGTCTCAAGATCCTTGGTTGCTTTCGATTCAAGATCAACTGCCATCTCAACCCCCTGCCCTGAGCGATGGCAATGCTGTGAATGCGGCCGCCTGCTCGATCGCGGCCGATACCGCGAAGACGGTCTCCTCATCAAACGGCTTGCCGATGACCTGCAAACCCAGCGGCAGGCCATTGACGTCCAGACCGGCCGGAACCGACGCCGCCGGGACGCCGGCCAGGTTCGCCGGTACGGTGAACAGATCATTCAAATACATCTTGATCGGATCGTCCATGTTCTCGCCCTGAGCAAATGCGGCTGACGGGGCGGTCGGCGTAAGCAAGGCATCCACCCTGGTGAACGCGTCGGTAAAGTCCTTCAGGATCAGGGCCCGGATCTTCTGCGCGCGCAAGTAGTAGGCGTCGTAATAGCCGGCGGAAAGCACGTATGTTCCGATCAACACACGGCGGCGAACCTCGGCTCCAAATCCATCAGCGCGGGTGCGTTGGTAAAGATCGCGCAGGTCCGTGCCGTCCTGCCGGAGCCCAAACCGCACACCGTCATAGCGCGAGAGGTTGGAGGATGCCTCGGCCGGGGCGACGATGTAGTAAGTAGGTAACCCATACTTGGTGTGCGGCAGCGAGATATCAACGATCTCGGCGCCGTTTGCCCGCAACCACCCGATACCCTGCTGCCACAGCGCGTCGATCTCCGCCGGCATGCCGTCGGCATGATATTCCTTTGGTATGCCGATCCGCAGACCCTTCACGCCGCGTTCGCAGGCCGCCTCGAAGTCTCCGACCGGCACCGCCGCGCTGGTGGAATCCTTCGGATCGTGGCCGGACATCGCGTGCAGCAGGATGGCGCTGTCCCGCACGCTGCGGGCAAGCGGGCCGGGATGATCCAGCGACGAGGCAAACGCCACCACCCCCCAGCGCGAGCACCGCCCATACGTCGGCTTGATCCCGACCAGGCCGCAGAACGAGGCCGGTTGGCGGATTGACCCACCGGTATCGGTTCCGGTCGCCCCCATCGCCAGCCGTGCTGCGACCGCGGACGCCGATCCGCCGGACGACCCGCCCGGCACCAGCACGGCGGTATTGTCCTGCCGGCGCTTCCACGGGTTCTCCACCGGTCCATAGGCCGAGGTCATGTTGGACGAGCCCATGGCGAATTCGTCCATGTTGGTCTTGCCGAGGAACACCGCGCCGTCACGCAGCAGGTTGGCGGTGACGGTGCTCTCATAAGGCGGCACGAACGGGCCGAGTATCGCGCTTCCGGCCGTCGTGCGGACACCCGTCGTGCAGAACAGATCCTTGATCGCCAGCGGAATGCCGGTCAGCGCGCGCGGCTCCCCAGTGGCCAGCGCTGCATCGGCCGCCCTGGCCTGATCCACCGCCCTCGCATGGCTGACGGTGATGTAGGCGTTCAGCCGCGGGTTGAGCGCCTCGATGGCGTGCAGGTGCGCCATCGTCAGATCAACCGCCGAGAACTGCTTCGCACGCAGTCCGTCGCGGGCCTCGGCGATCGTCAGATCAGTCAGCATCACTCGACCACTTTCGGCACGACGTAGAAATCGCCGACCCGCTGGGGGGCGTTTGACAGCACCTGTTCCGGATAGCCGCCGTCGGTCACCACGTCGGCGCGCATCGCCATGGTAACCTGTCCGGCGCCACCCGAGGCGATGTTGGCCGCACCGGTCAACGGCGCGATGCCCGAGACATCGACCTCGTTCAACTGCTCGATCCAGCCGAGAATGCCGTTCAGGTCGTCGCACAGCGACGCGACCTGATGATCCTCGACCCGGATCCTGGCGAGCGAAGCAATGCGGCGGATGGTCGCGGGATCGAGCGACATGAAGGGAAAATGCCTTTGCTAGCGGAAACGGCGGGACCATAACGACGCGCATGGCTCTGTTCAACCTGAGGGATCTGCTGGCCGGGTTGCGGCGCGACCAACGGGTCATCGGCGTCGATCCCGGGACGAAGACGATCGGATTGGCTTTATCCGATGTGCGGCGAAGGCTGGCCTCGCCGTACGGTCGTCTCCGGCGCGGCAGGCTGACGGCGAACGCAACCGCGATCGCCGCGATCGCCCTGCGCGAAGGCGCCTATGGCCTGGTGGTGGGCCTGCCGCTGTCCATGGATGGCACCGCCGGCCCCGCGGCCCAAGCCGCTAAGGATTGGACCCACGCGCTATCCGCCGCGACCGGCTTGCCGGCCGCGCTGTGGGACGAGCGGCTGTCGAGCGCCGCGGTCAACCGGTTCCTGATCGAGGAGGCGGACCTGACGCGGGCCAAGCGAGCCGAGACGGTCGACCGAGCAGCGGCGGCCTGGATGCTGCAGTCCGCGCTGGATGCGTGTTCAACGGCAGCCGAACCACTGACCGGTCCGCCGGACCATCCTCTGTAGAAACGGGATATGTACGAACGCGATGCCGGTGGCCGATTTCAACCGAGCGGCGGCTAGAGCCAGGGGTGGCCGCTTCTCTTGCGGATCTTTCAGGTGCGGCGCGGCGCGGCCAATGACAGGTGCCCGCTGGGCGGTCGTCGGTCGCGAATCATCAGAAATGGACCTCGATACCAACCTCTGGCGATATTTCCTCCGAACCGGACACGTTGGATCCATTGCCGAATTTGTGCTCCCAAAACTCGACCGCGAAGTACACATCGGGCTTGTGCGGCCGGTGATACAGCATCGAGCCGACGTCCAGCTGTAGCTGCGGCCGCGCAAGGATCTCGGTATAGGTGTGGTCGCCGAACCCGTCCTTGCCCTTCGGCAGGACGAAATTGGCGAAACCGCGGAAGTCGAGCGGCAACCCGGTGAAATTCAACGGATACAACCAGACGATTTCGAACTCGGGTGCGGCCGCGAAGTTGACCGTCCTGCCGACGATTCCGTTGTTGTTCCATTCCTTAGAGAAATGGACACCGATATTTACAAATCCGGCCGGCACGTTCAGGTGGAAGTTCGGACCCAGTATCAGCAGCTTCTTGTCTGGTGCGAACTGCGTGTTCTCCGATTCCGCATCGCCGCCGAATTCGAAGTTGATCGCCGAGAACGGACCGATCTTGGTGTTGAGGCCGAAAATCTTGTCAGGGCTCAACTGACCGCGATAAACCCCGTAGAACTCAGTAGAGCCGCCAGGGGAGTTATTGGCTGGCTCATTGGCGTTGGAGAACAGGACGTCGACGTTGAAGAAGTTCGAGCCGTAGTCCCAGACATCGAAATGTCCGAGGTTCACGATGATCTTGTTGACGTTTCGCGATCCTTTTCCGCCACCGGGGTTCGAGATAAATGGGCCATCGCGAAGTCCGATTGAAGTGTCGCTGAAATTGCCTTGAGCGCGGGCTTGCGCGGCGGTCACCACCAGGGCCGCGGCAAATAGCAAGTACTTAAACTTCATGTCTGGTCCTTTTTATTCAGCCCCAAATATCGGTCGCCGCCACACCAGACGTTGCGCATCCTGTTTCCTCACGCCAACGTTCATCGGTCGCATTTTTTTACTGGCGGCATTGTCGGCAGCAATCGATGTGCCAACTACTAGGTGTTGTGTAGCTCGGCGCGCTGTGCGGGCATCAGTGATGAAAACCTGCAACAGTGCGCCTTAGGCCATGGGTTACCAAAAGGTCACTCACCACGGACAAGATCAGCGCAGGCTGCATTTCAGAGTGCAAAGCGGGACGGCCCGACCGCGAACCAGCGTTGACCAGGCGGTATTGGCGGCTAAAGCATTCGGTTTCGCGCCACACTGCCGCTTTGATGAGCAATGGGGCGATGATTGAATGAGACTCCTGCCACGGCTCGGTCAGAGCGGCGATGGCATACCGTTTGCCTGCATCGTTGGTATTGTCATGATCGCAACCCCGGACTGATCGATTGCACCATCGGGCAGTGTGGGTGCCAAAAGGGGGATTTTATGTTCGTCACGACGCCTGTCTCGACAGCCGTTTCACGGCGCCGCCTGCTGCAGGGCGGCGCTGGGGTCGCGGGTCTCGCCGCTGCCGGCCTTCCCGCGAAGACAGCCGAGGCCGCGAAGCAACTGGTGGTCGGCTTCATCTACGTCGGCGCCAAGGACGATTATGGCTACAACCAGGCACATGCCGAGGCCGCGGCGATGCTCAAGAAGATCCCCGACGTGACGATTGTCGAGGAGGAGCGGGTCCCCGAAACCGACGCCGTCTCGAAAACCATGGAGAGCATGATCAGGCTGGACGATGCCACCCTGCTGTTCCCGACCAGCTTCGGCTACTTCGACCCATACATGCTGAAAACCGCGACCAAATATCCAAAGATCCAGTTCCGCCACTGCGGCGGACTGTGGAAGAAAGACAAGGACCCGATGAACACCGGGTCGTACTTCGGATACATCGGGATGTGCCAGTACCTGAACGGCATCGCCGCCGCCCACGCGACCAAAAGCAGGAAGCTTGGCTTCATCGCCGCGAAACCGATCCCGCAAGTCCTGATCAACGTCAATAGCTTTACCCTGGGCGCCCGTTCGGTCGATCCGACCATCACGACATCGGTGATCTTCACCGGTGAGTGGTCGATGCCGGTGAAGGAAGCGGAAGCCGCCAACAGCCTGGCGGACCAGGGCAGCGATGTGCTGACCTGCCATGTCGACAGCCCGAAGGTGATCATGGAGACCGCCGAGCGGCGTGGTATCTACGCATGTGGCTACCACGTTGATCAGTCCAGGCTGGCACCGAAGGGTTATCTGACTGGCGCCGAGTGGAACTGGATCACCGTCTACCGGCCGTTCATCGAGGATGCGCAAACCGGGAAGCCGCTGCCGAATTTCGTTCGCGGCGGCCTGGCGGAAGGGTTCGTCAAGATGTCGCCCTATGGCCCCGGCCTGTCCGCCGCCGGACGCAAGAACGTCGATGCAGTCAAGGCCGAGATCATGAAAGGCGGTTTCGCCGTGTTCAAGGGTCCGATGAAGGACAACAAGGGCAACATCGTCATTCCGGCGGGAAAGTCCTTTCCGGAAACCGCGATCGAGCTCGAGTCGCAGAACTATCTGGTCCAGGGGGTCAACGGCGCGATTGCATGAGGATGGGCGCATGAGAACGGGCGCATGAGCAGCGCCGCCATCGTATCCGCGCCCGCGCCGACGCGGACCACCGATCGCTGGTATCCGCTGCGCCGAGCGGCCGAGGCCGCGGCGGCGCCGCTGGTGGCGTTGGTCGCCGCGGCGGTCCTGTTTTCCGTGTTCCTGCTTTGCCTGGGTCAATCGCCGCTGGACTTCCTTGATCTGGTCTGGCGTGGCGCGTTCGGCAGCTGGTTCTCGATTCAGAACACCCTGCAGCGCGCGGCCCCCTTGCTGCTGACCGCATTGTGCGTGGCTCTGCCCGGCCAGCTTGGTCTGGTGATCATCGGCGGCGAGGCCGCGGTCGTGCTGGGTGGCCTCGCGGCGACCGTGGCCGCGCTGCCGCTGATCCACACCAGCCCGGTCATCGTGTGGGCGGCGATGGCAATTGCCGGATCGGCGATGGGTGCGTTCTGGATCGGCCTGAGTGGGTGGCTGCGGGCGCGGCTGAACGTCAATGAGGTCATCGCCAGCCTGGTGCTGTCCTATATCGGCCTGGCGCTGTTCAATCATCTGGTCGAGGGCGTGCTGCGCGACCCGGCCAGCCTGAACAAACCATCCACCTACGGCATCGGCGACGCCAACATGCTGGGCAACGTGCCATGGCTTGATGTTCACCCGGGTCTGCCGGTCGGCATCATCGGCTGCGTGCTGTGTTGGGTGCTGATCTATCGGACCAGCATCGGCTTCGGCTCGCGCGTCACCGGCGGCAACATGCGGGCCGCTCAGCTGCAGGGATTGCCAGTCACGAAGTTGATCCTGCTGGCCTGCGCGATCGGCGGCGGCTGCGCCGGGCTCGCGGGCGCGATCGAGGTGGCAGCGGAATATGGCCGGGCCAATTCGTCGCTGAACGCGGGATATGGCTATACCGGGATCCTGATTGCATTCCTGGCACGGTTCAACCCGCTGGCGATCATGCCGATGGCGATCCTGCTGGGTGGACTGGGTGCCGCGGGTGGCCTGATGCAGCGACGGATGGATCTGCCGGATGCAACCATCCAGGTGCTGCAAGGCCTGATTTTCGTTTCGATCCTGGCGAGCGACACCTTGTATGGGCGATTCCGCTGGTTCCAGCCACGTGGTTCGGCGTGATGATCGATTCCATCAGCACGGTCCTGCTGGCGATGCTCGCCGGCAGCCTGCGCGTCAGCACGCCGTTCCTGTTCGTCAGCCTGGGCGAATGCCTGACCGAGAAATCGGGTCGCATCAACCTGGGGAACGAGGGCGTGCTGGTTCTGGGCGCCATGGTGGCCTACGCGACGTCTTATGAAACAGGCAGCCCTTGGGCCGGGTTGTTGGCCGCGGCGGTGGCGGGACTGCTGCTCGGCGGCGTGCACGGCTCGATCTGCTGTTTGGCTCGGGTCAACGACGTGGCGATGGGCATCGCCATCATGCTGGCCGGCACCGGCATCGCGTTCTTCTTCGGCAAGCCCTATGTGCAGCCGAGCGCCCCACTGCTGCCGGGAATTCCATTTGGATTCTGGTCGGCCAGCCCCCAGGTGCGGAACGCGCTGCTGGTCTGTCCGCTGTTCCTGCTGGGCATCGCCGCGGCGCTCGCGCTGCACTGGTGCTTCAACGCAACCCGCGTCGGGCTACGGGTCCGCATTGTTGGCGACAGCCAGGACGCCGCCCTGGCACTCGGCCTGCCGATCGACCGCATCCGATTCTTCGCCACCGCCTGCGGCAGCGCGCTGGCCGGGATCGGAGGGGCATTTCTCTCGCTCTACTATCCCGGAAGCTGGAACGAGGGGCTGTCGTCCGGCCAAGGCCTGATGGCGGTGGCACTGGTGGTGTTCTCGCGCTGGAATCCGATCAATTGCATCTTTGCGTCGCTGCTGTTCGGCGCGGCGGGGGCCCTGGGACCATCGCTGCAGACGGTCGGGATCACCTGGGGCTACTACCTGTTCTACGCGGCGCCCTACGTCGTGACGCTGGTCGTGTTGATCATCACCGCCCGCGGCGGACGGTCCCTGAGGGGCATGCCCGGGCAATTGTCGATCGGACGATGAACATGGCAACGATCGCCGCGGATCCCTATCCCTGGCCATTCGACGGATCGCTGGCACCCGCCAACACCGCACTGATGGTCATCGACATGCAGACCGATTTCTGCGGTGCCGGCGGCTACGTCGACAAGATGGGCTATGATCTGTCGCTGACCCGAGCACCGATTGGGCCGATTTCGGCGGTGCTGTCGGCACTGCGCCCGAAGGGCTATACGATCATCCATACGCGCGAGGGCCATCGTCCGGATTGTTCCGACCTGCCGGCGAACAAGCGCTGGCGGTCCCGCCAGATCGGCGCCGGGATCGGCGATCCCGGCCCGTGCGGTCGCATCCTGATCCGGGGCGAGCCGGGCTGGGAGATCATTCCGGATCTCGCTCCCCTGTTCGGAGAGATCGTCATCGACAAGCCTGGCAAAGGCAGTTTCTACGCCACCGATCTGGAATTGATTCTGCGCACGCGCGGTATCCGCAACCTCATCCTGTCCGGCATCACCACCGATGTCTGCGTTCACACGACGATGCGCGATGCTAACGACCGCGGGTTCGAGTGTCTGCTGCTGTCTGACTGCTGCGGCGCCACCGACGCCGGCAACCACGCCGCCGCGTTGCACATGATCAAGATGCAGGGCGGCGTGTTCGGCGCCGTCAGCGACAGCACCACGTTCCTCGCGGGCTTGCCGTGACCCAGGCGATCGGTGTCGAGGCCGTTGGCATCGGCAAGCATTTCGGCAGCTTTCAGGCCTTGTCGGACGTGTCGCTGAAGGTGAAGCCTGGCAGCGTGCACGGCTTGCTGGGTGAGAACGGTGCCGGCAAATCCACCCTGGTCAAATGCCTGCTGGGATATTACCGAGCCGACGAGGGCGGCTTCGTGGTGGACGGACGCGAAGCCGTGATCGAGCGTCCGGCCGACGCCGACGCGCTGGGCCTGGGAATGGTGTATCAGCACTTCACCCTGGTGCCGTCGATGACGGTGGCGGAAAATCTGGTGATGTCGCGGCAGAACGTTCCGGGTGTCATCAACTGGCGGGCGGAAATCGCCGGGCTGCGGCGGTTCATGGATCGGATGCCGTTCAAGGTCCCGCTGGAGGTAGAGGTTGGTCGCCTCGCCGCGGGTGAACGGCAGAAGACCGAGATCATCAAGCAGCTTTATCTGCAACGAAAATTTTTGGTGCTGGACGAGCCGACCTCGGTGCTGACACCGCAGGAGGCGCACGAGATGCTGGGGCTGGTGCGCGGGTTGGCGCATTCCGGCGCGCTGACCATCGTGATCATCACCCACAAGCTGAAAGAGGTCGCCGCGTTCGTCGATGACGTTACGGTGCTGCGGCGGGGGCGAATGGCGGGCACCGGCGCGGTTAAGGACCTGGGGCCGGTCGATCTGACCGCGATGATGATCGGTGAACCGCATGCCCCGAAGAACCCGGAACGAAAAGGCGCGCCGTCCACGCAGACGCGTTTGTCGGTATCGGCGTTGCGCACCGCCGCGGACAGCGGGCACAGGGGCCTGTCGATCGACCGCCTGACCGTCCATGCGCACGAGATCGTCGGGATCGCAGGGGTGTCGGGCAACGGGCAGAAGGATCTGGTCGAGGTCCTGGGCGGCCAGCGGTTGCCGGAGTCGGGTTCGATCGTGGTCGACGGCGCGCCTTACGATGCCAGCCGTCAGCAATCGCAGGCTCGCGACGTCAGGGTGCTGCCCGAGGAACCGCTGCGCAACGGCTGCGTCCCATCGATGACGGTGACCGACAACCTCAACCTGCGCGGCTTCGATCTGGGCCCTGGAAAGGCGCGCCGTGCCTGGCTGGATCGGGCGGGCATGGTTCGGCGGGCGCGGGAGATGGTTGCCGCGTACGGCATTCAGACACCGTCGCCTGAGGCGCCGATCGGGGTGCTGTCGGGCGGCAACGTGCAGCGCTGCGTGCTGGCGCGTGAGCTGGACGGTCCGGTGCGGCTGCTGATCGTCGCCAATCCGTGCTTCGGGCTGGACGTGAAGGCGGTGGCGGAGACGCGGGCGCGGATCATGGCGGCGCGCAACGCGGGTTCGGCGGTGCTGCTGATCTCGGAGGATCTGGACGAGATCCTGGAGCTCGCGGATCGGATCGTGGTGATGCACGACGGCCGGGTGGCGCATGAGATGCCGGCCGAGGGCGCCGATCCGCAGGAGATCGGGCGGCACATGCTGGGGCATCAGTAGGTTTGCTGCGCAGCTTGTTCCGCGGGCCGGCATGCGCGTGACGCGAGCGATACCGGACGGCCAACGGTGGGGCCGCGACCTGTCGCCGGCACCCGAAGCAGCGGTTTAGAGCGGTTTCCGTTCGCCTTGGCTCACGGAACCCGCTCTACCTTTTTGTTTGATTGCATGATCCACTGTTCCGGTGATGCCACCTGCTCGGATCATGCTCTAGCCGTTGGACCAGTCAGCGGCTGCTGCCTGCTCTGGGAAGCCGTATATGGCCGCAGCTTGCGGCCCACCATCGCCTGCAAGCGTTCTCCGGGCGTCGCGAAACAGAAGACCGGCCCGTCTCCCATCCGCGACACGAAGAAGTCGCCTGATTTCGGAATCTGGCTCTCATGACCCACGAAAGCCACGCGCGTAAATAGCTTCTCGAGTTGCGTACGATGAGATTCGGGTGAGACAAACATTTTTCTGCTGATGGTGCCGCGTCTGGTGTCGATCATCTGGTCGATTGGCAATGCTGTTGTCATTTTGACTTGCCTCCCTACAGGGACCACTTCGACGCTGCGGCGTCATCTTCCTCGCGCGCATTCACCCAGGCGCCGTGACCGCCGGCAAGATCCTCACGTTTCCAGAACGGTGCCTTCGTTTTCAGCCAGTCGATCAGGAACGCCGTGGCGTCGAGTGCGGCTTGCCGATGCGCCGAGGCGGCGATGACCAGCACGATGTTGTCGCCCGGCTTAAGCGAGCCAATCCGATGAATGATGGTGCATCCGACCAGCGGCCATCGCTCCGCCGCCTGATCGGTGATCCGAGCGATGGCGCGTTCGGTCATGCCGGGATAGTGTTCGAGGGTCATGGCGGTGACCGTCGACGACCCTTTGGGATCCGCACGGACGGTGCCAACGAAGCAGCCAATGCCACCGACATCGGTGCGGCCGGATATCAGCGCGGCGATCTCCGCGCTGACATCGAAATCCTCGGTCTGGATCTTGATATGCGTCATACCGGAGATACGCCAAGCTCCGTTGGCTGTGTTGACGCGCGACGGCCCGATGTCACCAGGGAGCCGTCGCGCGGATCAGATCAGGAAGACACCCTTGCCATCCGACTGCTTGTCGAACAGCTTATACGCCTCGTCCGCCTGATCCAGCGTCCAGCGATTGGTGAACAGCGCGTCCACATCGATGTTCCGCTCGACGCAAAAATCGGCGCATTCGGCCTGGATGATGTTGGAGAACGTCCACGACGCGACCAGCGTCAATTGTCGGCGAAGCAGATGCGGACTGACGTCGATATGGACGTCGCCACCCTCGCCGACAAAACACATCGTTCCCCAGACCTTGGTGCTGCGAATGGCATTCAGGCGGCCGTCGGGGTTCGACGAGGTGTCGAGCGTGAGGTCGGCGTAGCGCCCGCCGGTCAACTGCTTGATCGCCTCGACCGGATCGTTGGAGCCAGGATCCACCACATCATCCGCGCCGAATTGTTTCGCACGCTCCAGCCGCTGGGGATTGATGTCCAGCGCGATAACCCGAGCGCCCATTGCCTTGGCGAACTGGGTTCCCGCCAGCCCGACCGGTCCCTGCCCGAAGATGGCAATGGTGTCGCGTCCGGAGATGTTCATCCGTCGCAGTGCCCCATAGGCGGTGCCTGACCCACAAGCAATCGCGGCGCCCGCGGTGAACGTCAGCTCGTCGCGCAGCGGCACCAGGGTGTTGGCCGGTACCTTCAGATACCGGGCGTGCCCGCCATGCGCGTTATTGCCATAGACCTTGACCGGAACTTCCTGACAAAGCTGCTGCCAGCCGGAGCGACAATGGGCGCACTGGGTGCATCCCTGATAATGATGCACCATGACCCGCTGACCGAGCTTCGCTTCGGTCGGCAAAACCCCCGGGCCGATCGCTGCGACAACGCCACACGGCTCATGCCCGCCGATCGTCGGATCAGGGTTGGGCGGCAGCCCGGTCGCGTTGCGTGGCTGCGTCTTCGGCCGACGATACTGATGCAGATCGGACCCGCACATACCGGACGCCTTCATCTCCAGGACCACTTCGCCCGGGCCAGGCTCCGGATCCGGAAACGTCATCAGTTCCAGGCCTCGTTCGCCGGTGAACACAACACCTTGCATGAATTCCTCCGCATGGGTTTTGTTAAGTGTAGTCCGATTTCAGCGGAGGGGAACCCGCCCTTCGCGCCGACGCCAGCTGGTCCAAATGGAGGGGCTTCCGTGTCGTTTCGGTCAGTGATGAACCGCTTCGACCGGTGCGCACATCGACAGGACGGCCGGTCGATGATCAGATCAGCGATCGCAAACCCGTTGAGGAAACCAATCGCATGGCCACGCCATGACCCGTCCGCGCGGCACTGCCGTCGGGCGCCCATCGACCTTGAGCCTGCTCCGGTCGATGCCGATCTGGCCGTTAACGGCCACGCTGGCCGTGCAGACGTTGGCGACGATGGCGCTTTATTCCCTGCCGGCCGTGGCCCCGGAAGTCGCCAAGGACTTGCAGGTCAGCGGAACCCTGGTTGGCAGCTTCGTCGCCACGGCGTACGGCGTGGGGATATTGTCGGCGTTGGTGGCGCCCGGGATGGTGCGCAAGTACGGTGGCGTCAGAGCGACCCAGGGGGTGCTGCTCGCGGCCGCCGGGATGCTGGCGCTGGCGGCGTCCGGCTCCGGGGTGTTCGGCTTGGCCATGGCCGCCGTGGTGCTGGGCATCGGCTATGGCGCGGCCGCACCGGCCAGCACGCACCTGCTGGTGCCGCAGACACCGCAACCGGTGTTCAATATGGTGATGTCGCTGCGCCAGATCGGCGTCCCGCTAGGCGGCGTGCTGGCGGCGCTGATCCTACCGCCGCTGGTCGTGGCGTTCGGCTGGCGGGAGGCGCTGCTGACCGAACTGGGGCCGGTTATCCTGCTGGTCGTGCTGCTGGAGCTGCCGCGAAAGCGCTGGGACATCGACCGCGAGCCGACCCGCCGCGTGTTCGGCCCTACCCTGCTGCAACCATTCGCGCTGCTGCGCGATCCGCGGTTCCGCCGGCTGTCGGTCGCGGCGTTCGTCTACGCCGGACTGGCGCTGTGTCTGGTCGCGTTCATGACGGTGCAACTGACCACGGTTGTCGGACTGGATCTGATAACCGCTGGCCAGATCCTTGCCGCCTACCAGGTGGCCGGATCGGTCAGCCGGCCGATCTGGGGCTGGATCGCCGACCGGTTTCTGACACCGGCGCAGACCCTTGCCGTGCATGGGGTCGGCATGGCCCTCGCGGCGGGGCTGACCGGATGTTACGGACCCGGCTGGCCGGTCTGGGCGGTCACCGCGAACGCGCTGCTCGCGGGATGCACGGCCGGGGGTTATACCGGTGTCGCCTATGCCGAATACGCGGTTCTGGGCGGCTCTCGCCGCACCGAGGCGACCGGGCTGGGAACCGCGATCTTTTTCGCCGGCGGCATGGCGGTGCCGCCGGTGTTCGGGGCCGCGGTGACGGCGTTCGCGGGCTACCGCGGCAGCTACATGGTCGGCGCCGCTTGCGCATTGGCGAGTGGATTGTTGATGGCAGCGCCGTATCGAGGTCGGCGCCGCTCTGGTAACTAGAGCCTGGTCGCTTCAGGTTGAAGCGACCAGGCTCTCGTCACGTTACTTTCGAGGGCGGTTCACCTCTGAGGTTGGTTCACGCTCGGACGATCGCTTTAGCCGCGTCGTCGACCAGTATGACCTGCAACCGCCGTGGACCGTGCGCCCCAAGCTCCAGCGTCTGCTCGATATCGGCGGACCGCGACGGGCCGGTGATCAGCATCACGTTTCGCGGCATGCCACCGATCTCAGCGCGCAGCTTGTCCCAGGCCTCCTCATACGCCCCAACCACCGCGGACGCACGCAGCACCACGATCTCGGTATCGACCAGAAGGTTGAGCGTCACCGGCCGCTGTGGCGAGCCTGGCAGCATCAGTGTCCCGGTCTCGGCGATACCCGCGAACCCATGCTGCACGCTGACGGCATCGGCGTCCTGTGCGCGTCCCTGCCGAATGTTCAGCAACGGACGGGCTGACCATGGGATCGCCTGCAATTGCGGATGCGGCGCCATGATCACCGATCCAGGAAGATTCTGCGCCGCGAGATAGTCCACGATCGCTCCGGGCACCGCGTCCAGGTCGTCGACCCGGGTGACGGTGCCAAACTCCTTCTCCACATTGCGCACGAACAGGTCCACTTGCCGCGGATGCGGCAGCCGCGACCGAGCCGGAATAAGGTGGCGTGGGTGCTGGACCAGGCGGCCCCGCAGCATATCCGCCTGATCGGTCGGCAACGCGCCCCGCTTCAGGCCACGCCGGATGGCGGTCAGCACCGCCTGCTTGCTCATCAGACCCTGCCCGCGCGCTGCGCGGTCGCGTAGCGGGCAAAGAACGTATCGCCTTCGGGCGCCGGCAAATCGCGCCCGCCGGTCCACCCGCCCGCCATCGGCATGCGCGCGAAGCCGCCGCGTTTCCGGCCCAGCAGACCTAATGCAACGACAGCGGTTCGGGTGGCGAGGCGATACAACGCCGGTCGGCGGGCGAAGAACCCCCATAGCCCCAGGTTGGCGCGTGTCGTCGCCGGGTTGAGATGCCGCTCGAACTCCCGATCCCGCCAGTGCCGCATGAGTTTCGGCAGCGGGATCTT
Organism: Rhodopila sp.; assembly: GCA_965276975.1. Taxonomy (GTDB): domain Bacteria; phylum Pseudomonadota; class Alphaproteobacteria; order Acetobacterales; family Acetobacteraceae; genus Rhodopila. The sequence continues at coordinate 2,505,403 of CBDIBR010000010.1, forward strand.
GACCGGGCAGACGCTTTCGCATTTGCCGCAGAATGTCGACGCGTTCGGCAGGTGGCCCGCCTTGTCCACGCCGATCAGGCTGGGCGTGAGCACCGCACCCATCGGACCCGGATAAACCCACCCGTAGGCATGCCCGCCAACCGCCCCGTAGACCGGACAGTGATTCATGCAGGCGGCACAGCGGATGCAGCGCAGCATCTCCTGGAAATCGGTTCCCAACATCGCCGATCGGCCGTTATCGATCAGCACCACGTGGTATTCTTCCGGCCCATCCAGATCATCCGGGCGCTTCACGCCGGTCGAGAACGTTGTGTAGACCGAGAAATCCTGTCCGGTGGCGGAGCGTGCGAGCACCCGCAACAAGGACGTGGCATCCTCCAACGTCGGCACGCATTTCTCGATGCTTGCCAGCACGATGTGGACGCGCGGCAGGGTCTGGGTGAGGTCGCCGTTGCCCTCATTGGTCACGATGACGCTGCTGCCGGTCTCGGCGATCAGGAAGTTGGCACCGGTGATGCCGACATCAGCCGCCAGGAACTTCGAGCGCAGCTGGGTTCGTGCCTCGATCAGCACGTCACGACGTTCGTTGAACCGACGGTCAACCGGCAGGTCGGTATGGGCTTCGCGAAACGCCGCCTCCCAGTCCTCCATGTTCAGATGAAAGGCCGGCGCTATGATGTGGCTGGGCAGTTCACGCCGCAGCTGGATGATGTACTCGCCCAGGTCGGTTTCGACCGGGGTGATGCCATTCCGTTCAAGATGATCGTTGATCGCGATCTCTTCGCCGATCATCGACTTGCCCTTGGTCACGGTGCGCGCGCCGGCCGCCTGGCAGATCGCCAGCACCGCGTCGCGGGCGTCCTCGGCCGTGCCGCACCAGTGCACCTTCCCGCCCGATCGTACTACCTTCGCCTCGAATTCCTCCAGGTAGAAATCCAGGTTGGCGAGCGCGTGATCCTTGATGTCCTTCGCTGTGTCGCGGAGTTGCTCGAACTCCGGCAGGTTGGCCACCGCCGCCGCGCGACGCGCGATGAAGCTGGGGCCACTGCGGGCGAGGGCTTTCTGCAGGCCCGGATTGGCCAGCGCCTGGTGGGCATTCTGCTTGAAACTGGCCGAGGTCGCTATGTGCATGGTGGTACTCGTTGCGTTCGGCCGCGAGACTAGCCGCCGGTGCGAGACAATCCTATAGGCCGGCGTTCAGCCGCGCGACGTAAACACCACGATAGGTTGGAACCTGGCTTTCCCCGGAGGGTTTTCGAAATGTCGCCAGGGGACATGCTTGATGAGCCGACGCCGATGAACCGGACCCGCTTTCCGATTACAACGATTTTGGCCCGCCCCTATACCGTGCCGACGGATGCGCCCGAAGCTGATGGGACATTTGCCTGGACATCCACCACGATCGTCATCGTCCACATAGAAGCTGGCGGCTGCCAGGGTGTCGGCTACACCTACAGTGACGCGACCAATGCTGCGTTGATCAACCAGACCCTCGGTTCGGTCATCAACGGCCACGATGCGTTCGACATCGCGGGCGCTGTCCGGACCATGCGCCACCGCGTCCGGAACCTGGGCCGGGCGGGCCTCGCGGCCACGGCCATTTCGGCGGTGGATGCGGCACTGTGGGATTTGAAGGCCAAGCTGCTCGACCTGCCGTTGGCGCGCCTGCTGGGCAGCGTGCGAACCGAGGTGCCGGTTTATGGCAGTGGCGGGTTCACCAGCTACGACAACCGGCGGCTGTGCGAACAATTGTCCGGCTGGGTCGAAAAGACGGGCTGTCGCTGGGTCAAGATGAAGGTCGGCAGCGACCCTGATCGCGATCCGGACCGGGTACGGGCGGCTGGGTCCGCCATTGGCGACGCAGCCCTTTTCGTTGATGCCAATGGCGCGCTGTCGCGCAAAAGAGCCCGTGCGTTCGGCCTGTTTTGCGCCGAACAGAACGTGCGGTGGTTCGAGGAGCCGGTTTCGAGCGATGACCTCGCCGGCCTGCGTCTTTTGCGCGATACCATGCCGGCGCCGATCGAAGTCGCCGCCGGGGAATACGCCTACACCCTGGATGACATCCGCGCGATGCTGGAAGCCGGCGCCGTGGACGTGCAGCAGGCGGATGCGACGCGCTGCGGCGGGATCACCGGTTTCCTTGCCGCGGGAACATTGTGTGAAGCGCACCACATTGATCTGTCGGCGCACTGCGCGCCTTCGATCCATGCCCATGCCGCCTGCGCGGTGCCGATGTTTCGCCATCTGGAATATTTCCACGATCACGTTCGGATCGAGTCGGCGTTGTTCGACGGCGCCGCGGTCGCGCACGACGGTGTCGTACGACCTGATCTCTCCAGGCCAGGGCTTGGACTGGAACTGAAAAACAGCGACGCGGAGCAGTATGCAGTATGAGTGACCAGAATATGCTCACCGGGATTCTCGACCAGCTGACACGGATCGAAGCGTCGCTGGTGCCGGTCCAGTCACCGCCGATCGCAGACCCCGCGATCACCGTCCGAGCGGCTCGGCGGCTGAACCGGTCAGCCGGCGTTCTGGCGACCTCCGTGCTGCTGGACAGCGCGGTGGAACACTATCGTGGCTCGTTCAAGAACAAGGCGATGCTGACGCCACTGGTCGTGAGCGCGTTGACCCTGCTGATCAGCGCGCATGGGCTGAGAGACAAACGGCCGTTCGAGCATCGGCTGAGACATGGCAGCTACGTGGCGGCGGCGGCCACCGGTCTGGTCGGCACCGGGTTCCATGTGTTCAACGTAATGAAGCGGACAGGCGGACTGGACTGGCAGAATCTGTTCTACGGCGCGCCGCTGGGCGCCCCGATGGCGATCCTGCTTGCCGGTCTTCTGGGCTCGTCCGCGGAACAGGTTCGCGATACCAGTGTCGGCGAGGTGCCGCGCGTCTTTGGCGCACCCGCTGGACGGGTGATGGCCGCCGTCGCCGGCCTTGGCATGATCGGCACCGCCGGTGAGGCTGGACTGCTGCACTTCCGTGGCGCCTTCCACAACCCGGCGATGTTCGCGCCGGTGACCATGCCGCCACTGGGGGGCGCCCTGCTGCTGAACACGGCGATGGGTGAGACACGGCGAGATCGCTGGTTCACCCGTCTGTGGCTGCGGCTTACCGCCGCTCTTGGATTAATCGGCGTCGGCTTCCATGCCTGGGGCGTGCACCGGAACATGGGCGGCTGGGGCAACTGGCGGCAGACCGTCTTGAACGGGCCACCACTGCCGGCGCCGCCCAGCTTCAGCGGTCTGGCACTTGCCGGTCTCGCCGCGCTCGGGCTTTTGGAGGACCACCCCGATGTCCAATAAATTCCCTAGCTACAACGTTCTGGCGAAACGCAACTCCTCCTCGTGGAACAAGAAGACCCGAGAGGTCATCGATGCGCGCCTGGCGGTTCCCCAGCAGCCACGGTTCTTTACGCAGGACGAATATGCGACGGTCCGCGCTCTGGCGGACCGGATTACCCCGCAGCCGCGCAACCGCGCGCCGATCCCCGTGGCCTCCTTGGTCGATGAAAAGCTGTTCCGCGACAAGCAGGACGGTTTCCGGGGCGCGGACATGCCACGCGAACGCGACGCCTGGCGGCTGGGACTGCGGGCGATCGACGCCGAAGCGCGGCATGCGTTCGGCGGCGCCTTTCGCGAACTCAGCGCTGATCGGCAAGACGAGCTGATCGGGCGGCTGCACCAGGGCGACCTGCACGACCCAGCGTGGGACGGAATGCCGCCCAAGACCTTCTGTCAACAACGGCTGATGCGCGACATCGTGTTCGCCTACTGGTCGCATCCGACGGCGTGGAGCGAAATCGGCTGGGGCGGACCAGCCAGCCCGCGCGGTTACGTCCGCATGGGGTATGACGAACGCGACCCATGGGAGGCAGCGGAAGTAAAAGATGGTGATGTCGCCGAGGCAGCCCGAAAGAATCGCCATGTCGGTTGACCCATTGTCGCTCGACCCGTTGTCGGTTGACCCATTGGCAAGCCCGCGCGGCAAGAACGGCCGGGCGCCGGATGTGTTTCGTCCCGGTGCCTGGGTGCCGATGCGGCAATATCGGGAAGACGAAGAGGTCGATTTTGTCATCGTCGGCACGGGCGCCGGCGGCGGCACCTTGGCGGCGCGGCTGTCCGAGGCAGGCTTTTCCGTGGTTGGCCTGGATGCCGGTCCCTGGTTCCGTCCGCTGGAAGATTTTGCCTCTGACGAATCCGAGCAGTCGAAGCTGTACTGGACCGACGATCGGATCTCGACCGGCGAGAATCCGTTGCAACTTGGCAGCAACAACTGCGGCAAAGCGGTCGGTGGCAGCACCGTCCATTTCGCCATGGTCTCGCTGCGCTTCCGCCCGGAGTGGTTCAAGTCGCGCACCTTGCTGGGATACGGTGCCGACTGGCCGCTCGACTGGCGGGAGATGTGGCAATATTACGAAGAGGTTGAGCAGGCACTGAAGATCAGTGGCCCGATCAGCTATCCCTGGGGCCCGAAACGACCACGCTATCCGTATCGCGCGCACGAATTGAACGCGGCGGCGCTGGCGCTGGCCGAAGGCTGCGAGGCGATGGGGATCAACTGGACCGAGACACCGCTGGCGACCCTGTCGGCGCCGCGGGGCCTGGCGCACCCCTGCGTCTACCGTGGCTTCTGCACGACCGGCTGCTCCACCAACGCCAAGCAAAGTGCGCTGGTCACCTGGATCCCCCGCGCCGTGGCGGCCGGTGCGGAAATCCGTGACCTTTCGATGGTCGGACGGATCGAGGTCGATGACAGCGACCGCGCGACCGGGGTGCATTACTATCGCGAAGGCGTCTGGCGGTTTCAGAAGGCGCGCAACATCGTGGTGGCCGGCTACGCGATCGAGACTCCGCGCCTGCTGCTGAACTCGGCCACGGACCGGTTCCGCGACGGGCTGGCCAACAGCTCCGGTCTGGTCGGGCGCTATCTGATGGCGCAGTCGAACCAGGCCGTGTGGGGCATCTCGCAGCGCGAAATCCGCAGCTACAAGGGACCGCCCTCGCTGGCGCTCACCGAACACTGGAACTACGATGACAACAAGGATTTCTTCGGTGGCTACTGCTATATGAGCCAGGGCCCGCTGCCGCAACTGTGGGCCAACACGCAGGCGAACGCGCACGGCTTGTGGGGTGAGCGGCTGATGAACGAAATGGAGCGCTACAACCACCAGGTCGGACTGAAGATCGTTGGCGAGATGCTGCCGCGGGAGCGCAACCGCGTTACCCTGGCCGATGCCAAGGACCAGTATGGACTGCCGGTCGCGCACGTCGAGTATGGGTGGGCCGACAACGACAAGCGGCTGATCGAGCACGCGCTGCGCTTCATGACCCAGGCGCTACAGGCGACGAACGTGACCGAGATCTGGGAGCAGACGGACGATACATGCCACCTGAACGGCACCGCCCGCATGGGGGATGATCCGAGTACTAGCGTCGTCAATGCCGACTGTCGCAGCTGGGATATCCGCAATCTGTGGATCTGCGATGGTTCGGTGTTCCCGACGGTCGGCGGGGTCAATCCGTCGCTGACGATCCAGGCCATCGCATGCCGCACCGCGGATCGTATCCGTCAGATGGCGGCCAGGGGCGAGTTGTAGAAAGCGGGTGGGTCCGCTATCCCTGCCGCCAAGGCTTTCGAGGAAACAAGTTGCATGGCGCGCACCCATAATATCGCGGTTCTGCCCGGCGATGGGATCGGCAAGGAGACCGTGCCGGAATCGCTGAAGGTCCTGGACGCGGCAGCGCGCCGTTTCGGCTTCGAGGTCAATCTGACGCACTACGACTGGTCATGCGAGACCTACAAGAACACCGGCCTGATGATGCCGGCAGATGGGCTGGACCGGTTGGCGAAGTCGGATTCCATCCTGCTGGGCGCGGTCGGCTGGCCGGGCGTGCCGGATCACGTGTCTCTCTGGGGACTGCTGATCCCGATCCGGCGCGGCTTCGATCAGTATGCCAATGTGCGCCCATGCAAGCTGCTGCCCGGCGTGCGCACCCCGCTTGCGGGCCGCACCGAGGCCGACATCGATTTCTACGTGGTGCGCGAAAATACCGAGGGTGAATACTCGTCGGTCGGTGGCCGGATGTTCCCGGGGACCGAACGGGAGTTCGTGTCGCAGCAGAGCGTGTTCACCCGCCATGGAACCGATCGGATTATCAAATATGCCTTTGAACTGGGAATGACCCGGCCGAAGAAGCACGTCACCTCAGCCACCAAGTCGAATGGCATCATCCACACGATGCCTTATTGGGACGAGCGGTTTGCCGCGGCGGCCGCGAGTTACCCGGACATCCGGACGGATCAGTATCATATCGACATCCTGTGCGCGCACTTCGTGCAGCATCCGGACTGGTTTGACGTGGTGGTCGGCTCGAACCTGTTCGGTGACATCCTTTCCGATCTTGGGCCGGCGGTGGCGGGCTCGATCGGCATTGCCGCCAGTGCGAACATCAATCCGGAGCGGGCGTTCCCCTCCATGTTCGAGCCGGTGCATGGTTCCGCGCCGGATATCGCCGGGAAATTCATCTGCAATCCGATCGGGCAAATCTGGTCGGCCGCGTTGATGCTGGAGCATCTGGGTGAGGCGGATGCCAGCCGCGCGATCGTCGATGCGATCGAGACGCTGCTGCGCGAGAGTGGGCCGAAAACGCGAGACATGGGCGGGCAGGCTGGGACGGCGGATGTCGGTTCGGCGATCGCACAATTGGTCGGGTCTGGTTAGGCGCTTCTGCGTCCGAAGTCCCGCGTCGGCAGATTGGGCGGTCAGGCTTGACCAGACTCGTTCGCGCGGTCGTATGACAATGGTGCCGATACTTTGAGAGCGCGATTCACGTCTGAGGTTGGTGCAACCTCAGACGATCGTGCTCTAGTTCATTGTTTTCGCGAACAACTTTATCAGCAAGACGGTTCCGGTCAGGCTGATGTTGCTCTCAAAGACGGCCGCCATCGACGACCCACAACTGGCTACTGCACATGCGGCTGTCATCGGCGGCGAGCCAAAGCACCATCCGGGCGACGTCGGCCGGCACCAGCTTGGTCTTCAGGCACTGGACGCGGAGCAGGGCCTCTTCCGCTTCCGGGGTCAGCCAAAGGTCGATCTGCCGCCGCGTCATGATCCAGCCGGGGATGACGCAATTGACCCGGATGCCAAACGGCCCGAGATCGCGCGCCATGCCCTTGGTCAAGCCCTCGATACCGGCTTTGGCGGTGGTATAGGCAGGCATGCTGCCATGATTGGTGTGCCAGGAGATCGAGCCGAAGTTGATGATCGATCCGCCGCTCGCCGCGCGCATCATCGGCGCAACCGCCTGTATCGCGAAGAACTGGTGCCGCAGATTGGTCGCCATCCGCTCATCCCAATAGTCAACCGTGACGTCGGCGTAGTCATGCCGCTGGTCATTGGCGGCGTTGTTGACCAGGATGGTTATGCCGCCAAGCTGTTGCTCGATCTGCGCGATCGCGGCCTGCAATGCCGGGATGTCCTTGAGGTCGCACCGCAGGTAGAGCGGGGGTGCCAGGCCTTCCCGCCCGAGTGACTCGATCAGTTCCTGTGCCGCGGCGTCGCTGATATCCAGGAAAGCGACTTTCGCACCTTGTCGCGCGAATTCGGTCACCTGTTCGGCACCAATGCCGCTGGCGCCCCCGGTGATCAGCACGACGCGGTCGCGCAAGCTGGGGTAGACGGCGAAAGCTTCCGTCATGAGCCGAGTTCCTTCTGCTGCAGTTGGCGGATCGCGGTCTGGATAACAGCGTCCGCCGGGCCGCCGATATCAACGATGATCGGATGCTCATCCGGGCCTGGCTCTTCCAGCGTGGCCAATTGGCTGTCCAGCAGCGCGGGCGGCATGAAGTGGTCGGTCCGTGCCTTCATGCGATCCCGTATCAGTGCCTTCGAGCCACGCAAGTAAATCAACACGGCGTCGCGCCGGTCGCCAATAAGGATTTGCCGGTAAGCGCGTTTTAGGGCTGAACAGGCCACGACCGCGGATTGACCGGCCCGCAACAATTCGTCCTCACGCGCGGCGATCGCATCCAGCCACGGCCACCGGTCCGCGTCGGTCAGCGCTATGCCGGCCTTCATCTTGGCGATGTTGGCTGGCGGGTGAAACGAATCGCCCTCCAGCAGGATCCAGCCTTCCTGCCGTGCCAGCCCAGCGGCAACCGTCGTCTTGCCGCTGCCTGATACGCCCATGACGATGGCAATGGTCATAGGCTCATGACCCGTTCGGCTCGACATGGCCGGTGAAGCCGAAGCGCGATGCCGCGAACACCGGGTCGGCGAACCTGGGTGGCTGGCGGGCGTGGCGGCCAGACGAGGCTTGCGGGGTTGATGCTCCTTCGTCCGCCTCGGGATGTTCAAGCCCGTGCGGCAACCCAACCAAGCCGATCCGCATGTCGATCACCTTCCGCTGCCACTGACGTGCCGAATATACCGAGTACTTAGCATACGCCGCCCATTGATCGAACGGGGCTCGCTGCGTTTCTGGCAAACAGTGTCGGCACGGCTGGTAATGCTTGTGGTGCTGATGGCGGTGTGGCGGAAGCGATCCTATGGCCGCAGCGGCGAGGTCAATCGAATGCCAGCACCAGCGCCTCGGCGATCAGCGCCGGCTTATCGCTCCCCTCCAGCTCGACCGTGCTGTCGAAGGTCAGCCGGACACCGCCGTTGATGTCTTCCACCGTTTTTAGCACCTGGTGCAGCCGCAACCTTGAACCCGCTGGAACGGGAGTGGTGAACCGCACCTTGTTCGACCCGTAGTTGATCCCGCGCGATGTCTCGCGAATGCGGTAGACGCTGTCCCATAACCTAGGCAACAGCGACAGCGTCAGATAGCCATGCGCGATGGTCTTGCCGTCGGGCATCTTCCGCCGAGCGCGCTCCACATCGACATGGATCCACTGATGATCGCCCGTCGCGTCAGCGAACGCGTTGATCATCGCCTGATCGACCAGCACCCATTCGCTGGTGCCCAGCTTCTTGCCGACATGATTCTTCAGGTCCGCCGGACGGTCTACTTCAAGCATGCCTGCCTACTCCCGATGATGGTTTGACTATGCGACACTCTTGCCGGTCGCGGCACCCCCACGCACAATCGGCTCGGGGCGTCGTTTTGTCGGGCAGCTTTATCGGCGCGCTGACGCACTTATCGCCGATGCTGCCCTTGGCGCGTATCCGGGCGCGTTTGAACGCCGGAACGGCGGTGCGGGGAAACATGCAGCACGAAATCTTTGACTACGTTGTCACCGGTGCCGGATCTGCCGGCTGCACCATCGCCCGGCGCTTGGCCGAGTGCGGTCGCTATCGCGTCCTGCTTTTAGAGGCCGGGCCGCCCGACAAGAATCCCTGGATCCACATCCCGCTGGGCTACGCCAAGACCTATGTCGACCCTGCGGTGAACTGGAAGTTTGAAACCGAACCGCAGCCGCAGATGACCAACCGCCGGCTCTATCTTCCGCGCGGAAAGACCCTCGGCGGATCCAGCTCCATCAACGGCATGGTCTATATCCGCGGGCACCATGCCGATTACGACGAGTGGCGACAGCGTGGCTGCACCGGCTGGGATTGGGATAGCGTCCTGCCGTACTTCAAGAAAGCCGAGAACCAGACCCGTGGCGCCGATGGGTTCCATGGCACGGGCGGACCGCTGCATGTCTCCGACCAGGCTGAACGCGGCGAACTGTCCCGCGCGGTATTGCAAGCCTGCGTGCAGGCCGGGATCCCGGCGAACCCGGACTTCAATGGCGCCGAGCAGGAGGGGTGCGGCTACTACCAGACGACGACCCGAAATCGGCGCCGTTGGAGCGCGGCGAAAGCCTACCTGCGTCATCCGCCGCCAAATCTCACGATCCAGACCGATGCCCACGCGACCCGCGTGATCATCGAGCAGGGCCGGGCGACGGGTGTCGAGTACCAGACCGCCGCGGGTCGGCAAACCAGCCTGGCGCGGCTGGAGGTCATTGTCTCCGGCGGTGCCTACGGATCGCCGCAACTGCTGCTTTTGTCGGGGCTCGGCCCGGGGCAACACCTGCAGGATATGGGCATCCCGGTGATCCGCGACATGCCTGCGGTCGGGTCCAACCTGCACGATCACTTCAACACCACCGCCAGCTGGCGGTGCAGCAAGTCGATTACGCTGAACGAGCTGCAAAACAGCTCGCTGCGGAAAATCGCCGCCGGCATCCGCTATGGCCTGTTCCGCTCGGGTCCGATGGCCAGCAACGGCATCACCGCCGGCCTGTTCACCCGGTCCGACGCACGGCTGGAGCGCCCGGATATCCAGGTCAACCTGTTCGAGTGGAGCACCAAGGAGCGAAGCCGGGATGCCGTCATCACGCACGCCTTCCCGGGCTTTACCCTCACGCCCGTGCATCTGCGCCCCGACGGGCGCGGCACGGTGAGGCTTGGCAGTCCTGACCCGCTGGCCTGGCCGGCGGTTCTGTTCGACTATCTGCGCACCGAGTATGACGTCGGGGCGGCGCTGGCGGGCCTTCGTCTGGTGCGAAAGATCGCCGCCCAACCCGCCTTGCGTCCTTATGTCGTCGATGAGATCTATCCGGGTGCCGGGATTCTCGGCGACGACGATCTGCTGGACTACGTGCGCCGGACCGGTGTTTCCAATCAGCATCCAGCCAGTTCCTGCGCGATGGGCAGCGGACCGAACAGCGTGGTCGATCCTCGGCTACGGGTGCACGGCGTTGGCGGATTGCGCGTCGCCGACGCCTCCATCATGCCGGTTGTTGTCGGTGGCAACACCAATGCGCCAACGATCATGATTGGCGAAAAAGCAGCGGCGATGATCCTGGAGGATGCACGGGCTGGTGTCCCCGCTCTGGCGGCGGCGTAACCGCATGCGGACGAAATGCTACTCCGCCGCGCCCGCGCGATCCTCGGTGGCAACGGGCGGGAGTCCCAGGGCGGCCGCCCTGGCCCCCGCTGCCAGACGAGGTCACGGACGCTGATCTTCCCTGCCCGGCCAAGCATCGCGTGGGCCAGGATCAGGGGCCCGGGGATCGCATGGCCCGGGGATCGCATGGCCCGGGGATCGCATGGCCCGGGGATCGCATGGCCCGGGGATCGCATGGCCTGTGGATCGCGCACGCGCAGGACAAATCAGGCTGCATCGTGGAAGATCAGGCCCAGCGTGTGCCGCCGACCTGAATGGACGCGGCTGACCCCGTGGCGCATGGTCAGCCTGTGCGGCCCGCGCTGACCGACGCCTGGCCGATGGTGGACGGGGAAGATCACGGCCTCGCCCTGCCGCAGCGGCACCACGATCGCGCGGGACTGCGCGCGCGGCCGCTGCTCCACGATGATGAACTCCCCGCCGGTGAAGTCCTGCCCCGGTTCGCTCAAAAGCACGGTGACCTGGAGCGGAAAGACCAACGCGCCGTAGAGATCCTGGTGCAGGCAGTTGAAGCCGCCCCGATCGTAGCGCAACAGCAGCGGCGTGGCTCGGGTCTGCCCCGCTGCGTGGCAGGTGGCCAGGTAAGCGTCCAACTGGTCGGGGAACATCTCGGTCTGCCCGAGCGTCCGTCGCCAGGTGTTGGCGACGGCGGCCAGCGCCGGGTAGAGTGCCGCACGCATCGACGCAACGGCATCCGGCAGAGGGTAGTCGAAATACTGATATTCTCCCTTGCCATATGCGTGCTGCTCCATCACGACGCGCTTGCGGAAATATCGATCCTGATCATACAGGGCAGCCAACGCCCCGCATGTGGGCGCGGGAAGTAGGGATCCTGTCGCGTAACCTTGCGCGTGGAGGTCCTCGGCCAGGGTCGCGGGAGGCAGGTAAACTGGTGGCATGACCCTTCAATACCGGTCTTTCGGCGCCGCGGCATCCCGATTCATGCGATGAAACTTAAAGCCGTTCAATGCGTTTCAGGCACTTATGGTTTGGCAGGAGGCTAGAGTGAGCGATCGCGTTGAAGGCACAGCCCGTGAATTTGGCGGCCGCATTCAGGAGGCCGCGGGCAACATCACCGGCGACAGCAAGACGCAGGGCCAGGGCCTTTACAATCAGGCCAGCGGTCAGGCGCAGCAAGCCGCGGGGCAATTCAGTGACGTCGTCAAGGCTCAACCCATCGTCGCCTCGCTGGTGGCGTTGGCGATCGGATATGTGCTAGGTCGCCTGACGTCTTGATTCCCGCAGGCTGAGAGAAAAGGGGGCAGACGCCCCCTTTTTTTGTCCTGTTCCGCGGCACGAGGTCGTCATGCCCCCAGCAATCTTGAAATCCCGGGTCAGTGAAGGCTCGCCCTACCCGCTTGGTGCGTCCTGGGACGGACTAGGCGTAAATTTTTCTCTGTTTTCAGCCAATGCGACCAAAGTCGAGTTGTGTCTGTTTGATGATAGCGGCGAGCGGGAACTCGAGCGGATCGAGTTGCCGGAATATACCAACGAGGTCTGGCATGGTTACCTGCCGGACGCACGGCCGGGCACCACCTACGGCTACCGGGTGCATGGCCCGTATGAGCCGGAATCGGGCCATCGCTTCAACCACAACAAGCTCTGCCTCGATCCTTACGCCAAGGCGCATGTCGGCGGGCTGGTGTGGGATCACGCCGTGTTCGGCTACACCATGGGCAAGGGCGATCTGACGTTCGACGAGCGCGACAGTGCGCGATTCATGCCCAAGTCTCGGGTGATCGACCCCGCGTTCACCTGGGGACGTGAACGTTCGCCGTCGGTTCCGTGGGATCGTACTATTGTTTATGAAACCCATGTGCGCGGCTACACCATGCTGCATCCGGCGGTGTCAGAGAACCTTCGCGGCACCTACGCCGGGCTCGGTCGCAAGGAAGTGGTTGATTACATCAAGACGCTTGGGGTCACGTCGGTGGAATTGCTGCCGATCCATACGTTCGTTAACGACAGCTATCTGCTTGACAAGGGCCTGACCAACTACTGGGGCTACAACTCGATCGGCTTCTTCGCCCCCGATCCGCGCTATTCGGCTGTGCCTGACTTCGTCTTCTCCGAGTTCAAGGAGATGGTCGCCCGGCTGCACGACGCCGGCCTGGAGGTCATCCTGGATGTCGTCTACAACCACACCGCGGAAGGCAATGAGAACGGGCCCACGCTGTCATTTCGTGGCATAGACAACCTGTCCTATTACCGATTGATGCCGGACAACCCGCGCTACTACATCAATGATACCGGCACCGGCAACACCCTGAACATGAGCCACGCCCGCGTCGTCCAAATGGTGACGGACAGTCTCAGGTACTGGGCGACCGAGATGAGGGTCGATGGTTTTCGGTTTGATCTAGGAACGATCCTGGCCCGCGAAGACCGCGGCTTCAACGAGGCGCATGGCTTTCTGCAAAGCTGTCTTCAGGACCCTGCTTTATCAACAACCAAATTGATCGCCGAACCGTGGGACATCGGGCCGGGCGGCTACCAGGTTGGCCGTTTTCCGCCCGGTTGGGCGGAGTGGAACGACAAATTTCGCGATACCGTCCGCAGTTACTGGAAGGGCGACGCTGGGAAACAGGCTGAAATGGCGACGCGTCTTTCCGCTTCCGCGGATGCGTTCGCACATCGCGGTCGCAAGTCATGGGCAAGTGTCAATTTCATTACTGCGCACGACGGTTTCACCCTGAACGACCTTGTCTCCTACAACGAGAAGCACAACGAGGCCAATGGCGAGGACGGCCGCGACGGGCATTCTGACAATCAGTCCTGGAATTGCGGCGTTGAAGGCGCGACGGATGATGTGGAAATCGTCGTGCTGAGAGAGCGGCAGAAGCGCAACCTGCTGGCGACCCTTCTGCTGGCGCAGGGCACGCCGATGATGCTGGCGGGCGATGAGTTCGGCCGCTCGCAAGACGGCAACAACAACGCCTATTGCCAGGACAACGAGATCAGCTGGGTGAACTGGAATTTCGGCGAAAAGGAAGTCGAACTGGCGGAGTTCGCGCGCAAGGTCATCGTCTTGCGCCAGTCCTTCCCGATCCTGCGCCGCTCCCGCTTCCTGAACGGGGAGTATAAGTCTGATCTCGATGTGCGTGATGTCCGGTGGCTATCCCCAACCGGTCAGGACATCGAGGATGCTGCGTGGGGGGATGCGAATGCTCGCTGTTTTGGCATGCTTTTGGATGGACGCGCGCAAGCCAGCGGGATCAAGCGCCCGGCGATGGATGCAACCGCACTGCTGGTGTTGAACGCGCATCATGACGTGGTGAATTTCGCGCTGCCTGACGTCGTCGGCGGCAGTACCTGGCGTTGTCTGCTGGACACCAACAATCCCGACGCCGGCAGCCACCAATCCTTTCAGACGGGTGAAACTTACGAAATAACTGGCCGGTCACTGATTCTTTTCGTTCTGGAACCCGCAAGTCAGCGATCGATCGCCCTGCGGCGCGCGATCGAGGGTTTTCGCCAGATGGCCGAACGTCCAATCCCGATGGCTACACTCGAAACCGGACCGGAATCGGAACGGATGCTATCGAACACATCCGGAATAACGCGTCCGTGAATATCTCCCGCGTGACTGGGCACGCTATAGTGAGTGCGGGCCACGGAAGAATGAACGGACGTCCGGCGCCATGTCGCTGCGCTGTCTTGATGAGTTAGTCGTAGCCGTCGATCAGTCGGACGTCGATCCGAAACTATCTCCCACAAGGACATATCATGTCAGAAACATCAAGAACCGCCGAAACCGCGAGGAAGGCCACGGACCAGGCCGCCCGGTCCAGTCATGCCGCCATCGATGGGGGCGGCAAGACGACAAAAGAAACGATCCATGACGCCAGTCAGGTCGCACAGAACGCCGCGGATCGGGCCAGAGAGGCGGGGCAAAGCATGACCGAGACGGTCGCCGAGACGGCAAATGCCGCCGCCACCATGTCATCCAAAGCGGCCGAGCAGAGCCGCGAGGTCATGATGATGGGTGTCCGCACCGCCGCAGGCGTTGGCAGCCGTGTCGCCGATATCAATTTCGGTCGTGGTCATCATCTGCTGGCCTCCGCGGCTCATGCGATGGATATCTATCGTGACGCGTCCGAGCGGTCCTCGGAACGCGTGCAGGCGCTGGTTTCGAGCTGCATGACCTTTGGCCGCGGCATGCAAACGCTGCAGCACGCCTGGCTTGAGATGCTTGACCACACGATGGAGAACGCAGCGCACAAACCGCAGGATATACTACGTTGCAAGAACGTCGTTGAGCTGGCGGAGGTGCAACGTGACCTCTACATCGACGCGATCAATCATGCCTTCGAGTCAACAAGCCGGCTACTGGACATCGCTGGCCGGACGGCGCAGGACGCGGTCAAACCGTTGCGGTCGAACGCTCATTGAGGTACCGCGTGCTAACCATGTCGGATCCGCCGGTTCCTCCCGGCGGTCCGCCCGTGGTCCCGGATCCAGATGAACCAGCGCCGATCGAAGAGCCGCCAGCACCCATACCCGTGCCGCCCAGCCAGCCGCCCGAGCCATTGCGGGCCTGATGCTTGCCAAAGTCCAGGAGCGGAGTTCAGGAAGGACCTGTCCCACGCCCGCTTCTGGGAAGCAGGCGCAGCACTCAGATGCCAGAGCGCGCTGACCGCAGACGGTTAGCGCGCTCTGGCTTTTTGTTTTCACGAGCAACTTTATCAACCAGACTGTTCAAGTCAGGCTGAGGTTGCTCCAGCAAACAATCACCTGCACTGCTTCGGGCTCGTGAGCGGATTAACGGCCTCGGAAGCGTGCTCGACGCTTGTTCTCTGACGGTATGCCAAAAATGGCGGACGTCTGGATCGCGGAGGATCCTATAGATCCAATTTCTTCAGCATCTGCACGATGCCTCCCATGCAGCACTCATCCCAATCTTCCTCGTCGTAGCCGATCGTCTGATAGAAGCCCGCCGCCTCTGGCGTGGCGTAAACCACAGCTCGGCTGCATCCCAGGCTGCGCGCGAACTGCTCCGCCTGCTCCAGCATCGCCCGTCCATGGCCTCCTCCTTGCCAGGCCGGATCGATCGCCACCAGCCGCAGGGCCGCGGCGGCATTCCGCAGGTCGTCCACCTGGATCGCGCCGATTGGTTGCCCTTCCAGGAACAGCAGCAGAGGGTGACAGTCGGCACTGACCGGTTCGTCAGGTTTTGGCAAGTGGAACACCTTACGGCGTATGCCGTGGTAGGCCTGCCAGTCCTGATCGCACTGTGGTGCATCGAGGTGGTAGGCACCGTCGCCTGTTGAGCGGTCGGTTGGCATTCTGCCTTTCCAGGTTGTCCCCATGTCCGTCGTTGTCCCCATGTCCGTCGCGGCGGCGGGCACAGGTCCACGATAGAGCCGAAGCCGCGGAAAAGCGAGCGGCCATCTGCCTTGCTTCTGGCGTCTGGGCGGCGGTTCTGAAACTGTATCGCAGCATCGCCAAGGAGTGGGTCGCATGACCATCGTTATCACAGTCGCGCAGCAGAAGGGCGGCACCGGGAAGACGACCTTGGCCGCGAACCTGGGCGCTGCCCTTGCGCCGTCCCGCAAGGTCGCCCTGCTGGACATCGACCCGCAGCACAGCCTGACGCGTTGGAACGAACTGCGTCCCAGCACAGCGGCGAAACTGACATTCTCCGATGTTTCCGGATGGCGGGTCGCGGGGGAACTGGACCGGCTGAAGTCGGCCCACGACATCGTGGTCATCGACAGCCCGCCGCAGATCGACACCGATGCCCGGCTGGGAATTCGCGGCGCCAACCTGGTGCTGATCCCTGTTCAGCCCAGCCCGCCGGACATCTGGGCAGCGGAAGGCACGTTGAAGTTGGCCGCCGCGGAAAAACGCAAGGCGGCGATGGTGCTGAACCGCGTGCCGTCCGCCGGCCGGCTGCGCGAGACAATGATGGTCCTCCTTAAACGCGATAAAAAGCCGTTGCTGACGGCGACGCTCGGCAACCGTATCGGTTTTGCCGGCGCCTTCGCCGAGGGGCTGGGAGTGACCGAGGCCGCCCCTCGCTCAATCGCGGCGGATGAGCTACGTGCCCTGCTCACCGAGTTGCTGGAGATGATTGAATGACGGTCTACGCGGCTTTGAGGGCGCTGCACCTGCTGTGCGGTGTGCTGTGGGTCGGCGGCATGTTCTTTGCCTATGTGGTCTTGCGTCCCAGCATGGCGGCGATCGAGACGCCGCAGCGGATGATCTTGCATACCAGCGTTTTCAAGAAATTCTTCCTCGTCATCTGGCATGCCATGCCGCTGATCCTTCTGAGCGGCTTCGCCATGGTCGGCCTTCGATGGAACCTCGCCACCGCACCCTGGCAGCTGAACGCCATGCTGGGTCTCGGCCTGCTGATGGCGATCGTGTTCCTGATAATCTTTTTTGGTCCTTATCGACGGTTCCGTCGTACCACCGACCGCATTCGGATGGCGTCGAGTCTGGACAGCATTCGCAAGCTGATTGGGGTCAACCTGCTTCTAGGGCTGATCACGATTATTGTTGCTGGATTGTTATGATATCGCCGGACAGCGGCTCAACGGGCGCCGGCGTGATGTTCGAAGACGGTACAAAGCAAGAAAACCCCCCCAATCTGTCGGGGTTCTGATCGATCCTGCGCTAAGAGAGCGCTTGCAAAACGGCCAGCGACCTTGAATGCTCTAAAGAAGAATTCGAAGGACCGCCATGACAAGCATCCACGCACGCTTGGCTCACGTGGGTATCTATGCCCACAACAAACCGTTGCTGGAGCACTTTTACAGCACGGTTCTTGGTTTGATGGTGACAGACAGCGGAGCTGCTCGCAACGGGATGGAGTTGACGTTTCTCAGTGCCAGCGCCGGCAATCATCATCAACTCGTGCTGGTCAGCGGGCGGCCCGACACGTCGGGATTTAATCCGATCAATCAGATTTCATTCATGGTTGATTCGTTGGCCGATCTACGGGTGGTGCATCGCCGGGCGCTGGACAACGGCGCTTCGGACATGCGGGTCACCTCGCACGGCAACGCATGGTCCTGCTACTTCAAGGACCCAGAGGGCAACACGGTCGAAGCCTATCTGGACACCCCGTTCCATGTGCCGCAACCGCACGGGGAGCCGCTGGACCTGAGCAAGTCGGATGACGAGATCCTGCGGGAAACCGAAGCGTCCTGTCGGGAAAAACCAGGGTTCATGATGATGAACGCGTTTCAGAAATCGTTGGAGAGCCGTTTAGGCGGGTAACTTCTTCCGCCAGTTCCCGCCGGGAGATTAAGCGGAGGGGAGCGTCATTTTCGGGGGCCGCTAGCCCACCTTATTCAGCGCATGGCAGGGATTCGCTGGCGGGTGTAGCGTAAGAGTCTGATTTGAAGCAGAAATTTGGGTGTCGAAGCCATTTTCCACCGAATCGGACGCTGCCACACCCGCCATGCTCGAAGATAACCTGCTGCCATTCAGTTTCCCAGCCGTCGAACGTAAGAAAATCACCGCTGCATTCGACGGCGGACGCATGACTTCGGATGGCGGCGTGATGTTACTTGCTGCGGTCGAGAAGGCCCTCGGCATCGCTGACAGGCTCGCGCCACTGATCACCGATCCGCGCAATCCGCTGCTGGTGACCCACAGTGTGGCTGACATCTTGCGTGCGCGCATCCTGGCTATCGCTTGCGGCTATGAGGATGCCGACGACCTCGACCATCTGCGCACCGATCCCGGTTTCAAGCTGGCCTGCGGGCGTTTGCCTGACAGCGGCACCGATCTTTGCTCCCAGCCCACCGTGTCGCGGTGGGAGAATGCTCCCACCCTGCGCGAGGTCGTGCGGATGACCTAAGCCATGATCGACACTTATTGCGCCAGCTACAAGCGGCCGCCGCGTGCGGTCACGCTGGATATCGATGACACGCTCGATGTGGTGCATGGCCATCAGCAGTTCTCGCTGTTCAATGCTCATTACGATGAATGTTGCTTCTTGCCGATCCACGTTTATGACACCGCCACATCACGCCCGGTGGCCGTGCTGTTGCGCACCGGCACAACGCCATCGGCGTCGAAATTCGCGGCCATCTGCGACGGCTGGTGCGCCGGATCCGCAACCAATGGCCCAATACGCGGCTGACCATTCGCGGCGACAGCCATTACGGCCGTCCCGAGGTGATGGCGTGGTGCGAGGCCAATGGTCTGGACGACGTATTTGGCCTGCCGGGCAACGCGGTTCTGGACCGTCTGGTGGAACCGTTCGCCGACGAGGTCCGCGTATGCCGTGCCGAAGCACCGGCCGTCCGCCGTTACTGCGAGACCCGCTATGGCGCCAAGTCCTGGCGTTGTGAACGACGGGTCGCTGCCCGCATCGAGGCGACCACCAAGGATTGGATATTCGTTACGTCGTCACCAACATCACGGCAGGCAGCCCTCAGTGGCTCTATGACAGTCTCTACTGCGGGCGCGGTCAAGCCGAGAACCTGATCAAGTTGCACAAGACACAGCTTGCCTCCGACCGCACCAGTTGCCGCTCACCGCTCGCCAATCAGGTCCGCCTCGTGCTGCACACCGGCGCCTACTGGCTGATGCTCAAGGTCCGCGATGCCATTCCCAGGCCCCAGCCGCTTGCCACGGCCGAGTTCACTACCTTGCGGGCGCGCCTGATCAAGATCGCCGCGCGCATCGTCGAAACCGCAAGCCGGGTGCGTGTCGCCTTCGCCGCCGCGCATCCCGAGGCGGCACTGTTCGCCAGCCTCGCCCGCTGTCTCCAACCGGCAGGGCCGTGAATGTCGGGGCATGTGCCCTGCAACCGCCCGATCCCGTCAACCGCCAGCGCCCACCAGATATGTTCTCAAATCGCGATGAAAAAGCGCACCGGGAAACCGCGCCCGCTGTTCAGATCGCCGCATGCGTGTCAGTCCGCTGAATAAGATGGGCTAGATCAGACCCCGTTCAGACCAAAGCTTTTGCCTCCCGCCGCCGACGGTGCAAAATAAATTCCGTGTAGCCGTTCGGCTGCGTCCGCCCATCAAAAATCAGGTCCGAGGCGGCCTTGAATGCCGCGCCGGCAAACCCGGGTGCCATGGTCTTGTATAGCGGATCACCGGCATTTTGGCGATCGACCACCACTGCCATCCGCTGCAGGGCCTCGGTTACCTGCTTTGGCGTGACGACACCGTGGTGCAGCCAATTGGCGATATGCTGAGATGATATCCGCAAGGTCGCGCGGTCTTCCATCAGACCAATATCGTGGATGTCCGGTACCTTGGAGCACCCAACGCCCTGGTCGATCCAGCGCACGACGTATCCCAGGATCCCCTGGCAATTGTTGTCCAACTCCTGCTGAAGATCTTCGGGTGACCAGTTCTGACCCTCGGCGACCGGTATGGTCAGCAGATCCTTCAAGGCTGCCTGCGGCCGCGTTGCCAGTGCCGTCTGCCGTGCGTTGACATCGACCTGATGATAATGCAGCGCGTGCAGGGTTGCTGCCGTGGGCGACGGCACCCACGCCGTGTTGGCCCCCGCCATCGGATGGCCGATCTTCTGGACGAGCATGTCCGCCATCCGGTCTGGCGCGGCCCACATGCCCTTGCCGATTTGGGCTTTTCCGCGCAACCCGCTCGCGAGTCCGATGTCGACGTTCTGGTCTTCATAGGCCTTGATCCAGGCCGTCCCGCGCATCTCGTTTTTCCGTACCATCGGCCCAGCCTCGATCGAGGTGTGGATCTCGTCTCCTGTCCGGTCGAGGAACCCGGTGTTGATGAACACCACCCGATGCGCCGCCGCCGCGATGCAGGCCTTGAGATTGGCCGAGGTCCGTCGCTCCTCATCCATGATGCCCATCTTCAGCGTATTTGGCGGCAAACCGAGGATGTGCTCCACGCGCGCGAACAGGTCCGCGGTCAGCGCGACCTCTTCCGAGCCATGCATCTTTGGCTTGACGATATAGACCGACCCCGCTCGGCTGTTCTTAATCGGTCCCTTGCTGCTCAAGTCGTGCATCGCGATCAGCGCGGTCAAGGCCGCGTCCAGAAACCCTTCGGGGATTTCCGCGCCCGCCGCGTCGAGCACCGCATCGGTGTACATGTGGTGGCCGACATTACGGATCAGCATCAGGCTTCGGCCGGACAGCCAGAGCGTGCCACCCGCCGGCTTGGTATACTGCCGGTCCGGGTTCAGCCTGCGGGTGATCTGCTGGCCGGCCTTCTCGAAGGTGTCCTCCAAGGAACCCTGCATCAGCCCAAGCCAGTTGCGGTACGCCATCACCTTGTCGTCGGCATCGACAGCGGCGATCGAATCCTCCAAGTCTTGAATCGTGGTCAGCGCCGCTTCCATCATGATGTCCGCGACGCCCGCCGGATCGCTCTTGCCGATCGGATTGGCGCGGTCGATCACGATTTCGAAGTGCAGGCCGTGATTTTTAAGCAGCACGATCGTCGGGGCAGATCTTTCACCCTGAAAGCCGGCGAACTGGGTCGGGTCCTTCAACCCGCTCGTCGCGCCATCCTTCAGCGCCACCAAGACGGCCCCGTCCGCGATCGAGTACGAGACCGCATCAGCATGGCTGGCGTTGGCAAGCGGAGCGGCCCCATCGAGAATCTCGCGTCCCTTCGCCACGACCTTGTCGCCGCGGACCTTGTTGAAGGCGACGCCGCGGCCCGCGCCAGCATCTTCTGGGATCGCATCGGTGCCATACAGCGCGTCGTAAAGGCTGCCCCATCGTGCATTCGCGGCGTTCAGGGCATACCGAGCGTTGGTCACTGGCACCACCAGTTGCGGACCCGCGAGGGTCGCGATCTCGGGATCGACGCCCCAGGTGCTGACCGCGACGGAAGCCGGCTCGTCGACCAGATATCCGATGCCGCGCAGAAAACCAATGTAGCCATCTGGGTCAGCCGGCTTTCCCTTGGCCTGAAGATGCCAGTCGTCGAGTTGCTGCTGAATGTCGTCGCGCTTGGCGAGCAGAGCCTTACAGCGCGGGGCGAGATCCTTCAGAAGGCCGCCGAACCCGCTCCAGAAGGACTCGGCGGCGATCGAAGTCGCCGATAAGGCTTCGCGGTTGACAAAATCGTAAAGTGGCTTGGCGATGCGGATGCCGCCGGCCGCGATATAGTCCATGCGATAGCCTCCTGGTGGGGAGAAAAACAACGAAGTCGGCGATATAGGACGGAACCTCAGACCCGTGCCAGCCCGGCCGTTTCCGCGGATCCCTGGGTCTTGGCATGTCAAGGCCGTTCAATCGCGGAACACGCGCGACCGTGAGGTTGAAATGGCGACTTGCCGCACAACGTCACATGCGCGGACGATGGCTAGGCCTCGTCCGCGTGACGTTTCCCCCCCAAACTCAAGCGGCGCCTCCGGGCGCCGTTTTTTTGAACGCGCGCCCGCGGACGCCGCTTGTTCCAGCCGGACGTCTGACAGACCGTCGTCGACGTCTTCCTGCTAGCGCTTTCAGGCTGACCGGAACCGGTCAGCGCGCTCCAGCTCATCGTTTTCACGCGCAACTTTATCGGCCAGACGGTTCAAATCAGGCTGATGTTGCTCTAAGCTGCATCGCTAGCACCTTTGTCCACGGCTGACGCCGGCAGCAAGAGCTTAACCTTGGTACCCCCGTTCGGCGTGCTGGCCAGTTCGACGTGGCCTCCAGACTGGCGAGCGAAACCGTAGACCCGAGACAATCCAAGACCGCTGCCCTTTCGAACCTCTTTGGTGGTAAAGAAAGGCTCAAAGACTCGTGCCCTGACGTCCGCGGTTATGCCGATGCCGGTATCATATCATTGACCGACACGAAAACGAAGCGCCGGGATGCGCATCGGGGTTGCCGATCAGGTCTTTTGGCGCCAGCGAGGACATGCCTGTGGCAACGGACAGAACCCCGCCTTCGGGCATGGCATCGCGCGCGTTGATGACCAAATTAAGCACAGCTGACTGGAAGTGCGCCGGGTCCGCTCCGCACAACGGCATGTTCGGTACAAGAACGATCTCAAACCGCACCATCGCGCCCAAGGTCCGTCGCAGAAGGGGTTCGAACTCTCGCAGCAGAGTGTTCATGTCCAGGTGCACTGCGCGCAGCGACTGCCGGCGGGCGAAGGTCAACAGGGTGTGCTGGTCAACTCGGCGCTCCGCATCGCCGCATGCTCCGCGCATACGCAGTGATCCGCGTGTTTTCGACACTCAACCTCTGGATCAGGTTCATGTTGCCCATCATGACTTGAAGCAGGTTGTTGAAGTCGTGCGCGATGCCGCCGGTCAGGTGGCCGATGGCCTCGATCTTCTGTGCCTGCTGCAGCGTTGCCTCAGCGGTTCGGCGTTGCTTCACCTCCCGCAAAAGGCGCTCATTGGCGTCGCTGACTTTGCGCTGCTCCCGGCGCAGCGCCTCCTGCAAACGGATGTGAGCCTCGAAGCTGCGATGCGCGGTCAGGCTGATCATCACCGAGGCCGAGGCGAAGATGACGATCATGAGCGCCGGTACCCGCTTGGTCGACCCCTCGGCGAGGAAGCTCGCCGCGAGCAGCAGGCTCGCGGGCAGAATGAATGCCACCGCGGTCGGCAAATGAGCGCCACTGACGGTCACTGCGCCGGCGCACATCCCACCCACGAAAAAAGCCAGAAAAAGTTGCGAGGCTTCTGAAACGGGAAACAAGACAATCCCCAGCACGCCCCATAGAACCCCCGTGGTGAACGCGCCAAGCATACTGACCAAAGACCAAAGCCGGGGGGAGGCTTGTCCTTCCAGGCCGCGGCTGAGAAAGCGTCGTCCGCCGACCCAGCGGACCGCGGAGACGACGACGATCGCGGCAACCCAACCCGCGGGCAGCTTCCAGCCATCGATCGGGGCGAGGACACTTGCGGTGAGGATGGCATTCAACACGGTCACCGGCGCGTGCGAGAATACCGATTTCAATCGCTCATGTTCGATCAGCAGCGAACCGTCATCGGACAGCATCATATCGGCCTGCGGCCAACGCTTTGGGACCGCTAGGAGCAGGCTTAGAACGTCGGCCGAGGTCTGCAGAAAAGTAACGGAAAGATGATTTCTGTGCGACCCAGTACCCGATCGCAGAGCAGCGCGAGACACGAAGCGGCCGCGTTTCGCCGCGTCGATCGGCTACTTCAGACGAACCGCGACATGTGGCACTTCTCTGATCCGCTATACTGGCCGCCGGGCTGTGTCATCCTGCGGCGAACTTCGCCAGCAGCCGCACATGCGACCGGATCCCGTGATGGAAACACGCCTCCTCGAACTTCTCGTTGGGGCTGTGCACCTGATCGTCGTCCAGCCCAAACCCCATCAGCAGCGAGTCCAGATTAAGGATCGTGCGTAACGACGTCACAACCGGGACCGATCCGCCACTGCCCATCAGCACGGCGGGCTTGCCATATTCGTCTTCCAGGACCGCGAGGGCGGCCCGGACGTGCGGGCTGTCCAGCTTCACTTCAATTCCCGGCGCCCGGGCGAAATCGGCGAATGTGGCGGTGGCATCTGCCGGCAGCCGATCCACGACGAATTGCCTGAACTGCTCGACCACGGCGTCCGGATCCTGGCCCGGCACCAACCGGAACGACACCTTGGCCGATGCCTCCGACGCGATCACCGTCTTGCTGCCGGCGCCGGTGTAGCCGCCCCAGATGCCGTTGATGTCGGCCGTCGGGCGCGCCCAAAGTCGCTCCAGCGCCGAGTAGCCGCGTTCGCCAACCGGTTTGGTCAGGCCGATCCCGCCCAGGAACGCCGGTTCGTCGAACCCAAGCCTGTCCCACTGCTCCCGCTGCGAATTCGAAATCGATGAAACCTTGTCGTAGAAACCAGGCAACTGGATGCGGCCGTCCGCGTCCTGCAGCGCGCCGAGGATTTTCGTCAGCGCGTTGATCGGGTTCAGTGCCGACCCGCCGTACAGACCCGAGTGAAGGTCGCGGTTCGCTGCTTTCAGCGTCACCTCCGCATACGTCATGCCGCGCAGCCTGGTGGTGACCGCGGGTGTTTCGACGTCCCACATCCCGGTGTCGCTGATCAGCGCCACATCCGCGACAAGGTCGTCCTTGTTGGCCCGCAGGAACGCGTCCAGGTTGATCGAGCCGACCTCCTCCTCGCCCTCGATCAAGACCGTGATGCGTGCAGGGATTCCGCCCCCGGTACTGCCCCAGGCCCGCAGCGCCTCCAGAAACATCATCGTCTGGCCTTTGTCATCGACCGCACCGCGGGCCACGTAACGCTTGCCGCTTGGGCCTTCGACCAGTTGCGGGTCGAACGGATCGCTGCGCCAGAGGTTCAGCGGATCGACCGGCTGGACATCATAATGCCCGTAGAACAGGATATGCGGCCCCTGGTAATCCGTTGGTCCGGCGAAATGGGCGACGACGACGGGATGTCCAGCAGTCGGCCGCAGCGACGCCTCGAAGCCCAGAGCGGTCAACTGCTCGCACCACCACGCGGCCGCTTTTACGCAATCGGCGGCATGTTCCGGCTGCGCGCTGATCGACCTGATCCGCAGCAGGTCGAACAGACGATCACGCGAAGCCGCCAGGCTCGCATCGACATGGTCCAAGACAGCGGCGAGGGTCGATGGGGTCGGAGCCGGCATGAAATTCTCCCTGATCATGTGGAACCCATCACTAGCCGATCCCCGCCATCGGCCGCCAGACGGCTGGGTCCCGGTCGACAAACCTGCTAAGACTGCCGGCCATGCACGTTTGCCTGATCGTCCCAGGATCGCTCGCGACAGCAACCGGTGGCCACGACTTCGATCGCCGGATGGCGGATGGACTCCGCCTCGCCGGACAAAAGGTTCAGGTCGTTGAGCTCGACGGACGACTTCCCGACCCCGATCAGGCCGCGATCTACGCCGCTCGGACCGCATGGGCCACGCTTCCGGCTGATAGCCTCAAACTGATCGATGGATTGGCGCTACCGGCCTTCGATGGTTTGCCGCTGCACCAAGTCACCGCGCTGATCCACCACCCGGCCGCGGC
The DNA here is from genome assembly GCA_965276975.1 of Rhodopila sp. Taxonomy (GTDB): domain Bacteria; phylum Pseudomonadota; class Alphaproteobacteria; order Acetobacterales; family Acetobacteraceae; genus Rhodopila. Next base: position 2,531,241 of record CBDIBR010000010.1, read on the forward strand.
GGAAACCGGCATCCCACAGGAAACGGCACAGCACCTTCATGCCACCGAAGCCGTGATGTACCGACAGGTGCCGCGTCTTGTGGTGACAAGCCAGCGGACCGCCGATTGCCTGATCAAGCAGTTCGGCACACCGGCGGACCGCATCAGCGTTGTCGCCCCCGGCATTGACGACTTGCCGCGAGCCCGGGGTTCGGGTGGTCCGACATGCCAGATCCTCTCCGTGGGACCACTGATCCCGCGTAAGGGTCATGACGTGCTGCTCCGCGCGCTCAGTCGGCTGTTTGACCTGGATTGGCAATTGACCATCGCGGGTTCGGCCGACCGGGATCCTGTGTACGCCAATGGACTGCTCGCTCTGAGCGAGGAATTGATGATCGCCCGGCGTGTCCGGTTCACCAGCGCCGTTACGGAAACACTGTGGGCAGGGGCTGATCTTTTTGCGCTGACCTCATTCTTAGAGGGATACGGCTCAGCGATCGCCGAGGCTATCCGACGGGGCTTGACGGTCGTGGTTACCAATGTCGGCGCAGTGCCCGAGCTGGTTGCGGCCGAAGCGGGAGCCGTCTGTGCACCCGGCGATGTCGAGCAGTTGTCGAAGTCTCTGCGCCGGATGGTCTTCGACCGGCCATTGCGGCATGACATGGCGGACATCGCCTGGCAACTCGGACAGTCGTTGCCATCGTGGGATCAACAGGTCGCGCGCCTCGTCGCCGCGCTGGACCTAGTACCCGATCGCAGCGAAGCATGAGACGCGAAGCGTCCACGAGCAGCCGCGTGAATCGGCTACTTCAAACAGATCGCGACAGAGCGCGCTTCACTGATGCGCGAGACTAGAACAGGAGGGCTGAGCCATGCTTCTGGCAGCGATCGCCGACGACTTCACCGGTGCGACGGATCTATGCTCGATGCTGGTGAGGGGCGGCATGCGAACCGTGCAATTGATCGGTGTGCCGTCGCCCGATGTGCCGGTGCCTGACGCGGATGCAATCGTCGTGGCGCTGAAGTCCCGCACCGCACCGGCGCGACAGGCGGTTGATCAATCGCTGGCGGCGCTCAACTGGCTGCGGCGTGTTGGCGCCCGTCAGTATTTTTTCAAGTATTGCTCTACCTTCGACAGCACCGACCAGGGGAATATCGGACCCGTCGCCGACGCGCTGATCAGGGCGCTCGATTGCGGTTTCGCATTGGCATGCCCGGCGTTTCCGACCAATGCGCGGACCGTCTATCAGGGCCATCTCTTCGCCGGCGGCAACCTGCTGAATGAAAGCGGAATGCAGACCCACCCGCTCACCCCGATGACCGACGCCAATCTGGTGCGGGTGCTGTCTCGTCAGACCGAGGGAACGGTGGGCCTCGTGCCCTTTATCATCGTCGATCAAGGTGCGCTGGCGATCCGCGACGCAATGACCCGGCTCAAGGAGCGTGGCAGCCGCTACGCCATTGTCGATGCCATCACCGACGCGCATCTCGTCGCGATCGGCGAGGCCGCGGCAAAACACCCGCTGATCACCGGCGGCTCCGGGGTGGCGATGGGACTGCCGGAAAACTTTCGCCGCCTGGGTCTGCTGTCCGGTGCTGTCGATGCAAGCGTATTGCCACAGGTCGACGGCGCGAGCGCGATCGTCGCCGGATCATGCTCCCGTGCGACGCTGGCGCAGCTTGGCCACGCCCGGTCCCACCTGCCGGTTTTCGAGCTCGACGCGCTGGCGGATCCCGATCCGGCAAGCTTGTCCGAAGCCGCGTTGCGATGGGCGTCGGACAAGATCGGCGATAAGCCCCTGGTCATTGCCGCCTCGGCTCCACCCGAGACCGTCGCGGCGCTGCAGTTGCGCCTCGGCCGCGAGCAAGCCGGCGCGCTGGTCGAGGATGTTATCGCCCGCGTCGCCGAAGGCCTGGTCATGCGTGGTGTGCGCAGGCTCGTCGTGGCCGGCGGAGAGACCGCCGGGGCGGTCGTGGGGCGCTTGCGCGTGCGCAGCCTGCGGATCGGTCGGGAGATCGATCCCGGGGTGCCCTGGACGCTGGCCGAGGGTGATAGCTCGCCGCTGATGCTGGCTTTGAAATCCGGCAATTTCGGCGCGACCGATTTCTTTCTGAAAGCGTTCCGCGTTCTGGAAGCCTGACCGATGAACGAAACCGAAACACGAAGGCTGCTCGTCGAGCTCGCACAAAGCCTCTTTGCCAGAGGCTTTTCCGTTGGCAGCGCTGGCAACATCAGCGTGCGTCTGGCGGACGGCTATTTGATGACGCCAACCAATTCAAGCCTTGGACGCCTCGATCCGTGCCGGCTTGCTAAACTTGATGTCGCCTTCCGCCACATTGGAGGCGACAAGCCGTCGAAAGAAGTCTTCATGCATCGTGCGTTCTATCGTGTGCGCGACGACGTGGGTGCCGTGGTGCATCTGCACTCGACACAGGCAACGGCGGTATCCTGTTTGGCGGACGTGGACCCGTCCAACCCGATACCGCGGTTGACGCCCTATTTCGTCATGCGGGTCGGCCGGACCTTGCCGATTGTTCCGTATTACCGGCCCGGCGATCCAGCGATGGAGCCGGCGATTGAGGCCGCGGCGCGCGAGGCGTGGGCCGTGCTGCTCGCCAACCATGGCCCAGTGGTTTCCGGCAGGACGCTGACTGAGGCCGTCTATGCCGCCGAGGAGGTAGAAGAAGCCGCCAGGCTTTTCCTGGTGCTGCGTGCGCATTCGCCCCGCTTGCTCACCGCTGCACAGGTGGACGATCTGCTAGCGACATTCGGATAGAGCAAAATCAGCCTGACTGGAACCGTCTGGCTGATAAAGTTGCTCGGGGAAACAATGAACTAGAGCACGCTAGCCTGAGGTTGGGTGGGATTGACCCGCCTTGGTGGACACCCTGAAGCTTTCGTCAGAGGTGTTTCCTGTCTGTACAAGCGCCCTCACCGGAACATTGCTTCTGCCAAGATTCGTCTAGGGCAGGATAGTTGCGCGAACTAGTTAAGTCCGACAGGCTGCTAGAGCGTTTTCCGATCAGGTTGGGGCGTATCCGGAGTTGACGAGGTAATTGGCGCATTCCTGAGCTGAGAATTCGTCCAACAGCTTGCGGATACGATCCCACAGATCGTCGGTTGTTCGTTCCTTGGCCTTCCGAAGGAGAGCCTTGAGCTTGGCGAACAACTGCTCGATCGGGTTCAGATCGGGCGAATAGGGCGGCAGATACATGACCCGGGCACCAGCGGCTTCGATGGCCTCGATCACGCCGGCGACTTTATGGACGGACAGATTGTCCATCACCACGATGTCGCCCGCGGACAGGCTCGGCACCAGAAAGGTCAACACATAGGCCAGGAATATCGCGCCGTTCATCGGACGGTCGATCACCATCGGCGCGGTGAGCCGATCGTATCGTAGGGCCGCGATAAAGGTGGTCATCTTCCAGTGGCCGTGCGGCGTCTTGTCGATTAACCGCTGGCCGATGGGAGCACGTCCACGCAGCCGCGTCATATTCGTGCTGGTGCCGGTTTCGTCTATAAAGACCAATCGTTTAGGAATTATCGACGGCTGCGTCCTACGCCACGCCTCGCGCGCTGTCTTGACATCTTCTCTGTCCTGCTCCGCAGCGTGCAGGCTTTTTTTGAAGCTGATCCGGTGGCGACGAAAGAAGCGCCACAAGACGGAGACGCTGGCGGCAAAGGTCTTGTCTGCGGCCAAGCGTCCGCGAATTTCCGCCAGCGTCAGATCAGGTTTCTCGGCTACCAACTCAAGGAGCCAGTCCTTGTGGGCCTCGATCGCGCGCGATCTTAGGTCGCCTCCGGACGGCCTGGCTACGACACTGCCCGTCTCCTTGAAGCGCTGCGCCCAACGGATGGGGTGCTGGCGCCAATCTTGAATACGGTGCTCGCGCGCCGCCGCGATGTGTCTTCATTTACCGCGTCGACAACGCGCGCTCGCAGATCGATAGAGTAGGAACCAGGCATCTTGTATCCACCGAATCGGCCGTTCGGAGAGATTCGCTCATTCCCGAACCCTTGGGAATCCGTCACGCACGATACGATTCAAACCGAACGGAAAATGCTCTAACGTGGTCCAACAGGCGGCCGGCGTCGGTCATCTTGCGTCCAGTGCCATTTCGCTACATCGGCGAACTTCTCCACCCCGGTCGAGCGAGGAGCTTGGCTGACGAGCGGCGGCGCCTAGCACTAGCACACCAGTTGATTGCGCCCAGAACTCGCAAGTACAACCTGCTGGCGGCTGAATGGTCATGTCTCATGGCTTCTCGCGCCATGGTGTTGCTCGTAGGACTATGGCGTATACATAGTGCTCATCTTCATCGAGCGTAGCGCGCCGGTTTGCCAGCCTGTCAGACGTCGAGGTCACCATTCCGCACGATCGGGAACCCTCCGCTGCCATTTCCTTGAGCTTCCATCCAACGGAACCCTTGGGCAGCTCCGCTCAAATTGATCCTGTGCTGACCGGCAAACATTCGACCGCCTGGTGCCGGGCTGCCCGAGCGGACGGTATCGCCGACGCTGTCAGCCGCCAAAAGGATGATTGAGCCGCACGATGGTCAAATTGAGCACCGCTGCGAACGAGACCCAAGCCAAATAGGGCACCAGGAGTAAACTGGCGATCCTTGAGATCGGTGTCAGCAGAACGATGGGCGCCAGGATCGAAAGCCACAGCAACGGAACCTCGCCCAGCGCCCAGTCAGGCCGGCGCAGCTTGAAGAACAGCGGGCTCCACAAGATGTTCAGCACGCCGTTAAGCACGAACAGCCCGCCGATCAGCCAGCTGCTTTCGCGATCCTGGGCATGTCGCAGCCCGAGGAAGAGCGACAAGGAGGCTAATGCCAGGATCACGGTCCAGGCCGGCCCGAACAGCCAGTCGGGCGGCTGCCACGATGGTCGCCTGAGGGAGTGGTACCAGGGCGATATGTCGGTCAGAAACGCCCCAACCCCGGCCACGAGGATCCCCCACAGGACGGCGATGACGATCTCGCCGATCAAGCGCTGGCCAGACCCAGCAAATGGGCGAGGTCCTTGAAGAAGATACGCACATGCGCGGTCGGGTTGGTTCGGGTCAGACGCTTGTTCATATAGGAGTCCCAGGTCAGCCGTTGCACGTCGGGGTCCTGGCAGATGCTGACGAACCGCTCCCGCCGCTTGTCGCTCGAATACCAGAACCACTGCATCATGCGCAGGATCAGGAACACCCGTCCATGTGCGCGCATAAAGCGCCGCCTGGCACCTCGCAGCGCCCGCGCCCGGCCGGTGGCCAGGAATGTGTTCGCGGCCTCGGCCGCCAGCCGGCCGCCTTCCATCGCATAGTAGATGCCCTCGCCCGAGGCCGGCGCGACAACGCCCGCGGCATCGCCCGCGACGAGCACGTCCCGGCCATTGTCCCAGCGTCGCATCGGGCGCAGGGGGATCGGCGCGCCTTCGCGGCGAACGGTTTCCGCGCCGGCCAGACCGGCGGCCTCGCGCAGGGCGCTGACCGAGCGGCGCAGCGAGAAACCCTTCCGCATGGAGCCGCTGCCGACGCTGATGGTGTCGCCATGCGGAAAGACCCAGCCATAGAAGTCCGGCGACAATCGGCCTTGGTAGTAGACATCGCAGCGCGTCCCATCAAAGCCTTGGACCGGGGCGCGAACGATCTCGTGATAAGCGAAAACGTGCGGAACGCGATTGGCGCCCTCGATGCATTGCGCTGCAACGCCGGATTTGGCGCCGTCCGCCCCGATGACGACCCGCGCTCGCACCGTCCGTTCCGGTTCGGGTCCTTCATCCTTCGAAAGGAAGCGCACGACCGCGACACCGTCCGCGGCATGCTCGATCGCCACGAATGTGCCGCGGCGGCGTTCCGCACCGGCCACCGCGGCGCGGTCGCGCAGCCATTCGTCGAAGTGGTCCCGGTCGACCATGCCGACGAAGCCGTTCGCGATCGGCATGTCCACGCCCCTGGCCGACGGTGCCACCATCCGCGCTGAGGTGATGCGCGCGCATAGCAGCGCATCGGGGATCCCGAAGTCATGGATCAGCCGCGGCGGGATAGCCCCGCCGCATGGCTTGATCCGTCCGGCGCGATCCAGCAGCAGGACCGACCGGCCCAGGCGGGCAAGTTCGTTCGCCGCCGTCGCACCGCATGGGCCGCCGCCGATCACCACCGCATCATACGTTTCGACCATGAGGTTCACGCTCCCATCAAAAGCGCACGCAGCGCGAACGCGGTTACCAGCATGCCGATCACGTACAGCGTCGTGCCGGTGGCATTGTACCATGGCGCCATCTGGCGCGGGTTTCGCAGCAGGCGGACCATCAGCAGCAACTGCGTCATCAGCAGCAAGGCCACCACGCCGGCCAGCCTCACGAAACCCCACGACAGCAGCATCCCGATAACCACGACCTGAGGGATCGCCATCGCGAGGCAGGCGGCGTTCGCCGCGGCTTTCACCCCCAGAAGAACCGGCAACGAAAAGATGCCGGTCCGCCGGTCGCCCTCGACCGACTTGAAATCGTTCAGCGTCATGATCCCGTGGGCACCCGCGCTGTACAGTGCCGCGATGGCCAGGATGTGCCAGTCGAGATTCGCGGCTTCAGGACGGGTGGCCGCCATCACGGCGGCGCCGGTTATCCACGGCAGCCCCTCGTAGCAGGCGGCACAGGCGGTGTTGCCCCACCATCCGTTCTGCTTCAGCCGCAGCGGCGGGGCGCTGTACGCCCAGGCCAGGGCAAGACCGAGCACGGCAGCGCCGAAGCCCCAGCGGCCCAGCGGGGCGGCGACCAGCAGCGAAAGCACCGTCCACGCGATCGCGATGTGCAGGCCGAGCCGTCCCGGCAGACGACCCGACGGGATCGGCCGGTTCGGCTCGTTGATCGCATCCACGTGACGGTCGAACCAATCGTTCGCCGCTTGACTCGTGCCGCACACCATCGGGCCGGCCAGCATCGCACCCAGGATGACCGCCCACCAACGATGCGCCACCGGCAAGCCCGATGACACCACGCCACACCCGAACGCCCACATCGGTGCGAACCAGGTGATCGGCTTCAGCAGTTCGAGTGCTGCCGGCATCGCCGAACCGGCGGCACGCAGCCCCTCCTGATGGTTCGGATCGTCCGAACCAGCCCTGGAAGAACACGACGATGTGACAGCGGGCGCGACGTCCATGGCGCTCGGTTTTCCTTCAATCAGCGCCTTGGGGCGCGGGATCCCCAAGACCATAGCGACGCAGTTTCACATACAGGCTCTGCCGGCTCAGCCCGAGGATTTCGGCCGCCGAGGCGCGGTTGTCGCCGGTGAGGTTCAGTGCGGCCTCGATGCAAAGCCGCTCGATAACGTCGGTTGCCTCACGCACGATCTCCTTGAGCGCGACGCGGCCGATCACCTCGTTGAGGTGGTCGAGCGACCGGGGCAGCCCGCGCTCGCCGTTCGGCTGGTCGCGCAACCGCCGGCCGACGTCGCGGATCGAGTAGCCGAAACACGGCTGGCCGCCGTTCATCACGGTGACGGCGGACAGCTCCACCTCCGACGGCTCACCAAGCTCGCCACGCATCCGGGTGGCGAACAGCCGAACCGAACCGTGATGGCGCAAATTGGCGGTCACGATGTCGAGGTCGACACTGGAACCACCAAGCCAGCGGTCGAGCGGCTGGCCGCGGGCCTGCTCCTCGGTCGGCAGCTGCGCCAGTTCCAGGAAAGTCGCGTTGGCGGTGATAATGTGGCCATCGACGCCGGTTACAACGAAGCCGTCCGGCGCGCTTTCCATCAGCTTGAGCAGTTTCGACTTCAGCTTCGGCAGCGCCGCCGCGGTCGGATCGGCGTTCGGCGAAGTGATGCGCAGCAGGCAGGCGGCACCATTTTGGTGCCGGAACAGCGAGGCGGAGACGACGACTTCCTGCTCGTCGCCAGCGAGCCGCACACGGACATCGTCCGCGCGCCCGGAGACCTGCACTCCAGACAGCAGCAGATCGATCGAGCGGGCGCCGTCGATGCTGAAAACTGGCGCCCCAGGCCAGTTCCGTCCCGGTTCGGCATGATCAGCGAACAGGCGCCGCGCCGTCGGGTTGCTCTCCAGCACCTTGCGGGTCGCGCAATCCACGATCACCACCGCGTCCGATGCCACCTGGAACAGCAACCGGTAGCGGGTCTCCATGTGACGGATGTGGGCGTAGTCCCGCTCCATCGACTGCTGGGCGTCAACCAGCCGGCGCTGCAAGGCCGACACGGTGCGCAGATCCCGACCGAACGCGACAATCCGGTCGGGCCCACCGGCACGCATCGCCGCGTACAGGATTGGCACCTCGGGCCGTCCTGTCGCGGGATGATTAAGATGGCGCCATCGCGGTTCGCGCTGCGCCGCAGCGTCGGCCAGAAGCGCCGCGGCCTTCGGTCGGCTGTCCTCGGACAAGGTGTCGGCCCAGGGTTTTCCGGCCCAGCGCGTGTGTCCCGACAGGTCGTCCGCCAGTTCCTCGGAGCCAATCGACACGTCACGGATCACGCCGTCCCCATCGAGGATCAGAGCGATGTCGGCCGCGACCGCGATCAAGGCGGCAGCGGCCTCGGCGTCGAGATCGCCGAGTGTGGTCTTCGGGGTTCGGAACGCCTTCACGGTCAGCCGAATCCTCCACTCCCACCATCTGGCCCGGTTCGTCGCCGATCCGGCACAGGACATCAGCTCTAACCGTCGATCGCCGATACCATTCGGCGCTTGCGCCGACCGGTATCAGAGTCATCTTTCGCGCGCCGCCGCCGGCCAACCCGGCACGCATACCGGTCAACGCATGCGTCGCCCGGTATCAATCAGCCGCCATCCGCATGGTCAGCAGTCCGCGCGCCTGTCGCACCGCCGCCGCGGCATCGATCGCGGCGGTATCAGCACCAACCCGTGTCACCAGGTCGGGCTGGGACAGCAACAGCGGGCCGCCGACCATCACGCCAAGGTTCGGGTTGTGCGAAGCCCGCCGAACCGCCCGGATACATTGCGCCAGAGCTTCGAGCCGCCCGTTCGAACCGATTGAAAAGCCGGCGACGTCGATCCAGGTGCCACGGACGATGTCAGCGGCCTGCCTGGCTGAGGTTCCGGGGCCGCCGACGACGTTCCAACCTTCGCGCGCAAAGAATTCCCCCAGCATCACCAGTCCGAATGTGTGCTGCTCGCCAGGGGCCGCCACCAGCAGCACGGTATCGGTCTGCGCCCGCCGCACCGCGTCCTGCTGAAACAGCGGCGAGAGTGTGCGAAGCACTTGCTGCAGCCGACCCATGCTGATGGTGACCTGGGCAAAGTCGCAGCGATCCTGATCCCACAGCTCGCCCAGGCAGATCGCGGCCTGGGTCACCACCCCAAGATAAAGCGACGCCAGCGTGGCACCGCGCAGCCGCAGCATGTTGATGAACGCCACCGCGCCGGCGGCGTCCTGGGTCAGCAGCACGCGCACCAGTTCCGCGGTGTCGTCTTCGGTTGTCAGCGGCGGGATATCGGCGGCGTGGGACGGTGGGTTCTGCCGAGCGCGTGCCAGACGCGGCAGGATCTCGGCCTCGACGATCCGCGTCAGGAGGGCCTTGCGAGAGACCCGCGGCGAATCATCGTCCCAAAGCGAAAGATTTTCGCCCGGAATGGTGTCCGGCGGTGCGCTCAGACCGCGCTGCGTGTTGGCGGGCCATGGCGCCTCGTCAACGACCTGTTCCACGAATGTGGTCATGCTGTTGTCCCCCCACTCACTTCACCGCCACTGTCTCTGTATGTCAAGTTTGGTTTACGTAAATCGTCCTTGACAGTCCGATCGGACGCGCCCTAGCCTCCCGTTAGCGCTGCATCTTGCGGAGGGGAGTACGAGATGGTCGACCGTCGAACCAAGTACGCTCGAAGCAGATTTTTAATGACTTACAGGGTCTGCGGCAGAGGCGGCGACTTGATGTCGAACTCCGACAGCCCTTGGACCATGTTGTCAATCCATGTTTACGCTTGATCTTGTCACCCGCTTCATTGGGTCGGCGGACTGTTGCCCATGGAGCGCAACCGCTGGCCGCCAGGAGGCGCGAATGGCGCAAACCAGTCCGCTGCGTGGCCGGCCGCTTTACACTGCGGATGAGCGCCTGCGTCGCGATGCCTCGGTCTGGACGCTGGTGCAAGGCGTTCTGGCGCCGGTGCAGTTCGGCGTCTTTCTGATCAGCCTTTGCCTGGTGCTGCGCTACCTGGCGACCGGGCACGGGCTGGCCATCGCCACCGCCTCGGTCGTGGTGAAGACGATCGTTCTGTATACCATCATGATCACCGGCGCGATCTGGGAGCGTGACGTCTTCGGCCGCTTCCTGTTCGCGCCTGCGTTCTTTTGGGAGGACGTGGTGAGCATGCTGGTGCTGGCGCTGCACACCACCTACCTGGTCGCGGTGTTCTCCGGATCGGTGGACGCGGAACGGCAGATGTGGCTCGCGCTTGCCGCCTACGCCTCCTACATCGCCAACGCCACCCAGTTCGTGTTGAAGCTGCGCGCCGCCCGTCGGCAGGAAAATCTGTGGTCGCCGGTGGCGGCGCTGGGCCACACGTCATGAGTCAGACCGCCGCGGCGAACCAGCTTGAACGACCGATCCTGCGTGAGCGGGGCCAGCGCGAGGTGTTCTGCGGACTGACCGGCATCATCTGGCTGCACCGCAAGATCCAGGACGCGTTCTTCCTGGTGGTGGGCTCGCGCACCTGCGCGCATCTGATCCAGTCCGCCGCCGGCGTGATGATCTTCGCCGAACCCCGCTTCGCCACCGCGATCATCGACGAGCGCGACCTCGCCGGGCTGGCGGATGCGAACGACGAGCTGGATACCGTAGTCACCCAGCTTCTGCAGCGGCGGCCAGATATCAGGCTGCTGTTCCTGGTCGGCTCCTGCCCGTCGGAGGTCATCAAGCTGGACCTGTCGCGCGCGGCGATGCGGCTGGGGCGGCGCGTCGGGCCGGATGTGCGAGTGCTGAACTACTCGGGCAGTGGGATCGAAACGACGTTCACCCAGGGCGAGGATGCCTGCCTGGCATCGCTGGTCCCGGTGTTGCCGGGCACCGAGGCGGCTGAACTGCTGGTCGTCGGTGCGCTGGCCGATGTGGTGGAGGATCAGTTCGCGCGTTTGTTCGGCGCCATGGACTTGGGGCCGGTGCGGTTCCTGCCGCCGCGCCAGGCGTCCGATCTGCCGCCGGTTGGCCCCCGGACACAATTTTTGTTGGCGCAACCCTTCCTGGCCGAGACCGCGCGGGCGCTGGAGGAACGCGGCGCCTCAAGAATCGCCGCCCCGTTTCCCTTGGGTGTCGAGGGGACGACGCTGTGGCTGCAGGCGGCGGCCTCGGCGTTCGGGGTCACGGCTGCCGTGTTCCGCGCGGCGACCGACCTGGCCCGCGAACGAGGCCGCCGCGCGGTTGCGCGTTACCGGAATGATCTGGCTGGGAAGCGGATGTTCCTGTTTCCCGATTCGCAGTTGGAAATTCCGCTCGCGCGGTTCGTTACCCGCGAGCTGTCGATGCAGGTCATCGAGGCCGGTACGCCCTATCTGCATCGCCAGCATCTGGCCGAGGAGCTAGCACTGCTGCCGGAGTCCGTTTCGATAAGCGAGGGGCAGCATGTCGAGCGGCAATTGGATCGATGCCGAGCCGCTAGGCCTGATCTGGTTGTTTGCGGATTGGGACTGGCTAATCCGCTGGAGGCCGAGGGTTTGACCACCAAGTGGTCGATCGAGCTGTTGTTCACGCCGGTGCAGGGCTACGACCAGGCCGGCGATCTCGCTGAATTGTTCGCGCGTCCGCTGGTGCGGCGCATGCGGCTGGCGGTGTGACGCCATGAAGCTCACGCTCTGGACCTACGAAGGCCCTCCCCACGTTGGCGCGATGCGCGTCGCCACGGCGATGGAGGGCCTGCATTACGTGCTGCACGCGCCGCAGGGCGATACCTATGCCGACCTGCTGTTCACCATGATCGAACGGCAGTCGAAACGGCCTCCTGTCACCTACACGACGTTCCAGGCCCGCGACCTCGGCGGGGATACCGCCGAGCTGTTCAAGACCGCGGCATATGAGGCGTATGAGCGATTCAAGCCGCAGGCGCTGCTGGTGGGAGCGTCGTGCACGGCGGAGCTGATCCAGGACGATCCGGGCGGCCTGGCGCGGGCGCTGGGGCTGCCGATCCCGGTGGTGGCGGTTGAACTGCCAGCGTATCAGAAGAAAGAAAACTGGGGCGCGGCTGAGACTTTTTATCAATTGGTCCGGTCCTTCGCGGTCCGCGGTGAGGCCAGCGCACAGGCGCGTTGCAATATCCTGGGACCCACATCATTAGGGTATCGTCACCGCGACGATGTCACCGAGATCATTTCGTTGCTTGATCGTCTTGGCGTGGCGGTGAACGTGATCGCACCGCTCGGGGCGACGCCCACCGATCTGACCCGGCTGCACGATGCCAACTTCAATATCGTACTCTATCCGGAAACCGGCATGCAGGCGGCATCCTGGCTGTCTCGTTCATTCGGCCAGAAGATGACTAAGACCGTGCCGATCGGCGTCGGGGCGACCCGCGATTTCATTGCCGAAGTCGCGGCACTGGCCGGTGTCGATCCATCGCCGTTGCTGCAGGCCGACGAGTCTCGGCTTCCCTGGTACTCCCGGTCGGTCGATTCGACTTATCTGACCGGCAAGCGGGTCTTCATTTTCGGCGACGCCACACATGCCGTCGCGGCGGCCCGAATCGCAGCGGATGAACTTGGCTTCACCGTTGTCGGTCTGGGCACCTACGCACGCGAATTCGCGCGCGAAGTCAGGGATGCGGCGCAACGGTTCGGCATCGAGGCGCTGATCACCGACGATTATCTGGAGGTCGAGGCGCGGATCACCGAATTGCAGCCTGAACTTGTTCTGGGCACGCAGATGGAACGACATATCGCCAAGCGGCTGGGCATTCCCTGTGCGGTGATCTCCGCCCCGGTGCACGTGCAGGACTTCCCGGCGCGCTACTCGCCGCAAATGGGCTTCGAAGGCGCCAACGTGATCTTCGATACCTGGGTGCATCCGTTGATGATGGGCCTTGAGGAACATCTGCTTGGCATGTTCCGCGATGACGCCGAATTTCATGACGAAGCCGGGGCGTCCCATCTCGGTGAAGCTGTTAATGTTCCTACATCGGAACACTCTCCGTGCTGGAACCCGGCAGCGGAAAAGGAACTGAAGAAAATCCCGTTCTTCGTTCGGGGAAAAGCGCGCCGGAACGCGGAACGTTTCGCTGTTGACCGTGGCCTGATCGATATCACCCTGGAAACGCTGTACGATGCGAAAGCCCATTTCGGCCGCTGACCGCACGCCCGTACGGGTTGTCGTGGTGACAATGGACAGTCACCTCGGCGGCGCGCTGACGCGGGCGGGGCGCGCGTTGCGTCGCGATCTGCCAAACCTGGAAGTGACGATGCACGCCGCCGACGAATGGAGTGGCGATCCGGTGGCTCTTGCGTCCTGCCATGCCGACATCGCGCGGGCCGATGTTGTCATCGCGACAATGCTGTTCCTCGAGGATCATATTCGCGCCGTCCTGCCGGCCCTCGCGGCTCGGCGTGACAGATGCGACGCGATGATCTGCATGCTGTCGGCCGGCGAGGTGGTGAAGCTGACACGCGTGGGCAAGTTCAACATGTCGACCGAGGCGACCGGCGCGATTGCCTGGCTCAAACGGATGCGGGGCAAGGGTGGCACCGGGTCCAATGCACGCGGCCAGATGAAAATGCTGCGCCAGTTGCCGAAACTGCTGCGGTTCATCCCAGGCACCGCGCAGGATGTGCGGGCCTACTTCATGGCGCTGCAGTACTGGCTTGCCGGTTCCGAGGAGAACCTGGCGAACATGGTGCGCCTGCTAGTCGATCGTTACGCGGCAGGCACACGTGCCCATCTCGCCGGATCGCTACGGGTCGCGCCGCCGATCGAATATCCCGAAGTCGGCCTGTATCACCCGCGCGCCGCGGGCCGCATCGTGCAGCGTATCGATCAGCTTCCCTCCACGGGTTCCAGCGGCCGGGTCGGCGTGTTGCTGCTGCGGTCCTATGCGCTGTCGAGCAACGCGGCCCACTACGACGGGGTGATCGAGGCGCTGGAGGCGAAAGGCCTGCAGGCGATTCCAGCCTTCGCCAGCGGTCTGGATCAGCGCGAGGCGGTGCAGCACTATTTCATCCGTGACGGCCGAGCAACGGTCGATGCCGTCGTTTCGCTGACCGGGTTCAGCCTTGTTGGCGGCCCTGCCTACAACGACGCCCGCGCCGCCGAGGAATTGCTGGCCGGCTTGGACGTGCCCTACATCACCGCCCATCCCGTCGAGTTTCAGACGCTGGAACAATGGAAGGAGGACGCGCGCGGCCTGCTGCCGGTCGAGGCCACGATGATGGTGGCGATCCCGGAGCTGGACGGCGGTATCTGGCCGATGACCTTCGGCGGCCGCTCGACCGCGGAAGGCGCTGACCGGCGGCGGGATATGGTGCCGCATCCGGAGCGGACGGCCATGCTGGCGGCGCGGGTCGCGCGGCTTGTGTCGCTGCGACGCATGGCCCGCGCGGAACGCAAGATCGCCGTCGTAGTCTTCAATTTTCCGCCGAACGCCGGCACCGTCGGTTCGGCTGCGTATCTCTCGGTCTTCGCCTCGCTGTTCAACACGCTGCGCGGAATGGCGGCGGCGGGATATACTGTCGATATGCCGGTAAGCGCCGATGCGCTGCGGGACCGTCTGCTGGGCGGCAACGCTTCGTTGTTCGGCGCCAATGCCAACGTCGTTGCTCGCATGCCGGTCGATGACCATGTGCGGCGGCAGCGTTGGCTGAGCGAGATCGAGGCGCAATGGGGCCCGGCACCTGGGCGCCAGCAGACTGACGGCGCATCTCTGTTTGTCCTGGGCGAGCGCTTTGGCAATGTCTTCGTCGGTATCCAGCCGGCATTCGGATACGAAGGCGATCCAATGCGCCTACTGTTCGAACACGGTTTCGCGCCAACGCATGCCTTCTGCGCTTTCTACCGCTGGATCAACCAGGAGTTTGGCGCTGACGCCGTGCTGCATTTCGGCACCCATGGCGCGCTGGAATTCATGCCGGGCAAGCAGGCGGGAATGTCTGGGAACTGCTGGCCCGACCGGTTGATCGGTGACCTGCCAAACTTTTACCTGTACGCCTCCAACAATCCCTCCGAAGGCATGATCGCCAAGCGGCGCGCGGGGGCGGCACTGATCAGCTATCTGACACCACCCGTGGCCCATGCGGGGCTATACCGTGGGTTGCTGGACCTGAAGGCGTCGCTGGATCGCTGGCGTGGGCTTGGGCCTGATGCCGACACGCGACAGCGCGGTGAACTGGCGACACTGGTTCAGGCGCAGGCCGTGACGGTGGACCTTGCCACGGCGGAGCCTGTCTGGACTGATGACTATCAGATCGAGAGACTCTCGGCCGCGCTGCTGGAACTAGAATATACCTTGATCCCGCACGGGCTGCACATCGTGGGCGAGGGCCTGAATGCGGAGCAGCGGGAGTCGATGCTGAACGCCGCGAGCGTGGTCGATCCGCTGGAGCGGAAGCGGCTGGATGGCCTGCTGGCGGTGGATCACGAGGTTCCGGCGATCGTGCATGCCCTGGATGGCGGTTATATCCGGCCGGCACCGGGCGGCGACCTGCTCCGCACGACGGACGTGCTTCCCACCGGGCGCAACCTGCACGGCTTCGATCCGTTCCGTATCCCGAGCGTCTTCGCGGTGCGCGATGGTGCGCTTCAGGCCGACCGGCTGCTGGCGCGACATCAGGCCGACAGCGGCACGTTGCCGGAGACCGTGGCGATGGTGCTGTGGGGCACCGACAACCTGAAGACCGAAGGCGGTCCAATCGCCCAGGCACTCTGGCTGCTGGGCGCCGAACCGCGCACCGACAGCTACGGCCGGGTTTCCGGCGCGAAGCTGGTTCCCCTGGATATTCTGGGGCGCCCCCGGATCGATGTCGTGGCGACACTGTCCGGCATCTTTCGCGATCTGCTTCCGTTGCAGACGAAACTTCTCGCCGAGGCAGCGCTGCTGGCTGCCACGGCGGACGAAGCCGTAGAACTGAACTTTGTCCGTAAGCACGCTTTGGCCTTCCAGGCAGAACACGGCGGCACGATGGAGGACGCCGCGCTGCGGGTGTTCGGCAACGCCGATGGTGCCTACGGCGCCAACGTCAACAACCTGGTCGGCAGCGGCACATGGAACAACGAAGACGAACTGGCCGATGCCTATCTCAAACGCAAGGGGTTTGCCTACGGCGTGGATCGGCCGCCGCGCCGGCATGACGCGGTGCTCGCCCACGCGTTGGCGCGCGTGGACATCACCTATCAGAACCTCGACTCGATCGAGGTTGGCGTGACCACCGTCGACCATTATTTCGATACGCTTGGTGGTATCAGCCGCGCCGTGCGGCAGGCGCGGGGTGGATCGCCAACAGCGGTCTACATCGGTGATCAGACGCGCGGCGACGGAACCATCCGAACGATTTCCGAACAGGTCGCGCTGGAAACCCGCACGCGGGCGCTGAACCCGAAATGGTACGAGGCGCTGCTCAAACACGGTTATGAAGGCGTGCGGGAGATTGAAGCTCATGTCACCAACACGTTCGGTTGGTCGGCGACGACCGGGGACGTCGCGCCTTGGGTCTACGAAAAACTATCCGAAACGTTCGTGCTGGACCCGGCGATGCGCGAACGGCTGGCCGCCTTGAACCCGACCGCATCGGCGAAGATCGCCAACCGACTGATCGAAGCGCACGAACGAAACTACTGGAAACCGGGTGAGGCGATGCGGGAAGCCCTGCAACGCGCGGGCGAGGAACTTGAAGACCGCCTTGAAGGGGTTGGTTTGGGGGTAGCAGCATGACGGTCATCAGACGCATTACAGCACGCGGGGACGGCGAAGGCAGCGTGCAGGTGCAGATGGCTCCCGACTTGAAGATCGGCAACGCCCAGGTGTTCGCGGTCTACGGCAAGGGCGGCATCGGCAAGAGCACGACCTCTTCCAATCTATCCGTTGCCTTCTCGAAGCTCGGCAAGCGGGTACTGCAGATTGGTTGTGATCCGAAGCATGATTCGACTTTCACCCTCACCAAGCGGCTCGTGCCGACGGTGATCGACATCCTGGAGACCGTGAACTTCCACTCGGAAGAATTGCGTGTCGAGGACTTCGTCTATCAGGGCTACAACGGTGTGATGTGCATCGAGGCGGGTGGTCCCCCGGCCGGGACCGGCTGTGGTGGCTATGTCGTCGGCCAGACGGTGAAGCTGCTCAAGGAGCACCACCTGCTTGAAGACACCGATGTGGTGATTTTCGACGTACTGGGCGATGTGGTGTGCGGTGGTTTCGCCTCCCCGCTGCAACATGCGGGTCGTGCATTGATCGTCGCGGCAAACGATTTCGACTCCATTTTCGCGATGAACCGGATTGTCGCGGCGATACAGGCCAAGGCACGCAACTACGACGTGAGGCTGGCGGGCGTGATCGCCAACCGCAGTGCGGGCACCGACCAGATCAACAAGTACAACAAATGCACCGGGCTGAGGACGCTGGCGCATTTCCCTGACCTGGATGTCATCCGGCGGTCCCGGTTGAAAAAGTCCACGCTGTTCGAAATGGACCCGACACCCGAGATCGTTGCTGTCCAGAACGAATACCTGCGCCTCGCCGCGACCTTGCTGGCAGGCACCGAGCCGCTGGAGACGCGAGCGATGAAGGATCGCGACATCTTCGATCTGTTGGGATTCGACTGATGCCGACACTGACTTACGTCGCACGTCGCGGCGAATTGCTGCGATATTTCGACCGCACCGCGGTTGATGCGTGGATGCGCCTGACCTCCGACGCGCCGGTGAACAGCATCCGAGCGACGGTGCGGGCTGGGCGCGATGAGATGCGCCGCACCTTGCTGAGTTGGCTGCCCGACGATCTTCAGGGCGCCCGCATTCTCGATGCCGGTTGCGGCACGGGTGCTCTGTCGGTGGAAGCCGCGCGCCGTGGTGCGCACGTGGTGGCGATCGACCTTTCTCCTACCCTGGTCGGCTTGGCGCGCGAGCGTCTGCCGCACGATCTTGACGTCGACGCCATCGAATTTCATGTCGGGGACATGCTCGACCCTGCGTTGGGCTATTTCGATTACGTCGTGGCTATGGACTCGCTGATCCATTACCGGCCCCGCGATACCGTGCGCGTGCTGGACGGCTTGGCACAGCGCACGGCGCATTCGTTGCTGTTCACGTTTGCTCCGCGCACGGCTGCGCTGAGCGTCATGCATGCGATCGGCCGGCTGTTCCCGCGCGGCGACCGTGCCCCCGCCATCGAACCGGTTCGCGAGTTAACCGTCCGCCGGCTGATCAAGTCCGATCTAACCAGCTGGGCTACCCACCGAACCCAACGGGTCTCCCGCGGCTTCTACATTTCCCAGGCGCTGGAGATAATTCGCCAGTGAGCGCCATCGGAACAAAATTCGCTCGGTCCTGGACGCAGGTCGGCACCCGGTTCATGCCGTTCGCCGATGCCGCGAGCCCGAAATTGCCATTGGGCCGCCTGCTGCGGCTGTCGCTTTTTCAGGTCTCGGTCGGTCTAGCCGTTGTGCTGCTGATCGGCACACTCAATCGTGTCATGATCGTGGAACTCGGCGTGCCGGCCTGGCTCGTCGCGGTAATGATCTCGTTGCCCCTGGTCTTCGCGCCATTCCGCGCCCTGGTCGGATTTCGTTCCGATACCCATCGTTCCGTCCTCGGCTGGCGTCGCGTTCCCTACATCTGGATGGGCACCCTGATACAGTTTGGCGGCCTGGCGATCATGCCGTTCGCGCTGATCGTGCTGTCGGGTGATACCACCGGCCCGATCGTCTTCGGACAGATTGGCGCGGCGCTCGCATTCCTGCTGGTGGGCGCGGGACTTCACACAACACAGACCGTTGGTCTAGCCCTTGCCACCGACCTGGCACCGCCGGAATCGCATCCGAAGGTCGTTGCCCTGCTTTGCATGATGCTGCTGATTGGAATGGTCGGGGGCGCCCTGACCTATGGGGCGCTGCTGGCTCATTTCACCGAGATCAAGCTGATCCAGGTCATCCAGGGCACCGCCCTCGCCACCATGCTGCTGAACGTGGCGGCGCTTTGGAAACAGGAAGCGCGCGACCCATTGCTGACTGCGCGGGACCGGGTGCAGCCAACGTTCAAGGAAGCCTGGGACACATTCAGCGACGCGCCCAAAGCAAAGCGCCGGCTGTTCGCGCTTGGCCTTGGCACCGTCGCCTTCAGTATGCAGGACGTTCTGCTGGAACCTTACGGCGGCCAGGTCCTGCACCTGACGGTCGGCAACACGACGATTCTGAGCGCACTGCTGGCGACCGGTTGCCTGACCGGTTTCGGTCTCGCCGCCCGCTTGCTGGGCCGTGGCACCGATCCGTATCGCCTGGCGGCGGTCGGCACACTGGTTGGACTGGTTGCCTTCAGTGCCGTGATCTTTGCGGCCCCGTTGGAGTCGATTCCTCTGTTCGCGATCGGAACGGCACTTATCGGGTTCGGCGCCGGACTGTTTGGCCACTGCACGTTGACCGCGGCGATGGGTACAGCGCGGGCCGGTCAGATTGGGTTGGCATTGGGGGTTTGGGGTGCCGTTCAAGCTTCCGCCGCTGGATCGGCCGTCGCCGCCGGCGGCCTTATACGCGATGGCATATCGTTCCTCGCCTCAAATGGAGTTCTGGGTCAGGCGATGGCTGGTCCGGCGACAGGCTACTCGTTTGTTTATCATGTTGAAATCTACCTGCTGTTCGCGACCTTGATCGCCATCGGTCCGCTGGTCCGGCGACCGAACGTCGAGGCACGGCGGCAGTCCGCGCCAGGCTTCGGTCTTGGCGAACTTCCCTCCCACCCGCTCAGCCTACCGAGGTGATGCCATGCAAGCTGGAGCCATCACGGGCTACATCGACGTCGCGCAACTGGCGTTGTACGCGTTCTGGATCTTCTTCGCTTTCCTGGTTTTTTGGCTTCGCCGCGAGGACAAGCGCGAAGGTTATCCGCTGGTGACTGAAAAGCCCGGCCAGCGGCTTCTTGGTTTCCCGTTCTTGCCGCCGGTCAAGACTTACCTGCTGCGGAACGGCGAGACAGTGACCACGCCGCGGGTGGAAGCGCCGGAGCCTTCGTTCAACGCGGTGCCAGTGGCGGCATGGCCCGGTGCGCCGCTACAGCCAGTCGGCAACGCCATGCTGGCGGGTGCCGGTCCCGCCGCGTCGGCGATCCGTTCTGATCAGCCTGAGCTTATATTCGAGTCACAGGAACCACGTATCGTTCCGTTACGAGTCGCAACTGACTATTTTATCGAGCCGGACGGACCCGATCCCCGTGGCATGTACGTCATCGGCGCCGACGGCGGTGTCGCAGGAGTCATCTCCGACGTTTGGGTCGATCGTACGGAAACGACGGTCCGCTACCTGGAGATGACCCTGGCGGCGGGGCCGTCCGTGCTTATTCCCGGGCCACTGGTGCGCAGCCGAGGCACCGGTTCGGATGGCCAGGTCTTCGTGCAGTCCATCATGGCGGCGCAATTCGCCGAGGCGCCGATGCTCGCCAACCCCGATGTGGTGACGCTGCAAGAGGAGGATAAGATCCAGGCCTACTTCGCGAGCGGCCATATCTACGCGACACCCAGCAGATTGGAGCCGCTGCTATGAACGGTCACGATTATGAACCGGTGCCCGGACTGCCGGCTCCGCTTCCCCCCGGCGAAACGATCCTGTGGCAGGGTGCTCCGGCCTGGAAGGTCTTGGCGCGCCGGGCGCTGCGAGTCCGGGTCATCGGGGTGTATTTCGCCATCCTGATGGTGTGGTGCATCGCCGGTGGCGTTTCCGCCGCAACGCCGGCAAGGCAGATCACGGTGTCCGCGCTACGGCTAGGCGGTCTCGCGGTGGTGGCACTGGCGCTGCTCGGTTTGTTTGCCTGGCTCGTTGCGCGCACGACGATGTATACAATCACGACACGGCGGGTCGTCATGCGCTTTGGCATTGCCCTGCCGATAACAATCCAGATCGCGTACTCAATGATCGATGCCGCGAGCTTGCATTCATGGTCCGATAGCGCCGGTGACATCGCGCTGGCGCTGCGACCCGATCGGCGCATCGCCTACCTCGTGATATGGCCGCATGCGCGCCCTTGGAGGTTCGCGAAAACCGAGCCCACGCTACGTGGCGTGGCTGATGCGGCTCAGGTGGCGAAAATCCTGGGTCGGGCACTGGCTGCATCCGCATCACAACCGGCGAAGGTCGTTTCAACGCCAGTGGGTGCTGTTGCCGACGCCAATGCGCACGTTCCGGCGGCAGCGTGACGGAGGATTGAAATGATCCAGGATCAAAAACCGCCTCCATTCCCGCGCACCATCCTGATAATCGCGGGCAGCATTATCGTGCTATCGATTATCATCGCCGCTGTCGGCCGAATGACCGGCATCGCGAACAGCACGCCGACCGCCGCCCCGGTCGCATCACGGCAGCTCTTGTTTCGAGATCGTCCAGACGGTGCGGTCGCGGTGTTCGACGCGGCCAACGTGTCCGCTCCGATTGACATTCTCGCACCGGCAACTAACGGATTCCTGCGCGCCACCATGCGCGGGCTTGCACAGCAGCGCATCCGCCAGGACGCGGACCGTGCGGTTCCATTCCGTCTGACCGAGTGGGCGGATGGCCGGTTGACACTGGAAGATCCTACCACCGGACGAAGGGTGGAGATGGAGGCGTTCGGTATTACCAATGAACAGGCCTTCGCCAATCTGCTGACAGCAAAGGCTAGGTCATGAAGCAGTTCAGCGTGTCCTGCCACGTCGATATCGAGCAGACGCCGGAAAGCTTGCACGCTCATGCCATTCCTGAAGGTATCGACATCCGCCCAGGCGACTCCGTGCTGGTTCATGGCGCACCGTCCCGCATCGGCTATGGCCAACGCCTATCGATCGAGTGTTCCGCGACGGTGACCCGAGCCAGCGTCTTACGCCGGTTCTGGACACATCTGACCGCACCAATGGAACTTCTGGAATTGTTCGAGGTCGGGTTTCAGTCAAAGGAATCAGCATGAAGCAGCTCAGCGAAACCACCAGGCTGGCGCAGCGTGACACCGTGCTCAGTCCGCGGTTCTATACGACCGATTTCGACGCGATGGACAGACTGGACGTGACGCCGGTGCGCGCCGAGTGGGATGGACTGATGGCGGAATTCGCCAGCGACGTGAACAAGAGTCACTTCGTCCGCAACTCGGACTTCGACATCGACCTGTCCTCCATGCCGAACGACCTGCGGGAGGAATTCATCGACTTTCTGGTCAGCTCGGTGACCTCGGAATTCTCCGGCTGCATCCTTTACGCCGAAATCAAGAAGCGGGTGAAGAACCCGGACATTCGCGACTGGTTTGGCTACATGAGCCGCGATGAAGCGCGGCATGCTGGATTCATCAACGATACACTGAAGGATTTCGGCGTTGGCGTGGACCTGAGCTTCCTGACCAAGGTAAAGAAATACACGTTCTTCAAACCGAAGTTCATCTTCTACGCCGTCTATCTCTCAGAAAAGATCGGCTATGCCCGCTACATCTCGATCTTCCGCCAACTCGAACGTCATCCGGAAAACCGCATCCACCCAATCTTCAAATGGTTCCGGGAGTGGTGCAACGACGAATTCCGACATGGCGAAGCGTTCGCGCTGATCATGCGCGCCAACCCGAAGGTATTGACGGGCCTGAACCGACTTTGGATCCGCTTTTTCCTGCTGGCGGTGTTCGCCACGATGTTCGTCCGCGATCATGCCCGGCCGGTGTTTCACGGGGCGCTTGGTTTCGACACCACGCAATACGACATGCAAGTGTTCCGCATCACGACGGAGATCTGCAAGCAGGTTTTCCCGGTGACGTTGGATGTGGATAACCCGGCGTTCCTCGCGGGCCTGCAACGCCTGTTGCGGATCAGCGACCAGATGGCAGCGTCCAAAGGACAATACGGGCTGGGTGGCCTGTTGAAGCGGGTAGGCCTGACCGCAGCGGCCGGGATGACGCTCGGCCGTCTTTTTTTGATGAGGCCGCAACGGCACGAACTGCCAAGGCAAATACGCATGGCACCGGCCTGGTAATGTACCAACATGGCCTTCCAGCGCTGCATGGCCTGCTGATCTGGTGGGTCAGCACCTGCGTGATCCTGTTTCTGGACAGCCTGCCGAGGCGAACCTTTCGCTGGAGCATGGCTGGTGCCTCGGCGATTCTGAGTGGTGCCGTCTACGGACTTTCCAGCAGTGCATCCGACACCAGTGTCACCGGCGCCTATACCGCCTTCACCTGCGGCGTGCTGATCTGGGGCTGGTTGGAGATCAGCTTCTACACGGGATACGTCACCGGACCCCGTACCCATCATTGCTGTCACGGGTGCCACGGCTGGAGTCATTTCGGTCACGCTATCCAGGCTAGTCTGTATCACGAACTCGCGGTACTGCTTCTTGCCGGGCTGGTCCTGCTGTTTACCTGGGGACGTCCAAATCATTTTGGAATGTGGACGTTCGTCGTGCTGTGGTGGATGCACCAGAGCGCTCGGCTAAACGTGTTCCTGGGGGTCAGCAACCTGAACGCCGACCTCTTGCCCGAGCACCTGGCCCACATCAAGAGTTTCTTTCGCAGTGCGCCGATGAATTTACTGTTTCCGTTCTCGGTAACCGCCTCCACGGTCTGCGCAGTCTTCATGGCGCAGCGGGCACTTTCCTTCGGTGCTGACACGTTCAATGCCACGGGCTACACCTTGCTGACGACGATGATGATGTTGGCGATTCTGGAACATTGGTTCCTGGTGCTGCCGATTTCGGCCACGCGTGTCTGGAACCGTATGTGGCAATGGAGTCTGGGTTCACGCGGCGAGAGCAACAAGACGCCGCAACAACTTCCCAGGGAAGCAACAATCGGGGGACGTTCATGAATTACGAAGATTTCTTTCGCAGTCAGTTGGACGGACTTCGCCGGGAAGGCAACTACAGGGTCTTCGCCGACCTGGAACGCAACGCCGGCAGCTTCCCGCGCGCGACTCATTATCGGGAATGTGGTTCGGTTCCGGTAACCGTCTGGTGCTCCAACGACTATCTCGGCATGGGGCAGCACCAGGCGGTGCTGGACGCTATGCATGACGCGTTGGATCGATGCGGCGCTGGCGCGGGTGGCACTCGCAACATCGCCGGCACCAACCACTACCATGTGATGCTGGAACGCGAACTGGCCGACCTGCACGGCACCGAGTCGGCGCTGCTGTTCAACTCGGGCTACATGTCCAACTGGGCAACGCTGAGCACGCTCGCGGGGAAGCTGCCCGGCTGCGTCGTGCTTTCAGATGAATCCAACCACGCGTCGATGATCGAGGGCGTGCGGCATGGCCGCTCGGAAAAGCGGATCTTCCGGCACAACGATCCCGCGGATCTTGAGAGGCAATTAGCCGAGCTCGATCCACGCACGCCAAAACTTGTGGCGTTTGAGTCCGTCTATTCGATGGACGGGGATATCGCACCGATTGCCAAACTCTGCGACGTGGCGGAGAAGTATGGCGCGATGACCTACCTCGATGAGGTGCACGCGGTCGGACTTTACGGTCCACGCGGCGGCGGCATCAGCGAGCGCGACGGCGTGGCGCACCGGCTGACGGTGATCGAGGGCACATTGGCGAAAGCGTTCGGTGTGGTCGGTGGCTACATCGCAGGCTCAACGACGATGTGCGACTTCGTACGCAGTTTCGCTTCGGGATTCATCTTCACCACGGCGCTGCCGCCGGCGGTCGCGGCCGGCGCTGCGGCCAGCATCCGGCATCTGAAAATAAGCCGAACCGAGCGCGCGCGTCAGCAGGATCGGGTGCGGTCGTTGCGGCGCCAGCTCGATAAGATGGGGGTGCCGCACTACGATAATCCGAGCCATATCGTGCCAGTGATGGTCGGCGATCCGGTTCTCTGCAAACAGATCAGTGACCGCTTGCTGGACGAGTTCGCGATCTACGTCCAGCCGATCAACTACCCCACGGTGCCGCGTGGCACGGAGCGCCTGCGGATCACGCCTTCGCCATCGCACACGGATGCCGACATCGCTCGGTTGGTGGATGCGTTGGGCATGATATGGTCCGAGCTGAGCCTGCGAAGAGCCGCCTGAAGATTAGATCCCCGGTCCATCTCAGGCCGACTGTGCCGCCTGAACTGGCCTGGCGATTTGTTTGATCTCGTGATTCATGCAGGTTGGATGTTCTGTCCAGCGCAATCATGCTGTAATCCGCAACAAAGGAGTTTGCAGAGGTGACAACACGACACAACCAAAAGGCGACGCGGCGACATATCATGCAGGCTGGGCTAGCGGCGGTCGGCGGCGTGCTGGCGGTCAGCGCCCAGGCGCAGACGAAGATCGCTCAGGCGCAGGTGCAATACCAGCAAACGCCAAAGGACGGCAACAAATGCAGCACCTGCGTTAATTTCGAGCCGCCCGCGGCCTGCAAGATCGTCGCCGGTACAATCAATCCGGATGGCTGGTGCATTGCTTACGCCCCAAAGGAACAAACCAAGGGATGACACGATCCGCGCCGGATGACTCCGGCGCGGTCAACTTATCGCTCTAATATAATTTCATTGGTTTGCGAGGGCGATGCACGTCCGAGATGGGTTCAACCTCAGGCGATCGCGCGTTAGAGCCTGATAGCTTCAGGTTGAAGCAATCAGGCTCCAGCTCGCTTTGTTTGAGAGGGCGATTCACGTTTGATGTCGGTTCAACCTCAAACGATCGCGCTCTAGCGTCACCAACTGGTGCGGGTGTCACTGCCTCGGTCGGTGAGGGCAGAGGCTCCGAAGGTGCGACGCGGCGCGTGCCACAATCTTGATGTCCCGCCTCACCAACCGCGGGTCCGCCTCCGTCAGCAAAAGTTTGATCGGCGTCATTGCCAGGGTGGGGGCTGGGCCCGTTGGGGCGTCAGTAAAAGGCTATCCCGGCGACAAGCGCCGCCGCGACAGCTCGTTTACCTCCATCGAGCCCCATGCAGCTTAAGCTCCCACTCCTCGTCCGGCGCGGTTCGGATCGATGTGTTCCGCACTGCCGTCTCGTCTACTGCGCCGCGGTCAATTCCGGAAAGCTCGTTACCATGCTCACGCCGAACAGCGGCTTATAAACCCCGTTGTGGCATGTCGCGCAATTAACTTTTGGCGAGTCGCCCGATACGCCAAGCCTGCCTACCGGGAAGGTCGCGTGGAGTGGGTCGAGATAGTTGATGTTCAGATCGCGGACCATCCGGATGCCATACCAGGCTGACACGCGCTGCGGCGAACTCTGATTCCATTCCGCCAGCGCCCGGGTGTTGTGGCAAAAGTCGCAATTCACCCCCAGGGATTGGGCGAAATGTATCATCAGCGAATACGTCCACTCGGTCTGCTTGATGGACTGGTGGTCTTGGGTGGGCAATGCGGTTTTCGATATGACCCGGATATCGGCATCATGTTCCAGGAACGGCGTGAACGGATCGAACGGCAGGGACGCGCCGTTCGCCACGGCGGTAGGATGGTTCTTGCCGGCTGGCATCTGAGCCATTCCCCCGGCCTGCACCGGGCCGGGATTGTTGAACCAGATATTGGTAGGCACCGGCTGGCCGCGGTGGCAGGTGTAGCAAGTGACGCCGACCTCCGCCACATGGCTCTTCCAGCCGCTGTTGATATGCTGGACCATCTGGATCATTCGTCGGGCAACCACCTTGGTGTAAACCGTGTCCGCTGCCATGTTGTTGACGTCGTGGCAGTAGGCGCAGCCCTGCGCCGGCGCCACCCAGGTGGTGACCGAGGCCATCAGCCGGGTGAAGTTGCCGACACTTTCGTCCTTCAGTACTTTCACGTTTTTATAGACCGCCCCGGCCTTGGGACCGGTGTCCGGAAGGCGCGGCAAGGAAACCGGGATCTGATTGGCGGCCCGCTCAGCCTGCAGAAACCGAGGATTGTAGAGCAGATCCATTCCCGTTCCGCGATAGCCGCGCTGAACTGTTTCGATGGGCGGTCTTTCCGCCCGCGTGAATATGACCCCAGCCGCGGCAAGGACAAATAGTACGGCCGCGAGGCGAAGGATAAAGACCCGAGAGGCGTGGCTCATCGCACCGCTCCCTGCCCTGCGAGCGTGGCTGGATCGACGACGTGCGGGAAGACCTGTGGGTAGTTCGGGGCGATCCCGTGCTTGACACCCCACAGGTACCAGTTGTCGACGACGGTACCTGTCAGCAGGATGCCGATGCCGCCGGTAAAGGTGGTCAGCACCGCGAACCACCACGCCCAGCGGTGGATTGACTCGAAGGTTGCGTTGAAACCCATCGTCCAGCGCCAGAACAAGGCGCCCCGCTCCGCCGCCGTGCCGCGGTCGACGATTTGTTCCACCTCGCGTTCTCCACCGAAGCGGCTGACCGCCATGATCGTCCCGCCGTGCATCGCGAACAGAACAGCGGAGCCATACAGGAACACGATCGAAAGCATATGGAACGGGTTGTAGAACAAATTCCCGTAGCGGATCGAAAATGCGGCAGTCCAATCCAGATGTGGGAAAATGCCGAACGGCACGGCCTCGGCCCAGCTTCCCATCAGCAGCGGGCGGATGAAGCCTAACACCAGATAAAGCCAGATCGCGGATGCGAACGCCCAGGCGGTATGGGTGCCCAGGCCAAGCGCCCTTGCCCGCCGGTACATCCGCGTCCACCACAGCAGGATAGAGGCGGTCAGGAAGAAGCCCGCCATCAGCCACCAGCCACCCTCCGCGAGCGGCGGCAGAATTGATATGCCATAGGCCGGCGGTGGCGGTTCAAGCGCCAGCCAAGGCAGTTGCCGGACGAACTGGATCGGGTTCCAGTCGACCGAGGCCCACATGTTGAGGCCAATGATCTCGAACGCGATGAAACCGCAGATCAGCGATGCCATACCGGTGAAGCCCAGGTAGATCGGCCCGACCTGCGCATTGCCGAACCAACCGAGCAGGCGCGAGTAAAACGGTGTCCCCGAGCGCTTCCAACTGCCCAGCGGCAACGCCGGCCCCATGTGGGTCGGGCCACGCACCTGGACGCGGGTAAAGATGTTTTGATACTCAGCCATTTTTCGTCTCCCTGCGTCCGATCAGTGCCCGGCCCATATCGGAAGATTAAGCCACCAGCTCCACCACTCCGGCCAACCCCGACTCCAGAACGGGCCGCTGATTATGATGCAAACGGCACTCCAGAACGATGCGGAAACCGCCAGGAACAGACCCAGGCGGTGGATGCCCAGCGTGCCGATCGAGTAACCAATCGTATCGCGGAAGTAAGCATCTTCATGCTCCGCCAATTTCACCACTTCGCCACGAGGCGGATTGGAGGCCGCGAGTATCATCGAGCCATGCATCGAAAGCGCCAGGGCATTGGTGAAGAAGAAGCTCACCGCGATCATGTGCGCCGGATTGTAGTGGAAATGCAGATACTGATAGCCGGTGTTCGACACCCAATCGAGATGGCTCAGAATCCCATAGGGAAAGCCGTAGCCCCAGGCGCCCATCAGTACCGGCCGCACCACCTCCAGGGAGAAATACGCCAGGATGGCGAAAGAGAATGCGAACGGAACATGTAGTCCCATGCCCAGCTTGCGGGCGATCTCGGCCTGGCGCAACGCCCAGGAACAGAATGCGCTCAGCGCACAGACCGTGATCAACTGCCACAGGCCACCTTCCCGCAGCGGCGCGAAGGCAAGGCCGTAGCCGATGTCAGGCGGTGGGATGTTGATGCGCCAAACATTCCATGTGGGACCAAGCGCGGCCCCCCACACGATCAGCAGGGTCCCGATCAGCGCGAAAAAGGCTGTCGTGACGCCGAAGAATCCGACGTAGAAAGGTCCGACCCAGAAATCAAACAGGTCACCACCGATCAGAGTGCCTCCGCGCGTGCGGTATTTGGGTTCAAAACTGAGCATAGCCATCGCCAGGTTCTCCAGTCGAACTTCAGGTCACCCAGGAAGAAGCAGCGGACGAGGTTTTGTTTCTTCGCCGCGTCCCCGTCCGCTACTCCTGGTCAGGCACGCTATTTCGCGGTGGAAGGCAACGGAGCCATCTCCGCGGCGGTTGCGCCGTGATGCGGACCCTCCAGCCAGTTGAACCGGTCGGTGCTGAGCAGGATGAAATGGATCAGCAACGCCAGAACGAACAGGAAGATCCCCAAGGCGACAAGCACGCGCCTGGGGTCGAATAGCAGCCAAAGTCGCCACATGTTCGCTTCCTCCTAAACGAGTTGCGAAATGGCGTGGTGCAGCAGGCCGCCACCGTCATACAGCCACGAGGTGGCGTATCCGTGGATGCCGGGCAGCCAGGGCCGCCAGAACCACGCGAGGACATGCGCGATGATGGCGACGACTGTGAACACGATGAAGCTGGTGATGAAGATTCCGTGGAACTCCTTCGCCTCCGCCTCCGTCAACCCTGTGGTCGAGGGTCCTACTGGGGTTAGTGCCATTACCGTTACTCTCCGAAACGGCCTTGCGGCCCTTGTCGCGCCCGTCCCGCGCGACTGGGATTGCCGTAAGACGCGGGCCACGGCGCCCATTCCGCGCGGCGAACCGGCGGAATCTCGATGTTGCTGCCCCGGCAAACGATCATGCGGGTTGCCGTTCCGCGAGCGCATGCGCGACGTGCCGCGCGGTGACGCGATCCTCGCCTGCCTGGCGGACTGTCAGTTCAACCCGGTCGCGCAACCGCTTGGCGGCGGAAATCCGAACCAGGAATGGCTCCGTCTCCAGGTAGTCGTCGAAAATCTCCTGGGCGTCCTCATCCCACGGGCAGCTCGCGGTCAGGCGGGACGGTGTCGGTTCCACCTTGTCGAGGTCGGTGCCGAGCGGCAGGATGTTGAACAGCGCATCGAACAGGGCATTGCAGAATTCCTGGATGATGTAGGTGGCGCCGGCGTATCCCATGAACGGCGTGCCGGTCGCGCGGCGGATGATGGCGCCGGGAAATGATGCAGGTATATACATGCTGCGGTTGCCCATTTCGGCGGCGTACATCCGTTCGTTGTACGATCCGAACAGGATCAGCGGCGGCCTGGTTCGCAACGCGGCCCGGACCGCCGCGTTGTCCGGCTTGACGCCGGGCCGGCGCGACACCGCCAGGGCGCAAGGGATGCCCATCTCATCTTCAAGAAAGCGTTGCAGACCGCGTGCATAGGTATCCGTCGCGACTACTCCGAACGAAGCGGTGGCGAAGAAATCCTGGGTGACGCTGCGCCACAGATCCCAGATTGGTTTGATCGTGGTGTGCTTCTCGCGCTCGATGAACGGTTCCGGATCGACGCCGGTCAGTTCGCCCAGCGTGCGCAGAAAGCTGGTCGTGGCAAAAAGTCCGATCGGCGCCTGCAAATACGGACGGTCAAGTTCCTCGCAGAGCTTGCGGCCAAATTCGCGATACAGGCAGACATTCACGTCGGCTTGGGGAAGGCGTGGTATGTCGTCGACATGAGCGCCGATCGGGAAGCTGAGATTGATTTCGCAGCCGATGCCCTCGATCAGGCGGCGGATTTCCGCGAGATCGGACGGCATGTTGAACGTGCCATAGATCGGCCCGATGATGTTGACGCGCGGCTTGGCCCCTTCGGGACGAACATAGGGTTTTGGCTTCACCCGCTTGGCGCCGAACTCCGTCCACAGCCAGTAGATCGCCCGATCGGCCGCCTGCCACTGGTCCTCGTCGATGGTGCGCGGAATGAAACGCAAAAGGTTTGAACCTTCGGGCGTCACGCCGCCACCGATCATCTCGGCGATGCTGCCGGTCACCACCACCGCCGGCATATCCGGATCCTGCGTCGAAGCCGCGCGGCGCATCGCGGCTTCGGTGCCGTTGCGCGACAGTTCTTCCTCCGACAGTCCGGTGACCACCACCGGAAGTTCGTGTGGTGGAAGCCCGTCGGTGTAGTGCAGCACGGCGGTTACCGGCAGATTCTCGCAGCCAACCGGGCCATCGATGATCACGCGCAGGCCGCGAACCGCGGTGAACGCATAGACCGCGCCCCAGTATCCGCCCGCTCGGTCGTGATCGAGAACAAGCATCGGCGTCAGCTCCCTACCGCCTGGGCCGCCTTGGCTTTCGCCTCGCGCGCCTTACGGTGGCGGTCCTTCGATCCAGGCGGGTCCTTGGGAATTTCCTTCCAGCCGTAGCCGGCGGTTTCGCCGACGCCGACCTTGTCGAAGAAGCTCACCATGCGCGCGAAGCGTTCGTGGCCCTTGGTCTGCGCGGCGACGATCGCGGCCAGCGCCCCGGCTCCGGCCGCGCCGAACAGCGGACGCGCGGACACCATGTTTGTGAAATACAGCGACGGGATGCCGATTGCCTTGGCTTTCTGCACCAATGGCGTCGTACCGACCGCTAGGTCGGGCCTGACATCAAGCATCGCCGCCACGTCCTGCTCCAGCGACGCGCGATACTGAACGTGCGTGCCGCGCGATTCCAGCCAGGCGCGGTCCGGCTCGCTCCATTCGGTTCGCGGGCAGGCGGTGCCGGCATAGGGCACGGTTGCGCCGGCTTCGATCAGCAGGCGCGCGACAAGAAGTTCCGAACCCTCGTAGCCCGAAACGGTGATCCGAGCGTTGATCGGGTTGGCATCCAACGCCGCTCGGATCGCCGGCAGCGCGCGCGCCTTGGCGGCATCGGCATTCACGCCCGCGGCAGCGCCGACGGCGTCCAGCCAGGCGGCGGTGCCCTCGACGCCCACCGGTCCGGAGCCGACAACCGGCCGGCCGGCCGTCTGCATCTCGCGGATCGATGCGGTGTAAAACGGATGAACCGCGGCGGCGACGGCGCAGTCGAGCGCGCCATACAGATCGCGCCATTCCCTTGAAGGTACCTGCGGGCCGACCGCCAGCCCCATGGGTGCGAGCAGCGCACCGACGCCCACGGGATCGGCGGGGAACAATTCACCGATCAGCGTCACCGTCGGCATATCGGCGACCGCGCGTGGCCTGGATACCGGGCCGGCCTCGGCTTCGAGACGGGCGTAACGCAACATCGCGCCCGCCAGTACGTCCTTCGCCTCGGCATGGGTCGGCACACCGAAACCCGGAACGTCGATGCCGATGATGCGCACGCCGTCGATCGCCTTCGGCAGACGATCCAGCGGCACCCCCGACGCGGTCGGCACGCACAGGTTGATCACCACCACGGCGTCATAATCGGCCGGCTTGGCGGTCTCATACACCGCGTTGCGGATGTCCTCGTAGAGTTGGCCGCGCACCAGCGTTTCGGAGTTGAACGGCACGTATCCGACCGTGCGTTTCGCACCATAGAAGTGCGACGTGAAGGTCAACCCGTAGACGCAACAGGCGGACCCGGACAAGATCGTCGCGGTGCGGCGCATCCGCAGCCCAACCCGCAACGATCCGAACGCCGGGCACATCGACTGCGGCTGATCGTGCGGCCCACGCGGGTAGTCGGTCAGCAACCTGTCGAGCGACTCGCTTTTGCCGGCGGCCCGCGCCGCCTCCTGCATCGTCTCCCGCCCGCCATGACAACCTGATCCTTCCACGTCATGACCCCTCGTAGATGACTTCGAGCGACGGCTTGTCCAGCACTGTCGCGGCGCACATGTCGTCCGGCGTTGCCGGATCGAGCACGACGTCGCGGCCGACCGCGTCGCCGGCGAACAGGCCCAGCAAAGCATCATGTGTCAGCGGAGACGGACGTACCGGGGGCGCCAACGCCACCTGTTCGGCGAGTTGTTCGAATACCGATGCCCAGCGGCCACCGGGCTTGCCGATGATCTCATAGTTGGCGCTCTTGCGGCGGATGTCGTCATCTGCCGGGATCGCCGACAACACCGGGATGCCGACCGCACCGGCGAACGCCTGCGCTTCCCCGGTGCCGTCGTCCTTGTTGATGACCATGCCCGCGACACCGACATTGCCGCCCATCTTGCGAAAATAATCGACCGCGGAGCAGACATTGTTGGCGACATACAGCGACTGCAGATCGTTCGATGCGACAACGATAACCTTCTGGCACATGTCGCGCGCGATCGGCAGGCCAAAGCCGCCGCACACTACGTCGCCGAGGAAATCCAGCAGGACGTAGTCAAAGCCCCATTCGTGAAACCCGAGTTTTTCCAGCAGCTCGAAGCCGTGGATGATGCCGCGCCCGCCGCAGCCGCGCCCAACTTCCGGGCCGCCCAGCTCCATCGCGAAAACGCCGTCGCGCTTGAAGCAGACATCGCCGATCTTCACCGCTTCGCCGGCGAGCTTCTTCTTCGACGACGTTTCGATGATCGTCGGACAGCTTCGGCCGCCGAACAGCAGGGACGTCGTGTCGCTTTTTGGATCGCACCCGATCAGCAGCACGCGCTTGCCCTGCTGGGCCATCATGTAGGACAGGTTCGCCAAGGTGAAGCTCTTGCCGATGCCACCCTTGCCGTAGATCGCGATGATCTGGGTTTCTTTCTTGACCGGGCCGGAAGGCGGGGCATCCGGCTCGATCGCCGCCTCCTGGCGCAACCGCGAGGACATTTCCCGTTGAGCTGCATCGAGGGGTGCCGCATTGAAGGGTGCGTTCATGCGTTGGCTC
Source organism: Rhodopila sp. (assembly GCA_965276975.1). Taxonomy (GTDB): domain Bacteria; phylum Pseudomonadota; class Alphaproteobacteria; order Acetobacterales; family Acetobacteraceae; genus Rhodopila. The sequence continues at coordinate 2,564,798 of CBDIBR010000010.1, forward strand.
TCCAATCGAGGATCATTTTCAGGCAGGCCGGGTCGCCGAAGGCGGTGCGATAGGCGGCATCCGCCTGCAGGGCCTCGGCGCGGTGGGTGATCAGGCCGTCAAGCGATAGGCGTCCCTCACCGATCAGGCGGTGTGCGGTTTCCAGGTCATCAGGCTGCCATTGTGCCGCGACACGCAGCCGGACCTCGCGCATGAAGGCCATCGGGAAGCCGAACGACAGGCGGTCGGCGTAGAACCCGGCGAGCACGATTTCGCCACCGGGGGCCAGGCGTCCGATCAGCGTATCCAGCAAGCCGGGGTCGCCGCTGGCATCACAGATGCAGCGGTAGCGGCGGCTTGTGTCGCTATCGGGGTGCAGGACCTGGTAGCCCAAAGCACCGCCCATGCGCTGAGGATTGACCTCCCAGACGACGGGCGGAGCGCCGCCGGCGGCCAGCACCAGGCGCGCCAACAGCCTGCCGACCACACCGTGTCCGACGATCAGGTCCGGCACCGAACTTGCGATGACGTGTCGCGCGGTCGCGGCGAGCGCCATCAGCACACCCCGTTCGCCCAGGGTCTGATCAATCGGCACCGCGCGGGCGGATGGCACCACGAGACGAGAGGCCGCGCCGCCGAAAAGGCCGCGAATATCGCCGAAACAGGTGGCGCCCGGAACGAAGACCGTATCGCCGACCCGCTTTTCGTTGCCGGGGCCGGCAGCGACGATCTGGCCGACGGATTCGTAGCCGGGCACCAGCGGATAGCCCATCCCGGGGAACGCCGGCATCCGCCCCTGCCACAGCAGGCGTTCGGTGCCGGTGCTGATGCCGCTCCACGCGATCTCGACAACCACGTCTGCCTCGCCGGGTGGCGTCAGGCCGATCCGGCTTACCGAGAGGCTTTCAGGCCTGTTCAGAACAACCGCTAATGCTTCCATCCCCGCACCCCCCGCCAAATCAGACGGGCGTTTATCGTCAGCCTTGGTGTCATCCTAGGTTTACTAATGATCATGTCAACCTTGATTTACACATGAACAATTCACTCATTTGGACGCCACCAGCACCCGCACCAGCATCGGTCGCCGGGTTGACAGCAGGCGAATGCGGGTAAAGCCGGCGCTGTGCAGCAGCGCGGCGAGTTCGTCGGTTCGGCGCGGCCGGCCGCTGCCCATCGCCAGCAGGTAGAAGGCGAAATAGGCGCCCACGCCCTCGGCATTCCGGGTGCCGGCCATCGGCTCCGCCAGAAGCAGCGTCCCGCCCTTGGGCAGCGCCCGCCATGCGGCGTGCAGGATCGCCAGCGCGGCATCATCATCATGATCGTGAACGACGCGAACAAGCGAGATGATGTCGGCACCATCCGGCAACGAGTCGGTCCGGAAATCGCCGCCGAACACGTCGGCTCGATCGGCCAGCCCGGCCTCGGCGAACCGTTGGCGGGCGCGCTCCGCCACCGCGGGAAGATCGAACAGCCGCAGCTTCAGGTTCGGCGCCGCGGACGCCGCCGCGATCAGGAACGTCCCGTCGCCGCCGCCCAGGTCGAGTAGAAAACGGTGACGGTTCAGCCGATACGCGGCCAGCACGTCGGCCGCTACTAGCGGCTGCGACAGGGCCATCAGCGTGCTGTAGGCGGCAACATCCGGCGCCCGCAGATCCACCGGACACGCGCCATCGGCGTAGCGCCAAAGGTGGCCGAGGGCGGTATCGCGCTGCTCGCCACGCAGCAGGGCGACCGGATCGCGCAGATCGGCATACAGCAGCGCATGGTGCTCGATCATCGCGGTGACGCCGGGGTTGCCAGCCAGCGCTGCCCCCAGGACGCCGAGACCGAAGCGTCCGTCGCCGCGGTGTTCGACCAGCCGCAGCGCGGCCGCGGCTTCCAGCAGCCGAACCGCGGCATTCGGCGGAAGCGACAGTTCCAGGCCCAGCTCGCTCGGCGTTCGTGAGCCGCCCCGAAGCGCTTCGAACAGCCGCAGCCGCACACAGGCCAGCAACACCTGACTGTAGACGAAGCCCGCGCACAGGTTGAACAACGCACCCGCTCGGCGGTGCGCGACTGGCCTCGTCGGCGGAAAGGCGCTCGCCCAGCGCTGAAACCGGGGGCTGGCGAGCAGTCGGTTCCGCAGATCGAACAGGCGATCAGCGATCCCCCGATGGTCTGTTCGCCGATCCATCGGAACCTGGTCCATCGAGACCGGATCCATTGAGACCTGATGCCCCGGCGATAGCATCAGCCGTGACATCAGGCCGCGTGCTGGGAAAGATCTTTCGGCAGCAGCCGACGTGCCTCGGCCAAGGTCAGCGCCTTCAGGGCGGCCGAACCAGGGCAACGCGGGATGGAATCGGCCGCCGCGGCCGCCAGCGCTTCCAGGTGCCGCAGCGCCCCGTCCACGCCCAAGGCCAGAGCCGCATTGGGGCGGCCCAATACCGCGTCCTGACCCGCCGGCTTGCCCAGCTCCGCCTCGCCGGACAGCACGTCGGCGATATCATCGGCGACCTGATAGGCCTCCCCCAAACTCTCGCCCAGCTCACGCCACGGCGCCGGTTCGGCACCGACGGCGGCGGCGCCGGCCAAGGTGGCGGCAGCAAACAGCGCGCCGGTCTTGGCACGCTGGTAGCAGCCCAAATCGATGGTCGGCTCGCACTCCCAGGCCTGGCCGGCGGCGATGCCTGACGGCATGCCGGTCGCACCTGCCAAGATCAGCACCAGAGCGGCCAAACGCCCGGTCGAGCGGACCGACCCCCATGCCACGGTCTGGAACGACAGCACGATCAGCGCATCGCCGGCCAGCACCGCCAGCGGTTCGCCGTAGGCCCGCTGCACGGACGGCCGGCCGCGACGCAGGGCAGCGTTGTCGAAGCAGGGCAGATCGTCGTGAATCAGCGACGCGCAATGCATGAACTCGATCGCCGCCGCGGCCCCATCGGCGGCGGCCGGATCATCCTCTCCACACGCCGCGGCGACCGCCAGGCAAAGCCGCGAGCGGATGCGCGCGCCGCGCGGAAAAACCGCGTGCCGCATGGCGGCGGCAAGCAAGGGGGGACCGCCGGCATGAATGCCATCCAAGGGGGCGACGCGATCCAGGGAGGCTGCCAGGGTCCGCTCGATCCGGGTGACGGCATCCATCGCGATGCTCCCTTCGACTGTCAATTGCAGTTGTCGGTCTTGAGTGTCACGTCAACCTGACACATAAGTCAACCTCGAAATTTGGGAAGGCTGATCGATGCGAACGCCACGCGTCACGGTAATCGGCGCAGGAGCTGGCGGCCTCGCGGCGGCCATCGACCTGGCGCGGGCCGGCGTCGCGGTTACGCTGCTGGAGCGGGCGTCGACGATAGGCGGCAAGATCCGCCGATCAGAGCCTGGTAGCTTCACGTCGAAGCAATCGTGCTCTGATGCAGTTGGTTTAATGGGACGATGCTCGCCCGCGGCTGGTTCGACCCCGGACGATCTTACGCGCCGAACCTCCGCCGGCACCGGGATCGACGCCGGCCCGACGGTGCTGACGATGCGATGGGTGTTCGACGCACTGTTCGACGACGCGAAAACGTCGCTCGCCAGCCACCTGACGCTGCACCCGATCGAACTGCTCGCCCGGCATGCGTGGAGCGGCACCGAACAACTCGATCTTTTTGCCGAAGTCGACCGTTCGGCCGACGCGATCGGCGTTTTCGCCGGACCGGCCGAGGCCGCAGGCTACCGATCGTTCTGCGCGCGCGCTGAACGCGTCTACCGCACGCTGGAGGGGCCGTTCATGCGCTCCCCCCGGCCCACCGTCTTCTCGTTGGCGGCCGGATCGGGCCTGTCGGCGATGTGGGGCATTTCGCCGTTCGCCACCTTGTGGAAGGCGTTGGGAGACCACTTCCGCGACCCGCGCCTGCGCCAGTTGTTCGGCCGCTACGCGACGTACAGCGGATCCTCGCCATTCGACGCGCCCGCGACCTTGATGCTGATCGCGCATGTCGAGCAACAGGGTGTCTGGCTGGTCGAGGGTGGCATGGTGCGGTTGGCACAGGCGCTGGCCGACCTGGCGGTGCGTCAGGGCGCCAGCCTGCGGGTCGATGCGGATGTTGCCGAAATCGCCGTCGCCGGCGGCCGTGCGGCCGGGGTGGTGCTGGCCAGCGGCGAACGCATCGCATCCGACGCGGTCGTCTGCAACGCCGATTGTGCCGCGCTGGCGGCCGGCGCGTTGGGGCCAGACGTGGTCGGCGCGGTCCCGATGGCGAAGCGCGATGGACGCTCGCTGTCGGCGATCACCTGGGCATTGTCAGCCAGCACCGAGGGCTTCCCGCTGACCCGCCACAACGTTTTCTTCTCACGCGACTACGCGGTGGAATTCGACACGCTGTTCCGACGCGGGCAGCTGCCGGCTGAGCCCACCGTCTATGTGTGCGCGCAGGATCGCGGCCAGCCCGGTGCGCAGCCCGATGGCGCCCCCGAACGGCTGCTGGTCCTGGTCAACGCGCCGCCTAACGGCGACCGGCACGCGTTCAACACGATGGAGATCGAGCAATGCGCGACCCGAACCTTCGGCCTGCTGCGACGGTGCGGCCTGACGGTGCATCGGCGGACGGAAGCGACGGCGGTCACGACACCGACGGACTTCGAGCGACTGTTCCCGGCGACGGGGGGCGCGCTGTACGGGCCGGCGATGCATGGCTCGATGGCGGCGTTCCGTCGGCCGGGGTCGCGCAGCACGGTGCCGGGCCTCTATCTGGCGGGCGGCAGCGTGCATCCGGGACCGGGTGTGCCGATGGCGGTGTTGTCGGGCCGGCTGGCGGCGGCGCGCCTGCTGCGGGACCTGGCTTCGACCTGACACCTCCGGCCGGCGGCTATGCCTGGTGGTATCTCGATGCACTTAGCGACGATGGCGCGCATGGCATCACCCTGATCGCCTTCCTCGGCAGCGTGTTTTCCCCGTACTACGCCTGGTCACGCCGGCGTGGCGGTGGCGACCCGATGCGGCATTGCGCCGTGAACGTGGCACTTTATGGCAGGAACAGGCGCTGGACGATGACCGAACGCGGTGCCGGTTCGGTGCGACGCGGCGCCGATTTTCTGACGATCGGGCCGACCTCATTGACCTGGGACGGGTCGGGGTTGACGGTGCGCATCAACGAGATCGCGGTGCCGCTGCCGCGTCGCGTCCGGGGCACCGTGCGGCTGTATCCATCGGCGCTGGAAACCCGCGACCTGACGCTGGACAGCGCCGGCCGCCACCGCTGGAGGCCCATCGCGCCCTGCGGCCGCGTCGAGGTCGCGCTGGATCGGCCCGGGTTGTCGTGGTCTGGTCCGGCCTACTTCGACACCAACAACGGCGACCGACCGCTGGAGGCGGATTTTCACCGCTGGGACTGGAGCCGTGCCCGCGTGCCCGGTGGATCGGTCGTGCTGTATGACGTGATCAGGCGGGACGGGCCGCTGAGCCTCGCCATGCGCTACAACGACGCCGGCGGGGTTGAGGATTTTGTTTCACCCGCCGCGGTGGCGCTGCCGCGGACACGGTGGCTCGTGCCGCGCCGGATCAGCGCAAGCTCGCCTTCGGTAATCCAGACACTGGAAGATGCGCCGTTCTATGCGCGCTCGGTCGTCGCCGCCGAGATGCTGGGCGCCCCGGTCACCGCGATGCATGAGAGCCTGGCGCTGGACCGGTTCGCCACCCCCTGGGCGCAGGCGATGCTGCCGTTCCGGATGCCGCGCGGTAGAGCCAATTTGTCAGCCTTCGACGGGTGACGGGTCGTCCTGATCGGTGGCGGACTCCTCCCGCGCGCGGCGCAACATGAAGATCGAGGTGACCATCACCAGGATCAGAACGGCGAGGACACCCAGTTCGATCATCGAGGTTTCGAACACCTTCTGGGCCCCGTCCGACATCGCGCCGTGCTGGGTCGCCTGCGATGACTCCAGTGTGATCACGAGAACGCGCCGGATGGAGGCAATCAGGCCAACCACCAGGAACGGCTCACACGTCAATGCCCCGGACCGCATCGAGACATGCACGGTGTGCAGGATCTCGACCAGCATCAGCACGACCAGCAAGCGGTCGATGACGACGAAAATCGAGTTTGTTCCAGTCCAGTCACCCAGGCCGGACCACAATGTGACGGCCGAACCGGCGAGAGCCAGCAGAGTGGTCGCACACAGCAAGACCGCGAGGGCGACATACAGCCCGTGCTCAACCTGCTGGAAGGCCCGTGTCGAGAGCACGCGTACATGGGTGGGTTCGTTCTCGTGGACTGACATGAAGGCCCCTTTCGCCTGGCATCGTAGCTGACCCTGGCCGTCCGCCGCCAAAAAAAGTCGACGTGAACAACGGTTTACGCCGGAACCCAAACGGCGCGCCGTCGTTCCGCTTCTTCAAGTGCTTTCATGCGGAACGGACCGAGGGAGGTCGTATGGCTGTGCAACAAGCTGAGCGGACGTGGCGTGGGGCAAGGTCGCGACTGGCCGGGATCGCAGTCATCCTGACGGGATTGGTGTCTTTCGCCCCATCCGCATCGGTTCGAGCGGCTCCTGATCAATCCAACGCCGACCCGGCGACGCGCGGGCAGTACCTGACTATCCTGGGCGACTGCGCGGCGTGCCATACCGCCAATGGCGGCCAAAAGTTCGCCGGGGGTCGCTACATGCCGACCCCGTTCGGCCCGATCTCGACACCCAACATCACACCGGACAAGACGACCGGCATCGGCGACTGGACCGATGACCAGTTCTATCGGGTCTTCCAAGAGGGCATCGGCAAGAACGGCGAGCACCTCTACCCGGTCATGCCGTATCCCTGGTTCACCAAGGTCACGCGCGCGGACGTACTGGCGATCAAGGCCTACCTGTTCTCGATCCCCCCGGTGCATGCGCAGCGTCCGCCGAACAAGCTGGCCTTCCCGTTCAACATCCGCAGCGGGCTCGCGGTGTGGGACGAGTTGTTCCTGCGTGAAGGCACATTCAAACCCGACCCGTCGAAGTCGCCGGAGATCAATCGCGGGGCCTATATCGTCGAGGGCCTCGGCCACTGCGGCGAGTGCCACAACGGCCGCAACCTGCTCGGTGACACCGGAATGGCGCAGTCGTTACGCGGCGGCCCGATCCAGAACTGGTACGCGCCGAACATCTCGTCCGACGTGCGTGACGGGATCGGCAAATACTCCGACCAACAGGTCTTCAGCTTCCTGAAGACGGGCGTTGCCCCCGGGATGGGCGTGGTCGCCGGGCCGATGGCCGAAACCGTTCATGAAAGCCTGAGCAAGCTGACCGATGACGACCTGCATGCGATTGTCGCCTATCTGAAATCGACACCCGCCAAACCGAGCTACACCGATACCCAACGGACTGCTTACACCGGTCCCGACGCGGCCGGGCGGCAGGTCTATCTGAACAACTGCGCCTCTTGCCACCAGCTTGACGGCAAAGGTGTCGCCAATGCGGTGCCCTCGCTGGTTGGCAACGGCGCCGTAATGGCCAATGGATCGGAGGATGTCATCCGCGTCATTCTTGGCGGGATCGAGGCGCAGCAGACCTATGCGCCAATGCCAGCCGTCGCGGCGGGCCTGTCGGACGAGCAGGTCGCCGACGTGGTGAATTATGTTCGCCAGGCCTGGGGCAACAAAGCGCCACCCAATGCCGGTGCCGGCACGGTCGGCAAGTTGCGCCCGAAGACCTTCACAGCGATGAATATCGGACCCGATGGGCACTGCGGCAAGGTTGTGCAACCGGACATCGCCCCGGTGATCAACGATCCAAAAAGTGGCATCATGGATGCGCTTCGGGCGATGACGCTGGAAAACACGTTGCAGACCGCCGACCAGGTCGTGGCGAAGATCAAGGCCGCCGCGCCGCACGCTCAGCAGGCGGACATCGTGAACAGCCTGACGCTCGCCTATTGCCCAATCGTCCGGGACGACGCGAAGGTTCCGGCAAACCTCAAGGTGCCGCAACTCGACAATTTCAGCGACCGCGTCTACTCAGAGTTGAAGGCTGGCGGGCACGAATAACCCGTCGCGCCGCGTTCCAGACCGGTGAATTCTGCTGTCGAACCAAACCGACTTCAGACTAGAGCGCTTTCGACGCGCTCTGGTCTGTTGTTTTCACGAGCAACTTTATCAGCCAGACTTTGCCAGTCAGGTTGATGTTGCTCCCTGGGTGGGCCCGAAGTCGGTCAGGCATCGAGCCGTCTCATTCCGCGGTTCCGGCATTTGCGGGTCCAAATTCAGCCGTGCTGGTCGACGGAACATTTATCCTGTCCTGACACAAGCCGAATGACAAACTCGACCCGTCGCATCCTGGCCACGCATATTGTGCCGCCCTTTGCCGTGGCCGCCGTACTTGGCGCTATTGGCGCGTTCAGCGCCTGGGTTCAGGAGCCATTGCTCGTTCCCAGCCTTGGATCGGCGATATTCCTGCAGACGCTGACGCCCAAGGAGCCCAGCGCACGCGTCTGGAATACCCTGGTTGGGCAATTGGCGGGAGCGGCCAGCGGTTTTGCCGCGATCTTCGTCTTCGCGGCGGAACAAAGCCCCAGCTTCATGACCGACCATCGGCTGCTCTTCTCGCGCGTGCTGGCGGCGCTGGTGGCGGTGTTTCTGACGTCTGTGCTTCAGCAGGTCCTCAAGGCGACCAGCGCGGCCGGAGGCGCCACGGCGCTGGTGGTGGCACTTGGCGCCGAGACGGCGACCGCAGCCGGCGCGGCTCGCCTCGTTGCCGGAATTCTGCTCGTTACCCTGCTGGGCGAGACGGCCAGGCGCTTTATCCTTTGGCTTGAGGAGCCCGCGTAAGGTCCCACTTATCATTCGTGGAAACAATAGTCGGACGTACCGTCCTGGCATAGCTGAACGCCAGCACCACCATGACGACCCCGCCGGCGAACGCGCCGCCCACAAGTTCATACACGGCGGCCTTCAGGTTGACGCCCTGAAACGCCCAGCTGCCATAGCTGATGACGGTGACAATGGCGATGAGACCGCTGCCGATGATGTAAGCGATCAGCCCGTAAACCCATGGATGCCGGACCCGGAAGCGGTAAACCCCGGCGGTGCCCCGACGGATCACGCCGTCCTCGACCTCTGCCACGCGATCGCCGGTCGCCATTGCAAGGCTCTGGTCAGGTTGTCCGCCTCGGTTTGGTTCGATATCCATTCGCTGCTCCTGGAGTTCGTCAGCCTTCACGGCTGCGCTGACAGCGAACGGCAGGACGGCTGCGCGGTGGCAGGAGTCGCCGGGATGTGATGACATTTGCCTTGACGGTCCTGGTTGGTTAATTCCTTCCGGAACATTCCGTCCCGGGTGTGGGCGAACCGCCCCGATCCACGCTCACGATGTCACGCTCCGCGACGTCACCCGCGGGGTTGGCTTCGGCTGAAGCGCGCGCCTTTTCCCGATCGCGACGCTGCGACCGGCGCAACCGGTAGAGCTCGAAAAACAGCAGCGGAAGAATAACAGCTTCGCCGATCACCGCTTCCCATTGCCCGCCGCTCGGCCAGTTCATGCGGCCGACCGCTCTCCCGATCGGACCGGATCCCGCGCCGGCGCCTCGACCACCCGCCGCGTCGCCACGATCAGCCAGCCCGCATAGGCCGCCAGCACGAACAGAGTGCCGGCGAAGTCGAGTGGAGAAAGAAACCTTTGACCGGGCAACATGAAGTAGAACAGTGTCATCTCGACCGCGAAGACGCCGACGCCGAACAGAATAATCCGCCGCACCATTTCACCCATCGCGGCGAACTCCGGACGGATGGCGCCGGCAGGCAGCGGTGCTCGCTTCTTCGCGCGGTTTTTCCTGATGGCGGATACGATCATCCAAAGGCCCAGTGCGATCAACCCGATCCCCAGCCAGTCATGCATCTCACGCCTCCCTCAGAGCATGATCCCGTCCCAGCGACCTCCACAGGCGCTGATCTTGCGTTCAGTAAAAGCGTTCACGACTGCACGCGTTCCCGTTGTTCCAGCCGCTCGAACAGGTCGATGGTCCACCGCATGCGTTCCGCCACGTCCCACCAAGGCGCCGGCGCGCCAGCGGATCCCGCATGAGGCACCGTCCGAACCACCGCCTCCAGGAGAAAAGCGCCTTCCAGCATGCACGCGCCCGATAACGGCCGGCGTGGCAGCGCCATCCCGGCGAGGCCGGTCACCAACACCCCGACCTTGCGCCGCGTGGACACCACGGCCCGCGTGGAAACGGAATTCAAGCCGCGCCGGCCAACCTCGCGCCCGATCTCGGCGTACAGCAACGCGGCGGCGCCAATGCCGAAGCGGCAGCCGAGCGGCAGGCGCGCGATGCCGGCGCGAGCCCGGGTGTAGTGGTCCTCCGCCGCTTCCAGCATTCGGTGCACGACGTGCCCCAGGGCGGGGGAATACCGCGGACTGGCCATAAACGCCGCTGGATCGATCCCGGCTTCGGTCAGCCACGCGAGCGGCAGATACAGACGTCCGTTGCGCGCGTCCTCGCCGACATCCCGAGCGATATTGGACAGTTGCATCGCCACGCCCAGATCGACAGCGGCGGCCAGTCGTTCCGGGTCACGGACGCCCATCACGATCGCCATCATGGCGCCGACCGAACCGGCCACCCGTACTGCATAGGCACGCAATGCGGGAAGATCCTGGTAGCGGCGCCCGTCGGCATCCCAGGCAAATCCCTCCAGCAGGGCATCGGGCAATGGGCGCGGAATGGCGAAGCGCTCGACATTGCGCGCGAAGGCGCGGTCGGCCGGCAGAGCCAGTGGACGACCCTGATAGACCAGCGCCAGCCGTTCGCGCAGCCAGTCAAGACCGCCGATACCCCTGTCGATGATGTCATCGGCCTCGCGGCAGAAGGCATACAGCGCGATCGCCGGATCGCGCACCGCGCGCGGCAGCAGCTTGGCCGCCGCATTGAAGCTCTTCGATCCACCCCGCAACAGAGCGCGACAGGCCGCCATGTCGGTGACGACAGGGTCAGACAATCGCGGCATGCGGCACCACGCGATCCAGCACTTTAGCGGATGACAAGACGCCCGGCACGCCCGCCCCGGGATGCGTGCCGGCGCCGACCAGATACAGGCCGGCGATGTCCTCGCTGCGGTTGTGCGGGCGGAACCAGGCGCTTTGCCACAACACCGGCTCCAGCCCGAAGGCCGCGCCCTGCCACGCGCACAGCCGATCCTGGAAATCCAGCGGCGTCATCAGGCGGGACGTCACGACGTGCGTCTGCAGATCCGGCAGCACGGTCGCGGACAGATGGGCCGCGATCGCCTGCCGGTAGGGTTCCGCCGCCGTCCGCCAGTCCGTGTCGCCAGCCAGGTTCGGCACCGGCGACAGGACATAGAACGCATCGCACCCGACCGGCGCCAGCGACGGATCGGTCGCCGTCGGGCGGTGCAGATACAGCGAAAAGTCCTCAGCCAGCACCTTGCGTTTGAAGATGTCGCGCAGCAATTCCCGGTACCGCGGGCCGAGAACAATGGTGTGGTGAGCAACCTGCTCGTAGCGTCGGTTGGTGCCGAAATACCAGAGGAACAGACCCATCGAGTAGCGCGCGCGGTCCAGCTTGCGGTCGCTCCAGCGCCGGTGCACCTGCGGCGGCAGCAATTTTCGAAACGTCCAGGCTGAGTCGGCGTTGGATACCACGATGTCGGCCGGGATCGTTTCGCCGGACATCAGCCGGACACCGCACACGCGTCCCTGCGTGACACCGCGCCCGCGTCCCTGCGTGACGACGATCTGCTCGACCTGCGCGTTACAGCGCAGGGTGCCGCCCTGTCCCTCGATCAGGCCCGCCAGGCCCCGCACCACCTGGCCTGTCCCGCCCATGGCGAAATGTACGCCCCAGCGGCGTTCCAGATACGGGATCAGCGTGTAGATGGCGCTGGCGGTGAACGGGTTGCCGCCGATCAGCAGCGGATGAAAGCTGAAGACGATGCGCAGCCGCTCGTCCTTGATGAAACGGCTGACCAGCGCATGGACGCTGCGATGACCACCCAGGCGGATCAGGTCCGGGATGACCCGTGCCATGTCGGACCAGGAGCCAAACGGGACGTGCCCGAGCTGCTCGAAGCCAATGCGGCAGGTGGTCTCGCTGAGGCGCATGAAACGCTCGAAGCCTTCGACATCGCCGGGCGACAGACGGGCGACCTCGGCCCGCATCGCATCGGGATCGCCGCTGCAATCGAAGCTGGAGCCGTCGTGGAAACGGATGCGGTAGAACGGGGAAACCGGCTTCAGCGTCACGTCGTCGGACATCGTCCGGCCGCAGAGGCGCCAGAGTTCCTCCAGCAGGAACGGCGCGGTCAGGATGGTGGGGCCGGCGTCGAAGGTGAAGCCGTCCTGGCGGAACACCGACGCACGGCCACCTGGCGCGTCGAGCTTTTCCAGAACGGTGACGCGGTAGCCCCGAGCGCCGAGCCGGATCGCCGCCGCGAGGCCGCCAAAGCCGGCGCCGATTACGACCGCATGAGGCTGACTGCGGTTCGGCTGCGAAGGCCGCGGAGCAAGGTCCCAGTCCGTCAACAAGTCCATGCAATGACTGTAAACATAAGATGACACTCGTGGCCAGAGCCGTTTCAGCCTTGCCAGCGCCCCCGAAGATCAAGGAGATGAGCAACCAGCGCCGCTGCCAGTGCCGCCGGCATCCAGGGCCATGCGGCACCCGCCAAGGCCGCCCGTACCGCCAGAAGCAAGCAGATGCCTGGCGACAGCATTCGCGTGATCGCCAGAGGCGACAGCCCCTGCCACAGCACTACAACCACAGCCTCGAGCACGGTGAACATCAGGATCAGGTCGATCAGGTGCGGCGAGGTGAGCAGGCTTCGAACGTGATCGATGGTCTTTGCTCCGCTTTCGTCGTCGTGACCTTGTCGAGGAGCGCCGGCGCCGCGACGATGGACACACCCCGCCGGCCAACCGACGCCGCGCCGCAACGTCAGATGGAACAGCCGCGACGGCGAGATCCGCCAGGGCCGGTCAGGCACATCGTCATTCAGTTCGATCCGCTGAAGGTTGGCAGTCAGCCTCACGCAGCATTGTTCGTTGGAGCACAGCGGCGATTTCCCCAGGCCGTTCCTCGTGCGCGAGGTGGCCGAGGCCACGCAGCGAAACCAGTTCCGCTTTCGCCACCAGCGCGCGGACGCGGTACGATTCGGATGGCGGCACCATGCCGTCCCGGCTGCCAGTCACCAGGATCAGGCGCGCCGGCAGATGCGGCAGATCGCGCGCCAACGGACGCAGGTCCCAGTTCGCCATCAGCGCCAGCGCGCCATGCACATGCCCGGCATCGCCGGCCAGACGCGCGTATAGACGCGTGCCCTCTGGGTCGATGCGCGAGCCGGTCGAGCGAAGCATCCGCTCGACGGACGGCCGCGCGCCGGCGAGTAACGAAAAGACCTTCGCGGTGACGGTGGAGTTGGCCAGAAAACGCGCTGTCGAACCAAACAAACCGTCCGCCATGCCCGGGAACGGCAGCAGCGCGCCGTTCAGGCTGACCACGGCGGCGGGGGCAATGGAACCGTCCAGGGTCATGCGAACCGCGATCGCCGCGCCAGCGGAATGACCCACCGCCAGCGCCGGTTTCAGCCCCAGCACGTGAAGCAACGCGGCCAGCGCCCGCGCGACGCCGGGCAGCGAATAGCCGAACGCCAACGGCGGTGAACCGGTGAAGCCGTGGCCCGGCAAATCGGGCGCCACGACGGTGTAATGCGATGCCAGCAGCGGGGCGAGCCCGCGAAAAGAATGCGTGGACGCCCCGGTGCCGTGGATCAGCAGCACGACAGGTCCGTCGCCGGTCACCTGGACATGCCAGCGAAGGCCGCCCGCGGCGACGAAGCGGCTGAACGCGCGGTTGGGCCAGTCGCGGCCGTCGCGCTGCCAGATCAGCCGGTCACTCACGCCGCACTCCGGTCACGCCGTGCCCCATCATGCCATGTCTCCATCATGCCGCGACGCAAAGCTGCCAGGCCACGGTCATGCCGCGCCAGCCGATCGGACCGCGCGGGACAGTGCCGAGGCATCGGCATAGGGCAGCGGCACATATTGAGCGTGCATCTCATCGGCCAAACGCCGCGCGAAGGGATTGCGCCGCGGCGAGGTATCCACCAGCAGCGTCGCCACGCCCGATGCCCGGACGGCGCGTGCGGTCTCCAGCGCCTCGGCCTCGGCGCGCGGACGGCCAGCGGTCCCGTCCCGCGCGATGTTGGCGCTGGCGTCGGTCAGCAGCGTGATCAGAGGCGTCCGTCCCGCTCGGCGGATCGTCGTGGCCAGGGTCACGGCAGCTTCGATACCGGCCGCGAGAGGCGTGGGACCACCGCCAGGCAGGCCGGCCAGGCAGCGCTTGGCGCGCAGCAGCGATCCGGTGGGCGGCAGCAAAAGCGTCGCGCCCTGGCCACGAAATGCCACCAATGCCACCTGATCACGCCGCACATAGCAATCCGCCAACAGAAGCTCGACCGCGCCCTTGGCTTCGCCCAGCCGGTGCATGGCGGCGGAGCCGGACGCATCGACCGCGAACACCGTTGTCGTGCCGATGCGCTGGCGGAAGCGGACGATGCGGAAGTCGTCGCGCCGCACCTCGAAACGGTTCTGCTGCTGGGAGCGGCGGCGCACAGTCTGCCAGGGCGCGGCGGCCTTCAGCGTCTCCAGCAGGTGCAGCCTCGCACCGCCTTTCGGTTCGCCTTGTCGCGTGCCGATCGGTCGTCCCCGCTTGACGGAGGCCTTGAACTGGCCGGCCCGTCCGGGCGTTCGGCTGAGGCCCCGGCCGCCGTCCATCAGCGCCAGACGGGCGAGCAGGTCCGGCGGCAACACGGCCTTCGCGGCATCCAGCACCACGTCCGCCAATGGTTGGTCCGGCACCGTTTCAGGGTCCGAGGTCGGGCCATCACCGTCGGGCGGCGGTTCGGAATCCGATGCCGCTTCGGCTTCGTCTGGAGGCGGGAAACGGGTCGCACGCGGTGCCAGGACCAGCCGCGCCGCGAGGCCAAGGTCGGCGTCCGTGATCTGGTCACGGCCGCAACCGGCCGCCGCGACCTGGGCCGCTCGCAAGGCGAGAAGCGGTGCGCGAAGCGAGTCGATGCCCAACGCCATGGCCGCGTGGCACAGCGTCGCGGCGGCATCGACTGTATGGGTCGCGGGCGGTTCCCCAGGCCTGCGCTCTTCATGCCCAGGCCTGCGCTCTTCATGGGTGTCATGGCCGGTTCCGCTTGTGTCATGGCCGGGCTTGCCATGTGCATCATGGCCGGCGTCTCGCTTCACGTCGGGGTCGGATGTTCCATTCATGTCGTGAGCAAATTCGGCGCGGCTGTCCTCATGAGCCAATCCGCCGCCGCTTCCCTCAGAGGAAAAGCCGTTGGCTCTCGTCCCCTGATAGAGCTTCCCGCTATCCGCCTCGACATCCCGCGGCGAAACCTCTGTCAGATCAACATGGAACGCCATGCGATCCAGCAGCGAGGCCGGCGCCCGTTCATCCGGTTCCACGCCCTCGTCCAGTGCCACGATGCCGACCCGGGCCGGCAGCACGCACGACAATCCGTCCCGCTGCAACGTCACCACGCCGTCATCGAGCACCGCGCGCAACCGCGCCGCTGCAGCCGGCGCGATCCGCTCGGCCATGGCAAGCACGACCACGCCGCCATCCGCCTCGGCCAGCAACCCCTTCTGCGTGATCGGCCGGCCCGCCTGAAGTGTCGCCGCCAGGTCGAGACCCCCGAGCAGCCGATCATCTCCGGCATGCAGCGGCAACCGCCGCACCAGCATCCCCGGCGGCAGAAAATCGGCCAGCAGCGCCAGAAAACGATCCCGGACCGGCCCCGCTGCGGCGCGCACAGCCACGCCACCGAACCCGGCCGGATCGGCGGCGAACAGCGTCAGGGCCTGCACCGCATCGGCCCAGGCCATTGCGCCGTTCATGACCCGAACAGTTCCTCAACCGCCCGCGCCACTCGGGTGCTGGCCACCGCTTCGTCCAGCGGATTGCGACGCAGCCGATGACCCAGCACCATCGGCGCGACCCGGCGCAGCTGCGGATCACCGACCTCGGCGTGGCCATCCAGGCTGGCGACCGCGCGTGCGGCGCGGATCAACGTCAACTCGCCGCGCAAACCATCCGTGCCCAGTGCCATGCACAGCCGGGCAGCGCGTTCCAGCGCGATGTCGGGAACCCCGATGCACCCGAGGCGGGAACGGGCCTCGACAATCCGGCGCCGGAGCTTGTCCTGCGGCTTCTTCCAGGTCTCGGCGAATGCCAGCGGATCACGATCGAAGGTGTCGCGGCGGCGGATAACGTCGATCCGCGTGGCGAGGTCCGTCGGCGTACGCACCTCGACGGACAGGCCAAAACGGTCGAGCAGCTGCGGCCGCAACTCGCCTTCTTCCGGATTGCCGCTGCCGACCAGGACGAAACGGGCGGGATGGCGGATGCTCAGCCCTTCGCGTTCAACGACGTTCTCGCCCGAGGCGGCCACGTCCAGCAACAGATCGACCAGATGGTCCTCCAGCAGGTTCACCTCATCGATGTAGAGGAACCCGCGGTTGGCACGCGCCAGCAGCCCCGGCTCGAACACCTTGGCGCCGGTCAGCGCGCGCTCCAGGTCGAGCGCGCCGACGACACGGTCCTCGGTTGCCCCCAACGGCAAATCCACCACCGGCACCGGCGCCGTCATGCTCTTCCGCCTTGACGTGGCGGCCGCGCAATCCGCGCACCAGCCGTCAGGTGTCGCCGGATCGCAACCGTAGCGGCATCCTTCCACCACCTTCATCGGCGGCAACAAGGCGGCGAGCGCGCGCACCGCCGTGGATTTGCCGGTTCCGCGATCGCCAAACACCAGCACGCCGCCAATACCCCGGTCCACCGCCGCCACCAGGATCGCGAGCTTCATGTCCTCCTGCCCGACGATCGCGGCGAAAGGGAACACGGGACGCGCCATCAGCGCGATACCAAGCCGCCAGAGAAGCGCCCCATCGGCGTCCACTCCCGGTCATCCGTGGGCCTGACCCGCGGATCGTGCCGAACACTGGACCTCGTGGCGATGCCCTGCGGACGCGCGGGGGTGAGTAACACCGGAAACGCAGCCGCCCCGCGGTTCACGCTTGGGGTGCCCGGCACATCGCCAGATTCGGCTGGGCCAGGTTCGGCGGGACGGACGGACACCCCGTTTGATATCGCGGCCTGCGCGGAACCGTCAAGTATCGTTGTCAGTCATCCGAGTCATTGTCAGGCAGAACTGACATAGGCGGATTTTCCTTTCGCCAGCTTTTCGCCCTGTGCGTGGCGTGCCACACGAGGTATCGTAGGATTTCCGCGGTTCGGGTCACCGAGCCGCGCAGCGCCTCCAGCATCTGCGGCATCCGGGCTGGATCGACGCGATCGGCGATTTCCAACGACGCGAGCTGAGCGTTCTCCACGATCTTCGAGAGCACGTTGCGAAACAGGAGGTCGGCCTTGATGTCGAGCTGGCCGGACATCGCGGGGCGCTGCTCGATGACACCCTTCTGGAACCCCCGCCGCGCCGCCTCGGCGGCCTTGCGTTCGGTCAGATCAGTGAACAGCAGCACGAAGCCCAGCGAGCGGTCCAAGGACGTGAACACCGGGTCGGCACGAACCAGCAGTGGCGTGACAGCGTCGCCAGGGCCGACGAGACGCACCTCTGCCCGCCATGCCCGTCCATTCGCCACCATATCTTCTAGGTGGCGTTCCACCTCATGAGGGTTGGCGAACAGCGGCGGCAGTTCGGCCAGCCGTCGCGGCGGCATTGCCGGGTCAGCCAGCAGGGCCGCGAAGGCCGCGTTCATTTTCAGGATGCCGCCGGTCGCGTTGGCGACGATGACCGGCAGCCCCGACTGCTCGACCTGACTGCGTACCTGATTGAGTTGGTCCTCGGCCAACAAGATCCGCACCGACCGAAACTGGATGATCACGTCGCTGACGGTGTCCCCCACCAGCCGCGCGGCGGCGATGTCGGCGTCACTCCAGGAATCGGCGGTCCCCTCCACGACCTGGTGCCATTGCGCGAACGAGCGACGTGGCGACAGCACCGTAGGGTCGTCGCTGGTCAGGTTCGGCTTGAATGGGTTGCCGCCCCAGATCACGGTTCGCACACGCTCCGGACGCAGCCAGATGAGGTATTCCCCAGGGGACCGCGAAATGGCCGTTGCCAGCAATCCGCTGGCGATGGCGGTCAGCAATTCGAATTGCGGCGCATCCTGGCCCAGCGAGGCGGTGGCGAACACGCCGCCGCTACGGGGTTGGGTATCGAGCCAGCGCCCGATTGCCCGCAGCGCCAATGTCGACGGCACGTCGCCAGCGGTTCGCACCTCGCCTTCGAACAGCAAGGCCGCGCCGGTTGCCTCGACCGGCTCCAGCAGGGTCCTGGATCCGTCGAACAGCGCGCCACGCCAGTCGCCCTCATTGCGGATCGCGCGGACCATCCGCTGCTCCAGCCGGCGAACGGACAGTTCAGCCTGCGCCTGGGCGAAGCTTTCCAACGCTGAAAGCCGCGTCGCGACCGCTTCCGCCAGCAACTCGCAAACGGCCCTCACCTCGAAATGGACGAAATGAGGGACGTAGTGGTGACAGGACACCAATCCCCAAAGCCGCCCGCTGACCATCAGCGAGACCACGAGCGTGGCGCGTACACCCATGTTTTTCAGATACTGCACGTGGATGGGCGAGGAACTGCGCAGGATGCACAGCGACATGTCCAGCTCTTCGCCGCTGATTGGCGAGAGCCGCGGCGTCAGCGGTACCGGCACATAATCGACGTCGAACAACACACGCACACGGTTCCGCTCATACAGACGCCGCGCGATCTGCGGAATGTCGGACGCCGGGTAGCGGTTGCCGAGATAGGCCTCGAGCGCCGCTTCGCGTTCCTCCGAGAACACCTCGCCATGGCCCTGATCGTCGAACCGATACACCATGACCCGGTCGTAGCCGGTCAGCGCCCTGAAGATGCGCGCGACGTCGTCGCAAAGTGCCCGCGGGGAGGCGGCGGTGATGACGGCCTGGAGACCTCGCTCCAGATGGCGGGAAACATCGATCGATGGGCCAGCCCGCTCGAGTTCGATGATAAGGCCGGTTTCGTCCGGACGGTGGATCAGGCCGTCAAAGGCGAGCAGCGGATGTCCGAGATGGCATCGGACGCCGCGCGGCACGTCGCGCAGCTGATCCCCCAGGTGTGGCGCCAACCTGTAGGCCAGATCACCTTCAAGCTCATGAAGCCGCCGCCCGATCAGATCGCTTGGCAGGCCCAGGAACGAAGCCGCGTTCTCACTGGCCTGGATAATGACATGATCCGGCTCTCGCAGGACCAGGACCGCACCGTGCGGCTGAATCGATCCCGCGAGATGGATTTGCTCGCGCTCACAATTTGAGAGATCCGCCTTCCCAAAAGCCGGCGGCGATATAGCAGGTGCGCCCAATGCGAGCTCCCTAGCGACCTATTTGTCAGAGTCCTGACCTGGTCTCGAATGACCTTCCATCTCGTATTGCGCAAGCTTCTTGTAAAAACCCTGGCGGCTCAACCCCAGAGTTTCCGCCGCCGCCGTGCGGTTGCCCTCAGAAAGTTGAAGCGCGGCCTCAATGTAATGGCGTTCGACCAGGCCGACGGTGTCCCTGACGAGGAGGCGCAGCGAGGTCTTGCCGCTCTGTTCGACCACCGCGGCCAGCGCCGATTGCAGGCTGGCGGCATTATCGGTGGAGCTAAGCCGGCGGCCTACGTCGCGCAGCAGCAAGGCGATGGAATCCGGGCGCCCCGCGTGATTGCCGATCGCCGAGATTTCCACTTCGGTTTCGCCGCCGAGTTCGCCCTGCACGCTGGTGGCGAACAGCCGCACCGACCCATGCCGGTGCAGGTTCGCCAGCAGCACGGTCAGATCCGCACCCGGGCGGGACAGCCAACGGCCGAGGCGCTCCCCCAGAACCGCGCCTTCGACGCCGACCTGCACCAACTCCAGAAACGCCCGATTAGCGCGACGGATGACGCCGTCCCGATCAATCACAGCGAAAGCGTCGGGCAGGCGATCGACAAATTCATCCAAGGCGGTCGATGTCGGGCCACGTTCCTCGATTTGGTTTCCGCCGGCGCGCGCGAGCTGAACCATAAACATTGGTCCGGGCTCGCTGGTCATCAGCGACGCGCGCGCGATCCACGCCTCGCGGTCAGGCCCAAGATGCAGGACGATCCCCGGCGCCCGACCGCTCTGGCGAACGCGCAGCAGCAGGGTCTGAAACGGTTCACGATCCTCGGCGGCGATTTCCGGCAGAAGATCGCGGTTACGGGCCAGGCCGAGCGAGCGGATCGCGGCCGGATTGGCCTCGATGATGCGCAACCGGTCGGCACTGAGAAGGAGCACGGCCTCGTTCGACGCATCGAACAACATGCGGTAGCGGGTCTCGACCTCGCGCAGCTTCCAGTAGTCCTGTTCCATCGCCTGCTGTGCCGTGATGAGGCGGGACTGCAGTTCCGCCACCACCCTCAGGTTGCGCCCGATCGCGATCAGCCCGGCTTTTCCGCCGAGACGAACGGTCGTGTATTCCATGGGCAGCTCAAGGCCGCTGGGGAATCGCTGGTTGACCTGACGGAACGCGGAGATGCCACTCTCGCGGGCATCTTCCAGCATGCGCATGACCTTGCCGCCACCGTTGTCCGCGATGGTTTCGAGCCATGGCCGCCCAAGCCACCCCTCCACGGCTTCGTTGCAAACGTCGTTCGACAACGTGGCCTCCTGGATCACCCCGTCCATGTCCAGAACCAGGGTGACATCGGGTTGATTCACGCTCGGGATGCCGGTCGTGACGATCGTAGCCTCCTAGATCAGTTGATACGCCTGTAGAGAAGGTGTCATAGCAGGGTTTACACTGGATGTCTGATGAATTCGCGGTAGCGCGTTGTCCACGATGCCGTACACTTGCCTCTGAAGCCGTCATGTTTCGTCGACAGGGCCAGCGTGTCGCGGCGGCGGGCGAAAGCGGAATGCGTCCACCTCGACAGAAACCCGCATGTTCAATTCAAAGGCGACAGCGGCTTCCTCGACCACGGCCTCAACATCGCCGAGGCGATCCCCGGCCTGGTCCAAGGTCCGACGATAGGCCGTGCGGAACATGTCAAGGTCCTGAATTCCTGGAAACTGGTTGAAAGCGAGCGCGTGGAAGTGCGGGCCAAATTGCTTTATCAGGCGTTGTCCAAGGGTTCGACCGCCATTCAGATCGCCGAGGTAGCGGGTATAGCAATGAGCGATCAGTAACGCGCCTCGACCTGCCCACCTGATCCTGGCGGCATAGCGTTCGCCGGACGGCAAAAGCGGGAGAGACATCGCCCAGGCAGATCCCGCCAGATCGCCAAGATCAGCGAGAATGCAGCCCGAGCGGAAGAGCGAAGGTTGCGCCAGTCCCTCGAGTTCGGGTCGGCCGCCATGATGCTGCAGGGCCTGTTCCATGGCCTGATAGGCTGGCAGCAGGTTGCGTAGATAGAGAGCGTAGGCGGAACGGCTGACCCGTCCGGTCAACAGTGCGGCGACGATGCCAGAACGCTCAGCGGCGCGGTGCGATTCGGCGGTCCGTTCGCGCAGGCGTTGCGCAAGGCTGTTCGCGGTTTCGCGAACGGCGGGTCGATGTGGTGGAATTGGCGAGTTCCCGTTATGACAGCGACATCCGTCGCTTGGATGCGATGTTACAGCCTAATGACTTCAGGTTGAAGATAGCGCCGTTATTGCTCATGATCCGCTCAGCCGTCACACCGTGTCGGGCAAACCAGCAACAGCGCGGGCGGTGAACGCGACAGCACTTTCAGTGCGTTCGTCGGGCAGCTGTTCGATGTAGGCTACGCGGTAGGCATCATCGAGGCGACATGGTTGACTTTTCAGCCAAAATTGCGCCGCCGCTCTAGGCGGCGGGCGCCAGCACCTTGGCTTCTGTGACCAGATGATAGAACCGCCCCTCGAACAGCTTCATGACTTCAACCGTGGCCGCATGCGACTCCGGCCGGATGGCGGAGGCGAGGCACGCTTCGATGGCCGCCATGTCTGGAAAATCCATCTCCAGGATCATCGCGATGGGCCGCGCATCCGGATCGGCTGACTTGGTGCGTTGAACCCGCACCGCGGTCACGTTCGGAAACCGCTGCCACAGCGGCTCAAGTTCATCGCGCACGCGGGCAAAGAACTCTTCTTCCCGGCCATTCTGCACTGTTCCCTCATAAATCGCGGTTCTGGTCAGCATTGGCTACTCCTGGTTAGATGGGTTTGCATATGTGGTGCGTCGAAGCAGGTTCATATCGGGTGGGTGTCACTTGATACGGAGGACGACAGCGGCTCTTCACGCGCCGCTACTGGTTGCCTGTCGTCAGCGCCCGTTACTCAGCGGCGCCGTTTCGGTGCGAGAAGGCGGTTTCCGCGCTGGTGACGAATTCGAGCAGACAGGTGCGGCCGTCCTCGGTGGCCCGTTTGGCACGCTGGAGAGCGGCCGCCACATCGCCGGGGTCGGCCACCCGCTCGCTCCACGCGCCCAACGATCGCGCTGTGTCGGCGAAGTTGCCGCCCAGATCACGGGCCTGATGCATCTCGTGCGACAGTTTCATGTGCGGGATTTCAATCGCCATCGTGTTGTTGTTCAGCACGATCGTCAGGGACGGTATGCCGGCGCGGACAGCGGTTTCGATATCAAGCCCGGTCATGCCAAAGGCGGCGTCGCCCATGAAGTTGACGCAGAACTTGTCCGGTGCGGCGACCTTGGCGCCGATCGTGAGACCCAGACCGGTGCCCAGCTGGTGCGACTTGCCCCAGCCGAGATAGCCGCGCGGCCGCGTCGCACGATAGAACGGCAGCAGCTGATCGCGCGGGCTGCCGGAGTCGTGGGTGACGATCGCGCTCGCCGGATCGACCACGCGGGTGAACTCCGACATCACGTGGTATGGCGTGATCGGGGTTTCCCGTGATCGCAGCTTGGCGTCCCACCGCGCCAGCCATTCGGCGCGGGCCTGAGCGATCTCGGCCGCGGGTGAGGCATTGGGCAACCTGCCGCCAAGCCGATCCTTAACGGCCTCCACCAGATGGGCCAGAACGAGTTTCGCGTCACCGAGCAATGCCACCTCGGTCTGGTGCTGCTTGTGCAAATCCCGCGGGTCGTTGGTGGCGTGAATGATTGGCACGCCGTTGGGCAGCGGCGGCGTGGTCAGCGGATGGCGGTTCAGGCCGGTGCCGATGCCAAAGATCAGATCAGCCCTGGTGTAGAGGAACAGCCGGCCGGGGCCGGTAAATGTGTTGCCACCGGAACCAAGCGACAGGGCGTGGTCTTCGGGGAAGGCGCTCTTGCCGTCCACCGTGGTCATGACCGGCGCCTGAAGCAGGTCGGCCAGTTGCCCGAGTTCGTCGGACGCTTCCGCATACAGGACACCCTGGCCGGCCAGGATCACCGGACACCTTGCCTGGACCAGCCGCTTCGCCGCGTCCTCGACATCACGTGGATCAGGTGCCGAGACCGTCGGTTTGATCGGCGTGTAGGTGACCGAGTCGAAGCCGGTTTCCGCGTTGACCAGGTCGCGCGGGACTTCCACCATCACCGGCCCCAGCCGCCCGGTCTTCAGCGCCGCATAGGCTCGGCGCATCACGTCGGTGACGGATCCAGGGGTGCGCAGTTCCTCGGCCTGCTTGGTGACGGAGGCATAGGTGATCGCGGACCGGAAGGTGGGAAAGATCTGTGACTGGTCGCGCGCCTGCGCCAGCGGAAGAAACAGCACTGGCACGGAGTCGGAGAAGGTGGTGGCGATACCGGGGAAGGCGTTTTCCGAACCCGGGCCGTATTGCATGGCGAAGACGCCCGGCGGCTTGCCGTTGGTGACGCGCGCATAACCATCGGCCATATCGACCCCCACGCGTTCCTGCCGACAAATGACGGGACGGATGCCAGCGGCGACGGCGTTTTCGATGATCGGGGTGGTGGGGAAGCAGAACAGCGTGGTCGTGCCCTCGCGCTTGAGGATTTCAATGATGGCGTCAGCGGTCCGCATGATGATTTCCCCCAGTTGGTCGGCGCTTGCTGAACAGACGGTAGAAGGAGACTGAATTAGCGCCAACCAGTGGCTTGCCAACGCCCGTCGAAGGCATCCGCGAGCACCACGTTCAGGTCTTCGCCGTGGTGGGTGTCCCGACGACTATCGAGTGTCGTTGATCACACTGCTTGCAGCAATTTCTCCTTCGTCACCGACATCCCGAGCTGGTTGAGGATGTCGAGCCTGGTCCGGCTGTCATCCGGACCATCCCTCAGCTTAGGATGCCCCATGCGTATTGCCATCCTGGATGATTACCAATCCGTCGCGCTGACAATGGCCGACTGGTCGCCACTTGAGGGTCGAGCCGAAATCTCGGTGTTCACCGACCACGTCGCCGACGAGGCGCTGTTGGCAAAGCAGCTGGCGCCATTCGACATCCTCTGCGTCATGCGCGAGAGAACAGCGCTGCGGAGACACCTGATCGAACAGCTGCCAAATCTGAAGCTCATCGCCTCGACCGGTCCGGTCAACGCTGCTGTCGACGTAGCCGCGGCCGGCGAACGCGGCATCGAGATCGTTCACACCGGATATTCCTCTACCCCAACGATCGAGATGACGTGGGCGCTGATCCTAGCAAGTCGGCGTCATCTGGTGCAGGAGGTCGCCTCAGTTCGATCCGGTGGCTGGCAGCAAAAGGTAGGAGGCGACCTTCATGGCCGCACCCTCGGGTTACTGGGTCTCGGCAATATCGGCGGTGCGGTGGCGGGCATCGGTCGCGCCTTCGGCATGCGCGTGATCGGATGGAGCCAGAACTTAACGCCCGAGAAAGCCGAAGTCGTCGGCGCTGTCGCGGTTTCAAAGGAGCAGTTGTTCTCGGAGGCGGATGTCGTAAGCATCCACATGCTGTTAAGCCGGCGGACTCGTGGTCTCGTCGACGCTGAGGCGATCGCCTTGATGCGGCGTCATGCCTGGCTAATCAACACATCCCGCAGCGCCATTGTGGACGAGCCTGCTCTGCTGGACGCTCTTGTGCAGCGGAAGATCGCAGGACTGGCGGTCGATGTATTCGAGGTAGAGCCACTTCCG
This sequence comes from Rhodopila sp., assembly GCA_965276975.1. Lineage (GTDB taxonomy): Bacteria > Pseudomonadota > Alphaproteobacteria > Acetobacterales > Acetobacteraceae > Rhodopila. The sequence goes on from CBDIBR010000010.1 coordinate 2,589,802, forward strand.
GCTGACCATCCGTTCCGCGCGCTGGATAACGTGCTTGCCACGCCGCACCTTGGCTACGTAACGGAACGGCTTTATCAGACGTTCTACGGCGACACGGTCCGAAACATCGCGGCGTGGCTCGACCGGTATGATCTACCGTAATCGGGCATATGCATTCCACTCCGCAGCTAGTGGACAAAATCCGACGGAAAGGTCCGTCCAATTTTACCACTAGCACTTGATTTGGTGGGCCGATTCACCCGACCGCGAGGATGCATCTGTTGGGATCGGACCACTAGGGCGTGTCGTCAAATGAGCCAAATGGCGCTGGCGGCGAGGTAGACGGCGGCGAGAAAGTTGCGCGCGGTCTTGTCATAGCGGGTTGCGATAGCGGGTTGCCGGAACTGCTTGAGTTTGGCGAAGAACGTCTCGATCAAGTGGCGTTCTTTGTAGAGATGCCGATCATACGTCCGGCGCGACTTGCGGTTGGCCTTTGATGGGATCACAGCCGTCTTGCCGGCGGTCGTGAGCGGCTCGATGACCCGCTTGTCGGCGTCGAATGCCTTGTCGGCGATCAGCGTTGCAGCCTGCATATCCGCCAGCAGATGGTCGGCGCCGACCAGATCATGCGCCTCGCCGCCCGTCAGATGAAACGCCGTCGGATTGCCGAGCGCATCGACCAACGTGTGGATCTTGGTGCTCAATCCGCCACGCGATCGTCCGATCGCCTGGTCTTCGCCGGCTTTTTTTTCGCGCCGGCACTGTGCTGGTGAGCGCGCACGATGGTGCTGTCGATCATCGCGTATTCATTGTCGGCATCAGCCGAGAGATGCTGAAAGACCCTGTGCCAAACACCGGATTTAGCCCAGCGACTGAAGCGCCGATGGACGTTTTTCCAGTCGCCGAAGCGTTCCGGCAGGTCACGCCACGGGAGACCGGCGCGATAACGGTAGAGCACAGCCTCGACGAACAGGCGGTTGTCCGCCGCGGTTACTCCCACCCAGCCTGGCTGCCCGGGCAGCAACGCCTCGATCCGATCCCACTGGTCATCACGCAGTCCATAGCGCCGCATCGGTCAGCCTCCAAAGCTGACCGCTTAGCAATCGGAGAATGCGGCGCGCCGGAATCCCCTGCGCGCTGTGTCGCATCTCTTTTTGCCCAGATGTTGCAGTTCAGACTCACCGCGGCCCGGAAGGCTCTAGCTATTTGACGACACGCCCTAGTCTAGAGCTAGCCAAAGTGTTCATACATTCCCGCGTGAAAATCATGTTCGAGTGAGCCCGAGGAGCGACAACGTATCGACCGCGGTGCTTCCGGAATCGGGAAGTAGCCACAAGTTTGAGATGACAGATCGCAGACTCATGAGCTGGAGGAAGTCCGCGAAAGCCCAGGCAGAGGCCACCGCCGAGATCATTGCGTGCTTTGCCCCTGAGGCGCGCAAGGAGCTCGGGCTGGAGGTCCTGATGCTCAATCAGTGCGTGACCAATCCGGCAAAGTTCTTGTGCGATGAGGTTTTCCAGGATGCGGCGGCGTTCGAAGCGCATCAGGGACGCCGCGTTTCAGGACGCTGATCATCAACGAGGCGTTGCCGCGTCTCCCCTCCCGCCTCGCGGATGGGAGATGTTCAGGGAGCCTACGCCGCCTTGCGGCGGAACGCGGCCAAACTTCCGGCGTGGATCAGCTCGCTGGGCAACTGGTGCCCGACAATCTCTTCGGCCATGCGCCCGACTTCGATCAGCGCATCGAGATCGACGCCGGTTTCGATCCCCATCTCTTCACACAGCAGGACCAGTTCCTCGGTGCAGATGTTGCCCGCTGCCTTTGGCTGGCCGGCGAATGGGCAACCGCCCAGGCCACCGACGGTGGAGTCGAAGCGGGTGACGCCCAGCTTCAGCGCGGCGTGGGCATTCGCCACCGCGAGGCCGCGCGTGTCATGCAGATGCAACGCCAGGGTCATGTCCGGCCAGCGGCCGCGAACCTGATCGATCACCCGTTCGATCCGCGCCGGCGTTGCCCAGCCCATGGTGTCGGCCAGCGAGAACAAGGTGATCGCGGCGCCGGTTTCCGCGGCGATCGCAAGGCCGTCCTCCAGCGTGCTGATCACCTCCGCGGGTGATATATCGCCCTGATAGTTGCAGCCGAACGCCGCCATGACGCCGATCCGGGTGACGGGCACACCCTGTGACAGCTGCAGCGCGCTGTGCTTCTTCATCGCCGCGATGTTTTCGGACGGACTGCGGTTCAGGTTCTTGCGGGTAAAGCCGGCTGATGCGGTCAGCGAGATCGACCCGTCGATGGTGAGCTTGTGCCTGAACGCCAGAGCTCGCTCCAGCCCGTTGCCGTTGAAGAACAATCCGGTGTAGTGGACACCGGGCCTGGCGGTGAAGCCCTCCACCACCGCCTCGGCGTCGGCCCAGCCTGGAACCAGGCGCGTGTTGACGAAGGAACAGGCCTGGATGTGCTGCAGGCCGGTCTCGGCCAGCGCCTCGATCAGGCGGATCTTGGCCGCGGTCGGGATCGGGCCGGGCTCGATCTGAAAGCCCTCGCGCGGGCCTTCCTCGTGGATCTCGACGTGGCTTGGCAAGTCGGTCATGGCTGCGTTCCCGGTTGAATTCCACCGCAGCCTGCATCCTTATCACCGATTTTGCCAGAGTAGCGATCTCGCCAGAGTAGCGGGTGGTCAGGACCGCTCAGACGTCGTCCAGCACCAACCGGTTGCTGGCCTCATCCCACTCGGCCAGCACGGGCTGGCCGGGATCGGCACCGATCGCGACGCCCGCTCCGGTGTTCTGCTGGAACGCGATCAGCGGCTCACCGCCGGGCAGGCGCAGGTAATAATGCACCATGAAGCCGCGATAGACCGCTTGCTCCAATGTGGCCACCACGGCATTCGCGCCGGGCGCCGCATCGCCGCCCGCACTGACGCGCACCGCTTCCGGACGCAGCGCGACGGTGACCGTGCCACCCGGCGCGCTGTCCCGCGGCAGTGTCAGCTGCAAGTCGCCGGAGCAGCGCACCCGCAGCGACTCCCCTGCCCGGCCATCGACGGTGCCGCGGAAGAAGTTCGAGACACCGAGGAAGCCGGCGACGAAGCGGGTCGCGGGATACTGATAGACCTCGGTGGGGGAGCCGACCTGTTCCAGTCTTCCGTCGCGCATCACCACGATGCGGTCGGCCAAGGTCAGTGCCTCATCCTGGTCATGCGTGACCATGACCGTGGTAATGCCCAGCCGGCGTTGCAGCAGGCGAAGCTCGACCTGCATGCTCTCGCGCAAGCTTTTGTCCAACGCACCGAGCGGTTCATCGAGCAGCAACATCGCCGGTTCGATCACCAGCGCTCGGGCAAGTGCCACCCGCTGCTGCTGGCCGCCGGACAGTTGCGACGGCAGTTTGTGTTGGTGGCCGCCGAGTTGCACCAGGTCCAGTGCCTCCTGCACCCGCAGGCCCGCGGCGCGGCGTTTGATGCCACGCATTTCCAGCCCGAAGATGACGTTCTCGGCCACTGTCAAATGCGGGAACAGGGCATAGCTCTGGAACAGCATGCCGATGTTTCGGCGGTGCACCGGAACCCCGGTTATCGAGGCCCCGTTGACGAAGATCTCGCCGCTGCTGGGCTGCACCAGTCCGGCGATCATGCGCAGGCTGGTGGTCTTGCCGCAGCCGCTGGGCCCTAGCAGTGCCACGAGCTCGCCGGGCTGGATGTTGAGCGTGAGACGGTCGACCGCGAGGGCCTTGCCATACTGCTTGGTTAGGTCCGCCAGGCGGACGGACGCGGGCTGGGTGCGCAATCCGCTCAGCTTCCGAAAATCTGATTGTATTTTTCCAGCCACGCCGGACGGCGCGGGTTCACATACGACCAGTCGCAGGCAAACAAGTTCATGTCGTCCATCTTCGCCTCGGGGTAGGCGATGTATTTCGCGATGTCAGGCTTGAAGCTTAGCCCGCTGATCGAGGGCGCGGTCAGGGTCGCCTCGGCCAGCCCCTGTTGCACCGACGGTTCCAGCATCCGGTTGATGAACGCAGCACCCAGTTCGGGCTCCGGCGCACCCTTGACGAAGCTCAGGCAGTTGATGCCGGCGAAGGTGCCTTCCTTCGGAAACACCATGTCGATCGGCGCGCCGGCCACCGTGTATGGATAAATGTTCTTGGAGTATTCGATGCCGCCCACATCCGCCTGGCCCTGTGGCACCATCATCACCGTCGACGGACTCTCGTAGATCGTCAGGATGCTCGGCTTCAGGGCCGCCATCTTGCCCCAGGCGGCGTCGGTCAGGTACTGCGCTTCTTTCAGCGGCTTGCCGGTGACCAGCGTGGTGGTTGCCACCAGCATGTAGATGCTCTGGGTGAACTTCGGCGTAACCATCAGAAAGCGCTTCTTGAAGCGCGCATCCCACAGATCGCCGTAACTGGTGATGTGGGGATTGTTCTCCGGGTCGATATAGAGCCCGCCGGTGGAGATGGCGAAGGCCGCGCCGTAGCCCTCGCTGAACAGGAAGCGCTTGTACACCCGTTGCAGGTTTGGTATCTTGTCGACCGGCAACGGGGCGATCAGCCCCTCCTTCTTGGCCAGGTCGATGCCAATGTCGTCCATGAACATCGCACTGTATTTGGGATTGGTGCGGGTGGCGCGCAGCGCGGCAATCTGACTGAGCGTGACGCCCTCGGTAGTGAAGACGCGGCATTTGTAGTCCGCCTGGAACTTCGGGATGATCTGCTTGCGCACATACTCGCCCTGCTGGGCAGTATAGATCCCGACCTGGATCGATTTGCCGTCCGCCCATGCGCGCGGGGTCAGGATGGCCGGGGTGGCGAGCGCTGCTGTGGCCGCCGTGGCGAAGCTGCGGCGGCCGATCCGGATTGTCATTGCATACCTCTTAAATGCCCATCGCGCGCTTCAGTCCGACCAGCCGTTCCAGTATCAATACGACACCGATGGCCAGCCCGATCATCAATGTCGAGATCGTCGCCACGGAAGGATCGAATACCCCAGTTGCCTTCTGGTAGATCAGCATGGGCATCGGGTTGTTCTGCGCATCCGCGAGCCACATCGAGACCGGATAGTTGTCGAACGACACCATGAAGGCGAACAGGCAGCCGGCCGCGACGCCCGGGGCGATCTGCGGCAAGGTGACGCGCCGGAAGGTGCGCCATCGATTGGCACCCAAGGTGCGCGCGGCTTCCTCCAAGGTGACGTCGGCCAGCATCAGGCTGGCCGATACGGTGCGCACGACATACGGCGAGGTCACCAGGATATGGGCCAGCAGCAGGTTGATCGGCACCATGCCCCACCCGAGCAGCGAGAACAGTTGCAGCAGCGCCAATCCGGTCACCAGCACCGGAAAAATCAATGGCGAGAGCAGCAATGATCTTGCCACCGCCGCGCCGGGCACCGGGAACCGGACCAGGGCGAAGGCCGCCGGCATGCCCAGCAGCAGGGCGCCGATGGTTGCCGAACCAGCCAGCCACAGGCTGTATGACAACGCGGTCTGAAAGTCCGGATCACCAACGACCTTGCCGTACCAGGCCAGGGTAAACCCCTTCGGCGGAAAGGCGACGAACTGGGTGTCGGAGACAGACAGCGAGATCGTCACCAGCAGCGGCGCCGCCATGAACACCATGGTTGCCGCGGCGACCGTATACAGCAGCGCGGACCCGACGACCGGCCGGCCATTCACGTTGCCATGCCCGTGCGCCGGTGCCGCCGCTCGAGGATCCAGGTGGAGGCGAGGTTGATCGCCAACACCGTAACGACCAGCACGAGGGCCACGGTGGCACCAAACGGCCAGTCGTACACCGCGGTAATCTGCTGTTCGATGAGGTTGCCCAGCATTTGGGCACCGGTGCCGCCAAGGATGGCAGGCGTGACGTAGGAGCTCGCGGTCAGCGAGAAAACCAGGGTAAATCCGACCGCGAGCCCCGGCAGACTCAGCGGCAGGCTGACCCGCCAGAACACGCGCCAAGACGGCGCGCCCAGGGTGCGCGCGGCGTCCTCGACCTGCGGGCTGATCTTCGCCAGGGCGGATGCCAGAGGCAGCACCATCATCGGAAAAAACACATGCAGGGAGCCGATGATGACGGCGGTTTCGGTGTAGAGCAGGCGGATCGGATGGTGGATGAGGCCGAGCGACATGAGCACCCAGTTCAGGACGCCGGTGCGGCTGTTGGCGAGAATAAGCTGCCAGCCATAGGTGCGAACGACCACGCTGACGATCAGCGGCGCGATCGTGATGATCGTGATGACGCGCATCACCAACGCATTGCCGCGCACCATGACCAGCGCCACCGGATAGCCTAATACGGCGGCCAGCGCGGCGGTGATCGCCGCCATCCGCAGCGTGGCGAAAAGCACATGGGTGTAGAGGCTTGTGCCGAAGAAATGCTGCAGATGCGACAGCGTGAAGGGCAGCGTGACCATGCCGTCGGCACGCTGCGTCAGGACGCTGTAGGCGAACAAGGTCAACGCCGGGACCAGGAAGAACGCCAGCAGGAATCCGATCGCGGGCAGCAGCAGCAGCAGACCGGCGGCCTGGGCGCGAGACGGCAAGGGTGGCCTGGTCCAGGCACGGCCGGCGCGTGACACGGATGAAAATTCCGTCGCGGTAACCGTCATCGTTCGGTGATACTCCGGACAGGCTGGACGGGACGTGGTTCTGGTCAAGCAATCCATATGCCACGCAGGATTGAATACGTTAATATATTTGTTTGTATATACACAGCGTGGCGCAGCGCTGACCGGCAACGGCATGGCCGGTCAAGCGCGTCATTTTGCCGAGCGGCTTCACCATCCAGAGGCTTCACGTCAGGTTGGTACTAGACCTGGGACAGCGCATAAGTCGTGGTTGCGTGCGCCACCAGACGGCCGGTGGCTTCCTCGCCAATGCATATCTCGGCGCTGAACAGACGTCGCCCGGCGCGCAGCACGGTGGCGGCGCTCAGTGGCAGGTTGATGGCCGGACGCAGGAAATTGATGGTGAGGTCGACGGTGACGGCCGCCTCGGCCCGGCGGGCTGCCAGGATCAACGCATAGGTGGAACTGGACCGGGCCCGCGAAATGGCCGACCGGGCGGGTTCGATGCGCGCCTTGCCGCAGCCACACCGGCCCGTTCCGGCCTTGCTTCGATCACGGCAATGTTGAACAGTGGCACCAGGGGCAACCCGTGTTCGATATGCTTGCGGATGTGGTCCAAGGTCCACATCAGATCCTGGTCGTCCAGCTTTGCCATCCTGTCACGTGATGCAGCCGATGGCCTCACGCTATACAGAAGGGCGCGACCTTCAGCGTGGAGAGTGTTGCCAATGCCGTTCAAGGTTCAGGTCGGCCCGCCGCAGATCGCCATCCACCAGGCCATGACGGTCCAGGTGACGGAGCCAAATGGACAGATCGACTGGCCGGGCGACAAGGGGCTTTATTTTTTCGACACCCGGCTGATCAGTGCCTGGTCGGTCTATGCCAACGGGATGCAGTGGGACCTGCTGAACGGCGGCGCGGTGAACTTCGACGCCGCGCGCATATACCTCACCAACCAGGCTTTCTTGACCGAGGACGGCCCGGTCCCCACGCAAACCCTGGCGTTCCGCATCTCACGCGTGTTGGACCAGGGCCTGCACGAGGACCTGGATATCACCAACCATGGCCAGAGGCCGGTCCGCTTCAACCTGGAAATCGCCATCCGCTCGGACTTCGCCGACGTGTTCGACCTCAAGGCCAAGCGCGACATCCGCCGCGGCCACATCAACACCGATTGGGCCGAATCGCGGCAGACCCTGCGCACGACCTATCGGAATGCCGACTTCTCCCGCTCGGTCGCGGTTTCGGTGGGCATGAGCGACTCCCGGGCGGTGTTCGCCAACGGCCGGCTGAGCTTCGAGGTCAAGCTGCCGCCGGGCGGTTCTTGGCATTGCTGCCTGATGTACGAATTCGCCGACGGCGAAAAACGGTATCATGCGCCGAACGAGTGCGCGGTCCACGCCGAGTCCTCCCCCAAGGCCCAGGCGCATCGGGACTGGCGGGAAACCGTGCTGAAATTGCGCACTAGCAACGAAGAGTTCTATCGGTTCTATCATCAGGCGATCGACGACATGGCCGCACTGCGGTTGCCGATCGCCGGCACCGACCACATGGAGTTCCTACCGGCCGCCGGCCTGCCATGGTTCATGGCGCCGTTCGGCCGCGACAGCCTGATCGTGTCCTTGCAGAACATCCTGGTCTATCCCGAATTCGCTCGGGGTTCACTGGAAGTCCTGGGTCGCTGGCAGTCCACGGTGCGGGACGATTATCGTGACGCCGAACCCGGCAAGATCATGCACGAACTTCGTTACGGGGAACTCGCGCATTTCAAGTTGATCCCGCACACGCCGTACTACGGCACCGCCGATGCCACGCCGCTTTACCTAGTCACCCTGCATGCTGCCTGGCGTGCGACCGGAGACCACGCGCTGCTGGAGAAATATCTGCCGAACGCCGAAGCCGCGCTGGACTGGATCGACAACTACGGCGACCGCGATGGCGACATGCTGCAGGAATACCAGACCCGCTCCCCGGTTGGTTATGAAAACATGGCGTGGAAGGACGCCGGCGATTCGATGGTCTATTCGGACGGATCGCCGGTGAAGGGTCCTAAGGCGCTTTGTGAATTGCAAGGCTATGTCTATGACGCCTGGCTGCGCATGGCCGAGGTGTTCGACGCGCTCGGCAAACCCGACAGGGCGAGCAAGTTGCGCGACAAGGCCGCCGCGCTGTTCGACAAGTTCAACGAAACATTCTGGGACGAAGACAGCGGCTTCTACGCCTACATGCTGGATGGCCAGAAGCGGCGGGTGATGACGGTGGCATCCAACCCGGGCCACCTGTTGTGGTCAGGCATCGTCCCGCCAGACCGAGCGGCCCGCGTCGTTGCCCGGCTGATGGCGCCGGACATGAACTCCGGCTGGGGCATCCGGACGCTGTCCGACCAGCATCCTGCCTTCAATCCATATTCTTACCAGAACGGATCGGTCTGGCCGCATGACAACAGCCTGATCGCCCTTGGTTTCAAACGATACGGCTATGGCACCGAGGTGGGGCACATCGCGCGCGACATCAGCGAGGCCGCCAGCCACTTTCTGTTGAGTCAGTTGCCCGAGCTTTATGCCGGCGTGCAACGCAGCGGCGTCAGCTTTCCGGTGCAGTATCTGGGCGCCAACGTGCCGCAGGCATGGGCCGCCGGATCTTGCTTCGCGTTGCTGCAGGCGATGCTGGGCATCCAGCCGGATGCGCCGAACGGCAAGCTGTATGTCGATCCCGAGCTGCCCGCCTGGCTGCCGGACGTGACGCTGATCGATTTGCGGCTTGGGCGCCGGCGTCTGGATATCCGCTTCCGACGCGACGGCGACAAGACCGTGTGGGAGGTGCTGCGCGGGGATCCCAAGGTCGTCCACCATCGTGGATCCGTCGAGGCGGGCGAAGCTCTGGGCAGCACCTGAAGGCGCTGCCTGTGGGACTCTATGCCAATGGGACGCTGCTAAAGCCGCCGGAAGCCACAATTGTCCACGTGATGCGCGTTTGACATCAGGATCATGTGAGCAGGCATGGCCTGCGCCATCAGCATCAGATCGAAGGGAGGAACAAACCTCATGAAAATCACCAGCTACGAAGCGACCACCTTGCGCATTCCGGAAGACGACCCGCTGGCCAACATGCCGGAGGAAGCCGGGCGCACGCGCCCTGTCGTCATCCTGCGCCTGCGCACCGACAGCGGCATTGAAGGCATTGGACTGACCTTCTATGGCGGCCGGATGACCGGCAGCCTGCGCGTCGCGGTCGAGGAACTCGCCGAACTGACGGTCGGTGAGGACCCGCTGCGGATCGAGAAAATCATCGCCAGGCTGCGCGCCGGCACCGGCGATTCCTGTGGGCCCGGCGGCATCTTCACGCTGGCGCTGTCGGCGATCGACATCGCGCTGTGGGATATCAAGGGCAAGGCACTGGATCAGCCGCTGTGGAAGCTGCTGGGCGGCCATCGCGATCGGGTCGCCACCTATGCCTCGGGCTCGCTGCGGCGTGGCCTGAGCCACGACCAGGCGCAACGCGCCGCGCAGATCCTGGTGCAGAAGGGCTTTATCGAAATGAAGACCCAGATGGCGCTGCCCGACCATCCGACACCGGCCGAGGAAGTCCGCCGGGTGCGCGTGATCCGTGAGGCGATCGGGCCTGACATCAAGCTGATGTGCGACATCAATCAGCGCTGGCGGCCGGAACAGGCGATCGATATCGGTAGCCGAGTAGAGGATGTCGGGCTGTTCTGGCTGGAGGACGTGACCGCCGCGGACGATTACGCCGGTCTGGCCCGGGTGACCGCCGCGCTGAAAACCCCGATCGCGGGGGGCGAGTATGTCTGGGGGATCGTGCCGTTCCGCCACATGATCGAGGCGCGGTCGGTGGATATCGTCATGATCGACATCTGCCGCGTTGGCGGCGTGTCGCAATGGATGAAGGTGGCCGGCATGGCGGAGGCATTCAATCTGCCGGTCGTCAGCCACGTGATGCCGGAGATGCTGGTGCATCTGGTGGCGGCCTGCCCGAACGGCCTGACGGTCGAATACATGCCGTGGATGCTGGCGCTGTACGAAGAGACCCCGGCGATCGAGCATGGGCAACTGGTGCTGCCGAGCAGACCGGGCCTGGGGCTGAAATTCAACGAGAAGGCGGTAGCGACGTTTCGCGCGGCGTGATCCCGAACGAGCTTCCCGCGGTCAGCCCCCGGCCAGGACACGCCGCAGCCGGCGATCCTAGTCGCCGGCGCTGAACAGATAGGTCTGGGTCGCGGCATATCGCCCGCACGACACGTATCCGAATCCGAGCAGTGGATCGGCGACCGCCCGGAACGCTCCGGGCTGCCCCGCCTCGACGACAATATCCGCCAACCACGCGTCGATCAGCTTGGCGCTGCCGCGCAGGACCGCGACCTCGGCACCCTCCACGTTTATCTTCAGCAGCCCGATCGGACCGCTGAGCGGCAGCGTGTCCAGGCTGCATACCCGTACCACGCCGACGCCGAATGACATCGGTGTGTTGCCGAGGTGCCGAGGTTGCTCGACGGCCCGGGATGCACCGATCCGTCGCCGTCGCCAACGGCGCACACGGGACGACCTGGTGATTATCGATGTTGGCGCCGACATCGATGATCGCGGTGCCGGGCAGATACCGTTCCCGGCACTTTATCAGGACGTCGAGCTCGTAGAACGCCCGGTTGGCCCGGATCATCCGGCCCATGTGGTCTGGATCAGGGTGCGCCCCAGAGCTCGATGCGCCGACCCATGAAGTCGAATATCTGCTTTTGCATCGGCAGACTGCGCGGCGGAGGTTAATCGGCGCTTAACGGTCGAGTGGGGCGGTGATCTTCGGCATCATCCTGCGGTACGTCGGCAGGCCGCGGGCGATCGCCTCAAGCCCAAGACTCCTTCCCGAATCGGATTGATGCCACATATACTCAGCATATGGGTGGAATTCCCTTTTGGTCCTCCTTCACCTAGATTTGGGCTCATGGATTCGACCTACAATCTCAACGGCGGCTTCAAGCCGACGCTCAAGCGGTTCGCAGACCTGGAGGGACCGGATTTCTACCCTACTCCCGAATGGGCGACGCATGCCCTGATCGGTGGCGAGAAATTCGAGGGGCGAATTTGGGAACCAGCGTGCGGCGACGGAGCGATGGTTCGCGTTTTGAAGGACACTGGCTGTCCAGTGGATGCGACGGATCTGTTCGACCGCGGCTACGGCGAACCTGGCGTCGATTTCCTAAAGTCGGATCGTCTCGTCGAAAATATCGTTAGCAACCCGCCATACAACTCTGCCGAAGGATTTGTAGAGGCCGGCCTGCGCCAGTCCACCCGCAAGCTCTGCCTCCTCCTGCGCCTGGCCTTCCTCGAGGGCTCAAACCGTCAGCGCACGATCTTCGCCAATACTTCCCCTGCCCGCGTCTGGGTCTTCAGCGAGCGGATCACGTTCTATCCGTCCGGCGCGGTCGTCAAAGGCACTGGCACGACTGCCTATGCATGGTTCGTCTGGGACAAGCAGGCTCGAGGCGGCACAGAGCTAAAATGGCTGCCGCTGGGCTATAAAGCTCGCTATTCGTCATCCGGGAGGGCTGAACCGGACGAATTAGAAAACCCGATGCTGTTCAAATAATCCATCCCGCGTTGTGTCACCTTAAGGCCGCCCGGGATCTTCATCGCCCATTTTTGCGCAAAAATGCTTCGGGTACCGGTCCTGTGAGAGGACATTGTGTTTCGGACGACGATTTGCCAAAGCTTCTCATTCTTCCTTGATGGCGAGCGGGATTGGTCGACGGGGGAGAGATCAAAATACTTCGGCACTTCCTCTCGCAACTTGCCGATTGTCGCCGAACGCTCCGGTTGGCTCGCAACAATTTTCAGGACAAGAATGCGGGCTTCGCGCTCCCGAAGACGGTCTTGTGGCGACCGTTCCAATCTGCCGAACCGGAAGTTCTGGCCGCGTCGCCACGCTACGGCGGAAACCGGGATTGCCATCTCTTTGATGGCCAACGACACGATCTCAGACACGCGTTTCTCGTCCCGCACGTCCTCCGGAAGATAAAGCGTTACTGTCACTTCCGGATGGATATGGCCCTGATAGACGCGAAGATCGAACCGGATATCGTTGCCGATGGCGAAGCTTGCCCCTTCGAATTTGTCGAGATCGTCCTCGCCTTCGCGGATAATGAGCGTGCAGTAACGCAAAGGCCGCCAGATTATCGCATGTGGCACGACCTCGAAATCAGATACATATTTGAGGACGCGCACCGTCATGGCTGCATGTTCTTGAAGCTGGTTACAGGGATACAGGCAAAATGCTGCCCTTCCTTCTGGCGCAACAACACCCCCGGTGACCATTCCCAATACCATCTGGCTTCGTTCGGCGCGCTTCCGGGCATCGGCTCGATGTCGGTCGTAAACTCAATGCCTCGCCGCTCTGGCAGATTCCCCGGGTAGGCTTTGACTGAAGGCTGGCCGCTTCCTCTCGCCGGCCGCCCCCAAATCTCGCGGGCCTTCTCCTGCATCTTGGCTACGACCTTGGTCTGCGTGGTCGGATTCTCGACCCTGTGAAACGGATCCTGTGGCACCGCTGTCCGCCTTCCTTTCACTCCTTACGGAAGATGAATGACAAATTTGTCGCCCTGTCAAAACTGGTCGTCATATGATCGTTTAATCCGATCATCGTCTTCCCCTGCCCTGCCTCGGCTTCACGCGCTCCTTGGCTCGAACCGGTCCCGCCAATCCCTTCTTGCGAAACCAGCTTTCGAGCGCCTTGACTATACAGTCATGGATACGCACGCGGTTGCTATGCGAGCTCTGCTCGGCGGTGTAAAGCAGCAGCTGCTTGTGGGCCTCGGAGGCTGATGTAGAGCAAAACGCTCTGGGCAACGTCTTTTAGATAGTCCCTCTCTCTGCCCTGGGCGCTTGATCGATCTGCTCAGTCTCCCGCGTTGGCTCGATCGCTTCCTCAGGCGGCCGTTCTCTGGTGACAGCGAGGTCGCCATAATCGATCTCACGCTTTGCCATTCATCTGCGCCTTCACATAATTCCACACCGCCTGCACTTCTTTGTTAGCGGAGCGGTCTGGCACCCATTCGCTGGCAGTTTTTCCCGTGGAAGACGAATGAGGGTGACTCATGCGCTGCACGATTGCTGTCGGGCAAATTGGGATCTGAAAGATCTCCAGCGCGCTATGGGGGCCAGTCGCCCGTCCCAGCCCCCCCGCTGGCGCCTGCCATGTGGTAGACGCCTGAAGGACGGCGGGTCATCGCTCGTTCAACCCGGGTCGGCGGTCAGCCCGGCGGCGGCCAATCCGGCCAGCACGGCGGCCTCATCGTTGTCCGACACATCGCCGCTAGCCCCGACCGCGCCGATGATGCTGTTGTCGTCGCCGCGGATCAGCACGCCGCCAGGAACCGGGATCAGCGACCCGCCGACCGCCTGGGTGACGGCGGCGATGAACTGCGGCCGCGCCTCGGCCTGCTTGCTCAGGGCGCGCGAACCCACCCCCATCGACAGGGCGCCGTGCGCCTTGCCAATGGCGATCTCGGCCCGCCGCAGCGCGGTGCCGTCCTCGGCCGCATAGGCCTTCAGCACGCCGCGCGCATCGAGCACGACCACGGCCATCGGCGCCAGCGACTTCTCCCGCGCATGCGCCAGCGCGGCAGCGATAACCGTCTGGGCCTTGGCCAGCGTCAGTTGCGTCATGCCCTGTTTCCCCATCCTTGAACGGCTACAGGAATACCCCATCCGGATCGCCGTTGAACATCGTTCGGCCGACCGCCTCGAAATGTGACTCACGGGACTGGATCTGCTGCGACAGGGTGTGGATGTCGCGGAAGCGGCGTTCCAGCGATGTGCCGCGGAAGATCGCCGAGGTGCCGGCGGCCTTGTAGACCCAGTCGGCGACCGCCACCGCCGTGGTGATCGCATGGGCGCAGCCAAGTCGCACGCGGATCCGGGCGTTCAGGTCGATCGGGGCGATGTCGTCGGCGGCGGCCCAGGCCGCTTTCAGGATCTCGACCAGCCAACAGCGCGCGGCGCCAATATCAGCCTCACGCCTGGCGACATCAGCCTGCACCACCGGGCTGTCGGCGAGGCGCTGCAGGCCGCGCGGGGTCTTCTCGGTCGCCAAGGCGATGAACTCGTCCAGCATGGCGCGGGCGATGCCGAAGGCGACCCCGGCGACGCCGACGGCGTACAGGCCCTGCATGGTGAACGCATACAACGGACCGGTATCACGGCGCAGCGCCGGATCCTCCCGCGTGCCGCTATAGGCATCGGGGACGAACAGGTCGGTGACGCGATAGCCCTCGGACGCGGTGCCGCGCATGCCGATGGTGTTCCAGTCGTGGATCGGTTCCGCGCGCGCCTTGGGAAACAGCAGGGTGCGAACGGTCGGCCGGCCGAAGCGGTTCAGGCGCAACGATCCGTCCGGGTCGGTGACCTGGCAGTGCGCGCCCATCCAGGTCGCCTGACGGCTGCCGCTGGCGAAATGCCATTCGCCGCTGACCCGGTATCCGCCGGGTTCGGCCCGCGCCTTGTGCTGGTTGGGCGGCCCCCATGAAACCCAGGATCGCGGATCGCCGAAGATCGCCTGTGCCGTTTGCAACGGAATGAACGGCGCGATCAGCGCGGCGCTGTTGGCGACAAAGAGGTTCCAGCCAACCGAACCGTCGTATTGGCTCAACGCCTCGATCGCGTGCAGATAGGTCCACGGATCGCACTGATCGCCGCCCGCCGAACGCGGCAGCAGCATGCGGGCCAGCCGGGCATCATGGATATGACTGAGCAGCGGTTCGGGAATGGTCTGGCTGCGCTCGATCTCATCCGCGGCGGCGGCGATCTCAGGCCCCAGGTCATGTGCGAGGGCGACTGGATCGAGGCCGATGGTGCCGGGTCTGTACTGGTCCATGGGACGCTCCCTGCGTCTTGATCGGCCGATTAGCGGACGGTCGAAGTGGAATTGTCAATGCGCGGGCGCGGGGTGTGCCGGAGGACACGGTTGATGAGTGACGGATCGCCCACATCATGGTTCATTATGGTTCATTGAACGGAACAGCAGGTTCCGCTACCACTTGTTGATATGCGCCCACTGCCGATCCTAACTGCCGTTCTACTGACTGCGGCGACACCCGTGTTCGCACAGGTGACGGTCGATCTGCATGCGCTCCAGGCATTACCGGCCAATCCGGCCGCCAGCCGGCCGGCGCACGCGGCCCCCTCGGTCGCGTCACATTCCTCCGCGCACGGGCAGCGCAAGCTCGTGGCGGTCCCCCCTGCGCCCCCGGCGGGTGGGCCGGCGGCGCCCGCCGTCGCCAGCCGCGAACCGCCGCCCGCCACCCCGCCTTCCGCCACCCCGCCTTCCGCCACCTCGCCATCCGCCAGCCCGCCTTCCGCCGCCGCACCCCCCGCCGTCCCGCCCGCGCTGCCGGACCAAATCCCGGCCACGGCGAGCATCGCGCCGATCGCGCCGCCACCCCCGGCTGCTGGGTCGCAGCCGCCAGCCGCGCCGCCGGTGTCCGCCACCGCCGCGACGGCGGCCGCGCCGACGACCTCGGGCCTGCGCCTGACCTTCGCGCCCGAACAGTCCGACCTCAGCCCCGAGAGCAGCACGTCGATCAAGCAGCTGACCCAGGCGGCGCCGCGGAGCGACGAAACGACATTTAATGTCCTGGCCTACGCGCCCGGCAAGGCGGACGACCCATCGACCGCGCGGCGCATCTCGCTGTCACGGGCGATGGCGGTGCGCAGCGCCCTGGTCGCCGACGGCGTGCCGTCCGCCCGGATCTTCGTGCGCGCGCTGGGCGCGCAGTACGGTGACGGACCGCCCGACCGCGTCGACCTCAGCGTGATGGGGGCGAACGCCCCGGCCAACACGGCGACGGCCCGATGACCCGCCCGTCCGGCTACCTGATCCGCATGCTGATTTTCCTTGTGGCGGTCGGTATCGTTGCCGGTCTGCTGTCGCCGGTGCTGATCACCGCGTTCAACAACAATCCCGTGCTGAACAGCCTGATCCTGCTGATCTTGCTGCTGGGGATCATCTGGAACCTCAATCAGGTGCTGCGGCTGCGGCCCGAGGTGACCTGGCTGGAGACCTACCAGACCTCCCGCAGCCGGCTGGCCGCGCTGCCGTCGCCAAAGCTGCTGGCGCCGATGGCCAGCATGCTATCGATGCGGGAAGGACGCAGCCAGAACGAGGCGCGCCATTTCACCTTGTCCACGACCGCCATGCGCAGCCTGTTGGATGGACTTTCCTCACGCCTGGACGAAAGCCGCGAACTGTCGCGCTACATGACCGGCCTGCTGATCTTCCTGGGTCTGCTTGGAACGTTCTGGGGCCTGCTGAAGACGGTCACCTCGGTCTCCGATGTCATCGGCAGCATGACGCTGGGCAACGGCGACATGAACCTGATGTTCGACCAGTTGAAGACCGGCCTCGCGCGGCCGCTTGCCGGCATGGGGACGGCCTTCTCGGCCAGCATGTATGGGCTGGCCGGGGCGCTGGTGCTGGGTTTCCTGGACCTGACGGCGGGCCAGGCGCAGAACCGCTTCTTCAACGAGCTGGAGGAATGGCTGGCCGGGCTGACCCGCCTGTCATCCGGTGCGCTTTCGGAAGGCGAGGGCTCCGTCCCGGTCTATGTCCAGGCGCTGCTGGAGCAGACCGCCGAGAACATGGAAGGCCTGCAAAACGTGCTGACCCGTGATGAGGAAAGCCGCTCCCAGGCCAACCTGGCAGTGATCACCCTGAACGAGCGGCTGGGGACGTTGGCCGACACGATGCGGGCCAACCAGCATCTGATGCTGCGGATCGCCGAAAGTCAGGCCTCGCTTGGACCGGCGCTGCAGCGCCTGGGCCAACTGCAGGGCGGCGACGAGGTCAGCCGCAACCATCTGCGGAATATCGAGGTCTATATCCAGCGAATGCTGCAGGAAAGCGAACAGGGCCGCTCCCGCGCGACCGCGGAGTTACGCAACGATCTGCGGCTGTTGACCCGCACCGTCGCGGCGCTGGCCGAACCGCCGCGGTAGCCGATCATGGCATCGCGCATCCGCCGGCACGGCGGCAACGGACTGGATGCATGGCCGGGTTACGTGGATGCGCTGTCCACGCTGCTGATGGTCATCATCTTCGTCCTGCTGGTCTTCGTGCTGGCACAGGCGTTCCTGACGGTGTCCTTGTCGGGCCGAAGCCGCGAGCTGGACAAGGCGAACCAGCAGCTCTCCGCCCTGGCCGACGCGTTGTCGTTGGAGCGTGGCAAATCGGCGAACCTGCAACTTTCCGTGTCCCAGCTGGGCCAGCAGCTGGCATCACAAACCGCCGATCGCCAGCGACTGGCCTCGCAGCTGGCGAACGCGAAGACGGCGATCCAGACGGCGACCGCCGCCAATGCTCAGCTGCTGTCGCAACTGACCCAGACCTCGGGCCAGGCCAGTGCGGCGCAGACACAACTGGCGGACGCCAAGCGCCAGCTCGCCGAAATGCAGAAGCAGATCGCCCAGCTCGACCGTAACGTCGCGGTCGATAAGGATACGTTGCAGGCGAAGTTGACGGACCTGGCGACTTTGGCCAATCAGTCGCGCGCCCTGGCGGCGTTGCGCGATGAGCTGGAGAAGAAGGCGCAGGACGCCGCGGCGCGGGCGATGACCGAGCAGCAGCGGCGAGAAGCGGTGGAGGCCCAGCTTAGCGACGAACACAAGCTGGGCGACAGCGCGCGGGCGCAGATAGCGTTGCTGAACCAGCAGATCGACCAGCTGAAGAGCCAGCTTTCCTCGATCGCCGCCAGCCTGGAATTGTCGCAGCAAAACAGCCAGAACAAGGACGTGCAGATCGCCAACCTGGGCCAGAAGCTCAACGTGGCCCTGGCGGCGAAAGTCGAGGAGTTGCAGCAATACCGCAGCGAGTTCTTCGGCAAGTTGCGCACGCTGCTGGCCAATCGGACAGGCATCAATGTTGTCGGTGACCGCTTCGTGTTCCAGAGCGAGGTGCTGTTCCCGGTCGGCAGTGCCGACCTGACGCAGCCCGGCGTGGCCGAGATGACGACCCTGGCGGTGACGATCAAGGACATTGCGTCCGAGATCCCGCCCGACCTGCACTGGATCCTGCGGGTCGACGGCCATACTGATCCGCAACCGGTGAAAAGCGGTCAGTTCGCCTCGAACTGGGAATTATCCGCGGCGCGCGCGATAACCGTGGTGAAGCTGCTGATCGCCGATGGTGTGCCGGCTGATCACCTCGCCGCGACCGCGTTTGGTGACAACCAGCCGTTCGTGCCGGGGAGCACGCCGGGTGACTATGCCAAGGACCGGCGGATCGAGCTGCGTTTGACTGACCGATAAAACAGCGACCGATCGGGCGCGATGATCCGGGGTTGGATCAACCTTGGACGCGGATCGGCCTCTCAAACACCAATCTGGCTGCTCAAGCTGAACCGATAAGGCGCTGAAAAAGCAGAAGGCCCCGGACATGCGCCCGAGGCCTTCACATTGCTTGTGAGCGTCCGTTGCCGGACCGGAGTAGTCAGGCCGACGTGTTCGCGCCGGCGATCCAGGTCATGGCAAGGGTTGCCACCGAACAATGAGACACAGGATCACCTCCTTTCAGTTGTTGCTACAACCGCTATAGTCTGCTCCCGATCAGCGTCGTCTGGCAAGCAGATCAGCAGGAGGAAAAGCATGATCCACGGCATCCACCGCTACCCGCCGATGGAACGGGTCATCTACGGCATCCCACTGGCCGAAGCGCTGTCCGACGAGATCGAGCGCCTTGATGCCCGCGCGGTCTATGTCATGGCCAGCGGCACGCTCAACCGGGCGACCGACGTCATCGAAACGGTCCGCCGCGTGCTGGGCAACCGCCTGGCTGGTGTGTGCGCGAAGATCGGCTCCCACACACCGCGAACCGATGTGGTGGTGGCGGCGAACGAGGCACGGGCCGCCAAGGCTGACCTGATCCTGACGGTCGGCGGCGGGTCGGTGACCGACGCTGCCAAGATGGTCGGGCTGTGCCTGGGCAACGACGTGACAGAGCCCGGACAGCTTGATCGTTTTCGCGCGACGGTGACCGCGGCGGGCAAGACCGAACGGCCGCTGGTGCAAGCGCCTACCGTGCGTTCGGTCGATGTACCGACCACGCTGTCAGCCGGCGAGTTCACCGCGATGGCCGGCTGCACCGACACCGTTCGGCATGTGAAGGAAAGCTTCGCCCACCCGCTGATGATGCCGCAGGCGGTGATCCTCGATCCGGCGGTGACGATCCACACGCCGGAATGGCTGTTCCTGTCCACCGGCATTCGCGCGGTCGATCACGCGGTGGAAGACATCTGCTCGATCAACCCGACGCCATTCTCGGACGGGATGTCGTTGCAGGCGCTGCGCCTGCTGAGCGCGGGCCTGCCGGCGGTGAAGGCCAGCGCCGATGATCTGGCTGCCCGGTTGAACTGCCAGCTTGGCGCCTGGATGTCGATCATGGGCGCGCAGAACGGGGTTGCCAAAGGCGCCAGCCACGGCATCGGTCATGTGCTGGGCGGCACGGCGCAGGTGCCGCACGGCTACACCTCGTGCATCATGCTGCCGCATGTCTTGCGCTTCAACGAGCCGGTGAATGCCGAACGGCAGAAATGGGTCAGCGCGGCGCTGGGACGAGACCACGACAGCGCCGGCGACGCGGTGGCCGCCCTGATCGCGAGCCTGGGGCTGCCGGCGACGCTGCGTGACGTCGGGGTGAAGCCGCAGCAGCTGGACACGATCGCCTCGGGATCGATGCATGATCGCTGGGTGCACACCAATCCCCGCAAGATCGACGGACCATCGGCGGTGCGCGCACTGCTGGACGCCGCGTGGTAGACGTCCGTAGCATCGCCGTACATGCTAGCCACGATAGGGCATGCTAGCCGGGAGAACTTTCGAATGACCTACCTCGCCGCCAATTCGGTGCAGGCGCGCGATATCGCCAGCATCGTCCACCCGCAAACCAACCTCGTGCGCCATATCGAGCAGGGCCCGATGGTGATCGGGTCCGGTGACGGCTGTTACGTGTACGACGACAACGGCACGCAGTATCTTGATACCGCTGCCGGCCTGTGGTGCGCCTCGCTCGGTTACGCTTCCGAACGGCTGGCCAAGGTCGCCTATGAGCAGATGCGCAAGCTGGGCTACTACCACCTGTATCGCGGCACGACGCATGAGGTCGGGGTCGATCTGGCCGAGAAGCTGCTGTCGATCGCGCCCGTGCCCATGAGCAAGGTGTTGTTCCAATGCTCCGGATCGGAAGCCAACGACACCGCGCTGAAGCTGGTGTGGTATTATCACCACGCGATCGGCAAGCCGGAGAAGCGGAAGATCATCGGCCGGCGAATGGCGTATCACGGCAGCACGTCAGCCTCGATCAGCGCATCCGGCAAGCCGGACATGCATGCCGATTTCGGGTTGCCCTTCCCCGGGTTCCTGCACACCGAGTTTCCGCACTACTACCGCCATCATATCGATGGCGAATCCGAAGAACAGTTCGCCACCCGCATGGCCGAGGCGTTGGACCAGTTGATCCGGCGTGAAGGTGCGGAGACCTGTGCCGCCTTCATCGCCGAACCGGTGATGGGTGCCGGCGGCGGCCTGACGCCACCGCGAACCTACTGGGACAAGATCCAGGCGGTGGTCCGCGAGCACGACATGCTGTTCATCGCCGACGAGGTAATCTGCGGGTTCGGCCGCACCGGCAACATGTGGGGCAGCCAGACCTATGACCTGAAGCCCGACATGATCTCCTGCGCCAAGGCATTGTCGGCGGGAATGCAGCCGATCTCAGCCCTGCTGGTGAACCAGCGGGTGTTCGAGGCGATGCTGGATGAAAGCCGCAAGCTGGGGAATTTCGCGCACGGCTTCACCTATGCCGGCCATCCGGTGACGACCGCGGTGGCGCTGGAGACGTTGCGCATCTACGACGACATGGACATGCTGGGTCATGTCGGAAGGGTCGGGCCTTACCTGCAGCAAAGACTCGGTGCGCTGATCGATCACCCGCTGGTTGGCGAGGTTCGTGGTGTCGGTCTGCTGACCGGCATCGAAATGGTCGCCGACAAGTCGACCCGCGCCCAATTCGATCCATCGCTGAAGGTCGGATCGATAGTGGACAGACATGCCCGCGAGCATGGGTTGATCACCCGCTTCGTCGGCGACCGGATCGCGTTCTCGCCGCCGCTGATCATCACCGAGGCGGAAATGGACGAGGCGGTGACGCGGATCACCCGGGCGATGGACGATACCTACGCGGAGATCGGGGCGCGATAGTCATTTCCGCCATGCCGGCGATGCCCTGTGCCGCGACTGGGGCGCGTTGACGGTAAGCGGTCAGCGCGCTCCAGCCGGTTGTTTCACGAGCAACCTTATTAGCCAGACTTTTCCGGTCAGGTTGATGTTGCTCTACTGCCCGCCGACGAACAACTGATGGGTGGTGAAGGAGATCCATATCCGGCGGTTGGTCAGCCAGTCCGCACCCAGCAGCATGTCCACGATCGGCGCCAGGTGAACCGGGGCAACCCACAGCACGGGCGCGGTCACTGTATCGCCACCGACCTGCAGGCTGCGGAACCTGTGGCGGTGCATCGTCACGGTATGGACGCCCAGCCCACTGACACGGTCGGCGGGATCGTCATCCAGGCTGGCTGGCTGCAGCCCGAGCCGAAACAGGCCGGGGGCGGCTACCAGGCTGGTGCTGGATCCGGTATCCAGCACCGCGCGTAACGGAACGGCATCAAGCAGCACCGGCATGACCAGCGCGTTCGCATCGAGAAATGTCGCCGGTATGGTCCTATAGTGGACTGCCCAGGGCAGGAAACGTCCCGCACAGCCATGCGGCTGGTACAGCGTCAGGCGGCGATCCGGGACATCCAGGTCCAGGTCGAACAATGACAGAAAGTCCCGTCCGAGCAGGCCGTCGATCGCCAGGCCCGCGACCTGCGTGCGGGGCAAAACCCCTACCGTCAGGCTGGTATCGCGGTTCAGCGTCCGGCGCACCAGCGGCACGCCGCCCAAGGTCAGGTTGCGCGGATCGGCGTTGGGGCGCCTGGCGATGCCGCCCAGCCCTCGCATTGTCGTTCCGACCCATTCGTCGCGGGCTAGCCCGAGACGCCGGACGGCGGTGTCGGTGACCACCGAGCGCTGGGCGCCGGTGTCGAGGACGAAGCGCGCGGCCAGGCCGTTGACCTCCACCGGCACGGTGATCGTATCGTCGGTTACGTTCAACGCGACGGTCGCCCGGTTGTCCACGACGCAGGCGGCGCCGGCGCCCGTCGGCGACAGGACGGACAGCGACAGCAGCAATTTGCCCAGTTTTCCGATCATGCCGATCCCTTGCTGATCATCCGGTCTGTACGACGACCGCCCGCGGAGGGCCAGGCTTTGGTGGAATTGTCCAACCGGCGCGGTGCCGCTATCCATCGCCGCATGTCCGAAACGCGACGCGATCCAGCGGTGATCGATCTCTTTAGCGGCTTTTTTGTCGTCGGTGTCTGCGGCTTCGGCGGCGTCATGCCCTGGGCCCGGCGGATGATCGTCGACCAGCGCCAATGGCTGACGCAAGCTGAATTCAACGAGATGCTCGGGCTCTGCCAGTTTCTACCGGGCGGCAACATCATGAACCTGACCATCGCCCTGGGATCCCGATTTCATGGCGTCGCGGGCGCGGCGGCATGCTTTCTGGGCCTGATGATCGCGCCGGTCGGGATCGTGATCGGCCTGGGCGCGATCTACGACCAGTACGGGGATCTCGCACCCGTGCGCCACGCCCTCGTCGCATTGTCCGCCGCAGCCGCGGCCTATCTGCTGGCAACCGCCTGGAAGATCGCGTTGCCGCTGCGGGGCCGCAAGCTGGCGATCGCCATAGCGGTCTGCACCTTCGTGGTCATCGCGGTGCTGCGGCTGCCGTTGCTGGCGGCGATGCCGGCGTTGGCGATCGGGTCCACGCTGCTGCTGCGGTGGTTCCGGGCATGAGCACGCTGGCCGACCTGGCGACGGTTTACGGGCAATTGTCGCTGCTGGCCTTCGGCGGCGCCAACGCGGTGCTGCCAGAGATGCAGCGCCAGGTGGTCGATGTGCATCATTGGATGAGCGCGCCGGCGTTCGCCGCGCTGTTCGCCCTGGCGCAGGCGGCGCCGGGACCGAACATGATGGTTGTCAGTCTGATCGGCTGGCGGGTGGCCGGCTTTTGGGGCTCACTGGTCACCACGGGGGCGGTCGCGGCACCCTCCTCGTTGCTGACCTTGCTGGTCAGCGGAGTGTGGTACCGGTTCAAGGATGCCGATTGGCGAAAGGCGTTGCAGGCCGGGCTGCAACCGGTGACCGCCGGGCTGATCATGGCCAGCGCGGCGCTGCTGATCCGCAGCACCAGCGTCGATTGGAAGGCGATGGCTATCACCGCGATAACCGCTGGGCTTTTTATCTTCAGCAAGCTGCACCCGATGCTGATCCTGGCCGCCGCCGCGGCTGCCGGAGCGATCGGACTGGTCGACTGAATTGACTTGCATCGGAACGATACAATCTGACATCTAATGCGCGCGGTGGCTCAAAGCCGTCAGTCCGGGCAAGTCCTCATGGTCCGTTCGAGGTAAGCTGTCGCTTGATGAAAGACCGCGAGGATGCGAATAGCGGCCGGTCTGGTTAATATTGTTAACTTTTTATAGTGAATCTCTGTAAGAAGATTTCGATTTACATACAGCCGCGTTGTGCTATGAAGTCACCATGCACCGCGATTTAAGCTCGATCATCTAACACTCGGTTTCGTGAATACTGTTTTCTTTGCCGTTACGTTATCAAACGCATGAGATCTTCGCTTTCCAGAAAGGACAAGCCGTGGCGGTACACACCCTGAACAATGGTAATTCAGCATACGTAACTTCCGGCCAGTGGAACGGCGACAGCCTGGTGTTCGCCGGGACCAGCAGCGCACCCTACCAGATGCCGACCGTCACCTTTTCCGGTCCCGATTCCTTGACCCACATCAGCGATGTCGGCACAGCGAGCGCGACCGCTTATGGCACGATCAACCTGACCCCGGGTGGCGCACTCACCACCGGCGGACTGACCTTGGGACATGGCGTTCTGTCGATCAATGAACGCCCGGGCACCGGCGTTACCTTCAACGGCACCAGCCAGATCGGCAATGCAAGCGCGTTGACGGCGACCGGCTATGCCGGGATGGGAAAGTATACCGTCAACGGCACGATGAACATAGACGGCACCTCGACGGTCAGCATGGATTCGGTCGCGGTCTCGGGAACCGGAACCTTCCATCTCACCGGCAACAGCGCTTTGTTGCGGGTCAGCAGCGTCACCGCCGGTGAGACCGTGGTGCTGGACGGCGGCATGCTCAGCATCGCCAACGGAATGCAATTTCTAGGCACCATCACCAACGCCGCGCCGACCGTCTCGCGCATCGGATCACTCGCATCGGTTGATGTCTACAACGCGATCGGGGCAGCCAGCGGGACGTTCAGTCAGGGCACCGGCATGCTGAACCTCTACACCGCTCAGGGCGGCGAGGTCTCCAGCCTGAAGTTCGCCGGCACCGGCAAGCTGTACGCGGCACCAACGACCGGGCTGGCGACGAACTACATGGCGATCTCGTCCCATCCGTCCGCCGGGATGCTGCCGATCACCTATACGTCCTGACCGGATAGCAGCCACGCGCGGCGACGGCCGCAGCGGCACCCGCCCCAATTCACCCGGGCTTTCGCGTCGAAACCCCGGGTGAAACGTCCTTTCGGATGGCTACGCCGCGACCGCCCGCCGGTACAGATGCCACGTCGCGTGGCCCAGCACCGGCAGAACGAAGATCAGGCCAAGCAGCAGCGGGATTGATCCGATGGCAAGGCTTGCCGCGATGATCAGTCCCCAGGTCGCCATCGTCAGCGGGTTGTGCGCGACAACCCGGACCGACGTGCGGATCGCCGTTTCCAGCGAAACCTTCCTGTCGAGCAGCAAGGGAAACGAGACCGCGCTGATCGTCAGTGCCACCGCCGCGAACACGAACCCTGTACCGATGCCGACCAGCGCCATCGTCGCCCCCGCACGGGTGTGGAAAATGTCGTGCGCGAAGCGGCTCAGCGATGCCGGCGGCTGCGGTCCCAGGGTCAGATCATAGATCGCGTTCGACAGCGCCAGCCAGAACAGGAACATCACGATCAGCGTCACGCCAAGCAGCATGATCCCGCCGATCGACGGCGAGCGAAACACGCCAAGGGCATCGGACAAGCCGGCGCTCTCACCGCGTTCTCGCCGGCGGCTCATTTCGTTCAGACCGACAGCCGCCAGCGGGCCGACCAAGGCAAAGCCCGAAGCGAGCGGAAACACCAGCGGCAACAGCTCGTAGCCGGAGGCTATTCGGGCCATCAACAAGCCGAAAGCCGGGTAGATCAGACAGAGGAAAACAACATCGGTGCGCGAAGCGGCGAAGTCCCGCATGCCGCACGCCAGCGCCCATCGCAGATCGGACAGGCCGATCCGCCGCACGCTGGGGGCTACGGATCGGCGTTCCACCGATCCGTCATCGTGAACCGTGGTCATTGAATGATAGGCCTGGGTCAGCGCCGCTGCGCCCCAGCCGGGTGGGGTTTTGATCATGGTGGCCATTCCTCCGAATTTTTATTCGCGAGGTCGCGGGGCCCGTCACGCGCTGTTGTCCGATCGCCTGACGAACAAAGTCGCGGCCATCGCGTGCGGCATGATGGGCATACTTTGTCCCGATTCAGCGATCACGAAGCAGCGATCGCACGCGCGGAATCCAACGACGCTTCCCGCGTGGCGGCGGATGCGCCACCATCGCGCCATGACCGACCCGATCACCATCGCCGTGCTGCAAAACCGGCTGAACGCCATCGCTGAAGAGATGGGCGAAGCGATGCTGCGCACCGCCTACTCGCAGATACTGAACTCGTCGCGCGATTTCTCGATCGTGCTGATCGACGCACGCTGCCGGCTGGTGGCGCAGGCGGATCATATCCCGGTGCATGTCGGGGCGATGCCGTGGGCGGCCAAGGCGCTGACCGAACGCTTCCCGAACCCATCGGCCGGCGATGTCTACCTGCTGAACGATCCCTATCGGGGCGGATCGCATCTGCCCGATCTGACCGTGTTCGTGCCGGTATTCGCCGGTCCGGTGCTGATGTTCTGGTCGGTGGTCCGAGCGCACCATTCCGACATCGGCGGCGCGACGCACGGCGCCTACAATCCCGCCGCGACCGAGATCTGGCACGAAGGCCTGCGTCTGCCGCCAATGCGGCTGACCGAGAATGGCGTGCTGCGCGAGGACCTGCTGGAAATGCTCGCCCTGAACGTCCGCCATCCGCGCGACTTTCGCGGTGATCTCGCGGCACAGATCGGCGCCGGTCGGCTGGGCGAGCAACGGCTGGCCGCGGTCATTCAGGAGTTCGGTCGGGAAACCTTGGCCGCCTCGGTCGAAGCCATGCTGGACGCGGCCGAACGGCATTCCCGCGCCATCGTGTCGGCCTGGGCGGACGGCGTCTATCGCGGCGAAGCGGTGCTGGACGACGATGGCTTCGACAAAACCAACATCGTCATCCGCGCTCGGGTCACCAAGCTGGGCAGCGATGTCGCCATCGATCTGACCGACTCCGATCCGCAGGTGACGGGTTTCGTCAACTCCTCCCACGCCAACACCCAGTCCGCCGTGGCCATGGCGTTCGCATTCCTGCTCGATCCCGATATCACCAAGAACGAGGGCGCGTTCCGGCCGCTGACCGTCAGGTTGAAGGAAGGCACCATCGTCTGGGCCCGCGAGGGCGCGCCGGTGACGATGTGTACCAGCCACTGTTCCAACGAGATCATCGAGGCGATCATCGTGGCGCTGTCGGCGGCGTGCCCGGAACGCGCGATGGGCGGCTGGGGGCGGCGGCTGCGGATCGCCTTGAACGGCACCGACCCGCGCACCGGGCGCCGCTTCATCTGGCACATGTTCCAGGCGCGTCCCGGCGGTGGCGGGTCGGTCGCCGGTGACGGCTATTCCACCATTGGCGAGTGGCATTCCGCCGGCGGCATCAAGTTCGGCAGCATCGAGGTGGCGGAGACGCGCTTCCCGCTGGTGTTCGAGACCCACGAGTATCGACCCGGATCGGCCGGCGCGGGACAGTATCGCGGCGGCCACGGCGGCGCCATGCGGCTGCGCGTGGAGGCCGCGGGCGGCACCACGGCGAACACCGCCGGCGAAGGTGTGGTGCACGGCGCCCGCGGCATCGGCGGCGGCCAGGACGGGGCGCCGCACGACTACAAGCTGCTGGCGCCCGGTGCGGCCCCAAGACCTTTGAAAAGCAAGGAAGTCAATGTCGCGGTGCCGACCGGAAGCGTTATCCAGGTGCTGTCCGGCGGCGGCGGCGGATGGGGCGATCCGGTGGCGCGCGATCCAGCGGCCGACAAGGCTGACGAACGGGAGGGCCTGACCTAGTGTTGCGATGCTAACGGATGGTTCCCATCCGTTAGCATCGCAACACCAGAGAGTCGCTGGTGGGCCGACTTGTTCTAACGCTTGCGGGACGCAGGCGTTAGGGTCGGACCACTAGCCGAACACCTGCCGGCGGCTCGGCGCTGGCTTCAAGGAGCCGCGTCGGCAGCCGTCAGGCCCGCCAGCTAATCCGCCCGCACCCGCCGCCGAACGTGGCGAGGCGTTCCACCAGCCGCGCCGATCGGCCTGTTCCGTGTCGGCTGCCGCGTTGAATCGCCTCAATCGTCGTTGCGTCACCGCCACCTCCGCCTGCGGCTCCGGCGCCCGCGCATCATGCAGCGCCCCGGCCAGCATCCTGTCCGTTGCAGTCTGCATCATATCTCCCGCTGTCGCCGCGCGCAGCCGATCGGCCGATGCGCGCATCCGGGTCCGCTGCCGGGTCGGTGCGACCTGGGTTGCGCATGATCGGACCGAATGATCCACCCGGCCAAATCCTTGAAGCCGGCGGCCTCGGGCAGAGCTCATTCATCATTGAATGAGCACATGTAAACTTTACTGACATCCGGTGCTACTCGGCCTCATTCAGCTGCGTGTCGGCCTAGGGATGTTCGTCCTTCTGCAGTCTAAATATAGTCAGTACCTCGATCTGTACATCGTATTGTATGCATCTGCTCTTGGCACGTTCGTTGCACTTCTTACCGGCAACCGGCCGCTGCGAACGGCGCGCCGGTTCATCAGGAAATCTACCCGCGCTTCACCGTGCGGCAACGCGGACCAAACTCTTTTTCAGGAATGACATCATGACCGGTTTCAGGAACACCGCTCTGGCCACGCTGTTTGCCGTGGCCTCGTTCGGCGCCGCCCATGCCGCTCCGATATCCGGTGAGTTCAACATTGTCGTATACCAGGGATGCAGCGTTGGACGCGAACACGCGGACTGCGCCGCGGGCAATATCAATGACCCGACCGTGCAGGCGACGCTCGGCAATCCGCTGATCAATGACGCCCACAAGATCGCGACCCTGACCTACACCGGCGCGATCAACTTCAATGAAGGTCCGAACGGGATCGACACCGTCTTCGCCTTCCTGAGCACCGGCGGCGGGATCCTGAGCTCGACCGAGGGTCTCGATCATACCCTCAGCACTGGGGACTTCGGGTTGACCACGGTGTTCGATATCACCTCGGTCGGTCCGACCTTCGGCTACGCCGGTGAGACCGGAACGGTCAGCCACGACGATGGCGCCACCCTTTACCAGGACGGCGCGGACATCATGAGCAGCCCAAGCCCCACCACCGAAATTCCCACCGACTTCACGCTCGGTAGCAACCGGCCGATCGAACTGGTCTACGTCGAGGCGAACGGCTTGCCGGCCGACCTCGTCGTGGACGTGCCCAAGCAGGACGTGCCCGAGCCGGTTTCATTGGCCCTGCTGAGCACGGGTCTGGTCGGGATGAGCCTGGTGCGCCGCCGCCGGCGGTCGCTGGCCGGTTGAACCGCACGGGCTCGTGGTCGCGCTCCAGCCATCACGGCCGGGGCCGCGGCCTGTTGCTTGACCGCCCCAAAATAACAGCGACGCCGGCGATCCACCCGGGCCGCCACCGGGCCGTTATGAAATTGCCGATAGCCGGGAAACCGCCGCCCTGCCCTGGCGGTTCCGGCCACACGGTGTGCGCGCGGGGTTGGTGTGGCGGCTGCGCGCAAAATCACCAACATGCCATGGCTTGCCCGATCGTCGCCGTGAAGGCGATCCTCGACAACATATCATCTGGCCAGTGGAGCGAGCGACATGAGCACGGCATCAGGACCCCATCGTGGCACGCTGCATGCGACGCTGCACGAAGTCGAACCAGGGCTCTACAAAGCGTCCTACAGCGGGGAGATGAATCCCGAAGACTCCGATGCGCGCGACTTTCCCGACGCCCATATTGGCACCGACGCCGAGGGCGTCCGCCAGTGGGTACAGGAAATGGCCACCCGCCTCGGCTACGATCAGGTAATCTGGGACCCGACCGACCCAGCCTGAGCGAAAGCCCGCGCCTGACCGAATGCCGGTCCGACCGCGTTCGGCAACCGCGGCGCGACCGGCCCACCGACCGTTCCGGCGGGATCACCGCGGCTGTGCGAAACGCAGGCTGACGTCCGGGCGGCTGGCGGAGATCTGGCCGCTGCCGATCATGCCGATCCGCATCATCAGGCTTCCGCCCAGCACCGCGCAGGACGCGGCGGCGGACAGGGAGCGAAACCGGCTTCCGGCCAGCAGCCCGGCCCCCAGCAAACCAAGCGGGACGATAATCCCGATGTCGGTGCCGCCGATCGTGTCAAGCCGACCCGCCGAGCTGTCGAACGCCCGATCCACCCCGGTTCGCTGATAATCCAGGTCGGCGCGCAACGTCGCCGCCAGCTCCACCGCCAGGGCGGCGAGACAGACCGTATCCAGGTCCCGGCGCTCCTCCCGCCGTCCGGCGCACAGGCTCAGCGCGGCGGCGGCCGACGCGATCGACGACGCGGCGAAGCGGACCGCGAGCGATCGCGGCGCCGCCGCCCACAGCGGCGTGCTGGTGGCCGAGAACAGCGACGCCGTATAGCTGCCAAGCCCGGCTCCCGCGGCCGCCGCCGGCACCTGCGCCAACCGGGCGGCCGGGCGCAGCCAGCGGATGCGGTCCGCCATCGCGGTCAGGCCGCTGAAACCGCTGAACGCCATCAGGATCCAGGTGCCGATCGACATCGGCGAGGTGCGCTTGAACACCCGCAGCATGTTGTAGAAACGTTTCGGCGTGTGAAGATCAGCGATCAGCAGGGCGCTGCCGATCGTGGGCGCCAGCAGCGCCAGAAGCCGCCCGCGCCGCACCACGATGCGCGCCACCGTGCCCCGCGTCAGATCCAGCAGAGTCGCCAGCAGTTGCGCCCCGCCGGACAGTCCGGCCAGAAAGACATAGCCGCCGACAAAGACCGCACTGAACGGCGCCGGCTTCAGCTGTGGCCGATCATAATAGGTACTGCCGTCCCACTCCTCCATGTGCCCCCCTCAGCGACCGCGCGCGAACAGGGTCAACGCCGCCAGCGTGAACCCCGCCATCGCCAGCAGTCCGCTCGCCAGGCTCGGTCCGACCCGATTCGACGCCCGGGTCGGCGCCGCCGGCAGATTATAGATCTCCGGCCGGTCGGTGAGCAGGAAGAACGCGTTCAGATGCTGCAGGTCGCCGGTCGCTCCAGGTGCTCCCGGCGTGCCGTAAAGATAGGCCGATTGGACGCCAAGTTCGTGCAGCGTCTCGACCCGGGTCGCGGCACGCTGTTGCAGGTCCGCGACCTCACCGAACTGGATGGAGTCGGTCGGGCAAGCCTTGGCACAGGCCGGTTCCAGACCACCCTTCAACCGGTCGTAGCAAAGCGTGCACTTATGCGCCTTGCCGTCCAGGGTGCTGATATCCACCACGCCGAACGGGCAGGCCGGCACGCAGTAGCCGCAGCCGTTGCAGATGTCCTGCTGCACCACGACCGTATCGAACTCGGTGCGGAACAGCGCCCCCGTCGGACAGGCTTCCAGGCACGGCGCGTTGTGACAGTGCTTGCAGACGTCGCTCATCATCAGCCAGCCGCTCTGGAAGGCGGGCTGGTCGTCCGCGCGCACCGTCCGCTCGATGAAGTTGACGTGACGCCAGGTGTTGGCGGACAACGCCCCGGTGTTGTCGTAGCTGTTGCCGGTCAGGCCGAAATGATCGGCCGGCAGGTTGTTCCACTCCTTGCAGGCGACCTCGCAAGCCTTGCAGCCGATGCACAATGTTGTATCGGTAAAGAAACCATACGACTTGCCGGGGACGATCCGCACGCCGGCCGTCAATTTGGATTCGTCACGGATCACCCCATCCAGATCGGACTGGCTGTGCTGGGACGCGCGAGGATGCATATCGGTCGGCTCAGCCTGCGAGCAAGGTGATGCAAACCGCCGCATGCGCCAGCAGATCCTTGGCGGGGCGATAGCCGACCCGCACCCGCGCCTGGTCGCGCTGTAAAGCCGCCAGTTGTTGCGGTTCAGCCGCCGCCGCATGGCTCAGCACGAAGTGGTGAGCAACCCCCGAGTGATCGAGCAGCTGGAAGCGGCTCTCCTGCGCGAAGATCACCATCCCGTCGATCAGGTCCATGCGCGCCTCGTTTCGTGCCGTTAGCCAAATGCATGAGACGCCATCGGGTTCCCCCAAGCGGTGGAACCGCATCACGTGAGCGACGGAACCGCATCATCTGCCCGGCGTTCCCAATTCGTCTTGCCAGAGGCTCCGCCCATGAAAGAACTGCGCCAACGGGTTCGCGACCGCTTGACCGGCTTCGTGAGCGACTGGTCGATCCCGCGCCAGCTTGCCGGCCAGGACGTCATGTCCACGGCGGCGGAGAGCGAGCAGTCAAGGACGTTGCGACCGCGATTGGAAGACGCTGACCGCGTCGGCACCAGCATCTGTCCGTTCTGCGCGGTCGGATGCGCGCTGCTTGTCTATGCCAAGGGCGGCAAGCCGATCCATATCGAGGGCGATCCGAGAAGCCCGGTCAACGCCGGCACGCTTTGCCCCAAGGGCGCCGGCACGCTGGGGATGCTGCTGTCGGAGAAGCGCATCAATCAGGTGCTGTATCGCGCGCCCTATGCCAGCAACTGGGAAACCCGGCCGTTGGCGTGGGCGATGGAGCGCATCGCCCAGCGCGTCAGGCAGGCCCGCGACGAGACCTTCGTCGAGACCCTGCCCGACGGCAGCATCGTCAACCATACCCTGGGTATCGGCTCGCTGGGCGGGGCAACGCTGGACAACGAAGAGAACTATCTAATCAAGAAACTCTTCGGCGGTGGCCTGGGCATGGTCAACATCGAGAACCAGGCCCGCATCTGACACTCTTCGTCGGTACCCAGTCTGGGAACGACATTTGGCCGCGGCGCGGCGACCATGGCCCTTTGGGACCTGGCGAATGCGGACTGCATCGTGGTCATGGGCTCGAACATGGCGGAGAACCACCCGGTGGCGTTCCGCTTCGTGACCGAGGCGAAGTCGAAGGGCGCGACCGTCATCCATGTCGATCCTCGCTTCACCCGCACCTCGGCACTGGCGGATATCCACGCGCCAATCCGTTCCGGCTCCGACATAGCGTTCCTCGGCGGCATCATTCGCTACATTCTGAGCAACGATCTGTGGTTCCGCGAATTCGCGATGGCCTACACCAACATCGCGACCATCGTCGGCGAGACCTATGGCGACGCCGAGGACAATGACGGCGTGTTCTCCGGCTTCGAGGTCAAGAACGGCACCTACACGCCGGAAAGCTGGCAATATGCCGATCATCCCGAGAAATCCGCGACCGCGGAACATCACGTCGCGGGGACGGACCAACCGCCGAACCACCCGCCGCCCAGCGATCCGACACTGCGGCATCCCAACTGCGTCTATCAGATCATGCGGCGCCATTACGAACGCTACACACCTGGAATGGTCGAACAGGCTACCGGATGCCGCAAGGAAACCTTCCTTCGTATCTGTCAGTCGCTGACGGCCAGTTCAGGACGCGAGCGCACTGGCGCATTCTGCTACGCGGTCGGCTGGACCCATCATTCGTTCGGTGTTCAGATCATCCGCGCAGCGTCGATCATTCAGGGGTTGCTTGGCAATATCGGGCGGCCGGGCGGCGGCATCATGGCGCTACGCGGCCATTGCAGCATCCAGGGCAGCACCGATATCCCGACCCTCTACAACATGCTGCCGACCTACCTGCCGCAGCCCAACGTCTTCCTGCCGCATCACCGGCTGGACGCTTTCCTCAAGGCCGAGACCGTGCCGACCGGCTGGTGGAACAACCTGCCGAAATACATGATCAGCCTGTTGAAGGCCTGGTACGGCGCGCACGCCGCGCCGGATAATCAGTTCGGCTACAACATGATCCCCAAGCTGACCGGCGATCACTCGCAACTGCCGATGACGCTGGCGATGGCCGACGGGGTGGTGAAGGGGCAGTTCATCCTCGGTCAGAACCCGGTGGTCGGCGCCGCCAACTCCGACCTGGTCGAACGTGGCCTGGCGCGCCTGGACTGGCTGGTGGTGCGCGATTTCGCCATGCTGGAGACCGCGAATTTCTGGCAGAAGGGCCGCTTGATCGCACGTGGCGAGCTGGCGGCGGATCAGATCGGCACCGAAGTGTTCTTCCTTCCTTCGGCGATGGCGGCGGAAAAGGAAGGCACCGTCACCAACACGTCCCGCCTTGTGCAGTGGCATGACAAGGTCTGCGATCCGCCGGGTGACAGCCGCTCGGATCTTTGGTTCATCTACCACCTTGGGCGGCGGTTGAAGGAACTCTATGCCGACAGCACCGCGGCTCGTGACCAACCGATCCAGTCGCTGACCTGGGACTATTGCGTCAGCGGCGCTCAGCAGGAACCGGACGCCGCTTCCGTGCTGAAGGAGATCAACGGCTACACCGTGGCCGATCGGCAACTTCTCGCCAGCTACCAGCAACTGAAGGACGATGGCAGCACCGCATGCGGCGGCTGGATGTACAGCGGGGTCTTCCCGCGGGATGACCACAACCGCGCCCGCTCCCGCAAGCCAGACGGCCCGGACGGCTCGGGAAGCCACCAGGGATGGGCTTTCTCATGGCCCGACAACCGTCGCACCCTCTACAACCGCGCCTCCGCCGATCCGGACGGCAAGCCGTGGTCGGACCGCAAACGAATGGTCTGGTGGGACGAGGCCGCGCAGAAGTGGACCGGCACCGACACCCCGGATTTTGTCGCAACGAAAAACCCCTCGATGCGGCCGGACTGGAGCACCCATCCGACCGGCACGGACGCACTGGGCGGCGACGACCCGTTCATCATGGAGGCGGACGGGAAATGCATGCTCTACGTGCCGTCCGGTTTGAAGGACGGTCCGCTGCCGACGCATTACGAGCCACTGGAAAGCCCTGTCGCCAACCCGCTGTACAAGCAGCAGGCCAACCCGGCCATCAAGCTGTGGCCACGCCCGGGTAACGAATATCATGCCGAAGCCGACCCGCGTTATCCCTACATCTTCAGCACCTACCGGCTGACCGAATTGCATTGCGGCGGAATCTCGACCCGCGTGGCGCCGCACAATGCCGAACTGCAGCCCGAGGCGTTCATCGAGATTTCACCGGAACTCGGCGCTGAACTCGGTATCCGCAATCTTGATTGGGCCGTGCTGACCACCGCTCGCGGACAGATCGAGGTCAAGACACTGGTGACCCCGCGCATCCGCCCCTTCACGATCAACGGCAAGACCATCCATCAGGTCGGCATGCCCTGGGTGTTCGGGTGGGAGGGTTACGCGAAAGGCGACATCGCCAATGTGCTGCTGGCGATCCATGGTGATCCGAACACCAGCATCCACACCACTAAGGCATTGACCTGCAACCTGCGGCGAGGGCGGATCTAGCTGATGGATCGCGCCGCCGACAATGCCCTTCGGATGCTCGACAAGTTGCTGGCGGAACGGCCTGACCGGGTTGGCCATGATTTTTCCGAAGCCACGCGCTGGCTCGCGGCTTATCGGGATGGGCTGACAACGATCTGGCGCCGGTCCGGCAGCGAAACCGACCGGCGACGCCTGACCCAGATCAACAGCGTCCTGAGTGTCGTCATCGGCGGCCACTACCCGCTTGCCGACATCCCGTGGCCGCACATCGAAACCGCGCGGACCGTATTGGCAAACGTCGCACACGCAACGAGCACCGATGACGGTTAGGCTCGATCCTTCGTCAGCCGGTTGCGGGACGCTCCGGACCTCATGCCGGATTGTGCACGCGCACCGGGTTGGTGATGATGTCGGGCGCGAGACAGGCGTTGATGGAATTGTGAGAAGAAGTAGCTGCCGACCCCGGTTGACCCGGCCTTCAATAAGCTGACCCTTGCGGCGTAACAATGCAGTCAATCAGCAACCGAACCAACCTTATCCTGACCACGCCAGAATCTCGTGGGAAGCCACAGTCGCGCAGCGGCTGTCGGCGGGACTGAGCGTTGTCGCAGCTTTTCCAGCCGCGGGCCGATGCGATCTTCCGCTTTGTGCTCTGGTCGGCGCTGATCGGCGGCATCACCGCGTTGTTCACCATCGAAGGCCTGGCACATTCCGAATACTTCACCGGCCGCAATCTGGTCGCGGCCCAGCCGGTGGAGTTCAGTCACCAGCACCACGCCGGCGAACTCGGTATCGACTGCCGCTATTGCCACACCAGCGTGGAAATCGCCGCGACCGCCGGCATGCCGCCCACGCACACGTGCATGACCTGCCACTCGCAAATCTGGACCGACGCGCCGATGCTGGCCCCGGTGCGCGACAGCCTGGCGGAAAACAAACCCCTGGTCTGGCAGCGCGTTGGCCGGCTTCCCGGCTACGTCTACTTCGACCACTCGGTCCACATCAGTAACGGCGTCGGCTGTTCGAGCTGCCATGGAGACATTGCGCACATGCAGATGACCTACCAGCCCCACGCCTTCTCGATGGACTTCTGCCTGTCGTGTCACCGCGCGCCGCAGGACAACCTGCGCCCGCAGGACCAGATCTTCAACATGCAGTGGCAGCCTCCCGCGGATCAGGCGAAAATCGGCAAGGCGCTGCTGGCGCGGTATCACATCAACCAATCCGGCCTGCTGACCGATTGCTCGACATGTCACCGGTAAAGGCGTCCGGGTTCGAAGTGGCGGCGCTGCGCGGACTGCTGGCGCGCTCCGGCGGCCGAACGTCCTGGCAGGCGCTGGAGCGGGTTGCCGATTCGGCGGAATTCCGCGCCTTCCTCGAGACCCGCCATCCGTCGCTCACACCGATGCTTGCCGAAACGGGACGGCGGCGCGTGTTGCAGATCATGGCTGCATCGTTCGCCTTTGGTGGTCTTGTGGGCGGCGCCCGCGCGCAAAGCAGCGGCTACAGCGAAATCGTTCCGTACGTCCGCCAGCCAACCGGACTGACACCCGCGACACCGTTGTCCTATGCCTCCGCGGCCATGCTCGACGGCATCGCCAACGGCGTGCTGGTGACCACGATCGACGGCCGGCCGATCAAGATCGAGGGCAATCCTGACCATCCATGCAGCCGCGGCGGCACCGATCTTTTTGGCCAGGCCTCGGTGCTGGGACTATACGATCCAGATCGCTCGCAGGCGGTCGATCATCTCGGGCAGCTGAGCGACTGGGAAACCTTCCACACCGCGATGCTCGACCGGTTCAGCGGCCTGCGCGCGACCCATGGCAAGGGTCTGCGCTTGCTGACCGGGCCGGTCTCTTCGCCGACAATGATCGCGCAGATCGAACGCATGAAACGTGCGCTGCCCCAGATGCACTGGCACACGCATGCCCCTGCCGGGCGCGATGCGGTTTATGCCGGCGCCAGACAGGCATTCGGCAAACCGGTTGAAACCCGTTGGAACTTCGACAAGACCGAGCTGATCGTGTCGCTGGACGGTGACTTTCTTGATGCGGGACCGCAACAGGTTGGCGCGGCGCGTTCCTGGGTCGACGCGCGTCGTAAGGCCGCGCAAGGCGGCAGGCTGCTGACGATGCACGCCGTGGCACCGTCGCCGACGCTGACCAGCGCCAAGGCCGACCATCATTTGCCGGTGGCGCAACGCGACCTGTTGCCGCTGGCACGTTCCCTGCTGACCGGGCAGCCTCTGGCAACTCGACATCAAGGCGACGAACCGCTGGCGCGATGGCGGCAGTCTGTCGCCACGGCGCTGCAGGCAGCCCGCGGGCGAAGCATCGTGCTGACCGCCGCCTGGCAATCCCCCGAACTCCACGCCGCCGTGCATCAACTCAATGCGGCATTGGGCAATACCGGCAACACCGTGGTCTACACCGATCCCGTGCTGGCTCAGGCGGATCCGTTCGAGGATCTGGTAGAGGCGATGCGGCACGGTCAGGTCGAGGTGTTGGTGATGCTGGACACCAACCCGGTCTATACCGCGCCGGCCGACGCCCAGTTCACCAAGGTGCTGACCGACGTCCCGTTGAAAGTCCACGCCGGTCTGCACGCCGACGAAACCGCCGCAGTGTCTGACTGGCACCTTCCGCTGTCGCATCCGCTGGAATCCTGGGGCGACGCGCGCGCCATGGACGGCACCGCGACCTTGATCCAGCCGACGATCGAACCGCTGTACGATGGCCGATCTGCGCTCGAGATCCTGTCGACGCTGATGGATAGCGAACCGCGCGCTGGTTACACCCTGCTGCGGGCGTTCTGGCACGACCAGATGGCGAACGACTTCGAAACGAAATGGCGCCAGACCTTGTTGTCGGGCTTCGTGCAGGGATCAGCATTTCCGACCCAGGACCTGAAACCGGCATCCGCCGCCGCCGCAAACGAGCCCGGTCAAACCGAGCCGGGCTTGGCGGTCGTGTTCCGCCCCGATCCAACAATCTGGGACGGCAGCTTCGCCAACAACGCCTGGCTGCAGGAGCTGCCGAAACCGCTGACCCGCACGGTGTGGGAGAATGTCGTTGCCATATCGCCGAAATTGGCGGCACGGCACAAGTTGAAGAACGGCGACACGGTGAGGGTGGAAGCCGCCAGGCTGTGGACCGCCGGTCCGGTCTGGATCCAGCCCGGCCAGCAGGAAGACACCATCACCCTCCGGCTAGGCTACGGCCGCCACCGGACGGGCAGCGTCGGCGAAGGGATCGGCTACAACGCCTATGCGATGCGCACCTTCGCCGGACTATGGCAGCTGCCTGGCGCCACGCTGCGATCCACCGGCGGCGGCGAACAAGTCGCCACCACGCAGCAGCTCGATCATCAGGAAGGCCACGACTACGTGCGCCTGCAGCCGGTCGGCGGCACGCCGGTCGGCGACAACGCCGCATTCACCCAGTCCACGCTGTACAACCGGGAAGAAAGTGACGGCCGCGCCTGGGGCATGGTCATCAACCTCGACTCCTGTATCGGCTGCAACGCCTGCGTGGTGGCCTGCCAGGCCGAGAACAACGTGCCGGTCGTCGGCAAGGACCAGGTGCTCGCCGGTCGCGACATGCACTGGCTTCGGGTCGATCGTTACTATGCCGCAGCGGACGACAATCCCGACACCCGCTTCATGCCGGTGCCGTGCATGCACTGCGAAAACGCGCCTTGCGAACTGGCATGCCCGGTCGAGGCGACGGTGCACGACAATGAAGGCCTCAACGTGATGGTGTATAATCGCTGCATCGGCACCCGAGCGTGTTCGGCTTACTGCCCGTACAAGGTTCGGCATTTCAATTTTCTGCACTATTCCGAGGCCTCGGCGCCGATCCAGGCGCAGCGCAATCCCAACGTGACCGTGCGGGCGCGTGGCGTGATGGAAAAATGCACCTACTGCGTGCAGCGCATCGTCGCCGCCCGTATCGAATCTGATCAGCAACATCGGCCGATCCGCGACGGTGAGGTGGTGACCGCCTGTGCCGCCGCCTGCCCGACCCAGGCCATCACCTTCGGCAACCTCGCCGACAAAAGCAGCGCCGTGGCAACAGCGCGGCAGGATCCCCGCAACTACGCGCTGCTCGGTGAACTCAACACGCGGCCCCGCACCACCTATCTGGCGGCTTTCACGCCACCCGCCGGAAAGGCCTGACGCATGCCCCCGGACGCCCTGGCGCGCACCCGCCCCAACTACTTGCCACCG
Organism: Rhodopila sp.; assembly: GCA_965276975.1. GTDB lineage: Bacteria > Pseudomonadota > Alphaproteobacteria > Acetobacterales > Acetobacteraceae > Rhodopila. The sequence continues at coordinate 2,629,401 of CBDIBR010000010.1, forward strand.
GCGCACACCGACCGGACGATCGGCGCCCAGATCGCGGGCATAACCTTTGACCATCCCTCAAGCACCCGCTGGCTCATTGCGTTCGCGGTCTGCTCGGCCCTGGTGGGGTTGATGATCGGCGCGGTCGGCTGGCTGCTGTACTGGGGCGTCGGGGTCTGGGGCAACAACATCCCGGTCGGCTGGGCGCTGGACATCGTGAGCTACGACTGGTGGATGGGAAATGCCTGCGGCGCGCTGATGGTTTCCGCGTTGCTGCTGTTGCTGCGGCAGTACTGGCGCGGCGCGCTCAACCGCACGGCTGAAACCGTTGCCGTGCTGGCCGCCGCGGCCGCGGGGATCTATCCGATCATCCATCTCGGCCGCCCGTGGTTCTTCTATTGGACATTGCCTTATCCAAACAATCTGGACCTGTGGCCACAGTTCCGCAGCCCACTCGTGTGGGACGCGTTCGACATCATCAGCTTCCTGATCGTTGCGGTGCTGTTCTGGTATGTCGGCATGATCCCCGACCTGGCCACCCTGCGCGACCGCGCGACGCGCTTGCGGCAGAAGCAGATCTACGGTGTGGCGGCGCTGGGATGGCGCGGTTCCGCCGTCCATTGGGCGCGCTGGGTGCAGGCCTATCGCATCCTGGCAGTACTGGGCGTGCTGCAGGCGATCTGCACCCAGTGCGGCGCCTCGGTGATGTATGCCGGCACGCTGGAACCGGGCTGGCACAGCACGCTGTTGCCGGCCTTTTACATCGTCAACGCCGCTTTTTCCGGCCTCGGGCTGGTCGCGCTGATCGTAGCGGTCATTCGGTACATCTATCCGATGAAATCGCTGATCACCGACCAGCATCTGGACGTTCTCGGCCGCCTGATCCTCGCCGCGGGCCTGCTTTCCACTTACTGCTATTGTGCCGACTTCTTCTTCACCAGCCTGGGCGGCGATAGCTATGACCGATCGGTGATGATGCGCCGGTTGACCGGACTGTACGCCCCCAGCTTCTGGCTGATCGTCGTCGCGGCGCTGCTGCCGATCCATCTGCTGTGGTTCCGCGCCGTTCGCCACAGCGCGCTGATGCTGGCGGTGCTCGGCATCCTGGTCATGGCCGGGATGTGGGGTGACCGCTTCATGAGCCTGGTGATCACCCAGCACCGCGATTTCCTGCCGTCCTCCCAAGCGCTCTACACCATCGGCATCTGGGCGGTCGTCACGTGGATCGGAACGATCGGCCTGTTCGGCATGCTGCTGCTGCTGGCCCTGCGCTACGTGCCGGTCGCCTCGATCGTCGAGTCCAGGCTGCTGGCGCGTCAGCAGGCGGGTGTGCCGCTGCATGGCTAACGCGCCGAGGCTCTACGGCGTCGCGGCGGAGTTCGCGACACTCGAAGGCCTGCTCGCCGCCGCGGCGGCCTTGCGGCAGCGGCATTTCGGCGTCGTCGATACCTATTCCCCGCTGCCGGTTGCCAGCATGGACCAGGCCCTGGCCCTGCGCGGCCCAGGCCTCGGTTGGATCGCCATGGTCGGCGCACTCGCCGGCGGCCTCGGCTGTTTCGCCATGATGGCCTTCGCCACGGTGGTCGACTACCCCTTGAACATCGGCGGCCGTCCACTCTGGAGCTGGCCGTACTACGTCATCCCCAGCTTCGCCTTCGCCATGCTGTCCGGCGCCGTCGTGGTGTTCGTTGCGATGTTGTTTCTTGATCGCCTGCCCCGCATAAACCACCCCGTCTTCAACATCGAAGGCATCGAGGGCGTCACCCAGGACAGTCTGTTTGTCGCGGTCGAGGCTCGGTCTGACGATTTCGATCCCGATCTGGTGGAGCGTGTGCTGGCCGATCTGCCGACCCGTCCGCTGCGCATCCAGCGGGTGCCACGATGAAGCGACGCAGCCTGGCGCCGCTGTTGCTGCTGCTGACCATGGCCACCTGCGCCAAGGAGGACATGTTCGAGCAGCAGCGGGCGGTGACCTGGAGCAGCTTTTCCCTGTTCCGCAACGGCATGACCATGCAGCATCCGGTCGCCGGCACCATCGCGCGCAACGCGCCTGATGTATCCGTGCCGCAGCCGGCGATGATCACCCAGGCCATGCTGTCGCGCGGCCGGCGGCGCTTCGCGATTGACTGCGTGCCCTGTCACGGCGCGGCGGCCGACGGTCAGGGCATGATCGTGCAGCGCGGCTTCCCTCACCCGCCGGCGCTGTTCAGCGACCCGTTGCTGAAGGCCAAGGCGCAGCACTTCTACGACGTCATCACCAACGGCCACGGCGTGATGTACGGCTATGCCGATCGGGTTTCGCCGACCGACCGCTGGGCCATCGTGGCCTACATCCGCGCCTTGCAGCGCAGTCAGCGTGCCCGGGTCGCCAGCCTGTCAGACCAGGACAGGCAATCTCTGCAGCAGGCCCAGCCATGAGGCGCCTCAGCCTCGGCCTGATCGTTGCGGGCGCGGCGCTGCTGCTGCTGACCGGATGGCTGTCCCGTGCGGCTGTGTTCATGCCGTCCTACCTGGCCAACTGGCTGTTCTGGTCATCGCTGCCGCTGGGCGCCCTGCCGGTCGTGATGCTGCTGGATCTCGCCGGCCCGGGCGCCGGCTTCGGTCTGGAGCCGGCGTTGCGGCGCCTGCTGTGGCTGACTCCGGTTGCCGCCGTGCTGATGATCCCGGTGCTGGTGTGGCCGACGGGCCTGTTCGGCTGGACCGTTGGGCATGGCTTCAGCACACCGTTCGCGCGCACCTGGATGACCCACAACGCGTTCATCGCGCGCAGCGTGGTGTACTTCGTGCTGTGGATTATCCTGGCTTTGCTCTTCCTCCGCCCACCGGCGCTGGAAGCGGTGGACGGCCGGCGCGGCATGGCGGCCATCGGGCTGTTCATCTACGCCGTCACCGCGACGCTGGCAGCGGTGGACTGGGCCATGACGGTCGAGCCGGACTGGCTTTCCGCCGAGTATGGCCTGCTGCTGATGGCGATACAGGCCACCATCGCCATCAGCGTTGCCTTGCTGCTGGCGGGACAGCCGTGGCGGCTCGCGGCACCTGATGTCGCGGCGTCCTTCCTGGTCATCGCGATCGCCGCCTGGCTGTTCCTGCAGTTCATGCAGTTCCTGGTGATCTGGTCGGCGGACAAGCCGGCCGATATCGCCTGGTATGTGCATCGGTCCAACCCGTTCAGCCAGATCGTGGTGTGGCTGGGCGTCCTGATTGGCGCCGTCATCCCGCTGGTCACGCTGCTGATGCCCAGCGGACGGCGTCACCCATCGATGCTGCCGGCGATGGCGATTCTGGTGCTGTGCGCACAGGCGTTCGGGATGCTCTGGCTGATCACCCCGTCCTTGCGTCAGTATTTCACGATCTCGGTCGTGGACGTGCTGGGGCTCGCCGGCATTGGCGGCGTGATGCTGGGCCTGTGCCTGCTGCCCGGCGCGGTGCCGGTGTCAATGCCCATCCACCCGACCGCGGGACCATCTGCCGATGCGTAGGAACGCGATCCGCCACCCAGCCGGGAACCGCAAGATCACGGTCTGGCAGCTGCTGACCTTGGGCGGCCTGGTTATCGCGTTGACGTCGTTTTTCCGCACCCCGCCGGAGCAGGTCAGTGCGACCGGCATACCGCGCACGCCAGCCAGTCCCGCGGCTCTGGAGCTCGGTTTTGAACCGCGGGATATCAACGCTCGCGACGTCACCATCATCCTGGCTGCCATCGCCGCCACCACGGCTCTGGTGATCGGCATTGTCTTCATCATGGTCTGGCGCTTCGACATCGCCCGCGGTCACTCCTTTGGCAACTTGTCCTCGCAACAGACGGCACGCAGCGGGCCGCCGGCGCCGCAGTTGCAGAGTGACCCGGTGGCCGACCTGGCCCACCAATACGCGCGGGAAAATCGGCTGCTGCACAGCTACGGCTGGACCAGCGCCGATCACAGCACCGCCCGCATTCCGATCGATCGGGCGATGGCCCTCAGCTTGGGCCAGAGTCTGGATACGCCACCGTAATGCATCCGTATCTTCCACATTTCCCGTCGCAGCTTTGGCCGCCCGCCGCATCTGTGATGGCGGGGCAGATCGATGAGATCTTCGCCGTCTGGTGCGTCGTGTTGTTCCTGCTGGTGGCACCGGTCTTCGTGTTCATGACTTACTGCGCGGTGAAATATCGCGCCGGCCGCCCGGCCGACCGCACCCACCGCGAGGCCCGCAACACCGCTATCGAGATGACATGGGTGGTTGGGCCGTTCGTGATCTCGCTGGTGTTTTTCTTCTGGGCGGGCGCCATCTACCTGCAGCAGCAGAACGCACCGCCAAACGCCACCGTGATCAGCGCGATGGGACGCCAGTGGATGTGGAAATTCCAGCATCCGGGCGGCCAGTGGGAGATCAACGATCTGCACGTGCCGGTCGGCCGACCGATCCGGGTCAATATCGATTCCCAGGACGTTATCCACTCGTTGTACATTCCGGCCCTGCGCATCCAGCAGGAGGTCATACCGGGCCGCACCACGATGCTGTGGTTCCAGGCCGACCGCACCGGTGCCTACCGGCTGTTCTGCTCGGAGCTTTGCGGCGCGGACCATGCGCTGATGGCGGGAACGCTGTATGTGATGTCGGCCGCCGATTACCAGACCTGGCTGAACCAGGCTGGCTCCAGCCAGACCCTGGTGGCGGGCGGCAAGCAGTTGTTCGACAGCTACGGCTGCAGCGGCTGCCACGTGAACTCCAACACCGTGCGGGCCCCGTCGCTGGCAGGTCTGTATGGCCATGTCGTGCCGCTGCAGAACGGCAGTACCGCGGTGGCGGACGACGCCTATATCCGCGACAGCATCCTGCAGCCCAAGCAGCAGGTCGCGGCGGGCTACAAGCCGGTCATGCCAAGCTTCGCGGGTGTGGTTTCCGACGCCGACCTCGCGGAACTTGTCGCCTACATCAAATCATTGGGTCTGCAAAGCGAGCACATGCCATGAGCCCAAGTGACGCCGCGATGCGCGACCTGGTGATCCCAACCCCGGTCATCGATGTGCCGGATGACTATCTGCACGTGGATCAGACTCTCAGTTCCTGGATCTTCACGACCGACCACAAGCGCATCGGCATCCTGTATCTCGTGTCGATCACCGGGTTCTTTCTGCTCGGTGCCCTCGCGGCCGGCCTGATCCGGCTGGCGCTGATCGTGCCGGACGGCTCGATCCTGAGCAACGACGTGTACAACAGGATGTTCACGTTGCACGGCGTGATCATGGTCTGGTTCTTCCTGGTGCCATCGATCCCGAACACGTTGGGAAACTTCCTGCTGCCGTTGCTGATCGGCGCCAAGGACGTGGCCTTTCCCCGGCTCAACCTGCTGAGCTGGTATATCTTCGTGTTCTCTTCGCTGTTCACGATCTTCGTCATGATCTGGGGCGGCGTTGACACCGGCTGGACCTTCTACACGCCGCTCAGCACGCAATACTCCAACTCCTGGGTGCTGACGGCGGTGGGCGGCATCATCATGGTCGGGTTCTCATCGATCCTGACCGGCCTGAACTTCATGGTCACGGTCCACAAGATGCGCTGTCCGGGCATGACATGGTTCCGGCTGCCGCTGTTCGTGTGGGGACTGTACGCCACAAGCATGATCCTGGTGCTGGCCACACCGGTACTGACCATCGGCCTAATATTGCTGTTCGTCGACCGAGCCTTCGGACTTGCCATCTTCGACCCGAAAAATGGTGGCGACCCGGTGCTGTTCCAGCATCTGTTCTGGTTCTACTCACACCCGGTGGTGTACGTGATGGTGTTGCCGGGCATGGGCCTCATGAGCGAGCTGATCACCGCCTTCTCGTACAAGAAAATCTTCGGCTACAAGTTCATTGCCTTCTCCAGCGTCGGCATCGCCGTGATCAGCTTCTTCGTGTGGGGCCACCACATGTTCTACAATGGCATGAGCCCCTATGCCGGCCTGACCTTTTCGTTCATGAGCTTCATCGTCGCCGTGCCGTCCGCCATCAAGGTCTATAACTGGGCCGCAACGATCCACAAGGGCGAGATCCGGCTGGACACGCCGATGCTGTACGCCATGGGCTGGATCGGCCTGTTCGTGATCGGCGGCGTGACCGGCCTGATGTTGGCCTCGACCGCTCTGGATGGCCACGTGCATGACACCTACTTCGTCGTCGCGCATTTCCACTACATCATGGTGGGCGCGACGGTGGTTGCCTTCCTGGGGGGGCTTCACTTCTGGTGGCCGAAGATGACCGGGCGGATGTACTCCGAACCCTGGGGCCGCGTTGCCGCCTTGCTGATGTTCATCGGCTTCAACATGACGTTCTTCCCGCAGTATGTGCTTGGCTATCTCGGCATGCCGCGCCGCTATGCCACCTATCCACCGGCCTATCAGGTGCTCAATGTGCTGTCCTCCGCCGGCTCCACGATCCTGGCACTGGCCTACCTCATGCCACTGACCTACCTGATCTGGTCGCTGTGGTACGGCGAGAAGGCTGACAACAACCCATGGGGCGCGAAGGGCCTTGAGTGGACGACCACCTCGCCGCCGCCGAAGCACAATTTCGAGCATACGCCGCGGGTCGATTACGACCCCTACGACTACCCCAACGTGACGCCGGAGCAATAACGTGTCGGTCACCGTCGGCATCGAGGTCGAGGAGCATTTCAATTCCGCCGAGCAGCAGCGGGAAACCGCGAAACTCGGCATGTGGACGTTTCTGCTGACCGAACTGCTGTTGTTCTCGGGCCTGTTCGTTTCGGCTCTGGTGATCCGTGTGCTGTATCCGGCGTCGGTCACCGCCGTCGCACTGCACCTGAAGTTCTGGATCGGCGCCACCAACACCGCGGTGCTGATCCTGTCCAGCTTCTGCATGAGCGTCGCCATCGAGGCGTCGCGGCTTGGCGCGCGGCGCATCATGCTGCGCGCCATGCTGTCCACCGCGGCGCTCGGTACCCTGTTCATGGTGCTGAAGGGTTACGAGTACTATCGCGACTACGTGGAACATATGACGCCGTTCCTGCCCTGGCGCCGATATGAACTGGTGGGCGACCCGGAATCGCGCCTGTTCACCGACCTGTATTTCATCATCACCGGCCTGCACGCGATCCACCTGACCGTCGGCATCACGATCATGTTGTTGATGACGTGGCTGGCCAGCCGACAGGGTTTCCTCGAAAAGCATCAGAACCGCATCGAAATCACCGGGCTTTATTGGCATTTCATCGATTTGATGTGGATCATCGTGTTCCCGACGCTCTATCTGCTGAACAGGTGAGCGATGTTTCAGGAACTGAAACCACATCTCCGCACGCCGCTGCTGACCATGCTGGCGCTGCTGACGATGCTGGGGATCAACGTGCTGCTGGGCATATTCTTCATCAGCGGCCGAGCCTGGATTGTCGAAGTGGTCATCGCCGCGACCATGGTGGCGACGGTGATCGTCGTCGCGATGGAGGTGCACAAGGAACCGCCGATCATTCAGCTCTTCGCGGGGCTGGGCTTCTTCTGGGTCGCGATCCTGTTCACGCTCATCATGATGGACTACGCCACTCGATGACTGCGGAAAGGCACCTCAGCCGCCACCTCGTTGCAGCACCGGTCCCGACAGGCCGAGTGCCGTGTTGATCAGGGCCAGATGACTGAGCGCCTGCGGGAAGTTGCCGATCAGGCGACGCAGACCGGGATGATACTCCTCGGACAGCAGACCGACATCGTTACGCAACGACAGCGCCTTTTCCAGCAGTCTCACCGCGTCATCGTGGCGGCCCTGCAAGGCGCGGCAGTCGGCCAGCCAGCAGGTGCAGGCGATGAACGCGCCCTGGTCGGTGTCGCCGCCTTTCGGCGTGCGCCACACCAGCCCATCCTCACTCAGATCCCGTTCGACCGCATCGATGGTCGCCGCCATCTGCGGGTCATCCGCCGGCAGGAACTTGACCAGCGGCAGCAGCAGCAGGCTGGCATCCACCCGCTCGCCGCCGAAGCGGTCGACGAAGTGCCCGCGCGCGAAATTCCAGCTCCGCTCGATGACCCGTTCATGGATACGGGTGCGCAACGCGTGCAGCCGCCGCAGCATTGGGCTGTCTGCCTCGCCGCGCCGCGCGCTGCCGCGAATGAAGCGGTCCACGCCAACCCAGCACATCACGTTCGAATAGGTATAGTGCTGCGGCTGGCCGCGCGATTCCCAAAGCCCATGGCCCTTGTCCTGCCAGGTCTGCTCCAGCCGCTCCACCAGCTCGCACTGCGCCGCCAACATCTCCGGCGTGTGGTCGATGCCGCCGAGCGCGATCAGATCGAGTGCATCCAGCAGCTCGCCGACGACGTCGATCTGGGTTTGCGCGGCGGCTGCATTGCCCACCCGCACCGGCGCCGACCCTTCGTAACCCGGCAGCCACGTCACCGGCCACTCGTCGATCCGTCGGCCACCGTCCACCCGATACATGATCCGCAACTTGTCAGGTGCCGCGGCGATCGCGCGCAGCATCCAGTCGCGCCAGGCGATGGCCTCTTCGTGGTAGCCCGCGTTCAGCAGCGCCGACAGGGTGAAACTGGCGTCGCGAAGCCAGCAGAAGCGATAGTCCCAGTTGAGCTGCCCCTCGGGCACCTCGGGCAACGAGGTCGTCGCCGCCGCGACGATACTGCCGGTGGGATGATAGCTCAGGCCTTTCAGGGTGAGCAGCGACCGCATCACCGCATCGCGCCATGGTGTTTCCACGGTGAAGCGCCCGGCCCATTCGCGCCAGTAGGCCAGCGTGTTGTCCAGCGCGCGGGTTGCATCGACAGCGGCGGCCGCGGGCAGATGCGAAAGACCGTAAGACAGCACGAAGGCAACGCTCTGGCCGGCGGCGACATCAAAGGTCGCCACGATGCTGGCGTCCTTTTCCTCCAGCGGTACCGGCGCGCGCAGCACGACCAGATCCGGCCCGACCACCGCCGTCATGGCCCCATCCTGTCGCCGGATGCGCGGCGCGATGAGGCCATAGTCGAACCGCAACGTCAGTTCGCAACGCAGGCGCATCGAACCGTGCAGTCCGGTCACCTGCCGCACGATGGTTGGATGTTCAGTTTCCGGCGGCATGAAGTCGGTCAGGCGGACGCGGTTCGGCCCGTTGGCGAACTCGGTTCGCAGCACCAAGGTATCACTGTCGTAACTACGGCTCTGCGTGCTGGACCCGCAGGGGGCGATCCGCCAAAACCCGTGCGCTTCGGTGCCCAGCAACGCCGCGCAGCAGGCATCGGCGTCGAACCGAGGCAGGCACATCCAGTCGATCGATCCGCCACGCGACACCAGTGCCGCGGTTCGACCGTCACCGATCATCGCGTAGTCCTCGATCCGTGATGCCATGCCTCGATCCTCTTCGTTGTGCAATTTCCGACCCTGCAACGGCAAATCCAACGCCGCGTTTCCCCCATGCATAAGGGAAACGCGCGCATGAACCAGGGTGTCGGCCCCTGGCCAGGCTGGACCGGCAGCCGGGTTCCGATTATGGCACGGCAACCGACACCTGGGCGGCTGCCGCTGGCCGAGGCGTCTGTCGTGGTACTTGGTCTGGGCCTGAGCTGGCTGGGTGGCCAGCACCCGACGATGCTGCCCGTATGGGCGCCGTGGGACTTCTCCTGGTCGGCCTTCCTGGCAGCCGGATGGGGTTTGCTGTGGTTCCTGCGCGGCTTGCACCGAACCGATGCGGCGGCGCGCATGTCGCCCTGGCGGGTCGGCTGCTTCCTGATCGGCTTCGCCGCCATCTACTGCGTGTTGCTGACCCGGTTTGAATACCTCGCCCAGCACATGTTCTTCATGAACCGGGTGCAGCACGCCGTCATGCATCATCTGGGACCGTTCCTGATCGCGCTCAGCTGGCCGGGTGCGACGATCGCCAGGGGGATGCCGGCGCCGGCCCGTCGCTGGTGCGGATCGGCGTTTCCTCGGCGAATGCTGCGCGTGCTGCAGCAGCCATTGCTCGCGATCCTGCTGTTCGAAGGCCTGCTGGTTTTCTGGTTGATACCCCCGGTCACCTTTCGCGCCATGATCGATCCTCGGCTCTACGCGATCATGAACATCAGCATGGTCGGCGACGGCCTGCTGTTCTGGTTCCTGGTGCTGGACCCGCGGCCGCACCCACCAGCCCCGATCGGCTTTTTCACCCGCGCGACGCTGGCCTTCGTGATCATCTTTCCGCAGATCGCCCTGGGCACCTCGATCGGCCTGGCACAACACGAGCTTTATCCGAGTTTCTCCCTGTGCGGGCGGGTGTTCCCTGCCATCAGCCCGCTGCTGGACCAGCAGATCGGCGGGCTCGTGCTGTGGGTTCCTGCCGGCATGATGAGCGCGCTCGCCACGCTCCTGGTGCTGCGCCGGCTGTTCCTGGACGATGCGGCGGAATGGCGCGGCGCGACCGCCGCATGGCCGCGAGAGGGAGTTCCTTGATGATGCGATCCGGCTTCGCCGGCCTCACGCGCCGGCTTTCCGGCTCCGCCGGCTTGCTGGGCGGGTTTTTGCTGATGCTGCCCGTGCTGATGCTGCCGGCGGTGTCCCAGGGCAAGCTTCCCGAAGACAAGATCAAGATCGGGATACTGCAGGATGTTGCTCCACCGGCGACCGGCGAGACCGGCAACGGCGCGATCGCCGCCGCACAGATGGCCGCGAGCGACTTCGGCACCGAGTTCCTCAAGGGCGACGCTGAAATCCTGCCGGGCACGACGGACGGGTCGACGCAGGCGACGCGCGATCAGGTGCGCGACTGGCTGGACAATCAGCACGTCGCCGCCGTGCTGTCGTCCGCCGGGCCGCTGGTCGATCGGCAGATCGCCCGCATGGTGGCGCAGCGGCACCGGACGCTGCTGGTGGCATCCGCCGACGCGGATCCGGATGCGGCGCTGTGCTCGCCTGACGCGATCATCTGGGGTACTGGTCCAGCGGCGCGGGCGCGCGCGCTGGCGCAGGCCCTGGCGCCACGCGCCGTCAAGCGCTGGCTGGTGCTGGCCGACCGAACGCCGACCAGCATCGCCGGACAGGCCGCGCTGCACGACGCGGTCGCCACCACGGGTGGACAGATCATCGACGTGATCAACGACGTCGGCAGCAGTGTGGCACTCGCCAAGGCGCAGCCGAAGATCGAGGCCGCCGATCCGCAGATCGTGGTGTTGACCGAGGGCGATGGCGACCTCGTCGAGGTCATCCGCGCCGCCCGAACCGCGAGCCTGACCGATCGTGCGACGTTCGCGGCACCTCATGCGCGGATTGCCGATATCGATCAGGCCGGGGTGACGATGGCCGCGGGACTTGTCGTGGTCGCACCGTTCTACTGGGACACCGATGCCGCCACGCGCGACTTCAGTCGGCGCTGGAACCAGCACATGCCCGGGTCGCCGGCCGATGACAATGCCGCCGAGGTTTATGCCGCGACCCTGAGTTTCCTGCATGCCGCCAAGGCGGTGGAGGATATATCGGCTGACAAGGTCAGGGTCGAACTGGGCCGCGCGCCGATCAGGGGCACCCTGTTCGGCACCGTCAGCGTGCGGACGGATGGCCGCGTCATGCACGACCTGAACGTTTACCGGGTAAAGCAGCCAGCCGCCATCCAGGCGCGCTGGGCGTATTACACCAGGCTGGCCACGGTTCCGGCCGCGGCGGCGTTCCCGCCGCTGTCATGCCCAAAGCAGTAGTATCCGCGGTTGCCGCCCGCGCCGGCTGCTGGCGCGATTACCGCGCCAGCGGTCGATACTTGATCCGGTGTGGTTCCGTCGCCTCCGCGCCAAGCCGGCGCCGCTTGTCTTCCTCATAGGCCTGGAAGTTGCCCTCGAACCATTCGACGTGGCTGTCGCCCTCGAACGCCAGGATGTGGGTCGCCAGGCGGTCCAGGAACCATCGGTCATGGCTGATGATCACCGCACAGCCGGCGAACTCGGTCAGCGCTTCTTCCAATGCCCGCAAGGTGTCGACGTCCAGGTCGTTGGTCGGCTCGTCCAGCAGCAGCACGTTGTGCTCCACCTTCAGCATCTTCGCCAGATGCACCCGGTTGCGCTCGCCGCCCGACAGGATGCCGACCTTCTTCTGCTGGTCAGCGCCCTTGAAGTTGAACGCTGCGACATAGGCCCGCGATTGCACCGCGCGCTTGCCCAGATAGATGATTTCCTCGCCGCCGCTGACCTCCTGCCACACGGTCTTGTTCGCATCCAGACTGTCGCGCGACTGATCCACATAGCCCAGCTTCACCGTGTCGCCGATGCGCAATGATCCGGCGTCGGGCTGCTCCTGCCCGGTGATCATGCGAAACAGTGTCGTCTTGCCGGCACCGTTCGGCCCGATCACGCCGACAATGCCGCCCGGCGGCAGCTTGAAGTTCAGCCCGTCGATCAGCACGTTGTTGCCGTAGCCCTTGCGCAGGTCCTCGGCGTCGATCACCACATTGCCCAGCCGCGGTCCCGGCGGAACAACGATCTCCGCCACGCCAGTCGCCAGTTCCTGCGACTTCTGCAGCATCTCCTCATACTTCGCGATGCGCGCTCGGCTTTTTGTCTGCCGAGCCCGCGGCGAGGCAGCAATCCATTCCGATTCCGCCGCGAGTGAGCGCTGCCTGGCACTCTCTTCCTTTTCTTCCTGCTGCAGGCGTTTGCGCTTCTGTTGCAGCCAGGAGGAGTAGTTGCCCTCGAACGGATAGCCGCGCCCACGCTCAAGCTCCAGCATCCAGCCGGTGACGTTGTCGAGAAAGTAACGATCATGCGTCACCACCATCACGGTGCCGGCGTAGTCGTGCAGCGTGTGTTCCAGCCAGGAGACACTTTCGGCATCGAGATGATTGGTCGGCTCGTCCAGCAGCAGCAGATCAGGCTTTTCCAGCAGCAGCCGGCACAGCGCGACGCGGCGCCGCTCACCGCCGGATAGCTTGGTGATCGGCGCATCGGCCGGCGGGCAGCGCAGCGCGTCCAGCGCGATCTCCACCTTGCGGTCGAGTTCCCAGCCGTCCGCGGCATCGATCGTCTCCTGCAGGTCGCCCTGCTCCGCCAGAAGCTTGTTCATCGCCTCATCGCTCATCGGTTCGGCGAACGCCATGGAGATCTCGTTGAACCGGTTCAGCGCCGCTTTCAGGTCGGCGAACGCCTCCTCGACGTTCTCGCCAACGGTCTTGGTGGCATCGAGGGGCGGTTCCTGCGCCAGATAACCGACCGTGGAGCCGGGCGCGGCCCAGGCTTCGCCGCCGTATTCGGTCTCGATCCCGGCCATGATCTTCATCAGCGTCGACTTGCCGGCGCCGTTCACGCCAAGCACGCCGATCTTCACGCCCGGCAGGAATGACAGGGTGATCCCCTTGAACACCTCTCGTCCGCCGGGGAAATTCTTCGTCAAATCCTTCAACACATAGACATATTGGTAACTGGCCATGATCCGTCGCTTCGCTGTCTGGGGCGGGTTCTACCGCGCATTCCGTATGCTGGGTAGCGGAAGAGTGGGGCGTCGGCGGTGCCCCTTCCAGCCCGGCGGCCGGGGCGGTGGGCGGCCAGGTCATCCACAAGACAGGCGGGTGGACCGGCCCTGGTAGCCGGTCGCAAAGCAGCCCGAGTCAAGTTTGGGTGAGCGGCATACCCCTGTTCGGTGTGCCGTTTCGCCGAAGCCATGGGATCGCTGGAGAAAACCGACCGATCGATTGCGCCATGATCGGCTGGTACGCCGAGACCAAAGGGATCAACCCGACGCCGCCGCCTTCGTCACCCGCCTGCGTCGTTCAGTCACTTTCCGTCGACACGTTTTCGGTCGCATCCAGCAGCATCTGGCGGAACAGACCGAGCAGCTTCAGATCCAGATGGGAAGCCATCTCATCCGACATGATTTTGAGGGCGGCTTCGGCGCCCATCGCTGGCTTATAGACGCGCCGGTCGGTCAAGGCACTGAACACGTCGATGATCGACGCCATCCGCGCCAGCCGGTTCAGTTTGCTGCCCGGCAGGCGGTCGGGGTAGCCCATGCCGTCCAGCCTTTCGTGGTGCTGCGCGGCGATGGTCATAATGCCCTTGGGCAAGTCGATACAGGTGGTCAGATATGCCCTGGACGCGGCGACGTGGCCCTTCATCACCTCGAATTCCGCGGCCGTCAGCCGGCCCGGCTTGTTCAGCACTTCGCGAGGGATCAGCATCTTGCCGACGTCGTGCAGCAGGCCGCCGCTGGCCAGAATGACCTGTTCCTCCTTGGGCAGGCGAAGATTGAAGCCGAACAGGGCGAGATAGGTCGCGACCCGGACCGAGTGGGCATACGAGTAGTTATCGTGATTGCGCACGCCGAGCAGGATCTCCCGGAAATCGTTGTTGGCGACGGCTTCGACCAGCGGCCCGCACGCCTCGCTGACGGATCCGAAAAGGATCGGCGTGCCGCCGCAGATGCCGTTGGCGATGCCGTTGAACAGTTCCAACGTGCCGGTCAGCGCCTGCCGCTGCAGCGCGTGCAGCGATCGCCATTCGTGCTCGACGCGACGATTGAGCAGGTCGGAGATGGCCGTTACCAGGGTGGCGGGCGGACAGCGGCTGAGCACCAGGCTGTCGGCGCCGCACTGAGCCAGCCTGTCGCGGGCCACATTGTCGTCCCTGGCGACCATCATCACGACCGGTACCGCCGCGAGCTTCGGATCGAGCCGCAGCATCCGCACGAAGTCGAACCCGTTGCCGCCGGTCATTTCCTCGCTGACCAGCGCCAGACGCGGCAGTTGCGCCCGACAGCCCGCGATCGCCTGGGCGCTGTCGCGGTATTCCCTGAGCCGGTAGAACGAGGTCAGGCAGCCGGCGACCCGGGCCTGCTGCGCCGCACTGCCGACAACGACCGCGATGTCGGGCTTACCGGTTCGATCGGCACTCTGAAAGTCCATTGACGCCAGTTACTTCCTGCCTGGCCGACGCGCTCTGCCGGCCTCGTGTCATGATAGCGCAACAACATAATTTCATCCCACCCTATTCGTCGACGGTGGCGATTTGACATGCCGCAAGTCAGTGGCGACGGGCGGATCGGGACGTGCGGACAGTCTTGGCGGATGTCGCGGGAAGCACCGCGTTGGCGGTCCATCGGCGGAGACAAACATGATCTCGTTCCCGATGGCGATGGCGGGGCGCCGGGTAAAGATTGTGTAGATCGGGTTGAGATCAGGATCAGCTGCAATATCGTTGTTCCGCAAGCCTGATATTGTTAAAGGGCGAAGCCGGTTTCACCGCAGGTGAGACAGGCCCAGCCAGTGCTCGCTTTGCATCTCGTCAAGACGCGATGCGGTGCGCTCGAACATTTTCGCGTTCTGGCCGCGCTGATACAGCTGATCGGGCGGCGCATCGGCCGATGCGATCAGCTTCACCCGGTGCTCGTACAGGGTGTCGACCAGCACGATAAAGCGCCGCGCCTGATCGTAATTATCCGGTGACAGCAGGGGGATGCCGTCCAGCACCAGCGTGTGGAACCGGGCTGTGATGGCCAGGTAGTCGGCTGCCCCCAGGGCGGTGTTGCACAGGCGGTCAAAGTCAAAGCGGGCTACCCCATCAGCCGCCTTGGGGACGATCAGGCTGCGTCCCATCACCGTCAGGGTGACCGCCTCGATCGCCGAACCGCCGGTCAACCGCAGAAAACCGCTGTCGAGCTCCTGGCGGGCCCTGGCGTCGGCCGGCACCCGCCAGGTGAGCAGGCCGCGCATCCGTTCGCGCCGGTAATCTCGCCCGGCATCCATCACCAGCAATTCCAGGCGCTGCTTGATCAAGGCGATGAACGGCAGAAACGCGTCACGGCCCGGCTGGCCCTTGAACAGGTCGTCGGGCATGATGTTGGACGTCGTGACCACCACGACGCCGCGCTCGAACAGCGCCTGGAACAGCCGCCCGAGGATCATCGCATCGGCGATATCGTTGACCTGGAATTCGTCGAAGCACAGCAGCGCCGCCTCGGCCGCGATCTGGTTCGCCAGCGGCGGGATGGGGTCTGTCACGTCCGGGTGCGACTTTTTCCAGGCATGGATGCGGGCATGCACATCCTGGATGAAGCTGTGAAAATGGATGCGCCGTTTGCGCGCGACGTCGGCGGTTTCGAAGAACAGGTCCATCAGCATGGACTTTCCGCGGCCGACCGCACCCACCAGATAGAGGCCGGTCGGCACGTATTCCTCGGCATGACGACGGTGCATCAGGCGGGCCAGGAAGCCGTTGCCCACTGGTGGAGCGGGTGCCGGGTCGTAGTCCCGCAGCCGGTCCCACAAATCCTGCAGACGATCCGCCGCCGCCGCCTGCGCCGGGTCGGCCGCCAGCGACCTGGCGGCGAGCATGGCCTGATAGGCGGGTAGCGGGCCAGGCTGGCTGGAAGCAGCGGCCTGCGTCAACGAGCCAGACTGGGTGGACGAGGCAGACTGGGCCGACGAGGCAGACTGCGTCGACGAGCCAATCTGCTTTGATGAGCCGGTCTGGCCGGACGGGCCGGCGTGCGAGGATGATGGGGAACTATCCATGGCGGGCGCGGTTGAGATAGCGCGTAACGGCGCGAGCGCCTAGACTCTTCAAATCCATGTCGACAGCACCCCTGCCCCCCATCCTTCCGGCGGTGATCGATCTCGTCACCCAGGCCGGCACATGGCTTGCCGCGGAATTCAGCCGGCCGAACGGACCGCGCTTCAGCGACACCGATACGGCGCCGATCGACACCGAGATCGAGCTGTTCCTGCGCGACCGGTTGACCGCGCTGCTGCCCGCCCGCTTTGTCGGTGAGGAAGCCGGCGTGCTGGCGGCCGCGGCGAACGGCTATTGCTGGGTGGTCGATCCGCATGACGGCACCCGGGCCTTCCTTGAAGGGCGACGCGGCAGTGCAGTCTCGGTCGCGTTGCTGCGCCGCGGAACGCCGGTCCTGGGCGTGGTGTTCGCCCCGACCAGCCCGGATCGCGGCGCCGACATGATCGCGTGGGCCGAGGGCGGCGGCATCACGCGCAACGGTGTGCCGGTCACGATCGACCTGAGGCATCGCCGGCTGACCGCCGCCGACGTGGTGTTCCTGAACCACGGCGCCGGTCAGCGACCGGTCTGGAACAGCGGCGCCTGTGCGCCGGCCCGTTTCATGCCGCTGCCCTCGATCGCCTACCGTCTGGCACGTGTGGCGATCGGGGACGGGATCGCCACGGTGACGTTGCGGCCAGTCAATGCGCACGACATCGCCGCCGGCCATGCGTTGCTGACCGCTGCCGGCGGCATCCTGGTGGCCGAGGACGGGGTTGCGGTGACCTATGGCGAGGCTGGCGACAGCCGTCCATCTGCCTGTTTTGGCGGTGCGCCCGCCGCCGTGGCGACCCTGCGGGCGTGCCAGTGGCGCGGCAGCACCGAACCGCGCCGGGACGCCAAGGTCAGCCTGACATGGCCGCGTGTGGCCGAGGGCCGGCACTTCGACCGCGCGCTGGGCTGCATGCTGGGCATGGTGATCGGCGACAGCCTGGGCTCGCAGGTCGAGTTTCAATCCGCCGCCGCGATCGGAACGGCTTATCCGCGCGGCGTCCGCGATCTGGCCCCAAGCCCGGTTTGGCAGACGTTGGCGGGGCAGCCGACCGACGATTCGGAACTCGGACTGGCTCTGGCACGCAGTCTGGTGCGAGCTGGGCGCTATGACCCCGAGGATGCCGCCGCTTCATACGCAAGGTGGTATGCCAGCAAGCCGTTCGACTGTGGCCAAACCACCGCCCTGGCGTTCGGTTCGGCGGCGGCGGCCGACATGGACAAGGCACAGGCCGCCCGATCGAGCGCCGACCGGGGCAGCCAGAGCAACGGGTCATTGATGCGCATCGCGCCCGTCGGGATCTGGGCCGCCAATCCGGAACAAGCCGCTCGGGTGGCTGGCGAAGACGCCACGCTGTCGCATCCGCATCCGGTCTGCCGGGTAGCCGCGGCGGCGTTCGCCGCTGCGATAGCCGCCGCGTTGGCCGGGGCGGATCGGCCAGGCATGATCGAAACCGCGATCCGGATCGCTGATGCCGCCGGTGCCGAGTCAGCACCGGTCAGCGTGGCGCTGCGAAGCGCGGTTGCCGGCGTGCCTCCGCCCTACTTCCAGCGGCAGATGGGCTGGGTGCTGATCGCGTTGCAAAACGCCTTCCGCCACCTGGCGGCTGGTTCGGCGATCGAGCCGGCGCTGATCGAAACCGTCGGTGAAGGCGGCGACACCGACACCAACGCCGCCATCGCCGGGGCGCTGCTGGGTGCCGCGGATGGCCGGGGGTCGCTGCCGGTGCGCTGGGTGATGCCGGTGTTGACCTGCCGCCCTGATCCAGCCTTGCATCCGGCGCGACCCAGACCGGAGGAGTATTGGCCGGACGACCTGCTCGACCTGACCGAGGCTTTGCTGCTAAGCCGCGCGGCATCATGATCGACCTCGATTACGCCAAGCTGAACGCGACGCCGGTCGCGCTCAATCCGTTCCCGCATGTGGTTGTGCCCGGCTTCGTGCCGCCCAAAAGCCTGGATGCCGTCCTGGCGGACCTGCCGCCGCTGGGCAAGCGGGGGTCTTTCCCGGTCGATGCGGTTCACCTCGGGTCCAGCGCGGCGGCCCTGATGGCGGCGATGGAGGGTCCGGTGCTGCGCGGCGTGATCCAACGGCTGTTCGGCCTGGATCTGCACGACGCGCCGGTGATGGTCACGCTGCGTGGCTGGACCAGCGATCGGGATGGCCGCATCCATTGCGACTCCCTGGCCAAGCGGGTGACGGTGCTGCTCTACCTGAACCGGGAGACTGATGCCTGGAGCCGCCAGGCGGGGTGCCTGCGGCTGCTGCGCGGGCCACAGGACCTGGAAGACTTCGTGGTCGAGGTGCCGCCGGTCAACGGCACGCTGCTGGTGTTCCCGAACGGCCCGGCGACATGGCATGGACACCGGCCGTTTGTTGGGCAGCGCTACAGCGTTCAGCTCAATTATATGACGACGGACGACAAGGCGCGCAGCGAGTTGCGCCGGCACCGGATCTCCGCGTTCATGAAGCGGCTGACCCGAGCGGCGTGAGGTCCGGCGGCCGGACGGCGCGGACGGGCGGCGCGTCAGGCCGACAGTCGGTGAGGCGACCACCATGTGACGGTGGCCGGTCGTCTGTCCCGCGGCGAGCAGCCCGCGCCCACGTGCTTCGAGCATCCGGTGACGGCCAGGCCAGGCGGGCGATGCCGGTGTCTGATGCAACCGCGCCGATTGCGACGGCATGGGCTGTCGGCTATCCGGTCCTCGGTTACGTGGCTGTCAACATCGCAGCGCGGACCGCGCGTCATCTCGATCGGACCTGTCACTGACCGCGCACCTTCGCAAGCTGCTGACCAGCCTCGGCGATACCTTTTGGCTGCTTCCGGGCTTCATGGTCATCGCCGGCATCCTGCTCGCCGTGGGATCCGTCAACCTGGACAGGAGCGGCGTTGTGCCGCAATGGCTGATCGCCAGCCCCTGGCTCTACAATGGCGGCGGCACCGGCGCCCGTACCCTGCTGGGGGCGGTCGCCTCCTCCACCATCGGCGTCGCCGGCACCGTGTTTTCCATCACCATCGCCGCGCTGTCGCTGGCCGCCGGGCAAATGGGCCCGCGCCTGCTGCGGAACTTCACCCGCGACCGTGGCAATCAGCTTACGCTGGGCGCCTTTCTCGGCACCTTCTCGTTCGCCCTGATGGTCCTGCGCAGCGTCCGCACCGAGAACGAGGGCCAGTTCGTTCCGCACCTGTCGCTGAGCATCAGCATCCTGCTGGCCTTCGTCTGCGTGGCGACCCTGGTGTTTTTCGTCGGCCACATGGCCGGGCGCATCAACGTCGATACCGTGGTCGATCTGGTCAGTGACGACGTCCGCCAGGCAATCGGCCGGCTGATGACGGATGAGCCGCAGCCTGCCGCCCCCGCGGCCAGTTACTGGAGCGACGCTGCAATCATCACCGATACGCGGCGCGGCTACCTGCAGCAGCTTGACGACAAGGGCCTCGCCGACTGGGCGGCGGCGCACGGGACGTCGATCCGCTTGCTGGTTCGTCCTGGCGACTTCGTGTTCCCTGGTGCCGCGATCGCGGTGATGACCCCGGCCGTCGCCGGGGCCGACAGGGCGATCGGCAGCGCGACCGCCGTGGGCAACCAGCGGGTCAGTTCGGCCGACCTTGAGTTCGCGGTGCGCCAATTGGTCGAGGTGGCGGTTCGCGCCCTGTCCCCCGGCATCAACGACCCGCATACCGCGATGAGCGTGCTCGACCGGCTGGGCGCCGCGCTGTGCGACGCTGTCCCGCTGCACCTGTGCAGCGGCGTGTCATTGCGCGACGGTCGCCCGGCTCTGGTGGTGCCCGACGTCGATTATGCCGGCCTGGTGGATGCGATGTTCCATATGATCCGCCAGAACGCCGCCGGCAGCCCGGCCGTGCTGATGCGCGAACTGGAAGTGCTGACCGCCGTGGTCGGCTGCGAGCTGGCGCCGTCGCGGCAGCGCGAGCTGCAGCGCCACGCCGATCTGGTGATGGGGGACGCCGAACGCGACATCTCGACGCAAGCCGATCTGGACGATGTGCGTCGTCGGCACGCGCGATTCGCAGCGGTTCGGGCACACGGCCCGCTGGCGCGGGTCGTTGACCCGGATGGTTGACCGGGATCCGCTGAAAACACGGCTTGCCCTGCCATGGGTGCTGCTGGAAGCGCCCTGTCGCGGCGCCGAGACTCCGCCGAACGCCTCAACCGGGGGCGACCGGCCAGCGTCTGGCCTTCGGTTTGCCATGGGCGGCCGCGACGGCCGCTGCCACCGCTCGGCGCGCCCAGTCCCGCAGGGTGTCGGGGTCGTCCAGCAACTCGGGCGGGCAGCGCCAGTACGAGTGGATGGTGTGCGAGCCTTGCTTCGTCGGGTAGCTGAACGGCGCCTCGCCAGCGGCCTTATACCGGGGCTGATCCGGCTCGCCGACCTTGAGGAACAGCTCCTCGCGCGCGATCAGGCCGAACATCAACCCGGCATGGAACAATCCGACGCCGCCGAACATCGGCCGCGCGGCGAGCGGACCCAGGGGTTCGAGCAGGTCCAGTAGATGAGCGGTCAGTTTATCCGGTCTGCGCACGATTGGCAGGCTACACCGGGACGTCGAACGCTTCTATCTGTTCGAAGGCTGGCGGTGCGAACGCTGGACCGGCCGCTGGCTTTCGGCGCCGCCGCGGACCACGGCCTGATCGCCGCGTCGCAGAGGAGATCGCCCTGTCCCTATCGCATGCTCCAGGCTTCGACGCTGACCTGATCCGCCGCTTGCGGGGTCGAACCGCGTTGCTCACGCCTGGCGAGATGGCGCGGGCCGATCAAGGCGCCGCGCGGCAGGGCCAAACCGGTCCGGCCCTGATGGCGGCGGCTGGTCGCGCCGTCGCCCGCGCGGTAAAGCGGCATGTCGGGCGCAGCCGCATTCTGGTTCTGGCCGGCCCGGGCAACAACGGTGGCGACGGCTATGTTGCCGCCCGGTTGCTCGCGTCAGAGGGCTGGCCGGTTCGCCTCGCGGCGCTGGGCGAACCGCGGTTTGGCTCCGATGCCGCCGGCGCGGCCAAAGGTTGGTTCGGACCGACCGTTGCCTTCACCCCGGAGGAAGCCGGTCGAGCCGAGGTGGTCATCGACGCGGTGTTCGGCGCCGGTCTGACCCGCCCGCTGTCCGGGCGTGTCGCCGATACGCTGAAAGCCGCCCGGCGGGTTGTCGCCGTCGACGTTCCCTCGGGATTGGATGGCGCCACTGGCGTGCCGCTCGACTACGCGCCGGCCGCCGAACTGACCGTCACGTTCTTCCGGCTGAAGCCGGGCCATCTGCTGCTTCCGGGTCGCGACCTGTGCGGACGCATCGAGCTTGCCGACATCGGTATTCCGCAGACTGTGCTGGAGCCTATCGCGCCGGCCGCCTTTGCCAACCTGCCGACGCTGTGGCGGTTGCCCGCGTTGACAACCGGATCGCACAAATACACCCGGGGCCATGTCACCGTGGTCGGCGGTGCGACGATGACCGGAGCCGCCCGGCTTGCCGCTGAAGCCGCCCGTCGCGCCGGCGCCGGCATGGTGACGATCGCCGCCCGCGGCGCCGGAGCCGTATATAGATCCGGCGAGCAGGGCCTGCTGGTCAACGAAGCGGACATCGCCACGTTGCTGCACGATGACCGGCGCCATGTCTGGGTGTGCGGGCCCGGACTGGGTCCGGACGAGGCCCGCGGCGTGTTTCCCGCGCTGATCGCCGCTGATCGGTCGGTGGTTGCCGACGCCGATGTGTTCTCCGCCTTCACCGGACAGCCCGACGCGTTGCGCGGCGCCGCCGTCCTGACCCCGCATGCGGGGGAGTTCGCCCGGGTATTCGGCGCGCCGGCCAACGATCGCCTGTCCGCCGCGCGTCAAGCAGCCGAACAAACCGGTTCGGTGGTGTTGCTGAAGGGTGCGGATACGATCATCGCCGCGCCCGACGGCCGGGTGGCGATCAATCTTTCGGCGCCGCCATGGCTGGCGACGGCGGGTGCTGGTGACGTGCTGTCCGGCCTTATCGCCGGAATGCTGGCGCAAGGCATGAAGCCGTGGGAGGCCGCCGCCGCCGGGGCCTACCTGCATGGGCGTGCGGCGACGCTAGCCGGCCCGGGGCTTGTGGTCGAAGACCTGCTGCCGGCACTGATTCGTGCACTGGCCGCGGAAACATAAGACGCCACCTTGTGCCTCACTCACGCTATGATCGGCTCGTCGATGTCCGCATGAGGCCCGCATGAGCGAAGCTGTTTCCACCGGTCTGCTGGATCGCGCCATCCGCCGCATCACAGAGGTCTGGCGCGACATGGCGTCCAGCGTCTCCGGCGAGGTGGACGAAAGCCTGGAAGAGCAGATGCAGGTCTGCCTGGCGGGGCGAGGTGGGGAGGTCAGCGCGCGGAACCGGGCGGCCAAGCTGGCGCAGACCTATCTGTCGCAGGACGAGGCCGGCCGCAAGGAGTTCCTGCGCACCCTGGCCGGCTTCGACTCCGACCCCGACGCCGTGGCGTTGGCTTACGAGAAGGTGCAGGCGGCGTCCGACCCGGCCGAACGGGCGACCGCGAAGGCGGCGCTGCGCCGCGCGCTGGAGCCACCCAGACTGAAGCTGCTGACGCAGTTCACCTCGATCCCGGACGGGCGCAAGTTCCTGGTCGATCTGCGCGGGTCGCTGCTGAAGGTGCGCGGGACGGACAAGCTGCTGACCGCACTGGATGCCGACCTGCGCGGTCTGCTGGCGGCCTGGTTCGACATCGGCTTCCTGGAGCTGCAACGGATCGACTGGAACAGCCCGGCCGCGCTGCTGGAAAAGCTGGTGGATTACGAGGCGGTGCATGCCATCCGCTCCTGGCGGGACCTGAAGAATCGGCTGGATTCGGATCGGCGGTGCTATGCGTTCTTTCATCCCCGCATGCCGGGGGAGCCGCTGATCTTCGTCGAGGTCGCGCTGGTCAAGGGTCTGGCTGGCAGCGTGCAGAACCTGCTGGACGAGAAGGCGCCGGTGCAGGACCCGTCGCTGGCCGACACCGCGATCTTCTACTCGATCAGCAACTGTCAGGCGGGACTGGCGGGGATCAGCTTCGGCAATTTCCTGATCAAGCGGGTTGTCGAGGAACTGTCGGCCGAGTTCCGCAACCTGAAGACGTTCGCGACCCTGTCGCCCATTCCGGGCTTTCGTCGCTGGCTGGAGCCGTTGCTGATGTCAAACGATCCGAAACTGCTCAGCGATGAGGAAGCCACTGCGCTGTCTTCCGCCTTCCCGGCGGAAAATGGCGGCCTGGCGCTGGCCGGGATCCTGGGCAAGCGGCACTGGTGGCGCGAGATCGGGTTGCGCAAGGCCGCCGAACCGGTGCTGACCCGGCTGGCTGCCCGGTTCCTGATTGTCGAAGCGAACGGCCGTCGGGCGAAGGACCCCGTGGCGCATTTCCATCTGTCGAATGGCGCCAGGGTCGAGCGGCTGAACATGGCTGGCGACACGTCGGATAAAGGCGGCAAGGAAAGCGCCACGCTGATGGTCAATTACCTTTACGATCCGGCGAAGATCGAGGACTGGCATGAGGATTATGCCGGTGAGGGAAAGCGGAACGCCTCGACCGTGGTGCGCAAGCTGGCGCGCGGGTGGGGTTAGTCGTTTCGCAGGCCGGGGTTGCGCGCGAGGGGTTGACTTTCAAGCAGCTCAACGGCTCCTACCCTGACGTGCTTCCCGCCAAACGTTCCAATTAGCCGGACAACCGCCTGACGATACTTTCAATATTGTTCCTCATTGGTGATTGTGCTCTGCACGGTCATATAGGCCGTCATCGCTCACCCGGTTCATCCCTGTGACACTTCATGAATGATGCACGGGTCGAGCGGTTGCAGCCGGCGAGCGCAGGGGGTGCGGGTCCCGTGACTGTTGCACCGATCGCCGGACCTCAGAGGCCCCGTTCGCATTATTTCAGCGCGGCCTGCTGGATCCAACCTTGATCGACCGCGAACTGACCAATCTTCCCGGCGATCGCCTGTGCGAGTTCGTCCGCCTCGGCCGTATCGGTGGCGCGATGGGTTTCCGACCGGGCGTGGGTTGCCCCTGTCAGCACCGCCGATGTCGCCGCCCGTTGAGCCACGGCACCGGCACCCATCGTCTCGGCGGCACCGGGCGCCCGGCCACTGTCGGCGTGACCCTCGAACGCCATCACGAAGCGTGGCGGGGGCGCCCCAGCGACAGAATACAGTTGGGCGCTGGCGGTGACACTGCTCTTGCCGGCGCCGAGGCCGATGAGCGTGCGCCGCGTCCGGTTGCCCTGGTCGATGCTGACGATCTGGCCCTGAACCAGGAGGCCATCGCCGGTGGTGACGTTATTCGGCGCGATTTCCGCCGGCAGCCCATACTTTACCAGCCGAGCGACAATCTGCTCCGCCAGCGCTGCCTGGGTATCCTGCGCTGCCTGAAGTTCCTGCGAACCCAGCGGCTGATTGGCGGTGACCCGCATGAGCCGCGCACTGACACCCTGGTCGAGCCGCACCTGGTCGGGGGCGATCGAAAAGTAGGTGACGAAGATATGGTCAGGGCGGGACAGTGGCGGACCGAGGTAGGATTCTACCGTCTGGACCTTGGCGTGGGAGCAGGCTGCCAGCATCGCGATCAGGCCGAGCTGTCGTAGCAAATTCATCGTTTGCATTGTTCTTTTCCCTCGACCTCATGCTGGCGTTCAGCGCGATCCGCGCGCCTCGACCAGCGCGCTCTGGCAGGACGGCGAGAGCCGCGATTGGTTCGCCTTCAGGCAAAGCAGTCCGCGGCCGCCACCGGGTGACACACCGCCACAATAGGTTCGGAAGTCGCCGCCGCACGACGGGCGCATCACGGCAGCCTGCCGGCGCATCGAAATCGCCGGTGGCGCGGCGCCCGCCGGTGCGCGTGACGCCGGCGCGGCTTGTCCCTGTTGCCCGGTCGAGCCGCTTCCGCCGACCGCGTCGACCGCGCTCTGACAGGATTGCGACAGCCTTCCCATGTGTTGCTGGAGACATTGCAAAGCGGCACTCCCGCCGGTCGGCACGCTGGAGCAATAGGATTGGTAATCGCCGCGGCAGGATTGCTTGATCGCGCCAACCTGAGCCTGGCTTGGCTGTTGCGCCGCGACCGGAGCGGCCAGACCAAGCAACGAGAATGCCGTCAGCAGAAGCAGCCCGTCGTAGCGCCTGATATGTCTCATGCACTTTCCCCCTACCTGTTTGGCTGCTGGCTGTTTGGCTGCCCCCGGCCGATCCGAATCCGGAACGTTGATAGCCGGCCGTGCGGGCGGTGCGATCCTGCTCCAGCTGCTGGTAAGAGCTGCTGTCCACGGTCTGGCGCGAACAAAGCAGTCCCGAGCATAAACAAGCAACGTTAACTGCCGGTTCGCGCCGCATGACCGGCTCCTGAAGGTGACGGCGAAGTAGTTTAGGCCTCCAAACCTACCGGGAGATTAGAAAATAGCAAGCCGGCCGGCCGTATTTGTCAAAGACGCCAGTATCGCGCATCGGAGAAGCACGCCACGTCGCTGTTCGTTTGAAGTAGCCGATTGACGCGCCGGATTGCGGCCGCTGCGCGCCTCGCGCTGCTCTGCGATCGGACACTAGTACCGACGCGAGTCCAAGTGCATGGTGACCAGCCGTGCGAGCAATATTGCAAGGTATAGTTGGCCAACGACCGACTCCAGGTTGGCCATACTGCGGGCCAGCGGATTAACGGGAAATATCTCGCCAAAGCCCGTTGCGGTCAGCGTGGTGAAGCTGAAATACAACATGCCGCTGATTGCAGCGGCCTCAGGCTGGGCGGGGGGAACATTGGCAAAGGCGCCGGGATCGAGTTCAGCGATCAATCGATAGATCGACGTGAAGGCCACCGCTACGTTCAGGTAGAGAATGATGCCGCCCTCGATCCGGTGATGGGTGATCCGCCCAGGCGCGAACACCGCTTTGCCGACGACCAGGGAGATCCCCACCACCGCGACGACGACCGCCAGATGACCTAGCCAAACCGTTGCGAACGAAGGGTGACTGATGCGAATCATGGCGCCCCCGACCGCCAGCGCCATGGCGAGGCTGACCAAAAGTCTGGCAATCGCACTGGGAGAAATGAAGACGATGATCAATATCAACGGCGCGGCGACCAGACCGCCCAGCAGCAACGGCAGCCTGATCCCCATGCCGGCGAGCGGTGCGGCAACAAAAAGGATCAATACTTCCAGCACGAGAAGCGCTGTCAGCGCATAGTCTCGCGAGTTGCCGGCGCCGAAGCCTTGTGGTCGTTGCAACAGCTGCCTCTCCGTTAGCAAAGCCCTTCCGTTCATTGACCACGGCCACGACCCACTCCCACGGGCCTACCCCTCGGCAAGCCCCAGGGTCCAAGCGGTCAGCCTCTCGGCGCGAGGTCAGGTCGGACACCGAGCAGATCGGCCATCGGACGCCCGCGGTCGTGGTCCAGGAAACACGACCATGGCCGACGGGCTTTATGGCTTCAGCGGATCGGCGGCGCGTATTGCAGGCCGCCCTTGGTCCAGATGTTGTTGATGCCGCGGGGCACCCCCATCGGCGTGATGTTCCGGTTCCATACCTCACCAAGGTTGCCGACCTGCTTGATCACGTTGTAGGCCCACTTGTTATCCAGACCCAACGCCTTGCCCATGTCGCCCTCGAGCCCCAGCAGGCGCCGGATGTCGGGGTCGGTGCTGTTCATGAAGGTGTCGACGTTGGCGCTGGTGATCCCCTTCTCCTCGGCGGTGATCATGGCGATAAACGTCCAACGCACGATGTCGAACCATTTGTCATCGCCTTTGCGCACCATCACGCCCAATGGCTCCTTGCTGATGATATCCGGCAGCAGCACCAGATCGCTGGCCTTAGGCCCCTGGCTGAAGCGGAACGTCGCCAGTGCGGAGGCATCGGTCGAGTAGGCATCGCAGCGGCCCGACAGGAACGCACCCTGGATGCCAGGCAGATCAGCGATCAGGATCGGGGTGAACTTCATGTTGTGCAGCCGATAGTAATCGTTGATCGCCAGTTCCGTGCTGGTGCCGGGCTGCACGCAGATCGTGGCGCCGTCCATGTCCTTGGCCGCGGTCACGCCCGAGGACTTCTTCACCAGGAAGCCGGTGCCGTCATAGTAGTTTACCCAGGCGAACTCCAACCCGAGGTTGGCTTCCCGCCCCAGGGTCCAGGTGGTGCTGCGCGACAGCAGGTCGACCTCGCCGGACTGCAGCGCGGTGAACCGGTTCTGTGTCGTGGTCGCCACGAACTTCGCCTTGCCGGCATCGCCCAATGCCGCGGCGGTGACGGCTCGGCAGGAATCCGCGTCCAGCCCCTTCATCACGCCCTGGCTGTCGGGCAGGGAAAATCCCGGGACCTGACCGGACAACCCACACAGCACCTGGCCGCGCGTCTTGGCTGCGTCCAGGGTCGCCGATCCGGATCCCTGGGCTGCGGCCGGCTGTCCCCAGCCCGTACCGGCCAGCAAGCCGGTCAGCAGCGCGAGTCCGCCGATCCTACCAAGTGGTGTCATCCCCCGATCTCCCCGATTTATGCGACCCATCCCGCACAGCGGGCGGACTGTGCGGTGCCTCGGCGGCAAGATCAACAACCGAGTGGTCGATCTGCAGGGCGGCCTGGCTGATGACCTCGCCGCGTTCACGCAGGCCGGCGCGCCGCAGCCCTTCGGCATAGCGGGCGATATCCTCGGGTCGGGTCAACGGCGAGCGCGCCACGGCTGCCTCCACCGAAAAATCCGGCTCCAGCGACAGCAACCGGTCAAGCACCTCGCGCGCCTCACGCGGCCGATGCATCCATCCCAGCGCCGCGAGGTAGCCCTTGTAGGCGGACGAGAACAGCGGGTTCAGCTCGATCGCCCGCCGCCCGGCCTCGACCGCGCTGGCGCAGTCATCGCTCATCAGGTAAGGCATGGTCAGCGCCATGTCGAAAAAGAAGCCATGCGGATCGGAGGGCGAAAGCCGGATCGCCTGCTTGATCCGTCGCAGCGCCTCGTCATGGCGGCCCATGTAAAAGTGCGACAGGCCGGAGAAGCACCAGGCGATCGCGAGGTTTGGATTGAGCGCGATCGCCCGCTCGTGCAGAGCGCTGGCCTCCTCGGGGTGCTTGCCCAGGAACCCGCGCACATGTCCCGCCAGGGTCAGCGCTCGCGCATCGCCCGGATCGAGCATGACTGCGCGCTCTGCCAGGCGGGCGGCCTCGGCCGAGGACGCCTCGGGATCCGCCGCCCAGCCCTGGCCGACATAGAGCAGATGCCAGTAGGCCAGCCAGCCGTGCGCGGCGGAACTGCCGGGATCGGCCCGCAGCGAGGCCTCCAGCAGGCGGCGAGCGTCGATGTAGCTGCCGCGTTCCAGTCGATAGATCGACGGCAGCGCCTGCAGCAACAAATCCTGCGCTGTCATGTCGTGCGATCGGGTCGTCGCGTTGCGCCTGCCTTCGTGCTTCATCAGCTCTGGATCAACCTGGGCGACGATGGCCGCGCCCAACTCGTCCTGCATGGTCAGCGGATCGGTCATCGGACGATCGAAGCGGCCGGCCCAGGCGATCTCGCCGTCGGTCCGCATGTCGATCAGGCGGACGATGATCCGGACCCGGCCCAGGCCATGCTGGATCGTGCCTTCGAGAATCAGGTCCGCCTCCAACGCGGACCAGGCGCCCGTCGCGGTCGACGCTTCGGCCGATGGGCCGGGCCAAAGGCTGCCCGGCACGCAGGAGATCCAGCGGAACCGGGACAGGCCGGCGGAGATCTCGGCGGCAAGCCCGAGTGCCAGTCCGTTGTCGTGGTCGGCGCCGATGGTCCGCAGCGGCGCCACCCGCAGTCGCAGTGCCGAACGGTCCCGCCGTGAGGTGGTTCGGGGATGGGTGTAGGCCGCCTGGCCCTCGGCGGCGCCGGTCGCATGACTGGCCATCAACGGTTGCCGACCCGACCCGCTGTGGGCGCGAAGTCTGCCGATCAGATCCTCGGTCTCGGGCGAAGGCCGGCTGTCGGCGTTTTCCGCCAGGACGCTGCGGCAGCGATCATACGACGCCAGCGCCGCCCCATGGTCGCCGCGTTCGGCGTGGCTGCGCATGATCGTGCGCCAGGCTCCTTCATGCATGCGGTCGATCGCCAGCAACTGCTCCGCCGCCTCGATCGCTGCCACCGGGTCCTCACATTTCGCCAGGAGGCTCTCTCCGATTGTCCGGCCAATGCGCTGAAAGCGGGCCCGCTCATCCTGCAGCCAACGGTCGAACTCGGGGTCGAGGCCGTTCAGATCCTCCAGCAGCACGTCCTCGAATCGGTCGAGGAGCTCGCTCGAGATGACCGACGGCTGCGCCAGCGACAGCGCATCAATCTCCAACCCCTGGCCGCGCAGCGACAAGTGGTGACGGTCGGCGATGAAAAGCTGGTTCCAGGCAGGACCGAGCATGTCTTGCAGCTCGTGCACGCTTTGGCGCAACGAACCACGCGCTTGCTCTTGCTCCCGCCGGCTCCAGAGCAGCGCGGCCAGATGCTGCCGCAGCACCGGCTTTGGACTGGCCATCGCCATGACAGCGAGCAAGGCGCGGGTTTTCCGGGTCCGCGGCAGGTAGCTTCTGCCCCTGGTATCCTCTGCCGCCATATGCCCGAACAACCGCAGGCGCAACGCAACCGCATGATCGGGAACCGCCTGCACATCCTGGGTGCTTGAGCTTTGCCGGGGGATGGCGACAACCCCCTTAAGCGAAGGCGGATTTCATGGGACTTTTACAACATTCTCTGATGCAATGTTCCGCTTTGTATCCGATTAGGTCGCCGACGGCAATATATCTCCCCCCTGAAACATCACGAAACGGTGTCGCGTGAGGCGTCGCAGGCGCACTCGGGTAAGATTTTCCTTTAATGACCATGCGATCCGAGAGAATTTGCTGGCCCCCTGCCGATTGGTGACAGATGTTCGCCGATGCCGCACTATCACGGATGGCTGGATGAAGGAGGATGAGGTGGCGGTCCAAGGCTTGACGTTGCCGGGTCAATCAAAAGTCGCAAGTCAGGCATGGTTCAACCGGTTCCTGGGGCTGCTGCTCTGCATCGGCATCGCGGCGCTGGCGGAAGCCGCCGGATCGTTCGCGCCGCTGATCGGCGCCCCCTTGTTCGCCATCGCCATCGGCGTGCTGATCGCCAACGCCCTGCCTGCGATACCGCAACAGAAATCGCTGCGGATCTCGGACACCAGCAAGCTTTGTCTGAAGGGCGGGATCATCCTGCTGGGCGCCAGCCTCGACCTGGGCGACATTGCCCGGACCGGTCTCGGCTCGTTGCCGCTGATCGCGGTGACGATGACGGCGGGCCTGGTGTGCGCGCTGTGGCTGGGCAAGGGCTTGGGCATCGACTGGCGGATGCGCTGCCTGATCGGCATCGGCACGACGATCTGCGGTGGGTCGGCGATCGCCGCGCTGGCGCCGGTGATCCGCGCGAAAGCCGAGGAAATCGCCTACTCGATCACGGTGGTCTTCTTCTTCAACATGGTCGCCGTCTTCACCTTCCCGGCGCTCGGTCACCTGTTGCGACTGAGCGATAACGGCTTCGGCGTGTGGGCCGGAACCGCGGTGAACGATACCTCGGCGGTGGTTGCCGCCGGGTTCGCCTTCAGCCAGATGGCTGGCACCATCGCGACCATCGTCAAGCTGACCCGCACGACGCTGATCATCCCGGTGGTGCTGGGGTTCGGGCTGCTGCTGCCGTTCCTTCAGAAAGACCAGAGCGCAGGGTCGCAGTCACTGGCGAAGCGGGTTTACGCCGCGGTGCCGGCGTTCATCATTCTGTTTGTCATCGCGGCGGCCGTGAACACGGCGGGCCTGATCGGCCCCCACGCGATGCAGGTCCAAATGCTCGGGCGCCTGGTGATGGTCGTGGCACTGGCCGCGGTTGGATTGCAGGGCAACTGGCGCGCCTTCGTTGGCGCCGGCAGCCGCCCACTGGTGCTTGGTCTGGTGACGTGGTTCGTCGTCGCGGTGTCGAGTCTGGCGGTGCAGAGCTGGACTCATTCACTTTAAGGTTCGGTCGCTGCAGGCTGACGCGATCAGATCCGAAGTCTCCTTGATCGAGCGAGCGATTGATATCCAGGGTCGCTGCAGCCTCAGACGACCGCACTGTCGCCTTCGCGTGCGCCACCCGGCACTCGGCCGACGCGGTCCGGCGCCAGGACCATCATCCTAGAAACAGCTGAGTCTTAGGAATTAATGTGTTGACACAGGTTTATCGTCCGAGATAATCTCCTTTTGTCAACGGGACAGCTATGTCTTGAAAGTGATGCAGCGTCCCGTCGTCTGACCAAAGGATGCGGGCGCAGCAATCGCTAGGCCGTTCAGCAACGACAGTCGAGACGCGTTTGATCAGGGCAGTCGGCCCGCTAGCTGACGGCCCTGATCCTGTTCCCGTTGGCGGGTTTCATCGAACAAGGAGATTGCAATGTTGTTTTGTGCCAAGAGCGCAAGCGAAGTCGTTACGACCGCGTCCACCACCGATGCCGGCAAGATCCGGCTTGGCGGCGGGTACCGTTTGCCGGCGTCAACCGCTGACGCTGGCAAGATCCGCCTCGGTGGTGGCTATCGTCTGCCGGCGTCCACCGCCGATGCCGGCAAGATCCGCCTGGGTGGCGGCTACCGCCTGCCCGTTCAAGGCGCCTGAAGCCTATCAGACCAGGGTGAGATGTCCTGGCACTTCGACCGTGTCGTGTCAGGAACGCGGCCGCGATTTCGACGGATGATGAAGTCCGGCCCAAGTGGTGGCGAGGTCTGCGTCCTGGCAGGCAGATGACCACTTGGGCCGGCTTGGCAACAGATCGCGATAGCGTTCGCTTCAGTCCTCACGCGGGTGGATGCGTCCACCTTGTGCGGTGATATCGGCCCACCAGACCGAGTCGTTTTGCGTCGACCAGCGAGCATTGCAGGCCTGTGCCAGGTGGCGCGGTCCAACAGGCTCGCCGGTTTCGGTCCTGGTGGGTCGTCCCCCCGGAAAAGGTCACCTCCATCATGATCAGCTCGTTCAGCACCAGCGATCCTCTGGTTCGCTTTCACCAGCTTACCGGCCGCGGCCGAACACCGATACGGGCAGACCGGTCCGCCTGCGGGACGCTGCCGATGCGGGCGGTCCGGTATTGCGAAGCGCTGACCAGCGCGACGGCGTTCGGGTGGTGGTTGTTCCCACCAATCGATCTTGAACTGCTTTGGGACGGTTCGGAGATTTTCTGGCGGTGCGACGATGCACCCGATTGGATGCCGCTGCTGCCGTCGGCACAACTGCCGGACTACCAGGCGGAGTTCGACGCCATGGTGCCAGACGCCCTGAAAGGCTACTCGCCGCCGTTTCTGACGGCACTGCCGGAACCCGGCACGTTACAGATATGGAGCGGACTTGTCGCCGAGACCGCACCGGACTGGCACCTGCTTGTGCGCTCGCCGGCGAACATGCCGCCAACCGGCGGGATCTGCCTGTTCGAAGGCATCGTCGAGACCGACCGCTGGTTTGGCCCGTTGTTCACCAACCTGCGGTTTACCCGGAGCCACCTACCAGTCCGGCTGCGCAGCGATTATCCGCTGGTGCAGGTGCAACCGATCCCGCGGCACAGCTACAGCAACGACACGCTTGCCCGAATGGATGTCACCGCCGGCCCGCGGGAGCTGACCGAGCAGCATTGGGATGCCTACCAAGCCTCGATCGTGGAGCCGAACACCCGGCCCAATCGCCCGTTCGGCGCCTATGCGACCAGCGCCCGCAAGAAGCGGCATCAGTGCCCGTACGGGCAGGAAGCGTCCGGCGGATAGACGGCTTGCGCCGCGGGCGCGGGACAGCCTGGTTCAGGTCATTGTCGCGTCGTGCGGCTTTAGGCGACGGACGGCGAATGCCTAGTCCACACGTTCGCCGTGGTCCGCGAACCTCAGGGCCAGCCTCGTAGCTATGTGTTATCAGTGACCGGCTTATCCCGTGGTCCGCCACCAGATGCGATAGCCCGCACCGGCCAATACTAAACCGGTACCAGCCGCATGCAGCCGGCTCGGCGGCCGGCGCCGAACAGAAACGCGACCAACTGGCCGGCGACCGGAAAGCCGCTGGTACGGGTCACCGAGGTTAGTCCCCACAGATCCTGCACCGCATCCGCCGCACCCATCATCATCGGGTCACCGTCGGTCAGCAGCATGATCGGCAGATCACGGTTATAGACCGCGATCACCTTCATCACGTGAAATCCGTCCTGATCCTGGGCTTCGACATCGCTGATGACCGCCATCGGCCGATGCTCCCGCAGCACCTGTGACAGGTCCTGGCCCGCCGACACGATCTCGATCCGCAGCTCGAGGAATTCGCAAACCGGCGCGATCCGGTGGACGGTCGCCGGATCGTCGCTGATGATGGCAACCACACTTTGCGCCGTTGCGGTCGCGGTGCCCGGGAAGTCACAGTCCTGAGATAAGCTCCTGGGCGCGATCATGTTCATGACTTCACTGCTTTCCACCAACGAACCCGGATGTCGGCGACCGGATGTTCACATTCTGGTGAGAAAGCATCAAGGAGTATAGCCATCAGACGGGTAGTTCTGCGTCGCAATCCGGCATTTCCGCGTGAATCATCGTGAATATGCGGCGCCGGGCACCGAACGATCAGGGATTGATCGCCTCGTCCGGAAACACGCCCCAGAATTGCTGGCGGCGCAGGAAACCACGATAGGAACCCACCTGCACGTTGCACCAGTCCGATGCGGCCTCACACGACCGGACGCGGCCGATCACGCCCGGCTTGAGAATGGCAACCGCCGACGCGGTGTCCGCGGCCTGCGAGCGCAGCGTGGCGTCGGCCTTCTGGACGATAAAGCTGCGTCGTCCCATCAGCGTTGCCTGGTGGACCCAGCCCTGGATACCGTCGGCATCGCGCACCCAGCGCCAGATGTCGAACTCCCGCTCGATCTCGACCGGCAGATCCCGTCGCTTGTAGACCCAGTCGATGCGATACCGCGTGCCGGGCCCCGCCCGCATGTTGACATCGTCGGACCGCAGCGAGGCAAAACGCGGCAGTTTCGCCGCGGCGCCCTCGGGGGTTTCCGCATCCGGCGGCTTTGCCGGCGGAGCGGCCGCGGTGTTGGCCGGTTGCGCCGGCGCGTTGGCTGGTGGCGTCGGCACAGCCTTCGCGGGCACGGTCCTGCCGGCAGAGGCACTGGCAGCCGGCTTGTGCGGATGGCTCGGACCGTGCGGCCGAACCACGGGCGTCTTCGCGGACCTGGCGGGGTTCGGCTTATGGATGGGTTGCCGCTGCGCACTGCCCGGCACCGATTTCGCCGGCTGGTCATGGTCCGGCCGGGGGGACGTCTTGACCGGCCCGGAAGGCTGGGCGGTTTGCGCCCAGGCAGGGGCGCCGATGGCAACCAACCACGCCAAAGCCAGAAGAACCCGAAGCGGGAAACGCATGCGCTATCTTTGCCAAAGCAACCCGAATCGGGTCAAGCGTATGCGTGGCCGCGGTTCAGATCGTGATGATTTGTCCAGCACCGACGGCGGACAGGAACGTCGCGACACCGGCTACCTCGACATCCGCCAGCAGCAGGCCGGCGTCCAGCCGCTCGGCGCGCAGACCTGCCTCGCAGGCGATCATCCGAACCTCCAGGTCCCGGCAGGCGTTGCGCAGCGTATCCAGGCCGGCCACACCCCGCGCCTGGATCTGACGGTCCCGTTCGGCATCGGCCAGACCCGACCAATCGCGACACAGCGCGACACAGCCCCGGTTCGTCGCGAAGACAACAACCTTTCGGCCCAAAGCCGCCGCCCCTGATGCGACCACGAAGGCGTAATGCGCCCGGTCATGCGTCCCGGCCAGCAACAACACACCGAGGACACTGTCAGAGGGCACAGGAAGCTGCCGCCGGAACACCGTGCGCGCTCAGGTCCTTGATGGTCGCCGCCGGCCCACACAGGGCACAGGACGGATCGGGCCGCAGCCTGATCGTGCGGAACCGGGTTGCCAGTGCATCCCAAACCAGCAGACGGCCCGACAGCGTGTCACCGATGCCCAGTAGCTCTTTCAGCACCTCGGTTGCCTGCAACGTGCCCATGACCCCGGTGACCGCCCCCAGCACGCCCGCCTCGCTGCAGGTCGGCACGGTTCCGGGCTGCGGCGGCTCTGGGTACAGGCACCGGTAGCACGGACCACCCTGGTGCGGCTTGAACACCGAAAGCTGCCCCTCGAACCGCAGCACCGCGGCCGAGACCAGCGTTCTTTTCGCCAACGCGCAGGCATCGGCGACCAGAAAGCGCGTGCCGAAATTGTCGGTGCCGTCACAGACGATGTCGTAGCGGCCGATCAGGTCGAGCGCGTTGGCGGCACTCAGGCGGGTCGCGTGCGTCTCCACCTTGAGGTCGGGGTTGATCGCGGTGGCGGCCTGCTCGGCCGAGACCACCTTGGCGAGGCCGATGCGGCCGGTGGTATGCGCGACCTGCCGCTGCAGGTTGGACAGGTCGACCACATCGTCGTCGACCACGCCGATCGTGCCGATCCCGGCGGCGGCGAGATAAAGCATCAGCGGCGAGCCCAGTCCGCCGGCGCCGATCACCAGCACGCGCGCCGCCTTCAGCTTCGCCTGGCCAATGCCGCCCACCTCCTGCAACAGGATGTGGCGGGAGTAGCGCTGAATCTCGTCTTCGGTGAAATCAAGGTCCATGGCTGTGATAATAGGATGCCGCCATGCCAGTGGACAGGGGACGGGGGACAGGGAACCGATGATGCAATCCAGCCAGACCGAGGCCGCCGCCCTGGTGCTGTTCTCCGGCGGCCAGGATTCCACCACCTGCCTGGCCTGGGCGCTGGCGCGGCACCGCCATGTGGAGACCGTCGGCTTTCGCTACGGCCAGCGTCACGCGGTGGAGATGGACTACCGCGAACCGATCCGTCAGCGGCTGGCGTCAGCCGGACTGGACGTTGACCACGTCGTGGATCTGACCGCGACCATCGCCGGCCTCGGCCAGACGGCGATGACCGCGGACATCGCGATCGAGATGGACCGGACCGGCCTGCCGAACACCTTCGTGCCCGGCCGCAACCTGTTGTTTCTGACCTGCGCCGCCGCCATCGCCTATCGCCGTGGACTGCGCCACATCGTCGCCGGGGTTTGCGAGACCGACTACTCGGGCTACCAGGACTGCCGGGACGATACGGTCAAGGCCATGCAGCTGGCGCTGAACCTGGGCATGGAGCGGCGTTTCGTGCTGGAAACGCCGCTGATGTGGCGGGACAAGGCGGCGACGTGGGCGCTGGCGTTCGAGCTGGGCGGTCAGCCCCTTGTGGAGCTCATTCGCGAACGCACCCATACCTGCTATCTGGGTGATCGCAGCCAGCATCACGCCTGGGGCTTCGGGTGCGGGACCTGTCCGGCGTGCCGGCTGCGCGCCCACGGGTGGGACCGGTGGCAGGCGGACAACGGTCGGTCTGAAGCGCGATCGTTTGAGGTTGAACCGAAATCGGACGTTGATCACCCTCCCAAATAGCGGAAATCAGAGCCTGATCGCTTCAACCTGAAGCGATCAGGCTCTAAGCAAGGCATTTCCTGACGGGAGACGGATCCGATGAAGCGGCTTTTCGTATTCGCATTGCTGGCATCCAGCGTGGCCACAACCGGCGCCTGGGCGGCGGAGGGGGTGACGATACGCACCAACACGGCGGGAGAGCTGGCCGATGTCTGCGCGGTCAATCCGCGTGAGCGGGCTGCCGACGCGCGGATCAACTTCTGCCACGGCTTTGCCCAGGGCGCGATCGACGTCGAGCTGCACCACGCCGGGGAGAAAAAACCGTTCTGTTTCCCTAACCCGTCGCCCAGCCGAGCGGCGACGATGAACGAGTTCGTCGGCTGGGTCCGGTCGATGCCGGATCGCCGCAACATGCCTTCGGCCGAGGGGTTGTTCAGGTTCCTCGCCGAGCGTTTCCCCTGCAAGTGAGCATCGGGCAAGTGAGCATCGGGACAGCGACGCCGACGTTCGGCGGCCTCGGCCGGGATCGGCCTGCACTCGACGGGATTGGTCTGAGCGGCGGCGTCGCGGCTGGAACAGCGGGGGCGGCTGGAACAGGGGGGCGAACGGCGTGACGGACACTGTTGCCATCACCTTTAACCTGCGTCCGGCGGAACGCGCGATCGTTGCGGACGCGCTCGGCGGCGCGGCGGATCCGGTTTATCTGGTTGACCTTGAAGCCCCCGCGCGCGCCGCCGCCCTGCAGAGCGCCACGGCGCTGCTGGCCCGCGACACGGGCAAGGATCTGCGTCCGGGTGAGGCTGGGCTGATCCGCTCCGCCCGGCTGATTCAGTTCATGACCGCCGGCATCGACTTCGTGCCGCTGAGCGCGCTGCCCGCGGACCGTCCGATTGCCAGCAACGGGGGCGCCTACGCCGAACCGATGGCGGAGCATGGCCTGGCGCTCGTGCTGGCGGCGGCCAAGCGCCTGCTGATCGAGCATGCCGCCCTGGCCCGAGGCGAATTCAATCAGCAGACCCGCAACCGCACCCTGTCCGGCAAGATCTGCGGGGTTCTGGGATTTGGCGGCATCGGTGTTGCCATCGCCGGGCTGATGCGGGCGATGGGCATGCGGATCCACGCGCTCAACCGCGGTGGCCAATCCGCTGAGCCCACCGATTGGATCGGGTCGGTCGCCGATCTCGACCGGCTGCTGATCGCCGCCGACGTGTTGATCGTCAGCACGCCTTTGACCCCGGCGACCAAGGACCTGATCGGCGCGCGGGAACTCGGCCTGATGAAACCGGACGCCATCCTGGTGAACCTGGCGCGTGGCGAGATTATTCAGGAGGCGCCGCTGTTCGCGCATCTGCAGACCCATCCGGACTTCATCGCCTGCATTGATGCGTGGTGGGTGGAGCCGGTTCGTCACGGCGCCTTCCGGACCGATCACCCATTCCTTTCGCTGCCGAACGTCATCGGATCACCGCATAATTCGGCCTCTGTCCCTGGGATGACCGAGGCTGCGTTACGCCGGGCGGTGGCGAATATCCGACGCGCGTTGGCGGGGGAAGCCCCACGTTACGTGCTGCCACCCGAGGAGCGGATGAACTAGCGGCTTTGCCACGCCGGCTGCTGCCAGGCTGTCGGCGATCCCGGGCTTGGCGCTTCGGGGCGCAGGGGCCGGTCCGGTTCCTGCCGACGAAGCCGCGGCGTCAGCCCCACACCACCGGCAGTTCCGTCAACCCGCGCAAGACAAAGCTGGGGCGCCACTTCGGGTGATCTGGATCGGCCAGCCTCAGATCAGGCAGGCGCCGCAGAATTGTCTCAAACACCACCGCCGTTTCGATCCGCGCGAGCTGCGCCCCGAGGCAAAAGTGAATGCCGCCGCCGAACGACAGCGGACGAGGATCCTGGCGGGCCACATCGAGCCGTTCGGGCTCTTCGAACACCGCTGGATCACGGTTGGCGGCGCCGATCAGCGCCACCACGATTTCGTTCTTCGCCAGTGCGATGCCGCTTAGCTCAAGGTGTTCCGAAACGGTTCGGGCGACGGCCTGAACGGGCGAGTCGAATCGCAGGATTTCCTCGATCGCGTTC
The DNA here is from genome assembly GCA_965276975.1 of Rhodopila sp. Lineage (GTDB taxonomy): Bacteria > Pseudomonadota > Alphaproteobacteria > Acetobacterales > Acetobacteraceae > Rhodopila. Next base: position 2,668,352 of record CBDIBR010000010.1, read on the forward strand.
GGGATCAAAATGGGATCGTCACGCAGCCTGTGCCACTGATCCGGATGCCGCAGCAGCGCGTAGAGACCGTTGCCGATCAGGTTCACCGTGGTTTCGTGTCCGGCCGCGAACAGCAGGCTGACGTTGGCGCGAAGTTCCGCGGTGGTCAGCCGATCGCCGGCTTCCTCGGCCTGAACCAGTTGGGTGATCAGGTCGTCCCGCGGGTGAAGCCGGCGCTGTTCGAACAGCGCCTCGAAGTAGGCGCTGGATTGAAGGGTACCGGCGTTGGCGCTGTCCAGTTCCGCCCGGGTCGGCGGTGTCGGATTGAGCAGCGCCGCGCCCGAGCTGGAGCCGGTAATGAACTGTCGTCGATCCAATTCCGGAATACCGAGCAGCTCGCAGATGACGAGGACTGGCAGGGGGAACGCGAGGTAGCGGATGGCGTCCATGCGACCCGAGGCCGCGACCTTGTCGAGCAGCCGATCGGTGAGATCCTGGATGCTTTGCCTCAGCGCCTCGATCCGGCGGGCGGTGAACGCCTTGGCGACGAGGCCGCGCAGGCGGGTGTGGTCGGGCGGATCACGCATCAGCATCATGTGCGTCAGCTCCACCACCGCGGGTTCCTGCAAGGCAGTCGGCCCGAAGCGACCGATCAGCGCTTCGGGGTTGCTGTAATCCTTGCCGAACCGGCGATCGCGCAGTAGCGTGGCGGCATCATGATAGCCGGTCAGGAACCACCGCCCGAACGGCGCTTTCCAGACCGGCGCGGTGGCGCGCAGCTGGCGGAAAATCTGATACGGATCGGCAATGAATTCCGGATCGCGAAAGTCAAACTGCTGGGAGGCTGCTGACATGGTCGGGTTCCTGTACGGGCCACGCGCGACTGCCGCTATACCACATCAGACGCTGGCCCTGCATCGCCTGTCGGCGGCCGGTCTTGGCGCCCGATACGGCGCACGGTGCTGAACCGCCGCGGGCTATTGCTCAGCGAGATCCCGAAAGTACGGCTCAACCGGCCCAGTGGCCTTCAGCGTCAAGGGCCTGCCGCGGCGATCGAGGGTCTTGCCGACAGCGACGCGGATCCAGCCTTCGCTTACGCAATATTCCTCGACATTGGTCTTCTCCATCCCCTTGAACCGGATGCCGATTCCCCGCCGCAAGGTGGCCTCGTCGTAGAAGTGGCTGGTCGGGTCATTGGACAGGCGGTCGGGTGGCACTTCAGACATCGGAAAGCTCCAGGCATACAAGCGGTGCCCGATACCGATCCTCGACCGGGCTGTCCATGTCCCGCCGCGTCTGGCAGGCGCTTTTGGGTATCGGACCCCATGGCGCCAACAGACCGCCTCGCCTAGTGTCGCGTCGTGTCTCGCCGCCTGGCCGATGTATTCGCCACCACCTGGAGGACCTCGATGATCATCGTTCATCATCTGAACGATTCGCGTTCGCAACGTATTCTCTGGCTGCTCGAAGAACTCGGGATCCCATACGAGCTCAAGCATTATCAGCGCGACAAGCAGACGCGGCTCGCTCCGCCTGAACTGAGGGACGTTCATCCGCTGGGAAAGTCGCCGGTGATCGTGGACGACGGCCGGGTCATCGCCGAATCCGGCGCGATCATCGACTACATCATCCGTCATCACGGCGGCGGCAGGCTGCAGCCGGACCCGGCGAGCGCTGACTACGACGACTACGTGCAGTGGCTGCACTTCGCCGAGGGGTCAGCGATGCTGCCAATGCTGCTGAAACTTTACGTCTCCATGCTGGGTGCCGGCGGCGCGCCGCTTGGACCCCGGATCGAAAGCGAGATCGCCAACCATCTGGATTACATGGACGCAAAACTGATGGGCCGGGATTACCTGTTGGGCGATGAGCTGAGCGGCGCCGACATCCAGCTGAGTTTCGTCGGCGAGATCGCGGGCGCCCGCGCCAACCGCGCTGCCTATCCCAATGTCGACGCCTGGGTGCAGCGGTTCCAGGCGCGCCCGGCCTACCAGGCGGCGCTCAGCCGGGGCGGCCCGTACAGCTATGCGGGGTAGAACTTCTCTACAGCGCCTTGATGGGCTCCCGGGTTGGTTTTGCCGACTTGGCGACCCCGAGCGCTGGGTTCAGGTCCCCGCTAAAAGACTGCTTTGTGTGGAAAGCCGCCTCCGGTAGTGAGATGCTGATCGTGCGCCTGGCAGCATCTGGCACATGTTTCCGGACACTTTCCAGACTGCTCGGAGGCGCTAACGAAGGTGGCCAGATGGGCGATGAGCCTGTCCGGAATATGGCGCATTGGCGAGGTCTGCGACGTCGAGAACGCCGCCTCAGCGCGCGTCGTGGAAAAGGCCGGACTGACGTGTGAGGGCATACCGCGGCGCTGGGTGATCCACCCCAACCTGAGCAATGAACCGCGTGATTGTTCAGCTACGCCAAAGTCAGGTGACCCGATAGCGCCGGCGGCCGAACCACCGCCGGATCACCGCGCCGGCAAATAGCGCTGATACCAGGCCAATGTTGGTTCGATCACCTGGCGGAAGGCCTCGCCGGTGTAGACCTCGTAGTGGCCCCAACCCTTCAGCACGATCAGCTGCTTTGGTTCCCCGGCCCTGGCGTAGAGCGATTCGCTTTCGTCCGGCGGCACCAGCCGATCGTCATCGCTGGTTATGAACAGCACCGGCCGCGGCGCGATCTTGTCGACGATCCATTCCGGGTGGAAACCCAGGGTTTCGTCGATGTACTCAAGCGGAATTTCGCCGACCGCGCCGGGATTGCCGCGCCGCGCGGCAGCGGCCAGTTCGGCCGACTGGCGATCCGGCAGCAAAACCTCGCTGCGATCGGCGAACTCGGATTTTCCGGTCATCACCCGGCGGACCCGATCGGCTTCGGAGCGTGCCAGCAGGTCGGCGAACTCATCGGGCCGGCGGACGCTGCGCATCCATCGGCGGCCGTGGCCGATGCCCACGACCGAAACGACGGCCTTCACCCGGGGATCGACCGCCGCGGTCCAGACCACGGTAGCACCGCCGTAACTGGTGCCGTAGATGCCTAAGCGATCGGCATCCACCATTTGTTGCATACTCAGAAAGGTCAGGGCGGACTGGGAGTCAATGACCCGCCCATACGGTGCCAGGCGGGACTTCGGCCCGTCGCTGTCGCCCCAGCCCTTGTAGTCGAAGGTCAACACGACATAGCCGGCCCGGGTTAGGGCCTCCGCCGTGTCCGGTAGATAGAGGTTCCGCACCCCGGTATAGCCATGGCACAGCAACACGCCGGCACGTTTTTCGCCCGACGCCAGACCATCCGGCAGGAACAGGTTCCCCGACAGCCGTGTGCCCTCGCTGTAGAAGTTGACTGCCTGGCTCGCCATGGCGTTTCCCTTGTTCCTGTGCTGATCTGACGGGAGCGGATGCAAGATTGGAGCGGATGCAAGAATAAGAGTGATCGGGAGAAAGCGACGATGGCAACCTACGTCCTGCTGCATGGCGCCTACCAGGGGGGATGGATCTGGCAGCATGTGACGCCACATTTGCGCGCCGCCGGCCACACGGTGTTCGCCCCGACGCTGGATGGCTGCGCCGAACGGCGGCATGCCTTGCGTCCGGGGATCGACACCGAATCCCAGGCCGCCGAGATCGTCGACATGCTGTTCTTCGAGGATCTTTACGACATCGTCCTGGTCGGCACGAGCTGCGGCGGCATGGTCGCCGCGCGGATCGCTGAAACCGCCCGTGACCGGATCGGCCGCATCGTCCTGGCCGATGCGCTGGCGCTGTTCAATGGCGAGACGGTGGCCGACCACGTCAAGCGGCCAACGGCGGTGACCACCGACCTCGGCACCGGCCCGTCCCCCGAGGACGCGGCCAACCGCATGTTCGTTTCGCTGGACGAGCCGACCAAGCAATGGGCGTTGGCCCGTTATACCCAGCATCCGAAAGCCGCGATGGCCGCCCCGGTCACGCTCGACAGCTTCTGGCAACAAAGCTGGAACGCCTCGGTGATCTGGTGCCGCCAAAGCGCCAACCCGCCGGTGGCGCATCAACGGCGGGCGGCGGACCGGTTGAAGGCGCGCTGGTATGAACTCGACACCGGCCACTACCCGATGCTGACCGAACCCGGGGCGCTGGCGGACCTGATCATGGCGGAATAGGCTTGGCATGCCTAAATGAAGCAATATCAGGAGGTATTATCATGACCGAAGCCTGTATTGTCGGCTGGGCGCACTCACCGTTCGGCAAGCTGGACGATCCGGATATCGAAGCCTTGATCGGGCGCGTCGCCGGTGCGGCGATCGCGGATGCCGGGATCGCGGCGCATGAAGTGGACGCGAGCTTTCTAAGCCTGTTTAACAACGGGTTCTCGTTGCAGGATTTCCCGGCTTCGCTGGTACTGCAGCACCTGCCGGAGCTGCGCTTCAAGCCGATCACCCGGTTCGAGAACGCCTGCGCCTCGGGGTCGGCGGCCGTCTACGGCGCGCGCGATTTCCTGCTGTCCGGCCGGGGCCGCTTCGCCCTGGTGATCGGGGTGGAGAAGATGACCGCGACGCCGGGCAAGGAGGTCGGGGATATTCTGCTCAAGGCCAGCTACCAGAAGGAAGAGGCCGATATTCCGGCCGGCTTCGCGGGTGTGTTCGGGCGCATCGCGGAGCGGTATTTTCAGCGCTACGGCGACCAGTCCGACGCGCTGGCGGCGATCGCGGCGAAGAACCACAAGAACGGCGTCGACAACCGGTTCGCCCAGATGCGCAAGGATCTCGGTTACGAATTTTGCCGCATGGTCAGCGAGAAGAACCCATACGTGGCACCGCCGTTGAAGCGCACCGATTGCTCATTGGTGTCGGACGGCGCGGTCGCGCTGATCATGGCGGACGAGGAAACCGCGCGCGCCATGGGAAAGGCGGTCCGCTTCAAGGCAGCGATACAGGTCAACGATTTCCTGCCGATCAGCAAGCGCGACATCACCGAGTTCGAAGGTGCGGCACAAGCGTGGTCCCGAGCACTGGACGTTGCTGATATGAAGCTGACGGACCTGTCGTTTGTGGAATCGCATGACTGCTTCACCATCGCCGAACTGCTGGAATACGAGGCGATGGGCCTGACGCCGGCCGGCCAGGGCGCCCGGGCGGTGCTGGAAGGCTGGACGGCGAAGGACGGGCGGTTGCCGATCAATCCGTCCGGCGGGCTGAAGGCCAAGGGGCACCCGATCGGCGCCACCGGCGTATCGATGCACGCGATCACCGCGATGCAGTTGGTCGGTGAGGCACCGGGTGCGATGCAGTTGCCGAAAGCGGACATCGGCGCGGTGTTCAACATGGGCGGCGCGGCGGTGGCCAACTATGTCTCGATCCTGGAGCCGCTGCGCTGATTTCTTCTGGGAATCCCGCCGGGCTGATCCCGACAGCGAATCTGGCTTCGCTGCTCATCCAGACCGCGCGCCGGTTTCCCGATCGGCCGGCGATCGTTTGGCGAGAAACCACCTGGACCTGGGCCGGGTTTCGCGACCGGGTCCAGGCGGCGGCCGGGGCGATGGCAGCGCGGGGTGTTCACCACGGGGACCGGGTGCTGCTGCACGCGCGTAATGCCAACGCGGTGCTGGAGACCATGTTCGCGAGCTGGATGATCGGCGCGGTCTGGGTGCCGACAAACTTCCGGCTGACGCCGCCCGAGGTTGCCTATCTAGCGCGCTCTTCCGGCGCGTCGGTGCATATCTTCGACATTGCATTTCCGGATCACGCGGCTGCCGCGAAAGCCGAAAACGCAGCGTGTCGCTTGGAGTTTTCGATCGGCGGCAGCGGTGCCGACGACTGGGAGGCGTTGGCCGCGGGCGCTTCGCCGCTCACCCAGGCGGCCGACGTGGACCGGGACCATCCCGCGTGGTTCTTCTACACCTCGGGCACCACGGGACGTCCAAAAGCCGGCGTGCTGACGCATGGGCAGATGGATTATATCGTCTGCAACCACCTTTGCGACCTGATGCCGGCCACCACCGAGAGGGATGTGTGTCTGGTGGTCGCGCCGCTGTCACATGGCGCGGGCGTGCACGCGCTGCCGCAGGTCGCGAGGGGTGCGGCGACGATCCTGCTATCAGGTGAACGGCTGGATTGCGACGAAGCCTGGCGCCTGGTCGAGGCGCGTCGCGTGACCAACATGTTCACGGTGCCGACGATCTTGACGATGCTGACACGGCATCCGTCGGTGGATCATTACGATCACAGCAGCCTGCGCTATGTCATCTATGCCGGTGCGCCGATGTATCGGGCCGATCAGGTGCATGCCCTGCGCAAGCTGGGCAGGGTGCTGGTGCAGTATTTCGGCATGGGCGAGGTCACCGGCAACATCACCGTCCTGCCGCCTGCCCTGCACAGCGAGGACGATGCCGAGATGCCGGTTGGAAGCTGCGGCTTTCCGCGCACCGGCATGGATGTCGCGATCCTGGATGAGGCCGGAACGTCGCTTGGACCGTCAGTCACCGGCGAAATCTGCGTGCGCGGACCCGGCGTGTTCGCCGGCTACCACGAAAATGTCGAAGCAACCGACAAAGCCACCGCCTATGGCTGGTTCCACACCGGCGACCTCGGGCACATGGATGCCAGAGGTTTGCTCTACATCACCGGGCGGGCGTCGGACATGTACATCTCCGGCGGGTCGAATGTGTATCCGCGGGAGATCGAGGAAGCCCTGCTGCTTCACCCGGCCGTCGCGGAAGCCTGCGTGGTGGGCATGCCGCACGCGAAATGGGGTGAAACCGGCGTCGCGGTGCTGGTGCTGGCACCAGGGGCCGAAAGCTCGGCGGCCGCATTGCTGGCGCATCTGGATGGCAGGTTGGCGAAGTACAAGTGGCCGCAAACGTTTGTCTTCTGGCCCGAGCTGCCGAAGTCAGGATATGGGAAAGTAACGAAGCGCGACGTGAGAACTCTGTTGGAAAAGGATCTCTAATGGCCGTCTCCCCGATCGAGCCTGCTCAGATCTCGGATTATCACATGCATATCTACTACGACCCGGAATCGCGTGATCGCGCCGCGCAGTTGCGACAATGGGTGGAGCAGCGGTTCGTGGTTCGCATGGGAAGCTGGCATGACGTGCCGGTCGGTCCACATCCGACCGCGATGTACCAGATCCAGTTCGCACCTGAGGTTTTCCCGACGCTGGTGCCGTTTGTCATGATGAACCGGCTGGGACTGACGGTGCTGTTGCACCCGCAGTCCGGTCGCCCGCGCGATGACCACACGATCAACGCCATCTGGATGGGCGCGGTGCTGCCGGTAAAGACCGAGGTCCTGCCGGAGAGCGATTGAACGGGCGCCGCCGATGCATCCTCAGTCGAACGGCAGGCCGACGTAGTTTTCCGCCAGCGAGCGGGCCGAGGACTCCAAGGTACGAACCAGATCAAGATCGGCGAAGTGGATGCGCCGTTCGAAATCGGTCTGGTCTTCGTTCCTGTGCAACATCGTGGTCATGTACCAGGAAAACCGTTCCGCCTTCCACACGCGCCGCAGGCAGGTAGCGCTGTAGCTGTCCAGAAGGTCATGGCTGTTGTGCCGGTACCGAGCCTCCAGCGCGCGAGACAGCACCAGCACGTCGGCAACGGCGAGGTTCAGGCCTTTTGCTCCGGTCGGCGGCACGATGTGTGCGGCATCACCGGCGATGAAAAGGCGACCGTGCTGCATCGGCTCGCAGACGAAGGACCGCAGCGGGATGATGCCTTTCTGGACGATCGGACCTTCCGCCAGCGACCAACCGTCATCGGTGCACAGGCGCGCGTGCAACTGCCCCCAGATGCGTCCGTCAGACCAGTTGGCGATGGCGTCCTCGGGATCGCACTGGATGTAGAGCCGTTGCACGTCCGGCGTGCGGGTGCTGAGCAACGCGAAGCCATCGCCCTGGTTGCTGTATATGATCTCGTCCCAGGACCGCGGGGCATGGGTCAAGATACCGAGCCAACCGAATGGATAGATTTTTTGGTATTCGGTTCGATGGGTTGGGGGGATCGCCTGTCGTCCCGGCCCATGGTGGCCATCGGCGCCGACGACATAGTCGCAGTTTATTGTTTCCAATACGCCGGTTTCATCGCGGAAAGCGATGGCGGGACGGTCGGTATCAACGTTGCGGATGGTGGTTTCGCTGACATCGAACACGATTTGGCCGCCCTGTGCCAGCCGCCCGGCAATCAGGTCTTTCAGCACATCATGCTGCGGATAGACAACGTTACGCTTGCCGCCGGTCAGGCCCTGGATATCGACGTGGTGGCGTTGGCGATTCCACTGCAGGGTGATGCCGTCGTGGACCTGGCCTTCGCGCGTCAGGCGCTCACCCAGGCCGAGTTCATGCATCAATTCGACAACCCAGTGTTCCAGCACGCCGGCCCGGACGGTTTCCTCGACCGCCTGGCGGCTACGTGATTCGAGGATGATCGTGTCGATCCCAATCCGATGCAGCAGGTGCGCCAGAAACAACCCGGCCGGCCCGGCGCCGATGATGCCGACCTGGGTTTTCACGGCTGGCTCATGGGGCGGATGGGGACATCGACGGCGCGCATGGCGGAGGCCTTTTTTGATTGGTTGGCTTGGACGGGAGGGTGTCATTTGGGGGAGGGAGGAGGCAATAGCCGTTGGCTTGCGCGACCTTTTGCCTGGTCTTGCCGGGGCGGTCGAAGTCGGCCTGATCAACCTGGACGACCACCGGCATAATATATCGCCGATGACCGATGGGACGCACAAAAGCATTACGTTTCGACACTGGATGAAGATCCGTGCGATCGATGGCCCTCTACGTGCCAGGTTTCTGCGGCAGCGACATTCATGGCTATCATGCTTTCATATTGATGCGGATTGTTGAACTACGCGCAGCGTGCCTGACCAGCGGGCTTTTATTTGCTTCTCTGGACAGCCTTCCATTCGATGCCTGCGTCAAAGCCAGGGAGATCAAGAACATATGGCCTTCGTTTACGTGGTTGCCGCGGTCGCGGCATGTGCCGGGCTGCTCTTCGGCTACGACACCGGCGCGATTTCCGGCGCGATTCTGTTCATCAGGTCGGATTTCGGGCTCACGCCGATCGTGGTCGGGATCGTAACCAGCGTCGCGCTTGCCGGGGCGACCATTGGATCGTGCGCCGGCGGCTGGCTTGCCGATCGCTTCGGGCGACGGCACGTCATCATCGGCACAGCCTTGCTGTTCGCTGTCGGGTCGATCCTGTCGGCGCTCTCGTTCTCGATCGCTTGGCTGATCGGTAGCCGCATCCTCATCGGTATCGCCACGGGCGTCGCCTCTTTCGTTGCGCCGATGTATCTGTCGGAGATGGCCCCATCCCGCATCCGCGGCTCCCTCGTGTCACTCAATCAGCTCGCGGTGACGGTCGGCATCCTGGCGTCCTACATCGTCGATTATGAGCTCTCCACCGGCGGTCGGTGGCGCTGGATGTTCGGGGTTGGCGTTATTCCCGCATTGGCTCTGTTGATCGGGATGGTGGTCATTCCGAACTCACCACGTTGGCTCATGCTTCGCGGTCGCTATCCGGAGGCCGCGCTCGCGCTGAGCCGCATCCGCGTAAAACAGGAGATTGAGCCGGAGATCAGAGAAACCCGGGCAGCGCTCTCGACCGCCTCCACCCACTGGTCGGATCTTCTCTCGGCGACGCTGCGCATGCCGATGCTGGTTGGCATCGGCTTGGCCGTGCTGCAGCAGATCACCGGCATCAACACGGTCATCTACTATGCCCCGACGATCTTTCAACGCGCCGGCTTTGCCAGCAGTTCGTCATCCATCCTCGCCAGCCTGAGCGTCGGGATTATCAACGTCCTCATGACAATCGTCTCGCTGCTCCTGCTTGATCGGGTCGGGCGCCGCCCACTGTTGCTGGTCGGAGAGACCGGCATGGTGCTCAGTCTCATCTCCCTCGGCGTGGGCTTCGCCCTGCACGGATCGGTCTACGTTGGGTGGATCACCGCCGGCAGTCTCGTTACCTACGTTGGCTCGTTCGCCATCGGGCTCGGACCGGTCTTCTGGCTGCTGATCTCGGAGATCTACCCATTGGGGGTGCGCGGGCTGGCGATGAGTGTAGCCACCGTCGCCAACTGGGTGGCGAATCTCGTGGTGACGCTGACCTTCCCGGAACTTGTCTCGGTGGCGGGTCTATCCGCGACTTTCATCCTGTATGCTATCCTGGGTCTGGCCAGCCTTGCGTTCACGTGGCGCTTCGTGCCGGAAACTCGCGGCAAGACCCTTGAACAGATCGAACGCCATTGGCGAGGAGGTGGACATCCTCGGACGCTGCAACATACTGCCTGAGCCGTCTTGCCGCGCCACGCCGTGCCGCGAAACGGCAGGTGCCGATGTCACCGCCAACGCGGTTCACGGTCTGCTTGAATTACGCCACCGGCAGACGCAGGCGATCAGCGGTCTGGGCCAGAAACGAAAGCGGCTTACGGTTTCTCCCGCAGGAACCGGTCGACCAGCCGGTCCGCGTCAGTCCGATCCGCCCGCAGCTGCACGTTCTGGCGGTTGCGGGCGCCGGAAGTCAGATAGAAACGCTCGTATTGTTCGTTCCGGCTTGCCAATGCACTGCCGGCGAAATCCCAACCGAGGCGAAAAATCCTGGCACGGTCGAACGCGGTGGTGTCGCCGGCGCCGCGCAGATATTTGTCGATCAGGGGGCGCAGGTAGGGATCCGCGAATGCCGCCGAAGCAGGCGTAGCCAACACGTTGTGGGACCCGATCAGCCGGATGATCTCGTTCACCCGGGGAAACCAGTACGGCAGCGAGGTTCTCAAGGCGTCCATCGGCCGCCCATCCAGGAACCATGCGCCGTTGCCGTGGTGATAGGCGCCCTCTTCCGCCGCGCGCACGGCTGATCGGGTCAGTTCGGCAAAACTCCAGATCTCGCCAAGCATCTGCAAGGTCACGGGGTCGCAGGCGCCGATCGCGTCGGCCATGCGGTTGGCGATGCCCCAGGCGAACTCCAGCTTGGTCCAGGCGCGGATCATCGTCTGGTGCATCGCGTTGGCCCGCCAACTGGCCGACATGACGCTGTTGTAGACCGGCAGGTTGCCGTCAATGAACACGCGGTTTCGCGGTACCTCGACATTGTCGAAGATCACGAACGCATCCTGTTCGTCGAAGCGGCCGGACAACGGGTGGTCGAACCGGTCGTCGGGCATCGAGACGCTATCGCGGCAGATGAATTTCAGGCCCGGCGTATCCATGCGAATGCTGAAGGACAGCGCATGGCGACGACTGGCATCGGGCATCGGCTGGCTGGGGTAGACCGCCAGCTCGTCGGAGAACGGTGCCAAGGTCGCCAACACCCGAGCACCTCGAACCAGGATACCATGTTCGGTCTTTTCCGCAGTGTGCAGCTGGGTTTCATCGAATCCCGACGGCACGTGACCCTTAGACTTGTCCGACATGGCATGGATCAGGGTGTGCGTCAGGCTGAGATCGTTCCGGGCAAGTACTTTTTGAAAGGCAACAAGATTGGCCGCACCTTCTTCGTTGCCATTGGCACCCCATTCGTCGCCGCGGCCGGCAAATCCGGCGTAGGTGACGTTCATGTAGTCGGGTGTGCGTCCCATCAGGCCGACCGAAAACTCCGCCACTCGGCGCAATGCCTTGTGGCGGCGCAGCAGGTCATCTTTCGAGCGGGGGATCATGTGACTGACGGCGATCGGCTCCCCCGTCTGCGGATCCGGCATCAGGCAGTCGTCAGGGAAATGATAATGCAGATCATAGACGGCGGCGATCGCCTCGGCCGCGCCACGCAGCGCCGGATGTTCGGTTGGATCGGTCACCCGCTGGCCACCGAGCCATACTTCGCGCTTGTCGCGCAGGCCTTGAAGAAACTGGGCGCCTGTCCGGGCTGGCATTGACGGTTTCCTCCGTTTTGTTCCTTGGGCTTGTGTGACGCTGCCATAGCTGTTCGGCCTGACGCTGTTTAAGTTACGCTGCTTTCGGTGCAGCGGCGCAAGCGGCTGGCGAAAAAAGCGGAAGGACGCAATGGCCAACACCGCCGTGCGAGCGGATCAGGGGCGGCTGCACGTGCGGGTCGCCTCGCTGTGCTTCATGGTGCTGTTCCTGGCGGGCTACGACATCACCTCCATGAGCTACGCGATTCCGTCGCTGATCGATGCATTGCACGTCAAGCCGTCGCAGTTCACCGCGGCTTTGACCGCCGGCAGTTTCGGCCTGCTGCTCGGGGCATTGATTGCGGGGCTGCTGGGTGATCGATTGGGGCGAAAGCCGGTGCTGATGCCCTGGGTTCGATCATCTGCGCGCTGGTGACCGCGCCGATCGTGGACCGTTTCGGGATAGAGCGGATCATCGCCGCGATCCTGTGCATGGGCGCGCTTTGCGTGCTGGTGGTGGGTGCGTTCGAGCTGCCGTTCTCGCTGCTCTGCCTGGTGATCTGCGGCGCGGGGATCGGGATTGGCGGCTGCCAGCACGGCATCAATGCGGTGTCCGGGGCGCTGTATCCGCCGGCGATCCGAGCGACCGGCGCGGGTTGGGCGCTGGGGCTGGGCCGGATCGGGCAGATCGGCGGCCCGCTGGTTGGGGGCACGCTGCTGGGGTTGGGCTGGGCGTCGCGAGACATCTTCTTGGCCGCGACAGTGCCGGCGGCTTGCGTGGGGGCCGGGATGGCGGCGCTGGGACGGCTGCGGCATTGGCATGATGCGCGGGTCGCGGCGGTGGTTGGGGAGTGATCGGACTTGGTGGTGGCATCGCGACATGGTGGCCACATGTAATGCTATGATTGACATTTGTCGCCTTGGGGTTTACACGCACGCCGCATGATCAGGTCGTTCCGCAGCAAGCCGCTCCGGTCGCTGTGGGAAAATGGGGACGCATCCAAGATCGCGTCACGCCTTCGCGTCAGGATTGAACGACGACTGGATGCGCTTGATCAGGCCGCGATCCCGGAAGACATGAACATCCCGGGGTTCGACTTTCACGGCCTGCGCGGCACGCGTAAAGGCACCTATTCGGTCCACGTCAACGGCCCATGGTGTCTGACGTTTCGTTGGGATGGAGCGGATGCCGTCGATGTCGATCTTGAAAACTATCACTAGGGGAGGGTCCGATGAACGATAAACGGTCCCAGCGGCATGTGGGACGTCAGCCGACTCATCCGGGTGCGGTGCTGCGGGAAGACGTTCTGCCCTCGCTCGGCATTAGCGTGTCCACAGCCGCCGAAACGCTTGGTGTTTCGCGCCAGATGCTGCACCGCGTTCTGTCAGAGCGCGCGGCCGTGACGCCTGAAATGGCGGTCCGTGTCGGGAAACTCTGCGGCAATGGGCCGCGTCTGTGGCTGGCGATGCAGCAGGCGCACGATTTGTGGCAGGTGGAGCGCGATTTAGCGGAGCAGGTGGCGCGGATACCGACCATGGACGCCGTGTGAAACCGAACCCTCGGCGCGTGCTCTGGCCGACATCGCTCAGCTCGCGAGAGCGGAAGCGGCCATCGTAGCGTTGTTCCTCCTCCCGTTTGACGATCGGGAAGGTGGACAGCACGTAGTCGGCGGCGTCGCGGCCGAGGCCGTAAAGATGGAAGAATACAGCGTCCAGGCGCGCGCGGCGACGAAGACGGTCTTCCTCATCCCACGCGAACGGCGGTCCATCATAGCCCTGATCGTGCGCGAAGGCTTTCATATCGTGCGCGATATAGGTCAGATGCAGGACGTCTTCGCGGATGATGTCTTCGGCGGTGCGGAGACCAAAACGGCGGGTATACCCTTCGGGTGGGATGACGGGGAGTTGTTCCACAATGTAAAGTGTCAGGTGATTGCCTTGTATTTTTTGCCGGGCGACGTAGTCCAGAGCGAAAGCGTTCAGATTAGCCAGGAGTAGTGGCGACCATCTCGAATAATTGCAAATAGGCTCGGGAGCCAGTACGCGAGGGTCAACGATTGATGCAGGCTGCTTTTCTTGGGCGGCCGGTAGAATTAACGGCAGAGTGTGCCCAACACCGAGAGGCGGAAGCATCATCGCAATCATGCCCCGGATGTTCGTGGGCGATGTAATATCCTTGAAAGCAATGACCGCAGACAAGCCCGCCGGAAGTTCGACATCGCGATCTGCGACCCAGAACTGTGGCTGATTTTCCCACGATCGATCGCAATGCTGTGCTTGTGTCGCGGGCATGGTCATCGCTTCACGGTATCGATTGCCTGTCGTCATGATGATAGATGCTGCACGATGGTCATAAGCCTGCACCATCTTTCCCTCGAAGAGCGGCACCCAAGCGTCTGTTCCTTTTTCCCATCTGCGGCCAGCCACGGGATAGGCACCGTTCTTCCTAAGTTCCCCAGACGAGCAAAAGCGGGACGAGTCGTTTGCCATGTCGAACATGCGGACATATTTTATCGGCCAGATCGCTTTCACTGGCTCTGCTAATTTGTTTACGAGAATTGGAAGCCGGTTGTAGACCGAGATCGTGAGTTGTGCGTCTTCTGCGCTTCGGAATATGGCCGCTGTGCCCGTGTTAGGGTTGACGACCGAAAACTGCAGCGGTGTCATATCGAAACTTCTCGCAACAGCCTCCTCCACGTTGGTGTGAAAAAACGCGCACTTTGCAGCCGCAAACTGACGCTCTGATCCACCAACAACCAGCGCACAAAACTTGAATCGATAGTATACATCGGGGAAGAATTGCGTCTTTGCCAGACCTGCTGGACGATTTTCAAAGTCGCGAAGTGCGCCGAGACGTCCGGATGTGCTTACGCTCCGGAAGAATGCCGCTGCACCAAGATCGGCAGCTATACCAGTAGGCACCAACAGGCCAGCTATCCCGGTGGACTTCAAGAGCGACAGAGAGCGTTCTACAAACAGAGAATACAGATTGGTATCACCACCGGATAAGAGCGGATATGCGCCGGTGTCCCTCGCAACGCGCATGCTGGCGTCGCCATTCCATGCGACCCGCTTATAATCAGTGGCCAGTTCACCGCCCTCGGCAAGCAGGGACTTAATCAGCGACGCTCGATCCGAAGCCCGCTCGGTACGCGCGACCTCGGGCACCCGCGCCGCGAACCACTCGACCTCCTGCATCTTCATGCGATCCCAGGGTGGATTGCCGATCACGGCATCGAACCCGCCCGGCGGTGTCACACGCTCCCAATCGGTCCACACCCCAGGGAACGCCGCTTCCCAATGCAGGAACCGCCGTTCACTGCCGAGCGTGGGGGCGCGGCCAAGGAAAGCGGTCGCCGCCTGATAAGCCTCCGCGGCCGTTGCGACCCGCTTCTTCCCCTTCCGCACATCCACCGCATCCGCCGGGGGCGCTTTCGGCGGGTCTCCGGCGGCAATCCGAACCGGGTCGCCGTAGGCGCCACCGAACAGCAGCCCGCGGCCGGCCCGATCCGCCGGTGTCTCCGGCGCAAGCCAGGACGACGCGTGCCAAAGGTCCAGGAATGCCCGCAGTTCGGCGGTTGCCTCCTCCACACTGTTGAAGGCTTCGGCGCTGGCTTTGACCTCCCCTAGGTCGGCATCGGTCAAGCCCTCGATCGTCGCCATCGCGCTGGCGGACAGGCTGGCTCGCACCACCGTCTGGCCCATGGACACCAGACCATACTCCGCGCCCAGCCGACTGAGTGCATGACCAACTCGTTCCCCGAACAGGGAGTCGCCGATCCGCAGATGATGGTCGAGAAACGACAGCGGTGCGCCCACGGTGAATGAATGGAGCCACAGCGACAGCTTCGCCAGTTCCACTGCCATTGGGTTCAAATCAACGCCATAGATCACCCGCTTGAGGATGATGCGCCGCACCAGATGACGATCGTCCAACTGATCCTCGCGAACCGGCCAGCCATGCTGCGCCGCGTTGGCGCGAATACGCTCCCGCAGCGCGGCGATCCGTCCGGCCAATGGTGATCGGTAAGGCGCGTCCTCACCCGCCCATGGTACCAAGGCCGGCGCGGCGGCGATCGCGTCCAGCACCTGATCGGCCAGATAATCCACCAATGAAACAAGGAAATGGCCAGAACCCATCGCGGGGTCGCAAATGCGCAGGCCCACGAATGCCTGCGCCGGATCCAGCGCCCCAATAGCCCGCAGACGCTCGGTAACTGGTCGCTTGTCCGCGGCGAGGGCGTTCGCACGCTCAATGAAGGCCGCCTGCTTTTCCGCCAGCAGCGGCCCCACCGCCCGGCGCAGGATCAGGCGCACCAGTTCGTCCGGTGTGTAGTACGAGCCGCTGGTCTTGCGGGCGAAAGCGTTTGGCCGGAGTATTACACTCCCTGCCCCGTCCGACACCAGATCGCGCTCCAGCAGGCGTTCGTAAATACTGCCCAGATGCTGGACGGACAGGTCACGATAGTTGATCCATCGGCGCGCGCCGGCCACCTCCACCCGCGACATCGCATCCAGCAGCGGCGCCAGAACAGCATCGGGCAACGCCAGTCGCGCCAGCAATGGGGCCGCCGCGTCATCGAATAATCCGCCGTTGTAGGGCGGCAGTCCCATTTCCATGTTGCCGTCCGCGATGGCGCGGAACAGTTCGGCCAAGCGTGGCCACCAGGTCTTCATGGTGGGCGACAAACGCACGCCACGGTCCTGAACCTCGGCCGCTTGCTCCCGCAGGCCACGCAGACCGTAAGTTCTGTAACCCTCATGATGGACGGGCAACAGGTCGCGGTCTTCGGCGTAAAACAGGAACAGCAGGCGGTACAGCAGGCGCAGACCCGCCTCGCGTGCATCCTTTCGCCATGTGGCGTCGGCCGGTTTGGCGCCGGGGGTCTCGTGGGCGATAGCCGTCATGAGGTCCGGGAACACCCGGTCGAAGACGATCGCTGAGAGTGCTGCCGTAACCCGCTGTTCGTAGTGACGGCCCTCGGCCAGCGCCTCGTCGAGGAATGTTTCGCGACCGGCGCCCCGCGGTACCAGGGCTTCACGGCCAAACAGCAGCAGGAATACCCTGATCCAATGGTTCGTGTCCGCGCCCTCGGGTGTCATAGGCGGCATATCGCCGAGCAGCGCCGGAAGGTCGATTTCGATGAAACCTTCGGCCCGAGCGGCGGCCTTGGCCCAGTAGAGGCGCCAGAACCGGCCGCTGGTCAGCAACCCCCAACGAACGGCGCCATCGGACACGGTTTCCGATCTGGAGAGATAGCGCAGCAGTTGGGAGGACGGCGCCTCGTTCTTGCCGCTGGCGCGGTCAAGCGGGGTGTCCCGCGCCTCGTTCTCGACAACGACGGCACCATGACGAAAACGATCAGCGGTCTGATGCAGGCGAGATGCGCGTCCCTTGGCATCTTCCGACAGGAATAGCAGCTCATCCGCGATGTCGCGCCGCCCCTTTCCGGGCTCCTGCTGCGTTAACCGCTGCCAGTTGAGCAAGTCCAGGACGGGGTAGATAAACTCCGCTTCGGTCTCCGCTTCGGATGGCTTGTGAAACCGGGCGAGTTTTGCCCAAAGCCCACGCACGGCATCCGCGAACGCGATAACTTCGGCGGGATTCTGCTGCCTGTATGTCTGGGTGGCGGTGATCCCATCCTCGAGAAAAAATCGTGTGAAGAGGCCGCCGCGAATCATTTGTCTCGGGTTCCTTTGGTTGTATCCACGGTGCCGGAACACAAGGAGTCGATGCAATACGCCTAACCTGGGTAGTTTCAGCCAAGCGGTGGGCGTCTAATAACGGCACGACGCCCCGGGATTGGCGCTTCGCCCGCCGCAAGATGATCGACGGCAAGGATAACAGGATCGCCGACATGGCGGCACGTTCGCAACGATATATATCCTTGGATTGTGCCCTGGCCGCATCAGGCGCAAAATCTGGCGAAACTCGTAACCTGCACCACTGGTTCGAAGCGATTGGCGATCATGCCGACACCAAACGTGCCTACGCCGTCGGCGAAGCCCTGCTCCCAGCGGCCCTCGTTTACCGAGGAAGGTAAGACACCGCTATTGGGGCAAAGCCGCGATAACCGTCCAACCGGAGGATAATCATGAGTCTTGAAGCGAAAATGGCCGCAACGCGGGAGGCATCGGGAAAGCGCATTCCCCCGGCCTTCCAGACCACCATGCACGATGTGACCGAGCAGTTGCGCGGTTCAGGCATGCTGGACCGGGTGATCAAGCCGGGTGCGAAGGCGCCGGACTTCGCGTTGAACGACCAGAACGGCCAGATGGTCGTGCTGTCCGCACTGCTGAGTGCCGGTCCGGTCGTGCTAAGCGTCTTCCGAGGATTTTGGTGACCGTACTGCCGGCATGAGCTGGATGCTTTGCAAGCAGTACTTCCCGAAATCGAATCGCTCGGCGCCAACCTGGTGGTGCTTTGCCCGCAGCTGCCGGAATTCACCAAGCCGGGTGCGGAGGCGCAGAAACTGGGCTTCCCGATTCTGACCGATCACGGCAGCCAGGTGGGCGAGAGCTATGGTCTGATGTTCCGTCTGCCGGACGACCTGATCGAGGTCTACAAGAAGATCGGCGTCGACCTGCCTCGTTTCAACGGTGACGAAAGCTGGCGGCTGTCGATACCGGCCCGGATCGTCATCCGCCGCGATGGCATCGTGGCGGCGGCGGAGGCCGATCCCGACTATACACGCCGGCCGGAGGTGGAACCAACCATCGAGGTCCTGCGAAAACTTTAGAAGGAGCCTACATGATCCGCTTTTACTATCATCCCACGCCCAACCCGATGAAGGTCTCGCTGTTCCTGGAGGAGGCCGGCCTTCCCTATGAAGTCGTACCGGTTGATACTAGGCGCGGCGAACAGCACGCCGAGGCTTTCCGTAAGATCAACCCGAACGGCAAGCTGCCCGCGATCGTCGATACCGACAGCGGCAAGGATGTCCGGGTGTTCGATTCGACCGCGATCCTGCTCTACCTCGGCGAAAAATCCGGCAAGTTCATGGGAGCGCCGGCCGACCGGGGTGAGCTTCTGTCGTGGCTGATGTTCGTCGCGTCCGGTATCGGACCCTATTCCGGTCAGGCGGTGCATTTCCAACGCGCCGCACCGGAACAACTGCCTTATGCGGTCAATCGGTATCGCCGGGAAGCGGAACGTCACTACGACGTGCTGGACAAACAGTTGGCCGGCCGCGACTTTATTGTCGGCAGCGAATACACGATTGTCGACATTTCGGCGTGGGGCTGGCTCGATCGGGCGTCGGTGGTTCTGGGCGGCAGCGATCCGCTGGGCCCCTATCCAAACCTGAAGCGCTGGTTCCAGGCGATCGACGCACGCCCGGCGGTGGCCTCTGCGCGGAAGATTGGCGTCGATCACGCGTTCAAGCAGAACATGGATGAAGACGCCAAGCGGGCGATGTTCCCATCGAACTATCCCGCCGCAGCCTGATCGATCAGACATGGTGCGCGCGATCGTCGCGCATCATGTCGGCACCGTGATAGCGATCGCGCCCCCGTCGGTCTTGGTGTCCGCCTGTTGGCGCTGCTGAGCCGTGCAGGCGCTGGTCGCGGCCAGGTCGCCGTAACGGGGAGATTGACTTGGCAAAGTTTAGCTGGGCCTGCCCGCGACGACCTGCGCCTCCTGCTCGGTGGTCAGTGCCGGCTGCGGCGGTCACGCGGATCGGCGCGACCATGGGTCGGCTGGTCCAGCGGGACCCGTGGCGCAGCCAGTGAGGATATGCTTCTTATGGCCGGCGGCCTGATGGGGCATGGGCAACCGGCGGCCTCGGTCGCCAGGGTGCCTGGTTCCAACCAGGTCAACATTCAGGAGCCTGTCGATGCGCAACCTGCCTCACCTGCTACTTTGGACCGATGCATCCGGTCCGTACATCGACGCCATCGCCAAGGCGGGCCTTGCCGACCGCGTGACGATCGACCCGGTTGGCCGCAAGGATCAACCTTCCGACAGGCAGCGGGCCGAGACGCACGTGCTGCTCGCCGCCGGCGCACCACCCGGATTGCTGTCGGGGATGCCCAACCTACGCTGGGCGCAATCGCTCACCGCCGGTGTCGAAGGCTGGCTCGCCTTGCCTGACCTGCCCGACGGACTGACGCTGACGAGTGCCCGCGGCACGCATAGCGAGTCCATGCCGGAAAATATCCTCGGCGCCCTGTTTCACATCACCAAGCCATACGCCGCGATCGCCGAGGACCAGAAGCAAAGTCTCTGGAGCAATCGCGTCGCAACCCCCCTCAACGGCGCGACGCTCGGCATTCTTGGGCTGGGGGCCATCGGGCAGGAGGTCGCGCGGATCGCCACGGCGCTGGGGATGCGTGTGATCGGCACCAAACGCCGCCCCACCCCGCTGCCCGGCCTGGCCGAGGTGTTTTCGGCCGATCGAACCGCCGAGGTCCTGGCGGCGTCAGATTACCTGCTGTTGCTGCTTCCAGCCACGCCTGAAACCGATAATTTCATCAATGCGGATCGGCTTGGACAGATGAAGCCCGGTGCGTGGCTGCTGAATTTCGGTCGTGGCCACTTGATCAACGATGACGACCTGATCGCCGCCGTGACGAACAAGCAGATCGCCGGCGCGGTGCTGGACGTGTTCCGTCAGGAGCCGCTACCGAAGGAGCATAGGTTCTGGGGCACCAAGGGCATCGTCGTGCTGCCCCATATCGGTGGACCGCACCCGCAACGTGACAGCATCGTCGCCAGGCTGTTCGTGGACAACCTGGGTCGGTTCCTGGACGGCCAGAAGCTGAAAGAGGTCGTGGACCGCGCCGCCGGCTACTGAGCGGACGCGACGATCGGACCCGGCGGCGTGTTGGGCGGGGGCTGCTCCGGCGGGATACCGGGGGACGGGATCGGATCCTCACGCGGGCCGCCGGGGACCTGTTCGGGAGACGGGTCCGGCGGTGGAGATTCCGGGGGTGTGTTCGGGGGAATAGGCATCGTGTTCTCCGGGCTATCCAGGGTGAACGCGCGATCGGGTTGTGGGATGCAGCAACCGAATCGACTTCCTCGGCAAGCGAAAAAAGTCCATCCTCTACCTGTCCGATCAAGAGAACTTGGCATGACCAACAACACGCCGGCGCATGACTTCCTGCTGCCCCGCCTGACCAAGCTCGTCGATGAGGCCGTTGCCACGGGTATCGCGCGGGAGGTCTCGGTTGCGGTGTTGATCGACCTGGTCACCTCGCTCAAGTTCGACCAGGCGGCGCCCCCGGCGACGGACGATTCCGCACCTCAACGACGTTGGGATCGCGATGCGGACAGCTTGGTGTTGGTGAACGGCGTGAGCCCACAGGGCCCGCCGGATCTCGATGCGAAACACGAGGCTGATTTCGTCAAGCCGATCCCCTCACTGGGGCCGTCCTAGCACGCAATCCGATCGAGTTGACCGGATGTCGCTCGCCAACCACTTGTCGATCGCTTGATTGAACCTCTCCGACGCTTCCGCATTCAAGGATAGACCTTTAGGCGCGACCTGCCCGACCGGACATCCGTTCCTGGCGGAATAGCCGGCGCGCGCTAAAGCCGCCGCTGGGTTGAAACGGAGTTGCCTCACGGCCGATCTTCGGCTGTCAGGACGTCACGTCGGCCTCCGGCCTGTCATCGCCTTCCGACAGTTCCGCGTGCCAGTTGCCTGCCTGATCCTGATACTCGATCCGCGCTGTCTCGCCGGGCACGCGCTGCTCCGCGGCAACCCGTCGGGCGGCGGCCAGCGCGGCCGCTCGGTCGGGAAACGGTTCGGAAAACACATCGTCCAGCCGATAGGCCCAGCCACCGTCATGTTCGACGACCCTGTAATGGAGCTTTGGCATGACTTCCTCTCCTCGAGATCGATCGCTAACAAATGGGAATCCCGGCGCCCGTCTGCCAGCCACACGCGACTCGGACAATCATCTGTGGCAGGATTACGCGATCCAGCCTGGAGGCATGCCATGCCCACCGCCGCCGACCAACAGGATAATACCGCTCAGATCGCCTACTGGAACGACCGCGCAGCCGTCACCTGGACCGCATTCCAGGAACGGCTGGATGCTTTGTTCGAGCCACTGACCGCGCTCGCGCTGGATGCCGCGCAACCTGCCCCTGGTGAGCGTGTGGTCGACATTGGCTGCGGCTGCGGCGCCACTGTGTTGGCGCTGGCCGATCGCCTCGGGCCGGCGGGGCAGATTCTGGCCTTGGACGTATCAGAGCCGATGTCGGCTCGGGCGCGCGAGCGGATTGCCGCGGCTGGCCTGAACAATACGCAGGTGGTCCTGGCCGACGCCGCCAGCTACGCCTTCGCGGGGCCGGGGGCGGATCTGCTGTTTTCCCGGTTCGGGGTGATGTTCTTCGCTGACCCGGTCGCCGCATTCGCCAACCTGCGGCGGGCTGTGCGACCCGGTGGCCGGCTGCTCTGCGCGGCCTGGCGCCCTCTGGCGGAAAATCCATGGTTCAGGGTGCCGCTGGAGACCGCCCGCCCGTTGGTCGCACGGCAGCCCCCTGCCGAACCCGATGCGCCCGGCCCATTCGCGCTGGCCGATCCCGAACGAGTCCTCGCGATTTTCACGGCGGCAGGCTGGCACGACGTCAGCTTGACCAGACAGGACGTGCCGATGCGCCTCGCCGCCGCCGGCCAGGTGCAGCAGGCGACCGATTTCGCAACCCGGGTCGGCGCCTTGGCGCGCATTCTCGCCGAGGAAGATCCGGCGGTACAGGACCGCGTGCGGGCGGCCGTGGCGGAAACCCTCAAGACCTATGACAGCCCGGCCGGCATCATTCTGACCGGTTCGATCTGGCTGATCTCGGCACGGGCCTGAAGCGGCTCAAGTAGCGGCGGGGTTCAACCGGTATCCGCCAGGTGCCGTCATCAACAGGCGGCAGTCGGCCGGGTCGCGCTCGATCTTCTGCCGCAGCCGGTAGATGTGGGTCTCCAGCGTGTGCGTCGTCACGCCGGCGTTGTAGCCCCAGACGTCATCCAGCAGAACCTGCCGGGATACCAGGCGGTTCGCGTGGCGATACAGGAACCGCAGGATGTCGACCTCCTTGGCGGTCAGCCGGATGCGGTGCTTTTGGTCGGGACCGATCAACTGCTTCGCGGCGGGACGAAAGGTAAAGCGCCCGATCGTGAACACCGCGTCCTCGCTGGTGTCGAACAGCCGCAGCTGCGCCTGCAGGCGCGCCAGCAGTTCATTCACCCGAAACGGCTTGGCGATGTAGTCGTTGGCGCCCGCGTCCAGGCCGCTGACGACGTCGCCTTCCTCGGCAGCGCCGGTCAGCATGATAATGGGCATCGTGTGTCCCTGCTTGCGGACCTGGGCACAGAAATCGCGCCCGTCCCCGTCCGGCAGGCTGACGTCCAGGATGATGGAGTCGAAGCGGGCTTCCGCCGCGCCCAGATGCCGGCTGGCTTCGCCCAGCGTGGCCGCTTCGACCGATTGATAGGCACCGCTGGACGCGACTTGGTCGGCCAGCACCTGGCGCAGCGCGTCATCATCCTCAACGATCAGAATAGGTCTGGCAGCCGACATGGTGTCTTCCTTGCGACAAAGCAATTTTGTCACAGTATCGCATTAGGTGTTAGTTCGCAAAGAAATTATAGTTGGCTTCGCATTTCCTCACAGATGTCCGGACCAATAGCCGGAAGTCATCGACCTAGCCACGTCCAGAGGTTTTTCCATGCCTTCGCCGCCATCCCTTTACTTCCGGCGCGACAACCGTCGGAGCAGGAAGCGAAAGCCTTCATCGTCACAGGACCATGAAATGACTTAACACTACCGTGGGTATCAGCCTGTTACTTCATGTTGCAGTCACCATGACGCCGTGGTTCGGTCCTGCCATGGCAGTTTCCGTCGACGCGGCGACCAAAGCGATTATTGCCAACTCCGACTTGGTAGGCACGTCGGCCCAAATTGTTATTGTAGCAGTATATGATGTGACTTCGGCGAAGAGGTGGTCAGGCGCGATGGAACAACGGCGCAGCACCGCGGCGGCGGATCGGGCGCAGAGGTGGCGGCCCAATGCCAAACAGGTTCCTGGTCGCCAGTCGACCGAACGCCGCAGCGGGACTACGCCTGACTGTCATGCTCCGGCTTCCCCTTCCGCTTGGTCGATGCCATCCTGTCCAGTTCCGTCTCGCTCATGGATCTCTCCATCTCGCGCGATGCGCCCTTAAGACCGCTGACCTTGCCTTTGTCGCGTTTGGCGGCCAGCGCCGCGCCGGCAGCTTTCTGTTGAACCTGGGATTTCGCGGGCATCTTGCCCCTCCGATAGAATGAGCACCGACAACTCTCGGACAGGCAGAAAGTTCGACGCGGGCCGATGAAGTCTTGCACAGACCGGAGGCGAACATGAGCGCCAGGCGCACGACTACCATGTCGCGGCGCGATGGACCGGCAACCGCGGCGTTGGTATTTCGCACCGCACCGCCTACGGTCGGGACCACATCATCGCGGCAAGCGGCAAAGCGCCGATCGCCGGTTCTTCGGATGCAGCCTTTCATGGCGATCCGACCCGTTGGAACCCCGAGGAGTTGCTGCTGGCCTCGATCTCCGCCTGTCACAAATTGTGGTATCTCGACCTTTGCGCCAGGTGGGGGGCATCGCGTTCGTAAGCTACCGAGATGAGGCGGAGGCAACCCTGGTCGAGGAACCCAGCGGCAGCGGCCGTTTCGTTGGCGCGGTGCTTCGGCCACGGGTCACGATCAGCGCGGGCGCGGATATCGCAACGGCGGCAAGCCTGTAACACGATGCCCATGCGCTCTGCTTCATCGCCAATTCGATCAACTTTCCGGTCACTTGCGAGGCCAGCGTCACCGTCGCCGAAACCGCAATGCCGGATGACGGATCGGAGCCGGTCGCAACCTGATCATTGGGATTAGGCGGCGGCGGATCGTTCTCCTGAACAAATTTCGAGGCTCGCCGATGCCGACCGCGGGCCGGCGGCTCAAGTCACCGGCCGCTCATAGACTTTGTTTCAGCCGTTCACCCGCTTGATCACGTCCCGCGCCGCCCGCAGCACGGCCTCTGTCGTGATATCGAACTTCTGGTAAACGTCACCGATCTTTCCCGAGGCGCCGAATTCGTGCATGCCGATGAACCGGCCCTCGAAGCCCAGGTAGCGGTCCCACGAGATTTCAACGCCCGCCTCGACCGCGACCCTGGCCGCTGTATCGCCCAGCACCGCACGCTTGTAAGCCGTGTCCTGTTGCTCAAACAGCAGCCGGCACGGCATCGAGACAACCGCCGTCGGAACGCCGTCCTTCTGCATCGCCTGACGCGCCTCGACCGCCAGATGCAGTTCAGACCCGGTCGCCATGATCGTCAGCTTGCGCGATCCGCCCTCGGCCTCCTGCAACACATAGCCGCCCTTGGCGCTCAGGTTTTCGGCGCCAGGATCGCGGCGCAACAACGGCATCGGCTGGCGCGACAGCGCGATCAGGGCCGCGCGGCGTGGCGCGTCCAGAATGCACTCCCAGCACTCGGCGGTCTCGATCGGATCGCCGGGCCGAAACACCGCCAGATGCGGAATGGCGCGCAGCGCCGCCAGATGCTCGATCGGCTGGTGCGTCGGGCCATCCTCACCCAGGCCGATCGAGTCGTGGGTCATGACGAAGATCGTGCGGATCTCCATCATCGCCGCGAGGCGAATCGCCGGACGGCAGTAGTCGGAGAACGTCAGGAAGGTGCCACCGTACGGGATCAGCCCGCCATGCAGGGCAATGCCGTTCATCGCCGCCGCCATGCCGTGCTCGCGCACGCCGTAATGGACGTAGGAGCCCTTGTAGTCGCCGGGCCGGATCTCGACCTGGTTCTTCGCCTTGGTGTTGTTGGACGGCGTCAGGTCGGCCGATCCGCCGAGCAACTCGGGGATGGCGTCGAACAGGTGGTTCAGCACCGCGCCGCTGGCCTGGCGGGTGGCCAGTTCCTTGCCGCCATCAAGAAATTCCTGTTTGGCAGCCGCGATCGCGCCGCGCCAACCCTCCGGCAGTTTGCCACTGGTGCGGCGTTCGAAATCCCGCCGCAGCTGATCCGGTGCTGATCGCACCCGGCCGGCCCAGGCCTGACGGCCCCCGCGCCCCCTGGATCCGATCGCCCGCCAGGCCTCCAGCAGCTTCGCCGGGATTTCGAACGGCGGCGACGTCCAGTTCAGCAGCTTGCGGGCACCGGCGATTTCCTCCTCACCCGGCGCATCGCTGTGCGCCTTCTGCGTACCGGCCTTGGTCGGCAGGCCGAAGCCGATGACGGTACGGCAGGAGATCATCGAAGGCTTGTCGGACACCTGCTGCGCCTTCCGGATCGCGTCACGGATCGCATCGGTGTCGTGACCGTCGATCTCCTGCACGTGCCAGTGTGCGGCGCGGAAACGCTCCGACTGATTGTCCGAGACGGCAAGACTGGTGGCGCCGTCGATGGAGATCGCGTTGTTGTCGAAGAAGGCAATGAGCTTGCCGAGACGCAGATGCCCGGCGAGCGATATCGCTTCATGGCTGATGCCCTCCATCAGGCAACCATCACCCATGAAAACGTACGTGTGATGGTCGGTCAGCGCGTCGCCGAACGTGGCGTTCATGATCCGCTCGGCCAGCGCCATCCCGACCGAGTTGGCCAGTCCCTGCCCCAGCGGGCCGGTGGTGGTCTCGATGCCATCGGCGTGGCGATACTCGGGATGGCCAGGAGTTTTGCTGTTGACCTGACGGAAGCGCTTGATCTGCTCGATCGGCATGTCCTGATAGCCGGTGAGGTACAGCAAGCTGTACAGCAGCATCGAGCCATGGCCGTTGGAGATCAGGAATCGGTCGCGATCCAGCCAGTGCGGATCTTCCGCATCGAAATGCATGAACTCGGAGAACAGCACGGTCGCGATGTCGGCCATGCCCATCGGCATGCCGGGGTGGCCGCTTTTCGCCTGCTGGACCGCGTCCATCGACAGGGCACGGATGCAGTTCGCCAGCTCGCGCAGGTGCGGGTCGCGCGGGGCTGGAAGCGTCTTGTGCTCGGTCGCTGTCGGGCTGTCCGCCATGGCCGATCTCCTTGAAAGTGTTTGCCGCGCGAGGATCTGTCACCGCGCGAGGATCGGGCGAGTATAACCGGCCCACGCCCTCGCGGAAGGGTGCACGCGCGATCGCGGGCCGGATGATTGGCTACCGGGAGCGTCGGGATAAGGTCGGGGGCATTGGCAAAGGTCGTGAGAGCGGCCGGACTGGTAGTCCTGGAGCCATAGTTTCCTGTCCCGCAAATACCAACTAAGAACGACCACTGGCTTGGATGCGGGGAGACTTGCTTTGGGACGGCCGATCAAGCGACTGCATGCGAAACCCGGCGCCGTCAAAGAGCTTGAACGCCGATCGCGCTCGGCAACGGTCGACGTACGGGATCGCGAGCGTGCCGACATCATCCTGCTTCGGCTCGACGGGGTCGGGGTTGAAGCCGTCGTCGCGCAGCTGAAAACGACGTCCAAGCGCGTCTCGACCTGGTCGAGGCGGTTCGAAGTGTCGGGCCTTGATGGGCTGGCGGACAGGCCGGGTCGCGGTCGCAAGGCTTCGATCCCGGCGGCGAAGGTGTCGCGTGTGCTGACCGAAGCGACCCGTCCGCCCAAGGGCGAGCGACGCTGGGGCATCCGGTCGATGAGCCGTCACGCCGGCATCTCGGCGAGTTCGGTCCAGCGCCTGTGGTCGAGGAACGACCTCAAGCCGCATCGTCTGAAGACCTTCAAGCTCTCGAACGATCCGAAATTCGAGGCGAAGTTTTGGGACGTGATCGGGCTGTATCTCAATCCACCAGCGAAGGCGCTGGTGCTGTGCGGCGACGAGAAAAGCTAGTGCCAAGCGCTCGAACGCACGCAACTTGGCCTCCCGCTGGCGCCGAAGCGCCCGCCCACGATGACGCTCGACTATGTCAGGCATGGCACGATCACCTTGTTTGCCGCCCTCAGCCAGTTGACCGGCAAACTGATCACTCGCACCGAGGCGGCCCCCACCCGTGTCGACGGGCTCCGTTTCCTCAAGCAGATCGACCGTGAGACGCCACGCAACGTCGACCTGCATCTGATCGCGGACAACGACGCCACGCACAAACACCCCACAGTGCGGGCATGGCTGGCGAAGCAGCCTCGCTTGCACATGCATCTCACGCCGACCTCGTCCTCGTGGCTCAATCTGGTTGAACGCTTTTTCGCCGACCTGACCGGCGATGTCGTCCGGGCTGGCAGCTTCACGTCGGTCAACGAACTGGTCCGTGACATCAAAGCCTACCTTGCCGTGCGCAATGCCGATGCGAAGCCATCTCTGTGGAGAGCCGCGGGCGCCGAAATCCTCGCCAAAATCAAACGGGCACGCGTCGCGCTTACCGCAGCCGCAGCCGCGTGAGTTCTTGGTCAGCAATTCAGAATCGGCACACTGTATCGCATATCAGAGAAGCGCAATGCGTCGCTGTTCGTTTGAAGGCGCCGATTCACGCGCCAACGTGGCCGCTGGGCGTCTCGCATTTCTCCGCGATCGAGCACGAGCAGCCTGGCAGCTTCACGATTGAAGCTGTTGGGCTCCAGGTTGTCGTGTTTGAGAGGGCGATTGGCGTCCGCGGCCGGGCCATTCTGGCGATCGCGTTGCAACCCACGAGATTGCAATACATTACACACCAAGACTGATTTTTGCTCTCGAATCTGTGATATTGGCCTTGCATTATAACGAAAACGTGAGCTATGAAGGTGATGTTTCCTCCCCTCAACTTGGCCGCGGGAGATCCTTCTCCCGCGGCAATCTTTAACCAAGAGAGTTGAGCCGGCGGAGGGTCAAACTCTGGTCTGGATGTTGCCATGGCAGACATTCGTTTTGCGTCGGATCAAGCCCTGCTGCCGCGCCAGCGTGCGGACCTACCCGCCCTATTCGAGGCAGCGAAACCGTATCTCGCGACGGTGCTGATCGTCGCTGTTCTGCTGTCGATCTGGATCGGTCTCCGCGCTGGTTAATTACCCAAGAAGCTTGGCCACGTCTGATCAGGGTTTTTCCCACGACCCGTAAAAGTCATTTTTGTCAGGGTCGGGAGTTTCTCGGTTCAAGCGGTTGCTTGAGCTCTTGCAGGTTGACCGAAACAGGCGGCGTGTCAGTGCACTGTAGCTCATTGTTTCATGAGCAACTTTATGAACCAGACTGCTCCAGTCGGGTTGATGTTGCTCTATTGCCCAGGGGAAGGTGCGAGGGCCAAGGCGACCGCTCTGGCATAGTCTTCCTGTCCGTGGTCCTGCCGCAAACGGTTCAGCGCGCCGTCACGCACCACCTGCCACAATGTCTCATCGCGATAGAGCCGCACGACGCACGCCGCGAACATCGCGGGGTCGCCTGCATCGGCGGCGATGATCTCGGGCCCGGACCGCCAGTCCAGCTCTCCGCGAAGCAACTCGGTGGCAACGACGGGCAGTCCATTGGCGGCGGCTTCCAGCACCTTGTACGGCGCGCCCGCTGCGTACCGCGTCGGCGCCACGAAGACCCGGTGCCGGTTGTAGAGAGGCTCCAGGTTGGCGACCGGCCCACTCAGCGTGATCCGCGGATGGTGAGCGAAGCGGCTCAGGTCGATGCCGGGCGCGAGATAGCCGGCGATCGTCAGCCGGGTTTCCCACTGTAGCTCGGCCTCGATCAACGGCAGCACCTGATCGACGAACCAGACCAGGCTGTCGAGGTTGGGGCTGTCGTCCTGGTGGATCGCGCCGACGAACAGCATTCCGGCACGTTCGGCGAAGGGCTGGGCGGTGGGGTTGGGCTCGATCATATGGCCGATCACCGAAACCCGGGGCAGTCCATAGGATTGAAGCGCATCGGCTTCCGCGGCGGTCACCGCGACCACGTGCTGGCAGGTTTCGGCGTTGGCCAGGATTGCCTGGATCGCCGCCGACAGATCGTAAGGCACGCCGGTCAATTCAGCCTGCATGGCTTCGCGAAAGGGTGCGATCGCCTCGGTATCCAGCACGATCCGGGCTTTGAGAGCAGAAGCCGCGGTCAAACGGTCAAGGATGGGCCGAACCCGAACCAGATTATGCGTTCGGGCAACCCAGACGATGTCGTAGTAGTTTGGCCGCGCCTGAAGGAACGCGGCGAGGTGTTCGAGCGACAGATCATGCATCACCTCGACCTGCTCCGGCATGTCGGCGAACACCGAGGCGTGGTGATGATGACAGACGTTCACCGGGAACATCGTCACCGCGTAGCCGAGCAACGCCATAACCTGGACCAGGTCATTCGCGCGCACGAAGCCCGACCCTATCCGCCGCAGCGGTACGGTATCCTCGATGAACAGCACACGCGGTGGCGTTGCGCCGGCATGACGGGCAAACGCCTGGTTCGGGGCGCCGGGAGCGAAGCGTTCGGCCAGCACCGCCGCATGCTTGCCGCGGAAATGCGCCCCAGGATCACCGGCCCCAGGGTCAGCGGTCGAAGTGGCCGCGTCATCCACGGTGACCATCACCGATGGATCATAGACGACGCGGAACCCGGCCTGGGCGATCCGCAGGCACAGATCGACGGTCTCGTGGCCCGGCGTGCAATCATGATCAAACCCGTCGAGCTGTGAAAAAAGCGCCGACCGCACCAGCAGAAAGGCCGGCGCGCAAAAATCGACGTCGCGGACGAAATTCACCTCCGGCGACAACGGTGAGGCGCCGCGACGATAATCCGACGTGTCACCGTCGTTCCACAGGATGCCACCGGCGTGTGCAACGGTTCCGTGCGGCTGCAAGATCATTCCGCCGATTGCGCCGACAGACCTGTCCGTAGTCAGCCGGACGCAGGCGCGCTTCACCGATCCGGGCGCGATCAGTGCTTCGCAGGACAGGAACAGGATCGCCGGCGCACGCGCCAGATGACATCCCGCGTCCGCGGCGCGCGACCAGCTGATGTCGCTTTGGGCGTCCGCGGCGGCCGACCAGCCAACTTCGCTTTGGAACCGAACGATCTTCGCGCCGGGAACGTACTGTTCAATCGAGCCGGTTTCGTCGTCGGACCCGCAATCAACGATGATGAGTTCGATCCCGCAGGCCATGTTGGACCGCAGCGAGGCGATGGTTGCCATCGTCGAGGCGAAGCCGTTCCTGACCACCATTATGACGCTGACGGCCGGCACGTCCGCGTCGCAATCGAACGCGTACCCGAAGCGTCCGGCGATTGGCAGCAGCGCGGCGGCGGCCTGCCGCGAAAGCCGTCTGGCCTGCGCGTCGGAAACCGCCGAGGGTTCGGAATTCGCGGCAGCGAGCCCGGCGGCGGACCCAATCGTGAGCCAGTGCGTGTAGGCATCCGGCGCGCGCCCCTGTTGCAGATCGGACTGCACGGCCGGCTGCGCCGC
Source organism: Rhodopila sp. (assembly GCA_965276975.1). Lineage (GTDB taxonomy): Bacteria > Pseudomonadota > Alphaproteobacteria > Acetobacterales > Acetobacteraceae > Rhodopila. The sequence goes on from CBDIBR010000010.1 coordinate 2,699,463, forward strand.
ATACCAGACAAGGTCGATTGAACCTGTCGGCGCCCGCAACTCGATCGTGCCGAACCGCAGGAAATGCATGTATCCGTTGCGGAAGCTGCGCGCTTCGATGACCTTCAGCAACCCCGGATCGCATCGAAGATACCAGGCCTCGGAGAAATCCTCCGAAGGGTCGAACGCCGTCGGCGTATCATTACAAAGGTAGTGATGCAACGCGCACTTCCAGCGCTTCGCGACGATGTGGCGGCCGACCTCAGGGTAGCGCGTGATATACCAGGCCGGATCGAAATAGACCGATGTGCGCAGCTCGGGTGCGCCGGCTTCGAGACGATCGAGGTAGTGCTGAAACACTCCCTCCGCGCAGATCGCCGGGACATCGGCGGGATCGAAGTTCGCCAGATAGACGGCTGGATCGAACATCACGTGACCGATACGATCTTCCTGGCAGCCGTGGCGCAGGTAATGGTCATAGCGGTTCGACATCCCATACTCGGCAAGTACGTCGTTCGTCAGCTCGGGATATCGCTCACGGTAGGCGAGTTCGTCGAACAGCCAGTGCGCGGAACGATCCAACGCACCGCGTCGGCAGTAGGCATCGAAGGCGGACCTGCAATGACCTGCCGCCACCCGATCAGCGATCTGCGGATAGCTTGCTCGATGCCATTGTTCATCAAACAGCCGGTTGGGCGAATGGCCCCGCGTTTGGCCATGATCCAGGTAGTAGTTCAGGATCGCGGTCGGATCGTCGTCCTGCACGATCGTTGTGACGTCGGGATACGTGCGAAGATACCACTGCCAGTCGAACACCGCCCACGGTGTCACGGTCTGCCCGGGAAGCTTCAGTACCTCATGCGCAGGCAGGTCGAGCGGCCACATGGCACGGTCCGACTAGAGCCGTCTTGCCATATGCAGCACCCCCGCATCGCGCAGCGCGTCGACCTCCGCCTGGGTATAGCCGTGCTGCATCAGGACCTCGGTTCCGTGTTGATTGAATTTCGGCGGCGGCCGCCTGGTGCCGCCCTGGGTCCGGCTGAACTTGATCGGTGTCCCAATTCCTTTGTACCACTCAAGCTCGGTTACCATTTCCCGATGCGCTGTATGGGGCGCGGCGGTGGCGTCGTCTACCGGCAGCACCGGTCCGGCGGGCACGCCGGCACGAATAAGGCGCAGGGCAAGCGCCTCGCCGTCCTGGTCGGCGAACGCAGCCGCCAACGCAAGGGTCAATGCCACCCGGTTGATGTTGCGCTCGCCGTTATTGGCGAAGCGCGGGTCATCAGCCATCTCCGGCCGTCCGATCAGTTCGCACAATTTCCGAAACTGGCCGTTATTGCCGCTGGCGATGAAGATCTCGCACGTGCGGGTCGGATACTTGTCATAGGGCACCAGGTTCGGATGTGGGTTGCCGGTCCCGACGGGACGCTTGCCGTTGAGAAAGAAGTTGGCCGCCTGAGGATGCAGCAGCGCCATGCCGCAGTCGTATAGCGCCATATCGAGATACTGACCTTGTCCGGAACGGCCACGCTCGTGCAGCGCCATCAGGATGCCAATCGCCGAATACAGGCCGGTGCCCATATCGACCATCGCGGTGCCAAGCCGCATCGGGCCGGTCGTGAGATCACCATTGACGCTCATCAACCCGGTCATCGCCTGCAGAATTGCGTCGTATCCTGGCAGCCCGCCCAGGGGCCCATCGCCGCCGAAGCCGGAAATGCGGCAATGGATCAAGCCGGGGAAGCGCTTTGACAACACCTCATGATAGTCGAGGCCCCATTTCTCCATGGCGCCCGGCTTGAAGTTCTCGATCAGAACATCCGCGCCCTCGAGCAGCCGCAGCAGCACCGCCTTGCCTTCCGGCTTGCCAAGATCGAGGGCGATCGCCCGCTTGTTGCGGTTGATACCGATAAAGTAGCTTGCATCGCCGTCGTGGAACGGCGGCCCCCAGTCGCGCACTTCGTCGCCCTGTGGCGGTTCGATCTTGATGACGTCAGCACCGTGATCTGACAGGATCATGGTGCAGTACGGGCCGCCAAGAACGCGGGTGAGGTCGATCACCTTGATCCCCGCCAGGGCGCCTGCGGTCTTCGCCAATCCTCTGCCGACCGTTGCGGGGGCGATTGCACCATCCATTAGACCATGTTCTCCACAGTTACGGTCATAGCCCGGCGCGCCGGGCCAGAGTTCGATCGTCCGAGGTTGAGCCAACGTCGGACGCCAATCGCCCTCTCAAACAACGGGGTTTACAGCGCGATAGCTTCAACAACAAAGAGGGTTACAGCGCCGTAGCTTCAACCTGAAGCTATCATGCTGTGAAGAAATCAAGCCAGGACCCTGTCACATGCGGCAGGCCGCGCTGGGCATGACCGCGATCGCAACGTTATCCCAGGGCTGCGACCAGCGCCTCGGCACTGCGACCGTTGGCGATGGTCGCCGAACGACCATCCCAGTGCGTGCCGTTGAGCCGAGCGAAAGCATGGTCTGCATCGGGGCAGACATAGCTGACAGCGTGTTTGTGAGCTTGGATCGCGGCGACCACCGCTGCTCGACCCTTCGCTGGGAAGAACGCGTCCTTGTCGGCGATATGCACGACCAGAGGCTTGATGACCGCGGGCAGATCGTCCAGCAACTGGTCCAGACCCACGCCATAACAGGAGATATTGGCATCGGCGTCTTTAGTCCTGCGTGTCCTTCAGATTGCGCTGGGTGCGCGACTGGGCCGCGATCGCCAGCATTTGCCGGTGGAACGGTTCGGTGGCCTGCCACTTCGCCATGATGTCGGCGGCCCGTCTGGTGTCGGCCGGCGCCAGCGACGGCTCCACCTGCTGCAAGGTGGTGGCCAACTGCGCCCCCACCTTGGCGCGCAGATGGTCGATGTCGGGCGCGGGGTCATCTTGTGACAGCAGCATGTTCTGCGAGTCGCCCCGTGACAGCCGCATGTCCTGCGTCGCGTTGAACAACACGCCATCGGCCTTGGCCAGCACCTCGGCCTGCCTGGCCAGGCGCAGTTCGGTGAACGCATCCATCAATGGCATCAACAACGCCGCGCCGAGCCCGAGCGTCATCACCAGGAAGACCCAATTCAGCAGGGTGACGGCTGAGATCGACGACCCGTGCCGGCGAATGCCAGCAGCGTCCTGGGTTGTCGGCGTGGATATGGACATCGAACCTGACCTCGGACATGTACCCGGCCGAAGGATGGCGCGAGCACGAACAAAGTCGTCGATAGTGCTACGTTGCGTTAATGGCCGCGGCGGGCCGCGGCGGACCGCAACTCGCCGCGGGGCCGGCCGCGACGCCAAGCGGCGGGCACCAGCCGGCGCGGTCGAGCCCTGCGGCGGCGCTGTAGCGTCTCGCGAAGGCGGTGTCGCGTCCCGCGAAGGCGGTTTCCCATGGCCTCATAATCCCCGCAGGAAATTGATCATGGCGGCATTGACCTCCGCCGGCCGCTCCTGCTGGGTCCAGTGGCCGCAACCCGGCAGGATGGTCGTCGCACGCAGGCCGGGAACGAGTTTCGGCAGATTGGCGAGGACCTCGGCGACGCCGGGGAACGCCAGCACCGGGTCCCGCTCACCGGCGACGAACAGCGACGGGACATGGACGCGCGCGTCGGCGAACGGCGCCAGCAGCTCCCAGTTACGGTCGATGTTGCGGTACCAGTTCAAGCCGCCGCGCAGGCCGGTGCGGGCGAACTCGGCGACATAGACATCCAAATCGGCCTCATTGAGCCAGGGCGGCAACGGCGGCGATCGGTCGGCCGAGGCGGCGATCAGGGCCAGCAGGCCGCCGACCCGCGGCACCATGGCGAAATCGCCGCCGCCACCGGCGCCGGAGGGGACGGAGGGGAACTCGCCGGCGATCCGCAGCATGATGCCGCGAAGATAGGCCCGGACGTCGTGCTCCAGTTCCGCCTCGGCGACGCCCGGGGTTTGGAAATGGAGCTGGTAGAACACTGCGTCCGGGGTCCGCGGCATGACGCTGGTCGGGCGCGCCTTGCCGGGTGGACGGAACGGCACGCTGAGGGCGGCGATGGCGCGGAAGCGGTCGGGCCGCAGCAGCGCGGCATGCCACGCCACCGGCGCACCCCAGTCATGCCCGGCGATGACCGCGGACGGCTCGCCCAGAGCGTCCAGCACGCCGACCATGTCGCCAACCAGATGCAGCAGCGTGTACTGGTCGATCGCCTCGGGTTTGCCGGTCTGGCCATAGCCCCGCATGTCGGGCGCCACGGCGTGAAAGCCGGCGGCGGCCAGGGCCGCGATCTGGTGGCGCCAGGAATACCAGCACTCGGGAAAGCCGTGGCACAGCAGCACCAGCGGGCCACTGCCCTGTTCGGCAAGATGCATGCGGATGCCGTTGGTCTCGATGAAGCGGTGGGTGATCCCGGTCATGTCGGCATCTCCTGTCATGCCGCGCCATCAAGCGAGGTGGCGGGCAAGGTCGTCAAGCGTCTGGGGCGTCAAGCGCTTGGGGCATCAAGCGGCTACGGCAGCGGCGGCCGCCCCGCCGGGCCGCGCACCCGCGGCAGCAGGATCATGTCCCACGGGCTGGGCATCTCGCCGACCGGCACATGCACCAGGGCCGGCGCGTGCAGGGCGAAGGCCTTGCGCAGGACGTCCTCCAGCGCGTCGGGCGTGGTGGCGCGGAAGGCGGCCATGCCGAAGCTCTCGGCGAACCTGACGAAGTCCGGATTGGTCAGGTCGCTGGCGATCAGGCGGTTGCCGTACTGCTGCGCCTGGATGCGGCGGACGTTGCCGAACGCGCCGTCGTCGAACACCACGGCGACCACCGGCAGGCGGTGGTGCATGGCGGTCGCCAGTTCGGTGGCCTGGAACATGAAGCCGCCATCGCCGGTGGCCAGCACGACGGCGCGCCCCGGTGCGGCCGCCTGAGCACCCAGCGCTGTGCCATAGCCCCAGCCGAGGGTGTCCTGGTAGCCGGGCGAGAGGAAGGTGCGCGGCTGGTGGACCGGCAGCGCGAGGCGGCTGGCGAAGCCGATCTGGGTGACATCCTCGACGTAGATGCCGTTCGCGGGCAAGGCTGCGCGGATCGCCCGCAGGAAGCCCATCGGCGGTTCGTGTCGGGCCAGGCGTTCGGCGAACGCGGTGCGTACCGCCGGCAGGTCCGGGTTGGGGGTCCAGGGCGCGGCGTGAGTGGCGAGTTTGGCGACAAGGCGGCGCAAGGTCACCGCCGCGTCACCGAGCAGGGCGCAGGCGGGAGGGTGCAGGCGGCCGATCGCGTCGGGGTCGATGTCGAGGCGGATGACCGGCAGATCGTCGTCCACGCCCCAGTTGGCCTGCTGCCAGTACAACCGTGTGCCGATCGCGAGGACGGCGTCGGCGGTCTTCCACAGGCCGTGGCTTTCGGTGAACGACACCGCGAGCGGGTGATCGGTCGGGATGACCCCCCTGCCCCGGCGGAACGACGAGACCGGGGCGTGCAGCATCTCGGCGACCGCCCGGACTTCCGGTTCGGCGCCGATAGCCCCGGCCCCGACCACGATCAGCGGGCGCCGAGCCTTGGTCAGGATCGCGGCGGCGGCGTTGATCGCGGCCGGATCGGCACAGGGTGGCGTAGGGACGATGGGCGGGGCCAGCGTGAGCTCGGCCGCCTGACCCCAGATGTCGATGGCGCATTCCAGCGCCACCGGTCCGGGGCGGCCGGCGGTGGCGGCGGCGATCGCCTGCACGACAAGGGCGGACGCCTGTTGCGGGGCGCGGATGCGATCGGCCTGTTTGACGATGTGGCGCAGCAGACCGAGCTGATCATGGATCTCGTGCAGGTGGCCGTGGCCCTGGTCGATGGCGAAGGACGGGATCTGGCCGACCAGGGCGAGCACCGGCGCACCCATGGCCTGGGCCATCAGCAGGGCCGCCGAGGCGTTGAGAATGCCCGGTCCCGGCACCACCGCGAACGCCTGCGGTCGGCCGGTGACCAGCGCGGCACCCAGGGCCATGTAGGCCGCGGTCTGCTCGTGGCGCGGATGGATGACGCGGATGCGGTCGGACGCCTGGTGCGCGGCATCGAACAGGTGGTCGTTGTGCACGCCGGGCAACGCGAACAGGGTGTCGATCCGATGCGCCAGCAGGGTCTCAATGACGGCTTCGGCCGTGGTCAAGCGGGGCATGGGCCTCTCTTCCGGTTTCAGCCGATCAGCTGAACACCTGCATTCCTGGCCGCCGCGGCAAGTCTGGTGTCCAGTGTCGCGAGCGGCACGCCCTGCCGCAACGCCAGTTCCAGATAGCTGGAGTCGTAGACCGTCAGGGCATGAGCGCGGGCCAGCGCCAGGGTGGCCTCGTCGGCGGGGAAGCGGTCGATCTCGATGCTCATTGCCGACAGGGCACGAAGGAAAATGGCGCTGTCGCGTTCAATGATGCGTTTGCGTCGCTCGTTGATCAGCAGGACGTTGCGGACCTCGAACCACCACAGTGCCGGAACATGCGCGGTTTCGCTATCCAGCCGCTTCAGGGCCAGGTCGGCGCGGGCATTCTCTTCGTCTTCAAGGCCCCAGGACACGGTGATCGAGGCGTCGAGGACGAAGGCCATCAGTAGCGATGGCCCTCATGCCGCGCGTCGAGCAACTCCCGCAACGGAATCTTGCCGACCCGCTGGCGCAGCGCCCGGATCGCCGCGACCGCCTTCGCGGCTTCGGCCTGACGTGCCTCCTGGTCGGGCACGATGCGGGCGATCGGGCGGCCATGGCGGGTGATCACGACGGTTTCGCCGTGCTCGACGTCGTCGAGCAACTGGGGAAGATGGGTTTTGGCCTCGGAGGCCTGGATTTCGCGCATGGTTCGGTGACTTTCGGTTCGGGCTTTCGACCAGATGGGGTTTTCGACCAGAAATTTCGACTGGTCGGTTGAATTGGTCGAACGGAATATAGGGAGGGGAACGAGCCGGGGCAACCGGTCTGCGCCGACTCGGCGATATCTGATAACATACCTCGATGCCTCATGCCGACTTCGTCCATCTGCGCACCCACTCCGCCTATTCGCTCAGCGAGGGCGCGATCCGCCCGGACCGGATCGCGACGATGGCCAAGGAAGCGGGGATGCCGGCGGCGGCGATCACCGACACCGGCAATCTGTTCGGCGCGCTGGAGTTCTCGCAGTACTGCGCCGGCAAGGGCATCCAGCCCATCATCGGCTGCCAGATCGCCCTGGCCCGGGGCGACAATCCCCGCCTGCCGCCCGACCCGGTGGTGCTGCTGGCACAGGACGCGGCGGGGATGGCCAACCTGCGGCGTCTGTCGTCGATCGGCTTCCTGGAAACCGATCCGACGCTGAAGCCGCAACTGCCGTTGGGGCGCCTTGCCGAACACGCCGGGGGGTTGCTGCTGTTGACCGGCGGCACCACCGGCCCGGTCGGTCGTCTGCTGGCCGAGGGTCAGAAGCCCGAAGCCGAACGCCTGCTGGATGCGCTGGGCGAGGCCTTCGCCGGTCGCACGATCCAGGAACTGCATCGTCATAGCCTGGCGGTGGACGCCGCCATCGAACCCGGGCTGATCGGGCTGGCCGACGCCCGCGGCATCCCGATCGTCGCCACCAACGACTGCTACTTCGCCGGGCGCGACATGCATGAGGCCCATGATGCCCTGCTGTGCATCGCCGAGGGCCGCACGCTGTCCGAACCCGACCGCCGCCGGGTCACGCCGGAACACTGGTTCAAGCCGGCGGCCGACATGCGCACCCTGTTCGCGGACCTGCCCGAGGCCTGCGACAACACGCTGGCGATCGCCCGCCGCTGTTCGGTGATGGCGGAAACGCGCTCTCCCTTGCTGCCGGTCTGCCCCAAGGTGCGGCCCGGGGCGAGCGAGGAAGAGACCGTCCGCGCCATGGCGATGGAGGGCCTGCAGGCCCGTATGGACGCCGCCGGTGCCGATGCGGCGATGCGCGAAACCTATCGCGTGCGGCTGGAGTACGAGCTGTCGGTGATCGCCGCGATGGGTTTTTCCGGGTATTTCCTGATCGTCGCCGACTTCATCCAGTGGTCCAAGGCTCAGGGTATCCCCGTGGGACCGGGACGTGGGTCGGGTGCGGGATCGGTGGCTGCGTGGGCGCTGACCATCACCGACCTCGATCCGCTGCGCTTCAACCTGCTGTTCGAGCGGTTCCTCAACCCCGAACGGGTCTCGATGCCGGACTTCGACATCGACTTCTGCCAGGAAGGCCGCGACCGGGTTATCGACTATGTCCGCAACGAGTATGGCGGCGACCGGGTCGCCCAGATCATTACTTTCGGGAAACTTCAGGCGCGCGCGGCGGTGCGTGATGTCGGCCGGGTGCTGGGTCTGCCGTTCGGTCAGGTCAACAAGGTCGCCGAACTGATCCCCAACAATCCGGCCAAGCCGGTGACCTTGCAGCAGGCGGTGGACGGCGAGCCGCGGTTGCAGATCCTGCGCGATGAGGATGAGGGCATCGGCCGGTTGCTGGAAATCGCGTTGCGGGTGGAGGGGCTGTATCGCCATGCGTCCACCCACGCCGCCGGGGTTGTGATCGGCGACCGCCCGCTGGTCGAGCTGGTGCCGCTGTATCGCGATCCGAAGTCCGACTTCCTGGTCACCCAGTACTCGATGAAGCACGTCGAGCAGGCGGGACTGGTCAAGTTCGATTTCCTGGGGCTGACCACGCTGACGATTCTGCGCCGGGCGGAGAACTTCCTTAAAGGCCTCGGCATCGCCGTCGATCTGGACCGGCTGCCGTTGGACGATGCGAAAACCTTCGAGATGCTGCAGAAAGGCGAGGCCGGCGGGGTGTTCCAGATGGAAGGCCAGGGGATGCGCGACACGCTGCGGCAGATGCGGCCGGACCGGTTCGAGGATCTGATCGCCGCGGTGGCGCTGTACCGCCCTGGCCCGATGGCCAACATCCCCGACTATTGCCGGCGCAAGCACGGCGAGACGTGGGTCGCGCCGCATCCGGTGATCCATGACATCCTGGCGGAGACCTATGGCATCATGGTGTATCAGGAGCAGGTCATGCAGATCGCCCAGACCATGGCGGGTTACTCGCTTGGCAGCGCCGACCTGCTGCGTCGGGCGATGGGCAAGAAGATCGCCGCCGAGATGGAGGCGCAACGAAACATCTTCACCGATGGTGCGATCAAGCGCGGCATCGACCCGGCCAAGGCGACGGAAGTGTTCGACCTGATGGCCAAGTTCGCCGATTATGGCTTCAACAAATCACATGCCGCCGCTTATGCTCTGGTTGCCTATCAGACCGCGTGGCTGAAGGCCAACCATCCGGAAGTGTTCATCGCCGCGTGCATGAGCCTGGCGTTGAACAACACCGACCGATTGGCGGCACTGAAGCAGGAGGCCGAACGCGGATCGCTGATCATCCTGCCGCCGGAGATCAATCGTTCGGCTGCTGATTTTTCGGTGGAGCGACTCGATGACGGCCGGCTGGCGATCCGCTACGCGCTGGCAGCGGTGAAGAAGGTCGGCTTCACGGCGATGGAATCGGTGCTGGCGGCGCGCGGGGATACGCCGTTCGCCGATGTGACCGATTTCGCCACCCGGGTGGATCCGCGGCAGATCAATCGGATGCAGATCGAGAATCTGGTGCGGGCCGGGGCGTTCGATCGATTGGACAGCAACCGCGCGCGGCTGTTCGGCGGGGCGGAGACCATGCTGCGGCGTGCCCAGGCGGATCAGGAGGAAAAAGACAGCGGCCAGATCGGCCTGTTCGGTGGCCTGGCCAGCAAGCCCGAACCGCTGCGCATGCCCGATGTGCCCGATTGGCCCTCATTGGAACGTCTGGCGTTCGAAGCCGAGGCGATCGGTTTTCATCTGACGGCGCATCCGCTGGACGCCTATGCGCCGGCGCTGAAGAGGCTTGGGGTCACCCAGTCGGTGCATGTGGAAACCCGAGCCGCGGCGGGGGTTTCCAGGGTCAAGATCGCCGGCACCGTGGTCGCCACCAAGGAACGCATCACCCGGACCGGCAGCCGCATGGCCTGGGTGCGGATTTCGGACGCCGCCGGCTCTGTCGAGGTGACCTGTTTCAGCGAGGTGCTGAACCGATCGCGTGAGCTGCTGGCTTCGGGTTTCAATGTCCTGGTCAGCGCCGAGTTGAAGACCGAAGGCGAGGCGGTGCGGGTCACCGCGATGGATGTGGTGTCGCTGGATCAGGCGGCCGCCGCGGCCGGGGCGTCGGTGCGGATATGGCTGCGCGAGAGCGCTTCGGTGCCGCATATCCGCGATGCGCTGGGGCGGGAAAGCGGCGGACGCGGGCGGGTCACCCTGGTGCCGCGGATTGACGGCGAGCAGGAGGTGGAGATCGCGCTGCCGGGCGGCTACAACGTGACGCCTCGGCTGGCGCAGGCGCTGATGGCGCTGCCGGGGGTGGATCAGGTGGAGGAGGTCTGACGCCATCTGTCGAAGCACGATCGCGCTGAACGGATCGTTTGCTGCCTACTGATCCTGCGATCAGGTGAGGACGGTACGCGACCCAAAGCCGAGGTAGCAATCGTGACAGCATGAAGGTCCGCGATTTCAATCCATCCCAACCCGCCGAGCACGGTCGCCGGGAGGATAATATGAAGCGGGCTTACGCAGCGGAAAAGCGTAATCTTTTCAATGTTGAATTTTTGCTGCGCAATTCCTGATTTTCGCACATATCGGCGTTGGCCTGATAGCGGCTGCGCCGTCGCCAGTTGCCCTTGGCGAGCGAACGTCTTATCGCCGCACGCTCATCTTGCTGCACAAGCCGTCAGGTCGTCTGCACGAGCGCTTCACCGGGGAGAGGGCGGCGATGCCGCATACAGGTCTGTCAGTCATTGAGGCGAGATGGTGGAACGACGGCAATGACTCCGTTCGGCCTCTTTTCGAAACTTTAGCCGGAATTGTCGAAGGTAATCCGCATGCGGTCCGCTACGACATGTTCGTCGAAGAAGCATCACTCTCGGCAGTCATTGCCGACGTTACTAAGAAAGGCGACCTCCACTCTATATATATCGGATCACACGGCGATGATGGCGCGATATCTGGTCTCGGCGACGTGGAAATTTCGCGAGCCCGCCTCAGAAACATGTTTCGTAGTTCGAACGCTAAGGGAGCTGTTGTCAGTCTATACTTTGGAAGTTGCCTAATCGCCACTAAACAAAATGCCTCGTTCTGGCTCACGGAAACTCCCACGACCGGCCTCAAGTGGATTGCTGGTTATACCAAAAGTGTGGACTGGGTGGATTCCTCCGCTGTCGACATGATCTTCTGGTCCAAGCTCTTGCTAGAACGGAAGCGTAATAGGTCGAGGCGGCGAGACAAAAGCTCTGAACTTGATATGATAAAACATGCTTCGTCCGAGATGAAGAAACTAATGCCGACCGTATTTAATGAGCTAGGCTTTAATGTATATTATCTTGATACGGGAGGCACGCTTACTTCGGTCTGGTAGCTCCTTCGCTTCTGGGAAAGCCGCTTTGCGGAGGGCGAAATTCTTGATTTTGTGTCGATGATTCGCATCGGGCCAACTATGGCTGTTGAGAATCGATATTATTTGGTATCATCGGCACATGGCTAGATGCACAGCACCAAGAGAGGGTCACCGCTCCGCGAGCGCTGCGGCAAACTGCCCTGCGTGCCGTAACCGCTACGGGCGCTCTAGCGCCTACGGTGGCGGGTATTCGTCCCCGTCCTATTATTCCCCGTCGGGGAGCAGCGGGAGCAGCGGCGGCGGCCGGAGCAGCGGCGGGTCCGGCCGCGTAAAAGCGAGTTGGTCGAAAGCCGGTTCATCCGTGTTTTAGTGTCTGTCCCATAACATCTTGCATCATTGGAATCACTTGTGATTCGCTAGGGTTGGTCCGATTTGCAGGAGCCGCCCGATGTGGACGAACGAGAATCGCGGTCGGTATGACCGCAGCAAGCTACGGTATCCGAGTGACCTGACGGCTGAGGAGTGGAGGCTGATCGAGCCGTTGATCCCGCCCGCGAAACCGGGCGGCAACAAGCGTACGGTGTTGATGCGCGAGGTCGTGAACGGTTTGATGTATATCTTGAGCACAGGCTGCCAGTGGAGGGCGATGCCCAGAGACTTGGCGCCGCGAAGCACGATCAATCGCTACTTCAGCCTGTGGACCGATGATGGCACCGTCGACCGCATCCATCACGCGCTGTATGTGCGGTGCCGCGATTTGGCGGACCGCGAAGCCAGTCCTACCGCCGCGATTATCGACAGTCAGAGCGTCAAGAGCGCAGAAAAAGGGGGGCCTCGATCGACCCACCAGGCTATGATGCGGGGAAGAAAATCAAAGGTAAGAAACGCCATATCCTTGTAGACACGCAGGGCTTGCTGTTGCTCGCGCTCGTTCACGCCGCCGATATTCAGGACCGCGATGGCGGTGTCCTTCTGATGAGCTTGATGTTCGGGCTTCATCCTTTCCTGATCAAACTCTATGCCGATGGCGGTTACCAAGGCGCGCAGTTCCAGCAGGGTCTCAAGCAGGTCTGCCGCCAGATCAACGTCGAGATCGTGAAACGGTCCGACACCGCCAAACACTTTGTCGTTCTGCCAAAGCGCTGGATCGTCGAACGAACGTTTGCTTGGCTAAACAGATGTCGTCGACTGACCAAGGATTGGGAATGCCTGAACCAAAACGCACTTGCTTTCCTACGCTGGGCGTCGATCAGGATGATGGTCCGAAAGCTCTGTCAGGAAAGCAAATGATCTGGGACAGACTCTAAGGGCCGTCGGTTTTACAGACGAACAAGCCGAAGCCGTAACGCGTGTAATCCGCAAAGCCCAGGAAATCGACCTGTCCAATCTCGTAACAAAGGCGGACCTCCAGCAAAGCCGACCTGCAGATTGGATTGGCCGAGACAAAGGCGGAGATCCTGAAATGGATGGTCGGCACCATCGGTGTTCAGACTGTCATCATCCTGGGCGCGGTGGCTGCTTCGGCACGGTCTGTTCCCCATTGATGTAGCGTAACACTAGCAGCCTGTCGGACTTAGCCGAAATTCGGGATTTTCTGGAATATCCTGTCTGTACAAGCGCCCTCACCGGAACATTGCTTCTGCCAAGATTCGTCTAGGGCAGGATAGTTGCGCGAACTAGTTAAGTCCGACAGGCTGCTAGGTATCGTTCACCCATGGCCTACGAAGCCGCAACGGAGGTCGCCATCGCAGAACCGCCATAAACCACGCCCTCACCACTCCATGAAAACGGGGCAGCTTTTAAACTGGCTGGGGCGGGAGGGATCGAACCTCCGTATGACGGAATCAAAATCCGTTGCCTTACCGCTTGGCGACGCCCCAACAGACCGAGGTGATAGGTCGGCACGCGGCTCGCGTAAAGCCGGAACCGCCGGTGCCCTCTGCAGCTCGATCGGTTGTGTCCGTCAATGTGCGCAAAAGTTGTGGCACTGCTAAATCAGGGATGTTTCTTTGTTCGGCTGAACGGGGCCGTTTCTTCGTCCCGACCTGAAATCCTGACGGCAAGTGGGCGCAGCCGCCCTCAATCGGGATAGGGGGGCGTCTCGTGACGCCACCCCTCCCACACCACCGGGCATACGGGTCCGTATCACGGCGGTTCGGCGGATTATGCGCTCACGAGCGTCTCCATCGAGAACAGCCCATGATCCTTGAAGCGTCGATTGGTGAAGGCGCGATGCAGCGCGCTCGACGAACTCAACCGCCACGGCCCCTTCGGGCTGAAGATGGCCGCGCTGGCCACCTTCTCGGAAACCTTAAGGCGACGGAGTTCCTTGTGGCGTCTGCCGCGCGTCTTCCACTGGACCCAGACGACGCAACGCAGGCGCCGTCGTGTCCAGCCGTCCAGCGAGCCCACCTCACGCAACTGGCTGAACCCGAAGTAGCCGGCCCACCCCCGCAGCAGCGGGTTCAGGTCGGCAATCATCCGCTTCAGGCTGACCCCGCGATGGCGCCGCGTCAGGTCGCGCACCCGGTGCTTGAACCGGGCGAGCGCCTTGTCGGCGATGCGTCGCCGCGGCTGCGGTTCGTCCGTGACCGTGAAGCCAAGGAAAGACCGATGCCACGGCCGGGCGGGGGCACTCTTCTGCGTGTTGACCTGAAGCTTGAGGCGCCCCTCGATGAAGCGGGTCAGGCTGGCCATGACCCGGCGGCCGGCCGCTTCGCTGCGGACGTAGATGTTGCAGTCGTCCGCGTAGCGCACGAAGCGGTGGCCACGACGCTCAAGCTCGCGATCCAGTTCGTCCAGCACGAGGTTCGAGAGCAGTGGCGAGAGCGGGCCGCCTTGCGGCGTGCCTTCCCGGCTGGCCTCGAACAACCCGTCCTTGAGCACGCCTGCCGTCAGGTCGCTTCGGACCAGCCGAAGCACCCGCCGGTCCGGGACGCGCGCGGCCATGCGGGCCTTCAGCCTGTCGTGGTTCACCCGGTCGAAGAACTTCGCCAGGTCGATGTCCACGACGAACCGGAGGCCGTCGGCGACACAGGCTTGCGCCTGCGCCACCGCCTGCTGGGCCGAGCGCCCCGGCCGGAAGCCGTAGCTATGCTCGCTGAACGTCGGGTCCTACAGCGGTTGGAGCCGCTGCAGGACCGCTTGCTGGATCACGCGGTCGATCACGGTTGGAATGCCGAGGTCGCGTGTGCTGCCGGCCGGCTTCGGGATTTGCACCCGACGCACCGGTTGCGGCAGGTAGCGCCCCTGCCGCAGTTGATCTTCGATATCCGGCCAGCGCGCTTTGCGGATGGCCGGAAGTTGCCGAACGGTCATGCCGTCGACGCCGGGCGCTCCCTTGTTGCGCACCACCGCACGCACCGCCGCTTCTATGTTCTCGGGATCACAGATCGCCTCCATCAGATTGGCCGTTTGCGCCAGGCTTTCGGGTTCGGTCCTCGCCGTGGCCACTTCGACCTCCTGCGCGACCGGGCGTGGGGCTTCACCGCTGCCCGGCATCGGCAAGTCCAGCATCCGTTGGATTGGCGGTCGCGGTGTGGTCATAGACGTCCGAGCGACTTGCCCTCTCCTTCAACCCCTCATCGGGGACCGTTCGGGCCTTCAGCCGCCGAAGCGGCCTACTACGCCCTCTGCTGACTTCTGCGTCGTGGTCAGGAAACCTTGCGGTTCCCTCAGTCCAGCGGGTTGCCCCGTGGACGCGGCGCAGATCTCCTGGATCAACCAGGTCGAGCGCTCCTTCGCACTGATCACCGAGGACCGCATTCGCCGCGGGGTGTTCAAGAGCGTGGCCGAGTTGGAGGCTGCCATTCAGCAGTACCTGGAGCACCACAACGCCGACTCCACGCCCTTCGTCTGGACCGCTTCGGCAACCGCCATCCTCGACAAGGTGGTCCGCGGGCGGCAAGCGTTAGAGTTGGAACACTAGGGTAGCCTTCGGAAGGCCGCGGTTTTCCACGCAGCGCATCAGCCGTTGACGATCGAGGACTTGCAAATCGAGAAGCCGAAGCGGCGGGAAGTGTTGCTGAGGACGGCGTTCGCCGGTCTTTGCCATTCCGACCTACATTTCATGGAGGGGCTGTACCGATTCCCTACCCCCGCTGTGTTGGGCCACGAAGGTGCCGCGGTGGTCGACGAGGACGTGACCTATGTGAAGCCGGGCGATCATGTGATCACCTGCCTGTCGGTGTTCTGAACACGGTCCGGATCCTGTGGTCTA
Source organism: Rhodopila sp. (assembly GCA_965276975.1). Taxonomy (GTDB): domain Bacteria; phylum Pseudomonadota; class Alphaproteobacteria; order Acetobacterales; family Acetobacteraceae; genus Rhodopila. Next base: position 2,715,039 of record CBDIBR010000010.1, read on the forward strand.
ACACCAAGTAACGTTATCTCATCAAAGTAATAGTTCCGTGGTAGGGTGTCTACTAGGCGGTTATCTCCAAAGTCAAACCCATAGTGCAGTCCAAATGCGCCCCTGGGTTGTATCCATTAAAATATGACACACAAAACGCAACGGCACGACCTGGCTTATGCTCGACCACCGCCACCGCCATTTACCCGTCACCCCTGAAACGCCCGCCGACCGCCGGTTCAGCCGCGTGTCGAAGCCCGCGCTCGGAAACCCAGGCCTCACTCAACCAACCGCACCCTCACCCCTGCCGATACACCGCCTTCGCGTTGTCCATGAAAGCCGCCTGCCGCTGCGCCTCGGTCAGCCTGATCGGCAGCGCCTGCGCCGGATCGTCAAAATCCCAGTGAGGATAATCCGTGGCGAACAGCACCCGGTCCCAGCCAATCCACTCGATCGCCTCGGCGAGTTGCGTGCGCGGCTCCGGTTCCTCGATCGGCTGCGTGGTGAACCAGACATTGGACCGGATGTATTCCGACGGCGCGCGCTTCAGATGCGGCAGCTCGCGCTTCAGCTTCGCCCACTGCCGATCCATCCGCCACCCCAGCGCGGCGGCCCAGGCCAGCCCGCCCTCGACCAGCACCACGCGCAATCCCGGCACCTGCTCGAACACGCCCTCCAGGATCATGCTGACCAGCAGTGCCTGCTGCGCCTGGGCGTGGCCGACCATCTCCTCGATGTAATAACTGCCCCAGCCGCCGGCCGTATTCGGCCACCCGCCATTACCGAACGCGTGGATGCCAACCGCCAGGTTGGCGGCGGCGGCAGCCTCGTAGATCGGCCAGTAACGCCGCTGCCCCAGCGGTTCGGCGGTGCGGCTCAGCAGCAGCACCTGAGCGAACTCGGAATCCCCGGCGCGCAACTCGATCTCCTTGACCGACGCAGCGGTGTCCTCATACGGCACCACGACCGAACCGCGCAGCCGCTTGTCCAGGCCCGTCCACTCGGCCTTCTGCCATTCATTCGTCGCATGCGTGATGGCGTCCGACAGCAACGGGTTGGTCGCCCCCTGCCCGCTCGTCAGCGGATTGAGGATACCCAGCGCCACGTTGTTCGGGTCCAGATGCTGTTTGGCCATGAACGCAAGATCGCTGCCAGGGGACCGGCCGTCCGGCAGGAACGCGTCACGCCGGCAGGCCTGCGGCTGACCCTTGGGATAGGCCGACCCCTTTTCCCACGGCTGGCGATACTGCAGACCGAACTCCTCGACGTGGTCCACCCAGCGCTTCGACAAATAGGGATACAGCGACGTGCTGACTCCGCCGATACCGACGCCGGCCGGTCGCGGATGAATATCGCAATCAGCGATCGCCAGCTTTTGCGTCGAGGCCGCCTGCGAGCCAGAGCGGTTGAGGACGTCCACATTCATGCCGTGGTCTCCCTTTCGTTCAGTCGTACATAGGTCCGCAGCGGGTTGTCCGCCATGATTTTCCGCGCCAGGCCTGGGTCCAGGCCCTCGGGGATCGGTTGTTCCCCATCAAATTGATAATGCGGGTAGTCGGTGGAGAACAGCAGCATCTCGTCCGACCCGATATGCTCGATCAGCCGCATCACCGATGCCGGATCGGGCGGCGCGTCGAACGGCTGCAGGGTCAGGCGCACGCGGTCACGCACGATCGACCCCGGCGGATCGGACACCCAGGGGATCTCGCTGCGCAGGCCCTTCCAGAACTTCGTCAACCGCCACAGGTAGGCGGGCAGCCAGGTCACGCCGGATTCCATCAACACCACGGTCAGGCCGGGGAACTTGGCGAACACACCCTCGGCGATCAGGCTGGTGAGCTGGGACTGAAAGGCGGTCGCCTGGTTGACGTAGTCCTCGGTGAAGCTGGTGGGCCAGCCGACCGGGGTCATCGGGTGGCGATACATGCTGCCGGCATGGATGCCGACCGGCAGGCCATGGCGTTCGGCGGCGGCGTAGATCGGCCAGTACTGGCGGCGACCGAGCGTGTTCTCGCTGCCGACCAGCAGCATCACCTGGACAAAGCGGCGGTCCGCGGCGCAGCGATTGATCTCGTCCACCGCCAGTTCGGCGTTCTGCATCGGCACGACGATGGAGGCACGCAGGCGCGGATCCTGATCCAGCCACGCGTGCGCGATCCAGTCGTTCAGCGCGCGGGCGAAAGCGACCCCAAGATCCTCGCTGAATTGCGCCTGCACGCCATACAGGCAGTTGCAGATCGCCAGGCGGGTGCCGAACGGGTCCAGTCCCTGTCGGCCCAGGGTGGCGACGTCGGTCGCGGTGCGGCCGGTGTCGTCGCGCCATTGCTGACGAAAACTCAGCGGATTGCGCGTTGGATAGGCGATCGTGGTCAGGTCCTCGATGCCGCGCCGAACCACGGTCTCGCGCCAATGATCGTCCAGGTACGGCAACAGCGACGCCAGCGCCGGGACAACCGGATGGATGTCGCAGTCGATCGGGCCGGCTTCGTTCATCCACCGCCACCGCTATGCCGGCTGGTGTCCCGACCGGTCGGCGTGGCGAGTCGGGACCGGCCCAACCCGCAACCAGTGCTCCGATCGGCACACCGGGCTGCAGACCCGCACCGGCCGGCGGTGTCAGCGCCTGGCGGCACAACGCCGGTTGATCCGGTCACCCCACCCGCCGCGGACATCTTGCCTGGCGGCCTGATCGCCAGCGGCATCGCGATCATCCGGGAACCCGCACCAGCAGATCGTCGCCTTCGGCCTTGACCGGATAAACCGCGATGTCCTCGTCAGCCGGGGCCGACATCGCCTTGCCGGTGCGGACGTCGAACTGCGCGGCGTGCAGCGGGCACTCGATACAGCCGTTCTCCAGCCAGCCATCGGACAGCAGCGCGTACTCGTGTGAGCAGACGTTCGCGGTGGCGTGGAACTCGCCGCCGGGCAGATGATAGAGCGCGACCTCCTTGTCGCCGACCCGCACGCCAAGGCAGGCGCCTTCGGCCACGTCACCCTTGGCGGCTACCCTCACCCAGTCACTCATCGTCGTCTCCATCACGTTGGTCGGGACAGCATGACAGCGGATTGAAGTGCGGCCAACCTCAACCGAGCAATTTGCCGCCGTCCACGGGAATGACCCATCCGGTGGAGGCGGTCAGGTGCACCACCGCCGCCATCACCGCCTGCGCCACCTCATCCTCCTGCACCACGCGTTTCAACGGCGTGGTCGAGGCAACCCGTTCCACCATCGCGGTCGTGCGGTTCGGCACGAAGCCCGTGTCCACCGCGGCTGGGGAAACCGTCAGCACGCGGATCTCCGGCCCGAGCACCCGCGCGAGTGACAGGGCCATGGTGTCCAGCGCCGCCTTCGATCCGCCGTAGGCGATGTTGCTGCCGGTGCCGACGATCGCCGCGACGCTGGAAATATTCACGATCACCGCATCCCCAGACTGCCTCATCAGCGGCGCGAAGGCTCGGATGGTCGCGAACGGACCCCTGACGTTGGCCGCGAAGATCTGATCGATCAGCTCGTCGGTCAGCGCCTCCAGGTCGGGATGCGGGATCATGCGGGTGAAGCCGGCGCAGTTCACCAGCACGTCGCAGCGACCGTATTCGCGCGCAACGATCGCGGCCGCCTCGCGGATCACCGGCGTCTGAAGCATCGGGATGCGGATCGCGCGATGGCCGGACCCCGGCAGCGCCCTGACCACGGCATCCGCCTGTTCAGGCTTGCTGTTGTAGCCGACGAGGATTTTCGCGCCGGCCTGCGCCAGCCGCTGGGCCGAGGCCGAACCGATCGCGCCGCTGCCGCCGGCTATGACCGCGACCTTGTCTTTCAGGTCCATTGCCCTGTCTCCCTTATCGTACCGGCCCCTCGGATATCGTCCGGCCCTTCAGACCATCCGCCCCTTCAGAACATCGGCCCGCGGTTGGCCGCGCCGCCGTCGATGGTGATGATCGTCCCGGTTGTGTAAGCCGACAAGTCCGAGGCCAGGAAGGCGACCATCACCCCGATCTCGCGCGCTGTGCCCGCCCGGCCCATCGGCAGCGGCTTGGTGAACTCCTCCCACCGGCTCTCGTCGCCGAACGCGTTCAACGCCCGGGTCTTCATCAGCGTGACCAGGCGGTCGGTCGCGATCGCACCGGGATTGACCCCGACGACGCGCAACCCATCGTCACCCGCTGACCCACCCAGCGCCTTGGTGAACGCCATCAGCGCCGCATTGCCGGTGGAGCCGGCGATATAGCCACGGTCCATTTTCTCGCCGGCCATGCCAAGGATGTTGATGATCACGCCGTGACCGCGCGATGCCATCTGGGCATAGAAGGCCCGGCACATGTTGATGTAACCGAACACCTTCAGATCCCAGGCTGCCCGCCAGCGATCCTCGGTGATCTGCTGCAGGTCGCCACCGGGAATGGCGCCGGCATTGTTCACCAGGATGTCGATATCGGGATAGGCGCTCAGCAGGCAGTCGACGCTGCCGCTGTCGGACAGATCGCAGGCGCAGACCTGAACATTGACGTTGTGGCGGCCGGCGATGCGCGCGCGGGCGTCATCAAGATCCGCCTGGGTGCGCGAGACCAGGATGACGTTGACGCCCTCGGCCGCAAGACACTCGGCGCTGGCGATGCCAATGCCCTTGGAAGCACCGGTGATCAGTGCGGTGCGGCCGTGCAGGTTCAGCTCCATCGTCGCCCCCTTCCCTGGTCCGACGGTCGATAGAACGGCAGCCCGGTTTCGGCAATCAGGGTTCGGAGACAGCCAAGCCTGTCATGGCCGCCGCGTCGATCATCCCACGGTCGAAGGTCGCGAAGCGCGACGCCGTCCGGCTGGACGCCAGATGCAGCGCGTCGGCGAAGTCCATGCCGTCGCGGTTCCAGGCCAGAGCCTGCCGCAGCAGCGGTTCGTCCTCGGTGCGGACAGCGGGCAGCGAGAGCAAATCTTCCAGTGCCTGGTTGATCGCGGGACGGTCCAGCCGATAAAGGCGCCGCAGGACCCACTCGGTCTCCAGCAGCCCCGTCGTGGCCAGAAAGATCGTCTCGGTTTCGAACAGCCGGCGGGCCTGTTCGGTCTGCGATGGCGCGTCGCCGGTCAGCAGACGGACGATGACGTTAGTATCGGCCGCGATCACGACGATCCCGCAATTCGGCGTCGATCGCTGCGTCCATCTGCCTGATCGACCGTGTCGGCGCTTTGACCCGCAGACGGCCGACCAGGTCATCCAGCCGGGTCGGCTGACCGGTCCTGACCGGCCGCAACAGAACGCCGTCGCCGGTGTCTTCCACGGAAAAGTCGGTGCCAGGAGACCAACGATGGGCGTCCCGGACCGTTTTGGGCAGGATGATCTGACCTTTGGAGGAAAGCCGGGTGGTTTCCATCAGCCGGATGTGAGTGGTTTCCATGTGCCGGATGTAAGATACAGTAAGACCTTTGTCAAGCATTACCGGGGAGCACGATCCGGTAGAACGCCAGCGCATTGTCCGCGAACAGTTTGCGCCGATCTTCGGCGGGCAGCCCCGCGGTGACATACTTGAACTGGCGGTAGATCCAGTCCCAGCTCGCCTTGACGCTGTCGACCGGATAGTTCGAGGCGAACATGCAGCGGTCGACCCCGAACAGGCCGATCGTTTCTCGAATGATCGAACCGTTGACCTGCAACGTCCAGGGCCGGCCTTTCACCGTCAGCCCCGAGATCTTGCACCAGACATGCGGGCAGGACGCCAGCGCCTCCATGCCGCGTCGCCAGACCGCGAGTTGTTCCTTCGACCGATCAAGCGGATAGCCGGTATGGTTCAAAACGATGCGCAGATCGGGATGCTCGCGGCAGACCTCCGCCGCTTCCTCCAGGTGATACCAGGGAACGCGCAGGTCCCAGGACAGGCCGTATTTGGTGAGCAGCCCGAGCCCCGCGCGCCACGCCGGATCCTGCAGGCTTCGCCGCTCGGCGCGCACCGACTGTCCCGGACCGGCGGCGATCACCGGCTTGGTCCGGATGCCGCGGACCAGAGGATTGGCGGCCTGAGCGGCGATGATGTCTTCCGCGTCCGGCGTATCGACCCATGCATGGCCGACGATGACGTTAGGCATCCCGGTCTCCGCCGCGATCCGGCTCAGCCACGCGGTCTCGGCGACCTGTTGAGCACGGTCGCACTCGGCCTCGACATGCACCGTGGCGATGACGTTATGCAGCGCGGTGTCGCGGCGATATTCGGCTGCGAGGTAGCTGCGCTGAAGGCGGGAGTAGTCGCCAAGCCAAAGATGTTCACCCGATTCCAGCCAAGGGTAGCGCAAGCCAGCCTCGAGGTCCCACAGATGGTGGTGAGCATCGACAATGGGGAGATCTTCATCCATGCGGGGAGGTAAGCAGCATTCCGCTGCGCCGGCTACATCGAACGACCCCTGGCCGGCTCGAACCGCCACCTTCGTTACTTTACAGTAAAATTATGGCGCATCGCTTGTGCCCGGGCTTCGCCGCCTCATCCCCCCATCGGACCGACCCGTCCGGTCAGGCAGCGCCGTCATAGCAGGCCATCCCGGGAGGCCCCGCCGCGCTACAATGGAACGTTGCTCCATCCGCTCACGCGTGGCAGGGTCTCGCCCCGACGGATAACCACCGCGGAACCGACCCTCGTGACCCTAATCCTGGCCAGCCGACCCAACGTCTACTCCGCCTCCCCGCTCGACCGCATCGCAACACGGCGGGAGGACCCGGCCTGGATTGACGCAAAACTTGCTGACCCGGACAGCTTGTTCGTCCCGGTCTGGCGCACCAGGAACCTCGTCCGCGGCACCCACGAGAGCAACCCCGAGGCGGTCTATATCTCCGGCGAGATGGCCCACACCCTGCGGATGCAGGACGGACCCTGGGCCTTCCTTGGCATCCTCGGGGATCGCGCGGTCTTCGCCATCGACATCTCCGCCACCGACGACCCGGTGCCGCTGCTGCCCGAGACCCTCGGCGACTTCGTCGATCTTCGGTCGGTTGGCTGGGGCGTTCCCCGGCCGGAGGCGTCGGTTCTGGCGCATGCCCGCGGGCTGATGAACTGGCGACAGCGGCACAAATTCTGCAGCGTCTGCGGCAATCCCTGTGCGGTCAAAAGCTCCGGCCACGTGATGCGGTGCACCGTCTGCGACACCCAGCATTTCCCCCGCACCGACCCCGCCGTCATCATGCTGGTCCACCGCGGCGACAAAGCGTTGCTGGGTCACTCGACCCGGTTCCCCCGCGCGACCATGTACTCGACCCTGGCGGGCTTCGTTGAACCCGGTGAATCGCTGGAAGAAGCCGTCCGCCGTGAAGTGCTGGAGGAAGCCGCCATCGAAGTGGGCGACGTCCGCTATCACTCCAGCCAGCCCTGGCCGTTCCCTGGCAACATCATGCTGGGCTTCTACGCCGAGGGCCTGTCCGAGGCGATCACCATAGACCCCGAGGAACTGCAGGACGCCCGCTGGTTCAGCCGCGAGCAGATGCGCGCCTGCGACCAGCACGGCTTCGCCCTGCCCCGCACCGACAGCATCGCCCGCCGCCTGATCGAGGACTGGCTGGCCGCCGGCTGATGCCCCAGCTGGCCACCATCGGCTACGAGGGCACCACCATCGACACCGTCCTCGCCACGTTGCGCGACGCGCGGGTGGGACTGCTGATCGACGTCCGGGCGGTGGCGCGATCGCGCAAGCCGGGCTTCTCCAAACGCCAACTCGCGGCGGCACTGGACCAGGCCGGCATCGGCTATGTCCATCTGCAAGGCCTGGGCACGCCCAAACCGGGGCGTGACGCGGTCCGCGCCGGGCATCCCGAACGGATGGAGGTCATCTTCCGCGAGCACATGGTGTCGGACCGCGCCCAGGCCGAACTGGCGCAGGCAAAACACCTGGTCCGCGCGGCGCCTGCCTGCCTGCTGTGCTTCGAGCGCGACCACACGACCTGCCACCGCCGCCTGGTCGCCGAGATGATCGTCGCCGAGACCAGGCAAGCCGTGCAGCACCTGATCACGCCGTAGCCCGGTTCCCTCACCGGGCGATTGGCGCCGGTCACCATCCCGTATGGAAGTTCGATCGGCGAAACCGCCGCCCGCACGCCCCGTTGCAGCTGGCATTGCACTGGAAGGACGTGCCCCATGCCCGACTCCATCGAGCCGGCGGCGACCACGCTGCCGATCACCCTGACCATCAACGGCGAGCCGCGAAAGCTCGCGATCGCCCCCTGGACCACCCTTCTCGACCTGCTGCGCCTCGACCTCGACCTGACCGGCACCAAGAAGGGTTGCGACCACGGCCAGTGCGGGGCGTGCACCGTGCTGGTGGACGGCACGCGGATCAACGCCTGCCTGACGCTCGCGGTGATGAAGGACGGCGCCTCCATCACCACGGTGGAAGGCATCGCCGCTGGTGACGGCACGTTGCACCCGCTGCAGCAGGCCTTCATCGAGCACGACGCGTTCCAGTGCGGCTACTGCACGCCGGGTCAGCTTTGCTCCGCCATCGGCCTGATGCAGGAAGGCCATGCCCATACACCGGAAGAAATCCGCGAGCAGATGAGCGGCAACATCTGCCGCTGCGGTGCCTATCCCAACATCGTCGCGGCGATCCACCAGGTGTCCGGGGAGAACCCCCGATGAACCGCTTTTCCTACACCCGGCCGGCCGACATCGCTGGAGCGGTGCGCGAGGTCGCCGGCGGACCGGCCGCCCGGATCATCGCCGGGGGCACCAACCTGCTGGACCTGATGAAATACGACGTCGAGCGGCCGACGCGGCTGGTCGATATCAGCCATCTGCCCGGCCTTGACCAGATCGAGGCGACGGCGGACGGCGGATTGAAGATCGGCGCCATGGTGACCAACAGCACCCTCGCCTACGACCCGCGCATCACTCACGGCTATCCGTTGCTCGCCAGCGCGATCCTGGCCGGCGCCTCGGCACAACTGCGCAACGCCGCCTCGACCGGTGGCAACCTGCTGCAACGCACCCGCTGCTACTACTTTTACGATCCGGGAACGCCCTGCAACAAGCGTGAACCTGGGTCCGGCTGTCCCGCGAAAGCCGGTGTCAACCGCATCCACGCCATCCTGGGCAGCAGCGAGCACTGCATCGCCACCCACCCATCCGACATGTGCGTCGCACTCGCGGCGCTGGAGGCGAGCGTGCATGTCACCGGTCCCAGCGGCGATCGGACCATCCCGTTCGACAGCTTCCACCGCCTGCCAGGCAACCATCCGGAGCGCGATACGACCCTGGCGATCGACGAGATCGTCACCGCCGTCGCGCTTCCGCCGGACGGCTTCGCGGCACACTACACCTACCTGAAATTGCGCGATCGACTGAGCTATGCCTTCGCCCTGGTCTCCGTCGCCGCAGCGCTGCACCTGGACGGCGACCGGATCAAGACCGCGCGCCTGGCTTTGGGCGGGGTGGCTCACAAGCCGTGGCGCGACCCGGCGGCGGAAGATCTGTTACGCGGTCAGCCAGCGGAATCGGGCGCCTTCAAGCGTGCCGCGAACCACTTGTTGGCGAATGCCCAAGGCCACGGTCATAACGACTTCAAAATCGGCCTCGCCCGCCGGACGATCGTGCGCGCGCTGGAACAGGCCACCGCCGGCACGCCGCAATCGCAAACCGACAAGCGCATCCAGTAGGAGCCGCCATCATGCCACTCGATACCCACGTCGGAAGCCCGCGCAGCCGGGTCGACGGCCGTCTCAAGGTGACCGGTGCCGCGAAATACGCCGCCGAGTTCAACGTCCCCGGCCTGCTGCATGGCGTCGTCGTCTCCGGCACGATCGCCAAAGGCCGCATCATCCGGATAGACACCGCCGCGGCCATGGCGGTGCCTGGCGTCGTCCAGGTGTTCACCCACCAGAACCGCCCGCGGGTTGCCGCGGGGAACGACGGATATCAGGATGCCGTGGCACCACCCGGTCAGCCGTTCCGGCCGTTGTTCAACGACCAGATCCTGTACAGCTGTCAGCCCTTGGCGCTGGTCGTGGCGGAGGACGACGCGAGCGCGCGCTATGCCGCGTCATTGGTGCGCATCGAGGCCCAGGCCGATCCGCATCAGACCGATCTGCATAAGGTTCGCAACGAAGCGTATGTGCCGCCGGAGAAACGAAAGGGCATCTCACCGCCCCCCGCCCCGCGCGGCAAGGCAGCCGATAGCTTCGCCACGGCTCCCCACCATATCGAGAACGAATACCAGATCGCGAACGAACACCATAACCCGATGGAGCCGCACGCAACGACCGTGGTGTGGCACGACGGCGGCAAGATCACGGTGCACGACAAGATCCAGGGCGTGATGAACACATTGGGCTACGTCACCGGCGTGTTCGGTCTGAAGCCGGACGACGTGCGGGTGTTATCGCCGTTCGTCGGCGGTGCGTTCGGCAGCGGTCTGCGCCCGCAGTACCAGCTGTTCCTCGCCGTGATGGCCGCGCTGGATCTGAGACGATCGGTCCGAGTCGAACTGACGCGCGACCAGATGTTCAGCTTCAGCTATCGCCCCGGCACGATCAACGCCGTCGCCGTCGCAGCCGCCGATGATGGAATGCTGCGATCCATCAGGCACCAGGCCATCGCCGGAACGTCTCAGTTCGAGGACTATCAGGAGGTCGTCGTCAACTGGTCCGGCCTGCTTTATCATTGCGATCACGTTGCACTGGATTACCGGATCGCCAAGCTCGATGTCTATACGCCGGCCGACATGCGGGCACCCGGTGCGCCGCTGGGCATATTTGGCATCGAGACCGCGATGGACGAGTTGGCCCATGCGCTGAAGATGGATCCCCTGCAGCTGCGGCTGAAGAACCACGCCGAGATCGACGAGAACGACGCCAAGCCCTTCACCAGCCGCGAACTCCGCGCCGCCTGCCTGCAAGGTGCGGAACGTTTCGGTTGGTCGAAACGCCAGCACGCGCCGCGCTCGATGCGCGACGGTCATGAGCTTATTGGCTGGGGAATGGCCAACGGTATGTGGGAAGCGCTGATGATGCCGCACAGCGCGCGGGCCGTGCTGACCGCTGACGGCCGGCTGGAGGTCGCAAGCGCGACGGCGGACATCGGCACCGGCACCTACACCATCCTGACCCAGATCGCCGCCGACACGCTGGGCCTGACGATGGAACAGGTGACCGCGCGGGTCGGCGACTCGTCGCTGCCGGAAGCGCCGGTGGAGGGTGGCTCGTGGACCGCGGCCTCGGCCGGATCCGCGGTGCTGCTGGCGTGTCAGGCGGTTTGCCGGACATTGATGACACACGCGCGGGCGATGGAAGGATCCCCGATCGCCAACGTCGATGTCGAGCATGTCCGCTTCGTCGGCGGCCGTATCGAGATGTTGCAGGACACGTCACGGTCGGTGGCAATCATCGACGTGATGCATGCAGCCGGCCTGGACCGCATCCACGAGGAAGAAACCGCCGAACCGAACCCGGAAACCAAGAAGAACTTCTCTCAGTACACCCATTCCGCGGTCTTCGCCGAGGTACGGGTGGATGAGCAGCTCGGTGTGGTGCGCGTGACGCGGCTGGTCGACGCGGTGGCCGCGGGAAAGATCATCAATCCGAAAACCGCGCGCAGCCAGATAATCGGCGGCGTCGTCTTCGGCATCGGCATGGCGCTGACCGAAGAAACCCTGACCGACCATCGGCTGGGCCGGATCATGAACCGGAACCTGGCCGAGTATCATGTGCCCGTCGCTGCCGACGTGCCGGACATCGATGTGATTTTCGTCGATGAGCACGACGACAAGGCCAACCCGCTGGGTGTCAAGGGGTTGGGCGAAATCGGCATTGTGGGAACCGCGGCGGCGATCGCGAACGCCATCTTCCACGCCACCGGCAAGCGGGTTCGGGATCTACCAGTGACCATCGACAAGCTCGGGCTGTAAACTCCGAACGCCGAAGGGCGTCCTGCGCCCAGACCTCAAGGCGCCGTTTTGGATAAAGCAACCACCGTGGGATCGCTGAACCCGAGCCACTCCCACGGTGAACCACGGAGCGTTTGTCGGCCGTAGCACCACCCGCTAGAGCAACATCAACCTGACTGGCAAGTCTGGCTGATAAAGTTGCTCGTGAAACAATGAGCCGGAGCGCGCTGATCGTTTACGGTCAGCCTGAAAACGCACTAGCCTGCGGAAAACCAACCGGAGGTTAGCGTGGGTCAGCTGTCCATCAATGAGGCAAAGGGCTCGTGGCCGGAAGGCCTCACCCAGGTTCCGTTCCAGGTCTATCAGGAGCCTGCGCTGGCGGAGCAGGAACAGCGGTTGCTGTTCGAGGGTCCTGTCTGGAATTTCCTGTGTCTCGAAACGGATATCCCGAACGTCGGCGACTGGCGCACGACCTTCGTCGGCCGCATGCCGGTCGTCGTGGTGCGAGGCGAAACAGGTGACATCGCCGGGTTCGAGAACCGTTGCCTGCATCGCGGCTCGCTCATCTGCCTCGACAACGCGGGCAACGCGAAAGACTTCACCTGCGTCTACCACGCGTGGCGCTACGACCTTGGCGGCAACCTGAAATCGATTGCCTTCAACCGGGGTGTCAACGGCAAAGGCGGCATGCCCGACAGCTTCCGCCCGGATGATCATGCGACGCGCAAGCTGCGCATCACCACCATCAGCGGCCTGGTGTTCGGCACATTTTCCGAAACCACCTCCGACATCGAGGCGTTCCTCGGCCCTGAGGTCGCCGCCGCGCTGCGCCTGACCGCCAGCCGCAAGCTGCAGGTCATAGGCCGGTTCACCGAAGGCCTACCGAACAACTGGAAGCTGTACGCCGAGAACGTCCGCGACACCTATCATGCCAGTCTGCTGCATGTGTTCTTCGCCACCTTCCGGATCAACCGCCTGAGCCAGGCCGGCGGGGTCAACGTCAGCGAGACCGGTGCCTGTCACGTCTCGACCACCCTGGCCCCCACCGAGGATACCGACGGCCTATACCAGGGCATGCGATCCGTGGATGACGGCTTGCGGCTGTCCGATGCAAGCATGCTGGATGCGGAAGATGAGCATGGCGACCGGGTGCGTCAGCAGATCCTGTCCGTGTTCCCCAGCTTCGCGATGCAGCGCACCTACAACGTCATGGCGATCCGCCAGTTCGTGCCGCGTGGTGTCGACAAGACCGACCTCAACTGGATCTATCTTGGTTACGTGGACGACACGACGCAAATGCGCCGGCGCCGCCTCAAGCAGCTTAATCTGGCGGGACCGGCCGGATTCGTATCGATGGAGGACGGTTGCATCGGCAATTTCGTCGAACGCGGCGCAGCGGCGGCACCGAACGATTTCTCGTTGTTGAAGATGGGCGGCGGCGGCACTGAAAGTCAGGAAAACCGAGCAACGGAGACCGCGATAAGGGGATTTTGGAAGATGTGGCGTGCGGTGATGGGACAATGAGCATGATGCTCGCCCGTATCACCGCCCTCAATGCCGACTACGCGGCAGCGATCGACGATGACAGGTTGGAGGAATGGCCGGGGTTTTTCCTCGACGACTGCCTGTACAAGATCACGTCGGCCGATAATATGCGCGATGGCAACGAGGCCGGGATTGTCTACGCCGACAGCCGGGCGATGCTGGCGGATCGGGTGCTGGCGTTGCGGCGGGCCAATATCTATGAACGACAGGTGTATCGACATATCGTCGGGACGCCTCGGCTGATCGGGCCAGATGCCGCGGAAACACCGTTTCTTGTGGTGCGGACGATGCGCGACGGCCGGATGGACCTGTTTGCCGCCGGTCGCTACCGGGATCGGTGGCACCAAGAGGCCGATGTGCTTCGCTTCCGCGAACGCATCGTGATCTGCGACTCATCGCACTTCGACACGTTGGTGGCGATCCCGCTGTAACGGCCACACCCCAGGCTTCGCAAAGGGATCCCAAACGCAAGGGTTCGACCGGCGTTGGGATGGGCTTGGGGCGTGATTTGGCCAAGCCCGTCCACCAAAAACAACAAACGCCCCCGGGGTCATCCCTGGGGCCGCCTGTTCAGCCAAAGCTGAACCCATCTAAGACTAGTGGTCGCGCTGGTACCGCTATGCCTGGGCGGGTGCCTCAGCTTCCAGGACGATTCGCCGCCGAGAACCACGACGGTGGTTGTGCCTCCGGGATCGACGGTATCGTGTTCGAATGGGTTGCCGGGACCCTGCTGATCCATTCTGATCGCAAAGATCCGAAGGTTCCGGTCGATGCTCAGGTCTGCCGCAGGCTGGATCACGCAGCTTGAGCTCTTCGAGTCTCGGCCGGACCGGGTTGAGCTCAGCGCTCGGCTACAATGCCTACCGTAACGACTTTCGGGTCTGCCAGGCCTCGGTCAGCAGGCAGAGGATCTCAAACAGTATCGATGCCCCATTGAATGCGGTCAGCGAGCCGACGTCGAACGGCGGCGAGACCTCCACCAGGTCGCCGCCGACAAAGTCGATGCCGCGCAGGTCTCGCAGCAGCCGCAGGGCTTGCAAGACGGTGATCCCCCCTGCCTCGGGCGTACCGGTGCCAGGCGCCTGGCCGGGGTCCAGACTGTCGATATCAAACGTCAGATAGGTGGGTCCACCGGCCACCACCCGGCGCGCTTCCTCGGCTGCGTAACGCCAGCCTTTGTCATCGAATTCGTCCATCGGCAGCACACGCATGCCGCTGCTCTGGCTGAAACCCCACATGTCGGGATCGTTGGTGGTGCCGCGGATGCCGATCTGGATCACTCGTTTCGGATCCAGCAAGCCTTCCTCGACGGCTCGGCGGAACGGCGCGCCATGGTGAAAGCGGGAGCCCATGTAGTCGTCGCCGGTGTCACAATGGGCGTCGACGTGGATCATGCCGACCGCGCCACGCGAGGCCACCGCGCGCAGGATCGGCAGGCTGATGGCGTGATCGCCGCCCACCGATAGCGGCACGATGCCGGCGTTGCCCAGGCCGCGGTAGAACGTTTCGATTTCCTTCAGTGCGCCGATCAGTTCATAGGGCTGCTCGATCCAGCAGTCGCCCAGGTCGCGGACGCGCGCGGCGGCGAACGGGGCCACCCGGGTGACGGCGTTGATCCGGCGGAGCAATGTGGATTGTTCGCGCACCGCGCGCGGGCCATGTCGCGTGCCGGAGCGATTGGTCACCCCACCGTCAAACGGCACGCCGATGATGCCGATATCCACATCATCGGTCAGCTGGGACGCCGGCGCACGAAAGAAGGTGGCGATGCCGGTGTACCGAGGATGGGCCTGGGGATCGCTTAAATCGTGGTATTTCTCGGGCTGCTTGATCATCCGTCCGGTTCCCTCACTGACGACTACTGTAGCGCATGATGTCGAGTCTCGCGGATTTTTCCAGGGGCGTATCCGGCGCCGCCGCCGATGCCGCAGCGCCGTTCAGGCTTAGCCGACCGGGCAGCAGGAACCGGCCGTTTTGCTTGGTTCGGTGCGGCACCCTTCCCTTCTCGCTGGATCCTCCGGCATGCTGAGCCCCGATCAGGCAGGAGGATGGTGATGAACAACCAGGTCGAGACAGCATCCGGCAAGGTGGTGGGCACGATTGTCGAGGACGTGCTCGTGTTCAAGACCGTCCCCTATGCCGCCTCGACAGCCGGTCCTGCTCGCTTTCTGCCGCCCCAGCCGCCCGCGCCGTGGCGAGGAATGCGTGATTGCTCCCTGTTCAGCGGCCGAGCGCCGCAGGCTGGCCTGCGTCCCGCGACGCGGCCGCAGTTGGAGGATTTTTCCGGCGCTGCCGATCCATCGCCGGAAACCGAGGACTGCCTGACGGTGAACGTGTGGACCCCGGGATGCGATTCGGCGGCGAAGCGGCCTGTAATGGTGTGGTTTCATGGCGGCGCGTTCGCTTACGGCAACGCCAACGCGCCCCGCCTGCGCGGCAGCCGGTTAGCGGCGCGGAACGATGTCGTGGTGGTCACTGTCAATCAGCGGCTGAATATTTTCGGCCACCTCGATCTATCGGCTTTCGGCGGTACGCCGTTCGGCCTCTCCGGCAACGCCGGCACCTTGGACATGGTGGCCGCGTTGGAATGGGTGCGCGACACGATCGCCGGATTCGGTGGCGACCCGGGCAATGTAACGATCTTTGGCGAGTCGGGCGGTGGTGCCAAGGTCAGCACGCTGCTTGCGATGCCGCGCGCCAAAGGTCTGTTTCACCGTGCCATCGTTCAGAGCGGCGCGGCCGTGCGGCTGCGAACTAAGGACCGGGCCTTGGCGCTGACCGAGTGCGTGCTGCGGCACCTGGGGTCCGCCGCGGCGACGCCGGCGCTGCTGCAATCTGTGCCGATCGCTGATCTGCTGGCCGCCGTGGCGCCGGCGCAGCAGGCGCTTGGTCCTTCGCCAACGCCGCTGTTCGACCGCTATCCGTTCGGGCCGGTGGTGGACGGCGAGGTTCTGCCGACGCAGCCTTTCGATCCGGTCGCATCGAACGTCATGCCCGACATTCCCCTGATCATTGGCGATATGAAGAACGAGACAGCGAACTATCTGGCGGTCATCGATCGGGTCTGGGATCGCTCGTTGACCGAAACTGAACTGCGGCAGCGGGTCGAGCCGATCGCAGGCGAGCACACCGGCCGCGTGCTGGAGCTGTATGGACAGTTGTATTCCGGCGTTAATCCCGCCGAACGGCTGATCGCGGTGACGACCGACAGCAACTTCCGGATCCGCTCGCTGGTGCTGGCACAACGACGGGCCGCTTTGCGGCGGGGTCCGGTCTGGATGTATTCGTTCGACTGGGAAACCCCAGTGCTGGACGGCAAACTGAAAGCCCCGCACGCGATGGATGTGCCGTTTACGTTCAACACGCTGGACTTGACCAACGCGACGGCTGGCAGGCCGGACGCCCAGGCGCTGGCGGACACGATGTCGTCCGTCTGGGCGACATTCGCGCGGCACGGCCGGCCCGACCACGCGTCGATCCCGGCATGGCCGGTCTATGAGGCGGAAAAGCGTGCGACGTTGGTGCTGGACAAGGTGTGCCGGATCGAGAACGATCCGCGTGGTGAGGAACGGCGGCTGTGGCAGGAAATCACCGCGACCGCATAGAAGAACGGGCAGCGCCTAGAGGAACTGGCAGTGCCCAGAAGAACTGACGGGGGAAGCGATCCATGCAGGTCCAGACGGTCACCGGCCCGATCGGTTTGGATCAACTCGGCCGCAGCTTGATGCACGAACATCTGTTCATCGCCTTTGCCGGCGCCGAATTCGATCCCTCGGTGGTGTTCGACCGCCGCGCTTTCGTGGCGGAGGCAGTGCGCCGTCTGCGGCAGCTTCGTATCAAGCATGGCGTGCGCAGCTTCGTCGATCCGTGCCCGATCGAACTCGGTCGCAATGCCGCGTTGATGCGTGAGATCGCCGACAAAGCCGAGATGAACGTCATCTGCACCACGGGCTTCTACTTCGAGGCGATGGGGCTGCCGATCTATTGGCGTGCCCGTTCGGTGAACGAGATCGCGGACCTCTATATCCGCGAGATCACGCATGGCATCGGCACGACCGGGATCCGGGCGGGAGCGATCAAGGTGGCGACGGGCGCGCCATCGATCACCGCGCTGGAGCACAAGTTCCTGGAGGCCGCCTGCCTCGCGCAGAAGGCGACGGACGTGCCGATCATCACCCATACCCAAGACGGCTATGCCGGTCCCGAGCAGCAGGAGGCTTTCGCGGAAGGTAGTGTGCCGGCCCATCGTTGCCTGATCGGCCATTGCTGTGGCAACGCCGACCCTGCTTACCATCAGCGCGTGGTGGACGGCGGTTCGTATATTGGCTTTGACCGCATCGGATTGCGGCGTTACCAGCCTGATGAAGTCCGCGCTGACAACCTGGTGCGGTTGGTGCAAGGCGGTCATCGCGGTCAGATCATGATCAGTCAGGATCGTTACTGTGGCTGGCTGGGCAAATTGGCCCGTCAGGTCACACAAGAGGAGCAGGCAACCATCGACGATCTGCGCGCTGCCGGGCAATGGCCTCCGGCCTACACATACCTGTTCACGGATTTCATTCCGATGCTGAAGGCGCGGGGCCTGACCGAACCGGAGATCCTTTCGATCCTGGAGGACAACCCGCGGCGGTTCTTCGCTGGCGAGCCGTTGCCGCTGTCGAACCAGGGCTGAGCCGATGGAAGCCGATTACATCGTCGTCGGTGCCGGCTCTGCCGGCTGCGTCGTCGCGGCTCGGCTGAGCGAAACCGGGGCGAAGGTCATCCTGCTGGAAGCCGGTCCGGAAGACAGCCTGGTGTGGATCCACGTTCCGGCCGGTATCCTGAAGCTGCTGTACCATCCCGTGGTCAACTGGAACTACACTGCCGAGGGCGGTGAAGGCAGCGGCGGACGCAGCATCCACTGGCCGCGCGGCAAGACCCTGGGTGGATCAAGCTCGATCAACGGAATGCTGTATGTGCGCGGCAACCCGGCCGATTTCGATGGTTGGGCGCAGATGGGCTGCCGCGGCTGGAGCTTTGATGATGTGCTGCCCTACTTCCGCAAGTCGGAGGACTACAAGCAGGGCGCCGACGCCGCGTATCGCGGCAAGGGCGGGCCGCTGAAGGTTGAAGACTATCGGACCATCCTGCCACTGACGCATCGCTTTATCGAGGGCGCGCAGCAGGCGGGCTATCAGTTTCGCAAGGACCTGAACGGGCGCGAGCAAGAAGGCGTGGGCTACTCGCAGATGACCCGCAAAGGCCGGTGGCGCGGGTCGACCGCGCAGACGTACCTGAAGCAGGCTCAGGGACAGCCGAACTTGCGGGTGGAAACCGAAGCGCTGGCCACCAAACTGCTTTTCGAGGGCACACGCTGCGTCGGGGTTACGTTTCGCCAGCGCGGGCAAACTGTCGAAGCCCGGGCGCACAGGGAGGTCATTCTGTCCGGTGGCGCCGTCAATTCCCCGCATCTGCTTCAGGTCTCCGGCGTCGGGCCTGCCGAGCATCTGCGCTCGATCGATGTGCCGGTGGTGCACGATCTGCGCGGCGTCGGCGCCAACCTGCAAGATCATTACGTCGCCAGAGTCTCCCACCGGGTCAAGGGATCGGTATCGATCAACAAGCTCGCCCGTGGCGCCAGGATGATCAGGGAGGCTCTGCGATTCGCCATCGAGGGTCGCGGCGCCTTGACCTTCGGCGTGACCACCGCGCAGGTGTTCTGCCGTTCGGCGACGGAAAAGGCCAGCCCGGATCTGCAGCTTCTGTTCACGCCCGCCAGCTACGATCCAAGCAAGTTCGGTGCGCTCGAGCGGGAAGACGGCATGACCGTGGCTGTCTGTCCGGTTCGTCCGGACAGCCGCGGCACGATCATGGCGCAGAGCGGCGACGCGACCGAGAAACCGAGGATCACTCCGAACTACCTATCTGATCCGGCGGACTTCCGGGTGCTGAAAGCGGGCATCAATTTCACCCGCGCGATCTTCGCCGCGCCTGCGATCGCGCAGCACAGCGTCGTGGAGACGCTTCCTGGACCGGACGTCACCTCCGACGACGCGTTGCTGGACTATGCGCGGGGTTACGGCACCACGATCTATCACCCGGTCGGCACCTGCCGCATGGGGGAGGGACCCTCGGCGGTGGTGGATCAGCGATTACGGGTGCATGGCTTGAGCGGATTGCGCGTGATTGACGCGTCAGTCATGCCCACGCTGACCACGGGGAACACAAATGCCCCCACGATCATGATCGGTGAAAAAGGCGCCGCCATGATCAGGGAAGATCAGGCGGCGGCCAGCTGATCGGGTCAGGCTCTTGTCGCTGGCTTTGCTCTGGTTTCCGTGGCCTGCCTATCCGCTGCGTCCGCCGCACGATGCGACAAGCTTCGGGGGCAAGACACCAGGGCCTTAACGAGCATCTTGACCCGCTCAGAGAACCGATCGGATCGGGACCTGCTCTACAGGCCTGTTCGACATTGATCGCTGCAAACAGCAGTGTCGAACAGCCCTTAACCCTTGCTTTGTCGGGCAGCTTTATCAGCGTGCTGACGCACTTATTGCCGATGCTGCCCTAAGCGGCGCTTTCGATGCCGGTCGCGCCGGCCGCCCGCAGGATACCTTCTGCCTCGGCGCGCCTGGCTTCAGTCGTGACACGCACAGCCAGGACCAGCTCGTTATCCGCGGCTAATGTGTCGCGATCGCTCTGCTCCATCTTGTCGGCCGCCCCATGCATCGCGAAAACCGAGCCACCGGCCGCGCCACCGGCGATGACCGCCGCGGCGACAACGGGGATCGCCGCGCCACCGGTCGCCACGGTGATCCCAGCCGCCGCTATGGCTGCCGCGGTGGCAGCCGTACTGGCCCCCAAGGTGCGCATTTGCTGAGCGTCGGAATCGGTCGACGCCGGCTTGGTGCCTTCCTCGGGCGTCTCCGTCCCGTCAACCAAGCCAGGAGATGGCAGGCTCAGGTCGGCGCGATCGAAGCCAGACATCGACAGCTTGCTGACCGCAGCCTGCATCTGGTCGGAGGAGGCGAACGTCGCCCTGATTTCCCGTAGTGGCTCAACGCTGCCTGCTTGATCGCTCATTTCGAACACCTTTCAGCAAAATCAATGCGAAGACTGGCCGCCTTTGCGGCCCGCGGCGGACGCTTTAGCATGATCATCCGCGAAATTGCCGGGCTTGTTCTGGACGTCGCCCTCATTTCCGCTATCCCTTGCCCGGATGGTTTCGGGCGAACCGGCAGGCAAACTGCCATGACTGGCCCGACCGCCCTTTCGACCCGCCTCCACCGCTCGCTCCCGGTTGTTGGCAAAGTTTCCTGAACTGTGTTGGCCGCCGACCTGGCCAGCCCGGACGGCCTTCTGGCGATCCTCGGCGAAGTTTCCAGGGTTTCCAGAATGCGGTGATTCAGCCATCGGTCCCTCTCTCAACGATGTTCACGTTCCCGGATCTTATGAACCGGTACTGATCGAACGCACCAAGGCAAATCCGGTTGTCATCAAGCCTTAGCCGCAACCCGCGCATTCAGAAGCTCGGTCACGACAGATTTTGTGTCCGATTCCAAATTGTTCCTGGTGGCGTGGGTCTTCATCGACTTTCCCTATGAAACACCAGTCGGTGGCGGCGGTATCGGGAGGTTTGATGGTCGACATCGTATCTATCACGCCTATTTCAACCGCAGCCGAAGACTCCAGGAGGGAGATTATCTCGCTGCCGCGCGCGATCAATCTTCCTGGACCCCTCCGGCGGGCAGCTTCTCCCGCTTTGGCGGATCAGCCGCCTGGGCCTGAAGATAGTCGTGCGGGTCTACCGCCAGATAACGGCACGGCCGAGGTGCCTGGTACTGGAACACGGCCACCGACGCCAGCAGCCGCCTGTCGTCGTCGGACAGGCGGATGGCTTCGCGCAGGTGATCGGTCCAATTCTCCATCGACCAGATCTCGACCCACCCGTCCGGGTGGGCGACATCCTCGCAGACCTGCCAGAACAACGCGCCGGCGCGACGACGCACATGATGCAGTTCGTTCATGATCTTCAGGAACTCGACCCGTTGCGACGGTTCGACGTGATAATGGGCGATCTCGGTTATACGGCCGCGCGCCTTGCGCAACAGCGGCACAAGCTCGGATGCCGGAGCCTCCGGCAAGGGAGCCGCCTGTCCGGCCTGAGGGTTTGGCGCGCGAACGATGGATTCGATGTTGAAGTAGCGGGCAACGACCATCAGCAGCAGGCCGACGACCGCCGCGGTCAGGAAGGTGTGCGGGATGCCGATCGCACCACCGAGCCAGCCCCAGCCGAACGAGCCGACGGTCAGTGCACCATTCTGGGCCAGCTGATAGATCGACAAGGCGCGCGCCCGGACCCACGGCGGACAAACCAATTGCGCCGCCGTCTGGCTGGTGGCGAAGGCCGAGGTCCATCCAAGGCCGAACAGAAGCATGCCGAAGGCGGCGGGTATCCAATGGCGTGAGACACCGACAACGGCCATGCCTGCACAGGACAGCAACGTGCAGCCGACGACGGTGGCACCACGCGACAGCTTGCCGCGAACCACCGGCAGCAGCATTCCAGAGGTGACCCCGCCGATCCCCATCATCCCCAGGATCACCCCATACATGCCCGGACCAAGGTCGAGATCTCGCCGCACGAACAGCGGCAGCAGTGCCCACGGGGCGGACGCGGGGATGGAATAGGACGCGGTGCGGACCATTGCCGCCTGGATCGCCGGCGTGTTGCGCACGAACCGCATGCCGGCCCGCATCGCGGACACAAAATGCTCGCGCGGCAGGCCGGTGAAGCGGCGCCCGCGGCGCCAGGCGAACAACGCGCCGATAACGGCCAGGATAGACACCGCATACATCGAGAACGCCAGGCTGGAACCGCCGAGCAGGATCAGGAACCCGGCCAATGCCGGCCCGACGGCGCGGGTCAGGTTGTAGCCGATGCCGTTAAGGGCGATCGCCTGGACCATGTCCTCGCGCGGTACCAGTTCCGGGACGATCGCACTCCATGCCGGCTGGGTCAGAGCAGAGCCGATGCCGATGGCGAAGGTGAGCACCAGCAGCCAAGCGGCGGTCATCACGTGACACAGGGTCAGGATGGCGAGTACAGTCGCGGCCAGGATCGTCCAGAGCTGCGCGCCGATCAGGAACACCCGGCGATCGACGATGTCGGCCAGCGCGCCGCCCGGCAACGCCAACAGGAAGACCGGCATGATCGTCGCGGCCTGAACCATGGCGACGATCAGCGGTTCGGGCGCCAGCGAGGTCATCAGCCAGCCGGCGCCGGTGTTCTGCAGCCAGGTCCCCAGCCAACCGACAAGGCTGGCGGCCCACAGGGTGCGAAAGGTGTCGTTGCGAAGTGGCACCAGAGCTGCGGGCAGGCGCATCAGGCGGGTGGTCCGACGGGGTCGGAAATCGCCATCCGGAGGGCCGCGCAACTGCCATACTGGTGCCGCGCGGCATCAATCATCTCGGATCCCACTATTCGATCACGGATCGGTTCGTTCGCCATCGTCAGGCTGTCAGCCTCGGTCCTCGGCAAAATCTGTCTTCGGCAAAATCTGGTAGGTGTGTCGGGTGGAACGACTGTAGCGCATCCGAGGCGGAAAGCGGGTGAAGTTTCCACCGAACGCTCTCACGCCAATTGCTTTGGTCCGCCGTTCTTCACGCCCGGTCGTGGGCGTACGCAGGCTAAGGGCCCGGTCATGGCAGGCCCGGGCGGCAACCTGGGCGAGAACGACATGGTCGTTGCGCAAGTTCGTTGGCGTGGCGGGCCCGCCGCCGGCGTCGCCGCTGGACCTCGTCTGGCCAGTGTGGCGAAGCTGCTGCATACTGGATCGCGGATAGTGAAGGATGCCGACGTGCCGGTGGAGAAGCAAGCTTATCGGGAGGCGATGGCCCGCCTGGGCGCCGCGGTGAACGTGATCACCACGGACGGGCCCGGCGGTCGCGCCGGCTTCACCGCGAGCGCGGTTACCAGCGTGACGGATACGCCGCCGACCCTTCTGGTTTGCGCCAATCGAACGAACGATTCGTATCCGGCGATGCGCGAGAACGGTGTCCTGTGCGTCAACACGCTGACCCCCGCGCAGGAAGGCCTGTCACCGGTGTTTGCCGGCTTGACCCAGCACACCATGAACGAGCGGTTCGATGGCTACGCCTGGCACCGGCTGCAGACCGGTGCGCCGGTGCTCGACCAGGCCGTGGTGGTGTTCGACTGCCGGATCGATCAGGTTGTTGAGGTCGGCACCCACGACGTGTTCTTCTGCTCGGTCGAGGCGGTGCGGACCGGATCGGCTCATGAAGGCCTGATCTACTACGGCCGCGGCTACCATACGGTGGCTGGATAAGCCTGCCCGCGGATCAACCGCGGGTCGCGATGGAGGGAAACGATGATGGTGACAGCCAGCGGCTGCGACTGCTGCGATGTCGGCGTTCTCGGCCGGCGTGGCCTTTTGACAGGTGCATCCGCACTGGGTGCGGCCGGTCTGTTGGGTTCAGCGCGCGCCGACGGCAAACCGTTCCGGATTGATGTGCATCATCACATCTCGCCCCCCGCCTGGCTGGAGGCGGTGAAGCAAGCAAAGCTCGATACCCCGCCGATGGTGAACTGGTCGCCGGCGGAATCCCTGGAAGACATGGAGAAGGGCGGCATCGCCACCGTCATAACCAGCCCGACAACGCCGCAGCTGGGATTTCTTCCTGCCGCCGCTGCCGCGCGGATTGCCCGCTTGTCCAACGAGTATGCCCGCAAGCTGGCGAACGATCACCCCGGCCGGTTTGGCTTGTTCGCGATGCTGCCGATGCCGCATGTCGACGAAAGCCTTCAGGAACTGGCCTATGCGCTTGACACCCTGCACGCCGATGGCATCGGCATGATGACCAGCTATGACGACAAGTGGCTTGGATACAGCGAATTCCAGCCGGTGTTCGACGAGCTCAACCGGCGCAAGGCGGTGGTCTATACCCACCCGACATCGCCGAACTGCTGCGTCAATCTGGTGCGCGGGATGCCGGACTTCGCCGTCGAGTGGGGCGCGGATACCACGCGAACGATTGTCGACCTGATCTTCAGCGGCGCGTCTCGGCGCTATGCCGACATCGACTTCATCTTCTCGCACGGCGGCGGCGTGCTGACAGCGGTGGCGGAGCGCCTGCAGATCCAGCTGGTATCCATACCGCCCTACCTGGGAAAGGTGACGCACGCAGAGGTGGAGCATGAACTGAACCGGTTCTTCTACGACACCGCACAAGTCGCGAACGCGGTCACGATCGAGGCGCTGGCAAAGCTGGTGCCGACTTCGCAGATCGTGTTCGGGTCGGATTTTCCATACCGCACCTCGGCGGAACATGTGATCGGCTTAGCGGCGCGGTTCAGCGGCGATGTGCTGCATGGAATAGAACGGGACAATGCCGCGCGGATCCTGCCGGGCGTGCAACCGGCGTGATTGCCTCGCTTCTTTAGTACTACACCTGATCCCGCACCCGCACCTGATGCGATCGATCGAGCGGTTCCATACCGTGGTGATGCGGTGTTTATCCTGATCACGGTCGCGTCCGATCCTCGCGGAGAAGACCTTAATGGATCGGATCATTCCGATGGCCGGAACCTCACCCGCCGCAACAGTGGCGGCATCGTCAGTCCCTGGATGATCACGGAGAAAACGACCACGCCGAAGGTGGCAATTAGGATTTCGTTGCGCAGCGGCAGAGCGACCGGCAGCGACAGGGCCAGGGCAAGGGCCAGAGCGCCGCGCAGGCCGCCCCACCACAGGACGTTCTGTGCGCTGATGGGGATGACCCATCTGGAGCGGGCGAAGAGTAGACACAGCGGATACACCGTAAGCGCCCGCCCGAGCAGGACCAGCGCGATGACAACGGCAAGGGCCTTGATCCCAAGCTCACCGAACGAGATGCCGGCGACCGTCAAGCCGATCAGCAGAAAGACGATCGAGTTCGCGATGAACGCGATGAACTCCCACAAGCCGAGCACGAATTCTCGGCCCCTTGGCGTGATCTGAACCGCGTCTCCCGCGGGCAGGACCGCGAGATTCCCTGTCAGCAGGCCCGCCGCGACCGTTGCCAGAACCCCCGAGAAGTGGAAATGCTCGGCGATCATGAACGAGGCATAGGCGGCGACCGTCGTCAGCGTGCTCTCGACCAGATGATCCGACGTGCGGCCCGCGACGGCAACCGCCATCGCGGCGCACGCCAGCCCCACGAGGATCCCGCCGCCGACGGTGAACAGCAGGGCCTTCGCCACGTCGGCTGAGCTGATCGCGCCGCTGCCGGTCGCCTGCGCCGCGGTGAGAACCAGGGTGAACAGGACGGCCGCGACACCATCGTTGAACAGGCTCTCGCTTTCGACCAGCAGACGCAGTCGGCCGGTCACCCCATTGTCCTTGAACATCGCGATGACGGCGACAGGATCGGTCGCAGCGATCAGGACGCCAAACAGAAGGGCCGATGGCGTTGGCCAGCCCAGAAGAAGCACCATGCCAACGGCCACCGCTCCGGCCGACACAACGGTGCCCAGCAGGGCCAGCGTCAGCACTGGAAGCGCGTCCTGGCGGAGTTCCCTCCAGTGAATATTGATTGCTGCTTCAAATAGAAGAGGCGGGAGGATGTAGTTGAAGATGACGGCATGGGTGAGAACGATGCCCGTCCCGACCCGCATCAGGGCGAGGACGATCCCGGTGACCACGAGGCCCACGGTGTAGGGAAGCTTCAGCCGTCGCGCGATGAGGGCCACGATGATCGCGGCGACAAGCAAGCTGATAAGGTCTTCCAGCGTGAAATTCATGGCATGTCCTTGCTGCCGAGCCGCGCGAACTTAGACCGCGAAGCACCACGGAACAGCATCAAGGGTGGCCGGCGGGTTGTCACAAAGACGCACCCGGGGTGGATCGACGTGCAAAATGGTGGCGGCGAGGCGATTCCTGACCATGATACCCGGCCTCGTAACAACCGGCCCCGTAACGACCTCCTGCGTAACAACCTGCTCCGTAACGACCGGTCGGGTCCAGCCTTCCACCCGGGGCCGATCGCGTTTTCGTGTGCCCAAGCGTAAAACCGTTAGCCGCTGTTTCGCATCCGTCTATCCAGGCGGCCCGTAGTTTTCAGTGACGCGACGTTGGGGGCACCTCATGTATGTGGTTTGGCGGCTAGCCCGCCCGGTGTCCCGGCTGACCCTTGGGTTGGCCCTGCTGACGGTCCTGAACAGCCAAGCCGTGGCCCACGTGAAGTGGTTCTGCGGCCCGATCGACGTCCGCTCGCCACCGCTCGGTCCGCGAGCCGTGCTCTCGCCAATGTTCTGGATGCACGGCGCTGCGTTCTTGATGCTGGTCGCAGCCGGTGGTCTGGTGGATGCCCTCGCGTCGGGGCGCTGGCCTCGTCGGCTGTGGCAAAGCCGGCATCTCGAAACCGTCGAGGCGTTCGTGATCCGCCTCGGCGTCGGCCTCTATGCGGCTAGTCTCTGGGACAAAGCGGCGGTGGCGCCGTGGGGCGCCCCCGGAGAAGGATCTGTTCTGACACCGGAACTCTTCGATCATGATCACTGGATCAGACTGCTTCAGATCGCGATCGCCTTGATGCTGGTGCTCCGGCTCACCTGTCCCATAGCGGCTGCGGGCCTGGCCGCGCTCTACGCCATCGGCGTCGCCCGCTATGGTATCTTCCACATGACCGATTACACCTATTTTCTCGGGCTGGCGGGCTACCTCGCGCTGAGCAGCCCGGGATTTGACAGGCGTCCGGAGATCCGGCGCTGGCGGGTTCCGCTGATCACCGCCAGTCTCAGTTTCAGCCTGATGTGGACCGCGATCGAGAAGTTTCTCTTCCCCCTCTGGACCGGCATCGTACTCGTTTCGTATCCAAATCTGACACTCGGGTTGCCGATCCCCTTCGTCACCGGGATGGCCGCGTTTATTGAATTCAGCTTGGCGTTCTACCTGTTGGTTGGCCGCAGCCTGCTGAGGCTCGACGCGTTGGTCGTTATGGTGATCTTCCTGGCCGCGATTCCGGAGTTCGGCACGCTGGACAGCGTCGGCCACATCCCGATCGTCGCCATCCTGCTTGTCGTTGCGATGCACGGATCGACGCAGCTGCAGGAAGCCGCTCACCCGCGGAGAGCCGGGCCGGTTCGTGCCGCGGCGTCGATCGCCGGACTCTATGTCCTGGTGTTCGTTGCCATGATGGCGATGTACTATGCGTTGCAAAGGGCCGGCACCTGGCCGTGACCAATTCAGCGTCATGGTCGGCGTGTAGACGCCAAGGGCGCTTAGCCCTTGTCTTGTCGGACAGCTTTATCGGCGTGCTGACGCACTTATCGCCGACTCTGCGCTAACTAACCAGCCTGTCTTTACCTGCTGCTTCGGCGACCTGTGTCAGCGGACATAAACCCGGACCTGGCTCGCTACCAGCGTCGGATCGACCCGCAAACCCAGGTGAACGCGGCTCGCCGGCACCCGGTCGCGGATGATCGCGCGCATCACGCCGGTCGCGCGCTCCTGGCCAACGCCAGCCTCGGTCGTGTCCTTCATGACCGAGACGACGTCGTATTGCACATCGGCGTCCCGGGATTCCGCCGCACGCACCGCGTCGTGCAGCAATTCGCCATAGTCCGGCGAGGCGATCGTATAGTCGATGGTGACGAGCGGCGTTCGCGGGTCGAGTACGACGGGCCGCGGCGGCGTGGGCTGTGCCTTGGCTTCGGGAGAGGGCGCGAACGTGGTCTGGTCGATCAGCGTGCAACCGGTAAAACTCAGCAGGGCCAAGGCAAACGGCACCAGCCGGGTCACTGACGATACTCCGGCGAGTCGCGATCGAGCTGCCGCTTGATGCTTTCCAGGTGCCGCTTCGGCGAGTCCCGCCCGCCCTCGTGCCGCATCTGTTCCGCGGTCGCTTCGGCGATGTGCCGCGCGACGGGCAGGAGCGGGCGCCCGGTCGACTGCGCCAGGCGCTGAACCTCACAGGCGCGCTCCAGGTAGTACAGGTCGTCCCAGGTTTTCGCGATGGTCGGCCCCAAAACCATGACCCCGTGGTGCTTCATGAACACGATGTCGGCGTCACCGACGCTGGCGGCGATGCGGTCGCCCTCCGTGTAGTCCAACGCGAGGCCGTTATATGCCTCATCAACAACGGTGCGGCCATAGAATTTGAGTGCGCTTTGGCCCGCCCAGATCAGCGGATCGCCTTCCACCATCGTCAGCGCGGTGGCGTTCGGCATGTGGGTGTGGAAGGCCGCCCGCGCGCGCGGAATGCGGGCATGCAACCGGGCGTGGATGAAGAACGCGGTGTCTTCCGGCACCCCGTCACCAGCCACGACGTTGCGATTGAAGTCGCAGATCAGCAGACGAGAGGCGGTCATCTCGGCGAATGACCAACCGTCCGGGTTGACCATGAACAGATCGTCACGGCCGGGCACCATGAACGACAGGTGGTTGCAGATACCTTCATGCAGCCCGATGCGCGCGGCGGCGCGAAAGCAGGCGGCGAGGTCCACGCGCGCCTGCCATACGTCTGGGCTGTCGAGGTCAGTGTTTCGCATGATCGAGGGTATGGCCATGCGTTACAGGCTTGCAGGAAGCCGGCCGCTGGGCAAGATGCCGGCTATGTCACAGACCAACCAGCGCATCGACGGCAAACGCCTGTGGGACACCCTGATGGGGTTTTCCGAGATCGGCGCCACCCCCAAAGGCGGCGTTCGCCGCCTGACACTGACCGACGTGGACAAGCGTGGTCGCGACAAATTCCGAGCCGAATGTGAAGCGCTGGGTTTGACCGTCCGAGTGGACGCGATCGGCAACATGTTCGCTCGCCGGCCGGGCCGCGATCCGAACCGATTGCCGGTGCTGTTCGGCAGCCACCTGGACAGCCAGCCGAGCGGCGGGAAGTTCGACGGTGCGCTGGGTGTGCTCGCGGGCCTGGAGGTCATGCGCAGCCTGCACGAGCTGAATATCGTCACCGAAGCCCCTTTGGAACTGATCAACTGGACCGATGAGGAAGGCAGCCGGTTCGGCCATAGCCTGATGGGTTCGGGGGTGTGGGCGGGCATCTTCACGCTGGACAAGGCGTATGGGCTGACCGACACCGAGGGCGTGTCGGTGGCGAATGCCCTCGACGGGATCGGCTATCGCGGTCCCGAACCGGCGTCGCCATTTCGGGCCGATGCCTATTTCGAGCTGCATATCGAGCAAGGACCGATCCTGGAGCGCGAGGCAAAGCAGATCGGCGTTGTCACCGGGGCCCAGGCGCAGGTATGGTATGATGCAGTAACGATCGGACGGGACAGCCATGCCGGGACCACGCCGCCCTCGACCAGGAAGGATGCCTTGGTCTGTGCAGCACGCATTATCGATCTGGTCGATCAGATGATGCGTGCGCGGGGGGAGGATGGCCGGGGTACGGTCGGTCAGCTTCGGGTCTCCCCCAACAGCCGCAACGTGGTGCCGGGCGAGGTGCGCTTTTCGGTCGAGTTCCGCCATCCGAAGGATGCCGAGGTGGACGCGCTGGACAAAGAATTTCCGCCGGCTGCACAGGCCATCGCCGACGCCTGCGGGGTAAAGTTGGAGCTGACCGAACTGTTCAAGATACCGGCGCAGCCGTTTGACCCGTCCTGCGTCGGGTTGGTCAGCCAGGGTGCGAGGAAGCTTGGCTACAGCAGCCGCGAAATCGTCTCCGGCGCTGGACATGATGCGGTCTACGTCGCACGCCACGTGCCAACCGCGATGATCTTCACCCCGTGCAAGGATGGCCTTTCGCACAACGAGGCCGAAAGTATCGAGCCGGCCGAAGCCGAGGCGGGTTGCCAGGTTCTGTTCGAGGCTGTGGTCGCCCGCGCCAACCGCAGCCTGTAGCCTGATGCTTGGCTTCCTGGCCGGGTGGATCATCGCAGCCATCTCGGCGATGGGATACGCTGGCGTGGCGATGCTCATGGCATTGGAATCGGCTTGCATACCGGTTCCGTCCGAGGTGGTGATGCCATTCGCCGGCTATCTGACGTCGATTGGTCGGCTGTCTCTATGGGGGGTCGCGCTGGCGGGTGCCGTTGGCTGCAACATCGGTTCCACCGTGGCGTATTCTGTCGGGCGTTATGCCGGCCGCCCGTTCATCGAGCGGTGGGGGAAACGCTTCCTGATAACTCCCGGCGATCTGGACAGCGCCGAACGCTTCTTTGACCGCTTCGGCGTCGCGGCCGTGCTGATCGGCCGACTGCTTCCCGTCGTCCGGACGTTCATCGCGCTGCCGGCCGGGATCGCGCGCATGCGGCAGGTGCCGTTCCAGATCCTGACATTCGTCGGCTCCTTCGTCTGGTGCTACGCGCTGGGTTGGCTTGGCCAGAAGCTCGGCGACCGCTGGAACAGCGACCCCCGGCTGGGCGAGGTCATGCACCGGTTCGACGCGCTCATCGTCGCTTCGCTGGTGATCGGCGCCGCCTGGTTTGTTTGGCACAAGCTTCGCGCGGTCAGGCGATAGCGCACGGGCGGTCGATCGACGGTCGGGCGGCTGCACGAGCGTGCCGCGACCGCCTGAACATCGATGACAGCCGCCTGAACACCGGGGCAGCCGCCGCGCTCAAGCCGGCAGCGGATAGCGATCCAGATAAGTCTGATACGCCGGCTCGACATCGATCTGAAGCGTCGCCAGCACACGCACCACGGCGTTGTAGAAGCCGATCACGAGCGTCAGGTCGACGACCTGCTCGCTGCCCAGCTTCGACAGCAGCGGGGCGAACGTGGCATCGGTTATGGCGCCATCCGTGGTCATTTCCCGAGCGCCGCGCAGAACGGTCTTCGCAAGCTCATCCAGGCCGGAGGATCTGCCGGCGGTTTCGTCGATCATGGCGCGGATGTCGTCGTCGGTTACCCCGAAGTCGTGGCCGATCTTGACGTGATGCGACCATTCGTAGGGAGAGCGCGCGAGCCAACCGACCTGCAGGATCGCCAGCTCACGCAGCCTTGGGTCAAGCTTGCTGCCGAAGCGGATGTAGCTGCCTAAAGCGGCGAACGCACGCGCCGCGTTGGGGGAGTTGACCAGTGCCTTGTGCAGCGAGATGGGGCGCTTCAGCAGATCCTGATCTTCCGGCGCCAAATCGGTGGGTTCTAGATAGGGAACGCGGGCCATTGGCTTCCTCCATGCAACGGGTCGAGCCTATAGCCAGTCCCGATCGCCTTCAAACCTCAGCCTTGGAACAGGATCCGTTAAGCGATGCGCGCGATCGTCATGCCTAATGGAAGCGTTACCGTTGCATATGAGACGTTCCGGGCGGCGCTTGGACGCGGCGGCGTCAGGGTCGACAAGCGGGAGGGTGATGGCGCGACGCCGGCCGGGCTGCTGGCGTTGCGAACGGTGCTCTACCGCCCGGACCGCGAACCGGCGCCGGCCTGCGCGGTGCCGGTAGAGCCGCTCTCGCCTCACGCCGGCTGGTGCGACGATCCGACCCACCCTGCCTATAATCGCCCGGTCCGCCTGCCGATCAACGCCAGTGCCGAGGCGCTGTGGCGCGATGACGCGGTTTACGACATCATCGGCGTTCTTGGATGGAACGACGGGCCTGTCCAACCAGGACTGGGATCAGCCATTTTCCTGCACCTCGCCCGGGCCGACTTCGCACCAACCGATGGCTGCATCGCGCTGGCGCCGGCAGCGCTGCGCCACGTGCTCAAGATTGGTCTGACCGAGATTCTGGTTCGCCCCGCAAGTCCGGTTGGGCCCGAATTTCCGGTTCAGCGATGAACCGTTCAGCCGTCTGCTGACACCGCAGGGCAAGGCGGCTGACACTGAACACCAGGCCGCCCCGCGATAGTCGTCCGCCGCGATCGGCGACGTCGGCGAGAAAATCACGGTAGTAGGTCACCGGGCTGGTCGCGCAGTTCTGGTAGCGGGTGCCGACGCGGTTGGCGACGAACATGTGGTCGCCCCCTGCCCTGCCCTCGATGTCGAGGTTCTTTCGCAGTTCCAGCGTGCCTTCGGTGCCTGTCAGGAACAGTCGCCCGTCGCCCCAGTCCGGCAATCCGTCCGGGGTGAACCAATCGAGCCGGATCGTGCCCGCCATGGTTGCCGTGCGCAGTGAGAGTTCGGCGAAATCCTGGAATCCCGGCGGCTGGGTGCCGAAACATCCGATTACGCTCGCCGCGATGGTGGCGTCCGACGCATCGGCGAAGGCCAGGAACAGGTCGATCGAATGGACACCGATGTCGGTTATGATCCCGCCATAGGCATCGCGATCGAAGAACCAGGCCGGCCGCAACGCACGGTTCAACCGATGCGGCGCAAGACTGGTCAGGCCTACCAGGCGACCGAGCTCGCCGGACCGCGCGACGGCGAGCGCCGCTTGCACGCTTGGAGAGGTCATTCGCCCGAGGCCGATTGACCAGATCCGGCCTGTTTCGGTCACCGCCGCCTCGACGGCGGCAAGTTGATCGAGGGTTGTCACACCCGGCTTGTCGACGATCACGTGCTTGCCGCGACGCATCGCCTCGATGGCCAGCGCGGCGCGATCCCGCGGTATCGAACACAGCACGATGAAATCGATGGATGCGTCGTCCAGCAGGCGCACGCGCGGCACCGCCGGGACATCCGGAAACCGCTTGCGAAAGCCGGCCAGCACGCGCGGGTCCGAGGTGTCAGGATCGTGGCCAACGCACATGGCACCGGCGGCGATCAGGCCGGCGGTCAGATCGTAGACGTGACGGTGGTCCAGACCGATCGCGGCAAAACGTGACATGCCTATCCCCCTTCAGTGTCGGAACAGGATCACGATCGCTGCGAGATGTCGATTACACATCACGCAGTGGCACCATCATCATTATCGGCGGAAGCAGCGTCCGGCGCGGTCGCGGCACATTCGGCCGATCCGACCGGTCGACCCTTCTGTGCCGATGATCTTCCCCGGTGGGCAACCAGGGTCCAGGATAGGGCCTGGTTCATATCACGGAGAAGGACGACCCATGGCAGATAATGTCGCCATCATCACCGGCGCGGGTAGCGGTATCGGACGGGCCGCGGCGCTCAATCTGTTGTCAGCGGGCTGGTCCGTTGCGCTGGTGGGGCGGCGGAAGGATGCTCTGGAGGAGACAGCCGGCATGGCGACCGGCGGCAAGACCCTGGTCGCGCCCACCGACGTCACTGAACCGGAACAGGTGGACGGGTTGTTCGCCAAGGTGAAATCGACCTATGGCCACCTGGACACGCTGTTCAACAATGCCGGTGGAAATGTGCCGACAACCAACTTCGGCGACTTCACCTTTGAAATGTGGCGCAAGGTCTGTGCGGTGAACCTGGACGCGATGTTCCTGTGTGCCAACGCGGCGTTCCGCATGATGCGGGATCAACAACCGCAGGGCGGCCGGATCATCAACAACGGCTCGATCTCGGCGCACAACCCTCGGCCGGGTTCGGTGGCCTATACCTCAACCAAACACGCTATCACCGGATTGACGAAATCGATTGCGCTCGATGGGCGGGAGTATGACATCTGTTGCAGCCAGGTGGACATCGGCAACGCCGCCACACCGATGACCGCGCGGTCCACCAACGGGCAGATGCAGCCGCACGGGCAGGTGGCGGTCGAGCCGCGGATGGATGCGGACCACGTTGGCAAGCAGGTGGCGTTCATGGCCAATCTGCCACTGGAATCGAACGTGCAGTTCGTCACCATAATGGCCACCAAGATGCCGTGGATCGGTCGAGGCTAAGGGCTTGCCTGGCATCGACCGGCGCGCATCGCAGTGTTGAACAGTCCATCTCGTCGGGCCGCTTTGCCGGCGTGCTGACGCACTTATCGCCGATGCGGGCGGGTGGATCGAGGGGAACCAAGCCGATGCGCACACGTTCGGTTTCTTGCTGACGATCGGCGCAAACAAGCGGGGGAAGACTATGGACCGGATCAAAATCCTGGACGAGACGTTGTGGGCCGAGGTGCCAAAGGAGGTGATCACCGAAGCTGAACACGCGGCGAAAGACAGCACCGTGTGGATAGCGAGGCAAGGCAATGGACATATCGTGGCGATGGACGGTCCCGGCGATCCGGAGATCGCAACTGGCGATGTAACGTTCATCGCTGAGGTGGCGCCGAGCAAACCCCAGTCTCGCGCAGGATGAGAGGGCGATCCGTCGCTGTCGATCTGGATTATCCGATCGACGCGGCTGCTTGCTGCAACCGGGGCTTTACTGGGATCGGATCTGGAGGGAAACCCGGCCTTCCGCGGTGACGCGTAACGCCCCCGGGATCGCCTTACCGAAGGCTTATGCGCCCGATCCTTTCCTGCAGTGCATCCAGCACCGCATCTACCGCCAGGCGCGGTAGCCGCAGCGCCAGCCGCGGGCGCTTCGGTGCGATCCGGCGCGGGCGCGCTCGGTCACCGCCAAGGTCGCGTACCAGCTCCTCGACGGTGGCGAAGCCGTCGATCAGACCCAACTTGCGGGCCTCTTCGCCGAGCATGTAGCTGCCATCGAATACAGCGTCGTCGCGACCCTTCAGCCGCTGACCGCGGCGGACCCGCACCCAGTCCTTGAAGCGGGCATGCAGCTTTTCCATCAGATCCTTCGCGAACGCGACATCCTCGGCCTTCTCGGGACTGAACGGATCCAGCCGAGCCTTATTGGTGCCGGCGGTGTAGATACGGCGTTCCACACCTAGCCGGCCAAGCAGATCGGGAAAGCCGAAGCCACCGCCAACGACGCCGATGGAGCCGACAATGCTCATCGGATTAGCGTGGATCTCGTCCGCCGCACAGGCAAGCCAATAGCCGCCGGAGGCACCGACCTCGCGGATGACCGCGTGAACGCGCACCCCGGCCCGGTCGGCGTGGGTGCGGATCATCGTTGCGATCAGGTCGGACTGGACCGGCGATCCGCCAGGACTCTCGATGTCGAGGATCACGGGCCGATGGCCGGTTGAAGCGAAGGCCTTCTCGATGAGCGGGCGCACGGAGTCTGCATTCAACTGCCCGGCCCGCGTGGCGATCACGCCATGCAGGACGATCACGTTCAAGCGAGGGCGGCGCCACGGCAACAGGCTGGTTTCGCTCATGGCTGGCGGTCCCGCAGTTCGGCCAACCCGTGCAACGCGGTTCCATCAGGGGCGAAATTGTCCGGGTCGAGCCACGCCAGCAGCGCATCGCGGCACCGCGGCCATTCGTCAGCGGTGATGCTATACCAGTCGGTGTCGCGCTGCCGCCCCTTGACCACCATGTGCATCCGGTGCCGGCCCTCATATGTGAAACCGAGTCGCTCAGCCGCTCGCTTTGACGGCGCATTTAGGGCATCGCACTTCCAGACCAGCCGTCGGTAGCCCAAGTCGTCGGCGGCCAGCTTCAACATCAGAAAAATCGCCTCGCTCGCCGCCCGGGTGCGCTGCATGCCTGGACTGAACCAGATGTTGCCCAGCTCGATCGAGGCGTGCCTTGGCTGGATATCGAGCAGAGCGAGCCAGCCGGACACAACCCCCGTGGTGACCGGCCGCACCGCCCACAGCATCGGATCATGCATCGCGGCAAGGTCCATCACCTGACGGCCCATCACCTCGGCTGAGGCAAATGGCCCGGTGCCGAGGTAAGTCCAGCTATCGTCCGCTCCCTGTGCCGACTGCCATAGCTCCGCGATATGGCGTCGGTGCAGCGGTTCCATCGTGACGTAGCGGCCGCGGATCGGCACCCTGGCAGGCAACGGCCGAGGTGCGAGGTCGACAGTCGGTCCTACGGGTGGTGGCCCGCTCGGCGAGATCCCGATGCTGCGGGGCATAGTGATGTCCTTCATTTCGTGGAATACGTGACCCCAGTAGTGACTTTCGACAAGTCGCTGCCGCCTCGGCTCCGCGGCCGGGGTGCCACCTACTCATGGGGAATCATGAATGTTACGTAGAGTCCTTCTGGCTGCCGCCCTTTCAGCGTCTGTCGTCTCGGCTGCCTCCGCCGCTACTGTCCACTATACCGCCCGGCTTTCCGGCCGTAGCGAAATACCCAAAACCGACAGCAAGGGGACCGGCCGGTTCACCGCCTCGTTCGACACGCAAACCAAGGCACTTGAATACAAGCTGACCTTTCAGGGTTTGACCGGTCCCGCCACCGCCGCCCACATCCATGGACCGGCGACGCGTATGCAGAGCGCCGGGGTCATTACGCCCTTGGGTGACAAGAACCCGACGAGCCCGGTTACCGGGACGGTCACTTTGACCGAGGATCAGGTGAAGATGCTGCAATCCGCGAAGTTGTATGTGAACGTGCACACAGCGGCAAATCCGGGTGGTGAAATCCGTGGTCAGGTCATCGGCACACATGCCCGCAGACACCCCACCGCCTCGACGACCGCACCTGCGCCCGCAACGGCGCCCGCGGCAACCGAGGCGCCTAAATGAGGGCCTGATCCGAAAACCGCCCCGGAACCAAGCCGGGGCGGTCTATCGGCGCAGGTGTTGCCGGTGATAGAGGCTGCGTCGACCAACCAGCCAAATGTGGTTCAATTGGCCGCACCCGGACGAAGACGCGGCGTCCGGTGAGACCGAAGATCTTCCGCCCGTATGCGAGCGCAACAATCGGACGGCAGGCTGGTGGTCAGAACGGCATCAGAATATCCGTGATCTGCTGCCCCCAGCGGGCCCGTTGCAGATCCGTCAGTTGTCCCCTGCCGCCATAGGAGATCCGTGCTTCCGCCATGCGATCGTGCAGCACGGTGTTGTCCGAGGCAATGTCCTGGGGCCGGATCACGCCCGTTACGCGCAGGTCCCTCAATTCGCTGTTGACAACGAACTCCTGCCGGGCGGCGATCACGAGGTTGCCGTTCGGAAGAACCTGGGTGACGATACCCGCCAATCTGAGTGTCACGGCCTCATTGCGCTGGATCTGGCCGGTGCCAGTGTTGTTGTTGGTACTGCTGGCCGAAATCAAGGTCGCCGGGTTTATCGCCTTCGGCAGAATTGCCTCCAGTCCGAAGAAGTTTGGCAGTCCTCCGGACTCTGTGCTGGTCCGGTTGGATGAGGTGACATTTTTCAGATTGGCCGCATCATTCATGCTCACCAGAACGGTGACGATATCACCAACCTGCGCCGCGCGCTGATCCTTGAAGAAGGCGCGTGATCCCGAACGCCAAAGCGAATTCGACTGGTTCGGTGAAGGCTGGGCATTCGGCATCGGCATCGAGACCGGGCGCCATCTCGGGTCCTTGGTCGGATCCTCGGTGGGCGTCAGCGCCGGTGGACGCCCGACCTCCGACAGGCGGCCCAGGGTACCGCAAGCGCTCAGCGACGTCGCGGCGAGTCCCAGCCAGACAACCGTCGAGAGCTTCATTGTCCAATTGCTTCGCGAACATAGCGCGCCGGCGCGGTCGCCGACGCGCCTGGTCCATCCGGCGTCACACGGACCTGGCCCGGTCCGACCACCTGGGCGAACAGGAATGCATGGGAAGCCATGTTCTGCACGCGGATCCTTTCGCCCTCCGCGCCGGCGTCCAGGGCTATGGCCTGGCCGGTGATCGATAGTCCGGAGGACGAAAACTCGATCCTGACGGTCGACCCGCGCTGCACCAAGGGCGGCCGCATCAGATCGGCCAGGCGCAGCGGCTGACCGGCTGCCACAGGTCGGCGCAGCTGCATCCCGACAACTTCTTCAGGCGAGCGAGCGATATCATTTTGCAACAATACCGTCCGCACGCGAGCCAGACGGATATCGTCTGCCCGAAGCACCGTTTCAGACAACAAGCGAGTCACCGCCACAGGGGCTTGCACCATCGCTTCGGCACGACCGCTGACCCGGGTATCGATCGGGCTGATGCCTTCCGCGGTCACCGTCAGCACTGCCGCGAAGCGCCCAGTGTTGGCGTCGTAGTCCAGTTGGGAAACGGTGGCGACCGGCGTCGCCTTGGTCGGAACAAGCGGCGGTGTAAAGCCCGGCATGTCGATGTCGACGTCATCAGAGGCTCCCACCGCGGCGATCGCGACCCTGACAGCCTCAAGCACCTCCTGTTTCCGCAGCGGTCGGCCGGGCCATTCCAGCACCGCGCGATCCGCGCGCGATGCGGATCGCCAGGCAACGTCATACTGCCTGGCGATGGCGTTCAGTTGCGCCGCCTCGACGACGATGCGTCCCCCTGGCGCGGGGCCGGGGCCGAGCACATGGTCGGCGTAGGGCCCGGCATCGTCGAACAGATCCTTTAGAGCAACGTTGGGACCACGCAACGTCGTCATGCTGCGCAAGGTCGCCGCCTGCACCGCGCCTCCGACGCAAAGAGCAATGACGAGAACGAAGACGCGCATGACCTATCGGAGGTTGGTGAGCGTGGACATCATCTCGTCGCTGGACGTGATCACCTTGCTGTTCATTTCGTAGGCGCGCTGGGCGGTGATCAGATCGGTGATCTCGGTCACCACGTTGACGTTCGAAGTCTCGATAAAACCTTGCTCCACCGAACCGAAACCGGCGGTTCCTGGATTGCCGGCAACCGGCGCGCCCGAGGCCGCGGTTTGCACGAAGAGGTTGCCACCCTGGGCATCGAGGCCGGCCTCGTTGGGAAATGTCGCGAGCTGGATCTGACCGACGGTCTGCGGCGCCGGCGTGTTCGCGAGCGTCACCTGCACCTGGCCGGACGTGTTGATCGTGACCCCGGTCGCGGCGGCGGGGATCTGCACGCCGGGTTGCACCGTGTAGCCGTCGGCGGTGACGATCGTGCCGTCCGGCGCCAAGGCGAATGTCCCGTCACGTGTATAGGCGGTTTCGCCGCTCGGCGCGGTCACCTGGAAGTATCCATTGCCCTGGATCGCCATATCCAGCTGGTTGGAGGTCTGCTGCAGATTGCCCTGCTCGTTGATGCGGTAGATCGCCGCGGTCTTGACGCCAAGGCCGACCTGCGCGCCCGAAGGCACCACCGTGCCGGTATCAGAACTGTTGGCCCCGACGCGACGAAGGTTCTGGTAGATAAGATCCTGGAACTCGGCCCGCCGGCGCTTAAAGCCGGTCGTCGTCATGTTCGCCATGTTGTTGGAAATGACTTCGACATTGGTCTGCTGTGCCTGCATCCCGGTGCCGGCGATATCGAGCGAACGCATATGATGGTCTCCTGTGGCGTTTTGTCACGTTGTGGATGGAACTCTTATTATGAGGTCGATCCAGGCGGCAGAAGCTTGTCGATGGAGTTTTGCTGCCGATCCCCCTCGGCCTGCACCATTTGAGTAACGAACTGGAACTGCCGAAGATTGTCCATCATCCGCGTCACCTCCATCACCGGCTGCACATTGGACTGTTCGACCGCGCCCTGAACGATGCCGGGAGCGGCCACAGGCGCGGTGTCGGAGCCGGAGACGAACTTGGTCGCACCCTCTGCCTGTAACTTCATCGGATCGGTCGGCTGGACAATGCCAACTTTCCCGATCTCTCCATTTTCCGAGGAAATCGACCCATCGCCGGCGATCGAAATCTGGGTGTCCGTCGGCGCCATCTGGATTGGCTGACCATTCACAT
Organism: Rhodopila sp.; assembly: GCA_965276975.1. Classification (GTDB taxonomy): domain Bacteria; phylum Pseudomonadota; class Alphaproteobacteria; order Acetobacterales; family Acetobacteraceae; genus Rhodopila. The sequence goes on from CBDIBR010000010.1 coordinate 2,754,837, forward strand.
CCAGCAGCGGATTGCCGTTACTGTCAGCCACGGTGCCATCCGGCATCAGGCCGAAGCGGCCATCTCGGGTCAGCCGGGGACCCGCCTTGGTATTGACCGTGAAGTAGCCATCGCCGCTGAGGGCGAGATCGAAGGGATTGCCGGTATGGGTGATCGATCCCGGCTGAGACTCGCGGTAGGTTGCCCGGTCCTGGGTGTAGGTAACCGTGCCGTCGCCCGGCACCGCTGCCGTACCCGGTTGCTTATCGATCCAATCGCTGAACTGAACACGCTCGGTTCGGTAGCCGGGCGTATTGGCGTTGGCGATGTTGTTCGCGGTGATGTCCATCGCCCGCTGCTGTGCGATCAGGCGTGAAGCGGCGAGTGAAGTCGTGATATCCATGAGGCATCGTCCGAACAGTGCTTGACGATGGACAGCAAGCGCCGTGCCAGATGAGATGGGCCGAAGGATTTGACCCAACCGTCTGACAACGATGGCAATGCGCTGATCGCCAAAGGTCCGGCTACCCGGCACAATGTGCCGATCGGCATCGACCGCCGTCCTGGCGCATCAACCTTTCATTAATGGTTGTCTGTCAGGTTCATTGTCATGAGTTCCTCGCCAGCGCAGCCCACGACCGACGAGCCAGCTGAAAAACCAGAAAAGAAAGCCGGCAAGAAAAAGCTGATCATGATCGCCGTCCCGGTGGTCCTGCTGCTGATCGGCGCGGGCCTGTGGTTCACCGGTATTTTGCCGCATCTGTTCGGCCTGGATAAGCATGAACAGCAGGCGAAGGAAGCCGCCAAGCCGGTTCCGCCAAGCTACATCGAGTTACCCGAGATGGTGGCGAACCTGAACAGCAACTCGCGCAAGCCCAGCTATGTGAAATTGCTCGCGCGGGTCGAGGTGCCGAAACCGGGGGACGTCGAAAAGGTCAAGGCCGCGCTGCCGCGCCTGCAGGACATCATGCAGACCTACCTGCGAGAAATGCGGCCCGAGGAACTGCGTGGTTCGGCCGGAACATACCGGCTGCGGGAGGAATTGCTGGCACGGGCAAACGCCGCCGTCGCCCCCGCTGACATTAGTGACGTCCTGTTCACGCAGATGCTGGTGCAATGAGCGGAACCGGGGAGCAGTCAGAAGAGGACCTCGCGTCCGCTTGGGGCGCGGAGACCGATACCGACGCCGACGCTGACACACCCGTCGATGGTGCCCAGGCGACGCGGGAACTCAATCAAGCTGAAATCGACAACCTGCTCGGGTTTGATGAGGGCCCTTCCTCCGGTGAGGCCCGCACCGGCATGCAGAAGATCATCAGTTCCGGCCTCGTATCCTACGAGCGCCTGCCGATGCTGGAGATCGTCTTCGACCGGCTGGTCCGCATCATGTCCACCAGCCTGCGCAACTTTACCTCCGATAACGTTGAGGTCGGCATCGACAACATCCTTTCATTGCGCTTTGGAGATTATCTGAATTCGATCCCGCTGCCCGCCATGCTGGCGGTGTTCAAAGCCGAGGAGTGGGACAACCAGGGCCTGATGGTCATCGACTCCGCGATGATCTACTCGATCGTCGATGTGCTGCTGGGCGGACGACGCGGCACCGCCGCGATGCGCATCGAGGGCCGGCCATACACGACGATCGAGCGCACCTTGGTCGAACGCTTGATCCAGGTTGTGCTGGCCGACCTTTCCACCAGTTTCGATCCGCTGTGCCCGGTGACCTTCCGGTTCGAGCGGCTGGAGGTCAACCCGCGCTTCGCGACCATCAGCCGGCTGTCGAACGCCGCCATTCTGGCCAGGCTGCGCATCGACATGGAGGATCGCGGCGGCCGCGTCGAGTTGCTGCTGCCCTATGCCACGCTCGAGCCGGTTCGCGAGTTGCTGCTGCAACAGTTCATGGGCGAGAAGTTCGGCCGGGATTCGATCTGGGAGACCCATCTCGCCGAGCAGCTGTGGCATACGGAGGTCGAGTTATCTGTTGTCCTCGACGAGCAGACCATGCGGTTATCCGACGTCATTTCGTTACGACCTGGGCAGCAACTTCTGCTTAACACCACGCCCGGTGGAGCCGTTTCGGTGCGCTGTGGGGCGGTCGCTCTGTTCGAAGGCCGAATGGGACAGAAGAACAACAACGTCGCCGTCAAGATTGAACGCGAACTCGTGCGGCTTGGCACGCTGGATCGATTCTAGGCCTCTTAAATCATTTGTTAATATTTGATTGGCACGATGGCGAGCATGGAATGGAGCCTCGAAATCATCCTTGTCGTGCTGCTTGGGGCAACGCTGTTCCAGGCGATCCGGCTGGAGCGAGCGTTGGGTGTGCTCAAGCGCGACCGGGCCTCGCTTGAGCAACTGGTGATTGGCTTCAATGCCAGCACCAACCAGGCGGAAAGCGGCATTCAACGACTGCGTGCTGCCGTCGAGGGTGCCGGCCGGGAGATCCAGGGTCAGCTCACGCAATCCGTATCTCTGAAGGAAGATCTTGTGTTCCTGACCGAACGAGGCGACCGCCTTGCCGATCGCCTGGACACGCTGGTTCGGGCTGCGCGGCCGCTGGCCGTAGCACAGGGTCGTTCGGTTGCCTCGCTTGAAACCAACGCCCCGACAGGCGCCAACGATGTCGAGCGGAACCTGATGCAGGCATTGCGGATGGCCCGCTGATGTTAAAGATCCCGCCGCCGCGGTTGCTACCCGCCACCATCGCTGCAATGGCCACGTTGTTGCTGCTGAAGGTCGGTGTGCTGTTGCAGACAGCGGTCAGTCACGGCACGAAGCCTGAGGGCGTGATGGTGACCGTCGCGAACGCCGCCAGCACGGACCAGGTCAAGCAGCCCAATAAGGGGGCTGCGAAGCCGGCTGCCGGTTCGCCTTCCGCGGCACCTCGGCCGGGCGATGTTGCCTCCGACCTACCGAGCCAAGGCGGGCCGCAGCCGGTCAGCGAAAGTGAGAAGGCTCTGCTTCAGGACCTGCGCAAGCGACGGCAGGACCTGGACAAACGCGCCGAGGCGGTGTCGGGACGCGAGTCGGTGCTGGCGGCGGCGGAACAGAAACTCGCGGCACGGGTCACCGAAATGCAGGCGCTGCAGACAAAGCTCGAAGGCCTGGAGGCGGCGCGGAAGGAAAAGCAGGACGCCGACTGGCTTGGCCTGGTCAAGGTCTATGAGGCCATGAAGCCCAAGGACGCCGCGAACATCTTCAACGACCTGTCGATGCCGGTGCTGCTTCAACTGCTGGACCGGATGAAGGATGCCAAGGCCGCGTCCGTCATGGCGGCTATGAACCCTGACAAGGCACGCGACGTGACGGCCGAGCTAGCTCAGATGCGAACCGGCCGCAACTTCTCAGGCGCGCCGCTTGCCGGGTTGAAAACCGGTCTCGCGGGTGGCTAAACCCAGTAAAGGAGCAGATGATGTCAATCGACAAGTCCATGAACGTGCTGATTGTGGACGACTACAAGACAATGCTGCGGATCATCCGCAATCTGCTCAAGCAAATCGAGTTCAACAATGTGGAAGAAGCTTCGGACGGTGCTGATGCCCTGACCAAGCTGCGCGCCGGCAACTTCGGGCTGGTGATCAGCGACTGGAACATGGCGCCAATGACCGGCCTGCAACTGCTACAGGAAGTGCGCGCCGATATCCGCCTGAAGAGCGTGCCCTTCATCATGATAACCGCCGAAAGCAAGACCGAAAACGTCATAGCGGCCAAAGCCGCCGGCGTTTCGAATTACATCGTCAAGCCGTTCAATGCCGAAACGCTCAAGGGCAAGATCGAGAAGGTCCTCGGCCATGCTTGACGGGCCGGACGAACTTAGCCCAAGCGGTATCGAAGCACTGAAGAAGAAACTCGCAGCGATCAGGCAACATCAGCCCGAGCTCGAGGCCAACATCTTGACCGAGGTCGTTCGGGCCGTGCTGACGACGATCAGCTACGACCTGACGGTGAAGGAGGCATCACTGCTGCGCCAGGTCGAGGAACTCGGCCAAACGATCGCCAACGCGAAATCGGATATTGCTGCCTTGCGCGTGGGTGATATCAACAACCACGCCATCCCGCTGGCCACGGACGAGCTGGATGCGATCGTCGGCCACACCGCTCAGGCGACCAATGCGATACTGGAAAGCTGCGAGATGCTGGACGAGTTATCGTCAGCCGTGATTGGCGATTCGGCAACGGTGCTACAGACGGCGACCACGCGGATCTATGAAGCCTGCAGCTTCCAGGACATCACCGGTCAGCGCATTACCAAGGTCGTGGCGACGCTGAAGATGATCGAGGAAAAGGTGGCGCTGATCATTGGAACGTTCGGGCCGTCGGTGCAGGCATCGAAGCCATCGGTTGATCCTGTCGCCGCCGACGCGGATCTGCTGAACGGCCCGCAGCTCTCGGCGCACGCGATGGACCAGTCGGACATCGACAAGCTGCTGGACAGCTTCTGAATGATCAATGCGAGGATCGCGCGCGCGGTGGCGGCGGGCGCGGTCCTGAGCTCTCTGGCATTCACCGGTCATGCCGAAGTGGCGCAGTCGGATGCGTCTAAAGCGGTTGTCCGATCCGGCAACCATCGCGGTTTCGGCAGGGTCGCGATCAATACCGGTGGCAAGATCGAGTATCAACTCGACCAGGACGGCGACCACGTCGTGCTGCGCCTCACCGGTGACGTCACCCTGGGAAACGCGCCGACTCCGCCGCGAAACGTCCTCGCTATGGAGACCAGGGGCTCCAGTATCGAATTGACCCTCAACCACAATGCGACCGTCCGTACGGGCCGCATGAGCGGGCTTGTCTTCCTTGACATCTTGGATCCCAAGAAAAGTGCGGCCGCGCCGCAAAGCCTTCGACGCAGCCACGAGCCCGTCCAATCATCCACGGTTTCATCATCCGCCACGGCAAGCCCGCCTGAACCGAACGGCAAGGTCCCCGCGGTTTCAGCTGCCCCGGAGTTCGCCGCGCCGGCCAGCCCTGTCGCCGTGGCAGCACAGCCATTGCCAATGCCACCCGCCAAGCCTGTCGCAGCGGCAGCTCACCAGTTGCCAAAGGCTGCTTCCGCGACTGAGCCGGCTGCGCGCGAGGCAACTCAGCAGACGCCACCCGGACGAGACGTGTTGCCCGAGAATGAAGCGCCGGCTGGATTAATGGCCCGTCGGGTGCAATTGCCTGTCGACATGGATGGGTCGGCGTTCCGGGTGCCATTCGACAGCTCGACCGGAGCGGCGGCGTTCCGTAGAGACGACACCGCATACATCATCTTCGCTGAACGCCGACCTGTCGACATGAGCGCATTACGCGGTGATGCGGTGTTCGGTGCGGCTACGGTGCAATTGCTGCCCAATGGCACGTTGTTTCGTGTTCCGCTGCCGCACGCTCGGTGGATTGCTCTCACGCCGCTGCAGCAGGGCTGGCGCATCGCGGTGCTGATGAACGCGCTGAAACAGCAACCGATCGCTGAGACCTACCAGGACGGACAGTTGAGGCTGGCGGCTGAACAACCCAGCGACATCGTCAGCCTGGTCGATCCCGATACCGGCGCAACTCTTTTGGCCGGTACTCAACGGCGCCCTGGGCAAGGCGTGGCGACTGCCAGGCGAAGCAGCGAATTCATTCTGCAGCCGACGATACAGGGCGTGGTGGTCGAACCACTTTCGGATAGCATTACGCTGCGGCAGACATCCACTGGATTCAGCCTGGCGGGTGGAGCCGGCGGCCTGCTGCTTTCGCCGCCGACGAGCATCAGCGATGCGCTGATGGACGCAGCACATCTGACCCGGCGGTTGGACTTCTCGACCCTGCCGCCCGACGTACTGCTGCGGCTTGCGAACAAGCAGATCGCCGCCGCGGCGGCGGCGCCCCCCCTGGCGCGTGGTCTGAAAAATCGCCAGGCGGCAGAGAGTCTCGTGGCGCTCGGTTTCGGCGCCGAGGCCCAAGGCCTGCTGCAAGTGGCGGCGGAACAGGATCCGAAAGAAGCGGCCTCGGCCGAAACGGGCGCCTTTTCCGCCATCGCCGCCCTGCTCGCAGGCCGCGAGCAGGAAGCGGATGCGCTGCTCGATCCAAGACTTGACGGACCGGATGACATTGCCCTTTGGCGCGCGATTCGCCAGGCCATGCAGGATGACGGTTCGCCTGGGGCCGCGGCGGTGTTTTCGGCGACAGCGCCCCTCGTGTTCGGGTATCCCAAGCCCATCCGGGACCACATCCTGCCGCTGATGATCGAAACCATGATCAAGGGGGGTGAGATCGCACCTGCCGTCCGCTTGCTGGATCAGGAAAAGACTGATCCCAAATTGGCCTATGCGCGCGCGCTGATGCGGCAGACCGAAGGTGATACCGATCAGGCGCTGAGCATGCTGGACGCGCTGGCCAACGGACGCGACCAGTTCGACCGGGCACGAGCCGCAAGCCGTGCCGTTGAACTGCGCCTGGCCGCCGGCAAGCTGAACAAGGTTCAGGCAGCAGATGCGCTCGACAAGCTGCTGTATGCTTGGCGCGGTGATGCAAAGGAGCTGGCGCTGCGCGAGCGGGTGGCGGAGCTGCGCGGGCAGACCGGTGCATGGCGCGATGCGCTGGCCATTCTACGACAGGCTGCAACCGATTTTCCTGAACAGGCGAAACCAGTCCGTGCGCGGCTGAAGGACATGTTTACCAAAATGATCCGCGATCCGGGTCAGCAGCAGGTATCACCGATCGACTTCGTGGCCATGGTGGACGACAACGCAGACCTGCTGCCCGACCTCGACGACAACGGCGGAGAGGTTCGGCAATTGCTGGCGAACCGTCTCCTCGCCCTGGATCTGCCGAGTCGCGCAAAGCCGGTGCTGGAGAAATTGATGGTTTCGGCGAAGTCCGACGTCGCCAAGGCGGAGATCGGCCTCAGTCTGGCGACAGTTGAATCGCGGGAGGGTGACGATGCTGGCGCCCAGGCTGCTCTCGACCGATCGGCAGCCCAGGACCTGCCGCCGGAGCTGACTGAGCAACGGACAATCCTGCGGGCGACATCGGCCGCCCATCTGGGTCATCCGGCCGCCGCCGTCGCGATGCTGTCGCCGTTGCACACCAGCCGCGCATTGCAGGCCCGCGCCCAAATTCTTGAGACGGCCTTGGACTGGAGCGCAGCACAACAGGCCTGGTCCGACGATGTCGCGATGACGGTTCCCGACAGCGGCGTGCTGGATGATGGTCAAAAGCAAACGATGCTTCGATTTGCCACAGCCACCGCCCGAGCCGGCGACAATGCCAGCCTGATCGGGCTGCGGGCGAAGTATGGCAACCGGATGGGCGCCGGCCCGCTGGCTGACATGTTTCGACTGCTGACCGCTGAACCGATCAGAACCAGCGCTGACATCAAGCGCTCGCAACAGGAAGTGAACCTTGCGGCCTCACTCCCGAGTGATCTGAAAGCACTTCAGGCAGCTGGGTCCGGGCGCTGAGCGCGCCGCGCGGGGGCTATGCGATTTTCTCAGGGCCCTGAGCAAAAAAGAGGCTTGCGCCCCTCCCCCCCAATCATCATGTTCCGCCGCCTTGGCCCCAGGGGACAGCGGGCGGCTTTTGCGCGTACTGTCCAACAGGCCGTCTACTGGTAGGAAGGGGTACGCGATGAACGCACTCAGCCCACTGGGGATGGTCTCGGAACTTCCGAGCAGCAACCAGAAGCAGTCCGACGCTGAGCGGGCAACGGCGGAAGTCCAGAAGGACTATTTCGTAGAGAAGGATGGCGTGAAGTTCGCCGGCATGCATTTGCTGGTCGATCTGTGGGGCGCCGCCAATCTGTGCGATCCGGGTCATATTGATCGGGCGCTGCGCAGCGCCGCCGAAGCAGCGGGTGCGACGATCCTGCATGGACATTTCCACCACTTCTCGCCGAACGGCGGCGTGAGCGGTGTGTTGGTGCTGGCGGAAAGCCATATCTCGATCCATACTTGGCCCGAGCGGGATTTTGCCGCGATCGACATCTTCATGTGCGGTGCGTGCAATCCTTATGATGGGCTTCCGGCGCTGAAAGCGGCGTTCAAGCCTCACTTTGTCAACCTTGATGAACAACGACGCGGCCTGATCGCCTGACGGCGGCTTGCCCAGTCGATACGTGACGGCCCGGATCGCGACAGCCCGAGCCGTCAACGCATGGAGCGCGTGATGCCGATCGACAACTGGATCAATGAAACGCTGTATCCCGATTGGGGACAGCGTTTTCTGGTGACCGGGAAGCTTGCGGGCGTCAGAAGCGATTTCCAGGATATAGCTATCTTCGAAACGTCCTCGCATGGGCGGATAATGGTGCTGGATGGGGTCGTCCAGATCACCGAGGCCGATGAGTTCGTCTACCAGGAGATGCTGAGCCATGTGCCGCTGCTGGCGCATGGCGCCCCCGGTAACGTGCTGATCATCGGAGCCGGGGATGGCGGCGTGCTGCGCCGGGTCCTGCAGCACGGCAACGTGGCCCGCGCCGTCATGGTCGAGATCGACGGCGAGGTCATCCGCCTTGCCCAGGAATTCCTGCCGAAGATCGCCGGCGACGCCTGGACGGAAAAGCGGGCGGAGGTCATCGTTGGCGATGGCATCGATTACGTGAAGCGCGCGGCCGATCATTCCTTTGACGTCATCATCGTTGACTCGACCGATCCGATCGGCGTCGGCGAGGTCTTGTTCACCGATGATTTCTATCGCAGCTGCGCGCGGATCCTGACGGCGCGTGGCCTGATCGTGAACCAGTGCGGTGTCCCGTTCATGCAGGCCGGAGAATTGCACGAGACCAGCATGCGCCGACGCAACTTCTTCCCGCACGTCACGGCCTATGTCGCAGCCGTGCCGACCTATGTCGGCGGCTTCATGACACTGGGGTGGGCGGCGAAGGACGCCGCGCTGGCGGCAACCTCGCTGGAGATCATCCGCGACCGCGCCCGGCGGGCCGGCATTCTAGGCACCACGCAATATTGGACTCCCGAAATCCATGTTGGGGCGTTTGCCCTGCCGCCGTACATCGCGCGCCACCTGCCGGCCAGCTAGTGGACAAAATCCGACGGATAGATCCGTCGAATTTTGCCACTAGTGCTTGATTTGGTGGGCCGATTCACCCCGCCGTGAGGATGCGTCTGTCGGGATCGGACCACTAGATTCATATCGCAGCTGCCATTAGGCTGCGCGTCGGCACGCGACTGGGTGTATTGCAACCGTGAGATCACGCTTAAGGAAGTCTGCATGCGGTTCGTCATTGCTCCCCTCGTCGTGGCCGGCATGGTGCTGGCGGCTCCGGCCATGCCGGTCCGCGCCCAGGTCGAGACACGTGAGGGCATCGCGCTGCAGAACCAGATTTACCAGCTGCGGCAGGAACTGAAAGCAGCCGAGGACCAGATGTCCCGCGGTGGCGGGTCATCGTTCAACCGGCCCTCAGCCTATCCGCAGCAGCAAAGCGGCGGCAACGACCTTCTGGCTCAACTTCTGACACGCGTCGATGCACTGGAAGACCAGGTGCGCCAATTGCGCGGGCGTATCGATGAGACCCAAAACCAGTTGCAACGTCAGAACGATGACCTTGGCAAGCGGATCGATGATCTGGCTTTCCAGGTCAATCCGCAAGGCGGGTCCCGGCGGGCGCAGCCGAGTGCCACACCAACGGCCTCGGACGGTGATACTGAACCCTCACCTGGCCGGCTGGCGCCTCCGCCCGGGGTCCGCCCCACTGCCTCGGCGCGACCCCGCACGCCGGAGGTCGCGTTGCAAGAGGGCAACGCCGCCCTCACGCGGCGGGACTTCGTCAATGCGGAATCGTCTGCCCGGGAGGTTCTGGCGAACCGCACCTCACCGCGCGCCTACGATGCGCGGCTGCTGCTCGGGCAGGCGCTTTATGGCGAGCATCAATATGCTCAGGCGGCGATCGCGTTCGATGATGCCTACAACAGTTCGCGCAAGGGCAGCCACGCGCAGGATGCGCTGCTAGGTCTCGCCGGGTCGCTTTCCGCGATCAACGAGAAGAAGGCCGCCTGCGACACGCTGACCCGACTGCGCACGGATTTTCCGAAGCCGCATCCGGATATCGCGGCCGGCGCCGCGGCGACGGCTCAGAAGACGGGCTGCCATTAGCCGTGACATGATCGAAGCCGGGGCTGGTGACTCCTGCCTGGCGACCGAGTTCGCGGCGGCGATGGGACGGGTGGGTCCGTTTGAGCCAGCCCCGGCAATCGCCGTCGCGGTGTCCGGGGGCGCCGACAGCATGGCACTCGCCATACTCACCAGGGAGTGGGTAGGTCAGCGAAATGGCTATGTCACGGCCCTGGTGGTTGACCATGGGCTTCGTCAGTCATCCGCAAAGGAAGCGACCAGCACGGTCACGCGCCTTGAAGATCTCGGTGTTCCCGCGCGGCTGCTACGGCTTTCGGACCTGAGCGCAGGTCCGGCGCTGGCCGAACGGGCGCGGATCGGGCGTTACCATATTCTGACCAGCGCCTGCCGCGAGGCCGGGATCCTGCATCTGCTGCTCGGCCATCACGCGGCGGACCAGATGGAAACCCTAGCGATGAGGGTGTTGCGCGAAAGTCAGACGCATGGTCTCGCCGGCATGGCGGCGTTGCGGGAAACAACCAGTCTTCGCCTCCTGCGTCCCTTGCTGACCATCGATCCCACCCGGCTGCGGGGCTTCCTGACGGCGGCCGGCGTCGGCTGGATCGAAGACCCGTCCAACCGGGACCTGCGGGCGATGCGGCCTCGGTTAAGGCATCGCTTCTCGGCCCACGGACCCGGCGGAGCTGGCTTGTCGGCCGCGGCGGCGGTTGGCCGACTGCGTTCGCGCGAGGAACACGAGAGTGCCGTCGAGCTGGCCCGCCGCGCGTCGATCCGGCCTGAGGGGTTCGCCCTGTTGTCGCTGGGCCGGATCGGTCCGGCCGCCTTGAGCAGCCTAGTGCAGACGATCGGCGGCCTGCCCTATCCGGCCAGCTCCGATCGGATCAACGATCTGGCGGCACAGCCAAGACCTGCGACGATAGCCGGCGTGCGCATCATGCCGGCCGGCCGGTTTGGCGATGGTCTTTTGATCGCTCGTGAGGAGGCAGCCGTGTTGGCGCCGATCGAAGCCGCACCGGGCGTGATTTGGGACAACCGGTTCCGATTGATCAGCGATTCGGCGGTTCCCGCCGGAGCCATAGTCGGCAAGCTGGGGCCGGATGCGGCTGGGTTCCGAACCCGCTCGGAGATGCCAGCGGCGGTCCTGCGCACGCTGCCTGCCATCCGCATTGGTAAAGTTCTGGCGGCGGTACCGCATTTGGCTTATGCCTCGCATGAGGATTACAAGGCGATCAGGGTGCTGTTCAGCCCGCGAAAGCCGCTCGGCGGCCCTGGCTTTGTTCCGGCGAACCAGGTCATGGCGTCCCATTCATCTTATTGAGTTGTTATTCACCATAGGTTGGTGAACGATCCGCCACAGGCGGGGATGTAGGGAAGATCCCAGACACTATGTTAATGGCTGTCTCGCCGGGCTGGATATCGTTTAGGAATGCCAGGCGTCCCAATCGGACTGAGAACGTGAGCAAAGTCATATGAGCAATTTCGGCCGCAACCTCGCGCTCTGGGTGATCATCGCCCTGTTGCTCGTGGTGCTATTCAACCTGTTCCAGCCCGGGGTGAACCACACCAACTCCACTCAGATCGCCTACTCGGACTTCATCGGCGAGGTGAACGGTGGCCGTGTGCGTGATGTCGTGATCCAAGGGCGCACGGTATCGGGCCAGTTGAATGACGGGCGGACCTTCCAGACCTACACACCGGAGGATCCGGCCCTGGTGAAGACGCTGACCGACAAGAACGTGCGGGTCATCGCCAAGCCGGAAGACAGCGACGTCAATCCTCTGCTGCACTACCTGTTGTCATGGTTCCCGATGCTGCTGTTGATCGGCGTGTGGGTGTTCTTCATGCGCCAGATGCAGTCGGGCGGCGGCCGGGCGATGGGATTTGGCAAGAGCCGAGCGCGGATGCTGACGGAAAAGCAGGGGCGCGTGACGTTTGAGGACGTGGCCGGTATCGACGAGGCCAAGAGCGAACTGCAGGAAATAGTCGAGTTCCTGAAGGATCCGCAGAAGTTTCAGCGACTGGGCGGCAAGATCCCCAAGGGCGTGCTGTTGGTCGGGCCTCCCGGCACCGGCAAGACGTTGCTCGCACGCGCCATCGCGGGTGAGGCGAACGTCCCGTTCTTCACGATCTCAGGTTCGGATTTCGTGGAGATGTTCGTGGGTGTCGGCGCCTCGCGCGTCCGCGACATGTTTGAACAAGGCAAGAAGAACGCGCCGTGCATCATCTTCATCGACGAGATCGACGCCGTTGGCCGGCATCGCGGTGCCGGTCTGGGTGGCGGCAACGATGAGCGTGAGCAGACCCTGAACCAAATGCTGGTTGAGATGGACGGCTTCGAGTCAAACGAGGGCGTCATTCTAATCGCCGCGACCAACCGACCGGACGTGCTGGACCCGGCGCTGCTGCGACCTGGCCGGTTCGACCGTCAGGTCGTGGTGCCGAACCCAGACGTGAATGGGCGGGAGAAGATCCTGCGCGTGCATATGCGCAAGGTGCCACTGGCCTCGGACGTTGATCCCAAGGTTATCGCGCGCGGCACGCCTGGGTTCTCCGGCGCCGACCTCGCCAACCTGGTGAACGAGGGCGCGTTGCTGGCTGCCCGCTTGGGCAAGCGGGTGGTGGCGATGTCTGAATTCGAGGCGGCCAAGGACAAGGTGATGATGGGCGCCGAACGCCGGTCGCTGGTCATGTCCGAGGCAGAAAAGCGCATGACCGCTTACCATGAGTCCGGCCATGCGCTGTGCGCGATGCATGAACCCGAGTGTGATCCCGTTCACAAAGCAACGATCATCCCGCGCGGCCGCGCTCTGGGCCTGGTCATGAGCCTGCCGGAGGGTGACCGCTACTCCAAGTCGAAATCGAAGCTGCTGTCCGAATTGACCATGGCGATGGGCGGACGCGCGGCGGAGGAGATCATTTTTGGGCCGGACAAGGTGTCGAACGGCGCGGCTGGCGATATCAAGATGGCGACCGATCAGGCCCGGCGGATGATCACCGAATGGGGCATGTCGGACAAACTTGGCATGATCGCCTATGGCGACAACAGCCAGGAGGTCTTCCTGGGCCATTCGGTTACCCAGAACAAGAACGTGTCCGAGGCCACTGCCAGAGAGATCGACAGTGAGATCAAGGACATCATTGACCGTGCCTATAGCAAGGCCCGCAGACTGCTCACCGAGAACGTCGAGGAACTGCACCGGCTGGCCCGCGGCCTGTTGGAGCACGAGACGTTGTCCGGTGACGAAATCCGTACCGTCCTGCGCGGAGAGCCGGTGATCCGCAAGGTCATCGACGAGCCTGCTCCCGAGAACCGTCGGGCCTCCGTGCCTTCTGCCGGTCGACCGGCCGCGCCTACACCGCCAACGGGTGGCGCGGCACCGGCCCCGCAGCCCGGTTGAGGTTGAAGGTTCTGGCCTGAGACTGCCGCTGGTCTTTCGCGGGGGACTTATCAACGATCGATCAGGTGGTGCCGCTTTCGATCTGAGTCGGATGCAAACGGTGTTCTCCGAATAGGAGGGCGCCTTTTGCTCATCCGCCAACTGCCTCACCCGGCAGCAGACCCCAGAAGGTCGTGCGGTTGAGATAGCCGTTGTAACCGGCAGCACGCGCCTTGCACCACCGTGAGCGCTTTCGGCAAGACACCAGGCGACCGACCACGCCCGACTTCAACAGCGCGACCACACGCGACCCGGCCCGGGGCGCCGATCGGAGTGCTGCCGTGGCGTCGCCGACAAGAAAACTCCGCCTCGCTATCAGCAGCGCTCGATGCACCCAGCGCCTGGTTCCGTCTGGAATGCGCACGAACCGCCAGTCCTGAAATTCCCGCAGGATCTCTGTCGGCAGGAATCGGCGCGACAGCACCCAGTCAATGGGATAACGACGGCCCGGCCCTCTGCGCAAGTTCACCGTATCACTTCGAAGCGCTGCGAAACGTGGTAGCGGCAGGCCCGCGTAACGACCCAGCCTCGGACCATTGGTTCCCCGGTTTGCTGGCGGCGAGGCGCTCGCCCCAAAGGCGGATAGTGATACCAAATTGCACCACAGGATTGCGCAAGCGGCAGCAGAAAACACACCTGCATATCGTGTCCGTCTCGGTTTTGGCTCGAGCAGGACGTTTGCCAGAGGGCCATGTAACCAGCCGGTTCGGAATGTCATGTACTACCCCATCAGCCGCGGCCGACATTACCTGCTGGAGAACATTAAGAAAATGGCGCTTGCTATTGATAAGGCGATATTCTAGACGTGATTTTCCATGATCCGGAGCGGTCGGAAGAATGTCTCGGTTTCCAGGTTCTTATTGAGTGCTTCGGGTGACTGCTCCCAAGCCATCGCTGTGGCGCTTTATCGCCTGCGTGACCTTGTTAAACCTATTGCTGATTAGCCCCGTGTGGGCGCGGACCGTGGTCTCCCACCCTTCGCATCCGTCACATCGGCATTCACCGGCACAGCGCTCTTCCCGGGTCAGGGTGGCACGCAAATCGGCCGCGGGACACCGATCGGCTGTCCGGCGGAAGTCGCCGCAACGGCGGCGTCACGTTGTCGCCATTGTGAAACGTGGAGGGACTGACCGGCGGAAGCGCCTTCATCGAGCGATCGTGTCGGCCAGGCACAACCGAGCCGCGGCCGCCTTACGCCCTCTTGTGGTTATCGATCCGGGACATGGTGGCAAGGATCCAGGGGCGATAGGCGCCGCCGGTACACTCGAAAAGAATGTTACGCTGGCTACTGCTTTAGAGCTGAAGCGTCTGCTCGAAGCGACCGGTCAATATCGTGTCGCCATGACGCGCACAACCGACATATTCGTCTCTCTGGCAGCACGCGTCGCGTTTGCCCGAGGTCGCAAGGCAGCGTTGCTGATACCGATACATGCCAATGGCTCAAGCGATCGGCACGCGCACGGCGCCAGCGTGTGGGTTCGTTCCGGCTTGGACGCCGGTGACGAGGTCACCCAGCTGGCAGCCGGTCCGGGGGACTCGGTCAAAGTCGCAGACGCCCTTGTCGGCCGCCAAACGCAGCCGCAACCAGGTTCGTCGTGGCTGCAGTACACGATGATCGACAACCTGAACGACGATATCCGGATGGATACAGCTCCTGCTCGCCAAGCTCGCTTCTATGTCCTCGGTCTGAAGGGTATTCCAAGCGCATTGCTGGAGATGGGCTTTCTGTCGAACCGGCACGACGAGGTGTTGTTGAACCAGGCGCGGTATCGGCGCGTGATGGCGCAAGCGATCCGAGACGCGATCGGGGACTATTTCGCCAAGCTGAAGCATCCTCACGCATTGCATACCTGACACTATGCAGAGTGGCGTCGCCTCGGCTGCAGGCCGACCTGCCTGCGTCTCCTGTTGACGCACCGCGCTTGTTGCTGCAACGACGTGCCGTGTTCTACCGGCAGAAACATCTTCTGGCGATTGAAGGGCTTGAGCCGCCCGCGATCAGCCAATTGCTCGACCTCGCCGCGAGCTATGTGCTGCTCAACCGGTCCGGCAAGACCCAGCGCGACCTGCTGCGCGGGCGCACGTTGATCAATCTGTTCTTCGAGGACAGCACCCGCACCCGCACCAGCTTCGAGCTTGCCGGCAAACGGCTCGGCGCCGATGTGATCAACATGTCGGTCGCCACATCGTCGGTCAACAAGGGCGAGACCCTGATCGATACCGCAGCGACCTTAAACGCGATGCACTGCGACCTTCTGGTCGTGCGTCATGATCAATCCGGTGCGCCAAATCTGCTGGCGCAGATCGTTGATGCGGCGGTGATAAACGCCGGCGACGGCACCCATGAGCATCCCACGCAGGCTTTGCTGGACGCCCTGACCATTAATCGGCGCAAAGGGCGCATCGCCGGCCTGCTGGTCGCCATTTGCGGCGATATCGCCCATTCGCGGGTGGCCCGATCCAACATCCACCTGCTGACGACGATGGGGTGCCAGGTCCGGGTTGTCGGACCGCCCACGTTGATCCCGGCCGAGATCGCCGATCTGGGCGTGACCGTGTTCCATGACATGGTGCTGGGTCTGGCGGGCGCCGACGTCGTCATGATGCTGCGGCTGCAACGCGAGCGGATGGTCCGCGGCGAAGTGCCCAGCGCTCGGGAGTATTTCCGCTTCTACGGCCTTGACATGGACAAGCTGGCCCATGCCAAGCCTGACGCCATGGTCATGCATCCCGGCCCGATGAACCGCGGTGTGGAGATCGATAGCGCGGTCGCGGACGATCCGGTCCACAGCGTGATCAAGGAACAGGTCGAGATGGGCGTCGCCGTACGCATGGCGGTGCTGGATATGCTGTCGCGGAGCCATCGACTGAATGAGCCCTGATACGCTGTTCTCTCGGGTCCGCATTCTAGGCGCGGGGGTCGACGTTCTCGGCGAACTGCTGGTGCGTGACGGCTTGATCGCTGATTTCGGTCCATCACTGGGCTGCACCAACGCCGGGACGGTGATCGAGGCTGAAGATGCGATCCTCTGCCCTGGCCTTGTGGATATGCGCGCAACCTTGGGTGAACCGGGATTCGAGTACCGCGAGACCATCGCCTCGGCGGCCGCGGCGGCCGCGGCGGGCGGCATCACGACGTTGGCTTCGCTGCCTGATACCCAGCCGGCCATCGACGATCCTGCGTTGGTGAAGCTGCTATTAACCAAGGGCGACGAAACCCGCAGCCTGACAATCCTGCCCTATGGCGCGGTCACCCGAGGCTGCCGGGGCGAGGAACTCGCTGAACTTGGATTGCTGCGGGAAGCGGGAGCCGTTGCCTTCACCGACGGGTCTCGCGCGATCGGACCTGCAAGGCTGATGCGGTTGGCGCTGTCCTACGCGAAGGCGTTCGACGCGCGGATCGTACAGCACCCGGAGGAGCCATCGCTTGCCATCGGCGGAACCGCAACCGAGAGCGAGCAGGCGACGCGCCTGGGTCTGCCCGGAATTCCCGCCGCGGCCGAGGCGATCATGGTCGCGCGCGACATCAGGCTTGCCGAGCTCACGGGGGGTGCGGTGCACTTTGCCCACGTCTCGACAGGAACGGCGCTGGCGTTGATCCGGACCGCGAAAATGGACGGGTTGGCCGTGACGTGTGACACCGCCCCACCCTACTTTGACTTGAACGAGACCTCGATCGGCGACTTCCGAACCTATGCCAAGCTTTCGCCGCCATTACGCAAGGAACATGATCGTCAGGCTGTGATCGCCGCTCTGGCGGACGGCACCATCGACGCAATTGCGTCTGACCATCAGCCGCGCGATGCTGACGACAAGCGTCAGCCGTTCGCGCTGGCATCCGCCGGCGGTTCGGGTCTGGCAACACTGCTCGCCATCACGCTCGCGCATGTCCACAATGGATCCGTCCCACTGGCAGCGGCGATTGACTTGCTGACCGCCCGACCCGCGGCGCTTCTGGGCTTTGAAGCCGGTCGGATCGCCAAGGGCGCGGTGGCCGACCTGTGCCTGTTCGATCTGGACCGGATCTGGAAGGTTGAAGCCGGCAAGCTTCCCGGCAAGGCCCAGAACACGCCGTTCGATGGCCGAGCGCTGGAGGGTGTTGTGCTGGGGACCTGGAAGCGAGGCAATCGGGTGTTTGGCTGAGGACGCGCCTGGCTCCCCTGAAGGATCAACGATGTTCCGACTGATCATGGCGATGTGCTTGATCGCGAGCCTAAGCGGTTGCGCGGCGCGAACCCGCCCCGAATGCGCGCCGACATTGGGGCCATCCGTCGCGGTCTTCACACTGTTCCTGGGCAGATCGATCCCCGATCGTGACGATCTGACGGACAAGGAGTGGCAGGGATTTCTCGATACGACCGTGACCCCCAATCTGCCCAACGGCTACACGGTGTTTGATGCGGATGGGGCCTGGATGAATCCGATCACCCACAAGACGATTGAAGAAGCGACCAAGGTGCTCGTGGTGGCGCTGCCCGAGGTGCCCGCCAGCCTGGCCGCGATCAATCGCATCCGAACCGCCTACAAGACCAGGTTCGACCAGCAACTCGTAGGCATGACGGTCGCGCAGGCCTGTGGCGTGCTCTGATCGCGCCGCGCTGTCGTTGCGTGGCTGCATGAGGCTTGCCCGGTCGGAAGGCGTTGATCTCGGATCAGGGCAAAGAGCAGCAACAGGCTTGGCTGCTGCAGCGGATGCAGACCCGAAAGATCAGGGCCGCAGCCGATGCAAGGTTTGTTTGAGACAATAACGAAAAAGGGGGCGCTCGAAGGCGCCCCCGATGGAGATCGTTGATCAGGCAGACGCTACTTGATGATGATTTCGACACGCCGGTTTTGCGGTTCGCGAACGCCCTCGCCGGTCGGCACCAGAAGATGGGTCTCGCCGAAGCCCTGGATCGCGATGGCGCTCTTGGGCACGCCGTCCTTCACGAGTTCCGCAGCCACCGACTGCGCACGCCGGATCGACAGACCGCGGTTGTATTTCGCTGTGCCGGAGGTGTCGGTGTAACCGTTAACCTCAAGCTGCGTGTACTGAACCTTGGTGGAATTCGCCGCCGCTTCCGACACGATCTGACGCGCGCGGTCGGTCAGGGCCGACTTGTCCCAGTCAAAGAACACCAGATAGGAACGAGAGATCGGGGATGGGGGCACTTCTGCCGCGACGGGCGCCGGGGCCGGGGCTTCCTGGCCGAAGTTATACCGGAAGCCAATCAGGATGGTGTGATTGTAGTTTTTGTCGAGCTTGAAGTTTGCCGGAGCTCCATTGACCGTGCCGGCATAATTGCGATCGCCCACCAGGCCCATGTACCGATAGTCCGCGGTCACAGCCAGGCCCGGAACACTGACGATCGGGATTGCCGCACCAATGATACCCTGATAGGCGAATTTGCCTTCGGTATCGGTGTTTGCCGCCGACCCGAAAAGAGGCGCATCGATGTGCAGGTTCCTTTCCTGCGCCCACTGGTAGCCGGCGCCGATGCCGACGTACGGCTGGAAATACGGCGTCAGGCCGACGAAGTCATACAGCACGTTGAACATCGCGCCGAATTTCTGCTCCTTGCCGCCGGCAGCGGTCGCAGCACTGGAGCTGTTGGAATTGTTGAAGGTGTTGTAGCGATAGCTGCCCTCGATTTCCGCCCGCAGGCCGTTTCCAAGGCCATACCCCAGGTCGAGGTCAAATGCCGGCCCAACCCGGGACGAGAGTTTTTGCGTGCGATTGATCCGTCCCGACGTGACGGTGGCGTCCTGGTCCTGCATGATGTTCACGCCGGCGCCAGCACCGACATACACGCCAGTTACTGGCTGGGCCCGCGCGGCAAGCGGTGACGCCAGGATCGTCGCGGCCACCAAAGCATTTCGGAAATTCATTAAATCTCTCCTTATTTTTTGACCGAGGCGAAACAGGTCCGAAAAGCAACTGCCAGCCTGCCTTTTCGCTGCGATAACCATAGCGAGCGTAAGCGGCGATAGCGAGAGCCACAGCATTGATCTTGCCACACTGTTGCGGCGAAACCACACGATATTGTCTATCCGGAACACTTGCGGCGGGCGGAAGAGAGCAGGAGTCGAACCTGCCCGGGACCGCTTGGCAGCCCCAACCGGGTTTGAAGTCCGGCCGACCCACCGGGGCCGGTTCTCCTCCATCGCCAGTATCGGCTGCTCAGGAGAGCTGGGCAATGAAGGGCGGTTCATCGCCCGCTTCAAGACATCGGCAGTCCAACAGGATGCGCCCGCGCGCGACCCGGCCGATCACCGGGCGTGGCAGGGCCCGCAGCTGCTTTGCAATATTCTCCAGAGCGTTACCACCGATGGTCACCGCGGCCGACGGCAGCATTTCAACCGGAAGCGCGCCTGATCCGATCTGGCTTCGGCAGCTCGCGACCGCGACCTCGTTTTCCGGCCACCGGGCCGCGACCGCCGGGCGGATGCGGCCCGCGGTGACGCGGATCGCCGCCTCGGGACGGGTCAGCAGACGCAGTGCCGGCAGCCGTTGCGCGAGATTGTCGGGATTGAGATACATCCGAAGCACGACCTCCAGCGCAGCGAGCCGACCCTTGTCGAGGCGGAGCGCGCGCTTGAGCGGATTGCGGTTGATCGCAGCCATCACGTTTTTATGACCCACGATCAGACCAGCCTGCGGACCGCCGAGGAGCTTGTCACCCGAAAAGGTGACGACATCGGCCCCCGCGGCAAGCGACTCGCGCGGTGTCGGCTCATGCGGCAGGCCCCATTGTTCCAGATCTACCAGGCTACCGCTGCCCAGATCCTCGATCAGCGGCAACGCGGCCGCGTGCGCCACGGCGCTCAACCTGTCGGTGGGAACCATCGCGGTGAAGCCAACGATGGCGTAGTTGGCCTGATGTACCCGCATCAAGGCCCCTGTGACGGGGCTGATCGCATCTGCGTAATCCCGAGCATGCGTCCGGTTCGTGGTCCCGACCTCCTTCAGTATCACACCGGATCGGCTCATGATCTCGGGGACCCGGAACGCGCCACCGATCTCGATCAGTTCGCCGCGGGAGACAGCGACTTCCTTGCCCAGGGCCAGGCTGTTGAGCACCAGTGTCACGGCCGCGGCGTTGTTGTTGACGACGGTCGCCGCCTCGGCACCGGTCAGCTCACACAGCAGGCCGCTGACGTGGTCGTCGCGGTCACCGCGCCGGCCGGTTGCCAGATCGAATTCCAGTGTGGTCGCGCTCCGCAGCGCCTCGGCTGCCGCATCCGCCGCTTCGGGCGGCAACGGCGACCGGCCAAGGTTGGTATGAAGCACGGTGCCTGTCATGTTGAAGACCGGCCGTTGCGAGCTGGCGAACCGTGCGGCGAGATGATCCGCCGCCTCATCAACGACGGCTGCGGACGTGGCGCCGAAAGCGCGGACTGCTCGGCGGTTGGCGAGGACATCGCGCAGCGTCGCGGTGACGGCGGTCCGGCCGAAGCGGCTCAGCAGCAGTTCGGTTTCGGGCGCTCGCAGCAGGGCATCGACGGAGGGCAGCGGGCTGAGCTTATCGATCATGGCGGCCGCATCGTATGCTGGCCGCCGCAGGGAGCATAGCGAACATGGCGATTCCCACGTTGACCACCGAACGACTGGTGCTGCGCGGTTTCCGGGCCGGCGATTGGGATGACTACGGCGCGATGATTGGCGATCCCGAGGTGCGCCGCTGGTTGGGTGGCAACGTTCCCAGCCGAGAGCAGACCTGGGCGAAGATGGAGTCACTCATGGGCCAATGGGCGCTGCGCGGGTACGGGGTTTTTGCCGTGGAAGCTGAAGGCCGCTTCGCCGGCCATGTCGGCATCCTGCAGCCGGCTGACTGGCCGGAACCGGAACTCGCATGGTCGCTGGCCAGGCCTTTTTGGGGCCGTGGCCTGGCGACCGAAGCGGCGGCAGCGGTGTTGGGATGGGCATTTACTGATCTTCGCCGGGACCGTCTGGTCAGCTACATCGTCCCCGAGAACGTGCGCTCGCAACGGGTCGCGGTGAAACTCGGCGCGGTGCGCGACAAGAAGATCGTCTTGCGTACCGTGTTGTCAGATATCTGGGTGCATCCCGCACCGGGGCGCGGGGTCGCAGCCTGAGCCCGCGCCAGCTTCAGGGAACAACGCGGCACCGGGCAGCCGGCAATCGTTGCCGAACCGCCCGGTCAGCACCGGATCAGGACTGCTGGCGCCGCAGGAAGGCCGGGATTTCAAGCCCCGTCTCCTCGCCGACGGTCGTCTGCCGCACGGCTACATTGTGATCCGGCACCGGATGCGCCGCGACCTCGGGCTCACGTCGCATCGCCGGCGGCTGCTGTCCCGCCGGTACCGTCGGCTGCAGCGCCCGCCGCCAGAAACCACCGGTCACCGTGGTGAACAGGTTGGGTCGCGAATAGTCCGACTGAGCCGGGGCCGCATGCAAAGGAACCGCGGTCGGGCGTTGTGCCTCGGCGAACAGGTTGGCCTTCGCGGTCAGTTGCGCGACCGGTAGCGGCTGCGCTTGCGGCCCGAGCCGGCCGGGCATCGGTTGTTGTACCTGCGCGTCTGTCGCCGGCGCCTGCCCACCGGCCTCCGACTGTGGCGATAGCTGCCGCAACAGGGCGGAGGCCGCCCCCTGAGCCGCCCCCTGGGCCGCACCGGGCATCGCCGCTGCCGCCGCCCCGGCGCCCCGGTTGCCAATGACGATCGGATGCGGTGCGGGCGCCGCCCCGCCACCATTGACCGCGACCAGCTTCGGCCGTGACTGTTCCGAGGACTTGTACGAGTCGATCCCGGTCGCGACCACCGAAACTCGGATGCGGCCTTCCAATGTTTCGTCCACCGCGGAACCGAAGATCACGTTGGCTTCTTCGTCCACTTCCTCGCGGATGCGGTTGGCCGCCTGATCGACCTCGAACAGCGTCAGGTCCTCGCCGCCGGTGATGTTGATCAGCAGGCCACGGGCACCCGACATGCTGGTGTCTTCCAGCAGCGGATTGTTGATGGCTGCCTCGGCGGCGCGGATGGCGCGGTTCTCCCCCTCGGCCTCACCAGTGCCCATCATGGCCTTGCCCATCTCGGCCATGACCGTTCGGATATCGGCGAAGTCGAGGTTGACCAGACCATGCACCATCATCAGATCGGTGACGCCACGGACACCCATGTAGAGGACCTGATCGGCCATCTTGAAGGCATCACGCCACGTGGTGCGTTCGTTGGCCATACGGAACAGGTTCTGGTTTGGGATGACGATCAGCGTATCGACATATTGCTGCAGTTCCTCGATGCCCTGATCGGCCGCCCGGGCGCGACGCACGCCTTCGAAACCAAACGGCTTCGTAACTACGCCGACCGTCAGAATGTTGCGCTCCCGCGCCATGCGGGCGATGACCGGAGCGGCGCCGGTGCCGGTGCCACCGCCCATGCCGGCGGTGATGAAGACCATGTGGGCACCGTCGAGATGCCGGTACAGCTCGTCCGCCGCTTCCTCGGCCGCGGCCTTGCCAATCTCGGGTTTTGCCCCGGCGCCGAGACCTTGGGTGATGTGCGGACCGAGCTGGATGCGGCGGTCGGCGCGACTGTGCATGAGCTGCTGAGCATCGGTGTTCGCAACGACGAATTCGACACCCTGCAGGTTGGCGGCGATCATGTTGTCGACCGCGTTGGTGCCGCCACCGCCGACGCCGATGACGGTGATGCGCGGCGAGAAATCTGTGTGGGTCATGGTCGGTATTGTCAAATTAAGGGTCATTTCACCTTCTCCCCCGGTTCAACGGGACGGTTGTTGTGGATTAGTAACGCATACACTTTCGATTCGTAGCCAATTCAGACACGTTCCTTTAGAAAATTGACCAGTCGGCGGAACAAACCGACTGACGGCTCTCCATCCAGATTGATGTCCTGGAAAGCCCTGCCGTCGCCGGCTGCCCACATGAGCAGTCCGGCGGCGGTGGAAAAGGCGGGGCCGGAGGCGAGCTCCGGCAGGCCGCGCAGTGCCGCCGGACGACCGAGGCGCACCTGGCGGCTGAGCATCCGCGCGGCCATTTCGCGAACCCCCGGAAGTTGGCACGCGCCACCGGTCAGAACCAGGCGGTTACCCGCCGCGCGGCCCAGACCAGACGAGTCGAGGCGGTCCTTGATCTGTTCGAAGGTTTCTTCAATGCGCGGACGGATGATGTTCACCACCATGCTGCGCGGTACCTTCGCGAGTTGATGGTCTTCCTCGCCCATCAGCGGCACCGGCAGCAGTTCGCGCTCGTCGTCCGGGCAAGATTCCACGTTTCCGAACAGAGTCTTAAGTCGTTCCGCGTGGACCAATGTGGTGGACAGACCCTTGGCCAGATCGGTCGTTACGTGCAGTCCGCCGATCGCAAGCTGTGCGGTGTGCATCATCTGCTTGTCGGCATAGACGGCCATTCCGGTGGTGCCGCCACCCATGTCGATGATCGTTGCGCCTAACTCACGTTCTTCCGGCGCCAAGCTGGACAGTCCGGCAGCCATCGGCGCGGAGACCAGATCCTCGATCTCGAGATCGCAGCGGCCGATGCAGGATTCCAGGGTCCGCAACGCCGTCGCGGCAGCATCGATGACGTGCAGCCGGGCGTTCAGGGTCGAGCAGAACAGGCCGCGCGGATCGATGACATGATCCGTTGCATCGACAGCGAAATTGAGCGGCAAAACATGGATCGGTTCCCGGCCATCAACCCCGGCCCTGCCGCGGCCCTCGTTCAGCACGCCCCGGATGTCAGCCTCGGTCACCGCTCTGCCGCCGACCGGCCATTGGACGTTGAACAGCCGCGACACGGGCTGGCCACAGGTCAGGTTCACGGTGACCGAGCGCAGCCTGGTATCGGCCATGTCCTCGGCCTGACCGACGCAGGAACGAATCGCTCGTTCGGCTGCCTCGAGATCGGTGATGTCGCCGCTGTTCAGCCCCCGGCCCTTCTGCCAGCCGAAGCCCAAGACACGCAACGTTCCATCACCCTCCACCCGACCGATCAGACAGGCGACTTTGGTGCTGCCGATGTCGACCACGCCGAACGGACCGGAGCGGTAATGCCGGGGCGGTTCGATGTCCGGCGGTCCGGTGTCGGCCGGCGGAAGCACGCGGCGAGGATTATCTGCCATCCGTTCGTGCTCCTAAACTGGTTTCTTTGGGATCATGGGAACCGCAGGCGGCACCGAGTCCGGCGGCACAGGCGGAATGATCGCATCGTCCTTCGGTTCGGGCCGGGGGCGAAACACCAGCCGGTCCGGCAGGCGCAAATCGATCGCCACCAGCGGACGATCCAGCACGGCCTGTTGCTGCTGGAGCTGAACCAGCCGATCCAGCGCGGCGATTTCGTGGCCTTCCGGCAGCAACACATCGGTGCCGCTGAGCATGCGCAGATTCCACCGGCGTTCACCGACCCGGACGCAGGCTGCGACCTTCTCCGCCAGCGACGGACGCTCCTGCAACGCATCAAGCAACACAGCCGCGGCACCGGGCGCGCCGAGACCTACGATCAGCGGCAGGCGGCGGAACTTCGCCACATCCTGGTTCGCAACGACCTGGCCGGTGCGATCGACCAGAACGAACTTCCCCTGATTCTGCCATATGGCGAAGGGACGACGCTCCTGCAGATTGATCACCAGCGTCCCAGGCAGCCGGCGCTCGACGGCGACGTGCTCGATCCCCGGGATCATTTCGATCCGCGCACGGATTTGTTCCAGCGAGAAGCCAAGGATGGGATCGCCTTTGCTGACACCGATGGCCGCACGCAACAGCGGCTCCGGCGTGTTGGCACGCCCCTCGATCACGACGTTCGCGACACGCAGGCCAGAGGCGGCGGTGGCGGCACCAAGCCGCTCGCGCATGGTGGACAGCGTCCCGCCGGTCCCGAGATGCGATCCGGCGGCGCGGACGACGAACAACAGCAGCAAGGTCACGATCGACGCCAGCGCCACCCAACCGGCAGGGCGCACCAGACGACGCTGCCGGCGCAGCGCCAGGCGCCAGCGCGAAGGCCGATCGGTGACCGAATTGCGGGGCGAACGTTTCATCGCCGGCATGCGGCGTTCTCCACCATCCATGTACAAAGCCGCGCAAAGCTCATGCCACGATGCGCCGCCTGTTCGGGAAGCAGCGACGTTGGGGTCAGACCCGGTTGCGTATTGATCTCGAGCAGCACCAGCCGGCCCGGGTCGCCCACAGTGTCATCGTAACGAAAATCGCAGCGGGTGGCGCCGCGGCAGCCCAGCGCGCGATGCGCGGCGATCGCGATGTCCATCGCCCTGGTGTAGGTGTCCGGGTGAACACGTGCCGGAATGATATGCTGCGAACCGCCATCCGCGTACTTGGACTCGTAGTCGTAGAACGTGCCGGCCACGGCTCGGATTTCCGTCACCGCGAGCGCCTGGTCATTCAGCAGGGCAACGGTAAGTTCGCGACCCGGAACGTATTCCTCGACCATCGCCGTTGGCCCGAAGGTCCAGCCTTGGGCAATCGCCGCACGCCGGTTGTCGCCGCCGCGCACAACCGTAACGCCGACCGACGATCCCTCGTTCACCGGTTTGACCACGTATGGCAGCGGTATCGGATCAGCGGCCTCCAGGTCCTCGACCGATACAATCCGCCCGGTGGCGACGGGCAGCCCGGCGGAGAGGAACAACGCCTTGGCCGCCTGCTTGTCCATTGCCAGAGCCGACGCGCGCACGCCGGAGTGGGTATAGGGAATGCCAAGCCAGTCGAGCACGCCCTGGATCGCGCCGTCCTCGCCGAACCGGCCGTGCAACGCGTTAAACACAACGTCGGGCTTCGGTGTCAGCGCCGCGATGACAGCGCCGAGGTCCCAGCCGACATCCACCGGATCGACGTCGAAGCCGGCCTCACGCAGTGCCGCGACGACCTGGATGCCGCTGGCCAGGCTGACCTCGCGTTCCGCCGAAATGCCGCCGTATAGAACGGTGACCCGCGTCATCGCGCGATCTCCGGCACAGTGACGGGCACGACCCCTGGCCGGCCCATTGACCTGCCCACTGGCTTGCCCACTGGAACACCGATGCGTCGGATCTCCCACTCCAGCGTGACGCCGGTCGCGACCATGACGCGGCGGCGGACGTCCTCACCCAGGCCTTCGATATCGGCCGCGGTCGCGGCTCCGGTATTGATCAGGAAGTTGCAGTGTTTTTCTGACACCATCGCGTCGCCACGGGTCAGGCCGCGGCAACCGGCCGCATCGATCAACTCCCAGGCTTTCATGCCTTCGGGATTGCGGAAGGTCGATCCACCAGTGCGGGCGCGAATCGGCTGAGAGCTTTCCCGGGCCGCCTTGATCTCCGCCATCCGAACAGCGATCAGGGCCGCGGCGCCTGGCCGGGCGAGAAGGCGAACACGTGTCACGATGGCACCGGCAGGCAAAGCCGCGTGACGATAGGCGAATGCCAACCGCGGCGCCGTTAGCCGGCGGTGTTCGCCGGTCCGCGTCACCACCTCGGCCCAGTCCAAAGCGCCTGCGAGTTCACCGCCGTAGGCGCCGGCGTTCATCGCCACCGCGCCGCCGATCGATCCAGGAATACCCGACAGAAACTCGAGGCCGGTCAGGCCGGCGAGGGCCGCGTGCTCAGCCACCGTGACATCAAAAGCCGCGGCGCCGGCGATCACGCCATCCGCTTCCACCGTGATGTCCGAAAACCCCCGGACCAGCCGAATCGTTACGCCCATCAAACCGCCGTCCCGCACGATCAGATTGGAGCACGCGCCAATCACATGGACCGGCACCTCGTTCGGCAGGTTGTGCATCAACCCCGCGAGGTCATCCGCGTCCGCCGGACGCACCAGCACCTCGGCTTGGCCGCCGACGCGAAACCAGGTGAATGGCGCCAGGGAAAGATCCGCCTGGACGCGCCCCCGCAGCGGTGGCAACGATGAGGCAAGGCTAGTGATGCGCGCAGCGGCCATCATGTGCCCACCGCCCGTCTGCCGCCGGCCTGCAGCGTCGCGAGATCGGCCGGCAGCTGCGCCGCCCACTGGGTGATCGATCCGGCACCGAGACATACGACGAAGTCGCCGGAACGAGCAATGGCGTGCACCATCTCCGCCAGGCGACCTGGGTTCGGCAACGCAACAACACTGCGGTGACCGCGGGCACGCAGCCCTTCCACCAGCGCATCACGCGTGATCCCCGCAATGGGCTGCTCGCCCGCTGCGTAAACCTCCGCGACAATCACCGTGCCGGCGTCGTTCATGCAGGTGCAGAAGTCGTTGAACAGCGACTCCAGCCGTGAGTATCGGTGCGGCTGTACCACCGCGACGACGTCGCGTGCGCCGGCCTGACGGGCGGCCTTGAGGACCGCCGCGATCTCCACCGGATGGTGACCATAGTCGTCGATGACCGAGATGCCGCCGGCCTCGCCGGTTTTGGTGAAGCGGCGCTTGACCCCCTTGAAGCCCAGCAGTGCGCTGCGCAAGGTCGCGTCATCGATCTCCATTTCGACGCCCACCGCCAAAGCGGCCAGCGCGTTCTGAACGTTGTGCGCGCCCAGCATCGGCAGGCGGAACGGACCCATCCGGCGGGACCGGTTACGGAACCGGTCGGTCACGACGACCTCGAACGTGGAACCCAGCTTGTCGGGCAATACACGCTCTGCCCGCACATCCGCCTGCGGCGAAAAGCCGTAGGTGACGATACGATGATCCGACAGCCGGGGGATCATCTGCTGCACCTCGGGATGGTCGATGCATAGCACCGCGAAGCCGTAGAACGGGATGTTGGCGACGAACTGGTCGTAGCCGGCGATCATCGCCCCCGCGTCGCCCCAGTGGTCCAGATGTTCGGGATCCATGTTGGTGACCACGCCGATGATGGCGGGCAGGCGCAGAAAAGATCCATCGCTCTCGTCAGCCTCGACGACCATCCAGTCGCCGCTGCCCATCCGGGTATTGGTGCCGTAGGCGTTGATGATGCCGCCGTTGATGACCGTCGGATCAAGATGCGCCGCTTCCAGCACGCAGGCGATCAGGCTTGTGGTGGTTGTCTTGCCATGGGTCCCGCCGACCGCGATCGACCATTTCAACCGCATCAGTTCCGCCAGCATCTCGGCACGCCGCACCACCGGGATCAGGCGCGCGCGGGCGGCCGCGACCTCGGGGTTGTCACGCCGCACCGCGGTGGAAACGACAACCACCTGCGCGTCCCGAAGGTTGGCGGTGTCATGGCCGATCATGATGTTGACGCCGGCCTCGCGCAGGCGCGCCACGTTGGCGGATTCGACAACGTCGCTGCCCTGGACGACATAGCCAAGCGTGTGCAGCACCTCGGCGATGCCGGACATGCCGATACCGCCGATACCGACGAAGTGGATGGTTCCGATGGACAGCGGCAGCGCTCTCATGTCCGCGCTCCCACCTGCCGCGCACTCATATGCAACTCGACCAGGTCGGCCAGTGCGGCGGCGGCGGCGGCAGGCGCATGACGCCGAGCGCCAACCGCTACTGCCGCAAGCCGCACCGGGTCCGCCAGCACATCGCACAGGCGCGTGGCCAGAGCCTGGGGCGTGAACTGCGTCTGCGGCATGACCCATGCACCCTCGGCCTCAGACAACGCTTGTGCGTTCGCCGACTGATGATCGTCGATTGCCCCTGGCAGCGGCACCAGGATGGCCGGGCGCCCGACCACCGCCAGTTCGGCGACGGTGGATGCACCCGCTCTCGCGATCACCAGGTGCGCCGCCACGAGACGCGCGGCGACGTCCGGAAAGAACGGCGACAGCTGTGCCGCCACGCCATCCGCGGCATAGGCCGCGCGGACCCTCTCCAGGTCCTCCGGCCGAGTCTGTTGCACGACGGAAAGCCGCGCACGCAATGCCGCGGGCAACAGGCGCAACGCCGCGGGCACCACGTCGCTGAACACCCGAGCCCCCAGCGATCCGCCAAGCACCAGAAGCCTGACCTGGGCGGTGGGGGCGACGTAGCTGGTTCGTGAAAGTGCGGCGATCGCCTCGCGCACCGGATTGCCGCAAACCTCGGTTCGGGTGCCAGCCGGAACCCGTCCGGTGTGCGGGAAGCCCAGCGCAAGCACATCCGCGCGCGCGGCCAGGAACCGGTTGGCCCGCCCGAGGACCGCGTTCTGCTCATGCAGGATCACCGCCGGGCGGCGGCGCAGCAGCCTGGCGGCCAGCACGGGCGCCACACATGGGTAGCCGCCGAAACCGACAACGCAGCCCACCCCGATACGCGCCAGCATGCCGCCCGCCTGAGCGACACCGGCGGCCATCGAACCCGCCGCCTTCGCCCCCTGCCACAGGCCGCGTCCGGCAATGCCGGCGCCGCGGATCACGTAGCGTTCGCGCCCGGCAAATATCGGGCTGGCGAGGCCCGCGGACCGGGCATCGGTCATCAGCACGACCCGATGTCCCCGCGCCACGAGTTCCGCTGCCAGTGCCTCGGCCGGAAAGAAGTGGCCGCCGGTGCCGCCGGCCGCGATGACGATCGGCTCTACGGTCGGGCCCCTCATGTTGCCTCGTCCCGGCTGCGCCGGCGAGTGAGGGCCAGCAACATGCCCATACCCAGTGCGACGGCGACGACCGAGGATCCGCCATAGGAAATGAATGGCAGCGTCATTCCCTTGGTCGGGATCAGCCGCAAGGTCGAGGCCATGTTGACGAACGCCTGAAGCCCAAATCCGGTGACCAGGCCGGAGCATGACAGCACGACGAACAGGTCCTGCTCGCGCAGCAGCCGCAACAGGCCGCGCAACACGATAAAGGCGAAGATCGACAGGATGACGACGCAGATCAGCATGCCGAATTCCTCGCCCGCGACGGCGAAGACGAAATCGGCGTGAGCGTCCGGCAGGATGTCCTTCACCCGCCCCTCACCCGGTCCACGACCCAACAGGCCGCCGTTGCCGAAGGCCTCCAGGGCGGTGATGACCTGATAGTTGTCGCCGGTGCCGTCCCAGAAGCGGGTGACGCGGCTGCGGACGTGCGGGAACAGCGTGTAGGCCATGACCGCGCCGGCGCCGATCATGCCCATCGCCACGCCGACCAGAACCAGCGGCAACCCGGCGATGTAGAGCTGGACCAGAAAGACCGTGGTCACGACCGCCAACATGCCGATGTCCGGCTGTGACTTCAGCAGCATCAGGATCAGCGTGAAGATCGCGAACGCGATGATCATGCCGGGGAAGCGCGGCGACTTCTTGCCCTCGCTGAGCAGCCACGCCGTGACGATCGCGAAGCACGGCTTGAGGAACTCGCTTGGCTGGATGGTCATCCCCGGCAAGGAGATCCAGCGGCGCGCGCCCTTGATCTCGACACCGACGACCATGGTCGCCGCCGTCAGCGCCAGAGCGATCAAGCAGCCCGCGATGGCGAGGCGCTTGATGTCGCGCGGCGACAGCAACGAGACCAGGACGACGATAAGGCCGCCGACAGCCAGGAACACCACCTGCTTGAGGATGAACGTCTCACGCGATGTGCCGATGCGTTCGGCGACCGCTGGACTGGCGGCAAGCATCATGATGTAGCCGAAGCCGATCAGCGTGCCGATCGCGCCCAAGGTCCAGCGGTCGACACTCCACCACCAGCGCCCCAGCATCGAGTTGTCCGCGCGCGACAACCCCGGCATCAGGCGCCTCCTGCCGCGAGGCCGCGGGCCAACGCCGCGAAGCGATCGCCGCGCTGGTCATAGCCGGTAAACTGGTCCCAACTGGCGCAGGCCGGCGACAGCAGCACGATCGGCGCGTCAGCCGCCTTGGCGGCGCTCAGAGCAGCGGGAACGGCGGCCTCCAACGTGCCGACCAGATCGGCGGGAACGCCGGACCGGGTCAGCGTGGCGGCCAGCGCGGGAGCATCCCGGCCGATCAGCACGGCTCGGGCTATGCGCGGGAAAAGCGGCACCAGCGGCTCGATCCCGCCCTGCTTCGCCATGCCCCCGGCGATCCAGATCAACCGGTCGTAGCAGACCAGAGCCCGTTCCGCAGCATCGGCATTGGTGGCCTTGCTGTCGTTGATGAACGTTACACCGTCGATGGTGACGATTTGCTGCTGGCGGTGCGGCAGTCCCGGATAAGTCAGCAATGCCGCCGCGATCACATCGTCGGAGATACCGAAGAACCGGGCCATCGCCGTCGCCGCGGCGGCGTTCTGAGCATTGTGCGCACCCGGCAGTGCCGCGCCGGATGCCAGTGGCGCCTGCTGCCCGGACACCCGGACAACCGTTGCCGGCCGGGTGTCAAGCCAGGCGGCCACGCCGCGGGCGCCAGGATCGTCGGTTCCGATGACCGCCAGGTCGCCGCGCGTCTGCCGATCAAAGATCGCCCGCTTGGCCATCGCATATCCGGCCATGTCATCATAACGATCGAGGTGGTCGGCACTGAGGTTCAGCATTGTCGCGACATCAAACCTTACACTCGCGAGTCGCTCCAACATGTA
This sequence comes from Rhodopila sp., assembly GCA_965276975.1. Taxonomy (GTDB): domain Bacteria; phylum Pseudomonadota; class Alphaproteobacteria; order Acetobacterales; family Acetobacteraceae; genus Rhodopila. The sequence continues at coordinate 2,786,675 of CBDIBR010000010.1, forward strand.
GGAGGACATTTCGAGCACGTACACTCCATCATGTTGTTGTAAAGGCAACGAAAGCGCGGCTGGACCAAGATTGGCACCGGCGGCGACGGGCAGGGCCGCCCGCTGAAGGATGTGTGCCAGGAGTGCCGTGGTGGTGGATTTGCCGTTGGTGCCGGTGATGCCGACGAACCGGGCGCGGGAGCCTGAGGCCCGCACCGCCTGGAACAGCAACTCGACGTCGGACAGGATCGGCACGCCGGCCTCGATCGCACGTCGCGCCGCCGGATGCGGTGTCGGAAGCCGGTGCGGAATGCCGGGCGACAACACCAACGCATCGAAGTCGAATGGCCCCTGGAGGGGATCGTGCAGGTCGAGACCGGGCGCCCGCGCGCGCGCTGCCGGATCGTCGTCCCATGCAACGACCGCGGCCCCCATGGCCCGCAGACCGAGCGCCGCGGGCATGCCGTTCTTGCCCAGGCCGACGACGGCGAAGCGCTTGCCGCGAAAGATCGTCGGGGCGAAGGTGCTCATCGGATCTTCAAGGTCGCCAGACCGACCAATGCCAGGATCATCGAGATGATCCAGAAACGGATGACGATGGTCGGTTCCGCCCAGCCCTTCTTCTCGAAGTGGTGGTGCAGCGGTGCCATCAGGAACACCCGGGTGCCGGTGCGCTTGTACCAGAACACCTGGATGACGACCGAGAGCGTCTCGACCACGAACAGGCCGCCGACGATCATCAGCACGATCTCATGCTTGGTCACCATGGCCACCGCGCCCAGTGCGCCGCCAAGGCCCAAGGCGCCGATGTCGCCCATGAAAACCGCCGCCGGGGGGGCATTGAACCACAGGAACCCCATGCCCGACCCCACCAGGGCAGAGCAGAACACGGTCAGTTCGCCGGCACCCACGACCGGGTTCAACTGCAGGTAGTCAGCGAAGACATGGTTGCCGACCAGATAGGCGATCAAGGCAAACACCGCCGCGGCGATCATGGTTGGCACGATCGCCAGACCGTCGAGGCCATCGGTCAGGTTCACCGCGTTCGAGGCCCCCACCATGACCAGCATACCAAACACCGGGAAGAACCAGCCCAGGTGGATCGCGACCTCCTTGAACACCGGAACGGTCACGGCGGTGGCGAGCGGGCCGCGCGCCAGGGACGTGATCCAGACAGCGGCGGCAAGTCCGACGACGGCCTGAATGAACAGCTTCATGCGGCCCGGGACACCGCGGGTGTTGCGCTTCGTGACCTTCAGGTAATCGTCCCAGAAGCCCAGCGCGCCGTAACCCAGCGTGACGAACAGCACCGCCAGGACATAGCCGTTCTTCAAATCGGTCCACAGCAGGGTGGAAACGCTCAGGCTGCCCAGGATCAGCAGCCCGCCCATCGTCGGTGTGCCCTTCTTCTCCACCAGATGGCGTTCTGGACCATCCGCGCGGATCGGCTGACCTTGCGTCTGCACCGACTTAAGCCACCGGATCAGAGATGGGCCCAGCAGGAAACTGACGACCAGCGCGGTGAGGCAGGCGGCGCCCGCGCGGAACGTGATGTAGCGGAACAGATTGAGCACGCTGAAGTGGTCGGCGAAGGGCCGGAAGATCACGTACAGCATCAGCCGGCTCCGGCCGCGGTTTTGGACCGGCAGGCGGCCGCCTCGATCGCGTCGATCACCTGCTTCATGCCGCTGCCGAGGCTGCCCTTGACCAGGATCGCATCGTCCCGCCGGAGTGCCGCGGCGACGGTCGGCGCCAGGGCGGCGGCGTTCACGGCGTGCGCCCCACGGAGGCTTTCAGGGACCGCGTCGAACAGGTTGCGCATCAGGGAGCCGCAGGTGAACAGGCGATCCACCGCACCGATAACAGGTCCGGCCAAACCGGCGTGTTCGGCGGGCCCTTCGTCGCCGAGTTCCAGCATATCGCCCAGCACAGCAATTCGCCGCCGCATGGTCTGCAGCCGCAGCACGTCCAGCGCAGCGCACATCGAGGCGCCGTTGCCGTTGTAACTCTCATCCAGCAGCAGCGCGGAGCCGCCGCCGACCGCGATCTGCCGCCTTGAGCCGCGCCCTGCCAAGGGGACGAATGCTTCCAGCGCGTCGATCCCCCTCGTCGGGTCGAGGCCGAGCGCGGTGACGGCAGCGAGTGTGGCGACCGCGTTCATCGCCATGTGCTGTCCCGGCGCATTGAGCCGCAGGGAAGCCGTATAGCCAACGATACTGACGTGGATCAGCGATCCATCCTGATCCGGCTCGACATGCAGCAGCCTTACATCGGCTGAGGGATCAGTACCGAACGTCAGCACGGCGGCGTCCCCAGCCGCGGCCACCAGCCGAACCAGGTGCGGCTGGTCAGCCGGCAGCACCGCTGTGCCGCCTGGCTCCAGGCCCTGCATGATGCTGGCTTTCTCATCGGCGATCGCCTCGATGCTGCCCAGGTGGCCGATATGCGCCTTGGCGACCGAGGTGATGACGGCGACATGCGGTCGGGCCAGACGCGCCAGCGGCGCGATCTCGCCGGCATGGTTCATGCCGATCTCGGCGATGCAGAACGCCGCGTCGTGGGGGATCCGCGCCAACGTCAGCGGGAGACCCCAATGGTTGTTGTAGGACGCGACGGCGGCGTGTGTCGTGTCGAACGCGGACAGCGCACAGCGCAGCATCTCCTTGGTGGTGGTCTTGCCGACGCTGCCGGTGATCGCGACAAGGCGGCCGTCATGCTCACCGAAACGGGTCCGCGCAAATCCGCCCAGGCGCGCCAGTCCCGCGACCGTGTCATCGACACCAAGAGCCGGCACCGCCGCCGATGCGGCGGCATGCACCATCGCGCCAGCCGCACCCTTGGCGAGCGCGTCCGCCACGAAAGCATGCCCGTCGCGGCCATCGCCAAGCAGGGCGACGAACAGATCACCCGGCGCCAGTGTTCTTGTGTCGATCGACACGCCGTCGGCGTCGAACGGGACCGAGAAGGTTCCTCCGGTCGCTTCCACCAACTCCCCGGCGGTCCACAATGGCGCGTTCATGCGGCGGGGTCCTAGCAGCCGGCCAGGCGGCGGACGACGCGCGCATCGTCGAAGGGCAGAACGGTGTTGCCGACGATCTGTCCCTGCTCGTGACCCTTACCGGCGACCACCAGTACGTCCCCGGCCTGAAGCGCGTTCAGCGCCGCCTCGATCGCCTGTTGCCGATCACCGATTTCGCGTGCGGCCGGACAGGCTGTCAGAATAGCGGCGCGGATCGCCGCCGGGCTTTCACTACGCGGATTGTCGTCTGTCACGATCACGCAATCGGCAAGCCGGGCGGCGGCCTGACCCATCAACGGACGTTTGCCGCGGTCACGATCGCCACCAGCACCAAACACCACATGCAGTTGGCCGGCCGTGTGCGGGCGCAGCGCCGTCAGCAGCCGGTCCAGGGCGTCCGGGGTATGAGCATAATCCACATAGACGGTTGCCCCATTCGACAAGCGGACCGCTTGCTCCATCCGGCCACGCACGCCCTGCAACACCGGCAGACGATCCAGCGCCGAGGTCAGACCCAGCGCCTCGACCAGGGCCGCGGCGACCAGCACGTTATCGGCCTGGAAACGGCCGGGCAGATTGAGCGGGACATCGCGCTGATGACCATCGACCAACACCGTCAGATCCTGACCATCCGGACGCGGCCGTGCCTGGATGAGCCGGAACCGTGTCCCGGCCTCGCCGACCGTGCGAAAATCGAGCCGGCGGCGGCTGGCGATCTCCTGCAGCGCCTGAAGGGTCGCATGATCCATGTCGGCATGCGCGATCGCCGGCGCACCCTTCGGAAGCAGGGTTTCGAACAGGCGCAGCTTGGCCTGGCGATAGGCCTCGAGCGTGCCGTGATAATCCAGGTGATCGCGGGTCAGGTTGGTGAAGGCCGCGGCGCTCAATCTCGCGCCATCCAGCCGGAACTGATCGAGGCCGTGCGAAGAGGCCTCGATCGCCGCCTTCATGATGCCGTGGCGGGCCAGACCGGCGAGGCTTTCCGCGAGGTCGACCGGGTCTGGCGTGGTCAGGCCAGGGCCAGGGTCGAAGCCCGGTGCGATCAGGCCGAGGGTACCGAGGCTGGCGGCCTTCGCGCCGGCCGATGCCCAAAGCTGGCGGGTGAACTCGACCGTGCTGGTTTTGCCATTGGTGCCAGTGACCGCGACCACGGTGTCCGGCTGCGGTCCCGCCAAGACCGCGGCGATCTGAGCCAGCCACTGACGGGGTTCGGGATCGATGATGATCGGACGCGGCGGCACACCTGGCGGCCAGAGCGTGCCTGGGGGCGCCAAGATCGCGACCGCGCCGCGCTCCACCGCATCGGCGATGAATGCACGCCCATCGGCATGCGCCCCCGGCAACGCCGCGAACAGATCACCGGGCACGACATGCCGGCTATCCGCGGTGATGCCGACGATGTCCAGGTGAGCAACCGAATTCCAGGCCCGGGTGCGCGCGGCGCCGGCGCTGTTGGAGACCAACCGCATCAGATCACCGCACAGCAACAGAGGGCACTGCCGACGCGGCAACGACAGGAACGGGGTTCGGCGACAGGCGCTCCGTCTGCCGCCTGCTTTCGGGCGTCGGACGGCTGATAGCGTGGGGCAGCGTTGTCGCCGGCACGACCAGGCTGGGATGTTCTGGCATGGCGCGATGGCTTTTTCCGCTATTGGTTCTTGCCACGGCGTCCGCCAGTGGCATCGGCGCGGCGGGTCTGCGGGCCGGCACACCCGCAGGGCGGTGAGGTTGCAGCGGGATAGCCAGTTCCTGGTTGATCGCGGGCATGTCCTGAATGTCTGGCAGCAGGCCCAGCATCGGCCCGATGCGGGCGATCACCTTGCCGGCAGCCGGCGCGACCACCCAGCCCGCGGTGTCATAGCCATGGGTGCTTTTGTTGCCATGCGGCTCGTCCAGCATCATGTATACCGCGTAACGAGGTGCGTTCATCGGGAAGACGCTCATGAACGCGGAAACGTTGCTATGCTTCTTGTACCCACCATGCGCGGCGACCTTCTCCGCGGTTCCGGTCTTGCCGCCCGGATAGTAGCCGGGCACTTCCGCGGGTTTGCCGAACCCATCGGTGACGACCAGCCGCATGAGCCGCCGCATGATGTCCGACGTCGACCGCTGCATGACCCGGACGCCATCGACCGGCTCGTCAGGCTCCCGCGCCAGGATGGTCGGGCGGATCAGTATCCCGCCATTGGCCACCGCCGCCGTGCCGCGGACGACGTGCAGCGGCGTAATGGAGATACCGTGACCGAAGCCCACGGTCATGGTGACGAGTTCCTTCCAGGCTGATGCCGGCTGAACGATCGGACGGGCGGATTCAGGTAGCTCGATCCCGGTGCGGCCGAACATGCCCATGCTCTTGAGCCAGGCCCGCTGACGCTCCGCCCCCATGGTCAGGGCAATATGCGCCGCCCCCAGATTAGAGGAGTATGCCAGGACCTCCGGCAGGTACAACCACCGGTGCTTGCCTTCAAAATCAGTGATGGTGAAGCGGCCGACCGAAATCGGGCGGGAGGCATCGAATTCGTCCCAGATGTGAACCAATCCGCTGTCGAGCGCCATTGATGCGGTCTGCAGCTTGAAGGTGCTGCCCGGCTCGTAGGTTCCCTCTACCGCTCGATTGAAACGCTCGTCCGGGGGCGCCGTCCTGACCGAGTTGGCATCGTAATCCGGCAGGCTGACCATCGCCAGCACCTCACCCGTGCGCACATCCATGACGATGCCACAGCCGCCGATAGCCTCGAACGCGTCCATCGCAGCAAGCAGTTCCTCACGCACCGCGGCCTGCACTTGCAGATCGATTGAAAGCCGCAGCGGATCAGGATCGGTGCGCAATCTTCTGTCGAAGTATTTCTCGACGCCGGCGAAGCCGGTCTCGTCCACATCCACGCCACCCAGAACCTGCGCGGCGGTGCGCCCGAGCGGATATTCCCGATGCTGGGTAGGGCGGAAATCGACTCCTGGAAGACCAAGGTTGTTGATCGCCTGCTCTTCCCGCGGCGTGATCTCGCGGTCCAGGTAGACGAACTTCTTGTCGCGCTGCAGCCGCGCCTCCGTCTCGGCCAGGTCCAGCCGCGGCAAGACCTGCTGCAGCTTCCTGGCGGCATCCGCGGCATCGCCGATCTGCCGTGGATCGGCGAACAGCGACACCGTGTTCAACGAGATCGCCATCGGCTGTCCGTTACGATCGGTGATCATTGCCCGCTGACCCGGCAGCGTTGCCTCGATCGGGCTGCGCGGCAGGGCGTCGACAATCTGAGTCACCGAGCGCTCGACCCGATGGGGCACCAGCGGCATGACGATGGTGGCCAGCGCGAGCTTCGCCAGCACCGCCGAGAACAACGCGACAAAGCCGGCCGCGGCGATAACCAGCCGCGAACGGGTTTTTTCCAGCGCGGCGCGACGCGCGAGGTCGGGCGCGGTGACCCGTACGTTCTCCATGCGCGGTACCGCATCGGCACGGCTGGCGCCTCGGCGCCGAGCTGGCCGGCCCCCGTTCAGCGATGGCTCGACCGGCGGCGTGGGATCACCCGGATCGCTCATGATGGCGGCTTAGTTGGCATTGTAGGTGGCCTCGACCGGCGTCGGGCGAGGCGCCGGCGGCAGGGAACCATGGGCCATGCCCAGCAGCGAACCGCTGTAGGGCGGGGCCGGCGTCGCGACCAGCGCCCGGCTGGACTGCGTCGCGGCCATTACCGGACCGGCCGGCACGGCATCCGGCTTGCCATGGGCCGTGTTAGGCAGCGACCTTGGCGGCGTGAGCACGATCGGCCGGGGCGCCGGAGCGGCCGGCAGCCGGACCTCTACCTGGGCCTCGGTGACATGCGAAGCGGCGTGCTGCTCGGGGGTGCGCTGGCGCTGATCAAGCGGTTTGGCATCGGCAACTACATTCTCGTGGGCCGGAATTTCGGCGGCCGGCGAGCGAACGATCGCCACGCGATCAGGTGCCCTGGATTCAGTCAGGCGGGTCACCGGCAGGCGGGTCGCTGGAAGCTCGGCGGGGCGGCCGATCGGTGGTTCCGGTTGCACCAGGGACGCAACAGCTGGCGCCTTTGATCCAGCCGGAACCGGAGGAACCGGCAAAGCCTCCTCGGCGACCGCGGCGACCTGGTCCGCATCAGGCTTGGACTGAACCGCGGGATCGGGCGCTGTGGACGGCACGGTCTGCGATGCCATCGGCACCGCCTCATGCTCGTCGACACCATGCGCCGGGGCATCGGGCGGCGGCGGCGGAACCTCGGCCTGAGGTGCCGGCAACCTCGCCCCAAGATCAGCGAGGCTGGTGAACTGGGACGGCGCGATGGTCTTCAGCGAGAGATAGGTATTGGCAAACCGCCGCAGCCGCTCAGGATCGTTCAACATCGTCCATTCGGTCGCCAACCGCCGGCTCTGCTCACGCAAAGCAGCGGTCTCCTGCGCACTTCGTTCGATCGTTCGGTCGAGCAGTTGCACCTGGTGCTTAGACTGATAGAGATACAGGCCTGAACCGCAGGCCAACAGGCAGCTGACGATGGTCAACGGGCGGATCATGGCTCACTGCCTTTGGCCAGACGTTCAAGCGCACGCAACCGAGCGCTGCGGGAGCGTGGATTGCGGTTTGCTTCCTCGGACCCGGGCCGCAGGGCCCGCATGGTTAGCAGGCGGAAGTCAGGTGCTTCGCGTGTCATAAGTCCGGCTGGATCATGACGAGACGGTGCGCCTTGGCGTCCAGCCACCTCGTTCATGAACCGCTTCACGATGCGGTCCTCCAGGCTGTGGAAGGCGACCACCACCAGCCGGCCGTTCGGCTGCAGAAGATCGGCGGCCTGCCGCAGCGCATCCTCGATCTGGCGGAGTTCGTCGTTGACCTTGATGCGCAGCGCCTGAAAGCTGCGCGTCGCCGGATGGTTGCCCGAGCGATCGGGCGGCAGCACGGAGCGAATGATCTCCGCCAGGCGAGCGGTGGTTGTGATCGGGGCTGCCTCGCGGGCGGCGACGATGGCCCGGGCAATGCGCCGGGAGGCCCGCTCCTCTCCCAGATCGTGAAGCACGTCCGCCAGCGCACGTTCGGCAAGCGTGTTCACCAGGTCGGCGGCACTGGTCCCATGCTTTCCCATGCGCATGTCCAGCGGACCGTCGAGCCGAAAGGAAAAGCCGCGGGTGGGGTCGTCGATCTGGAACGACGAGACGCCAAGGTCGAGAACCACCCCGTCAAGCGCCGTCACACCGGCCTGGTCGAGCAGCGCGACCATGTCGGCGAACTTCCCGTGCAGCAGGTGGAGCCGGCCCGGGAAGCGGGCCACGAGGCTGGCGCCGCGCTCGATCGCCTCAGGGTCGCGATCGATCGCCCACAGCGTGCAGCGCGCGTGTTCCAGCACGCCGCGCGCATAGCCGCCACCGCCGAAGGTCCCGTCGAGGTAGATCCCACCATCGCGCGGCGCCAGGGTCGCAAGCACCTCCTGCAACATCACGGGCACATGGCCACTCATGCCGGAACCCCTGTCCGCACCGAATACTCGGCGGCTTTGGCGGTTTCCTTGGCCTTGGCCACCCGCCGTGATCCGGCTTCGGGCTCCCAGATCTGGAATGTATCAAGCCTGCCAATGAAAACGACATTCTCGGTCACGCCCGCATGGGCGGCGAGAGCAGGCGGCAGCATGATCCGCCCCTCTTTATCGGTTTCCATGGTACAAGCGTCGGCGAACAGGGCGAGCAGAAAATCCTCCCGCTCCTGGCTGAACTGCGTGAAGCCTTCCGCCAGCGGCTTGCTGAGCGCTTCGAAACCGAACTCGCTCCACCCCTCGATGCATGGGTTCTGGTGGGACGGGCGCAGATACATCGTTGCGACCGCGGCGCCCTCTCCCGCATGGCTCATCCTTTTCAGCACAGAACGAAATTGCGCGGGGATCGACACGCGCCCCTTGACGTCCAGCTTGTTCTGGTGCGTGCCGATGAAAAAGGCCATCCGGAGCCGTGTGCCTTCCCTGCCAGGCGCTTTTTCCGTGGGTGGTCCAGGCACACATGCGGTGATGGCGGGATCGAGTTCCATTGGGCTCGATCCCATTTCGCCGCCCTGTGGATGGTGGTTCACCGTGGGTAGGCATGGGATAGCATGGGAAGAATTGGGAGGTCAAAGAAATTTGCCCTTTACTGACCGGCTTGACCGAAGCTTTCCCGGCTTCGTCAATCACTTACTGGTGCTATACCGATTCACCCCAAGCCAATTCTGTCTTGGGCGAATATTCGTGTTTCGTTCCTGTGGACAACTCTGTGGGGTTTATCCCGCAGGTGCCGGGACCCATGCAACCGGAACGGTATGAAATAGGAACATTGTCTATATGAAACTGCCAGACAGCCTGTAAGCCGGGTTCTGTCCGCCCCTTGGTGGGACGGGACGACCATTCCTCTGGGACGCCTGTTTCGAGGCGCCTCGCGCGACCAACCCGGGCGGCGGAACGGAAACATTCCCGCAATTATAACGGTTGTAAAAGCCGTTACAATACAGCCGCCCCTATTCGGTCTTGCTCCCGGTGGGGTTTACCATGCCGCCCCTGTCACCAGAGGCGCGGTGCGCTCTTGCCGCACCGTTTCGCCCTTGCCCGCGGGGCCAGCTTGCTTGCGCAGGCCGACCTTGCACGGGCGGTTTGTTTTCTGTGGCACTGTCCCTGGAGTCGCCTCCGCCGGCCGTTAGCCGGCACCGTGTTTCCGTGGAGCCCGGACTTTCCTCCACCAACGGTATCACCCCGTTGGCAGCGGCCGTCCAGCTGTCTGGCAGAGCGGGATGTGCACGCAGGCTGGCAGGCGGTCAAGCCTGCGGCGGCGCCGGGGTCCGTGGCCGCCTGGCGCGGTCAGACCGACGCGCCGGGCGGTTCCACGGCGGCGCGGGTGATGATGCCGCCACCCAGGACGCGGTCGCCAAGATAAAAGGCACAGGCCTGACCGGGCGCCGGCAGGGCAGGTTCATCCAGGGTGACCGTGGTGGTGGCGGCTGAGACATTGACAACCGCGACGCGAGGCGCCTCCCGCGCGCGCAGCTTCACCGAACAACGAAGTTGATCGGTCGGCTCGCGGATCAGCCAGCCGACGTCGCGAAGCGGCATGCTTCTTGTTCCTGTCCCGCGCGGTCCCACGATGATGCGCCGCAGGGCCGGTTCACTGGCGACGACGACCTGGCGCTGGCCATGCACCACTGCCGCCGCCCCCAGCCGCTTGCCTTGCCCGACGGTATATCGGGCGATACCGTCGTGGCTGCCGACAACACGTCCCTCGGTGGTGACGATCAGGCCCGGTTCGAGGGCGTCGGGACGGCGTTTGGAGATGACGTCCGTATAGGCACCCGTTGGCACGAAGCAGATGTCCTGGCTGTCCGGCTTCTCCGCCACTCGCAATCCAAGACGATGGGCGACACCGCGGACGACGGCCTTGTCCGCCATGTCGCCGAGGGGGAACAGGCACATCTCGAGCTGCGCGCGCGTCGTCGCGCACAGGAACCAGCTTTGGTCCCGCGCCGAGTCGGCGGCGCGGTGCAGTTCGGCGCCATCCGGCCCCTCAATGCGACGGACATAATGACCGGTCGCGAGTCGTTCAGCACCCAACTCGCGTGCCAAGATCGATAGATCCGCGAATTTCACCGACTGGTTGCAGCGGATGCACGGCACCGGCGTTTCGCCGCTGGCGTAGCCGTCGGCGAACGCGTCAATCACGGATCGGGCAAATCGCTCCTCGGCATCAATGACGTAGTGCGAAATGCCCAGACGATCGGCCACCCGGCGTGCGTCGTAGATGTCCTGGCCCGCACAGCAGGTGCTCTTGCGGCCGGTCGCGGCGCCATGGTCATAGAGCTGCAGGGTCACGCCGATGACCTCATGCCCGGCTTCGTGCAGCAAACCGGCGACAACGCTGCTGTCAACGCCACCGGACATGGCAACCAGGACGCGCACGCTCAGCGCCCCACTCTCAACTCTGGGCGTTGCGGGTCGCGGCCGGCAACGTCACCACAAGGCCGTCGAGCGCGGACGTCATCACGATCTGGCACCCCAAGCGCGAGGTCTGCGTCAGGCCGAAGGCCAGATCCAGCATGTCCTCTTCATCCTCGGTCGGGCTCTCCAGCTTCCTGAACCAGGCTGCATCGACGATGACGTGGCAGGTCGAACAGGCCAGCGAGCCCTCGCAGGCGCCTTCGATGTCGACCCCATGCTTGTGGGCGATCTCCAACACTGACAGGCCGATCGGCGCGTCGACCTCGCGGCGGGTCTCATCGCGCTCGATGAAAGTCATTCTAGGCATTGGGGAAGGTCGTGCGGGGCATACGGATCAGGCCTTGTGCAGCATATCAGGATGGGCGGCTTCAAAGTCGGCATGAGCCGCTGCCAGGGCCGAAGCGGCGTAATCGACATCGGCAGCGGAGGTAAAGCGTCCGATCCCGATGCGCAAGGTCCGAGCAGCCTCGTGATCAGACAGGCCAAGGGCTCGAAGCACGTAGGAGGGCTCGATCGCGGCAGACGAGCAGGCCGAACCGGTGGAAACGCAGAGCGCCGGCACCGCATCCATCAGCGCGGCCGCGGTGGCAGCCGGAAACGTCAGGTTCAGGTTCCCGGCGATCCGCGCCGTCACGCTGCCGTTGATCCGGATCCCCGGAATGTCGTGCCGCAGCCGCTCCAGCAGTTCGGCCCGCAACTCGTCGATGCGGCGGGTTTCCAAGGCCATGTCCTGCGCCGCCCAGCGGCAAGCCTCACCCAGGCCGACGATCAGCGGGGTCGGCAAGGTGCCGGAGCGAAGCCCCCTCTCCTGCCCTCCCCCCGAGAACAGCGGTGCCAGCCGGACGCGGGGACGGCGGCGAACGAACAGCGCGCCGATACCCTTGGGGCCATATAACTTGTGGCCGCTGATCGACGCCAGATCGACCTTCCAGCCGGTGAGGTCGAGCGGGATCTTGCCCAGCGCCTGTGCCAGATCCGAGTGGAACAGGGCACCGGCGTCCTTCACGATCGTCGCCAGTGCCGCCAGATCGTGGATCACGCCGGTCTCGTTGTTGACTGCCATCACGCTGACCAGCAAGGTCGGTGTGGCTAGCGCAGCGCGCAGCGTGTCAGGGTCGAGCAGGCCATCGGGTCGCACCGGCAGGACGACCGGCTCGAACCCCTCGGCGGCGAGATCGGCCACCGCTTCGAGGACGCATTTGTGCTCCGTCCCGACGGTGATGATCCGACGCCGCATGTCGCCCATGCCGGCGGCGAAGCGCGCAGCTCCCTTGATCGCGATGTTGTTGGCCTCGGTGGCACCAGAGGTGAAGACGACCTCACGGACCTCGGCACCGATCAAGCGCGTGACCTGTGCACGCGCAGCCTCGACGGCCGCTTCCGCATCACGACCCATCCCGTGCTCGACACTGTGCGGATTGCCATACGCTTCGGAGAAGAACGGCAGCATCGCCTGAACCACCCGCGGGTCGCACCGCGTTGTCGCTTGGTTGTCGAGATACACGAGCTGGTTGGGACGCGGCGGCGTAGTGGTCATGGGGTTAGAATTTAGGTTCACGGAGGCTGTGGTGCCAGGGTGCGGGGTGCCAGGGTGCGGGGTGCCAGGGTGCGGGGTGCCAGAGTGAGGCGAAGCTGCGCAGCCACGCGCCGGTAGGTGCTGGAAAAGGCATCAACGTCGGTTCGGGTAGCGTTCCACGGCAATGAGACGCGGATGGCCTGTCCGGCGAGCGCCCCGAGACCCATCGCATGCAGGACGTGACTGGTCTGCACCTTGCCCGAACTGCAAGCCGAACCGGCGCTGACCGCAATCTTTTCCAGGTCGAGGGCGATGACTTGTGTGCTGGCCGGGATCCCCGGCAGGGCGATGCAGGAGGTGTTCGGCAACCGACGGCGCGGATCGCCGCAGACGATGGCACCGCAGGCAATCGCGGCCTGTTCGGCGATGTCCCGCAACCGGGCCAGGTAGACTTGGTCGTCCGCCTCGCTCGATCGAGCAGCCGCCGCGAAGCCGGCGATCAGCGCTGCCGCCGGCGTTCCACCGCGCCGGCCGCGTTCCTGGCCGCCGCCCCTGAACAGCGGCGCCGCGAACGGTGCATCGGGCGCCAGGAGCAGAGCGCCCACCCCGGTCGGTCCTCCCAGCTTGTGCGAAGAGATCGCCAGGCTGTGCGCTCCTAATTGGTTTAGGTTGACGGGCATCCGTCCCGCGGCTTGCACCGCGTCCACATGCAGCAACGCATTGTGCCGCCGGCAGATCGCAGCGGCTTCCTGGACCGGCTGGATGACCCCGGTCTCGTTGTTGGCGAGCATCAGGCAAACCAGTGATGCGATGCCGTCGCTCAACTGCCGGTCAAGAGCCTGCAGATCGACCACGCCGTCCGAGTTGACCGGAACCACGGCGGGCGCGCCGGCCGCTTCGAGAGCATCCACGGCCGCCAACCGGGCGGCCTCGACGGCAGCGGCGCGCACAGCGTCATGCTCGATCGCGCTTATGATAAGACGACGCCGCCCGACCACGGCATGCACTGCCGCGGCGTCAGCCTCGGTGCCGCCCGACGTGAACACGACATCCTGTGGCTGGGCGCCGAACGTCTGGGCTATCGTCTCGCGGGCATCCTCCATGATGCATCGCACAGCGCGACCCGACTGGTGGATTGATGACGGATTGCCAACCACCTCGAACGCGGCGAAGACAGCGTTTCTTGCAGAGGGACGCAAAGGTTGCGTCGCGTTGGCGTCCAGGTATCGCAGCTCGTTCATTCTCGGATCCGATCTCGCTGGTCATCAGATGGTGTCTCCGATCGATCCACATCGCGTAAAACCACGGTGCATGCCAGCTTGGTTAACTGCCCCAAAAGCCGCATTTGGAGCCCGTTTGGCTGCACCGATCTACCATTTTGGCAGCAAACGGACTGCTGGCGATCAAGCGATTCCGATCAGGCGCCGCGGGCCGGTTTGGCCGTCTAATGAGGGTCAATCCAAGTTGCTAGATTTTACGATCCGCGTCCCTGCGATGCAGGTCTAAACCCTGTTCGGGTTCAAAAGACTGAAGCGGCCAATGGGAGTTCCGCAATTGCCTCTACTGACGCTACACACGAACATGAAGGCGATGTGACATTCCTTTGGTGAAAGGCTCCGCCGGAAGGCGTATAGACTGATGGACTTGTGAAGACTGCCAAACCCGATAGGCGATCCGTTACGATAAACGAGATAGGTGAACAGCCGGAAACAAAGTGCGACGCGGCCAATGCTAAACTAAAGTTAGTGATGGCGGCGGTCAACAATTGATGGTTTGATCGGACGCCATGGAACTGAAATAAGGGGACTGCGTTCCTATTTAATTGAGGATCATGCGGAAAAACCGAGGCTATTCGGGTCCGCGACATGTCGTAGGTCCAGCAAGGGTGGGCGAAGCCGCGGTGGCTTCGGCACATGCTTTGTTGGTGGGACAGGAAACAGGTTTCGTATGCCATGCCCGAGGTAATGTTTGCCGGTCCTGATGGTCGGCTCGAAGGTCGTTATCATCACTCAAAGGAACCAGGTGCATCTGTGGCGCTCGTCTTGCACCCGCATCCGCTGCACGGTGGGACCATGAATAATCGCATCACCTATTCGATGTATCAAGCTTTTCAGAAGCTTGGCTGTTCCGTGATGCGCTTCAATTTTCGCGGTGTCGGGCGCAGTCAGGGCCGCTACGACGGCGGCATTGGAGAGATTGGCGACGCCGCCGCGGCGCTGGATTGGATGCAGGCGGTTAATCCGGGTCATGGCGGCCTATGGATCGCTGGCTATTCATTCGGCGCCTTCATCGGGATGCAGCTGTTGATGCGCCGCCCGGAGATATCCGGCTGGGTCAGTGTCGCGCCACCCGCCAATCATTACGACTTCGGGTTCCTTGCCCCCTGCCCGTGCGGTGGATTAATGCTGCACGGCGATGCGGATGAACTTGTCCCGGAACCGGCCGTTCGGAAGTTGGTGGACAAGCTGAATACGCAAAAGAACGTGCACGTGGACTATCGCGTCGTAGCAGGTGCAGATCACGTTTTCGCGAACGAGGCTGACACCGTCTCTGAAGCGGTCGACGACTTTTGCGGGAAGGCAATCGCCAGGAAGCAAATGGCGCTGGCGGCAGACTAAACGGACCCGTCGTCGGGAGACGGCGCTTCCGGGTAACGACGTACGAGTTGAAGCCGGAGCAAACGGAAGCCGAAGCAAACGATAGGCCCGTCTGGTCATTAGACTGATTCGAAGCACCTGGTCAGGAACAAAGGATCGGCGTTGCGATACGCCCTCCTCGCATCGGTGTCGACACGCCGGTCGTCGATGGAAAGCTCAGCGGCAGTCCGGCTGATACCCTGGCGGCCAGAAAACCGAAGCACTGCGCCTCCAGGGCGTCGCCGTCCCACCCTACCGATTCAACCGGCTCGACGGGCGCGCTGGTGGTTTTCCGCAGCGCGCCCATCAGTGTCAGGTTGTGGCGTCCGCCACCACCCACCAACCATTGTCGTGGTGGCTCGGGAAAACGGGCTGCGGCAGCGGCGGCGGCGGTAAATTGCGTGAGCGTCGCAACGCCGTCGGCCGTTGAAAGTTCGGTCAGCCCGCTGTGGGCCAGTGCCTGCGCAAAATCGAGTCGGTCCAGCGACTTTGGCCCCAGTGTGACAAAGTAGGGATGAGCCAGCAGCCGAGCAACGACGTCCAACGACGGCTTTCCGGAACCAGCCAGGGCACCATCCCGGTCGAAGGCGGCGCCGGTATGGCGGTGCATCCAGTCATCGATGGGTCCGTTGCCCGGCCCCGTGTCGAAAGCGAGCAGGGCGCCATCGTTGCCGATCCAGGTGACATTGGCGACTCCGCCGATGTTCAACACAGCGAGGGGCTTCGGAAGACCCGTCGCCAGCGCGTTGTGAAACGCCGGCGCCAGCGGAGCCCCTTGTCCTCCGGCGGCGACGTCCGCCGACCGGAAATCGTGCACCACCGGCACGCCTAGCCGGCGAGCCAGAGACCCGGCATCGCCAATCTGCCACGTGCGTCCTTGATGCGGTTGATGCAGGATGGTTTGTCCGTGGAAGCCTACCAGATCGGCCTGATCGCCGAGCGCTTGGGCCGCCCGGACGTGATAGTCGGTGAGCCGGTCGATGGCGCTGAGCAGTCGTTGATCGTTAGACCTGAGCATTGGCGCGAGATCAAGGATGCCGCGCAGGTCGCGACGGAGTCGTTCATCATAAGGCAGGGTCATCGACGGTCCAAACCGCGTGATGGTCATCCCGTCGGTCTCGAGCCACGCCGCATCCACCCCATCCAGCGAGGTTCCACTCATCAGGCCGATCGTTCGCGGCATTTGCCCTCGCCTCGCTGTGTGATAACCCGCATCGTTCGCAAGATACGGGTTAGCCACGATGACGACCAGCTGTTTCCTTGAGGAAGCCACCGCCCGCGGCTTCGTCTTTCAGTGCACCGACACGGACGCCTTGCGAGCCGCCATGCAGGCAGGTTCGGTTTGTGCCTATATCGGCTTCGACTGCACGGCGGACAGTCTGCATGTCGGCAGCCTGGTGCAGATCATGATCCTGCGCCTGCTACAGAAGTACGGACATAAGCCGATCGTGCTGCTGGGCGGGGGCACAACCCGCATCGGCGATCCGTCCGGCAAGGACGAGTCCCGCCAGTTGCTGACCGACGCGACCATCGCCGCGAATATGGCCGGCATCCGCCGCTGCTTCGCGCCGTTCCTGCGCTTTGGTGAGGGGCCGGCCGCGGCCATGCTGGCCAACAACGCCGACTGGCTGGACACGCTGGGCTACATCCCGCTGCTGCGCGAGGTCGGGGTTCATTTCACCATTAACCGCATGCTTGGGTTTGACTCGGTCAAGTTGCGGCTGGAGCGCGAGCAACCGCTGACGTTCCTTGAGTTCAACTACATGATCCTGCAAAGCTACGACTTCCGAGAGCTCAGCCGCCGCCACGGGGTCACGCTGCAGATCGGCGGGTCCGATCAGTGGGGCAACATCGTCGCCGGTATCGAACTGACCCGGCGCACCGACGCGAAGCCGGTCTACGGTCTGACCACGCCGCTGATCACCACCGCGTCGGGCGGCAAGATGGGCAAGACGGCACAGGGTGCGATCTGGCTGACCGCGGATCGACTTTCCGCATATGATTACTGGCAATTCTGGCGCAACACCGAGGACGGTGACGTGGGTCGGTTCCTGCGGTTGTTCACCGATGTGTCGTTGCCAGAGGTCGCGCGTCTCGAGGCGCTGGGCGGGGTGGAGATCAACGAGGCGAAGAAGCGCCTGGCGACCGAAGCCACTGCCCTGGCCCATGGCGCCGAACAGGGAGCACTTGCCGCCGAAACCGCGCGCCGCGCATTCGAGCAAGGCGAGGCCGCGGCGACGTTGCCGAGCGTGATGGTAGCGGCAGCGGACCTTCAGGTCGGCATTCCAGCGTTCCGCCTGTTCGTTTTCGCGGGTCTGGCCGCCAGCAACGCCGAAGCGCGGCGGCTGATCCGAGGCGGTGGTGCCAAGGTCAACGATGTCACGGTTGCCGAGGAGGCACAGGTGATCGATGCTGCGTTGCTCGAGGACGGAGCGATCAAGCTGTCGGCCGGTCGCAAACAGCATCGGCTGGTGAAGACCAGGTGATCCGGATAATGCCCCCGCCTCCAGCGGCCACCGGCAGCGACCCCACCGGCAGCGACCCCACCGGCAACGACCTGACCGGCAACGACCTCACCGGGCGCCGTCTCACCGGCTGCCGTCTCACCGGCAGCGGCCATATCTGAGCACACCACCATCGCCTGAAACACCGACGCTCAAACAAGGGGCACTTCATCCCTCGGCGGGGATGAAGCTAATCGTTTATCCAAATCCAGCGGTCGCGCCGGCCGGTTCTGCCGCAAGGTCGATGCGCCATCAGCAACGATTTGCCAGACCGCCTTCGATAAGGCCTTCCGGTCACCGAAGCAGGCTGGATCGAGCGGGGCGTGCAGCAGCACAGTGGCCCGCAGCCCGACGTGCTGGGCCAGCCGCCAGAAATGCGAGGCAATGTCCATGTCGCCATACCATGCGAACACCGGGCGGCAGGCCCGTCCCGCCGGCAAACCGCCCAGGCGGTCGTACACCACCGACAGCGGCTGAATAAGCGGCATGCTGACCGGATCTTCGCCTGACCTCGCTTCGGCGAGCGCGAAGAAAGCGGTCCGGAACGGCAAGACCCGGGATCCGTCGGAACTGGTTCCTTCTGGGAACAGGATCAGGTTATCGCCTGCCCGCAGCACCGCGAGCATGGCATCGCGCTCCTTGCCGGTCGATGCCCGGTACCTGGAGACGAACACCGTCCGTCCCAGCCGCGCGATCGTTCTGATAACCGGCCAGGTCGCCACGTCGCTCTTGGCGATGAAGCAGCCATCGAGAACCCCGCCGATGACAGGGATATCGACCCATGAGGAGTGGTTCGACACGTAGATGATCGGCCGCCCCTCCACCCGCCCCGCCGGCGTTCCGATAACGCGCACCTTGACCCCGATCAGGGAAGCGAACGTCGCCCAGTAGCAGCGGGCGAAGACAACCTTCGCAGAGCCGGGCAGAAGCAGACAGCAGGACTGGATGAGCATCGCGGAAAACGTCCATGCCACGACGGCGAAGCCCCGGCGCGCCACCCGGACCCGGCGGCCAATCAGCCACCCATCACGACCCGTCGGCAGTCGCAGCAGAAAACCAGGTGGGCGATTTGGATCCGCCAGCAGGCTGGGTCGTGTGCGCGAATGTTCCTTGTCCGGATCAAACGCCAACTCGTTGCTTATCGCGATTTGAGTAACTCCTGGGAACTGGATAACGCTTGGGAAGTGACGGAACACTAGCGTAAGCGTGACCGATCAACGACGCCGTCGGGCGCAAGATTAAGCTAGTGTCCTGGATCAGAAGTTCGCTATAGCGCGCGAACCTCTGATCCAGGACACGCGCTCTTTGTTTTCAGTGGCCTGCTTATCCCCTGCGGCCGTCGCACGATGCGACGAACTTCGGGGGCAGGACACTAGGTTGCCGACATGCCCCGCCTCCGGACAATGATCCCGACCACCGTTCGGTGGCTTGCCTTCTGTTCTGCCATGCTAGCGGGAGTACCGCTGATCGGGCGCTCGCGGGCTGCCGATCCGCAGCCTTATGCGGTCACGCTTAAGCCAACCGGCAACAGTGCCCTGGATGCTGCGCTCAACGGCAGTTCAACGCTGATCTCACTGCAGAAGACGGCCCCAGTGGGCGGCTTCGGCCTGACCGAAAGAGCACGCCAGGACGAGCAACGGTTTACCACCGCGTTGAACAGCTTTGGTTACTACAAGGCCACCGTCAGCACGACGATCGATGGTCACCAACTCAGTCAGCCCACGCTGCCCACGATCATCAGCCAGGCCCCGGCGAAACCGCCGTTGAAGGTCAATATCGCTTTCGATCTGGGTCCCCGCTTCAAGCTCGGCACCGTCACGATTTCGACCCACGTCCCACTCGATATTCCGGCCCACTTGAATCTGAAGTCGGGTCAGCCGGCCATGGCGTCCGAGGTGTTGGGGGCTCAGGGGCAACTGCTGAATGCGCTGCAGGAGGATGGCTATCCGCTGGCCAAGGTTCCCACGCCGGTCGCCATCCTGCATCCCGATCAGAATACCCTGGACGTAGATTTCCGGCCTGAAGCCGGCCCAAAGGCGACGATCGGGCCTATCAGCATCAGCGGTTTGAAGGACATGAACGAGTCCTTTGTCCGCAAACGCCTGCTGCTTCATCAGGGCGAGCAGTACAGTCCTCAGGCGATCGAGAGAGCCCGGCAGGATCTGGCATCGATCGGGGTGTTTTCGGTCGTCCGCGTCGAACCGGCGTCCGCGGTCGACGCCGACGGACAGCTGCCGATCAAGTTCGATCTGACCGAACGACCGCTTCACGCGGTGGACCTCGGCCTCGGCTATTCGACCGATCTGGGCTTGAATTTCACCACCGGCTGGCACGACCGCAACCTGTTCGGCAATGCGGAGCAGCTAAATCTCACCGCATCTGCCAACCTCGGAGGCGACGCCGTCGTCAAGCCTGGCTATTCGGTCGGGGCCCAGTTTCTCAAACCGGACTTCCTGGTGCGCGACCAGACCTTGGAACTCGACCTGACGGGACTGAAGCAGAGCCTGCAGGCCTACGATCAGACAGCACTGCTGGAGAAAATCGCGATCAATCGCAAATTGTCGCGCTATTGGACCGCCAGCCTCGGCCTCTCAGGCGAGCAGGAGTCAATCGTCCAAGAGGGCATCACGCGGCATTATAATCTGGTCGGCATCCCCGCCAGCCTGAGATACGACAGCACCACTAGCCTGCTGGACCCGACCTCGGGGATTCGCGCCGGCCTCTCGATCACGCCCACGGAGTCGCTTGGCACCCCCAGTACGACCTTCTTTATCGCGCAGCTGGCGGGGTCGACCTATCTTGACCTGTCCGGCGACGGCCACAGCGTCGTGGCGCTGCGCGGCCTGGTGGGCAAGGTCTATGGCGCCGGCGTATTCGGCCTGCCGCCCGACCAGCGGTTTTATGCCGGCGGCAGCGCGACCGTCCGCGGCTATCGCTACCAGTCGCTGGGCCCGCAATTTCCTGACGGCAAGCCGATCGGCGGCACCGCGATCTCGACCGGAACCGTGGAGTTGCGCCAGCGTTTCCTTGGCAGCTACGGAGTTGTGGCGTTCGTGGATGTTGGTCAGGTCAGTGAAAACGGCGCACCATTTACCAGCAACTATCATGCGGGTGCCGGCCTAGGCGCGCGCTATTATACCTCGATCGGTCCGATCCGGCTTGATGTCGCCGTCCCCTTGAACAAGCTGCCGGGCGGGGATTCACTGGATGTCTACATCGGCATCGGACAGGCGTTTTGATCCGGCGAACGCTTAGATGGAGCGCAGGCATCCTGTTGGCCCTGATCGGGGTCCTGGTTGTCGCGGTCGCGGTCATCCTGATCGGCGCCAACACAGGACCGGGCCGCCGTTTCATCGAGAGCGAGATTGCCAGCCTGACCGGCGGCATGGTCGACATCAAAGGATTGGCCGGCCGGTTTCCCGATAATCTGCGGGTGCACCAGATCCAGGTGTCGGATGCCAAGGGTCCCTATGTGACGATTACGGATCTGGCAATCGACTGGTCGCCACTGAAGTTGTTGCAACGAACCGCGCTGATTGACCGCCTCCAGGCGGATCAATTGGAGTTCAGCCGGCTGCCGGTGTCGGAGAGCAAGAAGACCAGCAGCGGTGGTTCGTTCGATTTGCCCGTACAGGTCGATTTGCGGCATCTTCATATCGCCAAGGCGATAATCGGTGCGCCGGTCGCCGGCACCGCCGCGAGCTTGGCGCTGGACGGGTCAGCAGACCTCAAGACGATGACTGATGGCACGATCCAGCTGGATGCTCGGCGCCTCGACAGCCCGGGACACTACGTCCTCAACGGCCATCTCACACCCAGCCTGATCCAGGCGAAGGCCGAGGTCGACGAGCCGGCAAAGGGTTTAATCTCGAGTGTCGCTCATCTTCCCGACCTGGGCGCGATTACGATCCATGGGTCTGTTGACGGTCCACGGGATGCGCTGGGCACACAGGTGGCGATCACCGCGGGTTCGCTGACCGCATCCGCGTCCGGCACCGTCGATACTGAACACGAGGCCGCCGACCTGACGGTCAAGGCGCAAGCCCCCGCCATGGCACCGGCACCTGGCGTCTCGTGGCAGTCGGTGCAGGTGGATGCCGCGGTGCGCGGTCCGCTCACCAAGCCCGACGTGAAGGGGGTCGTCAAGATCGACAAGCTGGCCGCGGCGGGCGCCAGCATCGGCGCGCTGGCTGCGAACATCACGGGGAAGGCCGGTCAGGTTGATCTGCACGCGACGGTGCAAGACCTGCATGTACCCGGACCCAAACCGGACATCTTCGCCGCCGCTCCGATCACCCTTGATGGGTCTGCCCCGCTGGATGCGCCGGACCGTCCGGTCAGCTTCGCATTGCATCATCCCTTGCTATCGGCGGACGGCACCGCCCATCTTGGCAGCGGGCAGCAGGTCAAGGCGCATATCGTGCTGCCGGACCTGACACCCCTGGCTGCGATGGCCGGCACTGCGATCAGCGGCAGCACCGATCTTGATGTTCAGGCCGAGAAACAAGGTGACACCATCACCGCCGCCGTCAAAGGGCGAGTCGCGATCACCGGTGGCCAGGCCCCGGTGCCCGCGTTGATCGGCGATGATGGTCAGATCGACCTTCTGGCTTTGATGCATGGCGGTGACATAAAGCTTTCTCACCTGATCGTCGCCGGCAAGGCGCTGCATGTCACGGCGCAGGGCGGCATCGCCAACAAGGTGATCGACGCCAACTGGACCGTCGCCCTTGCCGACCTGGCAGCCGTCCAGCCCAGCGTGTCCGGCCGGATGGATGTCAGGGGACACGCCAGCGGTCCGCTGGATGATCTTGCCGTGCAGGCCGACGTCGGCGCCGACCTGGCGGCCAAAGGGTTTGCGTCAGGCCATCTGACGGCAAATGTTGACGCCACCGGTTTGCCCAACGCCCCGCATGCCAAGATCACCACCGACGGGTCCTTGCTGGATTCGCCGCTATCCCTGGATCTGACCGCGGACAAGATGGCTGGTACCACCCACGTCACCATCAGCCAGGCTGCATGGAAATCGCTGCAGGCCGGCGGCGACGTCAGCTTGACCCCGCCGGCGGTCATTCCGACCGGCACGTTGCACATTGACGTCGGGCGCCTCGCCGACCTCGCGCCACTGCTGGGCCGCCCATTGGCCGGAGCGGCAGCGGCAACCTTCCAATCGAATGACCAGGCAGCGGTGCTGTCGGTCAAGCTGCACGACGCCAGGATCCCGGGCACCGCGGCAATCAACAAGGCGGTGCTGAACGCGACGGTCAGCGACCCCAACGGGCATCCTGCGGTGGATGGGCGCTTCACGGCCGATGGCGTCTCGGCCGGAACCGCCAAGGCGATTTCGGCCCGCGTGACCGCCAAGGGGCCACTCGACGCCATCGCACTCACCGTCGGCGCCAATGCACCCGATGTGGCGGGCGGTCCGGTGAAGCTCAACACCGCCGGCACCCTGGACGCGCAGCACCGCGCCCTGGCGCTGGATCGGATGGCGGCACGCTGGAAGCAGCAGACCTTGAAACTGCTGGGCCCGGTCAAGATCGGGTTTGCCAACGGGGTGGCGATCGACCATCTGCGGCTGGGCTTCCGACAAGCCGTGCTGTCCGTTGCCGGTTCCGTTGGTCAGACACTTGACCTGAATGCCACGCTGAAAAACCTGCCCGCCGATGTCGCCGCGATCGTCAACCCGGCCTATGCGGCAGACGGCGTCATTGGCGCGGAAGCGCATTTGACCGGCACCCCCGCGCGGCCGCAAGGGCCGATCAAGCTGACCGCGACTGGCTTGCGACAGCGGCAGGGCGCGGGTCAGGCGCTGCCTGTCGCCAACATCGTCTCGAAGGTTGACCTGCTTGGCACCTCCGCCAGGATTGACACCAGGTTGAACGCGGGTGCTTCACATCTATCGGTCATCGGATCGGCCCCGTTGTCGAAAACCGGCCACATGGACCTGAAGACCAACGGTTTCGTGGACCTTGCGATGCTGGATCCCCTGTTGTCAGCCCAGGGACGGCGCGCCAGGGGGGAGGTGGCCCTGGCTGCAACGGTAACCGGGACGCCGGCCGCTCCACAGGTTCGCGGAACCGCTGACCTGCGCAAGGGCGATGTGACCGATTACGCCCTGGGCGCCCACGTCACCGACCTTGTCGCCACGGTCCAGGCCCAGGGCGACATCATCCGACTGACGCATTTCAGCGGCAAGGCCGACCCGGGAACATTGGGCGGCAGCGGATCGATCGGCTTGGCGGGCGCCATGCCGGTCGATCTGCATTTCACCGCCGACAACGCCAAGCCGGTCAACAGCACCCTCATGAGTGCGCTGGTCGACGCCAACCTGACGGTCAGCGGCAACCTGACGAGCAACCTTCTCGCCGCCGGCTCGCTGCACATAAGGCATGCGGATATCCAGATACCGGACAAGCTGCCAGCGTCCGTGGCGGTGCTGCCGGTGCGTGACGCGAATGCACCGCCACCCCCCCCGCCGCCATCCAGCAAACCGGCCCTGACGATCGCCCTTGACCTCACGCTGAGCGCGCCGCAGCAGGTGTTCATCCGCGGCCGCGGCCTGTATGCGGAACTTGGTGGCAAGATCCATATTGGCGGCACGACGGCTGAGCCGATCCCCAGCGGTGGTTTCCAGTTGCGCCAGGGCACCCTCAGCATCATCGGGACCACGCTCAACTTCACCGAGGGTTCGGTCAACTTCGCCGGCGCCGCGATCTCCGACCCGGCGCTCCATTTCATCGCCACCTCGACCACCTCCACGCTGGTCGCGACGCTGACCGTCAGCGGCACCGCGAAAGATCCGAAGATCACCCTGTCGAGCATTCCGCCCATGCCGCAGGACGAGATCCTGGCGCAGCTTCTATTCAATACCAGCACGTCGAAACTCAGCCCGCTGCAGCTGGCCGAGATCGCGTCAGCGCTGGCAACGTTGTCAGGAGCTACGTCTGGGTATGATCCGCTGGCGAGCCTGCGCGGCGGCCTGGGGTTGGACCGTTTGTCCGTCGGCAGCAACAGCGCAGGCAACCCGACGCTTCAGGCGGGGAAGTATGTAGCGCGAGGCGTCTACGTCGGTGCCCAGCAGAGTGCCTCGGGCACCGGCACCCAGGCGACGGTGCAGGTGGATCTGGCAAAGGGCCTGAAGCTGGAAACCACCGCCGGCTCTGGCTCAACCTCAGCGACGGGCAGCACCAGCAGCGCGGATGCGGCCAGCGTCGGCCTGACCTATCAATTTGAATATTGATCTGGTCGATTTAACGCGGGTACGTCGGAACAAATCAGGATCGCGGGCGTTCTGGGACAATGAGCGACAATCCGAAAAATCAACCTGATCCCGCAACCCCATCAAATACAGAGAAGGAACCTGACGACTGGACCACCGGTGCGGAGTCCATGACCGGCGCACAAGCGTCCTACCTGAAGACACTCTGCGAGGAAGCGGGCGAGGCGTTCGACCCGCAGCTTTCCAAGGCCGAAGCATCAAAGATGATTGACGCACTGCAGGCGAAGACAGGACGGGGGCGGACACACTAGGAACTAGGGAGGCCAGACCTGGGAAGGCACACCAGGTCTGGCACACCAAGGCGGCCTCGATAGGGCTGGCACAACGGGACTGGCACAACGGATTTGGAACAATATCGCTGAAATTTCAGCACGTGTACCTGGACATCGCGCGAAATATCGAACATAACAGGAACATGACATTTCGGTCCGCGGCACCGTCAGTTTCCACCCTCGCGCTTCCGGTGCTGGATAAGCTGGCTATTCTCGCCGATGCGGCGAAATACGATGCATCTTGCGCGTCTTCGGGCGGCGTGAGGCAAAACTCCCGCGACAGCGGCGGCATGGGTTCCAGCACCGGCAACGGCATCTGCCACTCCTATACCCCCGACGGGCGCTGCGTATCGTTGCTTAAAATCCTGCTGACCAACGCTTGCGTCTATGACTGCGCCTACTGCGTCAACCGGCGGTCTTCCAACGTGCGGCGAACACGCTTCACGGTGTCCGAGGTCGTCAATCTCACACTTTCGTTTTATAGGCGGAATTACATCGAGGGGCTGTTTCTCTCTTCAGGAATAATCCGATCCTCGGACTACACCATGGAAAGCCTGGTTCAGGTCGCGAGGACGCTGCGCGAGACACACGCATTCCGCGGCTACATCCACCTGAAGACGATCCCGGACGCCAGCCCCGATCTCATCGCCCAGGCCGGGCTGTATGCGGATCGGCTCTCGATCAACCTCGAGATGCCAACGAAAGAGGGTCTGCAACAGTTCGCCCCGGAAAAGCAGATCCAGTCGATCCACCGCACCATGGCAGACCTGAGCACGCGTATAGCTCAGTCAAAAACCGAACCTAAGGCACCGCCGTTTTCGCCTGCCGGCCAGAGCACGCAGATCATCGTCGGCGCCGACAGCAGCACCGATTCGGTCATGCTGAAAACCGCGTCTGCCTTATATGGAAAGTTTCGTCTGAAACGGATCTACTACTCGGCGTTCTCCCCCATTCCCGACGCCAGCGCGGCACTTCCCGCTCGGGCTGCCCCGCTTGGTCGCGAGCATCGACTTTACCAAGCCGACTGGCTCATGCGGTTTTATGGATTTTCCGCTTCAGAGATCCTGGCGGGAACTCAGGACGACATGCTTGACGAACGGATCGACCCGAAGCTGGCCTGGGCGCTGCGCAACCGGCATCGTTTCCCGGTCGACGTCAACACCGCCGATCGAGAGATGCTGCTGCGCGTTCCCGGTCTGGGAGTCCGCTCCGTTGGGCAGGTCTTGCGGGCGCGCGTGTCCGGACGGCTGCGATTGGACGATCTGCAGCGGCTGACCGGATCGATCCGTCGCCTGCGTCCGTTCGTGATTGCCGCTGACCATCGGCCGACCCGCCTGCTCGACGTATCCGACCTGCGGACGATCGTTGCAGCACCGGGCGGGCAACTTTCGCTTTTCGGATGACCTACACCGTCAGCATCGAACATCCTGACGATCTGAATGAATTCCGCTGCGCGGCCAGAAAACTGCTGGCTGTCGACGCTGCGCCGGCGGACATAATCTGGAGCAGCGTACACGACCCCACGTTGTTCAACGGAATGCTGCCAAGCCAGGAAAAGATCACCACGATCCCGCGCTCGTTCGCCTGCCTCGCCGATTGGGTGGCTTGCCACCGCGATGAGCAGCGCTGGTCGCTGCTTTACCAGGCGCTGTGGCGGCTTGACCGCGGCGAACGAGGCCTGATGGAAAGGGCCGCCGACCCCTTGGTCCATCGCCTCCGGCGACTGGCGGCCGCGGTCAAGCATGATCAGCACCGAATGACCGCCTTTGTCCGGTTCCGCGAGGTTCATGAGCCGGACGGTGCGCTTTTTCTGGCCTGGTATGAACCGCACCACCGCGTTCTGCGCAAAACCTCCGGGTTTTTCATCGACCGCTTTGCCAACATGCGATTTTCCATTCTGACGCCGGACCTGACGCTCCATTGGGATCGGACGACCGTGCGCTTCGCGCCTGGGCTGCAGCGGAAGGATGCTGCCTTTGGCGATGCGGTCGAGGAATGGTGGCGCCGGTATTATTCCGCTGTCTTCAATCCGTCGCGAAGCAATCCAAGGCTGATGAGACGACACATGCCCGCCCGCTTCTGGCGTGACCTGCCGGAGACCCGCTCAGTCGATCAACTGATCAATGAAGCAGGTTCGAGAACTGAACGCATGATCGGCGCCGCTGATCCGGGCCGTCCGGCTTAAGGCAGCACCTGCAATCAGTGGGTTAGCACGCCGATGAAGCTGCCCGGCAAGACATAGGTTTAGGGCCTGTTCGCCACAGCAATTCGCAGCGATTAATGTAGAACAGGCCCTCAAGCGGGTGCGGTTTCGGCGAGACCGCTGTTTTGCGCGAAAGCTTGATACCATGCCGCAAGCTTCGGATGCCCGGTTCGCCATGCATCGGCCGCGAAACGGAAGTCCAGGTAGCCCAACGCACAGGCCACCGTGATGGACCCGATATCAACATGCTTTTGCGGCGGATCGCCCTCAAGCATATCAACCGTTCGACTGATGACGGTCTTGAAGCGGGCGATCTGGGTATCCCGAGCGGCCTCCTTCGGCTTGCCCTGTTCGCCGCGGCAGGGCACCGCGGCGTCCAGGATGCCGTCGCCAAGGGATTGAAATTTCAGGGCTCGCCAGCGAGGTGCTCCATGCGCGGGAAACAGCGGCAGATCCTCGCCCAGACTGTCGAGATATTCGCAGATCAACTGGCTGCCAAACAACGCCAGTCCGTCGTCGGTGACCAGGCAAGGCACTTTCGACAGCGGATTGTCCGCTACCAAGTCGGCGGGGGATGCATGCGGATCGCACTTGTGCTGCTCGATCCTGCCATCAAGGTGGCGGACAATCGCACAGGCCATGACCTTCCGCACGTACGGGCTGGTTGGTGAATAATACAACTTCACGATCGGTCGTCCCTTCAGAACTTGTCTTTCTTCGCACGCAGAGTTGCAAAGCTGGCCGCATCAGGTGCCAGGAGAAACGGGTTTGTTCTCAGTTCGTCACCCAGGATGGATGGCACGCTGGGCTGGCCGGCGGCCCTCAATTGCTCGATCTTGCCGACGACGTCATGCAGCGCGGTATTGTCCGGATCGACAGCGAGGGCGAATCGCGCGTTACTTTCGGTGTATTCATGTCCGCAGCAGACCAGCGTATCGGCGGGCAAGGCTGCCAGCTTGCGCAGGCTGGCGAACATCTCCTGCGGCGTCCCCTCGATCAAGCGGCCGCAGCCGAGACTGAACAACGTGTCGCCAGAAAGCAGGACATCGCCGTCGGGGAAGAAGAAATTGATCTGGCCCCGGGTATGGCCCGGCGTATCGATGACCTGTGCTGTCGCATCGCCCAGCCGGACCGGATCGCCTTCCCTGACCGCTTCATCAAGCTTTGGCAGCCGGTGCTGGTCGGCCGCGGCGCCCACGACGGGGCATTTGAACCGCGCCCGGACGTCATCGACACCGGCAATGTGGTCCTCGTGGTGATGGGTCAGCAGAATCATGTCCAGCCGGCCACCCGCCTTCTCGATCGCCTCTATCACAGCGTCGGCGTCGGCGGGATCAACAACAGCGGTCGCGCCGGTGCCACTTTCACGCAGCAGCCAAGCGTAGTTATCCTTCAGGATGGGAATTGGGGAGGCTGTGACTGTCATGAATAATCTCCCAGTTTACCGAGGCGGACATTCGCTTAATGGGTCGCCCGGATCTGGCTGCCGGGCCGGAACGCACCCCGTGCCAAGACCCGAAATGCACCGTCTGAGCGAGCCCCCGTTGTTTGGACACTAGCACTCGTTCATTCGATCGGAAACCGCCGGACGTGTTATAGAACAGCGATGACAGCGGATGCACACCTTGCCGCCGAATTCTATGGTTCAGCGCGGGGCGCGGTGACGGCGCGTCTCCTGCGTGAGCGTCTGCTTGCGATGTGGCCGTCGGCACCCAACGAGACTGTGCTCGGGCTGGGATACGCGATG
The DNA here is from genome assembly GCA_965276975.1 of Rhodopila sp. GTDB lineage: Bacteria > Pseudomonadota > Alphaproteobacteria > Acetobacterales > Acetobacteraceae > Rhodopila. Next base: position 2,815,785 of record CBDIBR010000010.1, read on the forward strand.
CCCTACCTCCGTCTCTGGCGTGATCAGGCGAGACATTGTATCGCGCTGACACCTGCTCAGATGGGTGCGGCGCGCTGGCCGCCAGGGGTGGCGAACCTATCATGCGCCGCGGAAGAAGACAGCCTGCCGTTCGGCGATCTGATGTTCGACCGCGTGCTGCTCGTGCATGGACTGGAGATGGCGGAGAACGCGCGTCGCATGTTGCGCGAGGTTTGGCGGGTCTTGAAGGACGACGGCCGTTTGCTCATCGTGGTGCCGAACCGAAGCGGGATCTGGGCGTACCGTGAGAGCACGCCGTTCGGATATGGGCTGCCCTATTCGACCGGGCAGCTGGGGCGGCTTCTAGCAGGGGGACTGTTCCGGGTGGAGCGCCGCGACGCTGCGCTGTGGATGCCGCCGACGCGGATGCGGCTGTTGCTACGCAGCGGACCCCTGTTCGAGCAGGCTGGCCGCAAGCTGATGCCAGGGCTGGCTGGCGTCTCGTTGACCGAAGCGGTCAAGGATGTTTATGCGGCGATGCCGCTCAAGGCTGTGCCTCGCCGCCGACTGGTGCTGGCGGAAGCAGCCTGATCGGGAATTGCCTGATCCAGGGGGCGCCGGTCTGCATCGGTTCGGTGCCCGTTTCGGTGCATGTCCTGCAGTGGGCGGTCACGATCGATGCGCCAATCCGCTGGACGATAGCGGCTTCAGACGGCATGATCGGCAGGTTTGAACCGCCTCGAAACAGCCGCTTGTTTGTTTGCAGGTCGGTTACATCTCTACGTCAACGATCAGGACGACCAGGAACCACGACCCATGGATCACATCATCGGCCAGGCTGCGCCTGACACCGCCACCGGCGGGACCACCAACATGATTGTCAACGGCGACCAGAAGACTTTCATGCAGGACGTCATCGAGGCCTCCAAGACCATTCCGGTCCTGGTTGACTTCTGGGCGACCTGGTGTGGCCCCTGCAAGCAGTTGACCCCGACGCTGGAGAAGGTGACCAAAGCCGCTGGCGGCAGAGTGAAACTGGTCAAGATCGATATCGACCAGAATCAGGCGCTGGTTCGCCAGCTGGGGCAACTCGGGCTGCCGATGCAGTCGGTGCCAACCGTCGCCGCTTTTTGGCAGGGCCAGATCGCCGACATGTTCCAGGGTGCTCAGCCGGAGTCCGAGGTCAAGCGCTTCGTCGAGGCCTTGCTGAAAACGACCGGGGGCTCGATGCCGACCGCGGATCTGCTGGCGGAAGCGAAGACGGCGCTGGAACAGGGTGATGCGCAACAGGCGGGTGAGCTGTTCAGCGCACTGCTGGGCGAGGAGCCGGAAAACGGCGACGCCTGGGGCGGCCTGATCCGCGCCCTGATGGCGATGGACCAGGAGGAAGCCGCCGAAGAGGCGCTTTCGCAGGTACCGGCGAAGGTCACCGAACATGCCGAGGTCGCCGGCGCCCGCAGTGCGCTGTTACTGGCGCGCGAGGGCCGGCAGGCAAAAGATCAACTGCAGTCGCTGCAGGGGCGACTTGCGGCTGACCCCGCCGACCACCAGGCGCGCTACGACCTGGCAACCGCGCTGAACGCGATGGGGCAACGGGAAGAAGCCGCCGAAGCCCTGCTGGAAATCCTTCGCCGCGCCCGCACCTGGAATGAGGAGGCCGCCCGATTGCAGTTGTTGAAGTTCTTCGAGGCCTGGGGCTTTGAGGATCCGGCGACTGCCAGCGCCCGTCGCCGGCTTTCAGCGCTGCTGTTCAGCTGAATGGCAGCGTTTCATCCGCAGCTTGAGGATCTGCCGTCGGAATTCGCGGTGTTTCCGCTGACCGGCGCGTTGTTGCTGCCGCGCGGCAAGCTGCCGCTGAACATCTTCGAGAAGCGTTACCTGGCGATGATCGAGGATTCCCTGGGCCGCGGACGTATGTTCGGAATGGTCCAGGCAGATCCACAGGCGGCTGGTGGAACGGACGAACCAGGACTTTACCGCGTCGGCTGCATGGGACGGTTGTCGTCATTCAGCGAAACCGACGACGGCCGGCTCCTGGTTACGCTCACCGGCATTATCCGTTTTACCGTCGGCCAGGAATGCGAGATGCGCCACGGTTACCGCCGGGTGCGGGGTGATTATTCCCGCTATGCGGAGGATCTAGTTCTCAGCCGTCCGCCTGTCGAAATAGAACGCGAGAAACTTCTGGCCGCGCTGCGCGGCTACTTTGGCCGCCGCGGTGTCGATGCGAATTGGGACGCCATCCGAAGCCTGTCCGACGACGGACTGGTGATCACTCTGGCCATGGCCTGTCCGTTCGAACCGGTGGAGAAGCAGGCGCTGCTGGAGGCGCCAGCCGATGCCGATCGCGCGGCCACGTTGCTCGCGCTGCTGCAGATGGGGGCGGCCGGCCCCGATGTGCCGAGCCATTCCGTGAGCTAGGACAGACCATGAGCGAACTCTCGACTGCCCAGCCGCTGCCGTCGGCTGTCGATCCTCGGCTACTGGCAGTGCTGGTTTGCCCGCTGACCAAGGCTCCGCTGGAATATGATCGGTCCGCCAACGAGTTGATCAGCCGGAAGGCCGGATTGGCCTATCCGATCCGCGACGGCATTCCGATCATGCTGCCGGAAGAGGCCCGGAAGTTGCCGGAATGATGCCGGTTCCTACCGAGATCCGTCTGGACCGCAAGACGCGGGCCCTGCATGTCTCGTTCGACGATGGAACGGTGTATGCTCTGCCTGCCGAATATCTGCGGGTGGAGAGCCCAAGCTCTGAGGTTCAGGGCCATAGCCCGACGCAGAAACAGACGATCGCTGGCCGCCGCCATGTCGGTATTATCGCGATCGAGCCGGTCGGCCATTACGCAGTCCGGCTCGTCTTCGACGATCTGCATGATACCGGAATTTTCTCCTGGGATTACCTCGCTGAGCTGGGCCGAGAGCAGGACCACCGGTGGACGCGTTATCTGGATGCGCTTGCGTCGCGCGGCCTATCACGTGATCCAGGTTAGACGAGCGGTCTGCGCCGAACCGCGCGAGGTTCGCGCGTAGCGGGTGCCACCCGGATCGTGGCATGGTATCAAGCGGTTCGGGATGGAGTGCGGCTCAATATTATCCAACGGCGCTTCGCCGATTAATATTGGAGTCAGTTTTCGCTCGCACGCCTGCCAACCGGCCGCGCATACCGGTCAACGCATACGTTGCCCGGTATAACATCCAGCGTGGTCAGACCCGCGCTGGCCGAGACTGGCGCCGGGTCCTGATCCCCGGATTGGTCACACGCTGAGAGTTGCGCCATCATGCCGCCCCGCCCCCGCTCCCTGACAGAAGCTGATCTGGCGCTTTGGGCGAACTATGCCAGCCAGATCGCGCCCTTCCGGCGCCGCGTCAAGCAGCAGGCGACAGACGCGGCGCAACCCCAGTCCACTAGACTTCCACCACCGCCAGCACCACCGCCGGCATCCCCCCCGGTTTCGCCACACGTCGCTGCCCAGTTATCAAAGCTCCGTATGATGGCGTCGCCGCTCATGGTCGGGGCTCAACCCGGGGGCCTCGACAAGGCGACATGGCAGCGCTTTCGCTCCGGCAAGCTGACAGCTTCCCGCACCCTGGACCTGCACGGGATGACCGCCCAGCGCGCCTTCCATGCGCTGGTGGCGTTCTTGCGCGCCGCGCATGTCGATCAAATTCGTTGTGTGGAGGTGGTGACAGGCCGCGGTTCCGGCGAAACCGGTGGGGTGATCCGCCGCGAGTTCTCCCATTGGCTCAACCTGCCGGACATCCGGCCGTTGATCCTGGGCGCCGCTCACCCGCATGCACTCAACCCGGGTTCAGTGCGCCTGATCCTGCGGCGAACTCGATGACCCCGTTCGGCGCTCGCCTGCGTGGCTTGCGGGCCAATCGCGGTCTGACTCTGACGCATCTGGCGGAGGCGCTTCAGGTGTCCGCGGCCTATCTGTCGGCGCTGGAGCACGGCCGGCGCGGCGCGCCCAGCGCAGGTCTGGTGCATCAGGTGAACGAATATTTCGGACTGATCTGGGATGAGGCGGACGATCTGTCACGCCTCGCTCGACTCTCGAACCCGAGGGTGACCGTCCACACGGAGGGGCTGACGCCGGAGCAGACGGCGCTGGCGAACCGGCTGGCCCAGACCATACACCGCCTGCCTCCAGAGACCGTCGCGGCATTGCACGCGGTGTTGGATACGACGACGCCGCAGCCCAAGCCTCGCTTGCGGCGGCCGGCACCATCGCAGGCGACCCGGTCGGACGAGCCGCCGCGTTAATGCCAAGGCCCCTCCCCGATCATCATGGCCGATCGGACGCGTGGTGCGGCTGACCCGCAACGGCCGAACCGGCCTTGGCCTCGGCACTGGAACAAGGCCTCAGCTGATCGCGTCGAGTGGCGCCCTCGGCATCGTCGGCAAGCGAGCCACAGCCATCAACAGGTGCGGTCGGGATAAGACCCGCCGCAACAAGTAACGCTATTGCCCATCTGTCATCGTCCGGCTTGGCAGCACAAAGCGCTGGCCGGTCCGGAAGTCTTCGAACCAACGCTGTTCGGGAACCATCCGGTGCTGCCCCGGGTCAAACGAGATCACAATGCGCCCGACGCGCGCATCGCCGCGATCTTCTCGCGCGGGACGCCGATTTCGGTCAGCACCTCGTCGGTGTGCTGCCCGATCGACGGCACATCCCCCATTGGCGCCGCCTCATCGGTGAACGTGAACGGTGGCAGCATCGCGCGCACCGGTCCCGCCTCGGTACCGATGTTCCGCCATTTGTCGCGTGCGGTGAACTGAACGTGGTTCCAGACGTCGATCGGCTCGTTCAGACGACCATTGGCGATGCCGGCTGCATCCAACAGATCGGCGACCTCAGCCGAGGTCTTGTCGCTGAAGACAGCTTCAATCATCGCCGTCAGTTCCAGCCGATTCTGCCGGCGCATCGACTGTGTCGCGAAGCTGGGATGAGTCTGCACATCCGTTCGGCCAAGCACCTTGGTGCAAAACGTCGCCCACTCCCGTTCATTCTGCAGCCCCAGGATGACCTGGCCATCCTTCGTCCGATGCGCACCGTAGGGAGCGATCGCCGGATGGTTGGTCGGCACCCGCGGCGGCGGCGACCCCGCGTAGGCATGACGCAGCATCGGATAGGTCATCCACTCGCCCAGCGCATCGAGCATGGCGACCTTGACGTTTACCCCCTCGCCCGTCCGGCTGCGCCGCAACAACGCACCCAGGATGCCGGTCAGTGCGTACATTCCTGTTGCGATGTCCGCGATCGAGATACCAACCCGCGAAGGCTCATCGGCCGATCCGGTTACGCTGATCAACCCGGATTCGGCCTGGATTAGCAAATCATAGGCCTTCTTCTGCACGAACGGGCCGCTTTCGCCGTAGCCCGAAATGTCGCACACGACCAGTTTCGGATTTACTGAACGCAGCGCCTCGTGCGTCAGTCCGAGCCGCGCGGCGGCACCCGGAGCGAGGTTCTGCACCAGCACGTCGGCGCCCTCGATCAACGTGTTCAGAGCAGACCGGGCGTCGGTATTCTTGACGTCGAGCGTTACGCTGCGCTTGCCCCGGTTCAGCCAGATGAAGTGACTGCAGATGCCATTGACGTAGTCGTCATAGGCTCGGGCGAAGTCACCCTCGCCGGGCCGCTCGATCTTGATCACGTCGGCGCCAAGGTCGGCAAGATGCCGCGTGCATAAGGGGGCCGCGACGGCGTGTTCCAGCGCGATTACGCGCATGCCTTCCATCGGGCGCATCTGGGTCGCCTCCTTCCGGTTTCGCTTATAAGAGAATCACAGCCGCTGCTCTGGCGGTTGTCAAAGCATCGGCACCAAGCCGAATTAAGCGGCTTCGGGGCCAATGCAGCCCCGCCATTTACCGGTCCCGGCGGTCGGACCTCACGACGTGGCCGGCGCGCGTCATCGGACCGCCGGTTGGCGCGTCAGAGATCGTTCGTTCAGCTGCCCACCCGCTCGTCAGAATTTACCCCCAGCTGCTTCAGCTTTCGATGCAAGGCCGACCGCTCCATGCCGACGAACTGCGCCGTGCGCGATATGTTGCCCCCGAAACGGAGTAGTTGTGCATGCAAATACTGGGTCTCGAAAAGGTCGCGGGCCTCGCGCAGCGGCAACGACATGATGTCCGCCGCCGGGTCAATGTTCAGCAGGGCCGGCGCCCGGGAGCCGATTTCGGGCGGCAGCATGTCCGCCCGGATCGGATCGCCCGCATGCCCCGGCGCCATGATCAGCAGCCAGTCCATCAGGTTACGCAGTTGCCGCACGTTGCCCGGCCAGTCATAAGCCTGCAGCGCCGCCAGGGTATCCGCCGACAGTGCCCGGACCGGGATCCCCGAACTTTCCGCCGACCGCTCGATGAAATGCAGCGCCAGGGTGGGCACATCTTCCCGCCTCTCCCGCAGCGCGGGGATCTTCACGGGAACGACCGCGAGCCGATAATACAGATCCTCCCGAAGCCGCCCGGCGGCGATCTCGGTCGGCAGGTCGCGGTTGGTGGTCGACAGCACCCGCACATCCACCTTCACCCGCGCCGACCCGCCCAGCCGTTCGAACGTCTGATCCTGCAGGGCGCGCACGATCTTGCCCTGCGTCTCCAGCGGCATATCGGACACTTCGTCCAGCAGCAACGTTCCGGTATGGGCGCGTTCCAGCACTCCCGCGCGCCGCGGATGTGTCGCCGGATCGCTGCCAGCCTCCATCCCGAACAGTTCTTCCTCGAAACGTCCCGGATTGAGCGTGGCGCAGTTCATCACCACGAATGGCCCACCCGAACGCCTGGACCGCGCGTGGATCGTTCGCGCCACCACCTCCTTGCCCGATCCTGCCGGCCCCGAGATCATCACGCGTGACCCAGTCGGTGCCACTCGCTCCACCTGGGAGCGAAGCTGGGCCGTCGGCGCCGAATCCCCGATCAGCGTTGCCTCCGGGCCGGCGCGTAACCGCAGCTCCAAATTCTCTCGCGCCAGGGCCGCGGCTTCCAGCGCACGACGCACCACCAGCAGCAGCCGATCCGATTGAAATGGTTTCTCAATGAAATCGTAGGCGCCATGCTGGATGGCTCCGACCGCCATCTCGATGGTTCCGTGGCCCGAGATCATCACCACCGGCACATTCGGCTCTTCGCCCTGCAGCGTCTCCAGAATTCCGATCCCGTCCATGCGCGAGCCCTGCAGCCACACGTCCAGGATCACCAACGACGGCCGCCGCAGGCGGAACGCTCCAATCGCGCCAGGCGCGTCGCCGGCAACCCGCGTTTCGTAACCTTCGTCGCGTAAGATGCCCTCGATCAGCAGGCGAATGTCTGGCTCGTCATCGACGATCAGGATTTCATGCGCCATGCGACACCTGCGTCATTTCGCCGTCCGCATCCACGCTGCCTGCCTTCTCCCGGACCGCGGACGCGATCCGCGGCAGAGTCAGGCTAGCGACCGCCCCTGGCCCCTCGGGTTGGTCCCCCAGTATTACGGTCCCACCATGGTCTTCCATGATCTTCTTCACGATCGCCAGTCCCAACCCGGTTCCCTTCGGCTTGTGCGTCACATACGGTTCGGTAAGTCGCGACCGATCTTCCTTCGGCAAGCCGACCCCATCATCACTGACGATGATACGCGCCCCATCGGGAAGGTCTTGCACCGCCAGCGCGATGGTGCCAGCACCGTCCCGCATGGCGACAGCATCGGCCGCATTCTGCAGCAGGTTTGTCAGTGCCTGGCGCAGCATTCGCCGGTCGCACGGCATCACCGGCCCGCGGTCCGGAATGTCGGCATTCCAGCTGATCGTAGGCCGAGCGGTCTTCTGCAGAACCAGTGCCTCACGGGCGACACGCCCGATGTCCTCGGGCTTGATCACCGGCTGCGGCATACGCGCAAAAGCCGAGAACTCATCTACCATACGGCCGATATCACCGACGTGGCGGATGATCGTATCGGCACACTGCCGGAATGTATCAGGATCGGACTGGATTTCCTTGGTGAAGCGCCGTTTCAGGCGCTCTGCCGACAGCTGGATCGGCGTCAGGGGATTTTTGATCTCATGTGCGATGCGGCGCGCGACGTCGGCCCATGCCGCCTTCCGCTGCGCCGATTGCAGCTCCGTTATGTCATCAAAGGTGACAACGAAACCATCAGTGCGGCCGCTCGAAAGCTCCGCGCCGATCCGCACCAACAGGATGCGCCGATGGGTGGGCGGTCCAATTTGGATTTCCGCCGTCCGGGCCTTGTCGGGCATCGCCGCGACCGCGTCGAATAGTACGGTAAACTCCGGCACGATCTGTGCCAGCGGGTGGCCGGTGGCGCTCAGCAGATCAAGCCCCAGCAACTCATCCGCGGTGCGGTTCGGCAACTCGATGCGACCTTGCCCGTCAAGTCCAATGACGCCAGCCGAGACACCAGCCAGCACTGTCTCGGTAAACCGCCGCCGCTCATCGATCTGGCTGTAAGCCTCCATGAGTTCGGTACGCTGAGCGGCAAGCTGACCCGTCATGCGGTTGAACGCGCGGGAAAGCCCAGCAAGATCATCGCCGGTCGCGGCCTCCCGCACCCGCACGCTGAGATCACCGCTCCGCACCCGTTCGGCGGCACTGATCAGCATGCCAACAGGTCGGGCAATCTGATTGGCCATGATCAGGCCGATCAGCCCCGCCGCAAGCAGCACCAGCAACGCAACGATCGCGAAGATCCAGGCGAACGCGATCTGCAGCCACGAGCGGTTTTCGTCGAGACGATGATATTGCGCCGCCGCCTGCTCCGTTCGTTGCATAAAGCCGAGAATAGCCGGATCAATTGGCCGACCGATCATCAGCATCAGCGGAGGCGTCGATTCTAGACGTACCACCGCTCGAACCCGTGTGCCGTCGCCGGCATTCAAGACCGCGACGTCGCCGTTCATCGCCTGCTGAGTAACCGACTGCGGTGGCGCCTGCACGCCCATGCCGACGAACATACCCGCAGCCGCCAGCACCTGCCCCGTCGTCGGCTCGTAGATCACCGCCTCGGTCAGACCACGAAGCGTGGTCTGGGTGTTCAGCACCTCGGCGAACACCGTCGGATCCGCCGACATGAAGCGGCCGGCGCGAGCGAGATCGTTGGCCATTTCCAGCGCCACCGCGCGAATGTTGTTGCGGTGCTCGTCGAGATAGCCGCGCGCGACCTGCAGCGACCCCTCGAGTGAATCGCGTACCGGGTCATTGAACCAGGCGGAAATGCCAAAGTGAAAGAATGCCACCGCGAAGCAGGCGACGACGATTGTCGGCGCGACCGCGACGCCGCTGAACAGGAACACCAGGCGGACATGCAGCCTGGAGCCCGCCGAACCACGCCGTCGCTCGACCCAGACGCGGGTGAGCCGTCCGGCGGCCACGGTTCCCAGCAGCAGCAACACGGACAAATTCGCCAGCACCAGGCCGACACTGACACCGGGCTTCCAGCCCAGCGGTGAGCCGCGTGCCAGGATAATGAAGGTGGCGAGCCCGACCATCAGTGCCAGCGTCGTCAGCGCCAGCGTGACCGTCTTGCCCAGCATGATATCACCCAACTGACCGAAACGGGACAGTTTTGGTTCCGATATGACGTTTCTCGCCGCCGGTGTCGATTTGCCGGTTCGTGTCAGGAGATTCATCTTGCCCGCCATCCGACGCGAACCGAGATCCGCACCCGATCCGATGCATGTCGCATTGGCAGCCGACCAGACCTACCCGTCGCGCTTAGGGGCATGTCATCGAACGCATTCATCACATCAGGCCGCGCACAACCGGGATCTCCAGGTCCCTGATCTTCTTGCGGAGCGTGTTGCGGTTAAGACCGAGCATGGAGGCGGCCTTGATCTGATTGCCGCGGGTGGCGGCGAGGGTCAGGCGGATCAGCGGGCGCTCCACCTCGGCGATGATCTTGTCGTACACATCGGTGACGCCCATGCCGTCGTTATGGGCGGCCAGGAAATCCTTGATGTGCCGTTCGACCGCGCTCGACAGGGTCTCCGGGCCAGCACCTTGTTGCGCGGACGCCATGGGTCCCGGCATCGGCAGCGGGTCGGCCAACTCCGCCTGGACGACCGCCGCACCGATGACCTCGTCCGGACACAATGCGGCGAGCCTGCGCATCAGATTTTCAAGTTCGCGCACGTTGCCGGGCCAGCCGTGCTGCTTCAGCCGGTCGACCGCCCCCTGATCGAGGCTTTTGGCTGCCAGTCCGTCTTCCCGCGCACGCTCCAGGAAATGGCGGGCCAGCAAGGCGATATCCTCGGCGCGCTCACGCAGCGGCGGCAGGCGGATCGGCACAACGTTCAGACGATAGAACAAGTCTTCGCGAAATTGCCCCTGGCGGATCGCGGCGCGCAGATCGCGATGGGTGGCGGCGATGATGCGGACATTGGCCTTGATCGGCTGGCGGCCGCCGACGCTGGTGAATTCGCCCTCCTGCAGCACCCGCAGCAGCCGAGTTTGCGCCTCCGGCGGCATGTCACCGATTTCGTCCAGGAACAGCGTCCCGCCGCCGGCTTGCTCGAAACGACCCTGGGAGCGGTTGGTGGCGCCGGTGAACGCGCCACGCTCGTGACCAAACAGCTCGCTTTCAATCAGTTCGCGTGGAATGGCGGCCATATTGATGGCAACGAACGAAGCGCTCCGCCGTTTCCCGTAGTCATGCAGCGCGCGCGCCACCAACTCCTTGCCGGTACCCGATTCGCCGTTGATCATAACCGTGAGATCAGCGGTCGTCAGCCGAGCGATCGTTCGGTAGATCTCCTGCATCGCCGGACTGCGTCCGATCAACGGCAGGCGTTCGTCGGTGTCCTTTGCTTCCGGCGGGCTGAAGGTCGGTTCAGACGGCGCCGCCAGGGCGCGGCCGACCACCGACAGTAGTTCGCGCAGATCAAATGGCTTCGGCAGATATTCGAAGGCGCCGCGCTGGGTGGCCTTGACCGCCGTGATCAGGGTCGATTGCGCGCTCATGACCACGATCCGCAATTCCGGACGAATGCGCTTGATGCGCGGGATCAGATCCAATCCGTTCTCATCCGGCATCACCACGTCGGTGATCACCAGATCGCCTTCACCATCCTCCACCCAACGCCAGAGTGTCGCGGCGTTGCCGGTACTTCGCACCTGATAGCCGGAACGGCCCAGCGCCTGGGTCAGAACGGTCCGGATCGAGCGGTCGTCATCGGCGATAAGTATAGTGGGCACGGTCATTGATCGCCGTCTTTCTCGGTGACAACTGGCAGGTGCAAGCGGAATTCGGTACGGCCCGGGCGGCTGTCGACCTCGATCAACCCGCCATGATCGCCAATGATCTTGGCCACCAGCGACAGGCCCAGGCCGCTGCCGGCGGATTTCGAGGTCACGAACGGCTCGAACAAATGCGGCATGATGTCTTCCGGGATGCCGTGGCCATTGTCACGCACGGCGACGAACAAGGGCAGATCCAGCCGGGTCGTGGTGCCCGGAACGGCAACGCGCATGCCGTGTTGAAATCCGGTGATCAGGGTGATCTCGGGGTAGTGAATGCCCTCCTGCGTGGCCGCCTCGGCGGCGTTCTTCACCAGGTTGAGCACCACCTGCACAAGTTGGTCACGATTGGCCCAGACTGGCGGCAGCGACGGATCATAGAGCTCCTGAAAGCGAATATGCGCGGCGAACCCGGTCTGCGCGAGCCTGCGGACATGCTCCAGCACGCGGTGAATATTCACCGCGGTGCGGGCGATCGGCTTCTCCCCGAACGCCTCCATCCGGTCCACCAAGTCGCGAATGCGGTCGGCTTCATCGCGGATCAACACGGCCAGTTCACGATCGGCCGGGGCCACGCTGCTCTCCAGCAGTTGAGCCGCACCGCGGATCCCCGACAACGGGTTCTTCACCTCATGCGCCAGGATCGCCGCCATGCCGCTCACGCTGCGGGCAGCACCACGAAACGCCAGCTGCCGATCCAGCGCGCGGGCAGCGGACGCATCCTGGATGACCAGCAATATCATGCCGGGCTCATCCGGCAGCGGCGAAGCCTGCACGATCAATCCACGCTTGTGCAGCCGCGCGCTTTCGAGATTGAGGTCGTGGTCCGAGATGGTCGCCTCGGTGCGACGAACCTGCTCGATCATCAGGAACAACGGATTGTCCGCCGGCAACAGGTCGTCCAGCCGAAGCGGCGCCAACCCGGCGGCCGAGATCCCGAGGAACTGCTCTGCCGCGTTGTTCACGTAGCGAAAGTGATTGGTGGGGTCGAGAACGATGACCGGTACCGGAAGCGCCCCGAGAATGGCCGATGCGTCAGCCCCCGTCCGTCCCGTGCGCCCGGTCAGCAGGCGCGACGCGCGTGCCACGACGGCGCTCATGCGCCATCCGCCGTCGTCGGTCCGTCGCGTTCGGACCTCGTTCGCGTGACGCCGCGCGCGATCAGCGGGTCGTAGAACCGGTCGATCAGGCGGAGCACGGACGCCGCATCCGCCAGCTGGTTCATGCTGGCGCGAAACACCGCCGAACCCGGAAGGCCGCGCGAGTACCATGCCAGATGCTTGCGTGCGAGGCGCACGCCGGGTCCGACGCCGAACTGGCTCAACATCGCGTCGTAATGCGCCAGCAGAATGGCCTTTTGCCGCGACAATAAGGGTTCGGGGATGTGCATCCCGGTGCGCAGATAATGCGCCGCCTGGGCCGGAAACCAGGGGCGGCCATAGCAGCCGCGGCCGATCATCACGCCGTCGGCGCCGGATTGAGCCAGGGCAGTCGCCGCATCCTCCTCGGTCAGGACGTCGCCGTTGACGATCACCGGGATGCCGGCTGCCTGCTTCACTTGGCGCACGAACGCCCAGTCCGCGACGCCAGTATAGAACTGCTGACGTGTCCGGCCATGAACCGTAACCATGCGGATGCCGGCTTCCCGTGCGATTCGCGCCAGTCTGGGTGCGTTCAGATCAGCGTGGTCCCAGCCCATCCGCATCTTGAGGGTGACCGGCACCGCGACCGCGCGTACGGTGGCCTCCAGGATTGCCGCCGCCGCAATCTCGTCGCGCATCAGCGCCGAACCGGCCGCCTGGCCAACCGCGACCTTCTTCACCGGGCAGCCGAAGTTGATGTCGATCAGATGGGCCCCCTTGTCGACCGCGACACGCGCCGCCCCGGCCATCGCCGCTGGGTCACAGCCCGCCAGCTGAACCGCCGAAATGCCGCCGCAGCCGTCGATTTCCGCCATGCCCAGGGTCTTCTGGTTCTCCCGGATCATGGCCCACGAGGCGATCATCTCGGATACCACCATGCCGGCGCCGAGTTGCTTCGCGGTGCGACGAAACGGCAGATCCGTTACCCCCGACATTGGCGCCAGGATCACCGGCGTCTCGATCCGGATGCCCTGCCCCAGGTCGATCGGTGCGATGCCGATCGATTCGCGTGCAGCGTGTGTGATTTGAGAACGACAGTTGCCCATGATTTGGGCAACCTAGCCACACATTCTTCAAGGTGCAATGTCTGATCCCGGTTCGGCACTGCCGTCGGAAATCCCAGCCGCTGGTCGACGAATCTTCACCGCGGGGCTGACGCTCGGGCATGACGCGGAACACCGCCTGGTGCTCGAAGCTCCCGCAAAGCCGCATCCACCGAGGTCCGTCGGCCGCACCCTCCGGGAAGCGGCACGGAACCGCGCGTGGAGGTTCATCGTTACGGTTCATCATAGCCGTGAAGGCACTTGCATGGGCCGCTCAGTCACGCCGAAACGCGATACCTCGATCGGCACCTATCGCGCCAAACGCGATTTCACCGCGACCAGCGAACCGGCGCCGTCCTCAGGCCCTGCGTCCTTTGGCCCGGCGTCATCGGGCCGGGCGGCGGCGAAGCAGCCGGCGCCAATGTTTGTGGTGCAGAAGCATCAGGCACACCGCGCGGGCCTGCACTGGGATTTCCGACTTGAGCACAACGACGTGTTGTGGAGCTGGGCGGTTCGCAAAGGCCCATCGCTCGACCCCGCCGACAAGCGGATCGCCGTTCATGTCGAGGACCATCCGTTAGACTACGCCGATTTCCAGGGCACCATACCGGACGGCCACTATGGCGCCGGCGCGGTGGAAACCTGGGACCGGGGCACTTGGGAGCCGCTGATCGATCCCGACGAGGGTCTGCGCGATGGCGAGATCAAGTTTGTCCTCGCGGGCGCGCGACTGCATGGAAAGTTCACCCTGGTGCGGCTGAAACCGAAGCCAAGCCAGCGCGGACGCCAGGACAACTGGCTGCTGATCAAGGGTCATGACGGGCAGGAGCAGAAAGGCGCTGATGCCGAGGCGCTGGAAGCGGCCATCGAGGCGCCGGCAAAGCCGCGGCGCGGCGGCCAAAGTCCACCGATCCCCGGCGCGGTTCGCGGCGGTTTGCCGGCGCGGCTGGCACCTCAATTGGCTTCGGTCGCAGAAGCCCCACCGGATGAACCGGGCTGGCTTACCGAGATCAAATTCGACGGTTACCGGTTGCTGGCGTTCCTGGACCACGGGACGGTCCGGCTGGTGACACGCAACGGCAACGACTGGACCGACAGGCTGCCGGCTGTCGCTGAAGCCGTGGGCCAGCTTCATGTCGACGAGGCGCTGGTGGATGGCGAGCTTGTGGCGCTGGACAAAGATGGTGTCTCCAGTTTCCCGGCGCTGCAGGCGGCACTATCCGATGGGCGCGACCGGACCCTTGTGTTCTATCTGTTCGACCTGCTGCACCTTGATGGTTGGAACCTACGGCGCTGCGCGCTACGCGACCGTAAGGCGCGCCTGAAGACTCTGGATACCTGGCACCGCATGCTGCGCTTTAGCGATCACCACGAGGGCGACACAGATCGCATGCGCAAGGCCGCCTGCCAGATGAAGTTAGAGGGCATCATCTGCAAGAAAGCCGATGAGCCCTATCGCTCTGGTCGCGGGCAGGACTGGCTGAAACTGAAATGCCAGGGCCGTGAAGAGCTTCTGGTAGTCGGGTGGACGGAACCCGCGGGAAGCCGGACCGGTCTTGGTGCGTTGCACCTGGGTTATTACGATCCCGAAGGCCGATCGCACTACGCCGGCGGCGTCGGCAGCGGGTTCTCCGGCGATGTGCTGGGTTTGCTGCGCGAGCGACTGGACGGGTTGGGAAGCGCGCCGCCGCGGAACTTGATGATCGCTGGTGAAGAGCTCGATCAAGGGATCCATTGGGTCAGGCCGGAACTGGTGGCAGAGACGTCGTTTACCGCCTGGTCAGGTGCCGGTCGTGTGCGCCATGCGGTATTTCTTGGGTTGCGCGAGGACAAGGCGCCGCAGGATGTCGTGCGTGACCCGGCGGATCCGGATGCTGAACGCCGCGCCATCAATCCGAAGGAGTATGCCGGATCCGGCAAGCGAAAGGGCCCGGTCATCGCGGTGCCACCGAAACGTTCCGCCAAGGCGCCGGCGCAGCCCGCAAGTGCCTCAACGCGCTCCGGCAGCGCGATCGTGACCGCCAAGGCGCCGCGCACACGGACGGAAACCATCGAGGGGGTCACCTTGACCCACCCCGACCGCGCGTTATGGCCCGGCATCACCAAGCGTGACCTGGTGGACTACTGGCAGAAGGTGGCCGCTCACGCCCTGCCGGGGCTGACTTCTCGGCCGCTGGCCATCGTGCGCTGTCCGGAGGGCATCGAGGGCGAGCATTTTTTTCAGAAGCACGGCCACGGCACGATGCCCCCCGGGATTCGCGAGGGTACCGCCGACAAGGCGCCGTTCCTTGCAATCAATGGACTACAGGGCGTGGTCGCGATGGCGCAGATGTCCGGGATCGAGCTGCATGCCTGGGGCGCCACCGAGGCGGATCCGCTGCATCCCGATCAGCTTGTGTTCGATCTCGATCCGGGTGAGGGCGTCAAGGTTGGCGAGATCGTTGCCGCGGCGCTCGATATGCGCGATCGGCTTGAAATGATCGGATTAGCCTCGTTCTGCCGTACCAGCGGCGGCAAAGGCCTGCATGTCGTTGTCCCGCTGCGGCCGGAGCAGCCCTGGGGTTCGGTGCGGGCCTGGTGCAAAAGCTTCGCGGAACATCTGAGCGAGTCGAGCCCGGACAAATACCTCGCGCATGTGAAGATCGCCGACCGACGGGGCCGCGTCCTGATCGACTGGCTCCGCAACGGCCTCGGTTCTACCGCCGTCGCCTCTTTCTGCCCTCGGGCGCGGCCGGGTGCGGGCGTCGCGACGCCGCTGGCGTGGAAGGAGGTGACGCCCAAGCTGGACCTGGGCGCTTTCACCATGCGGACGGTGCCGGCGCGACTGGGCAAGCTGCGCGCCGATCCCTGGGCGGATTTTGCGACGGCCCGGCGAAGCCTGCCCGCGGCGCCGCAGCAGGCGGCAGCCGGCGATAGGACGCCCCGACCGGCCCGAAAAGCCACGATCGTGACGGCGAAAGCGCCGAAGGCGCGGGCAAAGCGTTGGTAGATTTTCGCCGGTTGGCCGGGCCGTCGACAGCAGCCCCGCCCCGGTTCGTGGATGCATCTCCGCGTGAGGAGACCCGATGGGCCTGGGCTCGCCTTTGACGCCGCGACGCCCGGGGCGGCTTTAACCGGTAAACGGCAACTGGACCGCTATACCGCTTTCCTGCCGGGTTCATTAAACGCCCCAAGCTTCCCGTCGGCGGCGATCCGTGCGCATTTGCGCATTACCGATGGCAGGGCCGCCTGGTCCAACGCGTCAAGCGCATGAGCAATGCCGTCGCCATCAATCTCGCTCACGTGGGCGGCGAAAACATCGATAATCAGCTCGAAATGGGTGAAGCCATGACGTACTTGGCCCGCCCCCCGCCAGCCTATGGCCGACCCGGCCCGCTGCATCGGCGCGCTGCCCAATGCTTCGCCGAAAGTCCAGGGCGTGTCGCGCCATGGCGTGCCCGGCAACTCGGTCATGCCACCGAGCAGACCTTTGTAAGGACGGGTTCGTAGCAGCACCTGCCGCCGGTCATCGGTCAGCCAAAAATGCACGCCATAGCGGACGGGTCGGTCCTTTTTCGGCGACCTGCGTGGCAGCGAAGCCTGAATGCCCAGCCGCCGGGCGGCGCATGAGCCGATCCATGGGCAAATCGCGCAGCCTGGTGCGGCCGGGGTGCAGATGCTTGCTCCCAGATCGAACAACGCTTGCGCGAAGTCGCTTGGCCGAGCGCGTGCGGCCGGGTCGATGGCCAGTCGGGCAGCGGCCTCGCGTATCGCCGGCTTGGCGGCCGGCATGGTTTGCTCGATGGCGAACACGCGGGCGGCAACACGCTCGACATTGCCGTCGACCGGGATTGCCGGAATGCCGAATGCGATGGCCCCGATCGCCGCCGCCGTATAGGCGCCAATCCCCGGCAGCGCCCGCAGCCTCTCCAGGTCGGCTGGGAATCCACCCGCCGCGGCCACGATCTGTGCACAGGCATGCAGATTCCGGGCGCGGGCGTAATATCCAAGCCCGGCCCATGCCGACAACACACGGTCGAGCGGCGCGGCGGCCAGCGCCTGAACCGTCGGGAACCGGCTTACGAACTGTTCGTAGTAGGGTATGACAGCGGTGACGGTAGTCTGCTGTAACATGATCTCGCTCAGCCAGACGCGGTAGGGATCGGGAGCCTGACCCGGCTCCGCCCGCCACGGCAGCCGTCGCCGGTGGCGGCCGTACCAGCGCAACAGGTCAATGGCGGAGGGGGCCATGGCGGACGAAGACACACGCGATGATATGGCCGGGCAGCCGCGCTTCGTCTATGGCCCGCGCGCCTTGGGCAGCCTGGTGCCGCAGGTAACGCGGCAGACATTCCGCAAACGAAATCCGGCCTCGGCGCAGATCGTCGCGGACTGGGAAATCATTGTCGGTCCCAAGGTCGCATCGATGACCGTTCCCCGCAGGCTCGATCGCGGCGTCCTGACCATCGGCTGTGCCGGCCCCGCGGCGATGGACCTGCACTACATGGGGATCGAGGTCATCAACCGGATCAACACCCATCTGGGCGGCCAGCCGGTCCACTCGTTGAAGTTTACCCAGGCCGGCATGCCGCGCCGATCCAAGCCGGAGCGTCCATCGCCGCCAGAGGCGATCCTGGAGGCCGAAGCGGCGGTCGCCGACCTGCCGGACGGCGAGTTAAAAGCCGCTTTGGCCGCATTGGGCCGCGTCGTCATTGGCCGAAGCAAACACCTGACCCGACGCTTGACGAAGCTGTAATGCCAAATATAGAGGTTTTTATGCCATTATCCCGCCGTTCGCTTATAACCGTGGTGCCCGCCGGTCTTGCCATGAGTGTCTTCGCGCTGCGGGGGACCAAAGCCCGCGCCGATGACGACCCGGGTTCTGCTGCGAGGGCAGAGCGCTTCATCGGCAAGCCGGATGCCAAGGTGACGGTCGGGGAGTACTTCTCGCTCACCTGCACCCACTGCGCGGCCTTCGCGCAAGAAACATTTCCCGAGATCAAGAAAAACCTGATCGACCCCAGTGAGGTCAAGTGGGTCTTTCACGACTACCCGCTGGACCAGGTCGCGCTGACCGCCTCCATGGTCGCGCGCTATCTGCCGGTGGATCGGTATGAGCCGTTTATCAACGCGCTGTTCGCCAGCCAGGACCGCTGGGCGTTCGATCGCAACAACAACCCGACCGATGAATTGTGGAAAATCGCCGGCCTTGCCGGCATGAGTCGCGCGACATTCGATAAGGCCATCGCCGATACCGGCCTTCGCGACTGGATTGTCCAGCAGCAGAAGGCGGCCACCGACAAGTGGAAGATCGACTCGACTCCGAGCTTCGTGATCAATGGCCAGAAATACGCTGGGGAAATGAGCTACCAAGCATTTCGCAAGCTGATCCCCGCCTGATGCCCTAAGGAGCCGCCATTGCCGGTCAGTTTCCGTCGACTTCGCATCGCCGGGTTCAAGAGCTTCGCGGAACCGACGACTGTGGAGATCCTGCCCGGACTGACCGGCATCGTCGGACCCAACGGCTGCGGCAAGTCCAATGTGGTCGAGGCGTTGCGCTGGGCGATGGGCGAGAGCAGCGCGCGGAACCTGCGCGGCGGCGAGATGGAGGATGTGATCTTCGCCGGCACCGCGGGCCGCGCCTCGCGAAACATCGCGGAAGTGACGGTATTCCTGGACGAAGCGTCCGGTCGCGCCCCGCCGCCGTTCCATGAGCAGCCGGAACTGGAAATCGTCCGGCGCATCGAACGTGGCAGCGGATCGGCCTTCCGCATAAACGGCAAGGAGGCCCGCGCCCGTGATGTGCAGACACTGTTCGCCGACCTCGCATCGGGTTCACGGGCCTCCGCGATGGTCAGCCAGGGACGGGTTGGCAGTCTGGTCGGTGCAAGACCAGAAGATCGCCGCGCGGTGCTGGAAGAAGCCGCCAACATCACTGGCCTGCACGCTCGACGCCACGAGGCAGAGCTGAAGTTGCGGGCAGCCGAGGCAAATCTGGCCCGCGCCGAGGATTTGCGTGCCCAGCTCGCAAGCCAACTCGACAACCTGAAGCGACAGGCACGTCAAGCCAGCCGGTACCGCACCATCTCCGGCGCGATCCGCGCCGCCGAGGCGGAGTTGCTGTCCTTGCAGCGCGCCAGAGCGGCACTGTGTCGCGACCAGGCGGCAGCCGCGCTGCACGAGGCGGCGCTTGCGGTCGCCAGCGCGACAAATGCGGCGACGGCCGCGACCACATGCGCGGCCGAGGCGGCGGCCGCCCTGCAGCCGCTGCGGGAAATCGAGGCGAATGCCCGGACGGTGCTTGAGCGCCACCGGGTCCTGCAGGAGCAAATCGCGGCGGAGGAACAACAGGCGCGGACCGCGCTGGCGGAGGCGCAGCGCCGCATCGGTCAGCTTCGGCATGACCTCGCCCATGCCGACCAGTTGCAACGCGATGCGATCGCGGCCGATCAGCGTCTCGCGGCCGAGGAAACCGCCTTGATTGAGGCCGATGAGGGCCATGCCGGTCGCCTGGCGGCAGCGGAAAGCGCCGCGGCCAGCGCGACCGATGCCGTTCGAGCGGCCGAGGCGCAAGCCAATCGCGCGACCGAGGCAGCGGCCGAGGCGTATGCCCGCACCCAGGCGGCGGAACAACTTCTCGCCCAGGCGGAGCATCGCTCGACCCGGTTAAACGAGCAGTTCCGCAGCCTAAGCCAGGAACGCGAGAAGGTGGCCGCCCAGCAGGTCGATCCGGTGGCGATCCAGCAGGCGACCGCCGATGTCACGCAGACCGAGACCGCTTTAATGGCAACGCTCGCGGCTGTGGAGCAGGCCGAGCAGACTCGGGCAGCGACCGCGGCGGCCCTGGCTTCGGCGCGGGACCAACAGGCGGCCGCCGACTCGGCCCGCGCCCGACTGGCAGCCGAGGCTCAGGCGCTGGCCGAAGTTCTGGCCGTAAAGGACGGCGAGCGTTGGCCGCCGATGATTGATAAGCTAGCGGTGGCTGATGGACTGGAAGCCGCCCTGGGCGCCGCACTGGGAGAGGAACTGACCTCCGCCCTCGATCCGGAAGCGGCGCGGCACTGGCGCGAACTGCCGACCTTCAAGCCAGCGCCAGCGCTGCCAGAGTGCGCGATCCCGCTGGCTGCATCGGTCAGCGGACCGACGGCGTTGGCAAGAGCCCTGTCGCAGATCGGTCTGGTTGAGGATGATGCAGACGGTGCCGACAGCCAGTGCAACCTCATGCCTGGCCAGTCGCTGGTTTCGCGATCCGGCGCGATCTGGCGGTGGGACGGCTATACGATAAAGGCCGGCACACCAACGCAGGCCGCGGTGCGGCTGCGACAACGTAATCGGCTGGTCATCCTGCGCCGCGGCCTGGTAGCGGCCGAACAGGAAGCGGCAACGGCTCGAACGGCACGGACCGCCGCCGAAACCGCCTCGCAGGCGGCGGCGGCAGCCGAACATAGCGCCCGCAACGGCCGGCGGGAGTGCGAGCAGAAACTGGACCGTGCCCGCTCCGGCATGACCAGCCTGCGCAACCAGGCTGCGACCGCATCCGCGAGGCTTGCCGCTGTGGACGACCAGTTGTCGCGGATCACCGTCGAACGCGACGAAGCGACACTTGCGCTGGCGCAGGTTCGAGAAGCACAGACCGCGCTGCCCAATATTACCGAACTTCGCGCGGCGGTGGACCAGGCGCGGACAGCGCTGGCAAGCCTGCGCTCGCGCGAAAACACCGCCCGTGAGCAGCGTGATGCGCTGGCGCGCGAGCACGCTGCAAGGGTCGCCCGCCGCCGTGTGATCATAAGCGAGCGCGCCGGCTGGACGGAGCGGTCGAAGGACGCGGCCGAAAGGCTGACCGATCTCGTTGCCCGTCAGACCGAGGCCGAACAGGCACTGGGGGCCCTGGACGCGCGGCCCGCGACGATCGCCGCCAGGCGGGCCGAGACCTTGGATGCGTTGTCCGCCGCCGAAGCCGACCATCGCCGGGCAGCCGAGACGCTGACGGTCGCGCTGACCTCGGCATCGGATGCCGACCGCGGCGCGCGTGCCGTCGAAACGGCGCTAGCCGCCCGGCGAGAGGATGCCGTTCGCGCCGAGGGTCTCGCTCAACGGGCCAGCCACGCCTGGGGCACCGTCGCCGAGCGTGTCCTGGAACGCCTCGGGGCCAACCCTGCGCTGCCAGATCCGCCGGCGGACCTGAGCCAGGAGGCCGAGGACAAGGCTCGGAAGCGGCTGGAGCGCCAGTGCAAGGAACGCGAAGAGATGGGGCCGGTCAACCTGCGCGCCGAGCAGGAGGCCGAGGACGTCGAGAAACAGATCGGTACGATCGAAACCGAGCGTGAGGAGCTGACGACGGCGATCGCCAAGCTGCGGGGATCGATCGGCCACCTGAACCGCGAGGGTCGCGAACGGTTGACGGCGGTGTTCCAGGAGGTCGACAAGAATTTCCAACAACTGTTCAGCCGCATGTTCGGCGGCGGTCGGGCGCATCTGGCGCTGGTGGGCTCAGACGACCCGCTGGAAGCCGGCCTCGAAATCTACGCCCAGCCACCCGGCAAGAAGCTCGCCACGCTGTCGCTGCTGTCGGGTGGCGAGCAGGCACTGACCGCCCTGTCGTTGATCTTCGCCGTGTTCCGCTGCAATCCCGCGCCGGTCTGCGTGCTGGACGAAGTCGATGCACCGCTGGACGATGCCAACGTCGAACGGTTCTGCACATTGCTGGAGAACATGGTGCGCGATACCGGCACGCGCTTCCTGGTGGTGACCCATCACCCGCTGACGATGGCGCGGATGGACCGGCTATACGGCGTGACGATGCAGGAGCGGGGCGTATCCCGGCTGCTGTCGGTCGATCTGGCCCGCGCTTCGGACCTGGTTGATCCGCGTCTGCTGGCCGCCGAATAAGCCATGGAATTGCGGCAGGAGCGGATGCCGATCGCCGACCTGCCGCCTTTGAACAGCCTGACCCGAATCGAGCGGCTGTTCCTGACCGGCACGCCGATCGCGGATTTGGCGGCCCTGGCGCCACTGACCCAATTGCGCGTCCTGGGACTGAGATTGACCAAGGTGACCGACTTGGCGCCGCTCGCTGGGCTCATCGCGCTGGAAAGCCTGATCCTGTCGTTTACCGCGGTGGCTGATCTTGCTCCTTTACGGGGCTTGACCGCGCTGCGAAGCCTTTACCTGACCGGAAGCATGGTTCGGGACATCACCGCCGTACGGGGTCTGGTGACGCTGCAAAGGTTAGATCTGGGCGGAACGCCGGTTGCCGATCTACGTCCGCTGGAGGCGCTGAACCAGCTGGAAAGCCTGCAGCTATCCAGCTCCAAAGTCACCGATCTGACGCCGCTTGCCGGGTTGGCGCGGCTTCGTGTGCTGGAGCTAGGCGACACGGCGGTCAGCGACCTATCGCCGCTAGAAGGCCTGACGCGCCTGCAGCGGCTGGATATTCGTGGCAGCCGCGCACGGCTCGACCAGGTTCCCGCCAGTTTGCATGACTGCGAGGTCGTGTCGACCACGACCTTCAGACGGCGGAAATCGCGGTAGCATCCGATGCTCCGGCGGGAGTGGCTCTGCGCCACCCCGCTGACTGGCTTAGGGCGAGTAGAACTCGATGACTCAGAGTGTGACTCGGATCGTAACGGTCAGCGCAAAGCGCCGCCCGATCACGGCGTCCCTCAGTTTTCAGGATAGCTCGTGAACGTCTGTTCACGAGCGCAGGGTGGGCTTATCAACGAAACATCAGCCACGAGAGGAGAGTCTGCGTCATGTCAACCTCACCTGAACCGGCGACAGGAAAGGGCCTTCGTCGCGACGCGGGCATCATCGGTCTGCTTTTTGCCAGCACTACCAGCATGATCGGCTCCGGCTGGTTGTTTGGTGCGCTGCATGCTTCAAAGATCGCCGGGCCGCTCAGCTTGTGGAGTTGGGTCCTCGGCGCGGTCATTATCATGCTCATCGCCCTCTGCTTCGCAGAACTGGCCTCCCTGTTTCCCCGCTCAGGCGCGCTCGTTCACATGAGCCATGCGAGCCACGGCGAAGGCCTGGGGCGGGTCTGGGGCTGGATGCTGTTTCTCTCCTATGTCGCGGTGCCCGCCGTCGAAGCGGAAAGTATTGTGACATATGCCAATAACCTTTGGCCCCATCTCGTCGGCGGCGGCGGCGTATTAACGGCGACCGGCTTCTTTGCCTGCGCAGTCCTGGTTGGCATCCTGGCATTGCTCAATCTTCTGGCCATTCGTTGGCTTCTGGCCGTCAATAATACCGTTACCTGGTGGAAGATCGCGGTGCCGCTGCTGACGGCAATCGTCCTCATCGTCGCCGGTGCTCATCAGGTTGGGCCGCTCTGGCCCCAAGGCACAAGCGTCTGGACCGCCGCATCCAGCAGCTACGATCCCAACGGCATTTTCATCGCCCTTCCTGCCGCGGGGATTGTGTTCAGCTTTCTCGGCTTTCGGACCGCGATCGACCTTGGCGGGGAAAGCGCCAATCCCGGCCGCAACATTCCCTTGGCGGTGATCGGCGCCGTGTTGCTTTCGGCGGTCGTCTACATCCTCCTGCAAATCGGCTTCCTGAACTCCGTGAAGCCGCAGGACATCGCCAAAGGTTGGGGGCAGCTCAACTTCCCCGGCGTCAAAGGCCCCTTCGCGGGCCTCGCCATGGTGCTCGGCTTTGGCTGGCTGGCGACCCTGCTCTACATCGATGCAGCCATCTCGCCGGCCGGCACTGGCCTCATCTACGTGACCGGCGGCTCACGAATCCTGTTCGCCAACGGCGAAATGAAAGCCGGCCCACGCTTTCTGACCAAGCTCAACAGCGGTGAGGTACCCTGGGTTTCGGTGGTGATCATGTGGGTCGTCGGGGTGATCTTCCTGCTGCCCTTCCCGGCCTGGCAGAAGATGGTCGATTACATTAGCGACATCACCGCGCTCACGTACGGTCTCGGACCGATCGTGCTGCTGATCCTGCGCCGTGATCATCCAGATCTGACGCGCCCGTTCCGCCTGGCCGCGGCGAGCATCGTCGCCCCGATCGCATTCATCTGCTGCGACCTGATCATACTCTGGAGCGGCTTTGCCACTGTGACCTGGCTGTTCGGGATCGTTCTGCTCATCTTCCTGCTCTATCTGGCCTACTACTACTTGGCCGCGCGTGAGGCAGGCGCCAACTTCGGTTGGGAACACATGTGGTGGCTGGGTGCCTGGTTCGGCGGCATGTGGATCCTGTCGGCGCTGAGCGGTCACGATCTCGGCGGCTACGGCATTCTCGGCTTCTGGTCCGCCGTCGTCGTGACCGCCGTCTGGAGCCTCGTCGTCATCGAACTGGCCAAGCGCTCGTCACTTCCCGCCGCGGAGACGGGCAGAATTCTGATCGCAATCGAACGTACGATGTGATCCGCTAAAGGCTTTTCCCAACTTCAAAGCCGTGCGGCGGCCTCAATAAGACACGAGCAGTTCGCAAATGGCCGCCGTCAATGGAGATTGGAACAGATTTCGTCGCCATCCCTAGCTTTGAGTCCGCCTCCGCGGCAGCCTCCTGTTCCAGCTTGGAGGTCCAGGCCGTCGTGGGTCCCCTCGTTGTCTTCGCAAACACGAGAGAACCGCAGCCGCCGGGATCACGCAAACCAGTTTTCGCGAATGAGCAGGGACACGCCCGTTCCAAAAACCGCAGGGCAGTGGAAAGCATAGTTGGCCATAAGTTACGGAATCATTCCGGGCTGACCTCTTAGCGCGAGTAGAACTCGACGACGAGGTTCGGCTCCATCTGCACCGGGTATGGGACGTCCGAGAGCTTCGGCGCCCGCGCGAACCGGCCCTTCATGGCGCGATGATCAACCTCCAGATACTCCGGCACGTCGCGTTCGCTGCTTTGGGTGGCATCCAACACGACGGCGAGTTGCTTGGATTTCTCCTTCACCTCGATCGTGTCGTTGTCCTTCACCAGATAAGACGGGATGTTTACCCGCCTTCCGTTGATCAGCAGGTGCCCGTGCGATACGAATTGGCGCGCCGCGAAGGGTGTGACGGCAAACTTGAGGCGATAGGTGACCGCGTCCAGCCGCCGCTCCAGGATCTCGATCAGGTTTTCCGAGGTGTCACCTTTGCGACGGACCGCTTCCTCGTAGTATTTGCGAAATTGCTTCTCGCTGATGTTGCCGTAGTAACCCTTCAGCTTCTGCTTCGCCATCAACTGGGTGCCGAAATCGGTCGGCTTCTTGCGGCGCTGGCCGTGCTGGCCGGGTCCGTATTCGCGCTTGTTGACGGGCGATTTCGGCCGTCCCCACAGGTTGATCCCCAACCTGCGATTGATTTTGTATTTGCTCTCGGCGCGCTTGGTCATTGGCGCGTTGCCCTTTTCGGTCGTGTTGTTGCACCGGTAGGCCCCTCGGTCGCGAACCGACAGGCGGGCGCGGACTACACCGGTTCCCCGACAGTCCGTCCACGTTCCCGGCCGTGAAGAGCGGGGCGTATAGGCGCCGGGCTGCTCGCTTGTCAAACTTTGCCCGCCTCGCTAGCAACCGCCCTCATGATCACCCGCAGCGATATCATCTGGCTCGGCGTTGCCGCCAGCGTTACCGGCAGTCTGGTCGGCGGCATGATGTTGGGCATAGGTCTTGACCTGATCGTCAACCAGCAGCCGTGGGGCTGGCTGCTGTTGCTGCCGGGCGCGCCCGTCTCCGCAGTGCCCGGCTGGCTGCTGGCCCGCAAGCTGGCGCGCCAGCTCTGATACCGGCCAACCCATGCGTTGGCCGGTATGCGAGCCGAGTTGGCGGGCGAGCGAGCACGAGAGGGAGGGGGCGGAGCGCGAAAAATGACTCTCATACCGTCGGCGCTTGCGCCGATGGTATGAGGCGGCAGCGGCACGACGGCGATGTCGCAACTGCCGGCAAACCGACCTCCTGTCCCGCCGCCGAAGGTCATCGCCTCAGGCGGCGGTCAGTCCGCCATCCACCTCATAGGCCGCGCCGGTGACATAGCTGGCGCGCTCCGAACACAGCCAGACCACCATCTCGGCGATTTCCCTAGGCTCGCCGTATCGGCGCATCGGCGTCCGCGCGATGATAGCCTCACCGCGCTTCTCACGGCTCGGGGCGGTCATGCGGGTGGCGATGTAGCCCGGGCATACCGCGTTCACCCGGATCGCCTCCTCGGCATATTCCACCGCCGCGGTCCTGGTCAGGCCAATGACCGCATGCTTGGCTGCGACATACCCCGACGAGGTCCTCAACCCGATCAGCCCGGCGATTGAGGCGGTGTTGACGATCGCGCCACCGCCCGCTGCCCGGAGCAACGGAATCTCGTGCTTCATGCACAGCCAGACGCCCTTCAGGTTGACCTCGATCATCCGGTCGAAGGAAGCCTCGGACCATTCATGTGTCAGTTGGCCGGCGGAATCCACCTGATGTCCGGCGATGCCCGCATTGTTGAAGGCGCAATCGAGCCGGCCGTATGCCCCGATCGCGCCGTCGAGCATCGCCTGGACCTGTGCCGCGACGGTGACGTCGCCCGAAAGCGAAATCGCCTGACCGCCGCCGTCATTGATCAGCGAGACCGTATTCCGCGCTGCATCCGCCTCATAATCGGCAACCGCCACGCGCGCACCCTCGCGGGCAAACGCCAGGGCCGCTTCCCTGCCGATACCATTGCCGCCGCCTGTCACAAGCGCGATTTTCCCCTCCAGCATACCGGCCATCCTGTTTCCTCCATGGTTGCGTGCAAAGCATCCCGCACTGTTTCCTGATGAGCAATCCGCAAAGCGATTGCCTTAATATTCTGTTGATGTCAGAGAAAGTTGCTGCCCTCTCCCGCCCAACGCCGTGGCGTGATGTCATCATCCTCTGCCGGAAATGCGGCAAGAGGTGCGACGGCGGCTTCGGGAACAAAGGTCACGAAAGCCTCAAGGCCGCGCTGCGACGGGCGCTGCGGGAAGCCGGCCAGCATCGGCAGGTCCGGGTGATGGAAACCTCTTGCCTAGGGATTTGTCCGAAGCATGGCGTGACGGCGCTGAATGCCACCCGGCCTGGCACCATTCACGTCGTCTCCACCGGCACAGATGGCGCCGTGGCGGTGCAGACGCTACTTGGCGACCGCGCCGTCCCGGACATGGGTGTTGTCGAAACCGCCTGACTGGCGATGCCATAACCGAGCATACAGGCCGTTACGTTGTAGCAATTGGGAATGCGAACCGGTTTCGACGATGCGACCCGCATCCAGCACGATCAGCCGATCCATGCGGGCGATGGTCGATAGCCGGTGGGCGATGGCAATGACCGTGCGGCCTTCCATCAGCGTATCAAGTTGCTCCTGGATGGCAGCCTCGACCTCTGAATCAAGCGCCGAGGTCGCCTCGTCCAGTATCAGGATCGGGGCATCCTTCAGGATCACCCGTGCCAGGGCAACACGCTGGCGCTGACCCCCCGAAAGCTTCACCCCGCGCTCCCCCACATGAGCGTCGTAGCCGGTGCGGCCATGCCAATCCTCCAGGCCCAGGATGAAGTCATGCGCATGCGCCTGCTTCGCGGCGGCGACGATCTGCGCGTCGGTCGCCTGAGGCTGGCCGTAGCGGATGTTTTCCCGGATCGAGCGATGCAGCAATGAGGTGTCCTGAGTCACCATCGCGATGTGCCGGCGCAGGCTTTCCTGGGCGATCTTGGCGATGTCCTGGCCATCGATCAGGATGCGGCCCGATGCCGGGTCGTAAAAATGCAGCAGCAAGTTGACCAAGGTCGACTTGCCGGCGCCTGACGCACCGATCAGTCCGACCCGCTCACCCGGCGCTATCGTAAGATCGATGCCGTGCAGGACCGCGGGGTAGCGGGTGCCGGTGTCGAGCCGGACGCGTCCATAGTCGAAAAACAGGTTCTCAAGCCGTATCTCACCGCCGGTCACCTGAAGCTCGACCGCACCTGGCGGATCCGGCATCTGCCGGGGGACGTCGATCGATCGCATTCCGTCCTGCACCGTACCGATATTCTCGAAGATCGAGGTGACGCTGCGTGCGACCCATCCCGCGATGTTGTTGAGCTGCCAGGCAAGCGGGATCGACGTGGCCACCGCGCCGATGCCGATGTGGCCGGCTGACCACTGCCAGAGTGCGACCCCCGCCATCGACACGATCAGGCAGGCGTTCATCAGCACAAGGGTCGAGGTATAGGCCGTGGTCATGCGCGTCTGATCGCGGAACGCTTCGGTATGATCGGTGATCGCGTCGCGCACGAACGCGTCCTCGTCATGTGCCCGGGCAAACAGCTTGACCGTCAGAATGTTGGTATAACTGTCGACAACCCGCCCGGTCAGGGTCGAGCGCATCTCCGACACGTGACGCGACCGATCGCGCAGGCGCGGAACGAAATACCGCAGCATCAGCGCATAGCAGGCGAACCAGACCAGCATAGGTAGCGTCAGGCGCCAGTCCAGCCGCGCCAACAGCACGACGGCGCTGGAGCCGTAGACGAGGATGTACCAGGCGGCGTCGAATGCCATGACCAGGCTTTCGCGCAAGGCCGGCCCGGTTTGCAGGACCCGGTTGGCGATGCGCCCGGCGAAGTCGTTTTGGAAGAAGGTCCAGCTTTGCCGCACCACATGCCAGTGGTTCTGCCAACGGATCATGTTGGAGAAACCGGGATTGATGATCTGGTTCACCAACACGTTGTGCGCCACGAAACTGAGCGGGCGCAGGATCACCAGCACGAAGGCCATACCGAGCAGGATAAATCCATGATCGCGGAACAAGGTGTCCGGCGTATGCGACGACACCAGGCTGACGACCCGGCCGATAAAGGCCGGGATCATCGTATCAAGAACCGCTATCAGACCGCCGAACACGAACAGCGCGATGGTGAGACCGGTTACCTGGCGGATGTAAAACGAATAGAACCGAGCCAGGCCTGTGTTCGGCGGCGGCGCCGGCGTGCCGGCGGTGGGATCCAGAATAGCTTCGAAACGGCGCAACATGGGTATCAGCGGTGGACCCTGTCGGCCGCTTCGTCAATCAAAACTCACCTAAATGCGATCGCCCCCTGTTTAGGCCCAGTGGCCCGGCACCCAGTAATCACCGCGCCAGTGCGGCGGGATCCACGCTCGGCGCGGTGGCGGATAATACGCAACCGGCGGCCCGACGTAGATCGGTCGGGCATAGATTGGCGCCGCCACAACGACGGGCGGCACATAAACACCGACCCCAAAACCACCCCGCCACCACGCATTCGCATCGTGCGGCATGGCGGTCACGCCAACCATTGCCAACCCCAGGACCGCGGCAACGGAAGCGAGCCTTTTCGTGGTAACCATACTAACCCCCTGTCAGCCGACTGGCTGAAGATAGGGCGCGTCTGTGTCATCGCGGTAACCGCATTGTATCGAGTTTATTCAGCGGCGGCGGCCTGCTCGGGCACGCCAAGTTCCAGCAGACGGGGCGCGACTTCCTTGCCGAACAGGGCGATGTTCGCCTTGGCGTCCTGGTGGTTCAACTGGCCGCCCTGGCCGAAGAACAGCAAGTGGCCGACGCCACCCATCCTTTGATTGAACGCCTTCAACTGGTTGAAGACGTCGTCTGGGGAGCCGGCGAAGACGGTTTCGGTATCCATGAACTGCTCGACCGTCGCGGTGCGGTGGTCGATCGGCACGCCGTTACGATCCGTTACCATACGATGGGCGCGGGGGCCGGCTTTGAGCATCGCGACATTCGCCCCGACCGAGTTGTAACCCGGCGGATTGGTGAACGGTTCGGCCACTACCGGCGCGGTGCGCACATAATCGGCGATTATGTCCGCTCGGCGCAGTCCTTCCTGCCGGCTATTGCCGACACCGATGATCGCGGCATAGGCCATGCGGTCGGGACCGGCCTCCCAGCCGCATTCCCGGGCGCGCTTGCGGTAGGCTTGGTACATCGGCTTGGCCAGGCCGCCCGACAGCAGCGTTCCGACGACGTGGCCGCGTTCGGCTGCCGCGATGCCGGTATCGACACTCATGCCGGTCATCCAGATCGGCGGCGTCGGCTGCTGGATCGGGCGCGGCCAGATGTTGACGGCGCGGTACTGGTAGAACTCCCCCTCCCAGGAAAATGGACCGGTCGTGGTGGACAGCGCCTTGACGATGAGATCGTGCGCCTCCCAGTAGCGCCGCATCAGCCGGCCGGGATTGGAATTCGCCGGGGCGATCTCATACGGCGCACCTTTTACCAGTCCCATCTCGATGCGGCCGCCGGACAGGCAGTCGAGCCAAGCCATTTCCTCCGCCACACGCACTGGATCCGGCCGATTGGCGATCGGGTTGCCCAGACTGAGCAATCGAGCCTTGCTAGTTTCTCGTGCAATGATCGCCAGCGCCATCGGAACCGAGACGGTCATGCAGGTGGCGGTGCTGTGGTGCTCGTTCACCATGATGTCGAGCCCGACCTCATCACACAGGGCGAACTCGTCCAGGTAGCGGTTCAGCAACTTGCCCGCCTCACGCGGATCCAGATTCTCACTCGGGAAGTTCACCCGCAGCGAGCCCCGCGCGACGCCTTTCTCCCACGCCGGATGATACGCCATTTCGGAAAAGTACCAGGTGCGCATGGGCGTTGCTCCTTGGGGTTCGCAGGCCTCAAAGTCTGGCGGTAAAGGCGTTGACGCAGCTGGAGAAACGGTCCGGTTGTTCCCAGTGCGGATAGTGTCCGGCGTGCGGGATTGTTTCCAGCGTGGCACCGCGGATTGCCGCCTTCCAGGCCTCGCCATAGGCGATGGACACGATGTCGTCCTGCTCGCCCCAGATCAGGTGGGTCGGAATATCGATGCGATGCAGCCAGTTCTTCAGCCGCGGGTTGTGCATGTAGGGCTTCCACCCGAACACGGCCAGGGACTCTCGTCCCCGAGCGACACCGGCCAGTTCGGCGTCTGAGAACTTCGTGTAGTCGATCTCGCCGTTGCCGGGATCGGCCCACGCGAGACGAAGAAATTCGGCACGCGGGATTGCGTGCATGTCGATGATATCGCGATCGAGCACGCCGCCGACCTTGATGCCAAGCGGGTCAACAAGCAGCAGCCCAGCAAAGTGCTCGCTATTTCGCACCGCCATTTCGGCCGCCACCCAGCCGCCGAAGCAGTTGCCGACCAGCACTGCGCCCTGAAGTTTAAGTTGCGCTGCCAGATCGAGATAGAGATACGCGAGGTCATCGACCGAACCGATCCAGTCGGGCAGTGCCGAGCCACCGAAGCCGGGGTGATGCGGGGCGATGACCCGGTGATTGGCGGCCATGCGATCCAGCCAGGGACGCGTGGGTTGTAGACCCTCGCCCGGATGCAGAAACAGCAGCGGGCGACCCTCGCCGCTTTCTTCAACCTCCAGGCTCACACCGGAGACTCTGATCTCGCGGCTCATGCCGTTTCCCCTGTTAATATCGGTAAGCCGAGCTTATGCCCCTGGCGACGGGAGGCAACCTGTGCCGGCAAGGCAGCGCCAAAACATGACGTTTGCCTCGTCCGTCAGGAGCGGCGGCTACTGATCCCGGCGCGAAGAATTTCGATCGCCATTGCGCGCGGCTCGGATGCAAAGGCACGATCGCCGGTATCCGTTACAAGTTGCAAGCCTAGAAGTTCAATAATCCGTGACTCCACCCCGTTGCGACGGCCATTCTTAAGCCTCTCCTTCGCCGGCCGCGAATACTTCCGGTCGCGCTACGGCGTTGGCCTTGACGATCGGCAGAACCTGCGACAGCGTCTCGGTTTTCCATGGCGGTTCCAACTCGACCAATGGAACTTACGCACCGGAACTCACTCACTGGTCGGACGCGATGTTGACGTAAACTCAATAGACTCATCGTAACAAAGGGAGACCCAAATGGCGAACCAGGAAGATATCGCTCTCATGGCTCATCTCATGCGGCGTGCCGGCTTCGGCGCCTCGCGCGATGAATTGGAATCTCGAGCGGCTGCGGGATACGAAGCGACGGTGGAGGAACTGCTAAATCCTGAGCGCCAGCCTCCGGTCGATCCCTACGAGTTGCTTCGCTATCAGCCGGCGGCGCTGCTGCCGGGCGGGCAGCCCCCGATGGGAAATGTCAACTACATGTATTACCTGGTGACCACCAAGCGCCCGCTTGAAGAAAAAATGGCGCTGTTCTGGCATCATGTTTTCGCCACGGGAAACTCCAAGGTCGACAACTACGATCAGTTGCTGGAGCAGATAGATATCTTCCGCAACCATGGCATGGGAAACTACCGGCAGCTGCTGCTGAGGATGGCCAGAAATCCGACAATGATCTTCTGGCTGGACAACAACCAGAACCACGGCACCGCGGTGAACGAAAACTGGGGCCGCGAGCTGCTTGAACTGTTCAGCCTGGGCGCCGGTAATTACACCGAGAAGGATGTTCGGGAAGCGTCCCGCGCTTTCACCGGCTGGAGCTTCGAAACCAAGATACCTCGGTTGCCCTACGGCCGATTTCCCTGGAAGTTCGAGTATCGACCCGAGGACCACGATGATGGGATCAAGGAATTTCTGGGACACCGCGGCCATCTGAACGGTGAGGACATCATCGACATCATCGTGCAGCAGCCGGCCTGCGCCCGCTTCATCTGCCGACATCTGTATAATTTCTTCGTCGCCGATGAACCGCAGGTGCCTGCCTGGTCGCTGGAACCGCCGCGCGATGCGGCCGCACTGGACGCCATGGCCAAAACGTTCCAGGAGTCCAATTACGAGATCCGCCCTGTGCTGCGGATGCTGTTCAACTCCGACTTCTTCAAGCAGGCTCGCAACAAGCATCTGAAATCCCCGGCCGAGGTCGTGGTCGGCACTCTGCGGCTCGTTGGCGGCTACAACATTCCCAAACCCGGCTACGGCGAGCTGTCGATGCAACCCTCCTACATGGGGCAAGACCTGCTTAACCCGCCGTCCGTCGAGGGATGGCACACCGGTTCGGAATGGATCAACAGTGGCTCGCTCATGGCGCGCATCAATTTCGTTGCTGATCAATTGGGAAATCAGGCCTTGCCCGGTGTGCAGGCCATCATTGACCGTCTGAAGGCAAAGGGCACTCTGTCTCCGGAACAACTGGTTGTTTCATGTCTTGACTTGCTCGGACCCGTCGAGGTCAACGCCGATACTCGGCGAGAGCTAAACAGTCAGGCCGAACAATGGGGCCGGTTGAGTTGGGACAGCGAACCCAACAGTCAAACGGCGGCGAAGCGGGCTACTGAAATGATGCAACTGATTGTAGCGACCAGAGAGTTTCAGTTCGCCTAGAAGCAATGGAAAAAGGAGCAATGCGCAATGGCAACGACGCAAAAAGACCCAGTCCTGGTGGTGCTGCAGCTGACTGGCGGGAACGACTACCTCAATACTGTCATTCCCTATAACAACCCGCTTTATCAGGACAACCGGAAGGCGGTCGGCATCGCCGAAGGCCAGATCCTGGCGTTCGATAACGAGTTTGGCTTCCCGCCATATCTCGCCCCGTTGAAGAAGTTTTGGGACGACAAGAAACTCGCGATCATGCACGGCGTCGGCTATCTTGACTCGCCGCGCTCGCACTTCCGCTCGATGGATATCTGGCACACCTGCGAGCCAGACAAAGTCGGAACCGAAGGCTGGCTCGGCCGCGTGGTGCGCGAGTTTGATCCGACGAAGGAAAACGTCGTCACCGCCGTCAGCTTCGGCCCCTGCCTGTTCCGTGCGCTCGCGGCCCCGGGTGTGCCGGTTGCTTGCGTCGCTGGTGCGCTTGAGCGCTATGGGTTCCTGCCGAACATTCAGGAACCCACACAGCGCCAGCAGGTGCTGGAACGTTTCTCCCGCATGTATCAGCCGATCGAAGGCAGCGGCGTGATGGACTACCTCGGCACCACGGGTCTGGATTCCCTGAAGGGGGCGGACATCCTTAAAGTGGCACCATCACTCTACAAGTCGGACGTGCGGTACCCCAACACTTCGATCGCCAGCAAACTGCGCGGCATCGCACAGGTGCATCTGGCAGATCTTGGCACCCGTGTCTTCTACTGCGATCATGGCAGCTTCGACAGTCACGCCGGCCAGAACCCGCTGCACGCCAAGCTTTGGACAGACGTCTCCGAGGGCCTGGACGCGTTCATGACGGATCTTCGTCAGCACGATGCAGCCGACAACGTGATCGTTCTGATGTTCTCTGAGTTCGGCCGTCGCGTGCGCGACAATGGTTCCGGAACCGATCACGGGGCGGCCGGTGCCACTTTCGTGTTGGGTGACCGGGTGATCGGCGGCCACTTCGGCGAATATCCTTCGCTGGCCGCAGAAGATCTGGTGCAGGGCGACATGAATCCGAACATGGACTTCCGCGGCATTTACTCGACGATATTGGACAAGTGGCTAAAAATGGATCCCGTCCCGATCGTCAACGGCACCTACGAGCAGCCGGCCTTCTTGCAGTAGGGGTTCCGACAGGCCTCGTTTCCCAAAGCCGGCAAACGAGGCACGTGCATCAGCGAACAAGCCGCGATGGGGGATAGCCATGCCACTTACAACCGTGTCGAACGGACGAACATACGACTGGAGTCATGCGATCGGGCGAGCAGCTGCGATCGGAACGGGATTCAACTATCCGCAGACCATGTGTCTGGGGAATGACGGCGACATTTTCGTGGCCAACCGCGGCAACGAGAACAACTTTGGCCAGCGTGTCAATCGCGTCAAACTCGGCGCTCCTGGTGAGGAGGAGTTGCTGGCCGAATTCTTCACCTGGGGCGAAGGCGACGGAAAATCGGCCTGGCCATTCGGGGTTGCCGTGGACAGCCAGAACAATGTGTTCGTGTCGGACGAATGGACCAACACGATCTCCGTCTTCCACGGCAACGGCACCTTCATTCGCAAATGGGGCGGGCCAGGCAGCGGCGACGGCGAACTTCTCCGCCCCGCCGGACTCGCCTGCGACGCGGACGACAACCTGATCGTCGTGGACAGCGGCAATAATCGACTGCAAGTTTTCACCGGCGATGGCAGCTTCCTGCGCAAATACGGCCGAGCCGGCAGCGGCGATGGCGAGTTCAATCAGCCCTGGGGCATCACGCTCGATAGCGCCGGGAATATCTATGTTGCGGACTGGAAGAATCATCGCATTCAGAAGCTGTCGTCGACCGGCGAATTTCTGATGAAGATCGGAGAATATGGAACGGTCCCGGCACCGTCGAACGCGTTCGCCGTAACGTATCTTGGACCTTATGTCTCACCGACGCCGACCGACGAATATCCCAAAGCCGGTCTGCTGAACCACCCGACCGATGTCGCCGTGGACAACGATGGAGACATCTACATCGCCGACTGGGGCAATCACCGGATCAGCATCTTCGACCAGTACGGGCGGCCACTGACCAATCTAATGGGTGATGCGCAGGTGATGTCAAAATGGGGTCAGCAAAGCATCGACGCCAACCCGGACATGATGAAAGCTTTGCGCAGGGTCAAGAACCTTGAACCACAGTGGCGATTCTGCTTTCCGACAGCGGTCGACTTCAATCCCAGGACCGACGAGATCATCATCGCCGACAGCCAGCGGAACCGCTTGCAAATCTACCGCAAGGTCCGCGACTACGTCGATTTCCAGGCAAACCTGTAAAGGCTTGGCGGGCGCTTCCAGTCCTTGATGGATCGAAGGCGCCCGCTTTCCCTAGCCGACGCTCCCATCTGCTTCGGTTGGCTCGGCTTGCAATTTGATGGTCGACAGATGCGTCTCGACCTACCGGCGCGGCCGGTCGGCCATCATCTGGTGCATCGCAGCTGTTTCCACCCCGCCGAGGCTCTCCGCTTGAACCGCGCCAGCCAGGTAACGGCGGCTCACGAGGGTTTCGACAGAAGGCGAGACGCAGGTTTGGTGCAATCCCGCTGATGTCCTTCGAGCTCATTGGCTTCCTGCCGCCATCTTGTTCTTTTTACGGCATGAAATTGGACCGGCGGCTGATCGGGACTGCTTCCCAAGCTGAGCAGTACTTTGTTGGATACGCCAGGCAGGCATCATTCAGAGCAAGCCATCATGCCAGCTCCCTGACGAACACGTCGTTTGCATCCGGCGGAGCAGCCGAGGTGTTATACCAACCCGCTTAGACATTGACCGATGCCCATTCACGAGTGCCGATGGACCCTATGCGCTTTGGATCGTCCATTAACCACCGCCAGGCGTCGCAGCAGGCTTCGACGATGGCGTCATAGTCATCCCAGACGCCAGCGGAGAGCTTGTTCCCACGGAGGTATTCCCAGACGTTTTCCATTGGGTTCAGTTCGGGAGCATAGGGCGGTAGCGGTATCAGAACGATGTTGTCTGGAACCACGAGGTCGCCGCCGGTTTGGTGCCAGCCGGCACCATCCCAGATCAAGGCTGCGACTGCACCAGGGGCTACCTGGGTGCTGATCTCGGCCAGATGCAGATTGGTGCATTCCGTGTTGGCTGCCGGGGCGATGATCGCCGCACCCACTGCGCGGGCCGGGCAGATGGCACCGAGGATGTAGGCGGTGTCGTGGCGGTTATCCCGCACCATCGGCGGACGCGAACCAACGGGCGCCCAGACATAGCTGAGCGAGCCTTTCTGCCCGACCCTGGCTTCGTCTTGAAACCATATCTCGACGGGTGTTCCGGCAGTACAGGCGCGAAGTGCTTCCTTCAGAGTAGAACTGAAGTTTTTTTAAAAGCCTCCTGCGCCGCCAGGTCCTTCTTGGGATGATACGGGCGCGGCTGCAACCGGGTCAGCCGGAGTTTGTTCAGCCACTTGCCGATGGTGCCCTCGTCCACAGTGACGGAAAAACGCCGCTCCACCTCGGCGCGCACATCAATGCAGCGCCAGCGCATGACCTTATGCACTTTGGGATCAGGACCCGCGACGACGAACGCACGCAATTCTGCCATCTGCTCCTTCGTCAAGGCGGGCTTCGCACCAGAAGGCACACGGGAAATTAGGCCTTTGTCACCCGACTCATTGTAGCGATGCACCCAGTCGCGCAGCGTCTGCCGATCCATTCCCGCCAAACGAGCGGCATCCGCCCTTGTCCTCCCATCAAGCGCCATGGCAATCGAGAGCATCCGCCGCGCTTGCGCCGCGTCACTGCTCTTCGCCGCCAAGCTGCGCACTTCCTCCGCCGTGTGATCGTTACGGGTTATCCTAACCGCTGCTACCATCCCACCCTCCCATCGCCGCGAATCGCCGGAGTGGGAATCGCCGGAGTGGGAATCGCCGGAGTGGGAATCGCCGGAGTGGGAATCGAATCAGACTTTGGTGGTTGGGGGAAGCGGGGTCACCAAGACGAGTCAGCCTCAGCGCGGGTTGGTATTACCTGCCATCGGTGCAGCCAGGGTTGCTCGTGCCATCCCGCCATGGTCATGTCGCCCATGTGCTGGTTGAAGGACGTAAGACGATGACCCGACCGCTGGAAGGCCTGCTCGTCGTATCGCTGGAACAAGCCGTTGCGGCACCGTATTGCTCCGCCCGGCTGGCCGACGCCGGCGCCAGGGTGATCAAGGTGGAACGCGCCGAGGGTGATTTTGCCCGCGGCTACGATAGCGCCATGCATGGCTTGTCAAGCTACTTCGTATGGCTGAACCGCGGCAAGCAAAGCCTCGTCGCCGACATCAAGAAGCCCGAGGACGCGGGGCTGTTGCACCGCTTGGTCGCGCAAGCGGACGTGTTCATTCAGAACCTCGCTCCAGGCGCGGCGGCTCGGTCCGGCTTCGCATCGGCGGATCTGCGTGCCCGGCATCAGCGCCTGATCACTGTCGACATTTCCGGTTATGGCGAGACCGGCGAGTATGCCTCGATGAAGGCGTACGACCTGCTGGTGCAGGCCGAATCGGGACTGGCGATGGTCACCGGACATCCCGCGGGGCCTGGTCGTGTCGGCGTATCGATCGCCGACGTGGGCTGCGGCATGAATGCCTATACCGGCGTGCTGGAAGCGTTGATCGAGCGCGGCGTCACCGGACGCGGCCAGGGTCTGAAGGTCAGCCTGTTCGACGCCGTGGCAGACTGGATGAATGTGCCACTGCTGTATTTCGAGGGCACCGGCCAGGCGCCACAACGCCTCGGCCTGGCCCATCCATCGATCTGCCCCTATGGCGCCTTCGCGACCAAGGATGGCGCGTTGGTGCTGATCTCGATCCAAAACGAGCGGGAATGGGTCAGGTTCTGTGCGACGTTTCTCGATGCGCCGGATCTGCCGAAACAGCCTGGTTTCGAGAGCAATAATATCCGCGTCGTCAACCGGACGATGGTGGATGAGCGGGTCGGCCAGACTTTCGCCAGCCTGACCCGCGATGAGGCTGCCGCGAAATTGCGGGCTGCCAACACCGCCTATGGCTTCGTCAACGGTCTGGCAGCACTGGGTCACCATCCTGCGCTGCGACGAACGCCGGTGGGGTTGCCTGGCGGCAAAACGGCGGAGATTGTGGCGCCTGCGGTCATTCGCGTTGGCGAGAAGCTGAGTCTGGGCCCGGTGCCGACGATCGGTCAGGACAGCGCCGCGATCAGGGACGAGTTTAGGGCCTGACACCGCAGCGCCGCGACCGTCCGATCCACATCGGCCATGGTGTTGTAGCCGTGGAAACTAATTCGGACCCGGCCCTGCCCGTTCCAGGCATAGACACCTTGCCTATACATCGTCTCCACGATCGCCTGCGCATCCGGCGATGCGATGCACACGCTCGCGCCATGCCTCCTGGGGTCGCGCGGTGTCATGACTGGAACCTGCGATGCGGCGAGCTGATCGAGCAACGCCACCGTCAGGCTCTGCACGTGGCGCTGAACGTCACCCATGTCGAACCGACACAGATAGCACAATGCGCTATTGAGCACGTAGATCGCACAATGCGCCGGATTGCCGCGGGTAAACCGCATCGCGTCGGATTTCAAACCTGGGATCGTGTCATAGCCCCGCGATCCGGGCTCGAACGAGTACCAGCCGGCCGATGCCGGCGTCCAATCGGGCTGGCGCGCGCGGTTCCAGTAAGCAACGGCCACGCCGGTAACACCGAGCATCCATTTGTAGCAGGCGGAGAAGGCGAAGTCGGCGACCGAGGCATCAATCGGCAGATATCCGGAAGCTTGGGTAAAATCGACCAGCAGCAATGCGCCGACCTGGTCCGCGAGGACTCGCAGGGCGCCAAGATCAACGCGCTCCCCCGTCAGGTAGGAGACGTAGCTGACCGCGATGATGCGCGTGCTTCCATCGACGCGGGCGGCGATCCTGTCCGGTTCGGTGCCACGCGCCTGGCGCAGCTGAATGGTCGGATCACGTCGCGTCACGATCGGCCCGACGACCGATGGATACTCGTTGGCGTCGATGGCGATTGAGTCGCCCGTTCGCCACCTGAGGCTGTCGGCGACGATCGAGACGCCCTCG
Source organism: Rhodopila sp. (assembly GCA_965276975.1). Taxonomy (GTDB): domain Bacteria; phylum Pseudomonadota; class Alphaproteobacteria; order Acetobacterales; family Acetobacteraceae; genus Rhodopila. The sequence continues at coordinate 2,855,478 of CBDIBR010000010.1, forward strand.
GCGACGTTGCTGACGAACCCGATATCGGCCGGATGAACGCCCCACATACCGGCGATCCCGGCGCGCGCATCCTCGACCTGCTTTTCCTGCGCCGTGCGTCCAGGCAAGCCGCTGCTCTTGTCATCGAGGTAGCGCAGCAGCGCCGCGTCGTGGCTGCGGAGGCTCGCCGTTTCCCCGCCCGCACAGACATGGGTGATGCCCGCGGGCAGATGAAATTCGGTTGGATCAAACAGCGGGTTCATGCTTTCTCGTTCATGTGGTCCGAGCCGCGTGCGCTGGTCCCCCGATGCTAGTTTGAAAAACCTTAGTCATCGTGCGACACCACGGAGCCCGCTGTGGTGCCACCGTCGATCACGATGGTCTGCCCGGTGGTGAAACTTCCCGCCGCCGAGGCCAGGAACACCGCCGCCCCGGCAATCTCATCCGGCTCCCCGATCCGCTGCAGCGGCGTGTCCTTGGTGCGCTTGCGATACAGCACCGGATCTTCCCACAAGGCGCGCGCGAAATCTGTTTTGACCAGCCCCGGCGCGATCGCATTGGCCCGGATATTCTTCGGCCCCCACTCCACCGCGATATTCCGAGCCAGCTGCATGTCTGCTGCCTTGGAGATCGCGTAGACGCCCAGTTGAGCGGACCCGCGCAACCCACCGATCGAGGAGATAATGATCACCGCCCCGCCGCCCCGCTGCACCATGTGGGGGATCGTCATATTCGCCAGCCAGAGATTGCTGCGGACGTTTGACCCCATCACCCGCTCGTAAGCCTCATCGGACATGCCGGCCGACGGACCCAGGTAGGGGTTGACCCCGGCATTCTCCACCAAAACGTCGATCCCGCCGCAACGCCCAAGGGTCTGGTCGACGAGGTTCTGCAACTCCTCCTTGCGGCCGATATGACATGGAACGACCACCGCCTTGCCGCCTTTCTCGCGGATCCCGGCAGCCACCGCCTCGCAGGCATCCGGCTTGCGGCTGGAAACCACTACCGTCGCGCCATGCTCAGCCATTCGTGTGGCGATGGCGAGGCCGATGCCCTTTGTTGAACCCGTCACGATGGCAACTTTGCCGGTCAGATCGAACAGTGACGACATCCCGTTATCTCCCTCACGCTGGGCCGGTGCGCTTGCCGCAACCTTACCGGCGAGTATGCTGGGCTGATCGGGAACGTCAATCAGGCGGCAAAAATGCGAACCAAGCGCACCGGCGTTTATAGCCGGGAACAGCTCACGCGGCTGCTACATCCCTCAAGTATCGCCGTCATCGGCGCCTCCTCGCGGGCCGGTTCGTTTGGCGAGAGAGTGCTACACAACATGCGGCACTACGCCGGGCGAGCCTACCCGGTGAATGGACGGTACCAGACAATCGGTGACCGGACCTGCTACCCGAATGTGCGCGATCTGCCCGAGGTTCCGGATTGCGCGGTGATTACCGCGGCGCGGGAAGCGGTGGAAGAAATCGTGCTGGACTGCGCCAAGGCCGGTGTCGGCGGCGCGATCATCTTCGCCTCAGGTTATTCTGAAACCGGCAAGGACGAGCGCACCGCCCAGCAGGAGCGGCTGGCGGCGATCGCACAGGAGAGCGGGTTACGCATCGTCGGTCCAAACTGCATCGGGGTAGTGAATGCCCTGCTGGACAGCCGGGTGACGTTCATGGACATCACGCCGATCCCCCAGCCGGAACGCCATGCGGTCGGTGTCATCAGCCAGTCCGGCGCTCTGGGCATGGCGCTGGCGCAGGGGGTGGTGCGTGGCCTATCCGTCAGTCATGTCCTGACCTCCGGCAATTCCTGCGACGTGGACATGGCGGATTTCGTCAACTACCTGGCAAACGATCCTGCGTGCGGCTCAATCGCCTGCGTGTTCGAGGGCATGGCGACGCCTCAGCGGCTGCTGCTGGCAGCGGAGAACGCCTGGGCGGTCGATAAGCCGCTGGTGATCTTCAAGATGGCGACCGGTGAGCAAGGTGCCCAGGCCGCGATGTCGCATACCGGGTCAATGGCCGGATCTCACGCGTGCTACCGCGCGGCGTTCAAGCGGGTTGGCGCGGTCGTTGTGGACGATTTCGAAGCGTTGATGGAAACCGCCGCCTTCTTCGCCAAGGCGCCCCCGCCCAAGGCCGCCGGCGCTGCCATCGTCGCGGCATCGGGCGGAGCCGCGATCATGGCGGCCGATCGAGCCGAGCAGCATCGTGTGCCGATGCCGCAGCCGATGCCGAACGTCCGGGCGATCCTGGAATCGCGTATTCCCGAATTCGGATCGTCGCGCAATCCATGCGACGTCACAGCCCAGATCTTGAGCGATCCGGAGTCGCTCGGGATCTGCGCGGACGCGTTGTTAAGCGACCCGCAGTACGGGGTCCTGGTTTCGCCGCTGACCTACGGTTATGCGCCGTCGGCGAAACGGCCACAGGTCTACGGCGAACTTGCGGAACGCCATGGCAAGATGGCCTGCGTCGTCTGGCAGACCGAATGGCAGGACGGGCCGGGCGTGGTGGAAGCCAACCAATGCAGCCGGGTGGCTCTGTTCCGCTCGATGAACGCGTGCTTCGCGGCTCTTGCGGCTTGGCAATGGCGCGCGGACAAGCGGGCGGCCGGGGCGCAAACACTCGCCGGAACGTTAGCAGCGACAACCACCCAAGCCCGGGCGCTTCTGGCAGAGGCGAGCGGACAGACTTTGACGGAGCGGGAATCCAAGACGGTTCTGGCACTCTACGGCATTCCCGTGGTGGGGGAACAGGTGACCCACTCGGCCGACGAGGCGGTCAATGCCGCTAAGCTATTCGGCTACCCTGTGGTGCTGAAAGTCGAATCCCCAGACCTGCCGCACAAAACCGAAGCCGGCGTGATCCGGCTGAACATGCGCGACGCCGACGAGGTGCGGACTGGGTATGTCGCGGTGATGGCAAATGCCGGCAAGGTCTCGCCGCCGCCGCGGATCAACGGTGTATTGGTGCAGCCGATGGTGCCGCAGGGGATCGAGATGGTCGTCGGCGCACGCAACGACCCGCTGTTTGGCCCCCTGATCGTGGTTGGATTTGGCGGCATCCTGGTGGAACTGTTGAAGGATACAGCGCTATCCCCTGCCCCGGTCACGCCGCGAGAGGCCGAGGGCCTGCTGCGCCAGCTGAAGGGCGCCAAACTGCTGGAAGGCTTCCGCGGCATGCCGGCGGTGGACGTGGCGCGGCTGGCCCAGGTGATCAGCCACGTCTCACGGTTCGCAGCCGACCATCGGGATTCAGTCACCGAACTGGATGTGAATCCGCTGATCTGCGCTGGCGATCGGATCACGGCAGTGGATGCCCTGATTGTCGTTAGCTGATCGTGTTGACGAACTCGCCGCATTCGAAGACAGCGTCCCGTCGTAGCCGTTGATATCGATTGTCATGAAACGAACGAATTGGTTCGTCTTCCGCTGGAGCGGCTCTACTCTCGGTCGCGGATCCGGTCCGCCTAGTAAGTCCGCATCAGTGCGACAATTCGTCCCTGGACCTTCACCCTGTCGGCCGGAAAAATCCGTGTCTCATGGCGGACATTGCAGGGCTCCAGCGCGATCGAGTTGCCACGCCGGCGCAACCGCTTCAGCGTCACCTCATTGTCATCGACCAGCGCCACGACAATCTGCCCGTTCTCGGCGGTGTCGCCCTTCAGGATAATGACCGTGTCACCGTCCAGGATGCCGGCTTCAACCATCGAATCACCGGCAACCTCTAGCCCGTAATGTTCGCCTGCGCCCAGCAGCCCCAGCGGCACTTCGATGTGGCTGGCGCTATCGCGCAGGGCTTCGATCGGCAGACCGGCGGCGATACGGCCATACAGTGGTAGTTGAATCGCGCCGACGTCGCTGGTGGCGCGCACGCCCGCGAAGCGCTGGGTGAAATCGCCCCGAATGACGTTGGGAGCGAAGCCGGGCGTAGTCTCGGCTTCCGCGGTGACATCATCCAATGTTTCATGCGAAAGCATATTGTCCGGCAACCGCAGGACATCCAGCGCACGCGCCCGATGATGACGGCGCGCAAGGTAGCCACGCTCTTCCAGTGCCGAAATAAGTCGATGGATGCCGGACTTCGATTTCAGGTTCAGCGCGTCCTTCATCTCTTCAAAGCTTGGGGAGAATCCAGTCTGTTTCAGATGTCGATCGATGTACACCAGAAGTTCGTACTGCTTGCGCGTCAACATGAAAGGCTTCCTCGAGTGATTCTCGGAACAAACCGGCAACCGTCGAGGCCTGTTCTAGGTTGGTTCCATTATCCCCGTCAAGCGAAACTGTGGACAAATTTGAACATAGCAGTATGCGAGCGCATTTTCTCGAACCGCTAGCGTCATAAACCCAGCGTATCGAGCCGGATGATGCCCACTTCAGCCCCTTCTTGAAGGGCTAAAGCGTTTGGTTCGCGCAGGATCAAAGCGTCGGCATGGGCGAGTCGGCGCAGCATGGCGGAATCCTGCACCGGGAACGGTGTCACTACGATCCGACCAGCCGAATCGAGGCTGATCGTTGCCCGCAGATGGTCCGCCCGGTGGTCGTTCTGCTTTAGCGCTGCGCCGAGAAGTGCTGTGGAAACCGGCGGCGGCGCGGCCGGCAGTCCGGACAAGCGGGACAGCGCCGGCAGCAGGAACAGGATCGCGCACACCATCGACGATACCGGATTACCCGGCAGCCCCAGCACAGGCATCGCCTCCAGTTTACCGAACAACAACGGTTTGCCCGGCCGCATGGCGATCTGCCAAAAATCCAGGGTCATGCCGCGCGCCTGCAACGCCGCGATCACCAGGTCATGGTCACCGACCGATGCCCCGCCGGTGGTGACCAGAATGTCCATGCCCACGACGGCGTCGGCCACCGCGCCAATGGCGGCCTGCTCGTCGCGCGCGACCGGCAGGATGATCGGATCCCCGCCCGCCGCCCGCACCAAGGCGGCCAAGGCGTGGGAGTTGGAACTGACGATCCCGCCCGGCGGGATTGGCTCACCCGGCATGGCGATCTCGTCGCCAGTCGCCAGGATGGCGACACGCGGGCGACGATGCACCGACAGCCAGGGGTAATTCGCGGCAGCTGCCAATCCCACATCGCGGGCGGTGATCCGTCGTCCGGCGGGAACAACGACATCGCCAGCCGCGAAATCCTGACCCGCACGTCGAATATGGCGACCACCGGCAACGGCCTCGTTCACGCGCACCATGTCGCCGTCCCGTGTCGCATCCTCCTGCAACAGGATCGCATCCGCGCCCGCCGGAACAACGCTGCCGGTAAACAGCCGCACGGCTTCTCCGGCACCGACCCGGCCGCCGAACGGATGACCCGCGGGCGCGGCGCCGATAACCCGCAGATCGGCATGCAGGCCCCCGTCCGACGCCCGCAGCGCGTAGCCATCCATCGCGGACACGTCGGCGGGAGGCTGGCTCAGCCGAGCAATCACGCCGGTGGCGGTCACGCGACTCCAGACGTCCGCCAGCGCCACGACCTCGGCCGGGGTCGGGCGCAAGGCGTCCAAGATGCGTCCGCGGGCTTCCTCGACACTGATCATGCTGCGCTCCGCAGTGTGGCCTGATCAGGCACTGTGAGCGCTGCGGCCGCGCGGCTCAAGTCAGACGCGTTTGACGCCAGTGAACAGGATCAGACCCTTCATCATGTCTGTCAGACTATTCCGATACGCCACCGGCTGGTAATACAGGCCCAGCGGCATGGCGGGCGCATCCACGAATGCCTGACGCTGGATGTCGGCCGCGAGCGCTTTCTGCGTCGGAAAATCAGTCGCATGCAGCCACTGGTCGCGCAGCGCTTCCAGCTTCGGCGCCTCCGGCCAGCCGAACCATGCATCCTTGCCGTTGCCGCGCAGCGCCGCATCACCGGCCGGATTGTCCCAATCCAGGCCGCCCCACATGGAGCCGAAAATGCTCCAGCCGCCTTCGGCGATCGGCTGGCGGCGCGTGGTCCGCTGCACAACGGTGCCCCAGTCGGTGGAAACGTAGTCGACGTTGAGCCCGATCTTGCTCAGCACGTCGGCACCGACCTCACAGATGGCGGTGATGCGCGGCACATCGGCGGCGCCAAGGAAGACGACCTTCTCGCCCTTGTAGCCGGCAGCCATCACGTCCTTGCGCAACGCCGCCAGATCGGGATTGTCGCTGAAATTCTCCATCCCGGCGTTCGAGGCATAGACCGAACTCGGCGCGAAGAAGCCAACATGGTCGTTGATCACGCCAGGGCCTGCCTCGCCGGCGACGGCGGTCATGAATTCCTTCTGGTTCACCGCGTGCAACGCGGCGCGGCGGATCGCCGGGTTGTCGAACGGCGGGTACAACTGATTGAAGCGCAGCACGCCGATCAGGCCGGTGGTCTCAACGACCTCGACGCGCAGGTTGCTGTCGGCTTTCAGCGAGGGCACCAGATCCATCACCGGTTGCTCGACCCAGTCGACCTCACCGGCGTGCAAGGCAGCAGCCTGGGTGGAAGGATCAGGCGTAGTCAACCATTCAACGCGCTCGAAGTTGGCGATCCGCGGGCCGGCACAGAAACTGGCCACGCCTTCCCGCGGCAAGTATTTGTCGAACTTCTCGTAGACATTCCGTGCGCCGGACACGCGTTGGTCCGGCAGGAAGCGAAACGGGCCACTGCCCACCATCTCGTTCAGCAGCTTGCCGGGCGGGGTTGCCGCCAGCCGCTCCGGCATGATCACCGCCATCAGGTTCGTCGGCTTCGCCAGTGCCCGCGGCAGCAGCGGAAACCGGCGATTGAGGCGGAACACGATCTGCTTGTCGGACGGTGCCGACAGATCGTCGGTGGCCGCCAGCACCGCCTGTCCGAACGCGTCCTTCACGCCCCAGCGTCGGAGACTGGCCACCACGTCACGACCCCTGACGGGCGTGCCGTCGTGAAACAGCAACCCGTCGCGCAACGTCAGCGTCCAGACCTTCTGGTCCGCATCCACCGTATGGCCGGCCAACATCTGGTGCTGCGTCGCGCCGGTCGCATCCAGCGCGAACAACGTATCGAACACCATCATGACGTGGTTGCGGGTCACGAAGGCGCTGACCAGCGGGTCCAGCAACGCCAGATCGGCATAGGGAATAAACTTCAAGGTGGTGGCGGACGCAGCGCGCACCACTGCCGGGCGGCCGATGCCACTCAGCAATGCAGAAGCGGCCGCACGACCAACAAATTGGCGTCTTTTCATGCTGATGAACTCCGGTGGTCCGATCTACCGATCGATGCCGGGCGAGAGCAGCAAAAACCACGCCAGATTCACCTCGCTGCCGCCGCATCAGATCAGGTGTGCCGTACCCCGGTGAACAACACCAGCCCCTTCATCATCCCGGTCAGGTCATTGCGACAGGCTACCGGCTGATAATAAAGCCCCAGCGGCACCACCGGGACATCGATGAACGCCTGCCGCTGCATGTCGGCGGCGAGTGCCTGCTGTGCCGGCAGGTCGGTGGCGCGCAGCCACTGGTCACGGATCGCATCCAGCCTGGGCGCGGTCGGCCAGCCGGCGCTGGCGTTGCGACCGTTGCCGCGCAGCGCCGGGTCGCAGGCCGGATTGTCCCAATCCAATCCGCCGGTCATCGCGGCAAACACGCTCCAGCCACCATCGGCGATCGGCTCCTGACGCAGGTTCCGCTGCACGATGGTGCCCCAGTCGAGCGAGACGTACTCCACGTTCAACCCGATCTTGCTCAACAGGTCGGCGCCGACCTGGCACACGGCGGTGATGCGCGGCACATCGGCGGCGCCCAGGAAGATCACCTTTTCGCCGCCGTATCCGGCCGCCTTCACCGCCTTGCGCGATGCCGCCAGATCGGGGCTGGCACTGAAATTGTCCATCCCGACCGTGGAGGCGTAGCGCGAGCGAGGTTCGAAGAAACCCACCTTGTCGTTGATGACGCTGCCATCGGCTTCGCCCGCGACCGCGGTCATGAACTCCTTCTGGCTCACCGCATGCAACGCGGCGCGCCGGATCGCCGGGTTGTCGAACGGCGGATACAACTGGTTGAAGCGCATCATCCCGATCAGGCCGTGGGTTTCGACAACCTCGACGGTCAGGTTGCGGTCGGCCTTCAGCGGCGGAACCAGGTCCATGAGCGGTTGCTCGACCCAGTCAACCTCGCCGGCCTGCAGCGCCGCGATCTGGGTGGACGGATCCGGCATGGTCAGCCACTCGACCCGGTCGAAGTGGGCGATGCGCGGGCCGGCACAGAAACTGGCGACGCCGTCGCGAGGCACGCATTTGTCGAACTTCGCGTAGACGTTCCGAGCGCCGGAGATGCGTTGGTCCGGCAGAAACCGGACGGACCGCTGCCCACCACCTCGGTCAGCAGCTTGCCAGCCGATGTGGCGGCAAGCCGCTGCGGCATGATCGCCGGGATGTTGATGGTCGGCTTCCCAAGCGCCTGCGGCAGTAAGGGAAACGGTCGCTTCAGGCGAAACACCACCTGCTTGTCGTTGACCGCTGACAGATCGTCGGTCGCCGCGAACAGCGCCTGCCCGAACGGGTCCTTGATCGCCCAGCGGCGCAGGCTGGCGACGACGTCGCGCGCCAGCACCGGCGTGTTGTCATGGAACAGCAAGCCATCCCGCAACGTCAGGGTCCAGACTTTTTGGTCGGCATCAACGGTATGACCCGCCAGCATCTGGTGCTGCGCGTCGCCGTTGGCGTCCAGCGCGAACAGCGTGTCGAACACCATCAGGATGTGGTTGCGGGTAACCAGAGCACCCGCCAACGGGTCAAGCAACGCCAGGTCGGCGTACGGAACGAATTCAGTGTGCTAGCAGAGGCAACTCGCGCAATAGATGGGCAAGGCATGCTGGCAGCGACCGCGGTCGCCGCCGCACGCACCACAAACTGGCGTCTTTTCATGCTCATCACCTTCGAGAGATCGGTAGGCTGATCTAATCGAAGGCACAAAAGCAAGAACAATGCCACCGCGGCCGGGCCGGCGGTGGATTGGATGCCGCTAACCAACAGCGACGCGACGCGCCGGATACTTGCTACTAAGCCGCGCGGATCCGCGTCATGAACCCGTCAACCTGCTCACGCAGCCGCGCCGCCTGTGCCCCCAAGGTGCCCGCCGCCGATTTCACCGCTTCCGCGGTTTGGGTGGTGGCAGCGGTGCCAGCGCTGACCGCCGTCACGCTGACCGATGCATCGCGGGTACGGTCTGCGGCGAGCTGGGTGTTGCGAGCGATCTCCTGCATCGCCGCGCCTTGCTGCTCGACACTCGCCGAGATTGTTGTGGCGACCTTGTTCACCTCATCGATCGTGCCGCGGATCTGCTTGATCGCGTTGACCGCCTGCTGGGTGACCCCTCGTACCTGGGTGATATGGGCGGCGATCTCCTCGGTCGCCTTCGCCGTCTGGTTGGCCAGCGATTTTACCTCCGAGGCGACGACGGCGAAGCCCTTGCCGGCCTCACCAGCCCGCGCCGCCTCGATCGTCGCGTTCAGCGCCAGGAGATTCGTCTGCGCGGCGATATCGCTGATCAGACTGACGACATCGCCGATGCGGCCGGCGCTCTCTGCCAAGCCACGCACGGTCTCATCGGTTTCCTGTGTTTCCTCGACAGCACGAAGCGCAACCTGCGCGGATTGCCCCACCTGACGAGTGATCTCAGCGATCGAGGCGCTGAGCTGCTCGGTCGCCGCAGCGATGCCAGACACGTTGTTGGATGCCTCGGCCGAGGCCTGCTCGGCGTCGTGTACGCCCTTGGCGCCGCGTTCAGCAATCTGCAGCATCGAAGCCGAGGTCTGATCCATCTGCGTGGATGCCTGATCCAGCTCCCCCAGCGCAGTGGACACCTGGCTCTGGAATTGCGTGATCTGACCATCAATCGTGGTGCGCCGCTGCTCCGCCTTGGCTTGCGCCTCGCGTTGCTCGCCTTCGACCCTGGCCTTGCCGATCGCCTGTTCCCGAAAGGTATCCAGAGCGCCGGCCAAGGTTCCGATTTCATCATGTCTGTCCGGGAACAGCGCTACCGCGGAAAGATCGCCTTGGGTCAGACGTTCTGTGGTTTGACGCAGCGCCACCAGCGGACTGATGACGTGACGGTTCATCACCCGAAGGGCGAAGATCGATCCGGCGATCGCCGCGAGCAGCGCAACCAGCCACCCGATCAGGCTGGATCGGGCGGCGCCGCGAATGTCGGCCGCATGGTCTGATGCCTGCGTCAGCGCCGCATTGGCGACGTTCAGCATGACGCCGAGTTTCGGGACGGTGAACGCTGACCATGCGTCAGCCGTCATCTCGGGCGTCTGCTTATCGAGCAGAGCGGTCAACAGCCGATCCTGGACGTCGAGGTAGGCGGGCGCGAACAACGTTGCTTTCGCGTCGGTCAACGTCGTCAGGAACGCGGGCGGAACATCCGTACCCACGACCGCGTCGTCGATCGCCGCCCACAGGCTGCGCGCGCCATCCAAGAGGCCGTGGTGGACCAGGCGGACATCAGCCGCGACCGCCCCCTTGGCGAGACCGGTGGAGATCAGCAGCGACGCTTCCCCGGTGACACCGCGGGTAAGCCAGGCGAGCTGCTTGATCTCCATCATCTCGACGATAAACGCGTCACTCTGCTTAATGCTGGCGAACAGACTGGCGGCGATCCGCTCAAGATCTTTCTGCAGCGTCCAACCCGCGTCCACATATTCGACGCCCAATCCGGGCCGCCGCTCCGGCTTCGCCTGTTCGATATGATCGGCGAATTCAGCCTGCAACGTGGTCAGCCTGTCAGTCGCACGGCGCAGGTCGGGTAGCGAGCTGTTCTTGCCGGCGAATGGCAGTGTCTCCAACAACTCGGTGGCAGCGGCCAAAGCCGGCATCTCGCCGTCATGGAGCCGTTTCAGATACGCCTGGTTCTGTGCCGTCGGCAGCGCGTCCGCCTCCCACATCCGTTGTGTCGTGCTGCGGTCAGTCCGCTGGTTGATCAGGGCGGTGAAGATCTGCCGGGAAGCGGCGACCACCTGCTCCACCCGCTGATTTTCCTTAACAACCGACGACGCTTTCCATACCTGGGCGCCAATCAAAGCCACGATCGCCGCGGCGAAAATACCCAGGATGACTTTCAGCAGGTTCCCGGCGGATATGCGTTTGACCATTGTGACCAATGTCCCTGCAGATTTGCAGCGGGATCAAGACAGCCAAAGATTAAAGAATGATGGATGAAGCCGATTTTGTCTGCGTTCCCGTCAGATTGACAGGACCTTGAGGAACTGTAGGTGTTATCGCTAACATGACAGCAAGGGAAGCGATCTAGCTGGTCGCGCGCTCGATGATGTGGAATGGGACCTGCACTCGGTCGGCGTCACGCGGGCCTTCGCCGGCCAGCCGGCGGAGCAGGAAGGCCGCAGCCGATCGGCCGGTTCCGGCGCCCTCCAGGTTGACCGTAGTGATCGGCGGGTCGTTCATCGCGCTCAGCTCGAAGTTGCCAAAGCCGCAGACCGCAAGGTGTTCCGGAACCGGAACACCTTGCACGCGGGCCTCGGTCACCATGCCGAACGCCATCAGATCGGAGCCGCAGAAGACCGCGCACCGGCGGTCAAGCAACGGCAGCAGGGCGCGCAGCCCTTGGCGTCCGGCCGCGATCGTGCTGGGCGCTGGCATCACCTGTTCCAGCACGACCGCGCCACCGGCCCTGGCGACTGTTTCCCGAAAACCGCGGGCGCGCATCAAGGCGCGCGAATCGCGCGCGGCCAGCACGGCAAAGCGATCGTGACCCTTGCGCAGAAAGAATGTCGCGACCTCCGCGCCGACCTGCACATGGTCGAAGCCGATCAGCATGTCGATTGGTCGGGTGGACACATCCCAGATCTCGACCACGGGGATCCGAGCCTCGATCAGCATCTGCCAGGCGGCGGGGCTGTAGCCGGACCCGGTGATCAGCAGCGCGTCGGGGCGGCGCCCGAGCAGGGCGCGGAACAAGGCTTCATCGTCAGTATCCTCGTACCCGCAGATCGACAGCATCACCTGGTAGCCGGCATGACGCAGGGAATCCGAAAATGCCTGGACGACGCTCGCGAACATTGGATGCGCGATGGTGGGAACGATGGCGGCCACCATGCGCGATTTGCGCGACGACAGACCGCCGGCGATCAGGTTGGGAACATAGCCGAGGCGGTCGATCGCTTCACGTACCCTAGCGGTCGTCTCCGGCGACACCCGATCAGGCGTGTTGATGACCCTGGAGACAGTCATCGGAGCAACCCCGGCCGCCATCGCGACATCGGTGATCTTCACCGGCGTGGTTTTTCCCGGCGCTGCCGCAAACCCAGGGTCGCACCCCGATCCAATCAAGATTTTCTCCTTGGTTGCCGCAAACGGCGAGCAATCTAGCGCGGCGAAGCGAAACCAGCCAGGGTTAGGTAACAGCGCGTCCATGAACCGAAAGAACGGAGGAAAACAATGGCTCATTCGCAGACGACTAGGCGTGCGGTGCTGGCCGGGCTGGCCGGACTGACCGGCGTCAAGGCCGCACGCGCGGCTTCGCCGGCGCTGCCGTCGTCTCCCGTTTCGCTGAACGTCGTTGATGTCGCAGGGCAGTTGCAGCTGACGCAGCGGGCAATGGACGATTTCGCCAAAGCCAATCCGAAGCTGGTGTCAGGTATCTCCTATAGTGAGGCGCCCGCTCCGGAACTGCCGGGCAAGCTCAAGGCGCAGCAGGACGCCGGCCGGGTGGACATCGATCTGGTCCTGACCGGCACCGATGCGCTGTCTGCGGGGATCGACCAGAAGATGTGGGTGCCGCTGGCGACCGGCTATACCGACGTGTTGCCTGACCTAAACACGATCTACCAGCCGGGCGCACTAAAGATGCAGGCGCTGGCGCAAGGCCAGGCGGTATGCGTGGTGTTCTCACCGGCCGGCCCGCTGCTGGAGTATATGCCAGACGTGGTCAAAACGCCGCCGAAGACGGCACAGGATCTGCTGGAGTGGACCAGGGCACATCCGCAACGGTTCCTCTACGCACGACCGGCCAACTCCGGCCCAGGCCGGACGTTCTTGCAGGGCTTGCCCTATATCCTGTCCGACGCCGATCCAAAGGACCCGAAGGACGGCTGGCCGAAGACCTGGGCCTACTTGAGGGAGTTGGGCAAGAACATCGAATATTACCCGACCGGCACAGGCGCCACGATGAAGGAACTCGGCGAGGGTTCCAGGGACATGATTGTCACGATGACCGGCTGGGACATCAATCCCCGGATCCTCGGCGTGGTGCCGAAGGAAGCCGAGGTGGGCGTGCTAGACGGCTTCCACTGGGTGACGGACGGGCAGTACATGGCCGTGCCACGCGGCGTGTCCAATGCCAAGCTGGCCGTGCTGCTGCGGCTGGTGAACTACATGCTGTCAAAGCCGGCTCAGGCGACAACCTGGGACAAGGGTTATTTCTACCCCGGACCGGCTGTGCAGAACGTACCGCTGAGCATGGCGCCGAAAGACAGCCAGGCAGCGATCCGCGAGTACAACCGCCCATTCTATGCCAAGCTGATCGCCGATGTGCCGGCGGAAACGCCGTTACCCGCGGACAAGCTCGTCTACGCGTTCCAGCGCTGGGACCAGCAGGTCGGCGCGCTGGTCGGGAAATAAGCATGGCGCTTGCCTCCCGCGATTTCCGCTCGCTGCGCCTGGACGGCATCAGCCGCGAATTCGGCCGCATGCGGGCGCTCAGCGACGTTTCCCTGACCGTCCAGAGAGGCGAATTCATCGCCCTGCTGGGGCCGTCCGGCTGCGGCAAATCGACCGCGCTGAACTGTCTGGCCGGGCTGCTGCCACTGACCGCCGGCTCCATCTGGCTGGACGAGAAACGCATCGACGAACTCGATCCCGAGGATCGCGGCTTCGGCATGGTATTCCAGAACTATGCCCTGTTCCCGCACATGTCGGTGCGGCGGAACATCGCTTTCGGTTTGGTATCGCAACGCCGTCCGAAGCAGGAAATCGCGCGCCGCGTGGACGAGGCGCTGGCGCTGGTGCGGTTGAGTGATCAGGCGGACAAGCTGCCGGGACAATTGTCCGGCGGGCAGCAGCAGCGGGTGGCCATCGCCCGCGCGATCGTCGTCGAGCCGCCGCTGGTGCTGATGGATGAGCCTTTGTCGAACCTCGACGCCAAGCTACGGCTGGAGATGCGGGCCGAGATCCGGCGTATCCATCAGACGCTCGGTTGTTCGACGATCTACGTGACACATGACCAGGACGAGGCATTGTCGCTGGCAGACCGGATCGTCGTGTTGCGCGACGGGCAGGTCCGGCAGACCGGCACCCCCCAGGCGCTCTACGGGCGTCCCGCCAATGTGGATGTGGCCGAATTCATGGGCTATCGAAACCTTATTCCGACGCTGGCGGAACCGGTCGGAAACGACGTGTCGGTGATGATTGGAGGAGCGAAAATCCTCGGTGTGCCTCTGCAGCCGGTTTCCGGCCCGGCGGTGGCGGCGATCCGGCCGGAGGATCTGATCGCCGGTGCAAGCGGTCCGATCACCGCCACGGTCGATGCGGCCGAGTATCGCGGGCGGGACTTCTATGGCTTCGCCCGCGCCGTGGATGGCACCGAGCTGTTCTTTCGTTCCGATTTACAGGTTCGGACAGGCGAAACGGTGCGGCTCGACGCAGCGGCAGAGCGGGTGCTGGTCTATCCTGTGGATCGATCGTGAACGCCGCGGCGTCTGCCCCGGCCGCCGTGCCAAGACCCGGCCCCATGGGCTATGCCCCAACGTGTTCGACAGCGCGTTCGAGCGTCAGGATGGCGGTCTTGCGCACGTTGGATGTAAGCCAATGAACAGCGCGCGCCCGGCTGTAAAGCCGTCGCTGAAGCTGCGTCTTCGTCATCGTGGCCTGGATGGCGTGACGCTGCTGGTTGTTCCGTGCGTGCTGTTGGTGCTGGCGCTGTTCGTCTATCCGTTCCTGTATGGTCTTTTCCTGTCATTCAGACCCAAGACCGGCGGCACGTTCGCCAACTACATCACGTTCTTTTCAGATCCGTTTTTGTACGACACGATTGGCAAGACGCTGCTGATCGCCATTCCCGCGACGTTGCTGAACGTCATCCTCTCGATCCCGGTCGCGATGCGGGTGCGGTTGATGCGGCGGCAGAAGCTGCTGACAACGATCCTGGTCATCCCGATCACGCTCGGAACCGTGCTGGTCGCCGAGGGGCTTTTGACTTACCTGGGTCCGCGCGGATGGGTCAATCGGTTCCTGGTCGATTCCGGTCTCATCGGCCGTCCGATCCGGCTCGTGCACAACTACTGGGGCGTGATGCTGTCGCTGGTGATCAGCGGTTTCCCGTTCACCTTCCTGCTGACCCTGTCCTACGTCACCGGTATCGACCCGGCTCTGGAGCACGCGGGACGCATGTTGGGCGCCCGAGCCCGAGCCCGCTTCTGGCGCATCATCCTGCCGCTGCTGGCACCCGGTCTGGCGATCACCCTGGCACTGTCGTTCGTGCAGGCGTTCTCGGTGTTTCCGTCAGCGATTCTGCTCGGCGCGCCCGCCGGGCCGACGCGCGTGATCTCGATCGCTGCCTATCAGGCTGCGTTCGAGCGATATGACTACCCGATGGCCTCGGCCATCGCGATGATCATGGCGGCGGTGCAGGTTGTCATCGTGGTCGGCTTGCTCGCAGCCCGCGGTTTGGTGTTTCGCGGCCCGGCGAGTTCGGGAAAAGGCTGATGGCGTCATCAGCTGTCGGGCCATCGCAGAAGGCGTGGCGGCCGCTCGGTGAGCGGATCTGGGCCACCTTCGTCTGGGTGCTGGTGGGGTTCTTCATCGTCAACCTGACCGGGATGATCGCCACCGTGGTGATCAATTCCTTCGGCACGCGCTGGTTCGCGACCTGGCTGCCGATGGGATACACGACGCGCTGGTACTCGCTTGCATGGAACGAATTCCAGCTGCCCGACATCCTGCTCGTGACGGTACAAGTGGTCGGCGCGGTGGTCGTGCTGTCGGGTCTGATTGGTGTCCCCGCCGCCTATGCCGTCGCCCGGCGGGAGTTTCCGGGAAAGCGAGCGATCATGCTGCTGTTCCTGCTGCCACTGATGGTGCCGCCCATCACTTACGGCATTCCGATGGCAACGGTGCTCTATCAGGCACATCTGGCGGGATCGATCTGGGGCGTGATCCTGGCCAACCTGGTGCCGACGGTTCCGTTCGTGGTGCTGATCATGATCCCGTTCGTCGAGCAGATCGATCCGCGGGTGGAGGCGGCCGCCCGAGTGTTTGGTGCGGGCATCGGCCGGCTGTTCATCCAGGTTCTGGTGCCGCTGCTGACCCCTGGAATACTCGCGGCCTTGCTGCTGGTCCTTGTGCGGACGATCGCGATGTTCGAACTGACCTTCCTGACCTCCGGCCCCACCAGCCAAACCTTGGTCGTTGCGTTGTATTATGCTGTCTTCGCCGCCGGGGTGAGACCGGGACAGTCGATCGATGCGATGGCGGTGGTCTACATGGTCACCACGCTGATCTGGCTGCTGATCGCGCTGCGCTTCGTCAATCCAACCCAGATCGTCACGCGGGCGAAGCGATAACCGAGCCCAGGGCCTGGAGTAGCGCTGCCGGATGGCGCACACTGGTCCTTTCCGACGAGCAGGAGGAATTCAACATGCTGAAATCCGGCGTATCGATGTTTTTCACCGATTACTCGATGGCTCCCGGCGCTCTGGGCCAGGCGCTGGAGCAGAGGGGCTTCGAGTCGCTTTGGGCCCCCGAACATTCGCACATACCCCTCAGCCGCAAGTCGCCTTTTCCGGGCGGCGGCGATCTGCCAAAACGCTATTACGATGCCATGGACCCGTTCGTGACGCTGACCGCAGCCGCGGCCGCTACCAAGACCCTGATGGTCGGCACCGGCGTTTGTCTGGTTGCGCAACGCGACCCAATCCAAACCGCGAAGCTGGTCGCCACCATCGACCAGGTTTCAGCCGGACGATTCCTATTTGGGATCGGCAACGGGTGGAACCAGGACGAACTGGAAGACCATGGGGTGAAGTTCGCCGACCGCCACAAGGTCGCGCGGGAGCGGGTCGAGGCGATGAAAGTGATCTGGACCAAATCCAAGGCTGAATACCACGGCGAGTTTGTCAACTTTGATCCGATGATGACCTGGCCGAAGCCGGTGCAAAAGCCACATCCGCCGGTCATTGTCGGGGGCGCCTTCCCCTACTCCGCCCGCCGTGCAATCCGTTACGGTGAAGGTTGGATTCCGCAGGCTGCCCGCGGCGGGTACGGCGAGATCGCGGATCTGATCCCAGAGTTTCGAAAAATGGCGACCGACGCCGGGCGCGATCCCGACAAGATCGCCATTACGGTCTGGTTCCCCAAAAGGGAGTTGGATCTGATGAAGCGCTATGCTGACCTCGGCGTGGAACGGGTCGTCTTCAATCTCGATTCCGAAGGTTCCGACAAGATCGTGCCGGTGATCGACGAGATCGGCGAATTCATGCACAAGGCCAATGCCTGAGTGTCTGCATGGGGAAGACCATCTGGCTTCCCCATGCTGCCACTCAATCCGGTTCAGACGACGGTCCTGCCTGATCATGTTCGGCATGACCATTAAGTTCCGGTCGCCCGCTTAACGCGCCATTCCTTCAAGTGCCGATGGCGCTTGCAGCACGGCTTCATCGGTTAACATCAGGGTATAGATGGCAACACCGATCAGCGCAACGACCGCTGCCGCGATCATTGGCGCCATCCATGATCCAGTGAGTTGCAGCAATACCCCGACCATGATGGGCGCGACCAGGCCCGCGGCGTTGCCGACACAATTCTGTATCGCACTGACCTGAGCCCCCTGTTGCACCGGTGCGATCTCGGCATTCGCAGCCCATACAACGCTGTTGGTGATCAGGATGCCGAAGACCGCGACCGACAGACATGCGACGGTCGCGGTTATTGTCGTGGTGAACAGCGACAACAGCGAGGCCACGCTCAGGATCATGCCAAGACCTAGGAACGCCTTCCTCGCCTTCAGGATCGGCCACCCGCGGCGCACCAGCAAGTCGGACAACCTGCCGCCAAGCAGCGCGCCGACCAGGCCGAAGAACCACGGGATCGAGCCGAACAAGCCAGTGCGCAAAGTCGTCAGGTGGTGCTGTTCAATCAAGTAGGTCGGCAGCCAAGTCAGCAGAAAATAAAGGTTGAACAACAGCGCCGCCTGACCGAGCGACAGGCCAAGAATATTGCGGTTTGTCAGCAATGTCCGCCAACTGGCATGAACCGGCTTCTTGTCGTGTTGGCTGTTTCGGCGAATGTAGGCACGCTCTGCTTCGTTGGCGCTACGATGTTGTTCGGGTTGCCTGTAGTACGCGATCCAACCCAGTGCCCATAGCACCGCGACGATCCCGGTGCCTACAAACACCGCCTGCCAACCGAAATCCGCTAGCAGCCAACCAATAAACGGCGAGCCTATGAACACCCCAAGCGGCACGCCGGCGACAGTCATGGCCGAGGCGAAGCCGCGTTCCGGGTCGGCTGCCCAAATCCCGATTACCTTGGTGCCGGCAGGGGCCAAGGGTGCCTCGCCCGCGCCCAGCAAGGTCCGCCAAACTGTCAGCGAGACAGCCCCGGTCGCGGTGGCTGTCAGCATCGTCGCCACGCCCCACAGCAGAGCCGCACCGCCGTAGACAAAGCGCACCCCGAACCGGTCGAGTGCCAATCCCATGGGGACCTGCAGCAGGAAGTAGGTCCAGAGGAACGCCGATAGGACGAATCCCATTTGCGCGGGACCCATCCCGAACTCCTTCATCAGGATTGGGGCGGCGTATGAGAGGTTGACGCGATCAATATAGTTGATGGTCGTCGCGACCAGCAGCATCGCGATGATCCGCCACCTGATATTTGTCATGATTGGAATGTCTCGACCGCTATCAACGCTACTCAATCCACCCTACGGCTCGGATTGGACCTGCCCGTCCCGCCTCTGATCTTCAGCGGAAAGCCGATGAACCGAAACCGTCCCTTGCCGACGAGTTGGTCCAGATTTACCAGACCCTCCATATGGGTGAAGCCCATGTCACGGCAGACGTGATGCACTTCAAAGTTGTTGCGACCAGGACGGCCGGGGCTGGCCGGCTCTACCCCGAACATCATGATGCCTTTAGCACCGAGCCAGGTTGCGGAATCCTTTATCAGGCCCGGGAAGTCAGTGATGTAGGCCTCTGTGCCATACGTGCGGCGGTGGAAATCCATGTGCGACAGCACGGTGTCTCGCGGCTTGATCTCGACCCCGGCGGCGTCTTCAGCCGCTTGCAGATCAGCGATGCTGATGTCGCTCCTTAGCGCCTTGTGCGAAAGATCGAGGCAAACCGCCTCGGTGAAGAAGTTCTCCAACGGCATGTCGTCGATGCCAGCGGCACCCGGTCGTTCATCGAAATGCAACGGCGCATCAACATGGGTGCCGGAGTGGTCGCCCATGTTCAGCGACGTCACCGCCGAGGAAAACGTATAGCCGTCGGCGACGCGCTTTTCTTCATGTGTTGAAAACGGCGCGATGATCACCGTCGGGTGGTTCAGAAGGCGCGCCATCTTGTGGTGGATCTCTCGGCTCAGGTCGATCAGTTTCATGGTCCGCCCCCTCGACATGGCCCGAACATCTTCAAAACGCCCGGCGGTATTGCATTCCGACCGAACACAGAAATAGCCCAGCCCCCGCGGCGGCGAAGACCATCAGCGCCAGGTAGTAGGACCCGGTGGCACTGACGATCAAGCCAACTGTCACCGGCACGACGATGCCAGAGATGTTGCCCGCGAAATTCATTGCCCCGGCCAAAAAGCCAGCCTTTTCCCCGCCTATCAGCAAGCCCGGAAGCGTCCAGTACATGCCGCACCAGCGCAGAAAGAACAACGTCGCCGCCAGCAGCGTGATCACGATGGCTTCATCATGCACATAAGCCACCAGAAAGACCGCGATCGTTGCCAACCCGGCAGATATACCAAAAAGCGTGCGGTATACCTTTTGCGTTGCCCCTCCAGAGCGCAGCCAATAATCCAGCAACTGGCCGCCTGTCAGTTCACCGACGAAGCCGGCGAAGAACACAAGGAACGACGCCCAGCCCAAGGCGGCAATGTTCAGCCCCTGGGTCTTAGCCAGAAAGCTGGGGACCCATGTCAGAAACCCATACCAAAGCGAGTTGAAGCAAAACCAGCCGACGAACAGCAACCAGATCGACGGGGAGCGGAAAATTTGGGTCAATGGCGCCCCCTGTCCGCCGTCGGCCGCAGAGCGGCGAAGACCCTCCTGAATATGGCTCCGCTCCTGCGGATTGACCGAAACATGTTCATGCGGATGGTTACGGATATAAAACCATGCGAACGCGCCGCAGGACATCGTGCCAACGCCGGCAACGAGGAATGCCAGTCGCCAGGAGTCAAATGCTGCGATCAGGCCAGCAATGATCAGCGATCCCAGAGCCGTGCCCAGCGGGGCCCCACCGTCCAGCAATGCCGCCGCTCGACCCCGCTCTGTCGGGGTCATCCACATGCCGATCAGCTTGGCGCCGGACGGATAAATTGGCCCCTCGGCCAGACCAAGTCCAATCCGCGTGAGCAGCATGGTGACCCATCCTGTGGCCGCGGCAGCCAGCGCGGCGAACGCCCCCCAACCAATCGTGGCCCAGGCAATGACAGACCGTGGCAGGAAGCGATCCGCCAGCAGGCCGCCCGGTATCTGCATCAGGCAATAGGACCAGAAGAAGCTGCTGAGCAGCAGGCCTTGAATAGCCGGAGAGATCCTAAATTCACGACCAATCAGCGGCATCGCGACCGACAGGGACGCCCGATCAATGTAGTTGATCGCGACAGTTCCCAGGATAAGCAGGAAAATCCGCCACCTGACATTCGTCATGCCAGAGACCGTCGTTTGGCTCGCAGAGTCGTTCATGCCACCGCTCTCCTCCCGCAGCCGCGAACCTTGCAGCTGTACTACGATGTCATTACAACGATCTGCGTCGCATGCCCATGGCTGGTGTTGCCGGCGTCGCGATGTCGCGCACACGATTGGCTTCCGAGGGCGCACCACACCCGCTTTTTCGCCGCCCAGGACAACAAGGTGCCGAAAACTCATGGCACCGGGTCAGGGGCACCCAGGGTTTCCGCCGGAACGAAATCCCGCCATCGGCCAGGGATCTCGGGTTGCTCCGCATATCCAACCAGTGCATCGGCAGCAAGACCGATCAACTCCTGAAACCCGAGGCTGCGCCTGGCAAGAAACGAGTCCAGTTCGTGCACCACTCTTGTCAGGGCACCGAGTCCCTCATGCATGACGACCGAAAGAAGTTCGGTCGCAGCGGCGCCGGACAGGGCCATGCGCAGGACGTCTTCGCCGGAGCGCACGCCATTCGTGCCCATCAACGGCAGCATGCCATTTGTGGCTAGTCGGGTCTGCGCCAGGAACCGGCAGACGATCGGCAGCGCCCATCCACCCCCATAGGCGGCCGAGGTTCCCAGCACCGGGGCAAACGTCTCGAGATCTGGCACCATGCCCATGAAGCGGCCCATCATGCAGACCGCATCCGCACCGCCCACGCGTGCCGCCATCGCCAGGCCAGGCAGGTTCGACGACAGTCCGGTCAACTTGACCCAAAGCTGCATCCCGGCGGTCACCGACCTTATCGCCCGCACCAGTTCCGTCAGCCGATCCGGATCGGTCTTCTGGGTAATGGCCCCTGGCGCCGCCTCTGACGCGTGCGGGGCACCAACGTTGAGTTCAAGGATCCGCAACCCCACCTTGCGGGTCATCACAGCAATCGAGGTGGCTCCTGTGGGACCGGCATAGACGATACTCGCCGCCACGAACTGACCGTCTCGACGGGCGTCGTCATCGATCGCGGCGATCGCCGAAAACCACTCCGCTGTATCGCGCTGCATAAGGCCGGAGCGGTTGAGGAGCGAAACACCCCGCTCGCTCGTCGGCACGCCATCCGCGTCCAGGCGGGCATAATTGGCTCGGTTCAACTGTTGCCCGGCGACGGGATTTTCGTTGACCGACTTGGCAATCACGCCGACCACGCCGGCTTCCAGCGCCGCACGGATGCCGGCCTCCGTCATCACGGGCTCGCCCGCCCCGCAGACAACCGGGTTGATCAAGGCTAAGCCCCCGATGGCGGTCACGAGACGGTTCATGCCACGAAGGTGCACCGACTATTGGATAGCGTCCAGGATCGGCGCCAAACTGACGGCAAAGCCCGCTCACCGACTGCCTTGGAACAACAAAACGTCATCCCGAGGTCGTGAAGCGACCTAGGCACATTTTCATGATTCAAACGGCTTATGAAGGATCTGGATTTCACAGGTTGGGCACCCGGATTGGCCGACAGCCTTCCATTCGTGGTACCGGCGGCGGCCACACGATGATCGATGTTGAAGCCGACCGCGCGGCCAGACCGCGGGTCCAGGCGCCACTCGCTGCCGAGATTTGACCAAAGCGTCTTCGGACGCCTGATCCAGAAGCCGACGACAGGATAGGCCCGTTACATGGATACCAACTCAGACCTCCATTCGCCCGCCTCGGCTGAGATCCGATGCACAAGTCAGGCATCATTCTGGACGCCGACGCACTTGCTGGCGTCAGCCTGGCATGAACATTCTCCGTTCGCATTCTGGCTGACGCAGGCCATTCAGCCAAGATGCTTCGTCGAACTCGGGACCCATAACGGTTTTTCTTACCTCTCTTTCTCTCAGGCCGTGCGGCAACTGGCGTTGCACACCACGTGCTACGCTATCGACACCTGGATCGGTGACGAGCACGCCGGTTTCTACGGCGAAGAAGTCTTTTCAACCCTGACCACCATAAACGACCGCAACTACCGCACTTTCTCTCACCTCATACGCAGTCGCTTTGATGACGCGCTGCCGCACTTCCCAGATGGTTCGATTGACCTCCTTCACATCGATGGGCGGCATCGCTATGAGGATGTTCGTCATGACTTTGAGACCTGGCGTCCGAAGCTCTCACGGTGCGCCGTGGTCTTGTTTCATGACACAAATGAACGCGAACGCGGCTTTGGGGTTTGGCGGCTTTGGCAGGAGCTGGTCGCGGAACACCCTTCGTTTGAGTTTCATCACGGCCACGGGCTTGGCGTGCTGGCACCCTGTCAGTTAATCCCCGACGGCCTGAAGTCGCTATTTGAATCTGATCCTCTCCAGCAGGTCGGCATCCGCAACGCCTACGCTCGGCTTGGTTCGGCGGTAGACGCCCAGTATGAACTTCATATCGTGCGGGCCCGGAGCACGGGTGTTGAGGAAGAATTGCGGACGGCTGCGGTTGCGGCGACCGAGGACGCCACGGCGGCCAGGGCCGAGACAACCGCGGCCCAGACCCAAGCGACCGCCGCCGAGGCCACGGCGATGGCAGCGAGAGCCGGAGCGGCCGCCGCCG
The DNA here is from genome assembly GCA_965276975.1 of Rhodopila sp. Lineage (GTDB taxonomy): Bacteria > Pseudomonadota > Alphaproteobacteria > Acetobacterales > Acetobacteraceae > Rhodopila. The sequence goes on from CBDIBR010000010.1 coordinate 2,878,827, forward strand.
AGGCCGCTGCGACGGCAGCCAGAGCCGAAGCGACCGCCGCTACGGCGGCTGCGACGGCAGCCAGGGCCGAAGCCGTTGAGGCCGCCAGATCCGCCGCGGCCGTCGCCAGCGCAGCCCTGGCCGAGGGAGCACGGTTGGAAGCGGCCGCGGCCGTGGCGGAAAGGCAGCGCGATGCCCTGACAACAGAGTTGACGTGGGCCCGGGACTACCTGGCCGCCGCCGCCGCCGCGGCGGCCGAGCAGGCGAGGCTTGCCGCCGCATCCGACGCTGCTTACGCAAAACAATCGGCCGCACTCGTAGAGCGAGACGCGGTTCTTAATTCCACGATTTGGCGTGCGACCTGGCCGGTGCGGCGGGCGGGTTCGGCGTTACCCGTGACAGTGCGACGCGGGACGCGCCGGCTGCTGCGTGCCGGCCATTGGGCGCTTACAGGACAGTTCGGCCGCCGCATGGCGGAATGGCGCAATGCACGCAACAGCTTCATGACGCGCGCGGATCAGCTTGGCCAGGCTGAAGACCTCTCGGCGGTGGTCGCGGAAGCGCCAACCGAGGCGGAGTACGACCGCTGGATCAGGCTTTGCGATACGCTGGATGAGGCGGACCGGTTCGAGATTGGCACGCATATCGCCCGCATGGCCCTGCGGCCTTTGATCTCTGTGGTCATGCCTGCCTACGAGACGCCAGAGCGTCTGCTGCATGAGGCGATCGCCTCGGTGCGCGCGCAGCTCTATTCCAACTGGGAACTTTGCATCGCCGACGATGCCTCACCTTCCAACAGCGTCGTTGAGGTGCTTGAAAAGGCTGCCGCCGAGGATGCGCGGATCAGATGGATGCGGCGCGATAGGAATGGCAACATCGCAGCCGCAACCAACTCGGCGCTGGCGATGGCGACCGGGGAGTTCGTGGTCCTGTTGGACCACGACGATCTGTTGTCGGAAAGGGCGCTTTATGAGATCGCCGCCGAACTGAACCTGCATCCCGAAATCGATGTTGTCTACAGCGACGAGGACCAGCTTGACGCCGACGGGCGGCGCTTGAACCCCTACTTCAAGCCCGACTGGAACATCGAGTTGATGCTGGGCCACAACCTGATCAGCCATCTTGGAGCCTACAGGCGAAGTCTTGTCGAGCAGGTCGGCGGCATGCGCCTGGGTTACGAGGGCAGCCAGGACTACGACCTGGCGCTGCGCGCCGTTGCCGCCACCGACCACGATCGGATCCGCCACATACCCGCGATCCTCTACCATTGGCGGCAGCACACCAGCTCTTTTTCAAAGGCGCGGGAGGCAGCCTGCGTCGATGCCGCACGCTTGGCGATCCGGGACTATCTGGTATCCCAGGGAGCGGCTGGCGCGGAGGTTGTACCGGCGCCCGCTATCCAGACATGGACGCGGGTACGTTGGCCGATACCCGACCCCGCACCGTCGGTCAGCATCATCGTTCCCACCCGCGACCTGCCGGAGTTGCTGGCGCGCTGCACGGCCGCCGTGTTGGACCGAACAGACTATCCCGTTTTCGAGCTGATCATCGCCGACAACGATACCAGTGACCCTGAGGCATGTTCCCTCCTCAGGAAACTCGCCAAAGATCCGCGCGTGCGTGTGCTGCCTAGCCCCGGCCCGTTCAACTACGCCGCGATCAACAACGCAGCCACGCAGGTCGCAATCGGCGAAGTTTTGGTGCTCTTGAATAACGATGTCGATGTGATCAACGGCGATTGGCTGCACGAGATGGTATCTCTGGCCACCCGTCCGGGGATCGGCGCGGTGGGCGCCAAGCTTATCTATGCGAACGATACGATACAGCATGCCGGCGTGGTGTTGGGTGTTGGAACTTTTTCCGGCGGCCCTGGCGTCGCCGGCCACTTCGGCCTCGGTCAGTCCATCGAGGATATCGGCTACTTTGCCAATCTGGCCCTGGCACGGGAGTGTAGTGCCGTCACGGCCGCTTGCCTGGCGGTCCGCAGGTCATCGTATCTCAAGGTCGGGGGCCTCGACGAAACCAACCTTCCGGTTGCATTCAACGACGTTGATTTCTGCTTGCGGTTACGGGACGCCGGGTTGCGGAACTTGTGGACCCCGTTCGCCGAATTGTATCATCTTGAATCAGTCTCGCGCGGCAACGATCTGGATCCGGACAAAATTGAGCGGTTCAATCACGCGGCACAGTACATGCGAAACCGCTGGGGCCCTGTTCTCGACAACGATCCCTTCTACAACTTCAACTTTTCCCGCGTCGACCATGCCTTCCGTCTAGCCTTTCCGCCGCGGCGCGAGGCCTCGCGGCATCGGCGCGCCGAATTAGGAGATCAGCATTGTCCACCAGAGCCAAAATCCTGCTCGCTCCCGTATCCCGCAGCGGAAAGATCATCGAGATCGATTCGATCCTAAAGCGAAGGACTTCAGGGGCTCGTGGGGGATACCACTTCGTAAGTGCGCGATGGCGGCAAAAAGGGGTTTTCTGATTAAAGTTTGCGCCCGGCCGTGGCGCATCCAGCCGGCGACAAAAACGAGGCACCAGGACAATGCCAAAACTGATTGAACGGATTAAACTCGGATCGACATACAAGGATTGGGTGTCCCGTCACATACGGATATCGGGGCCGGCGGGTCTCCGCAGCGCGATAGGAGGAGAGTTTGAGACTTTCGGTATTATCGAACGGGAAATACTTCGATTTTACGGCCTGAAACAAGAGCATTACCTTATAGACGTGGGCTGCGGTTCGGGTCGACTTGCGATTCCCCTAAGCGGATACTTATCCGGTATGTACCTTGGAACGGATGTTGTTCCGGAGCTCGTGGAGTCAGCACGGCGGAGCGTACAACGTTCGGACTGGAGGTTCGAGGTCGTTAAGTCGATCCAGATTCCAGAGGCAGAGGCGAGAGCGGACTTCATATGCTTCTTTTCTGTGATCACACACCTACTTCATGAACAGAGCTATCTCTACCTGGAAGAGGCTTGTCGAGTGCTAAAACCTGGCGGACGGATTGTTCTTTCATTTCTCGAATTTAAAATGGACTTTCATTGGCCGACATTTGAACAAACCATCCTGAGTGAACGAGCGGGCGGAACCCATCCACTCAACATGTTTACCGAAAGAGTTGCCTTAAGCGCGTGGGCACATAGGCTCGGGCTCCAAACCGTGGAGTTTAGAGATGGAAGCGATGCCTTCGTCCCGCTACCTCATCCCCTGAATCTTGAAGATGGCCGGATCATGAATGAACTTGGGAATCTTGGTCAATCGATTTGTGTCTTTTCCAAACCGACTGGCAGAGAATATTTGCAGCAGCATCATAAGAGTAGAAGTTGCGAAAATGGGAATTTAGATACGCTGTTGGAATCCCAACAAGAGCCGTCGAGATCGCCACCGGGCTGACCATTACTGTCTGATAAAAGCGCGACTGGACCCATTCCATTAGTTTAAGCGTAATGTTCTTCCCAATCTGCATTCCAGGATAAATCTATCGGTTGGTGGCCGTCACCGGAACAGAACCGGTTCCGAAGTCCAGAGGAATGACCTAGTAAGGAGAACGCCGTTTGTAACTTGATTGTTGAGAGCCGGCGAGCCATGTCACTTGCCTGGAGCACCATAAGTGGAACCGCTTATGAAGTTGCCTGCCTCGGCCTGTGGTCGACTTCGTGCTCGCATCTGGCATCCTTTACCATATGACCGATCCCGCCGTGGTGTTGCGCAACCTATGTCGGGTCAGCCGAGCAGTTGGGCTATGGACGCATTATTTTGATTCTGACATATTGCGGGACCAACGGTTTCGGGGCAGGTTTGACTTCATGCCGCGCGAAGTGACCACGCCACGCGGTCGCACCGTGGAGTATTATGGCCAAAGTTACTTTCAGGCGCTTGAGTGACCAGGCTTCTGTGGGGGTTCCGCACCCGACAGTAATTGGATGCGGCGGCAGGATATTGTCGGAATACTTGAAGACGAAGCTTTTTTATGCGAAACACTTTTAGACCATACGGACCACCCCAACGAGCCGGCCTTCTGGCCGGCGGCGAAAGTCAGATAACTAATCAGTCGGGGGCGCTTTCCGCTTTGTAGCCCGCCTTCCGCTTTGTAGCCGGTTGACGCCGTGTGCCGATCGACCCTTGGTACTCGCCGGACAACTTATCCGCCGCTCGGCGAATGGGGGTCGCGGGATCTCCCAGACCCGCCACTAACCAATGAAGTTGACAATTTTCACGCTCTTGTGCAGCCGGTTCCCGCGCGCTACCCAACCGAACGGCCGTTCCGCCATATGCGAGCATTGATCGTATAGCTGCTGGGAATTGGATTTTGAACCGATCAGCCTTTCGCTTCCCCAAACCCGCTGACCCGCTGCGCGTTGGCGGCGGCCCATCTGTCACGGGAGCGACCGGCAACGACGCGTGCGATGTTCAGAGTGAGCGCTACCATCGATACCTTTTCGCCCTCCGATTTTGCGCCGGACAGCACGTTCTCGATATCGCGAGTGGCGAAGTTTACGGTAGCTACTGCCTCGGCCAGATCGCCGAGACTGTGGTCGGGGTTGATACTGACGCCGCGGCGGTAAGTTTCGCTAACCAGAACTACTTGACCGAACGCGTCTCTTTCAAGCTTGGCACAGCGAAATCAATCCCGATCGTCGACGCGTCAATCGACGTCGTGACCAGCTTCGAGACGCTTGAGCACCTTAGAGTCTGTCCCAGATCATTTGCTTTCCTGACAGAGCTTTCGGACCATCATCCTGATCGACGCCCAGCGTAGGAAAGCAAGTGCGTTTTGGTTCAGGCATTCCCAATCCTTGGTCAGTCGACGACATCTGTTTAGCCAGGCAAACGTTCGTTCGACGATCCAGCGCTTTGGCAGAACGACAAAGTGTTTGGCGGTGTCGGACCGTTTCACGATCTCGACGTTGATCTGGCGGCAGACCTGCTTGAGACCCTGCTGGAACTGCGCGCCTTGGTAACCGCCATCGGCATAGAGTTTGATCAGGAAAGGATGAAGCCCGAACATCAAGCTCATCAGAAGGACACCGCCATCGCGGTCCTGAATATCGGCGGCGTGAACGAGCGCGAGCAACAGCAAGCCCTGCGTGTCTACAAGGATATGGCGTTTCTTACCTTTGATTTTCTTCCCCGCATCATAGCCTGGTGGGTCGATCGAGGCCCCCCTTTTTCTGCGCTCTTGACGCTCTGACTGTCGATAATTGCGGCGGTAGGACTGGCTTCGCGGTCCGCCAAATCGCGGCACAGCACATACAGCGCGTGATGGATGCGGTCGACGGTGCCATCATCGGTCCACAGGCTGATGTAGCGATTGATCGTGCTTCGCGGCGCCAAGTCTCTGGGCATCGCCCTCCACTGGCAGCCTGTGCTCAAGATATACATCAAACCGTTCACGACCTCGCGCATCAACACCGTACGCTTGTTGCCGCCCGGTTTCGCGGGCGGGATCAACGGCTCGATCAGCCTCCACTCCTCAGCCGTCAGGTCACTCGGATACCGTAGCTTGCTGCGGTCATACCGACCGCGATTCTCGTTCGTCCACATCGGGCGGCTCCTGCAAATCGGACCAACCCTAGCGAATCACAAGTGATTCCAATGATGCAAGATGTTATGGGACAGACACTTACAGAGCACGAGGCTTTCACGTCCGAGATCCGACGCGTTCTGCGACCGGACAGTCTGCTGGTGATCTCCTCGCCCAACCAGATGGTCGATAGTCAGGAAGCTGATGACCAGACCGCGTGGCATCCGCGGAAGCTCGACCGCGGCAAGTTCGTGGGCTACCTGACCGCCCGGTTCGCAAACGTGCGCATGTTCGCGCAACGCCCTATGGTCGGATCGATCATCGCGATCGATGATGCAAGCGAGAGCGATAGCCAGCCCGAAGGCTTCATCCTGCGCGGCGAAGGCTTGTTCCAGCGCACGCGCGGCATCCCAGACCCACCATTCTTCGTTGCCCTCGCCTCTGAAGCCAGACTGCCACAGGTCAGTTCCAGCTTACTGCAGAACCCGATTTTGCTGCGAGATACCGACCTACAGCGACAGAAGGCGGTTGACGATGCCGCACGGGCCATCACCCAGATGTTCGACCTCGAGAAAGCGCTGCTGAGCAGCAGAGCTAGCCCACCTTATTCAGCGCATGGCAGGATTCGCTGGCGGGTGTAGCGTAAGAGTCTGATTTGAAGCAGAAATTTGGGTGTCGAAGCCATTTTCCACCGAATCGGACGCTGCCACACCCGCCATGCTCGAAGATAACCTGCTGCCATTCAGTTTCCCAGCCGTCGAACGTAAGAAAATCACCGCTGCATTCGACGGCGGACGCATGACTTCGGATGGCGGCGTGATGTTACTTGCTGCGGTCGAGAAGGCCCTCGGCATCGCTGACAGGCTCGCGCCACTGATCACCGATCCGCGCAATCCGCTGCTGGTGACCCACAGTGTGGCTGACATCTTGCGTGCGCGCATCCTGGCTATCGCTTGCGGCTATGAGGATGCCGACGACCTCGACCATCTGCGCACCGATCCCGGTTTCAAGCTGGCCTGCGGGCGTTTGCCTGACAGCGGCACCGATCTTTGCTCCCAGCCCACCGTGTCGCGGTGGGAGAATGCTCCCACCCTGCGCGAGGTCGTGCGGATAACCTAAGCCATGATCGACACTTACTGCGCCAGCTACAAGCGGCCGCCGCGTGCGGTCACGCTGGATATCGATGACACGCTCGATGTGGTGCATGGCCATCAGCAGTTCTCGCTGTTCAATGCTCATTACGATGAACGTTGCTTCTTGCCGATCCACGTTTATGACACCGCCACATCACGCCCGGTGGCCGTGCTGTTGCGCACCGGCACAACGCCATCAGGAGGACCTGCCGGTGACCGTCGGCGGCGACCGCGATCAGCGCCGCCTGGCTCGCGATCACCCCGCCTTCGCGCGCCCGTTCATAGCGAGCGTCCAGGATCAGATAAGGATACGGCTCCTCCAGCCGCCGCGTCGCAAACGCCGTCAGCGTCGTATCCAAGGTCTTGTTCATCTCGCTGACCGAGGCGGCCGAGAAGCTGTGGCCGCACAACTGCTCCGTCACCGCCTTGACCTTGCGGGTCGAGACACCCTGAACATACATCTCCGCCAGGGCGCTCACCAACGCCCGCTCCGAGCGCTGGTAGCGTTCGAACAATTCGGTCGAGAACAAGCCGGAGCGGTCGCGGGGGACACGCAACTCGATCGTGCCAACGCAGGTGATCAGCGAGCGGCTGTAGAAGCCGCTGCGGTAGCCCTGGCGGCCGTCCACCCTCTCACTCCGTTCCGCTGCCAACGCCTCCGTCATTTCCGCCTCCAGCGCCGCTTGGATCGTTGTCCGCACCGCCGTCCGCAAAAAATCATCATCGCCCGACAGGATCGCTTTGAGCTCGCTGGCTTCGCTCCTAACTTGCCGCTTGGTCATGGTGTGCGCCCTCTCCACAGGGTTGGTGACTTCGAACATCACCAGCATGCCATGGCCACTTCGGCCGATCAGCTTTTGCACATCGATCCGGACAGTATCCTGCACAGCCCGCGCGGTCGAGCGGCTGTTCAGCGTTATATGCCATGACGCCGGAATGCGCCTGACAGACACGGCAAACCTCGTCCACTTACTGCCTGCACCGCTCACGCCAAAAGTTCACATCATAGCCAACTACCTGCCGCAGTACCACCCGATACCAGAGAACGACGCGTGGTGGGGCGAGGGTTTCACGGAGTGGACCAACGTCACCAAGGCGCAGCCACTGTTCCGCGGGCACCGGCAGCCACGGCTACTCACCGAGATGGGCTTCTACGATCTTTGCCTGCCGCAGATTCGCCGAGCACAGGCCGACCTGGCTCGAAGCCATGGGGTCACCGCCTTTTCCTACTATTACTACTGGTTCAACGAGCGAAAGCTGTTGAATGGACCCATCGAGGACGTGGTCGCGTCCGGCGAGCCGGACTTCCCCTTCATGTTGTGCTGGGCAAACGAGCCGTGGACCCGCAACTGGGATGGTCTGGCCAACGAGATACTGATGCCGCAAGACTATGCTCCTGGGTGGGAGCCGGCTTTTGTCGCCGACGTCGCGAAGATCATGCGCGACAGGCGCTACCTGCGACTTGACGGCAAGCCGATGCTGGCGCTCTACCGTGTCGCGCACTTCCCCGACAAGCAAGGCTCGATCACACGGTTGCGCTCGGCATTCGACGATGAGGGCTTCCCGGCGGTTCATCTGATAGGAGCATGGGTGCAGATCGGCAATGATGAGGTGCTGCCGATGCAGCCCGGTGATATCGGACTCGATGCCTATTTCGAGTTCCCGCCGCACGGCATCCCCTCCCAACCTTTGGAAATACCCGCCGCCGATCGTGGAGCTGATTTTGCGGCCCATACCTACGACTATGGTGCAACCGTGGATGCTGCCATCGATCAGTTCACAACCGGTCAGGCCGATTTTCGTTATCGTGGTGTCATGATGGGCTGGGACAATACTGCTCGCCGCGGCAACCAATCGTTCGCGTTCCATGGCGCGACCCCAGCCAATTTCAGGCGATGGCTTCGTGCCGCGCTGCGCTGTGCCCGGGCCGAGGCGCGCGATGGAGAAACCGCATTGTTCATCAACGCATGGAACGAGTGGGCCGAGGGCACATACCTCGAACCGGACCGGGAGTTTGGCAGAGGGTGGCTCGAAGCAGTCGCATCAGCAACCGCAGCCGCTGATCCCATACCACCTGCCGCGGACAGCAGGCCGGACATGGAAACTAGTGGTCCGATCCCGACAGACGCATCCTCACGGCCGGGTGAATTGGCCCACCAAATCAAGCACTAGTGGCAAAAGTCGACGGAACTTTCCGTCGGAGTTTATCCACTCTCATGTTCGCCATTTCAAGCAGCAGGCGCGACAACTCCTTGCTTGTCGAGCAAGCGGTTCAGCGTGGCCGCAACTGAGCAAGGCAGGAGGCACGATCATCGAAACGACGGTTGATCATGCTCTGATACGCGGGTTGGTTACCGCCTGACCGGATGCGTCGCGGAGCTTCCTCTGTCTAGGATCCAGCATCGGGTGAGATCCGGCTGATAGTGGATACGAGGGTTCTCCTGGCCGTGACCGTGCCCCCAGCCTTGCTCAGTTTTGGAATGTGTTGGTGCGGCTGTCGTTCTCCCTGGCGTTTGCCCTCGTATGGGTCAGCCGTTCGCCTGCTGCACCAATTGGGCAATTGCCCAGACGAAGCCTGCCAGTTCGCGCGCAATCGCGGCAGTCACTACGGTCGGCAGCTTCCCAGCTTGGGACAGCTTGCGATAGCGGCGACACAGCCGCTCCTGGGCCTTCCAGGCCGTGTCGCGGACTGCCTTGGATAGCCCCTCTTGGCGCAACAACAGCTCTCGGCTAATCTGGGGTGGAAAGCGATAACTCCAGGCTGCCTCGACCAGCATACGCCGTGCGGCGCTATTGCCAGCCTTGGTGATCCCGCCCTGGCGTCGCGTTCCGCCGCTGGAATGCTCCGACGGGACCAGACCCAGATACGCCATGAGTTGGCGCGGATTGGTGAAACGGGTGATGTCACCGAGTTCCGCGATCATTGTGGCCGCCACCACCAAGGCCATCCCACGCAACGCCTGCAGAGCATGCACCACCGGGGCCAGCGACCAGCCCGGCAACGCTGCTTCGATATGCGCATGCAGGCGATCGCGCCGCGCCGTCGCGGCCTCGACGGCAGCGATGCAATCTTCCAGCACGATGTGGTGCACGGACTGTTCGAATCGCAATCCCGCCAGCCAGCGCCGGTGCATCAGCGTCCAGGCCGGTCGGTGGTAGTGATGGCCATGGCGCAGCAGGAAACCGGATAGTTGCTGACGCGCCTGGCGCAGGCTGCGCACCGCCGCCAGACGCGCACGGACAAGATCGCGGATCGCCTCATGCGCTTGATCCGGAACCCAGACCGCAGTCAGTTCGCCCGCTCGATGTAGCTTGGCGAGATTGATCGCGTCACGCCGATCAGTCTTGATCCGATCGCCGGGCCTGCGCGGGATCAGCGACGGTGCGACGACCACACATTCGTGTCCGGCCGTCGTCAATTGCCGTTGGATCCCGTAGCCACAGGGTCCGGCCTCGTAACAGAACCGCAGGTCGCTGCCGCCGTGGGACAATCTCGCCACCACCCCCTTCAGGGCAGCAGGCGTGTTCGCAATCTGGCCATGCTGGCGCACGTCTCCCCGCTTGCCCGCTTCGGCCAGTGCGACTGCAATCGTATCTTTGTGCACGTCCAGACCAACGTAAATGATAGGCTTGTCCATGACCCGTCTCCTATGCATGAGGCTCGGCACCGGACCACCCGGTGCAACCCTCGAAAGCCTGCATACTGTGAGACGGGTCGCCCCTATCTCAGGCGAACATCTGGTCTAGTGCATCCCACTCGGCACAGCGACTACGCCCACCGGCCCGTGACGCTAGCGGCGCCCTGTCGGAACCAGATTGAACGGCTTGCCTTTGTCCACCCGTATGTCGGACGGCAAACCCAAGACCCGCTCGGCGATAATGTTGCGCAGGATCTCGTCAGAGCCGCCGGCAATCCGTGCGCTGGGTGACGAGAGCAATGCAGCCTGGAACATCGCATAGGCCTCCGCCAGATCATCATCGACGACCACGCCACCGGCGCCCATCAGATCCAGGCCGTAACTGGCGATATCCTGAAGTTTCGAGGCATTGACCAGTTTGTGGATGGAATTTTCCGGCCCCGGCGTCTCCCCTTTCGACAGCGCTGTCATCGTGCGGAACCGGGTGAACTTCAGCCCCTGCGACCGCGCATGCCATTCCGCGATCTTCTCCCGCACCGCGCCATTCTGGATCGCCGGCTTGCCGTCCAGGCGCATCGTACGACTGAGTTCCAAAAGATCGTCAACATCCGGACGCTGTACATCACCCACCGCCAGACGTTCGTTCATCAGCGTTGTCAGCGAAACCTTCCACCCCTGCCCGACCGCCCCAAGTCGCTGGCTGTCGGGAACACGGACATCGGTGAAGAACACCTCGTTGAAGTGGCTCGCGCCGGACATCTGGTGGATCGGCCGGATTTCGATGCCGGGCGACTTCATATCCAAAAAGAAAAACGTCAGGCCTTCATGCTTCGGCAGGTTCGGGTCGGTGCGCACCACGATAATACCCAAGTCGGACAGATGCGCGCCGGAGGTCCAGATCTTCTGCCCGTTGATGACCCAGTCATCTCCATCCCGTTCCGCTCGCGTCCGCAACGCCGCCAGGTCCGATCCACCGGCGGGTTCGCTGAACAACTGGCACCATACTTCCTCGCCGCGCAGTGCCGGCTTGACGTAGCGGTCAAGCTGGTCGGGCTTGGCATAGGTCATCATCGTCGGGATGCACATGCCCAGCCCGATCTCGTAAAGTCCACGAGGCACCGCAAAGTTGTCTTCCTCCTGGTTGTAGATGACCTGCAGGATCGGCGAGGCTTCCCGGCCACCGAACGGTTTCGGCCAGGTCAGACCGGCAAAGCCAGCATCTGCCTTCTTCGCCTGCCACGCTTTGCAGCGCTTCACCGCCGCGGCATCGACTCCGCTTTGTCGCAGCACCGGACGAGTCCCAGTTTTCCGTTCAGCATTCGCCGCGAGAAAGGCTAAAGCTTCAGCGCGGAAAGCAGCTTCTTCAGGTGTGTCATTGAAATCCATGGTGTGTCATTCCTTCAAGCGGCGTTCCTGGTTTCGAGCAGATCGACCAGCCGGTGCTTCCAGAACGGCGCCGATCCGATCGACAGACCCAACTGCTTTGATCGCCGGTAGAACAAGTGACAATCCATCCCCCAGGTGAAGCCGATCCCGCCGTGGGTCTGAATGTTTTCCTTCGATGCGAGGGCAAACGCCTCGGTCGCGGACACGCGCGCCGTCGCCGCCGTCAGCGGCAGGTCGGTCGCATCGGCGCCCAGCGCGCAGGCCCCGTAGTAGGCGTTCGACCGAGCCAGCTCCAGCGCCACGTACATGTCCGCTAACTTGTGCTTGATGGCCTGGAACGACCCGATGGGCCGCCCGAACGCAAACCGCTCTTGTGCGTAGTCGCACGCCATTCGCAGGCAGGCATCCGCGCCGCCAACCTGCTCGAACGCGAACAGGATCGCCGCGCGGTCCAGCACCCGCTGCACCGCACCCCAACCGCCTGAACCCAGCGGCTGGACCGACGCACCGTCGAAGTCCAAACGGGCGTGATTGCGCGTCGGATCGAGCGTCTTCAGGTCTCGGCGGCGCACGCCACCCACATCGGCCAGGAAAAGCCCCGGCTGACGGTGTTCGTCGCAGGCCACCACAACAGCCAGATCGGCGATGCCGCCATCCGCCACCGGCCACTTGGCTCCCGTCAGCCGACCGCCCACAACGCGAGCTTGAATCACCGAGGGTTCAGGATTGCCATTGCCTTCGGACAGTGCCAAACACCCGATCAGCGAGCCATCCGCTAGCTTTGGCAGGTATTCGCGGCACTGCGCCTGCGAGCCCGCGGTCAAGATCGCTTCGGTTGCCAAATAGGCCGAGGACCCAAATGGCACCGGCGCCACGGCTCGGCCGATTTCCTCGGCCACCACGCACAGGCCCTCATAACCCAAACCAGCCCCGCCGAACTCTTCCGGGATCGCCGCACCGATCCAGCCCATTTCGGCGATCTGACGCCACAGGTCCGCCGCATAGGTCTCCTGCCCGTCCAGCGATCGCCGCACCACTGCCGGCGTGCACCGTTCCGACAGAAAGCGCCGCGCCTGATCACGCAGCTGCTTGAGGTCATCGGAAAAGTCGAAGTTCATTCTGTGTCTCCCCAACGGCAGCTTGCCAGCGAGACCCCATGGTGTGAAGCATCACCCCAGATTGTTGCCTGGCAGGCCGCGTGGAAACAGGTTCGCGGCAAGCAGTCCACCGTCGACGTCCAGCGTCGTGCCGGTAATGTATCGAGCCATGTCAGACGCCAGGAACAACGCCGCGCGGCCGATGTCATCAGCCGCGCCACGATGACGCATCGGCAGCAGGCTAGCGGAATAGATGTCCGCCCGCTGCGGCGTGTCGAACATCCGCGGCGTTACGATGTGGCCCGGCGCAATGGCGTTGACCCTGATGCTATGCGGCGCCCACTCAACCGCCATGGTCTGGACCAGACTGATCAAGCCTGCCTTGGCCGCCCCGTAAACGCCACGCATCGGGGCGGCACGCTGTCCATCCACCGAGGCGATACCGACGATCGCACCAGGCTGCTGACGCCGGATCATCGACAGCGCGGCCTGCCGCGCAACCAGGAAGAAGTAGCGCAGGTTCAGGCCGATCTGCTGATCCCAGACCTCCGCCGTGGTGTCGAGCAGCGAGCCCCACGCCGCGGCCCCGACGATCGACACCATCAGATCGAGACCGCCAAGCTTCTGCTCCGCCTCGGCGACGATCCGCGGGATCTGGCTGTCGTCAAGCACGTCACCCACGACCGCGAAGCCCTGACGGCCGAGTACTGCGACGTGTTGGCCAACCGCGGCGGCACGTTCCGGCACGAGGTCAACCAGCGCGACATCGCAACCTGCCCGGGCAAGGAACAAGGCGCTGCTCTCGCCCATGCCCTGACCGCCCCCGACGATCATCGCCTTCTTGCCTGCCAGCCCGAAGAACGAGGCTTCTGTTGACATCGACGATCCCTCCATTTTTTCGCTGGCCGGAGTCAATCATCATGTGGCCGACGACGCAAAACGCGCCCTACGGCAGGAGCTAGACCGCGACAAGACGGCGATGAGGTTCGGGCGGCAGCAGGACCTCGATCGGATCACCTGGGCGGACGTCCCCACCTGTAACGACGACAGCCATGACGCCAGCCTTACGCACAACAGTACCGGCCTCGTCCCGGTCCAATGTCGCTGCCATCAGGCCCTGCCGAAATCGGTCGAGCTGGCGGCAGGGGTTCCGCAGCCCGGTAACCCGAAGCTCGGCCGTCGATCCGATCCGAAGCGTCGTGCCTGTGGGCAACCCAAGAAGATCGACCGCCCGCGTCAGGATGTTGTCGCCAACATCGCCAGGACCGATGACAAAGCCTTGCGTCGCCAGTTGCTCAAGAAGTTCCGCGTGCAACAAATGAACCTGACGCAGGTTGGGTTGTGTCGGGTCACGCAGGACGCGGGAGCGGTGCTGTACGGTCGTGCCGAGGTGCGCATCGCCTTCCACACCGAGGCCAGCCAGCAGCCGGATCCACATCCTTGGCTGCTTGCTGAACCCGTGCGTGCCGCGCTGGCTGACCGCTTCGACGAATCCCAGCATCAAAACCACTCCTCAGGCCTGAACCGAGCCGCCGGGCCGCCGTTCGGAAAGGGGACCAACGTTGGTCAGACCGAACCCCAGCCAATCAGGAGGCAAGCCATGCCTAGCATCCCCATCGGGATCGACTCCACCGATCCCCGCACCGAAACTGATTCAATGGGCGCTGTCGAGGTGCCGGGCGACCGCTACTGGGGCGCGCAGACGCAGCGCAGCCTGCATCATTTCGCTATTGGAGAGGACCGCATGCCCAAGGCGTTGTCGCGCGCCTATGGCATCGTCAAAAAAGCCGCGGCCGAAATCAATCTCGCTGACGGGCGGCTTGCGCCGGACAAGGCGGAGGCGATCATCGCCGCGGCCGACGAAGTCATCTCCGGCAGGCTTGATCCGCACTTTCCCCTGTATGTCTGGCAGACAGGATCCGGCACGCAGTCAAATATGAACCTGAACGAGGTAATTTCAAATCGCGCGATCCAGCTTCTGGGCGGCGCGATCGGCAGCAAGTCTCCGGTGCATCCCAACGACGACGTCAACATGTGCCAATCAAGCAACGATACCTTCCCGACCGCGATGCATGTCGCCACCGTCCAGATGCTGGATGGCCTCTTGCTGCCGCGGATCGGCGCGCTGGCCGGTGCGATCGAGGACAAGGCCCGCCAGTGGATGGACGTGGTGAAAATCGGCCGCACCCATCTGGAAGACGCGGTCCCACTGACGGTCGGGCAGGAATGGTCGGGCTATGCGCACCAGCTGCGCGACGCGATCGGCGATATCGAGGCGAGTAAGCAAGGCCTTTACGAGCTTGCGGCCGGTGGCACCGCCGTCGGCACCGGGATCACCGCGCCACGCGGCTTCAGTGAGAAAATCGCCGCGCGGATCGCCGCCCTTACCGGCAAACCCTTCATCACCGCGCCGAACAAGTTCGCCGCCCAGGGATCGCTGGATGCGATGACACGCACCTCCGCGGCCCTGCGCGGGCTAGCGGTGGCGCTCATGAAGATCGCCAACGACATGCGCTGGCTGGCTTCCGGCCCGCGTTGCGGCCTTGGGGAATTGTTGCTTCCTGATAACGAGCCGGGATCATCAATTATGCCCGGAAAGGTCAATCCGACCCAGTGTGAGGCGGTCGTGATGATCTGCATCGAGGTAATCGGCGAGGACACCGCTGTCGCCTTCGCCGGCAGCCAAGGCAACTTCGAGCTGAACACGATGCGCCCGATCATCATCAACAACGTGCTGCATTGCGCCCGAATCCTCGCCGATGGCGCAGAGAAATTCCGCCTCCACTCAGTGCAGGGAACCCGACTGAACGAAAAGCGAATCAGCCAGTATGTCAACGAGTCCGTGATGCTGGTGACAGCCCTGTCGCCGGTCATCGGCTATGACAAGGCCTCGGACATCGCCCATACCGCGATGCGCGACGATCTGACACTGAGGCAGGCAGCGCTCGATTCGGGCGCGATAAGCGGTGAGGATTTTGATCGCCTGGTCGACCCGCGCGGCATGGTCGGCGAGGGCTTGTCGGGAAGCTGATCGTCAGGGCCGCGTCGTCCGGAGGAAGCGGGGTTGCAACCCTTGCCGGCAAGATAGCCTTGACCTTCGTGAACCGATGGAATGCTGTCCTGGCGTCGCCTTCTCCAATGCACGCACAACGGCAGGCCAAACGCCCTGATCTTAGCCAGGCCAACTCAGCGCATGACGGCGGGATCTGGCTTGCCCTGTTGCTCGCAGCCCTCGCCGGGTGGGTGGATGTCGCCGGCATTGCTGGCTCCGGCGGTTTATTCCTGTCCTTCATGGGCGGGAACACGGCTAACATCGCCAGGTCCCTGGTGCACTAGAACTGGACGAAAGTTGAGATCATCGGGGCCGTGCTTGGCGTCTTTGTCGTGGGCGTCTTCGTCGGCGAGTTACTGGGGCCACTGGGTGGCCGGTTCGGCGCATGCCTGGTACTCAGTATTGAAACGATCTCTCTTGCCTGCGGCGCGGCGCTGTATTGGCATGGGATCGGCTGGCTGGCGTTATTGGCTCCGCTCAAGCCCTACCCGCTGGTGTTCGCGATGGGATTGCAAAACGCGACGATGCGCCGGGCCAGCGGCGTCAGCATCGGGTTGACCTATGTGACCGGCACCCTCGTGGAGATCGGGCGGGCGCTGGCCGACATGGTGCGTCGCCGCGGCGGGGGCCGGCGTGCGGCAGAGCACAGCGCGCTTTGGCTCAGCCTGGCATTCGGTGCCGGCATCGGCGCGCTGGCCCTGTCCTTGTCACCAGTTGCCGCGCTGGCGATTGCCACCGGCGCAGCCGGAATGCTGGCGGTCGCGACTGCTTTCGCGCAGAACGCCGCCTTGCCTCGCAAGATCTAGTTTTTCGCGACCGCGCAGGTATGGTCCTGCAATTGCTCACCCGCTGCCAGGTCGCCGGCGGCAAGGTCAACGTGATCGTCCAGCAGAACAAACCCGTCGGTGCCGTCTGGAAGGTTTGCCCCGACCAGAACAAGTGTGTTCATCCCGAGATCGCCTCGGATGTCCGGATCACTGTCCGCCAGAATGCGGAAAGGATCGACCCCGTCCAATGTCGCCCGGTTGATCAGGATCGACCGGTAGCTGTGACCGACAAGCGACACCGGAAACGGCGTCCATGTCGCGGCGACCTTGTCCAGATTTGCCGCGATCGCCGCGCGCACATCGGGGCGAATGCAGTCGATATGAATGTGCAACTGATTCTGCGTGCGACCAACCGACGAATTGATTGCCAGTGCAACCGCATCCCTTGGCAGCGATCTGTGCAGGCGATCTTCGACAAAACGCCGGCTGTGCCAGGCAGCGTTCCAGTAGTTGGCCTCTCCCGGCGCCAGGATCGCCGGATCCTCGATCCCGTCGATTCTGGCAGTCGGGATCAGCAGAAATTGAGCGACCCCAACGATATCCTTCAGGACGGCAAAGCCTTTCCCGACGCCGTTCGCCAGATCGACCTCGGCACAGGGCGCCGGATTGCGCTCCGCCTGTTTATCCGGCACGCACTTGCCGTTGACGATCTTCCACAGAGCATACGGATCTGCGGCATGCGCGCTTGCGGATCCTCCCAGCGATACACCGAGCAGCAGCGCCCGGGCCAGACGCATCAGCCAGGTTCCAGCTCGGATCCGGCAAGCAGCTCGCATAGCTTGGCCATCTCGGTATGATCCGCATCCGGGCCGAATTTTGATTGAGCCGAAACGATCATCTCGTTGACCAAAGCCGACAGCGGCGCGGCGGTGGCTGTTTCGCGTCCCACCTGCATGGCGATCGACAAATCCTTCGCCAGCAGCCCCATGGCGAAGCCGGCGTTGAATTTGCGCGACAGCACGAACTGCTTGAACTTCTTCTGCGTCGAGTTGTTCATGCCCGTCGCCGCGTTCAGGACATCCGTCATGACGGCCGGATCAAGACCGAAGCGCTGGCCGATCAGCAAGGCCTCGATCCCGATCAGAAACCCGCCGGTGCTGACCATGTTGTTCAGTGCCTTCATCGCCTGGCCGGACCCAACGGCGCCGGTCTTCAGCACCGACGCGCCCATCGCCGACAATACCGGCATCGCGCGATCGATCGTCGCGGCATCGCCGCCGACCATGATCGCCAACTGCCCGGTTTTCGCGCGCGGCACCCCGCCCGATACCGGCGCATCGATCAGCATGCCCCCCAGTGCCGCCACCTGTTCGGCCAGGCGCTGGGTGACCGAGGGCACGCCGGAACTCATTTCGATAATGATCGTTCCGGGCTTCATGCCGGCGAACAGGTTGTCGTCGCCCGCGGCGAGCACCCGCTCCACGATCACGCTAGTCGGCAGCATGGTGACGATGACCTCCGATGCCTCGGCCAGTTGCCGCAGGCCATCGGGCGCCGATCCGCCGACCTGCTGGACGAAGTTGTTCGCCATCTCGCGGCGGGCGTCATTGACGTTGACGCTGAAGCCGGCCTTCACCAGACAGGCCGCCATCGGCCACCCCATGTTGCCGACGCCGACAAAGCCGACTGTCCTGGTCATGTGCGGTCATCCTTTCGCCGAGTCGACTTCCTTGAAGACCTCGCTGGCGATCTTGAACGCCTCGAGACAGGCCGGAATGCCGCAATAGGCGCCAACCTGCATGAGAATTTCCTTGATCTCGTCACGGCTGACGCCATTGGTCAGCGCCGCTTTCAGGTGCAACCGCAGTTCCGAACCCCGGTTCAACGCCGACAGCATGGTCAGGTTGATCATGCTGCGGGTCTTGCGATCCAGGCCGGGCCGCGTCCAGCACATGCCCCAGGCGATTTCGGTCGTCATCTGCTGGAACGCTGCATTGAAATCGTCGGCGCGCGCCAGTGAGCTATCCACATAGTCGCCGCCCAGCACATCGCGACGGACAGCGAGACCCTTCTTGAACAGCTCACTTTGATATTCAGCACGATTTGGGACGTCGACCATGGTTCGTCTCCTGGTTGGTTGGAGCGGCGGACCCTAAGCGGCGTGCACCATACGGACAAGCTAGGCCGTGACCGGAAAAACGGGCGTCTACACACCCAGCAACCGCTTGGCCGCGGCCGGGTCGGTCCTGATGTGGGCACAGCCTGGAAATCGGGTCGACACCGGAACATATGCTCGAAAGCATGCCGTCCGCGAACGCGTTGTAGATGAACTGCACAAAGGCCGCCACCTTGGGCTGACCAGCCGCCGAGAAGGATGCAGGACCCAAACTCCACGCTCTGTGTTCTGAAGCCGGACTTGCCCTCGCCATTGTCTCGAACCGCCGCCGGGGGCAGGCTAGACGATCAGGATCGGCATGATATCGGAGCCGGACGTCGGCGCTTAACTCCGTCTGGTCGAAGGGCAAATGGGACAAACGCAAATTCTTGGCGAGGATATCGTGGGACAGGGTATTCTCTCCGACGCGGACTCAGCGCTGCGCGCTCGCGACAACCTGACGCTGCGGAACACGACATCGCTGCTGGCGGCGGGACTGATTTCATCCGCCGCGGCGGCGGGGGTCGAAGCGACGCAGGCTCGCTACGCGGTCGCCATCTCGCCGTCGATGCAGGCCTTGATCGAAACACCGGACGACCCGATCGGACGCCAGTTCGTTCCCGATTCAGCGGAATTGGTGATCGCCGCCTACGAGCGAGCCGACCCGATCGGCGATGACGCGTTGTCGCCGGTCAAAGGCGTGGTTCATCGCTATGCGGATCGCGCCCTGCTGAAGCCGCTGCTGATCTGCCCGGTCTATTGCCGGTTCTGTTTCCGACGCGAGCATGTCGGGCCGGACGGCGGCTTGCTGACAGAGGCCGAGCTACAGGTCGCCTATGCCTGGTTCGCGGCGCATCCGGGGGTCACCGAGGTGATCCTGACCGGCGGTGACCCCCTGATGCTGTCGCCCCGACGCCTGGGCGCGATCATCGCGACCTTGTCGAGGATGCCGCACATCCAGACGATCCGGATCCACTCGCGGGTGCCGGTGGCCGATCCGGGGCGGCTGACGGCCGAACTGGCGGCGGCGATGGAGACCGACCGGTCATTGTGGCTGGTCGTGCACGCCAATCACGCGCGCGAGTTCACGCCGGCCGCTGCTCAGGCCCTGCGCCAGGTGCGGGCGCTGGGCATCCCCCTGCTGGGCCAGTCCGTCCTGTTGCGCGGTGTCAACGACAGCACGGAGGCTTTGGAGACGCTGTTCCGGGCGATGATTGCCCATCGGATGAAGCCCTACTACCTGCATCAATTGGACCCCGCACCGGGCACCGCTCGATTTCACGTCCCGATCGAGCGCGGCCGGGCGCTGCTGCAAGCGCTGCGCGGCCGGGTGACCGGGTTGGCCTGGCCAACCTATGTGCTGGACATCCCGGGCGGCCACGGCAAGGTGCCGATCGGGCCGGATTATCGCCAGCCAGACGGGCGCGTGCGGGACATCAACGGCGGAACGCACCCGGGATGATGGCGCCGTCTGCCTGATCCGCCGGACGGAACCGTGTCGGCCCGTGGTTTAACTTCCCTGGGATGATCCGGCCAAAGCCAGCGGCTGCTCCCCGATCATGTCGCGCAGAATGACGTCCCGGGCTTCGTCCAGGTCCAGACCATTCGTCTCGATCAGCCCCACCGAGTCCCGCAGGATCGCGTCCACGTCCTGCATGATCTTCAGCCTTTTGAACAGATCGGGGCGCTGCAAACCCATGCTCTCACCGACAAGTTCAAGAAAATTCACCACCTGGAACGGCCAATCCCGTTCGTGGCTGCACAGTTCGCGGTGACAGGCGTGGTAGATGCCGGCGAGTGTGGTGACGCCGGCGTCCGCCGTCGCTTGCAGCTGGTCGCGGTGCACATCCCGCTTGAACGCCGGCAGCGGCGCAAGTTTGTTGCACATGTAGCCGACCCGCGGCTGTTCCAGATCGACGAATTCCAGGCCCGGAATGGCACGCAGAATCGCCTGCGCAGCCTCCGGGACGCCCGCGTTGCCGGGATGCTCGTGCAGCCCGACGCGCTTCTCGACGCGGTGCGTCAGCAACGGCCGCAGCGTGTCCAGCCGTTCGGCCAGGAAGCCTACGAAGGGGGCCATGTCCAGTCGGGTGTCCGCCTTGGTTGGCGCGACGATCTCGGTCAGTTGCACCTGGCATGTCGGGCACCATGACAAAGCACGTGGCGCGGCGGCGGTCAGGCGGTCGATGGTGCGATAGGCGATGCGGCCGGATGTCGAAAGATCGCCGGCTCCAAACTGCAGCACGCCGCAGCAGGCGGACGGACCGCCCATGACCCGGTAGTGGATGCCCATGGCGTCCATGATGTCGAGCGCGAGCAGCACGATATGCGGGGTCTTCATGACATTGCAGCCGGTGTAGAAGACGACCTCCGGGGACGGCCCGTCGTCATCGCCGGCGCGAAAGCGGGCCAGCGTGTCGGGCGGGAGTTGCAGCCGCGACAGGACCCTCACGCCCTTGGTCATGGCGCCGAAGCGGGTGAACGCGGTCTGCCGTCGCGTGGCTGGCGCGTCTTGCCCGACCGCGACCGCGCGAGCCAGCGCCAGCATTAGTCGCGGGTTCACCCCGTGATGGCAGGCCTGGATGCAATGACCGCTGCCGGAACAGACGGCGGCCTATCGCTCAGCCTGTTCGTCGGCGCCGCCACGCAGGATCGTCAGGATGCCCGCCGTCAGCGCCTTCGGGACAGCCATGTCGAGGCCAGCGGGGCCCGGCATCGGGCACACCTCGGCGCAGGCGCCGCAATTCGTGCAGCGCGCCAGGATCTCGTCCACCTGACCCTGCAGGCCGTGTTCGAGGGATGCGGCAGCCATCTTCGGGTCCTTATGACATCGATGCCGCGATAGTGCCGCGGAATGCAGGCGATGGGAAAGAGCCACGCAACGCCAACCGTTATCCCGGAATCGTCGCCGAAGCCCGTTTGGCATCTGGACACGATTGGCAGTGCGCCGAACCGCGGTTTGGCAACGGCAGGGGATAATGGTCCGTGCGAACACTACAGGAAGGAGATGGGATCGACATCCACGTCGACCCGACCACCCCGCGGCACCCGGACCGCGGCGAGCCACGACCGCAAGATAGGCTGGACCGGGACCTCACGCCGCACCTTCAGCAGCAGCCGCCGCCGGTGGCGCCCGCGCAGCAGCGCCATTGGTGCCGGCGCCGGCCCCAGCACCACGATCCCCTCGCCCCTGGGCGCCGCCCAGCCCAGATCGCGCGCCACGGTATCCGCCATGAGCGCTGACTCGGCACTCACGATCAGTGCCGCCAACCGGCCGTAGGGCGGCCATTCGCCGTCGCGCCGGCTTTCCGCCTCGCTGGCCATGAACGCGTCGAAATCGCCCTGCAGCAACGCCTGCATCACCGGATGGTCGGGCACGAATGTTTGCAGCATCACGCGGCCCGCCGCTTCGGCCCGCCCAGCCCGTCCCGCCACCTGATGCAGCAACTGCACGGTTCGTTCAGACGCGCGCAGTTCCCCGCCTGCCAGCCCCAGATCGGCGTCGATCACGCCCACGAACGTCAGATGCGGGAAATGCCAGCCTTTGGCGACAAGCTGAGTGCCGATGATCAGATCAACCGAGCGGTCCTCGATCGCGTGCGCCGCCGCGGCCGCCGCATGGGGACCGGCGATCGTGTCGCTCGCCATGATCAGCCGCCGAGCGTCGGGAAACACCAGGGCGGCTTCTTCGGTAATGCGCTCGATGCCGGGGCCGACCGGGGTCAGGCTGTCCCTCGCTCCGCAAGCCGGGCAGTCCGGTGGGATCGGGATGGTGTGCCCGCAGTGGTGGCACAGCAGTTGGCTGCGGGTACGATGCTCGACCAGCCAGGCGGTGCAGTTCGGGCATTGCATGCGATGTCCGCACTGCCGGCACAAGGTCAGCGGCGCGTAGCCGCGGCGATTGAGGAACAGCATCGCCTGTTCGCCGCGCGCAAGTGTCTGCCGCACCGCCTCGATCAGCGGCGGCGCCAGGAAGCGGCCTCGATCCGGCGGCGCGTCGCGCAGATCAACCAGGATCATTTGCGGCAGACGAGCACCGCCGTGGCGGCCGGCCAGCCGCAGATGCTCGTAGCGGCCTGCCTCCACGTTCACCACGGTCTCCAGACTGGGGGTGGCCGAGACCAGGACGGCGGGGCATGCGCACAGACGCGCCCGCACCACCGCCATGTCACGGGCGTTGTAGACGACACCGTCCTGTTGCTTGAACGCCGCCTCGTGCTCCTCATCGACCACCACCAGGCCGAGATCGGGAAACGGCAGGAACAGCGCCGACCGGGCACCGACCACCACGGTCGCGGTCCCTTCCGCCACCGCTTGCCAGGTGATCTTCCGCACCCGCGATGGCAGGTCCGAATGCCAAACCGCCGGCATGACCCCGAAGCGACGCTGAAAGCGCTCAATCCATTGCGATGACAGCGCGATTTCGGGCAGCATCACCAGCGCCTGGCGGCCGGCGCGCAGGCAGCCGGCAACGGCTTCCAGATAAACCTCGGTCTTGCCGGATCCGGTAACGCCATCCAGCAGGGTGACGGAGAAGGTCCGCTGGGCGACCGCATCGCGCAACTCCGCCGCGACGCCTTTCTGCTGGTCCGACAAGGCTGGTCCCGCGTGGTCCGGGTCAGGCGGCGAAAACGGCGCGCCGGGATGGGCGGTCTCGGTGATCAGCAGGCCGGCCTGGATCATGCCACGCAACACGGCCGTGCTGACCGCGGCTTCGCGCAGCAGATCGGCGGCCATCCGAGGTTCCTGCCGGCCAAGCACATCAATCACGCGTTGGCGCGAAGGGGTCATTCGCGTCTCGGGCAGCGGATCGACGCGTCGATAGCGGACCACTGGACGCACCATCGCGCCGGACACGACCCGCAGCGCCATCGCCATCACCTGGCCTGGCGGAGACAGCGTGTAGGCGGCGATCCAGTCGATGAACCAACGCAGGGCAGGACCCATCGGCGGGGTGTCGAGGACGCCGACCACCGATTTCAGCTTGTGCGCGGGAACCGCTTTGTCGGCCGGCGCGTCCCACACGACGCCGACCTCCTCCCGCCGGTTTAACGGCACTAGCACCACGTCGCCGGGCTTCGGTTCAAGACCCTGCGGAACACGATAGTCGAACGGGCCCGGAAACGGGTACGGCAGCAGCACCGACACGCGATCCTGCTGCGCCTGTTCGGGGCCTGCTTGGCGGTCTGACAAGTCGTTTAACCGGTTTATCGCGATCAATCTTCTCTGGCTTGGTTCTTTGTTTAGCGGCAAAATAGAGTGTCGCAGTTGAAGTTTAGACCCACCGCCGGTCTGACGAAAATCAGGCTGGATGCCGTCCTGGATCTGGTCTGAAGATCGTGCCCTGGATGCGATCAATCTTCACTCTTGTTGGACACGACAAAGTCGGCGATCGCTGCCCCCGGCAGCGGCCACTGGAGCCACGACGGGCCTCGCATGTGGTGTCGGGCAAATGCCCCGGCCACAGTGCGAACCCAGATCGACGCGTCGTCGCGAAAGGCCGCGCCACGGCAGCGGTGATCATGTGTCAGGCGTCGGTTTGCCCCGCAACGTCCCGAAACCGACGTACCAGCCGCTTGAGTCAAGGCTTGCGGTAGATCGGGATCTTCTTGCCCGAACCGCGCACCACGGACAGGATCGTGCCGTTCCGGGACAGGCCGGAGTCGGCGCCGAAATGCCAAGTCGGTTTTGGTTCCGGCTTCCACTCCAGCGGCATTTCGGCCATGCCCGCGGCTCGCGAGGGATGCCACAGCAGCGGATCGTTTGGCGCGAGATGCGGCGAAACCGCCTTGATCAGATCGACCATCGAATAGGGCTTGCACAGCAAGGCGTTCGCGCCCGCCGTCTCCGCCGCCGCAACGTCCTGGGGCGAGATCTCATTGGCCGTCATGATGATCGGGGTGCCAAGGTAGCCGTCGAACCGCCGGATCCGGGCGCAGGCGGCATAACCGCTCAGCTTCATCGCGCTGACATCCAACAGCACCAGGTTGGCGGTCGTCTGGGCAGCGAATGCCTCGGCCTGCTGACCGTTGGCCGCCAACAGGACGGCAAACCCGAGACACGAGAACTCCACCCGCAGAACGTCGCTGATCATCGAGGCCGGTTCCACAACGATGACGATGGGGGGCGTGGACATGCTCAAGCATGATGCTGCCGAATGATTGACGAACCGTTAAGGCAGCCGCCGGGTCGACGCGGGCGCGTCAGAGAATGATCACCTGGCGAGCCGGTCCGGCGTCGCGCGAGGCAACAAGGTGTTTAACCGAACGCACCGCTCTAACCTGCCGCCATTCCGTTCAGTCGGTGCGCTCAAAGCGGCCCCAGGCTCGACCGGCTATCGCGCCGCGCCCATCACCCAGGCCAGCACACCTTTCTGCGCGTGCAGACGATTTTCCGCCTCGTCGAACACCACCGAATGCGGTCCGTCGATCACGTCCGCATCGACTTCCTCGCCGCGATGCGCCGGCAAGCAATGCATGAACAGCGCGTCGGGCGCCGCTTTCGCCATCAGGCGGCTGGTGACGCGATAGGGTGCCAGCAGATTGTGCCGGCTTTCGTTAGGGTCATCGGACATCGACACCCAGGTATCGGTCACCACGCAGCTGGCGTCCGCGATCGCCGTGGCGGGATCGTCGGTCAGTTCGATCCTGGCACCCTGTGCCCGTGCCCAGGCGACCAGGTCCGCCGGCGGGCGCAATCCATCAGGGGTCGCCAGACGCAGTGTGAAGCCGAAGCGCACGGCTGCTTCGATCCAGCTGCGCGCCACGTTGTTGCCGTCGCCGCACCAGGCCACCAGCTGGCCGGCGATCGGTCCGCGATGTTCCTCGAACGTCAGTACATCCGCCATCAGCTGGCAGGGGTGTGACGCCTCGGTCAACCCGTTGATCACCGGCACCGTTGCATGTTCCGCCATTTCGAGCAGCTTCGATGCGCTATCGGTGCGCAGCACGATCGCATCGACGTAGCGCGACAGCACCCGCGCCGTGTCGGCGACCGTCTCGCCACGCCCAAGCTGGGTCTCCTTGCCGGTCAGCACGGTGACCTCGCCGCCGAGTTGTCGCATCCCGACCTCGAATGAGACGCGGGTGCGAGTGGACGGTTTCTCGAAGATCAGCGCCAGCGTCTTGCCGGCGAGGGGGCGCGATGTCACGCCCCCTGCCCGCTTGAACCCCAAGGCAACGTCCAGCATCTGGCGCAAAGTCACGGCGTCGAAATCGCGCAGATCAAGAAAGTGCCGCGGGCCGGTCGGTTTTTCAGACGACTGACCCGCGTCCGGCCGCCGGCGCGCCGCAATGCTCATTGTGCCGCTGCCTTGGGAGCCGCTGTCTCGTCGGCAACCGAAGCCGCGACCTTCGCTGCCGCCGCGCGCAGCATGGCAACCGCCTGGTCCATATCATCGTCCGTCACCACCAGCGGCGGTGCCAGACGCAGCACGTTGTCGCCGGCCGTGATCGCCATCAGGCCCTCGGCAACGCAGGCTGCCTGAACCTGAGCCACCGGCACGGCGCATTTCATGCCCAGCAGCAGACCCAGGCCGCGCGCGTCCACGAACAGCGACGGGAACGCTCGGACGATGCTGTCCAGCTCACCGCGCAGCTTGCGGCCCTTGCGCTGCACTTCCTCCAGGAAGCCCGGCGCCATGATCACGTCCATCACCGCGTTGCCGGCGGCGCAGGCCAGTGGATTGCCGCCGAAGGTCGTGCCGTGGGTGCCGGGAACCAGCGCCTTGGCAAATTGTTCCTTTGCCAGAACCGCGCCAAGCGGAAAGCCGCCGCCGATGCCTTTGGCGGAGGACATCACGTCGGGCGTAATGCCCGACCACTCATGCGCGAACAGCTTGCCAGTGCGTCCCATGCCGGACTGCACCTCGTCCATGCCCAGGATGATGCCGTATTCATCACAGACCGCCCGCAGATCGCGGAGGAACTGCATGTCGGCGGGCCGCACACCGCCCTCGCCCTGCACGGGTTCAACAATGATGCCACAGGTGCCGGGACCGATCGCGTTGCGCACCGCGTTCATGTTGTTGAACGGCACGTGGTCGAACCCCTCGACCACCGGGCCGAAGCCCTGCATGTAATGATGGTTGCCGGTGGCGGCCAGCGTGGCCAGGGTGCGGCCATGGAACGCGCCCTCGAAGCAGATGAACCGGAAGCATGCCGGCTTGCCGGCATCCGACATCGCGCGGCGCATCATCTTGATCATGCCCTCGTTCGCCTCGGCGCCCGAGTTGCAGAAGAACACGCTGTCCGCGAACGATGCCTCCACCAGCCGCCGCGCCAGTGTCTCGGCCTGCGGGATCCGGTAGAGATTGGACGTGTGCATCACCTTGCCGGCCTGTTCGGCGATCGCCTTGACCAGGTGTGGATGGCCGTGTCCCAGGCTGGCCGTGGCGATGCCCGACCCGAAATCCAGGAATCGTCGCCCGTCGACCGTCCACAGCCAGGCGCCCTCGCCCCGCTCGAAGGCGAGGTCGGCACGTGCGTAGTTCGGCAACAGAGCGGAAATCATCAGGGCTCAACTCTTTAGGTTTTCAGTGTTCCCGACGGATCACCCACCCGCGACCTTTCGGGGCGGGTCCGGGGAGATCGGATCATTGGCGATCGCTTAGTCGCTGTCAAACAAGGGTTTGCACGTAGCCCCGGCTGGGCCGGAGCCATTGCAGGCATTCGGAAACAACTTGCATTGGGCAGCTCGCTGGGCATCGTGACGCCATGTCCATTGCTTGCGCCTCGCCGCCACCCGATCCAGGCAGCCTTTACCAGTCCGCGCTGCGCTATCTCGCACGCTACGCGGCGACCGAGGCCGGGTTGCGACGGGTGCTCAGCCGTCGGATCGACCGCTGGGCGCGTGCGCAAATCGACGCCGACGCGGCCGAACCGGTGATCGCCGCGGCGCGGGCGGCCGTCGATGGGGTCGTGAAACGGTTGGCCGACGCCGGCGCCGTCAGCGATCAGGCGTTCGCCGCCAACCGGGCCAGGACGCTGATCCGCGGCGGCCAATCGCCCCGGTCCGTCCATGCGCGCCTGGTCGCCAAGGGCGTGGCGAGCGAACTTGCCCGTGCCGCGTCCACGACAGACGCCGAGACCGAACTTGGGGCGGCGCTTGTGCTGCTGCGCAAGCGCCGGATCGGCCCCTATCGTTCGGCCGAAACGCCCGATGCCGCCGTTCGGATGAAGGAGATGGGGTTGCTGGCGCGCGCCGGATTCTCCCGCGACATCGCGGAGCAGGCGCTGGCAACGCCGCGCGAGGAGGCGGAAAACCGGATCCGTGAACTGCGCCGGTAGCGATGCCAGCAAGTTCAAGCAGCACTCCTGGTCCGATGTGGTGCCGTTCGAGGTCGGTGCCCCAGCGATGGCCCGCTCCTTCGTCACCGCGTCCAGCCGGGTTTGAGCGCCGGCGATCGCGGCCGAATCGCTGATCGCATCAGACATCAGCATCATGACCGATATCTCGAACGCGGCCTGGCCAAAACCCTGGCGCCAGCTCTGGAACGGGAAGCTCACGCAACTCGATGCCATCATCGCCGAGGGATTCGCCTTGTTCGCCGGTTTGGTCAGGACCATCCGTTCAAAGTGGGAAACCCGGACGCATGCGGATCGATACCCCCAGCGTGGCCGGCACACCTGTCATGCTGGCGACAGCGCCCGTGAAAGTGCTAGATAGGCGATTGCCCCAACAGCCACGCCGATGAACCAGGAGAAGGCGTAGAATGTCGCCAGTGCCGGCACGATCAGCCCGCTCAAGGCCGCGACGCCGCCGATGACCAACGCGCCAATACCGGCGAAGTTCCAGCCGCCGGAGGCACCGTAGCGCCCATCATAACGGTACAGGTCCGCGACGTCATAGTGCTGGTGGCGCAGCCCGAAGTAGTCTGCGAGCATGATGCCGGTGACCGGCCCCAGCACCCCACCGATCGCGCTCAGCACCTTGAAGATGCTATCCGCGTTCTGGAACCAGACCCACGGGAAGAACAGCAGACCGATCACCAGCACCGCGATACCCGCGCTGCCGAAATTCAGCCTTCTTGGAAACAGATTAACCAGGTCGTAACAGGCCGGCATGATGTTCGCCGCCACATTCACCGATAGCGTGGCGACCACGATCGTGATGCCGCCGAAGATCAAAATAAGCGGGTGACCGATCGCCAGCAGCAGGTTCACCGGGTTCCAGATCGGCTTGCCGAACACGATCACAGTCGCCGAGGTCACGATCACGCTCATCAGGGTGAACACCACCGCCGTGATCGGCAGACCGATCAGCTGGCCCAGCACCTGGTCACGTTCAGAGCGAACGAAGCGCGACAGATCGGGAATGTTTACCGCGAACGTGCACCAGGTTCCAAGCAGGCCGGTGACCCCGGTGGCGAAGATCAGCCATCCCGCGCTGCCGGACAGGTGCGACGGTTGGCTGAACAAGGGGCCCAGACCGTGGCCGACGCGCAGGCCCCAGACCGTGGCCATCACCCCGACGATGATCACCAGCGGCCCGGCAACCAGCTCGAAGTTGCGGATCCGGTGCACGCCGTGGCTGACGATCCAGCCGTGCAACACCCAGAACAGCGCGAGGGAAACCCAGCCGTGCAGCGACAGGCCCAGGATCGGCAGGCTGAATGACGTCCACGGGTGCCACAGCGTGCCGAGGATGGCGTCGATCGCCTGACTACCGGCGTAGCCCTGAACGGCAAACCAGAAGATCGCGACGAAGCCGCGGACCAGCACCGGCAGCTGGGCACCGCGTGGGCCAAAAGAGGAGCGGATCAGCACACAGAACGGCAGGCCGTATCGGGTGCCGGAGACCGCGTTGAACCACATGGCGAAAAACAGCACGAAATAGGCGATTGCGGTCGCCGCGATCGCCTGCCACGCGTTCATGCCAAGCGCCATCAGCCCGGCAGCGGTTTCATAGGCAACGACATTGTGGACCATGCCCATCCAGACCGTGGACATATTGACCCAGGTCCAGTCGCGACGCGCCAGCGGCACCGGCGCGAGATCCGCATT
Source organism: Rhodopila sp. (assembly GCA_965276975.1). Classification (GTDB taxonomy): domain Bacteria; phylum Pseudomonadota; class Alphaproteobacteria; order Acetobacterales; family Acetobacteraceae; genus Rhodopila. The sequence continues at coordinate 2,908,565 of CBDIBR010000010.1, forward strand.
GTACAGTCCCGGCTCTAGCCCGGCCCCCGTCAATTCCTCTGGTTGTGCCTCAAACGTAGTCGCGCTGGCCATGATGACCTCCGTCCGTTCCGGACTGAACGATGCAAGGGCAGTGCCACTTCCAGGTCTGACCCGCCTCATGCGGCGGTCGGACAGACACCGCGTCCGCGGCAGCAAAGTCCGCGCGGCAGCAAACCCCTCGTGGTAGCAAACAACGAGCGCCTACAGCTCAGGCCCCCCCAGGACAAGCTGAACCGCCGGCGTTCTTGTCGCGACGAATGCTTCCCGGCCGGCGTTCTTGTCGCGACGAATGCTTCCCGGCCGGCGTCTTACGTGAGCTCTGCCTGCAACTTGTTCAGCCGTGCCTCGCACTTGGCCACACCCAAGTCAGGACGCGAGAGCAAGGTTCGCTCGCTAGCCAGCGCACGGGCCGCCGACCAAAAGCCACTAGCAGCCTGTCGGACTTAGCCGAAATTCGGGATTTTCTGGAATATCCTGTCTGTACAAGCGCCCTCACCGGAACATTGCTTCTGCCAAGACTCGTCTAGGGCAGGATGGTTGCGCGAACTACTTAAGTCCGACAGGCTGCTAGCCTGAGGTTGACTCTCTTGTGAGGTGGCAACGGGCGTGAAGTCTGATTCAAGATGCTGGCTGGACCTGGAGGCCAGCATCGATGGGCCGTCCCTATTCGCTGGAGCTGCGTGAGCGCGTTGTCACTGCGATGACAACAGGCATGAGTGGCCGCGAAGCGGCAAAACACTTCAGCATCGGCGAGTCGACGGCGCTACGCTGGGCCAGACGGGCGCGCGAGACCGGCAGTCCGAAGGCGAAGCCGATGGGGGGCACGCGGGCGTTTACGCTGGAGGCGCACCGCCGTTGGATCACCGCGCGGTTGGCCGAGAAACCCGATCTCACGCTGCGCGCGCTGGCGGCGGAACTGCAGGCGCGTGGTGCCAAGGGCAGTTCGTTCGCTGTCTGGAGTATCGTCGCCGATACCGGGCTCAGTAAAAAAAAGCCTACGCGCCAGCGAGCAAGACCGGCCCGATGTCGCGCGTCGCCGCCACCAGTGGCGACAACATCAGGACAAGATTGACCCCAAGCGTCTGGTCTTCATCGATGGTTGAGCGCCGAAGAGGCGATCGACGGGGTGAAGACCAACATGACCCGCACGCATGGCCGCTGCCCGCGCGGGGAGCGCCTGATCGCCAAGGTGCCATACGGGCACTGGAAGACATTGACCTTCGTCGCCGCATTGCGCTGCGACGGCATCGTCGCACCGTGCGTGCTGAGACAGCCGATCAACGCCATCAGCTTCCTCGCCTGGGTCACGCAGTTCCTGGTGCCAACGCTACGGCCAGGCGATGTCGTCATCATGGACAACCTCAGCAGCCATAAGCGCCAGGCGATCCGTGCAGCCATTCGTGCCGCCGGTGCGCTGCTGCTGTTCCTGCCCGCTTACAGCCCTGATCTGAACCCGATCGAGCAGGTGTTCGCCAAGATCAAGGCCCTGCTGCGCAAGGCCGATGCCCGCAGCATCGAAGACGTCGATGCCGCTCTCGGCGCGTCGCTCGATGAGTTCAAGCCAGATGAATGTGCCCGTTACCTCAGCGCGGCAGGCTATCAGTCAACCTTAGGCTAGGGTGCTCTAAGCAAGCGCAAAATGGCCAAGCACTTCGATCTGACCATCACCGATGAGGCGTTCAGCTTTACCCGCCAGACCGATGCCATCGCCGAGGAGGCCCGGTTCGATGGGTTCTACGTGCTGCGCACCAGCCTCCCCGCCAAGCAGATCGATACCGCGGGGACGGTGCGGGCCTACAAATCCTTGGCCCAGGTGGAGCGCGCGTTCCGTTGCATCAAGACCGTCGATCTGGAACTGCGGCCGGTGTTCCATTGGACCGCGCCGCGGGTGCGGGCGCATGTGCTGCTGTGCATGCTGGTGTATTACCTGGAATGGCACATGCGCCAGCCGTAGGCGCCGATGCTGTTCGACGACCATGATCGCGCGTCGGCCGAAGCACAGCGAGCGTCGCCGGTGGCCAAGGCCAAGGTCTCCAAGGCGGCTCAGCGCAAGGCCTCGACCCACGTCGTCGCGGTTGGAGATGGTGAACCCTCCCGCGCGTGCTTGGTCCCCTCCCGCGCGTGCTTGGCCCCCTCCCGCGCGTGCTTGGTCCCCCAGTCGGTGCATAGCTTCCGCACCCTGCTGGGTGATCTAGCGACACTGACCCGCAACACCGTCTGCTTCGGGGGACAGAAGATGCTGACCGTTCAAACAACCCCAACGCCTGTGCATCGCCGGGCGCTCAGCCTACTGGGGGTCGAATTGGCGGCGGCGTAGACAGCGCGGCAAACGAGATTTGCAGCCGTATCAATGGTTTGCGTCAAAAAGACGGTAAAGTTCGGTCTAGCGGCGGCCCGCGAAGCTCCCAACTTCAACGCGCCATCGCGGACACCGGCCGGTGCGTCACCCGCGTCAGCGGGCCAACCAAGACCAGGGCAGCGCCGCCGCTTATCGCCATCGCCAGGAAGGTCAAGCCGCCGTAACGCGCGTAGAGCCAGCCCGACGCCAGCATCATCAGCCCGGTTGGCGCGCCATAGCCAATCGCCGCGTGCAGCGCCTGCGCCGTCGCTGCCCGCTCATTGGATACGAACCGGCTGAGGACAAGCATCGCCGAAAAGTGCTGCATGGCGAAGGTCGCGGCGTGCAGCAGCTGCACCACCGCCAGGATCGGCAACGGCGGCGCCATGGCGGTAACCGTCCAGCGCACCACCGACGCACCTGCTGCGCAGGTTGTCAGGCCGGCGGGGCCGAGCCGCTCGATCAGCCGGCGCCCGCGGGCGAACAGCAAGATTTCGGCGACGATACCTTCGGCGATCAGCAGGCCGATCGTGGTGTCGCTGAGACCCTGCGACCGCCACAACAGCGCCGCGAAGCCGTAGTAGGCCGCATGCGCGCCCTGGATCAGCGCGGTGCAGCCAACCGCCAGTGCAAAGGCCGGGTTTCGGAACAGGCGCAGCCCGGCGAAGGCCCTTGGCGCGGCCGGCGGCGTGACAGCCTCCGGCAGAAACACGCTGAACACGGCCGAAGCGCCGTAACCGACCGTCAGCAGCCACGGCACCAGCCCCGACCCCGCTCGGTTCAGCAGCCAGCCCGCACCCGCCGTTGCCACCATGAACGTTGCGGAACCCACTGCACGGACCGGCCCGTATTCGATTCGGCCCTCCCGCGCCAGGGCCAGCGCCAACGAGTCGGCTAGCGGATTGATCGCGCTGGAGGCGACGCCTTGGGCGCCGGCGATCAGCAGCAACGGCAGGAATCCACTGGCGGCGACGTAGCAGGCACTCAGGCCAGCCGCGCTGAGCCCGGCGAAGAAAAGCACCGGTCGTCGCTGGCCGATCCGATCGGCAACGTTCCCCCAACTGGGTCCGGCCAGGACCCGCAACAGGGCGGCGCCGCCCAGCACCTGGCCGATGGCCGACGCTGAAAGCCCCCGGTCAGCGAACCATAACGGCATGAACGCACTGACCGCATTCGCCCCGAAGTAGGCCCCGAGGAACGCGGCGACCCGCGCCGCCGCTGACATCAGCCGGCCTCAGCGTTGGGCTGAGACGGCTGGCGGGGGAGGACCGTCCCAGCAGGACATGCGGTTGTTTGGGCAGGCAGGCAGTGTCGCTGGGTTGCGCAGGAGGCCGCGGCTGACACCGCCGGGGCGCCAGTGGCTGACCAGACCAACCCACAACACGCGACTGACGAACATCTATCCAGCCCGCTGCGTGGCGGCGACTTCACGCACCTTGCGGGCCATCGCCGCGATGCCGTTGCCACGATTGGTGGATAGCGCTTCCAGCAGTCCCAGATCCTTCAAAAACACCGGGTCCGTGGCCACGATCTCGTCGGCGGAGCGGCCGGAATAGACCCGCAACAGCAATGCCACCAGGCCGGATACAATGGCCGCGTCGGATAAACCAGCGAAATACAGCTTCCCATCGCGTGGGATGGCCTCCATCCAGACGCGGCTTTGGCATCCAGGCACACGGTGCGCATCGTTTGCCCACGCCTCGGGGAACGGCGGCAGTTTACGGCCCATGCCGATGATGAACTCGTAACGCTCCATCCAGTCGTCGAACAGGCTGAGGTCATCGCTGATCGCTTCGATCGCCGCAGCGGCCGTGGGTTCTTCCGGTTGAACGAATGGGTCGGTCATGATCGGGATGTGCTGATCTGAGGCATCAACGTCAAGCCGGCAAACAATCAGCCAGCCGGCGCGGTATGCCCGCGCACCCAGGCGGTGAACGCGTCATCAGAAAGTTCACCAGCCGCCATGGCGAGCGTCATCACGACGGCCTCGGCGTCGCCCACAGTGAACGCGCAACCATTCAGGCGCAGGAAAAGCTCGAGTGCCACGAAGCCTGTCCGCTTGTTGCCGTCGATGAAAGGATGGTTTTGGACGATGCTCAGTGCGTAGACCGCAGCCAGTTCGGCGACGTCCGGCGCTCCATACCCGGGCCGATTCAGCGGCAGAGCTAAGGCGCTGTCAAGAAGGCCGGCATCGCAAAGGCCGGTGGAGCCCCCGTGCTCGGCCAGCTGTTCGTCGTGGATGGCAAGAACAAGCTGGTTCGATAACCAAACGGTCACTTCGCCAGTTCGCGCAACACCGCCCAGCGTTCCTTCATGACACGGCGCGCGACATCCATCTGAGCGGCGAAATCCGGATCCGCGATGGTCAGGCGCACACCGTCCGGCTGATCGATGGCATAGATCGTGTCACCCTTTGCCATGCCCAGCTTCGTAAGCATTTCTCGCGGTAGGATCACACCCACTGAATTGCCGATCTGGGTCAGTTTCAACGCATGCATGGCCCACCCTCCTGGCTTACCCAAGCGTTATAACGCCAGTTATACTAATCTACAAGATAAACCGGCTCAGGTCGCCCTTCTGCGCCAGCGGCGCCACCTTCTCGGCCACGTAGGCGGCATCCACAACGAACGTTTCGCCGCCGCGGTCGGTGGCGGTGAAGCTGATATCCTCCAGCAGGCGTTCCAATACCGTGTGCAGCCGCCGCGCCCCGATGTTTTCCACGCGGTCGTTGATATCCGATGCGAGGTCCGCCAACGCGTCCACGGCGTCCTCGCGAAAATCCAGCGTCACCTTCTCGGTGTCCAGCAGCGCCTCGTACTGCTTCAGCAGCGAGTGCTCCGGCTCGGTCAGGATGCGACGCAGATCGGCGCGGGACAGTGGTTGCAGCTCGACCCGGATCGGCAGCCGACCTTGCAGCTCCGGCAGCAGGTCCGAAGGCTTGGCGAGGTGGAACGCGCCCGAGGCGATGAACAGCACATGGTCGGTCTTTACCAAGCCATATTTGGTGTTGACGGTGGTGCCTTCGATCAACGGCAACAGGTCGCGCTGAACCCCCTCGCGGCTGACATCACCGCCGCGAAAGCCACCCTCGGTGGTGCGGACGCAAATCTTGTCGATCTCGTCCAGAAACACGATGCCGTTGTTCTCGGCGTGGGCGACAGCTTCCTTGGTCAGCGCGTCATTATCCAGCAGCTTGTCTGCCTCTTCCGCCTCAAGAATGCGCCGCGCGGCCTCAACGGTCATCCGACGCTTTTGCTGCGGGCGATTCCCCATCAGGCCTTTCATCATCTCGCCGAGATTGATGACTTGGCCGGGAGGCATGCCGGGCATGTCGAACTGGCCGATCGGCATGCCGCCGGCATCGGCGACCGAAACGTCAATCTCCTTTTGCTCAAATTCGCCGTTGCGCAACATCCGGCGGAACTTCGAGCGGGTGTCGGCGGCGGCTTCTTCGCCGACCAAGGCGGAAATCAACCGTTCTTCAGCCGCATTTTCGGCTTTCGCCTGGACGCCTTTGCGACTGGCCTCGCGCAGCATGGTCAGGCTGGCATCCACCAGATCGCGAACGATGCTCTCCACGTCGCGGCCGACATAGCCGACCTCGGTGAATTTCGTCGCCTCAACCTTCAGAAATGGCGCCTGCGCCAGCCTGGCTAGCCGACGGGCAATTTCCGTCTTGCCGCACCCGGTCGGCCCGATCATCAGGATGTTCTTCGGCACCACCTCCTCACGCAGGCCTTCCGGTAGTTGCTGCCGGCGCCAACGGTTGCGCAAGGCGATTGCGACCGCACGCTTGGCGTCGTCCTGGCCGACGATAAAGCGGTCGAGTTCCGAGACGATTTCTCTCGGCGAGTAGGTCGGAACGTCCATTCAAAGTGACTCGATAATGATGTTGCCGTTGGTATAAACACAAATGTCGGAGGCAATCTTCATGGATCGGCGGGCAATCTCCTCTGCCGTCAGGTCGGGGACCGACATCAGTGCTCGAGCGGCCGCCAATGCATAGTTGCCACCCGATCCAATCGCGATGACCCCATCCTCCGGTTCCAGCACATCGCCATTGCCAGTCAAAGTGAAGCTGCGATCTCTGTCGGCCACCGCCATCAAGGCTTCGAGCCGCCGCAGGTACCGGTCGGTCCGCCAATCCTTGGCAAGCTCTACACAGGCGCGTTCAAGTTGGTTGGGGAACCGCTCAAGTTTACTTTCCAGCCGTTCAAGCAGGGTAAAGGCATCGGCCGTGGCTCCGGCGAAGCCAGAAATCACATGGCCACCCGCGCCGATCCGCCGGACCTTCCGCGCATTACCCTTGACGATGGTTTGTCCCATGCTGACCTGCCCGTCGCCGGCCATGGTCACATTGCCATCCCGCCTGACGCATAAAATGGTAGTGCCGTGCCACCCGATCGGGTCGGACGCGGCGTGATCAGTGTGCTGCATGACGACGCTAGTTGGCGATCCCGGCGGGTTCGGACAAGAGCCAAGGGCGCAGCCGGCATCTCTCCGCGAACGAGCGACGCGCCACTGGACCATCCACGCCGCATGTACCCAATGGTGTATGCGAACGGAACGCTGCGGTCAGCGGACAATGAACCAAGTGTGACCTTCAGGACTCGGCGATTGTCTTTCATATGGGGACACCCAAGATCCGTCCTCTGCATCAACCGCGATCCAATTCCGATGAGACATCATAGACCATGACGCTGCAACGCCATGCTGCCACACCACCGACACATCTGACCTTAGATGCAGAGCAGCCATAAATTGGCCGCCGCATCCAAGGCGGCTTCCACGGCAGACTGTATCCAGCGCTTGACCGACCCCGTGCCGGCCGACCGCACCCGCTCAAAGCTGCTCGGTCAGCGACAATGATGTCGACCGCACCGGCGCTGGAGCGCGCATCCCAGGTGCCGGTTCCCCAGGCGATGGCCTCCCGGGGCAAGGGCCGACGCATCCTGTTCGCAAAGCTTGGTTCATTCTCACATACCAACGAGCGTATTTTGGAGCAGTTGAACAAGCAGTTTCCGAGTTACGAAATCGTTACTTTTGATGTTAAGGATTATATCAAGCGCAAGTTCGGCCTGACCGTGCTGAATGCCCTTGTCGAGGTTATGACCTATGGCCCGTCGGTTCTGTCCACCGCGTCCGAAAGACACGCCTTCTTTTTCCTGACGCCGCTCATGTTCCGCCATCTTTCGGAGACGATCGTCAGCCGCTTCGGGCCTGAGGCCTCGAGTTTCCAGTTCGTTCTGCAAACCCAGGGTGTGTTCAACGCGGCATTGCCCGGGCGGCCGTTCGTCATCTACACCGACCATACGATTGCCAGCCATCGCGAGTATCTCGCGAGCGATCCCCGTCTGTTCCGCTCCAAGGCATTCCAGAAACTGGAACGCTCGCTGTATCTCCGAGCCGACAGGATCATGTGTAGCGCCGCCCACGTTGAGCAGACGCTTGTTCGGACCTATGGCTGCGATCCGACCCGGGTCGCAACAATTTTGATCGGCGCGAACATTCAAGCCGTCGACTCGTCGAACGACCTGCCGCGCTATGCAGCTGGACGCATCCTGTTCGTCGGCATTGACTGGGAGCGTAAAGGCGGACCGACGCTGTTGGCGGCCTTCGAAAAGCTGGCGCCTAAATTTCCGCACGCAACGCTGACGATTGTCGGCTGCTCGCCCGCGGTTTCGCACCCGCGTGTCCGGGTAACCGGCTTGATTCCACGCGCGGCGGTGGCGGATCATTTTGTGAATTCTTCGATTTTCTGCCTCCCCAGTGTGGTCGAGCCATCGGCGGTGGCGTCGGTGGAGGCCATGGCGTTCAAGTTGCCCGTGGTTGCAACAACCGTCGGCGGCTTTCCCGGCATGGTCAACGATGGCGAAACCGGACTTCTCGTTCCTCCAAATGATCCTGACGCGCTGGCCAGCGCGTTAAGTGACTTGCTGGCCAACCCTCAGCGCGCGTGCAGCCTGGGAGAGGCCGGCTACCGGCGCGGGCAGGACCTATTCACCTGGGATGCGGTCGGCACGCGAATGCAAGCGCAAATCGCGCTTCTGCCGCTGGCCTGACGCCGTTTCGGTCGAGCTGAAACCAGGCCCCACCGGCGGCTTGGCTTGCCCCGTTCCGCATCGCAGTCAGCGGCGACCCTCCCACCTAGGCGCCCTGCCCTTCCCCTGGTTCGGTTCACGCCTTATGGAAACCCAAGGCCGACCGGACAGGGGATCGTCGCATGGCTCGTTCGCTCAGGGTCGCGGTCCAGATGGACCCGATCGAGACCGTCAAAATTGATGCCGACTCGACTTTTGCCTTGATGTTGGAGGCACAATCCCGTGGCCACACGCTGCTGCACTATGAAGTGCGGCACATGGCCCTGAAGGAAGGGGTCGCCAAACCGGCCGGCGGCAAGCGCGAGGAACGGCTGTTCGCCCGTGGCAACCGGGTGAAGGTGGCCCGCAGCCAAGGCGCCCATTTCGAGTTTGGCCCGGTGGAGACAGTCGATCTCGGCGGCATGGACGTGGTGCTGATGCGCCAGGACCCGCCCTTCGACATGGCTTACATCACCGCGACCCACATGCTGGAGCACATCCAGCCCGGCACTCTGGTGGTGAATGATCCTGCCGCGGTCCGCAACGCACCGGAAAAAATCCTGGTCACCCAGTTCCCCGACCTGATGCCGCCGACCCTGATTACCTGGGACCTGGAGGCAATCCGGTCGTTCCGCCTGGAATACAAGGACATCATCGTCAAGCCGTTATTCGGCAACGGCGGTGCGGGCGTGTTCCGCATGCGGCCGGACGATGAAAATCTGGCCGCGCTGCTGGAGATGCATTTCGCCCGTTCACGCGAGCCGCTGATGTTCCAGCGTTACGAGCCCGCCGTGCGCCTCGGCGACAAGCGGATCATTCTGGTGGATGGAGAGGCGATGGGTGCGGTCAATCGCATTCCGGCCGTGGGTGAGGCAAGGTCCAACATGCATGTCGGCGGCAGGGCGGAACAATCGCCATTGACAGCGCGGGACCGCGAGATTTGCGCGGCAATCGGGCCAACCCTGCGGGACCAGGGAATGATCTTCGTCGGGATCGACGTGATCGGAGATTACTTGACAGAAATAAACGTCACCTCGCCGACCGGCCTGCAGGAGATCGCGCGGTTCGACGGCGTCCATCTGGAAAGGTCGATCTGGGATCGGATCGAGGCCAAGGTCGCGGCCTGAAGCTTGCGTTCCCGGCGAGCGGCGTTACGCTGAATGGCGACACCCCCATGGGAGCGCGTCATGAAAATCCTTCGCTCATCGGCCCGCAAGACCAACCTTGCGCCGGCATCTAACTTCACCGGCACCGTGTTCTCGGATGAAGTCGTCACCGGAATACCACCGTCGCGGATGCGAGGGTCAGTGGTCTCTTTCACACCCGGTGCCCGCACCGCTTGGCACACTCATCCTGTTGGCCAGACGTTGTTCTGCCTGTCCGGCGCGGGACGCGTCCAGCGTGAGGGCGAGCCGGTACAGGAGATCCGTGCCGGCGACACGGTCATTATTCCCCCCGACATACGGCATTGGCATGGTGCCGCACCCGACAAGCTGTTCTCTCACCTCGCGATGTCTGAACTGAACGACAAAGGCGAAGGCACCGCCTGGTTCGAGCACGTGTCGGATGCAGACTATAACGCCCCTCCCGTGGCGGTCTCGTAGCGGCGGCCTCGTTGCGCCCCCTCGGATCGGTCGCGCTGCGCGCGCCACGTCATCCGCCGGGTATCGATCGGGGACATTTATTGGCCCCGTGCGGCCGGCCTGACGATAGGCGGGACCCGGAACGGCCTGTTTATCTTCGCTGCTGTCAGCTGGGCGATGTTCACCCGGCTGACGGTGGTGCTGCTGCGGAAACCCGAACCAAGTGGTCCAGTTGCCGAGGGCTTCGCACCCCTGCGACTTCCCACCCGCCTGGTCGCGGCCGGGTGCTTTGCCAGCATGTGCGCCGGTCGCCCCGGGGCGCCGAACCAGTTCGCCGCCGCAGTTCGGGCAGAGGCCATGCAACCAGGTTGCCGCGCAATCCGCGCAGAACGTGCATTCAAAGGTGCAGATCCGCGCGTCCTGACTGGCGGGCGGCAGGTCGCGATCACAGCATTCGCAGTTGGGACGCAGGTCCAGCACCTATTCGGCCGCCACCGCGACATCGGCAGCGGCCGCAAGTTCAAAGCCTTGATAACCGTTTGCCGCGATCTCATCGCATTTCTGCCGATACGCCCCGACACCGCCAATATACGGCATGAACACCCGCGGCTTGCCCGGGATGTTGGCGCCCATGTACCAGGACGCGGCAGATGGATAGAGCGTCGTGTGGGCAACCTCATTGACATGCGCGAGCCAGGCGTCCTCGGCTGTCCGGGACGGCTCGATGCAGTCGAGCTGCCGGTTTGTCAGGTGGTGCAAGCAGTCGCTGATCCAGTCCACGTGCTGCTCGATCGAGACCATCATGTTGCTCAGCACCGAGGGGCTGCCGGGACCGGTGATCATGAACATGTTTGGAAAGCCCGCCGACATCAGGCCCAGATAGGTCCGCGGCCCGGCCTCCCACTTGTCAGCCAGCGTCTCGCCGCCGCGGCCCACGATGCCGATCCGCGTCAACGCGCCGGTCATCGCATCAAAACCGGTGGCGAACACGATCGCATCGACCTGGTATGCCTTGCCGCCGACACGCAGGCCATCTGGCGTGATCGCCTCGATCGGGGCGTTACGCACATCGATCAGATCGACGTTCGGCTGGTTGAAGGTCAGGTAATAGTCCGTATCGACACAGATCCGCTTCGTCCCGATCGGGTAGCTGGTCGGTGCCAGCAGTTCCGCCCTCGCTGGATCCCTGACCATCGCGCGGATCTTGCCACGCACGAACTCCGCCGCTGTATCGTTCGACGCCTTGTTGACGATCAGGTCGTTGAACGCCGCCATGAACGTCGTGCCGCCGCTTTCCCAACGTTTCTCATATACCGCCAGCCGCTCCTGCTCCGGCGTCGCGATCGCTGCCATGTCGTTCGGGTTGGTTAAAACGCCATTGCGGCTCGACCGAGCCTCGGACCGCCTGGCCGGGTAGACCTCCTTCCATGACTGCGCATAGGCCTCTGACATCGGCCGATTGCGCGACGGGATGCTGAAGTTCGGCGTCCGCTGAAATACCGTCACATGCCCCGCCTGCGCCGCGATCACCGGAATGGACTGGATCGCCGACGACCCGGTGCCAATGATCGCGACCCGCAATCCGCTGAAATCCACGCCCTCATGCGGCCAGTGTCCGGTGTGATAGGTCCTGCCCTTGAAGCTGGACAATCCGGGGAAATCCGGCATCCGCGCGGCTGACAGGCAGCCGGTCGCCATCACGCAGTAACGGGCCGAGACGACGTCGCCACGATCCGTCCGCACCGTCCAACGATGGCTCGCCTCATTGAACACCGCACCGGTCACACGGGTTTCGAAGCGCATGTCGCGGCGCAGGTCCAGCCGGTCCGCGACATGGTTGGCGTAACGGAGGATCTCCGGCTGGCCGGCGAACACCTCGCTCCACTGCCATTCCTGCTGCAGGTCCTCAGAGAACGAGTAGGAATACTGCATGCTCTCCACGTCGCAGCGCGCACCTGGATAGCGATTCCAATACCAGGTGCCCCCCACGCCGGTGGCGACGTCGAATACGATCGCCGACAGCCCCAGACCACGCAGGCGATGCAGCATATACAGGCCGCCGAAGCCCGCGCCGACAATGACGACGTCCAGGCTGTCCGACACTGCAGAGCGTTCAGTTGTTTCCGTCGCCTGAGACATGCGGGCTCCTCAAAATCGTGCTGGGAGAATAGCGGATACGTCGCTTGCCGCTTTGTCAACTGATCAGTAGCTTTCCACACCAGCTGGTTCTCGATGCTCGCGATCACGCTGGCTTCGTGCCGCTCCGTCGGGCCGCTCCGTCGGGCAACTGCGTGGGGAAGGCCCTTGACCGTCCCGGGCCAGGAAGCCATAACCCGCGCCTTCTGTATCACGGACGCTCATAATACCATGCTCAAGAGCACGCCCTCCATCAAGCCGTCGGAGGTCACGAAAGGCTGGGTCCTTATCGACGCCGAAGGCGTCGTCCTCGGCCGGCTTGCCGTCATCATCGCCAACCGCCTCCGCGGCAAGCACAAGCCGCAGTTCACGCCGCACGTTGATTGCGGCGACAACGTCGTGGTGGTGAACGCCGCCGGCGTGCGGTTGACCGGCGCCAAGGCCGACCAATCGATCTTTTACTATCATACCGGCTACGCCGGCGGCATTAAGGGCCGTTCAATTCGCCAGCGCCTTGAATCCAAGCACCCCGAGCGCGTGCTGGAGAAGGCGGTGGAGCGGATGATTACCCGCGGTCCGCTGCAGCGCAAGCAGATGAAGCATTTGCATGTCTATGGCGGCCCCGAACATCCGCACGATGGGCAGCAGCCGAGAACCTTGGACGTCGCCGCGATAAACCCGAAGAACAAGAGGGGCTGAGAGCTATGTCAGGAAATTCGACCGGGACTCTCGCCGACCTTAAAGAGGCACTCGCCGCCCGTCAGGCCGAAGCCGAGGCTGAGGCCGAACAGACCGGCACGCCGGTTCCGACTCTGGTATCGACCCAGCCCAGGCGGGAGCCAAAACACGATGAACTCGGGCGCTCCTACGCCACCGGGCGGCGCAAGGAATCCACCGCACGGGTGTGGATCAAGCCGGGCAAGGGTGAGATCATGGTCAACGGCAAGCGTGTCGTGCAGTACTTCGCCCGCCCGGTTCTGCGGATGCTGCTGGCGCAGCCCTTCCTGGTCGCGGATCGGTATAACCAGTTCGACGTCTACTGCACGGTCACCGGGGGCGGACTGTCGGGCCAGGCGGGCGCCGTGCGACATGGCATCAGCCGCGCGCTCACTTACTACGAGCCCGACCTGCGAAGCATTTTGAAGGTGGCGGGGTTCTTGACTCGCGATTCCCGTGCGGTGGAACGCAAGAAATACGGCAAGGCGAAAGCACGCCGCAGCTTCCAGTTCAGCAAGCGCTGATCCCATCTCCGTGCTCTGACAGAACTTGGCGTTCGGTCTCGTCTGCGTCTGCCAGGGTCCCTTTCGTCTTCCGGTGCAAGGTGGTTCCGGCCCATGGTCGGCTTTGCTTCGGCCAGCCGCAAGTCAGTGCCCGCCCTGCACCTGCAGGAAGCGCCGAGCCAGCGCGCCGTAAAGCGGCCGCCGACACACCAGCCGCGACACCGCGAACGACAGAAAAGCCGTTGCCATCAGCGGGATCATCAGGCTCTGATTGGCGGTCATCTCCATCACGATGACAGCCGAGGTTATCGGCGCCTGCACCACACCGGAAAAATACGCCGTCATCCCAAGCAGGATCATCGCGCCCACCGGCGCGCCGGGCACCAGTGGTGCCAGCACCGACCCGAGCGCGCCGCCAATCGACAGAGACGGTGCGAAAATGCCGCCCGGGATGCCACTGACATAGGACACCACGGTTGCCGCCAGCTTCAGCAGCGCATAGACCGGCGGCAGATTGGAGTGTCCCTCCACCATGTCGCGTGCCTGCGCATAGCCGGTTCCGTAGGTCTGGCCACCCGAAAGCGTCCCAATGATCGCCAACGTCAACCCGCATAATGCTGCAAAACCGACGGGATATCGTATGATCATCCGTCCTGCCCAACCGGGCAGACCGCGCGCGGCGATGATCAGCGCCTGACTGAACACTCCGCCTGCCAGTCCGCCGGTCACGCTGCACAGGATTACCGCCAGGACCGCCGGATTGTTGGGGAGTTCGGCCGATGTCTGGCCGAAATAGGTGTAGTTGCCGACGAGGCCAAGCGTTGTCGCGCCCGCCACCACAACCGCGGTGAACACGGTGCCGGAGGTGCGTGCCTCGAACGAATGGCTCAGCTCCTCGATCGCGAAGACGATCCCGGCCAGCGGCGTGTTGAACGCGGCCGCGATGCCCGCGGCCCCCCCAGCCAGCACCAGCGCTCGGCGTAGTTCAAGCCGCGGCAATCGCAGCAGCTTGCCAAGCGCGTGCATGATCGATGCGCCGACCTGAACCGTCGGTCCCTCGCGTCCGATCGATGCCCCTGAGGCGAGGCCCAGCAGGGTCAGCAGCACCTTGCCCGCGGCAATTTTCAGCGACAGCACCCGGTCAACCATGTCCTGGTCGTGCATGTGAAGCGCCGCGATGGTCTGCGGAATGCCGCTACCTTGTGCCCCGGGGAAGACATACTGCGTCAGCAGGAACGAGATGGCCAACCCGGCTGGCGCGATGATGAACGGCAACCAGGTGTGACCCGCGACGAAATGCAGGAACAAGCCACCGGCCCAATCCGCCGCCTTGGCAAAGGCTACCGCGACAGCGGCGACCAGAACCGCGCCGACCCAGAATACCACGCGTCGCCACCACAGCCGCGGCGACACCAGCGGCATTCGGCCCATTCGCCGAAGTCGAATGAGACGTCGGCTTTGCCCAAGCCTCATGAAGTTCCTTACGCCAAGACACTCATCATCCAGGTAGCTTGCCATAGAGGCTGACCGAAAGCGATTGTCCAAGGGAATCGATCCTGGACGGGTGCTGGACCGTGATCGGCCGCGGCCAGGCGGCGTTCATCAGGGTCATACGACTGCGCATCCGAGGCTGGATGCGGGTGCCGAACTGCTCCATCCCAATCAAGAAATCGTCGAACGTCAGCATGACGCCCTGGGGCCGGGCACGTCCGATAGCTCGTCCAGCATGCGGGCGATACTGGCATACGATCCGACCAGCACACCGCCCTGTGTCGGCAGTTTCTGCATCCCGAAGGTTTTTCGCTTGTTCGGGCCGGCCAGCGGATCGCGCGAGGGATCATCCTCGGCCTGTCCATCACGCCACGCGATCGCTTCCAGATCGGTGCCGGCCTTGTAGTGCTCCCACTTGGCCATCGCCGACTCGTCTGTTTCATCGGCGATCACCATGGTGGACACCAACGCGCCGCACGACCGTCCGGTCTGTTCCGTCATCTTCACCAGCCGGGCCACGCTGTCCTTGACCGCGGTCGGGGTGTTGACACCGAAACTGGAGCAGAAGTTGTAGTCCGCGTACTGGGCGGCATAGCGCGTGCCGGCATCGCTTTGAGCAGCGCAGATGATGGGGATTTTCGCCGTCGGCAGCGGCAGGCAACGGCAATCGTCCAATTGGAAAAAGTCACCCTTGAAGTCGGATCGTCCCGACTCCCAAAGCTCCTGCATGATCGTAACGTATTCCGCGCAATAGTCGTAGCTACGGTTGCAGTGATCCTTGCCCGGCCAGATCCCCATCTGGGCATATTCGCGCCGCTGCCATCCAGAAATGATGTTGATGCCGAAGCGCTCGTGCGAGATCGAATCGATGGTCACCGCCATGCGCGCGGCGATCGGCGGCGGCATGGTCAGCACGGCGCAGGTGGCGAAAAGCTGGAGCTTGCTGGTCACCGCCGCTAGCCCGGCCATGAGGGTAAACGACTCAAGATTGTAGTTCCAGAATTCAGACGGACCGCCGAAACCATGCAGCTTGATCATCGACAGCGCGAAATCGAAGCCGTATGTCTCGGCCTTGCGCACGATCTCAGCGTTCAGGTCGAAGCTGGGCTTGTACCGCCGGGATGTGGTGGAAATCAGCCAGCCATTGTTGCCGATCGGAATGAATACGCCAAGCTGCATGATCGGGCTCCGGGATCAGGATGTAATGAACTCGTTCCAGCGCCGTACCAGGTAGCGGTCCTGGTCCATCACCGCGTTCCACACGGCGATGTTGCCCATTCTTTTTTTCGAAGCTGCCGCCGTCGCGCGGTGGTCCGCCGACTTTTTCCATCACCTTGCCGTAAGGATCCAGGATGGCTGTCGCCGCCGGCGTGCCGCCATACCAGTATTCCCATTCCGCCGGGGCCAGGAATTTCTCGGCGGTCTCCGTTTGCGTCGAATAGTAGCCCTCCCGAGCAACGAAGGCGCCTTGGAAACCGGACGCGTACCAGTTCATGTACTCCCAGAAGCAGTCGAGCTTCGAGGCCGCTGACATGCTTCATCACCCCCAGCGTGTAACCCCAACCGCGATAACCTTCCTTCAACAGCTGGACGGTGAACGGGATGCCGCGGGTGCGTACTGCGGCAACAGCGGGTGACCACATCGACTGGATCACCATCTCACCCGACGCCATCAGATTCACCGACTGGTCGAACGAGGTCCAGAACGAGCGGAACTGACCCGAGTTCTTGATCGCGCTGCCGGCAACCGCGGCGGCGGACTTCAGCACGGAGCGGCGGGATGGCGAGCCAGGAGCGTTCGCATTCGGGTGCGTCATCGTAAGAACCTCCAGGGGATCGGACGAAGTGCCGGCGGAGCAGGATCAGCAGCTCATTAGTCAGAGCAAGACCGGTGCCATCCAACGGGCATACCGCCCTGCCCGGTCGATAAGACAACCAATGACAGGACCGCGCAGCGCAGCCTCGCAAGGCATGTGTATAGACCGCATAAAACCGCGCCCTTGCTCATGTATCAATGCATGATTTGGATGCAGCGGCAGAGTACCATGCTGGGAAACAGGCTAACCGCGCGCCGCCTTGGTTGCGCGAACATTACCGCGCGTCGAAACCGGTCAGGCGAGGCACCGTCCATGCCACCGGGCTAGCCCGGCGACGGCAGGCCCGCGCGCTGCTCCATGATGCTGGTGACGGCCGCCACCAGCGCATGCACGTCCACGTAACGGTTGTACAACGGGGCGAAACCAAAGCGCATGACGTCGGGCGGGCGAAAGTCGCCGATGAACCCCTGCGCCGTTAGCGCACGCATGATGGTGCCGCTGTCGGGGTGGCTGAACGCGACATGACTGCCGCGCCGATCGCCGTCGCGTTCGCAGCAGAGAACGAAGCCCCACCGCGTCAGTCTCGTGTCGAATAGTTCGACGAACGCGTCCGTCATCCTACGGCTTTTGCGCCGCACATCTGCCAGGGACACGGTTTCGAATACATCCAGCGCGGCGTCCAGCGCCGACATGCCCAACACCGGCGGCGTGCCGCAAAGGAAGCGCGACATGCCGGGGGCGGGGTCGAAGCCCTCGGCAAAGGCGAACGGCGCACGATGACTCAACCAGCCGGTTAGCGGCTGAGTCGCCATGAGCTGATGGCGCGACGCGGCGAATACGAACGCCGGGGCGCCGGGCCCGCCGTTGAGGTATTTATAGCCGCATCCGATCGCGAAATCGACATTTGCGTCATTCAGCTCGCACGGCATCGCACCGACAGTGTGAGCCAGGTCCCAGATCGTCAGCGCACCCTGCGCATGCGCCGCTTCGGTAATGCGGGGCATGTCGTGGATCGCGGCGGTCTTGTAGTTGATATGGGTCAGTGCAACCGCTGCGACCTGATTGTCGATTGCTTCGATGACCGCGTCCGGTTGCACCCGGCGGACCACCAGGCCCAATTGTTCCGCAACGCTGTCGATGATGTAGAGATCGGTTGGGAAGTTGCCGGCCTCGGTGACGATCACTCGGCGTTCGGGTCGCAGCCGCACAGCGGAAACCAGCGTCTTGTACAGGTTGATCGATGTCGAGTCGGCGGCGATCACCTCATGCGCCGCGGCGCCGACCAGCCGGGCGATCTTGCCTCCGACACGAACCGGCAGGTTCAGCCAATCCGCCTCGGTCCAGGAACGGATCAGCCTTTCGCCCCATTCTTCGATGGCTGTGATGGCAAGCCGCTCTTTCACCGCGACCGGCAGGCAGCCCAGCGAGTTGCCATCGAGATAGACCACGCCGGCCGGAATATGGAACATTTGGCGGCAGATGGCGAGCGGATCCGCAGCGTCCCACGCCGACAGTGTGGCAAGATCGATGGCGTAACTCATGCTTGAAGGCTACCACGCCTGCTTCGATTGCCCAACGCTCGCGGCAGCCTGCGCAATGCCTCCGGCCTGGCGGGTCCTGGCGTGCGGCTACCACAGCTTGCCCCACCGGAGGCTACTTAAAGCATGCTCAAAGCACGCGGCGGCGATAGTCAGAAATTCGTTGGGTTAACCGGGACCTGCGCGATAAGGCCGCTGTCGCGCGGGGCTGGTTTTGCTCCACCGGCGCGACGTCGCTGAAGCCAGGCAGCGGCTGCAACCGTCGGTCCAGCCGAGGCGCGGCCGCCAGCAGCGATCGCGTATAGGGATGGGTCGGCCGCGCAAAGACCTCGGGGGTGGCGGCATATTCCACGATCCGCCCGCGATACATAATCGCGACTCTATCCGACAGCCGCTCCACCACCGACAGATCGTGGGAGATGAAAAGATACGTGAGCCCCAACGACCGTCGCAGGTCCAGCAGCAGATTGAGCACCGTCGCCTGCACCGACATATCAAGTCCCGAGGTCGGCTCATCCAGGATCAGCAGCCGTGGCCGCAGCAGCAAGATGCGCGCCAGCGCAACGCGGCGAAGCTGGCCGCCGGAGAACTCGTGCGGGTAGCGCCGCCCGGCGTCGGGTTCCAGACCGACCGCCACCAGCATCGCATCGACTTTTTCCGCGCGTTGCATCGCGCATCGGACGCCGTTGATCAACAGACCTTCGCGCAGCGTGGCGCCGATGCTCCACCATGGATCAAGTGCCGCGGCGGCGTCCTGATGAACGTATTGGACAACCGAGCGGACCTTACGTGCCCGATCCGAAGTCAGGCCGCTGACCGTGCGACCGTTCAGCAGGATCTCGCCAGCAGATTCTCGTTGCAGACCCAGCACGGTCCGCCCGAGTGTGGTCTTGCCGGAGCCGGATTCGCCGACCAGAGCAACGACCTCGCCGGCCACGATCGACAGGCTGACGTCATCAACCGCGCGCACCGGCGATACCTTCTTGCGCAACCATCCGCTTGTGCCGCCCAGCAATACGCAGACGTTCCGAAGTTCGAGGATCGGGTCGCTCATGCCGGGTGGACACAGCGGACCTCGGCACCCGTCGGGCGGCGCACGACATCCGGCAAGGCAACCGAGCAGACGGGCTCGACAAGATCGCAGCGCGGCGCGAACCGACACCCTGACGGCATGCGCAGCGGCGACGGCACCGTGCCTGTTATACCGGCGAACGAGGTTCCGCGTTCCGGATGACACGCCAGCAACGCCTTCGTATAGGGATGCGAGGATGCTTTAAGAATCGAATCTACCGAACCGGATTCGATCGTCTGCCCGGCGTAGATCACGCATACAGTGTTGCAAAGTTCGGCAACCACGCCCAGATCGTGAGTCACAAACAGCAGCGAGATCGAAAGTTCATCGACCAGTTCCCGCAGCAGCAGCAGGATCTCGTGCTGGGTGGTGACATCCAACGCCGTCGTCGGCTCATCGGCGATCACCAGTCCTGGGGAGCAGGCGAGTGCCGCCGCGATCAGCCGTCGCTGGCGCTGACCGCCGGAGAACTGGTGCGGATAGCGCTCCAGCGCGGTATCGGGATCGGGCACCTGAAGCCGCCGCAGCAGGCCGACCAGACGCTGGACGTGGTCGCGTCGCTTCGTGCCCTCGGGCGCGTGGTCGCGCATGATCTCCAGCATCTGGCTGCCCACCTTGAACACCGGATTGAGCGACAGCAGCGGGTCCTGCGGAATGAAACCGATGCGGCTGCCTCTTATCCTCTGGTTCAACTCGTTCTCGGTAAACGCCAGCAGATTTTCGCCCTCGAACACGATCTCCCCGGCTTCGATGCGTGCCGCACCGGGCAGAGTGCCGATGATAGCGCGGATCAGCGTGGATTTGCCGCAGCCGGATTCTCCGACGACACCAACCACCTGGCCGCGCTGCAAGGTCAGGGCGACGTCGTCCAGCACAGCCGCAGACCCTGCATCGGTGCGGAACGAGATCCTCAAACCACGCACAGCAAGAACCGGGATCATCGCGAGCGCCGCAGCCTGGGATCGACCAGATCCCGCAACCCGTCGCCCAGCAGGTTGAACCCCATGACGGTCAGCAGAATCGCCAGTCCCGGATACAACGCATACCACCACGCATCCGGCAGATAGACCCGACTTTGCGCGATCGTCAGTCCCCAGTCCGGCGCCGGCGGAGTCGCCCCCATGCCGAGGAACCCCAGCACCGCCGCGGTCAGGATGGTGAAGCCAAGCCCGATGGTCGCCCGCACGATGATGGGCGAGGCCGCGTTGGGCAGGATGTGCAGGAACACGATGCGCAGCGGGCGCGCGCCGATGCCACGCAGCGCATCGACGAACAACGAACGACCCAGCCGCCTCGCTTCAGCATAGACGATACGCGTGAAGAACGGCCAGTAGGTGAGAGACAGCGCCAGCATCGCACTTTCCAGCGACGGCGACATCAACTGCGCCAACGCCAGAGCCAGCACCAGTTGCGGGATAGCCAGCACGGCATCGGTCAGCCGCATGATGCATTCCGAAATGATCCCGCCGCGGTATCCGGCGATCAACCCCAATGGGATGCCGATCGCCATCGACAGCCCGACAACGGTGACCGCGACGGTCAGTGCGCCCCTGGCCCCCAGGATCACGCGCGACAGGATGTCACGGCCGAGATTATCAGTTCCGAACGGGAACGGTCCTGTCGGCGGCTTTAACCTGCGGGCGAGATGAGATGCGGCTGCATCGCCCGGATACGGCGCGATCCATGGCCCGACGATGGCGATCACCAGCACGGTGACGACGATCGCCAACCCAACCATGGCGGGAACATCGCGGCCCAGCTTGCGCAGGACCGGGCTCATGAGCGGCGTCCGCGTGAGCTGCGGGTGATCGGCCGGACCATGGTTCATGCCTGATCCATCAGCCGCGGATCGATCAGGCCATGCACAAGATCGGTCAGGATGTTGACCACCGCGTAGACCACGCCGATCAGCAAGGTGACCGCCAGCATCACCTGATGATCACCGGTCAGGATCGCGTTCACCGTGTAGCTGCCGATGCCGGGCCAGTCGTAGATCGCCTCCACCACCACCCCGCCGGCGATCAGCGCGCCGAACAGTAGCCCGATCTGGGTGATCGTTGCCGTCACCGAATTTCGCAGTACGTAGCGCCAGATCAGCCGCGTTCGTCGATAGCCCATGGCTCTTTCATTAGGTCACGAAGTCCTGCTGCAGCGTGTCCAGCACCCCGGCTCGGGTGAAGCGCACAATGCTGCCCAACCCACCGAGCGCCAGGGTCACCGCGGGCAGCACCAGGTGGGCCAGTCCGTCGCTGAAGGCGTCGAACCGTCTGGCAAGAAGACTGTCCAGCAGCAGAAACCCGGTGATCCGCACCGGCGGCGGGATTCCGACGGAAAGTTCGCCGCGCAACGGCAGCCAGCCCAGCTTCATCGCGAAGAGCAGCTGCAACATGATCGCCACCCAGAACGCCGCGACCGCGACACCCAGCACGAAGACCATGCGCAGCAGGAAATCCGGCCACTGGTTGTGCCGCAGAGCCGCGAAAACCCCAAGCGGCACGCCAAGGAAGATCGAGATCGCCATCGCCGCGACCGTCAGTTCCAGCGTCGCTGGCAGACGCTGTTCGATGTCCAGAGCAACCGCCCGGTGGGAGAACGCGCTCTCGCCAAAATCCAGCCGCACCGCCTTGAGTGCGTAGACGAAAAACTGCACCCAGATCGGCCGGTCCAGGCCGTATTCATGACGCAGCTGAGCAATTTGCTCTGGGGTCGCCGCATCGCCAGCCAACTCCGCCGCCGGATCGGATGGCACCACCCGGATCAGCACGAAGGTCAGAATTAGAAGTCCGATGAGCGACGGCACCGCCAGCGCGCACCGACGCAGGACAAACCGCACGATCATCCTTAAATGGATATCCAGCGCATCTCGCACCCTTGCCCCACGGTGCAGAACCGCCGCCCTTTCAACCGGTTGTTGATGCCTTGCAACTGCATCGAGTTGTAGATCCAGATATCCGGGCTGTCGGCCATGATCTGCCGGATCGCTGTTTCATACAGCGGCGCACGGGATTTCTGATCCAGGGTGGATCGTGCCTGCCGCAGCAGCGCATCGACGTCGTGGTTGGTGTAGTAGCACGACGCTTTCCAGGTGCCGTGGAACTGACTGTCGTACATCTGGCCAACCCAGTTCTCGGGATCGACGAAGTAGGTGCTGACCCAGTGGATCCACATGTCCGGCGTAGTCTCGGGCTTCACTACGTTGGCGATCAGGTTGCTCCAGGTATCACCGACGACCTCAAGGTTGATGCCGATCGTTGCAAGATCGCTTTGGAATACCTGAGCCGCCTGGACGCTCTGGTCGTTCTCCGACTGGACATGGATTTCAAGCGGACGCTTCATCGGCGCACCCTCGGCAATCGCCTTGGCCGCGTACTCCTTCGCCTTGCTCAGGTCGTAGTCATAGCCTTTCGCCTCTTTCGGACAGCCCCAGAGCGTATTCGGCATCGGCATCGGATCGCGAACCGCATAGCCGCCCAAGACGTCGGTGATAAACCCCATGTAGTTGAACGCGTGCGCGAAGGCCAAGCGGGCATTCAGGTTGTCGAACGGCGGCCTGCTGTTGTTCATGCGGATGACGAATGTCCGCATGACCGTGTTCTGCGCGACGTGGGCGATCTTCGAGGCATTGATCTTGTCGACCTGATCCGCCGGCAGATTGGTGTCGGTCCAGTCAAGCGAACCATTCAGCAGCGCCAGGATGCGGGTGAACGTCTCACTGGTCGGGCGCATGGCGATCTTGCGGGCGGGGCTTTTGTTGTCCTCCCACCCCATGAAGTGCCCGTCGAACATTTCGAGATCCAGCTGCTCGAGCGGGCGATAAGAACTCGGAATGATTTTATAAGCGCCCGAGCCTGCCCCGTTCGACGCCCTCCAGCTCTTCGCCCAGTCCCCATTCTTCTCGTGCGCTCGGATCAACCGGGGATTGACAACCGAAACGATCGGGATCGCGGCGAAGAACGGCGCGTATGGCTTGCTGAGCACGAACCGCACCGTCAACTTGTCAGGCGCCGTCACGTTCTCGGGTTTCAGGATTGGCAGGAACGCACCCGCGGGGGCCAGCTTCAACCCCAGCACCCGATGGAAACTATAGACCACGTCGTCCGCGGTTAGATCGCTACCGTCATGGAACTTCACGCCGGGCCGCAGTTTGAATTCCCAGCTCAAGCCGTCGTCGGAGACAGTGTGGCTCTGCGCCAGCCATGGCACCAACACTGGCGGGTCGTTCTCGTACCGATACAGTCCATTATAGGCGTTCAGCATGACGGTCTGCATCGGCACGTCGAAGATCTGATGCGGGTCCAGATTTGTCGGCAAGCCCCAGCCGCTGACAAAGGTGCTTCCCTCGGCTGCCTCGGCCGGCACCGCCAGGGCCGCCGCGGCAAGAGCACCGAAGCCGCGCCGGGTAATCATTCAGCCACCATCGACAGGCTCTGGAAGCGACTGACCGGTGTGGGCAAACCCAGGTTCTCGCGCAATGTCTTGCCCTCATACTCCGTGCGGAACAAACTGCGCCGTTGCAGTTCCGGTATGACCATGTCGACGAAATCGGTCAGCGAGCCGGGCAACCAGGCCGGCATCACGTTGAACCCGTCGCAGGCTCCGTTCTTGAACCAGTGCTCCATCACGTCGGCGATCTGTTCGGGCGTGCCGATGGTCAGCAGATGCCCGCGTGGGCCGGCGTTCAGCAGGCAAAGCTCCCACAGCGTCAGCTTGTCCCGGCGCGCGGCTTCCAGCAGCAGACGCTGGCGGGACAACGGGCCGTTGGTGTCGGCCATCTCCGGCACCGGGCCATCCAGCGGATACCGCGCCAGGTTGGGCACGCCGATCGTGTGTTCCAGCACCGCCAAACCGACACTTGGGTGGATCAGCGACTGAAGAAAGTCGAACTTCTCCCGTGCCTCGGATTCGGTGCGGCCAACCACCGGATACAATCCCGGCAATATCTTCACGTCGGCCCTGCTGCGCCCGAAGCCAGGAGCCCGGCGCATGACGTCGGCGTAAAATTCGGCCGCCTGTTCGAAGGTGGTCTGCGCGGTGAACACAAGCTCCGCCATCCGTGCGGCCAGATCCCGGCCGGTATCGGATGCGCCGGCCTGTACCAGGACCGGGCGCCCCTGAGACGACCTGGCAACGTTCAACGGACCGCGAACCGCGAAGTGTTTGCCGCGATGGTTCAGCGTGTGCATCTTGCCGGGATCGTAATAGACGCCGCTCTCCTGGTCGCGAATGAACGCGTCGTCGTCCCAGCTGTCCCACAGCCCGGTCACCACCTCCGCGAATTCTGCTGCGCGATCGTATCGGTCCGCATGGGCCTGGTGGGTTTCGCGTCCGTGGTTGAAGGCCTCGGCTTCATTGTTCGACGTCACCAGGTTCCACCCGGCCCGCCCGCCGCTGATCTGGTCAAGCGAGGCGAACTGCCGAGCCAGGGTGTAGGGTTCGTTGTAGGTGGAGCTGCAGGTGGCGACGAGGCCAAGATGTGTCGTCACCGCGGCCAACGCCGACAGCACGGTAATCGGCTCGAATTTGACAACCTTGCCCATCCGGCCGCGCGAGTCCGGTGTGCCGAAAACACTGACCGCGGCGCTGTCAGCCAGGAACAGCAGGTCGAACTTGCCTCGCTCCGCGATCCGCGCGACATCGACGGCGTGGGCGAAGACGGTGCCGGACGCGGCATAGGCGCCAGGGTGCCGCCAAGCGGCCACGTGCTGGCCGGTTTCGTGGATGAACGCACCCAGGTTCATCATGCGGTGTTGGGTTATCGGCTCAACTCCACACTGATCACGCGCTCGACGCCGTTCGCAGCAATAACCGGGCCAGAGGGTTGTAGATACACGCCCGCGGCCCTTAACCCGCGGCGGACGCTACCATAACCGGGCAGACCGATCCGCCATCCGCGGCCGACCCAGCGGCACGACCGCGAGCGCCTGCTCACCCGCCTCTTGGTCAACCCGCGCTCATGCAACGCATGGTTGCGCCAAAGCGTGCCCGGATCATCAGCGCATCCGCTCAAGCTACGTGCGCCGGCTGACCATCACGCCCATAATCTAGGCAATGCCCCGTCCGCGCCCGCCAGCGGATCGGTCGCCGGCAAAGCCACCGCCGCCGCGGCTCGGCCTGCTTCATCATGTTCCACCACTTTGCCGCGCCGCAGATCCGGCCCTGGTCCGGTGTCCGGATACGCCCCAACGATCAGCAGATCCTTCGATTGCTGCTGGTTGCAGTGCCCGACGCCCGCCGGGACGACCACCACGTCACCGGCCTGAACCGTCAGCACCTTGCCCCCCGGCCCGCCGAACAGCACCGAGACCTCGCCGCGCGCCACACCAAGAACCTCGTGCGCGGTGCTGTGGAAATGATGAAACGGATGGACCCCGTCGCGCCATGCCGGTGGCCATCGATTGGCGGCGAACAGACGCTCGATTTGCGCCGCGTCGGCTGGCACCGCGGCGCGGTAGACCAGCAGCGGCAACCGCGAGTTGGGGATCGTGCCGTCGTCATCGAACGTGAATGCCGTTGGTTCGATCATCAGTGGTTCGGTCATCTCGGGCCTCCTCCGTTGCGTCCGCCTCATCCTCGTCGCCATAGCCCAACAGGCGCAAGGCGCGGCCGCGGATGCCG
This sequence comes from Rhodopila sp., assembly GCA_965276975.1. Lineage (GTDB taxonomy): Bacteria > Pseudomonadota > Alphaproteobacteria > Acetobacterales > Acetobacteraceae > Rhodopila. Next base: position 2,934,476 of record CBDIBR010000010.1, read on the forward strand.
CGTTGGGCCGCGGCATGGATCAACGCTTCCTCGCGCCCGTGGGTCACCCACACCTCCGGCGCTGCGACCTCGTCCAGTGTTGCATTCAGCTCGTTCCAGTCGGCATGATCGGAAATCACCAGCGGCAGCTCCACGCCGCGCGATTTCGCCCGCTGCCGCACCCGCATCCAACCGGACGCCAACGCCACCACCGGATCCTCCAGCCGCCGAGCCCACCGGTCGGCGATGGCTCCCGGTGGAGCCAGCACGATCGCACCCACCAGTTCGGCTTTTGCCGCCACTGTCGCCGGCCGCAGGTCGCCAAGTTCCACCCCCCGCGCCCGATAGACCTCGCACATCGAGGCCAGGGCGCCATGCAGCCAGATCGGTCGGTCCCAACCCGCCTGGCGCAGCAAGGCGATCAGCCTCTGGCACTTGCCCAATGCGTAACAGCCGACGACATGTGTGCGGTCGGGAAACAGCGCGACGCTGTCCAGCAGCCGCTTGATCTCGTGCGCCGGTGGCGGATGCACGAACACCGGCAGCGCGAACGTCGCCTCCGTCACGAACACGTCGCACGACACCGGCTCAAACCCCGCGCAGGTCGGATCGGCGACGCGCTTGTAATCGCCACTGACCACCGCGCGGGAGCCTTGATATTCCATCGCCACTTGCGCACTGCCCAGCACATGGCCGGCGGGCGCAAGCCACATCCTGACATCCCCCAACATGACCGGCTCGTGCCAGCCCAGCGCCTGACGTGATTCCCCCCAATTGCCCAGCCGCGCCCGCATCACCGCCAGCGTGTCCGCCGTCGCCAGCACCGCGCGATGCCCGGCCCGTGCGTGATCCGAGTGTCCATGGGTAATCACCGCTCGGTCCACCGGTCGCAGCGGATCGATGAAGAACCCACCCGGTTCGCAGAACAGCCCGGAGGGCAACACTTTCAGCCAGATTTCAGGGTGCGGCATCGCCCGGCATCTTGGCATGCGCCGAAACTTTGACCACCCTGGTGACCGGCGTTTTCATCCGCGGGTGCGTGGCTGGGGGCGCATGGCTGGTCGACCGCTCTCGACATGAGGACAGGCAGGATCGCGAATCGCGATGAGCGCTGCTGGCGCCGGCATCTTCAGGAACTGCCAGGTGTCGCCGACGGTCTCTCGAAGACCAAACGGATCGTGCTCGCATTCTGGCCGACGAACCGACAACGATCGGACGCATGCTCGGCGCCCTGATGCAAGCACGCGAGCCACTGCCCTTGCTGGGCGATTTCGGTTTTCTGTATACCGTCGAGCAGATGGCATCGACGCGACCGGCGGTGAATACGATCCAGCCCGGCGACAAGCCGTTTACCCGTCTGGCATCAATCACCGACGCTGGCCGCCGGGTGCTGGCCGGGCAGCTCGACTATCTGTCGCTGCACCCACCCCGTCGCTGGATCGGCGGCGTGCCGGCAGATGGGCGGTGGCGCTGGGACGAAACCGCTGGCGAACCTGTGCTTGCATCCTGAACCATATTGTCCCCACCCGCCTTCGCGTATTGTCCCCACCCGCCTTCGCATGCTTATCTCCGTCCATGGCAGGAACATTACCGGAACCATTCTTGGAATGGTTCAACGTCCAGGGCTGGACGCCACGCGCGCACCAGATCGCCATGTTGGATGCGGCGCGCGGCAATGAAAGCATTCTGCTGATCGCCCCGACCGGCGGCGGCAAGACCCTCGCCGGTTTCCTCCCCAGCCTGGTTGACCTCGCAACAAATCCCCGTCCCGGCCTGCACACGCTGTATGTCAGTCCGCTGAAAGCATTGGCCACCGACATCGCGCGCAACCTGACCCGGCCGGTGCAAGACATGGACCTGAACATAGCCATCGAGGCTCGCACCGGCGACACCCCCGCCAACCGCCGCGCCCGACAAAAAGCCTCCCCGCCCCATATCCTTCTCACTACGCCGGAGAGCCTCGCCGTCCTGATCTCGCTGCCCGACGCGCCGACATTCTTCAGCTCCCTCGCCTGCGTCGTGATCGACGAGATCCACGCCCTCGCCGGCACCAAGCGCGGCGACCAGTTGGCTCTCGGCGCCGCCCGTCTGGCCACGCTCGCCCCAAAGGCGCGACGGGTCGGCCTGTCCGCCACCGTCGCACACCCCGACGCCATCCAGGCCTACACGGGCGCCTCCCGCCGGATCGAGGTAGCCGACGGCGCCCCGCCCAAATTATCCATGACCTTGCCTGAGGGTCGTCTGTCATGGTCGGGCCACATGGGTCTGGAAGCGGCACCCCAGGTCATGGCCCACATCAAGGCTGCCGGCATGACCATCGTCTTCGTCAACACCCGAGCGCAGGCCGAGCTGATGTTCCAGGCGCTGTGGAAACTGAACGAGACGACGTTGCCGATCGCGCTGCACCACGGTTCGCTGGAGGTCGAGCAACGTCGCAAGGTGGAAGCCGCGATGGCCGCGGGCAGCCTGCGGGCGGTGGTGGCGACCTCCTCGCTCGACCTCGGGATCGACTGGGGCGGTGTTGATCAGGTGATCCAGGTCGGCGCGCCGAAAGGCGTCTCCCGCCTGCTGCAGCGCGTCGGACGCGCCAACCACCGGATGGACGAGGCATCCAACGCCATCCTGGTGCCAGCCAACCGATTCGAGGTGCTGGAATGTGAGGCCTCGATCCTGGGTGTCGCCGCCCGTGAACTCGACGGCGACCCGCCCCGCCCCGGCGGCCTAGACGTACTCGCCCAGCACCTGCTCGGTTTGGCCTGCAGCGCCCCCTTGCTGCCCGACCAGGCGTTTAACGAGGTCACCGCCGCCGCCCCATACGCCGCGCTGACACGGGCGGATTTCGACGACGTGCTGCGCTTTGTCGAGGACGGTGGCTACGCGCTGCGCGCCTACGAGCAATGGAAAAAACTGTTCCGCGACAGCGAGGCCCGGCTGCACGTCCGCAACGCCCGCACCGCGGCCGCCCACCGGATGAACATCGGCACCATCGTCGAAGCGCCGGTGCTGAAAGTACGCCTGGTCGGCAAGCGCGGCTTCGGCCCCACGCTTGGCGAGATCGAGGAATATTTCGTCAATATGCTCCGGCCCGGCGATACCTTCATGTTCGCCGGCCGCCTGCTGCGCTTCATCCGCATCCGCGAAACCGCGGTGGAGTGCATCGAGGGCGGCGCCGGTGAGCCTATGGTACCGGCCTACGCCGGCGGCAGGCTGCCGCTGACCACCAATCTGGCGGACCGCGTACGCGGTCTGCTGCAGACGCCGGAGACGTGGGACCTGTTCCCCGACCAAGTCCGCGACTGGCTGAAGCTGCAACACGGCATCTCGCGCCTGCCCGGCCGCGATGACCTGCTGATCGAGACCTTCCCGCGCGGCGACCGCTGGTATCTAGTCGCCTACTGCTTTGAAGGCCGCAACGCCCATCAGACCCTGGGCATGCTGGTCACCAAACGAATGGAACGCGCCGGCTTCGCCCCGCTTGGCTTCGTCGCCACCGATTACGTGCTTGGCATCTGGTCGGCCAAACCACCCCGCGACATGGCCATGCTGTTCGATCAGGACATGCTGGGCGACGATCTGGAATCGTGGATGGCCGACAGTTCCATGCTGAAGCGCACATTCCGCAACGTCGCGGTGATCGCCGGCTTGATCCAGCGCAACGTGCCGGGCGCGGAAAAGAACCGCCGCCAGGTGACGGTGAACAGCGACCTGATCTACGACGTGCTGCGCCGCCACCAGCCGGACCACATCCTGCTGCGCGCCACCCGCGCCGATGCCGCCACCGGCCTGACCGACGTCGGCCGCATTGCCGCCATGCTGGCCAGGGTGAAAGGGCACATCGTGCACATGGTGCTGTCGCGGGTGTCCCCCTTGGCGGTGCCCGTGCTGTTGGAGATCGGACGAGAAAGCGTGCGCACCGACACCGACGAGGAAACCTTGCTGGCCGAAGCCGAGGCCATCATCGCCGAGGCCACCGGTGAAGCCGGATCATCCGGCGGGCCGCCGCATGTGCCGGCAGTGCATCGCGCGAACATGGCGCGCCGCTCGACCGGGGTACAGAAGACCATCCTGACGCGCGGCAAGCCATCCCGCACCCGGCAGGCAAACCTGTTCTCATGACCGCCGCCCCGATCCACCTGGCCGGCGAGCGGTTGATGCTCGACCCGATGGGCGCGCTGTTCTGGCCGGAACAGCGGCTGCTCGCGGTCTCCGACCTACACTTGGAGAAGGGCTCGTCGTTTGCTCGGCGCGGCATGCTGCTGCCGCCGTGGGACACCCATGCCACGATTGATCGGCTGACGCTGCTGTTGCGCCGCTGGTCGCCGTCGACCGTCGTGGCGCTGGGCGATTCGTTTCATGACGCCGGCGGTGCCGCGCGCTTGCCGGGCACCGAGCAGCACCGGCTCAACGCGATGACGCGGGCACACCGCTTCATCTGGGTCCAGGGCAACCACGATCCGACCCCACCCAGCTGCCTGGGCGGGGAATGGATGGAGACGTGCCTGATCGGCGCGATGATGTTTCGCCACCAGGCGATCGCTGCCGCCGATGCGGGCGAGATCGTCGGCCACCACCACCCCAAGGCAACGGTTGAGGCCCGTTCCGGCACCGTCAGCCGTCCCTGCTTCGTCTTCGACGGCCGGCGCCTGATGATGCCCGCGTTCGGTGCCTACACCGGTGGCCTGGACGTGCGCGATCCGGCGATCAAACGGCTGTTCCCGCACGGCAGCCGGGTCTTCCTGCTGGGCAAGGAGCGGCTGTTCAGTTTCGAAGTCGGCCGCTCCAGCGCGATGCGGGACGGGTAACACGGAAGCCGACAAAGCCGTTCCAGGCAGCATGGCGATCCGCCGCGGCTTGTCGGGGCGGGGTGGCAGGCCAAACGACACATTGGATCTTTTGCATCAGCCGGCGATCCAACATCGTGTCATGACCGACAAACGGAGAAAAGGCCCCGGGTTTGCCGACAGACCCGCACGGCGGGAGGTGACACGGAGACCAACTGAGCCCAGGCTCGAAGACCCGAGGAACAACGCCAGGAGGACGTGATGGATATGATGGCCGAAGAGACACGCCTGCCGATGGATGTTGACGCGCAGCCCCTCGTTCAGGCGGCGGCCGCGATGCGCCCGCTGCTTCGCACACATCAGGCCGAGATCGAGCGCGAGCAGCGCATTCCCAAATCGCTGGTCGAGCAGCTGCGCGCCGCCGGTTTCTATCGAATGGTGATCCCGCGTGCGCTGGGCGGCGAACAGGTTGATCCGCTGACATTCCTGCGCGTGGTGGAGGTACTGGCCGAGGGCTCTGGATCGGTCGGCTGGAACATCTGCAACAACAGCATCGGCCAACTCGTGACGCTCGGCTTGCCCGATGCGGGCGTGCGGGAGATTCATGGCGATGGAGCCTGCATCATCGCCGGCACTGCTGTTCAAGGCGGTGGCCAGGCGGTTCCGGTCGACGGTGGCTATCGCGTCAACGGCCACTGGACGTTCGGCACCGGCTGCCAGGAAAGTGCGTGGATGGTGGGCAGCTTTCAGATCCTTGATGCCGGGCAGCCGCGCTGCCGCCCGGACGGCGGTCCACTGTTCTGGCGCGGCGTATTCCCCCGCGGCGAAGCCGAGGTCGTGCCGGGAAGCTGGGATGTGACCGGGCTACGCGGCACCGGCAGCTTCGACTGGACGGTGAGAGACGTATTCCTGCCGGAACGGCGGACGATGCCGCATGTCGGCGCCCCGCTGGACAACCAGTGGACTCGCTGGCCCGGGGTCACCTACGCGCTGCCGAGCCAGTGCTGGGTGGGACCGCACCACAGCGCGGTTATCACCGGGATCGCGCGGGCCGGGATCGAGGCGCTGATCGCGCTGGCGGTCGAGAAGACGCCGCGTGGCCGCAGCGGGATGCTGTGCGACAATCCCCAGGTGCAGGACGCGGTCGGGCGGGCAGACGCTATCCTCGACGCCGGTCGGGCTCACCGCGGGGCGACGATCGCCGAGCTGTGGAGCACGCTCGCGGCGGGGCGAGAAACGACGCTGGCGCAACGGGCGCGCTGCCGGCTGGCCGCGAGCTACGCTGCCGACAGCGCGCGGCAGGCAATGGATCTGGTCTACCGGCTGGGCGGCAGCACGTCGTTCAAGCGGGACAGCCGGTTGGCCGAGTGCTGGCGGGATCTGCATGTGGTCGGGCAGACGGTGACGGTGGCGCCGGAGTGGTATCCGATAAGCGGGCGGGTCCTGCTGGGGATGGATCCAGGATCGCGGTTGCGGTAGCGCGCTGCCCACCACGCGATCGCGAACCGCCACCGCGAGAAGCGATCGCCGGCACGGGAACGGCGACCGTGGCAAGCCTTCTCGCGCTGATCCAACGCTGCTGATAGCCAACGATCATGCCGCTTCCATCGGCAACCATACGCTCGCGCCGGCCGGCCGATACGCAAGAACAACAGCAGCGAAACGCCATGCAGATCGTCGACGCCCAAATCCTCAAGGCGACCGGTGCGCCTGGTGGGGCTGGAACCGAGCGGCCTGAACCAGGTTCAGCCACGTCCGCCGCAATCAGCCTTCGGTCGGAAGAACCCGCGGGGTCCCATGATCGTCCACCGCGACCAGCACGAACTCCGCCGCGGTAACGCGCACCCGCTCACCCTGGTTGCGCCGTAGCACGTAGGCTTCGACGCCGACGGTGACCGAGGTCCGGCCCGTCTTGGTGATGTCCGTGTAGACGCACACCACGTCCCCCACCTTCACCGGCTGCAGGAAGCTCAGGTTCGACACCGCCGCCGTCGCCACGCGTCCCTTCGCCCTTGTGCCGGCGGCAACGCCCGCGGCCAGGTCCATCAGCGACATGATCCAGCCGCCGAAGATGTCCCCGGCCGGATTGGTGTCAGCCGGCATGGCGACGGTCCGCAAGGATAGCTCCCCTCGCGGGTGATGGAGGCTGTTCGGCATCGGCACTTCCTTGTGCTATGGTCAGTTTATCATGACTGAAATCCTGCTCCGCCACGATAGCGCCGCCGTCGCCACCCTGACGTTGAACCGCCCGGCCGCCCGCAACGCCTTGTCGCTGGGCCTGATGGAGGCGCTTGACTCCGAACTAACCGCGATCGCCGAGGATCGCGCGGTGAAGGTTGTCATCATCGCCGCCAACGGGCCGGCCTTTTGTGCCGGGCACGACCTGCGCGAAATCCGCGCCACGCCTACCCGAGCGGCCTACCAGACTGTGTTCACCCTCTGCTCTCGGCTGATGCAGCGCATTGTCCACCTGCCGAAGCCGGTAATCGCGCAGGTCCATGGTGTTGCCAGCGCTGCCGGCTGCCAGCTGGTCGCCTCGGCCGACCTGGCCGTCGCTGCGGATAGCGCGCGCTTCGCCACCCCGGGCGTTGATATCGGCCTGTTCTGCTCCACCCCGATGGTTGCGCTCAGCCGCGCCGTCGGCCGCAAGGCGGCGATGGAGATGCTGCTCACCGGCGACATGGTCCCAGCCGTACAGGCCCAGGCGCTCGGGCTGGTCAACCGTGTGGTCCCCGGCGCCGAACTGGGCCAGGCGACCCAGGCCCTGGCGAGACAGATCGCGAGCAAAAGCCCGCTGACGGTGGCGATCGGCAAGGCAGCTTTCTACCGCCAGGCTGAAATGCACCTTGGCTCGGCGTATGATTATGCCTCGGAGGTCATGACGCGGAACATGCTGGCGCGCGACGCCGAGGAAGGGATCGACGCGTTCCTGACAAAGCGCCAGCCGACATGGACCGGTACTTGATCGCGCCACGCCCCGTCTCTACGTGAGCAACCTCGATGAAAGACCCGTACGAAATCCTCGGCGTCCAGCGCACTGCTGATGAGGCGGCAATCCGAGCCGCCTATCGCAAGCTGGCGAAGACCCACCATCCGGATGTCAATCCCGACAAGCCTGACGCGGCGACCCGTTTTGGCGAGATCAGCTCGGCCTACGACCTGTTGTCCGACAAGGACAAGCGTGCCCGCTTCGACCGTGGGGAGATTGATGCCGAGGGACACGAGGTCCATCAGCAGCGGCAGTACTACCGCGACGCCCCCGGCCACGACCATTACGAGCCGGCCGGCGGGTTCAGCCAGGAAGACCTGGAAGCGTTCTTTGCCCAGCAGTTCGGCCAGGCTGGCCGACGCTCCGACTGGGGTGCCTCCGGCCGCGCCAGGCCAGGCCGCGACATGCAGTATTCGCTGACCGTCAGCTTCGTCGATGCGGCGTCCGGCACCACCCGACGGCTGGCGCTGCCCGACGGCAAGACGTTGGACGTGCGTATCCCTCCGGGCACCGAGGACGGCCACGTGTTGCGCCTGCGCGGCCAGGGCGGCCCGGGTTTCAACGGCGCCGCCGCCGGGGATGCGCTGATCGAGATCACTGTCGCCCCGGACCCGCGGTTTCATCGCGACGGCGACGACATCGTCACCGACATACCGGTGTCCTTGCAGGAGGCGGTGCTGGGAACCTCGTTGGAGGTTCCGACGATCCACGGGTCGGTGCGGCTGTCGATCCCACCCGGCTCCGGCACCGGAACGCGGCTGCGGTTGCGTGGCAAGGGCATCCGCCAGGGGCATCAGTTCGTCCAACTACAGGTCGTGCTGCCGCCGGGTGATGAGCCGGAACTGGCCGCGTTCCTGAAGACCTGGACGCCCAAGCGGAGCTTCACCCCGCGGGAGGGATCATGATGCGCTTTACCGCCGTCGTGGCGTTGTTCCCCGATCTAGCGGAGACGGAACTGCACACTTGGGTGCAACGCGGCTGGGTGCGGCCCGAGGGCCACGAACCCGACTGGGTGTTCCAGGAAATTGATGTGGCCCGGGTGCGGCTGATCCACGATTTCCGCCATGCCATGGCGGTTTCGGAAGAGACGATGCCACTGGTGCTGTCGCTGCTCGATCAGGTGTACACGCTGCGCGGACAGATGCGCGCGGTTGCTCGGGCGGTGGAGGGCCAGCCGGAGGCGGTTCGGATGGCGATTTTGGCGGCACTAAGGCAGTAGTTCAGGCGACCTGCTTCCTAGACATGATGCCCGGCCGTCGTGTCGATGACCTGCAGGCTGACCAGATTTGACACATAGCGCCCGCCGGCATGATCACCCGGAAGCACCAGGCGCAACGCCCCATCGCTGCCACCCGCCCCTAGCTGCCCGGCCGTGTCGGCATAAGCGACCAGATCCGGCTGGTTGCCGAACATCGGCGCGATTTCTCCCAGCGAGATCACCGCGCGGTAGCCATCGCTGCCGGTCGCGGCGACGGCGAAACTCAAGAGATCGTTCTTGGTCGACGGGTCGGTCAGCAGGCCCGAGTCCTGGATTAACGTCCACAGCGACACGCCGGTATAGGTATCCGTCACAGGTGACGAACCGGCCAGATACGTTGCCGTTTCCATCCTGGACTGGTTCAACGCGATCAACGAAGCCGGTGTGACGATCGTCGGATCCGCCACGGCCCCGGACAATGCCGCCTGGTCCGATAGGCCGCCGGCGCCGGGCGGACCCGGCTCCGGCAACGTTGCCACCTTCAGGCTAACCAGATCCGAGACATACCGCCCACCGGCGAGATCGCCGGGCACCACCATGCGCGCCAGACCCTGGCCGGCGTTGGGGCCGAGCTGGCCGGCGGTATCGGCGTAGGCGACGAGGATTGACTGATTCCCAAACGCCGGGTCAATTTCTCCCATGGAAAATACCGCCTGATATCCATCCGAGCCAGTCGCGGTCACGTACTTGCTGAGGATGTCGTTCTTAGCGGTGGTCGCCGTGACCCCGCCGGCATCGGTGAGCAAATTCCAAAGCGTTGTTCCTGTGTAGGTATCACTGACCGGCACTCCGGCAGATCGGTACGTTACGCTCTCTGTGGTGGCCGGCATCGTGGCTGGAAGGTTATAGAAGCCGGGATCGGCCACCTGGCCTGAAATCAAGACTGGTGAAAATAAGTAGCCGGACCTGGCAAGAAGTTCAGAAAGATCGCTTTCGACTTCGTACAGATAAGGCAGAATATTCTGACCAGTGAAGTAGTACGTCATGATCTTTCCCTGCTTCGTTTTCGTTATACCCGATCGGCTATAGCAACATGGGTCGACACTCAATACGTCCGGCGTTGAAATCTCCGTGGCCACTATGGATCACCCCGTCAGGCTATACCTTAAGCAGTTCTGTTCCGGTATCGGATCATCGGATGCCATACATTCGTCCGCTCTGGACGCATCGTTTCGTCGTCGGCGCCCGGTCTTGGCGTTCTTGACCGGGTCATGGGGCGGTATTAGCCGCTTCGGTTTCCCCCAGCCCGCACTGCCCATCCCTTGTCGTCGAACGCCTTGACAGCCTCCCCCACCCCAGCCCACAGCACCGGAATGCGAACCCAGGGTCTTACCGACCTTCAGGTCAATGGCTACGCCGGCATCGACTTCAACGACGATGCGCTGACGCCCGGCGCCCTCGACCACGCGCTGGAAGCCATGCGCCGCGCCAACGTTACCGCCTGCCTGCCGACCCTGATCACCGCCGATGAAGCCACCCTAGCCGCCCGCTTCGCCGCTCTCGACAACGCCGTCGCGCATAGCCGCCTCGGTCCTCTCATGGTGCCCGGCTTCCATCTCGAGGGTCCGTTCCTTAATCCCGCCCCGGGCTACGCCGGTTGCCACCCGCCGTCGGCGATGATCCCGCCCGACCCGGCCGTCCTGGAGCGCCTGAGCCAAGCGCTCCACCGGCCGATCCTGCTGTTGACCCTGGCACCCGAACAGCCTCGCGCCCTGCCGCTTGTACGATTTGCTGTCGGCCGGGGCATGGTCGTCGCCATGGGGCACACCCAGGCCGATCACGCCATCACCACCGAGGCCGTGCGCGCCGGCGTCACCCTCAGCACCCATCTTGGCAACGCACTGCCGCAGCCACAGCCCAAATTCCTCAACCCGCTGATGGCACAGCTCGCGCAGGACCCGCTGAACGCCAGCTTCATCGCCGATGGCATCCACATCCCACCCGACGTGCTGAAAGTGCTGATCCGGGCGAAGACCCCGCGGCGCTCGATCCTGATCACCGACGCCACCGCCGCCGCCGCTGCTCCGCCCGGCCACTACCGCTTCGCCGGCATGAGCATCCAAACCCACGGCCGTTCGGTCAGGATGCCGGGCAGCACCATGCTGGCCGGATCGGTGCTGTGCCTCGATCAGGCGGTACGCAATGTGGTTGCCTGGAACCTGGCCGACGCCGCGACCGCGGTGGCGATGGCGTCCAGCCACCCGATCGCGCTGCTGGCCCCCGCCCTGGCACATCACCACATCGCCTGGCCCGCCACCCAGGTGACGTGGACCCCGGATCTGCACCCGCTCCGCATCTGACCCTTTGTTGGTGCTTGGCAACTTTTTGTTTACCAGTCACAGGTAAACCCTTACGGCAGCGAAAAACGCGACCGCGTCAGGCACGGTGGACAGAACGAACCATTTCCTGGCTAACCCGTTATGGGAAAGGCCTGTCCGCAACCGTGACCAACCGATCCAGCGTGCAATGCTGAACACGCACCTCGCGCGATGCTGAACACCCACATCGCACCACCGGCGGCCAAGCGCTCGGCGTCCGCTATGCCGGAGCCATCCTGCCGCCTGTGCGGCGCCCGACTACTGAGCACCCTGATCGACTTCGGCGCACTCCCGTTGGCAAATCGCACCTTGGCTGCGCACGGCAACGACGATCCCTGTTATCGGCTGCATGCCCGCATCTGCGACATCTGCAGCCTGGTGCAGGTGGCCGATGTCGCCACGCCCGAGGCACTTGCGCCGCCCCTGCCCTATCTCTCATCCCGCTCCGCCTTCCGCCTGAACCAGGCCCATCGCCACGCCGAGGCCATGATGAAACGACTGCATCTCGGCACCGACTCGCTGGTCATCGAGGTCGGCTCGAACGACGGCTATCTGCTGCGTCAGTTCCGGGCCGCCGCGATCCCGGTGCTGGGCATTGAGTGTGCGCCATCCGCGGCCGCTGCCGCCGCCGCGCTAGGCATCCCGACGGAGATCGCGTTGTTCAACACCGCGGTCGCGATGGATGTCGCGGTTCAACACGGCCGCGCCGACCTTGTGGTCGCCAACAACGTGCTGCCGCACGTGCCGGATCTGTTTGATTTCGTCGCCGGCCTCGCCAGCATCCTGCGGCCGAACGGGATGATAAGCCTGCAGGTGCCGCATCTTCTGTCCCTGGTGCAGAACCTGTATTTCGACGGCTTCCGTCACGACGTCTACACCTACCTGTCGCTGCGGGTGCTCGAGCACGTGCTGCGTTCGGTCGGCCTGCGCGTATTCGATGCCGAGCGGCTACCCGACCACGGCGGTTCGCTAAGGGTTTATGCCTGCCATGGTGTCGGTCCGCATCCGCCCCGCCCCGGATTAAAGCTGGTTCGGCAGGCTGAACGGTCAGCCGAGCTGGACCGGCGGGATTTTTACACCGGGTTCAACGACCGGGTCGCCTCGGCGAAGGACGAAATCGCGGCGTTTTTGCGCAACAGACGGGCTGGCGGACGCCGGATCGCAGCCTATGGTGCGACGGCCCGAGGCAGCACACTGCTCAACTGCTGTGGCATGACAACCAATGAAATCCCCAGCATCGCTGACGCCGATCCCGCCAAGCATGGACGTCTGCTGCCCGGCAGCCGCATCCCGATCGTGCCACTGGAGACGTTGCTGGCAGACCCGCCGGATGACGTCTTGATCCTGCCATGGCCGAACGCGAAGGAGATCGCGCGGGAACTGGCGCCGCTGCGCCAGCACGGCACGCAGCTTTGGACTCCTGTCCCACGCATCGCGCGGATTTAGAGGTTCCCGCCCCGACCGTCCGCCGACCCAGCGGTGTGGCCCCGGCCGTCAACATGCCGGTCTCGCGGTTGCGGCCGTCCAGCCGACAGCCACAGATCCGTCGGCGACGATGGGATGGCCTCCACTCGCCCAATCTGGCACCCTCCGCCGCGTCAACTAAGGAGTCAGACATGGCATCGCGGGACAGCGCTTTGGCGCGCGCATTGACCGAGTTTGACTCCAATCGCTTTCGCGACCGTCTCGCGGAACTCGTGGCGATCCCCAGCACCTCTCAGGACCCGGGCTACGAAGCGGACGTGCAGCGGTATCTGGCCGAAATCATCCAACCCTGGCTACGGCGCATCGGCTTCGCGGTCGAAATCCACCCCAATCCGGCCGCCGGCTTCGGCCCGATCCTGTTCGCCGAACGGCTGGAGGGAACCGACCGACCTACCGTTCTAACCTACGGGCATGGCGATACCGTCCGCGGTCTGGATGACCAGTGGCGCGCCGGCCTCTCCCCATGGACGCTGACCGAGGAAGGCGACCGCTGGTACGGCCGAGGCTCCGCCGACAACAAGGGCCAGCACGCACTGAACCTCATGGCGCTGGAAGCCGTGCTGGGCGAACGCGGCGGCGCGCTTGGCTTCAACCTGAAGCTGGTGCTGGAAACCAGCGAGGAACGTGGCTCGACCGGCCTGCGCGACTTCGTCGCCCAACACGCCGACCGCCTGGCCGCCGACGTGCTGATCGCCAGCGATGGCCCGCGTGTCATGCCGGAGGTCCCGACGATCGCCACCGGCACCCGCGGCACCTACCACTTCGACCTCGTGGTGGACCTGCGTCCCGGCGGCGTCCACTCCGGCCATTGGGGCGGCCTCACCACCGATCCGGCGGTGATCCTCAGCCACGCGCTCGGCACCATCATCGACCGCCACGGCAAAATCCTGGTGCGCGACTGGCTGCCCGGCAATGGCGTACCCGCCGCGGTGCGCGCGGTGCTCGACGGCTGCCCGGTCGGCGGCGGCGGCGAGGCGGCCCGCATCGACCCCAACTGGGGCGAACCCGGACTGACACCGGCGGAGAAAATCTACGGCTGGAACAGCTTCATCGTTCTGTCGATGCTGTCCGGCCGGCCGGAGAATCCGGTCAACGCCGTCGCCCCCAACGCCCGCGCGCACTGCCAGATCCGCCACACCGTCGACAGCGATCCCGCCGGTTTCGAAGCGGCCCTGCGCCGCCACCTGGACGCGCAGGGATTTCCCGAAGTCCATCTCGAAAACGCCTCCGTCCGCATGCCGGCCAGCCGCACCGATCCCAACCATCCCTGGGTCCGCTGGACCGTCGACAGCATGCAGCGATCGCTCGGCAAGCGCGTTCAGGTCATCCCGAATTCCTCCGGCGGCCTGCCCGGCGATGTTTTCGTTGATTACCTCGGCGTGCCACTGGTCTGGATCCCGCACAGCTACAACGGCTGCAAGCAGCACGGCCCGGATGAGCATCTGCTGATCGCACCCGCGCGCGAGGGCTTGGCGGCCTACACCGGCATCTGGTGGGATCTGGCCGAACCGGGAACGCCGTGACGTTGATGGACGATGGGCTGCCTAAACACCCTGCGTGGTGTGGTGCATTCGATCGTCGCTGCCCGCGGCCCGCAGCGATGGTACTCCGTCAACCCCATCGGCGTCGGTGGCCGAAATGTCACCAGCCTCATCGACCCACGCGTGCTTTTGCAGTTGCATCCGCATCGCTCCAAGCAGCTCTTTTTCCTGACGCTTCCCTTGGCTAACCACAACACTGAACGCGACACACGCGAACAGCGACACGACACACCAACCGCCCAGCATAATCCCCGCCCACCGTAGCCAAGAACCGGACATTTATGATGTCCTTATTAAAGGTTATGTTCTGTTCAAGAGCTTTGCTCCGGGACCTCACAGCACCGTAACCGTAATCACACGCTGCTGTGAGCACGAGCGAAATTGACGAGAATAGGTGTACAATTTTATGTCATCCCACCCGGTCAAACCGAAAGATTGACCAGCGCGACGTAGGCGCTCAGCAGGCTGATGATCACCAGCACAACCCGTAAATAAATATCCATGCCGCGCCTCCTTCCAGGATGGCCGTGAAGCCAGAACCGCCGGGCTGACCGATCTGGAACCCGCGCCACACACCCAGCTAGAACCGGCGCATGGCGGAGAAAGGGACTTGCAGCGGAAAAATTGTGGCGAGGCGTGACCTCGCTCACGCCGCCGGCTCAACGGCAGAGACGCCTTTGCGGTCAAACCGGGCGGCAACGTCAGCCAGCGTTTCCTTCACCCGCTCAATGACGCCTGCCCAGTCACCGCGGCTGGCTTGGCGGAACTGCCGCATGCTGGGATACCAGGGCGTGTCTTCGCGGTTCAGCAGCCATCGCCAGCAGGAATCGAACCGGTTCAGCATCCAGATAGGTTTTCCGAGCGCGCCCGCCAGATGGGCGACGGCGGTGTCGACTGCGATCACCAGGTCAAGACCCGCGATCAGATCCGCTGTGTCAGCCCAGTCGCTGATGCGTTCGGCCACGTCATGCAGTACCACCCCCTCTGGGATGGATTGCATTTGCCTTGCCGCCGGACCCAGTTGCAGCGAGACGAAGCTGCATCCCGGCACCGACAGCAACGGCGCCATGTCGGCCAGTTTCATCGACCGACGCTTGTCGATCGCCACCGCATGCGGCTGAACGGTGCGTGATTTTCCCGCCCAGACCAGACCAACCTTCAGCCCCGGACATCCATCCAGGAAATCCGTCCAGCCGGCAGGATCCGCCCGCAGATAGGACTTCGGTCCTGGTATCGTCTTCATCGTCGTGCCGAATGCGAACGGCAGGCTTAGCAGCGGACAGTGGTAATCGAACGGTGGCAGGCTGTCGTCTTCGTCACACAGCAGGTCGGCCACGCCATCCAGCGTGCTCAGGATCCGGCGCAAGGGCTTAGGCACCACCAGGACGACGCGACCCCCGGCGGCGGTGACCATCGGGGCATAGCGGCAGAACTGCAGCGTGTCCCCGAAGCCTTGTTCGGCGTACAGCACGACCGTCTCGCCGTTCAGTTCCTGGCCGGTCCAGCGGGGTTGCGACAATGAAGGTGCCGGTCCGCTCATTGCCTCGACCTCCCAGCGGGACTCGTAGGCATCCCAGCCCTCCTGAAACCGTCCCATCATCAGCAGGGCCAAGGCCAGGTTGGCGCGCGCCTCGGCGTAATCCGGATAGCGCGCCAGGGCATCCCGGCAGCATTCTTCGGCTTCCTCGGGGCGCACCTGCTCCAGCAGCGCCAGCGCCAGGTTGCTCTTGCCCCGGGCCGGATCAACGCCGAGCGAAAGCGCACAGCGGAACAGTGCGTCGGCCTCCTCGACATGATTGAGCACTTGCCGGGCACAGCCCAGATTCAACGTGGCATTTGCGTGATCTGGCTGCAGCCGCAGGGCGGTTCGAAAGCAGCTTTCCGCCTCGGCGATATTCCCCTGCGCGTAATGCACCATCCCCAGATTGTTGTGCGCATCCGCATTGTCGGGATCGAGGCACACGGCCTCGCGCTGGCACGACAGCGCCTCCTCCAGGCGGCCGAGTGACAGAACAACAAGGCCCAGGTTCATCCAGGCTTCCTTGAACGTCGGATCGAGCGCGATCGCGCGGTGGTAGAACGGCTCTGCTTCTAGCTGCCGATTATGCAGATGGAGGTGGAAGCCCTGGTTGTGTTCAGTCTGCGCGGCAAGGATATCCATCCCAAGCAGGTTGTGGGGACTTAAATCCTATACAAGACCTCTTGGTGGAATTTTTTCATGTCCGCAGCGGATTTCATCGCATCGCGCCCTTCGAAGTCGAAATCAATCGCGGTGACGCCGATCTGCTTGACGGCCGCGATGTCTTCGATCGTGTTCGCGACGGTGCCGGTGAAGAGCTTCCGGTTGCCATCGGTCGCGGGCGGTGCCGGTTGACCATGACGCTTGACGCGATAGGTGACGCCCATGGCGGCGGGATCACGCCCGGCGGCCTTGGTCATCTCCCTTATTCGGGCGATGCCGGCCGTCAGCCGCGGCATTGTGTCCAGCAGATGTGCGTTGTTGCTGCCGATCGGATACCAGGCATCGCCGATCCGCGCGGCCCGGCGCATCGAAGGACCGCTCTCGCCGCCCACCCAGATCGGCGGATGGGGTTTTTGCAGCGGTTTCGGATCGGTCAGCAGCCCGTCGATGTTGACGTATTTGCCGTGGAACACCGGCTTGTCCTGTGTCCAGATCGCCCGCATCGCGTCCATGTACTCGTCCGTTACCGCGCCGCGTTCGGCAAACGGCGTGGTCGAGACCGCGTCCAACTCGACCTTCAGCCAGCCGGCGCCGATCCCGACGACAAGCCGGCCGGCTGACAGCACGTCGATCGTCGCGAGCATCTTCGACGTCAAGACGGCCGGGCGGTGCGGCACGACCATCACCGCCAACACGATCCGGATCTTGCTGGTCTTGGCCGCGACCCAGGCGGCCGTGGTGAGTTGCTCGACGCGATGTCCGGGATCCGGGGTATAGAATTCGCCGGTGGTGGAATAGGGGTAGCCGGGGGAACTGGTATCCGGCAGCGCCAAATGGTCGGTCAGCGTCAGGTAGTCGAAGCCAAGCGATTCCCCCAGCTGGGCAATGTTCGTCATGACCTCGGCCGACGCCATCGGGCCGCTGACTGGCAGATTGAAGCCGATTTGCATGTTTCCTCCTCGCGTGCGGCTCGCGCCTGATCCGAACCGGAACAACGCTCTGACCGCGCGATCGGATCAAACAGTGCCGCGTCGACGCCGGCCTCGCAATGACGCCGGACCCTGGATTTCAACCACCCCGGTTGGTTATACGATCCTGGTTCATCCGCAGGATAAGGCTCATGACCGACAGGATCTGAAGGCGATTCCGTTGCGGTGCGAGACCGACGCCGGCATTGCCCTGAGCGGGATTGATCCAGCGGCGGTGCGGCCGGTGATCGCCGATCCGATGGTCGCGGCCGAAGCGTGGTTCAGGAACACCCGGACCTATCCGGTCAATCACCTGCTGTGCGCGCGGACGGCGATGCTTCAGGCGGCCGCCTGGTTGCCCGACGAACTGCTGCGCCTGTTCATCGCGGCCAAGGCGGCGGCAACGGAGCCAAGCGCCGAAGCACGCTTCGCGTCGATCGCCGGGCCGGATATCCTTCCTTACCGGTTAGAGGCAAACCGGATCGGTATCGAGATGTGTCTGCGATACGCCGCCGAACAGGGTCTGGTGCCCGGAGTATATGATGTGGCGGCGGTTTTCGCGGGATAGCCGTGTTATGCTGTCGATCAGCGGCGCTACGCCAGATCGAGGATAAGATCCGGATCAAGTTACGCCGCCGGCGGCCCGACCGCGGCGCTGTGCCAGACGCCAGCCGCACGGCCGCTGCGTCCACGGTTCGCAAATCAAGCAATCTTCCAGGGGAGGCTCGGCGGTGACCCGCTTATCGACCAACCAGACGTCAAGCGACGAGCAGGCCTTGGCCGAGGAACGCAAGGCGTTTGCCCGTTTGCAGGCCTCGCTGCCTGCCATGTTTCAGCGGATTTTTCCCGACCGAACCGCCCCGCGGACGGTTGTGGTGTTGCCGAGCCTGAGTGTCGATCAGGATGTGCTGGCCAACATCTCCGGGGTTCATCATTACGAAGAGCGCATGCTGGGCATGCTGTTGCTGCTCCGCCTGCCCCGCACCCGACTGATCTACCTGACCAGCCAACCCATCTCTGAAACCATCATCGATTATTACCTGCATCTGCTGCAGGGCATCCCGGCCCGTCACGCCCGGGCGCGCCTGACCCTGCTGCCCTGCTTCGACGGCAGCGACCGGCCATTGACCGAGAAGATCCTGGCGCGGCCCCGCCTGTTACAGCGGCTGCGCCAGGCTGTGGGCGATCCGGCCATCGCTCACATCGCGGCATTCTCCGTTTCTGCCTTGGAACGTAGCCTCGCCGTTCGCCTCGGCATCGCCTTGTACGGCTGCGACCCCGACCTGCAGTCCCTGGGCGCGAAAAGCGGTGGCCGCCAGCTTATGCGTCAGGCCGGTGTGGCGATACCTGATGGGGTCGAGGACATCACCGACGAAGCCGGCATCGTCGCCGCCCTGGCTCAACTGAAGGCAAACGATCCCG
This sequence comes from Rhodopila sp., assembly GCA_965276975.1. Taxonomy (GTDB): domain Bacteria; phylum Pseudomonadota; class Alphaproteobacteria; order Acetobacterales; family Acetobacteraceae; genus Rhodopila. The sequence goes on from CBDIBR010000010.1 coordinate 2,953,399, forward strand.
ACCTGCGCCGCGCCGCGGTGAAGCTGAACGAGGGGTTTTCCGGCGACGGCAACGCCTTGTTCCATTTCGACCAGGCGCCGACCGGACCTGACCTGGCGCAGTGGATCCGGGATCGGCTGCCAAACATCGCGTTCGAGGCGAACGGCATGACTTGGGACGCCTATTTGGCGCAAGTCAACCAGATGGGCGCCATTGTCGAAGCCTTCATTGAAGGTGACGAGAAGCGCTCGCCATCCGTTCAGTTCAATATCGATCCGACTGGATCGATCGATCCCGTTTCGACCCATGATCAGGTACTGGGCGGCTCGAGTGGTCAGGTCTACCTGGGCTGCCGTTTCCCCGCCGATCAGGCATACCGACTCGCGATCCAAGCTGAAGGCACGAAGGTTGCAACGATCCTAGGACAACGCGGCGTGCTGGGACGGTTCGCCGTCGACTTCATATCGGTGCGGCGCGGCGAACGCTGGTTGCACTACGGGATCGAGATCAATCTGCGCAAGGGTGGCACCACGCACCCGTTCTTGATGCTGCGGTTGCTGACCGGCGGCATCTACGAAGCGGCCACCGGTGAGTTCAAGACCCCTTCCGGCCAGTCACGCTTTTACTATGCGTTGGATAATCTACAGGCCGAGCACTATAAGGGTTTGACTCCGGCGGATCTGGTCGATGTCGCGGTGCTGCACGGGTTGCACTACGACGGCACGGTGCAAGAAGGCGTCGTGTTTCATCTGATCGGCGCACTGTCCGAATTCGGCAAGCTGGGCATCGTGTGTATTGGCGGGTCGCCCGAACGCGCCGAAGCGCTGCACCGGCGAACGGTTGAGATCCTCGATGGGGAGCAGACGGCCGGCTGAACCCCCGCTCGCCGATCCGCCGCGGCCGGGCCATGTCGGGCAGCCTCGACGCGGTTGGCGGCCCGGTCCTGATCAGCCATCATGCCGATCGGTTGCTCAGGAGGAAATCGTGACCGATTTGCCAAGGCGCGTCGACATCCACGAAGAAGGCCCGCGCGAGGGCTTCCAGATTGAACCCGGACCGATCGGTACCGCGGAAAAGGTGCGTTTCTGTGAGGCGCTGGCGGAAACCGGGCTGTACGATGTGCAATGCGTGTCGTTCGTTGATCCTCGCCGGGTGCCGGGAATGGCCGACGCGGTCGAGGTCGCGCAATCGATCCGCCGCCGGCCAGGCGTCCATTACAGCGCCATCGCATTGAATTTGCGCGGCTACGAGCGGGCGATCCAGACCCCGCTCGACATCACCGGCGGATTGCAGATGAGCGCCTCGAACACGTTCTCGATCCGCAACACCAACAAGGACAACGCCGAGACGCTGGCCGAGCAGCGACGCCAACTGACATTTTTCCGCCAACACCGCATTCCGGTGGAGTCAGGCATCGTGATGACCGCGTTCGGCTGCAACTTTGAAGGCGTGATCGCGCCCCAGACCGTGCGCGACTGCGTCGCCTCGCTGCTGGCGCTGGCGGACGAGTTCGGCATCACCCTGGATCGGGTGCGGCTGGCTGATACCGTCGGCTGGGCATCGCCGGCGTCGGTCCAGCGTGTGGTTGGATTGGTGCGCGAAACCTGGCCCTCGCTTCGATTGGCCCTGCACCTGCACGACACCCGCGGCACCGGGCTGGCGAACGCGCTGATGGGACTGCAGATGGGCATCGATAGTTTCGATAGCTCCTGCGCCGGTCTTGGCGGCTGCCCGTTCGCCGGTCACAGGGGCGCCGCCGGGAACATCTGCACCGAGGATCTGGTTTTCATGTGCGAGGAAATGGGCATCGAGACCGGCATCGATCTGGACGCGCTGATCGGATGCGCCCGGATGGCCGAGGACATCGTCGGTCACCCGTTGCCCGGAAAGATCATGCACGGTGGCAGCCTGACCCGGTATCGTCAGACCCCGCCGGCAGGAGCCCGCGCATGACCGACGTCCTGATCGAAAAGCGCGGCATGGTGCAATGGATCACCATCAATCGCGAGGCGCGCCGCAACGCGATGAACGACCTCGTTACGGACACGATCGCCGCCGGGCTGACCGCCGCCTCGGCCGACCCGGACGTGCGGGCGGTGGTGCTGACCGGGGCCGGCGACAAGGCGTTCTGTGCCGGGGCGGATCTGGCAGCGGGATCAGGATCGTTCAAGTACGACTACGCGAAGGTCGGACTGTCATTCGTCAAACTCATGAAGCAGGCCCGTGACCTCACCATCCCCCTAATCGCTCGGGTGAATGGTCATGCGATGGCCGGTGGATTGGGAATGATCGGCATGTGCGACATGGCGATCAGCGTCGACGACGCCCGGTTCGGCATGCCGGAGGTCAAGATCGGCATCTTCCCGATGCAGATCATGGCGGTGCTGCAACGCCTCATCCCGCCCCGCAAACTGTACGAGATGGCCTTGACCGGGGAGCCGATTTCGGCCGCCGAGGCGCTGGGATGCGGCCTGCTGAACTACGCCGTTCCGGCCGCGGAGCTGGACGCCAAGATTGACTGGCTGCTGTCACGCCTGCTGGACAAGAGCCCGACCGCGATCCGTCGCGGCAAGTATGCCATGCGGGTGACCGAGCAACTGAATTTTGACCAGTCGGCGGTTTTCATGGAGGCGCAGATCGGGACGCTGGCACTGACCGAGGATGCGGCCGAGGGCCGCGCCGCGTTCATCGAAAAACGTGCGCCGGTCTGGCCCGGACGATAATCGGCGCGCCTGCGCCAACCCGCAGCGCCCGTCGCCGCCGGCCGAAGGCTGCCACGACCAACCCCCCACCGGATGCCGCCGCTGATGGCGGTTTGGTTTACCGCTGACACGCATTTCGGCCACGCCGGTGCGCTGTCGCTGTATCGCCGGCCGTTCATCTCGGTCGCGGCGATGAATGCCGGGATGATCGCCAAATGGAACGAGACCGTCGCCCCCGGCGACGAGGTATGGCATCTCGGGGACTTCGCCTTGCGCACCAACGCCCAGGCGGCGGCCGATCTGCTGCGAACATTGAACGGGCACAAACACCTGATCACCGGCAACAACGATCCGCCGGAAGTGATCAGTCTGGCGGGCTGGTCCAGCGTCCAGGCCTATGCGGAGGTCACGATCGACGACCACCGCCTGGTGTTGTGCCACTACGCCTTTCGCACCTGGAACGGCATGGCGAAGGGTAGCTTGAACCTGCACGGCCACAGTCACGGTCGCCTGAAGCCGCTGCCGCGGCAGACCGATGTCGGCGTGGACGCCTGGGACTTCCGCCCGATCCCGCTGCAGCGGATGCGCGGCGCCTGATGCCAACCGAAATTCACGGCGACCGGTATGCGTGCAGGGCTCGTGTGGCGGCTGCGGGCAAATCAATAACCAACTAGCTCGCCGGCCGTTGACCCAAAGGTCGATCTCTCGGCGGGCTGGTATGACCCGCCCCTTGTCGCCCGCATCGGTGGCTGGCACCAACCGCGGCATGTCCATCACCACCGGCACCCGCCCCATCGCTACCCTCGAGACGATCGCGCTTTGCAGCGTGCTGCTGCTGCCGCTGCTGCTGATGCACGCGCATGGCATCGCCGAGGTCGCGATCGGACTGGCCGACCTGTGCTTCCTCCTCCGCTCGGCGATGGTGCGCGATTGGCTCTGGCTGCGCACGCGCTGGCTGTGGGTCGCCGGGGCGTGGTGGATCTGGCTGGTGTTCTGCTCGCTGCCGATCCCTGGCTCGCTGCTGGGCGAGGGCGGCGCGCGGTCGCTTGTCCAGGCGTTGGCGACGGTGCGGTTCCTGGTCCTGGTGTCGGCGATGGAGCACCTCGTGCTGCGGACGCCGCAGGCACGGCGCTTGGTCTGGCGTCTGATCGCCGCCTCGGCCGTCTGGATCACCCTGAACAGCGTCATCCAGGATATCTTTGGGCGCAACCTGATCGGCTGGCCGCCCGCCGGCGAGGGTGTCCTGACCGGCCCGTTTGGCGAGGCACGGGCCGGCCCGCCGCTGGCGCGTATCATCATTCCGGCGGTTTTGCCGACCGTCGCTGCCCTGCTCCGCCAGGGCGCCCGCCGCGCCACTTTGGGGGCTTACGCGATGCTGCTGGGTAGCATGCTGATCATGGTGCTGATCGGCCAGCGGATGCCGCTGGTGCTGGTGCTCTTCGGCCTGGTGATCGTCGCGTTCCTGATCCGCCGGCTGCGCCCGGTAGTGCTGACGGCGGCGGTTGCCGGCGCATTGCTGCTGGCCGGCTCGCCGATCATCGCGCCCAGCGCCTATTATCGCCTGGTCGAGAAGTTCTCGACACAGCTGGAACATTTCGCGATCTCACCCTACGGGCTGCTGTACGCCCGGGCGCTGGAGGTCGGCGAGCGGAATGCGCTGACCGGCATGGGTGCGGGTGGTTTCGGCACGGGATGTCCGCGACCGGCGTATTTCCGCCCGACCTTCGACGGCAGCCAGCCGCATGGCGGGGGCGCGGCGATCTGCTGGCATCATCCGCATAATTTCTTCTTCGAGGCGCTGGATGATAGTGGCTTCATCGGGCTGGCGCTGTTCTGCGCTACGGCCATCGCCTGGCTGCTGCCGCTGGCACGCGGCCTGTGGCGCGATCCGGACCCATTGCGGGTCGGACTGTTCGCAACGATCTTTGTTCAGCTTTGGCCCATCCAATCCACCAGCGGCTTTACCAGCATGCCGATGGGCGGCTGGTTCTTCCTGCTGCTGGGCTGGGCAATGGCAGAGGCGAAGCAGCGAGCGCGCTGATCAATCGCAGTCGCATCCGTCGGTCGGGCCCGACGCCCCGCGGACAAGGTGATGGTCGATCCATTCGGCCACCAGACGCCTGGCCTCGTTGACCGAGGCCTCTGGATGGTGGATCCGGTAGAGCGCGGTGCATGACAGAAAAGCCGACATGTCATCGGAGCCGACCTGACGCAACTCGCTGTAGGCGGTCACCACCGCGCGCTCGCAGCGGCGAGCGATAAGGCTTTCCTGCGCCATGACGGCACATACTCCTAGTTGCGAACGGTTCGCATTGAAGCCAAAGCTTAGGCAGAGTCGTATTGCACAGCAAGGGCGCTGGCCCATGCGCCCGACACAATAGCTTGGGCTGTGCATCCCGCGGTGCCCGAACCGGGTCCGCCGGCGTTGACCACCCGAACCGCCGCCACCCGATCCACCTTGAAGGTGCGCGAGGCGGCCGACCACAAATTCCTGTGGCGTACGACGTGGCGAAACGCGCGCGGTTGCGCCAAACCGTGTTTGTTATGCTATAGTTATCGCCGCGAGCTGACGAAGCCGGAAGGCGGATATAACGCATCCAGCAAGCAACTGGCCGATGATCCTCTCTTGCACGATCATGGTCAGGCCGCGCCGGCAGCAGCATGGGGGGCCACATCAATGAATAAAACGACATCGGCCGCCGGCATGGGCCGTCGTGACATACTTCAGACCGGCCTCGGCATGGCCGGCGGTCTTGCCCTGTTTCGGCGCGCCCGGGCGGCCGAGACCTACCCGAAGCTGGGCAGCTACCCCGATGGGGTCAGCGGCGATACCGCCTTCGTCGGGATTACCACGCCGCTGACCGGCGCCTATGCGGCCGACGGCAAGGACGCGCAGTTCGGCTATGAACTCGCGATCGCCGAGATCAACGCCGGCAGCCCGATCGCGCGCAAGTGGGGCCTCAAGGGCAAAGGCGTCCTCGGCAAGACCATCCGCTACAATATTGCCGACTCCGAGACCAAGCCGAATGTTGCCGTGCAGGCGCAGACCGGCTTCATACAAAACGGCAAGGCGATCATGATCACCGGCAGTGTCAGCAGTGCTACCGCCATCGCGCTGGAGCAGCTGGCACAAAGCGCCAAGGTGCTGAACATGGTCGGCGCGTCCGGCTCCAACGATACCACCGGCAAAAACTGCCAGCGCTACGGCTTCCGCTCGCAACCGTCCGCCTACATGGCGTGCAAGGCGCTCGGCCCGGTGGTCGCCAAGCAGCTTGGCCACGGCAAGAAGGCCGCCTACCTGGTGCCGGACTATAGTTACGGCCATTCGGTGTTCGACAGCTTCAGCCAGTCGGTGGCCCAATATGGCTGGACCGTGACCACCCAGCAGGTGGTGCCTCTGGGCACGCCGGATTTCAGCTCGGTTCTGCTGAACATCGCCAACAGCGGCGCCGACGTGTTCGTCAACATCGCGTTCGGCGCCGACGCGGTGGCCTCCACCAAGCAGGCCAATCAGTTCGGTGTAATGAAGAAAATGAAGCTGGTGGTCCCGAACATTTCCTCATTCCAAGCCAAGGAGGTCGGCGCGGAGCTGATGCAAGGCGTCTACGGCACGTTCGATTTCTGGTGGACGATGCAGGACACCAACCCGCTGGCCAAGGACTTCGTCCAGGCGTTCCTGGCCAGGCACCAGTATCACCCGCGCTGGGGCGCCCACATCGGCTATATGCAGACGCTGCTGTGGGCCGTCTCGGTGGAGCGGGCAAAGACGTTCTACCCGGTCGAAGTGATCAAGGTGCTGGAGGCGTCCAAGTCCGACCCGTACGAGACCTCGCTCGGCAAGGTGTACTATCGCGCCGAGGATCACCAGCTCGTTCGTCCGGTGCCCGTGGTGGTCGGCAAGGCGCCGTCCGCGATGAAAAACCCTGACGACTTCTATGACGTTTTGGAAGTGGTTGCAGGCGAGCCGTTGCTGCAACCGATCTCGGAGACCGGCTGCCACATGGGCGCCTATCGCTGACGCGCCGGCCGTCGGCTGGCGTCCTGCGGCCACTGCCGCGGACGAGGTTCAGGGCCGCCTTCAACCGTTGGGGGCCTGGTCAGGGGACGCCGGCGAGCTGAAACAGCTGCCTCGATCAGACCTGTGGGCGATCTCTGGTCGATGGTCGCCTATCCCCCGTCGATCCGCGCCGGTCGCCGGTCGATGGCGGCTGACCAAGCTACCCCGACGGGCCAATAGAAAGGATATCGAAGCGGAACGGCTTTTTTCGTCGAGGCACGGCAGCTCGGTGGATGCCGCGGCCCCGCCGTCAACCGGGGGAGCGGTGGCGGAACGCCAGGGCCTCGGCGACGTGCACCCGCCCCACCGTCTCGGCGCCGGCCAGATCGGCGATCGTGCGTCCCACCCGCATCGTGCGGGTGTAGCCACGCGGTGACAAACGCAGCCGCTCCATCGCCTGTTCCAGCAGCTTCTGGGCATCCGGCAGCAAGCGGATCATCTTGCCGTCGGCCTCCGCGTTGCAAAGCGGCCCGTCGGCACCGTGGCGGCTGACCTGGACCTGGCGTGCCCGCGCGACACGCTGCGCGATCACCTTGCTGCCCTCGCCGGTCGGGGCGTGCGCCAGTTCGGCGGCGGTCGCGGGCTGCACATCAACCGTCAGATCGATCCGGTCGAGCACCGGGCCGCTGACCCTGTTCTGGTAGTCCTCGCCGCAGCGCGGGGCGCGCCCGCACTCCCGGCCGCCCTGTCCCAGATAGCCGCACCGGCACGGGTTCATCGCGGCGACCAGCTGAAAGCGGGCCGGATAGGTGATGTGGGCCGCGGCGCGGGACACCGTGGTTCGCCCCGACTCCATCGGCTGCCGCAACGCCTCCAAGGTCTGACGGGGGAATTCTGGAAGCTCGTCCAGGAACAGCACGCCGCGATGCGCCAAACTGACCTCACCGGGCCTGGCGCGGTGGCCGCCGCCAGACAGCGCCGCCTGAGAGGCTGAATGGTGTGGTTCGCGGAACGGCGGGCGCATCACCAGCCGGCCGCCGTCCAACAACCCAGCGATGCTGTGGATCATGCTGACCTCCAGCGCCGACCGCGGATCCAGATCCGGCAGCAGCCCAGCAAGCCTGGCGGCAAGCATCGATTTGCCGGCGCCGGGCGGCCCGACCAGCAACAGGTTGTGGCCGCCGGCAGCGGCGATCTCCAGCGCCCGTTTGGCGGTCTCCATGCCTTTCACATCGCTCAGATCCGGGCTCGCGGGGGTCACGGCGACCCCTGCGGTGTCCGGTGGCGTCAGCACCTGGGTGCCGCGGAAATGGTTGATCAGACTAAGCAGGTCGGGCGGCGCCAGCACCTCGATCCGACCCGCCCAGGCCGCCTCGCCACCTTGGCCGGCAGGACAGATCAGGCCAAGGTCACGCGCCGAGGCCCCGATCGCCGCTGGCAGCACCCCGGCAACCGGGTTGAGCGAGCCGTCCAGCGACAATTCGCCCAGCGCGGCGTAGCCCGCGATCTCATCGCGCGGCAGCACCTCCATCGCCGCCAGCAGCCCCAGAGCAAGCGGAAGGTCGAAATGGCTGCCTTCTTTCAGCAGATCGGCCGGCTTCAGGTTGATCAGCACCCGCTTCAGCGGCAGCGACAGCCCCATCGAGGCGAACGCGGCCCGAATCCGCTCCCGCGCTTCGCCCACCGCCTTGTCGGGCAGCCCGACCAGCACCAGGCCCGGTGTGCCGGGAGCGACCTGCACCTGTACCTCGACCGGCACCGCCTCAATCCCGCTGAACGCGAAGGTGTTGGCGATGGCCATGGTGGAGGATTGAATGCGCCTGCTCATGGGCCCATTCTCGCGGTCAATGGTAAACAAAGTCGTAAGTATCGAGGTAGTTGCATGCCGTTCGACGAGACCGGGCGCCGACCAGGCCGCCGCCCTTCCCGTAATGTGCTAGGCGGCCCGATCGGGGTCTGCTCAAACGACCCAATGACCGGTTTCCTCCGCAACGGTTGCTGTGAAACCACCCCCGAAGACCTCGGCAGCCACACCGTCTGCGCCGTCATGACCGCGGAGTTTCTTGCGTTCAGCAAGGCGCAGGGAAACGACCTCTCCACGCCGCGTCCGGAGTTCGGCTTCGCCGGGTTGAAACCAGGCGACCGCTGGTGCCTGTGCGCGCCGCGATGGCAGGAGGCGTTTGAGGCCGAGGCGGCACCGCAGGTCGTGTTGCACTCGACTGAAGAAGGCGCACTGCGACACTGTCAGCTGGCCGATTTGACACGGTTCGCGATCGATCTGGGCTAACGTAAGCTTGATGAGACGGTCCACTCGTTCTATCGCCTCTGAGAGCACCTCGACGATCAGGCGTGGGTTTTCGGATATCGTGGCCTCCTCATCAAGTGGCGGACACAGGACGCTGATGTCCGGCCTGCGGATGTTCCCGACCGATGTGCGGATGCCTATATCGGCCGCGAAGGCATCGCAGGGGCTGTCAGCCGTCCAGATCTGCCGTCTGATCTCGGAGAACGCATTGCCGGTTACTCGATCGTGGCGAAGCTTCACCCTAGCCATTGGACCGGCTCGCGACCCACTAATTCGTAACGTTGTCCTCTGGCAACCTGCCAGGCCAGGAACTCTTCGATGGTCATTCGCCGGGTCGCCTAGCAGCCTGTCGGAGTTGGCTGCTGGGTTGTTTGGTCTGCGGACGTTGCGCGAGGTGGTTGGCATTGTTGGGGCGGTTTCGGGGCTGAATCCGTGCGTACGGTGGTTCCGACCGTTTGCATCGGGCCGTGGGGTCCTGCAGGAGCCTGGAAAGGGCGCGATCCGGCTCAGATCGCCTCTGCCAGGACGAACATCCGCTTCATGTTCCACGCCATGGTCACGAGGTTCCACTCGCCTCTGACGTGGTCGAGCCCACGCAGCAGAAACTGACGGAACCCGAGCACCGACTTGATGATCGCGAACACCGGCTCGGGCGTCTGCTTGCGCATGGCGTAAAGCTTCTTGCCCTCGGCCGTCTTCAGGCGATGGTCCATAGCCGCAAGTGGCGTGGGCTGCCGCGGCGGCGATGGCGGCTCGGCAAAGCGCTCGTCGAGCGAGGGATGATGCGCCTCGCGTCCCATCGCGATCACCGGACCAATCCCCGCCGCCGCGCAGACGTTCACATTGCCTTCGCTGAAATACCCGTTGTCGGCCAGCAAGGCGCCAACCTTGCCAAACTCATCGGGTAGATCGGCAATCCTGCCCAGCATCGGTTCAAGCTGCCGCTTGTCGTTGGGCGCCTGCACCACGTCGGCGGCGATCACCAGCAGGCTTCCCGCCGCCACCACTGCCTGCGCGTTATAGCATTGTTCGAACCCGCCGCCGGCCCCTGGCATGATGCGGCTGTCCTCGTCGGTCAGATTGACCTGATCGCCGGGCAAAGGCTCTTCCACCGGCACCACCAGCGGCTTGCCACCGGGTTTCTTGCCGGCCGCCCTCTTGGCCTCCTGCCGCGCCAGCTTGGCGTCATACTCCGCCTTGGCACCCACATACCGCGCCTTTGCCCGCGCCTCGATCTTGGCCTTTGCTTCGGCAATCGCGGCCAGCCGGGTCTCGCGCCGCGCCAGTTCCTCGGGGATTTGCATGCCATCCGGCACATCCGCCTGATCGGCCACCTCGGCGCGGGCCATCAGGTCGGCCACTTCGGCCTTCAACTGCGCCTCGATCCGGCCCGCATGCTCATACGACAGCGCGCTGTGGCGAGGCTGGCCCAAGGTTCCGTCAGGCGTAGCCTGATGGAATGGCCAGATGAGGTGGCTGGCATTGGCGTGGATCTTGGTGCCATCCAGCGCCACCGTGCCCAGCTTCAGCACCCCCATCTCACGCGCCACGCCAAGCACCTGAACAAATAGCGCCTCGATCTGCGGCAGGAAGCGCCGTCGGAATGCCGCGATCGTGTCGTGGTCAGGATGCTCATTGGCGGCGATGAAGCGGAACGCCACGGAATCATAGGTCGCCCGCTCCAGCTTGCGGCTGGAAAACACGCCGGTGGCATAGCCGTAGATGATCATCCCGAGCAGCAGTCGCGGGTGATACGAAGCCTCTCCCGAGCCACGATAGCTGCCGGTCATCGCACGCAGATCCAACCCCTCGACCACCTCCACGATAAACCGGGCCAGATGCCGCGTCGGTAGCCACTCGTCCACCGACGGAGGCATCAGAAAGCCAGTGTCGCGATTGATCAGGCGGAAGTTGCTCATGCGGCAGATACTCGGTCAGAAAGACAGGCAACTCGATACCCCGATCCTACAGTCTGCTTGCCCGTCGCGTTAAGTCCGACAGGCTGCTAGCAGCCCATTGCTGTCAATTCCTTTTCAGACTGAACATCGATTTGGATCGCCTTCGAGCTGCTCGATGTGCGAATTATGCTCGTCGCCTGGAGTCGCACCTCAACGCGCCGGCCCAGCGACGGCAAAAGCTAGAGCTAGAGCTAGCAACCTGTCGGACTTAAGTAGTTCGCGCAACTATCCTGCCCTAGACGAATCTTGGCAGAAACAATGTTCCGGTGACGGCGCTTGTACAGACAGGATATTCCAGAAAATCCCGAATTTCGGCTAAGTCCGACAGGCTGCTAGTGTTTTGATCTTAACGCACGATTTCTAAGGCGGCCCAGCTGTGCGAGTCTTACGGGATGCAGAAGACCGATGCATGCCTCTGGCTCTCGTCGACGGATCGGGTGACGCTGGAAGAGTGGATTTCTGGGCGGAATACCCCACAGAAAGTGGTTTGGCGGGCCCGGATCGTCGTGTTGTCGGCTGAGCGGGTTGGCGTGATGTCGATCGCGCGTTCCGTCGGTAGGAGCAAGGTGACGGTCAGTCGCTGGCAGGAGCGCTACCTTGCCGCGGGCATCGCGGGTTTGCGGCGCGACGCCCACCGAGGTCAGCCCGCGGCTGATCAGCACGGTGACCGACGGGGTGCTGGCCGAGGTGACGACGTGGCAGAGCCGGCCGCTGGAAGCGGTCTATCCGGTGGTGTTCTTCGATGCGCTGCGGGTGAAGATCCGCGAGGACACCGTGGTGCGCAACAAGGCGGTGTATCTGGCGCTTGGGGTGCGCCGGGACGGCACGCGGGAGATCCTTGGTCTATGGATTGAGACCACGGACGGCGCCAAATTCTGGATGAAGATGTTCAACGACCTGCGCACCCGCGGCGTGCTCGACATCCTGATCGCGGTGACGGACGGGCTGACAGGAATGCCGGCGGCGCTGGCGGTGGTCTTCCGCAGACCACGTTGCAGACCTGCATTGTGCATTTGATCCGCAACAGCCTTGATTACGCCAGTTGGAAGGATCGCAAACCGCTGGCCGCGGCGCTGCGTCCGATCGATGCCGCGGCCCGCGCCGAGGCTGCCCTGGCCGCGCTGGATACGTTCGCGGACGGCGCGTGGGGGCGGAAATTCCCGACCGCGGTGGCCGCCTGGCGTCGCGCCTGGGACCAGGTGATCCCGTTCTTCGCGTTTCCGCCCGCGATCAGGCGGGTGATCTACACCACCAATGCGATCGAAAGCGTCAATGCCAGACTGCGGAAAATCATCAAGACGCGGGGTCATTTCCCCAGCGACGACGCGGCGAGCAAGCTGATCTGGCTGGCCTTGCGCAATATCACCGTCGATTGGGGCAAGGCGGCGCATCATTGGAAGGAGGCGATGAACCAGTTCGCGATCCTCTACGCCGAGCGCTTCACCCGGGAGGCCTGATGTGATGGTTCCAGATAAGAACAACAAGAGAGCGCCTCGCCTGGCTGCAGCCAAGCATCGGGCTCAGCCCGGTCAAATTGTGGGTCCTCGCCATGCTCGCCCCAAGCGGGGCTGTGCGTGGCTCCGGTCCCGCCGCAAGCGGCGAATTTGACTGGGCTTGCGCGCGATCGCCGACGCACTGCCAGGTCGGGGCGAAGCAACAGGTGCTTTGATCGAACCAAGGAACATGGATTAGCCAGTCTATGAGCTTACCGAGTAGACTATTCGCCAGATCCAGTTACCGACCCAATCGGGGGGGGAGACTGAAAACGCCTCACACACAGAAATTCTGACATTCCCATTGCCCTCGCTGAAATACCCGTTTGTCGGCAAGCAACTCGTCAACCTTGCCCCGTTTGCCGGGTAGTTCGGCCAGCTTTCCCAGCATCGGCTCAACTTGCTGCCTGTCGTTCGGCGCCTGCACCACATCGGTGGCCACCACCAGCAGGCTGTCTGCCGCCACCGCCGCCTGGGCGTTGTAGCCCTGTTCGAACCCGCCGTCCGGGATCGGCATGATGCACGATTCTTTGTCCGTCAGATTGACCTGATCGGTCGGCAGCGGTCCCTCCACCGGCGGCTGCGGCGCCCGGCCTGCGCGAAGTCATCCGCCTGACCGACGCCATGGCCGATACCTATTGCGCCAGCTGCCAGCGTCCGCCCGCGTCAGTGACGCGGGACATCGACGATACCTTGGACGTCGTGCATGGGCATCAGCAGATGTCGCTGTTCAACGCGCATTATGACGAGCGCTGTTTTCTGCCGATCCATGTCTATGACACCGCGACAGCGCGACCGGTGGCACGGCTGCTGCGTCCTGGCGCGCCGCCGTCCGGTGCCGAAATCCGCAACCATCTGCGCCGTCTGATGCGCCGCATCCGCCAGCACTGGCCGAACACGCGGCTGACCGTTCGCGGCGATGGCCACTACGGCCGCCCAGAGGTGATGGCAGGGTGCGAGGCCAACGCGGTCACCTGTCCGGCAATGCCGTGCTGCACGGTCTGGTTGAACCCGTTGCCGACGAAGCCAGGGTGCGGCGTGCCGTCGATCAGGCTGTGGCAGTGCGCCGCTATACCAAGGTCCGCTATGGTGCCCGGTCCTGGCGCTGCCAGCGACGTCGCCGCGCGGATCGAGGCCACGCCGAAAGGATTGGATGTTCGCTACGTGGTGACCAACTTCCGGTCCGGCACCGCCGAATGGCTGTATGACACGCTGTATCGCGCGCGGCCAAGCCGAGAACCTGATCAAGCTGCACAAGAGCCAGCTTGCCTCCGACCGCACCAGTTGCCGCTCGCCGCTCGCCAACCAGGTGCGCCTGGTGCTGCACACCGCTGCTTACCGGCTGATGCTGACGGTACGTGACGCCATCCCCAAGCCGCAACGCCTGGCGTCAGCCGAGTTCATCACCCTGCGCATGCGCTTGATCAAGATCGCCGGCCGGGTCACCGAAACCGCGACACGGGTCCGCATCGCCTTCGCCGCGGCATGCCCCGAAGCGGCCCTGTTCCGGGGATCGCGCGCAGCTTGCAACCGAGGGGGACCGTGACCACCGGGGCCTGTGCCCCGACGTCATCCGATCCGCTCAACCTCCAACGCCCAGCCAAGTTAATTTGCAACCGCGATGAAAGGGCGCATCGCCAACGCATGTCCGCTGATCAGGCGGCGAAACGTTCCTCGTCACCGTGAATAGGATGGGCTAGTTATACCCCCAGAACCCGCTGCCGCCGGTTGTGGGCTGGGTGGCCGGTCCATACGACGTGCCGGAATTCGACACCCCCGGCACTGGTGACGCCTCCTCTGGCGCGATTTCCGCCGACGGCGCGGCCGGCGGCTGAGCGCCGGGCCCGGTGATGCCATAGGACCTGGGATCGCCGGAACAGGCCGTCAGGCCGATCAGCAGGAAAATAGCCAGTACCGCGCGCATGCCACGATGTTGCGCCGGTCCCGCCATGCCTGTCCACAGCGGTCGGCACCGCGACCAGGGCAATCGGGCGAAGGAACACGTGACAAACCGCTAAATCGCTGAATCCATGGCCGGCCTCGATTCGCTGGCGAGGGCTGACCATGGATGACACGACAACGAATTGCGCGGCATTTGTCGAGACGGTCGTCTTTCTGAGCCATTTCAAGGAACCTCGGGATCCCCGCCAGCCCGGCAAGGTGACCTACCCGCTCGACGAGGTGCTGCTTCTGTGTTTGCTTGGCGTGCTGGCCGGCGCGGAATGCTTCACCGAGATCGCGCTCTTTGGAACCAAGAAGCTCGCGTTGCTTCGCAGCTCTCGTTCAAGGATGGCACGCCGGCCCACGATCACCTCGGCGACATCCTCGCCACTTTGGACGCCGACCCGTTTCAAAGCTGCTTCGTCGCCTGGGTGGCCGCGGTCGCGGGCGTGCCGACGGACGTGATCGCGATCGACGGCAAAACCATGCGCCGATCAGGCCAGAAGAAGGGTGCCAAGGCCGCCATCCACAAGGTTTCGGCTTTCGCCGCGCGCCAGCGCCTCGTGCTGGGACAAGTCAAAGTGACGGAAAAAGCCAACGAGATCGGGCTATCCCCCAGCTGCTCGACATGCTGGCCATTGAAGGCGCAATCATCACCATCGACGCAATGGGGTGCCAGCGCGCTATTGCACGGAAGGTGATCGACAAGAAGGCCGATTACGTGTTCGCCCTTTAAAGGTAACCAGGGATCGCTGCGCGATGACGTCGAGCGGTTCGCCACCGAGTAGAAGGCGCGTGGGTTCGCCGACACCGAGACCAGCCAGGATACCACAATCGACGGCGACCATGGCCGCATCGAAACCCGAACCACGACCGTCATCCACGACATCAAATGGCTCCAGGAGCGACATGAATGGCCAGGCTTCAAAGTCATCGTCGAGAGCAGCCGCGAAATCAGCGGAAAGATTGAGCAGGAGACGCGCTATTACATCACCGCGCTGGTGGTGCTGGCATCGCTTCTGGGGCCGGTCGTGCGCAGCCACTGGGCGATCGAGAACAGCCTGCACTGGGTCATGGACATGGTGTTCCGCGACGACGAATGCCGGGTGCGAACCAATCACGCCGCAGCCAACTTCACCACTATCAAGCACATGGCGCTCAATCTGCTGAGACGACCGGCCGGCAAGCAATCCTTGCGAGGCAGGCGCAAGGCAGCGTCATGGGACGATGACTTCCTGGCAAGCCTACTCACCGCCTGAAAGCTTCACCCGGTTCCCCTGGCACCGCGACTGGTCGCGACCCGCTGCCGGCTTTGCCCATGCCCATCGAAAATGTTACACGCCAGCACTGAACTGTCTTCTTCATTGCTTCGTATCGAGGATAGGGTTTGCCATGTTCGGTGGCCTGGTGAACCGAGGACAGAAGCGTGCGTCTTTCCCTGCTGGTAATCTGCCTGGCCGTCCCCTTGCTCGCCGGCTGCGACAGAGCCGCTGACCCGGCGCCGTCCGTGGGCGCCGGCTCACCTTTCGACCCGCTGGTGTTCTTCGACGGCCATACGCATTCCTGGGGTGTGGTCGAGAGCCGCTCCGGCGCACCCACCGAACGGATCGTCACGGACAGCTTTGGCGAAGAGGATGGCGCCGATCGATTGCGGATGGTGCAGCACCTGTCGTTCCAGGACGGCACCACGCAGCAGCGGAACTGGACGTTATGGCATAGTGGTCCGAATCGGTTCGAGGCGACCGCCAATGACATGGTCGGCGTCGCCAAGGGCGAGACCAACGGCAACATCTTTCATTGGCAATGGGTGCTGAAGCGCTCGCCCGACAACAGCTTGATGAACGTCACGATGAACCAATGGATGTACCGTCTGGCCGACGGGTCGGTGATGATCCGCAGCACCATCAGCAAGTTCGGCGTTATCGTCGCCGAGGTCACCGAGCAGTTCACCCATTCTCCGACAGGCTAGGGGCCTGTCGTCAATTCGCGGCGAGAGTGGGATTGACCCGCCTTGGTGGACACCCTGAAGCTTTCGTCAGAGGTGTTTCGTTATGCCCAAGACGCGCCCACCCTACGCGCCGGAAATGCGGCGTCAGATGATTGAGTTGGTTCGTTCCGGACGTGATCCGGATGATCTGGCCCGCGAGTTTGAGCCCACCGCCCAATCCATTCGCAACTGGGTCATCCAAGCCGACCGGAGCGAGGGTCGCCGCAACGACGGCGCCGACACCACGTCAGGCGCGGAACGCGAAGAACTGATCAAGCTCCGGCGCGAGGTGCGCCAACTCCGCCTGGAACGCGATATCCTCTCAAAAGCCGCGGCCTGGTTCGCCCGCGAGACCGGCACGATACCGTCCGGGTCTTCCGGTTCATGAGCACGAACCAGGCCTTGTTCCCGGTTGCCTCGATGGCGCGCGTGCTCGGCGTCTCAACGGCGGGCTACTAGGCTTGGCGTAACCGTCCACCATCCGTCCACGCGCGCGCCGACGCGGACCTTTTGAAGCGGGTCAGGACGGTTCATGCCATGTCCTATGGTGCCCCTCGTGTTCATGCCCAGCTTCGGGCAGAGGGAGACCGGCACGGACGCAAGCGGATCGCACGATTGATGCCAGCCGCAGGTCTGGTTGGCGCCAGCCATCGCCAAGGTGGCCCCACCACGACGCGGCGCGACAAGGAGGCGCGGCCAGCCCCAGATCTCGTGGACCGCAAGTTCACCGCCATCGGATCGAACAAACTCTGGGTGGCGGACATTACCGACATCGCGACTTCGGCGGGGTTTCTCTACTTGGCCGTTGTCCTCGACGCCTGGAGCCGCAAGATCGTCGGCGGGTCGATGGCAAACCATTTGCGAACGGAACTCGTGCTGGACGCGCTGGAAATGGCGGTCGGGCAGCGGCAACCCGGTGACGTCATTCATCATTCCGATCAAGGCAGCCAATATACGTCGCTGGCATTTGGCGGCCGCTGCCGTGAGGCAGGCGTGCGGCCCTCAATGGGGTCAGTCGGCGATGCCTACGACAATGCCATGTGCGAGAGCTTCTTCTCCACGCTTGAGTGCGAGTTATTGGCCCGCCGCCGATTCGCCTCACAGGCCGAAGCCAAGACAGCCTGCTTCAGCTACATCGAAGGCTTCTACAATCCAGTCCGTCTACACTCCGCGATTGGATACCGCTCACCGATCAACTATGAACAGGAGCATACTCAAAAGACCGTCATGGAAACGTAACCATCCAAGCTAACAACCCGTCCACCAAGGCGGGTCAATCCCAATGTCGCGTAGGGAAGCGTATCGGCGTCAGCCGCTCGCAGCCTGAGCCGCGCGGCTGCCAAGGGTTCAAGGGCAAGCAAGAGATGGCTATCGGTCGAACCGACAAGGAGCCTATCAGGAATCTTGTGTGAGGGGTCATATTGAAGCCCGGCGACGGGCTTGGAGAGACCCATGACCATACGGAACGAGTTGATTGACGAGTTGCTGTCCGGCCAGGACCCTTCCTCGGTAATGCGCCAGGACGGCCTGCTGGGCGAACTCAAGAAGGCCCTGCTGAACCGGCTGATGGCGGCTGAGATCGAGCACCATCTGACCCAGGACCGCGCCTCAAGTGAGGGCAGTAACCATCGCAACGGCTCCACCCGCAAGCGCGTGTTGCCCGATGACAGCCACGTCGAGGTGACCATTCCGCGCGACCGGGAAGCCCGCTTCGATCCCGTACTGATCGGCCAGTACCAGCGCCGGCTGCCAGGTTTCGATGACAAGGTGATCTCGCTTTACACCCGCGGGATGAGCACGCGCGAGATCCAGGGACACCTCGAAGAGATCTATGGTGCCGAGGTCTCGCCGCAGCTGATCAGCACGGTCACCGACGCGGTGGCGGCGGAGGTCGCCGAATGGCAATCACGGCCGTTGGAACCGCTGTATCCAGTGATGTTCTTCGATGCCATCCGGGTCAAGGTCCGCGACCAGGGCATGGTGTGCAACAAGGCGGTCTACCTTGCCCTCGGCATCACGCCGGATGGCCGCAAGCATATCCTGGGGCTGTGGATCGATCCGAACGAGGGTGCGAAGTTCTGGCTGCGGATCGTCAACGAGCTGCGCAACCGCGGGGTCCGCGACATCCTGATTGCCGTGGTTGATGGGTTGAAGGGGTTCCCCGCGGCGATCAACGCCGCTTTCCCGCAAACCCTGGTGCAAACCTGCATCGTGCATCTGCTGCGCAACGCGCTGGCCTATGTCTCCTGGCAGGACCGCAAGCAGGTCGTGGCGGCGCTGAAGCCGATCTACCAGACGCCCACGGCTGACGCGGCGCTGTTGGCACTGGAGGCCTTCGAAGCTGGGCCTTGGGGGCAGAAATACGCTGCGATCGCCCCGTTATGGCGCCGGCAATGGGATCAGGTGATCCCGTTCTTCGCCTTCCCGCCCGAGGTGCGGCGGATCATCTACACCACCAATACGATCGAGAGCCTCAATAGCACGCTGCGAACGGCGGTTCGCAGCCGCGGACACTTCCCGACCGACGAGGCCGCGATCAAACGGCTGTATCTGGTCTTGCGCCGCGTCAGCAGCGATTGGAAGAATGCCCAACGTGAATGGACCGCCGCCATGACGCAGTTCGCCATCATGTTCGGCGACCGCTTCAGCGTCGAGTAGAGGGATCAGGTGAAACCGACCCCTCACACAAGACTCCTGATAGGCTCCCGACGAGAGACAGAACCCGTTAATACCAGTGGCATAATAGGCCGCCCGGTTGTTTGGATGTCGCTCGCGGATCCCATCTGGGCCAGCGGACAAAGCGTCCCGCGTCAAAGGCCGGACACATGAGCGCATTCGAACCAACGCCAGTATCTTGCAACCCTACTTGAACTCTACGGGCCGTCCACACATGGTATTAGAAAGTGGCGTTCTTTGTAGAGATGCCGATCATACGTCCGGCGCGACTTGCGGTTGGCCTTTGATGGGATCACAGCCGTCTTGCCGGCGGTCGTGAGCGGCTCGATGACCCGCTTGTCGGCGTCGAATGCCTTGTCGGCGATCAGCGTTGCAGCTTGCATATCCGCCAGCAGATGGTCGGCGCCGACCAGATCATGCGCCTCGCCGCCCGTCAGATGAAACGCCGTCGGATTGCCGAGCGCATCGACCAACGTGTGGATCTTGGTGCTCAATCCGCCACGCGATCGTCCGATCGCCTGGTCTTCGCCGGCTTTTTTTTCGCGCCGGCACTGTGCTGGTAAGCGCGCACGATGGTGCTGTCGATCATCGCGTATTCATTGTCGGTCAGGATCACTCGGACCGAGCACACCGCCGCTGAGCTGCGTGCGCTTGCGACCAGGATGAGCCGGCGCAAAGCCGGCGTTTGCTGTCAATTGCGATGGTGTTGGACCCTGTGCCAGGAATGGACCGTCAGAGCTTGCGCGACTGGGTCCATCGCTACAACGAGGCTGGCCTTGACGGCTTGCGATCGCGGACGCCGCCTGGCCCGCCGCCCAAGCTGACCGAGGCGCAGATGGCCGATCTGCGTGCCTTGGTTGTCGCCGGTCCCGATCCGCAGAAGCACCAGGTTGTGCGCTGGCGCTGCGTTGATCTGCGCGCTGAGGTCGCCAGCCGCTTCTCGGTCAGCGTGAACGAGCGCACGATCGGCAAGTGGCTGCGCAAGCTCAAGCTCACCCGGTTGCAGCCGCGCCCGTATCATCCGCAAAAGGATGAGGCGGCACAGGAGACATATAAAAAAACTTCCGCTCTATCCTGAAGGAAGCCCTGCTCAGCACCACCACCGGTACGCCAGTCGAGATCTGGTTCCAGGACGAGGCCAGGGTCGGCCAGAAGGGCACCCATGCCTACGTTTGGGGAGCTGTTGGCTCACGCCCGCCCATGGTGCGGGATAATCGTCATGACGCGGTCTACCTGTTCGGCGCGATCTGCCCTGCGCGTGGGGTGGGGGCTGGGATGATCACGCCGGCGGCCAACACCGAATGCATGAACCTGCACCTCGCTGAGATCAGCACCCAGGTCGCGCCCGGCGCGGTCGCCGCGCTGGTCTGCGACCGCGCCGGATGGCATCAGTCTGGCGGTGCGCTCAAGGTTCCAGACAATATCGTCATGATCGAGCTGCCCGCCTACGCTCCAGAGTTGAACCCGATGGAGAACGTTTGGGCCTACCTGCGCGCCAACAAGTTGTGCGCGCGTGTGTGGAATAGTTATGAGGCAATCCAGCAAGCCTGCCTGGACGCCTGGAACTTCCTGGTCAACGATCCAGATCGCATCCGCTCAATCGGCACCCGAGACTGGGCAACGGTCAATGTTTAGGCCGCTTGGTATTAGCCCAGCGACTGAAGCGCCGATGGACGTTTTTCCAGTCGCCGAAGCGTTCCGGCAGGTCACGCCACGGGAGACCGGCGCGATAGCGGTAGAGCACAGCCTCGACGAACAGGCGGTTGTCCGCCGCGGTTACTCCCACCCAGCCTGGCCGCCCGGGCAGCAACGCCTCGATCCGATCCCACTGGTCATCACGCAGTCCATAGCGCCACATCGGTCAGCCTCCAAAGCTGACCGCTTAGCAATCGGAGAATGCGGCGCGCCGGAATCCCCTGCGCGCTGTGTCGCATCTCTTTTTGCCCAGATGTTGCAGTTCAGACTCACCGCGGCCTGGAAGGCTCTAGCTATTTGACGACACGCCCTAGTATCCCGACTCCATCAACCCGCGCTCCGGCATCGTGCGTCAGATTTCCACGCGACGTTCGGCCAGCGCGGCCTCATTGACCAGAAGCCCGAGGCCCGGACCTGTGGGCAGATGGAATAACCCATCGATCGGGACCGGCGGATTTTCAAATATCGCATGCGTGCGATCGGATGGATCGTTCCACTCGACCGGCTTGGTGCCCTGCAGCAGGGCGGCCACCACGTGCAGATTGGCCGTGTGCCCGACTATCGGCTGTGTCTGGTGCGGCACCAGTTCCACCCCATGCGCTTGCGCCAGGGCCGCGCAGCGCAACAAGCCGGTGATGCCGCCCATCTTGACGACATCCGGTTGAACCATGGCCACACCCGCGTCGATTAGTTCGGCAAGAGCGGGAAGCGTGTAGGTCTGCTCGCCAGCCGAAACGGTGATGTCCAGCGCTCTGGCCACCTCTCCCAGCGTACGCACATGATAGTGCTGGACCGGTTCCTCGAACCACCAGTAGCCCAGTTCTTCCAGTGCACGTCCAACCCGGATCGCACCGCCGGCTGTGTATCCGTTGTTGGCATCGAACGCCAACGGGAAGCCGTCACCAACCAACCTGCGCACGGCACGCGCTTTCGCGATATCCCCCGGAATATCAAGATCCAGCGCTGTTCTGGCGTTATCGAAACGGATCTTCACCGCCGCCGGCTTGGCACCCAGACGCGCCTCCACCGCGCGCACCACCGCGGCGACATCGCGGTCACCGCTGCCGTTCCCGCCGATCGAGGCATAGAACGGCAGGGCCGTCTTCCACGCGCCGCCGATCAGCTTATGGATCGGCAGGCCGGTCAGCTTGCCCTTCAGGTCCCACAGCGCGATGTCAAGCGCCGCCAGCGCACCGGTCAGCGCGCCGTCGGGCCCGAGTTTGACCAGGGTGTGCAGGGCCTGATCGAGCAGCACGGCGTGATCGAGCGGATCGCGGCCCAGCAGCAGCGGCGCGATATCGTGCGCGATCATGCCAAGCGACGCTCGCCCCCCCTGCATTGGCGATGCTTCACCAAGACCAGCCAGGCCCATATCGGTGTGGACGCGGACGAAGGCGCTCCGCTGTGTAGCCCTGTCGCTCGGTCTCCAAGCCACCTGGAAGGCTTCGACCTGGGTAATCTTCATAGCTGTTCCTCCTGAACCAGATCTCGCCGCTGCTCTGAACTGGAGTCAAACTTGGTTGGCGACCGGCCAGTGCTGGACCTCTTGTCCTACGCAGCATTTGGAACAAGTCCACCCGAGCTGCCCAGCACCGGGACGTGCCGCTTTCTCCGCGATCGGACACTGGACGGGCTCCAGGCATAGGACGCTGCGGCCCTCTGATCTTAATTTCGTGATCGACCTCGCATGGCCCAGGTGGCGATACCCCGTTCCGCGACCGAGGTTGCTTAACTGGTATCCCCTGGCAAACCGCCTTCAGGCTTGGTCAGCCGCCGGCCGCACCGAAGCTTGCACCGTCATTATTCAGGCCACACATGAACGCTCTCGACGAAAGGATATCCGCATGGAATTCGACCTGTTTGTCATCGGCGGCGGTTCTGCCGGGGTGCGGTGCGCCCGAATTTCCGCCGGCCATGGCGCCCGCGTCGGCATAGCGGAGGAGCGGCATTGGGGCGGCACCTGCGTCAATATCGGCTGCGTGCCGAAGAAGCTACTGGTCCAGGCAGGCGAATACGGGGGCTGGGCCGATGATGCGGCCGGCTTCGGCTGGACCATCCAGAAAGGGCCGCACGATTGGGGGAAATTGATCGCCGCGAAGGACCGGGAGATCACGCGGCTAGAGCGCACCTACCGCAAGCTGTTGGCGAACGCCGGGGCAACCGTGTTCGACGGACGCGCATCTCTTGTGGACCCCCACACCGTCGAGATCGGCGGCAAGCGGATCACTGCCGATACCATCGTCATCGCCACCGGCGGCTATCCGGAGCGTCCAAATATCCCCGGTGCGGAACTTGGGATCGTCTCGGATGATGCATTCTATCTGAAGACTATGCCTCCGCATGTCGTCATGGTCGGCTCGGGCTACATCGCCGTCGAATTCGCCGGCATCTTTCGGGCTCTGGGTGCCGAGGTGCATCTGGTTTATCGACAGCCCTTACCGCTGCGTGGGTTTGACCACGACATCCGCGAAGCGATGGTCGACGCGCTGATGGAGCAGGGCATCATCCTGCATCCTGAGTGCACCCCGGCTAAATTGGAAGCCGACGGCGACCGCCGCACCCTGACCCTCGGCAGTGGTCAGCAACTCGCCACCGACCTGGTGTTCTTCGCCACGGGTCGGCGCGCCAACGTCAAGGGGCTTGGGCTGGAGAACGTCGGCGTCGAGTTGAACGCCAAGAATGCGGTCAAGATCGATGATCGGTTGCGCACCACACAGCGGCATATCTACGCCATGGGTGACGTGACGGACCGGGTAAACCTGACGCCGGTCGCGACAGCCGAGGGACACGCGCTGGCTGACTCCCTGTACGGCGGCAATCCGCGCACGGTCTCGCTGTGGAACATTCCGTCTGCCGTATTCACCACCCCGCCGGTCGCCACGGTGGGGCTGACCGAGGAACAGGCATCCGCTCTGGGACCGGTGGACATCTATCTGACGCGCTTCACACCGATGCGGCACAACCTTTCCGGGCGCCCTCGCAGGACCACGATGAAGCTGGTCGTGGAAAAGCTCACGCAGAAAGTCGTCGGTGCCCATATGCTGGGCGAGGACGCGGCGGAAATAATCCAAGGCGTGGCCATCGCCGTGGTCATGGGCGCGACGAAGACAGACTTCGACCGCACCATTGGCATCCACCCGACCGCGGCCGAGGAAATCGTGACATTGCGGACGCGGACCCGCACGACCGACATCGCCAAGGCCGCTGAGTGATTGGATCCGCGCCCTAAGAAGGTTACGGAGGACAGCCTCCTCCGCTGGACCGTGACGCCCATGCCGGTTGCCGCGCGAAAGCCCGTTGTGATCTGAGCAAACGGAGCGTGTTGAGCCGGTAAGCGCGTGACGGCTGAGATCAAGCTGCCGCCAACCGCGCGGGTGTCGCGCAAAATACTTGGGACAGCGCCGAACAGGATGTGACGCGGCCGCGCCTAGGCATCGGCGACCAGGACCGCCACCTAGAGGGTGTGTGTACCGTGATCACCCTTGTGCGTCCGGACAAAGTCCTGCTCGCGGCTAACCGGGATGAACGGGTCGACCGTGCATGGGATCCCCCCGCCGCATGGTGGCCCGATAGCCCTGGCGTGATCGCCGGGCGTGACCGCTCGGGCGGCGGCACCTGGATGGGGATAAATCGCCATGGCCTTGTCGCGACGGTGCTGAACCGCCCGGGCACCTTGGGTCCAGCTGTTGGCAAGCGCAGCCGGGGCGAGTTGCCACTGCTGGCGCTGAATCATGCCACCGCAAGCCTGGCCGCTGGCGCGCTCACACGACTTGATGCCGGCTTGTGGCGAGGCTTCAACATGGTGCTGGCGGACCGGACAGGTGCCTGGTTTGTCAGAGGGCTCGGCCACGGCCGCCCGCAGGCAGAGCCGATGTCGCCGGGCATTTCAATGGTCACGGCTTTGGATCCGAATGACCTGGAAAGCCTCCGCACCGCCCGGCATTTGCCTCGGTTCCGGCAAGCCGAACCAGGCTGGGATGCTTGGCGCGCCATCCTCTCGGATCAGGGCGGTGGTCCGGCGGAACAGCTTAACGTGGTTCCCCGCGCCGGCTTCGGCACGGTCAGCTCATCTTTCGTGACGCTTCCCGGCAACGGCCACCCGATCTGGCTGTTCGCCGCGGGGCCGCCGCATCAGGCGCGGTTCGAAGCCGTCGCCATCGACTAACTCGCCACCCCCCTGTCCGGCCTTTTGTGGCAGAGACGCCGCTGCTATACCCGCGCCGGCGCAAAACCTATAATGGCGCCTCCGCACGATGCGGTGACCACAAGGAAACCTGCGATGGCCCGCCGCCGACAGCTCTACGAGGGCAAAGCAAAGATACTGTTCGAGGGACCGGAGCCTGGGACCTTGGTGCAATACTTCAAGGACGACGCCACTGCCGGCAACGGCGCCAAGAAAGGGATCATCACAGGCAAAGGCGTGCTCAACAACCGGATCAGCGAGTATCTGATGATGCGGCTGCACGACATCGGCGTGCCGACACATTTCGTTCGCCGCCTGAACATGCGCGAACAGCTTATACGCGAGGTTGAAATCATCCCGCTGGAGGTTGTCGTTCGCAACGTGGCGGCCGGAAGCTTGGCGACCCGTCTTGGGATCGTCGAGGGCACCCGCCTGCCCCGCTCCATCATAGAATATTATTACAAGAACGATGCTCTCAACGATCCGATTGTGTCCGAGGAGCACATCACCTGCTTCGGCTGGGCCAACACCGCGGATCTTGACGATATCGTCGCGCTGACCTTGCGGATCAATGACTTCCTATCAGGTCTGCTGCTGGGCGTCGGCATCACGCTGGTTGACTTCAAGCTGGAGTTCGGTCGGTTGTGGGAAAACGAAGAGATGCGGATCATCCTGGCCGATGAGATCAGCCCGGATAACTGCCGCCTGTGGGACAGCAAGACCAACGAGAAGATGGACAAGGACCGGTTCCGCCGCGACCTCGGCAATGTCGAGGAGGGCTATCAGGAAGTCGCCCGCCGCCTGGGGATCCTGCCAGAGGCCGGGATGCGCGACCTCAAGGGGCCGGAGTTGATGCAGTGAAGGCAACTGTGACGGTGATGCTGAAGTCGGGTGTCCTGGACCCCCAAGGCAAGGCGATCGCCCACGCGCTGGCGACACTGGGCTTTACCGGCATCGGCGACGTCCGTGCCGGCAAGGTTATCGAACTGGAATTGGCCGAGACGGACCCGCAGAAGGCCCGCGCCGTGGCCGACGAGATGGCGCGCAAGTTGCTGGCGAACACCGTGATCGAGAGCTTTAACGTGGCGGTCGGCGATTAGCAACGCTGGCCATCCTAGGGCTATCGCATTTGGCCGAGGACCGAGCGAGCAAATACTTCGGAAAGGTAAAAGCGGCGTATTGTCGTCGTCTTCCCATCGCGGGGGACCGTCGACTCGACCATACCAAGCGTCGCCAGGCCCGGCATCGGCGCCTCATCCGGATGGCGCCGGTCCAAGCGCATCCAACCCACGGCATGGCTGACGGCGTGGCGGCGGACCTCGACCCGTCCATTGTCGGCGTCGGTCGTGGTATGTTCACTGTCGGGGCGACTGGCTGGATCGGCGAACCAGTCCCGCACCTCGCTATGTTGCGCGGGCCGATTGGGTTTCAGCGTGAACAGCCAATCGCCGCCGCGTTGCTTGATCAGCCGGGCGGTCTCGCCCTGGCAGTGCAAGGCGTCGCCGGTCACCAGCGCGCCGTTCAGATCGATCAGGCCGAGCAACGTGCGCGCGGCGATGATCTCGCTTTCCTTGCCAGCGGTGGCCACCTGAGCGATGGTCATTCGCGCATCGGCCGCGAAGGCCGTGACAACGTGCAACGGCGAGCGGCCTGCGGCGCGGTCAAACGAGCGGCGCATCGTCTTACCATCGATGGCGATCACGCCGGCGCCGTCTGCGCCCAACCCATCCAGGAACGCCGCGAAACATGTGGCGAAGGCCGCCGGATCGAGCAGACGGAAAAGGCGGGAAAACGTGTCATGGCTTGGCATGCCGCCCGGCAGTTCAAGAAAATCGCGGAACAACGTCTCCCGGTCGCGCGCGAAATCGGCGAAATCGACGCAGCTCTCCGCGCCACAGATCGAGGCGATCAACGCGATCGTCAGGATATCCAGAAGGCTATGCCGCCGGGCATTACCGTTCCGCGGATCCGGAAGCTCCGCCAAGCTCGACCACACCGAGGCCATGCAACTCCTCCACATACAGGGAGGAGGAACACGAATCTATCCATTCGAGCCGTGTCCATCGCTGGCTGGAAATCCTTATGCGATTCGCCTGCTGGCCATCCCGCTAAATCGGCTCGACAACCCGTGCTGGCGCGGGCTACGCCGTGCTGACGGGGAAACGCCGAGCCGCCCACCAACGATCCCGCGGCAAAGTTTACGTGCGAAATCAGTCGAAACTGAGCACGCCCCGGGCGAACATAGGACCACAAGACAGTTCGCCAGTGCGTGTTCCGGTTAGTGCTCGTCGTCCGCCGAACACGCACGCCCCGTGATTGTAGCGCGCCGCGAACGGCGCTATTGAGCGCCACCCTGTGTCCACGGAACCCATGAAACCTGGCATCGTCATCTTCCCCGGCATCAATCGCGAACGCGATATGGCCATCGCCCTGGAAGCCGCCGTCGGCTCCAAGCCACGCATGATCTGGCACAAGGAAACAGACCTCTCCGGCCTCGACCTCGTGGTCATCCCCGGTGGCTTCAGCTTCGGCGACTACCTTCGTTGTGGTGCGATGGCGGCACGCTCACCGGTCATGCGCGCGGTCAGCGACCATGCCGCCCGCGGCGGCTACGTCCTGGCCGTCTGCAACGGTTTCCAGATCCTGACCGAGGCCGGCATCCTGCCAGGGGCGCTGCTGCGCAACGCATCGCTCCGGTTCCTTTCGATGGACTGCCACCTGCGGGTGGAACGCGCCGACACCGCCTTCACCCGGCAGTACCGCACCGGCCGGACCTTCCGCGCCGTCATGGCACACGGCGACGGCAACTACTTCGCCGACGACGCCACCCTCGACCGGCTGGAAGGCGAAAATCTTGTCGCCATGCGCTATGCGACCAAGTTTGGCGACATCACGCCAGAGGCAAATCTGAACGGCAGCGCCCGATCCATCGCCGGAATTTTCAGCGCGAACCTGCGCATCCTCGGCCTGATGCCGCATCCTGAGGATCTGGTGGACCCGCTGATGGGCGGCGTCGATGGAAAGCCGCTGTTCGACGCGCTGGCCGCGGCGTAAAGCCTCTGCCATGAACACAGAAGTGTCCGAAGACCTTGCCCGCAGCTTTGGCCTCAGCGCCAAGGAATACGAGCGCGTTCTGTCCATCATGGGCCGCACGCCCAGCTTGACCGAGCTTGGCGTGTTCAGCGTCATGTGGTCAGAGCACTGCAGCTACAAATCGTCCCGCGTCTGGCTGAAACAACTCCCCACGAAAGCGCCCTGGGTCATTCACGGCCCTGGCGAGAATGCCGGTGTGGTCGATGTCGGTGACGGCCTGGCCGCCGTCTTCAAGATGGAGAGCCACAACCATCCCAGTTTCATCGAGCCGTACCAGGGTGCCGCGACCGGTGTCGGCGGCATTCTGCGCGATGTCTTCACCATGGGTGCACGGCCCATAGCCAGCCTCAACGCGCTGCGCTTCGGCCGACCGGACGCACCGCGCACCCGTCACATCGTCGATGGTGTGGTGCGCGGCATCGGTGGCTACGGCAACTGTGTCGGGGTCCCGACCGTCGGCGGCGAGATCAACTTTCATGCGTCCTACGACGGCAATCCGCTGGTCAACGCCATGACGGTCGGGATCGCGCACAAGGACCGCATTTTCCTGAGTGCCGCCGCGGGCGTTGGCAATCCAGTGGTCTATGTCGGCTCAAGCACTGGTCGCGACGGCATCCACGGGGCAACGATGGCCTCGACCGAGTTCGCCGCCGATTCCGAGGCCAAACGCCCGACCGTCCAGGTCGGCGACCCATTCACCGAAAAACTGCTGATCGAGGCCTGTCTGGAATTGATGGCCACCGACGCCATCGTCGCCATCCAGGACATGGGCGCCGCCGGCCTGACCAGCAGTTCGGTCGAGATGGCGGCCAAGGGCGGCGTCGGGATCGAACTGGATCTCGACCGCGTTCCGGCGCGCGAAACTGGCATGACTGCCTACGAGTTCATGCTGTCGGAAAGCCAGGAACGCATGCTGATGGTGCTGCGGCCGGATCGCGAGCAGCTTGCGCGTGACATCTTCACGAAGTGGGACCTGGATTTCGCGGTCATCGGCCGCATTACCGACACTGGCCGCATCGTGGTCCGCCACCAGGGTGTTGTTGAAGCCGATATTCTGCTCGCACCGCTGAACGACCAGGCGCCGCTCTATACCCGACCCACGGTTGACACGCCAAAAACGGAGAGACTCAACCCGTCTCGGATCGAAGATCGCTTCGGCCTGACCCGTGCCCTGGAGAAACTCGTGGGCTGCCCCGATCTGTGTTCGCGGGCCTGGGTATGGGACCAGTATGACAGCACGGTGGGTGGACAGACAGTCAAGCGGCCGGGCACAGCCGACGCCGCCGTGGTCAGGCTGGAGGGCCTCAAGCGGGGATTGGCGCTGACCACGGACTGCACGCCGCGATACTGTCTGGCAGACCCGGAAACCGGTGGCTCGCAGGCCGTCGCCGAGGCTTGGCGCAATATTACGGCGGTGGGCGCCCGTCCCCTTGCCATCACCGACAACATGAACTTTGGCAACCCGGAAAAGCCCGAAATCATGGGCCAGTTCGCCGCCGTCATTCGTGGCATGGCCGCAGCGTGTGAGGCGCTGAGCTTCCCCGTGGTCTCCGGCAACGTCAGCCTCTATAACGAGACCGACGGGCGCGCCATCCTGCCGACGCCGACAATCGGCGGCCTCGGCGTCCTGGATGACGCATCCGTGGCGGTTGGCCTGGCGCTGCCGCCATGGCTCGATATCGTGCTGATCGGTGCTACCACCGGCTGGCTCGGGCAGTCCATCTGGCTGCGTGAGATCGCCGGGCGAGAAGATGGCGCGCCGCCGCCTGTCAATCTGGCAGCGGAAAAAGCCAACGGTGACTTCGTCCGCACTCACATCCTGAACGGCACGATCCGGGCCTGCCATGATGTGTCGGACGGGGGCGTCCTGGTGACGCTGGCGGAAATGGCGATGGCAAGTGGTATCGGCGCCCGCATGATGACGCACCCGCGCGACATCCCCGGCCACGCCTTCTGGTTTGGCGAAGACCAGGCCCGCTATATCGTCGCAGTCCCTGATTACGCACACTTTACCCGCGTCGCGGAGGCCGCCGGTATTCCAGCCGTTCGCCTCGGCACGTCCGGCGGCCAGGATTTGACACTGCCCGACGGCGGCACGATATCCATCGCTACCTTACGGGCGGCACACGAACGCTTCTTCCGGTCGTGGGTGGACGGGACCACCGCCTGAGGGAGCATCGGCAACAAGTGCGTCAGCACGCCGATAAAGCTGCTCGAAAACGCAATGGACTAGGGCCTGTTCGACACTGCCATTCGTAGCGATTAATGTCGAACAGGCCCTAAGGGAGCACCTCAGCCTTGGTCGATCGGCTTAGTCTATAAAAGCTCATGGATCGCGTCAGCGTGTTTCGCCCGGGGTATTTTTTATAAATTAGAAGGACAGCATCCGATGGCGATGGCGGCCAGTGAGATCGAGGCCCTGATCAAGGCAGCCTTGCCCGACGCGCGTATCCAGGTCGAGGACCTCGCCGGCGACGGCGACCACTATGCTGCCAGCATCGTCAGCGAGAGTTTCCGTGGCCTGTCGCGTGTTAGGCAGCACCAGATCGTCTACGCGGCGTTACGTGGCCGAATGGGCGGTGAACTCCACGCCCTTGCATTACAGACCTCGGCACCCGAATAAACAGTTCAGTCAACAGATCTGGTCACCAGGAGTTTCTCAGCATGGCCGACACGATTTCCCAGCGTATCCAGAGCGACATCACGAAGAACGACGTGATGCTTTACATGAAAGGCACCCCGATGTTTCCGCAGTGCGGGTTCTCGGCTCGGGTGATCCAGATCCTGACCCACATGGGCGTTCCGTTCCAATCAGCCAACGTGCTGGAAGATGAAGAATTACGCGAAGGCGTGAAGGCGTTTTCCCAGTGGCCGACCATTCCGCAGCTTTACGTAAAGGGCGAGTTCGTTGGCGGCTGCGACATCGTCACCGAGATGTTCCAGGATGGCGAACTCGAGACGATGATGAAGCAGCATGGGGTGCCGGTGAAGGCCTGACCCGCGACGGGCTACAGCGACGGTCCCAGCCAAGCGGCATTAACCGGATGTTTATCCTGGCATCGTAGGGCTAGGCCTCTCCAGAGCTGAGGTAGGCCCTGATGTTGGTGGCTGTCATCGTTCCCGCGTTCAACGTCGCGCCGTATGTCCGCGACACCATAATTTCGGTGCTGCATCAAACGCACGAAGATTGGGCGCTTGTGGTCATCGATGACGGTTCGTCCGATGCAACAGCTGCAGTCGCGAGCGCGTTTGACGACCGGCGCATCCACCTGATCCGGCAGGACAATGCCGGCGTCTCCGCCGCGCGCGATCTAGGGGTCCGCTACGCGGGACGCTTTGCCCCGGACGCCTTCCTTTTCTTGGATGGTGACGACTGGCTCGCGGCCGGCGCGTTGGAAGCCCTGGTAGATACGCTTGACGCTTCGCCTACTTCTGTCGCGGCCAGCGGACGATTTGCCCGTGTCGACACCAGCGGCACCGCTTACCTGTCCGCCGCACCGCCTGCCGGTGACCTGCTGGAGCAACTGCTGACCCGCAACCTGTTCGCCAACGGCGGCCACCTGCTCATTCGCGGCAAAGCGGTGACCGCGACCGGCGGCTTCCGGCGCGACCTTTGCTATGGCGAAGACTGGGAGTATTGCGCCCGTCTAGCGCTGTCGGGAGACTTCACCGCCGTGGCGTCACGCCGGCCCGTGCTGTTCGTGCGGGACCGTGCCGGCAGCGCCTACCGATCGCATGCCACCAACTTCGACGCCTATCGTCCGGCAATGGACGCGATCCACCGCAATCCAGCGATCATCGACCGTCTCGGCATTGCGAAACTTGACCGTCTGCGACGCTTTGCCGAGGCTGAAACCGCATGGGCGGTCGGGCGGGAACTGATCCGACATGGACGAAAACGAGCCGGTTTGCCCTGGCTGTTGCGCTCATTTCGCAACGTTCCCAGCCTGCGACGGATGGTCCTGATCGGGTTCTCGTGTTTTCGACTGGGACCGTTCCGCCCCTACCCGATAACGCGCTGATTGGTCCTTGCGTCGATATCGGCACTGTGATTGACAGTGCTCACGGATTCTGTGCCAAATATCTCGTGCAATCGTATTTTGGCTTGCCTTTCTGCGCTTCCGTCTTCGGGTGCCTCAGGAGGTCCAAAGACCCGGTTGTCTTGAGCATCGTGTGATCTTGCACGTTGCGTGGACGGAGAAGTACGCAGACATGGCTACCGGCACTGTCAAGTGGTTTAACACCACCAAAGGTTATGGGTTCATCATGCCGCAAGACGGCGGCAAGGATGTATTTGTCCATATCACCGCGGTTCAGGCTGCCGGCCTGCGCGGGTTGGACGAAGGTCAGAAAGTCACCTTTGATGTCGCAATGGAACGCGGGAAATCTACGGCGACGAACCTGAAGCCAGCCTAGGTTTCAGGCAGCCTCGGCGGAGCGACCGGTTGGTGGGACAGGCGGTCGTCATTTGAGGAGGATAAACCATGGCCGTCGGAACGGTTAAATGGTTCAACGCGACCAAGGGCTACGGCTTCATCATGCCGCAGGACGGAGGCAAGGACGTCTTCGTCCATATAACCGCGGTGCAGGCCGCCGGCCTCAAGGGTCTGAACGATGGTCAGAAGGTCAGTTACGAAGTCGCGATGGAACGGGGCAAGGCCGCGGCAACCAACCTGAAGCTCGCCTGATCGGCCACGCGGTACTGACCCACCTCCCGCACGACTGGTACCGTATTCCGAGGGTGCCAGTCATCCTGTTCGACACCACGAGTTTCCCATGTTCCATCTAGAGGAACTCGAGCGTGCCGCAGAACTGGTACACACACATCTTTCACCGACGCCGCAGATCCGATGGCCGCTGCTGGAGCGCCGAACCGGCGCCAAGGTCTGGGTCAAACACGAAAATCACCTGCCGACAGGCGCGTTCAAAGTGCGTGGTGGGGTCGTGTTCGCCGACCAGCTGGCCCGCGAGGGCGACTCCACCCGAGCCACCGGAGCAGCGACGGCTGGAGGCGAAGCGTCGGGCTTGGGTCGCCACCCGGAGCACAGCGCCGGCCAGGGACTTATCTCCGCGACGCGTGGTAATCATGGCCAGTCGCTGGCATGGGCAGGCGCCCGGTTCGGCCTTCCGGTCACCATTGTCGTCCCGCTTGGCAACAGCGCGGAGAAGAACGCCGCGATGGCCGCTCTCGGCGCCTCGCTCGTTGAACACGGCACGGACTTCGAGGAAGCCCGGGAGGAGGCTCATCGGCGCGCCGAGACCCAGGGCCTGCTGTTCGTACCCTCCTTCGCTCCCGATCTGGTTAAAGGTGTCGCCACCTACGCGCTGGAGTTATTCCGATCGGCGCCTCCGCTCGACGCCGTATATGTGCCGATAGGGTTAGGCTCCGGCATCTGCGGCACGATCTTGGCGCGGGACCTTCTGGGGCTATCCACGCGGGTCATCGGCGTGCAAAGCAGCGGCGCCGACTGTTATGCACGATCCTTTGTCGCCGGTCACCTCGTTCCGGGTAACCGAGCGGAAACCAAGGCCGACGGCATCGCGGTGCGTCAGCCGGATCCGCAAGCCCTGCGGATCATTCTGGCAGGCGCCGACCGGATCGTCACCGTCAGCGACCGGCAGATCGCCGCGGCCATCGAGGCCTACTGGACCGACACGCACAACCTGATCGAGGGCGCCGGCGCAGCCCCCCTGGCCGCGCTCATGCAAGAGGCCCCGATGATGCGCGGCAAAGCCGTGGCTCTCATCGCCAGCGGAGGGAATATCGACCTTTCGCTGTTTCGCTCATGGATCGGGTAGATCGCGCACCGGATAAAGCGCGCGGACGTCGCGTTTCGTTACCATAGAGTGGTCGTATTCGTCGATGTTCACACTATGTCACGTGACGGCAAGCGAGTACAATATAATATTCGTTCTGTTTGTAGATCTTCCTTCGCTGCAGTTTTGGGAACCTGTGCAATGACACGCGCGATATCGGCCCTTGGTGTTGGATCGCTTCTTGCCCTCAGCGCCTGCGCTGTAGCGCCCCCGCAGGGTCCCAGCGTCATGGCGCTGCCGGCGCAAGGCAAGAGCTTCGCGGCATTCCAGCAGGACGACGTCACCTGCCGCGGCTACGCCACGCAGCAGACCGGCGGCGCCTCATCAACACAGGCTGCCAACCAGAGCGGCGTTGGCAGTGCCCTCCTTGGCACCGCCCTTGGTGCCGGCGTTGGCGCAGCGCTCGGTTCAGTTGGCGGCGCGGTTGGGGCGGGTGCTGCGATCGGTGGCGCGACCGGCCTCCTCGCCGGCAGCGCTATCGGCGCGAATAATGCCCAGGCAGCGGGCGGTGGCGTCCAGGCACGCTACGACACCGCCTATACCCAGTGCATGTATTCAAGGGGGAACACTGTACAGAGCGCGCCAAGTGGATATGCAACCGGTTATCCGGGTGGCTACCCGGCCGGCTATTATCCGGCTCCCTACTATGGATCGGGCTACTACGGGCCCGGCTACTTCGGCCCGTCGGTCGTGATCGGCGGTGGGTTCGGTTATGGCGGTGGCTGGCATCATCGCCACTGGTGAATGCCGCTTAGTCTAGTTGCTGTAAACGGCTGTGGACATGGAAGGATGAACCATGGCGGAACGGCGTCTAGCGCTTATCGTCGGCGCCAATCGCGGCATCGGACTAGGGGTGACACAGGAATTTCTTGCCCGCGGCTGGGACGTCATCGCGACCGCTCGGCAGCCGCGAAGCGCGGCGGCGCTGCACGAACTGAAGGCCGCCCACCCCGACCGGGTCTCAATTTCGCCGCTGGACATCAACGATCCGATGGCACTGGACGCATTTCCCGCCACGTTGGGCGGCAGGATTGTTGACGCGGTGCTGGTCAATGCCGGCGTGGCGGGGCCGGAGCACAGGACAGCAAGCGCTGCGACAGCCGAGGAAATCGGCGCCTTGATGTTTACGAATGCGGTCGCTCCGGTGCGTCTGGCCCGATCATTGGCCGAACATGTTCGCCCGGAGACGGGCGTGGTGGCGTTTACGTCCTCGGTGATGGGTAGCGTCGCCGTGAACCCGGGCGGGCACGAGTTGTATCGCGCCAGCAAGGCGGCGCTGAATTCGCTGACCCGGGGACTATGGAGCGAACTCAAGAGCAGAAGATTGACACTGGTATCACTGCACCCGGGTTGGGTGCGAACCGACATGGCCGGACCAACAGCGCCGGTTTCTGTGGCAGACAGCGCTGCGGGAGTCGTTGCAGTCGTTGAACAGCAAAGCGGCGCTCATCAGCACCGGTTTATCGATTACACTGGGACAGAATTGCCCTGGTAAACTACTTAGGAACATCCCATTAGGAACATCCCAGGCAGCGTCGCGAAGTAGAAAAAAAGGCCGGGATATGCCCGGCCTTAATCAACTCATGGTTTTGGCTGTGGCGTCAGACCTCAACCTCTTCCTCGCGACCGCCACCACCATCGTCGTCACCTTCCGGCTTCGGCAGCGCCGGCAATGATGCCTCGGTGATCTCGAAGTCCAGCTTGTTGTCCTTCAAGGTCACCTTGACCGCGCCGCCCTTCACCAGCTTGCCGAACAGCAGTTCCTCGGCGAGTGGCTTCTTGATGTGCTCCTGGATCACCCGGCCCAGCGGCCGCGCCCCATAAAGTCGGTCATAGCCTCGCTCTGCCAGCCATTCCTTGGCGGCCGAGGACAGCTCGATGGTGACATTCCGATCCGCAAGCTGAGCTTCCAGCTGCATCACGAACTTCTCCACCACCCGGCCCACGATCTCCGGCGTCAGGCCGGCGAAGGTGATGGTCGCATCCAGCCGGTTGCGGAACTCCGGCGTGAACAGACGCTTGATGGCGTCGTCGTCCTCACCCGTTCGAACCTCACGGCCAAAGCCGATGACTTCCTTTGCCATGTCGGAGGCGCCGGCATTGGTGGTCATGATCAGGATCACGTTGCGGAAATCGACGGTCTTGCCGTTGTGATCGGTCAGTTTCCCGTGGTCCATCACCTGCAACAAGATGTTGAACAGGTCCGGATGGGCCTTCTCGATCTCATCAAGCAGCAGCACCGCGTGCGGATGCTGGTCGATCGCATCGGTGAGCATGCCGCCCTGATCGAAGCCGACATAACCGGGCGGTGCCCCGATCAGGCGCGAGATCGAATGCCGCTCCATGTACTCCGACATGTCGAAGCGGATCAGCTCGATACCCATGGTGGAGGCCAACTGCCGAGCCACCTCGGTCTTACCGACGCCGGTGGGGCCAGAGAACAGGTAGTTGCCGATCGGCTTTTCCGGCTCCCTCAGGCCGGCGCGGGCAAGCTTGATCGCCGCCGCGAGGGCGTCGATCGCCTTGTCCTGACCGAACACCATCGACTTCAGGTCGCGCTCCAGGTTCCGCAGCGTCTCCTTGTCGTCGGCCGACACCGATTTGGGCGGGATGCGCGCGATCTTCGCCACGATCTCTTCAACGTCCTTCAGGGTAACCGTCTTGCGGCGCTTGTGCTCCGGCAGCAGCATCCGGGAAGCACCGACCTCGTCGATCACGTCGATCGCCTTGTCCGGCAGCTTCCGGTCATGGATATACTTGGCCGACAGCTCTACCGCGGCGCGGATCGCCTCGTCGGTATAGCGGACCTTGTGGTGCTTCTCGTAATTCAGCTTCAGGCCACGCAGGATCTTGACGCTGTCCTCCAGCGACGGCTCGTTGACGTCGATCTTCTGAAAGCGCCGGACCAGCGCGCGGTCCTTCTCGAAGTAGTTACGAAATTCCTTGTAGGTGGTGCTGCCGATGCAGCGCAGGTTCCCGGACGCCAAAGCCGGCTTCAGCAGGTTGGAGGCATCCATCGCACCGCCGCTGGTGGCGCCGGCACCGATCACGGTGTGAATTTCATCGATAAACAAGATGGCCCCGGGCTGGTTCTCCAACTCGTTAACAACCGCCTTGAGCCGCTCCTCGAAATCGCCCCGATAGCGGGTGCCGGCAAGCAAGGAGCCCATATCTAAGGCGAAGATCGTCGATTTCGCCAGCACCTCCGGCACATCGCCTTCAATGATGCGCTTCGCCAGACCTTCAGCGATCGCGGTCTTACCGACGCCGGGATCGCCAACATACAACGGGTTGTTCTTGGTGCGGCGGCAGAGGATCTGAATCGTCCGCTCGATCTCCAGATCGCGACCGATCAGCGGGTCGATTTTCCCAGCCATAGCCTTCTTGTTCAGGTTCACGCAGTAGTTTGAAAGCGCGTCCTGGCTGCGCCGATTTGGCTTCTCCTCACGTTCCTGTTCGGGCTGATTGCCCTCTGGCGTCTGGTTGCTGGCGCCGGTCACCGGCCGTTGCGCCGACCGCCCGGGCGCTTTTGCGATACCGTGACTGATGAAGTTGACCGCGTCCAACCGGGTCATGTCCTGCAGTTGCAGGAAGTACACCGCATGGCTCTCACGCTCGCTGAACAGCGCCACCAGCACATTGGCGCCGGTCACCTCGTCACGGCCTGACGACTGCACGTGGATCGCAGCGCGCTGAACAACTCGCTGAAATCCAGCGGTGGGCTTCGGATCACCCGGTCGATCGGTGGCCAGCCCGGCGAGATCCTTGTCCAGGAACTCCGTCAGGTCATTGCGCAGCTTGTCGAGATCAACCCCGCAAGCCTTCAATACGGTGGCGGCATCGGTGTCGTCCGCCAGCCCAAGCAGAAGATGCTCCAACGTCGCATATTCGTGCCGCCGCTCGCTGGCGAGGGACAGGGCGCGATGAAGCGTCTGTTCGAGGTTTCGTGACAGCATTTCCGACGCTCCTAAACGCATGCGGTCCAATCGCGGACCTACTCATTCCCGGGCAATGACCGCACCGCCCGTCACAACAATGATGTTGGCGCTAATACGCCCAAAACGGTCATCATTCCTTCTCGATCGTGCACTGCAGAGGGTGCTGGTTTTGCCGGGCCAGGTCCATGACCTGAGTG
Source organism: Rhodopila sp. (assembly GCA_965276975.1). Classification (GTDB taxonomy): domain Bacteria; phylum Pseudomonadota; class Alphaproteobacteria; order Acetobacterales; family Acetobacteraceae; genus Rhodopila. The sequence goes on from CBDIBR010000010.1 coordinate 2,991,360, forward strand.
ACTTTGGTCTCAGCAACCTCGTAGGTGTACACTCCGCACACCCCCACACCACGACGATGCACATGCAACATGATGCGCGTGGCCTCATCGCGGTTCTTCTGGAAGAAGCGTTCCAAAACGTGAACGACGAACTCCATAGGAGTATAATCGTCGTTCAACATCAATACTTTATACATAGCCGGCTTGCGAGTTTTCGGGCGCGCCTTAACCACGACGCCTGTGTTGGGCCCTTCCGTCGTTCCGCCGCCGCGCTTGTCGTTGTCGCTCATCCTGTTTGCATCCATCCGTCGTCTCGCACACACCGGGCAGTGCGATCAAATTTTAGAAGATGCCGATCTGCCAGCTTGCAAAATCTGCATGCCCCTGTTGCTGCCAGGACGACTATATTCAATCCGCGCGCCCCGTCGCGATCTGCTTGCCTCTGCACGCCCACCATACCGGAAGCGCGTCGCCCGATGAAAGCCTATTGGCATCTTGGCCGGTAAAGACGATTGCGCCGCCTGACCGTTATCGCAAGGGGTCTTCTTGTGCCAAAGTTTCAACCCGGCCGCTGCAGATCCGGTGGCGGATATTCGAAATGGGTTGCATACTGGCAAAAGCAAAGGCCCGGACAAATGCCCGGGCCTTCACAGTCGTCAAAATACGAGGTGTCCAGCAAGCGGATGGCCCAACGGACCTCTCGATTACGCTCGCGTCGGCACAATCTGTAACGGTCAGGCGGCTTTGCCGAGCTTGTCGACAGCGACCGTAACCCGAGCGGTGATCGGCGCCATCGTCTGCTCGGTCAGCTTTAACGATGCATCCGTCAGCTTGCCGGATTCGGCCATGCTCTTTTCCATCAAAGAGCGCGCAAGTGCTGACTGCAGTTCAATCGCATCCTTCAGGGACTTCACGCCGCTCAGCGCTTTAAATGCAGACATGGTCTCGTCCAACGACGATTGCGCGGCAGCCGCCATATGCTTGGACAGATCCTGCATGCCGGTGGCCCAGATCTGGCTCGACTTCACGATCGCTTCCATGTTGCCCTGGCTGAAGGCGACGAGTTCCTCGGCGGTCTTCATGGCTTTGCTAACTCCCTCTTTGATTTTAGATTGACTTGTTTCGATCCCGGTGGTTGCCTGCGCAACTCCCTCCCTCAGGTTCGACACGGTGGCTTCGATGCCCTTCTTGGTGGCCTGTTCGTTGGCCTGGGCCATCTCGATGTTCTTTGGCTTGTTCGTCGTCATTTTTGGCCTCTCTTGCTTTCATTACGTCGGTCGCTGAACGGCTGAAGCGCCTGCAACAAGGCCAACGCTTCGGCAATAACTCCCTCGCACGCGCAGGGGTATGGTTTGCTGCACCGCAACACCACCTTCATATAGAAAATCCGTCAACGAGGATCAAGGAATTTTTTGTGCAGTGCACAAATTCTGAGCCAACGATCACCTTGCGATTTGGCCCGACGCCAGGCGACGGCATCACGCCGTGCGAGCTTCGCCGTGTAACGCTTTCAGCTTTTGAGGTTTTCCACTGGTTTTAGGCTGGACATCGTATGCCCCTGAAACATAAAGTTTCGACGCAGATCAGAAAGGGATGTAAATGGTCAGCTTTGCGGGCCACGCGCGCAGGCAGATGTCACGCTGTCTGGTGATCGCTGGCAGCCTGACGTCGTCGCTTCTGATGACGCTGGTCCTAGCCACCCCGGCCCATGCGCAAATCGGTTCGGCTCGCTACAGTTCGATCGTCGTCGACGCAACAAGCGGAGATGTGCTGGAAGACGTGAACGCGGATCAGCCTCGTCATCCCGCGAGCCTGGCCAAGATGATGACCCTGTACCTGACGTTCGAGGCACTTCGTGACCGTCGCATCGCGTTGGAGCAAGCCGTTCCGGTGTCGCTACATGCCGCGTCGATGGAGCCGTCAAAGCTTGGCCTGCTGCCCGGCACTCGGCTGACCGTCGAGCAGGCAATCCTCGGCCTGGTAACAAAGTCGGCGAACGATGCTGCCTCTGCGCTGGGTGAGCTGCTCGGCGGCAGCGAGGACCGTTTCGGCCAGATGATGACCCTGCGGGCCCGCGCACTCGGCATGAGCCGCAGCACCTTCGTGAACGCCTCCGGGCTGCCTAGCCCGGAGCAATGGACAACGGCCCGCGACATGGCGATCCTCAGTCGCCGCCTGATTACCGATTTTCCCGGCTACTACCGCTATTTCTCAACCCCAAGCTTCGCGTGGCGCCGGCAGGTCATTTTCAACCACGACAACATGCTGCGCACCTATCCAGGCGCCGACGGGCTCAAAACCGGCTACACCGACGCGTCCGGCCATAACCTTGTCACCAGCGCGGTGCGCGGCGGCGTTCGGCTGATCGGCGTGGTCCTGGGGGCCGCATCGAATGGCGAACGCGATATCCATATGGCGTCGCTGCTGGATCATGGGTTTGATCAGATGGACGTCCCGGCTTTCCACAAGCCGGTGCAGATCGCATCGCGGCTGACGTTTATCACCAGCGCCCGCGCGGCAGAGGTCCCGCGCGCGCCGGTGTCGCACCTGCACGGCTCCAATTGGGGCGTACAGGTTGGCACCTACTCGACCGCGCCGGCTGCGCGCATCGCCGCACTTGCGGCCAGACGGGAAATCGAATCCGGGGAGATCCGCGTCGAGCCGATCAGGTTACGGGCCAGAGCGGTTTGGCGCGCACAGGTCATGGGACTGACCCAGACTGATGCGCAGGACGCTTGCTCAGGTCATCAGAAAGGAAGCTGCATGGTGCTCCGGCCCGAGGCGAGGCAGGTGGCCAGCCGCTAGCATGCAATCGACTGAGGTCGAGCCAATCTTCGACCTGGATCGCTCGCTCGAACGGCCGATCCAACGCCAGCGTCGCATCAGCGACCTGCACGAACTGCCGTTCGAGACGCCGCCAACATCGCCGCTGTGCCCTTGGCAGGACCGTTGCCGACCCGCCCTTTTCGGTGACAAAACAGGTCGGGCGCGCCGGCAACTGGCCGTCCTCGACAGGTAGCCGGTGTCAACACTGACTGATAGACTTTCCCACCCTGGCTGAAGACTTATGGGTCCACGCCGGAGCAATCGATACCAACTGTGGGGACCCGTAAGACAGAACCTGCCAAGGTTGACCTTGCGCCGACCAAGGCGGTTGCGCATGTTGCGAAAGGCAGCAGGCGCAAGCGGATGCCCGCTTGACCAAGGCAGTCGGTGTCTGATCAGACACTCACATGGTCGGGTGCAAGCAGGCGGGGGCGGAGCAAGGTGATGGACGGCGGAACAGACTCGAGGCGCATCACGATCCACGCGTTGGATGATTTTGCTGGTATGCGGGCCGCGGGTCGGCTTGCCGCGGAGACCTTGGACATGGTTGAGCTGCATGTGAAGCCGGGTGTCTCCACCGGTACCCTGGATCGGCTCTGCCATGAATTCATCCTGAAGCATGGCGCGACCCCTGCTCCCCTGAACTATCGCGGCTACCCGAAGTCGATCTGCACCTCGATCAATCACGTGGTCTGCCACGGCATCCCGAGCGACCGGAAACTTGAGAACGGCGACATCCTGAACATCGATGTGACCGTGATCCTAAACGGTTGGCACGGCGATTCGTCCCGCATGTACGCCGCCGGCGTGCCCAATACCCGCGCCCGCAATCTCATCGACATCACCTACCAGTCCCTGATGCTGGGCCTGAAAGCCGTTAAGCCGGGCGCGACGCTTGGCGACATCGGACACGCGATCCAGACCTTCGTGGAGGGCAATCGCTTCAGCGTCGTCCGCGACTTTTGCGGCCACGGCATCGGCCGCCGCTTCCACGAGCCGCCGAACGTCCTGCACTTCGGCCGACCCGGCGAAGGACCCATCCTGCGCACAGGCATGTTCTTCACCATTGAGCCGATGGTCAACGCCGGCAGGCCGGAAGTGAAGGTGCTTGACGACGGTTGGACCGCGGTGACCCGAGACCGCAGCCTCTCCGCTCAGTTCGAGCATATGATCGGTGTCACCGATAACGGCTGCGAAATCTTTACCTTGTCTCCCGCCGGGCTCCACAAGCCGCAGGTCGGTGTTAGCTGATTGGCAATAATTAGCGCCTAACCTCGGCTGCCGTTGTGCTGCCCCAGACGCCGCGGGGGAAACCATGTCGAAAACTTCCAGCCGGACCGGTCTTGCCGAAGCCTCAATGTTGCCCGGGTTGCTGTCCCAGCCACAGGAGCCATCCCATGCGGCCGGTGTCGATGGCCATCGGTTACGGATGCGTCAGCGCCTGCTGACAGCGGGTCCAGATGCGCTGGCCGATCACGAGATGCTGGAGATGATCCTGTTCATCGCCCTGCCGCGCCGGGACACCAAACCCATCGCCCGCGACCTGCTTGCCCGGTTTCGGACGTTCGGCGGCGTGATCGGCGCGCCGGCGGCGGAACTTATGACCGTGGTGGGCGTCGCCGAGGCCGGTGCGGCGGCGATTAAATTGATACAGGCCGCCATGCTGCGCACGATGCGCCAGGACGTCGCGGCTCAGCCAGTACTGTCGACCTGGGATCGGCTTACCGACTATCTGACCGCAGCGATGGGACATGAACGGATCGAGCAGTTCCGCGTGCTGTTCCTGGACGGGCGCAACAGATTGATCGCCGATGAGGTGCAGGGACGCGGCACGATCAACCATGCGCCGGCCTACCCGCGCGAAGTGATACGGCGGGGCCTTGAGTTGCACGCCACCGCCCTGATCCTGGCGCACAACCACCCAAGCGGGGAGCCGGCACCATCCCGGGAGGACGTGGCTCTAACCGCCGAAATTGCCCGGGCAGCATCGATGATGGGGATCGTGCTGCATGACCACATCATCGTGGGCAAAGGAAAGTGGTTGAGCTTTCGCGCCGAGAAGCTGCTGTAAAAAAGCCACGGCTGGCGCCTTAAATGCCGCTGCCGGCAGAACGCCTGCTTGACGCTGGCCGGTACCGCTTTAGTCGAGGGCGTTGCGGCGAGCTTCCCCATATGGGCGGCGACCAGCCGCTAGCCTGGCTCGCCGTTCAGGATGACTCCTTGGGCGCAACGAGTTAGCGAGCAAGGGAGATCCGCGTGAACAGAAGCATCATCAGTTTGGCGGCAGCCGCGATTGTCGCCCTGGTTGCCTCCGGCGCAAGGGCGGCGCCGGTAACCCGGGAGGATTTCCGGGTTGAAACCACTGGCAACCTCGTTGCGCTGTGCAACGCGGGCGAAACCGATCCATTTTACACCGCTGCTCGCAACTTCTGTCACGGCTTCGCGGTCGGCACCTACCGCGTGATCGCGAGCGAGGAAGCAGCATCGAAATCGACACGGAAAATGTTTTGCATGCCGGCGAATCCGCCCAACCGAAATCAGGCAATCGCCGCATTCGTGCAATGGGCAGAGACTCGGTCTGATGTCCTGGCCGATACGCCAACCGATGGCATCGCCAAATACCTTGTCGCAAAATATCCCTGCAAATGATCCGAGGGGGCATCAAGCCATGCGGAATGTGATCACCATCCTGGTCTGCGGCACGCTCCTTGCCGGCTGCTCCGATCTTAACAATACCCAGCAACGCGCGCTGACGGGCACCGCCGGGGGCGCCGGCGTCGGCGCCGTGCTTGGCGCCATCGGCGGTAATGCCGGTTTGGGCGCTGCCGCCGGCGCGGGCGCCGGACTACTGGGTGGACTGCTTTATGATCGGGTGCAAAAGGACCAACACTCGGCGTATCAACAAGGATATGCAGCCGGCTACACTCGTCGCTGAGTCGCGACGTGCCCGGCATCACGTGATACCCCGCCAGTTAGCTTCAAATGCCTCTGTGACCTTGGTGCCAGCGGCGCTCTCCCGGCCTCCGGGAGAGCGCTATCGGCAGTCAGGTGGCACCGGGCATAGTTGCCATGCCAGACTGGACGAAGCGTCCTGGGATCCGATCGCAGAAGCGCCAGATGCTCAGCGCCGGCGATACAGCGTATGAATTGGATACTTCGAACGAACAGGGACGCATAACGCCTTTCCGAGACGCGGTGCTATCGTCCCAGCGTCGGCATCGTGAACTCCGGCCCTCGGCGTTTGCCGGCGGTCCAGCGCTGCGTGACAGCCTTGTAGCGCGTGTAGAAACGCACGCCCTCCGGCCCATAGATATGGTGATCGCCAAACAGCGAGTGCTTCCATCCCCCGAACGAATGGAACGCCATCGGCACGGGTATCGGCACGTTGATCCCAACCATCCCGATTTGCACAGCCTGGGTGAAGTCCCGCGCTACCCCGCCGTCGTTGGTGAACAGGGCGACCCCATTGCCATACTCGTGCGCGTTGATCATCCGGGTCGCCGTCGCCGCATCCGGCGCCCTCACGACCGACAGCACCGGGCCAAATATCTCGTCCTTGTAAATGCGCATGTCGGGTGTGACGTTGTCGAACAGGCAGCCACCAAGGAAGAAGCCGTTCTCATATCCCTGCAGCTTCAAGCCACGGCCATCGACCGTCAGAGTGGCGCCTTCCCGCACGCCCAGGTCGACGTAGCCGCGAACCTTTTCCAGATGTTCCCGCGTCACCAGCGGCCCCATCTCAGCCTCCGGATCTACACCGGGGGCCACTTTCAACGCCCTCACCCGAGGGGCCAGCTTCGACATCAGGGCGTCCCCGGCTGATCCGACCGTCACGGCGACGGAAACCGACATGCAACGCTCTCCGGCGGCGCCATAGGCAGCACCCATCAGCGCATCGACCGCGTCATCGATATCGGCGTCGGGCATCACGACCAGGTGGTTCTTGGCCCCGCCCAGCGCCTGCACGCGCTTGCCATGCGTGGTGCCGCCACGATAGATCGTCTCGGCGATCGCGGTTGACCCGACGAAGCTGATGGCGGCTATGCCGGGATGCGAGATTATGCTCTCAACCGCCTCGCGACCGCCTTGCACGACGCTGAACACGCCGTCTGGCAAGCCTGCTTCCTTCAGCAGCTCAGCAAGCTTTAGCGAGACGGATGGATCCTTTTCGGATGGCTTCAGGATGAAGCAGTTGCCCGTGGCGAGCGCGACCGGGATCATCCACAGCGGAACCATGATCGGGAAGTTGAACGGTGTGATGCCGGCGACAACGCCCAGCGGCTGGCGAATCGACCAGGCATCGATGCCGGTGCCGACCTGGTCGGTAAATTCGCCCTTCAGCAGATGCGGGATGCCGCACGCGAATTCGACGACCTCCAGGCCACGCTGTACCTCGCCATCGGCGTCCGACAGGACCTTGCCATGTTCCTCAGTGATAATCTCCGACAGCGCACGCCGGTCGCGCTCGAGCAGTTCCTTCAGCTTGAACATCACCCTGGCACGGCGCAGCGGCGGCGTGGTGGCCCAGGCGGGCCACGCAGCGGTGGCGGCAGCCACCGCCTGGTCCACTTCGGAGGCATCGGCCATGGCAACCTTGGCAGTTACCTCGCCCGCGGCCGGGTTGAACACATGGCCATAATTGCCGCTGGTACCGGCAACCTGCTTGCCGCCGATGAAGTGCCCGATCTCGCGCATGGTGGTTCCTCCGTGGTCACCAAACGGAACTAGAACACCCGCGCCCCCCGGTCCAGACGCGGCAGATCTGATTGCCATTTCTGAACCCGACGGCCAGCGGTTTGCCGCACCCTCTGGCTGCTGTCGGCCGAGCTGAAGGCGGGCAACCGTTCATTGGCCGCGGCGTTGGTGTTCCAGAGTCACGCCGCTTTGCTCCGACCGCGCTGAACCCAGTCAACGCCCCAGCATGGCTCCTGATCAGGTTTCCATGCGTTTGGCGCAGGTCGCTGTCGTATCGCTTGCATCCGCCTGCCCGGCCGGCTAACCGTGGGTGCCGATGTGCGGCATCACGAGCAGGAGATCATCATGGCTTACAGGGTCGCGGTTGTCGGCGCCACAGGGGCGGTCGGGCGCGAGATCATCAAAACCCTGAAGGAGCGTGACTTTCCCGTCTCGGAAGTGATCGCTCTGGCATCCGGCCGTTCGACCGGCTCAGAAATCTCCTTCGGCGACAAGAAGGTCCTCACCGTCCGCAACCTCGATACGTTCGACTTCAAGGGCGTCGACATCGGCCTGTTCAGTCCAGGCGCGTCGGTATCGGCCATCCACGCCCCGCGTGCCGCGGCGCAAGGCTGCGTGGTGATCGACAACACCAGCCACTTCCGCATGGATCCGGATGTCCCATTGGTGGTGCCCGAAGTTAATCCTCAGGACCTGCGCCGGTTCGGCAAGCGCAATATTATCGCCAATCCAAACTGCTCGACCATTCAGATGGTGGTCGCTTTGAAGCCGCTGCACGATGAGTTCAAGATCCGGCGCGTTGTCGTGTCGACCTATCAATCGGTCTCAGGCGCCGGCAAGGAGGGCATGGACGAGTTGTTCAACCATACGAAATCTGCCTTCGTGCACGAACAGGGACCCGCCGAACAGTTCACCAAGGAGATCGCATTCAACTGCATCCCGCACATCGATAAGTTCATGGACGACGGCGCGACCAAGGAAGAGTGGAAGATGGTCGTCGAGACCAAGAAAATCCTCGACCCGTCCATTGCCGTGCATGCCACCTGCGTCCGCGTCCCGGTGTTCATCGGCCATGGTGAGGCCGTGAACGTCCAGTTCGAGCGTCCGGTCACCGCAGGTGAGGCCCGGGCCGCGCTACGCGACGCGCCGGGTGTGGAGGTCGTCGATGTCCGCGAGGACGGCGGTTACGTCACGCCAGTTGAGTGTGCTGGCGAAGATGCGGTCTTCGTCAGTCGCATTCGCAAGGACCCGACCATCGAGCACGGGCTGTCGTTCTGGTGCGTATCGGACAATCTGCGCAAGGGTGCGGCGCTTAACGCGGTGCAGATCGCCGAGACCATGATCGCGATGAATCTGCTGGCGAAGCAGGCGGCTTAACCCGCTGTCATGGTCTCCAGATGCGCCTGCAGCATCGGCAGCGGGCAGGCGGAGTTTGGAGGCACCACCGCCGGCCAGGCTTCCACCCCCGGCAACCGACCGGGATTGCGGAGGATCAGTTCGGTCTTCACGAACGGGTCGCCGAATTTCGTCGCCAGCGTGTGCCACAGATGCTGGGTCGGGTTCAGCGGCCATTCATGCAACAGCGCGGCAGCCTGCTCCGCGGGCAATCGATCCAGATCCCGCAACTTAGCACTTGATCCCATCAGGCGTCGCCGCTCGGCCGGATCGGCCAGCGCCGCGTGGACCAACCGGTCATAGCCGAACACGGCGGCCACACGATGGCCGCGCCGACGCATCCAGCGCGCCAGTCTGATCTCCGCCATCTGCACCAGCAGCCACTTGGAGTGACTGACGTGAAGCATGCGCAGAAATTGCATCAGATCCCCGACCGCCGCCCTGCCGCGGGCGAGCAACAGATAGCTTTGCAGATGCGGGCCGCCTTGAAGGCTCTCGGTCAACCCGAACAACCCCTCGCCACCCGACCGCATGGCCGCGATCACCGGCTCGAACGGGTGGATCGGCCCCAGCACGCTGTCGTTTGCCAGGATCAACTCGTCCGGCAGCTTCCAGCGACGCTGGACCTCCGGCATCACGTCGTGCCACGCGCCGAAATCACGACCGTGGTTCTCCCGATGGACCACCAGAGCGCATCGCTCCCTGGCGGCCTGCCAATCGCTTTCAGGGATCTGCGCCGCCATCGAGATGAACACGGTCGCGAAGCCAAATTGGTTGAGCTGGTCGAGTTGATAGCGGACCATCTCCGATACCTGACCGGTGGCGGAGTAATGCACGTAAAGCGCGATCCGCTTTGCCGATGCCGCCGGCCAGGCGCCATCTTCGATGCGCCGTGGCGCGAGCGTCGGCCGCATTGCCCGCATCACGTCGCGCGGCAAGGCGGCCAGCACCTCTCGTCCCACCATCGCCGCGCGGTAGACCAATCGCTTCCACGTTCCCGATGTGGCGTAGCCGTGAGCCGCGCGCTGCAAGCCTGGCGCGATCTCATGCAAATCGGTCAACTGCAACGGTTCGGACACCGATGAGCTTGTATTCCAAACGTCAACATAACGACAGCCTGCCAGCGATAACGTTGGCGAGGCTGTCAGATCCGTGATCGACAGGCGCGGTCAGCGGCGGAAGTCGGCCCCTTTACGCTCAACCGTGCGGACCAGGCCCTTCCATTCGTTCAGGCCGTATCCTTCGGTGGGACGAACCTTCTTCATGCGTTCGGCTGCCTTACGCTGGACGTACTCCTCGATCAGGATCGGCTGCTCGTCCATCTGGCGGGCGATCAATTCCAGTTCGCAGGCGCGTTCCAGCATGTAAAGCCGCATCAGCGCGCCGTGGATGGTCTCTCCAAGGGTCAGCAGGCCGTGGTTCAGCAGCACCACGCAGCTTCCGCTGGCACAACTGCGGCCCAAGGCGTCGCATTCCTCCACGGTCGCCGGCACGCCATACTCGTGGTAGACGACATCATCCAGCACGTGCAACGCATCCTGGCTGATCGGGCGCAGCCCCCTGCGCAGCAACGACACGCCCGCGCCTGCTCTTGTATGCGTGTGCAGAACGCAGTTGGCGTCGGGCCTGGCCTTGTAGACCCCGCTGTGGATGATGAAGCCGGCGTTATTGTAGCGGCCGCCTTGCGTCAGCACGTTGCCCTGCATGTCCATCTTCACCAGCGAGGAAGCGGTGATCTCGTCGAACATGTCGCCGTAATTGTTGATTAGAAAATGGTTCGGCTCGCCCGGGATCCGCGCCGACATATGGGTGTTGATGAGATCGGTCCACCCAAGCTCGTTGATGACGTGATATAGGGCAGCGAGTTCACACCGTGTGTGCCATTCGGCTTCGGACATGCCTTGCTGAAGTTGCAGAGCGGCTGACATCTGGTCTTCTCCATCTTTCGCAAATCTTGAGCGGTTATGGTGGGCCGGTTGCCGCCACCGTGCAAGTTTTCAGCCTTTGTTGATGGTCTTTAACCCAGGATCGCGTGCTTAACCCCTACATCGAGACGAAACGAAGGCTGGATCCATGCGGGCGCCCTGGCGTGATCGACACGGTCGATTGCTGAAGTTTAAAGCGATTGTACTGGCGTCGCTGGTCGTTCCCGGCGCGTTGTATGCGTATTGGCTGGCGTCTGATCGGCTTGGTGGCCGGCCGGTCATGGAAGCCATTCATGGCACCGGGCTGTGGGCAATCCGCTTCTTGCTGATCTCGCTGGCGATCACACCGCTTGCCCGAGCGCTGGATTGGCCGCTGCTGCTTCTGGTTCGGCGGTGTGTCGGCGTTGCCGCGGCCTGTTACGCGGTTGCCCATTTGTCGCTTTATGTCGTTGATCAGAACTTCAAGCTGCTGATCGTGATGAAGGAAATCGCGCTGCGGTTCTATCTGACCATCGGCTTCGTCACGCTGCTTGTCCTGCTCGCCCTGGCAGCGACCTCGACCGACGGCTGGGTCAAGAAGCTGGGACCGAATTGGAAGCGGCTGCATCGTCTGGCCTATCCGTTCGGCGCGGTCGCGCTGCTGCATTTCTACATCCAGTCCAAATCGAATGTGTCGGAGCCGGTGTTTGTCTCCGGGCTGTTCATCTGGCTGATGGCATGGCGCGCACTGCCGGAAGGTTGGCGCCGCAAGCAGGGCCTCGCATACATTATCGCACTGTATGGTGGTCTTGCCGTGGTCTCTTCACTCGCCACGGCTGGTTTGGAAACTGCCTGGTATGGCCTGACAACCAGGATCAATCCATGGCGCGTGCTGTACGCCAATGAGGCGATCGCGCGCGGCCTGCGGCCGGCCCACTGGGTGTTCGTGGTCACCGCTTTGCTCGCTTTAATCTTCGTCGTGCGGCGGCTTAGTCGTTTTCGCCGGCCGGTTGGGCGAGTGGCTGCCTGACCGGGCTGGTGCTCTGGGTTGTCAGTCACCCAGAAGGCCGTTGCTCACGATCTTGCCTTGGTTTGAATTTTGCATTTCCGGGATTACAGGCCGGCTGTCGCAGCTCCAGCTCGATCCGAATGCACCCGGTCGCTTCCTTGTCGAGCAGCCGCGTAGTTGTCGGATGCATCAAGCGTTGCGAAGATCACCATCCATGGTTCCGGAGACCAAGATCAATGACGCACCCTCCGATCACCTATGTCAGCCGTCACGCAGTCTCTGCTGGGCACTCTCTCGCGGCTGCGGCGGGGCGCCTTGCGGTGGCGGGCCGCGTGACCCGCCGGCGCGTGCCGCACGCGCCCGGCGGGTCACGAGATCCGGGACTGGATTGGCCCGCGGGCAGCGCGGAGGTGGTCCGGACCGATCCGGCAGGCGCGATGATGGCCGCAGAAGTCGTGCCCGGGCGACCGGCATACCCGGTGGCGTTTTGAGCCGAGAGGCGAGGATGCCTCAGCCATCGCCGGAGCCGGTGCGCCGTCCGATGTCAGGACATCTCGCGATTGCCGCGGCGGTGGTCGGCAACGGGCTCGAGTGGTACAATTTTATCCTCTACGGCGTGTTCGCGGCGGTGATCGCGAGGCACTTCTTCCCCACCGGCAATCCGTTGAGTTCGCTGCTTCTGTCGCTCGCGACATTCGGCGTCGGCTTCTTCATGCGCCCGGTGGGCGGCGTCATGCTGAGCATCTATTCCGACCGGGTTGGCCGCAAGCCCGCGCTTTCGCTCACCATCATGCTGATGTGCATCGGCACGGCGATGATCGCCCTGATGCCGACCTACGCCAGTATCGGCATCGCCGCGCCCGTGCTTTTGGTTCTCGCCCGGCTGATGCAAGGCTTTTCGACCGGTGGAGAGATGGGCAATGCGACCGCCTTCATGCGCGAATACGCGCCGGCCGACAAACGCTGCTTCTACTACAGCTGGGTATACGCGAGCAGCGGGCTGTTCATCGCCCTCGGGCTACTCGTGGGCACCCTGACCTCGGCCGCGTTCAGCCCCGGCGCGCTCGATGCTTGGGGCTGGCGGGTTCCCTTTCTGCTTGGGCTGTTGATCGGGCCGGTCGGCTACGTGCTGCGTACCCGGGTGCCCGATCCACCCGCGTCCCAACGGACGACCGATCCAAGCGGTACGCCCCTGCGCGAGGTGCTCGCCCGCTACCCGCTTCAGGCCTTTGCCACCGGCGCCCTGATCGTACTCTCGACGACCTGCACCTACGTGCTGATCGTCTACACCCCGGTCTACACCGTGCGCACCCTCGGGCTGCCGCAATCCTACGGATTTGCCGCGACGATCGCGGGCACCATCGTCGCGGGCCTGCTGACGCCTGTGGTGGGTCGCCTTGTGGATAGATTTGGGCCGCGCCCGTTCTTGCGTGGCGCGTCGGCGGCATTCTTCGTGCTCGCTTACCCGATGTTCGCTTATGTGAACCGAGCACCGAGCCTGCCGGACCTGCTGGTGTTCGTGCTCGTATTCGCAGTCGTGATCGCCTGCTATCAGGGTGCCATCTTGTCGGGCATCGGCATGATGTTCCCGGCCCGCAACCTGGCCACCGGACTGTCGCTTGCCGACAATATCGCGGTCGCGGTGTTCGGTGGATCCGCGGCGTTCGTCATCACGGGGCTGATCGCGTGGACGGGCAGCCACATGATCCCTGCCTACTATCTGATGGCAGCAGCGGTGATAGGGTTTTCCGGCACCCTAACCTTGGGCTGGGGGCCGTCGGTCGATGGGGAATTACCGGCTCTCACCCCAGGCTCCAGCAGCGGTCTCTAGAACACTAGTGGACAAAATCCGACGGAAAGGTCCGTCCAATTTGGCCACTAGCACTTGATTTGGTGGGCCGATTCACTCGACCGCGAGGATGCGTCTGTCGGGATCGGACCACTCTCATGTTCGCCATTTCAAGCAGCAGGCGCGACAACTCCTTGCTTGTCGAGCAAGCGGTTCAGCGTGGCCGCAACTGAGCAAGGCAGGAGGCACGATCATCGAAACGACGGTTGATCATGCTCTGATACGCGGGTTGGTTACCGCCTGACCGGATGCGTCGCGGAGCTTCCTCTGTCTAGGATCCAGCATCGGATGAGATCCGGCTGATAGTGGATACGAGGGTTCTCCTGGCCGTGACCGTGCCCCCAGCCTTGCTCAGTTTTGGAATGTGTTGGTGCGGCTGTCGTTCTCCCTGGCGTTTGCCTTCGTATGGGTCAGCCGTTCGCCTGCTGCACCAATTGGGCAATTGCCCAGACGAAGCCTGCCAGTTCGCGCGCAATCGCGGCAGTCACTACGGTCGGCAGCTTCCCAGCTTGGGACAGCTTGCGATAGCGGCGACACAGCCGCTCCTGGGCCTTCCAGGCCGTGTCGCGGACTGCCTTGGATAGCCCCTCTTGGCGTAACAACAGCTCTCGGCTAATCTGGGGTGGAAAGCGATAACTCCAGGCTGCCTCGACCAGCATACGCCGTGCGGCGCTATTGCCAGCCTTGGTGATCCCGCCCTGGCGTCGCGTTCCGCCGCTGGAATGCTCCGACGGGACCAGACCCAGATACGCCATGAGTTGGCGCGGATTGGTGAAACGGGTGATGTCACCGAGTTCCGCGATCATTGTGGCCGCCACCACCAAGGCCATCCCACGCAACGCCTGCAGAGCATGCACCACCGGGGCCAGCGACCAGCCCGGCAACGCTGCTTCGATATGCGCATGCAGGCGATCGCGCCGCGCCGTCGCGGCCTCGACGGCAGCGATGCAATCTTCCAGCACGATGTGGTGCACGGACTGTTCGAATCGCAATCCCGCCAGCCAGCGCCGGTGCATCAGCGTCCAGGCCGGTCGGTGGTAGTGATGGCCATGGCGCAGCAGGAAACCGGATAGTTGCTGACGCGCCTGGCGCAGGCTGCGCACCGCCGCCAGACGCGCACGGACAAGATCGCGGATCGCCTCATGCGCTTGATCCGGAACCCAGACCGCAGTCAGTTCGCCCGCTCGATGTAGCTTGGCGAGATTGATCGCGTCACGCCGATCAGTCTTGATCCGATCGCCGGGCCTGCGCGGGATCAGCGACGGTGCGACGACCACACATTCGTGTCCGGCCGTCGTCAATTGCCGTTGGATCCCGTAGCCACAGGGTCCGGCCTCGTAACAGAACCGCAGGTCGCTGCCGCCGTGGGACAATCTCGCCACCACCCCCTTCAGGGCAGCAGGCGTGTTCGCAATCTGGCCATGCTGGCGCACGTCTCCCCGCTTGCCCGCTTCGGCCAGTGCGACTGCAATCGTATCTTTGTGCACGTCCAGACCAACGTAAATGATAGGCTTGTCCATGACCCGTCTCCTATGCATGAGGCTCGGCACCGGACCACCCGGTGCAACCCTCGAAAGCCTGCATACTGTGAGACGGGTCGCCCCTATCTCAGGCGAACATCTGGTCTAGTGCAGACAGCCGCGAGACGCGAAGCCGCCGCGTTTCGCCGCCTCGATCGGCTACTTCGGACGAACAGCGACGGATCGCGCTTCTGATGCGCGTCACCAGAGCGCGATCGTCGCGGGCGGTATCGCCGGAGGCGTTATCGATGCGATCGAATAAGAAGTTAGCGCCTGTCCGACGATCCAACCTCAAGCGAACAGGCTATGATGAAACGTCAGACCGGCCGGTGCCGCGTCGTCCGGATGATCCAGCGGACAGGACGTGATGCGAAGGACCGGCGGCGATTGAACTATCAAAGAGGAAACCGCTCAATGACCGATAAGGTGCTGTACCAGCAGGACGGCCAGATCGTTACCATCACGCTGAACGACCCGGCGATGCGCAACCCGATCTCGGAGCGCGAAACGGTCGATGCCATCGTGGCCGCGATCGAGCGGTTGAACCAGGACAGCACCGCCCGGGTTGCCATCCTGACCGGTGCCGGCAGCGCGTTCAGTTCTGGCGGCGATTTGCGGGCGATGCAGAAGGCATTCGATGTTCGAGCGGAAACGCCGTCACTGACACCACAGTATTACAAGTTCGGTATCCAGCGGATCCCACTGGCGTTCGAGAAACTTGATGTGCCGATCATCGCCGCGGTCAATGGCCCGGCGATCGGCGCCGGTCTGGATCTGGCTTGCATGTGCGATCTGCGGATCGCGTCCGAAAGCGCCCGCTTCGCCGAGAGCTTCGTCAAGGTTGGCATCGTCCCCGGCGACGGCGGCGCCTGGCTGCTGCCTCGTGTCGTCGGCTACTCCAAAGCCTGCGAAATGGCATTCACCGGTGACATGCTGAATGCGCGGGAAGCGCTGGCGTGCGGACTGGTTTCCCGGGTAGTCGCCGACGCCGAACTGCTTGATGCGGCACAAGCCCTGGCCGCACGGATCGCGGTGAACCCACCGTATGCCGTCCGGATGGCGAAGCGGCTGCTGATCGAAGGACGCCACAGCCGGCTGGACACCCTTCTGGAGCTCTCGGCAAGCTTGCAGGCGCTGGCTCATTCGACCGCCGATCACCGGGAGGCGGTCAGCGCGTTCCTGGAGAAGCGGAAGCCGGATTTCAAGGGCGACTGACGACAGCCGCCGAAAGGCCGCGGCCACCGGCAGAAGGAAGCCGTGCAGATCATCGTGGACAACAGCTCGGGCGGCGTCGCGATCTACAAGATCCGGCGGTGGCAGATGAAGAAGCCTGCCGGACTGATCCGCACCAGCGGCAAGGACATCGCTTACCTGGGTCCCGAGGCGTTCAACAGGACAGTCGGTGTGTTGTTGACAGACGGTTCCATGCCGATCATCACCAAGAAGCCCGAGGATGCCGGGAACGCGATCTGGAACAAGGCCGAGATTTGAACTGAAATGAGTTTGCAGGCTGATGCAGCCATAGATGTCCATTCGCACGTTTATCCGCCCCGCTATGTCGCACTGCTGCGGGCGCGCCAGGTCGTGCCGCGCATCGTGACTCGCCAGGGCCAGGACCGGATGCTGATCCTGCCTGGAGAGGATGCCGACAGCAGCACATCCGCCGGCCGCCCAATCGGCAGCGAATATTGGGACAGCGCCCGCAAGGTGGCGTTCATGGACCGGCACGGCATCGCGGTTTCAGTGCTTAGTCCAGCCAATCCATGGCTGGACTTTCTACCCGGCGCCGAAGCCGCGCTTGTCGCTACCGAGATCAACCGCGACATGGAGGCACTCTGCGCGGCAAGCGCCGGGCGTCTTTACGGTCTGGGCTTGCTGCCGGTGCAAGACCCTGTCGCCTCGGCCGCGGAACTTCACCGCGTCGCTGGTCTGGCGCATTTGCGCGGCGCGATCATTGGCACAGTCGGCGCTGGAAAAGGCTTGGATGACCCGGCGCTGGATCCGGTATGGGCGGCCGCCGAACGTGAGAGGCTGATGATCTTCGTCCATCCGCATTATGGTCTCGGCCACGAGGCGATGGATGGCTACGGCCACGCGCTGAAGTTGGCTCTGGGCTTTCCCTTCGAGACCACAGCGGCGATCGCGCGCCTGATCCTCGGGGGCACCTTGGACCGGTTCCCCGAACTACGATTATTGGTCGCCCATGCGGGCGGTGTTCTTCCCTATCTCGCGGCTCGGTTGGATGCGTGCCTGGCCGGGGATCACCATTCGCCGGTCCGACTGAGGCAGCCACCAAGCGCCTATCTAAAACAACTTTATTTTGACGCGATCGGGTATCAGGCATCCACGCTGGCACTGCTGCTATCGCTGGTGGGACCGCAGCGGGTGATGTTCGGCTCGGATCATCCGTTCTTTCCGCCTGACGTGTCCAACGCGGCGTTGGACGGCACCGAGTGGCACAGCCCGCTGGCGCATCGCAGCGTCTTGCGCAGCTTTGCCCCGGCAACGGCAGCAGCGATCTTGCGGGGCAATGCAATGGCCATGATGCGCATCACCCTGCCATCCTGACGGTGGGCGGCATGACCCTTACGGAACACACACCGCTACATCCGAAACCCCACCAGCATAGACCAACACGCGCGGACTCCGCATCCTCGACGATACCAGCGTGATGTTGCTGCGCGGAACTTGGCACTTTGGTCCGCTGTTTCAGCAGCCCGAGGCAGATGTCCTCAACCTGGAACCCAGCGATACCAATGTGACCAATCATTGGAGCTGCGATCTGGTCAACCACCGCGGCGGCACGTTGAGGCTCGTTCAAACGCTGCAAACCTGGAGGCGCGTTGTCCGAGACCTTGATGCGATCATGGCTTTTGATCTGACACACGCGCGGGACGTTTGCGCGGGCGACACCGACCCACCAGGCATCCGTTCGCTGCCCCTGGCAATCTTGAGACGGCGCCCTAATCTTCCGGCAGGTCATTCGCCGGGAAGGAAAAGACGATGGGTCTGCTCAACCTCCATACGAAAACGCCCATGCTGAAACAAGCCTCGATCGGGATCGCTGCTCTCGGCGTTGTCGCGCTGGTGCCGCTTTCTGTCTCACCGGCCAGCGCACAGTTGATGGATAAATTGAAGGGCGCGGTTGCCTCCGGATCAGGCGGCGGCGCCGGCGGTCTGGGTGGAGGCTTGCCATCAGTCGGGCAGGCCAGCCCGAGCAATACCGCGGGTGTGTTGCAGTACTGCATCCGCAACAACTATGTAAACGGTGGTTCAGCCTCCTCGGTCAAGGACTCGGTCGTCAACAAGGTGACAGGTTCCGGAAAACCCACCCAGGACACCGGCTTCCAGTCAGGCAACAATGGCATGTTGCAAACCGGCAATGGGAAGAGCTTCAGCCTTGGCGGGTCTGGCGTGAAAGAGCAGGTGAGCCGGAAAGTCTGCGATATGGTGCTGCAGCACGCGAAATCGATGTTGTAGGCTAAGGGCCTTTTGCGGCAGGCTGACATCGGCGGCTTTCCGTGCGGCGGGATCGACGGAAAACCAAGTCGTTACAGGGTGACGACCACGTAGCTTTCCTCAACCGTTACTTGCACTGCCTCGGCAACAAAAGGTCCCTCGACCAGCGACTTCCCCGGCTCGAGCGCTACGTCGAACGCCCGCGCCTGCACGCTGTTTGGGTCGCATAAGGACTGGCCAGTGCGAATATCGAACTCCCAGCAATGCCAAGGGCAGCGGATCATCTCGCCAGGGCGCGTCAGCCGGTAGTCACCCGGACTAGGCGCGACCAGGCGGCTGACGATCTCGCCCCGACAAAGCGGTGCGCCCTGATGCGGGCAGCGGTTGATCAGACCATAGAACGCGTCGCCAACCTTGAAGATGCCGATCTCGCGGCCCTTCACGGTGACGATCTTGCGTGATCCCGACGGGATCTCGTCAGCCTTGGCGACAACGTGGCGGCTCATGGATCAGTCCAGGTTGTACAGCGCCTTCGCGTTTTCCCGATAGATCTTGCGCTTCCAGTCGTCCGGCAGCGGGATCTTGAACGCATACCGCGGATCGTCCTGATCCCAATGCGGATAGTCGGTGGAGAACATCACCCGGTCGGGCCCGATCCACTCCAGGGTCGCGAGCATGTCCTGCGGCCTTTCCGGCTCCTCGATCGGCTGCGTGGTGACCCAAACGTGCTCATGCACATATTCGGATGGCGAGCGCTTCAGATGCGGCACCTCGGCCTTCAGCCGCTTCCAGTGCTTGTCGAGGCGCCAGCACAACGCCGGCAGCCAGGCAAAGCCGCCTTCTACCAGGACGATCTTCAGGTTGGGGATCTGCTCGAACACACCTTCGCAGACCAGGCTTGTCACCAGGGTCTGCATGGACTGCACGTAGGACGGGTGCTCCTCGTGATAGAATGACGGCCAGCCACCGCCGGTCGAGGCATGGCCGCTGGTGCCGCCCAGGTGCAGTGACACCGGAAAATTATTCGCCGCACAAGCTTGCAGGATCGGCCAGTAGCGGCGCCGGCCCAGTGGTTCCAGTCCGCGTGGCGGGATGTTGACCTGGGCGAAGCGGCGATCGCCGGCGCGCTTTTCAATTTCGGCGATTGCCGCCTCGGTATACTCGACGTTGACCTGGATCGCGCCAAGCAATCTGGGATCGGGGTCGCACCACTGGGCCAATTGCCACTCGTTCACGGCGGTGGCCATGGCGGCACCGAACTCGACGTTGCGCTCGCCACCGGCGCCCCCGACCAGCGGGGCGAGCAGCCCATAAGCCACATCAAATTGGTCCAGAAGCTGCTCCTGCATCAGCGGCAGGTCCGAACCAGGGTGGCCGCCGCTCTTCGGCCACGAGTCCATCCGCATGCCCACACCGGGGGACATGCGCGGATACATCGAGGTCTTCGACACCCCCTGGCGCGTGCGCCCGCCGATCGTCCGCTTATGGTCCAGCCAGCGCTTGGACAGGAACGGGTCGAAGTCGGTGGGACCTTTGACATACGGATGCACGTCGCAGTCGATAAAACCCATGTGGCTTTGAGCGTCGCGCCCGGCTTGCGACGATTGATCGGGTTTGCGATCCAGGACGGTCATGTTCATCACGTCGTCTCCTTCAGGCGCGGATAGGTTTCCAACGGGTTATCGACACAAATCTTTCTTATCAGATCGGCGGACATTCCGCACGGCAACGCGTCGTCGCCGTCGAAGTGCCAGTGCGGATAATCAGATGAGAACAGCAGCATCCGATCCGACCCAAGCTGTTCCAGCAATATCTCCAGCTGCTGCGTCGTCGGCGGGGCGTCGAACGGTTGCAGCGTCAGGCGCACGTGTTCGCGGACCGTCTCTGTCGGCTGTTGCTCCAGCCAGGGCACTTCGGCCCGCACACCGCGCCAGGTCTTATCGAGGCGCCAGAGCGAGGCCGGCAGCCAGCTTACGCCCGACTCGATCAGCACGACCTTCAAGCCGGGGAATTTCACGAACACGCCCTCGGACACCAGGCTGTTGAGCGCGCCCTGGAAGCCCTGAGCCTGCGAGACGTAATCCTCCAGGTAGTATGACGGCCACCCGAGTGCGCTGGGCGGGTGACGAAAGCTGCTGCCGGCATGGATGCCGATGGGCAACCCGTGCGCCTCGGCGGCCTTGTAGATCGGCCAGTTCTGCCGGCGACCCAACGGTAATTCAGTCATCGCGAGCAGCAGAACCTGGACAAAGCGCCGATCAGGCGCCAGGCGCTCGATTTCCGCCGCCGCCAGCTCGGCACTGTGCGGCGGCACGACGATCGAAGCGCGCAGGCGTTCGTCGCGATCCAGCCACTCGGCCTTGATCCAGTTATTGATGGCGCGGCAGAACGCGGCGGATAGGTCCTCGCTGAGCATGACCTGCGCACCGTGGATGACGTTACAGATTGCCCGGCTCGGCCGCAGCCGGTCAAGCAGATGGGTCTGCATCGCCGGCAGACTGCTGCCGGGCGGACCAGCGGGCAGATGCCAATCGGGCCTGCCGTTGATCGGGGCGTTCACCGGGTAGCTGCTGGGCTCCAGGTTTTCGCGTTCCAGACCACGCCGCAGAACATGCTCGCGCCAATAGTCCTCAAGGTAGGGCAGCAAGACACGTGTGCTGGGGACCGCCGGATGAATGTCGCAGTCTGTGCCGCCGGTCACCGGATGGTCAGCGGCCGAGCGATCCGCTGGGGAATGCGCCATGGGCGGTACTTTCGCCTTCGCTTGCAACAACCGACGCTAGGGGATGCGAGCGGCGCTGTAAACGCTCGGCGGCTTTCATGGCCTCCTCACGCCGGTCGCCTGGCCTTCGCTTGCTCATCAACAGGCCTCCGCTCGGGAACGAGCCGATAGCCTTGCGACGCCGTTTCGTGGTCCATTGGCGGCTGATTGCGCGGAGGGCCAAGCTTATGAGCCAAGGCCGACTGGAAGGCTGGCCGCTTCGGCACCGTCACCGGCGACGAGCAGGACTTCATTCCGCTACCAGAGGGACATTGATCGTCGCCATCTGCCCGAGGACCATCTCATGAAACCACATCGGAACGTCAGCGTGGCAGCCCTGCTGACGTCGCGTCGCCTGGGGCCGCTTTGCCTGACGCAGACCTGCGGGGCGTTCAACGATAATCTCGTCAAAAACGCAATGATCGTCCTGGCGATATTCAAGCTGGGTGCCGGTGGCGCCGGACTTGCCGCGCTGGCCGGTGCGCTGTTCATCGCACCCTACGCCTTGCTTTCCGCGACCGCGGGCCAATTGGCTGACCGTTACGACAAATCGCGCCTGATCCAGGCGACGAAGGCGGCCGAGGTGTTGCTGATGGGCGCCGCGACGTACGCGTTTCTGTCCAGCAGCGTCCCCGGCCTGCTTGCTGTCCTGTTTGGTCTCGGGGTGCAGGCGACAATGTTCGGGCCGCTGAAATACGGCATTCTGCCGGACCATCTGCGCCAGGAAGAACTCGTCGCCGGTAACGGGCTGATCGAGGCATCGACCTTCCTCGCCATTCTTGCAGGGACTATTGCGGGGGGCGCCCTGGCCTTGCTGCAAGCAGGGCCGGCCATCGTCGGGGGCACCGGTCTCGGCGTGTCGTTGATCGGCCTGGCCGCCGCATTTGGCGTCCCAAAAGCGCCGGCAGCCGACAGTTTCCTGCGCATCGGTTGGAATATCCTGCGGGAAACCGTGTCGGTGACCCGTCAGGCGGCCACCAATCGTTCGGTCTGGCTGTCGATCCTGGGCCTGAGCTGGTTCTGGGCAATCGGCGCAACGCTGCTCTCCGAATTCCCCTCGATCGCAAAGGAGTCGCTGGGCGCGGATGGTTTCGTGGTGACCCTGCTGCTGACCATGTTCGCGGTCGGCATCGGCGTCGGATCAATGCTGTGCGCCCGGCTTTTGCATGGTGAGGTCAGCGCCCGCCTTGTCCCGTTCGCCGCGTTCGGCATCACCCTGTTCACCTGGGACTTCGCGGCAGCCGTGCTGGGCGCCGGCAATCGGCACCTGATCACCGTCGCCACAATCCTGCAGTCGCCGATCGGCTGGCGCATGCTGGCCGATCTGCTGCTGTTGGCAACCTGCGGCGGCCTGTATTCGGTACCGCTCTATGCCATCGTGCAAGAGCAGTCGCAGCCTTCCCATCGCGCCCGCACGATCGCTGCCAACAACATCATGAACGCGATCTTGATGGTCCTGGGCGCGGGCTTCGTCGCTGGCTTCTCGGCAGCCGGCGTGCAACCGCCCAGAGTTCTGCAGATCGCCGCGGCGGTGAATTTTGCCGTGGCACTGTGGATCGTTCGTCTGTTGCCGCAAACTGTCTTTCGGGCATTGTTCCAATGGTACTTTCGCCTGTTTCATAAAACCCAAATCGAAGGGCTGGAAAACATAGCCCGCGCGGGCGAACGCTCGATCCTGGTCATCAACCATCTGTCATTCCTGGACGGCTGCCTGGTGGCCGCCTTCGTGCCAGGGGATCTGGTGTTCGCGATCGACACGATGCACGCGCGGCGCTTCTGGTTTTTGAAATACATCCTGGATGTTTTTCCGGTCGATCCAGCCAGCCCGATGGCGATCCGGGCCATGGTGAAAACGGTGCGCGATGGCCGCCGCTTGGCGATTTTTCCCGAGGGGCGCATCACCCTGACCGGTGCATTGATGAAGATTTATGACGGTCCCGGGATGATCGCGGATAGGGCCGACGCCGCGATCATCCCGGTGCGCATCGACGGCTTGCAGTTTCACAAGACGTCGCGAATGCGCGGAAAGCTGCCGCTGCGCTGGTTTCCGGACCTGAACCTGAAGGTCCTGCCGCCAGTGCGCATTGACCTGCCCGTGACCTTGAAGGGCCGCGCCCGGCGCTCGGCATTGGCGCGCATCATGCAGGACATCATGGTCAATGCAGCATTCCGCCCGGAGCGGCTGAACAACAGCCTGTGGGCTGCTCTGCTGCAGGCGACAAGAAACTACGACAAGGGCCTACCGGTCATCGCCGATATAGTTCCAAACGAAACCGGTGGCACCACGATAAACCAGCTGACCTACCGCAGGGTGATCCTCGGCAGCGTCGTGCTCGGGCAAAAACTCCTGGCGTTCACCGATCCAGGTGAGCATGTCGGCGTGATGCTGCCGAATGCCGCCGGCACCTTGGTAACCTTCTTTGCATTGCAGTCGCAGGCGCGGCTGCCGGCGATGATGAACTTTACCACCGGCCCCGAGGCCATGCTGTCGTGCTGCACCGCCGCTGGGATCCGTACCATCCTGACCTCCCGCCGTGCCGTGCAGAAGGGCAAGCTCGATCGGCTGGTGGAGGCTGTCAGCGTAACAATTCGCTTTGTCTACCTGGAAGATGTGCGCGCTTCGATCGGCTTGCGCGACAAGCTGCGCGGCATGTTGCTTGCGCGCCGGGCAGGCCGGCTGCCGGGCGCCCGGGCAAACCCGGGTTCGGCCGCCTTGGTGCTGTTCACATCAGGATCCGAGGGAACGCCGAAAGGGGTCGTGCACAGCCACCGAGCGTTGTTGGCGAATTGCGCTCAGTTGCGCGCGATCGTGGACTTCAATTCCACGGACAAGGTGTTCAACGCGCTGCCGATGTTTCATGCGTTCGGCATGACCGCGACGTTGCTCCCGCTGTTCTACGGCGTCCGCACGTTCCTGTATCCGTCACCGCTGCACTACAAGATCGTGCCCGAAATGGTCTATGCCGAACAATCCACCATCATGTTCGGCACCGACACGTTTTTGAGTGGTTACGCCCGCAAGGGTCACGCGCTGGACTTCCAGTCCTTGCGCTACATCTTCGCGGGCGCTGAGAAAGTGCGGCCGGAAACCCGCGCCGCCTATATGAACCATTTCAAGAAGCCCATCTTCGAGGGTTATGGCGCGACAGAAACCGCCCCTGTGCTGGCCCTGAACACCTGGGCGAATGCCAAGGAAGGTTCGGTCGGAAGACTGCTGCCGGGTATCGAGGCGCGGTTGGAGCCGGTCCCCGGCATTGACGAAGGCAGCCGGCTTCTGGTGCATGGCCCGAACGTGATGCTGGGGTATCTGCGGGCAGAATCGCCTCAGGTTCTGGAGCCGCCATTGGGCGGATGGTACGATACCGGGGACATCGTTACGATCGACCAGCACGGCTTCGTTACGATCGTCGGGCGGGTCAAACGCTTCGCCAAGATCGGTGGAGAGATGGTGTCGCTCGCGGCTGCCGAGGCGCTGGCAAACGCGATTTGGACGGATGAGGTCCATGCGGTGCTGGCCATCCCGGATGCGCGAAAAGGCGAAAAGCTGCTGCTGGTGACAACGCAGCGGGATGCGGAACCCAGGGCGCTGTTGGCAGCGGCAAGGGAACGTGGCCTGGCGGAGATCGCAATACCGCGCGATGTGATGGTGGTGGATAAGGTTCCGATGCTGGCGGCTGGCAAGATTGACTACCCGGCGACGCAACGTCTGGCGGTAACGCAGGCAGAGCGGTCCGAAGTGCCTGCGTGACGTGCTGTCCGGGCCAACGTTGCATCGACAGGTGGGGGAGTGTCCGATCCTCTGTGTAAACGGCTCCATGGCCATTGTCCGTATCACTCGGTCAGCTAGCTGACCGAGTGATACGGTCGCCAAACAAAATCATGAACTGCAGCTTTGCCTCCGGCCAGGCGATGGCCGGCTTCCAACGCAGGCCGGCATTTTGGATGGCC
This sequence comes from Rhodopila sp., assembly GCA_965276975.1. Classification (GTDB taxonomy): domain Bacteria; phylum Pseudomonadota; class Alphaproteobacteria; order Acetobacterales; family Acetobacteraceae; genus Rhodopila. The sequence goes on from CBDIBR010000010.1 coordinate 3,016,705, forward strand.
ATGTATAGCAACTTCAGCGCCGCCTCGTCAGAGGGGAAGCTGCCGCGCGTCTTGATCACCTTGCGCAAGCTCCGGTTCAGGCTCTCCACCGCGTTTGTCGTGTAGATCATCTTCCTGATCGCCGGCGGGAAGGCGAAGAATGGCACCACATACGTCCAGGCGCGGCGCCACATGGGCGCGATCATCGGGTAGCGCTTGGCCCAAGGGCTGGCCTCGAACGTGTCCAGCGCCGCCTCGGCGGCCTCGGCCGTCGCGGCCTGGTAGATCGCCTTCAGCGACGGCATCAACGCCTTGCGGTCCTTCCAACTGACCGTCTCGAGCGCGTTGCGGATCAAATGCACGATGCAGGTCTGCGTCGTGGTCCGCGGGAACACCGCCTCGATCGCATCGGGAAACCCCTTCAGACCATCGACGACCGCGATCAGGATGTCCTCCACACCGCGGGTCTTCAGTTCGTTCAGCACGCCGAGCCAGAACCGCGCTCCCTCGGTCTGCTCGACCCACAGCCCCAGCACCTCCTTCTCGCCCGACCGCGTCAAGGCCAGCGCAACGTAGACCGCCTTGTTCTTGACCACCCCGTCATGGCGGATCTTCACCCGCAGGGCGTCCAGAAACACCACCGGATAGACCGCCTCCAGCGGGCGGTTGCGCCACGCCAGCACGTCCTCGTGCACCGCGTCCGTCACACGGCTGATCAGGTCGGGCGACACCTCTACCTGATACATCTGCCGAAGGTGCGCCTGCACGTCGCGCACCGAAAGCCCGCGCGCATACAGGCTGATGATCTGGCCGTCGAAACCTTCCAGCCGCGTCACCCCCTTCGGCACGATCGCCGGTTCGAACGTCCCGTCGCGGTCGCGTGGCACCGACAGCGTCACCGCGCCCTCGTCCGTCAGCACGGTCTTCGCCGTGTGCCCGTTGCGGTTGTTGGCGCCGCGCCGGCCGGACCGCTCGCCCTTCTCGTAGCCAACGTGCTCAGACAGCTCAGCGTTCAAGGCGCGCTCGAGCAGGCGCTTCTTCAGTTGGCGGAAGATGCCGTCCTCGCCGAGCAGATCGGAGGGTTTCTCGTAGCCAGACAAAAGCTCGTCCAGCACTTCGGGTCGTATGTCTCTCATCGTGGGTCTCCCTTGGGTTAAGGAAGCCACGGAAACCGACTTACACAAAGGACCTGACACTCTCACAGGTGGCAGAACAGCCCAGACACAACCGCCCTAAACGCCAATCGCCGCCTTCACCTTCGGCGCCAGGAACGGCATATCCCTTAATCTGACCCCCACCGCATCCCGCACCGCATTGCCGATCGCCGCTGCTGTCGGTCCCTGCCCGGCCTCGCCGGTGCCGAGGAAAGGCTGGGCCGGCCGCGGCACGACATGCACGCTGATCGACTCCGGCGCCGCCGGAAACCGCAGGATCGGATACCCGCTCCAATCCGTGCTGAGGATGCGCTTGCGGTCAAAGTGGACGTTTTCGTACAACGTCCAGCTCGCCGCCTGCACGATCGCACCTTCAATCTGGTTGCGGATGCCGTCGGGATTGATCGCCTGCCCGCTGTCCACCGCGGCAACAACTCGGCCTAGACGGATCTGCCCGGTCTCGTGCTCCACACGCAGCGTCAGCGCGATCGCGCAATACGCACCGAGGTTCTTGTAGCGAGCAAATGCGAAGCCCCTTCCCTCGCCCCGCCGCGATGCGCTCCAGCCAAACTTGTCAGCCGCCAGAGCGATCACCGCTTGCGCGCGTTCGTCCTGCAGATGCCGCAGGCGGAATTCAACCGGGTCGGCACTGGCGGCCTGCGCCAGTTCGTCCATGAAACTTTCAATGGCAAACACATTCAGATACGCCCCCAGGGATCGCAGCGCGGATACCCGCAGCGGCATCTGCGGAATGAAATGCGACACCACGCGCGCATTCGGAAACACGTAGATCGGATTGCTGTTGCGATCGCCGCCGCCCTCCGGCATCGGGATCGGCGCCGGCGGAGGCACCGGCATTGGCACCGGCAGCGCGGCGTTCTGCAGCATCAGGCCGCCGACTGTGGGGCGGCGGTTATGGGTGTTGCTCCAGACTCCATAATCCCAGTCAACAACCCGCCCGTCCACGTCGATCGCGCCTTCGACCTCGGCGATCATCGCGGCGCCGTATGGCTCGTTGGTGTGTTCCTGCTCCCGCATCCACTGCACCCGGACAGCACGCCCCGGCACAGACCGCGCGAGCAACGCCGCATCACCGGAGACATCGTCGGCACCGTTATGACCATAACATCCCGAGCCCTCGACGTGGATGCAATGAACCTGGTCAGTGGGCATCCGCAGCAGACCCGACAGCGCGGCACGCAACGGAAACACCCCCTGCGTGTGCGTCCAGACCGTCATTCTCCTGTCCACCAACTGTGCCACCGCGCAAGACGGCCCGATCGCGCCATGCATGATGTAGGGACGCGTGTAGCGTGCCTTGAGCCGCTTCACCGCTGGCCCAGCCGGCGCCGCCCATGCCAAGACCGGAATATCCTTGGCAGGCAGCGCACGGATCGTGTCCAGCACGGTCGCCTCATCCGGCAGCCTGGCGGTTTCCTGCCACTTGGCGGCGGCCGACAACGCGCGCATCGCCTTGATCGCCTGCCACTCCTTGACGGCTATGACACCGAGGTAACTGCCCTCGCGCACCACCTTGACGACGCCTGGCATCCGTTCGATCGGGCCGGTATCGAATTCGAGCAGCCTCGCGCCCACGCTTGGTTGCCTTATGGCTCGACCGTGCAGCATCCCCGGCAAGCGGATGTCCTGCACATAGGCGGCGCCACCGGCCAATTTGGCCGAGATGTCGACCCGAGGCATCGAGGTGCCCATCAGTCGATACGTGGCCGGATCTTTCAGCGGACCTCCGGGCACAGCCTGCACATGCAGGTTCAGCTTCGCCGCCAGCTTGCCGTATTCCATGCTGCGCCCATCCGCCGAACGCACCGACCCGGCCACGGTCGAAAGGGTCTCCACGCCAACACCGTAATCAGCGGCGGCCGCCGCGCAGAGCAACCCGCGCACCTGCGCGGCGGCATTGAGGATCGCGGTGCCGCTGTCCTGCATGGAATGGCTGCCAGCGGTAAATCCCTCATTCGCCGTCCGCGCCGTATCAGCCGTCACCAGCTCGATCTGCCCCGGCGATAGATCAAGCTGCTCCGCTGCCACTTGCAGCAACGCCGTCTTCAGACCCTGACCTAACTCCGCCTTGCCGGTGAACACCGTCACCCGCCCGTCGGGCGCCACGCGGACCCAGGCATCCAGCAACGGTGTTTTCTTCAAGCTGCCGGGCCGAGGCGGCTCTTCCGCACGCAGCGAAAATGCGACAATCAAGCCGCCCCCTGCCGCCAGCAGGGTTCGGCGTGGCAGAACCGCCTTCATGGCTTCACCACCCGGGCCGAACCCATTGCCACTGCGGCGCGGCGTACTGCGGCCAGAATGCGCATATGAACACCGCAACGACACAAATTCACCGCCATGGTTTCGCGAATCTCGTGCTCGGAAGGATGCGGATTGTGCTCCAGCAGCGCCTGCGCGCGCATGATCATGCCGGCGATGCAATAGCCGCATTGCGCCGCCTGCTCATCGAGGAATGCGTGTTGCACCGCGTTCATGCCAAGCCCCTCGACGGTGCGCACGTTGCGCCCGGCCGCCACGACAAGCGGCGTCAGGCAAGAGAATACCGCCTGCCCGTCCACCATGACCGTGCAGGCGCCGCACTGCCCCAGCCCGCAGCCAAACTTGGCACCGTTCAGCCCAAGGTCGTCGCGCAGCACATACAGCAGCGGCGTGTCCGGTTCCGCTTCGACCTCGTGGGTGTGTCCGTTCACAGTCAGCCGGATCATGATCCCCTCCGCGCCTTGGCCACCGCAGCCGGGAGATCGCTCCAGGTCGGTTTGTCGCTATAGGCCGCCCGCAGATAGTCGGCGAGATCCGCCACCTGCGCATCCGTCAGCGTTGAAGCAAACGCTGGCATATAAGGTGCGGATTTACCTTCCCGCCACGGGATGCCCCGCAAGATCGTCTGGATCGCCCCCTGCGGCGTTGGCGCGTTCACCGTCGTGCTGAGCGCGAGCGATGGCGCGCCGTCCTGCGTCATCGGTGCATCCGCGCCATGGCAGCCGCCGCACGCACCGACAAAAATCGCCTGCGCCTTCGGATCGCCACTACGCCATGCAATCACCGGTTCGGATGTCGCCACAGGTTCGGGCGGCGGCTTCGGCATCAGCGAGGCAACATAAACCGCCATCGCACGAATATCCGGCTCAGGCACACTGGCGAGTTCTTCCGTCACCCCGGTCATCGGACCCGCCGCGGCGCCATGATGCGCATCAAAGCCGGTGCGGAGGTAGGTCGCCAAATCCGCTTCGGTCCATGGTTGCCGAGCCGGGGAAGCCGCCTGTAGAGGCGGGGCATACCAGTTTTCCGCCTGCCCACCGGACAGGGTCTTCCCGCTCTTTTCGGCACCAAGAAAATTGTGCGGAGTATGACAGGCACCACAGTGGCCGATTGCCTCGACCAGATAAGCGCCCCGGTTCCAGGTCGCATCATGCGCCGGATCCGGATGCCACTCACCTGGACTGAGGTACAACGCGTTCCAGCCGGCGAGCAGGACGCGGTTGTCCAGCGGGAACGGCAGGTCGTTGGCTGGCGTGCTTGCGTGGATCGGTGCCCTGGTCATCAGAAAGGCATACATCGCACCGATATCTTCATCGCTCGCTCGAGTGAAATGCGGATAGGGCAGCACAGGATACAGGTGGCGGCCGGAGCGGTCGATGCCATCACGCATCGTACGCCGAAATGCCGCCTCCGGCCATTGGCCGATTCCAGTGGCGGGGTCTGGGGTGATATTGGTGGCATAGATCGTGCCAAACGGCGTCGGCACGCCGCGCCCTCCGGCATACGGGCGACCACCGTCGGCGGTGTGGCAGACCGAGCAGTCACCAACCGCTGCGAGGACCGCCCCTCGCTTGATCTGTTGGGCGGGGAAGGCAGGGTGCGATGAGATCGGGGCGATGGCTGGATGCCACACCGTTGCGCATCCGCCGGCAATCAGCAGAACCGCGAGGGCCGCGGCCATCGGTCCCTTGGACACAGACCTCCCCCCTATTCCAAGCCGGTCAATGCGCACTGTGCCGCAAGCGTCTCTGGCGAGGCCTCCGGAGCCTGCGTTGGGTCAGCCACGATGCGGTTCTCCCGGAAATATCGGGCGTCAGTAGTGGTAGCGACGACAGCGGGTCAATGGCGCGTCGGTATTGACCAGGTCCAGAGTGCCATGGCCACTGCATGTTCTGGCCGAGTAAGACAAGACAATGAGCGATCGGTATGCCCGTTATACCCGCCTGCGCTTCGACCGCCCGCATCCCAAGGTGCTGCGCGTCACCATGGACAACGGCAGAATGAACACCGCCGATGATGCGATGCATGGAGAACTCGCGGACATCTGGCGTGACATCGACCGTGATCCGACAGTCAATGCGTTGGTGATCACTGGTGCGGGGAAAGTATTCTCGGCCGGCGGTGATTTCGCCATGATCCAGCAGAACATCGACAATTTCACTGCGCGAACCCGCCAGTGGAAAGAGGCGCGGGAGATTGTTTACAACGTGATCAACTGCTCCAAGCGAGTGGTCAGCGCGATGCGCGGCGTCGCCGTCGGCGCGGGCCTGGTGTGCGGCATATTAACGGACGTTTCGATCGCGACAAAAGACTGCCGGATCATCGATGGGCATACCCGGCTGGGCGTCGCGGCGGGCGATCATGCCGCGATCATCTGGCCATTGCTCTGCGGGCTGGCGAAGGCGAAGTATTATCTGCTGTTGTGCGAACAGGTACTGGGCGCGGAGGCGGAGCGCATCGGGCTGATCAGCCTCGCAGTGGAGGAAACCGAGCTTGATGCCAGAGCGATCGAGATTGCGACGCGGCTGGCAGAGGGCACCCAGAGCGCCATCCGTTTCACCAAATATGCACTGAACAACTGGCTGCGTCAGGCTGGACCGACGTTCGGTGCATCCCTGGCACTGGAATTTCTCGGCTTTACCGGACCGGAGGTGAAAGAAGGTCTCGCTTCGCACGCGGAAAAGCACAAGCCGCTGTTTCCGCCGCATTCGGCGATGTGAGGAGACAACAGTTCTTGCCGGAAGCGCAACGGCAAATCCATCGCGCTTCCCGCGTCCAATGCTCAGCAAGTGCCTTGACAAAGCAGGACTGTTACGCGCCCAAGCCTCGCGCCTTCACCATGCGCAACGGATTGTAGGTGATGACCACCGACCCGTCCTGATTCTTGACGCGATTGAACGTGCGCACCAGGCCGCGGTTCGGCCGGCTGGCGCTGCGGCGGCTCTCAACGACTTCGCATTCCACATGGATTGTGTCGCCCGCAAAGGTCGGATTGGCAACCTTCAATTCCATGTTCAAGAACGCAAGACCGGTGTGCTGCATGGTCGCGTGCACCAACAATCCTTCCGCGAAGGCGTAAACCATCGCCCCCGGGACGACGCGCCGTGTGATATCACTTTCGGTTCTTAGAAACTCGGTGTTGGAGAACAGCACCTCTGTCATGCCGGTCACGCCGATGAAGTTGACCAGGTCAGCCTCGGTCAACGTACGGCCGATGGTGCGAAACTTCCGCCCCATCGGCAGGTCCTCAAAGTAGAGACCCAGGCCCAGGACTTCGTGCCCGTCGATTTCGGTCATGCCGTTTCCCTCCAGTTTCGTTGCGGGCCAGCCTAAGACATCGTCAGGCCGCCCGAGACGCTGATGGTCTGGCCGGTGATAAAGGCCGCATCGTCGGACAGCAGGAAAGCGATGGTCCCAGGATAATCCTCAGGCTGACCAATGCGCTTCAGCGGCACGGCGCGCACCATCGCCTCGCCGACCTTGGCGCCATCGGGGGAGGCCGCCTTGAACTCATCGAACAGCTTCGTGTCGGTTGGGCCGGGGCAGAGCACGTTCAGCGTGACCCCTTTGCGAGCAACCTCGCGGGCCATGGTCTTTGTAAACGCGATGATGCCGCCTTTGCAGGCCGAGTAGACGGCTTCGCCCGACGATCCCACGCGCCCAGCATCAGAGGATACGTTCACGACACGCCCAAAGCCGCGCTCGACCATGCCCGGCAGCACGATGTGGTGCAGATGTAAAGGTCCATACAGGTTGATGCCGATGATACGGTGCCAAAGTGCCGTGTCGGTATCGAGGAAGTTGCGGAACGCCTCCCAGCCGGCGACGTTGGCGAGGAAGTCGACCGGCCCGACCTCACGTTCAAACCGCCTGACCGAAGCTTCCACATTCGATCGGTCGGTGATGTCGGTTCGTGCGAACCACGCGCTGCCCGGGCAGCGCGCCATGGTTGCCGCCGCGCCGGCTTCGTCGATGTCCAGGATACCGACCCGGCATCCCTCCTCCGCCAGCCGGACCGCCGCCGCCTGGCCGATCCCGCTCGCGCCGCCGGTCAGCAACACGGTCCGACCTGAAAGTCCTCTCATCGACATCCCCCCGCTCTCATTGGTCCGGGTATCGCACGACCGCTCACCCGCTCCCACCCCGCCGCGACGGGCGCGGCGGCAAACGGGCCGTGTCCTTCAGCCGATCAGGCACGACGGGGCAGCGCACACCGGCGACCGTCTCGTGCGGCAACACCACGTGGTCCACCAGTCACGCGAGATCCTTCAGATCCGCCGTGGCGCAATGGCGCGGGTTGCGGCAAAGGTGTTGAATGCGATCGGCTTATCCTGCCGCCCATACGGTAAGCGCGAGGAGGGAATCGTCCGATGAACGACATCGCCGCGACGACGATCGTGACCGCTGGCTACCAGTCCGGCTTCGGCAACGGCTTTGAAACCGAGGCGCTTCCCGGCGCCCTGCCGGTCGGCCGCAACTCCCCACAACGCTGCGCCTACGGCCTATACGCGGAGCAGATCAGCGGTTCCCCATTTACCGCCCCACGGGCCAGCAATAAGCGAAGCTGGCTGTATCGCATTCGCCCGACCGTGGCGCACTGGGGCAGCTTCCGCCCCGCTGATGGCGGGCTGTGGCGGACAGCGCCCTGCTCTGAAATCCAGATCCCGCCCGCGCCGATGCGCTGGGATCCGATCGCCATGCCGGACCAGGACCAGACGTTTCTGCAGGGCATACACACGATCACCACGGCGGGGGATGCCGGATCGCACCTCGGCATGGCGACGCATGTCTATCTGGCGACCCGTTCAATGCTGGACGAATATTTCTACAACGCCGACGGTGAGTTGCTCTTCGTGCCGCAACAGGGTGCGCTGCGGCTGCGCACGGAATTCGGCACCATCGGGATCGCCCCAGGTGAAGTCGCCGTCATTCCCCGCGGGGTGAAGTTCAGCGTCGAACTGCTTGCCGGACCCGCTCGCGGCTACCTGTGCGAGAACTATGGCGGCGCCTTCACCCTTCCGGAACGTGGTCCGATCGGCGCGAACTGCCTCGCGAACCCGCGCGACTTCCTGACCCCCGTAGCAGATTACGAAGATCGCGATGCGCCTTCGCGCCTGGTGGTGAAATGGGCCGGCGCGATGTGGCAGACCGATGTGGATCACTCACCTCTGGACGTCGTCGCGTGGCATGGCAACTATGCGCCATACAAATACGATCTACGCCGGTTTTCGCCTGTCGGCCCGGTGCTGTTCGACCACGCCGACCCCAGCATCTTCACCACACTGACCGCGCCAAGCGAAACTCCCGGTACCGCGAATATCGATTTCGTTATCTTTCCCGAACGCTGGCTGGTGGCGGAAAATACCTTCCGTCCACCCTGGTACCACATGAACATCATGAGCGAGTTCATGGGCCTGATTTTCGGTGTCTACGATGCCAAGACCGGCGGCGGGTTCGTCCCCGGCGGATTTTCCCTCCATAACACCATGCTGCCGCACGGTCCCGATCGTGACGCCTTCGAAGGCGCCAGCAGCGCCGTTCTGAAGCCGCATAAACTGGAAGGCACCCTGGCTTTCATGTTCGAGACCCGGTTCCGACAGAACGTCACCGCCCATGCCGCCGGCATCGCTCAGCGGCAAGTCGATTACGGTGGCTACGGCAAGGCGTTGCTAAAGCGCTTCGACCCAAGGCTTCCGTGATTGCCTCGAAGCAGCCATGGCAACGATAATGCTGGCCAGAACAATGATACGTCGCGTCATCGACTAAGTCTTGAGACATTGCGAAGCGCCGGCTGAGACAAAAAACGGGGGAACAACCAGGAATGGACAGAAGACAACTTGGCCGCCGCGTCGTGCTGCGCGGCACGGCAGGCGCCGTTGCTACGACGATATCCAAGGCCGCGTCAGCGGCGGCCGGCCCGGTCCGCATCGCGGTCCTGACGGACGAGAACGGGCCTTACACAGATAGCGGGGGCGCCGGCAACATCACTGCGGCCCGCATGGCGGCACAGGATTTCGGCGGCACCGTGCTCGGCCGCAAGATCGAGATCCTGCATGCGGACACGCAGAACAAGCCCGATGTCGCCAGTTCCATCGCTCGCGCCTGGTACGATTCCGGTGTTGACGCGATCGTCGACCTACCCGTCACGCCGGTCGCCGCTGCCGTCCAGCAGGTCGCGAAGGAAAAAGCCAGGACCGTCATGATCACCGCTTCGGCGATCAGCGAGTTTACATCGAAATATTGTGCGCCAATCAGCAGCCACTGGGCGGACGACACACATGCACTGACCACCGGCGTGGCCAAGCTCATGACCAGCCCGACCCAACGGACCTGGTTCTTCATCACGGTGAACTTCAGCTTCGGCGAGGCACTGGAAGCACTGACCGCGAAGGCGATCGAGGCCAACGGCGGCAAGGTCATCGGCGATGTAAAATTTCCCATCGGCAACAGCGAATTCTCCTCGCAGATCATCGCGGCGCAGAGCTCTGGTGCCGCGATCATCGGTATCGCTGCCGTGGGCGGCGATCAGGTCAACCTGATCAAGCAGACGGCGGAGTTCGGCTTGCGCAAGAATGGAGTCAGGCTGGCTGGCTATCTGGTCTATATCACAGACATCCACGCCTTGGGACTGGACGTCGCCCAGGGATTGAGCTTTCCCGCCAGCTTCTACTGGGATCAGAACGACGAGAGCCGACGCTTCTCCAAGCGCTTTGAAGCGGAACGCAATGCCGTCCCGACCAAGAACCAGGCTGTCAACTATACCAGTACGTTGCACTTCCTGAAGGCGATGGCGCGGGCGGGAACCGATGATGCGATTGCGGTCAACAGGGCGATGCGGTCGATGCCGGTTGATTACTTTGGACGCCCGGCGACGCTGCGGACCGACGGACGCCTGCTGTATGACGTGACGTTGTATCGTGTGAAAACGCCGGATGAGAGCCACGCTCCGTGGGACTACTATACGGCGGTCGGCACACTGCCGGCTTCCGAGGCGTTCCTGCCGATGAACCCTGCCTGCGCCTGACATGTCGGCCAATCCGGTGACCATCGATGTCGACGGCACGCACACGGTGTCAGGCCTCCTGCAAATCCCCGGCAATGCGTTCGCCTGTTACGTCCTGGCCCATGGTGCCGGCGCCGGAATGAATCACCGGTTCATGACCGCCGTTGCTGACGGTTTGTGCGATCGTGGCGTCGCCACGCTGCGGTTCCAGTTCCCTGCGATGGAGATCGGTTTGAAGCGACCCGACCGGCCGGCACTTGCGCAGGCCACGGTCCGTTCGACGGTCAACACGGCGCTTCGGTTGACGCCTGGCATGCCGCTGTTCGCGGGCGGCAAGTCGTTTGGGTCCCGCATGACCTCGCAGGCGCAGGCGCAGGCGCCGCTGCCAAACATCCTCGGCCTCTTGTTCCTCGGCTTCCCGCTGCATCCGGCAAACAAGCCAGGCGACGAACGGGCGCACCATCTTGCCAAGGTGCGGATCCCGATGCTCTTCGTTCAAGGTGCCCGCGACCTCCTGGCGGAAACGGCGCTGCTGGTACCAATGATCGGCGCCCTGGGATCGCTCGCGGCGCTGCACCTGATCGAGCACGCCGATCATTCATTTCATGTCCCGGCGCGCTCTGCCACAACAGACCAGCACGTCCTTGCCCAGGCCCTGGACGCGTCTGTCCGCTGGATACAAATGATCCTGCGCCGGTCTACTCACGACGGCGCCTGATGCGCTGGTTGGTGTTGCGGCTGCGCGCCAAACCAATAGCAGGCCGGGCCGCCGACCACTGACCGAAAGCTCAATCGCTCGACGACCTGATATGAGGTGACAGGCGGCTCGTCAGGCGCAATCCGATCCAGGCTGTTGTAGCGGCGCCGTGAAGCCGCAATCTGTCATTCATGATGTCCGTCATGAAGGCTTGCGTCTCGCTGTTCGCGCTGCTGTACCTCTTGCCGCTGGCTGTCGCCAGCTTGTTCTATTTCGCCGGTGGAAGCGGCGCCGGTTGGCGAACCGCCGACCGCTCCAGCATCGGGATGCTGCCGCCGCCGGCGCTGCACTCGGCCGCCCTGGTGCGCATTTTCTCGGCGAAGACAGTCCGCTGGCGCGGCATCCTGGCGTCGCATAGCTGGATCGTCTTCAAGCCGGAGGGTGCGCCGTCCTACACCCGCTACGACTACACCGCCTGGGGCGAGCTGCCGATCCGGCTCAACGGCTTCGAGCCGGATGGACGCTGGTTCGGTCACATGCCGCAGGTCGTGTTCGCGGCGGACGGCGATCGCGCCGCCGCTCTGCTGCCGAAGATACAGATAGCCATCGCGCGCTACGCCTGGCGCAATGCAGGCGATTACCGAGCCTGGCCCGGCCCGAACTCCAATACATTTGTTGCGGCCATCATGGATGCGGTGCCAGAAATCCGGGCATCCCTGCCGCCAACGGCGATCGGCAAGGACTATCCCTACGACGGAAAATGGCTGCGCGGGACATCATCCGGCACTGGCCTACGCGTGACCTTCGGCGGGTACGCCGGATTGACGCTGGGCTGGATAGAGGGCGTCGAGGTCAGCATCCTGGGCGCGGTTGCCGGTCTCGACATCCGCCGCCCGGCCATCAAGCTACCTGGGCTCGGCCGGTTTGGTTACGCCCGAGAGTAGTACCCGATCGCAGAGCAGCGCAAGCCGCGAAGCGCGGCGTTTCGCCGGGTTAATCGGCTACTTCAGACGAACCGCGACGTATCGAGCTTCTCTGATGCGCGATACTTGGCGGGCGATCGTCTGAGGTTCAAGCGACCTCAGACGTGGATCGCCCTCTCAAACACAACAATCCACAGCCTGATAGCTGCAACCTGAAGCTATCAGGCTGTGGATTTTCGATTTTGGCGGATGTGCAGAATCGATCCGCCTCAGGATCGATGACTCACTTAGCGGCTTCCCCAACCGGTTCCCTGGGTGACTCCTGATCGCTCCGGTCCTGGTCGATCTCGGCGCCGAACACTACCGTTTTGTCGCCCGGATTTTGCGCCATCTCCGCCACGGTGAACTCGATCGCGGTGACGATATGAGCGAGATTGACCGTCGCCACCGATGCACCCTGAACCGGCGATCCAAGGAAGTGCTTTGACCGCCACGCCAGATCGATGCCGCTGGGAACGCCGGCGTCGTCGAGCAGGACGTCGAGCAGAACAATCCCCTCCGAGGATTGATGAACCGCCGCAATCGTGGTCAGTCGCAGAACATCGCCGGTTGTCAGCAGAAGCCCGAATGTTCCGCGAAGACCAACCATTCGCCGTCCCAGCCAGGCCGGAAGCAGCGCCGCCACCGTCTCAGGATCCGTCATCCGCGTCCATGTCACAATCGGTCCCTCCTCATTGATCGTCCGCCACCATCGATATCGCGGCGACAGCCTGTGGCAAACCCGCTCCGTGCCAAAGCACCCTGACGCACCATCCACACCGCCGCAGGTCTAGCGACAACGGGGACGACGATGGCTCCTGACCTGCGCCGGAGCTAGCGCGATCGTCTGAGGTCGAACCAGCCTCAGATGCCAATCGCCCTCTAAAGCAAAGGGAATTGGGGCGTGACAGCGACAGCCTGACGTTATCACGTTTTAAGTGTTTTCCCCGATGAAGCTGGTGTAGGTTTTCACCAATTCAGGCACCGCTGTCTCATGGAACCGCTGTCCCTTCTCGGGGGTCGCAAGTCCAGGGTTCGAACCGATGCGGCCATCCGGAAAGCGCCGGCGATAATCGGCGGGTCCATGGAACCTGCCGGACGGCGCGCGCGGCGGGTCGAGCGTCGCATCCTTGATCGTGTTCGGTAAGACGTATTGAGTTAAAGCGACCTCGCTCGCCGTCGCGTGGCTGCCCTCGTCGTCGCCAAACACCTCCTTGGCCAGTTCGTGCATCGCGCGCCCGTCCCACCAGTTGGCCAGGCGGCACCGCAGTTCATCGTTCCGCGGCGCGGCCAAAGCGCCCTCGAATTCGGCGTAGATTTCAGCAAACGCGGCTTGAACCGTTGCGATGTTGCCGCCATGCCCGTTGATGAACAGAAACCGGCGAAAGCCGTGCCGAGCGAGAGACAGCACATAGTCATGCATGATGGCGATCAACGTGGAAGGCCGCACCGTCATCGAGCCGGCGAAGCCCATGTGATGCACCGCGATGCCAACGCCGATCGTGGGACCGACCATGGCGTTGGCTGCCTCCCCGACCGCCCGCGCGATCACTTCGGCGCAGATCGCGTCAGTCCCGATCAAGCCGTTTGGTCCGTGTTGTTCGGTCGATCCGATGGGCAGGATTATTCCTGTGGAATGGGCAAGATAGGCTTCGACCTCCTGCCAGGTCTGGTGCTGAAGTAGCATGTCCTGCGATCTCCTTGGGCGTCGGTACAGACGTTCCAAACACCCTTAGCGCGCTCCGTCACCCGGCGTCGATCCGTTGAATACACCTGGCCGGCCGGATCTGGCACGTAGGATCTCCATCCGGACGCCCGCGCCTGTCCCGAAGCCGCCCGGCAACGTTACCCAATGCGACGTCACGCATCCGGCCTGAAGATCCATGAACGACGCTTGCAATGGGAACATATAGCGAACATGATGGATATCATGATAGCGCCCTACCAGACAGTCTGCGCCTGCGGTCGGACCATGCCTCGTCCCTGGCCGCCTTGTTCGGGGGAGATTCTCTGTGACCGCTGCGCGACAGCCTCGCACCTCGACTCTCAGCAGCCACAGCTTCCGCTACGTCATCAGCTCATCAATCCGGACGTTCAGCCACGGTGCCAGCCGTCTGCCACCGACTGTTCGGCACGACCTGCCTGAACAGCGGCCCGTCGCGGTCGGGACTGAATAAGCGAAAAGGGGGTTGGAACTTCTCGCCCGACGCAACCGGCCGATCCACCTTCGTTGCAACCCCGCGCGTCTGTTGGTCTGATGTCCGAACGAGAATTCGATCTCAGCGATCGCCGCGTTTGTTGACCTGCGGCCTCGTGCCGCCGTCGCGATCGGAGCCCTCACCCAGCGTTCCATCAACCGCCTCCGGGCCCCCGCGCTCCTCACTTTCCGGACCGATGCTGCGACGTGAACGCTGGCCTTCGCGCTTGACATCGCGTTCGGTTTGGCTGGACGGCGTCTCGTTCGGGATATCATCCGCAGGGCACATGCATCTTGAACACCGCACGCTGGCGGCGGTTGCACACCCGACTTACCGCAGCGCGGCGCCAAGCGGCACATGAGCGCTGGCAAGTGATACCAGTCCGCGTTGATGCCGACTCTTGGGGGGATTCCCCTCCTCGCTACTTTCGGATTCGATTCCCCCATCGCTGCGATTCGCACGATGGAGGCGTAGGATGGGCAAGCCGCTGACGATCACTCGAACCGACCGCACCAGCGGCGAGCTTCGGGCCGTGTCGGCTAAATGTCGGGACGGCGCGCAGGTGCGGCGTCTTCTTGCTCTCGCCATGGTGTTGGAAGGCGCGCCACGCACCGAGGCCGCCGCCTGCTATGGCATGGACCGTCAGACGCTGCGGGATTGGGTGCACCGTTACAACGAGGGCGGCGTCGACGCCCTGAAAAGCCGGGCAAATGTAGGCCGCACGCCCTATTTGACCGAGGCGCAAATGGCCGAGCTGCGCCAGTTGGTGGTGGACGGACCCGATCTGGCCACGGACAAGGTGGCGCGTTCGCGGATCTTCAGGGCGCGGTGAAACGGCGTTTCTCGGTAGACGTGCATCAGAGCACGGTCGGCAAATGGCTGCATCAGCTCCGCCTGACTCGGCTGCAGCCGCGGCCGGTCCATCCAAAAAAAGACCCTGCAGCCGAGACGGCTTTTAAAAAAACTTCGCCAGCCTGGTAAAACAGGCGCTTTTATCCACCATGGCATCGACGCCGATCGAGATCTGGTTCCAGGACGAAGCCAGGGTGGGTCAGAAGGGAACCCACGCCTACATCTGGGCAAGACTTGCCAAAGGTTCGTCCGGCAAAGCCGGATGGAATGGCAAGGCGCGGGGCCTATCGGCTCACGACCTTTGATGGTGCGCGATAACCGGCATGATTCCGCTTACATTTTTGGTGCCATTTGTCCGGCCAGGGCGGTCGGCGCCGCCGTGCTTATGCCCGCCGCCAGCGCCGAGGCGATAAACGAGCACCTGATGGAAATCAGCACACAGATCTCAGCGGGCGCACATGCCGTGCTGGTCTGTGATGGTGCTGGCTGGCATCAGTGGGGGCAAGCAACTGGTCGTGCCAGACAATATCAGCCTGTTGTCGTTGCCACCCTACTCACCTGAACTGAACCCAATGGAGAATGTCTGTAAGCCTCCGCCGAAGACCATGGGCGGCCTTGCCGGGGCGGAGCGGTGTTAGCCGAGCTTAGGCGGCCTGATTGAGGCGATGGGCACCATCCCAGTTCCATGGCAGCAAGGCGTCAAGCCGGGATGCCGGATGGTCGTTGATCCGTCGCAGAACATTGGCCAGCCAGGCACGCGGATCGACGTCATTCAGCTTGGCCGTTTGGATCAGCGAATACATCGCGCGAGTAGTAGAAGATCGCCGCCGGTGGCGCGGGCCCGGCGAACGGGCGGTCATCGCGCACATAGGTCCATAATCGCCCGGTAACGGTCTTGCCTTTTGCCAGCACTGGCACGGTCGTGTCGTCGCCGTGCAAGCGTGCCGCCGCCATCACATGCGTCCGGATCAGCGTCACCAAGGGCGCCAGCGTTGCCGAACAGGCCCCGACCCAATCGGCCAACGTCGAGACATCCAGTTCGATGCCCTCGCGGGCAAAGGTTTCGCTCTGCCGGTTCAACGGCAGATGCTGGCCGAACTTCGCTTCCAGGATCATAGCCAACAGATTTGCCCCCGCCCGCCCGCCCGCGATCGGATGCAATGGGGCGGGTGGCTGAGTAATCTTCTCGCACGACCGGCAGGTGAATTTCTCCCGCACGGTCTGAATGACTTTCCACTGCCGCGAAACCACTTCCAAGGTCTCGGTGATCGTTTCGCCAAGCTTGGCAAGGGTGCCGCCACAGCAGGGACAGGCGCTGGGGCCTTCGATGATCACGCGTTCCCGTGGCAGATGACCGGGCAACGGCGCGCGGACCGGCTTGCGCCGCGTGAACGTCGTCACCGAGGCCGTATCAGGGGCTGCGATTGTCGCAGCTTCGCTCGCTGTCGCTTCCAGTTCCTCAAGTTGCAGTTCCATCTGGTCGAGTAACTTGCGGCCGCGCTCGGAGGATGCACCGAAGCGGTCGTGGCGGAGCTTGGCGATCAGCAGCTTCAAGTGCGCGACCATCGCCTCGGCCCCTGTGGCGCGCGCTTCGGATTCTCGCCGGGCGGCGCGTTCGGCGAGCAACGCTGCTTTCAGCGTGTCGATATCGTCAGGAAGGGTTTCAGCGTCGGTGTTCACGGCAGCAATCGAATCATAGTCATCCGTAGTCATGCACGCGGATTTTGCATGGATGGGACAGATTATCCCGCCGTTTCCGGCCGCCAGGTTCGTTGCGGATGGCGCCAGTCGATGCCTTCCAGCATATAGCCGAGCTGAGCGGAGGTGATCAAAATTACACCGTCGGCGGGCGTGGGCCAGATGAACCGGCCGCGTTCCAATCGCTTCGCGTAAAGCGACATACCCAGGCTGTCGTGCCAAAGAATTTTCAGCAAATCGCCGCGCTTTCCCCGAAAGACGTAAAGATCTCCGGCATGCGGATCGCGCGACAGCGATTGCTGCACCTGCAAGGCCAGGCCGTTCATGCCGCGGCGCATATCGGTCACGCCGGTTGCCAGCCAAACCCGCATGCCGGACGGTGGCGCAATCATCCACGCAACGCCGCCATCACGCGGCGCAGTGTGGTCAGGCTAACGCGTTGCCAACGCAGACGCGGCTGCCGTCTGGCAGGGTGATCTCGATCCTATCCGCGGCAGGCCGCGTTGTGGCTTGCGGCGACGTCGCAACGGGCGGCGACGCGGTCTCGATCAGATGGACTGGCACAAAGCATGTTGGCGATGCCGAAACCAGGCGGCCGCGGCGCTCCAGGTTCCGCCATGTGCTCAGTAGATTGGGATAAACGTCATGCCGCGCCGCCACGGATCTGACGCTCGCACCAGGTTCGCGGCTTTCGGCAACGATCCGCCGCTTCTCCTCGACGCTCCAGCGTCGCCGCCGCTCCCTGCCGTTGAGGATTTCAATCCGACTGCCCGACATCTCTGTAACAAGCACCTTAAGGTGGACTTTAAGGTGATCACCCTGGCCATACTTCAGCCCAACGGCGCAAGGCGGCCGTCACCGGAGGCTTACGCGCGTATACGTTCAACCTGAAAGCGCTCAAGGCCTTGCCGCGCGGCCTTGGAGGGAATATCTAATCACCCAAACGAACACAAATCGTCTCGTTGCTAACTAGGGTTAATGGCTAATGCGGCCTGGCTCAGCGAGCGCAACCCGCATCTATAGATCAAGGTCGGTTTGGTCACCTAAGTCGATCATGGTGTCCGTCTCGCAGTCGAGACGGGAATCGCGATTAGTTCTGGGCGACGGAGGCGTGCGAGTCAGCGCCAAGCTCTGTACAATGATTGGCGAGTGAGTGCGTTGCTGCGCGCACCTCTTCTTCGATCGCGTCGAGCAGTCGCGAGACGAAGTGACGAGGTACACCATTAACGATGAACACGATCCTCGTTGTCTTATCGGCGTTCGGCCAATAGTCGAGAAACTCCGGCTGAGTGACCACATGTCGAACACCATGGACAACCGCAGGACGTTCGGGCACCTCCTCTATCGCGACGATGCCTTTAAAGCGCAGCAGCCGAAATCCGCAATGTTCTGCGATGCCTTGCAACAGCAGAGTGAGCGCGATTGCTGGTAAGGGTTTCTCCCGGACCACCGTAAAACTTGTGTTCGTTACGTGACGACGGCCACCCCGTGCCCCGGCAAGAGGCTCCGGTACTACAGCGGAAGACGTGCCCTGAAACATCGACAAAGGATCAACGCGCGAAACTACCACGCGAGGTGCTCCAGGATTAAGGTCGTCAAGCTCGGCGAGGAGGCCCGTCGACGGTTCCTGCACATCAGTCTTGCTGATCAGAAGGCGGTCGGCCAGTGCTACCTGCGATCGAGCCTCGGCATGTTCGCGCAGCGTCAGTTCGCCGTGCATGCTATCGACGATCGTAACGACTACCGGAACACGGTGGGTCTTGGCGATACTGCTATCCGTTATCATCGTCTGCAATATCGGTGCAGGATCAGCGAGCCCCGACGTCTCAATCAGGACACGCTTGTAGGTCGCCGATCCAGCATTGCGACGATCTAGCAGTTGTAGCAACGTTCGGGCTAAGTCGCTTTGCGACGCACAACATAGACATCCTGTGCTCAGCGTCATAATCGAGTCATCGCTGCTCACGATCAGTTCGTGATCAATGCCAATTTCCCCAAATTCATTGACCACGACAGCGGTCTGCGCAAAAGCCGGATCTCGTAGAATACGACTGATTAAGGTCGTCTTCCCGCTGCCCAGAAAGCCGGTAACGATCGAGACCGGTATCAGGCGCTCGCTAAAGTCCCCTGGTAGCTGCTTTGAGATTGAATGCTCTCCCGTTGGTCCGAGAGACGTCGTCTCGAGTTATCTCTTGATCGAAGAATTAGCTGGATCTGTCAGCGGATGACAGATCCCATGAAACAGCGCTGTCAAACCACCCTGCCGGTCTCCGGCTCCATCAGGTGCATTTGATTTAGATCGGCTGTAAGTGGCATCATCTCACCGGGCGCGGCATGTGTCGCCGGATCAACTCGCGCGCAGACCGGCGCACCATCAACGAAAAAATGCACCATCGTTTCCATGCCCATCGGCTCGACAACGTCTACCGGCAAATCAACCCGGCTCCAGCCCGGTTTGCCTTGTTCATGATATTCGAACAGGTGTTCTGGCCGGATGCCTAGAACCATCGGCTTACCCTTGAATGCGCCATACCGATCAGCTCGCGACGATGGGATCGGAACCGTGAAATTGTCTGCGACCTTGACCGCCAACCCACCATTCATGCCGTCTTGCACATGGCAGGGCAGAAAATTCATCGCCGGCGATCCAATAAAACCGGCAACGAAACGCGTTGTCGGATGATGATACAGGTCATTTGGTGTCCCAACCTGTTCAATGATGCCGCCATTCATCACCACAACACGATCGGCGAGGGTCATTGCTTCGATTTGGTCGTGGGTCACATAAACGGTTGTTGTCCGCACCGTCTGGTGGACCTTCTTGATTTCCGTCCGCATCTGCACGCGCAACTTGGCATCAAGATTCGACAGAGGCTCATCGAAAAGGAACACCTTCGGGTTTCTGACGATCGCCCGACCCATGGCAACCCGCTGCCGCTGACCGCCAGAGAGCGCACGTGGTTTCCGTTCCAACAAAGGCACTATATCGAGAATACGTGCCGCCTCATCAACCCGGCGCTTGATTTCATCCTTGGGGAATTTGCGCAGTTTGAGACCAAACGCCATGTTATCGAAAACACTCATGTGAGGATAAAGCGCATAGTTCTGGAATACCATGGCGATATCCCGATCGCGGGGCGGAACATCGTTGACAACGTCCCCGGCAATCCAGATCTCACCGGCGGTGATTTCCTCCAGCCCCGCTATCATCCGCAGCGTCGTGGATTTGCCGCACCCCGATGGGCCGACCAGCACGACGAATTCGTGGTCGGCGATGTCCAGGTCGATCCCTTTCACCGCTTGTACGCCACCGTCATATTCTTTGACGACCTTGCGGACGGACACTTCAGCCATGATTGTTTCGTTTCCTCGGTTGGGGTTCTTTTTCGCTCAGCCCTTCGTCGCTCCAGCCGTGAGGCCTGCAACATAGTAGTCCATCAGAAAGGCATAAATCACGATCGGCGGGAGCGAGGCCAGCAAGCAGGCTGCCATGATCTTGCCCCATTGAAACACATCACCACGGATCAAGTCGGATATGATTCCGACCGTCAGGACCATCTCGTGAGACGTATACAAATAGGCCAGCGGATACAGAAACGCGCCCCACGACACCGTAAAGGCAAAGATTGTCGCCGCGATGATGCCCGGCATCGCGACCGGAATAAAGATCTTGAGCAGTATCTGCAGATATCCGGCTCCATCGATCAAGGCGGCTTCGTCCAATTCCTTGGGGATAGAGCTGAAGTACCCGATCATGATCCAGGTGCAGAAAGGCACCGCCAGAGTGGGATATAGCAATACCAGGCACCAGAAATTATTGATCAAGCCGATCTTGCCGATGATCTGGAACAACGGGATGAACAGCAGGGACGGGGGAACCAGATAGGTCAGGAATACCCCGGTCGACAACGTCTGACTGCCCCAGAAGCCCATGCGTGAGAGGCTGAACGCCGCCAGTATTGATATCACCATCGACACGGCGACCACCAGCACGGTGACAATGACCGAGTTCAGATAGTAAGTCTGGAAATTCGGGTATGTGATAAGATACCAGAAATTCTCCAACGTCGGATGATGAACGAGCCAAGGGCTACCGGTCTGCGCGGATATCTCGGCAGATGATTTGAGGCTGGTGATCAGCGTGTAGAACGGCGGCACCAGAAAGATAACGACAAATACGGCCAGGGCGATGTAACTGCCCCACAAAGCCCACAGACGCTGCCGGTGCAAGCTGGTCCTACGCAAGCTCGCAGCGGAGCGGCCTGGCGCTACGACAGTGGTGCTCATGTCGCGATCTCCTTCGTCCGCTGTGTCACCCCGCGCAACACGAAGAACGCCGCGAATGCCAGGATTGGGAACATGAACAGGCTGACCGCCGCACCCAGCGGGATATCGCCGGACTGGATGCCGACCTGGAACGCATAGGTCGCGAAAACGTGGGTCATGTCCTGCGGTCCGCCCGCAGTCAAGATGCGGACGATGTCGAAGTCTGCGAACGTCACGATCAGGCTGAACAACACGGTGATAGCAATGATGTTGCGCATCATCGGGAGTGTTACAAAGAAAAGCTTTTGCATCGCCCCAGCGCCATCAATAGAGGCCGCCTCATAAAGCTGCTCGGGCACCGATTTCAGCGCCGCCAGATACATGATCATGAAGAACGGGGTGCCGAACCACACATTGACGGCGATTGTGCAAAAACGGGCAATCCAGCCGACACCCAACCACGGCACGTTAGCGATTCCGAACTGGTTGAGCACCCAATTAAAGGCCGAATACGATGGGTCAAACATCCACCACCACGTCAGGGTGGACAAGGCCAGCGGGATCACCCAAGGCACGAGCAACAGGCCGCGCCATATACGCTGATTGCTGCCTGGGATGTTATGCATGAGATGCGCCAGGATGAATCCTATGATGGCCTTCAGGACCACGGACGTAATGGCGAACAAACAACTCTGAAATATAACGAGTTGAAAGGTATGGCGCCGTAGTAGAAACGTGAAGTTGCCCAGACCGACAAACGCGGTCTGCTTCTTGTTCAGCATACTCAAATAAATAGCGTAAATCGCTGGATAGATGACGAACCCAGCGATCAGTAGGATCAACGGAAGACACAGGAGGAACCCAATCGTGGATCGCCTCTGGGCAAACTTCCGCAAGCTGCTTCTTCGCGCACCGGTCCTTGTCGAAAGCCTGACATCGATTGGAATGCTCGTGCCATCTGCCATTTGCTACACCCTCCCGATGCCCCTCATCCAACGACCCGGTCTTAGCAGGTTCGTCTTTATAAATCAGATCAGCGTTTCAATCTGCTAAATCTTCGCATGCAGGAGTATTCACGCGGTCGTTTGAGCGAACTGAACCCGGGTCGGGCTGTGGTTCGTAGCTCAGCATCCCGGTCAAGCGGAAACACTTCGATCTACCCCAGCCTGGTTCCGGCGACGGCGAATCACATGTCAGCGAACCGGCAGGTGACCGTCTTCCACAAACAACTCTCTTCTTGACGATTGACGAAATGGCATGAACGCGCGCATTAAGCGGTCTCCCTGCACGCCGGTCTCGGCCGACGCTTTTGTATCCTAGCCTGCGCTGTCGACCAGATCAGACGCTGTGTCAATACGTCAGACGCTGGCCTTCATCTATGTTACAGCTTGTCGAATAATACGCTAACCTTTGCCGGGGCTCCATGCAACGCCACTTTGGCGTGGCCGGGGCCTTGCCAATAAAATGGCGCGGAAACCGGCCCGCTGCGAAATGTCGTCGAATCTGGCAACGCGTTCGCGGATCGGCGCCTGTTGTTCGATCACGAGACGCCTGGGGGAATGCTAACAATCGACAACATATCTTCCAGCGAGCCATCTTTTGCGCTGAACAGGTCCGCCCATGGCTTGAGACAGGTCAGCAAAAAAGTTGCGATGCCCTTGGCATCACGCTTCGGTGAACACTGTCGCCGCTGGCGGCCTGGAACCCGGTTCCGATGCCCGGAAGTACGACGATCCTCAACGTGCCCGCCTCGCTAACAGTTCTTCGGGCAGAAATCCGTTTTGCAAGCATTCTGGGAACCCGATGCACGTTCCCGCGGTGAAGCGACGTGTATGTGCCCGTTCATGCCTGCTGCCTGCTGCGATTGGCAAGCTCCAATCCGCGAAGACGCGTCTTTTGCTGACACGCTGCCAGCGTCACTCGGGGATTAGTCTGACTACCAATAAGCCGCTACGATGCAGCCGCGCTGTTGCCAGCCCAGGAAATTTAAGCCATGCATGCTGACATTGTTTAGGTTGAGCAAGGTCCACTGTGGCAATTGCAGTTCATATTTCGCTAGCCATCGGAGAGCCTCAGAATGCCCTTTCTGACTGAACCGGAGCCTGAGCGGGACGCTCGCCTCCCGATTATCCCGGGCATCAGCCGTATCATTGCGAACAACCCCGGCCCGATGACCTATTTCGGGACAAACACCTATCTTATCGAGACAACGGCCGGCTTGGTTCTATTGGATCCAGGTCCGGAGGACCACCCCGAACACGTGGATGCCATCTTGCGTCACGCCAACGGTCGGCTTGCCGTTATCCTTGTCAGCCACACGCATCATGATCACGTCGGGGCGGTTGCAGCTCTTCAGGCCGCCACCAGCATTCCCACAGCCGCGTTCCGCGAGAACGCCACAGAAGGTTTTGATCCGGACATCAAGCTCGATCATGGTAGTACGATCGCGGGCATGCTGGCGCTGCACACCCCGGGCCATGCCTCCGATCACCTATGCTTCGCGCTATCCGCGCTAAATGGCGACAAGGTCCTGTTCAGCGCCGATCACGTGATGTCTTGGTCAACCAGCATCGTCAGCCCGCCCGGTGGTGTCATGCGAGACTACTTTTCAAGTCTAAAGCTGTTGCTTGGACGGGATGACAGCATCTATCTGCCTGGTCATGGTCCACCGCTTCGTAACCCGCGAAGCCTTGTTCAGGAAATGCTGACTCATCGCGAGATCCGCGAGCAGGCAATCGCAAAAAAGCTCACCGAGGGGTCGTTTGATACCTGCACGATCATGGACGCGCTGTATTCGCAGCTTAACCCGCGGTTGCGAAGGGCCGCGGAACGGAATGTACTCGCGCATCTTCTGAAGATGGAAACCGAAGGTGAAGCTATTTGTGAAGCCGGTCTCTGGAGAGCACGCTAAACGAAGGGAGCGCTGTCGGCGTATCGTAACGGGATCTCTGTGGTCAGTTCCGTGATCCCGCTGCGAACCGGAACTGGCCTGATCGAACACCGAATGACCTAGGACATTCTTCCTGCAACCCGCCAGGCGGAAGAACGAGGTCAGACCACTCGATCGCTAATTGGGAGCATGGGCATCATGCCTTGATCAATGGGCAACCTCCATCGGCCAGCGGGCGCCAGGCATCCGCCGGTGAAATGGTCGCCAACTTGTTACAGAAATCGTACTTCGATTTTGCCTCTGCGGCCGGCTTCACCTGCCACAGATACATCACGTGCATGACGCGCCCATCCTCACGGACCTTCACGTTGTCATTGTAGAAATCGTTGACAGGCATCGCTTTCATTTTGGCCACAACGGCGTCAGAGTCCGTCGAGCCGATCGCCTTCACCGCCTTGAGCCAGTGCGTTGCAGCACAGTAACTGCCTGCGTGCAGCATGCCCGGCACCATGCCGCCCATCTTCTCGCCCCAACGCTTCGACCAGGCGCGGGTCTTTTCAGTTAGGTCCCAATAAAACGAATTGGTGTATGTTAGTCCTTCACAGACCTTGTGGCCGAGCGAGTTGACGTCGCTGATCTGCATCAGCAACGTCGCCAGGCGAATTCCGCTCTTTGTCAGACCGAACTCGGCGGCCTGCTTGACGCAATTCTGTGTATCCGTGCCGGCATTCGCCAGGCCGATGACCTTGGCGCCCGACGCCTGCGCCTGAACCAGGTATGAGGAGAAATCTGCCGTACCTAGCGGCGCGCGGACAGCACCAAGAACCTTGCCCCCAGCCGCCTTCACCGCGTTCATGGTGTCACGCTCTAAAGCGTAGCCGAACGCGTAATCGGCGGTTATGAAAAACCAGGTATCGCCGCCGGCCTTCGTCAACGCATTGCCGGTCCCGTGCGCCAGAGCGTAGGTGTCGTAGGAAAAGTGGATGCCATAAGGCGAGCACTGCTTGCCCGTCATGTCGGACGTCGCTGGACCGGTGATCAGGTAAATTTTCTTCTTCTGCCGACAAACTTGCTGAATCGCCAGCCCGGATGAGCTGGCGGCGCCGTCCGCCAGGACGTCGACCCCCGCATCATCAATCCACTGTCGGGCAAGAGACGTAGAGACGTCTGGCTTGTCCTGATCGTCGGCCTGCATCACCTCGATCGGCCGGCCGAGCACCGAACCGCCGAAATCCTGAACGGCCAGCTCGGTCGCGACCTTGTTGCCTGGGCCGCCGACATCCC
The DNA here is from genome assembly GCA_965276975.1 of Rhodopila sp. Classification (GTDB taxonomy): domain Bacteria; phylum Pseudomonadota; class Alphaproteobacteria; order Acetobacterales; family Acetobacteraceae; genus Rhodopila. The sequence goes on from CBDIBR010000010.1 coordinate 3,041,968, forward strand.
GGTAAGGGCCGCTCATATCAGACAGCAAGCCGATTTTCACCGGTTTGGATGAGCTCTGCGCCCGGATAATCCCGGGATGGGCCAAGGGCGCAGCGGCGAGTCCGCTGATCAGAAGCCGGCGCGATAACCTCACCATAAAGACCCTCTCCCTCCCAAACTGGATTCGTCCGCTTGATTAGCCGTGCCGCTGCTTGTAGCGAACTGGCACTTTCTGCCAATTATCGGAGAAGATATCCATGCCAATGTTGCAAGGAAAGACCGCTCTGCTGGAATTGCTGAAGCAAGAGGGGGTACGAATGATGTTCGGCAATCCAGGCACAACGGAGTTGCCGCTGATGGACGCGCTCGCGGTGGAGCAGGACCTGCGTTACATTCTGGCTCTGCAAGAGGCGCCGGCGATGGCCATGGCGGACGGGTATGCTCAGGCGTCCGGACAATGCGCGGTCGTGAACCTGCATGCCGCGCCGGGTCTTGGGAATGCGATGGGGATGTTGTACGATGCTCAAAAGGCAGGATCACCGATCCTGGTAACCGCCGGCCAACATGAGCAGCGCTTCAATTTTACCGAACCGCTGCTATGGGCTGATCTGCCGACCATCGCGCGGCCGTTCGTCAAGTGGTCCGAGGAGGTGCGTCGGCTCGCCGACCTGCCTCGTGCTATTCACCGCGCGATCAAAACGGCGCTGGCGCCGCCGATGGGGCCCGTTTTCCTGTCCCTGCCTGGCGACATCCTGACCGCAAGCTCGGAGCTTGACCTTGGTTTGCCGAGCCGTGTGGCCTCGGGCATAAGAGGTGACGCGAGAGCAATTGGCCAGGCCGCCGCGATCATCGCCAAGGCGCGCAACCCGGTGATTATCGCCGGCGACGCGGTCACTCAGGGCGACGCAATGCAGGAGCTTGTGGCGCTGGCTGAGACGCTGGGTGCGCCGGTTTATGATGAAGGAATGGCCAGCCGCGCGATGTTTCCGTCCTCGCATCCGCTATATCGAGGCGCGCTGGCGAGACTGCCGGAGGCGATCCACGGCCTGCTCTCGCAGCACGATCTTCTGGTCTCAATTGGTGCCGATCTTTTCACTCTGTCACTGCCGGGTGATGTTGAATCGATGCCAGAGGGCCTGGCAGTGGTTCACTTGGACACCGATCCTTGGGAACTGGCTAAAAACTATCCCGAGAAGGTTTCTATTCTGGGGGAGCCCAAGACGACCCTGCCGGATCTGGTCGCAGCGGTGCTGAATGCGCGTTCTGATACAGAAACGGAACGTGCGGTGAAGCGGCTAGAGCATGTACGGAGCGAGGGCGCTGCCAGCCTGCAGAAGCTGGACGCGATGGCCGATGCGGTTTCGGGCCGTGATCCAATCCACCCACTGGCGTTGATGCAGGCGATCGGACATATGTTGCCCGGCGATGCCGTAGTGATCGACGAAACCGTCTCCTCCGGCACGGGTTTGCGCCGCTTTCTGAAGAGCGATGATGTGCACAGCTTCTACGGCCTGCGTGGTGGCGGGATAGGATGGGGCCTCTCGGCGGCGATCGGCGTCAAGCTGGCGCTGCCAAACCGGCCGGTGGTCGCGCTGATCGGCGATGGCTCAGCCATGTACACGATCCAGGGTCTGTGGACCGCCGCACGTGAGAAATTGAGGATGGTCTTTATTATTATCAATAACTACTCGTATCGGATACTGAAGCAGCGGACGAACGCGATGAAGGGACTGGCGGCGCAAACCGATAACTATGTCGCAATGGATCTCGACAAGCCGCGGATAGATTTTGTATCGATGGCGCGCGGACTTGGCCTGACAGCCCACAAGGCAACCATGCTCTCCGATCTGCGCGATTTGCTGCAACAGGCACTGGTTGCTGACGGACCGACCCTTATTGATGTAGAGGTCGATCGGACTTGGAAGCCGCTCTGACGCGCTGGCTTTGCGCGATGCTGGGCGCCCTAGGATCAGTTCCGTCCGGCCCGCGTCCCGGCATCTGACGTAAAGCGCGCGGTGGACGCAATGTAAATGCGGCCAGGTCGTCCTACCACAGAAAGTTGCGGTTGACCGTGCTGCGGGCCGGCAGGTGCTTCAGCAACGCCCGCCACTGACACCTCGTGCTCAGCACGGACGTGAAGCCGTTCACCACCTCGCGGATGTCCACCGCCCGCTTGTTGCCGCCCCGCTTTACGGCTGGAATAAATGGCATCAGTGGGATCTCTTGGATAGCGCAACCTGCTACGGTCATACCGGCCTCGGTTCTCGTTGGTCCACATCAACGCCTCGCTGCCACTTGCCTCGCAAGCAACAAATGACAAGTGACACAGCGGACGCAGCATGTTTTGGGACCGACACTATATCCCGCTGTTAGATCTGTTGCTGCCGATCAGCGGCGCGGCGGCCGTGATGCACGTCCTGAATCTGGCTTTGGCCGCAGCAGAGCCTACGTGGGCAGGATTAGGATGATGTTGAATAGATGTGGATAACTTCAACGGGATGTTGTCTGCCGGTCGCGCTTCATGTTAGGCGAACGCTTCCGTTTTCGTTTGGTAGAATGTCTTGTTCAGACGTCGCAAGCCCGACGACCCAACCCCCGGCACAACAACTGACGGCGCGCCGCCTGCGGGCGTGTTTTCGATGCCGGATAGCGTAAAGGCAGAACGAATCGACTGGGATGTTCCCGGTCCCGTCAGGAGTGCTGCCCAGCCGCGATTGGACAGCGGTCTCGGTGTTCCTCCTTTCCGCCCCGCTCCGCTTAAGGATGCGCATAACATGTCCCGACCGCCATTTTCGCCTGCCGCCGCGCCGCCCGCGCCTGCCGCTGCCACCAGAACCGGTTCGCCACCTAGCCGACCTGTTCCACGTGATCCGTCTGAACGCCGGACGTTGGTGGTTGGCCGCGGGATCAGCGTTCAAGGCGTCGTCCAGGATGCAGAGCGCCTTGTTGTTGAGGGTACTGTCGAAGCGACGATGATCCACGCGACCGAACTGGCCATTGCGCCTGGCGGGGTGTTCAAGGGCGAGGTTGAGGTCGAGGATGCCGAGATCGCTGGCACGATTGACGGCACACTGACGATCCGGGGAAGCCTGATTGTTCGTGGTAGCGGAAGGGTCCTCGGGACGGCTCGCTGCCGTCGCCTGCAGGTTGAAGACGGTGGTCAAATCACTGGTCGTATTGATATGATCACCGATCAATCGCAAAACGACCTACCGCTGCGGCAAAACGCGGAGCCGGGTCCTCGGGACCGGCGACTTCAAATCACTGGTCGTATTGATATGATCACCGATCAATCGCAAAACGACCTACCGCTGCGGCAAAACGCGGAACCGGCGCTTTAGCTTTACACGCCCCCGCTCCGCCGAATGCTTGCCGGCTTGTAGCGCGCATCACAGACGCGCGATACGTCTCTGTTCGTCTGAAGTAACCGATTCACGCGGCGAAACGGCCGTCTCGCGCTGCTCTGCGGATCGGGTACTATTGGTTGATCGCCTGGTACGCTGCGAGGCATGCCAGATCAACGATTTGGCTGGACGAGGCATCCATCGGGATGATTTGGACAGGTTTCTCCATCCCGATCAAAAGAGGACCTATGGTTGTGCCGCCGCCGAGATGATGGGTCAGACGGGCTGCGATGTGGGCGGAATGCAGCCCCGGTACCACCAACACGTTCGCGTCTCCGGTAAGCCGGCAGAACGGATAAAGCGCTCGGATGGAGGGTTCCAAAGCCACATCTGGACTCATTTCGCCATCGTACTCAAAATCGACCTTTCGTTGATCGAGAATCGCAACAGCGGCGTGCATTGGAACCGCACGTTCGTGCGGGGGGTCGCCGAAGGTCGAGTACGACAACAGAGCAACCCGGGGTTCATGGCCGAGGTGACGGGCCGCTGTGGCCGCGCCGATTGCGATATCAGCTAGTTGAACGGCGTCAGGACGAAAATTGACCAGTGTGTCTGCGAGGAAGATGGTCTTACCGCGCATGCCGACCAGCAAGGTCAGCCCGAACGAGATGCCGTCCTTCGATGGGCCAATGACTTGGCGAATGTCGCTGAGGCAGACCGATGCGGACCGCGTGACTCCCGTTACCATGGCATCGGCATCGCCAGTCGCCACCATGCACGCAGCGAAAACGTTGCGATCCTGATTGACCATGCGTTGGACATCGCGCTGCAGATGTCCAAGACGCTGCAGGCGTCGGTAGAGAAAATCGACGTACTTGCTGTTGGCGCCCGAGAGGCGGGCGTTGTGGATTTCGATGCCTTCGATCTCGCCGAGGCCTAGGCCTGCCAGCGTGGCCCGGACGCGGTCCTCACGACCGATCAGGATAGGCCGCCCGTAGCCGGCGTTGCGGAAAGCAACGGCTGCGCGCACGACTTTCTGTTCCTCGCCTTCAGCGAAGACCACCCGGCGCGGATTCTCCCGCACCATCTCCATCGTGGCATCCAGTGCGTCGGCTGTTGGGTCCAGTCGTCCCGAGAGACTCCTTGCATAGCGACGAAGATCTTCAAGTGGCTTCCGCGCGACGCCTGAGTCGATTGCGGCTTTCGCGACAGCCGGTGGAACACGGGCAATTAGTCGAGGATCAAATGCATTTGGTATGATGTACTCCGGTCCGAAAGCGAGCCGACGTCCGGCTGAAGCGGAATGAACTTCGTCGGGCACGTCCTCCCGCGCCAGCTTCGCCAATGCTTCCGCCGCCGCGATCTTCATTGCGTCGTTAATCGTGCTCGCACGAACGTCGAGAGCGCCTCGGAAAATGTAAGGAAAGCCGAGGACGTTGTTGACCTGATTGGGATAGTCGCTGCGCCCTGTTGCGATAATCGCATCTGGGCTAACCGCCCTCGCCTCCTCCGGCGTGATTTCCGGATCAGGATTAGCCATGGCGAAGATGATCGGTTTGTCGGCCATCGACGAAACCATTTCCTGCGTCAGGGCACCTTTCGCCGACAACCCAAAGAACACGTCGGTCCCTTCGATCGCCTGGGTCAAGGTTCGAAGTTTTGTCGCTGCGGCGTGGGCGGATTTCCATTGGTTCATGCCCTCCGTCCGGCCTTGGTAGACCACTCCTTTGGTGTCGCAGAGGATCACGTGATCTGACCGCATGCCCATCGCCTTCAAGAGTTCGACACAGGCAATTGCCGCCGCGCCGGCGCCATTTACCACAAGCTTGGTGTCCCGAAGGGCTCGGCCGGTCAGATGGCATGCATTAATCAAACCGGCGACCGCGACGATTGCTGTGCCGTGCTGGTCGTCATGAAACACCGGAATATCCATCAGCTCGCGGAGGCGCTGCTCGATGACAAAGCATTCCGGCGCCTTAATGTCTTCCAGGTTGATCCCACCGAAACCCGGTCCAAGAAAGCGAACGGCATTAACGAACTCGTCGACATCTTCGGTTCCGATCTCCAGATCGATGCCATCGACGTCGGCGAAACGTTTAAACAGCGCGACCTTGCCTTCCATTACCGGTTTGGCCGCGATCGCCCCGAGGTTGCCGAGGCCAAGTACCGCGGTGCCGTTCGATATCACGGCGACCATGTTGGCCTTGGTCGTATAGTCATAGGCGAGCGATGGATCGCGCGCGATATGCAAGCATGGTTCGGCAACGCCCGGCGAATAGGCCAGCGCGAGATCCCGGGCGGTGGTAATCGGCTTGCTGATCCGCGTTTCCAACTTCCCGGGACGGCCGCCGGCGTGCATGGCAAGGGCCTCTTCCGCTGAAATGCGCGCTGTACGTGTGTCGATCACGCCATCGGCCATCGCTAAACCTCCCGGATTGCTTATTTTTGCTGCCCTGAACGGGACTTCCGTCTGATCATGGGCTTGCTTCACTTCTGGCGAAAGAGGCGAGGCTGAGGCGTAGCGGGGGAAGCACCTTTATGGCAGAACGCGGTCGATGAGCAGGCGGTTTGATGTCATTGTTGTTGGCGGCGGCCACGCCGGGTGCGAAGCCGCGGCAGCGGCGGCGCGGATCGGTGCGCGCACGCTACTATTGACGACTTCGCTTAGCACGATCGGCGAGATGTCCTGCAACCCGTCGATCGGGGGGATCGGCAAGGGTCATCTCGTCCGAGAGATCGACGCGCTGGACGGCTTGATGGGTCGCGCGGCGGACGCTGCTGGCATCCATTTCAAGCTGCTCAACCGCAGCAAGGGATCTGCGGTTCGGGGTCCCCGGGCGCAAGCGGATCGCTCGCTCTACCGGCGAGCGATGCGACGAGTGCTGGATGATACCCCCAACCTGCAACTGATCGCCGCATCAGCTGAAGCCCTCGATTTGGATTGCAGCGGAGGCATCCGCGGGGTCATCTGCGCCGACGGCCAGAAGATTGACTGCGGTGCGGTCGTATTGACGACCGGGACGTTCCTCAATGGGGTCATTCATATAGGGGATCGCCAGATACCGGCCGGCCGGGTTGGGGAAGCACCATCGATCGGGCTCGCCCGGACGCTGGGCCGGCTGGGCTTGGACCTGGGCCGTCTGAAGACCGGGACGCCGCCCCGCCTGGATCGAGGGACCATCGACTGGAACGGGTTGCGGGCCGACCCGGGCGACGAGCAGCCGCATCCTTTCAGCACTCTGACATCGCGGCTGTTGAACAGGCAGATCGACTGTCGAGTCACCAGCACAACCGCAGCGACACATACCGTCATCCGGGAGAACATCCACCGGTCAGCGGTCTACTCAGGGCAGATCGCCGGTCGCGGACCGCGGTACTGTCCGTCCATCGAGGACAAGGTCGTTCGGTTCGCCGACAGGGCCAGCCACAACATCTTTCTTGAACCGGAAGGCCTGGACGAAGCAAGCGTCTATCCCAACGGCATCTCCACCAGTCTGCCAGAAGATGTGCAGCAGACAGTCATTCGGACGATCCCAGGTCTGGAGCACGCCCGCGTGATCCGGCCGGGCTATGCAGTAGAATACGACTACATCGATCCTCGTGCGTTGACGCGAGGGCTCCAGTTGAGAGCGCTGCCAGGACTGTTCTTTGCTGGCCAAATCAATGGCACAACAGGGTATGAGGAGGCCGCCGCGCAGGGCTTGTTGGCGGGAATGAACGCCGCCCGATCGGCTGGAGGACAGACATCTGTATGGCTTGACCGGACAGAGTCATACATTGGCGTCATGGTTGACGACCTCACTACTCACGGTGTTGCCGAGCCATATCGGATGTTCACGTCGCGCGCGGAGTTCCGGCTGAGTTTGCGTGCGGATAACGCTGATCTACGGCTCACGGATAAAGGGATCGCTTGGGGCTGCGTCGGAACAGTTCGGCAGTTTGGCTTCGACAGGCACCGAACAGCCGTGCGAGATGCGATCGAGCGAGGACGTCGGGAAGGATTACCTGCGGCGGCGATGGGTCGAGTTGGACTGCTTCCTCCGTCCGATGGCAGATGGCGCTCTGTCCTAGAACTCGCCGGAAATGATTCTGTTCAGTGGCCCTTGATGTGCGCAACATTCCCATGGCTTGCTTCATTGTCCAATCGGACGGCGCAGCAACTTCGCACCGATGCGCGTTACGCCGGCTATCTGCATCGCCAGCAGGCAGAGGTTAGCCTGAGCCGGCGGGAAGACAGCGTTCAGCTAGGGGGCGTAATCTTTACTCAAATCGGCGGCCTTTCGACAGAGATCTGCGAGAAGCTGAGCCTTATCCGTCCGGAAACGCTTGGAGCCGCTGCGCGCATCCAGGGAATGACCCCGGCAGCGCTGGCTTCAATCGCCGCGTTTGCCCGCAAACACGCGGCCGCATCAATGAGCCGTGAATAGCATTGCCAACCAAATGGCTCGAATTCCGCCGGCCGCGGGAGCGACACCCGCGATGGCACAGTGGTTTGCCGCCAAGAGCGATCACCCGGACGCGCTACTTTTCTTCCGGATGGGCGATTTTTATGAACTTTTCTTTGCCGATGCCGAAGCCGCGGCGGCGGCTCTGGATATTGCTCTCTCTCATCGCGGCGAGCATGCGGGAACACCCATTCCCATGTGTGGCGTTCCCCACCATGCCTCAGAAGCCTATCTCGCTCGCCTGATCCGACGAGGCTTCCGGGTCGCCATCGTTGAGCAGATGGAGGACCCCAAGGCGCGGACCGGGAAGTTGCCGATCAAGCGCGAAGTGGTCCGGATCATCACGCCCGGTACATTGACTGAAGACTCTCTGCTGGAGGCGGGACGGCCGAACCTGCTGGTGGCGTTGGTCTGGGACAAGGAGCGACTCGGCGCCGCCTGGGTAGATGTTTCTACCGGACTTTTTGAGACGGAGGCATTGGCGGCGGCTGAGCTTCCAGCGCTTCTGGGTCGGTTGGAACCGGTGGAGATATTGGCGCCGGAGTCGCTTGGACTTGGCGATTGGGCACCGTTGCGCTCGCCTGAAGCGGTGCCTTCTACGCCTTTGATCGCTCGACGCAGACTCGCCGAAACGTTTGCCGCTGCCAATCTAGAGGCCTTCGGTAGCTTCAGTGATGGAGAGGCCGTCGCTGCGGCGATGGCGGTGGATTACATCCGTAGCACGCAGTCAGGCGCACTACCCCGGCTGGGGCGGCCGGAACCGCGCGGGCAGGCTGGTGTGTTGTTGATGGATGCCGCCACGAGAGCGAGCTTAGAGATCCTGAGGTCGCGGGATGGGGGCGTGCAGCATACGTTATTCTCGGCGACAAGAAGGACTCTGACAGCTGCAGGCGCACGGACACTGGCGACATGGCTATCGACGCCATTAACGCATCCAGACGCTATCATCGCGCGTCAGGATGGTTGGGCCTGGTGCGTTGCGTGTCCTGAGCAGACGAACCGGTTACGGATGATCCTGCGGACAGCCCCGGACATGGCACGGGCGTTGAGCCGACTTTCGCTGAAACGCGGATCTCCGCGAGATCTTGCTGCAGTGCGGGACGGGCTTAATGCGTCGTCCGAAGCTTTTCAGATCCTAAATATGCCACTTCCGCAACTTCTTGCGGATGTCAAGTCTGCTATCCCATCTACTTCGGTTCTTGCGGCGGAAGTAGCCAGAGGCTTGGCCACACCGGCTCCGACCCGCCTGGAAGATGGTGGCGCGATCAGAGAAGGCTTTGATGGAGAGCTCGACGGGTATCGAGCGTTGCGCGACGAAAGCCGGCGCATCATCGCCAAGATGCAGTTAGATTTTGCGCAACGCTTCGGCGTTGCCAGCCTTAAAATCAAACACCATGCACAGCTTGGCTATATCATCGAGGCGGCAGCGGTTGCGGTGGATAAGCTCCGCGGTTTTGACGAACTGACGTTGCGCCAGGGGATGGCCAATGGTGCGCGGTTTACGACCCCCGAGTTGTCCGAACTAGACCAGCGAATTCGGGAAGCGGCAGAGAAAGCGGCACTGCGAGAGCGGGTCGTCTTTGATCACCTGGTGAGCAAGGTACTAGAGCAGGCAGAGGCGATAGCGGCCTGCGCTGAGGCAATCGCGCTGCTGGATGCATTACAGTCCGCGGCGAGCTTGGCGCAAAGCGGTACCTGGGTGCGGCCGACGCTGACGGTTGCCGAGGAATTTCATATTGAAGCTGGGCGTCACCCTGTGGTTGAGGGCGCGCTTGCCGGCCATACAGCGTTTGTGCCCAATCGCTGTGATCTGTCGCCCGATCAACGTGTTATGCTACTGACGGGCCCAAACATGGCGGGAAAGTCCACTTTCCTGCGGCAGAACGCGTTGTTCGTCGTGCTAGCACAAGCCGGACTGCCGGTTCCCGCCGAAAGTGCCGTTTTGGGGGTTGTTGACCGGCTTTTCAGCCGGGTGGGCGGCTCGGACGATTTAGCACGCGGGCGTTCCACCTTCATGGTGGAAATGACGGAAGTCGCAGCGATCTTGCACCAGGCCGGGCCCAAGTCACTTGTCGTCGTCGACGAAATTGGGCGTGGCACCTCCACATTAGATGGGCTGGCTATAGCATGGGCGGTCCTGGAGACTTTGCATTCGGCCATCCGCTGCCGGACGATTTTTGCGACGCACTTTCACGAGCTCGCGGAGCTGGCGGATCGGTTGCCGCGGCTGAAGCCGCACACGATGCGCGTCAAGGAGTGGAAGGGAAGCGTAGTATTTCTGCACGAAGTGGCGGAAGGCGCCGTTGGACGTTCCTGGGGTGTGCATGTCGCGGAACTCGCAGGGGTTCCCATGCAAGTCGTTCGCAGGGCAACGTTCCTTTTGGCGGCAATGGAAAAGCATGCCGGACCGCTTGGGAAATCGGCGTCGCTGCAGTCGTTGCCTCTATTTGCTGCAAACGCCGGCCTGGAACAGCCTACCCCATCGACCGAGGCACTTGAGGCCGTGCGTTCCGCGCTGGAAGAGGTAAGCCCCGATAACTTGTCGCCCAAAGAGGCCCTCGACGTCCTATATCGTTTGAAGACGCTGCTGCCGGGTTGCGCAAATAGGACGAGATAGTACCCTTAAGACAATGTTAACCCCCATTCCGTTGCCACGTGCGCCTGAAGCCGCAGCCTCCCTCCTCTCCGACGCTCTGGCCGGTATTGCTGAGGAGGGCGGCCGTGTTTCCCGAGAGGCCGCGATGGGCGAGTTCAGGCGCCATCTGGCCCGTATCCAATCATATGTGCAGCACGCTTTCGAGCACGAACAAATCACCGGGCTCCAGGCCGCTCGGCTTTTGGGGGCATTGATCGATGGCGTCGTGGCAGCGCTGTTTGAGCACACGCAATCTACCACCGACTGGGAATTCGCTGAGCCTATAAGTATCGCGGCGACCGGTGGCTATGGCAGAGGCGTGCTAGCGCCCTTTAGCGACATTGACCTACTCTTCCTGACTGTCGAAAACCCGACAGAGCAAACGCTTGGCGTCGTCGAGTACATGCTGTATTTCCTTTGGGATCTCGGGCTAAAGGTTGGTCATGCAACGCGGTCGATCGCGGATTGTCTGGTCGAGGGCGGCAGGGATACGACCATTCGGACCGCGCTCCTTGATGCAAGGTTTTTGACCGGAACAACTACGTTGTTCCACGACTTTCACCGACGATTTCGAGCCGCCTGCAAGGAGGCCGGGGCAGCTGAATATATTGCGGCGAAGCAGGCTGAACGCGCGATACGTCACCGGCGCTATGGGGAAAGCCCGTTCGTTGTCGAACCGAATGTGAAGGAAGGACGCGGTGGTCTGCGAGATTTGCAGACACTTTATTGGATAGCACGCTACGTGTTCGACACTCAGACCATGGGCGAATTAGCTGATCTCGGCGGCATTCTGACACAGCAGGAGGCTCGACATGGCAGACGAGCATGGGAATTCTTATGGACCGTCCGGTTCCATCTCCATTACGTGGCAGGCCGAGCAGAGGAGCGGCTAACATTTGATCTGCAGCCAGTGGTTGGCGCGCGAATGGGCTACACGCGTCACGGCCGGCAGGATGGCGTCGAGCGCTTCATGCGCCACTACTTCCTGACGGCTCGTGAAATCGCTCGGCTGACGCGGATTCTCGAGCCAGCCATTATGCGATCGGCACTTGGTCCACCGGCGATCGAGGCCAAAACCGACGACCTACTACTGGCCACAGGTTTTGTTCTTGCCGAAAGCAAGCTGCTGCCAATCGCTGGCCGTGACTTCAACGTCGAGCCACTACAGATGCTTCGGATCTTGCAGGTGGCCCGCGATCGCAATCTGGAACTGCACCCGCTTGCAATACGGTCGTTCATCCAGAACGAGCGCCGGGCGGTGTCGCTGCGGGGCGATCCCAAAGCGGCGGCAGTCTTTATGGATTTGCTTTGCGACAAGGAGCCCGATCCTCATCGACCGGGCGGACAGCGTCCCGATGGTGCTCGTTGGCTTGGCATCCTGAACGAGACAGGTTTTCTGGGTCGCTTGCTGCCGGATTGGGCTCGCATTGTCGGGCAGATGCAGTTTGACACGTATCACATCTTTACCGTCGACGAGCACACCATTGAGGCGGTGCGGATACTGAACACGCTCGAACGGGGAGAACTGGCTGAGGTCGCGCCAATCGCCTCGGAGCTTGTGGATCATGTTCAATCGCGGCGTTCGCTATATCTGGCGATGTTGCTACACGACATTGCGAAAGGCCGTGGCGGAGACCATTCCGCATTGGGTGCTGAGGTCGCACTGGAAATCGGCTCTATCCTCGGTCTGACCGATGAAGAAACCGAAACCGTGTCATGGCTGGTTCTTCATCACCTGCTTTTGAGCGCGACCGCTTTCAAGCGCGATATCGATGATCCCAAGACCATTCTGGATTTAGCCGACACGATCCAGTCCCCCGAGCGTCTGCGACTACTGCTGATCCTAACGGTCGCGGACATGCGCGCAGTTTCAAACAAAGTTTGGAATGGCTGGAAAGCCACGTTGCTGCGGGAGCTCTATTCTCGGGTCGCGGAGGTTTTGGCCGGAGGTTTGGCCACGGCGGAACGTGATGTGCGGGTTGCGCGTGCCAAACAGGCTGTAGCTAGTCTCCTTAGCGATTGGAGCCTTGATGAAATCGAGCATTTTGCCACAGTCGGCTATGGCGGATATTGGTTATCGTTTGATCCTGAGACTCATGCTCGCCACGCCAGGCTGATCCGCGACGCGGAACACCGCAAATCGCCGCTAACGGTCGATACACAGCCCCTGCCCGCCCGAGCTGTGACTGAAGTGACTGTTTACAGCGCCGACTACGCCGGACTCTTCAGCAAGATTTCGGGGGCTCTTGCAATCGCAGGCGCCTCGATTGTTGACGCCCGGATTCACACCATGACGAACGGCATGGCACTAGACACCTTCTGGATCCAGGATACTGTAGGCGGGACGTTTGATGCCCCGCATCGGTTGGCCCGCCTATCCGTACTGATCGAGCAGGCGCTTTCAGGGCGGCTAAGACTCTCGACGGAGATCCGGCGAATTTCAAAGATACTGCTTGGACGCCGGATGCAAGCGATCCATGTCCCGCCACGTGTTGTAATCGACAATCATGCCTCGCACACACACACCGTGCTGGAAGTAAATGGTCGGGATCGTCCTGGCCTGCTGCACGACGTGACCGCGGCAATCAGCAACGAAGGACTTCAAATCGCATCGGCTCATGTTACGACGTATGGGGTCCGTGCTGTCGATGTTTTCTATGTCAAAGACGTTTTCGGCCTGAAGATCGAAAACGAGCGAAAACTTAACCAAATTCGGGAGGCCCTGCTTCTGGCCTTAGCTAATCCCGATGATGCGGGTTCACCCGTGAGCGCTTCTCCCGCGCGAAAGCTGAAGCGAGCCGCTGCCGGGTGATATCGAAGTTTCGTGCTCGAAAGCCACACAAGAACCTGACTGGACAATAAGAAGAGGTTCCGCTTCGGTAAGTTCAGGAGTACACCGGATTAAGGACATCGGACATTGATATGCCAGCTGAACGTTGTGCGCTGACTTGTCGAAAGATCGCGATTGTCGCGGTCGTTCTGAGCCTTATGCCGCAAGCTTTTGCAGGGCCGGCTTCTCATGTAGCCAGTAAAGCGCCGATGCTGCCGCCGGTCGAACAGGCTTGTGTATCATCACCGTTTGGGCCTCGGATCCTACCAAACAGGCCACTAGCCGGTACTTTCCACAATGGCATCGACCTGCCCGCCCCTATTGGTAGTCCCGTCGTCGCGGTGGCCCCGGGCACGATCATCCGAGTGCAACGACGCGGGGTTGGAGGGCTCGAGGTCTTAATTCAGCACCAGGGTTTCATTGGGATCTATAGCCACTTGGGCCTGATCGCGCCTCTTCTCGCAGAGGGTCGGAAGGAAATTTATGGCGGGGAGAGGATTGCCACGGTGGGTCAAACCGGTTTGACCTTCGGACCGCATCTTTATTTTGGAATGATCGTCAACGGTCGCTCGGTCGATCCTGCTCGCTATCTTGATATCGCCGCTTGCATTTCGGGAGCATTAGCAACCCGTGACCCGCGGATACGGCCAACCCGGCTGTTCGCATCTCATTAAGCACATTGAAAGTTAGCCGGCGATTGCGGGCAATTCTGCCGTCCGCACACCGCTAACCCATTGTATTGTATCGACGCCGTCGCACATCTCACATTTAATGTGCCATGCCGCATGACTTGTCTGACAGGTTTTACATTGCCATTTCGGGTCGGGTTCCGCAGTTGCCGCCCGTCTTAACGCATCACGCTGTGCAAGACGCCCAGCTTCGGTCTCACCGCGTTCGCGCTCTTCAACCTCAGCGAGGAGCAGATAAAGACGACGTTGATGAAAGCCGTCGCTTTGCGCAGCGTCAATCTGGTGACGCGCTTCACCTGTCAGACCGGCCTCGAGAGCAACTCTAGCCAAAAGAACGCGGCTCTCGGTGTGCGTCGGATTGCGCGCCACCAGTCGCTTGGCCGCTTGAACACGCGCTAGCCCATCATGCTCCAGAGCCACCGCGAACGCAGCGAGATCGGGATGCGGCGCCTGCTTCCAGGCGTCCATGACGCAGGACTGAGCACGCCGTTCATAACCGGTCGCCCTGAGACGAGCGGCATATGCAAGCGTGGCTGGCGGAAAAGTCGGGTCGTGTATCCAAGCCTGCTTTGCATAGCTCAGGGCGCTTGAAGGGTCCGATTCGGCGTCTGCAGCCGCGATATAGAACGCCGATTGCCGGGCATCCGGCCCAATTAGTTCAACTGCCTCTGCCCAGTTTCCCGTCTGCAACGCCAGTTCGGCGCGCTGTTGGCGAAGCCATGCTGTTCCGGGATGTGCAGCTTCAGCCTGCTTGGCGATAATCAGTGCCTCCGACCAATCACGGCGATCGACAGCCTGACGCAAAAGGCCACGAAGACCTAGAAATCTGCCCTCCTTGTGCTTCGCCAAAGATCGAAATGCTTGCTCAGCTTCCTCCTCTTGGCCGGACAACCGACCTGCTTCGGCAACCAGCAACAGCGTCTGAGGTGATTCGCCGAGCAGATGACGCGCACGCCTCGATTGCTTGCGAGCAATATCCTGCTCACCCGCAGCCAAAGCAACGAGTACTCGTGTGATGGCTCGCTCGCCCAGCGCACGCCTACGACGACGGCGCCAACCTGCGCTCGTTCGAGGTATCGCCACTACCCCACGCAGGGCTCGCGACAGGATCAGGATGAGTACGACGGCAACGGCGAACATCAGAATCGCGAAGGGAGTCGATGTTTCGACGGTGTACGAACCAACCGAAGCCACAACGTGACCCGGTACGCCCGCCAGCAACCACGCCACGGCAACAACAATGCAAGCAACAATGAGGAAAAATATGACCCTTAGCATCAGGCATGATCAGCCATGTTAGCCAACGCCGAACGCGCGCTCAGTAGAGACTTAGCGTCGGCAAGCCAGTCGCCCATCGCCTGAGCCGGCGCTCCCTTCAAATCCGAGACCTCGTCCACGGCGCCTGAAAGATCGCCCGCGTCCAACGCCGCGCGAGCATGACCCAAGATAACAGCGGAGGTATTGCCCACTATGATGTTTTCCCCCTGGCGAACAGTGACCAGACCTTGCGCCCGATCCCAAACACGGCTGATGAAGGGTGCATTGCTTTTGTCCGGCTGTTCCGCCGCAAGGGCTGCCTGTTCCGCGCGGGCAAAGATAAGCCGCAACTTTGCCAAGGTCGGCGGGGCGCTATGAACATAGCGTGTGAGCGCTTCAGGTGCGTCGGGGAGCGGCCCGATCGGGCGACCCGAAGCGAGCGCAATGGACGCTTCCTGTATCATGGCTATGCGGTTCAGCCGCTTGGCGACAGCGTCGACACTACTGGCATTCGATTCCAAGGCACTGACGCGGCCCGTTAAAGCATCGATCTGCTTTTTGCTCGCGTCCAAACCTGACTGCTCGCGTCCTGACAGCGACTGGATACGACCCGACAGCGTGTCTAATTGGCTTGCAACCTGAGCCGATCCTGCGACCCTTCCATCCAGGGCACCTATACGGGCATCCATGGCCTCCAATCGCTCTGAGGTCTTGGTCAGATCGGGAACTGGCCGCTTTTCCAAAGTGCCCAGGCGACTATCGATGTTCGAAAGACGTTCCTCAAATGTGCGCAGAGTCGCCGATTCGGCTGCTGTTTCACCCGACGTTCTGGGATTATACCAGACATAAAAGATCGCCACGGCAATCAGGATAAAGCCCATGCCACAAAGCCATGGGATAAGGTCACGCCTCTGGCTGGGCGGTGCTTCTGCCACGGGTTCAGTCGGTTGATCCGGTGGCGGTAAACTGGGCTGTTCGCTCATTTCAGCAAGGCCAGCATTGCATCCTGATTCGGCTTCATAGCAACGCTTATGCGCCGCCAACAGAGCGATCTTAATGCCACGGCTGCCTGCTCGCTGATAGCCACCGCTTCGACATTATGTGCAGCATCGACTAGATTTGCGTTCCGTAGGAGGCGAACGAAGTGGCGTGAAATCTCTCCGGAGAAGAACATTACAGCCGCCAGGCGATGCAGCCGCAGTTCAGTGGCGGCGGCTTCCGGCAGGATGGGAATGAGAACAGCATGATATGCAATCCGCCTGAGGACGCGGAAACCTTGACGCCGAAGGGACGCTGCCAGGTTTCGGCCGTTTCCTGGGGCAGTTGGCAGGAATAAACTGCCCTGCGTTGGAGACAAGGTTGCTGATACCAACTTCGCAAGAGCATCAGCGTTTCCGTCGGCATTATACACGTGGCAGAAACCGAACTGGGCGGCAAGCGTCGCGGTGGCAGTTCCGACGGCAAATACAGGGCGAGTATGCAATGATTGAGGGCATGAGGCGACGGCGTTGCGACTGGTCAGAAGCGTCGCTGCGACATGGTCAGGCGCATGAAGGTCCCTAGTGATGATTTCCTGAATCGGCGCGACGATGGGAACGAAGCCCGCCGCGGCCAGGCGTTCGGCGGTTTGGCCCGCGCCAGGTTCCGGTCTTGTAATCAGGATCCGGTTCAAAGCCTTACCTTTGTCAACACGGCTCTGGCCGATGGCGCGGTCCCAACCCTATCCTACGTCGCACTGCGTCGGCCACTGAGGTGGCCGCCAAATCTCTTCGCGCTCAGCTACCTAACAGCTTGTTGTTTGCGATGAATCCTTTTCTTGGCATCGAAACCTCCTGCGATGAGACAGCCGCCGCGGTTGTGGACTGCGAGGGACACATTCTTGCGGAAGCCGTAATCAGTCAGCTGCTGGAACATGCGCCGTTTGGCGGCGTGGTCCCGGAGATCGCGGCAAGGAGCCACTTGAGATACCTTTCCGAACAGGTTCGTCGCACGGTGGCGTCGGCTGGACTTCGGTTCCTCGACCTAGGTGGAGTGGCCGCGACGTCGGGCCCCGGGTTGATCGGTGGGTTGATCGTCGGTACCCAATTTGGCAAGGGCGTCGCGCTTGCAAGCGGGGTGCCATTTGTCGCGGTAAACCATTTGGAGGCACACGCACTAACGCCGCGTTTGCCAGGCCTCGTCGATGGCGGCGCGCCGTTCCCATACCTATTGCTCCTGCTTTCCGGCGGTCATTCGCAATGTATCGCCGTGGCAGGGGTCGGACAGCATTTAAGGCTGGGCGGAACCATCGACGATGCGGTCGGTGAGGCTTTTGACAAAGTCGCAAAGCTATTGGGACTCGGGTGGCCGGGTGGACCGGCTCTGGAAGGTATTGCTGCTAGAGGCGATCCCACCAGCTACTTGTTTCCCCGACCGATGATGCGAAGGCCAGGCTGCGACCTCAGCTTCTCTGGTCTGAAGACCGCGGTCGCACAAACGGTCCTGCGCATGAGTGCCAAACTCACATTTGACCAGCGCGCGGATATCGCCGCGAGCTTTCAACAAGCCGTCGTAGATGTTCTCGCCGATCGAGCCAGTCATGCGATGGCGATGATGCGAGACATGTTTCCGCCGACGAAGCTGATGGTCGTGGCTGGTGGGGTGGCCTCAAATGCTTCGGTTCGTAGTGGCTTAGCGGCAGTCGCCGAGTCTCATGGATATCAGCTGATTGCTCCGCCGGTCAGGCTTTGTACTGATAATGCTGTCATGGTCGCATGGGTCGGTATTGAGCGTCTGCGGCGCGGGTGGAGCGACAATTTCGGCGCAAGTGCCCGCCCTCGATGGCCCCTCGATGCCTTGGAGGCCCTTCCAGCATGAATTACCGTCATATATACCACGCGGGAAATTTTGCCGATTGCTTCAAGCACGCGTTGCTGGTCGGGCTGGTTGATTCGCTAACCTTCAAGCCTGCGCCGTTTTTCGTTTTGGACACGCACGCAGGGGCTGGCCGCTATGATCTAGAAGCCGAGGCCGCACGGCGGACGGGTGAAGCCGGTAGCGGTATTTGGCGCCTGCTCGACAGAGCTTCTCCGGCTTTAGAGCGTTATTTAACCTTGGTTGAGCAGCTAGGTCTTTATCCCGGTTCACCGGCGTTAGTCCGCGCGATGCTGCGTCCCAACGATCGCCTAGCCTGTTGCGAACTTCAGTACGATGATGCAGCCAGCCTGCGGCAATTGTTTCGACGCGATCGGCAGGTGGAAATTCATGATCGGTCCGGCTGGGAGGCCCTCGGCGCACTATTACCTCCACGAGAAAAACGTGGGCTTGTCTTCATCGATCCACCGTTTGAACTTCGCGACGAGTTCCGGGTGCTCGCGGATGGTCTTTGTCGAGCTCATAACAGATTCAGTAATGGAGTTTTCGCTGCTTGGTACCCTATAAAACAAATTCATGTGGTCCGAAGCTTTCATTTGAGCTTGATATCATCACGAATTTGCGGGATCATCAGTGTTGAACTCCGTCTGCGTGATGCAACACATCCTGATCGGCTGAATGGATGCGGTTTGATCGTGATCAACCCCCCGTATCGATTCGAGGATCAAGCGCGGTCAGCCACCAACGCTTTATTGAGCGGGCTAGGTGATGGCGAACGCGGTGCGGAAGCGACGGTGATCCGGTTAACTGATGAATAGGCTCGTGATTGTGGGCGCCGGGGCGTGGGGCACCGCCCTAGCTCTACAGGCTGTGCGAGCCGGTCACCGGGTAACGCTCGTCGCGCGGGATGAGGCGACCGCGTCCGCGATGGCAGCAAGCCGGACAAACTATAGGCTGCCAGGACATCACCTCCCCGACGCGCTTGAAGTTAGTCATAACATTCCTGCCGCCTCGGACTTGATGCTCTGGGCTGTTCCGACGCAGCACCTCCGGCCATCCCTTCTGCGCATTCGACCTCCGAACGGCGCGCTCGCGGTCTGCGCAAAAGGTCTCGAAGCACAAACGCATCTGCTGCCACTAGAAGTGGTCAGACTTGTAGACCCTGCCCGCCGACTTGCGGTTCTGACAGGACCAAATTTTGCCCATGAGGTAGCGAGCGGCTTACCGGCTGCTGCGGTTGTGGCCAGCGTCGACAAGAGGCTTCAGGAGCAGATCCAGTCGATGCTGGCTACCGGAACCTTCCGTTTATACGGCAGTGACGATCCGATCGGTGCACAGCTTGGAGGCGCTGCAAAAAACGTGGTGGCGATTGCCGCGGGTGCCGTGATCGGAGCGGGACTGGGCGAGAACGCCAGAGCCGCGCTGGTAACACGCGGCCTGAGCGAGCTGCGCCGTCTGGCCCTTGCTCTGGGTGGAAGAGCAGAAACTATTATGGGTCTAGCTGGTCTTGGCGACCTACTTTTGACCTGCACAGGGCCGGCCAGCCGAAACTTCAGTCTGGGCCATGCGCTCGGTCGAGGCGAAAGCCTGACCAGGATACTCGCCGAACGATCTGCTGTGACAGAGGGAGTAACGACTGCCGCCGCCCTTGTCGCCCGCGCAGGAGACGTCGAGTTGCCGATCTGCCAAGCGGTAGCTGATTTGTTGGCGGGTGTGACGACGCTGGATCAGGCTTTCCAGTCTCTTATGTCTAGACCGCAACGGAATGAATGAGAACGGCATGCTTGGATCACTTCGGACATGCTGAGAGGCATCCTGACCGTCGGCGCCTGGACGCTGATCAGCCGGCTTCTTGGGTTCGGAAGGGACATGTTGATCGCGGCATTCATGGGGACTGGCCCGATCGCAGATGCTTTCTTCGTCGCGCTAAAACTTCCCAACCTCTTTCGTCGCCTCTTTGGCGAAGGCGCCTTCAATGCTGCCTTCATCCCTGCGTTCTCGGGCCTGCTGCACACGGAAGGCTTTGCGGCCGCAAAGCAGTTTGCTCAAGAAGCATTTGCTGTCATGGCCTTGTGGCTTGGGATCATGACGGTACTGGGCGAGATATTTATGCCGGAACTCATGATCGTTTTAGCACCCGGCTTTTCCACGAACCCAGAAAAGTTCGCCCTCGCCGTCAGCCTGTCCAGGATCACCTTTCCATATCTCGTCCTGATCTGTCTCGCCGCCCTGGTCTCAGGCATCCTGAACGGTTTGGAGAGATTCACGGCCGCGGCCGCGTCCTACGTCCTGTTCAACATCGTTTCGATCGCTTGCATGATTTGGCTAACGCCGTATGTTGCAACGGTCGGGCACGCCTTATCCTGGGGGGTCACGATTTCCGGCGTCGCGCAGCTTAGCCTGCTGATGATGGCGGTTCGGCGCAGCGGGATGCCGCTGAAGATCCCTCGGCCGAAGGTGACTCCACAGATGCGCCTGCTGATCGGCCGTATGGCACCAGGTCTGCTGGGAGCAGGCGTCACCCAGCTCAATTTAACGGTGGATGTGATTATCGCGAGCCTACTGCCCCCTGGCACGGTTTCTGTGCTGTACTTCGCCGACCGCGTCCAGCAATTGCCGCTGGGCGTGATAGGCACTGCTGTCGGAACGGCCTTGCTGCCGATGCTCTCCCGGCAGGTTCGCGCCGGCGAGGCGGCTTCCGCGGTAGACACGCTCAACCGAGCTATCGAGTACGGCCTTTTTTTGACCTTGCCGGCTGCTTTGGCACTGGCGGTGTGTGCATACCCGATCATGCTCGTCCTCTTTGGGCGCGGCGCATTTGATCTAGAGAGCGTTCGATTGTCATCACAGTCGCTCGCGGCCTACGCGCTTGGCCTCCCGGCCTTTGTGTTGGTCAAAATCCTCGCGCCTGCGTTTTTCGCGCGTGGTGACACCAGCATGCCGGTTAAGATCGGGATTGGAAGTGTTCTGTTGAATCTGGCCCTCAACCTCGCATTCATGATGCCCCTCGCCCATATCGGGCCTGCGCTAGCTACAAGCCTGGCGGCGATCTGCAACGCCGGGGGTTTAGCACTGGGTTTGGTCCGACGGGGACATCTCGTTCCGGACAAAAAACTCCGACGCCGGTCCATGGGAATGATCGGCGCATCAATCGTTATGGCGTTTGTCCTCTGGCGGATGCGGATCCTGCTGTTTGAAGGTCTGCCGCATGGGTGGCTTCGCTTGGCATCGCTCGCCGGATTAGTAGGCGCCGGTGTGGTCGCCTACGCCGTCGCAGCTGCCTTGCTGGGAGCATATGATCTTCGGGATGTCGGCCGCATGATGTCTCGTCGTCGCTTGCGTGGCGAGGGCGGATCGGCCATCAATTCGGTTTCAACGACAGAGACTTAAACGGTATGCAGCGCGTTTTCTCTGGCATCCAGCCGTCCGGCATCCCTACATTGGGCAACTATCTGGGTGCCATTCGCAACTGGGTAAAGCTTCAGGACGACCACGAATGCCTCTGGTGTATCGTGGACCTTCATGCCATCACGGCCTGGCAGGATCCTGCAGCTCTTCGTCAACAATCGCTTGAAATGGCAGCTGCGCTGTTAGCCTGCGGCGTCGACCCTGCCAAACATATTCTATTCTTGCAATCAAATGTCCGGGCCCACACGCAGCTCGCCTGGATTTTCAACTGCGTCGCCCGGATTGGCTGGCTTAACCGCATGACACAATTCAAAGACAAGGCTGGCAAGGATCGAGAAAATGCATCCTCTGGTCTATACGTGTACCCAAACTTGATGGCTGCAGACATTCATGCCTATCACGCGACCCGCGTGCCGGTAGGCGACGACCAGCGGCAGCATCTGGAACTCGCGAACGACATCGGTCAGAAATTCAATCACGACTACGGAATAGAGTTTTTTCCTAACATCGAACCGGTGATCCTTGGGATCGGCGCACGTGTGATGAGTTTGCGTGATGGGACAAAGAAAATGTCGAAGTCGGATCCATCGGACCAAAGCCGCATTAATCTGAATGACTCGGCCGATGCGATTGCCCTCAAAATACGGCGCGCCAAAACGGATCCGATGCCACTCCCTTTCGAGCCGCACGAACTGGCTGATCGGCCAGAGGCCAAAAACCTTGTTGGAATGTACGCGTCGCTTACGGATCGTGACCCTGCGTTGGTGCTGAAAGAGCACACGGGAAAAGGTTTCGGTAGCTTTAAGACCGCTCTGACAGATTTAATCATCGATAAGCTGAAACCAATTACTTCTGAAACAAGTCGGCTGCTGAACGATCCTGGGGGGCTTATCGACCTCCTTACGTCCGGCGCTGAGCGGGCGGGCGAGATCGCAGAGCCGATCGTCAACGAGGCTGCTCGGATAGTTGGGTTAATCTGCCCTCGCAGCAGCTAATAGCGGCGACCCTATAGGCCCGGTGCGGCAGCCGATTGCGGTGCAGGTTCTAGCATCTCGAAACCACCGCGCCCGATCCTGAACACCGCTAAGCCCCGTCTCACCTGCCCATCCGGCATAAACATGAACCATCCGTCGGTCCCCACGAAGCCGCCGGGTTGTGTCAGAGTTGCAATTTCCGTGTCCTTGGAACCCAGAACCACTTTCGCGACTGAAGCTGAATCATAGGCCAGATCCGCCAAAGGTGGCGGCGCGTTACCAAATCTGGCGGTGTAGATATGTTCGAGGTCGCTCCGGGCACCGCTATCAGGAGCGGCATACCATGCACCAGGGACGGCAGCCGAGCCGCTCGACGGGTCGGCCCAAAGGGCCGGGCCGATGATCTGAACCACCGACCGGTCGACGTCGTAGTAAGGCAGGATGGCAGCGATTTCTTGCAATGCATCACCTGTATCAGCCAGAAGTAGGACGTTAAATGGTGGCGGTGGAATAGCCGTCTTTGCAAGTTCTTGTGCTTCATGGCGTCCTTCGACAGTACCCAATGCCCGTGCAGCTTTAAGCTTGGCCTCAACGGGTCCACGTCGATCGGCATAATCCGATAGACTTCGGGCGGCCGCGGTAATGGATGCCATACCAGATGGATGCATCTGTACATCCGGTGGTTGCATTGCGGCGGCTTCAGCCGCTTTCGTGAGAGCGGTGGCCATAGCATTGCCGAAACCGGTGTCGGGCAACAGGGCCGCCACCTGCGTTTTACCCTGACCTTGAGCCGCGGCGACCAAGCGTCGGACCTGCTGATCAGGCGAGATGCCAAGGGGCCAGATTCCGGGCTGGGACTGGGACGAGTCGTTGGTAAAAGCCAAAACCGGGATGCTGGCCTTACGGGCAATTGGCGCAATAGCCGCAGTCTCACTGGACGTTAACGGGCCCAAAATTAAACTATCTCCATTCGTGACGGCAGTTTGCACGGCTGTCACAGCACCTGCGGCTGTGCCACCGGTGTCCAAGACGTCTAACGAAGGGCCGTTCCCCTCCTGCAGCGCGAGTCTTGCAGCTTGCAGTAGGATTTGGCCGAGATCCGCCCGTGGCCCCGTCAGCGGGAGCAGTAGCGCCGCCGACTGCCTCGTGCCACCGATCTCAGAGGTGTTAGAACCTAGCGAGGTCGGAGTGTTGCTCCTGGACTGATAACCTGGCCCGTAGCGTCCTGAAAATTGCTCACCGCAGCGCGAGAGACACAGGGCGCCGAGGAGGAGAACGAATGCCCGTTGTCGCATCGGCTACGTCTTTCGATGACCAGGGAGATGGCCAATCCACCCCTCTCTGTGGCCTTGTGCTTGTTTCCACTCCAATCGGCAACCTGGCAGATATATCCTCGCGGGCGCTGACAGCTTTGCGTACATGCGACGTGATCCTGTGCGAAGACACCCGCCGAACCGGGCGACTTCTGGCAGCCATGCATATCCGCGGCAAAACCGAAGCCTTTCACGAACATAACGAAGACGCGATGATCGTTTCGATCCTCAGGCGTTTGCAGGCGAACAAGATGATCGCGCTGGTCTCTGACGCCGGGACGCCTCTGGTATCAGATCCTGGCTACCGACTCGTACGGGCCATTATAGACGCCGGTCTGCCCGTAACGGCTGTCCCGGGGCCAAACGCCGCGGTGACCGCATTAATCCTGTCTGGACTGCCTCCATTGCCATTCATGTTCCTAGGCTTTCCTCCGGCCAAGCAGGGCGCTCGGCGAGCGGGGTTCAGCAATTTGCGAGCGACAGAGCGGGCGGGTCTGTCCACGACATTCGTCTGGCATGAAGCGCCCCATCGTCTGCTCAATACTTTGGCCGACTTGCAGGAAGTGTTCGGGGACCGACGTGCCGCCGTCGCGCGCGAGCTAACAAAGCGCTTCGAAGTTGTCGAGCGCGGGACGGTCAGCACCCTCGCGCACTTATTCTCGCAAGAGGCGCCGCGAGGGGAGATCACCGTGCTGATCGGACCTCCCGAATCGCATGATCCAGAGGACCTTGATGGACGTTTACGGGCGGCGCTGGCGACACAGACAGTGAAGGACGCGGCGGCACTGGTAAGCACGGCGACCGGGTTACCACGAAAAATAGTCTACGCTCGGGCGCTAGAGCTTCATGAGGAAAGCTGACTCAGTTGCCCAGTAGCCCAGTCGGCGGCTTCGGCTACGACCGGATCGCGATCGCGCCGTAATGCTTCAGCAGACCCGCGTAACGTGGGATCGTTAGAGTTTCCTATCGCGATCAGCACGTTTCGGACAAAACGATTTCTTCCTATTCGCTTAATTGGCGAACCGGAGAACGTCGAACGGAACATCGCATCGTCCAGAGCGGCGAGGTCCGCCAATGGCGGCGCGGCCAAGGCTTCTTTGCCTACCAGTTGCTTGTGTGACGTAGGTTGAGCGAACTTATTCCATGGGCAGACAGCCAGACAATCGTCGCATCCATAAATCCGATTTCCCATGGCCTTTCGAAGATCGTGAGGGATTGATCCCTTGTGCTCGATCGTCAGGTAGGAGATGCACCGCCTAGCATCAAGTTTGTAAGGTCCCACAAAGGCTTTCGTTGGGCAGACATCGAGGCACCGCGAACATGAACCGCAATGATCCTGTTCTGGTTCATCCGGTCCAAGGTCCAAGGTGGTATAGATTTCACCGAGCAAAAGCCATGACCCGTGAGAGCGCGATACCAGATTGGTATGTTTCCCTTGCCACCCGAGTCCGCTGCGTTGTGCCAACGGCTTTTCCATAACCGGGGCAGTATCAACGAAGACCTTTACCTGGCATGCAAAGCGTGAGACCAGGGCTTGGGCCAGATGCTTCAGCTTTCCTTTGACGAGTTCATGATAGTCGCGGTTCCTGGCATAGACCGAGATCGCGCCGTTGCTTCGCTGCGTCGTGACCTTCAGAGGATCATCTTCCGGTGCGTAGGTGAGGCCGACAACAACCACGCTCTGTGCCTCGGGCCACAGTGATTGCGGATGGCTTCTTTTCTCCGCCTTTGCAGCCAGCCACCCCATGTCGCCGTGATAACCGGCTTCGATAAACTGGGCGAGACGTTGTCTAACCTCTGGACCAAGGCTTGCTCGGCAAAAGCCGACTGCGTCGAAACCAATTCGCATAGCGCGGTCTCGGATCAGCGTTCGCGGATTCGACGTGGTTTGCGTGCTTAGGGGTTCTGGTACTGGCCTAGTATCGCGCATCAGAGAATCGCGCTACGTCGCTGTTCGTCTGAAGTAGCCGATCGACGCGGCGAAACGCGGCCGCTTCGCATCTCGCGCTGCTGTGCGATCGGGTACTAGAGGCCACGGCACTTACCAGATATCTTTCCTCGATTATTCATCAGCCCCGCCCGCGATAGTTTGGCACGCCCTGCGCCGGCATAAAGACGTTAACGGGTGGCGCATTTGATTGCCAGAAGACATCGATCGGGATGCCACCTCTGGGATACCAGTAAGCGCCTATGCGAAGCCAGACCGGGTCCAATAGCGAGACCAACCTGCTCGCAATCTCCATAGTACAGGCTTCGTGGAAGGCGCCGTGATTGCGATAGGATCCCATGAATAATTTGAAGGACTTGCTCTCGACGATCCAGTTTCCAGGAATATAATCTATCACAATGTGAGCAAAGTCTGGTTGACCAGTCACGGGACAGAGCGACGTGAATTCAGGGCACGTCAGACGCACGACGTAATGCTTATCAGCGGCCGGGTTTGATACACGCTCCAGAACCGCCTGGTGGGGGGAGGCAGGATGCGGAGCATGCCGACCCAGCAGGGTTAGATTTCGATATTCAGGGATTTCAGTCATCGCCGTGTCTCTGACGTTGACCAGCGCGAGCGTAGATCCGATGCGTAGTCTGACAGCCGCCCTAGCTTTATCGAGGACCGGATACCTTTCATAAGTGTCTGATAGTAAGTCAGATTGTGCCAAGTGAGAAGCATTGGACCCAGCATCTCCCGTACGCGGAACAGGTGATGGAGATAAGCTCGGCTGTGCCTGGTGCAAGCTGGGCAACCACAATCGGGATCGAGCGGAGCTGAATCATTCGCGAAACGGGCGTTGCGCAGATTGTGGACACCGGTAATTGTATAGGCGCGAGCTGTACGTCCTGCTCGGGTTGGAATCACGCAATCGAACATGTCGATACCACGTTGCACGGAGCCGAGTATATCGTCTGGCGTCCCAACGCCCATCAGATAACGGGGAGCTTCCTCGGGCAGGTGAGGAACGACCGTGTCGAGTGTTTCAAACATGGCTTCCTGGCCTTCTCCGACAGCCAGGCCGCCAACCGCATAGCCATCAAAGCCGATGTGCTTAAGAGCGCCGACCGACCGTAGCCGCAGGTCTTTGTAGATGCCGCCCTGGATTATGCCAAAAAGGCCGTATCCTGGCCGCGGACTAAAGGCCTGCTTCGACAGATCCGCCCAACGCATCGACATCTCCATCGATAACTCTGCTGCACTGTATGTTGCCGGGAAAGGCGTGCATTCATCCAGAGCCATGCTGATGGTGGAATCAAATTTGTGCTGCAGTTGCATACAAAGCGCCGGTGTGAGGCGGTGCCGACTGCCGTCAACATGCGACTGAAAGGTTACGCCGTCAGGATCGATCTTGCGGAGGGCGGACAGCGACATGACCTGGAATCCTCCGGAGTCGGTCAAAATCGGACCGGGCCAGTCCATAAAGTTATGAAGGCCTCCCTGCGACGCGATGCCGTCGGCGCCTGGCCTCAACATCAAGTGGTAGGTGTTGCCGAGGACACACTGACATCCAGTCTCGCGAATCGCATCCGCGGTCATCGCCTTAACTGTCCCAGCGGTGCCCACGGCCATGAACGCGGGCGTATCCAATGGGCCGTGGGCGGTGTGCAGTACGCCGACTCGGGCCGCTCGTTCGGTCGCAGAGCGCTGGAACCTACAGTCCGCGGTCATAAGGGTCTCCATACCGAGAATTGCGTAGAGCCGTGACGCCCTGGATGACAAGGCTTGGACGGACGTTGGCGCTATCCCCGCTCCCCGGTGCTGGAGAGGCGTCAGAATAGGAAAAAAGGCTTGACCAAACGCCCCAGGATATGCTAAGTTCTGCCGTATAGTCGAGTGTTCCGCCGCGGCGGCATTCTCAACCGATCATTCTAGCGAACCGCATCGGTGCGCTTAACAGCCCTGAACCATTTGTAAACTGATATAAATCCCATCGAACAGACATTCCTTGCAAGAAGTCGCGTTCGAGGTACGCTCCGAGCGTGGGCTGAAGAGGCACTAAAAGACACAGGCTATCGACCCGCCGCCCATCACCTTTACCTTATATCTCAGCTAGAAGCTCTTGCGAGCGGTCAGTGCGATCGGCTGATGGTCCTGATGCCGCCGGGGTCTGCAAAGTCAACGTATGCATCTGTCGTCTTCCCAGCGTGGTGGTTTACGCAACACCCCCGGTCTTCCGTTATCAGTGCCTCCCACTCCTTAAACCTGGCCGAGCATTTCAGTCGACGCCTCCGAAGTCTGATTACGTCCAGGCAGCAGTATCTCGGCTTCAGCGTCAGCCACGATCAGCGAGCTATAGACTGCTGGACTACAAGTACTGGGGGCGACTACCTTTCAGTCGGTGTCCGGGGGGCCATTACGGGCCGCCGCGCCGATCTCGTCATAATCGATGATCCAATCAAATCGCAGGCGGACGCCGACAGCCCTCGGCAAAGAGATTATGTATGGGACTGGTATAAATCGGACGTCACGACGCGCCTGAAACCGGGCGGCAAGGTCATTCTTATCATGACACGTTGGCATCCGGGAGACCTTGGAGGTCAGCTACTAGAACAAGCACCTTCCGAATGGCGTGTCGTTCGCCTTCCGGCTCTCGCTGAGGCAGGAGACCCTGTAGGACGGGCCTTGGGCGAACCTCTGTGGCCAGAATGGGAAGATCATGCGGCCCTCGCGAGAAAGCGTGAGCTCATCGGCGAGCGAGCATGGCACGCCTTGTTCCAACAGTCACCAATGCCCTCCGGCGGCAGGTTATTTTCCGTTGACCGTATTGCGGTCGTAGACCCCGACCGCGATCCTGAGGCTATTGTAAGAGCTTGGGATCTAGCGGCAACTGCCACTACCAGCCGGAATGATCCTGATTGGACCGTAGGAGTCAAATTAGCACGAGACAGACGCGGACGTTACGTTATCCTTGATATTGTTCGGCTCCGTGGAACGCCTCGTCAGGTTGAAGAGCTAATTGTTAGCACAGCCCGAAAAGACGGACTAAAAGTTACGGTGGCGATTCCAGAGGACCCTGGTCAAGCCGGCAAAAGCCAGATGTCATATCTCACCCGCCAGTTGGCGGGTTTTCACGTAATTTCCTCCCGCGAGACCGGTTCGAAGGCCACACGTGCTATGCCGCTCGCATCTCAAGTCGAAGCTGGAAACGTGTCTATGATTGGCGCCGATTGGGCTCGGTCGCTTCTCGATGAGATGAGGGACTTTCCTTGGGGCAGGAAAGACGATCAAGTTGATGCTTTAGTCCGCGGCTTCACCACCTTGGCCATACGTCCACGTCCACCGACCTCAATAGCCGTATCAATACTCAGCCGCTGAGTCGGCGCTCAAGCTTAAGTTTGGAACCTCATGTTTGATACACTGTGCGATCTGGTCCCATACGATGATGACTACCCCTTGCGCGTACGTAAGCTCTCGATTCTCAGCCGCGTTTTGAACGGCACGATATATGACACTCTACCCTATCACTTCCATGAGGAGAGAGGTGCGGCTGGGGAATATATCCCGCTGCGTCAGCGCCGGCCGAGCGTCCGTTATCCTCTTTGCCGGATTGTTGTTGAGGACAGCGTATCACTGCTGTTCAGCGAAGGGCATTTCCCTACCATCGACAGCCCTGATCCTGCCGTCCGCGCGGCGTTCGCAAATATCGTCAAGGAAGTGCGCCTGAATTTAACCATGACAGAAGCGGCGATGAGGGGCGCTACTGGCTCTGTCGCGCTGCTGTTACGCGTCCTCAAGGGACGTATCTTCGTCGACGTTCTTGATACAATGTATTTGACGCCAACCTGGGATCCGGCGGCACCGGACACGTTGGCAAGAGTTGATGAACGATACAAAGTTACTGGCTCTGACCTGACCCGGAACGGCTATGCAATTGACGATCCCGAGGGACAATACTGGTTCGCAAGGTGCTGGGACGCCGAAAGTGAGACCTGGTTTGAACCGGCCCCGGTCGGGAAGTCGCTTCCAGCGGTCATCGATACCCTCCGCTCGGTCTCCCACAAGCTCGGCGCTGTCCCACTGGTGTGGATCAAGAACTTGCCCGGCTCATCTGCAACAGGTGATAGCTCGGACGGTGCATGCACGTTCGCCGCCGCGACGCATACGCAGATCGAGATCGACTATCAACTTAGTCAAGTCGGACGAGGGTTAAAATATAGTAGTGACCCAACCTTGCTGCTGAAGGATCCGGCTCTGCCGGATGGGGAGTTGATAAAGGGGGCGGGAAACGCGCTCATTGTCTCTGAAAAAGGCGATGCGCGACTTCTCGAAATAGGTGGAACCGCTTCCGCGGCGGTTATCGAATATGTTCGAACACTGCGGGAGCTGGCGCTTGAAAGCATTCACGGAAACAGGGCCAGTCCCGAACGGCTCACGGCAGCCCAATCCGGACGAGCTTTAGAGCTGCTTAATCAAGGTCTGATATGGCTCGCGGATAATCTACGGACGACTTATGGAGAGGCCGGACTGTTGCAGCTAGCGCGGCTGATTGTTCGGGCATCCGAGGTTTACACTCTCGTAGTATTGGGCAGGACGCTTGAAGCCTTGGATCCGAGCGCACCGCTGAGCCTTAAGTGGCCAAGATGGTATCCGACAACCGCGGATGACCGACAAAAGGACGTGCAATCCTTGACGTCTCTTGTGGCAGCGGGATGCATCTCCCGAGAGACCGCCCTGAGGGCGATCGCTGCTTGTTACGACATAGAATACCCGGAAGACGGGGCATTGGTTTCTACAATCCTTGACGAAACTCCACGAGATTGAAATGGATGATGATTCAGCGGACGTGCAGCCTGCTCCAGAACAGGAGAGTGACAGAGAAGATCAGCAGAATAAAGCGTCCGAGGAGATTTCAAAACTGCGGGGCGAGTTTCAATCCCGTCTTGTGGCGGCAAACCTGCGGACAGAAGCCGTGCGTGCCGGGATGATCGATCTCGATGGCTTGAGATTGGTTGATCTCTCCGCCGTTCGGCTTGGTCAGGACGATAGGGTCATCGGCGGCCGCAAGCTGATGGACGACCTCAGGCGGAACAAGCCGTGGCTGTTTGGCGCCACGTCTTCATCAAGTTCGGCTCTCGCCCCGACATCACAACCGGTCCGACAGAAAAGTGCCATGGAGATGAATGACGAGGAATATGCCGCAGCCCGAAGCGCGGTCACCAAGTATCAATTCTAGCCGTTTGTTTATCGCTGCAGTCACGTTATAGTTAGGACTATTGATGGGTATCCAAAACTTCCCGGCTTCTCTTCAGCCAATCATCCAGCAGGGCTTTCTTGAGCGCGAATTTGCGCAGGCACTACGGTCACGACTCGGCTATCGCGCATGTGCCGATCGTGTCACCATAGCGGTTGGGATTGGTGAGACGCTGACCAAAACCCGGGCCGGTCTGAAGCCTTCTGTGACAACGCCGTTGGCACCTGCCACAAACACGAACTTCGACAATGGCCTGACGCCAACGAGCTGGGGCATCGAACAATATACCATCGGCATCAACCTCTATGCCGCGACGACAGACCTCAATGTCGTGACCGAACGAGTTACGATTGCTTCGCAGTTCCTCCAGAATGCTTATGTCAATGGAGAGCAGGCTGCCCGTAGCCTTGATGAGCTAAGCCGTAATGCGCTGTTCAGCGCCTACTTGGGTGGCAATACTCGGGTTCGTACGACGTTGTCCGCCCCCGGACCGACTGTCTCGGTCGATGACGTGCGCGGCTTTCAGACAGTTTTCGTCAACGGCATCCAGCAGATCGTCACAAACAGTAGCCCCATGACGATTACCATCGGCTCCAACCTCTATTCCCTCGTCAGCGTGGCGATCGATAGCATCAGTTTGTCCACGGCACCGAACGGCGTGTCAGGCGTGCTTACCCTGTCCGGCAATGTATCGGTTTCCGACGGAAGCGCAGGTAATACGATAAGCGCCGCCAGCAGCTCGACCGTCGTTCGGCCTTCCCAGCGTGGGAACACATCTCAGATTACGGCTTCCGACACCCTCACAATGTCGAATCTTCTGGATGCGGTCGCAAAGCTTCGACTGAATGCGGTTCCAGAAATCGACGGCGCCTACAACTGCTACCTGGACCCGGTATCATCCCGGCAACTGTTTGCCGATCCTGATTTCAAGCAACTTTTCCAGGGTGCGACCTCAGCAAACCAGGTGTTTAAAAAGGGGATGACGAATGACTTCTTGGGCCTGAGGTTCGTTCCGACAACCGAGGCATTTGTTCAAGCGCATCCGACTTTGGCTGGCCTAGTGATCCGGCGGCCGATCATATGCGGTCAGGGGGCCCTTATTGAAGGTGACTTCGCCGGAATGGCTGCGACGGACGTAGTGCCCGCAGATTCGATTGTCACGATGGTCGACGGCATTGCGATGGTCACCCGAGAGGCGATTGACCGGTTGCAACAGATCATAGCGCAGTCCTGGTACTGGATTGGCGGCTTCTGTGCACCATCCGACACAACGACCAACCCTACCACCGTGCCGACCGCTACCAACGCCGCATTCAAGCGCGCGGTCATCGTGGAACACATCGGCTAGAGCTGCGAAAGGGCACATCAGCATGCCACTTGGTTCGGTCAGTCCTTTCCGTCCAACTGGTACGATCGGCGTATCAGTTGGCAGCACCTCTTCAAACTCCCCTTTATCGGGCGGAGGCGACTCGGTTGTCGTAACTAACACCGCCAGTGCGCTGGCGTATATCAGGTTCGGTTCGGATCCCACCCTGATCGCGACCACGGCGGACATGCCTATACTGCCTGCCAGCCGGTTGATACTCTCCATCAACAGTCTAATAACCTACGCTGCGGCTGTTTCGCCTTCGGGATCCGGGCCCGTGCTGTTCAGCCGCGGCGACGGATCATTCATTTGAATCCGCTGACCGATGCCGAGAGAGTCGACATCAGACGGTTTTGCGGATATCCGGCCTACGGAGCTGCTCCGGCCGGTAGCCAATCTTGGCGGTTCTTTCAGGTGTATGGATTGCTTGAGTTCCGGATGACAAACCTGTCGGTGTCAGAGGCTGCGGTGGCACGCCGGTATCTCGGAACGTTGACAGCGCTTGAACTCGCGGTTCCAGCGTCATCCGACAATCTCGACACGGATCAAGCATCGATTTGGACAAGGAACAAGGATGAGCTGGACGATAGGATCCGTCTTTTTGATGATTGGCGGCGGCGCCTCTGTGGTTTTCTCGGCGTTACAGCGGGCCCGTCGTTGAACAGCGGCTTGGCATCATTGGTCGTCTAATGAATGGTCGGAAACTAGAGGACCGCTTGTATCTCGCGATGGGACGCGCTGCCCGTCACGTCGGGCGGCCGGCGGATGCATTCCGCCCCAGAGGCTCCAGCTATCCGTTGGATCCGCAAAATCGGTTCCTCAAATTACCCGCAACGTTTGTCTCCGCCAGCGGCAGCACTCATACAAATACATATGGAGACGCGCTCTGGCACGGCGTTTTCGATGCAAGCTATACACGTCCAGGAGACTACATCGTGCTGCGGACCGGAACATTCTTTATAGTCTCACAAGAACCTCTTCTGCCAGTTCTTTGTGTCAAGACAAATCGTCTAGTTTCGGTACTTAGGCCGAACGTACAAGAAAATATAGCAACGAACCCCTATGGCGGCTACACGGCCGGTAGCTCGACGCGAATAATAGAAGGCTGGCCTGCAAGCGTTTTGGGCGACCGGTCAGGCTTAGGAACTGTAGACCTGCCGACTGATCAAGGCGTCCCTCGCTGGAGCGTTCTACTTCCCACATTAGGAGATGTGATCCTATCTCCTGCCGATCTTATCACAGATGACCTTGATCGCACTGGGGTTATAGCTGCCACCGAGTTATCGGGTCTAGGTTGGCGTATCAATGCCAAGATGGCGACGACTTAGATGGCAGACATCTCCGACGTTGAACAGGCATTCGCCAACGCCATTACGTCAATATTATACCCTTATGGTACTTCTCAGTCCAGCATTGTTGGCGTGCTATGTCGTATTTATCGGGGATGGCCGAATTCATCGACCTTGAACTCAGATCTCAACAATGGAAACGTTAATGTTACGGTTGTGACTGACAATCAATCTGGGCAGATCACCACTCGTTATCTGCCAGAGTGGCAGATGTTACCCGCACAGGCGGGGGTTGCCGTCAGCACTGTCGGGGAGACTATAATGTTCTCGGGCACTCCCAGTGTTGGCGACGTCGTGGGAGTATTGATCGATGGAATTTCTTATGCTTACCGGGTTTTAATGGGCGACACAAGTGAACTGGCGGCAAGTAATCTGTGCCAGCTCATTCAGTTTGTTCGACCTGCAACCACAGAGGGATACACAATAGACGTGCCGGGGTCTAGTTCAATCCAGGTTAGGGTAGTCTGCGATAATTTAGCTTCCTTGGAGAACCGGCGTCAAGAGAACGATTTGCGAGTAATTTGTTGGTGTCCGGCACCGACGGTGCGAGATGCCGCAGCCTCGGCGATAGATGCCGCGATCAACGGCATCAGCTTTCTTAAGCTGCAAGACAACACGGACGTACGAGTTATTTATAAAGATACGGCAAGTTATGATCAGTCTCAGAACGCCCTGCTCTATCGCCGGGATCTGGTTTATACAGTGGAATATCCTACGATCGCGACTTTTGAGCTGCCCGCGATGCTTTTCGGCGCTTCAGGTATAAACGGCAACATTATCTACGGCTAGGCATTTACATGACACATCATCTAGTAGTTGTGAAACCCTTCCTTACTTTTGTTCGGGGGGACATAATCGCTGACGCTACTAAAATCAGAGACATACTTGCCACTGAACGCAAGAAATCCGTCATCAAAGTTGCGATGCCCACCACCTCGAAAGGTTAGTCCACGTGCCAATCGCACAGCAAGGCAGCGTTAACACGACATCGCTTATCGTACCCGACCTCTATGTTCAAATCGTACCGCCACAGAATTTAGTCCTGAACGGCGTCCCTACGAATATCATCGGTGTAGTCGGAACTGCCTCTTGGGGTCCTGTCGACGAGCCAACCATTGTTGGGACGATGGCCGATTACGCCCAGCAGTTCGGTTCGGTGGTACCTCGAAAATATGACATGGGGACCCACGTCGCCACGGCAGTTCAACAGGGCGCGCAGAACTTCCGCTGTGTTCGCGTAACCGACGGCACCGACGCGGCCGCATCCACCGTCGTGCCCGGCTCCAATGCCAGCTTCACCGCCATGTTCACCGGATCCCTGGGAAATGGCATCACGTTGAACCTCGGCCCCGGCTCCAAACCCAACACGTGGAGATTGGTGGTTCTGCTGCCAGGTTTTCAGCCTGAGGTGTATGACGGCCTCCTTGGCGATGGCGCTGCCTTCTGGGCCGGTCTGGCAACCGCTGTAAATTCCGGAATGGGACCGCAACGCGGGCCCTCCGTACTTGCGATTGCGAGTGCGGGAGGAACGACCGCGTCACCTGCACCATTTTCGCTGGTGCTTGGTTCGTCAAGTGCCGGAGCCGACGGAGCTGCGCGAGTCGGAAGCGGCCAGTTGGTTGGCACGGACGCGCCCGCGCGGACAGGCATGTACACGTTCCGGGGTCAGGGTTGTGGACTTGCCTTGCTCGCCGACTGTGACGATCCCGCCACGTGGACCACCCAAGCCGGGTTCGGGCTGCAAGAGGGCATGTACATGATCCTCACGACGCCTGCCGGCGATACCATCGCCAACGCCGTGACGACGAAAGGTTCAGCCGGCCTGGACAGCTACGCAGCGAAACTTATGTTTGGCGACTGGCTGTGGTGGTCCGATCAGGTGAACAACACGATCAGGCTTATTTCGCCACAAGGCTTCGTCGCTGGCCGGTTAGCGAATCTCTCGCCGGAACAATCTAGCCTGAACAAGCAAATCTATGGGGTCATCGGGAGCCAACGCACCGGAACTCCAGGGTCGGGGCAGAATACTGCATATTCATCCGCTGACCTCAGCGCGTTGCTGGCAGCAGGGATCGACCTAGTGTGCAATCCTCAACCAGCGGGCTCATTTTGGGGCGTGCGCGGAGGGCACAACACGTCGTCGAATTTGGCCATTGATGGCGACAACTACACGCGGCTTACCAACTACATTGCCGAGACGCTGGCCGCCGGAATGGGTCAATACGTGGGACAGGTGATCAACAACAGTCTGTTCCAGCGTGTGAGGTCGACGCAGCTGTCATTTCTGAACAACATGTTTGGGCAGGGTCTCCTCGGAAGTCCCGATGGCTCGCTGCCGTTCAGTGTGATCTGCGATACGACGAACAATCCCTCCGCCCGCACCAGTCTGGGCTACGTTCAGTCTGACGCGCAAGTTCAGTATCAAGCGATCAACGAGCGTTTCATTGTGAATGTTGAGGGTGGACAAACCGTTCAGGTGTCTCGTCAGACGCTGCCCACGGGTCAGGTAAACTAGGAGATCATGAAGTGGGACTGACAGCATTCTCCATCGGTCGCGATACCCAGCTTGTCGTCATGGGTCCCAATGGACGCGTAGACATGAGCCATGTGACAGGCTTCGAGAGCCGGCAACTTACAAGCCCGGTTAGAATTAGCCGGTTAGACGGAACTCAACTCGGCGCCGAACTCCCGAAGGGTTGGGAGGGGAGTTTTGAGGTGGAGCGGGGTACTTCCTCTTTGGACGACTTCATCTCCACACTCGAGCAAGATTTCTACAACGGCGGGGGCACCCAGCCCGGCACGATGTATCAATACGTCAACGAGACGGACAGCTCCGTCTCCACCTACCAATTTGACGGCGTCGTATTCAAACTTGTCAGCGCTGGGGCATGGAAAGGAGATGCCAGCGTGAAGCAGAAGCTGGAATTCTATGCAACTAGGAAACGGCGGATCTGATGGTTCCATCACAAGTCATTATCCAGGGGGCCGCAAAAACCTTCGCTGTCGTCGATAAGAACGGACGCCGAATTTTACTTAGACGTCAGACAGCCCTGGACACATTAAGGCTCTTTAAGGCAGCAGGGCCTGTGCTTGCTCAGAACGAGCCCTGGCTGTCTATGGCAAGCCTAGCCTTCACCGTGCTGGAAATTGACGGCCTGCCGGTGCCCGTGCCGGCGAACGAGGCTCAAATCGAAAACGCCATCGACCGCCTGGGTGACGAGGGCTTGGCGGCAATTGCAGGCACGCTAAAGGACGAAGAAGACGCCACTGATTCAAAGCTAAATGTGGGAAACTTGCCCGGCACCCTGTCCTGATTGATTGCCTTTACCTTATTCGGAACGGGGTGCCGTTCGATGTCGCCTTTACGCTATCCGCGATCGAAAGAGCAGCCTATGTCATTGCGTTGGGGACGCTAAACGGTCACGTGTTTGACTGGGCCAACTACGCCTGGGAACACCCTGCCACCGTTTGAGTTTTGCACCGGAGAAAACAGACAAGGTTTATACGCATGTTCAAGCCGGATGCCGGACGAATGGCCTGGTTCCTTGATCTGCAACGGAAAGTCGCCATCCCGAAACGTCCACTAGCGCCGGCAATGCGGCGGCTAGGTCCACGGGCGCACAGATCCGATGCCCCAACGGGACGAACGGCCCGCATTACGCCACGAGGGGAAACCGGAACTTTCTGGCGTCCTGTTAGTGTAACGGCGTTCGCACGACCGTCGCTGCTTCAAGTCGCCTCGCGGCTCACTGGATTTACCGGGATGAAGAATCTTCGGTTGGCGGCGTTGAGCGCGACCAACTCGCCGGGCGGCGAAGTCGTAGCCCGAACCTTATTCACATCAGGCTCCGCTGCAGCACGGGCTCGAATAATTAGCAATGACACCACCTTCAGGAAGCGGGCTGCGCCGCTCACACCCTCAGTTCTCTTCACGCATTCGTCGCCGATCGTCTCGATAAACAAGGTGGGAACGAACGCACCCGCCGTCTCGGTAGCGCCGCCTGCTCCATCTCCGGCTTTGCGTCGGGATACGCAATCGAACAGAAGCGGCTCCCCACACCCAGAAGCAAGCGCCGGGTCCAACACCGCGTTCGCAACAGATTCTTTTGCGCAGTCTGTTGGCCCAAACGCCGTGGATCATCCTGCCGTCAAAGAGCTTTTTCCATCGCCCGCAGACCAGCAACGATCGGAAGATGGAAATCGACCGAACAATAAAGGTGCTGGGGTTTCAACATTACATATTGATGGCGCAGCACTGGGGCGATGGGCAATCCAACATTTGGAGCGGGCCTTGGCCAAACCTGCCGCCGGGATGACCGGTGTAGACCCACGCGCGACTGTACCACGGACACGCGTTTCACCATTCTGAACCTCTTTCCAACCCATAGTACAGCAATCATGGAACCGATCTGAACGTGCAGGACTCCCCGATCCAAGTTGGACCGATAAGCCTTCAAGGCTTCGAAATCCCCTCGTTTGTCCGCTTCGGAGGCCAACAAAAACTTGCAATTCACAAGCTATCTGGCGGCAGGCGGGTCGTCGAACGCCTGGGGCCCGACGATGATGACATCGCCTTTCAGGGTACTTTCTCCGGCGGCGATGCTGAAGCTCGAGCTCGCAGGTTTAATGACTTGCGCCTCTCGGGGGAAATTGTTTGGTTGACTTGGGAGTCATTCAGGCGTCGGGTGGTCGTTAAAAAGTTTATCGCAGAGTACCACAGTCCGTGGTGGATCCCATACAAAGCATGGTGCGCTGTCGTTCATCAAGACGGCGTGTCTACCAAACGTTCATCGACCGCACTCTCCGCCCTGTATACAGACCTGAGTAGTGCTCTCTCCGCGGTTGCCGGTTCGAGCATATCACTTGCCTCCCTGCAGACCGCTCTCTCAAGCGCAAATGTGTTGATCACAGGCACTTTGGACCAGACACAGGCGGCGGCCGCGGTTCAGACGAGCGTAACGGCAATCAACAACGAGATCACCAACCAATCGACGTTACTCCTCACGTCAGCCGAAACAGACACACCACCCAGTCGTCTCGGTCAGGTACTCGCGAATTCGGTATCCAGCGCCGGGCTTCTTGCAACCGCCGTGACCGCAAGATCATACGTCGGTCGAATCGGCTCTACTCTGGCAGGCTTAGGACAATAAGATGCAGACGATCATTGCATTTGAGGGAAGTCTATTTGCAGTTGCTGCGACTTATCTCGGAAGTGCATTACAGTGGATTAACATCGCGAAGACCAACAATCTGGTGGATCCAATGCTCTCCGGCAGGACGCAGCTAATTATTCCTTCTTTCTTGTCCTCTCTTGATGACGGTATTGGCCCTCAATAGCGATGGTCGGAGAGGCTCAAGATAGCTTTGTACTTCAAATCTTAGTTAATGGTGAGCCGGTAGACGGTCTGCTCCACGCGTCCCTCGAGACGACTAACCATTTCTCATCAGATTCATTCGCCCTTACGTTCGCTATGGGACCTGTACCGCTGAGGGACATTGCCTACTGGTCCGCGGTTAAGTTTGCTTACGTTGAAGTCACTGTGCAACGCGACCGCGGACCGACTTCTCAGGCGTTGATCAGCGGAATGACCGACACCCTAAGTCTCGATCCAATTAGTGGCACAGTTGCGATCGAAGGGCGAGATCTGTCCGCCACGCTGATCGACTCCTACCGCCAGCAGGATTTCGTGAACCAGTCGGCTTCGGAGGTCGTTAGCACGGTAGCTGTATATCATGGCCTTACGCCGATCGTCAGCCCAACCTTTGGGAGTGTTGGACGATATTACGGCGATGGCTATACGCGGCTGTCTCTGGGGCAGTCCTCGCGCATCCGTTCGGACTGGGATTTAGTTGTTCAGCTGGCGCGCGAGAATAGCTTCGACGTCTTCGTACAGGACACAGCTCTCTTTTTTCAGCCATCAACTACCCTGACTACTGTTCCAATACAAGTTTCATTAGCCGAGGTTTATAAGTTGACGTTTCAAAAAGCCCTGAATATTTCCTCGGACGCGACCGCTCGCGTGCAGTCGTGGAACTCGCAGAACATGATGTCCTACGACAGCAACGGACCATCTGACCAGACCGACGCAATGTCTTTGGCCGAGGGCATTCAGCCCTTCCTTTTCGCTGCTTCAAACTTTACCCCGCAGCAAGTTTCTGACGCTGCCGGTCGTTACGGTGCCGAGATTTCCCGTCTCGGCATGACGCTGCATGTAGAAATGCCATGGGACTTAGCCTTCGCACCACGAACCATCATTTTAATCGGTGACACAGACTCTTGTTTCGATGGACTGTACAGGGTCGAGCAGATCGAGCGATATTTCAGTACGACGTCCGGATCTTCCCAGATTGTTCGAGCTGCAATGATTTGAGGTTGAACTGCCCGATCTGCAAATCCGGCTTAGATCAGGAGGATGCATGATAGAAAGACTTTCAAACGCAATAAAATCTCATGCCGCGAATTTAGATCAGACTACTGGCCAGATAAGATTTGGTACGCTCACATCGGTTAATCCCCAAGATGCTACCGCTCGCGTGCTTATTCAGCCTGGGGGGGTTCTCTCCGGTTGGCTCCCGATACTATCGCAGTGGGTGGGAAACGGCTGGGGAATGATCAGCCTACCTGGTCCTGGTGATCAGGTCCTAGTAGTTCCACAGGAGGGTGACATCGAGCAAGGCATTATCATCGGTCGATGCTTTTCAAGCAAGCAGCGGCCACCGGTCGCGCCGTCTGGTGAGTTCTGGTTGACGCACCAAAGCGGGAGCTCCTTCAAGCTCTGCAATGACGGAACAATCCGCGTAAAGGGCGATCTTCACGTCCAAGGCGACGTGTACGACCAGCACGGACCTGTGTCGGATCTGCGGAAACATTACAACGCGCATATTCACTCCGGATCGCAAGGCGGATCGACCAGTGCACCTACGCCCCTGGACTAGAAGTAATGTTTGACCTTTATCACGAATGGGGCAATGACCTAGCTGTCGGCAGCGGCGGCGACCTCGCCCTCGCGGGCGCCGCGGACGTGGTGAGCCAGCGTGTTTACCGGCGATTGTTGACCAACGCAGGCGACTACCTCTGGAACCTTGGCTATGGTGGTGGGCTCGCCCAATTCGTTGGTTTACCGATTAGTCCGGCGAAGATTGAAGCAATTATCCAGACCCAGCTTGGACTGGAGACGGCTGTGCCATCGACGCCCACACCACAGGTCGGCGTGCGGATTGTCGACCCGGCCAACGGGTATTTCGTTGCCAACATCAGTTATGCTGACCCGTCTTCCACGACGCCGGTTCAGCTAAACGTCTCGACAGGCTGACCCCGAGATGAACCTGAAGTTAAAGGGGTTCTCGCAGCTCGTCGAAGACATGGGAGCAGCGCTTCAGAGCTCCGCCTCCAGTTTGGTCGACGTCTCCGTCGGTTCAGTCTTGCGTGCAATATTTGAGGCGAATGCCTCCGTCGTGCTGTGGCTACAGTGGCTTGTAATTCAGGTTCTTCAGTCCACCCGTGCATCGACATCCACCGGCTTGGATCTGGACTCGTGGATGCTAGATTTCGGCATAACGCGGCTTCCAGCGACCTTCTCGACAGGTATAGCAACCTTTTCGAGATTTGTTGCAAATCTGCCGGCGAACATTCCCATCGGGACATTGATAAAGACATCTGATGGATCGATTGGCTTTACCGTCCTCGAGGATCAGACACTTTCTATTTGGAACCCCGGCTCTTCAAACTATGTTTTGCCAGCCGGGGTTATCTCGGCCGACTTGCCCGTAATATGCGCGGTGGGTGGATCGGCTGGAAACGTTCTGGCAGGCGCGATAACCGTCATCGCGGCCTCCTTGCCTGGTGTGGACGGAGTCAGTAACGCAAATTCACTGGCGAATGGGGCTGACGCCGAAACTGATCAAGCATTCCGGGGCCGCTTTCAAACCTACCTGGCTAGTCGATCGCGCGCGACCCTGAGCGCTGTTAGAAACGCCATCGCCAATATTCGTCAGGGCTTAAATGTTTTAGTGGTTGAGAACACGGCACCCAACGGATCCGGTCAACTAGGGTCGTTCTTGGTGGTCATAGATGATGGAACGGGTTATCCATCCACGGATCTTATCTCGGCGGCTGCAACCGCCGTAGACGCGGTTCGCCCGATCGGCACATCTTTTACGGTCGTCGCACCGCAGGTGACTGTTGTGAATGTCTCGGTTACAGCGATCCTCACATCAGGGACAAATGCCTCTCAGGTCGTTTCCAGTATTCAGAAGTTCGTTGCCCTGTATCTTGACACTCTGCCGATCGGCAGAACTGCCTCCCTAACTCGAGTCGCGCAGCACGCTTATTTTGCAGGTCCCGGGATTGAAACTCTATCGGTTCTGCTAAACGGCTCGTTATCAGATGTCGATCCACCGCCGCTTGCGGTCATCAAGGCCGGCCAGATCACGATGACGACCAATGACGGGTGATTTGAGGGACATCCTTTTCCGCCTTTCGGTTGTTCTTCCCAAGCGCTGGTTTGCGGAACAAAGTCCGAATCTGTTTGCCGTGTTGGCGAGTATCGCCACTCCCTGGGTGTGGCTTTATAATCTAGTCGCCTACGTAATTAGCCAGACTCGTCTCGGAACGGCTACGGATGATTGGCTGGATCTCATCGCCTTCGATTTTTTCGGTAACAGGCTTGATCGGAAGCTCAACGAAAGCGACTACTCTTACCGCGGTCGGATTCAGGCGGCGCTTCTCCGAGAATCCGCTACTCGCTCCGCAGTGGCAGCCGGCTTGGCAGGTCTCACAGGTGCTCCGCCTCTGATCTTTGAGCCTAGCAACTGCATGGATACTGGCGCTTACGGAACCTTGGCCGGAACATCCAATCCGTCTGCTGCTGGTATGGCTTACGGTCAGGCCGGCGGCTGGGGCAGCTTACGGTTGCCATTCCAATGCTTCGTCACGGTCAGACGTCCAGTTACTCCTGGCGTCGCAATGGTGGCTGGTTACGGCGACCCGAACGGCGCTTATGGTCAGGGTGCTATAAGTTACCTCGACCTTTCCCTACTCCCTGGATACGTAACCGACACAGACATTCAAGCGACCTTGACCAGCCTTCTTCCCGTCAACGCGGTGGCTTGGCTGCGGATCATTTAATCTTCTCCCAAGAAATGGTGAAAAACCGGTATGGATCGCAACATCGTCTATCCGAGCAGCATTCCGCTGGATACCGACCTTCTGTCTGTCAATAAGAACACAATGATCGGCTTGGGGTTTTTAATCCAAGCTGTTCTTGGCACAAACACTGTCGCCGATGGATTGACCTGTCAGCCGACCAGCCCGGCATCCATGAACGTTGTCATCGGGCCGGGCAGCATCGCCCAGCTAGGGCCTGTAGACACCGCTGCCTACGGATCGATCGCGGCCGACCCAACCGATCTTATCATGAAGATGGGTATTAATGTCGCGCCGGCTTCGTTTTCTATGACGACCCCTGCGAGCGTTGGGCAATCCATAAACTACCTTATAGAAGCAACGCTTCAGGAGACCGACGCCAGCCCAGTGGTGTTACCCTATTACAATGCTGCCAATCCGGCGCAGTCATTCAGCGGGCCCGCCAATTCCGGGGCAGCGCAGAATACGCTTCGAACACAACGGGTGCAGCTGCAACTCAAGTCGGGTCTCCCCGCCAACACCGGTAGCCAGGCCACACCGGCAGCCGATAGTGGCTGGATGGGGCTTTATCAAATATCGGTCGCGTATGGGCAGACCCAGATAACTGCAGCAAGCATTGCTCTGACCCCGAACGCCCCTTTTCTGCTTTGGAAACTACCGTCGTTGCGGCCCGGCTTCGGATCCGGGGTGCAAAGCTTCCAATCCAGCGGAAACTTTGTGGTGCCGGTGGGCGTGACGCAGGTCGAGGTGGAACTTTGGGGCGGTGGATCAGGTAGCTTTGCCTCTGTGCCAGGCCTTTCAAGTGGCGGCGGGTCCGGTGGCGGATATGCTAAAAAACTCGTGGTAAATTTAACCCCTGGTCAAACGATCCCTGTGACTGTCGGGACCGGCGGAGCTGGGGGCACGACCGGCGGCGCCGCCGCTAGCTCGGGTAGTACGTCCAGCTTCGGGCAGTTCGCTAGTGCTACGGGCGGAAGCCTGAATTACCTTGCGACAACCGCGACGCCGGGCAATGGCGCCACTCCGCCGGGGGTTGGAGTAGGTGGTGACGTGAACCTCTGGGGGTCGGCGGGGCAGGCCGGTATACAAAACCAGGGTGGCATGGGGGGCGCCCCGCCGTTTGGCGGGGGGCAGAAC
The DNA here is from genome assembly GCA_965276975.1 of Rhodopila sp. Classification (GTDB taxonomy): domain Bacteria; phylum Pseudomonadota; class Alphaproteobacteria; order Acetobacterales; family Acetobacteraceae; genus Rhodopila. Next base: position 3,085,876 of record CBDIBR010000010.1, read on the forward strand.
AGCGGGACAGCCGGAAATCCAGGTTGGTCGCCGGGCGGAGGGGCCGCTGGAGCTGGCACCGGTGCGACAAGCAACACCTCGTTCAACGGTGCAGCCGGGGGTGGTGGCCTGGTCGTGGTGCGATGGTAGATAGCAGATCTATTCGTCAGCTCGGGGTAGCCTAACTAGATCGACAGGCAGATGCCAATTGACCCAAGCATCGACATTATCATCTACAACTGAACGATCCGTTGTTGAGATGACATTTCCGACGGAATTAGATCCGCACTACTCAACGTCAGCACTGGACATTGCATGTCGTCTACAGTAAGTCATGTTTGGAAACCAAGTAGCGCCCGCTTGGTGACGGTAGACTCCTTTATTCCAGTCCCCCGCGGCGCGACAGCCATAGCTCCACCACCACTTAATTGGCCTAGCAAAGATCCTGGAGATGTTCTCGACTATATCCTGGATATCGGGCCAGCGATCATAGGGAATGATGGCGACGGGATCTCTACCTTAGCGGTAAGCACATCTCCGTCAAATCCGGGGGATCTGGTACTTCAGAGTGCCACGGCGGACGGTAGCCGCATCATAATATGGCTGTCTGAAGGGCAGGCCGGAACCATCTATACCGTTACGTTTTCCGTTAAGACAATTAACGGGCGGTCGCTCCAACGAAGCGTATTGTTGCCCGTGGTTCTTCTGTCCGTCCCTGCCATTCCTTCTAATGCATTGCTGACGACGACCGGCGTCGTGCTTACTGACCAGGACGGAAACCCAGTCCTGTTAAGCAGTTAATGCTATAAATATTTGGTTTTTCTGAAGGTGCCACGCTCGTTATTAAGATCAGGCCCTGCCAGATGTCATGGGACCGGAGAATGAGTATCTATGCCCACAATTGACGGCCTTGCTCCAGCGACCTCGGCTTCTGATAGCGACGAGTTTATTGTCAGCCAAGGGGGGATCGCACGGAAAGTCACGCGCACTCAGGTATTGAATGGTCTTCAAACCCAACTAGCCATACAAGCAGGTTCACTTCTTGGTAGAGTGGCATTAGGTACTGGTGCGCCCGAAGTCATTACTGTTGGGCGAAATCTGAGTTTCGATGGGACGACTTTATCGGCGACTGCCACACCGTTTGTGATTGCCGATCTCCCATCTGGTACGGTGCCGGCAAGCAGCGATCTGATTTCCATGTCGCAGGCGGGTACTAGCGTTGCTGTTACCTATGGGCAGATGCTGAGCGGCATTTCCGGTGTCACAAACGTTGATGTATCTCAAACGCTCGTTACGCCGACCGGAAAAACAACAGGTCGAACGCTTGCCCAACTGACGGCAAGTATGCTCCCTATTTCCGGCGGTACTCTGACGGGTGGGTTGACGCTCGCAGGCGCTCCGATCGGATCAGCGCAGGCCGCAAACAAAGCCTATGTCGACCAGCAGGTTTCTACTGCATTGCTGCTTGCTGGCGGATCGCTGTACGGAGTACTTGCGCTCGCCGCTGCGCCACAAAATTCAATGGATGCTGTAACGAAGGCATACGTGGATGCCCTCTCCGCAGGCGTGCTATCAACGAATGGGGGTTCGCTTGCTGGCAGTCTGCTGTTGAGTGGGGATCCTACATCCTCCTTGCAGGCATCAACGAAACAATATGCAGATACGAAATTAGCTCGCGGGGGCGACACCCTGATCGGGCTTCTGACACTTGCGGCTGACCCGGTCTCAGCGCTACAGGCTGCTACCAAGAATTACGTCGACATTCAAGCTTCTAGCTTGCTTCCGTCGTCCGGCGGCACATTAACCGGTAGTCTGTTCCTAGCGTCTGACCCTACCTATAGTGCCCAAGCATCGACAAAGCAGTATGTCGATCAACGGATCTTGCGAGCGGGCGATACGCTGGTCGGCGCATTGTTCCTGGCAGCCGACCCCGTTCTTCCGTTACAGGCGGCGTCGAAGATTTACGTAGATACGCAGTTCGCGGGTTCTATATCGCGATCTGGATCGTCGATGAGCGGGACACTGCTGCTAGCTTCAGATCCTGCAATCCCGTTGCAGGCCAGCACAAAGCAGTATGTCGACCTGCGAGTCATGCGTAACGGCGATACCCTGACCGGTTCGCTTTATCTTGCTGCAAATCCGACTGCTCCGCTCCAGGCTGCCACGAAGCAGTACATCGACGGCCAAATTTTGACGGCGGTTCCATTTGCGGGAGGCTCCTTTACCGGTCCGATACTCCTGGCAGGCGACCCCTCGGTGGCGACCCAGGCTGCGACCAAGCAATATGCTGATACGAAGTTGTCCCGTAGTGGCGATTCTCTCAGCGGATCCCTGCTCCTAGCAGCAGATCCGGTCGTTGCGACCCAGGCCGCCACAAAAAATTACGTTGATGTGCAGGTCGTCGGTTCATTACCAAAAAGCGGCGGCAGCCTAACGGGCTCACTCAGCCTAAATGCTGATCCGAGCACGCCTGCGCAGGCCTCGACGAAGCGCTACGTCGACGCGCAGGTTGGCACGGCGCTGTCGATCGCGGGAGGTTCACTGACCGGGCTACTTTCTCTGGCCGCCGATCCCGCCGCCCCTCTTCATGGTGCAACCAAGCAATATGTCGATGGCCAGGTCGGCACTACTTTGCCTCGATCAGGTGGGACGCTGACGGGCACACTCACACTGGCTGCGGCGCCGACGACGGCGTTCCAGGCTGCAACAAAATCCTACGTCGATGCGAACCCGAACTCCGCAGGTGTCATCAACGTGGCGCTCCCGCCCTACGGGGCGAAGATGGATGGCGTAACCGACGACACGGCTGCATTTAAAGGCGCTTATCAAGCCGCCGCCACAGGCGCCGCGATCTACGTGCCGAATGGCAAAACCGTCCTACAGCAACCGGGCACGTGGGGAGTTGCGCTTACCAAGCGGGTCAAGTGGATCGTTGACGGAACCCAACTGGCTGATGGGACGCCACTCGCCGCGGCGATTCCCAACGGGGGAGCACCGGTAGCCTTTGTGTTGCCTGGGTTTGTCCTTGGGAATTCTCCATCGGGGGCGACAACCTCCCAGGGGGCATCGCAAACGACTGACTTCGCAGTCAACCAATCGTCATACATCGTAAATCATACCGGTGGCAGCAATGGAGCAGTGATTGCGAATGTCCGTGCAGACACAATTATATACAGCAGCCCCGGCAACTATGTTTGGGGTGGGCTTGACCGCCTAGTCTGGGTCGGCACACAGACCCCGACGGCCGCTACTCCGGCTCAGCACGTTGCCCGCTATGTCCAGACCCTGCGCCAATCGGCGACAGTGGGCTCCAACGGTCAATTTCTACCGCAACCGCAGCTTTGGGCCGCCTGCATCGAGTACCAAGACACCACTGGACAGCCGTCAAGCGCTACGAATGCTTCACTAACGATGGAGATGGACTGGTTTGGCAATGGCCTTGATGATGCTAACAGCAGGGCGATCCAAAGCCTTGTCATAGGTCAGCACAACCTTTCGGGCCCACCGGTTGAGGTTGCTAACATCATCGGCGTCTATCTTAGCGCTGGATCCTCTGGCAGTGCGAAGACGGTCTTTGGTGTTGGCGTGCCGTTCTCGAAGGCTGTGCTTGATACGACATACGCGACCTCAATAAATGGCGCCCCAACTATCAAAATGTCGGCCGGTCAGGCAATCGCCTTTGAGAGCACCGCGAGTAACAGACTATCGTTTGACAGTATAACCGGAACTTTGCGGTGGAACCAGGGAACGCTTTCTTATGCCGTCGGCAAAGGTATAACGGTTGGTTGGGTAAACACTTTTTCAGCTTCTTATACGCTTCCGAACTATATCTCCGGAAACATGATCTTTCTTTCCGGTGCGTCCGCGTACTCGATCACCTTACCGCCAGCAAACACAGTAGCGGCGGGAACCGGTTTCACCTTTTCGGTGACCGGGGCGGGCGCTGTCAGCATCGTGCCGGCCGGGTCCGATGGTATCGACTCCGGTCCTATTGTCCTTCATAAGAACGACCGCTATCATATTGTCTCGGACGGAAATACCGTTTGGCATGAGGTATTCTGGACAAACGCAGTTTCCCCGCGATTCCTGGGCCCAATCGTGTTGCCCTCCTTTACTGTTGCAAATTTGCCAAGCGGTGTCGTGGGTGGGGCCAAAGCTTTCGCCCCGAACGGACGAAAGCCGAGTGAGGGTACGGGAGCGGGAACGGGAGTGGAGGTTTTCTTCGATGGCCAGCATTGGATTTCTTCATGCAGCGGCGTCGCGGTTGCAGCGTAGTAAGGCCGTCGATACCGCTCATTAGTAGGTCAAAATTCTAGATGCCGACAATATCCCAGTTACCGTCTGCCAACCCACTTTCGGCTGCTGATCAGTTGCCCGTAAGCCAAGGGGGAACGGCACGAGCAACCTCAGTGGGTGCCCTTTTGGCTTCGGCGCAGCCCGCGATAATCATAAGCTCCCCATCCCTTGTTGGCAGAATAAGCTTGGGATCTGGCGGACCTGAACAGGTGGATGTTGGGCCCGGGATAAGCTTTTCCGGCGGTACTCTGGTTGCCGACGGGTTGGATCACGCAGCATTCCCAGTGATCTCCAATCTGCCGATCACGTCCGATATCGTGCTTTCCAACCAGGGAAGCCCCATGCTTATGCAGGCTTCCCTTCTGCGAGGACTATTCTCCGCCGGACAGAATGTAAGCATCGACCCGAATGGGGTGATAGCCACAACGACTAGCGCGGTGGTTGGCGGCGACGTCGGACCCGCAGCCTCTATCGCTAAGCTAAACCTCGTCGCCGGATTGGCCGCCCAGGACCTGATCGCTGTGAACCAGGCGGGCTCGAATTGCGCCATCTCCTATAGCGCCTTCCTAGACGGGATCACGATCGATCAGGCCCCGCCCGCTGCACCTGCCAGTGACACGGACGTCGTGTGGGCTGCGCAGGACAGTAACGTGATGGCCAGTCAAACCTTCGGTGCCATCTGGCTTTGGATCGCCAATAAGCTATCGAGCTATAAAGCTCCGAATCTTGAGGTAACAAAAAACATAAATCTGGACTTCGCCGATCACAACAGTCGGACTTTAATCTGTAGTCAACCGGTCACCATAGCGGCTATCACCGGAAACATGGGCAGCGGATTCCAATGCACGGTTATAAACGCAAGTACTGGCAATGTAACACTTGGATCGGCCTTCATAAGTTCCACCAACAGCCTCACCTTGTCGCCGCTACAATCCGCTACTCTTTATTGTCTTTCGTATTCGGGCGGTACTATCGCGGTTGCGGCAATGCCAGGAGCCGCTCCAACCAGCACGGCCGCCGTCATCCCGGGTCAGGTAGGTGGACTTGTGGCCTCCGCGGCCACCTCTACGTCTGTCATGGTATCATGGCAGGTGCCCACGACCGGCGGTACAGTGTCATCGTATATTGTGCAGTCGCGCCCGACCGGGACGACATCCTGGAGCGGCAGCACGCCCATTACGGGTTCAACGGGCTTCCAGATCACGGCTCTTCAGCCGGCAACGAGCTACGATATCGTGGTGGTGGCTCAAAACTTGGCCGGCGTTGGTTCGGCTTCAGCGATATTGACGGTTATGACATCTAGCGCGGCGCAAACGGCCACGCCGCCGCCACAGGTCAGCGGCCTGACAGTGGTTGCCACTTCAAGTAACTCCGTTCAACTCTCGTGGTCCGCTCAGACCGGTAGTTCAGCGGCAACAGGCTTTACCGTGCAGTATAGAATAACGGGATCGTCGAGTTGGACCTCGGCGGCTACTGGTGTAGCAGGAACTGGCAATACCGTGGCTTCTCTGCAGACCTCCACAAGCTACGACTTCTCTGTTTTTGGAGTGAATATGGCGGGCACGGGTCTGACATCCGCCACTGTCACCACAACAACGCTAGTTGCTACGCAACCGGCCAGTGCGATCACATGGAATCTTACCCCCAGCGGAAGCTATACGCGTGCGAGCGGATCAATCGGTGTAAATGCCCATGTGTCCCCCGCCAGCTCACCAATCCAGTTCGGCTTCTCGCTCTCGGCGACAACGCCTCCGTCTAGCTGGACTGGGGCTGTGCAAGTCAATACGGATCTTTGGGGTGCCTATGTGCCGACGCCAGCCACAACAGGCACCTGGTATACCTGGGCTGAAGGGCTTGATGGCAGCGCGGCCACGGCCGGTCCAGGTTCCTTCACGGTTCAATAGCATTATGAGATTCTGCGTCCCGAGGTTCCTGCTGGATCAAAGTTGGAACCTCGTCTAAAGAACGTGCCTGTTGCAGATATTCGCACAAGTAGAGCCAGGCCGGCTATCTACAGCCGAGGTAAGGCACACTGTCAGCCCGCATGTAGGGTTAACGCGCGTCTGCACGATCTATCGCCGATAGGGGAGAGGCAGGAGCGTTCGAATTGGCAGCTTGATCAGAACGTCGATCTCCTTAATGATAACTGTTGCATCGGGAGCATGATCTAAAATCATCTCCCGGCAAGCGCCGCAGGGGGCAACCACTGCCAACTCACGGTTCTCTTCCTCTGGCTTAGGGTGCCTAACGGCAACCGCTGTCTTAATCGTTCCGTCTCCATCTAATATTGCCCGGCCGAAGGCAACCGCCTCTGCGCAAATGGAAAGCCGTCCAACAGTCGTGCCGATGTGCAGTCCGGTCCAAATTCGGTTGTCGGAGGATCGTATCGCAGCCGCTACCATGTGCCAAAATGGCCGGTAGTGATTTTCCAATACTCGGTTTGCTGCTGCAATCAGTTCGTGATCACCTTCGGTCAGTGCGACATCAGGCAGCGCTAGGTTATTGAGCCGCCTCGGCGTCCTCGGTTTCATCGACGGTCGTCAGCATCGTGTTCGCGATGACACCGGACTGCTCCCGCACCTTTGCCTCGATGGCGTCCGCCAAAGGTCGATGATCACGGAGGAACTGCTTGGCATTTTCCCGTCCTTGTCCGATGCGCTGACTGTCATAGCTGAACCACGCACCCGATTTTTCCACAACGGCAGCCTTGACACCAAGATCGAGCAATTCTCCCACCTTGCTGATGCCTTCGCCGTACATGATATCGAATTCAACCTGCCGGAACGGGGGCGCCAGCTTGTTTTTCACCACCTTAACGCGGGTTTGATTGCCCACGACCTCCTCACGCTCCTTAATCTGCCCGATCCGGCGGATTTCCAACCGAATAGATGCGTAGAACTTGAGTGCGTTGCCACCGGTCGTGGTTTCTGGGTTGCCGAACATCACCCCGATCTTCATTCGGATCTGGTTCAGGAAAATCAGCATGCAGTTGCTGCGGCTGACGCTGCCCGTGATCTTGCGAAGCGCTTGGCTCATGAGCCTGGCGTGCAGGCCCATGTGACTGTCGCCCATTTCGCCTTCCAACTCGGCCCGAGGCACCAGCGCCGCGACACTGTCTACAACCAGAACGTCGACCGCGCCCGAACGCACCAAGGTATCGGCAATTTCCAACCCCTGTTCGCCGGCGTCCGGCTGGCTGATCAAAAGATTGTCGACGTCTACGCCCAGTTTCCGAGCATATGTCGGATCCAGTGCATGCTCGGCATCGATGAATGCACAGGTGCCGCCGCGGCGCTGTGCTTCAGCGATCGCGTGAAGAGCCAAAGTCGTCTTACCAGAGCTTTCCGGGCCATAGATCTCGACGATTCGGCCGCGCGGCAGGCCACCTATGCCAAGTGCCAAATCAAGGCCCAGTGATCCGGAAGGGATCACCTCAATCTGCTCATCCCCGGCTCGCGCACCCATGCGCATGATCGAACCTTTTCCAAAAGCCCGTTCGATCTGCGCCATCGCGGCATCGAGCGCCTTGTTCTTTTCCATTCCGTATGTACCTCATTTCGATCATCAGCGCCACAGCAGCCGATTTACACGTGGTCTATGCTTTTTTGCAACCTATACGAGCATAGTTCTCTAACTTTGTATCCTCGAGTCGGTAGCGAACGCTGTACTTGATATGTTCTTTCCTACGTCAGGGGCAAGAACCTTTCAATGGATGTTCGGTCGCTCCGTGTTGCACCGGTTCATCAGTCGTTCGGATGAGGAGAGGACACAACCTCTACGATAGACAATGCCTCCGTCGAGCGATTCGGGAAAGCATAACTAGGGCGTGTCGTCAAATAGCTAGAGCCTTCCGGGCCGCGGTGAGTCTGAACTGCAACATCTGGACAAAAAGAGATGCGACACAGCGCGCAGGGGATTCCGGCGCGCCGCATTCTCCGATTGCTAAGCGGTCAGCTTTGGAGGCTGACCGATGTGGCGCTATGGACTGCGTGATGACCAGTGGGATCGGATCAAGGCGTTGCTGCCCGGGCGGCCAGGCTGGGTGGGAGTAACCGCGGCGGACAACCGCCTGTTCGTCGAGGCTGTGCTCTACCGCTATCGCGCCGGTCTCCCGTGGCGTGACCTGCCGGAACGCTTCGGCGACTGGAAAAACGTCCATCGGCGCTTCAGTCGCTGGGCTAAATCCGGTGTTTGGCACAGGGTCTTTCAGCATCTCTCGGCTGATGCCGACAATGAATACGCGATGATCGACAGCACCATTGTGCGCGCTCACCAGCACAGTGCCGGCGCGAAAAAAAAGCCGGCGAAGACCAGGCGATCGGACGATCGCGTGGCGGATTGAGCACCAAGATCCACACGTTGGTCGATGCGCTCGGCAGTCCGACGGCGTTTCATCTGACGGGCGGCGAGGCGCATGATCTGGTCGGCGCCGACCATCTGCTGGCGGATATGCAGGCTGCAACGCTGATCGCCGACAAGGCATTCGACGCCGACAAGCGGGTCATCGAGCCGCTCACGACCGCCGGCAAGACGGCTGTGGTCCCATCAAAGGCCAACCGCAAGTCGCGCCGGACGTATGATCGGCATCTCTACAAAGAACGCCACTTGATCGAGACGTTCTTCGCCAAACTCAAGCAGTTCCGGGCTATCGCAACCCGCTATGACAAGACCGCGCGCAACTTTCTCGCCGCCGTCTACCTCGCCGCTAGTACTTCGTCACAGTGGTTTTGACGGTTTGACCAAATCCCGGCTTTAACCTTGGCAGATCATCCTCATGCACCAGGACAGCTATAATCCTCGGCCGTTCCGGCTGGCGTAAGATCAGGTGAGCCTGCTCGAGCGTAACGACCATTCGATGCACGCTTGGCGGGGCGACCTGGAAGAACCGCATCATCTCGTGTTCAGCCGGCGGCTGACCGTTGATCAGGGTGTAGGCGTGGATGAACGCGAGATATTGACCCTGTAGGGGCGTAAAGACGGGTCGCGGCCTATCGCCAGCCTGATTCATGGTTTGTCCTGGCATGACAGAGGCATGCATTAACATACGCTATCGGGTTGAACTGGACGAGGCGGAGAAAGCCCAACTGCATAGCCTGGTCAATGGCGGCAAACACCCGGCCCGCAAGGTCAAGCGAGCGCAAATCCTGCTGGCCGCGCACGATGGCGTCAGCGACGATGATATTGCCCGCATCGTTTCGATCAGCGGATCGACGGTCTACCGCACCAAGCCAGCCTGTTACGTCCGACAAACCTTCAAAGCTGCCAAAGGCACGTCTCGACGACGACACCGGTTTATCGGGGAACAGGGTAGCCAACTGCCGCCGCCTAACGAAGGTACAGCAGGGTCCCCGTCATCTTCAATCGGGGTCGTTCAGTAGCCTCCGGAACTCAATGAAGCACACCCGAGGGCAATCTCGCTAGGAGATAGCTCTTTCGCGGCTGCGTAGGCGCCAGACATACGCGATTATCTCGGCAACGGCCTTGTAGTATTCGGCCGGAATTTCCGTGTCCAGATCGAGACGATAAAGCGCCCGCGCGAGCAGCGGATTGGCGACGATGGGAACGCCCGCGGCTTGCGCAACCTCACGAATTCGACCGGCAACAGAATCAGACCCCTTCGCCACGATGCGCGGCGCAGGATTGTTCGTTCGGTCATACGCAAGTGCAATCGCATAGTGCGTAGGATTGGTAATTACCACCGTTGCCGTCGGGACCTGAGCCATCATGCGCCTGCGAGCTCGGATCATCCGAATCCGACGTATCCGCGCCTTTATATGGGGGTTCCCTTCTGTGTCCTTTAGTTCGTCGCGAACATTCTGCTTAGTCATGCGCAGGTCTCGGGCATGTCGGAATCGCACCCATGCCAGGTCGGCAGCCGCCACGATCCCCTGTGTGCATAGGCCGGCGATAAATAGGTGGACGACGGGTCGGGCAATTGCCGGTAACAGATTGTGTGGGTCCTGCCACGGCAAGCGCATCACGTGGACGTAGTCGTTCCGGATTGCGATCCACGTAGTCACGGCCAACAGTCCCAACTTGCTTAGGGATTTCGCTATTTCTACGATCCCGCTGAGACCAAATAAGCGCTTCAACCCGGCTACGGGGCTTACCCGTGAAAGCTTTGGCTGGAGAGCATTCAGGCTCAGTAGAAAATTTGTCTGCAACAGCACCGCAGCACTGCCGGCGAAGACAGCAGCTCCTAGAAGCGGTACGATGGCAAGCAAAGTCGTGGCCGACGTCACGCGAAACTGGCTCGCGCCGAGCATGTATCCATCCCCGGTGTGGGAGAGGAACGCAACTAGATTTGGCAACAATTGCTGCATCAATGTTGGGGATTTGTAGATCAACACCGACGCGACGACTGCCAGACTAGCAAAGGTAGCTACCTCCCGTGATACTGGAACCTGTCCTTCAACGCGCGCCTGATCCAGATGTCTCTGAGTCGCCGCTTCTGTACGGTCATCGCCGGATGCGTCACCTTCCGCCATGCATCAACCGGCGCCCGGCAGCGCCATATAAAAAGCCCGCGCACCATCTTGCCATGCAAGGATCATTGCGCTTGCGCAAGCCATCAGGAAGAAAAGGCCTGCCATTATCTGCCCGGGCATCGAAACGAAATAGATCTGCATCCGCGACACGAGGCGCGCGACCAAACCCATGCTAATGTTCCAGGCTATTCCAATCACCACGAACGGCGAAGCAAGCTGCAGCGCCAAGCCAAACCCTGCACCAACAGCGTTAACGGCGAGTTCGGTGCTGTCTGCGGCAGGTAGCATATGTCCCGGCGGGATAAGGTGAAACAGACCGTTGAGTGCGGTTAGCGGCACCTCATAAAGCCCGGAAACCAACAAGAGAATCGGCGCGCCCATTTCAAAAAGTTTTCCCAAAGCACTAGACTGCGCGCCAAGTTCCGGATCGGGCTGCAGGACGCTGGATAATCCTATCAAGTAGCCGATGAATTGCGCTCCGATCGGCAGGGCCAGGACAATCATCCGGGCTAGCCATCCGAACCAAAGCCCCGTAACGACCTCGCCCGCGATGATCAGCCCCATGCTCAAGCCGGCCGCTGGCACTGGCGGCATCAATGGCTGAAGCTCTGGCAGCAAAAGAATGGTGATGCTCAGAGCTAAACCCACTCTTACAACGGCAGGCGCCACTACCTCACCAAGGCCGGGCAGCAGGGCCATTGCCGCTCCGACCCGCGCCAGCACGATCATGAAGGCCGGAGCCCACTCGATCAGAGTGGCCAAAGTAGAGTTCATGACCCACCAATAGCGACAATCCTGTCGAAAATCTGATGCGAGAACCCTGACAAGGTTGCCGCCATGAATGGACCCAACATCATAAGGGCGAGGCCAATCGCGACGATCTTCGGCAGAAACGCCAACGTTGCCTCGTTAATTTGGGTAATGGCCTGAACGAATGACACCAGTAGTCCGACGACCAGGGCCACGCCGAGTATTGGGAAGCTCAGCTTCATGGTCACAATCATGCAGTCGTGGATCAGCGCAGCGACCTCCAGCGCGCTCACGGCCTAGATCGGCATCTTCATGATATCTTGATACGCCTGCACGACACGGTCACGAATGGCCGTGGCGGTCTGCAAGGCTATTTGAGCATGTGAAAGCGCCGTCACCACGTCGGTGAGGTTACCGCTACCGCTGATGGCTTTCATAGCCTGATCATCAGCCGTATGCCCGGTCTGTACAGCCTGATCGAGCGCCTGACTTATAGCTGATCCAAAGCTATTTAGTGCGCCGGCAGTGTTACTACCGCGACCCGTGCGACCATAAGCCTCAGCTGCGGCTGACGGCGTGATCACGACTGTCGGTATCGTGGTCATTTCAGTAGGTCGATTGTCTTGTTGAGCATGCTGCGAGTAGCCTGCATGACCGACAGGTTTGCGCTATAGGAACGTTCTGCCTCGCGCATGTCCATTATTTCGATAAAGCTGTTGACGTTGGGCAGCTTCACATACCCTTGCGCATTCGAAGCCGGGTTAGCGGGATCATAATGTAATGGCAGGTCGCTGCTGTCGATACCAATGTTCTTGACCTTAACCGTCTCCACGCCTGCAACCTTATCCATTGCAGTTTCGAACGTGATCGTCTTGCGTCGGTAGGGGTCTGCGCCGGGAGACGATCCGGTCGTGTCCTGATTAGCGATGTTTTCGGCGATTACTCGAAGACGTTTGGTCTGTACGTCCATCCCTGTGGCGGAAACGTTGAGCGTTTGGTTTAAATCTCCTGCCATCGCTAGCTCGATCGGCCGAGGGCCGTGTTGAACATATCCATGTACTTCTTCCAGATGGTCGTAACCATCGCCTGGGTGGTTTCAGTATCAGCGACTTTGGTCAGCTGCTGATCCAACGACACTGTGTTGCCATCCAGCGCCCGACCCTCAGGGGGACTGCTGATCAGCGAAGCCAGTCCTGTCGCGACTGTACCGGTCAGATGCGCTGGTTGAGTCCTTTCTGGCTCGATCGTTCCGCTGCCAGACAGCACGCTTTCAAACGATTTCACATCCCGAACCTGAAATCCGGGCGTGTTGGCATTGGCAATATTCGATGCCAACACGCTTTGCCGCTGAGCAATCCACGCCAGCCGCTTTTCGGCCAGATCAAATAATCCAATCCGGGTAGGGTCCATGGACACAACCTGGAGCAGAATGCTGAACAAAGAGTTAATAGATTTTGTTAACGACTTATTTATCTGTCCACCCCCAAAAAAGCACATGCGGATGGATGCAGCAGGCCGTCTCGGATCCCTTTGTCCACTACGGTCCAACATTAGAAGGGTTCAGTCGCCGGCGGAGACTTGTCCGGTGCTTATGCACCGCGGTTTAGTGATGAAGCGTCTTTTTGCTCGATCCTGCAACACACCTGCTGGCAAGCGGGTATCGATATGACCGGGCAGTCTGTTCTGCTTGCTGTCGGCGCTTTGCTAGGCGTTATGGCGATGATAGCTGTGACCGCGCGATTCCTCCGGTTCAGCCACTGGGGTGGACAGCGCGGCCCGGGACGAACACTCGCGTTACAGGAGTCCATTGCCCTCGACCCGCGGCGTCGTGTCCATCTCGTCAAGTGTGGCCAGCGCCAGGTCGTGCTGCTAACCGGCGGAGGGCAAGATCTTGTGATTGGCTGGGTGCAGGATCAATGAGGTTCGTCGTTTGGGCCTTGTTACCTGTCCTGTTCATGATCCCCGCCATCGGTCACGGTCAGTCGGTCAACATCGACCTGGGTGCCGCTGGCCAGGCCGGCGCGACAGCTCGGATCGTACAGTTAACCGCCCTGGTTACGGTGCTGTCTCTGGCGCCGAGTCTGTTGGTAATGACCACCGCATTCACCCGTATCGTCATTGTCCTATCGCTGCTGCGCAACGCGCTAAGCACGCAGGGAACGCCGCCGAACATCGTCCTGATTGGATTGGCCCTTTTCCTCTCATTCTTCGTGATGGAACCGGCTATGACTCAAGCTTGGACGACCGGAATTCAGCCGATGACCGAAGGGCGCATCTCCGAAACCGACGGATTACGGCTGGCTACCCAACCTTTCCATGCGTTCATGACCGACAACGTCCGAGGCGAGGACCTTCGCTTCTTTCTGGATCTCGGACATTTACCGCCTTCAGGGGACGCAGCATCCGTCTCGTGGCGCGCGCTGATCCCGGCATTCATCGTCGGCGAGTTGCGCCGCGCGTTCGAAATGGGATTCCTGCTTTTTCTGCCGTTTCTCATCATCGACATCGTTGTCGCCAGCGTGCTTATGAGTTTGGGAATGATGATGCTTCCGCCGAGTGCGGTGTCCTTGCCATTCAAGCTTATCTTTTTTGTTTTAATCGATGGTTGGCGTCTCGTGGCGGGCAGCCTGATTCAGAGCTTCGTCACCGGCGGTTCCTGAGGACAGCCATAACGGAATCGAGAAACCGCGTGGTCGTCGGATAGCCCCGAATCGCCTAACGCCAGATATTCGGTCAGAATGCGTTCTTCAGATCGCTGCATTCCCTCCGGAGGACCACCCCATGCTCGCACCGAAAGCCCCATCCTGGATGGCCGAGTTCCGCAAATTTATCATGCGGGGCAACGTGGTTGATCTGGCGGTCGGGATAATCATAGGAGCCGCGTTCACCGGCGTCGTCAGCAGCCTTGTCAAAGACGTAATTAATCCGGTAATCGGTCTGATGAGTGGTGGCGTCGATTTCTCAAATGTCTTCGTTCCGCTCAACGGCCAACACTACGCCAGCCTGGCCGATGCACAAAAGGCAGGTGCGGCAACTCTCAACGTCGGCCTTTTTATCAACGCGATCATACAGTTTCTGATCGTCAGCTTCGCGGTTTTCTGGATGGTTAAAGTGCTAACGAAGCTGAATATACGGCACGACGCTGCCGCGATTGTAGAGCCGACGAAGTCCGAGCTCCTGCTCGGTGAAATTCGGGATTTGCTTAAGACGCGCGCTCAAACGGACAGGGTGGCGTAAGCCACCCTGAACAAACGACGCTAGACTAGTGCACTGAAAGCGGCATCATTTCATGCTGCACTACAGCCGCAATGGCAACATCTCGATCACCGGTAACGGCCATTGGCGTTCCATCCGCTGCGTGGATGGCGAATCCATGAACGCCATCAACTATGACCGGCTTCAAGTAAGCGATGTGAGAAACGCCCAATGATGCAAGCTGCTGTTCCGTCAGGTGTCGCACGTCGACCCCGATCATCCCCTGATCGGTGACGTCTGATGCGTCTGGGTGGTTATCCGAGTTCATGTTCATGGTTTGCTTACTCCTTCTATCCAACGGCCTTGTATAAGCACCGTGGGAACGACGTAGGCACTAAGGTGATCCAGCACCTATGTATCACCGTTGCTAGTCATCATTGACTCATACCTCGCTACATTTTCACGTCCAGGTCCATTCGGGCGTAGAACGGTGGGCGCGGTATTTCGCGTGATTGGAATGGTCTTCACACGAACCTCTGGCTGGGGCTTCGCTAAATCAATATGTAGCAGGCCGTTATCCAGCCACGCTCCCTTGACTTCGATCCCTTCAGCCAATACGAACGAGCGCTGGAATTGGCGAGCTGCGATCCCCCTATGTAAGAAGATTCGCCCCTCGCTATCGTCGGTCTGTCGCCCCCTGATCACCAGTTGATTATCTTCCTGCGTGATCTGCAGATCATCCATGGTAAATCCCGCGACGGCGAGCGTGATCCTCAACCCTGTCGGGCTGACCTGCTCAATATTGTAGGGCGGATACCCATCGGATGATGTCTTCGACGCACGTTCGAGCATCTGCTCCAGGTGATCGAAGCCGAGAAACAGCGGCGAGGTGAACATTCTGCTTGTCACGGCCCCCTCCTATGAGCGAAGCAATTGCCAGGACCCTGTCAAGGCATCCTGAACAATCCATATTTCGGGCGCCGCCACCAAACTTGCAAGGGGCCTCGCGACCCCCCTCTAGCCACCCTCACGCGTGATGTTGATTGGTGCCAACCGCGCAGCTAAATACAGCAGCACAATGAGCGTCAAAACCATCTCAACGACCATCGACCCGCTATCGATCCTGATCGCTCCCAATCAGATACTGAAAACCCGTGCCCGCCCCATCAACCCGGCTGACGCGGAGTTGGTGCGCGAACTCATCCCGCGAATGCTGGCCGCGATGTATGATGCGCCCGGGATCGGCTTGGCGGCGCCGCAAGTTAATCAAAGTCTGCGCCTTGTCGTGATCGACCTTGTGCCGAACGACGAGAGGCAACCACACAGTCTGATCAACCCCGAGGTCATCGCAACGAGCGAGGAACTTTCCACCCGAGAAGAAGGGTGCCTGTCACTTCCCGGTCAATATGCGGACATAACCCGCCCCGCTCGAGTGAAGGTTCGGTATCTCGACGAAGCAGGCGGACGGCGTGAGATGGTGGCCGATGGTCTATTGGCTGCCTGCCTGCAGCACGAGATCGACCACCTCGACGGCGTTCTGTTCGTCGATCACCTTTCAGCTCTGAAGCGAAATATGATAATGCGCCGCCTTGCCAAAGAGCAGCGTCAAAAAACAGACAAGCAAAAGGCTTAGCCTCGTGCGCGTGGCCTTCATGGGAAGTCCCGACTTCGCCGTTCCTGCCCTGCGAGCGCTCCATGACGCTGGCCATGACATTGTAACTGTCTACTGCCAGCCAGCTCGCCCAGCCGGCAGAGGTCAAGCGATCCGCCGATGTCCGGTTCATGTTGCGGCGGACAGCCTGAGTTTGATCGTTCGCACTCCCGCCCGCCTCCATGGCTCTTCCATCGAGCAGGAAGAATTCCGTCAGCTCCATCTCGATGCCGCACTCGTCGCCGCATATGGCCTGATCTTGCCGCAGTCGATGTTGGACGCGCCAAAGCTCGGCTGTATCAACATTCACGCCAGCCTTCTGCCACGATGGCGGGGCGCGGCACCAATTCAGGCGGCCTTACTTTCGGGGGATGCCGAGACCGGCATTACCATCATGCAGATGGAAGCTGGGCTTGATACCGGTCCTGTTTTGCTGGCGCAAAGTATTCCGATCAAATCGGACGCTACGGCCGCGAACCTTCATAACGAGCTGGCGCTGATAGGTGCCGATCTGATGCTGGAAGCACTCGTTCGTCAACCGCCGCCCGTCCCGCAGTCGGATGTTGGCGTGACATATGCGCCGAAGCTTACGCGCCAAGATGGGTGGATCGAGTGGGGCAGATCAGCGGAGGGTATTGAGCGTCAGATCCGAGCGCTTAACCCTTGGCCTGGTACATTCACCACGCTTGCAGGAACACCGCTTAAGGTCCTGGCAGCGATGTGTACTGATGGCCAAGGCGTCGCGGGGACCGTCCTCGACTCTGCTTTGACCGTAGCATGTGGTCAAAACGCCATCAGGCTAACCAAAGTTCAGCTTCCAGGGCGTGGCGCGCTCGACGCGGATGCCTTCCTGCGCGGCCACCCCGTGGCGCCAGGCACGGTCTTTGGGCCGTGACGCGTTGGGCGCTTCTACTGGAGTATGATGGCACCGGATTCGTTGGCTGGCAGCGTCAACTAAACGGGCTTTCGGTCCAGCAAGTGGTCGAGCAAGCCGCCTCTCGACTGAATGGCGGCCGATCGGTGACCAGCACCGTAGCCGGTCGAACCGACGCCGGCGTCCACGCTGAAGGCCAGGTCGCGCATGTAGATCTTTCCGGAAGCCACAGTGCCAGCGCGATCCGGGATGCCCTCAACTTCCACATGAAGCCACAGCCTGTCGTCGTCCTGAAGGCGGTGTCCGTGCCAGATCAATGGAACGCTCGCTTCTCTGCCAATCTTCGGGTGTATAGATTTCGTATCCTCAACCGCCGCAGCCGACCAGCACTGCTGGCCGGGCGGGTATGGCACGTCCCGTCGCAACTCGACGCCTCCGCGATGCACGCCGCCGGCCAAACCCTGCTCGGCCGCCACGACTTCAGCTCGTTCCGCGCCGCCTCCTGCCAAGCCAAATCACCTATCCGCACGCTGCGTCGCCTTGATGTCACACGGCATAACGACATCCTTGAAATCGTGGCGGAAGCCCGTAGCTTCTTGCACCATCAGGTCCGCAACTTCGTCGGAACCCTTAAACTTGTCGGAGAGGGTCGGTGGACCGCCGATCGTGTCACCGAGGCATTGCACGCCCGCGACCGCTCAGCGGCCGGTCCCACCGCTCCGTCCAACGGACTGACCCTGACCAGCGTCGAATATTCAGAAGATCCGTTCAGACCTCAGGGATTGATCAACATGGCCAGCGACGCAAGGATGATCCCGATCGATTGATCGAGCAGCACCAACAAAGCGGCCGCCAAAGGGCCGACCCCGAACACCAAACGTGTCGCGTACCACTCCAGCCAGAGCGCCCAGCCGACGGCAATCAATACACAAGCCTGATCGACAATCGCGGGGGCGCCAAGCAGGCCAGGCACGCCGCCGATGATCACGAGTGCGCCCTCGATGACGTTGCACCAATTCCACACCGCGATGAAGCGTCCCCATCGCTCTGCCCGGCCGATCATTGGCGCCAGCCGATGGGTGATTTCGACGAACACAAGCCAACCAAGCACGAAGATGATCACCTCGCGCCCAACGAGATGGACCGCGCCGGAGGGGATCCCGCCATCCGCCCAGGACATCAGCAAGCGGCAGATCACCAACGGCACGCAAAGGGCTATCGACCAAAAGCTGCGAACGATTGTCTTCCGGTCGCCGGGCACCAGGACCACGCCATCCGCTCGACCGTGGGCCAGTTGCAGCGCTGCATGAAGCCCTAGGCCAACCGCCGATACAGAGCTCATCCGAGGTCGCTGGCCAGGACGCGCGGACCCATGACGGCCACCGCTGTTCCCAGATTAACCACGAAGACCAACAACACGGCCCGAAATCCCGTCAAAGCCAAGGCGTTGCGAGCCAGGAACCAATGCAGCCAGAGGCCGTAAAGACCCAGGCAGCTCAGCAAGACAAGGCTGGCAGCTGTTTCACTCATGCCCGCACCGATCGCAACGCTTAGCGGCAACATGACGAGGCAGGCCACAACCGGCAGGATCCACTCGCACCAATTAAATGCAGTGGCAAATCTTCCCCATGAATCCGCCCGTTTCCAGATTCGCGCCAGTTCATATGAAACCACTGCCGGAGTGAGCAGAGCGCAAAGGGTCATCGCCAGACCCGTCAGCGCTCGTCGCGGCCCCTCGCTGAACATCGCCAATATCGCGCCGACCAAGGGAAAGGCGATCAGAGGTGCCAGACTCGACAGGAACGCCTGCGGCGTTGAACCGAAGCAACTAATGCCGTCGGATCGACCCCGCGCGATACGGAGTATGCCGATCATAATGCTTTTCCGTGGGATCACGCCCTCACTCATACCAGAAAAGCCGCGATGATATCCTGGTAGATACCTGCCAGATCTCGCAGTTCCGCCACCGGTACCTGCTCGTCGGTTTGATGCATCGTCGCGCCCACCAAACCGAATTCAGCGACAGGGCAATAGTTTGCGATGAAGCGCGCATCCGAGGTGCCGCCGCCGGTATCAAGCTTCGGCTCAACTCCACTTGCCCGTTTGATCGCATCCCGAAGAATGTCGACCTGAGGACCTGGCTGGGTCAGGAACGACTCGCCGCTGACCGAAACATCCAGATCAGACCGTTCTGCGTAACGGTTCAAGGTTGACCGCACCCACGCCGTCAACGACGCGCCGCTGTGCGCTTCGTTAAACCGGATGTTCAACACGGCCCTGGCGGAGGCCGGTATGACGTTTGTTGCGCCATTTCCGACGTCAATCGTTGTGACCTGTAAAGTCGAGGGCTCAAACCACGCAGTACCGGCGTCGATCGGTGACGATGTCAGCGCACCCAGCGCCTGGACCAGCCGATGAACCGGGTTGTCCGCACGATGCGGGTAAGCGACATGGCCTTGCGTGCCGTGCACCTTGATCCTCATGTTGACACTGCCGCGCCGGCCGATCTTCACCATGTCGCCAAGTCTGACCGGGCATGTCGGCTCCCCCACGAGGCAGAAATCCGGCACCTGCCCATTCGTCTGCATCCACTCCAGCACCTTCACCGTGCCATCAACTGCGGCGCCCTCCTCGTCACCGGTGATGAGGAAGCTAATAGATCCTCCGGGGACGCCACGTTGCAGACATTGCGCCACTCCAGCGACGAAAGCTGCGATAGCACCCTTCATGTCGCATGCGCCACGTCCATACAGCACGCCGTCGCGCACCTCCCCGCCAAACGGATCAAACCGCCAGTTCTCCGAACCCGCGGCCACCACGTCGGTGTGGCCGGCAAAACAGAGATGAGGCCCCTCCGCGCCCAAACGCGCAAAGATGTTGTCGATCTCGCCGAACCGCAGCCGCTGGACCGCAAACCCCAACCGGCTGAGGACGGCGGACAGTACATCTTGCGCCCCCGCATCCGTTGGTGTCACCGAGGGGCACCGGATCAGCGACTGAGCCAGTGGCAGTGGGTCTAAAAGATCGGTCAATCCCGCAACAACTCATTAATAGAGGTCTTGGCCCTGGTCTGTGCATCGACCGTCTTAACAATCACGGCGCAATAGAGCGCTGGTCCGGGCGAGCCATCCGGCAGGCTCTTGCCGGGAAGAGTACCTGGCACAACCACTGAATACGATGGCACCCGTCCGACAAAGATGTCACCGGTCGCGCGATCGATGATTTTGGTCGATGCGCCGATGAACACACCCATCGACAACACACAGCCGCGCTCCAGTACAACACCTTCTGCTACCTCGGAGCGAGCGCCGACGAAGCAATCATCCTCGATGATCACTGGACTGGCCTGCAAAGGCTCCAACACGCCACCGATTCCAACGCCACCCGACAGGTGACAGTTGGCGCCGATCTGGGCACAGCTTCCGACCGTCGCCCAGGTATCAACCATTGTGTTGCGCCCGACCCACGCGCCCACGTTGACGAAGCTTGGCATTAACACAGCGCCCGGAGCAATGAATGCCGAGCGGCGAACCACAGCGCCAGGTACGACACGAAAACCTTCTTCCCTGAAACGATTTTCACCCCAGTCGGCAAACTTCATCGGCACCTTGTCCCAAACCGGTGCGCCTCCGGGTCCTTCCATCGTCGCCGAATCGGTAAGGCGGAACGACATCAGCACCGCTTTCTTCAGCCACTGATTGACCTGCCAGCCGGTGTTACTCTTCTCGGCCACCCGCAGCTGTCCGGTGTCCAGCGCATCAAGCGCGGCCTCCACCGCATCGCGCGATTCACCCGTCGTCGATGGTGTCAAAGTCTCGCGACGCTCCCAGAGGTCCTCAATCGGTTGCTGCAGGCTGTGGCGAGACATCACGTAGCGGTTCCCAAGTTCAGTCCGGGCCGGACGATGCGTTCGGTACCCGATCCTGTCAACGCGCCATGAGGCGTCGGGCTGGTGTTTGCGCCTACTCGATGCTGTTCCTGCCGTTGACGCCGCCGTCGGTCTCTCGCATTCCAATTTCAGCTCCGCCGGTTCGCATCAGCTTTTTCGTGCGCGATTTGCCGGCATCGCGCTAGAACCAGTCCACGATCATCCGGAGTATGCAATG
Organism: Rhodopila sp.; assembly: GCA_965276975.1. Lineage (GTDB taxonomy): Bacteria > Pseudomonadota > Alphaproteobacteria > Acetobacterales > Acetobacteraceae > Rhodopila. The sequence goes on from CBDIBR010000010.1 coordinate 3,107,215, forward strand.
GCACTCGGCCGTGAATTGAAGCGACGCGGCAGACTGATGATAGCGCCAGCGATCTTCCTGGCTATTACAGGCTACTTCGGCTGGAACGCCACGCAGGGAGATCACGGGCTCGTTGCATACTCCCAGCGCGAGGAGCTTCTGCATCAGGTCATCTCGGACGAGGCCGCCGCCAAAGCCGAACGAGACGCCTTGGAAATTCGCGTGTCGGGTTTGCGTGCGCAACACCTCGACCCCGACACTTTGGATGAGCGCGCCCGCGTGATGCTCAATCTGGCAGAGCCAGATGAGGTGATCGTAAAGCTGAGTCCGCAGGACAAGCTCTATTAAGACTGTTAACCTTACCAGCTAGGCGCCGGCTTCCGCTGCGGCGGACCGGCCGCATCGCTGTTTCCTTCCATTATCGGCCTCTCGGCCGCATAAAAGATCCCGCACGCAGACCGGCGAGGTATCGGTCCGGCAGATCAGCGGTTCATCATCACCGGCAAGGTAGAGTTTTCCAGCACATGCCGTGTCACGCCCCCCAGGATGAGCTGCCGCAACCTGGAGTGCGAATACGCTCCCATCGACAAAAGATCGCAGCCGAAATTAGCGGCTGCACCCAGTAAGCCGGCCCCGACCGACCCGCCGGCCGAACGGAATGTAACGATCTCGGCACGTACTTTGTGCATTGCGAGATAAGCCGCGAGGTCGGGGGCGCCCGGCCCGCGTCTTTGATAGCCGTCGGCGGACAGGATCGCCACACCTTCAGCCCGTTGCATCCACGGCATCGCCGCCAGAACCGATGATGCCGACTCAGCCGTGCCGTTCCACGCGATACAGACGCGCGTGCCGACCTTATCACGCGCAACCTGAGGCGAAATCAATACCGGCCGCCCGGAATCAAATAGCACCGCGTGCAAAGCATCGGACGACGAGACATCCTCCCCCGAGTCCGGATGCGGCACCACGGTCAGGTCGGCGAGCCGAGCCTGCTGGGCCACAATATCCTCCTCCCGACCGGTCACCGCGGCAAAGCTGGCGGTCGCGTGATCGGAGCCCGGATGCGCTTCCTGTACGGCAACGTCATGGCGACCCACGAAACGCTCGAACATCGAACGGACAGCGTGCGCGCGATCGTTGCTCTCCTTTTCGGTCGCCGACATCATCTCCTCGATCATCGCGCCAGACAGGCCCTCGCCGGCCAATGGCGCGACGTCCCGGCTATCGACGCGAACATGCAAAGCAGTGACATGGGCATTCCATTGGCGCGCGACCGTCAAGGCGGTCGCCAGTGCGGCCTCGCCAGCCGCGGTTCCCGTCAGGGGCAGCAGTAGCTTGCGTATCGCCATCGTCAGCTCCTTCACTGTGCTCTTGCGCCGGAAGCAACGCAGATTTGCGTTTGCAGCGCAAGTACGTTCGCCATTGCCAACATCAGGTCAGGGAAAAAGTTTACTTTGAATCCAGTCGCCTCTCGACGATCTGCTGTACACGGTCCGATCGTGCAGCCGATAAGGCATGTCCTGCCAGAACTCGAAAATGCCCGGTAGAACCCGATAGCCAGACCAATACCCGGGTCGGGGAATATCCTCGGGGAAGCGCCGCTCCATATCGGCCAGCCGGCGTTCCAAGACGGCGCGCTCCTGTAGCGGTCGCGACTGCTGAGATGCCCAGGCACCCAGGCGGGAAATCCGCGCCCGAGATGCAAAGTAGGCATCCGCCTCTGCATCCGTGACAGACTCGATCTTGCCCTCGACACGAATCTGCCGCCGCAGCGACTTCCAGTAAAACAACAGTGCCACATTCGGATTGACCGCAAGCTCCTCGGCCTTGCGGCTTTCCTTATTGGTATAGAAAACGAAGCCACGCTCATTGATGCCTCTGAGCAGGACGGTCCGCAGCGATGGGTGACCATCAGGCGTGCTGGTCGCGACGATCATCGCGTTCGGATCATTCACCTCCGACGCTTCGGCTTCCACCATCCAGGCATTGAACTGGCCAAAGGGCGAGGTTGCCAGAGTTTCTCCATCCGCCATGCGGCATGATCCTAACAAAGTGAAACAACGAAGCGGCGATAAAAGCAGTTCTCCATCTTCCGGCAAGCCTCCATCCCAGCGCGGGTTTTCAAGCACCGTCACCCCTTGCAAATTGCAGAACCGCGGGTGAACACCAATAGTGCGGTTAGACCGCGTTCGGAGACAGCCATGAAAGAGACGCTGCACCACGACCCTCATGCGGAGATCCGGGAGGAAGTGCGCAAGCTGTGCAGCCACTTTCCCGGTGAGTATTGGCGCAGGCTGGATCAGGAACGCGGCTACCCGACAGAGTTCGTGCGGGCCTTGACCGAAGGCGGCTACCTCGGGGCCCTGATCCCTGAGGACTACGGGGGTGCCGGCCTGCCACTTTCGGCGGCTGCGGCGATCCTGGAAACGGTTCAGGCGGAGGGATGCAACGGGGCGGCCTGCCACGCGCAGATGTACATCATGGGAACCATCCTGCGTCACGGGACCGACGAACAAAAGAAGACTTATTTGCCGAAAATTGCCACAGGCGAGCTTCGCCTTCAGGCCTTTGGCGTCACCGAGCCGACAAGCGGGACCGACACCACCTCGTTGCGGACATTCGCCCAACGGAATGGCGACCATTACGTCGTCAACGGTCAAAAAGTCTGGACCAGCCGGGCGGAGCATTCCGACCTGATGCTGCTACTGGCGCGGACGACCGCGAAAGATCAGATCGCGAAGCGAACCGAAGGTCTATCGACCTTCATCGTCGATATGCGTCAAGCCCTTGGCAAGGGTCTGACAATCCGGCCAATCCGCACAATGATGAACCACAACACGACCGAGGTATTTTTCGACAATATGATCATCCCGGCCGAGAACCTGGTTGGCGTCGAGGGCCGTGGCTTCCGCTATATTCTCGACGGTATGAACGCTGAACGGCTGCTGATCGCCGCCGAGTGCATCGGCGACGCCAAGTGGTTTCTGCGCAAGGCTTCGGACTATGCGCGCGACCGCCAGGTGTTTGGGCGGCCGATCGGCCAGAACCAAGGCATCCAGTTTCCACTTGCACGCGCCTACGCCCAGATGCGGGCGGCAGAGCTCATGGTGCAGGCCGGGTGCGAGAAGTTCGAGGCCGGTGAAACACCTGGCGAAGAAGCCAACATGGCGAAGCTGCTGGCCGCCGAGGCGTCCTGGGCCGCCGGCGAAGCTTGCATCCAAACTCATGGCGGATTTGGTTTCGCAGAAGAATATGACATCGAAAGAAAATTCCGCGAAACCCGGCTTTATCAAGTTGCACCGATCAGCACAAACCTGATCCTGTCCTACATCGCCGAACACGTTCTTGACCTGCCGCGAAGCTATTAATCATGCGGCTCGGAATATAATGAGACGGGCCGCGCCGCTGCGGCGTTCGGCCAGCAAAGGTTGTTCGGGTGCCCAGGATTCGTCCCGGCCCGTCTCCGCCACCAAAATTGCGTCGGGCTGAATTTGGCCGGCGTCGCGTAGCCGTTTGATCGCCCGCGGGACAAGGTTTTGGCCATACGGCGGATCGAGGAAGACAAGTTGGGCGATTGCTCTGAGGCGATCTGGCCGACGGTGGTGATCGGACATGATTTTCCGCCGCTGGTGGAGCCCGGAAGCGATGCCGACGCCGGAGACGACATCTAGAGCCAATATCTCCGTTTGATCCTCTGCCTCCAACGCCGTGATGTTAGCCCGCAAGGCCCGCAGCGCGATTGGGTCCCTCTCGATGAAACACGCCGATGCGGCACCTCGCGACAGTGCCTCCAATCCCAGCGCTCCGGTACCTGCGAACACATCCAGGACAGCCGCCCCTTCGAGCAACGAAAATCCGCCCCACGCTGCGTGCATCAACATATCAAATAGAGCCTGACGCACCCGATCGGCGGTTGGACGAGTCGCCCACCCCGGCGGCGCGATCAAGGTTCGGCCACGCCACGCGCCAGCAATGATTCTCATTCTAACGGCGGCGTGGCAGGGGCGCGGGGGCACCAGCCTCGGCTGGAAGCTGCTCGCGCAGCACGCGGGGAGGTATCTCCTCGATCCCGCCGCGCTCCAGCACACCAAGCTGGAATGGGCCATAGGCAATCCGGATCAGACGGGAAACCGCGAGCCCCAGATGGTCCATGACGCGTCGGACTTCACGGTTTCTGCCCTCCCGCAGGCTGACCGTCAGCCAGGTGTTGTCGCCTTTCCTGGCGTCGACATCCGCCTCGATCGGTCCATAGCGCACGCCGTCCACAGTCACACCGCGCGCAAGCGATTTCAGCGCCCCTTCATTCGGCACGCCGAAAACACGCACGCGGTATCGCCGCAGCCAACCGGTCGACGGCAGTTCGAGTTGCCGCGCCAAACCGCCGTCGTTTGTCAACAGCAGCAATCCTTCGCTTGTCAGGTCGAGCCGGCCAACGCTGACAACGCGCGGCAACTGGTGCCTGAGTTTATCAAAGACGGTCGGGCGCCCTTCCGGGTCCTTGTGGGTCGTCACCAAGCCTTCGGGCTTATGGTATCGCCAGACACGGGTGCGGTCGGGCTGATCGACGACACGTCCGTTGACCTGCACAACGTCGCCTGCGGTGATAAACGTCGCGGGATGCGTAACGGTTTTCCCGTTTCGGGTGATCTCACCCGCCGCCAGCATCCTCTCGGCGTCCCGCCGGCTAGCGACTCCGGCACGGGAAAGCCACTTGGCGATCCGGTCGCCTCGCTGGGTCTCGGTCGCAGTCACCCGGCGTCAAGCCCGATATCACGGCGGCAAAAACCATCTGGCCATGTAATGGCATCCACCCCGGCGTAGGCGAGGTCCCGAGCCTGCCGGATATTCGGCGCGGTGCCGCAGATGGTCAGCACGCGCCCACCCACCGCCAAAGTCGTACCGTCGGGGCCTGCTTGGGTGCCCGCGTGAAACACGCGTACTCCCGGCTTCGCAGCCGCCCGATCCAGACCGGCGATCACTGAGCCTGGCTGCCGTTCGTTCGGATAACCCCTAGCCGCCATGACCACCGCCACGGCGGCCTGGTCATTCCAGCGGAGGTCAAAATCCCGCAACTCACCGTCGCAGGCCGCCTGCAATGCCGGCAACAGGTCAGACTTCATCCGGCTCAGCAGAACCTGACATTCGGGATCACCAAACCGAACATTGAACTCGATCAGTTTAGCCCCTTCGTCGGTCAGCATCAGACCGGCGAACAGGACACCGCGGAACTTCATGCCTCTCCGTGCCATTTCCTTCAAGGCAGGCCGGATGATCTGCTCCAGGCAGGCCTCCTCCAGCTTGGGCGGAAAGCCGGGGACAGGCGAGTAGGCGCCCATGCCGCCGGTATTGGGGCCGCTATCGCCATCATCAACGCGCTTATAGTCCCGCGCCGATCCCAGTATCAGCGCATCCACGCCGTCACACAGGGCAAACAGTGATATTTCATCGCCGGTCAGGCGCTCCTCAAGAACCACCGCGGCTCCAGCCTCGCCGAAGACCCTGTTGTCTATCATGGCATCGATCGCGGCCAGGGCCTCCTCCTCGGTGTTGGCGATAACAACCCCTTTGCCGGCCGCCAGACCATCTGCCTTCACCACGATCGGCACGCCGCGTCGCCGCACGAACGCCCGAGCCAATTCAGCGTCCTCGAATCGCTCCCACAAAGCGGTGGGAATGCTCGCTGCGTCTGCGATGTCCTTGGTGAAGGTCTTGCTTCCCTCCAGTTGAGCCGCCGCCTTGGTCGGGCCGCAGCAGGAGATGCCGACAGCCTCCATCGCATCCGTGATCCCGGCGACGAGTGGAGCTTCCGGCCCGGGAACCACCAGATCAACGGCGTTGTCCTGGGCAAACGTCACCAGCGTCGCGATATCCATGACGCCGATTTCAACGCATTCAGCGACCGTGCCGATACCTGGATTACCGGGTGCGCAGTAGAGTTTGGTCAGAAGTGGGCTGCCAGAAATTGCCCAGCACAGCGCGTGCTCCCTTCCGCCTGATCCGACGACCAACACTCTCATTGATCACTCCTTCGCTGGCACCAGCGGTTCCATGCATCCAAGCCGTAGCATAGGCTAGCGCGATGGACGACCCACACCCCGCGACGGTCTCGAATACGCCAGAATACACCGTGTCTGAAATTTCGGGCGCTGTGAAACGTACGCTGGAGATGACGTTTGGCCGTATCCGCGTCCGCGGCGAACTGACCGAAGTCAAATGCTATCCGTCCGGCCACATCTATCTATCGCTCAAGGACGAATATTCAAAAATCTCAAGCATTGTCTGGAAAAGTGCGGTCTCCCGTCTGGGCATGGTGCCGGAAAACGGCACCGAGGTCATCGTGACAGGCCGTATCTCGGCTTATGGCGAGCGCTCATCCTACCAACTCATTATCGAGCGCATGGAGTACGCCGGCGTTGGTGCGTTGCTTGCTCGGATCGAGATGATCCGCCAGCGCCTGGCAGCGGAGGGCCTGTTCGACATCGATCGCAAGCGGCCGCTGCCCACCTTGCCCAGGGTCATTGGTGTCGTCACAAGTGAGCGCGGGGCGGTGATCCAGGACATCAAGATCACCATCTCGCGCCGCTTTCCCCGCACCATCCTGGTCTGGCCGGTTGGTGTCCAAGGCGAAGGCGCTGCCGCGGACATCGCCGCGGCAATCGCCGGCTTCGACGCGATGCCGCCCGGCGGCGATCCGCCGCGAGCCGACCTGCTGATCGTCGCGCGCGGCGGCGGCAGCTTGGAAGACCTGATGGCCTTCAACACAGAAATCGTCGTTCGTGCCGCCGCTGAATGCAGCATTCCGCTCATTTCCGCCGTCGGCCATGAGACCGACACGACCCTGATCGACTATGCTGCCGACCGCCGAGCCCCAACCCCGACCGCGGCCGCGGAAATGGCGGTTCCGGTCCTTTCCGATCTGGTCGCAGACCTGGCGCAAAAAGGCGCGCGATTAATCGGTGCCCTCAACCGGCTTGCCCAGGAAAGCCGGCTTCGCCTTTCGCGCATCGAACGCGGCATTCCAGACCTCCCTGCCCTGCTTGGCTCCGCTCGCCAACGGCTGGACGATCGGGCCGAACGGGCGCTTCTGGCGCTGCCGTCGCTCGTTGCCAGACGACGGGTCGTGCTTACCGCGATCGAGCGGCAACTGCCCAATCCAAGACAGATCACGGCGGCCGTGCGGGAGGCGACCCGGGATCGGGGGCTGCGGCTCCGCTTGTCGGCACCGGGGCTGGTTGCGGACCACCGGTCTGGCCTCAACATGGCGTCACAGCGGCTCGCCGGTGGGATTGATCACGCGCTGACGAGACTTCGCGCCCAAGCTGACCGCGTCACCGGACGCCTCTCGAGTGCACCGCTGCGGGCCGCGCTGCGGGAGGCCATCGCCCACCTCTCCGGCCTGGGTCCGCGCTTGGAGGCGGCATCACCGCTGGTTTTATTGCAACGCGGCTACGTCCTGGTGACCAATGTCGCCGGCCAGCCTGTCACCACCGCCGCGGCCGTGAAGCCTGGCACCAGGCTGCGTCTGCACTTTGGCGACGGCGAAGTCGACGCCACCGCACAAAGCGGTACCAGCCGAGGACGCCCGACCGTGGCGCAGGAAAAACTGGATTTATGATTGAGCGAGTCTGGACATGGCAGCGTTGGCACGGTCGAATGCAGCGCGAATTCGATCTAATCTGGCCGAGATGATGTCGCGCTCGCCGGTATGGGTCAGGACATAGAACTCGTTGTCCTCGATCGCCTGCAGAACGCGCCGGCCCACCAACTCCGGAGCCAAGGCTCCGGCGGCGAACACGGATTTCAATCCTTCCTGGGCCGCGCGCTGATAAGGTCCGCCGAAGCGGTCGGGTCGGGTGCTCGCTGAATCGAAAATCGACGTGTTCACCCCGCCGGGGCAAAGCACCGATACACCAATGCCTGAGTTGGCCAGCTCTTGCTCCAGCGCTTCAGACAACGCCAGCACTGCGTATTTCGTCATCGCATAGGCGCCTTGATCTCGCCCCGCCCGGACGAACAGGCTGGACACCGAACCGGTATTGACGACGTGGCCGCCCTGCCCATGGCTGCGGATCATTGGCACGAAGGTGCGGATGCCGTTGATCACGCCCTTCACGTTCACGCCAATCACCCACTCCCACTCTTCGAGCGTAACATTCTCGAGCGGTGTCCCGTGCATGGCGACGCCCGCGTTGTTCACCGCGATATGTAGACCGCCAAAGGTCTGGATGGCTGCCTTGCCCGCCATTGCCACCGCGTCCGGATCAGCTACATCGATCGCCACACCGATCACCCGAGCTCCTGACGCTTCAATTTGCTGCCTCGCGACCTCAAGCGGTTCCGGGCGTAGATCGGCCAGCACGATGTTCGCACCCGCACCGGCCAGCGCCTTGGCAATGCCCAAACCAATACCGGATGCGCCGCCCGTTACGATGGCAGTCTTACCTTTTATGTCCCGCATATCCTGATCGTCCTGTCCGCGCGGCGTCGCCGGCATGGCGATACCGCGCCGTCACTATTCGGCGGCCATCTCCTTGAACGTGTCGATCGCTGTCAGTAGCGCTTCGCGTACAAGTGGTGCACCGATGTATCCGGCCAGATGCAACAGCGCCTCGGAAAGCTCTTCCTCGGTCCAGCCCTGGTTGCGGGCGAACCGCAGGTGGACTTTGAGTTCCGGGTCCCGCCCCTGCGCCGCGTCAGAAATTACGCAGATCAACGCTCGTGTTTTCAGGTCCAGGCCAGGCCGGGTCCAAAGTGTACCGAACACTGCTTCCTGCGTATATGCTGCGAATTTCTCCATGATCGGATGCTTGTACAGCCCGTTATCAAGCTTGTCCGCGTAGGCTTCGCCCATCAGTTTGCGGCGCATCGCCTTGCCCTGTGCGCGTCGTTCATCGGCCATCAATGTTCTTCCTCCCACTGAGCATCAAGTGTCGGACAACAGCCGGCGCTTGACTAGCTAGACCGAGCGTAAACTGCCCTGATGTTCGACGAACTTGCGGTTGGCCTTTGATGGGATCACAGCCGTCTTGCCGGCGGTCGTGAGCGGCTCGATGACCCGCTTGTCGGCGTCGAATGCCTTGTCGGCGATCAGCGTTGCAGCCTGCATATCCGCCAGCAGATGGTCAGCGCCGACCAGATCATGCGCCTCGCCGCCCGTCAGATGAAACGCCGTCGGATTGCCGAGCGCATCGACCAACGTGTGGATCTTGGTGCTCAATCCGCCACGCGATCGTCCGATCGCCTGGTCTTCGCCGGCTTTTTTTTCGCGCCGGCACTGTGCTGGTGAGCGCGCACGATGGTGCTGTCGATCATCGCGTATTCATTGTCGGCATCAGCCGAGAGATGCTGAAAGACCCTGTGCCAAACACCGGATTTAGCCCAGCGACTGAAGCGCCGATGGACGCCAGTCGCAGCGTTCCGGCAGGTCACGCCACGGGAGACCGGCGCGATAGCGGTAGAGCACAGCCTCGACGAACAGGCGGTTGTCCGCCGCGGTTACTCCCACCCAGCCTGGCCGCCCGGGCAGCAACGCCCGATCCGATCCCACTGGTCATCACGCAGTCCATAGCGCCGCATCGGTCAGCCTCCAAAGCTGACCGCTTAGCAATCGGAGAATGCTGCGCGCCGGAATCCCCTGCGCGCTGTGTCGCATCTCTTTTTGTCCAGATGTTGCAGTTCAGACTCACCGCGGCCCGGAAGGCTCTAGATTTGACGACACGCCCTAGCTAGACCGAGCGTAAACTGCCCTGATGTTCGACGAAGGCGGCAATGTCCTGCACGCCATAGCCGGCTCGTATGTTGGCGAACACAAAGGGGCGGTCGCCGCGCATTTTCTTGGCGTCGCGGTCCATGACTTCAAGGTTGGCGCCAACATACGGAGCTAGATCGATTTTGTTGATGACCAGAAGATCACTGCGGGTGATGCCCGGGCCCCCCTTTCGGGGAATCTTATCCCCAGCCGAAACGTCGATCACGTAGATCGTTAAATCCGCGAGTTCTGGGCTGAATGTCGCTGCTAGATTATCGCCCCCGGATTCGATCAAGATAAGGTCGAGATCCGGAAAGCGACGCCGCAGATCGGCCACGCCGGCGAGGTTGATCGAGGCGTCCTCGCGGATGGCGGTGTGCGGACAGCCGCCGGTCTCGATGCCCAGTATTCGCTCCAACGGCAGCGACCCCGCGCGTGTCAGGAAGTCCGCGTCTTCTTTCGTATAGATGTCGTTGGTGATTGCAGCCAGCTCATAACGATCGCGGAATTTCTTGCACAACGCGTCCATCAGCGCCGTCTTGCCGGTTCCGACGGGACCGCCCACGCCTACCCGGAGCGGACCATGCGGCGATTTGATCATGAGCGGAACAACCTCGTGTACTGGGTTTCATGCCGCATGGCGGCGATGTCAGCGCGGAAGGCGCACCCACCCACGTGGTCCAGCGCGGCATTTTTGCTTTGCTCCGCAATCGCCAAAATCGTGGGCTCCAGCGCCGCGAGTGTGTGTAACCCGACGGTTTGGCCAAGCGGCACCAGCCGGACAGCCGCCGAAATCAAATTGGTAGTGAATGCCTGAAGAAAGGCAACGACGGTGTCGTCTTCGGGAATGCAACAGCCACTCGCTGCGGCGCCCACCGCGACCGCGTAAGGCGCGTCTTCAGGTACCGCAGCGCAGGTCCAGGCTATCACCGCGAGCCGAAACGCCCGTCCCTGGTTCAAGGCCTCATCGTGGCGTTCCCGCGTCGGAGCGCAGGCAGATGCAAAAGCAACAATCTCGGCTAGCTTTGCCGGATCGGCGGCAACGCGATGCGCGTGGCGGAGAAGGATCGCATCGGAGCGACCCGAACCATGTGCCAAGACATCGGTAAGCCAGTCCCGAAGACTGGCGCCGTCCGTGATGTCGCCCGCCTCGACCGCCCACTCAAGTCCGTGCGAGTAGGCGTAACCACCGGTCGGAAAGCCCGGTGAGAGCCATGTCAGAAGGTTGAGCAGAGGCCTTTGGTCAGTGCTGGTCTTCATCGTCATCAGTGTGATGGTGATGACCACCGCTTGAATAGGCTCCCGCCTCTGGATCGAATGGTGCCTCGATCAAATCAACATGCCCCCCCAAACCCTCGATCATTCCGCTTATGACGTGATCACGCCGGATGCGAATGCGACCTTCCAGCAGTTGCACAGGCAGATGACGGTTGCCAAGGTGCCAGGCAATGCGCACGAGGTCACCTGCTCGATGGGCATGAATCTCCAGCAGCTGTTCGGCCCGCGCGCAGACCCGGACGATGCCAGCCTCCGCCAGCAGTCCATCACCGTCTCGAAGCCGGATCGCCTGCGGCAGGTCGATCAGGATCTCTTCACCCATCGTCGTTCTGAGAACGATGCGACGTCGATAGCGGCGGTCATGATCAATCAGGACATGGTCGATCTCTCGATCCGCATCCCAGCTCCCTGCTGGAAGAATTTCGATCGCGTTCATCAAAACAGGAAGTACCGCTGTGTCATCGGCAGGCTTGAAGCCGGTTCGCACGTTAGCAATACACCATCCGCACGCACTTCGTAAGTTTCAGCATCAACCTCCAGGAACGGGGTGGCGTCGTTGTGGACCATCGCCTTTTTGCCGATCGACCCACGTGTGTTCGACACGGCCGCCAAACGGCGCTTTAGTCCAAGCGCTTTATCGATTCCGGCTTCAACCGCAGCAGTTGAAACGAATGTGATACAGTTCGCTTGCATCGCCTGCCCGGTCGCACCAAACATCGGCCGATAATGCACCGGCTGAGGTGTTGGGATGGACGCGTTAGGATCGCCCATCGGGGCACAGGCAATTGACCCGCCCTTGATGACCAGATCGGGTTTCACCCCGAAGAACGCCGGCGACCACAGCACCAGGTCGGCCAACTTGCTCACGGCGATCGAACCAACCTCACCAGCGAAGCCCTGAGCTATGGCCGGGTTAATGGTGTACTTCGCGATATAGCGTTTGACGCGGGCATTGTCGTTACGGTCATTGTCTCCAGCGAGGCTGCCGCGCTGCTCCTTCATCTTATGGGCGGTTTGCCAGGTACGGATGATCACTTCACCAACCCGGCCCATCGCCTGGCTGTCGGACGACATCATCGAAAGCGCCCCGAGGTCGTGCAGGATATCTTCGGCGGCGATCGTCTCCTTGCGAATACGGCTTTCCGCGAATGCAACGTCCTCGGGGATCGAGCTGTCCAGATGATGGCAGACCATCAGCATGTCGAGATGTTCGTCCAGGGTGTTGGACGTGTAGGGGCGTGTTGGATTCGTTGAACTGGGCAGCACATTCGCGAGGCCAGCCACCTTGATGATGTCAGGAGCGTGACCGCCGCCGGCGCCCTCGGTATGGAAGGCGTGGATCGTCCGGCCCCTGAACGCAGCGATGGTGTCCTCGACAAAGCCGGATTCGTTCAGCGTGTCCGTGTGAATCATCACCTGAACGTCGTACCGATCTGCCACCGACAAGCAGTTATCGATCGCCGCCGGCGTGGTGCCCCAGTCCTCGTGCAGCTTCAGACAGCTCGCACCGGCCCGAAGCATTTCCTCGAGCGCCTGCGGCTGCGAGGCATTCCCCTTTCCGGCGAAAGCGATGTTGACCGGCAACCCTTCTGCGGCTTGAAGCATCCGTGCGAGGTGCCACGGCCCCGGAGTGCATGTGGTGGCTGCGGTGCCAGTGGCGGGCCCGGTTCCGCCGCCAACCAGTGTTGTTATCCCCGAAGCGATAGCATCATCCACCTGTTGCGGGCAGATGAAGTGAATATGCGCATCGATCCCGCCCGCCGTGAGGATCTTGCCTTCGCCGGCGATGACCTCGGTGCCCGGTCCAACGATGATATCGACGCCGGGTTGAACGTCCGGATTGCCAGCCTTGCCAATTACAGCGATGTGGCCATTGGTGATCGCCACGTCCGCCTTGACGATGCCCCAGTGGTCGATGATCAATGCGTTGGTGATGACGGTATCAACCGCACCCTGGGCTTGGGAAGACTGGGACTGGCCCATGCCATCTCGGATCACCTTGCCGCCGCCAAACTTCACCTCCTCGCCGTAGATGGTGAAATCCTTCTCCACCTCCACGATCAGCGCAGTGTCGGCCAGTCGCACGCGATCCCCCGTAGTCGGTCCGAACATGTCGGCATAGGCGGCACGTGTTATCCGAACCATCAGTCGAGTTTCCCCATGATGTCGCCACGAAATCCGTAAACGGTTCGATCGCCACGATAGGGAACGAGGGTGACCTCCCTCATCTGACCGGGCTCGAATCGAACAGCGGTGCCGGCGGCAATGTCCAGACGCTGACCCCTGGCGGCGTCGCGGTCAAAAGACAGCGCTGAATTTGTTTCGGCAAAATGGTAGTGGCTGCCCACCTGGATCGGGCGGTCGCCGGTGTTGGCCACCGTCATCACGGAGCGCGGCAGGCCGACGTTCAGCTCGATGTCACCAGGTTCAGGAAAAACCTCACCGGGAACCATAGGTACCCCTTCTATCGTATCGGTTGATGCACGGTAACAAGCTTCGTTCCATCCTTGAACGTCGCCTCGACCTGCACGTCGTGGATCATTTCGGAAATTCCCGGCATCACCTGATCACGTGTCAGCACCTTCGCACCCGCTTCCATCAGGTCCGCCACGCTGCGGCCATCGCGCGCACCTTCCACGACAAAATCGCTGATCAGAGCCACCGCCTCTGGGTGGTTCAGCTTCACGCCCCGCTCCAGTCGTCGCCTTGCCACCACGGCGGCAAGCGAAATCAGCAGCTTGTCTTTCTCCCGTGGCGTCAGGTTCATTCACCCCATCCTTGTCTGCTCGTCACAACCACGTGCGCGGCAGTGCGCGAGACGGCCGCAGCACTTCCAGCGCAACCGTCACCGTCCGCCGCACCGACGCGCTGTCGGCGCCAAGGATACGCACGATCAGCATCCCGTTCCAAACGCTGGCCCCAGCCTCGGCCGACGCCAAAGCGTCGCGGACGGCATCCAATTTCCCATCGGCGTCCGGTGCCGCATAAACCACGGTTGAAACAACGCCAGCGCCGTCGCCGATCGCCATACGTTGCATAGTTGCATCTACCTTTCCATCGAGCCGGATGGCATCATGCAGCAGCAATTGACCGTCCCGCCGCAGACGGATCAGGTCTCGCAGCCAACCCTGCCCCACCCGCTCTCCCATCGCCATGCGTCCAAACACCAGGGTTTCGACACCAAGGAAACGAGCTTGGCCGGTCAGATCAACCTCAAGCCGGCGATCGAGTGCGCACTGATCGAACAAGATCGTCTCCTGCGGCAACCACTCCAGCGAAGCCTCGGCCGCTACCATCAATCGCGTTCGCACCCGGGATGGTGCATCCGAAGCCAAAGTTCGATAAAACCGCTCCGCCGCCTGCGCCGCAATCGTCGCCTGGGCGCCGAAACCAACCTCGATCGACACCTCCAGGCTGTCCCCTCCGGCGACACCACCACCTGTGTTCAACATCACCACGTCCATCCAGCCCGGACTGATCCGTCTGGGAAACCGAGCTTTCAGGCAGCCAACCTGACGCAGTTCGTCAAGCATGGTCTCAGACCCAAGCCGCTTGACTGCAACGCGCAATTCCCCCACCGCGCGTTGCAGTTGGCCGGGCCTAGACCGACAGACGCCGCCGTACATCCGCCTCGTCGAGATCTTCCCGACGGCCGGCCAGGACCACGTCACCCCGATCCATCACCACCATCGTCTGGGCAAGTTCCTGAGCAAAATCGAAATATTGTTCCACTAGCAGGATGGCCATGTCTCCTCTTGCTCGAAGCAGCGCGATCACCCGTCCGATATCCTTGATAATACTCGGCTGGATGCCCTCAGTGGGCTCGTCCAAAACGATCAGTCGAGGCTTCGTCACCAACGCACGGGCGATTGCCAATTGCTGTTGCTGGCCCCCGGAAAGATCGCCGCCACGCCGCCGCATCATGGTCTTAAGGATCGGGAACAGATCAAAGATCTCATCCGATACTTTACGCTTCCCGCGTGGCAGCACCGCGAAACCGGTTTCGAGGTTTTCCTTCACTGTCATTAGGGGAAACACATCACGCCCCTGCGGCACCCAGGCTATGCCCCGTCTCGCGCGTTCATACATCGGCAGCCGGGATATCTCCTGCCCCTCCCAACGAATAGCCCCTGCCGAGATTGGATGCGCCCCTACGATCGCCCGTAACACCGAGGTCTTTCCAACGCCATTTCGTCCAAGCACACAGGTGACCGCCCCAGCGTCCACTGTCATGGAGACTTGCCTCAGCGCAATAGCGGCGCCGTAGTGCAAATCGACTTTTACCACTTCCAGCATCAGCGTCCCAGATACACTTCGATAACCTTTGGGTCGTCGCTGACGAAGTCAATCGAGCCCTCGGACAGCACCGAACCCTCATGCAGCACCGTCACCTTAACATCCAGCGCTCGGACAAAAGCCATGTCATGCTCGACCACCACCACGCTGCGCGTCCGGTTGATCTCGCGCAGCAGCACAGCCGTCTGTTCCGTTTCAGCATCGGTCATGCCGGCCACCGGTTCATCGACCAACAGCAACTGGGGTTCCTGCGCGAGCAGCATACCGATCTCCAGCCACTGCTTTTGGCCGTGCGAGAGGTCCGCCGCGGGACGGTAACGATGATCGGTCAGGCGCGTCGTCTCCAGGATGGCTTCGATCCGACGTTTCTCTTCTGCCGTTTCACGCGCGAACATCATAAACCTGGGACTGCGGTCGCCCGCCAATGCGAGGAGCAGATTGTCCCAAACCACTTGCGGCTCGAATACCGTTGGCTTTTGGAATTTTCGGCCAATACCCAGCGAAGCGATCGCCGGTTCATCCATCTTCGTCAGGTCGATATCTTTCGAGAAAACGACCTTGCCGCTGTCCGGCCGGGTTTTCCCGGTGATCACGTCCATCATGGTGGTTTTTCCGGCACCGTTCGGGCCGATCACCGCCCGCATCTCGCCTCCGTTCAGTGTCAGGGACAGCGCGTTCAGCGCTCGGAAACCATCGAATGTGACCGTTACGCCGTCGAGATAGAGCAGTGTATCGACAGCGATCATCCGGTGACCTCGTGGGCCGCCGCTACGGACGGCGCCTCCGGTTCCGGCTCGCTTGCTGTTCGGCCCCGGAACAAACCCATGACGCCACGAGGCAGGAACAGCGTCACCAATATGAACATTGCACCTAGCGCATAAAGCCAGACCTCGGGGAAGGCGCCTGTCAGCCAGGTCTTGCCAAAGTTTACCAATATCGCTCCCAGAATTGCCCCGACCAGGGTGCCCCGACCTCCGACCGCGACCCAAATAACTGCCTCAATAGAATTGCCTGGGGCAAATTCACTCGGATTGATGATGCCGACCTGGGGAACGTACAAGGCACCCCCGATCCCGGCCATTACCGCGGACAGGACCCAGACGACCAGCTTATAGGATTCCGGACGATAGCCGAGGAACCGGGTGCGGCTTTCGGTGTCTCGCACGGCGATCAGGATCTTCCCGAACCGGGAGTCTACGACGAAGCGCGCTATGAGGAACTGCCCGCATAGCAACAGCGCCGAAATCACCAACAAGGCCGACCGTGTCGAGTCTGCTTGAACGTTAAACCCCAGGATATCCTTGAAGTCGGTCAACCCGTTGTTGCCGCCGAACCCCATTTCGTTGCGAAAGAAAGCAAGAAGCAATGCATAAGTCAGTGCCTGGGTGATAATCGACAGGTAGACCCCGGTTACCCGAGAGCGGAACGCCAGCCAACCGAATACCCCCGCCAATACGGCAGGCACCGCGACCGCCATCAGCATTGCGAAGGGGAACCAGTCAAAGCCGTGCCAGTACCAAGGCAGTTCTTTCCACCCAAGAAACACCATAAAATCAGGCAGCGTCGCATTGCCGTAGACGCCCCGGGTACCGATCTGCCGCATCAAATACATGCCCATGGCGTATCCACCCAGGGCGAAAAACGCGGCATGACCGAGCGACAGAATCCCGGCGAAGCCCCAGACCAGATCAACGGCGAGCGCCAGCATGGCGAAGCAGACGTATTTCCCTGCCAGCGCGATCACATAGGTTGGAACATGGAGGGACGCGGCCGTTGTTGTAAACTGGTTCAACAGCGCCAACACCACTGCCCCACCCATAACCGCGGTCAGGATAGAATAGCTGGCCCGATTAAGCCTCATGCCTCCACCGCTCGTCCCTTGAGTGGGAACATGCCGCGTGGGTTCCGTTGCACAAAGAGGATCAGCAGGACCAGCACGACGATCTTGCCCAACACCGCGCCGGCGACCGGCTCCAGGAACTTGTTGACGACACCCAGCGTCAATGCGCCCAAGGTCGTGCCCCAAAGGTTACCGACACCACCGAACACGACGACCATAAAACTGTCGATGATGTAGCCCTGGCCAAGATTAGGCGAAACGTTATCGATTTGTGATAGTGCCACACCGGCGATTCCGGCGACACCGGACCCCAGCCCAAACGTGAGCGCGTCGATCCAAGGGGTCCGGATGCCCATGGCTGCCGCCATACGACGGTTCTGTGTGACGGCACGCATCCTTAAGCCCAGCGGTGTGAACCGGAGCGTTGCCATCAGCGCTGCCACGACTAAGAAGGCGAACAGGATAATGTACAAACGATTCCACGTCAGCATCAGGCCGCCAAGCTGGAATGCGCCGCTCATCCAATCCGGCGTATCAACATTTTGATTGTTGGCACCAAACAGTGAGCGAACCACCTGCTGCAGGATCAACGAGAGGCCCCAGGTTGCCAGCAGCGTCTCCAGTGGCCGGCCATACAGCCAGCGGATCAGGCTGCGCTCCACGGCGACGCCGACGGCCCCTGAGACAAGGAAGGCCATCGGGACCGCAATGAGCAGACTGATGCAATACAACGAGGGCAAGTAGGCATGCATGAGTTGCTGGACCATGAACGTCACGTAGGCCCCGATCATCACCATCTCGCCATGGGCCATGTTGATCACACCCATGACGCCGAAGGTGATCGCCAGTCCGGCGGCGGCTAGGAGGAGCACGGAGCCCAGACTGATGCCGTAATAGACGCTTTCCGCGATGCTCCAAATATGCAATATGTGGTCGATCGAAGCCACCGCCGCGGTTGCGGCGTCGCCAACCGGGCCGGGTTGACCGACAAGCGTCGATAGCAAACTACGTGAATCCTGATCACCGCGTGCTCGAAGTATAGCCACCGCCGCCAGTCGGTCGGCTTGGCTTTCATTCGGTGCAGACAGCAACGCCGCGGCTTGTGCCTGCTGCATGCGTCGCCGCACCGCCAAATTGGTCTCTTTGGCGAGGGCCCTTCCCAGAGCCGGCAGAGCGGCGGGATCGTGCGAGGTAAAAACCGCTGACGCCGCCTGCATCCGTATCCGCGGATCGGGTGCGAACAGCTGCAAGCTACCCAGCGCCGCGTCAATCGCGCTTCGCACCGCGTTGTTGACACGGACCTGCTTCACATCGTCGTCGGTTACGTCAGCGGCAGGATTGCCGCTCCGAGCATCGACGTAACTTCCGTCCGGCCGCTGGATGAACAGCGCGTGGTCGCCTCGCGCGTAAAGCGTGCCGCCTTGCAGCGCACCGATCACCACGGCAGCGCGTGGGTCCCCCGACAACGCCAACTGCTCGACACCCTGCCGAACCGATTGAAAGCTGGCCGAGGAGATCGTCAAAGCGGACGCTGAAAGCTTATCGTATGGGTCGTCGGCGCCGTCGGCTAGAGCTTGCGACTGACCCAGAGGCAGTAACAGCAGCACAACCAACGCGATCAGCCGCTGCATCGCCAACCCTTCATGGAATTCAAAGCGGCGCGGGGGGCGGCCGGGAGGAACAGCCGCCCCCTTCCTGGCAATCAGGCGATCAAGCCTTCTTGCCCGCGGTGCACGTGCCGGTCTTCACGTTGAACGCACCGCATCTCATAGGTGCCCGCCAATCGCCGATCAGGTCTTTGGTATCCGCGACATAGGGGGACCATTCCTGGGCGACGAGAAGGCCCGGGGTCTCGGAGACAATGTTGAACTGGCCGTTCGGCTGGATCTCACCGATCAGCACCGGCTTGGTGATGTGATGGTTGGGCATTAGCGACGACAAGCCGCCAGACAGATTTGGCACCGACACGCCGATCAGCGCATCAATTACGGCGTCAGGATCCGTGGTCCCCGCCTTTTCCACGCCTTTTACCCACATGTTGAAGCCGATGTAATGCGCCTCCATCGGATCGTTAGTGGTTCGTTTCGGATTCTTGGTGAATGCCTTCCATTCCTTGATGAAGGCCTTGTTCTCGCGCGTATCAACACTTTCGAAGTAGTTCCACGCGGCGAGATGACCGAGCAGCGGCTTGGTATCGACGCCGGCGAGTTCTTCCTCACCAACGCTGAACGCCACAACCGGAATCTCGGTCGCCTTGATCCCTTGGTTTCCCAATTCCTTGTAGAACGGAACATTTGCATCGCCGTTTATAGTCGAGACCACCGCTGTTTTCTTTCCAGCCGATCCGAACGTCTTGATCGATGCTACAATATTTTGCCAATCAGACTGGCCGAATGGCGTGTAATTGACCATGATATCGTTCGGCGCCACACCCTTGAGCTTAAGATAGGCTTCCAAGATCTGGTTCGTCGTGCGCGGATAAACATAATCGGTGCCGGCCAGCACCCACCGCTTCACTTTGCTTTCCTTCATAAGGTAGTCAACCGCCGGAATCGCCTGCTGATTTGGCGCGGCGCCGGTATAGAACACGTTACGGCTACACTCCTGCCCTTCATACTGCACCGGGTAGAACAGGATGCCATTCAGTTCTTCGAACACCGGCAGGACCGACTTGCGTGAGACCGAGGTCCAGCAGCCGAACACCGCGGCACATTTATCCACTGACAAAAGCTGACGCGCCTTTTCCGCAAACAACGGCCAATTCGATGCCGGATCGACCACTACAGGCTCGAGCTTCTTCCCGAGTAGACCGCCTTTCTTGTTCTGCTGTTCGATCAGCATAAGCATGACGTCCTTCAGCGTAGTCTCGCTGATCGCCATGGTGCCGGACAAGGAGTGCAAAATCCCGACCTTGATCGTGCCAGCTGTCGGCTGTGCCTCGGCTGGCGAATTGCTGACCCCGACGGCACCGACCGCGGCCAACGTTGCGGCGGCTACACCGAAGCGGCCGAGCCCGCGACGGGAAATTGGTTCTTCCAGTGACATCAGTGCCTGTTCCTGCGCCTGTTGTTGTGTCAGTTTCCCCGTCTGACGGACGGCCGATCTCATCATGCAACCAACGTGCCAGAGTGGAGGTGCCACCATTTCTTCGGCTTTGTGGCGTTGCAACCATCGGCGACGTTCTAAAACGTCCATTTGCCTACAAATCCGCCAGAACTGGCCCGGGCCAGCGTCACACCGAGTTGCTCGAATTAAAGGCTATCGGCAGGGCGGCCCTTGCTTTGGCATCCCGGCCAAATCGGTCTAGCTTGCACCAACGGAACATCCCGAGGGGAACCGATGGCCAAAATAATCATCGCCGACAATCCATTGAATGAAATCAGCATCGCCAGGGAATTGCTGCCCCCGAGCATCGAGGCCATCGTTGCGCGCCACGGTACGCCGGCGTTCCAGGCTGCTCTTGGGGATGCTGTCTGCCTTGTCGGCTTTGGTGACGGCACCATGGATGATGCCTTCTACGACACGGCTCGGAACCTCAAGCTGGTGCAGCTCCTGTCCGCCGGCTACGACCGCTGCGACATCGGGGCCGCTCGTCGCGCTGGCGTGCCGATCTGCAATAACGGCGGTGCCAACTCGACCGCGGTGTCCGAGCACGCTATTTTGCTGATGCTGGCGGTTTGTCGGCGGATCGTCTGGCAGCACACGAATGTCGCCGCCGGCCGCTGGCGCGGCAACAACGTCGATGACGTCAAGCTGTATGAACTGAAGAACCGTACCCTGGGGATCGTTGGCCTTGGCACCATCGGCAAGAAAACCGCCCGCCTTGCCAAGGCGTTTGGCATGACGGTGCTGTACTACGACATCAACCGCCTCACCGAGGACGAGGCCGATGATCTAGGCGTTCGGTTCGCGCTGTTCGAAGAGGTCTTGCGTACGTCCGATGTCGTGTCGCTGCACGTTCCGCTGACCAAGGCGACACGGCAAATGATGGGCGCCGCGCAGTTCAAGATGATGAAACCGACGGCCTATCTGGTCAACACGTGTCGAGGCCCGGTGGTCGATGAGGCCGCGATGATCGAGGCGCTCTGCAACGGCGGCCTTGCCGGCGCCGGGCTAGACGTGTTCGACCAGGAGCCGCCGCCTTCTAACAACCCACTGTTTGCCCTGCAGAATGTCGTGCTGACTGCCCACTTCGCCGGGCCGACCTGGGACAATCAGTATACCCGGTTCCGCAACGCCTTTGACAATTGCCAGCGGGTCATCCGCGGCGACAGACCGCTTTGGATCATTCCCGAATTACAGGCGTGACCGCGGCTGGCCGCGTCTCGGGCATAGCCAGCCAGACCGTAATGAATCCGACCAGGCCGATACAGGCGAGTACAAGAAACGCCGAGTCGATTCCGGCCGAATCGGCGATGCCCCCCGATATGGTGGTGCTGGCCGCCGCTCCGAGATACATGGCAAGTCCCAAGATGCCCATACATAAGTTGAAATGCGACGTGCCGAGTGTCAGGTCGGCTGCCAGCAAAGGTAAAAGCACCCCGAACACCGCAGCGCTGACCCCGCTGACGCTCTGCCCCAGCACGAGGGGCCATGACCCCGGAACCACAGCCAGAAGCAGGCCACGGAGCGGCAGGACGCCCCATCCCAATAGTAGCAATCGCTTGCGCCCGATCCTCTCGGCCGCTCGCCCAACCCATGGCGACAGTAGCGCAACGATCATCTGTGGCACCACGATGCAGGCCGCGATGATCAGGTTTGCCAGATCGCCGGCTCGCATCGTCACGGCCGCGCCGGCCAGGGGCAACATCGCGGCATTGGACAAATGGAACAGCATTACGCAAACGCAGAAAATCAGCAGTCGCCGATCGAGCAAAAGTCGCCTCAGGCCTGAGATGTCCAGGACCCGGCTCGTTGTCTGCGTCCGTGCATGGCCGCCGGCGCCAATTGCCCATAGTGCCATCAAGGCCGGAACGCAGAGCGCGGCGGTCAGCAGGAACACAAACCGAGATGAAAAATATGCCCCCGTCACGCCCATGACCGCAGCGGCCAGACCGTTGCCGATGGAGCCGTAGCGCGCGTTCCGGCCGAGGCGCTCGCCCAGCGCGGCATGACCTGCAAGGTGAAGGCTAATTGCTGCGATTGCTGGCGTGATCACGCAACTGGCGAAGCCGTGCAGCACCTGTGCGACCAACACCGGCAACTGCGCTGGTTGCAACGCCAGCAGCAGCGCGGCGACGATGATCCCGATAAGCGCTCCTGACGCCGCCACGCGTTTGTTGCGCATCGAGTCTACCAGCACACCCGCCGGGAGCTGGCTGATCAGCGAAGTCATCGTCCCGAGCGTAAGCGCGAAGCCGATTTCAACCTGCGTCCATTTATGCGTCGTCAGATAAACCGCCACAAACGGGCCAAATCCCGTCTGCACATCGGCAACGAAGAAGTTGACCAGATCGAGCGCTCGGTTGGCGCCGGGCCGGACAAAGGCAAAGCGCCACATCGGGCCGGTCAATGCGCGGTCGGGGTTGCGTCAGCCGGCGTGACGACGGGCGCTGCCTTGTTCGGGTTGAGGAACTCCGGCGCTGCCTTGATCTGATCAGGGGTCATTTCCAGCGCGACCTTTTGCTTTGGATCTCCCGGCGTGAAATGAAGTGCGCTCCAATGAACCGCGATCTTGCGGTTGCCGACGCCCATGAAGCCGCCAAAGTCGATTACAGCGGCTTGTGGCTGTCCCTTGGCATCCACGAGCACGTCAACCAGGCGGCCGATCTCTTTGCCATCAAGGTCGGTCACGCGCTGTCCGAGGATGGCCTCAGCTGCCTCAGGCGCCACGGACTGAACCGCGCTCGGCGGCGGAGGCGGTTGGGATGGACCTTTAGGCGGCGTTTCATCCGCCCGGGCCACCAAGCCACCGAAAAGGTACCATGCCAGTACCATGATGATAACATATCGTTGCATTTCCGACCTCAGACTGAAGAGCTCTCGTCGGCGTGACCAGAACGCCGGTCAAGTTGTCTGGCGGTTGGTCAGGATCACGTTATCGTGTGGCCTGACGCGATCCGAGATCGCTGGACCGGAGTGGACGAAGCCAGAATGATTCCTGCTCCGATCAAAGCAATGCCAAACGCGTGGTAAGTGTGAAATTGTTCGTTCAGGAACAACACAGCCAGGATACTGCCGAAGAGGGGCATTAGATGCATTGACTGCCCGGCGCGCCCGGCGCCAATCAACTCGACCCCTCGGTTAAAGCACAGGTACGCGACGAACGACGGCAGCACCGCGGTATAGCCAATCATCAGGTAGGATTGGACGCCGCCGTGTATTCGGGCGCCAGCGGCGAACTCCCACACCATGAAGGGCAGCATCATGAGCGATCCGATGCCCATCGCGGCAACCAGGAAACTCAACGGATGCACCGCGGGCCGCCTACGCAGCGCCACGCAATAGAGGCCATAGATCAGCAGTGCGGCCAGCACCCATAGATCACCCGGGTTCAACCGCAGGTGCGCCAGGACCTCCAAGGATCCATGCCCGGCGATTACGGCGACGCCTGCCAAAGAGAGTAAAACACCGAGCGTCTGCCGATTCGCGGGCGTTTCGCGGAACAGCAGGTAGGCCCAAACAATGATGATCAATGGCGTTGCCGACTGAAGCAGCAACACATTCAATGCGGTCGTGCTCGTCAAACCGATATACGACATCGTGTTATAGGACGCGATACCCGTCGCTGACAGCACCAGCATCATCTTCCAATGCCGTATCATCAGCGGCAAATCGGTCTTCAGCCGAGGCCATGCGAAGCCGATTGCGATAACGAAAGCGCCGGTCCAGCGCCAATATGCCAGCGCCACGGGCGGAACCTGGCCAGCCAGCCCTCGTGCAAGCACGATGTTGCCTGCCCAGAACAGATTGGCTGCGGCCAGCAGCGTCCAGGCTGAGTTCCATAGGGATCGTGACATGATGCGACAGCATAGTCGCCGGCCGGGTCTTGGAAAGACGCTGCTCCTGGAGTTTGCTGCCATGCATGCGACAAATCACGCTGCGGAGCGAAACCGACTGGGAAGGGTGGCGCCAGGCGACGCGCAGCCTCGTTTTGACCAACGCTGAACCGGCGGCCCTGACGTGGTCGATCGGCGGGGAACCGGCGCGTTTGCCGGAAGCAACAGGCGGCTTCGACGTTCCTCGAGCGCTGCTCACGCTGGCCGCACTGGCGATACAGGCGCGCGAGGCGAACCGTTTCGGCTTGCTCTATAGCTTGGTCTGGCGGGCCAATAAGGGGGAGAAGTTTCTGAAGGATGATGCGGATCCTGACCTGGCGGTGGTGCGGCGGATGGCCCTGTCGGTCCGGGCCGATGCGCACCGAATGCGGACCAACATGCGCTTCCTGGCGATCCCCGAGGTTGGCGGAAGGCGCTGGCTCGGTTGGTTCAAGCCGACGCATTTCGTGCTGCCGGCGAATGCCCAATTGATCGCACAGCGTTTCCCGGATCTGACGTTCTCGATCCTGACGCCCGACGGCGCTGCCCATTGGGACGGATCATGCTTGCTGTTCGGGCAGGGTCTGCCGCAAGTCGAAGATGACGAGGCGCTTGGTGGGTGGTGGGAAAACCATCACCGTCTGCTACTGGAGCAAGCGGTACAAGGAACTTCGGTTCCCGCCGCCGAACCTTTGGACGAGGCGCCGCGTCCG
Source organism: Rhodopila sp. (assembly GCA_965276975.1). Classification (GTDB taxonomy): domain Bacteria; phylum Pseudomonadota; class Alphaproteobacteria; order Acetobacterales; family Acetobacteraceae; genus Rhodopila. The sequence continues at coordinate 3,132,046 of CBDIBR010000010.1, forward strand.
CCGGACCGGCCTGCACTTGGCCCGGTCGTACTTCAAAGCAAGTTCGATCCGGGGCTGGCAGAATCAGTATCGGAGGCAACCGGCTGTCGCCGCTGCCCGCTTTATGAGCCTGCAACGCAAATCGTCTTTGGCGAAGGCCCGCCCAACGCCTCGGTGATGTTCGTCGGGGAGCAGCCCGGTGATCAGGAGGACACAATCGGACGTCCGTTCGTCGGCCCCGCCGGGCAGATCATGGACCGTGCATTGGAGGAAGCCGGTATCGACCGGCGACTGATTTACGTCACAAATGCCGTGAAGCACTTCAAGTTCACACCGCGAGGCAAGCGTCGGATTCATCAAACGCCAGAAGTACCCGAGATCCAGGCCTGCAGTTTCTGGCTTGACGTGGAGCGGACTCATCTCCGGCCTCGCCTCCTTATCCTGATGGGCGGTTCCGCCGCCCGCGCCGTGCTCGGCCGAGCTGTGACGATCAGCCGAGAGCGTGGTCGGCCAATCACAATGACGGATGGACAGACGGTCTTCGTGACGGTGCATCCATCCTTCCTGTTGCGGGTTCCCGACGCCGCGGCGAAAGCCAGAGAATACGACTCTTTTGTGCGCGACTTAAGGTCGATACGGGCACTGATAGATGCCGATTAGCCTCGCTGTATCAGCTCGATCGACACGTTCTCCGGCCCGGTCAAGAACGCGATCTGCACACCCGGTCGGTTTACCGTGACATCCATGGTAAAAGTCACGCCTTTCGCTCTCAGCGTGGATACCGAAGCATGGATATCATCAACCGTCAGGCCGAAGTGATCCAGGCCGAGATAAGGTGAGGATGGTGCGTCGGCGGCCGTCCCAACCATCGCCCTGGCGATAAACACCTTTTGGCCGGCAAGATTAAGGTCTACGCGAACTGAGCCGTCGGATTGACGCGACTTTATGACCTCGGCTCCCAGCATTTCTCGATACCATTCCGCGGTCGCTTCTGGATCGGGGGACCGCAGGTGAATGTGTTCCCAGAAAAATTTGGTCATATCCTCCTCCCCGGGAATCGTTCATGAGCATTATTCATCCCCTTGCGGGCTGGGCAGGAGGTGAGCGATCGGTCCGGCAGGCCCCTGCATTATCGGGTCGATAGGCAACCGGCTCCAATCCCAGGCCTCCACCTGGGGCGCATAATCGGCTGCGCCAGGCGCGCGAAGTTCTGTTCTGATCTGGCGGAGAGAGAGGGATTCGAACCCTCGGTACGCTTTCACGCACACACGCTTTCCAAGCGTGCGCCTTAAGCCGCTCGGCCATCTCTCCGTGGCAAATCCGCAAGCACGAAGCGCCGGTCAATACCATTCTGGCCGTGCGCCGCAAACCCCAATCAAGCATCCATTTTCAAAGCCGCCAGAAATGCGGATTGCGGTATCTCGACCTTGCCAAATTGCCGCATTCGCTTCTTGCCCTCTTTCTGCTTTTCCAACAGCTTTCGTTTCCGAGAAATGTCTCCACCGTAACATTTTGCCGTGACATCCTTGGAGAGCGCACTGATCGTCTCGCGCGCCACCACCCGACTGCCGATGGCCGCCTGAATGGCGATCTTGAACAACTGCTTGGGGATTAGGTCCTTCAGTCGAGCACAGATTTGCCGCCCGCGGTTCTCAGCAGCGGCGCGATGGGCGATGAACGACAGCGCATCCACCAGATCGCCGTTCACCAGGATGGAGATCCTTACCAGATCACTCTCGGCATATCCGTCCATCGCGTAGTCAAAGCTGGCGTATCCCCGGGATACCGATTTCAACCGGTCGTAGAAGTCGAATACGACCTCATTCAACGGTATCCGGTAAACCGCCATGGCCCTGGCGCCCACATATGTCAGGTCCACCTGCTGGCCCCGCCGCTCGGTACAGAGACCGAGCACGCTCCCAAGGTATTCGTCTGGCACCATGATGGTCGCCTTGATCCACGGCTCCTCGATGTGCTCGACAAGTGATCCATCCGGCATGTCAACCGGATTATGCAGTTCTTGCATCTGCCCGTTGGTCTTGAAGACGTGGTAAACGACGGACGGCGCCGTGGCGATCAGCTCTAGATCGAATTCTCGGGTCAACCGCTCCTGTATGATCTCCAGGTGAAGCAACCCAAGGAAGCCGCAGCGAAACCCAAACCCCAGCGCTGCGGACGTCTCAGGGTCATAATGGAAGCTGGCATCGTTCAGACGCAACTTGCCGAGGCTGTCGCGCAACTTTTCGAAGTCGTCGGCATCGATGGGGTAAAGGCCGCACCAGACGACCGGGATCGACGGCTTGAAGCCTGGCAGTGCTTCAGCAGTCGGCAGCCGATCGTCGGTAATGGTATCCCCTACGTTACAATCAGCGACGGTTTTGATTGCAGCGGTGATGAACCCTATCTCGCCTGGCCCCAGATCGTCGGTCGAGACCATCTTCGGGGTGAACACACCAACCTGTTCGACGGCATGGACAGCACCCGAGGACATCATCCGTACCCTCTGCCCCCGCTTCATCCGTCCGTCCTTGATCCGGACCAGAATGACCACGCCCAAGTATTGATCATACCAGCTGTCCACCAGCAGTGCTTTGAGCGGGGCGTTTCCGTCACCCTTCGGCGCCGGCAGACGTTTCACCAGCGCCTCCAGCACGCCTTCGATGTTGAGGCCGGTTTTGGCGCTGATCTCCACAGCCTCTGACGTATCCAGACCGATCACGTCCTCGATCTGCTGCTTGACCCGTTCGGGTTCGGCAGCCGGCAGATCGATCTTGTTGAGGATCGGCACGATCTCGTGATTGGCGTCGACCGCTTGGTAGACGTTCGCCAATGTTTGCGCTTCCACGCCCTGGCTGGCGTCAACCACCAGCAGGCTGCCCTCGCATGCGGCCAGGCTGCGGCTGACCTCATAGGCAAAATCCACGTGACCGGGCGTATCCATCAGGTTTAATTCGTACGTCAGTCCGTCCTTGGCGACGTAGCTAAGACGAACCGTCTGCGCCTTGATCGTGATTCCGCGCTCTTTCTCCAGGTCCATGTTGTCGAGCACCTGAGCCGTCATCTCCCGCGCGGTCAGCCCGCCGGTCGCCTGGATCAATCGATCGGCCAGCGTCGACTTGCCGTGATCGATGTGCGCGATGATGGCAAAGTTTCTGATACGTTCAAGTGGTGTGTCGGTCATGGGCCTACGCTATAGACCGGCCGACGAAGCGCCGGCTGGTTGTGGCGCACCAATAGATTGTCGGTCAGCCCGTGTCACCCATTCCCAGGGCGGGCGGCTGCGGCAGACGCGCGAGCAGCGCATCAATCCGGCTGCGCATCCGCCCGATCCGGCCGACGCCAGCCAGCCGCCGGTCGAGGAAGGCAAACGTCATAGCATCATCCTCGGACGTGTCGCGCAACCAGAACAGTAAAGTCGCGCTGTAGACCGCGGCCAGGATGGCCCGCTTCGTGTACCAGCTGAAATCCGTCGAACGGTCGCCCGCGGCATGCCAGATCGCATCGACTGTCCGGGCGGTGCATGTCGCGGCCGCGCGATTGTTCTGCGGCAGCGCCAGCACAGCTAGTCCACGCCGAACCGCCTCCTTGAACGGTCTGTTCTGCTCCAACCGAATGGCGATCACCGCACGGACTCTTTTGGAGACCTTGGCTTCAGACAAAGCAGCCGCCGCCTCTTCCATACGCCGATCCGCGAGGTCGCAGAACGTCTCGATCATGTCGACCGTGCCAAGCGGAAACAACAGGTCTGCCTCGTCCAGCGGTAGGCCAGCATCCCGCACGCCGGCCCGCAACGCTCGCTTGGTCCAGCCATCAAACGGGACGTTGGGCAGCATCCCCAAGATCGCCGCATCGCGCTCCGGCATCCGTTCCGGGGGTGCGATCATCTTTGGGTTCCTACGCGATCAAGTTCGTCAGTGAAACCGAACAGGCCGAAATCGGTCATTCGCATGGTATAGAGGATGCCGTTAAGATGATCGTACTCATGCTGAACAACGCGGGCATGGAAGCCGGTTGCCTCCCGCTCGATAATCTTGCCGTCGCAGTCCACGCCACGATAGCGGATGCGCAAGGCCCGAGGCACCGCTGCCCGCATATTGGGAATCGAAAGGCAGCCTTCCCAGCCCAATGCCCGTTCTTCACCGACCAGTTCCACAACGGGGTTGATCAAGACCGTGTTGCCGATCGGCACGTCGTCCGGGTCTTCAGTTTCCCGTCCAGCAGGTATGCGAAAGACGAACAATTGCAGTGACTTATATACCTGTGGCGCTGCCAATCCAACGCCTGGGGCATCCTCCATCGTCTCCATCATGTCGGCGACAAGGCGGCGGATGTCGGGGGCACGCGGGTCGGCCACTGGATCCCCTTTTCGCAGCAACATCGGATGGCCCATTCGGGCAATTTTTAGAATGGCCATAGCCGTATCGGTCCTCGGTGGCTGAAAATGGACTTGTAAGTATCCGTGGCCATGCTATAGCGCCAGCCCCCGCGTCGGAGTTCCCGACGGCGAACGTATTCGCGCACCCGCTGAGGGGCGCGTTCTGCGATAGGAGAAGGCGGCCAAGTGCAAGTTCTCGTGCGTGACAACAACGTTGATCAGGCGCTCAAGGCGCTCAAGAAGAAGATGCAGCGGGAAGGAATTTTCCGCGAGATGAAGCTTCGGCGGCATTATGAAAAGCCGTCTGAGCGGCGCGCTCGCGAGGCCGCGGAGGCGGTGCGGCGGGCCAGGAAGCTGGAACGCAAGCGGCTCGAGCGCGAGGGCTTCTAGCAGAAGGCGGTTCCGCTCATTCGCAAGCGCTAGTGTTTCCAGATGCTCACGTCAGTGGATCGGTGGTCGGGGCTCTAACAACGCCGCTGGCCGCAAACCGAATTCCTTGACGACATGCGAACTGGTCAAAGTATTTTATGACTGTGCAGTGGCTACCGCCGCTCGCAAGTTCGTTTTTTGCTCCTGCCGCTGAACAGCCCCAGGGCGGTGCGATCGGACCGATCGGCTACAGTTAAACGCCATGCTTGTACCAGACCAATCGCGTCAGAACGCTGTCTTCAACCATTTGCGTCAAAGCATTTTGACAGGCGCCCTGCCTCGGGGTGGTCGTTTGCCAGCCAGCCGCTCTCTCGCCCAGGAGCTAGGCGTCGCACGACAGACGGTGGTACTAGCGTATGAGCGCCTGGCCGCCGAGGGGTATGTCTGCGGTCGCATCGGCAGCGGCACCTACATCGCGACCGATCTGCCTGATCAGGCGCCCGTCGCTGCCAGCACCTCGCGTGTTGCGGTCGTTGCTCTATCCGCCAGGGGCGCCCGCCTTGCCAACATCCCGGCCGCCGCTACGGCGCGCGCGCCTGAGTTGGGTCTGCTGCTCGCCGGTGGCCTGCCAGCGCCGGACCTGTTTCCCGTTAAGGTCTGGGCGCACTGCACGACCCGTGTGATGAAATCATTGGCCGGCGAATTGTCCGCTTATCCGCCGCCGCAAGGTCTGTTTGTACTGCGCGAGCAAATAGCCGCGCATCTCGCTGCCACGCGTGGCCTGGTGGCCGACCCCGGCAATATCGTGATCACCAGCGGGACACAGCAGGCGTTGCGCGTCGCCGCTGAGCTACTGCTGGATCCGAATGACCCGGTTTGGGTTGAGGATCCGGGCTACATCGCGGGCCGGGGCGCCTTGCTTGCGGCTGACGCCGTGATCGTTCCGATCCCCAGCGATGCTCAGGGGATCGATGTCGCGGCCGGCGTCCGGACCGCGCCCCACGCCAGGCTGGCATTGGTCGCTCCCTCTCACGCCACGCCGCTGGGCGGTGCCTTGCCGATTGGCCGCCGCTTGGCCCTGCTGGATTGGGCCCAGCAAGCTAACGCTTGGGTGCTGGAGGACGATTGCGATTCCGAGTTTCGTTGGCAGGGCAAGCCTCTGCCGCCATTGGCCACGCTGGACAAGGCAGGGCAGGTGATCTACTGCGGCACCTTCAGTAAAACCCTGGCGCCCGCGCTGCGGGTTGGCTTCGCCATCGTACCCCCGCCGCTGGTCCAGACATTTGTTCGTCTGCGCACCCTGACCGACCGCGGTAGCGATGCGTTTACACAGGCGACGTTGGCGGAGTTCATGCGGCAAGGCCTGCTGCCCCCACATATTCGCCGGATGCGTACGGAATATGCGCGGCGGCGCACAGCGCTGCTCGAGGCAATGGCGCGCTTCGTCCGCCAGGCGACGGCGCTCGCCGCTCCCGGCGGCTTGCACATGGTCGCGGAATTGGCTGAGAACGTGGATGAAGCCGCTGCGGTCCGAGCATGCCGGACACGAGGTCTGGCGGTGTCTCCAGTACGGGCATATTACGTGGGATCACCACGGATGACCGGGCTTGTGCTGGGCTTCGCGGCAACCCCGGCAGCACTGGCAAACGACGTTGCGAAACGGCTGGAAGCGGCTCTGACGGCAGCATCGCATTTCGCCTCTGCCTAACATGGCCGACTCGCCTGCGAACACGAGCCTCGTTGCTTTTCAACTGGCCTGAAATGCGTCATCGTTCTGCTCGATGGCGGTGACGCCCATGGTGCGGAGCTTTTCGATGGCTGAAGTCCACCCCCAGGTCGTACGTGCGCTCGCGTTGCACCGGGTGATCAGGCAGGAAGGCGACGAGGTCAATCGCCGCCGCGAATTAACGTTTCCGATCGTAAGCGCACTCAAGCGAGGCCAGTTCTTTCGTTTGCTCCAACCCCGCTCGGTTGGCGGAATGGAGTTGAAGCCATCCGATTTCGCCCGGGTCACCGAGGCGGTCTCCAGTGCCGACGGCTCCACAGCTTGGGTGATATGCCAGGGCAATGGTTGCGCGATGTCCGCGGCGTATCTCGACCCAAGTGTCGCAAAGGAGATTTTTGGCCCGATCGACGGCATCCTGGCGTGGGGACCGCCGGGCGGCCCGTTCGAGGCCGAGGCTGTGCCCGGAGGATACTGCATCTCGGGAACCTGGCGCTTCGCCAGTGGCAGCCAGAATGCCACCTGGCTCGGTGCCCACATGAAGGTCGCCGGGACCAGGGAAGTCCGGACCATGCTGTTCCCGAAATCCAGTGCCAAAATGGCAGACATTTGGCACACACTTGGCCTGCGCGGCACCGCAAGCAACGAATATGTGGTCAAGGACCTGTTCGTCCCCGCTGAACGGACGATGCTACGTGACCAGGCGATCGACCGACGGGAGGAAGGCCCGCTTTATCGCTTCGGCAGCAGCCAGCTGTATTCTGCCGGTTTCGCCGGCGTTGGGTTGGGCATCGCCCGCGGAGTGATCGATGCCTTTCTGGAACTCCCGGCCACAAAAGTCTCCCGCGGCGCAGCCAAGCCGATGCGCGAGAATAACGTCGTGCAATCGCAACTCGCGCAAGCTGAAGCCAAATGGCACTCGGCGCGCGCCTTCCTGCACACTACGCTCGACGAAATTTACGACTATGTCATTCAGCACGATGAAATGACCGAACGTCAGGCAGCGATGATGCGTCTGGCCTCGACCTGGGCGATCCAACAGTCACGTGAAGCCGTCAACACGATGTTTCATTGTGCTGGATCGACTGCGGTATTCGAGGAACAGCCATTTGAGCGGCGACTACGCGACATACACACCGTGTCGCAGCAATCCCAGGGACGCCAGCTCCACTACGAATCCGTCGGGCAGATCATGCTCGGCCTACCGCCCGAAAACCAGTTCTAAAGGAACCAGACCATGCCGGCCCAGTCATTGAACCATTACACGATCAAAGCCCGCGACCTGGAACGCACCAAAGACTTCTATCAGGACATCGTCGGCCTCAAGGTCGGCGATAGGCCGCCGTTGGCGTTTGCAGGCTATTGGCTGTACTGCGGCGCGGTGCCGACCGTGCATCTGATTGGCCATCGCTCCGAGGATCCGACCATCCCCGACGGCACGACCAATCCGGCGGCAACCGGCCGCCTGGACCACATCGCCTTTTCCTGCGACGGGCTGAAGGAGATGCGGATTAACCTGGAGGCAAATGGGATCAAGTTCGATGAGCGTGTGCTGCCGCGGCTTAACATGACGCAGCTGTTTTACCTGGACCCGGACGGTATATCAGTCGAGTGCAATTTCGAAGCGGTCGAGACAGAGGCGCAGGGATCAAAGGGCTATTAGCAAGTGTAGCTGACGTGCTCTCTGCGATCCGATGCGGGTTCGAGCCCATCGCGGCACGCTTGCCACGGTCGAGGTGCTCCGCTGCGGGGGGCGATCGGGACAAGATCGTTAAGCGCTCAACCTGGCTTAATGCGAAGGCGGCGGGTTACTCCGCCGCCGCGGGCAGTCGCGCCCCGACCCGCCGCAATGCGCGATCGACCCACTGTGCGGTAAGCTTCTCTTGCGTCGTGTTCTGCCCAAGCCGCTCATGCAGCGCTGGGAAATCAACACGGTCCAGTGCCTGATCCTGGTTGAAGCAGGAAAACACCACCATTCGCTCCCCTGTCTTCGGATCGACCTGCGGCTGCAAGCACTGTGCGCAGACCTCCTTCATCATGCACTGCATTGGTGAGTTGATCGAGCCGATTGCGCTGTGCCCAGCCTTTAGATAAGGCGCCAAAATGCCATGCCGCGCAGCGCCTACTGCCTGCATCATGCGATCAGAGCCGATGACGATCATGTGGTCCGCGTCTACCAGGGGAACGACTTGGCCACCTAATGAGCCGCAACCGTAGGCCGCCATTGCCTGCACGATGTTCCCGACGAATGTGCGATCCTGCGGGCGCCTGGGGTTCGGCGTGAAGCCTGGCGCCTCATCGCAACACCAGACGATCACATCGGCGGCTCGTTCGATTTCCGGAACTTTATAGCGGTCGCGGAGCGCCTTGTAGCCGGCGAAATAGACAACCTTGGATCCCGCGGCGCGGGTTGCCGCGCCGATGGAAAAAAGCACCGCGTTGCCCAATCCGCCGCCGACCAGGGCAACCGTAGTATCGCGGTGGATCTCGGTCGGCGAGCCGGTCGGACCCATCAAGACCACCGGTTCCCCGGGACGCAGCAAAGCGCACAGGTCTGAACTGCCGCCCATTTCCAGCGCGATCACACTCACCAGACCAGCCGACGGGTCGGTCCAGGCGCCTGTCATAGCCAGGCCTTCCATGTTCAACACGGTCCGACCAACACCAGGTTCGTCATCTTGCGCGGCCAGAACCTCGAAGTTCTGCAACCGATAGAACTGACCCGGCTGGAACGCCCGAGCCGCAGCGGGCGCTCGTATCACCACCTCGATGATCGTTGGCGTCAGACGGTAGATGGCGTGGACGGTGGCTGTAAGCTCTTCGCGGGCCGCTGCGATCAGTTCTGCACCGGACCTTCCTGTCGGCGGCAGCGCGGCCAGTGCACGCGAGACAACAGGGTAGCCGCGCTTCGCCCCGCCCATGGCCTTGACGACGTTGCCGAAGAAACTCGGGTGCAGATCGCCGAAGAAACTGACGAAGCGTCCATTATCGGCGCGGTGCATCAGCACATTCGCCTCATTTGGCTTGGCAAGGCCGCGAACGGGTTCAACTCTCATGCCGTTCTCGTCCACCGCCTGGAAATAGCGCCCGTCCATACGGATGCGATTGTCTTCGCGGGCCAATACCGTATTGGGTTGCGTCCCTGCGGCAACCAGAATGGTGCGCGCTGGCAGCGTTACCACCGAGTCATCGCCGCGGCGCATGCTCATGGCACTGGCATGGCCGAAGGCGTCCGTCTGCACGGCGGTCGGGGTCAAACCTTCAGCGAACCGGACAGCTTCCTCCATCGCCTTGGCCACCTCTTCGTGGTTCAGCGTGTAAGATGGGCTGTCCACCAGCCGGCGACGGTAGGCCACCGTTGCACCTCCCCAGCTGTCCAACAAAGCGCTTAGGGCGGGCGGGCGGCCTTCCGCTGCGGCGGCATCACGCTCCATCCGTATCGCAGCCGCATGCCGCAAAAATTCGTTGGCGGTCTCCGCTTCTTCTAAAGTCCAGCCCAGGCGCACTGCCATCTCGCCCTTTTCCGCCGTCAGCGTGCGGTAGCGCAGCGCGAACTTCTCGACCTGCCGGATGTAGTAGGCCAGGCTCTCCGTCGCGGTATCGATCGCTGTCAGACCGCCACCGATCACCACGACTGGCATCCGAAGCTGCAGATTGGCAGTCGAGGATCGCCTGGCTGCCCCGGTCAGCTGCAGCGCCATCAGGAAGTCGGAGGCTTGGCGAACCCCTCGCGCAAGCCCGTTCGGGATGTCAAGCACGGTGGGCCTCCCGGCACCCATACAGAGAGCAATATGGTCGAAACCCATCGCCCAGGCATCGTCGATCGACAGTGTCGCGCCACCGCCAAAGCGGATGCCGCCGAAATGCGCGAATTGTCCGGTGCGACGCTCCAGCAGCAGGCGCACCAGCTTGAGATAATTCTTGTTCCAGCGGACTGTGATGCCGTACTCGGCGACACCGCCGAACCCCGCCATGACACGGTCATCCAGGTTCTCGAACAACGTTTCCACATCGCGCACCGGAACGGAAAGATCGAGGCCCAGCGGCTCGATCTTTAATCCGTCAATGGCGACAATTGTGTGACCGTCGTTCAGCAGATGATGCGCCAGGGTGAAGCCGGCTGGACCCAGACCGACGATCAGAACCTTGCGGCCGCTGTCGGGCCGAGGCACTGGGCGGCGGATATCAAGCGGGTTCCAACGGGTCAGCAGCGCGTAGATCTCGAATCCCCAAGGTAGCGCCAGAACATCTTTAAGGACGCTGGTTTCTACCTGCGGGATATCCACAGCCTCCTGCTTTTGGTAGATGCAGGCCTTCATGCAATCGTTACATATGCGATGACCCGTCGCCGCCATCATCGGATTGTCGATGGCGATGGTCGCGAAGGCACCGAGCACATGGCCGGCGGCGCGCAGTGTGTGCATTTCGCTGATCTTCTCGTCCAGCGGACATCCCGCCAGCGTCACGCCGAACACCGACTTCTGGAACGCCCCGGTCTTGCGTTCCTTGAGCCCGCGACTGCACGAGTCCTTCGCCTGTGTATGACACCAGATACAGTAGTTCACCTGATCCAGCGCCTGTTGAGTGTTCATGCCGGCGTCCGTCAGTGCGAAGCCGTCACGATGTCTCCACTGCTGTTCCGGCAGGCGCAACATAGTGACGCCGTCGCGCTCGATCGTCTCCACCGGCACCAGATGCTGGGGATCAACCCGATGAGGCACCCGGAACAGCGTCCCCCCACGCTGTAAAGCCTGACCCTCGGGCGATAACGTCGCCCAGGCTGCGTATCGAAGTGCCTCGTCGCGCGCCTCAGGATCGGTTTCCAAGGCTGCGACATACCGGGCGAAACCCAGTTCAGTCAGCGGCTCGCCGATCCGCGCCTCCAGCGCCGCCCGTAGAGACGACCCATCGAAGCCGGAGGGGTCGGCATATTGCTTCACCGCCTGGCGTTGCACGAATAGTCGCTTGCAGGCGTGGATCGGATCCATCGCCAGCGTTTCCGACGCCAAGGCCAAGGTCTCGGCCTCGATATCGAACAGCGCCGCGATAAACGCGTCCAGATGCGGCCCCAGCGCGACGATCAGATCCGACTCGTCTCGGATCGTTAAACTCTCCAGCGCCGCGCGCGCATCCAGCAGACGTCGGTGCAACTCAGGATCCTGCTCCGCGAGGGTCCGCAAGAAGCACTGATCCAACCTGATGAGACCGTCACGTATGGCCAGATCAGCGAAGGTGAATCCAAATCCTAGGCGCGGAGCATCGGAAACAGTCACAGGGTTGGCCACTTGCTAGGGAGGGAGCCAGGTGCCGATGCCATAGGCAACCGGGACAGGCAACCTTCGGTGAGGTCAGGAAGTTCGGGCTCCGTCCGCCTGATCGTGTCGGCGGCCGCGAGATCCGCAAGAGCCGGCGGCTCTTGCTTCGCTAACTAGGGACGCGGAGGCGGGAGGGCAACCGAGGACCCCCCGGTGCTACGACAAAGGTGCATCGGCCGGAACCAGCCATTCCAGCAGTTTGGCGGTCAACGCAGCCAGTGTGAGCGGCTTGGTAATCTGGTCGTCCATGCCGCTGCGCAGACTTGCCTCCCGACTGCCCTCCATGGCGTGTGCCGTCAGGGCGATGATCAAGGTGCGGCGGCCCTGGAACCCCTCGATCTGGCGAATGCCGCGGGTCGCCTCGTAACCATCCATCTCCGGCATCTGGCAATCCATCAGGACAAGGTCGAAGTTGTTCTCACGGTACGTGCTGATGGCCTCAAGCCCATTGCGGGCGGGCGTAACCCGGCAGCCTAAAGTCTCCAGCAGCGCCTGGGTGACGCGCATATTAGCGGCATTGTCCTCCACCAGTAGGACCGACACCGCATCCCGACCGGCGCGGTCTAGCGCGGCGCGGAAGTCGCGGCTGGCGGGGGATATAAAGGTGGAAGGCGCATCGGCCTTTAAGACCGGCGCGGGCCGGACGACGGCAGCAGGTGCCTGCCCCTCAGCGGATGGCAGGGGCTTGTCCACCTTCTGCGCCAGCATCACCGTGAACCAGAAGGTTGAGCCTACACCGACTGCGCTTCTTATCCCCATCTCGCCGTCCATCATGTGGCAAAGCTGCCGAGCGATGGACAAGCCGAGGCCTGTGCCGCCGTGGCGACGCGTCATGGAGCTGTCAGCCTGGGTAAAGGCGTCGAAGATCATCTCGTGCTTGCTGGCTGGGACACCAATACCCGTGTCGGACACCTCAAAACGAAGGCAAAGCACACCGCTGACCGCGCGCTCAACCGCGCCCTGCAGCGTGATCGTGCCTTCCAAGGTGAACTTCAGCGCGTTGCTGATTAAATTGGTCAGGATCTGAAGCAGGCGGTGCTTATCGCCGACCACCATCAGATTGAGGCTCTCGGGGACCAAGGTCAGCAAGGTCAGGCCCTTGACCCGAGCCTGTTCCGTAAAAAGCACTCGGACGTCATGGATCAGTGACGGCAGATGAAACGGCGCCTTCTCCAGTTCCAACCGACCGACCTCGATGCGCGAAAGGTCCAGGATATCGTCGATCAGCCGCAGCAACGACACACTTGATTGGGTCGCCGTCTCCACATAACGCCGCTGCGGTGGCGAGAGTTCGGTAAGCTGCATGAGTTCGATCATGCCGACCACCCCATTCAGCGGAGTACGGATCTCGTGGCTCATGTTGGCGAGAAACTGACTTTTCGCGGCGTTAGAGGTCTCGGCCTGCCGCAACGCTTGTTGGGTTTCGGCGGCACGCCGCCGCAAGCCCTCCAACATCGTATTAAACGCGGCGCCCAGCCTGCGGATTTCGAACGGCACCAAGCCGCTGAACGCGGGCACGGAAACCTCGTCGTTGCCGCCAAGCACCGCTTCGGCCGTCGTGGCGACACTGCGCACTGGGCGCGCCAGGTAAAGCGCAAGCAGCCAGGCCATCAAGGCGGCGCCGCCGAACGACACCAGCGCGATCACTGACGCCATCTCGTTGACCTGGTCGGCCCGTCGCCGAAGCTCACCGATTGGCTGCGGCACCATGACGCCCCAGCCGGTTTCCGGTACGACGGCATAACCTGCGATCATGTTGCCGTGGAACGCCGGCGAGTAGAATTGCCCGACGCCGGTCTCACCGCGCATCATCGCCGCCACCACCGATACGCCGGATATATCGCGCGACGCCGCGACCCAGTCTTTGAAGGGGTGGGCAATAACCTGTCCCTTGGCGTCCACCATCACCGCATGGCCATGGTCACCGAACGCGATGGCCTGCTGCAGTGACACAAGATAGCTTGTGGTCACAACGCCGAGACCTAACCGGCCTCCGGGAAATTGCTTCACCAGGTAGAAGACCGGCAGGCCCGCTGAATTGTGATACAGGTTGCTGATCGCGATCCGGCCTTCAGCGCCAACGGCAAGAACCCGAAGTTCCGTCAGCAGTGGCGGGGGCAAAGCACCGGCCGGCGCATTGGACAAGCCCGGCAGCGCAGACTCAACGGCTCCATCCGGACCGAGGATGCAGACATGGATCACGTTGAGCGACATCAACAGATCAGTCAGCCCGGCGACCGGATGGGTGAGTGCCCCGCTTTCGAACGCCAGTCCAAACACCGCCTCTACGTCTTTAACATACCGCGACATCGTCGAGGTCAGATTGCGAGCAACCAACAGGTGCCTTTCGCGAACTGAATCAAGCTCGTTCTGAAACGACGTGTTGCTTTCCCACAGCGCCAGAACGGCGATCGGCGCCCCGGCGATTACAGTAAATGCAATGAACAGCAGATGGTGCAATCTCAGGGCGAACCCAGGCCGACGGCCCTGTTCAGGCGCGGAACGCGGCGATACCGGCGTCTCGCTGGAACCGCTGGCTTGATGAACCGGGTCCAGCCCAGGAGCTGGAAGTCTCATTTGTTCTCTGTCATAAATATAATAGGTCGGCAAACGTTCAGCGGATTATATGCAAAAAGTAAACCAATATTGCAATTAAAATAGCTCCGGGCCGATCTGCTCAACCACTTCGGTTAGTTAGCGTCCGTGGTTCGCCTGCCATTTGTCAGCCAAAACCAGTTGGTCACGAAACGTCACGGCAGCGGTCAGGACGGCGGCGCGCTTGTCCGCTGGGATGTCCTTCCGCAGCCCAATATCGTCCTCCGGCATCTCCTTGGATTGGACCGCCTTGATAACATTATCGATCTCGCCGGAGGCGTGGATTGGCGTCTGCAGCAATACCAGACGCTCCGCTTCCGCCTTATTGGCCGGGGTGTGACAGTCCAGGCATGACTCTTCACGCATACGCATGGCGAAAGCCTTATAGCTTCTGTCGAGCGCCGGTAGGTAAGGATTGGCCTGGCTATAACGGGCGCTGAAAAGTGAGGCCTGCGGCTGCAACCTGCCGGTGGCGTCGCGCCATTGCCAGGCGCCGGTAAATGCAGGTGTTCTGGCCACGGTGTAGGCGCCGCGACGCTGTTCGCTGCCGGCTTCGTCTCGCGTGACAATGAAGGCCAAGCCTTTACCGTCAAGATAAAAGCCGATCTCGTTGGATGCTTCGTAGGCATGCCATTTATCGGCGCTGTGCCAGAACGGATAGGGATAATCGCCGAATGGAAGAATGTTACGAAAGTAGGCCTCCAACCGGATGATAGGGACATAAGAACGTTTGTCAGTTGCCAATGACCAGCGGCCGGTGAAACAGTACAGCGGTAGATATAACGCCTTGAAGACGTCGCTGTTGAGGTGCGTCAGAGCTTTCTTCTTGATCTGCTTGTCGGGCTGGTCCCCGCCCCAGGCGATGGCAGGTTCTATGGGAAGCACCATCTTTCGCAACGCTCGGCCGCAAGACTGAAAGGCCGCTTCGTCTCCATAGGCCACGACCGGGCAGGCCGCAGTCAACGAATTGGCCAGCGCCTCAGCTTGGACCTTAAGCTTGCCGTCAAGCTCTTCGGCGCTGGCCGGACCGGCAGCAAGGAGCAGCGCCAAACCGACGAGGGCGATTTGAGGCGGCTGTCTCGTGGGAAGCACTGTTCCAGGATTGATGTTGCAAGAATTATCCCTGAGCTGGATCCGCCGCCGCCGCCGCAGACGGGTCAGTGCGACGAGCGAGAGCGCACATACCGACAGGCTGGACGGTTCCGGAACCACGTCCGGCAGACCCGCGTTTGCAGCAACCGCCGCACCGACAGCGTTGCCGAGCGTCAGCGCGTCCTCGACGGAGAATGGTGTGTGGATGCCGCCGACGACGCGACTGAATTCGGCTCCCTGTGGTCCTTCCGACGCGTTCGAAAAGCTGGCGTACGTCTCGGTGATCGGGCAAATCAGCGGACTGCCATTGCTGTCGATGCCATTGGAGATGAGGGCACAATCGGCCGGATCGGACACTGAATAAACGACGCTGTTCAGGGTGCAGGAAACCAGCAGGTTGGTCGACGGGTCAAATCGAACCGAGCCGCCATTGCAGTAATAATCCGACGATGAAGAAAACGGGATGTTGTCCGTGCCAAAGAAATCCGCCAGCACGGTCGCCGCGGCGCCGCTGAACGCTGGATGACCGGCGACATAGTCGGGATGCGGCGGGGTCGCGATTAACGACGACCAGGACGTATCGCAGGTCGTCAGATAGGTGCTCCAGGTCACGGTTCCAGCAGCGGTGCCACCGGTTCCGCAGTTCCTGATCGCGGTGACTGGCCGCCACAGGTTATTGTCGTACTTGATGCCCCAGGCGGCTATTCCAGCGTTGTTTTCGGCCTCGCCCAGTAGCGCTGTCAGTTGTGCGCTTTGTAGCAGGCTGCTGTTCTGGCTCTGCATGGCGGTGTTGGCGATCTGCAGCCAGTGGCCGGGCGGCTGTGCCGTCGTACCGGGGTCATTCCAGAACAGCGCGGCGTTTGCCTGAGCGTTGGTTTCCTGCTTGTACCCAGCCGCCGAACAAGCGGTTTGGATCTTCCCAGGCAAGCTGGCCAGACCGACGCTCGATCCCTCGCACTCAGTCTGCAGGAGTGCTTGCTGATAGGCTTGAGAACCGATTGCCGGCGGCCCGTTGATGGCGCCCTCGGCGGCTTTCAGCTGCGTCCCCGTGATACCGGTCGGTGCCACGCCGCCCCAAGTCGGGAACATTTCGGGTCGGGATATCGGGGGGACGTAGACGCCCGGGATGGTGCCCGATCCGGCGGGCGCCTGGGTCATCAGTCCATTCTGGATCGACGCAACGGCACCGGAGGCGACCGGGCTGGTCGCGGGCGCTTTGTTCACCGCTGTGGCGGCAGCGATGCCAAGATTATAGCCGTTGCAGGCAGCCGATGTGGACGAGGCGCAGGCGCTGGGGTCCGACAGTCCCAGTTCGTTCAATTGGCTTGACAGGAACGACTGAAGTTCCGGGATGACGACGTTGTTCGCAAGGGTCTGGTTAGAGGTGTTGGGCGTGGCGTTGCCGGTGACGGTGCTGATCGGGGTCTGCCAGGCGGGGTCCGTGAAGGTATTATAGAGTGCGGTATAGGCTGCGGTGGCGGCCGCCACATTCGCGTCGGCGCCGGACGCGGACCTACCGGTGTAGGCGAAGGAGGAAATCGTCGAACCGGTGGCCGCGTTGACCGCGTCCGACATGGACTCCCCGACTTGAGCAATTTCACGAGCGACTTCCGGCGGCCCTGCGACGAGATTACCGGAGGTTGACTGCGTAATCTGTAGGAATTCGTTGTTCCAGTCCGTCACTGTGTTGTCGGCACGCGCGGAGCTTAGACCAACTGGCCCGCAAAGGACTGTAGCAACGATCAGCAGCCGAACAATGCCAAGAGTGCGGCGATGCGGTGCCACTTGGATATTGTCGGAGTGAGACATGACGATTTCCTGCCGCCTATGAAAAACCGATGTCGAAAATATATCTATATCAGACTTGTTAATCAATGATAAATATTTGTGTTTTAAATAGCGGGTTTGCCAATCAATAATCAATTTTGACACAATAATCGTTACAAATCGGCATTTCTCGGATCGGCGCCCTCATGTAGGTGGTTTCCACAGTTGGCAGGAGCTTGGCACGCTCACAGGCCCAGGATGTCCGTCCGTGCGATCGCAAGGAAACGAACCGCCGACGCCATGGCGACATAGATGGCTGGAGGCCTCGGCGGCGTCTTCCCCAATTGAACAAGACAAGCGGTGGCGGTTGGACTGCGCCGCTGCAACATGCCTATTTATGAGGCAATTGATCTTGGGTTTGAGCACCCGTGGATTTTACGTGAAAGGACTCGACTCAAAGATGGGTCTGACCTTAGTGTTCTTGATATGTTCACTCCTCTTGCCGTTGCTCGTAAGCCAGTCTCTCCCACTCCGTCGGTCTCTCCTACCCCGTTGGCCCCTTCACGACCGGTCGCTCCGTCACAGTCCCTCATGGTGCTTCGCGAACGCATCGCGCGGATCGAGCGGGCTCATGCAAGAGGCCGGGAAGAGCGCTCGATCGCTTTAGGGATCGAGGCAATTGATGGAATGTTGCCCACTGGCGGCCTCAGTCTGGGCGCGTTGCATGAAACCGCCTCGGCTGGGCCGGATACAGAACATGCCACCGCCGCTGCCATGTTCACCGCGGGCATACTGGCGCGTCTCGATGGTCCCATCCTGTGGGTGCTGCGCCAGGCTGACCTTTTCGCCCCCGGCCTCGCCGGCGTCGGACTGCAGCCGAACAGGGTGGTCTTCGCCGAAGCTGGCAAGGACGTTCTGCCCGTCATGGAAGAAGGCCTGCGTCATCCGGGCCTTGCTGCTGTGGTGGCTGAATATACCGGGCGACTAAGCCTTGTTGCCTCACGTCGGCTGCAGCTGGCGGCGGAGCAGACGGGCACCCTCGCCATCCTGATCCGGCGAAGTCCCGGTTTCAACGATCCGGCACTGAACGAACCGACCGCCGCAGCGACCCGATGGCGGATCGCTGCTTTGCCCTCGCCACCTGCTTTGCCAAACGCGCCGGATACGCCGGGCCTGGGACGTGCCCGCTGGAAGCTGGAGCTGACCCGATGCCGCGGCAGCGAGCCAGGGTCCTGGATAGTGGAGGCTTGTGATGCGACGGGTCGTCTCGGTCTGGTTCCCAACCTTTCCCACCGATCGTCTCGCGCCGCCTGAGCAAATCGGCCTGCAAAACGAGCCCCTTCGCTCGACCTCTGCCAACTTTTTGGCGTCAAGGGAAAGCAAAGCACAACCGCCGCGGTTGTCGCTCCAAGACCTTCCTCTGGTCACCGCGGCAAACCGGGTGCTGACAGCGGTGAATGCGGTAGCGGCGGGGCTTGGGTTGCGTCCGGGGATAAAGCTGGCGCAGGCGCAGGCTGTTGTGCCCAGGCTAGTGGTTCACGACGCGGATCCAGTGGGTGATGCGGCAGCGCTGGTGCGATTGGCGGAGTGGTGTCTGCGCTACGCGCCGCTGACCGCAGTCGATCCGCCGGATGGACTGTGGATTGACGTGAGCGGCAGTACGCATCTGCACGGCGGGGAAGCAAGGCTGCTGCGCGATCTGGTGCAGCGGCTGAACAATCATGGTTTGGCCGCCTCTGCAGCCGTCGCCGATACGCCGGCTGTGGCGCATGCGGTTGCTCGGTTTGGCAACGGAGGCGTGGTGCCATCAGGCACGGCAGTCATCGCCAATTTCCCGATCGAGGCGTTGCGCCTACCGGCTGCGACACTGGCGGATCTGCGGCTAATGGGATTTGAACGCATTGGACCGTTGACCGTCGCCGCCCGCGCTCCTCTGGTACGACGGTTTGGGACAATGCTGGCATTGAGGCTGGATCAAGTGGAAGGGAAGGTGTTCGAACCAATCGTGCCGATTATGCCGCCCACCTTGGTTCAGGCCAGGCTGACGTTCGTCGAGCCGCTGCTGACGGCAGAAGCCTTGTCATACGTCATCGCTCGACTGGTTGATATGGTCTGCAACGATTTGGAGCAGGCCGGACTGGGCGCTCGCCAGCTGGATCTGCTGTTCGAGCGGGTGGACGGGTCGATACAGGCGATCCGCGTCAGAACCGCTCTTCCGGGTCACGATGCGCGTCATTTTGGCCGCATGCTGGATGAGCGTCTGGAGCACGTTGATCCTGGGCTAGGCGTGGAGGCAATGCGGCTCGTCGTTCCTTATACCGATCGCTTAGATTTTGTGCAGACGACATCGTGCCTGGTGGGAGAGACGTCTCCTGAGATCGCTCCGCTCTTGGATCGTCTCGCCAACCGCCTGGGCGAGACGAGAATTTACCGCATTGCTCCAGTAGAGAGCGACGTGCCGGAACGCTCGGTTCGCCGGTTACCGGCGATATCCCGTATTGACGGTGGCTGGCCGGCTGATCTGCCACGGCCGATACGTCTGCTCGATCCGCCGCAGCCGATCGATGCGATAGCGCTGCTGCCGGATCACCCTCCGATCGCATTTACATGGCGCCGAGTGCGTCACCGGGTGCGCCATGCCGATGGACCGGAACGCATCGCTGGAGAGTGGTGGAAGCGAGACCGGGAATGGCTTTCGGTGCGCGACTATTTCCGGGTCGAGGACGATGATGGCCGCCGCTTCTGGCTGTTCCGGCGCGGCAATGGCAGCGACATGGATACCGGCGACATGCGCTGGTTCATGCACGGGATTTTCTGAGCAGCCCCATCGATGTTAAAAATCATTCCATTCAAACATCGTCGTCTGAACAACTGACTTGTTGTAGGCGGAACAATGACAAGACATACAGTATCAGCCTCGATGCAGGTTGACGTAAGTCATGACTACACCGAGCTGCAGGTCACGACGAACTACAGCTTCCTGCGGGGCGCCTCGCATATTGAGGAATTAATCGCTCAAGCAGCTGTCCTGCGCATAAGAGCGCTTGCCATTACGGATCGAAATTCATTGGCCGGTATCGTGCGTGCGCATCAACGGGCACGCGAGGCAAGCATACGGCTGATCATTGGTTGCAGGCTCGACTTGGCAGATGGACCATCGGTGCTGGTCTATCCCACAAACCGCATGGCGTATTCCCGCCTCACCCGCCTGCTGACCTTGGGAAAGGGGCGCGCCGGCAAAGGCAAATGTGAGCTCTACTGGTCGGACCTGACAGTGGCGGCGGAAGATCTGATCGCCATCCTCTGCTCCAACCCGACCAAGGAAAACATCCGGCGCTTGAAAGCTGACTTCGGTAACCGAGCCTATGTGGCTCTGACGCTGATGCACCGTCCCAACGACGCGGTTCGGCTGCGCACCATCGCCGACACGGCTCAAGCTCTGGGCGTACCAACTGTCGCCACCAACGACGTGCTGTATCACGCTCCTGGCCGGCGCATCCTGCAAGACGTGCTGACCGCCATTCGTGAAGGCTGCACTATCGATGAACTCGGTCATCGTCGCGAAAGGTCCGTTGTGCGGCATCTTCAGGCACCGGAAGAAATGTTTCGGCTGTTCGGCCACCATCCTGACGCGATCACGCGCACCCAGGAAATCGCCGACCGGTGCCAATTCAGTCTGGACGAACTCCGTTACCAGTATCCGCACGAGGTCCGCGTTACCGGTCTGACAGCGCAGCAGTCACTGGAAAAGCTGACCTGGGAAGGTGCGGCTGCTCGATATCCCGGCGGCATTCCCGACCGCACGACGCAGCAGCTCCATCACGAGCTTGAACTGATCCGGAGTCTGCAATACGCACCTTATTTCCTGACGGTGGGTAGCATTGTCCGGTTCGCCCGTTCCCAGAACATTCTCTGTCAGGGGCGTGGCTCTGCTGCGAATTCAGCAGTGTGTTTTGTGCTGGGCATCACCTCGATCGATCCTGTCCTGAGCGACCTGCTGTTCGAACGTTTCATCAGCGCCGAGCGTAAGGAACCCCCTGATATCGACGTGGATTTCGAGCATGAGCGGCGGGAAGAAGTAATACAGTGGATCTACCAGACCTACGGCCGCCATCGCGCTGCATTGTGCGCGACGATCATCCGCTATCGTGGGCGCGGTGCGGTACGTGATGTCGGCAAAGCGCTAGGCCTGACCGAAGACGTGACCGGCGCTCTCGCCTCTCAGGTCTGGAGTTGGAGCGAGGAAGGTGTTGCCGAGGAACATGCCGCAGCGCTGAACTTCAACCTGGCTGACCGTCGCCTGCGCCTGACATTGGATTTAGCTCGAGCACTGATCGGCTTTCCTCGTCATATGTCGCAGCATCCGGGCGGTTTCGTCCTGACCGAGGATCGACTGGACGATCTGGTACCAATTGAACCGGCCCGCATGCCCGACCGCCAAATAATCGAGTGGGACAAGGATGACATCGATGTCGTCCGCTTCATGAAGGTTGATGTCCTTGGTCTCGGAATGCTTGGCTGCATGCGGCGCGCATTTGATCTTTTGGCAGAACACAAGGGACAGACGCTGAATCTGGCAACGATTCCGGCGGAAGATCCAGCGACTTACGCAATGATCCGCAAGGCGGACACCCTAGGTACTTTTCAGATCGAATCGCGGGCGCAGATGTCGATGCTGCCGCGGCTTAAGCCTACCACGTTTTATGATATCGTTATTCAGGTGGCAATCGTGCGGCCTGGGCCGATCCAGGGCGATATGGTGCATCCATATCTACGCCGGCGGGATGGGCTGGAGAAGGTGGACTATCCCACGCCCGAATTGCGGCGCGTGCTGGAGAAAACCCTGGGTGTGCCGCTGTTTCAGGAACAGGCGATGCAGGTGGCGATCGTCTGTGCCGGCTTCACGCCATCCGAGGCCGATGCGCTCCGTCGCAGCATGGCAACATTCAAATTTACCGGCGGCGTCTCGCATTTCAAACAGAAACTGATCGCTGGTATGGTCGAGCGTGGCTACACCGCCGAATTCGCCGACAAGACGTTTTCGCAGATCGAGGGTTTTGGCAGTTATGGCTTCCCGGAGAGCCACGCGGCAAGTTTCGCTCTTATCGCCTATGCTTCGGCGTGGATAAAGTGCCACCATCCGGAGGTGTTCTGCTGTGCATTGCTGAATGCCCAACCAATGGGGTTCTATGCCACGGCGCAAATCGTGCGGGACGCCAAGCTGCATGGCGTGTTGGTTCGGCCGGTCTTGGTGAATGAGTCGGCTTGGGACTGCACGCTGGAAGGTCAGGCCGTACGGTTGGGATTGCGGATGGTGAAAGGCCTTGCCGTGGTCCATGCCAACGAGATGATAGAGCACCGGGGCGCTGGATATCACTCGATCGAGGATATGTGGCGTCGACTTCGAGTCCCGGTCGCGGCGTTGGAACGGCTGGCCGAGGCCGATGCGTTCCGAACGCTGGGGCTGGATCGCCGGCAGGCATTATGGGCGATCCGGGGGTTGTCGGACTCGCGTCTGCCGCTGTTTGACGCCATGCCGGTGGAACCGAACGCAGAGCCAGCGGTGGCTCTGGCGGCAATGACCGCTGGGCGGCAGGTGGTGGAGGATTACCGCAGCACCGGGTTAAGCCTGCGCCGCCATCCAGTCAGCTTCTTGCGGCAAGACCTGTCGATGCGGCGGATCGTCTGCTGCGCTGACCTGGCCACGATCCGCGACGGCAGGCGACTGGAGGTCGCTGGCATCATCCTGGTACGTCAGCGACCCGGCAGCGCGCGCGGCGTGCTGTTCGTCACCATCGAAGACGAGACGGGACATGCCAATCTGATCCTTTGGCCTTCGGTGTTCGAGGCGCACCGGCGCCTGGTGCTGTCCGCCAGCATGATCATCTGCCGCGGCAAATTGCAGCGCGAAAACGAGGTAATCCACGTCATTGCCGAACAGCTTGTTGATCTGTCTTGCATGTTGCGCGGAGTGGGAGAACGCGGCGAAGAATTTCCTGTGCAACACGCCCGCGGGGATGAGGCACGACGTGGCAGCACATCCGACCCGCGCGAGAGAAAGATCACTGGCAGCCGCGATATCTACACGCGGGATCTACGGATCGGACCTGGAAAAGGCATCAAGGTCCCCACACGGGACTTCCGGTAACGGCAACTCCACATTACCCAATCATGATGCGATTGCCTGAAAGGACAAAAAGCGGTTATCACGATATTTTGTTTTGAACCATTCGTCTTTGAATATCCATCCCCTGCGCGTGCTGCCTCAAGATCATTTAATACGAATGATATCTGTCCAATTGATAATCAGAGGTGGATGTCTATGTTGCCCTCAGATGCAAACGAACCGCATCCCTGACTTCAACAACCTATAGATCAAAGGAGATTTGCATGAGGACCCTTCGCCTTTCTGTGTTCGCAGCGGCCGCCGGCCTCCTGATGGCCGCCCCAGCTTTTGCGCAAACGCCCACGCACAAGCAGCGCACCGACGGCAACAGCCCGACCATGGTTGGACCCGCCAGCGGCGCCTCCAAGCAGCGCACCGACGGCGACAGCCCGACCATGGTTGGTCCCGCCAGCGGCGCCTATAAGCAGCGCACCGACGGCAACAGCCCAACCATCGTCGGATCGGGCAGCGGCGCATACAAGCAGCATACGCAAAGCTTGTCACATGGCGACACTCCCGTGGGCGTTGCCAAGCAGAATTAAAGCTCTTCTTCCAGGCCAGGTTCTGAATGGAACCTGGCCTGGAATCGAACTGTATCGTACTTACCCCGCATTCATGATCAACTACCGCCATCTTCGCGCTAATCTAAGGTTCCTAATCGTGAACCAACGGCGTAACTTCTCGGCTGCGGTCCTAGTGCTTTTCTTAGGCTTTGTCGTGCCTGGACTTGCGGCGGATCAGGTGCCTGACCGGGTCGCCGCGATAGTTGCCAAGGTATCCCCAGCGGTTGTCCGCGTGATCGCCGTACAACCGCCTAAACCGCACGAGACCAAACCTCCAGCGGACAGTGCCGAATCCAAGGTCGCCGGTGCCTCGACAGACAGAACAACGACGGCTATCGGCTCTGGCTTCATAATTGATCCTTCCGGCTTCATAGCGACCAACAAGCATGTCATCAGCGGCGGGACCGCGGTATTCGTCCTGACGGCTGATGGCGTTCGCTACTCCGCGTCGGTTGTCGGAATGCCGAGCAAAGCTGACATGGCTTTGCTTCGCATTCACGCGGGGCACGCTTTGCCATCGGTGTCGTTTGGTGACAGTGACAAAATGCGGGTCGGCGATACCGTCATCGCGATTGGCAGTCCATTTGGATTCGACAACAGCGCCAGTGCCGGCATCGTCAGCGCCGTCAACCGCAACATCATGGAAAGCCCATTCGACGACTATATCCAGACCGACGCCGCGATCAATCACGGCAACTCCGGCGGCCCGCTGTTCAACTTGCAGGGTGAAGTTATCGGCATGAACAGTGTGATCTATGCTCCAGGCACCGGGTCCGTCGGCCTCGGCTTTGCCCTGCCTTCTAATGAACTCCGGTTTGTTTTCGATCGCCTGATGAAAACCGGCGAGATCGACGCCGGCATGCTGCCGATCCATACCCAGCAGGTCACTTGGATGCTAGAGCAGGCGCTCGGCACACCAGGCTTGCAAGGGGCCTTGGTGTCGTCAGTGCAGGATGCGGGCAACACCATGCTGCATGGCGTCATCAGGCCGGGCGACGTGATTCTGACCTTCAACGGACAAACGGTTTCGGATCCGCGCGATCTAGCGCGGAAGGCGGCGCGGGGGACCCCGGGCAGCGATGCGGTATTGCAGATTTCACGAGCTGGCGGCAACGCAACCGTGCATGTGAAAATACAGCAGTGGCCTGAAGTCCCGCCGGTGGTCCCCAGCGATAACGACCGACAGAAGCTTGGTCTGGATCTGGTGTCGGCGAAGGGAGACCAGGGTCAGGCCACTGTTATGGTGGCCTCTGTCGATCCGACCGGAACGGCTGCCGATAGCGGGATCCAGAAGGGAGACATCATTATAGACGTCCAGCAAGCCCCCGTGTCGGACCCTGCTCAGGCGTCGCGCCTGTTGTCCGCCCCGTCATCTCAAAGGCAAGGCTTTGCAGCCGTCCGGGTGGAGCGCGATCAGAAAATCTCCTGGATCCCGCTGGCGGTTCCACATTGACCGAAGATGGCCCCGAACCAGCGAGAGGGAATCATGGTCGGTCGATGGTGAACTGATACCTTATGGTACGCCGCAACACGTGCCCGGGCCTCAGCACGGTGGACGGGAAGTTTTCGTGGTGCGGAGCATCGGGAAAATCCTGCGGCTCCAACGCCAGGCCGGCCGACTGACGGTAAACAACCCCACCGTGACCGGCGAACGAACCAGTAAGTTTGTTTCCGCTGTACAGCTGGACCCCGGGCTGATCGGTGAAAACCTCCAGCACGCGTCCTTTGGCCGGATCGCGAAGCCGCACCGCCAGTGCGGGTGTCGCGCGAGCATTCGCTGCTAGCACCAGGCAATGGTCATACCCAAGGCCGTGGAATAGGTGTGGATCGGCTTGTCGGATCCGTGCGCCAAGCAACGCAGGCATCCGGAAGTCGAACGGCGTGCCGACAACCGGGCAAATATCGCCGGTTGGGATCTGCGCGGCATCGGTAGGCAGGAACACCGCGGCCGGGACAGTAACCTCATGGCCAAGCACATCGCCGCTCCCGGTGCCCGCCAGGTTGAAGTAGGGATGGGCGCTGAGGTTGATGACAGTCGGTTTGGTGGTTCGTGCCTCGAATGCCAGCGAAAGCGCACCGGCGTCGAGTTGATAGGTCGCCTGGACGGTGACCTCTCCTGGAAAACCTTGATCCCCATCTGGGCTGACATGGGTCAGAACAAGCGTAGGAACCGGTTCGGCGTCCGCAGCTGCCATCCGCCAGAATACCCGGTTGAAGCCAACCGCCCCGCCGTGCAGCGTGGCCTCGCCGTTGTTCTTCGACAGCCGGTACGTCTGGCCATCCAACGTGAAGCTCGCACCCGCGATCCGATTGGCGTACCGCCCTAACACGGTCCCAAACGAGCCGCCGTAATCGCTGTAGGCCGCCACATTATCGAATCCAAGCAGGACATGGTCGCGATGGCCATCCCGATCTGGCGTTTCGATGCTAACCATCCGACCGCCATAGTCGGTCAGGCGCACGCGCAGTCGGTCGTTCTCGAGCGTAAACAGGGTCGCGACGCGCCCATCAGGCAATTTACCAAAGGGTTCAGTAGGCAGCTTTCCAGGCATCGGGTCTCCTGTCGGTGGCGGAATCCACCCCGCCACTGATCGTTTACATCGGCGGCTTCAGGCCATCCGCACCGACAGCGACGGCATTCGCCACGAGCTTGCCGTTATCCTTCGTCGCATTGACGAAAACATTCGCGCCCTTGGTGACCTCAGACATCGATCCCGGCTTGAACGTCACGATCGGCGCGGTCGGAGGCACCAGAATGGTCTGCTCGCCCCCCTTGTAGGTGACCTTCAACTCCTTTGCTCCGTTCTTCGACGAGGCCGAGGTGACGCTGCCATTGGTCATCGAGCTGTTCACCGCAGGTCCCGACGAAGCCGTGGACACAGCGGCCACGCTTCCATTGGTCATCGCGCTGTTCGTCGTTGCCCCGCCGGACACCGTGGTGTCAGGGATCTTGTCCCACCCATAGTGACCCTCGCCCGCGCCCTTCATTGATGGCGGAAAGACAACAACCTCGAGCGCCACGGGCATCGATCCGACCTCCTTGGTGGCCACGCCGATATAACTGCCCTTCTCGACATTATCGAGGCTCGCTTTGATCACGTGAAGATACTTGGTCGTGCTGCCAAGCATGACGGGAACCTCCTCGCCGGTGGTGGTGTGCACGGTTAGGGTTTCGTTGGTCACCGCAGAGATGGTGCCGCGAACACGTTCATGCTCTGCTGCCGCAAATGCCGCGGCGGAGAGTGCCACTGTCGCAGCCACACTCAACCCGATAAGTCGCTTCATCCTGGTATTCCTTCTGATTGGCAGCGCCCCGCCGAACGCTGTATGAACTGGAAGCCAGGATCCTACAATCGGAGAACCGCAACATTGCGACAAGCTCACGCGGCCCATAGCGCGAAACACGCGGCGGCGCATGCACTCCCGGTCCGGATCATGCACTGGACCGGTGTTTACGCGATAACCTGCATGATCCTAAGCGGATGGCAAATATACAACGCCTCGCCCAGTCTGCCATTCGTTTTTCCGCCCTGGATGACGCTTGGCGGCTGGCTGGCTGGCGGCATCGCCTGGCACATCAGCGCGATGTGGCTGCTTTTTATCGACGGGATCGCTTACCTTGTCTACGGGTTTGCTTCAGGACACTTCCGCCGCGATCTGCCTCCCCCGACACCAAAAGGGGTCGCGGTAGATCTGGCCAAAGCGCTGCGGTTCCGGTTGCCGCATCGGCTCGGCCGTTACAACGCCGTGCAACGACTGCTTTACGGCGGTGTCATCTTAATCATGATCATGGCGGTTCTAACCGGACTGTCCATCTGGAAGCCGGTTCAGCTGGGCTGGCTGACCGGATTGTTCGGCGGCTACCCGATCGCGCGAAACATCCACCTGGCGATGATGGGGCTGATCGTCAGCTTCGTGATCATTCACGTCGTATTGGTGGCAATCTATCCGCGCACCCTCCTCTCGATGGTAGCCGGCGTGAAGGCTGACCCCGAGACCGGGGTGTGACGAGCCGGCCTATCGTCACTCACTCTGAGATAAAGCCCGAGTTGATGCGTTTGCGCCGCCGAGGGTTGCTGCGCGGCCCGCTTTCGCTCGGCGGCCTGGCATTGCTGACCGGATGTGACCTCAGTACCCACGCCGGGGTGGACGCGGCGCTGTGGGCGATGCTTCGGTTCAACGATCGCATACAGGCTATGATCTTCAGTTCCAGCCGCATGGCGGAAACCTATCCTGCCAGCGCCATAACGAAGCCCTTTCGCTTCAACGCCTACTATCCCGAATGGCAAGTACGCTCGGTTGATCCGGTCGACTGGCGGCTCGAAGTTTCCGGCCTGGTCGCGGACAAGACGCCCTGGACAGTGGAGCGCCTGCGAACACTGCCGCCGGAAGCGCAAATCACCCGGCATATCTGCATAGAGGGATGGAGTCAGATCGGCCAGTGGAGCGGGGTGCCACTGCATGTCTTCCTGCGCCGCATTGGTGCGGATCTGCGCGCCCGTTACGTCGGCTTCAGCTGTTTCGACGGCTACTCGACCAGTCTCGACATGGCGAGCGCATTGCACCCGCAGACGATTCTGGCACTCGACTTTGAACAGCAGGCGCTGACGCCCCAGTGGGGATCGCCGCTTCGCCTGCGCATCCCTGTCAAGCTCGGGTTCAAAAGCGCCAAGAACCTGCAGTCCGTCGAGGTGACGAACACGTTCCCGAGCGGCTTCTGGGAGAAGCAGGGGTATGACTGGTTCTCCGGCGTTTAAATCGCCGGTGCCTCACTTCCTGCCGCTGTTGCCGGCCACCTGCCGCTCTTGCCGAACATTCGAAACCGGCCGACGCTATCGCCAGATCAGGGAGACGATAAATCATGGAATTCGGCATGTTCCACGAATTTCAGCGCCGGCCAAATCAGACCGACGCCGAGGCCTTCTCGGAATCATTTGACCAGGTGGACGAAGCAGAGGCCGCCGGTCTCGACGTTATGTGGCTGGCGGAACTGCACAACGCCCCTGAACGCTCGGTTCTGGCGGCACCGTTGAACATCGCCAGCGCCATAGCCATGCGCACCAAACGCATGAAGATCGGGATCGCCGTGCAGGTCCTGCCATTGTGTCACCCGCTACGCATTGCCGAGGAGGCCACCACGGTTGACCACATCAGTCACGGCCGCCTCATTTTCGGCGTCGGTCGCAGCGGCTTCCCCCGGACCTATCAAGCCTATGGCATTTCGTATGCCGAAAGTCGCGAACGCTTTGCTGAGGTGCTGGAAATACTGAAGCGTGCCTGGACCCAGGAGACATTCTCGTTTCACGGACAGTTCTATCATTTCGATAACGTCTGTCTGGTGCCAAAGCCCTATCAGGCGCCTTATCCTGAACTGCGGATCGCGGTGAACAGCCCCGACACGTTCCAGCAAAGCGGCGAGGCCGGCATGCCTATCTTCGTCGCGACCCGGCTGGGCGATCTGAATGAGTTGGTGCCTAACCTGCGCGTTTACCGGGAAGCCTGGGCCGCCGCAGGTCACCCGGGGAACGGCCGGGTGTTTCTCCGCGTGCCGGTCTATATTGCCGACACTGAGCAACAGGCTCGAGAGGAGCCGCATGAGAGCGTGATGTTTTTCTACAAATACCTTGGCGAGCGGATTGAAGCCTCGGCCACTCAGGAAGGTGCACGTGCGATCGAGAACCGCGCTGAACGCGGCCAGCGTCTGATGACCATCGATTACGACGAGGTGTTGAAGAGTAAGATCGTCGTCGGCACATCCACCATGGTGGCCGACCGCCTTGCAGGCTTGCAAGAGACTCTGGGTCTAGCTGGCATACTGGCCGAGATGAACTGTGGCATGCGTATTCCGCACGCAAACGTCGTGAACTCGCTGCGGTTGATGTGCAGCGAAGTAATGCCACATCTACGTGATTAGCGGGCGGAAGCTCCCGCGATATCACTTATGTCATTCCTTTTCCAGACCACAACCGTTATTATCCCGCGCTTAAACCGGTTTGGTTCCGGTGGAGCGCGCGTCTGATGTTGTCATTGCTCTCTCGCTCGGGATCTAACCTGCGTCCCGTGAGACACTGGAAAACCGCCTCGGCCACTGAAGCCGCCGCCCTGATCCGCGCTGGCAGCACAATCGCCGTGGGCTGGTTGAGCGACGGGCTGGCCAACGCGGTCGCAGATTTGTTCGCCACCGCGGCCCAGCCTGGTAACCTGACCATCGTTTACGCCACCACCCAAGGCCATGGCCGCAACCACGGGCTGAACCTTCTGGCGCGAGAAGGCCTGGTTCGGCGTGTGGTGGGCGGCCAGTGGCATCCGGTCCCGGGCTTGCAGGCCTTGTCGGCTGCCAACCGGATCGAGGCCTACAGCCTGCCGGCCGGCGTCATCAACCGCCTGCTTCGCGACATCGCTGAAGGCCTGCCCGGACATCTCAGCCGCAGCGGCCTGGGTACCTTCACCGATCCCCGTAACGGCGGTGGTCGGCTGAACCGGCGCACGCGAGAACAGTTGGTGCGCCTGGTCCGTCCGGCTGGCGACGAGGCTCTGCTGTTTCGCGGCTTCCCGATCGATGTGGCGCTGATCGGGGTGGCGTTCATGGAAGGAACCGCCGCGATTGCAATGACCCGCGAGTCCATGACGATTGCCCGAGCAGCCAGAAGAAGCGGTGGAATTGTCATCGCTCAGGCCGAACACATCGGCACCTTGGACAAGTTGCCGCCGGGGCAGGTGGTGGTACCTGACCGGTTGGTCGATGTTCTGGTGACGACGGATCCGCGCGATCGGACCGGGGAGACATTCGCCTTGGCGCCCGGTTTTCACGCTGGCAGGAAGCGACTCGCGCAATAATTCCACACAGTTAGGCGGCCAGCCACTTTTGTGGTCAAAAGATGCCGGCAACCAAGCCGGCAGCCATCGCAGCGCCTAGATTTCGGCAGCGGTCCAGGTCGATCGTCGCGATGGTTTTCGATGCCAATATCGCCTCTGGTCTCTGTGCGTTCGTATTGACGATGAGTGGATCGGCAATTTGGCGCAGGCGCCAGCCGGTGACGATGCGGGCAATCTGTCGTGCAGCATTGTGACCGTCGCTGCCGGCGCAGATCAAGGCGGCGTAGGGCCGCCCGTTGATGTGCTCCAGCGCCGGATAGTATGTCCTGTCGAAGAAATCCTTCATCTGGCCCGCCATTGCCGCGAGATTTTCCGGGCAGGCAAACAGGTAGCCATCTGCGGTCAGAACGTCCGCCGGCTCGGCCTTTACGGCCGTTAGCAGCCGGACGGTTGCTTCAGCCTCGGCGGACGCGCCGTCGGCGGCAGCTTCAGCCATCTGCCGCGTTCCACCAGTCAATGAGTGGCAAACGATTAGCAGCGTCCTCATCCGCCGCTCAGGCGTAGGCTGGCCGGCGACGGGTCACCGAACTGACAACGCCCATAGCGACCACGTTTAGAATTAGCGCGACAATGCCGATGTTAAGGTCACGCAAAGCCTCGGGCAACGCCGGAAAAATCGTCGAAACACTGGTGTGGGTCATCGTCGTGACCGCGACAGTCGCGACGCCGACGCAGATGCCTGCGATGGCGCCCTCGCAGGTGACCGGATTATGCGGCAACAGGCTGGCAATCAATGTCGGAAAAAGCTGAGTGACAAAGCTGTATCCCATCAATAGCAGCGCGACAATCGTGGTCCCTCCGCGCAGCGTGAAGATCACCGAGATCAGTGCGATGACCGGAACCAGCGACTTGGCGAGACGCGACACAGTCTCATCGGTTGCCTGGGGGCGGACAAACCGGAATATGTTGTTTGCCAGCAGTGTTGCTGCGGCGATCAGGATCATCGATCCAGGCACCAGCGCGGTCAGCACGCCGGCGGCGCCAATGACGCCTACGAACCAGGGATCAAAGCTCTGCACCGACAAACGCAGCAGCGACAAATCGATCTCCGGCCCTTTGAGACCGGGGACCTTCAAGATCGCGGCGAAACCGACAAAGAACACGAACAGCAGGATTAGCTGATACAGCGGCAGCAGGACGGCGTTGCGGCGGAAGGCTCGTTCTTCCTTGGCGGCGAACAGCGAGCCAAAGCTATGCGGCCACATGTAGAACCCGAGCGCGGTGAGTAAGACGGTAGAGTCGAACCAGGCAACGCTCTCGCCCTTGGCGGGCAGCGCGAGGAAGTTGGGCTTGGCTGCCTGGATGGCCGAGAACATTGGGCCATAACCGCCGTAGTAGTGGATCGGCAAGTAGATGCCGAGGAATACCACCACCGTAAGGATAAGCGTATCCTTTACCACGGCCGTCCAGGCAGAGCCGCGGACGCCGGAGACCATTACGTAGGCGGTGACGACGGCCGCGCCTATCCATATCGCCAAGGTCGGCGATACCGCGCCGTACGCGGCGGCGTCGACAATGATGCCAAGGCCTTTGAGCTGCAGCACCAGATACGGGATCAGCGCGACGATACCAACCAGGGCAACCAGCACGCCCAGCGCGGGACTTTGGTACTTGTGAGCGAAAAAATCGGGCTGCGCGATCAGGCGGTGCTGCTTGGCGTAGCGCCAGATCGGCGGTAGCAGCCAGTAGGAGATCACATAGGCCAGGCACCCGTAGGCCAGGATGTACAACGCCGGCGCGCCGTGGCCGTAAGCGAACCCGCTGCCGCCAAGGAAGGTAAATGTCGTATAGATCTCGCCGGCCATCAATACGAATACGAGAACAGTGCCGAAGCCTCGGCCGCCAACAGTCCATTGCTCCAGATCCATGTCCTTACCGCGCCGCGCAAGCAATCCCAGACACAGGACACCGATGATGGTCGCGACAATGATGATCAGCGCGGCACTCATGATCGAGCGTCCACCACTTTCCGGTTGGCCGGGTCGCAGAGGTAGATAATCGCCATGATGCCCGCTGTGAGAATGATCCAAAGGACGATCCAGGCAAGGATGAGCGGCATTCCCAATACCAACGGCTCCACCCGATTGAGGAAGGGAACACCAACCAAGATGCCCACGAAGGGCAGCAAGGCCAGAAGTTTGATGAAGCGCATTGCCTCTCCTGTCACAGGATGAATTGCTAAATCTGGGCGTCGGTTCCTGCCGCGCATGCTTCCTGCGACGCGTGGAGCGAGGAAACAAGATCTACGCGGGTATTTCATCGGCCGGCGAGCTTGCCGCGTCGCCGCAACACTCGCAATGGCGGCCATTTCGTAGAACCAGGCTTAGCCGGCCTCCAGCTGTGGCCGGCACCTTTCCCAGGACCCGGTCCTGGGGCATCCTTCCATTAAAAGTTAAGGAGCTTGACAGATGGTACCAATCGTCGCGGTGGTCGCGCCTGGCATGATGGGAAGTGCTGTCGCGAAACGGCTGACTGAGTCTGGCATTCCCGTCCGAACGTCCTTGTCGGGTCGCTCCGCCGCGACAGTCTCGCGTGCCCGGGCCGCTGGAATGGCCGACGCCACCGACGAACAACTGGCCGAGGCCGATTTCATCCTCTCTATCGTCCCGCCGGGCGAAGCGCTGACGTTGGCAAAGCGGTTAGTCCCGGCAATGCGCCGCGCAGCAGGCAAACCGCTTTACGTCGACTGTAATGCTGTCAGCCCCGACACCGTCTTGCGTATCGAACGTGTCGTTCGGGCGTCCGGTGCCGCGTTCGTTGATGGTGGCATCATCGGGCCGCCACCGGAACCCGATTCAAGCAAGACTCGCATCTACCTGTCAGGGCCGGATGCCGAGAAGGTCAAGGTGCTGCAACAATATGGACTGTCGACACCGGTCCAGCCCGGTCCTGTGGGTGCAGCCTCCGCCATGAAGATGTCTTACGCCGGCGTGACCAAGGGTTTCACCGCGCTGGGCGCCGCCATGATGCTCGCCGCCACACGGGCCGGTACTGCGGACGCCCTGGTAGCGGAAATGACGATCAGCCAACCGGCGCTGCTCCAATGGCTGACTTCACAGATGCCGAAGATGCACAGCAAGGCCTACCGCTGGGTAGCCGAGATGGAGGAGATCGCGGCGTTTGTGGGCGATGACCAACCAGGTTCAGGTTTTTATCAGGCGGCTGCGCGTCTTTATAAGCAGATCGCCGCCGACTTCGCGGGACCACACGTTCTCACCTCGGCGCTGGACGCGTTCTGCGAGAAGGCCAAATCTACCTGAGCGGATCATCACGGCGGCAGACCCCGGTGAGGGGCCAGGCGAACTGACGCTGCCCTGGCGGTCGCTCGGCCAAAGGCGGATAATGCGGCTGGCGACCCATCGCGATCAGCGGCTCGATCCCGGCCTGCGCGCAGGCTGTGACATTGGCGGCACTGAAATAGCCATTGTCTGCAAGCAGCGTTGCCGCCTTGCCCAATGCGCCGGGCAACGCCGCGATCTTGCCGAGCATCGGCTGAAGCTGGCGCTTGTCGTTAGTTGCCTGAACCACATCGGCGACCACCACCAGAAGACTGTCGGTAGCGACAACGGCCTGGGCGTTGTAGCACTGCTCGAACCCGCCTTTCGCCACCGGCATGATGCGCGATGCCTCATCGGTCAGGTTGATCTAGTCCGCGGGAAGCGGGCCGTTCAGCGGCACAACGAGAGGTTTGCTGCCGGGATTGCGACCGCTCGCCTTGGCTTTGGCTTCGCGCGCCGCCAGCTTCGCCTGGCAGTCGGCCTGCTCGCGGGCGCAGCGCTCCTTGGTCCGCTCTTCGATCTTCGCGCGCGCTTGGGCGAGCTTCTCCAGCCGCGTTTCACGCCGGGCCAGTTCCGCCGGGATCTCCATCCCTTCGGGGACATCGGCTTTATCAGCCGCTTCGGCGTTCGCCAGCAGGGCGACGACTTCCGCCTTTAACTGCGCCTCGATCTTGCCGGCCTGTTCGTACGACAGCGCACTGTGGCGAGGCTGGCCCAAGGTTCCTTCAGGCGTAGCCTGATGGAATGGCCAGATGAGGTGGCTGGCATTGGCATGGATCTTGGTCCCGTCCAGCGCCACGATACCCATCCGTAAGACACCCATCTCGCGCGCCAGCTTCAGCACCTCGACGAACTGCGCCTCGATCTGGGGCAGGAAGCGCCGGACGATAGGAGGCCGAACCCGAACCCCGATAGCTGCCGCTCATGGTCCGAAGGTCAAGGCTGTCGACAACCGCCACCACAAACCGCGCGAGGTGCTGTTGCGGCAGCCAGTCTTCGACCGAGGGGGGCATCAGGAAGTCGATCCGGCGTTCGGTGGGACGAAAGTTGCTCATGGTGTGCATCCGGGGCGGTGGCGAATCGTCGTTACGATTCTAACCAAGATCCGGGATGGTGGTAAGTCCGACAGGCTGCTAGGGCGCGCTGACCGTTTACGGTCAGCCGGCAAGCGCTCTAGCGCTCAAGCCCGCCGCCCCACGCCCACCATCCGTCGCGCTCGACCACACGCGCGGCCGCCCGCGCCGTGCCTGGCGTGGCGAACAGGCCAAAACACGTCGCCCCCGAACCGCTCATGCGGGCCATCAGACAGCCGGGTGCTGCCGACAGGGCCGCGAGCGCCTCGCCCACGCTTGGCGCCAGCCGGATGGCCGGCGCCTGAAGGTCGTTGCCGGCGCGGCGCAGGGTCGCCACCATCGCATCGACATCCGCCCAGCCACCCGGAAAAACCGCCGGCTCGGACCACACGCTCGGACGACTGCGAAACACCGCCGGCGTGGAAACCGCCACGCCCGGATTGAGCAGCACGATGCCGACGTCCGGCAGTACCGGCGCCGGCGCCAGGACCTCACCGATCCCGGACATGACCGCCGGCCGGCTGGCCAGACAGACCGAAACATCCGCCCCCAATCCCGCGGCGATATTGTCCATGGCCCGACTCTGGACGCCCCAGAACCGGCACAACAGCCGAAGCGTGGCCGCCGCATCCGCCGATCCGCCGCCAATGCCGGAGGCGACCGGAAGATTTTTCTCCAGTACCAGCCGCCCGGTGGCCACCATCCCGGCCGCGGCCGCCAGTGCACGGGCGGCCCGCAGCACCAGGTTGTCGGCTTCACCGGCCAACCCGGCTGCGAACGGACCGGTCACCGCCAGTGACAACGCGGGCGCGGGCGACACGCTCAGCCGGTCGCCGATCCCAGCGAAGACCACCAGGCTGTGCAACAGATGATAGCCGTCCGCGCGCCGCCCGACGACATGCAGATGCAGATTGATCTTCGCCGACGCAGGTTCCGTCAAGGCTGGCACAGACAGCGGGCCGGCTATTGTCCGCTGATGACGGCGCCCGGCCGCTCGGTCTTCAGCTTGGCCTCCAGCTTCGCCGCATCCTCCGATGTCGGGTCCAGCGTCAGCGCCCGTCGCCACTGATACTGCGCCTCGACCTTGCGCCCGGCCGCCCAGTAGGCATCGCCGAGGTGGCCGTTGATGGTTGCATCCTCCGGCTGCAGTTCGACCGCGCGCTCCAGCGTCTTCACCGCGTTCTTGGTATCGCCCTGACGGTACATCACCCAGCCCAGGCTGTCGGTGATCGCGGAATCGTTCGGCCGCTGCTCCGCCGCCCGCTGGATCATCTGACGCGCCTTGCCAAGCTGATGACCCATGTCGGCCAGCGAGTAGCCGAGGTAGTTCAGCACATAGGGCTGATTGGGCGACAGCTGCAGCGCGTGGTTGAAATCCGCCTCCGCCTTCGGCCATTGATGGATGCGCTCCTCGGCGATGCCGCGGTCATAGAACACGATCCAGTCCGACCCGGTCGGCTGCGCGATCCGCGTGATCGCCCGGTCGTAGGCCTGGGCGGCGTCGGCGAACCTCTGCTTGCCCCGCAGGATGTCACCGCGCTGCTCGTCGGGCAGCGGGCTGTCGGGATAATCCCTGGCCAGGCGCTCCAGGTCGCGCATCGCGTCATCCGGACGCCCCAGACGATCGATCAGCGCGGCTCGGCGCAGCTGCACGATGGCGATCAACGGATCGCTCGCCGGCACCTCGATCAGACTGCGCAGGGCCATCTGCGGATGATTCTCGTTCTGCAGGATCTCCGAGGCCAGCAGTCGCGCGGCGGCGAAATCCGGCCGCAGATCCAGCGCCAGCCGCAGCATGATCAGGGAGAAATCGTTGGCATCCTGCGCCTGCAGCAGGGCGGCGAAGGTGAAATACGCTTCCGCGATGCCGTCGCTCGCGTTCGGCACCGGCCGTTCGGCGAGATCGGCCATCAGGGCTGGCAGGACAATCGCCAGGTTGGGCGCGACCGCCGGCAGACTTGCCAGGATGCGCTGCGCCTCCGCCGGCTGGTGCGACCTCGCCTCCCAGCTTGCCAGGATCTGCGCCATCCGCAGATTGGGCTCCGACAGGTCGGTCTCGGTGGCCCGGTACAACCGCGCGGCGTCCGCCTGACGGCCGCCGAGGTCGGCGATCATCGCCGCATGCAGCGTGAAGATGCTGCGAAACCGCGGATTGTCGATGTAGGGCTGCAGCGTCGACAGCGCCGGGTCGGTCCGCCCGTCCCCCTGCTGCGCCCACGCCACCAGCAGCGGCTGCAGCAGCTGGGTCAGACCCTGGCGCGGCAGCCCGTGGAAGCGCTGTTCGGCGGCCTGCCAGCGACCGGCCTTGACGTCCACGTCCGCCAGCACAAGCTGCGCGATCTGGCTGTCGGGTAGCTGTCGCGCCAGCTTCACGGCTTCCGGCCGGCCGGCATCCAGGGTCGCAATGAACGCCTGCAGCTTGATATCCGCATTGTCGGGGCTTTGCGCGGCCGCCGCAAGCAGGTCGGTGGCCGCGGTCTGGTAGTCGCCTTGCGACAGCGCGAAGCGGCCGGCCAGGTAGTTCCCCAGCACCCCGTCCGGCATCCGACCGGTGACGCCGTCCGCACCGCTCACGGCGTCCGAGGATGGGTTTGATGCCGCGCAGGCCGATAGCAGCGTCAGCGCGAGAAGGACGGACCGGCGAGCGTTACGGACATGTTGCATATGCTCACTTTAACAGTCGTGCGGCACGGTGTCATTCAGCTTGCGATGACCGACGCATCATTGATCCTCCCGAATGACGCGCGGCGCCTGGGTTGCTGATCGGCCAAGGCCCCCGCGTTCTCGCCCTACTCCATGGTGCTGCGCGAGAATGCAGCGTGCCCGCCCGGCGTTTTCCGGCCCGACTGGGTTGTCGGCAGAGGCAGCGATGTATCGGCCGCTGCGATGCATGGGCAAGCAACGGCTGCGATGATTTCTCCTTGCGATCTCCAACCGAAATTGTCCGCGAAAAAGACAGTCTGCAAATACAGTCCGCGACAATCGACTAATCGAGATCAGATTTTGTTGATCGAATTCTGCGCGGCAGGGCTTGATCTGCCAATTAGAATCTAATTCGTTTGCCCACGCCACGGTTTTTCACAGTCATTTTGAAAGGTAATCTTATGCTAATTCATTCCGGCTACGGCCCGTGACGTCTCTCATCGCGGCCGGATGGCGGCGGGAAACAACCGGTGCGCCGCGGGCTGCCAGCGGCGGCAAACTCTATCACCTGCAGGCGCTTCGCGGATTGGCGGCTTCCCTCGTGGTGATGGTGCACAGCATCGATGCGCTGAGGGGGCGGCAAATCATCGCCAGTGACCAGGCAGCATGGGCCACCTGCGGCGGCTATGTCGGCGTCGCGACTTTTTTTGTTATCAGCGGCTTCATCATCTTTAAAACGTCGCGCAACGCGTTTGGCGATCCGCGCGGCATGGCCCAGTTCGCCATCAAGCGCGTGATCCGCATCTTCCCGATCTACTGGATCGCGGTCGCCATCTTTGTCGTGCTCAGTCCGCATCACGGTGCCTACAGCAGCGCCGACATCGGCTTCTCCTTTCTCCTCGTGCCGCATCTGGTTAACGCCGCGGGAAACATGCACCCGCTGGTGGGTCAGGCCTGGACCTTGCAATACGAGTTGCTGTTTTACCTCATCTTCACCCTTGGGTTATTCTTTCGACGTCGTATCGGTCAGGTGCTGATCATCGCGACGATCGTCGCACTGGTGACGGTTGGCGCGTGGATGATGCCGGTGTCCGACCTCTCTGAACCAACAACGATCACGCTGTACTGGACCCGGCCGATCATGCTACTGTTCGTCGTGGGCATGCTCTTCGCCATCGCCGAAGACAGGATCCGGCCAGGCTTGCGCATTCCCCATCCCTTCCCGTTGATGATCGGATTGATCGCCCTGTGGTTCCTCTACACCGGGTTGCTGGCGATCCAGCCGAACCATCAGCTTGTGCCACCCAGCCTGCTGGTGATCTGGCTGCTCTGCTCGCTGTGCGTGTTCGTCAGCATCTTCGGTCAGCCAGGGCAAGGCATGTTCGAGCCCGCGGCCGAGGCGTTCGGCGATGCCTCCTATAGCGTCTATCTGTTCCACACCCTGGTTCTGTCGGCACTGCTTCGGTTGAAGATTGATGCCATCAGCCCAACCCTGTTCGTCGTCGCCACCCTGGTGGGCGCCAATCTGTTCGGCCTGCTGCTCTACAGGATGGTCGAGAGCCCGATCCTCCAGTTCGGCCGCAGACGGCTGCTGACAGCATCATCAGCCTGACTGAGAAGTCTGGCTGATAAGGTTGCTCTTGAAAACAAAAAGCCAGAGCCGTTTCGGGCACCCCGAAACGATCATCATCCACGCTCGATCAAGCCTCGAACGCGGCGGCCCGGCTGGCCGCGGTCGTTTCGCCCGCGGCCTCTGTTCGACCCGCGCCTACATCCCGCCTGGATAGCTGGGTCCGCCGCCACCCTCGGGGGGAACCCAGTTGATGTTCTGTGACGGGTCCTTGATATCGCAGGTCTTGCAGTGCACGCAGTTCTGCGCGTTGATCTGCAGCTTCGGCGCCCCTTCCTCGGCGCCGACGATCTCATAGACCGCCGCCGGGCAATAGCGAACTTCCGGACTACGGAAGTGCTCCCAATTCAGCGCGATCGCCTTCGCTGGATCAGCCAGCACCAGATGCGCCGGCTGGTTTTCCTCATGGTTGGTGTTGCTGATGAACACCGAGGACAGCTTGTCGAAGGTCAGCACCCCATCCGGCTTCGGGTAGGGGATCCGCGGCGCCTTGTCCGCCTCGGTCAACGTCTCGTTGTCGGGGTGCGGATGATGCAACGTCCACGGCGCCTTGCCGCGCAGCAGGTAGGTGTCCAGCGCGCTATAGGCCAGCCCGCCCCACAGGCCGAACTTGGCGAACGCCGGCCGGACGTTGCGGACCTTCGACAGTTCCTCCCACAACCAGCTCGACCGCAGCCGATCGAGGTAGCCGGTCACCTCGGCCGGATGCGCCCCCGCCAGCGCCTCGGCCACCGCCTCGGCCGCCAGCATGCCCGACTTCATCGCGGTGTGGGTACCCTTGATCTTCGGCACATTGAGGAACCCCGCCGCGTCACCGATCAGCAGGCCGCCCGGGAAGCTCAGCTTCGGGATCGACTGCAGCCCGCCTTCGTTCAACGCGCGGGCGCCGTAGGAGATCCGCCGTCCACCCTCGAAATGCGGGCGCACGGCGGGATGCGTCTTGAAACGCTGCATCTCGTCGAACGGCGACAGCCAGGGATTGCTGTAGTCCAGGCCGATAACAAACCCAAACGAAACCATATTGTCGCCAAAATGATACAGGAACGACCCGCCGTAGGTCGCGCGGTCGAGCGGCCAACCCAGCGTGTGCTCGATCAGGCCCGGCTTGTGATTGGCAGCGGGAATTTCCCACAGCTCCTTGATCCCGATCGCATAGGTTTGCGGATCGTGGCCCTCGCGCAGGTTGAAACGCTGCATCAGCTGCTTAGACAGCGACCCGCGGCAGCCTTCCGCGAACAGCGTGTATCGAGCCCGCAACGCCATGCCGCGCTGGAAGTTGCCGGTGGCCTTCCCCTGCTTGTCCACGCCCATGTCGCCGGTGGCGATGCCGACGATGCGCCCGTCTTCCTCCAAAAGCTCCGCGGCCGCGAAACCCGGATAGATCTCGACCCCCAGCTCCTCGGCCTGTTGACCCAACCAGCGCACCACGTTGCCCAGTGACACGATGTAGTTGCCATGATTGTGCATCTGCGGCGGGGTCGGCAGCTTGAACGACCGCGTCTCGGTCAGGAACACGAACCGGTCCTCGCGCGCCGGGGTGTCCAGCGGCGCACCCTTCTGTTGCCAGTCCGGGATCAACTCGTTCAGCGCGCGCGGCTCGATCACCGCGCCGGACAGAATATGCGCGCCAACCTCGCCGCCCTTTTCCACCAGGCAGACCGCCATCTCGGGATTGAGCTGTTTCAACCGGATCGCCGCCGACAGACCCGCCGGCCCGCCACCCACGATCACGACGTCGAACGCCATCGCTTCCCGTTCGGGTAGCTCCTCGGGCATTTTCCACTCCTCGCCGTTTGTCGTGCCTTCAATTCAGACTTATCTGCGTCAGATTACCTTTTGGGGCAAACCGACAAGGCCTCCCGAACATTTAACCGCTGACCCCGGAGTGCCACGCTTGTCCCCCAACCACGCCTTGTTGCTGATCGGCCACGGGTCGGTCCGCTACCCCGACGCCGGCGCCGCGATGAGCGGGCATGCCGACGCGCTGCGTCAGGCAGGCGGGTTCGCGCAGGTCGAGGTCGCGTTGCTGCACGGCGCGCCGTCGGTGGATGACGCACTGGCGCGGATCGGCGACGGCGTGGCCCTCTGCGTCGTGCCGTTCTTCATGGAGGACGGCTATTTCACCCGGGTCGCGTTGCCGAGCGCGCTGCACCACCGCCCGGCCCGCATGTGTCCGCCGGTGGGCGTTCACGATGCCATCGCCGGACTGATCGAGCACCAGGCACTCGCGGCCTGCGCCGGGCTGGGCCTGTCATCACGGTCCACCGCTGTGCTGGTTGTCGGCCATGGCTCTGCCAGCGCACCCGGCCGCGCATTGGCGCTGCACCGCCATGCCGCCAGGGTAGCGGCGACCGAACTGTTCGCCCGGGTCGAGGCCGCCTGCCTGGAGGAAGCGCCCTTCGTCGCCGATGCGCTGCGGGGGCTGCGCACCCACCCGGTCGTGGTCATCGGCTTTTTCGCGCAAGCCGGCGGCCACGTCCGCGACGACGTGCCGGCGCTGATCGCAACGGAACGGGCCGCTCGGGGCGAAGCCGGGCCTGCCGTTCGGCTCCACGGTTCGGTCACCGACGACCCGGCGATGACCGGGATCATCCTGGATCAGGCGACCCCAGATCAGGCGACCCCGGATCAGGCGATCCCGGAACAGGCTACAGGCGACCGAAAGGGAGAATGATATGTTTGCCTATGTCGGCGGCTACACGACATCCGACCGCGACGGACACGGAGACGGCATCAACGTCTACCGTGTCGATGAGGTCAGCGGCGGGTGGACCCATCTTCAGCACGTCGGCGGCCTGGAGAACCCGTCTTTGTTCACCCTCAGCCGCGACTCCAGCCGCCTCTACAGCGTGCATGGCGGCCGCGAGCTGGTCAGCGCCTTCACCATCGACCGCCACAGCGGGGCGCTGACACTGCTCAACCAGGTCACCTGCTCGGGCAACAACCCGGTCGATTCGGCCTTGGACCCGACCGAACGCTTCCTGGTGGTCGCCAACTACGGCACCGGCGCGGTCGCGGTCATCCCGCTCGATGAGGACGGGCGGTTGCAACCGGTCAGCCAGCTGGTGCGGCTTCAAGGTGCCCCTGGCCCCGATCCGAAGCAACAGACGGCCTCGCATCCGCACGCGGTTATCTTCGACCCCACCGGGCAGTTCGTGGTGGTTCCGGACAAAGGTCTCGACCGCACCTTCTTCTTCCGGTTTCAGGATGGTCGCCTGACCGCCACCGACCAGGGCTTCGTCGGCTCAGCCCCGGGCGCGGCACCGCGTCATGCCATGTTCCACCCGACCCTGCCGGTGCTCTACGTGAACAACGAGCTCGACTCGACGGTTTCGGTGTTCGACTGGAGGGCGGAACGCGCCACCGAACGACAGGTGATCTCGACACTGTGGCCCGGTCATACGGAACCGAACACCACGGCCGAGATCGCGGGATTGCCCTGCGGACGGTTCGTCTATGTCTCGAACCGCGGCCTGGACAGCATCGCGCGGTTCGTCGTGACCCCCGACGACGGGTTGCTGACCTATGCCGGCAATATCCCCACCGGGGGTGCCACGCCGCGATTCTTCGCCTTCGGGCCGCGCGCGAAGCATCTGTATGTCGCCAACCAGGACAGCGACGATATTACCGCATTTCATGTCGACCAGGCCGCCGGCAGCCTGATCAAGACCGGCGTGCGGATCGTCGTCGGCAGTCCGTCCGCGATCACCTTCGTTACTCCCTCTTGAAAATAAGCCGTCATCGCGTCGATACTGTTTTCAATTGAAAAGTGTCACGAGGACGACGCCATGGCTAAAATCAGCACCGCGCACGGCGTGCCTGTCCAGGCGAAGGCGGCACCGCGCGCTGTTAGGCCTAAAGCGCGATTGTCCGAGGTTGAACCGAGCTCGGACGTCAATCGCTCTCTGAAACAACGGGAAGTAGAGCGTGATCGCGTCAACCTGAAGCGATCAGGCGCCAAGCTGGCGAAGACCACGGTAACCAGCCCGAAGAAGACGGCTGCGCGCAAATCTGCCGCCGTGAACAAGCGCCCGGCGAAACCGGCCGTCGCGTCCAAGCCCGCGGCCGCCGCCCACCGCGCCGCCGCCAAGCCGCCGCTGGCGAAAAAAACCACCACCGTGAAGCACAGGACGACACCGGCAAAGCCAAACGCCGCCGCCCCAAAGTCCGCGCCCCCTTTTAAGTCCGCGCCCCCTTTTAAGTCCGCGAACGCCTCGAGGTCCGCGAACGCTTCGAAGTCAGCGGCCACCGCAAAGTCCGCGGCTACCAAGGCAAAACGCCCGCCGCCGAAGCCCATGCCGGCCGCCAAGGCCGCACCGCCGGTCAAGCCAGGTTCGCTGAAAAAGCCAGCTTCGATGAACCAGCCAGCCCCAGCGAAAAAAGCCGCCCGCCGCCCCGTCATCCGCGCCGCCCCGCCAACCCCTGCCGCGCGCCGGGTCCGCGCCGCCGGCGCGCCTCGCCGAACCGCGAAGTCGCCCCCACCCGCCAAGACCCCCGTCAGCGCCCCGCAGGTGTTCACCGTCAGCCACCTCAACCAGGACGACTTCAAGACCGACGGCCTGCGTCGTTACGCCCAGTACCGCGATCTTGGCATCGCCGCGGCAACCAGCGGCCGCTGCCAGGCGCACGTCATCCGCTTCACCCCACCCTGCACCGATGAGGTCCGCAAGCCTCATCGGCACACCATGGAGCTGCAGCTGGTCTACGTGCTGCAAGGCTGGATGAAGAACGAGTTCGCGGGTCACGGCGAGCAGATGATGTCCACCGGAAGCTGCTGGCTGCAGCCCTCCGGCATCCGCCACACGGTGCTGGACTATTCAGCCGATTGCGAAGTGCTGGAGATCATTGTGCCAGCCGACTTCAAGACCGAGGAGCTGGTGTAATACCCGGTCGCGAGCAGCGCTGAACCCGCTGCGTCCGCCATTGGTCGCGTTGATCGGCGACCGCGGACCAACAGCGAAGTGGCACGTCTTTGATGCGCGAGCAGGCGGGAACAGGGCGCCTGATCGCCGCCGTCGCCCACCTCCGGTGGCCTGCGATCTGAAATTGCACCCCCAAATCGGTTCGGACTTCGCGACCCCGGTCGGCCCTGGGGATCTGGTCTGACGTGTTGCACCGCAGCTTCTTGCCGGGTTCCGCGTGATGGGCTAGCAAACCGTCTACCGTCCGGGCAGGCAGTCCCGCCCAGCGTTGCGCCCGGAATTGGGCAGCCTGTTGGGCGGCGCCTCGGCAGGCCGGTTCATATCATTCGGCGCGGCGCTGCGCCCTCGGAAGGATTACCCCATGGCCCGCAACAAGATCGCCCTGATCGGCGCCGGCAATATCGGCGGCACCCTCGCCCATCTGATCGGCCTGAAAGAGCTTGGAGACGTCGTCATGTTCGACGTCTACGGCGGCGTCGCGGCGGGCAAGGCGCTGGATATCATGCAATCCGGGCCGGTCGATGGGTTCGATGCGCTGATGACCGGCGGATC
Source organism: Rhodopila sp. (assembly GCA_965276975.1). Taxonomy (GTDB): domain Bacteria; phylum Pseudomonadota; class Alphaproteobacteria; order Acetobacterales; family Acetobacteraceae; genus Rhodopila. Next base: position 3,176,964 of record CBDIBR010000010.1, read on the forward strand.
CGACTACGCCGCGATCAAGGATGCCGACGTGGTGATCGTCACCGCCGGCTTCCCGCGCACGCCGGGGATGTCGCGCGATGATCTGATCGGCAAGAACGCCGGCGTCATCGCCCAGGTCGCCGAGGGCATCAGGACCAACTGCCCGAATGCCTTCGTCATCTGCATCACCAACCCGCTGGACGCGATGGTGTGGGTGATGCAGCAGAAGTCCGGCCTGCCCGCCAACAAGGTGGTCGGCATGGCCGGCATCCTCGACAGCTCCCGCTTCCAGCTGTTCCTGGCGCAGGAATTCGGCGTGTCGGTGCAGGACGTGACGGCGTTCGTGCTAGGCGGCCACGGCGATACCATGGTGCCGTTGACCCGTTACTCCACCGTCGCCGGCATCCCGGTGCCGGACCTGGTCAAGATGGGCTGGAGCACCCAGGCGAAGATCGATGCGATCGTCGCGCGCACCGCCAACGGCGGCGGCGAAATCGTCAAGCTGCTGGAAAAGGGCAGTGCGTTCTACGCGCCGGCGGCCTCGGCGATCGCGATGGCCGAGGCCTACCTGAAGGACAAGAAGCGCGTGCTGCCCTGTGCGGCCTATCTGACCGGACAGTACGGCATCAAGGACATGTATGTCGGCGTTCCGGTCGTCATCGGTGCCGGCGGGGTGGAGAAGATCGTCGAGATCGAACTCAACCCGGCCGAAAAGGCGATGTTCGACAAGTCCTGCGGGGCGGTGAAGGAACTGATCGAGGCATCCCGCAAGCTGATCGGTTAGTAACCGATCGCAGAGGATCTGAAGACACAAGAAGCGAGAGACGCGCAGCGGCCACGAGCATCCGCGTCGATCGGCACCTTCAAACATTTCGCGACATAGCGCACTTCACTGATGCGCATATTGGTCTCATGCCCCAGCGGTTTGGCGCAGCTTGCGACCGACCCATGGGACCAGCAGGCCATTGAAGGCAAAGCGACAGTGCCTTGCGTCTCGGCTGCATCTATCAGCCGGGTCCGCGTCGCGCGGCCCTCGTCTCCCGGTCCGAAAGTTCGACGCGGCGGGATCACACCCCTGACGAACTTTCGGACCGATATGGACACGGGCAAATCATTGTTTGCTAGTGTGGCGTACGGTTCCGAGGTTCGCGATGGCGGTGCAGCCAACCGATGGCGAATTTCGCGACCACCACAATGGCGCGGGATCGTGTTCGGCGGAACGCCTGAAGCACGCGAACGAACGAAGCGCGCCAGAACGAACGAAGCGCGATAGCACGATGGGGGTATCGTCATGAACATCCACGAATACCAGGGCAAGGAACTGCTGAAGCGCTACGGCGTCACCGTGCTCGACGGTTACGTCGCCTGGACCCCGGAACAGGCCGAGGCGGCGGCCGGCAAGCTTCCGGGCCCGGTCTACGTGGTCAAGTCGCAGATCCATGCCGGCGGGCGCGGCGCCGGCCGCTTCGCCGACGATCCGGACGGCAAGGGCGGCGTGCGCCTCGCGCGGTCCGCCGCCGAGGTTCGCGCCGCCGCCGAGGCGATGATCGGCCACACCCTGGTCACCAAGCAGACCGGCGCCGCCGGACGTTCGGTGCGCCGGGTCTACGTGGAGGCCGGCTGCGATATCGCCCACGAGCTGTATCTGTCGCTGCTGGTCGACCGGCTCACCGGGCGGGTGACCATCGTCGCCTCCACCGAGGGCGGCATGGAGATCGAGGAGGTCGCCGTCAACCAGCCGGAAAAGATCCTCCGGGTCGGCATCGATCCGGCGTCCGGTCTCTCTGGCTTCTATGCCCGCCGGCTGGCGACGGGCCTAGGGCTTGGCGGCAAGCAGGCCGCCGCCTTCGGCAGGTTCGTCACCGGCATCTACACCGCCTTTGTTGCCCTCGACTGCGCCGTCATCGAGATCAACCCGCTGGTGGTGACCGGCGGCGGCGAGGTCATCGCCCTGGATGCCAAGGTCAGCTTCGACGACAACGCCTTGTTCCGCCATCCCGAGTTGGAAAAGCTGCGCGATCAGTCAGAGGAAGACCCCAAGGAGCTGGAAGCCGCCAGGTTCGAGTTGAACTATGTCGCACTGGACGGCAACATCGGCTGCATGGTGAACGGCGCCGGCCTGGCGATGGCGACGATGGACATCATCAAGCTGTACGGCATGGCGCCGGCCAACTTCCTCGACGTTGGCGGCGGTGCCACCAAGGAGCGTGTCACCGCGGCGTTCAAGATTATCCTGTCGGATCCCAACGTCGAGGGCATTCTGGTGAACATCTTCGGCGGCATCATGCGTTGCGACATCATCGCCGAAGGCGTCGTCTCCGCCGCGCGGGAGGTGCAGTTGTCGGTGCCTCTGGTGGTGCGACTGGCCGGCACCAACGTCGATCTGGGCAAGCAGATCCTGGCGAAGTCCAACCTGCCAATCGTGTCCGCCGACAACCTGGCCGACGCCGCCGAGAAGATCGTCAAGGCCGTGCGGGAGGCCGCATAGATGTCCGTTCTGGTCAACGCCGCAACCAAGGTCATCTGCCAGGGGTTCACCGGCGCGCAAGGCACCTATCACTCCGAACAGGCGATCGCCTACGGCACCAAGATGGTCGGCGGCGTGACGCCGGGAAAGGGAGGAACGACGCACCTCGACCTGCCGGTGTTCGATACGGTCTGGCAATGCCGGGAAAAAACCGGCGCCGATGCCTCGGTGATCTACGTGCCGCCGCCGTTCGCCGCCGACGCGATCCTGGAAGCGATCGATGCCGAGTTTCCGCTGATCATCTGCATCACCGAGGGCATCCCGGTGCTGGACATGGTGCGCGTCAAGCGGGCGCTGACGGGATCGAAATCGCGCCTGATCGGACCGAACTGCCCGGGCGTGATCACCCCGGACGAGTGCAAGATCGGCATCATGCCGGGCCATATCCACAAACGCGGCACCGTCGGCATCGTCTCGCGCTCCGGCACCTTGACCTACGAGGCAGTGGCGCAGACCACCGCCGCGGGCCTCGGCCAGACCAGTTGCGTCGGCATCGGCGGCGACCCGGTGAAGGGGACCGACTTCATCGAGGTGCTGGAGATGTTCCTGGCCGACCCGGAAACCAAGCAGATCGTCATGATCGGCGAGATCGGTGGCAGCAGCGAGACCGATGCCGCCGAGTTTCTGTTCCGCGACAAGGTCAAGAAGCCGACCGTCGGCTTCATCGCCGGTGCGGCCGCCCCGCCCGGCCGGCGGATGGGCCATGCGGGCGCGGTGATCAGCGGCGGCAAGGATACCGCCGCGGCGAAGATGGACGCGATGCGTTCGGCCGGCATCCACGTCGCCGATAGCCCCGCCGCCCTCGGCAGCACCATGGTCGCGGTGTTGAAGGGGTAGCACCACGTGTCGGGATCGGCAGAGTCTGAGCAGCTGCCGGTGTCGTGGTAGCCGCAGGCTAACCACTCTCTCCGGCAGTGAATTGAGACCTTGAGTGGGAGTGACCATCGGCGAACACCCCCATCGAAAGCCCGCGGCCGGTAACCGAGCCCAGGCATGTCGTCGTGCAGCGGAGTCAGACCGGTCGACGCCTGCGTTGATCGGTCTGCGCGGGCACCAATTGGCAATTCATCAACAACCCGTCTACGCTCACCCATGATACCGGCTCGCCCCGTCAAGCGCCGGATCGTGTTCCGCCTCGCAACAGCCACCGGGGACATAACCGATGAACGCCACCTCCCAGGTCATGTGTAGTTTCGCGCTGACATTCGGCGTGCCGATCGTGGCCGCCGGATGGGAGTTGTGGCGCCTCGGACCGCCCAGGTGGCAGCCGCCGCCGGGCGAGGACACGCCCACGGAACCGCCGCCGCTGCCCGACGCAGACACCTCACCGCGCATCCAGAAGCCCCTGCCGGACTGCCTTGTTCCGAAAGCCGTTCCGGCACGGGTTCACGAACCGGCATGAGACCGGGCGCCTGCCTCCAACTGGACGGCCCCTTCCGCTTTCGCTACGGCTCGGTAGGACACCCGCAAGACAAACCGAAGGAGACGTCCGCATGAGGTTCGGCCTGATCTACGAACTGCAATTGCCACGCCCGTGGGACGCGGACGCCGAACACCGCATGGTCCAGCACGCGCTGGCCGAGGTCGAGGTCGCCGACCGTCTCGGCTTCGACTACGTCTGGGCCAACGAGCATCATTTCCTCGAAGAGTATTCGCACAACTCCGCCCCCGAGGTGTTCCTCGCCGCCGCCGCGGGCCGCACCAGGCAGATCCATGTCGGCCACGCCGTCGTGCTCGCACCGCCAGGCTACAACCCGCCCGCCCGCGTCGCCGAACGCATCGCCATGCTCGACCTCGTCTCCTCGGGCCGCGCCGAGTGGGGCACCGGATCGTCAGCATCGCGCGCCGAACTGGAAGGCTTCAACATCGACCCGGCACAGAAAAAACTGATGTGGGCCGAGGCAACCGAGCAAAGCGCCAACATGATGGCGATGACGCCGTATCCCGGTTTCAAGGGCGACTACTTCTCGATGCCGGCCCGCAACGTCATCCCTAAACCGTTGCAGAAACCGCACCCGCCGATCTGGCTCGCGTGCTCGAACAAGGAGACCATCCACGTCGCCGCCCGCAACGGTGTCGGCGCGCTGGCCTTCGCCTTCGTCGATCCCGTCGAGGCGGCCAAATGGGCAGGCGAATACTACGAGATCATCAAATCCGAGGCGTGCGTCCCGATCGGCCACACGGTGAACGCCAACATCGCGATGGCAACCGGCTTCTCGGTCCATCATGATGAGGCCGAAGCGATCCGCCGCGGCGGTGAAGGCTTCCAGTTCTTCGGCTTCGCGCTCGGTCACCACTACGTCTACGGCGAGCACACACCCGGCGTGACCAATGTGTGGGAGCGATTCCAGCGCGGGCGCGACGCCATGCCACCCGCCATCGGCAACGGGATCGGTACGCCCACGCAACTGATTGCCCGGCTGCGGCAGTATCAGGACGCCGGCGTCGATCAGGTCATCTTTGTCCAGCAGGCGGGGCGCAATACGCATGCGGATATCATCGCCTCGCTCGAACTGTTCGCCGCCGAGGTGATGCCGGAGATGAAAGCCGATCAGGCCGCCCGCGACACCCGCAAGCAGGCCGAACTGGCGCCCTATATCGACGCGGCACTGCGGCGGAAGCAGTGGATGCGCCCGCTGGCGCCGGAGGCGATTCCGCCGATCCCCGCATACGGCCGTTCGGTCGTCGCCACCGACGGCACGCCGAATGCCATCGCGGCTCGGCGCGGCGGCGGCATCAACATCCCCAGCGAGGATCCGTCCCTGATCCCGGCGAAGGCACTTTCCTGAGCATGTTCCCCAGGATCCGAGATTTCAGCTGGCTCGGTCTGACGGTGTGGCATCGATCACGCCGGGTGACACCGTCCGTTGGCACAAAGGTGGCGGGAGTCTGGACCCGTCGATCGTCAGTCGCGGGAACAGGATAGTCCCGCCAGAAGCTGCGCGTATGCGCTGAGCCTGCGGAATGGGAAGTCCGTGAACAGAACCTCACCCTCGCGCGCCCAGTCCGGGACGCCATGCTGGCTTATGACGATCCACCGGATGCGATCGGGCGCCCCCGCGCGCCACGCGGCAAGCAGGTCGCGGGCAATGTAGACGCCGCCGAACAGCGCCGGTCCCTTTAGGCCGTGCAGATTGGGCGGCAGGGCGTTGCGGTCGTAGACGACGCGGATCGCGACGTCAGCCGTCTCGGTTGGTCAGATTGACCGGCTCGTGGATCGACAGGATCTCCATCTCGATCTCGGGGTGAAGCCGCGCGAAGTCGCCGAAGTCCGGCATCAGCAGGTGGTCGCGAGGGTGGGCGCCAGGGTCACCCGCAGCAGCCCCTGCACGCTTTGGTCACGACCGAAGACGCGGGTCTGCAACTGGTTCGAAGACGCTTCCATCTGGTCGGCGAACGTGATGACGTCCTGCCCCAAATCGGTCAGGCGATAGCGCGCAGGCAGCTTTTCGAACAAGTGCGCCCCGAGGTGCTGCTCCAGTTGCGCGATGCGTCGCAGCACGGTGGAGTGGTTCACCCCAAGCCGCTCGGCGGCGGCCCGGACCGAGCCCCCACGCGCGACGGCGAGGAAGTAGCGGATGTCGTCCCAGTCGATCATGTGGTGCGATGGTGGCACCGGGGGGTGGGGTTTGTGGGGGTTGGGTGTCTGGGGCTGTTGAACGGCTGAACGCCGTATGGGGTCTGCGTGCAGGGGTTTCGGCCAATCGGGCGCCGGGCTACCCGGACCGTGGTCGTCGGGATGGCGGTTCGGCGCGGGACAGCCGATTCCATCCGAAGCTGACATTTGCACCGGAGTTACGGGTCGCCCAAGCCATTGATCTTCCTGCAATTGGAAAGCGTTACGAAATTCTTGAGTTTTGCGCCCGGCGTGTCTCCGGGAGGAACTAGCCTTTATACTCCTTGCCGGTTGCTAAGTTCGTCATCCCCGCAAATTTGTGCGGATGAACACTATTTGTCGTGCTCTGGTTATAGTGTGCAAAATCCGGATTGAACGGAACCCCCAGATGCACGTAAATCATGGCAAGCAGGCTTGCAATCGTGCAATCACGATCGACGACTGCCTTTTTATCCTCTCCATACCTGACGAATTTCCCCAGTCTTGTAGAATACGCAAACTTCCAACCTTCTATCCCAGAAATCCCAGTCAAATCGACTACGCAATCATCATAAATGTAAGCAGCGCTGAGGAGGGGGAATGTGTTCGGATCAAGCTCTAGGGGCGTTAGATGTTCTCGATAGGTCTTGACGATCTCTTTCCTCAAAAGACCTCCATCACACTGGGGTTTGCCTTTGCTTTTATCGACGTAAACATTCCAAGCCATTAGGAAAAGTGCCGGCTTTGCTAATTTCGGCTTCTCCATTATGTAGTTACGATAATACTTTTCGTAAAATACCCACGCTCTCCCGAATTTCACAAAACTCGCGAGACTGCTTTTGACGTGCGCACGCTTTAAGAAACCTTTGACCTCAATGACAGCCCGCACCGACTCCGGTCTAACCACTACAAAGTCTTGCTCACGAAATATCGGGGCATAGTCGAAATCGTCAAACACAATGATGTCTATTTGCTGAGAAGTAACATAGTCTGTCATGTTCAATAAGTCTGCATTATCACCAACATATTCTGTCCATGCGCTTTTGCCCGGGAAAACAACAAATCCTGTGCCAACACTGAATCTTTTCGGAATAAAGTTACGAATGAAATTCCTTAAAATCGACTCTTTGTATTCACCGACACTTAATTCATGGATATCGCCAAGTATTTTTGACAACTGATCGATCTTAGATCGAAATTCCTCGCCGATCATTCCCATATATTGGGTTAAGTCTCTGCTCCTCGATTCCAGATACTTTCGCCTTGCCACGGCTTCACCTATCAATCACAAGAGAGGCAACCTAGTCTAGCTGCGTAATGCCAGCTTAAGGCAAGCCACCCATTCAGCCCCGAGCGTCGCAGGGCGGAGACACCTAGCTACCACATGAGCTGCGCCGCATAACGGCAAATTACGTTAGGCCGACGCAACCCGCTCTGAGGTCAAACGTGCCACGGGCCTGACAAACCCGCTCGGCCTACGCGGCCACCAAGGCGACGTTGCGGTAGGCTACCGAGATCCCGCAAGGCTACACCAACTGCACGGCCAAGGCCGAGACCCGGGCATCCCGATGTGCCGCCGGTGGCGATGCCGGTGACACCACCGCGCCCGCGAACCACCTCACGACATCAGCGACCCCTCGTCCGACCCCGCGCGGACCAGTTCGTGGGTAATCCCGGCCGCGCCCTGATCGCGACGGATCCGCGTCAGACCGAAGTTATGGGCAACGCAGTGCTCGACCAGCCGGGCGCGCAGCCCGCGCGCGATGCGGAAGCGCCGACCGAGGACGGTGTGCACCACCGGGCCGGCCGAGGGCGCCTGTCCGATTCCGGAGGTGATCAGGGTCGGCACGCGACCGCCGCTGCGCGCGACGATGTCCATCCGCGCGCCGACATGCAGGTCGCCGCCAATGAAGCTGACCGCGCGCCTGCCCCGGCGGACGCGCAGCACGGCGCGCAGCAGCGCATCACGTTCCCGACGCACGAGGTGGTTGGCCCAGTTGTCGCGGACATCGGTCAGGTCCTTCAGGTGGAACCGTCCGCTGCTGCCCAGCCCGAACAGGAGGGCACCGGCGACATCGACCACGGCCCACAGGTCGACCAGCAGTTTGCTGCCGCCCGATGTGGGCTCGCCCTGTTCGGGAAACACTTTCAGCCTGGCGGCCTCGCCTTGCCGGAACAGGCGGACATCGTCCCGCCTTCGCCCGAACATGACCTGGATGATGCCCCGGTTCGGCATCGAGACCACCGGCAGCGGCACCACGACCACGAGCGAGTCGGTCCTTGCGTCTAGGCGCCGCAGCATCCCGCGCATGCCGGTCCACTGCTCCGCCCCCAACACCGGCCGCCGGCGGCGCCAGACATCGCGCGCGCCGCGGTTGTCCAGCACCAACAGTGTCGTGGCGCCGCACCTGAACGCGAACGGCATCGCGCGGCGGGTGCCGGGCGCGAGGAAGGCGGCGCCATCGATGCCGGGGGTTGCAGGGTTGCGGACATGCTGGAAGTGCCAATAAACCTGCCGCGCATCCTCGAAGAATGCTTCGTAATGGGCACTGATCGGCCGGCCGCGCGGGTGGCGGCGGGCGAGGGTCGGGCTGTCGCCGGGGTCCGAACCCCATCCGTTGCGGATCTCGTGGTCGTCCCACATCATGTAGGTGGGCACGTTGGCGAGGATCTCAGCCACCGGAGCACGTGACCAGAAACGGTGATAGACCTCCGCCATGCGGCGCCGTCGCTCGCGCCGGTCGAGGTCCAGCGGCAGGTGCCAGAGGTTTTCGACCTCGTCCATGTAGACCTGATCGCCGAGCAGCATGAGGAAGCGCAGATCGCCCTGGCGCACCTGCTGGGCCAGCAGGTCCCACGCGCCGAGGTTCGAGCGGTCGCCGGCGACGTGCAGGCTGTCGCAGGACGCGGAGGCAAACAGCAGTTCGGCGCGATCCCACGGCAGCGGGAAGGTGCGCAACGAGCCCCGTGCGGCCACCGCTCCATCCGGTGTGCATATCGTGTAGCGATAGCGTGTGTCGGGCGTTAACCCGGTTGCCTCGGCAAGCGCGGTGCCGAATTCGGGCACGCCTGCCTCGGTGGGCCGGAACGGCACCGAAGGGCCGCCCTCCAGCTCGAGACGATGCGGACCGCCGTCCGCGGCGATCCAGATCCGCGTCGTAGTGTCCGTCGTATGGCCGACGATGGGGCCTAGCATCAGCAGGGCGGGCTCCCCGATGCTTTCAAGTCGCCGCCGCGCGCCAGTCCTGCATCCCGGACCGGATGTTGGCGAACCGGCGCATTGCCCGGGTCCGAGGACCGGACCTCGGATTGAGCGTCGTTGGACACTTCGATCATGCGTCGGCTCCGGATGACAGTGGCACGGCCTGTTAATGCAGGCCCGTCCCTAAAGGGGTGGTCAGCGTAGCGGTTGCATTGCTCAAAGAACGCGTCGACTGGACAGTGGCATTGTAGAGCCATGCGGCGCCGGAAACACTTTGGCAACCGGTCAAAACCCGTGTGCAGAGGTGATAGATAGCGGGGCCGTAAAGTTAAGCCAGAACAGGTCGGTAAACGCACCACCGATGACGAAGTTTGCAGACTGAACGGCAGGTCCGTTGTGACCCAACTCCTCCCGCACACCCCGGGCTGGAAAGCGTCGTCCACCACCGAGCCTGGGACGCAAACGGAAGGGAGCATCATGAACGAAAAACAACCCAAAGCGCCGCCCGACGCCCCGCTCTTCACGCGATTGCGAGTAAACCGCCACCGCCAGGTCCAAACTGCATGATTGCCCCGCCAGTCCCCACCGGCTACCCATGAGCCTTCTGACCAACCGGAATGGTATATGGACAAAACCCTGCATGACAGGCTGACCGGCTGGCGGCGTCACCTGCACGCCAACCCTGAACTCACCCTGCACGAGCGGGAAACCGCTTCCTTCGTCCAGGCCCGCCTGAGCGAACTCGAAATCCCCTTCATCGCCAACATCGGCGGCAACGGCGTCGTCGCCACGATCACCCGGGGCCAGTCCAATCGCTCGGTCGGCTTACGCGCCGACATGGACGCGCTGCCGATCCTGGAAACCAGCGGCGTGCCCTATGCTTCCACCAACCCCGGCGTGATGCATGCCTGCGGCCATGACGGCCACACCACCTCGCTGCTCGGCGCCGCCGCGTTGCTGGCAGCCGATCCCACCTGGTCCGGCACCGTCCAGTTGGTCTTCCAGCCAGCCGAGGAAGGCGGCGGCGGCGCCAAGAGCATGATCGCCGACGGGCTGTTCGACCGCTTCCCGATGGAGCGCATCTTCGGCTACCACAACTGGCCCGGCCTGGATGCCGGCGCGGTCGCCGTGCACGACGGCGCGGTGATGGCCGCCGGCAACCGGGTGACCTTCACCGTCACCGGCCACGGCGGCCACGCGGCACTGCCGCATCTGACGCGCGACCCGATGGTCGCCTCGGCCCACTTGCTGCTGGCCTTGCAGTCGATCGTCTCGCGGTCGGTCGATCCGCTGGACAGCGCGGTGGTGACCATCGCCACGATGGATGCCGGGTCAGCCGCCAACCAGATCCCCAGCCAGGCGGTGATGCGCGGCACCGTGCGCAGCTTGCGGGAGGAAGTGCGCGACCATGTCGACCACTCGATCCGCCGCATCGCCGAGGGGGTCGCGCGCACCTTCGATGTGTCGATCGAGGTGGCGATCCCGCCCGGCAACTTCGTGACCGCCAACACGCCCGCCGAACGGGATCTGGCGGCCACGGCGGTGACCGCCGCCGGCCTGACGCTGCGCCGCGACATGGCACCGGCGATGACCGGGGAGGATTTCTCCTGGTATCTGCGACAGCGCCCCGGCGCCTTCGTCTGGATCGGCAACGGTTCGGCCGACGGTGGGCGGGACCTGCACAACGCCAACTACGACTTCAACGATGCGATCCTGCCGGCCGCGGCGGGCTACCTCGCAGCGGTGGCGAAGCAGGCGCTGCGATAACACCGGGCGAGCCCTGCGTTGACCGGTATGCGCCGGGTTGGCCGGCGGCGGCGCGTGAAACATGACTCAGATACCGGGCGAAGCCTGCGTTGACCGGTCCGCGCCGGGTTGGCCGACAACCGAACACGCGATGGGGCGGTGTGCAAAATGACTCAGATACCGATCGGCGCGAGAGTCGAAAGGTCTCCGCCAGCCGAGGCGGTGCTTGCCGAACCGCGCAACCGTCCCAACGTACATCCGACCGTAATGCGAAAAGGACAATCGCCATGGCCGAGATACCTCAAGGCTTCCTCGATCTGCTGACCGAGAAGAAGGCCCTCGCCAACATCGCGACCGTGCAGCCGGATGGCTCGCCGCAAGTCACCCCGGTGTGGTTCGACTACACCAATGGCTTGATCAGGGTGAACACCGCGAAGGGGCGCGTGAAGGAGCGCAACATGAACGAAGGCTCCAAGGTCGCCATGGCGATCGTCGACCCCGACAATGACTACCGCTACATCCAGATCCGCGGCACCGTCACCAAGGAGACCGAGGAGGGTGCCAACGCCCACATCGACAGTCTGGCCAAGAAGTACCTCGGCAAGGACGTCTATCCCTGGCACAACGACAAGGAAACCCGCGTGACCTACGAGATTACCCCGTCGGCCACGCAAACGATGGGATGACACCCATCGCGGTGCCGCGCGGGCGCAGGGCAAACCAGCGCCCGCGTGCTCCCGCGTCGCTGCTCCTGCCTGATGCCATGCACCCGCAGCAAATCAAAGCGAACTCACTGCCTCTGAACATTGGCCGACATATCACCGGTGCTGATGTCCTGGCGTTCCACTGAACCATCTGGGCGCAAGATCGCGATGCCTGCGGTAACCCGGACCTCGCTGGCTTTATAGCTCCTCATAATGTTGCCGTCCGGATCATTGAGGCAGTTTTTCTGAGACCAATCCTCCTGGCGCAAAGTCACGCGCGTGGTCTGACCTGGTCTGAGAAAGGTAAGTTGGTTCTTACTCTGGCTAAGATTTACCGCCCATCCTTCCGCCGGCCCCGTCAGCAGGGAGATGCCCGACAGAAACGAGCTCTGCGTTCTAATGTCCGGTGAGTTGTGTGGGATTAGAATCGGAGCATTCGCATTATCTTCCATCTCTAGCGAAGCGCTGATCAGTCCAACATAGATGTCACCCGATGTCGCGTTGCGGAGCTCAGAACTGGCTTGCGTAAAGAAGCAGGTGCTCTGCCCATTCCTCCGTAGTGTGATTGTCGCGGGATCTGCCACACCTGATGGGTGCCGCACGTCAAGATCTATTAGACCCTAGCAGCCCGTCGGACTTAGCCGAAATTCGGGATTTTCTGGAATATCCTGTCTGTACAAGCGCCCTCACCGGAACATTGCTTCTGCCAAGATTCGTCTAGGGCAGGATAGTTGCGCGAACTAGTTAAGTCCGACAGGCTGCTAGGCTGTTCTTGCATGATCTCGCCCGATCCGGCGGATGAGCAGAAAGCCGAGCGCTAGCATAATCCAGGCGCAGGAGGTCTCGATCAGTGCCTCGAAGTCCTTGGCGAGACGGCGTGAGCGGTTCAGCCAGCCCAGGGTCCGCTCAACGATCCAGCGTTTGGGCAGCACGACACACCCCTTGACCGTCCGGTCCGAGCGTTTGACCACGCTGAGCCTGATCCGGCTCGCCTCGAAGGCAGCCCGCTGGGTCTCGTCGCCGGCATAGCCCCCATCAACAAAGGCGAGTTCAATCCAGGGACTTTTCCGGCTCACCGCCTTCAACAAGGCAGGCAGGGCATCGCGATCCTGGACGTCGGCGGCGGTGACATGGCACTTGATCGGCAACCCCAGCGTGTCGACGGCGATGTGCCGCTTACGGCCTTTGATCTTCTTGCCCGCATCATAACCTCTGGGTCCGCCGGCTTCGGTCGTCTTGACCGACTGGCTGTCGACGATGGCCACAGTCGGGGCTGCGTTTTTGCCCTCTGCCTCGCGCACTGCCATGACCAGGACGGCGACAATCTGTTCCCACAGGCCGCTGTCGCGCCAGGCGTAGAAGCGGTTCTGCACAGTGGTGAAGGGTGGAAAGTCTTTGGGTAGATAACGCCAGGGACAGCCGCCGCGGATCATATAGAACAACGCGTTGAGGATGCTTCGTGCGTCGGTCGGCTTGCGTCCGCGCAATTTGGGCTCAGGCAGCAGCGGCTGCACCAGGGCGAATTCCGCGTCCGACAGGTCGCTTGCGTAGCGCGCTCGGAGCACGGCATATTTTACCCGATCGGTCTCGGTCCAGGCCATGGCGAATCGCTCGTCTTGTTGCAGAGCCAGCGAATCAGGCCAGACCAGGCCGGTCAACTACCAAAACGCAACACATCGGTGGGTTGGGCAGATAAAGTAGTCGTTGCGAAGGTGTTTCCGGTCAGGGTCTCAGGATGGCACTGCCCTCACAGATGTCATCGCCGGACAGGCTGCAGATGATCTGACCGTACCGTCTCTTCCAGCGCGCGGCGCACCCGACCTCGTGCAGCTTGTCGAGCGGGCGGATCTTCTGCTTGGGCATCATCGGTGAGGGCGGTGGAACATCGTCGTTCATGATCGCTACGCAGCAGCCGCGTCAGTCAGCGGGACATAACCCCTCCGCTGCTTCTGACGAAAGATTTGGGCAAAGCCGCGCATCGCCGGACGTGACCCAGCGCCGCCCTCGTCGCCATCCAGTTCAACCCGCCACCACGGCGAAATACCTGGAGCCGCACCAGGTAAGCAAACCCACCAAGCTCGCCACCATCCGAAAGCGTGTGATCATCGCGAACGCGCTGCCCCCGGATAATCGCAGGCGGACGCCATACGCCGCTTGACCAGGACGGATAGGTCTCCGATACGCGATACCAGCGGGCCTGGCCATGCCGTTGTCGCTGATCGGATCAAGTGGCTCACTGGGTCCGTTCGGACTTGATCCGTTCGGGCTTGATCGCCGGAACCGGCCGAACCAAGTCGATGCTGTGATGATCGGTCGTGCGCCAGGGCTTGATCGGCCACCAAACAGACGGCAATCCCGACCGATCAGGGGCAGGATGCGCGATGGCTTCACATGAACGGCTCGACTGCCTGAAATGTCCCGCGCTTTGCTGCCGCATGGCAGGCTACGTCCGGGTCAGCCGCGACGACATCCGACGGCTGGCGAGGCACCTGAGCATCAGCGCCGCGGAGTTCGAAAAGCGCCACGTCGTCGAGGTCACCCGGCAGGGCGAGAAGCGCATCAAGGCGGGCTACAAAACCTGCCAGTTCCTCGACGCGAACCACCGGTGCGGGGTGTATCAGGCGCGCCCGCACGACTGTCGTGGCTACGTCTGCTGGAACCAGCCCGATGAAACCGTCTACGGCTACGCGGTGTTCCTGCAGACCGACGTGGCGAAACTCAGGGAGCGCGAGGCATAGTGTCCTGCCCGCGAAGGTCATCGCCTCTGGCGACGGACGCAGCGGACAAGCCGGCCACTCAAACACCCTGTCCCGCCCCCGAAGTCGCCGCATCGTCCGAAGGACGCAGAGGATAAGTAGGCCCCCCAGACAACCCCTCCGGAATTCGCCGCCGGCTACCCCAGCACCGTCTGCAGAAAGGCGTCAGAGCGCGCCGCCGCCTCATCCGCCAGCCGGTTCGGGAACAGCGTGAAGCCGTGCGCGCCGCCAGGATAGATCGCCAGCTCGGCCTCGTTGCCGGCCGCCATCCAGCGCCCATGCATGAACAGACTATCGTCCAGCAACGCATCCGACGTGCCGACACTGAACAGCGCCGGGCACAACCCGGTCAGGTTCGCGTACAACGGTGAGATGTCGGGCACCCGGCGATCCGTCACCGCCGGCAGGAAGGCGTTGTAGAACTGCTGCATGTCGATCGTCCGCAGCACCAGCCGCCGATCGCCGAACGCAAGCTGGCTCGGCGTCATGCTCAGATCGAAGGCGCCGTAAACCAAATTCGCCCCGCGAAACCCGGTGAAGCCATACCGGTCGCGCATCCGCAGCACCGTCACCGCCGCCAGATGACCTCCGGCGGATTCGCCCCCCACCGTCAGCACGTCACAGCCGAACTCCGCCTTGGCATGGTTCACCAACCACGCGGCGGCGGCCTCACAATCGTCAGGTCCGGCGGGATAAGGATGTTCCGGTGCCAGCCGATACTCCACGCTGACCACCGCCTGGCCGGTGTTGTCGGCGATCCGCTCCAGCATCGGGTCCTGCTGGTCGGCCGCACCCAACACCCAGCCGCCGCCGTGAATGTGCAGATAAACCCCCCGGCAATGGTCGGGCGCGATGATCCGCAACGGTATCTCATTGCCGGCGCGCCCGGCGATGGTGATGGTCCGCGCGCGCGGTGACTTCACCGCCGCCGGGAACGGACCGCGCCCCTGGCGCCGCGCCTCCCGAGCGACCTCGGCACCGACGTTCCACCACTCCGGCAGGCCGGTCAGCAAGCTCACCAGTGTGTCGTTCAACTGCACCGTGTCGGCCGCGATCGCGTCCTTGCGAAACACGGCGGGCCGCAAAGCGTTGCCGGTCATACACTTCTCCTTGATAATCACACACAGCCGCGATCCGCCCGAGTATATCGGGTCTTGCCAGATCCAAAAGCCTCAGCGCAGTTTGCCGGGGGGCAGTTTTACCGGCAGACCAACTACCCGGGCGCCGCTTCAGCCAGCAATGATAAAAGATCGTTTCTTCGACATTATTCTGGGGGAATTATGAATGCCGCGTCCGCGCCTTGCCGGCCTGCTCCCGACCCTCGCACTGGCTCTCGCCTCCACCGCGGCATCGGCGCAACCGAAGGGCCCGGCGGCGGACGCCGTTCGTGTCTCTTCCGCACAGAATGTGACGATCGGCCTGATCGCCGCAGGCTCTGGCATGACCGATACCCGCGCTGCCGCCGACATGGCGCAGGTGCTGGACGACGGTGACAGGCTGCGCGTGCTGCCCATCCTGGGCCGCGGGTCGGTGCAGAACATCGCCGACCTGATCTTCCTGAAGGGCGTCGATGCCGCGATTGTCCATACCGATGCCCTTACACTCAGCATGCAGCAGGGCGACATCCCGCGCGAAGCATCAGTGCAATACATCGCCAAGTTGTTCCCCGAGGAAGTTCATATCCTCGCCCGCAAGGACATCACCAGCCTCAACGACCTGGACGGCAAACCCGTCGCCGTCGGTGAGCCGGACAGCGGCACCGAGTTGACCGCATCCGCCCTGCTCGGTGGTTCGCAGGTCACGCCGAACTTCGTGCACGACAGCCAATCGGGCGCGCTGGAGCAGCTGCGCAGCGGTCAGATCGCGGCCATGGTCGTGGTCGGCGGCGAACCCGTGCCCCTGCTGCGGACCATCGAGCCGGGCACCGGCCTGCACTTCCTGCCGATCCCGCTGAACGCACAACTGGTGGACAGCTATCTGCCCACCAGCCTGGACCACCAGCGCTACCCGAACCTGATCCCGGCCGGGCAGTCGGTCGATACTGTCGCCGTCGGCTCTGTCCTGGTCACTCTCTCGACACCGCCCGACAGCCTGCGCGCCAAGCGGGTCAATCGTTTCGTCGATACTTTGTTTGAACGATTTGACCAGCTCCGCGGGCCCGGACTTCACCCTAAATGGAACGAGGTCAACCTTGCCACCCAGGTCGAGGGCTGGACCCGCTACCCCGAGGCGCTGACCCTGCTGAAGAAGGACCAGGCCGAGGCCGCCAAGCTGCGCACTTCGTTCGGCGCCTACCTCAACAAATCCGGCCAGGACGTGCCGGGCCTGGACAACACCCGCCGGGAAGCGCTGTTCCGCGACTTCCTGCGCTGGCGCGACCAGCACAGCGGGCCCTGATATCGACTTTCCCAACACCCTCCGCCTAGGATAAGCGCCACAAGGCTGGAGGGCGATCCATGAAATTCGGTATCTTCTACGAACTGCAATGCCCGCGTCCGTGGCAAGCAGACACCGAACGCACGCTTTATCAGAACGCCTTGTCGCAGGTGGAACTGGCCGACCGACTGGGATATCATTACGCCTGGGAAGTCGAGCACCATTTCCTTGAGGAATACTCCCACTCTTCCCAGCCCGAGGTCTTCCTCGCCGCCGCCAGCCAGCGCACCCGGCAGATCCGCCTCGGCCATGGCATCATACAGTTGACCACCAATCATCCCGCACGGGTGGCCGAAAAGGTCGCCTGCCTCGACCTCGTCAGCAACGGCCGGGTCGAATTCGGCATGGGCGAAGGGGCCAGCATCACCGAACTCGGGCCGTTCGGCCGACAGATGGAGGACAAGCAGGCGGTGTGGGAAGACGGCGTGCGCTGCGTGCTGCCGATGTTCAACGACGGCGGCTGGGAATATGACGGCCCCTACTTCAAGTTTCCGCTGCGCAACGTGCTGCCCAAGCCGATCCAGAAGCCGCACCCGCCACTGTGGGTAGCCTGTTCACAGCTGGAAACGATCGAGCTGGCCGGCCGCTGCGGCATCGGCGCATTGGGCTTCCAGTTCCTGTCGGCCGAGATGGCGCATGCCTGGGTCCACGCCTACTACAACTCGTTCGTGCTGCGGCAGCAAAAGCTCGCCGACTACCAGTCGAACTGCAACATCGCCATGGTCAGCTACTTCATGTGCGCCGAGACGGATGAGGAAGCTCGCCGTCGCGCCGATGGCGTCACCTTCTTCCAGTTCTCGCTGGCGTACTACAGCAACGCCCGCAACCGCGAGCGCGCCGCGCCCGGCACCGTCAGCCTGTGGGAAGAATATCTGAAGTGGAAGGCCGCCAACCCGGGACTGGCGGAAAAGGCGCTGACCGGCGGCCTGATCGGATCTGCCGAAACCATCAGGCGCAAGTTGCGACGTTTCGAATCCTCGCATGTCGATCAGATCATCCTGCTCAATCAGGCGGGCAAGAACAGCCACCCGCATATCAGCGAAAGCCTCGAACGTTTCGCCGCCGACGTGATGCCGGAGTTCGTCGGCAAGGAAACCGAGCACCAGGCGTGGAAGCGAAAGGTGCTGAGCCGGGAGATCGAGTTGGAGGATATCGATACGACCCCGTACAAGGAACGCGCCGGCGTCGGCAAGGGTGTGGCGATCAACAGGCTGGCGACCGCCGCGCAATAGCCACCGCCAATCCCGTTCCGTCCCCGCCGGTCGCGGATCATGCGCCGGCCCGGTCCGCAAGGTAACGAACCGTGATCGACACAAGCCGGCCTCGCAGCTCTTCCCCGTGCGCGAAATCGTGAGTTCAGCGCTGCGTCTTTTCCTTTGACAGATGGCGGTCCTGGTCGCCGTCTATGCAACAGGCGCCGCGCTGGGTCGTTCAAAGGACATATCTGAGCACCTGACGTCCACCACGCCGCCATCGTCACACCCGCGACCAGACGGGTGAGCGTTAAGGGAGGGTTGCCATGGCAAGCGTGGAAAGGGGCGCCTGTACTCCGCGGGTAAAGCGCATCCAGAACGTCAGTTTGTTACTGATGTTCATTATCGGCGTCGTCAACTACATGGACCGGGGCACACTCTCGGTAGCGAATCCGCTGATCCGCAACGAACTGGGCTTGTCGCTCGCCGAAATGGGCGTGCTGCTGTCGGCGTTTCTCTGGCCGTATGCCTTCACCCTTTTGTTGGCCGGCGGCCTCGCCGATCGCCTCAAGCCGCGACGGGTATTGACGATTTCGCTGATCGTCTGGTCGATCGCCCAGGGGGCCGCGGGCTTTATCGCCAGCTACGGGCAGTTCCTGGTGGCCCGAGCGGTGCTGGGCGTTGGCGAAGCACCGATGTTTCCGACCGCCGCCCGTGTCGTCAAGGACTGGTACCACGAAGGCGACCAGGCGCTCGGCGTCGGGATCTGGAATGGTTCGGCGTCACTCGGCACTGCCATCTCACCCATCCTGCTGACCCCCATCATGCTGGTGTTCGGCTGGCGCTGGATGTTCGTTCTCATGGCGGTGCTCGGTATTGTCCTCGCCGCCGTCTGGTACGCGGTGTATCGCGATCTCGATAGTGAAACGCTTACCGAAACGGACCGGCACTATCTGTATCCCGAGGGCGTGGCGCCCGAGGTGCATTCGGTGCATGCCGCTGCCTGGGGCAAGCTGTTCAGCTTCCGCACGACCTGGGGGCTGATCCTCGGTTTCTTCGGCAACGTCTATATCGGCTGGCTGTTCATCGCGTGGCTGCCAGGCTACCTGGAAATCCAACGCCACATGAGCATCTCGAAGACCGGCTTCGTCGCCTCGGTGCCGTTCGTCTGCGGCCTGATCGGCAGCATCCTGGGCGGTTACCTCGCCGACCGCCTGACCAAAGGCGGCATGACGGCGATCGCCAGCCGCAAGATGCTCACCGTGGGCGCAACCGTGCTGATGGCGTGCACCACCTTCGTCGCGGCAGAGACGGACAGCAACTTCATCGCCGTCGCGTCGATTTCGGCAGCCGTGTTCTTCGGCTTCAGTGCGTCAGGCACATCGTGGTCGCTCGCCAATGCCTGTGCGCCGCCTAGCTTCGCGGCTTCGCTG
Organism: Rhodopila sp.; assembly: GCA_965276975.1. Classification (GTDB taxonomy): domain Bacteria; phylum Pseudomonadota; class Alphaproteobacteria; order Acetobacterales; family Acetobacteraceae; genus Rhodopila. Next base: position 3,196,535 of record CBDIBR010000010.1, read on the forward strand.
GGCGCGATCATGGATTTTGGCGGCTTCATCGGTGGTGCGCTGGCACCCATGGCAACCGGCTTCGTCGTGCAGTCCACCGGATCGTTCACCCCGGCGCTGCTGGTCGCCGGCGCGATCGGCCTTTGTTCGTCCGTGGCCTACATCGTCCTCATTCGCCCCGAACCGATCGCGACAAAGACCCTCGCCGCCGGATTAGCCTGAAGGGTCAGCGGTGTTGTCGACCATCCGGGCAGTGGTTCATCCGCGGGTGGGACAGCATTTGCTTGTTCGGCACAGACGCCGCGATCGCTTGCAGGAGACGAGGCGACGCGGCAATCTCTCTGTCGCCGCGAACACGTCTGGCAGCGTTGTAACAACATCGCAACGATACATCCGATGGCGCCCGCGGCGAAGCGGAAATCCGCCCACGAGAGGAAACAGGAGCGTCCATGACAACCCTGGCGCAACAGATCGCCGCCCGCATCCACGCCCTGCGCTATCAGGACATCACACCCGAAGCCCTGCGATGGACCGCCAGCGCCTTCGTCGACACCATCGGCGTCATGCTCTCCGGCATCAGGGAAGACGGTCCCCAGATCCTGCTGCGCGTCCCGGGCGTCGCCGCCGCACCGGGCCCCGCGCTGATCCTTGGCACCGACCGCCGCACCAGCGTGCTGGACGCCGCGCTGGTCAACGGCGTCGCCGCCCACGCGCTGGATTACGACGATGTCGCCGGCTCGATGGGCGGCCACCCCTCCGTCATGCTGATCCCTGCCCTGATCCCGCTGGCCGAGATGCTGGGCAGCAGCGGCCGCGACCTTGTATTGGCCTATGTCGTCGGCTTCGAAACCGAGTGCCGCATCGCGCGCGGCGTGCATCACCACCATTACGACAAGGGCTGGCATCCGACCGCCACCCTGGGCATCTTCGGCACCGTGGCCGGCGCCGCGCGTCTGCTGCACCTGTCGCCCGACCAGACCGCCACCGCCCTCGGCATGGCCACCTCCTTCGCCGCCGGACTGAAGGCCAATTTCGGCACCATGACCAAGCCGCTGCACGTCGGCCATGCCATCCGCGACGGCATGTTCGCCGCCCTGATGGCGCGCGAAGGCTTCACCGCCAATCCCGCCGCGTTCGAGCACCGGCAAGGCTTCCTAAACGTGTTCAACGGCCCCGGCACCTACGACACCGCGCGCATTCTCGATGACTGGTACGCCCCGTTCGAGTGCGCCGGCGCCGGCGACCCCGGCCTGAAGCCCTACCCATGCTGCGGCAGCACGCATCCCTCGATCAGCTGCATGATCGAGCTGGCGCTGCGCCACGATCTGGTCCCGGAACAGATCGCCCGCATCACCGTCATGCCACACCCCCGCCGCCTGCCGCACACCGACAATCCCGACCCGCGCACCCCGCTCGCCGCCAAATTCAGCATCCAGTACTGCGTCGCCCGCGCCTTGGCCGACCGGTCTGTGAAACTATCGCACTTCGAGGGCGACGCTCCGTTCGATCCCACCGTGCGCGCCCTGATGCAGCGACTCGACACCAGGCCGCATCCCGACATGCTGGAAGACTGGGGCACCGAGGTCATCGTCGAAACCGCGGACGGCCATCGTTTCGCCTCTCGACTGGACAACTACCCCAGCCGCGGCCCGGCCGGTCATCCGATGACGCGGTTGGAGCTGTGGACGAAGTTCGCCGACTGCGCCGAACGCAGCCTGCCGCGGGCCAGCCTGTCCGCGGTGTTCGACGCCCTGATGGGCATCACCGCCCTGCCCAATGTGCAGGACCTCACCGCGCGACTGCGCCCCGGCCCCGAGGCGCGCGCCGCCTGACCCGTCGTCCCGCGGGCGCGTCGGCACGCGGGATCGCGGCTATTGGGCTGTGTTCTGCGACGAGTTTTCGATGCTGTCGCTGAACCAGTGATGGAAACCATCAATGCGTTGCGGTAATCTTCGCCGAGACATCTGGCTCCAGGAGCAACCCAAGACGTGGCGGAAGCAGCAGGCTCGGTATACGCGGAACTCATGCGCCGGATCCACGGCACCAACGTTTACGCCGGCTTCGTGCCAACCTTCGCCGAGGACAGGCAAGGCTGGAACAGCGAGCATTCGTCATTCGACGAGATCATTCGCGGCGTGCGGCCCGGCATCGTGATCGATGTCGGTGTCTGGAAGGGCGCCTCGACGATCTATCTAGCCGACCTTTTGAAACGAAACGATGTTCAAGGCGCGGTCATCGCCGTAGACACGTTTCTTGGCAGTGTCGAGCACTGGGACCGCCGGTCCGCCTTCGCCGGTCTGGTGCCGCATCGGTTCGGCATGCCGCTGCTGTACGAGCAGTTCCTCAGCAACGTGGTCCGCTGCGGCGCCCACGACCGTATCGTGCCGCTCGCGCTGACGTCGACCTCGGCGGGTCTGCTGTTGCGCCGGGTCGGGGTTTCCGCCGGCCTCATTCACATCGATGCCTCGCACGAGTTTGACGATGTCCTGCGCGACGCCCGCACCTTCTGGGACGTACTGACGCCCGGCGGTTTCATGATCGGCGACGACTACAATCAGGACTGGCCCGACGTGATCAAGGCCGCCGACCAGTTCGCCGCCGAACACGCCGTTCCGTTGCTCGCCAGTCCACCGAAATGGATCGTCAGAAAGCCGCCATGAGGGCAGCATCGGCGATAAGTGCGTCAGCACGCCGATAAAGCTGCCCGACACAACAGACCCTTGTCGCGGTCCTGCTCCAGCTTTAGCTTTGGCTAGGCCCTGTGGACGGAATCCGATTTCCCTCCTTGGTCTCATCCGCCTGCGGCCTGATCTTGGTCAATCCGTTCACAGCGCCTAGCACCCGTTTCCACGACCCTGCCGACAGCCGCGTTATGCCGCAATCATTCTGGGTAAGGCGGCGAAGCGCCGACGCTCGGGTTTTTCAACCAAGCTATTTTGGCATCGACGAAAGAGACGAGGTTTTCAAGCTCAGCAATTCTTGCCGTAAGCCGATTACGTTGCTCTGCCAGGAAGGCGATTACGACATCATCTTCCTCTCCGTCGAAAGCTCGTTTGTTGATAAACGCGCCGATCTCTTTAAGCGACAACCCCAGCGCTTGGCCGGCACGGATGATGCGAGCCTTCTCAAGATCTAGGGCCGAGAAAATTTGGTAGGGGCGCGACCCTCCCTTTGTCCCGATCTCCGGATGGAGCAAGCCCCGGCGGACGTAAAGCCGCACTGCATCAACCGACAGCTTACTTCCCCGAGCAAAGGCAGCGATCATCATTGCGAACAACACCCATTGACTACGGACCATAGACCATAGTTATACCGCTCCGCCGAGGGCGACAATGGGTTGTGTCCGTCAATGTGCGCAAAAGTTGTGGCACTGCTAAATCAGGGATGTTTCTTTGTTCGGCTGAATGGGGCCGTTTCTGCGTCCCGACCTGAAATCCTGACGGCAAGTGGGCGGAGCCGCGGTCAAGGACGGCCTTCAGGCCGCCGCCTTGGCGGCGCGCAGCGTCCTTGAGGGCGGCTGCGCCCATCGCCACGCTTGGACTGGTCGGGGTCTGCCTCATGCCGCGACCCGCATCTGTTGCTTCTTGTGCTCGCGCAGGTCCTCCATGTTGAGATAGCGCGGGCTTTCCAGCCATTCCTCGTGCGTCTCGACCGCCAGCGCACGGACCAGCCGCAGGCAACTCGCCGGATTCGGGAAGATCCGCACGACGTGCGTGCGTCGTTTGATCTCCTGGTTCAGTCGCTCCAGCATGTTGGTCGATTTCATGTGCTTGTGATGCGACAGCGGCAACCGGTAATAGGTCAGCGTCTCCTCGATGGTCTCTTCCACCCAGGTGCATAGTCGGGCGTATTTGCCGCTCCACTTGCTCAGCCAGGCGGCGAGGTCGCGCCGCACTTCAGTGATCTCGCGCCGGTCATAGATCCAGCGCAACTCTTGCAGACAGTCGTCATTCGCCCGTCGCGGCAGGTGATCCAGCGCGTTGCGCAGAAAGTGCACGTAGCAGCGTTGCCAGGCGGCTTCAGGCAACACCTCGCGGATCGCCTGCTTCAGGCCGGGATGATCGTCCGAGACGACGAATTCCACGCCGTGCAGGCCGCGCTGCTTCAGGCCCAGCAGGAAGTCCCGCCAACTCGATGCACTCTCCCGGTTGGCCAGTTCCACGGCTAGGACCTGCCGGTGACCGTCGGCGGCGACCGCGATCGCGATCAGCGCCGCCTGGCTCGCGATCACCCCGCCTTCGCGCGCCCGTTCATAGCGAGCGTCCAGGATCAGATAAGGATACGGCTCCTCCAGCCGCCGCGTCGCAAACGCCGTCAGCGTCGTATCCAAGGTCTTGTTCATCTCGCTGACCGAGGCGGCCGAGAAGCTGTGGCCGCACAACTGCTCCGTCACCGCCTTGACCTTGCGGGTCGAGACACCCTGAACATACATCTCCGCCAGGGCGCTCACCAACGCCCGCTCCGAGCGCTGGTAGCGTTCGAACAATTCGCTCGAGAACAAGCCGGAGCGGTCGCGGGGGACACGCAACTCGATCGTGCCAACGCGGGTGATCAGCGAGCGGCTGTAGAAGCCGCCTCGGTAGCCCTGGCGGCCGTCCACCCTCTCACTCCGTTCCGCTGCCAACGCCTCCGTCATTTCCGCCTCCAGCGCCGCTTGGATCGCTGTCCGCACCGCCGTCCGCAAAAAATCATCATCGCCCGACAGGATCGCTTTGAGCTCGCTGGCTTCGCTCCTAACTTGCCGCTTGGTCATGGTGTGCGCCCTCTCCACAGGGTTGGTGACTTCGAACATCACCAGCATGCCATGGCCACTTCGGCCGATCAGCTTTTGCACATCGATCCGGACAGTATCCGACAATGGCCTCGGTCATCAGCCGCCCCCGTCCGGCCCTGCCTATGATGGAGATCACCGTGTCTGAAACTGATTCTGTTGAGAGCTTCCCGGCTATGTTGCGTCGCGTACTGGGTAATCGCCTCAGACCCGATGCTGAGACGTTCCCAGACATGTTCGCCGTAGATGGTGTCTTGGAGTATCCCTATGCGCCACCCGGACTAAACACGCCGATCGCAGGTCGGGATGCCATTATCGCGAACTTCCAAAGAATAAGGAAGCTGCTTCGGATCGACGGAGTCGCCAACGTCTTCGAGATCGGGGTCAGTGATCCAGACGTGGTTGTGCTTGAGTTCTCCGGGCGTGGGGAAGGCCTGATTACGAAAGAAGCTTACGACCAACGCTACATCTCGGTGATCCGCCTGCGCGATGGAAAGATCGTTCATTACAAGGATTACTGGAACCCGATTGCTTTTCTTCGAGCAGTCAAAGGCAGTGAGACGACGAGAGCTTTTACCGTAGACTAGAATAGAGCGCGATCGCATCAAGCTGAAGGTGTCACGCCGTCGCCGAAGCGAAGCCCGCGTTCCGCCGCGAACGCCGTCAGGCCACGCGCATCCTGATCAGCCGAACAGAACGCGACATAACCATCCGGCCGCACAAGATAGCCGGCGTCCTGTCGCAACCCGGCGCGCCCGGCCGCATCCGACCAGGGAAAAGCCTTGACCGGCAGGCAGAGTTTCGCCGCCGCCTCGATCATCGACGGTGCGGCTCGCCCATACACATGCAGTTGCCACGTCAGCGACCGAAGCGCGCCGAAATTGTCGCCGCCGTCCGTTGCCGCCCACGGCAGGCGGTCGCCACCCGACACGCTGCCCACCTTGCCGGCGCTCAGGCTGCTCTCGCGGTAATTGATCCCGGTTTGCGAGATTGTTTTGAACACCCACCGGGGCAGCGCGGAAAAACTCACCAGTCGAGGCATCAGATGCGGCAACAGCCACGTACGCAGCAGGCGGCTGCCGACGCCCTGACCCACCACGCCCCGGAAGGCCCTGTCTGTCGTGGCGACCAGCTTTCGTGCATAGCTGATCCGTTCCGTTTCATACGTTGTCAGCAACGACGGGGGCGCCCGACCGCGCAGCACATCGGCCAGCTTCCACGCCAGATTGACCGCATCACCGATCCCGGTGTTCATACCCTGACCGCCGGCGGGGCTGTGGATATGGCCGGCATCCCCGGCGATGAAACAGCGTCCGACACCGAACCGAGCCGCCACCCGGTGATGGACGTGATAGGTCGAGAACCAGTTCACCCGCGTCACCCGCACCCCCAGAAGCGGTTCGGCCTCCGGACGTATATCTTCAAACGTAATGACCGCCCGCCCGGCGACATCGGCCGGCACGATGCCGATCAGGCGCCGCATGCCGCTGCTGCGCACCGGAAACATCAGTGCCAGACTGTTGGCGCCCAGGTTGCCGAACAAGTCGCTGACCCAATCGCCGTCGATCGCCACGTCCGCCACGTAGAACAGCTGGCTGTAGCCGCCACCGGGAAACGCCAGCTTCAGATCCTGGCGCACCCGGCTCCGCGCGCCATCGCAGCCGCATAGATACGCGACCTCGCAAATCTCCGACGTGCCACTCTTGTCGAGGACCACGCGCACACCGCGATCGTCCTGCGTGCTTTCCTTCAGCTCGACGCCCCATTCGATGATTACCTCCGCCTCGCGCAGCTTGTCGCTCAAGAACCGCTCGTGATCGTCTTGCGGGAAACTCAGCACGAACGGGAACGGGCTGAGGCCCTTGCCGAACGCATTGAACGCCAGCTTGACCACATCCTGGCCAGCCTCGCGCAGATGGAAATTCTCCAGCGCGATGCCGCGTGCTACGACCTCATCGGCGATCCCAAGCTGCTGGTAAAGCTCCAGCGTCCGGGCCTGCACCACGGTGGCCCGCGACGCCTGACCGGGGCCGAGGTTCTTCTCGATGATGCGAAATGCGATGCCATGCCGAACGAGGCAGAGCCCAAGCGCGAGGCCGGTCGGACCGGCGCCGACAATCAGGACCTGCGTGTCCAACATGCTTCTCCATAACGGTACCGGAAAGAACGCCCCGGGCGAAAGCCGGGTTTCTCCACCGTAACGCCGCTCCGTCAGCGCTATCAAGCACGTCGCCCGACTAACCAACGCCCCCCGCCGCCCGAACGCTGCACCCCACCGACGCCCGACTACCCCGCCGCCGCCACCGCCTTGCCGCCCGACAGCCGGAAGATCCGGTCCAGCCGCTCCACCCCGGTCAACCGGTGGGTGATCAGGATCACCGTCCGCCCCGCCGCGGTCTCGTTCAATGTCTCCAGGAACGCCCGCTCGGTTTCCGCATCCAGCCCGGCGCAGGGTTCGTCCAGGATCAGGATCGGCGCCGGCGTCAACAACGCCCGAGCCAGCGCCAGCCGCCGCCCCTGCCCGCCGGAGAACCGCGTGCCGCCCTCGCCCACCCAGGTTTCCAGCCGGTCCGGCAGCGCGCGCACCATCTCGCCGATCCGCGCCGCATCCAGCGCGCCCCACAGCGCCACCTCGTCCGCACCCGGCCGGGCCAGCAGCAGGTTGCTGCGGATCGTGTCATCGAACAGATGCGTCGTCTGACCCAGCCAGCCGATCCGCGCCCGCACCGCCGCGGCGGGCAGCGTCGCCAGATCGACCCCGTCCAGCCGGATCTGCCCGGATCGCGGCGCCACCACCTTCAGCGCCAGCGCCGCCAGCGTCGACTTGCCGGTTCCCGACGGCCCCAGCAGAGCCACCCGCGCGCCTTGCGGAATGTCCAGCGTCAGACCATCGAACACCGGCGGCCGGTCGGGTTGCCAGCGAAACGCGACCCCCTCGAACCGCAACCCCGTCCCGCTCGGCATCGCCGCCGGATCAGCCGGATCGGGCACCGGCACCGGCGCCTCGGCCGCCGCCAGGACGCGCCGCGCCGCCGCCGCCGCATGACCCGCCAGCGCGCCGGCGCGCGGCAGGCCGCCAACCGCCTCGAACGCCGCCAGCACCAGAAACACGCCGGCGATCGCCGCCGCCGGACGCGCCTCAGCGTCGATCAGCACCGCCAAAACGGCGAGCTGAGCACACAGGAAGGCCGCCGCGCCGGCCAGTGCGGTCCGGCTCGCCATCTCCCGCTGCGCCGACAGCAGCGCCGCCTCCTTCGCCTGTACCGCGGCTAGCATGCGGCCTTCGGCGGCGAACGCCCGAACCTCACGCAGCCCGGTCAGCGCATCCAGCGCGGCGACCCGCAGGCCGCCGGCCTCGGCCGCCAGGCCCGCCCCGGCCAGCCCCGATGCCCGCGCCGCCAGCCACGGCAACGCGAAGGCCGCGGCGGCGAACAGCAGGCCGATTTCGGTCCCGACACCGAACGAGCGATGGCCGATCAGCAGCACCAGCAACGGCAGCAGCAGCACCGCCCACGCCAACGGCAGCAGAATGCGCAGATACAGTCCGTCCAGCGCCTCGACATCGCCCACCAGCCTGGCCAGCACATCGCCGGCCTGGCGAAAACCCAGGCCACCGGCCGACGTCCGCGCCAGCCGCCCGAAGAACCAGACCCGCAGATCGGCCAGCGCCCGGAAGGTCGCGCCATGGGTGACCAGCCGCTCGACATAGCGCAGCACCACCCGCGCGCTGCCGAACCCGCGCAGCAGCGCCGGTATCACGACGCCGCCCGTCAGCAACGCCGCGCCGATGGTGACGCCGGACACCACCATCAGCCCGACGCCCGCGACAAGCGCGGCCAGCGACAGCACCAGGCCCGCCAGCAGCCACCCGCCTTGGCGTCCCCACAACCCCATGATCCGCAGCAACGGCCCGCTCATCATGCCGCCCCCCCTCATGTTTTTCCCCTCATGCTGGCCCATTCAGGCCGCACCGCGGGCCGAGATGACCTTGCCGTCGCGCAGGTCCAGCCGCCGGCCGGCGAAGCCGTGCGCCGCCGAGGAGTGGCTGGCAAGGATCACCGTCCGCCCCAGCGTCAGCCGGCGCAGGCTGTCCAGCACCTCCTGTTCGGTGACCGGATCCAGATGCGCGGTCGGCTCGTCCAGCAACAGCAGCGGGGCATCCTTCAGATAGGCCCGCGCGATCGCCACCCGCTGCGCCTGCCCGCCCGACAGGCCATAGCCGCCCTCGCCGATCTTGGTGTCCAGGCCATCCGGCAGGCCGCCAAGCAGCGGGTCGAGCCGGGCCGCGGTGGCGGCGGCGGCAACCTCCCCGGCGGACGCCTCCGGCCGGGCGAATAGGATGTTGTCGCGGATCGAGCCCGAGAACAGCACCGGGCGCTGGCCGATCCAGGCGGTCAGCCGCGACAGCGCCTGCGGCACCAGGTCGGTGATGTCGGCGCCATTGATCGTCACCCGCCCGCCGTCCGGGCGCACGAACCCCAGCAGCATCTCGATCACCGAGGATTTTCCCGCCCCCGACGGCCCCGCCAGCACCAGCGTGTCGCCCGCCGCGACGCGGAACGACAACCCGTCCAGCGCCGCCCCGCGGGATGCGTCCCAGGTCAGCCGCACGTTGTCGAAGCTAACCGTCACACCCTGCGCGGCAACCGTGCGGATCTCCCGCGCCGGCACCGGTTCGGGCAGCGGCGGCAGGTCGATCAGCGACTCTGCCGCACCGGTCGCATGCAGCCGGTCCTGGTAGGCGGCGGAGAACGTCCGCAATGGCGCGAAGAACTCCGGCGCCAGCAACAGCACGGCCAACGCCGGCCACAGCACCGCCGAACCGTCCCGCCGCAGCAGGCCGAAATAGTGGATCGCCAGCACAACCATCGCCAACGCAGCAGCCAGGTCCAGCACCACCGAGGACAAGAACGCCACCCGCAGCACCCGCATCGTGCGCACCCGCAGGTCCGCCGCCGCCTGGGCCAGCGAACCGGCCTCGTCCTCGGCCCGCCCGTACAGCACGATGGTGGCGATCCCGCGCACCCGGTCGAGGAACCGGGCCTGCAACCGTGTCATCGCCAGGAACTGATTGCGTGAGGCCGCGGCCGCGCCGATGCCGGCGATCGCCATGCCCACCGGCACCAGCAGGCCACACCCCAGCAGCACCAGCGCCGCCCACGGATCGGCGAACAGCACCGCCAGCAGCACCACCGCCGGTCCGATCATGGCGAACGTCGCCGCCGGCACATAGCGCGAGAACAACCCGTCCAGCGCCTCGATCTTGTCGACCACGATGCCGGCCAGGTCGCCCGAGTGCCGCTCGCGCAGCAGCGCCGGTCCGGCGTGCAGCAGCCGCGACAGGGCATCGCTGCGCAGCCGCCGCCGTGCCGCCGCGCCCGCCGCGAAGGCGGCGCGTTCGGTCCGGTAGGCCAGTCCCGCACGCAGCACCGCGAGCACCGCGAAGGCTGCCAGCGCCGCGACATCGAGCCGCGAGCGGGCGATGACCGCGCCCGGCGTCGATCCGCCGGCCGCGGCGTGCAGCGACGATCCGGCGATCGCCGCGGTCAACACCGTGGCGGCGGCGAACGCCTGCCCGATCCCCAGGATCGTGCCGATGACATGCAGCATCAGCACCGGACGCGCGGCTCGATTGCCGGCGCGTTGTTCGCGACGCAACCACGATCGCGCCGCTGCCTTGGAAGAATTTGCCGGCGCCTTGGCGGCATTTGCCAGCGCCTTGGAAGAATCCGCCTGTGCCATGGAACGTCGCATTAACCCATGGTCGGGGCGATGCCCAGCAAAGGAACCCCCACAGCACGGTTAAACTTCGTCAAGACGTTCAGTGCATGACGTCGCCGCCGTTCGGCGACAGAGTGGCACCGACATAGAAGCCACCCTCCGGCCCGGCCAGCAGCAGCGCGGTCGCGGCGATCTCCGCGGGCCGGCCGAAGCGCCCCGCCGGCAGCGCATCGATGAACGCCTGGCGATCCGCCGGCGCCATCGTCGCGGTCAGGTCGGTGTCGATCGGGCCGGGAGCGATGGCGTTGACCCGCACGCCCTTCGGCGCCGCTTCCCACGACAGCGCCCGGGTCAGGCCGATGATGCCCGCCTTCGCCGCCGAATAGGGAGCCGAATTGACCGCCCCCTTCAGGCCGCGCTGCGACGCGATGTTGATGATGCAGCCGCGCCCGCGCGCCACCATCGCCGGATAGACCGCCTGCGCCATGAAGAACATGCCCTTCAGATGAACGTTCACGATGCGGTCGAAATCGCCTTCCGTGTAGCTCTCGAACGGCTTGCGGATGTTCATGCCGGCGTTGTTGAACAGGATGTCGATCGGTCCGAACGTCGCCGCCACGTGTTCCGCGAAGGCGCGGCTCGCCGCGATGTCCGCGACATCGACCGACCGATGCATCACCCGACGACCCAGCGCGCGGATCTCGGCCGCGGTCGTTTCGGCCTGTGCGGCATCGTCCAGGTGACAGAACGCGATGTCGGCACCCTCCTCAGCGAACAGCAGCGCCGTCGCTCGGCCGATGCCGCGCGATCCGCCGGTGATCAGGGCAATCTGGTTGAGCAGCTTCATCGTCTACCTTTCGGGGTTCGGGCCGGATACGGATCGAACGCGGCGGTCAGCGACCATCGGCTGGCCGGTCTGTGACGGTCGCGGCGGTGCGCGAAGCATCCGGCAAGAGATGACGCCGATTCAGCATTTCTTTAGAATTAGGGTCAACACGGAGAACACGAAGGACCACGGCGACCCACGCAGGTTTGTGATGCGCAAGCATGATGCGTTGACCGGACACGCCATCGGCCTGTACCGGTCGGCGCAAGCGCCATTTGTTATAAGCCTGGAGGAGGTCAACCATCCGTATCAATAGACTCTATAATGGAGAAAATCATGGCCGGAGTATTTGGCGCTGCATCGACAACAGACGAAGTCTTACGGGACGTAAGCTTGAACGGCCGGCGCATCCTCGTCACCGGCGTCTCGGCCGGGATTGGCGTAGAAACCGCTCGCAGTCTGGCCGCACACGGCGCCCAGGTGGTCGGTGCCGTACGCAACCTGGCCAAGGCCAAGGCGGCGATTGAGCAGGTTCATGACCAGGCTGCCGAAGGCGGCGGGTTGGAACTGGTGCAACTCGACCTGGCATCGTTGGCGAGCGTGCGTGCCTGCGCAGACGCCCTGGTCGCTGTTGGCAAGCCGTTTGACCTGGTGATTGCCAATGCCGGGGTCATGGCCGGCCCGAAGCGAACGACCATGGATGGCTTCGAGACGCAGTTCGGGACCAACCACCTCGGGCATTTCGTCCTCATCAACCGCATCGCGGGCCTTTTGAAGCCTGGCGGGCGCGTTGTCATGGTTGCGTCGGCAGGTCACCGCAGGACCGACGTCGATCTTGAGGACCCGAACTTCGAGCGGACCCCCTATGAAGAATATACCGCCTATGGCCGGTCGAAGACGGCGACCATCCTGTTCGCGGTCGAGTTCGACCGACGCCACATTTCCGAGGGCACCAGGGCCACGGCGGTCCATCCGGGCGCAATCATGACCGAAACCGTTCAGCAGATGATTGAGGGGCTGGGTGACGCGAAGGATGCGGCTGTCGCGGCTTTCGACTGGAAGACAGTTCCGCAAGGAGCAGCGACGGCCGTGTGGGCCGGGGTGGTCGCGACCGCGGGCGATATCGGGGGACGGTTTTGCGAAGACTGCCAGGTTGCCGAGATCGTTGATGATCCGACTTCCAGGACAGGCGTCCGCTCCTACGCCATCAGTCCTGAAAACGCACGGGCCTTGTGGGTGAAAAGCGAGGCGATGGTGGGGGAACGCTTCTGACATCGGCCAGTCCTGTGACATCGGCCAGTCCTGTGACATCGGCCAGACATCGGCCAGTCTCGCCAGCGTTCAGGCAATCCGACGGAATCGCTCCCCAGGACAGGAACCCTACGTTTCCCTGCCTGCTTCAGTCCCACACAGCTTGCGCAAGGGCCGATAAGTGCAAGCCCGTCGCACGGAGCCTGCGCCCAGGATCACGCAGCGTGAGCCAGGCGCCGGTGAGAATTTCCGCGGACGTGAGCCGGATCATGCCGATAAGGGCGAGCCCGGCCGCGGATGAGTGCAAGCCGCTACAGCGATCGTTCAGATCCCATGTTGCGCTGTGGCGGCTACAGCCGCGTCATGTCGACGGCCGAACCTGGTCAGGCCAGCAGCGAATGGCCTGTTCGGCGACTGCCAGCAGGTGTGCCCGTGGAAGACCGTCGCGCGCCAGTACCGACAGGCCTTGGACGATGCTGATCATCAGGTCGGCCAGCGCCGCCGCGTCGGTGTCCGCCGGCAGCAGCGCGGCGGCGATGTCGCGCTCGACGCGCCGGCGAAGCCGATCGGCGATGCCGCGGCGGACCTCCGCGACCGCTTCCTGCACATCCGCCGAGGCTGCCGAACCGCTCGCCGTGGCACTGGCCAGCAGGCATCCACGCGGCGTCCCCGCGCCGGTAAAGCCGATCACCGAACCGCGCAGCATGACCACCGCCGCGTCGCGCGCGGTCGGTGCCCGATCGAACCTGTCGCCGATGTCCGCGACCTCGCCCGCATACCGCTTTACCGCTTCCAGGAACAACCGCTTCTTGTCGCCAAACGCGGTGTAGAGACTGGGCGCGGTCACCCCCATCGCCGCGGTCAACGCCGCGATCGAGGTGGTCTCGTAGCCGTGCCGCCAGAACGCATGCATCGCACTTTGCAGCGCCGCCTCACGGTCGAACGACAACGGTCGTCCGGTCCTGCGACGCTCCGGCGATCGCCCCTCTTTCATAACGACTACTATTAAACTTGTTGACCGCGGTGTGCAAGCGTGACAGACGTTCCATAGCGATCGTTATGAAAGAACGCGCTCATGTCCCTCACCGATTTCCGGACCTTGGGCCGCTCCGGCCTGGTGGTTAGCCCGCTGGCCCTGGGAACGATGACCTTCGGCACCCCGAACTGGGGCGCGGACGAGGTCGCATCGCGCGCGATCTTCGATCGCTATCTCGATCGGGGCGGCAACTTCATCGATACCGCCGCCTCGGCCGGCGTGCGCGACCAGGTGGTGCTGGCGACCAAGTTCGGCTTCAACGGCTCCGCGAGCCCGCTCGTCGCGACCGCCGGCGCGCCTGGCAATCCCAACGCCGGCGGCGCGGGTGCCAAGAACATCCATCGCGCGCTCGATGCCTCGCTGAAGCGGCTGGGGACCGACTACGTCAATCTCTACTGGATGCACATCTGGGATGGCTTGACCCCGGTCGAAGAAATCGTCCAGACCCTCGGCGATCTCGTCCGCGCCGGGAAGATCCGTTACTACGGCCTCTCGGATATGCCGGCATGGGTGGCGATGAAGGCCGCCACGATCGCGTCGGAACGGCGTGTGCCCGGGCCGATCGCGCTGCAGGTCGAGTATTCCCTTGTCGCCCGCGATATCGAGCGCGAGCACGTTCCCGCGGCAGCCGAGGGTGGGATGTCGGTGATGCCATGGAGCCCGCTCGCCGGTGGCTTCCTGACGGGGAAATATGTGCGCGGCAATACTCGCGACACCGGCCGGCTAAGCGGCGCCAATCCATTCGGCGAGACGAAATTCGCCGACCGTAACTGGGCCATCCTGGATGCGGTGCGAGCAGTCGCCGACACGATCGGGCGGCAGCCCGCCCAGGTCGCCTTGGCCTGGGCCTTGGCGCGGCCCGCCGTCGGCTCGGTCCTCATCGGCGCCAGCAAGGTCGCGCAGCTGGACGACAACCTAGCCCGCATTTCTCCCACGAATCAGGTGCATCGGGGCTCATAATCGGCGAAAGTTCTTCTGCAACAAAGCCTTACCGCAGAGCAGAGGAGTTCCCCGATGCCCACAGAGTGTAACCCGAACCTGTTTGATTTTGCACCCGTCGAAAGCCGGGCCGTGGTTGCCTGTTTCGACGGCGGCCGCATCACGACGGACGCCGGAGCGCTGCTGCTGGGGGCCACTGATCGGGTCATCGGCCTGACCCGTCGGTTCGCTGCCTGCTTCAAGGACAGCCGCGATCCGGCTTTCGTCGAGCACAGTGTGCAGACGCTGGTGACACAACGCCTTGTCGGTATCGCGCTCGGCTACGAAGACCTCAACGACCATGACGAACTGCGCCATGACCCGGTGATGGCGGTGCTGGTCGGCAAATTGGCCGCCGGCCGCGGCGACTGCCCGCCGCTGGCCGGCAAGAGCACACTGAACCGCCTGGAACTCAGCCGGGCAGAACCGACCCGTTACGCCAGGATCGCGGCCGATACCGATGCCATCGAGGCGTTGCTGGTCGATCTGTTTCTCGATGCGCACGCCAAGCCACCGAAGCAGATCACCCTGGACCTCGATGCCACCGACGACCCGCTGCATGGCCATCAGGAAGGCCGCTTCTTCCACGGCTACTACGACTGCTACTGCTACCTGCCGCTCTACGTGTTCTGCGGGCGGCATCTGCTGGCGGCGAAACTGCGCCGCTCCAACATCGATGCCGCCGGCACGGTGTCGGAGATGACCCGCATCATCGGCCAGATCCGCGCCCGCTGGCCGCGGGTGCGCATTCTGCTGCGCGCCGATAGCGGCTTTTGCCGCGAGGCACTGATGGCGTGGTGCGAGGCCAACCGGGTGGACTACGTCTTCGGCCTGGCGCGCAACGCGCGTCTGGTAGCGGTGATCGAGGCGGCGCTGGCAGCCGCCCGCGCCGAGGCCGAAGCGGGTGGCAAATCCGCCCGCCGGTTCACGGATTTTCGCTGGTCCACGCGCGACAGTTGGAGCCGACGGCGACGTGTCATCGGCAAGGCGGAATGGACCCAAGGCGAGGCCAACCCGCGTTTTATCGTGACCTCGCTGGCGGTGGGCGAGCGTGACGGTCGCCAGCTTTATGAGACCGTCTACTGCGCCCGGGGCGAGATGGAGAAACTACTGCGCCCGGGGCGAGATGGAGAAACGCATCAAGGAGTGCCAGCTCGATCTGTTCGCCGATCGCACCTCGGCGGCGACGATGCGGGCCAACCAGTTGCGGCTGTGGTTGGCTTCGGCGGCCTACGTGCTGCTCTGCGCGCTCCGCCGGATCGGGCTGGCGTACAGCCAGTTCGCAGACGCCACCTGCGGCACACTGCGACTGAAACTGTTGAAGATCGGCGCGCTGGTGAAGATCAGCGTGCGCCGGGTGGTCGTCGCCATGGCGTCGGGCTGCCCGTGGCAGCACGAGTTCGCCCTGGCACACGCGATGCGGCGTCGAGCCGGCGCCTGAGCCGGCACGAACCAGACACCGCAAGCCGCCATATCGCCTCACCGACGTGGATCGCACACGAGGGAGAGCTGTGTCCGGCGCAGCACCAAAAAGATCGCCCACCAGGCGAGGACGTCTAATACCAAGCGGCCTAAACATTGACCGTTGCCCAGTCTCGGGTGCCGATTGAGCGGATGCGATCTGGATCGTTGACCAGGAAGTTCCAGGCGTCCAGGCAGGCTTGCTGGATTGCCTCATAACTATTCCACACACGCGCGCACAACTTGTTGGCGCGCAGGTAGGCCCAAACGTTCTCCATTGGGTTCAACTCTGGAGCGTAGGCGGGCAGCTCGATCATGACGATATTGTCTGGAACCTTGAGCGCACCGCCAGACTGATGCCATCCGGCGCGGTCGCAGACCAGCGCGGCGACCGCGCCGGGCGCGACCTGGGTGCTGATCTCAGCGAGGTGCAGGTTCATGCATTCGGTGTTGGCCGCCGGCGTGATCATCCCAGCCCCCACCCCACGAGCAGGGCAGATCGCGCCGAACAGGTAGACCGCGTCATGACGATTATCCCGCACCATGGGCGGGCGTGAGCCAACAGCTCCCCAAACGTAGGCATGGGTGCCCTTCTGGCCGATCCTGGCTCGAGATCTGGTTCCAGGACGAGGGCCTCGTTGTAGCGATGGACCCAGTCGCGCAAGCTCTAACGGTCCATTCCTGTTTGCCGCGCCGCCTCAAACCGCGAGCAGCCGTCCAACACCATCGCAATTGACAGCAAACGCCGGCTTTGCGCCGACTCACGGCTCCTGGTCGCAAGCGCACGCAGCTCAGCGGCGGTGTGCTCTGTCCGAGTGATCCTGACCGCTGCCGTCATCCTGCCCTCCAAAGCGGCACAGCGCCGCAGGGCGACAGCGAATCAGACTTGGCGAGTTTTGGGAATCCCCCCAGCGTCCCAAAAGAGTCATCCCCCAGGGCGCTTGGTATAACGTATGACGGACCCGCAACGAACGCGCGGGGAGCAATCCCTACTGTGAGAAATGCGGGCTAGCGGCGCTGGACATTCGCCTGACCGACGGCCAGCACGCCAGGCTCGACGCCGCGAGCGCCTTGACCCCTGGTTTCGCCGACGCGCTCGTCGCCCCCGGCATTCGACGAATGGTCTTTGGCGGCCTGACGTGCGCGGTTGGGGCGAATAGCCGGCCGCGATCGTGGCGCCCGCGCTTGTGGCCCGCGATGTCGCGTGCCTCGTTTTGGCCGGTTCCGGTCGAGAAAACGGGGGTTTTCGCGACAGGTCTCCCGCGGCCCGTTTCCGGCTGTAGAAGCGTCGGTAAAGGCTTCTCAGGATCTATCGAGCGCTTCACGGTGCGCTGAAGGTTTCGCTATGGACGATGAGGTAAATCGGACTACGGAATATCAGACTTTTTGTGTGCGAAGCGTTTTCGGTCACCCAACGGGAACGATTGGTGGTCTCGGGTGCAGCATATGTCCGACGAGATCGGGATGTCATCGTCGCTGTTCCTTGGTTCGATCCAGGCGCCTCGTTCTTTAATCGCAGACAGAATTGCAAGCCCCTTGTGGCTGGCAAGGTCCACTATCGCGCGAGATGGCGGCAGACCCTTAATGCGGCTGTTCTAGCCCTCCCGCCAGAAAATCAGGATCCGGGGCGTTCGGATCCAGCCGTTTCGCGGCTTCGTGTGGGTCAACTGATCTTTGATGTTCGGCTGCCTTGCCCGGCCAATCATCCGGCATCTGTTTGGCGACACAGGCCGACAGGAAGGCCGTGATATTCGGTCTCAGAGCCTCCTTCGGTCCCTGGTAATTAGCGAACACCATACCTCCCACCAACATGCACCGAGATCTGATTATGACACCGCGTATCGCGGCTTCGCGTGTGTCTTCTGGCCAGGAACTGAAGGAACCAACAGGGCGCGGTATATTGGCTGATTGAAGCAATTGGGGAGGATTTGGCGGCGCCCGCTGCTGCGTCTTCGCCGACGACGCAAGCGCAACTGCGGTAGTGGCGACTAGGATGTAGCGCAGTCCGAACGGTTGGATTTTAATAATGATTCTCGCACCAATACCACGCTCAGCACTCCAACCTGTTTCTTTGTTCGGCTTGGAGCGCCGTTTCTCCGCCCGGCCTGCAAAGTCAACCTGCGCCTAGCGGAGCGGCGGTCAAGACTGGCCGCAGGCCACCGCCAGAGGCGGCGCGCAGCGGTCTTGACGGTTGCGAGCACGGCGCAACGCTCGATCAGGCCGGGGCTTCTGTCCTGCCAGGGCATGGTTCTTTCCGCGATCTGCTGACAGCCGCAACATGGCATCGGGGAGGTCAGCACCCCTATGTCCCGAACCCAGTCACCGCAGGCGGCCCGCAAAGGAGGACGCGAGGTTGCCGGGCCTCGTCCCGGCTGGGACAGTCTCCCGCCTAGATCAGGCGGATCTCGTTCGGCCCGCGGGTTGAGCGAATACGATCACGCGGCGGCCGAAGCGTCGCCCCAATCAAAGTCGCGGTCGTCCTTCCAGACCCGGTGCATGATTACGGCCAGCTTGCGGGCAACGGCCACTTTGTGTCGGCGCATACCGGTCCGACTGGCGAGTGAAAGGCCCCATGTCTTGAGCTCTGAGGCTCGCGGATGTCGGCTCAGCAGGACATTCGCTCCCTCGAACAGTTAGGAGCGCAGCAAATCATCACCGTATTTCGAGATGCTTCTTGCCTCATCGATCTCGCCGGCCTGGGATTGGCTCAGGGCTTCAGCCTGTTGGCGAACCCCATCAGTTGCGCGGCGAGCGCCTCGGGCTGCTCTTCTGGAATATTGGGATTGACCCGCCTTGGTGGACACCCTGAAGCTTTCGTCAGAGGTGTTTCGTTATGCCCAAGACGCGCCCACCCTACGCGCCGGAAATGCGGCGTCAGATGATTGAGTTGGTTCGTTCCGGACGTGATCCGGATGATCTGGCCCGCGAGTTTGAGCCCACCGCCCAATCCATTCGCAACTGGGTCATCCAAGCCGACCGGAGCGAGGGTCGCCGCAACGACGGCGCCGACACCACGTCAGGCGCGGAACGCGAAGAACTGATCAAGCTCCGGCGCGAGGTGCGCCAACTCCGCCTGGAACGCGATATCCTCTCAAAAGCAGGTCAGGACGGTTCATGCCACGTCCCGGCGGCTCTATGGTGCCCCTCGTGTTCATGCCCAGCTGGGATTGACCCGCCTTGCTGATCTTGCCATGCGCTGCTTGCCGCCGGTGGAATGTTCCTTCGGCGTCAAGCCCAACCAGGCTGCGAAGTGTCGCCCGGAGCCGAAGTCCCGGGCTCCACCGTCAAGGCCAGGGTGATCGCGCCCAGCGGGCCAACGCCGGGGATCCCGGCCAGCAACTGGCTGACCGGGTTGGCCTTGTGCAGCGCCGCCAGTTCGCCATCCAACGCCGCCACCTGCTGATCCAGCGCCTCGATATGCCCCCCCATCTACGAGAACATCGCCTGGGCGGTGGCGGGAATAGTATTGTCAGCAGCGAGTTCCACCAGCAGTGGCGCGACCTTGACGATGCCTTTGGCGGCCACCACGCCGAATTCCGCCGCATGGCCGCGCAGCGCGTTGATCGCCTGGGTGCGCTGGCTCACCAGCATCTCACGATGCTTGAGGATGATACCGTCGGCCTGTTGGTCGACGCTCTTGACCGCGACCGAACGCATGGTCGGACGTGACGCCGCCTCGCCGATCGCCTCGGCGTCGTTGCGGTCGTTCTTGGCTCGCTTGACGAAGGGCTTGACGTATTGCGGCGGGATCAGGCGAACGCGGTGGCCAAGCTTGCTCAACAGGCGGCCCCAATGGTGGGAGCCACCGCAGGCTTCCAGCACCACCTCGGTTGGCTCTTGTTTGGCAAAGAAGCTTTCCATCTGGCCGCGCTTGAGCTCGCGCCGCAGCACCGGGCGCTCCTGCTCATCAACGCCGTGCAGCGTGAACACGTGCTTGGACGTGTCGATCGCGATGCGCTTAAACTTCATTCGGACGGTCCTTGGTTGGGGTATGACAACTCAACTGTGGCACGAGATGCCGTTGGGCCGTCCACCCCAACAGTCGCACCTTCAACCTCCCCTCCGACAACATCACCCCCTTCAAAACCGTCACCGGCGAACCGGGTTGCCAACCGGCCAGGGTTCGCACCAAGGTCCGCCACATGTTGATCGCCCGCACCCTTCCCGATCTGCGCGCCGCCTGCGCCCGCCTGCGCCGGCACGCGGACACGCTGGCGCTTGTCCCCACCATGGGGGCACTGCACCAGGGGCACCGGATGCTGGTGCGCGCCGGCGTCACATCCGGGGCGGCGACCGTCACCTCGATCTTCGTCAATCCGCTGCAATTCGGCGCCAATGAGGACCTGTCCCGCTATCCGCGGGACGAGGCCGCCGATCTGGCCGCGCTGAAGGCCGAGGGCTGCGCCCTGGTCTGGCTGCCCGACGTGCCGACGATGTATCCGCCGGGCGAGGCCACGACCCTCACCGTCGATGGCCCGGCCACCCGGTGGGAAGGCGCGGCCAGGCCGGGGCACTTCCGCGGCGTGGCGACGGTCTGCGCCAAGCTGTTCGGTCAGGTGCGGCCCGACCGCGCCTACTTCGGCGAGAAGGACTGGCAGCAGTTGCAGGTGGTGAAGCGAATGGTGTCCGATTTGCTGTTGCCGCTGGAAATCGTCGGCGTGGAAACCGTGCGGGAACCGGATGGGCTGGCGATGTCGTCTCGCAACCGATTTCTGTCACCGCACGATCGGGCCAAGGCACCGGCCCTGTTCGCGGCGTTGCAAGCGGTGCGGCAGCAACTCGCCAGCGGCCAGGGCGCCACCCAGGCACTGACACAGGCTCGGACGGGCCTGGCCGCCGCGGGGTTGGACGTCGATTATCTCGCGCTTGTCGAAGCCGCGACCCTGACGCCAGCCGAACGAGCGACATCGGATACCCGGCTGATCGCGGCGGCAAGGCTGGGTAACGTCCGCTTGTTGGACAACATCAGCGCCGCCTGATGCACCTGCTGTCGGTCCGGCCGGTCGCGTGACGAACAGACCACGCTCGGACCTATCGGCCGGCGCCAGGCCGCCGGACATCCCCCGACGGACATTCCCTGGCGACCTGATCCAAACCTGTGCGGCTTGGACCTTACCCAGGCAACGCCGTCCTCAATACTTCGGACCCGAAATTCGCCATCTCGAGAATGATGAGGTCAGGCGGATTGGACTGGACCGGTTCGCCCAGCGTTCTGATAAAACAAATGGATTCCGTAACAAAACCGGGCCCGTGACCCACTCCAACCACTTCTTTGCATCGATGAGAGCCGAACACATCTAGCTCCCGCTATAATCAGAACGCATGCCAAAACTAGGTAAAGCCTGCTCCTAACCACGAGAGCACTATGCTTGTGCTTTGAACTCCGCTGTTGAACTCGCTTGGTTCCATCGAACCCTTGGCGATAAGCTAAGAGGCGGAGAGAAGTTAAGGCGATCCGCTCCGGGGAAGTCCCAGCAGCGAAATTGTTGTCGTATAGAACCAGAACAAAAAGGCTACGCTACTCAAGCCTACACGATCCCCTACGAGTCTGCGTTTGGAACCAAAGTTGGGACCGGCCGACAAACCGCAAGACATTGCTATAATGGTGGATCGCAACATTCGACTGCGGGAAATAGATCGGGTTCTCAACACACGAGCTATCCATCGAATCGCGGAAGAACTAGTCCCCGACCTCGGTGAACTGCCTATTGCTGAAGAGCAGCCTAAAAGCTCTTGGGTCGAACAGCGGTGTCAGGGCCGGGGAGGCAGACGAGGACGATTTACGGCAACTATGGGCGAGACTTCTAATCGGAGAATCCGCAAAATCCGGATCTGTAAGAAGCTGTTCGGAAAGTTTAGGCTGGATTGCCGAGCTTTCTCAGCATTAGCCGGATCGAAGCAAGTTTGATGAAGGTGAGGGCGTTACGGCTCAGGTTCTCGAAATCCTTGGGGCCAGCCGGCGGCATTGGTTGAGCCAGGCGATGGTCCGTCCCACAACCCAGCGTCTGGGTAAAATCTCGAAGCTCCTGGCAGTATCCGAGCGTTTGATGATTTCCACCGAGAGCCGTGGCAGCAGCCTGGCCAGTTCCTTGCGGAATTGCGGGCCCTGATAGCCGGCGTCAGCGAACAGCTTTTTCAGGAACGGGAACAGCCCGAACAATGTTGCCATGACCAGCACGCCGCCATCGCGATGCTGGAGGTCGGCCGAGTGAACCACGGCATGCATCAACAAGCCCTCGGTATCGACCAGGATATGTCGCTTCTTGCCACTGATTTTCTTCCCCGAATCATACCACTTGGGGTCGATGCAGACCGCCCTTTTTCAGCGCTCTTTACGATCTGGCTGTCGATGATGCAGCAGGCGGTCGGACTGGCGTGGCGGTCCACCAGATCGCGGCATTTCTGGTAGAGTTGGTGATGGATTTTTGCCAACGTCCCAGCGTTGCATGTAGTCGTACAGCGTACTTCGCGGCGGCAGGTCCTTGGGGATATAACGCCACGGACAACCGGTGCTGAGAACATACATGATGCCATTCAACACTTCCCACACATCGACTCACGCCGTCGGCGGCCGCGCTTCGCCGGCGGGATCATCGGTTCCACTTCCGCCCACTTTTCATCGGTCAGGTCGCACGCGTAGCGCAGCTTGTCCCGGGCGTAGCGGTGACGGTTCTCGGTCGTCCACATCAGGCACCTCGCGCATTGATGCCGATGATCGAATCACAGAGGACTCAATAAATTCAAGCCCCCGGCTAACCGACTCTAAAGACGCAAAAAGCTTCCTGACCGACACTGAGGGTCGGCTTTGAGGCTTTGGCCTGGGGCCGACACATCAACAAATGGCGGCATGCCTGGCGTGTAGTCGAGGCCGCCAACCACCCGGCGCTCGGGCTGATTGTCGACAGTTCCCACACCCTGGCGGTGGATGACGATCTCACCGGTCTCTCGGTCGTGCCAGCTGAAAAAATCTTCCTCGCCCAGCTGGCCGATGCCCCACGGCTGTCGATGGATGTACTGTCCTGGAGCCGGCATTTTCGTAATTTTCCTGGCCAGGGCCAGTTGGCCGTCGCCGCCTTCGTGCGGGATCTGCTCAGCGCCGGCTACCGCGGCCCGCTGTCGCTGGAGATTTTTAACGACGAGTTCCGCTCGGCTCCAGTCCGGCTGATGGCTCGAGACGGGTTGCGATCCCTGCTGTTGGTCGAAGCCGAGGCTGGCGCGACCGATCTGCCGGCGATCCCGACCTTCGACGGCGTCGAGTTCATCGAATTCGCGGTTGATGAGCAGTCGGGCCAGCGACTGGCGGAAACGTTGCGCGGGCTGGCTTTCATTACGCAGTCCGATCGCTCAAAATCGGTGGAGCTGTTCCGTCAGGGTCGGATCAACATGATTCTGAACAGCGAGCAGGACAGCGCCGCAGCTGAACACTTCCACTTTCATGGCCAGTCAGTTTGTGTAATGGCATTGCTGGTCGATAACGCCGCGAAGGCTGTCGCCCGTGCCGAGGCGCTGCTCTGCCCGCCATGGCAGGAGCCAATCGGACCGGACGAGCGGGCGATACCCGCACTGCACGCGCCTGAGGGGACGCTTTTGTATCTGGTGGAGCCAGCACCGGATAAGTCGTCAATTTACGACGCGGATTTCAATGTTCTGGCCGCAAGCCCGCTGGATCCCATGTTGACCTCAGTCGATCATGTTGCTCAGGCGCTGCAGACCGGGCGGATGGATCACTTCGTGCTGTTCTATCGCGCTCTGTTCGGCTTCACCCCGGGACAGCTGTGGGAAATCCCCGATGCGATGGGTCTGGTCCAGAGCCGAACAATGACCAGTGCCGAACGGCAGATCAGATTGCCGCTGAATATATCAGAAAGCCGGGAGACGACTACAGGGCGATTTCTCACCACGTTCTCGGGTGCTGGCGTCCAGCATATCGCGATGGCGAAAGACGATATCCGGCAGACGATAAGAACAGCTTGTGCTCCGCGGTGCGCGATTCCTGCCCATCCCCGAGAATTACTACCAGGATATTGAGGTTCGGTTGGACCTGGACCCGGAGCATCTTAGCATGTTGGGACATCACAACCTATTATACGACCGCGACGAATTTGGGAGTTCCTGCACGCCTACACCGATCCGTTTGACGATCGATTTTTCTTCGAGGTGGTGCAGCGGATCGGTGGCTACCAGCTCTATGGCGCTTCAAATGCTTCTGTCCGCATCGCCGCTCAGGCAAAGCGGCGGGTGACGCGCTGACACCCCGAATTGCTGGCGTAAACGATACACGCTAACAGAGCTCGGTTTGCGCCAAATAAATATACTTGAGGAAGCCAAGATGACCCGTATTGGAACTGGGCTGCTGATCCCGCGCCGCAAGGCGTTGCTGGCCGCCGCCGCCGCTCCTTTGGCCAGGCCGTTCCTGGCGCGCGCCACAGATCCGATCAAGATCGGACTGCTGTTGGCGAAGACCGGCCAGATCGCCGCACAAACGGAGTATTTGGCGAACGGCACCTTCCTGGCGCTGCAGGAGCGCGACAACATGATCATGGGCCGACCCGCCGAACTGGTCTGGCTCGATGAACCCACGCCCCAGGCCGCGACGCAAAACATGCAGAAGCTGGTGCAGGAGAACAAGGTGTCGGCGATTCTGGGCGGGTCGCTTTCGTCCAATGCGCTGGCCGAGGAAGCCACTGCCCTGCAGTTGAAGATCCCGTTCGTGTGCGACAATGCCGCGGCAACCGAGATCAGCGGCAAGAACTGCAATCGCTACACCTTCCGGCTGAACACGCCGGTCGCGGTGCAATGCCGGATGTTGGCGCCGTTCGCACTGACCCACGGCAAGAAATGGTATTTCATCACCGCGTCGTACGCGTTCGGTCAGGACATTCTGCAATCGGGTCGGGAACTGCTCAAGGCGGCTGGCGGAACCGAGGCGGGCTCCGACGAGGTGCCACTGAATACACCCGATTTCAGTTCCTTCATCCTGAAGATCCGTCAGGCCAAACCGGATGTCGTCTGGGGCGGCCTTTCGGCTGGCGATCTGTCCACGTTCCTCAAGCAGTGGGACGCCATGGGCATGAAGGGCAAGATCCCGTTCGTCGAGATCGCCATCGGCGACACCGACATCTGGGCTGTCGGAGCCTCGGCGGCCACCGGGATATTCAGCTCGTTGTGGTGGTACAAGAACCCCGACAACCCGCCTGAGGAAAAGAAGTTCGCCGCGGACTACCAAAGGAAATACCGCAAGCCGGCGGCCGACAAGGCCTGGATGGGGTGGATCACGGCACGTTCTCTTTTCGACTCGATCGACGCGGCGAAGTCGCTCGACCCGATGAAGATCGTTGAAAGTCTGGAGGCGTGGAAAGCGCCAGCCAACGGCTACGCCTATCGCTATCGCAAGTTCGACCATCAGATGCTGATGCGGAACCTGGCGGTCAGCGTCAAACCCGACATCACCGACAAGTGGGACTACTTCGACGTCGCGGCGACACTGCCGAAGAATCCGGATGATCTCGACAAGGTCTTCGGCTCGCCAGAGGAAATCGGCTGCAAGATGGGCTGATACCGGGCGGGCGCGCCCAACCCGGCAGCAACGGCGGCACAAACGCGCGGCGGTCGATCACGAAAAAAGGTAATCGGGCCAGCCTGGTTACCGCGAACGGGGAGGCCACTGGATCATGCTGGACATCGTGTTATCCCAGATCGTCAGCGGCCTGGTGGTCGGCGGCCTCTATGTTCTCATCGCCATCGGTCTATCGATCATCTTCGGCCTGCTTGGCATCGTGAACTTTGCCCACGGGGCGTTCTTTACCTTGGGCGCTTACTTCGCCCTGACCCTGTACCAGTTCTTCGGCTGGCCCGCGGTCATCCTGGCGCCGATCTTCGTCGGCGTCATCGGCATGGTGGTCGAGCGGTTGCTGATCCAGCGGCTGTACGACAAGGAGCCGCTGATCAGCCTGATCGTGACCTTCGCTCTCGCGCTGTTCATCGAGGCGTCCGTGCGGCTGATCTACGGCGGCATTGGGCAGCCGTTCAGCCCGCCACCCTTCCTCAGCGGCTTTCTGATCTGGGGTCCTGTCCTGGTCACCCAGTACCGCATGGCAATGCTGGCAACTACCGCGGCGCTGCTGCTCATGCTGTGGCTGTTCCTGGAGAAAACCCCGTTTGGCCGGATCCTGCGCGCCGGGTCGCGTGACCCCGAGATGGTGGGACTGCTAGGCATCAACCTGCCGCGCGTCCTGACATGGGTGTTTGGTCTTGGCTGCTGTATTGCCGGCATCGCCGGGGTGCTGGCCGCACCGCTTTGGACCATTACCCCATCGATGGCGACGAACGCGATCATGCCGGCCTTCGTGGTCGTCGCGATCGGCGGCCTGGGGTCGTTCGCCGGCGCCGTCATCGCCGGGCTGATGGTCGGTGTGGTGATCGCCCTGACCATTCAGTTCTACCCCTCAGCCTCCGGCGCGGTGATGTATGTCTTCATGGCCTTGATGCTGCTGATCCGACCGCGCGGCCTGCTGGGTGAACGATGGGAGCGCTTCGAATGATGCGCGTGCTGCGCCATCCCGTCCTGCTGGTCTTCATCGTCCTGCTTGGCCTGAGCGGGCTGTGGTCGCTGATCGGCGCACCGATCACGCTGATCACGCAGATCGCCATCTATACGCTCTACGGCGCCGGCGTCTGCGTGCTGGTCAGCTACACCGGTCTGGTGCCGTTCGGCGCTTCGGTGTTCTTCGGCTGTGCCAGCTACGCGGTCGCCTTCATCATGCGGCGCGGCGCCCCGAACGAAATCGTCGCCCTGCTGTTTTGCGTTGTCTTCTCGGTGGCCTTGGCAGCCATCATCGCGCTGATCATCCTGCGCCGCCGCGGGCTGTATTTCTCGTTGCTCACCTTGGCTTTCTCGCAAATCGCATTCGAGATCGCTTATAAATGGACCGACGTGACCGGCGGCGAGAACGGTCTGCAAGACGTGCCGCGGCCGCTTTTTGCCAGCGCCTGGTCGTTCCACGCCTTTACCGTGGTGACCGTCTGCCTCGGCATCGGACTGTTGTGGCGCATCGCCCATTCGCCGTTTGGCCGATCGCTGCAGGCCCTGCGTGACAACGAGCAGCGCGCTCAAAGCCTGGGCTACGACACCTACCGACTGAAGTTCGCCGCGTTTGTCATCATGGGCGGCATCGTGGGGTACGCCGGCGGGCTGTTGGCGTTCATGATCAACGGGGCATACGCCGACAACCTGAGCTGGCAGCATGCCGGTGATGCCCTGCTGATGGCGGTGTTGGGCGGCGTGCATCATTTCCTCGGGCCGCTGTGGGGTGCGATCGCCTTCATCCTGCTGGAGGATCGACTTTCGGCGATCACCGAAAGCTGGTGGCTGATCTTCGCGCCGATCGTCATGCTGTTCGCGCTCGCCTCACCCGAGGGCATGCAGGGCCTGCTGTTCCGCTTGCGGGGACACAACGACTGGACGCTGACGCGGAAACGGATTCCGGCCCGTCCCGCGGTGATCGAACCATATCGTGCGGCCGGCGCCAGGCTGGATCCAGCCAAGCCGATCCTTAACGTCACCGGCCTGAACAAACGCTTCGGTTCGCTGCTGGTGGCGGCCGACCTTAATTTACAAGTGTATCCATGCAGGCTGCACAGTTTCATCGGTCCGAACGGTGCGGGAAAGACAACGTTCTTCAATATGCTGACCGGGATCCTGAAGCCGAACGCGGGCAGCATCGTCTTCGACGGCCACGACATCACCAATCTGCCGGTGCATAAGCGCATTCGCCTCGGTCTGTCCCGGTCGTTCCAGATCCTGAGCGTGTTCCCCACTCTGACAGCGTTCGAGAACGTGCGCGTCGCGGTGCAGGCGCGGGACAAACGTCGCTGGGGGCTTTGGCGGGATGCCTACAACTTCGAGGACCTGAACGCGCGCGTATGGTCGCTGCTGGCGGCGGTCGGGCTAGAGGACCGTGCCGCCGATCGATGCGCTTATCTGGCGCACGGTCAGCGACGCCTGCTGGAAATCGCGATCTCACTCGCCACCGATGCCAAGCTGCTGCTGCTGGACGAGCCGCTGGCAGGACTGGCGGAAGCCGACCGGCAGATCGTCGCTGCGCTGATACGCAAGCTGGCCGATACACATGCCGTCTTGCTGATCGAGCACGATATCGACCGCGTGCTCGCGCTGTCCGACCGGATCAGCGTGTTGCATCAGGGCCGGCTGATCGCCGACGGCAACCCGGCCGAGGTCGGCGGCAACCCCGATGTCGTGACCGCGTATCTGGGTGCTGAACGCATCATCCCGCCGGCGCCGCCGACAGCGGCCGATCGTGCGGCTCATGCCGCCAGCAAGCCGATCCTGGTGGTGGACAAGCTGCGAGCGGGATATGCCGGCAGCGTCGTGCTGGAAGACCTGTCCCTGATTATCCACGAAGGCGAGGCGGTCGCCCTGCTCGGACGCAACGGTGTCGGCAAGACCACGACCTTGCGGGCGATCACCGGGATCGTGCGGTCAGGCGCCGGACGGATCAGCCTGGCTGGCGAAGAGATCACCAATGCCCGCCCGTACGCGATCAACCAGAGCGGCATCGCGCTGGTGCCCGAGGGAAGGCGGCTGTTCCCGAACCTGACGGTGCTGGACAACCTGCGGCTGGCGATGCGGGCGGGCGGTGCGACGCTGAACGATGTCTTCGTGTTGTTCCCAAAGCTGAAAGTCCTGCAACGCGCGAAAGCCGAGAGCCTGTCGGGCGGCGAGCGGCAGATGCTGGCCATCGCCCGTGCCTTGATGATCCCCGCCAAGCTGATCCTGCTGGATGAGCCGTTCGAAGGACTGGCTCCAACTGTCGTCAAGGAGGTGATGGACGCGCTGGCGCAGTTGCGCGGCCGCGTCGCGATGGTGATCGTCGAGCACCATGCGGAGACCGTGCTGCCGCTGGTGGATCGGGCCTACGTGCTGGTGAACGGTCGGGTGGCATTCGAAGGTAGCGCGAAGGCGCTGGAAGACGACCCCGAGCTGCAGGGGCGTTTGTTGGGGGTGATGCAGAAGGAAGCTGCCTGAGGGGGCTGATGCCGGTGGGTCGGCGGGCGTGTTTCGCTCGATCAAGACGATGACGCGATCGCCCGGCTCGCGCGGCTTTCTGGTCGCTCAATGCCGGAAACCATGCTGGGTTTTCACCCACCCGAACGATCGTCACATGACGGTCGTGAGCGGGCCAGCCAGGGCCAGTTTGAACTATCGCCGGCGGCTATGTGGGACGTCGATCTCGACCACCGGCCTGGGGTTCGGTTTGCCCGACGGCCCGTGCCAGGGGGATGTCAGGCTGCCCTTAGGCCCGCCGCGAATGTATCCATCTCCGTGCGCAACAGGTCAGCCTGGCTCGCCAGGTCGTTCGCCGCGGTCAGCACCTGGCTTGCCGCCGCCCCGGTGCTGTTCGAGACCTGGGTTACGCCGGTGATGGTGACCGCCACGTCCTGTGTCCTCGCGGCGGTGTGCTGCGTCGCCTTGGCGATTTCTGTCGTCGCCGCGCCCTGCTGTTCCACCGCCGTGGCGATGGCGGCGGCGACCGCGCCGAGTTCCTGAATGGTCGCGGAGATTTCCTGGATCGCACCCACCGCCTCGTTCGTGGCATCTCGCAGCTGCGTGATCTGGCTACCGATCTCGCCGGTGGCCCGCGCCGTCTGGTTCGCGAGGCTCTTCACCTCGGAGGCCACCACCGCGAAGCCCTTGCCTGCCGACCCGGCTCGAGCGGCCTCGATGGTCGCGTTCAACGCCAACAGGTTGGTCTGGCCAGCGATGTTTGCGATCAGATCGATGATCAATCCGATCTTCTGCGCGCCCTCGGCCAATGCGCGGACAATGGCATCGGTCCGGTGCGTGCCCGCGACCGCGCGTTCGGCGGTCCGCGCCGAATGGGCGACCTGCTGGGTGATTTGGCCGATCGCCAACGCCAGTTCGCCGGCCGCCGCCGCCACGGTCCGCACACCGGAACTGGCCTCCTCCGCCGCTGTGGTGACCACGGATGCCCGCTGATTGGTCTCGGTCGCTGAGGATGACATCAACCGGGCCGTCGCCTGCAATTCCGCCGAAGACGATGAGAGCAGGGCCACGATGTCGGCGATCCGTGCCTCGAACCCTCGCACCAGATCCGCGAGCCGGGCGCCATGGGCCTCCTTTTCCGTTCGCTCCGCCGCCTGGGCGGCTGACAGATTGTCGGCGCGGATCATGTTGTCCTTGAAGACCTGAAGGGCCTTCGCCATGGCCCCGATCTCATCACCCCGGTCCACGCCGAAGATCGCGACGGCGGGGTCATGCTCTGACAGCCGCCGCATGACGCCGGTGATGTTGGTGATGGGCACGGAAACGCTGGCCACCAGTCCCACGCCTGCTAACGTGCAGATCAGGATCGCGCCAGCCAGCAGACCGATCACCCACAGCCGCCCCGAGGCGTAGGTCGCCGCACCGGCGGCCGCCGCCGCATCGGCGCCGCGGTCGTTGAAGTCGATATCCGCCGCCAACACGTTCCTGAATTCGACGATCTTGCGCCGGAACGTGGTGAATAGAAGGGTCCGCGCGCCCGGCGCATCGCCGCCGCGCACCATGCCGAGGATGTCGTCGCTGGTCTTCAGGAGGACGGTCCACCTGTTCTCGACGTCGGCCGCGAGCCGTTCCCTGTTATCATCGATGATGAGCGGCTTGTAGGCATCCAGTGCCCTGCCGACGTCGCTTCGCGAGGCGGCGACCAATTTATCCATGTCGGCCCTGGACGCGTCGTCATAGCTGATCAATCTTAACGAGACGGCTGCACGAAACCGCTCGGCCAATACCGAGACGCGGCTCAGCGCCTTCACGCTGGGCAAGGTATCACCGCTGATCACGGCGAGACTCGCATTGATCGTCGCCATGCGCTGGATCGCGAACAGGCCGAGTATAACCGTTGTCAGGCATACGGTGGCGAATGAGGAAATCACCTTCGCCCGTACGGTCCGCCTTCGGGTCCAGTTGATCATCGCGTTGCCCTTCCATCGGAGTGATTGCTCCGCGCAGCAGGCAACCCATGATGCTCAGGCCATCACGACAAGTGCCATTGGCGTCGCACTCAATCAGCAGGAGGTTGATGAACGATTAACCGTGTTAACCAATGCCCGCATAAATGTTACTACGCTGCACGAAGCGATGGCGCTGTTGGGCTCAGCGGGCTGTCCTCAACCGGCCGGCAGAGCCCAACAATCAACAACAAGGCCAAAAACTAACCGGGCGCGGCTCCCTGCGTCTGCACCTGCAACAGATAGAGCGACTGGCTGGCACACATGAACAGCATGTTCCGCTTCGGCCCGCCAAATGACAGGTTGGCGCACACCTCGGGCAGGCGGATGCGGCCCAGCAGTTTGCCGTCCGACGCGAACACCACCACGCCGGCATAGCCCAGAACCGTGTTGGAACTGATCCAGAGATTGCCGAACACGTCCGCTCGCATCCCGTCGGGACCACATTTGACGCCATCGACCATCATGTCGGTGAAGCGCCGCATGCCGCTCAGTTTGGTGCCCTGAACATCGAACGCGAAGACGTTCCCGCCGCCGCCCTGGCCTTGGTCACCGGGCCCCTTGCCGGTGCTGATGACGTAAAGGGTCTTGTAGTCGGGCGAGAAGCAGATGCCGTTCGGATCAGGCAGCTGGCTTTCGGTCACGACAACATCCAGATGACCGTCGGGATCCCAGCGATAGACGCTGTTGGGCAACGCCCGCTGCTTCCCGCCGATCACCCCGGCATCCGGGGCGCCGGTGCGCGGGTTCAGCACGCCGGCGGCGTTGGCCGGGCCGCCCTTGTCGTCGGGATGGCCTTCCGACAGGCTGTCGCCATAGGGTGGATCGGTGAACCAGATGCTGCCATCCGGATGCGGCACCAGGTCGTTGGGCGAGTTCAAACCCTTACCCTCGAACTGGTCGGCGATGACGGTCATGGTGCCGTCATGCTCCCAGCGGATGACGCGCCGGTTGAAATCCTGGGTGGAGAGCTGGCGTCCCTGGAAGTCGAACGAGTTGCCGTTGCTGTTATAGGAGGGATCGCGGAACGGGGTGACGCGGCCGGTTTCCCAGATGTAGCGATACTGCACGTTGCCCTGAACGTCGCTGAAAACCAGATAGCGGCCTTCGCTGGACCAGGCCGGACCCTCCGCCCACTTGAAGCCGGTCCAGACCCGGCGGATCGCGGTAATCCCGAGCAGGTACTGCTTGAACGCGGGATCGACGACGATGATGTCGGGGTCGGGGAAGATGTCCGGGGCGGCGCGGCGCCCCCAGTGACGGGGCGGGTTGGTGATGACGCTGGGTGGCGTCCCGACCTCGCCGGTTCGGGTTTGCGCCCGAGCACCGAATGCGGCGACACTCGCGCCGCCGGCGATGATCGAACGACGCGACGCGCCGCGAAACTTGGCTTGCATAGGTTTCCTCCGCTTCTTTTGCCTCTGCGGGCGGACCGACATTACCGGCGGGCGGCGGATCGGTCAGAACAACACATCGTTGCCTTGCTCCGAGGCAGGACCGGTCTAGTTTCGCGGAGCCATTGAGACTGGAACAGCCATGCCGATCCCGCAGACCATGACCTATGTTCAGGCTACCGGCGCCGGAGACCCCGCGGTCCTCGGGCTTGCCAACGGTCCGGTGCCGTCGCCGAAACCTGATGAGGTGTTGATCCGGGTGCACGCTGCCGGGGTGAACCGGCCGGATGTGGCGCAACGGCAAGGGTCGTATCCGCCACCGCCCGGCGCCAGCCCAATCCTGGGATTGGAGGTGGCGGGCGAAGTGGTCGCTGTCGGGGCGCAGGTCGCGACCCTGTCGGTCGGGGACCGCGTCTGTGCACTGACCAATGGTGGCGGCTACGCCGAGTA
This sequence comes from Rhodopila sp., assembly GCA_965276975.1. GTDB lineage: Bacteria > Pseudomonadota > Alphaproteobacteria > Acetobacterales > Acetobacteraceae > Rhodopila. The sequence goes on from CBDIBR010000010.1 coordinate 3,229,432, forward strand.
TTGCACCGCCCCGGCGCCGCAATGCCTGCCATGGCCGACCGGGTATGATGCGATCCGGGCCGGCGCGTTGCCCGAGACGAGCTTCACCGTATGGGCGAACCTGTTCCAGGTCGGCCGACTGACAAAGGATGAGACCGCTCTGGTCCATGGCGGCACCAGCGGCATTGGGGTGACGGCGATCCAGCTGGCGCGGGAATTCGGTGCCCGCATCTTCGCCACCGCGGGGTCTGACGGCAAATGCGCGGCTTGTCTACGGCTGGGCGCCGCCGCGGCGATCAACTACCGCACGCAGGATTTCGCCGCGGAGATTAAGCAGCTGACCGAAGGCCGTGGCGTCAACGTCATCCTGGACATGGTCGGCGGTCCGTATATGGCGCGCAACGTGCGCAGCCTGGGCATGGACGGACGCCTGGTGATGATCGCCTTCCTGCAGGGGTCGAAGGTGCAGGACTTTGACTTCGTGCAAGTGATGGTGCGCCGACTGACGATCACCGGCTCCACCATGCGGCCTCGCACGACCGGGCAAAAGGGTGCCATCGCGGCCGAACTGCGTGCAAAGGTCTGGCCGGCACTGGATGCGGGGCGGTGCCCGCCGGTGATCCACGCCGCTTTCCCGCTGGCGCAAGCGGCCGAGGCCCACAGGCTGATGGAATCCAGTCAGCATATCGGCAAGATCATGTTGTCCGTTGGCTAGAGCACGCTAGCAGCCTGTCGGACTTAACTAGTTCGCGCAACTATCCTGCCCTAGACGAATCTTGGCAGAAGCAATGTTCCGGTGAGGGCGCTTGTACAGACAGGATATTCCAGAAAATCCCGAATTTCGGCTAAGTCCGACAGGCTGCTAGAGCACGCTAGCCTGAGGTTGACTCTCTTGTGAGGTGGCAACGGGCGTGAAGTCTGATTCAAGATGCTGGCTGGACCTGGAGGCCAGCATCGATGGGCCGTCCCTATTCGCTGGAGCTGCGTGAGCGCGTTGTCACTGCGATGACAACAGGCATGAGTGGCCGCGAAGCGGCAAAACACTCCAGCATCGGCGAGTCGACGGCGCTACGCTGGGCCAGACGGGCGCGCGAGACCGGCAGTCCGAAGGCGAAGCCGATGGCGGGCACGCGGGCGTTTACGCTGGAGGCGCACCGCCGTTGGATCACCGCGCGGTTGGCCGAGAAACCCGATCTCACGCTGCGCGCGCTGACGGCGGAACTGCAGGCGCGTGGTGCCAAGGGCAGTTCGTTCGCTGTCTGGAGTATCGTCGCCGATACCGGGCTCAGCTTAAAAAAAAGCCTACGCGCCAGCGAGCAAGACCGGCCCGATGTCGCGCGTCGCCGCCGCCAGTGGCGACAACATCAGGACAAGATTGACCCCAAGCGTCTGGTCTTCATCGATGGTTGAGCGCCGAAGAGGCGATCGACGGGGTGAAGACCAACATGACCCGCACGCATGGCCGCTGCCCGCGCGGGGAGCGCCTGATCGCCAAGGTGCCATACGGGCACTGGAAGACATTGACCTTCGTCGCCGCATTGCGCTGCGACGGCATCGTCGCACCGTGCGTGCTGAGACAGCCGATCAACGCCATCAGCTTCCTCGCCTGGGTCACGCAGTTCCTGGTGCCAACGCTACGGCCAGGCGATGTCGTCATCATGGACAACCTCAGCAGCCATAAGCGCCAGGCGATCCGTGCAGCCATTCGTGCCGCCGGTGCGCTGCTGCTGTTCCTGCCCGCTTACAGCCCTGATCTGAACCCGATCGAGCAGGTGTTCGCCAAGATCAAGGCCCTGCTGCGCAAGGCCGATGCCCGCAGCATCGAAGACGTCGATGCCGCTCTCGGCGCGTTGCTCGATGAGTTCAAGCCAGATGAATGTGCTCGTTACCTCAGCGCGGCAGGCTATCAGTCAACCTTAGGCTGGCGTGCTCTAAACATCACCAGCATGCCATGGCCACTTCGGCCGATCAGCTTTTGCACATCGATCCGGACGGTATCGCGTCTGGGACCAAGCCGCGGGTTCCGTTTCTGACGGTGCCGACGCCGCCGCTTACGCCGACCGTGCTGGCCAAGCTGATTGGTCGTCAACCGCCGATGTCTCGCTTCGCCAGGGGCTGATGTCGCTGCGGCCTGTATCCGCTCGCCGACTGTTCGGCATGCGGCGTTGACCTGCATCAGTCGGCAAATCGCTTTGAAAGAAACAGTTTGGCGTGGCCCGGGGGATAGTCGTCCAGGCGCCCGAACACGGTGTAGCCGCGCTTCGCGTAGAAGCCGGGCGCCTGGAAGGTGAACGTCTCCAACGTCGCGCCGGACGCGCCACGCTCTTTCGCCATCGCCTCCGCCGCGTCCATCAGGCGGGTTCCGTGCCGCCGCCCGCGCAGGGTCTCCGACACCCACAGGAAGTTCACATGCAGCCAGCTACCCCAAATATAGCCGGTGAGGCCACCCAGCCACTCGCCGCGGCGGCTTTTCAGGAAGAAGCCGACAGGATGCGCGTCCACGGCGCCGGTCCGCGCTGCGTTCACGCTGATGACGTTGTCGCTAATCAGGCGAGTCAGCGCGTCCCCGGGCAGCGGCTCGAACACGACGTCTAGGTCTAGGTCTTGAGCCCCGTTGCTCATGGATGTTGTCCCTCCAACCAGGGCGCAGCGACGCCCCGGCGGCGAACGCTGTCAAGCGGTCGTTGCGTACACGCTGACGCTGGCACGCGGCACCGCGCGGTGTGACGGTTGCTGCATGGGGCGTGATGCCCGTATCGCGCGGCAGAGAAGAGCCACACGCTGCTGTTCGTCTGAGCCATCCGAGCGACGCCGCGAAACGCGGCAGCCGCGTGTCGCGCCTTGCCCCGCGATCGGATATCAGAACTCACTCAGGCGTGACATCCAGACCTGTGCTTTCCACGGGGTCATGACGAGGTTTAGCCGCTAAAGCATAGCGGGCCGCTAGACCCGCTGGGAAGCCAACGGCGCTGGCACGACGAATAGCGGGAATGTCAGATGACCGGACCATGGGGATGAGGCGGCGCGTCTCGTAACGCCGCGTCGCGGCGCCAGTTACGGTTCAGCACAACGATCGAAAGGAGACCGCGGTGAGTAACGCCCCTGTAAGAAAAGATGCGTCCGGCAAACCCTTCCTGACCGACGTAAAAACGTTACGAGATCGTGCCAGGCAGAACATGGCCTCGGGCGCGGTGACGACCACCTATGGCGGGGACGTCAAGAAAACCATCGAGATCCTGCAGTCGGTGCTGGCGACCGAGATCGTCTGTGTGCTGCGTTACACGATGCATGCCGTCACCGCGACCGGGATTTCCAGCGAGGCGGTGAAGGCCGAGTTCGCACAGCATGCGAAGGAAGAGCAGGCGCACATGATGGCCGTCGCCGAGCGGATCGATCAGCTTGGCGGCACGCCGAATTTCAATCCCGAGGGGCTGGCGATGCGGTCGGCGTCGCAGTACGCCGAGGTTGATACGCTGGTGGAGATGATCCGCGAGAACCTGATAGCCGAGCGTATCGCGGTCGATCACTACCGCGAGCTGATCCGCTATTTTGCCGATGAGGACCCGTCCACCCGGGTGATGCTGGAAGGCATTCTGTCGGTCGAAGAGGAACACGCGACGGACATGCAGGACCTGCTGGAGACACATCAGGCAGCCTGATCGTAGGCTATGGAGTTGATCCACGGTTCGCCGAGCGGCGTCCACCACCGCGGCCGTTCAGGCGCTTATCGCGTGTGGTCGATGCCATCGTAAGGGGTGGACAGCTTGGTCTTGAGGTTGCTCTGATGCTTCCATTGATGTTTGCGCGCGATGTCTGATCGCGTGCTTCAGCACCACGCCGACCGGACCCAGCTTCAGCAGATTATCGTTGGGCTGACCGAAGGGATTATTATCATCAATCCTGACCAGACGATCGCCTGGGCGAACGATGCCGCACTTGGCATGCACGGCGTTCGGTCTGTCGAAGACCTCGGCTACTCCGTTTCGGACTATCGTAAACGTTTCGAGCTGCGTTACCGCAACCGCCACGAACTGCCGCAGGGCGAATACCCGATGGAGCGGGTGGTTGCCGGGGAAGCCTTTACCCAAGTGGTAGTCGCGGTCGGGCGCCCCGGCAGCGACCAGCATTGGGTTCATCAGATCCGCAGCCTGGTGTTGACCGACGGCCATGGCGAGCCCGATTGTTTGGTCCTGATCATGGAGGACCAGACGGAGCGGTTCAGCGCCGAAGAACGGTTTGAGCGCGCGTTCGGGGCAAACCCGGCCCCTGCCCTGATCGTCCGGCTTGCCGACATGCGTTACGTCAAGGTGAACCAAGGCTTTCTGCAGATGACCGGATATGGGCTCACAGCCCTGATTGGCCGCTCGATGCATGAACTGGACATCCTTGACGGCGCCGAGAAACGCGACCTCGCGGTGGAGCGTCTTCACGCGGGACGGATGGTCCCGCAGATGGAGTCGCGCCTGAAGCTGCCGGATGACAGCGAGAAGGTCGTGCTGCTCGCCGGCCAACCGATCGAAATCGGTGACGAAGCCTGCATGCTGTTCACCTTCGCCGATCTGCATCCGCGCAAGCAGGCGGAAGATGCGTTGCGTCAAAGCGAGGAGCGGTTCGCCAAGGCTTTCCGGATGGCGCCCAATCCGATGGCGATCGTCGCGCTGAACGACTGGCGCATTCTCGACGTAAACGCGGCATTCAGCGCCGCGACAGGCTGGCGGCGAGAAGCAGTGGTTGGCCGCAGCGAGCTCGATCTCGAACTGTGGGGCAGCAACGAGACGCGGGAGCAGTTCAGGCGCCAGGTGCAAGCGAGCGGACGTGTTCACAGTCTGGACATTCAGCTGCACGGCAAGACCGGCGAGACCGGCGATTACCTGCTGTCGGCCGAGACTGTTACCATATCGGGCGAGCAGTGCGTTTTAAGCGTGATGCAGGACATCACCGAGCGCAAACAGACAGAGATGCAGTTGCTGGACGCGATCGAGGCGGTCATGGGGGATACCTCCTGGCTCGGACAGAGGATCGTGGAGAAACTCGCGACCCTGACCCTGGCGGGTGAACGTGTAAGTCCGGAAACGGAAATCTCCAGCCTGACGCCGCGGGCGCGTGAGGTACTCGGCCTGATCGCACAGGGGCTGTCCGATGCCGAGATCGCCAGCCGGTTAAGCGTAACGCTGAACACCGTTCGCAATCACGTCTCTGGGATTTATCGAGCACTCGGCGTGCATCGCCGCGCCGCGGTTGTCGTTTGGGCCCGCGAACGTGGCCTTGGCGGACAGTCAAAGCTGCTGACAACGCGAAAGAAAGCCCGGCGCCCCCAGCAGGCATAGTGATAAAATCACGCTTCTATAGTGTTTCTGCCGGGCTGTTCAGACGCCTCTTTATGTAACGACTTTGCCCCGTGAGCGGAAACTTTCGCTGCTTCGCCGCGTTAAGCCATGTATGGTGCCTCAGCGCGCCGCCGGACAATGCGTTGCTGTTCCCATGAAACAGGAAGATTTATTCAAACTGGCGCCGATAACTTGCTTTTCAGTTGTGGTTGTCGCCCTGGGATTTTCCGGCTGCTTGTTCATCCGTAACAGCACTATGATGTTACGATAGTTATAAGGAATAAATATGGCCAGTGATCGCCTGGAGGGTACCGGGAAGAAGGTGTCGGGCTCCATCAAGGAGGCCGTGGGTAAAGTCACCGGCGATACCGCGACCGAGGCCGAAGGAACCGCGCAGAAGACCGAGGGCGAGGTCCAGAACAGCGTCGGGGGGGCCAAGGACAAGGTGCGCGACGTCGTTGATGAGTGATCGCGCGTCAACCGTCGCGTCGGCCGATGGCAAGCCGATCGATGTGACCGACGAGCCGCAGACCATCGACGGTCAACTCGTTGTGCGGCTGCATCATGAGGAAGCCACCGTTTCACGCCGGCGGGTTGAAACGGCGGTTGTTCGGGTCGAGACGACAACCCGCACCCGCGAGGCACTGGTTGATGAAGCGGTGGTGCATGAGCGGGTCGAAATCGAGCGGATCGCGATCGGTCGCGTCGTCGATGCCGCGCCGCCGGTTCGCGAGGAGGACGGTACCACGATCATTCCGGTGCTCGAGGAGATCATCGTGGTCGAACGACGGCTTGTCCTTAAGGAGGAGATCCATCTCCGCAGAGTAAGGGTGAACGCGCAGCACCGGGAAACGGTGGTTCTGCGTGAGCAGGAAGCCATTATTACGCGCGGCAGCCCTGACGTCGGTTCGAACGGGAGTGCAACGCTCGGCGGTGTAACGCCGCTCCCGTCGGACGCCTGAGCAATTTGCTTTAGTAGAATCCAAATCTATGTCGAAAGGAATACAACATGACTGAACAAACCATTGTCGCCGTCTATGATAACGCATCCCATGCTGATGCGGCGGTTCGCGATCTCGAGTCGATCGGTGTGGCATCATCGGCCATCAGCCGCCACTCGGGCGCATCAACGACCGGGCAAACCCTCTCCGGCGAACCGGTCCACGAAAAGGGCTTTTGGTCGAGTTTGTTCGGTGGCGATTCCGGCCATGAGGAAGTCTACAGCCGCAGCATGACCGAGGGATCGTCGGTGGTGACGGTGAAGGTAGCAGACGAGCACGTGCAACCGGTCAGCGATGTACTGGAGCGGCACAACCCGGTCGATATGGATGAACGCGCCGCGACCTATGGCGCGGGCGCCGGCAGCACGACGACCGGTGCGGGCACGGTCGACGGCGTAGCACCAGTTGCTGGCGGCACGATGTCGCCAGGCCGGACAATGCCGGCCAGCGGCGCGATGGCGAGTGAATCTCACCGGCCGGTTGCTGCCGGCGGAACCTCGACCGGTGGCGAAGAGGTTCTGGCGCTGTCCGAAGAGCAACTGTCGGTCGGCAAGCGGCTGGTCAATCATGGCACCACCCGCATCCGGCGCTTCGTAGTGGAGACACCGGTCGAAGAGGCTGTGACGCTTCATTCCGAGCAAGTGTCGATCGAGCGCCGCCCGGTCTCGGCCGGGACAAAATCGACTGAAGCGGCTTTTACCGACCGCACGATCGAAGTCGCCGAAAGCGACGAGGAAGCCGTGGTCGGCAAGACGGCCCATGTGACAGAGGAAGTGGTGGTCAACAAGCAAGCCACGGAGCGTACCGAGACGGTGCGCGATACGGTGCGCCACGAGGAAGTAGAGATCACCAAGGACGGCACGCCTGAGCGGGCCGCCGGTACGGCTCGCACAGACACCGCACCCGGTCGTCCCAAGGTCTGACAGGGTTTCAACACAGGCGAGCCGGGATTGTCCTTGTCCCGGCTCGTGAGGGAGCGAACAATGTCCGGGAACACGTACGACGACCGACCCACGGGCGCGCCGGCTGTACAGGCCACGACGCGAACCGAAACCAGCCATGTTCATCGCCGCATCTCCTGGGCTGCGATCATTGGCGGCGTCATCCTGGTGCTAGCGGTCCAGTTGCTGCTTAGCCTGCTGGGCGCCGGTATTGGGCTGGGCACCGTGAACACCACTGGTGGAACAACCCCGGGTGCAACGAACTTCGGAGTCGGCGCGGCGGTGTGGTGGGTTCTCAGCAGCGTCATCGCGCTGGGCTTTGGTGGCTATGTATCGGCTTGGTTCGCCGGGATCGAGATCAGATGGGACGGCGTGCTGCATGGTCTCGTCACCTGGGGGATCGCCACCTTGCTGACGATCTATCTGTTGACGTCGGCGGTTGGCGGCATCATTGGCGGCGGCTTCTCGGCGCTTGGCGGCATAGCATCGGCCGCTGGAAGCGGGATCAAGGACGCGGCGCAGGCAGCAGGCGTTTCACCCGACACGGTCCAGCAGCAGGCGCAGGCCTATCTTCAACCGCCGAACGCCGACCCCGCGGCCATGAGCCCGCAGGACGCACAAAAGGCCGTCGTCACTAATCTGGTGACCTATGCCAAGGGCGGCCCTGATGCGCCGGCTGCCAAAGAGCGGGTGATCAACATCATGGCGGCGCAGCAGCACATCAGTCACGACCAGGCGGTCAAGCAGTTCAACGACAGCCAGGCGAAGTTGCAGCAAACCAAGGATCAGGCCGAGCAGACCGCGAAAAAAGCCGCTGACGCGAGCGCATCCATGGCTTCGACGACATCTTTCGCGGCATTTGGTAATCTGCTACTCGGAGCAATTGTCGCTGCGATCGGTGGGTCACTCGCGGTGCAGCGCCGTCAGAAGGTCGCGCATCTCACCGTCCGCTGACGGCGAAGGCCGGGCGGGTGGCCCGGCCGACTTGCTCCGCCGCTCATGAACAACGATTTGGAAGGGGAACAGCATGGGACTTTTAGATCAGGTGCTCGGTGGCTTGATGGGCGGTTCGGGCGGCAATGCGTCGCCGATACAGAGCGTGTTGATGAACATGCTTGGCGGCGGTCAGCAGGGCAATACAGGCGCCCCCAATCAGCCAGCCGGCGGTGCGGGCATGGCGGGCGGCCTCGCGGGTCTGCTTGGAAGCCTGCAGCAGGCCGGCCTGGGCAACATCGCGCAGTCCTGGATCGGCAACGGCTCCAACCAGCCGGTCTCGCCGCAGCAGCTGCACACGGCTCTCGGCGACAACCAGGTGCAGTCGATGGCGAACCAGAGCGGCATGGCACCCCATGATTTTCTCACTCAGCTCAGCCAGCACTTGCCGAACGCGGTGGACGGTATGACGCCGAACGGGCGGTTGCCCGACGAAGGATCGGTGTCGGTTTGACCGTGGCAGCCTGACCAAGCTCACGTTCAACTGAAGGTCGGTATCATGAGGTCCCGCACGCTGGCGGCGTTTGCCGCCGTGGCCCTGCTGACCGCGCAAGTCTGGCCCGCCGCCGCCTGGGCGGACAATCAGATGGGTTATCGCCTGTTGTCTCAGCAAGAGGCGGCCGGTCTGCCCCATAATCAGGGTGCGATCGGGCTGAGCGTCGAGCGGGCCAAGCAGATCACCGATGGCGGCATGACGTTCGACATCATCCGTGTCACTCAAGTCAGGTCGGGATCGGCCGGCGAGCGCGCCGGTTTGAAACAGGGCGATCAGATCATCGCTTTGGACGGCCGGGTGTTTCCCACCCTGGTCACGTTCGCCAACTATGTCGGAGCCGCACAGCCCGGTAGCCAGATGACGGTCGACTTCATGCCGGCGGGTGGCGGGCCGCAGCAGGCCCAGCGGGTTGCCCTGGTCGTGGGCCGCGCCGGGCAGGCTTCATCGCCGCGACAGGACAACAAGGCGCAGACATCGGGCGGATTGTCGACGGGTCAGAAAATCGCCATCGGCGCGGGTGCGGTGGCGCTGCTGGGTTGCTACAAGGCGGGGTGCTTCTCGCATCGGTCCAGGTCGGCTGATGCCTCGCAACAGAGTCAGCAGCCGGACGGCTATCAACAGCGATAAGGCCTGGTGAGGCGATCGTCAGGCTGGCGGTGGTCGATCGGTCCGGCGTGCGGTGTCTCGTTGGCGTTATCACGCTGCGCGACCGGAAGCAGGATACGCAGACGGTTTCCGACCGAGCCAGGACCGCCTGCCAAAATGCGACTGGGATGGACGCGCCACTGGGCGTGTAAGGTTGTTCCGGAAGAATGTCTCGTTGCCGGCATGAAGTTCGCTGAAGCGTCGATCCCGCCCCCGCGAGGATGCGATCTGCTAACGGCCCGGGTTGCCATTGCCGGCAATGGACCGTGATGGAGACGATGCCAGGCGATCAACCAGCGACCGCAACGCCGCGTTCGGCGCCGGTTGACCCGGTGCCGCCAGCAGATGCACGCACCCAGGTTGCCCGATCCACGGACGGCCGCTTTGGTCGATCACCGACAACCGCGATCGCGCTGGCGGCCGTCATCGGCGCATCGTTATGCATAGGTGACCCGGCCGCTGCCGAGGTCTGCCGCTTCGCCGGCACCACCGACGATGCCGGATCCATTGCCGTAACGACCGATGTGCGAACCGCGGACGGCGCGACCAAGGTCGATGTGGCCCTGCGGTTCGAAGCGACGTGGATGTTCTGGTTCAGGATCCATTACCTGGTCGAGGAGATCAGCACCTGGCGGGCTGGCGAAATGCAGGACGTGGCGGTGAACACCCGCTACCTGATCGGTGACCACATCGTCCGCCAGCAGTGGGACATCTTCCAACGCAGCGCGGGCGGCCTGCAGGCGCGCCGGGTGCAGGGAAAGACACTGGCCGATTTCCGCCGCCGGCACCCCGGTTTTGTGCAGCATTGGGATCCCGCGACATTCGGCCGGCCCTGGCTGCAGGACTACCCGTCCGCGGCATCAGAGCGCCGCGCCGATCTTGACCTTGTTGCTTCACCGCTGCCGCCGGGGTTGCGCTCACCCCTCGCCATGGCTTTCTACTGGGTCAGGTGGCTGCCGCACGACGGCGCCGAGGTGCCGCTGTTCCTGCCCGGCTTCAAGACTGATAAACTCGCGAAGTTGCCGATCGTGGCGACTGTTTCTGCTGACGCCACGCAGTGGCGATCGGTCTTGCGCTATCCCGCGCTAAGCCCGCGACCCGCTTCCACCGCGACGGCCTGGACGTCTCCCGATCGGCACTTGCTGAAGCTCGCGTTCGAGTTGCATGCGCCGCGCGGATCCGCCCGTGCATCGATCGAGCAGGAGGGCTGTGAAGGGGCGCCCATCGTGCCGGCCGACCGGCCGACCGGCCGCTGACATCGGGACGGCGAATGTCAGGGTTCGTCGCATCAAGCGGCGGATGTAGCGGTGAGCTGGCCATTGAACGCAAACAGCCAGTGCCGGCAGTCAGCGATGTGCGACAGCGTTCCGCGATGTTTTTGTCGGGCGGAAGCGGCCCGCCAGGACAACGGCTCGGCCGGTTTGTTGTCGCTTTCAGTGAAGCACCGGGTCCTGGCTAGTGAACCGTCGGTCCCGACGTTTTGCCTGAACTTCCATAGGTCGCGATCGTTGCCATACCCTCGACCTGCCACGGCTTCATCGCGAACGAAACAGCCTGCCCCTCAGGCGTCCGCAGTGTCAGGACCAGTTGCTGGCCGCCGCGAAGGCGATCCATGCTCCAGCTGTCCAGCGGATGCACCGTTTCGGGGTCGGCCGACCGAGGCAGGACGTTCAACATCGTATTCAGCCACTCGGTTGGCAGCGAGAACGAGACCGTCGCGCCGCCGCGGTCCCGGATGCGTAGCCGCAGGCGTTTCCCGTCGGCCGATATCCGCACGCCGATCAATTCCGCGGCTTCGATCATCCTTGTGCCGCCTGAATCGCCCGCCAAATCCGATGCGGTGTCGCCGGCATGTCGATATGCGTGATGCCGAATTCCGACAGCGCATCGACGACCGCGTTCATCACCGCCGGCAATGACCCCGCGCATCCGGCCTCACCGCATCCTTTTGCGCCCAGCGGATTGCTGCGGGCGGGAACCGGATGGCTGATGAATCCCAGGTGGGGAAAATCGTTCGCCCTGGGCAGGGCATAATCCATGTAGGAGCCGCTAACCAGTTGGCCGTCCTCATCGTAGGCAACCATTTCCATCAAGGCCTGACCAATGCCCTGGGCGATACCGCCATGCGCCTGCCCTTCCACCAGCATCGGGTTCACCAGAACGCCGAAATCGTTCACCGTTGAATAGCTGACAACCTCCACGACACCGGTATCCGGGTCGAGTTCCACCTCCGCGATGTGACAGCCATTGGGAAACGCCGAGGGCACCCCTTTGAAGATGTGGCTGACGTCAAGCGTCGCGGGGACGTCTTCCGGCAACCGCGCCGCCAGTCGCAATCGTTCGGCAAGCTCCATGATCCCGATGCCGCGGTCGGTGCCGGCGATGGTGAATTGCCCGCGAGAGAATTCGATATCCGCCACCGCGGCTTCCAGGAAATGTGCGGCCACGCGTTTGCCCTGCTCGATTACGATGTCGCTCGCCGCGACGATGGCGCCGCCGCTCTGCATGATCGATCGAGAGCCGCCGGTCCCCCCGCCGGCCACGAGTGCATCAGAATCCCCCTGCAGCAATTTGATGTTTTCGAACGGAACGCCAAGTTGAGCCGACAGCACCTGGGCGAAGGGCGAGGCATGGCCCTGGCCGTAGTCCAGCGTTCCTGTGATGATCGTGACATCGCCATCATCCTCGAAGCGAATGCCGCCCATCTCATTCCCCGCGTCGGCTGTCACCTCGAGGTAGTGTCCGATGCCACGCCCGCGGATCTTGCCGCGGGTGCGGGACGCCGCCTGGCGGGCCGGATAACCATCCCAGTCGGCAGCGCGCAGCGCCCGTTCCATCACCGCCGGAAAATTCCCGCTGTCATACACCATCCCCGACGGTGCCTGGTAAGGCATCTGCTCGGGCTGGATGTGATTGCGTAGACGCAACTGCACGCGATCCATGCCCAACTCACGCGCCGCGGTTTCGACGAGGCGCTCCATGTAGTAGTTGCCTTCTGGCCTGCCGGCGCCGCGATAGGCACCGACCGGCGTCGTGTTGGTGAACATGCACTTTGTCGAGACCTCGATCAGCGGCGTGGCATAGACGCCGATAATGTTCTTCACCGTGTTCAACGTCGGTGGGATCGTCGTCGCGTTGCTCAACCAGGCTCCGAGGTTGCCGTAACCGGTGACCCGCAGCGCAAGGAAGTCGCCGCCCTCGCCCAGCGCCAGTTCAGCCACCATTTCATGGTCGCGACCATGACTGTCGGACATGAAGCTTTCCGACCGTTCATCGGTCCATTTCACCGGCTGACCCAGCGTGCGCGCCGCATGCAGCAGGCACACATATTCCGGGTAGGCCGACGCCTTCATCCCGAATGACCCGCCAACGTTGCCTGTCAGCACTTGCAGCTTTTCAATCGGCACACCCATGATGCCGCTCAACAACGCGCGTTGCCCGAACACACCCTGACATCCCAGGCGCAGCACCAGACGATCTTTCGCCGCGTCGTATTCGCCGATCGCGGAACGCGGCTCCATCGGGCACACGACCACCCGGCTGTTCCGTAGCGACAGCCGGGTGACATGCGCCGCCGACTTGAACGCGGCGGAGACCTTTTCGGTATCGCCAAAATGGAAGTCCAGGCAGACATTGCCCGGCGCGTCCTCGTGTACCAAGAGCGCATCCGGCGCCGCCGCGGCCGCCGCGGTGGTTACCGCTGGCAGCGGATCGATGTCGGCGAATACGGCTTCCACCGCATCCTTCGCCCGCTTATGGGTCTCCGCCACCACCATCGCGATCGGTTCGCCCACATAGCGCACCCGCGCTGTCGCCAACGGCCGCTGCGGTGGCCGCGGCGTCTGTGAACCATCACGGTGCTTGTTCGCCGCCGCCGGCATGTTGCCGATGCCAGCCGCGTCGAGGTCGCCAGCCATGATCACCGCGCGCACACCCGGCATCTGACGCGCCGCGTCAGCGTCGATGCCGCTGATCGTGCCGTGCGCCAACCGGCTTCGCACCATGACGGCATAAAGCTGGTTCGGGCGGTTCAGATCATCGGTGTACCGCCCCTCGCCGCGCAACAGCACGGGGTCTTCCTTCCGGGAAACCGGTTGGCCGACAGCGAACTTCTCCGCCTCCAGCAACGACGGATCAAACGGCGCATTCATCAGGGCAAGGCTCTCGTCGGATGCTATCGTGATATCCAACAGGATATAGCGACGCGGCGCAACCTTTAGCTCCGGCTGGTCCGGCACCGCCATTGAGGGGTGTGCCAGAAGGCGCGCGGACAGCGTGCCTCAGGGTTGCACGGCCTGAACATCGGCGGTCACCCCGCCCAGTTCCGCCGGCGACAGGGTGTGACCATAGACGATCGCGTTGACCACGGCGGCCAGCACCACCGGGTCACGGCCTTCGAGCCACGCAAGCCCGACCAGCCGGTTTATCGAGGGCGGTTCTTCCACCCACCCGAACGGCAGATGCGGCGAGATCAGCGCGTGCCCCTCACGCACGGCCCGCACGCTTTTCCAGGCATCCGACCGTTGGATCGTTTCGCCCATCGCCGGGTCGGCGAAGATCAGCATGTCCGGATCCAGCGCCCGGATCGCGTCGACGCTGGCCGAGCGGAAAGTGCCCTGGCCGTCCGGCGCGATCACCTGCCAACCCAGGCGGGTGAAGACCTCGGTCACGTCCGTACCGGGCGCCGCGACCATCAGGCCGTCCGCTCCACGCGCATACAGCACCCGGGGATGCGTGCGTGTCGCCGGAAGCGTCAGCAGCGCTTCGGCGAACCGTGCCAACGTTTCCCCGCGGTCTGTCCGATGCAGGATGGCGCCCAGCTTGCGAAACGTATCCGGGATCTTGGTCATCGAGCCGTCGAGCAAGATGGTCGGGATGCCGGTCCGCTGTTGCGTCGCGCGCGCCAGATCCGCGTAGCGTGCCGATATGGTGCCGTAGTCGAGAACGAGGTCCGGCTTGAGGGTCTTGATCTGCGCCGAAACATCCTCGCGGCCGGTGACCCGTGGGATTTGCGGCCGATGTGCCGCGTCGGGCGACAGCAACGCGCGCGCCTGGTCGGGCAGCGGCGACGGCCATCCGACCATGAGGTCCGGCGCGACAGCCTCGAGAAGAACCGCCGCCGGGGGGCCGGCAGGCACGACATGGGTGATCTGGTCCGGAACCTGCACCTGCCGGCCTGTCGCATCGACGATCTCGGCCGCCGTCGCGGCGCCTGACCACAGCGTCATCAAGATCACAATCGCGCGGCCGTGCATGCTGTTCTCCTCGGGACGTCGATGACATAGTCGGATAAACACAGCGCCGACAATGTGCTCCGATCTCGGGGTCCGGCCGCGGGCCGACTGTAGTCGCGATCATCAGTCCGTGGCGGTTCGCCCAGGTTTGCTGAAGGCCTTCGCCGCCGCGGTAGTCGATCGCCGGCACCATCAAGACGGTCAAGCCCGGCGCCACGACAACCCACGTGACCATCGAAATCTCGCCATCGGTCTTGATTACCGCCTCGATCACCAATGAAGCCGCCGAAGAATTGGCGTTGAAGCCTGGCATGGCGGCAAGTGCGGTGATCAAGGCCTCTGATGTGATGGTCGGCGTCTGATTGTCCGCCGTCCACTCAGCCGGCCGCGTCCGCCAATGCGGTCAATTCCGGCATTCGCAGGGCGGTCAGCAGTGACGTGACGCTGGCGGACCGCAGCGGGATGAAGCGTGTTCCGCGTTGCCGGCACAGCGACTTCACCGCCTGTGCGGCGTCGTGACTGATGCAATCGACCGGGAACAGCACGACGTTCGACCGACTTGCCAGGCCCGGCAGCAGATTTATCTGGTTCTCGATGCCACCGTCATGATGCAGGAAGCTCGCACCCATCTGCTCGACCACCGCGCGCATGGCGGCGACCTGATTAGGCCGACCGCCGACATAAAGCAGCACGACGCCGTCCAGGCGAACCTCTGATCGAAGCGTGGCTGGTTCGCGCAGCGGAGGTACAGGATACAGCGATGCCTCGATCGCATTGAGCTCGCGGCGGATTTCGTTGCGATCTCGTTCGGCCTCGATCCGCGCCGAGCGTTCGCGTGCGGTGGCGTCCTGGGCGGCCGTCAGCCTGTCGAGAACGGCGGCCCGTCGGCTTGTCTCTGCCGCCAGACGTCGCTCGAGGTCGGCGATCAGGCCGCGCAAGGCAGCATCGTCCGCTGGGACGCAGTCCAATGGTTCAGCAACGATCCGCTTCGTCAACGTATGCCGCAGGTCCCTGATCTGGCTGTCACGGCCGACCACCGCCTCGTGCAGCGCGATCTGCTGGCGCTCCAGCTTCGCCGCCAACGCCGCCTTGTCGGCTTCAAGCTGGCACAGCCGCCGCAGATCCGCGCGATTGGCCGAACCGACCAGGTGCGACAGCATATGAACTTCGCCAAAGGCTTTCCGAATGACGGCCGGCGTCGCGGCCGGATGCGTAAGGGTCGCCCAGTAGGCACTCGGTATCTCGCCGCGCCGCACCGCCTCGGCCCACAGCGCGCGCAGATCAGCCTCGCGGGGTGCCTTGGCGAACTGGCTGACGGCCAGCTTATGCCGGTGATCCAGCGCCTTGTTGAGCTGCCTGGCCGCATCGTCATGGCGACCTGCCAGGATGACGGCTTCACCGTGCAACTCGTGATCAGTGCGACCTTGGGTAACCTTGCCAAGCTTCTTCAGCACCTGACGAAGCTCCGTCGTCGACAGACAGGTGCCAATGATCGAGCAGTGCAGGTGCTGACTAAATTCCCAGATTTTCGAGCGCCGCGACTGAACGGATGGCAGCGGCGGCGCATCGCGTGCGACCAGTTTGGGCGGGATCGAGGACAGGTCGAACAGGTTCGACAGCGCGGTGGCCTGTGCGGCGCCGCGGATCGTGACGAAAGGCTCTTCTACGTTCAATGCCATATCCCTCCAGCCCGCCGTGGGTTTGACGTCCGGTGCTCGACACACCGTGATATGCAATTGGATATAGCGATAGTGCCGTGGCGAACAGCATCTGCCAAGCTCTCGCACTGACGTTTTGGGTGCAAACCGATAACACGGCGCGATCGATCCGGGGTACGATCATCCTCGGTCTCGGGCCGCGGAGCGTCGCCGGTTGCTCAGCCGGTCAGCCGGGACCTCGTCCTGACTACGCCGATTGCCGGTCCGCCAGCGGTGTCGCCGCTGTCCTCTGCGCCGTCCCCTTGGCAAGGTCTTCCGCACGCAGGCAAAGCGCCATGCGCCCATCCCCAGGGCGAAAAGCAGGCGGGACGGCCTGCGTGCACGCCTCGATCGCATAGGCGCACCGCGGGGCGAAGGCGCAGCCCGGCGGAAGCGCACGCAGGTCCGGCGGCGCGCCCGCGATGGCCGCGATCGCCTCGCCCGGCTGGGCGTTCTCCACACTCGAGGCAAGCAGTCCCATGGTGTAGGGATGCAACGGTCGGGCGAGCACGTCGGCAACGCCGCCCTCCTCGACGATCCGACCCGCATACATCACCGCGACCCGGTCCGCGATCTCGGTGGCCACACCGATGTCGTGCGTGACGAACATGATCGCCATGCCGAATTCCGCGCGCAGACGGCGCAGCAGCAGGAGCACCTGGATTTGCACGGTCGCATCCAGCGCGGTGGTTGGTTCGTCCGCGAGCAGCAGCTTGGGGCCACAGGACAGCGCCAGCGCGATCATCGCCCGCTGGCGCAGTCCGCCGGACAGCTCATGCAGGTGGGCGTCGAGCCGACGGGCGGCCGAGGGCACGCCAACCAGCTCCAGCAGTTCAAGCGCCCGCGCCCGCGCCGCCTGCTTCGTGCCGCCCATGTGGCGCCGCACCGTCTCGGCGATCTGCGTGCCGATGGTATAGACCGGATCGAGCGCGGTCATCGGCTCTTGGAATATCATCGACACCAGGGCACCCCGCATATCCCGCAGCGCCCGAGACGACAGCGCGAGCACGTCCTGCCCATCCACCTCCACCGAACCCGTCATAAGGGCCCGCTTTTCCGGCAACAGACGCATCAGCGCGCGCAGGGTGACGCTCTTGCCGCTGCCGGATTCGCCGATGATGCACAGTATCTCGCCAGCCTCCAGCGACAGGCTGACGCCGTTCAACGCATGGATCGGCCTGCCCGCGCCGACGAAGCGCACCGTCAGGTCGCCGATGCGGGCCGCCGGCACGGAACTGGCCACCACCCGGTTCACGCCGCCACCGGCGCGTCATCAGCCGGCAGACCACGGCCGGCCAGGCTGTGGCCCGCCCCCGGCTGATAGACCACGCAGGCCGCCAGATGGCCTTGCACCGCCTCCCCAGGCGGGGCGGCAGGCACCGGATCTCGGGCTGTGCAGACCGGCTCTGCATAACGACAGCGCGGTGCGAAGCGGCAACCCGGTGCGAGGTCCACCGGACTGGGTGGATCGCCCGAGACCGGCAGCCGCTCGATCCGGTGCAACGGGTCCATCGACGGCCGCGAGGCGAGCAGCGCCCGCGTATAGGGATGCAGCGGTGCCGTGAACAGCCGGCCGGCCGGGCCGATCTCCATCACCTGACCAAGATACATCACCAGCACCCGGCGGCTGACATGATGCACCACCCCCAGATCGTGGCTGATGAACAGGTAGGTCAGACCAAGCTCGCGACGAAGCCGCATCAGCAGGTTGAGCACCTGCGCCTGAACCGACTTGTCCAGCGCGGAGACGCTCTCGTCCAGGATCACCATGCGCGGCCCGATCGCCAGCGCCCTCGCGATATTGACCCGCTGCTTCTGCCCGCCAGAGAGTTCATGCGGATAGCGATCGCCGATCAGCTCGGGATCGAGGCTGACACGCCGCAGCGCCTCGGCCGCGATCGCCGCCGCCTGCTGCCGGGAACGTCCTTGCACCAGCGGTCCGAAGGCGATGCTGTCCTGCACCGGCATGCGCGGGTTCAGCGAGGCACTGCTGTCCTGGAACACCATCTGCACCTGTCGGCGCAGGGCAGGCACACCGATCCCGCCAGGACCCTGCACCGGCTCGCCGTCGAAGACGAATTCGCCGGCATCAGGCTTGATCAGATGCATCAGCAGACGGGCCAGCGTGGATTTGCCGCAGCCACTCTCACCCACGATACCTAGCGTCTCGCCCTTGGCGATGGCGAACGAGATGCCGTCCACCGCGTGGACGCGCGCACCGCCGGCCAGGGCGAAGTGCTTCTTCAGGTCCCGCACGATCAGCAGCGGCTGCGCCGCGCCGCCACGGTCGGGGCTTTGATCCGGAAAGCCGCTCATCAGGCACGAACATCCATGGCGCTGCGCAGACCATCGCTCAGCAGGCTGAACGACACCGAGGTGATGAAGATGGCCGCGCCGGGCAGGGCGCAGACCCACGGCACGACGTAGATCGACTTCTCCAGCGTGCTGAGCATCAGGCCCCAATCCGCGGTGGGTGGATGCACGCTGAGCCCGAGAAACGACAGGCCGGCCGATAGCAGAATACTGACGCTGATCAGGCTAGATGCGTAGACAAACACGGGCGAGAGGATATTGCCGATCACGTGGTGACGCACGATCAACCAGTTGCCCGCACCGCTGGCCCGGGCCGCCTCGATGAATTCCAGCTGCCGCACCCCCGCGGTCGCCGTCTCGGCGACGCGGCACATCGGCGGAATGAAGACCAGCGTCAGAGCGATGATCCCATCGACGATCCCGCCGCCCATGGCGCCCGAGATGGCGACAGCGAGTAGCACCGACGGAAACGCATAGAACACGTCCATGACCCGCATCACCGCGGTATTTGCGGCCCGGCCGCCGAAGCCCGCCAGCACCCCAAGGCCGCCGCCGATGATCGTCGCACCGACCACCGGGATGACACCCATGCTGAGTGATACCCGCCCGCCGTAGATCAGTCGGCTCAGCATGTCGCGTCCCAGATCATCCGCGCCCAGCAGGTGGCCGCGGTAGCCAAACGGCTTGAGACGGACGAGGATGCTGCCCTTGTCGGGATTGAACGGCGCGATCCAGGGGGCGAAGATCGCCGCGAGCAGGATGATGGCGAGCATGGAGCCACCCAGCAGCGCCGTGGGACGCCGGCGCAGCTTCCGCCACACGCCACGCCAATAGCCGCCGCGCCGCTGCGGGCTCAGCGATGGCAGCGGAGTGTCTGCCGTGATCAGTCCGGGCCGTGCCTGCATCGTCTCACCCACGCCGCAGCCTCGGGTCGATTGTCGTCTGCAAGATGTCCACCACCAGATTGGCCGCCACGAAGATCAGCGCCAGCACCAAAACCGTCCCCTGCAGCAGCGGCACGTCGCGGTTGTTGATCGCTCGGCCGAGCAGAAAGCCGGAGCCAGGCCAGGAAAAAACCGTCTCGACGAGGATCGAGCCGCCCATCAGGTAACCGAACTGCAATCCCACCACCGCGATGACCTGCGGCATGGCGTTGCGCAGCACGTGCCGGGTGACCGCACTCTCCTGCAACCCTTTCGCATGCAGCGTCAGCACGAAATCCTGACCCAGGATCTCCAGCACCGCCGCGCGCGTGCTGCGCGCGATGATCCCGGTCGGGATCAGCGCCAGGCTGATCGCCGGCAGGATCATGAAACGAAGGTCGGCCCAGGCGAAGATGCCCAGGAAGCCCGCCCCGAGGGGCCCCATGCCGGTCGCCGGCAGCACCGACCACTGCACCGCGAACAGGATCACCAGCACGACACCAACCCAGAAGTTGGGCAGGCTTACGCCGATCACCGCGGCGCCGGAGACGATCCGGTCAATCAGTTTGCCCGGGTAACGGGCGGCAGCGACACCCATCGCATAGCCCATGAGCAGGGCAGCCGGCATGGCCAGGGCAACCAGGCGCAGCGTGTTGGCCAGTGCCTCACCCACCTCAAGCGCCACCGGTCGGTTGGTGGAGATCGAGGTCCCGAGCTGGCCATGCACCACCCGCCACAGCCAGATCAGGTACTGCACCACGATCGGCTTATCGAGCCCATAGGCATGCTTGATCGCCTCGATCGTCGCGGCGTTCGCGTCCGGTGGCATGATGGTCTGCAACGGATCGCCGGGGGCGATGTAGACGAGGGCGAAGCAGACGATGCTGACCCCCAGGCCGATCGGCAGGATCAGCAGCGCACGGCGCAGCAGCTCAGGCAAGCCGCGGCCTCATGGGCTCACGCTCACCGGCGTCAGGTCCTGGAACCAGCTCTTGGCCTGAATGAAGCCGTGGACCTTGGGCGACATGGCGCGCGGGTTCACGTCGTGCGCCACCCAGATCATCACTGCCTGCGCATTCATCATCTCGTTCAACTTCGTCAGCAGCGTGAGCCGTTTGGTGGCATCGAACTCGTCGTAGATCTGGCTGATCAGCGCATCCATCGGCGGATCGGAGTAATGGCCCCAGTTCGACCCCTGCGGCGCCCACTGCTTGGTGGAGACCAGACGGATCAGCGCGTTGAACGGATCCTGCGCCTGGTGCGAGATGTTGATCCCGCTGACGTCGGGGTATTTGCCCGCGCCGGCCCGCCCGACGGCCAGCAGCGCATTCCAGTCCATCACATCAAGCTCGGTTTTGAAGCCGACCGCGTCCAGTTGCTCCTTGACCAGCTGGTTCATCGACAGCGACTGCATCTGTCCCGAGCCGGAGGTCGAAACCGCCAGCTTGATGCTGCACGGATAGCAATGCGCCTCCTTCAGCAGCGCCGTCGCCTTGTTCGCGTCGAATTTATATTCGACCGGGTGGCCGTAGTAGGGTGTGCCCGGCGGCACGGTGGAGTAGCCCTTGATCATGTAGCCGTCGAGGAGATCCTTCATGTCGCTGCGGTTGATCGCGTAGTTCGCCGCCTGTCGCACCCGAATGTCGGTGAACGGACCTTTCACGAAGTTGGGCGCATACGTCCAGTTATGCGGATAGCCATTGGTCACGATCTGCATGCCGGCGCCGCTGAGCTTCTTGATCGCATCCGGATCCGGCGCCTCGATCCAGTTCACCTGACCGGACAGCAGGGCCGCCGTGCGGGTGGCCGGATCGGGCATCGGGAACAGCTCGAGCCGGTCCTGTTTCGGAACCCTTGCCTTGTTCCAGTAATCCTTGTTGGGGACCAGATCCATCTCCTGGTGCGGGATGGCCTTGGCGAACAGATACGGACCGGTGCCCGACGGTTTCGCCGCGAAGGCGCTCCAGTCGTAATGCAGCGCCTCGGCATGCTTCGGACTGATCAGCAGCACGTAGCTTATCTCGTATGGAAACAGCGAATCCGGCGCCTTCGTCTTGATCGCCAGCGTGTGGTCGTCGATCGCCTGGGCGGAGCCATAGTTGGTCAGATAGGGGCTCGCCTGCGCCGCCTCGGCCGCATAGTATTGCGGCGACTTCGGATCGGTCAGGTGGGCGAGGTTCCACACCACGTCGCTGGCGACAAACGGGCTGCCATCCGTCCATTTGACACCCTGCCGCAAGTCGAAAATCCAGCGCGTGTTGTCCTTCGGATCAACGTGCCAGGACGTGGCGAGCCCAGGCACCAGATCCGACGGCTTGGTGGCGCTTGAGAGATCCCACTCCACCAGCGAGTCGTAAAGGTTGTAGCCAACGAAACGATATCCCTCGAACCCCTGGTCGGGGTTCCCGGTCGTGATCGGTAGATCGGCGGCCGTCATGCCAACCTTCAAGACGCCCTGCGCGTGAACCGCGCCGCCCCCGACCAGCGACAGGCTGACCGCCAGCAGGGTCGTTGGTACCAGTTTAGCCCGTTTGTCACTCATCTGCGTCGGATGTCTCCAGCTGTCGCGAGATTAGGATGCAAACAATGTGCCGTTCCGGGGTTTGAGCCAGCATCATGGCCCCTGACGTAGCGCGTCGCGTAGTGGCGGGATCGGCGATGGGTCCGCAACGATCCCGCCCCCGGTTCGGATCGGACGAAGATGCCGCATGGCTTTGCGCCGCGGTTGAGGCGATGCTGTGACCGTTCGAAAGAGCAGGGCTTTTGCCCCGGTCTGCCTTCTCGCAGGGGACACACCACGGACGTCAGAATGGTGGGTCGGCGTCACCTTCGACAGAATGCGTAGGCAAAGACCGAGAGCCTTTGCGCCATCGGCGGGCCGGTGCAATCTGCTCGTGCTGAGCGGAAATGGCGGATGCACCGAGCGCGAACCGTATCCCGCGGGCGCGAGTCCGCACATTGCCCATCTTGGTATTTCGGCTGTTTTGGCCTTTGCTTTGCATGCTTCACCGCATCCTCCAGCGTCTTGGCTGATGCCCATGAAAGGATCCCCAATGCCCGTCCCGACCAGCATCCTCGGCACCGACGTTGGCGGCACCTTCACTGATTTCGTGCTGATCACCGGCTCCGGCGATCTGCACTGCTTCAAGGTGCCGAGCACCCCGGCCCAACCCGGCGCCAGCATCCTGAGCGGCGTTGATGAGGTCCAGGCGACCCTGCGGGCCGAAGGGCCCGCGTGGAGTCAAATGGTCCACACCCACAGCAGCACAGTCGCCACCAATGCCCTGATCGAACGCAAGGGCGCCCCTGTCGGACTGCTCGTGTCCGCCGGCTTCCGCGACCTGTTCGAGTTGCAGCGCCTGGCGATCCCACATCCGATGCGGTTCGACTCCCGTCGTCCCCAGCCACTGATCCCGCGCGCTCTGGCGCACGAAATCGGCGGCCGCATCGATGCTGATGGCAGCGAAATCGAACCGCTCGATATCGCGGCGGTGGCCAAGGCCGCCGCCGACCTGAAGGCAGCCGGCGTCCAGATCGCCATCGTCGTCTTCTTGCACAGCTACCGCAATCCAATGCATGAGCGCGCCGCTCGGGAGGCCATCGGCGCGACGCTGCGGGTGGAACTCTCCAGCGAGGTGTGGCCGCAGGCCCGCGAATACGAACGCGGCGTGCTCACCGCGATCAACGCGAGCATCCGCCCGATGATCGAAGGCTACGTTGACCACCTCGTCTCCGGGCTGCAGCAGCGCCGGATCGACACGCCCGCCAGGATCGCCCGCTCCAACGGCGGCGCTGAACTCGCGGCAAGCCTCCGCCAGCGCCCCGTGGTGGCGCTGCTCTCCGGCCCGGCCGCGGGCGTCAGCGGCGCGGCGGAGACCGCACGCGACGCCGGGTGGGACGCCGCCGACCTGATGACGCTCGATATCGGGGGCACCAGTGCCGACATCGGCATCGTCCGCGGCGGCCGTTCGGTGCTCAGTTCCGAGGAGCATATCGCCGACTTCCCCTTGCTGCTTCCAACCGTTGCCGTATCCAGCATCGGCGCCGGCGGCGGCTCGATCATCTGGCTCGACCCCACCGGTTCGCTGAAGGTTGGGCCGCGCAGCGTCGGCGCCGATCCTGGCCCGGCCTGTTACGGCACCAGCGGCTCCCTGATCCCCGCCTTGACCGACGCCTTCCTGGTCGCCGGCCTGCTGGAACCGGGCCAGCGCCTCGGCGGCAAACTGCCCCTGCGACTGCCCCCCGCGCGTGAAGCGATCAGCCGGATCGGTTCACAACTCGGCATTTCGGCCGAGGAAGTCGCCGATGGTGTAATCCGCATCGCCATCGCGATGATGACCGCCGAGGCGTCCAACGTCCTCGCCCGCCGGGGCGTTGATGCCCCACGCTTCCGCATGGTCGCATTCGGCGGCGCCGGACCTTTGCTGGGGGCCCTGCTGGCCGAGGAGCTTTCAATCGATACAATTCTGGTCCCGTCGCATCCCGGCGCGCTCAGTGCCCTCGGGGCCGCGCGTGCCGATCTGGAAGGTGATCTGGTCCAGCCGGTTTATACCTTGCTGCACACGCTCCGACCCACCCATCTCGCCGACCTCCTGCTTGACCTGGAAACCACCGCGCAGCGCTGGATCGCGGAGCAGACGGCCCACATCAGAGCCGGCGGCATCCGCACGGAGATCGCCGCCGAGATGCGCTATGACGGGCAGGGATACGACGTCACCGTCCCCCTGGAGCGCGTCTGGCTCGCCGACGATGACCGAACCCGGATTAGCGCCGCCTTCCACGAGGCGCATCGCGCGACCTATGGCCACGCCAATGAGAAGGCTCATATCTGGCTCAAGGAACTTCGCGTCCACGTGGTGGGCGAGATGCTGAAGCCTCGCCTCGCCCCGCTGCCGGAGCCTGCGGTGGACGCCATTCCGACAACCCGTCCCGTTCGCCTGCTCGGCCGCGTCCTGACCGCCAGCGTGATCGACCGATCGGCCCTGCGCGGCACACTCGCCGGGCCCGCCGTCATCAACCAGATGGATACCACCACCCTGGTGCCCCCGGACTGGCAGGCGCGTCGCATCGCGTCCGGCGCGCTGGTCCTGGAACGCAGCCCTCGGGAAGCAAAGGACGCAGCATGATGGATGCCTCTACGCGGCCGGATGCCGTTACCGTCGAGATCTTCGCCAACCTGTTCAAGGCCATCGTTGACGAGATGGCATGGATCGTACTGCGCTCCTCCCACACCACCTTCGTGAAGGAGACACAGGATTTCGCGGTTTCCCTGGTAACCCCGGAAGGCGAGATCTTCGCCTACCCCTACGGTAGTGGTGCGACGCCGATCATGGGCGTGCCGATGCATGCTGGCACCAAGGCGTTCGAGGACTGGGCGCCGGATGATGTCATGATGACCAACGACCCGTACAGCACGGGCGGCATGGTGATGCACCTCAACGACATCTACCTGTTCAAACCCCTCTTCGTCGACGGGCGCCTGCTGTGCTTCGCCTGGGCCTTCATCCACTGCACCGACGTCGGCGGTTACGCACCCGGCAGTATCGACATGCGTAACAACGAAGTGTTCCAGGAAGGCCTGCGGCTTCGCCCGGCTCGGCTGATGCGCAAGGGCATCCTGAACCAGGAGCTGTGGAACATATTCGCCGACAATTGCCGCATTCCCACGCTGAACTGGGGCGACATCACCGCTTGTATCGCGGCCCTCGACAAGGCTGAACGCCGTCTGGTGCGTCTCGCCGAACGCTATGGCGCCACGGCCGTGCAGCAGGCGATCTACGCCACGCTCGATCGTACTGAACAACTCGCCCGGCAGGTGCTGTCGCGCATACCCGCGGGCGACTACGGCTTCGACGAATATTTTGAAGACGACTACATCAGCGATCTGCCGGTTCACATCACCGCCAGGATGATCGCCCGCGGTGACGGCACGGTGACGCTCGACTTCACCGGATCGGACCCACAGGTCCGCGCCGCCCTGAACCTGCCCACCGGCTCGATGCGGCGCCATCCGTTCCTGTGCATGGCGCTGACCAACTTCGTGGTGACCCAATCCGAGTCGATCCACATCAACGCCGGCATCATCCGCTGCATCGACCTTGTGCTGCCTGAAGCGTCAGTGGTGAACGCCCGCTTCCCCGCCGCTTGCGGCATGCGCTTCACCACGGTGATGCGCGTGCACGACCTGGTGCTGGGGCTGCTGACGCAGGCAATCCCCAAACTCGCGCCGGTCGGCGGCGCCGGCGCCCTGGTGGTGACCTACATCTCCACGTCCGAGCTTGGCGCGACCGGGCGCGTGGTCGTCGCCAATCCGGTATCCGGCGGCTCTGGCGGCAGCGCCACCCAGGATGGCATTTCCGGCTCCGAACTCTCGGTCGCCTTCCTGCGCAACGTGCCGGTGGAAGTGCTGGAGTCGGAAGCGCCTGTATTGGTCCGCCGCTTTGGCTTACGGCCTGATTCCGAAGGTGCCGGCCAATTCCGCGGCGGTTTCGGCACCGAATACGACCTGCAAATCCGCCACCCCAGCGCCGTGGTGGTGATGCGCGGCAAGGACCGCCATCGCTTTTGCGCCTGGGGCGCCGCGGGCGGGTTCTCCGCCACCACCGGCGGCAATGTCGGCGAACGCCCCGGCGAGCCGCCGCGCGACCTGGGCAAGCAGACGGTGCATCGGTCGTCGATGAACGAGGTGATCCGGCTCTGGAGCGGGGGCGGCGGCGGCTGGGGCGATCCGCTCGTCCGTGATCCCGACGCCGTTGCCGGCGACGTCACCGCCGGGCTCGTCGCGGGCACCCGTGCGCGGGAGGTTTATGGCGTCGTCATCGGCCCGGACGGCGTATGGGCTGACGAAACCCGCGCGCTGCGTGCGACCCTGTTGGCGCGCCGCGGCCCACGCCCCGCCTTCGATTTCGGCGCCGGCCGCGCCGCGTGGCAGGACCGCTATGGCGCCGCGATGCAGCGCGTTACCGCCTGGCTGCCGACGCTGCCCGAAGGCGTGCGCCGCTATGCGCAGGCCGAGGTGTATCGACAGCTGCAGAACAGCGGGTCCGGCGCGCTCGACGCCGGGATGGCCGAACGCATTATCGCCGCCGTGGCCACGACCCTGCCGGCCGATGCGGGAGAAACCGCACAATGAACAACACCGACACATCAGCCGCCGCGATGCCGATCCCCGGCGCCAGCCGCCGGTCGGTCACCGAGACCGTTGCCGGGGGCATCATCGGCAACATCATCGAATGGTACGACTGGACGATCTATGGCCTGCTCTCCAGCGTGTTCGCCGGCCAGTTCTTTCCCTCCGGCAACGTCACCACGGCGCTGCTCGCCACGCTGGCGACCTTCGCACTCGGCTTCTTGATGCGTCCGGTTGGGTCCATCGTATTGTCGCCGCTCGCCGACCGCTATGGGCGGCGGCGGATGCTGTCGCTGACGATTTGTCTGATGGGCGCGGGCAGCCTGATTGTCGCCCTCACCCCGTCCTACGCCAGCATCGGTGTCGCCGCACCGCTGCTGCTGCTGTTCGCGCGCCTGCTGCAGGGGTTCTCCGCCGGTGGGGAGTTTCAGGGCGCCGCCGCATTCCTGGTGGAGCACGCGCCGCCGGGGCGTCGCGGCCTCGTTGGATCTTTCCATGTCGGCAGCATCGGCTTTTCGATTCTGATCGCCACAGGCGTGTCCGCCCTGATCACGAACTTCATTCCGCAACCGATCCTGGGCGACTGGGGATGGCGGCTGCCCTTCATCCTCGGAGCGCTACTGTCACTGTATGGCCTGTATATTCGCTCCGGTCTGCCGGAAACGCCGGATTTCATCGCTGTCGAACAGCGGCACGCGTTGGAGCGCAGCCCGATTCTGCGGGCGTTGAAAGATCACCCAAACGAGTCCTGGATCGTGTTCGTCATGCAGATGGGCACGGTGATGTTTTATATCTGGACGGTGTTTCTGCCGACCTATGCCCATCTAGCGGGCGGTCTGCCGCTCAATCAGGCGTTCCTCGGCGGTATGATTTCCCTGGTGGTGTTCTGCATCGCCACCCCGGCCGCCGGTGCGCTTTCGGACAGGATAGGTCGTCGGCCCGTCCTGATCACCTATGCGGTCGGCTTCCTGGTGTTGGTCTGGCCGATGCTTCGGCTGCTGCAGAATGGCGATTTCACCACCTTTCTGATGGTGGACATCGTGGGCTGCGTGCTGCTGGCGATGGCCGATGGCGTGCTGTCCGCGACGCTGTGTGAGTTGTTTCCGACCCAGGTACGCGCCTCGGGCGTTGGCCTGCCCTACGCCATCTGCTCGGCCATCTTCAGCGGCACGGCGCCGCTGATAGCGGCCTGGCTGCTCAACCGGCACATGGTTGGATTACTCGCCCTGTACATCATGGTGATTTCCGCCATCGGCGCCGTGACGTTCTGGAAAATGCGCGAACCGAGCCGCAATGCGTCGATCTGATGGCGGCCGGGATAATGGCGATTACGCCAGACCGCCACGTAGCCCACGGCTATGCAGCCGGCGTCATGGCCTGGGAAACATGAGGTCGGGGACTTTGCCAAACAGGGGCATCGTGCTGGAGTGGGAAAATACGGCGGTAGGAGATGAGTGTGTCCGAAACGATATTAACCCTCACCTTGGCGGACTACGCCCGTGTCATGCCTCTCGTCACCGGTGCGGTGGCGCCTGAAGGCGTGAAGCTGAACGTCATAACCGGGGAAGCAGGTTCCTGGCCAGATCGCGCCGCGCTGTTGAACCGAGCGCTGAACGATCCCTTGGTCGCGGCGGGTGAAGGTTCCATGGGGCAGCACCTCGCTCGGATCGGCCGCGGCGACCGCGGTTTCATTGCGTTGCCGGCATTCCCGCTACGAAATTTCACGGCTCGCGATCTGTACGTGGCGAAGGGCGGTGCGATCCAAAAGCCGGCGGACCTGATCGGCAAGCGGGTCGGGATGTATAGCTGGACCGCAAGCGGATCGATCTGGTATCGTCATTTTTTGCGCTGGTGCGGCGTCGATTCTGAAAGGACCGAATGGCTGATCGGCGATGTCGATGTGCCGCAGATCTCTCAGGCGGGCGGGAATTTTCCGCCGCATGTGAAGGCCGCGCCGGCGGGCCGCGCATTGTCTGAGATGCTGATGGCCGGGGAGATTGATGCCCTGTACAGCCCCCCGAGGCCGACCAGGTATCATCCCGCGGACGGGCCGATCGTGCGGCTGTTCGCTGATGTACGCGGGACCGAGTTGCGTTATTTCGCCGAGACCGGGGTCTACCCGCCGCAGCACCTGATCGTCATGCGCCGGGAGGTGTGGGAACGTGAAAAGTCCCTGGCCCGCCGTCTGACAAATGCTTTCATTCGCAACAATGAGTATTTCGAGGCGCAGCAGCGCAGTTTCCCATACGTGACGCCCTGGCAGGACCTGGAGAACGAGATCAGCGCTGCTGGATTGCACGCCGACGGACTGGAGCCAAATCGTCACACGATGGAATTGTTCTGCGAGATGGGGTTCGCGCTGGGACTGACGCCGAAGCCGGTGTCCGTGGACGACTACTTCGCCGAGTATCTGGACTCGATGTGACCGATCCCCCCTCCGGCATCATGGCGAGGACAGGTCGCGCAGGCGCTTGATTAACCGAGCGGCGGGACTGCATCCCCACCCTGACATCTTGGTCGATGGCAACAGCGGCCTTGGTTCTAATCCGTCACACTGAACACCCGGCAGTCCGCTGTGGCGGCGGTCAGTCGAACGGCCTCGCCCTCCGTCGGCAGCCGGACGCTGCCGTCATTCCCCGTCTGTACGATGCAAGTTATGCCGGCCTCGGTGCGGACATGCGTCTCGGTATGGTTACCGAGATACACGTGCCGCAGAACCGAACCAGCAAGGTTCAGCGCGCCAGGCACCGGTTCGGAAAGCGACGCGCTTTGCGTCCGGGTGCGATGGAACGCTTTGCGGCGCTCGACCGTGTTGGCATCCCGCTGCAGGCGGCCTTCGTCGATGAACCGGATCAGCACCTTCTGGTGGTTGAAGGTGTGGCGGATCGCCAGCGACAACTTGAAGCGGCCAGACAGCGACTGGATTGCTCGCGCAGCCAAACCTGCCCTTAACGCTTTTTGCTGATCGCTGAGTGGTCGGACATCGAGGACATGCGCGCATCCGCACAATTCGGCGAACGAGCTGAACCCAGAGTTCATTACGCTGATCGAGGGCGGCAAGTTCGTTTTGAAATACGTCCGCCACGCCGTGACCGTGCCGCAGCCGAGTTTGACCGCTGACCGTCATGCCGCGGTCGGCCAGGAACCCCGGCGGTCGTCGATCAGGACCGCTTCAGGCATTACCGCGGCGACTGAAAATGATGGTTGATGGGACTGGCCAGCCCCAGATGCCCGCGCAGCGTGGCTGACTGATAGAGGCTGCGAAACGCGCCGCGCCGCTGCAGTTCCGGCACCACCATGTCAACGAAGTCGCACAATCCGCGCGGTGCCAGCGGCGACAGGATGGTAAATCCGTCGCACGCCTCATCCGCCACCCAATCCTGCATCTGATCGGCGACCTGCTTCGCCGTCCCCTTGAACAGCGGGCTGCCGATCGACGGCAGCACCCGCTCATAGGTCTGGCGGATGGTGAGCCGGTCTCGCCGCATCATGTCAACGATATAGCGTCGCAGGCTGCTGCCGCCGAGGACCTCGTCCGCGACCTCCGGCACCGGTCCGTCGATCGGCAGGCCCTTCAGGTCGTGCACCAGCATCTTCGAGAGGTAATGCACGCCCAGCGCGGGTGAGATCAGCGACTGCAGCTCCTGATACAGTTCCTCGGCCTCGGCCGCGGTCCGTCCGACAAAGACGCTGATGCCCGGCAGGATTCGCAGACTCTCGGGTGCGCGGCCATATTTAGCCATCCGCCCCTTGATGCCGGCATACGCGTCCCTGCAGTCCTGCTTGGTGCTGCCCGCGCCAAACAACGCATCCGCATAGCGCGCCGCCAGTTCCATGCCGGGGTCGGACTGCCCCGCCATGAACACGACCGGTCGTCCCTGCGGCGTGCGCGCGACGTTCAGCGGCCCCTTCACCTTGAAGTGCTTGCCGACGTGATTGATGCGCCGCACCCGTGCCGGATCAAGGAACTGGCCGGTCGCCTTGTTCTGCACGAACGCGTCCTCGGCCCAGCTGTCCCATAGGCCGACGACGACATCGTAGAATTCCCGCGCGCGCTCATAGCGGTCGGCCCGCGCCAGGTGTTCGTCGAGCCCGAAATTCAATGCGTCGCCGGCATTGGACGCCGTCACCAGGTTCCATCCCGCGCGACCCTTGCTGATATGATCGAGCGAGGCGAAGCGGCGCGCGACGTGCCACGGCTCGTCGAAGGTCGTGGTCGCGGTTGCCACCAGGCCGATGTCTCGCGTCGCCATCGCGACTGCCGAGAGCATCGTCGTCGGCTCGAATCCGGCCGGCCGGGCCGAGGGAAAATTCGCCGCGAACAATTCCGGCCGGTCCATGTCGCGCACCCCGTTGCCGTCCGCGAAAAAGATGCCGTCGAGCTTGCCGCGCTCGGCGATCCTGGCGAGCTCGATCAAGGCGTCGAGGTTCATGACGCTGTTGTCGAAGGAACTGGAATGCCGCCAGCCACCCAGATGGCCGCCGACGACACTGGGGAGGGCAACGAGATTCATCATGAGGACAACATGGCCTTTTCGATCCGCGGCGGCAGCCAGGGCGGAATTGCGGCCAGCTGCGGTAGCGGGATGTGGCAACGGATACGATGGTCCGGTCCCGCCGACTGCTGCGGCGGCAAGACGGTGTCGCAGATCGCGCCGAGCCTGCGGTGACAACGCCCGGCGAATTTGCAGGCCGGATCGGCCGCGGCGTCGTCAGGGCCGCGCAGCCCGGGCTGCCGCGCACAGCGCCGCGATCTTGCCGCTCATCTCCGGCATGATGCGCAGCTCGACGCCGTCGACCTGGGGCATGCCCGGCTCGAAGTAGTCGTTGAATTTCGCCAGCACCAGGCGATCGCCCGGGGTGTAGCTGACGAACTTGAACGGGCCGGTGCCGATCGGCACCTTGGTGAGCTGCGACAGCGCATTGCGCGGCACGATCTTCACCTGCCGGTCGGTCAGCACGTCGGCGAGGCCGCCATAGGGGATCGACAACTGGAACACGACCGTGGTTGCGTCCGGGGCGTTGACGGCGCTGATCATCTGGTACCGACCCTTGGCGGGCGCCGTGCTGGCAGGATCGAGCATGCGGCGGAACGAGATCACGACGTCGTCGGCAACCAGCGTGTCGCCGTTGTGGAATTTCACCCCGGGGCGCAGCTTGAAGGTCCAGGTTTTCACATCCGGCGAATGCGACCAGCTTGCCGCCAGATCCGGCTTCACCGCCAGGGTCTCATCCATCCGGGTCAGGCCATTGAAAACGATGTTGTCGTAGATGTACTCGTCGCCGGTCGTCGTCATCATCGGATCGAGCGTCACGAGCGACGTGCTGATGCCGATACGCAGCACCGAGGATGCGGCGCGCGCGCTGCGGAGCGTCGGCAAGGCCAGGCAGGAACCGAGCACCACCCGGCGGGTCATCGGCATTGGCAACTCCTTCGGACGGCGGACGATCGCCCATGTTGCTTGGGAAGAGCCGTAAGGGCGGGGCAAGAGCCGTGCCGGCTGGCCGGCCAGAGCCGAGTCGTCAGCCCGGGTTCTGGATATTTTCCCGCAGCGAGCGCCCGGCGTATTCGGTGCGCAGCAGGCCGCGTCGCTGCAACTCGGGCGTGACCATGCGCGCGAAATCCTCGTAGGTGCCGGGGAAGACGGCCCAGGGCAGCACGAACCCGTCGCAAGCGCCGGAGGTAAACCAGTCCTCGAGGAAGTCGGCGATCATGGTCGGTGTGCCGGCGATCAGGCCGCGCGGTTTGCGCACCGATTGGGCGAAGCTGATGCCCTGCGCGCGGGCGACCTGGCTCATGCGGTCGCGCGAGCCGGCGATGCCCTGGTCGCCGGCCACGATCTCGGCCTGGTCCGCCGTCTCGATCGTGCTGAGATCAACGCCGAGCAGCGCGGAGCTGGACGCCATGACGAGCTCCGGGTCGGTCAGCGAGTCGAGATAATCCGCTTTTTCCCGCGCGATCGATTCAGTTTCTCCGATCACCACGGTGACTGAGGGCAGCACGGCGCAGCGGTCCGGGTCGCGGCCGACCGCATCGAGCCGGGCGCGCATGTCGTCGCGGAATTCGCGTGAATCCTCCTTGGTGGCCTGGGAGCAGAAGATCAACTCCGCCCAGCGGGCGGAGAAATCGCGTCCGCGCGGCGAGGATCCGGCCTGCATGATCACCGGCCGGCCCTGTGGGCAGCGCGGGATGCTCATGGGCCCGCGTGTCTGCACGAAGCGGCCGCGGTAGTTGGCTCGTCGGACCTTGTCTGTGTCGATGAACACGCCGCGCTCTCGGTCCAGCACCACCGCATCGTCATCCCAGCAATCCCAAAGGGCGAAGCAGGCCTCCAGCACCTCGTCGCCGCGGTCGTAGCGCTCGTCTTTCGGCGGGATGGTCTTGTCGCCGAAATTCAGCGCCTCGTAGTTCGCCGAAGAGGTGACGACGTTCCACGCCACCCGCCCCCTGCTGATCAGGTCGAGCGAGCCGAGACCGCGGGCGAGGTGGTACGGTTCATGGAACGTGGTGGAGAGTGTCGGCCCGATGCCGAGATGGGTGGTGACGCGTGCCATCAGCGGCAGCACGGTCATGGGGTCGAGCAGGCTGGTCTGCCCGCCGCGGCCGAGGTAGTCAGCGTAGCTGCCGCGGTACAGGTCGGACACCCCAAGCCCGTCGGCGAAGAACGCCGCGTCGAACCGCGCCGCCTCCAGCGTACGGGCGAGATGCTCGTAGCGCTCCGGGTCCCAGATGTCGCGCAGCGCCGCCGCCGGGTGCCGCCACGCCGGCGCATAGCTGGCCGTGGCACAGGTTTTCAGATAGGCGCAAAGATGCATCTTCCGCGCAGCCATCACTGTCGGCCTCCTTGCGGCGGCCGCCTGGCACGCCCTGAGATCCCCGCTCCGAGATCCAGGCAAGATCAGGGCCATCGTCTCAGCGCGTTGGAGACCGCCGAGAACCTGGGGGTGCCATGGGCCCGCGCTTGCCGCTGGAGTCGGCAACTTCGGTCTGACAGCGCGCCTCTGATGCACGCTGCCAGGGCGATGCGCGACGTAGATTGCCCCCTCGGGCAGTCGCGGAAATCAGGCGCAACTGGTCCGGAGCGGCAAACCGGGGCCCATGGCCTCGCGATCTTTGGTGAGCCCGGTGGGATTCGAACCCACGACCCCAAGATTAAAAGTCTCGTGCTCTACCAACTGAGCTACGGGCTCGCCGATGCGCTTTGAACCCCGTGCGGGATCACGGGTCAAGCCGGCCCGCGATCCGACAAGGCCGCGCCGGTCAGAACGTCAAGCCAGACCGGACGACGCATGCGTTGACTGGTATGCGCGCCGGGTTGGCCGGCGGCGGCGCGCGAAACGTGACTCCGATAGCAATCTGCGCGCCGATTGGTATCGGACCGACGACGGCGGCTGACCTCAACCGGCGTCAGCGGCGAGCGACATTTTCTCGATCTTGTCCGGATTGCTCACCGTGCCACCGCCGCCGC
This sequence comes from Rhodopila sp., assembly GCA_965276975.1. Taxonomy (GTDB): domain Bacteria; phylum Pseudomonadota; class Alphaproteobacteria; order Acetobacterales; family Acetobacteraceae; genus Rhodopila. Next base: position 3,263,579 of record CBDIBR010000010.1, read on the forward strand.
TGCCGCGCTTGATCTGATCGACCAGTTCCATGCCGTCCACCACCTGGCCCCAGATCGTGTACTGACCGTTCAGATGCGAGGCCGGTTCGAACACGATGAAGAACTGGCTGTTCGCGCTGTGCGGGCTCTGCGAGCGCGCCATGCCGCACGTCCCGCGCTGAAACTTGGCCTTGTCACTGAACTCGGCGCGAATGTTGTCGAGCTGGCTGCCACCGGTGCCGGTGCCGGTCGGATCGCCACCCTGCGCCATGAAGCCCTCGATGACCCGGTGGAACACGGTGCCGTCATAGAACCCCTGGCGCACCAGGGTCTTGATCTGCTGCACGTGCATCGGCGCGAAGTCGGGCAGCAGCTGGATCACCACGCGGCCCTGCTTCAGGTCCAGATACAGCGTGTTCTCGGGGTCGAGAGCGGGTTTTTTATCGCTCATGTTTCCTGTCTCCTTCTAGAACATGACCACGCCAAGCGGAACGGCCCGAGCGTGGCGATCATGTGATCAACCAAAGCGTTATACCGGGCGACCCATCCGTTAACCGGTCGACGCGCCGAGATGGCGGGCGACCGGAAACGCACGGGCGGAAGCGGCGCGCGAAAAATGACCCTGATCCCGGTGGCGCAAGCGCCGAATCGCAGCAGACCCACTTCGGGCGGTATGATCAGCCTGGAAATGGCAGCCTGGAAATGGTCCAAACCTACTTCACGTCCGCGGCGAGGCGCATGTGGATGATGCGATCCGGGTTGGTCACGACCCCGCTGCCGCCGCTGCCGCGCTTGATCTGGTCGACGTGTTCCATGCCGCTCACCACCTGGCCCCATATGGTGTATTTGCCATCCAGCGATGGCGCCGGGGCGAACATGATGAAGAACTGGCTGTTGGCGCTATCGGGGGCACTGCTGCGCGCCATCCCGCAGACCCCGCGCACGAAGTGGCGCTGGCTGAACTCCGGCGGCAGATTGGGCAGATCGCTGCCGCCGGTTCCGGTGCCGGTCGGATCACCGCCCTGCGCCATGAAGCCCTCGATGACCCGATGGAACGGCGTCCCATCATAGAAGCCCCGGCTGGCCAGCGTCTTGATCCGCGCCACGGTCAACGGCGCCACCTCCGGCAGCAGCTTGATCACCACGCGCCCCTGCTTGAGGTCCAGGTAGATCGTGTTCTGCGGATCCGTAGTCTGCGCCACCGCCGGCAAGCCGGCGGCGATCGCGACGCTCGATGCGATCAGGGTACGGCGATGCATGGCACGCCTCCTTCAGACAGAATGGAAAGAAACATCCGGCGGTTCAGCCCCTGATGCGCCGCAGGATGCGCTGATGGGTCAGCGCCGGCACGAACGACGAGATATCGCCGCCCAGTTTCGCCACTTCCTTGACCAGTCGCGAGGCGATGAACTGGTGCGTCTCGCTGGCCATCAGGAACACGGTTTCCACATCCGGCGCCATCCGGTAGTTCATGCCGGCCATCTGAAATTCGTAGTCGAAGTCCGACACGGCGCGCAGCCCACGCACGATCATCGAGGCGCCGACCTTGCGGGCGAAATCGACCAGCAGCGTATCGAACGGGACCACCTCGATGAGCATGCCGTTGCGCGTGGCGATCGTTTCGATCTCCGCCCGCACCAGTTCGACCCGTTCCTCCAGCGTGAACATCGGTCCCTTGCCGGTGTTGATCGCCACCCCGACGACCAGCTTGTCCAACAGCCGCGCGGCGCGGGCGATCACGTCGAGATGACCATTGGTGATGGGGTCGAAGGTCCCCGGATACAGCCCGATCCGCCGCGGATTATGAGCCTGCTTGTCAGCCATCGCTTCCTTCCTCGGGATCAGGCCCTGCATCATCTCGCGGCGGGATGTCCGGACCGCCCCGGTCCGGATCGCCCCTGTCCGCACCGCCCGCGTCCGGCGGGGCCGCGTCGGCGTCACCCGCACCCGCCGCGGTGCCGGACGCCATGCCGTTGTCATCCGCCTCGACCTCCAGCACCGTGAAGACGCTGGTGACGTGCTCGCCCTTGTCGACCCGGAACAGGGTCACGCCCATCGCCTGGCGCCCGGTGGTTCGCACCTGATCGACCGGCACGCGGATCAGGCGGCCGGCATCGGTGACCATCATGATGTCGTCGCCCTGCCGCACCGGGAAGGTCGCCACCACCGTCTTGCCGTTGCGCGGCACCAGCGTGATGTTGCCGATGCCCTGGCCGCCGCGCCCGGTCACACGGTATTCGTACGCCGAGGTGCGCTTGCCGAAGCCCATGTCGGTGACCGTGAGCAGCATTTCCTCAGCGGCTTCCAGATCGGCGAACCGATCCGCGCTCAGGCTGACCTCGGCGACGTCTTCTTCCGCTTCCAGCGCGACCGCCGCTTCAGCGTCCGCCTCGCCGTTGCCGCGCCGCTTGGCGTTGGCCTGCTTCAGATAGGCGACCCGTTCCTCGGGGGCAGCCTGGACATGGCGCAACACCGACAGGCTGATCACCGCGTCGCCGTTCAGCAGCTTGATGCCGCGCACGCCGGAGCTGTCACGTCCGGCGAACACCCGCACCTGCTCATCGGTCAGCGTGAAACGGATACAGCGTCCCTTGCGGGTCGCGAACAGCACGTCGTCGCCTTCGCGGCAAGTGGCCACGCCGATCAGGTGGTCGCCCTCATCCAGCTTCATCGCGATCAGTCCGGCGGCGCGCACGTTGCGGAAGTCCGACAGCCGGTTGCGGCGGACGTTTCCCTTCGCCGTCGCGAACACCAGATGCAGGGTGTCCCACAATGTCTCGTCCTGCGGCAGCGGCAGCACCGTCGTGATCGTATCGCCGCCCAGCTCCGGCAGCAGGTTCACCAGCGCTCGGCCCTTCGCCGTCGGCCCGGCCTCGGGCAGCTTCCAGACCTTCACCCGGAAGGCCTTGCCGCCGGACGAGAAGAACAGCACCCACTGATGCGTGTGGCCGTTGAAGCTGCGGGTGACGACATCGTCGCCGCGCGTGCCGGCCCCCGAGCGTCCACGTCCACCGCGATTCTGCGCGCGAAAGGTCTCCAGCGTCGTGCGCTTGATGAAGCCGTCGCGGGTGATGGTCACCACCATCTGACCCGGCTCGATCAGGCTTTCGTCGTCCTGGTCCGCCAGCGCGTCGGCGATCTCGGTCAGCCGCGGCGCGGCGACTTCGCGACGAGCCGCCGTCAGCTCCTCGGTCATCACCTCCATGCGGCGGATGCGGGAGTCCAGGATGTCCAGCAATTCACGGATCTTGCCCGCGACATCGGTCATCTCGGCCTGGATCTTCTCGCGTTCCAGACCGGTAAGGCGCTGCAGCCGCAACTCCAGGATGCCGCGCGCCTGTTCCTCGGTCAGCCGCACGGTGCCGTCCGGGGCAATGACATTGCCCGGTTCGTCGATCAGCGCCAGCAGCGCGCCGATGTCCTCGGCCGGCCAGTCGCGGCCCATCAAGGCCACCCTGGCCGCGGCGGCATCCGGGCTGGCGCGGATCAGCCGGATCACTTCATCGATGTTGGCGACCGCGATCGCCAGGCCGACCAGATTGTGCGCCCGGTCGCGCGCCTTGCCCAACTCGAACCGGGAGCGGCGGAGAACCACCTCCTCGCGAAACCGGATGAAGCACATCAGGGCCTCGCGCAGCCCCATTTGCTTCGGCTGCCCGTCGTCCAGCGCCAGCACGTTGATGCCGAAGCTGGTCTGCAACTGGGTGAAGCGGAACAACTGGTTCAGCACCACCTCGGGGGTCGCGTCGCGCTTCAGTTCCATGACGATGCGCATGCCGGAGCGATCGCTCTCGTCGCGCATCTCGCCGATGCCTTCGATGACCTTGCCGCGCACCAGTTCGGCGATCTTCTCGATCAGGGTCTTCTTGTTCACCTGATACGGGATTTCCGTCACGATGATCGCCGTGCGGTCGCGGCGGATTTCCTCGAATTCGGTGCGCGCCCGTATGGTGATGCTGTCACGCCCGGTCTCGAACGCCTGGCGAATGCCGGAGCGCCCGATGATGATGCCCCCGGTCGGGAAGTCCGGACCGGGGACGATCTTCATCAGCTCATCCAGCGACAGATCCGGGTCCGCGATCAGCGCCAGCGTGGCATCGATGATCTCCGACGGGTTGTGCGGCGGAATGTTGGTCGCCATGCCAACGGCGATGCCATTGGCCCCGTTGATCATCAGGTTGGGGAACTTCGCCGGCAGCACCAGCGGCTCTTTCTCGGACTCGTCGTAGTTCGGCTGGAAGTTGACGGTGTCCTTGTCGATGTCCTCCAGCAGCAGCGCCGCCGCCTTCGCCAGTCGGACCTCGGTGTAGCGCATCGCCGCCGGATTATCGCCGTCGACCGAACCGAAATTGCCCTGCCCATCGATCAGCGGCAGCCGCATGGAAAAGCTCTGCGCCATGCGCACCATGGCGTCGTAGATCGAGGCGTCGCCGTGCGGGTGATATTTACCCATCACGTCGCCCACCACGCGGGCGGACTTGCGGTACGCCTTGTCCGGCGTATAGCCGGCCTCGTGCATGCCATACAGGATGCGCCGATGCACCGGCTTCAGCCCGTCGCGGGCGTCCGGCAACGCGCGCGACACGATCACGCTCATCGCGTAATCGAGGTAGGAGCGGCGCATCTCCTGTTCTAAAGTGACTGGCTGCATATCGCCGTGCGGGCCGGTCGGCTCCAGAGGCTGGTCAGGTGTGTCGCTCAAATCCCACTCTATCCGTTGCGCGCGCCCGCTCCGCCAAAGGCAGGGTCAGACACGCATTCGAGGCCGCTTGATAGGCTGATTCGCCCGCCATGGCGAGGGGGCGTTTAGCGTCATTGACCGATAGCCAACTGCCTGATTGGTCCGGCGCCGAGCTGCCCAGGGTATGTCGTCCGGTCACGCACCATGCGGAGCGTCGGGCCGGATGAGCGAAATGCAGACCGCCATTCTGACACGTCGCGGTTGGCCGCGAAAATATGGGGCCGCCGGTGTCGCGGCTGGGTAGGACGATCCGGCTGCCGCTGAATGCGGTCGCAAGCTGCGTGGCGGCCAACAACTCACGAAGTTGTAACGAGTTTCGACCGGGTTGTTGTCTTCGAGGAGGTCTTGTGCGAATTCCGCACCTTCCTATGAACGCCATCCGACTGCACCGATGGCTTGGAGGCCACCCCTTCAAGCGCTTCGTAGACCGCGTCCGGATTGCGATCGATGACCAGCAGCAGCACGCGTGCTGCCTGCTCTGGCTGCCGTCGATGTTGTTCCCAGTCCCGAACCGCTGCCGGGCTGAAACCAAACCGCAAACCAAAACTATCCTGGCTCAATCCCAGTTTGGTGCGAATTGCTTTGACATCCACCGCGCTTGGCACATGAGCAACAAATCCTTCTGTCGCCTCGCCGCGTGCATATGCCCGCGCGCGTTCGACGCTACGAAGTATACGATTACCCGCGTTCGACATATCGTTGTACTCCTCGTCGATAATCGTCGGCCAAACCCGCTAGCTCTATGCGGAGTTGATTGCGTTCAGCTGCTGACAAATCGACTTTATCTCCTTTAGCAAACACGCTGAGTAGAAACAGGGGCACGTCTTCACCACCATAGAACGTTATGATGCGATACCCTCCGCTCTTACCCTTACCTCGGCCGGAAAACCGTATCTTACGGGCACCGCCAGTCCCAGGAATGATTACCCCGGCCAATGGATCAGTCGCCAACCGAGCGATGATTTTGGCCCGTTCTTCATCCGTCAGTTTTGCATCGTCGGCATCATCCAAATAGTCAGGCGTTTCAATAACTGCATGCATCCATCTCTCCTCCATCCAATTTTGCTGCTCAGGTTCATGGCTGGAATCTCTCTATTCTAAAAAATAAGCATAAGCATGGGCGGTTCCGGCGATGGTGTGATCACCGCTACGGAACTGGCGACATATACGGCATCGCCGTGTCTGCGTCAACGGCAGTGCCGTATACTCTTGCACTGTTGCTCGGGCCAGCCCGCGGATGTCATCGGAGAGGATGGCCTGAGCCGTCGCCATCGTTGAAGACGTGCCAAACCGAGCGAACCCGGCACCCTCAGGCTCCCTGATGCTCTCCAGCGTCGCCAGCCGCTCGGCGGAGCTGGCCGCCGCGTGCCGTCGATGCGACCGGGTCGTACGCCATCACTTAGCCAAACTGATAAACCATCACGGGACCTAATGACCCGCCAGCCAGGCGACGACCCCCAGGCCCACCACCGGCATCGCGTAGACCGCCCAGTCGGCATGGCCGAGTTCGGTCAAGCCAGCCGCCACGGCCACCACCACGGCGACCGCACCAATGTTGCGGGCATCGCCGAACAGGGTTTTCGCGAACGCCCTCATGCCGCCACCCGGCGCGGCCCGCGGCGCACCACCGGCACCAACGCCTGGCCCCCCGCCAGAAAGAAAACCTCCAGCACCAGCAGCGACCAATCGCCCAGTGGCCACACCGCGCTCGCCAGCGCTTCCAGCGTCCAGTAGGTGCCAAACGAGACGATCATCGAGCCGACCACGAACTTGATGGCGTTTTCCGGCACGCTTCGCAGCGGCGTGCGCACCGCCAGCCCGGCGATGAACACCGCCAGCAGCGCGACCACCGCCGTCAGTCCGTTGGCTATCCAGGCTCGGCTGTGCAGGCTGAAGGCGACGACCAGCAGCCAGACCTCCAGCCCTCCAGCAACGTGCCCTTGTAGGCGACCAGCCAGGCCGCGAACCAGTCGCCCTTGCTGATCCTGGCTTGGGTTTCGCGGAACTCCACGTCCTCGTCATGCAGCGCCTTCAGGCCGGCCTGCCGGGCGATCGCCTTGGCCAGCCAGCGGATGCCGAACAGCAGCAGAAAGACCCCGATCACGAACTGGATGACGTGCAGGTTCACCCCGAGGCTCAGCGTCCCGCCGGTCAGCGCCGTCAGCACCGCGAGCGTGCCCAACCCCGCCGCCGCCGCACCGAGCGAGGCGCCCCAGCCGATCGTCAGGCTGACCGCGAGGACAATGGTGAATGCCTCCACCCACTCGACCGACGCTGTCAGGAACAGGGGCAGGAAAGCCGGCCAATCCATTTTCGCGGATCCAAGATGACAAACCAGGCTCGCGCAGGCGCCCTACGCTTCGGCAGCCCCCACGCTTCGGGAACCCCTGCACCGAGCCGCTATATCGCGCTACGTCTCTCCGGCGACAACCCATTCCGAGGATCCAACCGCATGCGCCATCTGTCCGCCGATGTTCTGGTTGTCGGTGCCGGCGGTGCCGGCATGTATGCGGCGGTCGAGGCGGCGCGGTGCGGCTCGCGGGTCCTGCTGCTGGATCGCAGCCTGATCGGCCGCGGCGGTGCCACCGTGATGGCGCAGATGACCGTGGCCGCGGCGGTCGGTCCAGAGGGCACCGATCACTGGCGCCATCACCTCACCGATACGCTCGCCGCCGGGCGGGGCCTGTGCGATCCCGCTCTCGCCCGGTTGCTGTGTCGGGATGGCGTCGCGGTGATCCGCGAAATGCAGCGCTGGAAGGTCGGCTGGGCGCACGATGGCGACATCCTGCGCTCGGTCCAGGCGCCGGGTCATGACCGCCCGCGCTGCGTCTATGTCGATTTCCTGGCAACCGGCCCGGCCGTGTCGAAGACCTTGCGTGCTGTGGTGCAGCGCACGCCGGACATCACCCGGCTGGGCGATGCGCTGGTCACCGACCTGGTGACCCAGGATGGCGCGGTGACCGGCGCCGTGGCGGTGCACATCGAAACCGGGCAGCCCTTCAGCATCGCCGCCAACGCCACCATCATCGCCACCGGCGGCCTGACCCGGCTGTACCGCCGCAACAGCGCCAGCGCGAACATGGCGGGCGACGGCTACGCGCTGGCGCTGCGTGCCGGGGCCGAACTGATCGATATGGAATTCGTCCAGTTCTTCCCGATCGGCCATTTGGCCCCGCGGCTGATCGGGATGGACCCCATCATGTGGGACCCGTTCCGCTACAAGCTGGGTGGCCGGTTGCTGAACGGTTTGGGTCAGGAGTTCGTGGACCGCTACGGCAGCACCGACGCCGGGCGCTACGTGGTGACCCGCGACCGCGCGACCTACGCCATCACCAAGGAGGTCGCGGCCGGGCGCGGCTCGCCGGCGGGCGGCGCGTGGCTGAGCTTTCGCCACATCCCGCCGGCCCGGCTGCGCACCGCGTTTGGCCCGGTGATCGACCGGCTGGCCGCCGGCGGCATCGACCTGACACGGGACCAGGTCGAGGTCGCGCCGATCGCGCATTATCACATGGGGGGCATCCGCGTTGACCACCGCATGGCGACCGACGTGCCCGGCCTGTTCGCCGCGGGCGAGGCGGTCGGGGGTGCCAACGGCGCCAACCGGCTGTCCGGCAACGCCATCACCGAGGCCCTGGCCTTTGGCCGCGCCGCCGGACGCAGCGCGGCGGCGTGCCGGCAAGGCCTCGCGTTCCAGGCGGCCCCCGCGTTCCAGGCGGCCACGGCGCGCGCCGCCCTGGCGCTGGCCACGGCCGAGGGACCGGCCTGCAACACCGCGGCGCTGTTCGACCGGCTGCAGGCCGTCATGTCCGACCAGGTCGGTCCGTTTCGCACCGCCGCCGGGCTGGCGACCGCGCGCCAGGCGATCCAGGCAATCCGCATCGCGGCCGGCACCACCCCGCCCGGCGTCCCACGCGCGCATGATCTCGCACGCGCCGACTGGTTCGACCTGCGCCAAGCCCTGCTGGTGGCGGAAACCATCATTCTCGCCGCCGCCGCCAGAACCGAAAGCCGCGGCGCCCATCAGCGCGAGGATTTCCCAAATCCTGCCGAACACTGGCGGCGCAACCAGACCGTGCGGTGGGCGGACGATCGATTGCACCTCTCGGATAGCCCTGTGCCGGTCGCGGCATGAGTGGCATCGCCCCCCGAAGCGCCCCTCGCATCACTCCCCGGGTCGCCACCTTGCTGATCCGCCGCGGTGGTCCGTCCGATGCCGTGCGCCATGACCGCTTCGAGGTGCCGTTCGAACCCGGCCACTCGGTGCTGGACGGGCTCCGTTCGATCCGCGCCACGGCCGATCCTGGCCTCGCCTTCCGCTACGCGTGCCTGAACGCGAATGCCTGCAAGGAATGCATGATCCTGCTCGACGGCAAGGTCGTCTACGCCTGCACCGCCAGGATGGAGGCACGCGAGATGCGGCTCGACCCGCTGCCCAACAAGCCGCTGCTGCGCGATTTGGCGACCGCCCTCGCGCCGCCGGACGAGCGCTGGCGGTGGTGACCGCGACCACACGCGCCGGACCACGGCGACATCCGCGACAGGCGTCGGGATACCAGGCTACCCCCCATCGACCAGCAGCACCGCCTTGCCGGCGATGCGGCGATCGCGCAACTGCGCCGCGACGGTCAGAACATCCCGCCAGCTCCGTTCCGCCCCGATTTGCGGCTTCAGCGAGCCGTCCGCGATCAGCGACACCAGCAACGCCAGGTCCGGCGCGAAACGCGATTCGGCTTCGGAGGTGAAATAGCTGAAGCTCTGCACCCGCGCGTTCGCGGCACCGCGAAAATCGGCGAAGCCCAAAGGTGTCGGTTCGCCCGAGGAACTCCCGAACACGACCACCGTACCCCGCGGTTCGACCAGCTGGATCGCCGTTGCCAGCGAAGCGCCGCCGGCGGATTCCAGGATCAACGCGAAGCGGCCCTGCGCCTGGTCGATGCCCTCGACCACCTCGGCCACACCCAGCGCCTGCAACCCGGCCGCACGGTCCGCTCGCCCGACCACGGCGGTGACCATCGCGCCCGACCGCGCCGCGATCTGCACCGCCAGCGTCCCGACACCGCCCGCCGCCCCGGTGATCAACACCCGTTGGCCGACCAGTGCCCCGCCATGACGCAGGGTCCGCAGCGCCGTCAGGCCCGCCACCGGCAATGTCGCGGCTTCAGCGAAGCCGACCGTCTCTGCCAGCACGGCCATCCGGTGCGCCGGCACCGCGGCACGCTCCGCCCAGCCGGACTGATCCACCAGCGCGACGACACGCGAACCCGCCGGCGGTCCGTCGCCGGACGCCGCTTGGCGCAGCACCACACCCGCGATGTCCTGGCCCGGCACCCAGCCTTGCTTGTTCCTGGCGAACGAATTCAGTTCGCCGCAGTTCAAGGAGAACGCCTTGACCTCGATCAGCGCTTCATCGCGGGCCGGCGCGGGCTCAGGAATTTCCTGCAACTTCACCGGGGCTGTGCCGCTCGGTTCGTTCACCAGGCCTAGCATGAATTTGTCCTTCCTTGACGGCGCTCCGCCGCCGGCGTGGTGCGGCGCCCACGCCATGGCGCGACGCGGTCCGCGTTCGCTCCGGTGCGGGCAGCTCGATGGCGGCGGCCAGTCGATCGGACAACGTCTCGACAACCGCAACCACATCCCGATCGGTCGTCACCGGCCCCGCGACGCTGAAGTGCCCGCGGTCGCGCTGCGCCGGCGCGGCTGGATCCCGCGGCAGAACCAGCCAGTCCGCGTCTAACGTCCCAACCCCCGCCGTGGTTATATCCAGGCGCTGAATGTTGATCAGGACACGGTACGCCGGCGTCTCGATCAGCGGCCTGGCGGTGACCAGCGCGGCGGGACGTCGCTCCGCCAGACGCTGGGTCAGCCGGTCGGTGATGCCAAGCGACAGCCGTGTCGCCCAGCGCCCCTGATGGCTCCGCTGCAACATGTTGCCGTCGCGAACGACGATGTCCTGCGTGTCGATCTCATCCGGCGCCGTCACCCGGGCAACCGCGATCACCACCGGCTTCTTGCCCAGCGGCACCGCATGTGCCGCGGCACCCCGCGCATTCCCCCTGGACGCGTTTCGCATGGGCCCATTCCGCATGGGCGCATTCCCCATGGGCGCATTCCCGGTGGGCGCATTCCCCGCGGGTGCATTCCCCATGGGCGCATCCATCGTGTACATCGTCAGCGGCGGCGCGGCGCAGGCGCTCAGCAGCAGGGCCGCCGCTCCCGCGTAGATCCAGGCTGGTCTGATCATGGCCGTCGTCCGGTCAGCAGAAGCTGCGGGTCATGCTCGACATCGCTGGCGAAGCCGCGCAAGGCCGCCGCCGCCGCCGCCAGGTCGCGCAAGGTGGACTCGATGTTCGTGCGCGACCCGGCATGTTCCGCCGTCAGACTCTTCAGACTGCTGACCAGATCACGCACCTGCACGATGGTCTGGTTCGACGCGCTCAGCAGCGTGTGCAATTCCGCCCCACGCTGATCGAGTTGCCGATTGCCCGAGGCAGCCGCCTGATCGACCGCACTCAGCGTCACGTCCAGCCGGCTTTGCACCGCCTTGATCGCCTGCCCGGCGTTGTCCGCCGCATCGGCCGACCGGTCCGCCGTTCGCTGCAGGCTATTGACCAGCGGCGGCAGGTCCCGGTCGAGCTTTTCCGCCAGCCCCCGCAGACTCTCCAACGTGGCTGCGGTGTTGTCGGTCAGCTCGCGCAGCGGCAATTGGCTCAGCTGTTCGGTGGCGCGCTGCAAGGTGGACTGGCGGGTCGGGATTTCCGGCAGATCGGTAATGGACGCATGCAGGATCGGCGCCGAGGCGGGATCGAAATCCAGATCGATCTGCGACTGTCCGGTGACGAAACTCTGGACATTCAACTCGGCCCGCAGACCGCGCGAGATCAGGTCGGGCAGACGCACGGTCTCGTCGCCCTCCGGCCGCGTGATCAGGGCATGCCCGGGTTCCAGCTTCACCGTGACCGGAATGTAGGCCACCTTGGTCTTCGGATCGAACTCGATGCCGATACTCTCCACCGCGCCCACCCGCACGCCGCGGAACGTCACCGGCGCGCCGACCGACAAACCCTTGATCGAGTCCTGAAACACGATCGCCGCCCGAATGCTCGGGTTCAAGAAGTTGAACCTGCCGAACAGCACGATCGCGGCCAGCGCCAGGGCGACACCGCCCAACACGAACGCGCCGACCGCGGTCTGTCGGTCGGCTTTCATCGCATGGCCGGCTTGCCGGCGGCCAACGCCTCGGGACGTTCGCGTCGCATGAAGGCCTCCACTTGCGGATCGGGGCAGCTGTCGCGCAGCGCCAGCGGCGAGCCATGAGCGATCGCCGTCTTGGTCTGCGCATCCAGGAACACGCCGTCGTCCGCGATCGCGAACAGGCTCGGCAGTTCGTGGCTGACCATGACAATGGTGGCACCCAGACCGTCGCGCAGATTAACGATCAGGTCGTCAAGCCGGCTGGAGGTGATCGGGTCGAGCCCGGCCGACGGCTCGTCGAAAAACAGCACGTCCGGATCCAGTGCCAGCGCGCGTGCCAGCCCGGCGCGCTTGCGCATGCCGCCGCTCAATTCCGACGGCAGCTGCTCGGCCGCGTGCTCCATGCCCACCAGGCTGAGCTTGAGCCGGATCATGCGGGCAATCGCGGCCTCCGACAGCCGGGTGAACATCCGCAACGGCAACGCAACGTTCTCGCTGACCGTCAACGCGCTCCACAGGGCGCCGTTCTGGAACAGCACGCCGAACCGCCGGCCGATCGCGGTCCGCCGGGACGGTGTGCCCGCCCAGTAGTCCTCCTCCCCGATCCGGATGCTGCCGGCGGCCGGACGCAACAGGCCGATCATCGCCTTCAGCACCGTGCTCTTGCCACAGCCGCTGCCGCCCATCACCGCGAAGATGCTGCCGCGCCGCACGTCAAACGACAGGTCGTGCTGGATCACCTTGGGGCCGAACGCCAGGGTCACGTCGCGCACCGCGAACAACGGATTTTCACCGGCGTCGCGAAGCTGAGGATCGGCCATCTGTCCATCCGCCGGACCAGGGTCCTCGGCTTGGTTTTCGTTTCAGATCCGGTTCTGATCCGTTGGCCCAGTGGGTGACCCGGACCGCGCTGGCGCCGGTCAGCCGGTCGGCGCCGCTTCGACGTGACGCCGGCGCTTCCGGCTTCCGTGCCGAACCAATGGACATCTTGAGCAAGGTCATAGTCCGACCACGTCTGCCAGCACCGCGAACACCGCGTCCAGCGCAATCACGCCGACGATCCCGCTGACCACCGCTCGGGTCGCCGCCATGCCGACATCGGCCGCGCTGCGGCCCGCCTTCAGGCCGATCCGACAGCTGGTAACGCCGATCAGGATGGCGAACGCGATCGACTTGACGAAGCCGAAAACGAACTGGTCGAACCCCACCGCCCCCAGCGTCTGGTTCAGATAACCCGGGCCGGTGATGTTCAGCATGGCGATGGACACCACGAAGCCGCCCAGCACGCCGATCAGGCAGCCGTATAGATAGAGCAGAGGCATGGTGAAGACCAAAGCCAGGATCGATGGCAGGACGATGTAGTCGGACACCGGAATGCCGATGACCTGAAGCGCGTCGATCTCCTCGTTGCCCTGCATCGTCGCGATCCGCGCCGCATACGCCCCGCCGGTGCGTCCCGCCATCACGATCGCGGTCATGACGGCGGCCATTTCGCGCACCAGCGCAAGCCCGACCAGGTTGGCGACATAGATATCAGCAGCGAACTTGCGCAGCTGCACGGCCCCGACGAACGCCAGGATGGCACCGATGAGGAAATTCACCACGCTGACGATGATCAACGCCGACGGCCCGGCATCGCGGATGTTGGCGAACAGATCGACCGCTCGCATGCGGGCTCGGCCGGTCAGCATCCGGACACCGCCGTTCGCGGTCAGTGCCAGCAGGCCACTGAGGATCCCGACCTCGGTCAGCAGGCCGATGGTTCGGCCGCCCAACCGGTGCAACGGCCGGAAGCCGCGTCTGGGGGCCGCCCGCGGTTCCGCGATCTGATCGGGCAGCAAGCCCAGCAGCTTGCGCGCGGCGTCCGGCAACGAGCCGCTGTCGACGGTGATCTCCGCTCCGGCCGCTGCCCGCCTGGCGTCCCACAGGAACGCGATCAGACCGCTGTCCCAGCGGCCGATATGGGCCAGGTCGAAGGCCAGGATGCGGCCGGCGGCGACCTCGGCCAGGCCATCGGCGGGAAACCCCGGAATGCGCCCCGACTGCGCGATCCAGTCGCCGGTCAGCGCCATGATATCGCGACCGTCGGCACGCAGCAGATGCCATGCGGGCAACGGTTCCGCGGGTGTGGGAAGCGTCAAGACGAGGTCTTCAGGTCCGCGAACATGCTGAGGTCCCAACTGGATCTTGCCCTACTGGATCTGGCCCAACTGGATGTGGCCGACATCGGGCCGATCACTGTTAACGGAGCATGAACGCACGCCTCACGTGGCAGCGGCAAGGCCGTTGTGGAGGTTCAACGCGTAACGAAACACAGTGTGGCAATTTTGGCGCTCCAGCTAATGCCCGCGCACGGCGGCAAGCGTCTCAACCCGGCCATCAGCCGCCTTCGCCCTGGCATTTTCGGCACAGAGCGGACATCGCGCGGCCGCGGGCTTTTCCGCCCCTGGGCGTTGCCGCCAGCCTCATCGTTCCGCATCAAACTTGTCCCGGATGCGTAACACCATGATCCGCGCCGGACAAGATAATACATTCCGTGTAAGAAACGGTACCCCGCGCGGACGCCCCGGCGGCGGCTGACGTCGTCGGATGCACCTGGCGCTAACGCACCTCGGTGGTGACCACGTCGAACCCGATCAGCGCGCTGGGGCCAAAGATCGTCGACAGCGCGACATCCGTCGCGTCGCGTCCGCGAGCCATCAGGATGCGGCCGATGCGCGGGGTGTTGTGGCGGGCATCGAAGGTATGCCAGTGACCGCCGAGATAGACCTCGAACCAGGCGCTGAAGTCCATCGGCGCGTCCACCGGCGGGATGCCGATGTCGCCGAGGTAGCCGGTGCAGTAGCGGGCAGGGATGTTCATGCAGCGACACAAGGTGACCGCCAGATGAGCGAAGTCGCGACACACCCCGCGACCCTCGTCGTGGCCGGCGAATGCGCTGCGGGTCGGATCGGCATGGTGATAGCCAAACTCGATCCGGTTATGCACATAATCGCAGATCGCCTGCACCCGCGGCCAGCCTTCCGGGGTGTTGCTGAACAGCGACCAGGCAAGCTGGGTCAGCCGATCGGTCTCACAGTAACGGCTGCCCAGCAGGAACACCAGAACCTCGTCGGGCAGGTCCTGGATCGCATGTTGCGCTGCCGTCGGAACCACCGCGTCCGGCACGCCGGTGTCATTGACCAGAAACCGCGTCGAGATCCGCAACCGCCCCGCCGGCGCCATGATGCGATGGCAGATGTTGCCGAACTCATCACGGTACTCGGTCGCCCCGAGGGGTGGATCGAAGCTGATCTGGTGCGGTCCGATCACATCATGCAGGCGCGAGGGGTGGACGCTCAATGTCAGCAGCATCGGAGTCGGCTGTGGGCATTGATAGGTGATGTCGTAGCCGGCGCTGATCTGCACGAACGATGTCTCCAACAGGACGAAACGGGTGGCGCTGCGAACCGACGATCGCTTCGGCGGCTAATCTGAGGTAACATCACGCGATCGCTCGGCGTTGAGGTCACGCGATCGCGACGATTACCAGAAACCCGGTATCCACACAGTCGTCATCGACCAAAAGGGACTTTTCCACACGATAACGTGAGGCTGGTCTGGTCGCGGACAGGCTCCTGAGCGCCAAAGTCCGGTCAGCAACCCGGACGGGTTGCCGCCGATGGATTGCTCGGCCCGCACCAACCTCGCCTGCCGCGTCGAGCCGCCGACACGGTTTTTTGTCCGACGCCGTTTATCTTCAACATGGAGGCCCATTGTCTCCAACATGGAAGCCCATCGATTTTCCGGCTGTGAGATGCCGCCCGCCAGCCCCCGGCATTGGCCGGAACGCCATCGAGGTCGCATTCCGCACCCAGTTCGGCGATAGGGAGTTCGACAAACCCGCGCTCAGCATCGACCGACCAGACAACGCGCCACACGGACGGTGTGCCACCAGGACGCATAGGAGACCAAGATGGCAGACAACATCGCCGAGATCGCGCAGCGCCACGGTTTCAGCCCCGACGCCGCCCGTGTCCTCGCCGAGGCGCTGCGCCGGGGCGGCGGCATGGCGCAGTTCAGCCACCCCGAGCTTGGCGGCATGGGCCAGTGGTCGGCGGGCGGCATGATCATGATCGGCGAGATGTCCAACCATGACCTGAAGGCGCGGGTCAATGCGCTGTGCCGAGAGCTTGCCGCGGCGCCCGGGCCGGTACCCGCGGCGGCGGAACAGCAGCCAGGGCAAGCCGACCCGTGGTGGCCGGACGGTCTCGGCACGCCGTCCGCCACCGGCGGACAGAACGACATGCGCTACGCCTGCTTCCCCAACGCGCGCCGCCTCGCGGTCAGACGCGACGGCCGGGTCCGCCTCTACGACACCGGTGACCACCGGATCAGCGCGTTCTCACAGCAGCAAAGCAGCGGCCAGAGCCTGAGCTTCACCAGCCAGAGCGGCATGGTCCGGCTGGACGACCTGCGAGAGATCTGAAACGGACAACACCGCCGACTGTGCCGATCCTGCCAGAGGTTGCCCGCTCCGACCCGAAGCTCGGTCCTACCGTGGCGAACGCGTGACCGGGGACCGCTCGATCAGCCTGGCGGCTGCCCACGCGCCGGGACCGCCGCCTGACCCGCGTCCGGATGGACGACCCGACCCGCGTCCGGCTGAACGACCCGACCCTCCGCGCCCACTTCCCTCGGCTGATCGACCAACCCCGGAAGCAGGACATGGCGCCGTCGCCCCCACTGCCTGACAGACCGCGATGAGAACCGGGGTGATCCGCATCGGCGTCGCCGGCTGGACCTACGCCCCATGGCGCGGCGTGTTCTATCCAAAGGACGTCCGACGCGAGCAGGAACTCGCCTATGCCGCCAGCCATCTCCGCACCATCGAGATCAACGGCACCTTCTACGCGATGCAGCGCCCGGACACGTTCGCGGGGTGGGTCGGCCACGTGCCGGCGGATTTCGTTTTCGCGGTCAAGGCGCCGCGCTACATCACCCACGTCCTGCGGCTGCGCGATGCGCAGGTGCCGCTGGCCAACTTCATCGCCTCGGGCCTGCTGCGTCTGGGGGTCCACCTTGGCCCGATCCTGTGGCAGTTTCCGCCGAACTTCCGCTTTGATCCAGACCGGATCGAGCCGTTCCTGAAAATGTTGCCGCACGACACCGGGGCGGCGGCGGCGCTGGGGCGGCGGCACGACAACAAGCTGCGCGCGCCCGCCTGGCTCGATGTCGACATCAGGCGCCCGATGCGTCACGCATTCGAAATCCGCCACGACAGCTTCCGCTGTCAGGCGTTCATCGACCTGTTGCGCGCGTACGATGTCGCCCTTGTGTGCGCCGATTCCGTCGATTGGCCGCGCCTAATGGATCTCACCGCCGACTTCGTCTACTGCCGGTTGCATGGCTCGCGGGAACTCTACGCCAGCGGCTACGACAACGCGGCGCTGGACGAATGGGGTCGTCGCATCAACGCGTGGGCGCGCGGCGAAGAGCCCGCGGATGCCCAGCGCGTCGGCGGAAACGCAAGGCCGCGCCGGCGCGATGTGTTCGTCTTTTTCGATAATGACAAAAAAGTGCGCGCCCCCGCCAACGCAATGGAGTTGATCCGCCGCCTACGATCGTAAACGCCGGCGTGACCTGCGCGCGACCCTCGTCTAACCTGCTTCCCGCGACTCGACAGGAAGCCATCATGCAAGCCGCTGCCAGACCTGCCGCTACGATCATGCTGTTGCGCGATGGGCGACACGGGCTCGAGGTGTTCATGGTCGTCCGCCACCATGCGATCGTGTTCGCCGCCGGTGCATTGGTGTTTCCCGGCGGCCGGCTGGAGGAAGCCGATCATGACCTCGCCGCGCGTCCGGTGGATTGTCCCAATCCCGATGGGCTGGACAGCGAGGCGCTGGCCTTCCGGGTCGCCGCGATCCGGGAAACCTATGAGGAATGCGGGGTGCTGCTGGCCCGGCCGCGCGGATCAAGAAAGCTGATCGACGCGGCGACACTGGCGCGGCTCGAGGATCAGCATCGTGGCGCGCTGAACGCCGGGTCAATCGGCTTCGATGCCGTGCTCGGGTCTGAAGGTTTGCTGCCGGCGCCCGACCTGCTGGTCCATTTCGCCCATTGGATCACGCCGTCGCATCAGCCGAAACGCTACGATACGCATTTCTTCCTGGCCGAGGCGCCGTCCGCCCATCTGGCGGTCCACGATGGCCGGGAGGCGGTTGAGTCGATCTGGATCACGCCCGCCCAGGCCTTGGCCGACACCGAGGCCGGTCGCTTCAAGCTGGTCTTCGCCACCGCCAAGAACCTGGAGAAGCTCGGACGCTCGGGCACCGTCCGCGAGGCGATGACGACCGCGAGCGCGGCGACCGTGGTGACCGTGCAGCCGCGCGGCACAAAGCTGGAAGGAACCAAGCGCCTGCTGCACATACCCGAGGAAGCCGGTTACGGCGGCAGCGAATTCATCGTCGAGTTCATGCCCGCCTCGTGAGCCTGCCGCATCACCAGCCCGCCCGCATGGGCATGAACACATACCTGCCCGCATGCGCATGAACGATGGCACGCCAAGCGACCACCGCGCCAAAGATTGGGCAGCGGCTGGGATCGGTCGGCTGCACAGCTGCGGTCGCGGCTCAGGCGGTGGGCGCGGATCGGGACGGGATTGGCGGGTCGCCCTTCAGGCAACCAGCCGCACAGGCGCGCGGGCCTCGAACGCCTCGGCGAACCGAGAGCACACTTCGCGGGCGTCGGTTTCATCAACCTCATCGACACGCAAGAACAACTGATCCGTCAGACGCTCGTATAGTCCCTCGCCATTGCGCGAATAGAAACGCGTGCCGGGAACCGGTTGCCACACGTTGCTCATGATCGTCCCTCCTGGTCGTCGCCCCGATATCAAAGCCCGCCCTAGATCCTAGCCCTGGATCAAGGTCACCTGGATCAAGGTCAGCACCGGTGTGGCGAGGCTTCCACAGACCGCGAGCATTTCGGGCAAAACCATGTTTTTGTCAATATCGGATGCGTCGACAATGAAACAATCCTGCCCCGCGTGGGACGCCGCGAAGACCAATAGGAACACATATCCGTGAATACATACCTTTATATGCGCCGCAGCATGAACGGCCGCAGCAGCAACTTCACGCCGGCACCGGGACCTACCCCGCGCCTGGCTCAAACCGGGAACTTCCCGCCGGCGCGACTTCAAGTCGTGCCGCTTCACTCGGATTTTCAAGTAAAACGAGCCTATCCGCTTCAATCGCGCCCATCTGCTTCAACCTTGCCTGCCTGCCTCGAACGCGCCTGCCGGCTTCCCCGCCCCTGGCGGTGCCTTCAACGGCTTCGCGGCCAGCCGGCAGAAGCTCACCAGGCTGCCGGCCGCCGAGAACAGCGCGGCGAAAGCCAGCGCCAGCGACGGACCGTGCCGCATGGAGATGCCGAAGCACAGCGCCACCAGGGCGACGCCCACCGCCTGACCCACCAGGCGCGAGGTGGCGACAATGCCGCTGGCACCGCCGCTGCGGTCCGCCGGCGCGCTTGACATGATGGCTTTCAGGTTCGGCGACTGGAAGAAGCCGAAGCCGGCGCCGCAGACCATCATCCGCCAGACGATGCCGCTGACGCCGGGATGGCTGGGAAGTGTCGCGATCAGCGCCAGCCCGGCGCACAGGACCGCCAGGCCGCTGCCGCCCAGGATGGCCGGTGGGAAGCGATCCGACAGCGGCCCGGCGATCGGCGCGGCGATCGCCGTCATCACCGGCCACGGGGTCAGCAGCAGCCCGGTCTGCACCGCGCTGAAGCCCAGCACGGTCTGGAAATAGAATGGCAGCGACACGAAGGCGAGCCCCTGCGCGGCAAACGAGCAGAACGAGGTCAGCGACGATAGCGCGAACATCGGCCGCCGATACAGATCCACCGGCAGCATCGGCGCCGGCAGCCCGAGTTGCCGGTAGATCAGCGCGCCGCCCGCGGCGAGTGCCACCACCAGGGCGGCGCCGGTGATCAGCCGGTCGGCGTTGTGCGCGGCCTCGCCGATACCGAAGATCAGCAGGCCGAAGGTCGCCGCGTTCAGCGCGGCACTGGCGGTGTCGAACCGATACGTCGCGCGCTTGGTGTCCGGCAGCACCCGCAGCGCCAGAATGACCGCCACGATCCCCAGCGGGACGTTCACCGCGAACAGCCATTGCCAGTCGCCGAGCGACAGGATGGCGGCCGCGACGGTCGGTCCGACGGCGGTGGAAACCGCCACCACCAGGGCATTGATGCCAACCCCCCGGCCCAGCGCGCGGGCGGGGTAGACGAAGCGGATCAGCGCGGTGTTGACGCTCATGATGCCGCTGGCGCCGAAGCCCTGAAGGATCCGCGCAGCGGTCAGCGTCGGCAGCGACCAGCTCAACGAGCACAGCAGCGACGCCCCGGTGAACACCACCAGGCCCCAGACATAGACCCGGCGGTAGCCCAGGATCTCGCCCAACGAGGCGAAGGGCAGCAGCGAGACCACCAGCGCCAGTTGGTAGGCGTTCACCACCCACACCGAGGCCGCCGGGCTGGCGTTCACGTCAGCCGCGATGGTCGGCAGCGCGGTGTTGGCGATCGAGGTGTCGAGCGATGCCATCGCGATGGCGATGACGATAGTGGCGACGGCGGAGAGCAGGCGCCGGCCGCGAAGCCCGTCCTCGGGGATGGGAATGCTCATGGTGTCCATTCGTCTTTGCCTCGGCGTCAGCCAAACCATCGGCCACGGCGACGCGCCGGTCTCGCCCGATCCGCAGGTCGGTTCATGGTCCGACGCCGGGACATCCGCCATCGATACCGTACGGGGTACCCCTGGGATACCGCACAGGAAACCACAGGAGAATATCCCACCGTGGTATCCCCCGCCACCGGCGACACGACACGGCGGCGCCCCAGCGGACACCGCACGGGCACACCGCATCGGGACACCATACGGCGACACCGCTCGGGGGCCAGCCGGTCCGCGGCAGGCTCGCGTCCGGCGCCGGAATGCGGCCCCTGTCGGGATGCGGCCCCTGACGGTACCTCTGGCCGTGGCGCCCGCGTCACACCATATTGGCGTCATGGCAACCGCGAAGCGAAATCCGATGCGTCATACCTCAACCCTGCTCGCCGGCATCGCCGTCCTGGCGCTGGCCCTGAGCCCTGTATCAGCCGATGCACGGGCCGGCGGTCGCGGCTCGTTCGGCAGCCGCGGCAGCATGACCTACTCGGCCCCGCCGTCGACCAACACCGCACCGTATTCCGCCGCGCCGATGCAGCGCAGCATGACGCCGCGCGGTCAGCCGTCGCCAGGCTACGGCGCGCCGATGTATCAGGGCGGCCGTTCCGGCGGGTTCATGTCCGGCCTGATGGGCGGTCTGATCGGCGCCGGTATCGGCGGCATGCTGTTCGGCCATGGCTTCATGGGCGGCGGCATGGGCGGCTTCGGCTTCCTGGGTCTGTTGCTGCAGATCTTCCTCGTTGTGCTTCTGGTGCGGTTTCTGTTGCGCCGCTTCATGGGCGGCAGAGCCCCCGTGATGGCCGGCGGACCCAACATCTTCGCCCGCGGCGGCACGCCGGCCCAGCCTCCGATGCCAGGCGGCGGCGGTCCCGCCGGAATGCCGCCGATCGCCATCGACGCCCCCGACTACCGGCAGTTCGAGCAGCTGTTGAAAGCCATCCAGGCCGCCTGGAGCGCGCATGACCTCAACGCCCTGCAGGCGATGGCGACGCCGGAGATGGTCAGCTACTTCTCCGAACAGTTGTCCGAACAGGTCAGCCGCGGGGTGCGCAACGTGGTCGACGACGTGACCCTGGCGTCCGGCGATCTGGCCCAGGCGTGGACCGAGCAGGGGCGCGACTATGCAACCGTCGCGATGCGGTTCTCGATGATCGATGTGACCCGTGACAGCGCCGGACGGGTGGTCGACGGCAGCCCGAACGAGCACGTCACCGCGACCGAGATCTGGACCTTCGTCCGCTCCCGCGGCGGCCATTGGATCCTGTCGGCGATCCAGCAGACCCGGTGAACCAGGTCAACGTCCACGCCGGCCGAACCCGACGCAGACCGTGATCCGCGACCCCAGGACCGGGATCGCGCCAAACCGCGATCTCCGGACGTGCCAGACCGGCCAGCACAAGCACTGACCGATACGCGCGCCGGGCTGGCGGCCGACCGTGCGTGCGCGCGAGGAAGCGGGCGCCGCGAAACCAAACATTGAGGCCGATCGGCGCAACCGTCGCTGGGTATCAGTCACCCACCGGGGCGGTCATCCGCCGGATCGTGCCGGTCGTGCTGTGGCCCTCGCGCAGGGTAACCAGGACGACCTTGCCGCCCCAGCCCTGCACCAGGCTGCCCCCCACCACCTGATCGACGGTGTAGTCGGACCCCTTCACCAGCACGTCCGGCCGCAGGGCCTGGATCATCTCCAACGGCGTATCCTCATCGAACAGGCTGACCAGATCGACCGGCGCCATCGACGCCATGACGGTGGCTCGCGCCATCTCGTTCTGCAATGGCCGACTGGGTCCCTTCAGCCGCTTGACCGAGGCATCGCTGTTCAGCGCGACGATCAGCCGGTCGCAGGCGCCGCGCGCCTCGCTCAACAGGCGGACATGGCCGGGATGGATCAGGTCGAAGCAGCCGTTGGCGAAGCCCACCTTCAGGCCGCGGCGGTGCCATTCGGCGACCTTTTCAACGGCTTCCTCCAGGCTGACCACTTTGCGGTCGCTCGCCACCAGCTCATCCAGATGCAGCGCGTCCAGCAGCTCCTGACGCGACACCGCGGCGGTGCCCTGCTTGCCGACCGAGATCCCGGCGGTGGCGTTCGCCAGCATCGCCGCTTCCGCCAGCACCGCCCCGGCCCCCAGCGCGACCGCCAACGCGGCCACCAAGGTATCGCCCGCCCCCGACACATCAGCCACCTCGCGCGCTCGGGTCGGCAGATGCAGCGCGTCCTGATCGCGGCAGACCAGGGTCAGGCCCTTGGCTGAACGGGTGACCAGCACGGCCTGGCCGCCGGTCGCGTCCAGTGCCACCCGCCCGGCGCGATCGGCCTCGGCGTCGTGGTCCGCCTCGATCCGGGTGGCGACCCGCACCTCATGCTCGTTTGGCGTCAGGATCGTCGCCCCACGATAGGCGGCGAAATCGGCGCGTTTCGGATCGGCGATCACCAGACGGTCCGCCTGCGCCGCACGGGCCAGGATCGCGCCCAGCACGTCATCGCACAGCACGCCCTTGGCGTAATCCGACAACACGATCACGTCGGTCGCGTCCAGACTGCGCTCGACCGCGACCATCACCGCCAGCAGGCCGGCCTGATCAAGCGGCGCGGTGGTTTCCTCGTCCAGCCGCAGCAGCTGATGCGACCCGGTCATGAAGCGGGTCTTGGCCGTCGTCGGCCGCCCGGCGATCCGCACCAGGGCGGACGTGACACCGCTTGTCGCATGCACCAGGCGCTCGACCTCGTCGCCGGTGCGGTCGGTGCCGATCACCCCCACCAGCGTTGCGTGACCGCCCAGCGTGGCGATGTTCAAGGCGACGTTGGCGGCGCCGCCAAGGGTATTGCGATCGCCCGTCGGTCGCAGCACCGGGATCGGTGCCTCGGGCGACAGCCGCTGCACCGAACCGCTGACGTAGCGATCCAGGATCACGTCGCCGATCACCAGGATCCTGGCTGCATGGAACGCCCGGACGATGGCCGCCAGTTCGATGTCGGTGGCTGGCGCGGTCCGGTTGGGGTCGACCAGGCTGAGGTTCATGCTGCGGTTCCTGTCGCGTCGGCCATGCGAAGAAGCGGTTTCAATAGCAGGACGGTTCCCAGGCTGCACCTGCAAAAAGTCGCGAAACAGTGTTCCATCCCGGCAGACATTTCGCTATTGAGAAGCGGCTGATCTGGTTTCCTGCTCGCCAAACTTTGATTGCCGGGGAACGCTGATCGCCCGGGACCTTCGACTGCCCCGGGAACTTCGACTGCCAAGGAGAGAGCGTGAAGTATCTGCCGCCCTTCGAGCTAATCCGTCGCTCTATCGAAATGTCCACTGTGCGCGGCGAGTTGAGAGTGAACCTGTCCTATGAGAACTTCGTCACGATCCTGAGAACGATGATACAGGGCATCGAGGTGGATGAAGCCTGGTATGTCCGCACCTACGACGACATCGGCAACGCCGTAAAGGACGGTGCCGTGCGCTCCGCCAGGCAGCACTTCGTCGATGACGGCTATTTCGAAGGCCGTCTGCCATTCCCGATCCACGTGGACGAGCGCTGGTATCTCGCGGAAAACGACGATGTAGCCGACAGCATCCGTCGTGGTGCCGTGGATTCGGCACAGGATCATTTCGACAAGAACGGCTATCGCGAAGGGCGGCTTCCCTTTGGCCTATGACCAGACCGCATGATCAGACCGGGCTCCTCGGCCGATGCGCGCGCCTTGGCCGGGCGCGTGACCGGCCACGACAATCGTGACGCCGCGGCCCGCGTGACCAATCGCGACGCACGCCATCAACCGGGCACGCGACCGAATGACGCGTAAACCGTCGCCATCGCGGACCAAAGCCACCAAGACCCAACCGCCTGAGGCACCGTCCCTGGATTCCGTTGCTCAACAGGAACAGGTTGGCGACGGCGCGCCGGTCGCTGATCCCGATGCGCCGCCGCAGGCCAATCTGCCGCTGACGGAAGCCGATCCGGCGATCGTGATCGAAATCGATCCGGTGGTGTGGGGCGGCTATGTGCATGACCGCTTCGACATCACCATCCGCGGGCGGGCCATCAGCACGGCACCGATCGAACAGATCCGCCTGCAACGCGATGATCGCGTCACCAGCATCGCCGCATTCGGTGAACCACAGGACGCCGCCGCGGCCGAGATGCCGGACGGCATGCCGGCTCGCCAGCGCGGCTTCCAGTTCAACCTGTCGCGCGCCGGTGACGGTGCTGCCGAAGCCTGTTCGTTTCTGATCGTCGCCCGCACCACGGCTGGCTGCGAGTTCGCCGAACACTTCGAACTCGCGGTGGACCCGACGGCAGACGGCGCGGTCTCCGTGGTCGCGGGTCCCACCGCGACGGCGGTCGGCGCCATCCGGGCTCATTCGGTGATGTATATCGAGCGCGCAACGATAGACCCGGACGGCATCCTGTCGGTGCGGGGCTGGGCGGTTTCATCGCTGCCTGCGCTGGTCATCGACATACGGATCGGCGAGACGCGCACGGCACAGGCCAAGGCGGACGGTGAGCGCGACGATGTCGCGGCGGTGTTTCCGTCATATCCAAACGCCCGACGGTCCGGGTTCAGTCTGACGCTGCGACTTGACGAGGCCGAACGCCACGCCGATCGCATCCATGCCGAGATCATATGTGCGAACGGCTTCAGACATCAGGAAAGCGTTCCGGTCGAGCGCCTGCCACGCCCTCTCACCGACCGGCAGCCGCGGCACGCGCCGGAACCGTCGCCAGCGGAGCCCTTCTCGTTGATGAACCAGCCACCATCCTATCGGCTGAGTACGGATTTCCATATCGACAGCGATCCGATGTTCGATCTGGCACTGCCGTTCCCGTTCCGCGCACGCACGAACCCGCTGCCCGCGCCCCCGCCGACGACGGTCGAGATCCCGTCCGCCGAAATCCGCCTATATTGTGATGCCGCCCTGCTGACGAGTGACGGCACGTTGTCGCTGGATGGTTGGGCGGTATGCGGCGCCGGGATCGTCCAGGTGCGGGTTCTGCTCGACAACCAGCTTGTCGGTCTCGCCAGCATGGGCCACGAACGCGAAGATGTCGGCGAGATATTCCCCGATATCCCGATGGCCCGAATGTCCGGTTTTCGCTTCGAGCGTCGGGTCGCCGAGCGGCTGGAAGGCGAGCAGGAATTGCGGGTCGTGGTACGCAATATGCAGGACGATGAAGCGGAAAAGCTGATCCTGCTGCAGGCCATCGAGGTCGCCGTGCCGCGGCCGCCGGCGGTCGCTGACCCGGTGGCAGCACCGGATCCCGCCGAGCTCACGCCCGAACAGGCAGCGGAATTCCGCTTCGAACTGGACGCCCCGAATGTGGTCCATGGCGCCGCGGTCGAAATAATCACCGGCCGCCTGACCATCGACGGCTGGCTGCTGACCCAATCCGGCATCGCCAGCTTCGAGGTTTTTCTCGACGACCAGCGCCTCGGCGACGCGCATTATGGCCTGGCTCGGCAGGATGTCGGCGCGGCGTTTCCGGAATGGCCCAATGCGCTGCGCAGCGGTTTTGCGTTTCACTGTCCGCCACGCAGCCTGCGCGACGGCGAACATAACGTCGCGCTGAGGATCCGGGCCAACAACGGTCAGAGCCTGGCCCGCGACTTCACCATCACGGTGAAAAAGCTCGAGGACCAACAGGACAGCACCGGTATCCGCCGGCGTGTGCCGCGTGTGGAGGCCGACATGATGTCGGCGCTGCTGTCCGACATGGACTACCGCCCGACCTGTCAGTTCATGCTACGACAGGATCAGCCGGTCGACATCGATCGGCTGCGCACCACCTTCGAAGCGCTGCGCCGGCAGGCCTACCCCGACTGGACCGTTCTGGTCCTGGCCGAAACCGAGCCGGACGCGGCGACAGTACGGGCCGCCATCGCGGACCTCGTGCCGTATCTGACCAGCCGCTTCGTGGTGATCAGCCCACGGGATGCGGACCGCTGGGCCGCGCCACTGGCTCATGCCGCTGATGGGCGCGCGATGCTCTACGCGCCACTGCTTCCCGGCGATGAGCCGGGGGCGGATGCCCTGCTCGAACTCGCGGTGGCTGCCGGCAGGCACCCCGATCAAGCACTGCTCTACGGCGACGAGGTTCGCATCAGCCCGGTCAGCCAGGAAAAGGAGCCGTTTTTCAAGCCGGACTATTCCCCCGACCTGCTGCTCGCCACCAACTATATCGGCCGGCTCTGGGCGGCGACGGCCGCGCTGCTGGCACAGACTCAGGCCACGCCGGCCAGCCTGATGGCGCACGGCGAATACGACCTGGTGCTCCGCTGCGCCGAATGCGCGGTTGGTGCGCACCATATCCAGAAGCTGATTTGCCAACGCGCCACGGCGGCCCTGGACGATCCGGAGCGTGAACGTCTCGCACTCGAGCGCGCATTGCAGCGCCGCGCCATTATCGGACAGGTTCTGACCACCCAGATCCCCGGCACCTGGCGGGTCAAACGCGCGGTGCCGCCGGGCGGCAAGGTGTCCATCATCATCCCCACCTGCGCGGCGAAGGGTTATATCGAGACCTGTATCACCAGCCTGCGCGCCAAAACCACTTATCAAGAATACGAGATTGTCTGCATCGACAATATCCCGCGGTCGCACGTCGCGTGGAAAGTCTGGCTGCAGCAGAACGCCGACAAGGTCGTCGACATACCCGACGACTTCAACTGGTCGAACTTCAACAATCGCGCCGCCAAGGTCGCGGACGGCGATTTCCTGCTGTTTCTGAACGACGACATCGAGATCATCCAGGAAGACTGGCTCGATGCCATGATGGAACACGCCCGTCGTCCGGATGTCGGCATCATCGGGCCACGGTTGTTGTACCGCGACGGCAAGGTGCAGCATGCCGGTATGTTTCTATCAAATAACGGTATCGGCCGGCACGCCTTCCGCTTCGCCGCCGGCGACGATCCCTGCTACTTCGGTCTCGCCCTGACCCAGCGCAACGTCATGGCCGTCACCGGCGCCTGCATGCTGGTCCGCCGCGACACCTTCGAGCAGCTCGGTCGGTTCGATGAGGCCCATGAAATCGTCAATAACGATCTGGATTTCTGTCTGCGGGCGCATCGCGCCGGGTGGTTGACGGTGTTCACACCCTACGCCACGCTGATCCATTACGAGCTGGCCAGCCGAGCAGCCATGAAGGAGGCTTTCGATCTGACGCATTTCAACGCCGCGTGGAAGACGACGTTCGCCGCCGGCGATCCCTATTTCAGTCCGCGACTGTCACGTCATGCCGACGACTACCGCCCCGATGATGAGCCGGTGCAGTGGGTGGTCGCCGGCGCGCCCATGTTCCTGCCCGAGGAAATTCAGCGCATCCTGGTGGTCAAGCTGGATCATATCGGCGATTTCGTCACCGCGCTGCCACCGATCCGGCGGCTGAAGAAGTTGTTCCCGCATGCGCGGATCACCGTCCTCGCCGGGCCCGCCTCACGCGCGTTCATCTCGCTTGAACCCTGCATCGACGAGTTCATTCCGTTCACCTTCTTCCATCCCCGGTCGCAATTGGGCGAACGCGAACTGACCGCGCGGGATCATGCCGAACTGGCTGAGCGGCTGCGGCCATACCGATTCGATCTAGCGATTGACTTGCGGAAACATCTGTCGACGCGCGACATCCTGAAGCAGACCGGTGCGCGCTTCCTGGCCGGCTTCGATTACCTCGGCCAGTTCCCGTTCCTCGACATCGCACTGGACTGGGACGGTGACCGGACTCTGCAACGAAAGCGCAGCCATGTGGTCGACGACCTGATGGCGCTGGTCAACGCGGTCGGCCACGCGTCGGAAGCGGATCGGGTGATCATGCAGCCCGGGCCGGTCGCGATGCCGCTGAGCGAGCTTCCGGATCAGCTTCAGGGTCTGTTCGCCAAGCCGGTGGTGGCGATCCATCCGGGGGCGGGAAACGTCACCAAACAATGGCCGGAGCAACACTTCTCGGCGCTGATCGATCTGTTGGTCGAAAGAAATGATGTCAACATCATGCTGGTCGGCGGTCCGGATGAAGTCGATGTCGCCGACATGCTGCTGAACGACGTGCAGCATCGCCAGGCGATCGCCTCGATGGCCGGCAAGACCTCGCTCGCCGATCTGCCGCGCCTGTTGAAGAACTGCGCGCTGTACATCGGCAACGACAGTGGTCCCAAGCACATCGCCGCCGCCGTAGGCATTCCGACCGTCGGCATCCACTCCGGCGTGGTCGATCCGGTCGAATGGGGACCGATCGGGCCGAACGCGGTGGCGCTGCGCCGGAACATGCATTGCAGCCCCTGCTATCTGGCCAAGGCCGAGGACTGCCCCCGTTCGCTCGCCTGCTTGCGCTTCTTCGAGCCGAACCTGGTCTACGAAACCGCCGACCTGCTGCTGAAGCGCAGCACTCCGGTGGCGACGGTGATCGACCCGGCCGCGCCGGCGCAAGCGGGCCATCCGTCCGCCGGTATCGCAACCGAACACGTGGACGCCGAAGCCGCCAATCCCGCCGCGACCGCCCAACCCAAAGCGATCCGCCGACCGAAGCCGAAGCGCCGCGCGCACGCCACGGAGCCTGTGTGATGGATGATCATGCGCTGCTCGCCTTGGCGACAGACCTGGTGGAGCAGGCCGCGGCCGAGATCCAGATCATCCGCGGCCGCGGCTTCCAAGTGCATCATAAGGCAGACCGTTCGGTAGTGACCGAGGCGGATCACGCCGCCGAGGCGATCATCCTCGCCGGCTTGCGACAGGCGCTGCCGGGCTGCACGGTCATCGCGGAAGAAGAGGCAGCCGCCGGCACCATCGCTGACCCGACGGCGGAGTTCTGGCTGGTCGATCCCCTGGACGGCACGCGTGAATTCACCAGCGGCGGCGACGATTTCGCGGTCAACATCGGGCTGGTGCGCGACGCTCGGCCGGTCCTGGGCGTGGTTGGCGTCCCGGCGAGAAATCAGATCTTCGGCGGCATCGTTGGCATCGGCGCCTGGCGACGGACAGACGGTCGAACAACGCCGATCGCCGCGCGCCAGGTGCCGCCGGAAGGACTGACGGTGGTCGCCAGCCGTCACCACGGCGATCAGGGTCGGTTGGACGCCTTCCTCGCCGGCCGCGCGGTCGCCCAGGTGGTCAACTTCGGCTCCAGCCTGAAATTCTGCCGACTGGCCGAAGGGCAGGCAGACCTGTATCCACGCTTCGGCCGCACCATGGAGTGGGACACTTGCGCGCCGCACGCCGTGCTGGACGCCGCGGGCGGCGCCGTCGAGACCTTCGACGGCCAGCCTCTGCGCTATGGCAAGCCAGGCTGGGACAATCCGCACTTCGTCGGCCGGGGCGTGCCTGCGAGCCACTGATCGCGACCCGTTGTTTGAGCGGGCGATTGGCGTCCAAGGTCGGTCCGCCCGCAAACGGCCACGCTCCAGTCTAGGGCAGCACCTTTCCGGGGTTCATGATCCCGGCCGGGTCGATCGCCGCCTTGATCCGCTGCATCACCGCCAGTTCCGTGCCGCCGCGCCAGTCGGGCATCATATAAGGCTTCAACTTGCCAACGCCGTGTTCGGCCGAGAAACTGCCGTCGTACTCCCGCACCACCGCATTCACCGCGTCCATGATGCTGTGGTCCTGCCGCAGGAACCAGGCCGCGTCCGAGCCGACCGGTTGTTCGAGATTGAAATGAATATTGCCGTCGCCGATGTGGCCGAACGGCACCACGCGCACGCCTGGCAGCAGCGCCTCGCACGCCGCCGTGGCATCGCGGATGAACGCTGGGACCTTTGAAACCGGCACCGAAACGTCGTTCTTTACGCTGGCACCTTCGCGCTTCTGCGCTTCGGAATGTTCCTCCCGCAGGCGCCAGATGGCGGCGCGCTGCGCATCCGATTCGGGGATGGCGGCGTCCTGCACGATGCCGTCTTCCAGCGCCTGCTCCAGAATCTGCTCCAGCATGTCGCGCAAGCCGGCGTCGAGCCGGGGCGAGGCGAGCTCGACCAGGACATAGAATGGCGCCAGCGTTTCCAGCGGCATCGTCGCCCCCGGGATGTGCTTGAGGACGAACGACATCCCCAGGCCCGACATCAACTCGAACGCGCTGATCGAGGCCGCGTCGTGTGCCTGGAAGCGTGTGAACAGGGTCAGCGCCGCATCCGGCGATGCCACACCGCACAGCGCGACCGCGATCTCCTTCGGCTGCGGCGCCAGTTTCAGAACCGCGGCGGTGATGATGCCCAAGGTGCCTTCGGACCCGACGAACAACTGCCGCAGGCAGTAACCCGTATTGTCCTTGCGCAGCCGCCGCAGACCGTTCCACACCGCGCCGTCGGGCAGCACGACCTCCAGCCCCAGCACCAGGTCACGGGCGTTACCATAGCGCACCGTGTTGTTGCCGCCGGCGTTCACCGCCAGCACGCCGCCGATCTGCGCGGTGCCCTCGGAAGAAATCGACAGCGGCAACAGGCACCCATGATCCGCCGCGGCCAGCTGCGCCGCCTTCAGCGTCACCCCGGCCTCGATCGTCAGCGTCATGTCGGCGGGATCAAGCGCGCGGATGCGGTTCAACCTGGCGGTGGACAGGATCAGCTCCGATCCGTCCGCGTTCGGCACGGCGCCCCCGACCATGGAGGTGTTGCCGCCCTGCGGGACGACCGGCGTGCCGGCTTGCGCGCACAGCCGGACCACCGCGGCGACTTCTTCGGTGGTCCCCGGCCGGATCACGGCGTTGGTGCGGCCCTGGTAAAGCCGGCGCCAGTCTTCCGCATACGGGGCGGTGTCCGAGCTGTCGGTCAGGATCCCCCGGTCGCCGACAATGGCGCGAATGGCATCCAGCAGGGTCGCCGCAGGCAGCGCGGTATCGGGCATAATAATTCCTCTCCAGGCGTCCCTTAGCCCAGCTTGAATGTTGATGCACGCCCCGGGGCCACAGTGTGGTGATGAATAAGTCATTGCAACGCTGGTATCCTGCCCGCGAAGTGCGTCGCATCGTGCGACCGACGCAGCGGATCAGCAGGCAACTGAAATCAAACAGCGCGTGCCCTGGATCATACGTTCCCTAAATGTAACGAAAGCCAGCCCGGAGCCTCAACGAACAGCCAGCCCTGGCCTCATCGGGACAGGATCTCCAGGCTTTGCCGATTGCTGATCGGCCCCATGATCCCGACCGCCAGCACGATCACCAGCATGGCGATGGCGATCATCGTGAACACGCCCATGGTGCCGTACGCCGCCA
This sequence comes from Rhodopila sp., assembly GCA_965276975.1. Classification (GTDB taxonomy): domain Bacteria; phylum Pseudomonadota; class Alphaproteobacteria; order Acetobacterales; family Acetobacteraceae; genus Rhodopila. The sequence goes on from CBDIBR010000010.1 coordinate 3,295,384, forward strand.
GCAGGAAGGTGACCGCATACCCCACCAGGATCGAGCTGATCCGGCTCCAGCTGAAGGTGAACCCCACCGCCTGGGCGCGCATGCGGGTGGGGAACAGCTCCGCCGCGTAGGGATGGAAAATCGCTATCAGCCAGTTGGTGCACAACGATACCAACGCGCCGCACAGCAGGATCGACGTGTTCGATCGGGCCAGCGAAAACAGCAGGCCGAACACGCCGATCCCGATCGCTGTCCCGACCAGCTGCCACTTGCGCTCGAACCGTTCGGCGAAGAACAGACCCAGCGCCGCACCGACCGGCGCCAGAAGCGTCATCGTCGCGGTGAAAGCCAGTGAATGGGCGATCGCGAAGCCCTCGCGAACCAGCATGATCGGCACCCAGGTGATGAAGCCGAACGCCGCGATCGTCTGGCAGAACTGGAACAATGACAACATGATCGTGCGGCGCCGGTAGACCGGGCTGAACATCTCGCGCCAGGATCCGCGTGCCACCACGGGTTCGACATGCTGCGGATCAGGCGGTGGCAGATCGTGGCCAAGCTCGTCGCGCACCCGCGCCTCCATCCGCCGCATCGCCGCGTCCGCCTCGGCATAGCGGCCGCGGCCGTGCAGCCAGCGCGGCGATTCCGGCAGGTTGCGGCGAATGAACAGCACCGCCACGCCGCCCAGCGCGCCAGCGATGACGACCCAGCGCCAGCCGTCCAGGCCCAGGATCTGGTGCGGCACGACCAACCACGACAGCAACAGCGCGACCGGTCCCGAGGTCAACACGACCAGGATGCTGAACGCCATGTAGCGCCCGCGCCACCGCCGTGGCGTGATCTCGGCGATGAACGAGTCGTTGTTGATCAGCTGCACGCTGATGCCAAAACCGGCGATGAAGCGCAGCACGTCGATGACAATGGCGGAGCTCTGCAACGCGGTCAGGAAAATGGCGACCGAATAGACCAGCATCGACCAGGTGAAGGTCGAGCGCCGTCCGAAACGATCGGAGATCCAGGTGAACAGGAACGCGCCGACGAACATGCCCAGAAAGAACGAGGCGAGAAAGCTGGCGAAACTGTTCCAGGCCAGCAGCCCGGCGGTGCTGGTGGTGTATATGTGCTTGGTCAAACCCAGCGAGATGCCGCCTGGCATCGCGAACTCGTAGAACTCGAACCAGCCGCCGATGGCGATGAATGCCACGAGTCGGACGAAATAGCGCGACGGGGGCAGCCGGTCGAGGCGCGCCACGATTGAACCGGTCGGTTGATCGCTGGGCATGTGCGAATCCTTTCCAGGCCACTTCGGATCAACGATGCGGCCAGAATGTCCTAAAGCCTGACAGCGTCAGGTTGAAGCCCTCGGGCTTGCGTTCTCTGAATTCAAGACGGCGATACACCTCCTGTGGCTGGTTCAACCCGGACGATCCCGCGCTCAGAGGCTGACCCGGAATGATCCCGTAATATACCCGACGAATTCACCGGCAAGGCGGCCGAGGACTCGCGGCGCACCGATACGATCGTCCATGCGCTCGCGGACGCTGCAACAAGGATCGGCAACGTCGTCGGTCTGATCAAGAACATCGCCGGCCAGACCAACCTGCTGGCGCTGAACGCGACGATCGAGGCGGCGCGTGCCGGTGACGCCGGCAAGGGCTTCGCGGTGGTCGCCTCGGAGGTCAAGAATCTGGCGCAGCAGACCGCTGTGGCGACCGAGGACATCGGCGCGCAGATCAACCAGATCCAGGTCGCCACGCAAGAGGCCGTCGCGGCGATCGGCGGGATCGCCGACACCATCCGACAGGTCAGCGAAATCGCCACCTCGATCGCCGCGGCGGTGGAGCAACAAGGCGCGGCCACCGGCGAAATCGCGCGCAACGTGCAGCAGACCACACGCGCGACCCAGGCGGTCACCGAGACCATCAATGGTGTCAGTCAGGTGGCGCACGATACCGGGCAGGCTGCCGGCGAGGTGCTGTCGGCGGCGGGCGGGTTGTCGCACCAGGCCGAACGGCTGTCCGGCGCGGTCAACCGCTTCGTGAGCGACATCCGGGCCGCCTGAGGCCGCGCCCGGCGCCGAACAACGATCACGTGCGGCGCGCGAAAATGACCACGCGCGGCGCGTGAAACAATGACTCTGAGACCGGTCGGCGCCAGCGCCGAACGGCTACCAGTAGTTCGGCTTACCAGACTGGACGCACATGACCTGAGGCGCCCTGGCGGGTTCAGCCCGCCGCCGGTGATCCGCGCTGTGGTGCCGCGCGGCTGCGGCCAAAGCGGGTTCACGGGCGCCATGCGAGCCGACTCTTGACGCAGACGCACTGACCCGCCATCAGTCCGCTTCCCCGGCTAAAGGGGCGTCCATGAAAGGTACTCTGATGCGGCAAAACCTGTCCCGCCGGGCGCTGGGTCGTTCGGCTGTCGCGATGGCCGGAACCTTCGCCATCCTGCGCCACGCCCGCGGCGAGCAAGCGTTGAAGATCCGTTGCTCCCTCGACACCGCGCCGTCGCACGTGCGCAATGTTTCCATCGCCGACTACCTGAAGAAGGTCGAGGCCGCGACCGGCGGCAAGCTCACCAGCGAGATCTTCCCGTCCGGCCAGCTGTTCGCCGACCTGAACGTCGCCAAGGCGCTGCTGCAGGGCCAGGTCGACATGGCCTGCCCCGGCACCTGGACGCAGACCGGCATCGTGCCGGACTGCGACTTCTGCCAGCTGCCGGCATTCTACGGCCAGAAGATCGAGGTGACCGAACACGCCTCGGACGGCAAGCCGGGCGCGCTGGTGGTCAAGGAGATCGAGACCAAATTGCGGGTGAAGGTGATCGGTTCGTGGCTCAATCTCGGTTTCCAGAACTGGTACACCACCAAGACGCCATTGCACACGGCGGCTGACATCAAGGGGCTGAAGATCCGCAGCCCCGGTGGCGCCGGCATCAGTTGGCGGATCAGCTTCTTCGGCGGTATTCCCAACGTCACCGCCTGGCCGAACGTGCCGCTGGCGCTGTCCCAGGGCACCTTCGACGGGTTCGTCTCCACCAATGAAAGCTGCGCCTCGGCCAAGCTGTGGGAAGCCGGTGTCAGGTATTCGTATCAGGACCACCAATACGTCGGACAATACATGCCGATGATCAGCGGCACGTTCTGGTCAAAGCTGACACCGGACATGCAAAAGACCATGATCGACCTGTGGGCGGCCAACATCGCCGCCTATCGCGCCAGTGCCGGCACGCTGCAGGATCATGCCCGCAAGATGATGGAAACCAACGGCGTCACCTTCACCGATCCCGCGCCGGAAGTCCTCAGCACCGCCCGCAAGGCGATGCAGGCGGATGCCGGGACGCTGATCAAGGCCGCCAAGCTGTCGCCGGAGGTCGTCAGGCTCACCGATCTGTCGGTCAACGGCACGGCCTGAGATGGCCGCGCCCAGCAACACGATCTGGGACACCATCGAGCGCACGCTGGTCGGGATCCTTGGCGCGCTCGCCATGGTGATCGGCCTCGTGCAGGTGCTCGGACGCTATTTCTTCCCGGCCTTCGCGATATCCTGGGCCGAGGAAGTCATCGTCTATCTGATCGTCTGGGGGGTAATGATCATCTCCAGCCAGCTCGTCCGCACCGACGGCCATGTGCGGCCGGACCTGGTGCTGCGCCTGGTGCCGGCCGCCGGGCAGCGCTGGCTGGAGGCGTTCAACTGCGTCGTGGCACTGGTCTTCTGCGGCGGCATGATCTGGTACGGCTGGCAGATCGTCGATACCTCCCTGCTGCTGGATGAGCGCAGCTCCAGCGGGCTGCAGTTCCCGATGTGGATCTACTATGCGGCGTTGCCGGCGGGCGGGGGGCTGATGGCGATGCGCTACCTGATCCGGCTGTATCGCTACATGTTCCGCTTCGATCCCGCCAGCATGACGGTCGGGCATCATATCCCGGACCACGAGCTGACCGAAAACCTGTCCGACCTGGCCAACCGCTAGGCCGATGTGGACGCTGCTTTTCCTGGTGCTGTTCTTCGGCCTTTTGGCGGCCGGCATGCCGATCTTCCTGGTGCTGGGGGCCTGCGCCGCGGTGCTGTACGCGGTGTCCGGCCAGCCGATGGTCGGTGTCGCCCAGGTCGTCATCGACCATCTGAACTCGTCGACCTTGATGTCGCTGCCGCTGTTCGTGATGGCGGCGGCGTTCATGCGCCAGGGCGGCGTGGCGAAAGCACTGGTGGACGTCTCGGCCGCCTGGCTGGGCGGCATCCGCGGCTCGCTGGGCCTGGTCACCGTGGTCGCCTGCACCTTGTTCGCGGCGATCTGCGGGTCCTCGGTCGCCACCGCGCTGGCGATGGGCACCATCCTGCTGCCGGCGATGATCGAGAAAGGCTACCCGCGGTCCTTCGCCCTGGGCGTGATCGGTGCGTCCGGCACCATCGGCATCGTCATCCCGCCAAGCCTGGCGCTGATCCTGTATGGCATCGTCGCCGAACAATCGGTGCCGCGACTGTTCCTCGCCGGCATCCTGCCCGGACTGCTGCAGGCCGCCGCGTTCTTCGCCTGGGTCTGGTACGATGCCCGCCGCCGAAACTTCCCGCGTGAGCCGGCTCGGCCCTACCGCGAACGGCTGCTGGTGACCGTCCGCGCGCTGCCCGCCCTCGCCGTTCCCGCGGTCGTTCTCGTCGGTATCTACGGCGGTATCGTCACCGTCACCGAGGCCGCCGCGCTCGCCGCGGTCACCGCGCTGCTCGTCAGCCTGATCGTCTATCGCGGCTTTCGCTTCACCGAGACCCTGTCGGTCATCGCCGATGCGCTGCGCAGCGCCGGCACGATCATGCTGATCGTCGCCACCGCCCTGGCGTTCGGCCACTGGATGACGGAATCCGGCGCACCCGCGCAGCTGGTCACCTGGGTGCTGGCGCATAACCTGCCGACCTGGCTGTTCCTGCTGTCGATGAATATACTGCTGCTGATACTGGGCTGCTTCCTCGAGGTGGTGGCCGCGCTGCTGCTGGTGATCCCGATCCTGGCCCCGGCACTGCAGCCGCTGGGCGTCGATCCGGTGCATTTCTCCATCATCTTTACCCACAATATGGAGATCGCGCTGATCCATCCGCCGGTCGGGCTGAACCTCTATGTGCTGTCCACCATCTCCAACGCACCGATCGGCGAGGTGATCCGCGGCATCCTGCCGTTCCTGATCCTGCTGCTGATCGTGCTGGGGATCATCACCTACGTGCCGGCGTTGACGATGTGGTTGCCGCGGGCCGTCTATGGCAACTGACCGCGATGCGCCCGCCACACCACTGCTGCGGGCCAAGCACCACACCGCCCCTTCCGTATTCCAGCCGGAAAATCTGCTGCGGGAGGCTCGGCGGCAGAAAAACCTTCCCCCCGGTCCGGTTCCGGATATCTGCGTTCTGGATCCCGACGGCGACATCGTGCGCGCGCTGCACGCCGCCGGCCGAACGAGGCGCAACCCGTTCTGGGCCTGCTACCACACCGATATGTTCGACGTGGCGCACGGCGATCAGGCCTTCGGCATCGTCGGCTGCGCGGTCGGTGCCCCCTTCGCCGTCCTGCTGGCCGAACAGATGTTTGCCTCCGGCTGCCGGCTGCTGATCAGCATCACCTCGTCCGGCCAGATCACGCCGGCCGGTCCGACGCCCTATTTCATCCTGATCGACCGGGCGCTGCGCGATGAAGGCACCAGTCTGCACTATTGCGCGGCCACCCCGTTCGCCGACGCCGATCCGATGTTGACCGCCCGCATCGCCGCCGGCCTCGCCGACCACCAGCCGCCGGTCCGCCGGGGCGCCACCTGGACCACGGATGCGCCATTCCGTGAGACCGCCGCCGCGATCGAGGCCGCCCGCGCGCACGGCGTGCTGGCGGTGGAAATGGAGGCCGCGGCGCTGTACGCCTTTGCCCAGGTCCGAACGCGGCCGGTGATCTGCTTCGCCCACGTCACCAACCAGATGGCCCAGATCGACGGCGACTTTGAAAAGGGCGAGGCTAACGGCGCCCGCGACGCGCTGGATCTGATCGCCGCCACGGCGCGCGCCTGGAGGAAAGCCGCATGAAGCCGGAACCCAATTTTCTCATCGACCTGCTGACCTTCCTGAGCAAGCCGATCTGGCCGACCGCGGTCTACTGGGTCGTGCTGCTGGCCGGTCTTGGCATCGCCTTCTCCGCTTGGCAGCGCGAGCCTGACCAGCGCTCGCCACGCACCGCCGGGCTCGCGCTGCTGCGCCTGATCGTCGGCACCATGTGGTGGCAGCAGTCGCTGTGGAAGATCCCGCCGAACTACGGCGGCCTGCTGTTCTTCATGAAGGAGATCGTCGCGCATTCGTCGATCCCGCTGCAGGCATCCATGGTGGGTCGCTACGTGGTGCCCAACATCGCGGTGTTCGGGCCGCTGGTCTACCTGACCGAGGCGCTGATCGGGATTTCCTTCATGCTGGGCGCGTTCACCCGGGTTTTCGCCGTCCTGGGGTTGCTGATGGCGCTCAATCTCTGGGTCGGTCTCTACTCGGCGCCGAACGAGTGGCCGTGGACCTACGGTTACCTCATTGTCATCCAGGCGCTGTTCGTGATCGATCCGCCGGGCCGTCGTCTGGGCCTGGAAAGGTCGGTCCCGGTGGTGCCCCGCGGACCCAGCCGGGTGGAACTGATTCGCCGGCGCCTTTGAGGCGCTGCAGCGCGGCGCCTTTGTTACGTGAAGACCGCCCCGTTCCTGACCTCATCACCACCGGCGAGAGATCAACGCCCCGGATCAACGTGCTTGTGCGATAACGGTGCGCGTATCAGTGCCGGGGAACTTGCGACCGGCGTCCCAGATGGCTCAAAGAATTGTGCCGTACTGGATCAGGTTGCCGGAGACTTTGTTCATCCCCTAGACCACCAGGACAACATGGCCGGCAATCCAAGTCTGAACATCGATGCCTGCGGCTACGACTTCAGATGTGGCCACGACCGCGCCGCCGAACAAGCCTCCCATTCAACCTCCTATCAGAGTGTAAGAAACCGCCGCTCCTGCCGGCCATGAAGCCTTTTTCCGCCTCATCCTCGGTGACCATGTAGCCGATTACCGCTTGAATGATCCTTGCAAATTCCACCATAATCACGCCGTGCGAAAGCCAGCGTCTGATCTTGAAGACTATGAAATCCCCGGTCTTCACCTCGGATTGGCCGATCTCGCGCTTGGCCGTGGCGTGGACAAACTCCAGATACCGCTCCGCCGATCGGTGCATATGCCAGTCAGGCGCATAGTCGCCGGTATCGAAATTCGCGAATGCGCCGCAAGCCGAATAAACCCCGATGGGCATCTGGGACCAGACGGCGCCGACGCCCTTTGATCTTCGCCCGATGGTGGTAGGACGTTCCGACCCAGGTTCGGCCTCAGCGACAATGGCAGCGCGGGTTTCGGCTTCGGTCATTCTGACCTTTCTGTGCTAGGCGCACGGAATGAATGTCAAGGACCTCGAATCCCTTAAAACAATAGGTGTCCTCGCCTTTGCTGCGCTGCTCGCTTGGTTTGGTGCGGCCGCGATTCAGGCGGACGCAAACGCGGTCGTTGGCGCTGTTGCATCGCTGTTAGGTGGCGTCATCGGCGTTGGCGGATCAGCTTTAGCCGTATTCCTAATGCTAAATGCTCAACGCCGTGAAACTCGAAACAACACCCTCACTGTGCTCTATCCAGAGATTAAGAAATATCTAACCCAAACACTCAGCAGGTTTGTTGTGCTAATCTCTGCTATGGAAAAAGAAAATACTTTGGGGTTCTTACTAGACGAAAAAGCACTGAATGATCTTCTGGACTTGACCGAGCCTGACATTTTTCCAAAGGTCAGGCTTGAGGTTAACAGGCTCGATTGCCGGGCTCTGGTTGTTAAATTCTACGGCGCCATCAACGGGATGAGAGAAGCGGTCACCCGCGATCCGATGAAAGAAATTGAGCATGCAGGCGAGGTTAGGAAGCTCATGGTAGTTCTGAAAACCAGCAATACACTCAGAGCCGGCCTAGAAGTCTTAATTTCACCTGAGTTTTCGAATGTTGGAGACAATACAGCGACAATTCTAATCGAAGGTATTAAACGCGCTCTGGCCTCTTCGCCGATCCGGGCATATACCGACCCTGGTCTTTACACCGCCATCATCGGGTCGGGAATGACGGGGAACCCCTGAACAAAACCAAGATATTAAGCTTCCCTTGGCGGGTCGTGACGGGTGGGGTGCCACCTCGATTCTGTAGGTTGCCGTTGGGTAAACGCCATCCGGTAACTGTTTGCCCCGAACGCCCCCGCGCACTATGTCCGGCAGTTCAGAAACGCCAACGGCGCACCGCGCCTCAGGGGAGACTTCGTCATGATCAACCCGTTCGACGAGCTGCCGAAGAACCAAGCCAACTACGCTCCGCTGACACCACTCACCTTCATCGAGCGCGCCGCCTACGTCTATCCTGACGCCCTGGCCGTGGTGCACGGCGCCGAACGCTGGACCTGGCAGCAGACCTACGCGCGCTGCCGCCGGCTGGCCTCCGCCCTGGCACGCCATGGCGTCGGCAGGAACGACGTCGTCGCCGTCATGGCCCCGAACACCCCGCCGGCGTATGAGGCCGCGTTTGGCGTGCCGATGTGCGGCGCGGTGCTGAACACCCTGAACACACGCCTCGATGCAGAAACGATCGCTTTCATGCTGCGCCACGGCGAAGCCAAGGTGCTGATCACCGACCGGGAATTCGCGCCGGTCATCGAGGCGACGCTGGCGTTGCTCGACCCCAAACCGCTGGTCATCGACATCGACGACCCCGCCTGGACCGGCGGCGGCAGCCTGCTCGGTCAGACCACCTACGACGCCTTCCTGGCCCAAGGCGATCCCGACTACATCTGGCAAAATCCCGCCGACGAGTGGGACGCGATCGCGCTGAACTACACCTCGGGCACCACTGGCGACCCCAAGGGCGTTGTCACCCATCACCGTGGCGCCCATCTGAACGCGGTCAGCAACATCCTGAACTGGGGCATGCCGCAGCATGCGGTGTATCTGTGGACGCTGCCGATGTTTCACTGCAACGGCTGGTGCTTCCCCTGGACCATGGCCGAACGGGCCGGGGTCAACGTCTGCCTGCGCCGGGTCGAGGCGGCGGCGATGTTCGAGGCGATCCGCGCCAACGGGGTGACCCACATGTGCGGCGCGCCGATCGTCTACTCGATGCTGATCAACGCACCGGCCGACCTGCGCGCCGGGATCCGCCACCGCATCGCCGGCCAGGTCGCCGGCGCCGCACCACCCGCCGCGATCATCGAAGGCGCTGAGCAGATCGGCATCGAACTGACCCATGTCTACGGCCTGACCGAGGTCTACGGCCCGGCCGGCGTCTGCTCCAAGCACGCGGCCTGGACCGACATGCCGATCGACCGGCGGGCGGAGCGCAACGGGCGCCAGGGGGTGCGCACGCCGTTGCAGGCGGCGATGACCGTGCTGGACCCGCGCACCATGCAGCCGGTTCCGTGGGATGGCGAAACGATGGGCGAGATCATGTTCCGCGGCAACATCACCATGAAGGGCTACCTGAAGAACCCATCGGCCACCGCCGAGGCGTTCGCCGGCGACTGGTTCCACACCGGTGACCTCGCGGTGATGCAGCCCGACGGCTACGCCAAGATCCGTGACCGCTCCAAGGACGTCATCATCTCGGGCGGCGAGAACATCTCGTCGATCGAGGTCGAGGAAACGCTGTACCGGCATCCCGCGGTACTCGCTGCCGCGGTGGTGGCGCAGCCGGATCAGCAATGGGGCGAGACCCCATGCGCGTTCATCGAACTGAAGCCGGGTGCGTCGGTCACCGCTGACGAATTGCGCGACTTCTGCCGCCAGCATATGGCCCGGTTCAAGGTGCCGAAGACGTTCGTGTTCCGTGAGATCCCCAAGACCTCGACCGGCAAGATCCAGAAGTTCGTGCTGCGGACCCTAGCTAGGTCCAGCGCCGCGATCGAGTAGCCGCGTCAACGCCGCCCGCCGAGGACCGGCGTTGACATCTTCTGCCGGGGACCGGCGTCAACGCCGCCCGCCAGCAACCGGCTCGCGCGGCGACTTCACCACACGAACGATCAGCCCCGCGTTGTCCGCACGCAAACTGACAAAGAAACGAAACCTGCCGGACAACGCCTCATACCGATCGACACATCCGTTGACCGGTATGCGTGCCGGGTGGCGGGGGAGCGAGCACGCGAGCGAGGGGACCGAGCGCGCGAGGGCGGCGGCGGCGCGAAAGAAAAATGACTCTCATACCGGTCGGCGCAAGCGCCGCGAACGCCTCATACATCGCGCGCCCGAAACCGCAGATCCACCACGTTGTCGGCGGTCTCACCGGCAACGACTGGTTCACCTAGAACCTCGGCGACCTTGCGCGCCAGTTGTTCCCGCTTGAACGGCTTGCCCAGAAGCTGCACGCCGGCATCCAGCCGGCCGTGATGGACGATGGAATTCTCGGTGTAGCCGGACATGAACAGTACCTTCACCTCCGGCCGCATCGCGGTGATGCGTTCCGCCAGTTCCCGCCCGCGCACCTTGCCCGGCAGCACAACGTCGGTCAGCAGCATGTCGATCTCCGCCGCGTGCGCGCCGAACACCCGCAATCCGCTCTCGCCATCGGCCGCGGCCAGCACGTAGTACCCAAGGCTGCGCAGGATCGCCACGGCGATCTCGCGCACCCCGGCTTCATCCTCGACCACCAGGATCGTCGACGACCCGCGCGGCAGATCGGCTGCCGCCAGGCTACGCTGCGCGGTCGGGAGCTTCGCCCCCACGGCCCGCGGCAGATAGATCTTGACCGATGTTCCCTCGCCGGGTTCGGAGTAGATTTTCACATGCCCCCCCGACTGCTTGGCGAAGCCGAACACCATCGCCAGCCCCAGGCCGGTGCCGCGGCCTTCCGTCTTGGTGGTGAAGAACGGTTCGAATACACGCGCGACGACCTCGGGCGTCATGCCGAGGCCGGTATCCGACACCGCGACCATGACGTAGTCGCCGGGCTCGACCTCGCTGTTGACCCGCGCGTAATCGGCGTCCAGCACCATGTTGGCCAGCTCGATCGTCAGCCGGCCGCCACCCGGCATCGCATCCCGCGCGTTCAACGCCAGGTTCAGCACGGCACTTTCCAGCTGCGCCGGATCGGCCATCGCCAGCCACAATTCGGCGGTATCGACGAAGCGCAGATCGATGTGCTCGCCCAACGTACGCCGCAACAGCGGCACCAGGTCGGGCAGCCCGGCCGACAGATCGATCGCCGCCGGCGCCAGCGGCTGCTTGCGGGCAAAGGCGAGCAGCTGGCTCGTCAGGGTTCCGCCGCGCTGAGCCGCCCACAGCGACCGCTCAAGGTGCGGTAGCAGTGGACTTTGCGGGTCCAGTTTGCCCTGCGCGAGTTCCAGGTTGCCCTGGATCACGGTCAGCAGGTTGTTGAAGTCATGCGCGATGCCGCCGGTCAGCTGACCGATCGCCTGCATCTTCTGCGCCTCGCGCAACACCGCCTCGGCCTGCGCGCGCTGCGTCATGTCGCTGATCGTCAGCACAAAGCCATCGTCCGACGTCGGGGTGCGGCGGACCTCGAGCTGACGGTCGTCGGCGCGGGTGCATTGGTAGACGATCGGCTTGTTGTCGCCCTGCTCGCCATGCACGATCTGCTCGTGCTGCTCCAGGATGCTTTCGCCCCCGGCGGCCAGATGTTCGACGAACGCCGCGTAGGGCGTCTCCATGCGCACCATCGCCGGCGGCAGATCCAGCAGCACCTGGAAGCACTTGTTCCAGTGGCGCAGCTTGTGTCGGGGACCGAACACCGCGACACCCTGGCTCAGGCTATCCAGCGAGGCCCGCAGTCGCCCCGCCAGGACCCTCTGTTCACGCTCCGCCTGATAGACGTCGGTATAGCTCCGGTTGAGCAGCCATGCCGCCCACGCCAGCGCCAGGATCGCGATGGCGGTGACGGTCACGGTCAGACGGCTCACCCACATGCTGCGCTGATCGGTGGCCGCGAGCCGCTCGGCCAGTAGCCGGTTCTCGCCATCCATCATGGCCGTCACCGCCGCCGCGATGGCCGCCGTAGTTTCTCGCCCCGCATCCGACCCATACTGCTGGATCGCCGGATCAAGCCCCTTGTCACGCCGCACCTGGATGGTTTGGTCAAGTTGCTGTACATGCTGCTGCCAGGCCGGCCCCAGCACGTGAAGCCGCGCCTGCGCCAACGGATTGTCCGCGGTCATCCGCCGCAGCTCGCCCAGCAACGCCGAGCTGCGGCTCAATGCGGCGTCATACGGCACGAGGTAACGGCTGTCGCCGGTCAGCAAATAGCTGCGTTCACCGGCCTCGGTTTCGCCCATGGCGATTTCCAGTCGATGAACCGCGCCGCGCACCTCATACGTATGATCTGTCCACCATCGGGCCGAACGCATCGCCGCGGAGCGGTCCCAGGTGATCATGCCGATCACCGTGAGGAATGCGATGAGAACCCCGAACACCAGCACGTTGGCACGCGTCACAAGCTGCTTGGACATGACCATTCAAATTCCGATCAGGCATCCGATCATTAGCCGAAAATAGCTTGGCAACGCAACGATATCCGTCGTCGCGGCGTCGAAATGTGCTGAAATTTCAGTCCCATTGTATCGACATCGGCCGCGGGCTACTCTCAGTCCATGGCCCGCTTGAGCGTGAACTTGAATAAGATCGCCCTGTTGCGGAATGCTCGCCGCACCGGCGTGCCGGATCTGCGCCGCTTCGGTCGTCTGGCGCTGCAAGCCGGTGCCCAGGGCCTGACCGTACATCCCCGGCCGGATGAGCGGCACATCCGCGGCGCCGACGTCCCACTGCTGACTGAACTGATGCAGTCGGACCGGCCGCTGAAGGAACTTAATATCGAGGGCTACCCGGACGACCGGTTGATCCGGATCCTGCACGACAATCGGCCCGAACAGGCGACGCTGGTGCCCGATGCGCCGGAGGCGTTCACCTCCGAGGAAGGCTGGAAGCTCGATCCCGCCCAGGCCGTGCTGGCGACGCCGGCGATCGCGGCGATGCGCGCGCTGGGGTGTCGGGTGATCCTGTTCATCGACCCCGACCCTGGCGTGATCGACCGGGTGGTCCAGGCCGGCGCCGACGGGGTGGAGATCTACACCGGCGCCTACGCCGCCGCGTTCCAGCATGACCGGCATGCCCCGATCCTGCAGCGCATCGCCGCCACGGCGGCCCGCGCCCAGGCAGCCGGCCTCGTGGTCAATGCCGGCCACGACCTCAATCTGCAGAATATCCCGCCGCTGATGCAGGCGGTGCCGTTCCTGGCCGAGGCCTCGATCGGCCACGAGCTGACCGCCGATGCGCTGGAAAACGGCTTCGCCGCCACGGTCGCCGCCTATGCACGGGCGCTGCGGACCTAGCCTGATATCACGCAGCGCAGGAGGGTGCAGGTCCCAGGGCAATCGCTTGAACGTTTCGGGGATTCCGGCGCGGGCTGAAGTCTGATTCATGGGAGGCCTCTCGTTAAGGAGGTTCCCGATGCCCGGCCCGTCGCTGATTGACCACTTCGCTGCGCTGGAGGACCCCCGGCAGTCCTGGAAGGTGCTCTTTCCGTTGCCGGAGATTTTGTTGGTCGTGCTGTGCGGCACCCTGGCCGGGGCGGAGGACTTCGTAGAGATCAGGCGTTGGGGCCAGGTGCACCAGGATTTTCTGCGCCGCTTGCTGCCCTTCAAAGCCGGCGTTCCCAGCCATGACACCCTCAATGACGTCATCAACGCCATCGACGGCGCGCTCTTTGCCGCGTGCTTCACCGCGTGGGTCGAAAGCCTACGCGAGCCGGCCCCGGCCTCCACCGCCGCGCCCGAGATCGTCGCCGTCGACGGCGAGACGTCGCGGCGCACCCACGACCGCAGCAAGGACCGCGGGCCGCTCCACATGGTCTCGGCATGGGCCAGCAGCCAACGCCTCGTGCTTGGCCAGCAGGCGTGCGAGGCCAAGTCCAACGAAATCACCGCCATTCCGCTGCTGCTCGAACGCCTGGCCCTCACCGGCGCGCTCGTCACCATCGACGCCATGGGAACGCAAACCAAGATCGCCCAGGCCATCCTCGACCGCGGCGGCGACTATCTGCTGGCACTCAAAGACAATCAGGCCAGCTTGCACGGCGCGGTCAGGCGCTACCGCGATGATCGCGCCGCCAAAATCCACAGCCGTTTCGAGACAACCGACGGCGACCACGGCCGCATCGAGGTTCGCCGCCATCTGGTCAGCCATGACGTGGACTGGCGCACAACCGCCCGGCGGTTCCCAGGCGAGCCTCGCTTCCCGGGCCTGCGCGCCGTCGCCGTTGTCGAAGCCGAGGTCGAGCGAAACGGCATCACCCGCCGGGAGCGGCGTTACTATCTTTCCTCCATGCCACTCGGCGCCAAGCTGTTCGCCGACGCCGTGCGGTGCCACCGGCACGTCGAAAACCGGCTGCACTGGGTGCTGGACGTCGTCTTCCACGAGGACCTCAGCCGCCTGCGGTCCGCAGCCGGGCCACAGAACATGGCAACCGTCCGGCACATGGCGATGAACCTCCTGCGAAGGCCAAAGGACAAGCACAGCGTTGGGGTCCGACGGAAATCAGCCGCATGGGACACCACCTGTCTTGAAGCACTCCTTCGGCAGTCAGCATGAGCCCGCTTCAAGCGATTCCCCTTGGATCCTGCTTAGGCCGGTTGATCTTCGTCGAGAGCCGTGTTTCGGTGCGCGATGGCAGCGCCAAAGACATCGTTACCAAAGATCGGATCAGCGGTTTCAGGCAAATCGGCGAACCGACTGAGTATCCGTGTCGACCTTGGGTCCGGCGCTCGCATAGGCCCGGGCAAGGTCGCCGTGCTGGAGGAGATAGCACGGTCCGGCTCGATCTCCGCCGCGGGGCGGGTGCTGCACATTTCGTATCGGCGAACCTGGGAGCTGGTCGAGGACCTGAATGCCACACTGGGCGCACCGGTGGTTCAGACCGCCGCAGGGGGCAGCGGTGGCGGCGGCGCCAGCCTGACCGACCTAGGACAGGCGGTGGTCAGCCGTTACCGTGCGATCGAAGCAGACTGCGCGTCGGCGGCGCGCAAGCATCTGACGGCGTTGCAGCGTGTCGCCCGGACGCGTCGCACCGGGTGAGATGGACCTGTTATTGTCATATATTCGATTATTGTCATATACTCGTCGATCAGCCTATTATCGTCACGCCGCGCGAGGGCTTGGGCTGGACGTTGTTGAACGCCATCCGCGGCGATGACATCGGCGTCAGCCTTGGCCTGCCATGCCCGCGTTCATCAAGCGAGAGGGCAGTGCGTTGGCCATGAACATGCCGGTGCCCTCCAGGGGATCTCGCTACACCCAGGGCGAAACGAAGCAGCGGCATCATTCACGGTTGACCGTCGCATCGTGCCAACAGGATCCTGTCAGCAGGCCCCGGGCCGCTGTCAGCGCCCCGGCCACCGCCGGCCGGCGATAGTCCCATATCGGTTCCGGGCCAGGCGGGATGATCGCCATTGTCGCGTTTGCCTCGAACAGCAGCAGCGCCCCATCCGGCGTCAACGCAAAATCGATGCCGGCGTAGTCGAGACCCAGCGTCGCTTCGATCCGGCCCAGAGCCGCCATCGCGCGAGGGCCAAGCACCGTCGGCATGTCCTCCAGGAAGCAGCGTTCTTCGGCCCGAAACGCCGGGTTCGCCGCCATCGCCGCGGTAAAGTAATGGACCTTCCAATCTGGCGAAATCGCCAGATGCAGCGGATATAAAGCGCCGCCGATGAACATCACCCGATATTTGCGGGCCATGCCATCCCGTCCCCGCGCATCCATGTATTCGATCGCCAACGGTTCACCGCGCGGCATCGTTGCCGCTGCGCAAGGAAGCGCATCGGATGTGTCGACACGAACAAAATGCTGGCCGGTATGATAGCCCGGCGCGCGCAGCAGTAGCGGAAAGTCCAGTTCGGCAGCCCGCGAAACCGAGGCGGTGCGAGGCGCGACAACCCCAGGAATGCCGCCCAGAAGCCGCAGGCTGGTTGCCCGGCCGGTCAGCTGGACCTTCCCAGGCGGGTTGATCAGCGGCGCCGTGCTGCTGGCGACAATTTGGCCCGCGTTGGCCAGCGCGGTCCGGCACAGGTCGGCGTCCCCGATGGCGTTGACGATCAGCGCATGCGGCGGAAGGCACGCCGTCGGGTCGTAGAAATCGGCGTACAGCGCGGTGACGGCGAAGACCCGATCGTCGATCCAATGCTGGGTTGGAACATTGCCGCCGATGGCGGCAACCAGCAGCAGCAGCGGGATCCCCGTCCCGCCGCCGCGATAGCGCCGCCCAACCACGGCGTGCCCGACGAAGCCCTTCCGCCAATGCTCGTCCGCCTCTTCTCCAAGCTCGGTCAGCACCCGCGCGAGACCTTGATGCGCCTGCGGCAGATCCGGGTCGCCGGCAAGCGCCGCCCGGTAGTGCCAACAGGCAGCAACGGCCTCGCCAGCTTCGCCAAGAAGATAGGCGTAGCCCAGGTGCGCCACCGTGTTGCCGGGATGGCAGCGCACCGCCTGTCGATAGGCATCGCGTGCCGCCGACACATGGCCGCTGGCATGGGCCACGGCACCAAGTTCGGTCAGCGCGGCGCAGTGCGCGGGATCAAGCCGCAAGACATCGAGGTAGGCCAGCTTCGCCGCCTCATCATCGCCCTGTTCGAGCAGATCCCTGGCACGCCGCAGCGCGCGGTCGATCATCCCGGATATTCCGCGACGAGCCGCTTCTGCAGGAACAACCGCTGATGCCCCGGCGGGCAGTGCTGCAGCACGCCAAATGCCGAGAACCCTATTCTCTTGTAGAACGGCGCGGCCTGAAAGCTGAGCGTATCGGTGTAGATACCGACGCAATCGCGGCGCCGTGCCTCGGTTTCGGCCGCCGCCACCAAGGCCGACCCGACACCTTGACGACGCATCGTCTCCGGCACGAACAGCATCTCCAGATGCATCCACCTGAACAGGGTGACACCCCACAGACCGCCGATCACCGCGCCGGCGGCGGAGTGGATCGGGATGACCAGCAGAGCAGGCTGCGCCGAACCGATGAGATGGCTGGAAGCGCCGTCCAAGGCCTGGAAAATCGCCTCGAAGGTATCTTTCCCAGGGCTATCGGTCGGCGCGAAGGCCATCAGACGAGCGTGTTGAGAATGCCCGCACCGCTGCTGGCGGTGGTGGTCCCGGACTGGGTAAGGTCGTTCGACCCGGCAGCCTCACCGCCGCCCTGATGGTGGTGATGGTGGTGAACCTGGCCCGGCTGTTGTGACGACGCGGTAGCCAGCGGCCCGGCGGCTGGCGTAGCCCCAGTTTGTGTAGCGGCGGTTTGCGGCGGGCCAGCAGGCTGTTTGGATTGCTGCAATTGCTGAAGATACGCTGCCGAGGATGCCGCTGATATCCCTGAGATGCTCATGCCGAACTCCTGCCTGGATTGGAACAAGAGCAGGCTACGGACAGAGTCCTTAATCAACCCTTTATATACAGTAACGAACAGTATCGCCGATGCGATCTTCGCCGCCACGATGCAGCTGCAATTGATGATTCTGGCAACGCCGGTGGCGGGGCAGCCCAACGCGGATGTATGCGCCACCCGGTGCATTCGCAGCGAGACCCTACAGCGGCACGGTCAACGCATCGTATTCGTACAACCAGTCGTAGCGCTGCTTCACCTTCGCCGGCTGAAACTCCCGCTCCACGTAGGCCGCAGCACCTTCCGGGCTGCCCAGCGCGGGGTTATGGAAACGCTTGGCGTTTTCCGCCGATCCACGCACGATGGCCGCGGTTCGTTGCAACCGAGCATTCTCGTAACGTTGCAGGGCAGCGGGAATATCTGACCGGTCAAGGCAGCGGGCGATGACCACCGCGTCCTCCAGCGCCATGTTGGCACCCTGCGCCAGGAACGGCAGTGTTGGATGCGCTGCGTCCCCCATCACGCACACCCGGCCCTGGGCGTAATGATCAAGCGGTTCGCGTCCCAGCAAAGCCCATTTGTAGGGCGTATCGATATTGCGAATGATGGTTTTCACGTCTTCATGCCAATTGGCGAGATCACGCAGGCATTCGTCGCGGCTGCCTGGCTCGTTCCACGACTCCACCTGCCAGTCCGCCCGCTCCACCACGCCGACAAAGTTCAGGATCTCGCCCCGCCGCAACGGATAGGTGACCACGTGGCCGCCGACCCCCATCCAGTTGGCGCCGACCAGACGACGCTGATGCGGCGGCAGGCGCTCCATCGGCACCAGGCCACGCCACGCGATGATGCCGGTGAACTGCGCGGCCGTTCGCGAAGACCCCTGGCCGAACATCTGCTGGCGCACCCGAGAATGCACGCCGTCGGCACCGATCAGCAGATCGCCGCTGACCGGTTCACCGTCGGCCAGATGCAGCGTGACGCGGTCGCCGCTCTGCTCGAAACCGACGCAAGCACAACCGGCACGGATCGCGGCGGGACTGGCGGCACGCACGGCGTCCAGCAGAACCCGGTGGAAGTCGCCGCGGTGGACCATCCAGTAGGGCGCGCCAAAGCGTTCGACCGATGTCTCCCCCAGGTCGAAGGTCGACCAGCTCTGTCCGGTGGTGCCCAGGCGGACCTCCTTGCCGGTGGCGGCGCAGACCACCTGGTGCATGGCGGCTTGCAGACCGAGGGCAATCAGGATCCGCGTGCCGTTGGCACCAAGCTGCACACCGGCACCGACCTCGCGCAGCTCCGCCGCCTGCTCGAACAGCCGCACCGCGTGCCCGCGCTGGATCAGCGCCAGCGCGGCGGTCAATCCGCCGAGACCGGCGCCCGCGATCAGAATGTCAGCCACCTGATTTTCCCCCGTCGCAACCCTTGCGCAAACAGTCTAGGCGGGACAGCACCGCGGCAACCAGGTCCGCCACCGGGGCCAGGGAATCAAGCCGCAGCACGGACGCCGGCTGGTCGGCGAGCCACGCCTCGTGTGTCGCCAGGCCACGGCGCAAGGATCCCGCGGTATCGTACGCCTCCGCCCAGGCGATGAAGGCCCTGTGGGTCGCGGCCATGTCGCCGCCAGGCCGGATGCGAGCACCGAACCGGGCGGTCTCGCGCTGGCGCAGCCGCGCCATCCGCACAGCCGGATCCAGCCGCAGGAACACCACAAGGTCATAGTAAGGTTCCAGCGGCGCCGCCCATTTCGTCGCCGCACCAGAAAAAACCCAGTGTCCATCGATCGGCAGGGTACGCAGCAGCAGCGCCTGCCGCGCCTCGGGCGTCCGCGTGGTCATATACGGCGGGTTGGTCGGCAGCCAGTAAAGACTATCGGAATCGGCATGCGGCACCCCAAGACGGTGGGCGAGTGCCGAACCGAGGGTCGAGGTGCCGGAGCCGGAGGCTCCCAGGATGTGAATCCGAGCCATGGCGCGGGCATTAGCGCGGTTTCGGGTGATCGGAAAGCGGGGAGCCGCCTGACGGAACCCGCCTGAACGCCTGCCCTTGCCACCAGCGCCTGCTGTGCTTTCTGATCTCCATCTGAACCGAGGGAGGGCACCATGCAGTTCGAACAAATCGCTTATGAGGTCAGGGGTACAACCGCCATCGTCACGCTCAACCGGCCGGAGCGGCGCAACGCCCTCAGCGGCAAGTTGCTGCGGGAACTGAACGCGGCGTTGCGGGAGGCGGACGAATACAATCCGGTGCATTGTGTGGTGCTGCGCGGTGCCGGTCCGCATTTCTGCGCCGGCGCCGATCTAAACGAATATGCATCCGGCCGTGGGCCCAACTATCGCGGCCGCGCCGAAATCGATGACGACGTCTGGCGGCTGGAGCAGGGACAGCGGCTGCGCGTCGAATTGTTCGACATGCACAAGCCGGTCATCGCTCAGGTGCATGGGACCTGCATCGGCATCGGGACGGAGCTGGCATGGTTCTGCGACATGATCATCGTCGCCGACGATGCCCGCATCGGCTTCCCGCCGGTGCGTGACCTGGGAACCCCGCCCGGCAGCATGTGGCTGTATCATTGCGGTCCGCAATGGGCAAAGCGCCTGCTGCTGACCGGCGACTCACTGACCGGCGCGGCCGCGGCCGAGATCGGGCTGGCGCTGAAATCCTGTCCGTCGGATCAGCTGGAAGCCGAGGTCATGCGCCTCGCCGACCGCATGGGGTTGGTCGATCCCCATCTGCTCTCGGCCAACAAGCGCTTGGTCAACCTGGGGCTGGAACTGATGGGCGCGCGCACGATCCAGCGCATCGGCGCCGAGATCGACGCCCGCGGCCACCTGGCACCCAAGGCGATGGCGTTCAAGGCAACGATGCGGGAGCACGGCGTGAAGCACGCCTTCCAGAAGCGCGATGCGGCGTTTGGCAGCGGCTATGCGGCGGTCCACGGCCCCGATCCGGACTGAGCCGGGACGGGCCGGCCATCGGCTCGTTCAGTCGTTGCTACAACTTGACGCCGCCGGCAAATTCCTCCACAATGGAGGCATAATGGAAGATTAAAGATGGCAACGCTGAATATCAAGAAACTGCCCGACGACCTGTACGAGAAGCTGAAAGCCCGCGCCAAGCGCGAACGCCGATCGGTGGCGCAGGAAGTCATTGGTCTGCTCGCCGCCGCGTTCGACCCTGTCGAGGCATCGTCCATCATGGACTTGCAGGGCCTCGGCGCGGCGCTGTGGCGGGATGTCGATGCCGTGGCGCACGTTGAGGCCGAACGCGCATCATGGGATTGATCGACGATCTCGGGCCTGGTCGGATCGGCGTCGATACAGCTATTTTCATCTATTTCATCGAAGCGGCACCGGTTTGGCTGCCGCTGATCACGCCGCTGTTCCGCGCCGCGGACAATGGGCAGCTTGAGTTGGTCACGTCATCGATCACGCTGCTGGAGGTCCTGGCCGTTCCGTTTCGCGCAAACAATGATGTGCTCGCCGCCCGCTATGAGGCCTTGTTGACCAATAGCCGTGGGGTACGCCTGATCGAGGTGACGCGCCATCATCTGCGGCGGGCCGCGAGACTGCGCACGTTGATCGGCGTGCGCACGCCGGACGGTCTGCAACTCAGCGCGGCTCAGGAGGCCGGCTGTTCGGGCTTTCTCACCAATGACCGGCGGCTGCCGGCGGTGCCGGGTCTGCGCATCGTGCAGCTTGCATCCTTCCTATAATCGGCCGCTCTGCGGCATCGCTTCTGCGAGGCAACCCATCGGGCGCTTCCGCGCCGTTTTAACTCTTCGTCGCCCTGGTCTCCAACTCATCTAGCCGTGCGTAACGATACACGATCACTGATCCCGCCCAAGCCAGAATGAAGACGGCGATGATCGCAAAACCGAGCCCGTTGAAATTGTTATTCAGACCGGCGATGGCGTTCCAAATCCCGCCCCTCAGGCCGAACTGATCACCAATTAATCCCAGCCCCTCGATGCCGCCGATCAGCACCGCCACCACGACCGAGACCGCCGTAATGATCAGGTTGTAGTAGAGCTTGCGGAGCGGCTTGATGAATGCCCAGTTATAGGCACCCAGCATCAGCACGCCATCCGTGGTGTCGATCAGCGACATGCCAGCGGCAAACAGAGCCGGGAACACCATGATTGACCAGATCGACATGCCTTGCGCGGCCTGCGTCGCGGAAATGCCGAGGAGGCCCACCTCGGTGGCCGTGTCGAAGCCGAGCCCGAACAGGAAGCCAAGCGGGAACATATGCCAGCTACTTGCGACAAGCCGGAACACTGGCCTGAACATCCGGGCAAGCAGGCCACGGCTGTTCAGCAGAAGGTCAAAATCCTGCTCGGCAAAAACACCGCCGCGCCGGACATGGCGGAACGCCCGCCATATGCCGACCAGAATGGCGATATTCATCGCCGCAATGATGAATAGGAACAACGTCGAGACCACGGTTCCGACGAGGCCGCCGAGGCTCTTGAACGCGTCGAACCGTGATGCCAGCGCCGTCGCGGTGGCGGCGATCCCGGCAGTAGCCAAGACAACCACCGTGGAATGGCCGAGGGCGAAGAAGAAGCCGACGCTGACGGGCCGTTTTCCCTCCTGCATCAGCTTGCGCGTGACGTTGTCGATGGCCGCGATATGGTCAGCGTCCACCGCGTGGCGGAGGCCGAAGCCGTAGGCCAACAACGCCGCGCCGAGCAGCATCGGCTGATGGCGGAAGACATACAAGGCCCAGAGCCAGACACCGATATTGGTGATGACAAGTAGCGTATAGATGCCTGCTATTCGCCCCCGTAGATCGGTCAGACGGTCGTCGAAGCTTCGCGTGATCATGAGTGTTAAATGCATGGAAGCTCTCCTGCCCCGGTGGCGACACAGTCTATCCGGCTGGTGCTTCACACTAAAAGCGGAGAGAGTGTCAGGTCCTTTGTGTAAGTCGGTTTCCGTGGCTTCCTTAACCCAAGGGAGACCCACGATGAGAGACATACGACCCGAAGTGCTGGACGAGCTTTTGTCTGGCTACGAGAAACCCTCCGATCGCTCGGCGACGGCATCTTCCGCCAACTGAAGAAGCGCCTGCTCGAGCGCGCCTTGAACGCTGAGCTGTCTGAGCACGTTGGCTACGAGAAGGGCGAGCGGTCCGGCCGGCGCGGCGCCACCGCAACGGGCACACGGCGAAGACCGTGCTGACGGACGAGGGCGCGGTGACGCTGTCGGTGCCACGCGACCGCGACGGGACGTTCGAACCGGCGATCGTGCCGAAGGGGGTGACGCGGCTGGAAGGTTTCGACGGCCAGATCATCAGCCTGTATGCGCGCGGGCTTTCGGTGCGCGACGTGCAGGCGCACCTTCGGCAGATGTATCAGGTAGAGGTGTCGCCCGACCTGATCAGCCGTGTGACGGACGCGGTGCACGAGGACGTGCTGGCGTGGCGCAACCGCCCGCTGGAGGCGGTCTATCCGGTGGTGTTTCTGGACGCCCTGCGGGTGAAGATCCGCCATGACGGGGTGGTCAAGAACAAGGCGGTCTACGTTCGCCTTGACGCGGTCGGGCAGGTGCTGGGGCTGTGGGTCGAGCAGACCGAGGGAGCGCGGTTTGGCTCGGCGTGCTGAACGAACTGAAGACCCGCGGTGTGGAGGACATCCGATCGCGGTCGTCGATGGTCTGAAGGGGTTTCGATGCGATCGAGGCGGTGTTCCCGCGGACCACGACGCAGACCTGCCATTTGATCCGCAACGCGCTCCGGTCGACCGCAAGGCGCCGTCCTGAAGGCGATCTGAGGCGGGCGACACGTTCGAGGATGCTACCCAATGTGGCGCCGCGCCTGGACGTATGTGGTGCCATTCTTCGCCTTCCCGCCGGCGATCAAATACACGACAAACGCGGTGGAGAGCCTGAACCGGAGCTTGCGCCGACGCGCGGCAGCTTCCCCTCACGAGGCGGCGCTGAAGTTGCTATACATGGCCATCCGTTGGAAGCCGGCCATCGCCTGGCCGGAGGCAAAGCTGCAGTTCATGATTTTGCCGTATCACTCGGTCAGCTAGCTGACCGAGTGATACGGACAATGGCCATGGAGCCGTACACAGAGGATCGGACACTCCCGCGATCAATTTGAGTTGGTCCGACATTCGCCACGATGCCCATCCCGACAATCAAATCCGGCCACGCCGACGCCCACAGGAAGGCCGCCACCAGTCCCACCGCGATGATGGCGACATTCGCCACAGCGTCAAAGAAAGGCAGCTCCTGTCAGGCTGCCGCTGTGCCGGCGATAGCGGGCCAGCATGAAAGCGCCCGACAGATGACCGTGAGCGCGCCCAAACCGGTCAGCGACAGCAGCGCCGGGTCAGGCGCTTCCGGCATGTTGAACTTCTCCCATGCTGTCCACGGCGTGGCGAGCCTCGGTAGTAGCCTGATACAGGCCAGCGCCATGCCAACCCGCGCCCTCTTGCCTGCCGCCGCCCAGCCGAGCGCCACCAGAATGAGAAGGTTGACCGATGCATCTTCAAGAAAGTCGATGCTGTCCACGAATAGCGACACCGAGCCGATCACGCGCGCAACGTCGAACTCGATCCCGAAATAGGCGAGGTTCAAGACGGCGACGAGCCGAACAACGCGCTGCAAACTATGGCCAGTGGTTACGGATGTCATGCAGTTGCATCATACACCGCTCGCCTTCCCCGCGCAGCAGGACCGTGCAGGCCGGCAAGCTTCACGTTCGAGACTGGCTCTTTAGTATCAGCGGCCCGCTGGTCTCAGAAGGTCGCCACAAAACGCGACGAACTTCTGGGGCAGGCCCTAACCTTTGATCCCCGCACCGTCGATCGGTGCCAGCCATCGAATCCGCCCGACCATCACGCGCTACCACCGCGCCCATCCAGCCACCCCAGCACCGCCGCCCGGAACGGCAGCAAACTCTTATACCGCTGCACCTCCACTGGCAGCGCCCGCACCGCCGCCGCCAGCGCCGCCGCGCGCGCCGGCTGATCGATCACCCGCTCCAGCGGATACACATGCACCCGGATCCCGAACAGCACCGCCTCGCTCATCGGCAACCGCCGCAGCGTCTGGCGCTCCACCCGCAGGAACACACATCCCCCCGCGTTCGCCACCGTCACATCCGACTCGCCGTCGACCCGCCACTTCCCGCCCGGCTGGAACAACGCCGGATCATCCACCAGCGACCAGTTCAGCCGCGAGGCAATGTGACCCGGCTTCAAATGCCGCATGAACCGGTCCACCGGCGCGGCCAACCGGTCGGCATAGAACGGCACCGGCCGATGCACCGCCGACAGTGGTTTCCCGATCTTGTCCATCAACCGCCAGCGGCTCGGAAAACACAACGAGGCCGCGGTGAACATCGGTCCGTCGGCACCGTTCTGGACCAGACACAGATCCTCCTGCACCAGCCGCCCCGCCAGATCCAGCGGATCGATCGACCCGATATTCCAGGCCTCGCCCGTCAAGCCACTCCGCACCACCGCCCCATCGCGGCTGAACCAGCCCGGATGGTGCAGCGTCAACGCCGCCACGACCGTCTCCAGCGCCTCCGCCCGCGCCGCATCCGATCTTGGCATCGCGGCGAACACCGCATCCCGCGAACAAGCCAGCAACCGCCTCTTCTCCGCCATCTCGGTCCCATACAGCCGGTCGATCTCGAACCACGCCGCCTCCGGCACCGATACCAGGTCCATCGCCATCCGGTAGGCACCCGCCTCGAACGGCCGATGCACCACATGGTCGGGCAGCGTGCGCATCGGGTCAGCCAGCCAGGAAGGACCGGATCGCCTCGATCTGCGGCGGATCCAGCAAAGCCGGCGCGTGCCCGGTCATCGCGACCTCGAACCCGGTGGCGCCGGAGGCTTGCATCCGGGCGAACGTCTCAGGCGAAAGGATGTCACTGGTCTCACCGCGGAGCACCAGACGAGGCACACGAATGCGGTCCCACAGCGCCCACATGTCGACATCGACCGGCTCGTGCCCGCGCAGCGGTTCGGCGATAAGCGGGTCGTAATGCATCGTGAACCGTCCATCCGGCAACCCGCGAGCCGAGTTGCGAGCCAACTGCGCCCATTGCTCATCCGACAGCGGCCCGAACGGGGCGTGGACGATCCGCAAATGCCGCTCGATGGTTTCGATGTCCGGAAAGCGCACCATCAACGGCGAATCCCCCGACGCCACCATGTAGTCGCGGATCCGAACTAGCGCGGCAGCCGGAAGCAGCGGCCCGACATCGTTCAGCACCAACCGGGTGATCGGCGATCCGTCCGCTGCCGCGATCACCATGCCGCAGATGCCGCCCAGCGAGGTTCCCACCCAGGCCACGTCGCGCCCGACCCACGCCAGCAAATGCGCCAGCGCCGTCACGTAGTGCTGTGCCTGGTACAGCAGCGGATCGTCGAGCCAGTCGGACTGGCCGCGTCCAGGCAAATCCGGACAGATCACCCGGCACGACCCGGCCAGCGCCTGCGCCAGCGCATCAAAATCTCGCCCGTTGCGCGTCAGCCCATGCACGCACACAACCGGCGGCGCCGTGGGATCGCCCCATTCATCGAACGCCAGCCGGTAGAATTTGCCCGCCAGCAGATAGCGGACCGAGCCGCGGCGCGCCGTCATCAGATGACGTTCGCCTGCCGCAGCGCTGCCAGCGCCGCCGCATCCAGACCCAGCCGTTCGGACAGCACCGCATCGGTGTGCTCGCCCAGCAGCGGCGGTGGCAGTCTGTAGTCGGCCGGTGTCTCCGACAGCTTCACCGGATTGGCGATGATCTTGACCGTCTGGCCGGAACCATGGGCCATCTCCAACACCATGTTCCTGGCGACGACATGCGGATCCTCGAACACCTGCGACAGTTTGTTGATCGGTCCACAGCCGATCTTCAACGCTTCCAGCCGCTCGATCCACCAATGCGTCGGATGCTGCTGCATCACCGGGGTCAGCGTGTCGGTCACCAGCTGGCGGTTGCCGACCCGCGCGGCGTTGGTGACGAAGCGCGGGTCCTCCAGCATGTGGGTCAGGTTGAACGCCTCGCAGAAGCGCTTGAAGGTGGCATCGTTGGCGACCGACAGCACGATGTGGCCGTCGGCGGTGGGAAACACCTGATACGGGGCGATGTTCGGATGCTGGTTCCCCAGCCGAACCGGGTTCTCGCCGGTGGCCAGGTAGTTCATGCCCTGGTTGGCCAGCCAGGCCACATGGGTGTCCAGCATGCCGATATCGATCTGCTGTCCCTGACCGGTCAGATCGCGATGGCGCATCGCGGCAAGGATGCCGATGCACCCGTACAGGCCGGCGAACAGGTCGGCGACCGGTACCCCCACCTTCTGCGGCAGACCATCCGGCTCGCCGGTCAGGCTCATGACACCACCCATGGCCTGGATCAGGCTGTCATATCCCGGTCGCGGGGCATAAGGCCCGGTCTGCCCGAAGCCGGTGATCGAGCAATACACCAGCCTCGGGAACCGTGCATGCAGTTGCTCATAGTCAAGCCCGTACTTCGCCAGTGCGCCGACCTTGAAATTCTCCACCAGGATGTCGCAGCCGGCGATCAGCTTCAGTGCGATCGCCTGCCCTTCCTGCTGCCCGATATCCAGCGTAACCGACTGCTTGTTGCGGTTGACCCCGACAAAGTAGGCGCTCTCGCTGGTGCCCGGCATCGTCGGGGGAGCAAAACCACGGGTATCGTCGCCGGCGCCGGGCCGCTCGATCTTGATCACGTCGGCCCCAAGGTCCGCCAGCATCTGAGCACAGGTCGGGCCTGCCAACACCCGGGTCAGGTCGAATACGCGCAGGCCCTTCAGCGGGCCGGTGGATGCTGTCATGCCGATCTCCAAGATGATGGCGGTTTCGGTGGCCGACCCTACTCGAATATCCGGTTATAGATCGCCCTCCAACACAAGCAAACGTCCACACAGGCAAGCGCCGGCACAGGCAAGCGACCGACCAGCCGACGCCCGGCTACCGGTCGAGCAACAACCAGCCGATGCCGGACTGCACGTTGGGCAACAACCAGCCGACCCCGACCGCCGATGGGCCATCCCGGCTATCGGCACCACGGGTCGGCATCGCGATCCGGCTGCTCCGCCGGGCGCTTTAGCCGGCGCCAGATCGCGCGCCGCCGCCGACAGCGACCGAAAATCCGCGGCGACCGAACGATCGTCCCGACCCTTCCCCCGACTAGGTCGCGCCAGCCATCCTGCCCCAGCCATGCGGCCCCAGCCATGCGGCCCAACCCATTCGCCAGGCATGAATTTGTCTCCATCGCACCAGGTGAACATGGTTCCCGTTGACCTGGGATGGCCCGGTCCATAGCTTCCGGCCTCATGTCCGATAAAGCCCGCGACAACCTGTCTGAAATGCCCAAGGCGTGGCCGTTCGAGGAAGCCCGCAAAGTCGCCGAACGCCTCGTCGGATCAGGCAAGCAAACCGCCCTGTTCGAAACCGGCTACGGGCCGTCGGGGCTGCCGCATATCGGCACCTTCGGCGAGGTCGCCCGCACCAGCTGGGTGCGCCGCGCCTTTACCGAGATCACCGGGCTTCCGTCCAGGCTGCTGGCGTTCAGCGACGACATGGACGGTCTGCGCAAGATACCGGACAATATCCCGAACAAGGATCTGCTGACGCCGCACCTCGGCAAGCCGCTCACCCGGATCCCGGATCCGTTCGGCACCCATGACAGCTTCGGCGCCCACAACAACGCCAGGCTGCGCGCGTTCCTGGACTCGTTCGGGTTCGAGTATGAATTCGCATCGTCCACCGCCTACTATGCCGCGGGCACGTTCGACCCCGCCCTGATGCGGGTGCTGGCGTGTTACGACGCGATCATGGCGACCACGCTGCCGACCCTGCGCCAGGAGCGGCGAGCGACCTACTCGCCAATCCTGCCGATCCATCCGCAGACCGGGATCGTCATGCAGGTGCCGATGGAGCGGATCGACCCGGCGGCCGGAACGGTGAGCTGGAAAGATCCGACAACCGGCGACACCTTTGAAACCGCCGTCCGGGGCGGCGCCTGCAAGCTGCAGTGGAAGGCCGATTGGGCCATGCGCTGGTATGCGCTATCGGTCGACTATGAGATGTCCGGCAAGGACTTGGCCGACTCGGTGACACTGTCCAGCCGGATCTGCCGCATCCTGGGCGCTCAGGCCCCGGAGGGCATGACCTATGAGCTGTTCCTGGACCAGCACGGTCAGAAAATCAGCAAGTCGAAGGGCAACGGCCTCTCGGTCGCCGAGTGGCTGACCTACGCGCCGCCCGAATCGTTGTCGCAGTTCATGTACAATAAGCCGCGCAGCGCCAAGCGCTTGTACTTCGACGTCATTCCGCGTGCGGCGGATGAATACCTCGGCAACCTTGATAAGCTGCACGCGCAGGCAGAACCGGCCAACCCAGCCTGGCACATCCATGCCGGCCGCCCGCCGGACCACGCCGGCAGTCCGATCTCGTTCGCCATGCTGCTGAACCTGGCAAGTGTGGTGAACGCCGACGCGCCCGACATTCTGTGGGGCTTCATCCACCGCTACGTCCCCGGCGCCACCCCCAAGACGCAGCCGCTGCTGGCCCGGCTGGTGAACCATGCCATCGCCTACTACCGTGACTTCGTTCGCCCGGACAAGCACTACCGCCAGCCCGACACGATGGAGCGCGCCGCGCTGGCGGATCTTGCCGCCACCCTGGCGGCGTTGCCGGACGGCTCAGCCGAAACGATCCAAAGCGCCGTGTTCGAGGTTGGCAAGCGCCATCCGTTCCGCGACCTGCGAAGCTGGTTCGGCTGCCTGTATCAGGTCCTGCTCGGCCAGCAGGAGGGGCCGCGGTTTGGCGGCTTCGTGGCACTTTACGGCATCCCCGAAACGATCGCGCTGATCCGCTCCGCGTTGCTGCGTCGAGCCGACGCGGCCTGATCCATGGCGAAGCGATCAGGCAGTGCGCTCAAGACATGGGTGCGTCACCTGCCCGCGGTGCTGGGCGTGGCGCTTCTGGTCGGCGCGATCTACGTGGTGCAACGGGAATTCCGCCATCTTCGGCTGAAGGACATCGGCGAGGCACTCGCCGCCATCCCGGTCCACTCGCTGGTTTTTTCCGCCACCTGGACAATCCTGTCGTATTTTATCCTGACCTTCTACGACCGCCTCGGCACCATCTACGCCGGCCACAAAGTCTCCTATGGCCGGGTCGCATTCGCCTCGTTCTGCGCCTATGCGCTGTCGCACAACCTGGGCTTCGCCGCCGTCTCCGGCGCGGCTGTGCGCTACCGGCTCTATGCGCATTGGGGCCTGACACCGCTGCAGATCGGCAAGACCGTCGCCTTTTGCAGCCTGACCTTCGCCCTGGGTGGCATGGTTCTCGGCGGCGCGATCCTGTTCGTCGAACCGCGAGCGATCCCGTTCTTTGGCCAGCATTTGCCAAAACTGGCGATGTACGGCGTCGGTATGCTACTATGGGCCGTCGTTCTGGGCTACGTCACGCTATCGAAGGTGGTCGGTCAGGTCAGGGTGTTCGGCCACGACATCCGGCTGCCCGGATGGCGCATGGCGATCGTCCAGGTGATGCTCGCCACCGTCGACGTCGCGGTCACCGCCACCATCTTTTTCGCACTGCTGCCACCAGCGCCGGGTCTGACCTGGCTGATCTTCCTGGGCATTTACGTTGCCTCCTACACCGCCGGGCTGGCCGCCAATCTGCCCGGCGGTATCGGCGTATTCGACACCGCGATCCTGTTTGGTCTGGAACCCTACATGGGCGCGCCGCATATCGTCGGCGCGATCCTGGTGTTCCGACTATACTACTATGTCATTCCGCTGTTCCTCGCCGGGTCCTTGTTCGCCGGCAATGAGATCTTGCTGCGAGGCGGCGGTCTGCTGCGCCATTTCAGGCGCTTGCCGCCGGTCCAGGCGATCGGCCGGTGGAGCGAGCCGGACTTTGCCGTCACCTCGGCCACCGGCGCCGTCGGTCTGAGCGGCATGCTGATGCTGTGTCTGGGCGTGCTGGCTCCACAGCCTGACTTCGCGTGGATCGACCCGGACTACGGCGAGCTGGTGCGACAGGCCGGCCAGTTCGTCCCGTCCCTGATCGGCGCCGGCCTGGTGGTGATGGCGATCGCCCTGTCTCGTCGGGTCAACCTCGCCTGGAGCCTGACCATGCTGTTGCTGGTGTTGGGAGCCGCCTTCGCTGCGACGCAGGCCGACCGGTTGTGGGTCTCCGGCATCCTGGTGCTGACCACGTTGTTGCTGGCACCATTCCGCACCTGCTTCTACCGTCATGCTCGTCTGCTCAGCGGTCCCCTGCAACCCGGCAGCGCCATGACCCTGGTCGTACTCGGGTTATGCCTATTCTCGCTCGCGATGACCCGGCCGCACACCCACCTGCTGCAGAACAATGCGTTCTGGGCGGTCATCATCTCCCGCGAGTTGCCCAATACCGTGCGCCTGGCGGTCGCGATCGCCGTGCTGCTGGGCCTGACCGCGATCTGGCTGTTGCTGCGGCCGGGACGCGTCACCTGCCTCCCCTGGGACAGCAGCGCCCGACAACTTTTGCTCGGTTTTGGCGCAGCGGTCGGTCAGCCAGCCGACGGGGTGGTCCTGGGCGAGTCCGCCCGAGCCGCCATTCCGTTCCGCCGCTGCGGCCGGGTGTTGCTGGGGCTGGGCGACCCTGTCGGCGATGAGTTGGACCGGATTTCCGCGATTTGGCGTCTGCGCGACCTGGCTCAGCAGGAGGGTCGGGATGCCGCCGTCTGGCAGGCCGGGCCTGAGCTTTTGAAAGTGTACGGGGATCTCGGTCTGACCGCCCTGCCGCTGGGGCCCGATGGTCTGCCGATGCCGGAGTCGGACGGCAATGGTCCGCAGGCCGGGCAGTACCTTGTTTGCAAGGCCGAGCGTGATTTGACAATGCTGCTGCCGGTCTTGCCGACTCTCGCCCAAGGCCTTCGCTCCAACGTTCCAGCCGTCGTCTAGAGATTCAAAGACTTACGCCTGGCCGGTCACGTAGCGCCCTGGTCGCCAGCGTGATGCTGATCCGCCACCGGCGCAGGTCGAGGCTCGGTCAGAAACATGCACACATAGATGTGTTATCTTTGCTTGCCGCCGGCTGCCTGTGGCCGCGGCCATGCGCAGTGTCGAAAACCGTTCGATGCGACATGCGGATGTCACGAAGCCGGTCAGCCGAGACCGATTGGACCCGGAATCAGGCCCTTATTGATCTGGTACTCAGCCGATTCCCGCACCGAAGAAGAAAAAAGCTCATGCTGGCATGACGGGATGATTTCTCGCCGATTGGCTATGGGCGAAATCCGATCCAGCCCATATACTGGAATCCCGAAAATGACTGGCTACAGTCAGTAGGCAGCGCGCTCAAAGGTCTCTATGATCGCTAACGTTTTCGCAATTGGCTTAACCGGTGACCGGGCCCGCGATGGCAACGGTCGAAACCAACAACGCGTATGATGATGAGGACGATTTTCTCTTGAACATGACCAACCGTGGCCGCGGACGCCCGAGCCGCCGCCGCGGCTTCGATGACGACTTTGCCTTTGATCGTGCTCCGCCAGGCGACATGCCGCGGCCCGCACCGTCTTGGCCCTCTTCGGCCGGTTTCGGCCCGGAGCATGACGCCACCGTCAAGTGGTTCAATCCCGAGAAGGGATTTGGCTTCGTGGCACTTTCCGATGGCTCAGGCGATGCCTTCCTGCACGCCAACACCCTCAACCAGTCTGGCCACAGTGCCGTCAGCCCCGGGGCAACGCTGCGCGTGCGCATCGGTCAGGGCCAGAAGGGCCGACAGGTCTCCGAGGTCCTTTCGGTCGACGAAAGCACCGCAACCCCGACAGGTGCCCGCGGCGCTCCCAGAAGTCCGGCCGGCGGCGGTTTCGCTGATCGCAGCCCAGGCGGTTTTGGTGGCAGCGCCGCACCGCGTCGTGGTGCCCCCACCGGCCCATCGGTCGAGATGCAGGGAACCGTGAAGTGGTACAATGCTACCAAAGGCTTCGGCTTCGTCGCACCATCGGAAGGCGGCAAGGACGTCTTTGTCCATGCCTCGGCGCTGCAGCGCGCCGGCGTCATGCAGCTCGCGGAAGGCCAGACGATTTGGATGGATGTCGTGCAGGGTGCCAAGGGACCGGAAGCGGCTTCCATCCGCATCAGCTGATCTGTCGCCCAAGGTAGCCGGGCCAAAGTAGCCAGACGAGAGAACCCGGTCACGCGGTGATCGGGTTTTTTTGCTGGTTGGCCCGACCGTACCGTCTAACGAACCGCACCAGATCGCCATACCCGTCGAAGCGTGAACACAGAATACGCAGGTGCGTTACTGGCGCCCGCGACCTAACCATATCATCGCCACCGGCGACAGCGGCCGAGCGCGACAGCCGAGAATTCTGTGGTCGCCGACCTGCGCGGCGGAGAGGGCGTTATCGCTGTCCGACAGTTCTTGCGCGTGTCGGTCCGCCGGCGCTACTCCCGCCAACATGAGCAAACGATCGCAGCAGATCGATGCCTTCTTCCGCCAGGGCCAGCAGTTTCATATGGCGGGCCGGCTGGCAGAGGCTGAAACCATCTACCGCCAGGTCATCGCGGCAGCCCCTCGGCACGCCGAGGCGCTGCATGCACTGGGTGCGCTCGCCCTGCAATCAGGCCGCCCGGCCGTCGCCGAAACGCTGCTCGGTCAGGCGATCGGCGTCAAACCCGCCGCTGACTTCCAGATCACCCGAGCCCATGCGCTGCTGGCACTTGGTCGGCCCCATGATGCGGCCCGGACCGCGCAACTCGTTGTTCGCGCCCGTCCCCAAAGTGCGGAGGCTCATCAGGTGCTGGGACACGCGCTGAGCGATCGCGGCGCGCCGGAACAAGCCATCGAGGTCTATCGGGTCGCGCTTCGCCTGAACCCTGCGCTGCCCGATCTCCGCAACAATCTCGGTATGGCGCTGCGTCTGACGGGCCGGCTGGCGGAGGCTGAACGGGAACTGCGGCAAGCTCCGGCGGAATCCGAGTCTCTGGTCAATCTCTCCGGTGTCCAGAAAGAACGCGGCGCCTTTAGCGACGCCGAGGCGACCTTGTGTCGGGCGCTTCGCCTCGCGCCGGAAAACCCGTTCCTGCGCTACAACTGGTCGCTGCTGATGCTGCTTCTGGGACGCACCGCGGAAGCCTGGGACGGCTGGGAACAACGCTTCCGCGCCGGCGCTACGCAGGCGCGCGCCTTCGCTCAGCCGCAGTGGCAGGGCGAACCGCTGCGGGGCCGCCGCTTGCTGATCCATGCGGAACAAGGTCTCGGCGACGTCATCCAGTTCGCCCGCTACCTTCCCGCCATCCAGGGCGGCCAGGTGGTCTTTGAAGCACCGGCTCGCCTGATCCGCCTGTTATCCAGCAACCAGGCGCTGCCGCCGATGATCCCAACCACCACTATACAAGTCGATTGCGACATCGTGATCCCGCTGCTCAGCCTTCCTGCCCGCACCGATCTGCCTGCTGCCCAACCACCTTATCTGTTCGCCGAACCGGACCGGATCCTGGCTTGGCGGCAACGCATCGGCGCGTCCGGGCTGCGTGTGGGGATCAACTGGCAAGGCTTTCCCGGCCGCTTCGAAGACCGCGGCCGGTCTATCGATCTCACGCAGTACCGACCGCTTGCCGCCGTGCCCGGTGTCCGCCTGATCAGCCTGCAGAAGGTGGACGGCGAGGCGCAGATCGCGGATGCCGGCTTCGCCATCGAAACCCTCGATGGCCTGGACGCGGGCCCTGACGCCTTCGTCGACACCGTCGCGGTGATGGCAGATCTGGATCTGATCATCACCTCCGATACGTCCATCGCCCATCTCGCCGGCGCGCTTGGCCGCCCGGTCTGGGTCGCGCTGCGGCACGTCCCGGACTGGCGCTGGATGCTCGATCGAACGGACAGCCCCTGGTATCCGACGATGCGGCTGTTCCGGCAGACAAAAGACGGCGACTGGGCGTCGGTTTTCGCCGCGATGGCCCAAGCGCTTCAGCGATGACCAGCCCCATCATTCCTGTCTCGTGGGGGGAACTCTTCGACAAGATCGCCATCCTGGAGATCAAGACCCACCGGCTGCACGCGCCCCAGGCGCGCGACGATGCCGCCCGCGAATTGGCGCTGTTGCGGCAATCAGCATCGCGTGCCTCGCCATCGCCAGAACTCGCAGCGGCGTCGCGGGCAGTGAATGCACGGCTCTGGCGGATCGAGGACCTGATCCGGGAAAAAGAGGCCGCGGGCGACTTCGGATCAGCCTTCATCGCCCTGGCGCGCGCGGTCTATCGCGAAAACGACGAGCGGGGGCGGATCAAGCAGGCGCTCAACCAGGCATTGCACTCGTCGCTAATGGAGCAAAAACAGTATGCGCCGTATTAGGGCGTGTCGTCAAATAGCTAGAGCCTTCCGGGCCGCGGTGAGTCTGAACTGCAACATCTGGGCAAAAAGAGATGCGACACAGCGCGCAGGGGATTCCGGCGCGCAGCATTCTCCGATTGCTAAGCGGTCAGCTTTGGAGGCTGACCGATGTGGCGCTATGGACTGCGTGATGACCAGTGGGATCGGATCGAGGCGTTGCTGCCCGGGCAGCCAGGCTGGGTGGGAGTAACCGCGGCGGACAACCGCCTGTTCGTCGAGGCTGTGCTCTACCGTTATCGCGCCGGTCTCCCGTGGCGTGACCTGCCGGAACGCTTCGGCGACTGGAAAAACGTCCATCGGCGCTTCAGTCGCTGGGCTAAATCCGGTGTTTGGCACAGGGTCTTTCAGCATCTCTCGGCTGATGCCGACAATGAATACGCGATGATCGACAGCACCATCGTGCGCGCTCACCAGCACAGTGCCGGCGCGAAAAAAAAGCCGGCGAAGACCAGGCGATCGGACGATCGCGTGGCGGATTGAGCACCAAGATCCACACGTTGGTCGATGCGCTCGGCAATCCGACGGCGTTTCATCTGACGGGCGGCGAGGCGCATGATCTGGTCGGCGCCGACCATCTGCTGGCGGATATGCAGGCTGCAACGCTGATCGCCGACAAGGCATTCGACGCCGACAAGCGGGTCATCGAGCCGCTCACGACCGCCGGCAAGACGGCTGTGGTCCCATCAAAGGCCAACCGCAAGTCGCGCCGGACGTATGATCGGCATCTCTACAAAGAACGCCACTTGATCGAGACGTTCTTCGCCAAACTCAAGCAGTTCCGGGCTATCGCAACCCGCTATGACAAGACCGCGCGCAACTTTCTCGCCGCCGTCTACCTGGCCGCCAGCGCCATTTGGCTCATTTGACGACACGCCCTAGTATCGCGCATGAGATTGGCAGGCTACATCTCTGTTGCTAACCTGTACTCTTAGGGCGGAACGCGATCGTGGACCGTCGCGCCCTTCTTCCGGCCGGAGGCTCGCAATTGCGGCCCCCGAGAACCTTGCGCCGTTGCCGTCAAGTGACCAGAAACTAAGCATCCTAAAGACGCGCTTTTCCTAACCATCCGTAGTCTGTTGCGTCACGGTCGCAGCGCTTGCAGCACCGGCAGCAGATACTGGGCGAACAGACCCGGGTTCTCGGCGAACGGGAAATGCCCGATCCCCGCCATCGCCTGGAACTTCACGCCCGGAATTTTCGCCGCGGTCGCCTCGGACATTTCCACCGTGCAGGAGTAGTCGTACTCGCCGGTCAGCATGAAAAGCGGGCAGCGGTTGGTGTCGATCCGCCCGACCCGTTGCCGCGCATCCCAATCCCCCGAGTAGAACGCGATGTCGCCATAGAACACGCCCGAACCACCCTGGCTGTACTGCCAGGTGATCGCCTCCTGATATTCCGCCGGGCTCTGTGGCGCGCTCAGCGCCCGGATCCACTCTGGCACGAACATCGACTGGTTTACCCGGGGATGCGCCGCCCAGATGGTCTGTCGCTGGTTGATCTTGTCGCACGCCTCGCAGGCGACGATGCCGCTGAACGCCTCCGGATGCCGGTACGCGAGCTCCAGGCAGATCTCGCCTGACATCGAGGCGCCAAGCGCGATCGGCTTGTCCAGCCCGGCCGCCGCGATGAACCCCATGATCACATCGACATAAAGATCGGTGTTCAACCGCCACGATCCCGGGATCGACCCCTCCGGCGGCGGCGACCGGCCGTGCCACGGCATGTCGAACGCCACCAGTCGATGCCCCTCGGTCAGTCGCCCGTCCGCCATCAGGCCATGAAACTGCCGCCCATCCGACCCGGCGGTGTGCATACACAGGACATCACGTCCCGCGCCCGCGGTTTCGTGGTAGATCTGATAGGTGATGCCGTCGACCGTGACCGGGACATAGCCGCCCTGGACCTTCGGCATCGCCCTTAAGCCATCGCGCGGCGCCAGGCTCATGGGCACTGGCGCCGCGTTCCCCAACGCCAGCCATTTGCCGACTTCCAGCACCCGGCGCGCGATATGGGCGTGCTCCATCAACACCAGCTGGTCGCCCTGGATGGCGAATTCGGGAATGCGATAGTGCAACGCGAACAGCCCATGGTGATGCCGGGGCGGCACCGGCTGGAGGAATTTGTCCCACACCGAGGCGGGCGCGGCCAGGGCGAACGCCGGCTCGCCCCCGCCCGGCTCGCCCTCGCCCCACTGGACCTTGCCGTTCACCAGGTTGAACACGGTCGTGACCGGACCGTTGACGATCGAGAAGCAGACCGACCATGGACCCGCCCAGGCCGCCAGGGACGCATCGCCGGCACAGGCCTGGCGCCACGACGCGGCTTGCGGAAACGCGATCATTGCGGGTCGATCACCTTCACCACGACGGGATGATACTGCTCGCCATAGCCGGCCTGTTCGGCCTGCTTCAGGCGCTGCATGGTCAGCTTTGCCGCCGCCGGATCAAGGCCGGACGCCTCCGCCAGCTCCAGCGCGTAGGACAGATCCTTCATCGCATAGCGGGTCGAAAATGCCCGTTCCGGGAACGCCGCGGGCAGCATCGCCTTCATGCCGTGGTTGCGCAGCACGAAGCTGTCGCCTGAACCCATCGCCAGGGTCGGCAGCAGAACGTCCGCCGGCACACCGTTGCGCCGCCCGATGGCGATCGCCTCCGCCAGGGCAGCGCAGTGCTGGAACACCAGCATATTGTTCAGGATCTTCACCACCTGCCCGCATCCGACAGGTCCGCAGTGCGTCACGTCCGATCCCATGGTCTGCAGAATGGAATGGATGCGGGAAAACGTCGCCTCGGTCGCACCGACCATAATGCTCAGCTCGCCGCGCGATGCCGCCTCGCGGGTTCGCGCCACCGGCGCATCGGCGAACAGTATGCTCTTCGCCGTCAGCCGCGCACCGATCGTGCGGGTCAGCGCGACCGATGAGGTGCTGGTGTCCACCACGCACTGCCCGGGCCGCAGATCCGGCTCAAGCTGCTCGATCACCGCGGCGACAGCGCGGCCGTCAGGCAGTGACAGCAGGATCACGTCGCACGTAGCCGCGATCTGCTGCATGGATGCGGCCGCCACACCTTGGGCGGTCAGCCGCTCCAGCGGTTCGGGGCGCAGATCATGCGCCACGACCGGGGTCCCCGAGCGGCGCGCCAGATGACCGCACATCGGCTCGCCCATCACGCCGAGGCCGATGAAGCCGATCCGGCCGATCGCTGGGCCCGCTGGTACCGGCCCGGCGGTGGATGATGCGGACATGGTGGCTCCTGTTCCCGAGATCACAACGTTTTCCCACGTGCCGCACCGATGTCAAAGGCTCGATGCGGATCAACCGCCGATCACCGACAAGCCGTAGAACGACACCGCGAGGCGCCGGTCATCGTCGCGCCCGGCAACCACACGGGGGCTCGCCGCATCCGGGTGATCCAGCACGATCTCGATCAGGTCGCGACCCTCCAGAAGGCGCCGTGGTACCACACAGCCGGCTTTGCCGCGCGGCAGCGGATCGAACCTGTGGATCAGTTCACCGTTGACCGTGACCGCCATGCTCTGCGCCATCAGCCTGGGCGGCGCGACGAACGGGACGACATCCATCTGCAGCCAGTAGCGATCTGCCTCACCGGGGCTGACGATCGTCAGGCTGCTGCGCCGTCCGACGGCCCAGGTGAAGCCTGACTCGGGCGCCGACCAGCCAGATCCGGTCAGCGCCGCCGCATTGCCGTCCCGGCCGAAGAAGATATCGGTGCGCGGCAGCAGCTTTGCCACCGATCTGGCCGCAGCGGGGATGACACAGTCGGTCAAGCGCGCTTGGCTTGCCGGGTTGGCCCGCTCCGCGGCATTGGTCCGGTCTACGACTTTGGCCTGCCGCAACATGCCAAGCCACGATCGCAGATCGAGGTCGGGCGCGTTCGCCCGCGTGGCCAGCCGGGTCACGTAGCCGACCATCAGCGTGTCGTCGATCACCACCACGGTCCCCGGCGGATGACCGGCCCGGGTTTCCTGGATCCACAAGAGACGGGATTGCCCATAGGCCGCCAGGGCCGACCGAAAATCCATCAGGTCGTTCGCCGACAGTTCCTCGTTCTGCCGGAATACCATAATCTTTTCCGCATCCGTCAGATCGGTCGTCAGCTTGTCGATCAGGAAACCCAGCGTGCGGATCTGCTGCCGGTGCAGTGCCACCGGGTCCACGTCGCCGATTTTGACATGCGCATGATAGATGAAATCATACTTCGTCAGCTTGATCATATATTCGCCGTTTTCCGGCTGCACGCGAACCTCCGCGGGATCGGCCAGACCCTCGAAGCGGGCCTCCAGGGCGCGGATCAGATGGCGCAGAGGGGCGCCGGCGAAGCGGAACAGGCCCAGCGGCTCGACCCCGACCATGCGCTGCACGAGCCCGAGCTCGCAGCTGTCACCCAGACTTTCGAATCCAAGGACCAGCTCCCGGTCCGAAAGCCCTGCTGCAGCGAATGTGTCCATGGTCATCGCGCGATCTGGATCCCTGCGGTGCGCCGTCTTCGACCTGGTTTACCGGCGCTCACCGCGATTTCCCAGCACGAACGCTGTCCGGCCATGGTCGATCGGCGGGGTGAGCGTGATCGCCTGGTGCGATCTGGAACGAGGATCCGGCGCGACCGCGGCGTTCATCGCTGTCTCCGGCCGCTCCGGTCGCGGCGCGCCCTGGCCTGATCCGGACACGAAACCGAAGCTCGGACTCTCCGGCTCAGCGCGGGCCGAACCCGCTCCCGAAACCTAATGTAAATAATTCCGACACTAGTTAACAAACCAATCAGTACAACCGCATGTCATTCTATGCTTTTCATGCCAAAACACAGCCAAATATAGTAAAACATAAGCGACATACATATCATCGTCTGTATCTCTAGTTGGCATGCCGGATGCATTGTTTATTCCGATCTCAACAAGGCGAGACCGAGAACAAGTTCATGCCGCTTTTTACTTCTGGTTCGCCCGTATCGACCGCAACGACTTCAACCCGACAGGACGCAGCATTATC
The DNA here is from genome assembly GCA_965276975.1 of Rhodopila sp. Taxonomy (GTDB): domain Bacteria; phylum Pseudomonadota; class Alphaproteobacteria; order Acetobacterales; family Acetobacteraceae; genus Rhodopila. Next base: position 3,335,189 of record CBDIBR010000010.1, read on the forward strand.
ATGACCTCGCTTAAAACCACCGCCCTCGCCGCCATCTGCGCGATCGCCGCCCTCAGCGCAGTCTCGCATGCCAACGCCAGCCCGATCGTGGCCAACGGTAGCTTCGCCGACGGTCTGAATGGCTGGACCGTGACCGGCGGCGGCACCACGCCCGGGATCGGCGTCACCTCGATCGCCACCGGCGGCACCAATTCGACAGGCTACGGCGACAACGTGCCAAACTATCAGGCCGGCACCAACGCCGCGTTCTTCGTTGACGACAACGCCAACGAGACGATTTCCCAGCAGATAACCCTGACCCCGTTCACCGCCTACACGCTCAGCTACGCCTTGTTCGCGACGGCATCCGGTGCTGCGAACCCGTTTTCGTTTACCCTGACAAACTACCTCACGCCGAACTATCCCGTCTTCCTCGCCTTCACCAATGAGGCCGGCACGACCCAGGTTCCGGTCGGCAGCTGGACGCCGGTCTCCGACACCTTCACCACTGGGGCCAGCAGCGTCTACACCTTGGCTTTCAACTACATTTCCGGCCCTGCCCCGGCCAAGGACGTGCTGCTCACCGACGTTTATGTACCCGAACCAGCATCCATGGCGCTGCTCGGGGTCGGTCTCCTCGGCACCGGTGTCGCGGCCCGACGCCGCCAGACCAAAGCTGTCGCGACAACCTGCTAAACCCCACGCGACCCATCCCGCTCCGGTCGGCTTGACCTGAGCGGGATGAGCTTGCTTTGAGTCAGGCCGAAGCCATCATGCCCTGGTCGCCGTCACGCGCAGATCAACGACAGACGGCTGAACGCCACGCCCAGCCGTCTGTCGTCACCCTCTCCCGCCGCCAGCATCGGGCTAGTGGCATTGGGGTGGTCAAAGACGATCTCGATCCTCGCGTGCCCCTGCACCAAATGGCCCGGCACCACACACCCGACCGCGCCCCTCGGCAGCGCCGGGAAACTATGGACCAAGGCCCCGCCAATCACCACGTCCAGCTGCTGACATGGCAACAGGGGCGGCTTGATGTAGGGCACGACGTCCATCTCCAGCCAGTAGTCGTCCGCCGGACCAGGCACCTCGATGGTCAGCAGACTACGCTCGTTGACCGACCACTGATAGCCAGCCTCCGGTCCGGACCAGCCGTAGCCCAGTCGCGGCCCGGCGTCGCCCCCAAGGCCAAAGGTGATCTCGGTCCGAGCGAAGGGCCTGCACGAGGCCGGCACCAGCCGTCCGTCGCGGGACTGCCGACGCAGCGCGTAGGCCCGGCGCAGCACCCGCATCCAGGATGGGAAATCAAGCTCAGGGACGGTGTCGCGCTCAGCCAGGCGCCGCACATACCCCACTATCATCCGCTCGTCCGCCACCGCCACCGATCCTGGCGGATGCCCGGGACAGGCTGCCTGCACCCACAGCAGGATACCGGGTCCATAGGCTGAAAGGGCAATCCGCAGATCGATCAGATCGCCGGCCGACAGTGGCTCGTTCTGGCGGAACACCAGGATCTTGGAGGCATCCTGCAGATCGGCGATCAGCTTGTCAGCCAGGAAGCCGATCGTGCGGCATTGCTGCTGATGCAGCGCCGCCGCCGCCATCTCCCCGGTCCTGACATGCGCATGAAAGGTAAAGTCGTACTTGGTCAGCTTGACCATGTACTCGCCGTTCTCGGGATTGATCCGGACATGCGCTGGATCGGCGATGTTCGCGAAGCGCGCGTTCAGGCCCCGCAGCAGATTGCGCAACGGCGCCCCGGCAAATCGCAACAAACCAAGCGGCTCTACCCCGGCGCGGCGTTGCACCAGCCCAAGCTCGCAATTATCGCCGATGCTCTCGAACTGCAGCACCAGATCGCCGTCATCCAGAACACCAAGGCTTTGATCAAGGTCCATTCAACACGTTTCCGCACCCCGACTGGATCACCGTGATGGGGATGATATAAAGCGCCGGTCGACGGCGGCTCAATCGAAAACGTTGCTACCGGAACAACACGCCCGCTGCCGCCTGTGCCGCCGCGACCACCGGTGCCGGGAACAGAAAGAAGAACCCGGTGAACAGCCCGGTCGCGGCCACCACGAACGACAACGACGCCGGTCGTGCATCAAACCGTTCGGCAGGCGCATCGAAATACATGATTTTTATGACGCGAATGTAATAGAAAGCTCCGACCACGCTGGTCAAGACGCCGATCACCGCCAGGGTCCACAGGCCGGCCTGGACCGCCGCCAGGAATATGTAAAGTTTGGCGAAGAACCCCGACATCAGCGGAATGCCTGCCAGGCTGAACATGAACACCGCCAATGCCAACGCCAGCGCGGGATCGTTGCTCGCCAGCCCCGACAGGTCGGTGATCTGCTCCACCGCGCGCCCGGTCCGCCGCATCGCCAGGATGCAACCAAACGTGCCGGCGATCATGAACACGTAGATGACCATGTAGATCAGCGTGCCGCGCACACCCCCGACCGTGCCCACGGCAAGGCCGATCAGGGCATAGCCCATGTGCCCGATCGAGGAATAGGCCATCAGCCGCTTGATGTTGGTCTGCCCGATCGCCGCCAGCGCGCCCAGCAGCATCGATGCGATCGAGACGATCACCACCAGGATCTGCCATGCGCCGACCAGGGAGGCGAACGACGTCCCCATCACCCGCAGCAGCAGCGCCATGGCGGCGACTTTCGGGGCCGTGGCGAAGAACACCGTCACCGAGGTCGGTGCGCCCTGGTAGACATCCGGCGTCCACATGTGGAACGGCACCGCGGACACCTTGAAGGCAAGCCCGACGAGCACGAAGACGATCCCGACCACCAGCCCTGCAGATGCACTGCTGGGTTGCAGCAGCAAGGTGTGCAACGATGCCAGGTCCATCGTGCCGGAGAACCCATAGATCAGCGAAATGCCGTACAGCAGCAGGCCGGAGGCCAGTCCGCTCAGCACAAAATACTTCAGGCCGGCTTCGGAAGACCGCAGTTCGTCGCGCGCGAACGCCGCCAGGACATATAGCGCCAGCGATTGCAGCTCCAGCCCCAGATACAGCGTCATCAGGTTGGAGGCCGACGCCATGATCATCATGCCGACGGTGCAGAACAGCATCAGCACCGGGAACTCGAACCGGCCGATACCCTGCGTGCGATTCCAGTCCATCGCCATGATCGCCGACAACGCCGCACCGGCGATGATCAGGATCTGGTTGAATGCGCTAAACGGATCAGCAACGAACTGGCCGTGGAAGCCGAAGCCGTTGGTGCGGGTCAGCACCAGCAGGCCGGCGATCAGGTAGCCGCCAATGGTCAACATCGTGCACGCCACGGTGCTGTCCTGCTTACGCAGCACACCGAACACCAGTGTCGCCATGCCGACGCCGGCCAGCACGATCTCGGGTAGTGCCAAGGTCCAGTTCATCCCAGCGGTCATCCCAGCGGTCATCAATGCACGGTCCCGGCCAGCTTGGTGGTGGCGGCCAGCGCCGCGTTATGGTGCTGCACCATCGCACCCACGGACGCGTCGAAATAGCTGGTGAAGCTCGACGGATAGATGCCCATCCACAGCGTCAGCACGATCAACGGCGCGAACACCGTCCACTCGCGCGGGCTGAGATCCAGGATATGCCGCAGGTCGTCGCGCGTGATCCGCCCGAAGATGACACGACGATACAGATACAGCATGTATCCGGCCCCCAGGATCATCCCCATGCCACCCAGCAGAGCGAGCCAGAAGTTGACCTGCAGCGAGCCGATGATGACCAGGAATTCGCCGACGAACCCCGCCGTGCCGGGCAGCCCGACGGACGCCATCATGAACAGCATGAACACCAGCGCGTAGGCAGGCATCCGGTCGGCCAGGCCGCCATAGCGGGTGATCTCCCGCGAGTGGATGCGGTCATAGACCACACCGACGATCAGGAACAGCGCCGCCGAAACGATCCCGTGCGACAGCATCTGGAACAGCGCGCCGGAGATGCCTTGCACGTTGAAGGTAAAGATGCCGATCGTGACGACCCCCATGTGGGCGATCGAGGAATACGCGATCAGCTTCTTCATGTCCTCCTGCGCCAGCGCGACCAGGGATGTGTAGATCACCGCCACGACCGAGATGGTGAAGATAAACGGTGCGAATTCGGCCGCCGCCTCGGGCAGCATCGGCACCGAGAACCGCAGGAACCCATACGCCCCCATTTTCAGCAGCACCCCGGCCAGGATCACCGATCCGGCGGTCGGCGCCTCGACATGGGCGTCCGGCAGCCATGTGTGCACCGGCCACATCGGCACCTTCACCGCGAAAGAGGCGAACAGCGCCAGGAACAGCCAGGTCTGCATGCCGGCGGGAAACACCGTGTGCATCAGCGTCGGAATATCGGTCGTGCCGGCCTGCAGCCACATGGCGACCAGCGCCAGCAGCATCAGCACCGAACCGGTCAGGGTGAACAGGAAGAATTTTACCGCCGCATAGACCCGGCGCGGGCCGCCCCAGACGCCGATGATCAGATACATCGGGATCAGCACGCCCTCGAAGAACATGTAGAACACCACGAAATCGGTCGCGCAGAACATGCCGACCATCATGGTTTCCAGCACCAGGAAGCTGATCATGAACTCCCGCACCCGGGTCTGGATGGCCTCCCAGCTCGCCAGGATGCAGATCGGCGTCAGCACCGTGGACAGCAGCACGAACAGCACCGAGATGCCGTCGACACCCATGCTGTAGCCGACCTTGAATTCCGGCAGCCAGCTCACGTGCTCGTTGAACTGGAAGCCGGCGTCGGACTGATCGAAGCTGACCCACAGCACCAGCGACAACGCCAGCACCAGCAGGCTGGTCCACAGCGCCGCCCAGCGCGCGTTGGAGGCAACGGTCTGCTCGTCGCCGCGCACCAGCATGATCACCAGACAGCCGACCAGGGGCAGCCAGGTGATCAGCGACAGGATCGGGAAACCGGCGGCGTTGGCGCTCGCGATGGCAACAGGGGCGTTCATGATCTCACCGGCTCAGCATGAAGATGCCAAGCAGCACGACGACGCCGATCAGCATGACAAAGGCATAGACGGCCAGCGAGCCGGTCTGGATCTTGACCACCTGGCGAGACCCGTCGCTGGTCAGTTCGGCCAGCCCGTTGGGCACGCCGTCGATGATCGTGACGTCGCCGACCTGCCACAACAGTCTCGCCAGACGGATCGCCGGCCGCACCAGGATCATGTTGTACAGCTCATCGAAATACCACTTGTTCAGCAGGAACCGGTAGATCCCGCCAAAGCTCTGCGCCAGCCGGACCGGCAGCAGCGGATTGCCGATGTACATCACCCAGGCCATCCCGATGCCGGCCAGACCCAGCACCAGCGGCGAGTACGCCACCCAGATCGGCAGATGCTCGAGGTTCTCGATCACGTGGTTATGCGCGCCGTTGTAGATCGCGCCGTTCCAGAACCGCGGCCAATCGGCGCCGATGAACCAGCCGTTCAACGCCCAGCCGGCGAGCACCGCGCCGCACGCCAGCGCGATCAGCGGACCCAGCATCACCCACGGACTTTCATGCGCGTGCTCCAGCACGTGGTGGTCGGCGCGCGACGGGCCGTGGAAGGTCATGAACAGCAGCCGCCAGGAGTAGAACGAGGTCAGGAACGCCGCCAGCACCGTGCAGATGAAGGCATACAGGCCGATCCCCGATCCCGCGGCATAGGTCGCGGCGATGATCGCGTCCTTCGACCAGTAGCCGGCGAACGGCGGGATGCCGGCCAACGCGAGGTTACCGATCCACATCACCGCGCAGGTCACCGGAATGATCCTGGCCAGGCCACCCATCTTGCGCATGTCCTGCTCGTCTGACATCGCATGGATCACCGATCCGGCCGACAGGAACAGCAGTGCCTTGAAGAAGGCATGGGTGATCAGGTGGAACATCGCCGCCTGATAGACGCCGACGCCGACGGCGGCGAACATGTAGCCCAGCTGCGAGCATGTGGAGTAGGCGATGACCCGCTTGATGTCGTTCTGCACGCAGCCGACCGTGGCGGCGAACAGCGCGGTCGAGCCGCCGATGAACGCCACGAAGGCCAGCGCGACCGGTGCGTATTCCATCAGCGGCGACATCCGCGCCATCATGAACACGCCAGCGGTCACCATCGTCGCGGCATGGATCAGCGCCGACACCGGCGTCGGCCCCTCCATCGCATCGGGCAGCCAGACGTGAAAACCCAGCTGCGCCGACTTGCCCATCGCGCCGATGAACAGCAGGAACGCAATGACCTCGATCGCCGGAAACGTGGTTCCGAACAGTGCGTAGTTGTCCGGCACGTGTTGCGCCACCGCCGGGAAGATGGCGGAAAACTCGATCGAGCCGAACTTGAAGAAGATCAGCGCGACGCCCACCGCGAACGGCAGGTCGGCGATCCGGTTGACCACGAACGCCTTGATCGCCGCGGCGTTGGCGGTCGGCCGGTCATACCAATAGCCGATCAACAGATAGGAGCACAGACCGACGCCTTCCCAGCCGAAGAACAGCTGCGCCAGGTTGTCGGCCGTCACCAGCATCAGCATGGCGAAGCTGAACAGCGACAGATAGGCGAAGAAGCGATAGCGCGGCCGCGCGTCATGGCCCATGTAGCCGACCGAGTAGACGTGGATCAGCATCGAAACGAACGACACCATCGCGACCATCACCGCGGACAGCGTGTCATAGCGCAGCGCCCAGTCGACGTGGAACCGCCCGGCCTCGATCCATGACCCGAGGTCGAGCACGCCGTCGGTTGCGGCCCCCCCCATCAGCTGCCCACCGGTCAGATGCCCACCGGTCAGCTGAAAGAACGCCAGCGGCCCGCAGATCGCGGCGATCACCATGCCCAGGATCGACGCCCCCATCGCCGCCTTGTCGCCGATCGCCCGTCCCAGCAGGCCAGACACCAGGGCACCGGCCAGCGGTGCGAACACGGCAAGAGCGTAAATCATGACCACACCCGGCGCCCAGCGCCCCGGCTGACAACTGACAACTGGAAACTTATCACTGATCCTCAGCCCTTCATCAGGTTGACGTCTTCAACCTGGATCGACCCGCGGTTGCGGAAGTAGATGACGACAATCGCCAGCCCGATCGCCGCCTCGGCGGCGGCCACGGTCAACACCAGCATCGCCATCACCTGCCCGGCCAGATCGTTGTGCAAAGCCGAGAAGGCAACGAAGTTCAGGTTCACCGCGAGCAGGATCAACTCGATCGCCATCAGGATGACGATGACGTTCTTGCGGTTGAGAAAGATGCCGAAGATGCCCAGCACGAGCAGGATGGCGGACACCACCAGATAGTGGCCGATGCCGACCGCCATCATGCGCACGACGTCCGGATGCCACAGCCGGCAGACAGAACCATCCCGGCACCGCAGCTGACTTCGGGATCGGAAAGCAGACGGATCATCGCGCCGCCCATCATCTCGGCGCCGATGACCTCAATGCCCATGACCATGCCCCCCAGCCTCCGCGTGCTCCGCCGGCTCCTCGGCCGGAACCGCCTCCGGTTGCTTCGGTCGAAGATAGCCACCTGACCGCGTCGTCCCGGCGCCGACCGTGAGCGACATCATTTCCAGCGTCTCCCCGACCGTCCGCGCGGTCTGCTTCTGGATATTCTGATGCCGCGAGGTCTTACGGTCGCGCAACGTCAGCACGATCGCGCCGATCATCGCCACCAGCAGGATCAGCCCCGCGGTCTGGAACAGAAAAACATAATCCGTGTAGAGCACCCGCCCGATCGCCTCGGTGTTGGACATCCCGACCGGCATCGGCGACATGCGCAATGGCACCGACCCGGGCGAGAGCTGCCAGCCACCCAGCACCGCCGCCAGTTCCACGAACAACACCACGCCGACCGTGGCACCGACCGGCAGATAGCGCTGGAAGCCGCCGCGCAGTTCGGCGAAGTCAACGTCCAGCATCATCACCACGAACAGGAACAGCACCGCGACCGCGCCGACGTAGACGATCACCAGGATCATCGCCAGGAATTCGGCCCCGGCGATCAGGAACAACGCCGCGGCGTTGAAGAACGCCAGGATCAGGAACAGCACCGAGTGCACCGGATTGCGCGCACTGACCACCATCGCTGCCGAGACCAGAAGGATCGCTGAGAAGATGTAGAAAAAGATCGTGCTGATCATCTGTAGGGAGCATCCAGTTCCAGCCGGCGCGCCAGTTCCGGCTCCCACCGGTCGCCGTTCTCCAGCAGCTTGTCCTTGTTGTACATCAACTCTTCCCGCGTCTCGGTGGCGAACTCGAAGTTCGGCCCTTCGACGATCGCATCCACCGGACAGGCTTCCTCGCACAGCCCGCAGTAGATGCACTTGGTCATGTCTATGTCGTAACGCGTGGTGCGACGTGACCCATCGGCGCGGGGTTCCGCTTCGATGGTGATCGCCTGCGCCGGACAGATCGCCTCGCACAGCTTGCAGGCGATGCAGCGTTCCTCGCCGTTCGGATAGCGGCGCAGCGCGTGCTCACCTTTGAAGCGCGGGCTGATCGGCCCACGCTCGTAGGGGTAGTTGATCGTGACCTTCTGCTTGAAGAAGTAGCGCAGCGTCAGCCACATGCCGGCGGCAAGCTCGCCGAGGACAAGGCTGCGCGCGGTGCGGTCCAGGAATGCCATGTCAGGACTCCATCCCAGAGCACATGCCCGAAACGACCATGCCCGGAAGGATCATGGGCCCAGGAGTCATGGGCGAAGGGATCATGCGTGAGGGGATCATGTGCCAAGAGTTCATGCGGTTCACGCGGTGGGCAACCAGCCAAAGGCCATCAAGGCACCGGCCGTGATCACCAGCCACAGCAGCGACAGCGGCAGGAAGACCTTCCAGCCCAGCCGCATCAGTTGGTCGTAGCGGTAGCGTGGGAACGTCGCACGCACCCACAGAAAGAAGAACAGGACGAAACAGATCTTCAGGATAAACCAGATTACCCCGATCTGCGGCAGCAACCCGAACGGTCCCAGCCAGCCACCCAGGAACAGGATGGTGGTCATCGCGCTCATCAGCACCATGTTGGCGTATTCACCCAAAAAGAACAGCGCGAAACTCATTGCCGAGTATTCGACGAAGAACCCCGCGACAATCTCCGACTCGCCTTCCGGAAGGTCGAACGGCGAGCGATTGGTCTCCGCCAACGCCGAGATGAAGAACACGATGAACATCGGAAACAGCGGGATACAGAACCAGATGTGCCGCTGCGCCAGCACCACCGCCGTCAGGTTCAGGCTGCCGACGCACAGCAGCACCGACACCAGCACGAAGCCCATCGAGACCTCGTAGCTGACCATCTGCGCAGCCGACCGCATCGCGCCAAGAAAGGCATATTTCGAATTCGACGCCCAGCCGGCGATGATGATGCCATAGACCCCCAATGAGGAAATCGCGAACAGATACAGAATGCCGACATTGATATCGGCGCCCACCCAGCCTGCGTTCACCGGAATGACCGCCCAGGCCAGCATCGCCAGCGCGAAGGTCAATATGGGCGCCATCAGGAACAGCAGACGGTTTGACCCTGAAGGAATGATGGTTTCCTTCATCAGCATCTTCAGCGCGTCGGCAAACGGCTGCCACAGCCCGAACGGGCCGACGACATTGGGTCCCTTGCGCAGCTGCACCGCCGCCAGCACCTTGCGTTCGGCATAGGTCAGATAGGCAACGCCGATCAGCAGCGGCACCAGCAGCGCCAATGCCTCGATGAAGGTCAGGATGACCAGACCGATATTGGTGTTGTGGAAGAAGTCGTACATCCGCCTATTCCGCCGCCATCACATGGTCGATCGGCGCCCCCGCCCCTTGCGCCTCCACACACGCCGCCATCGTCGGACTCGCTCGGGTTATTGGATCGGTCATATAATAATCTGCCACGGCCGAGGTCAGCGGCACATCCGACAGCACCGCGGGGTCACCCGCCGGACCGGTATGGTCGGAACAGCCGAAGCGAGGCAGAAACCCGATCCGGCCGAACACCGGATTGACCTGCGCCATGCGCGCGCGCAGCGCATCGATCGTGTCGTACGGCAGGGTCTTGCCGATCGCCGCGCTGAACGCCCGCAGGATCGTCCAGTCCTCGCGCGCATCGCCCGGCGGATAGACCGCCCTGAAACCCCGCTGCGCGCGACCCTCGGTGTTCACGTAGGTGCCCGCCTTCTCGGTATAGGCCGCCCCTGGCAAAATCACATCCGCCCGTCGCGCGCCGGCATCGCCGTGATGCCCCTGATAGACGACGAACGTTCCCGCCGCGATGCGCGCCGGATCGAACCCGTCCGCACCCAGCAGCCAGAGCACATCGACGCCGCCCGCCAGCATGTCATCCACGCCCTTGCCAGTCGGACCCGGCATGAACCCAAGATCCAGCGCCCCCACGCGTCCCGCCGCGGTGTGCAACACGTTGAAGCCATGCCAGTCTTGCGACAGCGCGCCGACCTGTGCGGCCAGCCGCCACGCCGCCGCCAGGATCGCGCTGCCGTCGGCACGCGCCAGCGCGCCCTGCCCGACGATGACCATGGGCTTTTTGGCATTGGTCAGCACGGTGCCAAACGCCTGCGCCGCCGCCCGCGACATGGCGCGCGCGGATCCATCAGCGGCGTCATCGTCAGCCTCGCGGGATGTCGACCGCGAACCCAGATCCGTCAGCAGCGACGGCGCCGAACCAAGATGGGTCACCGCATACGTCAGATCCGTTTCGCTGCCGATGACCCCGATCGGCATCTCGTTCGCCAGCCATGCCTTGCGAATCCGAGCGTTCAGCACCGGCGCTTCCTTGCGCGGGTTAGAGCCGACGAGCAGAATCGCATCGGCGTCCTCGATGCCGGCGATCGAGCTGTTGAAGCAGTAGAAATCCCGCCGACCGGCATCCAATCTGGCACCGTCCTGCCGGCAATCCATGTTGGACGAGCCCAGACTGGCCAACAGATCCTTCAGCGCCAGCACACTTTCGCCATCGCATAGATCGCCCACGATGCCGCCGATCCGGTCGCCGGCCAGCGGCCGCAGTTTCGCGGCGATCGCTGCGAACGCCTCGTTCCAGCTGGCGGCGCGCAACTTGCCGTTTTCCCGCACCCAGGGCCGGTCCAGCCGGCGACGCTTCAGCCCGTCGAGCGCGAAGCGGGACTTGTCGCCCAGCCATTCCTCGTTCACGTCCTCATTGATCCGCGGCAGTATCCGCAGCACCTCGGTCCCGCGCGCATCGATCCGGATGTTGGTGCCAACCGCGTCCAGCACGTCGACGCTGTCCACCTTCGCAAGCTCCCACGGGCGGGCGACAAAGGCGTATGGCTTCGAGGTCAGCGCGCCAACCGGGCACAGGTCGATGATGTTGCCGGACAGTTCGGACCCAAGCGCCTTCTCGACGTAAGTGCCGACTTCCATATGCTCCCCGCGTGAGGTCGCGCCCAGCTCGGGAACCCCAGCCACTTCAGTAATGAAGCGAATGCAACGCGTGCAGTGGATGCAGCGGTTCATCGACGTCTTCACCAACGGACCCAGATTTTTGTCCGGTACCGCGCGCTTGTTTTCCTCATACCGCGTGTGGTCCATGCCATAGCCCATGGCCTGGTCCTGCAGATCGCACTCACCGCCCTGGTCGCAGATCGGGCAATCCAGTGGATGGTTGATCAGCAGGAATTCCATCACCCCGCGGCGGGCGTTGCGCACCATCTTGGTGTCGGTGTGGACGACCATGCCGTCAGCGACCGGATAGCCGCAGGAGGCGATCGGCTTGGGGGGTGCCTTCTCGACTTCCACCAGGCACATCCGGCAGTTGCCGGCGATCGACAGGCGTTCGTGGTAGCAGAACCGAGGGATCTCGATGCCCGCCTGTTCCGCCGCCTGCAGAATGGTCGAGCCGTTCGCGACGTCGACCACGATGCCGTCGATTGTGACCTTGGCCATACCGCTACTCCGCCGCCATCGGCATCGGCCGGGCGCTGCGCGCCTTGTAGGCCGTGATGCGTTCTTCCATCAGCGGGCGAAAGTGCCGGATCAGCCCCTGGATCGGCCAGGCCGCCGCATCGCCCAGCGCACAGATGGTATGGCCCTCGACCTGACGCGTGACCTGCTCCAGCGTATCGATTTCACTCGGTATGGCGCGGCCTTCGACCATGCGGGTCATCACCCGCCACATCCAGCCGGTGCCTTCGCGGCACGGCGTGCACTGCCCGCAGCTTTCATGCATGTAGAACTTCGACAGCCGGGTGATCGCCTTGATCACGTCGGTGGATTTGTCCATGACGATGACCGCCGCCGTGCCCAGGCCGCTGCGCGCGGCGCGCAGGCTGTCGAAGTCCATCAGGATATCATCGCACACCGACTTCGGGATCAACGGCACCGACGCCCCGCCGGGAATGACCGCCAGCAGGTTGTCCCACCCGCCACGCACTCCGCCCGCATACTTGTCGATCAGCTCTCGTAACGGAATTCCCAGCTCCTCCTCGACGTTGCATGGCTTGTTGACGTGGCCGGAGATGCAGAACAGTTTCTGTCCAGTATTGTTCTGCCGCCCGAAGCTGGTGAACCAGGATGCACCGCGCCGCAGGATGGTCGGCGCCACCGCGATCGATTCAACGTTGTTCACCGTCGAGGGACAGCCGTACAGTCCAACGGCCGCCGGGAACGGCGGCTTCATCCGCGGCATCCCCTTCTTGCCTTCCAGGCTTTCCAGCAGTGCCGTCTCCTCACCGCAGATGTAGGCGCCGGCACCACGATGCAGGAAGACATCGTAATCGTACCCGGACCCGCAGGCGTTCCGGCCGATCAGCCCGGCCGCGTAGGCCTCGTCGATCGCCCGCTGCAGCACCAGCGATTCGGCGTAGAACTCCCCACGGATGTAGATATAAGCAGCGGTCGCACCCATGGCGAAGCCGGCGACCAGGCACCCTTCCACCAGCTTATGCGGATCGTGGCGCATGATGTCCCGGTCTTTGCACGTGCCGGGCTCCGACTCATCGGCGTTGACCACCAGATAGCACGGCCGGTCCGACTGCTTCGGCATGAACGACCATTTCAGCCCGGTCGGGAAGCCGGCGCCGCCTCGTCCGCGCAGACCGGAATCCTTCATCTCCTGCACGATCGCCTCACGCCCGCGCGCCAGGATCGCGGCCGTGTCATCCCAGTCCCCGCGCGTCCGAGCGCCGTCCAGCAATGGGTCGAACTGACCATACAGGTTGGTGAAGATGCGGTCCTTATCTTGCAGCATCTGAACCCTCCGGCGCGAAATGCAGCGTCGTCAACGTTGTCGGCCCACCCTCGGGCGCCGAGGTCTGCCGTCCGGCCATCGATCCCGGCACCGGCCGTTCTCCGCGTCGCAGGGCAGCCAGCAGGATGGCCACCTTCTCGGCGTCCATATCCTCGTAAAAATCATCGTCGACCTGCAGGATCGGCGCATTCACGCAAGCCCCAAGGCACTCGACCTCGGTCATCGTGAACACCTCGTCTTCACTGGTCTCGCCCCAACCCTTGATGCCGGTCGCCGCACGGCAGGCATCCGTCACCGCATCCGACCCCCGCAACCAGCATGGTGTAGTGGTGCAGACCTGCAGGTGGTATTTTCCGATCGGAGTCGTATTGAACATCAGGTAGAACGTAGCCACCTCGTAAACCCGGATCGGCGCCATGCTCAGCCGAACCGCGACCACATCCATCGCCTTGATCGGCACCCAGGCGCTGCCGGTCTGCCGCTTCATCTGATTCTGCACCACGTACAGCGCCGGCAGCACAGCGCTCGCCTGGCGGCCCGCCGGATACTTCGTCACCAGCCGAGCTATCTCGGCCTCACCCGACTCATCGAACGCAAAACTGGCCGGCTGTTCGAAGGCCGATCCATCGCGGGCTGCCCCGTTTGTCTGTGCCATCGGTCTACCTGTCGATCTCGCCGAACACCACATCCATCGAACCGACGATGGCACTGACATCGGCCAGCATATGCCGCTTCACCATGACGTCTGTGGCCTGCAGAAAGGCAAACCCCGTCGATCTGATCTTGCAGCGATACGGCCGGTTCGTTCCGTCGGCGACCAGATAGACGCCGAACTCCCCCTTCGGACTTTCCACCACCGTATAGGTGGCACCCGGCGGCACATGATACCCTTCGGTGTACAGCTTGAAGTGATGGATCAACGCCTCCATCGATCGCTTCATCTCGCCCCGCGTTGGTGGTGAGAACTTCCGGTCCTGCACCTTGATCGGTCCAGGCTGCATCTTCGCCAATGCCTGGTTGACGATCTTGACGCTCTCACGCATCTCAGCCAGCCGCACCAGGTAGCGATCATAACAGTCGCCGTTGCGGCCGACCGGAACCTGGAACTCCACCTCGGCATACTTGTCGTAAGGCTGCGAGCGACGCAGGTCCCACGGCACGCCGGACGCGCGCAACGGCGGCCCGCTGAACCCCCAGGCCAGCGCCATCTCAGACGACATCACCCCGATATCGACGGTGCGCTGCTTCCAGATCCTGTTGCTTGTCAACAACGATTCCAGATCGTCGACAAACTTCGGAAATGTCACCGCCCAGGCCGCGATCTTGTCGGTCAGCCCGGCCGGCAGATCCTTCGACACCCCGCCCGGCCGGAAGTAGTTGGCGTGCAGACGAGCACCCGACGCCGCCTCATGGAACTCCATCAACTTCTCCCGCTCCTCGAATCCCCAGAGGCTCGGTGTGATCGCGCCAACGTCCAGCGCGAAAGTCGTAACGTTCAGCAGATGATTGAGGATGCGGGTGATCTCGGCGAACATCACGCGGATCCATTGCGCCCGTTCCGGTGCGGTGATCCCCAGCAGCTTTTCCACCGCCAGCGCGAAAGCGTGCTCCTCGCACATCGGCGAGACGTAATCGAGGCGATCGAAATACGGCACCGCCTGCATATAGGTCTTGTATTCGATCAGCTTTTCGGTGCCGCGGTGGAGCAGGCCGATATGCGGGTCGGCCCGTTCGACAACCTCGCCGTCCAGCTCCAGGATCAGCCGCAGCACGCCATGAGCGGCCGGATGCTGGGGGCCGAAGTTGATCGAATGACTATCGATCTCCACCGTCTTGGCGGACGGATTAGCCTGTGTTGTCTCGCTCATCTGTCCTGGCCTTTCGCCTGTTCGGCGGCCCGCTCGGTGAACACCTTCTCATCGCCCGGCAAGGTCGTGACCGCTTCCCACGGCGACATGAAATCGAAGCTGCGGAAATCCTGCGTCAGCCGCACCGGCTCGTTGACCACCTGCTTGCGGTCCTCGTCGTAACGGACTTCCACATAGCCGGTCATCGGGAAATCCTTGCGCAGCGGATGCCCCTCGAAGCCATAATCCGTCAGGATGCGCCGCAGGTCCGGCTGCCCCGAGAACACGATGCCGAACAGGTCCCACGCCTCGCGTTCCCACCACGTCGCCACCGGCCAGATCGTGTAGACCGACGGCACCGGAACTGAAGCGTTGGTTGTGGTGATTACGCGCACCCGCTGGTTCAACCTCACCGACAGCAGATTATAGACGACATCAAAACGTTCTGGCCGCTCCGGCCAGTCGACGCCACACAGATCCATCATCTGCTCGAACGCGAATTGAGGGTCGTCGCGCAACGTCTGCATCACCGCCGGCACGGCATCGCGCGCCACCTGGACAACCAGCTCGCCACCCTCGATCCGAAATCCCGAGGCCCCGGCTATCACGGCGATCGACTGCCCCAGCAGTTCCATCGCCGATGGCGGCGGCGGGGTGACCTCGGTGACTGCCACGTCCTCAGCCACGCAGGATCGTCCCGGTCCGGCGGATCTTCTTCTGCAACTGCATGATGCCGTAGACCAGGGCCTCGGCGGTCGGCGGGCATCCCGGCACGTAGATATCGACCGGCACAACCCGGTCGCAGCCGCGCACGACAGAATAGGAATAGTGATAATAGCCGCCGCCGTTGGCGCAGCTGCCCATGCTGATCACCCAGCGCGGCTCCGGCATCTGATCGTAGACCTTGCGCAAAGCCGGCGCCATCTTGTTGGTCAAGGTCCCGGCGACGATCATCACATCGCTCTGCCGCGGCGACGCGCGCGGGATGATCCCCAGGCGGTCCAGATCGTATCGCGGCATATAGGCGTGGATCATCTCCACCGCGCAGCAGGCCAGACCGAAGGTCATCGGCCACAGACTGCCGGTGCGCGCCCAGTTCACCACCTTGTCAAGGTTGGCGACCAGAAAGCCCTTGTCGGCGATCTCGCCGGTGATGCCCTTGATGACAGCATCCTGCTCCGGACCCGGCGGGAGGTGATCCCGGTTCCAGGCCAATTCGGTCGCATCGTTCATGCTGCTACTCCCAACTCACCATTACTCCCACTCGAGCGCGCCTTTGCTCCACTCGTAGATGAAACCCACGGTGAGAACCGCAAGGAACGCGATCATCGACCAGAAGCCGAAGGCGCCGATCCCCTTCAGTGCCACGGCCCAGGGGAAGAGGAACGCGACCTCCAGGTCGAAGATGATGAAAAGGATCGCGACGAGGTAGTAGCGCACGTCAAAACGCCGCCTTGCATCGTCAAACGCCTCGAACCCGCATTCATAGGCCGACAGCTTTTCCGGATATGGTTTTTGCCGAGCCACGATCAATGACCCGCCGACCATGGCGGTGCCGATCCCGCCAGCGATCACCAGAAACACCAGGATCGGCAGATACCCAAAAAGAACTGGCTGCATGGACAGATCCGAACAAGGGCGAGGGGCGGTCACCGCAGCAAGAAACCAGCCAGACACCGATGGCGCCAGCTTGTCCCTCCCGCGATGAAAAACGTAATAGACCCATCCCACCGCCACCGCCATAGGGGGCGGCTCAAAAGGCCGTCGGACACGATGACACGTTATGGATAGTGCGACCGCTGCTGGCGCGAGTGACGGGGCTCGAACCCGCGACCTCCGGCGTGACAGGCCGGCGCTCTAACCAACTGAGCTACACCCGCAGCGGCAGGCGGCAGCGTTTAGGCTGGGTAGCCCATGCCGTCAAGACGGTTGCGGCGCCACCCGAGGCCTTGATCGGCAAAACCGCGGACACCCCATGCCCGGCCCGCCAGCGCCCTGCCACGGCCTGACCATTTCGTTCCAGCTTCGACTGGTCATCGCCACAAATCTCGTTTCACGGGAAACAAACCGCGGCAGGCTGGTGGGCGGTGACGGATTCGAACCGCCGGCCCTCTCGGTGTAAACGAGACGCTCTACCGCTGAGCTAACCGCCCTGCAACACCACGACCCAGATAGACCGCCGACACGCGCATCCGGCGGGCTGTCGGTGATCGCCCGCTCAGCCCACCAGATCTTTCAGGCCTTTGCCGGCCTTGAAGCGAACCGTCGTCGACTCGGGGATCGCCATCTCCTCGCCGGTGCGTGGATTGCGCCCTGTGCTGGCCTTGCGAACCGCCGCCACGAACGTGCCAAAGCCAACCAGTCGGACCTCTTCCTTTTTCTTCAATGCCCCGCTGATGGCGCCGAACATGGCATCCACGACCTCGCCCGCCTTGGCGCGCGAGATATCGGTTTCATCAGCCACTGCCGCGACGAGATCCATTTTATTCACAGCGTTTCCCTCTCAATATGGAAAATAACGAATCGTAGTGTCGATAGAACGGCGGACACTACTGGCGGCATTTCCGCCGCGTCAATGCTTAGACCAAGGATTCCTGGGGAAAAACCGGCCCTTGGCACGGCTTGAGACAAGATCAGTAAGTGCGCGGCTTTACCTGCGCTTATCGGCCGACCGACCGCTGCCAGGCTAGGGGGTGGCCCAGCCGCGACCAGCGATGACCAGACCGACCAACGGTGGATAACCAACACCGCCGCGCCGCAAACCGAACGACCCCGGGGCGGGTAAGCCTCGGGGTCGGCGCAGACATCTTAATGCGGCAGGGATGCCTGTGCGGGCTGCGCCGTCGGCGCCGGAACCGGCGGATCAGGCGGCTCCTCCCATTCGATCGGCACCGGTCGCCGGGCCAGTGCCTGGGCGATCACCTCGTCCACATCGGCCACCGGGATCAGCTTCAAATGCTTCTTTACGTTGTCGGGGATCTCCGCCAGGTCCTTCTCATTCTCCTTCGGAATGAACACCGTCGTGATCCCGGCCCGCAGCGCCGCCAGAAGCTTTTCCTTCAGCCCCCCGATCGGCAGGATCCGGCCGCGCAGCGTGATCTCCCCGGTCATCGCAACATCCCGCCGCACCGGGATGCCGGTGAGGATCGACACGATCGACGTCGCCATCGCCACGCCGGCGGACGGCCCATCCTTCGGCGTCGCCCCCTCGGGCACGTGCACGTGGATGTCGCGCTTTTCGAACAACGGCGGCTTGATCCCAAACCGTGCCGAACGACTGCGCACGTAGCTGAGCGCCGCCGAGACGCTCTCCTGCATCACGTCGCCCAGCTTGCCGGTCTGCTTGATGTTGCCCTTGCCCGGAAGCAGCACCGACTCGATGGTCAAGATCTCGCCACCGACCTCAGTCCAGGCCAAGCCGGTGACAACGCCCACCATGTCCTCGGCTTCCGTCTCACCAAAACGGAACTTCTTCACGCCGGCGAATTTTTCCAGGTTCTTGCGGGTGACCGCGATCTTCGGCGTCTTCTTGGTCACGATCTCCTTCACCGACTTGCGGGCCAGATTGGCGATCTCGCGCTCCAGGTTCCGCACACCGGCTTCCCGCGAGTAATATCGGATCAGGTCGCGCAGTGCATCGTCGCTGATGCTCCACTCCTCCTTCTTCAGCCCGTGCGCCTCGCCCTGCTTGTTGATCAGGTGGCGCTTGGCGATCTCCACCTTTTCATCCTCGGTGTAGCCGGGGATGCGGATGATCTCCATCCGGTCCAGCAGCGGCTGCGGCATCCGCAGACTGTTGGCTGTGGTGACGAACATCACGTCGGACAGGTCGTAGTCGACCTCCAGGTAATGATCGGCGAAGGTGGAGTTCTGTTCGGGATCCAGCACCTCCAGCAGCGCCGACGACGGATCGCCGCGCCAGTCCGACCCAAGCTTGTCCACTTCGTCAAGCAGGAACAGCGGGTTGGAGGTCTTGGCCTTCTTCATGCCCTGGATGACCTTGCCCGGCATCGAGCCGATATAGGTCCGCCGGTGGCCGCGTATCTCGGCCTCGTCGCGCACGCCGCCCAGCGACATCCGCACGAAGTTGCGGCCCGTCGCCTTGGCGATCGACTTGCCCAGTGACGTCTTGCCGACGCCAGGGGGCCCGACCAGACACAGGATCGGCCCACGCACCTTCGGGCTGCGCGCCTGCACCGCCAGATACTCGATGATCCGTTCCTTGACCTTCTCCAGGCCATAATGGTCGAATTCCAGCATCTTCTCGGCAGCAACCACGTCGTTGTTGATCTTGCTGCGCTTCTTCCAGGGGATCGACAGCATCCAGTCCAGGTAGTTGCGCACCACCGTGGCCTCGGCGCTCATCGGGCTCATGGTGCGCAACTTTTTCAGTTCCGCCACCGCCTTCTCCCGAGCCTCCTTGGAGAATTTGGTCTTCTTGATCCGACCCTCGAGCTCGGCGTTCTCGTCCTTGCCGTCCTCGCCCTCGCCCAGTTCCTTCTGGATCGCCTTCAGCTGCTCGTTCAGGTAGTACTCCCGCTGAGTCTTCTCCATCTGCCGCTTCACGCGGTTGCGGATGCGCTTTTCCACCTGCAGGACGCCGATCTCGGACTCCATGTGGCCGAACACCCGCTCCAGCCGTTCGCTGATCTTGGCGATCTCCAGCAGATCCTGCTTTTCGGGGATCTTCAGATTGAGGTGGCTGGCGACGGTATCGGCCAGCTTCGAGGGTTCCTCGATCTGGTTCAGCGAAACCAGCACCTCGGGCGCGATCTTCTTGTTGAGCTTGATGTACTGCTCGAACTGAGAGACCACCGTCCGGCCCAACGCCTCGAGGTCCTTCTTCTCCCCGGCCACATCTGGCATCGGTTCGGTCAGCGCCTCGAAGTAGGCTTCGGTGTCCTTGAACTTGACGATCCTGGCCCGCCGGCCGCCCTCGACCAGCACCTTCACCGTGCCATCCGGCAGCTTCAGCAGCTGCAAGATCGTCGACACCGTTCCGATGCGGAAAATGTCCTCGACCGAGGGATCGTCCTGTGAGGCGTTCTTCTGGGCGACCAGCAGGATCTGCTTATCGTCCTTCATCACCGCTTCCAGCGCGCGCACCGACTTGTCTCGGCCCACGAACAGCGGCACGATCATATGCGGGAACACCACGATATCGCGCAACGGCAGCACCGCCATGGTGTCGCCGGAGGCTGATTTTGCCTCGGTTCCCGGCTTGGCCTCGGTCCCTGGGTTCGTCGGGGGTTGATCCTGTTCCGTCATTTCGACCTCCTTATGGACAGTCAGCGTCTGCTTCCGCCCGATAGCGGCACGGAAAACGCCTTCATGGGTCTGTCACAACTCACCCGTTCCGATGTGGCGGCCGGGCGGACTGCCGCAAGGCCTTAAAATCCGTGATCGCATAGGCGCGAGCCGCATTCCTGGGTTGCGTGGCAGATCAAGCGGTGTTTTCCGCCCGTTCCTTGCCATAAAGATACAGCGGATTGGCCCGGGCCTCCGCCACCTCGCGGTTGATGACGACCTCCTCCACACCGTCAAGGCCCGGCAGTTCGAACATCGTCGACAGCAGGATCTGCTCCATGATCGAGCGCAGGCCGCGGGCCCCGGTCTTGCGGGATATCGCCCGGGTGGCAACCGACTTCAGCGCCTCATCGGTGAACTGCAGCTTGACCCCTTCCATCTCGAACAGGCGGCCGTATTGCTTCACCAAGGCGTTCTTCGGCTTGGTGAGAATCTCCATCAACGCCCCCTCGTCGAGGTCCTCCAGCGTCGCCACCACCGGCAACCGGCCGATGAATTCCGGGATCAGGCCGAACTTCAGCAGGTCCTCGGGCTCCACCTCGCGCAGGATCGCACCCATCCGGCGCTCGTCTGGCGAGCGGACCTCGGCACCATAGCCGATGCCCGACCCCTTGCCGCGGGCACCGATGATGCGCTCCAGCCCGGAAAACGCGCCGCCGCAGATGAACAGGATGTTGGTGGTGTCGACCTGCAGGAACTCCTGCTGCGGGTGCTTCCGGCCGCCCTGCGGCGGAACCGAGGCAACCGTGCCCTCCATGATCTTCAACAGCGCCTGTTGCACGCCCTCCCCGGAGACATCCCGGGTGATCGATGGATTGTCCGATTTGCGGGAAATCTTGTCGACCTCGTCGATGTAGACGATGCCGCGCTGCGCTCGCTCAACGTTGTAGTCGGCCGATTGCAGCAGCTTGAGGATGATGTTCTCGACATCTTCGCCGACATACCCGGCCTCGGTCAGCGTCGTAGCGTCGGCCATGGTGAACGGCACATCAAGGATGCGCGCCAGCGTCTGCGCCAGCAAGGTCTTGCCGGATCCGGTCGGGCCGACCAGCAGGATGTTGGACTTGGCGATCTCGATGTCGTTGTTCTTCTGTCCGTGGGCCAGCCGCTTGTAGTGGTTGTGCACCGCCACCGAAAGCACCCGCTTGGCGTGGTCCTGGCCGATCACGTAGTCGTCCAGCACCTTGCAGATTTCCCGCGGCGTCGGCACGCCGTCACGCGACTTCACCAGGTGCGTCTTGTGCTCCTCGCGGATGATGTCCATGCACAGCTCGACGCACTCGTCGCAGATGAACACCGTCGGGCCGGCGATGAGTTTGCGGACCTCGTGCTGCGACTTGCCGCAGAACGAGCAGTAGAGAGTGTTTTTCGAATCGCCGGACTTGCTCATGCGTACTCCTCCCCCGTACAGGGGCACAATGGAGAATAATAACTCCCGATGGCCGGCAGGGACAAGAACCGCGGTCAGCCGGACCCTGGAAACGCCTCACACCTTACGGCGAAACCGATTGTGCGGACCACAATGAATTGAGCGGAGCAACGACTCCGCGGCTGCAGACGGCAATGTTGGCTGTTGACCTTCCGAAAAACCGTGATCAGCCCTTGCTTGGCTCGCCCGAATCGGGCAGCGGGCGGCTTTCCACCACCTCGTCGACCAAGCCGAAATCGCGGCTTTCCTCGGCCGACATATAGGTGTCGCGCTCCAGCTTGCGTTCGATCGCCTCGATCGGCTGACCCGTGTGCCGCACATAGATCTCGTTCAGCCGCTTGCGCAGGGTCAGGATCTCGCGCGCCTGGATCTCGATGTCGGTGGCCTGGCCTTGCGCGCCGCCGGACGGCTGGTGGACCATGACACGGGCATTCGGCAGCGCGTAGCGCTTGCCCTTGGCCCCGGCGGTCAGCAACAGGCTGCCCATCGACGCCGCCTGCCCGATGCAGACGGTGCTGACCGGACTGCGGATGTACTGCATCGTGTCGTAGATCGCCAGACCGGCGGACACCACGCCCCCCGGGCTGTTGATATAGAACGAAACATCCTTGCCGGGATTTTCCGATTCCAGATACAGCAGCTGGGCACAGATCAACGCACTCACCTGGTCATACACTGCCCCGGTCAGAAAAATGATGCGCTCCTTCAGCAGGCGCGAATAGATGTCGAATGCCCGCTCGCCCCTGGCGGTCTGCTCGACCACCATCGGCACCAGGGAGTTGCCATATACCTCGACAGGGTCGCGGTCCCGCATCGTGATCACCTAACGTTCCAAAGGAGAAGAAGAGAAACAGCCTGTAGATAAGCGCGCTGCATGAGAATTCCAGCGACCCGGATGTTCGGCCGGTGGAGCGGGGAATTCAAGCGGACAATTCAAACCGGCAGATTGAAGCCGCCAAACCGGCCGCCAACGTCACACCCCTACCCAGGCTCCAACTTCAGATCTGACGGTCAGGCGGCTGCCTCGGGCTCCGGATCCTTGGCCAGTTCCTCCGGGGTGACGACGGTTTCGTTCACCTTGGCCAGCTCCAGCACGAAATCGACCACCTTGTCCTCCAGCAACGGCCCCCTCACATTATTCATCAGCGCCGGGTACTTGCGGAAGAACTCCAGCATCTGCGTCTCCTGTCCCGGATACTGCCTCGCACGCTGATACAGCGCCCGATCCAGCTCCTGCTCGCTGACCGTGATGTTGTTGATGCGGCCGATCTCCGCCAACATCAGGCCCAATCGGACGCGCCGCTCGGCGATCGCGCGATAATCGGCCCGCAGCGTGTCCTCGTCCTTGGCCTTGTCTTCCTCGTCCTGCGTGCCGGCCTTGCGGGCGGCCTCGAACTGCTGCCAGATCTGTTCGAACTCCTGATCGGCGATCGACGTCGGCACCGGGAACGTCGCCAGACCGCTCAACGCGTCGAGCAGCGACTTCTTCAGCCGCATCCGCGACATGCCGTCGTATTCCTGCTGCTGACGGCTGGTCACCATCTCGCGCACCGCGGCCAGATCATCGGCGCCGAGTTTCTTCGCCAGATCGTCGTCGATCGGTGGGATGATCTGGATACTCAGCTGCTTGACGGTGATGTCGAAGCTGGCTGCCTTGCCGGCGAGGTCGGCCTTGCCGTAATCCTGCGGAAAGGTGACATGGATCCTCCGCTGCTCGTCCGGGCGCGCGCCTTCCAGCTGTTCCGCGAAACCAGGGATGAAACCGGTGCCCCCGATCTCGACCGGCGTGTCGGTTCCGGTGCCGCCCTCGAACGCCACGTCATCGATCTTGCCCAGGTAATCGATCGTCAGCACTTCGCCGGCCGCGGCACCGTGACCGCGCGTCGCCACCGCCTCGGCCGGGATCGGCTCCAGCGTGTGATTGAACTTGGCGATCTGTTCCAGCGCCTTGTCCACCTGTTCGGACGCAACCTCGGCCTTCAGGCGGATCAGTTCGATCGCGCCGAAGTCCGGCAGCTCGATGTCCGGCAGCAATTCCATCGCGACGGTAAATTCCAGATCGCCCATCAGCGCCGTCGGATTTTCCGTGACCAGATCGACAGTGGGCTGTTGGGCCGGCCGAAGGCCACGCTCACTCAGCACCTGCTGGGTCGCCTCGGAGACCGACTGCTCCAGCACTTCGGCCGAAACCGCGGTGCCGAACCGTTGCCTGACGATCGGCAGCGGCACCTTGCCGGGGCGAAATCCCGGCAACCGCAGCGTCTTGCCCAGCGTCGTCAGACGCTCGGTCCGACGCGACTCCAGGTCTGCTCCGGGTAGCACCACCGTGTAGTTACGTTTCAGACCATCGGAGAGCGTCTCGGTAACCTGCATTGTCGAAGCCAATCCTAACAAAATGTCGCTTTGCTCGCCGCACCCCAAAGGGCCTGCGAGACCCTAGGCAGCAAGCACGGCATGGTGCGGGCGAAGGGACTTGAACCCCCACGGCTTGCGCCACCAGAACCTAAATCTGGCGTGTCTACCATTTCACCACGCCCGCGCGCCCGGCTCGCCAGGCCGCAAGGCACGGCGACCCGAACGCGGCGCTTTAGCGCACGCCTCGCGGCACGACAAGCAGCACTTGAACCAGCCACCTCGGATCGCACCGCCACACGGATGGTCCCGGTCTGCCGGTTCTTCGTTCGCTGGCTCTTCGTATGCCGGTTCTTCGTGTGCGTCGCCTGCCTATGTCTCCGCATGCGTCCGCAAGGCGTTGTTGGGCCGCCGGTCTCCCGCCATCCAGCGCGCCAATTCGGTGTGCGCGTCAGCCCGCCTGGCGGCCTCGATCGCCGCCGCATCCGGTGGATCGACGGTGAATTCGACGATCAGGCCGTCCGGGGAATTCACATACATCGACCGGCAATAGCCATGGTCGGTCTCCCGCACCGTCACACCAGCCGCTGTCACACGCGCCACCAGTTCGTCGTAACCCACATCGTCGACCTTGAACGCGACATGGTGGAAATTGCCGATCTCCGCCGGGCGTTCCGCCTGGCATTTGCGGTAGACCTCATCGTCGGCGAACGCGAAGAAGGCCAGCGCGCCCCCGTCGCCCAGGCTATAGAAGGTGTGACAGAACGCCACCTCGCGATTGACCCAGGGGTTGAAATGCCGCTCACACCAGGTCGCGGTCAGCGGGATGCCCAGTATGTCCTCGAAGAACCGGCGGTTGCGCTCCTGGTCCTTTACCACGAAGGCATGGTGATGCAGGCGCTCCGGCGGGTGGGACAACAACGGTGGCGGTGGGCGGGATAACGGCTCTGCCATTTTCTTCCTCCTGTTCTTCTCCGGATTATTAAGCCCGCCGTCCCGACCCGCCGCAAGCTGCCCAGGTCAGCGCCAGCAGGCGCACGTCCTGCCGCGAATTTCAGCATCCGCCGCCGCGGTGCATAGCACCCATGCGCATACGCCTTTTGCGGGAAACTGTGCCGGATGTAACTCTACCGCCGAGTAATTATGGTGCTCGCAGCGTCGCCTTCGTGCAACTTTGTTTACGGGGCACGATTTGTCATCACGGGCAAAAGGGATCGAAACATGGGAACCGCCAAGTGCAGCGAACGAACGGCGAAGCCCAGGCTCAAGCCAGCCGCCGCCAACTCCGACGCGTTTTCAGATGCGGCACCGCGCGACTACAACATCGCGGCCGTCGACCGAACATTGGATTTGCTCGAGTCGCTCTCGCGACTAGGTCCCGCTTCCCTGGCGGCGCTGGCCGAAAGCGCCGGCTGCACCCGCACCGCGGCGTTTCGCTTGTTGCGGACCCTGCAGGGGCGCGGTTTCACCATCCAGGACGAAGCCCGCGGCCTGTGGCGCCTGGGCGCACGATGGAACGCGCTGGGCCGAGCGGCCTCCGAACAAGGGGCTTTGGCGGCGACAGCGATGCCGTGTCTGGCCGCGCTCGGCAAGGCAACCGGCGAGAACGTCTATCTTCGGGTGCGCGACGGCATGGAGAGTGAGACAGTCGCCATCTACCAGACCGATCCAACCATTCGCATGTACTCCGAAGTGGGCAAGCGCGGCCCGTTGCACGCCGGCAGCAGCCGCATCCTGCTCGCCTTCGCGCCCGAGGCGGTGCAGACCCAGCTGCTGGCTCAGCGGCTTAACCGTTACACCCCCGCCACCCGGGTCGACACCAAATGGATCGCCGCCGACCTGCAACGGATCCGCACGCGGGGGTACCTGATCACCTCCGATGAGGTCGTCGCCGGTGCCGTCGGCATCGCCGCCCCGGTTCGCGATGCAGCCGGCGCGGTGGTCGCCGTGCTGCACGTCAGTTCGCCATCCATGCGGATGCGGCCGCCCCGCCCGCGCAACCTGCTTCCGCAGGTGATGGATGCGGCGGCAAAGCTTTCTCAGTCGCTGGGCGCCGCGGGCCAGCCACCGCAGACCGGCCTGCTGCGGGACGATCCGACCCCCGCCGGCTGGCCGATGAACGGCGGCATGCTGACCGCTCCCCGTCCGCACACCATCTTCCGCTAACGGCCTGCGCTCCGCGCTCCCCCACCGACTCTTCGGGGTCTGGGGGTACAGCCGGCGCGCCGCTACGCCGATCGCAGCTGCTTCCAGAACAGCACCGTATCCCGCGCGACGCCGTCCGCGTCCAGCGCGAAGCCGGGAATGCGCCCCGCCTCCCTCCAGTCGAGCGCGCGATACAGGGCTTCGCCGGCACCACCGGCGCAGGTATCGAGCGTCAGCAGCGTGCGACCCGCGGCTACGGCTGCCCGGTCCAGCGCTTTCATCATCTGCCGCCCGATGCCGCCCCGGCGCGCGGCCGGATGCACCAGCAGTTTCTGCACCTCGGCTCGGTGCGGTTGGTTTTCGGGCGTCGCCAGGTCGAGCATCCCGGTTCCCAGCATGACGCCGTCTCGCCAGGCGGCGACCAGCACGCATTCGCCTTTTCCGACGCCGGCGGCGACCTGGTGCCAGAACGCTGTTGCCTTGGCACGCGTGAGCGGCGCCCGGAAACCGACCGAGGCACCCGCGTCGACGCAGGCGACCAGGATGTCTGCCAGCCGGATTTCGGCCGATGTCGCGGCGGCGATGTCCAGCATCTCGATGCCGTTGACCGGCTTGGCATACCCATACTCCAGCGAGTTGGAGACGTCGTTCAGCACCCGGACCGGACCGCACCGCACGTAGCCGCGCTTTTGGTAGAACCGGTGCGCCCGCTCAAACCGGGTGTCGCTCCACAGCGCCAGCCGCTCCGCCCCCGCCGCGATGGCGTGACGTTCGGCCGCATCCAGCAAATCCTGGCCCATACCGGACCCATGCCGGACGGGCGCGACATAAACCCGACATATCTCCCAGGTGCCCTGGCCAATCGGTCGCACCGCGATCATGCCGACGACCTTTTCGCCCGTTTGGGCGATCCACAACCGGCCGCCATGACCCACGTAGTAGCTGTCGAGGGCATGCAGTTCCGGCATCTCTTGGTCGACCTCCATCCTCACGCCGGGATAGGTCGACCAGCAGGCCCGGATCAGCGCGATGATGGCCGGGCCATCGGCGTCTCGCCCGGGCCGGATCACCAGGCTGGGGTCCGGATCACGCTCGATCATTGGCAGGGAACCGGCGGCGGTCATCATACTGGCGCGCTCCATCCGCCTTGGGCGGCGGGATCCGGTTGGCGTGCCGGTCGCCGCTCACCTTTCCCCACGGCCAGACCTCTCGCAGTCCGACATCATGCCCAGGGGGATCGTGCCCAGGGGATCGCTGGCCCGGGAGCAAAGTTGGAACCGATCCAGTCGATGCCTGAGAGATCAGCCATATGTCAAATCTCCGAACCGATCAGGGTATGATAGCAGAAAATATGAACCTTCCCAACGGACTAGGTGCCTATGGTGCAATGTTTGAGTGATGCCCCCGGTTCCGGGATAGGACATCGGCGTGCCAGATCAATCCCGGCCTTCCTTATATTCGGTGCGGTTTGCAAACAAATCGAGTGCGCTTCCAACACCGCGCAAGTCCTCGATGTAAGTCTGGCCGTAGGTTTTAATTGTCAGCATGTGTCATTTCGGAGACGCTCAAGGATTTCATCCGTTTTCGGCTCGCTGTCCTCCTTGTTATTGACATCCCATGAGAGGTGCATCGGCGGAATTATGATTTGCCGGCCCAAGCCAGGAAAATCGCCAACAACATCATACCCGACCAGATGATTAAATAGAACGCGTCCATCCACGGCGATAGCAAACGATGAGGTGTCCGTGGGGACACTGGGACGCGTTCTGGGGGGCGCCGGGCCTATAAAGGCTACCGTCATCATGATCCCGTCCTAGGTCCACAAAAGCCGATGGTTGGCGTCAGCAGGATCCCGATTGAGGGAGCATTCGAATGAACCGGTTCCTCCGGGGATTGGGATATATGCGATCTCCCAACCGTTCTTGCCTTTCCATACGCGACTTTTGTCGAGCATTTTCTGCTGCCGTATCCCTTCCCCGGCAACAGCAACGACGTTGTCAGCGCCAGCACGAGACAAGCCAGCATCGACGCCAGCTTCTTGCTCGGTGTCATCTCAGTTTCTCCAGTTTGGGGTCGACTAGCCGGCCATCAGGTCGGCCTGGACAGATAGCGCATAGAACCGAGCCATGTTGCGCGCTGGATCGCCGCGATGGATCAGGGTCATTAGGAAACTCGAGCACCTTTGCGATCGATTGCGTAGTAATCTACTAGCTCGTAGGGGTTGACCTCCGGGTAACCGGTGAAGCGATGGTTGTCACCCCAGCCCGTTTCCTCGGTCCATCGATACCAAATCCAATCTCGTTTAGGCACGCCACTCGCAAGATATTCGCCATATTCGGATAACCAAACGCATCGGTAGGTCGTCCGGAACTTGTCAAACCAAGTGAGCGCTTCGACGTGGCTTTCCGGATAAGCCGACTTCATTGCGACTTTGACCTCTGCCCTGTGATCGGCTTCAAGGATAAAAGCGAACTTTTCCGTCATCTTCGGTTTTCAACCCGAGAAACCCCTACAGCCCGTCGCTTAGCAGCTCGTCCAGTGTCACCGGACAGGTCTGGGGCAACGGCAGGGGCGGTTGGCCGTCAATGGTCTCGGGCATGGTCCGCAGTGCCCGACGGTAGAGAAGCGCCAAGTTGATCTTCTGCCGCATCCCGGGCTCGAAGCAGGCGGCCGCCTGCCCACGGAAATCGATCGCATCCGCCCGCCAGGCTGGCGCATCGCGGGACACCGGCCACCCTTCTGCTTTTAGCATGTGGCGCAGGGCCTGGCCCAGCAGCGACTGACAAGCCCGCAGTTCGCTCCGACCCACTGCCTGGATCTCCTCGATGATGTTCGACCAATCAGGCGTCTCGTTCACCGCCGACCCGGCGGCCACGCGGCGGAGCAACTCGGCTTGGCGCTCGGACCACGCCAGGATGTCCTTGTCGTAGAGGTCACTTATGCCACTCATGCTTCTGTCCGCCGGCGCGGGGTTCGGTCCTCGAGGTCCAGCGGGTTCACTGGCAAGCCGGCCGCGGCGAGCGCGCGCATGATGACCTGCTTTTGCGTGATGTGTTCCGTCTGCGCTCGCTCCGCCAGCGCGATGGCCAAAGTCTCATCGACTTTTACATTGATCAGCACCGTTCGCCGGACCGACTTGACGACAGCGAGCGGCATAGACCGCCCAGCGTCAGCCGCAACTTGGCGCAGAATGCTGGCATCAGGTCTCTCAGCCGAGCGTCCCAAAACTGCGGGTTCAGGTGTCTTTGCAAGGCTTTTCAGTTGGTTCTTTGCCATCGATTTACGCCTTTATGACTTCCCGTATATCCAAATTTACGCCTTTCCGAAAATCTGGCAACCAACAGGCCTTGTGAAACTCCGCTATTAGCGCCGAGACCATCACATCGTCGGACACCGCGCCACGGGACATCTTACGGGGCGACCGCGGGCCGTCGGCGACTACCGCAGTCCCTCGCAGAACGTCTGGATGCGCCGCAGCCCCTCGAGCAGTTCGTCGTCCGCGGTCGCGGTGCTGATGCGCAGGAACGGGCTCATGTAATAGGCCGCGCCATGTACCGTGGCGACGTAGCTTTCCTCCAGCAGTGCCAGGCAGACGTCTTCATCGGTGTTCAGCGTGCGCCCGCCGGTCGTTGTCTTGCCCAGGCAGCCGGCGACGTTGGGAAACACGTAGAACGCACCCTCCGGCTTGTGGCAATGGATGCCCTTGGCCGCGTTCAGCATCTCAACCGCGAGATCGCGCCGCCGCCGGTAGGCCTCGATCTGCACGTCGACACCATCCTGTGGTCCGTCCAGCGCCGCGGTCGCAGCGGCTTGCCCCACGGTGGAGATGCCGGCGGTCGCCTGGCCCTGCATCACCGTCATCGCCTTGATCAGCGCCCTGGGACCGCCGGCGAAACCGACGCGCCAGCCGGTCATGGCATAGGTCTTCGACACACCGGACACTGTCAACGTGCGGTCCTTCAGGTCCGGCGCGACCTGCGCGAACGTCGCGTGCTGGAAGCCCTCGAACACCAGATGCTCATACATGTCGTCCGACAGCACCCAGACGTGCGGGTGCCGGCGCATCACCGCGGCGATCTCGGCGATCTCGGCGGCCGAACAGCAGGCCCCGGTCGGATTGTTCGGATTGTTCAGCATCAGCCATCGGGTGCGCGGCGTGATCGCCGCCTCGATATCCGCCGCGCGCGGCTTGAAACCGTTGTTCTGCGGGCAGCTCACCAGGACCGGCACGCCCTCGCACAACTGGGTCATCTGCGCGTAGGCAATCCACGAAGGCACCGGAATGATCACCTCGTCGCCAGGGTCGACGGTCGCCATGATGGCGTTGAACAGGCACTGCTTGCCGCCGTTCGAGACGGTGATCTCGTCCAGCGCGTAGTCCAGATCGGAATCCCGCTTGAACTTCCGCTGGATCGCTTCCTTCAGCGCCCGCGTGCCGTCCTGCGGTGGGTATTTGGTGTCGCCCTTCAGTGCCGCCTGATGCGCCGCCTCGATCGCGTGGCCCGGGCTGTCGAAGTTCGGCTCGCCGGTGGTCAGGGTGACTACCGGCGAGCCCGCGGCCCGCAGTTCGCGCGCCTTGATGGTCATCCGAACGCTGGCCGCCACCTCTACCCGGCTCAGGCGACGGGAAAATCCCGGCATCAATGCAGACCCTGGCAGAACCGTTGGATCCGGGTGCAGGCCTCTTGCAGTTCCGCCGTCGCGTTGGCGTAGCTGATGCGGATGTAGCCGGGGTAGCAGAACGCCGCGCCATGCACCGTGGCGACACCTTCTTCGGCCAGCAGCGTCAGCGCGAACGCCTCGTCGTCCTCGATCGCCACGCCGCCCTTGCTGGTCTTGCCGATGCAGCCGTGGATCGAGGGATAGACATAGAACGCGCCGTCCGGCGTGCTGCAGTTCATCCCCGGCGCCCGGTTCAGCATCTCCACCACCAGGTCGCGCCGCTGTTCGAACACGCGGCGCATGTCCTCCACCGTGTCCTGCTGGCCCACCAGGGCCTCGACCGCGGCGGCCTGGGCGATGGAGTTGGGGTTGGACGTCGACTGGCTCTGCAACTTGTCCATCGCCTTGATCAACGCCACCGGACCGCCGGCGAAACCGATGCGCCAGCCGGTCATCGCATACGATTTGGACACGCCGTGCACGGTCAGGGTGCGGTCCTTCAGCCGCGGTTCGACCGCCACGATGGTGCCGGGCCTGAAGCCGCCATAGGCCAGCTTGTCATAGATATCGTCGGTCAGCACCCAGACATGCGGATGGCGCATCAGCACCTCGCAGATCGGCTTCAGGTCCTCGGCGCTGTAGCCCGCGCCGGTCGGGTTGCACGGATTGTTCAGCATGAACCAGCGGGTTTTCGCCGTGATCGCCGCTTCCAGATCCTCGGCTCGCAGCTTGAAGCCGTTGTTCTGGCCGCACGGCACCAGCACCGGCTTGCCATCCGCCAGCGTGACGATGTCGGGGTAGCTGACCCAGCACGGGCTGGGGATGATCACCTCGTCGCCGGCGTTCAACGTGCCGACCATGGCGTTGAACAGCACCTGCTTCGCCCCGGTCGAGATGATGATCTCCTCCGGCTTGTATTCGATGCCGCTGTCGCGGGCGAACTTGGCCGCCACCGCGCGACGCAGCGCCTGCGTCCCCGACACGTCGGTATACTTCGTCTCCCCGGCCTCCAGCGCTCGGATCGCCGCGTCCTTGATGTTGCGCGGCGTATCGAAGTCCGGCTCGCCCTGCGACAGGCTGATCACGTTCTTTCCCTCGGCGATCATGCGCCGCGCCACGGTGGAAATCGCGATGGTCAGACTGGGCTGGATCCGGTCCAGCCGTTCGGCGGTGAGTGACATGGGCGGGTTCCCAAGGGATGACAGACGCTGCGGGATGATAGACACTGGAGACAGACCAGAGATTTCTATCGCCGGGCCGCGCCAGGGGCAACCGATCACACCTTCGCGGCACGCGGTTGGCCTGTGTGACAAACAGGCCTGTCGGCGCGTCGGCGCCCCCGAGCCTGGTGACTACAACCCCTGCCCGAGCCCGAGACCGCGGCACCGTCGCGCACGGTGGGGAGGCTGATCGCCCCCGGCTTGCCGCCTCGCCGTGCCCACCGCACACTCCGCCGAGCCCAACCCAACCGGAGGAAACCATGATCCACGAACTGCGAATCTATGAATGCGTGCCCGGTCGCCTGGCGGACCTAAACCAGCGCTTCAGCACCATAACGCTGAAGATTTGGGAGCGGCACGGCATCAGGCAGGCCGGCTTCTGGACCACGCTGATCGGCGAATCCAACATGACGCTGTACTACATGCTGGCCTGGGACTCGCTGGCGGACCGGGAAACCAGGTGGAACGCCTTCCAGGCAGACCCCGAATGGCACGCCGCCCGCGCCGAGACCGAGAAGAACGGTCCGATCGTTGCCAAGGTAACGAACTACATCCTCGGCCCGACCCCCTACTCCGCGGTTAAATGACCACGCCCCGGGTCAAATGACCAGGCCCCGCGGCAGGCCGCGATCGCGCGTCACGGTCTCATGCGGGGCAACCAGCCCGTGCGGTAGACGGACCGGGGCAAGTCATGTTGCACTGCACACCTCAACCTGGAGCAAGGCGATGCCCGCGATCGAGCAAGCCCACGATCGACCGATCGACGCTGACCGGTTGCTTCGCGACCTCTACGCGGCGCGTGAGATCGGCAAATACAGGACCGGCGTGCATCGGCCGACATTCTCCCCGCAGGACGTCGAGGCCCGCCACTGGCTCGTTGGCCGGCTGACCGAGGCCGGGCTGGACGCCTCGATCGACGGGATCGGCAACGTCTTCGGCCGCGACCCAAGGCCCGGGCGAAAGCTGCTGACCGGCAGTCACATGGAGACCCAGAACCACGCCGGCTGGTTGGACGGCGTGCTGGGGGTTCTCTACGGCCTGGAGACCGCCCGCACGCTTGGCCAGGGGGTCGACGTCGCCGCCTGGGCGGACGAGGAAGGTCATTTCGGGTCGTTTCTCGGCAGCCGATCGTTCTGCGGCCTGCTCAGCGAGCCGGAGATCGACGGCTGCACCAACCGCGGGACCGGCATTTCGTTGCGCGACGCCCTGCGTCAGGCGGGCTTCGCCGGCCGGCCACGGCAACAGATCGAGACCGCACGCTATCGCGGCTATGTCGAAGCCCACATCGAGCAGGGCCGCGAACTGGAGGACCACCATCTGCGCATCGGCATCGTGACCGCGATCGTCGGCAGCCACCGGTTCCGCATCCTGTTCAAAGGCCAGCAGAACCACGCCGGCACGACGCGCATGGCAATCCGCAAGGACGCCGGCGTCGCCCTGGTCAGGCTGGCGTCCGCGATCGAGGCAAGGTTCCCCCAGATCGCCGGGCCGCGCACCGTCTGGACGGTAGGCGACATCAAGATCGACCCAGGCGCACCCAGCATCGTGCCGGGTGCGGCCGAACTCGTGTTCCAGTTCCGCGACACCGATCCGGTGGTACTGGACGCGCTGGACGCCGGGTTGAGCGAACTGCTGGCCGAGGCCGCGCAAGGTCCCTGCGAGGTCACCGTCGCCCACCGCGGCACCACCGCGCCCAGCGCCATGGATGGCGGCCTGCGCGACGCGCTGACCGCCGCCGCGCAACGCCGTGCGCCCGGCCAATACCAGCCGATGCCGTCCGGTGCCGGCCACGACGCGCAAATCCTGTCACAGGTGCTGCCGTCGGCGATGCTGTTTGTCCCCAGCATCGGCGGCATCAGTCACCACTACGCGGAAAACACTCGCGACGAGGACATCGTCCTGGGCTGCCAGGTGTTCGCCGACGCCGCGGCGACAGCGCTCGCCAAGGCGTAGCGACGCCCCCTCTCACCCCATGCCTTATTCCCGGGGTCCCAAGGGCCGCCGGCCCTTGGTGGGGTTCAGGGCAAAGCCCCGACTCTTGCCTCCCCGCGGCGACAATGTTAGTGCCGCGCGACTTTCTCAGGGGCGAGGGCATGGCATCGACGTACGAGACCGTGGCGGGGATCATCTCCGACACCTGCGATATCGAACCGGACAAGATCACGCCGGAGAGCCATGCGATCAACGACCTCGGCATCGACAGCCTGGACTTCCTGGATGTGGCTTTCGCCATCGACAAGGCGTTCGGCATCAAGATGCCGCTGGAGCAGTGGACCCAGGACGTGAACGCCGGAACGGTGACGACCGACGAGTATTTCGTGCTCAAGAACCTCTGCGCCAACATCGACAAGCTGGTCGCGGCGAAGGCCGCTTGAACCGAGATCGCGAACCCATTGGCAGCATGATGCAACGGTGATCGGATGCGCCTGGAATACTTCCAGATGGTCGATCGGATCACGTCGCTGGATGTTCCCGGCGGCCGCATCACCACGGCGTGCCAGGTGCCCGAACAGTCCCCGGTGTTCGAGGGCCATTTTCCCGGCTATCCGATCCTGCCCGGGGTGCTGATGATCGAGACCATGGCGCAGACTGGCGGCTGGCTGGTCCTGGCCACCCTCCGCTGCACCCGCATGCCGTTCCTGATGCAGGTCGAGAAAGCCAAGATGCGGAGTTTCGTCAGCCCAGGTCAGCTCCTGGAAGCCACCGCCGCCCTGCTGCACGATGGCTCCGGCTACGCGGTTATCGAGGCCAGTATCACGGCAGGCGGAAAGCAGGTGGCAGAGGCCGAGATCCGCTACGGCGTGGTCCCCTTCCCCAACGAGACCCTACGAGAAGTCATGTCGGCGACCGCCCGCCGCATCGGACTGCCAGCGGAACGGCAGGCCCCCGCGGACCTGCCAACCCCAGCGGAACGGCAGGCCCCAGCGGAACGGCAGGCCCCAGCGGAAGTGCCCAGCGGAAGTGCCAGCGGAACCGCCCGAGCGACCGGCTGGGCGGAACAAGGACGCCGTGAATGACCAATGACCGCGACGCCCTGATCACCGGTATCGGCATCGTCTCCTGCCTCGGCGCCGGCGTGGCGGCCCATTGGGACGCTCTGAACGACTTCGCACCGGTGCTGGACACCGCCAGCTTCGCGCCGTTCGCGGTGCACCCCATGGCACCGCTGGACCTCGACCGACAGATCCCCAAGCGCGGTGATCAGCGGCAGATGGAACCCTGGCAGCGCATCGGCGTGTTCGCCGCCGGCCTCGCACTCGACTCGGCCGGGGTCAAGGGCAACACCGAGCTGCTGTCGCGCATGGGCATGATCGTCGCGGCCGGCGGCGGCGAACGGGATTACGCGGTCGATGCCGCGATCCTGTCTGGCTATGCGAAGGCGGCGAACCCCGGCGCCTACATGAACGAGCATCTGCAGGGCGATCTGCGTCCGACACTGTTCCTGGCCCAGCTGTCCAACCTGCTGGCCGGCAACATCTCCATCGTGCACGGCGTCATCGGATCATCCCGCACCTTCATGGGCGAGGAAGCCTGTGGCGCCGACGCGGTGCGCATCGCCTGCGCCCGGATCGCCTCGGGCCAGGGCGACATCATGCTGGTCGGCGGTTCCTACAACGCGCAGCGGCCGGACGTGCTGCTGCACCACGAACTGGCGGGGCTGCTGCGGCGAGCCCCGTTCGAGGCGATCTGGGCACGCCAGGCGACCGGGGGCGGTCTGGTGCTGGGGTCCGCGGGCTGCTTCCTGGTGATCGAAAGCCGCGCCCACGCCGCCGCCCGCGGGGCCGCCGCCTACGCCCACATCGCCGCGGTGCACACCGACCGGTGCCGCCGCGAGCCGAACGAGGCAACCGCGAACGCCAAGGCGCAGTTACAGACCATCGCGGCGCATTACAATCCGGCGGCGGCGGCGGTGATATCCGGCGCCTCCGGCGTCGCCGAACCGACCCAGGAAGAAAGTGCGTTCCTGGCCGATCTGGGCCTGCCGGTGCGGGCGACCGCGACAGCGCTGGGACATTCGCTGGAACCCTCCTTTCCGGCCAGTCTGGCCATCGCCGCCCTGGCCGTGCAGCACGGCTCGCTGTTTCCGCCCCTGGAAGCCGCTGAACAGCCGATGACAGGGACGCTGCGCCAGGCGCTGGTGACCTCGTGGGGTCACTGGCGCGGCGAATCGCTCGCCATGGTCACCGCGGCCTGAGGAAGACCGATGCCAGAAGACGCCAATCAGCCGGACCGCTCCATCGTCGTCGTCACCGGCATGGGTGTGCTGACCTCGCTGGGTCAGGGTCAGGCGGACAACTGGAAGGCCCTGAGTAGCGGCGTGTCCGGGATCCGCCGCATCTCCCGCTTCCCGATCGAGGGGCTGCGCACCACGATCGCCGGAACCATCGATTTCGTTTCCGTTCCAGAGCCCTCGGCCCCCGCCCTGGCGCAGCGTCTGGCCGAACTGGTGATCGAGGAGGCCATCGACGAAGCCGCCATCGGCCAGCCCGGCGATTTTCCCGGACCGCTGTTTCTCGCGGTGCCCCCGGTCGAGCTGGAGTGGACGCAGCGCCTCACGCTGGCCGCCGCCTCCGGCGCCAACGATACCGTGGGCTATGACGACCTGCTGCGCGTCGCCGGCTCCGGCCGATTTAAGCCATTTTACCAGCGGTTCAACTTTGGTTCCATGGGCGAAGAGCTGGCGGACCGCTTCGGCACCAAGGGCTCGCCGGTCGCGACCTCGACGGCCTGCGCATCCGGCGGCACCGCGATCCAGCTTGGCGTCGAGGCGATCCGCCGCGGCGAGGCCGACGCCGCCCTGGTTGTCGGCACCGATGCCTCGGTCAATCCGGAAAGCCTGATCCGCTTCTCGCTGCTGTCGGCGTTGTCGACAAGAAACGATCCGCCGTCGGCCGCCTCGCGTCCGTTCAGCAAGGACCGCGAAGGGTTCGTGATGGCCGAGGGCGCCGGCGCGCTGGTGCTGGAAAGTCTCGCCAGCGCCCGCGCCCGAGGTGCCACCGTACTCGGTGTCGTGGAAGGCTGCGGCGAGGTCGCCGACGGATTTCACCGCACCCGCTCGTCGCCGGACGGCAAGCCGATCATCGCCTGCATGCGCAATGCCCTGGCGGATGCCGGTCTGCGGCCCGACGCGATCGGCTACATCAACGCGCACGGCACCGGCACGCCCGAGAACGACAGGATGGAGTGGATCGGGGTCTCCGCGGTGTTCGGCGACCGCGCCGGATCGATCCCGATGTCGTCGAACAAGTCGATGATCGGACACAGCCTGACCGCGGCCGGCGCGGTGGAGGCGATCTTCACCCTGCTGGCCATCCGCAACGGGCTGCTGCCGCCCACCATCAACTACGATCTTCCGGATCCGGCGCTGCCGGTGGATTGCGTGCCCCATGTCGCGCGACGTGCCAATGTGCGGCACGCGATCTCGAACTCGTTCGGGTTCGGCGGCCAGAACGTGTGCCTGGTGCTGGGGGCGGCTGATTAGCTGCTTATACCAAGCGGCCTAAACATTGACCGTTGCCCAGTCTCGGGTGCCGATTGAGCGGATGCGATCTGGATCGTTGACCAGGAAGTTCCAGGCGTCCAGGCAGGCTTGCTGGATTGCCTCATAACTATTCCACACACGCGCGCACAACTTGTTGGCGCGCAGGTAGGCCCAAACGTTCTCCATCGGGTTCAACTCTGGAGCGTAGGCGGGCAGCTCGATCATGACGATATTGTCTGGAACCTTGAGCGCACCGCCAGACTGATGCCATCCGGCGCGGTCGCAGACCAGCGCGGCGACCGCGCCGGGCGCGACCTGGGTGCTGATCTCAGCGAGGTGCAGGTTCATGCATTCGGTGTTGGCCGCCGGCGTGATCATCCCAGCCCCCACCCCACGCGCAGGGCAGATCGCGCCGAACAGGTAGACCGCGTCATGACGATTATCCCGCACCATGGGCGGGCGTAAGCCAACAGCTCCCCAAACGTAGGCATGGGTGCCCTTCTGGCCGACCCTGGCCTCGTCCTGGAACCAGATCTCGACTGGCGTACCGGTGGTGGTGCTGAGCAGGGCTTCCTTCAGGATAGAGCGGAAGTTTTTTTATATGTCTCCTGTGCCGCCTCATCCTTTTGCGGATGATACGGGCGCGGCTGCAACCGGGTGAGCTTGAGCTTGCGCAGCCACTTGCCGATCGTGCGCTCGTTCACGCTGACCGAGAAGCGGCTGGCGACCTCAGCGCGCAGATCAACGCAGCGCCAGCGCACAACCTGGTGCTTCTGCGGATCGGGACCGGCGACAACCAAGGCACGCAGATCGGCCATCTGCGCCTCGGTCAGCTTGGGCGGCGGGCCAGGCGGCGTCCGCGATCGCAAGCCGTCAAGGCCAGCCTCGTTGTAGCGATGGACCCAGTCGCGCAAGCTCTGACGGTCCATTCCTGTTTGCCGCGCCGCCTCAAACCGCGAGCAGCCGTCCAACACCATCGCAATTGACAGCAAACGCCGGCTTTGCGCCGGCTCACGGCTCCTGGTCGCAAGCGCACGCAGCTCAGCGGCGGTGTGCTCTGTCCGAGTGATCCTGACCGCTGCCGTCATCCTGCCCTCCAAAGCGGCACAGCGCCGCAGGGCGACAGCGAATCAGACTTGGCGAGTTTTGGGAATCCCCCCAGCGTCCCAAAAGAGTCATCCCCCAGGGCGCTTGGTATTATTCGTTACTTTATAGTATTACGATGACCACCAGGTGAGGCATTGCATCCCACGCCGTCAACGTGGTCGACCTCGTCTTAGGAAAATAACGGCTATTACGGAAACAAATCCTCGCTATATTCATTATCCAAATGCGAGGTGGGTTAGCAGGGTCCGAATAACAAAAGGCAGTAAGGCCGTCGCTTCGGCCAGTGTCATCGGAGTACGTGGGCCCTCGCTCCTGGCATGACGGTGCATGTTCGCCGTCCGCTTCATGCGTTTGAACTCATCGCTGGCCTCGCCAGGTAATGCGTTCAGTTTCCGTCCCGGCCGTCGACCAGCAAGCGATTCGGCGAGCTCCAGTGCCTTGTAAAGATCGAACCAATTGTCCGCTCGCCCAGTGAAAATGAGCATGTCGGCAACATCATTGTTGTGTTTTACAGCTTGAACCCATTTTTGCGCCTGCGACGGCTCCGGGGCAGGAGGCGGAACAAGGTTGCCGTCCGCGTCGCGCACCTCAGCAATGCCGATCACCATCGACCGGCCTCGGGCATGGCCTTCCGCGAAAACGTTGAAATGGAAGTTTCCGCCGTCGTCAATGCGGGCTACGCTCTGTAAAATCAGTGGTTCCGCGCCGCACTTCACGCGGAGGGCACCGTTGAGCAAAGCGATCAATACGATCGCTTGCGCCCTGACTTCCTCGGCGGACTGCAAGTGGTCGAACGTGCTGCTACGCAGGCCCCAGACTGTACCATCACCATGAGGTATACGTTCCAATACGGGATCACCTGGCGGTTTCAGAGAACGCTCCCAATAAGCCAGATCGAAGCTATCGCCTTGCAACTGCGCGATCCAACTTGGGTGGGGCATGAAAGTGCTCATTCTTCGCAAGATAGCCCAGCTCGCCATAAAGCAAGAGAAGGCCCGATGTGGAAACGCCCGCAGCCCGGCAAACTTGACTCAATGGCTATTATCGAACTCTGGAATTTGACATAGTCATACATTCATAAATCAAGCTCGCTATGAGAACCGAGGCGCACAAGCTCAAAGAGGTCGGCGGCTTGCGGTAGATCAGCACGAGGTCGGGCTTGATGTGGCAGTCGCGATGATCGACCCAATCTCCGGTCAGCGCATGATCGAAATTCCGATGCGGCAAGGCTGCATCGGCGGCCAGCAGGTCCACCACCTCCATCAATAGCGCATCCAGCTTCTTGCCGATCTGGCCTGATTGTTCGCGGCGGTAATCGCGCTAAAAGCGATTGCTGTACTTAACAATCTGCATTCAGGCTCGCGATGAGGTTCAACGGATGGCCGACTGTGACAAGCTCGCCTCTGCGGGCCGCTTTCATGGCCTCGACGGTTTCAGCGTTCGGCACGAGCGGCTCAAAGGGCAACGCCTTCTCCGCCGCCACGCGCTTGAGCAGCAGGCGGAAGGCATCCGACAGGGACAGGCCCATAGCCGCCAGCACGGCAGCGGCTTCGGTCTTGGTCGCTTCGTCAATGCGGGCGCGGACAACGGAATTCTCGGTCATGGCACATTGCCTCCTGTTGAGCTACGCTGTAGCCCAATAGGAGGCGGAATGTCCAGCTTATCGTTGAACGATTTCGGTCGTATCTTTGGCAAAGCGCAACCCATTGCCAAAGTCTTGCAGACCGTGTGAAATCTGCGCCGTAACGGATCCCGGCTCGGCGGAAGTTCCGCTAGAATCCGGCGCATGACGCACATCGCCGGCCACGACCGATCGCAGACCTCGCTGCTTCCTGAATCGCTGGACGAATACGTCGGTCCGGAAAACCCGATTCGTTTCATCGACGCCTTCGTCGATGGCCTCGATATGGGCGCGGCGAGCTTCGTTCGGGTGGCGCCAAAGGCAACCGGCCGGACTGGCTACGATCCGAAGGACCTGCTCAAGCTCTATATCTACGGCTATCTGAACCGCGTCCGCTCCAGCCGCAGGCTGGAAGCCGAGACCCACCGCAATATCGAAGTCATCTGGCTACTGCTCAAGCCCGACTTCAAGACGATCGCCGACTTCCGCCGGTTCAACCACAAAGCCTTCCGTCCCGTGTTCCGGCAGTTCGTGCTGCTCTGCCGCCAGATGGACCTGTTCGGCCGCGAACTGCTCACCGTTGACGGCACGCGGATCAAGGCGGTCAACAACAAGGACCGCAACTTCACTCGCGCGTCGCTGACCAAGTTCATTGAACTAGCCGACGCCAAGCTGGACGATTACCTGCAGCGGCTCGACCAGGGCGACGAGGCCGAGGCCAAGACGGCAGGCTCGCGCGTCAAGAACCCGGCCGAGAAGATCGCCGTGATCCGCTCGCGCCGCACCCGGTGCACGGAGATGCTGGCGCATCTGGACAAAACCGGCGAGGACCAGATCTCGCTGACCGACCCGGACAGCCGCGCGATGGCGGCGCACACCCACGTTGCCGTCGGCTACAACGTGCAGGTTGCCGTGGATGTGAAGCACACGCTGATCGTCTAGCAGCAGGTCACCAACCACGTCGTCGACATGGGGATGCTGACGCAGACGGCGGAGCCGGCCAAGGAAGTGCTTGGTGTCGAGACGATCGACGTCGTTGCCGAAAAGGGTTACTTCAAGATCGAGGATATCGAGAGCTGCGAGAAGGCCGGGATGGTGCCCTATGTGCCGCGGCCGCAGCGGGGACCTTCGGTCAAGGCCGGTTCTTCCGTAAGGATGAGTTCAGCTACGACGCGCAGAGCAACAGTTATACTTGTCCGGCCGGGCCGCGGTTACAGGCTTCTTCATCGTCTCTGTCGCGCGAACTGAAGAAGACAAACTACGTGAACAAGCCGGCATGCGGCGAGTGCGCGGTCCGCGCCCGCTGTACGGCGGGCAAGTTCCGCGCGGTCTCCCGGCTGGAGAACGAAGCGGTGCTGGACCGGATGCAGGCACGGCTGGCGAAGCGCCGGGCCGTACTCGACCGGCGGCGCGAGACGGTCGAGCATCCGTTCGGCACCATCAAGCAATGGATGAACCAGGTGCCTTCCTGATGCGGGGATTGGAGAAAGTCCGAGCTGATACCAGTCCGCATTGATGCCGCCTCTTGGGGGATTCCCCTCCTCGCTAATTTCGGATTCGATCTCCCCATCGCTGCGATTCGCACGATGGAGGCGTAGGATGGGCAAGCCGCTGACGATGACTCGAACCGACCGCACCAGCGTCGAGCCGTGTCGGCTAGAGCATTTTCCGTTCGGTTTGAATCGTATCGTGCGTGACGGATTCCCAAGGGTTCGGGAATGAGCGAATCTCTCCGAACGGCCGATTCGGTGGATACAAGATGCCTGGTTCCTACTCTATCGATCTGCGAGCGCGCGTTGTCGACGCGGTAAATGAAGACACATCGCGGCGGCGCGCGAGCACCGTATTCAAGATTGGCGCCAGCACCCCATCCGTTGGGCGCAGCGCTTCAAGGAGACGGGCAGTGTCGTAGCCAGGCCGTCCGGAGGCGACCTAAGATCGCGCGCGATCGAGGCCCCAAGGACTGGCTCCTTGAGTTGGTAGCCGAGAAACCTGATCTGACGCTGGCGGAAATTCGCGGACGCTTGGCCGCAGACAAGACCTTTGCCGCCAGCGTCTCCGTCTTGTGGCGCTTCTTTCGTCGCCACCGGATCAGCTTCAAAAAAAAGCCTGCACGCGGCGGAGCAGGACAGAGAAGATGTCAAGACAGCGCGCGAGGCGTGGCGTAGGACGCAGCCGTCGATAATTCCTAAACGATTGGTCTTTATAGACGAAACCGGCACCAGCACGAATATGACGCGGCTGCGTGGACGTGCTCCCATCGGCCAGCGGTTAATCGACAAGACGCCGCACGGCCACTGGAAGATGACCACCTTTATCGCGGCCCTACGATACGATCGGATCACCGCGCCGATGGTGATCGACCGTCCGATGAACGGCGCGATATTCCTGGCCTATGTGTTGACCTTTCTGGTGCCGAGCCTGTCCGCGAGGCGCAAATGGCCGAGCTGCGCCAGTTGGTGGTGGACGGGCCCGATCTGGCCACGGACAAGGTGGTGCGTTGGCGGATCGCGGATCTTCAGGGCGCGGTGAAACGGCGTTTCTCGGTAGACGTGCATCAGAGCACGGTCGGCAAATGGCTGCATCAGCTCCGCCTGACTCGGCTGCAGCCGCGGCCGGTCCATCCGAAAAAAGACCCTGCAGCCGAGACGGCTTTTAAAAACACTTCGCCAGCCTGGTAAAACAGGCGCTTTTATCCACCATGGCATCGACGCCGATCGAGATCTGGTTCCAGGACGAAGCCAGGGTGGGTCAGAAGGGAACCCACGCCTACATCTGGGCAAGACTTGCCAAAGGTTCGTCCGGCAAAGCCGGATGGAATGGCAAGGCGCGGGGCCTATCGGCTCACGACCTTTGATGGTGCGCGATAACCGGCATGATTCCGCTTACATTTTTGGTGCCATTTGTCTGGCCAGGGCGGTCGGCGCCGCCGTGCTTATGCCCGCCGCCAGCGCCGAGGCGATAAACGAGCACCTGAAGGAAATCAGCACACAGATCTCAGCGGGCGCACATGCCGTGCTGGTCTGTGATGGTGCTGGCTGGCATCAGCGGGGCAAGCAACTGGTCGTGCCAGACAATATCAGCCTGTTGTCGTTGCCACCCTACTCACCTGAACTGAACCCAATGGAGAATGTCTGGGACTACTTGCGACAGAATAAATTATGCGCCCAGGTGTGGGATACCTATGACGACATCCTCGAGGCCTGCAAAACCGCCTGGAATTGGCTAATCGCCGATCCGGATCGCATCCGCTCTATCGGGGCCAGGGATTGGGCATGTGTCAATCTTTAGGCGGACTGGTATAAAACGGCACGGTCCGGCTGGGATCTGGTTACCCAACCAGGTCCCGCCACTCGGCCTCGGTCATCGTCCGGACCCCAAGCTCCAGCGCCTTGCGGGCCTTTGATCCTGCATCGGCGCCGATCACGACGATGTCGGTCTTCTTCGAGACCGAGTCGGTCACTTTCGCACCTAGGAACTCAGCCCGCGCCTTCGCCTCCGGACGGGTCATGGTCTCCAAGCTACCGGTGAAAACCACTGTCTTGCCGACAATCGGACTGCCGCCGGCATCAGCGCTGACCGCATCCTCGATCGTCAAACCAACCGCGAGTTCGTCGAG
This sequence comes from Rhodopila sp., assembly GCA_965276975.1. GTDB lineage: Bacteria > Pseudomonadota > Alphaproteobacteria > Acetobacterales > Acetobacteraceae > Rhodopila. Next base: position 3,379,156 of record CBDIBR010000010.1, read on the forward strand.
CGCTGCGATATTCCGCGCTTCCCCAAAGAAGTCTGTCAGTTCCTCAGCGATCGAAGGGCCAATGCCACTTATGTTGCCCAGTTCCAGCCGCTCGTCGGACCCAATTATCGTCGCCGCCAGCATCTGAGTCCGCCAATTCGTGAAACTGCCGTAATGCCGCGCCAGCAACTTGGCGTTCGTTGAGCCGATCCGCCTGATGCCCAGGGCGAAAATGAAACGATCTAACGGCACATTCCGCCGTGCGGCGATGGCTCGGGACAGGTTGCGCGCTGACAGCTTGCCCCAGCCCTCTCGCTTGCCGATGTCGGTCTCGCGCTCTGGCAGCTTGAACAGGTCGGCTGGGCCGTGCAACCAGCCTTCGTTGTAGAATTCCTGGATGGTCTTCTCGCCAAGCCCGTCAATATCGAAGGCCGCGCGGGAAACGAAATGGATCAGCCGCTCTACGCGTTGTGCTGGACAGATCAAGCCGCCGGTGCAGCGGCGGACCACTTCGCCAGGGGGGCGCACCGCATTGCTGCCGCAGGCAGGGCATGTCTCCGGAAAAACATAGGCGACCACGTCCGCCGGGCGCCGGTCCGTCATGACAGAAACGATCTGCGGGATAACATCGCCGGCGCGCTGCAGCACCACGGTGTCGCCGATCCGGATGTCCTTGCGGGCAATTTCATCTTCATTGTGCAACGTTGCCCTGGCGACCAGGACACCGCCGACGTTGACCGGTTCAAGCTCCGCCACCGGGGTCAGAGCACCGGTGCGGCCAACCTGGATGCGAATTTCCCGCAACACGGTCGTTGCCTGTTCGGCCGGAAACTTCCAAGCGGTCGCCCAGCGCGGCGCGCGCCCGACGAAGCCCAGACGCCGCTGCAGACCGAGATCATCGATCTTGTAGACGACGCCGTCGATGTCATAGCCAAGCCCGGACCGAGCCAGCCCGATCTCTTGTTGAAACGCCTCCGCCTCGGTCTCATCGCGCAACCGCCGAGACAGCGGATTGACGTCAAAGCCCCAGGTTTTAAGCCGCTCCAGATAGTCCCAATGCGTCGCCGCGACCGGCTCGCTGCTCTCCCCCTGGGCGTAGGCAAACAGCGACAGCGGCCTAGCGGCGGTGATCCGAACATCCAACTGCCGCAGACTGCCGGCGGCGGCGTTGCGCGGATTGGCGAAGACCCTGGCACCCGCCTCGGCCTGCGACTGGTTCAGCGCGAGGAAATCAGCCTTGGTCATGAACACCTCGCCACGGACTTCAATCAGAGCGGGAGCAGCACCGGCGAGCTCATCCGGCACCGACTTCATCGTGCGGAGGTTGGCGGTGACATCCTCGCCCTCGGTGCCGTCGCCGCGTGTGGCACCGCGAACGAAACGACCGCGCTCGTAGGTCAGGTTGATCGACAGCCCGTCAATCTTTGGTTCGGCGACGAGTACCAACGGTTCCGTGCGGCCGAGAAATCGTTTGGCGCGAGCGCAGAACTCGATGAATTCTGCGCCGTCAAACGCATTGTCCAGCGACAGCATCGCCACCCGGTGACGCAGCTTGGAAAAGCCACTCTCTGGTGCGCCACCGACGCGGGAAGACGGGGAATCCGCGCGGATCAGCGCCGGAAAACGCGCCTCAATGGCAGCGTTCTGGCGGCGTAACGCATCGTAGTCGGCATCGGAAATCTCCGGTGCATCCCGCGAGTGGTAGGCGGCATCGTGATGGGCGATTTCCGTGGCAAGCCGCTCGAGCTCCGCGGCCGCATCCACATCGGTAAGGGTTTCAACAGGCTTCGCGGAGCTCGGCTCTGCCATCACCCGATCATCCGATCGCCAGTTCGCTCTCTGCCAGCACCCGGATCATCAGGGCGATATCCTCATCCAGGACTTCCCAGGCCATGACAGGGTGCGAACGCTGGATACCGGGCTCAAACCAGCAGCCCCTGCGGCGGCCTCTGTCCACGCAGCAAATCGTCGGCGGCAGCCCGGGCGGCATCCGAAACGGTCTCGCCGGCCAGCATTCGCGCGATTTCCTCGCGCCTGGCCGCGGGAGTCAAATGATCCACCGTCGTCGCGGTGCGGTCCCGGACTACGGTCTTGGCGACACGCAGATGCGCCGAACCGCGCGCCGCGACCTGCGGGCTGTGTGTCACCACCAGCACCTGAAGCGCTTCGGCGACCCGCGCCAGGCGTTCACCGACCGCCGCGGCCGTCGCGCCGCCGATGCCGGAGTCCACCTCGTCGAACACCAGTGTCGGCACGGCGGAACCGGCCGACAGCACCACCTTCATCGCCAGCATCAGGCGGGACAACTCGCCGCCCGAGGCGACCCGCGCCAGCGGTCCCGGCTCCTGCCCCGGATTGGTGGCGATCAGAAAGCGCACCTGATCCATTCCGGCCGGTCCCCAGGACGGCTCCGGCAGCAAGTTGACGGCCGCAAGGAAACGCGCCTTGTCCAGACGCAATGGCGGCAATTCCTTCGCCACCGCTTTCTGCAGCTTTCCGGCCGCGGCGTTGCGCGCGGCGGACAGCGCCGTGGCGGCGACGACATAGCGATCTTTGCCGTCCCGCGCCGCCTGTTCCAGCGCCGTAATCTCGGCCGTTCCGGAATCCAGTGCAGCGAGACGCGTGCCCAGCGTGTCCAGTAACGCCGGCAGATCGGGCACCGCCACGCCATGTTTGCGAGCCGCAGCGCGCAAGGCAAACAGCCGCTCTTCCGACTGTTCCAGCAGTCTTGGATCGACATCGGCATCAGCGATCAGGCGCGTGAGAAGTGTCTCCGCCTCGGCAAGCGCTTCTTCGGCCCGTTCCAGCGCCGAGATGGCCGGATCAGCCGGATTTCCCCCAACATCCGGCTGACCCGACGGCATCAGCCTTTGCAATGAGCGGGACGCGGCGCGCAACGAGGCCGCGGGGCCCGCACTGCGTCGATCGCGCGGCGTCAGTTCAGCCAACGCGGCCGCGATCGCTTCCGCGCGGCGCTCACTTTGTTGCAACCGCTGTCGCTCGCGCGCCAGGGTTTCTTCCTCGTCGATCCGCGGCGCCAAGGTGGCGAGTTCGTCGAACGCGTGTCGCAGCCATGCCTCGTCGCGTTCGGCAGCCGCGATCGCCTGCCGAGCCCGATCAAGGCTGGCAAGCGCGTCCTGCCCGGCTCGCCAACAGGCTGCTGCCGTCGCGCGAAGATCCGCCGGCACACCGAATGCGTCCAGCAGCGCGGCATGACTGGCGGGATCGGCTAGACTCATCTGCTCGTGTTGGCCCTGCACCTCAACCAGCAACGCGCCGATCCGCCGCAACAAGGCAACCCCGACAGGATGGTCGTTGACGAACGCGCGCGATCGGCCGTCCCTGGTGACGATCCGGCGAAGCACGACTTCCTCGTCCGCGGCCAGACCATGCTCGTCCAGCACGGCCGCCACCGCATGATCGTCCGGCGTTGAAAAGCAGGCCGTGACACTGGCTTGCTCCGCGGCATTACGCACCAGGCCGTTTTCGGCGCGAGCACCAAGTGCCAGACCCAGGCTATCCAGCAGGATTGACTTGCCGGCGCCGGTTTCACCGGTCAGCACCGTCAGTCCATGATCGAAAGCCAGATCCAGCCGCTCGATCAGCACGACATCACGGATCGACAGCGCGGTCAGCACGCCACGCTGCTCGAAAGCTTTAACAGCGGGCGGTCAAAACACGGCATGCCAGGCACGAGAAAAGAAGCCGCGCTGTTCAGGCGGCTCATTCGGAGACTGCGAGGCGGAGCGAGCCACGCCATCATCCACGAGTTGAGCGTAGCTGTCCTGGTACCACCCGCTTCCCGGATAGTTATAGCCCAGCACGGACGCGGTCTTCCGCGCCTGATCCTTGAGCCCTAGCGCGAGATACACCTCGGTCAGGCGCGCCAGCGCCTCGGGCACGTGGTTCGTGGTCTGGAAGTCGTCCACCACGCGTTGGAAACGACCGATCGCGGCTTCATACAGGTGCTGCTTCTGGTAGAAGCGGCCGACCTCCATTTCCTTGCCAGCCAGGTGATCAAAACACAGATCAATCTTCAGTTTGGCGTCACGCGCGTAGGTGGTGTCAGGGAACCGGTTCACGACCTCTCGCAACGCGTTCATCGCCTGCTCGGTTCCCCTCTGGTCACGCTCGATGTCGGCGATCTGTTCATAATAACAAAGCGCCCGTAGGTAATAGGCGTAGGAAATGTCGCGATGCGCCGGATGCAGCTGGATGAAGCGGTCAAGCGTGCCGATCGACTCGGTATATTTGTTCTGCAGATAGGCCGAATAGCCTGACATCAACTGGGCGTTCACCGCCCAGGATGAATAAGGGTAGTTCTGCTCCACGGCATTGAACTGGTCATCGGCGGTCGCGAACCGGCGCGCATTCAACGCGTCCACGCCGTTGTTATAAAGCTCCTCGACGGACGCGACGGGCGCGGGTTTCGCGTCGTTTTCGCTTGACGCACCGCAGCCCGATAAGAATGGCAGAAAAGCCGTTATCCCGACAAGAAGGGCGCGCGAGAGATGTCGCGAAATTGGAAGCTGCATGGGCCGACCCTGGAACATCGTCAGGCTTATATCATGTCATCGCAATCCGCGAATACCAGGATAGGCAGGTCTTGTCGGCCGCAGATCGTCAGGCCGCGGTGGCAAGCGGATCGGCGGCGACCAGGCGCCACGCATCGGTATCGGCGAACAGCGCGTGCAGCAGTCGGTTGTTCAAACCATGCCCTGTCCGATGCGCGACGTAGCGGCCATGAAGCTGGCTGCCAGCCAAAGCCAGGTCACCAACGGCATCCACCAGCTTGTGGCTGGCAAACTCATTGGCCATCCGCAATCCACCGGGGTTGAGGATGTTCGCTCCGTCGACCACGATGGCATTGTCAAGGCTGCCGCCGCGCGCCATGCCGGCGGCCCGAAGCTGCTGGACGTCACCGGCATTGGCAAAGGTCCGGGCGGCGGCGATCTCGTGGCGGAAGTTGTCAGGTGTCAGGCGCAGAGAGGCGGATTGACGGCCGATCGCGGGGGCAGCGAAGTCGATCGACAGGTCCATCTCAAGTGCCGGCGCCTCGCCGCGCACCGCGGCGCTTAGCGGCCGCAACTCGGCCCAGGCTTCACCCGCGCTCACCCGCACGGTGCGACAGACTTCAAGAACGCGCCGCGGCGCATCGAGCTCTATCGAACCGGCGCAATCCAGCAGGAACACGAACGGCGCCGCAGACCCGTCCAGGATCGGGATTTCCGGCCCGTTCAACTCGATGATGGCGTTATCGATGGCAAGCGCTGAGAGAGCGGCCATCAGATGCTCGATGGTGCCGACGCGGGCAGACGGCATGGCCGGGTCGGCCAGTGACGTGCATAGTCGGGTGTCAGTCACATTGTCGAAACGGGCCTTGATCTTTCGGTTCAGATCGGTGCGATGAAAAACGATACCGTGGTCCGTATCCGCCGGGCGAATGATCAGGTTGATCCGCCGTCCGGAGTGAACGCCGATCCCCACACAGTCTATCGCCGTCTTAAGGGTGCGTTGCCGCCACCCGGACGAAGCACTGGTTTGCTCAAGCGGCAGTTTGGCAAGACCGTCCATCGAAGCTATCCCAATCCGGCGCAGGCGCGATCACTTGTGCCATGGTATTCGATAACCCGTTCCGGCGGCCGCGCCGAGTCAATCATTGTTGCCCGGTGTTACGCACCAACACGTTGCATTTATTGCATTTGTTGCAGTGCGTTACACGGGTGATACCGGACATTTCTGCTCAACTGAAGTCACCGCGTTCAGGCAACACAATGATCCCGGCGTCAGCCTTGGTCGCGTCCGGGCTGTTTCTCAGTTATAGGCGTTGCTTATTGATGGCCGTGACCGACGCGCCCCGCCGGTCACGATGGCAAGAAGCTTTAATGAATTTCGCCGGACTTCCGAAGTGCTTCACGCAACTTCGCTGGGGTGAAACCTGGCGCCTTGCAGACCTCCAGGATCACCGCCTCCCGGCGCGACACCAAATCGATCGCCGCTGGCAGTTTGCGCACCGCATCCGCTGGAACGACCACCGCACCGTGAAAGTCAGCATGAATGACGTCGTCATGCGCGACATGCATTCCAAACACGTTCACCGGCTTGCCGAAATCCACCATATGCACGTGCGCATGGCTCGGCCCGATACGGCCGCCGATGATCTGATACCCCGGCGCCCACATGTCCAGGTCGCGGAACGACCCGTTCGTCACGCATCCGACGGAACCCAGCGCCTTGTGGATCGTCGACTGGACCTCACCCCAGTAGGCGCCATAGCCTACTCGCCCGTCGATATCCTGCAACACCGCGATCGTCGGGAAATCCACCCGCGCGACGTAGTCGTACCAGTCGGCCCGGTCGGTCACCTTGGAGCGTGGTGGTTCGGTTGCGCGGATCATGCCGACGCGAGCCAGGCCAACGATGGGCTTGGCCTTCGGATCAACGCAGACCATCTGTTCCACCGTGAAGCCGAAGGCGCGTCGCTCCGGCACCACGATTTCCAGGCCGTTGCAGATGGTTGGCGTGTCCCATTGGGCCAGGACGTCCAGGTCGGCCTGGGTGAACGGGTGTTCGGCCATGGTGGTTTCCTCTCTTCAACGATGCCATCGCCATACTCGCCCAGCGCGCGCATTCACGGCAAGATGCCGTCATGACATTGATCGCAAGCTCTGGCATCGCAACAAGCTCTGGCATCGCAACCGGTGGCAAAGCCATCTATGGCGCTCCGCTCGGCATTCTGATGCTGGACGCGCGCTTTCCCCGCATTCCAGGCGATATGGGGAACGCGCTGACCTGGCCGTTTCCAGTGCTTTATCGCGTGGTCAAGGGCGCCAGCCCCGAACGCGTGGTGCTTCAAGGTGCCGAAGGGCTGCTGGAGGATTTCCTGGACGCGGCCGCGGAACTGGTATCGTTCGGAGCCGAGGCGATCACCACCAACTGCGGGTTTCTGTCGTTGTTCCAGCACGAACTGGCGGCTCATGTACGGGTTCCCGTGGCGACCAGCGCATTGATGCAGGTGCCTTGGGTGCAGGCCACGCTGCCGCCCGGTAAGCGGGTTGGCGTGGTGACGGTTTCGGCTGGAAGTTTGACCCCGCGGCATCTGGCGGCGGCTGGGGTTTCGACGGATACCCCCATCGTCGGGACCGAAGACGGCCACGAGTTCTTCCGGGTGCTCGTTCTGGGAGAGAAGCAGGACATGGATGTCGGGTTGGCCACGCAGGACATACTGGACGCGGGACGGAGGTTGATGCGGACATATCCCGAGGTCGGGGCGATCGTGCTGGAATGCACCAACATGCCGCCTTACGCGCATGCCCTGCGGCAGGTCCTGGGGGTGCCGGTCTACGACATCTATTCGTTGATCACATGGTTGCACGTGGGATTAAGGCCGCGGAATTTTGAGTGACTGCGGGCCGGAGGACATGTCTCACCGCTCGGCCAGGAACAAGTTCAAAAGAGGTTGCTGGCGGACGTTCACGGCCTCGAACTCTTCGCTCTCATGAAGTGTGCTGCGGACACCTTGGCCGCGATGGGACCAACAAGATGCCTTACCAGACCCACAACCTGGGTTTCGGGTCCCTCCGGCCGTCCGGCCACGCACCACAGAGAAAATGCCGACGCCACAAATGTTGCGACGGCGCCGCAAGCGAGCATCCCGCCGATCGGCAATGCTTGCCAAGCCGGCATTATCACCGGCTTCCAGGGTGTCCCTGTGGCGGCCATGATCGCTAAGGTCACAGCGGTTGAAACGATGATCCTAAAAAACCCACCTGTGACTTCCCCTGCTCGGACAGCGCCTGCACGGACCAGGGCAACAATGAACACACCGGCCTCGAGGCCGACGATCACCACACTTACCGCCGTGATGGCAACGAGATTGGCGGTAACTGAAACCGCGGCTGCAAGCGCCGCGAGCTTTATCACGGATGTCAGGCAGTTCGCGCCAAAGTTGCTCTGCACGCGATTTGCCGAAACCAAAGCCACGCCACAAACATAACTATAGGGAGAGAAAAGCCCAAACCAAGCTGCTACCGCAACAAGTGGCTGGGCACCAATCCAGTTTGGGCCCAGCAGCCCTGCCACAACGTATCCGGAGGTACAAGAGATCGCAATCATCACCGGCATAATCACGAGCAGCAACGTCGTCGCAACCGGCAGAGCCGTCGCGACCGGACTCGCACCATGCTTCTGCGCAAGCGAGAATCCTGCGAACAATGCCTCCGCGGCCGGCGCAACAAGTTCAGTGACCGGCAACGTGGCTATTTCAACCGCGAGCAGGTAGATTCCAAGCTGGGCCGCGCCCAATGCCGGGCCGACAACAAAAGGGTCGCACCGGGTCCAGAGGATGGATGCAATGCTTGTAGCCCATGTCCACATGGAGAATGCCGCCAGCTCTCGCCACCCGATTAGCGAAAGTTTGGGACGATATGGATGCAGAGCGTAGCTCATGACCAAGTCTACGAGCTTCGCTACCGCAATCCCCGCCACCAAGGTCCAATAGCTGCGCAGCAGCAACGCGAGCGGAATCGTAACTCCAACCTGGATCAAACGCGGCACGCACAGCAGCATGAATTGCTTGCCGTAGTTCATTTCGCGCCGAAACGCGACAATGCCGATGTTGCGGAAACCCGACACAAACGAAAGGGCCGCCAATGTCCAGAGAACTGGCGTCAGGCGAGGTTCCTTGAACCAGTCGGACGCGGCTGGAGCGCTGACCATAATCGCGACAGCCGTGATCATCGTGCGGCCGATTTGCATGGTGAACGCGGTGTTATGCAGCCGATCGTCGTCCTCTTGGCGCCGGACCAGCGCCTCCTGCAAGCCGAGTTGCGATAAGGAGTCGATCGCCGCGGCAAAGGTCGTGGCCATTGCCACGAGCCCAAAATCCGACGGCACAAGGATCCGAGCCATGACAAGGGTAGATCCAACGCCAAGAGTGCGCGTGAGCATCCGCCATGCGACCAACCAGGCCGCACCTATGGCGGTCTTACGCGAGATGGAATCAAGAGCGATAGCTGGAGATCCTGCCTGCAAGTCGCATTACGTTAGTTGCCGCTGGTGAAAAGTGGGGTCTGGGATTGTAAGCACCACCGCGACCGCACAAGCCATCCCATAATCCACCGAGTACTGCATCAGCAGCCGCCGGATAAGAATGCAGCCGATCAATCTGTTTGATTTGGCGTCGCATGGCCCAGATTAATGGCCTAACCACCCCCTTTAGAGAATAATATTTCCTTAACAATAGAATTTCATTACGAGCCATATAATAATAATAATGTGGCGGCTTCGAATCAGGGTCCGTTTTTGGCTTGCCTGACCAATGGCGAACGACGGCGGTCGGCACCACAACATTTCGAAATCCGGCCCGAATACTTCTCAACGAATAGTCCGTGTCTTCCCAATAGGCGAAAATTCGTTCGTCGAATAGGCCGATCGTCTCAATCAACCGGCGCCGCAGCAACAGGGCGGTTCCGACCAGCCAAATGCGTTCGGACTCCGCCTCGCTCCATGCCTGATACGTCGCCAGATTGTCCGTCGCATGAAACGCGGTTCCGTCCCACAACCCGCCGCAGAACTCGATTTCGTCCGCGGCGTCTGCATTGAGGATCAGCGGACTTGCCAGACCGATGCCTTTGTCGACTGCGACTATTGAGAGCATAGCCTCTAAGGCCTTGGGGGCAGGTTCGGCATCGTTGTTTAACAACCAGACATAATCAGCGCCGTCAGTCATCGCCCGACCTATGCCTAAATTTACACCCCCTGAGAATCCACGATTATTTCCGCTACGAAGAAGCAGGAACGGGTAATCCAGATCCTGCAATGGAATCAAAGAATTTTCGACTGAACCATTATCCACAACTATAATCCGAAAATTGCGGTGGGTCTGCGACTGCAGCGCCGCGATACACGCGGCACTCTGCTGTGCCTTGTTCCAATTTAAAACAACTATGAAGACCAAGGGGATATCACCGGTCACGGATCAACCGCTGCGCCCGGGTGCAATCCAGAGTAACGCCGGCCACCCCATCACTCCGGCAGCGCGATATCGCTGTCAAGCGGCATACGCAGCAGGGCCGTATCATGCGGTCGCCCAGCACCATCCTGTAAACTTTCATAGAGAAGTTGCCGCCGTTGCAAACGCGCGCTGTCGATAATGTGGATGATTCCTGGTCCGAGATTGACAAATGAACGTTGGCGCCTGCCAACTACGGGGTATTCATGAACCGCTCGGGTGAACCGCACCGACCGGCGCAGCAGCCGATACTGCACGTCTGGATACAGCGCCGACGCCGATCCATTGACCATATTGCGTCGCGTTAGCGCAACAGCGTCCCAGCCCTCACGTTCGGCATCATCGAGGATGTGGGACAGACCGTTTCTGGCGCCAGCAGTCAGCCGTTCATCGCAATCGAGTTGAATAACCCATTCGGTACGGGCTGCCTGTTGAATACGATTTCTCTGTGCCGCAAAATTTGCCTGCAGAGGATGGGCGATGACCCGCGGTTGCATCCATCCCACTCCGGTCAGCGATCGACGTAACGTCGCTTCCAGCGCCGCGGCGATATCGCCATCCGATGTATCGAGCAAAACGACGGCTTCCGCTGCATGTTCAGCAATTTCGAGGCAACGATCTAGCACCTCTTGCCAAGCGTCAGGAGTCGCGATTATTCCAAGAGTAAGCCTTGGGTCCGGCCCCTGCCTCCCATTGTCAGGCCAGATGTGGATCCGCGCCCAGAGCGTTGGTCCGAATGACCACGGCAAAACACCTGAAACGAAAGGAAAGCTGCTTTCGACGGACGATGCATGCCGTCCATCCCGAACCGCGAACATACGCACGGTTGACGGCGAAAAATAGAAGTCCTGTTGAGACCCAACTGGAAAACGACGTGTGAGTCTCGTAACGACATTGTTCCATGAATAGAACTGGAACTCATGAGCGCCAATTCGATACGATTCCAATGAGGGCAGTGGATATCTGGCATTAACGAAGCCAAGTGAGCATAGCCGGCATCGCAGGAATTCGCCATAAAGTCTCTCGTGGTCTAATCCGGCACATAGTGGACATCGGAGCATGACAGGTGCTATCGCTTCATTGTAAGTGCCGGTAATAAAATGATCCCTAACGTAATCTCGTCACCCGTGGCCTCAACTGAAAACGCATTTTAGTCACTGCGCCGGCTTCCTCGGCCTCCACCGGTGCGGGCGCCAACTCACAAGAGAAATGGCTCCATTGCCTGAACAATTATCGTAGCGGCCGCAAAGACAACAATGCCATCTCTTGAACAAAGAAGTTTTACGCCACCGCCCCGACGTGACATTCGCCTTCTGTGCGAAGATGAACCGAGTGTACGCTCCCGCCTATCCAGCAATCATCGATCCATTATCAGTTTGATAGAGAGTCTGCAACGAAAACTAGCTCCTCTTGCCCCTTTTAATCTGCTCGAGCTTCACCAAAATCGCCCGTTGCAGCAGGCTGCGTCGCGCTGCCGGAGCGGATGCCGAACGAGCCGCTGAAAGTGGGCCCGGACCAACCTCCGGCGGTAAGGCCGCCCATTCCACTGACGTTCCGAGCGTCTGTCTGGCAGGCCGGGTCGGGACCGTATAGCAAACCCGAATCACACTGCTCCTCGCGCCATTTATCGTCTCTCCCCAACCTATCCCGCCACCTCAGCGACAAGCCCGTCGCACAGCCGAAGAAACTGCCTCACCCGCCGATCCCAGCCAGACGCCTGGGCCAACGCCAACCCGCCGACCCGAAGGTTCGCCCGTAGCCCGTCGTCCTCGAACATCTGAACAATCGCCGCGGCGATCGAGCCGGTATCGTCACCGTCGACCACCAATCCGCTGACCCGGTCGGTTACCGCGTCCACGCTGCCACCCGCCCGACCGGCAATCACCGGCAACCCACAGGCGTTCGCCTCCAGAAACACCAGGCCGAAGCCTTCGGTCTCGCCGTCCGGCATCTCCCGGTTCGCCATGATGAATACCTCGCCCAGGCTGTAATGGTCGGCCAGCTCATGGTCCGGCACCGCGCCCGCGAACACCACGTTGGCACCCAGGTCATGCTGCGAGACCATGCTCTCCAGCGTGGGACGATAGGATCCCTCGCCAACCACCAGGTAGGCCAGATCGGGGATCCGCCGCAGGACGATCGGCAGGCTCTCAAGCACCCGATCCACGCCCTTGCGTGCATAAAGCCGGCTGACGGTCAACAGCACCCGCCGCCCCTGCAGTCCATAGCGTGCCACCAGCGGCTCCGACCTTGGTCGCGGCGTGAAGCGCGCCAGATCAACACCGTTTGAAACCAGTTCGATCTTTCCCGGCGGTACACCAAACCCGCCGGTCAGCGTATTCTGAGTGAACCGGCTGACCGCGACGATCCCGTCCGCCGCCGCCAAAGCCCGTCCCCGCCGCTGGCCCCCTTTGTCGTAACAGGTCCGAGTGCTGATCTCCTCGCCATGGATATAGATCACCGTTTTCAGCCCAAACAGCCGCCCGCAAGCCGCCGCCAGCCAGCCGCACGCCACAAGCTCGCCGATGCATAAAACCGCGATCCGCTCGGTTCGGACGATCCGCCAAATGTGCCGCAGCACCGACACCCGGATGGCCAGGTCGATCGCCAGGCCGCCGATGCGTCGCAGCCAGCCCGCACCGTCGGGCAGGAACAGCGTACGAAGCAGGCGGATACGGTGCACCTTGAACGGCGCACGCTGATCGAACTCGCGCCAGCCCAGGATCGGCAGACCGTCGCGATAATCAAGCTGAGGCGCCAGCACCGAGACGCGGCCGCCGCCAAACCTGGCCAGGCTGTCGTAAACGACCGCCGATCCGCCGTGCACCGGCGGAAAGGTATTGGCGACAACCAGGCAGCGGTCGGCCCCTCGCACCGGCGGCTCTGCCAGGCCCGGTAGCGCGGCCGGCTCAACCGTCAGCGATCCGGCACGAAGCTGGTCGTGCAGTTCCCGGACGGTCAGGAACAGGCCCCCGAGTTCATCGCGAAAGAAGCTGAGGAAACCGGAAATCCGGTCCAGAAACACCGCCAGGTCGCGACGGGTACGCACATAAGGTGTGTTTCCCGGTTCAAGCGACGGGCTGTGATAGCTGAGCGTGAAAATGCGCTGTCCGCGCTTCAGGAGTGCCAGCGTCAGCCGCAGCATCGCCGCCAGATCGGACCCCTCCGGCGACAGCATGATCCGCTCCAGCAGTCCGCTCCGCGCCAGCAATCCGGCAGCGTGCATCGGCCGCCATGGTGTTCGTTCTGCCAGCCGATATAGCGACGGCATCGCCTCGGCCATCAAGCCGGTCAGCGCACGGGTGACCGGCAGCTCCAGCAGCCGGCGGCGCGCGCCGAACCAGAACGGGCCGTAGTCGAACATCGAAAAATCCGGCCCCCCGACCGCTGTGTAGCAGGTACGCGGGATCAGGCTGGTATCGACCAGGAACCCCTCGTCCTCCAGCAACGCCGCGGTCGATGCACCCAATCCATAACGGCCGGCCTTGTAAACCGTGGGCTGCAGGTTGAAGCTATCCCGCACAGCCGCCGTAAGCAGATGCAGCTTCTCCCGCTCCAGCGCCGGCGGCAGGTTGCCAGGAAACGACAGCCGCTCGGCGGTGTCGTGATCGAACGGCGGCGTGACCCACGGATGCAGTTGCGCGCCGATGTCACACTTGCCGTCCGCCAGATAGTCCCGCAGCACCGCAGCGGCCGATGGATCGGACGCAACGGGATAGGTGACCAGATAGGTCGGCCGCGCGTGGTAACAGGAAAACACCGCGTGCGCCCGGTTCTGGTAGCGGATCGAGGCAGTCGTGTTGTTCCGCGGCGACACCGGACGACCCCAGTGAAAGTCCTCTTCCGCGTCAACGATGATGCACAGGATCGGCGCCCCGGCGGCGAGGCGGATCGGTTCGACCGCGGGAAACAGCGCGCCCGGTGCTGGGGCGGGGCTCATACGAACCGCAGGCTCCTGGGCAAGAGACGAAGGAAGGCTAGGGCTTCACCCCGACCCGCGAACAGGCGACACCCCTTCGCCCCCACCATCGGACCGCCGGCCCGTCGGGGGCCAAGCAGCGAGGCCCGCGTCTTTATGCCGCAGTCGGAAGGACCTGGCCACCAGGAACTTCATCCAGATGGCACGCCGATAGATGTCCGGTGCTGACCGGCCGCAGCACCGGTTCCTCAACCCGGCACCGGTCGAAGACGAACGGGCACCGCGTGTGAAAGCGGCACCCCGATGGCGGATTGATCGGGCTCGGGACATCACCCCTCAGGATGATCCTTTGGCGCTTGGCCAGCGGATCAGGTACCGGCACCGCCGATAACAGCGCACGAGTGTAAGGATGATGCGATTGCGCGAACAGTGTCCGCCGGTCGGCCAACTCGACGATCTTGCCCAGGTACATCACGGCAACCCGGTGCGTGAGGTACTCGACCGTCGCCAGGTCATGGCTGATGAACAGCAGTGCCAGACCCAGTTCGTCCTGCAGATCGGCTAGCAGGTTGATGATCTGTGCCTTGACCGACACGTCGAGTGCCGACACCGCCTCATCGCAGATAATAAGATCCGCACCGGGCGCCAACGCCCGAGCGATGCAGATGCGCTGGCGCTGACCGCCGGAAAATTCGTGCGGAAAGCGGTTGATCGAGTCCCGCGGCAGACGAACCTTGTCCATCAGCGCCTCGACCTTGTCAGCCAGGTCCTTCCGACCATGCGACATGCCGAAATTGATCAGCGGTTCGGCGACAATGTCGCGCACCTTCATCCGCGGATTGAGGCTGCTGAACGGATCCTGAAATACCACCTGCACCCGCTTGCGAATAACCTGCAGCTTGCGCGCGGCCATATTATCGATGCGCTCGCCGCCCAGATAGACCTCCCCATCGGTCAGCTTGAACAGCCGCAGGATCGCCTTGCCGACCGTGGATTTTCCGCAGCCCGACTCGCCCACCAGCGAAAGCGTCTCGCCGCGGCGGATGTCGAACGTCACCCCGTCGACCGCGTAGACGTTGGCTGTGACCTGACCCAGCAGTCCGCCATGGATCGGAAAATGCTTCTTGAGCGCATTGACCTCCAGCAGGGCGCGTTCGGCACTCATGCTGCGACCTGCAGTCCGGCATAGTGACAGGCGACACTGTGTCCCGTTACCTTTGGCTCGATCGCCGGCGCCACCGCGCGGCAGAAATCCGTTACCATCGAGCACCGGCCGGCGAACGCACATCCGATGATCGGCTTGCGCAGGCTTGGCACCAGCCCGGCGATCTCCGCCAGCTTGATCCGTTCCCCCTGGTCCAGCGAGGCGCCCAGTTTCGGCACCGCGCCCAGCAGACCGCGGGTATAGGGATGCATCGGGCGGGCAAAGATGTCGTTGACCGAGGCTTCCTCGACCTTGCGCCCGGCATACATCACGACGACCCGCTGTGCCATCTCGGCCACCACGCCCAGGTCATGCGTGATCAGCATGATCGCCGATCCCAGCCTGGTTTTGAGATCGCGCATCAGGTCCAGGATCTGGGCCTGGATGGTGACGTCCAGCGCCGTCGTCGGCTCGTCGGCGATCAGCAGTTTGGGATTGCACGCCAGCGCCATGGCGATCATCACCCGCTGGCGCATCCCGCCCGACAGTTGATGCGGATACTCCCGAACCCGCCGTCCGGGTGCCGGAATGCCGACCAGGGTCAGCATCTCGACCGCCTTCGCCTCGGCATCGCGCGCGTTCATCCCCTGATGCAGCCGGACCGTCTCGCCAATCTGCTGACCGACCGTCAGGACCGGGTTCAGGCTGGTCATCGGCTCCTGAAAGATCATCGAGATCGCGTTGCCGCGGATGCTCCGCATCTCCTGTTCAGAGGTCGTCAGCAAGTCGCGGCCGGCAAAGGTGATACGGCCGGCGATCTTGCCCGGCGGCTCCGGGATCAGCCGCAGGATCGACATCGATGTGACCGACTTGCCGCAGCCGGATTCGCCGACGATGCCCAGGGTCTCCCCGGCATCGACATGGAACGACAGGCCCTCGACGGCGCGGACCACCCCGTCGGGCGTGCCGAAATGCGTTTGCAGATTCTGCACCTCGAGCAGAGCCATCGCGCTACAACCGCTTCGCCAATCGAGGATCAAGCGCGTCGCGAAGCCCGTCACCCAACAGATTGACCGCAAGCACCGTGACCGACAGGAAGATCGCCGGAAAGAACACGATATAGGGTTTCACCTGCCATAGGGCGCGTCCCTCGGCCATGATGTTCCCCCAACTGGGAATGATCGGCGGGGTGCCGGCGCCGATGAACGACAATATCGCCTCGGTGATCATCGCCGAGGCGCAGATGAACGTTGCCTGCACCATCAGCGGCGCCAGTGTGTTGGGAAGGATATGCCTCCAGATGATCGCCGGCACTCGCGTGCCTGACGCTGTGGCGGCTTCGACGTACGGCTGGTCCCGCAGCGCCAGCACCACGCCGCGCACAAGGCGGGAAACGCGAGGAAACTCGGCGACGGTGATGGCCAGGACAACGTTCTGCACGGACGCCCGGGTCAGCGCCATCAGCGCGATGGCCAGCAGGATCGGCGGGATCGACATCAGCCCGTCCATCACACGCATCAGCACCGCGTCAAGGCCACGGATGAAGCCTGCCACCAGGCCAATGAACGTGCCGATAATCGAGGCGCAGAACGCCACCGAAAACCCCACCACAAGCGAGATCCGCGAGCCATACATCACCCGCGAATAGACATCGCGTCCCAGCATGTCGGTGCCGAACCAGTACAGCGCGGACGGATCGCGCAGCCGCTTGGCGGGCGCCAGCGCGGTGGGATCCTTGGTGCCGAGCCAGGGCGCGAACAGTGCGATGAAGATCATCAAACCGACTAGTACTCCGCCGACGACAATCGTGGGGTGCCGGTAGATGAAGCCACCGATCCGGCCACGCTGCCGCGGCACCGGCAGAATGCCCGGCAGGTCCGGCGCCGCGGCATGATCCGCCGCCGCAAGCTGACCGGAATGATAATCCTGGCCGCCGAAATGTGGCCGCGCGTACTCGGGCGTTGTTGCGCTCAATAGCGGATCCTCGGGTCAAATACGGTGTACAGAAGATCAACCCCCAGGTTGACCAGAACGTAGGCAAAGCTGAACAGCAGCACGACGCCTTGGATGACCGGATAGTCACGCCGCAGGATGGCATCGACGGTCAGCCGGCCGAGGCCCGGAATAGCGAACACGCTTTCGGTTACCACCGCACCGCCGATCAATGACGCAAATCCGATGCCAACGATGGTGACGATCGGGACCGCGGCGTTCTTCAGCGCGTGAACGAACAGGACGCCCCGCTGATCCACACCCTTGGCCTTCGCCGTTCGCACATAATCCTGCCCCAGCACATCCAGCATGGTCGCGCGGGTAATCCGTGCGATCAGCGCCATATAGATTAGCCCCAAGGCCACCGACGGCAGGATCAGAGTACGCAGGAAGGGCCACAGACCGCGGCTGATCGGGGTGAAGCCCTGGACCGGCAGCCAATCCAGACGTAGCGCAAAAATGTACGCCAGAACGTACCCGATGACGAACACCGGCGTGGAGAAACCCACCACCGCCGTCATCATCACCGCCCGATCGATCCATGTCCCGTGCTTCCAGGCCGCGACCACACCCATCGGGATGGCGAAGACCAGCGACAGGATCAGCGTCAGGATCAGCAGCGACACGGTCGGCTCGATCCGCTGCGCGATCATGTGCGTGACCGGCAGGTTGGTGAAGATCGAGGTGCCCAGATCGCCGTGCAGCACATGCCAGAACCATTCACCGAAGCGCACCAGGAACGGTCTGTCGAGGCCCAGCGAGGCTCGGATCCGCTCGACATCAGCCGGCGTGGCCTGATCGCCGGCAATGATCGCGGCCGGATCGCCCGGCGCGATGTAGAGCAGACTGAAGACGAACAGCGCCACCATCAGCACGACCGGAATGGTGGAAAGGATACGGCGCACAATGTAAGCCAGCATCAGCCGAAGTGTCCCTTATGGATGCTGAACCGCCAGGTCATGACCCTGGCTGGGTGTCGTCCGGCTGCCAGCCGTTTGATCCACTGCGATGCCGATTGGCAGAGGTGCGGGGCGTGTCCCCCGGTGGTCATGCAGGAACCGTGCCGAGGCTGATCCTGCGCCCAACAACCCTCGCCCCTCGGACCGGTGACGGAACCGGCCTCAGGCCTTGGTCACGTCCCAGAAGACCGGGAACGGCGCCTTCACGACGCCGGAAAGACTGTTCCGCCAGGCCTGCTTGAACTGGAAAAATCCGGTCGGAATGTAGACCACATCATCCATCGCCGCCTTGTTCAGTTCGGCGATGACCTGCTTCTGCGCGGCGAGATCGGGCGCGCTGTACCATTCGGCGATCTTTGCCTGCACCAGGTCCGACTTCGGCCAACCGAACCACGCGGTTGCCCCACTGGCATCCAGCGCGGTGTAGGGCGCCGGACTGACGCAATCCGCACCCGCGTGCCAAGTGTGGAAGATGTTCCACCCGCCCTTGTCGATCGGCTCCTTGCTCGCGCGCCGCTGCCCAACCGTGCCCCAGTCCAGCGCCTGGTATCGCACGTTCATGCCGATCCGCTTCAGCAGATCGGCGGTGACGTCGCCCTGAGCCTTGGTGATGGGAACATCCGTGGCCACCAGCAGGATGATCGGCTCGTTCTTGTAGCCGGCTTCGGCCAGTAGCTTTTTCGCCCCGTCGTAGTCGCGCTTGCCCTTCAGCCCTTCGCCACCAAACTCGGTGTACAGGGGCGTATCCGGGGTGAAGAACCCGGGCAGCTTTTTCCACAGCGACGTGTCGTCGCCGACCACTGCCTCCATATAATCGTCCTGGCTCAGCGCGATCTGCACCGCGCGGCGGGCCCGCACATCGTTGAACGGCGGATTGAGGTGATTGATCCGAAACGATCCGATGTTGCCCAACGGATCAGCAACCTCCACCCTGATATCAGGCGCTTTCTGCAGCAGCGGATAGAGATCCGACAGCGGCGTCTCCAGCCAGTCGACTTCGTTGTTCTGCAACGCCGCGGCGGCGGTAGCGCCGTCGGGCACGATCTGCCACTCGATCCGTTCGAAATTGATCCGCTTGCCGCCGGACAGCCAGCTGGCTTTCTCCTGTCGCGGCACGTAACCGTCGAAGCGCCCGAACACCGCCTTGGCTCCAGGAACCCATTCATCTTTCTTGAACCGCATCGGGCCTGAGCCGACATACTCCGAAATTTGCTTGAACGGGTCGGTCGCAGCGATCCGCTCCGGCATGATGAACAGGCAGGGCGTGCTGCTCTTGCCCAGGGCGAACAGCATCTTGGAGTACGGCTGATTGAGGCGGAAACGGAAGGTTCGATCGTCCACCGCCTCCAGCGCATCCGTGCGCTTCTTGATCGGCAGGCCCATCGGCGCGTCGCGCACTTGCCAGCGCTTGATGCTGGCGATCACGTCCTTGGCCAGCACGGGCTCCCCGTCATGGAACTTCAACCCTGGCCGCAGTCTAAACGTCCAGCTTTTGAAATCAGCACTGTTTTCGTAGGACTCCACCATCTGCGGCTTGGCATGCAACTGATCGTCCACGCCCAGCAACGTGTCCCAGATCAGCAGCGAGGCATTGCGAACGACATACTGCGTCGTCCAGATCGGGTCGAGGTTGGCAAGATTGGCTTGTGGCACAAAGCGCAGCGTCTTGCTGTTCGCCGCCAGGGAGAGGCGCGGCGACGCCAGGGTGCCGGCTGCCGCGACTGCGGTCTTCAGAAGGTCACGACGATGCATTTCCGACACTGCCCTTGTTCACGAGATTGTTTGATGAAAGGCACCCAACCCTAGCGCTGCCCAAGTGTTCGGCGAAATAACATAGGCGGCATGTTCTCGCCCGCCCGGGGGTCGTGTCGTGTAAGCGCCGAACGGGCGTTACGCTATCCGGGCGGCGGCCGAGAGGGCGCCAGCGGTTGTTGACAGGTGCTGTTCAGGCCGCGCGGTCTGGCTTGGCGACCACCCTGCTAACCGACGGTCTGAATGACCTCGAACCCCTCGAACTCCGGATGACCGAGGTAAAGCGGTCGATTGCCCCCGGCTCGGCTGTGCGCCTGGCGGAATGCCTCCGACGTTGTCCAGTCCTCGAACGCCGACTTGTCGCGCCAGATCGTGTGCGAAGAATACAGCACGTGATCCTCCCGCACCGGCCCGCGCAGCAGATTGAAGGAGACAAAACCCTCCACCCCCGGCAGATGGGTGTCGCGAGACGTCCAGACCTCCTCAAACGCCGCCTCGGCACCGGGCAATACTTTGAAACGGTTCATCGCGATAAACATCGAGAGTTTCCTTCGTGGCTGGACGGTTGTTCCGGGAGCAACTGGACTCGCCTGCGCCTAAAGTAAGCGCATTCCGCCAATTTCGAAGCGCTCAGGACACAAACCGCCCCCGCTCGAAATTCAGCAGGTCCCCGATCGCATCCACGGCGATATCGGCGGGCGGCCGGGTACGAAGTTCCTCCGGGTCGAAAGCATAGTGGCCCTGACGCGGGAAAACCGTCGTGACGCGGCCACCCCACTGCTGCTTCAGCGCCTCCAGGATCCGCAGTTTGTCATCAATCATGACATAGTGCCGCGCCGGATAGAGCCGTTCCACGTCTTCCAGTGCCTGTTCCTTGTGCACATAGATCAGCACGTTATCGGCAAATGCATGCCACAGGCCGGAGCGCTCGACCTTGCGCGGCTGAAACGCCGCGTCGCCGTCGGACAGGATCACCGTCGGGCCCCAGGCCGAGACATAACGCACGACATCCAGCGCACCGGGATACAGCCGTTCGGCGAACGGGTAATCCACCAGCCAGTTGGCGATGCGCAGAACCTTCGGGTTGTGCAGGTCCTCCAGCCGGTAACGTTGCAGCGTTCCCAGATAGTCGGCATAGCCCAGGGTCCCCCGCAGATCCTCGAACAGCGCCCAGTAGCGATCGTGCGCCGCCTGTCCGTAATGGGTCGCCAGGTGCTCACTCAGGTCGCGCTGGACGTGGTCGTTGTCCAGCAGCGTGTTGTCCACGTCGAACAAGAAAACCACGTCCTGCATGCCGCCATTAAGGCATGACGGCGGGGATCGCGGCGACCACGTTTTCGAGAAGTTGATCGATTTGGCTCGGCTCGTGCCACTTCAGGCCGACCCCGATGATGGTGATCTGGGCATGGACCGCGGGCGGCAGGCGAACGGCGTCCTTAGGGGTGGTGACCAGAATGGCCTGTCCCGTTCGTGCCTCATCCAGCAACCCGGACAACTCTCTCGGGGTATAGCCGTGGTGATCCGGAAATGCTCGGGCCACGACCAGGTCGACGCCGGCCTGGCGCAGCGGGGCGAAGAACTTTTCCGGTCGTGCGATGCCGGCGAAGGCGACAACCCGGCGGCCAGCCAGGGCCGCGATGGACGGGTCCTGCACCAGATCGGCCCGAAGCACCGGCAGCGTCGCCGGCAGACGATCCGCTGCGTGTTCCCTGTCCAGGCCGATCAGAATCGCCGCCTGGCAACGGGCAGCCGCGGCGGCAACCGACTCGCGCAACGGACCGGCTGGCAGAACCCGACCGTTGCCAAAGCCGGCATCGCCGTCGATCACCAGCAGCGAGCAGGTCTTCACCAATGTCGGGTTCTGCAAGCCGTCATCCATCAACAGGATTTGCGCGCCCGTCTGGATCGCCGCTCGCGCGCTGGCCGCCCGGTCAGCACCGGTCCAGGTCGGCGCTTCTTGCGTCAGTAGCAGCGCTTCATCCCCGACCAGCGCGGCGGGGTCCTCCAAGGCCACCCGATGCACCCCCCGCGACGCGCCGCCATAACCGCGCGACAGCACGTGAACGGTGCGCCCTGACAATCGGCGTGCAAGGTCAAGCACCACCGTCGTCTTTCCCGCGCCCCCCACCGTCACGTTGCCGCAGCAGATCACCGGCACCGGCGCCCGCCAGCCAGCCCTGGCAACCCGCCGCGCGGTGAGTGCGGATCCGATCGCGGACAGCGGCGAAAGGAACCGGCCAAACGGGCTGTCGTGCGACCAGAACGATGGTGCCGCCGGCAGCGTCACAGCATGGCCTGGTCAAGCGACGGCACATTTGGCGACGATGGAGGGATAGCAGCCACCGTGCCGTCAGCCAGCAAGGACACCAAGGCATCCGCGGTGTGCGCCGCCAGGCCCGCGTGCCGCTGCACACACGCTATCCCAAGCCCCCCCATCCGCCGCGATTGCTCGGGGTCATCCAGCACGCCGGATACAAACCGCGCCAACGCAGCGACATCCGCCACCTGAACCAGGCCGCCAGCGTCTTGCAGCAGCCTGACGTGATCGCTGAAATTACCGGTGTATGGCCCGACCACGACCGCGCATCCAAGACGCGCCGGCTCCAGAGGATTCTGGCCGCCACCCGGCGCCACCAGACTGCGGCCAATAAACGCGGCCGGGGCCAGCCGGTACCACAGGCCCAGTTCGCCCATTGTATCGGCGATCCAGATCCCGTCTTCCGCCACCGGCTCTTGCCCGGCGGCCCGCCGCGGCGCGCCCAGCTTGACGGCCAACGCAGGACCCCGGGCAGGATGGCGCGGGACAATGATGGTCAGCAGACCGGCATGCCGCGGCGCCAGTTCCCGATGCACCCGGGCGATCAACGCCTCTTCACCAGGGTGCGTGCTTGCGGCGAGCCAGATTGACCGGCCTGCCAGCGTTTGACGCAGACGCTCGAATTCCACCCGGTCCACCGGCAGCGGAGGCGCGGCGAATTTCAAGTCTCCAGGGCTCTCGACATGCCTCGCACCCAGTGCTCTCAAACGCTCGGCGTCAAGGTCGTTGCGCGCTTGAACACGCGCGAACCGGCCAAGCATCCGACGCGCGAGCCCCGGCACGCGCAGCCAGCGGCGGTAACTCCGGTCAGACATGCGCGCGTTGACCAGCATCAGCGGAACCCCTCGCTCCTGGCACGCGACGATTTGGTTGGGCCAAAGCTCGCTTTCCACGAAGCAGGCGGCGTTCGGACGCCAGTGCGACAGAAACCGCGCCACCCAGGACGGCACGTCCAGCGGGGCAAACCGGTGCAGCACGCTACCGGTCAGGCCGTGTTCGGGAAGGTATTTTTCCAGCAACGCCTGCGAGGTCACCGTTCCGGTCGTCATCACCACTTTTGTCCGATCGCGCAGGGCCTCCAGCACCGGCAGGATCGACATCGTCTCGCCCACACTGGCGGCGTGCATCCACAGCAACGAACCATTCGGGCGCGGCGTCGGGTCGATGCCGCGCCGCTCCGCCAGCCGAGCGGCGATCTCGTGGCCGTTCAAGGCGCGCCGACGCAGGTTCAGGCGAATGGCGGGGGCCAGCAGCGTGGCGGCGACCGCCCACCCCGACCCCAGGATGCTGTTGGCGGAAATCGGACGGGTCATGCCGAACACAAGGCCTCCGCCCGATCCGCCGCCTGGTTCAGCGCGTTGATGACCGCCGGAGCAGCGTCCCGCCAACCATGACGGGCCACGCTGATGGCGGGACCACAGACCATGACGCCATGGCCCAGCGGCAGCGGCACCGGCATGCGATCCCAGGTATCGAGTTGAATGCGCCGGCTGGTGCGCGCGGCCAGCGGCACCACCGGCACGCCGGACAGCGCGGCGAGTTGCAGCACACCAAGAGCAACCTGACGCCGCGGGCCGCGTGGGCCGTCGGGGGTGATGCCGATCAGGTCACCCTGCCGCAGCACCACCAGCATCTGGCGCAGGCCCGCCGCGCCGCCGCGCGTGGACGAACCCTGGATCGGCAGGATACCGAAGCGCCGAACCACTGCGCCGATAAACCGGCCGTCGCGGTGCTGGCTGACCAGCGTGTGGATCGGCGTCGGGCGGTAGAACGGCAATCGACGGGCAATCAGCGACAACGCCGGCATCAGCGGCAGAAACTCGTGCCAGAACGCGAAGATGGCCGGCGAACCGCTGCCGAACGGACGGAAATGCTCCTGCCCGTCCAGCGTCCAGCGCGTGGTGCGAAGTGCGAACGTCAGGTAGCTGCCCAGAACGGCCGCCAACGTCGCTTGAGCCCGGGGGGTGCGGAGCAGTGACTTCATTGCTCTGCCGGGTAGCACGTGCAGGCGATGTTACGGAAGTGCGGCACCCGGAAGACACGGCCGGCCAGGGATCCACACCCGGCCGGTCGGTTCAGGAACGAACCTACAGTATCCGTCTTGGTCAAGCTCCCTTTCCCCGACGTCTGCGTCGCCCGTGGATTGCCAGGATGGAACCGTGCGCGCCGCCATAAATGGGGAAAGACGGGAAGACCTTGTTAAGATCGATGATCTGAATGGGTGAAGATGCTGGCTAAACCAATGTCCTGGGTGGAGGTATCCTATGGCGCCAACGAGGGGGCGCCGCGGTGCATCACCGAAACCCCAACGATGGTCCGCCGCCGCAGCGGCAGAGTAACCTGACCGACCCAGACAGCGCCCTTTAGATCGACAACCACATGCCTGATCAGGGTTTCAAAATGCTGCGCATTCAACCGACTATCGGCTACTTCAGCTTTAGCCCCCGCAAGCCTAGACCTTAAGACAGCCCCGACCCGCTGGCCAGGTATCAGTCGCCGTGTCACGCCGCGGCAAACAGCACGCACCACCGCGGTATGGCCCGGATCACGCCGGACCATACCGCCATGGAAGTCCTGTGCGGTCGTCGACTACCGGGTATAGCCGTCGATTTCATCCTGCGCCCAGGAAATCACCTGCGGAATAGTCTGGCCATCGCGTAGACGAGCCAACATTTGATTATGGACGCCGCGATTGTAGATCTGCACGGCGACCTCGGGGGCCGCTTCCGATGCGGTCAGCGACGGTTGCTGCCCGCTATCGACGCGGAGAGGATAGTTGAAGACGGTGCCCTTCGGCGGTCCCACCTCTTCCCAGATCTTGAAGTCGTTCAGCTTGGCATAGGGCGGCAGATCG
This sequence comes from Rhodopila sp., assembly GCA_965276975.1. Taxonomy (GTDB): domain Bacteria; phylum Pseudomonadota; class Alphaproteobacteria; order Acetobacterales; family Acetobacteraceae; genus Rhodopila. Next base: position 3,404,084 of record CBDIBR010000010.1, read on the forward strand.
TAGCCGTCACAGGCGTTGTCTCGAGCCTCCACATTGTCGCGCTGCATCAGGAACTCCACCAGCTCCTTGCCAGCGCTCTTGTTCCGGCTGAAGCTGTAGACGCCCCAGAAGTAGCACTGGGTCGGCACGAACCGACCCTTGGGACCAGCTGGCGCGGGGAACGTCCAGCAATCGGCGGCGACGGCCGGGCTGTCACGCTTCGCCACCGCCCAGGCCGACGGCGGGTTGAAGATCAGCGCCGACTTGCCCGAGATCAGCGCCCGGTTGTTCGAGGCATCGTCATAGCTCACGGCGTCGGCCGGGTAAAACTTCACCAGACGCTGTGCAAACTCCAGCGCCTGACGCGTGCCATCGGATTTCAATTGCGACTTGCCCTCGGCATCGATCAGCGTGCCACCAAAGGCTGCGAACAAAGCGCCATGCGTGTCGGTGGCGTCCGTGTTCAAACCGCCGCCCATGCCCATGGCAAAGGTCATATTGTCCTTGGAGGCCATTTCCGCGTATTTCAGGAACTCTTCCCACGTCCATGCCTGCTGCAGGGCGTTCTTTTCGTCCTTCGCCGGATACATGGCCTGAAGATCCAGGCCGTTCTTCTTGAACCAGCTGATCCGGGCACACGGCGGCTTGGTCTGGGTGCCGCTGCTGGAGGGCACGGCCGCCCAATGGCCCTTGTATTTCGCCAGGTAGGTGCTGACATGGTTGACATCGCCATTGGCGGCGGTGAGGCGCGTCATCACGTCGTCCACTGGCTCCAGACTGTCAGCGTAGTTCTGCACATCCCAGGTAATGAACGTCATCACGTCGTGGCCGGTCTTGGCCTGCGTCTCAGCCGCCGGGGTCAGCTGCAGCTTGCCACCTGAGCTGGTGATGAAGTCGGCGGTGACCTCAACCTTGTTCTTGTCGGCCCATGCGGTGACTTGCTGTTGCATGATCTTGTTCGCGCCGGGCACCCAATGGTCCCAGAAGCCGATGCTAAGTTTGCCAGCCGCGCCGGCTGTGCGAATATGCACCAGCGGCAGGGCTGCGGCCGCGGCGGCCACCTTCACGGCTCCACGGCGTGACAAATTCAACGGTTTAGGCATGGACGTCTCCCTGCTTCGGCCTATTGGCCTTGTGTCGCTAAAGTTACCCTTGTTGACGGGCGTGATGCTGTTCTACGGCACCGTGCGCCGTTAGGGGACTCTAAATTGGCAGAAAGGCGACTTTTGGGCCGAAATTCGTTCGCGGCTCGGCCGCGTGCTCCGGCTCGCTTGGATGTGGTGACGGATGTAGGCCTACCACCAGCATGGCTCCGCATCCCTGCCTCACACCGATCGACCCATCCGTTGACCGTATGTGCGCCGGGTTGGCGGGCGAGCGAGCACGTGAGGAAGCGGGCAGCGCATGAAAAAGATGATCCTGCAATGCTTAGTTGGGCGCAACCATCCATCTCAAGTAATGTCGCAAGGCGCCGCTCATCCCATCAACTTCTTCAGGTTCGCGGCGATCTCATCCCCAGTTTGGTCCGTCCGCAGGGGTGCCACGAACGCGCCGTCGGGACCCATCAGATACAGCACCGAGCTGTGGTCCATTGAATAATCGTCCGGCCCCGGCCCGGTCCGGTGTTCGGCGTAATAGACCCGATACTCCTTCGCCACCTGCGCGATTTCTTCCGGCGTTCCGGTCAAACCCTCGATCTTTGGTCCAAATGCCGCGGTGTACTGCTTCATCACCTTGGGCGTGTCCCGCTTCGGATCGACGGTAATGAACAAGGGCTGGATCCGCGCGGATGCGGCCCCGAGCTTGTCCATCGCATCGGCCACAGCATTGAGCGTGGTCGGGCACACGTCCGGACAGAACGTATAGCCGAAATACACCAGCATATACTTGCCGTGGAAATCGCGGTTGGAAACCGGCTTGCCGCTACCGCTCTCCAAGCTGAATGGTCCACCGATGGACAGTCCACCATTGCCGCCATGGCCGGTCAGCCACAGAAAGCCGCCGGCGCCCAGCAATAGCACGGCGAGCAGCAGGCCCATCGTGGCATACAGCATCCGCCGTGGCGGAGGCTCCCGCCTAGTGGTGGTGTTCATGCGCGCCTCCGCTGGACGAATGGATAGGGCTGGTGCAGATGCCACGGACCGCGGCGATCAGGTCGTTTCTTGTATGCCAGCCGTCAGCGACGCCGGGAGCTTCAACCGCCCGCAGCCAGCCGGCGGGATCCACCAGGAACGCCGCGCCGGTCAGCTTCTCCGGCGGTAGGTCGGCAAGCACCGCGTACGCATCCCAGGCCGCCGGGGAAGCCGCGACGCACGATCCGGCTGCCGGTGCGGCGCCGCGCAGGGCCAGGTTGATGGTTGAAATGCCGGCCTGCGGCGGGATCTTGTACTGTGCCGTCTCACCCGCGACGACCTGCACGGCGTGGCCCCGCAGGTCCTTCATGCTGAAGGCCGGGACCCCGTCGCAGGTTATTGGCAAACTCGGTGCCTGCACCGGCACGTCGAAGGCCTCGTCTCGTTGCATGGCGATCCCCGCATTATGCGCCCGGATGTAGTCGAGCACCGCCCAACGATCCTCCGCGGACAGCCGGGCGCCAAACCCAGGCATCGCCATTCCTCCCTCCGGGTCATCAATGCCATGCGTCAGCCACCAGTACATCTGGCCATCTGTATGCTCCCAGATGTGCGGCATTGTCAGGTCGGCGGGCTTTATCCGAAGGCCGGCCGCCGCCGGGCCATTCCCTTCGGCTTGCCGACCATGGCAGGTCACGCAGTTCTGCACGAACACCGTCCGGCCCCGGGCGATCGAAGCGGCGGAAAAATCTGTCGGCGAGCTTTGAAAGCTGGTCGGGTAGGCCTCGACCGTCAACAACGCGAGCGATGGACCTCGCAGCATCACGCACAGCAACAGGACCGCCAGGGCCATGAGGCGGAGCCGGCGCCACAGCATCGCGCCGATCAATAAACCCACTGCCGTGCCGATCGCGACAAGGCTGACCACGACCTCGCGGCGCAGCTCCGGGTCTTCGTCTACCGTGATCAGGCTGAGCTGCCAGGACAACGGCCACACCGGCGTCGCGTGAGCAGCCGGCACCGAAGAAGCCATGAACGCAGCCGCGCAGACGATCGCCAGGCCGATGCAGGCTTCAACGCACACCGACGCCTGCAAATGGCGACGCGCGTTGCTGGCCCCGGCTGCCAGGCGGTCGCTCAGCCAGAGCCGGTTGATCGCCGCGAGCCCCAACGCGATCAGAAACAACGTGATCTTCAGCAGCGCGATGTGCCCGTAGCGCGTGCCCAGCAGGGCCGCCACACTGCCGATCAGTTCCAGCCCCTGAGCAACCCCCGTGCCCGCCAGAAGCAGGACGCAGGCCAGCCCAAGCGGAGAAAACCGCTCGCACACCATCGCAGCTTGCTGCGGGGCAAGCGAACGCAGACTGAGCCAAAGCGGAAGCAGCGCCCCAAGCCAGAACCCGGCTGCGAGAAGATGAAGGCATTCGGAGACCACGAGCTCGTATCCGATCGCACCAACAGTGGCGCCGGCGTGGCCGATAAGGCCCTGAAGACCAAGGGCGACCGCTGCGAGGGCAAGGGTTAGGTACAGGGGGACGCCGCGGTGCGTCGACGCCACCGCGGTCGCCACGATCAGCAGCGCCAGACGCACCATCAGGACGTTGCCGTAGCGCGTGTGTGCCGCCACCACCGGCAGCGCGTGGAGCAGATCGGATAAATCACCCGCACCGGCGATCGCGCTGGCCTGAACCACGAACCACCCTGCCCCGGCCAGCACCGCGACCGATCCGCTGATCCACCACAGCCGTGTCAGCCGCCGGCGCAGGACGTCCGGCACATCCGAAGCGACTGGCAGGATCCAGGCGATGAAGCCGACCGTCCCCAGCAGCGACAGGGTCGCCGCCAGATGCAGGCCGCGAACCGCCGCCATGATCGTGGCGAGGCCCATCAAATCAGGGCTTCACGGTGAACGTGAAACGCCCTTCAGTCTTATGCGTATCGACCGAGGTGACATGCCACTCGACGCTATACCGGCCCGGCGGAAGCGGCTTCAGTTTTACCGACAGGATGAGACCGTGATCCTGCGTGGTGGGTTTTCCTTCGTCCACGCGCGCGCCGGAGGCATCCGTGACTTGGACGGTGCTAAACAGAGGCTCCACCGCTTCGGTATAGGTCAATTGTAGCACCGGCGGCGACTTTGCAACGTCCGACCCAACCGCCGGCGACGCTCGGTCGAGGAACGCGTGGGCAAATGCCGCCTGACCCGTCAGGCAGGCGGCGGCGACCAGAACAATGATCTTCTTCATGGCGTCAGAACCAGTCCACGATTGGTTTGCCCAGGCTATGCGGGAACAGGTCGTCGAAGTACAGATGGAACTGGGCGATCACCCCTAAATGGGAGCCGGTGTTCCGGTTGCCCGGGACCAGCATCTCCAATCCGACGGCATAGGTCGTGGCGGTGTAGTTCACGCCGACGCCCCAAAGGTATTGCGTGAGGTTCTGGGTCGGCTTGCTGGCGGGCGACGACCACGCCAGCTCGACCACCGGCGTCAATTTGTTGACGAAGTCGGGCAGCCCGTAGTCCTTCACCTGCGATGACAGGTATCGAATGCTGTACTGCAGCGACAGCCCGCCGGTCCAGGCGTTCGAGATGCCGTTATTGACCGGCGCGAAGCTGTCGGGATCAACCTTCAGTTTCTTGTCGGCGATCACATAGCCCAACTCGCCGGTCAGCGCCAACGGGCGCACCCATCCGACGGGGATGTCTCCGAACCCTTTGGCGAAGTACAGTGTCGGCGTGGTCGAACCACTGTCAGCATTGCCCAGCAGCGCACCATTATCCTCATTGGCGCCGGTGCGGGCGAACGCACGCTGCACCCCGACGGACATCAGGAACTCGTGCTCGTCATTGACATACGGCTTGTACTTCAGCGTGACGACGAGGTTGTTCCAACCGTTGGCGGTTTTCGCCCCCGGCTGGGTCAGCCAGGTGTAGCCGCTGTTGAGCGCAAAGCCGAAGTTCTCGGTGATGCGCTTGTCGAACTCGAAACCCAGAGGGTAGAGGTCGGGCGCGGGGCCGCTGTCCGTTGCCTGGGGCTGGACGCTGAAGGTCGGCAGGCTGGCCTCGTCGGCGACGTTGGCATCGTCGATCAGCAGCGTACTAATGAACATGTGGTCGCCAGCAAACCCATGGGCGTGGGCGACATTGGCCCAAGCCGCGGCGCCGACGACGAGCGTGGTGAACAGGTACTGAGGTCGCATGAATGACTCCTGAAGCAGACAAAGACGGGCCCAGTCGGGCCGGCCAAATGGCAGTGCTCAGAAGACTCCGGGGGGTGCCCTCGGCTGGACGGGCGGCCAGTGCATCGCCGGCGGCGCGGTGGACGGCGGCGGCAGTTCGACCTTGATGACAACCGCCACGGCCGGTGGTCGGGTAGTCGTGATTGGGGTTGCCACCGTGGCGAATGGAGCATGTAGCGCCACGCATAGCGGGCAAACCGGGCAGTCCGAGGAATGGCCTGGGCGATGGCCCGGCGCGTGGGAGAATGAGCCAAGGGCACCGCCCGTCGAGCCGCAAAGCACACTCGCGGCCGCGACCCCGTCCATCCGGGGTACGAGCGCACCAACGCCAAGCTGCGCCATCAGCGCCAGCAGCACCGCGAAAAGCCCGGGAAGTTTGAACCGCCAGCTCAACATCAGAAAATATTCTATCCTGGTTTCAGACCGGAAGGATATACCGGCGCATGTCGAGAAACCGCGTCGGTTGCTCGTCCTGGCGCAGGAGATCGGCTGCCTGTTGCCACAGTCAGGGCGCTGGGCGAACCGGTGTCCCATGTCGTTGCCGCCCATACGGTGAAAGGATTACCCAGAGGGCCGTTTGGCCTCTCCTGGTCATGCCGCGGCGGGATTCAAATGCTCCTGCAAACGCGGCATGAGTTCGACCAGATTGCAAGGCCGGTGGCGGTTGTCCAACTGGGACACCAGGATATCGTCCCATCCGTCCTTTACCGCGCCGGTGCTGCCCGGCAAGGCAAACAGATACGTTCCGCCCGCAACACCCCCGATCGCCCGGGATTGCATCGTCGAGGTGCCGATCTTCTGGTAGCTCAGCATACGGAACAGCTCGCCGAAACCCTCGATGCGCTTCTCCATCACGTGATCAAAGGCTTCTGGCGTCACGTCGCGGCCGGTGATGCCGGTGCCCCCCGTGGTGATGACAACATCGATCTCCGGCTCGGCGATCCAACGCCGCAACAGCGCCTCGATCGCCGCTGTGTCGTCCTTCTCGATCATGCGGACGGCAACCCGGTGGCCGGCCTTGGCGATCCGGTCGACCAGCGCCTGACCAGACGTGTCATTCGCCAGCGTTCGGGTGTCCGACACTGTCAATACAGCGATGTTCACCGGGATAAAGGGGCGGCTTTCGTCGAGCAGAGCCATCGCGTGAACCTCCGGCGGGTGGTCGTGCGCCGGACCTAGTGTCCGATCGCAGAGAAGCATGAGACGCGCAGCGGCCACGAGTCGGCGCGTGAATCGGCCACTTCAAACAAACAACGGCGTATCGCGCTTTTCTGATGCGCGATACTGGGGCGTGTCGTCAAATAGCTAGAGCCTTCCGGGCCGCGGTGAGTCTGAACTGCAACATCTGGGCAAAAAGAGATGCGACACAGTGCGCAGGGGATTCCGGCGCGCCGCATTCTCCGATTGCTAAGCGGTCAGCTTTGGAGGCTGACCGATGTGGCGCTATGGACTGCGTGATGACCAGTGGGATCGGATCGAGGCGTTGCTGCCCGGGCGGCCAGGCTGGGTGGGAGTAACCGCGGCGGACAACCGCCTGTTCGTCGAGGCTGTGCTCTACCGCTATCGCGCCGGTCTCCCGTGGCGTGACCTGCCGGAACGCTTCGGCGACTGGAAAAACATCCATCGGCGCTTCAGTCGCTGGGCTAAATCCGGTGTTTGGCACAGGGTCTTTCAGCATCTCTCGGCTGATGCCGACAATGAATACGCGATGATCGACAGCACCATCGTGCGCGCTCACCAGCACAGTGCCGGCGCGAAAAAAAAGCCGGCGAAGACCAGGCGATCGGACGATCGCGTGGCGGATTGAGCACCAAGATCCACACGTTGGTCGATGCGCTCGGCAATCCGACGGCGTTTCATCTGACGGGCGGCGAGGCGCATGATCTGGTCGGCGCCGACCATCTGCTGGCGGATATGCAGGCTGCAACGCTGATCGCCGACAAGGCATTCGACGCCGACAAGCGGGTCATCGAGCCGCTCACGACCGCCGGCAAGACGGCTGTGATCCCATCAAAGGCCAACCGCAAGTCGCGCCGGACGTATGATCGGCATCTCTATAAAGAACGCCACTTGATCGAGACGTTCTTCGCCAAACTCAAGCAGTTCCGGGCTATCGCAACCCGCTATGACAAGACCGCGCGCAACTTTCTCGCCGCCGTCTACCTCGCCGCCAGCGCCATTTGGCTCATTTGACGACACGCCCTAGTGGTCCGATCCGACAGACGCATCCTCGCGGTCGGGTGAATCGGCCCACCAAATCAAGTGCTAGTGGCGAAATTCGACGGAACTTTCCGTCGGATTTTATCCACTAGTTCAGCCCAGGCGCCAGAAGCGCCACTCTGCGCTCCGCCTGAATGGGTGTGAAGCGCGGCGGCCTGAAGCGAGGGAACTCACCGGCCGCCATCTCGTCCAGGCTCGCCGCCGGAAGATGCATCCGCGCGGCATAGAGCCAGGAATAAAGCAGGACATGCCGAACGAAGGCTCGTGTTTCAGCAATCGGAATCGCCTCCATGAACAGCAGCGGATCGCCGCGGTCATGGACCTGAGCTTGCCAGTGAGCGACATTTCCGGGCCCGCAGTTATAGCTCGCCAGGACGCGCAAAAGATCGCTTTCGATATCATCACGCTGAGCCAGATAGGCGATGTAGCGCTGACCGATCGCCAGGTTGTAGCCTGGCTCGTGCAGCCGGTCCTGCGTATACAGCATGCCCCCGCTAATGCTTCGTGCGGTCGTTGGCATGATCTGCATGAGACCGCGCGCACCGGCTGGCGATATTGCATCGGTATCGAAATTGGATTCGATGCGTGTCAGCGCATAGACCAGCGCCGGATCAACCTGGAAGCCGCCGGCTGGCCGTAGGCGCGGCATCGTGGTGCGCGGCACGTCGCTCCGATTGTTGTCCTCGCTGGATCGCAGAACAGCCGCCATGCGACCGGAATAGTCTACTAATCCGGATGCGGACGCGACCATCAGCAGCGAGCGTCCGAACGCCGGGCTGGCCCTGGCGTCCGGCCAAAGCGCCCGCAGTTCCGCCTCCGCTCGGCCAGGTCGGCCAATCTGCAGAAGCGCGAACGCCCGCCGCCCCTGGGGTGTTGCGGCAACCTCGTCGACATCCGCTTGACTGAGCAGCTCGCCGCTTGGCGGGATGCCCGTGTCCATCCGCAAGATGCGGCGCGCCAGCAGACCATGCAGGGTCAGCCGTTCCTCGGCCGCCACATGCAACCATTTCATTGCGGCGACGCTGTCATTCAGGCTGCGGCTGGTGCGCCATGCCCAAAAGGCTGATGCTGCGTGCAAACGTGCTGAAGGGCTTGTGGCTGTCGCTCCACCCTCGAACAGGGTACGTGCAAGACCAACCCGATCGAGCCGCCATGCCGCGAGGCCTGCGATATAAAAGCCCAGACAGGGCTGGTCCGCCGCACCGACCTGGCCAACTGCCAATTGCGCAACCCGCAGAGCCTCGGCATCTTCGTTTTGGACAAATAACATCTGCGCCACTTCGGCCTTGAGCTGCGCAGCATAAGCCGTTGAGATCATTCTGGTTGATGCGATCAGGCGCAGCGCGGATGCCACATTGCCCTGCGCCGTGCGATCGAGCACGGTTCGATCCAGCTCTGGCTTACGCGCCAGATCGTTACGCGGCACATCAACGCTGTCCGGCAGCGAACCGGCGTCCTCCTCGAAAGGCGGCGACGACATCGATTTGGGTCTGGGCGGGGGAGCACCCTTGCCGAGCCGGATCAGCAATAGGGCGCGGATCGCCCGAGCGTCAGGCTGATCGCCATATTTTTCCAACCAGTCGGACAGTTCATCGGCGGTTGAACGATGATGTCTGCCCAGATAGCGATCCGCCAGAGCCGCGCCCAGCAGCAGAGGATCTTCCAAAGCGCCCAGAGAACGCTGCCAATCCGGAATATCACCAGTTCCTTGCAACACAAAGACCTGCCGCATCAGCGTCGCGTCGGCTGCACCTAGCGGTTGGGGAAATACCACGGACGCCCCGACCGGGGCTGAACCGAAACCCTGTGACACCGCATCATCATTTTGGATGACATCCAGATCAGGTGTCCCTTTGCCATCCCTCGATCCGGACGCCTGTCCATGCGCGGCGGACGTCAACGCCCACAACAGGACCGCGGCTCCGGTCAGCCATACCCGAACTGAGGAAAGGCGGGAGAGCGTGTGACCGATCCCTCGCATAGCCCGTCGCTAGCCGCTCCGACAGTCAGACGCAACCGCCCAACAGGAAACACCTGCTTAAAACATGAGACAATGCAGACGTCGATGACGTGAACAGGCGAAATGCCGGGTCACATTTGCGTTTCACCGCGATCAATGGCCCGTCGCAACATTCTCAGTCCTGCCCAGGCATCACGTCGCAGTGGAGGATTCTTGAGCATCGCGGCAAGTCCCGGCAGGGCCAGCGCCGGCAACGAGGAAGCCATTCCCGGAACCTCGACGTCAGCCCAATCTCTCAGGCCGCGCCGTCGGTTTTGCGTCGGCGGCAGCAAGGCGCGCGCCGCGGTGCTGCCGAACACCACAAGCCGCCGCGGTTGAAGTAACGCGATCAGCCGGTGCAGGAACGGCAGGCAGAGCGCGATTTCCCCGGGTGATGGCGGTCGGCCTCCGGGCGGACGCCAGGGCAGCAGCGGTGTCAGCATCAACTCGGTCCGCGACAGGCCGATGCTGGCCAGCATCTGGTCGAGCAACTGACCCTCGGGTCCGGCAAAGGGACGCCCGCCGCGGTCCTCCTCGCGCCCTGGCGGTTCACCGACTATCAGTGTGGTACTGGAACGGTCTCCCTCGGCGAAGACCAAGTTGCTGGCGGTGTCACGCAAGGCGCAGCCGTCGAAACTGGCAAGGGCGGCGCGCAGATCATCCAACGTGTCAGCCGGTCGGGCAAAGTCGAGCGCTTGCGTTGTCGAGGGAACACTGAGCGCTGCGACCGGCATTGGGCGTGGCAAGAGCTGCGACTGTGGCTTGAACTCCACCTTGGCCAATCGATCGACAGGGTCAAGGCCAATCGCTTCGTCGGCACCCCACTCGACCTGCAGTCGTAACAGTGTCAGCGCGTCATCCAAGCAGGGCGGTCCGGAAGCGATCCCGCTCGATGTGCGGCACCAGGTTTTTCTTGCCGTCGTGCGTGGCGGGGCCTTCGGTCACCCGCAACAGGATGAAGGACAGGCCACCCCCCTCGCGAACCAATCGGCGACCTTCCGCCATATCCGCCTCGGTGTTGACCACGTGCACGACGGGAAAGCCGCAGCCGGCGGCGATGACGTCCAGGCGGACACCAAGCCCGGTATGGCTGTCCTGGTTGCCGGTTTCGCCGTAATGACCATTGTCTACACAAACAATCGTAAGATTGGGCGGGTTCTGCAGTGCGATCGTCGCAAGCGCCCCGACATTCATCAGCAATTCGCCGTCGCCTGTCGCCACCATTACGCGTCGCTTTGGCTGAGCCAGCGCAAGTCCCAGGCCCATCATCGGCGCGGCACCCATCGCCCCACCAAGGCCGAACAGGCGTGGCGATCCATGCGTCAGCGCGGAGAGTTCCCATGCGGTGCCGGCAAGCCCGGCGACCATCAGGAAATCGCCAGGATTTTCAATCAACGCCGGCACCGCGGTCCGGCGGTCCAACACGGCATCCGGAAGAGTCGCTGTCTGGAGCTTGCTTAATCTTGCCATCTTGATGCTCCCGTCAAAACTTCTTCGCGCCGATCAGGCGCTGCGTCAGCAGGACGGCGACCTGCTGACCGGACTGAAACGCCATGGTGATGGCAGCACTCACGGCTTCAATCACCTCGGTAGGCCGTTCCGCTCTAAGCACGATCACCCCCATCGCCCGGAGCACCGGCTCGACCGCCTGGCCCATGGCGAACTGCCACGGATTGCCCTCGCCGTATTCGCCGCGCATGGAAACCAAGGTCAGCAACGGAAAGCGTCCGCCTTGAGTCAGCGACAGCATGTTGATACAGTTGCCAACCCCGGACGACTGCATCAGCAGTACCGCGCGTTGGCCGCCGAGGTCGGCGCCCGCGACCATCGCGACCCCTTCTTCCTCGGTCGTCAACGGCACCGAATGCACGTCCGGGTCAGCCAGTGACCGATCGATCAGCACCTTGTGCCCGGCATCCGGCACATAACAGAACTGGGCGATGCCGTGGGCCCGCAGCAGATCATACAGCGCGTCGGGCCAGTTATCTTGCGTGATCGTATCCACCATGGTTATTTCCTGATCCTTATCGGTCTGCCTGTTCGCCACTCCATCAACCGAAGCAGGACACCACCACCTGGGCAAATGCATGGGCCCGGTGGCTGATCGCGTATTTTTCGTCCGGCTCCATTTCTCCAAACGTCTGGCTGCCGCCGGTCGGCACGAACATCGGGTCGTAGCCGAACCCGCTGCCGCCACGCGGCGGCCAAACGGCAATGCCGTCGATGCGACCGACGTAGGTCTCGGTGTGACCATCCGGCCAGGCCAGGCACAGTGCGGCGATAAACCAGGCGCGGCGGTCGGTGCTTTGACCGATGCGCTCGTGCACCCTGGCCATGGCCGGAGCAAAATCCTTCGACGGTCCAGCCCAGCGCGCCGAATGCACACCCGGCGCCCCACTCAACGCGGCCACGCAGAAACCGGAATCATCGGACAACGCCGGCAGACCCGTCGCAGCCACCGCCGCCGTGGCCTTGATGCGGGCATTGCCGGCGAAATCAGGGGCATCTTCCGCGGGCTCCGCCAGACCAAGCGAGCCGGCACTGACAACCTCCACGCCATGCGGGCGCAGCAGGGCCTCGATCTCACGCAGCTTGCCGGTGTTATGGCTCGCCAGGACAAGTCGCTGGCCGCGTGCGAGCTTGCGCGCCATCAGCTTCTCCGGCTAGCCGTCCAGCGCCGTGCGCTGCAGGGCGAACAACGCGGCGGTGCCTTTCCGAGCCAGGGTCAGCAACTCGTTGAAGTGCACCTCGTCGAACACGGTCTTCTCCGCCGTCGCCTGGATCTCCACGATCCCGCCCCCGTCGGTCAGCACGAAGTTGGCATCCGCATCGGCGTTTGAATCCTCATCGTAATCCAGGTCCAGCACCGCGGCGCCGCCGACGATCCCGCAGGACACGGCGGCGACTTGCCCGGTCAGCGGGATGGTCTTCAGCACGTTCATCTGTTTCAGGTGCCGGAACGCGAGCGACAGAGCAACCCAGGCACCGGTGATCGCGGCGCAACGCGTGCCGCCGTCGGCATTCAACACGTCACAATCCAGGGTGATCGACATTTCACCCATCGCCGCTCGGTCTACAACGGCACGCAGAGAGCGGCCGATCAGGCGCTGGATTTCCTGCGTCCGGCCGGATTGCTTGCCTCTGGCCGCTTCCCGATCACCCCGCGTATGGGTCGCACGCGGCAGCATGCCGTATTCGGCGGTAACCCATCCCAGGCCGGTATTGCGCAAGAATGGCGGCACACGGGTCTCCACGCTGGCCGCGCACAGGACCTCGGTCTGGCCCATGCGAATGAGCACGGAACCCTCGGCATGGCGGGCAAAGCCGGTGGCGATCGAGACCTCGCGAAGCACGTCGGAGACGCGGCCGGACGGGCGCATGAACACAGTCCTTGAATAGATGCGGGGCGGACCATACAGCTTCGCCGAGGGGTCGCAACCGCGAACTGCCTCTTGTTGCGTCCGAGGTCGACGACCGGCCGTCGCGGCGTGATCGCCGCCGCATCGCTCCGGCGGGCCTGACCGAACCGGGGCTTGACGACCGTGACAGCCGAACGGCGCTGCGGCTGGACAGCGACCAAGGCACCGCCTAACGCTACGGACCAGCAATCACATGAGGCCACCATGCTGTTCGACTTCGTGAATATCAAGAACGAGAATGTCTACAAGCTGCTGACGTCGACCATCGGCCCGCGGCCAATCGCGTGGGTGACGACCCAGGATACCGACGGGACGTTGAACGCGGCGCCGTTCTCGTTCTTCAACGCGATGTCCGGCAACCCGCCCGTGGTGGCGTTCGGCATCGGCGGCCGCGGACCGGGCGACGTGAAGGACACCGGCGGCAACATCCGCCGCACCGGGCAGTTCGTGGTCAACCTGGTCAGCTACGCGTTGGCCGAACCGATGAACGTCACGGCGATCGATTTCCCGAAGCACGTCGACGAACTGAAAGAGGCCGGATTGACCACCGCGCCGTCACTGCATGTGAAGCCGCCGCGCATCGCCGAGGCGCCGGTCTCGTTCGAATGCGAGCGCCTGGTGATCGTCGATGTCGGCATCGATCGGGCCGTGGTGCTGGGCAAGGTCTTGGCGATCTACGTGCGGGATGACTGCGTGCTGGACCAGGATCGTTGTTACATCGACACCCCGAAGCTGGACCTCATCGGCCGCATGCACGGCGGCGGCTGGTATTCACGGGTCACCGACCGATTCGAATTGCCGCGCATTCCGGTCGATGAATGGCCGGCACGCAAGGCTCGGGCCGCCGAATAGCGCCCCGCCTCAGCCGCCCCGTCATGCCGCCGTGCGTGCGCGCCGGCGCGGTTCGCCGGATCGGCCGCGAAGCATCTCCGCCTGGCAGCGCAACTTCGCGCGGACCCTGTCGAGTTGACCGTCATTGCCCAGCAGGGGCGCGCAGGCGAAGGTCTGCCAGACCATGGCGACGCGGTCCTGGTCGGGCTGGAAGTCAGGATGAAGCTGAGCCACGCCGCCGGCGTTTGAAAAGGCCGTTCGGCCGCCGGTTTCCAGATAGCTCTCAACCGGCAGACCGTACGCCATCAGGATGTCGTGCCGGGACAGTTCGACATGGTAATAGATGACGACGTCGACCGTCAGCTGCTCGATCGTGCTGCCGTTCACCAGGAACTTGACCGGGATCAGCACCTCGTCCGCGTAGACCGAATGGTCGGGCGACAGCCATAACGCCCGCTTCGGCCGCCCCTCGCCGAACGCGTGCGGGGCGATGCGGATCGGCCAGACCCGTTCCGGGTCGGGATGACGCCGACAATCCACCTTGCGATGACCGATCCACTGGACCGCCTGGGTTTGGCCGGAAAGAGTGAGCACCCTGTCGCCGACCCGTAGCCGCTCCACTTCCACCGAACCGCACCGGGTGGCAATGCGGCTGCCGGCGGCGAAACACGGAACCGGCGTCGTTGAGGTCAGCTGCACCTCCGTCCCGCTCGCCGCTGTGGAGACGACAAAGTCCGACAGCGTGTGGGCGCCCCCGATCGCCAGATCAAGCGTTCCGCCGCCCGCGGCGCGGAGCTTCAGATCCCCGTCGCCATAGCTGACGGCGGCGGCCGATACGCCGTTGAGCAGGATGACGTCGCCGGTATTGAAGCCCGCGATCGCCGCGGACACGAACCCGGCGCGATCCAGCGTCAGTGTGCCGTTGTCCACGAACGCGATGGTCTGCGTGCTGCTGACGCCGCTTTCCAGGGTCACCTCGCCGCCATTGGCGATCTCGATGGTGCCGCTGCCAAGCACCGGCGCGGCGACGTCGATCGCGCCGCCGGACGCGGCGACCCCGTTCCACGTCGACAGCAGGCCGTCGTTGGTAAAATCGGTGGTGGCTGAAATGGCGATCTCACCAAGCCCGGCGCTCTGACCCGTTTCAGTGATCGCCCCGACCTGGTTGACGAACCGCGCCGCGTTGATCTCGATTTGAGCATTGCCCTCGGCGTTGAGGTCAATCTGGTTCGGCGTATTGCTGACCGGCGCGCTGGAATCGTAGGCGTCGAGAACGCCAAAATTCTCGAAGTCCGCGCTCCCGACAACGATCAGCGCGTCCTTGTCGGTTTCAATGACCTCCCCGTTTGTGGACATGCCGGCGATCGTGCCGTGATTGAGGATCGCGCCCGTCCCGTCGAGCGTGATACCGAATTGCCCAAAATATACACTGTTCGCCTCCGTCATCGACACGTCGCTGCCGATGGTCAACGTGTCGTCGGCGATAATCCGGCCATCGCCAGACACGATGGCGTTGTCGAGGCTTTGGTCGTCGACAAACTCAAGCGTACTGCCGGTTAGAAGGTCCAGCGTTCCCGGCCCGGTCCCGTCGGCGCCGACCAACATCAGGTCATTCAGGATATCACGGTATCCGCCTAGCTGAAGCGAACCCTGTACGGTCACGCCGTCCAGCGTCGCGGCGATATCGCCCCCCAGGTTCACCACCGTGCCACCCAGGATCGTGCCCGAACCCACGAAGTTCTGCCTGGACAGGCTGTTACCATCCAGTGTGCCGCCAGCATTCTCCACAATGCCGTCCACGGCTAATGTGCCGGCAATGCCGCCGATCTGCCGCAGGGACGACCCGGGGATCGTGCCGTCCAGGATCAGAACACCGGTATTGTCGATGCTGCCCGCGTTGGACAGGTTGGTCGCGTCAAGCGTCCCCGTGACGTCAACCGTTCCCGCGGTGATTGTCAGGCCGTTGGTGACCGCGAGTGAGCCGATTACGTCGAGCGCGGCGCCAGCATCACTCAGGACAACCGCGCTGACGGTGATCGCGCCAGGCAGATCGATCAGGTCGTCGCCCGGCAGGGTGAACAACGCCGTATCATCGGGTCCCGGCACCTGACCCGAGGACCAGTTCGCGGCCGTGGTCCAGGACCCCAGGCCGGTCGCAATCCATGTCCGCGTGGCCAATTTCGCCGCCTCCAACTGTTTTGTACGCCTTTTGGAATCATACTTTCCCAGCAACAAACCGCATGGGTAGGGACAGAACGAATGACGAAATTCATGTCAATCGCCCACGAGAGCGCTGTCAGGCTGACAAGCAAGCAACCGGATTGCCCCGTGCTCGCCATAACGTGCATCCCATCACAAAAAGTTGCCCGCGCAAGACACCGTTATGATACGATTCAGTCCCACTTTGCCGCTTGTCCAGTTCTACACTGGTTTGTGCGAAATGGGAATGGTGACGATGATGTGCACGACAACAATTAACACGCTGACCTTGGCGGGTTTATTGCAAGATCCGCTGGTCCAGATGGTGATGCGCAGCGATAATGTCTCTCAGGCAGATCATTCCGAGTTGCTGCATCGCGTCAAAGAGACCCTGAATACACGCGAAACGGTCAAGCGCCAGGCCTTTGCCGAGCCAGTCTGACCGTCGCCAATCGGCTGTCCAATACTTGCGCCATCATCGCCAACAGCGGGGCAGGTCGATCCGACCGTCCTTCAGGGGCCGCTCGCCCGTTTGCCACTCCAGGCTGGACCGACTAGGCCCCGGCTTGGGCACTGGCCCGGATTGCCTCCCACACGCGCAGCGGCGTCGCCGGCATGTCGATGTGGCTGATGCCATACGCTGAAAGCGCATCGACCAGCGCGTTCATGACGGAAGGCAGCGCCCCGGCACAGCCAGCCTCGCCGCATCCCTTCGAACCCAGCAGATTGGTCTTCGCCGGCACCGGATGAGACGCGAAGTTGAACATCGGTGCATCGTTTGCCCGGGGCAACGCGTAATCCATGTACGACCCGGTCATCGGCTGGCCGCTCTCGTCGTAGACGACGTGCTCTAGCAGCGCCTGACCGATACCCTGCGCGATCCCGCCATGCGCCTGTCCCTCGACCAGCATCGGGTTCACGATGACGCCAAAGTCGTTGACCATGTGATAACGCACGACCTCGGTCACGCCGGTCTCCGGGTCAACCTCGACCTCGGCGATGTGGCACCCGTTTGGATAGGCGAACGGGGGACCCTCCGCGACGTGGGAGACGGACAGGGTCTGTGGTAATCCGGCAGGCAACGCCGCCGCGCCGGAGCGGACCTGGTCGGCCAGTTCCATGATGCCGATCGCGCGGTCGGTGCCGGCGATGCGAAACTGGCCGCCGCCGGTCTGAGCCGAGGCGACAATCTCGAACTCGATATCGTCTTCCGCCGCCTCCAGCACATGGGCAGCGATCTTCTTGCCGACCTCCAGCACCTTCTCCGCACCTTCGACGATCGCGGTGCCGCTGGCCATCAGCGATTTGGATCCCCCGGTTCCGCCGCCAGCCAGCAATTCGTCGGAGTCACCTTGCAGCAGGTTGATCCTCTCGAACGGAATGCCCAGCCGAGAAGCGAGGACCTGAGCGAACGGCGAAGCGTGACCCTGACCATAATCCAGCGTGCCGGTGATGATGGTGACGGTTCCGTCCGGTTCGAACCGAATGCCGCCCATTTCCTTGGATGGCGGCCCGGTCACCTCCAGATACTGGCCAATGCCGCGGCCGCGCAGCCGTCCGCGTTCGGCGCTGTCCTTCCTGCGGGCGGCAAACCCGTCCCAGTCGGCTGCCGCCAGAGCCTTGTCTAGAACGGTGGGGAAATCGCCACTGTCATAGGTCGTGCCGGCGGGCGTCTTGTACGGGAACGCGTCGGGCCGGATGTGATTGCGGCGGCGGATCTCGGTCCGGTCGATGCCCATCTCACGCGCCGCGGTGTCGAGCAGACGCTCGATATAATAATTGCCCTCCGGCCGCCCGGCGCCGCGATACGGACCAACCGGGCTGGTGTTGGTGAACATCGCCTTCGCCGTCACCTCCTGCAGCGGCGTCGCATATACTCCGATGGTGTTGCGAACGATGTTGCCGGTGGGCTGCAGGACGGTCCCATTGGACAGATAGGCCCCGATATTGCCGTAGCCGGTGACCCGCAGCGCCAGGATGCGACCCTCGGCGTTCAGTGCGATCTCCTGCTCCATGTCGTGATCGCGGCCGTGGCTGTCGGACAGGAAGCTTTCGCCCCGCTCGTCGGTCCACTTGACCGGCCGGCCCAGCAGGCGCGAGGCATGCAGGATGGCCGGGTATTCCGGATAGCACGAGGCCTTCATCCCGAACGAGCCGCCGACATTGCCCGTCAGCACGCGGATGTTCTCGACCGGCGCCTGCAATGGCCCCATCAGCAGTTGCCGCATGTTGAACACGCCCTGGCAGCCGAGACGAAGCGTCCAGCGGCCAGAGTCAGGATCATAATCGCCGATCGCGGAGCGCGGCTCCATCGGACACACCACAACCCGGCTGTTGCGGATCTTCAGCCGGGTCACGTGAGCGGCCTTGGCGAACGCCGCCTCCACCGCGGCGGTGTCACCGTGGTGGAAATCAAGGATGACATTGCCGGCGGTCGCGTCATGCACCAGCGGTGCACCCGCCATCGCGGCCGAAGCCGCCTCGGTCACCGCTGGCAGCGTATCAATATCGACGAAAACGGCCTCGGCACCGTCCTTTGCCTGCTGGGCCGTCTCGGCAACCACCACCGCCACCGGATCGCCGACAAATCGGACCTTGTCCGTGGTCAGGACGGGCTGCGTCGGCTTCGGCATCTCACCGCCGTCCCGCATCTTGAAGGACATGCCTGAAGGCATGTCGCCAAGACCCGCGGCGATCAGATCCTGCCCGGTCAGCACCGCTAGCACGCCCGGAATGGCCCTGGCAGCGCTGGTCTCGATCGAGCGGATGACACCGTGCGCGGCATTCGAACGAACCATCACCGCATGGGCCTGGCCAGGAAGATTGAGGTCGTCGGAATAGCGACCCTGGCCGCGCAACAGCACAGGATCCTCTTTCCGCGGAACCGGCTGACCGACCGCGTATCTCTCTTCGGCGAATTGCGTCAGGTCGACTGGTGCGTTCATCCGCGCGTCCCTTCTAGCCATTGTGCCATGCAACATGGCGCTGTTTGTCGCGCTCGCAACCCTGTCTCTGGCTCGCCGCGCCGGTAAATGGCACAATGCCGATAACGGATGACGGAGAAAGCAGATGCCGACCTATCAATATGAATGCGCGGACTGCGGCCCGTTCAGCGAGACCCGCCCGATGGCCGAGTTCGATCAGCCGCAGCCCTGCCCCGATTGCGCCCTCCCGGCGCCCCGGCTGTTGACCGCGCCTGCGCTCGGTGGCGGTGCCCAGCAGGCCGCACTCGGATCCGCGACGGCGTCATCCCATCTGGGCGGTTGCGCCTGCTGCGCGCCGCGACGACTGACCGCGGACGCGGTCTGAGACCATCTAAGACGAACATCCTCTTGGATTCCAGACCGGCATTTATTTGCGTTTTGACATTTATTAGGAAAATAGTCTCTGCCGCTTCGCTTATCCACACCTGCAAACGACAAAAGCGGCATCTTCTCAGGCATTAGCCGCTCGTCCCCATTGTGATCCAGCCCCGCCCGCTGTTACCCCACACTTACTCGGCGCCGAGTATTAGTTTCATTTGTAACTCGGATGGAGGACTTCAATGTCCGGATCGACGACAGACGGCAATATAACTGGTTCCGGCTCCGATACGATCGTGCTGACGCTTTCGGAAGACCAGGCTGAGGGCCAGGACGCGCAATTTACAGTCAACGTCGACGGACAGCAGATCGGCGGCGTGCAAACCGTTTCTGCATCGCATTCGGCGGGGCAAGAGCAAACCTTTACCTTCCAGGGCAACTACGGCACCGGGCCGCATAATGTTGCTGTCACCTTTGGCAACAATTTGATCTTCCCCGGAGATTCAGGCGATCGGAATCTTTACGTCGACGGGGTGAACTACGACGGACAGACTGTCTCAAGCTCGACCAATGCGATCTACAACGCGCCGTTGTTCCCGCCGACCTCGACCGATGGCCCGCATTACGGCAATGCCGTCTACCAGGTTAACGATACGACCCCGATACAGAATGGCGCAGCGCCTAATCCGACCACGACACCGGGCGCGGTCTCGGTTGGCAGCGGTGCTGACACCTTGGTTCTGAACATGGCAGAGGATGCCTATCAAGGCGACGCTCAGTTCACGGTTGCCGTCGATGGACAACAGATTGGTGGGACCCAGACCACGACCGCCATCCTGAACCAGGGCCAATCGCAGGAATTCGACGTCCACGGCAACTTCGGCTCCGGCGGCCACACCGTATCTGTTTCCTTCCTGAATGATCAGATCGGCGGATTTTATCCCGGAACGAATTGGGCGATCGATACAGAAGACCGCAATCTTTACATAATGGGAACAAGCCTGAATGGCGGCCCACCCGCGTCCGGTGCACCACTGGAACTTTCTAATGACGGAACGGCTAACTTCAACGTCACCGCTGGTTCCAATCCGTCAGGCACGGCCTCCTCATCCGGAGCGTTCTCCGCGGATGGTGCGGCAGCAGATGGCTCCAACGTGGCAATTACCGCTGGCAGTCTCGCCGCCGGGACAACGACAGCGGGATCATCCAGCGGGATGAGCTTCGTCGCTTCCCCTGCCGACGCCACGACGACCGCCGCGGCAACGACCGATCCGACAACCGCGAGCAGCACCAATTCCGGCACCGCGAGCAGCGGAAGTTTGGGCGGAACAGGCTCGACCACCGACACCACGCCGTCTGTAGCGGCAGCGGTCAGCAACACGCAGCAGACGTCCCAGGATTTCAGCGTTCCGTCGGCAACAGGCTCCTCCACCACCGACCCGACCAGCAGCAACGGTGGAAGCAACTGGTTTGCAACACCTCAAGGCGCTGGCGCCTCTGGATGGGCGGCATTTCATCAACAGGGCTGATCAGCCACATCTGCCACGCTAAAGCCACCAGGCGCGGCAGCGCTTCGGCAAACTCCGGGAAAAGCCTCTCCTTTCCCGGAGTCTGCGCTCTTCCGACGGTCTCGTAATGATGCTCGGCCCTGGGGCAGATCCTGTCCAGATCGACTATCTGAACTGGCCGAGATATTTACTTGAGTGAAACGGAACCGCTAGATCTTTCGCCGCAGAAACGCTTCCATCAGATAGTTTGCTTCTTCCGAACCATGCGCGGCGGCGACAGCGCGTATACCTTGCTGCACCGCATCGGCGATCGACATGCGTTCCCAGTCGCGGATCAGTTCCTTTTGGGCTCGGATGGCATTCGGGCCGGCCTTCAGGATCGCCGCGACCCACTCTTCGATCGCACCATCCAGTTGGTCTCGCGCCGCGATACGTTCGATCAGGTGGCACGCCATGGCTTCAGAACAGGCAATATGCCGGCCCGTGAACACCAGCTCCCGGGTTTTGCCCCAGCCGATCAACTGCGGCAGCAGGCAGGCCTCCATCCCGGAAGGCAAGCCAAAAAGAACTTCCGGCATGCCAAAAAAAGCCGTGTCGGCGGCGGCGCGCATGTCGCACGCGGCAGCGATTTCCAGGCCCGCGCCCAGGCACCAACCGTTGATCCGAGCCAGCACCGGCACCGGAGTACGGCGGATGGCTTCGCAGATGCGGTGGGTAAGCGTCGGTCCCTCAGATGCCGCATGCCGGACGAAGGTCGACATTTCCCGCAGATCAGCCCCGCCGATAAAGGACTTGTCGCCCGCCCCGGTCAGGACGACGACTCGCAGGCCATCCGTGGTGGAGACCTGCTCGATCGCCTCCGCCAACTCGCGCTTCCCGGCATTGCCCAGCGCGTTGCGTTGCGCGGGGTTGTTGACCGTTACGGTGGCGACCAACCTGGCATCAATAGTCGTTTCGATCATAGACGCCGGCGCAGGACAGCGTCCTTGATCAGCGGCATGCGGTCGTTGCCGAAGTACATGTCGTCGCCACCGACGAAGATCGTCGGCGAGCCGAAGCTGCCGCGGTCGATTGCCTCCTGCGTGTTGTTACGCAGTGTATCTTTCACGGTCTGCTGCTCGATCGCGGCAACAAGCTTGTCCGGATCAATGTCAAGCTTCCGACACAGCCCCGTCAGGACGGCGATCTGCGAGATGTCCTGATCATCGGTCCAGTAGGCCTGGAACAGGGCTCGCGCGAAATCGACAAGTTTTCCCTCGGGTTCAAGAACGATGCAGGCGCGCATGGCTTTCACGCTGTTCACCGGGAAGACGCTTGGGCGGTAGTGGGTCGGCAGCCCAAGATAGCGCGCCCAATCCTGCTGGTCCTTCTTGCCGTAGGCGGATTTCGCCGGGACCGGCTTGTCGCGGGAGTTATAGACACTTTGGTTGACGGCATTGAAAACGCCGCCGACGAGAAACGGACGCCACTGGATCGTCACGCCGATCTCTTCCTGCATACGCAGAAGAGATTCGAAAGCGAAATAGGTCCACGGACTGGAGCAGTCAAAAAAACACTCGAGTTCGGCCATTGAAAAATCCTCCCACGAATCAGCCGTCACGTGTCATAGACCAAGGCCGTCATGGCTACAGCCTACGCGTCATAGCCAGATGCCTGGACCCGCCAGTCTTGTTGTTGTTGCCGCGAACTGGCTTGCCCCGCCGACGGCGACTACCCGGCAGTCACCGGCCTGGCGCGTTGGTTGTACATGATCTTGGCGCGGCGTTCCTGTTCCTTGGGCGGCAGTTTCGCTAGGTCCTCCGATAGCTCCGCCCCAACAGCCATGCCGCGTTGAACACCCGAACGCCCGGCAAGCTCTTCCTGCCAGCGCTTCATGTATTTGAATTCCTCTATGTCCTGACCCTGAACTTTCCAATTCACCGTCCACGGATAGCAGATCATGTCTGCGATCGTGTACTCCTCGCCGGCAAGGTATTTGCTCTCGTATAGGCGGTTGTTCAACACACCGTACAGCCGGTTTGCCTCGTCGGTAAAGCGACGAACGGCGTAACCTTGGTCACCCTGCTTGTCTCCCAGCCGCCGGAAATGGCCGCATTCGCCCAGCTTGGGACCTTGGTTGGCCATCTGCCAGATCAGCCATTCATTCACCGCGTACTTGCCCCGAAGATCCTGCGGATAGAAACGGCCGACCTTCTCGGCCAGATACATCATGATCGCGCCGGATTCGAAGATGACGATCGGCTCACCGCCGCCAGCCGGCATATTGTCGACCATCACCAGCATCCGGTGATTCGGGTTCATCTTCAGGAACGCAGCGGTAAACTGGTCGCCGCGGCCAATATTCACCGGAACGATGTTGTAGGGGATCCCGGCTTCTTCCAGCAGGATCGTGACCTTCTTGCCGTTCGGCGTAGGCCAGTAGTGCAGGTCGATCATGGTGTTGGTCCTCTCGCTCGTGCTTTGAGCGGGAGCTTAGACCGAGGTCGGGGTTTCGACCAATGACGGTTGACGGGCAAGATCCTGACCGGTCTGATGACAGGCTGTAACCGGCGGGATTGCAATCTTGGCGTCTTCCTCCTGCGATATCGTTCTGCTGCACAGTTCTGACCTTCATGTCGATGACGACCCGCATCAGGGACCATACGGCGACGACGGCACGACCGGGCTACGGGTCGTGCTGAAGGCAGCAAAAACCCATGCCGCCGACTACGTGCTGCTGGTCGGCGACATCTTTGACAACAACCGCCAGTCGCCCGGCATCATTCAGCAGTGCGTTGGTATGTTGAACGAGTGCGAACGACCGGTCATCGTGTTGCCGGGAAACCATGATCCGGTCACAGCCGACTCGGTGTGGCTGCGCGGTGGCCTCGATCAACTGCCGCATGTCCATATCATCGGCGTGACAGATGACCTGACAGTGCATTTCCCACGCCACGACCTTGAGGTTTGGGGACATGCGCATGTCGATTACAACAACATGGTGCCGTTGCGAACGCCGCGGCTTCGCACCGCGCGGTGGCACGTGACGCTGGCTCATGGGCACTACGAGGATGACGGCGTGCCGCCGCTGCGACCATCCTGGCTGATCAGCAATTCGGAGATCGAGGCGACCCAGGCGGACTATCTCGCGCTGGGCCACTGGAACCGGGCAGCTGCCGTCGGCACCGGAACGACGGTGCCGGCCTACTACTCCGGGTCCCCGGACCTGGCGAAAACCGTGAACGTGGTCCGCCTCCGGGCCAACGGCTCGGTCGCGGTCGCCCGCGAGGCGATCGACTGGGATTAGCGCGAAACGACAGCCCTCGCGCCCCGGCTTCGCCACGTTCGCCACCGGACAGGCTGACAGACACGCCTGACCCGGTCAGACTTCATCCGCTTGAACAGGAGGAAGCGAATGATAAAGGTCCTTGGCCTGCTCACCCGCAAGGCAGGCACGACGCACGAGGAATTTGTGCGTCATTGGTTCGACATCCATGCGCCACTCGCCCAAACCGTACCGGGCATTCGGCGCTACGTCCAATCGCACATCAGCGGAGCCCGCACCCGACCCGACATTCCCGAGACAGCTGTCGAGGTCGATGGCATCGCCGAACTTTGGTACGACGACCTAGAAGCCATGCAGCGTGCCGCCGGGACCGCGGCGATAAAGGCGTTGACGGACGACGGCGCGCTGTTTATCGGCCAGATCAAGACTTACGTGATCGACGAACGGCAGATCATTCCGCCGCCCGGCTGACCGTGATCGCCTCATACGGGAAGCGCTTGACCTTGGCCATGTTGATGCCTTCGATACGAAGCAGCCTCGTATCGCTCTTCCGCTCTGGCGAGTGCAGCACGCCCACATCATACAGATAGGCATCGCCGGGCTTCATGACGTAGTCATGGTTGGCCACCGCCTGGCCCGGCGCGCCATCGGTTGGCCGAACAACGCAGTCCCAGGCGGTCATGATGGTCTCGCCCGCGGCTTGACCGTAGATCGCCCAGGATGGCCCGTGGTCGTGCGGCTTGCTGGCCTTCGGCCCGACATAACCGTGTGCCAGGATCGCGAACCCCAGGTCGGCGTCTTCATACAGCAAATGGCGCTCCGGCGTGCCAGGCGGAATATAGGTCGCGACGAAGGCTGGGTCAGCCAGGGCCTGCTGCACCAGGTCGCGGACGTGTTCGCGGCCCGCAGAGCCCGGCTTGGACTTCAAGGCGGCGTGACACTCGGCGGCGAATTTTTCCAATGTGATGGCCATGGCTGAACCTCCTGCTCTCTAGCGACGATACGGGTAACAGTTGCCGCGGTCGAGGGTGATGCCGAAATGGTCACCCAGGGCGACGATGGCGTCGGCATGAGCGGGATAAGGGTCGGCATTGCCAGGACCGACGACAATGCAGCCACCGCCGAGCCTTCCCTTCGGCGGCAACATGGCAGTGACCAGCGCCTTGCCCTCCTGATCCCGCAAGGTCAGGAACCGCGGCATCGCCCGCCTGATATGGTCTTCCTTGTTGATGTCCTGCTCGATGAATACCGAGGTCGTCGGGTGAAAGGCGTCGACCGCACGCTCCCGCTCCCGCCGGTAGTGCTTTTCCACGGCGTGATGCATCTCAAGCGACTCCGCCACGGCCTCACCCTCGGTGACGAGACGAAACCACGTCCCATTGTCAGGTGCGTCGCAGACATATTCCATGCGCGATCCCCCATGCGTGATCCAGGTGGCTTGGATTGGTCTGAAAACCAAGCTTAGGATGGTTTGGGCTGTCGATCAAACGAGCCGCACAAATCGGGGATGAAAATGGCAGATACGTTCGACTACGTGATCGTGGGCAGCGGGGCAGCGGGATCGGTGCTGTGCAACCGCCTGACCGAGGATCCCGGCGTCACGGTCTGCGTCCTGGAGTGCGGACCGCCGGACCGGCACCCCTATATCCACATCCCCGCGGGCTTCATAAAGATGCTGTTCAACCCAGCCTACACCTGGCAGTTCCAGACCGAACCCGGTGAGGCGATCAACGGCCGGCGCATCCCGACAACCCAGGGCCGCACCCTCGGCGGCTCCAGCTCGATCAACGGAATGATCTACAACCGAGGCCAGCGCGAGGACTTTGACCACTGGGCGCAGCGCGGCAACCGCGGCTGGGGCTACGTCGATATCCTGCCCTACTTCAAGCGCGGCGAGCGGCGCCTCGGTCCCCGCGGGGACCGCCAAGTCAATAAACACGCGGACCGCCAAATCAATCAACACGGGGACCGGCAAGTCAATCCGATCGACGACCGCATCCACGGACGCGCCGGCAGCCTGCCGGTCACCGACAACGATTGGGATCATCCGGCAATGGCGGCCTTCATCGACGGCGCGCAGGAACTGGGGATGCCGCTCTGCCAGGACTACAACAGCGGCGACAGTCAGATGGGCGTCGGCTACTTCCAGCGCCTGATCCACCGCGGCTACCGGCGCTCCGCCGCTCAGGTGTTTCTGCATCCGGCCCGGGCCACCGGCCGGCTGGACGTGCGGACAAGTGCGCGCGCCGCCCGTATCCTGTTCGACGGCACCCGAGCCACCGGCGTCGATTACCTGAACGATCGACACGGCTCGGTCCACCAGACCGTCTTCGCGCGGAAGGAGGTGATCGTTGCCGCCGGCACCGCGAACACCGCCAAGCTGCTGCAGATGTCCGGCGTGGGTCCAGGATGGCTGCTGAACGACCTCGGCGTCGCCGTCGTCGCCGACCTTCCGGTTGGCGAGAACTTCCGCGACCATTACTCGACGCGCATCGTCGCCCGGGTCAAGAATACCCGCACCATAAACGAGATGTCGCGCGGCGTCGGCCTGGTGAGGGAAATCGCCCGCTGGGTGATGGGCAAGCCAAGCATCCTCGCGGTATCGCCGTCCATTCTGCACTGGTTCTGGAAAACCGAAGACACCATGCGCCAGCCGGACCTGCAGGGCGTGTTCAGCCCGGCAAGCTACAAGCAAGGCTTCGTCGGCCTGCTCGACGACTATCCGGGGATGACCTGCGGCGTGTGGCAGCACCGGCCCGAGAGCACCGGCTATGTGCGGGCGCGCAGCACCGATCCGTTCGTGGATCCGATCATTCAGCCGAACTACCTCAAGGACCGGATGGATCAGCGCGTCTTGGTCAAAGGCATGCACTGGGCGCGCAAACTGCTCCACACCCACGCACTGGCGCCCTATTTCGAGTCCGACGCACTGCCCGGACCTGACGTCCATACGGATGACGAGTGGCTGGACTACGCGCGCCAGTATGGCTCGACCGCCTACCACCTGATCGGCACCGCCCGCATGGGACCGGTGACCGACAAGACATCGGTGGTCGACGATCAGTTGCGGGTGCACGGCCTGCAAGGTCTTCGGGTGGTGGATGCCTCGATCATGCCGAACATCCCGTCGGCGAACACCTACAGTTCGACGATGATGATCGCCGAGAAGGCGTCTGACATGATCCGCGGCCGAGCGCCGCTGCCGCTGGTGGAGGGGATTGCGGCATAGCGACGATGCCACGACAATGTATCGCGAATAGTCAAGGAGCCGCTGGTGGCCGGGTTCAAGAGTACCGACAAATACATCGCGACGCGCGATCTCGAGGTCGCTGTGAACGCCGCCGTGACGCTGCAGCGGCCACTGCTGGTGAAGGGAGAACCCGGCACCGGCAAGACCGTGCTCGCCCATGAAGTCGCCGCCGCGCTCAGCCATCCGCTCATCGAATGGCATATCAAGTCGACCACCAAGGCGCAGCAAGGCCTGTACGAGTATGACGCCGTATCACGGCTGCGCGACGGCCAACTTGGCGATCCGCGGGTGCATGACATCGGCAACTACATCGTGCGCGGCAAGCTGTGGGACGCGTTCGAGGCCGACGAGCAGACCGTGGTGCTGATCGACGAGGTGGACAAAGCCGATATCGAGTTCCCCAACGATCTGCTGCTGGAACTCGATCGGATGCAGTTCTTCGTCTACGAAACCCGCAAGACGGTGCTGGCCCGACATCGGCCGGTGGTGATCATTACTTCCAACAACGAGAAGGAATTGCCGGATGCGTTCCTGCGCCGTTGTTTCTTCCATTACATCCGCTTCCCCGAGCGTGAGACGATGGAGCGGATCGTCCACGCGCACTACCCCGACATCCGCAAGGATCTGGCGAAAGACGCCCTCAACGTCTTCTTTCAGGTCCGCGATGTTCCCGGGCTCAAGAAGAAGCCCGCGACATCGGAATTGCTCGACTGGCTGAAGCTGCTGATGGTCGAGGACCTGCCTGTCGAGGCGCTCCGCAGCAACGAAAAGCAGCTGGTCATTCCACCGCTTTATGGTGCGCTGCTGAAGAACGAGCAAGACGTGCATCTGTTCGAGCGTCTGGCGTTTCTGGCGCGCCGGGGGGGCTGATGTTCTCGCATCTGGTCCTGAGACTTCGCTCTGCCGGGTTGCCCGCCTCGATCACCGAATACCTCACGTTGATGGCCGCGATGAAGGCAGGTGTGGCAGAATACAGCATCGAGGATTTCTACTATCTCGCGCGCGCCACGTTGGTGAAGGACGAGCGCCACCTGGACAAGTTCGACCGGGTGTTCGCGCATTGCTTCAAGGGACTAGAACCGCCCGAGGGGATCAAGGTCGAGGACCTGCCCGAGGCATGGCTGCGCAAGCTGGCCGAGAAACTGCTGTCGGCGGAAGAAATGGCAAAGATCGAGGCACTGGGCGGCTTCGACGCGATCATGAACCGGCTGAAGGAGTTGCTGGCGCAGCAGAAGGGTCGGCACCAGGGCGGTTCCAAATGGATCGGCACCGCCGGGACATCACCGTTCGGCGCCTATGGCTACAACCCTGAGGGCGTGCGGATCGGGCAGAACGAATCGCGGCATCGCCGAGCGGTCAAGGTGTGGGACAGGCGCGACTTCAAGGATCTGGACGATACCGTTGAACTCGGCACCCGCGGCATGAAGATCGCGCTCCGCCGCCTGCGTCGCTTCGCTCGGCAGGGTGCCGCGACCGAACTGGATATTCCGGATACGATCCGCTCCACCGCGAACAACGCCGGCAGCCTGGATTTGAAAATGGTGGCGGAGCGGCACAACACGGTGAAGGTGCTGCTGTTCCTGGACATCGGCGGATCGATGGACGACCACATAAGGCTGACCGAGGAGCTATTCTCCGCCGCGCGAACCGAGTTCAAGCATCTGGAGCATTTCTACTTCCACAACTTTCCCTACGAAAAGGTCTGGAAGAATAATCGCCGCCGGTTCGAGGAAGTGATCCCGACATGGCAGGTTCTGCGCACCTATGGCCCGGACTACAAACTGATCATCGTTGGCGATGGCGCGATGAGCCCGTACGAAATCACCATGCAGGGCGGCTCGGTTGAGCATTACAACGAAGAAGCCGGGACCGTCTGGTTGGACCGCCTGTCCTCGCACTATCGCCGCGCCGCCTGGCTTAATCCCACGCCGAAACAAAGCTGGGGGCATGTGCGCTCCATCAACATGGTCAATGATATGATGGAAGGTCGGATGTATCCGCTGACGGTGAACGGCATCGACGAGATGACGCGGGAGTTGAGCCGATAAGCAGCGTGGCCCACAACGTGCGCGATAGCACGGCAACGGCAACGAACTCTGTAACGCCGCTGGAAAGCAGAACTTGAACACCGCCCTGCCAATTCAGCACGACTAGCCCGCGAATGCGGATCAAGCCGCCGGCGCGGGTTGATCGGTCCGCAGCCGCAAAACCGCCATCCAGGCAAATCGCGTATCCAGAACGACACCTTCCGACGTCGCCAATTTGCCCTCGGCGGTCACCGGCACATAGTTCATCGTCACCGAATCCTCGACGTTGCCGCCGATCACCGCGAGGCGCCCGGCAACCGTTGTGTCGACGACGATGTCGCAGTGCGACGGAAACAACCCTGGCGTCGGCAGGTCCTCATACCGTAGCCCGCGGGCGCTACCGCGACCGAAACAAACAAGATCGCCTCGTTGCGGTGCGTAATCCTCCACCCTTTCTGCCGCCACCAGCCATGTCCGGGTGGTGCCGAGCGAGACACGACGCGCGGCGTTGATGTAGTCGGCGTGATCGGCGGAGTAGGGGAAACGCGGACCCGCCCCGGCAATCCGCATCACATAAGAAATGAACGCCGCCGACCAGGCGTAATCACCGTCCGTGTCAGGCGGAAAAACAGCACCGTGGCCGTCATGCTTGCCGGTCCACGCGCTCTCGGTCGACCCCGGGTTCAAGCCCACCCACCAGTATTCGCCAACCCGCTGCCAAAGACCTTCCTCGCGTTCGGGCTTCACGATCCTGCTCTTGTCGGCTTCCGGATCGGCGATGTTCTGGCCAAACAACCGCCATTCCCGCAGTGCGATGGCAACAACGGCGTCGCGCGAGAATGGCTGGTAGGGAGCCGTGGCGAACGGCGGAACATGAGTGTCGGGCATTGGTCTTCCCATGCAGGCAACCAGCAGCAGCAACGGCGGAAGCGGCAAACAACGCATCGCCGCTGTTGCCCGGATTTTCAGCGTCGAGCACCACGGCGCGGCTGCCAGCCGGTCATCGCTCTCGCCCTGAGGTCGCCCCCTGATCCGCGATGGCGCCAGCATCATGCGCCCGCGCCAAAGCCATGAAAATCCACGCCGCGCACAGACTTGCTTATCCCAGGTCATAGCTTCGTATCGAAACCAGCCATCCGTTGCAATCTAAAACATAACGCCGTGCGGAATGGCAGCTTTATCATCTGCAGCAATCCGGCGTTCCCACAGCGCGCCGAGGATGGCGCTAAACCCGCGACAGCTTACCGGATCTTGGTTCCGGCGCGGGATTGAAGTATGACGGCAACCAAAGCGCGGGAACGTGCCGATGGGCTGCGGCAAGGCACCGGATATACATAGAACAGCGCGAAACCGGAGCGATGGAGGAACAAGGATGGCCATTAGGCTCGTCATCACGATGACTGCGGCGTCGGGAAAGGGAGCGGAGTTGGCCCGGGTCTTTCGGGACCGCTGCGCCGAGGTGATGCAGGAATCGGGGTGCCAGCAGTTCGAGGTGTTCCAGAGCGCTCTCGAACCAGACAAGCTGACCCTGCTCGAGCTTTGGACAGATCAGGCCGCGCTGGACGCCCATGCGAAAGTAAACACGACCCGTGCGCCGCTGCCGGACGGGTTGCGAGCGGGAGCGGGTGAGCGAGAGGACTATCAGTATAATCGCACCCGCTAGTGGTCCCGTCGGATTTTGTCCACTAGAGCAACCGTGAAGAAAGAGCGCCGCATCCGCATTTTGGCCAAACGCAGCCGACAGGCGCTATCCCAGCAACAGCGGCAGATGCCGTGTCAACAATCCGTCCCGGTCCCTCAATTCATGCACGATCGTGAAGTGATCCGCCTTGGGCACCGGGATTAGCGCCCCGGCCAGGTGCGCCGCCGAACGAAGCGCGTGCAGATCCCGACTGTCCGACCTCAACGGCGGCAACTCGGCGGTGCCGTAAGCAAGCGCGAGCGGCTTGTCGACGAATGGCGAACGCATCGGCGACAGCGCCACGATCTCCGCCTCGGTCAACCGCAGTTTCTCGTTCAGATACGTGTCACGCACCGGTCCAAGCTCGAAGATCCCAGAGATCGCCAGCCCGGCTCTCACCAGTGGATGACGCAGGCACATCGCTGTCAGATGACCACCCGCCGACCAGCCCGACAGCACGACCGGCCCCTTGATCCCATGCGACGGCCCATTCACCGCAAGCCAGTCCAGAGCCGCGTTGATCTCCGCCACGATCTCGGTCAGCGATGCGTCCGGCGCCAACGTGTAACCAGGCAACGCCGCCGCCCAGCCGCGCGCATACGGACCGGCGATCAGGCTGGCGAACTGATCCTTGCTATTGCGCTGCCAGTAACCGCCATGGATGAAGACAATGCAGGGCGCATCCGGATCGGGCTGAGGAAACAGATCCCAGCTATTGCGCTCCCTCGCTCCGTACCGCAGATCGAGGTGCAGCGGGGTGCCGGCGCGAAACGCCGCCGAGGCCTCCTCGCGCGCCGCATTCAGCACCGGACTGTCCGCCACCGCCGCCGAATTGTTGTAGGCCGCATCCCGCTCGGCTTGACTGAGCAGCCCCCATCCCGCCGCAACGCTCATGCGGTCGCCTTCCGATACCACGCCATGATCTGCCGGCCCTGCCAGAACAGCGTGCCCGGACGGCTCGCCATGTGCGTCAAGGCGCGTTCGAACCAGCCGATCCGATGCGGCACCCCGCTGATGAACGGATGCACCGCCAGCCCCATGACCTTGGCCCCCTGCTCGCCGGATTCCTCATACAGGCGCTCGAACTGCGCGACGGTGCGATCGAATAGCTCCTCCGCCCGATGGTGCTGGATCATCATCATCGGAATATCGTTGAGCTCGACACTGTAAGGCATGGTCAGCATCGGCCCATGCGTCGTGCGGATCGTGGCCGGCAGATCGTCCACCACCCAGTCGGCGCAATATTTGATCCC
The DNA here is from genome assembly GCA_965276975.1 of Rhodopila sp. GTDB lineage: Bacteria > Pseudomonadota > Alphaproteobacteria > Acetobacterales > Acetobacteraceae > Rhodopila. The sequence goes on from CBDIBR010000010.1 coordinate 3,436,329, forward strand.
GGCTTCCGCCAGCAGATCGGGTGTGTCGAGGGTCTCGGTCAGGCCTGGCGCGAGCCAACCGACCGGGTCGTGCCCACCCGCCTCGCGCAACATCGCGATGGCGTCGCGGATCATCGCGCGCTGGTCCTCGACCCCGTGCGTGGCCATCTGGTGATAGCCATGCACCATGAACTCCCAGCCGGCGTCACGACACGCCTGCGTCACCTTGGGGTAGGCCGACGGCACCGCCCCGTTGATCGCCAGCGTCGGCGCGATACCATGCAGGTCCAGCGCCGCCTTCAGCCGCCAGAAGCCAACCCGCATGCCGTATTCGTGCCACGCCCAGTTTGGTACATCGGGAATCACCGAGGCACCCTGGGGCGCGGTCAGCACCTGACGCGGCATGGTTCGGTCGATGTCCCACCGCTCGATGTTCACCACCAGGAAGACGACAACACGCTTGCCGTTCGGCAGCGACAGCTTCGGACGATCGATGGACGCCTGATAGTCCAGGCGCTGAAAGGGCTTCTGCGGAGCGGCCATCGGTGAATGATGAACCGGGGCGGCGATCGCTTCAAGACGCGCCCAACAGCGGACTGTCCCAGTCATCAGCGTCGATCGCCCACATGCTTCATTCGCTAGGTCGGCTCAGGGGATCCAGGACGTTTCAGGCAGGTTGCCCCCGACCCGCGCCGGGGAAGACGGCGATGAAGACGGCGGGGCAGGCAGCGGGGTCGGATCTGTCGGCTCACCGCCAACTGCCAGCGGCAGATCGGGGTCGAACCGCGCGGCGTTGCGACCGGCGATACGGCCGAAGGTTGCACCGGAAACCAGGCCGGTACCAGCCGGGTAGTTGTCGTAGAACAGCCCGCCAACCATCTCGCCGCACGCCAGAAGTCCAGCAATGGGCCGCCAATCGGTCCCGATCACGCGGGCATGCTCGTCCACCTTCAGGCCGCCGAAGGTAAAGGTGATCCCGCCGGTCGCGCTGTACGCGTAATACGGTGGCTTCTCCAGTTTGATCGCCCAATTCGTCTTGTCGGGCATCAGCCCGGCGGTGCTGACCCCGTCCTTCCGCGCGGGGTCCCAGCCATCGCCCGCAGGGCGCGCCGCCGCGTTGTACTCAAGCAGGGTCCGGATGGCCTGCTGCTTGTCGTCGATGTCAAGCTGCCCGACCAGATCCTCCAACGTCTCGGCCACGATCGGTTCGCTGGTGGAATAGCGTGGCTCCAGCAGGTGCACCACCTGCGAGTCAAATAACTGGTACGCCTTGGCGCCGGGTTCGGCCAGGATGGCGCGCCCGAACTTGGCATAGGTGAACATCGCACCGTCCTCACCCTCATTGACGAAGCGGCGACCATTCCTGTTGATCATCACGCCATACAGATAGCTCAGCCGGTTGCTGCGGTCGGTGAGCGCGCGCGGCGCGAAGTTGCCCCAGTCGGCCGAGATCGGCGTCGCGTGGCACCCACTCCACTGGCCCCACGGCATCGCGCCGATGGCCAGGGCCATGCGCAGGCCGTCGCCCTGGTTGTGCGGCGTGCCGCGCACCTTGGCGGCGCCGACCAGTGGGCCGATATGCTGCGTGCGCATCTGCACGTTCGCCTCGAACCCGCCACAGCCCAGAATGACGGTACGTCCGGCGACCTCGTGGATGCCGTCGTCAGCGCGCACGCGCACGCCACAGGCATGGCCACGCCCGTTCTGCAGAATCGCCTGAGCGCTCGCGCCGTAGAGGATCTCGACCCCCATGCGTTCGGCCGTGGCGAACCAACTGCGCGACAGGCCGACGCCTTCGTGTTCGGCACGGACCACCAGACCGCGGGCCCAGACGATCTTGTTGCCCCGCCGCACGCCGGTCAGGGAAATGGCGGGCTCCATCGGCACCTGGCCGACCTCATGCATCCAGAAAACCGTGTCGCGCGAGTTGTCGACCAGCACGCGCGACAGCACCGGGTCGGTCTGACCCGAGGTGACGCGCATCAGGTCGCCATGGAAGTCGTCGCGCGTATAGGGCTGAATGCCATCGTAGAAATCTTCGTACTCCGCCTCGACGCCGGGCAGCAGCGGGCTGATCTCACGCGGGTCGTCGAATGCGAAGCGCAGCACGCCGCCGCTCCAGTGCGTATTGCCACCGCGCATCTCTGGCGGGGCCTTCTCCAGCACCAGCACGCGGGCGGCGCCGTTCTGCTTGGCCGAGACGGCGGCGGCGAGAGCGGCGTTCCCGGCACCGACGACGATGACGTCATATTCGGACAGGGCTGAATTCTCCACTGCGATACTCCTTGCTTCCGGACACTGTTTGTCACTCCACGAACGCGCGTTCAGGTCGAGAACCCGGTCAGGGTGGGTGCTGCCGTTGCTCCATGCGGTCCTGTGTGGCTGCCTGGCTGGCAGCGGCCAGGATGCCGATGCGAAGCTCGTAGCCGCGGCGGACGTGCCGTCGCGCCAGGGCCTCGGCCTCGGTCGCGTCGCGCCGGGCGATGGCGTCGACAATCGCCCGGTGCTCCTGCAACGCCTCTACGATTCGGCCCGCGGCACCAAACGTGGTACGACCGAGCAGTGCGACCGAGTCGTGCAGGCTTTGCAGGCTTTTCAGCAGGAACCGGTTATGCGCCGCCCGATAGATCTGCTCGTGGAACAGGATGTTCTCGCGGGCATGCAACTTGGGGTCATCCGGCAGCGTCCGGTGGGTCTCAAGCGTGGCCTGCAGCATGCGGACCTCGGTGGGATCGGCGCCGCGCGCAGCCAGTGCGGCGGCCGTGCCCTCAAGCGATTCGCGGAGATCGTACAACTCAGTGACCGCGCGCAGATCATGCCGCGCGACGGCCAGGCCCCCGCCCGGTGCATGTTCCACCATCCCCTCCGACTGCAGGCGGCGTAGCGCCTCGCGGACAGGTGTGCGGCTCATCTTCAGCCCCGCGCACAGCTCAAGCTCGGGAACCCGCTGCCCGCTGCCCAGGGTGCCTTCCTGAATGGCGTCACGGATCGCCGCGTAGGCGCGTTCGGCCAGCCCCCCTGCCCGGAACGCCGACGTTTCGGGAACACTCCCCTGCCGCGCGGTCGATGGTTGTTCGGCGAACGTGCCGGCCAGCGTGATGAGCCTTCTCCTGTGCCGGACTTCCCAAGCTGCATAACACTGTATACAATGAAATCCAGATAAGCAACCTCCCGAGGAGATCACCGCCATGCCGCAACATCGGCTGCGCGCTGCCTTCATCCGCGGCGGCACCTCAAAGGCTCTCGTGCTGCATCGCGCCGACCTGCCCGACGACCAGGCCGACTGGGCGCCGATCTTCCTCTCGGCCCTGGGATCGCCCGATCCGAACGGCCGGCAACTCGACGGCATGGGCGGGGGCGTGTCGTCGCTTTCGAAGGTCTGCGTCGTCGGACCGCCCAGCCGGCCGGACGCGGACGTGGACTACACCTTCGCGCAGATCGCGGTCGGCACACCGATGGTCGACTATTCAGCCAATTGCGGAAACATGAGTTCCGCCATCGGGCCATTCGCCGTCGACGAGGGCCTGGTCCCGGCGCCGAATGGCCCGATGGCGGTGGTGCGGATCCACAACACCAATACGCGTAAGATCATCGTCTCCCGCTTCGCCATGGAAGATGGCCACGCGGCGATCGATGGCGACCTGGTGCTGGACGGCGTGGCCGGCAGCGGCGCCTCGATTCGGCTCGAGTTCCAGGATCCCGGCGGCGCGCGCACCGAACGGCTGCTGCCGACAGGCAACGCGGTGGACCGGCTGGATACCGGCACGTTCGGCGCGTTCGACGTCAGCATGGTGGACGCGGCGAACCCTTGCGTGTTCGTGGCCGCGGCCGAGGTGAACGCCACCGGAATCGAACTGCCGGACGAGTTGCAGCAGAATGGCAGCCTGCTGGACCGGCTGGAGGCGATCCGACGTCACGCTTCCGTCGCGATGGACTTGGCCGCGAGCCTGGATGACGCTGCGACCATCCCAGGCGTTCCCAAGGTCGCGATGATCGCCGCACCTGCGGCTTCGCCGACGCTCTCGGGCAAGGCGCTGGCGGCTGGCGACGTCGACATCCTGGTCCGGATGATCTCGATCGGTCAGCCGCACCGCGCCGTGCCACTGACCGGCGCGCTGTGTCTGGCGGCGGCGTGCCGCATCCCGGACAGCGTGGCGGCACGGGTGCTGCGGCCCACCGCACAGGACGGAACGGTCCGGATCGGCCACCCCTCCGGGATCGTGCTGGTGGCTGCGGAGATCGAGACCACGGCAACGGGCGTCCACATCAACCAGGCAACGGTGTTCCGCACTTCGCGCCGTCTGTTCCAAGGCGAGGTGTTCTACCGCGCCCCATCACCGCGCATGGCGGCGGTGTGACCGTGCCGGGCGGCTTTTAACCGGCCAAGCCACCTTGTCCGTGGTCGAACGCAAGACCTCATGTCCTATGCAAACGCTGCACGACAGGGTGGGCAAGCGGTGACACGGCAAGGACCGCGATCCAAAGATACAAGGCAAGATCGGGCCGGATAGTGCCGACCGCCAACGCTGCCGCGAACAAGCCGAGCACCAGACAAGATTTGACGATTTGCAGGCCGGCACCACCACCGTGACGAACCTCGATCCAGAGCAACAAATTGACAAGCGCGAGCAACGTGAGATGTGCGCCATAGATCATGACCGACGCCTTCATCGCGCCTGAGCCGATCAGCCCCGGAAGGCTGGTTGAAATCGGCACCAGCACGATCAGGAACAGGAAGATGAAATGCAGCCAGGTCTGGCGCGGCGTGACCGAACCGCTCATCGCCAGCCGTTGCTGCTGTGATATCCAGTATCTGGCGGAGATCGCGAAACTGAACACGACGGAGAGGAGTTCTCCGTTGAAGTCGCGCAACATATCGAGAAGCGATCCTTTATTCGCTTCGACAGACGGCAGCAGCGTTGTCGCGACCAAGGTCATCGCAACGCCGAACATTGTGTCGCTGAGGCTTGCCAGCCGACCCGAGGACATGAAGATCGGAACGCCGACCTGATCTGCCTTGGCGTCCATGCCGATACCCCCCATCACGCGTTTCGCATCGGCTGGCCTGGCTCTCGAAGCATTCAACCGGCCCGGAAAATGTGACGGCCGAACGGCTCCTGTGCAACGACCGGGTCGCGACGAAACGGGTGCGGTCCAGGCCCGCAAGCATCGATCTCACGCTGCGGATCGTCTATCCCGCGCGATCTGACGGTTCCAGCTCCATCCAGGCCGGGGGATCGAACGGCGCGTCGCCCGAGAGCCAGCAATTCGCACTACATCCTGTCTGCCGGGACAGCAGATCCTGGCGAGCTATAGATTGATACCAGTGTGCCGGTCGTAGGTTCGCAATCCGTTCGGTGGCTTTTGCTAAATGACGGAATCAGCGGCTGCTCAATAGGGTCATCCACATCAATCCAGCCACAAGAGCCTCCGCGTCACGTCTTCTCCGGCAGTTCGATCCCGGTCAGTTGTTCCCAAACCCGTATCACGAACGAGTCGTCCTTCAGCCCCTGTCCGTTCGCCGCCGCCGCCAGGAACAACTGGTGTGCCGCCGCTGCCATCGGCAGCGGGAAAGTCAAAGCCCGAGCCTGGTCGAGCACGATGCCGAGGTCCTTGACGAAGATGTTTACCGCCGAAGACGGGGTGTCGTCGCCCGCCAGGATGTGCGGCACGCGGTTCTGCCACATCCAAGAACTGCCGGCTGAGTCCGAAATGACCTTATACAGCGTCTCCGGATCGGCACCCGCTCGAATGCCCAGCGCCAGCGCCTCGGCGGCGGTGGCGATATGCACCCCGGCCAGCAATTGGTTGACCATCTTCACGGTACTGCCCACACCGATCTCGGAACCCAGCCGCCAGATCTTGGTGGAGATCGCGTCCAGCACCGGGCCGGCTTTGGCGAACGCCGCCTCTGAACCGGATCCTATCACCGTCATCGTGCCGGCCCGCGCGCCGGCAGAGCCGCCCGAGACCGGGCTGTCCAGCATCAGGAACCCGGCGTCCTCGATCTTCTTGCCCAGTGCTTTGGCGGCGTCCGGTGCGATGGTCGTGCAGCACAGGACGACGGCGCCTTTTTCCACCCGTCGTAGGCACCCTTTCTCGCCGAACAGTACCTGCTCGGTTTGCGCCGCATTGATGACGAAGACGACCAGGGCTTCAAGGTCGATCGGCAAGGCGTCCGCGGAAACCACCACCTTGCCGCCCTCGGCCGCGAAGGCCGTGCGGGTCTCTTCCCGCAACTCGCATCCGGTTACATCGAGGCCCTTGTGCAGCAGGTTGAGAGCGGCCCCCATGCCCATGTTGCCAAGACCGATAACACCGACTTTCATCGCTCATTTCCCCAGTAGGTGCGACGAGGCAGGCGACCGAGCCGCCCCCTTCGAACAAGGCGTGCCTCAAATAAACCGAGCCGCCGGATCGAACCCCAGAAAGTACTGGCCGCAGACCTCGATATGGCCTGTCCGCCCCTGCACCTGCTGCGCCGAGGCATGAATGTCCCGCATTTTCTGCTCGAACCCGTTGCTGGCGAAGATCGCGGTCGCGCCAGCCTCATGATAGGCGAATTCGGCGACTTCCTTGGCACGCCGGATGGCTGTCGTCGTCGCCAGCCGCATCAGCACCTTGCCTTCCATGTCCAGGTCGCCGGTGCGCCGGATACAGGCCTCGCCGTCGCGGATCGTTTCCAGCACGAAGGCGCGGGCGGAGCGCAACTTGGCCTCGTTTTCAGCCACCAGGTGATGCATCACCGGACTGTCGCGCAGCGTGCGCGCTGTGCTGGACGGCTTCTTCGCCTGCGCCAGGTCCTTCAGCCCGTCCAGCATGCCACGGGCGAGACCCAGGGACACGAACGCGAAACCGCAGGAGTAGGCGCTGGTGGTGCTAAAGCGGAAGAACGGCTCATCAATCCGGCGTTCCGCATCGATATCACGCCGCAAACTATATTCGTTCGGCACGAACACGTCGGTCAGGGCGTAGCTGTCGCTGCCGGTTCCACGCAGCCCGACCACATCCCAGGTGCTCGACCAGTCAAGCTGATCCTGGCGCAGCAGCATGGTGCGCTCGATCAGGTTGCCGCCGGCGTCCTTCAGCATCGAGCCGTCCGGCAGTTCGACATGGCAATGCGCGCCCATCCAGCTGGCGTGGTGGCCGCCGCTGCCAAACCCCCACTCGCCGGTCACCTTGAAGCCGCCGGGAACGACCTTGGCGCGGCCTTCCAGTTGGAAACCCCAGGCCAGCACACCGCGTGGATCGTCGCCCCAGATTTCGCGCGCGACCTCCGGCGCGACATAGGCCGCGGCCATCGAGCAACCGACAGCCTGGCCAACGCACCACGCTGTCGAGGCATCGACCGCGGCAAGGGTTTCCATCACCCGCGCGAAGACCTCCAGCCCGCCGCCGTATCCGTTCAGCTGGCGAGGCAGCAGCGTACGATAGAGACCGCTGGCATGCAGCGCCTCGACCACCGCCGGGGTCAGCTGGCCAAGCTGCTCGATCCGGCGTCCCTCTTCGCGCAGGAGCGGCGCGATGTGCCGCGCTTGCGCGATCGGATCAGCCGACAGGTCGACAGGATAAACGGCGATGGTCCGTTTCAGCGCAGCACTCATTGCGAGATTCCTTGGGTGACCAGATTGCCCGGATGACCAGGGTCCTTAGGTGGTCGGCACGTCCAACTACTAGACGAACGCTCCCGCTGTGTCAGGGTTGTGTCAACGATTCCTCACGCCTTGATCCGGTCCGGCTGCCAGAACACCTTTCGGCCCGACACCGCGCCGCACCGGCAAAGACCATGGCATGCGCTTCCCCAATCTTTCCCCAACTGTCATCTCTCCCCTGGCTGTCATCTCTCCCCTGGCCGTCATGTCCCCTGGCCGTCATGTCCCCTGGCCGTCATGTCGGAGCACCGCCTGAGTTCATCCAGGCTGCATGAGAGTGGTCTCCAGCCCTACCGGCCGCTGCGAAATCGCTCCACCGCGGCCACCAGCGCGCGCCTGATGCCAGGTTCCAGCGCCGAATGACCCGCGTCCGGCACGATGGTAATGCGCGCATTCCGCCAATGCGCCGCAAGGTCGAAGGCGGTCACCGCCGGGCAGATCATATCGTAGCGGCCCTGCACGATCTCCGCCGGGATGTGGCCGATCCGGTCCATATGCCCCAACAGACCTTTGGCCGGCAGGAACAGTCCGTGCGCGAAGTAGAACGCCTCGATCCGTGCGAGACCCAGCGCGCTGCGGTCCTGGGCGAACCCGCTGACCGTCTCCGGGCTGGGCAGTAGCGTGCTGCAGGTGCCTTCATAAACCGACCATGCCCGAGCGGCGGGCAGATGGATTGACGGCTCCGGATCGGTCAGGCGACGCAGATAGGCCTCCAGCAGGTCGCCGCGTTCGGCCGCCGGCAGGAACCCGGCGAATGCGGCATATGCCTCGGGAAACACCGCCTGCATGCCGCGCAGGAACCAGTCGACCTCTCCGGTGCGGCCGAGAAAAACCCCGCGAAGCACGGCCCCCGCGACCCGCACGGGATGCGCCTGGGCATAGGCAAGCGCCAGCGTGGACCCCCAGGAACCACCGAACAGCAGGAATCGCTCGACCCCAAGATGGCGACGCAGGATATCGATGTCAGAGACCAGGTCGGGCGTGGTGTTGTTATCCAGACCGCCAAGCGGTCGGGACCGCCCCGCGCCCCGCTGGTCGAAGATCACGATCCGCCAGTAATGCGGATCGAAGAAACGACGGTGTACCGCCCCGGCGCCGGCGCCTGGGCCACCGTGCAGGAACAGCACCGGTCGGCCGTTCGGGTTGCCGGCCTGCTCCCAATACATCACGTGGCCCGCAGACAGCGGCAGGTAGCCGGTCTCATAGGGACCGATCTCGGGAAACAGGTCGCCACGTGGCATGGTGAAGCGATGCTATAGCCAGTCGTCCCGGCGGGAAACAGGCTTCTGACCTATTTCACTCCCGACGCCGAAATCCCGCGCCAGCCGTCCCGGGCCTTGCCTCCACGCGCGGTTACCAGGATCACCCGGCGTCCGGCAGCACCGGGTGACCACTCGGCGACCTCTGCCGCGCCTTCCTGGGTTGCCGTTTGCGTTACTTCGCGCAATGACACCAAGCGCAATGGCAGGAGGGCCGCATGCAGCGTATCTGGATCGCACTCGGCTCACTGGCAGGGTTCGGCGCGGTCGCCATGGCGGCGTTCGCGGCCCATGGCATCGGCGACCCGAACGCCCAGCGCATCGTCGGCAGCGGCGTGCAGATGCAGGGATGGCATGCCTTGGCTCTACTGGCGGTCGGCCTCTGGACACCCCGAGGCGGACGGCTGGCGGATGCGGCAGGGCTGGCGTTCACCCTCGGCCTGCTACTGTTTTGCGGCGCGGTCTATGCGCTGGGCCTGGCCGGCACGTCGCTGGGCATAGTCGCCCCGATCGGCGGCACGCTGCTGATGGTTGGCTGGTTGCTGCTCGGTGCCTCCGCGTTGCGTGGGCGATGATCGCCTGCGCCTACCTGGCCGCCGATGGCTTCGAACCACCCTTGGCCGAGGAACTCGACCGGCGCCGGATCGCGATCGCCACCTGGCATGGCCGGCTGGCCTTGTCGCCTGATCCGCCAGGCCCCGCGGCCTGGGCGCTGGATACCTGGACCGACCCACGGCAGATCGAGGTGCCGACGGTCAAGGCCGCCGCCGACGCGCTGCGGGCCATGCAGCGCAACTGGGGGGCTTACGGTGCCGGACATCATCGCCGCATGGCGTTGATCGCCGAGCGATTGCCGCCCGTGAAGGCCCCGGCACTGACCTTTCCGCATGCCGCACCGGGCTCCCATCTGGGCGGCTGGACGCTTTTGGCGCCGGACCGGCTGCTCGCCAGCCCGACAAAATCTAGCCCCTTCGTCAACGGCGAGTGTCACTTCATCGAAGATCGCATCGGCCCGCCCAGCCGAGCCTATCTCAAGCTGTGGGAAGCGCTCGTCCGGCTTGGGCGCTGGCCGGCCGCGCATGAGCGGTGCCTGGATCTGGGCGCCGCGCCCGGCGGCTGGACCTGGGCTTTGGCCAGTCTGGGCGCCAACGTGACAGCGGTGGACAAGGCGCCGCTAGACCCCGCCGTGGCGGCGTTGCCGAACGTCACGCAGCGGCTGGAGAATGCGTTCAGCCTGCCGCCGGAACCGGTGGATTGGCTGTTCAGCGATGTCATCGCCTACCCCGATCGGCTGCTGGCTCTGGTCCGGCACTGGATCGACGCCGGCGCCGCCCGCCATGTCGTCTGCACGATCAAGTTCCAGGGTCCGACCGACCACGCCACGGCCGAGGCCTTCGCCGCCATCCCCCGCGCGCGGGTGGTCCACCTGTTCCACAACAAGCACGAGCTGACTTTCCTATGGAGTGCTTGCTGATCGCTCGCCCCTTCGGCTAGATGCCGGCGCATCCGGACGGGGGCGTTCATGGCGGTCAACAAGATTTATCCGAACCCGGCAGCGGCCCTTGAAGGTCTCCTGCGCGATGGCATGACGATCATGTCGGGCGGCTTCGGGCTGTGCGGCATCCCCGCGGCGCTGATCGCCGCGATCCGCGACAGCGGCGTCAAGGACCTGACGATCATCTCCAACAACGCCGGCATCGATGACGTCGGGCTGGGCCTGCTGCTGCAGACCCGCCAGGTGCGCAAGATGATCAGCTCCTACGTCGGGGAGAACGCCACCTTCGCCAAACAATTCCTCGCCGGCGAGCTGGAGATCGAGTTCAACCCGCAAGGCACCCTGGCCGAACGCATCCGCGCCGGCGGCGCCGGCATCCCGGCGTTCTTCACCGCCACCGGCGCCGGCACCCAGATCGCCGAGGGCAAGCCGCAGCAGGAATTCGACGGACGATTGTATGTGCAGGAACGCGGCCTGCGCGCCGACCTGTCGATCATCCACGCCTGGCGGGCCGACCCCGAGGGCAACCTGATCTACCGCAAGACCGCGCGGAACTTCAATCCGATCATGGCCACCGCCGGGGAGGCCGTGGTCGCGGAAGTGGAAGAAATCGTCGAACCCGGCCAGATGGACGGCGACCACATCGTCACCGCCGGCATCTTCGTCAACCGCATCGTCAGACTGGACACCGTGGACAAGCGGATCGAGCAGCGCACCGTGCGCAAACGCGCCGCGAGCGTGGTCGTCTGAGGTTGCACCGATCTCAGACGCCAATCGTTGTTTAGTACAAGCAGAACCAGCGTCTCGACGCCTCAGCTTGAAACGACCAGACTTTCAAAGGGAGTGACAGAAATGCCCTGGACCCGTGAGCAGATGGCCGCCCGTGCGGCACAGGAACTGCACGACGGCTTCTACGTGAATTTGGGGATCGGTATTCCGACCCTGGTCGCCAACTACATCCCCGAGGGCCTGTCGATCCAGCTGCACTCGGAGAACGGCATGCTCGGTATGGGCGCCTTTCCGTTCGAGGGCGAGGAAGACGCCGATCTGATCAACGCCGGCAAGCAGACGGTGACGGAACTGCCGACCACCAGCTTCTTCGACAGCGCCGCCAGCTTCGCGATGGTGCGTGGCGGGCATATCGACATCTCGATCCTCGGCGCGTTGCAGGTTGCCGAGAATGGCGATCTGGCGAACTGGATGATCCCCGGCAAGATGGTGAAGGGGATGGGCGGTGCCATGGATCTGGTCGCCGGCGTGCGCCGCGTCGTGGTGCTGATGGAGCACACCGCCGGCGGCAAGCCCAAGCTGCTGAAGCATTGCACCCTGCCGCTGACCGGCGCCGCGGTGGTGGACCTGATCGTTACTGACCTGGGGGTGTTCGAGGTGACCGCGAAAGGTCAGGACGGGCTGGTGCTGGTCGAGATGGCACCGGGCGTGACGGTGGAGGAGCTACGCGAGAAGACCGAGGCGCCGTTTACCGTGGCGGCGGATTTGAAGGTCGCCGCATGAGGGATTCGCGGGCAGCGTGTCGTTGAAAGACTGCCGCGCGGAACGCCATTCATGATGCCAGTATAGAGGCGCTTTGGCTGGAGAATAATTGCACAATGCAACATTAATATTTGGCAAGGAAACTACTGGCCCTTGTGGCGGTGCCTCACGTTCGGTCACGCTCAGGATGGGAGATAGCAACGAGGTTCAATCCTGCTGCAGTATGGTAACCAACTAATCGACGACAGCAGCGCGCGAATTTAGAGTTGCAACCAAGGGATTATGATTCCCTTACCTGATACCGCGTATATCATTGATATGAAATCTTCGTTTTAGCTTCATAGCCAGAACCCTTTCGCAGTAGGCACAGTCTAGGCGCAGGTTAACCCCGCGGCAAGCCTCTGCCAGAGTAGGCATCGTTTACTACCTGCCGTGGCCGTAGCGACGTGCATCGTTAGCGTCCGGCCTCGACCGCCGGGCGATTGTTGTGCGGGGCGCCCGAGTGTCCTCAATCATTCATCAAATAGCGGTTGGAAACCCAGCCATCTGTGATCTCACCGCCATCAGACATCCGAACCTCGGTATGCTGCGCCAATATCTCTGTAGAGAGTTCAGTGACTCGTGTATTCGTTGGCCATCTCATGCATCGGGCTGGCGAGCCTTGCTCGTATAGTGTCAATTCCGCCGAAGATAGGCAGACACCTGCTCCGGCTTCCACGATGATCGGCTTGGCGAAATCGAAATGCGAATATCGTACGCAAGCAACGCGATCCGCGTCGGTCATTTTGATGCTAGCGGTAGCCGTGCAGTCCTTCGGATACAGTACCCCATCGGCAGTATGATAATACCCCGGATGCTCAGCATTTATCCGGTCATCCTCGGATGTCGCGCTCACCAACTTGAAAGCAATGAAGCCAATTATCCCAAGGACGATGAAGGCTCCTATCGAACGTGCGGCTTTGGTATGGCCGGGATTCGAGATGCCACAGTGAGGGCATTTCGCCGCCCGCGTGCTGACTTCTTTGTTGCATTCGCGGCATACACCCATTGCCATGTGAAATCCTCAGCGCTTGGCGCGTCTCACCGACCTCTGTTAGCTTCGCCGCCATGATAATGACAGACAATTGTTCTGTGTCCTGAATTCTCTGGCTCGTGAAGGTGTGGCCTTGCTCGCTGATCTCGTATTCCGGCGGGGTCGTGCTGCCTCATTGCCTTGTTCGGCAATCTGGAGAACGTGGACAGATTCGGACGGAATAATCCGCTTGCATTCTAACAGCACCCTGTATAGCTCCCTTGAACAAACGTCTAAGGGAAGTAACGGGGCGTCCCCGACAGCAAAGGTATTGCCTATGACTGCCTTATCAACTCCCACCTAAACAACCCACCTTAACTATTCACCAACACATTCTCCGGCCGCGCCGGGATCTCCCCCCGCTCCACCCGAAGCACCTGCCGCGTCAGCATCTCATGCGTCGGCGCCCGCACGCCGACTCTCGCGCCTTCGGTGGCGATGAACCCGTTCATGAACTCGATCTCGGTCCGCCGCCCCTTCTCCATGTCCTGCGCCATCGACGGCCGCTGATAATCGCTCCGCTCCGCCTGCCCCGCACCACCTTCCGTCATCAGGCGCTCGATCCCAGCAAACGACGCCGCATCGCCCTCCATCGCCTGCGCCAGCATCTCGAACCCCAACGCCCCCACCTTCCCCAGCTGGTAACCCAGCTTCTGCCCAACCCGCACCGACTCACCGCCCAGCTGGATGCACACCCGGCGAACCGCCGCATGGTGATCGCGCGCGTTCCCCCCCATCCCGGTCGCAGCGGACACACCGTTGCGCATCCCGTTCACGCACAGCTTCGTCCAGCGCTCCCCCCACAGATTATCCGTCGCCTTCGACGCATCGACGCTGGACATGATCTCGGCGATCGCCTCCGCCCGCCGCGTCACCTTGCCGCTCGGTTCGCCAACATAGAACGAGGTGATGTCGGCGCGTTTGGCATAGCCACGCCGGATATGCCCCGGCTGATACAGATCCACCCCAACACCCCCGGTAACGATGCACCCCAACGTGCGCCCCCAGCCGACCACGCCGGCGACCCGCTCCTCATTGATGCAGTTTTGCATCGAGACCACGCACCCCGAGGCCGCCAGATACGGCCGGATCAGCGTCGTCGCCCACACCGTGTCGTACGACTTGACCGAAACGAACGCGATGTCGATCGGCCTCTGCTTCGCCAGGCTCTGCACCTCCGTCAGGTGCATCGCGTTGACCTTCACCGTCATCCGCTCCGCGGGGGTCATCCCAAAGATCTCCATGCCATGCGCCTTCATCCGCTCGACATGCTCCGGCCACGGATCAATCAGCGTGACGTCGTGTCCCGCCGCCGCCATATGAGCCCCCACATAGCCGCCGACCGCGCCGGCGCCGATGATCGCGATACGCTTGGACATTGTCTCACCATCCGTTCGAACCGTCAGACCGCTCTACCGTGGAACACCCACGGCCAAAAGTCAGGCGCGCATCGCCTTACCGGTCTGCCGCATCAAAATCGCCGCATGCGCACCCGTCACCGCCTCATGAAACGCCACCGCACGCGCCGACAAATCGGCCACGATACAAAGCCCGCATTGCGCGGCTGCTTGATGAAGAAGGAACTGCCCCAGCACAGAATATCCGGGCCGATCACGTCCTCCATCGCGTCCAGTACCCGGGGATGGCGGATCAGCTCGTCCAGCCAGGTGAACAGCAGATGAGATTTGTGCCGCCACTTGCCGGCCAGCACGCCGGAGACGGCTTCAAACGCTTCCAACTTGTCGCGCAGCGCGCCGGCCGCGTCCGGCGACATCACCCGAACAGGGGCAACATAACCCTGTTCCTGATACTGATGGATTGCCGCCTCGGTTAGAAGCTTCATGCCGACATCCCTCCGCCACGTTGGCCTGCTCGTTCAAAGACAGCATGAGAAACCGCATCGATGAAAGTCAACCCAATCGCCTCGGATCCAGTGGCCCCGGACGCGATCATCGTCATCTTTGGCGCGGCGGTGCGCCCGGACGGACAGCCCAGCCAGACGTTGCGCCACCGCGTGGCAGCCGCCAGTCGATTTGGCGCACGCTTCGCCAGGCCGCTGTTCATCCCGACCGGCGCCAAAGGTCGCTACGGCGATGTCGAAGCCACCGTGATGGCACGCCTGTTGATCCAGGCCGGATTTCCGGCCGCGGCCATCCACGAGGAGAAAACCGGCACCGACACGCTGTCGTCGGTTCGCGCGATCAGCCGCATCGTGCGCGACCGCGCGCCGGTCTACGCCTGCACCAGCGCCTATCACCTGCCGCGCTGCCTGTTGCTGTTGCGACTGGCTGGCGTCCCGGCGCGCGCCTGTCCGCCCCCGCCCGTTCCGGCGGCGACCAGCCAGTGGCTGCGTTGGTATTGGCGGCTGCGCGAAACCCCGGCCCTGCCTTACGACGCGCTGCTCATGCTCTGGCTGTGCGCCACGCGAAAGCTATGACTACCGCTCGTTCTCGTCAGGATCGGTCTCGACCTCGATATCCCCGCTGATCGCGTCGGTGTCGTCCTCCAGGTCGTCGGCCGACTCCAGGACGTCTTCTTCCTCGACATCCTCCACACCTTCCACCTCCACATCCACGTCCTCGGGCGCCGGTACGGGCTTCTTCGGACGCTTGTCCTCGACCACATTGCCGCCGGTGCGACGCGGGCGGGGCTGCTCCACCGGTTGTTCTGTTCCGCATTTTGGGCAGACCGCGGGCGACTTGGTCAGGTCGTAGAACCGCGTGCTGCACGCAACGCAGACCCGCTTGGTGCCGAGTTCAGGCTTAGCCATGAGAGTACTGGGCCCTTCGTGACAGGGTAGTCGCCGCCAACAGAAAGTCGGCAACGAGGCTTCAAACAAGAGCCGGCGCCCATGCCATCACAGCCGCACCCTGTCAAATGGCTTGTCGCGTCTCCCGGCGGTATCCGCTCGGCCGGAAAGCCGCTATCAAGCACACCTGAACCTGACAGCCTCTGAACCTGCCAGCTCGGGACTGACCCCATGGATCAAGCCGCCGCTCTACCGTTGATCTCCCGCAGGCCGGCCGTCCCGCTTCACGGCCACATCGCCATACCGGGCGACAAGTCGATCAGCCATCGCGCCCTGATGTTCGGCGCGCTGTCGGTCGGCGAGACCCGCATCACCGGCCTGCTGACCGGCGAGGACGTGCTGCGCACCGCCGCGGCGATGCGCGCGCTGGGCGCCGAGGTCAGCCGCGGCCCCGATGACACCTGGCGCGTCGCCGGGCGTGGCATCGGTGGCCTGATCGAACCGGCGGACATCCTGGATATGGGCAATTCAGGCACCGCCGCGCGGCTGCTGTGCGGGATCCTGGCCACCCATCCGGTGTTCGCCGTGATCACCGGCGATGCCAGCCTGCGCCGCCGCCCCATGCGCCGCGTGATCGATCCCCTAATCGCCACCGGGGCTCGGTTTACCGCCCGAGACGGCGGGCGTCTGCCGCTGGCGATCCAGGGCGCGCGGGACGCACTGCCGCTGGAGTATCGGGTGCCGGTTCCCTCGGCCCAGGTGAAGTCCGCGGTGCTGCTCGCCGGACTGAACGCGCCCGGCATCACCCGGGTCGAAGAACCCCAGGCGACACGCGACCATACCGAGAACATGCTGCGTCACTTCGGCGCGACGGTGCGGGTCGAAATCGACGGCGAGGGTCGCATTATCGAGCTGCGGGGCCAGCCGGAACTGCTGGCCGCCGACGTCGTCATACCCGGCGACCCATCCTCGGCTGCCTTTCCGCTGGTCGCCGCCCTGCTGGTCCCTGCCAGCAGGGTCAGCATCTCGACGGTCGGGCTTAATCCGCTGCGCACCGGGCTGCTTCGCTGCCTGGAAGAGATGGGCGCTGATATCCTGATCCGGAACAGCCGCACCGAAGCCGGCGAGCCGGTGGGTGACCTGCAGGTGACCGCCGGCCCGCTGCGCGCGGTCGATGTTCCCGCCGAACGTGCGCCCAGCATGATCGATGAATACCCCATCCTCGCCGTCGCCGCCGCCTGTGCCTCCGGCACCAGCCGGCTGCGTGGCCTGAACGAGCTCCGCGTCAAGGAGAGCGACCGGCTCGCCGCCACCGCCGCGATGCTCAGCGCCAATGGCGCCAAGGTCGAGCTGCGGGACGACGACATGATCATCCACGGGACCGGAAAGCCACCGGCCGGCGGCGCCCGGGTGGAAACCCATATGGATCATCGTATCGCCATGGCGGCCCTCGTTCTGGGATTACTCACGGACTCGCCGGTAATGGTTGACGATGGCGGATTTATCGACACCAGCTTCCCCGGTTTCGTTGCTCTGATGACCGGCATCGGCGCCGTCATGCGCCCCCCGTCCGGACCATGAAGCCGGTTATCGCCATCGACGGACCGGCCGCGGCCGGCAAGGGCACCCTCGCACGCCGTCTCGCCACCGCCGTCGGGCTGCCTCACCTGGACACCGGCCTGCTCTACCGTGCGGTGGGCCGGCGCGTCCTGGATCACGGTGCGGATCCCGCTGACCCAACGGCGGCCGAACAGGCAGCCCGCTCCCTTCGCGCGACCGATCTTGACCGGTCGGACCTGCGCGGACCCGCGGCCGACGCGGCAGCCACCGCGGTGGCTGCCATCCCGGGGGTGCGCCGCCGACTGTTCGCCTTTCAACGCGACTTCGCCGCCAGAGATGGCGCGGTGCTCGACGGCCGGGACATTGGCACCGTGATCTTTCCGGAGGCACGGGCGAAGCTTTTTGTCACCGCCAGCCTCGCGGCACGCGCGCACCGACGATGGCTGGAAATACGTGCGATCGACGCCACCGCCGACCCCGCGACCATCGAAGCGGACATGCGACGCCGCGACGCCAACGACGCAGCCCGCGCCGCGGCGCCGCTGCGGGCCGCTCAGGATGCGTTCGTCCTCGATACCAGTGAGCTGGATGCAGCCGCTGCATATCAATTGGCTCTGGTTTTTGTCCGCGGTCGGATTGATAGCCTTTGATACGCTCACGACTGCCGGGGTATGGGTATGGTGCCAAGCGTTGTAACACCATATTGTCTTTCATGGTTTCGAGGGAATGATGGCAGACTTCACGACCCGGCTCCCGACGCCGTCACCGCCGACGGCCGCACTGGACCATGTCGTCGTGCGGCTCCGGCTGATCGGCCAGATGGAAGCGTGGACAGTGCGCAGCGAGAGTGTGCTTCCCGCCGGACGCAAGACCCGCGCCCTGCTGGCATCCATCGCGATGTCCGCTCCAAGACCGTTGCTGCGCGGGCGGCTCGCTGAACAGCTTTGGAGCCGCCGGCCCGAAGAGCAGGCCCGCGCCTCATTGCGGCAAGAGATTCACCGGCTGCTGGAAGCGCTGTCGCCGGCGGGAACGGAAATCCTGATCATCACCCGCGATCATCTGACCCTGCGACCCGGCGCGGTCTGGATCGACGTCGAGGAGGTCATGCGAGCCACCACGGCCCAGCCCGCCTCGCTGTCGCTGCTCGATGGCGACCTGCTGGAGGATCTCGACGGAGTCGACCCGAATTTTGATGCCTGGCTGAATACCGAACGGGAACGCCTGCGCGACCGCGCCCGCGGGATCGCCGAAACCATGCTCAAGGAAAATCTGGAGCCCGATGCGGCGATCGCCGCGGCCCAACGCCTGCTGACGATAGACCGCTCGCACGAAGGCGCGTGGCGCGCCCTGATGAAGGCGCACGCCGCGCGGGGCGAACGCGGGCTGGCGGTTCAGGCCTACGATCGTTGCCATACAGTGCTTGCCGACATGCTGGACGCGGCACCGTCGATCGAGACGCAGAAACTGCTGAACGAAATCCGCGGCCCGTCGCACAGCCGCTTGCCGCTTCGGCCGCCGCAGCCGACTGAACCCGCCGCGACCGCTTCTGTTGCCACGCCGGAGGCGCCGCCGCCGGAGGCAGAAGTGCTGCCCGCACCCCGCAAGCGAGAGCCGACGACCTCGCGCGGCGGTGCCCATGTCGGGGTCATGCCGTTCCGCCTGATCGGCATGCCGGACACCGATGCGCATCTGGCGTCCGGCCTGGCCGACGAGATCACCGACGCGCTGTCGCGATTCCGCTGGATGTTCATCGTCTCATCGAACTCGCTCGGCCGTTTTGCCGCCGAGCAGCGGGACGAAGCGGCGATCCGGCGGGAGTTCGAGCTCGACTTCCTGCTCGATGGATCCGTGCAGCGAGCCGGCAACAAGATCCGCATCAGCCTGCGGCTTCTCGACTTGCGGGTGAGCAACCAGATCGTCTGGGCCCGCCGCTTTGATCGCGAGACCAATGATATGCTGTCGCTGCAGGATGAGATCGCCGCCGAGGTCGTGGCGCAGATCGATCCGGAAATCCTGCTGATCGAGGCGAAGCGAAGCACCAGCCGCGGCCCGGTCGATGCCACCGCCTACGACCTGATGCTGCGCTCGATTCCGCTGATGGCGCAGATGGAGCATGAAGGTTACATGCAGGCCGGAACCTATCTGGCCGATGCGATCGCTCTGGAACCCGTCTATGCGGCCGCCCATGCGTGGTATGCCTATTGGCACGTCTTCCTGGTCGGCCAGGACTGGACGGACCACCCCAAGGCGATGATGGAACGGGCGGGGGAGTTGGCGGAACGGGCCATCGTGCTCGATCCGTTCGACGCGCGCGGGCTGGCGATCAGCGGGCATGTTCGGGCCTTCATGCACCGGCAGCTGCGCGAGGCGATGGTGCTGCACGATCGGGCTCTATCGCTCAATCCCAACCTGGCGATGGCGTGGGCGCTCTCCGCCGTCACCTATGCCTATGCCGGCGAGCTGGAAGAGGCCGAACGGCGGAACAATCGTTATAAACAGTTATCGCCGCTCGACCCGCACGCGTTTTTCTTCGATACGTTCTTCGCGATAATCCACCTCATGAAGCGAGACTACGAAAAGGCGGTGGAGGTCGGCCGCAGGGTGAGCCAGCTCAGCCCGTCGTTCTCCGCCAGCTATAAGCCGTATCTCGCCGCACTTGGGCATCTGCGGCGCGATCAGGAGGCGACGACGGTCCGCCGGCGACTGATCGCGCTCGAACCGGTGTTCACCGTTGAGCGATTCTTGGAAGGCACCCCGATAGAGCGCGAAAGCGACAGGATCCACTATGCTGAAGGCCTCCGCCTCGCTGGTGTCCGCGAACGGGATCCGCCCGAGGCAAACGCGCCGATCGTCCTTCGGCCAGGACGGGCCTGAAGTAATACCTGCGATGAACGCGTTGATCGGTCCGCGCGCCGGCTTGGCGGGCGATCGGCACGCAAAGTGCGGCGCGCGAAAAATGACTCCGATCCCGGTCGGCGCAAGCGCCCGGTAGCATAAGACCGTTCGGCACATCCGTTGACCGGTATGCCCGCCGGGTTGGCGGCGGCGGACGAAAAATGACTCTTATATCAGTCGGCGCAAGCGCCGATTAGAATAAGACCACGGTCCGGGCGCAACCCACCGGCGGTCTCGGTCAAATTCCTCACCCAGCCTCAGCGCTTGGCGGACAAAGCCAGCGGCGCCCGCACGGCGGCGACAACCTGGCGGGCCAGAGCCTGACTGACGCAGAGGTAGCCCAGGTCATTGTGATGCAGGCCATCCGACGCGGTGAACAGGCCGGGCTTTGCCCCCTCATCCGACCAGGCGTCCATCAGATGGCTGCGGGAAAACAGGTTGACGCCGGTTTCCCGCGCCACGTGCGCCAATGAATCTTCCAGAATGATATGTTCCGTGGCTGCGAGTATCTTCGGTGAGCGCTGATTGTCCATCAGGATAACGTCGATTCCGGCATCGATCAGTCGGTTGACCCCTGCTTCCACCGTACGGTGGAACGTGGCGGGGTCGGCGTCCCGCATAGCGCCGTTGGCGCCCACCTGCCAGATCACAAGTTGCGGACGCAAGGCAATGACATCGGCGTCGAGACGGGCGAATTCCTCCGGCGCATCCTGGCCGCCGATGCCGCGATTGATGACGGCGATATGCGCGGCGGGCAGCGCCTTGTTCAACGCGGACTGCAAAATCGCCGGATACGTGTGTGCACTATCGGAGGCCATGACGCCTTCGGTGGAGGATGAACCAAGGGCGACGATGACGCCCTCGATCCCAGCCGCGACAGCGGCATGAAGATGCGGCAGATGCACCGCCGCCATTGGCGGGTCCGACGGACAGGTCGTCCCCGCTCGGCTGACGCCCGATGCGAACAGCGCCAAGATGCAGCAGACAATGTTTAGCAGCCGGCGTCGGTTAAGACAGCCTGTTATCCGACGCTCTGTCATCCCAGACTGATGAGGGAAACCCCGCGAGGTGTCCAGGGCAGGTTCGATCGCACCCGGTCGGTCACCGGTTCACATCTCGGCGTTGCGTCGTTTGCGCGCCGCGGCCGCATATTGGCCCCGCGGACGAACCACCTGGGCGTTCGGGCGGACGACGGTATCGTAGTAGTCGTCCCAATCCTCAGGCGTGAGCTGAGTCAACTCTGGCACGATTTCGTAATTGTTGAGCGTCGCGTCCTCGTAAACATGGCGCGGTATCGGCTGCGCCTGAAGCAACGGGTAGTCCGGCTTGAAGTCGATCGGAACATTGGTCTTGGTCAGCCGCATGTTGGTGATCAACGGACCGAACCAGTGATCGGTCTCGATAATGCCCTCGAACGGTTCCCAGCCGCCGGCACGCGGCAGGTTCGCCGGCGCTCGGACCAGCAGGCTCCACCCGGGCGCGGTGCGGACGACAAGGCCGGTCCACAGCTGGATCAGGCCGGGTTCCTGCAACCGGCTTATAAAAGGCGGAGAAAACTCCTTGATCTCGGCCGGAGCGATCGAGTCGAACTGGTCGCGAAACCCCGGGAACTGGGCGGAGGCGTTAAGCGGAAACCAGTCGCTCGCACCCTTGTACGTCCACATGATGTCGTGCCCGTCCCATTGAACGGAAAAGCCGATCGGCGGAAACAGATAATAGCCAAAAGCCGCGGCGGACGTAGCCGGCTCGCAGTACCGAAAGGCCCGCGTCGGAAGTGATCCAGCGGCGGAGCGGTCGGCGCGCTGGGGCATCCGAGCTGATGAAATCATGCGATGGAATGTGACGAGCTTTGTCTTGGTGACCGGCTCGTCGGCGACAGCATCGGGCATCGACGGATTGTTCACGGCGGATCCTCTGGCTGCGATTGGACAGGCAGGACGGAGTGAAAGGCACGGTCTGTCATCGGATGTTTATCAAGCCCTCGATTATGGCTCGACTCGCGATGCTTGATCTAGTGTTCTGACTCTGCCACATCGTTCCCACCCGAAGCCCGGAAGGCCGCAGCGCACCTTGCAACGGGACGGATCGAAGCGTTAGGGTCGATACACTAGCGAGCCGCGGCCAGCGTCGGCGCACAGCCGCCCAGACGCACCTTCGACGCATCTGCGGTAGCGAGTGTCGGCGCACAGCCGCCCAGACGAACCTTCGACGCATCGGCGGTAGCGAGTGTCGGCGCGCAGCCGCCCAGACGAACCTTCGACGCATCCGCCGTGGCGAGTGTCGGCGCGCAGCCGCCCAGACGAACCTTCGACGCATCCGCCGTGGCGAGTGTCGGCGCGCAGCCGCCCAGACGAACCTTCGACGCATCGGCCGTAGCGAGTGTCGGGGCGCAGCCGCCCAGACGAACCTTCGACGCATCGGCGGTAGCGAGTGTCGGGGCGCAACCGCCCAGACGCACCTTCGACGCATCTGCGGTAGCGAGTGTCGGCGCACAGCCGCCCAGACGAACCTTCGACGCATCGGCGGTAGCGAGTGTCGGGGCGCAGCCGCCCAGACGAACCTTCGACGCATCGGCGGTAGCGAGTGTCGGGGCGCAGCCGCCCAGACGAACCTTCGACGCATCGGCGGTAGCGAGTGTCGGCGCGCAGCCGCCCAGACGAACCTTCGAGGCATCGGCCGTGGCGAGTGTCGGCGCGCAGCCGCCCAGACGAACCTTTGACGCATCCGCCGTGGCGAGTGTCGGCGCGCAACCGCCCAGACGCACCTTCGAGGCATCGGCCGTAGCGAGTGTCGGGGCGCAGCCGCCCAGACGAACCTTCGACGCATCGGCGGTAGCGAGTGTCGGGGCGCAGCCGCCCAGACGAACCTTCGACGCATCTGCGGTAGCGAGTGTCGGCGCACAGCCGCCCAGACGAACCTTCGACGCATCGGCGGTAGCGAGTGTCGGGGCGCAGCCGCCCAGACGAACCTTCGACGCATCGGCGGTAGCGAGTGTCGGCGCGCAGCCGCCCAGACGAACCTTCGACGCATCGGCGGTAGCGAGTGTCGGCGCGCAGCCGCCCAGACGAACCTTCGACGCATCGTGGCGAGTGTCGGGGCGAGTGTCGGGGCGCAGCCGCCCAGACGAACCTTCGACGCATCGGCGGTAGCGAGTGTCGGCGAGTGTCTGCGGGCGCGGCGCACAGCCGCCCAGACGAACCTTCGACGCATCTGCGGTAGCGAGTGTCGGCGCACAGCCGCCCAGACGAACCTTCGACGCATCGGCGGTAGCGAGTGTCGGCGCACAGCCGCCCAGACGAACCTTCGACGCATCGGCGGTAGCGAGTGTCGGCGCGCAGCCGCCCAGACGAACCTTCGACGCATCGGCCGTAGCGAGTGTCGGGGCGCAGCCGCCCAGACGAACCTTCGACGCATCGGCCGTAGCGAGTGTCGGGGCGCAGCCGCCCAGACGAACCTTCGACGCATCGGCGGTGGAAACCAGGGTGGAGACGTTCGTGAAAGCGGACATTGGCGTGACCTTTCTGTGACTAAGTTCCAGGTTCGTGAACCGCTCAGGAAGTCGTTTGCGATCCGTTGATGGAGACATGATCACAGAAGGAGAATTTATTATCGTTTTTTTGACGTTATCTTAACGTCAAATCGTCGATGCGAAGCCTAAAAGCGCAAAATAAAATAAGTCCGCGAATCGCCGTTCAATTCCGCTTATTTCCGAGCCTCCATCCGCTTAATTGGAACTGGCTCAACCGATGCGATATGCCTTGATAGTGGTATGTTCTGACTGAGAATATCATCCAGGTTGCACGCAAAAAGAAACTCGGCCGCCCGAAGGCGACCGAGTCTAAAATTCTCTTATCTTGCTGTCAGGCGGTCAGGCGGCCGTGCCTCCGATTGTCAGACCAGAAAGTTTCAGCGTCGGCTGACCGACCCCCACGGGAACCCCTTGTCCATTCTTGCCGCAGGTGCCGATCCCAGGATCGAGCGCCATGTCATTGCCGATCATCTGCACCTTGGTGAGCGAATCGGGGCCGTTTCCGATCAACGTCGCCCCTTTGACCGGCGCCGTTATCTTGCCACCCTCGATCATGTAGGCCTCGCTGGCCGAGAAAACGAATTTCCCGGACGTGATGTCCACCTGACCACCGCCAAAATTAACCGCGTAGAGCCCGCGCTGAACCGATGCGATCATCTCCTCCGGCGTATGCCCACCGCCCAGCATGACCGTGTTGGTCATCCGGGGCATCGGCGCATGAGCATACGACTGCCGGCGCCCGTTCCCCGTAGCGCGCATCCCCATCAGCCGCGCATTCAACCGATCCTGCAGATATCCGACCAGGATCCCGTCCTCGATCAGCACCGTGCGGCTGCTCGGCGTACCCTCGTCGTCGACCGTCAGACTGCCGCGGCGGTCAGGCATCGTGCCGTCGTCGACCACCGTGACTCCAGGCGAGGCAATGCGCTTGCCCATTAGGTCAGCGAACGCCGAGGTCTTCTTGCGATTGAAATCGCCCTCAAGCCCATGGCCAATCGCCTCGTGCAGCAGGATGCCCGGCCAGCCGGACCCAAGTACGACCGGCATCTCACCGGCCGGAGCCGGGCGACTGTCGAGGTTGACCAGCGCCTGACGCAGCGCTTCATCGACGGCCCCGCGCCAGGTGCTTTCCTGCGTAACGAAATCATAGGCAAAGCGTCCGCCGGTGCCGTGGCTGCCGGTCTCACGCCGCCCGCCCTGCTCGACCACCAGCGACACATTCAGCCGCACCAGCGGACGCAGATCGGCAACCCGCGTGCCGTCCGGGCGGATGATCTGCACCGCCTGCCACTCACCGCTGATCGACGCCATCACCTGCTTCACGCGCTGATCCTTGCCGCGGGCATAAGCGTCGATCTCCCCCAGCAGCGAAGTTCGCGCGGAAAAGTCCATCAGCCGAAGCGGGCTGGCGTCGGAATAAAGCTGCGAGTTGGTCGCCCTGGGCGGCTCCGCGACCGTTCCCGTGTGACCGGCCGCGATTGTCGACACGGTCGCCGCGGCTCGGCGCAATGCGTCCTCGGAGATTTCGCCCGAATGGGCATAAGCGGTTGCCTCCCCCGCGACCGCCCGCAGACCAAAGCCCAGGCCAGAATCGAAATTCGCCGATCGAATATTGCCGTCGTCGAGGCTTATCGATTCACTCTCCCGGTATTCCAGAAACAGTTCCCCGTCGTCGCTGCCTTGCAAGGCGTGATCGGTGATCTGCGTCGCGGCGGCATGATCCAGTGCAGCGTCCGCGCGTTCAAAAAACAGCTTGTCTGTGGCGGCCATCGCGCTCATGCGGAAGATCCTTCAGCGTTTGAGAAATAGAAATGGTGCTTGCGTGTGGTTTCACCACCGTCACCGCCGGACTACCTCTCCGCCTGATGCAGAATACGAGACCGCGGCAGTGTCATCCGGGCGGTTGTACCGAACCCCGGCCGGCTGGTCAGATGCAACTGGCCGCCATGCGCCAAAACCACCGCGCGGGCAGCGAAAAGCCCTAGTCCCGTGCCGCCGTACCGCCGCGACAACGAGGCATCGAGCTGGGTGAACGGTTCGAAAACCCGCTCCAGATCAGTGGCCGGTATGCCGATCCCGCAATCCGCGACCGAAACGAACAACTCGGCCTCCGGCGTCAATCCGGCCTCAACCGTCACCAGACCGCCGGCCGGGGTAAATTTTATCGCATTCGACAACAGCTGTGACAACGCCTGAGTGATGCGGCGCTCGTCGCCCCGCAGCCAGGGCAAATCCGCCGCCAGCTTCAGCTCGATGGCGACCGCGCCAGCCTGAGCCGCACTGTCCGCCTGGCGCACCGCTGTTCGCACTGAAGTGGCTATGTCCGCGATTTCGGCATCCGGTTCGAACCCGCCGCTGTCGATCCGTGCGACGTCGAGGATGATGTTGATGAGCGACAAAAGCTGTTTGCCCGCGATATTGATCTGGCCGCCGTAGTCCACGACGAGGTCCGCCGCCACGTCGCCCGGTGCCCCCGCCAGCGCGTCCGAAAAGCCGATGATCGCGTTCAACGGCGTGCGCAGCTCGTGGCTCATCGTGGCAAGAAAGCGGGATTTCGCCAAGTTTGCCGCCTCGGCCCGCTCCTTCGCTCGCCGCAGCTCGGATTCGGTTTCGCGCATGTGGGTAATGTCGGTGAACGTACTGATCCAGCCACCATCGGGCGCCGGGTTGGATTGGGCATGCAGAACGCGTCCCGACCCCGTCGTGATCTCGCGTTCGAACGGAACGCTCCGATCCAGCTGCAGATGGACGCGTGCCCGAGACTCAGCCGCACCATCTGAACCGAAATGACGAAGTCGGACGAGGCTCTCGACAACCTCGGCTTCCGCGCATCCTGGGGTCAGCAAATCGGGCGGCAGGTCCAACAGACGGGCCACCACCGGGTTGCTCGCCACCAGGCGTCTGTCCGAACCCCACAACATGATGCCGTGGCGGGCGTTGCCCAGCATCGTGCTCATCTCCCCGGCCCGCTGGCGCAACTCGTCCTCGGCATGGACCAGCGCGGAAATATCGGTCACCACACTGATGTAGCCACCATCCGGCAACGGCGCGGTCCGGGTGTTGATCGCCGTGCCATTCGGACGCAACCGCCGGCGCGACTGCGGACGGGTGATATCATGGCCCATCTGAGCGGCGATGATCGCCTCCGGCTCCCCCGCACCATACTCGCCGGCCTCCGCCCGCCGGCGGATCACCGCGGCAAGGCTGTCGCCGACACGCAGCGGCGCGCCCGCCATCACGGTACTATAGACCTCGTTGAACAGCACCACACGAAGGTCCGGGCCATAGACGCAGATCCCGTGCGGCACGTTCAGCAGCACAAGGTCCAGTAAACGCGCCCGTCTGAACTCCTCGGCTTCGGCATGATCCTGCGGCGCGGTTTCAACCACCGAGATCGCGCAGCCGCCCCCTGGCAGCGGATCGAACGAAATATCGATCGAAAGCGCATCGCGCCGCTGACAGCGGACCAGCCCTGCGACCCCAGGCGTGCCCTGGCGGAGCAGCGCCATCAAGGCCGAATCGTCGCCGCCGGCCGAGGATCCGGCCCCAGCCGGCCTTGCCGCCAGCAGGCTCAGCATTGCCTCGAAGCTCGATCCGGCCACTAGGCGCTCGGCTGGCAAGCCGAGCAGTGCGGCAAAGCGCGGGTTGGCGAATAGCAAACGCCTGTCGGGATCGAATGTCGCCAGCCCGACCGGCAGCGCCGCCAGGGCAGCCGCGGTCTGAGCCCTTGCCGTCGACGCCTTGGCCACGGTCGAAGCATCGGCCACGGGCAAAGCATTAGCCGCGGCCGCCGATGAACGCGTGGTTTCAAAGCTGCTGATGAGATACCCGCCGGCCGGCAACGGCGTGTTGACAAGATCAAAGCTGCGGTTGGCAACGCGATAACGCCGCCGACGGTGAAGCTGCCCCAACAGCGCACTCCTGATCACAGCCGCCGGATCTCCCGGACCGTTGGCAGTGCTTGAAACCGAGTCCCGAACGACCTCAGCCACCGGCGTTCCAGGCGAAGACGCGTCAAGCGGCAGGGCAAGCGCATCACAGCACGCCCGGTTCATCAGGACGATGCGGCGGCAGGGATCGACAACCCCCAGCCCTACGGGTAGCGCATCGAACACGGTCTCGAGCGAAACCGTATCCGGTTCCCTCATGTGGCTGGAATCGCTGCCGGCGTGCAGACCGGCCGCCGCGGGAAGCCGGACAGGCGATGCACTACGACCAGCATGACGGTCAGCAGCAGCGCGGCACCGGCCTGATGCAACGCCGCGACTGCAACCGGCACCACCAGCAGCAAGGTGGTCACGCCCAGCGCATACTGGCCAATCACCGCGGCAGCCAGGCACGCCGCGAGCGGCCGCGGCAACCCGCTGCGCCAGCCGACCACGGCCATGGCCGAGACCATGATCAGGGTTGTGGTCGCCAGAAGGCGATGATCGAACTGCACCGCCGTGATGTTCTCGGTCAGGTTGCGGATCAACGGATGCAGCCTGGCGTAACCGTGTGGCACCAGCCGCCCGTCCATCAGCGGGAAGGTGTTATAGGCCAATCCGGCGTGCAGGCCGGCCATGAAACCGCCAGCCAGGATCGTCAGGCACACCAGGGCCAGACAGCTGAAGGCCAGCCGGCGGACCCCAGGCGAGCCTCGCCCTCTTGTATGCACCGGATGCAGCACCGAAAGCCCGTTCCAGACAATCGCCGCATACAACGCCAAGGCCAGCGCCAGGTGAATCACCAGGCGATACGGCGACACTGCGGTCGCGTCCGGCTGGAACCCCGAGGCGACCATGAACCAGCCAATCGCACCCTGCAGTCCGCCGAGCACGAACAGCAGGGCCAGGCGCGGCAGCAAGCGACGTTCTAGCCGCGCGGTCGCCCACAGCCACAGCATCGGCAGCAGGAAGACCAGCCCGATCAGCCGTCCCCACAGGCGATGGGTCCACTCCAGCCAGAAAATATGCTTGAAGCCGGCCAACCCGAAGCCTTCGTTCACCAAGGAATATTGCGGAATTTTTTGATACAAACCGAACAGGCGGTGCCATTCCGCGGCGCTGGTGGGCGGCAGCGCCCCCATCAGCGGTGCCCACTCCATGATCGACAGACCAGATCCGGTCAGACGGGTCACACCCCCTAGCACGATCATGACCATGATCATCGCAGCGACGGTGAACAGCCAGATCGCGACGAGGCGGCGGCTTTCGCGCGTGGCCGCACGGTCCAGGCGGGAGGCGTCCGGGAAATCATGAACGTCGAAAGGCATCATTCAACTATAAGGCGCGTCGCTCTCTTACAAAAGCGTTTCAGCCCGTTGCAGAATTTTTCATCCAGGCCGGATGGGCATCTTCGCACCTTCGCCGGGCACACCTCGTAGCCGATCGCGGAGCAGCACAGGACGCGAAACGGCCGGGTTTTCGCCGCGTCGATCGGCGACTTCAGGCGAACAGCGACCTGTCGCGCTTCTCGGATGCGCGATACTAGTGGATAGTCAGCAGGGCATCGGCATGCCCGACAGCAGCGGGCTTGACCAGTGTCGCCGATCCGATCCGGACCGAGTGCAGCCTGCCCTCGATCTCCCGCGTCCAAAAATCCAGGAACTTGTGCAGGACCGGATAGCGTGGCGCGATATCGAGATCCTGCCAGACGTAACTCTGCAGCACGTTCGGATGGTCCGGCAGATGATAGAGAATTTCGGCGGTGGTCAGGCGATAGTCTTGCAACTTTCGAACAAGGCTCATGATTTTGCTGCCTTCTCTACCAGCGGGTCCGCGCCTGACCACGCCCCAGGGTGGCGGGCAAGCCAGCCACCCGTCAGCAATCTCGGCCAGATGACAGGATGATGTCGGATAAACCTCATTTCGCGCAACTAGAAACACAATAAATTCAGGGGCTTAGCACTCGTGGCGAAAGAGTGCTGCTAGCACTTGACTCGCGCGCCCAGCGGAGCTAGACCGCTGGCACTCCCACGACGGGAGTGCTAACAATCGGCTGGGCGCTCACCGAGAGGCCCGTGTTCGGCTGTGGCAATCCGTTCAATCATCGATTGAGAACGCATCCAGGAGCGCCAAAAAATGAGTTTCCGTCCCCTGCACGACCGGGTCGTCGTCCGGCGCCTGACCGCCGAGGAAAAGACCGCTGGTGGAATCATCATCCCTGATACGGCCAAGGAAAAGCCGATGGAAGGAGAAGTCATCGCCGTAGGCCCCGGCGCCCGCAACGAAGCGGGCCAGTTGGTGACCCTCGACGTCAAGGCTGGTGATCGCATCCTGTTCGGCAAGTGGTCCGGCACCGAAGTGAAGCTGGATGGTGAGGAGCTTCTGATCATGAAGGAATCCGACATCATGGGCATCATCACCGGGACCGCCGCGGCTGGTAAGAAGAAGGCCGCGTAAGCGGTCTGTTTCATCATCGTCAGAGCAACATCAGCCTGACTGGAAACTTCTGGCTGATAAAGCTGCTCGTGCAAACAATGAGCTAGAGTGCGCTAACCGTTTTCTACGGTCAGCCTGAAAGCGCTTTAGACAGATAATCGAAGGAGCAAGACATGGCTGCGAAGGACGTCCGTTTCGGCGGCGAAGCCCGCGCACGAATGCTGCGCGGCGTGGATATTCTCGCCGATGCGGTTAAGGTCACGCTCGGCCCCAAGGGCCGCAACGTGGTCCTGGACAAAAGCTTTGGCGCGCCACGGATCACCAAGGACGGTGTGACCGTCGCCAAGGAGATCGAGCTTTCCGACAAGTTCGAGAACATGGGCGCACAGATGGTGCGCGAAGTGGCCTCCAAGACCAATGATATCGCCGGTGACGGCACCACCACCGCGACCGTGTTGGCCCAGTCGATCGTCCGCGAAGGTGCCAAGGCGGTCGCCGCCGGCATGAACCCGATGGATCTCAAGCGCGGCATCGACAAGGCCGTCCTCGCGGTCGTCGAAGAGCTGAAAAAGCGCACCAAGAAGATCACCACGCCGAGTGAAACCGCGCAGGTTGGCACCATCTCCGCCAACGGCGAGGCCGATATCGGCAAGATGATCTCCGAGGCGATGCAGAAGGTCGGCAACGAGGGCGTCATCACCGTCGAGGAAGCCAAGGGCATCCAGACCGAACTCGACGTCGTCGAGGGTATGCAGTTCGATCGCGGCTACGTCTCTCCGTATTTCATCACCAACGCGGAGAAGATGATCGCCGAGATGGATCAGCCGTTCATCCTGATCCACGAGAAGAAGCTGTCCGGCCTGCAGCCGATGCTGCCGCTGCTCGAGAGCATCGTACAGTCCGGCCGGCCGCTGGTGATCATCGCCGAGGACGTCGAGGGCGAGGCGCTGGCGACCCTGGTCGTCAACAAGCTGCGCGGCGGCCTGAAGGTCGCGGCGGTGAAGGCGCCGGGCTTCGGTGATCGTCGCAAGGCGATGCTTGAAGACATCGCCATCCTGACCGGCGGCACCGTGATCAGCGAAGACCTCGGCATCAAGCTCGAGAACGTGAAGCTGGCCGACCTCGGCAAGGCCAAAAAGATCCTGATCGAGAAAGAGAACACCACGATCGTCGAAGGCTCCGGCAAGAAGCCCGATATCCAGGGCCGTTGTGCCCAGATCAGGGCGCAGATCGAGGAGACCACCTCGGACTACGACCGCGAGAAGCTGCAGGAGCGCTTGGCGAAGCTGGCCGGTGGCGTGGCCGTCATTCGTGTTGGTGGCAGCACCGAGGTCGAGGTGAAGGAGCGCAAGGATCGCGTCGACGATAGCCTGCACGCGACCCGCGCGGCGGTCGAGGAAGGCATCGTCCCGGGCGGCGGCGTTGCCCTGGCACGGGCGTCGCTGATCCTCAACAAGATCAAGGCCGACAACGACGACCAGCGCTTCGGGATCGAGATCATCCGCAAGGCGATCCAGACCCCGCTGCGCCAGATCGCCGAGAACGCCGGCGAAGACGGTGCGGTGATCGCTGGCAAGACGCTGGAAAAGGACGAATACAACTTCGGCTTCGACGCGCAGTCCGGCGAGTTCAAGGACCTGGTGCGGGCCGGCATCATCGATCCGACCAAGGTCGTGCGCACCGCGTTGCAGGATGCGGCGTCGGTTTCCGGCCTGCTCATCACCACCGAGGCGATGGTGGCCGAGCGTCCGGAGAAGAAGGGTCCGCCGATGCCTCCGGGCGGTGGTGGAATGGGTGGCATGGGCGGAATGGGTGGCATGGGCGACATGGATTTCTAATCCACGTCCACGCTGTTTTGGATGGGAATGGGCCGTACCTGCGAAGGTGCGGCCCTTTTTTGTGCAACTACATATCTCGTACGAAATCTCGTTGGAAGGCACGGGTTTCGCTGCATTGCATCAATGCCTGGGTGCCCCCGCAGGTAAACCCAAAGTTGCCGTTACGCCGAATTTTCATCACTTAATCAATACTATTCCGAGGAAACATGGGATTCGATCTATTAAGGGTGCCAGCCGGCTACAAGACCGATCTAGCGCTCATTATCGCCCCCTACTTCGACCCAAAATTCGCGAGCTAGCTTATAGAGAAATTGAATCCTCGACGGATCAGGTTCCTGCTTGATGATGGATCAAGCAAAGAGGAGGTTCAGAAGCTTCGCGATGCCTGTAGAAATCGAGATGTGAAGATCGCTCTCGGCGGTGCGCCGGGCATAGTACATATCAAAGGCTTCTACATCAATTTTACAAAATCAGCAGGCACGGCCGCCCCAAAAAATTTCTTTCTCTTCGGCTCGCCGAATGCAACTGAAGCTGCGTTCGGGGGCAAAATAAACGCGGAGCTCTTCGCTTGGGTCGATTTATCAAACAATCAAGACAAGGAACTTTTGAAATACCTTAACTCCGTGCTCGCCGCCGTGGAACGCGAGAACGGTCAAATAAAGGGGGTCTCTGCTCTTACGCTAGGACATCGACCCGCCCTCCGGCTGCCGTCTTTTGAAATCCAGGCGATCGGGCCTGCATCTGGGTTTGACACTTGGCTTCAACGAGGGCGGTTGGTAGCTAAATATCGGGATGCACAGAGCTTCATGACCATTGCAATCAAGCTGCGGAAAAATCTACCGCAAGGGTTGATCGCAAGAATAATGACAAACAACAGACTTATGCAGCAAGGCCCACGTAACTTAGTTCGGTATGGTTATGTTGGCACAATGGATGACAGCTACGATTCGGATGATAATATGCCGAATTGGTACGCACGGCTCTGTGTCTGGACCCGTTTGGGTGGCTGGGTGTCCGAAGAATGTTTCATAGAACGAAAAGCAGTCATGATATCCAAGGCCGCCGCCAGCAGAGACGCTCGAGTCACAGAACTTTTAGAAAACGGTGAAAAGCATCAGTGGCAATCAGAGTGCTCACAGGCACTCCTAGCAACATTAGAAAAGGTCTGGAAGTCTCTGCGCGACATTCCGAGAAACCCAAACGATTACTTCCTAAGCAAACATCGTGGTAAAACTGTCGTGCTAGACTCTAAACGTTACATTAAGCTCTTCGAGGACAAATTAGGAGCGGACCTGGCCCTAGCCCGCAACGATGAGTTTCGCTCTCGATACGTCCAGGGCTACGAATTTCCTCAAGTTCCTAAATTTCGACAAGACGCGGCAGAGTGGGAGGCGTTCGTGCTATCATGGTGTCGGTCTATAGTATCGGAGGCTGCCAAGCCAAAGCCGCAGTCTCTCGGAACCAAAGCACTCAAACACGTCCTGGAGCAACGAGGTAACAAGCTTTCGAAGCTTGACGCTGACAAGATGAAAGCAATGCTCCGCACCGAATGGGACGATTTTGGTGGCGATCTCACTATTTACTTTAAATAGCAATGGTCGGATCAATTAGCACTCGTCGAGGGTGAGGCCTTGGCGACGCTGAAGCCAGGCGACGAAGTGGCGCCACTGCCGGCGCCTGTTCTCATTAATTCAGCGGGTTGATGCCACCGAAGTTGGGGTCGGCCCAGTGGCCGACGCTTGCGAAGTTCGCCACAACATCTGGGTATGGCTGACCTCGTGGTTCCGTGCCTTCGCGTTGTCGCCGGGGCTGCTCGCGTGGGTCAGAGCCGCGTCGGTCGCGCGGACGTTGGCTTCGGCGGCGGGTCGGCAAATAACCTGCGGCAACGCGCGGGCCTATGGTGCCTTGTCCGCGTCCGCCGCAAAAATACGCGTTGCCGGCGCAGGTTGTGCGTCGTGATCAACCAGCGCCGGTGGCAAGGTCGGCACCGCCTTGCGGGATTGCGGCGGCGGCGGCACCCACGGCCTGACGCCGCGCTCCCACCTGTCCGTCGTGATGCGGGCGCCGTCGCGGTCCAGCCAGATCGCGGCGCTGCCGAAGCGCCAGACCGTGAAGCGATCCACCAGCTTGGGCCACGGCTTGGGACACAGGCCTCGCGCCGGTTCAGCGGAAACGATGATCGACGCCTGCTCACAGAAGCTTGGGTGCTGGGCACCACGAGCCAGCAACACGCCGCGGCGGTCGGGATAGGGCCGCAGCAGGCAGGCGTCCGAGTCACATCGCCCGGCTGACCCCCCATCATCGGCCATCGGCTGAAACGATCCGACCGCCCAATACTGTGCCCAGGCGTCGCGGGTGAACTTCGACCCGCCCTTCGTCTGCTGCAAAAACGCCCCGTGAGGCGTGCGGATCGCGATCAGCCGGCCATCAGCCGACACCAGCAGATCGGGCGGCCGATCCAGCAGCGGGGAGGCCAGACCCGCCGCCATCATGACCACCCCGGCGAGACGCCGCCGGGTTCGCCAAAGCCCCAGCCACGCCAACCCGAGCGAAAACAGACACAGGCCCCAGATCGGGATGTGCGGCACGTCGAATGTGGCGGCGGGCAACGCGGCGGTGGTCCGCGCCACCCACAGGATGGCCTCGGCACCCCAGCTTGCTGGCACCAGCGCCAGCGCCTCAAGGTGGACCGGCATCAGAAACAACGAGATCAGTGCGGCCGGCATCACCCACATCGCCGTCAGCGGCACGGCGATCATGTTCGCCAACACGAAGTAGACCTGAACATGACCGAAGTGGTAGGCGCCGTAGGGCGCGGATGCCGTCCCGGCCAATGCGCTGGTCAGCGCCAGGGCTGCCAGATGCGACCCGAACCGGCGCGGCCAGCTCTTGCCGTGCAGCCGCCGAAGCCACGGACGCAACGCCTCGTATCCCGCGATCAGCGCCAGCACCGCGGAAAAGCTCATTTGAAACGAGACGTCCGGCACCTGTTGCGGCGCGATCAACATCAGCACCGTCGCCGCCAGTGCCAGCCCGCGCAGCGAAAACGCCTGACGATCAGCCATCATGGCAACGGTGAACAGACAGGCCATAACGAAGCTGCGAATGATCGGCACGTGCATGCCGGTGAGCACCATGTACAGGCCGCCCGCGGCCAGCGCACACAGCGCGGCCAGCTTCTTGGTCGGCCAGAACAGGCTAGCCCGTTCACTCAGGGCGAAACCGAAACGCGACAGCGTCAGCGCGAACCCCATCACGATGCCGATGTGCAGCCCCGCCACCGCCAGCAAATGAGCCAGGCCGGAATCCCGGAACGCCGCGTGGTCGGCCTCGGGGAGCGCCATCGAGCCGCCCGTCAGCAAGGTCACGCACACCGCGCCGGCTGCCCCCGGAAGGATCGCGACAACGCGATGGGCAATGGTCTCCCGCAGACGCTGCACGAACCGCATCGGCGCCGAAGGAACCCCCTGCACGGTGCGTTCGGCCTTCCCCAGCGCGTAACCCGATGCACCAAGACCGGCGTAGAATGCGTCGCGCTGCAGATCCCAGGCACCGGGATAGGATGGCGGTCCGGGCGGACGGATCAGGGCGCGGATGCGCACACCATCGCCGGTGTTCAGATCGCCCTCGTCGCCTTTCTTCAATCGCACCCGCACCGATCGCCGCAGCGCTTGCGCGCCGCCATCCAGCCAGGCCGGCTGGATGGTGATGCGCCGCCCCAGCGGCAAAGCCTCGACCGCCACGACGGTGCCGGTAATGATGGTGGCGTGGGCGGGCAGCGCCGACTCGATCGGCGGCGCCCGCGCGGTGGCCATCTGCGCCGCCATGAAGCCAACCCCGCCGGCGACGATCGGCCCGAACAGCCAGCGCACCGCCGGCAGCCGTACCGCCATCGCCAAAGCCGGCACCGCGACCGCCGCGCCCAGCCACGGCGGCGGCTCGAACCGCAGCGCGTAGTATCCCAGCACCCCCATCCCCATGAACACCGGCAGCCACACCGCCAGTCTCTCCCGCTCGGTATCGAGCCAGGAGTCCCACGCGGCTGTCATGGCAGCGATCGGCTTCATGCCGGGCACATTAGATGGGCAACCGTCTACAAAGAGTGAATAGACGTGATTAGTATGAAATCGCAAAGAGCCGTGAGACGCGAAGCGGCCGCGTTTCGCCGCGTGAATCGGCTACTTCAGAGCCGCGTTTCGCCGCGTGAATCGGCTACTTCAGATAAACAGCGACGTATCGCGCTTCTCTGATGCACGATACTAGATCGACCGCATGACCGTCCGCACCCGCTTTGCCCCCAGCCCGACTGGCCCGCTGCATATCGGCGGCGTTCGCACGGCTCTGTTCAACTACCTCTACAGCCGCCACAATGACGGCGAATTCCTGCTCCGCATCGAGGATACCGACCGCGAACGCAGCACCCAGGCAGCCACCCAAGGCATCATCGACAGCCTTGATTGGCTGAACCTGAAGCGGGACGGGCAGACCGTCTTTCAGTCCACCCGGCTGCA
Organism: Rhodopila sp.; assembly: GCA_965276975.1. GTDB lineage: Bacteria > Pseudomonadota > Alphaproteobacteria > Acetobacterales > Acetobacteraceae > Rhodopila. The sequence continues at coordinate 3,472,721 of CBDIBR010000010.1, forward strand.
ACGCCACGCCGAGGTGGCCCGCCAGCTGCTGGCCGCCGGCAACGCCTACTACTGCTATTGCACCCCGGAAGAGCTTAATCAGGAGCGCGAACGCGCCAACGCCGAGCAGCGCGTCTGGCGCTACGATGGACGCTGGCGCGACCGCGACCCGTCCGAGGCGCCAGCCGGCGTGACGCCGGTGATCCGCCTGAAGACCCCGCGCGAAGGCGAGACGGTCCTACAGGATCTGGTGCAAGGTCCGGTTCGCGTCGCTAACCTCGAACTCGACGACATGATCATCCTGCGCAGCGACAGCACGCCCACGTATAATCATTCGGTGGTGGTGGACGACCATGACATGGGGATCACCCATGTCATCCGCGGCGATGACCATCTGACCAACACCTTCCGGCAAATCCAGGTCTATCGTGGCCTCGATTGGGAACTGCCCAGGTTCGCCCACATCCCGCTGATCCATGGCCCGGACGGCGCGAAACTGTCAAAGCGCCACGGCGCGCAGTTCGCGCTGCAGTTCCGTGATCAGGGTTTCCTGCCCGAGGCGCTGTGCAACTACCTGCTGCGGCTGGGCTGGTCGCATGGCGACCTCGAAGTCGTCGACCGCGAGCAGGCGATCCGCCTGTTCGACATCGTCGATGTCAACCGTGGCGCGTCGCGCATGGACTACGCCAAGCTGACCAATCTGAATGGCCTCTACATTCGCCAAGCCGACGATCAGCGCCTGACGGCCGAGGTGCTGCAGCGGCTGGCGCATCGGCCTGATCTCCACTGCGGCGAACCCGCGGCAGCGCGGATCCGGGCTCTGATGCCAGCATTGAAAGAACGCGCCAAGACCATGGTCGAGCTCGCCGACGCGGCAGCCTTCCTGGTCCGCGTGACACCGCTGCCGATGGAACCGAAGGCTGCCGCTGCCTTGACAGCCGAGGCGCGGGCCATGCTGCGGGAGGTTATGCCTGGCTTGGCCGAAACCGATTTTTCGGTGCCGCGGATCGATGCCGCGCTGCGCGCCTTCGCTGAACGCCACGGCCTGAAGCTGGGCCAGGTCGCCCAACCCCTGCGCGCGGCGCTGACCGGCAGCACCGTCAGCCCCGGCATCGACGCCGTACTGGCCGCGCTGGGGCGCGCGGAGTCGCTGGTTCGGATCGCCGCGGCTGCGCGGTAATGCCGGGCGACACCTACATTGACCGCTATGCACGTGGGGCGAGCTAGCACGCGAGCGAGGGGACCGAGCGCGCGAAGGAGGGCGGCGCCCGAAAAATCACTTATCATGCCGGTCGGCGCTTGCACCGAACAGCATAATGATCGGTCGCCGGCCACGCGTTAACCGCTTCTCAACCTGGCCTGTATAGACCGCCCGTTTCCCCGATGGAGAGACGGATGCGGACGCGCAACAGGAAAGCGACCCGGGCGCTGCTTCCGGCCATCGTCGCCGCGACCTGCGCGATCGCGGCTTCCATCGCACTCAGCCCGATCCTGGGACTCGCCCGCGCCACGCCGCACATCGGCGACATCATCGCGTTCGCCCCATCCGCCGATTTACCAACCGATCAGGACATTCATCTGCTCGTCCAGCGGCCCGATCAGTATGGCTGCGTTATCGACCTCGCCATCATCCGCCAAGCGGTCGGCAGTCTGGTTGTCGAAACCGAGAGCGGCGGAGGTGCGAAGCACTTTCACCTGCACTGGGCCGGAGCCCGCACCAGCGCCGATACCGGCAACTGTGGCGGTGACGCTGATCTGATCGTCGATCAGCAGGACCTCGACATCCTGATGCTTGCCGCCGGCTCCTAGTGCTTGATCGTCGCCGGCGGCATCGCGGGAGACGTGAATCACGCGAACAAGGAGTTAAAACCCGTCCGATGATGCACCTTAAACCGACCGGCTCCAAACGAGGGCCCGAAGAAGGCCCGCTCGGCTAGCCCCCCGAGCCTAACTGGAACCGATATGGTGCCCACCGCCCACCGCCGCTCAGGTCTCCTCGCCGACCGCCTTCCGCTTCAACAGCCGCAGGCGCTCAGCACCCCCCGGCGTCCTTGGATCCAGCTCCATCACCTTCTGCCACGCAGCATAGGCGCCCTTCCAGTTATCCCGCGCGGTGGCGATGTCGGTCAGTGTGCGAAACGCGGCGAAGTCCCTGGGCTCCAGGCGGACCGTCTGCTCCAGGTCACGGATCGCGCCGTTAACGTCGCCGTCCTGGTAGCGGGCCAAAGCGCGCTGATGCCAGGCCTCGGCCATATCCGGCTGCAGCGTGATCGCGTCGGAGAACGACGCCACCGCCTCGTCATCCTCGTTCGCCTGGAGTGACCGCAGCCCGCGGCTCATCAGCAAGGTCACCGCCGGCGAGCCGGCATGCAGCCAGTCCTGCTCCAGCCGGCCTTCCAAACTGGCCGCGGTCTGCTCGTCCGGCGCGGCTTTCAACGCATCGAGCAGATGATCGGTGGCCGTCCGTTGCGCGGTCGGCGCCCCCCCCTGTTCGGTTGGCCCCCCCTGTTCGGTCGGCGCCCGTTGCGCGGTCGGCGCCCGCTGGTCGGTCGGCACCCGCTGGTCGGTCGGCGCCCGCTGGTCGGTCGGCACTTGAGCGCCGGCGGCGACACAGGCGCCGAAGTAGCCCGCGGCAAGTGCCAACCAGCAGCGCCAAACCGCCATGTCAGCCGGGAACCCCAGGCGGCCGCGGCCCACCCGCCATCCAGTCCAGCAGCTCAACCGTATGCACGACCGGCAGCTGATCGCCCGACAGCTGGGTGATGCAGCCGATATTGCCGGCGGCGATCAGGTCCGGCTTGACCGCCTTGAGATTTCCCAGCTTCCGGTCGCGCAGGCGCCCGGCGATCTCCGGCTGCAACAGGTTGTAGGTGCCAGCCGATCCGCAGCAGATGTGCGGCTCCCTCGGTTCCACCACCCGAAAGCCCGCGCGCGACAACAGGGTCTTGGGTTCCGCGGTGACCTGCTGGCCGTGTTGCAGGCTGCAGGCCGAGTGATAGGCGACGGTCAGACCCGATGCGTCGCGCGTCGGCGCATAGCCCAGCCGCATCAGGAACTGGGTCACGTCCAGGGTCATGCCGGCGATCTTGTCCGCCTGGCTCCGCCACGGCTCCGCTCCCGAGCGGAACATGAACCCGTAATCTTTCACCGTCGTGCCGCAGCCCGAGGCGTTGATGACAATAGCATCCAGGCCGCTCGACCCCGGCGCCATTTCGCGGCTCCATGCGGTGATGTTGGCGCGCGCCAGCGTCATCGCCCGATCGTGCTGACCGATGTGGTGATTGAGCGCGCCGCAGCAGCCGGCACCTTCCGAAACCACCACCTCGACCCCCAGCCGGGTCAGCAGGCGGATCGTCGCCTCGTTGATGCGTGGCATCAGCACCTGCTGGGCACACCCGGTCAGCAACGCAACACGGGCTTGCCGCGGCCCTTCGGCGGGATAAACCCGCGGCGTCTCGATGCCACTGCGGGTCGGCACCGCGGCCGGCGCCAGCGCCAACATGGCGCGCATCCGCTGCGCCATCATCGACTGGCCCGGGATCAGCCGGCCCAGCGGGCGAGCGAACCTTGCACCGCTCAGCGCCAGGCGAAACAGCCGCGGGCGCGGCAGCAATGTCCCCAGCAGCCGGCGCAGCCCGCGCTCCGCGAGCGGTCGGCGATAGGTCTGCTCGATGTAGCGCCGTGCGTGATCGACCAGGTGCATGTAGTTCACGCCCGACGGGCATGTGGTCATGCAGGCCAGACAGGACAGACAGCGGTCGACGTGACGCACCACGTCCTCGGTCGCGGGACGCCCGGTCTCCAGCATGTCCTTGATCAGGTAGATGCGGCCACGCGGGCTGTCGAGTTCGTCACCCAGCAGCAGGAAGGTTGGGCAGGTCGCGGTGCACATGCCGCAGTGCACGCAGGTCCGCAGCACACCGTTGGACGATGCGGTATCAGGGTCGCGCAACTGTTCAGCGCTGAAGTTGGTTTGCATCGGCGGGTTACTCGAACAGCTTCGACGGCGGCAGCATGCGGTGTTGTCGGATCATCACCGCCAGACTGCCGACCGCGATCAGGAAGAAGGCCAGCGACAACCACGGATCCACCCTATTGTACAAGGCGATGATCAGCACCATCACAAGGCAGAACAGGATCATCACGAACTGAATGTTGGTGACCGGGTTCGGCCGCCGCAACTGCACCAGTTGAAACCCTGACAGCCAGCAGGTGCCCAGAAGAATGAAATTGCTGACCCAGGCGGGAATGAAGAACATCGCTATGATCCGCTCGAGGAGCAGCCCGAGCCTCGCAAAGTCCGCGATCGGGCGCATGAACCGAACCCTGCAGACGAAACGCTAGGGAGCGCTTTGCTCGGAGACGCGATGCGCCTGTCCCGCCCCCGAAGTTCGTCGCTTCGTGCGGCGGACGCAGGGGACAAGCAGGCCACCGAAACCAAAGCGCGCATGTCCTGCCCCCGAAGTTCGCACGCCCTAGCGAACTTCTGATCCAGGACACTAGAGCCCGGCATACAACCGGCCAGGATTAAGGATGCCGGCCGGGTCCATCGCCGCTTTCACCTCTTTGGTGATCCGCGCCAAAGGCGCCGCTTCGGCCGGCACCACCTGAACCGCATTGCGCAGCGTATCCGGCGCTCGCATCAAGGTCCAGATTCCCTTCGCCGCCTGCGCCGCCGCCTCCACCGCCGCATGGGTCGCGCTGTCGGCCGAACCCGCAAGCCACACCAGCCCGCCCCCCCAGTCCAGATAGCCCGACATCCCGCGGCGCCGCAGCACCTCGATGACGGACGGACCCGCCGACGGTCGAACCGAAACCCGCCAGACCGCGTCTTGCACCCCTGTCGACAGCGGCCGCACGTCGCGAACTTGCTTCCAGATCGCCCGCGAGCGTTCCGTATCGAGTGTCATCGCCCCGGGCACAGCGAACTGATCCCGCAGTCTGCCGATCCGATAGGCAACCGAGGGCGCGAACTCCTCGACGCGGATCAGGGTCGCCGAACCGCCGGTCTCGGACAACCCTGCCACCCGGGCAGCCGCCTCTGCCGGCAACCAAGCCGCACCTGACACGCCGAACGGTGAGCCCAGCGCCGCGGACAACGCGGCCACGCCGGCCACCGCATCCAGCCCAGGCAGCACCAGCGTTCCGGTCGCTTCCGGCGCCGGCAGCACCTTCAAGGTGATTTCGGTGATGACACCCAGGGTGCCATGGCTTCCAGTCAACAGCTTGCAAAGATCCAGGCCGGTGACGTTCTTCAACACCCGCCCGCCGGAGTGGATGATCTCGGCCCGCCCGGTGACCGCCCTGATCCCCATGACGTGGTCGCGCATCGAGCCCCAGGCGACCCGTCGCGGTCCGGACAGGTTGGTCGCGACGACACCGCCGAGGGTTTGCGGACTGGATGCCTGATGATCGCCGCTTGTGCCCAGCAGCGCCGACAGATCAGGCGGTTCGGCGATCAGGTGCTGACCGGCCTCGGCCAGTTCGGCTTCGATGTCCGGCAGCGTCGTGCCGGCCCAGGCGGACAGGATCAGCTCCTTCGGCGCATACAGGTTGATCCCGGACAGGCCCGCTGTCGACAGCGTCCGCGCCGCCTGCACCGGGCGCAACATGCCGGCTTTGGTGCCGTTGCCCTCGATCAGCAGCGGTTCACGGGTGCGGGCGGCGTCTGCGACCGTCGCGACGATCGAGGCCTCGGACGTCATGCGGCTTGCGGCAGGCCGGCAGCGTCGGGTTCAAGCAGCGGAAACACCTTGCTGGGGTTCAGCAGCCAGCCCGGATCGAAGGCGGACTTGATGCGGCGCTGCTGCTGCAGCTCGTGCGCGGTGAACTGCACCGTCATCAGGTCGCGTTTCTCGACGCCCACGCCGTGCTCGCCGGTCAGGCAGCCGCCGACCTCGACGCACAGCTTCAGGATATCGGCGCCGAAGGTCTCCGCGGCATGGAAGCTGGCCGGGTCGTTGGCGTCGAACATGATCAGCGGATGCAGGTTGCCGTCGCCGGCGTGGAAGATGTTCGCCACCTTCAGGCCATAGCTGTCGGACATCTCCTGGATGCGGCGCAGCACCAGCGGCAGCTGGCTGGTGGGGATGGTGCCATCCATGCACAGGTAGTCGGGACTGATCCGACCGACCGCGCCGAAGGCACCCTTGCGGCCCTTCCAGATCGCCTGCGATTCTTCCAGCGACTGCGAGACCTTCAGGCTGATCGGATCGAACTTCTCGCAGATCGCCGACAGCTGACCCAACAGGCGGTCCTGCTCCTCGACGCTGCCTTCGACCTCGATGATCAGCATGGCCTCCGCGTCCAGCGGGTAGCCGGCGTGGGCAAAAGCCTCGCAGGCGTGGATGGCGGGCCGATCCATGAATTCCAGCGCGACGGGGATGATGCCGGACGAGATGATGGCATCGACCGCACCCCCCGCCACCTCGTTGGAGCGGAACGCCGCCAGCATCGCACGCGCGCCCTCGGGACCGCGCAGGATGCGAACGGTGACCTCGGTGATCATCGCCAGCATGCCCTCGCTGCCGGTCAGCAAGCCCAGCCAGTCGTAGCCGGCGGCATCGAGGTGCGCCCCACCGATGTCGATTATGTCCCCGCTGATGGTGACGATCTTCAGACCGAGCAGGTTGTTGGCGGTGACGCCGTATCGCAGGCAGTGGGCGCCGCCGGAGTTCATGTTGACGTTGCCGCCGATCATGCAGGCCAGCTGGCTGGACGGATCCGGCGCGTAGAAGAACCCGTCGGCCGACACCGCATCGGTGATGCCGATGTTGGTGACGCCGGCCTGCACCACGGCGCAGCGGTCGGGGTAGTCGATGTCGAGGATCTGGTTCATCCGCATCATCCCGACAACGACCGCATCGGCCATCGGCAGCGCGCCGCCGGAAAGCGATGTCCCCGCGCCACGCGGCACCACCCGCACCCCGTTCTGATGACAGAACCGCAGCACCGCCGCCACCTGTTCGGTCGTCTCCGGCAGCGCCACCGCCAGCGGCACCTGCCGATAAGCCGACAATCCGTCGGTCTCATAGGGTTTCAGGCGCAGCGGTTCCGCGATCAGGCCGCTTTCGGGCAGCAGCGCACGCAGGCCGGCGACGATGCTGTCGCGGCGAGCCATCACGTCGGGCTTCGGGTCGAGTTGGCGGATCATAATGGATTTCTCCCTATGCAAAGGGCGTTGCTGGAAGATAGCGCTTTTTAGCACTCGTGCCAAAGCCAGGGCCTGTGCGTTGCCACCGCCTACTCCGAATGTCTGCGAAACGTGGAAAGCGGACATAGGTGCCCGGCACAGGATGCGATATCCTGACGGAGAACCCAGGCCGAAAGCATGCAACCGAGTGACATCCTCCCCAAAGAAACTGCTATTGCGTGCACTCGCTGGGGAACGGACTGAACGGCCGCATCGATTTGGCTCATGCGTCAGGCAGGGCGCTATCTGCCCGAATACCACCTTACCCGCGAAGCCGCCGGCGGCATGCTAAAGCTATGCAACTCACCGGAGCATGCCGCCGAGGTCACGCTGACCCAGCCAATTCGGCGTTTCCCGCTCGACGCCGCCATTCTCTTCGCTGACCTTCCTCAACTCGCGGCCGCCCTGGGACAGACCCTTGAGTACCAGGCATCCTTAAAACGAGCCACCGGGGACGGCCCTGTCCTTACGCCGCCAATCCGAACGCCCGACGACATACGGCGATATCTCAGCCTGTCGCGCCTCCACGAGAACTTGGCGCCGATCTATGAGACGGTCCGGCGGCTCTCGGTCTCGCTGCCTTCAGACGTCACCCTGATCGGATACGCGGGTGCGCCCTGGACGGTCGCCACATATATGGTCGAGGGACGAGGCGGCAGCGCATCCGAACACGCCATCATCAAGCAGTGGGCGCTGAGCGATCCGCGAACGAATTCCAACCTCTCATCGACCTGTTGACGGTGGCCGTAATCGAATTCTTGCAACGCCAGATCGAGGCGGGTGCCGAGGCAGTCCAGCTTTTTGAGAGCTGGGCCGGCATCTTGCCCGAACCGTTTTTCCAGCGATGGTGCGTGCGGCCTGTCGCCAAAATCATCCAAACTCTGCGCTTGAAGCACCCGGCAATTCCGGTGATCGCCTTCCCCCGGGCGGCGGGCCTTTTGTATGACGGCTACGCCCAAGTGACCCAGGCCGACTGTATTGGGCTTGATAGTACCGTGCCTCTAAACTGGGCCTCAGAAGAGATCCAACGGGGTCTGGGCCGCTGCATCCAGGGCAACCTTGACCCTCAGATGCTCGTGGCCGGAGGAAAGCAGATGACAGCCGAGGCCGAACGCATCCTTCAGGCAGCGGGCCAAGGTGCGTTCATATTTAATCTCGGGCACGGCATCCTTAAAACAACGCCACCGGCCTCCTGGCACGTGGCCGCTCTGGTAAAACAGGTCCAGGCTTGGCGTTCCTAGTGGTCCGATCCCGACAGATGTATCTTCGCGGTCGGGTGAATCGGCCCACCAAATCAAGTGCTAGAGCATGATCACGCTGAGCGGAACGTTCAAAGCGTGTGAATCATCCGATCAAACAAGAGGATAGAGCATTTTCGGTCTGCACAGTTCAGGCTGAAAATGCTCTAGTGGCAAAAATCGACGGATCTTTTCGTCGGATTTTGTCCACTGCAACCTATGGGACCGCTTTGGATCGAAAGCCAACAAATTGAAGCGCGACGAAGACCTTACAGGTCTGGAAAGAAGCCTTTCAACCTACTATTTCCTGGTGTGCGGGACGGTAGACCGCGAGGACGCACCCGTTGACGGTAACTGCTCTGGACACTCACGAAGTCGTCAAGGAACTAAGTGTCTGTCCCATAACATCTTGCATCATTGGAATCACTTGTGATTCGCTAGGGTTGGTCCGATTTGCAGGAGCCGCCCGATGTGGACGAACGAGAATCGCGGTCGGTATGACCGCAGCAAGCTACGGTATCGGAGTGACCTGACGGCTGAGGAGTGGAGGCTGATCGAGCCGTTGATCCCGCCCGCGAAACCGGGCGGCAACAAGCGTACGGTGTTGATGCGCGAGGTCGTGAACGGTTTGATGTATATCTTGAGCACAGGCTGCCAGTGGAGGGCGATTCCCAGAGACTTGGCGCCGCGAAGCACGATCAATCGCTACTTCAGCCTGTGGACCGATGATGGCACCGTCGACCGCATCCATCACGCGCTGTATGTGCGGTGCCGCGATTTGGCGGACCGCGAAGCCAGTCCTACCGCCGCGATTATCGACAGTCAGAGCGTCAAGAGCGCAGAAAAAGGGGGGCCTCGATCGACCCACCAGGCTATGATGCGGGGAAGAAAATCAAAGGTAAGAAACGCCATATCCTTGTAGACACGCAGGGCTTGCTGTTGCTCGCGCTCGTTCACGCCGCCGATATTCAGGACCGCGATGGCGGTGTCCTTCTGATGAGCTTGATGTTCGGGCTTCATCCTTTCCTGATCAAACTCCATGCCGATGGCGGTTACCAAGGCGCGCAGTTCCAGCAGGGTCTCAAGCAGGTCTGCCGCCAGATCAACGTCGAGATCGTGAAACGGTCCGACACCGCCAAACACTTTGTCGTTCTGCCAAAGCGCTGGATCGTCGAACGAACGTTTGCCTGGCTAAACAGATGTCGTCGACTGACCAAGGATTGGGAATGCCTGAACCAAAACGCACTTGCTTTCCTACGCTGGGCGTCGATCAGGATGATGGTCCGAAAGCTCTGTCAGGAAAGCAAATGATCTGGGACAGATTCTTACACACCTACAGAGGTGCGGGCACTCACGCCGGTTCGCCACACCGTCGAGAATCGGGCGCCCCTGCCTGACCTCCGCGATGTCTTCCTCTGTCACGCGTGGGACGATCGGCAGGGGGCTGCCAAGGAGCTACACGATCTGCTCGTGTCACGCGGTGTCTCGGTCTGGTTCAGCGAAAAGGACGTTCCCCTCGGCACATCGTTGCTTCGCGAAATCGACAAGGGACTAGCGAAGTCGCGCATCGGGATCGTGCTGGTGACCCCCTCATTGCTGCGCCGCGTCCAAGCAGAGGGCATCGCCGATAAAGAGCTTTCGGCACTTCTAGCACGTGAACAGCTCGTGCCTGTCGTCCACAACACGACGTATGAAGCTCTCCGTAATGTCAGCCCCTTGCTGGGCTCGCGAAGCGGCCTGAGCACCGCAGAAGAGCCGATGGCAGACGTGGCGGCCAAGCTAGCTGAACTGATCACTATCTAGCTCTGTTGCCGGTGCGCCCTAAGTCTTTGTGGCATGGCGTCGTCGCGCTGACGCCGCATAACCGCAAATTATGGTAGGTGGCGACTATCCTATTGCGTGACGGATGAGACAGACCGCCAGCACAGCCAAAGCAATGACGACAAGGGCGCAGACAGCCAGCCGACCTTCCGCTTCGCCCTCGACAAGGTGAAAGACCCGGAACCGCAGCCGTTCTCGCTCAGCCTTCATGATTAACCCGCCTCTGCCCGTGTGCGCTCAGAAAGCGCGATGCCCCCTTGTGGCAGGCCGCCAAGGCGGTGAAGTCCGGGGAATTTCGGGGTATTTTCCCACCCTTTTTCGCCCGCGCATCGCGTCCACAATGGCCTCGCAGGATTTGGCAATGCCGAGGTAGCCGAGCGCCGAGTGCATAATTCTGACGGCGGGACTGGTCACCTTTCCGAACCCGGCCCGCTTGGGGCCAGACCGCTTGATGGCCTCCGTCAACATGGGGCCGAGCTTCCGCGCAATGTTGTGCCACGACTCCGGGTTGCGGCCTCGGCCTTTGGGAAGAAACTTCTGAAATCCCGGAGCAAGCACCTCCACCGCGTCGCGCAGAGCGACCACGGGAGCCAGCGCCGGATGCTCCGGTGCTATTCTCATTGTATCGTCGATTAGCGCAGGTATATCCTTTTCCAACGTGGCGAGGGCGCAACTGACGCGCCGCATCCGCTGCCTCCCCTTGTCATTTTTCCGCATCTCGTTGAACTCAGACGTGTTTTTCCATTGCGAGGAAAGGAAAGCAGCCTCATTGAGGAAAGCCGCGATGGGTGCGGCGGCTTCTCCGGTCAGCCCGACGACGCGAACGTCTTTGAACCACTGTTGCACCGTCCCGATGTCGAGGATGGGCTTACAGTTTATGGTCGGCCCGTCATATTCGGCAGACGGGGCTTCATCTTCGGGTCGAAGCTTGTCCATTGGCTCCGTCTAATGGCGACCGGGATGAAATGCCACGGGAGCAGGATGAGCGCTCGCAGCGGCCCTCGCCGCAAAAATCGTATAAATGGCAATTATCGCAAGACACACGTTGAACATCTGAGCCCCGCCGTGGTGACACCGGGGCTCGCGCCCGCCCGTGACGGCGCCCGCAAGATCGCCCATGCTGCGCCGCCGCACACACAGGAGGCAAGCTTGGCAGACCTGACAGGTCAAACGGCGTTGGTAACCGGCGCGCAGCAAGGCATCGGCAAGGCCATCGCGATCGCTCTGGCACAGGATGGTGCAGACGTCGCCATCAACTACCTCGATGACAAGGCGGCAGCCGAGGACGTGGCCGCGGCGGTGCGCGCAACCGGGCGCAAGGCGGTGATGCTCGCCGGCGATGTCGCCGCCGCCGCCACGCCCGGCGCCCTGGTCGACGCGACCGTCGCGGCGTTCGGCAAGATCGACATCCTGGTCAACAACGCCGGCGTGTTCCCGCGCGTCGCCCTTCTGGACATGACCGAGAAGGACTGGGACTTTGTCCATTCGATCAATCTCAAGGCGGGCTTCTTCCTGGCGCAGGCGGCAGCGCGGGCGATGATCGCGGCCGGCACTCAGGGTGCGATCATCAACCTGGCCTCCTCGGCGGTGTTCGGCGCCTCGCCGCAGGGGGTGCATTATGCCGCCAGCAAGGGCGGTGTAGTCTCCATGACCCGCGCCATGGCCATGGAACTCGCCCCATACAAGATCCGGGTCAACGCCATCGCGCCGGGGCTGACCGATACCGCCCAGCCGCGTTACGGCTCAACCGAAGCGGAGCTGGTCGCGAAGGCGGCGACGATGCCTTTGGGACGGATGGGGCAGCCGCGGGACATCGCCCACGTGGCGGTCTTCCTCGCCTCGGACAAATCCGCCTTCATGACCGGGCAGACGGTGCATGCCAATGGCGGGATCTTCATGACCACATGATCGGTCACGCCCGGGGCTTATGCTCGGTCGTTGGCCCGCCGCCATTGCTCGATCGCACCGATCGCGGTGGCGGCGTCAATGACGTCGGCGTAGCGCCGCTCGATATCCTTCAGGTTCTGGGTATGCGCGGCCTCATCATGATCGCCGACGCAATCGTGTGGCACCATCACGCGAAAACCCAACGAAAACGCATCGATCACGCTCGCCCGGATGCAGCCGGACGTAATGCATCCTGTCACGATCACCGTATCGATGCGCTCTTTCGTCAGGATCGCGGCGGCGGGCGTGCCGAAGAAAATCGACGGTGCGGACTTCATCAACGTCATGTCGGGTTCGGCGGCCGCGATTCGCGGGTCAAGCTCCACCGATGGCGAGCCGCGCAGCAGATCGAACACCGGTCCGACCTTCCAATGCGGTGCGGCGCGCGGGCTGTCATAGCCGTTGACGCAGGCGATGACCGGCAGGCCGGCGCGCCTCGCCGCCTCGATCAGCGGAACGGTGTTGCGCACGGCCGCATCGACCATCGGTGCGCCGCCCATCGGGAAATCGCCGTCGACGAAGCCGCGCTGAAAATCGACGACCACAACACCGATTTTCGTCCCAAAACCGAGCGGCCGGGCGCCGTAGCCGCGCTGTAGGTAGATGTCGGGCATTTTTCGAGATCTCCTGTGCTCGTCGATGCAGTTATGGTCGGCGATGCGCCTGTGATCGGCGATGCAGCTGCGAAGTTGGCAAAATCCGTGCCGTCCTCACGGTAGGCAGCAGACCACGATCCTGGAAGGGCCCGCCATGTTGGCTCAGGGTCCGATCATCGACGTGAGTTCGGGTCGCGGGTCAGGTTCAGTATCTTTGGTTGCCAAGCTGCCCACGAACGGCAGCGATTTGATTGCCACGGGAACCGAAAGTCTGAACGCCTATCATCTGGAACCAAGGGCCTCGGATCGCCATGTCCGCCGCAGCACGGCAGATAATGCAGCACGGAGGGATTCCGCTCATGTCGATCACCGAGCAGAGTCGTCCAACCGCGACCAACCGGACGAAGCAGGCGCGCATGCTGATCGATGGCGCCTGGGTGGACAGTGCGTCCGGCGCGACGCTGTCGGTTGAAAATCCGGCGCGGCGTGCCTCGATCGCTTCCGTCCCGCGTGGCGCCAAGGAAGATGTCGATCGCGCCGTGGCAGCTGCCGACAAGGCGTTCCGCGGTTGGAGCAAAGTCCCGCCCCGCCAGCGCGGGCGCCTGTTGCTTCGGGTCGCCGAGGTCATGGAAGAGCGGGTCGAAGAGATGGCCCGCGTCATCGCCGAGGAAACCGGCAACGCACTGCGCACCCAGGCGCGGGCGGAGGCGGCATTGTCGGCCGACATCTTCCGCTACTTCGGCGGGCTGGCCGGCGAGTTGAAGGGCGAGACGATCCCGTTGGGTGAGCAGGTCCTGAGCTACACCCGCCGCGAACCGTTGGGCGTGGTCGGCGCCATTATCCCGTGGAACGCGCCGGTGCTGCTGGGCGCGCTAAAGATCGCTCCCGCCCTCTGCGCGGGCAACACGCTGGTGTTGAAGGCCGCCGAGGACGCGCCGCTGGGCGTGCTGTTGATGGCCGAAATCTGCCAGCAGTTCCTGCCGCCCGGCGTGCTGACCGGGTTGGGTGAGGAATGCGGCGGTCCGCTCGCGCAGAACCCGACGATCCGGAAACTTTCGTTCACCGGGTCCACCGAAGTCGGCAAGATCATCATGCGCGCGGCCGCGGACCGGATTGTTCCGGTTTCGCTGGAACTCGGCGGCAAGAGCCCGTCCATCGTGTATCCCGATGCCGATGAGGACTGGGTGGTGGACGGGGTGATCGCCGGCATGCGCTTCACCAGGCAAAGTCAGTCCTGCACCGCCGGATCGCGACTGTTCCTGCATCGGGACATCTTCGACAGTTTCCTCGATAAACTCACCACGAAGACCCAGGCCCTGAAACTCGGCGATCCGCTGGACGAAGCCACCGATATCGGTGCGATCATCAACGAAAAGCAGTTTCGCAAGGTGTGCGGCTATGTCGACGAGGGTTTGCAGCGCAAGGACGCCCGCCTGGTGTTTGGCGGCCTGCCGCCCAAGGATGGTCCGCTCAGCGCGGGCTACTTCGCGGTTCCCACGGTATTCGCCGACACCTCCAACGATTGGCGGCTGGCGCGGGAGGAAATCTTCGGCCCGGTGCTGGTGGCGATCCCCTGGCAGGATGAAGACGACGCGATCCGCATGGCGAACGACAGCCACTATGGCCTTGCCGCCTATGTCTGGACGCACGAGATCGGCAGCGCGTTGCGGGCGGCGCATGCGATCGAGTCTGGCTGGGTGCAGGTCAACCAGGGGCTGGGGCAGCAGCCGGGCCACTCGTATGGTGGGTATAAGCAAAGCGGCATCGGCCGGGAATTCTCGCTGGAGGGAATGCTGGACAGCTTCACCCAGCGCAAGAACGTGACCGTGAATTTGAACGTGCCGAGACACGACACCCAGGTGGCCGCATCGTGAACAGATGCCGGCGGGTCGCATAGCGCCGGTCCCAACCGCTGAGAAGCTGTCAAAACCGTCCCAGCGACGTCAGCCAAGGTCGGTCTCGCCGTTAAGCGGTCCTTGGGACTGGCAAGACGGCGCGCGCTACCCCGCAGCGTCCTCTGTCACCTGATCGTTTCCAGTGTACAGATGCGGCCAGAGCCGCTTCACCAGCGGGCCTTTCTCGTCATACGCCAGGCAGGTGTTGAGGATCTTGTTGCCGCCGCCCCATTTCTCGGTGATCCGCTTGTCGAAGGCGTCGCTGCCGCGGCTTTCATCCGCCGTCCCCTCAGCCGCCATCTCTTGCCTGGCCTTGGCGGGATTGATGGTCTGAAAGGCCGTGGTGGCCATCTGCTGCAGCAGCTCCCGCAGATGGGTGCAGCCGACCGTGCCGCCGACGGCGCGGTTGGCCTCACGCAGGAAACCGGCCTTGATCGACATGCCGACCAGGCGGGTGAAGTTGGGCGCGGCGGTCGGACACATCACGTAGGGCGTCTTGTCGCTGACCGCCTCGACCGCCTGGATGGTCATCCGCTCATCGACCGTCAGGCGCAGCCACATGTCGTGGATCGGCTCACCGGGCTCGATATAGCCGCGGTCGTAGTTGGTCTGCCCGAAGCTCTTGGTGTCGGTCAGGTGCGCCTCGATGTCATAGGCGCCATCCGACCGGCGGTAACCGTTGATCTCGATGGCGCGGGTATGCTGGCGCTGACGTTCGACGGGCTGGCTCAGCGGCATGCGTGGCTCCTTGACGGGGGCGGGCGACTGTTGCGGTGCAACATCGCCATATGGCACCCGCGCCGGTCGTTTCAAAGCGCCCTCCCGGCATGACTGCTGCGCGATCCCACGGGGCGTTACAAGCGGATCATGTGGGAATAAACCCGCAGGTCCCGGTTGACGCGCCGGTCAATTGGCGCATTTTCTCGGTAGTGCCGCTGTGACGGCGAAATAAGTTTTGTCGGGGTAAGTTTCGCCGGGGCTGGTCAAGCGAGCCGGTTAATCGGGGCCGGTCAATTTGTCGATCCCGGTCAGGTGGTGTTGCTTAGTCGGGTCGCGAGGAGGATCGGCCGCGTGCCCGCCGAATGCGCAGCTTACCCGGATGAGCGATAGCAACGGATCGGGTGGATCGAGGGCTTGCGAAGGATGAATTCGTTCACGGACCATTGTCGCCGCTCGCTCGATCAGATCCGCGGCCAAGGACGTTACCGGGTGTTCACCCCGCTGCAGAAGCGCGCGGACGAGTTTCCCTACTACCGGCGCCGGGACGGGTCGCGGGTGCTGGTCTGGTCCTCCAACGACTATCTGGCGATGGGCGGCCATCCGGTTCTGGTCAACGCGGCGTGCGAGGCCGCCCAGACCATGGGGGCGGGCGCCGGCGGCACGCGCAACATCAGCGGCACCAGCCCGGTGCATGACGATCTGGAGGCCGCGCTGGCGGCGCTGCACGGCAAGCAGGCGGGCTTGCTGTTCACCTCGGGCTTCGTGTCCAACCAGGCGGCCCTGTCCACCATCCTGAACAGCCTGCCGCAGGGGCCGGATCAGCCGTGGCAGGTGTTCTCGGACGCCAAGAACCATGCGTCGATGATCGCCGGCATCAAGGCGTCCCGCGCGGTCGTCAATATCTTCCGCCACAATGACCTGGGCCATCTGGAGGCGCTGTTGCGCGCCGCGCCGAACAGGTCGCCGAAGCTGATCGCGTTCGAGTCCGTCTACTCGATGGATGCGGATATCGCTCCGATCGGGGCGATCTGCGATCTGGCCGCGACCTACGAGGCGATGACTTACCTCGATGAGGTGCACGCGGTCGGCATGTACGGACCAAGCGGCGGCGGTGTGTCGGAGCGTGACGGCGTCTCCCACCGGGTCGACATCATCGAGGGCACGCTGGCGAAGGCGTTCGGATGCCACGGCGGCTACATCGCCGGCGATGCCGATGTGGTGGATTTCATTCGCTCGACCGCCCCCGGCTTTATCTTCACCACGTCGCTGCCGCCGATGACCGCCGCGGCGGCTCTTGCCAGCGTCCGGCATGTGGGGCAGGACCACGCTCGGCGGGCCCGGCTGTTTGAGCGCGCCGCCGCGTTGAAGACCCGGTTTGACGCCGTCGGGCTGCCGCGGATCGACTCCGTCAGCCACATCGTTCCGCTGCATGTCGGGGAGGCCAAATTATGCACGGATGTCAGTCAGTGCCTGCTGAACGAGTTCGGCATGTATGCGACGCCGATCAATTACCCGACCGTGCTTCGCGGCGAAGAGCGGCTGCGGTTCACCCCGGGTCCGCTGCATACCGATGCGATGATGGACGAACTGGTGCAGGCGCTGCTCGCCATCATCCCGCGGGAGCGCCGCCGAGCAGCTTAGAGCGGTCTCCGTTCGCCTTGGTTCACAGAACCCGCTCTAACTCATTGCTTGATCGCATGGTTCACCGTTCCGGTGATGCCATCTGCTCGGATCATGCTCCAGGCGAGGCTCCCTTCGATCCCATTCATGTGTGGGTGGTCGGGGGCAGCCCCTCGATCGCGCGCGCGCTCGTCCGCGCCTTGGAGGGCGATAGCTTCAGGTTGAAGCGTTCACCCTCAAGTTCCCCTTGGTTGAGAGGGCGATTGACGTCCGAGGTTGGTTCAACCTCAGACGATCGCGCTCTGGCATGATCACCGAACTCGGCCACTTCGCGCTGATCCTGGCGCTGTTCGTCGCCATCATCCAGGCAACCGTCCCACTGGTGGGCGCATCCCGCCGCCACCTTGGCTGGATGACGGTGGGTCGTTCCTGCGCCCTGATCGGCTTCGGGCTGACCGCGCTGGCGCTGCTGTCGCTGATGCACGCCTACGTCACGTCGGACTTCACGGTGATCAACGTCATCGAGAACAGCCACACCGACAAGCCGCTGCTGTATCAGATCACCGGCGTCTGGGGGAACCACGAGGGTTCCATGCTGCTGTGGGTGTTCATGCTGTCGCTGTGCGCGGCGGCGGTAGCGCTGTTCAGCAACAACCTGCCGCCTGCCCTGCGCGCCCGGGTGCTCGCGGTGCAGGGCATGATCGCGACCGGGTTCCTGCTGTTCATCCTGCTGACGTCAAACCCGTTCCTGCGCACGTTTCCGCCGGCGCCGAACGGCCAGGGGCTGAACCCGGTGCTGCAGGATCCGGGCCTGGCGTTCCATCCGCCGTTCCTCTACCTCGGCTATGTCGGGTTTTCGGTCGCCTTCGCCTTCGCCGTGGCCGCGCTGATCGAGGGCCGGGTCGACGCCGCCTGGGCGCGCTGGGTGCGGCCGTGGACCCTGGCATCGTGGTGCGCTCTGACCGTCGGTATCGCGATGGGCTCGTGGTGGGCGTACTACACGCTGGGCTGGGGCGGCTGGTGGTTCTGGGACCCGGTGGAGAATGCCTCGTTCATGCCGTGGCTGGCCGGCACCGCGCTGATCCACTCCTCGATCGTGGTGGAGAAGCGGGACACGATGAAGTCGTGGACCATCCTGCTGGCGATCATCACGTTTTCGCTGTCGCTGGTCGGCACCTTCCTGGTGCGGTCGGGCGTGCTGACCTCGGTGCACGCCTTCGCCACCGACCCCCGGCGCGGCGCCTTCATCCTGCTGCTGCTGGTGGCCGCGATCGGCGGGTCACTGACCTTGTACGCGGTGCGCGCGCCGGCGCTGAAAGGTGGCGGGCTGTTCGCGCCGATCTCCCGCGAGGGGGCGCTGGTGCTGAACAACGTGCTGCTGTCGTGCGGCTGCGCCACGGTGTTTCTCGGCACGCTGTATCCGCTGTTCCTGGACGCGGTTGGCGGGCCGAAGCTGTCGGTGGGGTTTCCGTTCTTCAACCGCACCTTCGCGCCGATGATGGCGCCGATGCTCATCGCGGTCGGCGTCGGCCCGATGCTGGCCTGGAAGCGCGGCGACCTGCTGGGCGCGCTGCAGCGGCTCTGGATGGCCTACATCGCCACGGGTCTTATTGTGCTGATCGCGTTTTACGTCACCTATGGCGGCCCGGTGCTGGCGGTCCTGGGCTTTGGCCTGTCCGCCTGGCTGGCCACCGCGGTGTTGACCGAGTTCGCCGAACGCATCCGGCTGTTTCGCATTCCGGTGGCGGACAGCCTGCGGCGGGCGATCCACCTGCCGCGCGCGTCGTATGGCATGACCATCGCGCATTTCGGCCTCGCCGTCTCGGTCGCCGGCTTCGCGGGATCGGCGTTCGACAAGGAGGCGATCGAGATCCTCCGCCCGGGCGGGCACATCGCGATCGCCGGCTACCAACTGACGCTCGATCAGGTGAACCACGTGCCCGGCCCGAACTACTTGGCCGACGATGCCGCCATCCGGGTGACCCGCGGCGGCGATTTCGTTACCACGATGCATCCGCAGCGGCGGTTCTTTCCGCTGCAGCAGCAGACCACCGGGGAGACCGCGATCCGGACCAATCTGCTGAGCGACCTCTATGTCGCCCTGGGCGATTCGGATAAGGCGGGCGACTGGACGGTTCGGGTCTACTGGAAGCCGCTGGTACCATGGATCTGGATCGGCGCCATCATCATGGCGTTCGGCGGCGCGGTCAGCCTGAGCGACCGGCGCTGGCGTGTCGGGGCAGCGGCGCGCGCGGCCCGTCGCGATCCGCAGGCGCTGCCCGCCGCGGGTGACTGATGTCGCGCATCATCGAAGCGCGTGATATCTCGCTGGGCGTTGACGTGGCCGATCCACGCGAAGAAACACGGCCGCCGCGCGTTTCATGCCATTCGGCGCAAGCGTCGAACGGTATGAGAGTCGTTGATCCCCGCGCCGCCCCTTCCTTCGCGTGCTCAGGCCCCTCGCTCGGGTGCTCGCTCCCCTCACTCGCGTGCTCGCTCCCCCGCCAACCCGGCGCGCATACCGGCCAACGCATGCGTCACCCGGTATTACGCTGCTTTGCGATCGGACATTGGGTGCGATGAAACGATTGCTCTACCTGCTGCCGTTGCTGCTCTTCATGGTGCTGGCCGGATACTTCCTGGTGTCGCTGCGGCCTGGGCACGACATTCACGAACTGCCGTCGGCGATGATCGCAAAGCCGGCGCCGGCGTTCGACCTCGCCAGTCTGAACGGCAACAAGCAACTGGCGCTGGATGCGCTGAAGGGGCACCCGGTCGTCATAAACTTCTTCGCCTCCTGGTGTGTGCCCTGCCGGATCGAGCAGCCGCTGCTGATGCACCTGGCGGCGCAGGACCACCTGCCGCTGTACGGCATCGCCTACAAGGACAAGCCTGACGATACCCAGCGTCTGCTGGCCACCTTTGGTGATCCGTATCGCCAGGTCGGGGTAGATCGGAACGGCCGCGTCGGGCTGGATTTCGGGGTCTATGGCGTGCCGGAAACCTATGTCATCGACAGCGCCGGCGTCATCCGCCGCCGCTTCGTCGGCCCGCTGACCACGGAAAGCGTGAACAAGGAGCTGCTTCCCCTGCTGAAGCAGCTCAGTCGGTCATGAGGGCATCGCTGCTCTGCCTCATGCTGCTGCTGAGCGCGGTGACCGCGCCGGCGGTGGAGCCGAACGAGCGGCTTGCCAATCCGGTGCTGGAAGCCCGGGCGCGCAGCATCAGCAGCGAACTGCGCTGCCTGGTGTGTCAGAACGAGTCGATCGACGAGTCGGGCGCCGGCCTGGCGCATGACATCCGGATATTCGTCCGCCAGCGGCTGACCGCCGGCGACACCAACGCCCAGGCGATCCAGGCGGTGGTCAGCCGGTACGGCGCTTTCGTGCTGCTGAAGCCACCCGTCGAGCCGGCGACCTATGTGCTGTGGTACGGTCCGCCGCTGCTGGTCGTGACCGGGCTGGCGGGCGCCGCGATCTGGCTGCGGCGCCGCCGACCGGTTGCCGACGCCATGCCGCTGAGTGCCGAGGAAACCAGCCGGCTGGACGGATTGATGCGGGGGAAGGACGGTTGATCCTGCCACTTTTGCTGGCGCTGCTGGCGTTCGCCACGCTGCTGCCAATCGTTGCCCCGCTGCTGCGCGGCAGCCGGCCGGTGCCGACCCGAGCCAGCTTCGACCAGGCGGTGTACCGCGACCAACTGCACGAGATCGCTCGCGACCTCGCCCGCGGCCTGATCACCGCGGCCGAGGCGGATGCCGCCCGGCTGGAGGTGCAGCGCCGGCTGCTAGCCACCGACAGGTTGCCCGTCGTGCCGGCCCGGCTGACCCGCAGCCCGGTACTAGCCGCGGTCGTCTTCGTGGTGATCGCCGCCGGCTCGTTGACCAGCTATCTGCTGCTGGGCGCACCGGGTCTGCCGGACGAACCGTTCTCCGCGCGGGGGACTGAGGTCGCGCACGGCGACGGGCCCTCGTCGCTGCAACAGGCGACAACCGCCCTGGCGGCCAAGCTGAAGCAAGACCCGTCCGACGCCGCCGGCTGGCTGCTTTACGGACGCAGCCTGGCGATGCTGAGCGAGTGGGACCAGGCCGAGGCCGCCTATCGTCACGCCATCGATCTTGGCCAGGCCAGCCCCGAGGTGCTCGGCGACCATGCCGAGATCATGGTGATGCAGGCTGGCGGGGTGGTGACCCCGGCTGCCGACGCGGCGTTCCAACGGTTGCTGAAAGCCGACCCGAATAGCGGTATCGCGCGGTATTACCTGGCGCTGGCGGCGATGCAGGCGGGCGAGCCGCGTCGCGCGCTCGATGGCTTCCAGGGCCTGCTGGCCGCACTTCCGGCGGACTCGCCGCTGCGGCCGCAGCTGGGCCAAAAGGTCGCCGAGGCCGCCCAGGCCGCGGGCATCGCGGTGCCGCGACTGGCGCCGGGAACACCCCCCGCGGCGGCATCCGGGTCAACCTCGGGGCCTACCGCCGGGCCTACCCCAGGGCCTGCCGATGGGTCTTCCCCTGGGCCAGACGCCAAGGCGGTCGCCGATGCGGCGAACCCGTCGGACGCGCAGCGGCAGGCGCTGGTGCACGGTATGGTCGCCAAGCTGGCGGCACAGCAACAGGCCGACCCGTCGAACCTGGACGGCTGGCTGCGCCTGGGCCGGGCCTACGCCGTGCTGCATGAGCCGGCCAAGGCCGCGGATGCCTATGACAAGGCAGCGAAGCTACGGCCGGACGATAGTTCGATCCCGTTGCAGGAAGTGCGTGCGCTGCTGGCCGATCAAGCCCCCACCGACCGGCTGCCGCCGCGGGTGGTGGCGCTGCTCAGGCGGGTCGAAGCCGCCGACCCGGAGCAACCCCTGGTGCTGTGGTATCTGGGGATCGCGGCGGCACAGGACAAACAGCCGGATCAGGCGCGCCGCTACTGGGGCAAGCTGCTGACGAAGCTGCCGCCTGGAAGCGAGGATGCGAAAATGATTCAATCCGCGCTGGACACGCTGTCGCAGCGACAAGCGGCACCGGGCAGGTAGAACCCTCGCGCTGGCAAGGCGTTCGGCTTCCGCGCCTGGGTCAGCGGGTGGATAAGCGGCTGGCGAGGGTCTGGGGCAATCACGCGGTGGGCCGCAAGCCCATCATTTTGCTGACGCTTGCGGTTGGCCGAGGCGGCGCGGGATCCCACGCCCAGGTGATCATCAAGCAGCCGAGCGGGTCAGTTCCGGCGCGATTCTGTGCAGGAGCGGACCGTGGCCGACGCTGGCATGGCCAATTTCGGTCGCGGCGGCATGAAAGTAGCTGGTGATGTAGACGCGAACCGCGCTGGTGCGGCCGCCGGTATGCCCGGCCGCTTCGATCTGACGCACGAGCGTGCTCATATCCTGCGCTTCGCGCTCGCAGATTTCGCTCAGCATATCCCAGAGTTCGGGCTCCAGCCGCATGCTGGTCCGGCCGCGCTCGGCGACGACGTTTCGATTGACAAGACGACTAACGGGCATTGGCCACCTCCTATTTGCCGGAGGGGAGAACACCATGAAGTTATTAAGAGAAAGTTCACACAGCGGAAATTTTTGAGTTTTTTTGGCACGCATCGGTAGTCACACAGGCAGCGGGGCCGCCTTCATGCGTTCCATGCTGAACCGGCTGCTGACGTTGCGCAACGGGACCGCGGCGATCAGCTTGCGGTAGAACAGGTCGTAGGACGCGATGTCGGCGACCACCACATGCAGCAGATAATCGACATCGCCGCTCATGCGCCAGGCGTCGACAATCTCTGGCGTCGCCTCGATCACCTTGGCGAAGCGACCGAGCCAGTCGCTGGAATGATCGGCGGTTTCGACCGCGACGAAGACCGAAACCGGCAGCCCGACCTTGTCGGCGTCCAGAATGGCGATCCGGCGCCGGATGATGCCGTCCTGCTCCATCCGGCGGATCCGTTTCCAGCATGGCGTCGGGGTCAGGCCGACCTGCGCGGCGATGTCAGCCAGCGACAGCGAGGCATCGACCGAGATCAGTCGCAGGATTTCCCGATCCAGGCGGTCGATCCCTTTGTCGGTGGACATGCTGAGCGCGCCTTTCCCTCAGATTGGCGATGCGGCAGACCGGCGATGCGGCGGCAACCATGGCCCCTCTTAAAGGGTTCCCTGGGAGAAGAAAATCGTCGAGCGGCGGGAACGTAGAAGAAACTAGGGTAGATTATCGCTCTCTGCCGGCGGTCCGCGCCCATCAGGGCGGGTGGCGTGCTCCTCGGGCGTGCGCAGTTTCAAGGCGAGCGCGTGCAGGCCGTTGTGTTGCGCCGTGCCCAACTCGGCCGCCAGCGCGTCGTGAACCGCGCGGGATCGGGCGACGCGGCTGACGCCCTGGAAGGCGGCGCTGACCAGCAGCACGCTGTAGTGCGACTCGCCGCCGTCGGTGGCGCCCGCGTGGCCGGCATGCTGGGCGCTGTCGTCGTGCACGCTGAGCACCGTGGGGGAGAACGCCTGGCTGAGCGCGGCCCGCAGCCGGTCGGCGCGAGAGGGTGAGGATGAAGCTGTCATGGGCGAATTATCGATCCTGCGGCCGGTTTCGCCAAGAGCAGGCAGACGCGCGGGAGGGCAGAGCGCGACCCAGGCCGGCTAGCGGCGCGACCAGCCGGCCGGACCAACGGGGAGCGCGACCAAGGGGCGGCGGGCCGAGCGGGAAGCGCGACCAGCCGGCGGCGGGACCAACGGGCGGCGGTTCGATCGAGGGGCCGACACCACCGGCCAACACCACCAGGGCCGTCCCGCGCGTGATCGTCCACGTCCGTCACGCCCGGCAGATGAAGACGCCCGAGGTCAGACCGACCGGACGCCGCCGCCATTCGGCGGCTCGCTGCCCGACCCGAAACGCGCATTCGGGATTACCCGGTGCCGATGCGGACGCAGCGGATGGATCAACTGCGCGCCCAAGGATGTCGGCAGTTTCGCGTCGATGCCGTAGGCCGACGGCCATTGCGCAGCGGGCAGGTAGTGGGTGCCGAAGATCCGGTCGATCCAGGGCAGCATGGCTGCGTAGTTGCGGTCACGCGGTTCGGGGGCGGTGTGATGCCAGTGGTGGAATGCCGGGGTGGCGATCAGCCATTCCAGCGGCCCCAGCCGCCAGCGCAGGTTGGCGTGGATGAAGAAGCCCCAGAGGGTCGCGATCAGCACGACGAGCAACGGGATCAGACTGCCCGACAGGTTGAGCGGGCTGGCCAGTCCGACGACGTAAAGCGGAACCAGGCCACACAGCCTGACGAACACCACGTCAACCGGATGAGCCCGGGTATTGACCAGGAAATCGAGCTGTTCGGCACTGTGGTGGATCGCGTGAAAACGCCACAGCAGAGCGACCTGATGGGTCCAGCGATGGCCCCAATAAAAGCCGACCTCGCCGATCAGCAGACTGGCCAGCGCGCGCAGCCACAGCGGCCAGGCGGCGATCGCGGCGTGCAGGGCAAGCGGGACGACCCGGTGGGCAACGACGGCGACAAGCGAAAGCGGCGCGGCGAGCAGCAGACCGGGCAACAGGCTACTCAGGAAGTAGTAGCCGAGATCGACCGCGATCGCCTGCCGCATGATCCTGCGCGGATGGAGTGCGAACAATCGCTCCAGCGGAAGGAAGATCACGGCGAGGATCAGCAGCCACAGACAAAGCCTGGCCAGGTTGATCAGGAACGCGTGCAGATGCGGCGGGCCGAGGAACTGAGGCAAGGGTCGGCCTCCTGGCTGAAAAGACGATCCGACCGGTGTCCGCCCGATCGACAGCTCGACGCCGGACTGCGCGCCGCGGCACCGGGGCTGACCAGCGGGACCGGAACGGGGGATGCCGAACGATTGTCCCGCCGATGGTGTGGTTGGCGCAGCCAGGGCATATCTGGTCCCGATCCGGGTGCTGGCGGGGCATCGCGAACCGCAATGGTCTTAGTCGCACGATGGCGAGTTTATCAATACGAAATTTCTGTATGTTCGAAACGTTTCCGGGCCTCGGTAGTGGCCGCCTCACCTCGCGGCGAGATCGCGAGCGTTCAGCAAGATCAATGGGTTTGCCGCATGGCGCCTCATGCCGAAGGCTGGTTGTCCCGGTTCTACGGCTCCGCGGCGCGGGACGCGACGGCGGTGGTGGCTTGGCGGCGGTGGCATTGCGCCCCCCCGGCCAAGCCGGAACGCGATCCGCAGCGTTCATGTTCGGCGGTGTCACCGTGGTCCATGTGTCGGATGGCGCGGCATCGTGCATCATGCGCCGCAGCAACCAAGAGCAGCGGGCATGATCTTTCCGAAGCAGCCGCAATCGGTCCCTGCCGTGGCCGCGCATTACGATGAACTCGACAGCTTTTATCGCGAGATCTGGGGCGACCATGTCCACCACGGCTATTGGACAACGGGACGCGAAAGTGCCCGGGACGCGGTCGCGGCCTTGGTCGAGCTGGTCGCGCGGCGGCTGGACCTGGTGCCCGGCCAACAGGTCTGCGACATCGGCTGCGGCTATGGAGCGACTGCCCGGCAGCTGGCCAACCGGCATGCGGTGGATGTGACCGGGGTGACGGTTTCAGCCGCCCAGGCGGCCTATGCGGAGGCGGCCCACCCGGGGGCCACCCGGGCATCCGCAGAGGCGCAGGCCGACCTGCGGCCACAGGCCCACCCCCAGGCACAAGCCGCCCCGCAGGCACAGGCCCACCCGCAGGCACAGGCCGCCCCGCGGGCGCAGGCTCACCCCCAGGCACAGGTCGCGGCCACGGGCGGCGTGACCATCCTGCGACAGGACTGGCTCGCCAACCGCTTCGCCGCAGCGGCGTTCGATCGTGCCTATGCGATCGAAAGCTCCGAGCACATGGCCGACAAACAAGGCTTCTTCGACCAGGCGTTCCGCACCTTGAAGCCGGGCGGCCGACTGGTGGTCTGTGCCTGGCTAGCCCGAACCGCGCCGCGCGAATGGGAGGTGCGGTCGCTGCTGGAGCCGATCTGCCGGGAGGGTCGGCTACCCAGCATGGGCGACGAAGCGGACTACCGCGGGTTGGCCGCGCGCGCGGGGTTCGTCCTGATCAGCCTTGAGGATCTGAGTGTGCGGGTGCGGCGCACCTGGTGGATCTGCGTGCGGCGGTCGCTGGGCAAGCTGGTGACCCGATCTCGCTACCGGCGATTTCTGTTCGACCGCACGGCGACGAACCGCCGCTTCGCGGTGACCTTGCCGCGGATCCTGCTGGCATACCGGACCGGCTCGATGCGCTATTGCCTGCTGGTGTTCAGCCGACCTGACGCATGACGCATGACGCGGGTCGGCGCGAAAGCGATGTGGTCAACCCGGTTTCGCCAGCCCGTCCGGAAGCTGCGTGCGCATCACGCCCAGAACCCGCGTGCCGTAACGCTCCAGCTTGGAGGCGCCGACCCCCTTGATCTGCCCGAGCTCATCGAGGGTCGCGGGTCGCAGCGCGGCGATGTCGCGCAACACCGAGTCGTGAAAGATGACATACGGCGGGATCGACTGGCCCTTGGCTTCCGCCAGTCGCCACAACCGCAGCGCCTCGTACAGCGATGCGGCGGGCAGCGATCCGCCGGGGTGCCTTGCCGCCGGTGCTGCGGGGCCGGCCACTCGAACCCGCTCCGGACGCTCTACCCGGGCCGGGCGTGGCCGGTCCTGACGCAGCATCACGGTGGTTTCCCCGCGCAGGATCGGCCGCGCTTCGTCCTGCGCGAGGAACAGCCCGCCATGGCCCTGGGTATCGACGTCCAGTGCCCGCAGCGCGATCAACTGGCGGATCAGCCCGCGCCAGTAGGTGCCGGCATGCGCCGCGCCCACGCCGAACGTGCGCAGCCTGTCGTGCCGGTGGCGCAGCACGGCCTCGGTCCGCTCGCCGCGCAGCACGGCGACGATGTGCGCGGCGCCGAAGATCTGGTCGGTGCGATAGACCGCGGACAGCACCATCCGCGCCTCGGTCGTGGCGTCCACGGTGATCGGCGGGGCCTCACAGTTGTCACAGTGGCCGCAGCCGCACTCCAGGGTTTCGCCAAAGCAGGTCAGCAATGAGCGGGTGCGGCAGGTCACCGCTTCGGTCAGTGCGACCATTTCCTCCAGCTTGGTCCGCATGACCCGCTTGCGGGCATCCGGTGCGGCGGACTGCGCCAGCCAATGGCGGGCCTGGGCGACGTCCTGGCCGCCGTACAGCAGCAGCGTGTCGGCTGGGTCGCCATCGCGTCCGGCGCGGCCGATCTGCTGGTAATACGCCTCCGGGCTGTCGGGCATGTCCAGATGCACGACGAAGCGGACATCCGGGCGGTCGATGCCCATCCCGAAGGCGATCGTCGCCACCACCACGAGCGGCTCGCCGGAGCGGAAGCGGGTCAGCGACTCCCGCTTGTGCGCCGGATCGAGACCGGCGTGGAACGGCAACGCCGGGAACCCCTTCTCGCCCAGCCTGGCCGCCATCCGTTCGGTTTTCGCCCGGCTGCCGCAGTAGACGATGCCGCACTCGCCCCGGTGTCGCCGCAGGAAGTCCAGCAGCTGCGCCGTCTCCCCGACCTTGGCCGCCGCCGACAGGCGCAGGTTGGGACGATGAAAGCTGGAGACGAAGACCTTCGCCGACTCCATGCGCAGCGCGGTGAGGATATCCGCCTGGGTGCGCGGATCGGCGGTGGCGGTCAGCGCGATGCGCGGCACACCGGGGAAGACGTCGGGCAGCCGGGTCAGGGCACGGAACTCGGGGCGGAATTCGTGACCCCACTGCGAGACGCAGTGCGCCTCATCCACCGCGATCAGCGCCAGCGCCACGCGCGACAGGCGGTCCATCGTGCCGTTGCTCAGCAGCCGTTCGGGGGAGACATACAGCAGGTCCAGCCGGTCCTCGGTCAGGTCACGGGTAATCGAGCGGGCTTCGGCCGGGTCGATCTCCGAATGCAGCGCGCCGGCATTGACCCCGACCTGGCGCAGCGCCGCGACCTGGTCGTCCATCAGCGCGATCAGCGGCGAGACGATCACCGCCGTGCCGGGACGACACAGCGCCGGGACCTGATAGCAGATGCTCTTGCCGCCGCCGGTCGGCATCAGCACCAGCGCGTCGCCGCCCGCCACCACATGAGCGACCGCGGCGTCCTGCTGGCCGCGGAAGCCGGGAAACCCGAACACCTGGCGCAGCACGAGCGCGGGATCGTTGAGTGTGGCTAAGGCGTGCATTCCGACACAGCAGGCTCCTGACGGCATGCACCGCAGCGGGCGAATCGCGGCGGGTGCCGGGGCAGTATAGGCGCGCTGCGTGGCCTGTCGCCAACGCTGTCGTGATCGGCGGGCCCTTGATCGCGGCGCAGCCCGTACCGAACCAAGGGACCGATGGCCACGCAAACACAGATGCCCACGCAAACAGAGCCCACGCAAACAGAGATCGACGCCGCCGACCGGCGGGCGCGCGAATGGACCTGGCCGCTGGCCGAACCGCTGCCGATTGGTTCGGACCGTCATCGCGACGCCGCCTGCCGGATGTTTCACGACACCTTCAACCCGTACAAGCCCTCGGTCATCGCCTGGCCGACGCTGGAGCCGGAGGCGCTGCGGCGGTTGACCAGCCTGCCGATCTGGGACATCGCCGTTAACACCGAGACCAAGGCCAGAGCACGGATGCTGCGCTACGGTGCCTCGGTGGATGATCCGGCCTGGCGCGAGGCGATCGGCCGCAACGGCTGGGAGGAGGGTCGCCACAAGGAGGTGCTGTCCCATCTGGTCGCCAGCTACGGCATCGTGTTGGCCCCAGAGCCGCCGGACGCGCTGCCGGCCGACCCCGAGTGGGGCTATCTGGTGACCGGTTATTCCGAATGCATCGACAGCTTCTTCGCGTTCGGCCTGTTCGAGGTCGCCCGCCGGTCGGGCTACTTCCCCACTGCTCTGGTCGAGACGTTCGAGCCGGTGATCCAGGAGGAAGCCCGCCACATCCTGCTGTTCGCCAACTGGCTGGCCTGGCACCGCAAGCGGCTTGGCTGGTTCCAGCGCATCCGCTTCGAACTGCGGGTGGCCCGCGCCTGGATCTTCCTCGGCTGGGAACGCATTGGCCTGGCGCGCGACATGGACAGCGGCAGCCAGCCGGCGGGGGACAACAACTTCACCCTGACCGGCAGCAAGGCGGTCAGCGACACCGATCTGGATCCCATAAGCCTGATGGCGATCTGCCTGAGCGAAAACGATCGCCGCTTCGCCGGCTATGACCGCCGGCTGCGGCGCCCGACGACGACGCCGGCGCTGGCCCGGCTGGTGGTTCGCGTCGGCCGACTGTTCCGACGCGGCAAGCCGGACCGGGACCTAACATCGGTGCCGCTGTGATGCGGCATCACAATATCAAATCGCGCCGGGACCAGACATAATGGTGTTACAGTCCGGCCGCAGGATTGATGGCATGATTTGGAAAGTCCCAGCCTTTCTACGCCGAACCGCCGTCGCCGTGATCCTGTGCGGGGCGTTGGTGGGCCTGAGCGGTCCATCCGCCGAGGCCAGGGTGTTTGTCGGGATCGGCATCCCGTTCTACGGCCCGGGGTTCTATCCGCCGCCGGTCTACTATCCGCCGCCGCCGGTGTATTATCCGCCGCCGCCCGTGGTCTACGCGCCGCCGCCACCCGTGTATAACCCATACCGCGGCCCGGCGCCGGGTGGTGCGGGCCAGACCTGCGACGCCGGACCCTACGTCTGTCCGATGGAGCGTCCGGTTGCCTCGGGTGCCAGCTGCTATTGCCCGGGAAATGGAGGTCAACGGGTCTGGGGACGGGCGAACTGATCGCCGCGGACCCGCGGATCGCGCGCGCGTTCCGTCGCCGGGCGACCGGTGACCGTCGATGACCCGATCGGCCGCATTATGCGGGACGTGTCTGGATCGGTCCGCTTAGCGCCTTTCGACATTGATGGCTGCTAATTGCGGTGTCGAACAGGCCCTAAGCGCTTGTTTTGTCGGGCAGCTTTATCGGCATGATGACGCTCTTATTGCCGATGCCGCGCCTACCGATGGGCAACCCCGCGGTTCCGATCCGGTTCCAGGATTAGATGAAGAGGCTCGCTATAGCGAGATTCCAGAGGCTTTGCCGCGGGAAAAGGCGACCGGGACGATTCCGGGTCTTTAGCTAGAGCGTTTCCGTTCGGTTCGACTCGTATCGTGCGTGACGGATTCCCAAGGGTTCGGGAATGAGCGAATCTCTCTAATCGCGGGCCGGGATGAGGATCTCAAGTGCGTCCGCCATGCAATCGAACAACCTTGGATGTCCCATCGTGGGCTGCACCACGATCCCGTCGCCGGAGCGCCAGATCATCCACCGGCGAAAGGCGCAGCTGCGGTCGTAGATCCCCACGAGCTCTTCGTACTCATCACCGTCGGCGCAGACATCGAGGTCGATGACCATGCGCAGCTCATGGAACTCGGCCCAGCCGCCCAGCATCAGCAGGTCGGGGATCTCGAACGAAAAGCCGGTCGGCGAGCGGACGAATGCACGGGGTAGTTGCATAGTGACCTCCTTTGAGAAACGACCGGTTGCTGGCCGCACGCTTCACAGACAAGTGATCATTTGTGTCACGTACCCGTGAGCACGCAACTAATTTATTTTGATTGGAATAGTACCACAACGATGTTGGCAAAAAGTCGTCAGGATTTGGGTGATCGTCTCCACTCAAGTGCCTGAAAACTGGATTTTCTGTAACCATACTAGTTTCGGAGTCGTTTTATATGCTAAGTCGTTCTTAACGTCGGGTTTTATGACCATTTGTTGACCGGGGCGGCCGGCGCGGATATTGGATGCATATTCGTATCTTGTTGCCGAGGTTGTTGCGCGTTCACCGGCCTGTTATCGACGCTGCCATAATAAGGAGCGTTCCGGTGCGGCATTTCCCTTCGACAGCACACTTTGAATCCCGTCAGCCGGCCGCGACCCGCCCCATGCCGCGGGCGATCGCCACGACCGACGATCAGGAGCGGATGCTGCGCGGGGTTTTTCACGCCGCCATGCTGTCGCTCACGGCCTGGGTCACCGCCGGGTATCTGGCGTTCATTCTGCGCTGACGGCTCCCCCATCGACGGCACCGCCACCTTGGGCGTTTCCAACCTGGGCGTTTCCACCTTGGGGGTCAGTCGGACGCGGGATCGCCGCACGGCGGCCGGCCAGTCGTTCCAGCGCGAGATAGACCACCGGCGTGGTGTAGAGCGTCAGCATCTGCGACACGATCAGCCCGCCGACGATGGCGATGCCCAGCGGTTGGCGCAGTTCCCAGCCGGTGCCGAAGGCGAAGGCCAGCGGCAGCGCGCCGAACAGCGCCGCCAAGGTCGTCATGGTGATCGGGCGAAAGCGCGCCAGGCAGGCGGCGTGGATCGCCTCGAACGCCGAGGCGCCGAACCGGCGTTCCTGCTCCAGGGCGAAGTCCACCATCATGATGGCGTTCTTCTTGACGATCCCCATCAGCAGGATGATGCCGATCAGGCCCATGATCGACAGTTCGCTGCCGGTCACCCATAGCGCCAGCAACGCGCCCAGCCCGGCCGAGGGCAGCGTCGAGATGATCGTCAGCGGGTGCAGCAGGCTTTCGTACAGCACTCCCAGCACGATGTAGATCGCGATCAGCGCCGCGCCGATCAGCAACGGCTGGGTGGCCAGTGACTGCTGCAGGAAGCGGGCGTTGCCGGCGAACTCGGTGCGCACGTCGGCGGGCATGCGCAGCGCGGCCGCGGCGTTCTGCACCACGGTCTCGGCGGTCCCCAGGGCGGTGCCGGGGGCGAGGTTGAAGCTGAGCGTGGCGGCCGGGAACTGGCCCTGATGGCGCACCGCCAGCGGCGCCGTGCCGCGCGCGAACCGCGCGACCGCCGACAGCGGCACCTGTGCGCCGCCGGCCGCGCCGACATAAAGGCGATCGAGCAGCGATGGATCGACCTGCAGCCTGGGGTCGATCTCCAGCACCAGCTTGTACTGGTTGCGCTGGGCGTAGATGGTGGACACCTGCCGCTGGGCGTAGGCATTGTCCAAGGCGTTATCGATATCGCTCGCCCGCACGCCCAGCCTCGCCGCCGCGTCGCGATCGATCGTCAGGTTCAGCTGCGGTCCGGCCTTGTCCTGGTCGGAGGTGACATCGACGATCCCTGGGGTCTGCTTCAGCTTGTCCTCCAGCGCCCGCGCCCAGACCCGCATCGCCGGCAGGTCCTGCGCCACCAGGGCGAACTGGTACTGCGAGCCCCCCTGACGGCCGCCGCCGCGCAGCTCCTGCGCCGAGTACAGGAAGGTCTGCAGACCATCCACCCGAGCGAGTTTCGTGCGCAGCCGGTTGATCACGCCGTCCGAGGAGAGGCCTCGTTCAGCCATCGGTTTCAGGCTGATCGTCAGGTCGCCCCGGTTCAGCGACGACCATCCGGTGGCGACACCCACCTCGGAGGCCACCGTGTCGATCGCCGGATCGGCCAGCAGCACCGCGACCGCTTGTCGTTGCCGGTTCTCCATGGTGCGAAACGAGACATTCGGATCGGCCACCGTCGATCCCAGGATGATGCCGGTATCCTGCTGCGGCATGAAGCCTTTCGGCACCAGCCCGTACATCCGGATGGTCAGCACGATCGTCAGCAAGGTGATCAGCAGCATGAACACGCGGTGCGCCAGCGCCCAGTCCAGGGTGCGGGCATAACCGCGCTCGACCGCGCGCAAGCTCCGGTCGATGCCGCGCCAGATCACCCCGTGCGCCGGGCCATGGCCG
The DNA here is from genome assembly GCA_965276975.1 of Rhodopila sp. Taxonomy (GTDB): domain Bacteria; phylum Pseudomonadota; class Alphaproteobacteria; order Acetobacterales; family Acetobacteraceae; genus Rhodopila. Next base: position 3,505,402 of record CBDIBR010000010.1, read on the forward strand.
TCGGCCGGTGGGCCGATCTGCATGAAGCGGCCGCAGATCATCGGGGTCAGGGTCAGCGACACCACGGCCGAGACGGCGATCGCCAGCGTCAGGGTCATTGCGAACTCATGAAACAGCCGGCCCAGGATGCCGCCCATGAAGATCAGCGGGATGAACACCGCGACCAACGAGATGCTGATCGACATCACGGTGAAGCCGATCTGCCGCGCCCCGACCCGAGCGGCCTGCAGCGGCGGCAGGCCGCCTTCGGCGTGGCGGACGATGTTCTCGATCATCACGATCGCATCATCCACCACGAAGCCGACCGAGACCGTGAGCGCCATAAGCGAGAAGTTGTCGATGGCGAAGCCCAGGAACCACATGCCCGCGAGCGTGCCGCTGATCGAAAGCGGCACGGTGACCGCGGCCGCCACGGTCGGGACCAGCCGGCGCATGAACACCAGCACCACCAGCAGCACCAGGGCGATGGTGATCAGCATGGTGTATTGCACGTCCCGCACGCTGGCTCGGATGACCGTCGTGCGGTCGGAAATGACCGAGACGCCGATCCCCGGCGGCAGCCATCGCAGCAGTCGCGGCAACAGCGCGCGCACCCCGTCCGCCGTCGCGATGACGTTGGCACCGGCCTCCTTCTTAATGGTCAGCAGGATCGCCGGCTGTTCGCCGTCCCAGGCCGCGAGCCGGGTATTGGCGGTGCCGTTGATCACGCTGGCGACGTCCGACAGATGCAGCACGGCGCCATTGGCCGCCTTGATGATCAGCGGCCGGTACTGGGCGGCCTGCCACATCTGGCCGTTGATGCCGATGGTCTCGGCCCGGGCTGGCCCCTGGAAGCCGCCCAGCGGCTGCAGCACATTCGCCCCTCGCAGCGCGGTATAGACATCCTGTGCCGATACGCCGGCGGCGGCCAGCCGCACCGGGTCGAGGCGGATCCGCACGGCCGGCTTCTCGGCGCCATTCACCGTGACCTGGGCGACGCCGGCGGATTGCGACAGGCGCTGCGCCAGGACGGTATCGGCGGCATCATACAGCTGCGCGGTGGACAGTGTCGCCGAGGACAGCGCGATCTGCATGATCGGCGCGTCGGCTGGATTGAACTTTCGATAGAACGGCCGGGTGGGCAGATCGGCGGGCAGGTCGACGGTGGCGGCATTGATCGCCGCCTGGACGTCATGCGCCGCACCGTTGATGTCGCGGTCGATATCGAACTGGATGACGATCGAGGTGTTGCCGACCGCCGAGGTCGAGGTGATCTCGTTCACCCCGGCGATCTCGCCGAACCGGCGTTCCAGCGGTGCCGCGATCGAGTTGGCCATGGTTTCCGGATCGGCACCCGGGCGGGCGGCGAACACGACGATGGTGGGGATGTCAACCCTGGGGAGTGCCGCGACGGGAAGGAAACGGTAGGCGACGATGCCGGACAGCATCAGCCCGATCGACAGCAGGATGGTGGCGACCGGGCGGGCGATGAAGGGTGCGGAGACATTCATCCGTCAGATCCGTCCGGTGCGGGCATGACCAGGGTCGTGCAACCGCGGCGGCGCTGTGTCGTTACGGCGTTTCCCGATTACGGAGAGAGTTTGATGCGTCAATCGTTGCTGATCGCCGCCTGCGTGCTGCTGCTGGCCGGCCTGTCCGCCTGTCAGCAGGAGGGGCCGGCCGAGAAGGCTGGCAAGAGCCTGGACAACGCGGGGCAGAAGGTGTCGGACACGTTGAACCCGCCGCAAGGGCCGGCCCAGTCGGCCGGGCGGAAGGTCGATCGCACCTTGGGCAACTAGAGCACGATCGTCCCGGGCTGAACCGACCTCGGACGCCGATCGCCTTCTTAAACAACGGAACTTAAAGCGTGAACGCTTCAGGTTGGGGCGATCAGGCTCCAGCCTACGCTCAAAGTCGTGCGGCTTCGGCCGTGCCCGAGGGGTGGAGATGGTCCCCGCACCCTCGGCCGGCGCCGACTGGCGGGCGGAAGTCGTGCGTGGTCGATCCGCGCGTGGTTCGGCGGCGTCGATCGCGGCCGACAGGACTGGCGGAAGGACTGCCTCGATTGAGCGTGGCACGGGCTATTCCGCCGGTGCCGATGCGGGCATGCGCCGGCCCATCAGGCGCGCGCGCAGCCGTTCGAACGCCAGATAGATCGCCGGCGTGGTATACAGCGTCAGGAACTGCGAAAGCAGCAACCCGCCGATGATGGTGACCCCCAGGGGATAGCGCAGTTCCGACCCGGCGCCGTGTTCCAGCACCAGCGGCAGCGCGCCCAGCAGTGCCGCCATCGTCGTCATCATGATCGGGCGGAAGCGCAGCAGGCAGGCCTGCCGCATCGCCTCACGCGATGACAGGCCGGCTGTGCGCTCTGCCTCGATGGCGAAATCGACCATCATGATGGCGTTCTTCTTGACGATCCCCATCAGCAGCACGATGCCGACCAGCGCCACCAGCGACAGGTCGATGCCGCAGATCATCAAGGCCAGCAGCGCGCCGATCCCGGCCGAGGGCAAGGTGGACAGGATGGTGATCGGGTGGATCCAGCTCTCGTACAGCACGCCCAGCACGATGTAGATCACCACCACGGCCGCCAGGATCAGCCAGGGTTCGGCGGCCAGCGAGGACTGGAATTCGGCGGCATCGCCGGCATAGCTGCCGGTGATCGTCGCCGGCATGCCGATCGCCTGTTCGGCCCGCGCGACCGCGCCGATGGCGTCGCCCAAGGCGTAGCCCGGGGCGAGGTCGAAGCTGAGTGTGACGGCGGGGAACTGCTCCTGGTGGGCGATCATCAGCGGCGCGTTGACCTGCCTGATCCGAGCGATGGCCGACAGCGGGACCTGGGCGCCGTTCAGACCGGGCACGCGCAGCAGGCGCAGGCTGCGGGGGTCGGTCTGCCACAGCGGATCAGCCTCCAGCACCACACGATACTGGTTGGCCTGGCCGTAGATCGTGGAGATCTGGCGCTGCCCGAAGCTGTCGTACAAGGTGTCCTGGATCGCCTGCATCGATACGCCGAGGCGCATCGCGGTGACCCGGTCGACGTCGATGAAGGTGCGCAACCCCGCGATCTGCTGGTCGCTGGCGACCTCGCGCAGCGCCGGCAGGCTCGCGAGCTTGTCGCGCAGGCGCGGCGCCCAAGTCGCCAGTTCGGTCGCATCGGTGTCGATCAGCGTGTACTGAAATGGGGTCCGACTGACCCGGGTGCCGATGGCGATGTCCTGCACCGGCTGGAAGAAGGCGGTGACGCCGGGGATGCCGGCGATCGCCGCCTGCATCCGTGCGATCACCACAGCCATCGGATCGCGCTGGCCGACGGCCTTCAGGGCGATCGTCAGCCGCCCCGTGTTGGGCGTCGTGTTGATCGTCCCGGCGCCGGCGAATGACACCACCCCGGTCACCGCGGGGTCACGGCGGATGATCGCGGCCATCCGGCTTTGCAGTGCGACCAGCTGCGGGATCGAGGCTGATTGCGCCGCCTCGGTCACCGCCAGCACCACGCCGGTATCCTGGCGCGGCAGGAAGCCCTTGGGAACGACGGCATAAAGACCGATCGTGCCGACCAGGGTCAGCCCGCCCACGATCAGCACCAGGGTCTGGTGGTTCAGGCTCCAGTCTAGGGTGCGACGGAAGCCCGCCAGCAGCCGGTCGAAGCCGCGCTCACTCCAGCGCGCGAGCGGTCCCGGCGGGTCGTCGCGCGCCGGGCGCAGCAGCCGGCCGCACATCATCGGGGTCAAGGTCAGCGACACGATGGCCGACATCACCACCGAGACGGCGAGGGTGACGGAGAATTCCTTGAACAACCGTCCGACCACGCCGGTCATGAACAGCAGCGGGATGAACACCGCGATCAACGACACGGTCAGCGAGACGATGGTGAAGCCGATCTGCGCGGCGCCGCGGAACGCCGCCTGCAGTGGCGGCAGGCCACCGGTCGGCGGCCGCGTGGCGGAAGCCGCCGGATCGGCCGAAGGCACCGCGCCACCTGGCACCGCGTCCCTGGGTCGCGACCCCGGCGCAGCAGCATGAGAGCGCGCCGCGCCGTCCTGGCGCGCCTGATCGTCCGACCCCCGATCGCTGCCTGGGGCGAGCGGCGCGCCGATCGCCGCGGACCCGGCCGGCGGCCGCCTGTCGCCTTCGATGAAACGGACGATGTTCTCGATCATGACGATGGCGTCATCAACGACGAAGCCGGTGGCGATGGTCAGCGCCATCAGCGACAGATTGTCCAGGCTGTAGCCCAGCAACTGCATGACGCCGAACGTGCCGATCAGGGAGAGCGGCAGCGCCACCGCTGGGATGAAGGTCGCACGCGCGCTGCGCAGGAAGATGAAGATCACCAGCACGACCAGGACGATCGACATGATCAGGGTGTACTGGACGTCGCGCACCGAGGCCTTGATCGTCTCGGTGCGGTCGGACACCACCGCCATGCTGATGCCCGACGGGATCGCCTGACGCAGCCGCGGCAACGCCTGCTGGATCGCCCGCACCGTCTGGACGATGTTGGCGCCCGGCTGGCGCTGGATGTCCAATACCACGGCCGGCTTGCCGTCATAGGTCGCACCAACCCGATCGTTCTCCACCCCGCCCAGCACGCTGCCCACGGCGGACAACCGCACCGGCGCGCCGTTGCGCCAGGCGATCACCAGGTTCTGATACGCGGCGGCATCCACCAGCTGGTCGTTGGCGCCCAATGAAAACGCCAGCCGCGGCCCATCGAAGCCGCCTTTCGCGCCATTGACATTGGCGGCCGCCACCGCCTGGCGCACATCCTCCATCGCCAGCCCGTAGGCGGCGAGGCGGGCCGGATCCACCCGCACCCGCACCGCCGGGCGCAGGCCGCCCTCGACGGTGACCCGCCCGACGCCATCGATCTGCGACAGTTTCGGCTGCAGCAGCGTGTCGGCGGCGTCGCTGACGACGTCGATCGGCAGCGCCGGGGCGGTCAGCGCCAAGGTCAGGATCGGCGCATCGGCCGGGTTGACTTTCGAATAGGTCGGCGGATACGGCAGATTGGTCGGCAGCGTTCCGGCCGCCGCGTTGATCGCCGCCTGCACATCCTGCGCGGCCGCGTCCATCGATCGGTTCAGAGTGAACTGCAGGGTGATCTGACTGGTGCTCTCGGCACTTTGCGAGGTCATCAGCAGCAGGCCGGGGATCTGCCCGAACTGGCGCTCCAGCGAGGCGGTGATCAGGGTCTCGATGGTTTCCGGGCTGGCGCCGGGCAGCTGGGTGACCACCTCGATGGTCGGGAAGTCGACCTCCGGCAGGGCGGACACCGGCAACGCCTGGTAGCCCAGCGCGCCGGACAGCAGGATGGCGATCGCCAGCAGCCAGGTCGCGATCGGGCGCGCGATGAAGGGCGCCGAGATGTTCATCGCTCTATTGCTGCTGCCGCCCGGTGCCCGGCGCGACCGGCTGGTCCGCTGCCGCGGCGACGGCGCCCGGTGCGGCGACGCTGACCTTGCTGCCTTCCGCCAGCCGCGAAGCGCCATCGGTGACCACGGTCTGGCCGCCTCGCAGGCCCACGGCGACGATCGAGGCGTGCTCGTCCTCGTAGCCGAGGCTGACGGTTTGCCGCCGTGCGGTCGCATCGCCGCCGACCACGAAGACATACGGACCGCGCGGGCCGCGCTGGATGGCCGCGGGTGGCACCACGACGGCGTCCCGAGCGATGCCGGTCTGCAGCCGCACGGTGACGAAGCCGCCGGGCCAGAGATGTTGCGCCTTGTTCGGAAACACCGCCTTCAACTTGATCGTGCCGGTGGTGGGATCGACCTGATTGTCCAGCACCGTCAGGATGCCGGTGTCCAGCCGTTTCGTCGCCCCGTCCGCCGCGTCCTGCGCCAGTGCCAGCACCGGCGCGGGACCGTTCGCCATCGCCTGAGCCACCGCCCCCAGCGCCTGCTGCGGCAGGGTGAACAGCACCGAGATCGGCCGCAGCTGGGTGATGACGACCATCCCCGTGGTGTCGGTGGCGTGGACGATGTTGCCCGGATCGACCTGCCGGATGCCGGTGCGTCCGCTGATCGGCGCGGTGATCGTGGTATAGCTGAGCTGGGTGCGCGCGGTGTCGATCTGCGCCTGGTCCTGCTGCACCAGGGCCTCGAACTGCGCGACCTGCGCCTTCGCGGTGTCGGCCTGCTGCGCCGAGGTGTAGTTGTTGGCCACCAGCTTCTGGTAGCGCGCGAGATCAAGACGGGCGTTGGCCAGCTGCGCCTGGTCCTGCGCCTTCTTGGCCGCCGCGTTGTCCAGCGCCGCCTGATAGATCCGCGGATCGATCTGCGCCAGCACCTCGCCCTTGTGGACCTCCTGGCCCTCGTTGAAGTTCACTGAACTAAGCGGACCATCGACCATGGCCTTGATCGTCACGGTGTAGAACGCCTGCACCGTGCCAAGCCCGTCGAGGTAGATCGGCACATCCCGGGTCGCCGCGACGGCGGTCAGCACCGGGATCGGCTGGCCGGCGGTGCTGGTTCGGTGGCTGGCGGATGGTCCGGATGCGGGAAAGAACCAGATCGCGTAGACGATGGCGGCGACCACCAGCAGGCACAGCGCGGCCATGCCCCATCGCCCGAGACGGGACCGCGTGCGCGTTCGGACAGGGTCGCGAGTCAGAGCGTCCATGACGAGGCGCCTTCCAGTGCCATCCGACGATATCGGGGCGGATCGCCGTTCCGCCAGTTCTTGATCCGCCAGTTCTTGATCCGCCAGTTCTTGATCCGCCAGTTCTTGATCCACCAGGTCCTCATCGGACATTGGCCCCGACCGGCAGAGCGACGCCGCCCGGCACCACACCCGGTCGCAAGCCAGGAAACTGTTCGGTCAGTGGACGATCGGCTGCCACCCAGCCGCCGCCGAGGGCCTTGTAGAGGTTTAGCAGCGCCTGCACACGCACCAGTCGCACCTGGACCAGCGTGTCCTCGTCGCTGAACAGGGTCGTTTCCGCCGTCAGCACGGTGGTTATATCAACCGTTCCGGCGACCATCTGGGCGCGCGCGATGGTCGCGGCGCGGCGTGCGGTCTCGACAGCGATGCGTTGCAGCCGTTCCTGTTCGGTGGCGTAGCGCCAGGCGGTTAGCGCGGTGTCGACATCAGTGAACGCCTGCACCACCGCCTTGCGATAATCCGCCAGCAGCTCGTCATAGCGGCCGTTCGCCAGATCGAGCTGGCCGCGCAAGGTGCCGCCGTCGAAGATCGGCAGGGTCAGGCCCTCGGTCAGCGCCGCCAGCGCGCCGCCCGGCGTGATCAGCCGGTTCAGCGCCGGCGCCTGGTAGCCGGCGCTGGCGGTCAACTGGATGCTGGGGAAGAACGCCGCGCGCGCCACGGTGATGCTGAAATTCTGCGCCACCAGCTGCGCCTCGGCGGCGGCGATATCGGGTCGGCGGGCCAGCAGTTCCGACGGCAGGCCGGGGGCGACGAGCGGCAGTCGCAGCGCCGTCAAGGTGCCGGGGACGACCGAGAGCCGCTCCGGCGGCTGTCCGGTCAGGATCCCCAGCGCGATGACCTGCTGGCGCATCTGGCTGGTGAAGTTGGGCAGCAGCGCGCGCTCGCCGGCGACCAGGGCTTCCTGCTGGGCGATATCCAGCTGGTTGACGGTGCCGACGGCGAAGCGGCCGCGGATCACCGCCAGGGTCTGTTCCGCGCCCGCCAGGTTGCTGCGCGCCACCGCCAGGCGGTCGGCCAGCGACAGCGCGGTGAACCAGGTGTTGGCGACGTTGGTGACGACGGTGAGGGCCACGGTCTGCTGGTCGAAGCGGCTGAACATGGCCGAGGCCGCGGCGGATCGGCGGGCGGCGCGGTTGCGACCCCAGAAGTCCAGTTCGTAGGCGGCATTCAGCCCGACGTTGTAATTGTGGAAGTCGAAACTGGCGTTCGACCCGCCGCCGGTGAAACTGCCCAGGCGGCTGCTGCTGCCGGTGCCGAGACCCTCGTGCTGCCAGGTGGCGCTGCCGCTGCCGGTGATGGTGGGCAGCAGCGGCGCCCCGGCGATCCGCACCTGGGCATCCGCCTGGCGAACCCGCGCGATGGCGGCCGCGATGTCAAAGTTGCGCACGCGGGCGTCCTCGATCAGCGCGTCCAGTTCCGGCGAGCGGAAGCCCCGCCACCATCGCGCCGATGGCCAGACGGCGACCGCGCTGCGCGGCGTCGCGCGATAGGCCGGCGGCAGGTCCAGGGCCGGACGCCGGTAGACGTGTCCGACGTCGCAGCCCGCTAGGAGTGAAGCGGCGACGAGCACGGCGAACATTGACCCGGACGAACGGTATTTTGACAGACTGATGTCCACTATCGCCTTCAAAACCGGATCGGCCAGCCGGTTGTCTCTGGTTGGCGTCTGTAACGGCGCTGTGTCTAGCTGCCCAGTCCCATGTATGATTCTCTTGGACAGGAGGCGATTTATCCGTACCCGATCGATACATCGTCCGGTGGATTCGAGGCGTCCCGGGATCGGCTGGCAAGCAAGCTTTTGACCTGGACGACAAACAAGAAACACCGAAGGCGCTCAAGCTTTCGCAGAACAGAAGCTGATCGTTTCTTGTTAGTAGAAACTCTCCTCGGCCGAACATCGTGTCATTGAAGCCGAGACCCGCGACCGCAAGGCCGCGGGCTTTCCTCCTGTTGCATGGTGCGCGCCGTCCCGCTATTGCTCGGTTAAGCTAGACTAGGGGATGGAGTTCCCCATAACCGCCCTGTCCCGCAAGGCCAGGGCTGATGACTCCTACCGCGCGGGATCACTCGCGGTAGGATCTTGTCCAGCATCGACAAGCTCCGCCGCGAGGCGGGCTGCTTCAGTCCGCCAAGCGCTGTTGGGAAACAGGCGGAGGTGGAATGTGGTTGTGGAATGGACGCACGCGGGGCCGACCATTGTAGCGGCGTTTCTCGCATCGCTCGTGGAATTTATTGAAGCGTTGACGGTGGTGCTGGCGGTTGGCGCCGTGCGCGGCTGGCGCGGGGCACTTGGTGGCACAGGATTGGCACTGCTGGTGCTGCTCGTCATCGTTGCTGCCCTCGGCCCGGCGCTGACACGTATCCCGCTCGACTTTGTGCAGCTTGGCGTTGGAACCTTGATCCTGTTGTTTGGCATGCGCTGGCTGCGAAAGGCGGTCCTGCGTTCGGCTGGGGTCATCCCGCTACACGATGAGGAAGCAGCCTATGCCAAGGAAAGTGCGGCCCTGCGCGCGCGGGGCGAGATCGCGCACGGCTGGGATCAGGTGGCCGTCAGCACGGCTTTCAAGATCACGATGGTCGAAGGGGTCGAGGTGGTGTTCATCGTCATCGCCCTGGGCGCGGCCGGAGGCGGGCTGCTGCTGCCCGCCAGCCTCGGGGCGGTCGCGGCGCTGCTCGTGGTTGTCTTCCTCGGGCTGCTGCTGCATCGGCCGGTGGCTATGATCCCGGAGAACACGCTGAAATTCCTGGTAGGCGTGCTGCTCTGCTCGTTCGGCACCTTTTGGGTCGGAGAGGGCAGCGGACTTCCATGGCCGGGTCAGGATTGGTCGATCCTCGCGCTCAATGCGGGGTTCCTGGCCGTCGCGGTGATCGCGGTGCCCCTATGCCGAGCGCGATCCGGCCGGGCTGTCGCTTCCGCTTCAACAAGTCGCTCGCTAGGGGGGCAGCCATGAGATGGTTCAGAGCGATTTGGAGCGAGTTTATCGGGCTGTTCGTGGACGATGGCAGCTTGGCCCTCGCGATTTTGGTTTGGATCGGAGTCGCATGGTTGTTATTGCCGCGTCTCGGGCTGCCGGCGGATTGGTTGGCCCCGGTCCTCTTCATCGGGCTTGCCCTCATCCTGATGGAAAGCGCCCTCCGGCGCGCACGGCAAGGGCACTAGCGATATGATCGAGACGTTATGGATCGCGCTCGGCGGAGCGCTCGGCACCGTGGCCCGCTACTGGATCGGAATATGGATGCTGCCGCTGAGCCGCACCCTGCCGGTCGGCACGATCGGCATCAACATCGTGGGGTCTTTCGTGATCGGCTTCATCGGCACGCTGACATTGGCAAGCGGTCGCCATCCCTTGCCGGAGACGGCCCGTTTGTTCGTCATGGTCGGCTTTTGCGGCGGCTTCACCACGTTTTCATCGTTCAGCTTGCAGACGCTCGACCTGATACGAGGTGATGCATGGACCCGCGCATTGGTCAACGTCGCAGTCTCCGTCCTGCTGTGCCTTGGCTCCGTCGCTCTTGGACATGCGCTCGCCTCACAGCTCAATGGCGGTGCTTGGCAGGTGGTGGAGAATCAAGTGGAAGAGGAGTCTTCCTGAACGGCTATTCTGAGCCTCGCGTTAGTTTTGATATGATAACTTTCGTTGTCCTCGGGCATATGGCGGCTAAGTGATCGGCCTACATCGGAGGCGTCAATCATGTCTTACACTATCATTGCCATCCTCGACCGGGCCGAAACCGCGCACCCGGTCCTTGCCGCCGCGGCGCTTGCCGCCGATAGATTGGGAGACGCGCGCATCGAGGCACTGCATGTGCGCCATGATGCCATGGAAGGCTTCATGCCGACCGAGGAGGTGATGACCCGGAAGCGCGAACAGGAGATCAAACGAGAAGCCGCCCTGCTATCAGCCGATCTACACCGCATCTTCGACACCTGGCGTGCGGAGGGAGGCCCTCGAGAGTGGCGCGAGGTCACAGGCGAGACCGCCAAAGTCATCGCGGAAGAATCGGCGCAGGCCGATCTCATCGTGATCGGCCACGAATCGGGTCGGCATCAAGCCGACGCGAAGCAGGCTGTCCACCGTTCCCTGTTCGTCTCTCATCTGGCGACCTTGCTGGTGCCAGCGGCCATTCCGCTTTCGCTCGGACGGAACATCGCGATCGCCTGGAAGCCCGGTGACGCCACGGATCGGGTCATAGAGGCGGCTCTTCCGTTGTTGCTCCGTGCCGAACGGATCAGCGTGCTGATAGCGATCGACGACAGTAACCGTGAGGCCGTACCCGATGACTTGCTCAGCAAACTGCGAAAGGCCGGTATCACAGCGCATGTGAACCGATTCCGGGCTCAGGGACAATCCATCGGCGATGCCCTAATCGCCCAGGCTCACGCCGCGGCTGCCGACTTGCTTGTCATGGGGGCTTACACGCGTAGCCGGTTGGCGGAACTTATCCTTGGTGGCGTAACGCGCGAGGTTCTCACGGCCGCCGATCTTCCGGTTCTCACGCATCATTGAAGTCCGGCGGCACGGGTCGCCCTGATGACATGGTCCCCTCCATGACAGGCGTAGCCGGCCGGTATCTACGTTTTTGACATTAGGAGGCATTCAATACCTTCATCAGGCATCGGCGGAACACGCGGACACACGCCGGGCGGACCGGCCGGGGGCGTATCACCCTCTGCCAGCCTAAGCGGGTTGCTCGCGGCGATACCAAGAGCAGTGCCTGCGCCGTCTGCAAATCAGGAACGGTCGCTTCGCCAGATTGCGCCCTGGGGCAACGACTCGCGGCTGATCGTTTACAGGTTTCCGTGCTTGGTCAGTTCAACCGCGGCAAAAGCACGCTGCTCAATGCCCTTCTTGGCACGCCGCTGTTGCCGATCGGCGTTGTACCGGTGACGGCAATACCAACTTTCCTCCAAGCGGGGCCCACGCTTGATTTGCGCGTGATCAACCGCTCTGGTGAGGTCCGCGAGCTTCCGGTAGGCGGGCCAGATGCTTTGCGAGAACAGCTCCAGGCCCTTGTCACCGAGAGCGGAAATCCAAAGAATGTTCTCGACATTGCTCGTGTCGAGGTGATGGTCCCCGCCGTGCTTGTGCGTGAAGGCGTTGTCCTGATCGATACCCCCGGGGTCGGCTCGACGTTTCACCACAATACAACGACGGCTGATGCGTTGCTTCCCGAATGTGATGCCTGCCTTTTTGTCGTTTCGGCCGACCCGCCGATTACCGAAGTGGAAATCGCATACCTCCTGCGCGTCAAACAGCACGTCGCCCGGATCATTATCATTCTGAACAAGATTGACGCGATCGAGGATTCAGACCAACCGGCCGCCGTTGCATTTCTGCGGCGCGTGCTGACGGAGCAGGCGGCCCTCTCCAGCCCGATATTCTGCATCTCCGCGCGCGCTGCCCTCCGCGCGCAGGCGACCGCCGACAGTCCGGCACTCGACAGCAGCGGCCTGAAGGCGCTCGAAAGGCATCTGGGTGGCGTCCTTACGCACGAAAAGCGTCGGCTGCTGCAACAGGCCATCGCCCGGAAAGCTGGTGCCCTCGTCGACGAAGTGGTCCTTGAGATGGAGCTTGTGCTCCAGTCGCTGCGCCTGCCGGCCAATGATCTCGAACAACGCCTGGCGGTTTTTAGCGAGGCCGAGCAGCGGTTCGATGACAGCCGGCGCGCAACCCATGATTTGCTGGCCGGTGATCGCACACGAACGGTCCAGCGGCTGGAGGCCATGGCCCGGCAGCTCCACATGGAGGCCGCGGCGGCCATGCGCACTGAATTGGACCGGGTCCTTGCCGAAGGAGGCGATGTTCCGCACTCGCCATTTTGGCGCAGTCCTTCTTCGACGCCGGTCTTGCTCGTCTGGTGGGCGAAGTGCGATCCTGTATCGCCGAGACTCTGAGCGTACACCAGGAAAGGACCGACGAACTGATGGCCTGGTGCGGCGGACAGCGGCCAAGCTTCTGGACATCTCGTACCGTGCGCCCAAAGCCGGAGAAGCCTTCGCGGACCACCATCAGCCCTACTGGGCAGCGAGCGGCCGGACGGAAACCGTCATCCCGTTCAGGTCGGGTGCCCTGGATCGGTTCTTGCCTAAGTCCGTTCGCTGGGCACGTTTCGCAAGCCGGCTGATGGTCGAGGCCGAAGTGTTAGTGACGCGTAACGTGGAAAATCTGCGATGGGCGATGGTGCGCAATCTCGACGATGCCTTTAGGCGGTTTGGCGCGGAACTCGACGAGCGCATGACGATGGCGCTGGGAGCCACGAAAGGGGCCATGGAGGCCGCCCTTGAACGGCGCGGGCAGGTCGCCAATCGGATCGGACCGGAGATCGTGGACAGGCTGGATGCACTGCGAAAGCTGAGCGACATCCAGATGGCTCTGACAAAAGTCATAGACGCTGAAGAGCCGGTTGCACCTGTGCCGGATTGGTGACGGCATTTTCTACAGGCGTGGCTTTGGATACGAACAGCGTTGTCGGGACATCGGGGTTTCTCAATGCCGAAGAACAGAGATACCGGCTGTCCGGGCTGGAGAGTTGATCGTGGTCTGCCTTTCGACTGGAAGCGGGCCACGAAGACACGGCCCCTCAGGACGGTCGCGCCCGTGCACTGGGCCACGATCAGTCGGACGGGCGATCAGCCGGGCGAGCAGCGGCGGCCGGATACCGAGCCAGCAAAGTTAATTCGATCATGCGCGGCATTTGGCACGCAGCCGTGCCTTGCACCGCGGCACGGTATATGCAAAACGCCCCACACACTGGAACGAATTCAACCGAGGAGACGTCCGGGGGTGACGGCCACCATCCTGGAGACAGAGGGCTTGACCCGTGAATTCGGCGGCTTCCTTGCCGTCGACAGCGTATCGCTGCGGGTCGCGACGGGTACGATCCACGCGCTGATCGGGCCGAACGGCGCCGGCAAGACCACCTGCTTCAACCTGCTGACCTGCTTCCTGCAGCCGACCCGGGGCAGAATCAAGTTCAAGAACCGTGACATCACCGGGATGAAGCCGGCGATGGTCGCGCGGCTTGGGCTGATCCGCAGCTTCCAGATCTCGGCGGTATTCCCGCATCTGACGGCGTTGGAAAACGTGCGGCTGGCGTCGCAGCGGGCGCGCGGCGCCAGCTTCGATTTTTGGCGGTCGGAGAAGGCGTTGTCGGTGTATGACGACCAAGCAAACCAGTTGCTGGTCGACGTTGGCCTAGCCGGGTTTGCCGGCACCGTGGTCGCCGACCTGCCGTATGGCTTGAAGCGGGCGCTGGAGATCGCCACGACATTGGCGCTCGATCCGGAAATGATGCTGCTGGACGAGCCCACCGCGGGCATGGCGCACGGCGACGTGGATCGCATCGTCGATCTGATCAGTCGGGTTCGCAAGGGCCGCACCATCCTGATGGTGGAGCACAATCTGTCGGTCGTCGAAGGCTTGTGCGACACGATCACCGTGCTGACGCGCGGCAAGGTGCTGGCCGAGGGCAATTACGAAACGGTGTCGAAGAACCCCGATGTGATCGCCGCCTATCTGGGAGCCGCCGATGCCCCGGAAGCCGGCGAGGCTCCGGGCGCTGGGGATGTCCGAGACGCCGATGCCCAAGACGCCGATGCCTGAGACGCCGCTGCCCCGGGAGCCGAGAATGCCTGAGCCGGCGATGGCTGAGACGCCGATGGTTGAGATGCCGGCGATGGCTGAGACGCCGCATGCTTGAGTTGACGGGCCTGAACGCCTGGTATGGCGAGAGCCACATCCTGCACGGCGTCGATCTCGAGGTTGGTGCGGGCGAGGTGGTCACTCTGCTTGGCCGCAACGGTGCCGGCAAGACCACCACGATGAAGTCCATCATGGGCCTGGTGCCGCGCCGCGCGGGCAGCGTGAAGTTCCATGGCGCCGAGATGGTCAGGCTGATGCCAAACCAGATCGCCCGAGCCGGCATCGCGCTGTGCCCGGAAGAACGCGGCATCTTCGGGTCGCTTTCGGTGACCGAGAACCTGATGCTGCCGCCGGTCGTCGCCCCGGGCGGGCTGTCGGTCGACGAGATCTACACGCTGTTCCCCAACCTGAAGGAACGCGCCAAGACCGCGCACGGCACCAAGCTGTCCGGCGGCGAACAACAGATGCTGGCGATCGGCCGCATCCTGCGCACCGGGGCGAAGATGCTGCTGCTGGACGAGCCGACCGAGGGTCTGGCGCCGGTCATCGTGCAGCAGATCGGCCGCACCATCCGCGCGATCAAGCAACGCGGCTTCACCGTGCTGCTGGTGGAGCAGAATTTCCGCTTCGCCGCGACCGTCGCCGATCGTCATTACATCATGGAACACGGCGCGATCATGGACATGATCCCGAACCGCGACCTCGGGTTCAGCATGGACAAGTTGCACGCCTATCTTGGGGTTTGATGGCCGGAGGTCGCTGGCGGGGCGTCTGGGGTGGCGGTCAGCTGGGCCGGCGAAATCACCGGTTTGGCGAAACCGGCTTCGCGCGCCGCCGCCCCGAAGCAAACCTGGACAGAAGAGAAGTTGGAGAGATGAGCGTCAGATATGCCGAAAGGCCCTCGGCTTGATCAGGTTGCCGCACGGATCCGCCGCTGCAACGTCCGCCCCGTTCGGCCGGCCGCGCCACGCGATCAGATCAATTCAGGAGCGTGGCCAAACCGGCTGGCGCCCTCAGGCGACGGTGGGGCTCCCCTCGGTGACAAGACATCCTTCCAAGCCGGTGGAAGTCGGATTATTACGGACCCGTGGCGCTTCGACCGGGTCGGCCAAGCGGTGGACCCGCCTGGCCCCAGCCCGCCTAGTTCCACTGGCTCGGTTCCACTGGCCTGGTTCCACTCGCTGGGCCGCGGCGATCCTGGTCAAGCCGATCCTGGCCCGGGCGATCCTGGCCAGTGCGATTTTTTGTTTCACGAAAGCATAGAGGTCGAACCGATGTCAGTCACTCGCCGTTCCGCGCTTATGACGGTGGCCGCGGCCGCCACGCTGCCGATGATCCGCCCCGCCAGGGCCCAGGCGCCGACGATCAAGATCGGCGTGCTGAATGATCAGTCAGGTCCATACACCAACACCGGCGGCGCCACCTCCATCGCCTGCGCCAAACAGGCGCTGGAGGATTTCGGCGTTGCCACCAAGGGCATGAAGGTGGAGGTGATCGCCGCCGATCACCAGAACAAGCCCGACCTCGCGGTGTCCATCGTGCGCCAGTGGTTCGACCGCGACGGGGTGGACATGCTGCTCGACGTGCCGACCTCCTCGGTGGCGTTGGCGCTGCAGTCGGTGGTGCGGGAGAAGAACAAGGTCTACCTCAACTCCGGCGCGGCGACCTCGGCGCTGACCGGTGCATCCTGTTCGCCGAACTTCATCCACTGGACCTACGACACCTTCATGCTGGCGAAATCGACCGGCGGGGCGATGGTGAAGGCCGGCGGCGATGCGTGGTACTTCCTCACCGCCGACTATGCCTTCGGCAAGCAATTGCAGGCCGACACCACCGCCCTGGTCAAGGCCTCCGGCGGCAAGGTGCTGGGTGCGGCACAATACCCGTTCCCCGGCACCACCGATTTCTCCTCGTTCCTGGTGCAGGCGCAGGCGAGCGGTGCCAAGGTCCTCGGGCTGGCGAACGCCGGTGGCGACACGGTGAACTCGATCAAGCAGGCCGCCGAGTTCGGCCTGAACAAGTCGATGAAGGTCGCCGCCCTGCTGATGTTCATCAACGACGTGCATGCGCTTGGGCTGGAGACCGCCGGCGGGCTCAATCTGACGGAAAGCTTCTACTGGGATCTCAACGACAGGACGCGCGCGTTCACCAAGCGGGTGCTGCCGAAGACGCCGACCAATTACCCCAACATGGATCAGGCCGGCTGCTACTCCGCCACCCTGCACTATCTGAAGACGGTCGCCGACATGGGTGTCGCGGAAGCGAAGAAGGACGGGGTGGCCACGGTCAACCGGATGAAGGCGATGCCGGTCGAGGACGATTGTTTCGGCAAGAGCAAGATCCGCGCGGACGGGCGCAATCTGGTCAACTCCTACCTGTTCCAGGTCAAGCAGCCGTCCGAGAGCAAGGCGCCGTGGGACTACTACAAGCTGGTGGCGACGACCCCGGGCGACCAGGCGTTCCGTCCGCTGGCGGATGGCCACTGCCCGTTCATCAAGGCCTGACGACGAGCAAGCCCGACAACACGACCGACGGCGCGGCCGGGAGCCAACGAGGATGCAACGACAATGCTCATGATCTTTGGCATTCCCGCCCCGCTGTTGTTCGGGCAACTGCTGCTGGGGCTGATCAACGGTGCGTTCTACGCGATGCTCTCGCTGGGGCTGGCGGTGATCTTCGGCATGCTCAACATCATCAACTTCGCCCACGGCGCGCTGTTCATGATGGGCGCGTTCGCGGCATGGATGCTGCTGAACTATGCCGGCATCGGCTATTTTCCCGCCTTGATCCTGGCCCCGATCCTGATCGGCATATTCGGCATCATCCTGGAAAAGACCATCATCAGCCGGCTGTACAAGCTTGATCATCTGTATGGCCTGCTGCTGACCTTCGGCCTGGCGCTGGTGATCGAGGGCCTGTTCCGCAACGCCTACGGCAGCTCCGGCCTGCCGTATCGGATCCCCGACATCCTGCAGGGCGCCACCAACCTGGGCTTCATGTATCTGCCGATCTACCGCGGATGGGTGGTGCTGGCGGCTCTGGTGGTCTGCATCGCGACCTGGGCGATCATCGAGAAGACCTCGTTGGGTGCGACGCTACGCGCGGCAACGGAAAATGCCCCGATGGTGCAGGCGTTCGGCGTCGATGTACCGCGGCTGATCACGTTGACCTATGGCGGTGGCGTGGCACTGGCCGCGTTCGCCGGCGTGCTGGCGGCGCCGATCTACTCGGTGAACCCGAACATGGGCGACAACTTCATCAATACGGTGTTCGCCGTGGTGGTGATCGGTGGCATGGGGTCGATCATGGGCTCGATCATCAGCGGCTTCGGCCTGGGCGTGGTGGAGGGTCTCACCAAGGTGTTCTACCCGCAGGCCTCGGCCACCGTGGTGTTCCTGGTGATGGTGATCGTGCTGCTGGTCAGGCCGCGCGGCCTGTTCGGCAAGGCGGCCTGAGATGTTCGGCTATTCGCGCGCGCAGTCCATCGCCTTCGTGGTGATGATCGGGCTGATCGCGGTCTGTCCTTACCTGCTGTATCCGATTTTCCTGATGCGGGTGCTGTGTGCCGCGCTGTTCGCCTGCGCGTTCAACCTGATGATCGGCTATGTCGGGCTGCTGTCGTTCGGTCAGGCGGCGTTCTTCGGCATGGGCAGCTACGTCACCGCCTGGAGCATGAAGACCTGGCACGTGGACGCATCGATCGCTGTCATCCTGGGCGGCCTGGCCGGCGCGGTGCTGGGCCTGTTCCTGGGCTATCTGGCGATCCGCCGCTCCGGCATCTACTTCGCGATGATCACCCTGGCGCTGGCGCAGATGGTGTATTTCTTCTGCCTGGAAGCGCCGTTCACCGGTGGCGAGGACGGCATCCAGCAGGTGCCGCGCGGCCACCTGTTCGGCTTCATCGACCTGTCGAACGACATGACGATGTACTGGGTCACCGCGACGGTGTTCGTCGCCGGCTTCCTGCTGGTGCACCGGATCATCCACTCGCCGTTCGGCCAGGTATTGAAAGGCATCCGCGAGAACGAGCCGCGGGCGACCTCGTTGGGTTACCGCACCGACGACTACAAGCTGATCGCGTTCGTGCTGTCGTGCATGATCTCGGGCGTCGCGGGGGGCACCAAGGCGCTGGTGTTCGGCATCGCCACCTTGACCGATGTGCACTACTCGACCTCGGGGGAGGTGGTGCTGACCACCCTGCTAGGCGGGCTGGGCACCGTGTTCGGTCCGGCGGTGGGGGCGCTGCTGGTGACGTCGATGGAGAACTATCTGGCGCAGTTCGGCGCCTGGGTGACGGTGACGCAGGGTGCGATCTTCGTGATCTGCGTGCTGGCGTTCCGCCGCGGCATCGTTGGCGAGCTGGGTGCGCTTTTGAAGATTTCGCTGTAGCGAGGCGCCCGGTGGTGGCTGATCCGGCGCCGTTCATCGTGACCCTGATGCTGGACCCGGCGTCGCAGGCTCGCTTCGACGCCCTGCGCGCGGCGCATTTTCCCGCTGGACGGCTGTTCGTCGGCGCGCATGTCACGCTGTTCCACACGCTGCCGAACAATCTGGATGTCGCGGGCGCGGTGCAGGTCGAGGCCGCCAGTCGCGCGCCCTGGCCGGTTCAGGTCAGCGGCGTGCGGTTGCTGGGCAGGGGTGTCGCCTACACGTTGGCATCGGCGGCGTTAAGCGACATGCGCAACCGCCTGCGGCAGCGCTGGGCGGCGCGGTTGACGCCGCAGGATCTGGCATCCTGGCAGCCGCACGTCACCATCCAGAACAAGGTGCAGCCGGCGGTCGCGCGAACATTGTGTGACAGATTATCCGCTGGGTTTACGCCGTACGAGGTCACCGCGGCCGGGCTGGCGGTATGGATTTACCGGAATGGCCCGTGGCAGGCGGCGGGGACATTCGCCTTCGCCGGGTGACGGTCGCGGACCGTGGAGCGTGGACATTGGGTGCTGGCGCTGGCAGGCGACCGGTTCGCGGGTGTCGGTGGATCGATACGGTAACGCTATATTATCGTTGGCTATCCGACATGATGACTTGTCACTGCTGCCGGTTCATCCCAAGTGGCTGACGATGGCGATTGACCTGCCGACCTACTTTGCCCGCATCGGCTATGCCGGGCCTAGCGAGCCAACCCTTGGCGTGCTTCGCGATCTGCATGCCCATCATCCGGCTCGGATTGCTTTCGAAACACTTGATCCGTTGCTCGGCCGACCGGTTGATATCGACCCCGCGGCCATCCAGGCCAAGCTCGTCGGCGGGCGGCGCGGTGGGTATTGCCACGAGCATAACGCGCTGTTCCATGATGTCCTGGCGGCAATGGGATTTACCGTCGACGCGCTCGCCGCGCGGGTGGTGTGGATGACACCGGGGCGCAGCAGCCCGCTCACGCACCGGATGACCTTGGTCGACACGGCGGAGGGACGCTTCATCGCCGATGTTGGCTTCGGCGGTCAGACGCCGCCCGCGCCGCTACGGCTGGAACCGGACCTGGAACAGGTTACCTCCCACGGCACCTACCGCCTGATCCGCGACGCCGCGATCTTCGAGACCCAGATGCGGCTCGGGCAACGGTGGGAGCCGATGTATCGCTTCACCCTGGACCCGCAATCATCAAGCGACTTCGAAATGTCGAACTGGTTTACCTCGACTCACCCGCGCGGGGGCCTGACCCGGAACCTGATGGTGGCCCGCCTGCTGGGTGATGACCGGGTCAGTCTGTTTAACGCGACCGTCACCATCCACCGGCCGGATGGGGAACCGCGGCGACAAACTCTGGTGGACGCGCGGGACTTGCAACGCGTGCTGGAGCAGGTCATGGATCTGCAATTGCCGGTGCCCGCATCGGTGATCTGGGCCAAATTGCCGATCCAGCCGGTTCCGCCATGGCCGTGACGGTGTCCCGAGTGAACGGCTGAAAACCATCCTTCAGCGCTCGGCCGCCAAAACCGCCCGCACCATCGCCGCGGTCGGTATCGGGCCTACCGCGCCATAGCCGGTGCACTTCAACGCCGCCGCCACGTTGGCATAACGCGCCGCCGCCGCCGGCTGATCCCCCGCCAGCACGCGGGCAAGAAATGATCCACACAAGGTATCGCCGGCCCCGGTCGCGTCCACCGCCACGACCTGATGCGGCGGGATCCTGACCCGCGCATCCGCCGAGGCGAGATAGGCGCCTGCCGCGCCCATCTTCAGCAGCACGACCTTCGACCCCAGTCGCAGGTAGAAATCCAGCATCGCATCCGGTGCGGTCAGGCCGGTCAGCGTCCGCACGTCGTCCTCGCCGGGGAAGGCATAATCCGCCTGCGCCATCGCCGCATGCATGATCGCCGCGGCGCGCGCCGGCGGCCACAGCTTCGGGCGGTAATTGGTATCGTAGGCAACCTTCACGCCGTTGCGCATGGCGATTTCGATCGCCGCGAACACCGCGTCGCAGGCGGTGTCGGAAATCCCCTGGCTGATCCCCGAGACATACAGGATGCGCGCGGCCGCGATGGCTGCCTCGGGAAGGCCGGATGGCGCGTACGCCGCCGCCGCCGCGTTCGCGCGATAGTGCAGGAAGTGGTGGCCGCCCGCGTCATGGGTGACGAAGTAGACCCCGGTCGGATGACGATCGCTGCGCCGCACAGTCGCGGTATCGATGCCCTCGCGCTGCCACAGACGGATAAAGCTGTCACCCGGCATGTCCTGACCGAGTGCGGTGATGTAGCCCACGCGAGCCCCTGCCCTGGCGGCGGCGACGGCGGCGTTGGAGGTGTCACCGCCATGTCCTTCCAGGTAGTGCCGGGTGCCGTCCGGGTTTGGCGGAAGCTGGTTGAACTCCAGCATCGGCTCGCCCATGCACAGCAGATCAACGGTCATCACCGTGCCGCCGGGGGCAGCAGCGCGTTGGCGACCGCCTCGATCGCGGCCCGGTCGCCGGCGGCGATGCATTGTTCGTCCACCAAGGCGCCGCCGATGCCGACGAACGCGGCACCGGCGTCCAGATAGGCAGCGACGTGACCAGCCTGCACCCCGCCGGTGGGACAGAAGGCGACGTTCGGAAACACGCTGGCCAGCGCCTTGATGTGCGCCGGGCCGCCGGCCGAGGACGCCGGAAACACTTTCACGACATCGGCACCGGCGGTCAGCGCGGCGCGGACCTCGGTCGGCGTAAGCGCCCCGAGCATCAGCAGCGCGCCGGCGCGGCGGCAGGGTTCGGAGAGGGCTGGGTCGACCCAAGGGGCGACGATGAAGCGCGCTCCGGCATCCAGACAGGCCCGGGCGGTCGCGGCATCAGGAACCGTTCCGGCGCCGATCAGGACATCCGGATCCCGCGCCAGCCGGCTGACCAGCTCGACGCCGCCGGGAATGGTCATGGTGATCTCGAACACGCGGAGGCCCGCCGCACGCAGCCATTGCACCGCCGTGGCGGCGTGCTGTGCGGAGCGGGTTCGCACGACGGGCACGATCCGCGCCGCACGCAGTTGCTGGATCAGCGCGGTTGGTGACATGGCGGTCTGTGACATGTCGGCGATTCCTCCCGCTGCGACGAAAGCAGGCGAGCGGGCCGCGGCGCAAGGTCAGTCTTTGGTCGCGGCCGCCTTGTCCGCCCACGCTTCGAGCGAGCGCGCCTGGGTGCGCAACGTCGACACGCTGCTACCCAGCGTTCGCAGGCTGGCCCGATAGCGGTGCAGGCTGTCGTCAAGGCCGGTCGTGGTGGCCTTCAACGCCGCCAGGACGTCGCGCCAAGCGCTGACGGCAGCCTGCTGGTCGGCCATCGCCGCGTTCAGCGAGCCCAGCGCCCGCACCAGCCGTTGTTCGGGGGCCGGCTCCGCCGCCTTGGTCCGTATCGGAAAAGGAATGACATCCGCGGTTTGTCTCGGGGCTTTTGACGATGCGGGATCGGCTGCGAGGAACGTCGGCATGGCGGCACTCCGGTCAAGAAACAGGCAGTTGTTAATCAAACATGAACGCCTGCGGGAGGCCAGAAGTTATTAGAATACAATGGTCTGACCGATGCCTCGGAGGATCAGCACGATCGCCATCATCAGCACCGCGACCACCGAGAATCCCCAGCGCATCCAGACATAAGGCTGCGGTATCAGCGACCGCTGCGCCGCCCGATGCTCCGTCAACACAGTTGCGAGATACCCGATAATCAGTACGGCGAGGGCAACCGAGGGCGCCACCAGTTGCGCCAGCACCAGGCCAACCCACGCCACCACCAGCGGCAGCACCCCGGCCACGAAGCGCACCGACGACCGGGCCGTCTCTGGCAGCAGGGCGAGCCCCCAATGTACGCCACCGGCGAACGCCAGGATCAGCGCGGCGTAGTCGATCAGCGCGATCAGCATGCGTTCGGCGGTCTCGGGAATGTGTCCGACCGCACCGCCGGCGAAGAAAATGAGCGGCACCAGCCCAAGCACGCTCAGCAACAGAGTGATTGTCGGCATTGGCATCCCCCCGATTGGTCTCCCTCTCAACCCCTCATGACCGTGGCCGAGTTATGGTAGACGGCTACAAATCGCCTTGATCGCGCGCCCGCTGTCCCGGAACCACCATGACCATTGGTCTCGAAATCGTCGTCATCCTGCTGCTGATCCTGCTGAACGGGCTGTTCTCGCTGAGCGAACTGGCGTTGGTCTCGGCGCGCCGGGCCCGGCTCGCGGTGCTGGAGCGCAAGGGCGTCAGCGGTGCCGCCGCCGCGCGTGTGCTGTCGGATGATCCGCAGCGCTTCCTGCCCACGGTGCAAGTGGGGATCACCCTGGTCAGCGTGTTCACCGGGGTGTTCGGCGGCGCCCGGATCGCCGCGCATATCCAGGCCTGGCTGGAAACCATCCCCGCGACCGCCCGCTTCGCCGACAGCCTGGCGCTGACCATGGTGGTCATCGTCACCACCTACCTGACGCTGGTGCTGGGCGAACTAGTACCGAAGCAGCTGGCCCTGCGGACACCCGAACTGATGGCCGCCAGGGTCGCCCGGCCGATCGCGGTGCTGTCGCGTGTCGTCGCCCCGGCGGTCTGGCTGTTGGGCAAGTCATCCAGCGGCATCCTTCGCCTGTTCGGCCTACACCGAGCGTCGCGGCAGTCGGTGACCGAGGAGGAGCTGAAGGCACTGCTGATCGAGGGAGCGCAGACCGGGGTGCTGGAAATCGAGGAGCGCGACATGATCGAGCGCGTCCTGCGGCTGGCCGACAAGCCGGTGCGCGCCATCATGACGCCGCGCACGGAGCTCGCCTGGATCGACCGCACCCATCCGGCCAAGGCGATTACCGCCGCGCTGAAGGCCGCACCGCACTCCCGCTTCGTGGTCTGCGACCGATCGATCGACAACGTGGTCGGGGTGGTGCAGGCGAAGGACCTGCTGGATCGGATCCTGGGCGGCGGCGAGTTATCGGTCGGCGCCAGCCTGCGTCAGCCGATGATCGTGCCGGACACGATCAGTGCGCTCGACGCGCTGGAGCGACTGAAGTCCGACACGTTGGGCCTGGCGCTGGTGATGGACGAGTACGGCAGCTTCGAGGGTGTGGTGACCGCCGCGGACGTGCTGCAGGCCATCGTCGGCGAGGCGTCCGGTCCGGAGCATCAGGAAGGCGTGCCGGGGCCGGAGGGCGAAACCAGCCTGACCCTGGATGGCATGACGCCGGTCGATGAGCTCAAGGACCGGCTGCATCTGCCCGATCTGCCCGCTGAGGGCAGCTATCACACGTTGGCCGGGCTGCTGCTGGCGTTGCTGCGCCGGGTGCCGCGCGCCGGCGATCGCATCGTCTTCGGCGGCTGGCGATTCGAGGTTATCGAAATGGACGGCCGCCGGGTGAACAAGGTGCTGGCGGGCCGTGAGCCGGCGGCGGAAAGCTGAGCTCGTGGATCCCACCGATGCCACCATCACCCAGTGCGTGATAGCGGTCGATGATCCGGCAAGCCTGCTTCAGAGGTTTGACGGGCGATCCTGCCTGTGGTGGCTGCTGCGGGAGTTCAGCCGCTTCGGCGTGACCGATTTCCTGTTGCTGACCGGTCAGATGCCTTTGGATATGGTGGATTGTCTGCCTTGTCGGGTGCGGATCACGTTCGCGCCGCCGGCCGCCGACGCGGGCACCGGCGGCGCGCTGCTTGGGGTGCGGGATCGGCTTCAGCAGCGTTTTCTGTGGTGCGCCGGACCGCACCTGTTTGACTGGAACCTGGCCGCGCTGCTGGCCGCGGCGGCGACCGACCGACCTGCGACGATCGGGCGGATCGCGCGGTTCGACGGTCCGGCGAGCGGGGTGATCGCGGTATTCCGCAAAGCTGTGCTGGACCACCTGCGGCCGGGTTGCACGCTGCTGACCGATATGCTGCCGACGCTGATCAGCCACGACCTGATCGCGGTGATGACGGTGCCTGGATGGCGGGCACGGCGGGCGGGCGCGGTTCAGGCGATACCGGCGGAGGATCAGGCGATACCGGCGGCGGATCAGGCGCCAGGCGAAGCTGCCACCGGGACGCCATCGGCGCATAATCCTCTGCGCCGCCGAGGACTGTTTCTCGATCGGGACGGGGTGCTCAACATCGACCACGGCTATATCGGCTCACGCGACCGGTTCGAATGGACCGACGGCGCGCTGGCGGCAATCCATCACGCCACCGCGGCGGGCTGGCATGTCTTCATTGTCACCAACCAATCCGGGGTCGCGCGTGGCCTCTATACCGAGGACGCGGTCCGCGACCTGCTGCGATGGATCGGCGGACAGGCGCGGGCGGCGGGCGGAACGATCGACGACGTGCGGTTCTGCCCGTATCATCCGCAAGCGGTGCTCAGTGCCTATCGGCGAGCGCATCCGTGGCGCAAACCGCTGCCCGGCATGTTGCTCGATCTGATCGATGCCTGGGCGCTGATGCCTGGGCAGGCGGTGATGATCGGTGATCAGGACAGCGACATGCGCGCCGCGGCCGCGGCTGGGGTTGCCGGCCACCGGTTCAGCGGCGGCAATCTGCTGGCCTTTCTGCGGCCCATCCTGGACCAGCCGCTCGCGGACTGACGGCAGGCGGCCAACGAGATGCCGGCAACGGGACGCGGCCGGGGGGAACGCGGCTGGGGGGAACGCGGCCGGGGGGACGCGGCCTGAGGCGACGCGGCCTGAGGCGCCTCGTTAACACGATCTTAAGGCGCGCCGGAGATACTGCCGGAAGATAACACGATCGGGTGCATGCTCATGTGGCGACTCTGTGTTTGCATCATCGCGTTGTCGGCCGGTCCGACCCATGCCCGAAGCACGGGCTACGACGACGATTCCGAGCCCCGCCAGCTTTCCGAGTCACGGGATCATTCCGAGACGCGGGGGTTTCATGAGGGCCATGGCCATAAGCAGCATCACCGGCACGGCCTGACGTCGCAGCTCACCGACCCGTCCCGCATCGGGCCCGCGCCGGCGGGATACTGGTATCGATGTGACGAACCGGCGGGTTATTATCCCTATATCTCGGCGTGCCAGACGCCATGGCGAACCGTGCCGTCCACACCGTTCAGATAGGGGTTGATCTTGATGCGACTGCCGACACGTACTGCCGTCATCCTGACGCCTTTGCTGGTGCTGAGTGCCTGTGCGAACGAACCAATTGGGCCGACCGTCGCGGTGATGCCAGCGCCCGGCAAGCCATTCGACGTGTTCCAGAGGGATCAGGCGGTGTGCAAGCAGTTCGCCTTCAACGAGACCCAGGGCGGCGCGCAGCAAGCGAACAATCGGCAGGTCGGCACGGCGCTGCTGGGCACCTTGCTGGGGGCTGGGCTGGGTGCGGCGGTCGGCGGCGGCAGGGGTGCGGCGATCGGCGCCGGTGCCGGCGCGGTCGGCGGCACGGCGGTTGGGGCTGGTCCGTCCTCACGGGCGCAGTACAGCCTGCAGCAGCGGTACGATCTGGCCTATTCGCAGTGCATGTATTCACATGGCAACCAGATCCCCAGCTATCAGCCGGTTGGAGCGCCGCCGCCACGGCCACCGGCCTATGCACCCGCGCCGCCGCCGCCGAGCTACGCGCCTTACCCGCCGCCGCCACCGCCGCCGGGATACTATCGCTAAGGCTCGGGCGCCAAGGCTCCGGGCACCAAAGGACCGGGCGTGAACCATCGGGCGTGAAGTGCTGGGCCGATTATCACGATCCCGTTGGAAAACCCGGGCGCTCGCCGGGTTCTGCCACCGGACCGTGCCATGCCGCGTTGTGAAGCGGTCTTGAACCATTCGAAGGGAATGAACGATGCGCAAGACCGTGGCGATGGCTGCGATGCTGTCGGTAGGTCTGCTCGCGGCCTGTGGCTCGCGGGAACCCGAGCGCGCCGAGGGGGGCGCTGCGACAGGTGCGGCGTCTGGTGCGACGATCGGGTTGGTCGGCGGACCGGTCGGTGTCTTGGTGGGCGGGGCGGCCGGCGCTCTTGGGGGCGGGGCGACAGGCGCCGCGACCAAGCCCAGGGACGTCAACATGGGCGCGCCGCCGTGGCACGATGATAGCAGTGCCGGCCAGACGGCGGCGCGGCATCTGGCAAACTGACGGCGCTGCCCCGGTCTGACCTGAAGGCATCCATCGGCTTGATCCGGTGCCACCGCCCAGAGCCCGTCGAGGTTCATAAAGCGTGATCGCTTCAGGATGAAGCGATCACGCTAGGCTGATCGACCGGTCAGCGCGCTCTGTGGGGCCATCGGGTGAACGATACGCGGCATTGAACTTGGGTGTGCTCCGCGATGAGGATCGTCTGGAATGGCGCTACTGTAGGAAGACCAAGAAAGATGTACCACAGAGCCACAGAGTTCACCGAGATCCAGTGGCGACGGACCCGCGTTATTTTTGATGCTCTAGGTGCTCTCGGTGGCTCTGTGGTGCATGTTCGGTAGGCCGCGACACATGCTTACGTTGCCAGTGAGACGACATCCCGTCGGTCAGGCACCGCACGCTGCCGGATGGAAGGGTCGCTGGTTCACCCGATTGCCCTGGCGTGCTCTGGCTCATTGTTTTCAGGAGCAACTTTATCAGCCAGACTGTTCCGGTCAGGTTAATGTTGCTCTATCCATCCAGCGAGCGCGCGGTCTGGCCGAACAGGATCTTTCGCGACTCCTCGGTGTGCTGTCCGGTGCGACGCATGTCCTTGCCGAGATCGACGCCGCGCTGTACCGCCGGGCGTGATTTGATCAGATCCCGCCAACGCGACACGTTGGGGAACGCATCCAGCGATTGCCCCAACGGCCTGGCGATCAGCACCCAGGGCCAGGAGATCATGTCGGCGATCGAGTAATCGTCCAGGATGTAGTCGCGTCCGCCCAGCCGTTTCTCCAGCACACCCAGGCAGCGATCGTATTCCCCGGCGTAGCGCCGGTGCGCGTAGAGGTGGTCGCCTGCCTGCACGCTTTTGGCATAGTTGACGAAGTGGCTCAGTTGGCCGGCCATCGGACCCAGGTTGCCAACCTGCCAGAACAGCCACTCCAGGCACGCTTTCCGCCCCATGGCCGAGGTCGGCATGAAGCGTCCGGATTTCTCCGCCAGATGCAGCAGAATGGCGCCGGACTCGAACACCGACATCGGCCCATCGGGGGTATCGTGATCGACGATGGCCGGCATGCGCGCATTCGGGCTGATCGCCACGAAATCCGGCTTGAACTGATCGCCGGCGCCGATGTTGACCGGCTTCAGCGTGTAGGGCAGCGCTGTCTCCTCCAGCATGATGGAGACTTTCCAGCCGTTCGGGGTGGGCCAGTAATAGAAGTCGATCATGCGGCGTGCTCCTTCGCACCCAGCGCCTCGATCTCCGCCGTGGCGTATCCAAGCTCCGCCAGCACCGCCGCGGTCTGCTCGCCGAGGTCCGGGGCGCCCTGACGAATGGCGGCTTGTGTCAGCGAGAACCGGGCGGCGGGACGAGCCTGGCGCAGTTCGCCGGCGGCCTTGTGCTCGGTTTCCACGACGATGCCGTTGGCGACGACCTGCGGGTCGGACAGCATCGCCGACCGGGTCAGCACCGGGGCACAGGGCACGCCTGCGCTAGTCAAGCGGGCCAGCCATTCCTCCGCCGAACGGGTGCGCAGGGCTTCCTGGGTCAGGATCAGCCGGTCATCGATGTTGCGCTGGCGCAGCGCCGGGGTCTTGAAGCGCGGATCCTCCAGCCATTCCGGCTTGTCCAATGCGCGGGTCAGCGCCAGCCATTCCCGGTTGGTCTGCACCGCGGCGCTGATCGGCCCCGTGGCGGTCTCGTAGATCAGGTCGATGAAGCTGGCTGCCTCCTGCTGCGGGATCTCCTGACCCACAAAGGTCTGGCTGCCCATGTCCGAGGCCCAGAGGAAGGCTATGATCGCATCCAGCATCGACAGGCGGATGTGCCGGCCCTTGCCGGTCCGCGCCCGCGACAGCAGTGCTGCGGTGATCGCCTGGGCGGCGTTATAGGCGATCAGCTTGTCCGGCACGATGGTGCGCACCAGACGCGGGCGCTGGGTATCCGATCCGGCCTGGATGGTGGCCAGTCCCGACACCGCCTGGATCAGCGGATCGTAGACCGGCTTTTGCGCATAGGGTCCGGTTTCGCCGAAGCCGCTGATCGAGACATAGATGATGGCGGGTGCTACTTCCCGGACGGCGTCCTCGCCCAGACCCATGCGCTCCACCACGCCGGGGCGGAAGTTCTGCACGAAGACATCGGCGGTCCCCAGCAGACGCAGCATCGCCTGCCGCGCCGCCGGGTTCTTCAGGTCCAACGCGACCGATCGCTTGTTGCGGTTGTTGTTGAGGAAGGACGCCGAGAAGCCGTTTCGCCGATTGTCGCCGGCGCGCGTGTGATCACCGCCCTCGGGGTTCTCCACCTTGATCACGTCGGCACCCTGGTCGGCCAGGATCATGGTCGCCAACGGACCCGCGATCATTGAAGTCAGGTCGATGATCCGATAGCCATCCAACGGTCCAAGCATCGCACTTCCTCTGACATGTCGCCGGCAAGATAGGGGCGTGCCGCGGGCGGCTGCAAATCGTCGAACCGGATCAGTCGAAACGCGGCCGCCGCGGTTGCCTGATCCGATCGTCCTGTATCGGTTCGGCCGGCAGCGGCGTCGCCTGCGCGATCAGCTTTTGCCGCGGCTCGCCGAACAGCCGGTCGACCCCTGCCCCGTCGGCATCGTCGGTGATCAGGGCCTGAAGGAGGTCTTCAATCTGCTCCAATAACGATCTGCCGTCCCGCGCGAGGCGATCGACCGCTGCCACCTGGTCCTGCAGCGCGGTTCGCATCCGCTGTGCGGCATGCTTGACCAGCGACGCCGCACGCTGGGCGATGGTCCGCCGCAGGCGTGTGCGCAACGGCGGGAAGAACATGGCCGCGCCGGTGTGGCCGACGATCACCAGCATGGCCAGCAGCATCGCCACGGTGCCGAACAGCGCGCCGGGCGCGTAGGTGCCGTTGACGAAGTCGGTGCCGGCGCGAACCAGGGCCACCAGCAGCACCAGGATGATCAATCCCTCGACCGCGTAGACCCACGTCAGGCCGATCATGCGACGCAGCGTGCGCCGGCTGGTACGCGCGGTCAGGTCTGCCGCGACGTCCAGCGGCACCGTCGCGAGCAGCGGTTCGAGTTGCGCGGCCTCCCCCGCCCAGGCAGCACCGACCGGACCCAGAACCATCCCGGCCGCCGCCGCGTCACTGGTGATCTCAGCCGCGGTGTCCGCCAGGATGGCCACGCTTCGCGCACCGAAGCCGTGGGCTGATCCGATCCGCGGCCGCGACCCGTTGTCCGGCGACCCGGATCTCGCGGCGACGCCGAACGCGGCCAGCCCGGTGCGCAACGAGCCCGCGGTCGATGCGGTTCGGTGCCAGGTCCTGACCCACATCCCCAGCAGGCCCGGCGTACTGGGCCAACCGTTGTCCTCGACCCCGTCGGCTGCCTGCACCGAAGCCTCCGCCGCGACGCTGTGCTCCGCGGCAGCGGCGCGGGCGGCAAGACGTTCGACGATCTCGGGCAACAGCGGATGGGTCGACAGCGGCCGCGGCGCCGCATGCTCGATCGTCGCCGCCAGCCGCCCCCAGGCGGCGCGCAGACGGCGGCGGCGGAGGACACTCGCGGTCGACTGAGTGAGACCGGTCTCCAGCCATGTGCGCAGCGCCGGCAGCTCGTTTTCGATGTCATCGCGCGCCTGATCCGCAGATGCCTCAAGGGCGGGCACCGGAAGCGCCGAAACCTTGAAGACCAGCGCATCCGGAAAACCCTCGCCGGCGAGCACCGCGCGGAAGTCTTCCGCCACCGCGTCCCGGCGATCATGCTGCAGACCAAGCGCCTGGCGATCCCATTTGTTCAGCACGAACGCCAGAGCCCGCTGCCGGCGTTGCTCCAGCAGCCAGCGCGCCGATCGCATGACCTTGTATTTCTCCGGCGAGGTGACGAACAGCACGAGGTCAGCAGCATGCACCAGACGCGCTGTCAGGGCCCTGTGCCGCAGCCTGATGCTGTCGATGTCGGGGCTGTCGACCAACACCTTGTGCAGCAGTTCGTCGCGCTGATGACGGACCAGTTCGGTGGTTTCCTGCTGCTGTTCACCCAGTGCATGGGTGAATTCGAACAGCCTGGTCGGATCGTCCTGCTGGTGGACGTAAAGCACCGCGGCACGGGTCGTCGCCCCCAGCCCCGGCGGTGAGATCTCGGCGCCGGCGAGGGCATTGATCAGGCTTGATTTGCCCACGGCGGTCGGTCCGCACAGCATGACCACCAGCAACGGATCATCCTGGTGATCGAGACGTTCTCCGAACGATTCGTTCAGCGTCTCGTTCAGCCGCTCGGCGGTGGCCTGATCCAGCTGCCCGCGCTGCCGCAATTCGGCGGCCCAGACGCCAGCCCGCGCCAGGATCGCGGACGGATCAGCCCCGGTCATAGGTGATCGACCTGGAAGGCGGGCTTTCCGGTTGCGAACTCAGTTGTTCCAGGCGCCGCAGGCTGGCCGGAATACGCTCCAGCAGATCGCGTTCGATCCCCAGCATCCCGACCATTCTCATGACGTTGTCACCGACCGCCCGCAACGGCTCGATATAGAGCCTGGCAGCGATTTCCCGGGCATCGGCGCGCAGCTTCTCGATGATTTCGTTGCGGCGTTGCGCGACATAGCCCTCGACCGCGGTCTCGGCCGCGAAGCCCGTGGCACCCAGCATCGCCGGGGCGATCACGATATCCTGCAGCAGATCGTGAATGATACTGCCATGGCCGGGCAGGATGAAGCCGATCAGCAAGCCACCGATGTCGGTGGAAACGCGTGCCGTCCGCAGCATCCTCAGCACGTTCGGCCGCTGCTGCAGGGCCTTCAGGATATCCCGCGCCGCCGCCCTGACCTCGGCGTCGGTGCTGGCCATGTGCGCGACCGTCGCCGCGCTGAACTGATCCGCCAGCCGGCCGGTCTGGGTGTCCCACTCCACCGCGAGCCGATCCCAGAACGGATGGTGGCGCTGCATCCGCCGTTCGGTATCGATCCGTTCGTGCAGCGAATTGAGCAGCGTCCGATGCGCCGTGGCATAGGCCCGCAACTCCAGAGCGAGCTTGCCATCCCTGGCGGTTTCGCCGCGTTCGGTGACCAATCGCCACGCCGCCTTCAGCAGTTCGGTCGGGATGCGCTGCACGGCGCGAAGCCGGCGCACGACCTCGCCCAGATGGGGAATGTCGGGATCCAGCAGATCGAGCAACTCCGCGTTCAGCTTCTTGAACGGCTCGATGATCGCGCCGCCGGCGAGATATTCCTGCTCATAGATCCCGATGAACGCGCTGACCGCGGTCGCCACGGTCTCGTACCAGGCCGCGCGGACAGACAGTTCCATCCGAGCCGGCTCCAGCACATGGTCAACGCCTTGCAGAACGCACCGCAGCGCGGTCAGACCCTGTTGCCGATCGTCACGTATGGCCAGGCCCGCCAGCGCCGCCTGCCTCAGTTCGGCCGCCTCCGGGTGTTCGGTGCCCCACAGATCGGCTTCCTCACCGTCGGTCATGTAGCGCAGCGCGACCACGCGCAGCACCGGCGCCGGCTGGTTCAGCCGCTGCGAGACGGCCGGGAACACGTCGTCCGTCTGCTTGCGGATGACCAGCGGCCGATCCTTCCTGGCGGTCTTGTTGAGGCATTCGAGCAGCGGAATGCCGGCACCGGACAGGTCGAACAGCCACTCGACCAGATCGGCAACGGCGTATTTCTCGACGCTGGTGACATAGACCACCAGATCGGCCGCGGCGACCGCCTCGATCACCGCGGGCAGGTAACGGGTTGAGCCGATCGAGTCGCAGTCGGGCGAATCCCACAGCACGATCTCGGGCGGCAGGCCAGCCACGGACGTCGGCACCACCGCGTAGCGATCAAACGGTTCGGCGGGCAATTGTTCGGGGGGGACTTGCCGGAAACGGCTGAAGGCGAACCGGTTCCACGCGAACAACGGCAATGGAGCGGCGCTGAACGCCTGCAGGTGCCGGGTGTGGCCGCCCTCCGGGCTGGTCGATGCGACCGGGGCCTTCGCGAGGATATTGACGACCGTGCTCTTGCCGACATTGTTGCCGCCGAACACCACGAGGTGACGGAGGCCGACAGGCCGGAATACCAGCCGGGCGACGCGATTGCGGACCAGGGCATCGAGCAGCAGGGCCTCGCGCCGGAACCGCTCGGCGCCGTCGCTGCCGCCCAGCAAGGTCCAGGCGAGCGACCCGTGTCCGGCGTCGCCAAGCAGGCCGGCCTGTCGATAGGCCGCGAGCACCACGGCCAGATCCGCCACAAGTTCTGCAAAGAGCGCTTCCACCCCGCTTTTCTCTCCTGATGCCAGCGGTTCGCACACGCGCACGCCGATAGTAGGTCGGCGCGGCGGAACCTGCCATGCTGGCGATTGAGGCGCGGCCCAACGGATAAGCGTATCACACCCGCCGCCGCGTCGGCATCTGGCGTCGCGATCAGGTAAACACCGGGGGCGTCCGGGTGGTGCCCGGCTCAGGCGGTTTCCACGCTGTTCCGCCGGAGCCCGCCGCAGCCAAGGAACGGCCGGCCGATCATGCGTCAACGGGCTGCGCCGGCAAGCCGGTGTTAACGTTTTATCAACCATTCCACCCTACCATCCCGGCATGGACCTCACCGTCTGCATCTGCACCCATGACCGCCCGCGCTACGTCCGCGACTGTCTGGATGGGTTGCGGCGGCAGACAGTAGCGCGCGACCGCTTTGCCCTGATCATCGTAGACAGCGCCTCGGCCGCGGCGACCTCGGCCGATCTGGCTGATCTGGCCGCGACGCACGACGCCAGGCTGATCCGGCTTGACCATCCGGGCGTGAGCCTGGCGCGCAACGCCGGCGCCTGGGCAACCCGCACGCAGTTCATCGCCTATATCGACGACGATGCGATCCCGGCAGCCGACTGGGTCGAGTCCATGCTGAACGCGATTGCCCAGCCCGGTCGCGTGCCGGCCCTGATCGGCGGCCGTATCCTGCCGAAATGGGAAGCGCCGCTGCCCGGGTGGTGGCCAACCTCGTTGCGCGGCGTGCTGTCGATCATCGAGCATGAAGGCAGCGGCGAGTATCGCACCGACGCCGTGCCCCAGGGTCTGGAACCCTACGCCGCCAACATGGTCGTGCACGTACTATCGCTGATCGCGGCCGGCGGGTTTGGCGGCTCGATCGGCCGTTACGGCAAGTCGTTGCTGTCGGATGAAGAGGTCCAGCTGGCCTGGATGCTGCAGGACATGGGCTACTCGGTGCGCTACGATTCGCAGATCACCGTGTACCACCAGATCCAGGCCCGTCGGCTGGAGCCTGCGTGGCTGCTGTCACGGTTGTACTGGCAGGGGGCATCCACCGTGCTGACCCGGCGGTTGCTGCAGCAGCCGGAAACCGTGTGGCGCGAGCTGCCGCGCCGGCTGGTGGTCGCCGCCCTGTTGGTGCCGACCTGCCTGATCCCGCCGCACTCCACGTTGCTGCTCGCGGCCCGCTGGCGCTTTGCCTATGCCACCGGCTTCATCCGCACCGCGTTGGGCTGGAATGCCACCAAAGCCGCCACCGGAGCCTTCGCCCAAGCCGCCACCGAAGCCGCGATCGAACAGGCCGCGGTGCCGGTGGCCGCGTGATCCTGTACCGCTGGCGCGGCGTATCATCCAACTTCGGCGACGAACTCAATCTGGTGTTGTGGCCGCGTTTGTTGCCCGGCTTCTTCGACCAGGACCCGGCGATCCGGTTCCTGGGCATCGGCTCGGTGCTCGACCAGCGCCACCCGCCGCGGACGGTCAAGCTGGTCGCGGGCGCCGGCTATGGCGGGTATGAGCGTTCGGCACGGCTTGACGCGAACTGGATCATTCACTGGGTCAGAGGTCCCCGCACCGCCGCAATGCTCGGGCTTTCCCCGCGGCTGGCTCTGGGCGATCCCGCGGTGCTGGTGCCCGCGGCACTCGTGCCCGCTGGACGGGTGCCCGCAGCACTCGTGCCGCCTGGACCGGGCGGTTCGGCCGCCGCGGGTGACGACATCGGCTTCATGCCTCATTTTGAAAGCGCGGCCCGTGGCGCCTGGTGCCGAGCGGCGCATATGGCCGGCATACGACTGATCGATCCACGTGACCCGCCGCTGCGGATCCTGCAGGCGATTCGCGGCTGCAAGCTGCTGCTGAGCGAGGCTCTGCACGGTGCCATCGTCGCCGACGCGCTGCGTGTTCCGTGGATCGCGATCCGCCCGCTGGCGCGGATTCACCGGGCCAAATGGCTTGACTGGGCCGACACGGTCGATCTGCGCCCGCGGTTTCATGATCTGCCGGCTTCGACCCTGTCGGAGTGGGCCGCCAGCAGCCGGCTGGGCTGTTGGCATCCGACCCGAACCTGGCTGGACCGCCAGCAGGACCGGTTGGAGAAACTGACGCCGCTGCGACTGGTCATTACCGCGAGCCAGGCATTGCGGTCCGCCGCGAATGCCGCACCGCAGCTATCGGCTGACGGTTCGCTCGACCGCTGCCAGTCGCGGATGCTGGATGCGATCCACGCGATCAGTGTGAAGCCGTTGTGCGGCGCGTCTTTTTCCACGCGATCCGTGCATCCGCGATCATGCTTGCAACCAAACGAAGATTCCGCATACCAGCTTACAGCGGTCAGCTGACCGCGATCGCGTCGCAACCTACGCGGGACCCAATTTTCGGCCATGCCGTTCCCTGACGCTGCCTCCGACCTTCTGTCGCGCATCCCGTTATCGGCGCGCACGATCCTGGATGTCGGGTGCGGCAGCGGAATGCTGGCCGCCGCTTATCGGCCGTTGAACCCAAAGGCCCGGTTGCTGGGCATCGACATCGATCCGGTCGCGGCGGCACGGGCCTCACAGCACATGGACATGGTCGTCACCGCGGATGTCGAAGTCGATCCGCTGCCGTTCGACGTGCCCGACGGCGTCGACTGCATCATCTACAACGAGATCCTGGAGCACCTGCGCGATCCCTGGGCGTTGATCCATCGTCATGCCGAGGCGCTCAGCGCGGACGGGATGATGCTGATCTGCGTTCCCAACATCGAACATTGGCAGCTTGTCGAACGGCTGCTGCTTGGGTTCGGCTCAGATGCCGCGGCCGCGGACCACTGTCCGGGGGCGTTGCACGGCTTCAACCTCGATCTGATGCGTCGCAGGCTGGCCGCCACCGGCCTCACGGTGTGTGATGTCACCCTGCGCGAGCCTGAGGGCGACGCGGCAGCCCGCTTTGCAGCCTCGATCGCCCTGGGTCTGGAAGCGCTTGGCATCGATCCGCGGGACTACGTCACGCGCGCCGCGCCAAGCCACCTGATCTGGCGGGTCCGCAGGGAACCCGGTCAGCGGCTGATCCTGGCGGGGAACATGCTGGCCCCGGTGGGCGGCGTCTCCCACGTGCGCGTGGTCTACCCGATCCAGGCGATGGGATCGGATCCACTGGTGCTGGCCAGCGTGACCAATAGGGTGGAAGTGGCTCACCCGCCGGATGGCATGGCGCGCATCTTCGTGCTGCATCGCCCGGCGCTGACCGGTGCGGAGGGACACGAGCTGTTGCGGCGACTGGTCGATGCGGGCTTTCTGGTCGTCACTGAATTCGACGACCTTCCCGAACACTTCGACATGATGCGGATGGGTGGGGCGCTGTCCTTCTACGGAGCACATGCGGTGCAGACCAGCACCACCGCGATGGCCGACGCGTTGCGCCAGTACAACCCCGAGATCGCCGTCTTCCCAAATGCCGTGGTCGCATTGCCCGATATCGGCAACTTCACCGATCTAAACGCGATCACGCTGTTCTTCGGCGCCTTGAACCGAGAGCAGGACTGGCGACCGCTGATGCCGGCGATCAACGCGGTCGCCGCGACAGCCGGCGAACGGCTGAAATTCAAGGTCGTGCATGACCAGAGCTTCTTCGAGGCACTGGAAACGTCTCACAAGACGTTCACGCCCACCTGCGACTATGACAGCTACCTGCAAATCCTGGGTGAATCGGAGATCTCGCTGATGCCGTTGTCCGACACGCCGTTCAACCGGGCCAAGTCCGACCTGAAATTCATCGAGGCGGCGGCGTGCCGGGTAACGGCACTAGCGAGCGCCGTCGTCTACGGCAATAGCATCGTCAATGAGCGCACCGGCTTGTTGTTCCGTGATCCCATCGAGTTCCACGGCGCGCTGCAGCGCCTGCTGCAGATGCCGGAGCTGGCACGCGAACTCGCCGATGCGGCGCGGGACGATGTCGCCGGCGGACGGATGCTGGCGTATCAGATCAAACCCAGGGTTGCCTGGTATCGCTCGCTGTGGGCCCGGCGAGATCAGCTGATGGAGGCCCAACGCGCCAGGATGATGCGTCATCGGCTGACGGCATGCCGATAGCACGCTCAGGCTGAGCGTAAACGATCGGCGCGCGCTCAGTCGCCCGCCAACCCGGCGCACATACCGGTCAACGCATGCGTCGCCCGGTATCACTTATTGGTTTCACGCGCGACTTTAACAGCCGGACTGTTCCGATCAGGCTGATGCTGCTCCGTCCGGGCGCGATCAGCTGCCTCGATAGGTCGTGTAGCTCCAGGCGTTCAGCAGCAGCGGAATGTGGTAATGGCCTTCCGGTTCGGCGACGCTGAAGCGGATCGGGATGACGTCGTAAAAGGGCGGATCGGCGGCGCCGGGCCAGCCCGCATAGTAGTCCGCGACATCGAAGCGCAGCTCGTAGCGGCCGATGCGCAACGGCTGATCCGCCAGCAACGGGGCGTCGGTCCGGCCAGCCTGGTTGGTGACGCCTTGCCTGATCAGCACGCCCTCACGCAATACCTCGATCGGGATGCCCGCCGCGGCCCGGCCGCGTGCGGTGTCCAGCACATGCGCCGATAGCTGACCGGCGACCCGCGGCAGGCCCGGGCCGGTCACCCGGTCGACCAGACGCAGCCGTGTGATGTGTCCGATCTCGGCCAGGGCCGCGGCACGCTCCTGATCGGATGTGTGGGTGAGGCGCTGTCGCAAACCGCGCAACACGAAGGCTGGGGTCTGCCGGCGGACACAGACGATGAAGGGGATGCCGAAGCGGGCTTCGTAAGCGGCGGAACAGGCTTCGAAAAGCGCCAGCTGATCGCCCAGGCTGCTGATGCCGAGGTCCTGCTGTTCGGCGCGCGACGACGCGGTCAGCTGGGGATCGGCGAGCGCCTGAGGCGACAGCGGCGGATGACCGCGCAGGAATTCCAGGCAGAGGTCGTCCGGCGCCGCCTGGGCGGCCGCCATCAGTGCGGCATGCAACGCGCTGACGCTGGCGAACGGGCGATGCGGTGCCGCCGCGCCGGCGACCCATGGGGCATTCTCGAACACACCCTCCAGGCTGCCGATGAACGCGTCGGGCGACATGGCATTGAGTTGGTCGAGTGACGCCATTCTGGTCCCCTCGGTCGCGCCGGATACAGCAACGCCGCCGGCCGCTCGACCTGCCCGGAACAGGCTGAGGCCGGACCGAACGCCGGTCAGATCGTGTGCCGG
This sequence comes from Rhodopila sp., assembly GCA_965276975.1. Taxonomy (GTDB): domain Bacteria; phylum Pseudomonadota; class Alphaproteobacteria; order Acetobacterales; family Acetobacteraceae; genus Rhodopila. The sequence continues at coordinate 3,543,601 of CBDIBR010000010.1, forward strand.
TCGTCCTGCTGGGCGTCGTCGTTGCGCAGGTCGCGGGCGATTTCCGGCCGATGCATCAGCGCGTCGATCTTCATTGCGTGATCCAGCGCCAGGTCCGGCGTGAAGGTCAGATCCGGCGCGACGCGCAGCCGCAGCGCCTTCGTCACCTGCCCGCGCAGGTAGGGCGTGGCCCGCTGCAGGGCCGGCAACAGGACATCGACATCCGACCGTCCCAGGCGGGAGATGAACGCGGTGGCACGCTTCAGATCGGGTCCGATCCGCACTTCGGTCACGGTTATCCTGGCGGTGGCCAGGTCAGGGTCGCGAAACTCGCCGCGGCCGAAGATCCCGGAAAGCACGTGGCGGATTTCCTCCGCCACGCGCAATTGCCGCTGTGATGAGCCGGCTCTATGGTTAGCACCGGCCCGCGACGGGCTGGACCTGGTTGGCTTGCTCAACCCGGGACCATCTCGGTCTCGAAGCACTCGACGACATCGCCCTCTTGCAGATTTTCGAAGTGGGCGAACGACAGGCCGCATTCGTAGCCGCGTGCGACCTCACGGACGTCGTCCTTGAAGCGCTTGAGCTGCGACAGCTCCCCGCTGTGGATCACCACGTTGTCGCGCAGCACCCGCACGCCGGAGCCGCGCTTGACCAGGCCTTCGGTGATCATGCAGCCGGCGACCTTGCCGGTCTTGGTGATGTTGAACACCTTGCGGACCTCGGCGTAGCCCAGGAACTTCTCGCGCGCCTTGGGCGCCACCTTGCCCTTGACCAGCTTTTCGACGTCGTCGGCAACTTCATAGATGATCGAGAAGTAGCGGATGTTGACGTTCTCGCGCGCCGCCAGTTCCCGCGCCTGCGAGGTGGCGCGCACATTGAAGGCGATGATCACCGCGTCGGAGGCCTTGGCGAGTTGGATGTCGCTTTCGGTGATCTGCCCGACCCCAGCCAGCAGCACGCGAACCTTCACCTCCTCATGCGCCAGCTTGGTCACGGTCAGCTGGATCGCTTCGGCGCTACCCTGCACGTCGGCCTTGATCAGAACGGCGACTTCCTTCTGCTCGCCCGCCTGGATGCGGGCCAGCATCTGATCGAGCGTGCCGCGCGCACCGGCCGCCGCTCCGGCGGCCTTGTCGCGCTGCCGGCGTTCGCGGAACTCGGTGATCTCGCGGGCGCGGGCTTCGTTCTCGACCACGACGAACGGCTCGCCGGCCGGCGGCGCGCCGCTCAGGCCGAGGATTTCCACCGGCGCCGACGGCCCGGCTTCGGCCATTGGCTTGCCTTTGTCGTCGAGCATCGCCCTTACCCGGCCCCACTCGGACCCGGCGACGACGATGTCGCCCTGGCGCAACGTGCCGCGCTGCACCAGCACCGTGCCAACCGGTCCGCGACCACGGTCGAGCCGGCTTTCGACGACGGTGCCTTCCGCCGTGCGGTTCGGATTGGCCTTGAGGTCGAGGATTTCCGCCTGCAGTAAAATCGCCTCTTCCAGCTTGTCCAGGCCGGTCTTCTTCAGCGCCGAGACAGGCACGTCCTGGGTCTCGCCGCCCATATCCTCGACGACGACCTCATGGCTGAGCAGTTCCTGGCGCACGCGGTTGGGCTCTGAATCCGGCTTGTCCATCTTGTTGATGGCGACGATGATCGGCGCGTTCGCCGCCTTGGCGTGGCGGATCGCCTCGATGGTCTGGGGCATCACCCCGTCATCGGCCGCAACGACCAGCACCACGATATCGGTGACCGAGGCGCCGCGCATCCGCATCGCGGTGAACGCTTCGTGGCCCGGCGTATCGATGAACGTGATCCGCTCACCGGCAGGCATCACCACCTGATAGGCGCCGATGTGCTGGGTGATGCCGCCGGCCTCGCCCGCCACCACGTCGGTCGAGCGCAGCGCATCCAGCAGCGACGTCTTGCCGTGATCGACGTGTCCCATGATCGTCACCACAGGCGGCCGGGTGACCAGGTCGGTGTCGATGTCGGCATGACCCTCCAGGCCGAGTTCCACATCCGCCTCGGAGACCCGCCGAGCCCGATGGCCGAACTCCTGCACCACGAGTTCGGCGGTGTCGGCATCGAGGGTTTGGGTAATGGTCGCCATCACGCCCATCTTCATCAGGGCCTTGATGACCTCGGGGCCACGGGCGGCCATCCGGGCCGCGAGCTCCTGCACGGTAATCTGTTCTGGTAGAATAACGTCCCGCACAACCTTCACCTGATCCGAGCGTAGCCGGTCCAATTCAGCCTGGCGCCGCTCGCGTTCGCGTTGACGGCGGACGGACGCCAGTGAGCGGACCTTTTCGTCCTCGCCTTCGATCGCCGCCTGCACGTCGATGCGGCCGGCTCGGCGGCGGTCGTTGGTGCCCCCCTTGGGTGCGACGATCGGGGGCTTCCTGGCCGGCACGCCGCCGGCGCCGGTGCGGCGGACCGGGCGACCTTCGTCCTCGTCCTCGGGACGCGTGGCACGCAGCCGCAGTGTCTCGGTCACCGCCGAGGGTGCGGGTTGCTGCCGCGGTGCCTGGGGCCGGGCGGCTGACGCATTGGCCGCGGGCTGGGCGGCGGCGGGCTGGCGGACCGCGTCGGCGGCTTCATCCCCGGTCGCCGGCGCACCTGCCGCCGAGGCTGCCGCGGCGGCGGCGTCGGCCGCGCGTTTTGCCTCGGCCTCGATCCGCTCACGCACCGCCTGCTCTTCGGCGTGACGCGCGTCTTCCTCGGCCGCCCTGCGGACCTCGGTTTCGCGCCTGCGCGCTTCCTCGGCGGCGGAGAGGATCGAGATCTTCTCCTGCTCGCGTCGTTCGGCTTCGCGCTTGGCCGAGTCGCGCTGCTGTTCAACCAGCGCTCGCTGACGGGCCGCCTGTTCGGTGGCGGTCAGCGCACGCCCGGCGCCGGGCGCGGGACGGCCCGGCTGCACCGGCGTACGCGGTGCGGGGGCCGCACCCGCCGGCGGTGGCGGCGGCGCTCCCGCGGCGGCCGAGGGGTTAGGCAATGGCGCGCGCTTCTTGCGCACCTCCACCTGTACGACTTTTGACCGGCCGTGACTAAAGCTTTGGCGGACGGAACCCGCATCGACGGTCCGTCCCAGTTCCAAACGCCCAGCCGGACGCAGAGAGAGCCGCCCCTTGCCGCCGTCCTGATCGTTGCTTTCGCTCATGTTTATCCGTTGGCACCCGTTCCATCGTTCACCGACGCGGTTTCCCGCGCCGTGGCCCTCGCGGACCCCAAGGCCCTTGCGGACCCGTTCCTCAACCCGGCCAGCCTGCCCGCCTCCATAGCGAGCGACTCCGCCAATTTGCCCGGCGCAACCGCGACGTGCACGACATAGTCTCGACCGAATACCCGTCCGAGCGCCTCGCCCGGAAGCGGATCAATGACCGTCAGGTCCGACCCGAAGCCTGACAGGAAGCGCGATCGTTCAGCTTCACTGCCGTCCGACGCCTGCAGAACCAGCCTGTGGCGGCCAGTGCTTAGCGCCTCGCGTGCCTTTTGGTAACCCGCCACCGCCTGCCCGGCACGCCTGGCAAGTCCGAGGCATTGCCCGATACGCTGGACGAGCGCCGCCTGAAGCAGGACAGAAAGATCGGAAGGCACCGATACCGGGCCGCGCGCGGCCCTGGCGAACGCCCGAACCAACTGGCCGCGAGTCAGGTTCGCCGCAACTCCGTGGGCGCCAGCGGCATGACCCGCGATGGCATGGCCCCCATCGGCGTGGCGATCAGGCTTGTCGCCTCGCTTTTCCCTTTGCTGCCCATCTTTTTGCGTGGTGGCGGACTCTATCACATCCCCCGATGCGCTCAACCATAAACCCCGCCCGGGCAGCCGCCCGGCCAGGTCTGGAACGATCTGCCGGTCCGGACCCACGACGAAACGGATCATCCGTTCCTTTGGCAATCGCGCCCGCGTGACAATGCAGCGACGCAGCGGACCGTGTTCGGGTTCGTCGTCAGCCGGATCCGCGCTGTCCGCACGGTCGTTTTCCGCGCTGTCCGCACGGTCGTTTTCCGCGCTGTCCGCACGGTCGTTTTCGGTCCGATCGGGTTCAGTCGTGATCCGCCTCCTGGGCAGGGGCCAACCCTTCCCCGGCGTCAAACCAGTGGGCACGGGCCAGCATGATCACCTCGTTGGCGGTGGCTTCGTCCATCTTGTCCTCGCCGACGATCTCGACCAGTTCGTCGGACGCGAGGTCACCCAGATCGTCGAGCGTCTTCACCCCCTTTTCGCCAAGCGTCACCAGCATCTGCGGCGTCAGCACCTCGATCGCGGCGATCTCGTCGCTCACGCCAAGTTCAACACGCTGCCCGTCCAATGCGTTGTCGCGCTGCGACAGGAAGTTTTCCGCGCGCCGCACCAGTTCCTCGGCCACGCTTTCGTCAAAGCCCTCGATCGCGGCGACCTCATCGAGCGGGGTGAACGCCAGTTCCTCGACCGTGGTGAAGCCTTCCGTCACCAGCAGCCCGGCGATCATGTCGTCGACATCTAGCGCCTCGACGAACAGGCCGGAGCGGCGACGGAATTCTTCCTGACGACGCTCGCTTTCCTCGGCCTCGGTCAGGATGTCGATGTCCCAGCGGGTCAGCTGCGAGGCCAGGCGCACGTTCTGCCCGCGCCGGCCGATAGCCAGCGACAGCTGCTCGTCCGGCACCACCACCTCGACCCGGCCGGCCTCTTCGTCGAGCACGACCTTGGTCACCTCGGCCGGGGCCAGCGCGTTGACGACGAAGGTCGCGGCCTGGCTGCTCCAGGGAATGATGTCGATCTTTTCGCCCTGCAGCTCCTGCACCACCGCCTGCACGCGCGAGCCGCGCATGCCGACGCAGGCGCCGACCGGGTCGATCGAGGAGTCGCGGCTGATCACCGCCATCTTCGCGCGGCTGCCCGGATCGCGCGACACCGCCTTGATCTCAATGATGCCGTCGTAGATTTCCGGCACCTCCTGGGCGAACAGCTTGGCCAGGAAGCCGGGATGGGTGCGCGAGAGGAAGATCTGCGGGCCACGCGGTTCCTCGCGCACGTCGTAGATGTAGGCGCGCACTCGATCGCCGTTGCGGAATGATTCGCGGGCGATCAGTTCGTCGCGCCGCAGCAGGGCTTCGGCGCGACCCAGCTCGACCATCAGGTTGCCGTATTCGGTGCGCTTGACCACGCCGTTGATGATCTCGCCGACGCGGTCCTTGAACTCGTCGTATTGGCGCTTGCGCTCGTATTCGCGCACCCGCTGGACGATGACCTGCTTGGCGGTCTGCGCGGCGATGCGACCGAAGTCGATCGGCGGCAGCGGGTCGACGACGAACTCGCCGACCTTCTTGTCGGGAAACAGCTTGGCGGCATCGACCTTGCCCATCTGGGTTTCTTCGTTCTCGACCGCGTCGACGATCTCGGTCCAGCGGGACAGCCGGACGTCGCCGCTTTTGCGGTCGATCGTGGCACGGATATCCTTTTCATGACCGTATTTAGCGCGGCCGGCCTTCTGGATGGCCTGCTCCATAGCCTCCAACACTTCCTCGCGGTCGATATTCTTCTCCCGTGCGACGGCATCAGCGACCAGCAGCAGTTCGGGGCGGGCAATTGCGGTGTCCATGGCGACCTCTGTCTGTGGGTCTGGCGTGTTGGGGTCTGGCGTGTTGCAGTCTGGCGTGTTGCAGTCTGGCGTGTTCGGCTTCTGGCGTGTTGAAGTTCGGCGTGTTTGGGTTTGGCGTGCCGAGGGTCCGGTGCTTGCGGCGCCGGCTCAGCGGGCGTGTCTGGTGCGGCCTGTGTCGACGTTGTTGCGCTTCGGTTTGCAGGATCGGGCTCGTCCAGTGTGACTAATTTGCTTGCGGCGGCGCGGCCGTGGCTGCGATCAGCGCGTCTGTAAGCACCAGTTTCGCCCGCCGGATATCGGGATGGCGAACCGCGACTTCCACACCATCATCGAGGCGAAGACGGGCGGCGGCCTCGTCCGCGCCGAGGACAATCCCGGAGAACCGCCGGCGGCCATTCTGTGGAACGAAAGTATCCACTTTGGCAAGATGCCCGGCAAACCGGTTCCAGTCCTTCACCCGTGTCAACGGCCGGTCAATCCCGGCGGAACTCACCTCCAGCGTCCAGGCGCCGGGAATCGGATCGTCCACGTCGATCGCGGCACTGACGTCGCCACTGATCAACTGGCAGTCTTCGATGGTAATCTGCGCGCCGTCGGCGCGGTCCGCCATGACCTGGATGGTTGGCCGCTCCCGGCCGAGCACGACGACGCGAACCAGCTCAAAGCCCATGAGCTGCAAGCGCGGGGCGATGATCGCGGCCAGCTTGCCCTCCAGGCCGCTGCCCGGCTCAGAGGCTCCCGACGCAGAGGCCGCTGGAGCAGAGGCCTCTGGGGCAGAGGCCCCGGGAGCGGAGGCCGGTGCTGAGTCCGTCGTTGTTGGTTCGTTTCCGTCCAAACTCGGGTGTCCAAAACAAAAAAAGGCGGCCCGCCAGGGCCACCTCCGTATCGCCGCGGAGAATGATTGGCCCCTGAAATAGCGAGCGAACCGGGTGATTGCAAGGCTTCGTAAGTTGTTAATCTATTTCTTGCACCATAGCCTCATGAAACGGCTGGGGCATCATGAAACGGCTGGAATGCCTTGATGGTCTGCGCGGCCTGCTGGCGGTTTACGTGTTGCTGGGCCACATGGCCCCGTTCGCGCGCTTGCCGGAGTGGGTGCAGGACGCGGTGTCGCATGGCGGAGCGGCGGTGGACGTGTTCTTCATGCTCAGCGGGCTGGTCATCACCCAGTCGCTACAGCGCGCCGGCGGCCGCGCCAAGCCGTTCCTGATCGCTCGGGCGACGCGGATATTCCCGGTGTTCCTGTTCGTGTTCGCCCTGGCGGTCGCGGTGGAACCCTGGTCCTGCGGCTTCGACGAGATGCCCTGGATCGGCCCCAACAATGCGGCCAGGACGATCTGCGTCATGGCCTGGCCGCAGGCATGGCTGCCGGAGATCACGGCGCACCTGACGATGACGCACGGACTGTTCCCGAAGGCGATCCTGCCGGATGTCTGGGTCAGCTTCCTTGGCGCCGCCTGGAGCCTGTCGACGGAGTGGCAGTTCTATCTTCTGGCGCTGCTGGTCGCCGGCGGCAGCCGCCGCCTGTGCCCGGCGCTGCTGGGCCTGGCCCTGGTCGGGCTCGCCTGGCACCTCGCCGCGCCGGATGGCTGGCAGTTCAGCCGGGCGTTCCTGCCGAACAAGGCACATTTCTTCGCACTGGGCGTCGCCAGCGTCGCGGTGGTGCGGCGGGAGAGCGGCGCTTTGCCACGCTACGCGCTGGTCCTGGCCGCCGGCATGGCGATCTGCGCGGCCCAGGAATCGGTCGGCAAAATGCTGCCGCCGCTGGTCTGGACGGCCTGCCTCGGGGTGCAGATGCTGCCCGAACGGAGCCGGTTCGGGCCGGCCGGGTGGCTGCTGCGAAGCCAGGGGGCGCGGTCCCTGGGGGCGATCTCGTATTGCCTCTATCTGGTGAACGAGCCGATCCACAAGCTGATCGCCGCGACGCTGAGCCAGATCGTCGGCAGCAACGCGATGGTGTTCACCCTGCTGTGGATCCCGACGGCGATCGGGCTGCCAATCCTGGCGTCGGTCTGGCTGCACACGCATCTGGAGACGCCGGCACTGCGCTGGGGGCGTTCGGCCGCCGGACGTCTGGTGCCCGGCTGACGCTGCCCGCGCGGGTCTGACCCGCGAACAGAGGTCGGCGCCTGGCTGACCCGCGAACGGTAGTCCGCGATCGATAGGCCGCCAGGTGTCGACACGGGGTCATCATCCGACCGCCGGCACGGGCGCTGATGTCGACCCCATCCCCGCAAAGGTCGCCATCGCGAGGATAGCGCTCAGGGGGCTGTCTGTGCAGGTTCCTGGCCGGGCGCTATAGAGCGTTCGATGAAACCTCCCCATGGCAACCGTCCCGGCGGCCCTTCGCGCCCCTCGTCTGATCGCGGCCCCTATCGCGGTCCCGGCGGCCATGTACCTCGACCGCCCGGACCTAGTGGCGCCGGGCACACCCGCGGGTCGCAAGCTGGAGGCGTGCAAGCCCGGGGGGCGCAAGCTGGAGGGGTGCCGGGCGAACGGGTGCCAGGCCGGGGTCCAGGGGGTGGCGGGCACGGCGGCGGGGGCAATGATCCCACGCACCATGCCCATGCCAAGCCGCGGCATGATGGGCCGCGGCTTGATGGACCGCATCCGGACAAGTCCCGCGTTGACGGTCCACGCCCCAATGCAGACAGCCCGCGCCCAAATGGTCCACGCCCAAATGGTCCACGCAACGGGGCGAAACCGGCATCGTATGGCGGGGCGCCGCGTGGCGGATATCAGCCGGGTGTGGCGAGGGATGCGACGTACCCGCGTTATCCCGCGTCTGGGCAGCAGAACCGGGGCGTCCATCCGCCTCGGCCCACGCCGGACGCGCCGAAGGGCACCGTCTGGCTGTATGGCCACCATGCGGTGGCCGCCGCCCTGGCCAACCCGAACCGCCGGTTGCGCCGCCTGCTGCTGACCGAGGAAGGCGAGGCGGCGATCGCCAGGCAGCTTCCGCCGCCCTGGGCGCTCTCGCCCGAACGGGTGGAGCGGGTTCGGCTGGACACCCTGCTGGGGCGCGATGTGGTGCACCAGGGTGCTGCGCTGCTCGCCGATCCGCTGGCGCCCCCCAGTCTGCAATCGGTGCTGGACAAACCCGGCGTGATCGTCGTGCTGGACCAGGTCACCGACCCGCGCAACGTCGGCGCGATCATGCGCTCCGCTGCCGCGTTCGGGGCCGCGGCGGTGATTACCCAGGATCGCAACGCGCCCGAGGAGACCGGCGGCCTGGCCAAGGCCGCCTCGGGTGCGCTGGAGACAATGCCGCTGCTGCGGGCGGTGAATATCGCGCGCACGATCATCGCCCTGAAGGCCGCCAACGTCTGGTGCATCGGCCTAGCCGCCACGGGGGCGCCGCTGTCCGGACCGGCATTCGCCGCCCGACGGGTGGCGCTGGTGCTGGGATCGGAGGACGAGGGTCTGCGCCGGCTGACGCGGGAAACCTGTGACGAGATCGCCGGCCTGCCGATCAAGGGTGGGGTGGAGAGCCTGAACGTATCCGCTGCCGCCTCGGTCGCGCTGTACGAACTTTCCCGGCGCTGAACATGGTCGGTCGGGGCACATTCGATCCGGGCACGTTCGATCCGGGCCTGTTCGATCCGGTTCCGGCCGCGCGGGCGTTGTGGAGGCTCCGACAGGATCGGATGGTGGTATCCGGATTGCCCGCCGCCATCGCGCCGTCGAGCAGCGCCGAGGGCGCCGCCGTTCAGTTCGCGCTGGCGGCGCTGCTGGGCGCCGTGCCGCCGTGCGGGTTCAAGATCGGCGCCACCGGCAAGCGGATGCAGGCCTATCTGGGGGTCGATGTGCCGATCGCCGGGTTCATGCGAAAAGAAGATGTTCACCATGGACACGCGGAATTCCGCTTCGCCGACCTCATCAAGCCGGGCGTGGAGTGCGAGGTCGCGGTGCGGCTGGCGCGGGATCTGCCGCCTGCGCCTTGTTCGCAGGCGCAGGCGCTGGCCGCGGTGGGCGGGTTCTTCGCCGGCATCGAGATTGTGGAGAACCGCTACGGCGATCTGCGGCGGCTTGGTACGCCGACCCTGGTCGCGGATCAGATGTTCCATCGCGCTGCGATCATCAGCGATCGGCACGACGTCGACTGGCAGACGCTGGACATCGGCGCCCTGCGGGGTCGCATCAGCCTGGACGACGGCACCTCGGATGACGGTGTCACCACCGACCTGCTGGGCCATCCGTTGAATGGTCTGGCGTGGCTGGCCGGATCTGCCGAGGCAGCCGCGTTTGGCGGTCTGCAAGCCGGTCAGGTGGTGATGCTGGGCAGCATCACCCCGCCGGTCTGGCTGTCCGGACCGACAACGGTCACGGTCGCCTTTCCGCCGCTGCCGCCGGTGACGGTGCGGCTGCATTAGAAAGGGTGATCGCTTCAGGTTGAAGCACGCCCTGATTTGCTCTGTTTGAGCGGGTGATTCGCATCCGCGGCTGGTTCAACCCCAGACCATCGCGCTCTACCGGCATCCGTCATCCTCACGGCCTGCGTCGGCGATTGGGTGAACGCACCTGCATTCGGAGGACCCCGTCAGTCCCTCGAACTACAGTTTGCACGACGCTAACTGAAACGCGGGCGGACATTTGGTGCAACGTGGGCGGACATTTGGTTATACATATACTGAATTAAAATAATACTAATCTGGAATTGACACGGGCTCATGTCGCTGTGACTTTTGCGCGGCGGATCACGAATTTGAGAGTCCAAGATGACAGCCAGCAATTCTGTTACGATAGGCGATCATACTAGCATCGGACCGATCGGGTCGCTTACCGATGCCACGGGCAATATCTGGACGATTACAGCCGCCGGGGTGGTGGATGAAAACGGCACGGCGGCGGGATATACCGCCAACGTGGCCGAACTGGCCTATGTGAATGGGACCCTCTGGCAGGAGAATTCCGGCCATCTGTGGTGGAGTTGGACCGGATCGGCATGGTCAGCGGGGGCTGGCACCTCGACCAGTCCTGTGCCCGCCGCGTCGGCGCCGATGCCGGCACCCAAGACGACCGCTTCACCAAACGATACGGCAATTACCGGCCCGCCTGGGTCGATCATCGATGCCAAAGCCAATACCTGGACGATCACAGCCACCGGGGTGGTGAATGAAAACGGCACGGCGGCCGGTTATACCGCCAACGTCGCGGAACTGGCTTACGTGAATGGGACCATCTGGCAGGAGGATGCCGGCCATCTGTGGTGGAGCTGGACCGGGTCGGCCTGGTCCACTGGGGCCGGCACATCGACCAGTCCCTTGCCCGCCGCACCGGTTCCCACGCCTGCTCCGGCTCCCATGCCCGCGCCGGCTCCGGCGCCCACCATGACCCCATCGGCGAATGACACGGCAATCACCGGACCGAACGGGTCGATCATCGATGCCAAAGCCAATACCTGGACGATCACAGCCGCCGGGGTGGTGGACGAAAATGGGGCGGCGGCCGGTTATACCGCCAATGTCGCCGAACTGGCCTATGTGAACGGCACGATCTGGCAGGAAAATTCCGGCCATCTGTGGTGGAGCTGGACCGGATCGACATGGTCCTCCGGCGCCGGCACGTCGACTAGCCCCCTGCCCACCGTGCCCGCGCCCGGCACCGTCATCGGCAGTGGTTCCGACACCATCGTGCTGACGATGTCGGAAGACGCCGACGGACCCGTTGGTGCGGCGGGCCGCGACGCGGCGTTCACGCTGAACGTCGATGGTCAGCAGATCGGCGGCCTGCAGACCGTCACCGCCTCGCGCGCCGCGGGTCAGACGGAGACATTTACCTTCAAGGGTAACTTCGCGCCCGGCCAGCACAACATCGCCATCACCTTCGCCAACAACTCGATGACAGCTGGGGACAAGGCGGCCTTCAACGATGGCGGGGATCGCAACCTCTACGTCGACGGCGTGACCTATGACAATACCGCGGTCAGTTCGACCGTGACCGGTATCTATGTGTCGGGCGTCCTGGCAGCAGACCAGGCTATCTACGGTATCACCGATACGACGGTCGTGCCGGCGAATGCGCCGTCCACGCCGACCACCACACCACCCTCGGTCTCGGTTGGAACCGGTGCCGATACTCTGGGCCTAGCCGTGTGCGAGGATCCGTATGCCGGGAACGCACAGTTCACGGTGTCGGTTGATGGCAAACAAGTCGGCGGCACGCTGACAACCTCCGCCATCGAGTGGCAGGGTCAGAGCCAACAGTTCAACCTGCGCGGATCCTGGGGAAATGGACCTCATACCGTTGCCGTAAGCTACCTCAACGACACGGTCGGTCCGGTCAATAGCGCCGGCGAATACGATCCCGTCGACCGGAACCTGTTCATCAACAGCGTCTCCTATGACGGAACAGTGGCCTCAACCACCGCCACGGGGCTGTGGAACAACGGCTCTGTCAGCTTCAGCGTGCCGTCGACCAAGCCACCGGTCGCGACGTCACCGTCGTCAGCCGCAACAACCGACACCGTCCGGGTGACCGCCGGCGCAGCCACACTCGCCGCGACCCTTAATGGCACGCCACTTGACGGTGACATTTTCTCGCTGACCGACAGCGGTATCATTCAGGCGACACTTGGTAGCACCGCGACGTCGGTTTCGTTGACCGGCAGCGCCGAAATCGATCTCACGGGTGGATCGGGCCGAGCCATCGTCGCGGCGACATCGGGGCAGAATGTCTTCACCGCCGGAAGCGGTTCGATCGATATCAGCGGTGGCGTCGGCGCGGACAGCTATGTTTTTCACGCCGGCGGCGGGGCACTGACGATCGAGGATTTCAGTGTCGGCAAGGGCGACGTTCTGATCGTCGACAGCAGCCTGAAGGGATCCATGCAGCAGGGTTCCGACGGTGCCGGCGGCCTGTTGCTTTCATTCGCACCCAACGCCGCGATCGATCTGCGGCACACGGATTCGGCACCCGCGATTCGATGGATTTGACTGTAGATCACACCGGTGAGTTGCACGGTTCCGCCAGCGGTATGTGCCACCCTGGAACCGCCGGGATTGGTGGAAAGTGGTCCGACCGCTTTACGGAAGAGACCGTCGGTCAGCGGACGGCCGATGGTTCAATTGAGCAATCCGTTGGACGTCAGAAGGTTTTCTCCAAAACCACGAAGCAAAGATCATCGCGTAGAGGTTTTCCGAAGCGATCATCACCATAAGGGAATGCTTCGGTCGCACCCGTCTTGGCGTAGCCTCGCCGGAGGTACCACGCGATAAGTGTCTCGCGGACATTGATGACAGTCATGCGAACGCGCCTCGCGCCACGTCGACGGACCCATTCTTCGGCGGCAGCGAGCATGGTTCGACCGAGGCCGCCATTTTGCCTTTCGGGATCAAGGGCCAATGACCCCAGGTACCAAGTATCTTCGCTGACCGGTTCGAGCCAGACGCAGCCACATAAGCCCTCGGCTTGCTCGTCCACCCACTTCAGGAGCGAAGCTGAAGGCTTCCCTGCCATGTCGGCACGAAGCCGTTCTTCCGTGGTTCTGTCGCCTGCGAGATATGCTTCTTCCGTGCTCCAGCCGGACGAATCGCCGGAACCCCGGTATGCTCGGTTCATGAGACCGACGACGCCAGGAATGTCGCTATCAGCCACCGGTATGTACACGCGCGCCCTCCGCTGTCATCGCCTGCACGGCGGGTCAACCCTCATCGCCTGAACCAGAACCGGGTCGCCTGATCCAGAACCTCGTCGCCGATCACACAAGCCTTGCTTCGAATGGCGGCAGCAGGTCGGGCGCCTCGAATTCGATCACCCATAGATCGGGATCGAATTTGAGTTGCCGGGCGATGTAGGCATCAGCGGTCGGATCATCCACCGCCGCCGGTCCGGTCGCGCGCATCCATGCGAGTTCGCCGTCGGCCGATCGAAGCTGCGACAACACGGACACGCCTTCCCTGCCCCGCAGCACGACCAGGACACCGCCGGCATCGGGATCACCTTTGCGGATCACCGTGGCGAACCGACCGTCGGCGTTGCCCATGCGCAACGCCATGCTGACCCAGATCCCCGCTTTGATGCGCGGGGTGGTCATTTGCCGATGATGCGACGGGCGATCGCCATGCGATGCACTTCCGAAGGACCCTCGTAGACGCGCATCGTCCGGACCTTCTGCGCCATCAGTTGCAGGGGCAACTCCTTCGCCACACCCATCGCGCCGAACGCCTGCATCGCGTGATCCACCACCTCGGTTGCCATTTCCGTGCCGTATAGTTTGACCATCGAGGCTTCGGTGCGGACGTCTCTGCCGGCATCGGCCTTGATGGCGGCGTCGTAAACCATCAGGCGGCAGGCGTGGATCTTCGTCGCGGCATCGGCGATCCACCACTGGATGGCCTGCCGATCCGCCAGTCGCTGGCCGAAGGTCACGCGCTGCTTGGTATGGTCCACCATCATGTCCAGCGCGCGGCGGGACATGCCGATGCACCACGCCCCCATCTGCAGCCGCCGCACGGTCAGGCGAAGCTGCATGGGCGCGTAGCCTTTGCCCTCGACCCCGAGCAGCTGCGTGGCGGGGATGCGGCAGTCCTCGAACACCAGCTCATAGGTGCGCTGGCCGCCCAACATCGGGATCTCGCGCTCGATGATGAAGCCCTTGGTGCCGCGCTCGACGATGAAGGCGGTCACGCCCTCGGCCCGCTTGCCTTCGCCGGTGCGGGCCATGACGATGACGAAGTCCGCTTGCGGCACCCGGCTGACCCAGATCTTGCGGCCGTTGATCACCCAGTCGGTGCCGTTCCTGACCGCGCGGGTGGCCATGCCGGCCGGGTCGCCACCGGCGCCCGGTTCCGATATGGCGATCGCGGAGTGGGCATCGCCGCGGGCGTAGGGATCGAGGTATTTCCGCCGCTGCTCGTCGTTGGCGACGGCGATCAGCATGTGCAGGTTGGGGCTGTCGGGCGGGAAGGTGAACGGGACGCAGGTACGCCCCTGTTCCTCGTAGACGCCGGCCAGCGCGGCGTATGGCAGGTTGGCACCACCGTATTCTTCAGGAACGTCCAGGCCCCAAAGGCCGAGTTCCTTGCATTTGCCAAGCAGGCGTTGTTCCTCGTCGGGCGCCAGCCCCGATGTCTGCCCGGCCATCTCCCGCGCCAGGACGCCCTTCTCGAGCGGAATGACGTCCCGGTCGATGAACTTGGCGACCAGGTCATGCAGCATCCGGTGTTCTTCGGGCACTTCAAACATGGCGGGCTCGTCCCGTTGGCTTTAGGTCGGTTTGCAATACCCTCCGGCGCTCCGGCCAACAAGCCACGCGGACGTGACGCCAGACGTGCCTCTGGACGCGCCTGCGCCTGGGGCCGCGCCTGAGCAGACCACCGCCGTTGCCCAGCCGCCGAGGCGACCTCGAACCAACGGCCGGGCGATGATCAGGCCGGGCGATCGGCGTTTTCGGTGCGGCGAAATGATCCGACCTGTGATCAGGTGGTGTCGTGTGAGCGACCTTGGCTGCCGTGCGGCGGCGCCCGGAGGGTTCGCCGCGCCAGCGCGAGGGGCGTCTATTGTTGTGCCGCGGCGGCGTTCTTTTGCTGTTGCTTGGCCGCCATGTGATGACCGACGACGCAGCCACCCGCGGCGCCCAGCACCCCATGATGCGCCATGTGGCCGGCGACCCCGCCGACAACGGCGCCCTTGATGCAGCCTTTGGCCTCGGCCTGGCCGGCGGCACCGATCGCCAGGACCAGAGCGGCAGCGGCCGACAGGGTAAAGATCTTCATCGACAGCGCTCCTGGGTTGCAGCCTCAGGAACGCCGGGGCACCGGCGCGGTTGCGTCTAACCGAACAGATCCGCCGGCGAATCGGCCCGCAGACCGGCGCCAAGGTCGTTGCCGATGCGCACGGCCTCGGCGGCCGGACCGGTCAGCGTACGCCGCAACAGGAATGACCCGTCGGCGCGGGCGACCAGTCCGGTCAGGGTCAGACCGCCATCCGCCAGCAGACAGGCATGGGCGCCGATCGGCGTTCGGCAGGACCCATCGAGGCTTGCGAGCATGGCTCGTTCGGCGGTGGCGGCGACCCGCGCGGCCGGATCCTCGATCGCCGCGAGACGCTCGCGAAGTGCTGTATCCGTTGCTCGGACGGTGATGCCGACGATGCCCTGGGCGGCGGAGGGGACCATGACATCCGGGTCAAGCACCACCACGCCGAGAATGTCCATCCGCAGCCGCCGCAGTCCGGCCAACGCCAGCAGACTGGCCTGACACTCGCCATCACGCAGCTTGCGCAACCGCGTCTGCACGTTACCACGGATCGAGGCGACGTGCAGATCGGGTCGAACGTGCAGCAATTGCGCCTGCCGGCGGACCGAGGAGGTGCCGACGCGGGCCGCCGGCGGCAGCGCGGCCAGTGGGTCCGCAGGGTCAGGCGCGCCGCAGTCGGCCCCGAGGATCAGCGCGTCGCGCGCATCCTCCCTGGGCAACGTGCAGCCCAGAACGATGCCGGGCGGCAGTTCAGTCTCTAGGTCCTTCAGGCTGTGGACCGCGCAGTCGATGCGGTTGTCGAGCAGCGCCTCGTGGATTTCCTTAGCAAACAGGCCCTTGCCGCCGATGTCGGCCAACGGGCGGTCCTGCACCGCGTCGCCGGTGGTGGCGATGACGACCTCGATCCCGCCGGCCGCGGCGGCGTCGGCGTCCAGAAAGCGCAGGAACAGTCGGGTTTGCACCAGCGCGAGCGGGGAGCCGCGGGTGCCGGCTCGCACCGGCTGGAACGCATCGGATCTGGCGGTAACGGCGGTGTCGGGCGGGTTCATCCGCCTTGTTTAGCACCTGTGCCGGCGCCCGAAAGGGGTCTGCACCGATCGCCACCCGACGCGCGTGTCGCGCATCCGAAAAGTGCCATCCGTCGCCGTTCGTTCGCCGTGTCCGATTGACGCGCCGAATCACGAACGCCGCGCGTCGCGCGCGGCTTGGCGATCGTCACCTACGTGGGTGACGACGCGGCGGCGAACACCCGAACCATGGCATCCTTCGCCGCCTGCTGGATGCGTCGCAGGTGATGCTGATCGCGGAAACTCTCGGCGTAGATCTTGTAGACGTCCTCGGTGCCCGACGGCCGCGCGGCGAACCAGCCATTTCGCGTGGCCACCTTGATGCCGCCGAACGCCGATCCATTGCCTGGCGCCGTGGTCACGATCGAGCTGATCGGTTCGTCCGCGAGCTCCTTGAGGTCGAGCTGTTCGGGGGTAAGCTTCTTCAACTGGTCCTTCTGCCGCTGCGTCGCCGGCGCGTCGATACGGTCGTAAAACGGCCTGCCCAGGTCGGCGGTGAGGCGGTCATAGACCGCACCGGGGTCGTCACCGGTCCTGGCGGTGATTTCCGCGGCGAGCAGGCCCGGGATGATGCCGTCCTTGTCGGTGCTCCAGGCTGATCCATCACGCCTAAGAAATGATGCGCCGGCACTTTCCTCGCCGGCAAAACCCATTGAGCCGTCGCTCAGGCCATCGACAAACCACTTGAAGCCAACCGGAACCTCGACAAGATCGCGACCAAGCTGGGCCGCGACCCGATCGATGATGCCGCTGCTGACCATCGTCTTGCCGACCGCCTTGTTGCCGTTCCAGTCAGGGCGATTGCTAAACAGGAATGATATCGCGGTCGCGAGATAATGATTGGGGTTCATCAGACCGGTCGATCGGGTGACGATGCCATGCCGGTCCGCATCCGTATCGTTAGCGAAGGCCACGTCAAAGCGATCGCGCATGCCGATCAACCTCGCCATCGCGAACGGCGAGGAGCAGTCCATGCGGATCCGGCCGTCCCAGTCGGCGGTCATGAACCGGAAGGTCGGATCGATAGCGTCACTGACCACCGTCGCGTCGATCCGGTAGCGCTCGATGATCGGCTGCCAGTAATGCAGGCTCGCACCGCCCAGCGGGTCGATGCCGATCTTCACGCCCGACGAACGGATCGCCTCCATATCGATGACGTTGCCAAGGTCGGCGACATAGGAACTTGTGTAATCATGGCGATGCAGGTGGGCGGACCGGCGTGCGCGATCATATGGTATGCGCCGCACGCCTTTCAGGTCGTCGTCAAGCAGCGCGTTCGCGGTCCGCTCGATCCATGTCGTCACGCCGATATCGGCTGGGCCGCCGTTCGGCGTGTTGTACTTGAAACCGCCGTCCTCGGGCGGGTTGTGCGACGGGGTGATCACGACGCCATCGGCGAAACCGCTGCCGCGCTGGCTGTTGTAGGTCAGGATTGCGTGCGAAATGACCGGCGTCGGCGTATACAGGTCATGCGCGTCGATCATCGTTTCGACATCGTTGGCAGCGAACACTTCTAAAGCGGTTGCCAGCGCGGGTTCGGACAGCGCGTGGGTGTCGATGCCGATGAACAGCGGGCCGGTGATGCCGCCGCGGCCGCGGTGCAGGCAGATCGCCTGGGCGATCGCCAGGATGTGGGCCTCGTTGAAGCGGTTGTCGAAGGCCGAACCGCGGTGGCCGGAGGTGCCGAAGGCGACGCGTTGGGATGGGACCGCCGGGTCGGGCTTGCCGGTGAAGTAAGCCGTCACCAGCCGCGAGACATTGACGAGCAGCGACGGGTCGAGGGTTTTGCCGGCGTTCGGGGCTGCCTGGTTCGCCACGTTTCTCTCCCTGTCAAACGACTGCTTGCCGTGCGCGCGGTTACTCCACCGCCTCATGCCAGGTCCGCCCGTCGCGTTCGATTAGCGCGATGGCCGCTGTCGGGCCCCAGCTTCCGGCGGGATACGGCCGGGGATGATCGGGGCGCGCCGCCCAGCCTTCCAGGATCGGCTCGATCCAGGCCCAGGCGGCCTCGACCTCATCGTGGCGCATGAACAACGTCGGGTTGCCGCGCACCGTGTCCATCAGCAGACGCTCATAGGCGTCGGGGAAGCGCTTGCCGAAGGTCTTCTCGAAACTGATGTCGAGCCCGGTGGGGGACAGCCGCAGCCCGCCCGGTCCAGGATCCTTGGTCATCATCTCGAGCCGCATCCCTTCCTCGGGCTGCAGGCGGATGATCAGGGTGTTGGGGCGCCATTCCGCCGCGTCCGAGGGGAAGATGGAGAACGGCGGGGCGCGGAACTGGATCACGATCTCTGAAACCTTTGTCGGCAGCCGCTTGCCGGTGCGCAGATAGAACGGCACCCCAGCCCAGCGCCAACTGCGAATCTCCGCCTTGAGCGCCACGAAGCTTTCGGTGCCGGAGGCGTCGGCGGAACCGAGATCCTTCAGATAGCTCTGGACCGGCTTGCCGTCGATCGCGCCCGCGGCGTACTGGCCTCGCACGGTCAGCGTGGTGACCTCGTGCGGTTGCATCGGCTTCAGAGCACGCAGCACCTTCAGTTTCTCGTCGCGCACCCGGTCGGCCTCGAGTGAAACCGGCGGGTCCATCGCGATCAGGCACAGCAGCTGCAGCATGTGGTTCTGCACCATGTCGCGCAGCGCGCCCGATTTGTCGTAGTAGCCGCCGCGGCCCTCCAGCCCCACTGTCTCCGAGACCGTGATCTGGACATGGTCGATCACGTCGGCGGTCCATAAACGTTCGAAGATCGTGTTGGCGAAGCGCAGCGCCATCAGGTTCTGGACGGTTTCCTTGCCCAGATAGTGGTCGATGCGAAAGGTCTGCGCCTCGGTGAACACCTTGCCGACATCCTCGATGATCGCGTGAGCCGACTCGGCGTCGTGTCCGATCGGCTTTTCCAGCACCACCCTGGACTGCTCGGTTACCAGCCCGTTGGCACCGAGTGCCTCGCAGACCGGGCCGTACAGGTCGGGCGAAGTTGCCAGGTAGAACACCCGCACCCGCGCCGGGTCCAGCAGATCCTTGAAGCCGCTCCAGTCCGCATCGGCGGCGGTCGCGTCGATCGAAACATAATGCAGCTGCGCCAGGAAGCGATGCATCGTCTCCTTGTCCTGATCACCGGCGGCGACCTGCTTGCGCAGCGCCTCGGTCGCCCTGGCGCGATAATCCTGATCCGTCAGTTTCGACCGAGCGGCGCCGATGACCCGGGACTCCGCGGGCATCTGACCGTCGCGGAAGCGGTAGTACAGCGCCGGCAGCAGCTTTCGCAGTGTCAGGTCACCCGTGGCACCGAAGACGACGCAGTCGAAAACGGCGACAGGTATGATCTTCGGCATCCATTGGTCTCCTGGTCGATGATCCGGCAGGGGAACGTTGGCCCGGCGGGGTCGATGATCCGGTGGTGCAACCTTCGCTGGTGCAGCATCATTGCTACACCATGCGGACGGCTTCGGCCACCGCAGAACGCGCCCGGCCGCGGGTGATAACCCAGGCCGGGCAGCCGACCGCTGATCCCTTCCCGGCTACCAGAGACAGTGCATCTTGGTCGAGCACAGGTCAGGCGGACCTAGGGCCTGTTCGCCTTTAACGGCTGCGAATCACAGTGGCGAACAGGCCGTTAGCCTTGTTTTGTCGGGTAGCTTTATCGGCGTGCTGACGCATTTATCGCCGATGCTGCACTCAGAGCCTGTTCGCCGTTAATGGCTGCGAACTGCAGTATCGGACAGGCCCTAACCTTGTCTTGTCTGGCAGCTTTATCGGCGTGCTGACGCACTATTTCCGGTGCTGCCCTCAGCGCTGCTCGCCCGAGAAGCTCGCGGTCAGGGCATCCAACCGGTCCAGCGCGGCCTTTGGCAGCGGGCCTTTGTTGACCGCGGCCAGGCTGCCTTCGAATTCTGCCACCGTCGCCATGCCAACCAGAATCGTGCCCATTGCCGACTGGGTGATCGCGAACCGGATCGCCGCCTCGGCCAGGCTGCCGGCGAACCCTTCCGTCACCAGCGGCATCAGCCGACGCGCACGCTCCTGGTCCATCGCGTAGCTATGCGCCGACCCGATCGGTTCGGGCGGCGCGCTGGCGGTCGGATGGCGTTCAGTCGTGCCGGTCAGCGCCCCCGCGGCCAGAACGCGAATACCGACTACACCGACGCCGGCCTGCTTTGTGTGGTCGAACAGCCGGCCATAGTCCTGCGCCGGGTAATTCGGCGGCAGCGCGGTCGCGGCGGATGGGTTCAGCATGTTATAGCTGACCTGCGAGCTGTCGATCAGCTCAGCGTCGATGATCTGCTGCAGCGCCGCGGTGTCGCCGATCGCGGTGATGCCCAGAAAGCGGGTCTTTCCGGTTCGGCGCAAGGCGTCAAAGGCCGGCACGACTTCATCGCGGACCTGAGCGACACTCAAGGTTTCGTCGCCACCGTGCAGGGTGATCGGGTTGTGCAGATGGAAGATATCGACGTGGTCCATCTTCAGGCGGCGCAGACTGCCGTCCATTGAGTTGGTGATGGTCTTGGCGATTTCGCCGACGTTTTCCGAAGGGACACGGACCTTGGTGCCGACCGCCACGCCGGCTGGCTTGCGCGCGGCCATCACCCGGCCGAGATTCGTTTCGGATGCGCCATTTCCATACTGCACGGCGGTATCGAAATAGTTGATGCCGGCATCCAGGGCCATTCCGATCGCCCGGTCCTGATCGGCGGGCGAACCGCGCACCATCAGGCCGCCGACGGCGCCACAGCCGAAGCCGAGGATCGAAAGTCGCAGGCCGGATCGGCCAAAAATTCGCGTTTCCATAATTGTGTTCCCTTATTGGTAGAGGCCCGCGGTTCGGGCGCGCAGCTTGCACAGCGCCACCAGCAGTTCCAGCATCGGTACCGCAACGCCGGCAAGCCGCGCCAGTGCCAGCGGCGCGTCGAACATCCCGTCGATCTCCATCGGCCGGCCAAGTTCCAGGTCCTGCAAGATGCTTGGCTTGTGATCCATTGTGCGTTGTCCGCCGATCCGGCGGGCATGATCGGTGGTCGGATCGGCACCCAGCGCCTGCGCGATCGCGGTGGCTTCGTGCATCATCCGCAGGGCGGCCTGTTCGATGGCCGGCTGCTGATAGACGCCTTTTGGCGCGCTGCCGGTCAACACCGCCAGGGTGCCGCCAGCGAGGTTGCTGATCAGTTTGTTCCAGATCTCGGTGCGGATGGCGGGCGTCGCCTCGCCGCTGATGCCGCCCTTGCTGATCAGGCCGGACAGCGTCAGCACCCGATCCGACACGGTTCCGTCCGGTTCGCCCAGAATGACGCGGCTTTTCGGTTGCTCGACCTCGACCACGCCCGGGGCGGTGACGGCGCTGGCGGAATAGACAACGCCGCCGATCGCCCGCCCCGGCCCAAGCGCGCGGCGCAGCGCATCACCGGGATCGATGCGCGGCAGCGATGTCCCCTGATGAACACCGGGCAGACCGTCGAAGTACCACCACGGAATGCCGTTCATGACGAAGGCGACCGGGGTGTCCGATCCAAGCAGCGGCTTGATCGAGGCCGCCACCGCGGGCAACGACGGGGCTTTGACGGTGACGAACACCGCGTCCTGCTGCCCAAGTTCGGCCGGGTCCGCGGACGCCCGGACCGGTACATGATGCACGCCGTCGATGGCGTGCACGGTCAGACCGTGCGCCAGAATGGCGGTCAGATGCGCACCGCGGGCGACGACCGAGACCTCGGCGCCGGCCTTGTGCAGGCGAGCGGCGAGGTGGCCGCCGACCGCGCCGGCACCGTAGATGCAGATTTTCATGACCAACCCCCAACACGCGCGGCATCCGAAGCCTGCACGGGCCAGGCGGTCAAGTGGCGCTCTGGTCCATGGGCGTCTCTTGGCTTATACTCAATCGCGTTTGCGCCGACCGGTATGAGAATCATTTTTCGCGCGCCGCCGCCCGCCAACCCGGCGCGCATACCGCTCAACGCATGCGCCGCCCAGTATTCGAACCCTGCGACCTGTCTCAACCTGGAGCCGCCCATGAGCAAGATCAATCGCACCGAACCCGGTCCGATCCTTTCGAAGGCTGTTGAATACCACGGGTTTGTCTACCTGCCCGGGATCACCGCGCGCGACACCAAGCAGGACATCAAGGGCCAGACCGCCGACGTGCTGGCGCAGATCGACACGATGCTGGAGCATCATGGCACCGACAAGACCCGTCTGCTGCAGGCGACGATCTGGGTGAAGCACATCAAGGACCGCGTCCTGATGAACGAGATCTGGACGCCTTGGCTGCCGAAGCAAGGCGCCCCGGCGCGAGCCTGCGTGCAGGCCGAGATGGCCGCGCCCGACGTGCTGGTGGAGATCATGGTCACCGCCTGCAAGTAGTTCGTTACGCCGGCGTTGCGCTACCACCGACACTGCGCGCCGACATCATCGCTGCCGAGTCAGGATCGGACCCGCCGCGCCGCGACATAGCGGCGTTCAGGCCGTCGCGCCGCCATCCACCGGCAACGCGACACCGTTGACGAACGAGGCCTCGTCGGACAGCAGGAACAGCGCCGCACTGGCGATTTCCTCGGGCTGGGCGACCCGGCGCATCGGGTTCAGGCCGCCACGTTTGGCAACCAGCGATTCGGGCGTTTCACCGGGCGGCAGCTGACTGTCCGGACGCGCCACGAACACCCGCAGCATTGGGGTGTCGGTGGTGCCGGGACAGACCGCGTTCACCCGGATGTTCTCGTGTCCGTAACGTTTGGCTAGGCCTTTGACCAGACCGACGACGCC
Organism: Rhodopila sp.; assembly: GCA_965276975.1. GTDB lineage: Bacteria > Pseudomonadota > Alphaproteobacteria > Acetobacterales > Acetobacteraceae > Rhodopila. The sequence goes on from CBDIBR010000010.1 coordinate 3,566,674, forward strand.
GAACTTGGCGATGTTGTAGACCGGGCTGTAAGGCGAGCCCTGCAGACCCGAGGTCGAGGCGGTGAACAGCAGCGAGCCGCCGCCGCGCGCCCGCAGCTCCGGCAGCGCCGCCTCGGTGGTCATCAGCACCGTCCGCACGTTCAAATTCATCGCCAGATCGAAATCCTTCCAGTCCAGCCCTTCGATCGAGGCGGGCCCCGGCGTGCCGACATGGTTCCACACGAAGTCCAGGCCGCCAAATGCCCGGGTGGTCTGCCGCACGATATCGCGGGCGAACTCATCGCGCGTCAGGTCGCCTGACAGGCCGATCGCCCTGCCCCCGGCCGCGGTGATCTGCTGCACCACCGCGTCGGTCGCCTCCGTGTCGAGATCGACCACCGCGACAGCGGCACCTTCGGACGCGAACCGGATCGCCCCCGCCCGACCCATGCCGGACGCGGCTGCCGTGACGATCCCTATCTTGTTCTTTAAGCGCATTGTCGTTTCCTCTGCTTCAGCCCGTCTCCATCGGCAGGCTTTCATCACGCGCCCACTCCGACAGCGACGCGTCATAGATCTTCACGTCGCGATGCCCGAGCATGGTGAGGATCATCGCGTCGGCGCTGGCTGCGATGCCGCCGCCGCAGTAGGTGATGACAGGCCGATCCAGCGCTCCGACCTGCTGCAGCCGGCGGCGGAGTTCATCGGCCGGCAGAAAGGTGTTGGTGACCGGATCGAGCAAATGCGCCGCCGGCAGGTTGACACTGCCGGCGATGTGGCCCGGGCGGCCGTAGCTGTTGCCGCCCTGACCGGTATGCTGCGCCGGCAGCAGGGCATTGAGCGTGCAGACCCCGTCGTCGCCGATCACGGCCTTCACCGCGTGCTTGCCGACCATCAGGTCGCGGACCTCTTGCACGACAAAATCGCTGGGCGGTCGTTGCTTTCCAGGGCCGGTTTCCACCGAGCGGTTCTCGGCCCGCCATTTCTGCCAGCCGCCGTTCAGCACCGCGGCGTTGTCGTGGCCGAATTCGCGCAGCAGCCACCACACACGGGTGGCCCACCAAGGATTGCCCGTGCTGTAGGTCACCACGCGCGAACCGTTACTGATCCCGAAACGACGCATCGCGGCGGCGAACGCTTCCGGCGTCGGCCGCATGAAGTTCAGCTTTTGCGTGGTATCCGAAACGTCTTTCGAGACGTCGCAGAACTGGGCGCCTGGGATATGGCCTTGCTGAAAGTCCTCACGGCCCGGCTTGACCACGTAGGTGATCTTGGGATCGGGAACCAGATGTGTGGTGCAGTCCAGCAGGACCACGTCGTCAAGATGCTGGGCAAGCCACGCGGTCTCGACCAGGAATTCCGGATGAACGAAACCCGGCATGGCTCAATGCCCCGCCGCGAGTTCGGCGAGTTCGATCACCACGTTGCCGGTGGCGAACGGCTCAAGAAAGATGATCTTCGAACCGGCGTGGCCGGTGCGCCAGGTGTCGCTTTGCAGCTTTACCTGCTTGGCCTTGAGTTCGGCGATCGCGCCCTCGATATCCTCGACCTCGAAGCAGATGTGGAACAGGCCGGTGCCCTTTTCGGCGATCCACTTCGTGACGCCCGACTCCGGGCCATGCCCTTCCAGCAACTCGATGTAGGACTCGCCTACCGGCAGCATCGCCAACCGGGTCTGGCCGATCTGTTCCTGGTATTCCAGGTCCAGACCGAACGTGTCGCGCATCAGGTCGAGCGACCGCTGCATGGAATCGACGGCGATGGCGATGTGTTCAACGCGCTTGATCTTCATCGTTACGACTCCGTTGTTCAGGAAATGATGACGCCGCTATCCACCGGATAGACCTGCCCGGTCACCTTGCCGGTTTCATCCGAGGCCAGGAACAGGGCCATCGAGGCGATGTCCTCCGGCTCGATCAAACCCAGCAGATGAGAGTGCGCCAGCTTGTCCAAGGCTGTGTTGCCGGCGACGAGTTTTCGCACCCGATCGGTCATGGTGGCGGACGGTGCGATGGCGTTGACGCGGACCTTCGGCGCGAACTCCACCGCCATGGAGCGCGTCATCGCGGCCACGCCGCCTTTCGCCGCGGTGTAGCAATCGCGTCCCGGAACGCCCATCAGCGCGACGTTCGATGACATGTTAATGACCGATCCGCCACCCGACTTGATGATCGCAGGGACGCCGAAGCGGCAGCCGAGGAAGGTGCCGAACAGATCGAGCTTGATCACGCGCCAGAACTCGTCCAGCGGTGCATCGGTCACATCGCTGTCGCGCGCGGTGGAACCGCCGGCGTTGTTGTGCAGCACATGAAGTGCGCCGTAGTGCCGGACCGCCTGTTCGATCGTTGCCTGGATGCTTTCGGGCTCGGTGACATCGGTGGTGATGGCGATGGCGTCACCGCCGGCTTGCACGATCAGGTGCGCCGTCTGCTCCCCGGCCTCGGCATCGAGTTCCGCGACGACGACCTTCGCACCTTCTTGCGCGAACAATCGCGCTGTCGCTCGGCCGATCCCGGTTCCGGCGCCGGTGACCACGGCGACCTTGCCTTCCAGGCGTGGCATCTACATTCCCCTCTTAGTCGAGGGTCATCGTCACCCGCCGGGCGAAGGGGATCAAGAGGGCGCGTCGGTCAGATCACCCGGCGCCTGATCCCATCCTTCAGCAGGGTGCAGTTGAAATTCATCAGCAGCCCCAGCCGGTATCCGCTTAGTCTTAGGTAGGTCATCAATTGCGCTTCATGAATCGGGGCGAATGCGATCGACCGATTTGATCTCGACGACCAGGCTACTGTCCACGACGACATCCAGTAGGTAATGACAGTCAAGTTCGAAACCTTTGTATAGAACTGGAAGCTTCTGCTGACGGGTATGGTGGATCCCGGCATGACGAAGCTCGAAGCATAAACATTCCTCGTAGGCGCTTTCGAGCAATCCTGGCCCAAGATGACGATGCACCTGGATGGCGAGGCCAATAACCTGCTGGGTCAGAACGTTATCTGGATCTTGGTGCAAAAAGTCTCGGTGGGCTCTGTGACTTAGGCTCTGTGGTGAAATCTACTGGTGCAGACGTTAATAGAGTCTGAATGACCACCCGTTTCAGCGTAGATCGCCGCGTGATGGTGGCCGAAGTGTTCGGTCCGGCTTCGGCAACGCGGTGGAAGAAGAATTCACCACAGAGCCACAGCGCTCACCGAGTTCAATTTGCTGCTGCGAAGCCCGCAACTTTTCGACGACGATTTCTGACTTCGCCCCATCATGCTGGCAGGCTGTAGCCCAATGCTGCCTCAGCCATGACCGTCTTGCGCACGGCGGCTCGTTCCATCATGCGGTCGTAATGCGTGCATAGGTTCGGGAACACCGACAGGTTGGCGCCCAACGAACCGCGAAAGCGCCAGAACAGGCGGAAAAGATGGATGTCGGCGATGGAATAAGCGCCGACCGCCCATGTGCGGTTCCCCAGTCGTTGATCAGCCAACTGGTAGATACGCTGAGCGTGTTCCGGGCCCTGCCGCCGAGCGGGGTGGATGGTCGAGGCGATGAAGGACATCCAGGATATGACGTGCGCCGCTGCCTCGGAATCGCCATCGGGGAAAGCGCGGCCGCTGGGTACGTCCTCGCCAGGTAGTACAGGATCCCGGCGACCTCGGTCAGCGGGCGCCCGTCGATGACCAGCGTCGGAACCTTGCGTTCAGGGTTCAGCCCGCGGAACTCCGGCGGGTCCTTGTCACGATCGGCGAAAGAGATGGTGCGACTTCAAATTCCGCTGCGACCTCGTGCAGCGCGATGTGCACCGCCATCGAACTCGATCCGGGCGCGTGATAAAACCGGTACATCGCACCGGCCTAGCGCTGGCGCCAGGGCAGACCTTCGGCCTTCCAGCCGGCGGCGTTGCCGCGATGGCCCTGCACGTCGGGCGGACCTTCAAATCCATCGGCGACATTGAACACGTGGGCGAAGCCGGCGGCCCGCGCCGCCTCGGCTGCCGCCATGCTGCGGCCACCGGTGCGGCAGATGAAGTAGACGTGGTCGTCGGGCGTCAGTCCGGCCTGTCTCAGGTCATCCTCGAAGCTGCCGTTCCGCTGCATCGTCGGGTAGACCTGCCAGGGGATCAGCACCGTCTGCTTGCCGGCGGCGTTGAGATCGGGCACGCCGACGAAATTCCACTCGACATCGGTGCGCACATCGACCAAGCGCGCCTTGTCATCGGCCTGGAGGGCTTCCCAGCTTTGGGTTGGCGCGACATTCTCGACCATACTGACGACTCCGATGAGGAAAAGAGATAACCATGACCGCCTTGTATCACGCGACGAGCTGGCAAGACGACCTGGCCCAGGCGATCGGCAACACGCCGCTGATCCGCTTGCGCCGGGCCTCGGAGGCGACCGGCTGCACCATCCTCGGCAAGGCAGAATTCATGAACCCCGGCGGTTCGGTCAAGGACCGCGCCGGTCTGGCGATCATCCTTGACGCCGAACAGCGCGGCACCCTGCGGGAGGGCGGCACGGTTGTCGAGGGCACCGCGGGCAACACCGGCATCGGCCTGACCCTGGTCGGCAATGCCCGAGGCTACCGCAGCGTGATCGTGATGCCCGAAACGCAGTCGCAGGAAAAGATCGACTTTCTGCGGATGATCGGCGCCGATCTGCGGCTGGTGCCGGCCAAGCCGTACCGCGATCCGGGCAACTACGTCCACGTCTCGCGCCGTCTGGCGGAAGCGATGGCAGCGGAAACCGGCAACGCCATCTGGGCCAACCAATTTGACAACCTGGCCAACCGCGACGGTCACCGGCTCACCACCGGCCCGGAGATCTGGGACCAGACCGCCGGCCAGATCGATGCGTTCACCTGCGCCTGCGGCACCGGCGGCACCCTGGCGGGGGTATCGATGGCATTGAAGCAGCGCAATCCGGGCATTCGCATCGTGCTCGCCGATCCGCTTGGTTCCGGGCTTTATGGCTGGGTTAAGAACAACGACCTGGCGGTCACCGGCTCGTCCATCACCGAGGGGATCGGCCAGTCGCGGGTGCCCGACAACCTGGCCGGGGTCGAGATCGACGACGCCGAGCGTATTCCGGACGCCGAGGCGCTTGAGCAGATCTTTGATTTGCTGATCTACGAGGGGTTGTCGGTCGGCACGTCCGCGGGCATCAACATCGCCGCCGCGATCCGGGTGGCGAAGGCGATGGGGCCGGGCCACACCGTGGCGACGATCCTGTGCGATGGCGGATCGCGCTACCAGTCGAAGCTGTTCAACCCGACGTTCCTGCGGGAGAAGGGCTTGCCGGTGCCGCCCTGGCTGGCTTGAACGGCGCGATCGGCTCTGGTTCGCTTCTTAGCAGCCAGTCTGCTCGACATCGGATGTGTGTCGCGCCTCATTGATTGTGGGTACTAGACCGGCAGCCGGATGCGCGCCCGCAGCCCGCCCATCGGGCTATCCTCCAGCATGATCTCGCCGCCATGGGCACGCACGATATCGCGCGCGATTGTCAGGCCGAGGCCGGTGCCGCCGGAGGCGCCGCTTTCAAACGGCCGAAACACGCTCTCTCGCTTTTCCGCCGGGATGCCGGGCCCATCGTCATCCACGGTGACCAGCACCGAGCGTCCGTGAGCCGCCGCGGCCAACGTCACATGGCGGGCGTGCCGGCGGGCGTTGTCCACCAGGTTGGTCACGGCACGTCGCACCGCGTCGGCGCGCAGCTTCAGGATCAGATCGGCCGGGACATTCAGATCAAGCACCGTTCCGGCGCGCCGTGCGCCGACCGCGACATCGTCGAGGATCGCCGACAGGTTGACCGGCTGCGCCTGTTCAGTCCCCTCGCCGCGGGCAAAGGCCAGATAGCCGCCGATCATACGCTCCATTTCCTCCACGTCCGCGGTCATCTCGGTCACGTCCTGACGAAATTCGTCAGACCGTGGCAGCATCGCCAGGGCCAGGCGAAGGCGGGTCAGCGGGGTCCGCAGATCGTGTGACACGCCGGCCAGCATCTCGGTCCGCTGCGTCAGGAAGCGACGGATGCGATCCTGCATGCGGTTGAACGCGGCCGCCGCCTGACGGACTTCGATTGCGCCCTCGGGGCGGATCAGCGGCACGTCGCGCCCCATCCCGAAGGCCTCGGCCGAACGGGCCAGCCGGCGAATCGCGCGCACCTGGTTGCGCATGAACAGGGCGGCGATCACGAACAGCAGAAACGCCGAACCGACCACCCAGCCGACGAACAGGAACAGCGTGCCGAGGGCCAGGCGCTTGCGCGGCGCCGTCACGTCCAGCACACCGTCCGGCAGTTGCAGCCGGATCAGCACCGAACGCGGGTCGGAGGTCCAGTCCATGGTGAAGGGTCCATGGAACTTCTCGGTCAAGGCGGCAGCCAGGTCGTCGTCCATCGGACCAAGGACCTCCACCCATTTGCGTGGTTGCAGCACCGTGCCCGGTTCAAGCCTAATCCCGAGCGTGAACTCGTCGCGCGCCAGTCCCAGCACCCATTCCCGATCGCTTGGGCTCTGGAACTGCTGTAGTAACTCGACAGTGTAGTAGATTTCCCCGGCGATGGCGCTGGACAGCCGGCGGGACACCAGTTCCAGATGGCTGCCGTAGAACAATTGCAGCGCGATCGCCTGGACCACCACCAGGGGCACCAGCATGATCAGCAGGGTGCGGCCCAGCAACGACCGTGGCATCAGGCGCTTGACGTAGCGGCCGAACGGGATCGGGAGACGGGCGTGCATGTCAGACGCCTGGCTTGAGGATGTAGCCGCGGCCGCGCACCGTGTGCAGAAACCGCGGCTCGCGAGGGTCGAGCTCGATCTTCCGACGCAGCCGCACCACCTGGACGTCGATCGCACGCTCGCCGGAATCGTCCATCCCCAGGGCCTCGGCGATCTCCTCGCGGGAGAGGACCTCGTTCGACTTGCGGGCGAGCGCGGTCAGCAGCGCCGCCTCGCCGCCGGTCAGGCGGATCGGACCGCTCGCATCGCGCAGTTCGCCGCGTTCGACATCGAATTCGGCGACGCCGATGCGCATCGGTCCGACCCGCGGCTTAACCGCCGGCGACGGTGGGGCGCGACGCAACAGGGCTTTGATCCGCAGCACCAGTTCACGCGGCTCAAAGGGCTTGCCCAGATAGTCGTCGGCCCCCGCCTCGAAGCCGGCGATCCGATCCTCCGGCGTGGCACGGGCGGTCAACAACAGGATCGGCAGGTCATGGCCCGCTTCCATGCGCAACGCCTGCGTCAGGTCCAGACCGCTCTCGCCGGGCATCATCACGTCCAGCACCATCAGATCCGGGTTGATCGCCCGCAGCTGGGTCCGCGCGTCGGACGCGTCGCCCGCGGCGGTGACGCGAAAGCCCTCGCCGGCAAGATAACGGGCGAGGCGTTCGCGCAGCCGGGGATCGTCCTCCACGACCAAGATATGGCAATCGTTGGTCAGCTCGCTGGGCATCGCGTCAGGCGTCCTCCGCCGACCCGGTCCCATCCATGTAGGCCCGCGCGCCGTTGTCCATCATGGCTCGCATGACGGTCCGGAAGCCTTGCACGGCCTGCGGGCCGGCGGCGCGGTATGCCTGGGCGATGCGGCCGCGCTGGGCGTCAAACAGGCTCTTTTCCAAGGCCTGCCCCTGATGCGTCAGGGTCAGCAGCCGCAGGCGGCGGTCCTCGAAGCCCGGCGCCTGTGCGACATAGCCTTCATCCACCAGCGCATTCAGCACACGCGCCAGCGACTGCTTGGTGATGCGCAGGATCGCCAGCAGGCCGGACACGGTAATACCCGGATTGCGGCCGATGAAGTGCAGCGCACGATGATGGGCGCGACCCATCCCGAGTTCCTCCAGCACCTTGTCGGCGCCGTCGGTGAAATCCCGGTAGGCGAAGAACAGCAGATCCTGCGCCAGGCGCATCTCGGCATCACTGACATCGACAACCGGGCTGGGTGGCGGCAGCTTGGACGGCGGGATGAACCGTCGGGCATTCGAACTGTTCGGCTTGGCTTTGAGCATACCTGATATTCGCCCCCGGATAGGTCAGCATTGTTGACTTAAATGACCGAATACAATCTAACTTTGCGCGCGAACTGCGACAAAATTGCGGAGAAGGCGGCCATGGCGTTACTTCCTTTCGATGACCGGGACGGCTGGCTTTGGTTGGACGGTTCCCTGGTTCCCTGGCGCGAGGCTCGGTTGCATGTTTTATCGCATGGCCTGCACTACGCCAGCGCCGTCTTCGAGGGTGAGCGCGCCTATGCCGGTAACATTTTCCGCTTACGCGACCATACCGAACGCCTGATCAACTCCGGGCGCATCCTGAGCTTCGAGATCCCGTGGCCGGCTGACCAGATCGACGCGGCGTGCGATGCGGTGCTGCGGGCCAACGGGCTGACCGACGGCTATGTCCGCCCGATCGCCTGGCGCGGATCGGAGCAGCTGGCGGTGTCAGCGACGGGAACCTCGATCCATCTGGCGATCGGCGCCTGGCCGTGGCCGAGCTACTTCGGGGCCGAGCGGATGCAGGGGATTCGTGTGGGTGAAGCGGAATGGCGGCGGCCGCCGCCGGAAACCGCGCCGATCAAGGCGAAGGCGTCCGGGCTGTATATCATCGGCTCGCTGGCCAAGGTGAAAGCGGAGCAGGAAGGCTATGCGGACGCGCTGATGCTGGACTGGCGCGGCCTGGTGGCGGAGACGACGGGGGCGAATATCTTCTTCGTCATCGACGGGGACCTGCATACGCCGACGCCGGATTGCTTCCTGGACGGGATCACCCGCCGCTCGGTGATCAGCCTGGCCAGGCACAAGCAGATGAAGGTGATCGAGCGGCAGATCACGCCCGCCGACATGAAGCGGGCGAGCGAGGTGTTCCTTGCCGGCACCGCGGCCGAGGTGACGGCGGTACGGGAAATCGGGCCACACCGGTTCACCCCAGGGACGATCACCGAGACCTTGATGAAAGATTACGACCGCCTAGTTCTACAGCCCCCGGCCGAGGTCGCACGCATCGTGGCGTGAGCCGCGATCGTTGTTCATATCGTTCGCGCGCCACCTCACGACCCGTCGGCGGGCGGCACGGGCCGCTCGGCCGGATGGCGCCGCCATAAGGTGCAGAACCATCGCGCCTCGGCCGCAGTTTGGTAACGCCGCGGCGTCATAATGGAGTAATGCGTGAGCGAAACCGACGTCGTGATTATCGGGGCAGGTGTCGCGGGATTAGGCGCGGCGGCGGTGCTGCGCCAGGCCGGCGTGCGCTGCGTGGTGCTGGAGGCGTCGGGCCGCACCGGCGGCCGGGCGTGGACCGACTATCCGGCGGCACTCGGCGGCGTCTGGTTTGACATGGGCGCGATCTGGTTCCACGACGCCGAGCATAATCCGCTGGTGCCGATCGCCACCGCCGCCGGCGAGCGACTGCTGCAATCGGACAAGATCCGCACCGAACGCACCTTCGTCGGCGACCGGTTGGCGAGTGAAGCGGAACTGACCGCCTGCGCGGACGCGTGGCCGCGGTATGAAGCGGCCGCGGACGCGATCGTGGCGGCTGAGGGGGATGTTTCGCTGGCCGAGGTCACCCGCCGGCTGACCGACGTTCCCTGCGCCGCAACCGTCGAAGCGTGGGAAGGCCCGGTGATCTGTGCGGCGGATGCGGACCGGTTCAGCGCGCTGGACTGGCGGCGCAACGCGCTGGGCGGCAGCAACCGGGTGCCGGACGGCGGCATCGGGGCGTTCGTCCGGCGGCGGTTGACACCGGGACTGGCTATTCGTCTTAACACGCCGGTGACGCGGGTCCGCTGGGGGGGTACGGGCGGACAGATCACCGTTGATACCGCTGCCGGCTCAATCCATGCGGGGGCCTGCATCGTCACGGTTTCCACCGGTGTGCTGGCTGGCGGCACGCTGATGTTCGATCCGGCCCTACCGGGTCAGGTCATCGAGGCGATCCACGGGCTGCCCATGGGGCTGGCAATGAAGGTGGCGCTGCGTGCCACCGGACCCGACCGGCTCGATCTACCCCTGCATTGTTCAATCGACCGGATCATCGACCCGCCGGGCTCGCCGCTGATGCCGTTCCAATGCTGGCCGTTCGGGCGTGATTACGTGCAAGGCTGGATCGGCGGCTCCGTGGCGTGGGACCTGGCGCGGCAGGGCGAGGCGGCGGCGGTGGACTTCGCGCTGTCCTATCTGCGTCAGTCGTTTGGCGGGCGGGTGGATCGCCTGTTCGCGGGCGGCGGCTCGGTGGTCACCCGCTGGGATGCCGATCCATGGGTTCGCGGCGCCTATTGCTATGCGTTGCCAGGGTGCGCACTGGCCCGCGACACGCTGGCGGCGCCGCTTTCGGATGGCCATCTGAACCTGGCCGGCGAGGCTTGCCATGTCGGCTTGGCCGGGACCCTGGCGGGCGCGTGGATCAGCGGGCAGACCGCTGCGCGGGCCGCGCTGGCAGCCCTCGGGTAGGGTGCTGTGGGGGCCGGCCGGGATCCGAGCCCGGCCGGCATCAGGCTGGAAAGGCGATGCATGCGTAGCCCGCAACGACCGGGATCAGCTTGACCATCGGTATCAGGGGCCGCGGCGCAATTCAGCTAGAGCGGCGGTCCGCCGTCTATGCTGGCGGCGATGAATGTGAGGGCCGTCTTGACGGTCAAGTATGGCAGGTCGAACTCGGGCTTGCCCCAATCATCGACGTGAAGCCGGCCTTCGGGGTCGCGCCAGATAAACCAGCGCGGTGCGACCGCGTGCGGCGGATAGACCTCGATCACCTCGGGAGCATCAAGATGATCCGTGGTCACGATCAGACGCAGGTGCGGACGCTTAGACGCCCACGTCATCGCGACCTGAAGGTCGCATAGTGGGAACGGAAGCCCCTCCAACGGCTCCTGATCGGACGGCAGCGGCTGCATCTTACCCTCGATAGTTTCATGCGGCTGTGGATACCGTCGGCTTTAGGCCCTGGCGGTGTCGCAGACACAACAAACGGCTGAGAAGCCGCGGAACGTGAACGCTGTATGGCGCAGGACCGGTGCGTTCGCGGATGTGTGACTATCAGGGGGGCCGGTTGGGCGCGCTGTCCTGGCGCTGCCTGGTCGGAATGGGGTCGCGGCCGGCGCAGCGGGATGATGCGGCAGACGTGGCGTAACCCGGGCCGATGATGATGATGAGCACTATGTCTACGCCATAGCCCTATGATCGAATGGCGAGGCTATCGAGTCGCAAGCCTGGACATCTTGCGAATTATACGCCAGAGGCGTATATTAACCAGCGTGAGGTGTGTGTTCGATCCTGGCAAGGAGAAGGTCAATCGAGCGAAACATGGTGTTTCCCTCGCATTGGCCGAGGTCCTTTTTGCGGGGCCACACAGGTCCATAGCTGATGATCGTTTTGACTACGAAGAGGTTCGCGAAGTGGCTTTTGGTCTGATCAATGACCGGCTCTTTGTATGTGTTTACGCCGACCGGGACGCGGAGCGACGGGTGATCTCGCTGCGCAAGGCAAACAAGAGAGAAGTGAAGCGGTATGGCGAAGACCTTGAGTAAGGCTGCGCACGACGCGATGGCGGCGACGGACTGGAGCACGCTCGACGCAATGACAGACGAGGAAATTGCGCGGCAGATCGCTGCCAACCCCGACGCCGCGCCCGACATGGCTCCGCAGATCGATGTGCGCGCAATCCGGCGTGCTTCGGGCATGACGCAGGCACAGTTCGCTGCCGCGTATGAATTCAGCGTTCGAACCGTGCAGGAATGGGAGCGGGGCGCCAAAAGGCCCAGCGGTCCCGCACGAACTCTCTTGCGCGCCATCAAGGCCGATCCCGAGGGCCTGCGAAAAGCCGTTGCCGCCGCATAGGATCGTCGGCAGCGATCTGAATGCAGCGGGCAATAGTGTGGATTTGGCGTGCCGGAGCCGACGATGATGAGCACTACGTGTGCGCCATAGCCCTAAGATGAAGTAAATAATCTCACTAGGCACCAATGCGCTTGACAAGGGCACCAATTTAGTGCCATGGACACTCCAGAGGTGCCAAAGGCCGCTGAGGAGTTCACTCATGGCACAACCCCACCTGCCGACCTCCAGCGAGATTGCGCTGCTCGTCGTCTTGCTAATCCAGCGCTACAGCACGGAGCGCGGGAAGGAAGTGTCGCGCTTCCGGTTAGCACGCAACTCGCTTCGCCGCCTTGCGATCCGCGCAAGGCTTCGGGATGGGCTCGTTGATGAGTGGGTGGATGTTATGGCCCTCGAGCATGGGTGGCTGGCCTTTGCCGATGCTGAGGAGTTTTTGCTCCTAAAGAAGGAGAGCACCGCGACATGGACGAAGATCGCCACAAAGCGTTGCGATGATCTGATAAAACGACTCAAGAACGGAGATCGTACGGCACTTGACGACGCTGAAGCTGAGTTTGAACCAACGCCTGAACATGACGATGGCGACGATGGATAGAATCCTGACCGTTATTTTTCCTTTTCGAGAGATTCAACATGACATTTTCTGTTCGTGTGTATTTCGATGATTTTGGCAATCTCAGCAAGCCTCGGCTTATAGGGCAAGTGCGACGCCTTGCCGACGAATTCGGCCGCCCCGGCATCGTGGGGAAGCGCGGGCAAACAAACCTGCGCATTCGCCAACAAGGCTACTAACGATCGCTTGGCCAACCCGTTGGCTGGCGCGACAGTATCAAGACGCTGTGGCTGAGTTCTGGAGCGATCGTGTTTCCACAAGGCGGTTTAAGGTCCGAGGATGCAGGAATCGGAACGGCCGCTGATCTCGCTCCGAAACGCAGACAAACGAAGACAAACGCAGACAAACGCAGACAAACGCAGACAAACGCAGACAAACGCAGACAAACGAGGTGTGATGAGGCTGGGGGAAATGTGAGATGGCCGAGGCAAAAGGCAACCGATTTACAAAATACTTTCCCCTGCTCCTCGATGCGCTTCGATCAGCCGATCCAAACCCTATGCGCCCTGCCGAAGCCATGGCCTGGATCAGATCGAAGATAGAGGTTCCGGCCGAAGACCTGACCAGGTTCGTCCAAAACGGGACGCAATCCATATTCGAAAACGATGTCCATTGGGCGCGCTTTTACCTCGTAAAGGCCGGCCTTCTCGGCAATGCAGGGCGCGGATTGTGGAACCTCACTGCCGAGGGGCGTGAAGCAAGGCTCTCACCGGAAGAGACTTGGGATCTCTACGTTCAGATCCGCGACGCCAACCGGCCCGGCAGTCCCCCGGCTGAGGAAGACGCGCCGGCCCCTGGTACTGCGGGAGACAGCGAGGAGGAGGGAAAGTCTTACTGGTTCGTGGGCTCAGTTTGGAATGGGAGCGACGATCAACTTCCGCGTTTTCAAGAACAAGGCGTCTGGGAGAACGGCTACGAAGATCAATTTTTGGACCTTGTTCGCCGGATAAGGCCCGGGGATCAGATCGCGATAAAGGCAAGCTTTGTAAAAAAGCGGTTGCCGTTTGATGTCGGCGGCAAGGCCGTATCGGTCATGAGGATCAAGGCTACGGGCACGGTCCTGGATAATGCCGGCGACGGGCGGACGGTGAAAGTCGCCTGGGACCCACCAGCAGAACCGCGGGACTGGTACTTCTACACGTACCGAACCACTATTGTTGAAGCCGACCCGGAGGCCGAAGACGGTCGCCGATTGATTGAGTTTACGTTCCGAGGCGCACCGCAGGACTATGCGTGGTTTCTGGCCCAGCCTTATTGGCTGGAGAAGTACGGCGCCAAGTCGGAGACCATCCAGGATGAAGGTCCGACAGCCCCGTTAGTTATTGAAGACGAGGAAATTGCCGAGGAGGGATCTCCTTATACGGTTGAAGATATTGTTGCGGATGGATGTTTCTTGACGACCGCAGAGCTCTCGGAAATTCTCGACCGCTGGCGTTCCAAGATGAATCTTATCCTCCAGGGCCCACCAGGCACGGGGAAGACTTGGCTGGCGAAACGACTCGGATTCGCGCTCGCTGGCTCCAATGACCGCGAAACCGCTCGGTCCCGACTCCGCGTTGTGCAATTCCACCCTTCGCTTGCTTACGAGGACTTTGTGCGCGGATGGCGGCCCGCCGGCGACGGACGCCTCGAACTCGTCGATGGCATATTGATGCAGGCGATCCAAGCCGCAGAGAGCGAGCCGGACAGGCCATTTGTGCTGGTCATCGAAGAAATCAACCGTGGAAATCCGGCCCAGATTTTTGGTGAGATGCTCACGTTGTTAGAGGTTTCGAAGCGCCGACGTTCCGAAGCAATCGAACTCGCCTACCGCAAGGAGCCGGGCGAGCGGGTCCATGTGCCAGGGAACTTATATGTAATCGGCACTATGAATGTCGCTGACCGTTCGCTGGCAATCGTTGATCTTGCGCTGAGGCGTCGCTTCGCCTTCATTGATCTTGAGCCAAGATTTGGAGAGGCTTGGCGTTCATGGTGTTCCCACCGGGGCATTGAAAATGCCATGCTCGCAGAAATCGAGGCCAGGATTAGCATACTTAACGCTGAGATCGCTGCGGCCATTTCGCTCGGTCCTCAGTTTCGGATTGGGCATTCCTATGTGACACCTGACACTGACGCACCGATCACCGACGGGCGCGCATGGTTCCGAGCCAGAGTCGAGACGGAAATCGGGCCGCTGCTTGATGAGTATTGGTACGACGCGCCAGAGACGGCAAAAGCGGCGCGGGTCAGACTGCTCGCGGGGCTGGATTGAGATCGCCATCGGACGAGGCAAGCCCGCCCCCTGATGAGCGACAAATCGGTCGCGTTCCGGTGCGGAATCTCTGGCTCCTGATGCTCTACGCTTCGGACCTGACGCGGGTCAGAGGTGCCTTTGACGCCATAGTTGATGACGATATCAAAGACATTCCTGAACTGATAGCGCGGCTTCTGACCAATGCCGTTGAGCGCCGCCTTTGTCGCAATTTTACCCGAGGTTATCATCATCGCGAGAAAGCACTCACGCGAGTCCGAGGTCGAATTAACATCCTGACGACTGAATCACGACAACTCCTATCGAAAGGGGAGGTATTTTGCCGCTACGAAGAGCTGACTGTAGACACGCCACGTAACAGGCTTGTCCGCGCGGCCCTGGAGTTGATGGCGCGGCTCGTCCGAAACAACGAATTGATCCGCCAATGCCGTGCTTTGGGAGCGACCCTCGGCAGGGCTGGTGTTGGCGGGTCCCGCCCGTCGCGCGCCGAACTTGCAACCGACCAGATCGGCCGAAACGATGCGGCTGACCGTTTCATGATCGCTCTTGCGCATCTGGCCTTCGATTTAGCCCTTCCGACCGAGGACGCTGGGACAACACCACTCGTCGCTCCTGATCGAGAAGAAGCCTGGGTGCGTCGTCTGTTTGAGAAGGCAATTCTCGGTTTCGCCCGCGTTGATATGGAGCCGCTGGGATGGTCCGTTCGCGGCGGCATACCCCTTGAATGGCAGTTCTCATCCGCTTCAACCGGACTGTCCGCTGTCTTCCCACGCATGGTGACCGACATCGTGCTCGACACGCCGGATGCACGGCGACGCCTGGTAATAGACACCAAGTTCACATCGATCCTGGGAACCGGACGCTTCGGTAATGCGAGCCTCAAAAGTGGGTATCTCTACCAGATGTATGCCTATCTTCGATCTCAGGAGGGACGCGATCGTCGCTGGGATGCGTCGGCCGGTTTGTTTTTGCACCCCGCGATCGGCTCGCAACTTCAGGAGCACGTCGTGATCCAAAGCCACTCGATTACGTTCGCGACAGTTGACCTCGGCGGCCAGTCCACTGCCATTCGGAATGAGTTGCGGCGTATCCTTCTTGCTGACCTTTGGCTTCAACGTGATGCCGCCGAGTCGTCTGCCACCGCCATTCGCTGATGCAGTTCGTCAGCGGCGCGATCAACACTCCGAGTGTGGAGTCGACGCACTGCCCCACGCTGGATCGTCGTGCGAACGCGTTCTGACTGCTTGAGTTAGACACAGTGACGGCAAATTGGCGACAACCCGGCGCCCACGTTTGTGTCGCTGGATCACGGTGCCATTCATCCGAGTTCGATGCACAATAGAGACTGGTCAGCCGCATCAAAAAGGCCCCCAGGTATGACGGTCAACGGACTGCCGGGGTAATCGGGCATGGCGAGCAGCGTGCGCGGAAACCGTCGGTTGCGCGCCAGTCGACTGTGGCGGGACCGTCGGCCGCCGGCGCGGCGGTGGCGCCGATGAAACGGCGGAGAACGGCCATGGAGTGCTTTGCGGGGCTGGACGTGTCGATCGAGGAAAACGGCGATCTGTGCGGTCGACGCGAAGGGCGAGGTGCTGTTCACCGGCACGGTGGCGACAGACCCGGATGACATCGCGGCGGCGCTGGGGCCGTTTGCGGCGACCCTGCGCCGCGTCGGCCAAGAGGCAGGCGCGCTGTTGGCGTCCCGTAGGGGATTCGAACCCCTGTTGGTGCCGTGAGAGGGCACTGTCCTGGGCCTCTAGACGAACGGGACATCGGCCAAGCCCGGCCTTCTACTCTGGAAAGAGGGGAACCTCAAGCATCCGAATTCGCGGTGTCGGTAGCACACGATATGTCCGGTTTAGGTAGCACACGATCTGTCCGGTGATGCTGGGCTCTTTGGAGAGCCTGGATGCGCCGGACGGAAGCCCTACAGGGTGTGCGGGTGATCAAGTTCCGGAGCGTGTTCGAGCGCCATGAAGCCAGTGAGCTCAATCAGATCGATGCGGCGGCGCTGCTTGGCGTCAGCGAGCGGACGTTCCGGCGTTGGTGCGTCCGGTTTGAGGACGCCGGGGAGGCCGGCCTGCTGGACCGGCGTCTCGGCCAGGCGTCGGGCAAGCGGGTGCCGAACGAGCGCGAGGCGCAGATCGAGGCGTTGTATCGCACCCGCTACAGCGGCTTCACCGCGAAGCATTTCCATGAGCACCTAGTGCGCGATCACGGCTTCCGCTGGGGCTACACCTGGACCAAGGTGTTGCTGCAATCGAAGGGCTTGCTGCCACGCGCCACGACGCGTGGCGCGCATCGCCGCAAGCGGGTGCGCCGGCCGCTGCCGGGGATGATGCTGCATCAAGACGGCTCGCGCCACGGCTGGATCGGCGGGCTTGAAGCGATGGACCTGATCGTGACCATGGATGATGCGACGAACACGATCTACTCAGCCTTCGTGTGCCCCGAGGAGGGCACCGTCTCGACATTCCAGGCGCTGCTGCAGGTGTTCGGCCAGCACGGCTTGCCGCTCAGTCTGTATACCGACCGTGGCAGCCATTACTTCCACACGCCGCGGGCTGGAGGGCCGGTCGATCGCGGGTCTCCGACCCAGGTTGGCCGGGCGCTGGCACAACTGGGTGTGGAGCATATCGCGGCCTATTCCCCCGAGGCGCGAGGCCGCTCGGAGCGTCTGTTCCAGACCTTGCAGGACCGGCTGGTGAAGGAATTGGCGCTGGCGGGGATCGGCACGGTCGCGGCGGCCAACCGTTTCATCCATGAGGTCTATATTCCGGCCCACAACGCCCGGTTGCGGTGAAGGCGGAACAGGACGGTTCGGCGTTCGTGGCGATCAGCGGGGTCAACTTGGCGGAGATCTTGTGTGTGCAGGAGGACCGCCAGGTGGGCCACGACAACACCGTGGTGTTCCACCAGCTGCGGCTGCAGATCCCGCCCAGTCCGTTACGGGCGCATTTTGTCAAATCGACGGTGAAGGTGCGGCGGTACCACGACGGCAGCCACGCGATCTTCCACGGGCCGCGTTGCCTTGGCCGCTACGACGAGCACGGCGCGTTGCGCGACGCCGCTTTGGGCGCGGCGGCATGACGCCGGCCAAGTCAGCGCCGATGGATTTATGGATAACGCCAGCGCGTTACCCACAACTCCACCGGCCCCGCATCAGCCGCAGCAAGCACAAGCGCTGTCTATTTCGCCAAGCAACAGCCTCCGGGGAGATGACGAATATGGTCGCCTGATCTGCCGCCAGAGCGACCGTCGGGTTGTCCACTGATCGGCGGGACAAAACGGCAACAAGCGGACAATTAGAGTGCTACCTAAACCGGACAAGTTAATTAGCTATCGACAGCATCCGAATTCGCGCTCCACTGGATCCTATCGCGCCAGCGAGATCCGTCCTGCCACAGCCCCGGTTGCGGGGTCGATCAGCACCACCCTGTCACCGCCACCGCCCTGAAGGCGCAGCGCCAACCGGTCGCGCACCGCCGCGATCCCGGCGATCCGAGTCCCGGCTGGCTCATCCAGGACCAGAGGCGCGGATTGCCCCGCTGCGGAGGGGGAAACGCCCATCATCCGGCGGACAATCTCGACGATCAGCACCGTCGTCCCGACCACGATCAAAACCGCCATCACCAGGGTCGCGATCTTCAACGCCCGCATGCCATCTCCCAACCGAATCCAATTCCCGTTATCCCACAACATAATGGCCGCCAACAGCGAACCCCCGCCACCTGAACCCCCGCCACCTGAACCCCCGCCACCTGAACCCCTGGCGCGGGGCCCGATCCGCATCACGGCGGCAGCGGACCAGGCCGGCCAGCGTATAGACCGTTTCATCGCCGACGCGCTTGGGACGATCTCGCGCTCCCGCGTCAAAACGCTGATCGACGAGGGCCGGCTGTCCAGCGATGCGGGGCCGGTCACGCGGCCGGCGGACGCCGTGCGCGCGGGCCACACCTATATTTTGGACCTGCCGGCGGCGCAGCCGGCGGCGCCGATGCCGCAATCCATTGCCTTCTCGATCCTGTACGAGGACGCGGATCTGATCGTGCTCGACAAACCGGCTGGCCTGGTGGTTCACCCCGCGCCGGGCAACCTCGACGGCACCCTGGTAAACGCTCTGCTCGCCCATTGCGGCCCCAGCCTGACCGGCATCGGCGCGGCGCGCCGCCCGGGCATCGTGCACCGGCTGGACAAGGACACCTCCGGCGTCATGGTCGTGGCCAAGACCCAGCTCGCCAGCGACGCGCTGACGAAAGCGTTCGCGGCGCGCGACCTTGATCGCGCCTATGCCGCCCTGATCTGGGGCCTGCCCCATCCGCCGCGCGGCGAGATCGAGGGTGCGATCGGCCGTGATCCACGCGATCGCAAGCGCATGGCGGTGATTGCCCACGGCGGCAGACCTGCGCTCACCCGCTACAGCACGACGCGCGCCTGGCAAACCGCGCTGTCGTTGCTGGAATGTCGCCTGGCTACTGGCCGGACCCATCAAATACGTGTGCATCTCGCCAACCGAGGTCACCCGGTCGTGGGCGACCCGTTGTATCTCCGCCGCGTTCCGGGAGTCGCCAAAACCGTGGCCGAACCACTCCGACGCAGACTACTCGACTTCCCGCGGCAAGCTCTTCACGCCGCCAGCCTGGGGTTCAAACACCCGCGAACTGGTCTTCCGATGGCGTTCAACGCCGCCCTGCCTGTCGATATGCGAGACTTGCTGAATGCCGTCGACGCCAATCCGCCCAGCGACTAGAGCGCGCTCGTCCGAGGTTGAACCAATCTTGAATGTGGATCGCCCTAGCAAACACAGGGAATCAGAGCCTGGTTGCTTCAACCTGGAGCTATCACGCTCTAAGGGCTCATTAATATTGACAGGACCAATTTGGTCCTGTATAAGATCGCCGTTGAGGTCGCGATGTCACCGCCCTCGATGGGAATATTCGGTTGCGCTGCCGCCACTGTGGGACAGCGCCCCGGGACAGCCTTCCCGCCTGAATCCAGAATGGTCTCAAGCTTATTCATGCCGCGATCTTGCGCCACATTGGGCAAACCGTCGCGGCCTGACGAAAGGAGCCTAAACCGTGGCCGCTGCCGTCCTTAACATTGCCCCCGAAGGCAATCTTTCGCGGTATCTGCAGGAGATCCGCAAATTCCCCATGCTGACGCCGGAGGAGGAGCTTTCTCTCGCGCATCGCTGGCGGGACACTCAAGATATGGAGGCCGCACACAAGCTTGTCACCTCACATCTGCGGCTGGTGGCGAAGATCGCCATGGGATATCGCGGATATGGCTTGCCGGTCGGAGAATTGATCAGTGAAGGCAACGTCGGGATGATGCAGGCGGTCAAACGCTTTGATCCCGACCGCGGATTCCGGCTGGCGACCTATGCGATGTGGTGGATCAGGGCCGCGATCCAGGAATACATCCTGCACTCCTGGTCGCTGGTGAAAATGGGCACCACCGCCGCTCAGAAGAAGCTGTTCTTCAACCTTCGCCGGCTGAAGGGACAGATGCAGGCGATCGACGACGGCGATCTGCAGCCCGAACAGGTGGCCAAGATCGCGCGCGTCCTCGATGTGCCGGAGCAGGACGTGGTCAGCATGAACCGCCGTCTGGCGGCTCCCGACCACAGCCTGAACGCACCGGTGCGGCAGGACAGTGAGGGCGAGTGGCAGGACTGGCTGGTTGACGAATCCGATAGTCAGGAAAGTTCCATCGCGGACCGGGAAGAACTGACCGGACGCAAGGCGCTGTTGACCGGCGCGCTGCGGTCGCTGAACGAGCGTGAGCGGCACATCCTGATCGAGCGGCGGTTGAAGGATAATCCAACGACGTTGGAGGATCTGTCCCAGCAGTACAACATCTCTCGCGAGCGGGTGCGCCAGATCGAGGTGCGGGCGTTCGAGAAACTGCAGAAGGCGATGAAGGCACAGATCGCCGAGCGCCGTC
Source organism: Rhodopila sp. (assembly GCA_965276975.1). GTDB lineage: Bacteria > Pseudomonadota > Alphaproteobacteria > Acetobacterales > Acetobacteraceae > Rhodopila. The sequence continues at coordinate 3,587,276 of CBDIBR010000010.1, forward strand.
TGAACGCGGGGAATCGGCAAGGCACACTGGCCGGCGAAAACATCTGAGGTCGCGCCGCGGCGACCCGGCCGGCCGACGACCCGGCCGTCCGGCGACGCGCTGGCCGGCAGACTGCTAGGCAGCGGTTAGCGGTGGCGATCTTCGTCCAGGCCCCATTCCGCGGCCAGCGTTTCCCGCCTGCTGACCAGGACCGAGCGGCGATGGTGCAGGCGATGGTCGTCGAACACCTTCAAGCCCAACGGCAGCACCTGCGCGACCGCCAACGCGGCCGCGGCCGCGAGCCAGACCCGGAGAACCGTCGGCCACTCCGCCAGATAGCCCATGCAGCCGTCGATCCCGCTGCACTGGTACCAGGCCCCCACCACCGGATGCACGCAGGCCGCCCCCTGGAACAACAGGATCGCACGCGCCAGCCCGCAACCGGGCGTGCGGTCGAGAATAAGCGCCAGCAGACCAGGCAGCAGCAGCAGCGCCAGTGGCAGGGCAATATCCGGTGACAGCGCGATCAGCCCGCCGCAAGCCAGCGCCAGAAGCAGAACGACCGCGCCATCCATGCCACGGGTGAGCCTCGACCCCCCACTCATCGCAACAGAACGGACATGATCGTAAGGATAAAGGCCGAAAGCCCGATCCCGCCGGCGATCGCCTGGCCGAAGCGTTCAGCATCCGCCAACCGCAACTTGTCGTCGTTGTCGATCGCCGCGACCTCCGCGTCGATCAGCGCCAACTCATGCGCGGCACTCTGCGCGCCGGCCAGATCCAGCGACCTGGCCGCGGTGTCCTCGGTCAGCTGCAACAGTCTTGACAGCACGCCGGCCTGCGCCAGCGCATCGAGGCGGGCATGCGCCGCCTCCCGACGGGTCTTATTGCGAAATCGGTCGAAGTCGGGCCGCAGCCTGGCCGCCACCCACTTCGCCAAGCCCGGCATCGGCGCCGGATTGTAGCGGATTTGCAAGTCCTGCAGCAGACCAAGCTCGCCGGCCCGGTATGATGCGGGATCCTTGATGCCGGCCAGTCCCAGGACCTGCATCTCGAGCTTCCGGTCGGCTCGGGCCGCGATGAACGCCGAAACATGCATGTCGATCAAGGTGTCGCCCGCATTCGCCGCGGCACCTTCGAAGAAATTCATCAAGTCCTTGATGTTGACGATCCAGTCCGTCGCCATCCCGGACGCTCGGCAGGGCAGCAGCGGGTTGAGCCTGTAGAACAGTCGAAGTAACGCTCCGGGACCTTCCGCGCGCGATGTCGGTCGTTGCGGCGGTGTATCTGATCGCAGGGCGCGACCCTCGGCCACGTTGGTCGACCATACAGCGACAACGTCCGCGCTCAGCAGTTCCTCGGCCGCCGCCGACAGATCAGGCTTTGACGCCACGCCCTCGGCCAGCAGCGCAGGCAGCGCATCGGGCCAGACCGCGGTACCCCGCCAGCACAACGGCATGCGTGGATTGAGCGCGGTGATCGCGTGCATCACCAGCAGCGCATCGCTGCGCGGCCCGGAGTTTGTTTCAGACACGCGTGCCCGAACCAGATCCTCGACCCGGGTCGCCAGGCCGGCATCGCTCAGCCCGCGGCGGAGCCACTGGGTGACAAGTCCGTTGCGCAGAAACTGCACGGCCTTTTTCTCGTCGGTGAGCAGCCCGAACGCCAGGGTTCGCGCATCAAAGATGGCGCTATCGTTCAGCATCAGGGGGGCCTGGCTGCGGCGGGCCGGACGCGCGGCGACACGGCGACCACGGATGGCGGCGGGATCAAGCAACAGTGTCGGCACCGGCCGGTGTTCGGGATCCTCGGCCAGCATCGCGCGCAGCAGATCGGCGAACACGCCGGACACCGCGATGTCGCGCGTCAGCGCGGCGAAACTGCCAAGATCCAACTTCAGGCGAATGACCGCCGCAGCATCCTTATCGGCCAACGGGATCCGGCCGGCCGACAAGGTCAGCAGCAAGACCCCCAGCGAGTAGACGTCATCGGCGATCGAGCCGTCGCCGCGGCCGACCGGATGGCACATCGCATTGTACGGCGACTCGAAGACGACAGGCTGATGCATGGCCGGTGGGGCCGCCCAGCCGGCGCCCAGCGTCACCGGTTGGCCCGGCGCCGCCTGGAACACGTTGTTCGGACGGATCGCGCGATGCGTCAGGTTGCGCCCTTGCAGAAGATCCAGGACCCGCGCCACGGGTCGCAGAACCAGGTCGAACAGGGCTCGTTCTGGCCAGGAGTTCAACGCCGCCGACACCGGCGGACCGGGCGGCGGGGTGCAGACGATGAAATAGCCCTGGCCTTTGCCGGCAGGCAACGGTGCGACCCCGTGACCCAGCGGCACCATCAGGTTGTCGACGGGTTCGACGAGCGCCTGCAGGTGCCTGGCGCGGGGCGAGGCATCGCGTGAGACCATCAAGGCGACGCGTCTGATCCCTGAAGCCAGCCGGTCATGCGCCGGGTAAGCCGGCATGCCACCGCCCGCGTCCAGCAGGACGTGGGATGTGTCGATGGCGAAGCGTCCCGCGATCAGCGTGTTGGTCAGTCCAGGGCGCGAGTCATCAGGCATACGGGCGAACCGTTTTGGTCGGGCTGCCTCCCTTTACCAAGGGAAGGTTGACCACTGGTTAACACGCCCTGGAACGTGCGACCCTCGCATCCGCGTCACCCCTCGAACGGATCCTTCACCAGGATCGTATCGTCACGCTCGGGGCTGGTGGACAGCAGCGTGACTGGCGCTTCAACCAATTCCTCGATCCGCCGCACATACTTCACCGCCTGCGCCGGCAGATCGGCCCAGGACCGAGCGCCGCTCGACGATCCGGTCCAGCCTTGCATCACCTCGTATTCGGGCACCGCCAGCGCCTGGGCGCCCGGCGCCGCCGGCAGATGGCGTGAAAAGGCGCCGTTGATGCGATAGCCGGTGCAAATCTTCAGTTCGGCCAGCCCGTCGAGCACATCCAGCTTGGTCAGCGCGATACCTTGCACGCCACCCACCTTGATCGCCTGTCGCACCAACGCGGCGTCGAACCAGCCGCAGCGCCGGCGACGGCCGGTCACGGTGCCGAATTCGCGCCCGCGGTCGCCCAACGCCTGACCGATATCATCATGCAGTTCGGTCGGGAACGGCCCGGAGCCCACCCGGGTGGTGTAGGCCTTGGCGATACCCAACACGAAGCCGACCGCGCCCGGACCAACGCCGCTACCAGACGCCGCTGTCGCCGCCACGGTGTTGGACGAGGTCACGAATGGGTAGGTCCCGTGGTCCACGTCCAGCATGACGGCCTGCGCCCCTTCGAACAGGATGCGCTTACCGCCGCGGCGCAGTTCATCCAGCCGCTCCCACACCGGTTCGGCGTACGGCAGGATCTGCGGGGCCAGCGTCAGCAACCCGTTCAGCAGGCTGTCCTTGCTGAACGGCGCCACACCGAGCCCTTGCAGCAGCGTGTTATAGTGCAGCAGCAACTCGTCCAGCTTGGATGACAGCGTTTCTGGTTCCGCCAGATCAGCGATCCGGATCGCACGACGCGCCACTTTGTCCTCATACGCCGGGCCAATGCCGCGCCCGGTGGTGCCGATCTTCCGTTCGCCGCGGGCTTCCTCTCGCGCCTTGTCGACCGCTGGGTGCAGCGGCAGGATCAGCACGGCGTTTTCCGCGATCCGCAACGTCTGTGGCGTGACGGTCAACCCCTGCGCCCGCACGCGCGCGATTTCCGCCAGCAGCGCATCCGGATCGACCACAACGCCGTTGCCGATGATGCCCAGCTTGCCCCGCACCAAACCGGACGGCAGCAGCGACAGCTTGTAGGTCTGATCGCCGACGACAAGCGTATGCCCGGCGTTGTGGCCGCCCTGAAACCGCACTACCGCGTCGGCTCGGCTGGCCAACCAGTCAACCACTTTTCCTTTGCCCTCGTCGCCCCATTGGGCGCCGATCACGGCGACATTGGCCATCAGGATGAGCCCTTGCTCTGAAGCGTCGCGGCCTGTCCGGCGCGCAGGATATGGGAGCAACCGAGGCGACAGGCCTCTGCTGTATCATCGGCCGTCGGCGCCAACGCGGCAACCGTGGCGAAACCGGTGTCGCGCAGCTTCGCTAGAACGCCGCGGTCAGCGCCGAAAGGAATGAACACCCGGGGACGCGCCTGCCGCGCGGGTGCCACCCGCAGAATCGCATCCGGGTACAGGGTCAGACCGGTCGCCGGCTCATTCTCGCCGCAGATATAGCGCCCGCCGCGGCCAAGTTCCTCATGCCGCCCGGGCGCGTAGACCGCGACCGACACGCCGGATTCGTAGCGGAAGCCACGGAATTCCACCGGATCGACCGTAAGGCGAAGGGCCGGCGCCGCCGCCCGGATCGCCGCCACCGTTTCCGCCACCCGCTCAGCCAACGTCCCGGCGTGGTTTGGCAGCTTCGCCTGAGCCAGCGCGGCCAGCGCGCGATCCGCCGGGCCGGCAGCCAACAGGAGTTCGGTTAGCACCGGAGCCAGGCTTCGGCCATGGCGCGAGACCGCCGCCGCATCCTTGCGATCCAGCGCCCGCGACAGATTGACACGGTCCGGCCCGCGCAGACCGGCATCGTCCAGCAGGAACGGCACCAGCATCGGCAAGGTCAGGTCAAAGCTGACGCGCGTCAGGCCAACCGCGGCCAATGCCTCGGCCGCGACCAGCACCGTCTCGGCGTCGGCCACGGCGCTGTCATGCCCGATCAGCTCCACCCCCGCCTGGGCCATCTGCCGATCCGGCGCCAGCTGGTTGCCCTTCACCCGCAGGCATTGCCCGGCATAGGACAGGCGCAGCGGCCGCGGCGCACCGGCCAGCCGCGTGGTCGCGATCCGTGCCACCTGCGGCGTCGTGTCCGCCCGCAATCCCATCATGCGCTGGCTGTCCGGGTCCATCAGGCGGAACGTCTGATCCGCCACCGCGATGCCCGAACCGGCAAGCAGACTGTCCTCGAATTCTAGCAACGGCGGCTTCACCCGCTGATAGCCATGCGCGGCGAACACCGTCATCAAGGCCTCGACAGCCGAGGCTTCCGTCTCGGCGTCCGGTGGCAGCAGGTCGCGCAGGCCGGCGGGCAACAGCGCCGGGTTGGGAGGAAGATCGTCCGTCATGACCGGCGTGAGCTACCAGTAAACGGCTGGCTGGGAAACACCTGTACGGACGGCGAAGCCAGCTTCGCATCGGCCCGAGGGACCAAGAACCCAGACGGGACCTTCGTCGCGCCCGAGCCAGCGCGCCAGGCATTGAACCGGCTCCAAAAGTGGATACTATGTAAGCTTCAAGAATATTGCGATGCTGCATGCATGGGTGGTGCATACATGGGTGGTGCCTACATGGTCTGCGCACCTGCATGGCTCGCCGCCTTCCGCGTACGGTAAGCGGAGGAGCATTGCCGAGGTCCGAACCGCGCTCACCAGCCTGGCTTTCAACCTCCCATTGCCCCGGCCTGGTTCAGGTTGTGCCGTGGCAGTCCTAGTGCCAGGCGTGCTCGCGGTGGCCGCGCTGCTGCTGCTGACGGGCTTCCTGCTGCGCAGGTGGCAAAAGGCGAAAGCCGCGCAGTGGCAGGCCACGCTTTCCGGTATGACCGACGGGCTGATGGTCGTTGATCACGATCTGCGACTGGTGGAATGGAACCAGCATTTTCCCAAATTTGTCGGCGTGCCGGCGGAGATGCTGTCAGTGGGCATGAAACTTGAAGACATCCTGCGTGCGCAGGCCGATGCTGGTGAGTTTGGTCAGGTTGACCTTGAGCAGGAGGTCCGCGACCGCATCGACCACATCAAATCAGGCGCCAGTACCGGCACGATCGAACGGCAGCGGCCGAACGGCCAGATCCTGGAGCTGCGCCGTAGCCCGATGACTGACAGCGGGTTCGTGACGCTTTACACCGACATCACGGACCGGCGACGCGCCGAGGACCAGCTGCGGCAAGCACAGAAGATGCAAGCGATCGGCAATCTGACCGGGGGCGTTGCGCACGACTTCAACAATCTGCTGACGGTTGTCATCGGCAACCTCGAAATGGCTCAGAGCGCGCTGGAGGCGTCGAACCTGCTCCGGGCCGAACGCATGATCAAAGAGGCGCAGGGGGGTGCACGGCGTGCTGCTACGCTGACGCAACGCCTTCTCGCGTTCTCCAGGCGGCAGAACCTCGAGCCACAGACAGTCGATGCCAACAAGATCGTGTCCGGAATGTCCGAACTCATTCGACACTCGCTTGGCAACATCGAACTGGAGACGGTGCTGGCGGGCGGACTTTGGACCACCCGGCTTGATCCCAATCAGCTGGAGAACGTCTTGCTCAATTTGGCGATCAACGCCCGCGATGCGATGCCAGACGGCGGCGGCCGGGTCACCATTGAGACCGCCAACAGCCATCTCGATGCCGCTTATGCCGCCGCCCATAGCGAGGTCTCGCCGGGCCAATACGTGCTCATCGCCGTCAGCGACTGCGGAACAGGAATGTCGCCGGAGGATGTGGCTCGGGCTTTTGAACCGTTCTTCACGACAAAGGATATTGGCAAAGGCTCCGGGCTGGGCCTTTCACAGGTCTTTGGCTTTATCAAACAGTCGAATGGCCACGTGAAGATTTACAGCGAGCTTGGTTCAGGCACCACGGTCAAACTTTATCTGCCACGATTGCTGATCGAGCCTGTTGTTGAAGTGGAAACGGTGGCCGTAATGCCTGATCTTGCACGGGCCAGGGACAACGAGATCGTTCTTGTCGTGGAAGACGATGCCGATGTCATGACGTACGCGACCGAGGCGCTTAAATCACTGGGCTATCATGTCATTGCCACCAAGGACGCGCCGTCCGCCTTGGTGACGCTGCAGGCCCATCCGGATGTAGCGCTCATTTTTACCGACGTCGAGCTGCCGGGGATGACAGGACCGGAACTCGTCCAGGACGCACGCCGTTGCCGACGAACCCTGGCTGCGCTCTACACTTCGGGTTATCCGGCGAATGCCATCGTGCATCGCGACCTGCTTGCACCTGAGGTCAAGATCATCACCAAGCCCTATGTTCTAGCCGAACTGGCCGCCGCCGTGCGCGATGCCATCGATCATCCTGCCGGCTGAACACCTAATGTCTAAGCCTTTGTTATCACCGGATTCAGCGGCTTCAAATGGACCCGAGGGTCGAGACGAGATCATCGTCGTGCTCGGGCAAGAGCACCCGGCGTTGGATCCGCTCCAGTGACAGACTGGCATTAACCTTATCTTTATCGGTTAAAGCCTAAAGTGGCGCATTCACACCATGATGTTCCATACCATCGCCTTTATCGTCGGCTTTCTCCCTGTGTTTCTGACAGGGTTTTTCGCGATTGGCCGGTTCTGTGGGGCGATCTGGGCACTGTACTGGCTGACGGCGTCCAGTGTTTGCTTCTATGCTTGGTGGAACCCAAAATATGTGGTGCTTCTGGTCGGTTCAGTCCTGCTGAACTATACAATTGCCCACGGATTACGCAATGCCGACAGACCGCGCGTCTGGCTCATAGCCGGCGTCAGCCTGAACCTAGTGATCTTGGGCTGGTTCAAATACGCCGATTTTCTCCTGCATGTCGTTGCCCCGAATGCCCCCGCGCTGCACATCACCCTGCCGCTGGCGATCAGCTTCTTTACCTTCCAGCAGATCATGTTCCTGGTGGATGCCAGCCGCGGTCCGATCCATCAGCAGACGCGGAATGAAATCCGCGCCGGGCGACCCAGCATGGCGTTGCGCCGAAGCCAGCCAGGCGAGCGTGCCGCGGCGAACCGGTCGGGCGATTCCGCCCGGTTCCATCGTGGTCCGATGCAACCGGTGTCGCTGGAACGAGCCTTGGGTCGATCAGCGGAACCGCGCCCATTCAGCACCGCGCCAGAAAATGCCGCGACCGCATGCCTCGGGTTTCCGCGCACCGTTGCGACCGTCTCCGACCATACGGGAACAGACTGGCTGCAAGCGGATGGCTTCAATCCGGTTGGCGATCACCAGGCGGCCACCCTGCTCCGGCCCACCCGATACAGAGCGGCTGCCTGCCCTGATACCGAGGCGCCTGAGACCGAGGCGCCTAAGACCGAGGCGATCTTGCAGACCCCCGACGCGCCGGGGGGTGCGCCGGTCAGCAGGCCCAAGCCCGCGGACGACCGATTGCCGCCCCTGCTCCCCTATGCCGCTTTCGTCACCTTCTTTCCTCACCTGATCGCCGGACCGATCGTCCGGCCGTCGGAAATCATCCCGCAGCTCATGGATCCCGAACTCGGCCGCCTCCGCATGGAGAACATCGCCGAGGGCTTGCTCATTTTCCTGCTCGGTCTCGGCAAGAAGCTCGTGCTGGCGGACATGTTCGGCGGCTTCGCCGACACCGGTTTCGATGCCGCCGCGCATGGCACCGACCTGACGTTGTTCGAGGCCTGGTACGCCACGCTGTCTTACGCGCTGCAGATCTACTTCGACTTTTCCGGCTATTCCGACATGGCCATCGGGCTGGCCCGGATGCTGAACGTCCGGTTCCCGTTGAACTTCGACAGTCCGTATCAGGCCACCGACATCGCGGCATTCTGGCGCCGCTGGCACATCACCCTGGGCGGCTTCCTGCGAGACTATGTCTATATCCCAATGGGCGGTAACAAGGCCGGCACGCCGCGGCAGATCGGCAACCTGATGGCGACCATGCTGCTCGCCGGACTCTGGCACGGCGCGGCCTGGAATTTCGTTATCTGGGGCGGACTGCACGGGCTCTTCCTGGTGACACACGCGCTGTATCGCCGCCTGTTTCGTCCCCTGCCCGCGGTGGTCGGCCAGGCTTTGACGCTATCGGCCGTCATTCTCGCCTGGGTCCCGTTCCGCGCCGCATCGCTGTCCTGCACCGTGACAATGCTCAGCGGCATGATCGGCCTGAACGGCATCACCCTGCCACGCATGATCGTGTCCGCCCTGCCCCCGCTCGCGGCCATCGCCCATCCGGTCTCGGTCATGCGCTCGCTGGGCGACGCTCACACCTTGAGCTTTCCGGAGGTCTCCGCCTGCCTGCTGCTGGGCTGGCTGATCGTGCTGACGCTGCCAAACATCCACCGGATGAGTGCGGCGGCCCGGCACTGGACCCTGACCGGCAGCTTCGCCCTGTCTGTCCAGGCGCTGTGCTTCGCGCCGCACGTCGCCCCGTTCCTGTATTTCCAGTTCTGATGCGGCGCATCCTGATCAGCTGCGGCGCCTCCCTGGTGCTGTATGTCGCGGCGTTCGCGTGGCTGCTGGACCGGCCGCTGACTTTGGGCGCCCTGCGCACCCGCATCGAGGCGAACCTCGCCCTCGGCCAGGTCATCCACCAACCGAAGCTGGTCATCCTGGCAGGCTCGAACGGTCCCTATTCGCATCGCTGCGAGACGATCGCTCCGATCATCAAGCGCCCCTGTGTCAATGCCGGTGTCGCCGTCGGGATCGGCCTCGACTACCTGTTCACCCGCTGGCAGCCACTGCTTCACCCCGGTGATATCGTCTACCTGCCGATGGAGGAAGCCCAGTACCCCCGCGCGCGGACCACCGAGGATCTGGGACCGGACGCCGCGATCATGCTGCGTCATGACCGACATACGCTGTGGACCTTGCCGCCGCGGCGGCAAATCGCCGCGCTGTTCGCCGGCAACCTGCGCGCGGCCATCATGAGCCTGATCGAGACGGCGCTGGTCGACGATGGTTTTCACGACCCCCGCACCGCGGTCGTCGGCGGGTACAATGCATGGGGCGACCATGTCGGCCATACCGCGGCACTTGCATCGCTCAACCGCTCAGCCCTGGCGAGGATCGCAGCGGAACACCCCACCGCCGCGGCGATCAACGCCGGTTACGGCACCGTTCTGATCATCCGCTTTCTCCACTGGGCCGCACAGCACGGCGTGCGGGTGATCGGCGGCCTGCCGACGGGCTTCGCCGACTCCCCGATCGCAGCCGACAGCCTGGCCGCCATTCGTGCGGTCTACCGCGACAACGGCGCCGGATTTCTGCAGCTGGCAAACCAAAGCCGCTATCCGCGCGGTGACTTCTTCGACACCCAGGACCACTTGAACGAGCCCGCACAAATCCGCCATTCCATCGCGATAGCCGAAGCCCTGGCGCGACTGACCGGGGCCGCACCGCCGCCGGCGCACTAACCCGGGCGTCGCTGTCGCCGGTGGCGGCGTTCGGCGACGATCCGGCCCCGCCGAACGGCAATGGCCGGACAGGTCGGCCCCGGGTCAAGTTTCCCATCCTGGCGGACGAGCGTAATCTATCCAGCAGAAGCCTGTCAGCGGGCTGGTCGGTCCACGGTTCGGGGAAGGTGCGCCCACGCATTGAAACCGGGCGCAGCCAACAGCATATCGCGCGGCGCAAGGAGGTTACGCATGAACGACACGACTCTAGAGCAACATTCCTTCGGCGCCGAGGTCGGCCGCCTGCTCGATCTGGTGGTTCATTCACTCTACTCGGAACGCGAGATCTTCTTGCGCGAGTTGGTCGCCAACGCGGCCGATGCGGTTGATCGCCGCCGATTCGAGGCCTTGACCGATAACACCCTGGCGCCGCCATCCGATGCGAAGATCCGCATCGTGCCGGACAAGTCGGGCAGCACCCTGTTGATCTCGGACGACGGCATCGGCATGTCGCGGCAGGAGCTGATCGACAACCTCGGCACCATCGCACGCTCCGGCACCCGGGCTTTCGCGCAGAATATCGCCGACGCCAAGCCGGAAGATCGGCCCAGCCTGATCGGCCAATTCGGCGTCGGTTTCTACGCGGCCTTCATGGTCGCGGATCGCGTCGAGGTCACCTCCCGCAAGGCCGGCAGCGAGGACGCGTTCACCTGGGCATCGGAAGGTGCGGGGCAGTTCACCCTGGCCCCGGCGACCCGCGAACAGCCTGGCACCGACATCGTGCTGCACATGAAGTCCGACGCCACCGAGTATCTGGAACCGATGCGGCTGGAGACGGTGATCCGGAAATGGGCGGACCACATCACCCTGCCGATCACCGTTACCCAGGACGGCAAGGACCAGCCGGCCAACGAGGGCACCGCCCTGTGGCGCAAGTCGAAGTCGGAAACCAGCGAGCAGTCGTACAAGGAATTCTACCGGCACCTTGGCCACTTCTTCGACGAGCCCTGGGCGACGCTGCATTGGCGCGCCGAGGGAACGCTGGAGTATTTCTGCCTTCTGTTCATTCCCGGCATGAAGCCGTTCGACGCCGTCGACAACGATCGCGATGCTCATGTCCGCCTGCACGTGCGGCGGATGTTCATCACCGACAAGGCCGATCTGCTGCCGCACTGGCTGCGCTTCGTCAGCGGCGTGGTCGACACCGAGGACCTGCCGCTCAACGTGTCGCGAGAGACGTTGCAGACCACGCCGGTGCTGGCGCGCATTCGCCGGGCGCTGATCGGCCGGGTGCTTGGGGAATTGAAGACACGGGCGAAAGACGCCGATGACTACGACAAGTTCTATCAGAACTTCGGCCCGATCCTGAAGGAAGGCGTGTGGGAGGATGCCGAGCATCGTGGCGAGATCGCGCCGCTGCTGCGTTTCCGCTCCTCGTCACAGGACGGCTGGACCTCGCTGCCCGACTACGTGACCCGGATGCAGGAAGGCCAGGAGGCGATCTACTATCTGTCCGGCGACGCGGCCGAGGCGATGAAGACGTCGCCGCAGTTGGAGGGCTTTCGGGCCAAGGGCTTCGAGGTGCTGTTGATGTCCGACCAGATCGACCAGTTCTGGCCGGAGCGGCTTGACAGCTTCGAGGGCAAGTCGCTGCGCAGCGTCACCCAGGCGGCCGAGGATCTGGGCAAGGGCGACGACGACCAGCCGGACATATCGCCGCTTCTGGCGGCCATGAAGACCGCGCTTGGTGATCGTATCGCGGATGTCCGCTCTACCGCCCGGCTGACCGACAGCGCCGTGGTGCTGGCGTCCGACGGCCGCGGGCCGGACCTGGCGATGCAGCGGCTGATGCGGCGCGCCGGACGGGCGATGATGCCGGCGAAGCCAGTGCTTGAGGTCAATCCCCGGCACCGCCTGATCGAGACGCTGTTGGCCAGGCTGGACGACAGCAAGCTGATCACCGAAGCCGCGGAGACGCTGCTCGATCTGGCGCAGGTGCAGGAGGGCGATCTGCCTGCCGACGCCAGCGCTTTCGCCAGGCGGATCACCACGCTGCTGTCCGCGAGCCTGGTGTAGTCCGCGGCCGTGCCATGGTCCATGGCGGTGTGGACAAGCCAGTATAGCGGCTGGCTTCATCTTCGGCGGCTCGCTCTAGCCAGACGCTGATCGGTGTGGCGAAGTTGACCTCGTCAGGTAAAGGTCGGTCGGGCCGTCGGCCCGATCGATCGGCCGCCGCCGGCTTCCGACCAGGAGCATCGCCCATGCTGAACCAGACCATCGATTGCATTATCGATACAGTCGCCGGCGCCCGGCCGATCCACATCGTTCGGCCGGAACGGCTGGAGGAATTCCTCAAGACGCTCCCGTCCGCTCAGGCCGGCTTCCTGCGCGACACCGCGTTTGGTGCCGAAGCCGGTCAAATTCGTTTTTTGCCCGGCATGGAAGGCGTGGCCGCGGCTGTCTTGGGCATTGGCGACGAGCAGTCGCCGTTCGTCTACGGTGGCCTTGCCATGCAATTGCCGGAAGCCGGTTGCTGGCGCCTGGAGCCGGGCGACTATGACCCGGCCACCGCGATCCTGGGCTACTGTCTCGGAGCATACCGCTACATGCGGTTTCGGTCCGACGGACGTAAACCGGCGACGCTGTTTGTGCCGCCGAACCATCAGGCCACTCTGTCGCAGGCCTCCGCCATATGGATGGTGCGCGATTTGATCAACACGCCCGCGAACATCCTGGGTCCGGTTGAACTGGCCGATTTCACAGTGTCTCTGGCGGAACGCTTTGGCGCCGCATCGCAGCGGTCCGCGGATCAGGCCCTGGAAGCAGCCTACCCGACGATCGCTGCTGTCGGCCGGGGCTCGGTTCGTCCGCCGCGTGTCGTGACGTTTCACTGGCGCGGCAGCAAGGCCACCGACCAGTCACCGTTGCTGTCACTGTGCGGCAAAGGCGTCTGCTTCGATACCGGCGGTTATGACTTGAAGCCATCCGCGGGAATGCTACGGATGAAGAAGGACATGGGCGGCGCCGCCACCGTTCTGGGCTTGTCACGAATTGTCATGCAGGCGGATCTGCCGGTTCGCCTCGCGGTGCGCATTGGTTGCGTCGAGAACTCGGTCTCGGGCAACGCCATGCGACCGTCGGACGTCGTGCTCACACGATCCGGCCTGAGTGTGGAAATCGGCAACACCGACGCGGAGGGTAGGCTGGTGCTTTGCGATCTGCTGGCCGAGGCGTCGGACGAGAGTCCCTCGCTGCTGGTCGATTGCGCGACATTGACGGGCGCGGCCCGAGTCGCTCTGGGGCCCGATCTTCCGGCGCTTTTCAGCAACCACGACGGCATGGCGGACGCGCTTCTGCGGTCCGGCAGCCGGGTGCACGACCCGCTCTGGCGGCTGCCGTTATGGTCCGGCTATGACGACTGGCTGAAGAGTCCAATCGCCCACGTCAACAACGTGTCCGCCAAGCCGCAGGCCGGGTCGATCATCGCTGGGTTGTTCTTGCAGCGTTTTGTAAATCCAGACGTGCCGTGGATACATCTTGATCTCTATGCCTGGAACGATACGTCACGTCCGGGCCGTCCCGAAGGTGGCGAGGCGATGGCTATTCGCGCCCTGTTCGACCTGATCAAGGACGGAATCCCAAGAGGACCGAGTAATGCCAAGCTATCGGAAAAGGGTTCCGGACCGTTAACGGTTCGCTAATTGTAATAAGGTTGACACCGATCCGGAATTTCTCTATACCCGAAGGGGCGGGAAACGCGCTTTGGCGACACCCGCCTAGGAAAGGACAGTGTAGTGGCAGCTCTTCCCAATCCGGTCTCGGACGCTCAGGTCGGCCTGCTCCGCGACACGGTGGTTTCGCTGGTTCGGCGCGATGGCGCCGATCTCTCTGCCCGACAGCTCGGGGTTTTCCTGAAGTGCTACCTCAATGAAGGGGGGCACACGGTCCGCGGTCTGGCCACCGAACTGAATGTCTCCAAACCCGCGATTACCCGCGCCCTGGATCGTTTGGGTGAACTCGACCTCGCCCGTCGCAAGGTCGATCCGCAGGATCGCCGCAGTGTGCTGGTGCAGCGTACGGCGAAGGGGTCGGCCTTCCTGCGGGAGCTGCGAAACATCATGATCCACGCTTCGGGGGGCGGAAAGAGACCGTCCAAAAAGGCCGCCTGATCGCCTTCAAGCGACGATAGATCTTCAAGGGGATTACCGTTCCCCCACCCGTCGTCCAACCCTCGGAACGTCCTTCGACATCGACACGAACGCCAGCTTCCTGACGGCCTGTCACACCGGATATGACGCAGACGGAGCCGCGCCGCACATAGTTGTCGACCAGCCCGGACGCACATCGATCGCGCGAAATTAGCATCGAGTTGGGGAACGGCATAGCGTCCGCCGCGAAGCCACTTCCGTGCGATGAAGTTCTCGGCGCGCCGCATGCTTGCGTTCAAGCAAAGACGCCCACCAGATAAATCTCATCAAGACCGGTAATGACACCATTATTACCTTGCATGTCCTTTGCCTGCACAGGTTTTGTTCGGACATCGTGTTCAAGTACTCAGCCGATGCTGCGCGGCAGGGACATGTGCGTGGCGCCTGTTGGGGTCTCCGACCGCTCCATCATCCAGGGGACGCAGCCAGACCGTCAGAAGGCATCGGACAGCTTTCGTAACATCTGTAATCAATCCGTCCGCGCCTGAAATCGCACGGCGGGAGGTCGTTGCGCGAAAACCAAGCGGCGTGTCCGCGGCCGGATCGCCCCTTGCATGCGGCACCGGCTTAATCAACTCTGCCGCACCGGAGGTTGGCGGATGTCGGAAGCCGAAATTACCAGGTGGCTGGATACCCAGCACGAGGCCATGGTCGCACTGCTGCGGCAAATGGTCGATATCGACAGCGGCAGCTATAACAAGCCTGGTATCGACGCGGTTGGCGCGGTGATCCGCGGCTTCCTCGAAGGCCATGGGCTGTCGGTCGAGGCGATGCCGCAAAGCCGTCACGGCGACTGTCTGCGCGCCACCATCCCCGGACAGGCCTCCGGCAACTCCGGCGGCAACGTCGTGCTGATGGGGCATCGCGACACGGTCTTTCCGGATGGAGAAGCAGCCCGCCGCGCCTTCACCATCCGCGACGGCATCGCCTATGGCCCTGGGGTCGCCGACATGAAGGCCGGCCTGACGATGAACTGCTTCATTCTGGCCGCCTTCGCCCGCTTCGGCGGCGCGCCCGCCCCGCTGGTCGGCCTGTTCACCGGCGATGAGGAAATCGGCTCCCCCGAAGGTCGCCCGGTCATCGAGGCGGAAGCCAGACAGGCGCGAGTCGTTTTCAACAGCGAGCCAGGCCGGGTGTCCGGCAACGTCGTCACCGGCCGCAAGGGCGGGGTGTTCATGGCCTTCCGCATCACCGGCAAGGCGGCCCACTCCGGCGGCAACTTCACCGCCGGCATCAGCGCCATCGAGGAGCTGGCCCGCAAGATCCAGGCCATCCACGCGCTGACCGACCATGATCGCGGCATCACCCTGAACGTCGGCCTGGTGTCAGGCGGCCAGAGCGTCAACACCGTGGCACCCTGGGCCGAAGGCCAGATCGACCTGCGCTACGTCGATCCCGAAGATAAAGCCGACGTCATGGCTCGAATTGGTGCGATCATCGAACGCAGCATGGTTCCCGGCACCCGCGCTGAACTGACGGTCAGGGGCGAATTCCTGCCGCTGACGCAAACGCCCTCCGCCAGGCGCCTGTTCGAACTGTACGTCGGTGCGGCGGCCGATTCGGGATTTCATACCGAGGGTGAGTTCACCGGCGGCTGTGCCGACTCGGGCTTCACCGCTGCGGTCGGGGCGCCAACGATCTGCGCCGTCGGCCCGGTCGGCGGCAATGCGCACAGCCCCGAAGAGTTCCTCCGCATCGACAGCCTGGTGCCGCGCGCCCAGGCTTGCGCCCGCGCCATCCTGCGACTGGGCGGCGCGGGACTCTGAGTTCGCCGCCACGCCTCAGTGGTGCCAGCTGTCGCTCTGCCAGCCGCCGCCGACGCTGACATAGCCACCGCTGGTATAGGGTGCGCGGTCGCCGTAGCCGGGGGCGGCCGGGTCAGCCACGCAGCCGCCAAGCACCGCGGCCAGTCCGAGCGCCGCCAGCGAAAGCAGCAGACGCGAATTGAAACGACTTGACATCGGGCGGTTCCTTCTTCCACACCAACACCTATATGGTCCGGCTTCACGGCCGTTTGGCAACCGAGGAACGTCAATCACGTGTCATACCGGCCGACGCTTGCGTTGACCGGTGTGGGCGCCGGGGTGGCGGACGACCAAGCGCGCGAGGGAGGGGCGGCGCACGAAACGATACCGTTCGGCGTAAGCACGGTCGGTATCAGACAGTATGACCGCCGGATTGACCTGTGCAAGTATCGAATAAACTGCAACGAATTGCATCTTTCCGGATGCATCAAGAACCCGACATCATTTTGGCCCTCACGCAACGCTTCCCCTGGCAACGCTTCCCCTGGCAACGCTTCCCCTGGCAACGCTTCCCCTGGCAACGCTTCCCCTGGCAACGCTTCCCCAGCAACGCCTGGAAAATTCGAACAACGATCGGATCGATACGATGCGCCGGAACCCCCGCATGTTTCGTCTGTCCGCCACGGTGGCAATCGTCGCGCTGCTATCCGAAGGACTGGCGCCATTGGCAGCCGTCGCCCAGCCCGCACCGCCGCCGCTGGCGCAACCCGGGCAGGGCCGGCCGGAGCTTAATCAGGAAGATCCGCCAACCCGCGTCGGCCGCATCGCTCAGCTGACCGGAACGGTCTCGTTCCATAATCAAGGCGACACAAGCTGGAGTCCCGCCAGCTTGAACTACCCCTTAAGTAACGGAAATTCTTTCTGGACCGGACCTAACGCGCAGGCGCAGCTGCAAATCTCGGACAGCCGCATCGTCATGGGCGGAGAAACCGAGCTCGACGTGGTGGCACTCGACGCCAGCGGTTTCCAGGCCATCACGCCGCAGGGTGAAGTTTACGTCCATCTGCGTGACCTGGCGCCGCACGAGGCCTGGTCGGTGCAGACGCCGCGGGGCCTCGTCCGCCTCGGTGGCGCCGGACGCTACGAGGTTGTTGTCGGCACGACAGAGCAGCCCACCCTGGTGACGGTGATCGACGGTTCGGCGCAGATCGAGGGGCCGGGCGTATCGCTCAGCCTCGCCGGCGGCCAGACGGCGACGGTGGTCGGCGCCGACAGCTTCCAGGGCAGCATCGGCCCGGCCCTGCGCGACCCGTTCCTGACCGCCACTCTGGATGCCGAGCGGCCACCGCCGGCGCCGCCGGTGGCCATTCCGACCCAGGTCGTCGCGATGGCCGGAGGCAGTGACCTGAGCGAGACCGGAAGCTGGTCCGATGCCCCGCAATATGGCCGCGTCTGGTATCCGCCGGTTTCCCCGCAATGGGTGCCCTATCGGGAAGGCCACTGGGCCTATGTGGCACCCTGGGGCTGGACCTGGATCGACAACGCGTCCTGGGGGTTCACCCCCTTCCACTATGGCCGCTGGATCGAGATCGGCGGCCGCTGGGCCTGGACACCGGGGGAGGTCGCAGTCGCCAGTCCGCCGGTCTACGCGCCGGCCCTGGTCAGCTTCATCGGCATCGGTGCCGGCGTCGCGCTGGGCGCCGCTTTGGCGTCGGGCTCGATCGGCTGGGTGCCGCTTGGCCCGCGCGAGCCATTCCGTCCCTGGTATCACGCCTCGCCCAACTACGTTCGCGAGGTCAACGTCTCCCACGTCAGCAACATCAACGTCTCCCACGTGACCAACATCAACAACGTCACGGTCAATAACTACGTGAACCGTGGCGCCGCGACCGCCATTCCGGCCGCGGCGATGACCGGTTCGCGTCCGGTGCAGGCCGTCGCGCGTCCGGTCACCGCGCAGGAGTTCGCCGCGGCGCGCCCGATCGTCGGCCGACAGCCCATCCGCCCGATCGCCACCACGGCCGGGATCACCCCCGTGGTGGCCCGCCAACTGCAACTGCCGACAGCCCGAGCGGTCCAGGCTGCCCCGGGACCGGTGGTGCATCCCAGGGCGGCGGGGGAGCGCGGCTTCGTGCGGCCCGCATTCGCGCCAGCCGGCGTCAGCAATCCAGCCGTCGCGCCACCGGCTCATCCAGGCGTGACACCGCCTGGCGCTGTCCCTCCCGGCCCCCGGCCGGGGGCCGTCGCCACGCCGGAACCCGGCCGGCCAGGGGTGGCACCCCAGGCGGCGGCGCGTCCGGGGCAGCCCGGCGCAGCACGTGCCCAGCCCGCGCAGGTCGCGCCCCATCCGCCGCAAGCCGAGCCGCATCCGGGGGGGCGCCCTGCGCCTCAGGCGACGGCGCGGCCGGCACCGCAACCAGCGTTGCGGCCCGCCGGCTCGCAGTCAGCCGCTCGGCCTGGCCCCGAGGCAACCGTCACGCCGCCGCAACAGTCGCATCGGACCGCCGCCGCGGCGATGCATGAACCCCAGCGGCCCGTGCCACCGGCGGTCGTGCATCCTGAACCGCAACGGCCGGTGCCGCCGGTGGCCATGCATCCTGAGCCCCAGCGGCCGGCCCCGCCGGCCCCGCGTCCCGAACCGCAACGGATCGCCGTCCCCGCCGCACCGCGTCCAGAGGCCAGGCCGGCGCCACATCCGCAGCCGCAAGAGCACAGAAAAGCACCAGGAGAGCCCTGACCGCCAGCCAATCCGGGCCTGGCCATCCAACACACCGGAGCAGGCAACCTCCGTGTCCTGCCCAGCCCGGCGTCCTGCCCAGCCCGGCGTCCTGCCCAGCCCGGCGTCTTATCCAGCCAGACGTCTCAGTCGATGACGATGCGCGGGCCGCCGGCGCGCGCGCCAACCGCGCCGGAAACCTTCTCCCACACCCGCGCGGCCAACGCGCCGTAGGCCTTGGCTGCGTCGCCTTCCGGCATGGAAGCCGCGATCGGAGTGCCTGCATCCGCCGCCTGACGAATATCCAGCAGCAACGGGATTTCCCCCAGGAACTCGGTTCCCAGACGGGCCGCCTCGGTCCTGGCGCCGCCGTGGCCGAAGATGTCGGCACGATGGCCGCAGTTCGGGCAGCAATAGAAGCTCATGTTCTCCACCAGCCCCAGCACCGGCACCTTGGTCTTCTCGAACATCCGGACACCACGGCGCGCGTCGATCAGGGCGATGTCCTGTGGCGTCGAGACGATGACCGCGCCGGTCAGCGCCACCCGCTGCGCCATGGTCAACTGGGCGTCGCCGGTCCCCGGTGGCATATCGACAACCAGAATATCGAGCGGGCCCCACTCGACCTGCCCCATCATCTGTTCCAGCGCGCCCATGACCATCGGCCCGCGCCAGATCATCGGGGTTTCCTCGTCCACCAGAAAGCCGATCGACATGCACGACAGGCCCCACGCCCGCAGCGGGATCATCTTGTCGTCGCGCACCTCGGGCTTGCGGTTCAGGCCGATCATGCGTGGCAGGCTTGGGCCGTAGATATCGGCGTCCAGCAGCCCGACGTCATGGCCCTGACGCGCCAGCGACACGGCCAGATTGACCGCGACCGTGGACTTGCCGACCCCGCCCTTGCCGGACGCGACGGCGACGATCGCCTTGACCTGCGGCAGCAGCAGGGCGGCTTTGCCACCCGGCGCGTCACGACCATGCGCATGACCCGCCGGCGCGGCCCCAGCCGTAGCGGGCGCCTTGGGCGCAGCCGCGGGGGCCTTGTGCGCGGTCAGGATCGCGGTCGCGTTGGTCACGCCCGGTTGGCGCATCAGCACCGCCTCGGCCTGCCGCCGGACCGGTTCCATGGCCGCGGCGTGCGCGCGATCGGTCAGCAGCGTCGCCTGCACCAGGCCGCCGCGCACCTCAATCGCTTCCACCAGCCCGGCGGCGACGATATCCCGGCCCGACGCCGGATCCTTGATTGCGCGCAGCGCGGCACGCAGCGCGTCCGGAGAAGCATCGACCATGGCGTTGAACCCTCATCTTGCAAAGCTGACACGGGCAGCGGATAAGCACGCCGCCGCGTGTGCCGGTCCACAACGATATGGCGCACCCTAGCGTTTCCGCCAACGGCTCGCGCAGCTGGCAACTCCATTGGACGATTCGACAGGAGCCCTCCCGCATCATGCCTTGGAACAACGGCGGCCCCGGTCCATGGGGCAACCCGCCAGGCGCTTCGGGCGGCGGCGACAAAAAGCCCACACCGGGTCCATGGGGAAACCGCGGCGAGAAGAACGGCGGCGACCGGGCGGAGCCGGATCGGGGACCGCGCGGTTCCGGCGGCAACGGCAAGCCCCCGGGCGGCCCATCTTCCGGCGGCCCGTTCGGCAGCGGCCGCGGCGGTGGGCCATTCGGCAACAGCCCGTTCGGCGGCGGCGGTCCGCCCGACCTCGACAAGCTGATCGCCCAGCTGCAGGGCTTCGTCCGCGGCCTGATGGGCGGCGGCGGTTCGGGCGGCCGGCGCGGCGGCGGCCCGTTCGGCGGTTTCGGCAACGGCCGCGGCCTGGTCGCGCTGCTGCTGCTGGTCGTCGTGATCTGGGTGGGCAGTGGCTTCTACCGCGTGCAGCCGGATGAACAAGGTGTGGTGCTGCGCTTCGGCGCCTACGCCTACTGGACTCCGCCCGGCCTGCACTGGCATCTGCCCTGGCCCGTGGAATCGGTCGAAACCCCCACCGTTACCCGCATCAATCGGACCGAGATCGGCTACCGCTCGGCGCCGGGCGGCAATGTAGAAACCGGCCAGGATAACAACACCGGGCGCGACGTGCTGGCGGAAAGCCTGATGCTGACCGGCGACGAGAACATCATCGATATCGATGTCGCCGTGTTCTGGCGCATCAGCAACGCCGCGGCATTCCTGTTCAATACCGCCCGTCCCGAGACGCTGGTCCGCGGCGTCGCCGAAAGCTCGATGCGGGAGGTGATCGGCCGCACCCCGATCCAGCCCGCGCTCGGTCCGATGCGCGGGCAGATCGAGGCCGATGTGCTGAAGCAGACCCAGGAAATCCTCGACCGCTACAACGCGGGCGTGGAGATCACCCAGGTTCAGCTGCAGAAAGTCGATCCGCCGGACGCCGTGATCGAAAGCTTCCGCGATGTGCAGCGGGCCAACACCGATGCCGAAAGGATGCGGAACGAGGCTGAATCCTATCGCAACGACATAGTGCCGCGGGCGCGTGGCGACGCGGCGCGCATCGTCGCCGAGGGCCAGGGTGCCAAAGCCGCCTCGGTTGCCGAAGCGACCGGCCAAAGCCAGCAATTCGACAGCGTCCTGAAGGCCTATCAGGCCGCCAAGGATGTGACCCTGCGTCGGATGTACCTGGACACGATGGAGAACGTGCTGGCGCATTCCCAGCCGCTCGTGGTCGACGACAAGCTGAAGGGCCTGGTGCCGTTCCTGCCGTTGAACGTGCCACCACCGGCACCCATCGCACCCGCCGCCCCGGCCTCATCCGCGGCCCCCGCCTCGCCTGCCCCGACTTCATCCAACCCCTCGGCCTCATCCGGCCCAACGGCTTCATACGACAGCGTGGGAGCCAGGCCGTGAACCGCGCAACCATCGCCGGGCTGGCGCTGATCGTCGTCCTGGCCATCATCGGCAGTGCCAGCCTGTTCACCGTCTCGCAGACCGAGCAGGCTCTGGTCGTGCAATTCGGGCGGGTGGTGCGAAGGATCGAGAGTCCCGGGCTGCATGCGAAGTGGCCGATCGCGCAGAATGTCATCACCTTCGACAAGCGCCTGCTGGCGGTGGAACTTCCGGGCGAGGAAGTGATCCTGGGCGACCAGCGCCGTCTGATCATCGACACCTTCACCGTCTTTCGCATCACCAATCCGCTGCGCTTCTACCAGGCGATCGGGCCGATCCCGGACAATATCCGCGGCCGGCTCAACTCGGTCGTCACCGGCAGCCTGCGACGGGTCCTGGGCAACAACAAGCTGCTGGACGTGCTCTCGGCAGACCGTGAGCATATCATGTCCACCATCCGCGGCCAGGTGAACACCGAGATGCAGAACTTCGGCGTCTCGATCGTGGACGTTCGCATCCGGCGCGCTGACCTGCCGAAGGAGAACACCGACGCCATCCTTTCGCGGATGCAGTCGGAACGTCAGCGGGTCGCCGCCCAGGCCCGCGCCGAGGGGGCCGAGGCCTCGCAGAAGATCAAGGCGGACGCCGAACGCGAACGCACGGTGCTTGTCGCCGGCGCCAAGGCCACCGCGGACAACCTGCGCGGCGAGGGCGAAGCCCAGGCGACGACGATCTACGCCAAGGCCTTCGGTCAGGACCCTGCGTTCTTCTCGATCTGGCGAACACTGCAGGGCTATCGTGATATTTTCGACAGTGGGTCGGCCCGTTTGGTGGTATCGCCCGACAACGATTATCTGCGGTATCTGCAGACGCCTCCCGCCAATCCGGCGCGGTAGACCATTGTCGGGGCAAGGAAGGGGAGCAGGTGCTTCCCATCCTTGCCAAGCGTTGTTTGGGAATGGCTTTGTGTAAGCGAGGCGACGGATCAGCAGGGAACCATGCTGAGGTGGATCATGGCTTCGCTGACATCGCAGCGGCGTTGGTAATCGCGCACTAGTCTGCGCCGTCAGTGTCCACCGCCACCTGTCCTTTGTACCCTTCACCCGCTTGGCCGCGTCATAACCGCCACCGCCTAGTCTAGTGGCTTGCGCGGCTTTGACGGTCTGGCTGTCCAGCACACGCCGGCCGAGCATGAGGGCCAGGTCGTGGATGGTGGGGAACAGCAGACGTCCGACGCACTGGCGAAACCACCAGTAGATCGTCTGCCACGGCCCGAAAAGCATCGGCAACATGCACCAGCCGCAGGCCGCAGGCCGCACGGGCCAGGTAGCGCAGTGCATTCAGCACCTCCCACAGGTCAACCTTCGCCGGTGCGCCGCAAGGCGTAGGGGGGTGGCAGAGACGCCCAATGCGGTCCCATCCATCATCGGTGAGGTCGGTTGGATAAAGCTGCCGTTCAAAGATGCGCTGTCGTGCGTGATGCCGCTTCGTCCACATGACACCCTCATGGGAAGCCGGCTTGGCAGGCCCGCGCAAACCAGAGTTTCTCAAACGGGCCCTAAGCGCGGATCAGCCGATAGCTAGCGGTTCTTGGCGTATATCTCCCGCATGCCATCGACATCGTCGATCTTCCATGCGCCGTCTATCTTGACTAAATTGAATGTAATCTGCTTCTTCTGACGGCTGTTGATAACGTGAGCGATAACGGTTGATTTGCCACCGTTGTTCGAAACTAGGACAGCCTTGGCGTATGTGAGGTCAGTTTCCTGGCTGTCGACAAACGGATCGCCATCAAAAATAGGTCCGTCCTCGCTGCTTGTATTCGTGTTCGTCAACCGCAGGAGCGACGGAGAATAGACATCATGAACAGGCACTTGTTCATGATTGACGTTCGACCGGTAGTATCGGTTGTACAGGCTTTGGACAAAATCCTCAGAGCCTGTCCCAGATCATTTGCTTTCCTGACAGAGCTTTCGGACCATCATCCTGATCGACGCCCAGCGTAGGAAAGCAAGTGCGTTTTGGTTCAGGCATTCCCAATCCTTGGTCAGTCGACGACATCTGTTTAGCCAGGCAAACGTTCGTTCGACGATCCAGCGCTTTGGCAGAACGACAAAGTGTTTGGCGGTGTCGGACCGTTTCACGATCTCGACGTTGATCTGGCGGCAGACCTGCTTGAGACCCTGCTGGAACTGCGCGCCTTGGTAACCGCCATCGGCATAGAGTTTGATCAGGAAGGGATGAAGCCCGAACATCAAGCTCATCAGAAGGACACCGCCATCGCGGTCCTGAATATCGGCGGCGTGAACGAGCGCGAGCAACGAGAGTGTCAGGTCCTTTGTGTAAGTCGGTTTCCGTGGCTTCCTTAACCCAAGGGAGACCCACGATGAGAGACATGACGAGCTTTTGTCTGGCTACGAGAAACCCTCCGATCTGCTCGGCGAGGACGGCATCTTCCGCCAACTGAAGAAGCGCCTGCTCGAGCGCGCCTTGAACGCTGAGCTGTCTGAGCACGTTGGCTACGAGAAGGGCGAGCGGTCCGGCCGGCGCGGCGCCAACAACCGCAACGGGCACACGGCGAAGACCGTGCTGACGGACGAGGGCGCGGTGACGCTGTCGGTGCCACGCGACCGCGACGGGACGTTCGAACCGGCGATCGTGCCGAAGGGGGTGACGCGGCTGGAAGGTTTCGACGGCCAGATCATCAGCCTGTATGCGCGCGGGCTTTCGGTGCGCGACGTGCAGGCGCACCTTCGGCAGATGTATCAGGTAGAGGTGTCGCCCGACCTGATCAGCCGTGTGACGGACGCGGTGCACGAGGACGTGCTGGCGTGGCGCAACCGCCCGCTGGAGGCGGTCTATCCGGTGGTGTTTCTGGACGCCCTGCGGGTGAAGATCCGCCATGACGGGGTGGTCAAGAACAAGGCGGTCTACGTTGCGCTGGCCTTGACGCGGTCGGGCGAGAAGGAGGTGCTGGGGCTGTGGGTCGAGCAGACCGAGGGAGCGCGGTTCTGGCTCGGCGTGCTGAACGAACTGAAGACCCGCGGTGTGGAGGACATCCTGATCGCGGTCGTCGATGGTCTGAAGGGGTTTCCCGATGCGATCGAGGCGGTGTTCCCGCGGACCACGACGCAGACCTGCATCGTGCATTTGATCCGCAACGCGCTCGAGACGGTCAGTTGGAAGGACCGCAAGGCGTTGATGCCGTCGCTGAAGGCGATCTACCAGGCCGCGACGGCCGAGGCCGCCGAGGCGGCGCTGGACACGTTCGAGGCCAGCCCTTGGGCCAAGCGCTACCCGATGATCGCGATGTGGCGCCGCGCCTGGACGTATGTGGTGCCATTCTTCGCCTTCCCGCCGGCGATCAGGAAGATGATCTACACGACAAACGCGGTGGAGAGGAACCGGAGCTTGCGCAAGGTGATCAAGACGCGCGGCAGCTTCCCCTCTGACGAGGCGGCGCTGTTGCTATACATGGCCATCCAAAATGCCGGCCTGCGTTGGAAGCCGGCCATCGCCTGGCCGGAGGCAAAGCTGCAGTTCATGATTTTGTTTGGCGACCGTATCACGGTCAGCTAGCTGACCGAGTGATACGGACAATGGCCATGGAGCCGTTTACACAAGGATCGGACACTCCCCGAGCAACAGAAAGCCCTGCGTGTCTACAAGGATATGGCGTTTCTTACCTTTGATTTTCTTCCCCGCATCATAGCCTGGTGGGTCGATCGAGGCCCCCTTTTTCTGCGCTCTTGACGCTCTGACTGTCGATAATCGCGGCGGTAGGACTGGCTTCGCGGTCCGCCAAATCGCGGCACCGCACATACAGCGCGTGATGGATGCGGTCGACGGTGCCATCATCGGTCCACAGGCTGAAGTAGCGATTGATCGTGCTTCGCGGCGCCAAGTCTCTGGGCATCGCCCTCCACTGGCAGCCTGTGCTCAAGATACACATCAAACCGTTCACGACTCGCGCATCAACACCGTACGCTTGTTGCCGCCCGGTTTCGCGGGCGGGATCAACGGCTCGATCAGCCTCCACTCCTCAGCCGTCAGGTCACTCGGATACCGTAGCTTGCTGCGGTCATACCGACCGCGATTCTCGTTCGTCCACATCGGGCGGCTCCTGCAAATCGGACCAACCCTAGCGAATCACAAGTGATTCCAATGATGCAAGATGTTATGGGACAGACACTCAGGTTTCTGAATTTCTGATCCGGTGACTGGTTTTGAGCTGGTGGTAAATTCGTAGTCAACAAGAAACAGTTCAACCGCCGAGCCGCCAAAGTCCTGCGAGATCTCGATCGTCATACCGTTTGCCGTGGTATAAGATGCAACAGGTGTTAGACCCGGGCTGTTCTCGCCCAGGAAACGTGTGCCTGGCAAACACCCCATAACTGCTCGCTTGGCAGCTTTGTAGTTCGTTGCCACGCCACTTGCGCTCTTACTGTCGACACCAACTGAAAATGTCATAAGATGAGCCTTTGTTCCCATGCCGCGCATAAGCATTGGCTGTGAACCGCCAGGAATGACTGCATCCGGCATGCCGCCTGGAACACCCTTCATAGGGTGTGTCGGAATATCCCTAAAACCATTTATAGACGCTGCATCAATGCGCTGGAGCGCCCTGCATGTTGCTGGACTTGTAGCAGCACTAGCTAACGTCGCAGGGCTGAGAAACACGGTAGCCAAGAGCAGTCTACGCACGTTTTGATACTCCTTCGTATGAAATGGCATGTATCAAGCGCCGCCGCATTGATGTTCCGAGTCGTCAGCGGTCCATGACGTCATATTCGTCAAGTTGGTGACTGTGAACGTTTTACCCCGAATGTCGCCGGCTGGACAATCTTGTGGCACGGCTACAAGGCATTGCATAACTTGTTGGCCGGCCTCCCATTTACGGACCTCTGGGTCATCAGTATAGGTAACTTGGTAGCCACCATTTGCAAGCAACAACGATATGCCGGATTCAGGGTCAGAACCTTCAAGCCTGGTGCCCGGCCGGTCTACGGTCGTTGTTACACATTGACCGACATGTCTCGGTTCGGCGCCGACTCTATCCAAGTATGGTTCCATTGAGCTTATTGGCACCTTAGCCCCAAGCGTATTATAGGCTTCAAGCGATTGCTCGTAAGCTGTTGCTATGCAGGCTTCCCTTGTGTCGCACCGCCGGCGCATGCCGATAAAGTTCGTCACCAGCCATTTGTACTGCTCTGGTCCAAACATCCGCTTGACTTGAGAATAAGCAAGGCCGACCATATCGTCCAGTTTTGAAAGGTTCGAATTACCGCATACAAGATACTCAACAGGCGTTTTCGCCTTGCCGCAATCAAAATTAGCTGCCTCGCTAGGATGCGCAAAGGCTAATGCTAAGACTGCTAAAGCACCGGCGAGCAGCAGACGCATAATGAGGTCCTTCCAAATGATTCCTTACAATAACATAGATCTGGCGCAAGGCAAATGATTCAAAGTTGATCTGGTGGAGTATGATGCTGGCCGAGTGACAGTTTGCTCGATAACACCAGCACGAGCGCAGTAATGTCGACCTCAACAGTGGCGTCCGGCGTTAATAAAAAACTTCGTGCCTTCTTTCGCCAAGCGCAAACAGCGGGCAAAGAGTTGACCATCCAGCCGCTGCCTTTATTTACTTGCGCGCCCGCAATGCATATCTTCGTTTTCGACACGCTGCCTTGGACGATGTGACGCCCGAGAGGGGTCTAGTATCCGGTCAAGCTTCTAGATCGACGCGCTGTCACCGGATCCGCATCGGCACGACCGGGCGGCATGACGCAGCGGGTATGATCCAGCAGGCACGACCCAGCGGTTATAACCAATAAGATGGACGGGCATGGAAGGCGGGCATGGCCTCGCTGGCGCGGCCTACCGATCACGAAGCGAAATTTGCTCAACCAGGCAGGATGCGTTTCGGCCGATAAGTTGCTATCCTATGAACTCTGGATCATTTGCGGCCACTTCGCCAGGAAAACCGATCATGCGCCTGTTCCGCTCCGACCTTGCCCGTGCCGCGCTTCTGGGGGTGTCCTCTGTGCTGGCGACCCCGCTTCTCCCGGCGGCTCAGCCTGCGATGGCGCGCTCCGCGCCCGACAGCTTCGCCGATCTCGCGGCGAAACTGCTGCCCGCCGTGGTCAACGTGTCCTCAACCCAGACCATCAGCGCGAAAAACATCCCGGGCCCCGGCGCCGGACCGGAGATCCCGATGTTCCCGCCCGGATCGCCGTTCGAGCAGTTCTTCAAGGATTTCCTCAACCGCAACCGGCAGGGCCAAGGCGGCGGGGGCGGCGGCGGGGGGGGCAGCGACCAGCCGGCACCGCGACGGGCGCAAAGCCTGGGATCGGGCTTCATCATCGATCCCGCCGGCTATGTCGTCACCAACAACCATGTCATCGAGGGCGCCGACGAGGTATCGGTCACCCTGCAGGATGGCACCACGCTAAAGGCCACGATCGTCGGCCGCGATGAAAGCGGCGACATCGCCTTACTGAAGGTCAAATCCAATACGCCCTTGCCGACGGTCGAGTTCGGTGACTCCAGCCAGTCCCGGGTTGGCGACTGGGTGTTGGCGATCGGCAACCCGTTCGGCCTGGGCGGCACCGTGACCGCCGGCATCGTCTCGGCCCGCGGACGCGACATCCACCAGGGCCAGTACGACGACTTCATCCAGACCGATGCCGCGATCAACCGCGGCAACTCCGGCGGTCCGCTGTTTAACATGAACGGCCAGGTTATCGGCATCAACACGGCGATCTTCTCGCCGTCCGGGGGATCGATCGGCATCGGCTTCTCGATCCCGTCCAACATGGCCAAGCTCACGGTTTCCCAGCTGAAGCAGTTCGGCCATGCCCGCCGTGGCTGGCTGGGGGTGAAAATCCAGCAGGTGACCCCGGATATCGCCGAGAGCCTGGGACTGAAGAACGCCGCCGGCGCGATGGTGGCGGGGATTACCGACGGCGGCCCGGCGGAGAAGGCGAAGATCCGCACCGGCGACATCATTCTGAAGTTCGCCGGCCAGGACGTGAAGGAGATGCACAATCTGCCGCGGATCGTGGCGGATTCAGAGGTCGGCAAGGACGTGCCCGTGGTGCTGTGGCGCGACGGCAAGCAATTGACCGTGCAGACCGTTCTGGCGGAGCGGCCGGCCGACGCGCAGCTGGCGTCAGCGGATGCGCCAAAGCCGGTCGATACCACGAAACCGACTGATATCGCCGGGCTGGGACTGAAGATCGCCCCGGTCAATCAGGATTTGAAGGACAAGTTCCAGCTTCAGGATGGGCAGAAGGGTGTGGTGATCACCGACGTGTCGCCGAACACACCGGCGGCCGAACGCGGCCTGAAGCCCGGCGACGTGATCATGGAAGTGCAACAGGGCGAGGTCGCCTCGCCGGACGATGTGCGCAAGCAGGTCGATGCCGCCCGCAAGGCCGACCGCAAGTTCGTCCTGATGCTGATCCAGCGCGAGGGCGGCGTGCAGTACATACCACTGTCGCTGTCGAAGACCGCTGGCGCCCCGGACAAGCAGCCCGGCTGAGCAAAATCAGCTCTGCGAGAGATCCGCGCCGGGCGAAGCCGGCCGCCGCCTGCGCCCGGAAGGCGCGACCGCGGGGGTCGTGCCGCCGCGCCTATCCGGCGACGATCGTCGACAATGGGTAGCCTTGGGCGAACAGCAGCGCGCGCAGATTACCGTGCTCCACCCGCGCCGGAACCTCTCTCGCCACGATCGGCTTGGCGTGAAACGCCACGCCCAGCCCCGCGGCGCGCAGCATGTCCAGATCATTGGCGCCGTCACCCACCGCCAGGGTTGCCTGAAGTCTGACCCCGCGTCGCAGCGCCAGCTCATGCAGCGCCGCCAGCTTGCTGTCGCGGTCCAGGATCGGATCCGCGACCTGCCCGGTCAGCGCGGCGCCGTCGTCCAGCAGCACGTTCGACCGGTGGACGTCGAACCCCAGCGTCGCCGCTACCCGGCCGGTGAAGAACGTGAACCCGCCGGACACCAGCGCGGTCAGCGCCCCCCTCGCCCGCATCGTCGCGACCAGCTCCTTCGCACCCGCGGTCAGCCGAACCTGCCCCCAGGCCTGCTCCAGCGCATCCAGTTTCAGCCCCTTCAGCCGTGCCACGCGTTCGCGCAGCGCGGCCTTGAAATCCAGCTCCCCGCTCATCGCGCGCCGGGTGATGGCGGCGATCTCGGCGCCGATGCCGGCGATGGCCGCCAGTTCGTCCAGCGTCTCGCCGGTGACGATGGTGCTGTCCATGTCGGCGATCAGCACCGCCTTGCGGCGACCGCGCGCCTTGGTCACGATCGCGTCGATCGGCTGATCCGCCAGCGCCGAGCGCAGCGCCGCGTGATCGAGCGGTGCGGACAGCGGAATGTCGGCCGCTTCGCCCGCCGCGAGCACGGTCGGGGGGGCCCCGCGAACCGCGTTGCGAATATGGTTCAGCAGCGACGGGGTCAAACTCGTGGCCGCCCGGTCGGCGACCACGGTGAGGATGTCGGTCATTGGCCGGTGAACCTGACAGTCGGCCTTCAGGTCCGCAAGCCGCTGCCTGGGTGATCCGAGGTGGCCCTGGGCAAGGTGGTCCTGGGCAAGGTGGCCCTGTGGTCCTGGGGCGAGCGCACCATCATCGCCTTGCGGACCCGTTCATTTCGTACTAGCTGTTCCATACAGGCACCAGCAAGCTAGGTCGGCGTGCCTGGCGGCTGTCCCATACAGGCACGACGACAAGCGAGCCAGGCGGCCGTCGGCTGTCTCACACGGGCACGCCGGTGAGCCCGGCCAACGGCGCTGCCCGCTGCCTCACGCGGGCACGCCGGCAAGCGCGGTCGGTTGCCCGGCCAGGACGAAAGACACCTTGCGTCGGAGGGACCCTTGATCCAGGCGACAGGAACCGCCGGACGGCCAGCGACCAGCGACGGCATCGGCGCCGCGAGCCGGCGATCGCCCCGACGGAGCCGCCCACGACACCGCCGCCCATGACCCCGCCGCCCATGACCCCGCTGCCCATGATCCAGCTGCCGCGGGCCTTGCTCATCGCCGGCCCAACCGCGAGCGGGAAGTCGGCCCTGGCGCTAGCGATCGCCGAGCGCGTCGGCGGCACCATTATCAACACCGACGCGATGCAGGTGTACGCCGAACTTCGCGTGCTCACCGCACGTCCGACCGCCGATGAGGAAGCGCAGGTTCCGCACCGCCTCTACGGGATCCGACCGGCGGCCGAGGCCGGCAGCGTCGCCTGGTGGCGCGCCCAGGCGTTGGCCACGATGGAGGCATCCCGAACGGCCGGACGCCTGCCGATCCTGACGGGCGGGTCCGGCCTGTACTTTGCGGCCTTGACGGAGGGGTTGGCTGCCATCCCTGATGCTGATGCCAGCGCCCGCCGTGAGGCCCGCCGGCTGCTGGCGGAGCAGGGGCCGGCCGCGCTGCACGCAAGCCTGGCGCATGTTGATCCGGCCACCGCCGCGCGCCTCGATCCGGCGGATGGCCAACGCATCGCCCGCGCCTGGGAGGTCTGGCGCAGTTCGGGACAGGGCCTGGCCGCCTGGCAGAGCCGCCGCAGTGCGCCGGCGCCATGGCGCTTCTCCGCCATCCTGCTGGATCCCCCACGCGATGCCCTGCGCGACGCCATCGCCGCCCGCTTCGAGGCCATGCTGCGCGACGACGCGCTGGCGGAGGTGCGCAGCCTGCTCGCACAGGACCTCGATCCCGCTCTGCCGGCCATGCGCGCCCATGGCGTGCCGGAACTGGCGGCCGTGCTGCTGGGTAGGTCGTCGCTGGAAGCGGCGGGCGTGCGCATCAGGTTGGTCACCGGTCAGTACACAAAGCGTCAGGCAACCTGGTTCCGCCACCACCGGCTGGCACCGGAGTGCCGGATGAACAATATCCATGCGCGTTTCTCGTCGGTAGCGCAACTTTCAGAAAGAGAACGCAGCAATTTGTTCACTTTTATTGATACCTTGGTTGACCGACGCCCCTAACAGGCCTAGTTGGATCGCTCCTCTTCAGCAACGGGAATTGGTCGATGTCGGCGGAAGTCAGTCAGTCGGGCGCAGAAGTCCTCCTCCGTGCCCTCAAGGATCAGGGCGTCGAGGTGCTTTTCGGCTACCCCGGCGGCGCGGTGTTGCCGATCTACGATGCCTTGTTCAAGCAGAACGCGATCCGCCACATCCTGGTCCGTCAGGAAGGCGGCGCGGTTCACGCGGCCGAGGGGTATGCCCGTTCCACCGGCAAGGTGGGCGTCGTGCTGGTGACGTCCGGTCCAGGTGCCACCAACGCCGTCACCGGTCTGGTGGATGCGTTGATGGACAGCATCCCGGTGGTCTGCCTGACCGGTCAGGTGGCCACCCACCTGATCGGTAACGACGCCTTCCAGGAGGCCGATACCACCGGCATCACCCGCCCGGCGACGAAGCACAACTACCTCGTCAAACGCGGCGAGGACCTGGCGCGTGTGGTGCACGAGGCGTTCTATGTCGCGCGCAGCGGCCGGCCCGGCCCGGTGGTGATCGACCTGCCGAAAGACATCGTCATCAACCCGGCCCCGTATGCCGAACCGATGTCGCGCCACCCCAGCTATCGCCCGCGCACCGATCCGGACCTGGGGCAGATCGCCAAGGCCGTCAGCCTGATGAAGCAGGCGAAGCGGCCGATGATCTACGCCGGCGGCGGCGTCATCAATGCGGGCCCGGCGGCGTCGGAAGCGTTGACGAAGCTGGCCCGCATCGCCGGGTTCCCGGTCACCAACACGCTGATGGGCCTCGGCTGCTATCCGGCCAGCGACCCGCAGTTCCTGGGCATGCTAGGCATGCACGGTACCTACGAGGCCAATCTGGCGATGCACGGGTGCGACATGCTGCTGGCCGTCGGTGCCCGCTTCGACGATCGGGTGACGGGCCGGCTGAATGCATTCAGCCAGGGCTCACGCAAGATCCACATCGACATCGATGGGTCCTCGATCAACAAGAACGTCCCGGTCGAGGTGCCGATCATCGCCGATGCCGGCAAGGCGCTGGCCGCGATACTGGCCGCCTGGCAGGCCAGCGACGAGCCCACCGACAAGCCCGCGCTGGCGGCATGGTGGCGCCAGATCGACGCCTGGAAGGGCAAGGACAGTCTGAAATTCAGCCAGGACATGAAGCGCGGCGGCATTATCAAGCCGCAATACGCGATCCAGCGGCTGTTCGAGATCACCCAGGCGCGCAGCAAGGAAGTCTTCATCACCACCGAGGTCGGTCAGCACCAGATGTGGGCCGCGCAGCATTTCGGGTTCGAGAAGCCGAACCGCTGGATGACCTCCGGCGGGCTGGGCACCATGGGATATGGGCTGCCAGCCGCGATGGGCGTGCAGATCGCCCACCCGGAGGCCTGCGTCATCGATATCGCCGGTGAGGCGTCGATCCTGATGAACATCCAGGAGATGGGCACGCTGTCGCAGTATCGCCTGCCGGTTAAGGTGTTTATCTTGAACAACCAATATATGGGCATGGTGCGGCAGTGGCAG
This sequence comes from Rhodopila sp., assembly GCA_965276975.1. GTDB lineage: Bacteria > Pseudomonadota > Alphaproteobacteria > Acetobacterales > Acetobacteraceae > Rhodopila. The sequence continues at coordinate 3,620,393 of CBDIBR010000010.1, forward strand.
GAATTGCTGCATGGCAGCCGCTACTCGGAGACCTATTCGGCGGCGCTGCCGGACTTCGTCAAGCTGGCGGACGCATTCCACGCTACCGGCATGCGGGCGCAGTCGGTTGATCAGCTCGATGACGTCATCAACGCGATGCTGGACTGCCCGACCGCGGTGATCGCCGACATCGCCGTGGACCAGGCGGAGAACTGCTTCCCGATGATCCCCAGCGGCGCGGCACACAACGAGATGATCCTGGGGCCGGAACATGAGGCCTCGGGTGCCGGCATCACCGACGCGGGCCTCGCCCTGGTCTGATCGCGTCTGCCTCTTGCCCATCCGGTCGCCGCCGGGCATGACCCCGCGCGCGACCGTTCATTCGCTATTGGGTTTCCGCTATTTGGCCTTTGTGGGTCGGCGCGGTCTGACCTTCGCAACCTGGTTCATTGCATGCCCAGCCCCAGCGACACAACCCAACGCAGCGCGACGATATCGGTCCTGGTCGACAACGAGTCGGGCGTGCTCGCGCGGGTCATCGGTCTTTTTTCCGGACGCGGCTACAACATTGACAGCCTGACCGTCGCCCCGGTGGACGCCGCCGGGCTGTGCAGCCGCATCAACATCGTCACCTCCGGCACCAGCATGGTGATCGAGCAGATCAAGGCGCAGCTTGATCGCCTGGTCCCGGTACACCGCGTCGCCGACCTGACCATGGACGGCCCGCACGTCGCCCGCGAAATGGCCCTGGTGAAGGTTGTCAGCAGCGGCGAGCGGCGGGTCGAGGCGATGCGGATCGCCGACACGTTCCGCGCCCGCGTGGTCGACACCACGCTGGGGAGTTTCGTGTTCGAGCTGACCGGCGCGGTCGACAAGATCGACGCTTTCATCGAATTGATGCGCGACCTTGGCCTGGCCGAGGTTTCCCGCAGCGGCGTGGCCGCACTGGCGCGCGGATCGCGGACGATATGAACATGCAGGGGCGACAACGAGCACGACAACGACCTGTCGTTACGATAACCTTCGTACCGCATGAGTCGAAAGGTCCGCGGTGCCTCTGATCGCGGGCTTCCGAGCGGATCGGCCCACTGCCTGACCCTGGAAGGACCCTGGCATCGAGCTTCGGCAAGCTCCGCGACGGAATACGCCGGTCGGCCGGCACGCGCCGCCCACAAGCCCCGTTGCCGGCGGCCGAGGATGATCACCGGATGGATAAGCGGCGCTGGTTCGGCCATAACCTCACTCAACAGACGATACGAAAGGATCCGTACATGCGCGTCTATTACGATCGGGATGCCGACGTGAACCTGATCAAGGGCAAGAACGTCGCCATCATCGGCTATGGCAGCCAGGGGCACGCTCATGCCCTCAACCTGAAGGACAGCGGCGTCAAACAGCTTGCCATCGGCTTGCGTTCGGGCTCCGCCGGGATCGCCAAGGCCGAAGCGGCCGGGCTGAAGGTCATGGATCCGGCCGAGGCCGCCAAATGGGCGGATGTTGTCATGGTCCTGACGCCGGACGAGGGCCAGGGCGACCTGTATCGGGAAAAGCTTGGTCCCAACATGAAGTCCGGCGCGGCACTGGCCTTCGCGCACGGGCTGAACGTGCACTTCAACCTGCTGGATCCGCGGCCGGACATCGACGTGTTCATGATCGCGCCCAAGGGTCCCGGTCACACCGTGCGCAGCGAGTATCAGCGCGGCGGCGGCGTTCCCTGCCTGGTGGCGGTCGCCCAGAACCCCTCCGGCAACGCGCTGGAAGTGGCGCTGTCCTACGCCAGCGCGATCGGCGGCGGCCGCGCCGGGGTGATCGAGACGACCTTCAAGGAAGAATGCGAGACCGATCTGTTCGGTGAGCAGGTCGTGCTGTGCGGCGGCCTGATCGAATTGATCAAGGGCGGTTACGAAACCCTGGTCGAGGCCGGTTACGCACCCGAAATGGCCTATTTCGAATGCCTGCACGAGGTCAAGTTGATCGTCGACCTGATCTACGAAGGCGGCATCGCCAACATGAACTACTCGATCAGCAACACCGCCGAATACGGCGAGTACGTCAGCGGTCCGCGGATCATCAACGCCGAAACGAAGGCCGAGATGAAGCGGGTGCTGGCCGATATCCAAAGTGGTCGTTTTGCCCGCGACTGGATGCTGGAGAACAAGGTCAACCAGTCCAGCTTCAAGGCCACGCGGCGCCGACTGTCCGAACATCCGATCGAGCAGGTGGGCGAGAAGCTGCGCGCCATGATGCCGTGGATCAGCAAGAACGCGCTGGTCGACAAGGCCAAGAACTAGAGCGCGGTGGTCTGAGCGGGCTCCCGTCCTCCGGCAGCATCGCCTCACCTGGCAGGGTCAAGCTACCAGGTTGAACCAACAGCGGATGTGATACCGGACGACGCAGCGATCAGACACCGGCGCCGTGGCTCGGGGCGCCGGCGCGGCACGCAAAAAATCGCGCTCGCGAAGATGGTTTTGCGCTATGGCAAGCGCACCCACTGGCTGGACGGTACCCAATGCTGCACGCCTTCGCTTGCGACGATGGCCAGCTTCGCCGCCTGACCGACACCGCATCGGTCGAGGCGCTGCGGCTGGCCGTGTGGATCGACATGATCAACGCCGATCCCGATGAGATCGACCGCGTTCAGCAAGCGACCGGCCTCGCCGTTCCGACCGAGGCGGAGGTCAGCGAAATCGAAACCTCCAGCCGGCTTGGGACACGCGACGGCGTGCTTTATCTCAGCATGCCGTTGGTGCGTATGGGCGATGTCGGCGCGCGCGGCATCGCCGCCGGCTACGTGCTGTCGCCGGACCGGCTGCTGACGGTCCGTTTCGCACCCAGTCGGATCTTCGACAGCTATGCCGACCACCTGCCGCGCGGCGAGAACCGCCATCAGGCCGCGGCGCATATCTTCGTCGGCTTGCTCGAAGCCATCGTCGACCGGCAGGCCGACGTGCTTGAGCAGGTCCGCGCCGATATGGACACGATTTCCCACGCCATCTTCGTGATGGGAGTGAACCAGGAGGGCGGCCGCAAGCAGGAAGACAGGATCCTGCGGCAGACGCTTGGAAAACTCGGCCATATCGGCGACCTGATCTCCAACGTCCGCGACACCCAGGTGGGCGCGGCCCGCATCGTCCCGTACGTCGAATCGATGACCGACGATTGGCTGCCAAAGGAACTGGCGCCACGACTGGCAACCTTGCGCGGCGACATCGCCTCGGTCAGTGATTTCAACACCCACCTGAACGACAAGCTGCAATTCCTGCTGGACGCAACACTGGGGTTTATCAATATCGCCCAGAACAACGTCATGAAGGTGATGGCGATCGCATCGGTGGTGGGCATCCCGCCGGTGCTGATCGCCGGCATCTACGGCATGAACTTCAAGAACATTCCGGAATATGATTGGGCCTGGGGCTACGTCTGGGGCTGGGGGTTGATCATTCTGACCACGCTGATCCCGCTGGGCGTCTTCCGCTGGCGCAAGTGGATATAGGCCTTATGCGGGCGACGCATGCGTTGATCGGTATCCGCGCCGGATTGGCGGGCGAGCGAACACGCGAGCGAGGAGGCGGCTCGCGAAAAACACTCTGATACCGTTGGCGCAAGCGCCGATTGGCATTATCGCCCTGCCCGCTGCGCGAACAGCCAGTCCCATACATCCTGGTGGGTATAGGTGCTGTCCCAGATGTCGTGCCCGAAACCAGGAACCTCGGTGTACCTGAACGTGGCGCTGGCCGACAGCAGCCCGGCCATCGCGCGGTCCCAGTCCGGCGAAACCTCTTTGTCCTGGGCGCCATGCAACGCCCAGATCGGCACGTGCCGCAGCGCCTTGGCGGCTTGCGCCGGATCCGCGGTGCGTTGCGCCCCGGCCAGCGGCAGACCCGCGGCGAAGATGTGCCCCTTGCTGCCGGTCTGGATATTGTAGTCCAGCAGCATCTGCCACGCCCCCATCCCGCCCATCGAATTGCCGGTCACGTAGATCCTGGCAGCGTCAACCGGGTAACGCGCCATCACCTGATGGAGCGCGGCGATGGTGTTCGCCTCGCCGAGGTATCCGTCCCGCTTGCCGCCGAAATTGATCAGCCGGCCATGCGGGTCGTCGGTTTGATCCAGCATCGGCACGATCACGATGCACTCGTGCCGGGACCGGAAGGCGGCGGTGTTGAACCAGCCGTTGACCTGCTTCAGCAAGGCCTCCCGGTAGTCTCCCATGTCCAGCTGGTGCAAATACAGCACCACCGGATAACGCTCGGTTGGGGCGTAACGTTCCGGCAACAGTATTTCATAGTGCATGCCGCTGGCCTCTGCGCCGATCCAGTCCGCGGCTTGCGCGGCGGCCTGCTGGCGCGCGCCAACCGCGATTATCGTGCCCAGCCCGATCGCGGTCACTCCGCCACCCAGAAGAACCGCACGCCGCCGCATCAAATCACCCCTGCCTGCCGCCAGGCCTGCCGATCGGACGCGGCAAATCCGATTTCGCTCAGGATCTCGTCGGAATGTTCGCCCAAGGCAGGTGCGGAACGCCGCAGCCGGCAGGGCGTCGCCGACAGCTTGATCGGAAAACCGAGCATCCGGACGGCGCCGTGGCCTGGGTGGTCGACGTCGATCACCATCTCCTGGGCCTGTATCTGCGGGTCCGCGAACACCTGGGCTATGCTGTTCACCGGACCGCAGGGAACGCCCGCCTGGTTCAGCACCGCGACCCAGTGGGCGGTCGTGCCGGCGGCGAGCTTGCCACCAACGATGGCGTTGATCCGCATCCGATTGGCCACCCTGGCAGCCTGCGTCGCATATAGCGGGTCAGTCTTCAGTTCGGGCTGCTGCAGCGCATCGGCCAGTCGTCGGAAGAACGCATCGTCCGCCGGCGCCAGCGCGATCTGCCCGTCGCGTGTCGGGAACAGCCCATAGGGTGCGGCGATCGGATGATCGTTGCCGCTGCGCGCCGGCGCTGCCCCGGTGGCGAAGTAGGTGGTCGCGATGTAGCTCAACAGGCTGACCAGCCCGTTGGTCAGGCTGATCTCCGCCCGCTGTCCTCGTCCGGTGGTCCGCGCATGGGGCACCGCGGCGGCGATACTCAGCGCCGCGTACAGGCCCGCCACCAGATCACTGATCGGCAATCCCGAGCGCAGCGGCGGATCGTCCGGACCGCCGTTGACGCTCATGAAGCCGCTCATCGCCTGGGCGATGAAGTCGAACGCCGGGCGGTCGCGGTATGGCCCAGTGTTGCCGAAGCCGTTGATCGAGCAGGTCACCAGGCTGGGCCGCAGCGCGCGCAGCCGGTCATCGTCGAAGCCCAGGCGCGCCAGCACGCCGGGGCGAAAGTTCTCCACCAGCACATCCGATCGCTCGATCAGGCGCGCCAGGATCGGCCTTGCCTCCGGCTTGCGCAGGTCCAGCCGCAGCGAGCGCTTGTTGCGGTTGAACTGCGCGAAATACCAGGAAAGGCCGTCCTTGATCGCGCCCTGGCCGCGGATCGAGTCGCCCTCGGGCGCCTCCACCTTGACGACATCGGCGCCCATGTCGCCCAGCAGGGCGGTGCAGAATGGACCCGACAAGACGCGCGTCAGGTCGAGCACCTTTACGCCGGTCAGCGGCATGGATGTTTCCCGTTCGTTGGACGACGGATTGTCGCACCAACACGCGGTTCCGCAAGCCGGCTGCTGCCTTACCTGAGGTGATATCGGCCGACGCTCACCTGACAACCGATGCCGCGAGGCCCTGCCAGCCGAACCGGTCGGATTGCAGGTTTAGAACGGGATCTCGTCGTCCAGATCGCCACCCTTCGGCGCATCCCAGGACGGACCACCCGCCCCGGCCCCGCCCCGCGCACCCCCAGCCGCCGGCCGGGCCGCCGCGGGTGCGCGTTCGCGGGGAGCATATCCGCCACCGCCGCCGGCGCCTGCCTCGGACCCACCACCGAAGCCGCCACCGGATTCACCGCCGCCGGAGCGGCCATCCAGCATCGTGAGCTGCCCGTTGAACCGCCCGATCACCACCTCGGTGGAGTAGCGTTCCTGGCCCTGCTGATCGGTCCATTTCCGCGTCTGCAAGGAGCCTTCGACGTAGATCTTGGCCCCCTTCTTCAAAAACCGCTCCGCCACGTCCGCGGTGCGGTCATTGAAGATCACCACCCGGTGCCACTCGGTCTTTTCCTTCCGCTCGCCGGACGCGCGGTCGTTCCAGGTCTCGCTGGTCGCCAGGGTTAGGTTGACGATCTTGTTGCCGTCCTGCGTGGAGCGCACTTCCGGGTCTTTCCCCAGATTTCCCACCAGAATCACCTTGTTCACCGAACCTGCCATCGACCCAATCCCTTTCCAAGATCAGTATTCTAACCGAAACCTCAGTTAGCGGCCAGTTCGTTAAGATAGTCCTTACGGCCCCCCGCGGCCGCCCCCGGGCACACTTCCGTCTACCCAGCGACCGCCGACAGCGTGCGCGGCAGATCATGCGCGCAGCGGCCGAGACCGACGCAGAAATGGCTCACCACCGGCGCCAGACGCTCCGCCGTGTCGCGTGCCTCGGCATTCGCCTCGGCCAGCCGCGCCGCCGCATCCCGGGCCCGCATCGCCACCGACGGCCAGTTCAGACCGGGTAGCCTGCCGTCGCGCAGCACGAACCGGCCGCCGATCATCACGTCCCGCACCGCACCGCCGTCCTCGGTGTTGACCAGCTGATTGACCGCGTTGTTCAGCGGCACCAGGTTGACATGGTCCAGATCGAGGAACACCAGATCGGCCTTGAACCCCGGCGCGATCCGGCCGATCAGGTCTCCCATGCCTAGCACCGCGGCGCTGCCCTCGGTCGCCAGCCGCAGCGCCTCTGTCGACCCGATCCATGCCTCCGGCGGTCGGTCGAACACGCGGGAGACATACGCCGACAGCCGCATCGCCTCGAACATGTTCTGGTTGTCCGAGGACGATGAGCCATCGGTGCCGACGCCGACCGTCACACCCGCGGCGATCGCGCGACGCATATCGGCGATGCCGTTGCCCAGCCGCAGGTTCGATCCCGGATTGTGCGCCAGCGTGCCGCCGTGTCGGGCGATCAGCTCCATCTCCGCATCATCGATCCAGATGGCATGGGCGCCGCTGAAGCGCGGCCCCAGCGCACCGATCCGCGCCAGATGCGCCGTCAATGTCATGCCATATCGCCGCAAGGCCCCGGCCCGTTGCACCGCCGACTCGGCCAGATGGGTCTGCAGCGGCAGGCCGAACGTGGCGGCAAGATCACAACAGCCGCGCAGAAAATCGTCCGAACAATGCAGCGGGATGGTGGGCGCGATGCCCAGGCGGATCTGGTCGGGTGGAAACGGCCAGCCCGACGCTGCCTGCCGGATCGGCGCCAGGATCGTCTCGGCCGAGGCGGTGCGCATCGCCTCGGCCACCGGCCGCAACGTCGGTGGGAACGCGTCCAGCAACCCGGGGATCGCCTGATAGAAGCTGCGGTCGGCGATCATCGGCGAAATCACCGCCCGCATGCCGACGTCCCTGTAAGCCCGCGCCACATCGTGCAGCCCCTCGACGCTCGGCACCGGCAGCATCGCCGACAGGTCGTAGCAGGCGGTGCAGCCTTTGCGCAGCATCTCCACCGCGGTCAGCAGCGTCGACAGATAGCGGTCGTCCGCACTGCGCGCGCCGCCGGTCCACGGCCCGGCGTTCAGCAGCAGCTCCAGCGACCAGCGGTCCCCGAGGCCTTTCGCCAGGCCGCCATGACCGTGGGTATGAGCGTTCACCAGACCCGGAATGACCAGACGGCCGGTGGCGTCGATGCGCCGCGGCGCCGCAGCCTCACCCGGCGCCACGATCGCCTCGATGCAGTCGCCGTCCAGCACAACATCAGCATGCCTAGCGGCGGTTGCGCCGGAGGCGAGCACCATGGCGCCGGAGACGATGACGCGATCGTTCTGCATGGTTCAGTCCTGACGTGCGGGTTCCAGCTGATCCGGGCGATCGGTCGTCGCGAGATCAAGCCGCATTGGCTACGCTGTAACCCGGGTCATGTCACCCCACCCATCCGGCAGCGCTGCCGGATGGGTTTCGTTTTAAAATCTATATCAAATTGGCTGGGCTAGCTCTGTGGGATCGAAACCGCCGTTGCTCAGGGTCGCAACCGCGAGGGGCGGATCGACGATCGGCGGATCAGCCGGACGCGCGAACCGGTCGATCGCCGGGTGCGCTTGCTGATGCAGCGGCCGCGCCCAGCCGGCTGACCGGCGCTCAAGCGCTGTCGTGCTGACCATGAACGGTCAGCACGCTTAGCTCTTGGTCCTGGCAGCCAACCTTATCAGCCGGGCTGCTGCCAGTCTGGCTGCGGTTGTTCTAGGCGATGGCGCCGTTCAGTCCTTTCGGGAAGAACCCAAAGCCGCCGCTGGCGCCGCCCAAGTAGACAACGTTCAGGACTTGGGCGGTCGTGCGACTGTAAGCGATCGCGTTGCCGTCCCCCAAGGAGATGTTGGCGACGCCGCCCAGGGTGACGCCTTGGTCATCAGCCGCGCCTGATGCCGATGCCCGCAAGGCGGAGATCAACGCTGTGGCAGGTGCCTGTCCCCTTTGCAGCAACAGCGTACGCACGGTGGCGGCATGATAGGCTTCGATCGCCAAGATGCCCGCGGCCGCATCGAGGTACGTCTTGTTTTGGATGAGCGAGGCGGCGCCGTGGTAGGCGGTCACGCCGACATCCTCAAAGATGTAGGAGCCAAGCAGGAAGCTTGTCTCGTCGGCGAACGGATTAAACGTCCCGCCCGGCGGAATGACACCGGCCGCGACCGCGGCCGTGGTAAAGCTTTTGAACAGATCGATGGTCGGTTCCGCAACCGCGGAGCCGCCCAAGGCGGCGCGAAGGAAGCGGACATGGGCCAACTCGTCAGACGCGATTTCATCGGCGTATTGCGCGATCGCTGGCGTTGCGAATGGCACCGCGGAGCCGCCTGTGACGGTACCTGTTGCGCCGACACCGCCCGTATCGGCCGCTGTCAGACCCGCGCCCGTGACTGCGCGCAGATAGAATTCCGCTTCCAGATATTCGAGATTCAAGGCGAAATTCAGGATGTTGTAATCCGAATTTGTGGAACCCGGCGGGGTAAGCGGGGTATTCGGTTGAAAGCCCAGGTTCCCCAGCAAATCGGCGTTCGCTCGTTTAGCGTTGCCAATGCCTAACGATGCTGCTGCGCCGAGCGCGGCGGCACTCCATCCGGCCCTGGTCATCAAGTGACGTCTGGTTCCCATGGTGGTGCTTTCCCTTTGCTTTCACCGACAATCTAAAAGACACGTCGTCTGTCGGCGGTTTAGTGCCGACCAGCAACTGTCTCCACTGATACCATGGAAAAAGCAACATCGATCTGGACAGCGAACTTATGCGCCATCAGAAATTTCCCTGGGTGTGATAAATATTGGTATGGTATCATATCAATTCGTGTCAAGAACACGAGAAAGCTTCGACGTAATCAAGATGACAGTGATTATCTCTTCATTATGCGGAATTTCATTCCGTAATCCGACTTGCTAACGAATAGCCATTGATCAAGGCAAAAGTCGTATCGTCGGCCGTGTGATCTTGCATCAGTCGGCCTGCGGCTGCGGCGGGCCGAAGCGTGCGCAGCCCTTCACCGCGCGGCATGGTCCGCATCCGCTGCGGTCGCAGTCGCTTGCCGCGAACATTGGCTTGCCATTCGCTTGCCGCGAACATTGGCTTACGGTGAACGATCCGAGGAACAATACCGGACCAGCGTACGCCGCGGGATCGCTTTGACCGCAGCGGCTGGCACCGGTTTTGCCACCGGCCGCCATCCAGGCCGGGGACAGGACCGGTCATTACCAGCCACTCATGCCGCCCGCGCCCGGCCAGGGTGGGCGGTCTTCCTGTCCGCGCGCAGCCGTCCGGAGCAATGCACACCCTTGGACCTAGCCCAACCGCTGAACCACGCCCACATGCACGAGATGCTTTCCACCGACGCCCGACCCATGGCATACCGTAGGCCTGTTGGGAACGTCTGAAGAACATAATCGATCGCCGCCGACTCATCCGACGACTCATCCAACGACCTATCCAACGACTTATCCTCGGGGACATCTGGATTTATGCCCGGCTCCATCACCGTGCGCGGCGCGCGCGAACACAATCTCAAGAACGTCGATGTCGTCATTCCCCGGGATTCACTCACGGTCATCACCGGTTTGTCCGGATCCGGCAAATCCTCCCTGGCCTTCGACACGATCTATGCCGAGGGTCAACGGCGCTACGTCGAATCGCTGTCCGCCTATGCTCGGCAGTTCCTGGAGCTGATGGGCAAGCCCGACGTCGACAGCATCGACGGCCTGTCGCCGGCGATCTCCATCGAGCAGAAGACCACCTCGAAGAACCCCCGCTCCACCGTCGGCACGGTGACCGAGATCCACGACTACATGCGCCTGCTGTGGGCGCGGGTCGGCGTTCCTTATTCCCCGGCCACCGGCCTGCCGATCGAGGCACAGACCGTTTCGCAGATGGTCGACCGGGTGATGGCGATGCAAGAGGGGACGCGCCTGCTGCTGCTCGCCCCGGTGGTGCGCGACCGCAAGGGCGAGTACCGCAAGGAACTCGCGGAATTGCAGCGCCGCGGCTTCACCCGGGTCAAGGTGGACGGCACGCTGTATGAGATCGCCGAGGTGCCGGCGCTCAACCGCAAGATCAAGCACGAGATCGAGGCCGTGGTGGATCGCCTCGTGGTGCGTGACGGCATCGCTCCGCGCCTGGCGGACAGTTTCGAAACCGCGCTCGGCATGTCGGACGGCATCGTCTACGCCGAGAACGCCGACAATAACGCGCGCACCGTGTTCTCCTCGCGTTTCGCCTGCCCGGTCAGCGGCTTCACCATCGAGGAGATCGAGCCGCGGCTGTTCAGCTTCAACTCGCCGCATGGCGCCTGCCCGGCCTGCGACGGACTGGGCGTCGAAAGCTTCTTCGATCCCGAACTTGTCGTGCCCGACGATGGCGCCGGTCTGGCCGATGGCGCGGTCGCACCCTGGACCGGCGCGCAGTCGCCGTATTACGATCAGACGTTGCAAAGCCTCGCGCGGCACTACAGGCAGACCACGAAGACCCCCTGGCGCGACCTGCCGGACCCGGTCCGCGATGCCATCCTGCATGGTTCCGGCGACGATCCGATCGCCTTCACCTACAAGGACGGCGTTCGCAGCTACACAGTGACCAAACCGTTCGAGGGCGTGCTGAAAAACCTGCAGCGGCGCTGGCAGGAGACCGACAGCGTCTGGGTGCGGGAGGAGATGTCCCGCTATCAGGCGGAAAAGCCATGCGCGGTCTGCGACGGCGCCCGCCTGAAGCCCGAGGCCCTGTCGGTTCGCGTCGCCGGCAACACCATCGCGGCGGCCTCGGACCTGTCGATCCGCGCGGCGCTCGACTGGTTCGGCGCCGTGCTGCCGCAGCTGACCCCGCAGCGGCAGGAGATCGCCGCCCGCATCCTGCGCGAAATCGGCGACCGGCTGCGCTTTCTGGTCGATGTTGGGCTGGATTATCTCACCCTGGCCCGCGGCTCCGCCAGCTTGTCCGGCGGTGAATCCCAGCGCATCCGCCTGGCCAGTCAGATCGGTTCCGGCCTGACCGGGGTGCTATATGTGCTGGACGAGCCGTCCATCGGCCTGCACCAGCGCGACAACGAGCGCCTGTTGGGCACGCTGCGCCGGCTGCGCGACCTGGGCAACACCGTTCTGGTGGTTGAACATGACGAGGACGCGATCCGCGCCGCCGACCACCTGATCGACATGGGACCCGCTGCCGGCATCAACGGCGGCTGGGTGATCGCCAAGGGCACGCCGGCCGAGGTCGCCGCCAACCCGAATTCGCTGACCGGGGACTACCTGTCCGGCCGCCGCCAGATACCGGTGCCGCCGATGCGCCGGCCGACGCAGAAAGACCGGGTGATCCGCGTCGTCGGTGCCCGCGGCAACAACCTGAAGAATTTCGCCGCCAACTTTCCGCTGGGAACCTTCACCTGCGTCACCGGCGTGTCGGGCGGCGGCAAATCCACCCTGGTGGTTGATACGCTCTACAAGGCCGCGGCCCGCCGCCTGATGGGGGCCGGCCTGGTGCCCTCGGCGCATGACCGGATCGAGGGTCTAGACCAACTCGACAAGATCATCGACATCGACCAATCGCCGATCGGCCGCACGCCGCGATCCAATCCCGCCACCTACACCGACCTGTTCGCCCCGATCCGCGACTGGTTCGCCGAACTGCCGGAAGCGCGGGCGCGCGGCTACAAGGCGGGCCGGTTCAGCTTCAACGTCAAAGGTGGCCGCTGCGAGGCCTGCCAGGGTGACGGTCTGCTGAAGATCGAGATGCACTTCCTGCCCGACGTCTATGTCACCTGCGACACCTGCAAGGGCAAACGCTACAATCGCGAAACACTGGAAATCAAATTCCGCGATAAATCCATCGCCGAGGTCCTGGCGATGACGGTGGATGAGGCGGTGCCCTATTTCAGCGCCCAGATGCGCATCCACGATCGGCTGAAGATCCTGCAGCAGGTGGGCCTCGGCTATATCGCGCTGGGTCAGCAGGCTACCACGCTGTCGGGCGGCGAAGCCCAGCGCATCAAGCTGTCGAAGGAACTGGCGCGGCGTGCCACCGGGCGGACGTTGTACATTCTGGACGAACCCACCACCGGGCTGCATTTCGAGGACGTCCGCAAATTGCTGGAGGTGCTGCATGCCCTGGTTGACCAAGGCAACACGGTTGTGGTGATCGAGCACAATCTGGAGGTGATCAAGACCGCCGACTGGATCCTGGATCTGGGTCCGGAAGGCGGTGACGGCGGCGGCCGGATCGTGGCCGAGGGAACGCCGGAGGATATTGTTGCCAGTCCACAAAGCTACACCGGCCGCTTCCTGGCACCCCTGCTGCCGGTGGTTGATGCACCACGGAAAACCCGGCGGCGCGCCTAAGCGATCTGCCTGCCATAGCGATGCAGCCACGGCGCGAGCTGATTCGGAACGATCACGTCGGAAGCGGAACAAGCCGGCGGCGCTGGCCGGCGTCGGCATCTTGCGCGGCGGCGAGCTACCGGTGCCGTCAAGCGAACTCGCCGCGTAGCAGAACGGCATTTCAATTCCGACTGGCTTCTCGCCGTGCTTGAAAAATCACGCCAACGCATTTATCCACCACTCGACACAACATATGAGGCGGTCATGTGGGCGGAACCTGGCAACGGGCTGAACATGAAGACGCTGTGGACCGACACACCCTACGCGATGCAGCGCGTCGCCGGCCTGTTCGAGGCGCAAGAGATCACCCCGCACGAACGCGACGACCTGACCCATTTCATCGAGCACGGCTGGCTCACCTGGCCCGGCGCGATCGCCCCGGCGCTGATTGATCGTTTCGCCGCCGATATCCGCGGCCATCATCAGCATCCCGGCAAGTTCCTGACCACCAACCATCGTGAAAGCAAATCCGGATTGAAGATATCCGGCAGCACGCCGGACCGGTTCGAGAGCCTGTTTGATCTGTACGTCAACCTGGCCTCGGCGCGGGAGGTTTGCCTGCACCCGCGCATCTCGCGTTTCCTTTCACTGGTGTTCGACACCAAGCCGATCGCCTGCCAGCAGTTGCTGTTCCAGCGCAGCAACGGTCACCGGGTGCATCAGGATACCTCGGTGGTCGCCGTCGAGGATCCGATGCTCATGGTCGCGACCTGGATCGCGCTGGAGGATGTCACCGAGGGCAGCGGCGAACTCGCCTTCTACGACAAAAGCCACAGATTGCCGCACTACCTTTTCCAGGATGGCACGAAGCGGATGAATTTCGAGGCCGACGACCAGGATCTGTATGTCGCCGAACTGGATGCCGCGTGCCGGCGCTCATCCATGCACTACCAGCGCTTTCTGGCGAAGCAGGGCGACGTCTTCTTCTGGACCGCCGACCTGGTGCATCGCAGCCACCCACGCACCCTGCCCGACGGCACCAGCCGGCTGTCGTGCGTGACGCACTATCATCCGACGACGACCAAACCTTTCTGGTTCCGCCATCATCCGGACCGGCTGCACATCACCGACCTCGGCGAGCGCGGCGCCTATGTCAGTGCGCACTATCCGTTGGCGAAAAAGCAGGCCGCGATGCTCGAACCGGACTCGCCGTTCAAGCACTGAACGCACACGCCGGCGCCGCGGTTGGCCAACCGCCGCATCGGGTCTACGCTCCAGCGCGGAAACGCGAACCAAGGGCTCCCGATGATCAGGCAATTCGACAGCACCTACGCCGGCCACATCGATCTGGAAGACGTCGGCTACGCCGGCATCCCGGTCAACCATCGCCGTTACCCTAACGAGATGTTGGCCACCGCGCTGCACAAGGCGGAAAAAACCGCCCAGACCCTCGATCGGCTCGGCTACGGCACGTTCTGGATGGCGGAACACCACTTCCAGCCCGAGGGCACCGAGTGCATCCCCAACGTGGTGCTGATGGCCCTGCACCTGAGCCACCTCACCAAGACCATCAAGCTGGGCTGCGGCTTCAACATTACCCCGATGTGGCACCCGCTGCGCCTCGCCGAGGACTACGCCATGGCCGACATCCTGTCGCACGGCCGCGTGGTGTTCGGCGTCGGCCGCGGCTACCACACCCGCGAGGTCGAAACCTTCGGCGCGCCGCTGCTGGACCAGCAAGCCAATCGCGACCTGTTCGAGGAACAGGTCGACATCATCTTCAAGGCCTTCAACAACGAAACTTTCTCGCACCAGGGCAAGCACTACACCCTGCCGCCCGAGATCCCATATCGCGGCTACACCTTGAAGGATCTGACCCTGGTGCCGCGCCCGGTGCGCCTGCCGGTGGAATGCTGGCAACCGATCCAGGGCGGGTCGGCGCGCGCCCTCGACTTCATGGCCAAGCATGGCATCCAGGGGGTTATCGGCGGCGGTTCGGCCGAGGGCGGCATCGTTCACAAGGTCATGCTCGACTTCCAGGCTGCCCACGCCCGCATCGGCAAGCACGTGGAACTCGGCGAGCGCCTCGCCATCGGATTCCAGTTCTTTATCGCCGACAGCGTCGAGGCCGGCATCCGCGAGGCGGGAAAATATTACGAAGAAAACATGAAAATGTTCGGCGAGCTGCGCCTGGTCAAGGCGCTGACCGACGAGCAGATCGCGGCGATGCGCGATCCCAGGCTGGCGGTGAACACCAGGCTGCCGCGGATCGAGGACGCGGTGAAGGCCGGCGGCTTCCTGAC
Organism: Rhodopila sp.; assembly: GCA_965276975.1. Lineage (GTDB taxonomy): Bacteria > Pseudomonadota > Alphaproteobacteria > Acetobacterales > Acetobacteraceae > Rhodopila. The sequence goes on from CBDIBR010000010.1 coordinate 3,635,592, forward strand.
CGGCACCGCCGCCGACATCATCGTGCAATTGAAGAAGATCGAGGCGGCCTACCCCGGCCTGTCTCGCGTCACCGTCACCCTGCCCCTCGGCACGCCGTTGGCGGTATGGCTGGAGCAGGTCGAGCGCTTCGCCAAGGAAGTGATGCCGGCGTTCGGCGTCCGCGCGCCAGCCACGGCGGAAATGGCAGCGGACTGACCCGGCGGCCGTTTCGCCGCCCGCCGCGGCCGTCAGAGAAAGCTTGACGCCATCGACGGCGTTTCCGCCAGGGCATGGGCCATGAACTCAAGCGCCCCGCGTAACTGCGGTCGACTGGATGGACCGCCCAGGCACACCCGCACGGCTTCGGTCGGGGCATCGCCCATGGTGAACGCATCGCTCGCCACGATCCCGATGCCGGTGGTTCGCATATGGCCGGCGAAGGCCGATCGGGTCCACGGCGCCGGCAGCGAAAGCCACAGGTGAAAGCCGGCCGGATCGGCGCGGAATGTCAGCCCGCGCAACAGCGATCGAGCGAGCATCTGGCGCGCGGTTGACTCGTGCCGGACGGCGCCCAGCAGGGCATCCCCGGTCCCGTCATTGATCCAGCGCGTGGCCAGCGCCACCGTCACCGGCGAGGCCATCACGGTCGCCGCGCGCAGCGATGTCGCGAAACTCCAGCCCGAACGGTTGTCCGGCACGATCACATAGGCCACCCGCAACCCGGCCCCCAGGCACTTGGCCAGCCCGGCGATATACCAGGTCAGCTCCGGCGCCAGCGCCGCGAACGCGGAAGGCGCATGTTCCGGCAGCAGCCCATACGGATCATCCTCGATAATCGGCACGCCGAAGCGCTGAGCAATCGCGGCGAGTGCCTGCCGGCGGCCCTCGCTGATCGTGTGCGTCGTCGGGTTCAGCAGCGTCGGGTTCAAATACAGCGCCTTGGGAGCAAGCCGAACGCAGGCGGCGGCGAAGGCGTCAGCGTCCACCCCCTCGTCATCCATTGGCAACCCGATCAGATCAAGGCCGAGTTGCCCGGCGATGGATCGCGCCCCGGGATAGGTGATCGCCTCGGCCAGGACGACCTCGCCCGGGCGGGCCAGCAACCCCAGGATACCCAGCAGCGCGGGATGCGCCCCCGGCACGATGAACACCCGGTCCTGCCGCGGCACCAAGCCCCGGCGGCTGAGCCAGGCGGACGCCGCCTCCTTGTCGGCCGACACCCCCCCAAACCCCTGATAACGCATCAACAGCACCAGATCGCGGCTGATCGCGTCCCAGCCGTCCTGCATCCGGTCGAGCAGCTCCGCGTCGTCGGGTTCGGGGGGCAGGTTCATCGACAGATCGACGATCTCCGGGTGGCGGACCATGGCGGGGTGACGGCGCCGGCTCGTCTTGCTGACGAAGGTGCCCTGCCCGACCCGTGCTTCGATCAGTCCCCGCCGCTTCGCTTCGACATAGCCACGCGCCACGGTGGTGAAATCGATGCCCAGAACCGCCGCCAGGGTCCGTTGCGGCGGCAACCGGTCGGCCGGCGACAAGCGGCCGGACTCGATATCACCGGCGATGGCATCGGCGATCGCCAGATAGCGCGGGCTGCCACGCCGCGACAGATCGGGGATCCATTCGGCCATCAGCGACCCTTCCATGGCGCGAGGCGCGCGAATTGATCCATAGCGCGAGGCGCGAACTGATCCATAGCGCGAAGCGCGCGAATTGACTGTATATTGCTGCATGGGTTTGCGCCAGTCGGTTTCGGCGAACGGACGCGAAAGACAGCAACGGGAACCGCTCAGAAGTTGACAGCGCCTGATCAACAACATTTGAGCGAACACGGGCGAGATCTGCCCGAAAGAAATGCGTCTGCACACAGGGTATGATTACATCGTAGGCGGATCGCAAGCAATTGACCGCATAATTGACTGTATTAATGACCGGAAAGCCGGCTCCTCCGATTGCAGTCAATCTGGCACGCCGTTTGCTCCCCCCTCTGCCACCACCCAGCCACCACCACCCAGCCACCCAGCCACCCAGCCACCCAGCCACCCAGCCAACGGAGGATCATCATGGCAACCGTCACCGCACCGGCTCACAAAACCGGCGACTTCTTCGTCGACTACGAGGAGAAGGTGTTCGAAGACGTCAAGGCCGAACCCGGGCAAAAGGCGCTCGTCACCTTCCACACCGTCGCGTTCGAAGGCTCGATCGGCCTGGTCAACCTCCTGCAGGCGGTTCGCCTGGCACGCAAGGGCTTTGAGACCTCCATCCTGCTGTACGGGCCGGGCATCACCTTGGGGGTGCAGCGCGGGTTTCCGAAGATCGGTGACGAGGCGTTTCCCGGTGCGCAGAACTTCAACAACCAGCTCAAGCGCTTCATGGACGAGGGCGGCAAGGTCTATGCCTGTCGCTTCTCGCTGCAGGCGCTTTACGGACATGGCGAACCGTCGCTGATCGAGGGCATCCGTCCGATCAACCCGCTCGACGTGCTCGACCTGATGCTGATCCACAAGAAGGCCAACGCGGTCATCCTGGACACCTGGACGCTGTGACCAACCCGGGGTCGGCACCCCCCCCCGATACGAATTTGCCCGCCGTCGCCACGCGGGCGGCGGCTGATCATTCACACCTTACGTTGCCGCGCGCAGCGGCGCCGTAGCTGGCCACTTCAAGCCCGCGCGGCGACCGCGGTTATCGCCGCGACGTCATGACCTGCCACGCGGGACAATCGCGATGACCGAAACCGTCCGAGCCGCCGCCGCTCAGCTATCGCCTGATTTGGCGACGCCAAGTGGTACCGTAACGAAAGTCTTGAACGCGATCGCCGAGGCCGCCGGCAAGGGCGTCAACCTGATCGTGTTTCCGGAAACCTTGGTTCCCTGGTATCCCTATTTTGCCTTTGTCCATCCGCCGGTATCGACCGGCAAGGACCACGTTCGCCTCTACGAACAGGCCGTGCGCGTCCCCGGCCCCGTCACCGACGCGGTCAGCGCCGCCGCGGCACGCTACAATATGGTCGTCGTCCTCGGCGTGAACGAACGCGACCATGGCTCGCTCTACAACGCGCAACTCGTGTTCGACGCCGACGGCACCCTGAAACTGGCGCGCCGCAAGATCACGCCGAGCTTCCATGAGCGGATGATCTGGGGCCAGGGCGACGGCTCCGGCCTGAAGGTTGTCGACACCGCCGTCGGACGCGTCGGCGCACTGGCGTGCTGGGAACACTACAATCCCCTCGCCCGCTACGCCTTGATGGCGCAGCACGAGGAAATCCACGTCGCGCAGTTTCCCGGCTCTCTGGTCGGGCCGCTTTTCGCCGAACAGATCGAGGTGACGATCCGCCACCATGCCCTGGAAAGCGGCTGCTTCGTCGTCAACGCCACCGGCTGGCTGACCGATGAGCAGAAGACCGCCATCACCCCCGACACCAAACTGCACAAGGCACTGACCGGGGGTAGCTTCACCGCCATCATTTCGCCGGAAGGCAGCCATGTCGTTCCGCCTTTGACGCACGGTGAAGGTCTGCTGATCGCCGATCTCGACATGACGCTGATCACCAAGCGCAAGCGGATGATGGACAGCGTCGGCCACTATGCGCGTCCGGAATTGTTGCGACTTCTGCTTGACGATCGGCCCGCCCCCGCGATGCAGACAATCCCCGCCATGCGGACAGGCCCTTTTGGGAGCACTCAGGATGAACCCCCAGCCCACACCGGCCCCCGCACCGACCAGGACGCCGCGAACGGAACACCTGATCAACGAGTTGCAGTCCCACGGCGTGCGGCTGGTTGACCCGAAGGCGGGCATCCAAAGCCGCCGCGGCGGCGCCGGTCCGTCCGACCACAAGGCCATCACCATTGACGGCGTCACCGTCATGGTTCCTGTCCATACCGCGTCGGCGTTCGAAAGCCCTTACGTCGCCGACGCCCCGGATGCCACAGGCAACAGCCGCATCCTGCGCGATGGCACCGTCCTGGGCACGATCAGCTTCCCGCGGCGACCACGCTTCTACGACCTGAGCACCGAGGATGGCGTTCCCTACGCCAAGATCGCCGTCCTGCATGGCCGCGACGTGCTGGCGACAACCGTCCTGCAAACCTGTATCCGCTACCAAAGCCGTACGAAAACCTGCCGGTTCTGCGCCATCGGTCAGTCCCTCGCGGCGGGCCGGACCATAGAGCGCAAGACCCCGGCCCAGCTTGCCGCCGTCGCCAAGGCCGCGGTCGAACTCGATGGCGTCAAGCACATGGTGATGACCACCGGAACCCCGTCCGGCGATGATCGCGGCGCCGCCATCCTGACCGAAAGCGCCCAGGCGATCAAAGCCGTCGTCAACCTTCCCATCCAGGCCCAATGCGAACCCCCGGCCGACGACGCTTGGTTCACTCGGATGCACCACGCCGGTATAGACACGCTTGGCATGCACCTCGAGGCGGTCACGCCCGCGGTGCGGACCCGTATCATGCCCGGCAAGGCCAGCGTCCCGCTGTCGCGCTACTTCGACGCCTTCGCCGCTGCCGTACCGGTGTTTGGCAAAGGCCAAATCTCCAGCTACATCCTCGCCGGCCTCGGTGATACGGCGGAAGCCATTCTGGAAATCAGCGAACGGTTGATCGGCCTCGGCGTCTACCCGTTTGTGGTTCCTTTCGTGCCGATCTCGGGCACGCCGCTGGAAAGCCACCCGGCCCCAAGCGCTGCCTTCATGGACTCCATTCTGCGCCCGCTGTCGGACATGCTGCGCGCGCAAAACCTGCTCGCCCGCGACATCAAGGCCGGCTGCGGCAAATGCGGCGCCTGCTCGGCATTGTCCACCTATGAGCGCCGGGCAGCCGCATGATCATCGAACCGTTCCGTCCATTCCTCGCCTGCGAGTTTCGCGTCAAGTTCGCTACCCTGCCGTGGGAACGGGCGCGCGCCGCCGTCTTGCGCCATCAGGTGTTCTGCGAGGAACAAGGTCTCTTCCCGAACGGTGACAGGGACGCGATCGACCAGATCGCCATATCCTTGGTCGCCCTCTCGTCCCTCGCGATCGCCCACGACGACGTGGTCGGCACCGTCCGCATCCACCAGCAGGAACCGGGGCTTTGGTGGGGCTCCCGCCTCGCGGTTGCACGACCCTATCGCAAGGTCGGCGCGATCGGCACCTCGTTGATCCGCCTCGCGGTGGGGTCCGCTCACGCCCGCGGCTGCCAACGCTTTCTCGCTCATGTGCAAAGCCAGAACGCCGCTTTGTTCCACGCCTTGCATTGGCAAACGCTGGACCAGATCATCCTGCGCGGCCATCCGCACCACTTCATGCAAGCCGATCTGGCGCATTATCCACCGTTGGCGACACCTGAAACCGGCTTCCTGTCACACCTCAAACAGGCGGCCTGATGTTTCAGCAGCTTGTCGAAAGCCTGCGCTCCAGCAGCGATATTTCCGCCAAGGCCGATATCGCCGGCGTCGCGCATCGGCTCGGTCTGTCCGGTGCCGATACGATCGCGTTGGGCGATGATTGCGCGGCGATCCCGGATGGCGACGGCTACCTGCTGTTCGCCATCGAAGGCTTGATCAATGAATTCGTCGCCGCCGATCCCTGGTTCGCCGGCTGGTGCGGGGTGATGGTCAACGTCTCCGACATCGCGGCGATGGGCGGCCGCCCGATCGCCCTGGTGGACGCCATCTGGTCCGCCGGCGATGCCGCCGCCGACCCGATCCTGCAAGGTCTGCGCGCCGCCGCCGCTGCCTTCAGCGTTCCCATCGTCGGCGGCCACACCAACCTGCGCAACGACAGATCGCAGTTGTCGGCCGCGATCCTGGGCAAGGCTAAACGACTGCTCACCTCCTTCGATGCCCGCCCCGGCGACCACTTGATCGCAGCCATCGATCTGCGCGGCCGCTATCGCGATCCGTTCCCGAACTGGGAGGCCGCCACCAACGCACCCGCGGCGCAGCTGCGCCAGGACATCGAAATCCTGCCGCGGATCGCCGAGGCCGGCCTGGCCGTCGCCGCCAAGGATATCAGCCAGGGCGGCATCATCGGCACCGCCATGATGCTGGCCGAGTGTTCGTTGGTCGGGCTGGCGATCGATCTCGCCGCCATCCCGCGTCCGGACACGGTATCGCTTGATCGCTGGCTGCAAACCTTCCCCAGCTTCGGCTTTCTGATCGCGGTCTCGCCCACCGCTAGCCATGACGTCATCCGCCGCTTCACTGCTCGCGGCATCGATGCCGCCGACATTGGCGTCGTCACCGCCGATCACGCCATTCAAGTCACACTCGATGGCGATAGCGAAACAGTCTGGGACTTCACCCATCAACCGTTGCTAGGATGCGCCCCCCCTGTGAGGCGGACCCCCGTGGGATTCCTTCGTGCCTGAACTACGTTTTTCCATCTGCTGGCCGGACGGGACGCGGGAGACCTGTTACTCGCCCTCCACCATCGTGCGGGATCATTTCGTTCCAGGCACGCTGTATCCGATGCCTGAATTCCTCGCGCGAAGCCGAGCGGCTTTGCGTGCCGCGAGCGGCAGGGTGCAGGCGAAATATGGCATACCCTGCGCCCTCGCCCTGGGCCAGCTTGCGCGCATCGAAGCGACCGCCGCCCGACACGCTGTCGATACAGAAGTATTTTTTTGCTCGTTCGAGGACCAAGCTCGATGACCGAACACGTCACCGTCGCCGTAATCGGCGGCAGCCAGGCTGGCCTGGCCATGAGCTATTATCTGTCGGCCGGCAACATCAACCACATCGTGCTCGAAAAGAACCGCCCCGCCCATTCATGGCGCACCCAGCGGTGGGATACGTTCTGTCTCGTGACGCCGAACTGGCAATGCAAACTGCCGGGATATGATTATCCGGGCAACGATCCCGACGGCTTCATGCCGCGCGACGATATCGTTGCCTACGTCCAGTCGTATGCCCATCGCATCAACGCACCGCTGAAGGAAAACACCGGCGTCACGCTGCTGACCCGAACCGATACAGGCTTTCACCTCGACACCACCGATGGTTCGTACACCGCTGAAGCCGTGGTTCTGGCGGTCGGTGGCTATCACCAGCCGAACATTCCCCGCCTGGCCGAACGCCTGCCCGCCTCGATCCAGCAGCTGCACTCGTCAACCTATCGAAACAGTCGTCAACTTCCCCCCGGGCAGGTCCTGGTCGTCGGCAGCGGCCAGTCCGGTTGCCAGATCGCCGAGGACCTGCATCTCGACGGCCGCGAGACCCACCTGGTCGTTGGCGGCGCACCACGCTGTCCGCGTGGCTATCGTGGCCGCGACGCGGTGAACTGGCTGGCCGAGCTCGGACAATATGATCTGCCGGTTGATCAGCACCCTCTGCGCGAAAAGATCCGCCGCAGAGCCAACCATTATCTGACCGGCCGCGACGGCGGCCATGACATCGACCTGCGCAAGTTCGCGGCCGAGGGCATGCGGCTCTATGGCCGGCTGACCGACTTCACCGACGGCCAGTTGCGTTTCGCCGGCGATCTGGAATTGAACCTCGATGCGGCGGATGGCAGCTACAACAACATCTGCGCGACGATCGACAAATACATCGATGGGAATGGGATCGCGGCACCGCGGGGGCACCGCTATACCGCCACATGGCGTCCCCAGGCCGCGGTCACCGACCTCGACCCGGTCGCCCAGGGCATCACCAGCATCGTCTGGAGCACCGGCTTCCGCGGTGACTGGTCGTGGATTGATCTGCCGATCTTTGACGGCGCCGCCTATCCCAGCCACAAGCGGGGCGTCACTTCTATGCCGGGCGTCTATGTATTGGGTCTTCCGTGGCTTTACACCTGGGGTTCCGGCCGCTTCGTCGGTGTCGGTCGGGACGCCGGTTTCCTGGCGGAGCATATCGCCGAACACCTTGCCCACATCCGCCAGCCGGTCGCCGCCATATCCTGATCCGACCACGTTCCCGCGCGCGAACGGAACGTCCGCCGCTCCGTCGCGCTGTCTCACGACAGATGCGAAGGAGCGGCAACCGGCATGAGCGGGCGGCAGATCACCACGGACATTCCGGCCAGGATGGACCGCCTGCCCTGGAGCCGGTTTCACCTGCTGGTCGTCGTCGCCCTTGGCATAACCTGGGTGCTGGACGGGCTGGAGGTCACCATCGTCGGCTCGATCGGGCCGATCCTGAAAGACAGCCACACCCTTGGCCTGACCGACCAGGACATCGGCAGCGTCGCCGCCAGCTATGTCGCCGGATCGGTGGCGGGTGCGTTGCTGTTCGGTTGGCTGACCGACCGCTTCGGCCGCCGGCTGATCTTCAACGTGACGCTCGGGATCTATCTGATCGGTGTCCTGTGCAGCGCGTTTGCCTGGAATTTCTGGAGTTTCGCCGCCTTCCGCTGCATCACCGGCCTGGGCATCGGCGGCGAGTACGCCGCGATCAACTCCGCGATCGATGAGCTGATCCCCGCCCGCCTGCGCGGACGCATCGATCTGATCGTCAACGGCAGCTACTGGGCCGGTGCCGCTGTCGGTGCGGCCGGCTCGTTGCTGTTGCTCTCCGGCCGCCTGGTCGGCATCGACCTTGGCTGGCGCCTCGGCTTCGGCATCGGCGCGGTGCTGGGCGGCTTCATCCTGTTTTTGCGCCGCTATGTGCCCGAAAGCCCGCGCTGGCAGATCACCCACGGCCGCGAGCAGGAAGCCAAGGCAACAACCGCAGACATCGAGCACAAGGTCGGCGGCCGTCTGCCACCGCCCGACAAGACGATGAAGATCCATCCCCGCAAGGTTTTCGGCTTCGGCCTGATCTTCGGCGCGATGCTGGGCAAGAACCGCGGCCGGAGCTTCCTCGCCCTGACCCTGATGGTGGCCCAGGCCTTCCTGTTCAACGCGGTGTTCTTCACCTACGGCCTGGTGCTGGCCACGTTCTACCACGTCCCGGGCGCGCGCACCGGCGTCTACATCCTGCCGCTCGCCGCCGGAAACTTCCTCGGCCCCCTCCTGCTCGGTCACCTGTTCGACACCATCGGCCGGAAGAAAATGATCGCCGGCACCTATGGCCTGTCCGGTGTCATGCTGATCGTCGTGGCGGTGCTGTTCGGCATGGACGTCCTGACCGCCTGGACCCAGACGTTTTGCTGGATGGCGATCTTCTTCGTCGCCTCCGCCGCCGCCAGCTCCGCCTACCTTACCGCCAGCGAGATCTTCCCGTTGGAGACGCGCGCCATGGCGATCGCGGTATTCTACGCGCTGGGCACGTTGATCGGTGGCGTCAGCGCACCCTTCCTGTTCGGCTTCCTGATCGCCTCCGGCAGCCAGTGGGCTGTCGCGGCAGGCTATGGCGGCGCCGCGGCGTTGATGATCGCCGCCGCGGTGTGCGAGACGACGCTAGGTGTCGAAGCCGCCGGCAAATCGCTGGAGGACGTTGCACAACCGCTTTCAGGCACCGCCTGAAACCCGAGCGAGCTTCGCGGATCGCCCCGGCTGGCAAAAACGATAGGCAAAAACGATAGGCAATAAGATGAAGACCGAGACGCTACTAAAGACTGGGACGCTGGCCCTGCTGACCGTTCTGGCTTCAAGGCTTCCGGCCCAGGCGGTCAGCCGGTGGGATCACGCGCAGGTGGTCACTGTCGTCATGGTCGATAACCGCTTTCAGCCCGACCACCTGACCTTTCAGCATGGCAAGCCTTATCAGCTCGACCTCGAAAACCATGGCAAGGACATGCACGAATTCACCGCGCCAGCCTTCCTGAAGGCCGCCACCATCCGCGACAAGCGCCTGCTGTCTAACGGCGGCGGCGACATCGTCGTCCAGTCCGGCAAATCGGCGCGCGTCTTCCTGATCGCACCCGCCAAGGGCCATTACGACCTGACCTGCGCCGATCACGACTGGGACGGCATGGTCGGCAGCATCAGCGTCGATTAGAGCCCGATCGTCTGAGGTTGCATAAGTCTCAGATGTGACGCCCTCTCAACCGCACTCCACAAAATTCTCTCGCTAAACGGAACGTTCCGAGTAGCCCGACGTCGGGTAAAAGCGGTAAGGCTGCATCCGCGCTACCGGGTCGCACGCCGCTGCGCACCGCCTACCCGCGCGGCCCCGGGGCGCCCCATTTGGCCTCGAAACGATGCACATCCGGGAAACCCATCATCGCGTTCATGTCCGAGAACGCACACTGCGCCGGGCCGCCGGTGCTGGTGCCGGCGCGTTGCAGATAGCCATAGCCCTCACGCAGCGCGTGGGCCGCGGTCAGGAATCCGGTGCCCGGGAACAGCGCGATCTTGAAGCCCAGCCGTTCCAGTTCGCTGGTCGAAAGGAACGGCGTGCGGCCGCCTTCGACCATGTTCGCCAGCAACACAGCCCCGCGGAACGTCTCGCCAACCCGGCGCAGCTCCTCGGGCGATTCCGGGCTTTCCACGAACAGCACGTCGGCACCGGCGTTCAGGAAGCCCTCGCCGCGACGCAGAGCCTCGTCCAGGCCTTCGGCATACCGCGCATCGGTGCGCGCGACGATCAGGAAGTCCGGGTGCGGACGCGCCGCCACCGCGACCTCGATCCTGCGGATCGCGTCTTCATGGGGCACCACCCGCCGATATTCCGTGTGGCCGCATTTCTTCGGGATTTCCTGGTCCTCAAGCTGGATGCCCGCCGCCCCGGCCGCTGCATAGGCGCGCACCGTGCGATCCACGTTCAGCAGGCCGCCGTAGCCGGTGTCGCCATCGGCGATGAACGGCACGTCGATCGCGGCGGCGATGCAGCGGACCCGGTCTAGCATTTCCGTGACACTGGCCAGTCCCGCATCCGGCACCCCCAAGGCCGAGGCCACCGCGCCGTATCCAGTCATGTACAGCGCCGAGAAACCAAGACTATTAGCGACCCGCGCGGAGATCCCGTCATAGACACCCGGCAAGGTCAGGATGCCGGGCTGGCGCAGCAATGCGCGCAACGTCGTCTCGCTCATGGTCGTGGTCCCTTTCAGTAAGGCGTGTCGCGCATGCCCAAGGCCGCCGCCGCCCTGGCCTGATAGGCGCGCAATTCCGGTCCGACCTGCTGGCCCTTGAAGCCGCCGCGCACGGTGTTGGGTTCAACGCTTTTATAAGCGTCCAGCATCCCCGCGCACAGCGGGCGGCCATCCGGCACGGACAGCCAAAGCCGAAGCAGATGCCGGCGCCGTTCCGGTGCATCGTAATCCTCGAAATGGGTCCGCGAATGGACCAGCACGTGATTGTTGACGAACTGCATGTCGCCGCGCTCCAGCACCATGTCGAAATGGAATTCATCCGCTTCGGCCAGGTCCTGCACGATATCCAGCGCGCGGTGGTCGAGCTCGGTCAGCCGCGGCGTGTCGGCGCGCAACTGGCTGGAGCGGATATGGTTGCGGATGTAGCGCGCGGCGAAGTGCCCATTTCGGAAACTGTAGACCGGCGCCATGTAGAACGGCGGCTCGTCCGCCGCTTCCTCGTTCTGCCGGTTGTAGGGGAAGGGCTGGAACAGCCGATCCACCAGGTCCGGCTGATGGCGCAGGATTTCGTTGTGAATGGCGACAGAGCTGGCAACCCGGCTCAACCCGCCGCTGCGCGCCGTTCGCAGGCAGTACAGCCCGACCACGTCGGTGCCGTCGACATGGTAGTCCAGTTCGGCGTTGGTGTTGTAGCCGCGCCCGCCGGCGCCGCGATACTGCCCGCCATCGGCTCGCACATCGGACATCAACTGGCTCGCCTTGCCCTGCGGCCGGGCAACGCCGAGATGCGTGCCGATGGCCCAGAACAGCAGCCGGTTGTCGTCCGCGCTGAAACGGTCGGACGGCAGGCCGCGCAGCGTCATGAAGCCGACGCCATGCTCCAGTTCCGCGGTCAGGTCCGCCAGCACCGCGGCGAATGCACCCAGCGGAACATCGTCGCGGGTCAGTTCCAGCATCGGTTTGCCGGTCGCGCGCACGGCCGGCACCACAGCGGCGACAGCCTCGATTTCCGCGTCGGTCAGGCGGCGCAGCCAGCGCCCGCTGGCGGCGACATCGGCGGCGCGCCAGGCGGCTGGTGTGTTGATCGGGACGTGCATCACGAATTCTCCTCGACCGGGGCGAGACCGCCGGCGGGCGAGCGGACGGCCTCACCGAGCGTGCTGGACAGATCTTCGAGCGAGCGCTGGCGGGTCTCGATCCCGGCCACCAGCACGACCAGTGCCAGGATCACCAGCAGCGTGGCCATGCCGGCCGACACCGCGCCGACGCCGCCAAAGGCATAGGCCCACACCACGCCATATTGCGCACCAGCCGAGGCAAGCCGTCCCGCGGCGCCGGCCAGCCCGCCACCCCGCATGCGCAGTTCGGTGGGAAACAGCTCGGGGATGTAGATCGCATAGCCGACCGCGACCAACGCGTAGGAAGAGACCATGACGCCGAAGCCGATGGCCATCAGCGCGGCGTTGCTGCCGGCATAGGCGTAGCCTGCCCCGAAAGCGGCCCACGACAGCGACAGCAGGACGATGCCGAACCGCCGCCCGATGCGGTCCGCGATGACGCTGCCCAGCCATGAGCCGACCGGCGCGCCCAGGCCCATCACCGCGGTAAAGCTCAGGGTCGCGACGATGCCGTGACCCTGCTTGACCAGGAACGTCGGCAGCCAGCCATTGAAGCCATACAGCACGGTCGTCGTGGTCACCGCGATCAGGATCGCCAGCAGCGTCCGCCGCAGCATGTGCGCGGAAAACAGATACGACAGGCGATCGGGGACATTGCTCGGTGGAACCGGTGTCAGATCGGGTGGCGGCAGCTTGGCAACGCCGCCACATTCGGTCTCGATCGCCGACAGGATCGCTTCGGCCTCGGCCAGACGCCCGCGCGATTCCAGCCAGCGCGGCGATTCCGGCATGTTCTTGCGCGCCACCCACACGCCCATGGCGCCAAGCCCGACAATGACAAACATGTATCGCCAGCCCAGGGTCGGGATCACCGCGAGGCTGACGAAGCCGGTCACCGTCACCGCCAGATTGGTGAAAAGCGACAACAGACCCACCCAGCGGCCGCGCTGCGACGGCGGGATGAACTCGGCCAGCGTGGCATAGCCGACGACGATCTCCGCCCCCAGCCCAATCCCCATGACCAACCGCAACCACACCAGCACCGTCATGTTCGGAGCAAACACCGCCGCCAGCGAGGCCAGGCCGAAGATCGCCAGATTGATCTGGTAGGAGACCCGGCGGCCGAACCGGTCACCGATCAGGCCGGCGGCACAGGCACCGATCAGCATGCCCAGGAACGTCTTGGACAGGAACGACGCGTTGATCGCCGGGGTGGACCAGCCGTCATGCACCAGCGCGCCCAGCAGGCTGCCCTGCAGATAGATGTCGAATGCATCAAAGAACATGCCCGCGCCGATCAGCACCAGCATCCTGCGGTGAAACGCCCCAAGCGGCAGGCGATCGAGGCGCGGCCCGGCGTGGATCGTACCGTGCGGCGGAGTGTAGGCCAGGGACACGGGTTTCCTTCCTGCTCCGGTTGGACCGGTTTACGCGCTATCGTTGCCTCTGCTCGGGACGATGCGCAACCCGGGCGGAAACACGCGCAAGACAGCGCCCGATCGGACCACCTCTTGGCCACCTCCGAACGGCCGCCCTCCAGCGTGCGATCATCTCAGATTGAACCGGCTGCAGACGTCAACCGCCCTCTCAACCAACGGGCATCAGGGCGATCGGCATCGCGATGTCGCGCACTCATTCCCGGCACCGGAGGGTTGCGGCGAAGCACCGCCTTCGCCATAGACACGGCCTGCGCAATCATCAGGACCAGCGACCCATGCCTGCCATCACCCTGCCCGACGGTTCCGTGCGCCAGTTCGCCGCACCCGTGACGGGTAGCGCGGTCGCCGCCGAAATCGGTCCCGGTCTGGCCCGCGCCGCATTGGCGATGAAGCTGGACGGCAAGACCGTCGACCTGGCGACCCCGATCGAGCGTGACGCCAACATCGTCTTCATCACCCGCCGCGACCCCGAGGCGCTGGAGATGATCCGCCACGACGCGGCCCACGTTCTGGCCGAGGCGGTGCAGGATCTGTATCCCGGCACCCAGGTCACCATCGGCCCGTCGATCGAGAACGGCTTCTACTACGATTTCGCCCGCAACCAGCCGTTCACGCCGGAGGATTTCGCCGCGATCGAGGCAAAGATGCGCGACATCATCGGCCACGGCGCCAAATTCGAGCGCCAGGTGATCGACCGCGACGAGGCGATCGCCTTCTTCCAGGCCAAGGGCGAAAAATACAAGGCCCAGCTCATCCAGGACCTGCCGGCGACCGAGACCATCACGCTGTACAGCCAGGGCGACTGGATCGATCTCTGCCGCGGCCCGCACATGCGCTCCACCGCCGATGTCGGCACCGCGTTCAAGCTGATGAAGGTCGCCGGCGCCTATTGGCGGGGCGACCACCGCAACGCCATGCTGAGCCGCATCTACGGCACCGCCTGGCGCGATCAGAAAGAGCTCGACGCCTACCTGCACCAGCTGGAGGAAGCCGAGCGCCGGGACCACCGCAAGATCGGCAAGGAGATGGACCTGTTCCATATCCAGGAAGAAGCGGTCGGCTCGATTTTCTGGCATCCGAAGGGTTGGAAGCTTTACCGCACCGTCGAGGACTACATGCGCCGCCGCCTCGACGCCGCCGGCTACCAGGAGGTGAAGACCCCGCAACTGGTCGACCGCTCATTGTGGGAGAAGTCCGGCCATTGGGAGGCCTATCGCGAGCACATGTTCATCGCCAAGGTCGAAGACGAGGACAAGTTCCTCGCGCTGAAGCCGATGAACTGTCCCTGCCACGTGCAGATTTTCCGCCACGGCATGCGTTCCTATCGGGAACTGCCGCTGCGCATGGCGGAGTTCGGCTCCTGCCACCGTTATGAACCCTCGGGCGCGCTGCACGGCATCATGCGGGTGCGCGCGTTCACCCAGGACGACGCCCACATCTTCTGCACCGAGGACCAGATCGCCACCGAAACCGCGCGATTCGTGGCACTGCTGTCGCAGGTCTATCGCGACTTCGGCTTCCCCGACTTCCGCATCAAGTTCGCCGACCGTCCGGACATCCGTATCGGCACCGATGACGCCTGGGACCACGCCGAGGGCGCGCTGCGCGAAGCCTGTGCCATGGCCGGTGTCGACTATGAGCTGAACCCCGGTGAGGGCGCCTTCTACGGCCCGAAGCTGGAGTTCGTTCTGCGTGACGCGATCGGCCGGGACTGGCAGTGCGGCACGTTGCAGGTCGACCCCAATCTGCCGGAACGACTGGATGCCGAATATGTGGGCGAGGACGGCGCCCGGCACCGGCCGATCATGCTGCACCGGGCCATTCTGGGCAGCTTCGAACGCTTCCTCGGCATTCTGATCGAGCAATATGCCGGCCGGTTCCCGCTCTGGCTGGCACCGGTCCAGGCGGTGGTGGCGACCATCGTCTCGGATGCCGACAACTATGCCCGCGAAGCCGCCGCCGCCTTGGCGCGGGCCGGGCTGGCGGTCGGCACCGATCTGACCAACCAGAAGATCAACGCCAAGGTGCGTGAACACAGTCTGGCCCACGTTCCGGTGCTCGCGGTGGTCGGGCGCAAGGAAGCGGAAACCCGCACCGTCGCGCTGCGCCGGCTGGGCAGCCAGGCGCAGGAGGTCCTTCCGCTGGAGCAGGCGGTCGCCAGACTTGCATCCGAAGCCACCCCGCCCGATCTGCTAGGGGGACCTGTTCTGAAGATCGACCCGATCCGGGAGTCGGCCTGACCTGCCGACAGGCTCGATCCGAGAACAGGGCCACTCTACAAAGGGCCCACTCTACAACCCGGCCCACTCTACAAACGGGCCCACTCTACAAACGGGCAAGGTGGCTTGATTTTAAGCCCACCTTTAGCCCACACTGTGGGCCGGTGCGCGCGTCAGGCGTGCCCGGCACCGCAACAGAGACAGGAGAGAACGATAGCCAGAGGACCAATGGCCGCCCCGCCAACCCGCGACGGCCCCCGCGTCAATGAAGAAATTCGCATCCCGCAGGTTCGCCTGATCGATCAGGATGGTGAAATGCAGGGCGTGCTGACCGCGCGCGAGGCGATGCAGCGCGCTTTCGCGGTCGGCCTCGACCTGGTGGAGATCAGCCCCAACGCCGATCCGCCGGTCTGCAAGATCCTGGACTTCGGCAAGTTCAAATACGAACAGCAAAAGAAGCGGAACGAAGCCAAGAAGAAGCAAAAAGTCATAGAAATTAAAGAGATCAAGGTCCGCCCGAACATCGACGAGAACGACTATCAGGTCAAGATGCGCGCCATGAAGTCGTTCATCGACGAGGGTGACAAGGTCAAGGTTACGTTGCGCTTCCGCGGTCGCGAAATGGCTCACCAGGATATCGGTGTGCGTGTGCTGGAGCGGATCAGGGCTGAGATGGATGTGACCTCCAAGGTCGAGCAGATGCCGCGGATGGAGAACCGCCAGATGGTCATGGTCCTGTCGCCGCGCTGAGGTCGCCGTGAACGCTTCAAACAGAAGCGTCCACGCCCTAGTCTCCGATCGCAGGGAAGCTTGAGCCGCGACGTGCCACGATTCGGCGCGTCGATCGGCTGCTTCAGACATTTCGCGACGTATCGTGCCTAACTGATGTGCGATACTAGGGCGTGTCGTCAAATAGCTAGTGTTCTGACTCTGACGCATCGTTCCCACCCGAAGCCCGGAAGGCCGCAGCGCAGCGTGCAACGGGACGGATCGAAGCGTTAGGGTCGATACACTAGCATAATTCGGCCAGGTCGTGCCGCGGAGCGAGCGGGACACACGCGACGTTCAATCTTCACAAGCCGGGAACCCTGATGCCAACCCTGCCGCCACACGCTCTGCAAGCCGTTGCCCACCTGATCGCCCGCAGGATGGGCAGCGAGGAGGCGGAGGCCGCTCAGGTCGCCGACCACCTTGTCCGCGCCAACCTGGCCGGCCACGACAGCCATGGCGTCGGAATGCTGCCGACCTACGTCCGCCTGCTGCATGAGGGCTTGCTGGTTCCCAACCAGCAGGCTGACACAGTGCTCGACGCCGGCGCCTTGCTGGTCATCGACGCGCTTCGCGGCTATGGCCCGCGCATGGCCGCCGACGCGGTCCGCCGCGCCATCGCCCGCGCCAAACAGATCGGCGCCTGCGTGCTGGCGTTCCGAAATTCCTCGCATATCGGCCGCGTCGGCACCTATGCCGAACTCGCCGCAGCCGAGGGCTGTGCGTTCACCGCCTTCGTCAACGTCGCCGACCACCACGACGTTCAGGCGACGTGGGGTGCGGCCGAACCGCGGTTGGGCACCAACCCGTTCTGTGCCGCCGTCCCCGGACCCGACGGCCCGGCGGTGATGCTGGACATGGCCACCACCACGATCGCCGCTGGCAAGGCGCGTGTCGCCTACAACAAGGGTGTCACCGTCGCCGACGGCTGCCTGATCGACAGCGCCGGCAATCCCACCAACGATCCGACCGGTTTCATCCGTGACCACACCGGCGCGTTGCGGGCCTTCGGCACCCACAAGGGTTCGGGTCTGGCGATCATGTGCGAGATCATGGCCTCGGCCGTCGCCGGCGGTCAGGGCGCCTTCCACGCAGCGAAGGGCGGCGTGCTGAACTCCATGCTCGCCACCGTGATCGATGTGTCGAAGCTGGGCGACCCGGCAGCCGTCGCGGCCGACATCCAGGCGGTCAAGGCGCATGTGAAGTCAGCCCGCCCCGCCACCGGCTGCGACGAGGTTCTCCTTCCCGGCGAGCCCGAGCGACGCCATGCCGCGAGGCGCCGGGCAGAAGGCATCGAAGTGGACGACACCACATGGCGCGATATGCGCAGCGCCGCCGAGACACTCGGCATCACGACGACCGAGTTTGACCAGGCCGTAGGGACCAATCGGCTCTGAGGCGTTCAGGCCAATCAACGAATTCGCGTCCAGGCAGCTATCCGGTGTTGGCATCAATCAGGCGAGCCACGCGGCGCAGCGCGAGGGTATAGCCCTGCGTGCCAAACCCCACGATCACCCCATCCGCTCGACCGGAAACGAACGAATGGTGTCGAAATGCCTCGCGCTTGTGCACATTGGAGATGTGGATCTCGATCACCGGCGCGTCGAACGTGTTCAACGCGTCCAGGATCGCCACCGACGTGTGGGTGAAGGCCGCAGGGTTGATCACGATCCCGCCGGCGATGTCCCGTGCTTCGTGGATCCAGTCAACGATCTCGTACTCCCGGTTGCTCTGGTGGAACCGCAGCTCCAGCCGCAATTCAACCGCCATCGCTCGGCAATCACGCTCGACATCGGCCAGCGTCTCGTGGCCATAGATCTGCGGCTGGCGCTTGCCTAACAAATTCAGGTTTGGACCGTTCAGGACGTAGACAAGCCGGCTCATGAGACATTCCTTCCAGCCTTTGGCCTTTCAGCCTTTGGCCTTTCAGCCTGTGGCCTCTCAGCCTGTGGCCTTTCAGCCTTTGGCGGTTCTCTCGGTTGGCCGAAGAACGACCCGACGAAAGCGCTGCCCGCGGGCGACGCGCAACCCATCCTTTATAAAGTGACCGCACTAGAATGACACAGGACGCCCACGCGCCGGACGCCATTTCACCTCTGGCGCGCCTGCTGAACCGGCCGATGCGTCCGGGCACGGTGACCTGGATTGGCCTTCGGCCGAATCGGCGGCAGCCTCTCGTGGCGGTGTGCCATGCCGATCTGGACCCGGAGCGGGGTCTGATCGGCGATCACTACCAAAGCGCAACCACGCGGGCCCGTCAGGTCACCCTGATCCAGGCGGAACACTTGGCCGCCATCGCGGTCTATCTGAGGCGACCGCAGGCTCAGCCGGAGCAGCTCCGGCGCAACATCGTGGTGGTCGGCATCAACCTGCACGCCTTGAAAAAGCAGCGGTTCGAGCTTGGATCGGCACTTCTGGAGGCGACCGGTGACTGTCACCCCTGCTCGCGCATGGAGGAGATCCTGGGAACCGGCGGCTACAACGCGGTGCGCGGGCATGGCGGCATCACCGCGCGGATCGTCGGGCCAGGGCAGGTGCGTCTTGGCGACGCGCTCACGCGGGTCGATCCGGTCGGTTAGAACTGCCGCGCCGCCCTATAGGCCAACCGCTCGACAGCGCCGACAGATCAATGCCGCTGGTACCCGTTCCAACTGTCCTGCCGCCATTGTTCCGCAGCGGATACCAGCCCGATTTTCCAGCCGGTGATGGCGTGTTGACGTTGCTGGATCGGATGATTGCCAAACGGCGGGCTGCTGATAGCAAGGTTTGACCAACGAGCGATGTCACAGGCTGAGCAACCGGTCTGTGTCATCGCCAGTCGTTTGGGTAGAGGTGGATCATCTAAACATGAGCATGAGATAGCGAGACATCATGGGACCCGCCCACGACGCCCAGGCATATGCCGACGCCCAGCGAACGCAACGGGAAAGGTTGGCAGCGGCAACGAAGGTTGCCAAGGCATCACAGACTTATCAGAAGACGGTGGCGACGGCGCAGGCCAACGCGACGGCGGCGAAACGGAAACTATCGGCACCACCGACGACTGCTGTGAAACCGATCACCTTACTGTAAGCAACTAGTCAGAGAAGTCATTCTCTACACCCATCACTGACCCATCATCGTCAAACACGCATATTGCTGTCTCAGAATCGGATCGATCACGGATCTGACCGCCAACAACGGTATCTATGTAGATCGATGTGTTCTCGTATTTGTGATTGCCGAACCGATACGGCGCTCGTGATGACCCGTAGAATGTAATGTGGACAACCTTCTCAGTTTTCTCGTTCGTGTATTTGTTGTATGTGACCGAATCATACATGTCTTCCAAGGTTGCTTGGCAGCCCTTCGCTTCAGGTGTGTCATTCTGACCATCCTGAGCAATTGAAACACCAGGGAAAATTATTGCGCCACAAGCAACGGCCGCCAGAAATTTCGCCGCTCGGCGGTAGCCCATCGCCTTGATCCCGTCTTAGTGACTATTCGGGATGGTTCCACATTCTTTATCGAAACGAAAGTAAAATCTATTTTATTGTGTTCACGAGAAGTAGATCGCGACCAGCACGCTGGCCGCAACTGGCGCAGAGATCATCGAGAGTTACCGGGCCTTCAACATTCGCGTGGATCAGGACTTGGCGCATCATGCCGGCAGACCGCGGGCGCGCCGACCAACTCGGCGCACACCGCGCACGGTCCATTAGGGGAGCCATGACACAATGATCCACGTCGTCGCCGTGATCACCGCCAAACCCGGCAATCGCGATAAGATCCTGGAGGCATTCCGCGCCAATATGCCGGCCGTTCATGCAGAAGCCGGCTGCATCGAGTATGGTCCGACGGTCGACTCGGACGGCGTCGGCGGTTTCCAGACCAAGTTTGGGCCCGAGGTGTTCCTGGTGCTCGAGAAGTGGGAAAGCCTGGACCACCTGAAAGCCCACGCCGGGTCGCCGCACATGGCTAACTACGGCGCCAAGACCAAGGATCTGATCGCCAGCCGGGTTATCCACGTCCTCTCCCCGGCGACCTGAGCGGCCCAAACCGCTCGACCCCTCGGGCGGTGGGTGCCCAGCAAGTATCCTGCTTCGTCAGGCCGCCGCGGCGGCCGCCGTCTCGGTACGCCGGGCCCGAAGCCGCCGAATGCGCCGTGCGTCGGCGTCCAGCACGCGGAACTCGATCCCTGACGGATGACTGATCACCTCGCCGCGCGTCGGCACCCGACCGGCGAGCGTAAAGACCAAGCCGCCGACCGTATCGATATCGGCGTCGCGCTCGTCCTTGCTGAGGATCGCACCAACCTTCTGCTCGAAGTCCTCGATCGGCATGCGGGCGTTCAGATCCATCGCGCCGTCGGGCCGTTCGGTGATCATCGGCGCCTCGACATCGTCGTGTTCGTCGGCGATGTCGCCGGTGATGGTCTCCACCAGGTCCTCGATCGTCACCAACCCGTCGATGCCGCCGTACTCATCCACCACCAGCGCCAGATGGACCCGCTGCATCCGCATCTGCAGCAGCAGGTCCAGCACCGGCATCTGCGGCGCCACCATCAGCGGCTTGCGCAGGATCGCCTCCAGAGTGAACGCCTCCGGCCGACCGACATAGGCGAACACGTCCTTGATGTGGATCATGCCGATGACGTCGTCCAACTGGTCCTGATAGACCGGAAGCCGGGAATGACCGTCGTTGCGGATCAATTCGATTGCCTGCGCCAAGGTGACATCCGAGCGCATCGCGACGATATCGGCTCGGGGCACCATCACGTCGTCGGCGGTGGTTTCCCGCAGCCGCAGGACGTTCGCGATCAGCAGCCGCTCGTGCCGGTCCAGTTCCGGCATCTCGCCTGGAAGCTGTTGCGCGTCGGCCGCTTCCTGCACCAGTTCGGCGATCGATTCACGCAGCGAGTGCTCGCTGTGCTTTCGCCCAAGCAGGTGACCCAGCCGGCTGAGCAGGGTGCCGCGATGACCGCTCATGCACGTTTCCACGGGTTGGGGATGCCAATGCGGTGCAGGATGCGCGTCTCCGCCATCTCCATCCGCCGCGCATCTCCCGGATGGTGATGATCCGCGCCGCCAAGATGCAGCGCGCCGTGGACGACCAGATGCGCCAGATGGTGCGCGGCGCGCCGCCCTTGCGCCGCCGCCTCGGCACGAACAGTGCCGAACGCCAGGACGATTTCCGGCGCGGGGAAGCCGTAGGTCAGCACGTTGGTGGGCCGGTACCGGCCACGATGCCGCCCGTTCAGGATCCGCACGATGCGGTCCGACGACAGCACCACCGTCCCCGCCATGCCGGCCGCACGCGCCGCCCGCCGGACGACCGTTCCGGCATTCGGGATCACTTTGCGCCAGGCCGGATCCGCCACGATGATCTCGATGTCGCGCTGATCGAGGTCGGGCGGACGGCTACTAGGAGGTTCCATCGCCGTCCATCTACTCGCTGGTTAGAGGTCGCTCCCGATCCCGGCGCGCCTCTCCCTGGGCGATTTCACGCTGATCATACGCGCCAACAATGCGCGCGACCAGGGGATGACGCACCACGTCCCGCTGCTCGAAGCGAACCACGCCGATGCCCTGGATCCCCTCGACCGTGTCCAGTGCGTCCCGCAGGCCGGAGCGCACGCCGTTCGGCAGATCGACCTGCGACAGGTCGCCGGTGACGACCATGCGGGTTCCATCGCCCATGCGGGTGAGAAACATCTTCATCTGCACCGGCGTGGTGTTCTGCGCCTCGTCCAGGATCGCATAGCAGTGCGCCAGGGTGCGGCCGCGCATGAACGCCAGCGGCGCGACCTCGATCTCGCCGTTCGTCATGCGCCGGATGACCTGATCGGCGGGCATCATGTCGTGCAGCGCGTCGTACAGCGGCCGCAGATAGGGGTCGATCTTCTCCTTCATGTCGCCAGGCAGAAAACCGAGCCGTTCGCCGGCTTCGACCGCCGGGCGAGACAGCACGATACGATCCACCTTGCCGGCCTGCAGCATCGCGACCGCCTGGGCGACGGCCAGATAGGTCTTGCCGGTGCCGGCCGGACCGACGCCGAAAACCATCTCCTGGCTGGTCAATGCCTCCATGTAGACAGCCTGACCGGGGCTGCGGGCCGCCACCGCACCGCGGCGGGTGCGGATCGCAGGCAGATCCGACAGCGGCAGCCGCGGATCGTTGTCGGCATCCGCCAGACGGATCGCGGCCTCGATGTCAGGCCGGCCAACGCTCTCGCCCCGCTCCAACCGCCGCCACAGCCCGCGCATCAGTTCCTGCGCGATATCCACCCTCGATGCATCCCCCGCGATGGCAACCCGATTGCCCCGACAAGAGAGGCGGACCCCCAGGGCCTGCTCAATCCGCACTAGATGCCGGTCGTGATCGCCCAGCAGAAGGGGCAGCAGGGTGTTGTCGTTGAACTGGAGGGTGATGGCCTTGCCGCCGGACGTGCCGGGGGATGCCATTGATTTGCCGCTTGCAGCGGCGGGCGATGCCTGGGGGGCGGCGAGATGTGTCAAGCTGTTCGTCTCTCCTGGACAAGGGTTCCCGCGAGTGAGTTTGGATGGGTAGCCACGATTCGCACCATCAATTCGCTACCAATAAGATCAGCACGTCCTGATAGGTGTACCGGTTGAAGAAATGGTGAACGCCCGACGATCTGCCCAGGGTGGCGCCCAGTGCCGGTAAACAAGACGGGAACTTCCAGGCCGACGCAGCCGGCGGCGAATTCTGCCTGCTGGTCCCGCAGCAGCGCCTGCAAGGCTTGCAAACGGCGGTCCCTGTCCGGTTCCGCGACCTGCGCCGGGGCGCTTGCGGCCGGCGTGCCGGGACGCGGCGAATATTTGAAGCTGTAGGCCAGCGCGAATTTGATCTCGCGGACCAGGCTCATGGTGGCCTCGAAGTCCGCCTCGGTCTCGCCCGGATGGCCGACGATGAAATCAGATGACAGCGCCAGATCAGGCCGGGCGCGGCGCAGGCGATCGATCGTGCGGCGATAGTCGTCCGCGGTGTGCCGGCGGTGCATCGCCGCCAGGATGCGGTCCGAACCGGACTGGACCGGCAGATGCAGAAACGGCATCAGCGTCGGCAGATCCCGGTGGGCGTCGATCAGGTCGTCATCCATGTCCCCGGGATGCGATGTCGCGTACCGCAGGCGCGCCAGGCCGGGAAGGTCGGCCAGCGCCCGCAGCAGGCGGCCCAGGCCCCAACTGCCGCGGTCGGGCGCTTCGCCATGCCAGGCGTTAACGTTCTGACCCAGCAGGGTGATCTCGCGCGCACCCTGGGCGACCAGATGACGCGCCTCGCGCAGCACCGCGGCGGCGGGACGGCTCTGCTCCGCGCCGCGCGTATACGGCACCACGCAGAAGCTGCAGAACTTGTCGCAGCCTTCCTGGATGGTCAGGAACGCGGTGACGCCCTGCGGGGTGGCGCTTTCGGGCAGATGATCGAACTTGTCCTCGGCCGGGAAATCCGTTTCGATTATCTGCGCACCGGGCACCTTGGCGCCGGGCAGCTCTTTGCCGCCGCGCGAAACCCGCGCGACCATTTCCGGCAGCCGATGATAGGTCTGCGGACCCAGCACAATGTCGACATAAGGCGCTCGGGCGATGATCTCCGCGCCCTCGGCCTGCGCCACGCAGCCGGCGACGCCCAGGATCATCCGGTTGCCCGTCGCCTCCTTCAGCCGCCGCAGCCGACCCAGTTCGGAGAACACCTTCTCGGCCGCCTTGTCGCGGATGTGACAGGTGTTGAGAATGACCATGTCCGCGCCGTCCGGTTCGGACACCAGCTGATAGCCCAGCGGGGCCAGAACGTCGGCCATCCGGCCGCTGTCATACACATTCATCTGGCAGCCCCAGGTGATGACGTGCAGACGCCTGCGCTCGACCCCGGTCATTGCTTATGCTCCGCACCACCCGGCCGGAACCGCCCGGCACGGCAAACCGGAGCAATGATCGGCCCGATCCACGAGGTCAAGCGGAGCAACTGGGTCAAGCGGAGCAACTGGGTCAAGCGCGGCAGCGCGGCATCGCCTCCTTGGATTGACCGATTGTGGCAGTATCAGCCCGGGTCATGTCAACAACGCCTTGCGCTGTCATTCAGGGTTCATCCCTGTTTCGCGCCGCCAGCTGCCCTTCGCACCGCCAGCTGCCGCCTACCCGGCCACTGCCGATGCCAAATCCGGTGCGGTGGCTCGTCCATGGCCGCGGGCGAGTTCATCCGCCACCCGCAATCCCAGTCAGCCATGCAGCTTGGCGGTGACCGCCGCGACCCGCCGGCCAAGGTAGCGCGCACTATCCAGCTCCTTCGCCGAGGGCTGCCGGGAACCGTCCCCACCGGCGATCGTGGTCGCACCATACGGCGCACCGCCGACGATCTCGTCCAATGTCATCTGCGCCGCGAAGCCATAGTCCAGACCGACGACGACCATGCCGAAGTGCAGCAGATTGGTGATGATGGAGAACAAGGTCGTTTCCTGGCCGCCATGCTGGGTGGCCGAGGACGCAAACGCCGCGCCGACCTTGCCGTTCAGCACGCCTTTGGCCCACAGACCGCCAGCCTGGTCGAGGAAGTTCGCCATCTGCGATGACATTCGCCCGAACCGCGTGCCGGTGCCGACCACGATCGCATCGTAGTTCGCCAGATCGGCGACCACGGCGACCGCAGCGGGCTGGTCCAGCTTGTAATGCGACGCCGTGGCTACCTCCGCCGGAACAAGCTCCGGCACCCGCCGGACATCCGCCTGGGCACCGCTGTCGCGCGCGCCTTCGGCGACGGCGTTCGCCATCGCTTCGATGTGTCCGTAAGTCGAGTAGTACAGCACCAGAACTTTGGCCATCGTGATCTCCTGCAAGGGTTCGGCGCCGCGTGCGCCACCGCTGCCACGAGATATGGACGCGACCGGACAAAATAAATAGAAACGGAAGAAAGCTACCTTTTCGGAATCTGATGTCCAGGCTACCCGACTTGGAAGGCATGGCGATCTTCGCCAAGGTGGCCGAAACCCGCGGCATCAGCGCCGCCGCGCGGGATCTCGGCCTGTCCGCGCCCACCGTCTCCAAGGCGCTCGCTCGGCTGGAAACCCGGCTTGGGTCGCGGCTGTTCAACCGCACGTCGCGGCGCCTGCTGCTGACCGACTCCGGCCGGGATCTGGCCGGCCGTGCCGCCCGCCTGCTGGCTGACGCCGAGGCGGCGGAGAGTGCGCTGGTCGCCCGAGCCGCTGATCTGCGGGGAAGCGTGCGGCTGGCGGCGCCGATGTCGTTCGGCATTCGCGAAGTCGCGACCCTGCTGCCGGATTTCCTGACCCGCTTTCCCAACGTCGCGGTGGACCTGCATCTGAGCGACGCGGTGGCGGATCTGATCGGCGGGGGCTTCGATCTGGCGCTACGGATCGGCGCCTTGCCCGACACCGGCTTGCTGGCGCGGCGACTGGCCAGCGTATCGATGGTGATCGTCGCCGCGCCTGCCTATCTCGCGCGCCGGGGACGACCGGTCCACCCACGGCAGCTCAGCGACCACGACGTCTTCGGCTATGCCAATCTGCGAACCCGCGATATCCGGATTTTCCGCAACGACGCGGGCGAACAGGCGACGGTGCAAGCGTTCGGGCCGCTGCGGGTCAATAACGGCGAAGCCATGCTGCCGGCGGCGATGGCCGGCCTCGGGATCGCCGCCCTGCCGGCGTTCATCGCCCGTGACGGACTATCCGACGGCCGACTGGAACGTATCCTGCCCGAATGGGGCGCCATACAATCCAGCCTTTACCTGATGATCCCCTCGCCTGGACCGCGACCGGCGCGTGTTCAGGTGCTGGCGGATTTCCTGGCCGCGCGCTTGTCGCGCTCACCATGACCCGGTGATCCATACCATTCGACAGCGTCGGGCTCAGGCGATGACGCACCCAAGCGCATGGGTCTGAGGTGAACCAACCCCAGAGGGAAATCGCTGTGTCTAATGACCCGCGTGGCTGCCCGAGAAATCGGGTTCGCCCAAGCCCGACGCCGCCAGCTGCCCGACCAGCGCCGCCTTCAGGCGATCCAGGCCGGCCGCGGTCGCCGCCTCGCATCGGGCCACCAGCACCGCCTGCGTGTTGGACGCCCGCAGCAGCCACCAGCCATCCGCGGTCTGCACCCGAACACCGTCGGTCGCGGCGACCTTCGCACCCTCGGCCTGCAACCGCGCGGCGACCTCCGCGATTACCAGGAACTTGCGGCTGTCGTCGCAGTCGAAGCGGACCTCCGGGGTGTTGACGACCTGCGGCAGCGCCTTGCGCACCGTGGATAGCTTGCCGTCCATCCGGGCGATGATGCCCAGGGTGCGCACCGCGGCATACAGCGCGTCGTCGAAGCCATACCAGCGATCGGCGAAGAAGATGTGGCCGGACATCTCGCCGGCCAGCGGGCTGCCGGTTTCCGCCATCTTCGACTTGATCAGCGAGTGACCCGTCTTCCACATCAGCGGGTCGCCGCCGGCCTTGGCGATCTCGTCGAACAGCACCTGGCTGGCCTTGACGTCGGCGATGATCGTCGCGCCCGGATGTTCCTTCAGCACATCGCGCGCCAGCAGGACCATCAGCTGGTCGCCGAACAGGATTTCGCCGGTGTCGTCCACCAGACCGATCCGATCCGCGTCGCCGTCGAACGCGATGCCGATATCGGCCTTGCGCGCGCGCACCTCGGCGATCAGGTCCACCAGATTGGCCGGCACCGTCGGATCCGGATGGTGAGCGGGAAAGCGGCCGTCGATGCCGCCGTTGAGCACCAGGTGTTCACCGGGCAGCGAGGCCACCAGCTTTTCCAGCACAGCGCCCGCGGCACCGTTGCCGTTGTCCCAGACGACTTTCAACATGCGGTCGCCGCCGTCCCAGTCCGCCAGCAAGCGCGCGACATAGTCCTCGGCGATGGCGATCGGCCGCTCGCCGCCGCCGGCCTCGGGCACGACATCGCCCGCCTCGGCCAGTTCGCCGATCTGCAGGATCTGCTGTCCGAAGAATGGCTTGCGACCCAACATCATCTTGAAGCCGTTGTAGTCGGCTGGATTGTGCGACCCGGTGACCATGACCGCGCCGTCGGTCCGCAGCGTCGTCGCGGTATAGTAAAGCATCGGCGTCGGGCCACAGCCGATCCTCAGGACCTCGACCCCGCTGGCGCGCAGCCCGTCGACCAGAGCCTGTTCCAGTTCAGGACTTGTCAGCCGGCCGTCGTAGCCGACCGCGACCTGCCTGGCGCCCCCAGGTGTGCCGGTGTCGATGCGGGCGACCACCGAACCGAACACCCGGCCGATCGCGAACGCATCGGCGGCATGCAGGGTGCGCCCGACGATGCCGCGGATATCGTATTCGCGCAGCACCGTCGGATCGAATTGATGCGAGAAGGCCATCGCTCGGGATACTCTTGGGTCAGAGGTAGGTTTTTAGAAAACCGCGCACCGCGTCGGACAGGTCCGGCCGCTTCAAGGCGAACGCGATCTGCGCTTCAAGGAACCCGATCTTGTCACCACAATCGAAGCGGCGACCTTCATAGCGCAGGCCGTGGAAGGGTTGCTCACCGATCAGCCGGGCCATGCCGTCGGTCAGCTGCACCTCATTCCCGGCGCCGCGCTCCATCAGGGCCAGGTACTTGATGACCTCGGGCATCAGGATGTAACGCCCGATGATCGACAGGTTGGACGGCGCGTCCTGCGGGGCGGGCTTTTCCACCAACCCGGTCACCTCCACCAGACGTCCATCGTCGCGCCCGATCTTCAAGATGCCGTAGCGATTGGTCTGTTCAGGCGGAACCTCGGTGACCGCGACGATGTTGCCGCCGGTTTCGTAGTACGCCTCCGCCAGTTGCGCCAGGCACGGCTTGTCGGCCAGCACCAGATCATCCGGCAGCAGCACCGCGAACGGGTCGTCGCCCACGAAAGCGCGCGCACACCAGATCGCATGACCGAGGCCCAGCGGCACCTGCTGACGCACCGTCGTGATGCTGCCAGGCTCACTGCGGGCGCCGGCCAGCGCCGCCAGCGCGTCGTCCTTGTTGCGTTCCCGCAAGGTCGCTTCAAGCTCATAGGCGACGTCGAAATGCTCCACCAGGGCGATCTTGCCGCGCCCGGTGACCATGCAGAACTGCTCGATCCCGGCGGCCCGCGCTTCCTCCACCGCATACTGGATCAGCGGCTTGTCGACGATGGGCAACATCTCCTTGGCGGTGGCCTTGGTGGCGGGCAGGAAACGGGTGCCCAGACCGGCGACCGGAAGGACAGCTTTGCGCAGTTTCTTGATCACGCATCGACTCCGATTCGAAATTGGCCAAACCCCACCGCACATGTGGAAGTGGCCGGATCGTGACAGTCCCGCGACACCCATTGGCCCCCGAGCCTAGTGGCCCGCGGCGCCCTTGGCCCGCGAAGCCCAGGGCCAGCGACGCCCCAGGGCCAGCGACGCCCAGGCCCCGCGACACGAGGGGCGTGGGCAGCGACGGGAGGCAACGGCGGTTACATAAGCCTGCCCAATGCATTACCCAAGGAGAATGTCGCGCGCCTGGTTGATCCGGGCGGCCAGCCAGTCCGATCCCCCGGCATCCGGATGGGCGCCGCGCATCAGCCGCCGGTGGGCGTTGCGGATCTCCGGTTCGGATGCGCCGGGGTGCAGACCAAGCACGGCGTAAGCCTCCTCGCGGGTCATCGGACCGGCCCGCGGGCGCGGATCAAAGCCGCTGGCCCGCCGACCCCGCGCCGCCTGCCATCGCTGGTAGATCAGCGGTCCGAACAGGGTCAGCGCGCCCAGCGCGACGCCGCCGCGTCCGGTCAGGATCAGCAGCAAGGCCAGGCTGAGGCCACCCAGCGCGGCGATCCAGGCGAACAGCGCCTTGATGGAGCTGACCGAAGCCTGTTCGAACGCGCGCATGCCGCCCATCAGCACAAACAGCACGACCGCACCGAACAGAAGCCATAGCATGTCAGGCCATCATCCGGGCGGCACGGTCGGCTGCGACTGTGCCTCCACCACGGCAAGCGCGCTCAGGTTCACGATGCCGCGCGCGGTCACACTGGGCACCACAACATGGATCGGCTTGGACATGCCCAGCAGGATCGGTCCAACTGGCAGGCCCTCGGCGGCCGCCTTCAGCAGATTGAACGAGATGTTCGCGGCATCCAGCGTGGGCATCACCAGAAGATTGGCGCTGCCGCTCAGTTTGCTATCCGGCACCGCTCGATCGCGGATCGCCTGCACCAGCGCGGCATCGGCGTGCATCTCGCCATCGATCTCCAGACCCGGCGCCCGGGCGCGGATCAGCGCCAGCGCCTGGCGCATTTTCCGAGCCGACTGGGTGTCGCTGGCGCCGAAGCTGGAGTGCGACACCAGCGCCGCCTTCGGGATCAGCCCGAAACCGCGAACCGCCTCGGCGGCCAGCAGGGTCATCTCGGTGATTTGCTCCGCCGTTGGATCGGTGACCATGAACGTATCGCAGATGAACAGTACGCCACTCGGAATGATCAGGCAGGACAGCGCGTAAACCCGCTTGACGTCCGCACGGCGCGGAATGATCGGCAGAATGTACTGGATCTGCCGCCACCATCCGCCGGTCCCGCCGCAAATCGCGGCATCGGCCTGACCGTCATGCAGCAGCATCGCCGCGGCGACCGACGCGCGTGTGGCGACCCGCCGCGCGGCCGGTTCCGGCGGCGTACCACGGCGGCCGGACAGCCGTTGATATTCCGGGATCAGCCGGTCGAACACGTGGCGGTCGATCACCGGATCCAGCACTTCGATCGCGTCGCCGATGTGCATGCGCAGACCCATCTCCTTGATCCTGGCGGCGATAACGTCGCGCCGCCCGAGCAGGATCGGCTGCGCGATGGAGTCGTCAACCAGGGTCTGCGCCGCGCGCAGCACGCGCTCGTCCTCGCCCTCGGCGAACACAATCCGTCGCGGATCGTGCATCGCCGCCTCGAACACCGGGCGCATCAGGTAGCCGGAGCGGAAGACGAACCGCTCCAGGTCCCGCTGGTAGGCCTGAAAGTCCAGGATCGGCCGGCGCGCCACGCCCGTCTCGATGGCCGCGCGGGCGACCGCTGGGGCAATCTCCAGGATCAGGCGGGGATCGAACGGCTTCGGAATGATATAGGCGGGGCCGAACACCGGCGCAGCCCCGCCATACGCGGCGGCAACCACCTCGCTGGCTTCCACCCTGGCCAGCTTGGCGATCGCCTCGACGGCGGCGATCTTCATCGCCTCGTTGATCGTCGTGGCCGATACATCCAGCGCGCCGCGAAAGATAAACGGAAAGCACAGCACGTTGTTCACCTGGTTGGCGTAGTCGCTGCGCCCGGTGGCGATGATGGCGTCGGGCCGGATCCGGGACACCAGGTCCGGGTCGATCTCGGGCTCCGGGTTGGCCAGCGCCAGGATCAGCGGCTTTTCGCCCAGCAGCGGCAGCCATTCCGGTTGCAGCACCCGCGGCGCCGACAGGCCCATGAAAATGTCGCAGCCGGGCAGTGCATCGCGCAATGTGGCGCTGCTGGTGTCGCGGGCGTAGCGCGCCATGTTCGGCAGCATCCCTGCCCGCTTTTTGGTGACGACGCCATTGATGTCGGTCAGCGTCACGTTCTCCGGTCGCAGCCCCATCGAGACCAGCAGGTCGACACAGGCCAACGCCGCGGCGCCGGCGCCCGAGGTCACCAGCGTGACGTCCGACAGCGCCTTGCCCTGCAGCAGCAGGCCGTTGCGCACAGCGGCCGCCACCGTGATCGCGGTGCCGTGCTGATCGTCGTGGAACACCGGGATCCGCATGCGGGCGCGCAGCTCAGTTTCGATGGCGAAGCACTCGGGCGCCTTGATGTCTTCCAGATTGATCGCGCCGAAGGTAGGTTCCAGGGCCGCCACGACATCGCAAAACCTTGCCGGGTCGGTCTCGTCGACCTCGATATCGAACACGTCGATGCCGGCGAACTTCTTGAACAGGACGGCCTTGCCTTCCATCACCGGCTTGCCGGCCAGGGCGCCGATGTTGCCCAGGCCAAGCACCGCGGTGCCATTGGAGATCACCCCCACCAGGTTGCCCCGCGTGGTGTAGTCATAGGCAGTGGTGGGATCGGCCTTGATCGCCTCGCACGCCGCGGCGACCCCGGGGGAATACGCCAGCGCCAGATCGCGCTGCGTGGCCATGCGCTTGGTCGCCTCGATGGCGAGTTTCCCGGGCCGGGGAAGCCGGTGGTAGTCCAGCGCGGCCTTGCGGAAATCGTCGTCCATCGTTGCCTCGGGCGGTCGGAATGAAGCCGGCACCATGGTAGCCGGAACCGGGACTGGCAACACTGAGGCGGGAATTTTTCGCTTATCCAAGGTTGAGGAATAACTAACCTATATCTGGGCATACCGAAGAAATATTTCGTTCTTTCCCCGGCCCTCTTGCGTCTTGTGGAAAAATATCCTCCTTAGGGAACTCCCCCGCACCCGCTCCGCATCGCAAGGCATCTGGTTTCCATGCATTTCCCCGGCCTCGTCGACCCGCGTTTCGCCCCCGGCACCGTCTGGCTGGTTGGTGCCGGCCCGGGCGATCCGGGTCTGCTGACGCTGCACGCCGCGTTCGCCCTGGCTCAGGCCGACGTGGTCGTGCACGACGCCCTGGTGTCCGACGCGATCCTGTCGCTGGCCGCCCAGGCACGCCTGGAGGTCGCGGGCAAGCGCGCCGGCGGTGTCCACACGCCCCAGCTGCGCATCAACAACCGCTTGATCCGGCTGGCGCGACAAGGCCTGCGGGTGGTGCGCCTGAAGGGCGGCGATCCCCTGATCTTCGGCCGCGGCGGTGAGGAAGCCCTGGCGCTCGCCGCCGCTGGCGTGGCGTTCCGCATCGTGCCCGGGATCAGCGCCGGGATCGGCGGCACCGCGGCGGCCGGCATCCCGCTGACCCACCGCCGGCTGGCCCGCAGCGTCGCCTTCGCGACGTGCCAAGATCACAGCGTCGCCTTCGCGACGGGCCACGACTCCAGCGGCGAGCTCGCGGATGTCGACTGGGCGGCGCTGTCGCGCGGGTCCGAAGTGCTGGTCTTCTATATGGCGCGGCGCCGGATTGGCCAGATCGCCGAACGACTGATCGAGGCCGGGCGTCAACCGTCCGAACCGGTCGCGCTGATCAGCAATGCGACGCGTCCGGACCAGGAGGTGCGGATTTCCACCCTGTCGGCCGCCGCGACCGATGCCGCGCAGATCGCCAACGGCGCGGCGACCCTGATCGTGGTCGGCCCGACGATCGCGCTGCGCCCGCTGCTGCTGGACTGGCAACAAATCGAGCCCATGCGGGTGGCATCGCCGGCCGCGGGCAACCGCGAAGCCGCGACCGTGCGGGCACAAGGCTGAAGGAACCGCCATGCAGACCGCTCCCGTGCTGCCATCGACCGCGCCGTTCCCCGAGGAGCAGATCGCCGCGCTGAACCGGGTGATCTCGGTGACGACGGTGGAACAGCGCGCGTGGCTTTCGGGCTACCTCGCCGGCTTGCAGGCCGCCAACGACCCTCAGGCGGTGGCGCCGGCCGCGCCTCCGGTTCGGCGAACCAAGCTGACCATCCTGTTCGGCACCGAGTCCGGCAACACCGAGGCCCTCGCCGCCCAGGTCCGCAAGACCGCCGCCAAACTCGGCTTCGCCCCGAAGGTCGTCGATATGGCGGACGTCACCCCCGCCCAGGCCGCCGAGGCGGAAAACCTGCTGATCCTGGCATCCACCTGGGGTGAAGGCGATCCACCACAGCGCGCGGTCGATTTCTACGAAGCCCTGATGGCCGACGACGCGCCGCGGTTCGAGAAAACCCGCTTCGCCGTGCTGGCGCTGGGCGATCGGGCCTACGCGCGGTTCTGCGAGATCGGCCGCCGGATCGACGAGCGGCTGGCCGCGCTGGGTGGTGCGCGGATCGCCGATCGGATCGAGTGCGACCTCGACTTCGAGACCCCGGCCACCGGCTGGATCGACATCACCTTGGAGCGGCTGAACGCGGAAGCCGGCAATGCCGAACCCCACGCCTCGGTCATCCACGTCGATTTCGCCCGCACCGGTCTCGACGCGCCGACCCGGGTCCGGCCGTTCGAGGCAGCGATCACCGAACACGTCCGCCTCAGCGGCAGCCGGTCGAGTTCCGACACCCATCATGTCAGCGTTTCCCTCGAAGGCTCCGGCATCGCCTACGAGCCGGGTGATTCGCTCGGTATCATACCCGCCAACGACCCGGCGCTGGTTGATGCCGTGATGCGGGCGGCTGGGCTGCCCGGCGACGACACGTTGCGCGCCGCGCTGACCGACCGGCTGGACATCACGACGCTGACGACCCAGCAGGCCAGCGACTTCGCGCGGGAGACCAAGACGCCACCCGCCCCCGCCGGCTGGGCCAACGGACGGCAGATCATCGATTTGCTGGAAACCGCCCCGGCCGCATTGACCGCCCAGCAGCTGACCACGTTGTTGCGTCCGCTGCCGCCGCGCTACTACTCGATCGCCTCCAGCCGCAAGGCGGTGGGCGATGAAGCCCACCTGCTGGTCGCCGGTTTGCGCTACACCGCGTTCGGCCGTCAGCGCGCGGGCGTTGCCTCGGTCGACATCACCGCGCGCCACCACGCCGGCGACAGGCTCAAGCTGTTTCTTCGCCCCAACCCGCATTTCCGTCTGCCAGCCGACAGCGACAGGCCGATCATCATGGTCGGCCCTGGCACCGGGCTGGCACCGTTCCGTGGCTTCCTGCAGGAACGCGAGGCGACCGGCGCCGGCGGCCGCAACTGGCTGGTGTTCGGTCACCGCAACTACACCCATGACTTTCTGTATCAACTGGAACTGCGGGATTGGCTCAAGAGCAGCCTGCTGACCCGGCTGGACGTCGCGTTCTCCCGCGATCAGCCCGCGAAACGGTACGTCCAGAACGCGCTGTGGGATGCGCGCGGCGAGCTCTATGCGTGGCTGAAGGACGGCGCGGCGCTGTATGTCTGCGGCGATGCCAATGCGATGGCGAAAGACGTCCACGCGATGCTGCTGCGCATCCTGGCCGACCAGGGCGGCCAGTCCGAGATCGCGGCAAAGGCCGAACTGGACGCGATCCGCCGCGACGGCCGCTATTTGCGTGATGTGTATTAGATGTCCGGTCGCGGAGCCGCGCGAGACCCGCGGCGGCCGTGATCCGGCGCGTCAATGGAATACTTCATACCGACAACGACGTATCGCGCTTCGCTGATGCGCGATACTGGAGGGATCTGAAGATGGCTATCGACCAGTCGCTGTCCGCGAACGAGCGCATCAAGTCGGGCAGCAACCTGCTGCGCGGCACCATCGCCGACGGCCTGACCCATGTCGAAACCGGCGCGCTGACGGATGACGACACGCAACTGACGAAGTTCCACGGCTTCTACCAGCAGGACGACCGCGACCTGCGCGCCGAACGCGGCAAGCAGCGGATGGAGAAGGCGTTCAGCTTCATGGTGCGGCTGCGGATCCCCGCCGGCACCGTGACGCCCGCGCAATGGCTTGGCATCGAGCAGCTGGCCACACAACGCGCCAACGGCACGATCCGCCTGACCACCCGCGGAACGGTGCAACTGCATGGCGTGCTGAAAGGCAACGTGCGGTCGCTGATGCAGGAGCTGAACGATGTCGGCCTGGACACCATCGCCGCCTGCGGCGACGTCAACCGCAACGTCATCGCGTCGGCCGATCCGTGGCGGCGCGACCTTCACGCCACCATCGGTTCGCTGGCTCGCGACATCTCGGCCCATCTGCTGCCGCGCACCCGCGCCTGGCATGAGATCTGGCTGAACGAGGAAAAACTCGCCGGCGACGTCGAGGAAGACGAACCGATCCTGGGACGCAGCTATCTGCCGCGCAAGTTCAAGATCGCCATCGCGCTGCCGCCGCACAACGATGTCGACGTGTTCGCCCACGATCTGGGCTTCATCGCGATCGTCGAAGACGGCAAGATCGTCGGCTACAACGTGGCGGTCGGCGGCGGCATGGGGATGACCCATGGCGAGCCCGAGACCTATCCGCGCACCGGCGACGTGATCGGCTTCTGCGACGCCGCGGACGCGATCGAGCTCGCCGAGAAGATCGTTACCGTGCAGCGTGACCATGGCGACCGGTCCAACCGCAAGCACGCGCGGCTGAAATACACCATCGATGCCATCGGGCTGGACCGGTTCGTGTCCTTGCTGAAGGATCGGCTGACGGCGACGCTGCGGCCGGCGAAGGCGTTTTCCTTCCACTCGACCGGTGATCGGCTGGGCTGGGCGCAGGAGCCGGACGGTGCCGCGCACTTCACCTTGTTCGTGCAGAATGGCCGTATTGGCGGCCGGATGCTGCAAGGCCTGCACGCCATCGCTGAACGCGCGGTCGGGCGCTTTGTGATGACCGCGAACCAGAACCTGATCCTGGCGGATATTCCTCCCTCCAGACGCGCCGAGATCGAGGCGTTGCTGACCGCGCATGGGCTGGATCAACCCGTCAGGGGGCTGCGGCGCAACGCCATGGCCTGCGTCGCATTGCCGACCTGCGGCCTGGCGCTGGCAGAAAGCGAACGTTATTTGCCCGATCTGGTGACCCGGCTTGAGCACGAGCTGGACCGGGTCGGCCTGCGAGAGGACGAAATCACCATCCGCATGACCGGCTGCCCGAACGGATGCGCTCGGCCGTATGTTTCAGAGATCGGCCTGGTCGGTCGGACGCCGGGCGTCTACAACCTGTATCTTGGCGGCGCGCACGACGGCACGCGCCTGAACAAGCTGCACCGGCGCGATGTCGACGGCGATGCCATCGTCGCCGCCCTCGCACCCTTGTTCGAATCCTATGCCCGCCAACGCGGCCGCGGCGAGCGCTTTGGTGATTACCTGGTCAGAACAGATGTCGTGCGTCAGACGACCGCCGGTCTGAACTTTCATGAGAATCTGTCGGCTGAAGCGGGGAACTGAACCATGCGTGCCGTGCGTGCTCTGCGTCTGGCCGTGGATTTTCCATCGACCAGCCGTGGCTGCCGGGTTTGCCGCACGCCGCGGCGGGGCTGGCGACATACTTCGCTTTCGGCGGCCAGGGCTGCATGACCGGGCTGCTGCTGGCGACCCTGGCCAGCTTCGTCGTCTACCTGCCGGTGATAGCGCTGGCGCTGAACGGCGGCCGGGCGATCGCGGCGGATGCGCCCGCGCCGGCACTGACCCTGCGTGCACAGATGGTACTTCTTGTGTTGTGGACGCTGACGGCCTGGGCAGGGGCTGCCGTGGCCTGGGCAGCGTAGCTCGTTCAGCGCATGGGTTCGACAGGGCGCCGGTTCATTGCACATCGACGCTCGGGTAGCCAGGTAACCCAGACCACGAAACAAACCAGTCGAGGGATTGGTGCGGTCGAGAAGACTCGAACTTCCACGAGGTTGCCCCCACAAGCACCTCAAGCTTGCGCGTCTACCATTCCGCCACGACCGCACCGTGGACCGGCCATCGCGGGGGTATAGCGGATGAGGTATACCGGTTCAATGACCGCGAAGCCATTTCCCCTGGCGACCCCCAACCCGGCGACTTCAAACCCAACGCCCTCCAACCCGACGACACCAAACCCGGCGACACCCAACCTGGCGACCCCGGCCGAGTGGCGCACCGCCGACGGCCTGACCGAATACCCCGCCGCACTCGCGGACATGCAGGCCCGCGTCGCCGCCATCCGCGCCGGCACCGCCCACGAACGCGTCTGGCTGGTCGAGCATCCGCCGCTCTACACCGCCGGCACCTCCGCCAAGCCGGGGGAACTGACCGACCCGACCCGCTTCCCCACCTTCAACGCCGGCCGAGGCGGCCAATGGACCTACCACGGTCCCGGCCAACGCACCGCCTACGTGATGCTCGACCTCAACCGCCCGCATGGCCGCGTCCCCGCGCAGGACATCCGCTGCTACGTCAACGGTCTGGAAGAATGGCTGATCCGCGCCCTCGACCGCTTCAACGTCAAGGGCGAGCGCCGCGACGGCCGCGTCGGCATCTGGGTCGCCGATCCCGTCACCGGCGCCGAGTCAAAGATCGGCGCCATCGGCGTGCGGGTGACCCGCTGGGTCAGTTGGCACGGCATCGCCCTGAACGTGGAGCCGAACCTGGCACATTTCGGCGGCATCGTGCCATGCGGTCTGCCAGGCTTCGGCGTCACCAGCCTGGCCGCGCTCGGTATCCCCGCCACGATGCACGACGCCGACATGGCACTTCGAGCGGCCTGGCAGGAAGTATTCGAAAGCGTTGCCGACCCAGCTTGTCGCCGGGCTTAGGGCGGCATCGGCGATAAGTGCGTCAGCACGCCAATAAAGCTGCCCGAAAAAGCAACGGCTAAGCGCCTGTTCGACACTGCAATTCGCGCGATTAATGTCGAACAGGCGCTTAGAACAACATCAGCCTGACTGACACAGCCTGGCTGATGAAGTCGCTCGGGGGTGCGACGGGATCGGCGGGACGCTGTCCGGGTGCAGCGGTCATTTGGCCGGGATATTTTACATCTGGCGGAACGCCCCGTCGCTAGACCGTTTCGATAACCGGGTTTGCCTTGAACGGGTTGAGTACCCGGACGTCACAGCCCCGGACATCATCGACGTTTCGGGTGACCAATACAAAACCAACCACCCGTGCCGTCGCCGCGAGAGCCCGGTCTCGCTGGTTCTTGTCCTTGGCACCGAGCAGACGCGCCCATTCGGCCGTGACCGCGTCATCGATGGGCACGAACCGCGTCCTGTAGGCGGCCTCAAGCGCGGCCAGTTCAGCCAATCGCGCCGCCGCCAGATCAGGGGCGCATTGCTTCCGGCGTTCCCATCCCCGTCGCTTCTCGAAGAACGTCATGACGCTGATCCTCAGGTCCGCCTCGGCCACCGAAGCATACCAGGCCCTAACTTCACGATTACCCTTGGAGTGGAGTTCCCGGAGTACGTTCTCGTCGAGCAGATAGACCATCAGGCCGTGGACGCATGTCCCGTTGGCTCATCGTCGTTCTCAACGTCCCAAACGCCTGCCTCAGCCATGTCGACGAGTGTCTTTTTGAAGCTGATCGTCGGAAGCGGACGGCCCGGTTTCGGATAGACCTTGGCATACGCGGTGGCAGCTTCAATCTGTGCCGGTGTCAGACCCGGATAGTCGTCGATGATCTCGGCGGTGGTTTCATCGTTCGCCAGGGCGGCGACGACATAAGCCGACACCTTCGTTCCACGGATGACAGGATCAGCACCCGCGCGCTGTTCCACACCGGCCCTCAACTTCTGAAGCTGCTGCAACCGCTCGGCGATACGTCGATCGATTTCAGCCAATTTGAAGTCCATGATGCCGACCGACAAGTGGTCCGCGTCTGCCGGCAGACGCCGCATGGCATCATAGACCTTGCGCCGCGCCGCGGGCGTCAGGTCCCTCGCCACGTCGCCTGCGATCACCAGAAAGCGCAACTCGGGAGAGCCGATTTTTCGCAACTGACCCTTGCCACGCCGCTCAAGCTTGGCCTTGATGACACCGCGATCGACGGCGCGGTTGATCGCGGTGCTGGACTGCCCGACGACGTAACCGGCCTCATTCAGGGTCAGGCTAAGCGCGTTCATCATCTCATTCCGTTGTAATCCTTCCCACGATAGGGAAGAATTAGCGCCCTATCAAGGATACCACCGGTATGGGTGTGATGCACCGCGATGTCGTGCGGCTTCAACGCACTTGATGCGGGCGGGCGGCGGCGATCTCACGAGCGTTGTCCAAGACTGATCAGATCGCCCCGCCGCACCGGGCGCGATGACAGCCAGCACCATCCCGGCTAAACCCGTCGCCGTGAGCCCTTCTATCGCGCTGCCCGATGCGCCCGCCGTGGTCGCGGGCCACGACCGTGCCGCCATCCTGACACCGGACGGCGAACTTCTGCTGCTGGCCATCCCCGAAGCCGCCCGGCTGCTGCAGACCCTGCCGCCGCCGATCCTGGTGCACGCGCCGGTCACCTTCCGCCGCCTCGGCCTGCGCCCCGGCCCCGCGTTCGACCTGCTGGACCTGTTCGCCTTCGTCCGCCCGGCGCAGGCCGCCGCCCCGACCCCACGCGGCCTGGCCCTGGCCCTCGACAGCGACCACCCGCCGATCGGCCTGGAAGCCGAGGTCAGCCGCCTGTCCGACTTCGCCGGCGCGCTGCTGAACCAGCTTTCGCAGGGCCGCGACACCCTGCTGAACCGCGATGCCGCCACGCTGGCCGCGCGCATGCGCAAAGCCGGCTGGGGCTGGGGCGGCTACGTCACCCACGCGCTCGGCCGCGCCGACGCCGCCGCATCGAACGAGCCGCTGAAAGTATGGCGCAAGCTGCCGGAGTGGGAAGATGCGGCGCCGCTGCCGCCACCCTCCTCCCACCCGGTTTCCGAACCCGAGGCCCGGCTTCGTCTGGCCGCGATGCTTGGCCCGCGGGCCGAACAGCGGCCCGGCCAGGGCGATTATGCCGGCGCCGCCACCGCCGCCTTCGCGCCGCGGGAAGTCCGTGGCGACCCGCATCTGGTGCTGGTCGAGGCCGGCACCGGCACCGGCAAGACGCTGGGCTACCTGGCACCCGCCAGCCTGTGGGCCGAGAAGAACAAGGGCGCGGTCTGGATCAGCACCTTCACCCGCCACCTGCAGCGGCAGATCGACAACGAGCTGGAACGCCTGATCCCCGACCCGACGGAGCGCCGCCGGCGCATCGTGGTCCGCAAGGGGCGCGAGAACTATCTCTGTCTGTTAAATTTCGAGGACGCGATCAGCACCGCCTCCGGCGGCTTCATGGCCCAGCAGGTCATTCCGCTCGGTCTCATCGCCCGCTGGGCCATGGCCACCGACGACGGCGACGTGCAGGGCGGCGACCTGCCGGGCTGGCTGCCCGAACTGTTCGGCGGCGGCCTGATCGCCACCCTCGCGGACCGCCGCGGCGAATGCATCCATGCCGCCTGCCCGCATTGGCGCAAGTGCTTCGTCGAGCACACCATCCGCCGCTCCCGCACCGCCGAACTGGTGGTCGCCAACCACGCGCTGGTGATGACGCAGGCAGCCTGGGGCGGGCTCGACGACAACGCGGTGCCAGGCCGCTACGTGTTCGATGAGGGCCACCATGTCTTCGACGCCGCCGACAGTGCCTTCTCGGCCTCGCTGTCCGGGAACGAGACCGCCGAGCTTCGCCGCTGGCTGCGCGGCGCGGAAGGCGGCCGTTCCCGCGCCCGCGGGCTGCGCAAGCGACTGGATGATCTGGTCGCCGACCGGCCCGCGCTGATCGCGCCGCTGGATGCCGCGCTGCAGGCCGCCGCCGCGTTGCCGCCATCAGACTGGATCAGCCGGATGCAGGAAGACGGTCCCGAGCTTGATGCGGGTGATGCGGCTCGGTCCAATCCGTCCGAGGCGTTCCTGCGCCTGATCCGCCGCCAGGTCCTGGCGCGCACCCTGGGTGCCGATACGCGTCCGTCTGCCGGTTCCATCGAATGCGATGTGTTCCCGCTGAACGAAGACGCCGAACAGGCCGCCGCACGCCTCGCCCGCGCGCTGGCGCGGATCGCCGATCCGCTGACGACGTTGCGCGAACGCCTGCTCGCCCGGCTGGACGACGAAGCCGATCAGCTTGAGCAAGCGACCCGCGATCGGATCGAGGCGATCGGCCGATCGCTGACCCGCCGCGCGCTGAATCCGCTGCGGGCGTGGCAGGCGATGCTGGGCAGCCTGACCGAACCGAGACCCGATCCGGGGCAACGCCAGACCTACGTGCTGTTCCTGCGGCTGGATCGCCGCGACGGCGGGCGCGACCTCGATGTCGGGCTGAACCGGCACTGGCTCGACCCGACCATCCCGTTCGCCGCCACCCTGGCCTCGCCGGCACAGGGCCTGCTGGTGACCTCGGCGACGCTGCGCGACTCGGGCGAGCATGATCCGGAAACCGCCTGGGCCTCGGCCGAGGCCCGCATCGGCGCCCCGCATCTGCCCTCGCCGGCCATCCGCGCGACGGTGGCCTCGCCGTTCGACTATGCCGAACAGACCCGGACCTTCGTCGTCACCGATTTGGCCGCCGGCAACCTGGACCACCTGGCCGCCGCCTACCGCGCCCTGTTCCTGGCGGCGGGGGGCGGCGGTCTCGGCCTGTTCACCGCGATCAGCCGGCTGCGCGCCGTTCATGCCAGGATCGCCCCCCAGCTGGAGCAGGCCGGTATCCCGCTGTACGCCCAGCATGTCGATGCGATGGGCAATGCCACCCTGGTCGATATCTTCCGCACCGAGGAGGAAAGCTGCCTGCTGGGCACCGACGCCATGCGCGACGGCGTCGATGTGCCGGGCAACGCGCTGCACCTCGTGGTGTTCGAGCGCACACCCTGGCCCCGCCCGGACATCCTGCACCGCGAGCGGCGGATCCACCTGTCCGGCGGCGACCCCAAGGGCTACGACGACCGCATCGTGCGGCTGCGGCTGCGCCAGGCGTTCGGCCGGTTGATCCGCCGGGCGTCCGACCGCGGCGTGTTCGTGCTGCTGGATCGGCAGGCGCCCAGCCGGCTGATGTCGGCGTTTCCGCCCGGGGTCGCGGTGCAACGCGTCGGATTGGCTCAGGCGGTCGCCGAAACTGGCAATTTCCTCCGAACTCGTGCATGTCTGGCGCCAGGGTCGCCGGCATGACGCACCGACCGTGTGCCGCACTCTCCCAAACAGGTCTGGAGGATCTCGATGCGTTCGAGCGATACCATCAACGCGCCAGAGGCGCTGGTTCTGACAATGGTGCTGGTCTCCGCCGCCGATGGCGGCATGACGGACCGCGAAATCGGCATCATGTCCGGTCTGGTGCAGACCCTGCCGGCGTTCCAGGAGTTTACCAGCGGCGAACTGTCCGATGTATCGGAGCGGGCGGCCAACCTGCTGCACGAGGATGACGGCCTGGCCCATGCCGGCCGTCTGATGCGCGACGCGCTGAGCATCAAGCTGCGTGAGACCGCCTACGCGCTGGCCTGCGAGGTCGTCGCGGGCGGTGACGGCGCGCGCCGTCAATCCCTGGAAATGCTGGACTTCGTGCGCGGCGAACTGGGCCTGGATGCGCTGATCTCCGCCGCCATCGAACGCGGCGTCCGGGCCCGCTACCAGCGTGTCGACCCTGTCGAGTAAGGCCCGCCCGCCAGTGTCCTGGATCAGCAGTTCGCCATGGTGCGCGAACCTTCGATCCAGGGCACGCGCTCTTTGTTTTCAGTGGCCTGCTCATCCCCTGCGCCCGTCGCACGATGCGACGAACTTCGGGGGCAGGACACTTGCCTCTTGTTTTCAGTGGCCTGCTCATCCCCTGCGCCCGTCGCACGATGCGACGAACTTCGGGGGCAGGACACTGGCGCGTTTTCAGCCTGACGGCAACGGTCAGCCCGCTCTGGCTCATTGTTTTAACGAGCAAGTTTATCAGCCAGACTGTTCTGGTCAGGCTGATGGTTCTTGGAAGCCGCGTCAGCGGTCCGGGGCGCGAAGGCTGCCGTGAGAACGTCCGGCATCACCGTCTGTCTGGCGGGGGCGCCGGTCACCGCGCTGGTCGTTCTGGTGGCGGGCGGCTGGATCGATATCTGGCCGGCGACGATCGCGGTGGTGGTCAGCATCCTGACCGCCGTCGCCTTCGCCCTGCTGGTGCGACGGGATCGGCACCTGCTGACCGAAGCGGTGCGGCGCGTGGCGTCGAGCGATACCGGCGCGATCACCGCCCAGCAGGGTGTCGCGCAGGAGCGTGTCCTGATGATGGGCGCACTGGAACGC
This sequence comes from Rhodopila sp., assembly GCA_965276975.1. Lineage (GTDB taxonomy): Bacteria > Pseudomonadota > Alphaproteobacteria > Acetobacterales > Acetobacteraceae > Rhodopila. Next base: position 3,678,711 of record CBDIBR010000010.1, read on the forward strand.
GAGATCGAACGCCTGTCCCGTCGCCTCGCCGCCCGTGCCGCGGTGCAGGAGAAGCACCGGCTGGCCGACACGCTGATCCTGGAGCGGCTGCCCGACCCGGTCATCGTGCTGGCCGGCGACAGAACCGTCCGCCGCGCCAATGCCGCCGCTCGGCTGGCGTTTCACGACGACCTGCCGGCCGTGCTGCGCCATCCCGGTGTGCGCGGGGCCATCGACAATGCGCTGGCGACCCGCCGGTCGCAGACCGCCGAGGTCATGCTGCACGCCCCGGTCGCCCGCGACCTCTACGCGACGGTGGTGCCGATGGACCCGCCGCTGGCCGATGGCGGCCAGGCGCTGGTGGTGCTGTCGGACCGGACGCGGGAACGCGCGGTGGAGCGTATGCGCGCGGACTTCGTCGCCAATGTCAGCCATGAGTTGCGCACGCCGCTGGCCTCGATGATCGGCTTCGTCGAGACCCTGCTTGGGTCAGCGGCCGACGATCCGCCGGCCCAGCAACGTTTTCTGGCTATCATGGCGGAGCAGGGCGCCCGCATGAACCGGCTGATCGACGACTTGCTGAGCCTGTCGCGGATCGAGCTGACCGAACATCAGGCGCCGGCGCAGCCGCTCGATCTGGGCGGCCTGATCAGGCGCATCGTGGCCGGATTTGAGCCGCGGCTGGCGCAACGTAAGGTCAGGCTGGCGCTGCGGATCGATGCGGATTTGTCGGTCGTCGCCGGCGACGCGGACCAGATGGCCCAGGTGCTGCAGAACCTGCTGGACAACGGCCTGAAGTATGGCCGCGACGGCGGGGTTCTGAGCCTCGATGCCGGCCTTGCGCAGCCGCGCGACCGGTGGCCGAACCGGCGTGGCATCGTGGTCGCGGTGGCCGATCAGGGCATCGGCATTCCTAAGGCGCATCTGCCGCGGCTGACCGAGCGGTTCTATCGGGTGGACAAGGGGCGGTCGCGGACGGTGGGCGGCACCGGTCTCGGGCTCGCCATCGTCAAGCATATCGTCAACCGCCATCGCGGCCAGCTGCTGATCGAAAGCGAGGAGGGCAAAGGCACGACCGTCAGTGTCTGGTTGCCGGTCGCCGCCACCGGCGCGGCCATCCCCGCCGAACCGCTAGCCCAACGCGCGGATTCCGTGGCGCCTGCATCGGGCCTGGCCAGCCAGAACACCGGTTCGGAATGAACCCGACGCCAGGAACGTCCCCCTGCCATGAACATCCCCATGAACGTCCCCGTTTCATGAAAATCCCCGTTCCATGAAAATCCCTCGTCTGGCCGCATTGTGCCTGCTGCTGCCGGCGGTGGCGCCGGCTCACGCCCAGGAGCGCCCCCAACAGCAGACCCAGGAGAAGAACCAGGGGCGCGTTCAGGGTCGGGTCCAGGGCGATCGGCCGGATGCCGGCGCCATCCGGTCCAGTGTCACGGACATCCTCGCCATGGCAACGTTCGGCCTGGTGGCGATCCAGGATCAGGCAGCCGAGCTCAGCCGAAGCGGTGCGGACTACCTTGTGCGGCTGCCAATCAAGGAAATTTCGGTGCCAGCCGACGCCGCGGTCCAGGCCCTGGTGCGGCCGATCGGGGATGGCCAGGCGGATAGCCTGCGGGGTGGCCAGGCGGGCAGCCTGCGGGATGGCCAGGCGGATGGCCTGTGGGACATCGTGTCGGCGACGCTGCCACCGGTTGGGACGATCGGCAGGGCGACGTTCCGCGCCGGCGCCAATCCGATCACCTATTCGCTCGGCAAGCAGGCCATCCACGGCCAGATTGACCCGAGCTTCGCTCAGCTGTCACACTTCGCCGCCGGTCTTGACGATGTCGAACTGCGCTCCGACCAGGGCAACCGCCGATCTGAGCTCGCTCTCGACCGGTATGACGTCACCGGCACCACCGTCGCCGACGCCATCGGCCAGTTGAACTTCACGGCACGAGACCAGGCGACGAACGGGCGGTTCATCAACCACGCGCCGGACGGAACCGGTGTGCGGACCACCGTGCAGGCAGTGTCCGGTCACCTCACGATCGAAGGGCTGGACCGCGCCAAGGGCACACGACTGGCGCGGCTCCTGCGCGTTTTGATGACAGGTTCCCCGCCGCCGGCCGCGGAACACCGGCATGGCGGGTCCGCCGCCGGACCGCCTGAACCGGCGACGCTGGCGGATGCCGCGAGCGGGCTGCTGACCAGTCTTGAGACCGAGCAGAAACTGACCGACATCCACTTCAGCGTGGCACCCGCCAACAGCGGAAGCATCGGCCGCATCGGCCTGAACATGACGGTCCACGCCGCGAATAACCGGCTCGATGGTCGCGCGGACATCGCCATGGACAAGCTGTCGTGGTCCGTCGTTCCGCCCGGCACCGGACCCTATGTCCCGCAACGCGTCGATGTCGTTTCGGTCATGGCGGATGTGCCGCCCGGCCCGCTGGTGGCGTTGCTGCAGGCCGCCATGGCCCGCGATGCCGATCCCGTTTCGCTGCTTGCCCGGTCCGCGACCCTGTTCGGCGATCCGAATACCCGGATCGGGATCGAGTCATTCAGGTTCAGCTCCGGACCGCTGCGCGTGACCGGGTCAGCGTGGCTCAGACCGCGCGCCAGCGGGCAGGTCGGCATCGACATTCATCTGTCCGCCGCCGGCCTGGATGCCCTGATCGCCCAGGCGCAGACCACGCCGGCGCTGCGGCAGGCACTGCCGGCGATATTGCTGGCGAACGGCATCGGCCACCAGGACGGCGACGCGGTCGTCTGGGACATCAGCCTGGGCGGTGGCCCGCTGATCGTGAACGGCATTCCCCTTGGTCAGGCGCCGACGCTCAGGCGATAGAGCACGACGTCACGGCTGGTCCGGTCCTCCAGCTCCTGCGTCGTCTGCACCCGGTAGCAGGCAAACGGTTCCAGCCCGGTCGTCGGCAGATAGGCCCGGCCGGGATCGGCGATCCAGACCTCGCAGCCGCGCGCCATGTCCCTCAGCCACGGCATGATACGCCCGGTCATCAGCGCTTCGTAGCAGACATCGCCGCACAGGATCAGGTCCCAGCTTCCATCGGCGCCCACCAGGTCCGACGCCAGCCGCAACGTCGTGTCGTTGACCGCCGCGTTCAGCCCGATCGCGACCCGCGCCAATGGGTCGATCTCTGAAGCCTCGACCCGGGCGGCCCCGGCCAAGGCGCACGCGATGCCGGCAATGCCGCACCCCGCGGCGAAGTCCAGCACCCGCCGGCCGGCGACACGCGTGGGATTGTCCAGGATCCAGCGCGCCAGCGCCTGCCCCCCGGGCCAGGCGAACGCCCAGAACGGCGGATCGACGTTATGCTCCGCCAGCCAGGCTTCGGTCGCCCGCCAGATCGGGGTGATTGCCGTCGCCAGATAAAGCCGGACCTCGGGCACCAGCGGGGCGGTGGCGAGGATCGTATTGGCGCGGATCAACGCCTCGGCGGCGATGTCCCTGGCGGGATCGTTCAAAGCCATCCCGCCAGGATCGCCAGACCCACGCTCAGCCCAACCTCTCGATTGGCTCGGAACAGCCTCAGGCACCCGGCCGCGTCGTCGATATCCAGCGCGAGCACCTGCCGCCCCAGCAGCAGCGCCGGCACCGCCAGCGCCGGGTAGAACCACGGACCTAAGCCCGCCAGCCAGCCGGACAGCGCCAGGACCGCGATCGCCGCCGCGTAGCAGACGCCCAGGAACGGTCTGGTCCTGGCGCCGAACAGCCGCGCGGTGGAGCGAACGCCGACCAGCGCGTCATCCTCACGGTCCTGATGGGCGTAGATCGTGTCGAACCCCAGGTCCCACAGAATCGCCGCGGCATAGATCGCCACCCAGGCGCCATCCAGCCGTCCGCTGGCTGCGGCATACCCCAGCGGTGCGCCAAAGCCGAAGGTGAAGCCCATCATCAGTTGCGGCCACCAGGTCACCCGCTTCGCCAGTGGATACAGCGCCACCAGCAGCAGCGAGGCCACCCCCAGGCCCTGCGCCAGGTGGTTGAGCCGCAGCAGCACCGCCAGCCCCACCGCCAGCAGGACCGCCAGAAAGGCCAGGGCATGCCGCGGTCGCAGCGCGCCGGAGGCAAGTGGCCGGCCGGCGGTACGCGTCACCTTGCGGTCGATGTCGCGATCCCACAGGTCGTTGACGATGCAACCGGCCGAGCGCATCACCAGGCTGCCGATGGCGAACAAGGTGACCAGGCGGAGGGTCTCGATCGGCGTGGCGCGGGCCAGCAGGATCCCCCACGCACCCGGCAAAAACAGCAGCCAGGTGCCGATTGGCCTGTCCAGGCGCGCCAGAAGCAGGTAGGGCAACCAAGAGCGTGGCAGCCGGGCGACCCAGCCGGTGGCGACAATGTCCGTGTGCATGGGTGGAAGATCTGTTCGCCGTTCCATGGTCCAGTCAACCCGCGGTACAACCAAAGCCATGATCCGCCTGTATGTCGAGCCGACGCTGACCGCCGGCGCAGCCATCGCCGCGACCGAAGCGCAGGCGCATTACCTCGGCGGCGTGATGCGCCGCGCCGTGGGCGACGCCGTGCGCCTGTTCAACGGCCAGGACGGCGAATGGTCAGGCCACATCACCACGTTGGCGCGCGGCAACGCGACACTTGTGGCCGAGACACTGGCTCGGCCACAAGCCTCCGATCTCGACCTGTGGTTGCTGTTCGCCGTGCTGAAACGCGACACCACCGACATGTTGGTGCAGAAGGCGACCGAGCTTGGTGTCTCCAGGCTGCTGCCCGTGTTCACCGAACGAACCAACGCCGGCCGGGTCAATCTGGACCGGCTGCGCGCGATCGCGATCGAGGCCGCCGAACAGAGCGAACGCCTGACGGTTCCCGCGTTCCAGCCGGCCAGACAAATTCATGAGGTGCTGAAGGAATGGCCCTCCCCGCGGCCCTTGTTCGTGGCATTGGAACGGGCGGACGCTCAGACACTGACCCGCTGTTCGGGTCCGGCCGCGCTGCTGATCGGTCCGGAAGGTGGCTTCGGCCCGCGTGACCACACCGCACTCGACCGCTGCCGGTTCGTCCGCGCGGTCTCACTGGGGCCGCGCATCCTGCGCGCGGAAACCGCGGCGATCGTCGGTCTGGCCTTGTTGCAAGCACCCGGGTGTGGCTAGTACGATGACGACCAACATCGCGGTGTGCGCACCGTCCGGCTCGTCTCCGATCGCCCAGCAGCGTGTCAACCCGCCGCACCGCTGACACGCGGCCGCAACCGACATACCTTGGGAGTCCGATGTCCAATCCCGGTGATACCGATGATACGCCGCTCACCTCGATCCGGCAGATGGCCGAATATTTCGCCTCCGGCTGGAAACCGGCGGCGCAGTTCAGGATCGGCACGGAACATGAGAAATTCGGCTTTCGCCGCGCCGATCTGGCCGCCCCGCCCTATCTTCCGGCGAACGGTCAGCCGGGCAGCATCCGCGACCTGCTCGCCGGGCTTGGCCGCTTCGGCGGCGCGCCGATCCTGGACGGCGACAACACCATCGGGCTGAAGCAGGGTGCCGCTTCGGTCTCGCTGGAACCCGCCGGGCAACTGGAACTGTCCGGCGGACCGCTGGAAACCCTGCATGAGACCCAGCAGGAGCTGCAGACCCACTTCGACCAGGTGCGCGCCGCCTGCCAGGGGCTGGACATGAGCTTCGCACCGCTCGGCTTCCATCCGCTGGCGACGCGCGAGCAGATGCCGTGGATGCCGAAGGGTCGTTACGCGATCATGCAGCGCTACATGCCGCTGATCGGCAGCATGGGGCTGGACATGATGACGCGCACCTGCACGGTGCAGGTCAATCTCGACTTCGCGTCGGAGCGCGACATGCGGCGCAAGCTGCGTGTCTCGTTGCTGCTGCAACCGCTGGCCACCGCGCTGTTCGCCAATTCGCCCTTCACCCTGGGCAAACCCAACGGCTTCCTGTCCTACCGGGCCAATGTCTGGACCGACACCGACAACCAACGCTCCGGCATTCCGCCGGTGATGTTCGAGGACGGGTTCGGCTTCGAACGTTACGCTGCCTGGCTGATCGAGCACGTGCCGATGTACTTCGTCTACCGCGATGGCGGCTATATCGACGTCGCCGGCGAATCATTTGCCGCCTATATGGCCGGCCGGGTTCCCGCCTTGGCCGGCGTCACCGCCACGGTCGGTGACTTCGCCGATCACGTGACCACCGCGTTCACCGATGTGCGCCTGAAACGTTTCCTCGAGATGCGCGGCGCCGATGCCGGTCGCGCCGACATGATGCTGGCGCAGTCGGCGCTGTGGGTCGGCTTGCTGTACGACGATGCGGCACTGTCCGCGGCCGAAGCCCTGCTGCGCGGCGCCGGATGGGAAGACGCGATCGCCGCGCGCGCCGCGGTGCCCCGTCAGGGTCTCGCCACCCCCTGGCGAGGCAGCACCCTGCGCGCCATCGCCGGTGATGTCGTGGCGATCGCCGCCGATGGCTTGCGGGCCCGCCATCGGCTGAACGCGGCGGGCGAGGACGAGCGTTCCTATCTGGATCCGCTACAGGAGATCACGCGGGGCGCGCCGGTCCAGGCGGAGCACTGGCTGGCGCGATATCATGGCGCCTGGCGAGGCGACGCAAGGCGTATCTTCCACGAGGCGGCGATCTGACCCCACGATCCTGACTCTGCTTGCCCGGCATCGGGCAACCCGCCATAACCCGCTGGCTGATGGCCATCTCCGACGACATCCGTGGCGTCTTGGCGCCTCCCCATCCCGCCGGGCGTCCGTTTCTCATGGGCGGGGTGATCGCCGTCCTGCTCGGCTTCGCCGTCGGCCCGTGGCTGATCTGGGTGGGCCTGCTGTTCACCCTGTTCTGCCTGTATTTCTTCCGCGATCCCGAGCGGATCCCGCCGTCCCGCGCGGGCCTGCTGCTCGCCCCCGCGGATGGCCGCGTGGTCGCGGTGCATCCGGCGACGCCACCACCCGAACTCGGTCTGGGCATCGGACAGCGCTGGAAGGTGTCGATCTTTCTTTCGGTCCTGGACGTGCACGTCAACCGCATGCCGGCGGACGGCGTGGTGACCCGCATCGCCTACCGCCATGGTGCCTTCGTCAGCGCCAGCCTCGACAAGGCCAGCGAGAAAAACGAGCGTAACGCGCTGGCCATCCGCCTGCCGAATGGACAGGAGATCGCCGTGGTACAGATCGCCGGCCTGATCGCGCGTCGCATCCTGTGTTCGGCGCGCGAAGGCGATCCCGTGACCGCCGGCGATCGCTTCGGTATCATCCGATTCGGCAGCCGCACGGACCTGTATCTTCCGCAAGGCGTGCGGCCGCTGGTGACAGAGGGTCAGACGATGATCGGTGGCGAAACAGTTGTCGCTCAGCTTGCCGCATCAGCGAGCCTGCCAAGCCGCGTGGGCGCGCCTGACCAGCCAGCCCGCATGGGCGCGCCTGACCATGAGTGACCGAGCACCCGCTTCGCCGATCCATCGGTTGCGGCGATACCGCCCGCGGCCACGCAGGCGCCCGCGCTCCAAGGGCCCGTCCTTCAACCGCATGATCCCCAACCTGATGACCATGCTGGGGCTGTGCGCGGGTCTGACCTCCATGCGCTTCGGGTTGGAGGGACGCTTCGGCGCGGCGGCGGTAGCGATCTCCGTCGCCGCCGTGATCGACGGCCTCGATGGCAGGCTGGCTCGGCTGTTGAAGGCGACATCCCGCTTCGGGGCGGAATTCGACAGCCTGTCCGACTTCCTCTGCTTTGGCGTCGCACCCCCGTTCGTGCTGTATCTCTGGTCGCTGCAACGCGGCGGCGCCTATGGCTATGCCCCCTGCCTGATGTTCGCGGTGTGCATGGCGCTGCGGCTGGCGCGCTTCAACGCCTCGCTGGATGGGGCGCCGAAGCCGGCCTATGCGTATAGTTTCTTCACCGGCGTCCCGGCGCCGGCCGGTGCCGGGCTGGCGCTGTTCCCGCTGTTCCTCGGGCTGGAAGCGCAGTCACTCGGCCTGGACTGGCTGCTGCAGGCCACGCGATATCCGCTGTTTTGCGCGGCGGTCCTGATCGGCACCTCGGTTCTGCTGGTCTCGACGCTGCCGATCTGGAGCTTCAAGAACTTCAAGGTCCCATCCCAGTATGTGTTGCCGCTGCTGCTGAGCACCGGCGCCTACGCCGCGATCGCGCTGGCCGATCCGTGGGCGGCCCTGGCCGCGGCCGGGCTGATTTACCTGGGCATGCTGCCGTTCAGCGTGCGCAGCTTCCGCCGCCTGCGGCGCGAGGCCGAGGCACCGCGGGACGAGCTGGAAACCATCCGCCGCGACAGCGCCTAAAGCAACATCAGCCTGTCTGGCTGATAAAGTTGCTCGCGAAAACAATGAGCTAGAACGCACCGGCCGTTTGCGGTCAGCCTGCAAGCGCTCTGACCGGATCGCCTACCTTCGCCGCAGCCGCTTCGCATTGGCGCGGGAGCGGACAAGATAGGGTGCGAGGGCAGCGGCCTTGCCGCGCCCGCTCATTACCGCCAGGGTCGAGGCCTGCATGGCGGCAGCCTTCTCCATGACCATCCGCTGATACTCGACCGCGCTGCAACGTCCCTGCGCCATCATCAATGACCGCCGGTAGACGGTTTCCCAGGACGAGAGTGTCAACTCCGTCATCATCACGGGAAGGCTACGGCTGCGGCGCTTGGTCATTCGGATCAACCTGAGCCGCATGAAGCTGCAGCACAAGCCGCGACAAGTCCCGCCAACCGAACGCGCGAGAATGTTCCATCGCAAGAACAGTTCGCCACCCTTGATCTGGGGCGGTAACGAGAAGGCCAAACGAGGAGAATGCCGGGGGCAATCACTCGGCAGCGGCTTTTCGGGATACCTTCGCAGCAGATTTGGCCCCGGCTTTCCGGGCAGACGCCTTCCTCTTTGCCGCCTTCTGCGGCGCCCCCTTCTGGGCCGCCCCGTTCTGAGATGGGGACTTCTGCGGCGCGCCCTTCTGAGCTGCGGACTTCTGCGGCGCCGCCTTCGGGGCTGCCGACTTCCGCGGTGCCGCCGGCTTGCCCGATTCCTGCTTCGGACCGGCGGATCGCGCGACGGCCTTGCTGGACGCCGCCTTTGCCTGCGTGTCCCCCGTCGCCGCCTTGCTCCCGGCCCGACCGCCCTTGCGCGCAGCAGCGCCACGCGGCTTCAGCACCTTGCCCTTCTCGGCCAGCAGCGCCACGGCTTCGTCCAGGGTCATGTCGTCCATCGCCATCCCGCGCGGCAGGTTGGCGACGCTCTTGCCATGCTGAACATAAGGCCCGAACCGCCCCTTCCGCACCGACACCAGTTCCTTGTCGCCGGGATGCGGGCCGATCGTCCGCACGCTGGCCAGCTTCTTGGCCAACAGATCGACCGCCCGGTTCAGACCCAGTGCCAGGATATCGTCGTCCTTGTCGAGCGAACCGAACACCGCGCCCATCTTGACGTAGGGACCGAAGCGGCCGATCCCGGCCTCGATCTTCTCCTTCGTTTCCGGGTGCAGGCCGATCTCACGCGGCAGCGACAGCAGCCCCAGCGCCTGATCCAGGGTCAGATTTTCGCCATCCATGCCGCGGGCCAACGAGGTGCGCTTGGGACGCACCTTCTTGTCCTCGGACGCCTCGCCCTGCTGCACATACAGCCCGTAGGGACCCCGGCGCACCGTGACCTCCTCGCCGGTCCCCGGGTGCTGACCCAGCGCGCGCATCCCCTCTTTCAGCGTCTCGCCGCCTTCCTCGCCGGCGTCGATCGCCAGCCGGCGGGTATACTGGCAGGCCGGATAGTTGGAGCAGCCGATGAAGCTGCCATAGCGACCCAGCTTCAGACCCAGCCGGCCGTTGCCACAGGCCGCGCACACCCGCGGATCGGACCCATCCTCCCGCGACGGGAAGAAATGCGGCCCCAGATCCTGGTCCAGCGCCGAGATGACGTCGCTGATCTTCAGATCGCTGGTCTGATCGACCGCTTTCTTGAATTCGTCCCAGAAGGCGTGCATCACCGTGCGCCAGTCCAGCTGACCGGCGGAGATCTCGTCGAGCTTTTCCTCAAGCCCGGCGGTGAACCCGGTGTCGACGTAGTGCTCGAAGAAGCTGATCAGGAAGGCAGTGACCAGCCGGCCCCGGTCTTCCGGAACAAACCGCCGCTTGTCCAGCTTGACGTAGTTGCGGTCCTGCAGCACCGACAGGATCGAGGCATAGGTGGACGGGCGGCCGATCCCCAGCTCCTCCATCTTCTTCACCAGGCTGGCTTCCGAATAGCGCGGCGGCGGCTGGGTGAAATGTTGGCTGGCGTCCACCTTCTGCCGCTTCAGCGGATCGCGCTCGCTCATCGGCGGCAGCATGCGGTTGTCGTCTTCGTCAGCCGCGCCCTCGGCCTTGTCGTCGGTATCCTCGCGATACAGCTTCAGGAAGCCGTCGAACGCCACGATCGAGCCATTGGCGCGCAGCTTGATGCCGCCCGGTTTGCCATTCGCGCCGTCGATCACGTCGACGCTGACCTGGTCCAGTTCGGCCGACTGCATCTGGGAGGCGACGGCGCGCTTCCAGATCAGCTCATACAGCCGGCGCTGGTCATGATTGAGGCCTTGACCGATCTGCTCGGGCGTGCGGGTGACCTCGGTGGGCCGGATCGCCTCATGCGCCTCCTGCGCGTTCTTCGCCTTGCTGGTGTATTCGCGCGGCGCCGCCGGCAGATAGTTCGCCCCGAAGCTGCCGCCGACGTGCTCGCGAATGCCCTGAATCGCCTCCCTGGCCATCTGCACGCCGTCGGTCCGCATGTAGGTGATCAGGCCGGTCGTCTCACCGTCGATGTCCACGCCTTCATACAGGCCCTGCGCCAGCCGCATGGTCTGCTGCGCGCCGAAGCCCAGCTTGCGGGAGGCTTCCTGTTGCAGCGTGGAGGTCGTGAACGGCGGCGGCGGATTGCGCTTGACCCGCTTGCGCTCGACCGACCCGACGATGAAGCTGCCGGCCTCGACCGCGGCTTTCGCCGCCAGCGCCAGGGTCTCGGTGTTCAGGTCGAACTGATCCAGACGCTTGCCGTTCAGATGGGTCAGCCGCGCGGTGAACGGGGCACCGCCGGGGGTGATGAACAGCGCCTCGATCGACCAGTATTCGCGGGCGCGAAAAACCTCGATCTCGGCTTCGCGGTCGCAGATCAGGCGCAGCGCCACCGACTGCACCCGCCCCGCACTGCGGCTGCCCGGCAACTTGCGCCACAGTACCGGCGACAGGGTGAACCCCACCAGATAATCCAGCGCTCGGCGCGCCATGTACGCCTCGATCAGCGGCTGGTCGAGTTCGCGCGGATGATCGACGGCATAGCGGATGGCGTTGCGGGTGATCTCGTTGAAGCTGATGCGGTGGACCGCCACACCCTTCAATGCGTTCTTGTCCGCCAGCATCGCCCGGACATGCCACGAGATCGCTTCGCCCTCGCGATCCGGATCGGTCGCCAGATACAGGGTCTTCGCCCCCTTCAGCGCCTTGGCGATGGCGCCGACCTGCTTGTCGCCCCGCGCATCGGACTCCCAGTCCATCGCGAAGTCCTGTTCGGGACGGACGCTGCCATCCTTCGGCGGCAGATCGCGCACATGTCCAAAGCTGGCGAGCACCGTGTAGCCGCCGCCAAGGTAGCGGTTGATGGTCTTGGCTTTAGCGGGGGATTCGACAACGACGACGTCTGACATTGATCGGTGCGGTATCCTACTCAAGAGCGGTCGGCAAAAGTGCCACGCGGCAGCCAGAAAGGCTCTCTACACGCCCCGCCAGCTCTAATTCCAGTAGAACCGCCATTGCGACAGAGGGCGACAAGTGGCAGCGCCGCACCAGGTCGTCAACCATTGTCGGTTCCACGGACAGCAATCCGAGCAACACCGCGCGGGCTTCCGAACAGGTTTCCGCGACCAGGCCTTCGTCCGCCGGGCCTTCGTCCGCCAGGGCGGCCGCCGGTTCGCCGAACCCGGACCGCCGCGGCCGCGCCACACCGGCTTCGAGCGGCAGGTTATCCAGCACGTCGGCGGCATTTTCCACCAGCATCGCACCTTGGCGGATCAGGTCGTTGCCGCCCCGCGCACGCGGATCCAGCGGCGAGCCAGGAACCGCGAAAACCTCCCGACCCGCTTCCTGCGCCAGTCGCGCGGTGATCAGGCTGCCGGAACGCAACGCCGCCTCGACCACCACCACGCCCAGCGACAGGCCGGCGATGATGCGGTTGCGGCGCGGGAAATGCCGGGCCTGCGGGACGGTGCCGACGGGCGACTCGGTCACCAGCAGGTTGGTGGTGCCGATGCGGTGATGCAGCCCGACATTTTCCGCCGGATATGGCTGGTCGATGCCGCCGGCGATCACCCCGATGGTGCGCCCGGTGCGCATCGCCCCCACATGTGCCGCCGTGTCGATGCCGCGCGCCAGGCCCGATACCACCACGACCGACGCCGCCAGTTCGGCCGCCAGGGTCTCCGCCATGCGCTGTCCATTCGAGGACGCATTGCGCCCGCCCACCGTCGCGACGCATCGCTGACTGGCCAGCGTCCGATCTCCGAACATGATCAGGCAGGGCGGTGCGTCGTCCATCATCGCCAGCAGCGGCGGGTAGTCCGCATCACCCAGAAAGATCACGCGGGCGCCAAGCGCCTGGGTGCGCTCCAGCTCGCGTTCGGCATCCGCCGCGGACGTCGCGGCGGGCGCGGTTGCCCGGCCGCCCGCGCGTGCCAGTCCGGGCAGTGCGGCAAGCGCGGCGGACGGTGTGCGATAACGATCGATCAGGCGGCGATAGGTGACCGATCCGACCCCCTCGGTCCGGATTAGACGCAGCTGATCGATCCGATCGGCCCAGGCTGACATGCCGGCGGCATCCTTTCATGCCGCCAGCGGGAATGCGGGTCGGGCCGGATCAAGCGCTTCTCGTCTCGTCCCGGCCGATCCGGGGTTCGGTGCCGGCAAGCAGGCGACGGATGTTGGCCTGGTGGCGCACGAACACCAGCACGGCAATGGTAAAGGCAAGTTTAACGACGCCAAAATCTTCCAGCAGCAGCGCCACACAGGGCGCGAACGCGAAAGCGGCCAGCGAGGCCAACGAGGACAGTCGGGCGGCGGCGGCGACCAACAGCCAGACGGCGCAGGCGGCAAGGCCGATCGGCCAGGCGGCGGCGATCAGCACGCCCAGGCCGGTGGCAACGCCTTTGCCGCCCTTGAAGCCCAGCCAGATCGGGAACAGGTGGCCCAAAACCGCGGCAAGGCCCGCCAGCAGCGCAACATCCCGATCGGCCAGCGCCGCTGCGATCAGCACCGCGGCGGCGCCCTTGAAACCGTCCAGCAGCAGGGTGACCACGGCCAGCGCCTTGTTCCCGGTCCGCATCACGTTGGTGGCGCCGATGTTGCCCGAGCCGATGCCGCGGATGTCACCCAGGCCGGCAAGCCGGGTCAGCAGCAGGCCGAACGGGATGGACCCCAGCAGGTAGCCCAGCAGGCAGACCGGGATCACCACCAGTTCGGTCGGGATCACTCGGCGCGGTCCAGCAGGGCGACCGCGTCCGCCGCCACGCCGGTCTCGAACCCGTCGATGCTGCGCACATTTTTTGCCCGGCGATAGGCGTCCACGCCGTCCTCACCCTTGCGTTCCGCCCAGCGGCGCAGCGTCGGCCGGTCCTTCTTGTAGTCGAACAGTGGCACGCCGTAGCCGCAGCTGATCTGCACCACATCGACGTCCAGGCGAACGATCTGCCTAGCGCCCGGTGGTTCCCGGTCGCCATACGCCGTCGCCAGCAACGCGGCATACGCGGCGCTGCCACGCGGCAGCACAGCGCCCTGCCCATACAGGCGCAGGATCATCGGCACCGTCTCGAAGCCGCAGAACATGATGGTCAACCGGCCCGAGGCACGCAGGTGCGCGGCCGTCTCGTTGCCGCTGCCGGTTTCGTCAAGATAGCTGACGGTGGTCGGGTCCAGCACGCGGAAGGCGTCGATCCCGCGCGGCGAGACGTTGACCCGACCGGTGGCGGCCGCTGAGGCGGTAAAAAATATGTGCTGCTGCTCGATGAACGCGGCGTGTGCCGATTCTATGCGCTGGAACTGCTTGGCCATCGGTCCCTCGTGCTGCGGCGGCGATCCGTTGGGTGACGCTCTCCGTGTCGCCCGACGCGCGTCATCGCGGTATATCACGGTCTGTCGGTTCGCCCAGACGCCAGGGTCTGTCGGTTGGCCCAGACGTCAGCGCCGGCAGGGGTTGCGCCGGCAGCGGTTGCGCCCATCGGCAGACGGCGCCGGCGGGATCAGGGCCGCCGCTCAGCCGCTCAGTGGTCCGCCACCGCATTGTCGAAGATCGCGGTTGGGTCGGATGGGATACCAACAGCGCACGACCCGCGTTACGTGCCGGCGATCACGCTTCCGACGAATCACGGGATCGGACCGCGAACACCCCGGCCGGTCTCCGTGCGCCAAAGCAAGAGGTTCGCCAGTCGCTCACATAAGGCGGCGAGGCTTTCCGGGCGACGGCGGTCGACCCCGGTCGGCAGCACCGGCGGGCAATGGACCAGCTGGTCCAGCTGGTCCAGCAAGCGTTCGGCAAGCTCGACCGCGCCGTCGTCGCAGGCGATATGAAATGCCACCCGGATCTTGTCCGACAACCGCAATCGGCGATGCACATCGAGGCGCCCGGGGGGAAGCCGGAATGACCGTGTCGGCAATCGTCCGCGTTCGCTGTTCATGGCGAACACCCTAGCAACAGATATGAGTCCGTGAAAATCATAACTCAGTTATGAATGCGTGGGTCTCGATGAACTCGGCCAGAAGACGGCACGCGCCATCACGCCGCTCGTGTCGGTGCAGAACCCCTATAACGTCAGACAGCGGGCCTGCAAGGATGTGCTTTGCCATTGCGGAATCGGAAATATCGTCTTCGTCCCCTATCGCCCGTTCGATGGGCGCGCCTACGTCCAGAGCGCGCCCCTGGCCGAGACCGGCAGCCCGCTCGAGCCGATCGCGCGGCGTCTCGGCGCCACGTCTAGTCAGGTCGCCCTGGCGTGGCTGCTGCGGCAGGGCCCGAACGTCATCCCGATCCTGGGCACCACCTCACCGGAGCATCTGGAAGAGAACGTCGCCGCGCGCGATATCGTGCTTTCGCCGCAAGATCTCGCGGCGCTGGGCTGATCGGCTTCGGACAGACCTCCTTCCGGGAGTGGCACGAAATTCATGCCTTTCGGTCGTTCGGCCCGACTGATACCGGTCGTCGCCTGCATTGACCGGTATGCGCGCCGGGTTGGCGGGCGACCGAGGCGCGCGCGAAATGACTCTGCTACCGGTCGGCGCAAGCGCAACGCTTGCGCCGAAGGTCATTAGTTATTAGCTTGAACCATCCGATAGATCGACCGATTTTTCGAGTAGATTTTGCGCCAGCGCCTGAGCACCGCCGCGAAGCAGCAAGTGGCGGAAGTCCGACCGCTGCACCGCGACGCGGCTGATCGTTCCGTCGGCGAGAACGTCGACCGCACGCCAGGCCGCATCGACCTGATGCATGACGTAGTCCAGTTTATGACTGCTTCCTGTTTTTGGAATGATCCGCGTCCGCACCACCTGCTCATTGCCGACCGCCCGGGTTTCAGGACTGATCTGGAACTGTTGGCCGTTGAAGTGGTCAAAGCTGTCGACGTAGGAGGCCACGGTGTAGCGGCGAAACGCCTCGGTCAGCATGGCTTGCTGATCCGTGGACAGTGTCGCCCACGACAAGCCGACCGATTCGTGCAGGATCCGGGGGAGGTCGAATGTCTCATCGATGACCGGCGCCAGCATGCTGAACCGCTGCTTAAACGGCGTCCCAGGCCCAGCCTTCATCACACGCAGCAGGCCGTCGACCAGCTTCTGGATTGGCGCGGTGACCACCTGCTCGTCCACAGCGGCACGGGCGGGGATCGCCGCGCCAACGAAAAGCACCGCCGTCGCCATGATCAGGCCTCGACGGCGACAAAGTGATATTTGCATTGTACCGATCCTCTGCGGCATTTTCATTGTCGATTAGTTCATGTTGGGTGTCGCCTGACATCATCCAGATACAAAAGCGCCGTTGTCTGGCATGCGTGCATGCCTGAGCCGCGCCGTGTCACCTTGTTGTGTCCGGTATAACGATGCGCAGCGCCCAAGTTCATTGGGTACCTGAAAGATCACGGCGGCGTTAGCGGGAGAGCCGAACTTGACGATTACGACCACGGCCCTTCGCCTGTCGGACACGATCGCTGACCGTCTTGGATTGCTTGACCGTCCGATCGAGCCTGAGCCGCTTATCCAGATCGCTCGGCGGCAGACGGGCCTCAGCGAATTCGGCGGCGTGTCGTTCCTGGGACCGCTGACCCGGTTACTAGACGCATGTTCCACCGAATCGGCCCTGAGCCTGGTCGGGCGCAGCGCGACCAAGTGGGACATCGTCCGCTTCCTATCGAATCTTCTGTGGATCGAGGATGAAGCTGCCCGAGATCGGAACATCAGCGCGGCGCCGATCAACCGCCCGGTGTTCATTACCGGTCTTCCGCGCAGCGGCACGAGCTTTCTGCACCGGTTGATGCTGACGAACCCGGCGAACCGGGCGCCGGCGGTCTGGGAAACGATTTCACCGTCGCCTGCCGCGGGAACGCGAAAGCAACGGATCGCGCGGGTGGCGCGTCAATTGAAGGCGTTCGAGTGGCTCGCTCCGGACTTTCGCTCGTTGCACCCGCTGACGGCCACCTCACCGCAGGAGTGCAGCGAGATCACCGCACATGTGTTTCGCAGCCTGCGGTTCGATACGAACTATCATATTCCGTCGTACCGCAACTGGATGGACGCCGATGTGCTGCGGCACCTGCCGGCCTACCGCTTTCACAAGCGGTTCCTGCAATTCCTGCAGCACCAGGATCAGGAACAGCGGCGGTGGGTGCTGAAATGTCCCGAGCACCTGTTCGCGTTGCAGGCCATCCGCACGGTTTATCCGGATGCGAGACTGGTTTTCGTGCATCGGGATCCGGTCAAGGTGCTGTTGTCGCAGGCGCGGCTGACCGAGGTGCTACGCCGGCCGTTCACCCGACGCCTCGACCCGCGGACCCTTGGCCCGAATGAGAGCCGGCGCTGGCTGGATGGCACGCGCCGCATGATGGCGGTGGGTGACGATGCCAACTTCCCCCATCCGGTCTGCCACGTTCACCACATGGATCTGATCAGCGATCCGCTCAGCACGGTCGAGGGCGTGTACCGGCATTTCGGGATGGCGTTCGCAGCCGAGACGGCTTCGGCGATCCAGACCTATGTCGCTGCCAAACCCAAGGGTGGCTATGGCGAGCACAGCTATCATTTCGAAGACCACGGGCTGGACGAACAGGAGGAACGGGCCAAATTCCGCCCGTACATGGTTCGTTTTGGCGTCACAGCGGAGATCTTGCCGACACATTGGCGGGCGCCTGATCCCCAAGCCCCGGTGGACAGGAGCCGACGCTGCAGTCCTGAAGTTGGATAGCTTGCGCTTGAGGCAGCCGGACTCCGTTGTCCTTGTTCGCTAGGGCGATCAAGCGTTTTCGTTCAGGCGCCGGAGGCGTCCAGCCCGGGCTGGCGGTCACCGTCTCGGCGTTGACCGTGCTGCCGGACGGGGTGCGGGCGATGCGTCCCGATGAGGGACTGCCGAAGCTGCCTGAGTTCGGCATCGTCATGCTGAAGGGGCGCAACGCCGTCCAGCCGGTGACGGATGCGCTGGCGGCTCATATCGAGGGACGATTTCACCTCGCTTTCAACCGCGCGGCGACGTCCGGTCCGCGCGCCTTGTCGATGTCTCGCCGGGTGCGCGCGCGGTGAACAACACTTCCGCCCGATGGTCCGGCTGCGTCGTGACGATGCCGGTTGGCAGCACGGGGCGGGCATCCACGCGGGTGATTCGAAAGCGGCCGATCAGCGCGGCGAGGACCAACGTTGCCTCCGTCATCGCGAACTGCGCACCGACGCAGATCCTTGGCCCGGCGCCGAACGGCATGAAAGCGAAGCGCGCCGGGGCCGGCTGATCGGGCATGAACCGGGCCGGGCAGAACAGGTCCGGGTCCTGCCACAGCGCGTGGTGGCGATGCAGGACCCACGGCGCGATCATGACCAAGGTCCGCGGCGGCAGCACGAGATCGCCGATGCGGTCCGCGGCGATCGCCTCCCGCACGAGCGTGAAGGCGGCGGGAAACAGCCGCAGCGCCTCATTGACGACAGCGCGCGTGCGGGTCAGCGTCGCGACGGTGGCGTAGGCGGTTTCGGGCCGGATCGTCGCGGTGGCGGCTTCCTGGGCGAGCCAGTCCTGTTCGGCTGGTGCCTCGGCCAGCATGATCAGCGCCCAGAACAGGGTCACCGCCGTCGTCTCGTGTCCAGCCAGGATCAGCGTAGCCACCTGGTCGCGAAGCTGTTCCGGTGAGAACCCGGCGCCGGTTTCGGGATCGCGCGCCGCCCGCAGCAGGTCGAGCAGATCACGCGGTGTCTCCGGTTGCGGCGTGGCCAGGCGGGCGGCAAGAATATGCTCCACCAGGCCCATCCAGCGCCGCTTGAAGCGGCCGCGGCCAAGATCACCAGGCGTCGGGATGGACGGCGGCAGCAGCATGTCGAGCAATCGCGGCTGCGCATGTCGGGTCGCGAACGCGGTCAGCAGCCGCCGCATTTCGGGCCCGTGCTGATCCATCTCCAGCGAGAACATCGACCGACCGGCGATGTCCAGCGCCAGGCTTTGCATGGTCGCCAGCAGGTCGATCGGTTGACCGGACCGCACGCCGAGGCTTGCCAAGGCCCGGTCGGTCGCGGTCACCACGTGGCGCGCCAGCAGCGGCATCACGCGCGGCGCCAAAGCGGGTGCGATGGTGCGGCGCTGAAGCTTCCAGTCGTCTCCCTCGCTGAGCAGCAGCCCCTGCCCGACGATCGGGCGCAGGATCCGAATGGAAGCCGGTGAGCGGCGATAGTTGGCGGGATTTGCCACCAGCACGTGATGGATGGCATCCGGCGCATTGAGCAGCACGTTGGTCCGGCCCAGGAACTGGCGGACCGTCACATCCTGACGGTAGGCGAACGCCGGCCAGATGGTCAGCGCGTTGGTGCGGACGGCGCGTAAGAAGGCGCGCAGCGGAAGCGGCGCCTCCGGCGGAGGCGGAACGGCAGGACGCAGGGGCATGGCCGATGATAGCGCGAACCGCTGCGCGATCGAAGCCGGTTGGTTTGCCGGCGCCCGTTCATCCTGGCACGGTGGCATCCTGGCACGCTGGCGATTTAGCGGTTCGGCAGCGCGATCCTCCGCCCCGCGCCCTTCGGCAACGTCGCCGGCGCGTAGGCCTTCACCGCCTGTTGCAAAGCATTATACTGCGCCGCCGGATAAGGCGCCACGCGGCGCGCACCCATGTCGATGTGCAGCGCCATCAGCTCCTGGACCGCCGATCGTTCGCCACTGTCCAGATGAAACATCTCGTGGAAGTAATGTAATCGCTTGCTGTCGACGCCCAGCAGCCAGGTTTGTACTTTCAGTCTGTCACCGAGATGAACCTCCCGTTCGTACAGCGTGTGGGTCTCGGCGGTGAAACAGGAGTTGCCGGATGCCTCGCGATACGCCTCGCCGATGCCCAGTGCGCGGTACAGCGCGTCGGTGGCGAGATCGAAGACGACGACATAATAGGCAAGGTTCATATGCCGGTTGGAGTCGATCCACTCCGGCCGAACCACATCAGTATACTCGGTAATCGGTTTGCTCATGATGCAGCGCAGCTTGTTAGGCCAGGCCGTGCTGGTCAAGCTGGCCGACCGGGGCAACGGCGGCTGGGAGGGCGGAAAGAATTGACGGTCGCCGTTGCTGTTCGTTGCGGCAGGGCGCTGATGGTGTCGTTCCGCCGCACCATCGGATTAGCCCGGTGGCGGGGTGGCCGGGAAATCAGCGACACCCGCAGCAGGATACCTATTCAATATAGAACCGGTTTAAAAACGTTTATCAGGCGAGATCCGGGTGGCGCCTGACGCCGGCCACATCGATAAACCGCCGACGAAGATCGAGCGCGGACGTTGACGGAACGCCCGGTCCGGCCGGGATCCACCTTCAATCGACGTCGGACCGCGGTCTAACGGAGTCTTCATCGTGCCGCCTCTTGGCGTCGCACACGCGGTTGTGCAATAGGTGCGGGATGTCATCACATGCCGCTACCTCCGGTCCGCAGCCGACACGCCGCGACCTTCTGTCTCTCGTCACCACGGCTGCCGCCGCGATCGGCGTCGGTGCGATCGTCTGGCCGCTGGTCGATTCGATGAATCCGTCCGAGGATGTGATCGCCGCGGGCGCGCCGATCGAGATCGACATCTCGAAACTGGCCGCCGGGCAACAGATCGTCGTGCTGTGGCGCGGCGCACCGATGTTGATCGTCAATCGGACCCCGCAGGCGCTGAAGACCCTGCAGGAGCCGAGTCTGATCTCGCACCTGTCCGACCCGAATTCGACCGTGCATCAGCAACCGCCATACGCGGAGAACTGGCACCGGTCGGTCAAGCCGGAATTTGCGGTCCTGGTGGGGATCTGCACCCATCTGGGATGTCTGCCCGGGTACATCCCCAACCCCGATCCGACGACCCCGGCGCCAAATTGGCCGGGCGGCTATTTCTGCCCCTGCCATGGATCGAAATATGATCTCGCCGGGCGCGTCTACGCGGGCGTTCCGGCGCCCTATAACCTGCCGGTCCCGCCATATAATTTCATCAACGACAAGACCCTGCGCATCGGTGAGAACCCGACGGGCGTCACCTTTGAACTGACAACCGTCGTGCAGATGTAGCGCCCCGCCCTCGACCGGCGGGCGGCTTTCATGCGACGCTAGCGTCTTCGTCAAGAGGACCCGCGCATGACAGATGGCCCGCTCGCCCGTTTCAAGGTGATCGACCTAAGCCGCGTCCGGGCTGGACCCACCGCGGTGCGCCAGTTGGCCGATTGGGGTGCGGACGTCATCAAGATCGAGGCGCCTGAAGGCGACGCGGGCCTGGGCGGTGAGCGTCATGGACCCGATTTCCAGAACTTGCACCGCAACAAGCGCAGCCTGACGCTCAACCTGAAGTCACCGGATGGTTTGGCCGTCATGCAGCGGCTGGTCGCACGGTCGGATGTGGTGGTGGAAAACTATCGACCGGATGTGAAGTTCCGCCTCGGCGTGGATTACGCCAGCCTGAAGGCGATCAACCCGCGGATCGTCTATGCCAGCATCTCGGGATTTGGCCAGGACGGCCCCTATCGCGATCGTCCCGGCTTTGATCAGATCGCGCAGGGCATGGGCGGGTTGATGTCGATCACCGGCGAACCCGGCCACGGGCCGATGCGTGTCGGCATTCCCGTCGCCGACCTGACCGCCGGCATCTTTGCCGCCATGGGGATCCTGATCGCACTGCTGGAGCGTGAGCAGTCCGGCGAAGGCCAATGGGTGACGAGCTCCCTGCTGGGCGCGCAGATCTCGATGCTGGATTTCCAGGCGGCGCGATGGACGATCGCCAACGAGGTGCCCGGCCAGGCCGGCAACAACCACCCGACCAGCATTCCGACCGGGGTGTTCGCGACCGCCGACGGCTACATCAATATCGCCGCCGCCGGCGATGACATCTACCGCCGGCTGTGCAGGGCCTTGAGCGCCGAACATTTGGCCGCCGATCCACGATACGCCACCGGGCGGGCGCGGCTGCAGCATCGCGATGCGTTGAACGAGGCGATCGGAACGATCACGCCGAACAGGAGCTCGGCGGACTGGATCGAAGCGCTGAATAAGGCCGGCGTGCCCTCCGGACCGATCTACCAGATGAACGAGGTCTTCGCCGACCCCCAGGTCAAGCATCTCGGGATGACCCGGACGGTGCCGCACAAGGTGCTGGGCGAGGTGGAGGTCGTCGGCCAGCCGATCGAACTGAGCCGGACACCCTGGAGCATCCGCAACGCGACCCCGGAAGCCGGCGAGCATACTGACGCGGTGTTGGCGGAGCTTGGCTACAGCGCGCAGGAGATCGCAGGACTGCATGATGCCAAGGCGGTGTAGCGAGCACGGTCGGTTTCGAACGGCCGGTTGGACGAGGCAACGCGTATCGGCATCCCTGGCCCCCGCACACGGGGTTGCGGACGGCGTGAAGATTGCGGCCGGGCGAACCAGCCTGGCCCGCTACAGGAGGAAACAACAATGGACTTTACCGGAAAGGTGGCCCTCATAACCGGCGGTGGCGGCGGCATCGGCCGTGCGACGGCCCTGGGGTTCGCACTGCGCGGTGCGAAGGTGATGGTGGCGGACGCGGACGCGGACACCGGGCAGGCCAGCGTCGACATCATCGCCCAACGCGGCGGAACCGCGGCGTTCGTCCAGGCGGACGTGACCCGCTCGGCCTCGGTGCGGGATTACGTCGAGAAGACATTGGCGGCCTATGGTCGCATTGACGCGTTCTTCAACAACGCCGGCATCGAGGGCAAGGTCGTGCCGATCCAGGAGTACGACGAGGACGTCTTTGACCAGGTCATCGCCGTCAACCTGAAGGGCGTCTTCCTCGGTCTGCGCCACGTGCTGCCGGTCATGCTGAAGCAGAGGTCGGGGACGATCGTCAACACCGCCTCGGTCGCCGGGCTGTTCGGCTCGCCGGGTATGCCCGCCTATGTGGCCTCCAAGCATGGCGTTCTGGGCCTGACCAAGGTTGCCTCCACCGATGTGGCGGGCCTTGGAGTACGGGTGAACGCGGTGTGTCCCGGGCCGGTCGAGACCCGCATGATGCGTTCACTGGAAGCGCAACGAAACCCCAATGATCCCGACGTTGTGCATGCCGCCTATTCCGCCGGCATCCCGACCGGCCGCTACGCCCTGCCCGAGGAAGTCGCCGGTGCGGTGCTATACCTGTGCTCCGACCTGGCTGGCGACGTGACCGGGACCCACATCGTGATCGATGGTGGTCGTTCCGGATCCGGCGGCGTCGCGCCGGTCAAACGAATCTAGAGAGGCCCCGATCCATGCCCGATTTTTTCGAGATCCTTGGAACCACGCGATCGATGCGTCGGTTGAAGCCGGATTCCGTCCCCGATGCGTTGATCAAGCAGATCCTGGAGGCCGGCACGGCCGCCGCCAACGGCGGAAACACCCAGAAATGGCGCTTCCTGGTGATCAAGGACCCGGCGATCAAGCAAGCCGTGCAGGTCTGGTACAAGAAGGCGTTCGATGAGGTCGTGGGACCTCGTTACGCCACAAGCGCGCCGCCACCCGGCGTCACGGTCGACCGCTATGGCCGCCAGCATGGTGCGGTCGAATACCTGACGGAACATTTTCACGAAGCACCCGTCTGGATCGTCGCCTGTCTGGAGGATGGCCAGAATCCCGGGCGGAGCGCCGGTGCCTCGATCTATCCGGCGGTGCAGAACATGCTGCTGGCGATCCGAGCGCTGGGGCTGGGATCGACGCTGACGACGCGGCACCTGCTGCATGAAAAAGAGGCCGAGGCGGCCTTAGGGCTGCCGCCCGGCGTGCATTCCTACGCGATCCTGCCGGTCGGCTATCCGATGGGCAAATTTGGCCCGGTCGGGCGCGGCCAGCTGGCGGACTTCGTCTATCTGGACAAATGGCAGCAGCCTTACCCGGCCGTCGCGCAAAGCTGACGCAGATCCTGCACGAGGCGCGATTCGGCCCCCGGGCAAAACCAGCGTCCGATCGACGCGGCGCACAACCAAAAGGTGTTCGTGGCCGGGATGAGGAGCATCGAGACATGGCACTCCTGCAAAAGACCTACGGCAAGGACAGGGTCCGCGTCATGCGGATCAACCACCAGCACGATCGGCACGAAGTGCGCGAACTGACCGTGCGGGCGATGATGACCGGTGATTTCGATGGCGCCTTCACCCATGCCGACAACACCACGTCCGCGGCCACCGACACGGTGAAGAACATCATCAATGTGGTGGCGCACGAGAACCTGACGCTGGGAACCGAACTGTTCTGTGCCGCGGTGGCCCAGAAGCTGCTGGACACCTACAAGGGGGTTCGCACCGCGACGGTGACGGGGTACGAAACCAAGTGGTCGCGCCTGGCGGTGGACGGCACGCCTCATGCCCATAGCTTCGTACTCGACAGTAACGGCAAGCCCTTCGCGAAGATCGTGGCAGGACGCGACAGCACGACCGTGGAGTCCGGCGTTGCCGGATTCAGCTTCCTGAAATCGACCCAGTCCGGCTGGGCAAACTATATTCGGGACAGATTCACCACGATCCCCGAGACGGATGACCGCATCGCCTCGACCGCCATGCAGGCCTCCTGGCGCTGGCACGCGGCGCCGGCGGATTATGACGCCGCCAATGCGACAATCCTGGCGACGCTGCTGAAGGTCTTCGCAACGACCTACAGCCGCAGTGTGCAGGATAGCCTGTACCGCATGGGCATGGCGGCGTTGGCGGCGGTTTCCGAAATCACCACCATCAGCATGGCCTGCCCAAACAAGCACTACCTGCTGCTCAACCTCACGCCGTTCGGCCTGGACAACCAGAACCAGGTATTCGTCGCGACCGACGAGCCGTCGGGTCAGATTGAGTGCACCGTCGGGCGATAGCGGACAGCGTCTTCGGCGGTGCGGACGGCGCGGCCAGGCCGTGTTGTCCGATCATCGATGGTCGGCTGGACATCGCCGAAGCTGGACACCGCCGAAGTTGGACACTGGCGAAGCTGGACACTGGCGAAGCTGAACACTGGCGAACAAGTGTCGCTGCCTTATCCACCTTCGATCCGGGGGATGAAGAACACCTCGGCTTCCGGCGGCACCGGCTGAAAGTATCCGGTTTCGTGATACTCGCCGTTGTTGGCAACCGTGTTTCCGCCTCCAGGTGCTCGCCGCGGCCAGGATAATCAACGGCAATTCCCGAAGTGCAGCTGGCGCCTGAGACTCTTGACCTGATGAGGCTCTTGCTCAACCAGCCCTACGGTACACGCGATAGGGAGAGGTGAACGTCGAGCACCTACGCCCCATATATCAACATTCGGCGCTTGCGCCGACCGCTATAAGAATCATTTTTCGCGCGCCGCCGCCCGCCAAACCGGTGCGCTTACCGGTCAACGCATGCGTCGCCCGGTATAACACCTCAAAGGGAGGTCGATATGTGTGGATTGAGGTCTCTGGCCGTTCTGACGATCGGCCTTACGCTGTCCGCCTGTGACGAACCGCCGGGCGGGTTTTCGTCGGCTTCCGGTCAAGGCATCTACCCCTCGCCGGCCTACTACCCATCGCCGGGTTATGCGCCAGGCCCATATGTGCAGCCTGGGTACGCGCCAGGGCCGTTTGTGCAGCCGGGCTATGCCGTTCCCTATGGATACCAGCCCGGCTATGGCAGACCGTACTATGGGGGAGGGCAGGAGTACCGGCACGACCACGATGAACGTCAACGGTCGTATGAGCAGACCCGTCCGAACAATCCGCCGATGGCGGCTCAGCCGCGTAGCCTGCCTCCACCGCGAACCGCGGGGCCAGCCCCTGTGGCAACGCCGCAGGCAGCTCATAACGCGCAACTTCTCAATCAGCTGGGTTTCAAACCGTCGCAATGACGTTGCGCCGCCGGCCCGCATCGCTGGCCGCCGAATGTCCTGATGTGAGGGATACGGAATTCCGACTGCCTGGTACAGCGCCAAATCGTTCCGGGGTTGCCCGGCTTGGTGAGATCCTGGCCTGGTGAGATCAGGGTCGGCCTACAGGGTCAGGCTCGTGGGGTGCTGGAAGCCGGTCCGTTCACATCGGAGGTTCGAGGCAAAGTCGGGTCAGACTCGCAAAAGTCGCGGCCGGCGATTTGGCTAACATCGCCGGCCACGGTGGTTTTAGCGGATGATGATTTCCACCCGACGGTTCTGCGGCTCGCGCACGCCATTGCCAGTTGGCACCAGAAGGTTCGTCTCACCCAGACCCTTGATGTCGATCGCGTTCTGCGGGACGCCATCGCGCACCAGTTCGGCTGCCACGGTACGCGCCCGGCGCACCGAGAGACCCTGGTTGTATGTCGGGGTGCCTGAGGTATCGGTGTAGCCGTTGACCTCAAGCCGGGTGTACTGGACGCGGGTGGAATTGTCGGCAGCTTCCTTGACGATCGCCCGAGCGCGCTCGGTCAACGTCGCTCTGTCCCAATCGAAGAACACGAGGTAGGACCGTGCCGCGGCCGGCGCCGGTGCGGCGGTGGGCATCGGAGCAGCCGGCGGCTCGACGGCCGGCGCACCGAAGTTATAACGCACGCCGATCAGCAGCGAATGGTTGAAGTCGTTGCCGAACTTCACGCGGCCGGGCACCCCAGCGCCCGGGGCGGCGGTTCCGGTGAAGTCGTATGTCCGATCGGTCTGGCCAAGGAAGCGATACTCGATCGTGGTCGCCAGTTGGGGCAGAAATTGAAACGGAATGACGGCGCCGATAATTGCCTGATAGGCAAGCGCACCCCGGCTGTCGTTGGAGTCAAGGCGAGGGAAGCCGGTCGGTCCGCCATAGGTATGGACGTCACCGAACTTCGTCCACTGGTAGCCGACGCCCACACCCGCATAAGGCGCGGCATAGGGAAACGAGATAAGGCCGGTAAGGTCGTACAGCACATTGACCATCGGGCCGTACTTTTCTTCATTACCGCCGGCTGCGGCGGGAAAGCCAAAACCCCTGCCCTGGGAGAAGCGGTTGTTGCGATAGTCTCCTTCAATTTCCAGCCGGATGCCATTGCCGAGACCATAGCCGAGGGCGACAACGCCGACCTCGCCGTCACGGGACCGCAACCGAGCATCCGACGACGCACCATTGGCGTTGACCAGATGTTCGTCTCGCAGAATGTTACCACCGCCGCCGAGGCTGATGTATAGCCCCGTGACCGGGGGCGGGTTCACCGCCTGAGCCCGAGCGGCCACCGGCGCCGCGAGAAATGTCGCCGCGAGCAGTGCGTGTTTTAGCCTCATGATTGTGCCTCCTAAGCGAAATCAACCTTCCTCTAACTCTTCATCCCGGCCAAGGAAACCAAACGCAGCGGCCGGAGCTCTCATTCCGCCGCCATGTGTCCGAAACGCCACAGAAATAAGGACGTGAAATCGAACGGCCGCCCCACGCAGCCGTGCGGCATCGCGTGCGACCGAGCGATACCCAGACGGACGATCCGGGCGGTGCGCCCGGTCGGCAACGCATGTCGCATGCCCTCGCAGAGTGCTCCGGCATGCCGGTCGCGCACGAGTTGCCGGCAAATCGGGGGTTTGGCGCCGCTATCTCGTACATCGATGCATGACGATCGGTGTATCGTTTGCCGTGAAACTTCTTCTCAATCGGGGGCAACCAGCCGACCGGGCCGCTCTGCCTCACCAGGGCATCGGCCGAACAGCTTGCCGACCCGCTCATCCACGTCAGCATGTCGGGTGTCGCGCACCCTGCTTCAGGACTCCGAATAAGACGCACAAGGTATTGACGTCACCCATTTCATACAGGCTGGCCGGCGCCCGGATGCTGGCCGGCCCGCTGGGGTATCAGCAGGATGCAGACGATAATCGCCACAAACAGGACGCCCGACGCCTCGAAGCGCCCCAGTGCCAACCCGCCATCGCTGACCGGCTTATCGAGCAGATCGCCCACCGTGGCACCAAGCGGCCGTGTCAGGATGAAAGCCGCCCAGAACAGCACCGTCCGGGAAACGTTGGTGTAGAAGTAAAGCCCGGCCACGACCGCAAGGCCGGCGCCGAATACCAACGCACCGCCTTCGTATCCAAGGCCACCGCTGTCGGCCAGGAAGTCGCCCAGTGCCGTGCCGAGGGTCTGCGAGAACATGATCGTCGCCCAATAGAACGCCTCAACCTTCGGCGATGTCACGGTGTTGACCGAAACCGACCCGAGCGACCAGTACCAAAGCCCGAGTGTCAGCAGCAGAAGCATGATGAGGATGGATGATCCTCCTATATAGCCCATCCCCAGCGATCGATCGAGGAAGTCAGCCAGCGTCGTGCCAGCCGTCGTGGTCGCAACGATGACCCCCCAATACAGGAACGCATGAAACCGCTTAGCGGTGATCTGGGCGATCACGCCAACGACAAAGATGAAGGCAAAGATCGCGGTGCCGGTCAGATATCCGAAGTTCAGCGTCATCGTGATCGCATCACCCCCGGTTTCACCCAGGGTCGTCGCGAGAATTTTGATGACCCAGAACCCTAGGGTGACCGCGGGAACCTTGCTCAGCGTGGCTTTGAGTGTGTTGTTCATTCGTTTCTCTTCAATCTTGTCCACGACATCACCCACGATGGTCGAACGCGAGCGGTGGGTTAGGACGGCGCCAGCCGACGAGCAAACGCAGGCTCAAGGCAGGGCGTGAGGGCGAACGCTGATCCGGCCCAACATCATGAAGCTCGACCTCACACGATCAAGCCGGGCGACAAACGTGACCTGGGCCAGGCGAGGTCTTTGCCCCGGGCGCAGTGCATCTTTCCAGTATCAACAGTCGGTCGACGATCACGTCCTGGCACCCGCTTTTGATCCGTCAGCTTCGACATCCACGAACATCCGGACGCGGGGTCGCGTTCCGTCCGGACGCCGATCTGTACGTCTAATCCCTTGAAGTGGCAAGCCTTTCAGCAGCCTGGTCAGGATCGGACGTGAAGGCGCGGTCTGCCTGACGATGTTATACCGGGCGACGCATGCGTTAACCGGTATGCTCGCCGGGTTGGCCGGCGGCGGCGCTGGGATCCTGGGCCGCGGATCGGCGGCGGACAACGCGCTATCGTAACGTATTCTTGGATAAACCCGCAGCCTCAACTCCCGATAAAACCCGGTCCGGCGGCGTCCGACTAGCGGCGGCGGGTATCGATGAAATTGCCGGTCATCGGACGTCGGGGTTGGAATTTGGCCGGCACCACGGGCAATCCAGCGTCATACACGGAGAAGTGTGCCCGGTTTAATGCTTTCTGCCGTCTGCAACACGGCCATTCATGCCGATTTGACGAAAAAGTATCGGTTGATATGAACCAAGTTTTTTATAAAGCGGGAGTTGCCGAAGGAATACGAACATGGACATGCCCCAAAATACCGATGGTTTCGTCCGGGATCCGCTGGCCTGGGCAGCCGAATGTTCTTCGCACGCAAGTTCCGAGACCGAACCGGAGGCGCGCGACGCGTACGCGCAGTTGGCGCAGGAGTTCGAATCGGTGTCGGCCGAGATCGAGGGCCTGATCGGCACGTTCGAGGCGCTGACCACACGCAAGCGTGGCGGATAGCCAGTACCGCATGGTCCAGCCAGAGTTATGTGGTTGCTAACGGACCACTGCCAGAACAATCTCCACCGCGATCAGGACGACGATGATAATTTCGAGAATTCCCGACCGGCTGCTCGAAGCCTCGTCGTAAAGCGCGGTATAGGTGTCGCGGATGATCGACAGCTTGCGATCGACCGCGGCGCTGACGGTCGGCACCCGGAATAGCTCCAGCGCCGCAGCATAGATCCGCGCCAGATAGACATCTTCGGTCACCTGCAGCGCATTATCCACTTTCTCGGTCAGTTCGGTTACCTCAGCCACCATCGTGTACAGGCGGCGCGCCAGATCGGCGAAGCGACGAGCGCCCGGAAGAGCCCAGCGCCGCCGCGCCGCCTCCACCAGGTCGTACATCCTCGGTAGTTCCGCATCCAGCAACTCGTCGTAATAGCGCATCTCCAGCAGCTGCGCGTTCGCCACCTCCAGCACGTCGATGACGTCCGCGTCGCCCCGTGGCTCGTAAAGAAAAGCCCGATCCCAGGTCAGCACCACCATGTCGTCGGTGTAGTAGGAATACCGGTGCCGCAGCAGATCCCTTCTGGCGGCCTCGGACAGCGGTCGTTGTTCGCCGGACAACAGCGGGACGAGATCCAACCGCGTCACCAAAGCCTCGGCGGTCACCGGCTGGCTGAAGGTGTTGGCTACCCCGACCAGGTAATCCTCCTCCAGCGTCAACGGGGTTGGCCGAACCAGCGCGTCGCCCACCCCTTGGCGGACACGATCCAGAAGATCCGTCCATAGCAAGCTGGCCGGCGTCAGGCTGACCGCCCGATCCACCGCGTTCACCAGGTCTGAGAAGATCGTCCAGGGCAGATCAACGACCGGCACGCGCAAGGCCAGGCTGACCACGCCGAATTCATAAAGCCGCGCGGTGACGGTGGCCTGGAGCGGCCCTTCCGGCAGAGCCAACATGACGGCTCCCAGACTTAGCGCGACCGGCGGAACGCCGAACGCAACGGCCTTTGGCGGCGTCGTCGTCAGGCGCCCGCGGGAGCTTCCGGTGCGAACGGTGCGGGCCCAGATCTCCTCGGCCCTGGCCAAATCGATCGCATAGGCAACGTCGAACAGGCGGTAGGCGAGTATGTAGCCGGCGGCGACGTCGAGGGTTGCCGCTTCGGTCTGGCGTTGCATTACCGGCGAACCCGCTGAACGCATCCAGCCTTGCCGCGCGTTGGGCCGGATCGCCGGGCCGGGGTGAGGACTGGCAATCCAGCGGTCGGCAGCACGTTCAGCCATTGCCTCCTTGGGCGTCGAGGAACCGCCGCGCGTTCACCGGATCGATCAGCGCGTGCACCGCGAAACTGGCGGGGATGATGTCCGCCCAGGCATTGAGGTGGGCATGCAGCGCTTCGTTGGATGGGACATCGAACAGCACGACCGCGCCGCGCCCGACCTTGGCGTGAACCGACCGGACCTGCCCATCGTCGATCAAGGGTTGGATCCACCTCCAGTAATTCTGCCGCGCCGCCGTCACACTGGATGGGGGTTCGGGTCGAGGTTCGCTGATCACCAGAAACAGCAACAGATCCTCCTATGCCTGAATAGCCGCGGACGGCGCAGCGCCCAGAACGCGATACTGCCCGCGATGTAGCATACGATCGACAGTCCGAACGCGACCCGGTAGCTGCCGGTGGTGTCGAACACGAACCCGGCCAATATATTACGGGATCATTTCGGGTCAGCCTCTTCGTCAGAAAGGCTGACGAAGCTGAAGCGAAACCCACTCCACGTTGATCATCTCCAGCACTGGAGCCTCCCATTCTTCGGCCGCCTCAATAGAACTTAGCAGCCGGCGGCTGCGTCGCAGCAATCGACTGACCATCCCGGACGCCTAAATGGACATGCTGTCTTGGCTATGGTGGTGGCCTAATCGTGATCGACAGACGTCCCGAGAGGTACCAGACCGCGGCGCCCACGACGACCGTCAGCAAGGCTCCGATAACCCAAACCGCACCCTTCACGAAGGTGATCTGATGGCTGATGGCATCAACCTTATCGCACACTGCTTTCGTGTCCTCGATGAGGCGGTCGACTTTGCTGCCAAGCTTGCCGATCTCCACGAGAACAAAGCGGGCGTCCATCGTTGGATAGAGATCGCGGATCGGCTCTCCCGCTGGCCGTTCGGGAGGCGGCCCAACTTCGCTCGAATCGCTGGATGACAAGCTAGCCCGCCTTGGATACCGATGGAGGTGCGACGCTCGATCGAGAGACAATCCACTCCCATAAGTCCTTGTTGTGCCATCCGGTGTAGTTTTGCACCGGAATGATAAGGACGCGGCCCACGCCGCCGCTCGGCGCGCCAAGCTTTTCCGAGATTTCCGGCGTCGTTAGCTTGTCGTCGGCCACAAGATATTGGCCGGCCGCAATCACGAAGTAATTGTCCGGGAACGAAGCCTTAACGGCTACGTCCAGGCGAGGTTCCGGCTCGGGAGCGAGAACGAGAAATACGGACATCCACTGAACGTGGCGCGCAGGGCAGACGAGGTCAACAGACTACGGCAGCGCCACTCTCCAGGCGCCCGACTACCCCCACGCGGCACCGGCGCCCGTTGTGCCCCCCAGGGACGTGTTGCCCATCCCCGCATCCGCGTGGCAGCGTGGCCTCACGTGGAAGCAACCGCGCGGACAAGGAGCAACAATTGCCCAACCTGATCCACAGCCACGGACAATGGGGGGACGCCGACCAGATCGGCGCGGCGAACCTGCTGACGGTCGAGAAACGGCTTGCCGCCCTCGCGACAGTGCGCCACGGCCGTATTTACGATGTCAGCCATGAGATCTACATGGGGGCGCCCTATATGGCGCCGAACCAGACACCATTCCTGATGTCGATTTTCGGATCGTGGCGCGACACCATCAAACGACGACGCAAGCTGGGTGCGACCAATGACGCCGGCAGCAACCTTGAACGCATCGAGATGACCGCGCATGTCGGCACCCACATCGATGCGCTCGGGCATTTTTCCGACGGTGGAATGCTTTACAACAACAATGTCGCCGCGGATGTCGTCACGGACTGGGGACTCGATCGCCTGGGGATCGAGCATGCGCCGCCGATGATCACCCGCGCGGTGCTGTTCGACGTGGCCGGCGCCGCACACCTGGCTGCGGGCCAGACGGTCACGCGGGATGACCTGCGACGGGCGGCCGACGCCGGTGGCTTCGCGGTCGAATCCGGCGATATCGCACTGATCCGCACCGGTTGGGGCCGCTTGTTCGGCGTCGACAACGCCCGCTATGTGCAAGGCGAGCCAGGCATCGACGTGGCAGCGGCAAAGTGGCTGATTGATCAAGGCATCGTGGCGATTGGTGCGGACAACATGGCGGTGGAGGTGCTGCCTAATCCCACCGAAGGCCTGGTGCTGCCGGTGCATCAGTTCGCCCTGGCCGGATGCGGGGTCTATCTGATCGAGAACCTGGCATTGGAGGAACTCGCCACCGATCAGATCCACGCCGGCTGCTTCATCCTGCTGGCGACAAAGATACGCGGTGCGACAGCCGCGCCGGTGCGCCCGATCGTAATGGTATAGCATGATCAGCAACTTCGCGGAGCCCACCAAAGCAGCAAGATCAAGGATCTGCCGGAAGCTTTATGAGTGGTGGGCGGCCCTTGGAAGGCGGCTGTCAGGCTGATCGATCGCAAATCCCGGCAAGCTCCTGGGGGCCCGCAGCGCGCCTGTGGCTTTCCTTTTCGCTCTTTATCATGCACCTGGAGCCAGCTAGCGTCCGCCCATCCGGCTGAAGCCGAGCAGTTGACTAATCCGGTCGTGACGGCACGGCCGGTCCAGGGAAGGAAACACGTCATGCCTTTGAAGCCTATGAGAGGCTGGTTACCAGTTATTGCCGGCGGTTTGCTGATGACCGCGTCGATCGCGAATGCGGCCGATCCGGCTCGCGGCGTGACCGATGCGCAGATCGTCATCGGAACGGCGACTGACCTGTCGGGTGTCACCGCCGTGCAGGGGGTCAACAACAGCGACGCCATTCGCATGGCATTCGACGAGGCCAACGACAAAGGCGGCGTGAACGGCCGCAAGATCAAATACATCGTTGAGGACACCCAATACATGGTTCCTCGCGCGGTGCAGGCGATGAACAAACTGCTGAACAGCGACGACATCTTCCTGGCGATCGGTGACGGCGGCACCCCGATGAACGATGCGAACATGCCGGCCCAGTTCGCCAAGAACGTGCCGAACATGTTCCCGCTGACAGCGGCTCGCTCGATGTACGAGCCGTATAACCGGCTGAAATTCGGGCAGTTCGCGTCCTATTACGACCAGATGCGCGCGGCGGTGAAGTATTTCGCCCAGAACAAGGGGCGCAAGTCATTCTGCGTGTCCTACCAGGACTCCGATTTCGGCAAGGATGTGCTGGCCGGGGTAGTGGCCGAGACCAAGGCACTGGGCCTGAAGGTGGTGGCGACGACGGCACACCGGCCGACCGACACCGACTTCAACGGCGCGATGGAGAAGCTGCACGATGCGGGCTGCGACGCGATCATGATGGGCACCATCGTGCGCGATACCAACATCATCATTCAAACCGTGCGCAAGATGGGCTGGAACGTCGATTTGGTTGGCCAGTTCGCGTCCTATGACACAGCGGTGGCGACGCTGCCGGGTGGCGCCACCGAAGGCTTCTACTGCATGACCCCGGCGCTTTATGCCTACCCCGACGATCCGCGCCCGGCGGTGCAGGCGTTCGCCAAGAAGTACAAGGCCCGCTTTGGTCGCGAACCCAACTTCCATGGTGAGGTCGGCTACACCGCGGCGTACCTCGTGCTGACCGGACTGAAGAACGCCGGGAAGGACCTGACCGCGGACAGCTTCATCAAGGGGATGGAGAGCATCCACGACTACACCGACATCTTCGGCAGCAAGCTCTCCTTCGGTCCGGACCAGCACCACGGCTCGACCCATTCGTTCCTGACGGTGGTGAAAAACGGCCGCTGGGTGCCGGTCGAGCAGGAAGCGCTTGCCTACTGATCCATCCCTGTATCGAGAGCAGGATTGGCGTCCAAGGTTGGCTCAACCTCGGACGATCTTGCTAACCGCATCCACACCGCTGTCATGATGGCGGTGTGGACGGCCTGGATGTCGCCCGATGCGTCCAGCAGCATGCATCGTTCCGACTGCGCGGCGGCGATGTCCCGAAATCCCTGCCTGACCCGGCCATGAAACGCTTCGTCCAGACGTTCGTAGTGATCGAGCGCCGCGCCGCGGCGGCGCATCCGTTCGGCTGCCACCACCTCGGGCACGTCAAGCACGATCGTCATGTCCGGCACGATGCCGATCAGCCCGATCAGCGCGCCAATGAAGCCTCTGTCGGCGCCCTTCCCATAGCCCTGATATGCCAGGGTTGAATCGTAGAAGCGATCGCAGATCACCGATGAACCAGCCGCCAACGCCGGCCGAATGGTGCGCGCCACATGCTCCGCCCGAGCGGCGAAATGCAGCAGGGTTTCAGCCCGCGGCGCCCAGTCGATCGACCCGCCGAGAAGGATCTCGCGCAGCAACTCGGCGCCGGGTGAGCCGCCCGGTTCACGGGTGCGCAGCACCAACACACCTTGTGCCACCAGTGCCTCGGCCAACAGCATGGACTGGGTTGTCTTGCCGACGCCCTCGCCGCCCTCCAGCGTGATGAGCCGCCCCAGCGTCATAGCCTGTTACGTACCCGTCATGTATTTCGACAGCACCGCCATCGCCCGTCCTGGCAGACCCAGCCGCGGCACGTCCGCCGCGGCCATCAGCGGGATGTCCAGGCCGGGAACGCCCTGGCCGGTGAGGGTCAGCTTGCCCACCTGGTCACCCTTGGCGACCGGAGCGGTCAGCGGCGAGTCGTAGCTGACCTTGACCGACGCCTTTTGACGCCAGTTGCGTGGCATCGTCACCACCACGTCCCGCCCGGCAACCAGCGGCACGGAATGTTCGGTGCCCAGCCAGACCGGCACCTTCTGGATGACGTCGCCGGCGCTGAACAGCGTGACATCCTCGAAGTTGAAGAAGCCCCAGTCCATCAGCCTTTCCGACTCCTCGGCCCGCTCGTGCATCGACGTCATGCCGTTCAGAACCAGGATGATCCGACGGCCGTTGCGCGTTGAACTTACGACAAGTCCATAGCCACCGGCTTCCGTATGGCCGGTCTTCAGACCATCCGCGGTGCCCTTTTGCACCATCGGGTTGCGGTTGCCCTGCTCGATGCCGTTGTACCGGAACGTCTTCTCCGCATCGTAGTGATAATAATCGGGAAGATCCCTAATGATGTCACTCGCGAGAGTGGCGATGTCGCGCGCGCTCATGTGCTGCTCCGGGTCTGGCCAGCCCGTGCAATTCTTGAAAAACGAATGGGTCAATCCGAGTTCCTTCGCCTTCGCATTCATCTTCGCGACGAACTGCTCCTCCGACCCGCCGATCGCCTCGGCCAGCACGATGGCGGCGTCGTTGCCGGACTGGACGATGACGCCGCGGATCAGGTCCTCGACCTTCACCGTGCTGCCGACCTGCACGAACATCTTCGAGCCCTGCATCCGCCAGGCCTTTTCGCTCACCGGCAGTTCGTCCTGCAGCTTCAAACGGCCCTGCTTGAGCTGATCGTAGACCAGGTACATCGTCATCAGCTTGGTCATCGACGACGGCGGCATTTCGTCATCCGCCTGTTTTTCCAGCAACGTGGCACCGGTGTCGAAGTCCGTCATGTAGGCCCACCGCGCGGCCGTCGCCACCGGTCCCAGCGGCGTGTCGGCTGGACTGCCGGTGGCAGCAGCGGTGTTCTTGCCTTTATGGCCGCCGGCCGCGAGGCGGACGGCGGTGGCGCCGGTGGGATGTTTCGCTTGCGCGAAGGCAGGCCACGCGCCCAGCGCGAAGGCGGAAGCCAGCAAGCCAAGACGACGGGTCAGCATCTCGACGGTACCTCCTAATCCACCACGATCCGAGCATCCGGAATGCCGGATGCGAGTGCCTGGTCCAGAACGGCGTCGGCGCGGGCAACATCGGGCAACGGGCCGATCTCGACCCGGAACTGATGCGTCCGACCGTCCGTGACGGTAACAATCCGTGCGCCGGCCGCGCTCATCCGGGCGCGTTGGCTTGCGGCGTAGTGATAATCATCGAATTGATCCAGGCGCACCATCAGGTGCCCTGGCCGAACCAGGGTCTGGCTGACCGTTTCCGGCAGGCGCATCGGCGGAGCCGCAGCGACCGGACGGGCCTGATCGGCCACCGCAACGAGATGCGACGTGCTGGCGGCGCCGCCGCGTACACCAGGCGGAAGCGGCAGCTCGGCGACCTCGACCAGGTCACGTGGGGCAGCGGCTATGGCCAGAGACGGCGCGCCCGGCAGCGCGTCGGCCGCGGTGTGGCTTGCGTTGGGCAGCACCTCAAGTCGCACGCGCGCCAGGCCGTCCGCGGGTACCCCCAGCAGCTGTGCGGTCCGGCGCGTGATCTCCAGCAGACGGTGCGGGTCGTCGGAGCCTCGATCGTTGAGCCGGATGGTGACGGCGCGGCCGTTGTCCAGGTTGGTCAGGCGCGCGATGGCGGGAAGCTGGATGGTCGGGTGGCCGCCGCCGAGGGCGCTCTGATCGAACACCTCGCCATCCGTGGTCAGCCTGGGCGCGCCGGTCCGGGCGATGGAGGCAAGACCGGTTTCGTCCATGTCGAACGATTCCCTCGGGTAGAACCAGATGGTCGCGGCCTGATACGGGCTGCCAAGGACATAATGTGGCGCCGGCTTCAGCGCCGGGGCGCAGCCGAACGCCAGAAGCAAAAGCGAGTTGGCCCCGGCGTGCCGGACCAAACCTAGCGACAGATCCAGCAGCGGAGGCTTGAGTTCTCGTCCGCTGACTGGCCGGACTGTCACACCACCACCTGATCACCGATCAATCCGACGGCGATGGCATAGAAATCGGATGGGTTGTATCGCCGGATCGCGGCAAAGTTGGCATACACGGCGAAGGTCTCGCCACCCTCGCCATCGGGCGCGATCAGCGCCGCCGGCGCGTCGGCCGGCGCGACCCATCGGCCAGTCTTAGGCCGGACACCGGCCCGCATCCAGTCCGCCAGGGGGCGCCGCGCATCGCGTCCCGGCGCGTCCAAACCGGGCGGCACCGTCACCGCCTGTCCCCAGCTCTGTCCGGCCCGCCACCCCGACTGCGTGAGGTAGTTGGCGATCGAGCCCAACACATCCGGCGTGCTGGTCCAGATATCGCGGCGACCGTTTCCCTCGAAGTCGACGGCGTAACGCAGGTAGCTCGTTGGCATGAACTGCGGCTGGCCCATGGCGCCGGCATAGGACCCGGTCATTCCGGCGGGCGCCACATCGCCATGATCGAGAATCTTCAAGGCGGCGAGCAGCTCGCCACGGAAAAAACTGGCCCGCCTGCCGTCCCAGGCGAGCGTGGCCAGCGCGTCCACCACGCGGAAGTCGCCGGTGCCGGTGCCAAAGCTGGATTCGAGCCCCCAGATGCCGGCAATGACACCGGCGTCGACGCCGTAGCGCTGCCCGACCTGTCGGAACAAGCCGCTGTTCGCGGCGACTGCCTGGCGGCCGTTGGTGATCCGCTTGTCGGTGATCACCAGGCCACGATAACGCGTCCAGGTCATGGTGAACTCGGGCTGGTGCCGATCCCGGTCCAGCACCTTCTGGTTTGGCGACACACCGGCGAAGGCGCTGTCCAGTGTGGCGGTCCGAATGCCGTTTCTGCGCGCTTCGGCTCTCACATTATTCAGAAACGCAGGGAAACCATCCGCGGACGCCGCCGCGAATGCTGACCCGGCAAGCACGACGGGAAGGCAACTTGCAACCATGAAGCGACGGGTTGGCATGGCGAGCTTCCTGCCACGCGAACCCGCGCCGGATCAATGGGATTCAGCGAATCCGCGGCAGCTCCAGGTAGGTGTGGTACGCGGGCGGCGAGGTCTGGGTCCACTCCAGGGTCGTCGCACCCTCGCCCCAGTAGTTGTCGGCGACATGCGCCTTCGACGTGAAGGTCCGGAAGCAGACATACAGGAACACCAGCGTCGCCAGGCCACTGATGAAGCCACCGATCGAAGAGACGAAATTCCACCCGGCGAAGGCGGTCGGATAGTCCGGATAACGGCGCGGCATGCCCGCCAGCCCGAGGAAATGCTGCGGGAAGAAGGTCAGGTTGACGCCGATGAAGGTCAGCCAGAAGTGCACCTTGCCCCAGAACTCCGGATACTGGTGCCCCGTCATCTTGCCGATCCAGTAGTAGAATCCGGCGAAGATGCCGAACACCGCGCCCAGCGACAGCACATAGTGGAAGTGCGCGACGACGTAGTAGGTGTTGTGCAGGATCTGATCGATGCCGGCGTTGGCCAGCACGACGCCGGTGACGCCGCCGATGGTGAACACGAAGATGAAGCCGATCGCCCACAGCATGGGCGTCTTCAACTCGATGGACCCGCCCCACATCGTGGCGATCCACGAGAAAACCTTGATACCGGTCGGGACCGCGATCACCAATGTCGCGGCCATGAAGTAGGCGCGGGTATCGACACTGATGCCGGACACGAACATGTGGTGCGCCCACACGACGAAGCCGACGACGCCGATGGCGATCATCGCGTACACCATTCCAAGGTAGCCGAAGATCGGCTTCTTGCTGAAGGTGGAGACCACGTGGCTGACGATGCCGAAGGCCGGCAAGATCATGATGTAGACCTCGGGGTGGCCGAAGAACCAGAACAGGTGCTGGAACAGCACCGGATCGCCGCCACCCTGCGGGTCGAAGAACGCGGTGCCGAAGTTGCGGTCGCAGATCAGCATGGTGATCGCGCCGGCCAGGACCGGCACGGCCAGCAGCAACAGGAAGGCCGTTACCAGCTCACTCCAGATGAACAGCGGCATCTTGTGCAGCGTCATGCCCGGTGCGCGCATGTTGAAGATGGTGACGATGAAGTTCATCGCGCCCAGCAGCGATGACGCGCCGGCGAGATGAAGGGCGAACAGCGTGCAGTCCATCCCCATGCCGTACTCGTAGGTCGAGAGCGACAGCGGCGGGTACAGCGTCCAGCCGGTGCCCGACTCGCCCAGCAGCAAACCGATCATGATCAGCACGAAAGCGGGCGGCAGCAGCCAGAAGCTGATGTTGTTGAGGCGCGGGAACGCCATGTCGGGCGCACCGATCATCAGCGGGATGAACCAGTTGCCGAACCCGCCAATCAGCGCCGGCATGACCGTGAAGAAGATCATGATCAGACCGTGCGACGTGACGATTGTGTTCCACTCCTGGCCCGAGGTGACGATGTCGTTGTGCGGGTGCAGCAGCTGCGCCCGCATGATCATCGACAGGGCGCCGCCGACCAAGCCGGCCATGACCGCGAACATCAGGTAAAGTGAGCCAATGTCCTTATGATTGGTGCTGAACAGCCAGCGCGCGGCGAACCCGGGAGCGTGGCCGTGGTGATCGTCATGCCCGTGATCATGTGTAGTAACTGACACGCGTCGTTCTCCGGCGGAGTTGGTTCAAGAATTGGGTGAGCCCGCCACCCCGTTGTGGCCTGCCATCGTCTGCACGGCGCCCGCTTTCTGACCCGGAACGGCCGACGCTGTCTACCCTCGACGATCCTGCGTCGGTGTTTCCCATTATCGTGAATTCGCTCTAAGCCCCAGCCCTTTCGTCAGCAAGCATTTCACCGGACAGGTTTTTGTGAGCGGGTCGCGGTCCGTTCGTGACGTGCATGGTGGGTCTTCACACCGCCGGCCCAGATCTGGCGGCGAGATCGTGCAGCGGAAGGTGCTGAACCTGGGCCTGAGAAAAAAGACCGCTCATCAGGTGTGCCGGCGTGCTGTCGCGATAGGTCCTGATCGTCGGCTTCGCATCATGCGGCAACTCGGGGTATTTGTGTCAGCGCGTTGCCAGCGGTCGCGGCGGCGGCCCGCGGAGGGACGAGCATGAAATTCGGCTTTTGCATTATGTCAGACATCGACGAGATCGGCTTCTTCAGCTTCATCGAGAACCTTGGCTACGATTCCGCCTGGGTCGCCGACAGCCAGATGATGTTCTCCGACGTCTATGCGGTGTGCGCATTGGCGGCCCAGCAGACCAAGCGGCTGCGGATCGGACCCGGCACGGCGATCTGTGGCACCCGCATCCCGCCGGTCCAGGTGGCGGCGATGGCGACGCTGAACCGCCTGGCGCCGGGACGCGTGTTCCTGGGGATCGGCACCGGCAACACCGCGATGCGCACGATGGGCCAGAAGCCGATGAAAATGGCGGCGTTCAGCGACTACCTGCGCGTCCTGTCCGGTCTGCTCGACGGTCAGGTGGTGGATTATACCTTTGAGGGGCGGTCGCGCCCGGTGAAAATGCTCCGCCACGAGACCCGGTTCATCAATCTGCACCCGCGCATTCCGCTCTATGTTTCGGGCTTCGGCCCACGGGCAATGGCACTGGCGGGTGAATTCGGTGATGGCCTGGTGTTCGCCATTCCGCCCCGTGGCGTGCCGGTGCAGGATGCCCTCGGTCATGCGCGTCAAGGCGCCGCCCGGCCCGGACGCGACATGACGGGGTTTCGCAATGCGACGCTGACGAATGTGGCGCTGCTGCAACCGGGTGAAGCGGCCGACTCGGATCGGATCAAGCAGATGATCGGGCCGAACGTAATGGCGAGCGTCTACTATTTCTACGACATGGTGCACGAGACCGGCACCGCCCCGCCGGATTTTCTGAGCCGCATCTGGAAGCCCTACTGTGCGCTGGTCGAGCAGACGCCGCGCGAGCACCGGCATTTCAGAACCCATGAGTTCCACTATACCGATCTGCATCCGGGTGAAGCCGCGCTGATCGATGAGCAACTGATCCGCGACACCTGCCTGGTGGGAACAGCCGAGGCGCTGATCGAGCAGATCCGGTCGCTGGAACGGGACGGCCTGCAGGAGATGGTGTTTGCCGTCGGCACCGCCGGCAAGTGGCGCCTGGCCGAGGAATTCGCTCGGACGGTGATGGCTCGGCTTTAGCTCCCGTCACCCGCTTAGGCGCGCTGCGGCAAGGACGGCTCAGGCAGCCCGAGCGGGTTCTTTCCGAACCCTGGCGGCGGCCTTCAACGTGGTGCGAAGATCGGTCAGGTAGCGTACATGCTCCTCCTCGATGGTGTGCCGCTCGGTGTCACGGTACTGGCTCCTGTACCACGTGGTGCGGTCGGCGATCGCCTGGCGCATGTCGGCATCCGACGGCAGTGTCGCGTTGCCCAGCAGATGCTCGCGCACCCAGCGGGCCTGGTGCTCGAACACCATGTTCAAAGCGGTATCGGTGTTGAAGAACCCCATCAGGAACAAGCCGGGCCAGCCGGGCGGCACGATGCGCAGGTAGAGGTCCAACCGGTTGTCCACCACGCGCACCACCTCCGGCGGCAGCATATCCAGATCAATGCGATACCCGGTCGCGGCGATCAGCGTGTCGAATTCCGCCTCGGTGCCGTCGACGAAGCGAATGCGGTGACCGTCTATCGCCTCGATGCCTTGTTTCACGAAAATCCGGCGATAGGCGATGTCGGTCGTCACGGTGCCGTTGGAGGTGACATGGCTCAACGCGCTTGACCGCTTGAACCCCAGCTTCGTCATGTCGCCGTGCGCCAGCCAAACCAACGATCGGACCAACCTCTGGCGCAGCGCACGCGGGATCCACGGCCGCTGAATTTGTGCCGTGATGTCAGTAAAAGCTTTGCCGAACAATAATTTAGGCAGGATGGTGACGCCAGACCGAGCCACCAGGACAGTCCGGCGGGAGGTGACACAGACGTCGCTGGCGATGTCACACGCGCTGTTGCCGACGCCGACGACGCAGATGCGCTGGCCGACGAACGGCTCGGGCGCACGGTAATCGTGGGCGTGCAGATACCCGTCGCCAAACCGTTGCAGGTCAGCCGCGTGCAGCGGCGTGGTCAGGTGGCCGGTGGCGAGCAGCACCGCGTCGAAGCGCTGCACCACGCCGTCAGCCAGCACGACCTCCCAGACCGGCGGTTCGCGCGCCGGATCGAAGGCCGGTCGCACCTGCTCGACCCTGCTATTGAAGCGAATGCACGGCGCAACACCGAAATGTTCGGCGTAACGCACGAGATATCGGTGCATATCGTAATGATCGGGGAAAGGCTGCGTCTCGGGATCGAAATCCAGGTCGCTAAACCGGGTGACCCCACGGGAGGTATTGATGTGCAGCGTGCGGTAGGCCGAGGATCGCCCACTATCGTTGTTGAAGCACCACATGCCGCCGATCTGGCTGCCGATTTCGAACACGGTGACGTCGAAACCGGCCTGCAGCAGATATTTGGCCGAACAAAGTCCGCTGGCGCCGGCGCCGATGACCGCCACGCGCTTG
Source organism: Rhodopila sp. (assembly GCA_965276975.1). Taxonomy (GTDB): domain Bacteria; phylum Pseudomonadota; class Alphaproteobacteria; order Acetobacterales; family Acetobacteraceae; genus Rhodopila. The sequence continues at coordinate 3,721,231 of CBDIBR010000010.1, forward strand.
TCACCGCGCTGGTTGGGTCCCAGCGGCGGGCCGCCCAGACCACGTTGATAAACCGACTGCACGTCTGCCATCAGGCTCGTCTCCCGAACGGTCGCCGACATGCACCCTGATATAGCCAACCCAGGCCATCCGCGAACCGCCGGCGCGGCCGGGGTCACGGTTGCCGCATCGGCACGGTGCATGTCGCCTGCGGTCCTGCGCAGTCCGAAATCCTCGGCTGCGGGACCAGGTTCAAGCACGTTCGCCGGACCGCCACCACCCGCGCGATCCGTGGCGGGGGCGCGGTAGCACATCGATTCAGATGTTCTGGGCGATCATGTAGAGCGCGACAACGGCCAGAAACACCGCGAAGCTTCGCTGCACCGCCGGAAGCGGCAGCCGGTCGCCAAGCACGATGCCGACCACGCCGCCCGCCAGGCCGGCTATGATCATGATGCCGCTCAGGCGAAAACTCACGCTGTCGGCCATGATGTATTCGATCGCACCCAGGCCGGCGAAGACGGTGATCGGAAGCAGCGACGTCCGCGCGGAAGAACGAATGTCGATCGCCGCCGCGAGTGCAAGCCCCGGCACCACGAGAAATCCGCCACCGATCGCGAAGAAGCCAGAAATCAGACCAACGACGAACGCGGTCGGAACAATGCGAACGATGTGACGCAGCTCGATCGACGATTTGCGCGTGGGCACGATCACCGCCGGCCGCGTGCTGAGATAACCGATCCACCCGGCAACGACGAGGATCAGAAAGCTGAGCAGGAAGACAAGCTTGTCGGCCGGGTAAACAAGGCCCAGCCGGGCACCGATCGCGATCCCGATGAGCCCGGGAATGGCGAACGTTACACCTAAAGCAACATCGATCTCCCGGTTGCGCATGCGCCAGAGCAGCAGCAGCAAGGCAATGATCGTGACGCCAAACGCGTTGGTGCCGAAAGCGAGGTGACCCTGCGGGCCGCCCAGGTAAAGGAACATCGGCAGACCGATGATCGTGCCGCCGGCGCCAAGCATGCCGAGCGCCAGGCCCGCCAGGACGCCACCAAGAATCACGCCGAGCATTGCGCACTGCTTTTCGATAGAGGAATGGACTTGTCAAACGATGCCGCCGATATATCGTCCTCCGATAGTTAATGACTAGGTCGTATAGCGATATTTTATGTGTGAGAAACATGTCTGCGCGAGGGAGGACGGAAATTGCCTGCCCGGAGGGAGCTAGGCTACGATGAGTACCAGACGCTGGCGGAATTCCGCTATCTGATCCGGCACTTCCTGGAGTTCAGCCAGACAGCGGCGGCCGAGGGTGGTTTGACGACGCGTCAGCACCAGGCCTTGCTGGTTATCAAAGGGTTTTGCCGCGGTCGCCGCCCCACCATCGGCGACCTCGCCGAGCGGTTGCGTATTCAACATCATAGCGCTGTCGAGCTGGTGGATCGCCTGGTGAAGGCCGGGCTGGTCCTGCGCGAACACGATGTCGATGACCGTCGCCGCGTCCGCCTCGGCCTGACCGCTTCAGCCGACACGCGTCTGGCTGAACTTTCGGCCATCCATCTTGAGGAGCTGCATCGCCTGCGCCCGTCACTGCTGCAAATCCTGCAGCGGGTCGGCACAACGGACGCACCGTCGGCACGCTGACTGTCGCGGGACTTCCCTTCGATCGTGACACGCGCGCGCTGTTGCGGCGGGGCGCGGACCGGCAGGGTGCTGGACGGATCGGGCGCTCTGTCCTGCTATGCGTCCGACCAGCGACGACGGTGGGGAGGACCACGAGAAATGCCGCAGCCGATGCTGCCCGCCGATGTGCGGGAACAGTGGCCATACCAGCCGCGGTTCACTCAGGTGAACGGTTGGCGGATGCATTATATCGACGAGGGAGCGGGCGACCCGGTCGTGCTGCTGCATGGTAATCCGACCTGGGGCTACCTGTACCGAGCCTTCATCCGCCCGATGGTCGCGGCGGGCCACCGGGTGATCGTGCCGGACATGATCGGCTTCGGCCTGTCGGAAAAACCGACCAGCGAGCATGCACACAGCCTGGACGGGCATATCGCCAACCTGACCGGGCTGCTGCGCCAACTCGACCTGACCCGCATCACCATGGTCTGCCACGACTGGGGCGGACCGACCGGCCTGGGGTCCGCACTGTCCAACCTGCCCCGGGTCAAGGCGCTGGTGGTCATGAGCACCTGGGCATGGCCGCTACCGCCAGCCGAGTTCCATACCCGCGTCTTCCCGTGGCGCCTGATGCACGCCCCGCTGGTGGGTCCCTACCTGCTCGGTCGGCACAGCGCCCTCGCCGGCCGCGGCATTTACCTGTCCGTGGTCGACCGCGCCCGCTTCAGGGCTGAAGCGCAGACCGCTTACGAGGCGGTGCTGCCCGATCCGGCAACGCGACTGCTGACCTGGGTGTGGCCGCGTTGGATCCCGCTGGACGACACGGCACGCGCGCTGGCCCGATTCGCCTGGCTGGAACAGGGATTGTCACGGACCCGGCTGCCCACGCTGATCGTGTGGGGACGCGAGGATGAAGTGTTCGACGCAGCCACCTTCTCGGCGCGGTTCAAGACCATGCTGCCGCATGCGGAGGGACCGGTCATGGTAACCGGACGGCACTTCCTGCAAGAGGATTCTGGCCCGGACATCGCCGCCGCGATCGTCGACTTCCTGAACCGAACCGGTGCCGCATCATGAGCGCCGTCGAGATCGTCGCCGCTCCGCCCTTGCACGACACAAGGCGGGCCTATGTCCTGGCGGAGGATCGGTTGGGGCATTACCCGGAGTTTCGTGCTTTCTTCGCCGCCAGGTTCGCCCTCGATAAGCTTGGCCTGACGGCGCCGGGCTATCTGGCCGCGCCGTCCGGCACGGTCTACGAACTGGTCTTCATCGGCCGCAGCGGCGAGGCGTTTCCCGCGGGCCTGGAAATCTACGCCATCGTACCGGCCCTGGAACCGCTCGACGACGCGGCGGTCGATCACGACCTGTGGGCGATCCTGCGTTGGATGGTCGATGGTGTCGGTGGGCCCTGGTCGGTGGATGCGCTGGACGCGACCGGGCGGCTGTACCGGCTGGCCGTCATGGACCCGATAAAGCGCGCCGGATAATGGCGTCCGCGCCGCGAGCGGCGGCAGCACGGAGATTGACGCCCTCCGGTCACCTCCCTATAAGCCGCCGCTTCCGGCGGGCCGCCTGATCAGGTGTGCCCGTCGGCCCTCGCTTGCAACGGTACGGGCCACCAGGACGTCGTCCGGACGGTTTTCGGCCAAGGTTTTCGGAGAGCAGTCGTGAAGCGCACCTATCAACCGTCGAAGCTCGTCCGCAAGCGCCGGCACGGATTTCGCGCCCGCATGGAGACCGTCGGCGGCCGCAAGGTGCTGGCGAATCGCCGTGCCAAGGGCCGCAAGAAGCTGTCCGCCTGACGCCAAGCCGCTGATGTGCGGTTCATGCCAGCCTCGACCCGCGCACTGACGCCCGTGCAGCCCGGCCGGTTGAAGCGGCGGGCGGAATTCCTGCTCGTCGCGGCGACCGGGAAGAAGGCGGCGGTTGGCGGCGTTGTGCTCCAGGCCATGCCGCGGCAGGACGGTGGGGCTGCCAGGTTGGGCTTTACCGTGACCAAAAAGGTGGGCAACGCCGTCATCCGTAACCGGACACGGCGCCGTTTGAAGGAGGCGGCGCGGCTGCTGCTGACGGAACGTCCGGTCGCCGCCGTCGACCTGGTGCTGATCGGGCGGAACAGCACGCGCAGACGAAAATTCATCGCGCTGCAGGCTGACATCAGGCGCGCGCTCGACAGGACGGGGGTATGACAGGTTCGACGAAGGCTTGGCCGGGCCAAGCGTGGGCAAGTCAGGTTTGGGCAAGTCAGATTTGGAGGGCGGCTTCGGTTCGGGCGATCGGGGCTGGGACGGCTCAGGTCGGGATCGGTGCGGTGCGCGTCTATCAATGGACGGTCCGTCCGTTCATCGGCTCACATTGCCGCTTCTGGCCAAGCTGCAGCGAATACGCGGTCGAGGCCTTGCGGGTGCATGGGGCGGCACGGGGGACCGCGATGGCGGCCAGGCGGATCCTGCGCTGCAACCCCTGGCATGAAGGTGGCGTCGACCCCGTGCCGCGGTCCGAGGGCCATGGGATCGACCGGAACATGGGGCACTGATGGACCAGAAACGGCTCTTCCTGGCGATCGCGGTTTCCTTGGCGATCCTGCTGGGCTTCCAGATGCTGGTCGCTCCGCATCTGCCGAAGTCGGTTCCGCCAAAGGTCGCGAACATCAACGCGGCCGAACACCCCGTGACCACCCCGCGTGAGGGCGGTCCCACGCCCGGCACCCAGCCGGCGCTGACCGCCGTGCCGCGCAATGTGCCCAGGGTGAAGATCGATGCGCCGAAGGTGGAAGGTTCGATCAGCCTGCTTGGTGCGCGCATCGATGACCTGGTGCTGAAGGATTACCGGCAGGAAATCGCCGCCAACTCGCCACTTGTCCAGTTGCTGGAGCCGCGGTCGGAGAAAGATCCTTACTACATCCAGTATGGTTGGACGGCGCCTGAGGGAGATAAGGTCAAGCTGCCGGACAACGACACCACCTGGACCGCGTCCGCCAATGAACTGGTGCCAGGCAAGCCAGTTACGCTGTCGTGGAGCAATGGCGGCGGCCTGACCTTTCAGATCGGCCTGTCCATCGATGACAACTATATGTTCACCGTCGACCAGACGGTGAAGAACAGCACTGGCCAGCCGGTCCGATTGTTCCCCTGGTCGCGCATTCGTCGCGACTACAAGCCCGTGGTCGCCGGCTACTACGTGCTGTTCGAGGGTCTGCTGGGCGTCGTCAACGGCACCTTGCAGGAAACGACCTACGACAAGGCGAAGTCAGCGGGCGAGAAGCACGACGGGCTCGCGTATGACGCGACCTCGACCGGCGGCTGGGCAGGCATCACCGACAAATATTGGCTGACATCGCTGATCCCAGACCAGGCCACCGCATCGAAGGTGAACTTCCGTCACCTGGAAGACCATGGCGACCATTATCAGGTCGACTATGTGTCGAGCGATCCGGTGACCGCGCCGGTCAGCGGCGATGTAACGATGGTCAGCCACGTCTTCGCCGGCGCCAAGGTCGTGACGCTGCTGGACCGCTATCAAAGCCAGTACCACATCCCCAGCTTCGACAAGGCGGTCGACTTTGGCTGGTTCTACTTTCTGACCAAGCCGATCTTCCTGGCGCTCGATTTCCTGAACAGCCTGATCGGCAACTTCGGCGTGGCCATCATGGTGTTCACCGTCTTCGTCAAGGCGCTGTTCTTCCCGCTGGCCAACTACTCCTATCGCTCCATGAGCAAGATGAAACTGCTGGGACCGAAGATGACGGCGCTGCGGGCGCGGCTGAAGGACGACCCGCAGAAGATGCAGCAGGAAATGATGGCAATGTACAAGGCGGAGAAGGTCAACCCCGCCTCGGGCTGCCTGCCAATGGTGGTGCAGATCCCGGTATTTTTCTCGCTGTACAAGGTGATCTTCGTCACCATCGAGATGCGCCAGGCACCGTTCTTCGGCTGGATCCACGACCTTTCGCAGGTGGATCCCACCAACGTGTTCAATCTGTTCGGGCTGCTGGCGTTCAACCCGGCCGCCTACATGCCGCTGCTGCATATCGGCGCCTGGCCGTTGATCATGGGCGGCACCATGTTCATGCAGCAAAAGATGAACCCGCCACCCCCCGATCCGGTGCAGGCAAAGCTGTTCCAGTTCATGCCGATCATCTTCACCTTCATGATGGCCAAGTTCCCGGCCGGCCTGATCATCTACTGGAGCTGGAACAACACGCTTTCGGTCCTGCAGCAATGGCTGATCCAGCGCCGCACTCGCCTGGCCAAGCCGTCCCTCGCCCGCACTTGAGCCCTGAGCCGGAGGAGGCGGCCGCGGCCCTGGAAGCCGGCCGGCTGCTGTTCGCCGCCGAATGCCGGTTCTTTTTCGGCGCCCAGAAGCTGGACCAGCTGCCGCCGCCCGCAGGCACCGAGATCGCCTTCGCCGGCCGGTCGAACGTCGGCAAATCCTCGCTGCTGAACGCCTTGACCGGACGCAATTCGCTTGCCCGCATCTCATCCGAACCGGGCCGGACGCGGCAACTCAACTTCTTCGACCTCGGCGGCCGGCTGACCCTGGTGGACATGCCTGGTTATGGCTATGCGCGGGCCTCGAAGGACATCAAGGCCGACTGGCAGGGCATGATGTTCGACTACCTGCGCGGGCGGCCGACGCTGCGCCGGGTGATGCTGCTGATGGATGCGCGGATCGAGTTCAAGCAGGCTGACCACGACGTGATGGACCTGCTGGACCACGCCGCGGTCACCTTCCAACTGGTTCTGACCAAGGCCGACAGTGTGCGGCCGGTCGCGCTGGCCAGGAAAATCCACGACACCGAAGCGCTCGCCCGTTCGCATGCGGCGGCCTTTCCACGCATAGTTCCGACCAGCAGTGAAACCGGCGACGGTATCGCCGCGCTTAGGGCAGAACTGGGGCTGCTGGCAGACCAGCCTCCACGTCGCTAGTCTGGCAACCCACGCGGACCTTGCCCACGCGGACCTGATCGGCCTCGAGAAACGGGAAGCAGTCATGGCCAAAGCCACCAATCGCCCCCCCACGGCGGAGCCAGACGAGATCGACGGCTCGCTGATCATGCTGGCGGAGATGCTGCTCAGCGACCACTTCTTCGATCCCGACATGGAGCAGGACTACAAGCAGAAGTTGTCGGCAGGCCGCCCGCGCGGTGCGGCCGGTGTCTTGCTGGAACAGGACACGGTCGAGCTGCAAGATGGGGAATGCGACCTGCGCATCGAAGCGCTGCGAACCTGGACGCATTTCCGCGTCGGTCTGCGGCATCCGGAATTCGCCGCGACCGTGGAAGGTGCCTGGAGCTTCGAGAACGAGGAACTCAGCCAGACCAACATCACCCGCACCGGCGACCCGGCAACGCTGGTAACGGCGGTCGAGGCGATGATGGAGGAGATCGAGGGCAGCGATCTGGACGAGGCGGAACTCGCCGCGCTCATGGACAGCGCCGGGCTGGCCGACGACGAGCCCGTGCCAATGATCGGCGACGATCCGACTGAACCTCCGGTCGCGACCGCGCTCGAGCGGAGCCGGGTAAAGGCGATCGCGAAGCGGATAACGCGCGATCCGGAAGCCGACCTCAACGCCGAGGACCGCGGCTGGCTGGAGCAGACGCCCCAGACATTGCCGGTGATCACCGACGCGCTGATCGCCGCCGCCGGTGATGCCAAGCGCAACGAACCGCTGATCCTTGCCCACCAGATGCTGCTGGGGTTGCAGCTCGAGTTCGTTCGCTATCGCCAGGACCGGGGATGGGACTGGGCCAGCAACATGCTCGAGGCGTTCATGCAGCGCCTGGTCGCGATCGGCGGCAGTGCCGAGATCCCGCGCGAGGACTGGTTTCTGATGTGCACCGCCCTGACCCAGGCGCGGGTGCCGATTTCCGATGCGACACAGACGGCGCTGGCCGATGCAGGCTTCACCCCCGGCGAATTCGACGGTCCGCCCGATGAGCTGATGCGAACCTTGCGCGGCTTCATGGACGAGCTGGCCAAGATGGTGTCCTCACCGTTCGAGGTCATCCATTCGTTGCAGAACGCCGGTGCGATGCTGCCGGCCATGTTGCGTGGGTTCATGGCCACCGAACTCGCCCTTTCGCCGCATCAGGTGCTGCGCGACGCGGTGCCGTTGATGCTGCTGGACGACGATGCATCGGTCCGCAAGGGCGCGGCGGCGGCGCTGGAGCAGACCGCTCATCCGGATGCGATGTCACCGGATGCGCTGCGCCGTGCCGTCACCTTGCGCAACTGGATTCCGGCGGCTGACCGCCCTCCGCTTGACGCCGCGATCCGCAAGGCCCGGCTTGCCGGGGTCGAGATCGGGGCCTGGCCCACCCCGCTTCCCGAACTGGAGTTCCACGCCTCCACCGTCGATGGATCCGGGGCGCAGAGCGTTCTTACCGTCAGTCGCGTGGGCAAGAAGGGCTTGTTCGGCGGATTGCTGCTGCGCCACGGCACCGGCGTGGCGGACACCTGGGCCGAGCTGGATCTGACGCGCGGCAAGATCAACAAGATGCTGCGGGAGGCACAGATGGCGGCCCCGTTCGTCCGCGTCGACAAGACGTTCGTTGACGCGATCGTGCAACATGCGATCGGCACCGCCGCCGAACACGAACAGGTGCCTCCGGCGATGCTGCTCGACATCGCCGAGCTGCTAGGGGGTGCCGAGTGGAAGGATCGGCGGATCGATATCAAGGCCGAGGCCGACCGGCTGTTCGCCCTGCTCGATCCGACAGATCGCACGCCGGAGGGCATCGAGGCGGGCTTCGCACGTGGGCTAGAGTGGATGGCCGAGGACGAGGTGTTCGGGAGCTGGTTCGAGGACGGCCCGCAGGTTCAGCAGGCGCTGGCGAAGCTGCCACGCACTGACAAGATCGGGATGATCGGGGTGGTGATGACCGCCATCCTGCCGGACAAACGCGCGGCCTGGGCGGAACGCTTCCTGATGATGGCGCTGTGGTCACAGGCCGCGGGTGAGGCCGCCCGGCGGGCAAAGGCGCGGGATCTGGTGCTGGTGGCGCACGCGCTAGCCGGCGATGGTCCGGTCGGCGCCATCCCGATCATGGCCGTCATCGCGATGCAGACCGTCCGGGCCAGTTTACTCGGCGCCTGGTGATTGCGGACGCGGCGACACACCAGCCGGACCCTATAGCCAGTGACAGATCTGGTCAGGTGAACACCCGTGGTGGTCAGGCGAATCGTTGCGAATATAGCCAGTCAGAAGCTTGATTCGGCTCATGCCTTCTACCGAGATGTGCTGGGCATGCACGTTGCCATGGACATGGGTTGGATTTTGACGTTCGCGTCGGAAGGCGGCGCTGCCCCGCAACTCACGGTCGCGTCGGAGGGTGGCTCTGGCACCCAAGTTCCGGACCTCTCCGTTGAAGTAGACGACCTCGACGAAGTCTATAAACGCGCGTGTACAGCCGGATTCTCGGTCGAGTATGGACCGGTTGATGAGCCGTGGGGTGTCAGGCGTTTCTTCGTTCGTGACCCGTTTGGGCATCTTGTGAACATCCTGACGCACGGAGATGGACGATCCCGTTGATGCTTACCTCGGCGCCATGCCCGATGCAGGCGCCGTTGAACACGGTGCCGCCGGTGGCGACGAACGCTTCGTCCTCGACGGCGCAGCCTGTCAGGTAGGCGCGCGGACCAACCAGGACGTTGTTGCCTATGGTTAACGGTGTGGCCAGAACGCCCCGCAGCAGGGCTGTGTCCATGACCACGCAGTTGGCGCCCAGCCGGAGGGGACCGGTTTCCGCCAGCAGCACCGCTCCGCAGCCGACAGAGCAGTTTGGACCGATGACGACGTTGCCACACACGGTCGCATTGCAGGCAATCCGCGCCGTGGGGTAGATCTGGCGTGAGGGTCCTTCGTGCCGCAGCAGCATGGCTGGTTTCCTCCGCCGTTGTTCAAAGCAAGCCGGTAACCGGCGCGATCGTGTCCGGCTCTACCAGCCACCCTGATGTTGATCCTTTCTCTGATACGCGACACTGGTCTGGCGGGCACGGATTGTGTTGCTGTCGGCGGATCGTGTTGGGGTGATGGCGATCAGCCGCACGGTTGGCAAGAGCAAGCTCACGGTGGCCCGCTGGCAGGAACGCTATCTGGCCAAGGGCATGGCCGGGCCGCGGCGCGATGCCACCCGCCCAGGGCGCAAGCCGCCGCTGAGCGCTGAGACGATCCAACAGGTCGTGCACAAGACCTTGCATGAGAAGCCGCCGGGCGGCACCCACTGGAGCATCCGCGAGATGGCTGCCGCCAGCGGCCTCAGCTACAGCAGCATCCAGCGGATCGGGCAGGCGCACCCACTCAAGCCGCACCGGGTGAAGCGCTTCAAGCTGTCGAACGACCAGCGCTTCGCCGCAAAGGTGCGGGACATCATTGGCCGCTACCTCAATCCGCCGGACCAGGCGCTGGTGTTCTCGGTGGACGAGAAAAGCCAGATCCCGGTGCTGGAGACCGCACCCAACCGGGCCTGCCGCTGAAGAAGGGCCGCCGCGGCACCATGACCCACGACGACAAACGCCAGGGCACCACGACCTTGTTCGCCGCCCTCGACGTCGCCACCGGCATGGCAATGGGTCAATGCAGGCCGCGCCATCGCCACCAGGAGTGGCGCAAGTTCCCGCGCCGGATCGATGCCGAAACGCCCAAGCACCGCGATCCGCACCTGATCGTCGACAACCAGGCCACACAAACACCCCAAGGTCCAGGCGTGGCTGCAGCGGCATCCGCGCGTCCACATGCACTTCACCCCGACCTCGGCGTCCTGGTGCAATGAGGTCGAGGGCTTCTTCGGCCTGATCACCGAGGACCGCATCCGCCGCGGCGTGTTCATGACCGCCGCCGACCTGGAGGCGGCGATCCAGCAATACCTCGATCAGCACGATGCCGATCCCAAGCCCTTCGTCTGGACCGCGGCCGCCGCTGCTATGCTTGATAGGGTGGCGCGTGGGCGACAAACGTTAGAGTCGCTAGAGTAGGGCGCTTGCAGGCTGACCGTAAACGGTCAGCGCGTCAGCGCGCTCTAAGCTCATTGTTTTGCGAACAACTTTATCAGCCAGACTATGCCGGTCAGGCTGACGTTGCGCTAGGGCCGGCCCGCTGGTGGCATCATTGATGTGCTGGGCGCGGTGGCCGAAGCGGTCTTCATGAGCACAAACCCGGACCGGGCCAGATGCTGGACAAGCCGGTCCGCGGTGATCCGAGCCATGATGTCATCGGCATGATTGACCCGCTTTCGCCCGTGATAGCGCAACGCGAACGACAGGGCGTCGGTGATTTCGTCTGAGGTGGCGAGGCGCAAGTGCGATGTGTCGGCCATGACATCAAGGTAGCCGCCGATGGAGAACATGTCCAGAACATAAACCATAGAAACCCCCTGCTCGGCTGGTTGGAGATGCCAGGTGGAGAGTGCCACAGCGGGCCAGGCGAATCGCATAAGGATTTCCAGCCAGCGATGGACACGGCTCGAATGGATAGATTCGTGTTCCTCCTCCCTGTATGTGGAGGAGTTGCATGGCCTCGGTGTGGTCGAGCTTGGCGGAGCTTCCGGATCCGCGGAACGGTAATGCCCGGCGGCATAGCCTTCTGGATATCCTGACGATCGCGTTGATCGCCTCGATCTGTGGCGCGGAGAGCTGCGTCGATTTCGCGCGCGACCGGGAGACGTTGTTCCGCGATTTTCTTGAACTGCCGGGCGGCATGCCAAGCCATGACACGTTTTCCCGCCTTTTCCGTCTGCTCGATCCGGCGGCCTTCGCCACATGTTTCGCGGCGTTCCTGGATGGGTTGGGCGCAGACGGCGCCGGCGTGATCGCCATCGATGGTAAGACGATGCGCCGCTCGTTTGACCGCGCCGCAGGCCGCTCGCCGTTGCACGTTGTCACGGCCTTCGCGGCCGATGCGCGAATGACCATCGCTCAGGTGGCCACCGCTGGCAAGGAAAGCGAGATCATCGCCGCGCGCACGTTGCTCGGCCTGATCGATCTGAACGGCGCGCTAGTGACCGGCGACGCCTTGCACTGCCAGGGCGAGACCGCCCGGCTGATCAAGCAACGCGGCGGCGATTGGCTGTTCACGCTGAAACCCAATCGGCCCGCGCAACATAGCGAGGTGCGGGACTGGTTCGCCGATCCAGCCAGTCGCCCCGACAGTGAACATACCACGACCGACGCCGACAATGGACGGGTCGAGGTCCGCCGCCACGCCGTCAGCCATGCCGTGGGTTGGATGCGCTTGGACCGGCGCCATCCGGATGAGGCGCCGATGCCGGGCCTGGCGACGCTTGGTATGGTCGAGTCGACGGTCCCCCGCGATGGGAAGACGACGACAATACGCCGCTTTTACCTTTCCTCGGCCTAACTGGATGCCGCCGCCTTCGCCGCCGCGGTGCGGGCTCACTGGCGGATCGAGAACTGCCTGCACTGGGTTCTGGATGTTGGCTTCGACGAAGATAGGGCGCGAAACAGACGCGATCACGGGCCAGAGAACCTCACCATCCTGCGAAAGCTCGCGCTGAATGTCCTGCGCACGGCGCGACCGGATATCGCGATCAGGCGCAAGTGAAAACGATCCGGCTGGTCCGACGCGTTTGCTCGCTCGGTCCTCGGCCAAATGCGATAGCCCCGCACAGTGGGCGAGAGTTGCTTGTTAACAGAATGATTTTTTGATACACATATTGGCATTTACGCCAATCACGGTACTGGCGTCGGATCTCCTGCCTTAGCGCCGTGCTCGCGCGCTGAGGCCACGCCCTGTCTAACCTTACCGCCGACGTTTTAATCCCCACAACCTCCGCACGGGAGACGTTGATGATCGCGCCTGAGACTCACCTGCAAATTGGCTCGCTGCTGTTCGAGGGCCTGGATCAGATCGATCTGACCGGACCGTTCGAGGTGCTGTCGCGCATTGCGAACTCGACCTATCGCCTCTACGGCAAGACGGCTGACCCGGTGCGCGACACGAAGGGCCTGCGGCTGGCGCCGGATGCGGCGCTGGCGGATGCACCGCCGCTGGATGTGCTGCATGTGCCGGGCGGGTTCGGCCAGGAGGCGCTGATGGAGGATGCCCAGGTGCTGGACTGGATCCGGCGGCAGGCGGGCGGCGCACGCAGCGTGTTCTCGGTCTGCACCGGGGCCCTGCTGTGCGGTGCGGCCGGGCTGCTGAAGGGCCGCCGGGCGACCACACACTGGGCGTCGTTCCACCTGCTGCCGTTCTTCGGCGCGATCCCGGTCAACCAACGGGTGGTGGTGGACGGCAGCTGGGTGTTCGCCGCCGGGGTCACCGCGGGGATCGACGGCGCGTTGCGGCTGGCGGCGGAACTGAGGGGCGATGCGGCGGCGCAGGCGATCCAGCTTCACATGGTCTATGCGCCGGAGCCGCCGTTCGACAGCGGCACACCGGAGACCGCGCCGGCGGCGATCCTGCAGCAGGCGCGGCAATCCGTCGCCGCCATCACGGCGCAGCGGGAGGCGACGGCACGGCGTGTGGCCGCGCGTCTGGGCGTCGCGGTGGCTGAACAGGTCTGAGGTCGCTGCAGGCGGCCGATCGATCAGCCGCAGGAGTTTGGCGAGAAACGAGGGGTAACCGGCGCTTTCGCCGCCGCCTGCTTTTCCATCTTAGGTCTGGTGATGCCGGGCGGCGGGGGTTCACGCCAGCCGTCGCGGTACCCCTCCCGGTGTTTGCCGGCCGTCTGTTTTCGCGCAAGGAGCCCTTCCATGGATCTGACCCATATCAATGCCTTTACCACTGCGATGCAGCGCAAGGACCTGCCGGCGATGCTTGCTCACATGGCTGACGACGTCGTCCTGAACACGCCGCTCGCCGCCGAACCGGTCAGCGGCAAGGCGGCCATCCAACCGGTGGTGGAGGCGCTGCTCAACGTGGTCGACAGCTTCGACTTCCAGGAGATCATGCAGGGTCCGCGGCACGTGTCCTCGTTCTTCCGGGTCACGGTCGGGCCGAACGCGCTGGACGGCATGGACTACTGGCGGCTGAACGATGCCGGGCTGATCCAGGAGATGACGGTGCTGTGGCGTCCGCTGCCGGCGATCGTCGCGGTGCAGAGCAAGTTGGCGGGGGGTGGGCCGGCGTGAGCTGAACGCAGGGCGGGACCGCGCCCTGGGGTGGTTGCTTCCGCTTTGAGGCCGCGGAGGCCGTGACGTTAGCTAGCTGGAGCGGCGCATTAGTCCATGACCGTAGAGAGCGGCTTACCCGCCGCAGTTGAAGCAAACCACTGATATCACAGGTTGAGCTGGACCCCATTCGTTGGACAGGAATCCGGGCGAGCTAATATAAGTCCGACAGGCTGCCTAGAGCCGGCTCAGTGCCGCCAGCCTTCATTGCGATCGCCTGAGGTTCCAGCTGATGCTGGCTCCCTGGTCGCTAAAGCCCGTTGCCAATCATCGCAAGCTGGCGTCGTGAACGCGTCAGCTGTCGCACGGATCAGGCCGCCTTGCGCACCACGATCGTGGTCCACGGCCCTTGTGGCAGCATCCGCTCCAACCGCAGTCCCTGAACCCGGTGCGCCGCCAGCACCCACCGGGCCTGGTTCGCGAGCAGCCCTGCCAGGATCGCGGTGCCCCCCGGAGCCAGGTTCAGCGCCAAGTCGCGCGCCATCAGGCACAGCGGGCGGGCGAGAATATTGGCGAACACCAGATCGTATGGGCCACCGCGGCGCACCAACGGATCGCGCCAACCATCCGCCAGCCGAACGGGCACCAGATGCGCCACGGCATTGAGTTTGGCGTTCTCCGCCGCCACCCGCACCGCCCACGGCTCGATATCGGTCGCCAGCACCGTCCGGTTCAGCAACCTGGCCGCCGCCATCGCCAGGATGCCCGACCCCGTGCCCATATCCAGGATCCGCCTTGGCCGGCGCCGCGCCACGATTTCCAAGGCGGCCAGGCATCCGCGTGTCGAGCCATGCTCGCCGGTCCCGAACGCCAATCCCGCATCCAGCGTCAGGGTGACCCGGTTGCGGCTCTTCGGCGTGATCAGGTGGGTGCCGCGAACGGCGAATCGTTTGCCGATCAGCTGTTCAGGAAAGGCGGCGTAGGTGCGCGCCAGCCAGCCCCCTGCGGCGGTGGCCGAACGCTCGAGAACCGGCGCGGCGCCGGTCATCAGCGCCGCGACCGCCAACGACGACGTCAGTTCGGCTTCATTGACGCCGACCGGCTTGACGCCCTCCACCCGCCAGATGCCAGTGTCGTGGTCGCGAAAGAAGCCGACCGTCTCACAGGCATTGGCAAGCGCGGCTTCGAACGCCTCCAGCGCGTCGTCCGCGACACTGACGGCGACGGTCTCCAGCGGGATCGGGTGGTTGGCCATCACGCGGTCTCCACGAACCGATCCAGCACCCGCTTGTCGCCGGATGTTTCGAAATGCACGTCCAGCTTGTCGTCATCGACCGCATTGACAGTGCCGTAGCCGAACTTCTGATGGAACACCCGCGCACCGACCGGGATCTTGTCGGCGCGGGCGGGACGGCCCGGCTGCTCCCACGCATCGATCACGCGGGGCGGGCGGGCGATCAGCGGGAACTGGCCCGAGAACGATGTCGCCGCGGCGACCCTGGCCGCCCTGGCGTTGCCGGTCTGCTCGACATGCGCGTCCGGCAGTTCGTCGAGGAACCGGCTGGGTATGCTGACCTGCCAGTTGGCATAGATCCGCCGGTTGGCGGCATGGCTGACGATCGCGCGGCGGCGGGCGCGGGTCAGGCCGACATAGGCGAGGCGGCGCTCTTCCTCTAACCCCTTGTTGCCGCTTTCATCCATCGCGCGCTGGTTCGGAAACACCCCTTCCTCCCATCCCGGAAGGAACACCGTGTCGAACTCGAGGCCCTTGGCGCCGTGCAGCGTCATCAGGCTGACCTTGTCGGTGTCCGAGCGGTCCTCGTTCTCCATCACCAGGGCGACGTGATCGAGGAACCCGCTCAGGGTCTCGAAGTCGGCCAGCGCCCGGACCAGTTCCTTGAGGTTTTCCAGACGCCCGGGCGCTTCGGCCGATTTGTCCTGCTTCCACATCTCGGTGTAGCCGCTTTCGTCCAGCAGCGCCGCGACGGCGACGACATGGCCATCGACCGCCAGCATGTCGCGCCACTGGCCGAACTGGCGTAACAGCGCACCGATCGCCTCCTTCAGCTTGCCTTTCAGGCCACCGGTTTCCACCAGCCGGGCCGCCGCCGCGGCGAGCGGGATCCCCCACGCGCGTGAGGCTTCGTGCATGGTGCGCAACGCCGCGTCGCCGACGCCGCGGCGCGGGACGTTCACGATCCGCTCGAACGCCAGGTCATCGGCCGGCTGCACCGTCGCGCGCATATAGGCGATGGCGTCGCGGATCTCGGCGCGCTCGTAGAAGCGCAGTCCGCCCACGACGCGGTAGGGGATGCCGATCGTGATCAGCCGTTCCTCGAACGCACGGGTCTGAAAGCCGGCGCGGACCAGAACGGCGATTTCGGCCAGTTCGTGCCCGTCGCGGCGCAGGTCCTCGATCTTGCCGGCGACCATGCGGGCTTCCTCGTCGGAGTCCCAAAGTTCGATGACGGTGACTTTTTCGCCGATTTGCGCGTCCTCGCGGCCAGGGCGCAGGGTCTTGCCCAGCCGGCCCTCGTTATGGGCGATCAGGCCGGAGGCCGCCGCCAGGATCGCGGCGGTGGAGCGGTAATTCGCCTCCAGCCGGACGATGTGGGCGCCCTCGAAGTCTTTCTCGAAGCGCAGGATGTTTTCCACCTCGGCACCGCGCCAGGAGTAGATCGACTGGTCGTCGTCGCCAACGCAGCAGATGTTGCGGTGGCCCTGCGCCAACAGGCGCAGCCAAAGATACTGCACCAGGTTGGTGTCCTGGTACTCGTCGACCAGGATGTAGCGGAAGCGGCGGTGGTAGTCGGTCAGCACGTCGGGCTGGGTGCGCAGGATTTCCGTCATGTGCAGGATCAGGTCGCCGAAATCCGCGGTGTTCAGGGTGCGCAATCTCGCCTGGTAGGCGGTGTAGAGCGCCTGTGCCCGACCGTTGGCGAAATCGGAGTCCTCGTTCGGGGTGATGCGCCCCGGCGTCAGGCCGCGATCCTTCCAGCGCTGGATGACGCCCATCAGGGCCGCCGGAACCCAGCGTTTGGTATCGATGCGTTCAGCCTCCATCACCTGCTTCAGCAGCCGAAGCTGATCGTCGGTGTCGAGGATGGTGAAGTTGGACGACAGGCCGACATGTTCGGCGTGGCGGCGCAGCATCCGGGCGCACAGCGCGTGGAACGTGCCGAGCCAGAGGCCCTCGGCCGGTTCGCCGAGGATGGCGGCGACCCGTTCGCGCATTTCACGGGCTGCCTTGTTGGTGAAGGTGACAGCCAGGACCTGGCTGGGGAACGCGCGCCTGGTCAGCAGGATGTGGGCAAAGCGGGTGGTCAGCACCCGGGTTTTGCCGGTTCCGGCACCGGCCAGCACCAGCAGCGGCCCATCGACGGTTTCCACGGCCGCACGTTGCTCGGTGTTCAGACGGGTCAGGTAATCGGTCATCAGGGCGATATAGCGCCGCGGGATAAGTCGGCCAATCAGGCGTCGACGCGAAATGCTCGGTAAAGGGCTGCCAGGGGCGCGGCGCGGCGCGCGGCGGCCATGCTGCCGATCGAGAGCCCGTGACCGCCTTCCGCATGGCGACATCGTCAAACGTCGTAGGCACGAAGCCACCGGAGGAAATCCCGAGTATCATCGTAATGCGGCTGTCGGTGGTCACGCGTTGCGACTTCATGGTGCCACCGCGCAGCAGACAGCCGTGCACGGCTGCTCGTTACCAACCTGCCATCAGAGGACGCCTTTGCTTGCGCTATCACGCAACGCGGCCATCAGCGCTGGGTCATCGTATCGGTCCAGGGTGAACGCGGCCGCGTAATCGGGCTGCTTCACCCCGGCGATGGCGGCCGCGCAAAGCGCTCCTGTCGCCGTGGCGGCCATGGTGCCGAAGCCCGACAGGGCGCCCGCCATGTAGGCACCCGGCGTCCGCATGGGGCCGATCAGGGGCCAGTTATCCTCCGTCATGGTATAGTAACCACCATAATGCCGAGCCGCGCGCGGCAAGCGCCCGAGATAGCTCTGCAGGGCCGGATTGAGGCGGCTCGCAGCGCGGATGACCACATCCGGGAAGTTCGGATCCAGGGGCGGCTGCCCGTGCGGGTCGGTGGCGGTGGTGTTGTAGGCCCAGCCCAGCTTGATCCAGCGGCCCCCGTCGCCACCCTCGGGGCGGCGGTGGATGCCGCCGGGCATTGGGTTCAGCAAGGCGGCCGTCTCGGCATCGGCCGCCAGTTCCGCACGTTCCTCATCGGTCCAGACAAGCCGCTGATCGTCGAGGTCGATGGTGAACGGCAGGGTTCGCGGAAGGGCGCCCTGCCGATCCTCGAACGCGATCTTCTGCTGGTAGACGCAGCGCACGGGAAGCGTTTCCCCGAACATGGCGGCGATGTCGGTGAAGAAGGGTCCCGCCGCGTTGACGATACGATCAGCGCGAAGGGTCGCGGCCTGTCCGGCCTCGTGCAGCCCGATCGTGAAGGGTGTGGGCCCGTCGACCGCTGTCACCCGAGCCCGGCGCACCCGGCCGCTCGCGGCCTTGATCGCCTCCAGCATGAGCTGGCCCAATTGCTGCCCGCTGATGTCGCCGGCCCGGCGGATGTGCAGGATGGTCGCCGCATCTGGCGCCAGGCTTGGGAAGTGCGCCCGGATCGCCGCGCGGTCCATGAGCACGTCGACCCCGTCTGGCGCGGTCTGCCAATCCGCCGCGACGGCCGGCCGGTAGGTGGACCAGGTGCGGCGCTGGTGGATGCGGATGCGCCCTGCTTCGCTGTCACGATAACCGCGGTGCAGGTCTGCGATCAGGTCTTCGGGGTGCTCTCGCCGTGTCACCAGCGCGTAGCCACGCCGGTTCATGTGGATGCGGTTGCCGCTGGCCCGGGCAATCTCCTCCAGCAAGTCGATCGCGTGATCGGTGTAGGACGTCATCACCGGGTGCGGCCACCAGTTGCGGTAGTTCTCGCCGGACTGGGCTGAGGTCAGTGCCATCGGGTCGCCGGGCTCCAGCAGCACGATGCGGGTCAGGCCATGCCGTATGACCAGGTAGTAGGCGACGGCGATGCCGATGTTGCCAGCGCCGACGATCGCGATGTCTGTTGTGTCTGTCGGATCAGCCATGCTGTCCTCCCTCAGGCGAGCCTTGCTCCCGGCATCGGTTGGCGGGTCGAGGGCTATCGAACCAGGCGGCGCTGCGGGCAAGGTAACCTGGAAATGGGCTCTGAGCGAGGCGGCGCGCCCGGCGACGGAGGGTAAGCTGTCTGGCAAGGACGGGCGCTGCTGGTGCCCACCGCCTGTTGCAGGCCGCCCAAGGAACGCAAGCGTTGGACGCTGGCCCTTCTGGCCCTGCACCTTCTGACCCTGGACCTTCTGGCCCTGAATTGCTCGGCACCCGAAGCGCAACCGCATCCTCCAGCGCTTGGCGTTTCACGACACGCCGAACACGCCAGTTGAGTGAACCTGGGGCCGATTGAAATCGGCATGCTACGCGGTCCCTGTCTGGATCGGCGTATGGGCGCGCGTGATGTCGTTGTCGCCGAGATCGTTGCATGACAGCGGTATCGCAGTGCGTCGGGCGCTCGCATCGCATGGACGCTTACCGCCAAAAAGACGCGCGGCACGCTGGGGCTGGCCGATCCAGACATCGCCCTGGCGTCGAACTGATCGTGACAAGCCTCCCACATACCAGCAGCGCGATAAATCGCCGGCGTTTGAAGCGCCGATCGACGTGCCGAATCACGGACGTTGCGCGTCACCTGCTGTTCTGCCACAGGCTCATTGTTTCACGAGCAACTTTATCAGCCAGACCTGTCCAGGCAGGCTGATGTTGCTCTAGCCGACCACCCGAACCCCCAGAACATGGGCGATGGCGTAGGTCAGGTCCGGGCGGTTCAGGGTGTAGAAATGGAATTCATCCACCCCGTTCGCCTGCAGCAGCCGGACCTGCTCCGCCGCCACCATCATGCCGACCATCCGACGGGTTTCCGGATCATTGTCGGTGCCTTCGAACAGCCGCGCCATCCAGGGCGGGACGCTCGCCCCGCACATAGCGGAAAATTTGATCGCCTGGGCGAAATTGGAAACCGGCATGATGCCCGGGACGATAGGTGCCTTGATGCCAGCCGCGAGGCACAGATCCAGAAACCGGAGATAGGTCGTGGTGTCGAAGAAATATTGAGTTATCGCCCGCGTTGCGCCGGCATCCAGCTTTCGCTTCAGGTTCTCCAGGTCTTTGACCGGGCTGGAGGCCCCGGGATGGACCTCCGGATAGGCGGCCACCGAGATCTCGAACCCGGCAACGTTTCGCAGTCCGGTGACCAGGTCCGCCGCGTACTGGTAACCGCCGGGATGGGGCTCGTAGGCGGTCCCGGGCGGGGGATCGCCGCGTAGGGCGACGATGTGACGCACGCCGGCTTCCCAATAGCCTTGCGCGATCTCGTCCACCTCCCGCCGCGTGGCGCCGATACAGGTGAGGTGTGCGGCGGGAACCAAGCTGGTTTCCTTGACGATCCGGGCGACCGTGGCGTGGGTCCGTGCCTGGGTCGTGCCGCCCGCGCCGTAGGTAACCGACACGAAGCGCGGTGCCAGCGGGGCAAGCCGGTTGATGCAGGTCCACAGCTGCTGTTCCAATGCCTCGGTCCGTGGCGGGAAAAACTCGAACGACAGCTTCGGCACCGGATGCGTTGCCGCCCGCATCGGCAGCGCATTGAAGCGCGGGCCGGTCAACCAGCGCTGCAGCGTCGCCGGGGCGGTGTCGGTCGGTTGGTTCATGCGCTCTGAAATCTCCGGTTCCGGTGCGAAAATCAAGGGTGGCTCAGCGGCAAGTGCTGGGCAGTTCCCACCGCCGCCAACTGCGTGGTAGTGGCCTCAGCCGAACGGCTCACGGAAAACTCAATACCGGGTTGTTCCAATCTGATCCAGATATGCCATCTGATCGTCTCCTGACGCTTGCGACCTTAAACCGCGTCCGGAACTGGCCCGAGGAATTTCATGCGACCTCTCCTGTCTTCTCGCCCCTCGTTCTTCGGGACGCCTGGTCTCCTGGCTGTCGTGATCGTTTTCCTCTTGGGCTTGACCGGGTGTGCGACCCGGCCGCCGGCAAGCGATCCTGACGCCCTGGCAGACTACAAACAGACGAATGATCCGCTGGAGCCGACCAACCGGGTGTTTTACGCGGTCAACAACGGCCTCGACACCGTGATCCTTCGCCCGGCGGCGCTGGCTTACCGATATGTTTTGCCTGGCGGGGTGCGAAACGGCATTCACAATGTGCTGTCGAATATCGGCACCCCGGTGCAACTTTCCAATGACGTGCTGGAAGGCAAGCCGCGGCGCGCCGGGGACACGACCATGCGGTTCCTGATCAATACCACGGCCGGGGTGTTTGGGATCTTTGACGTCGCGACAAAGTGGGGCTACCCGAACCACGATGCCGACTTCGGCATGACGCTGGCTAACTGGGGTGTTCCAGAGGGTCCATTCCTGTTCCTGCCCGTCCTGGGCCCGTCCGATCCGCGTGACGCAGGAGGATTTGGGGTGGACATCGCCCTCGATCCGTTCACCTGGATCGGCGGGCCGCATGACACCGGCCTGACGGCGTTCAATTGGACGCGGTACGGGCTGAACGCAGTTGACGCGCGCGAGCGGGTGCTTGATGCCATCGACTCAATCAAAAAGACGGCCCTCGACCCCTATGCGACGTTCCGCAGCCTGTATCGTCAGCACCGGCACGCTCAGATCGAAGAGATGCGCAATGACAACCGCGCGACGGTTCCGGTGTGGTTTCCGCAGCCTGCATCCGCGTCGGCGAAGTAGCCGATCCCGTTACCGGAGTTCGAACATCATATGACTCATCGTCGGCAATTCCTGACCCTCGCCGCTGTATCGGCGTTGATTCCATTCTCGGTCCGCGCCCAAAGCACATCGCGGGCCGCCGACTTCGTCAGATCAACCGGGGACAGACTGGTCGCGGTCGTCAATGGTCCCGGTTCGGTCTCCTCGAAGCGTGCGGCGATGACAAAGATCGTGGACACCGATGTCGACGTCGGTGGGATCGGCAAGTTTTGCCTGGGCCGGTTCTGGCGTCAGGCGACGCCTGAGCAACAGAAGCAGTACCTTGCCCTGTTCCACGAGGTTCTGGTGACCAATATCACGTCCAAACTGGGCGAGTATAAGGGCGTGAAATTCACCATGGGTCGCGGCAGGCCCCAAGGCGACGACGCGGTCGTTTCAACCACGGTGGATCGCCCGAACAATGCGCCCACGGCGGTGGACTGGGTTATCTCCAATCCATCGAGCGCTCCCAAGATCATTGACGTGATTGCCGAGGGCACGTCGCTGCGGCTGACCCAGCGGCAGGATTATGGTTCCTATCTGGCGCACAACGCCGACAACATCAACGCCCTGATCGCCGCCATGAAACACCAGGTGTCTGAGAACGGGTAGCACGACAGCAGGCGCCTGGTATCGCGCATCCCCACAAAGCGGTATCCGTCGCTGTTCGTTTGACGTGGCCGATGGAGGTGTCGAATCGCCGCTGCCGCGCGTCTCAGGATTCTTTGCGATCGGACACCAGAGCGTCATCGCTTCAGGTTGAAGCAACCACGAGCTAATTTTCTTTGTTTCAGAGTGCGATCGACGTCCGAGGTGTTCAACCTCAGACGATCGCGTTCTGGCGCGGTCAGATCCGCCCGCAGCGGTCAGATTCGGCTTTCGTACAGGATCATCGTATGGCCGCGCTGTTCGAAGGTGGCGGCCTCCTGCATTCCGATACCGCCAAGCAATGTGCGCGACGCCCAGTTGCTGTCACGCGCCACGGCGATGATGCGGGGCAAACCGGCTCTGTCGTGGCCGAAGCGCAGCGCCGCGAACGCAGCCTCCCGCGCCAGTCCGCGTCCCTGAGCCTCGGGCCAAAGCGCGAAACGCAGTGCCACGCCGCGGCCGTCGGTTCGGTGCTGTAAACCGGCGATGCCGACGAAGCGAGACGCCTCGCGCACAGCCCAGATGCCAAAACCGTGCTGCCCCCATGCCATGACATCGCGAGCGAGATCTTCAGCGGTCTGCACCGGGTCGCGAACACCGCTCAGCATCACCGCGAACACGGTCGGATCGGCCTTGATGGCCCGCAGATCCGCAAGATCGCCGCCGCCGACCGGGCTGAGGACAAGCCGGGCAGTCCGTAGTACCCAGGCCGGGTTCACGGCGAACCCGAGGTGCCGCTGGGGTCAGCTTCGGTAACTGGGGTCGGTGGTGTCAAGTTGTCGAAGATAGGCCGGCCACTCGGCCGAGGCCCGTCCACGGTCATGCTTTTCATACTGTGCGGCGACCCGTTCACAGACGTCCGCGGGTATTTCCAATACTTCGGCGCCTGTGGCCAGCATTTGCAATTGTATCCGCGCGGCACGCACGAACTCCTTCATCAGGGAGAACGCCTCACGCGCGGTCTCGCCGACGGTGGTGATGCCGTGGTGGCGCATGATCAGGGCGCGATGTTTGCCGAGGGCGGCGATGATGCGTTCACGCTCATCGAAGCTGTCGGTCAGACCCTCATAATCGTGATAACCAATCCGATTGTAAAAGCGCATGGCATTCTGCGAGAGCGGACGAAGACCGTGCTTCAAGCCCGAGAGGGCGATGCCTTCCTCGGGGTGAACGTGAACCGAACACCGCACATCGGGACGCCCGCGCAGCACGCCGCTGTGGAGGGTGAAGCCGGGGCGGTTGACGCCAGACCTCTCGTCGAGGTCGTCGTCCATGCTGACCTCCACCAGATTTGAAGCGGTTACCTCCGTGTAGAGCAATTCATGGCGCTTGATCAGGAAGTGGCGCGGGTTGGACGGGACGCGCATGGCGGCGTGATTGAAGATCACATCCCCCCAGCCATGCTGCGCCAGCAACCGGTAGACCGCGGCGAGGTCGACCCGGGCGCCAAGATCCGCTTCAGACCGAACTTCGCTTTCGATGTCCATGGCGTGTCCCCTGTTCTGTTCTCAGATACCGCTCCAGACCCGTCGGAGCAATGTCGCGGGTAAGAGGCGAGCGGCCGCATCCTTTTGATGACTTGTCTGAGCAACGAGCGGAAATGGTATCTTGTGGGACGGCGCGGGCAACCTTTTGCGCGTCAGACCGGTTTTCGCCGAACCCAGGCGGCCTTGTCGTCTCTTGCGCCGGCAACGGGCGACCGGCCTTCGGCCCAGACAGCGCACGGCATGGGACTGGACAAGGCTGCCCACATCAGCGACGGGTTCAAAGCCTGGAAGAAGGCGCGCGGCCTGATCCCAGCGTAGAGCGCTTTTAGGCTGTCCCAAAGCGCGCTCGGGCAATGCAACGCCGAGCCGTTGATCTCTCAGGACGGGGTAAAGGCGAGCGGTCGCCGCTGTGCGGCGTTCAGCCGGCGATTCGTATTAGAGCAACATCAGCCTGACTGGAAAGGTCCGGCTGATAAAGTTGCTCGTGAAACAATGAACCAGAGCGCGGTGACCGTTTACGGTCAGCCTGAAAGCGCTCTAGGTGCGAGACCCCGGCGCCAGCAACTCGGGCGGCAGCCACACGCGCCGCACGCGCCACTCGCCATGTCGCAAGTCCATCTCCAGTTTGACCGGCTTTGCCTGGCCAGGCGGCTGAAGGCTGACCATGAACGTGGTTGGATTGTCGAAGAATGCCCAGTGCACATGAACATTAGCACCGCGTGGCTGCGGCTGGCGTGGGGCGGGCAGGCTGCTGGTCGCGGCCAGTAGCGCCTGTGGGGTCACAGCCTGATCAATGCTGCTGGACGCGATGCCGCGAACAAATGACGCGCCGAACGGCGGTAATGAGCCGCCGGCATTCGGAGCCGGGTCATTGCTGGCCAGGTCACATAGATCTTCCTTGATACCCTCCCGCACCGCGGGCCAGTCGACCAAGGTCTCCAGCGTGCGGGAGTCGGCTCGCTGAATGGCCGACCCGAGGCGATAGAGCGTTACATACGGATAGGCGACGTAAGCGACACCCACACTCAGCACCGTCGCTAGAAGTGGCCATCTGGCTCGCATCCGCACGCTCCGTCATTTGAGGGTCGGTTAACCTCTAGCAGCATAACGCGGAGCTTCGCCACCGTTTCTCTCGAGTCTCACCATGATAGGCCACAACTGGTTGATAATGCGTTAATCAGGTTTGAGTCGGCGAATACGTCCGTATCCGTGCGCTCAGTAAGGTCGCGGTCGCGAAACCGGCACGAGGCGCCCAACGCCTCGCGGGCAACTCGCTGGTACATCGGCAAGTGCTACCGTGCGAAACCGGCCCGCCCGGCAGTTGACCTGGCGCTGCATCGGCAGGGGCGTGCCGAGCGTCTCAGCGCACGCTAACTTGGCGATCGGCGGCACGTGTTCAGGGTCCGCAGCATGTGCCGAAGCGCTTGGGTAAGCGATAGGCTAAGCCGGATAAGCGTGATCGAACGGCGGCCTGTGCAACGGGTGCGTCCAACGGCCTCGATAAAGGAGTTTGCAATGAAAATCTCGATCCTGGGCGGGGGCGGTTTCCTTGGCCGCAAGATCGCCGCGAAGCTGGCTGCCGAGGGCGTGCTGGGCGGCAAGCCGGTGCAGGCGCTGACGCTGTTTGATCTGGTGGAACCGCCGCAGCCCGACGCACCCTTCCCCGTCATGGTGGTGGGTGGGGATGTCGTCAATCTGCCGACGAACGCGGTTCCCGAGGGCACGGACGTCGTCTTCCATCTCGCAGCGGTTGTCAGCGCCCAGGCCGAAGCGGACTATGATCTGGGCCGGCGGGTCAATCTTAGAGGCACCGACGCCGTGATCGATCGCTGCCGTGCGTTGGGCACCCGTCCAAGGGTCGTGTTCACCAGTTCGGTCGCCAGTTTCAGTGCCAAACAGAACATCACGTTGCCTGACAATACCCGGCAAATCCCCGGCAACAGCTATGGTGCGCAAAAAGCCGCCGCGGAACTGATGCTGGCGGACGCGTCGCGTCGCGGCTTCCTTGACGCGGTGACGCTGCGACTCCCCACTGTCATCGTCCGTCCGGGGCGGCCGAACAAGGCTGCCAGTTCCTTTCTCTCGGGCATCGTACGCGAACCTCTGCTTGGGTTGGACACCGAGCTTCCGGTCGCCGAGGATTTTGCCGTCTGGGTTTGCAGTCCGAGGCGAGCGGTGGACTGGCTGTTGCATGCCGCGACGATGGACACGGGTCCGCTGGGACTGGATCGCAGTATCGATCCGCCCGGGATCAGCACCACCGTCGCTCATCTGCTGCAGGCTCTGGAGCAAGCCGCCCCCGGGGCGTCATCTCACGTCAAGCGAGTTGATGACGAGAATATTCGCGCCATCGTTTCGACCTGGCCACCGGCCTTCGAGGCAATGCATGCGCGAACGCTGGGGTTTGCCGCCCACGAACCGATCCTGGACGTGATCCGGGCTTTCATCGAGGACGATCTGGAAGCCACCCGGGCCGACCGCGGGCGGGAGGCGAAATAACCGGTCGATAATTTACCTTGGTGTTGCCCTAATCAGGCGATGAGTTGTTGCGTGGGATCGGGTCCGGTCCCAGAACACCTTCCTCATTCCTTCTCGGCTGGACGTTCTGAATGCCGACACTGCCCGGCGAAACCACATTAGCGGGCCCGCAGGGCGCCCGTGTCCCCGGGAATGGTGCGTCTGCAAGTGAAGCCGAGGGGCCTTCCAGGCCCGCTCAGGTCCGCCGGCCGCGCCGCCCGATCGGGTCCGCCGTCCTGCATGCGCCGCAGGTGCTGCGTGCATTGGTCCGGGCGGATGAAATCTGGCTTGTCGTGCTCGCGGCGTTCATCGGCTGCGCGACTGGCATCGTCGACTGGCTGATGAACGAGACGACGCAGCTGATCCACCAGGTGCTGTTCCAGATTGGCCATAGCGACCGCCTCAGCGCGATGGCCTCGCTGGATCCGCTACGCACCGTCCTCGTCCCGTCCGCCGGTGGTCTGGTGCTTGGCCTTGTCACGCTCGGCATCACCCGGATCCGCACGCGCCGGACCGTCGATCCGATTGAGGCCAACGCCTTGTACGGCGGCAGGATGTCGCTGAACGGCAGCCTGATTGTCGTGCTGCAGACCATCATGTCGAATGGGGTTGGCGCCTCGGTCGGGCTGGAAGCCGGCTATACCCAGATCGGCTCGGCGATCGCGTCCCGCTGGGGCCATGCGTTTCGGGTGCGGCGCAGCGACCTGCGCCTGCTTGTCGGTTGCGGCGCCGCCGCCGCCATCGCCGGCGCGTTCAACGCCCCGCTGACCGGCTCGTTCTATGCGTTTGAACTGGTGATCGGCACTTACACGCTGGGGTCATTCGCGCCGGTCGCGGTTGCCGCCCTGGTATCGCAGGCCGTCGTGCAGGCTTTGGGCGGCTCGATCTTCGATCTCAACCCCCAGGTCCCGAACCATATCGAGCCGCTGGATTACATCCCGATCCTGGCGCTTGGCATGCTGTGCGCCTTGTTGGGCATCTCCATCATGCGTGGCGTCACCATCACCGAGGAACTGTTCCGCAAAAGCCGTGTGCCGGCCTGGCTTCGTCCGGCGATCGGCGGACTGGCGATCGGCACGCTGGCGCTTGTCACACCAGGGGTGCTGTCCTCGGGCCATGGTCATCTCGCGCTGACATTCGCGACGCGCGAGCCATTGCGCTGGGTGGTCCTGCTGCTGATGCTGAAGGCGACGGCATCCGCGATCTCCATCGGCTCCGGCTTCCGCGGTGGCCTGTTCTTTGCCTCGTTGTTCCTGGGCGCCTTGTTGGGGAAAGCGTTCGCCGACGCGCTGGCCTTGGTGAGCAGCACCCATGCGATCTCGCAGGAGGTTTGCTGTCTGGTCGGCATGAGCGGCCTTGCCGTGGCGATCATCGGTGGACCTTTGACCATGGGGTTCCTGGCGTTGGAGGCCACCGGCAGCCTGCCGATGGCGGTCGCGGTGCTGGCCGCCTGCGTGGTGTCCTCATTGACGGTGCGCAGGACCTTTGGATATTCGTTCGCGACATGGCGCTTCCACCTGCGCGGCGAGGCAATCCGCAGTGCGGTCGATATCGGCTGGATGCGAAACCTGACTGTTGGGCGGATGATGCGGCGGGAGATGCGGACAGTGCGCGCGGACACGCCGCTGAGTGCCTTCAGGCGCGACTTCCCATTGGGTGCGACGCAACGGGTGATCGCGCTGGACGACGATGACCGCTATGCCGGGATCGTGCTCCTGCCGGAGGCGCATGCCGATGCCGAGGACGACCACACGGTGCGCGACATTGTTCATTACGCCGACACCGTCCTGCTGCCGCAAATGACGATCAAGGAAGCGGTGGCGATGTTCGAGAACGCGGAGAGCGATGCGTTGGTCGTGGTCGATACCGCGCAGGACCGCCATGTCATCGGCTTGCTGACGGAACAATATGCTCTGCGCCGTTACAGCGACGAACTTGACCGCCGTCGGCGAGAGTTGTCCGGGGAATAAACCACCGCGGCGCGGCTGAACACAAACGCCCCTGACAAGGTCCTGTGGTGCACCGGCTCGGGTGAGACTCGAACGATTGAGCGGGCTGCGCTACGCCTGTGGTGTCGGGATGTCATACCTCGCACCCGGTGAGTGAGAGGCGAATTTCGCCGAGCGGTCCATGCGGTCCAGGTGCCCATCTGGATCTGGCCCGGTGTCTCTACGATGTGTCGGTTGGCGAAAAACCGTTGCCGGGGTCACGGCTGCATGTCAGGCTGGCGAAAACGCGGAACGGTCGGCGTCGGATATCGACCGACCCGAAGCTGGGAAACATCCCCGAAGCTGGGAAACATCCCCGAAGCTGGGAAACATCCGAGGAGCAGAGCAGGCGTGGCTTTCAACTGGCCGCCCGTTGGATTGATTTGCCATGTCGCGGCTTCGTCAACAGGGACCCTCGGACATGCTCGACCAGCCAATCGCCAGTACATTCGCCCACGTCAAGCCCGGCGAAACGCCATGGATCGCCGACGGATTGCGATCATTTTTTGAGTATCGTGATCTGGGGATCGCGAGCGCCACCGGTGGCCGCGTCATCGCGCAGTTGGTTCGGGCGAAGGAGGCGCCGGAGAAAGGTACGGGTTGGCACCGCCACACCGCTGATTATCACATCGTCCTTATGCTGAAGGGCTGGGCGAAGTTCATGTATGAGGACAGGGAGCACCTGGTCGCGGCGGGGGATTGCGTGCATCAGCGGCCGGGCATCACGCATTTCCTGTTCGATTACTCGCCCGATATGGAATATCTTGAAGTGGTTGGGCCGGCCGATTTCGGCACCGTCGAGGTGGCAAGCCCGGTTCCGGTGCCTGAGCCCAAGCCGTGGTAAGGGCCGCGCGGACTAGAGCATTTTCAGCCTGACTGTGCAGACCGAAAATGCTCTATCCCCTTGTTTGATCAAATGATTCACACGCTTTGAACGTTCCGCTCAGCGTGATCATGCTCTATTGCTGCGATGGCCTATCGTCAGGCCCGGCTGTGACCTGGGCGGGCGAATTCGCGCGGCCGCGTGCGAGCGGCAAAGGCTCAGAACTCGATATCCAGCTCGTCGATATGATCGGGCTCTTTTTGCGCCGCGGCGAACCATTCCTTCATATCCGGCCAGGCCATGACCTGTTGGCAGTATTGTTCGCAGACGCCTGTCATCTGCACGTCGTAGCTGCGGAATCGCGTCACCACGGGCGCATACATCGCGTCCGCGATTGTCGGGTTCGCGCCGAACAGCCATGGGCCTTTCCAGCTGATCAGCGACTCGCGCCAGATCTCGGTGATGCGGTCGATGTCAGCCTGCACCGCCGACCAGACCGCGAACCTTGGCCGGAACAGTTTCAGGTTCATCGGTAGAGCCTCTCGCAGCGCCGCGAAGCCGGAATGCATTTCGCCGGCGATAGACCGGCACCGCGCCCGAGCGGCGCGGTCCGACGGCAACATCCCGGCCTTAGGAAAGTTTTCGTTAAGATATTCGGCGATCGCAAGCGTATCCCATAACACCACATCGTTGTGCATGAGCGATGGAACCCTGATCGACGACGATTGCATCAGCAGCTCCTTGCGGTTGGTCGGATCATCCGGATCAACCAGCTTTTCCTCGAATACCAAACCGGCGAGGCGCGAGAGGAGAAAGCCCCTTAATGACCAGGAGGAATAATTCTTGCTGCTTATCAGAAGCGTAGCGCCTGCCATAGTGACAATCCCTGAGCGTGCTGGCATGTTGCGCCGCAATATAGCAACATGTCGGCGATGATGGCGAGTGTCGTGATAGCGTGAAGACAACCGGATGACAGGGGCTGCGTGACTCAGCAGGCGATGATCTACAAGCTTTATCAGGCGCAGGCCGACCTGATGTATCCCGCTCGTCAACTCGGCCGCCTCGGCGCCGGTGTCGCACGCGCGTTGGACATCGGTGAAATTACCCCCTCGGCGCTGCGCCAGTTCGGTGCTGCCTGTACGCTGCTTGCCCACAGCGGGCTGACCCATCACCGCCCGGATTACGGCTTCAGATCAATAATGATGGGTAACGACTTGGTGGATGTCACCGAGGAGCCCCGGTTTGACACGCCTTTCGGCACCCTGCTGCGGTTTCGTAAGGACACCGACGTGGTTCAGCCGCGGGTTTTGGTCGCGGCGCCAATGTCGGGGCATTTCGCCACGCTGCTTCGCGGCACCGTCGCGGTCCTGCTGCCGGACCATGACGTCTATCTTACCGACTGGAAGAACGCGCGCGACACGCCGGTGTCGGGAGGTACGTTCGGCTTCGATGAGTATGTCGATCACCTCATCCGCTTCATGGAGGTCATGGGCGAGGGGGGCCACATGGTCGCGGTGTGTCAGCCCGCGGTCGCCGCCCTCGCCGCCACCGCCGTGATGGCGCAAGCGGGTAATCGGGCACAGCCGCGCAGCCTGACCCTGATGGCGGGACCGATCGATACCCGGCAGAACCCGACAAAGGTGAACGAGCTTGCCAAATCGCGCTCGATCGAATGGTTCGAGAAAAAGCTGATCACCACCGTGCCCTGGCGCTTCAAGGGCGCGCATCGCCAGGTCTATCCTGGTTTCCTTCAGTTGACGGCGTTCATGGCGATGAACCTGGATCGTCATATCAATGCCCATATCCGCCAATTCCGCGCACTTGCCTGTGGGGATGTGGTGGCCGCCGAGGCGCACAAGAAGTTCTATGACGAGTATGGTGCGGTCATGGATCTGCCCGCCGAGTTTTACCTGCAGACCGTCCAGCGGATCTTTCAGGACCATGACCTGCCGCTGGGGAAGCTGACCTGGCACGGCCAGAAGGTTCACCCGGAAGCCATTCGCCGCACCGCCCTGCTGACGGTGGAGGGCGAGCGCGACGATATTTGCGCGATCGGTCAGACGATGGCGGCACTGGATCTGTGCAGCGGCCTGCGCATCAGTCAGAAGCGGCACCATCTGCAGACCGGCGTCGGGCATTATGGCGTGTTCAGTGGCTCACGCTGGGCACGGGAGGTCTATCCCAAAGTCCGCGCGATGATCGAGGTGACGAACCAATAAGCCGGCCAAGGCTCCGCCTTGCACCTGCAAACGGCCGGTGATCCCGCGAACCGATTAATGAATTGTTTCGAGAGTACGGCCTTCCGTGGTTCGGCGGCTCGGGCTAAATCCCGGCTATGTCTCTTCTGGTCATTTCCGGCGCGGTCATCCGCATGGGCGGTCGAACGCTGCTTGCCGGTGCCGACCTGACGATCGATCCTGGCAGGCGCATCGGCCTGGTCGGCCGTAACGGCGCGGGGAAGTCAACGCTGCTGCGGGCGATCGCGGGTGAACTCGCCGTCGATGGTGGCGATATACGATTGGCGTCACGGGCGCGCTTGGCCACCGTTCGCCAAGAGGCGCCGGAGGGGCCGATGTGCTTGCTCGACATCGTGCTGCAGGGTGATCCCGAACGTCTCGCGCTGCTCGCCGAGACCGAGACCGCGGACCCCCATCGTCTGGCCGAACTGCATGATCGGCTGGTCACCATCGAGGCGGACTCCGCACCCGCGCGAGCGGCCACCATTCTGGCGGGGCTCGGCTTTGATGATGCCGCGCAAAGCCGGCCGGTCGCCGAGTTCTCCGGCGGCTGGCGCATGCGTGTCGCGCTGGCCACCGCGTTGTTCGCGAACCCCGACCTGCTGCTGCTGGATGAGCCGACTAACCACCTCGACCTTGAAGCCACAATGTGGCTGGAAGCCTGGCTCGCTCGGTTTCCGGGTGCGGCTTTGGTGGTTTCGCACGATCGCGGCCTGCTGGACCGGGCGGTCGAAGCGATCGCGCACCTGGACAAGGGCAAGATCTCTCTGACCCCCGGCGGATTCGACGAGTTCGTCCGCATCCGGACAGAACGGGCGATGCAGCAAAACCGGGCCGCCGAACGGATGGCCGCCGAACGGGCGCACATCCAGTCGTTCATTGATCGCTTCCGCTACAAGGCGTCCAAGGCGCGGCAGGCACAGGCGAGGATCAAGGCACTGGAGCGCCTGCCGCAGATCGACTCGATCATCGAGGACACGCCAACGCGCTTCGACTTCCCCGAACCACAGCGGCTGGCGCCGCCAATCCTGGCCCTGGAGCGTGTCGATATCGGCTACGGCACGACCAAGATCCTCGGCAATGTTTCACTGACGATCGACATGGACGACCGGATCGCCCTGCTTGGCGCCAACGGCAACGGCAAATCGACTTTGGCTAAGCTGCTGGCGGGGCGGCTTAACGCGCTGTCCGGTGAGGTTCGGCGGGGTCCCCGGCTAAAGGTCGGATATTTCGCCCAGCACCAGACGGACGAGCTTGTCGCGGACGAAAGCAGTCTTGATCACATGGCGCGGGTTCTGCCCGCGGCAGTGCCAGGGAAGCTGCGGGCGCAACTGGCCCGTTTCGGTCTGGATGCCGACCGCGCCGAGACGCCGGTCGCCAATCTCTCTGGCGGCGAGAAGGCGCGCCTACTTCTGTCGCTGGCAACCCGCGATGCGCCGCAACTGCTGATCCTGGATGAACCGACCAACCATTTGGACATCGACGCCCGCGACGCGCTGGTCAAGGCACTATCAGACTTCCAGGGGGCGGTGTTGCTGATCACCCACGACCCGCATCTTGTGGGACTTGTCGCCGATCGCCTGTGGCTGGTCGGCGATGGGACGGTAAAACCGTTCGACGGCGACCTCGATGATTATCGCGTCCTGCTGGCTGAACGTGCGCGGCCGACCGCGCGGGCCAATGCCGTCACCCGCAAGGATGACCGGCGAGACCGTGCCGAAGCTCGGGCTGCCTTGGCCCCGGTTCGCCGGAAGGCGCGGGAAGCGGAAAAGCGTCTTGCTGTGCTCGCGGCGGAGCGAGCGGTTATCGAGGCGAGGCTTGCCGACACCGCGCTGTATGTACCTGGGCGGAGCAGAGAGATTACCGCCGCCAACGCCCGGCTGGCTGCCATCGGCAAGGAAGTGGCGTCGGCCGAGGAGGTTTGGCTGATCGCTCAGGAAGAGCTGGAGGCCACACAGTAGGTCTATCCGGACCATGCAGGCGGTGCCGGGCAGCGGATCGTGGAGGGTTATATCGAGGACTGTTCGCGGTCGGCAAAACAACTTGAGGCGGAAGCGGATCAGTTCGTCCTCGACGAGATTAATTATCGGCTATTGGCCTACAGAACGAATTCAACCCGGCATTGCCGCAGCAGTCTGACCGTTATCCAACGGAAACAGATACAAACCGCAAGAGTTCGTGGTGAGACATCGGCTTTTCCAATACGGTCATCACCCCGAGGTTCGCCGCTTTGCGTTCGACTTCGGCATCGTGAACGCCGGTAATCAACAACGCAGGAATATTGACACCCCGATCCGAGAGAACTTCGATCATCTGGAGTCCGGTCATCATGGGCATATTCTGATCGACAACCAGACACGCCAGACGATCAAAGCGCGCGTCGGACAGGAAATCCATGCCTGACCGGTACGTCTCGACTTGGTATCCCATGGACTCCAGCAGCCCACCCAGGACATCACCCACATCGTTGTCATCATCGATGACCGCCACGATGCCTGCATTGTCCCTGTCCATCAAAATCCATCCCCTTGCAGCGGTCCAACGTAACCGATGACGAATTAAGCTTGATTCGATGGTAGCCGTCCAGCCTGACCTTCATAAGCCGTTAAAGCCGAAGATCACTTGCTATTGTTAGTAGCAGCCTCTAGGTCAACCTCGCCCAATAAGGCGAATCGATCAAGGTAACCCAACCTTCCGAGGTAACCCAACCTTTAGGTTCTATCTTCTAATGCCGCCCTCGACCGGGCCAATGACTTGAAACCGCTGTCTTTTGGCATAGGTGACGAGAGAAGAACCGACCAATCGACGATATCGCGGTATGGCTCTGTTCCCGGCGAGACCCATCGCGCGGTGCGGGCGGTGCGGACGTCTAAGCATTCTTAATAGTTCAGGTGATGGAATTGTCTGAAAATTTGAAAAGTCGATCCGATTCGGCTGCTGGCCAGCAAGCTGTTGACTCTCGTGTGTCCGACGCTGAATTGCCCGGCTCGGCCGGTCGGGTCTTGCCGGGTGAAGACGCCGCGGGTTCAGGTCAATCGGGCTCGACCGATGAGGCCGAGTCGCAGATGCGGAAGGCGTTGGGCCTTCTCGGAGAGACGCAACGTCACAGGCCTGACACCGAACGGGCCGAGCAGCCTGCACGTCTGAGCGACCGTTTCAGTGGCGGGGTGCATCGTCGGCGGTTTGTCCAGGACGGCGATGTCCCGGTGACGGTCCTGCGGCGGGATCCGGCGCATGAGACGCCGGCTCATCGGGGGGGCAGCGCACCACAAGCCCCCACGAGCAGTCGCCTGCACCGCACCGAAGCGGCTTTGGCGGCTGAAACCGCCGCGCGCGATAGGGTTGAGCGCTTGCTGGCCGAGACCCAGGCCCTGGTCCGCGATCTGCAAACCAAGATCGGCCATGCGGAACTTGCCAAGACCGAAGCGCTTGCAGCTCTGCGGCAGGAAAAAGAGGCCATCGCCCAGCTTCGCGCAGACGGCGAGGCGTGGCACGAGCGGCATCAAGAAACACTGGAGCGGGTGAACGCCGCCGAACGCTCGGCCCAGGTTTTTCAAGAGGAGCTCGCAGACGAGCGGGCCGCCCGGAAGGCGGTCGAAAAGACACGGCTGAACGCAGAAGCTGCTCGTGACACCGCGGAACAGCTTGTTCGGACATTATCCGAGCAAATCCCCGCTGATCCACTTCCAGAGCCGTTGATCCGCCGATCGCGTGCCGTCGCCGAACCCGAGGTCAGTGGCACCATGGTACGGCGTGGACGCCCGCATGAGCCGGTTGCCGCGGAACCTGAACCTGTGAAGTGGTGGTTGAACACGAAGCAAAACGGCAAGCGGCGCTAGTTTTTTTTCTGCCACCCCGTGTTGGTCTGCTGCCAGTAGGTCATAGTCTGGCCGGCGCGCAGACCGGTCTTCCATCGCGTCCGCGCGGCATCAACCGCCCGGGGATTGTTCCCATCAAAGAGGTCGAACACCCGATCATAATCCTTGATGCGGTCGCTCTCCCCCCCTTCGATCAGGAACAGATAGCGAGCGCTGTTCAGTGGCTCAGGTTGCGTGCTCAACCAGATCGGTTGCAGGTCTGGATCGCCATCATTCACCGTCCCATGCGGCAGCCAGCTTTCGTGTGCCCACAACGCGGTGCTGAGCGCGTAAAGCGCTGTCACGTCACAGCTCAGCACCAACGCCCGTTGCCCGGCAGCCAGTGTGCGGGTCAGCAGCTGTGGCAGTGCCTCTGCCAACGCCGAGCGGGTCAAGTGATAGAAGCCGACCTCAGTCATTGCATCGTCGCTCCGCGACGTTGAAGCGGGCGGTCTTTTCCCGGTTGGTCAACAGAACAGCGCATTATCGAGGCTTTGCTTCTCGGCTCCAGATCCTAGCTCTCGTAGTTATCCGCGACCAGGCGATCCAGCAGTCGCACCCCGAACGCCGTTGCCCCTTTCGGCGTCACCGTGGCGTCTTTCGTGCTCCAGGCCACGCCGGCGATGTCCAAATGCGCCCAGGGTTTGCCGTTGACAAATCGTTGGATGAACTGCGCCGCGGTGATCGAGCCGCCGGGCCGGCCCCCGACATTCTTCATGTCGGCGATGTCGGACCTGATCTGCTTGTCATACGCCTCATCGAGTGGCATCCGCCAGACCCGCTCACCGGTGGACTGACCCGCCGCCACCAGCTTTTGCGACAGTGCATCGTCGTTACTGAAAAGACCGCCATGTTCGTGTCCCAGCCCGATGATGATCGCACCGGTCAGTGTCGCCAGGTCGACCATGATCTTTGGATCATATTTCTGTTGCGCATACCAAATGACATCGGCCAGCACCAGGCGGCCTTCGGCATCGGTGTTGATCACCTCGATTGTCTGACCTGAATAGCTGGTCACGACGTCGCCTGGGCGTTGGGCTGTGCCCGATGGCATGTTCTCCACCAGGCCGACCAGACCGATGGCATCGACCTTGGCCTTGCGCCCTGCCAGCGCAGCCATAAGCCCGATTACCGTTCCGGCCCCGGCCATGTCCCACTTCATGTCCTCCATGCCGCCCGCCGGCTTGATGCTGATGCCACCGGTGTCGAAGGTGACGCCCTTGCCGACGAACACCACCGGCTTGTCCTTTGACCTTCGCCCGTTTCCGCTGGCGCCGCTCCAGTGCAGCACAACCATCCGCGGCTCCTTCACGCTGCCCTGGGAAACGCCCAGCAGAGCGCCAAACCCCAGCTTTGCCATCTCCTTGGGTCCGAACACCTCGATCTTCAGGCCAATTTCCGAAAGCTTGCGGCAGCGCTCGGCCATCTCCGGCGGATCGAGGACGTTGGGCGGCTCGCTAACCAGATCCCGGGTGATGAACACGCCCCTGGCGGTGGCGGCCAGGGGTTCCCACGCGAGCTTGGCCTTGCCGATCTCCGCTGTAAGCAGCGTCAGCTTTGACAATTTTGGTTTATCCTCCGGCTTCTCCTTCGTGCGGTAGCGGTCGAAGCGGTAGCTGCGCAGCACCGCACCGAGTGCGACCTCAGCCGCCTGCTGCGACCCCAATGCTCCATTGCTGACCGCGACGACAGCTTCGCGCGGCAGGTGCGACGCGATCAAGGCACCGGCTTCCTCCAACGCTTTCGACGTGACGTCAGCCGGCTTGCCCAGGCCGATCGCCAGCACGCGGGTCAGGCCATCGGCCGGAGCCAGGATCGCGCATGTCTTGCCTTTCGCGCCTTTGAACTCCGCTATCTCGAACGCGCGGGCGATGGTGCCGCCGGTGGTCTCGTCAAGTTGGGCCCATAGGCCGGAGGGTTTTTCGCCCTCGTGTATCAACAGCACGAGCGCGCCGGATTTCGGCAAACCCGGCTTGGCGAAGGCGATATCGAGCATGTTCGTGACGTCTCCGTGGATTAACTCTCAACGGTAGTCCGCTTCGGCTGGCTTTGCCATGCCGCCCGAACGTTGCGATGGCCCGGACTTTGCGCAGGCGGGGACTTTGGCGGCCGCTGACTTTGCCATGACGGGACGAAACAGATATTGGCAACTCTTATGACCAAAATTCTGCGCGCGGACAGGACGGGTATAACGCGGGCCGCGGATTTGCTGGTGGCTGGTGCACTGGTCGCGTTCGGCACAGAAACGGTGTATGGTCTCGGCGGAGATGCGACTAATCCCGAGGCTGTGGCTGGGATTTTTAACGCCAAGGGACGGCCTCGATTCAATCCGCTGATTTGTCACTATGCATCCCCGGAAGACGCATTCACCCACGTCGTCGCAACCGAGCAGGATCGGCGGCTGGCCAGCCGGTTCTGGCCTGGGCCGCTGACAATGGTGCTGCCACGTCAGTCAGACTGTCCGGTAACATTGCTGGCCGGCGCGGGACTGGACACCTTGGCTGTGCGGGTGCCTGGACAGGTCGCGGCCTTATCGTTGCTGCGCCAGGCAGGCAAGCCGATCGCCGCACCCTCCGCCAACCGCTCGGGCCAGGTAAGTCCGACGTGTGCCCAGCACGTGTTGGATGGGTTGAACGGTCGGATCGCCGCTGTGCTGGACTGTGGGCCGTGCAACGTCGGGGTTGAATCGACAGTCCTCGATCTGAGTGGGTCGGCGCCCGCGCTGTTGCGTCCTGGGGGCGTTACGGTCGAGGAACTGGAGGCTTTTCTGGGTCCGATCCGACGCGTCGATCAACCCGGCGGAGATGCGGTGCGGCAGGGTCCGCGGTCCCCCGGAATGATGCGGTCGCATTATGCACCCGATCTGCCGGTTCGGCTGAATGCCGGGTCGGTCGCGGCCGACGAGGCACTGTTGGCGTTCGGAGCACCGCTGCTGGGCGCGCGATGCGTATTTCAACTCAGTCTGGCGCGCGATACACTGGAAGCGGCAACACGATTGTTCGAAGGACTGCGCTGGCTGGATCGCGAAGCCACCAGGTTCGGCGCAGCACGCATAGCGGTCATGCCGGTTCCCGACCACGGATTGGGACTCGCGGTCAATGATCGGCTATCCCGAGCCGCGGCACCGCGTGATGACAACGCTGGGCAGCTTTGAGAGTTGGCGCTGTTTTAGGTCCGCGGACTCTTTTGCATGGTCTTGCAACCATCGAGCCGCGATGCCATCGATCGTCGGGCGAACCCGTTGCAACCAAGACATGACACTGGCTACGGCCAAGTGGAGAGAACAGGGGATGGAGATCAGACGGTTGACCGATCACGCGGGCGCCGAAGCTGTCGGCATCGACCTGACGAAGCCGGTCTCAACTGAGATCAGGGTCAGGCTCGATCAAGCGTTTGTCGAACACAGCGTGCTGGTCGTTCGAGACCAATCACTGGGACCGCATCAGGTGCTCGACGCGGTGCAGATGTTCGGTTCCATCTTCCACCAGCACAACACGCGGTTTGCCATCCCCGACTGCCCACAGATCCATTACATCTCCAACCAGGACCGGCATCCCGATGGCACCCGCTACATCCCCGGCGAAGGCTGGCACACGGATCATTCCAACGACACAAGACCGCCGAAAGCCACGGTGCTGCACGCGGTGAGGCTTCCCGATCATGGCGGCGATACGCAATTCGCTGATACCGCCGCTGCTTATCGACGGCTGCCGGCGGTGACGCGGGATCGCCTTGCCGGCCTGATGGCGATCCACGTCTATCAAAGCAGCCACAGCACCCGGAAATTGATGAGCCTGTCACAGCCGAACAGGCAGCTTGTGCCCGGGGCGGTGCTGCATCCCATCGTTCGCACCCACCCGGAGAATGGTCGAAAATCCATCTACATCAATCCGATCCGCGTTGAGGGCATTGTCGGCATGGACCACCAGGAGGCATTGCCGTTGCTGGACGAGCTCTTGCACCACGCAACGCGCGACGAATTTCAGTACCGTCATGAATGGCGACCAGGCGACTTGGTCGTGTGGGACAATCGCTGTCTTCTGCATAAGGCAAATGGTGATTACGGCATGGACCAGATCCGGTATCTGTATCGTGTCATGCTGCAAGGCGACGTGCCGTTTTAGATGGGTTTTGGCCGGCCTCCGCAGCCATTCTGCCTTGCGGGTCGCCAAATGATAAAGAGCTGAGCCCAACGTCCACGGCGCTGGTGGCTCGCTGACCACAATGTCGGACGGCGCCGGCCATGTTGGACCGGCGCCGTCATCGCTTTGGTTAACCGGCCGAGGACGTGGAGCCTTCAGTCGACAGGCGCCCAGCCCCCGCCCGGTTCGTTGGTGGCATCCTGATCAGGCCGGGGTGAAGAACGGCAACGCTGGTCCCTCACCTTCCGCGCTGACGAATGTCACCTTGACGTCCTGGCCGATTTTCAAAGCCTTGAAGTCGCAGTCGACGAAGTTCGTCAACATGCTGGGACCTTCGGCCAGGGTGACATAGCCGATCGCGTACGGCGGATTGGCCCGCTCCATGATACTCACCGTGTAGATCTTGGCCTTGCCGGAGGCTTGCTCCCACGCGCAGTCGCCAAAGCAGAACGGGCACAGCTCGCGGGGATACCAATGCACCTTCTTGCAGCTTGTGCACCGGCGGACCATCAGCTTGCCGGCTTGGGCGTCGTCGAAGAATTGCCTGGTTTCGGGATTGGTATCGGGCGTGCCGACGAACGAGATTTTCCGTGCCACATAAGCCATGTTGATTACTCCCGCTCCAAGATCACAGTGCTGCCGCAATGGCGCGTGCCCAACGCGCCGCCGGTGCCATGGGCGATCGCGAGGTCACAGTTGGCAACCTGCACCGCCGGATGGGCCTCACCGCGCAGCTGCCTCACGGCCTCGATAATCTTGGTGATGCCGCCGCGGTTGGCCGGGTGGTTGGAGCACAGGCCGCCGCCGTCGGTATTGAACGGCAACTTGCCGACGCCGGAGATCAGGTTGCCGTCGGCAACGAACCTGCCGCCCTGGCCCTTTTCGCAGAAGCCGAGATCTTCCAGCTGCATCAGCACGGTGATGGTGAAGCTGTCGTAGATCGAGGCGTACTTGATGTCGGCCGGCGTGATCCCGGCCATTTCCCAGGCCGGTGGGCCTGACCAGCGCGCCGCGGTGTAGGTCAGGTCGATCTCGCCCCCCATCTGATGCTTGGGCGATTCGCCGACGCCGATGACCTTCACCAGCGGCCGCTTCAGGCTTTTGGCGATCTCCGGCGTGGTCAGGACCAGCGCGCCGCCGCCGTCGCTGATGACGCAACAGTCCAGCCGATGCAAGGGCGTGGACACCATTGGCGACTTCACGACGTCTTCCACCGTGACCACGTCGCGCAGCATGGCGTTCGGGTTGTGCTGCGCATGGTGCGAGGCAGCGACCTTGATCCAGGCCAGCTGCTCGCTGGTGGTGCCGTATTCGAACATATGACGTGCCGCGCACATCCCGTACAGGTTCGCGGTCGCGGGACCATATGGAAATTCGAACTGCATCTCGGGCGCTGCCGGGTTGCCGGGCCGGGGCGCGGTGCCGGTGGCCTGGCCCTCGCTTCGCGGGCGCCCTGACAGGGTGATCAACGCGACGCTGCAGCGGCCAGCGGCGATCGCTTCCAGTGCATGGCCGACCGCGACCTGGTAAGACGAACCGCCGACATCAGTGCTGTCCACGTGCCGGCACTTCAGGTTCATGTAATCGACCATCGAGAGCGGACCGAGGGCGCCCGGCGCATCGCCGGCGCAGAAATATCCGTCCACGTCGTCCTTGGTCAGGCCCGCGTCCGCCAACGCACCCTTGGCGCATTCCGCGTGCAACAAAGCGATCGACTTATCCGGCGCCTTGCGGGTGGGATGTTCCCACGCCCCAGCGATATAGGCCGCACCTTTCAGACTCATGCTTTACTCCCCCATGCGACCGCCACGCGGTGGCGGTCCGTTTCAGACGGAGCCGAGTATACTGCGTGGTAGGGCTACGGCTACCCCACGGTTCGGTCGATCATGTGTCAAGCTGTTTCGACAGCTGAACGTGTCAATTTGTTTCTGACCTCAGTTTTCACTTGTTTGTGATCATCCGCCGGTGACACTGTCGGTCGGAAAGGTGGGCCATGGAGTCTTTATCCCGCATCGCAGTTGTCGAGGACGATCCCGAGATCAGTCGGATGATGACCAGCTATATGACCGATAATGGTTTTGAAGTTGAATCTGTCCGCAGTGGCCGGGATCTTGATCGGGTTCTGTCCGCGGGCAAGATCGACTGCGTGATCCTCGATGTCGGACTACCCGGCGAAGATGGTTTGAGCATCTGCCGCCGTTTGCGAGGCAAGTCTGCTGTTCCGATCATCATGGTCACCGGCCGCGGCACCGATACCGACCGGATCGTGGGGTTGGAACTTGGCGCCGATGATTACCTGCCCAAGCCGTTCAATCCGAGGGAACTTCTGGCACGCGTCCGCGCCGTCATGCGGCGGAGCGTCGCGGCTGAACCGGCGCAGGCCGAAGCGCCGCAAGTCTTGATGTTTGAGCATTGGCGGCTCGACATGGCGCGTCGACAGCTGTTTGCCCCCGGCGGTGCGCCCCGCTCCCTGACCAGCGGCGAGTTCAACATTCTGTCGATCTTCTGCCAGCATCCGCGAAAGGTGCTGTCCCGGGACGATTTGCTGGATTTGCTGCATGGCCGCGCGGCGGCGGTGTTTGATCGCAGCATCGACGTCCAGATCAGCCGGCTGCGGCGGAAGATCGAGACCAACCTCAAGGATCCGTCGTTCATCAAGACGGTGCGCTATGGCGGCTACTTTTTCACGCCTCAGGTGACTGCGGTGGCCGCCAACGACTGAACGGGCGGCGGTGCCCGGCAACGGTTCGCCGCCACCGGGTGGTGGCCGTGGTCACCCAAACAGGCTCTCGCAACGCCTCAAGCCGCCTCGGCTTGAGGCGTTGCGGCCGAACATTGCCGGCTACCTACGGCTATTGGACGCGTTCATAGACCGCCGCGATGCCCTGACCCCCACCGATGCACATCGTCACCAGCGCATAGCGGCCATTGATCCGAGCCAACTCGTATAACGCCTTGATCGTCAGGATCGCGCCAGTCGCCCCGACCGGATGACCGAGCGAAATCCCCGACCCGTTCGGATTGGTTTTCTCGGCATCGAAACCGAGATCCTTGGCGACCGCGCAGGCTTGTGCGGCGAAGGCTTCGTTGGATTCGATAACGTCCATCTGGTCGAGCGAGAGGCCCGCCCGCTTCAGCGCCGCCCGCGTGGCCGGCACCGGGCCGATCCCCATGATTTGCGGGTCCACGCCGGCATGGGCATACGCGACCAGGCGACCCAGCGGCTGGGCCGCTCGTCTGGCCACGGTGTCGCCGTCCATCAGAACGACAGCGGCAGCACCGTCGTTGATGCCAGAGGCGTTGCCGGCGGTGACCGTGCCGTCCTTCTTGAACACGGCCCGCAGCTTGGTGAAATCGTCGGCTGTCGCGTCAGCACGAACGTGCTCGTCGGTTTCAAACACCGCTTCCCCTTTTCGTGTCTTCAGGGTGACCGGCAGGATCTGGGTCTTGAAACGCCCTTCCTTGATCGCCCGCGCGGCACGCTGATGCGAAAGCAGAGCCAACTCGTCCTGTTGGCCGCGCGTGACCTGATGGGAGAAGGCCAGGTTCTCCGCGGTCATACCCATGTGGATATTCTCGAACGGGTCATGCAGCGCGGCGGTCATCATGTCGATCATCGCCGTGTCGCCCATCCTCGCACCCCACCGCATGCCCGATGCGAGGTATCCCGCTCGGCTCATGCTTTCGGCACCCCCGGCGACAGCGATGTCGGCATCACCGAGCGTGACCGCCTGCGCGGCGGAGACGATCGCCTGCAGGCCGGAACCGCACAGCCGGTTCACCGTCAGCGCCGGCGCATCCTGGGTAATGCCCGCATTCACCGCGGCGACACGTGAGAGGTACATGTCCTTGGCCTCGGTGTGGATCACGTTGCCGAACACGACGTGCTGGACCTCATCACCGGCGACATCGGCACGGGACAGGGCCTCACGGGCGACCCGGGCACCGAGTTCGGTGGGAGGAATGTCCTTGAGGCTGCCGCCGAAGTCGCCGATGGCGGTGCGCACGCCGGAAACGATGTAGACCTCACGTTGCATGGTTTTGCCTCGCTTATTGCCCGGAACAGATGCATCACATGGTGCTGAAACGGTTGCAAGCGAGGCGCGCTGTTGGCGAAAGCCGAAATGGTAGCGTGGCCATCACCACGGTCGTTGACATCAAACCATTATATCTGGGCCGGCTTTTAAGGTTGCTCCTTAAGGCTCGCGTCGGCAGTTTTGAGCTGCAGCGGCAGAACCATGCTCGCGCCGATGTGCGGCAGACCGTTGGCAATCGGAGGAGCCAGAAGTGGCCGTATTTCATCGCCCGCCGCAGCCCGGCGCGTCGCTTGCCCACAACGCCGTCCCCCGCACCACCAAGTTCGAGCCCATCCCGGCCGATTTCAAAGCTGGACGGGCGCCGCCGTTTCAGATGGAGCTGTCGGATGTGCTGACCGCGGATGAGGTCGCGGAGATCACCCAGGCCGGCAGCATGGCCTTCCATTGCATCGGCGACACCGGTGGGGTGAAAAATCCCGAGCCGCAGAAGTTGGTGGAGCGTGGCCTGGAACAATCGCTGAAGGGGCCGCAGATCGCACCGTCGCTGCGTGGCGCGCAGATGGCGCCGGCGTTCTGCTATCATATCGGTGATGTAATTTATTACAATGGAGAAGTCGATAAGTATTACGATCAGTTCTATGAACCTTACGAGAATTATCCACTGCCGATCATGGGCATCCCTGGTAACCACGATGGCGAACCGCTGAATGCGGCGGCGGTCACTTTGCAGGGCTTTTACGAGAATTTCCTGGCCAAACCAGCGGCGGACGGCGAGCCGGTGTATATCCGGGAATCCCGTGACAGCGGTCGGCCAGCGATGCATCAACCGTTCTTCTACTGGACGTTGATCACGCCCTTCGCGACCTTTGTCGGGCTGTACAGCAATGTGCCGGAACACGGTCAAATCGACGCCGATCAACGCGCCTGGTTCCATTCACAAATCAAGGCCGCCGACAAGAAGAAGGCGCTGGTGGTGGCCGTGCATCATCCGATCTTCTCGTTCGACACCTATCACAGCGGCAGCCCGACGATGGCGAAGGAACTGGAAGACGCGATCAATCAATCAAGGCGCCTGCCGAACATGGTGCTCAACGCGCATGTGCATAACTATCAGCGAATTGAACTCGCGCTCGCCGGGCACACCATCCCGTTCTTCGTCATCGGCAACGGCGGTTACTGGAACCTGCATCACCTCGGTGCGTCAGCTGGCTACAAGGACCCGGAGACCGAGGCCAAGTTGA
This sequence comes from Rhodopila sp., assembly GCA_965276975.1. GTDB lineage: Bacteria > Pseudomonadota > Alphaproteobacteria > Acetobacterales > Acetobacteraceae > Rhodopila. The sequence continues at coordinate 3,765,693 of CBDIBR010000010.1, forward strand.
TCGCCGGTATCGACAGCCGGCACGGCTTCATGACCTTCGAAATCAGCGCAAAGGTGATCAACGGGCATTTCACGACGGTGCCGCGACCGCAGGAATCGTGGACCGACGCTCAAGCCTACAACGCCAACTTCGACGTGTTCAGCTACAGCGCCGAACCGATGTTCCTGCCGTCAGGTCAGAAGGTGACGCTGGTCCCGGCCGATGGCCTGAACGTCCCGGCGCACACCGACCCTGCCGCGGCGCAGGCGCCGGCCCGCAGCGCGAAGTCGCATCGAAAGGTCACAGCACGAGCCGCGCATGCAGCCCGAACCGCGCAGAAGCTGCATGGCCATGCTGCTCGGCCACGCGGATCGCAGGGCGAATCGTAACGCGCTCGAAGTCAATCGCCAATGGCGACACCCCCGTTCCGCCGGCTGTCCGTCCGCAGCTGGCCGCACGCTGCCAGGATGTCCTGCCCGCGCGGGGTTCGCACCGGCGCCGCGAAGCCCGCCGCATTGACGATCCCGGCGAAGCGGTCAAGCGCCGCCTTGCCGCTGGGCTCATACGTCGAGCCGGGCCACGGATTGAATGGGATCAAATTCACCTTCGCCGGCATGCCAGCGATCAGGCGCACCAGTTCGCGCGCTTCGGCGGCGGAGTCGTTGATGCCTCTCAGCATGATGTACTCAAAGGTGATCCGCCGGGCATTGGAGGATCCTGGATAGCGGCGACAGGCGGCGAGGACTTCGGCGATCGGATACTTGCGGTTCAAGGGTATCAGTTCGTTGCGCAAATCGTCGCGAACCGCGTGAAGGGACACGGCGAGGTTCACCCCAAGTTCCACACCAGCGCGGTCCATCATCGGAACGACTCCCGAAGTGGACAGCGTGATCCGCCGCCGCGACAGGCCGATGCCCTCGCCGTCCATCACGATCTTCATCGCCTTGGCGACGTTCGCGTAATTGTACAGCGGCTCGCCCATGCCCATCAGCACGATGGTGGACAGCAGCCGAGGCGTTTCACCCTTGGGCGAGGGCCACTCGCCATAACAATCGCGCGCCGCCATGAACTGCCCGACGATCTCCGCCGCGCCGAGATTGCGGACCAGCGTCTGGGTGCCGGTGTGGCAGAAGCGGCAAGACAACGTGCAGCCGACCTGTGAGGAGATGCAGACCGCCCCCCGATCCTCGACCGGGTCGGGGATATAGACAGTCTCGGCTGCCTGTCCGTCGCGAAACCGGAACAACCATTTCCGCGTTTCATCCACGCTGGTCTGGACGACAGCCGGCTCGGGCCGGCCGATCACGAACCTCTCGGCCAGTTTTTCCTGCAACGGCCGCGCGATCGACGACATCCGGGCGAAATCGACCACCCCCTGGTGGTAGATCCAGTGCCATATCTGCTTGACGCGGAATGCCGGCTGGCCGATCGCGGCCATCTCGGCGGTCAGTTCGGCCCGATCCATTCCGACCAGATCCCGCCGACCATCCGCCAGCGAGACCGCCGGTGGATCGAACAATGCGGATTTGGCCAGGACCCTGGCGCGATCGGCTTCGGAAAGGTCACTCACTTCGCCGGGCACGCCTTGACGATCGCCGCATAGGCCGCCGAGAAGCCTTTCAGGCTAAAGGTATCAGTGACCTCCTTGGGGCCCGGTGAACGCGCGATTGCCCGGCTACCCTTGGTGAAGGCCGATACCGCCGCCTTGCCGTCCCGCGCGAACGCGTTCCGTCCGGCGGTGTAGAACTCCAGGCCGGATTGATCGACCTGGACGGTGACCGTCGTGTTGGGGGCGTAGGAGAATCCCGCCTCGATCGCCACGGCGTCACGTCCGGACGGACGCTCCGTCACCGTCAGAACGACAGCGCCCCGTCCCGGTAACGCGGGTGCCGAACTTTGCACCCGGGTGAACGCATAGCAGACCGTCTTCCCGGATTCGGCATGCGTCGCCGCTGTCCAATCCTCAAACTTGCCGATCGCCTTGGGACCGGCGGCCGCGGCCGACTTGGATTGAGCCGCGACAGGCGAGGTCAGCAGCAGCGCAGCGGTCAGTGGATAAAGCCATCGAGTGTTCATGCGCGCAGCAATAGGGCGGCGTCCGGCGCCGGACAAGCGCGACGCGCTCATGGCTTCTTCGCGTCAGCGTGAAGCCAGCCTGGGACCGTCTTGCGGAACCGCGGTGCGCCGTGCCCTGTCGGTGCCATGGCTTCGATCGGTCCCCTCGACCCGACCGGTCGTTCGGCAAATCTGCCATGCTGCAACAACCGGTCGTACAGCACCAATGCCCCGGCCACCGCGAGGTTCAGCGCGAACCGGGCCGGTATCCGCACGACATGGTCGCAGCGCGCCAGGACCGCGCCGGACAGCCCCGATCGCTCTGGTCCCAGCACGTACGCCGCGTTCAGCGGATGGCGGAAGGACGGCAGGTCGACCGCGTCGTCAAGCAGTTCGATGCCGACAAAAGCGCAGCCTTTGGGCAACAACACGTCGGCCAGCGTCGGATAACGCCACATCGGCACGTGCCGCGGAGTATCCGCCGTATCCGCCGTCCGAGCCGCGCGGGAGTCCCACCCGGCGCCGATGGTGAAGCAGAACGAGGCACCAAACGCATGGCCGGTTCGCAGCAGCGCCCCGACATTCGCCGACTTCGACACGCCTTCCGCGCCAATGCCGAAATAGCCTCTGGCCCTGGCTTCAACCATAGCGGCGGTCTATGCCCGCCGCATGAGCGACGCAACAGATCAACGCCTCGAAAGCCAGTATGAAGCCTATCCCTACCCCAAACGCGACCCGCGCGACGAAGCGAAACGGCTGGTCGTGGGCAGCCCGAGCCACATCCGTGAAATCGACCACTGGGTGTTCGGCGCCAGCCGCAGCGCCAGCCGCCCGCTGACCGCGCTGATCGCGGGCGGCGGCACAGGCGACGCAACGATCATGCTGGCGCACCAGATGACCAGCCTGGCACGGCCCGGACACGTCACCTGGCTCGATCGTTCGGCCGCCGCACTGGCCATTGCTCAGGCGCGCGGGCAGGCACGCCGCCTGACCAACATAAGCTGGGAACGAGGGTCGCTGCTCGATCTGGCGGATTCCGGGCTGGGCCCGTTCGACTACATCGACTGCTGCGGCGTGCTGCACCACCTTCCCGATCCGGCGGCAGGACTGCGGGCGCTGAGGTCGGTCCTGGCCCCGAACGGCGGGATCGGTCTGATGGTCTACGCGCCGCATGGGCGCACCGGCGTCTATATGATGCAGGATGCCCTGCGCCGCCTGGCGTCCTGCGATGCGGCGCCGCAACAGCGACTGGATGTCGCCCGCCGGGTGATGAAGCATTTGCCGGACACCCAGTGGCTCCGTCACAATCGGAATTTCGATGACCACATCAACGGCGGCGATGCCGGGCTGTACGATCTGCTGCTGAACCCGCGTGACCGCGCCTACACGGTGCCGGACCTCAGCGGTTTGCTTGGTCAGGCCGGCCTGCGGGTCACCTGCTGGATCGAACCGATCCGCTATGACCCGGCGCCGATGCTGCCCGATCCAAAGCTGCGGGCGATCATCAGCACAATGCAGCCCACCGAACGCGCCGCGCTGGCCGAGGCGCTTGCCGGAAATATGGCGGTCCACATCGTGTACTGCGTACGTTCGGAAGACCCGCAACAACAGCCCGATCCGACCGCCGAAACGGCGGTGCCGGTGTGCCGAGAGATCGCGGGGGAGACGATGGCGCGCGGTATTCGGCCGGATGGAACACTGTCGGTCACATTCGATGGCCTGGCGGTGGCTGTTGCTCTGCCGGCGGCGGCCAGCGCGATCCTGCCGCTGATCGATGGCCAACGAACCGTAGGTCAAATCGCCGCCGTTTTGTCAGGGCGCGGGATGGCGCCAGGCGTCTTCGCCAAGGCCTGGCAACAGACTTTCGCGGCATTGGAACGGATCAATCGCCTGCTGCTCGCCGCGCCGCCTTGATCACAAGGTTACCAGGACCGGATGGGGTTGCTCCGCGGCGGTGGAACGCATCTTTGGAGGAGGCCCGCCATGATGAGCGACCCGCCGCATGATCTCGTTGGTCTCGGTATCGGCCGGCAGGAATGCCTCGATTGTCAGCTCGGACACGGTGATATCGACCGGCGTGCCGAACAGCGTCGTAGTGCCGAAAAACGACAGCACGCCATCGATCGTTGCTAGCCGGAACGGAATCGCTATCATTCCGGTATCGTCATCCGAACTCGGCCAACTGACGCCGCGCGGGCTGGGATAATCGCGAAGCTCCTCCAGCAGATCCATCAACAGGGCATCGCCACTCAAATCGATCTGTCGCCGCAGCCGAGCGATCACATGGGCGCGCCATTGCGGAAGATTGACGATACGTGGCGCCAGGCCGGCCGGATGCAACGACAGGCGCAGCACATTCACCGGTGGACGCAGCAGCGTAGGATCTGCGCCCGAAACGAGATGGGTGACCGCCCGGTTTGCCGCCAGCAGCGTCCAATGTCGATCCACCGCCAGGGCGGGATACGGGTTGTACGCGGCGAGAACGACTTCGACATTGCGGCGGATCAACCCCAAGGCCGGCGCACTGAACGCGCGCTCCTGGAACACCGGCGGGAAGCCGACCGCGCCCAACAAGACGTTCCGGTCACGCAATGGCATGTCGAGGTAGTTCGCCAAATGCAGCAACACCTGCCGGCTGGGCCTGGAGCGGCCAGTTTCCAAGAAACTGAGGTGTTTTGGCGAGATTTCCGCGTCACAGGCCAGATCAAACTGGCTCATGCGACGTCTTTTCCGCCATTCGCGCAGCAGGCCACCGAATGTTTGGACGGATGTCTCTGTGCTCAAACTGGATGCATCCTTGTGATTACGTTACCGGCTTCTGATGGGCGCTTCGGGTTTTCCCGCAGACTAGACCAGCCCCTCGGGAATGGAGGCTGCATCGAAGCCGAATGAGGCTATACCCTCGTCATCTGGATAAAGTCACAGACTCGTTAATTTGCCGTGCTGTGCCGTCAATTCGTATTGAATCGTATTGATCCGGTAAGTGCCCCAGTTAGTGCCCCGGTAAGTTCGGTCGTTTGCCTCACGTCCGAACCCAGGTTCATTGCATATGCAGCGTCTGTTGATAGGGCGGGTACTCTCGCGATGGCGGCGATCTGGGTTATCTACTTGCGCATGACGCCATCGGACAATGCATCCCGGTTCGCCTTTTTCGTTGCCACCCTCGGCCGCGGCCCGGGACGGTCCCGAGCGCTGACGCGGGAGGAGGCTTCGACTGCTTTCGGCATGGTGCTGCGCGGCGAAGCTGATCCACACCAGGTCGGTGCCTTCCTCATGCTGCTGCGCTTCCGAGGCGAGGATGCGGAAGAAATCACCGGCATGGTCCAGGCAATGCGCGCTCACGCGGGCCTGGGAAGTGGCGAGCGGGGCGTCGATCTCGACTGGCCGTCCTATGGAGCCGGCCGCACCCGCGGTGCACCTTGGTTTCTGTTGTCAGCTCTCGCCCTTGCCCGGTCGGGGACGACCGTGCTGATGCACGGCTCGAATGAGTTCTCCGCCGGTATATCCGTCGAGGCGGGACTGGCAGCTTTGGGCCTGCGACCGGACAGCGATCTGATCTCGGCCGCGGCGAGCCTGCGAACGAACCGTTTCGCTTACCTGCCGCTGCGCACGATGGCTCCCGCGGTCAAGCAATTGTTGGATATGCGACGACTGTTTGGCCTGCGCTCGCCGGTCAATACGGCTGCCAGGCTGCTTAACCCGGCAGCGGCGCCGTTCGGCGTCGATGGCGTATTTCACCCGCCGTACATCGACGTGCATCTGGGGGTCGCGGAGCGGATGGGCCGGCGCCGGCTGCTGGTCTTGAAAGGTGGTGGCGGAGAGGCCGAGCGCGTGCCGCTGAAGACCGCCGCCGCCGTCGTCTGGGACGTGGTGGCCGGGCGACAGGAGCTAATTCTGCCGGCGGTTGAAGGTTTGCGCCCGCACCAGGCCGTCGCCGACACGGCCGCCACATGCGCGTCGGTCTGGGCGGGGGAGACCACGCCGGAGACACCGTTGGCGACGATCCAAGCAACCATCGCACTCGCGCTGCTCGCTACCGGGCGCACGAACGACCCGGCCCATGCGATGGACCTTGCCACGATAATCTGGGCGCAGCGCCGCTGACGGCGTAGAAGATACGGCATGCGTTATATCTCCACCCGCGGGCAGGCCCCCGCGCGCGATTTCGCCGGTGTCCTGCTGGCTGGCCTCGCCGAGGATGGCGGATTGTTCGTGCCGGAGACCTGGCCGCGGTTCAGCCACGCCGACTGGCGCGCCATGCGCGACCTCAGCTACGCGGACCTGGCGACGCGGATCATGCAGCCGTTCATCGGAACCTCGGTTCCCCACGCCGTGCTGCGGTCGATCTGCCACGAGGCCTACTCGGGTTTCGGCCACCCGGCGATCGTGCCGCTGATCCAGTTGGAGACCCACCTGTTCACGCAGGAGTTGTTCCACGGCCCGACCCTGGCGTTCAAGGACCTCGCCATGCAGGTGCTGGGTCGCCTGTTCGACTACGTGCTGACCCAACGCGACGAGCGGGTGGCGATCGTCGGCGCGACCTCCGGCGACACCGGATCGGCCGCCATCGAGGCCTGCGCGGGTCGCGCTCGGGTCGACATCATGATCCTGCATCCGCATGGCCGCACCAGCATGGTGCAGCGGCGGCAAATGACCACCGTTTCGGCTGGGAACGTCGGCAACATCGCGATCGAGGGCACCTTCGACGACTGCCAGGACCTGGTGAAGGCGATGTTCGTCGATGCGGGTTTTCGCAAGGAGGTGCGGCTATCGGCGGTGAACTCCATCAATTGGGCGCGGATCGCGGCGCAGATACCCTATTATGTCGCCGCCGCCCTGGCGCTTGGCGCACCCGACCGGGAAGTCGCCTTTAGCGTCCCAACAGGTAACTTTGGCAACGTCCTCGCTGCCTGGGCCTCCCGTCGAATGGGACTGCCGGTTGTTCGGCTGATCGTCGGCTCCAACCGCAACGACATTCTGACGCGGTTCCTGGCAACCAACGACATGTCGGTGTCCGCGGTGGAGCCGTCATTGTCCCCCAGCATGGACATCCAGGTCAGTTCAAATTTCGAGCGACTGCTGTTCGAATTGTTGGACCGCGATCCCGATGCGACCCGCCGAACGATGCTGGACTTTCGCCGCTGCGGACGAATGGCGGTGCCCGATCCAGCATGGCGCCGGGCGCGCAGCCTGCTGCACGGCTTCCGGCTTGACGATCCGGGCACCGAAGCGGAAATCCGTCGTCTGCAAGGTGCGACCGGCTACCTGGCGGACCCGCATAGTGCGATCGGCATCGCCGCCGCCCGCGCCGTGGCGTGCCCCGGCGGTGTGCCGGTCGTGGCGATGGCAACCGCTCATCCGGCGAAGTTCCCGGATGCGATCGAACGTGCCACCGGGCATCGGCCGGCGTTGCCACCGCGGATGGCCGATTTGTTCGAGCGGCAGGAGAAATTCGCGATCCTGCCGAACGACATCGCCGTGGTGGAAAGCGCGGTTCGCGCCCTGGTTGGACGCAACCAGTAATTATGGACGGCACGCGATCAGCCTTTTCAGTCGGAATGGATCAGCCCGGGACGAGGCCACTCCGGGTGATCAGCCGTGGGACGTGCTGGTGACGGCGCCCGCATTCGCAGCTAATGGACAAAATCCGACGGAAAGGTCCGTCCAATTTTGCCACTAGCACTTGATTTGGTGGGCCGATTCACCCGACCGCGAGGATGCGTCTGTCGGGATCGGACCACTAGTATCGCGCGCCAGACAAGCGTGATACGTCGCTGTTCGCTTGGAGTGGCCGATTCACGCGTCTGACCGTGGCTGCTTCGCGTCTCACGGTTCTCTGCAATCGGACACTAGCAGCCTGTCGGACTTAGCCGAAATTCGGGATTTTCTGGAATATCCTGTCTGTACAAGCGCCCTCACCGGAACATTGCTTATGCCAAGATTCGTCTAGGGCAGGATAGTTGCGCGAACTAGTTAAGTCCGACAGGCTGCTAGAGCATTTTCAGCCTGACCGTGCAGACCGAAAATGCTCTATCCCTTTGTTTGATCGGATGATTCACACACTTTGAACGTTCCGCTCAGCGTGATCATGCTCTAGCCTCCGGCCTTTGCTGATCGCCGCCGGATCAACAATCCAGAGGAGAACCGCCGATGGCGCAGGTGACCGTGCTGGATCATCCGCTGCTGCGCCACAAGCTGGCGCTACTGCGCGACAAGACAACGACGACCGCGAAGTTCCGTCAGGTGGCGCGGGAGATCAGCTTGCTGATGGCCTACGAGGTCACCCGCGATCTGCCACTGGAACCGATCGAGATCGAGACCCCGCTGGAGACGATGCGAGCGGAGCATCTGGTCGGCGAGAAGCTTTGCATCGTGTCGATCCTGCGGGCGGGAAACGGGATCCTGGAAGGGATGCTTGACCTCGTGCCATCGGCCAGGGTTGGCCACATCGGTCTGTACCGCGATCCCGCGACGCTGCGGCCGGTCGAGTACTATCTCAAGCTGCCCGCTGATGTGGCCGACAGGTTGGTCATTCTGGTCGATCCGATGCTGGCGACCGGTCATTCGGCGATGGCGGCCGCGTCGCGGTTGAAGCGGGCCGGGGTCACAGCCATGAAGTTTGTCTGTTTACTGGCGGCGCCAGAAGGTGTTTCAGCCTTCACCGAGACGCATCCGGATATTCCGCTGTTCACCGGGGCCATCGACCGGGAACTGGATGGCCACGGCTACATCCGGCCGGGGCTGGGCGACGCCGGTGACCGCTTCTACGGCACGCGTTAGGCGACAGGTTTTTTCTCGTTTCCCCGCACAATGGGTGTAGCCTGAGGGCAAATCCAGGGGAGGTAATAAATGTCCAGACGCATGTTTCTGGCGGGCATGGCCGCGGCTTTCCTGCCGCTTCGGGTCCGGGCGTCCGACGCCACGCCGGGCGTAACGGCGACCCAGCTGAAAATCGGCAATACCGCCGCCTACAGTGGCCCCGCTTCGGCCTACGGGATCATTGCCCGGACCGAGGCAGCCGTGTTCAAGATGATCAACGAGCAGGGTGGCGTGGGCGGGCGAAAGATCGTCTACGATTCGCTGGATGACGGCTACAGCCCGCCGAAGACAGTAGACCAAGTTCGCCGGCTGGTGGAGCAGGACCAGGTGGCGTTCATTTTTGCCACCATCGGCACGCCGACCAACACGGCGATCTTCCGATACACCAACAGCAAGGGCGTGCCGCTGCTGTTCCTGGGCAGCGGCGCCAACAAATGGGGCGATCCAGTGCACGCGCCCTGGGTAATGGGTTGGCAGCCCAGCTACCGGACCGAGGCACAGATCTACACGCGCTACATCCTGCGCGAGAAGCCGGACGCGAAGATCGCGATCCTCTACCAGAATGACGACTTCGGGAAGGACTATCCGGCCGGCGTACGAGACGTTTTGGGGAAAGATTTCAACAAATTTGTCGTCAAAATTGTTTCTTATGAGACGACAGATGCGACGATCGATTCGCAGGCTGTGGCGTTGCAGGCCTCGGGCGCCGATGTGCTGATCACCGCAGCGACTCCAAAGTTCGCTGCCCAGACGATCAAGAAGATCGCCGGCCTCGGCTGGAAGCCATTGCACTTCATGACCAACGTTTCGATCTCGGTAGGTTCGGTGATAACGCCAGCCGGGCCAGAGAACGCAACCGGCATGATCAGTGCGGCCTATCTGAAAGACCCAACTGATCCGACCTGGAAGGACGACCCCGGGATGAACCAGTGGCGGGCGTTCATGGGCAAATACATGCCGGATGCGGACCTCACCGATGGCGGCACGGTGTTCGGGTATGGCGTGACGATGTGCCTGTGGCGGGTGCTTAAGCAGTGCGGTACCGATTTCTCCCGCGCCAACATCATGAAGCAGGCGGCGAGCCTGCACGATGTCGAGCTTCCGGTGTTGCTGCCGGGGATCAAGGTCAACACCAGCGCAACCAATTTCCATCCGATCCGGCAGATGCAACTCACGCGCTGGACCGGCAAGCACTTCGAGCTGTTCGGCAAAGTGCTGGAAGGGAGCACGGCGTAGGACGGCGTTGAAAGCGGTGTCGATCGGTCAAGCTTCGCAAACCGGTTGCGGACCGGTGCAATCGCTTCCAGCCGTTCTATCGCCGCTACCCGACGTAACAGGGTCGGGCGATACCCCGGACGCCGGCGTCGATCCGGAACAAGCCGCCGGCGTGCGGCTCCAGCCGAAGCTGCGCCTCGCTGAGCTTGTCAGCAGCGCTGGACACGTAGAGCGTTTTCAGCTCGGCGCCACCGAAAGCACACATGGTGGGTTGGCTGACCGGCAGTTCGATCTCGCGCAGCAAGGCGCCGTTCGATGCGTAACGGTGCAGCCGGCCCCCACCATGCAGGGCGCACCAGTATGCGCCCTCCACATCCACCGCGGCACCATCCGGCAAGCCGAGAGCTTCCGGTATCTCGGCGAACACCTGTCGCGGACCAAGTCGCCCTGTTGCGCTGTCGAACGCGATGGTAAAGATTTTGCGCTGATTGGAGTGGGACAGATAGAACACCGTCCCGTCCGGGCTCCAAGCCATACCGTTGTGTAGTTCGGCGGCGTCGGGCTGCACGACAAGGCCGCCTTCGCGGGTAAAGGTGCTCAGGGTTCCAGGTTCGGGCGGATGCTTCGCGTGATCCGGTAGCGGGTCGAACATGGTCCCCACCCAGAAGCGGCCAGCGCTGTCGCAGAGACCCTCGTTAAAGCGATGCAGATTCGGATCGAACGGCGGCGGTGCCACAAGATCCAGCGCGCCGTTCGCCAGCGACAACCGGAAAAGCCCTGTCCGGAGGGCAACCAGTGCCGAATTTTTCCCTTGCATGAGCGCGAAGGCGCCGATGTCGGCCGGCAGGGTCCAGCTTCGATGATCAAGCGTGTCCGGATCAAGCCGGTGCAGGGCCGGCGCCTTTACGTCCATCCAGTAAAGCGTCGCGGTCGCCGGTTCCCACAGCAGGGACTCGGCGATCGTTGCATGGGCATCAAGCAGCAGCTCAACGATTGCCATCGCGCATCTCCGACCGGTTTGGTGTCATAACCCATTGCCCGCCGCCACGTGGTGCCACCCCGGCTCAGCCACCAATTCGTGACCGATGGCCGGGGAAACCAGCGCGTCAGCGTGCGTAAAGGCTGTCATCCGCCCGGTGCTTCCGCCCCGGCGCACATTCTCCGCGGAGACGTCAATGAGCATGAACGTGAGCGAGTTCGTTTGGCAACGACTGGGTGAGTGGGGACTGAAGCGCGTCTACGGCTATCCAGGCGATGGCGTCGGCGGACTGGACGTCGCCCTGGAGAAGGCGAAGGACAGCATGGAGTACGTGCAGGTCCGGCACGAGGAAATGGCCGCCTTCATGGCCTCCGCCCATGCCAAGTTCACCGGCGACGTCGGGCTTTGCTACGCGACCTCGGGTCCTGGCGCGATTCACCTTCTGAATGGGCTCTACGACGCCAAGCTGGACCATGTGCCGGTCGTTGCCATTGTTGGCCAGCAGGCCCGGGCGTCGATCGGCGCGTCGTACCAGCAGGAGGTGGACCTGCAGACCTTGTTCAAGGACGTCGCCAGCGAGTACGTCGCGACCGGTACTATTCCAAGCCAGGTGCGCACGATCATCGATCGCGCTGTTCGCATTGCTCAGGCCAAGCGTTCGGTCACCTGCGTCATTCTGCCAAACGATCTGCAGCTGATGGACTACGAAGAGCCGCCGATGGCGCATGGTGCGACGCATACTGGCGTGGGCTTTCCCGGCGTATCCAAAGTCCCCGAGCAAAGCGCGCTGCAAGCCGCGGCAGACGTGCTGAACGCCGGCAAGCGGGTCGCTATTCTGGTTGGTGCCGGCGCGCTTGAGGCAACCGATGAAGTCATCGCGGTCGCCGAGAAGCTGGGTGCCGGCGTGGCCAAGGCGTTGCTGGGCAAGGCGGCCGTGCCAGACGACCTGCCCTATGTAACGGGTTCCCTCGGTCTGCTTGGCACCAAGCCTAGCTGGGACCTGATGAAAGGCTGCGACACCTTTCTGATGGTTGGCTCTTGCTTTCCCTACAGCGAGTTCCTGCCCAAGCCGGGCGACGCCCGGGGCGTGCAGATCGACATCAACGGCGCCAATCTCAGCCTGCGCTACCCGATGGAGGTGAACATCATCGGCGACAGCACGGCGACCCTCGGCGCCCTGCTGCCGCTGCTGAAGCAGAAAACCGACACCGACTGGCGGGACCGGATCGTCAGCGACGTCAAGGATTGGTGGCAGGTGCTGGAGGCGCGGGCGATGAGCGGTGCCGACCCGATCAATCCCCAGCGCGTGTTCTGGGAGCTGTCGCCACGCCTGCCGGACAACGCGATCATAACCGCGGACTCCGGTTCGGCCGCGAACTGGTATGCGCGCGACCTGAAGATGCGGCGCGGAATGAAGGCGTCGCTGTCGGGCGGTCTGGCTTCGCTGGGCGCGGGCACGCCTTACGCGATGGCGGCCAAGATGGCCTATCCGGACCGGACGGTGATCGCCTGCATGGGCGACGGTGCCATGCAGATGAACGGCATCAACGTGATGATCACGATCTCCAAATATTGGCGGCAATGGTCCAACCCGCGGCTTATCGTGCTGGTGCTGAACAACCGTGATCTGAACCAGGTGACCTGGGAGGAACGGGTTCAGCTGGGTGAGGGCAAGACGGAATCGACCCAGAGCATCCCAGACTTTCCATATCACAAATATGCCGAGCTGATCGGGTTGAAGGGCATTTTCGTCAATGATCCGGAAAAGCTCGGGGCGGCATGGGACGAGGCCCTGGCGGCGGACCGTCCGGTTATTCTTGAGGCCTATACGGATCCCAACGTGCCCCCGCTGCCGCCGCACATCACCCTGCAGGACGCTGCCCATTTTATGACCATGATGGCGAGCGAGCCGGAGTTGAGCAGCGTGCTGAAAAACAGCATGAAGGAGCTCCTGGCGACGGTTCTGCCGGGCAAGAGCTAGAGCAACATCAGCCTGACCGGAACAGTCTGACTGATAAAGTTGCTCGTGAAAACAACGAACTGGAGTGCTCTGGCCCTTTAAGGTCAGCCTGAGAGCGCCGCAGTGATAGCTGGCGTCGGTCCAGCCGGTCAGACTAGGCCTGAAGCGAACCGCGGCAGGCCGTCAAGCCGGCTGGTTGAGACCCGCGCCGCATGCAGCACGGCGCGTACCGTCTCGGTCGCCGCTGTCAGGTCTTCATTGATCACGACGTGGTCGAATTCGACCCAATGGCGGATTTCGTCGCGCGCGACCCGCATGCGCCGCTCGATCTCCGCGCCGTGGTCGCCGGCGCGCCTCATCAGCCTGGCACGCAGGGCCAGAAGGTTCGGCGGCAGGACAAAGACACTGACGACATCCGCCGGCAATTGTTTGCGTAACTGCTGATGTCCCTGCCAGTCGATGTCGAAGACCACGTCGCGGCCCTCGTTCAAAGCTTTCTCCACCGGTGCGCGCGGGGTGCCGTAAGCATGCGTGCCTTGCAATACCCGCGCCCATTCCAGCAGAGCGTCCTGCCGCAAAGCGTCCTGGAACCCGTCTTCCGACAGAAAATGATAATGCACCCCGTCGATCTCCGCCGGCCGCCGGCCGCGGGTCGTGACGCTGATCGAGCGTTCCAGCCGCGGCTCGGTGTTCAGCAACGCATCGGCGATCGCGGTCTTGCCGGCTCCGGATGGGGCCGACAGAACCAGGCAAACGCCGCGGCGCGCGATCTCGATCATTCGATGTTCTGCACCTGCTCCCGCATCTGCTCGATCCCGGCCTTCAGCTTCAGACCCGTGGCGGTCAGCGCGGCCGAGGCCGATTTGCTGCACAGTGTATTCGCCTCCCGATTGAACTCCTGGATCAGGAAATCGAGCTTCCGGCCAATGTTCACCGCCTCCCGCAGCAGATCGTGCGCAGCGGCCAGGTGACTGGCCAGCCGGTCGAGTTCTTCCCGCACATCGGATCGGCTGGCCAGAATGGCCACTTCCTGCACGATCCGATCCTCCGGCAGGTTTGGCGTCTCGCGCAGCAGCGTCTGAAGGTTGTCCAGCATCCGCGCCCGCTGCGCCGCCGGCTGTCCGGCGGCCTGGGTGGCGGCCGCGTCGCATAGAGCGGCAATCTCTTCCAGTTGCCGGTTCAGCACGGTGGCCAGACGATTGCCCTCGGCCTGGCGGGACGCGACGAGATCATCCAACGCAGCACCAAATCCGGTCTGCACGGCGACTGAAGCGGCGGCCTTTTCCGCTTGCTGATCCGTTTGCGCCTGCCGCAGCACGCCGGGCAGTGACAACAGCGCCTCGGCCGAAGGGGGCGGGCTGCCGGGAATGCGCCGATGCAGGTCGGTGGCGATCAGCAAAACCTGCTCCAGCGCCGCCGGGTCCAGCTCCAGGCGCGTTTCAACCTGGCGCTTGATTGTCAGGTTGGCGGTGACATTGCCGCGCTTCAGCGCCTTGCCCGCGGCGTCGCGCCAGCCGGCCTCCATGCCGTCCCAGCCGTTCGGCAAGCGAAACCGCACGTCCAGGGTGCGGCCATTGACGCTGCGCAGTTCCCAGGCCCAGACAACGCCATCGACGGCGCCTTCGGCGCGGGCGAATCCGGTCATGGAGGCGATGGCGCTCATGGCGCGGTCATACCAGCGAGGCGGCCGGATGCGAAGCGATAGCTTCCGCGACTCGGCATTCCCCTGCTACGAGACCGCGATGCCTAGTCTGGATATGGAATTGGCCGCCGGTGGGCGCGTCGCCGGCGTGGATGAGGCTGGCCGAGGACCGTTGGCCGGTCCTGTGGTCGCGGCAGCCGTGGTACTGCGTGCCGACACCTCGGCCGATCTGGCGGGGTTGCTCGACGACTCCAAGAAATTGACCGCCGAACAGCGCCTTCTCGCGTTCTACGCCTTGCAGGCCTCCAGCTCGGAGATCGGCATCGGCGCGGCGTCGGTCGCTGAAATCCTGCGACTGAACATCCTGCATGCCGCCATGCTGGCGATGCGGCGAGCCGTCGCCCGTCTTGGCCTCCCGCCGGACCTGGCCCTGGTGGATGGAAATTATCCGCCAAGGCTGGACTGCGCGGTTCGCTGTGTGGTGGGCGGCGACGCCTTGTGCCTGTCCATCGCCGCGGCCTCGATCGTCGCCAAGGTGATCCGGGACCGTATCATGGGCCGCCTCGCCGTCCGGTTTCCCGCGTATGGCTGGCACGCCAATG
This sequence comes from Rhodopila sp., assembly GCA_965276975.1. GTDB lineage: Bacteria > Pseudomonadota > Alphaproteobacteria > Acetobacterales > Acetobacteraceae > Rhodopila. The sequence goes on from CBDIBR010000010.1 coordinate 3,780,944, forward strand.
TCGGCTACGCGACGGTGCTGCATCGCGCGGCACTCAGGCGCCTTGGCCCGACCTGTCACCACCGGGAGGCTTTTGGGACGGTCGCACAGCTGCGCCTTGAACTGACGGTTGCGGATTGACGTGACTTCGGGCGGCCCGTCACGATAAGGCCAGGGGCTTCACCAGGTGGAAACAGGTCTTGGACCTTACATATGAATTGCCGTTGGACCAGATTTTGCGGGGCGATTGCGTGCCTTTGATGCGCATGCTGCCGGCCGCCTCGGTTGATTGCGTTTTCGCTGATCCGCCCTACAACCTGCAGTTGAGAGGCGAACTGCGCCGACCGGATGACAGCCTGGTGGATGGTGTCGATGACGACTGGGACCGGTTCGCCGATTTCCCGTCCTATGACGCCTTCACCCGCGAATGGCTGACGGAATGCCGGCGGTTGCTGCGCAAGGACGGCACGCTCTGGGTGATCGGGGCGTATCATAATATATTCCGTATTGGCAGCATCTTGCAGGATCTGGGGTTCTGGATTCTCAACGACATCATCTGGCGCAAGTCCAACCCGATGCCAAACTTCCGTGGCCGACGCTTCACCAACGCGCATGAGACGCTGATCTGGGCGGCACGTGGCCGCGACTCGCGCTACCGCTTCAACTACCAGGCGATGAAGTCGCTGAATGACGACATCCAGATGCGCAGCGACTGGCTGATCCCGCTGTGTACCGGCCCGGAGCGGGTGCGCAACGAGCAGGGCCTGAAGCTGCACCCGACGCAGAAGCCCGAGGCTTTGCTGCATCGGGTGCTGTTGGCCAGCACCAACCAGGACGACATCATCCTGGATCCGTTTACCGGCACCGGCACAACTCCGGCGGTGGCAAAACGGCTACGCCGGCACTTCATCGGCATCGAGCGGCATCCCGCCTATGCCGAGGCTGCCATCGGCCGGGTTCGCCATACCGAGGTGATCTCGTTGGAGGGTGCCAGATCGCAGCCCACCAAGCGGGAAGCGGCGCGCATCCCGTTCGGCAGTCTCGTGGAGCAGGGGCTGATCCTCCCCGGAACCATGATCTTCGACCGTCAGCGCCGGGTCAGCGCCATGGTCGGGCCGGACGGATCGCTCAGCGCCGGCGATATCCGCGGATCGATCCACAAGGTCGGTGCGTTGTTGCAGAACGCGCCAAGCTGTAACGGTTGGACGTTCTGGCACTTCGAGCGCGGTGGCACACTGGTGCCGCTGGATGTCCTGCGGACGGTGGCGGTGGCACAGGCAGCAGCAGTCGCCGACCCGCTGCCCGTATAGCACCCGCCAGCCCTCGGATCCGCACGTTCTGTCCCGGCGCGTTGTGTCTCATTACTGGTCACGCTTGCATTGACCGGTATGCGCGCCGGTTTGGCGGGCGGCGGCGCGCGAAGGAGGGGGCAGCGCGCGAAACATGACTCTGATACGGGTCGGCACAAGCGCCGATTGCTATCAATCGATGTCAGACGGTGGCGCTTTCGGCCGGGGAACCAGCCAGCTCCATCCGCAAGGCCGCACCGAGCCTGGTCATCGGTTCATCCCAGCCGCCGGGCTTCTGCTGGCGGAACAATCGAGCCGATGGGTACCACGGGCTGTCCTCCCGGTTCAGCATCCACCGCCAGTCGGCCGCTTTCGGGATCAGGATCCACACCGGCTTGCCCAGCGCGCCGGCCAGATGCCCCATCGAAGTATCGACCGTGATGATCAGGTCGAGGTTTTCGATCAGCGCCGCCGTCTCGCCGAAGTCGGCCAGCTCATTGGACAGATCGGTCATGCCGGGAAAATGCTTGATCATCTCCAGATCCCGCGCCGGCATCGGCTTCTGGAGGGACACGAAGGAAGCCGAACCGGCCTGAGCCAGCGACCTGAGGTCAGCCAGCGGCAATGACCTTCGCCGATCGTTCGGATGCGTCGGGCGACCGGTCCAGGCGAGACCAATCCGTTTCACCCGATCCGGCAGCGCCGATGCCAGACGATCCCGCCAGTGCTCAACGCGAGCAGGATCAGCCTTGAGGTAAGGGACGCGCGCCGGGATCGTGTCCAGGCGCGTGTGGAACAGATAGGGCAGGCTGGAGAGCCGACAGTGAGCGGCATGGCCGGGAATGTCGGTCCAGCGGTGGCAATATTGGGAAACGCCGGGCATCTTCGCCAGTAGTGGTCCCATCTCGGCACTACAGCCCATGACCAGCTCCTGACAGCGTTCGGCGGCCATCGGAATATAGCGGGCGAACTGGATCGTATCGCCATAGCCCTGGTCGCCGACCAGCAGCAGGCGACCCGTCGGGATCTTCATTCCGTTCCAGTGGGCCGAGGTGATCGCCGGCATGGTCGACTTGCCGGCCTCGGTCTGGTTGCGCCACTCATACTCCCGCCAGCCCGGATCGAAGTCGCCCATCGCGAGCAGGTTCTGCGCCATCGCCAGATGGCCGTCGGCATGGTCATGCTTCAGCCCCAGCGTGCGCAGCAGGCAGACCATCGCCTGGTCGCGATCGTCCACATCCACGAGGATCAGTGAAAGGTTGACGAGGTGTTCGGGGTTACCGGAGTCCAGCCGGATGGATTCCTGGGCGGCCGCCAGGGCCTCCTGCATCCGGTAGGTGTTACGACAGAGCGAACTCAGATGCGCATACCATGTCGCGTTCCCCGGCCGCAGCTGAATGGCTTTGCGCAACAGGACGATTCCCCGATCGGGATCCCCCATCATCGCGGTGACAATCCCCTGCAGCGCCAGCGCCGCGGGTTGTTCGGGAGACACTGCCAGGATGTCCGCGCAGATGCCGTTCGCCTCGTTCAGCCGCTTGGCCTGCGCCGCCGCCTGCGCCCGGGCGAGCACTTGCTCCAGGGTTTCCCCATTGATCGCCGGGCGAGGAGCGGCCGGGTTGGTTCGGACCGCCTCGGGGACAGGAGCTGCCACCGGTTGCTGAACAATTTTGTTTCCACTCATGATCGCTAAATGCCCCGGTGGACCCTGCCGCGGCAAGCGGTTTCAAAAAACCTCGGCGGATTGGTTTATCGATCGCAGAAATGGCTTGACCGAAACAAAATAGCCGATGCACCCATGCAGCGCTGGCAGGGTCCCAGACCGGAGCCGGCATTGCTCCCCGCCGCAGCCAGCACAGCATTTGGTAATTACGGAGCTACAATGATATCGGGTGCCGTGTTTCATCTTGATCCCATGGGGCGCCTGGCGAACCTGATGATCGAATACATGGTCGCGCTGAAGTTTATCGACACGGCACCCGGCTGCCGGATCTCCAACATCCGCATACCGGCCTGGGGCATTGACCATCCACCACTGCAGTCCGGCGGCCCGGTCGTTGTCGAGCGGCGCGAACAACATATCGATCTTCCAGGTCTCGCGGATCAGATGAACGCGGGAAAGATCGGGCGGGTGGAATGGACCGGTTTTGGCCAGAGAATGGAGAACCTGCTACCGCCGGAGCGCTATCAGGATGTGTTTGTCTCACCGTTCAAGACGCCGATGGGCTATGGCCCGGAGTATCTTGTCTGTCCGGTTCGGGCCGAGGACATTCTGAATGGGCCCCATACTGACTATGTGCTCACGCCGGTGGAATTCTACCGTGACGTTTTCGAAACAACAAGCCTGAAACCTGTGTTTATCGGCCAGACTCATCCAAACCGTTATATGGACCGCATCAAGGCGGCGTTTCCGGATGCGATATTTCGTGAACCGCAGGCGGACCCTCTATTCGACTTCGAGACGATCCGCCAGTCGAAGAACATCCTGGTCGGCGTATCAACCTATTCATGGCTTGCCGCTTGGCTATCGCGCACTGCCGAGCGGATATTCATAACGGTGAGTGGGCTGTTCAACCCGATGCAGAAACCCGACGTCGACCTGTTGCCGTCAAACGATGCAAGATACGAATTCTTTCTATTTCCAATCAACTATGCTGTACCACTGGATCGCCATGTGGAGGTGCATCGCCGCATCGCGCCTTATTGGCGTCAGATGTCGCGTGCGGCGCTGCGACAGCAGCTCAGCGGCTTGCCACGCTTCGCGCGCGACCTCAATCAGGCACTCGCCGTCTTCGATGAACGGTTTTATCTCGACACCAATGCCGATGTGGCGGCCGTCGCGCAGTCCTTGGGTCCCGCGTTCGCCCAGGCGCATTATCGCAACCATGGCTTTCAAGAACGGCGTCTGCCCACGCGGCTCGACCCGATGTGGTACGCCAGCCAGTACCCGCTTGCGGCCTTCGAGGTCGCGCAGGGGGACTACGCCGACTTCGCGCATCATTACGTGGCGATCGGCAAGGCTCGCGGTTATCAGCCGTATCCGACCGAGAGCCGTGTTGGCGCCAAATCTTGACGAGCACCCGGTATCCAGCCTACACGGCGCCCCCTGGATGGCGGGCATAGCTCAGTTGGTAGAGCGCCAGGTTGTGGTCTTGGATGTCACGGGTTCGAGTCCCGTTGCTCGCCCCACCCGCACTCGTTACGGAACCCGCCGCTCATGACCCGGCGCCTGACCGCGGCCCTAGTGCTGGCCGGTGGCGCGGCACGCCGGATGGGCGGCGGCGACAAGCCGTTGCTGAGCGTCGGCGGGCAGAGCATGCTGGCATCCGTGATCACCGCCCTGGAGCTTCGCCCGATCGCCATCAGCGCCAACGGCGATCCAGCCCGCTTTGCTGGCTTCGGCCTGCCGGTGCTCCCGGATGGTGTGTTTCAGGGACAGGGGCCGTTGGCTGGTCTTCTGGCCGGGCTTGAATGGGCAGCCTCGCTCGGCATGACCGCGCTGCTGACCGCGCCCGGCGATACCCCGTTCCTGCCGCACGGATTGGTCGACCGGTTGTCCCCAGGACCTTGCTGCGCGTCCAGCGAAGGGCGAACGCATCATCTGATCGCGGTTTGGCCGGTCGGCTGCGCGGCCAGCTTGCGCGAGCTGCTGTCAACGCCCGGTCCGCGAAGCGTTGGCCACTTTGCGCGATGCATCGGGATGCGCCATACCGATTTTGGCGTGCGCACGGAAGATCCTTTCGCTAATGTCAACACATCTGATGACCTGGCTCGGGCGCGGGCAAGATGCGTCCACCGGCAATGAGGCGAACGGGCAATGAGGCGAACCGGGCCGGGGACCGACCCGGCAAAAGGGTGACAGCATGAACAAGACCGTCGCGATCGCGGGTCTCGGTGCGATCGGATTGCCCCTGGCACGCGCACTCGACACCGGCGTGGACGGTTTGCACCTCATCGCGGTCGCCGGCCGGGATCCGGTCAAGACCCGAGCCAATCTGGCCGGTTTCCTATCGGCGCCACGCATTGTCAACATCCCTGAACTCGCGGAAGCCGACATCGTGGTGGAGGCAGCGCCCGCGGCGATTTTCGAACGTATCGCTCTGCCGGCCTTGGAAGCGGGACGGATCCTTGTCGTGGCCTCGGCCGGTGCCCTGTTGCCGCGTATGCACCTGGCCAGGCTGGCCCGCCAGACGGGTGCCCGCATTGTTGTGCCAACCGGTGCGCTGCTGGGCCTGGATGCGGTTCGCGCCGCCGCCGAGGGGCCGATCGACAGCATCACGATCGAAACCCGCAAGCCGCCGATGGGCCTGATCGGGGCGCCATATCTTGAAAGACACGGGATCGACGTGATGGACCTGATCCAGCCGCTGCTGGTGTTCCAGGGGAATGCCCTGGATGCCGCCGCCGGTTTCCCGGACAATGTGAATGTCGCGGCCGCGCTGGCCCTGGCCGGTATTGGACCGATCCGCACGCAGGTGCAGATCTGGGCCGACCCGGGGATCACGCGCAACATCCATACGATCAGCGTCGAGGCCGAAGTGGCGCGGTTCAGCATGACGATCGAGAACGTGCCAAGCGCCGAAAATCCCAAGACCGGGCGCCTGACCGCGCTGTCGGTCCTGGCGTGTCTGCGCGGTTTGGTCTCGACCTTGAAAGTAGGCAGCTGAACCGCCGTGCCCGAGGCGTTCGCCTATCTCGCCACCTTGGCCTTGTTCAGTCTCGTCACCATCGCGAGCGGACTGATCCGCGACGAGATGCTGCTGTTGGCCTGCATTCCGCCGGTTTTTGTCGCCCTGATCGTGGGCTTTGTCATGGCGATCTACGCGGGGGAAACATTCGGCATGCTGCCGACCGGCGCTGCCCTGGGAATCGGCGGTCCAGCGGGTTGGTGGCTGGCGCGTCGGCTCAGGGCGCGGGACCTGCTGATCGCGATCTACCTGGCCTGGGCGGTGGCACTCGTCCTGGCGCTGATCGCGTTCGGTTTTCCGGATCATGCGTGAACCGTGATCTGGCGAGACACCGTGAGCCGTCAAGGTCGTCAGGACGGACGCCGCCACCGCGAAACATCAGGCGGCGTCGCTCAATCAGGGGGCGTCGCTCAACATCACACCCGATGCGGTCGTCATCGGCACGTGCACGGGCATGTTGTGACTCCAGTTAGAGCCGAGATCAGCGACGATATTCCAACCCACCGGCGGCGTGACGCTGGAAAGATTGTCCGTGACCGCGTTGCCTCGTCCCATCATCCCGGCACCATAGGGGTAGAACAGGCGGCACGAGGCGCTTGGATTGACCAAACCCTGCGCCAACGTGATCTGCAGTTGCGTGGCGCCGACCCTGGTGCAGGCGGTCGCCGTCACGATCCTGCCGGGTAGCGCCGGCGAGCCACCGTCCATGACCGCCCATCCCACGCCAAGCGCGGCCTGGGTGGCGGGCACGATCAGGTCCGTTCCGCAATCATGTTTGACCGTCACGATCAGGCTGGTGCTGGACTGGCGGTAGACATGCGTCACGATCGGGCCGCCGATGGTGGGAATGCCCGGCGGGATGGCGACGATGGTATCGCCGCCCTCGGCCGCCAGGATCGCGCGCGCGACTAACGGTGCCGCCAGCTGACCAAAGCGCTGGTTGTCCGGCACGTCTCGATGCAGCGGATCACCGCCGACCCAAAGTCCTGTTGTCGGATCATACGAGGTCGGCAGGCGCGGAAGGCTGTCGGACGTCTGCGGCAAGACCACGGTCACGTTCTGCGTCGGATCGGCGGCCATGTCGGCCACCACCTCTCGCTGCATCTGCACCCCGGCGTCGTTGTTGCCGTAGGAGAACGGGATCGCCGACCACCAAACCTGCGGCAGGCTGGTTATCGGGCGGGACAGCATGCCGCGCTCGAGCAACAGCAGGCGCCGCGCCGCAGCCTCATAGGTTGCCTTCTCACTGTATTGTCGGGTGCAATCATCCTCGGACCACGGCCACAGGATGACGGCGATATCGGCAGCGTCGGCCAGCGCGGTATTGGACTGGATCCAGGTTTGCAGGGCCGCGCCGTCGGATCCCAATCCCCAGGTGGACGGATCGCTACCGTCGCCGGGATTGTTCAGGAACGAGCCGCTCAGGCCTAGCGCGGGCACCGGATAGATGCCCTCACCGTGGATACAGGTTGCCGCCGGTGGACTGCCATAGCTGCCGACCACGCCAAATCCCAGCGCGCCGAGGTGCCACGCCACGCCCTGAGCCAGCAGATGCCAGGCGCCGTCGTTCAGGCCGTTGCCGGCGTTGGACTGGCCGGTGACCAGGATCTGGATGCCTTTGCGCGGCCCCACGGTCCAGCGTGCCTGATAAGCCAGAACCGCCGCGATACCGTCGGTCGTCAGAGCAACGTTCCAGATCGCGGCCTCATGGAACCAGCACTCGGCCCCGCCGTTGGCGAAGCCGTTGTGGAGGAACAGCAGCGGTGCGCCCAGCGATGGTGGCAGCGGGTTGGGTGCGGACGCAGCCACCTGGACCGTATCAAGCCACACATCGACGCCGACGCCTGGCGTGTTGCGCAGGATCACGACGTGCGAGTGCCGGCGTGTCAACGTGCCGGTGAGAACGGTCTGCTGGGCACCCGGAAACAGCATGAGCCGGCCGCCGCCGTTGTTGTCGGCGGCGACGATCTGAATGCCGGCGATACTCAGCAGCGTGCTCGCCGCGGTCGAGCTCTGCCGCCAGTTTGGCCGCGACCAGACAAGGAAGACGGTCCAGGCGCTGGCCGAACCCAACCCCGTGGCGCCGCTGATCAGGCCCTGGTCGGGGTCCATGACAGGCAGCTGTTGACCGGCGGTGGGCAACGACGGCGGAACGATCATGTTCAGGCCCAGCCCGCCCAACAGCCCGTTCAGGCGGGGCGTGGCCATCGGGACCGCCGCACCGTTCGGTGCCGCGTGCCAAACGATCAGGGCACCCCCTTGGCTGGATTTGTCGACCACCCCGGCAGCCGAAGCGCCGAAGCTCGTGAGGGGGGCTCCTGTGGCATCGAGCATGCCGGCGGCGACCCCGGCATCCCACCAGCCGGTCAGTCCGGTGATCGTGGATAAAGCGGCGGGAACGACGACCTGCGTCGGCACGACATTGGACAGTGGCTGCGCCAACATCGGCCGGCCCGGTGCGACCATCAGGACCTTTTTGTTGGGTCCTGTCAGGATGACGCTCATTGTGCCGCGCCGACGCGGGCTGCGTTGGCATGGACGACAGGGCGGCGGTCAGCGAGCATGCGGCGGTCCCTCGATCCAGCGGTGGCGGCCCTTGCCGACGACCGGTGTTCACCAAATGTGCTACCACAAACTAACGTAGAATGCAAGCCATACTAACGTTTGGTGGATTGCTCAATCGGCGGTGCGGGTTTGCGGCCTTCGATCTCTCCGTCTCTATCGGTCGGCACCCGGTGACGCGGCTGTACCGGCAGCGACGCGGGACAGGTCATCGAAGGTTGAAATGCGACCGTAGCAACCGTGCTCGGACCCCGAGGCGCGGCTTGTCGATCCATTCGCGCTCCGCCAACCTTCATGTCATCGACGCGTTTCTGATGCATTGAAGAGGTCTATGCGCATGACCGAGAAATATCCCGCCACCGGCAAGCGCGGCATGATTATCACCAACCATCCGCTTGCGTCCGCCGCCGGCGCGGAGGTGCTCGCGGCTGGCGGCAACGCCATCGATGCCGCGATCGCGGCGCTGTTCACCCTGACGGTGGTGGAACCGATGATGGTCGGCATCCTCGGCGGCGGGATGGCGCACATAAGGCTGGCTGACGGTACCCACACCGTCATCGACAACCAAAGCATCGCACCCGCCGCCACCGGTCCCCGCACCTACGTTCCCGACCCAGATGCACCACCGGGAACGATGGACACCGTCGGGCGGAAGAACGCGGTTGGTCCCACCGCCGTGGCGGTTCCGGGCAACCTGAAAGGCTGGTGTGAGGCACTCGATCGTTTCGGCACATTTTCCCGTGCGGATGTCATCGAACCGGCGGTCCGCCACGCCTGCCGGGGGTTTCGGGTGACGCCCTACCTGCACGAGTGTGTTCGCGACTGCGCCATCGATCTGGCGGGCGATCCGGAAATCGCTCGGCTGTTCCTTCCGGGTGGCGCGCCGATCCAGCCTGGCAGCCGGCTGATTGCAGGCGACTATGCGCAGACCCTGCGCGATATCGCCCGCGAGGGTCCCGCACATCTCTATGGCGGCCCGCTTGGCGTTGATTACGCGCGCCACATGCAATCGCGGAACGGATATATCACGCTTGACGACCTGACAGGCTACCGGACGGTCACCCGTGAACCGTTGCGTGGCTTCTACCGCGGCTTCGAAGTCATCGGGCCACCGCCGCCTTCCTCCGGCCCGCTGCACATTCTTCAAATGCTCAACGTTCTGGAGGGCTTTGATATCGGCGGTTTGGGTTTCGGCACGGTCGAGACGGCGCATCTGCTTGCCGAGGTGCTGAAAATCGCCTTCGCCGATCGCGCCGCCGCCACCGCCGACCCGGACTTCGTGCGCGTGCCGGTCGGGAAAATCCTATCCAAGTCCTACGCCGCCGAACGCCGGTCCCGGATCGATCCGGCGCGTGCCCAGGTTTGGTCCGCCGCCGTCGCCCCGGAGGGTTCGGCGCACACGACCCACCTGACGGTCGCGGACGCCAGCGGCAATATTGTTGCCAGTACGCAGACGATCAACAGCCTGTTCGGCGCGCGCTATATCGTTCCGGGCACCGGCCTGATCCCCAACAACTACATGTACGTGTTCGATCCGCGTCCGGACCGAGCGAGTTCGGTCGAGCCCGGCAAGCGGGTGACGTCTTCGATGTCGCCGGTGATCGTCACGCGCGATGGCAAGCCGCGATTTGCCCTGGGGCTTCCGGGGGGTCTGCGCATTTTCCCCTCCGTCATGCAAGCCCTTTGCAACCTGATCGACCACGGCATGACGGTGCAGGAAGCGGTCGAGGCACCGCGGCTCTGGACGCAGGGGCACGTGCTGGAGCTGGAAGGCGGGTTCGCGCCGGCGGTCTGCGACGCCCTTGCGGCGAAAGGTCATGACACGGTCCGCGTCGGCAACGTGGCCGGCGGTATGAGTGCGATCCAGTTCCACGAAGACGGTTCGATGGAGGGCGCTGCCTGCTGGCGCGCCGACGGCACCGCCATCGCCTTGGGCGGCGGATTGGCTCGTCCCGGTGTGCGCTTCAGGCCTGAAGCCGGTAAGGTCTTTCCGCGATAATCAGTGAATGCCTGCCATCTGCGGGATCGACCTGCTGGCTTCCCAGAACCGCGCGTCACTGTCGCGATGGACAGCTATGGCGGCTGGATCCAGGTCGGCGGCGGGCCGAGGCTCGAGATCGAAATGGCCATGGTGGTCGTACCCGCGCACCAAGGTAGCGGACAGGCGGGTCGGCCCAACATGGCGAACGCACGTGGGGATATAGCTGATGCCGATGCCGATCCGGTCGTCGTCGCCGGTATTCGGATCGGACGCATGCACCGCCATCGTGTGATGCAGCGAAAACTCCCCGGGTGACAGCACGATCGGTATCGCCGACGTGTCGTCGACATCGGCTATGAGGGTCTGCCCGCGTGACAACATCAGGGTCGGATCACGATGATCGACATGTGGCATCTGTCCCGCACGGTGCGACCCCGATATGACACGCACGCAACCGGTTTGTGGATTGCTTGGACTGAGCGCCACCCAGGCAGTGACGTGCCTGTGTGGCGACAGCCCAAAATAGGTACCGTCCTGATGCCAGGGCACCCGACTGGCAGAACCCCTGGTCTTCCACCACATCGTCGTGTGAAACACCAGGATATCCGGCCCAATAAGGGCTTCCACCGCATCAAGGATCGCCGGTTCCCGAACCAGGCTCGCCGCCCAACGGAACAGCAGATACGGTTTCACGCGATATGACACTGTTCCGGCCGCGGCCGCCGCCGGCCCTGCGGTGTCGGCGCAGGTTCGCTCGACCTCGGCCCGATACGACGCAGCCGTGCCCGCCGAGAATGCTTGGAAGGGAAACAAATATCCTTCGTCGTGGAATTTGCTAATTACCGCTGGATCCATCGACCCCATCACAGCCTCTCCCCGTGGTCACCACTGCCTGCGGCTCGTCGTATGCCTGCAACGACCGCCAATGACGCTGCAGATCGGCCTTGAACAGCCCGCGCGTCAATCCCGACACCAGCTTCGGCACCGCGGTTGTCATCGCATTGATGGACGAACCGGATGGACCGAAGCTCATGGTCGACGCGATATTGAACATATGAACGTCGGACATCCAGTCGGTCAGCCCCGGCTGTCGTGGCAGCAACGAGAAGTCCGCCGCCAGGTAGGGAAACCGAGCCAGCCGCTCATCCCGCTCATTGGCTGGGGGATCGTAACGATCAGCCCAGCGCGCGATATTGCCTGCCATACGTGCCAGTTCCGGGCGCCGCGCGAAATCCATCTCGACGCCGGTGCCGCAGATCAGAAAATCCGCGGTGTGTGATCCGGACGGGATGTCGATGAGTACGCGGTTGCCGGCAACCCGTGCCCCGGTCCAGGGCGCGCCGGTGAGCAGCCGAAATCCGGGCTGGCGCGCGCATCGGTCGAAGGTCTGCTGCGGAAACCCCTCGCGCATACCCAGGATGTGGCTCATGAAGCGCCACCGCCAGGCATCGTCCAGGTCCGAAACATGGCGCAGAAAGCCCGCGAACGTCAGCCAGCGATAGGGTTGCACCACCTGGGGTTCGGGACGGCGGCAAAACAGCGCGACCTCTGTTGCGCCTGCCTCCAGCGCCATGGCGGCATTGTCGAGCGCCGACGCGCCCGCCCCCAGGAGCGCCACATGCTTGCCGCGCAACAAATCGAAATCGATCGGATCGGCTGCGTGGGCGCGAAACCGTTCCGGCAAGCGGGCCACGAAATCCGGCATCCACCATAGCCCGGCGCCATCCTGCCCGGTCGCCAGCACCACTTTGCGCGTAAAGCGCACCGAACCATCCTGGAAGGCGACGGTCAGCAAGCCGCAGCCGGTCGCGGCGATATCGACCGCCGCGGTTTCATGCCGCACCGGCACACCAACCGTATCCCGCACCCACCGCAGATAGGCCGCCCAATCCTGTCGCCTGATCAGCGTCAGCGCCTGCCAATCCGCCACGCCATGGCGGGCCTCATGCCACGCCTGATAACCAAGGCTGGGCAGATCGAGGTCTGGGCCGCTGTAGTGCTTCGGTGATCGCAAGGTTGGCATGCGCGCATAGGTCGACCACGGCCCCTCCTGCCCGGACGACGCCCGATCCACCACCAGAATGTTGTCCACCTGCGCCCGCATCAACGCCGACGCGATCGCGACCCCTGACTGCCCGCCACCGACGATAAGGACATCCAGCGCCGGCTTGCCATCAGGCCCGATCCTTGGCTCCAGCCAGCGCTGTCGCGGGTGGGAGATACGCAACAGGTCTTCACGTGCCCGCGCCGTCAGCCTGGTCAGTTCATCATCCGGCATCGGCCATGCTCCCGGGACAGGGTAGCGCGCGAGGTCTCGGTGGTCGACCGACCGCGTTCCGCTGCTGCGATGACGCAAGATCTGGCCCGTCCGCGATCACGGCTGCCGGCCGCGGTAACGGGACCTGCTCAGCGGCCACCCGGACGGGCCTGAGGAAGTGACTGACGCGCAAACACGGATGGCGTCCTGCTGCCCGGCTTATCATCGGCCGGATGCATGCCTGCCGTCGCGGCGGAACACGATGGGCCAGTACCCGATCGCAGAATCGGGAGACGCGAAGCGACCGCGTTTCGCCGCGTCGATCGGCTGCTTCAGACGAACAGCGACGTGTGGCACTTCTCTGATGCGCGGCTAGGCCAGGCGACGTCGTGCGAGTGCTGCTGCCAGTTCGATCGCCGCCAGCAGACTGGTCGCATCGGCGATGCCTTTACCGGCGATGTCGAAAGCGGTGCCATGATCGGGAGAGGTTCGGACAATCGGCAGCCCCAGCGTGACGTTCACGCCGTGGGCCATGTCCAGCGTCTTCAGCGGAATGAGGGCCTGGTCGTGGTACATGCAGATCGCAACGTCATAACGGGCACGCGCCGCGACGGTAAACATCGTGTCGGGTGGCCAGGGTCCGGACACCGCGATGCCGTCGGCAAGCAGGGTATCGATCGCTGGTTGCACCAGGGTTGTTTCCTCGGTGCCCAGTGCGCCCTGCTCCCCCGCGTGCGGATTGAGCCCGGCGATCGCCAGACGGGGGGCGGCGATGCCAAAATCCCGCCGCAAGGCGGCCGCGGTGGTGCGGGCGGCGGCAACGATCATGTCCGTCGTCAGCATGGCGATCGAATCGCGCAGCGAGGCGTGTACCGTTACCGGCACGACGCGCAGCAGCGGACTGGCCAGCATCATGATCTGTTGCCCGGTCGCGCCGGTCAGGTCGGCCAGGAACTCGGTGTGGCCCGGGTAGGCAAAGCCCGCCTGGTACAGCGCCGCCTTGTTGATCGGATTGGTGACGACACCGGCCGCAGCCCCGGCCAGAGCCAACTTCGTCGCCTGCTCGATCGAGGTGACGATGGCGCGGGCATTGGCCTGATCGGGTTGCCCCGGTATCGGTGTCGCCGCCAGTGGCACCGCCAGCACGGGCAGGGCGGTGCTGAACGCCGCGGCAGCGTCAGCGGCATTCGAGACCTGACGCACCTCGACCGCCAGCCCGAGGTTTCGGGCCAGGCTTTCCAGCCGAGACTGATCGTCCAGTGCAACGAAAACCACACCGCTGCCGCGCAGCGCCAGCCAGGCTTTGAGAGAGAGTTCACCGCCAATCCCGGCGGGATCGCCCATGGTCAGCGCGAGAGGTTGCATTTGTCAGATATGCAACGCGCGGCCATCCGCCGCCAGAGCGGCTTCCTTCACCGCTTCGCTGAGGGTCGGATGGGCGTGGCAAATACGCCCCACATCCTCGGCCGAGGCGCCGAATTCAATCGCCGTGGTCAGTTCCGCGATCAGGGTGCCGGCATCGGGACCGATCACATGCGCGCCCAACAGCCGATCGGTGGCCTTGTCCGCGAGAATCTTCACGAACCCATCGGTATCACCCATCGCGCGCGCTCGGCCGTTCGCGGTGAAGGGGAATTTGCCGACGGTGTAGGCGGTGCCGCCGGCTTTCAGTTCCTCTTCGGTCTGACCCACCGAGGCAACCTCCGGCCAGGTGTAGACCACGTTGGGGATCGCGCCGTAATTGACATGGCCGGCCTGGCCAGCCAGGGTTTCGGCGACCGCGATGCCTTCGTCCTCGCCCTTGTGCGCGAGCATCGGACCAACGATCACATCGCCGATGGCGTAGATGCCCGGGACGTTGGTGGCGTAGTGAGGATCAACCTTGACCCGCTTGAGGTCATCGAGATCGACACCAGCGGCTTCCAGGCCTAGTCCTTCTGTATAGGGTCGGCGGCCGATCGAAAGCAGCACGATATCGGCCGTGATCGTTTCGGTCGCGCCGCCCTTGGCGGGCTCCATCGTCAAGGTCACGGCGTCCGTCGTGACCGCGGCGGCATCGACCTTCATGCCCAGACGGAACTTGAAGCCCTGTTTCTGCAGTATGCGCTGGAACGCGGTCGCGACCTCCGCGTCCATGCCGGGGACGATACGGTCGAGAAATTCGACCACGGTCACTTCGGCGCCCAGGCGGCGCCAGACGCTGCCGAGCTCCAGGCCGATCACGCCGCCGCCGATCACGACAAGATGGCGGGGGACCTTCTCGAGCGCCAGCGCGCCGGTCGAGGTCACGATCTGCTTTTCATCGACCGGAACACCTGGCAACGGAACGCTCTCGCTGCCGGTCGCGATGACGATGTTCTTCGTCGTGTAAGCCGTGCCGTCGACATCGACCGTGTTCGGCGTCGTGATCCGGCCGGTGCCCTTCAGCCAGGTCACCTTGTTCTTGCGGAACAGGAACTCGACGCCTTTGGTGTTGGCATTCACCACCTCGGTCTTGCGCGCCTGCATTCGTTCCAGGTCCAGCTTGACCCCATCGACCAGGACGCCGTGATCCTTCAAGGCATGCCTGGCCTTCTCGAATTCCTCGGAGGACTGCAGCAGCGCCTTGGAGGGGATGCATCCGATGTTCAGGCAGGTGCCACCCAGGGTGGCGCTCTTTTCGACACACGCCGTTCTCAGCCCGAGCTGTGCGGCGCGAATAGCGCAGACGTAGCCGCCGGGACCGGAGCCGATGACGATGACATCGAAGGATTCACTCACATCGTCTCTCCTAGGAGCGTGATAGTGCAAGGATGAAGCATCACGCTTTCATTCGCTTCGTTTCAGCGGGCGATCGACGCCCGAGGCTGGTTCGACCTCAGACGATCGCGCTTTGGGCGTGGTCTGGGAACTTGCCGCTCAAAGGACGATTACAAGTCCAGCAGCAGCCGGCGTGGGTCTTCGACACCTTCCTTGACGCGCACCAGGAAGGAAACGGCCTCCTTTCCATCAACGATACGGTGATCGTATGACACCGCGAGATACATCATCGGCCGGATCTCGATCCTGCCGCCGACGACCATCGGGCGGTCCTGGATCTTGTGCATGCCCAGGATCGCCGACTGCGGCGGGTTGAGGATCGGCGTGGACATCAGTGACCCGTAGATGCCGCCATTGGTAATGCTGAACGTGCCGCCGGTCAGATCGTCCAGCTTCAGGGTGCCATCACGGGCTCGCTTGCCGAACTGCGAGATCGCACCTTCGATGCCGGCGAACCCCAGCTGATCCGCATCACGAATGACCGGAACGACGAGACCCGAGGGGCCGCCGATCGCGATGCCCATGTTGACGAAGTTCTTGTAGACGACGTCGTCACCGTCGATTTCGGCGTTGACAGCGGGAAACTCCTTGAGCGCCACGCAACAGGCGCGGACAAAGACGCTCATGAACCCAAGTCGCACGCCCTTGTGACGCTTCTCGAACGCGTCGCGATACTCGGTCCGCAACGCCATGATCGCGGACATGTCCACCTCGTTGAAGGTGGTCAGCATCGCGGCGTTGTTCTGCGCTTCCTTCAGCCGAAGGGCGATGGTCCGGCGCAGACGGGTCATCTTGACCCGCTCCTCCCGCGGCTCGTCCTGACGCGGCGCCCTGGCCACGGGCGGGGCGGCGGGCGCGGGCGCCGGGCGGTTCAAGAAGTCCAGGACATCGCCCTTGGTAACCCTGCCGTCCTTGCCACTGCCGGTCCCGATCTCACCAGCCGAGAGCTTGTTCTCCGCGATCATCTTCGCGGCCGCTGGCAGCGGGGCGTGGGCCGGCGCGGACGCCGCGGGCCGCGACACCGGGCCCAGCGGACGCGGCGGTGGATTGACCCCGGCAGGGGGGTTGGCCGCCGGACGCGGCTCCGGCGCAGCGGCGGGTTGCGCCGGCGCGGCGGCGGGTGGCGTGGCGGGCCCGGGGTTCGGCGCGACCGTCGCCTTCGGGCCCGTGGCGGCGGTTGGTGCGGCGGCAGCGCCAGCCCCGTCAATCAGCCCCAGTACTGAGCCGACTTCGACTTCAGTGCCTTCCGGCACGCTGACCGAGGACAGCACACCGGAAGACGCCGCGTTGACCTCGACGGTCACCTTATCGGTTTCCAGCTCGACCAGCGGCTCGTCAGCGGCGACGGTTTCGCCCTGCTGCTTGATCCAGCGGGCAACCGTCGCGGTCGTGACGCTTTCGCCCAGCGCGGGCACTACGATTTCAGTCGCCACAGCGGTATGTCTCCAGGCGGAATAAGAAGCGGCGCGAGGCCACGAAACGGGAGGCGGTCTAGCCGATGCCGAGTACCGTGGCTACCAGACGGGCTTGCTGGACGATATGCGCTCGCGCGAGGCCCGTGGCGGGGCTGGCGGCGGCTTCCCGGCCGACATAAACCGGTCGATGGACCTTCATGTCCAACCGGCTGATCACGGCCTCGATGCGTCGGTCGACGAAGTTCCAAGCCCCCATGTTCTCGGGCTCTTCCTGGCACCAGACGACATCGGCGTTGACATAAGGCCCCAGCGCCCGGGCCAGGCTGATGGCCGGAAACGGATACAGTTGCTCCAGCCGGATGATGGCGATGTCCTTGATCTCTTTCGCCCGCCGTTCGGCCAGAAGATCGTAATACACCTTGCCGGAGCACAGTGTGACCCGGCGCACCTGATCGGGCGGGGCGATTTCATCGGTTTCCGGAATGACGTGCAAAAACCGGGTCTCTTCGGCCATGGCGGCCAAGGGTGACACCGCCAGCTTGTGCCGCAGCAGCGACTTCGGCTCGAACACGATCAGCGGCTTGCGGAAGTTGCGGTGCAATTGGCGACGCAGCGCATGGAAGTAGTTGGCCGGTGTCGTCAGATTGCAGACATACATGTTCCGCTCAGCGCAGAGCTGCAGATACCGTTCGATGCGGGCTGACGAATGCTCCGGCCCCTGGCCCTCATAACCGTGCGGCAGCAGCAGCACCAAGCCTGACATACGCAACCATTTGGTCTCACCGCTGGCGAGGAATTGGTCGATGATCACCTGTGCGCCGTTGGCGAAATCGCCGAACTGCGCTTCCCACAGCACCAACGTGCGCGGGTCGGCCAACGAGTAGCCGTACTCAAACCCCAGCACGCCGGCTTCAGACAACAATGAATTATAGATCTCGATTTTTGCCTGGTCGGGGGCGATGTTGTTGACTGGGGTATATTCGTTCTGGTTGAGCTGATCGATCAGCACGGCATGGCGCTGGCTGAACGTGCCTCTTTGCGTGTCCTCGCCCGAGAGGCGGATGCGGCTGCCTTCCAGCAGCAGGCTGCCGCATGCCAGTGCCTCCGCGGTTGCCCAATCGATACCCTGACCGGTCTCGATCGCCCGGGTCTTGGCTTCGAGTTGGCGGGCGATCTTGGGGTTCAGGTTGAAGCCCTCTGGGACATGAGCCAACGCCGAGCCGATCTGCTTGAGCGTGGGCGTGGATACCGCGGTGGATTCTTCGGTCAGCTCGACTTCCTGCTGATCCGCCGGGGTATAGCCGGCCCAATGGCCTTCCAGCCAATCCGCCTTGTTGGGCCGGTACGATTTCGCCGCGGCGTTGGCGTCTTCCAAGGTCTTGGTGAAATCGTCCAGCATCGACCTGGCTTCCGCCGCCGAGACGGTACCTTCCGCCGCCAGCTTCTCGGTATACAGCGCGAGCGTGGTCTTCGTCCGGTTGATCGCTTGGTACATCAGCGGTTGGGTAAACGCTGGCTCGTCGGTTTCGTTATGGCCGTGGCGGCGATAGCAGACGATATCCAGCACGATGTCGCTGGCAAACTTCATCCGGTATTCCGCCGCCATGCGCGCACAGAAGATCACCGCTTCGGGGTCATCGCCGTTGACGTGCAGGATCGGCGCCTGAATCGATTTCGCCACGTCAGTGCAGTAAAGGCCCGAGTAGGCATGGGCCGGAACCGTGGTAAAGCCGATCTGGTTGTTGACGATCAAGTGAATCGTGCCACCGGTGCGATAGCCAATCAGCTGGCTCATGGCCAAGGTCTCGTAGACCAGGCCTTGGCCGGCGAAGGCGGCGTCGCCGTGCATCAGGATGGCCATGACAGAGCTGCGTTGGCCGGTATCGCCGGCGCTGTCCTGACGGGCACGCACCTTGCCGACGACAACCGGATCCACCGCCTCTAGATGCGAGGGATTTGGCTGCAGCGATAGATGCACATCGTGTCCGGCGATTGCCAAATCCGTGGAGGTGCCGAGGTGGTATTTCACATCGCCCGAACCCTGCACGTCATCGGGCTTGAAACTCTCGCCGCCGAATTCGCTGAACAGCGCGGTCAGCGGCTTCTTGACAATGTTGACCAGCGTGTTCAGCCGGCCGCGATGCGGCATGCCGATCGCGACTTCGACCACGCCGCTGGCGGCTGCGACCCCGATCATCGCATGCAGGGCCGGAATCGTGACCTCGCCGCCTTCCAGCCCGAAGCGCTTGGTTGTCACGTAGCGCTTCTGACAGAAGGCCTCGAAGCCGTCGGCCTCAGTCAGATGATGCAAGATGGTCCGCTTTTCGTCCGCGCTGAAGGCGGTTTGCCAGGGCGCGCCCTCGATCTTGCGCTGGATCCAGGACTTCTGCTCAGGATCCTGGATATGCATGAACTCGACGCCGATCGGGCCGCAATAACTCTGCCGCAGGATCTGCATGATATCGCGCAGCGTGGCGGTTTCCCGGCCCAATACGTTGTCGATGAAAATCGGCTGGTCGAAATCGGCTTCGCCGAACCCGTATGACTTCGGATCAAGCTCCGCGTGCGGGGCGGGAATGATCAGGCCAAGCGGATCAAGGCGCGCTTCAAGGTGCCCGCGTACGCGGTATGAGCGGATAAGCATCAGCGCACGAAGCGACATGATCGTGGCCGCGCGAACCTGTTCAGGAGCAAGCCCCTCGGCTGTCATCGGTGCGCTGGTCGCGGGGGCTTCCCCGTTGGCGAAGCTAGGCCGGGGCGACCACGAGGCGCCGCTGGCATCCTCCAGCACGGCGCGGGCCTCGTCGTTCATCGCGGCGAACAGATCGGCGAAGCTGGGATCCACCGATGATGAATCAGAGGCCCATCGCGCGTAAAGGTCCGCGAGGAAGGCCGCGTTGGCGCCGTTGAAGGCCGACGCTAAAATATCCACACCCGCCATTTGTTACGGTCCCTTACCTGTCCATGCCCGCGCTTTTTATGGCGCGCCGGACATACGCGGAAAGCCTGTCCAGGCAACCGCTGGGTTGCTTCCTCCGCATGTCCGCGCGATCAGCGATCTAGAAACCCAACACCGAGACCCTGGAAACTGGCGCGACATCGGGACGTATCGCCTGCGAGAAGGAGCAAAAAGTGCGCCACCCGGCCACACGGCCAGATGGCGCACTGAAGTAGTTGGTATTCGATAGCCGGCGGCGCAACCTAAACCGCTGCCGGCACCGCCGAAACCGACGATCGCGGCAAGAGGACGCGGACTTACAAAGACACTCGCCCCCGGGACCTGTCATCACGCTTGTCGGGACGCGGAATGCAGGCGAGGGGGCCACAACGGCCCCCTGCCATCGCATCAGACCTCTGCCTTCCGGATCAGGCGGCGGGCGGTTCGTCCATCGGCGGGGTCGGCGGACGGGTCCGGCGCTCGGCCATGAACTGGTCAAACTCCGCCTTGTCCTTGGCAAACCGCAGGCGCTCGAGGAACGAACCGAACTCTTTCTGTTCTTCCTCCATGCGGCGAAGCGTCTCGGCCTTGTACTCATCGAAGGCGCGGTTGCCTGAGGTCGACGCCGACCGGTTCGACGCGCCGCCGCAGGCCCATGACTTCCAGTTTGACCAGGGCCCGGCATCCTGCCATGTCGGCTGGCTGTTCATGTGTCTGCGTCGGCCGAAGCACGCCATGCGACCACTCCCGATCATGTAGAACAGCATGGCCAGTCCCACCGGCCACCAGAAGATGAAACCCAGGACCGTGAAGGCGATGGCAACCGGCCGGCTCATCCCTGCCGGATGCCAGAACGGCGGCCCACCCCAGGCTTGATTGCCCCAACCCTGATTTGGGCCGCCGGGGCCGGTGTTCGGCTGTTGCCACTGAGCCCCCTGGGCGTTGCCCCAGGGACCTTGGTTCCAGCCGGGGGAGGCATAAGCATCTCGGTTTACAGCGCTCGTCATCGACGGCCTCATGTGAATGTAAGACACATTTACATTGGGGCCGGCGGGGCAGGCAGTCAAGTAGAAGGATGCCGGGTCCGTCGCAAAAAACCGAGGCCCCGAGGTGTCGGTGCAGTGCCACGACGCGAGCCGATCGATCGCGTCGTGGCTGAACAACGCCGAACGAGCCCTGAGCCAATATTGGGTCAGGAAGGTCAAAGATTGGGCTTGCCAGATCTCCGGCCAGGGCTCGCGTGCCGATTTTCGCCGAGCGAGGCAGTGGGTACAGGCAGCTCTGACCACGCGACATGGTGCGCCCGGCAGGACTCGAACCTGCAACCGAGCGGTTATGAGCCGCCAGCTCTAACCAATTGAGCTACAGGCGCGCACCCGTCAGTCATGCCTGCACCACCCACCCTTCGTCAACGCGGAGTGTCGGGTCTGTCGCGGGCCGGCCGCGACGGGAGCCATGCGGGCTCAGGCACGTTCAGCACCGCGGCGAGCTATCGTTATCGCGGCGGCGACAGACCGACGCCGCCGCGATACACGTGAACCGACAGCGTTAAGCGCCGCCATGTCCACGAAGCGCTTATGGCTTTCTTAGTGCGCGCGCTTCTCGAACACCATCGTGTCGCCACCGGACGTCAGCTTCAGCTGCTTGCCGTCTTCCGTCAGCTCGTACTTGTCGGTCTCCTTTTGCACGGTCCCGCTCTTGACTGACGCCTGGGTCGGCGTGAACACAAGTGTGCCTGTCCCGTCCTTCGATACCTCCTGCTTATAGGTCCCTTTCATATCGCGGACGACGCGGGCCTTCTGATAGGTCTGACTGTCCCACCCGCCGTTCGGGGTCACGTTCATGTTAATGGTGACCCCGCTTCCCAGATTGGCGTGCCAACTTCCAGCCACGCTCTCATCGGCCAGCGCGGCCGGAACTATCATTAACGAAACGAGAGCCGCCCATAGAAATGTTCGCAAATCGTCCTCCTGAACTAACAAAGCTTCTGCCACGGACCAGGAAAAGCCTTCTGGTCATCAGCGAGCTGAACGTCTATGGCGAGATCCGGTTGCCGGTCGGCCGACGACGCACCATCGGTCGCGTCGCGTTAAGATTTCGGTGATCGGGACGTCTGGGGACGAACATCAGACGTTCATCCTGCACAGGCTTCGGACCAGCAGAGACCCGATCGCGCCGATGCACCAGGTTGTTTGTAGAGAGGATCATGTAGATGAAGTTCCGTAGTCTGCTCTTACTGCTAACGCTTTCCGGGCTTGGCCTCGGCTGGAACGCGCAGGCGCACGCGATCGGTTGCATCAGCGGCGGTGTTGCGGGAGCCGTTGCCGGTCACATGGCGCACCACGGCATTCTCGGCGCCGTCGGTGGGTGTGTCGCCGGGCACGAATATCACAAGCATCAGCAGCGGGCGGCGACACAGAGAGACAATGAACAAACGTATCAGCAAAACCCAAATCAGACGTACCAGCAAAACCCAAATCGTGAAACGCAGTAGCAGCAGATCTGTTTGAGGGGCCGGCGGACCAGCGCGCTCGGGCTGCTTCGGGTGCGGATAAGGGTTGGTGGCGCGCTCGGGCTTGGTGACGCTGAAGCGGCGGGCGTACAGCCCCACGATGCTCCGGTGGCGTTAGAACTGCTTGTAGACGATTTCCGGCGACGACAGATTAAGCACCAGACCGGCGATTGCTATCGCCAGGATCATTGCTGAGGCGAACGCGGTACGGGCGTAGCGCGACCGGTAGATAACCTCAGCCCGACTGGCCGATGCGCCGAGGATGTCGGGCACCGCCAGCAACACGCTCGCACCGCATACCGTACCCAAGACCGCCGACGCCGAACCAAGCACGCCGAGGTCTCTCGCCAACGTCCCTATCTGCGTCCAATTTGCCCAGAACCAAAGCAGCGTGAACGCGAACCAGGTGAACGTTAGACCGCGCCCAACCGCTCGGTAGATCGGGTTCGCACCAAGACGCTCATATCCCGCCGCCGACAGTCGGCGCGTCATCGCGACCTGGTAAAGCCGGTTTCCGGCTACGCCGCCGCCCTGCAGCAGTCCGAAAAACAGGAACTCGGACGTCTGCCCGTGCCAGGCGCCGACCAGAAAGAACGTAATGAAGAACGCGATGACGGCAGGATATTGCTTCGAACGAGCCTCCCGGTGACGTCGCATCCAGCCCAGCAGAAGCGGATTGAACACATAACTGCGCAACCATTGTGACAAGGAGATGTGCCAGCGACTCCAGAATTCGATGAAGTTCAGAGCGGCAAATGGCCGATCGAAATTTTCTGGCAGGCGCAGCCGGAACAATCTGGCGGCGCCAATGACGAAATCGGTGTATCCAGAGAAGTTTGCGTACAGAAACAGCGGATACAGCACGACGATCAACGCGCCGATCAGCAGGCGCCGCGGGAAAGCCAGAGCGGGCGCGAACATACCAAGCAGGTCGGCCTGCCACGCAAGCAGAATCGCCGACAGGATCAGCACCTTGAACGCACCGAGCACCATGCGCCAGGCGGCGAGGCCGATAATCGGCAGGCTTAGCGGCAGGTCGTTGTTCGCCTCATAGTCTTCGCGCCGCTGGATCGGGCCGGAGATGAAGGCCGGAAAGTTCAGTGTGAAGTTTAAGTATCGGACGATCCCGATCCGATCGGTGTCACCTTGCCCGGCGTCGATCACCAGATGCATGACCCGGAAGAAGATGTAGGACAACCCGATCATCATGGCACCTGGCGGCAACAGCAACGGGTGCGGAATGAAGGTATACCGCTTCAACCAGACGAACACCGCTAGCACCAGCACGATCGCGGCGGGCGCGGTCCATCGACGTCCGCTCCGTGCCGCTGCGGCGCCGAGGTACCCCAACACCAGAAACCCGGCCAGAGGCAGCAGCGGCAAGATCCTGTGCGACAGGGTCCAGATGAACGCCAGGTTCAGGACCAGCCACACGCCTTCGCGCCACCACGTCACGGAAATCGCGTTGAACGCCGCCGCACCGAGCAGGACGAAAACCAGGAACTGCCAGGAAGGAACCGTCACCGCCCGCTTACTCTCTTGCAGGCGGCGAATCCCGGCTGCGATAATAACCCTTGTTCGACCAGACCAGCGAGCACGGCGTGGCCGCCGCCTTTCGGGTGCCCATCCGTCAGGTAGAATAGCGAGCTGAAATCAGGCGCGGAGGCGAATGCCTTGGTAGCGTCGAAGAAATCCACGCCATGACCGGCTGCCTCTTTCTCCAGCGCCTTCCCCAGCAGCAATGGATCAATCCCCGGTGGGTCGGCGGGCAGACGGGCAAGCGCTGCCTGCGCTCGTTCCGGGACATAGAACAAAAGAACAGGAACATGATCCGGCGTTGTCTGGGCGGTGATACGGCCCAGAAGATCGCCGAAATCAGCCACCCGCTTTTGCCATGCCGGGCTGAATGGGCGGCGAACGTAGTCCACCGGATCGCCATTCAGAAGAAACGCTTTGATCTGGAAAGATGGGTCGCTGTAAAGATGATACTGCATGAGCAGAAATAACCGACTCTCACGCAGCATAGAGACAAGTCCGCGCAGGTTGAAACGTTCGGGCGGGACCTCGCCCTCGGCCACCGGCGGCGGATCCTTCAGATGGACCAGGTCGAACGGTCCGATCGTCATGACAATCGCGGACGGCTTCAGCGCCAGTGCCTCCTGCATTCGCTGGTCGACGCGGTCAACGTCGGTTGGCTCCGAACCAAGATTTTGAAAGTCAACGAGTCCGCCGCACGCATTTGACAACACGGCTGATGCCCGGGCGGCGAACGACTGGTTGTAGTTCACCAGCGCGCCGCGCGACGTGGAGGAGCCAACGACCACGACCCGTCGTGCCCCCGCCGGTCGCGGGCCACAGGATTGGGCCGTGCGATAGCCACAGGCGTTGAAGTGCTGGGTAACCCATGGTCCTTCCCAGACCTTGGTGTGCGATGTGCAAAACGGATGATACCGATAGCCGCTGGGGGTCAGGTATTCGCAGGGCTCGACCGCATCGTCCTGCACGTAGATAAGTCGCGCCGAAGCCTCGCCCGCGACAAGCAGGACGATGATCGTGCAAATGAAAATCAACGGCAGCAGGACGTAGTCCCGACGCGGCAGCCGCCACGGGGCGACCGGGCGCTTATCATCCGGTCCTGTTTCGGCCGGCTTGATTCGTCGCGAAAGCGTCATGACCATGTGTAATATGATACGCGAATTCGTTGCGTATGTGCGACCACAATATCGCGAGTGCCAGGACTGTTATCCGATGCCATGATCGGCTATCAGACACTTAACGCACGAACAGGACCTGACCCGAATGGCCAAACCCGCTCATGCCTCCACCACGGCGACCGAGTGGGACCGTGACGCCGCCCTGACCGCCGCCCGCATCCTGCTGGAGATAAAGGCGGTCAATTTCCGTCCTGAGGATGCCTACACGTTCACCTCCGGCTGGAAGTCGCCGGTTTATATCGACTGCCGCCGCATCATCTACTTCCCGCAGGCGCGGTCGAAGATCTGCGACCTGGCGGTGCAGAAGATCCAGCGCCACGTCGGATACGAGACGATCGAGACCGTCGCCGGGGGCGAGACAGCAGGTATCCCGTTTGCCGCCTGGATCGCCGATCGGATGTCGGCACCGATGTCCTATGTCCGTAAGAAGCCGAAAGGGTTCGGCCAGAATGCGTTGATCGAAGGCGATGTGCCGGTGGGCAAGCGCACCCTGCTGGTCGAGGATCTGACCACGGATGGCCAGTCAAAGATCCGCTTTGCCACTGCGCTGCGCGATGCCGGGGCCATCGTAAACCACGCCTTTGTCATTTTCTTCTACGGGGTTTTTCCTGGCGCCTTCGAAACATTGGCGAACATGGATGTCACACTGCACAGTCTGTGCACGTGGTGGGACGTGCTGGATGCCTGCAAGGACCGGCCGTACTTCTCCGACGCCGCCTTGTCGGAGGTCAGACGGTTCCTGGAGAATCCGGTCGCCTGGTCGACCGCCCATGGGGGCGTTTCCTCGGCGCGGGAAGCCATGGCACGCAAGGAGGCAGCCGAGGGTTGAGCCGCACCCGTGGCCGACGGTTCAGTCAGGCCCCACGGTCCGTCATAGCTGCGGAACCTGTGCACGCTGTCCCGATCTCGGGATTACCCGCATCCAGCTCAACCCCATCGCCAGACCGGCAAACACCGCTGCCATGCCCAGCGCGACATGAGTCGCGTGAACGATTGAGCCCGGGCCGCCGTGCGTCAGCCCCAGCACCACCGCGACCAGCGCACTTCCAGTCGTCTGCCCGACCAACCGCGAGGTGGAAAGCATGCCGCTCCCAGCCCCCGCGCGGTCCGGCGGCGCGCTGCCGATCAGCAGCCGATTGTTGGGTGCCTGAAACAGGCCAAAGCCGGCACCGCAGAGCACCAACCGCCACGCGATATTCCCCCATGACGCGGTGGCTGACAAAAGCGTCGTCAGTAGCAGCCCGCTGAGCATCACCGCCAGTCCAAGACCGCCCAGGATGCCGGCTGAATAGCGGTCCGCGAGGCGCCCGGCGATCGGTGCCACCACGACGACAGCCGCGGGCCACGGCGTCATCTGCAAGCCAATCTGGAATGCCGACAAGCCACCAGCATACTGCAGGTAGAAGGGCAAGATTATCAACGCGATGATCTGTGCGGCATGGCAGCAGACCGCGGTCGCCACGGACAGAGCGAAAACCGGTCGCTGCATCAACAGGTCCACCGGTAGCAAGGGTGGTCGCAATCGCAGTTGCCGACGCACGAAGACAAAACCTATGGCCACACTGCCACCAAGCTCAGCCACCACCAGCGGCAGCCGCTCGCCATGTCCGATGCCGTCCAGCCCGATGATGAACAAGCCGAGCGTGATCGCGTTCATCAGTGCGCTTGGAACATCGAAGTCGTGCGATGTCAGCGGCGATCGTGGCAGGAACCGCATCGACATCAACAGCGAGACGACACCGAACGGCACCTGGATGGCGAACAGCCATGGCCAGGACCCGACCGCGAGGATCGCCGCGGCCACCGACGGCCCTGCCGCGGACGAGGTCGCGACCACCAGAACGTTGTAGCCGATACCGCGTCCCAGTTGCGCTTTCGGAAAGATAAAGCGGATCAATGCGCCATTGACACTCATGATCCCGGCGCCGCCGAAACCTTGCAACACTCGGCCGACGACCAGTTGAGGTAACGTCGTCGCCATTGCGCAGCCCACTGACGCCAGGGTGTACAGCAGCAGCCCACAGCAGAAGATGCGCCGATGGCCGTGCACATCGCCGAGCGATGCCAGCGGCAGCAGGCTGATCGTCACGGCCAACTGGTAAGAGTTCACCACCCAAATCGATCCGGCGGGCGTGGCATGCAGCTGCTGCGCTATGGTGGGCAATGCGACGTTGGCGATCGAGCCATCGAGCACCGCCATACAGACGGCGACGCCGAGCGATATCATGGCGAAAAGCCGCTGGTCTGCCGGCAATCCATCGAGTGGGGCTGGTGTCGGCAGCTGGTTCATGCGGGTCGGGACGTCCTGACGCGAGAGAGCCTGCCAACCTGTACTGCCGCGGCCTGAGCGGCAAGCGCGGCTGGCGAAGCTGGCCCTCAATGGCCTGGAGCAACATCAGCCTAGACAGAAACTAGCGGGGAAGACGGGCCCCCAACCCGCCAAGGAGGTGGGACCGTTTCATCCCCTGGCGGGTCGGGTCCTCCGGTGCTGAACTGACTGGAACAGTCTGCCTGATCAAGTTGCGTGTGAAACAATGAGCCAGAGCGCGCTGACCGCTTACGGTCAGTCTGAAAGGGCTCTGGTATCCGATCGCAAAGCAACGCGAGACGCGAAGCGGCCGCGTTTCGCCGCGTCGATCGGCATCCAGTCGAACAGCGGCGTATCGCGCTTCTCTGATGCGCGATACTAGGGTCGATTGACCTTTGCGAGGAGACACCATATGCCGTTCGCCACAACCGATGACGGGGTCCGTCTGCACTACGAGGAAACCGGCGCCGGCGCACCGGTCCTATTCGTGCATGAGTTCGCCGGCGACCACCGCGCCTGGGAGCCGCAAATGCGGCACTTCGGCCAGCGCTACCGGGCGATCAGCTACGCCGCGCGAGGCTATCCGCCCTCGGACGTGCCGGAAGACGCAGCGAAATATTCCCAGGGGCGCGCCGCTGACGACATCGCGGCGGTGCTCGATTGTTTGCAGATCAGGCAGGCGCACATTGTCGGCTTGTCGATGGGCGGCTTCGCCACCCTGCATTTCGGCTTCCGTCATCCGGCTCGCGCGCTATCCTTGTGTGTCGCCGGCTGCGGCTACGGCGCCGAAACCGGTCAGCGGGAAAAATTCCGTTCCGAGGTCGCCACCGTCGCGGCATTTATCGATGAGCACGGCATAGCGACCTTCGCCGCCAAATATGCCTACGGCCCGACGCGCGTGCAGTTCGAGAACAAGGATCCGCGCGGCTTCGCCGAGTTCAAACACCAGCTGGCTGAACATTCGGCGATCGGGGCGCGCAACACCCAGCTTGGCGTGCAGGGCGAACGGCCATCGCTGTACGACCTGACAGACCAGATGGCCGCCTTGGTTGTCCCAACGCTGATCCTGACCGGTGATGAGGACTGGCCATGCCTGCAACCTGCTCTGCTGATGAAGCAGACGATCCCCTCGGCAGCGTTGTCGGTCATGCCGAACTGCGGCCACACCATCAATCTGGAGGATCCGGACCAGTTCAATCGACTGGTGGGAGACTTCATCGTTCAGGTTGCGGCAGGACGTTGGCCGAAACGTGACCCGCGGGCGATGGTCGGCTCGATCACCGGGATGAAATGATAATCGTTGCCGACTCATCCAGCGACGACGATCCTGTGACTGGACTCGACTCGAAAGTTATCGGTACGAGTATCAGCGATGCGATTTCGTTCTCTTTTGATGCTTGCTTGCGCGGGCGCCTTATCCGGCTGTGGCTCGGTTCTGACAGCCTCCACCGCCGACGTCGCGGGTATTGCCGGCGCCGGGGTGGCGGGCGCGGTGTCCAGAAGTCCGGCTGCGGCCACCGGTATCGGTCTGGGTATCGCGGCAGGTGCGAGCGCCGGGTTGCAGTCTGTCGAGCGCAACGTGCATCGGGCCGAACAGGACCGCATTGCTCAGGCGGCAGGACCGCTGCCGCCAGGTGTCATCGGGCATTGGAGTGTCACGCATAGCATCCCGATCGAAAATGACGAACACGGTGATCTGTTCGTGACCCGTGTCGTTGGCGCAGCTGATTTCAATTGCAAAGAAATAGTCTTCTCTGTGGATGCAGCGCGGAAGAAGCCGGATGCCGCGCGGAACAAGCCGGATGCAACACAGAGCAAGACCGCTTCCCGGGCGTTCTACACGGCGACCGTCTGTCTTGATGGCGCCAATTGGAAATGGGCTTCGGCGGAACCGGCGACGGCGCGGTGGGGCGCGCTGCAGTGAAAGCTCTGCCGCTGGTCATCCTGATCCTGCTGACCGGATGCAGTTCCACGTCGGAGATTATCGCGGTGCTGTCAGGAGGGGTGGCGGGCAGCGCGACCGGCAATCCGGCGGTTGGTTTCGCTGTCGGTGTGGCGGTGGATGCCGGAGCAACTTACGCCATACGTTACTATGGACGAAACCGGCAGGGGGCGGAACAGGACGCCATCGCCCAGGTTGCCGGACAGTTGCCGATCGGGACGGAAGCGGCATGGAAGATCGAACACGCCATCCCGATCGGCGACGAACACGGGAAACTCCGTGTTATCCGCCAGATCGACTCGCCGTTGACGGTCTGCAAGGAAATCGCGTTCTCGGTGGACGAGGGCAAGGGCGCAAAGCTTCAACGCGCGTGGTTCACCTCGGATATCTGCAGGCATGCCGAGACTTGGAAGTGGGCATCGGCGGAGCCGGCTGTGGAGCGCTGGGGCTTCCTGCAATGATTAAGTCCCGGTCCCCGGGGGCCGCTGAAAAAGCACCTGGGTCGCCGCCAAGTCCACGCTCGGATCGTCCGCTTCGGCGGGTGACGGGCTTGTAAATAAAGACCTGCCTCCGTTCCGCACCTGAACGATTGCACTGCTTCGGCCGCCCGGCTAACTTCTTCCCGGCGCGGGTGTAGCTCAATGGTAGAGTCCCAGCCTTCCAAGCTGGCTGTGCGGGTTCGATTCCCGTCACCCGCTCCACGCGACCGAATGGCGCGTTCGCGAGCGCGGCCCTTTGACGGTGCGCGTGGATAGCACAGGCGCCCTTGTCGGCCAGATCCGGACAGGTTGAGTTGCTGCCGCGGCGATGCGACCAACATCGCGAAGTATCGGCTTTGACTGGCCTGACAGGCACCGAGGCGCTTTCCTGCTTGTCATGGATCGCCGGTAGCTGGAGAAGGGCAAGGCGTTTAATATCGATCTGTGGAATCTGAAGTCCTGGATGGGCAAAACGCCACACTGAAAGTCGTCGATTTCGTTTCTGTCAAATGTATTCTGTCAATATCTGTCACGCTCCGCTCGCCTCGTTAAGCCGACCGATCGAGAAGCATCTGAATGCACTTGGCTGTATCGATCATCTCACAGGGCTGAGGTCAGGGGCCTGATTGACACCTATATGGGGTCGCTCCATCATGAGTGATTACCGAGGGGTGTCCCGCCGATTGGGGCTGAGATACTGCAAGATCCTGCGCGAGAGGCCAGGCGGCGCGGTGACCCTTGAACCTGAACCGGGTCATGCCGGCGTAGGGACGGGAAGCGCTTGGCACCCGCCTACCGTTTGCTGTCCTGAAGCCGACGCGTAGGAGACATCCATGACTGTCCAGTCAAAGTCCACCACCCGCCCAAGTTCGGTGACCACTGGTCCGATCGCAGGCTCCCACAAGATCTACAGCAGTCCCGAAGATCGCCCCGATATCATGGTTCCGTTCCGCGAAATCGCGCTCGACCCGAGTGCCGCGGAAGAGCCCTACCGAGCCTACGACTGCTCCGGCGCCTATACCGATTCCTCGGTGACGATTGATCTGGAGGCAGGTTTGCCGCCGATCCGCCGCGAATGGATCGCCGGGCGGGGCTTCGACCGGATCACCCCCCGCGCGGTGCGGCCCGAAGACAACGGCAATATCGGCGATGACAAATTGGTGCCGTTCTGCCCGGCCGATCTGCCGATCTACGGCGGCAAGGCGGGGCAGCTTGTGACCCAGTACGAGTTCGCCCGCGCCGGCCTTGTCACCGAGGAGATGATCTACGTCGCCCATCGTGAAAACATCGGCCGGGCGAAGATGATTGAGGGCGCGGAAGCACGTATCGCGGACGGCGAAAGTTTCGGTGCGGAGATACCCGCCTTCATCACGCCCGAGTTTGTGCGAAGCGAAATCGCGCGTGGCCGGGCCATCATTCCCGCGAACATCAATCATCCGGAACTCGAGCCCGTCATCATCGGCCGCAATTTCCTGGTGAAGATCAACGCCAATATCGGCAACTCCGCGGTCACGTCGGGCGTCGCCGAAGAGGTGGAGAAGCTGGTATGGGCGATCCGCTGGGGCGGTGACACCGTGATGGATCTGTCCACCGGACGGAACATCCATAACATCCGCGGCTGGATCATGCGCAACTCTCCTGTTCCGATCGGCACGGTGCCGATCTACCAGGCACTTGAGAAGGTTGATGGCGATCCGACCAAGCTCGATTGGGAGGTTTTCAAGGACACCCTGATCGAGCAGGCCGAACAAGGTGTTGACTACTTTACCATCCATGCCGGCGTCCGACTCAAGTACGTGCCGTTGACGGCGAAGCGGGTGACCGGGATCGTGTCGCGTGGCGGATCGATCATGGCGAAGTGGTGTCTGTCCAGGCACAAGGAGAGCTTTCTCTACGAACGCTTTGACGAGATCTGCGACATCATGCGGAAGTACGATGTGTCGTTCTCGTTGGGTGATGGTCTGCGTCCCGGTTCCAATGCCGACGCCAACGACGCGGCGCAGTTCGGCGAGCTGGAGACGCTTGGCGAACTCACCAAAGTCGCGTGGGACAAAGGCTGCCAGGTGATGATCGAGGGCCCGGGCCACGTGCCCATGCACAAGATCAAGGTAAACATGGATAAGCAGCTGCGCGAATGCGGCGAGGCCCCGTTCTACACGCTTGGGCCGCTGACAACCGACATCGCGCCAGGCTACGACCACATCACCAGCGCCATCGGTGCGGCGATGATCGGCTGGTTTGGTACCGCGATGCTCTGCTATGTCACCCCAAAGGAACATCTGGGGCTGCCCAACCGCGACGACGTCAAGACCGGCGTCATTACCTACCGCATCGCGGCCCATGCCGCGGACCTGGCGAAAGGTCATCCGGCGGCGAAGCTTCGCGATGACGCGGTCAGCCGTGCGAGGTTCGAGTTCCGCTGGGAGGATCAGTTCAACCTTTCGCTCGATCCTGACACCGCGAGATCGTTTCACGACGAGACTCTGCCGAAGGAAGCCCATAAGGTGGCGCATTTCTGCTCGATGTGCGGCCCGAAGTTCTGCTCGATGAAGATCACCCAGGATCTACGTGGCGAAGCCGAACGCATGGCCGGCCTGGAAGCCAAGAGCGCCGAGTTCGCCGAGACCGGCAAGAACATCTATCTGCCGACGCAGGCGGCCGAATAGGAGTGACACGCCCACGATGACAGAGCCCAAGGTGGCGCTCTTGGCGATCGGTCAACTGGCGGATGCCGAGATCGACATCGGTAACGCGGCCCTGCAACTTGCCCGCGTCGATGCGCCTGATGCCGATTGGTGGAAAGCGGCGCGCCACTTGTCAGACTTGGCGCAAGGGGCGGTGAAGCAGGCGGCCACGCTGGAAAA
Organism: Rhodopila sp.; assembly: GCA_965276975.1. Taxonomy (GTDB): domain Bacteria; phylum Pseudomonadota; class Alphaproteobacteria; order Acetobacterales; family Acetobacteraceae; genus Rhodopila. The sequence continues at coordinate 3,813,670 of CBDIBR010000010.1, forward strand.
GGAGGATTTATCCAGCCGGGCTGCCGCGCTCGCTCAACTTCTTGCGGGCGAATTTGGCTACGTGGGCGATGTGGAGAATTATGACGACCCGGCCAATGCCAACCTGATCCGGGTGATCGAGCGACGACGCGGGTTGCCCGTTGCCTTGGGCGTGCTGTGGATGCACGCTGCCAGGGCAGCGGGCTGGGGAAGCCACGGCGTTGATTTTCCAGCCCATTTCTTGGTCGCGTTGGAAGGACATAAAACCCAGGTGGTGATCGACGTGTTCAGTGGCGGGCGCGTGTTGTCAGCCAGAGACCTTAGGTCATTGCTGAAACGTGTCGAAGGTGAGAAGGCCGAATTGCGACCGGGCCTGCTACAACCAATGAATACCCGGCGGGTGCTGCTGCGCCTGCAAAACAATATCATGACGCGGCGACTGGAGTCGGGCGATCTCCGCGGTGGCCTGCGATGCACCGAAGACATGCTGTTGATCGCGCCTGATCAAGCGGAACTATGGCGGCAGGCTGGGGTCATGAACCAGAAGCTCGAACAGGTCGCGGCCGCTCGGAAATGCTATCAGCGGTTCCTGGAACTGGTACCGGAAGGGTCGATTGCCAATGGGGTGCGCGCGCAGTTGGAGATTCTGAAGTCGATGCTGAACTAATTATAGGCCTGTCGTGACGCCCCGGCCGTCGGCCCAGTAGAGCAACCTCAGCCTGACCGGCACCGTCTGGCTGATAAAGTTGCTCGTGAAACAATGGGCTGGCGCGCGCGGGCCGTTTACGGTCAGCCTGAAAACGCTCCAGGTCGCCGTCAGCGGCGACACGACATCGGTCAAACTGTGTCAACGTCAAGCCATGTCGCTACCGATGTCGTTACAGTACCGCGAATCGAACTACACCTTCGACCCGCGTTGCCGTAGATCCTCGTTGAACGCGGACATGAAGGCGCGGCCAACATCGGCGCGGCTCAGCCCAATATCCAGCAATTCACGATCCGACATGGAAGACAGTTCGTGGGCCGCCACTCGGTCGAAGCGCCACGCTATCAACGCCGCTATCTGCCGGGACAACCACGCAGTCAGACGGCCCTTCTGCACGCCTCCAGTGGAAGGGGCGGAAACGCGAAGATCAGGCTCTTCCCATTTGGCGTCTATGTAGCTCATGCTGGGGAGCTGGAAGGTGAAGTGGGAATCAGCAGCTTGAACGCCCATGACGATTGTCCATACGAACCCGGGTCCTACGCGACGTCGGGGTGGCGGGGCGCCCCCGGGTTATGATGCAATGCAACATAGGTCGGATTACGTTTAGGTTAAGCACCCAAATGACCAAACAGCCATGCGCCAGACGCATGGACCCCGAGACAGCTATCTAATCTGCACGCGACCCCGTTTGGAGAGACGAAAATGACTGGTTCAGCGTTGACGGCGCTGCGGCAAGAGCTGGCCCGTTGTGGCCTCGATGGATTCATCGTCCCACGTGCGGACGAGCATCTGAGCGAATATGTGCCCGCCGCCGCGGAACGGCTGGCGTGGCTGACCGGCTTCACCGGCAGTGCGGGCCTGGCAGCGGTGCTTGCCAGGGTTGCCGCGGTTTTCACCGACGGTCGCTATGTCCTGCAGCTCGCCGAACAAACCGATCCGGCGGTGTGGCAGCGGTTGCACATGACCGAGGAGCCACCGCCGGTGTGGCTGGCGCGCCAGGCGCCGGAGAACGCCCGTATCGGCTACGATCCGCTGCTGATCAGCGAAGACGGTCTGGCGCGATATACCGACGCCGGGCTTAACATGGTGGCGGTTGCAAACAATCCGGTTGACTTGGTCTGGCCGGATCGGCCCCCAGCTCCCAGTGCTCCTGCCGTACCTCATCCGCTGGCCGCGGCGGGTCGGACGTCGGAGGATAAGCGCGCGGATGTGGCGCAGGCGCTGCGGGCGGCGAAGCAGGACGCCGCGGTAGTGACCGATCCGGCGTCGATCGCCTGGCTGCTGAACATCCGCGGCGGTGACGTGCCGTTCACACCATTCGCCCTGGCTTTCGCGCTGGTGCATGCGGATGGCGCAATCGATCTGTTCATCGCGCCGGAGAAACTGTCGGCCGAAACTCGGGCGTGGCTGGGCAATGGCGTCTCGGTCACCGACAGGAGTGGGCTTGCCCCGGCCCTGGCGAAGCTGGCCGACCGCAAGGTGCGGGTCGACCGGTCAGGATCGCCGGTCTGGTTCGCGCAGCAGCTTCTGAACGCGCGGGCCACGGTGTCGCCCGGCAGCGACCCTTGCCTGCTGCCGAAGGCCTGCAAAAATGCGATCGAGCAGCAGGGGGCTCGATCGGCGCATCGCCGGGACGCGGTCGCGGTGTGCAGGTTCCTGCACTGGTTGTCCGCCACCGCACCCACCGGTGAGCAGACAGAGATGTCCGCGGCAGAGACGTTGTTCGGGTTCAGACGCCAGGTCGAGGGGTTTCGTGGCGAAAGTTTTCCGGCGATCTCCGGGGCGGGCGAGCACGGTGCGATCATCCATTATCGCGTGACCGAGAGATCAAACCGGCCGATAAGGCCGAACGAGATCTATCTCATAGACTCGGGCGCACAATACCCAGATGGCACGACCGACATCACCCGGACCGTCTGGACCGGCCCCGGTGATCCGCCCGACGAGGTTCGCGATCGGGCAACCAGGGTCATGCAGGGACATATCGCCATCGCGACCTTGATGTTCCCCAAGGGCGTCGGCGGTGCCCATTTGGACGCGGTCGCTCGGCGTGCGCTGTGGCAGGCGGGACTGGATTACGATCACGGAACCGGTCACGGGGTCGGAAGCTATCTATCGGTGCACGAAGGCCCGGTGAGCATTTCCCGCCTGGCCCGGCCGGTGCCGATCGAGGCGGGCATGATCCTTTCAAACGAGCCGGGCTTCTACCTGCCGAACCAGTATGGCATCCGTTTGGAAAACCTGCTGTTGGTACGATCGGCTGATCTGCCCGGCGCTACCAAACCGTTCCTGTGCTTCGAAACTCTGACCCTCGCGCCGTTCGACCAGCGCTTGCTCCAACCAACCCTGATGACGAAGCAGGAGCTTGAGTGGCTCGACAGTTACCATGCCTGGGTTCTGCGGACTGTCGGACCGTTGTTGGACGAAGCCGAACGAACCTGGCTGGAGGCCGCCTGTGCTCCGCTGGCTGACGGTAAAACCTGACCCCACGAGCATTGCTGCTCAAGGCACCTTGGGTAGATTTGCGGGCGGTCAGCTTCACCGTCGGCGCACCGGGCTGGCTGTGCTCATCTGCCTGCGAGGGATATCATGCCAAATATTCTCAGCCTCACATCGATCAGCCCTGAAGACCGGGTCAGGATCGAGGCGGTCGATCCGTCGATGCGGTTAGTTGATGCGGCTGGCTGGTTCGAGGGTGAGTATCGCGAAACATGGCCGGCCTTCACGGCTGACAGATATCTCATGCCCGGCGCCAGTGGTCGCGGAACCCGCCAGGAACGTGACCAATTGCTCGCAGAAGCCGAAATCATCCTCGGCGGCTGGCCCTTCCCGCTCGATCTCAGGGCCCGGGCGCCACGGCTGAAATGGTTTCACCAGCGCCCAGCAGGCGCGAGCAACCTGCTTCGCGGCGACTTGTGGGGTAGCGACATCACGGTGACCACGTCGCGTGGTTCCGCGAACGGACTGGCGATCGCGGAATATGCCGTCGCCGGTATCATGCATATCGCCAAAGGCCTGCACCGGGCGGCCCTCGATCGGGACAACGGAAGGTTCAGCGCGCGCAGCTACAAGCCATTGCTTTTGGAGGGCAAAACCGCCTGCGTCGTTGGTGCCGGTGGCATCGGATCGGAGGTCGGCCGTCTATGCGCTGCATTGGGCATGCGCGTTTTCGGCACCCGCCGTCACGTGCCAGTGGATCGGCCACTGCCACCGGGCTTCATCGCGATTGGCAGCGCCAGCGATCTCGACCGATACCTGCCGAACAGTGACATCGTTGCGATCTGTTGCCAGTGGACGCCTGAAACAAACCGACTGTTCGACGCGGATCGGTTTACCGCGATGAAGTCCGGTAGCATTCTCGTCAATGTCGCGCGAGGCGAAATTGTTGATGAGGACGCACTCGCCGCGGCCCTGGCGCGTGATCATTTGCGGGGTGCCGTGCTCGATGTCTATGTCGGCGAGTTCGAGCATGCGCCCAGCCCGCGCCTATGGTCTGATCCGCGCGTGCTGATCACGCCGCACATCTCCGGCGCCAGCGACCAAAGCCGGCATGGCGGGATTGCCTTGTTCTGCGACAACCTTGGCGCCTGGCTTGCCGAACGACCGATGCGAAATGTCATCGATTGGGACCGAGGCTACTGACGCTCCGGGTCGGCCTTTGACCGCAACGCTGTTCAGGGCCCATCGCGTTTCGGCTCCGGCGCGCTCACCGGCAGGAAGCGGTATGATCCGGGCCTCAGAACAACGCTAAGTTTTCGTGCGTTTGTCTGCAGAGGCGGTATTCAGAGCCGCCCGCATCTCCTCAGGGTTCCGCATGCCCTCGGTCGTTCCGGACATCGGGTCACTCAGGCCGCCGACCCCTGTGGTATCAGCACCCGTTCGCTGATGCCGCCTCGTGGATGAGAGATTCCACCACAGGAAACCGATCAAGAGGACGAAAGTGACAAGCGCAAGGGCTAATATCCAGTCCATATGCCTCACCGGTTGGTTTGTTGTGCGGCGTGAAGCACCCCGCGGGTTGTGCGGTTGCGTTGGAAAGCTCCCGAGCTCAAGAGTTGATAGCGGTGACCGGAGTTGCCCGGGTGTTCGTGCATGGCGCAATAAATTCACCGCTTGGCGTCGGCCTTAGAGCATCTTCACCCGTTCAGATTGTTTATCTGAACGGGTGAAGATGCTCGCTAAAACAATGTTCTAGAGGGTTTGCCGTGAGCCAACGCGAACGGCAACCGCTCTAGCCGAGCGGAGCGTCCTCGGTGAAACAGCTTGTGCGACCGGGTGCGCGGCCACCGGAAACCCACCGGACACGATGACGAAACCGCGCGTGCCCACCCCGGGGAAGCCGCGCCATGGCGGCATCGAAGAACCGCTAGCCGGGCAGCTTCGCCGGATCGGTGTTGGCGCCGCAGACCACGATGCCGATCCGCGCCGTTCGCGGCGGAACAAAGCGACCCGAGAGCAACGCGGCGGCGGCCGTCGCACCGCCCGGTTCGGCGACCAGCCGGAAAAGATCCCACAGCATCTGTTGCGCCGCCACGATCGCGTCGTCCGGCACCAGCACCGTCTGGCTGACGAAATCCTGCGCGATCGGGAACATCAGCGCACCAACCTGCCTGGCCCCCAAACTGTCCGCGGCCAGCCCGCCGACCCCAGCCGGAACCGGTCGGCCGGCGCGCAGGGCATCATGCAAGGACGGGCAGCCTGCCGGCTCGACACTGATTACCTCAGCGCTTCCCGCATACCAGGATGCGATGCCGCCGATCAGCCCGCCACCGCCCGTGGCCACCAGGATGTGGGTCAATTCCGGCGCGTCCTGTTCTAGTTCTCGCCCCACTGTTCCCTGCCCGGCCAGCACGGCGGGGTGGTCATAGGCATGAACCTCCAGAGCGCCCGATGCCGCCTGCCGAACGCGAGAGGCAATCAGGGCTTCGGCATAGGTTGCACCACCCTGAAAGACCCGCGCGCCATAGCCGTCGATGCGGGCAAGCTTGGCCGCGGGCGTACTGGCCGGAACGAAGATTTCCGCGGTAATCCCCAGACGCCGGGCCGCGTAGGCGACCGCCGCACCATGATTGCCGCCGGACGCCGCGATCACCCCGGCGGCCGGGCTTGCTTCCGACAGCAGCCGATTGAACGCCCCTCGGGGCTTGAAGCTGCCGGTATGCTGCAACAACTCCAGCTTTAGCGTAACCGAACGGCATCCGCCGAACTCGGTCTGCAGCGTCGGCGTATGCCGAACATAGGTCGATATCCGAGACGCCGCGGCAGCTATCGTTTTTCGATCAATCATGGTTGGTGAACGCTGACATGCCCGGCTTTCTCCGACAAGCCGCTTCCCTTTCGGTCGGAACGCGATCACAGTGCGAACCCATGCCAGGCCAACGGCGCTTGCACGGAAGCTGCGTGTCCAGGAACGACGATGCGGTGCTTTTTGTCGGCCGGTCAGGATCCGGAAAGTCAGACCTTGTTCTCAGGCTTCTTTCGTATGGCTTCGAACTCGTGGCGGACGATCAGGTAGACATCTCCGACGGTATTGCCTCCTGTCCGATTGAACTGGCCGGATTGCTGGAGACGCGGGGTCTGGGCATCGTCCGCTTACCCTATCGACCCCAGGCCCGACTGGCTCTCGTCGTCGAGCTTGAGGGAAAATCAGATCGTATGCCGCTGGCGCGACACCACCCCGACCTGGGCCTTCCTGTTGTTTTCATTGACGCTTTCGCGGCATCGGCGCCACAGCAGGTCTCGCTCGCGCTGGATTGCGTGACCGGCCGGGTGACCCAGGTTGCTGGCGCGCTCTCACCATGAATGCCTTGGTCGTCGTCATCGTCAGCGGATTATCCGGGGGCGGCAAATCGTCTATCTTGCGGGCGCTGGAGGACGTTGGATACGAGGCCGTCGACAACCCGCCGGTGACGATGTTGGAAGAGATGGTGACCCGCGGCGACCGTAAGCTCGCGGTCGGGATCGATGCGCGAACCCGCGGGTTCCATGCGGTCGATCTGCTTGAGGCCATCGCCCGGCTGCGCTCGAATCCGCTGCTGCGTATCGAACTGATTTATGCGTGGGCCGATGAAAGCACGTTGCTTCGGCGTTACACTGAAACCCGCCGGCGTCATCCACTGGCCCCACAAGGGCGGGTCGCCGACGGGATCGCGGCTGAAATCACGCTGACCGAACCGCTGCGTGAGCATGCGGATCTGGTCGTGGATACGTCAGGCCTGCCGATCGCCAACCTCCGCCGCCTCATAGAGCGGCACTTCGGCGCCAACGATGGTCAGGCGCAGATGGTGGTCTCGCTCATTTCCTTTGCTTTCCCCAAAGGCCTCCCGCGGGAAGCAGATCTGGTATTCGATGCACGCTTCCTGCGGAACCCCCATTACGATCCCATATTACAGGCTCGAACGGGACTCGATCCAGAGGTCGCGGCTTACGTGACAGCCGATCCGGATTTTTCAATATTTTTTTCGCGGATCGCGGCACTGGTCGAACTTGTTTTGCCTCGATTTGTGCAAGAAGGAAAAAAATACGCTACAATCACTATAGGATGCACGGGCGGCCGACATAGATCGGTTTATCTGATTGAAAAATTGGCGAGTCATCTCACCTCACGGGCCGCGGCGCTATCGACCGAGAATCACGTCGGTCCCTATTGGCGGGTGTTCGTGACCCATCGGGAGCTAGCCAGAGACGGCGAGGTGGACGCATTTCTGGTCGAACGACCGGTTGCGCCGCGGGACGGATCCGACCTAGACAGGATCGCGCAAGGTTTGGCGGTTCAGGCGCAGGAGGCCTGATACAGTACGATGGGTACATCGAACGCGAACGATTTGGCTTCTCCGCACATGCTGTGGGACATCGCGGTCCACCCATGATCGGTATGGTTCTGGTAACCCACGGGCGTCTTGCAGACGAGCTGCGCCTTGCCATGGAGCATGTCGTCGGGTCTCAGCGCAACGTTGACACGGTGTGTATCGGGCCGGAAGACGACATGGATAACCGGCGGGCCGAGATCGAGGCCTGTATTGGAAGGTGCGATACCGGCGACGGCGTGGTCCTGCTTACAGACATGTTTGGCGGCACGCCCTGCAACCTCGCCATCTCGATGATGGAGCGCAAGGGCGTCGAGGTCATCGCCGGCGTGAACCTGCCGATGCTGGTCAAATTGGCCAAGGTCCGCTCTAAGCAGCCGCTGGCTGACGCGGTAACGTGCGCGGAAGACGCGGGACGGAAGTACATCGCCGCCGCGTCCCACGTCCTGCACGGCTGCAAGGTTAATGGGTCCAGCGGGCCCTGTGGATGACCGATCTGCCACCTTCGGGTGAGCCGGTACTCTCGCGCATCGTCACGATTTCCAATAAACGAGGCCTCCATGCGCGCGCTGCGGCCCGCTTCGTAACCCTTGCCGAGCAGTTCGGCGCCTCGGTGGACGTGCTCAAGGATGGTCAGGTGATATCCGCCCGCTCAATCATGGGCCTGATGATGTTGGGTGCCGCGCGGGGTGCCGAGATTGAGTTGCGTGCCGAAGGCTGGGATGCCAAGGAGGCGCTGGACGCCCTTGCCGCCCTGGTCGAGGCCGGCTTCGATGAACAGGAATGAGCCGCCTCCGCCACAGCACCAGCGACTGGCCGTTTCTGCCCTCGCTGACCGAAACCATGCTACCGAGCGGCTATTTCACGGGATCGCCGTATCGGCAGGCGTAGCCATCGGGCCAGTCTTTGGCACCACCGAGCCGGAAGCGGTTGTTACACATCACAAAATCACCGCCTCGGACATCGGCGCTGAAGGGGCCAGGCTCGAGTCGGCCATTGTTCAATCTCGCAAACAACTTGCGAAGCTGCGAACCCGGCTCGCTTTCCTGCCGGAGGAAAGCCAGTCCGAAATCGCACCCCTGATCGATGCCTACATCCGCATGCTCGGTCCGTCCCGCTTGGTCCGCGGCGTCCGGCGGCGCATCCAGGAAACTCTGTTATCGGCTGAAACCGCGGTGATGCTCGAAGCTGCTGCGATCGCCGATGCGCTGATGGCGCAGGCCGAACCGGACCTGCCAGCAGAGGATCTTGCCGGCTTGCGACGGCGGGCCGACGAAATTGGCGAGATCGCACGGCGGCTGGTGCGGAACCTGACCCGATCGCCGTTTCGCAGTTTCGCCGGGTTGCCAGAGGGCTCCATCCTGGTGGCGGAAGCGCTGCGGCCGGCGGATGCGGCCTTGCTGGATCCGTCTCGTTTGGCGGGCGTTGTAACCGAGGAAGGCGGGGCAGACGGACACACCGCGGTGATGCTGCGCGCGCTGGGCGTGCCGGCCGTGCTTGGGGCAGCCGGATTGGCGCACGCGATGCGGCCGGGCGATGTCGCGGTGGTGGATGGAATTGCCGGAACCGTGACGCTGAACCCATCCGTTGCGACGATGGCGAATGCCAAACGCGCGGTAACCGCTTTCGCCCGGGAGCGGCAGCGCTATTCCCGGCTGCGGCGGCTGCCGGCCGTGACCGCGGATGGTGTGTCGGTTGAATTGCAGGGGAACCTGGAATTGCCCATCGAGTTGCCGCTGATCGTGCAGTCAGGGGCGGTGGGCATCGGTCTTTTACGGACCGAGTTCCTGTTCATGAACCGCGAGACAATCCCGGACGAAGCGACACAAACTGAAAGCTACCGCACGATCGTGGAGGCCATGCACGGCGATCCGGTCACCATTCGCGTTTTGGATTGGGGCGGTGAAAAGGAGATCGAGGCGCTGACGCTCGCCGGTATCGTACCCGATGTCGCGGATGCCAACCCAGCACTGGGGCTGCGCGGGATCAGGTTGCTGCTGCGACGACCGGAGCTGCTGGAGACCCAGTTCGCGGCGATCCTGCGCGCCTCGATGAGTGGCACGGTTCGGGTGCTGTTGCCGATGGTGACAACCGTCGGCGAGGTCCGTTCGGCGCGGGATATCTACGAGCGCGTAGCTCGGCGCTTACGCCGCCGGGGCGAGCGGATCCCCGAAAAGCTGCCGCCGCTCGGGATCATGATCGAAACGCCGGGGGCGGCGCTGTCGGCGGATGCCCTTGCGCTGGAGGCGGATTTTTTCTCGATCGGGACGAACGACCTGACGGCTTATACGCTGGCCGTGGACCGAGCGGAAAGCGCTGTGGCGGAGTTGTACGACCCGATCCACCCGGCGGTGCTGCGGCTCATACAGTTCGCGACCGAGGCGGCACTGCGGATGCGGATGCCGGTCTCCATCTGTGGCGAGTTGGCGGCGGCGCCGAAGCTGACACCGCTGCTGCTGGGTTTGGGTGTGCGATCGTTGAGCATGAACGCTTCAGCCGTGCCGAAGGTGAAGCAGGCGATCCGCTCGGTGCGTATTGACCCCTGCGTCCGATTTGCCCGGCGGGTCATGGAGCAGGGCGATGCCGAACGGATCAGGGTGTTGGTCGATGGGTTTCCTCAGGAAGGGGCTTAGCAGCCAGCCGACACCAGGCAACAAGCTGTCGTTCAGCCGGGTGAGCCTTCGCCGCGTTCCGCGATGCTTGATCCGCCCTGCGCCGCTTGCGACAGTCTGATCAGCTCTTGCCGCACGTCGCGTGCATCCTTCACCGGGCCTGACCAGCCGAAGTGAACAACCCGCTCCCCGAGCGCCAGATCGAACCCGTCGACATCCACCGCCACCATCCGCCAGTCCCCAGCGCTGCCGGCAATGTCCGCCAAGGCATCCGCATGATCTTGATTGCAGTGCGACAGGATCCCTGCCTGCGAAGCCAGCAAAGCCGCGACCGCATCCGCCTCCGGCGCCAGATCCCCAGCCGTCAACCGGAACGCGCGGCCGAACCCGGCGACCAGCAGCCCGGCCGCCGGCTTGATCCGCCACGTCGCGAAATCAGTGAAATCGGCATACAGCGAGGCGTATGGATGCACCGCCAGGTAGCGAAGCTTCAGCAACGGGTCGTCCGTTACCTCGGCCACCCCCGTCACTGTCACACGCGGAGTTGTTTGCGGATTTGGGCTGTCCGCCACGCCACTCACCATCACCGAACACGCGGGGGCGGTCAGCAGATGCCGCGTGTGCTCCGACAGACGGGACAGCAGCAGCAGCAGCGATCCGTCTGGCATGCAGGCTGGGGTGACCAATGATGCGAAGGGCTGCTCAGCCGTCCGGGTCGCGAGGCACCCACTCCGAGCCGCCCGTAGCAGCAGGCGGGCCTGTCGGGCCGGGCTTTCGCTTTGATGTTCAAGTGCCATATTCCGTTCTATCCCTGACCGTAATACGCCTTAATCATGCGTCATATCGTAAGCCCGGACCTGCGAGAGCCCAGACCTGCAAGAGCCCATCTGTAATAGCCTAGGCCTGCGATAGCCCACACCTGCAATAGCCCACACCTGCACTGGCCCGACGTGCAATAGCGGTGAACGGAGCATCAAGAAACATGAAACAGACCATCGCTCTGGTCGATGACGACCGCAACATCCTCACCAGCGTCTCGATGACGCTGGAACAGGAAGGCTTCACCGTTCGCACCTACACCGATGGTGAAAGCGCCCTCCAAGGCCTCACCGCTCGTCCCGTGGATCTCGCGGTGCTGGACATCAAGATGCCCCGCATGGACGGTATGGAACTGTTGCAGCGCCTGCGCCAGCGCAGCTCGATCCCGGTGATCTTCCTGACGTCGAAAGACGAGGAAGTTGATGAACTGATGGGCCTGCGCCTTGGGGCCGACGACTACATCACCAAGCCATTCAGCCAGCGTCTGTTACTTGAACGTATCCGTGCCCTGCTGCGACGCAACGAAGCCGGGAAGGCGGAAGGCTCCGGTTCTGCCCCAGGCGGCGTCATGACCCGAGGCGACCTCGTGCTGGACGAAACCAAGCACCAGTGCATCTGGCGCGGCCACGACATCCAGCTGACGGTCACCGAGTTCCTTCTGGTCAAGGCGCTGGCCGCCCGCCCCGGTATGGTGAAAAGTCGTGATCAGCTTATCGACGCCGCCTATGGTGAAAACATCTACGTCGATGACCGCACCATCGACAGCCACGTCAAGCGGATCCGGAAGAAATTCCGTACCGGGACGGAGGAATTCAATCATATCGAGACGCTTTACGGCATCGGCTACCGCTACAAGGAGCACTGATTGCCCGATGGCAACCTGTTGGCCGGGCTGACGCAGGCGACGGCTTCCACCAGACGTTTTCGCCAGCGGTGGGTCTCGCCGCTGCTGCGCCGCATCCTGTTGGTCAATGCGCTGCCGCTGGCGCTGCTGGTCGTGGCGCTGCTGTATCTGGATCAATACCAGAACGGTCTGCTGGAAGCGCAGGTTGCCGCCCTGCGCGAACAGGCCCGGGTCTTCGCCGGCGCATTGGGCGAAAGCGCGGTTCGCACCACCGATCCGCAAAATCCTAAACTTGTGCCGGAGGTCGCGGACTCCCTGCTGCGCCGCCTGACGGAACCAACGCCGGACGCTCAGGCCAGGCTCTACGCCCCCGATGGCACCGTGCTGGCAGACTCCCGCAAACGAGAGGGTCCGGGTGGTGTCGTCACCACTGAACCACTGCCGCCGCCGCTGGATCACGGGCCGGTGCTCAGGATGATCGGCTGGGTGTACGACCACGTGCTTTCGCTGCTGCCGCATGGCGCGCCGACGGCTGTCGTCGATACCACCCCTTCAGCCGGTGGCCCCGATTGGCAGCCGGATGTGAAAGAGGAACTACGCATCAGCAGTGCCGGCAACAGCAACGAGACCGCGCCCTATATTCGCCGCACCCGCGACAACCGGCTGCTGGTGACCGTGGCTGTGCCGGTGGAGCGGGACAAGCATACCGTCGGCATCATCTCCCTGACCCGGGAGGCACGGGAGGTGGACGAAAGTCTGTTCACGGTTCGAATGTCGATCCTGGCGCTGTTCGGCATGGCGTTGGGCCTGACCGTCCTGCTGTCCTGGTATATGTCCCTGACCATCGCTCGCCCCATCCTGCGCCTGGCTGAAGCGGCGGCCGATATGCGCGAAGGCCGCGGCCGATCCGGCAGCGTGCCGCGGTCTTTGCTCAAGCGACGCGATGAGGTCGGGGCGCTGGCGTCCGCGTTGTCGGATTCGGCCGTTGCCTTGTGGGAGCGGATGGACGCAACCGAGCGTTTTGCCGCCGATGTCGCACATGAGATCAAGAACCCTCTGTCGTCGATCCGGAGCGCGATCGAGACCCTCCGCCGGATCGAGGATCCCAGCCGGCAGCGGCAGTTGCTCACGATCATTGCCCAGGACGTGGTTCGTCTTGATCGGCTCATCAGCGAAGTCTCTGATGCCTCGCGACTGGACGCGGAATTGTCACGCGTGACGGCACAGCCGGTTGATGTTGTGCCGATCCTGCGCACCCTGCAGGAACTCGATGAGGCCACACGGGATGAGGACAACGATCCGAAGCTGGAGGTCGTGGCGCCGCCAAATGGATTGAAGGTTTGGGCGGTGGAGGACCGGCTGGTGCAGGTGCTGCGTAACCTGATCGGCAACGCTCATTCGTTCAGCCCGCCTCGCGGCCGCATCGCGGTGCGGGTACGCGATGCGGGCGAGGTCGCCGAACTTTGTGTGGAGGACGATGGGCCCGGCATCCCGGACGCCAACCTCGAGCATATCTTCGACCGCTTCTACTCGGAGCGGCCAAAGGGCGAGAGCTTTGGACAGCACTCCGGTCTGGGCCTGTCGATCAGCCGGCAGATCGTCGAGGCTCTGCACGGCCGGATCTCGGCGGAAAATCGCCGCGACAGCAGCGGAAGCGTGCTGGGTGCGCGCTTCATCGTGCGGCTGCCGACCGCTTGAGAGCTTGATTCACGCATGCACGACTTTCTCGCGCCGGCGCTGGACGGAGTTCGGGATCCGCAGAGCCTCGCGGTACTTCGCCACCGTCCGGCGGGCGATGTCGACGCCTTCCCGCCGCAGCACCACGACGATCGCATCGTCTGACAGGATATCCGTCGCCGGCTCCAGATTGATCAAGCCCCGGATGCGGTGACGCACGGCTTCGGCACTGTGCGACTCACCACCATTGGTGCCGTGAATCGCGGTGGTAAAAAAGTATTTCAATTCGTACGTACCGCGCGGCGTGGCGATATACTTGTTCGCCGTCACCCGGCTGACCGTACTCTCGTGCAGTTCGACCGCCTCGGAAATGTCGCGCAAGATCAGCGGCTTCAGGAACGCGACACCCAGACGCAAAAACCCGTCCTGCTGGCGCATGATCTCGGCGGCCACCTTCAGGATGGTTTGCGCGCGTTGCTGCAGCGATCGCACCAGCCAATTCGCATTGGCCAATCGTTCGGTCAGAAAAACCTTCTCGTCCTTCTTCGCCTGCGGCGCGATCTTGGCATAAAATCGTTCGTTCACCAGCACCCGCGGCATGGTCTCCGGGTTCAGTTCGATGATCCAACTTTGATCCGGCAACTGCCGCATCAGCAGGTCGGGCACCACCGACTGCACCGATGCCGTGTCCCAGGTCGCCGCCGGCTTTGGATCGAGCGCCCTGATCTCGGTCACCATGTCGGCCAGATCTTCCGCATCGACGCCGCACAACGTCATCAGCCGGCGGCTCTCGCGCTTGGCCAGTAGATCCAGATTGTTCAGCAGCATCTGCATCGCCGGGTCGAGCCTGTTTCGCTCCGCCAACTGCGCCGCCAGACATTCACGCAGATCGCGGGCGAACAGCCCGACCGGGTCGAACCGCATCATCTGCCCCCGAACCGATTCCACCCGCGCGAGGGCCAATCCCATCGCGCCGGCGACGGCCGCCGGATCGGCTGTCAAGCGCCCGGCCGGACAGAGCAGGGCGATCAGGTGAGCCCCGATCATCTGATCCACCGGATCAATGAAGTTCAGCCGCAACTGCTCGCCCAGATGATCCCGTAGCGACCGTTCTTCGCCAGCAAAGTCGTCGATACCCCGAAGGTCGCCGTCAAAGGAATGGCTGCCGCCCGCGCCATCGATGCGTCCGACCAAGGTTACGCCGTCGCCCGCCCCGCCAGGGTCATGGTTTTCCGCATGTTCGGCGTCCAGCGGCGATCCTGCCTCCGCCGGTAGAATGTCCGATCTGGCGGCATCGGCCGCGTCCATCGCGGCGGGTGCGCGTGGCTCGATCTGGTCGAGAGCGGCCCGTTCACCGACCGGAGGCTCCGGCGAGTCGTCACGTTCCAGCAGTGGATTTCGCTCCATCTCCTCTTCAACAAAAGAGTTCACCTCGATGTTGGAGAACTGCAGCAGCTTGATCGCCTGACGCAATTGCGGCGTCATGACCAATGTCTGGCTCTGGCGCAGGTCGAGACGGGGGACAATCGCCATGATCAGGCGATTATCTAGCCATTCTGGCCGGGGTCAAATGGTTTCGGCTTTAGTCCATGCAAAAAGCGTGCAAGTCACCCAATCTGGCCGGGTGATCGCGGTAAAAACTCACAGGCTGAAGGTTTCCCCCAGATACACCCGTCGCACGTCCTGATGGGCGACCACCTCGCCTGGTTTGCCTTCCATCAGCACCTGTCCGTCATGCATGATGTAGGCTCGGTCGATAATGTCCAACGTCTCCCGCACGTTGTGATCCGTGATCAGCACGCCGATGCCACGGTCCTTCAGATGTTTGACCAGATCGCGGATCTCGCCCACCGCGATCGGGTCGATCCCTGCCAACGGCTCATCCAGCAGGATGTAGGACGGCTGGGTTGCCAGGGCGCGCGCGATCTCGACCCGTCGGCGCTCACCGCCGGACAGCGCCAGGGCCGGGGTACGGCGCAGGTGACCAATGCCGAACTCCGCCAGTAATTCGTCCAGCATCAGCCCACGCGTCGCGGCATCCGGTTCGATCACCTCCAGCGCGGCCATGACGTTCTGCTCGACGTTCAGGCCTCGGAACACGCTGGCTTCCTGCGGCAGGTAGCCGATGCCAAGGCGGGCGCGGCGATACATCGGCAGTTTGGTGATATCGGCTCCGTCCAGGCTGATCGCGCCGGTGTCGGGCTTCACCAACCCCGTGATCATGTAGAAGGTGGTGGTCTTACCGGCGCCGTTGGGCCCGAGCAGCCCGACCGCCTCGCCGCGATGCAGCGTGACCGTGACATTGCGCACCACCGGGCGGCCTTTGTAGGTCTTCCCGACCGCGCGCGCGGTCAGCCCCCCACGGCTGGGCGCCCCCGCGAACTCCCGGGCCGGCAGCTCTTTTGCCGGCAGCTCTTTTAACGGCGTATCACGGGCTGTGCGCATTTCGCGGACAGGCCGGGGTCCATGCACCACGTTCATGGTTTTTGCCCCGCGGGCGGTCGCCGCTTCGCAGCGCCACCGCCAGCAGCGGCAGCAGGATTGCTGCCGAGGGCCCTGCTGCCTTGATCATTTGGCACCACCAGCCCATGCACGCGACCCGCCTTCCGTGACACCAGCGTCGCTATGCCGGTCTTCATGTTCACATCCGCCTCGGCACCGTTCAGCTGGTTCTGGCCGCGCGTGATGTGCACGTTCCCACCCAGCCGCGCGATCCCGCTGCTAGGTTCATAGACGCCCCGATCGCCGGTGACCGTATCAGTGGGCGTGCGCACCGAGACGTTGCCGAACGCTTCGACCCGCTGCAGCTTGCCCGAGGCCGCCAGCGGGTCGTCGGTTGTCTTCGCCGCCACTTGCTTGGCCACGGGCCTGGCCTCGGCCGGCGGCGGGTTGTCCGTTGTATAGGCCACCAACGTGTCGGCCGCGATCCGTTTGGCGTCAGCGGTCACCACGACGGCGTCACCCCTGGCCACCGCCATATGCTTTTGCGGCCAGTATTCCAGGTCTCGCTGGGCGGTAATCACGTCGTTCGGGGTGGTCAGCTTCAGGTCGTGACCGGTCATCACAAGCACAGACTGATCAAGATCGTAAGTCGCCTTATCGCCCTGCGCCTGGTCGGTCGCTGTCGAAATGTGGACGTGGCCGTCCGCCTGAAGCCGGTAGATCTCGTTCCCCGCGGTCGACGGATCGCCGGCCAGGCCCGGCGCGGGTGCGGCTTTCGGCGCGTCCGGCGCTCCTTTCTTGCGGTACCAGGCCGTCAGCCGGTCGGCGGTGACGGTCACACCGTTGCGGATCGCATGTGCGTCGCCGCGGGCAATCACCTCCTGATCGGCCTGCCGCCATTCGATCCCATCGCGGGCCGTGATGTCGACCGGGCCACCATGCGACAGATCGAGCTGCTGTGCCCAGGCCGGCACGGCCGCAGGCAACAACGCGAGGCACACCAGCGCGGCGAGGGTGCCGGCCGACCTCAACGCCCAGCCCCATTCAGCACGACATGAGCCGGACCGGCGAAGTCGATCGATGTCCCCTTGTCCATAAGGGTAAAGCCCGCGGCATCGAGAACACCGAACGGACCTTCCGCATGCACCCGTTCCGACCCGGCCGCGGCGCCGGCCTTGAGATCGATCGAGGCGCTTTCCGTATGCATCGTGGTGCCGTCATCACGGTACAGCGTCACCTGCTTGACCAGATCAAGCTGATTGAGGTGCTGCATGAACGTCCCCGTCTGCGAGGTCAGCATCAGCCACGTGCCGTTCTGCAGGGTGATGTCTCCCTTTGGCAGGGTCAGGCCGACCTTCCCGGGCTCGATCTGCCAGCCGGTGGCGGCGGTGACGGTATAGGGCCGGCCCTTCTCGTCCACACCATTGTAGCGGGCATCAACCAGCTTGCCGCCATCCACCTCCCCCGAGATATGGTTCAACGACAGACGCGCCCGCAGGGTCGCATCGTCAATCTCCGGCCACAAGGCGATCGACGCCAGCAGTGCCATCGCGACGATCGGCAACAGCCATTTTGTCAGCGTGATAAGGAACCGACGTCGCGCGATCCGCCGGGGTGCGGGCGGCACCCTGGCCCGCGTACCCGAACCGCTCAGCAGATACCGGCCGGTGTTGCGGTCGTCTGGACCCGCGGAGGGCCCACGCGAGGGCAAGGATCGCCCGCTCACGGCAATGTCCTCATGCCAGACCCGCCCGCAGCAGATCGTGCAGGTGCAGAATTCCCAGCGGTCGTCCCGCCGGATCGACGACAAACAACGTCGTTATCGGGCGTTCGGGGGAATTCATCGCATGAAGTGCCTCGACCGCCAGCGCATCCGGCCCGATGGTCCTTGGCGATGCGGTCATCACCTCGCCCGCATGTCTCGCCAGCAGGCCGGGCTCCATCGACCGCCGCAGATCACCGTCCGTGATGATGCCATCCAGAACGCCGTCGGCGCCGATCACGCCAAGGCAGCCGAACCGCTTCTCCGTCATTCTTACCAAGGCGATCGCCATTGTCATGTCAGGCGGTGCCAGTGGCATTGCCTCACCGACATGCATGACGTCCCGCACCCGGAGCAGCCTGGCACCGAGGCGGCCGCCGGGGTGGATCTGTCGAAAATCGGCGGCGGTGAAGCCGCGGCGCGTGAGCAGCGCGACCGCGATCGCGTCGCCCAGGGCGATCTGCATGGTGGTCGATGTGGTGGGGGCGAGGCCCATGGGACAAGCCTCAGCGCTTTTCGGCAAGATTAAAGCAACGTCAGCCGCCCGCGCCAGCGTCGAGCAGGGCCGAGCGGTGACGGCAACCAAGGGCAGGGCGAACCGGCGGCTGTGGGCGACAAGATCGGCGAGCTCCGCGGTCTCGCCCGAGTTCGACAGCGCCAGCACCGCATCGCCTGCGACAATCATGCCAAGATCGCCGTGCGAGGCTTCCGCCGGGTGGACAAACAGCGCGGGGGTACCGGTGGAGGCCAGGGTCGCGGCAATCTTTCGGCCGACATGGCCGGACTTTCCCATGCCGGAGACGACGACGCGCCCGCTGGCCAAGACCAGCCGGTCGATCGCCTGGCCAAAGCGCTCCCCCAGGCTCACGGCCAGCGAAAGCAGCGCCGCGGCTTCTATGTTCAAGACGTCCCGGGCAACCTGAAGGTCCGAGACTCCTGACTGCGTCTGGGTTACGAGATCATTCAAGATTGAAAACGTCTTCCGAACTTTTGAGGCTTTTCTATGGGCCGGCGAGATACCTTGGGTCAACAGCGGGGCAGCGGTATAACCTTCGGGCCGAATTTTGGCGAAATGCCGGCAAAAGGGTCCGCCAGTCTCATTTAAACGCCTGCCACCGGCATGGTGCCCCGGGTCAACCCAGTCGGACCAGCCAATTTAGCTTAACCAGGTCCCGGTTCGCGCCGACGGCGTTTGTCATGCGTAATTCGCGGACCCGGCTTGATGTCGGACAGCCTCAATGCGAGAACAGATCCGGTGCTTCGTAGCCAAGCAAGTCAAGCTGCCCTCGGGTCGGCAAAAACGCGAAACACGCCTCTGCCAGAGCCAGCCGGTCCTCGCGAACCAGGATCGCCTCCAGCTTCGCCCACAGCGCATGCAGATAAAGCACATCCGATGCGGCATAAGCGAGCTGCTCGGAGGTCAGCTCGAAAGCACCCCAGTCCGAGGACTGCTGCTGCTTTGACAACTCGACCCCAAGCAGCTCCCGGCAGAGGTCCTTCAGCCCATGCCGATCCGTGAAAGTGCGGACCAGCTTCGCCGCGATCTTGGTGCATTTGGTCGGGCCGACGGTGATGCTCAGGGAATGCTGCAGCACCGCCACGTCGAAACGGGCGAAGTGCATCAGCTTGACCACGTCCCGATCGCTCATCAGCCGCTTCAGGTTCGGACACGCGAAGCCACGGCCACCGCGTTCGGCCGGGATCAGCTGCACCATGTGCGCATGGCCATCCCCGCCCGACAGCTGAACCAGGCACAGGCGGTCGCGATGTGGGTTGAGCCCCATGGTCTCGGTATCGACGGCGACCACCGGACCCAGCGTCAGGCCCTCCGGCAGATCGTCACGGTAGAAGTGGATGGCGCCGTTCGGCATGAATTGCGTGATGCTCATTGAAATGCTTGGTGCCCAGGAGAAGACTCGAACTTCCACGACCTTGCGGCCACAGGTACCTGAAACCTGCGCGTCTACCAATTCCGCCACCAGGGCTACCATCGTCCGCAGCTAGAAATACCGCCTGCGGTAGGGCGCGCGATGTAGCTCCCCGGCAGGCTGCCGTCAACCGCATTTGCTCGATAATTCTCGCTCCCGGCTTGAGACGCCGTCGCACGCGTCGTATCAGTCCGGGCGACGCATGCGTTGACCGGACTGCGCGCCGGGTTGGCGGGCGAGCGAGCGGACCGAGCGCGCGAGTGAGGGGGCGGCGCGCGAAACATGACTCTGAGACTGGTCGGCGCAAGCGCCGGTTGGTATCAGACCGACGCGAACAGGAGGCCACAGATGGCGACGCGGCGCGTGGCGACGGTTTTCGGCGGATCGGGATTCATCGGCCGGTATCTGGTCAAACGGCTGGCCCAGCGGGGCTATGTCGTGCGTGTGGCGGTACGCTATCCAGAGTCGGCGTTGTTCCTCAAGCCAATGGGCGCGGTCGGACAGGTCGTGCCACTGTATGCCTCGGTGATGAACGAGGGCACGGCTGAACGCGCGGTTGAAGGCGCCGAGGTTGTTGTCAATCTGGTCGGCGCGCTGACCGAAAGCCGTGCGGCTTCGTTCCAGGCGATCCACACAGAGGGCGCTGAACGGATCGCTCGGCTGTCCGCCGCCGCCGGCGTTCGATGCCTCGTTCAGATTTCAGCCATCGGAGCCGATCCGAACAGCCGCAGTCGCTATGCGGCCACGAAAGGGAAGGCTGAACAGGCGGTGCGGGCGGCATTTCCGAGCGCCGTAATCCTGCGGCCTTCTCTGGTGTTCGGGTTGGAGGACAAGTTTTTCAATCGCTTCGCCGACATTGCCCGCCTTGCCCCGTTCATGCCGGTGATCGCCGGCGAAACCAGAATGCAGCCGGTGTTCGTCGGAGACGTCGCGGATGCGGCGATGGCCGCGATCGGCAGCACCGAGTTACAAGGCAAGGTTTACGAACTCGGCGGCCCAAGGGTTTGGACGTTCCGGGAGATTCTGGCCTACATCCTGAAGGCAACGCGCCGTGACCGCAGGCTGGTGAAGATCCCGATGGGGATGGCGCGGTTGCAGGCTGCCATCCTGCAGCATGTTCCCGGCAAGCCGTTGACGCCGGACCAGTTGCTGATGCTTTCGAGCGACAACGTCGTTTCAGACGGCGCGCTTGGGCTGACCGATCTGGGCGTCGTTCCAACACCCGTGGAACTGGTCGTGCCCGGGTATCTCAGCCGCTACCAGCCAGGCGGCGGGCGGCGTCCGACGAACCCGCTGCCGCTCCAGGGGTAGCACCTTCCGTGCCGCGGTAATACCCGGGCGCGTGATCGCCCATTCATTGGGCTCAGGTTCAAATCTTGGATCCTGTCCCTGTAGTCACGCCATGGTTTTCTCGTCGGAGGTTTCACGCTATGGCCACGGATGTGCGGCCAGGCTGACACTGGCTGGACAACGCGGCGGCAATTACGTTCGCCGAGCTTGATAAAGTGGGAAAGTCCCGCGGAGGAAAACATGTCGACGACAACAGGCACCGCCGAGTTCGGGACGGACCGCCAAATCGCGGCCAAGATCCTGGCCCGCCTCGATCGCCTGCCGGCAACGCGGCACATCTGGGTCATGGTCACGCTGCTCTCCCTGGGCGGCATGTTCGAACTCTATGACCTGTTCATGACCGGCTATATCATCCCGGGATTGGTCAAGGCTGGGATGCTGACCGGGGTCGCCATCGGCATGTTCTCTGGCCCGGCGCTGTTCGTTGCTTCGACCTTCTTTGGGTTGTTCATCGGCACGTTCGTGTTCGGGTTCGTGGCGGATAAATACGGCCGTCGGGCGATTTTCACCTTCTCGATGCTTGCCTATTGCGCCGCCACACTTGTCATGGCGTTCCAGCACACAGGCTTCGGCGTCTGTCTTTGGCGCATGATCGCCGGTATCGGCATCGGCGTGGAACTGGTCACGATTGACACCTACGTGGCCGAACTGGTGCCCAAGCACATGCGCGGCCGTGCCTTTGCCTTTAACCAGTGCGTGTCGTTTAGCGTCGTGCCGATCGTGGCGCTGCTGTCTTACATTTTGGTGCCACAGTCCCCGTTGGGCTGGGACGGTTGGCGCTGGGTGGTGGCAATCGGAGCCATCGGCGCACTGTTTGTGTGGTTTTTGCGGCGAGCCATTCCGGAAAGTCCGCGCTGGCTGCTGACCCATGGGCGGCTGGCCGAGGCCGAGACGGTTACCGCCCGGATCGAGGCTGCGGTGCTCGCGGATCGCGGTGGCGCGGCCCTGCCGCCACCTAACGCTCACGCGGTCGAGGATCTGGCAGCCCGCGGCGCCTTCAGCGAAATCTGGCACCCGCCATATCGCAGCCGGACCATCATGTTGATGGTGTTCCAGTTCTTTCAGACCTTCGGCTTTTACGGCTTCGCCGCCTGGGTGCCGACGCTGATTGCCAAGCAGGTGGGCATTAACCTCAGTGGAAGTCTGCAGTATGCCTTCATCATTGCCTGCGCCAACCCGGTGGGTCCCCTGCTGGCCATGAGTTTCGCCGACAAGTTCGAGCGCAAGTGGCAGTTGGTCGGTTCGGCGATCTGTATCGGGGTTTTCGGCGTGCTGTTCTCCCAGCAGACCACGATGCCGCTACTGATCCTGTGCGGTGTCCTGATAACGCTATCGAACAACGTGCTGTCCTACTCGTTCCACAGTTACCAGTCGGAACTGTTTCCGACCAGGATCAGGGCGCGCGCGGTTGGCTTTACCTACTCGTTCAGCCGAATCAGCACGGTGTTCGCCAGCTTTATCATCGGGTTCTTTTTCGCCCGGTTCCACGGCACCACGGGCGTGTTCGGGCTGATCGCGTTCGCCATGTTGATGGTGGTCCTGTCCATCGGCATCTTTGGCCCGCGGACGAGCAATCTGGAACTGGAGCGAATTTCGCGTTGATGCGTGTCATCCAGAACAGCGGCAGACGGCTGCGGCATCGCCGCGGTGAGAGCGGAGTGCGGACCGTGGCGGCGCGGCGACACAGCTCATGGTCAGCGAATGCTGCTATGCGCCGGAGGGTGCAAGCGCCCTGGGCCGTTGCCCGGAGCACGATCGTCTCAGGTTGAACCAATCTTGGACGCGATCGCCGCTCAACTGAAGGGAATGAGAGCGTGGCTGCTTCAACCTGAGGCGATCACGCTCTACGCTGCCAGGGGCACCTTCTGCCCGATCATGTCCGCCGCTTTCTCCGCGATCATGATCGTGGGCGCGTTGGTGTTCCCCGACGCCACGGTTGGCATGACCGAGGCGTCAACCACCCGCAGCCCGGTCAATCCGTAGACTCGTAGCTCCGGATCGACGACCGCCATGGGATCGACACCCATCTTGCAGGTACTGGTCGGGTGAAACACGGTGCCGCCCGTTCGGCGGGCATAATCCAGCAGTTCGTCATCGGTCTGGATCTCGCGACCCGGCAGATACTCCGCCTCGACATGATGCTGCATTCCCGGATCCGCCAGAATTCTTCGACACCACCGCAAGCCGGCGATCAGCGTGCGCCGATCCACCTCAGCCGACAGATAGTTCGGCACCATCGCGGGCGGGTCGCCAGGCGCCGCCGTCTTCAGCTTGATTTCGCCGCGACTGTCCGGACGAAGCTGGTAGGCGATCAATGTAAAGCCAGACCATTTGTGCAACCCGTCCTGCGGCCGGTCCGCGCTGAACGGTGAGATCGAGCACTTCACGTCCGCGGATGCCAGTTCCGGCCGCGTGCGCACGAACATCGCCGCCGGGGATACGCCACTCGTCAGAGCACCCGTTCGGAATAGCGCATACTGCACGCCCGCCTTCACCTTGCCGAAGTTGCTGTGGACCACATCATTCACGGTGATTGGAAGCCGGGAGCGCAGCTTTATCGCGGCCGAGTAATGATCCTGCAGGCTTTGTCCGACGCCCGGCAAATGATGCACCATCGGAATACCAAGGCTGGCCAGATGTTCCCGCGGTCCTACACCGGAAAGCATCAGCAACTGCGGCGAGTTGATTGCCCCGCCGCACAGGATGACCTCCCGTGTCGCATACACCGTGGTGGGAACACCATGTTGTCGAAACACGACCCCTGTCGCACGGGTGCCGTCGAACAGGATCCGCTCCGACAGCGCGTGGGTTATCACCTGCAGGTTAGGTCGCTTCATCGCCGGGCGCAGATAGCCCACAGCGGTCGAGCAGCGCCTGCCGCGGCGTGTCGTTGTTTGATGATATCCGACGCCCTCCTGCACGGCGCCGTTGAAATCGTCGTTTCTGGCAATGCCACAGGCGACCGCGCTGTTGATGAACGCCTCGCAGATCGCATCGTTTCGGGCGACGTCAGACACGCACAAGGGTCCTTCGGTCCCGTGATAGTCATCCCGTCCGCGCGTCTGGTGTTCGGCGCGCTTGAAATACGGCAGACAATCATCGAACGACCAGCCGGTATTGCCCAACTGCCGCCAGTGGTCGAAGTCTTCCTTTTGCCCCCGAATGTAGACCATGCCATTGATCGAGCTTGATCCACCCAGCACCTTCCCGCGTGGCCAGAAAATCTTCCGGCCCCCATTGGCGGGATCGGCTTCGGTCTCGTAGCACCAGTTGACGGTCGCATCGGCGAAGGTCTTGCCGAACCCAAGCGGAATATGGATCCACTGGTTGGTGTCCGGCCCCCCGGCCTCCAGCAGGACGACCTTGTTTCCCGGATCTTCGCTCAGCCGCGCGGCGATCACACAGCCTGCCGAACCGGCGCCAATGACGACGAAGTCCGCTGCTATCGAGTTTGCCATCGTTGCCCCCCTTTGCAGCCAACCCTAACCACGGAAGCCGCACTGTTCTAGAGCGGCAAGCATATGGCTGGGAACAGCCGCGGTCGCGTCCACCGGCGGATCAAGCGGCAGGCAGATCGCCCGCGCCAGCAAGTTCAATCCGCTGCCGGCGGTGCCGTATCGCCCATCGCCGACGATGGGGATGCCCAGCATCGCGCAATGCACCCGGACCTGGTGCGTGCGGCCCGTCCTGGGTCGCAGTTCGACCCAGCTTATGCCGCCGTCGTAGCCGAGAACCTGCCAGTCGGTCGTGGCAGGTTGTCCGTTCTGCGCGTCCACCACCATGCGCCAGCCGCTGGTGTTGCTGACTTTCTTTAGCGGAGCCGTGACCGTGCCGTGATCCGGCGACACCGCGCCCTTCACGACCGCCCAGTAGGTCTTGCGCGCTCGGCCGGAGGCGAACAAGGCTTGTGCTGCCAGCAGCGCCGGCCGGCGTAGCGCGATGACCAGGCAGCCGGCGGTGTCCGCGTCCAGTCGGTGTGCCAACCAGGGCCCGTTTTTCCGCCGCGACAGCGTGGTGAACCAGTCCTCGACACTCGGTCCACCGGATGGTCCGGCGTGCACCGGTAAACCCGCCGGCTTGTCGATCACGGCGAAGCGCTGATCCTGGAACAGGACGGTAGGAGCGGATGCCAGCATCCGACAGGCTTATTGAGAAAACCCGTCGGCCTGCAAGAGCGGATGGTTTGCCGGGTTTCGAATTCTCAGCCTAGACTTTAAGCGGGGAGACGCTGCCATGAAAATTGCTCGCATCGAGACGTTTCTGTTCGACCCGGGCACGGCCAAGAACCTGCTGTTCTGTCGGGTTGAAACTGAAAGCGGCCTGCATGGCTGGGGCGAGGCTTATGTCACCCCCGGCAAGGAACCGGTGATCGAACATCTGCTGCGCGACCTCGCCAAATACATGATCGGCCGCCACGCGTTCAGCATCCGCCACACCGCCCAGGTGGTGTTCGAGGACTTCGCGATGCGCCGCACCTCGCTTGACTTGATGTCGGCCTGGAGTGCGATCGAGATCGCGCTATGGGACATCGTTGCGAAACACGCCGGCCAGCCGCTGTACAACATCCTGGGCGGTGCGTCGCGTGAGCGGGTGAAGGTTTATGCCAACGGCTGGTCCAGCGGCACCGACAGCATCGAGCAGAACGTAGCCCGTGCCCTGGCGGTCAAGGAAGCTGGCTATACCGCACTGAAATGGGATCCATTCCCCGGACCATGGCGCAACTTCATTCACCGCGAAGACGAAGATCATGTCGTCGATTACGTCCGTCAGATGCGTGCGGCGCTCGGCGCTGACTTCACGTTGCTGGTCGAGGTCCATCGCCGTCTTGCCCCGATGCACGCCGTCCGCATCGGCCGGCGGATCGCCGAATACGACATCGGCTGGTACGAGGAACCTTGCCTGTGCGACAACATCGAACTCGTCGCCGAGGTTCGTCGTTCCCTGCCTATCCCGATCGTCACGGGTGAAGCGATCTACTCCAAGGAAGGATTTGCCCAGGTACTGACCGCGCGCGCCGCCGACATCATCAATCCCGATATCTGCAACTGCGGCGGCATCTCGGCCATGCTTGACATCGCCGCGATGGCGCAGCCGCACGCGGTGGCGATCGCCCCGCACAACTATAACTCCACCCTCGTCGGCCTGGCAGCGACAGTGCAGCTTTCAGCCATGATCCCGAACTTCTGGATCGCGGAATGCTTCGTCAACCTCAAGCCCGCCTGTGACGAGATCGCCGTCGTGCCGCTGGCCGTTGATCAGGGCTTTGTCGATCTGCCGACCGCGCCCGGCATCGGCATCGATCTGGACGTTGCCCGTTTGCGTGCCAGGCCGTATCGCGACATGGGCACGCGGATGGGCAAGGGCCTGCGCTCCTACACCGAGGAGTTCCCGCGCAAGCACTACGCGGTGGCGGCGACCCGGACGGGCTACTGACGGCGGCGGAATGAACGACTATCAGGCGCTGCTCGCGGCGCCCCGCTTCCGCGCCTTCTGGCTCGTTCTGCTGTGCGACAACCTGGGAAGCTGGTGCGTCATCGCCACGCTTCCCATCCTGGTCGGAGAACGATTTGGCGCCGGCATGGTGCTGGTGCTCAGCCTGGGCCTGCGCATCATCCCCAAGGTCGTTCTGGCCCCGCTCGCCGGAGGTCTGCTGCGCCGGTTCGGTGCCGCCCGTACCGCCAGCACCGCGATGCTGGCGATGGCCGCCCTGACCGCGCTGCTCCCGTGGTGCGGGAATCTGGTCTTGTTGCAGGGGGTCATCGCCGCCATCGGCACGCTGGACCTGTTCATCGTGCCAGGGCTGCTGTCGCTGCGCGGTTCGGTGACCCCACCGAACCTGGAGATGGCGGGAAACACCATGTGCTCGGTCGCCGACCGGATTGGCAAGGTCGCTGGGCCGGCGCTGGGCGGCTTGGCGGTCACCGCCGGCTTCGCGCCTGGCTTCTGCGGCTTCGGCCTGCTGATCGCGCTGTCCGCCATCCCGGTCGGCCGCCTGACCACACCGTCGGACGTCCCGGTCGTTCGCGCGCCAACCGGCAGCCTGACTGGATTCGTGCGCATGATCCGCACCGACAGGCAGGTCGCCGGCCTGCTGGTCGCCGCGATGACCTACATGGTCATGCTCGGCGGTCTGCGGCCTTTCCTGTTCTGGGCCAACCGCGACTGGTTCGGCGCGTCCGACACCGCCTGGACCGGCCTGCTGGCCGCGCAGGGCGTCGGAGCCCTGATTGGCGCGCTCGCCTCCGCCCTGTTCGTGTCCCGCCTGCTTCGCGGCATGTCCGCCTACGCGCTGACAATGCTGACCGGCATCATGGAGGGCACCATCCATTTGCTGCTGCTGTTCGCCCAGACCACGGCCCAGGCTATCGTTATCCTGGCCTTGGCGGGCATTCCGGAGATCATTTCGACAGCAGCTTGGTTTACCGCCCTCCAGGGCCGTCTGGCGCCGGCGCAGCAGGCTATGTTCTTTACCTTCGTTGCCCCGCTATGGGATCTGTTTTTCGCGGTCGGCATCGCCTCCGCCGCGTTGCACGCCGAAGGGGTGCTGCCGCTGTCGACCTACTGGGCGCTGGTGTCGCTCAGCGCCACCTTGCCCTTGATCCCGCTGCTGACGTTGCATGTGCGTCATTCCAGGTAGCGATCCGCGTCCTCCCGCAGCAGCAAACGCTCACGCAGCAGCGCCGCCGTCACCGCCCGCACCGCGTCGGCGTAAGCCGTCCCCGGATACCGAACCTCCAGCGAAGCGCGCGGATCATCCCCGCGTTCGGCGTCGGTGGCCGCGAACGCCAGGAATGTTCCTTCACGGTCAGCAAGTTCACCGTCCGGATAGGGCGACCTGTAGAGGTTCCAGCCGGTAAAGGTGCCACGCGGCACCGCGATATCCGGTAGCTGGATGCCTGCCTGTTCATTTCCGTCCGCATCAACCTGTGGCACCAGCACGGTGTACCCACGGCTCGCGGGAGCGGGATTGATCCAGTCCGCCAGAGGGGCCGCATCGTTCGCGGCGTGCGGCCGCACCAGGCCAGGGATCGCCGGGAACGCGACATCCTTCGCGGCGACCAGCGTTCCATCATCAATTCGGGGCACCCAGCTGTCAGGGGGCGCTCGCCCGGCGGCTACCCACTCATCCAACGCCACCAGCAATGCGCGGACGGCCGGCATCGGGTCGTGCCAGTTGCGCGGGTTGATGCACGGCCCGCGATCACGAGGCATCCCGGCCTTGCCGCCATGCTGCGTTCCCGGCAACAGGAATGTCCGCACATTCGGTGGAAGCGCCACATCCTTCGTGCCGAGCGGATCAGTGTGCAGAAGCGACGCGCCTTTCTGCCAGTATTCGGTCGCTGTGTTGGTCTCGATCAGTTTTGGATCCGTGGCGTCACCATGCATCAGGCCACCGCTGCTTCCGGTGATCGGATCCTCCATCGCGGCAGACGAATGGGGGAACTGCACTTCGGGAAAGTCATGATCCTCATGCCAGGTCCGGGTTCGGAATGGCTGGCCGAATGGCGTGTTGTGAAATAACCGCCCGATGCCGGCCACATGAGTGAATACCCCGTCAAACACCCGCCGCCCATCCTCGTCGCCGTTGAAGCCCTGCACGATGTGATCCCGCAAGTAACGACCCGCCTGGGAGATCCCGAAGGCCAGCGTATGCTCGATGGGCCGCCCGAGCAGATCGGCACCATGGTGCCGCAGATGGCTGACGATGTCGCGGGTCGCCGCATGACCCATGCCCAGCACCTTGGGCCTGGTCGCCAGGTAGCGGACCTCATAAATCGATCCCGTTTCGATCGGCGCGGTCGGCCGTACCGTTCGACCGCCTTCGGTCTCGCTGGGCACCGCAACCAGCGGCGCCGTCCGCGTGCGTCGCATCGTCACCAGGGCAGGGCCGATCGCTTCGTAGCTCAGCTTGAAGACGTCGTGCCGACCAAGCCGCGTATCCGAAACGAATTCTTCCCGAACGGTTTGTGTGACGCCCTCTATCACCGGCACGTCCAGTGACAAGCCGGTCGCCACGGGCGCACCTGGGTCCCAGCCGGTCCACAGCAGTGAAAAGCCCAGGTGCAGCGGCAACGCGTTGCCCAGATCGGCAGCCGTCGCCGGCTGGTTGCCGGCGGCGCCGGCACACAGGTTGGCGAACAGCATGATCCGGCCGCGGTTGTTGACCTCATAGAGCAGCCGGCCGTTCCCCCTTGCCGCGTCCGCCGGTCGCAGCAGCACGAAGTCGCAGCGGTATGCCACCCGGCCCGCTGCATCGCGAGGCGCGTCGGCCAGCAGCGCGATCCCCCGATTGCGCGGATGCGTCGGGTCTAACGATCCCGCCGCGACACCATTGATGCGCTCGTAGGGACCGACCGAATCAAACGACGCGCCGTTGACAAAAGGAAAGCGATCTTTGACCTCGATACTTGTGATCATGGCCAGCGTAACTCCGCTTCGCTGCGTGCCTGCAAGCCATCTCGTGTCATGCCTGGAACCATATCCGTGACCAGGAAGCCGCTCGGTGTCACCTCCAGCACCGCGAGGTCCGTATAGACGCGCCGCACCACACCTTTCGCCGTCAACGGGTAGGAGCACAGGCGCCGGATGCGCGAACCGCCGTGGCCCTTGGTGATGTGTTCCATCGCCACCCACAGGCGTTTGGCACCGATCGCCAGATCCATCGCACCGCCGACCTGTTTCGTCGGCTCGTCCGCTGACCGTGCCCAGTTCGCGATGTCGCCGTTTTCCGCGACCTCGAACGCGCCCAGAACGCAAAGATCGAGATGGCCACCACGGGCGATCGCGAAGCTGTCGGCATGATGAACGAACGACCCGCCCGTCCGCAGCGTGATATGCTGGGTGCCGGCGTTGACCAGATAGGGATTGATCTTGTCAGCGGCCGGTGCGGGGCCGGCGCCAATCACCCCGTTCTCGGAATGAAAGATCACCTCACGGTCGATCGGCACATGATCCGAGACACCGGTCGGGATGCCGATGCCCAGATTGACGAACCAACCCTCGGGAATATCGCGCGCGATTCGGGCAGCGATACCGGCGCGGTCCAGCGGACGGAACGTTTCTGCGGTGTTCATCAGGCCAGCCCCCTGTCGGACGGAACATGCACGACGCGGTGAACGAACACACCCGGCGTATGGACGTTGGCCGGTGGTATATCGCCCAGCGAGACGATGTGGCGGGTTTGCACGATGGTCATCTTCGCCGCCATGGCCATCACCGGGTTGAAGTTCCGCGCACTCTCTCGGTGCGTCAGGTTGCCCCATCGATCGGCCTCCCACGCATCGATCAGCGCGACATCACCGGGTAGGGGATATTCCAGCAGGCAGTTGCGGCCATTGATGATCCGCGTCTCGCGGCCCTCGGCGAGCAACGTGTCGGCCCCCGTCGGGGTATAGAATGCCTGCACCCCAGCCCCGGCCGAGCGCAGTCGTTCGGCCAACGTGCCTTGAGGAACAATCTCCAATTCCAGCTTGCCGGCGGCGAACAGCCGGCCGGCAACGCTGTCGGCCCGCACGAAGCTGCAGATCAGCCTCCGGCATTGGCCTGCCGCCAGGATGTCCGCGGTTGCCCCGGTATCCCGTCCGCCGGAATTCACCACCAGCGTGAGATCCCGAACATTGCGCGCGATAAGGCCCTGCACGAGCGTTTCCGGCATCCCGTTGCCGAAGCCTGGCAATAGAATGACCGCGCCGTCCACGATGTCGGCCAGCGCCGTTGCGACGTCGGACACGAATTTGTCAATCATTCTGGGACGTTCCCTGCGCTGCCCAAATGCTGCTTACCCGAACATCTGAGCGCGATTTCATGCTGCTGGCAACGCAACGCCCAACTGTCGGGGAAGCCGCGGATTCCGGCTCGCCCGCAAAACGATGAACCATTCAAGCCGGTCGGTCGCTGTTAGAGCGCGATCGTCTGAGGTTGAACCAACCTCTGACGTGAGTCGCCCTCTCAAACACAGGGAACTAGACCAGATGTTCGCCTGAGATAGGGGCGACCCGTCTCACAGTATGCAGGCTTTCGAGGGTTGCACCGGGTGGTCCGGTGCCGAGCCTCATGCATAGGAGACGGGTCATGGACAAGCCTATCATTTACGTTGGTCTGGACGTGCACAAAGATACGATTGCAGTCGCACTGGCCGAAGCGGGCAAGCGGGGAGACGTGCGCCAGCATGGCCAGATTGCGAACACGCCTGCTGCCCTGAAGGGGGTGGTGGCGAGATTGTCCCACGGCGGCAGCGACCTGCGGTTCTGTTACGAGGCCGGACCCTGTGGCTACGGGATCCAACGGCAATTGACGACGGCCGGACACGAATGTGTGGTCGTCGCACCGTCGCTGATCCCGCGCAGGCCCGGCGATCGGATCAAGACTGATCGGCGTGACGCGATCAATCTCGCCAAGCTACATCGAGCGGGCGAACTGACTGCGGTCTGGGTTCCGGATCAAGCGCATGAGGCGATCCGCGATCTTGTCCGTGCGCGTCTGGCGGCGGTGCGCAGCCTGCGCCAGGCGCGTCAGCAACTATCCGGTTTCCTGCTGCGCCATGGCCATCACTACCACCGACCGGCCTGGACGCTGATGCACCGGCGCTGGCTGGCGGGATTGCGATTCGAACAGTCCGTGCACCACATCGTGCTGGAAGATTGCATCGCTGCCGTCGAGGCCGCGACGGCGCGGCGCGATCGCCTGCATGCGCATATCGAAGCAGCGTTGCCGGGCTGGTCGCTGGCCCCGGTGGTGCATGCTCTGCAGGCGTTGCGTGGGATGGCCTTGGTGGTGGCGGCCACAATGATCGCGGAACTCGGTGACATCACCCGTTTCACCAATCCGCGCCAACTCATGGCGTATCTGGGTCTGGTCCCGTCGGAGCATTCCAGCGGCGGAACGCGACGCCAGGGCGGGATCACCAAGGCTGGCAATAGCGCCGCACGGCGTATGCTGGTCGAGGCAGCCTGGAGTTATCGCTTTCCACCCCAGATTAGCCGAGAGCTGTTGTTGCGCCAAGAGGGGCTATCCAAGGCAGTCCGCGACACGGCCTGGAAGGCCCAGGAGCGGCTGTGTCGCCGCTATCGCAAGCTGTCCCAAGCTGGGAAGCTGCCGACCGTAGTGACTGCCGCGATTGCGCGCGAACTGGCAGGCTTCGTCTGGGCAATTGCCCAATTGGTGCAGCAGGCGAACGGCTGACCCATACGAGGGCAAACGCCAGGGAGAACGACAGCCGCACCAACACATTCCAAAACTGAGCAAGGCTGGGGGCACGGTCACGGCCAGGAGAACCCTCGTATCCACTATCAGCCGGATCTCACCCGATGCTGGATCCTAGACAGAGGAAGCTCCGCGACGCATCCGGTCAGGCGGTAACCAACCCGCGTATCAGAGCATGATCAACCGTCGTTTCGATGATCGTGCCTCCTGCCTTGCTCAGTTGCGGCCACGCTGAACCGCTTGCTCGACAAGCAAGGAGTTGTCGCGCCTGCTGCTTGAAATGGCGAACATGAGAGTGGACAAAATCCAACGGAAAGGTCCGTCGAATTTTGCCACTAGCACTTGATTTGGTGTGCCGATTCACCCGACTGCAAGGATGCGTCTGTCGGGATCGGACCACTAGCACGTGGTTCCTTCAACCTGAAGCTATCACGCGCTGGAGCAACGCCAGCCTGACTGGAACAGTCTGGCCGATAAAGTTGCTCGTGAAAACAATGAGCCAGTGCGCGGGACCGTTACGGTCAGCCCGAAAGCGCTGCTGGTATCGCGCATCAGAGCAGTGCCACACGTCGCTGTTCGTCTGAAGTGGCCGATTGACGCGGCGAAACGCGGCCGCTTGGCGTCTCGCGCTTCTGCGATCGGGTGCTAACCGGCCAGGCGATCCGGGTCGAATGTCACCGCGTGATCCAGCGGCCCATTGCCTTGGCCAAACCCGGGCGCGGACGCGATCGCTGCCCGCACATAGGCCCGCGCCCGAACGACCGCATCGCGCAGCGGCAATCCCTGCGCCAGGCCCGCCGCGACCGCGGACGCCGTCGTGCAGCCTGTCCCATGCGTGTGACGCGTCTCGATCCGCGCTGCCGCGAAGGCCTCGATGCCGTCCCGCGTCGCCAGCAGGTCGGTGACCGTGCCGGAGTCCAGATGCCCACCCTTCAGCAGCACGGCCGGCACGCCCAGCCCCAGCAGCGCCGAGGCCGCGGCCCGCATCGCGGTCTCGTCGCGGATCGTCAGGCCGGTCAGTGCCTCCGCTTCCGGCAGGTTCGGCGTGATCACCGCGGCCATCGGCAACAGAAGCCGACGCAGTGTTTCGACCGCTTCGGCAGCCAGCAGCGCCTGCCCGCCCTTCGCCACCATCACCGGGTCCAGCACAACCGGAACGGGTGGTGCGATAGCGCTCAGCGCTTCGCCGACCGTCTCGATCGTGGCGATGTCACCCAGCATGCCGATCTTGATGACATCGGCGCCGATGTCTCGGATCACCGCGTCGATCTGCTGGCGAATGAACGCCGGCGGCACCGGCATCACACCATGCACACCCACCGTGTTCTGCGCCGTCAAGGCGGTGATAGCCGTCGCGGCGAACGCCCCCAAAGCGGTGATCGTCTTGATATCCGCCTGGATCCCCGCGCCGCCGCCGGAATCCGATCCGGCGATCACCAGCACCCGCCCGCGCATCAAGACGCAGCGACCCGGACCCTGGCGACCTCGGCGATCGTCTCGCACAGGGAATCGACGATCTGCGCGACGACAACGCTGTCCTCGCCCTCGGCCATGACCCGCACCAGCGGTTCGGTGCCGCTTTCCCGGATCAGCACGCGGCCGGCCCCGTTCAGCCGGGCCTCCGCGCCGCGGATCGCCGCCTGCACACGCTCCTCCCGCAACGGCGATGGCCCGCTGAAGCGCACGTTCTTCAGCCGCTGCGGCAGGCGGTGGAAGACCTGCAGAACTTCCGACGCGGGCCGGTCGCTTTGTACCAGAACCGCCAGCACCTGAAGGGCTGCGAGCAGCCCGTCGCCGGTGGTGGCGAAATCGGACAGGATCAGGTGACCGGACTGCTCGCCGCCAACGTTGATCCCCGACGCCCGCATATGCTCCGCCACGTAGCGGTCACCGACCTTGGTGCGATGCAACTGCAGCCCCAGGCCCGCCAGATGCCGTTCCAGCCCAAGGTTTGACATGACCGTGGCAACGATCCCGCCGCCCCGCAGCCGGCCCGCCTGGTGCCATGACCGCGCGATCAGCGCCAGGATCTGGTCGCCGTCAACCACCTCACCGGCCTCGTCGGCGATGATCAGCCGGTCGGCATCGCCATCCAGCGCGATGCCCAGGTGCGCGCCATGCTCGACCACCTTGGCACAGACAGCCTCCGGCATGGTCGAGCCGCAGCCCTTGTTGATGTTGAAACCATCCGGCCCGACGCCGATCGGAATGACGGTGGCGCCCAGCTCCCACAGCACCGTTGGCGCCACCTTGTAGCCGGCGCCATTAGCGCAATCGACCACGATGCGCAGGCCATCCAGCCGCGATCCACGCGGAAAACTCGTCTTCGCCGCCTCGATATACCGCCCCGCCGCGTCGTCCAGCCGCGCCGCTCGGCCTAGCAGATGCGAATCCGCCAGGCGGTCCGAGAAGCCGCTGTCCATCAGCGCCTCGATCTCGAGTTCCATCTCGTCGGACAGCTTGGTGCCGTCGGGGCCGAACAGCTTGATGCCGTTGTCCTCGTAAGCGTTGTGCGACGCCGAGATCATCACCCCGAGATCGGCACGCAACGAGCGGGTCAGCATGGCAACCGCGGGCGTCGGCAGCGGTCCGAGCAGCGTGACGTCCATGCCGGCGCCGATGAAACCGGCGGTCAGGGCCGGCTCGATCATATAGCCCGACAGTCGGGTATCCTTGCCGATAACCACGCGATGGCGGTGCTCACCGCGGGTGAACAGCAGACCGGCGGCCTGCCCCAGCCGTAAGGCGATGCCAGCCGTCATCGGGTCGATGTTCGCCCTGCCCCTGATGCCATCGGTGCCAAACAGTCTTCTTGTCTTTGTCATGCGGTGTCGGTCGCTCCGTCTGGGCGCTCTACAGGGGGCCCGTGCGTTGGGGAATCGGAACCGTGCCTGATTGAAACAGCTTTTGCCAGACCCGAATGGCCTGTGTCGTCTCTTTGACGTCATGTACGCGCAGGATTGACGCGCCGCGCAAGACCGCGAACAGCCCGGCACTCAGCGAGCCGCCCAGCCGATGACCGACCTCCGGTTCCTGCGCGATGGTATCGATAAAGCGCTTGCGCGAAACCCCGACCAAAACCGGATAGCCAAGCGTGGCCAGTGCCGCCAGCCCCTGCAGCACCGCCACCGAGTGCGCCGCTCGTTTGGCGAATCCGATGCCCGGATCGATGGCGATCTGCTCCGGCCGGACGCCCGCCTCGATCGCCGCCGCGATCAGCCCTGCCAGTTCGGCGCGCACCTCGGCGACAACGTCGTGATAGACCGCCCGCGCGTGCATCGTCGCCGGCGTTCCTCGCATGTGCATCAACACCACCGGGCAGCCATGGTCCGCCGCCACACCGGCCGCTTGTGGATCATGCGTCAAGGCCGACACGTCATTGATGATACTGGCCCCCGCCGCGAGCGCGGCCCGCATCGTCGTGGCGTTCCGCGTGTCTACCGAAACTCGCAGCCCTGTCACCGCCAGTGCGTGGATGACAGGCAGCACCCGCTGCTGTTCCAGCGCCGGCGGCACCGCTGCCGCACCGGGTCGGGTGCTCTCGCCACCCACATCGATGATGTCGGCACCGTCTCTGGCCATTGTCAGACCGGCGGCGATGCTTTGCCGCTCATCAGCGCTGCGTCCGCCGTCGCTGAAGCTGTCCGGCGTCACGTTCAGGATGCCCATCACCAGCGGTCGGTCCAGGCTCAGCCCGGCCCAGTGCGAGACGCAGCATGATAACGGCATTTTGGTCACACCCGTACAGCGAAAATCCCGCGTCCGATTTATATCAGGCTTCGAGACGGATCCCGCCGCAGGCATCGGGCGGGATCATGAAAATCATTCTGCATCAAAGCTTTAATATGATCAAGCCACCGGTCACCAAAACCACCTTGGGCCGCGCCGTAGCACGTGCCTTCCGTTTCAGCAATGTCTGCACATGGACGGATCATATGCAGATTCTCAGCTACGCGGACGGTCGTTTGGTATAAGGTTCCCGGTATCAGCCAAGACAGGTTCTCGATGTGAGCCGAAGACAGGACCAGAGGCCGAAGACAGGAACGAAAACGAAACACGTTAACCCGATATTAAGAGTATCACTGTATGCCAGAGCCCTCGGCGCCCACACGGGTGCGCCGCGGGCTTGGAGAGGCGAATGATGCTCCTGACCGCCAAGGCGACCCAGATCGCCGCGACCCAGATCGCCGCGACATCGACCGCCGTCCGGCAAATCCCCAAGGCGCCCGCCGCCAGGCGGCATCATTGTAAGCAACCGCCTTCAGGCGCACCCATGCGCGATCCGCCGATCCCTCGCGATTTGATTTTCGCCAGTCTCATTGCGAATTTTCTTGAAATACGGCGCATTGGCTTTCACTATTCCGTGATGGGTCGGCCCAGGCGCCACGGTTATTCCGGCCTTTGGATATGTTGATGGCCGTCCTTTGAACGATGCGCTTCCCACCGCGAGATCCGCGCCACGGTCTTCGATGTTTGTGCGGCACGGCGTCGGCCTTCTGCTCCGGCGGGGCGCTCGCTGTCTGGGCGTGACGCGCGTAACCTCCCCCTGTGCCGCGGCACAACGAGGTGATGAGTGACGCCGCGAACCACTCTGGCCGGCCCTGAAATCGGACCGATGAAAGAAAGAATAATGCAATCAAAGCCTGTTCCGAGCACAGAATGCAAACCGATTCCATGTTGGTGGAGCGCGGCATGAGGCGAATCGACGAAAACATTCACGCGACGTATCCCCCATACGCTACGCTTGCACTTATCTTGCATAAGTCCCTGCATGAGTTCGTGCGGGCCGACCGTGAGTGTGGGGGGGCTAACATGACCGACTGTGGCACCACCCTTAGCAATGGAGCGGCCGATGCAAACGGTCGATGACATCTTCACCGCCTACGCAAAGACATTCGAGGCTCATCGTGAAGCCGAAATGTCGCTGGCCGAGTATCTGGACGCGTGCAAGAGAGACCCCTTGGTCTACTCGACCGCGACCGAACGGCTGCTGTCTGCGATCGGCGACCCCGAGATGGTGGATACCTCGAAGGATCCACGTCTCGGTCGGATCTTCATGAACCGCACCATCCGGCAGTACCCCGCCTTCAGCGAATTCTACGGCATGGAAGAGACGATCGAACGCATCGTCGGCTTCCTGCGCCACGCCGCCCAGGGCCTCGAGGAACGCAAGCAGATCATGTATCTGCTTGGTCCCGTCGGCGGCGGCAAGTCATCTCTGGCGGAACGGCTGAAGGCGCTGATGGAGACCTACCCCATCTACGTCCTGAAGGCCGGCGACGACCTCAGCCCGGTGTTCGAAAATCCGCTTGGTCTGTTCGATCCCGACCGCATGGGGTCGCTGCTCGAGGACCGCTACGGCATCCCCAAGCGTCGGCTGACCGGCCTCATGAGCCCGTGGTGCATCAAGCGGCTGGATAATTTCGGCGGCGATATATCCCAGTTCCGCGTGCAGAAGCTGGTGCCGTCGCGGCTGCGCCAGATCGGCATCGCCAAAACCGAGCCGGGTGATGAGAACAATCAGGACATCTCCTCGCTGGTCGGCAAGGTCGATATCCGCAAGCTGGAAATGCACGCGCAGAACGATCCCGATGCGTACAGCTATTCCGGCGGCCTGAACCGCGCGAACCAGGGCATGCTCGAGTTCGTCGAGATGTTCAAGGCGCCGATCAAGATGCTGCACCCGTTGCTGACCGCGACGCAGGAAGGCAACTACATCGGCACCGAGAATATCGGCGCGATCCCGTTCCAGGGCATCATCATGGCCCACTCCAACGAGTCGGAGTGGCAGGCCTTCAAGAACAACAAGAACAACGAAGCCTTCATCGACCGCATCTACGTCATTAAGGTGCCGTACTGCCTGCGGGTGACCGAGGAGCAGAAGATCTACGACAAGCTGGTTTCAAGGTCGGAACTGGGCGCCGCTCCGTGCGCCCCGGCAACGCTCGAGATGCTGGCCCGATTCTCCGTGCTATCCCGCCTCAAGCGCCATGAGAACTCTACCCTCTATGCGAAGATGCGGGTCTACGACGGCGAAAGCCTGAAAGAGACAGATCCGCGCGCCCGCAGCCTGCAGGAATACAAGGACACCGCGGGCGTCGAGGAAGGCATGGACGGCGCCTCCACCCGGTTCGCCTTCAAGGTGCTGGCGGCGACCTTCAACCACGACACGACCGAGATCGCCGCCGACCCGGTGCATCTGATGTATGTGCTGGAACAGTCGATCCGCCGCGACCAGATGCCCTCGGACACGGAAAAGCGTTACCTTGAGTTCATCAAGGGCGAGCTGGCGCCGCGCTACGCCGAGTTCATCGGCAACGAGATCCAGAAGGCCTACCTGGAATCCTATCACGACTATGGACAGAACCTGTTCGACCGCTACGTGTCCTATGCCGACGCCTGGATCGAGGATATCGACTTCAAGGACGCCGACACCGGACAGCTGTTGAACCGGGAGCTGCTCAATCAGGAGCTGACCAAGGTCGAGAAGCCGGCCGGCATCGCCAACCCGAAGGACTTTCGTAACGAAGTGGTGAAGTTCAGCTTGCGGGCCCGGGCCAACAACAACGGCAAAAACCCGTCCTGGACCAGCTATGAGAAGATCCGCGACGTCATCGAACGGCGGATGTTCAGCCAGGTCGAGGAACTGCTGCCGGTGATCAGCTTTGGCTCGAAGAAGGACAGTGATACTGAAAAGAAACACACCGAGTTCGTCGACCGCATGACGGCGCGTGGCTATACCGAAAGGCAGGTCCGGCGGCTCGTTGAATGGTATATGCGCGTGAAGCAGGCGGGCTAGCGATGCCCGCCGAATCCGGAGAAGGCCAGACAGGCAAACCATGCACATAGTCGACCGCCGCCTGAACCCGAGTGGAAAAAATCTGGCGAACCGCCAACGTTTCATGCGGCGCGCCAAATCGCAGATCCGCAAGGCGGTGCATGAAAGTGCCGGCAGCCGCAGCATCAAGGACGCTGATGAGGGCGGTGAGGTCGTGTTGCCGGCGCAGGGTGTGCATGAACCGTCATTCCGGCGCAGCGGCACCGGCGGCATTCGCGATCATCTGTTGCCCGGCAACAAGGAGTACATCGCCGGCGACACCATCCAGCGCCCACCCGGTGGCGGCGGCGGAAGTGGCTCGGAAGGCAGCCCGGACGGCGAGGGTGAGGACGATTTCCGCTTTGCCCTCTCGCGTGACGAGTTCGTCGACCTGTTCCTCGAGGATCTGGAGCTTCCCGACCTTGCCAAGCGCCGGGTGGTGAACGCTGAAGCGCTGGTGTACCACCGCGCCGGCTACTCGGTCAGTGGCTCGCCGGCCAACCTGGCGCTGAACCGCACGGTGCGGAACAGCATGTCCCGCCGCATCGCCCTGCGCCGCCCGAAGCCCGAGGAGCTGCAGGCGCTGCGCGACGAGATCGAGGCGCTTGATCCCGCCGATGAAATCAGGCGGGTCGAGCTGGAAGAGGAATTCGCCCGCAAGAAACGCCGGACCGGCATCATCCCCTATATCGATCCGCTGGATGTGCGGTATCGGCGCTTCGAGTCGCATCCGAAACCCGTTGCCCAGGCTGTCATGTTCTGCCTGATGGACGTGTCCGGCTCGATGACCGAACACATGAAGGACCTGGCCAAGCGGTTCTACGTGCTGCTGTACATCTTCCTCAAGCGCCGCTACAAGAACGTCGAGGTCGTGTTCATCCGCCATACCCATCAGGCGTCCGAGGTCGACGAAGACACCTTCTTCAACAGTCCGGAAACCGGCGGCACCGTCGTCTCCACCGCGCTTGAGGAAATGCAGCGGGTGGTGGACGAGCGCTACAGCCCCGACAACTGGAACATCTACGCCGCGCAGGCGTCGGACGGCGACAATACCGCCAGCGACAACGACAAGACCGCCGCCTTGCTGACCAAGATACTCCTGCCGTCCTGCCAGTACTATGCATACCTTGAGGTCGGGCGCGACTCGGAGCACTTCCCGCCGGGCTTCATCCGCCGGGACAGCGATCTGTGGCAGACCTACTCGACGATCATCCGCAACGGGGCGCCGATGGCGATGCGGAAGGTCGGCCATCGCCGGGACATCTATCCGGTGTTCCGTGAGTTGTTCGCCAAGAAAACCGGAGCGGAGGCCGCCGCCGAATGAGTACCACGCTGATCCGGGCGGAACGCCCGCTGTTCGAGGGTGCGGACTGGGAGTTCGGCACCATCCAGCGCTGCTACGACGAAATCGAGAAAGTCGCCCTGAAGGAAATGGGCCTCGACGTCTATACCAACCAAATCGAGGTGATCGGCACCGAGCAGATGCTCGATGCCTATTCCTCGATCGGCATGCCGCTGTTTTACAAGCATTGGTCGTTCGGCAAGCATTTTTCCCGCAACGAGGCGATGTATCGGACCGGCATGCAGGGCCTGGCTTACGAGATTGTCATCAACTCCAACCCGTGCATCAGCTACATCATGGAAGAGAACACCGCCATGATGCAGACGCTTGTGATGGCGCACGCGGCGTTCGGGCATAACCACTTCTTCAAGAACAACTACCTGTTTCAGCAGTGGACCGACGCCAACGGCATTCTGGATTATCTGGAATTCGCCAAAGACTATATCATGTCGTGTGAGCAACGCTATGGCGAGGCCGAGGTCGAGCGCCTGCTGGATGCCGCCCACGCGCTGATGAGCCAGGGCGTCCACAAGTATCCGCGCAAGCGGACCGCCGATCTCCGGTCGGAGGAAAAGCGCCAACGCGAGCGGCGCGAGCACGACGAGAAGGTCTTCAACGACCTGTGGCGCACCGTGCCGGGCAAGGAAAACGTTCGTCAGGACCCCACCGCGGCG
This sequence comes from Rhodopila sp., assembly GCA_965276975.1. Lineage (GTDB taxonomy): Bacteria > Pseudomonadota > Alphaproteobacteria > Acetobacterales > Acetobacteraceae > Rhodopila. Next base: position 3,854,630 of record CBDIBR010000010.1, read on the forward strand.
GAGCAGCGCAAGGCGCTGCTCGAACTGCCGCAGGAAAACATCCTGTATTTCATGGAGAAGACCGCGCCCAGGCTGGCGCCCTGGCAACGCGAGATCCTCCGCATCGTCCGCATCATCGCCCAGTACTTCTATCCGCAGTCACAGACCAAGGTGATGAACGAAGGCTGCGCGACCTATTCGCACTACACGATCATGAACCGGCTGCACGAAAAGGGCCTGCTCACCGACGGCGCGATGGTCGAGTTCCTGTCATCCCACACCAACGTTGTCTTCCAGCCCGAATTCGACGACCGCCGCTACTCCGGCATCAACCCCTATGCGCTCGGTTTTGCCATGATGCAGGACATCGAGCGCATCTGCACCCTGCCGACGGCTGAGGACCATCAGTGGTTCCCCCACATCGCCGGCTGCAACGATCCGATGAACGTGCTGCGCGACGTGTGGGCGAACTATCGCGACGAGAGCTTCATCCTGCAATATCTCAGCCCCAAGCTGGTCCGTCATTTCGGCCTGTTCCATGTCATGGACGACGCCAGTGAGCCAAACCTACGGGTCGAGGCGATCCACGACGAGCGCGGTTATCGGAAGATCAAGCAGGCGCTGGCCAAGCATTACGACGTCTCCTGGAACGCCGCGGACATCCAGGTCGTCGATGTGAACCTTGCCGGCGACCGCCGCCTGATCCTGCACCACCGCGCCCTGAACCGCGTGCTGCTGGAAGAAAAAGACGCTCGGATGGTGTTGCAGCATCTGGCCGATCTGTGGGGCTACGATGTCCTGATGAAGGAGATCGACCCGTCGAACGACTCGGTGTTGAAAGAGCATGCGGCGTCGCCGCGTCCGGGGATCGTGAAGATCGAGACCACCTGAGCGCGACGGCGCGGGGCTTGCGGACAGGCGATTCGTATCAAGGTCCGGCCGCCGCCTCCTCCGGCCGAGGCGCTACCCTCGGCACCATGCCGCGACCTGCGCGTGGGTGGCGAACCAGCAGCCGCCCCTGGCCTTCATGTGATGGATCAGCCGCTCCAGCAATGGCAGCCGCGACCGGTGGCCGGTGATGTGCGGATGCATGGTCAGCAAAAACAAACCACCTTCGTCCCAGGCCCCATCGAACTCCGCGGTGAAGATTTCCTCGACCGCCGACGGCGGGGTGTAAGGCCGCAGTCCCGAGAACCGCAGCATATTGAAATACACCGCATCGTCGCGGATCCATTCCGGTGGCAGCTCGACGATGCCGGTGGGTTCGCCCTGGTCTTCCAGTTCGTACGGATCGTCGTCGGCCATCAGGCTGCTGTCGTACAGCAGCTTCATTTCCCGGATGATGTCCAAGGTATTGACCGAGAAATCCCAGCTGGCGGTCCGCATCCCGACCGGCTCGACCCCGCTGATCCGCGCCAGGGTTTCGCGCGACCGCAATGTCAGCTCTCGCTCCGCCTCCCGCGGCAAGGCGGTGTTGACCTCGTGGATCCAGGAGTGGATGCCGATTTCGTGCCCCTCGCTCGCGCTCGCCCGCACCTCCTCCGGGTGCAGCAGCGCCGAGACCGCGGGATAGAAGAACGTGGCCGGCACCGACTCGCGTTCCAGCAACCGGCGGATCCGCGGCATCGCCTGCCTGGCGCCATACTGCCCCTGGCTGATCCGCATCGGGCTGGGATCGTTGTCGCGCAGCGGGATCGTCTCGTGATCGGCGTCGAAGCTGATCGCCACGGCGCAGCGTGCGCCCTCGGGCCACGCCGCCGGCTTCAGGCTGCGCCCGGCGCGCGCCCGCCCAACCATTGTCCGCCAGGTCGCTTCCGGCCACTGCCATGGTTCCATGCTCATCCGGGGGTTCCCTCCACGCGCTGCGGACGCCATGCTGCACCCACTTTGTCCGATCGGAAAAGAGCCACCATGCCCGACCTCGATCCCGCCCTGCTGAGTGCCGAGGACATGCTGGCCGGGTACGCCCGCCAGCAGCTGACCCCGGTCGAGGTCCTGCAGGCGATCACCGAGCGGGTGGCGCGCCTGAACCCCGGCCTGAACGCGTTCTCGGTGATGAACCCAGGCGCGCTTCAGGCGGCGGGTGAGAGCGCATCCCGCTGGCGCTGTGGCCGGCCGCTCGGCATCCTGGACGGCGTGCCCTGCACTGTGAAGGACCTGGTCGATCTTGGCGGCTTTCCGACCCGGCGTGGCAGCCGGACCAGCAGCGCCGATCCGGTCGCGGACGACGCGCCGATGGTGATGGCGCTGAAGGCGGCGGGGGCGGTCATCCTGGGCAAGACCACCACCACCGAGTATGGCTGGAAGTCGCCGGGCGATTGCCCGTTGCACGGCATCACCCGCAACCCCTGGAACCCGTCCTATACCACCGGCGGCTCCTCATCGGGCGCCGGCGCGGCCGGTGCCGCCGGCTTCGGGCCGCTGCATATTGGCACGGATGCCGGTGGATCGGTGCGGATCCCGGCGGCGTGGTGCGGGTTGGTCGGGCTGAAACCGACCTATGGGCGCATCCCGCAATGGCCGGCCAGCGCCTTCGCCAGCGTTTCCTGCGCCGGCCCGTTGACCCGCACCGTGCGCGACGCGGCGCTGATGCTCTCGGCCATGGCGCGCTGGGACCTGCGCGATCCGTTCTGCCTGCCCGACGATCCGCGGAACTGGTGCGACGGCATCGAGGACGGCGTCGCCGGCCTCACCGTCGGGGTTCTGAGCAATCCCGGCTTCGACGCACCAACGGATCAGGACGGTATCGCCGCGGTGGAGCGCGCGGCGCAGTTGCTGACCGACGCGGGCGCCTACGTCGAGCAAGCCGATGCCGGACTGCCCGACACCAGCAGCGTGTTCGGCCGGGTATGGGGCGCCGCACTGGCCCGACTGGTCGCCGGCGTGCCGTCGCAACTGACGGGGCTGCTGGACCCCGGCATCCGCGAGGTCGCCGACAGCCTGGGCGGCATGACGGCGATCGAGTTCATGGACGCCGAAGCCACCCGCGCCGCCGCTGCCCATGCCATGGCCAGGCTGCACCAACGCTACGATCTGGTGCTCTGCCCGACGGTGCCGGCCGGCCCGCCGCTCGCCGACGCGCCGACCGTCGATCCGGTGCGGGCGCTGTGGACCGCGTGGGCGCCGTGGACGTTCACCTTCAACCTGACACGCCAGCCCGCGATCTCGGTGCCAATGGGTCCGCGAGAGGATGGCATGCCAAATTCGGTGCAAATCGCGGCGGCACAGTTTCGCGATGACCTGGTGCTGCGTGCCGCGCGGGCGATCGAGGTGGCGCAACCGTTTCAAATCGCCGACCTGGGTTAGCTCTCGGCAACCTTGGCCTCCGACTGGTCCGGAACCTTCCGGCTGCATCAACCCGAAATTTCCATGCCGGCTTGATAACCCGCCACTGGCCCGGAAGATCTTTGGCATCGCCCGGCGACGGCGTCAAAATGACAGCGCACGGCGAGGGAGTCAAAGTGCGACCTTCAGGCCCAAGGGGAGCGTGCCGATGCCACCCTACTTCAGCGATTTCCATGGCGAACGTCATCGCTTCAAGGACCTGAAGGACGTGCTGGCCAAAGCCTCGCATCGCCGCTCGGGCGACGAGCTCGCAGGTCTTGCCGCCTCGTCTGACGCACAGCGAGTCGCCGCACGCTCTGTATTGGCCGATTTGCCGCTGTCCGTCTTCCTGGAGGAACCGATCATCGCCTACGAGACCGATGAGGTCACAAGGCTGATCCTGGATACCCACGACGCCACCGGGTTCACGGCGATCGCGCACCTGACGGTGGGCGGCTTCCGCGATTGGCTGCTATCCTATGAGGCGACGCCCGAACGCCTGAGCGGGATCGCCCGAGCCGTCACGCCGGAGATGGCGGCCGGGGCGTGCAAACTGATGCGCAACCAGGACCTGATCAGCGTCGCCAGCCACTGCCGGGTGGTGACAGCGTTCCGCAACACCCAGGGCCTGTCTGGGCGGCTGAGTTCCCGGTTGCAGCCAAACCATCCCACCGACGATCTACGGGGCATCGGTGCCGCGACGATCGACGGTCTGCTGCTGGGCTGCGGCGACGCGGTCATTGGCGTCAATCCCGCGACTGACAGCGTGGCCAACGCGATCGCGCTGCTGGACATGCTGGAGACGCTGCGCCTTCGCCATGACATTCCCACCCAGACATGCGTCTTGACGCATGTCACGAACGCGCTCGAGATCATGCGGCGCGGCGCTCCGGTCGATCTGGTGTTCCAGTCTGTTGCCGGGACGGAAGCGGCGAATGCCGGCTTCGGCGTGAACCTCGATATGCTCCGAGAAGCGCGGGATGCGGCGCGGTCGCTCAAGCGCGGCACGATCGGCGACAACGTCATGTATTTCGAAACCGGTCAGGGCGCGGCGCTGTCCGCAAACGCGCATCACGGCGTGGATCAGCAGACCGTGGAGGCGCGGGCCTACGCCGTGGCGAGAGCGCTTTCGCCGCTTCTGGTCAATACCGTGGTGGGCTTCATCGGCCCGGAATATCTTTACGACGGCAAGCAGATCATCCGCGCCGGGCTGGAGGATCATTTCTGCGGCAAACTGCTGGGCGTGCCGATGGGCGTCGACGTCTGCCACACCAACCACGCCGAGGCGGACCAGGACGACATGGACACGCTGATGACCTTGCTGACCGTTGCCGGCGTCACCTTCCTGATCGCCGTCCCTGGTTCGGATGACGTCATGCTGAACTACCAAAGCGCCTCGTTCCACGACATGCTGTATCTACGATCGCAGTTCAACCTGCGCGCGGCCCCGGAGTTCGAGGGCTGGCTGGACCGCATGGACATGAAAGACAAAGCCGGCCGGCTCCGTGGTCTCCAGCCACAGGCCGCGCGCCTGCTGACCGATGTCTGATCCGTGGTCGGCCTTGCGCCCGACGACCCGGGCGCGGATTGGCCTGGGGCGCACGGGTGACGCGCTGCCGATCAGCGATGTGCTGGCATTTCAGCTCGCCCATGCCCGGGCGCGTGACGCTGTGCATACGCCGCTGGATGTCGAGGCCATCGCCCGGGCTATCGCACCGCTGCCGTCGGTGTCGGTGTCCAGCAAGGCTGCCGACCGGCCGACCTACCTGCGACGACCCGATCTGGGGCGACAACTCGATCCGGCCTGCTGCGCCGTGCTGGCCGAAGCGGGCGACATCGTGTTCGTGATCGCTGACGGCCTGTCGTCCTTGGGGGTTCAACTCCATGCGCCAGCCTTGTTGAAAGCCTGCCTCGACCGGCTTGCCGGGTGGTCGGTGGCGCCGATCGTCATCGCCACCCAGGCCCGAGTCGCCCTCGGCGATGAGGTCGGAGCATTGTCGCAAGCTGAACTATGCGTGGTCCTGATCGGGGAACGACCGGGCCTGAGTGTCGCCAACAGCCTGGGAGTCTATCTGACCTACCGCCCGAAGGTCGGGCGGCGGGACGCCGAGCGCAACTGTATCTCGAACATTCATGCCGATGGGCTGTCTTACGACGCGGCGGCCGACATGCTGGTCTGGCTGATGACGGAGGCCCGCCGCCGCAAGCTGACCGGCATTGGCCTTAACGGCGATCGGGCAATCACCGCCCCAGCAGGGCAATCATTTCTCGAGCAATGACCCGCTCCTCATCGGTCGGAATGACGAAAGCGGACAGGCGGCTGGCGGCTGTCGTGATCCGGCCGGTGCCCTTCTGGTTTGCCGCCGGATCAACCTCGAAACCCAACCAGCGCAGGCGGTCCAGCACGCGGGCACGGACCGGGGCGCTGTGCTCGCCGATGCCCGCGGTGAAGATCAGTCCGTCGATGCCGCCCATGCTGACGGCCATCGCGCCGGCCGTCCGGGCCGTGTGATAGACGAAGTACTCAACCGCGAGCCGAACCAGCGGCGCGTCGCTGTCAAGCAGGATGCGGATGTCGTTGGACAGACCGGACATCCCCTTCAGGCCACACTCATGGTAGAGAAAGTTCGCGACTTTATCGACCGGCCAACCCTTCTGCTGCTGCAGCCACAGGATCACGCCAGCGTCCAGGGATCCGGACCGTGTTCCCATCGGCAGTCCGTCCAGCGCGGTGAAGCCCATCGACGAATCAGCACTGCGCCCGGCCACCATCGCGCACATCGATGCGCCGGATCCAAGATGCCCGACAACCACCTTTCCGGCGGCGATCTCCGGCGCCTGCGTCTTCATCGCCTCGGCGATATAGCTGTAGGACAGGCCGTGGAACCCATAGCGGCGCACCCCCTGCTGATACAGCTCGTCCGGGATCGCGAACCGATCCGCCACCGCGGGGTGGCCACGATGAAACGCCGTGTCGAAGCAGGCGACCTGCGGCACGCCGGCAAATCGTTCGCGCAGACCTTTCAGCACGTTCAACGCCGGCGGATTGTGCAGGGGAGCAAGCGGCGAGACCGCCTCGATCCTGGCCAGCATCGCGTCATCTACCCGGACGGCATGGTTCAGTTCGGGACCACCGTGGACGATGCGGTGACCGAATGCGGCGATGGCGCCGGAAAGTGGACCGTCGGGCAGCGCGGCCAGTGCCTGCATCGCCGCGTGCGGACTGGCGGCGGAAACCGAAGCTTCATGCGTGGTCTTGCCGCCTGCCGTGATCTTCAGCTTGGCCGAACCGCCGATCCCGTCCACCGCCCCTGTCAGCAATGGTGGGGCTTCCGGCCGCAGCGGATAGGCAGCGAACTTCAGGCTAGAAGAGCCGGCGTTGAACACGACAACGCGGCGATCGGCTGCGGGCATGGTTACATCCTTCTTGATCAAACCCCCTTGGCCTTTGCCTCGGACACCGTACATGCTGACGTGCGTGCACGAAACCAGACCCCGGGGGAACCAGGATCATGACCACCACGAAGTTCGGCGTTGCCCAGTCCGTCCGCCGTGTGGAGGACCCTCGGCTGCTGAAAGGTGCGGGCCGCTACACCGACGACATCGTGCTGCCGGGCATGCTGTTCGGGGTGGTGCTGCGCAGTCCTCATGCGGCGGCGAAAATCACCAGACTCGACACGACCGCGGCGGCGACCTTGCCCGGGGTCGCCGGCGTCTACAGCGCGGCCGATCTGTCGGCCGATGGCGTCGGTCCGCTGCCCTGCGCCGCCTTGGTGAACAATCGTGATGGCTCGCCGCAGGCCGCGCCGCCGCACCCGGTGCTGGCCGAGGGTTCGGTCCGCCATGTCGGCGATCCGGTCGCCTTTATCGTTGCTCAATCCGTCAAACAGGCCCGCGACGCGGCCGAGGCGATCGAGGTGGACTACGACATCCTTCCCTCGGCCACCGAACTCGCCACCGCGATGGATGCCGGCACCCCCCAGGTTTGGCCCGACGTCAACAACAACCTGGCATTCGACTGGGAGATCGGCGACAAAGCCGCGACCGAAGCCGAATTCGCCAAGGCCGCCCACGTCACCAAGGTGAGGATCGTCAATAACCGCATCGTCGTGAATTCGATGGAGGCCCGCGCGGCATTGGCTGAGTTCGACGCCTCGGCCGGCCGCTGGACCCTGTACGCCAACACCCAGGGCGGCTGGCTGGTGAAGAATCTGATCGGTCCGCTGTTTGGCACCGACCCGGAGAAGTTTCGCATCATCACCCCTGACGTCGGCGGCGGCTTTGGGATGAAGCTGTTCCTCTACGCCGAACACGTTCTGACCTGCTATGCGGCTCGCAAGCTGGGACGCCCGGTGAAATGGGCGGCGGAGCGGGGCGAAGCCTTTCTGTGCGACACCCAGGGGCGCGACAACTTGACGACGGCGGAGCTGGCGATCGACGCCAATGGCAAGTTCCTCGCACTGCGCACCCATAACGTCGCCAACATGGGCGCCTATCTTTCCACCTTCGCACCCTTCATCCCGACCTTCGCCGGCACCGGCGTGCTCGCCAGCGTTTACGGCTTCAAGGCGGTCTATGCCAACGTGCTGGGCGTGTTCACCAACACGGTGCCGGTCGATGCCTATCGCGGCGCCGGTCGGCCCGAAAGCAACTACCTGGTGGAGCGCATCGTCGATGCCGCGGCACGCGAACTGAAGATCGACAGGGTCGAGTTGCGCCGGCGCAACATGGTGCTGCCGAGCGAGATGCCGCACGCGACTCCGGTCGGGAAGCTGTACGACAGCGGGGATTTCCGCATCGTGCTGGATGCCGCGACCGCGCGGATGGATTACGCCGGGTTTGGCGCGCGCCGGGCGACCGCGGCCGCCGCGGGCAAGCGGCGTGGCCTCGGACTGGCGTATTATCTGGAGGCGACCGGCGGCGATCCGACCGAACGGGCGGAAATCCGGTTCGCCGATGATGGGTTCGTCGATGTCTATGTCGGCACCCAATCCACCGGCCAGGGGCACGAGACAGCCTACGTTCAACTGACGGCGCATAATCTTGGCGTTGACGGCGACAAGATCCGGATCCAGCAGGGCGACACGGACACCATTCCGTCTGGCGGCGGGACCGGCGGGGCGCGCAGCCTGTATTCCGAGGGGCAGGCGATCCTGCTGACCTCGGAGGCGGTGATCAAGAAAGGCAAGCAGGCGGCGGCGGAGGAACTGGAAGCCGCGGTGGCGGATATCGCTTTCGCCGAGGGCCGGTTCTCGATCGTCGGCACGGATCGCGGCGTCGACATCGTGGACCTGGCGGCGGCGCAGCGGAAAAAGGCCGCGGCAGGTCAGCCCGCGACCTTGCTCGACTCCGCCGAGGTGGCGCCGATCGATGCGCATACCTTTCCGAATGGCTGCCATATGGCGGAGGTCGAGATCGATCCGGAGACCGGGATCGTGGAGTTGGTGCGCTACAGCGTATGCGACGACTTCGGCAAGACCGTGAACCCGCTGATCGTGCGTGGCCAAGTCGCGGGCGGTGTGGCGCAAGGCTTCGGCCAGGCGGTGCTGGAACACACGGTCTACGATCCGGACTCCGGCCAACTGTTGTCCGGCAGCTTCATGGACTACGCACTGCCGCGGGCCAACGAGTTTCCCGACATCGAGGTGGAGCTGCTGGAAATCCCCTGCGCGTCCAACCCGCTGGGCGTGAAGGGCGCGGGCGAGGCGGGTGCGGTCGGCAGCCCGCCGGCGGTGATCAACGCGATCATCGACGCGCTGAGTGGGGATGGCGTGACCCATATCGACATGCCGGCAACGCCGGAGCGGGTATGGCGGGCGATTGCCCTGGCTCAGGCGGCTTAGCCGACGGTCGGTTCGCACCGTTTGGTGGTTGATACAGCGGTACCTGAAGGCGCGTGATTGTTCTGGCAGACGCCGCGACCGTTGGCCGGATCAGAAATTCACGCTGCCAAGGGGCGATCAAGCGGGTGCGACCGGCTTACGCCGGCCGCTGCGTGGGCTGGCGTGGCTCGCATTATCCGCAGGGCGTCGCGGCGGTCGGCTTCCGCCTGTTTCCGCTGCGCCTTGCCGGCCTTTCGCTCCGCTGCCCGGCGCTGCTGACGCGACAGGATCACGGCCGGACCGGTGTGTTGCGTGATCTGCTCGCAGTCGCTCAGTGTCAGCGTCTCGAGCGTGACCGGCTCTGCCTCGGCGATCTCCGGCGCAGGCCGCTCGGTCATCTGTTCGGCCTGAACCCTTCGGCGCCTTATACGCAGTCTGTCCAGCGTCCGCTGGCATTGGTTGGCGGAGCGCTGCTGGCTGTTAGCGCTGCCGCGCAGGCGGAGTATCGCGTTCAGCGTGAGGTTGGGCGCCATCGACTGACTCAGCGCATCCAGCGCCCCGAAACCGAAACAGATGATCTCGGCGGCAAGGCGCAGTTCCTCCTCGGTTTCAGGTTCGTAGTCCGCCAGCAGGCGGCTGGCGGCATGCCGCGCGGTCAGCAGATCGCCGGCGGCGCCGGTCAGAAACAGCGGCACCAGAAGGCCGATGATCTTGTCGAGGATGGCCGGCGTGATGATGGTGGCAAGAGACATGATGGCACCTGCGGCAGAGCGGGTTGCGAGCGGCGGGCCCGTCGAGGACGGTCCACGTCAGCCGGTGAAACAATCGTCGCTGATCGATGTTACTCAGTTGCATAGAACAATAGGAGAACCTTCATTAGGTTGCAAGGTTTTTATTCTTATGCCAATCGGCGCATGCGTCGGCATCAGGGTCATGTTTTACGCGCCGCCCCCTCCTTCTCGCGCTCAGTCCCCGGCCGACCCGGCGCGCATACTGGGCAACGCTTGCGTCTGCCGGTAGTAGGCTCCTTGAGCTCGACGGAAACGCCGAGACAATACGTCGACCAGCATCACCTGTTTCCGACAACCTGTCTGGATGGTCCGCTCTGGGGTGTCCCTGAACGGCTGGTCGTGCAGGGTTTACCGGCCATCGCCACGCACCCTCAGGCCAAAGCCGGCTGCCCATTCGACGCCGACAGACCGCCGTCAACCGCGACATTCACGCCCGTCATGAAGCTGGCATCGGGGCTGGCGAGGAAGGCGATCACCGCGGCCACCTCTTCGGGCTCGCAGGCGCGACCGAGCGGGATCCGCTCCCTGAACTTCGCCATGGTCGCGTCGTCGTCTGTCACATCGGTTGACATTTCGCTGCGCGTGAGGCTGGGGCAGACCGCATTCACCCGCACGCCGTATCGACCGAGATCGAGGGCAAGCGCGCGGGTGAGGTTCACCACGCCGCCTTTCGCCGCGTTGTACGGGCTCATGCCCCAGTCGCCGCCCAGGCCCGAGACCGAGGCGGTGTTGACGATACAGCCCTTGGTGGTCTTCAGGTGCGGGATCGCCGCGCGACAGCCGTAGAAGACACCGTCGAGATCGGTGGCCATGATCTTGCGCCATTGATCGTCGTCGATCGCCGCCGGATCGCCACCACCGAACGCCCCGGCATTATTGACCATCACGTCGAGCTTGCCGAAGCGACCGAGCGCGGCCTGGATCAGACCGTTGACCGCGGTTGAATCGGCGACGTCTGCCTGATGCGCCAATGCCCGTTCCGGTGGCAGGTCGGCGATGATAGCGTCCAGCTTTTCGCGGCGGCGGCCGGCGACGACGACCGCGGCACCCTCACGCGCGAACCGCCGCGCGGTGGCCGCGCCGATGCCAGAGGCACCGCCGGTGACGATGACGACCTTGTCTGCGAACCTGTGCATGTGTCGAACTCCTGCCGAATGATCCCGCCTGAACGCCGGCGGGGTCGATAGGGCGGCCAGATGTTGTCCTTGACGGTTCAACGATGCGGGAGCGCCGGTCGCACCAGAAGGCGACCGGAAGGTCGGATGGGCGCCGGCGATCAGCGCGGCCGGCTGGCGCGTTGCACAGATCGGGTATCTTCCTCACACTGGGATTTTCGATGGGGGAGAGGACAGATGGATGTCCGGCTTGATGGCCATACCGCGATTATCACCGGTTCCAGCAAAGGCCTGGGTCTGGCCATGGCCAAGGAATTCGCCGCATCCGGTGCCGATGTGGCGATCCTGGCGCGCAATCCGGATGCACTGGCGCAGGCCAAGGAGACCGCCTCCGCGGGCGCGTCGGGTAAAGTCGCGACCTTCCAGTGCGACGTTTCCAAGGCGGGTGACATCGCCAAGACGTTCGATGACGTGGTGAAGACCTTGGGTCAGGTGGATATCCTGATCAACAACGCCGGCATGTCACGGGCCATGCCGTCCGAGCAGATCACCGACGAGATCTGGCAGGAAGACCTGGATCTGAAGCTGTTCGCCGCCATCCGCCTGGCCCGGCTGTGCTGGCCCGGGATGCAGGCGCGCAAGTGGGGCCGGATCATCAACGTGCTCAACACCGGGGCGAAGGCGCCGCGGGCCAATGGCGCGCCCACGGCGGTGTCGCGTGCCGCCGGCATGGCGCTGATGAAGGTCATGTCGGCCGAGGGCGCGCCGCACGGCATCCTGGTGAACGGTCTGCTGGTGGGGCAGATCGTGTCGGACCAGATCGCCAGACGCTACAAGACCGCTGGCAGCAACGAGCCGTTCGAGGCCTATGTGGCGAAGGCCGGGGCCGGCATTCCGGTTGGGCGGATGGGCAAGGCGGAGGAGTTCGCGGCGATGGCCTGCTTCCTGTGCAGTGACCATGCCGGGTTTACCACCGGGACGGCGATCAACATGGATGGCGGCGCCAGTCCAGTCGTCTGATATCCGGTCCTTCGCTGGACGACCGAGTATGGTCTGGGCGTCGCCGGCCAATTGCGCCCGATCCAAAGGACACCCATGATTCAGGCCGCAAGTAGACGGTCACGCTCGACCGCTAGCGTTATGCGATCGAGCCATAGAACAGAAGGAATTGTCATGGAGAGGATCGTGGAATTCTTGTCACGTCGCCAACTTCTCGGCACCAGCGCGGGCGGAAGTGCTGTGCTTGTGCCAAGCTGGAACGCCTCGGCTCAAGGCGTTGCGCGTAAATCGATCGCCACCCATGTCGATCCAGACGGTCCTTCCGGTCCGTTCCCGATTCCTTGGCTGGACATGAACGGCAGCCACAACCAGCCGGCAGGACCCGACCTGGAGCCATCGCACATTTACCATTTCAAAGGTCGGGTGGCCCGGTGCTCCGGGTTTAACGGGATGGGCACAGATGGTAAGGGCGAGCGCATCCTGTTCGGCACCAAGTCGACCGATTACGGCATCATGGATGGTGAATACTGGGCAGCCCGCGCACCGCAGACGGGAACATTTACCCACATTTGACTGACGCTTTTCCGTGGTCAGTTTGGCCCGGACCAGCAGGTGCACGACTTTCATCCCCCAATCACCGATGCCGGGCTTTACTGGGTTGTTCCGGTTCCAGGCGGGGCATTGAAGTGGGATAACGGAGGAAGGTCCGCGATGATCGAGATGCGGGACGTGCCGGTGATAGACCAGCCGAAATGGCCGGCCCATGGGGCACAGACCTCGCCAGCACGCATGAGCTTCAAGATGATCTTTGAGGCGACGGACCAGGCCATTACCTACGACGACAAGGCCAAACGCTTTCGTGTAACAGGGTTTCTCGCGACCTGCCGGATGGAGGCGCGGGTTACGGTGCCGTCAATTGGGTTCACCTGGAAAAGCGATCCCATCGACAAATGTCCGCCGGCAGCCTTTGCAGTGATCGGCGACGAGCGGAACGGGAAATATTACGAAGAGGCGAGCACGAAGTGAGCCCAGTCTCCTTAGAGCGGTTTCCGTTCGCCTTGGCTCACGGAACCCGCTCTACCTCATTGTTTGATAGCATGATTTACCGTTCCGGTGATGCCACGTGCTCGGATCATGCTCTAGTCGAGCCGTAGCGGATGTTCCGATAGGAGCGGTTGCCACGAAGCAGCAACCTATCGGAGCTCCCGTGTTGTCCGCTAAGGGGTCATCTGATAGAAGCGCCTGCTCGTCATCAATCGCGCGAATCGCAGCGTCGAACAGGTCCTTGACCGTTGTTTTGTGGGGCAGCTTTACCGGGGTGCTGACGCACTTACGTCGATGCTGCCCAAAGACCGCTACCGCTCAAGAAAGGCCTCTACCGGTACAAGCGACCGAGCGGGGTCTTCCTCCTGCGGGACGTGGCCGAGGTCGGGCAGGTATACCACACGCGCATCGGGAATCGCCTTCAGGTAATCCCCTGCATTGCTGAACGGGATCAGCCTGTCCTTCTCCCCCCAGACCAGCAATGTCGGCGCCTGAATGCGCCGCAGGGTTGGTTGTGGCGGTTGCAGCATCACCTGGGCGGTGCGGGCCAGCAGTGCGCGCCGGACACCAGGGGCAAGCATGAGGTCACGATATCGGGTGACGGTGGCATCCGTCAGCCGCGTCTTGTCCGCATACGCAGCTGCGAGGTTGCTCCGCAGCATCGAGACCGGCAACGTGTATGGCAGCAGCCTGGCGATAACCGGGACCTTTGCCTTCTTGCCGTAGTCGAAACCAGGGCTAGCGAAACCGTCCGGCGAAATCAGCACCAGTTTATCGACGCGGTCGGGATGTTCGGCGGCGAACTGCCAGGCGAGCTTGCCGCCCATCGAGTTGCCGATCAGCGAGGCTCGGCGCACCGATAGCGCGTCCATCAGTGCCGCGAGGACCGCCATGGAGCGCCTGTCGCTGTAGTCGTTGGTGGGATCGGGTCCGGTCAATCCGAAGCCGGGCAGATCATACCGGATGACGCGGAACCGGGCGGACAGCACCTGGGCCCAAGGTTCCCACGTGTGCAGGCTGGAGCCCAGACCGTGCAGCAGGATCAGCACAGGTGCCGTACGCGGGCCGGTGTCGCGGACGTGCAATCGCAAACCGGCGACAGCGAGGAATTCCGACGGTGGGACGGCGTATTTTGCCTCCAGTTCCGCGCGGGGCCGGTCAGGCGTGTACAGCCAGGCGCCGCCGCCGATGAGGCTCAAAGCCGCGATCAGCAGGATGATGGGCATCGATCGTCTTCTTGGATCAAGTCCGTATCGCTTCATCAGTTCGCGCATGATCGCGGCGCAGGCGCTTTGTCCTTATTACGCTATTCCGACATTCGCCGCTGTTCACGTTGGCTGACGGGACGGGCGCTTGTTAATTGGCTGCTGGATCAGGTCGATCCTACAAACCGGCTATCGCATATCGTGCCCGCGGCACAGATTAGCGGGAGCACGATGCCAGCCCGAACTCCGGGTCGATGCGTGGCATCGGCCAAAAGGAGTCATCGGCGGTTCACCTCGCGCCGCCCCATCGGATACGGGCCGCTTTACGGAACGAGACAACATCGCTGGTCGACGATCTCCTCGTATTGTTGCGTCGTCAACACAAATAGCTTGTCGGGCGAAGCGAAACGGGCCGCCGCCCGGAGGCTGGCCGGGGTGATCGGCAGAGCACGGGGCTTTGCTGACCCTCAACCCTTTGAAATTCTTCCCTCTCTGGTCGCGCCAAAGATCGGCGGCCGAGATCGGCAAATAACTGGCATATTTTTTCAATTTGCTTATGATATCAGAGACATTTCGCACTTCAGGATCGGCGCTTGATACCATCGGAGGAGATCCCGGCTCGGATCGAGCCCTGCCTGCTCGATACCAGCAGCCCAGAGATCGTCGATCTGGTGGCCTCGTTATCTGGTACGGCGCATCGCTTGGGGGGGCGGCTTCATCCCCGCTCGGCGGAGAGCCTGGCGGAGCTGGTGCGGGTGATGAACTGCTACTACTCGAACTTGATCGAGGGCCACAACACGACGCCGCGCGAGATCGAACGAGCGCTGCAAAACCAGCTCGACGCAACTGAAGCCCAGATTCTCTGAGGTTTTCGCTGGATGCGATCGAGGTTCTGTTTCCCAGCCTGTTTCCGGAGACATGAATGCCCTTCCGCCCACACATCATCGAAATGCTTGAAACCGGCTTGTCGGAATGCTTCAAGTCTCATAATGCAGCGAACAGCCTCGTCCTGGACGCTGGACTGACGCGGGGAAGGCCCGTCCAGCCAGTTTCGGACATCAGAGAAGTGCCACACGTCGCTGTTCGTCTGAACTAAGCAGAGATTCGTGGCTTGGCCAACGGAATGACCGCACGCTCGCGGTTCAGGTCTTCGACCGCCTTGTGGATGGCGCCATCGAGCTCGACGACGCCGGTGAATGTCTGATGAGTCACCCGACGAAATGCGGCCGCTTCGCGTCTCGCGGGGCCCTGCGATCTGGTACTAGAACATTGTTCCAAGGAACCTCACCACATGCTATCGGGTGGCGCACGTGGCCTGACGCTTACGCCGCGCGCACGGCCCTGCGTTCCGCGATGAGTTTTTTCGTCAACGGCAACAGGCTGCGACCGTATTCGATATTATCGGCCAGAGGATTGAAGCCGCGGATCAGGAATGTCGTCACGCCCAGGTCGTAGTATTCGGCCAGCGCTTCGGCCACCTGTTGCGGGGTACCGACCAGGCTTGTCGAGTTGCCGCTGGCACCGGTCAGCAGGGCAGCGCCCATCCATAGACGTTTGTCCAGACGCTCGCCCTTCGCGGCGGCGGCGAGCAGGCGCTTGGATCCCTCGTTCATCGGGTTCCGCGGCCCTAGCCCGGCCGCCGCCCGGCGTTCGATTATTTGTTGCTTGATCGATTCTGCCCGCGCCCAGGCCTCGTCCTCGGTCGGTGCCAGAATCGGGCGCAGCGACAGGCTGACGCGGACGGTCCGGTTGTAGCGGGCGGCTTCGGTTCGCAACCTGGCGGTGATCTCACGCACCTGCTCGTGGGTTTCGCCCCATAGCGCATAAACATCCGCGTGCCTGGCACTGACGGCGATGGCGGCGGCGGATGCCCCACCGAAGTAGATCGGGATGTGCGGTTGCTGGACACAGCGCTGCGCGGTGGACGCGCCGGCAAAACGGTAGAACCGGCCGTCGTGATCGACGGTGGGGCCGGGTTCGGTCCAGATCCGCTTCAGGATCGAGACATATTCGTCGGTGCGGGCGTAGCGGTCTTCCTTCGCCAAGGTGTCGCCGTCGCGGAACTGGTCGACATCGTCGCCACCGCTGATGACGTGGATCGCGGCTCGCCCACCGGTGATCTGGTCCAGCGTGGCGAATTTCCGAGCCGCCAGGGTCGGCGCGACAAAGCCGGGGCGGTGGGCTATGAGGAAGCCAAGTTTGTCGGTGTGGGCGGCGGCCGCCGCGGCGAGCAGGAAGCCATCTGGCCCATCCGAGTAGTAGCCGACCAGGACCTTGTCGAAGCCACCGGCCTCGGCGGCCTGGGCGAAGTCACGAATGTAGCCGCGATCCATGATCATGGCAGGCGGGGGGATGATCTCCGAGGCCTCTCGATGATGGATCATACCGATGAATTCGACGGTCATGGGATCAGTCCTCATACGGTGCCGGTGGACGCGAAGCTGATGCATCAACGAATTTAGCCGCCATCGCGCGCGGTGTCATGTGGATGCCGCGGTGGCGCAAACGGCCGCCGTGTCCGGCGAGGCCGCGGCACAGGCGGTGGCGCCGTCATAGGGGGAAATGGCGGTAGCGATCGCTCAGTGGGCCAGCACGGACGCCACGACCTCCGCAAGTCGCTTGTAGTCGTCCAGGTCGTTGTACGCGAAGGCAGACAGGCGAAGCCACAGGGCATCGTCCAGCGCGTGCACGGGCGCATCGGTCCCGGCCGCCATGAGCCGCTGACGGATGGCCTGGGCGGGGCCGCGGTGTTCGTTCGGCAGGCGGACGGTCGCCATCGCGCCGGCGACCGATCCTGTTGTACCCACTTCGGTATTCAGCCGCTGAGCGACATATGCGGCACCCTGAGCGGCAAGGTTCTTGTTGCGTGCTCGTAACGCGGCGCCCCCGAGACGGTGGTGGAAGTCGATCGCCTGGATGACCGCCAGGAAGCGGCTGGGGTCGGTGGTGCCGGTCCAATCGAACTCGGCCAGGAACCCCTGGCCGTAGCCGTGCGAGATGGTGCCGGGGTGCAAACCCGACTGCCGCGCCGGTGCGGCGTACAGAAAGCCGCAGCCCTTTGGTGCGCACAGCCATTTGTGACAGTTGCCCACATACCAGTCCGCGCCGATCCCGCTCAGGTCCAGATCGATCTGCCCCGGCGCGTGGGCGCCGTCGACCAGCACCGGCACGCCGGCCGCGTGGCATGCGGCGACGATGCGCTGGATGGGCAAGACGATCGCGCTGGCCGAGGTGATGTGGTCGATCACCGCCAGGCCTGTGCTCGGCGTGATCGCATCGGTGATAGCCGCGATCAGCGAGTCTTCGGTCGGATCAGGGAAGGCCAGCGACGCCTGGCTGATGCGCGCACCCACACGTTCGGTCGCGAACCGGACGACGTTGCGCACCGCGCCATAGGCGTGGCTGAGGATGATCACATCCTGATCCGGCTGCAGCGGCAGCGATCGGAGCACGGCGTTGCAGCCCGCGGTAGCGTTGTCCACGAAGACGAGATCATTTCCAGGAACGTTGAGAAACGCACCAAGCGCCTGGGCCGCATCCCGAATCGCCGTGGCATGGACACTGTTCATGAAGCGGCTCGGCTGTCGCTCCATCTGGTCTTGCCACGCGCGCTGAGCCTGCAGCACGACGCGTGGCACCGCGCCGAAGGAACCATGGTTGACGGTCAGGAAACCATCATCAAGGTCCCACTCGGCGCGCGCACGAGCCCAAGGGACTTCAAGCGGAGGCTCAGTCGGCACGGTCGGATCCCGGGGGTTGCTGCGACGTGGCAGTGTCGCCTGTCCCAGGGTTTATGGGCAAGTGCGGCACCGGACGGGCATTGGGCTACCTGGCTGGCGCCCCCATCGCGGCGATCAGGAGGCGCAGGTCTTGCCGCCGGCTGGCCGGTCCCCGGCGGCTTCAGCGGCCGACCGTGACATGTACGAGCCGGCCTTCGTCTTGCCGTAGTAGCGGTCGCCCGGGCAGTGATACACCTTGCTGGCGCTGTTGACCCAGACTTGTCCAGGGGCGCCGGTCCCGGCGGCGGCTGTGCCGGAGGAACCCAACGCCGTCCGGTTCGGGCTGGTTGCCCGGTTCGGGATGGTGGCCGGCGGGCTGGTGGGTGCTGCATTGGCCGAGCGGGCCGGCGGCGCCGTAGCGGGTGCGATGCCGGGCGCTGCCGCGGCAGGCGCCTTACTAGACGACGCCGCGGCGGTGCTCCAGCTCGCGACGCCGCGGTGGCCTCGGCAGGCACCCGAGCGGGTTGCCCCGGAGAAACTGGTACCGTCCTTACAGGTCGCGCTGACGCCTGATGTTTGGGCGCCTGATGTTTGGGCGTCTGATGTTTGGGCAAAGGCGAGCGGCGCAAGCAACACGCCGGCGCCAAGTACAGCCGATAAGAATGCGGATCTCACAGCGATGTCTCCCCCAAGATGGTCGAAGTGTTGAGTGATGCCGGTGACGCACGCAAGTTAAAATGATTGACTCAGTGCTCACGGCCAATCACGAAACAGACAAGATCGATGTAAATCTGCTTGCGTTATGGTATTGTACTCGAATTCTATTGTCGTTTTGGGCGGCTTTCAGCACGAGCACACGTAACTAAAGATCCCGCTCGCGGACGGACGTTACTGAGACGAGTGGCAATACGACGGTTGACTGTCTTGGCGGGTGAAGACAAACAAAGACAGCAGAGGTGGCTACTCCGCCGTCCATCCGCCATCCACCACCAGCGCCGTTCCGGTAACCAGTGCCGCCGCGTCTCCTGCCAGAAACACCACCGCCCCCATCAGGTCCTCGACGGTGCCGAGGCGGCCCAGCTTGATGCGGCGCAGAACGTCTTCACGGAACGCGGCGTTTTGAAAGAACGGCCTGGTCAAGGGCGTATCGATGAACGTGGGACCGATCGAATTGACCCGGATGCCGTGCGGTGCCAGGTCGATGGCCATCGCCTTGGTCAAGCCCTCGATGCCGTGCTTGGTCATGCAGTAGACGGTGCGGTTCTGGCCGCCGACGTGACCCATCTGGGAGGAGATGTTGATGATCGAGCCGCCCTGGCCGACGGCCGCCATGCTGCGCGCCACCGTCTGGGCGACGAAAAAAGCGGCGCGCTGGTTCAGCCCGGTGATGGAGTCGTAGTCGTCCACGGTTACGTCCAGGAAGCCACCGGGACGGTTGGTGCCGGCGTTGTTGACCAAGATGTCGAACGGGTCGGCGGCTTCGAGCGCGGCGCGCACCGCGGGCAGGTCGGTGACGTCAAGGACAACGGCAGCAGCATGGCCGCCGGCCTGACGGATCTCGTCGGCGGCGGCTATGATTTCGGCGGACGTTCGGGCGACGAGGGTGACATCGGCACCGACTTCGGCCAGCGCGGCGGCGGCGGCGAGGCCGATGCCTCGGCCAGCGCCCGTCACTAGCGCGCGGCGGCCGTCAAGGCGCATGGAAGGTAAGCGTGGAAGGGTCATCGCGAGGCGCGGTCATCGCAAGTCATCGGTGTCGGCGTCAACCCGCCGTCGGTTGCTGGGGTGCCCGAGCGGGCCAACGGCGCCCGACCCTGGCTACGAGGCGGGCCAGATCAGGGTGTTTCCGCGGCCTGCCGCGCGGCTTCTGGATGGCGACCGCGGCAACCCTGAGCATGACGTCGGGGCTGGTGCGGGCGGTGTCATGCCGGCAGCAGGTCCTCCAACTTCCATTCCTCGGCCGAGGCGCCTGCCAAGGCCTGGATGCGGGTTTCGTCGGCCCGCAGTTCGGCGGCGGGGCCGGAATAGACCATCTGGCCGTTCTCCAGCACGTAGGCATGGTCAGAGATTTCCAGGCTCATGCGGACATTCTGCTCCACCAACAGGACCGAGATGCCCTCCTGGCGCATCTGCGCGACAATGCGGAACACTTCCTTGACGATGAGTGGCGCCAGTCCCTGCGATGGTTCATCCAGGATCAGCAGGCGCGGGTTCAGCAGAAGTGCCCGGCCAATCGACAGCATTTCCTGCTCGCCGCCGGACAGCTGGCGGCCAAGATTCTGTTTGCGTTCGCCCAGGCGGGGAAACAGTTTGTAGACGCGGTCCAAGGTAAAGGAACCCGGCCGCTCCAGGGGGACTCGCAGATTCTCATCGACGGTCAGGTTGGCGAACACCCGCCGCCCCTCCGGGACATAGCCGATGCCGGCCGCGGCGATGCGATAGGGCGGCTGACCGGTGATGTCCTTGCCGAACAGCGACACGTGGCCGGACCGCGGCGGCGTCAGTCCGACCAGGCTGCGCAGCGTCGTGGTCTTGCCGGCACCGTTACGTCCAAGCAACGTGGTGATCTGTCCTTCGGCAACGGTCAGGCCGACATCGTGAAGAATGTGGCTCTTGCCGTAATAGGTGTTCAGCCCCTCGGCCGTCAGCGCGCTCATTCGGCTTTCCCCAGGTAGGCTTCCTGCACGATGGGGTTGGCGGCGATTTCGGCCGGAGTGCCTTCCGCCAGCATCTTGCCTTCGCCCAGCACGGTGATCTTGTCGGCCAGGTTGAAGACGACACGCATATCGTGCTCGATCAGGACGATGGTGTACGAGCTGTTCCTGTGCAGGCGGCGGATCAGGTTGGCGACGGCATAGGTCTCGTGCTCGCCCATGCCGGCGGTCGGTTCATCCAGCAGCAGCAACCGCGGCTTCAGGGTCAGGGCGGTGGCGATCTCGGCGGCGCGCTGGTCGCCGTGCGAAAGTTCGCCGACAAGCCGGTCCGCCTTGCCGGTCAGGCCAGACTGGGTCAGTGCCTCGTCGATGGCTCGGCTAACCTCGGCGCTGTGGGTGGCGCCGAGCCAGAAGCGCTGGCGCAAACCCTGGGCGCTTTCCACGCCGATGCGGACATTCTGGCGCACCGTCAGTTCGGGAAAGATCTCGGTGATCTGGAAGGTGCGCGCCATGCCTCTGGCGACCCGCTGGGCCACCGCCATCTTGGTGACGGTGGCGCCGTCGAACACGATGTCGCCGGCGGTGGGGGCGAAGTAGCCGGAAATCATGTTGAAGAACGTGGTTTTACCCGCGCCGTTCGGGCCGATGATGGCCCGCAATTCGCCGGGCGCCACCTGCATCGAGACATTGCTGACGGCGACCAGGCTGCCGAATCGCTTGGTCACGTCGCGGACATCCAGCATGGTCATCGGCCGCCTCCGCCTTGGAACACGCCCAGGATGCCTCGGGGGAAGAACAGCACGACCAGGACAAAGATCAGTCCGACGAAGGACATCCAGTTGACGGTCATGGACGAGATGTAGTCCTGCAGCACGACGAACACCGCCGCCCCGACCAGCGGGCCCCAGAAGGCGCGCATGCCGCCCATGACGGCCATGATCACGATCTCCCCCGACAAGGTATAATGCAGCCCCATCGGATCGGCGAAGTTGTTCAGCAGCGCATACAGCGCGCCGGCCAGCGCGGTGAAGGCGCAGGAGATCGAGAACGACATCCAGATATGCCGCTCGATCGGAATGCCGAGGAAGCGCGCCCGTCGTTCGTTCTCGCGAATTGCCAGCAGGGTGCGGCCGAACGGCGACGCCAGCAGCAGGCCTTGCAACGCGGTCGCGACCGCGAACACGGCGAGCAGGAAGTAGTAGAAGGCAAGATCGCTGTTGGCGATGTCGATGGTGGCGAAGCCAAGGTGCAGCGGCGCGCGGGAAAAGCCGCGCAAGCCGTCGTAGCCGCCGGTGAGGCTGTTCCAGCTATAGGCAAGGTAAAAGGCGATCTGGCCGAAGGCGACCGTCACCATGGCGAAGTAGACGCCGCGGCGGCGGACGATCAGCAGGCCGAACAGGGTGCCGGCGAGGCCGCCAAGAAGCACGCCAGCCAACATCGCGAGCGGGGTGCTGGCGGTCAGGTATTTCAGCGTCAGGCCCGCCCCGTAGGCGCCGAGGCCAAAATAGGCGGCGTGGCCGAAGCTCATGACGCCGGTGAAGCCCAGCAGGATGTTGAACGACATCGCGGCGAGACCCAGCACCAGGACGCGGCCGGCCAGGGCGGTGTAGCCGCCGAGCATGGGCAGCCAGAGGGGCACGGTCAGCAGCAACGCCCACACGATGATGGCGGTCAGCCAGGAACGCGGCGGGGCGGCGGTCACGGCCACATCGGCGGTGGTGACGCTCATGTCAGCATTCCTTCTTCGCCCATCAGCCCGCGGGGTCGCACGACCAGGACGACGAGCATGATGACGTAGATCACGGCCTCACTGGCGGCGGGCCAGACGACGGTGGTCAACGCGCCGGCGACGCCGATCAGCAGTCCGCCCAGCAGGGTGCCGGTCAGGCTGCCGACGCCGCCGACGATGATGGCGATGAAGCTGGGCATCAGCAGGTCGTCACCCATGTTCGGGTTGAGACCAAGCTGACCGGCGGCGAGCACGCCGGCCAGCCCCGCCAGCAGGGACCCGACGGCGAAGTTGAATGATCGCAGCATGCCGACATTGACCCCAAGGGCGGCCACGGTATCGAGGTCGAGCGTGCCGGCGCGGATGCGGATGCCCACACGGGTGTAGCGCAGGAAGGCGAACAGGCCGGTCACCGCGGCAATAACGATCGCCACCATGAAGACGCGATACCAGGTGATGAAGAACAGATCGGCCGAGAGCGGGGCGGCCAGTATGTCAGGGATGGTCATCGGCAGGCCGTTCGGCCCCCAGATGTAGCGGCAGGCATCCTGGATGATGAACGCGAGGCCGAAGGTCAACAGCAGGCTGTAGACCGGATCGCGGGAATAGACGCGGCGGATCATCAGCCGCTCGATGATGAAGCCGAATATCCCGGTCAGGATCGGGGCCACCAGCAGCGCCCCCCAGAACCCGATGAACGGCGTCAGCACGAAGGCGATATAGCCGCCAAGGGCGAGGAAGTTGCCGTGCGCGAAGTTGATGACGTTGGACAGGTTGAGGATCAGTGACAGGCCCAACGCCATCAGCACGTAGAACGCGCCGATGATGAGACCGTTCGTGACATTGAACACAACGAGTTGCAGCATCGGCCGCCCTTCAAGGGTCAGGGTTCAGGGCGCGGGCGTCAGGCCGGATGGACCATCTTGCAGCCGGTGTCGGCGACCGGGCCCGCGGCTTTCTCGCCGGGGACGACATTGGTGACGGTCACCACGTTGTCCGGGGTGGTGGTCGGCGGATGAACGTCGCCGACGAAGATGTTGGACATCAACTGATGATCGCCGGCGCGGTAGGATATCTTGCCTGGCTGCGCCGCGATGTCGGGGGGAAGCTCCATGCCTTCCATCGCCATTGACAATTTGGGGCCCGCCAGCGACTTGGCCTTCTCGGCCGCGAGGCGGACCGATTCGACAGCCACCATCCCGAACCAATGACGTGCGCTGGGCGTCTTGCCGGTCGCCTTGCGGAAGTCGGCCACGAACGCCACGGCTTCGGGCACGTTCGGCTGGTCCCACCACCACTCCATCGCCCAGGTGCCGGACTGGGCTTGCTTGGGCACGGCCTTGATGGTTTCAAGCTCGAACAAAGCGCCGCCCAGGTGCATCTCGGTCTGCATGCCGAACTGGGTGAACTGCTTCATGCAATTGATCTGCGCCAGACCCCCCATGTTGTTGAGCAATACGTTGGGCTTGTAGGCCTTGGCCTTGATCAGCGACGCCGAGAAGTCCGACGTGTTGATCGGCAGCATTTCGGCCTGATACTCGCCCCCGAGGGCCTTCAGGTTCTTGATGAAGCTATCCTGCAGCGTATGGCCATACGCATAGTCAGGCGTGATGAAGAAAAATTTCTTGCCGAACCGCCGCACCAGTTCGCCGGTGACGGCATTGGCGTCCATCGAGGTCGTATTACAGATGCGAAAGACGTTCCACTTGCAGTCCTTGCCGGTGATCGGATCGGTGTGGCCGCCGGGAACGATCTGGAACACCTTGGCTTCGTTGGTTACCTGCGACATGGCGTAGGCGATGCCGGAGTTCACGTCGCCGAAGATGACATCGACCTTGTCGCGCTCGATCAGCTTGTGGGTCTTCTGCACGCCGGTGCCGACGTCGTTGGCGGAATCCTCGACCAGGAGTTCGACCTGCCGGCCGAGGATGCCTTTGTTTTTATTGATCTTCGCGACGGCATACTTGGCACCCTCGACCTCGCTGGCGGCGAGCGAGGACAAGATGCCGGTCAGCGGATCGACCATGCCGATCTTGACCGAGGCTTCCCCCCGGGCGCTGATGATGGCGGGCGCGGTCAGCAGCCCCGCGGCGGCGGAGACCTTGAGTAACGAACGACGGCCAAGGCCGGTTACGACATTAGTCTGGATCATGAACGCCTCCTGTGGCAGGCCTTTGTGCCCGCTTGAACCCCGTGAGCGCCCATTCCAGGGCGGCCCGTGTTGATATCTGCGGCGGGTGATGACGTCGAGAGTAAATATGAAAGTGTCGGAAACATAACCTTGATGAGATCATTCAACGAACCGCCGGGCGTGTTGGCTGTATAGCGACAAGCGACCGTCGCCGCGCGCCCGATCCAGCCGCGGACACCGCGTGCGGCGGACCTCATCCGCGAGGGACCGCGACTTGCGGACAAACGCGGCTTGCGGGCAATGCGGCTTGCGGAGAACGCGGCATGGTCGGCAACGCGATCCGGACGCCTGATGGGCCGGGGGCCGGGACAACGTCCGCTCGATTTACCGCCGCAGCCCTGCTAATCGATGGAGATGTTCAGTCTGATCGAGAAACTGGGTCTCGCCCGCCGCGCCGAGGCCGTCGAGGCACCCGGGCCAGTCGAGGCACCCGCGGCCGTTGAGGCACCCGAGGTAGTCGAGGCACCCGAGCCACCTCAGCCGCCGGTGCCCTCCTGCATGATCCAGGGCTATCTCGATGAACGCACCACCCGTCATGCGGCTGGTTGGATGCGTAACCTGCTTGATCCCGATGAACGATTGGAGTTCGAGGTCGTCGTTGCTCAACCGGACTCGACTCGAATGATTACGAGAGGACGTGCCGATCAATTCAGCTCCACGCTGCAGAAGCTTGGCGTCGGCGACGGGCGCTACGGCTTTCGCATCGAGTTCCCGACCCCGCTGACCGCCGGCGAGCGCGACCATGTCGTCGTCCGTTCGGCCCAAACCGGCGCGCCCCTGGAGCAGGCGCCGCGGTTTCAGGGCTACGTGGATGAGCGCAGTGATCATCACGTTGCCGGTTGGGTGCGGGACCTCTCCGACCCGGCGGCGCGTGTGGCGTTCGAGGTCGTGCTGGCAGATCCGGCCGGTGAGCAGGTACTCGCGCGCGGCCGAGCGGACCAACCCGATCCGGCACTGGCGCAGCTTTCGGTGGGTGATGCCGCCTATGGCTTCCGGGTTCTGCTCAAGGAACCGCTGAGCCCGGAGGAGCGTGACCGCCTTCAGGTGCGCCCGGCGGGCACGACGACACCGCTGGAACTGGCCCCGTCGCTGCGCACGACGTTCGAGCCGATCAGTCATGTCGCCATGGACATCGTCAACAACTGCAACCTGCGCTGCCCGTTCTGCGTGTATGATTACAGTGACACCCGGCATACCAGGGTGATGTCGGATGCCACCTTCGACGCGGCGCTACGCCTGATCCCCTACGTCAGCGACGGAAACTTCTGGCTGTCCTGCCTGCATGAGGCAACCATGCACCCGGACCTGATGCGGCTGATCGATCGGGTACCGGCACAATGGCGGCACAAGGTGATGTACACCACCAACCTCGCCCGCCCGATGCCGGACCGCTACTACGCGTTTCTGGCCGACAGCGGCCTGCACCACCTCAATCTGTCGCTGGAGAGCTTGCGGCCCGAGATCTACGAGCGGATGCGCAAGGGCGCGCGCTGGCGCATCTTCGCCAGCAACTGGGACCGGCTGATCGACGCCCTGCGGGTGGGATCCGCACCACCCCGACTGCGCTACAATATCATGGCCTACCGGTCGAACCTGGCCGAGATCCCCGACCTTGTTGGGCACCTGCTGAACGAGCGGCTGGCCTGGCAGGTGGAGATCCGCCACACCTTCGATGTCGTGCATATTCCGCCGGATTTCCGCGACACCGAGTTTCTTGGGCCGACCGACTGGGCATGGCTGGCGGAGAAGCTGAGCGTCCATGCAGCCGACCAGGTGCTGTT
The DNA here is from genome assembly GCA_965276975.1 of Rhodopila sp. Taxonomy (GTDB): domain Bacteria; phylum Pseudomonadota; class Alphaproteobacteria; order Acetobacterales; family Acetobacteraceae; genus Rhodopila. The sequence continues at coordinate 3,880,983 of CBDIBR010000010.1, forward strand.
GCTGCCGCCGCCGCAGCCCGACCCGGTTCCTGACCCGCCGCCGGCGGGGATATCGGACGCGGTGGGTGTCGGCGCGGGTCCGGGGAGCGATGCTAACCAGCGCCCGGTGACCCATCCGCTGAACATCCGTCTGCAATGGGATGGACGGCTGGTTGTCTATGGCGAATGGACCGGGTCAACCGGCCTGCGGGAGCATGAGGAATTCGTGGTCACCAATGTTCATCACCTGCGGGACCCGCGTCAGTTCCTGACCGCGCTGTGACACGCCGGAGCCCGTTCCCTTGGGTCGGATCATCTGACAGGCTCCAACCCTTGGCTCGGTCGGGTCATTCACCTCCGCGGCGATACCGCCTGCGACGATCATGCTTCAGGGTGCCCGGTTCAGGATCGTTGCCTGCATTTGCAGATCGCGTTCGATGATCGCGATATCGGCCGCCGGTAGGTCAGTGAGGACAGAGCGCCAATCGATGATGTCGGGCACCTCGGTGGGATTTTTCCGCAGCAGCTCGACCTTCAGGAACGGGAAGCCCGCGAGCAGCAGTTGGCGCCAGAGCTCCGCGGTAGGGTTGAGGGGCACGCCGCCGGCCGCGGCGGATCGGATGCGGTGGGTAGCCTTGATACGCATCTGCTCGATGGGATCCATCACCGGCCCGGTGGTTCCGTCCGAGGTGGGAATGGCCGCGGTCTGGTCCAACAGCTCATAATAGGGCCATAGCGGTCGACAGCGCAGCCCGGCTTTCAGCAGTTTCTGTGTCAATCCGACCTCATACTTGGCGATCACCCATTGTTTCGATGATACCTGCCGCACACCGCGCCAGAACGCGCGCCAGGCCGGGCTGGTGATCGCCTGGCGGCCGGCCAGCAGGAAGTAGGATTGCAGGTGGTATCGATACTGCCAGCTTTCGGTCGGGGCCCAGACGTCGGCTTCATCGAAATTGATCCGCGCCACCATGTCCGCGATCGGCGTCAGCGGGCCATAGACGCTGTCGTTGGCGATCAGCAAGCGCTCGGTTTCCGCGCGGGGCAATTCGAGCAGGTCGAGCACTTCGCGCACGGCGCCGAAGTCGTAGCCGATGTTGCGGCGGATTATGACGGCCCGACAATACGGCTGCAGCGCGACCAGGCTGTCCGCATGCAGGTCCCCGGAATTGGTGATGAACACCACCGAGAATCCGACGCCGTGCAGCGCGCGGACATAGGCGACCACATGATCGGCCAGTTTTTGCCGCGGGTCGAAATGGGTGAACAGGGCGACCGATGCGCCAAGTTCGATACGGCCTTCAGGCCAGACGCGCCGGATCTGACGCCGGCCGCGCAGAAAACTTCGGGCGTAGGAAAGATAGGGATAGAACGAGGCCGGCGCGCGACGCAGGACCAGGCGCAGACGGCAGAACCACGAGGCCGCCATGTCCGATCAGCTGACTGCGTAATGCGGAGACGTGTCGTCCGGAGCCGGGGCCTCGGCGTGTTGGCGGAGCCGTTCGATGGCGGCGGTTTCCCCCCGGCCCGCGGCCGCGAACAGCCCGTCTGGACCGCTATCGCCGTCCGCTGTCTGCAGCATCCGCCGAACGCCGCTGAACCGGGCTCTGCTGCGCTCGATCCGAGGCACACTGTGACTTTGCGAGTCAAGCACGGCCAGACAGAACAGCGCGTCGCGCTGGGATGCGGACCGCGCCGTGACGACGTCCGGATCGGCCCACGGCCGGGACCCGAGGCCGGTGGCGTCGACCATCGCCTCAGCCAGTTCATAGTGACCCGCGTTGACCAGCGCCACGACGACGCGTTCGCCGATGGCGTCGCGGCGCAGCGCGCCAAACGTCGCGTCAGGTGCCGGTGGCAGGTCTGAAAACCGCTGTACCGTGTCGCTTTCACCAGAAGCGGCGGCACACAGCACGGCCTCGGCGCGCGCCGCCCAGGCCACTTCCTCGCTCATGCCATCCGCCAGCGCCAGCTCGGCCAGCGCGTCGCGCAGCAACTCGGCCGCCGCGGCTGCCCGCAGGAAGGCTTCCCCCAGCCCGGCACGCGGCGTTCCCGCGGCCAGCCGCATCATGGCATCGGCATAGAGCAGCCCGCCGAGGCTCAACGGCATGCGCCGGGCGAGATCTTCCAGCGGCACACCCCCATACTCCGCCACCCGCTCGGCGAGCGCCTCGAGAGGGAGCTTGAACCTTGCCACACAGGCGCGCTGGACACCGCTGTGGACGCGGTGTGCCTGGTCGAACGCAGCGTCATTGACCGCTTCCTGCAGCGCCCGGCCGGCGAAGGCCAGATACAAATCGTGTTCGGGCGGAAAGTCGGCGGCACGGCGTTCGAGATAGTTTCGATATTCAGCTTTCAGAGCCGCCTCATCAAGCGCCAGTTCAACAGGCCGATCGCTGGCGAAAGCCACCAGCGAATGTCCGTCCTTGTTGATGGTCGCATGACCAAAGCCGGCCTGGAGCAGGATCCGCCGCAGGCTTTCGCGGGTCTGGAAGATCAGATGCAGCCCCGGCGAAAGCAGCCCGATCAGCACGCCGGGTCCGGTATCGGGCGTCAGATCCGCCCCGTCCGGTGTGGTGAGAACAAGCACGCCACCAGGGCGCAGCATGCTGCGCAACACCCGCACGAAGCCGATCGGCGACGGTACGTGCTCGATCGTTTCGGACGCCATGACGACGTCACAGGTGCCGGACAGAGCTGGTTCCGCATCCGCCAGATAGCGGCGCTGGATCGGAACCCCGAGCATGTCGCGGCCAAGCGCGGATATGCCGGCGGGATCGATGCCTTGTCCGTTCCAGCCCTTGGCGTGACGCGCGTAGTCGAGACCGAAGCCAAAGCCACAGCCAACTTCCACATAGGTGCTTGCGGCTGGGGCGGCGAGTTGCGCCAGGGGTCGAGTGATCAGCGACAGTCCAGCGCCCTGCTGCAGGTAGAACGGGACCCGGCCGCGCGCCAGCATGGCATCCTCGGCATAGTCGGGCGGGATCTGGTCGGCGTAGAAGGAGCAGGCGCAGTCGGGGCAGCGCAGCACCGCCGTCTGCTTCCGCGAGCCGGGTGAGGTGGTGAATTCGATTGTCAGAAGCTGTGGTTTCGCGACGTCGGACCCACAGTTCGGGCAGGTCAATGCGCATGCCCTCGGGCTGTCGGCGTCCGGCCATGTCACCGTCGGCGGCCCCATCCTGCCGCCGCGCGATCGCAGTTTCGCCGCCTGCGCGCGCGCCCGTCCCAGCAACACGGACGATCGCGTCGCCAGCATCCGCAAGCCGGTCGCCAGATGATTTCGTTTCATTCGACTGTCAGGCATCCGGCGATCCTGGATCACATCGGCCTCGATGCCATCTCTGATGCGAGCTCATTACCGATGTGCCTCTAGTGCCGGTCGCGGGGCCGATCGCGGGGGATGAGCAAGCCGTGGGCTGATCCGCGTGTCGAAACCAAAACAGGACGGCCTGCCGCGTTGCAGGACGTCCTATCGTTTATTCACAGAGCGATCGTCAGATCAAGCCCATTGCCGGTGGGTCTGGCGCGGACCAAAGGCGACGCCTGTGCCGCGGCGGCTGAAAAGACACCAACCCCGTGCGGGCGAACCGGACGGGATTGGTGTCGAAGATGCCGTGCGGAAGATGCCGGGCGGGATCAGCTGAAGTGGATGTTGTTGCTGATGTTCGCGACGTTGACGAAAGTGATTTGGGTGTTGTCGGACAGTGTCAGCGTCGCACTGGCGTTCTCGACCGCGACCGAGGAATTCGCCGACCCGTAGCCGATCAGGTCGACGTTGTCGGCACTGCCCAGGTTGGCGACGAAGTCGTGGCTGCCATGGGTCACGTTCTGCAGGAAGAAGTAATTGTTGCTGCCCGCGCCGCCGACGAAGGTATCGGCACCGGCGCCGGCGACGAACGAGTTGGAACCACTGCCGCCGACCAACGAATCGGTTGCGCCGGCGACCTGACTGGCGAACATGGTGTTGTTGCCGCTTGAACCCGCCGCGTTCAGCGTTTCATTGCCCGCGCCGGCGCCGTACAGCAGGTCGCCGTTACCCAGGTAGGTGGCGGCGTGATTGGCGGTGCCGAACAAGGTGGCGCCGCCGGGGGCGGTGCCGACAACGGTGTCGTTGCCGCCGGCACCCACCAGCACGCCACCGGTCCCGCCGACGATGCTGTTGGTGGCGGCGCTGCTGCTGACGACCGTTGCTGAGCTGTCGCCGCCGACGAAGGTTATGCCGCCGGCGCCGCCGAAGACGAGAAGCCCGTTGCTGCCGGCACCCGCGGTGACCGTGCTGGGGCCGCCCTGGCCGACGATCGTGTCATTCGATCCGGTATCCATCACGGACAGCGTGCCGCCGCCGAACTGGGCGCCGAACACCAGGTCCTGACTACCCGCGGTGGTGACCTCGGCGGCGCTGCCGGCGGCCGCCACCGTCGTCCGCGCACCGCTGATCGATGCGTCGAGCAAGCCGTCGGCCGTGGGGCTGCCGAACAACAGAGTTTGCGAACCGGAGGAGCTGACCGTGGTCAGCCCGTTACCGGCGACGATGGTGTCCTGGCCAACCGAGCTGATGGAATTGACGCCAGTGGCGAAAATCAGGTTCGAACCGAGATCGGTGGCGATGGTGCCAACGCCCACCGCCGCGACGGTGTCGTTGCCGGCGGACGTCGAGATCAGATAGCTGCCGCTGGCGGCGATCAGATTGTTGCCGCCGTTCGCCGCGACCGTGCTGTTGCCTGAGACATAGAAGGCGCCGCCCGCGGTGCCGGTGGTCAGGGCGAGGTTGGTTCCATACACCGTGCTGGGCGTGGAATTCGCATCGACCACGTAGGCGTAATTGGGTGGCACGGTCGCACTGCCGGAGGCGTTGCCCGCGATGAACAGTTCGGTTTCTGTTCCAGCCGAGACGCCCGGCGCGTTCGGGAAAGGCGACCCGAACGACCCCGATGAAATCGCCAGATTGCCGGCGCCCTGAAGGGTCGCCAGCAGCGCGCCGATTTGCGAGCCCAGATTCAGAACGTCGCCAGTTCCCAAAGCCAATGTCGCCGAACCCGAAGCCCCGGGCACTGTTACGCCGGATGAACCCGCCATTCCATTCTCCGTCCACTCGCTGTGACCTGGTGCCGTGGGCGGCTAGGTCATTATGTCGACCACCGGTTTTCGGTGGCTATTTCAAACGTACTTTGCTCTTCCCGTGACGATAATGATTGACGACAACGATCATCGATCCTCACGGTCTGAGCGGGTGCAGCATACAGGGGCCATTGGTCGATATGCAAGCTGAAATTGCATCGATTTAATCGGAATGTTTTGTTTCCGGCTTGACGATTATCTGGCCATTCGCGGTGCTATATAGCTGATTTCAGTGTGTTCCTAGGCGGCCTCAACCTCCAGAAATATCGTGAGTTGCTCAGAACGAGTTAATAAACAGAGGCGACGGCCTGTGCGACTTCAGGTTGTGGTCGATTGCAAAATTGGATGCATCCGCTTAGTTTTAGCATGGTAATGGTTCTTTTTCGTACCGATTTGGTATCAACATGAGATTGCGACCCGTCGGCTGCGGGTCAAGGCCCGGCGAGCTGCTGGATTTAAGCACTGTGCAAGAACGTCTGGTGAAACGACTCAACTCGCGGATGGCGCATGGTTGGAACTGCTTTCGGGTCCCACAGACGTGGACCCATCGCCTCGGCACCACGCGCCACCCGTGTTGTTAGCAGCATTCCCGCACCGACGCGGAGCTTTGCCGTCAGCTATGGACAGGCAGCATAGGGATGCCGTCGCGGCAAGGAGCGGCCCGCGAGGTCGGCGCGGACGGCTCAGGCGCTGATCGTCATCCCTGTCCTGGCTTCACGGCTGCCGGAACGGTTTGCCGCGGCGAGAGCAGATTTCAGATCCCGTGAAACACCGGCCGTCGCTTCTCCATGAATGCGCGCCGCCCCTCGATGTAGTCCTGGCTGTCAAAGCAGGCCTTCACCAAGGCCTCGCTCGCCGCCAGGTCGGCCGGCTCGCCGCGCGCCAACTCCCGCACCGTGTGTTTCAGTGCGCGCATGGTCATCGGCGCGTTGTCGCCAATCGTCGCGCAGATGCGGCGGGTATCCGCCTCAAGCGTATCGCCGGGCACCACGCGGTTGACCAGGCCCATCTCCCGCGCCTCCGCGGCCGAGAAATGCCGGGCGGTGAAGAAGATCTCCTTGGTGAAGGATGGCCCGACGAGGTCCATCAGCTTCTTCACCCCGGGCGCGGCATAGCCAAGGCCCAGCCTGGCCGCGGGGATGCCGAAGCGGGCGCCCTCGTCGGCGATGCGGATGTCACAGCCGATCGCGATCGCCAACCCGCCGCCGATGCAGAATCCGCGGATCATCGCGACGGTCGGCTTGGAGCAGCCGCTCAGCCGATCACTGGCCGCGCCACTGACCTTCTCATAGTGCGCGTTGCCGGCTTCCGAGGAGCGCGCCTGCTCGAACTGGGAGATGTCGGCACCGGAGACAAAGGCCTGATCGCCAGCACCCTTCAGCACGATGACCCGGACCGCGGGATCCTGCTCGAAGCGGTCGAGGATGACCGGCATGGCTTCCCACATGTCCAATGAGACCGCGTTGCGCCGCGCCGGCTTGTTGAACGTCATCCAGCCAATCGGCCCATCGACCTCGGCCAGCATGTTCTCGGTCGGGAGTTGGATGTTCACAGCGGTTCTCCTTCTGGGCCCGGGATGGGGGCTATACGGCTGGGGTCGATCTGCATCCACATCGCGCGGCTGATCGGATAGTATCTCGGCGGGTAGCGGGCTGACGCAACCACGGGTCCGGTTAGGTCGGGCGCGCCCTGTATTTCCAATATTCGCCCAGATCGGCGCGTTCCTCAATCGTCCCGGCGATCCACCAGTTTTCGCCGCGATCGGTTGGCGGCGCCTGGTGCAAGATAGCAGCTGATCCGGAGGGTTCGTCTCGCCGTGCCTGGGCACACCCGCCGCCGGAACGGTCCTCGGTTAGCGAAACGTTGTAGCGGAGCTGGAAATCTCAGTGCTACATCGTTCCATCGTGCATACTCCCCGCGCTGGCTTGCAAGACGACCGGGCTGCTTGGCGTGATATGGCTCCGCCGGTCCAGACGTTGGCGTTGCGGTCGGTGTTCTGAATATGAAATGGTTTGTCCTGCCGGGTGCGCGCCGGCGGCCGGGTCGGGCTGACGCGCCGGCATCCCGCGACCGGGAGCCCGCCGGCATCGACTTTCTGCGCGCGCATGCCGAGCTTGCCGGTTCAAAGCGACATCAGGCGGATGCCCGATCATCCGACTCGAGCGTGCCCGCCGAAGCCGCCGACCTGGAGACGTTGCTCAAAGCCGCCGAACAGGCAGAGAAGCGTGCGGACTGGCCGGAAGCAGAGCGGCTCTGGATGATGATGCGGACGGTCTATCCGCAGATCTGGTATTCCTACACCGGGGTCGCGACCGCGTTGTGCGGTCTTGGCCGGATGGACGAAGCGGCGGCTTTACTGTCCGACGCGGCGGGTCGATTCCCGCGCGAGCACGCCATTCGTCATGAACTTGGCCGCCTGGCGGTTCGGCGGCTCGATTGGCCGGCAGCCGAAGCGCACTGGCGAGCGGCACTGACATTCGAGACCCGGCCATGGTGGCTCTACACCGAACTCGCCACCGCCCTGTGCGCCCTTGGGCGTGAGGCGGAGGCCGCGCAAGTGCTGTCAGACGGCACCGTTGACTCGCCGTGCGAGCCCACCATCCGCCACGAACTGGGGCGCCTGGCGGTTCGGCAGGGCGACTGGCCCGCGGCCGAGGGACATTGGCGGGCGGCACTGGCTTTCGCGGTTCGGCCATGGTGGGTCTACACCGGCCTCGCCTCCGCCCTGTGCGCGATGGACCGGGTCGAGGACGCGCGGCAGGTCTTGTCCGAGGCGGCGACCACGTTCCCGCATGAGCCCGCCATTCGCCACGAACTCGGGCACCTGGCGGTTCGGCGAGGTGATTGGCCCGCGGCCGAGGGACATTGGCGGGCGGCGCTGACATTCGCGGTTCGGCCATGGTGGGTCTACACCGGCCTCGCCTCCGCCCTGTGCGCGCTGGACCGGATCGAGGACGCGCGACAGGTCCTGTCCGAAGCGGCGATCGGGTTCCCGCATGAGCCCGCCATTCGCCACGAACTCGGGCACCTGGCGGTTCGGCGAGGTGATTGGCCCGAGGCCGAGACCCATTGGCGGGCGGCACTGGCTTTCGCGGTTCGGCCGTGGTGGGTCCACAGCGAACTCGCCTCCGCCCTGTGTGCGCTGGACCGGGTCGAGGAGGCGCGGCAGGTTCTTTCAGAGGCGGCGGTCGGGTTGCCGAACGAGCCCGCTGTTCGCCACCAGCTTGGCCGTCTGGCCGCGCGGCAGCGTAACTGGCCGGCGGCCGAGGCGCACTGGCGGGCGGCACTGACGTTCGATCCGCGACCCTGGTGGGTGTACACCGAACTGGCCGGCGCGCTGGAAGAGCAAGGTCGCCTGGCCGAGGCCGAGGCGGTTCTGCTGGACGGTCAGGCGCACGACCCAGGCGAGGTTTCGCTGTTCACCGCCCATGCCCGCCTGGCATGGGATCACGAGGACTGGCCCGCCGCGGTCACCCGTTGGGCGGAGGCGAGCCGGCGCTTTCCGATCTCCGAAGCGTTGTCGAGCGGGCTGTATCAGGCGCTGATGCGACTCGCGGAACACGATCCGGTGGCGGCCGACGCGGCCCATAGCGCGCTTGCCCTGGCCTCGGTCGACGCCGACGACGCCAGACGGACGCTCCTGCTCGGCTTCGAGAGCCTGGGCGGGTCGGGCCCTGATGGCGGGTGCGAGTTCGGCGGGGTCCAGCGGGAACGGGGCGCGGAGCCGTTGGGGCTGTTCCGCTGGGCCACGGTGTCGCCGCCGAACCTGATCGCCTGCCTGACCGGGCGGTTCGCGGGGATCGGCGAGGCGGACCGCACGACCGTCTACCTGCACGACAAGGATCCGCAGGCGCTATGGCAGATCGGCGACAAGGCCTACGGCACCGCGATGCACAGCTTCGTGCCGTCCAGCGATGTGCCGCACGACCGGATGTTGATCCTGGCCTGCAAGCGCATGAGCTATCTCAGGGACAAGCTGATCGCGGATCTGGAGCATCCGGCGAAGATATTCGTGCTGAAGGTCGCCGGTCGGCAGGTGACCGACAAGGAGACCGAGGCGCTCAGCCAGGCGATCCGATCCTATGGTCAGGGGGAGCTGCTTTGTGTTTGTCCCGCCGACGGGTCGCACCCCGCCGGCAGGATCGTGCCCGCCGCCGCCAGTGTCTTTATTGGATACATCGACTTTTCCGGCCGGTTGGATGTGGTGCAACGCCACTCGGCCTGGGAGTCCATGTGTGAGGCCATGCTGAAGCTAAGTCGCACCCGGCGCGACTGACCGCCGTGCTTGGTGTCGTCTCGAAGACGACATTATTAGCCAGCGGCTCAGCAAGACGTCCCGGCAGGCGCCGGTTTTTTTCGCGCCTTGAATGTGCGCGGCGCATCCCTGTGCGTGCTACAAGCCGCCAACACTGGAGATCTTGCCATGGCTGTCGAGACGGAGGTTTGGCGTGCGGCCTTGCAGGCCAAAGGCCGGGACTGGGTGCTCGCCGAACTGCACACCCGGCCGGGTCAACCGCAAGACCCAGTATACGACGTTGTCTTTGAACCACCCTATCCGACCAGGGATTTCTGCCAGCGGTGGTCGGTTGACGAAGACAACAAGTACCTGCGCATGGCGGGCTCGACGAAGATCGCGCTTTGCGTGCTGGTGGTATTCGTTGTTTTCCTGGGTATGGCGGTGCGAACCTGGACGCAGACCGAAGCCGCCTTGTCGCGCCACGCCTCGTCGCACAGCATTCGCCAATAATGAGACGGGCGTGTGGCCTCATCTAACGTCAGGACACGCGGCGGCGGTTGCCAACCAGCCGAGGCAAATGAGCTACAGCAGAAAGACCGCCATCCCGACCAGCACCACGATCAGGAAGATGATCGCGGCGACGGTGGCGGACGTGAAACTCGCCCACATCTTCCGCCGATCCGCGGTCAGAGCTTCGATGGTCTCCGGTCCGGTCTGACGCGTGGTAGCTTGGATGGCCATCGTGTTCCCTCGGCGGCAGGACGGGCAGTATCGCCCATGACACAAGCGCGATACGTCGCTGTTCGTTTGCAGTAGCCGATCGACGCGGCGAAACGCCGACGCTACGCGTCTCGCTCGTCTCCGCGATCGGTTACTGGGTCGGGTTCTATGACACGGCGGCATCGGGGGACAAGAGGTCTGCCGCAGCAGCGAGCTCACGGGTTCGGATCCCCCGCGGCGCCGGCGTCCGCACTTTTCGCTCAGCCGGTGGCGTGGCGGCGAAAGACGATGTGCATCGCCTCCAGCACGGCAAGGTCCGGGGTCAGACAGGGCTGTCCATCATCGGCGTACACAAGGTCATCCGACCCCTCGAACGATCCGGCGTAGGCGCAGCCATAGGCTTCCGCCATGGCGCCCTTGAGCCGCACCGCGAACCCACGCAGCGCGACCCCCTGTCCACGCGAGCCGGCGAACTGGCCGCTGGCCATCCATTCGCTCCAGACGTCGCCGCGCGACAGCACCCGGTATTCCATGTCGGACGCAGCGACGGCGTCCAGGCAGACGACGAAGCCCTGGATGGGTGAACGGCCGTTGTCCCTAGCACCCCCGATCAACCCGGCCTCGGTCGTGACATCGCCAAGGAATGCCAGATGCACGGTCAGCCGTCCGGATGGCTTTGCCACGTCATCCGCTTCCGCCGCGATCAACGGCACGATGGATTTCGGTTCGATGAACGGTGCTGTCGCACCCCGCAGGTTCCACTCTGCCGGCATCCGCTCGGCATGTGACGCCGGGTGCCGCCGCAGGATCGCGGTGCGGCGATGAAACGCGATGAACTCCGTGCTGCGTGCGAACGTCCTGATGAACGGATCCGGTTCGGCGTCGATATCAAGCTGGGCGTCACCAACCAGATAGTCGGTGAACCTGGACAAGTACCGCATCGCCGAGGTGGCGGCGTTGCCCTGATGCGACGCGACGTAGCGTCCGAAGCTGGTGTCGATATCCTCGACGACGAAGAACCCGCCCGGCTTGACGAACGAGTACAGGTATTGCAGCGCGGTGATCTGGTGGTTCCACAGATGTGATCCATCGTCCACCACGATGTCGAACGGTCCGTGGGTCACACCAAGCCGGGTGAGGTGGGCGATATTCGACTGATCGGCGATCTCGATCTTGATCCGTTCGGCCGCGTACCGCGATGCCGCCGGATCGATATCGGCACCGATAATCTGCCCCGCGTGAAAATATTCGCTCCACATTTTCACCGACTGACCGCGGAAGACCCCGATCTCCAGCAGCCGCACCGGCTGATCACGCAGCGGCGCGAAGAAGCGTTCGTAGAAATCCAGATAATCGTGCCAGCCCGCGGCTTTGTCGGTGCCGCAGCGACGTCCGATGGTATCCAGGCTTGGCCTTCGCGTCGCGGTGGTCGGCGCAGCGTTGGCGATCAGGGTCTGGATGTCGGTTGGCAGCATGGCGGTGTCCCGGTGTGGCAGATGGCAGAGCGTCGTGTGGCAGAGCGTCGTGTGGCAGAGCGTCGTGTGGCAGAGCGTCGTGTGGCAGAGCGTCGATGAGCCGCACCGGAGCAAGATCGCGCGCCGCCGCCGGCGATGACCGTCGCAGCAAATGCTTAACGAGAGATGAACGGCGCTATCGGGCAGCCTTGGGCGGGGGATTAGCCAGAAAAGCGGCCGGGTCAGCCGCGAGCGGCGGCAACCCGGCGGCAAAAGCCGCCAGCGCGGCGGGATAGATCGCATGCTCCTGGCGCAGGACACGCCGCGCCAGTTCGTCGGCGGTGTCACCCGCAAGCACCGGAACCGCGGCCTGGGCCAGGATCGGCCCGGCATCCATCTGCTGCGTCACCAGATGGATCGTGCAGCCGTGCAGCTTGACGCCGGCCTCAAGCGCCCGCTGGTGCGTGTGCAGGCCGGGAAAAGCCGGCAGCAGACTGGGATGAACGTTCAGCATCCGGCCGGCCCAGGCATTGACCAGAAGCGGCGTCAGCAGGCGCAAATAGCCGGCGAGGCAAACGATCTCGATGTCCGCCGCCCGAAGCACGGCATTGATCGCGGCTTCATGCGCGGCACGGTCGGTGCCGAATTCGCGATGGTCGCGGATTTCGGTCCGGATGCCCGCCTGCCTGGCCACGGTCAGACCGGCGGCGTCGGGGCGGTTCGCGAGCACGAGGTCGACCTGGGCCGGAAATCCACCGTCGCGCGCCGCCGCGATCAACGCCTGCATGTTGGATCCGCGGCCGCTGATCAGGATCGCGGCATGGCGTTTCACGCCAGCCAGCCGGCTGGCGGGTCGATGCGGACGGACGCGGGGCCGGGGGCGGCCTCGATGACCCCGATGCGGCTGACGGTTTCGCCTTCCGCCCGCAGCAAACCGATCGCCGCTTCGGGATCGGACACCACCAGCGCCATGCCGACGCCGCAGTTGAACACCCGCAACATCTCGGCCGCGTCGACGCCACCGATGCGGGCGAGCCAGTTGAACACCGGCGGGACCGGCCACGCTGGCGCCAGCGCGGCGATCATTCCGTCCGGCAGCGCGCGTGGCAGGTTGCCGGGCAGGCCGCCGCCGGTGATGTGTGCCGCGGCCTTCAACAACCCGGCGCGGTGCAGCGCGAGCATGCCGCGCACGTAGATCCGGGTGGGTGTCATCAACGCCTGACCCAGCGTCTGATCCGGCGCGAACGGAGCAGGATCGGCCCAGCGCAGGCCGCTTGCCTCGACAATGCGGCGCACCAGGGAAAAGCCGTTCGAATGAACGCCGCTGCTGGCCAGGCCAAGGATCGTGTCACCGGCCGCGACCGGTCGGGGGAGAAGGTCGCCGCGTTCGGCCGCACCAACCGAGAAGCCGGCCAGATCATAGTCGCCTTCCCGATACATGCCGGGCATCTCGGCGGTTTCGCCGCCCGTCAGGGCGCAACCGGCCTGATGGCAACCGCTGGCGATCCCGGCGATGACTGCTCGGGCCTGTTCGACCGACAATTGGCCGGTGGCAAAGTAATCCAGGAAGAACAGCGGTTCGGCGCCTTGCACGACCAGATCGTTGACGCACATCGCGACCAGGTCGATGCCGACGGTATCGTGCATCCCGGTCTCGATCGCGAGTTTCAACTTGGTGCCGACACCATCGGTGGTTGAAACCAGCACCGGATCAGCGAAACCGGCTGCCTTGAGATCGAACAACGCGCCGAACCCGCCAAGGCCGCCGATGACGCCCGCGCGGCTGGTGGCCTTCGCGAGCGGCTTGATCCGGTCGACCAAGGCTTCGCCCGCTGCGATATCGACCCCCGCGGTGCGGTAATCGAGCCTGTTCCCGGATGGTGACACCGGGTGCGCGTCTTGGTGATCCGCACTCGCCATGGCAAACCTCTATAACCGGACCCGCTGGGGGGATGGAGGGCGACAGAAACCATGGGCAGGCCACCGATTGCAATCCACCGGCTAGGGGTCTGTCCGCATGCCTGACGGGTCGTCGGCGGGGCGGGGGACGACCGCGTCCCTGGTCAACTGGCCCAACATCATCACGTTCGCCCGCCTGTGCGCCGTGCCGCTGGCGTTCTGGCTGGTGCTGGACCACCGGATTGCTGACGCCTTCCTGTTGTTTGTCGCGGCCGGGCTGTCCGATGCGCTGGACGGCTGGCTCGCCCGGCGGCATGGCGGCAATGCGATCGGTGCGCTGATGGATCCGGTGGCGGACAAGGCGCTGCTGGTAACCATGTACATCACCCTGGCCGCGGTGGGTGCGCTGCCCGACTGGCTGGCGATCCTCGTGGTGTTCCGCGACGTGCTGATAGTCGGCGGTTTTGTCGTCCTGGCTGTGCTAGGACATCCCGTGGCGATCAGGCCGCTGTACATCTCCAAGTTGAACACCGTGATGCAGATCGTGCTGATCGCGGTCAGCCTGCTGCAGAGTGGCTTCGGCCTGGGCATCCCAGGGCTGCCGGATGCGCTGACCTGGTGCGTGGTGATGACCACGTTGGCCTCGGGGGCGGCCTATGTCTGGAATACCGCCCGTGGTGCCTGAATTGGGAGACTGATTTGCCGGCTGCGGACCAGGATCAGCTTATCAAGGAGGCGCCGGCCGAGGTGGTCGTGCCGCCGGTGCGCGTATTTCATGCGACGCGGGCGCAGCGCATCGCGCTGATCATCGGCCTGCTGGTCGTCTTCTGGCTGGCATTGCAGCTTTTCGCCTCGGTGCTCGCCCCGTTTGTCGCGGCCGCGGTGATCGCCTACGCGCTTGATCCTGCGGCCACCCAGCTCGCGCGGCTGGGACTGCCGCGGGGTGCCGCGGCGCTGTTGATGATCCTGGCGGTGATCGCCGCGGTGCTGCTGTTCGCGCTGCTGCTGTATCCGCTGGTCATCGTGCAGATCGGGCTGCTGGTTCACCGCATCCCGCAGTACGCCACGCTGCTGCAAGGCTGGGCGCGGCAGGTGCTGACCCACCTGCAGGAGAATTTCGGCCCTGACGTGGTGAACGACAAGCTGCGCGATCTGGTCAGCGGGCAGGCCGGATCGATGCTGAGCATTGTGCTGTCCACCGTCACCAGCCTGATCGGCAGCAGCTTCGCCATCTTCAACCTGCTATCGCTGGTGGTGGTGACCCCCGTGGTCGGGTTCTACCTGCTGCGCGACTGGCCGCTGGTGGTGCGACTGCTCGATTCCTGGTTGCCGTATCGATACCGCGGGGTGATCCGTGCGCAGGCTCGAGAGGTCGACCGCATCCTGTCCGCATGGGTCCGCGGCCAGGCGCTGTGCTGTCTGTTCCTGGCGCTTTACTATGCGGCGGGCCTCACGCTCGCCGGGCTGGACCTGGGGCTGATCGTCGGGTTGACGGCGGGATTGCTGTCGTTCATCCCGTATGTCGGATCGATCACCGGCGGGGTCACCGCGATTGGGCTCGCCCTCGCCCAATTCCCGCAATGGCGCGGCGTGGTGGTGGTCGGCGTGGTGCTGGCCATTGGTCAGATTCTTGAGGGCTACGTGATCTATCCCCGCTTCCTCGGCGACCGGGTGGAGCTGCCCGCGGTTTGGGTGATCTTCGCCCTGTTCGCCGGCGGCGCCGCGTTCGGCTTTCTGGGCGTGATGCTGGCGGTGCCCGTGGCAGCGACGATCGGGGTGCTGGCGCGGTTCTGGCTGCGGCGCTACCTGGCGAGCCCGCTCTACCTTGATCCGCCCGCCGCGTGACGCTGCCGGACCGTCTGCAGCTGCTGCTGCCTTTCCAGCACAAGCCGGGATACGATCCGCGGGACTTCCTGCCGGCAGCCTCGAACCATGCAGCGATGGTGTGGCTCGACAGCGATTGGCCCGACCACCGCCTTGCCCTGTGGGGGCCGGCGGGGTGCGGGAAGTCGCATCTGGTGCACATCTGGGCTCAACAGGTCTGCGCCGAAACGCTGTCGGGTCAGACGCTGAGGGATCTGGCCGACGTGCCCGAACGCGGTGCGCTAGCGTTGGAAGACGCTGACACGGTCGGGTCGGAAACGCTGCTGCTGCATCTGCTGAACACCGCCCGTGATCGCGGCCTGCGCCTGCTGCTGTCGAGCCGGACGCCGCCGTCACGCTGGCCGGTGCGCCTGCCCGACCTGTCCAGCCGGCTGCGGGCCATCACGGCGGTGGAGATCCGGCCGCCAGAGGCCGATCTGCTGGCCGCGCTGCTCAGGCGCCTGTTGTCCGACCGGCAATTGAGCGTCGCGCAACCGGTGCAGGACTGGCTGCTGACGCGGCTACCGCGCTCGCCGGCGGCCTTGCGGCAGGCGGTGGCACGCCTGGATCGCATCAGTCTGACGCTTGGAACGCCGATCACCCGGGCGCTGGCCGCACAGACGCTGGCGGACGATGGAGCTGCAGATCGGGATGGGCCAGAGCGGGATGGGCCAGAGCGGGATGGGCCAGAGCGGGATGGGCCAGAGCGGGATGGGGATGAAGTTTCGGCGTCAGGATCCGACCCCTCCTGTCAGCCCGCTGTCTTCCTGTAAGGTGCTACCTCATCGCGGGACAGGGACTGGATCAATGGAGCGCAAGGCAGACGTGGCGGCGCTGATGGAGCGGGCAAATGCGGCCGGCGCGAAATCGGCCGCGTCCAAGCCGGCAGGGCCAAAGCATCAGACCCTTGCTGAACCCGGACTGGACCCGAATAGCCCCGAACGGTTCATCAACCGGGAGCTATCGTGGCTGGATTTTAATCACCGGGTCCTGGAAGAGGCAGAAAACCCGCACCATCCGCTGCTGGAGCGGCTGCGCTTCCTGTCGATCAGCGCCTCCAACCTGGATGAATTCTACTCGGTGCGGGTCGCCGCCTTGATCGGGCAGGCGAAAGCGGGCGGGACATTGGTTTCCGCCGACGGCCGGACCGCCGCGCAGCAACTGGCCGCCATCAAGCAGCGGGCCGAGACACTGCTGGCCGACCAGCAACGCGTCCAAAGCGAGCTGCTTGGCCTGCTGCGTGACGCCGGGGTGGCGCTGTGCAAACCGGACAATCTGTCAGACGAGGACCGAAACTGGCTCGATGCGTGGTTCATGGAGCGGGTTTTCCCGGTGGTCACGCCGCTGGCCGTCGATCCGGCGCATCCGTTCCCGTTCATCTCGAACTTCGGCCTGGTGCTGGCCCTGCATCTGGTGCGCGAGGAGGATGGGCTTGCCATGCGCGGCCTGCTGCCACTGCCGAGCCAGGTTGAACGGTTCGTCCGCCTGCCTGCCGGGAACGCGCCGGGTCCGATCCGCTTCATTCTGCTTGACGACCTGGTGGTGCTGTTCCTGCATCGGGTGTTCCCCGGCTTCCGGCTTACCGGGCACGGGGTGTTCCGGGTGATCCGCGACACCGACGTGGAGTTCGAGGAGGAAGCCGAGGATCTGGTGCGGTCCTATGAAACCGCGCTGAAACGCCGCCGCCGCGGGGTGGCGATCCATCTGGAGATCGCCGCGGGCATGCCGCCGGAGTTGCGCGAGCTGGTGATCGACGAGCTGGACGCGGTGCCCGACGAAATCCATGACGACCAGGGCCTGCTGGGTCTGGCGGACATGAAGCAGATGATCGTCGACGACCGGCACGATCTGCTGTTCGCACCCTACGCGCCGCGCTTTCCCGAACGCATCCGCGATTTCGGCGGTGACTGCTTCGCGGCGATCCGCGCCAAGGACATCATCGTCCATCATCCCTATGAAAGTTTCGACGTCGTCGTGCAGTTCCTGCGGCAGGCGGCGCAGGACCCCGCGGTGGTCGCGATCAAGCAGACGCTGTACCGCACCAGCCGGGACAGCACCATCGTCAACGCCCTGATAGAGGCTTCGGAAGCCGGCAAGTCGGTCACCGCAATGGTCGAGCTACGGGCCCGCTTCGATGAAGAGGCGAACATCCGGCTGGCACGCAGGATGGAAGCCGCGGGCGTGCAGGTGGTGTATGGTTTCACCGGGTTGAAGACGCACGCCAAGCTATCCCTGGTGGTACGCCGGGAAGCCGGTGCCATCCGGTCGTATGCACATTTTGGCACCGGCAATTATCACCCGATTACCGCCCGTATCTACACGGATCTGAGCTTTTTCACCACCGACCCCGCACTGACCCGCGATTCCGCCCGGCTGTTCAACTTCATGACCGGCTACGCACGTCCCGAGGTCATGGAGGAGCTGAGTTTCAGCCCGCTGACAACAAGAAACAGACTGCTGGATCTGATAAACGGCGAAATCGCCTTCGCCCGCGACGGCAAGGCGGCGACGATCTGGCTGAAGATGAACAGCCTGACCGACGTCGAGTTGATCGACGCGCTGTACGATGCATCGCGCGCCGGGGTGAAAGTCATGGCGGTGATCCGTGGCATCTGCTGCCTGCGTCCCGGCGTGGCGGGCCTGTCGGAGAACATTCGCGTCAAGTCGATCGTCGGGCGTTTTCTGGAGCACGGCCGGGTCTACGCGTTCGGCAACGGTCACCTCCTGCCGGGACGACACGCCCGGGTGTTCATCAGTTCCGCCGACTGGATGGAAAGGAACATGGACTGGCGGGTTGAAACCCTGGTGCCGATCCACAATGCCACCGTCCACGCGCAGCTGTTGGACCAGATCATGGTGATAAACTTGAAAGACTCGTTGCAGTCCTGGGAATTGAGCGCCGACGGGACCTGGACCCGCGTTGCCGCCGGTCGCAAACCCGTTTCGGCACATGACTATTTCATGACAAACCCATCCCTGTCGGGCCGTGGATCGGCGTTGCATGGACCCGCGGCGGCCTCGAGCGTCGCCCTGACCAGGCGGCCGAACCGGGTGACACAGGACTGACGCATGCTGCTATCCAAGCCTCCCCCGATCCCGCGCTACGGCGTTGTCGATCTTGGCTCGAACTCGGTCCGGCTGGTGGTCTATGAAGGCCACACCCGCAATCCGATGCAGATTTTCAATGAAAAGGCGGTGCTTCGGCTGGGTCGCGGGCTGCAGACGACCGGTCGTCTGAATGAAGAGGGGGTTGGGCAGGCACTGACCGTGATGCATCGCTATCACGCGGTGGCGCGCGCAATGGTTGCCGAACCGTTCGAGGTGCTGGCCACCGCGGCGGTGCGTGACGCCGCGAACGGAGCGGCGTTCGTGGAAGCGCTGCGTGAGCGAATGCCGGGGGTGCCAATCCACATCCTGTCCGGGGCCGAGGAAGCCGCGTTCTCCGCCGACGGCGTGCTGTGTGGCATTCCCGAGGCAAATGGTGTTCTGGCCGATATTGGCGGCGGATCATTGGAGGTGGTGCGGCTGGTCAATGGCACGCGCGGTCAATCGCAGACGCTTCGGCTTGGCGTCATCCGGCTGGCGGAGCGGTCCGGCGGCGACCCGGTCCGCGCACGCGCCATCGCCGAGGAGGACCTGCACACGGTGCCGTGGCTGGCCGAGGCGGCGGACAGCGACCTGTATCTGGTCGGCGGTGCCTGGCGCGCCCTGGCGCGGATTCACATGGCACAGATCGCCTATCCGCTGCAGATGGTGCATTATTACACGATCGGGCGGGAAGAGGCCCGTGAGTTGACCATGCTGATCTCCAACGCCACCCGCAAGGCGCTGGAGCGGTTGCCGGGGGCGCCGCGCCGGCGCATCGACGACCTGCCATTCGCCGCGGTTGGGCTGCGCCGACTGCTGCGGGTGACCGGGGTGCGTCGGGTGGTTTTCAGTGCCAGCGGATTGCGCGAGGGCTGGTTCATGCGCCGGATGCCGCCCCAGATCCAGCAGCAAGACCCTCTGCTCAGCGCCGCTCGTGAGCTTGCCGCGCGGTATGGCCGGGATCCGGCGTTGCCGACCGCCTTGATCGAGTGGACCCAACCGTTGTTCCAGCAGGAAACCGTCGAAGCCGGCAGATTGCGCGAGGCCATGTGCTGGATGTCGGACATCGGCAGCCACGACCATCCGGAGTTCCGTGCCGAACAGGCTTTCCTGCGGGTGCTGCGTCAGCCGGGTGTGGCGCTGGATCACCAGACCCGAGCGTTCCTCGCGCTGGGTGTGGCACTCCGTTACGAGGCGGAGTCTGACTCCGGCTTTCTGCGCCCATCGCGGCTGTTGCTGGACATCGAGACCGCCAACCGAGCCGAGGTGCTGGGGATTGCCTTGCGGCTTGCCTATACCCTGTCGGCCGGCACCAAGGACCTGCTGGCCGGCACCCGGCTGTGCATCGAAGGCACCCGGCTGGTCCTGCGGCTGCGCCAGAACAGCGGCGTGTTCGCGGGGGAAAGTGTGATCCGCCGGCTGGAACGGCTGGCTCAGGCGATGGGCCTGCACGCGGCGGCAGAGGTAGACATGGTGAAGGCAGTCGAATGATCCGGCAGGCGCGGGGCGATGAGGCAGCGGTCGTACGTGAGGTCGTACTATCCGCGTACGCCCGATATGTGCCGGTGATCGGCGCCATGCCGGGTCCGATGCTGGATGATTATGCGGTCCGAATCCTGGCGAAGCAGGTGTGGCTGCTCGAAGACGCGGAGATGATCGCCGGCGTGCTTGTGCTGGAGGACAATCCCGACTGTTTCCTGCTCGATAATATCGCCATCCGGCCGGATCGGCAGGGCTTGGGCTTCGGGCGTGACTTGCTGAATTTCGCCGAAGCCGAGGCTGCACGGCGCGGGTGGAACAGCGTCACGCTTTATACCAACGCCCTGATGGTGGAGAATATCGCGATTTATGGCGCGCGGGGTTACGTCGAACGCGAGCGCAGGCGGGAAAAGGGGCTGGATCGGGTTTATATGGTGAAACGGCTGGCACCGGTCTGACCGCCTTCGGCAGCGCCGTGACCCGGTCTGTCTGTGTGCGTCGCTTCGCGACAGAGATACCAGCATTGTCGCTGCGACGTCCGCCAGTCGTTCAGACATCGGTCAGAGCCGCGGGTCGGGTTTGTCGCGAGGTTGAAATTCATCCTAAGCTTTCGCCCGGCGCCGATGAACCAACGATAAAGTTTGCGAACCAACAAAAAAGTTGGGGGGCGCCAAGCCGCGCTTGGGAGGGAACAGGATGGCGGAGCGGATCACCTACGACGGGATCATGGCCGGGCGGATCGATCGCCTGCCGCTGACCCGGGTGCAATGGCAACTCGCGGTCCTGATCGAGGTGACCTGGGGCTTCATCATCTTTGACACAGACGGCATTGGTGCCCGGCTCTACCCGTTTGTCTGGCGGCCGAACCACGTTATCGACGTCATGCAATATGCCGTCATTCAGGCACTGCAGGTCGGCCTGGGCATTCTGCTCGGGGTCTACATCATGAGCTACGTCGCGGACCGCCACGGCCGTCGCCCGGCCATCCTGCTGGCGACGCTGCTGGGTGGTCTCTGCATCTGGCCGTTTGCCTATGTTACCGACTTTTCCTGGATGGTGGTGCTGTCCATTCTCAGCACGCTGGGCGTTGGCGGAATCGTGGCGACCCATTCGGTGTATCTTTCCGAGATGACCTCACCGCAGGTCCGCAACCGCGTGCTGCTGACCTCCCAGGGGGTGACCGCGCTTGTGGCGGTCGGCGTCAATCTGCTCGCGGTCGCCTGGATACCCAGCAACTGGCAACTCTTCCTGTGGGTCAGCGCGGCGATCGAAATCCTGATCCTGTTGCCGCTGCTATACTGGAAACTGCCAGAGTCACCGCGCTGGCTGGAGGCGCATGGCCGCCATGCCGAGGCCGAGAAGGTCATGACCCTTTACGAGCAGCGCTGCCAGGCGGCCTCGGCCGAACCGCTGCCCGCGCCGAATATCGCGTATGATCAAGTCATCAGCGCGACCGGCGGCTCCTGGAGGGAGCTGTTCACCAACCCGCAATACCGCAGCCGGACCTGGTTGCTGATCTTCGTCTGGCTGCTGGCGTATGCCGGACTGATCTACGGGGTCGGCGCGTTCGCGGCGGTGTTCATGGTGGATCATGGGGGATCGGCGCATTTCGTGTTTCTGACGATCGCCGTCGCCTACGCCGCCTTGTTTGTCGGCTTCCTGGTCAATGCGCGCCTCGGCGAGCGGGTGGAACGACGCGCGGTGATCTTTTTCGCCGGTGTCCTGTTCGCCGTGGCCTGGGCGGTGGCCTGGCTGTTGCCAAACCTCTGGATCATCGCGGCGTGCTATATCGTCAGCCGGATCGGCACCGGGCTTTTCCTGTTCAACCTGTATAACTACACGGCTGTGGCCTACCCGACCCGCATCCGGTCAAAGGCGTTCGCGTGGACCGACGGCCTGGGCCACCTCGGAGCCTGGGCAGGCGTCACCCTGCTCGGGCCGCTCTACGCATTCGGGCCGGACCATCTCGGCTGGATCCTCTGGATCATCATTCCCGGCGCCTTGCTGCCGGCGGTACTGATCCGGTTCGGCGGCATACGCCAGGCGCGCGCGGTGCTGGAACAGATCTCGACGTAGTGTCCTGCCTTCGAAGTTCGTCGCATTCCGCGACGGACGCAGGGGATAAGCAGGCCACTCAAAACAAAGCGCTCGTGTGCTGCCTCCGAAGTTCGTCGCATTCGGCGACGGACGCAGGGGAAGGCCACTCAAAACAAGGCGCTTGTGTCCTGCCTTCGAAGTTCGTCGCACTCGGCGACGGACGCAGGGGATAAGCAGGCCACTCAAAACAAAGAGCTCGTGTCCTGGATCAGGGGTTCGCCGACCATGGCGAACTTCTGAACCGGAACGGTAGCGCCTGATCGCGCTGAGCGGACCGGTCCAGGAGGGTGCATCGTATGCCAAAACAAAAAACAGAGACCGTGCTCAGGCCGCACCGTCCGTCTTAACCCGGTCTGCGCATTACCGCGACCGGGGGATCCGGTCGGTGTCGATCTCCTGGTAGTTCCAGAAACTGTCCAGCGCGATCCGTAGCCGGTTCGGTTTTGGCCGCAGCCGCATGCCGTCCGCGGCGCTGACGGCGGCATGAGGTGCCAGGACAATGCGCCAGAAATCCGGCGTCAGCACGATGTCGTCAAGCGAGGCATGGCATGCGCTATCCGCTGCGGCGCCGTGCCAGGCGGTTCGCACCGGCAGCGGCGCCAGGGTATGGACGGTTTTGCCGAAATAGGGGGCCTCATGCGCAAGGCCCGAGTTCACCGTCAGGATCGCGCTGATCTGCGGCAGGGACAGCATCCGATAGACATTGTCCTCGATGACACCCATCACCCGCGTCGGTGCGGCGGCGGTGACCTCCAGCAGGGAATGATGGCGGTCCAGCGGATGTGGTTTCAGGATGATGGCGGGATAGCGGGCGCAGATCGCATGGATGCTCGCCGCCATCGGGACGGCATCGAAGAAACCGCCCTGGACGATCTGGGTTGAGTCGAAGCGCCGTTGGCCGGCCACCAGCAGGGTATTGTCGGGCACGCGCGCGTCGGAGATGAAGCGGCACATCGCCTCCCGCAGCCCGGCGGTGGCGAAGACCTCACTTTCCTGCATCGCCATCGACAGCAAAGCCGCCTGGGTCGCCGGAATCGAGGCCCGCGCGGCGAACAGCAGGTCATCGAGGAAGCGTACCGGATGCAGGCGCAGATCGATGTATGGCACCGCGTGGTGATCCAGCAGGCGGACCAGCCAGGGTGGCATCTCGTAGCCGACGCAGAAACGGTTGCGGAGGCGGTCAACGATTGGTTCGCTGAAGGGCAACCGGTCGTGCACCGAGGCCCAATAATCGTCAGCCGTCGCGGACGGGCGAAGGGTCTCGATCCAGCCCCCCAGGGCCGCCGCCGTCAAGGGTTCGGACGGCAGTCCGGTCGCCAGATAGATCTGCCGCTTGATCGCGTTCCAAAGCCAGAGCGTGGGCCGGTCGGTGCCGCCGGGTTGGCCGCTGCCGTCAGGGCGCAGCAGGTCGCCGACAACGATGGCGCCCTCGATCATGGTGGGGTCGGTTAAGGCAACAGCTTCAGGATGGCCGACATGAATGACCCTGATGAGCCGGCGCCGGATGCCGCCGGCCCGGATGCCGATGCCGCGCTGGCCGACGAGGATGTGGCGGGCGGAGATCCCGCGCCATGGTGATGATGACCGTGCGTGGCCGCGGGCTGGGTAGCCGGCATGCCCAGGTGTTGGCGGAACGAAGGCATCATGGATGGCGCCGGCGTAGCGGCCTGGGACTGGCCGGCTTTTGGAGAGGTCGGGAGAACTCCGCTTATAGCGCTGATCGACATGGAATTTTTCCTATGACTGGCCTTGGGCCGGTGGACAGTCGTTCGGATCTATCAGGCAAACCCCTAACAAATGATTAATCAGCGCTTATACCAATCGGCGCTTGCACCGATCGGCATGAGAGTCATTTTTCGCGCCCGCCCCATCCCTCGCGCGCTCGGTCCCCTCGCTGGCGTGCTCGCTCGCCCGCCAAACCGGCGCGCATAACGGTCAACTCATGCGTCGCCCGGTATCAGAGCGCTGGTTCGAGGTTGAGCCCGCCTCGGGCGTGCATCGCCCTGGTATGAAACAGACATCCGCGGCCTGACATGTTGCGACCTGACGCTATCGGGCTGCCAGGATCGATTTGACCCAATGACACGCTTCGTCCAGGGCCGCACCGGCCTTGTCGACCACCCCGGGCCAGAAGAAGAACCCGTGGTTCATGCCGTCCCAACGCTTCATCCGGGTCGGCACGTCGGCCTGACGCAGCCGGCTTGCATAAAGCTCGCCCTCATCGCGTAGCGGATCATACTCGGCGGTTACCACCAGGGTTTGCGGCAGCCCCGAGAGATCCGTGGCCCGCAACGGGCTGGCATGCGGGTCCGGCGCATGGGACCGGTCGGGCAGATAGTGGTCCCAGAACCAGATCATTCCCGCGCGCGTCAGGCCATACCCCTCGGCGTTTTCGGTCATCGACGGCGTGCCGGGGTCGTAGTGGTCAGTCACCGGATAGATAAGAAGCTGCCCCAGCAGCTTCGGGCCGCCCTCGTCGCGGATGCGCAGGGCGGTGACCGCGGCGAGGTTGCCACCCGCGCTGTCGCCGGCGACGATGACCCGGCCAGGATCGGCGCCAAGGGCGGCCGCATTTTCCACCGCCCATCGGGTCGCCGCCAGGCAATCATCCGGTGCGGCGGGAAACTTGGCTTCCGGCGCCAGCCGATAATTGACCGAGACGACAACGCAGCCGGTTCCGGCGCACAGATTGCGGCACATCCCGTCGTGCGTATCCAGGCTGCACACCACGAAGCCGCTGCCGTGGAAGAAGACGATCAACGGAAGCGGACCGGTGCCCAAAGGGGTGTAGACGCGCAGACCTAGCGAGCCGCCGGGCGCTTGCATGTCGCGATTGGTCACGCCGGCGATCGGCGGCTTGCGCAGGCCGGGGACGTCGCGGATCGCGAACTGGGCGCGGGCGTCGGCCACCGACAATGTGTGCAACTCCGGCAACCCGGCGCCAAGGTTCAGCAGGGTCTGGATCTGGGGGTCGACCGGCATCGATCAGGCGACCTCGAACAGGCCGGCCGCGCCCATGCCGCCGCCGACGCACATTGTCACCACGACCAACCGCGCGCCGCGCCGCTTGCCTTCGATCAGCGCGTGGCCGGTCATCCGGGCGCCGGACATGCCGTAGGGATGGCCGATCGAGATCGCGCCGCCATTTACGTTCAGCCTGTCGGGCTCGATTCCCAGGCGGTCGCGACAATACAGCACCTGGCAGGCGAAGGCCTCGTTCAGTTCCCAAAGATCGATGTCATTCACGGTCAAGCCGTGTTTTGCCAGCAGCTTGGGAACGGCGAAGACCGGGCCGATGCCCATCTCGTCGGGGGCGCAGCCGGCAACCGCCATGCCGCGATAGATGCCAAGCGGCTGCAGGCCGCGGCGCGCGGCTTCGGCTTCCTCCATCAACACCGCGGCGGAGGCGCCGTCGGACAACTGCGAGGCGTTGCCTGCGGTGATGAACTTGCCCTGTTTCACCACCTGCCCGTTGGCGAAAACCGGCTTCAGGCTCGACAGACCATCGAGGGAAGTTTCAGGGCGGTTGCCCTCGTCCCGGCTGATGGTGATCTTCTTCTGGCTGGTCTCGCCGGTGGCCTTGTCGGTGACCAGCATGTCGGTCGGCAGCGCGACGATCTCATCGTCGAACCGCCCGGCCTGTTGCGCCGCGGCGGTGCGCTGCTGGGAGCGCAGAGCGTATTCGTCCTGGGCTTCGCGCGAGATCTTGTATCGGTCGGCCACCAATTCCGCGGTCTCGATCATCATCATGTAAAGGCCCGGCACCGTGGCGACCAGCTCCGGATCCTGGGCACGGCTGCGATTGGCGGCGTTGGTCTGCACCAGGGAGATCGACTCCAAACCGCCGCCCACGGTGATCTGCATGTCATCATGGATGATCTGCTTGGCCGCGGTCGCGATGGCCATCAGGCCCGAGGCGCATTGGCGGTCCACCGACATGCCGGCGACGGTGTCGGGAAGGCCGGCGCGCAGGGCCGCCTGTCGGGCGACGTTGAAGCCTTGCGAACCCTGCTGAAGGGCGGCGCCGATGACGACGTCCTCGACTTCCGCCGGGTCGATGCCCGCGCGTTGCACCGCCTGGGCGATGACATGGCCGCCGAGCGTCTGGCTCTGGGTGTCGTTGAAGGCGCCCCGGTAGGCGCGGCCGATCGGTGTGCGGGCGGTGGAGACAATGACGGCGCTGCGCATTTGGCAGGGCTCCCTGTGGACGTTCGCGACACTATGGCCGGTCCGGCGGGTGATTTGAAGACCACGCCCGACGCCGATACCGCGGTTCCAGCTCGACCATACAGGCCGGGCCCGGTCTATCCCTTTGTTTGATTGCATGATTAACGGGCTTCGAACGTTCCGCTGAGCGTGATCATGCTTTAGGCTGGCGCGATGCCATCCAAGACAATCGGCCCGGAGGCTGGGGTGAAGCCCGCCCCGGCCAACCTGTTCCTGACCGTGTTCCCATCAATCATGCTGCCGATGTTCATGGCGGCGGTGGACCAGACCATCGTCGCGACCGCGCTGCCGGCGATCGCCGGGTCGCTTGGCGATGTGGAGCGGGTGTCGTGGGTCGTGGTATCCTACCTGGTGGCGAACACGATCGCGGCACCGGTTTACGGCCGGCTGGGCGATGCGATCGGTCGCAAGAAGATGATGTTCGTGGCGTTGGGCGTCTTCATGGGCGCCTCCGTGCTGTGCGCGGCGTCACAAACCATCCTGATGCTGACAGCGTCGCGGCTGCTTCAGGGTGCAGGGGGCGGCGGGTTGATGACCCTGTCGCAGGCGTTGATCGCCGAGGCGGTGCCGCCGCGGGAGCGCGGAAAATACCAGGGATACCTGTCGGGCATGTTTGCCTCGGCGTCGACGTTCGGGCCCGTCGCGGGCGGGTATCTGACGGAGCATTTCGGCTGGCACTCGATCTTCCTGATCAACGTGCCGCTTGGGTTGATCGCAGTCTTCCTGGTGATGCGCCTGCCCATGCAACCGAGCCGTGGCGGACGGGTGGCGTTCGATGTTTGGGGCGCGGTGTTCTTCGCCGGCTTCATTGCGCCGGTGCTGCTGGCGATGGAGCGGGCGCAGCACATCGATCTGGCCGCGGTGCCGGCGGTGGTGGCTCTGCTGGTGCTGGCGGCCGCCTCGCTGGTGCTGCTGATCCGGCAGGAACGCCGAGCCAGCGCGCCCTTACTGCCGATCCAGCTGTTCCGGCAGGCGGGGATCTGGCGGACCGACACGATGGCGGCGTGCGTCGCGGGTCAGACCGTATCGCTGGTGTCGTTCCTGCCGATGTACCTGCAAGTGGTGCGGGGGGCGAGCGTGGCGCATTCGGGAGTGCTGCTGTTGCCGCTGACCTTGGGGATCGCGATCGGGTCGTTCGTCTGCGGGCGGTTGATCGCGGCGACCGGGCGGACCGCGATCCTGCCATCGGTTGGGCTGCCCGTGAGCGCCGCGATGCTGCTGTCGCTGGCGGCGTTCGCACCACATCTGTCCAACACTACGATCATCGGCATGCTGGCAATCGCATCCGCTTGCACCGGCATGGCGATGCCGGTGGTGCAGATAACGGTGCAGGTCGTGGCTGGGCCTCGGTTCCTGGGGTCGGCCGCGGCTTCCGTTCAATTTTCACGCTCGGTCGGCGCGTCGTTCGGGACGGCGCTGGTCGGGGCCGTGCTGTTCGCGGTGCTGGCGACGCGCGATCCGCACACGGCGGCGATGTTCGCCAGGCTGGTGGAGGACGGGCCAAGGGCGCTGGCGGTTCTGCCCGTGGCGCAGCGCATGATGGTGCGAGCCGAGATCGCCGATGCGTTCCGCGCGGCGTTCCTGACGATCGGGTGCTTCACGACGGCGGGGATGCTGTTCGCCTGGTGGCTGCCGGTGCGGCGGATCTGATTGTTTGGCGCCATACGAGACGAGCCTCATGACCTCCTAAACCGCTGGCGGAATTAAAGTGATCTTTGATACGGGTTTCCCGTATATGCTGCGCACGGAGATTGAGTTCGACCTCGACGAAGATGCTGAGAATGTTTGTAAACGCGGCATCCCGTTGGCCTTAGGAGCCATCGTCCTGGCGAACGCCATTGGTGAGGTTCAGGATATGCGGCACGACTACCGCGAGACGCGGATGAAGGCCTCTGGCAAGGTTGCGGGTTGTTGGTTCACGTGCGTCTACACGATGCGCGGCAGCATAACGCACATCGTTACGGTGCATCGCGTGCGAGAAAGGGAGGTGAGGCGATGGCTGGCAACAAAATGATCCGGATGACGATCACGTCCGAGAAAACGGACGAGATCATGCGGACGGTCGATTGGCAGCGGATCAGGGCGATGACGGCCGAGGATATCGAGCGCGATCTGGAAAGCGATCCCGACACCGCCCCACCGCTGACGGACGCCGAGGGCGTCGCGTTGCGGGTTCAGCATGTCCGCCAGCAAACCGGATTGTCTCAGTCGCGGTTTGCTGAACGGTTTCGCATTCCAGTGGGTACACTGAGGGATTGGGAACAAGCGCGTAGCGCACCGGATGCGGCGGCGCTCGCCTACCTTCAGGTGATCGAACGCGACCCGGAGGCAGTGTTGCGCGCGCTCCAACCGGGCGTCGTATAGATGTTGGCCAATTGACGACGGGCCCTGAATACCGTTCTCTTTAATTTCTTTAGAACGGTGCATGGTTACCAAATCTTTGGAAAAACTTGCAATCTTCGGAGAACTTTGGCGCGCCCGGAAAGACTGGAACTTCCAACCCCCAGATTCGTAGTCGTAACTTCGTGTCGAAGCGCCATTCAGAATGATAGTGTTGCAGATTTTCCATTCTCCGATACGCTCGCATGCAGGCTAGAAAGTCCCGCTCGGGCGTCGTTTCGGAGAATAGGATGTTCGGCTCCTGTTCACGTAAAGGGTGCCGGCTGGACCCCGATCTGTCTGCTGGCAACCCCGTTCGGCGGTCACCGCAGGAGCCGGTCTAGGCCGGGAAAGTGGACATCGCACCGGTCCATCACGCCCTGCGCGGCGACCTTCGGGCAGTCCGCGTTGATCCGCCCAATGACTTCGCGCAATGCCGCCCCAGCACCATGCTGCTCGACCAGCCGGGCAACGCTTGTTCGGCCGCGCCGATCGAACCGTGAGCACGCGATGTCGGGATGGGTGACGTGCGGCCGCAGGTCGGAGAGAGCCGTCAGCGTTTTCATAATGCGATCGGCGTCCACCTTAACACCTCGTTAAGCATGTGGCCGGTAATCTGCCGCGTATGCCTGCGACAGAAGCTGCGATCAAGTTGCCAGCCCATTTCGCTTCACGAGTAGAGTTCTGTGCGTCTAGTGATTCAATAGATCGTCGTTGGCGTGAGATCACAGCGCTAGAGGCGGGACTTCTCGGGGCAGGGATCTTGACGCTGCCGGGATATTGCGCGGTTTGCAATCAAGAGGTGGCGTTCCGCGTCATGTCACACAGCGGGCGGGTCCGAGAGTGTCAGGTCCTTTGTGTAAGTCGGTTTCCGTGGCTTCCTTAACCCAAGGGAGACCCACGATGAGAGACATACGACCCGAAGTGCTGGACGAGCTTTTGTCTGGCTACGAGAAACCCTCCGATCTGCTCGGCGAGGACGGCATCTTCCGCCAACTGAAGAAGCGCCTGCTCGAGCGCGCCTTGAACGCTGAGCTGTCTGAGCACGTTGGCTACGAGAAGGGCGAGCGGTCCGGCCGGCGCGGCGCCAACAACCGCAACGGGCACACGGCGAAGACCGTGCTGACGGACGAGGGCGCGGTGACGCTGTCGGTGCCACGCGACCGCGACGGGACGTTCGAACCGGCGATCGTGCCGAAGGGGGTGACGCGGCTGGAAGGTTTCGACGGCCAGATCATCAGCCTGTATGCGCGCGGGCTTTTGGTGCGCGACGTGCAGGCGCACCTTCGGCAGATGTATCAGGTAGAGGTGTCGCCCGACCTGATCAGCCGTGTGACGGACGCGGTGCACGAGGACGTGCTGGCGTGGCGCAACCGCCCGCTGGAGGCGGTCTATCCGGTGGTGTTTCTGGACGCCCTGCGGGTGAAGATCCGCCATGACGGGGTGGTCAAGAACAAGGCGGTCTACGTTGCGCTGGCCTTGACGCGGTCGGGCGAGAAGGAGGTGCTGGGGCTGTGGGTCGAGCAGACCGAGGGAGCGCGGTTCTGGCTCGGCGTGCTGAACGAACTGAAGACCCGCGGTGTGGAGGACATCCTGATCGCGGTCGTCGATGGTCTGAAGGGGTTTCCCGATGCGATCGAGGCGGTGTTCCCGCGGACCACGACGCAGACCTGCATCGTGCATTTGATCCGCAACGCGCTCGAGACGGTCAGTTGGAAGGACCGCAAGGCGTTGATGCCGTCGCTGAAGGCGATCTACCAGGCCGCGACGGCCGAGGCCGCCGAGGCGGCGCTGGACACGTTCGAGGCCAGCCCTTGGGCCAAGCGCTACCCGATGATCGCGCCCATGTGGCGCCGCGCCTGGACGTATGTGGTGCCATTCTTCGCCTTCCCGCCGGCGATCAGGAAGATGATCTACACGACAAACGCGGTGGAGAGCCTGAACCGGAGCTTGCGCAAGGTGATCAAGACGCGCGGCAGCTTCCCCTCTGACGAGGCGGCGCTGAAGTTGCTATACATGGCCATCCAAAATGCCGGCCTGCGTTGGAAGCCGGCCATCGCCTGGCCGGAGGCAAAGCTGCAGTTCATGATTTTGTTTGGCGACCGTATCACTCGGTCAGCTAGCTGACCGAGTGATACGGACAATGGCCATGGAGCCGTTTACACAGAGGATCGGACACTCCCGCGGGTCCCGAATTGGCGCGAAACTCTGGCCTGTCCGGTCTGCCATCTAAACAACCGAACGAGAGCTGCCGTCGCCTTCCTGCTGTCCCTCGCTGCACCCGAGGACTCGATCTACCTGACAGAAAGGGTTTCGCCGCTCTTTCGAGCCATCGCGTCGAAGCGCCGGCACACGATCGGCAGTGAGTTTCTGCGCGATGGCCCAATGCGCGGGGCCGCCTCCGACGCAGGGGTTCGGCACGAGGACGCAACCTGCCTGACGTTCGCGGACAGCACCATCGATGTCATCGGGACGTTCGACGTTCTGGAACACGTGCCAAATTATCGTCAGGCACTGTCGGAGTTCCACCGATGCCTTTGCCCAGGCGGGCGGTTGATAATCAGCGTGCCGTTTGTGCTTGGGTCCGCAACGACGATCGTTCGCGCCACGGTCGACTTGACGGGAGCCGTCACCCACCTGCTGCCACCAGAGATCCATGGCGACCCGATCAACGCAACAGGAGCGCTGTGCTTTTATCACTTTGGCTGGGAACTGCTGGATGTGCTTCGCGAGGTCGGGTTTGAGGATGCGAGTCTCTGTTTGTTTTGGGATGCGCCACTCGGTTATCTTGGCGGTTATCAGCATATTATTTCTGCGCGCAAAGCTGGCCAGGCAATCCCCCGGCCGAGGCTCATCGCGGCCGTCCTTACCTCTCCTGCTTCGGGCGGCGGTTCGAGGCCTTGGTGAACGGGCTCCCGCTCAGTCGCCCTTGTTCGACAGGAAGCCCCGAAGCTCGCCCACGGCGGCCCGCGCGGCGCGCACATCCGGTGCTGCATATTTGCCATGCACCCCGGCGGCACGCATGCGCGCGACCACAACGTTCAAATTCTGCACAACAGCGGTCAGCCGATCAATGTTTTCGGGCTTCGACTGTTTCCAGGCAACTTAGCCGTACGCATCGGCGCGTGCCTGATCGGCCGCGAGCAGGATGTCGTGCGGCGTCATCGGAACCGCACTGCCGGAGGCCGGAGGAATCGGCGGAGCGGTAGGGAGATCGCACGCCGCACCGGTGGCGGGGGCGGGCAATTCCGCCAGCACGGGGGCACCGGGCGGCTTCGCGCATCCCGCCAGCAGCAGCAGGTTGAGGAGTAGGAGCAACAACAGCTTCATCGCTTTACCGCTGGAGGCCAGCCGACACTGACAACAAAAAAGCTGGTCTGCGCCCGAAGCCGGGTCCGTCGCAGGTCAAGCCGGTTAATCATGTCCGTCTGTTCGTGATCAAGCTTGGCGAGCGCATGTTGGGAAGCGTCGGAGAATGCCGGCCCGCGCCGCGTCAGGCTGGCTGGCTGATGTGGTGGCTCTGGAGTCTGAGGCTCAGAAGCGTCGCGACGGCGCACAGGAATTGGAGGATGGAATGGTAGAAATCGAAGCGAAAAAGTGCTGTTCTTCAGTGTGTTATGGCGCGCCCGGAAAGACTCGAACTTCCAACCCCCAGATTCGTAGTCTGGTGCTCTATCCAATTGAGCTACGGGCGCAGTCAAGGCGCCGGGGTGTAGCCGAAGCCCTGCGTCGTATCAACCCCATGGTCGCCAGCATCAGGGCTAATGGGTGAAGAAGTAGGTGACAAACTGATAGCGTGCTTAATCCACGGCAACCCTCGATGCGCGCGCCGCGGGCAGCCATGAAAGAACCAACGGCGGATTGTGCCGCCTAAACAGCCAGCTTATCCAGTTCTCTCAGGATGGATTCGCCCATCACCCCGGTACCGACCCTGGCGCATCCGCTGGCCATGATGTCGGCGGTGCGCAAGCCGTTCTTCAGAACGTTGACGCTGGCTTTCTCGATCAGCGCGGCGTCTTCTTCCATGCCAAAGGAGTAGCGCAGCAGCATCGCGAAGCTCAGCAGCTGGCCCAGCGGATTGGCGATGCCCTTGCCCGCGATATCGGGGGCGCTGCCATGGATCGGCTCATACAACGCGTGACGCTTGCCCGAGGCCTGCATGGCACCGAGCGTCGCTGACGGAAGCATGCCCAGACTGCCGGTCAACATCGAGGCGAGGTCCGACAACAGGTCCCCGAACAGGTTGGAGGTGACGATCACGTCGAACTGTCGTGGGCTGCGGACCAGCTGCATGGCGCAATTGTCGGCATACATGTGGCTCAAATCGATGTCCGGGAACTCTCGCTCACGCAGCGCGGTCACCGTCTGGCGCCAGAACAGGCCGGACTGCATCACGTTGGCCTTCTCGACGCTGCACACGCGGCTCTGCCGCTTGCGGGCGAGTTCGAAGGCGACGCGGGAGACGCGTTCGATTTCATCCGTCGTGTAGGTCTCGGTGTCGAAGCCGCGCCGCTGACCGTCCGGCAGGGTTTCAACCCCGCGCGGTTCGCCGAAGTAGATGCCGCCGGTGCTTTCGCGGACGATCATGATGTCCAGCCCTTGAACGACATTGGCCTTCAGGGTGGAGGCATTGACCAGCGGGTCCAGCACGAGCGCGGGACGCAGATTGGCGAACAGGTCGAGTTCCTTGCGCAGGCGCAGGATGGCGATCTCGGGACGAAGCTGGAAGCCTAGTTTGTCCCATCGCGGACCGCCGACCGAGCCGAACAGGATCGCATCGGCATCTTTGGCCTTCTGCATGGTCTGATCGGTGATCGGCACCCCATAGGTATCGATCGCCGAACCCCCGACATGGTCGTCGGAAACGTCAAAGGTCACCAGGCGGCGGCGGTCCATCCAGTCGATCACGCGACGGACCTCGCGCATGACCTCCGGCCCGATGCCGTCACCGGGCAGGATCAGAAGCTTCTTGTTGGCGGGCATCGGGAATTTTCCTTCAGGCGGCGGTTGACGGCAGCCAGGGTTCGCTCTGGCGGCGGCTGGCCTCGAAGGCGTCGATCGCCGTCCCGCGCTGCATTGTCTGCCCGATCTCATCCAGGCCGTTCAGCAGTGAGTGCTTTCGGAAAGGATCGATTTCAAAGCCGATTTCCTCGCCATTCGGCCTGACCACGACCTGACGCGCCAGATCGATGGTGATGCGGGCATTGCCGCCTAGCCTGGTATCGTCGATCAACTGGTCACAGACGGCGCGCGGCAGCCGGATCGGCAGGATGCCGTTCTTGAAGCTGTTGTTGTAGAAGATGTCCGCGAAGTCCGGCGCGATGATGCAGCGGATGCCGAAATCCAGCAGCGCCCAGGGCGCGTGCTCGCGGGAGGAGCCGCAGCCGAAGTTCTCATGCGCGATGATGATCTGGGCGTGCCGAAACGGCTCCTGGTTCAGCACGAAGTCGGGCTTCTCGTTGCCATCCTTGTCGAAGCGCAGCGGATCGAACAGATGCACCCCAAGACCGGAGCGCTTGATGGTCTTCAGAAAGCGCGCCGGGATGATCTTGTCGGTGTCGATGTTCTGCGTCGGCATCGGCGCGGCGACAGCGGTGAGTGTGGTAAAGGCGTCCATGGCTGTATTCCGTCCTGTTGCTTTAGCCCAGTTGTCGCACGTCGGTCAGCCGCCCGGTCACCGCCGCCGCGGCCGCCATCGCCGGGGACAGCAGGTGGGTGCGGCCACCCGGGCCCTGGCGCCCCTCGAAGTTGCGGTTCGACGTGCTGGCGCAGCGCTGGCCCGGCGTCAGCTTGTCCGGGTTCATGCCGAGGCACATGGAACAGCATGGCTCCCGCCATTCAAAACCCGCCTCCTGTAGCACGCGGTGCAAACCTTCCTCCTCGGCCTGCCGCTTCACCAGACCCGAACCCGGAACCACCAGCGCCTGCACGCCGCCGGCAACCTTGCGGCCTTTGGCGACAGCGGCGGCGGCGCGAATGTCCTCGATCCGCCCGTTGGTGCAGGAGCCGATGAAGACGACGTCGATCGGCAGGTCCTGCATGCGCTGCCCTGGCGTCAGTGCCATATACTCCAGCATGCGCAGCAACTGCGCCCGCTTGCCCTCGTCGGGCTCGTCCGACGGGTCCGGGACGATGCCGGTTACCGGCACCACCGCACCGGGTGTCGTGCCCCAGGTGATCATCGGCGCGATCTCGCTCGTGGTCAGCTTGACGATGGTGTCGTAATGCGCGCCCGGATCGGTGGGCAGGCTCTTCCAGTAGGCGACCGCCTGCTCGAAGGCCTCATTTTTCGGCGCGAACTCACGGCCCTTGAGGTAGTCGAACGTGGTTTGGTCCGGCGCGATCAGGCCGGCCCGCGCACCGGCCTCGATCGACATATTGCTGACCGTGCAGCGCCCCGCCATGTCAAGCGCCCGGATAGTGTCGCCAGTGTACTCGATCACGTGCCCGTTGCCGCCGGCCGTGGTGATCTTGCCGATGATGGCCAGCACGATGTCCTTGGCCGAACAGCCGAAACCCAGGGTGCCGGAGACGTCGATCTGCATGTTCTTCGCGGGGTTCTGCAGCAACGTCTGGGTGGCCATCACATGCTCGACCTCGGATGTGCCGATCCCGAAGGCCAGCGCGCCCAGCGCGCCGTGGGTCGAGGTGTGGCTGTCGCCGCAGACGATGGTCGTGCCCGGCAGCGACAGGCCCAGCTCTGGCCCGATAATGTGCACGATGCCCTGCCGCACATCCAGGATCGGGATATACGGAACGCCGAACTCGAGGACATTCTTCTCCAGCGTCTCGACCTGGATGCGGCTTTCCGCTTCCCTGATGTCGGATGGCACGCGTGAGCCCACGGTCGGGATGTTGTGGTCGGCTACGGCGATGGTCATGTCCGGCCGGCGCAACTTGCGGCCGGCGAGGCGAAGACCCTCAAACGCCTGCGGGCTGGTAACCTCGTGAAGAAGATGCCGGTCGATATACAGGATGCAGGTGCCATCGGGCAGTCGCTCGACGACATGGCTGTCCCAAATCTTGTCGAACAGGGTGCGTGGCCTGCTGGCGGACATAGTTGCTCCCGAACTTGCTGCGGTTGAGTTCGCTGATTTGGACGAACACTTGGTCGCGCGCAACCCGCTCGGCCTTCAGGCGCGACGCCCCAGCCATGCAAAGCCCGTTCGCGACCGCCACTCGGGGCTGGCAGCGTATCGGCAGCATCCGATCGCGGCACCTTCAACCCTGCCCCGCCGTCCGCGGCATCACTCGGTTCGGCACCCGAGCTAAGGCTCGGACGCCGACCAGGCTGCTGCGCGCGCGCGTCAGGCCGCGGCGTCGGGCCTCATCGTGGTGACCACCTGGTAACCTGGTCCGTCGACCCGCTGACCGGTTGAAGGATCGACCAGAAGCGGGTCAACCCGCTGACCGTTCTCGGTGTTGACGATTTGCACCACTCGATCGTCAGGCGGGAAATGCGCGTTGCCGAACGAAAGCATGGCCAACAACACCGGTCGGAAGTCCCGGCCGCGCTCCGTGAGGACATATTCATCGCGTGGCGGCCGCTCGTTGTAGCGCTGGCGCGCCAACATCCCGGCCTCCACCAAGGCATTCAGCCGGCGGGTCAGCATGTTCGGGGCGATGCCGAGGCTGCCACTGAAGTCGTCGAAGCGGGTCAGGCCGCGGAATGCGTCGCGCAGGATCAGAATGCTCCACCACTCGCCGACATGCTCCAGCCCACGGGCGATCGGACACTGCATACCGCTGAAACTCTTGCGTTGCATGTTACCAGCACTCGTTCCCAAGCTACTATGTTGATAGTTGGGGAGGCGAGACAGGACGTCAACGCCAATTGCATACTGAGGGGCGATCGACCGTGCGGGACGCTGCTTGACCGGGCAAAGCCAGGATCGACGGGGAGCGTCTGCTGGACGGCCATGTCGGTGTTTCGGGCGGCCATTGATACCAGCGCGAACCATGGCCCGGTTCCTGGAGGCCACATTAACGAGCTCTACGCCACCGGTGCCAAGCCTGCCAGTTCACCTGATTTCGGCGTCCATTCCGGTAAAGCGACGGCTTTGTCGCGGTCGGCAAGGTCTGGCGACCGCTGTCGCCGATGGAAGGCGCGTGCGGCCTCACCCGCCCAATTTAGCGCTGCCCTATGAATTACAGACTTATTCCAGCGGGTTGCGACTATAGTCCTGCGACCGCGCCGTAGCGTTGGTTCGGTCGATGCCGGCCTCCGACTCAAGATCGTCACCTCCTGTGGCAATTTTGTTGCCGGATCTTGCAGCGGCGCTGTAACTGATCGCGGAATCCAGGGCAGAGGGTGGACTGGGTTCGCGGTCTGCATCAGGCCTCGGATGCCTGATGAAATGAAGGAACATCACCATGCGTAAGAACGTCTCGGTTGCTTTAGCACTGCTGGCTCTGATCGGTCTCGCACCGATGCTGGGCGCCTGCCACACCACGGCCGGCGCCGGTCAGGATCTTTCAGCCAGTGGGCATGCCATCACGAACAGCGCCGACAAACACAGCCCGTAAGCCGGCTGAATCGGTCGCCCTGGCCGACCGGCGGCATCATCTGCCGGGATCGTGTCGGCAACGCAGGGCCGGATGCCGAGGGCGGAGAACGCGGGTGTCCAGACTGCCCGAACCTTCTCCGCCCGCAGCATCGGAACCTGAGACAAGCGGCCACGTTTGCCGCGGGTCAACAGCCTGTCGTGGGCGTGTGTTCATCCCTCTCGCCTCGCCCGGTCGCATGATCTTCTAGAGCAACATCAGCCTGGCCGGCACGGTCTGGCTGATAAAGTTGCTCGTGAAAACCATGAGCCGGGGCGCGCCGACCGCTAACGGTCAGCCTGCAAGCGCTCTGGCACCGATGTTCCGACCTCGGCCTATCGACGCTCCGGAAAAAGCTCCAGCAATCCGTCGGAAGTCGCCGCACACCGGCCGCGCTCGGTGATCAATCCGGTCACCAGCCTGGCGGGAGTCACGTCAAAGGCGGGATTGGCGGCGGCGCTTTCAGCGGCGACGATACGCATGGTGGCGACCGATCCGTCGGCCAATCTGCCCGTCATGTCGGTGACCTCGGTGGCGGAGCGTTCCTCGATCGGGATGTTCGCCACACCGTCGGACAGCGTCCAGTCGATGGTCGTAGACGGCATCGCCACCCAAAACGGCACGCTGTTGTCGTGCGCCGCCAGGGCCTTCAGGTAAGTTCCGATCTTATTGGCGGCATCGCCATTGCAAGACACGCGGTCGGCGCCGACGATCACCAGATCGACCATCCCACGCTGCATGAAGTGCCCGCCGGCATTGTCCGCCACGACCGTGTGCGGGACACCATGCTTACCCAACTCCCAGGCCGTCAGTGCGGCCCCCTGGTTGCGCGGACGGGTCTCGTCGACCCAGACATGCAGGTCGATGCCCGCGTTGAACGCGGTATAGATCGGCGACAGCGCGGTTCCCCAGTCGACCGTCGCCAGCCATCCGGCGTTGCAGTGCGTCAGCACATTCACCGGCCGGCCGGGCCGCACCGCCGCCTCGATCAACGCCAACCCGTGTCGCCCGATAAGGGCGTTCTGCGCGACATCCTCATCAGCGATCAGCTTCGCCTCGCCGTAGGCAACGGCGACACGCTCGCCGACCGGAGTGTTTCGCAGCCTGGTCAACATCCGGTCCAGCGCCCAGCGAAGATTGACCGCCGTCGGCCGGGTCGCGTTGATCAGTTCGGCGTCTCGCTCCATCGCATCCGTCGCGGCGTCCGCGCGCAGGGCCAGGCACAGCCCATAGGCCGCGACAGCGCCGATCAGCGGGGCGCCGCGGATCTGCATGGACCTGATCGCGTGGGCAGCCTGGTCGCGGCTGGTCAGGCGGAGAACATCCAGCGCCCACGGCAACTTGGTTTGATCCAGAATATGCACTGACCAGCCATCATCAGCGTCGAGCCACACGCTGCGATAGGCGGTGCCATCTACTTTCATCGGCCTATTCCTATCGTGAGGACACCCGCTGGTGCATCACGCAGACCAGGGTGAACAGCCGGCGGGCGGTGTCGAAGTCGATGTCGATCTTGTCGGCCAGGCGCTGGGTCATCAGTTCCGCGCCTTCGTTGTGCAGGCCGCGACGCCCCATGTCGATGGCCTGAATCCGCTGCTCGCGGCCTTCCTCCACCGCCTTGATGTGGCTGTCCACCAGCATCTGGTAGTCCTTCACCAGCCGCCGGAACGGCCCCAGCGCGAGCCCGATGGCGGTCAGCGGGTCGCCGGCCACGTCGCGGATATCGAAGATCAGGCGACCTTCCTGGATCGACAGGTGCAGCGCGTAGGGTCCAGGCGCCTTGGTGCCGATAAGCGGCGCGAAATGGTTGGCCGCCGCCAGGTCAGCAACCGCCTGCTCGCGATCCGCTTCGATGAACGGCGACAGGTTGTTGGGCGATTCGCCGTCCAGGATGACCCGATCGAGCCGAGCCGAGGTGGTGGCTGGGCCGGTCATGTCTCGCCAAAGTCGTTTTTCAGCATATCCAGGTTCAGCATCAACCCCACGGTGCCGCCTTTGATCGGACGCAACAAGCCGATCGCCATGAAGCAGGTCAGCGGAACGAATATCGCGGACATGACCCAGATGGGGGGTTCGCCCATGCGGTCGACAATGAACACCAGCGGCACCACGATGTGGCCGGTGATCAGAATGGTGAAGTACGGTGGCGCGTCATCCGCTCGGGCCAGGCCCAGCGGCGCGGCGCAGTTGGTGCATACCGTCACAACGCGGAGGAAGCCATTGAACAGATGCGACTTCCCGCAAGCGGGACAGCGACCCAGCATACCGCGGCCGATCGCGATCACCATCGGCGGATGCGGCCAGGAGCGGGCGATAGCAGGTCGCTCCGGCTGCCACTGGGTCGGTGTCATCTTCACGTCCTCCAGGACTTTCGCACGCCCGTGATGAACAACGAGTGATTAGCAACGGACGATCAACCGCGGGCGGTCCACAAACCGATCACCCACAAATCGGTCTCAGCGTAAGCCACGTTGCGCTGCAATACCACATTGGTTCCGTTGACCGCCGACTCCAGAGGCAAGCGGCGCGTTATCTTCGACGGAACCGTCCTCGGTTGTTGGTCGTTTTTGCCGCATGACCTCGAAACCGACCGATGACCCCGTTCGCGTCGATCCCAAACCGACACTGCCACCACCACCCGATCCGCCGGGCGGCGAAGCGGCTCTGCCGACCGGCAGCCTGCCCAAACCGTTCCTTGGACCGCAAGGTGATGAAAACCGCGACCCGCCGGCCAACGCGCCCGCGCCCGTCAACCCGACAGAAACCGTGAAGAGTGAGGACCCAGCTTCGCCACCCGGCGAACCGGACCGCGGCTGACCCGCCGCCTTGACCGCACGGCATCATGCTCTAGAAGGCCAATCCGCAAGGAGAGCCCGCTTTGAACGCTGCAGCCGGAGCCAACAGCCTGCGCATGGGTCCCAATACCAGGGGCCGGTTCGGCGATTTCGGCGGTCGCTTCGTTGCCGAAACCCTGATGCCGTTGGTTCTTGAGGTCGAGCAGGCTTACACCAAGGCCAAGACCGACCCCGGGTTCGATGCTGACCTGAAGCACCACCTGAAGCACTACGTCGGCCGCCCGAGCCCATTATGGTTTGCGGAACGGCTGACCGGGCACCTCGGCGGAGCTAAGGTCTACTTCAAGCGCGATGAGCTCAATCACACAGGCAGCCACAAGGCCAATAATTGCATGGGCCAGATCTTGCTGGCCAGGCGCATGGGCAAGACCCGCATCATCGCCGAGACCGGCGCCGGGCAACACGGCGTCGCCACCGCCACCATGTGCGCGCTGTTCGGTCTGCCATGCACCGTTTACATGGGCGCCACCGACGTCGAGCGCCAATCCCCCAATGTCTTTCGCATGAAGCTGCTCGGTGCCGAGGTGAAGCCGGTGACGTCCGGCGCAGGCACGCTGAAGGACGCGATGAATGAGGCGATGCGCGACTGGGTCGCCAATGTCGCGGACACCTACTACCTGATCGGCACGGTCGCCGGCCCGCATCCATATCCGATGATGGTGCGAGACTTTCAGTCGGTCATCGGCGAGGAAGCCAAGGCCCAGCTGCAAGAAGCCGAGGGCCGCCTGCCGGATGTCGCGGTGGCCTGCATCGGCGGCGGCTCCAACGCGATGGGCCTGTTCCACCCGTTCCTTGACGACGCAACGGTGCGTCTGGTGGGCGTTGAAGCCGGCGGACGTGGTGTCGAGACCGGCCAGCACGCCGCCAGTTTGACCGGCGGCCGTCCGGGTGTGCTGCACGGCAACCGGACCTACCTGCTGCAGGACGACGACGGCCAGATCATCGAGGCACACAGCATCAGCGCCGGACTGGATTATCCAGGGATCGGCCCCGAACATTCATGGCTGCATGACATCGGACGGGTCGAATACGTCTCCGCCACCGACCAGGAGGCGCTGGCCGCATTTCAGCTCTGCACCCGAACCGAGGGCATCATCCCGGCGCTGGAACCCGCCCACGCGCTGGCCCAGGTGACCAAGATGGCGCCCGGCATGGGATCCGGCGAAATCATCCTGATGAACCTCTGCGGCCGGGGCGATAAGGATATTTTCGCCGTGGCCGAACACCTCGGCGTCAAATTGTGATCGTGTCTTCGTCGTCATGTAAGCACCGGGCGTTTCCTCACGTGCCTCAGACCCTGGCAGCGTCGCGGCGGTGAGTCGCATAGCCACCCGCTTCGCCGAACTCAAACGCCAGGGGCGGGGCGCGCTGA
The DNA here is from genome assembly GCA_965276975.1 of Rhodopila sp. Taxonomy (GTDB): domain Bacteria; phylum Pseudomonadota; class Alphaproteobacteria; order Acetobacterales; family Acetobacteraceae; genus Rhodopila. The sequence goes on from CBDIBR010000010.1 coordinate 3,922,293, forward strand.
TCCCCTTCCTGGAGGCTTGGGATCCGGATCGGGCAACCTCCATGGCGCTGTTGCATGGCATGCCGGCGGCGGGCGCCGACCTTATCGAGATCGGCATGCCGTTCACCGACCCGATGGCCGATGGCCCGATCATCCAGGCCGCTGGCAAGCGGGGGCTGGCTGCCGGCGTCAAGGTCGCCGGCGTGCTGACGATGGTGAGCGATTTCCGGGTGACGGATGACGACACGCCGGTGGTGCTGATGGGTTACCTCAACCCTATCCTCTCCTACGGGCCGCGGCGTTTCTGCGTTGATGCCGCCGCCGCGGGTGTGGATGGTCTGATCGTCGTGGACCTGCCGACCGAGGAAGCAGATCTGCTGCTGCCTCACAGCAGCGCCAACGGTCTGGACTTCATCCGCCTGATCGCGCCCACGACGGATGACGAACGCCTGCCGCATGTGCTGAACGGCAGTTCCGGCTTCGTTTACTACGTCAGCATCACCGGTATCACCGGCACCAACAGCGCGACCGAGGAACATCTGGCGGCGGCGATCCCTCGCCTGCGTCGGGTTACCGACCTGCCGATCGCGATCGGCTTCGGCGTCCGCTCGCCAGAGCAGGCCGGGGCGGCGTCGCGGATCGCCGACGCGGCGGTTGTTGCCTCGGCGCTGATCGACACGCTGTCGGCGAATCTGGATACTCAAGGGAATGCGCTGGCAGGCACGGTCGAGAAGGTGCTCGACCAGGTGCGGGCGTTGGCCGCGGCAGTTCGGCGCTGATATCGCGGCTTATTCACGTATGGCCGGCTACTCGTATGCCTTGCCTTCGTAGTCGACGAATCCCACTGGGCGGTGGGTGAAATGAAGCACCGGCAGCCCCTGATTATCAGGTCCCGGATCCGCTTGGTCCGCCGGGATGAACATGCCCTGCATCTCGACCGGCGTGCCGACGACGAAGGGGATATCCGAGCCAATCCCGCCGTCCGTCACGCGGATCGCGACAAAGACATTGCCCACGTAGTCCACACCGCCGTCCAACGCCTGAAGGTCATCGATCCAGATATGCTGGTGCTCCGCCCCATCGTGGGCCACGCGGTCCGGAAACACCTTTGACACGTTGGCTTCGACGTGACGCTTTTCCCCACGCCCCGACCCGTCCGCGTTGCGCAGTCCGATATCGCGCTGATGCCGAGCCATGATCCCTCCATGAACGAGTCTTGTGGCATCCTATGAACGCCCGCCTGCGCATGCATGTGAATCCACTGTGACGCGAGCTTGCCCGCGGCAGCGCAGCCCGCTATCCACACCGGCATGAGCTGGCTCACCGAATACGTCCGACCCAAGATCCGTACCCTGTTCGCCCGGTCGTCCGTGCCAGATAATCTGTGGCACCAGTGCCCGGCTTGCCAGCAAATGATCTTCCACCGCGACCTTGCCGCCAACCGCAAGGTGTGCCCGCACTGCGGCCACCACATGCGGGCGTCAAGCACCGAACGGCTGGATTGGACATTTGACGAGAACACCTGCACGCGCATCGAGCTACCGAAACCCATAGCCGACCCGCTGCGCTTTCGCGATACCAAGCGCTATGCCGATCGCCTGAAGGAGGCCCGGGAAAAGACCCGCACCGACGACGCGATCACCGTCGCGCACGGCACCCTGGGGGGCCTGAAGGCCGTTGTCGCGGTCATGGAATTCGACTTCATCGGCGGCTCCATGGGGGCCGCGGTGGGTGACGCGATTGTCGCCGCGGCCCGTCTGGCGGTGCTTCAGCAATCGCCGCTGATCGTCTTCACCGCCTCCGGTGGCGCCCGCATGCAGGAAGGGGCAATCAGTCTGATGCAGATGCCCCGGACCGTCATCGCGACGCGGCTGGTCAAGGATGCCGGCCTGCCCCTCATCATCGTGCTGACCGACCCCACGACCGGTGGCGTTACCGCCTCCTTCGCCATGCTGGGCGACATCCAGATCGCCGAACCCGGGGCGTTGATCGGTTTTGCCGGCGCCCGCGTCATCGAGCAGACCGTCCGCGAGAAGCTGCCCGACGGCTTCCAGCGCGCCGAATACCTGCTGGATCACGGCATCATCGACATGGTGGTGAAACGCACCGAATTGACAGCAATCCTTGTCCGGATCATCGGCCTGTTGAGCCGAAAGGACCACCAGGCGGCGGCGTGACCGACCCTATCGAGCAGATTGCCGCCCGCCTCGAGCGCCTGCACACCAGGCTGATCGACCTCAGCCTCGACCGGCTCCGCGTTCTCCTGGGGCGCCTTGGCCATCCGGAGCAACGGCTGCCACCAGTGATTCACATAGCCGGGACGAACGGCAAAGGCAGCACCTGCGCCTTCATCCGCGCCATGGCCGAGGCCGCGGGGCTCTCGGTGCATGTCTACACCTCGCCGCATCTCGTTCGGTTCAACGAGCGCATCCGGGTGGCCGGCGGCCTGGTGCCCGATGACCAGCTGCTCCATGCGATAGAACGCATCGAAGCCATCAACGACAATGCCCCGATCACGGTGTTCGAGGTCATCACCGCGACCGCGTTCGACCTGTTCGCGCAAGCACCGGCCGACCTGTGTGTCCTCGAAGTCGGCCTCGGCGGCCGCGGCGATGCGACCAACGTCATCGATGCGCCCGCCGCCTGCGCCATTACCTCGATCTCGCTTGATCATCGCGAGTTGCTTGGCCCGTCGGTCGAGATCATCGCCAAGGAAAAGGCCGGGATCATGAAGCCGGGCAGGCCGGTCGCGATCGGCGCGCAGCCCGAAGACGTCCGCCGCGTTCTTCTCGACCAGGCCGCCGCTATGGGCGCCCCGGTTCGTTTGCGCGACCGCGACTGGACCCTGGTCCCCAGCCAAACCGGCTTCCACTACACCGATGCAGCGGGAAGCCTTGCAGCGCCCGTGCCCGCGTTACCTGGCCTGTTCCAGCAGGACAATGCCGGCATCGCCATCACCGCCCTGCGCGCCACAACCCTGCCGCACCACCCCAGCGGCGTGGCCCGCGCCGAATGGCCTGCCCGCCTGCAACGCCTGCGTGGACGGCTCGCCCAGTTGCTGCCGCCGAGCTGGGAACTTTGGCTTGATGGCGGCCATAATCCGGGCGCTGGCGTGGTGCTGGCCGAACACCTCAGCGGATGGGACGATCGACCGGTGCATCTGGTCGTCGGCATGAAACAGGCAAAGGATTCTGCCGAGTTTCTGCGTCCCTTGCTGCCGTTCGCAGAGTCTGTCTGGGCCGTTCGCGAACCGGATCAGCACGCAGCCTTGCCGGTGGCGGCCATCATCGCCGCATCCGGTGGAGTAGCCCGACCCGGCCCTCGGGTCGCAGACGCCTTGGGCGCCATCCGACGCACCGAAATTCCTGCCCGCGTGTTGATCTGCGGCAGCCTCTATTTGGCCGGCGAGGTCCTGAAGCAAGACCAATGACCGGCCGACGCTTGGGTTGACCGATAACGCGCGCCGGCTTGGTCGGCGCAGGTGCCGGCCGGTATAGGTGGAAATAGCAAACCGTTTCCATTACCAAACACCGGATGTCATCCGCCAGCACGCCTCGGGATGCGACGCGCCGTTCTCTTGCCACTGCCGCGGTCGCCACTGGGTTTTTTGAGCGAACCTTTATTTTTCGCGGTCGTTCCGAAGTCGCGCTGGGCCGTGCCCTGGCCCAACATCCAAGCAGCGTCACGTTCAATGCCGTCGGGATCACCGCGACGGTGCGCAACCACACGCTGGCAGATGCCGTGCTGGACGCGGAGTCACTGATCCTGTTTCAGGACGGGGACGCCATTCCCGAGACTGCTTATTTCGAACCGGCACAGGCCGCGCGGCATCTTCCGGACCACCCCGAACCCATCCTCGTTCCTGACGGCGAAGATCTGATTTTCGGCTACAACAACGCACATCTCGGCTATCAGCATTGGCTGACCCAATGCGTTCCGGCGATCGACTGGTCGTTGCGGCAAAGGCGCGCGCGCCCAGTGCGTCTGATACTGCCGCATCTGGAACCCTGGCAGGAGGATTTCCTGGGCTTGCTGGGCTGGGACCAGACCCCGCGGCTTACGCCTGAGACGGGCAAGCTCTATCGCCTGCCACGCGTCGAGTATTCGGATTTCCTGCACGGCACGACCAGTTTCGCCATCTGTCTGAGCACCTTGGACACAGCCAAACGTATCGCCCAAGCCGTGCCATCCACTTCGTCCGATGCGAGGATCCTCTACATCAACGATCCAAGCCCCTATTATGGGTCGATTCGTAACCAAAACGCGGTGCTCGACCTGCTGCGGCAACGTGGTGTGACCATCGTCGAGCCGGGCCGCCTGCCGACGCCCCAGCGCATCAACCTGTTCCGCAACGCCGACGTGGTGATCGGACCGCTCGGTCAGGGCCTGACCGATGTTGTGTTCTGTCGGCCAGGCGCGCTGCTGTGGGAGTGGATGCCACGGCATCATCAGAACGCCTCCTTCAACCGCCTGGCCCAGGCCGCTCGGGTCGACTACTGGGGCGATCTGTTTGAAACGGTTTCCGAACCGGACAAGCCGCGCCAGTGGGAGGTGGATCTGACCCGTGTGGCGGAACGGTTGGCGGAACTCTCGACCCGCATGGCCCGACCGGCCGTTCCCGAAACGACCCGCGAAAGGCAACCGGTTACAGCAAGCCTGGGCTGTCGACCGATCGACGAGTTGATGCTCAGCTTCGACAGTCTCGGCGACAATTGCGAATTCGGGCTGGTGCAACGCCACGCCGGCGTCGAACCATTGGGACTGCTCCGGTTCAACGGCTTCCACGTGCCGCCGCAGTTCCGGCTTGAAAAGCTGGTGGCAGCCTTGCGGAATCGTTTCGATGGGCTTGGCGCGCCCGGCACCGTCACGGTGTTCCCGGACGGCCTGCCCGGCCGGCGCGAGCTGATCGTGCGAGAGTCGGTCTATGACTTCTGGTATCATACCGGCATCGCCGAAGGTGACATCGAGCCGCATATTCAGTCTTCTCACGAAACGACAAGGCTCGGTTTCCTCCGCCGCAAGCTGTTCGAGGACCTGGCATCTGGCGACAAGATCTGGGTCTGGAAGTCGCAGGCGACGACGCATCGCCATCAGCTCAGCCCGTTGTTGCAGGTGCTGCGCCGCCTGGGGCCGAACACGATGCTTTGGGCCGTGGAGGCGGACCGACAACATCCGCCGGGTTCGGTTGAGCTGCTGGAGCCCGACTTCATCAAGGGATATATCGAGCGCTTTGCGCCCTATGCTGCCGTCAGCAACATCCATTTCGCGTCCTGGTTCGAGGTTTGCTGTGGGGCCGACGAATTACGCCACCCTGACCAGACCGCAGCGAAACCCGATGAGACCCAGCAAGCGCCTGTACCGCCATTGACCGCGATGCAGCGCCTGGCGCGCAGTCAGCCGACAGCGCCACGCTTCAGCCCTGCCGCGGCATCACGAATCTGGCCATGGCTGCGCCGTCTTGTTACCCAGCACCGGTGATCACCGCCCGGTCTTCCGCGGTCAGCGCCACCGGGACACCGGCATGGATCAGTTCGGCGAAGCCCTCGTTCGGGGTCATCATCGTCAGACAGTAGAGTTTCTTTGGGCCGGTGTTCTCCACGACGTGTTCGGTCCCCGGTCGCAACACCAGCACGTCGCCAGGGCCGATGTCCCGGCTGTCGCTGCCAACGATCGCCCTGCCGGTGCCGGCGATGACGAAGAAGGCCTCCTCGGCGACGGTGTGGCTGTTAGGCGGGGTCTTGCCGCCTGGCTCGAAAATTTCCACCACCATCGTGAACGATACGCCGTCCGACACCGGGTCAAGCATGCAGGCGAAGTAGTTGCTGTCCTTGGGAGAAATGCGAAAGGCACGAAGGTCCGCCGCCCGCTTGGCGATCGATGGCGTCGCCATCATGCCGGCAGACGATCGCGCAGCGCGGCGGACATGACGGTGAAGCCGAAGATCTGGCGTATGTTCAGCAAGGTGGCCTCACGGCAAAAATCGGGGTTTGTGGTGGCGGCGCAGTCTTCCAGCAAGATCGTATCGTAGCCCAGGAAGTTGGCATCGGCGAGCGTGTGCAAAACACACTGATCCAGATTGACGCCGGCGAACAGCAATGTCTCCAGCCGCAGGTTGCGAAGGATGGAATCGAGCGGCGTATCCCAGAAGCCGCTCATGCGGTGTTTCGCGACGTGGATGTCCCCATCGGGCGGGGCAAGTTCGTCAACGATCTGGGCGGACCAGCTTCCGGCTTGCAGAACATGGCTGCCGCTACGCTCAAGCCGGTCTCCCAAGCCCGGACCACGACCGGTGGGATCATAGACATGACGCACAGCGGGTGACAGGTTCAGCCGGTCCGGACGGGTGCCCCAGTTCACCCAGATCACCGGCAGGCCGGTCGCGCGCACTTTCGGCAGCAACGCCGCCAGCGGCTCGATGGGCGAGCGCGCGGGCGCGATCTCGACACCGATAGAGGCGAGCCAGCCATCGTGGTGGCAAAAATCGTTCTGCATATCGATCACGATGACGCCGGTGCGCGCGAGGTCGATGCTCACGGGCTTAGGAAGTGCCAATAGCGGCAGCGGCCGGCAGCGGATCGGCGCTCTCACAAGATCAGCGTACGTTTCGGAAACGGTCCAGCCATTTCGATCGCTAGGACCAAGCTGGTTCATGGCGCACCGACGATGGAGTCCATTTCCCGAAAATCGGGAAGCGAGACATCCAGCAGCTTGCCGCCGCGCAGGATCGCACGGTCCGATTGAGGACGCGCGAGAAGTTCGGTCATCGAGCGAGCGCGGAACAGGACCAAATCGGCGGGCGCACCAACCACGATCCGGCCCCGGCCGGTGAAGCCGCAAGAGGCGGCCGGCGTTGCGGTCACCGAAGCAGCCCACGGGCCAAACGGATGATCGAGCTGGGCGATGCGCACGGCTTCGCGGTAGACTTCCATCATGTCGTAGTCGCCATAGGCATAGAACGGATCGCGGCAGTTGTCGGATGCGAAGGAGACGGGCACGCCAGCGGCCAAGAACTCATGCACCAAGGTGATCCCGCGCCAGCGCGGCGTATGCCCGGCGTTGCGGCCCTGTAAATACATGTTGCACATTGGCAGGTTGATGACGCGCAGGCCCGCCTCGGCGCAGAGCCTGATGGTCGCCACGGCCGCGACCTCTGTCTGGACGGACAGAGAGCAGACGTGGCCAACCTGGATGGGCAGCTGGAAGCCCCGACGGATCGCGGTGCGGGCAACGGCATCCAAGGTCCGTGATGAGGGATCCCCGGTCTCGTCGAGGTGAAGATCGAGTGCCAGACCGCGCTCTTCGGCCAGCGTGAAGAAGCGGTCAAGCAATGCCTGGAATTCCGGCGATGACGCCTGGCCGCCCTCACCCGTGGTGGTCATGCCAAGAACACCGCCCGAGGCGGCGACCTCGTCGGCCAGGGCGATCCCGTCGTCGCCAGCGAAGCGCTGCAGCGGGCAGATCGACACCGCTTGCAGGTCGATGCGGCCGCGCCACCGATCTCGCATGCGACGGAAGACGGCCCAGTGCGCCTTGGCATCCGGCCAATAGCTATCCAGATGCGTGCGGATCGCGGCTGTGCCGTGGGCAAAGGCACACCGCAGCCCGAACTCAAAGCGCGGCTGGATGTCGTCTTCAGCGTAATGTTTGCCTCGATCGGCGATGACGGCATTCTTCGCACCCGAATGCGTGCCATCAGGATTGGGCTGGCGCGGCCAGGTTTGCGTCTTGTCCAGGTGCACATGCCCATCGACAAAGCATGGCCAGACCTGGCCGCGGTCCATGTCGATGCCGTCCTGCGCCGTTCCCGCCGGCGCGATCGCGGCGATACGGCCGTCGGCCAAGTTCAAGTCGAGCCGCGCCAGCCCTTCGGCGTCAGACGGCACCGACGGGCTGTCGAGAACTGCCGCTGGGATCTGGGCGTTTCGCAGCCAGGTCTGGGCGGGCAACGCTGTGGGAAGCCAGGTCGGCGTCATGTTGGCACCCGATGTGCTTGTGTCAGATTGGAGAGGACCGTCAGATTGGAGAGGACTGTCAGATTGGGGAGGACTGTCAGGTTGGGGAGGATGGATTGGCAGCACTGGATCGTCTGTTGAACGACCTGGGGGATATTCCATATTCCGCCGAACCGGCGCTGGTACGGCAGAAGTCGCGGGATTTCTTTTGGTACAGTCCGGTGTTGAACAAGCAGTTGCGAGGCCGCACCGCGCAAGCGATTGTCAGTCCGCGACATGAGGCGGACGTGGTTCGTGCCGTGGCCAGCTGTTATCGACACAAGATGGCGGTGACGCCACGCGGCGGCGGCACCGGCAACTATGGTCAGGCCGTGCCATTGCATGGTGGCGTGATACTGGACATGACCGCACTTGATACCATCGAGTGGCAGCGTCCGGGCATGGTGCGGGTTGGACCCGGACGCAGGCTGATCGACATCGACCGTGAGCTCCACCCAAACGGGTGGGAGTTGCGCATGCATCCATCGACCAAACGAACCGCGACGATAGGCGGGTTCGTGGCCGGCGGCTCGGGCGGCGTGGGATCGGTCACCTGGGGCGGATTGCGGGAGCCCGGCAACGTCGCGGCTGCCCGCATTGTCACGATGGAGGCTGATCCCAGGATCCTTGACCTTCACCAGGGCGACGCACAGGCCGTCAACCATGCATACGGCACCACCGGTCTGATCACCGCGCTGGAGATGCCCCTGGCGCCGGCATACCGTTGGATCGAGATGATCGTCGCGTTCCCGACCTTCATCGACGCGGTGCGGTTCGGCTACGCCGTGGCGTTGGCGGATGGCATCGTGAAGAAGCTGCTCTCTTGCATCGCCTGGCCGACGCCCGATGCGTTCCGCCAGGTGCGCGCGCACTGCCCCGACGGACAGGCGATACTGATCGCGATGGTCGCGGAACCGTCCGTTGCCGCCTTCAAGTCCGTGTTGTCGCGGCACCACGCGAACGGCACGATCACCTTCGAACGGCCAACCGCGGAAGCGCCCGGGGATGTTCCGCTTTACGAATTCACCTGGAACCACACGACGTTGCAGGTGCTCAAGCGCGACCGTAACGTAACGTATTTGCAGACGCTTTATCCGCCGGCGCGTCTGCTGGACAGCGTCGCGGAAATCGAAAACCTGTTCGGTGACGAGCTCATTCCGCATCTGGAGTTCCTGCGCGTCGGCGGCCAGGTCACTGCAAGCGGTCTGCCGATCGTGCGGTTTACTTCGGAGGATCGGCTGAACACCATCATCACGCAGCACCGGGCACAGGGTGTGTCCGTTGCCAATCCGCACGTATTTACCCTGGAGGACGGGGTCGGCCACAAGCAGGTCGACGCCGATCAGCTTTCCTTTAAACGACATGCTGATCCACAAGGCCTGCTCAACCCCGGCAAGATGCGAAGTTTTCATGTCTTGGATTAGGTGATTCATCGCGGCTTGTGTCTACGCCCCGTGATGCCTGTTTCGAGCCTCATCACCAAGTCAGCCTCGCCGGTCGCCATGCCAGGCAAGCGACCTTCGAGTATCGCGCATCAGCGCAGTGCCGCACGTCGCTGTTCGTCTGAAGTCGCCGATTGACGCGGCGAAACGCGGCCGCTTCGCGTGTCGCGCTTCTTGCGATCGGGTACTAGGCAACAACATAATTCCGCGTGACCTCCGGGTCTTGATGCGCCTGGAGCAGCTCCAGCAGCCGTCGACGCATAATCAGTCCCGGACGGTCGGACGTCATATGCGCCTCGGTGCGATGCACCAGATCAAGCGCTGCATCCGGGTCGGTGGCTTCCAGGATGTCCCGGTCCTCGTAAACCACCGCCGCATCCCAATCGATCAGAGCCTGGGTGGGACACTGCGCCTCGGTGTCGTTACGGTACAGCAGCTGCACCAACTGGATGCGGCCATCCTCGATCGGCGTCGCGCAGTTGATGATGATGTGGCGGATACCGCTTGGGTACGTCATGTCCATCCGTCGCGCGAACGGAAGATACCAGTGATTGCGCATGGTTCGCGTCGTTGTCGGCTCCGTCGTTCCGGTCACGCGGAACGCCGCCGATGGATTGACGATGTCCACGACGGTGGTCGCGACGAAGCCGTAATCGGTCTCCTCGATCTCATACTTGCTGGGCTTCGGCTGGGCGTTGTCCCCGAAGGTACCCCGGTGGACAAAGGCGAAATGAGCGTTATCGAAGCTGTTCTCCATCAACCGCAGCGGCGCGGTCTGCCACTGGTCGTAGAACTGAAAGATGCGTCGAAAGCCAGGAGCGCCGTCCTCCGGAATATCGAACACGGGCAGCAGCGGCTCCTCCAACGCGACCCAGACATAGCCGTAACGAGCCTGACATTGAAACGCATCGACCTTGTAGCGGGGCAGGTTCGCGCCGGGGTCATATTGCGGGATCCGCACCACCCTGCCGCTGTTGTCATAGGTCCAGCCGTGGTAGCCGCAGACGATATTCCCGCCGTCCATCCAGCCCCTCGACAGCTTCGCCGTTCGATGACAGCATCGGTCGCGCAAGGCCGCGGGCTGATTATCGGCATCTAGGAACAGGACGATGTCTTCGTTCATAACGCGGAAAGGCCTGGGTCCCTCGGCCAAGTGGCTGACCGGCATCGTTGCGTACCAGAACCGGCGCATCGTCTTCTGTTGCGTGGTCAGCATCGCTTCACCTTTCCGTTCTTACGGCACTGTCGTGCCAGTGCCCCAACAAAAGTCGCTCCAGCCCGACCATCAAGCCGAACAACGCCACGCCGGTGACGGTGATCAGCAGCAGCGCGGCAAACATCCGCGGAATGTCCAATTGAAAGCCGGATTGCAGGATCTCGTAGGCCAATCCAGCACTTCGACCACCGGTTCCGGCGACAAACTCGGCCACCACGGCACCGATCAGCGCCAGCCCGCTGGATATCCGCAGTCCAGCCATGAAAAACGGCAGCGCGCTTGGCACCCGCAACCGCCACAAGGTTTGCGCTCGGCCTACCTTGTTCATGCGGAAATAGGCCAGCAAACCAGGATCGACGCTGCGCAGCCCGATGGTGGTGTTGCTGATGATCGGGAATAGCGCGATCACCGTCGCGCACGCGGTCAGCGCCAGCGGCGTGTTCTTTACCAGAATGATGATCAGCGGCGCTACCGCGACGATCGGCGTTACCTGCAGCAAAACAGCATACGGCAGCAGACTCATTTCGATCCACCGGCTCTGAATGAACAGGAACGCCGTCAGCACGCCCAATACCGTGGCCAGGAAGAAAGCCGCGAAGGTCACCTTCAACGTGCTGCCAAGAGCATGCAGCAGATCCGGCCAGTTTTCGAGCAGGCTTTCGGCGATGTCGGACGGGGCTGGGAACAGGTAGACCGGGATCACGAAATAGCGGCAGCACAACTGCCACAGGCCAACCAGAACAACGCCCACGACCATCGGTGCGACCACCGGGCCAAACCATTCACGTCCCGACAGCGGGCGCATCAGCCTCGACTCGCGATCGCAGCATCGGTGAGCAACGCCGACAAATCCCGGCACAGCGCGGCGAAACGCGTGCTGGCGCGGAAGTGTTCGCTTCGTGGCCTCGGTTCATCGAGATGGAACTGCCTGAACACCCGCCCTGGTTGGGCCGCCATGACGATGATGCGCGAGGACAGGAAGACCGCCTCGTAAATCGAGTGCGTAACGAACACCGTGGTCAAATGGCGCTCCCACGACAGGCGGGCTAGATCCTCGTCCAGCCGGTTTCGCGTGAACTCATCCAGCGCGCCAAACGGCTCGTCCATCAACAGCAGATCCGGGTCGGTGACCAGCGCCCGAGCGATGGAGACCCGCATGCGCATGCCGCCGGATAATTGCCGGGGATAACGGCGTGCCGCGTCGCCAAGTTCAACCTGTGCCAACGCGGCCGCGACCCGCGTCTTCGCCGCCGCGCGCTGCACGCCGGCGAAATCCAGCGGCAGGCGCACGTTGTTTTCAACCCGCGCCCAGGGCATCAAGGTTGGGTCCTGGAACACAAAGGCAAGCCGCCGCCCCACTTGCCCAACCTTGGAGAAATTCCCGCGCCACCATTGAAGACGACCGTCGGTCGGTTCGATCAGGTTGGCGATCAATTTCAGCAGCGTGCTTTTGCCGCAGCCTGACGGACCAATCAGACTGACGAACTCGCCGGGCTGGATCGCCAGGTCGATCGGCGCCAGGCCGCGGAAGCCGTTGGCGAACACTTTCTCGGCCGAAAGCACCTCCACGGCCGGCACGGCAACCTCCATGATGGCAGAACGATCGTTCATGCCATCATGATGTGAAGGTCCTTGACGAAAGCGGTGGTGAAGGCGCTTTTCCAGTCGGTCGAGGCCTTCAAGAGGTTGGCTTTGACAAGGAAGTCGTAGGTGGCCTTCCACCGCGCGTCGGTCATGATGCCGATGCCCTGCGCCGCCGCCGCGTCACCATCGAGCACCTTGATATCCTTCATGGTCTTGATCGCGTATGCGATCCGGTCATCCGTCATCTTCGGATTGTCTTGTTTGATCAGCGCATTCGCCGGTCCTGGGTTCGTCATGTAGTCGCGCCAGCCCAGCAGCGACGCCTTGACGAACGCCGCTGTAGCCGGTGCGTTCTTGCTGACGAAGCCATTCGTCGTCACCATCGTGCTGCCGTACGGCGGATATCCTTGTTTCGATAAAAGAAAGAATTTGACCCCGGGATCCTGCTTGCGGGCCTCAAACGGCTCCGACGTCGCGTAGCCCTGAACAGCGAGGCTCTTGTCGACCAGGAAGGGCTGCAGATTGAAGGTGTAGGCGCCCGCCATGTCGTCGGTAAAGCCGAAGCGCTGCTTCAGCCAAGGCCAGAACGTGGCGTGCGAGGTACTTGCGATCAGGATCTTGTGGCCCTTCAGATCGGCGATCGAGTTGATGTCCTGATGCGTCATCAGGCCTTGCAGGTCGTATTGGAAAGAGGTGCCGATGGTCACCACTGGCAGACCTTTCGCGACCGCACCCAACGTTTGGATATCGTAACCCATGATGATGTCGGCGTCGCCGCCGGTCAGCAGCTGCAAACCGTTGACCTGCGGGCCACCCATCTTGATCGTCACGTCAAGACCAGCCTTTTGGTATAGCCCCGTGGCCTTCGCCTGGTAGAAGCCGCCGTGTTCGGCCTGTGCGAACCAACTTGTCAGGAAGGTGATTTTCGTTGCCGCCCGGGCAGACAAGGATAACGAACTCGTCGAGGCAAGCGCGGTGCCCCCAGCCAGTAGCGAACGGCGGGTTGTCTGCGGCATGAAGTCACCTTCAGCGCTGGTTATCAATGCATGACTTGAAGCAGGAAACGTGCCAGAGGTATTCAGGCAAAGCAGCACAGGCTCATGCTGAGCAGCTGCCGCCGGACGGGGCGATTGCTGCATTCCTGGTCACTGGAAGGCGTTGAAACATGACCGCGGTCAGGCATTGGCAGGACCTTACCTGGACCGCTCTGCGCTCGCTGCCCCAGGACGTCGTTGCCATCCTGCCCGTCGCGGCGATCGAGCAGCACGGCCCGCATCTTCCCGTCAGCGTGGATGCAACCATCAACAACGCCATCCTGAACCGAGCGCTGGAGCTTGTGCCGCCGGACGCGTCGGTGTTGGCGTTGCCGATGCAGTCCGTCGGGCTCTCAGTCGAGCACGTGCGCTTTCCTGGCACGCTAACCCTTTCGGCCGAGACGCTGATCGCGGTGCTGACCGAAATCGGCCGCAGCGTGTTGCGAACCAGCGTGCGGCGCATGGTGATCCTGAACAGTCATGGCGGGCAGCCGCAGGTTGTCGATCTGGTCTGTCGGCGCTTGCGGGCGGACAACATGTTCGTCGTCAATTGCCTCGCCAGCCATCTTGGCCTGCCGCCCGCGGTCATGCTGACCCAGGATGAGCAACGCCATGGCATCCACGGCGGCCTGATTGAAACCAGCATTATGTTACATCTCCGTCCCGATTTGGTTCGGATGGAGCACGCCACCGACTTTCGCAGCGCCTGGCTGGCGCGAGAGCGGGAGACCACGCTTCTCATGCCCGAAGGTGGGGTCGGATTTGGCTGGGAAACACAGGATCTACATCCAGCCGGCGCCCTCGGAAACGCCCAAGCCGCGAGCGCGGCGCTTGGCGCCGCCATCCTCGAACACCAGGCTCGCCGGCTTGCCACATTGCTGGAGGAGGTGCGTCATTTCGACTTAATAACATGGATGCGGGCTGCACCCGGGATCTGACGGCCGGCTTCAACCGCCGCCCGCGGGAAGTGTCCTGGTTACAAACCCCTGAGTTCGCTGCCGGTTTTCTTGACAGCGGTCAGGTAGTCGTCCAACGCGGCCAGCGCCAAGCCGGCTTCGACACGACCGAGGCCGATGCGCAACCGATCTGTTGGCACCGGGGCGAGGGACGATCGCCAGATGCTGGACGGAAGCACCAGCACCCCGGCGTCGCGAGCAAGACGTTCAGCGAACTGGCTGGCATCCTCCGCACCCAGATAGCGCGGAAACGCAAGAACGGCAGCGGCTGAAACCACCGCTTCCAGCACGTCGGCATGTCGGTCCAGCAACGTCAGCAGACGATCCCTGTTGGACTGCGCCACAGCGCGGTTTCGTTGCAGAATCTGCGCTTCGGCCTTGAGTGCGATATGCGCCAAGACCTCGCTCGGCGTCGCCAGACAGCTCGATAATGAGCTCTTGGCAAGGAGCACCCTGGCCAGCACGGACCGATCCTGGCACAGGATCCACCCTACGCGCAGACCTGGCAGGCCAAAACCCTTCGACATCGCATCGACCGAGATGCCGCGCTCATAGATCTCTGAAATCGGACGTGAACACGATGCCGGATCATCCCCGGCAGATCGATAGACTTCGTCATTCACCAGCCAGATGCCGCGGCGCCGGCAAAGTTCAACAAGCGATGCGAGGGTGGCCGGCTCGATCGAAGCGCCGGTCGGACTATTGGGGAAATTGATCAGGACCAGCCTGGTCCGCGGACGGATCGCCGCGGCCACCTCGTCCACATCCAGCCGCCAGTTATTCTCAGCACGCAACGCCACCCCAGTCACCGCGCAACTCGATGTCACAGCCTGCTCAGTCGGTTGGTAGATCGGCACCACGACGATGGCATGATCCTCGGCCCCGAGCATCGCGCGCATGACGCAGGTCAATCCCTCTTGCGCGCCCGCGCAACAAAGCACGTTCGAAGCGTCCAATCCTGGATGGCGGTCGGCGATCGTGGCTCGGAGCCAAGGCGCCCCGTGCGGCGACGCATAACCGAACTCCAACTGCTGCCAGCGGCGCCAGTCTTCCTCGTTCGCCATGTCCAGAAGCGAGGGAAGCGTCAGCGTGGCTGATTCCGAGGCGGAGAGGTCATGGCGAGCGCCGCTGCTCCAGCGGGCCAGAAAGCTGGCGAGGGCAAAGTCCTTATCTCTGTCTGCCGCCTCGACCAGCGCCGGAAGGGCGGTCACTAAAGGCTCCATCATACCCCGCGGGCGCAGTTAAGCGACATTGGGCCGCCGCCTGGAAGCCGGTCAACAAGACCGATACACATGTGATCCGGGTGGTTCACGTGTCCCGACGGATTATACGCCAGTCTTGCACAGCAGATCGCACCTTTTCTGACGCCCAGCCGTTAACAGGTTGCCGGCGTCCGCGGGCTTGTGTCGTTGCCCTGTCGACAGCCACGCTATCAGGCACAGGTGGTTACTTGCCGAGAGATGATGGCGACATCAGGGCATCGCTCGGGTGCGACCCGCGCGGATGATCAGCGGCGTATGCAGCAGACGATCCAAACGAAGACGATCCAACCGATCGTTGGCCCTTTCTGCAAAACAGGACATCGGCGGGAAGCCGCCGGCGCGGGGGCGGCTACTCTGCCGGCATAACGGCCGCTTCGGCCGTTCTCCTCCGATACGCGGGCAGCGCCCGCACAAAAGAGGCTCAGCAGCAGGGTCACCGCCACCAGAACCAGGTCTGGGTGCCCCTTGTCGATCAGAATGCCGAGCGGCACCGGCGTGATCAGCGCGCCGCCAACCAGCAACGGTCGCGCGCCGTGGTGATCCACCCGAAGACTGACCGGCGTCTGCAGCAGCGCCGTCGTTCCTGACATGAACATGATCGTCATGCCAAGTTCCGCGATGCCGACATGAAACGTGCTCTGCCAGATCAGGAAGATGGACGGCAGGCACAGCACGTAGAAATGCGAGAGGAAGTGTCCGTTGCCGATCAAATATTGACGCGGGTCGAATGGCTTGGCGCCATATCCGGCGATCCTGTATGAACTATTCGACAGATTGACCAGGCTGTTGCGGTGCGTCAGGAACCGCGGGCTGGCGGCCGGCGAGCCGAGCATGAAGTAGACGATCGCTGGGAAAGGTTACACGCCGCAAGTGCCCGCGTATTGCGTGGCCCTATACCCCATGCTAGACGCCCGGCGCCGGTTCGGCCGGCCGGTCCCGGTACTTGTCCGCGCCCCCTCGGCTCGGCGTAACATATGGAAAACAACGTGGCTTCTCAGGCTACGACAATCGCATCTGGTGGCGGCCTTGCCGACCGCTACGCCGCCGCATTGTATGCGCTCGCCGATGAAAGCCACGGGGTCGACACCGTGGTGTCGCAGATGGAGAATCTCGGTCAGCTGATCGACGGCAGCAAGGATTTCCGCCGCCTGCTGGAGTCCCCTTTGATCGATGTCAAAACTGCGACAGCGGCTGCCCAGGCGGTGCTGACGCAGGAGGGCTTCGGCAAGCAAGTCCGCGATTTCGTCGGGGTCATCTCGGTCAACCGGCGCTTGCGGGCGCTGCGTGAGATCGTCACCGCCTTCGCCGCCTTGGTGGCCGAACGCCGGGGTATCGTCACCGCCCACGTTGCTTCAGCGCATCCGTTGAGTGATGTGCAGCGCCAGCAGCTGCGCGCCCGACTGATCGAGGCCGGTTATGGCAACGTCAACATAAACGAGCGGGTCGAGCCCGATTTGCTTGGCGGCCTGATCGTTCGCATCGGGGCCCGCCTTTACGACACCAGTTTGAAATCCCGGCTGCAACGCCTGCAGTACGCCATGAAGGGAGCCGCGTGAGATGGAGATCCGCCCAGCCGAGATCTCGGAGATCCTGAAGAAGCAGATCGCCGCGTTCGACACCGAAGCCAATGTCGCCGAAACCGGCCAGGTTCTGTCAGTGGGTGACGGAATCGCCCGGGTCTTCGGCCTGCAGAACGTGATGTCCGGCGAAATGGTCGAGTTCCCTTCGGCCGGCCTGCGCGGCATGGTGCTGAACCTGGAAACCGACAACGTCGGTGTCGTGATCTTCGGCGACGACACCGAAATCCGCGAGGGCGATACCGTGGCCCGCACCGGATCGATCGTGGAGGTGCCGACCGGCGCTGGCTTGCTGGGTCGGGTGGTTGATGGGCTGGGCAATCCGATCGATGGCAAGGGTCCGATCGCCGGCGCCAAAATGAGCCGCGTCGAGGTCAAGGCGCCGGGCATCATTCCCCGCAAGTCGGTGCATGAGCCAATGCAGACGGGGCTGAAGGCGATTGACGCCTTGATCCCGGTGGGGCGCGGCCAGCGTGAACTGATCATTGGTGACCGGCAGACCGGAAAAACCGCCGTTATCATCGACACGATCATCAATCAGAAAGGCATCAACGGCGGCAGCGACGACAAAAAGAAGCTGTTCTGCATCTATGTCGCTATCGGCCAGAAGCGATCGACGGTGGCGCAGCTTGTGCGAACGCTCGAAGAAAACGGCGCGCTGGAATACACCATCGTGGTCGCCGCCACGGCATCTGACCCCGCCCCGATGCAATTCCTGGCGCCATACAGCGGCTGCACGATGGGCGAGTTCTTCCGCGACAGCGGGCAACACGCGGTCATCTTCTACGACGATCTGTCAAAACAGGCCGTCGCCTACCGCCAGATGTCGCTGCTCTTGCGCCGGCCGCCCGGCCGCGAGGCCTACCCGGGCGACGTGTTCTATCTGCACTCCAGACTGCTGGAACGTGCCGCGAAAATGAACGATGACCTGGGTGCCGGCTCGCTCACCGCCCTCCCGGTGATCGAGACGCAGGCGGGGGACGTGTCGGCCTACATCCCGACGAACGTGATTTCGATCACCGACGGCCAGATCTTCCTGGAAACCGAACTGTTCTTCCGCGGCATTCGTCCGGCGGTGAACGTCGGTCTTTCGGTGTCACGCGTCGGCTCCGCCGCCCAGATCAAGGCGATGAAGCAGGTGGCCGGCCGCATCAAGCTGGAGCTGGCGCAATATCGTGAGATGGCCTCGTTCGCGCAGTTCTCGTCCGACCTCGATGCATCCACCCAGCAGCTTCTGGCACGCGGATCGCGGCTGACGGAGCTGCTGAAGCAGCCTCAATACCAACCGATGCCGATCGAGGAACAGGTGGTGGTCATCTTCACCGGCGTGCGTGGCTACCTCGACAAGATCGACATCGGTCGGATCAGCTCATTCGAATCGCAGTTCGTCAGCGAGCTTAAATCGCGTGAGCCCGCGATTCTGGATGCGATCCGCGGCGATCTGGAGATCAAGCCGGAAACCGAGAAAAAGCTTATCGCCTTCCTGGACGGCTTTGCGAAATCCTTCAGCTAGGGCGCGATCGGCCGAGGTTGAACCAACCTTCGACGCCAATCGCCCTGTCGAACAAAGGGACATCGAGATATGCCCAGTCTGAAGGCGCTCCGAACACGCATCAACAGCGTGAAATCGACGCAGAAGATCACGTCGGCCATGAAGATGGTGGCGGCCTCGAAGCTGCGTCGCGCACAGCAGCAGGCGGAAGCCTCGCGTCCGTATGCGGAGCGCATGGATCGCATGCTGCGCGCGCTGGCCGCATCCGTCGCCGGTTCGCCAACGGCGCCCCCACTGCTGGTCGGCACCGGACAGGACAAGGTGCATCTGCTGATCGCGGTGACCGCCGATCGGGGCTTGGCCGGTGCCTTCAACTCCAACGTCGGACGTGCGACCCGCAATCTCGCCCGCCGGCTGGAAGCCGAGGGCAAGACGGTCAAGATCCTCGCCGTGGGGCGGAAAGGCCGTGATTATCTGCGGCGGGAGCTAAGCAGCCGGATCGTCGGAGACATCACCTATGCCGGCAAGCGTCGGGTGGATTTCGGCGATGCTCAAGAGATCGGCGCACGCGTGACGGAAATGCTGTCGGCCGGTGAAATCGACGTCGCGACGATCATCTACAACCGCTTCCAGTCGGTCATCGCCCAGGTCGTGACCGAGCAGCAGATCATTCCGGCACCACCGCCGGAAGGGGAAACCGAAGATCTGGGCGGTGCCACTTATGAGTTCGAGCCGGACGAGGAAACCATCCTGGCCCGCCTGCTGCCACAGGCGATGGCCATCCAGATGTATCGCTCGTTGCTGGAAAGCTCGGCCGGTGAGCATGGCGCACGCATGACCGCGATGGACAACGCGACGCGCAACGCCGGCGACATGATCAAGCGGCTGAGCCAGAACTATAACCGTGCCCGCCAGGCGAACATCACCAGGGAACTGATCGAGATCATTTCCGGCGCCGAAGCGCTCTGATCTCCGACCATAATCGAAGGAACCATCATCATGGCAAGCAACATCGTCGGTCGCGTGACCCAGGTTCTGGGGGCCGTGGTGGACGTGCAGTTCGATGGTGAGTTGCCGTTCATCCAGAACGCGCTGCTCAGCAAGATCGAAAACCGCACCTTGGTGTTGGAAGTGGCGCAGGAATTGGGCGAGCGCACCGTTCGATGCATCGCCATGGACAGCACCGATGGCATGGTCCGTGGCCAGGAAGTGACCGATACCGGGGCGCCGATCCAGGTGCCGGTGGGACCCGAGACCTTGGGCCGCATCATGAACGTGATCGGTGAGCCGATCGACGAGAAGGGTCCGGTCAACACCAAGCAGCACATGCCGATCCATCGTGCGGCGCCGACGTTCGAGGAGCAGGCGACCTCGGCCGAGATCCTGGTGACCGGCATCAAGGTTGTCGATCTGCTGTGCCCCTATTTGAAGGGCGGCAAGGTCGGGCTGTTCGGCGGCGCGGGTGTGGGCAAGACGGTGCTGATCCAGGAACTGATCAACAACATCGCCAGGGCGCACGGCGGCGTGTCGGTGTTCGCCGGTGTGGGTGAGCGCACGCGCGAAGGCAACGACCTGTATCACGAGATGATCGACGCCGGCGTCATCAAGATGGACGACCAGGGCAACCTGCTCGAAGGCTCCAAGGTGGCGTTGATGTATGGCCAGATGAACGAGCCGCCGGGCGCGCGCGCGCGCGTCGGCCTGTCGGGTCTGACAATGGCGGAATACTTTCGCGATGAGGAAGGCCAGGACGTGCTGTTCTTCGTCGATAACATCTTCCGCTTCACCCAGGCGGGTGCGGAAGTGTCGGCTCTGCTGGGCCGCATCCCGTCGGCGGTGGGCTATCAGCCAACTCTGGCCACGGACATGGGTGCGTTGCAGGAGCGGATCACCTCGACCAACAAGGGGTCGATCACCTCGATCCAGGCGATCTACGTGCCCGCCGACGATTTGACTGATCCGGCACCCGCCACGTCCTTTGCCCATTTGGACGCTACGACCACGCTGAACCGTCAGATCGCGGAACTGGGCATCTACCCGGCGGTCGACCCGCTGGATTCGACGTCCCGTTCGCTGGATCCGCGGATCGTCGGCGAGGAACACTACGCCGTGGCGCGTGAAACCCAGCGCATCCTGCAGACCTACAAATCGTTGCAGGACATCATTGCCATTCTGGGCATGGACGAGTTGTCCGAGGAGGACAAGCTGATCGTCGCGCGTGCCCGCAAGATCCAGCGCTTCCTGTCACAGCCATTCCACGTCGCGGAGGTCTTCACCGGCTTTCCCGGCAAGCTTGTCCCGGTGGCCGACACGGTCCGCAGCTTCAAGGCGATCTGCGCTGGTGAATACGACCACCTGCCGGAAGCCGCCTTCTACATGGTGGGCACGATCGAAGAAGCGGTGCAGAAGGCCGAGACCATGAAGGCGAGCGCCTGAATGGCCGTCTCCCTCGAAATCGTCAGCCCGGAGAAACTGCTGCTTTCCCGGCCCGTGGACATGGTGGTGATCCCCGCGTCCGAGGGCGATATGGGTGTTCTGGAGGGCCACAGCCCCATGATCGTCATGTTGCGCGGGGGCACAATTGATCTGTACGAGGGTGATCGGGTCACGGATCGGTTGTTTGTCGACAGCGGCTTCGCTGAGATCACGCAGGAACGATGCACTGTCCTGGCGAACAAGGCGATCCCGTTGGGAGAGGTCAACAAGGCCGAAGCCGAACGGCGGTTGGCAGAAGCCGAAGCTGCTTACGAAGCCGCCGATAAGCGGGATACCGCGGTCGAGGACGAGGCCATGGACGTGGTCCAATCCGCCCGTGCCATGGTCGAAGCGGCCGGCTGACCGTTGTGCGGTGGCGCGACGCCAGCGCCGCTGGTTGAACCGTATCCTTTCGGCGGCCTCACCGCCTGATCGCTGCGCTGCCATTAGACTGGGCGCTGCCCGCCGAGTAGCGGGGACATAAAACGGCGCCGTTGGTTCACGGGTCAGGTCTCGGACGCCGCTTCCAGAAGCAGCCCGTTCTTGAAGCGCGCGATCTGTGGCCGGCGGCATCCGGAACCGGGCTGTAGGGGCCACGGCCCTGTTCACCCCTGTGGCCAAATAGCACCGCCTGCCAAACGTGAGCGGCTTCCGGTGAACCGGACAGCCTGGGAACCGTTTCTCCCGCTGTCCAACGTCATATATGGATGGTCCGGGCGTGCAAGCGCCTTTCGTCCCGCGAACTTCAAGCGAGCATACCAACCAGATGAAGCACTGGCGGATCGAAGATGTTGCCTGGGATCGGTTCGATCCCGACGCCGTTGATGCCGAACTTGTGCCGTTGGTCAAGGCCGCGGCAATGGTGGAGCGCAATGGACGGGATTATGCCGTCTATCTCGGCGGCGTCTTCCGCGACGACCCCGACTTCCGCCAGGCTGCCGACAACTGGGCGGAAGAGGAAGTCCAGCACGGCGAAGCACTGGCCAAATGGGCCGAGCTTGCTGATCCAACCTGGAGCTTCGGCGCGGCATTCGATCGCTATCGCGCTGGATACGTGATTAACACGGAGGCGGATGCATCGATCCGCGGCTCGCGAACCGGCGAGCTGATCGCACGCTGCATGGTCGAAACCGGAACGTCGAGTTACTACACGGCCGTAGCCGAAGCCACCGATGAACCGGTGCTAAAGCAGGTATGCAAGCTTATCGCAGCCGATGAATACCGCCACTTCAAGCTGTTCTACGATCACATGCGGCGTTATCTGGCACGGGAGAACCTGTCGATGCTCAGCCGGCTGCGCATAGCACTCGGCCGGATCGGTGAGTCCGAAGACGACGAACTCGCATACGCATATCACTGTGGAAACGAGCCTGAATCGGTAGCGTATGAGCACAACCGTTGCATTGCCTGCTACATGGCGCTGGCGATGGGCTTCTACCGGTATCGTCACGTCGAACGCAGCACGGGCATGGTTCTGAAAGCGGTCGGGCTGCCGCCGCGCGGCAAAATCTCCATGGTTTCGACCAAGCTGGCCTGGCACCTGCTGCAACGGCGCCAGCACCGGTTCGAGCAGCAGCGCGCCGCCTGACCGCAAGGACCAGTTGTCCACGAAACGGGACGGCGCCATTGCCGCCTCGCAGGAGGGCAGGCCACCACCGCGACTTTGTCAGTGCTTGTGCAAAATGGCGACAACATCGGTGGCGATCTGGTGAAGACCATCGACACGGTGTACGATGTCAAACATCCGATGGAATTCGCCTGTTTCAATTCCGTCCAAATAACGGAGCAGCCGCCCGCCATGGAACCGGAACAACAACCTGCCCTCGCGCCCGCGAAGACGCCGTCGACCTCAAGCAACGATGTCATAGGTTCGGCTGCGGCGTGCTCTGGTCTCCTGCCCGTGCGACAAAGACAGTCGGTCTAGTGGGTGACATCTGTAGGAAGGTCCGGATGGATCAAACCTTGCCTATCGTTGGAGATGACCTTCTGAATGCCGGGACACTGCGCGATTTGCGGCGGGTGGGGGCGCATCCGGACCATTGGTACCCGCTCGCTTGGTCGCGTGAGTTAAAGCCCGGGCGGACGCTGGCAACCCAGTTCGCAGGCGAGCCAATCGTGCTGGTTCGCCCCAGGCAGGGATCGGTGTTCGCACTGGCTGACCGTTGCGCACATCGCCAGGTGCCGCTGAACAAGGGCGTGGTGGAAAACTGCACCGTCCGATGCAGCTACCACGGATGGGCCTATGACGCGACGGGGCGCTGCATCGATGTGCCCTACCTGGGCAAGGCAAAGCTGCCGAATGGGGTGCGATCCTATCCGTGCCAGGAAATCGGAGGGTTGATCCTGGTGTTTCCGGGCGACGCCGCGCGCAGCCAGGAGGTGCCGCTGCCGGCCCTTGGGTCTGTGGCGGACCCACAATTCAAGACTCGCCGGTTCGGACGCCGAATTGCCTGCCACTACAGCTTCATGCACGAGAACCTGATGGACATGAACCATCAGTTCCTGCATCGAAAGCAGATGGGCCAGATGCGGCCGCGCTTCTTGGGGCAGGACAGCGGCCTGGATTGGATGGAAACGCGCTACAGTTTTGCCCGCACGGCCGGTCGGCAACCGCTCGGAGAAGCTGCCATCTTTGGGCAGCGCCGAGGCGTTGGCGAAGCAACGGCCGACAAGGATGTGATGACGATCCGGACGGAGTATCCGTATCAGACGCTGCGAATTCGCACGCAGGCCGATACGCCGGTCATGGATCTCTGGATCGTCTATGTTCCGTTGGACCGTGAGCAGAGGCGCTGCCGGACGTTCGGCCTGCTTTCGGTGAAGCGACCCGGAATTCCTGGCCTTCTTGAAGCTGCCTGGCCACTGCTGGTCCTTTTCACCGAGCGCATTTTCAAGGAAGATCGCGCTATTGTAGAAGCCGAACAGGCGGCGCATGACGCGCAGGGTGCCGACTGGAATCAGGAAGTTTTCCCGGCAATACGCAGCCTGCGGGCCCTGCTACGACGGTGCGGTTGTAAAGAAGACACACCGGTTGGACCGGGCCTTCCCGGATAGATCCGACCCGACTTCAGATCAGCGGACGGATGACGTTGGTTGTAGGGGACTTAACTGGGCTATCCTGGTCTCGCACCGAACGACATGTTCCACCGTTTGCATTAGGAAGTCTCGTATAGACCAGAAAGCATCCCCAATATCCGTCGTAACGGGTTCCACAGGCGGGATCGGGCGGTGGATCGCGTTGGGTCTCGCGCGCGCGGGTCACCATGTGGTGTTGGTGTGCCGGGATGTGGCGCGGGGAGAGGCAGGCCAGGCCTGGATTGCCCGGCAGGCGCCGGCCGCCAGCACGGAACTGCGGCTTGCCGACCTCAGTTCGCTCGCCGCCGCTAACCGTGTCGGTTTGGAAATTACCTCAACCCACCCACGGGTCGGCCTGCTCGTCAACAATGCCGGCATGTTCGCGGGTCGGCGGCAAGTCACGGAGGAAGGGCACGAGGCGGTGCTGGCGGTGAACCATCTTTCTCCCTTCGTCCTGACCGACGCGCTGGAGGGCGCCCTGCGGGCGGGTGCCCCATCGCGCATTGTCAATGTCGGTTCGTCCACCTCCGATCGCGCCAGCATCGACCCCGGCGATCTGGAGCTTGTCCGTCACTGGGGGATGATACGAGCCTACGGCCGGTCGAAATTGGCGATGATGATGGCGACCTTCGCGCGCGCCGAGCGTCTGCGCGGCAGCGGAGTCGTCGCCAATGTCGTGCACCCCGGCGCGGTTGCCACCGGCCTGATAAGGGAAAGTGGCGCAATCGGTGTTGCTTGGCGGCTGATGGCGCCATTCCTGCGAACAGAGGAGCAAGGCGCCGATACGCCGCTGCACGTCGCGCTGGCCCCTGAGTGGGCAACGATCACCGGCGCCTACATCAAGGACCGCGTCAATGCCCGCCCAAACCCCCGCGCTGAGAATCCTTCGCTTATACGGCAGGTTGATGCCGCGACGCGGACCTTGGCAGGGGGCGTGATCCCTAGTTGGGGTAACGGGCCGGCCGCCGGACTTGGCGACCAAAGTGGCCGTCCCTCAGAGTGATGGTGTGACTGACCGGAGTCAGGCGGGTGCCTGCTGCAAGCATCATCGAAGGGACGAACATGAAATACTATGCCGGTATCGACGTATCGTTGGAAAGCGAGTGTATGCGTGGTGGATATGACCAGGCGGATCGCCCGTGAAGCCAAAATAGCCAGTGGGCCGGAGACCTTGACGACGTAGCTCAAAGGGCTAGCCCTTGAGGTGTCCCGCATCGGACTGGAAGCAGGCCCGCTGTCGCAATGGCTGTATGCGGGCATGAGGCAAGCCGGTCTGGCGGTGGAACTGCTGGATCCGGTCAGGCCGTGAAGCGCGGAGCGGCGCCGCGAGGCTCACCGCGCACCAGCGAGATTGGCTGGCCGATCCTCATCAGACCCCATAAGGTGGCCGCCGTGCACCGACCCCGGACAGAAGAGCGGCACCGGCTGGGGATGAGCGCGAAGGCGCAGGGGCGGCCGACGTCGCCGGGCTGAGCAGGGGTGGTGCGCAACACACCAGAGGATATTCAGGCCGGGACGAGAAAACGGCGCTTCAGCCGAACCAGAAAACCAGAAAGAAGGCAGAGAAATGGGAGAAACCACGCTTGAAGGGGTTGACACACGAAGGCCCGTTACACAAGCGCGCTCCAACTAGCTGATCGCTGCCTGTCCGCGAAGGTGACGCCGATCGATGGGTTGGCTAAACTCGCTTCACAAGGCGCCGCGGAAGCGCCCATCAAGCACGGGGGAAATCATGACCAATCTGTCTCGCCGAAGGGTTCTCGCGGCCTCGGGCGCGCTATGCGCGTTGCCGGCGATCGGGCAGGCGGCAAGCATCAAGCCGCGGCTGACGGCGATCTCGCAATGGTCATCCGGCAGCGACGGCGCCGCCATCACCGCGCTGGGGAAACTCTTCGAACAGAACGGCGGCATCTGGCAGCATAATCCGGTGCCGGGATTTACCACCGACATGATGAACAAGTTGCGGGCGGAAATCATGGCGGGCGATCCGCCGGCTGCCTCGCAACTCAAGGGACCGGAGATCGCGGCGTGGTCGAAGATCGCGCCGACCGTCGATCTCGATGCGCTCGTGACCGCGGCAGGTTACGAGAACTTCGTCGCACCAATACTTGCCAAGCTGCACAAGCCGTACGGCCATTGGATCGCGCTGCCGCTGCAAATCTATCGCATCAACACGCTGTTCGCCTCGAAGAAGGCCATGGACAAGGTCGGTGCCACCAGGTTGCCGGCCACCTGGGCCGAGTTCAACGCGCTGGCGACGAAGATGAAGGCGGCCGGCATCATTCCGCTTGCCAATGGCGGTATTCGTTATGATGATGGTATGAAATGGGAGATCGCGCTGAACGGCATCAGCCCGGAGGCTTATCGCAAGGCCGTCATGGAACTTGACGCCGACGCCTTGATGGGCCCCGAAGTCCTCGCCGCCTTCGAGCAGACGCGCAAACTGGCGGATTGGATGAACCCCTCGATCGCCGCCCAGGGCTGGAGCGTGCAAGTGGCGCCCTTCATCCGCGGCAACATCGGATTGCTGCTGATGGGCGGGTGGGCACAGGGCAACATCATCAACGGCGGCTTCACCGTCGCCGATTTTGTCAGCGGACCCGCGCCGCAGGACAACGGCCGAGCGGCATACGACCTGAACGCCGATGCTTTCATTTTCTGGCGCCAGAAAGCGGCCGATCTGCAAGCCGGCCAGACGCTGTTCGCCAAACTGATTATGGAGTTGTCCACACAGGAGATGTATTCGCACATCACCGGCTCCATTCCGGTGCGCACAGATGCCGACCTGAGTGGCCAGGGCTGGTCGGACGCGCAGCGCAGCAGCGCACTGGGATTAAAAGACTCGCTGAAGGAAAAACAGGTGGTGCTGAGCCTGGCCCACAACATGGCGCAGCCGAACCAGATCACCGCGGCGATGATCGACGTGCTGACTGAGTTTGTTCACAACAGCGATCTGAAGCCGAAAGAGGCGCAACAGCGTCTGGCCGATGCTGTCGACAGCGCGCGCTAGGTCGGCGTGCCAGCCGAAGATGTTCTGACGGCGGTCAACCCCGCGCGGGGCCTCGGCTCGCCCCGGACCAGAAACAGGTTGCATCGTTACTGGGAGGCAGCGCTGCCGATGCTGGCGATCTGGCCGCCGATTATCCTGTCGGCCGGCCAGGTCGTGGTGTTCACGGTATGGACGGCATGGCTGTCGTTCACCCCGTCGACGCTACTTCCCCAGGCCGGATACGTCGGCTGGCGCAACTACCACGCGGTCATGGCGACCCGCAACTTTCATGTCGCCTACGTCAACATCGTCATCTTCGGGCTGTGCTTCGTCATCGTGACAAGCGCGCTTGGCCTGTTGCTCGCGATCCTGCTCGACCAACGCGTCCGGGGCGAGAATATCTTTCGCACGATCTTTCTCTATCCAATGGCGATCTCCTTTGTCGTCACCGGGACGATCTGGGGCTGGCTGCTCAACCCAGGGATCGGCATTCAACGACTGGTGCGGGGTTGGGGCTGGACCGGGTTCCGCTTCGACTGGTTGATCAACCGCGACATGGCGATCTACACGCTGGTGATCGCAGGCGCCTGGCAGGCCGCCGGTTTCGCGATGGCGCTGTTCCTGGCCGGCTTGCGTTCGGTCGACGCCGAGATCGTCAAGGCCGCGCAGATCGACGGCGCCAGCACGTGGCGCATCTATCGCCGCGTGGTGTTGCCGACGATCGGCCCCATCGTGTTGGCGGTCATGGTCATTCTGCTGCAGATGGCGATCAAGACCTTCGATCTTGTGCGTGCGCTGACCGGCGGCGGCCCCGGCATCGCCACCAACATGCCGGCCACCGTGGTCTATGATTTCATGTTCCAGCGCGGCCAGATCGGCCGCGGGGCCGCGGCGGCGATACTGATGCTGGTGGCGCTGGTCATCGTGATATTGCCGTATAAACTGCACCAGCGGTGGCGAAGGCGCGCGCTTTGAACGGAACGCCGGTGACAGGGGCGTCGCGCTGGAGCCGATGGATAATCTATGCGATGTTGCTCGCGCTGGCGGCGTTCTTCCTGACGCCCCTGCTGATCGTCGTGCTGACATCACTCCGCCCAGAGCAGGAAATGGCGCAGCATTCGCTGATCGGCTGGCCACAGGCGATCACGCTGAAGAACTACTTTCTCGCATGGAACCATTTCTGCATCGCCGAACGGTGCGCCGGTGTCGAGCCCTATATTGTCAACTCGTTGCTGATGACCGTGCCGGCGACGATCCTTTCGACCGTGCTTGGCGCGGTCGCCGGTTTCTCGATCGCGCTATGGCGATTCCCCGGCGACACCGCTGCGTTCGCGCTCATGACGCTCGGTGTTTTCCTGCCCGAGCAGATGCGGTTGATCCCCTGGGTGATCGTGTTGCGCGACATCGGCTTGTCCAACACCATTGCCGGCCTCGTCGTCGTCCACGTCGTCCAGGGTCTGAGTTTCACGACGCTGTTTTGCCGCAACTACTTCATCGCGATCCCGCAGGATCTGATCAAGGCGGCCCGCATCGACGGCGCCGGCTTTTATCGCATCTTCTGGCGCATCGTACTACCGCTGTCGCCGCCGATCCTGATCGTCTGCGCGATCTGGCAATTCACCGGAATTTGGAACGAATTTCTGTATGGCGTCACCTTCCTGACGGGTCCTGACCAACCGATCACCGCGGCGATCATCGCGATCAGCGCGACGGTCACGACGACGCCCCAGTACGGCGTGCAAAGCGCCGCGGTGCTGCTGGCGGCCTTGCCGACGCTCGCCGTATACCTGTTCGGCGGAAAGTACTTCATGCGCGGCCTGACCGCAGGCGCGGTGCGATAATGATCCGATCTCGCTGCCCAGCCTTCTGGAGCAACGGGAGATAGATAGAAAGCAAAGGATACAAGTTTGGCAGCGTTGACCGTGCGGGGGATTTCAAAGCGCTTCGGCGGCATCGAGGTGCTGAAGGACGTCAACCTCGAAATCGACAGCGGCGCGTTCACCGTGCTCGTTGGACCGTCAGGTTGTGGCAAGTCGACATTGCTGGCGATCATTGCTGGCCTGGAAACCGCGAGCGCGGGCGGTATCGAAATCGGCGGCCAGCGGATGGACGGCGTGCCGGCAAAGGATCGCAACATCGCCATGGTGTTCCAATCCTATGCACTCTATCCGGCAATGACGGTGCGGCAGAACGTTACGTTCGGAATGCAATGCCGCGGGGTACCAAAGGTCCGCCAGCAGGAGGCGGTCGCGCGTGTCGCGCGTCTGCTGCAGATCGAGACGTTGCTTGACCGTCGGCCGGCGCAACTGTCCGGTGGCCAGCGCCAGCGCGTGGCGATGGGTCGGGCGCTGGTGCGTGATCCGGCGCTTTTTCTGTTCGACGAACCGCTGTCCAACCTCGATGCACAACTGCGCGTGGAAATGCGCGCCGAGATCAAGCAACTGCACGCGCGCATCGGCACGACCTGCATCTACGTGACCCATGACCAGGTCGAGGCGATGACGATGGCAACCCGGATCGCGGTGATGCACCATGGCGAGGTGCAGCAGTTCGACGATCCCGACACGATCTACAACCGGCCGGCCAACCTGTTCGTTGCCAGGTTCATGGGTGCGCCGCCAATGAACACGATGCCGGCGCGACTGACTGGCAGTGACGGCGCGGTCCATGCCGTGATCGGCACCGGACAGGCCGCTGTCAGAATGAAGCTGCCGCTGAGCGAGAACGATCCCAGGCTTATGCCGTTTCGCGAAACAGAGGTCGTGTTGGGGATCCGTCCCGAGTGTATCGCCGAACCACAACGACACTTTGGTTTCGAGAACCAGCCGCCGATGCTGATCGAAGCCGCGGTTGAAATGACAGAGCCGACGGGCGCGGAAACCATCGTGATGCTTCGGCTTGGCGGACACCGCGTGATCGGCCGCACCGCGGCGGATATGCCACTGCCGATTGGCAGCACCCGGCGGTTTTCCATCGACACACGGAAGCTGTGCCTGTTCGACCCAACCTCGGAGCGTCTGATCGCATGAGTTCAGCTCATTACCAAAGCCTCGCGGACCGTGTGGTCATCGTGACCGGCGGTGCCAGCGGGATCGGCGCCGCATTCGTACGCGGGTTCGCCGAGAATTCTGCCCGGGTGGCGTTCCTGGATATCGATCAGGCCGCTGGCGGAACAATCGAACGGGAGACCGGGGCGCGATTTTTCCCCTGCGATCTGTGCGACATTCCGGCACTGGACAGCGCGATGGCGCGCATCGGCGCAGAACTCGGGCCGGCGTCGGTGCTGATCAACAACGCCGCGAACGACCGCCGCATCGCCTTCACGGACCTGACGTCTGCCGACTATGATACGATGATGGCGGTAAATTTTCGCCATGTCGTATTTGCCTCACAGGCGGCCCTGCCGCAGATGCGCGCGAACGGCGGCGGGTCCATTGTCAACATGAGTTCGGGTGCCTGGATGGGTGGCGGCCGCGCGATGGAGATCTATGCGGCGGCGAAGGCTGCGATCGTTGGCTTCACCAATTCGCTCGCCCGCGACGTCGGACCGGACCGCATCCGCGTCAACGCGATCGCGCCAGGCATGGTCCTGACGGAGCGCCAGCGGCAGCTATGGTTCCAGGACGAGGGCAAGATCACCGATATGCTGGCGCGCCAATGCCTGCCGGATCTGATCACGGTGCAGGATGTTGCAAACCTCGGGTTGTTTCTCGCGGCTGACGAAAGTCGTGCCATCACGAAACAATGCTTCGCTATCAATGCTGGTTCGATATGAAAAGTGTCCGGTTTAGTGAAACCGCATTTTGCGGACAGCGCCAGGTCGTTTGGTTCCTCGGGTTTTGCGACGCCTGAAGCCCGGCCGCGCCCGACACCGCCGCGGGTCAGTCAACGATGAACCGGAGTGTCCCGCCGCCCCTGGCCTCTAACAGCCCGGAGAGCAGATAATCAGTGCTCGGTGGCGGTCCACCGACCAACGCCGGGTGATGAAGGAGACCATGACCATGCCGCCATCGCACCCAGCCCTGGCACGCGCGGAGGCCTTCTGCGCTGCGTACAACCTCCGTATCCCGATCCTGCTTGCGCCGATGGCCGGCGCCTGCCCGGCTGCGTTGTCCATCGCCGTCGCCAACGCCGGCGGGCTCGGCGCGTGTGGTGGTCTTCTGATGCAACCGGGTGCGATCGCGAGGTGGGCGTCGGAGGTTCGCGCCAGCACCAACGGCGGCTTCCAGCTCAATCTTTGGACCCCTGATCCGCCGCCGGCACGCGATGAGGCCGCCGAAGCCGCCGTCCGCAGCTTCCTCGGCAACTGGGGACCGGCGCCACCAGCAGCGGAAGCCGCCAATTCACCAACGGTGCCGGCGTTCGCGGAGCAGTGCGAGGCTATGCTGGCGGTCGGGCCGGCCGTGATCTCCTCCATCATGGGGGTCTATCCGCCTGATTTCGTCGCCCGGATGAAGGCCCGCGGCATCCGGTGGTTCGCCACCGTCACCACGGTTCAGGAAGCGCTGGAAGCGGAAGCCGCTGGAGCGGATGCGGTCACCGCACAGGGCATGGAGGCGGGCGGCCATCGCGGCGCATTCGACCCGGCGAAGGCCGAGACCGCCATGGTCGGTCTGTTCTCGCTTTTGCCAGCGGTTGTCGATGCGGTGAAGCTCCCGGTCATCGCCACCGGCGGTATCGCCGATGCCCGCGGCGTGGCCGCCGCCTTCATACTCGGTGCCTCCGCCGTGCAGATCGGCACCGGCTTTCTGCGCAGCCCGGAAGCGCGACTGGCGCCGGCCTGGGCCGACGCCATCGCGCGCAGCCGGCCGGAAGACACCATCCTGACGGCTGCCTTTTCCGGCCGGCTCGGGCGGAGTTTCGCCACCGCCTATGCCCGAGCCGCGAGCGCGCCAGGGGCCCCGCCGCCGGCGCCTTATCCTGTGCAGCGCGGCCTGACGCAGCCCATGCGAGACGCCGCGACCAAGGTTGGGAACATTGACGGTATGCAGGCGTGGGCGGGGCAGTCCGCGGGCCTGGCATCCGCACAGCCGGCCGGCGATATCGCAAGCGCGCTTTGGCAAGGTGCCAAGGTGATGCTTGAGCCGGGCGTCCTACCGAAAGGTAACATTTCGGAAAATAAATCGTGAAACGCAACTCTGCCGAGCGGTTCTATGTTACCGGAGAGGTCGGCGGGGCAAATCGATGCGCTGACCGCAACCGTCACGACAAGGATTTCGCATGCGTTTGCCAAGCTCCGTCCTCATCCTGGCATCATTGATCGGGCTGACAGGCTGCATCTTCGAAGAGCCGCCACGCCGGCCGCGACCGCCTGTGGTATACGAGCGTGGGCCACCGCCGCCGCCCGTGGATTATGATCACCGGCCGCCGCCGCCCGACTACCGCGGGCCTCCGCCGCGGGCCTATTAGAGCAACATCAACCTGACCGGAAAAGTCTGGCTGATAAGGTTGCTCGTGAAAGCAATGACCTGGAGCGCGCTGACCGTTCAAGGTCAGCCTGAAAGCGCTATCGCCTGATCGCTTCAGTCTGAAGCAGTTGGATGCTCGTTGCCTCATTTTGACAGGGGCGATCGACGTCTGAGGCCGGTTAAACCATGGACGATGGTGCTCCGAACCAAGTCGCTAGGTTAGAGTTAGAGTCCCAGAAGATCCCTGCAGGTCGACTAATCTGTCGAGCGGGCGAGTTATGAAGCCGTCAGCCTTCAGCATCACCAGCCCGTGCAGCTGCGCCCAGACGCGATAGGCGTTGTCTTCCACACCCGCTGGGGGCGAGATCGCGGATACCGTGGTCCGCAGCAGGTCGAAGGCTTTCCCGGAGGCCTTGCCTAGGTCGCTCTCCGACTTGGCCCGCGGGGTCAGGTGCGAAGCGAACATGAGCCGGTAGATCTCGATGTTGGCTTCCCCGAACGAGACATAGGCAAGCGCGATCGCCTTCAGCGCATCAAGCGGGTCCCGATCCGCCATCGCCTCGGCCAGCGTGGCCGCAAACTCTTCAAACGCCTCGGCGGCGACCCCTTCCAGCAGCGCGTCCCGGTCGGCGAAGTGACGGTAGGGCGCCGGCTGGCTAACACCGGCAAGGCGCGCCAGCGAGGTCAGCGAGACCGTCTGGGCGCCATGCCGGGCGATCTCCTCGCGTGCGATCCGCAACAGGTCGCGGCGCAGGTCGCCATGATGGTAACGCTGGCGGTTCCGCTCGGCCCGGCTCGGATCGTCGGACATGTAATAGCCCATCACTTTTCAATTGACGGACGTCATGTCCGTCGTGTTATGATCCATCACATGATGGACGGGCGCAAGGCGGTCCACCACCACAATCACGTTCTTCAGCACCGCCGATCCCCCGGTCAAGGCGCGCGGGAATCAATGGAGGAACTTGCCTTGGCGAAAATGAGAGCAGCGGCTTACGACCGCTATGGCGGGCCGGAGGTGCTTCACGAGACCCGAATAGATATGCCGTCTCCCAAACAAGGAGAGGTCCTCGTCCGGGTCTATGCGGCCAGCGTGAACGGCTACGACGTGGCCACCCGATCGGGCGCGCTGAAGATGTTCACCGGGCGCAAATTTCCCAAGCAAACAGGTCTCGACTTCGCGGGCGAAGTCACGACTGCCGCTGCGATCGCACCGCAGTTCAAGCCAGGTGACCGGGTTTGGGGAACTATGCCGCTCCATCAGCTTGGCAGCGCGGCGGAGTTCGTCTGCGTCGAGCCGGTGCAGCTGGCACACAGCCCGGACGATCTGGAACCTGTCGAAGCGACCGCCCTGCCTGTGGTCGGAGCGACGGCAATCACCGCCTTGCGCGACATTGGCCGGCTGCAGCAGGGCCGGCGTCTTCTGGTGCGCGGCGCGAGCGGCGGCGTCGGCAGTATCGCCGTTCAGCTCGGGCGCGCGCTCGGCGCGCACGTGACCGGATTGGCGAGCGCGGCCAACCTCGACTTCGTTCGCGCGCTCGGCGCCGATGTGGCGCTGGATTATACCGTGACCAAGCCAGCCGAACTCGACACTTTCGACGTCGTTCTCGACACTGTCGGCAGCAACGCCAGCGCGTGGCGACGACTGCTTGCGCCCGAGGGGCGCATGATTGCCATCGTCCCTGACCTCAAGCACCCGCTAACATCGATGGCGTATTTCGCGTTCTCACGAATCCATGGCGCCCGACGCGTTTGGTTTTTCAGCGACAAGCCTGATACCAAGCTGCTGACCGACCTCGCCGGCTACGTCAAGCAGGGAGCAATTCGGCCGATCGTCGATACGGTCCACGACCTGTCCGGCATCGCCGACGCCCATCGCGCGATGGAGGCGGGCGGTCGACCCGGGAAACAGGTCATTCGCGTGGCGTGAAGCGCGGGAGAGCAGGTTGACCCGCCCACCCGATCTAGTGGACAAAAGTGCGATCGTCTGAGGTTGAACCAACCTCAGACGTGAATCGCCCTCTCAAACAAAGGGAGCGAGCGCGTGGTTGCTTCAACCTGAAGCTATCACGCGCTAGCGACTCGGCTGCTGCGCGACGACGACGGGCGGCCGGCGCGAGAGGATCCCTTCCAGCGTGCCGGTCACGTTGCGCACCACGACCGCACCGTAAGCCGCCACCGCCAGTACGACGCAGGCCCATGACAGATGGCGGGCCAGCCTGATCAGATTAACGCGCCAGCGCATGGCGTGACCCCGCGGCAATCCACTCCTCCTGGCTCATGACCCGAGCCAGGACGGAGCCGAACCTGTCCTTCGTCGCGTCAGTGGCGTGCATCAGCGGCAGTCGCACCTCCCCGGTGGCAAGGCTCAACATCGCCAGTGCGGCCTTCAGTGGAACCGGATTGCTTTCGACGAACAGCGCATCGTGCAGCGGTGCCAGCAGGTCCCGGACCCTGGCGAATGCGTCCAGGTCGCCGCTATCCCAGCAAAGGTGCAGCGACGCGCACAGCGACGGAGCGAGATTGGCGGTCACCGAGATACAGCCGTGTCCGCCGGCCGCGCGATAGGCGGCGGCTGTCGCATCGTCGCCGCTGAGCTGGAGAAAATCCGGCCCGCAGAGCGCCCGTAGACGTGGCGGGCGCCCCAGGTCAGCGGTGGCATCCTTGATCCCGACGGTCAGCCCGCGTTCGAACAGCACGGCAACCGTCTCGTCCCTGATCGCGACACCGACCCGGCCGGGCACGTCGTAGACAATCAACGGCAGGTCCGAGCTATGCGCCAGCGTGCGCATATGCGCGATGATCCCCTCCTGCGAAGGTTTCACATAAGGCGTCGGCGCGCACAGCAGGGCCGCCGCACCGCATGCCGCGGCCTGACGGGCGATCGCGGCGGCAGCCTCGGTGGACGGCCCGCCGCACCCGGCGATCACCGGGATGCGGCCGCTTCCGGTCGCCACAGCCAGACGGATCAGCGCCGCCTGCTCCGCTGGACTGAGGGAAGCAGCCTCGCCGGTGCTGCCGCAGACGACAAGTGCCGCCGTACCGCTTGCGGTCTGGCGTTCGCAAAGACGGACGAAGGCGGGTTCGTCGATCCGGCCGTTCCTGAGCGGTGTGGCCAGCGCGGTCATCGAGCCGCCGAAGCGAGGAGGCGAGCGGCTCATGACATCCTCCGCAGATCAGCGCGTAGAAGCACGAGCTCGGGCAAATACATCGGATGCAGGGCGACAAAGCCGTTCAGGCGCAACCGGCGCGCCAGTGCGATCGCGGCCTTGACGTTCCCTACGCCCGCGATCAGCCGGCCATTCGGGCCTAGCGACCGGCGGGCGAGCCGGATGAGGTGATCGGCGGGCCGCGACGAGGACAAAAGCGGCACGAAGACGACGTCGTAATCATCGGCATCGGGCTTCTCACCGGGCCGAAGCATGGTTGCCGCCAGACAGCCTCGGCGGATCAGGCCGCACATAAGATCGAGGCCATGCTTCGCGACAATCAGCGCTCGGGCGTTGCGCATGTCCCCGGCCAACCGCCAGAGCGGGTCCAGCAGGTCGGTTCCGTCGTTGTCGGACCGCAGCCGCGCTTGTCGGGAGGTCGCCGCGACGGACGTTTGGGTCATGGAAGAAATCCTCTCGACTTCGGCGCCGTGGAAATCGGTATGTGCCGCCTGGGTTTGGCTGCCAGCCCGGTATGACTGGCCGCCAGTTCCGGACGAGAAAATTGGTCAGCCTGGCATAGAAGTTCGATGTACCTTGTCGAGGTGCCAAATATGAAAAGCATAGCAACGGAGTGACCGCTCGAAGAGCCATGGCCGCGGGAAACCATGCGAACCCCCCGTCCGGCATCGTCGATCGCGGCGGGTCCGGTCAGAAACGCCGAGCCCTGGGGCGGAATTTGCTGGCCCGGCCCGGTTTGCCGTCAGGGACGGCGCCCTCAAGCGCCCGGTCCGCCGGTCAACGGCTCGCGGTCTTGCTTCTGGTATCCTGAGCAGGCGCCGGCTTTGCCAGTCGAACCTTGTCGCCGTCCGCGAGTTCCGCTGGCGGGCTCAGCACCAGGCTCTCGCCGCCCTGCAACCCTTCGCGTAGCTCGGCGGTCGTGCCGAAGTCTCGATAGATCGAGACCTTCTGGAATCGCACGGTGCTGTCAGGCTCGACCATTGCCACCTGCAACCCGCCCGCGTTGAACACCAGCGCTTCGTCCGGCACGACAATCCCCGGTGCCCGACGCGGGATGGCGAAGGCGACGTTCACGAACAGGCCGGGTCGCAATTCGCCATGCGGGTTGGGCACGTCGACCTCGGTCAGCATCGAACGTGACGCCGCCTGCAACGCGACCGCGCTACGCGCCACGGTTCCCTCAAACGTCCGACCCGGCATTTCCGGCACGACCACCTGAGCCCGCAGTCCATCACGAATGCCAATCGCGCTGCTCTGCGGCACGTAGACCGCTATGCGCAGCACGTCGTCACGCGCGATCGTGAACATTGGATTGCCGCCCAGGCTGTCCTGCGTCAGCAGATCACCGGTATCGACGTTCCGCGCAGTGATGACACCGTCGAATGGCGCTTTCACCTGCTCGAACGCCGTCAGGGCCCGCAGCCGATCAACCATTGCCTGCTGCGCCTTCAGATTGGCCACCGCCACCGCCACGCCAGCCTCGGCGTTCGCTATTCCCGCGCTTTGCACCGAGAAGTTCGCCGTCGCGTTGTCCGCGTTCTGCTTGGTCTCCCAGCCTTGTTTGGCCAAGGTCGTTTCGCGAAACTTAGTCATGTTCGCTAGTTTGGTGTTCGCCTGTGCGGACAGCAGCTGGGCCTGGGCCTGCGACACGGCCGCGCGGTTTTGCCCGAGCTGCGCCTGGGCCTGTGCGAGCTGCTGATCGAGGTCAGGAGCAGCGATGCGCAGCAGCAGGTCACCGGCGTGGACACGGCTGCCGATGTCCACCCTTCGTTCGGCCACATAGCCGGTGGCGCGTGGATAAAGGTTGGCGACATCGAATGCCTCCGTCTGACCCGGCAGGGTCAATTGCACCGGGGAATCCACCCGTTGGGCCGTCGTGGTGCGTACCTCCGGGACGAACGACTCTTGTTGCTGCTGGGTCTCCGCGGCAGCCGCATAGGTCCGCCAGTGCAGGTAGCCACCCAAGCCCAACAGCAGCAGGACCGGCACCAGCACGTACAGCAGGACGCGCTTGCGTGGTGGCGGCGGCGTCTGGTTGGCATCGATCATTGATAATCTTCCAGTGGTTTGGCCTCACCACGACGCAGCAGCGCGTACAGGAACGGAACGAACAGCAGGGTCGAGCACGTGCCGAAAGCGATCCCGCCAAGCACGGCGCGGGCCAATGCGGCATTTTGTTCGCTGCCCTCGCCGATGCCGATCGCCATCGGCAACAGCCCGACGAACATCGCGCCGGCGGTCATCAATACCGGCCGCAGCCTCGTCTCCCCCGCGGCGATGGCGGCCTCGATCGCGCTGCATCCAGTCTTCT
Organism: Rhodopila sp.; assembly: GCA_965276975.1. Classification (GTDB taxonomy): domain Bacteria; phylum Pseudomonadota; class Alphaproteobacteria; order Acetobacterales; family Acetobacteraceae; genus Rhodopila. The sequence goes on from CBDIBR010000010.1 coordinate 3,960,254, forward strand.
GTCGGTGCTCTCGCGCGAAGGTCACCAGCAGGATGGAGTTGGCTGACGCGACCCCCACGCTCATGATGGCGCCCATCAGGGATGGGATGGAAAACGTCGTCTGGGTAATGAACAGGCTGGCGACAATGCCACAGAACGCCAAAGGCAGCGCCGCCAAAACGACGAACGGATCGCCCCAGGTCTGGAAGTTGATGACCATCAGCAGGTAGACCGCGATCATCGCCACCGCCAGGCCAATGCCGATATGAAGGAACGCCTGATCCTTGCTCTGGATCTGGCCCTTCACCGAAATATGGTCGGGCGGCTGCAGGTTTTTCTGCTGTTCCGCGACGATCCGATCGATGTCGCTCTCCACCCCACCGAGATCGCGGTTCTGCGCCGCCGCGTAAACGTCATAGGTGGGCTGGGTGTTCACATGATTGGCGACCGTCTGCTCGCTGCCGCGCTTCAGCGTGGCGACGTTTGACAGCAGTTGCAGCGTGTTCGGACCAATGCCGGAACCGGTGGAGATCAGCAGCGGCGTGTTGGTGATCGACGTGATGGTGTCGTTGCGATACTCCGGCGTCTGCACCCAGACCTGATAGGGAATACCGGTCTGCGGGTCGGCCCAGAAATTGGGGCTGACCTGAAAGCTGCCGGACAGCGACACGTTCAGATCGCTGGCGATCTGCTGTTCGGTGAGACCCAGTTCCGCGGCACGCTGCCGATCGACCTGAACGAAGAATTCAGGCGCGTTGGTGATCTGCTGGATATGCACATCGACCGCGCCGCGCACCCGCCGCAGCTTTTCCGCGATGGTCTGCGCGACCTGCAGATCCTTGGCCGCGTGGCGGCCGCTGACCTGCACGTCGATCTGCGACGGCACGCCGAAATCGAGAATCTGCGTGATCATGTCGGCGGCTTCAAAATAGAAGATGGCGTCCGGAAACCGTCTGTGCAGGATGCTGCGCAGCCGCTTTTGATAGGCGAAGGTCGAGCCGTGTCCGGGGGCCAGCGTGACAAGCACCTCGCCGTCGTTGTAGGCGACGAAGGTGCCGTTTCCGAAGGCGAAGTTATAGTTCGACGCCGGCAGGCCGATATTGTCGATGATGGTACCGACCTCGTTCCGCGGGACAACCTGGCGGATGGTGTCCTCGACCTGCTGGAACAGTTTTTCCGCCTGCTCGATGCGTACGCCAGGCGCCGCGCGCACGTGCAGCGTCATCTGGCCGGCGTCGATCTGCGGGAAGTAGTCGGTGCCGATGAAGGTGAACAGGACACCAGCGCACACCACGACCGCACCGGCCACGCCAAGGGTGATCCAGCGACGCAAGATCACCACATGCAGCAGGCCGACATAGCCGCGGTGAAATCGCGTGAAGCCGCGTTCGAAGCCGGCGTGGATGCGGCCGAACACGCCCGAAGGCGTCTTGGCCACATCGTCGCCATGGCGCTCGTTCTTCACCAGAACGTCGATCAGGATTGGCACCAGCGTGCGTGACAGGACATAGGACGCCAGCATCCCGAACACGACGGCCAATGCCTGCGGGGTAAACAGGTACTTGGGTGCATCGGTCAGGAAGGTGACCGAGACGAATGCGCAACAGATCGACAGTGTCGAGATCAACGCCGGTTTCGCGATGCCCGCCGCGCCCTCGACCACCGCCTGCCTGAATTCGTGGCCTTCCTCCAGCAGACGATAGGTGTTCTCGATGGCTACGGTCGCATCATCCACCAGAATGCCGACCGCGAGGGCAAGGCCGCCCAGAGTCATGATGTTGACTGTTTCACCCAAGGCAGCCAGCACCGCGAGCGACGTCAGGATCGAGAGCGGGATCGAAATCAGCACGATCAGGGTCGAGCGCCATGACCCAAGGAACAGCAGGATCATCAGCCCGGTCAGCCCGGCGGCGATGGCACCTTCGCGGATCACGTCGCTGATCGCGCCGGACACGAACACCGACTGGTCGAACAGCGGGGTGATCTTCATGTCCTTCGGGGCCGCGGCGCGGATGCCAGGCAGCAGCGACTTGACCGTGTTGACGACCGACAAGGTCGAGGCATTGCCGTTCTTGAGAACGGTCAGCAGCACGCCGCGGTGACCGTCCTGGCGCACGATGTTCTGCTGCGGCGGCCCGCCATCGCGTACATAGGCAACGTCGCGCACCAGGATTGGCGAGCCGTTGACGATCTTGATCGGCACCTCGTTCAGCGTAGAAACCGCCTCAGGGGTCGAATTGAGACGGATCACGTATTGCTTGGTGCCGAATTTCGCCAACCCTGACGGAACGGTGATGTTCTGCGCCGTCATCGCGCTGGTGACGTCGGCGGGCGTCAAGCCATAGGCCTGCAGCGCATGCAGATCGAGATCGACCATGATCTGCCTTGGCGCGCCGCCGTATGGCGAGGGCAAGGTCGAACCTGGCACCGTCGTCAGAGACTGCCGTATCCTGTACTGGCCATAGTCGTACAGCTGCCGCTGGTTCTCCTGCGTGGAACTCAGGGCCAGCTGGATCACCGGCACCGTGGAGGCCGAGAAGCGCATGACCACCGGCGGCTGGATCCCGGGCGGCAGCACGGCTCGGATCGAATTGGTCGATGCCGTGACCTGCGAAAGTGCCAGATCAATGCTGACGTCGGGCTGGAAATAGATCCGCGTTATGGTGACGCCTTGCAGCGTCGTGCTCTCCATATCGCGAATACCATTGACGTTATTACTGAGTGCGAACTCGGTGTAGGTCGTGACCCGCTTTTCCATTTCCGGCGTGTCGAGGCCGGTGTAGGTCCAGACGATCGTAACTACCGGAATATTGACCTCGGGAAGCACATCCTTCGGCATGACCAGATACCCGCCGAGGCCAGCGAGCAGGATGAGGATCGCCATCACGTAAAAGGTGATGCGGAACTTCAGCGCGTATGTGACGAGCCCCATTAAGTCCTAACTGGTAAGCGAGGCGGAACACACAAGTGCTGCGGTGCAGCATCCGCGGGACTGTTTCAGACTGAAACAATCCCCGGAAGCCCGCAGCACGGCTCGTGGTTGCCCCCTAGTCCCCGATCGCAGAGAATCGTGAGACGTGAAGTGTCCATGATCCGCCGCGTGAATCGGCTACTTCAAACATACCGCGACGTATCGCGCATCACTGATGCGCGATATTAAGCCGGTCGCTTGAAGGTCGGCAGCACGTGCGCGCCATAAAAGTCGATCACCCGGGCTTGATCCGACTGCCCGGAGTGGACGTTGACGATGCTGACACCGCTGTCGAACAACTCGTGCATCTTCTTGATGTGGACAGCCGGACTGGTGCCGATTGCCCAGGATTTCGTGACCTCTTCCAGCGGGGTCCCATCATCCGCTTTCCGCTGGATCTCCGCCGGGCTCGGCACATTATACAGCGTCTTGAATGCCTTCGGTCCGAACCGCCAGAGCTCGGCAGCCTGCTTGGCCGCGGCATTGTCGCCGACGACGACGTATTGCTCGATCAGCACCGGCATCTGATCCGGGTTCTTGCCGGCCGCCCGGGCACCCGCCTGCCATTCGGACTTGTGCTGCATCCAGGTCAGCGGATCGCTGACAAGCCCGTCGCCATATTGGCCGGCCAGGCGCATCGACTTCTTGCCATTCGCCGCCGTCAGCAGCGGGATAGGCTTGGCGGGAGGATCGAAAAGCTTGGCGTTGACATTATAAAATTTGCCTTTGAAGGAGACCGCATCGCCGGTCCACAGCTGGCGGATGACGGTGATCGCCTCGATTAGCCGGTCCCAACGCTCCTGCCACTTGGGCCAGGTCCCTGTCGCGGCTTCCTCGTTCAAGGCCTCACCGGATCCAACGCCGAGGAAGACCCGACCCGGATACAGGTGGCTGAGCGTGGCGAACCCTTCGGCGACCACGGCTGGATTGTAGCGTAAGGTGGGGCAGGTGACGGTGGTGCCCATCCAGCTGTGAGCCTGTGCGCCCAGCGCGCCCATCGTCACCCAGGCCTGTCCAGCATGCCCCTGATTGGCCTGCCAAGGCTGCAAGTGGTCGCTGGTGGACAGAACCTCGAAGCCGGAACGCGATGCGAGGGATCCGAGGCGAACCAGTTCGGGCACCGGAAATTGCTCGTGCGCCAGCATGTAGCTGAACATGCCTTTGCGCAGCCCACCCACCGGGTGCGGCGCGGGCGAAGCCTGTGAACGCTTCGCCGGCGGTTGCGCCTGGGACGATGCGAGACCGATCCCGGTCGCACCGGCAAGCGCACCGGTCCATTTGAGCAGGCTTCGCCGGTCAGATGTCGAGGAGGCTTCGCTGGCGGGCCGCATGGCGTTCTCCGATTGATGCATCGCGCAGCAACGGGGACGTCCGGTTAAAGTTCCGGGTTTGAATCAGCCGGCGTTCACGACTTCATGCGGCCTGCCCACCGCGCCTTTGGCTTCGCCGGCCAAGATCTCGAACGACCGCTTGCGGGCCTCATGGTCGAAGATCTGCGCGGTCACCATCAGCTCGTCGGCACCGGTTGCCGCGACGAAGGCGCGCAGGCCGTTCCGCACCGTTTCCGGCCCGCCGACAACCGAACAGGACAACGCATCCGCGAGCATGGCACGTGCATTGCGATCAAGGTCGGCTTCGAGGTCATCGACCGGCGGCGGCAGCTTGCCGGGCCGGCCTCGCCGGAGATTGAGGAAGGCCTGCTGCAGCGACGAGAACAGTCGGCGCGCTTCGGCGTCGGTATCGGCAGCACAGATGTTGACACCGAGCATGACGTGGGGAGTAGCCAGGTGTTCGGAGGGGCGGAAGCGTTGGCGGTAGATCGCCACCGCATCCATCATCTGGTCCGGCGCGAAATGCGAGGCGAAGGCGTAGGGCAGCCCGAGATGAGCCGCCAGTTGCGCGCCGAACGTGCTGGAGCCGAGGATCCAGACCGCGACCTGCTCGCCCGCTCCGGGCACGGCCCGAAGCCTCTGACCCGGTTCGGCCGGGCGGAAGTAGCTCATCAGTTCGACCACATCCGCCGGGAACTGGTCGACATCGGCGCCGAGACCGCGCCGCATTGCCCGCGCGGCGATCTGGTCCGACCCCGGCGCCCGTCCCAGCCCGAGATCGATCCGTCCGTGATGCAGCGCGGCCAACGTGCCGAACTGTTCGGCGATGAGCAGCGGCGCATGGTTCGGCAGCATGATGCCTCCGGCGCCGATGCGGATCGTGCTGGTCGCCACCGCCACATGCGCCAGTGCCACCGCCGTCGCCGCGCTGGCGATCCCCGCCATATTGTGGTGTTCGGCCATCCAGTAGCGTTGATAGCCCAGCGCTTCCGCGTGCCGGGCGAGATCGATCGAGTTGCGCAGCGCCTGGCCGGCATCACTGCCTTCAGGCACCGGAGAGAGGTCGAGAACGGATAATGGGATCATCGACCCTACATAGGGAGGGCTTCGTCGAAGCCAAACCTCGGAGTAGGATCCCCCGATGCATATCCAGTTCGACAACAGCTATGCGCGTCTACCCGACCGGTTCTACGTGCGGCTTGATCCGATCCCGGTCGCCGCACCGAAACTGGTCCAGGTGAACAATATGCTGGCCGAGGAACTCGGGATCGATCCTAAGGCATTGGCCACGGCTGAGGGCGTCGCCACCCTCGCTGGCAACCATATCGCGACCGGGGCGGAGCCGATGGCTCTGGCCTACGCCGGTCATCAGTTCGGCCATTTCGTCCCGCAACTCGGCGACGGGCGCGCCAACCTGCTGGGCGAGGTCGTCGGGCGTGACGGCGTTCGCCGCGACATCCAGCTCAAGGGCTCCGGCGCCACGCCGTTTTCCCGCCGCGGCGACGGGCGGGCGGCACTGGGCCCGGTGTTGCGCGAATACCTGATCAGCGAAGCGATGGCCGCGCTGGGTGTTCCGACCACACGCACGCTTGCCGCGGTGACGACCGGCGAGGACGTGCTGCGCGAGACGGCGCTGCCGGGTGCCATCCTGACCCGGGTTGCCAGCAGTCATATCCGCGTCGGCACCTTCCAGTATTTCGCTTCCCGGGGCGACGAGGACGGCGTCCGCCTGCTGGCCGATCATGCCATCGCTCGCCATTACCCGGACGCCAAGGCGGCAGACAATCCGTATCTCGCCTTCCTGGATGCGGTCATCGTTCGGCAGGCGGAGCTGGTGGCCCACTGGCTGGCCGTCGGGTTCATTCATGGGGTGATGAATACCGATAACTGTTCCATCGCGGGCGAGACCATTGATTACGGCCCGTGCGCCTTCATGGATTCCTACGATCCGGGCATGGTGTTCAGCTCGATCGACAGTCAGGGCCGGTACGCCTATGGCAACCAGCCGCGCATGGCGCTGTGGAATCTCACGCGTCTGGCGGAGTGTCTGCTGCCTCTGATCGGCGGCGGCGAAGACGCCGCGAGGGACGCATTGTCGGCTTTCGCTCCCCGGTTCCAGGCCGCCTACTTCGGTCGCCTGCGGCGGAAGATCGGCCTGGTGGGCCAGGATGAGGGCGACGACAACCTGACACAGGACCTGCTGAAGCTGATGGCGGCGGACGGCGCCGACTTCACGCTGACTTTCCGCGGGCTATGTGATGCCGCCGATGGTCCGGACGGCGATCCAGCGCTGCTGGCGCTGTTCAAGGACGGTGTTGCCGTCGACGCATGGGTTCAACGGTGGCGGTCCAGGCTGATCCCGGAATCGGATCCGGCCCGGATCATGCGGATGGTCAACCCGACCTTCATCCCGCGCAACCATCTTGTTGAAGCCGCGCTTGCCGCCGCCGTGCGACGGTCGGATTTCAAACCATTCAATGACCTGTTGAGCGCGGTGTCGCGGCCCTATGACGATGATCCCGCGCTCCAGCATTATGCGCAGCCGCCACGAGAACATGAGCGTGTGCTGCAGACGTTCTGCGGAACATGATGCTGGGCCGGTCGGCGGATATCGTTAGCGCCACCCTGCGTAAATTTTTAACGTCCGGTTCGGGAAGGGCGGTCCTGGTGGAGCCGAGGGGAATCGAACCCCTGACCTCCTGAATGCCATTCAGGCGCTCTCCCAACTGAGCTACGGCCCCGACCGGTGAGGCAGCGGGTATAACCACCTCACCCCCGCGTATCAAGGGCAGCAGCCCGGAAAAACCACCGCCAGAGCGGCAACCTCGGCTGATGCCGAAGGGTGGCCGCGCCTGCTCCAGGCGATCGCGGCCAGGCCATCTTTGCGGCTGTGGCCGATCACCGAGACGGCTTGTCAGCCTTGCCGAAGACGCGATCTGGGGCGACGGTCGGCGCCGCATTGCTCTCTTCGCGTCGTTTGAGCACCCAGTAAAGCGATCGCCGTCCCGCCCGCGAGGCTTTGGCCTCATACCGCGTCGCCGGCCAGGCTTCCGGCCGTGTCGTCACGGCTTCAGCGACCGCGAACAAGGTCTGCGCCGCCATGACGTCGGCTACCCAGGCCTGGTAGGTGGGATCATCGCTCGCCACGCGCCACTCGCCACCCGGTTTCAGCACCCGCGCCAGCGTCGCCAGCATCGCCGGATGGACAAAGCGGCGCTTGGCATGGCGTGCCTTTGGCCACGGGTCCGGAAACAGCAGAAACAGCCGGTCCAGGCAGCCATCCGGCAGTTGCCGCAGCAACACCCGGGCATCATCGGTCCATAACCTGAGATTGGGCGGCAGCGGTGCATCGGTTTCCCGGCCCTCGGGCACCAGCGCGGACAGCAGCGAGCAGATGCCGTTCTCGAACACCTCGCAAGCGATCAGGGTCGCCCGTGGATGCTCGCGGACTTGCGCTATGGCGTGTTCCCCGCTGCCGAAGCCGACCTCCAGCCAAAGCGGACCCGGTGGCAATACGCCGGAAAACAACAGACGCGGCAACGTCAGGTCCAGCAGCCGCTGCTGCCGGGGACGCAGCTTATGCCCGCGGGCCCGCCCGTACAGCCGGTCCGGCGGCGGCTTTACCGCCCGAACGCCGACCTCAGCGTCGGCGCCAGGTCGGTCTTTTCCCACGTGAACGTGCCCTTCGCCTCGTCCGGCTGGCGCCCGAAATGACCATAGGCCGAGGTGGGCGCGTAGATCGGGCGGTTCATGTGCAGATGCTCGCGAATGCCACGCGGCGACAGGTTCATCACCTCCCGCAGCGTTTTCTCCAGGCGGGTCTCGTCGACGTCCTTGCCGGTGCCGTGCAGGTCGACGTAGACCGACAGCGGCCGGGCGACGCCAATGGCGTAGCTGATCTGCAGGGTGCAGCGATCCGCCAGACCCGAGGCGACGACGTTCTTCGCCAGATAGCGGCAGGCATAGGCAGCCGAACGATCGACCTTGGTCGGGTCCTTGCCGCTGAACGCGCCGCCGCCATGCGGAGACGCACCGCCATAGGTATCGACGATGATTTTCCGCCCGGTCAGGCCGCAGTCGCCGTCCGGACCGCCGATGACAAAGGTCCCGGTCGGATTGACGTGAAATTCGTCTTCGGCGCACATCCAGCCACGCGGCAGGATCGTCTCGACCAGCGGCCACAGCAGACGCTTGATCTCGCCCTGCTCCAGTCCGGCTTCATGCTGGGTGGACACCACGACGGAGGTGGCGCCGACCGGCTTGCCGTCAACGTAGCGCAGGGTGACCTGGCTCTTGGCGTCGGGCAGCAGCCCCTTGACCGAGCGGTCGCCGGCCTTTCGCAGGTCGCGGATCGTGCGCAGGATCTCATGGGCGTAATAAAGTGGCGCCGGCATCAGGGTGTCGGTTTCCCGGCAGGCGTAGCCGAACATGATGCCCTGGTCGCCGGCGCCTTCGTCCTTGTTGCCGGCGCTATCGACACCCTGGGCGATATCGGAGGATTGCGAGTGCAGGTGTACCGCGACGTCGGCCTTCGCCCAATGGAAGCCCTCCTGCTCATAGCCGATGTCGCGGATGGCCATGCGGGTCAGATGGGTCAGCAGTTCCGGCGTCACCGTCCCCGGCCCCCGCGTTTCGCCGGCCAGGATGACGCGGTTGGTGGTGACCAGGGTCTCACAGGCGACGCGGGAGTAGGGATCAGCGGCGAGGAAAGCGTCCAGAACCGTGTCGCTGATCCTGTCCGCGACCTTGTCAGGATGGCCCTCGGAAACCGATTCCGAGGTAAAAAGATAGTCGCCCGTGTCCCGCATCGGTGCTCTCTCGCGTCGCGATAAGTTACGGCCTGCCAAGCGGCGGCGACTGGCGGTGTGCCAGGGTCGCGGGTGTGTGGCGGAAAGTGCGGCCAGGGTCAAGCCGATCGGCTGGTGCTCAGCTCATGTCGAGGACGTCCATCATGGTGTACAGGTTCGCTGGACGCGACACCGCCCACAGCGCTGCCCGAACCGCGCCGATCGCGTAAGTCCGGCGATCAAAGGCCCGATGCGTGAGCACGATCTGCTCGCTGTCAGCCGCGAAGATCAGGCTGTGCTCACCGACGATCTGACCACCTCGCAGTGCGGCAAAGCCGATCGCGCCGGTCTTGCGAGCCCCGGTGTGGCCGTTGCGGCCGCTTTCGAACACGTCGTCGAGTTCCACCCCCCTGCCCTTCGCGACCGCCCGGCCGATGCCGATGGCGGTGCCCGACGGAGCATCGACTTTCTGCCGGTGATGCATTTCGACAATCTCCGCATCGTACCTGTCGGCGGCCAGAGCGGCACCCAGGCGTTCGGCCAGCGCGAGGACCAGGTTCACCCCGGCGGAGAAGTTGGCGGCATAGACCACCGGGATGCGTGTGGCGGCGGCCTGCACAGCGGCTTCATCAGCGGCGGACAGGCCGGAGGTCCCGAGAACCCACGCCTTACCAGAGCCTGCCATGGCGTTGGCGGTGGATTGAGCGGTGGCGGCGTTGGTGAAATCGACAACAACATCCGAGGCCGCGGCAAGCGCGCTGAGATCGGAATAGGGGATTACCCCTGGCGGCGTAGATCCACCGCGGCTGACCCCGCCGGCCAGGGTGGCGCCGGCGGAACCGACTTCCTCAGCCAGAAGTTGACCCATTCGGCCGGTGATGCCGGCGATGCCGATGCGTGACGTCATGTTTCGCTCCTTCGTCGGGCAACTGAACCATTCCAGGGGTTCGGTGGCACGTCCAGAGCAACCGACACGGTCATACCGCGGAGCCGTTCCTGAATGGCTGGAGCGAGATTTGGATTAATCTGATGGGAAGGTTGATTTTCGGCGCAAATGCGATTATGTGGTTTATGGAGGCTTTGTGGGGTTAAAATCTTGCATTGCCTTTTTCTATTCGGTACCGAGCTCCCCGAGTTTCTCAATACTCGTCCGCAGATCAGTGATATGCGCGATGCTCCACACCACGAATGAGCCTCCACTAGACCCCTGTCGTTCGGCGCGATAACGCAAACGAGCAATCTGCTCAGATATGCGTGCCAATTCGCTTCTGGCTGGTTTGATCATTCGATTCGTTCGGAAGCCCCACGATATGGTGTATGCTGCTAGGTCAGCGATTTGGACGCCGGTCGTGAGATCACTATGAACGAAGAACGGCCGGGCACTATCAGGCTAGCGCGTTGTCTTCCGGTGGCGGTCCCTTTGAAGTAGCGGTGGGTCTGGTCGATCAGGAGATGGCTTTTGGTCTTCTCTAACTCATCGAAGACGATGATTCCCTGTTCAGAAATGGCATTTTCTGCTATAGGTTGTGGGGAGTTGCAGCCTTGCAAAAAATAGAAAAATCTCTCGAAGAGATAAGCATAATCTTTCCGCCTCAGTTTCATGGAGTTCGTTAACCAAGTTCCATAGGAACCGGTCCTGCACCGCAACCCCGGCCAATACCTCGTAGGGTGACGCCTTTCGATCGTGACCGCTTTCATCAATAAACAAAAACCATGCCATACAAACAATATCTCAACCGGTGCACGAATTGGATAACTGCTTTAAACCAAACTACTAATCGGCGGCCTATTAGATCCGCCCGTCCGGTAGCCTGGGTATCTTAGGTTTAGCACGAGGAAGCCCCCGTTAGGCGCCGTCCTGCCTTTTGACAATGACGACTTAGCCCCGTCCGCCCTCGAAGAACGCCGCGACCTTGGCGAAGAACCCTTCGTGATCGGGGCTTCCCTCGGCACTCTTGGTTGCCTCGGCCTCGAAAGCCTCCAGCAACTCGCGTTGTTTTGGTGAAAGGTTTTGCGGCGTCTCGACCGCGACCTGGATGAACATGTCGCCGCGGGCCGCACTGCGCAGGACGGAGAATCCCTTGCCGCGCAGTCGAAACTGATCCCCCGTCTGGGTGCCGGCCGGTATCTTTACCTTTGCGCGGGTTCCATCCACCACCGGTACCTCGATGTCGTCCCCCAGCGCCGCCTGCGTCATCCGAAGCGGCACGCGCATCAGGATACTCGCCTGATCCCGTTGGAAAAACTCGTGCGGCCTGATCGAAACATGCACATAAAGGTCGCCGTTCTGCGCGCCCGGACCGCCGGCCTCACCTTCACCGGTCATGCGGATGCGGGTGCCATCCTCGACCCCGGCCGGTATCGCCACCGACAGATTACGCTCCCGCTGGACGGTTCCGGCACCCTGGCAGACCCGGCATGGATTTCGTATCACCCGTCCCTGTCCACCGCACGTCGGGCACGTGCGCTCGATCAGGAAGAACCCTTGCTGGGCTCGGACTTTCCCAGCGCCCTGGCAGGTCGGGCATGTTTCTGCCGCTCTGCCCTTGTCCTGTGAGCCGGTTCCCTCGCAGGTCTCGCATTTGACCCGGGTCGGCACCCGCAGATTGACCTTGGTGCCGGCAAATGCCTCCGCCAGGTCGATCTCGACGCCCTGCCGGAGATCATTCCCGGTACGTGTGCGGCCGCCGCCGCCACCACGCCGGCCCATGCCGAACATCTGGTCGAAGATATCGCCGAGGTCACCGCCGGCCGAGAAGTCGAACCCGCCCATGCCGGGGCCGCCGCCGCCCTGCTCGAACGCCGCATGGCCGAACCGGTCGTAGGCACCGCGCTTTTGCTCGTCCTTGAGGACGTCATACGCTTCATTGACTTCCTTGAAGCGCATTTCGGCCTGCTTGTCGCCGGGATTGCGATCCGGGTGGAACTGCATGGCAAGCTTGCGATACGCCCGTTTAAGGTCGTCCGGACTTGCCGTTTTCGCCACACCTAGCGTGGCATAATAATCCTGTTTGGCCATTTCAGCCCTTTATAGCGTGAGCCCACTGGGATGCCCCACCGGGACGCCCCCCACTGGGACGCGACGCCAAAGATCCATCCGTTAAAACAGCATCGCGCCCGCCTTCAAAGAAGTGCGGGCGCGAGCCGTTATTCGATACAGCCCGTAGATCAGGCTGACCGTTTCTTATTTTCGTCCACTTCTTCGAACTCGGCGTCGACCACCTTGTCATCGCCCGGTCCTGGTTGACCTGGCTGAGGCCCGGCGGCACCGCCACCTGGCGGCTGTTGCCCGGCGGCCTCGGCCTTGTACATCGCCTCACCGATCTTCATCGCCGCCTGGCTTAACCGTTCCGATGCCTGCTTGACAGCCTCGACATCGGTGCCCTCCAGCGCGGACCTGGCGGCCGCGACCGCGGCTTCGGCTTCGCCCTTCTCCTGAGAACCGAGCTTATCGCCGTGCTCCTTCAGGTTTTTCTCGACCTGATGAACCAGGCTTTCGGTGTGATTCCGAGCCTCGATCGTCTCGCGCCGCTGCTTATCAGCTTCGGCGTTGGCTTCCGCCTCTTTCACCATCCGCTGGATGTCGGCTTCCGACAGACCGCCGCTGGCCTGGATGCGGATCTGCTGCTCCTTGCCGGTTGCCTTGTCCTTGGCCTGAACCGAGACGATGCCGTTGGCGTCGATATCGAACGTCACCTCGATCTGCGGCACGCCACGCGGCGCGGAGGGAATACCCGTCAGGTCGAAGTTACCCAGCAGCTTGTTGTCGGCCGCCATCTCGCGCTCACCCTGGAACACCTTGATGGTCACGGCCTGCTGGTTGTCGTCCGCGGTCGAGAAGGTCTGGCTCTTTTTCGTCGGAATCGTCGTGTTTCGATCGATCAGCCGGGTGAACACGCCGCCCAGCGTCTCGATGCCGAGCGACAGGGGTGTGACATCCAGCAGCAGAACGTCCTTGACGTCGCCCTTCAGCACGCCGCCCTGCACCGCCGCACCGATCGCGACGACCTCGTCAGGGTTGACGTTGCGGGCCGGATCCTTGCCGAAGAACGACTTGACCGCGTCGATCACCTTGGGCATCCGCGTCATGCCGCCGACCAGGATCACTTCCTGTATCTCATTCGCCGAAACCCCGGCATCCTTCAATGCCGCCTTGCACGGCCCCAGGGTTCGACTGATCAGATCATCGACCAGGGATTCAAGCTTCGCACGGGAAACCTTCATCACCAGGTGCTTGGGTCCCGACGCATCGGCGGTGATGAACGGCAGGTTGACTTCTGTCTCCTTCGACGAAGACAGCTCGATCTTTGCCTTCTCCGCCGCTTCCTTCAGCCGCTGCAGCGCCAGCTTGTCGCGGCGAAGGTCGATACCCTGTTCCTTGCGGAACTCGTCCGCCAGGTAATCGATGATGCGGAGGTCAAAGTCCTCACCGCCCAGGAACGTGTCGCCATTGGTGGATTTGACCTCGAACACGCCGTCGCCGATTTCCAGCACGGAGATATCGAAGGTGCCGCCGCCAAGGTCATAGACCGCGATCGTGCCGGCGGACTTCTTGTCCATACCGTAGGCCAAGGCGGCCGCCGTCGGCTCGTTGATGATGCGCAGCACATCCAGGCCGGCGATCCGCCCGGCGTCCTTGGTGGCCTGACGTTGGCTGTCGTTGAAGTAGGCCGGGACAGTGATGACCGCCTGCGACACGGGCTCACCCAGGTAGGCTTCCGCCGTCTCCTTCATCTTGCCCAGAATGAACGCGCTGATCTGGCTCGGAGAATATTTTTCTGCCTTCGCCTCGACCGCGGCGTCACCATTATCATTGCGGACAATAGTATAGGGAACCATACCCTTGTCTTTGGCAACCAACGGATCATCGTAGCGCCGGCCCATCAACCGCTTGATCGCGTAAAGGGTGTTGGTGGGGTTGGTAACCGCCTGGCGTTTCGCTGACTGACCGACCAGACGTTCGCCGCCGTCGGCGAAGGCAACCATGCTGGGGGTGGTCCGTGCACCTTCCGCGTTCTCGATGACGCGAACGTCTTTGCCTTCCAGAATGGCGACGCAGGAATTGGTGGTGCCGAGATCGATACCGATCACTTTACTCATAAATATGCTCCTTTCAGCGGACAGTGGCGGCCCGAAGCACCGATGCTGTCCCTATGGTGAATGGGTAGGATGTATGGGACAGAACTGGCATGGACAAGGGTTAAGGCCAATTTTTTCGTTCCGTATTATCACGATTGCCCCGGCTAATTTGATCCGTCCAGACCGGCCTGCGCTGCGTTAGCCCTTGCCGGATCCGGCAAATTCGGTGGCCGGCGCTTTCGCCACGACGACCATGGCGGGTCGCAGCAACCGCCCGTTCAGCGTCCAGGCTTTCGACCAGGCCTGTATAATAGTACCAGGAGGGTAAGCCTCGGTTTCCTGCTCTGCCATCGCCTGGTGAAGATTGGGATCGAACGGCTGACCCACGGGGTCGTTGCGCTTGATCCCGTTGCGCTCCAGGGTGCCAATAAAGCTGCGCTCGACACCCTCGAGCCCTTCGCGAACCTTGGCCACGATCGGTGGCTGATCGTCCGACGGCGGCGGCAGGCTGTCGATCCCGCGCTTCAGGTTTTCCGCCGCTTCGACGACATCGGTGGCGAATTTCTGCACCGCATACTGGCGGGTATCATCGACGTCCTTGCGCGCGCGCGTGCGAACGTTGGCGTTTTCCGCCTCCGCGCGCATCCACCGCTCCTTCATGTCCGCCAATTCCGTCTCGAGTTCAGCGACCCGGTCGTTTGCCGCCTGTATCACCGGCTCTGACGTCAACGGTTCCGGCTGCGGCGCCGCACCGGGGTCCGCCGCGGTCTGTTCTGCCATGTTGTCCTGGTTTTGCTGTGGGTCTTTGGTCATTTCATGCATCGATTTGCAGGGTGGGGATTTGCAGGGCCGGGTGTGAAGGGCGGGGGTTTGCAGGGCCGGGTGTGAAGGGCGGGGGTTTGCAGGGCCGGGATCAGTTAGGGAAGACCGCGGCAAAGAACAACCCGTTTCAGCTGGTTTGCCTCCAGGCCGGTCGAAAAGGCAGCTCAGCCCAGGAGTTGACCGATCACCCGCGCGGTATAATCCACCACGGGGATAATGCGCCCGTAGTTGATCCGTGTCGGGCCGATGACACCGATCGCGCCAACGATCCGTCCGGTATCATTTCGCGCCGGTGCGACGACCATCGATACGCCCGAGGTGTTGAACACGCCGCTTTCCGCCCCGATGAAGATCCGCACACCGTCTGACTGCTCGGCAAGTTCCAGCAGTCTCAGCATCGTCTCCTGAGCCTCCAGTCGCTCGAACAGTGACTGGATCGCGGTCAGCCGATCGATCTGTGTCACATCGGACAGCAGCCTGGCCTGGCCGCGAACGATCAGGCTTCCCGAACGCCCCTCGCCGGTCCAGGTTGCCAGCCCGGCCGCGACCACCAGGGTGGAAAGTGCATCCAGTTCGGTCCGGTTGGCCGCCATTTCCTCGCCGACAAGTCGGCGCAGTTCCGCCAGGGGTCGGCCGGACAGGCGGGCATTCAGGTAGTTGCTGGCGTGCTGTAACGCCGAAGGCGGCAGGCCGGGCGGCGTCTCGATGACCCGATTTTCCACCTGCCCGTCGCTGTTCACCAGCACCACCAACGCCCGGCCCGGCCCAAGCGGCACGAACTCGATATGCTTCACCGCACCTTCGGATTTCGGTGCCAGCACCAGACCTGCCGCGGCCGAAAGACCGGATAGCAAGGAACTGGCCTCGGCCAAAGTGTCCTCCAGGCTGCGTCCCGCGGCGGCGAGCGCCGCGGTTATCGATGTGCGCTCATCCTCCGTGAGTTCACCGAAGTTCAGCAGTCCATCGATGAAGAGACGAAGCCCCTGATCGGTTGGCAGTCGGCCGGCGGACGTGTGAGGCGCGAACAGCAGGCCCGCTTCGGTCAGGTCAGCCATGACATTCCGGATCGTCGCGGGCGACAGGCTCATGGGCAGACGGCGGGCCAGCGTGCGGGACCCAACCGGGCCGCCGGTGGCGACGTATTGTTCCACGATTTCGCGCAGCACGGCCGCCGAACGAGCGTCCAGGCCGGGCGGCAATGGTGCCGAACCGCCCGGGAACTGCTGTGTGCGTCCCTGGAAGTGGGGGAACCGACCTGATGTCGGAACAGACATGTTCATCGCCCGACCTCCGACCGGGTCGGATTGGCAAGCGTGCGAACGTCGCCTGAACGATCAATCGAGGGGTGGAGCAGCTTCCGAGGCTTTGCCATGTATCGGCTCATACCATGAATATGGCACCGATATGGGACACAATGATCAAGAAACCGGGGGAGCAGCCGATCCAGTCGATCGCATCGCGCACGTGCGCGCCGTTTGCCGGCTCCTCCATTGGCCTGGTAGGCGATGGAGTTCAATTCGCGCATGCCCCGTTGCGCGATGATGTCGCGCCAATGATCCGACAGATAGGGATGCAGCGCTTTCAGCTGGGCACCGCGGCATGGATGTCGCGATCAATGCCCTGAGCGCAGCCTAACGAAGCACCCCGGCCGCCCGGCCGGGAGCGGATACCGCGTTGAGGAGACGCCGCGGTGGTTGGACGAAGACCCTGCGATCAAACCGGCGAAGGTGCGGGTATCTGAAGCGCCTGGGCGCCAACGCTGAACTCGATATGGTATCCCGGCCACCGCTGAGCATAGTCGGGCGGAGCGCTGAAGCGGGCGGACGCCACGTACTGATCGTCCACACCGGCCGCACGAGGCCCACCAAGCGGGACGCCAAAACCGAGGCCACCACCGATATCTTCACCAAAACCGCCAAGACCGAGCCCAATACTGGGTGGCGCGTTGTATTTGACGTGCGGGCTGCTGAGCAGCGTCAATACCACGGGAAATCGTCTACCGTCCGCGGTGACCAGGAACGCATCGTGAGGCGGCTGCGCGTTACTGACGATGACTTGGATGACTTGCGCGCGGCGGTCGAATGTCGTGCGCACCCCGTTAGCTGGCGGCAGCGGATTGCTGGCACAAGCACTGAGCACAAGGCAGAGCGCCACGATGTAACGTGCGACGTTCATTTGCGGACTCGATTTGGTCTGGCAATTGATATGGAGCGCTCGTTTGCAACGCCAACAGAGTTCTCTGCAAAGCTTCGTGATACCACCCCACCGCCGGTCTTTCTGCCGCAACGGCCCGTCGCCGGAAAAACCTCTCGCCGCTCGGGTAGCAGGTCACTTCGGGGTAACACAGATCCGGCGGCGGGCGACTGCGTCCGACAAAGACTTGGTGCCGGGTGAGGGATTTGAACCCCCGACCTTCGGTTTACAAAACCGCTGCACTACCACTGTGCTAACCCGGCCTGACCGGCGTTGTACCACGTGCTGGTTATTACAGCATAGCGGCTGACCCCTTAAAGCAGCCAGCCCAGCAGGCTTGTGTTGACCGCTCCGTTGAACCGACCCGTCAACATCGGCCGGCCGCTACAAACAGCAGGGTGACACACCTTGTGTGGCAAGACAGACGATCCCGCGATCACCTCGCAAAACTCCCCCAATCGCCTCGTAGCGACCGAGGTGAAACGGCTGACACCGCGCGTTAGAGAATTTTAGTCGTGAGTGTGGCTAAAATAACACGAGTTTAATTGCTCCGCCCAGGGAACGGTCATCTCGGCGCCCGCATGTTCATGCTGTCGTCGATGCGGCCACGCGCAAGCCACCGCCGCGTTGACCTTGTTTTTCGAGCCATAGCAGGACCAGGAGATTCCCAAATGAAAACCGAACCCCTACGCCATCCGCTCCGTAAGGTCGCCATCGCATTTACCCTGCTGGCCGGCACCAGTCTGGGTGGGCTGGCCGTCGGCCCGCATGCCTGGGCTGATGCGACGACGCCGGTCAATCCTCCGGGAACAGCGGTTCAGCCTCACACGCTGCCTGACTTCACCAGCCTGGTGACCCAGGTCAAGCCGGCTGTCGTCTCCATAACCAACAAGCTGAAGCCAACGGCCGCGGCGCTTGATCAGGACGGCGGCCCGATGCAGCAACTTCCGTTCCCGTTCAATCAGATGATCCCCAACGGGGGTCAGCAGCAACATGCCGTGGAAGCCCGTGGCTCCGGCTTTATCATCAATGCCGATGGCACCATCGTTACCAACAACCACGTGGTCAAGGGTGCTAGTAGCCTGAGCGTCACCCTTGATGATGGGACGGTTCTGCCGGCCAAAGTCATCGGAACCGACCCCCGCACCGACATCGCGGTCCTGAAGGTCGACGCCAAGCACCCGCTTCCCTTCATCCAGCTGGGCAATTCGCGCGACGTGAAGCCGGGCGAGTGGGTCGTCGCCATGGGCAACCCGTTCGGCCTGGGCGGCACGGTGACGGCCGGTATCGTTTCGGCCGTCAGCCGCGACATCGGCGATGGTCCGTATGACCAGTTCATCCAGGTCGATGCGCCGATCAATCAAGGCAACTCGGGCGGCCCGTTGTTCACCCAGGACGGCAAGGTCATCGGCATGAACACCGCGATCCTGTCGCCCAGCGGCGGTTCGGTCGGGATCGGCTTCGCGATCCCATCCGACATGATCCACACGGTCACGGCTCAGCTCGAAAAGAACGGCAAGGTCGTCCGCGGTTACGTTGGGGTCGAAGCCCAGCAGATCACGCCAACGACCGCTCGGGCCATGCATCTGAAACAAAACCAAGGTGCGTTGCTGGCCGGCATTCAACCCGACAGCCCCGCGGCGGACGCCGGCCTGCAACCGGGTGACGTCATCACCGCGGTGAACAATGCCAAGGTCTCCGACCCGCGCGAGCTGGCGGTGAACGTCGCCGACATCCAACCGGGCGATCAGGCGCATCTGACCGTGATCCATGACGGCCAGACCAAGGACGTCACCGTCAAGGTCGGGAACATGCCGAACGAGCAAACCGCCAGCAACGGCAACCAGAATGATGAGCACCACGGTCAGATCGGTCTGGCACTCGCGCCGTTGTCGCCAAACGTGCGCAGCCAGCTGAATGTTCCGGACGAGACAAAGGGCGCCGTCGTGCAGGGCGTGCGGCCCGGATCTCCAGCCGAGGCCGCCGGTTTGCAGCCCGGTGACGTGATCGTTGGTGTCGGCACGCAGGCGGTGAGCTCGCCAGCCGAGGCTGCTCAGGCCATGCGCACCGCCGTGGACGGCAGTGACCACGCCCTGGCTCTCAGGGTAATCCGCAACGGCCAGCCGGTGTTCGTGGGGGTGAACCTGGGCGACCAGGCAAATCAGGGCTAACCGGAAACGGCGTATTCGTCCCCGGACATCGGTTCGGGGGCTTTCCCGGCGCTGGCGCTCTATAGGTCCAGCCGCGGAACGAAAACAGCCACGTCGGATTGGGTCAATCAGTCTTCAGAGCGTGTGGCCAGCGGCCTTGGCAAACTATCACGCTGGCATGCCGTCGTTTCAGCTTCGGCCGGAGGTTGCATCCTCAGGCCGAAGCCGGAACCTCCGTCCCACTGGATGGCCGCGACAGCTTGGCAGCATTCAGCGGAACCTCCACATCGATCTCCAGGGTCGAGAATGACGATCCGCGATCCAGCTTGATCTGAACCGCATCCCGGTCGACCGAAATATGTTTGGCGATCACGGCCAAGATCTCTTCCTGCAGCGTCGCCAACAGGTCGGACTTGCCGATGACGCTGCGTTCATGCGCAAGCAGCACCTGCAACCGATCCCTAGCAACCGGCGCTGTGCTTTTCTTGCGGAACAGCTCTAAGAGGTTCATGCTACCCTCCTGCCGAACAACCGGCTGATGATGCCCGTACGTTGCATCGGGATCACGACATCGAGCGATTCGCCTTTCAGTCGCTTCGCCGCATCGAAATAGGCGCGCGACGCCGAACTGTTTGGATTATTCAACGTGACCGGCGAGCCTATGTTCGAGGCCTTGAGGACTTCCTCGCTCTCTGGAATGATGCCAAGAAGCGGTATCGATAGTATTTCGAGTACATCCTCAACCTTCAGCATCTCGTTCCGTGCCGCCCGGCTTGCGTCATAGCGGGTCACCAGCAAGTGCTTGTCGACCCGCTCGCCCTTTTCCGCCCGCAGCGTCTTCGAGTCCAGCATGCCGATGATGCGATCGGAATCACGGACTGAAGACACTTCCGGATTGGTGACGACGACTGCCACATCGGCGTTACGCATCGCCAGCAGCGCCCCGCGCTCGATGCCCGCGGGACTGTCGCAGATGACCCAGTCGAATTTTTCCTTCAACTCGGCGATGACCTTGTCCACGCCCTCCGTGGTCAGCGCGTCCTTGTCGCGGGTTTGTGAGGCCGGCAGCAATGACAAGGTCTCGATCCGCTTGTCGCGGATCAGCGCCTGCGCCAGCTTGGCGTCGCCCTGCACGACATTGATCAGATCGAACACCACGCGGCGCTCCGCCCCCATGACGAGGTCCAGATTTCTTAATCCGACATCGAAATCGATGACCACGACGTTCTCGCCACTGCGCGCGAGCGCGGCGCCTAGCGCGGCGGTGGAGGTTGTCTTGCCGACCCCGCCCTTGCCGGACGTAACCACCAGCACCTTGCCCATCGACGCTCCCCCTAATCCAAAACTGAGATTTTCATCTGGTCGCCACTCAGCCAGGCCTGGACAGGCTTGCCCACGACCTTGGGTGGCATGTCATCCGCGGTCTGGTAGACGCCATCGATCGCTAGAAGCTCCGCCTGCAGCCTGCTGCAGAAGATCCGCGCGCCAGGATGTCCCGACAGTCCGGCGATCGCTCGTCCGCGCAGGGTGCCGTAGATATGCACCGAGCCGCCGGCCATGACCTCGGCGCCTGAAGCGACCGAACCCAGGACGGTGATGTCACCGCGCTCGAAAACCACCGACTGACCAGAGCGGACCGGTTGATCGATCAGCAGCGTGTTGGCGTCCCCGGCGGACGGGGGAACCTCGAGCGGCAGAGCGCTTTTGTCCTGCTTGGCTTCCGGCGCCTCGATCTCTCGGCCCGGTTTGGTGGAAACCGGCAGCGGCCTGCCCCAGGCTTCGATCCCTTCCCAGGACGGATGCGCGCCTTCAGTTCCAATGATCCGGATGCCCCGCTGTTCCAGCAGCTGAAGAAACTGGGCGACGCCTTGTTGCTCTCTTGGAACACCGCCCAGATCAACCACGACAGGACGGGCGTCGAAGAAATTCGGCGACCGGTCCATCTGTGCATCCAGGGCGTTCAGCCACTCGTTAAGCGGCACATCAGGCGCCAGGACCAGGGCCATGATGGAGCGGCCTCGCAGCCTTATCAGCGGTTTTGTCTCGGATGTTGTCACAATCCCGACCTATCCGTTGGCTGGCGGACGGTCAACGGGAATCCGGACGAGTCGCACATAATAATGTGGATAACCCTGCGCATCGACCGCTAGGGGTTGTGGGTGGCCCTGTAGCAGGCCCAACAAGTGGTAGCGCCGCCGGGTCTGGCCCGACGGCGCCGCGACGTCAGGTAATTGCGTGGGCCAACAGGCCAGACAAGTTCAATGTGGTCGCCCCATTGATTGTTGCGATCGCCGCGCCAGCGCCCCCGGACGTCGCGGCGATCGACAGCGTGGCGCCTTTGGTGGAGTCGGCCACCGTCAGGTACTGGGACAAGGTCGCGGCCGCTCCGTTCCAGTTCGTCGCCGCCAAAGCGCTTTTCAGATCGACCGTGTCTCCCAGGTTCAGGATGTTGCCGGTGAAGCTGTCGGTGCCTTTGCCGGCTGTCGGCAGGATATAGGTGTTTCCGCGGCCCGTGTCGGTAATCGTGTTTGCCCCACCGGACAGGTTCACGATATCCCCGGAGCCCTTCAGGAACAGCATGTGGGCGCCAGAGGTCGACAGCACCGAAATCTGACTGGCGGTGACGGTGTCGCTGGCGCTGATCGCGATCGGCGCGGGCAACGGACTGGTGCTGGTTCCCATGCCGGGCGTCCAGGTGGCGGTCGGACTGGTCTTGCCCCACCACAACATGCTGGCGTTTTCCTGCCAAACCGCCTTGTTGACATAGGCCAGTTCAGTGACATTGGCGGTCGTGGCGTCGGCCGTGCCGTTTACCGCGACCTGCCCGGCGGCGTTGATCGTCCACTTGTTGCCACTGGCATCGGTAATCGCAGTACTGGCCCCGGCCAACACCATGGTGTCGTTCGCCGAAGCGGTCGGTGGCGATGGCGGCAACGGGCTGGTCGCCGTGCCCGCGGCGGGTGACCATGCGGCGTTCGGCTGCGTCTCGCCCCACCAGAGCTTGCTGCTGTTCTCCTGCCAGATGGTGCCGTTCACGTAGGCCAGTTCAATGACGTTGGCGGTCGTGGCGTCGGCCGTGCCGTTCACCGCGACCTGCCCGGCGGCGTTAATCGTCCACTTGTTGCCACTGGCGTCGGTAATCGCAGTACTGGCTCCGGCCAGCACCATGGTGTCGTTCGCCGATGCGGTCGGTGGCGGTGGCGGCAACGGGCTGGTCGCCGTGCCCGCGGCGGGTGACCAGGCGGCGTTCGGCTGGGTCTCGCCCCACCAGAGCTTGCTGCTGTTCTCTTGCCAGATAGTGCCATTCACGTAGGCCAGTTCGATGACATTGGCGGTCGTGGCGTCGGCCGTGCCGTTCACCGCTACCTGCCCGGCCGCGTTGATCGTCCACTTGTTGCCGCCGGCATCGGTAATCGCGCCGGTCGTGCCTTTTACCACGGTATCGTTCGCCGACGATGCCGGGGGTACCGGCAGCGGACTGGTCGCCATGCCCGCGGCAGGTGACCAGGATGCGCCGGGCTGCATCTCGCCCCACCAAAGCTTGCTGCTGTTCTCCTGCCAGATGGTGCCGCTCACGTAGGCCAGCTCGATGACATTGGCCGTCGTGGCGTCGGCCGTGCCGTTCACCGCCACCTGCCCGGCCGCGTTGATCGTCCACTTGTTGCCACCCGTGTCGATGATCGCGCCGGAGACGCCCGTTACGACGGTATCGTTCGCCGATGGTGCCGGCAGGGCGGGCAGTGGGCTGATGGCCGTGCCCGCGGCGGGTGACCAGGCGGCGTTCGGCTGGGTCTCGCCCCACCAGAGCTTGCTGCTGTTCTCTTGCCAGATAGTGCCATTCACGTAGGCCAGTTCGATGACATTGGCGGTCGTGGCGTCGGCCGTGCCGTTTACCGCCACCTGTCCGGCGGCGTTGATCGTCCACTTGTTGCTGCTGGCGTCGATGATCGACCCGGTGATGCCGGTTATCACGGTGTCATTCGCCGAAGCTGTCGCATTTGGCACGGGGGGTGGATTGGGCGTGGTGGTCGATCCGCCGGTGGACTGACTGAACAGCCACCCGAGCGGCGATCCGGCACCATCCTGAGTGTAGTAGGTGTCCCAGACGTCGTGACCCAGGGTGTTGTCCTGGGTGTATTTCATATCGCCGCCGATCGCCTGCTCGGCCGCATACAGATTCTGATCCCAGGCGAGCGGCACAGTCGTGTCCTGACCGCCGTGGATCGCCCAGAACGGCACGTTTTTCAGCGCGCTCACCACGGATGCATTCGGCATCGGGTAGCCCTGGCCGTAATCGGCGCCGGCCAGCGACAGGGCGGCGGCGAAGATC
Source organism: Rhodopila sp. (assembly GCA_965276975.1). Classification (GTDB taxonomy): domain Bacteria; phylum Pseudomonadota; class Alphaproteobacteria; order Acetobacterales; family Acetobacteraceae; genus Rhodopila. The sequence continues at coordinate 3,983,896 of CBDIBR010000010.1, forward strand.
TTGCCCTCGGTGCCGGTGTATGCATTGTATTTGATGACCATGTCCTCGGTGCCGATGCCGCCCATGCTGTTGCCGGTGACGTAGACACGGGACGGATCACTTGAGTACTGCGACATCACCTGCTGCAGCGCGGCGATCGCGTTATCTTCGCCGGCGGTGTCAGCGGTGCTGACGCCACCGAAATTGATCGTTGAACCGGATGGATCAGCGGTCTGATCCAGCAGCGGCATCACAACGATCGACGGGTAGTCAGTGCGGAAAGTCGTCGTATTGAACCAGGGATTGGCCTCCGCCAGCAGGCCGGCCGGGTAATCGCCCATGTCCAGCTGATGCAGGTACAGCACGGTCGGATACTTGATGCTCGGATCATAATTGGCCGGCAACAGTACATCGTATTGCATGCCGTTGATGGTCTGCGTGATCCAGTTTCCCGGCGTGACCGTCGAACTGGAGGCGGTGGACTGTGAGCCGCTCATTGCCGTGAATGCTCCCGATAATGTGATCTGATGGCGCAAAACTTCACGGGAACGTGTCGTCATTCAACGGAAAAATGGGCGGTGACGGCGCCTTTTGGGGCGGTTTTACTGATTGTTACGTTCCTGATACTCGATATGATTTCTACAGAAATAGCCGATCCTTCGTTAGGATGCCATTATTAGTTATGTATTCGTACCTATATTGAGGACTTTTGCAGAGGGTTGAACAATATGACAGTATAGGTTCTTATACGAAATTGGTTTGTTATCGCAATTGTGACCGCAAAGGTATGATAAGCAACCTTCTGCCTTGCTCGACGCAATCTGCAATCAGGCGGCCCTTGCTCGGCTGGCAGGGAGGCGTGAATCCCGGACCTACGACCGCCGCCTTCAGCAGCGAGTGCCCAGGCCGCCAAAGGCAACGACAGAACTGCCCCGGCCGTCAGCAAGTGCCTCAACCGCCTAGCCCGCTGAACGAAAGCGTGTCACCTGAGCGGCCGTTTGAATGCTGAAGCCGAGGCCACCGTGGTGCGGGTGCTGGTTGAGCCTCGGCTCATCGGCGCCTTGCAATTCGTCAGTGGCGATGGCGGTGGAAGCCTGGGATCGGACGCTTTAACAGGTCGCTATGATCCAGGTCTTGCAGGCCGACCCGCCGGTATGCGCGGCGAAAGCGGCCGCGACGGAAAAGCCGCTAACTTGCCCTCCGCCGTCCGGCGTGAAAGCATTATCCGAACGGACGCGCCGAACGCCCGTGCCAAAGCACGAGGAACCCAGCATGATCGAGGAAATCCGCGAGATCCCGACCCGCGCCGGTTCGATGGAAACCTTCATCGTCTATCCGGACCGGCATGCGCCGCACCCGGTCGTGTTTATGCTGATGGATGCTCCGGGCATCCGCGAGGAACTCTATGACATGGCCCGCCGGCTAGGCAGTGTCGGCTTTTACGTCGTGCTGCCCAATCTGTATTATAGAGCCGGAAGAGAAACGAAGTTCGGTCCCGATGTAACCACCAAGGGAAGCGCCGAACAAGCCCGCATGCGGGCTGTTCGCACCCAGATGACCATCCCGCCAGTGATGGAAGATTTCGCCGACCTGTTGTCCTTCATCGAGACACAGCCCTCAGCGAAGAACGGCCAGATCGGCACCCATGGCTATTGCATGAGCGGCCCCTATGCCCTGGCCGCGGCAGCCCGTTTTCCCGATCGGGTCGCTGCCGCCGCCTCGTTCTACGGCACCTGGCTGGTGAGCGAGAATGAGGAAAGCCCGCATTTGACGCTGACCCAACCGCGCGGCGAACTCTACATCGCCTGCGCCGAACATGATGAACTGGCACCCTTGTCGATGGTCGCCGAGCTGAAGCGACTATTCGAGCAATCCGGCAATCGCGGGGAATTGGAGATGTATCCAGAGGTTCATCACGGGTTCGCCTTTCCGCAACGCTGGTGCTACGACAAGCCCGCCGCCGAGCGTCACTGGGAACGTCTTATCGCTTTATACCGTCGATGCCTGGGATGACCCGATGATGACCAACATTGAGCTCTGGAACCACTGCGAAAATCCTTATCCCTTTGTGCCCGCCGAGGTTCTCGATGCGGCTGAGGCCGTTCGCGCCAGTCTACCCAACAAACATTGCGACCCTGAAATCGCCGCGCGGCTTTATGATGAGGTATTCGCGGAATACCAATTATGCGACGACATCGGCCTGAATATCGTCACTAATGAGCATCATTCCGGTATCAACAACCTGTGGGCAGCCAGCCCGGTCATCACCGGCATCGTCGCGCGAATAACCAGGAAGGTGCGCATCCTCTCACTGGGAACGTTGATCACCGTCCGGCCCGACCCGGTGCGGGTTGCGACGGAATACGCAACGATAGACGTCATATCACGGGGCCGGCTGGACATTGGCTTCGTCAAGTCGGGTGCCACGGAGATGGTTTCAGGCGATGCCAACCCGATGCTGATCCGCGAGCGGGAATGGGAAGCTATCGACCTGATCGAGAAATCGCTGACGTCACACGAAGGACCGTTCAGCTGGGAAGGCAAGTTCTTCACCCACGCGCATGTCAATATCTGGCCGCGCGCTTATCAGCAGCCGCGCCCCGAGTTCTGGGCCGCCACCAGCGACATGCCGACCTGCGCGGAACTCGGCCGCCGCGGCTTCGTCAACACCCTGCTGGCCGGCGGCCACGAGCGCACCCGGCAGGCGTTTGAGACCTATCGGCAGGCGCGTCGTGCCGCGAACCTGCCACCGCCAGCCGAGGATCGTTTCTCCTACATGGCGTTCTGCTACGTCGGCGATACCGATGAAGAGGCATTCCGGGTCGGCCAGAAAATTCCCTGGTTCCTGACCGTCAGTCTGAAAAGCGCGCCGCAAATGTCGAAGTTTATGCCAGGGCAATTGCCGCCGGAGATGACACCGGCGGCGTGGCGGGCCGGCGCTACCAAACTCCCGACCAGCCTGACCGTGGAGGCATTGATCGCCAAGGGGCAAATGTTCGCGGGCAACCCGGACACGGTGGTCAGGCAGATCAAGGCCTTCCGCGAGCGGGTGGGTGGTGTCGGGCGTATCATCATGATGACCCGGCAGGGTCTGGTCACCCATGCGGAGGCAATGAAGAGCTTCAACCTCGTTGCCAAGGAGGTTCTGCCGCGACTGCAAGGATTGCCGCCGGTTGAGCAGCAGGTCGCCGCTGGATGATGCGCCACGAACTGGAGGTTCTGCGGGCTGGATCGGAGACCGCCGATCCGCTGCTGCTTATCCACGGCGTGAACCCGATCAGTCCAAAGGCGCCGTTCGTTCATCAACTGGCGCGGTCACATCACGTGATCGCACCCTCTCATCCCGGGTTCGGCGCGTCACCACGGCCGCCAGACTTCGATACGATGTACGACTTGGTGAACCTTTACCTCGAGGTGCTCGATAACCTGCCCGGGCAGGACGTCGCTGTCATCGGTTTCGGCTTTGGCGGCTGGATCGCGGCGGAGCTGGCCGTTGCCGGCCATCCCAGGCTGCATCGCCTGGTCCTGGTAGATGCGGTCGGGATCAAGGTCGGGGGTCGCGAGCAGCGCGATATCGTCCACATGTTCAATACCAGTCCGACGGAGCTGAACCAGCGCAGTTGGCACGAGCCGACGAAGCGTCCGGTCGGCGTTTACGGCCTCGGCTGGCAGGCGACGATCAGCGACGATATGTCTGATGCCGAAATGGTAGTCCTGGCGCGCAACTGGGACGCGCTGTGCCTGTTCGCCTGGCGGCCGCACATGTTCAACCCGCAGCTGAAGAATTGGCTGTATCGCATCAGCGCGCCAACGCTGCTGCTGTGGGGCGATAACGACCGCATCGTCTCGCCAGACTACGGCCGTCATTATGCCCGCCTGATCCCGGGCGCGCTGTTCGAAACCATTGCAGACGCTGCCCACCACCCGGAACTGGAACAACCCGCCGCCTTTGTTGCCCGCGTGGAAGCCTTCCTGTCATGATCTTCATCATTCGCGTCGCCGACGGTCGCGTTCCACCGTTCGACATCAAGATGGCGCGCGAGACCCCCGCGATCATCGCCGACCAATCCGGGCAGAGCGATTACTTCTGCCTCGGCGATCCGGATGCCGCGAGACAAATGGGTTGGGCTGTCGTTTTGGTGCACGATGGCTGGTACGCCGACGACAACCAGGGCGGCATGGCGATCTGGGGGCAGGGCACGTTCTGGGAGGTGCGGGATACGCCGTTCACCATCAAGCAAGCCTGCGGCCCGCAACTACGGGATCCAAAGCAGGACGACGGTTCAGACAGCCAGTTCGATGTCCGGCAGGCGATCTTCCGCGGATAACCGGCTGGCACGCCGTCATCCGCGGCCACGACGCTCAATCAGTTACGGATCGTCGTGACGGTATCGAGCCTGCGAACGCAAAAGGACAGCCGTCAATAAATTTGAGGACCTTTTCGTCCACGGTCTCCATCAGAAGATGGTCAAGCCTTATTTCGCCGGCTTCGTTGATGATCACAGCGGTGTCCGCCATGTCGGCCGATGCCAGGACGGCGCGCAGCAACGCTATGGCGATGTCGTAGATCAACCGCCGAACCCGCCCGATCGCTCCGGCAGGCTTTCGGATGTTCCGCTGAACGCACCACGCTTCTCGTCATCCCAGTAGGCGGCGACAATGCTCGCGGCGATAAAGAAAGCGAGCGCCATGAAATAGACGATCGAGCATGGCAGCCCGAAGATCAGCGGCTCCGCCCCACCGGCAATCCAGTAAACCGGTGGGAAAAGACCCAGGATCGCGTCCAGCACGAACCAGATCGAGATGAAGGCGGAGCGGGGTCTTCTGGCAGGCAGATGAGTTGGCATGCGTGCAGCTCCTGTTGCGATCAAGAGTTATCAGGCGCGGCGCGAGGATGGACTAAGCCGCGGCTGCAGTGCCAGAGCGTCGACAGTGCCGGCGTTAGGAATGTGGCTACCAGTGAGCGCGAACAATCCGTCCACCCGCTTACGCTCGCTCGCGCCGCTCGGCAGCAGCACCGCACAGCCGACATAGATCGCGGCATTCACGATCAGCGCGATAATACCGGAGGTGAGGCCCCACGCCCAGTCGATGCTGGTGGGATAGGCGTTCTGCAGGATGATGGCGATAGCGAAGCCGGCCACTGTGCCACCGATAGCCCCGATCGCATTGCCGCGTTTCCAGAAGATGCCGAGATACTGCGGCACCGCCAGCTGGATGATCCCCTGGTAGGACAGAATGGCAAGCGTAAACAGATGCGGGATCGTTCGAGTCGCCAGCAACGCCGAAATGAGTGTCACCGCGATCATGGCGATCTTGGCGATCACCACGGACTGCTTGTGATTGAGCGGCCGGTAGTTGCCAACGATATCATTGGCCACCTGCGCGCCAGTGGCCTGGATGGCGCCGTCCACACTACCCATGGTTCCGGCCAGGACGGCGACACCGCCCAGACCGAGCAGCAAGGGACCTCCGGCCATCCGGCAGACGGTGAACCACATGGTATCCGGCGCCTTGGCCACCTCCGGCAGGAAGCTGGCCAGCAGGCCCAGGACCACCAGCGCCATCGCATAGAAGAACGAGATTGGCGCACCCAACGCCCCCGCGCGCTGTACGCTGCGGACGCTGTCAGCGGTGTAGATACGGATGAAGATGGAGGGCCAGCACCAGCCGCCTATGGCACCGCTGAAGATGATGGCGAAAAGGTAGAGCGGGCCAGTCTTGGAACCAAGGCCCGGCGCTTGCAGCATCGGCGCATGCAGGGCCATGACGCTGAAGCCGTGGCCCCAGATCAACCAGGCGATCAGGCCGAAAACAATCAACGTTCCGCCGACGTAGGCGACGATTCCTTGCAGCATGTCGGAGATCACCACGCCTCGCATGCCCATGCGAATGGTCCAGAACTGGCGAATGACCATCAGGACCACGCCGATCAGCACTGCCGACGTCGCACCCATCGCACCGAGAGACAAGGACTGGAACAGATCGCCCAGGCCCTTGAAGCCGAGTACCAGCCAAGGTATGCCCGACACGATACCGACCAGCGCGCCAATCACCGCGAAAGCACGCGAATTATAACGCAGCGCAAACAAGTCCGGTTGGGTCTTCAGATCGAACAGCTTGCCCCAGAGCCAGACCCGCTCGGCCATCACATACATCAGCACCACGGTGAGAAGGCTGTAGATCGGCATGTAGAATCCGATGACGCCGCCGCTGGCGGCAAGTCCCGTCAGAGCCAGGAAGATGCTCCCCGGCCACCAGGTATTGAGGAACGACATCATCTGATACGCGGCGCCGAAGGATCGGTCGGCGACCGCGTAGTCCGTGAAGGATTTGTCAGTGACGTGGGCGCGCTGCAGTACGAAGATGACTGCGATGCAGAAGATGGCAATCAAACCGAAGGTTATGATCATGGAAGCCTATCCTTGATCCATTGAAGGCCCGCCCGAAAAGACTGCGGCGGCTGCCATTCACGAAGCGGCAGCGTTCGGAATGGTCCTGACGATCATCTATGAGATTGTCCGCACAAAAATCATGCAATCAACGCTTGGATGTCACGGTAAAGCAGGTGATGGCGTTTGCAAGCGATTTTTTTCAGCACATTTAGCAGGCAAAGGGCATGGTTTTATGCAATTGCATCGATGAAGAATGCGTCCCCTGCATATCGAGCATCGGTACTCTCGGTACTCAATGAAATCTTGCCGGCGTGCGAGTCCTGCGCTCGCAGGCAGCGCCCGGTGCTTGATCGACAGTAACTGTTTGATGAGACCACGCGACGGAGGGGGGAACAGTTTGTTGTGACGTCGCGACTTCACATCGAGATCATGTGCGCCATGACGGCATGAAAATCGCTTCGCGATCACCGCATCGTCGGCCGGGCGGTGCCATGAGCGTCTGTGACACCTCCAGTCGGAGAGTTTGATGGGTCGGTACCGTATTGATCCGGAGTCGGATCGTCAGTTCGTCGAGGAGTTCAGAAGCAACCCGGTCGGCAAGCACAGCCCCGGCCTGATGCGCGTCTTGAGCACGCTGCGGGACGACCCGAGTGGTAAACAGATCGTGCTATTCTGTCGCAGGCCATTCGCCGAATGGCAGATCGCGGAAATGGCCGCCGACCGCCGACAACCGCTGGTCTTCGAGCACGATCCGATTTTCACCGATCGCGACGAAGCGGAATGGGAAGTCTTCCGACGCCGCTGGCATGCGGCAACGGGCGAGCGGATCAACCTGCCCTTGAGATCAGCCCGTGGCGCGTGATTCCCAAGCGCTCTGTCCGAGAGAGCATCGATGCTGAAGGTCCTGGGCTATCCTGACCGCTACAGCGCGGCGCCGGGCGAAGACATCTCGTTTCATATCTCACTGGAAGAGGGTGATCGATATGACGCGCGCATCGTCCGGGTCATCAACGGCGATTGCAATCCTGCGGGACCGGGGCTCGACCTTCCGCATCTACCGAGTGCGGTCGATGGTCAGTACACAGGGGTGCCGCGCCGGGTCGACGCGGGTTCGTACTGCGTGGCGGCAAATGTTCCGGCCCTTGCGTCCTACAACGCGTTCAGCTTCCGCGCGCTGATCTGGCCAACCTTACCCGACCGTCCGGGTCAGGTGCTGGTGGCCCAATGGGATGCCGCCGCGCGATGTGGCTTCAAGCTGATGATAGACAACGGACGGCTCGTGCTTATCGTCGGCGATGGGCCGGGCAGGATCGCGCGAGAGGAACTCGGGGTCCGGATGCTGGAACGCAAGTGGTATGTCGTTACCCTGACGATCGACTTGGCGGAGCAGCGCTTTCGACTGGGTCAATCCGCGCTGCAAGCTGATTTCGGCGTGCAGGACAGCGGAAGTTGCGTGGCCGCCCTTCCCCGGGCAGTCGGTCGCACCGCGGGCGGCGTTTATCTGGCCGGAGCACCCCAGGCCGACGGCACGATCGGCGAGCATTTCAACGGCAAGATCGAAGGCCCGGCCCTGCTCGATGGTGAGCACGATCACCCGACCCTTGCGGCGATGACCGCCAATCCCTTGCCGTCCACACTTTCGCCCCACGTCATCTCCGCCTGGAACTTCTCGGAAGCGATCAGCAGCGCGCGGGTAACCGACGTCGGTCCGTCCCGCCGGCACGGCCAACTGGTCAACCTGCCCGCTCGCGGCATGAAGGGATCGAATTGGACGGGCGAGCACCACAGCTTTCAGGCGGCGCCGACGCAGTATGGAGCAGTACATTTCCACGAAGACGACCTCTACGACGCAAACTGGCCAGCCGATATCGTCTGGTCGGTGCCCGATGACGTCGCAAGCGGCGCCTACGCCCTGCATCTTCGCTGCGGCGAGACGGGGCCGGAGGCGATGCGGGAGAGCTACATTCCATTCTTTATCCGCCCGCCGCGGACGAAGGTCGCCGGCGCGAAGCGCCCGAAGGTCGCGTTCCTGGCACCAACCTGCTCCTACATGGCTTATGCCAATCACGCTGGCCACATCATTACGCCCGGCGTAGAGGCGATGATGGGGCGGCTGCTCCACTTCGGCCATCAGGACGTCTATCTCTACGATCATCCGGAGATCGGCTATTCGCTGTACGACAAGCACACGGACGGGTCAGGGATCTGCTATTCGAGCCGCTTGCGCCCGGTTCTCAACTGCGCGCCAGGCTATCATTCGTGGCTCGGTGGCGACGGATCAAGCCTCTATCAATACAATGCCGACACCCATCTCCTTGGCTGGCTTGCGCACCACGGCATCGAATATGATGTAATAACGGATGAAGACCTGCATCGCGACGGCTATGAGCTGATCAAGGACTACCGCGTGATCCTGACCGGTTCGCATCCGGAATATCATTCCACTGCGATGTGGGATGCGATGAAGGCCTGGCTCGATCGCGGCGGCCGGCTTATGTACATGGGCGGCAACGGCTGGTACTGGCGCATCGCCTTTCATGACGACCTGCCCGGCGTTATCGAAGTCAGGCGGGCGGAGGACGGCATCCGGTCCTGGGAGGCCGAACCCGGCGAATATTATCATTCCTTCACCGGCGAATATGGCGGCCTGTGGCGCCGCTGCGGCCGGCCACCGAATCTCATGGTGGGCATCGGCTTCGTGGCGCAGGGCTTTGACGTATCGTCCTACTACCGACGAACGTCGGATGCCGACGACCCGCGCGCCGCCTTCATCTTCGACGGCGTGACGGATGAAATCATCGGCGACTTCGGGCTGGTCGGCGGCGGCGCCGCGGGCATCGAACTTGACTGCATCAACCCGCTGCTCGGCTCGCCGCCGAATATCCTGCGCCTCGCCTCCTCTGAAAATCATGGCCCGCTGATGCTGCTGGTGAACGAGGAGTTCACATCAACCCTGCCTAATCTCGGTGGCGACCAGAACCAGCGCGTGCGGGCGGACCTTACTTTCATGGAGACCACCGCCGGTGGCGCGATCTTCTCGACAGGTTCGATCGCGTGGTGCGGCGCGCTTCCGTGGCAGGGCTATGAAAACAACGTCTCCCGCATCACTCTGAACACACTTCGCCGCTTCATGGACGACCGAGCGTTCGGCTAACGCCAACACCAGGGGTAACAGACGCATGGATATGGAAACCAGCCATACCAAGCCGGGTGGCAGCGGACCCTCCTTTCCGCACCCGCTTGATCCACTTTCGGCTGCGGAACTCACCCGGGCGGCTCAGCTGATCCGCGACTATTTCAATTGGGGCGACGATCTGCGGGTCGAAACGATCGATCTTGACGAACCGCCCAAACAGGTTGTGCGGGCCTATGTCGAAGGCACGGAAATCCAACGGGTGGCCCGCTTCAATATCTATCGCCGCGGCGTCATGGGTGTTGTTTCCGGCAAGTTCGACCTGGGGAGCGGCGCGCTTCTGTGGCAGGTCCTCCGCGAAGACGCGCGCCCCATGGTGGCGATCGAGGAAGTCCTGCAGATTGAAAGCAAGGTCAAGGCGGATCCGCGATTCCAGGAAGCACTGCGCCGGCGCGGGCTATTGGACGAGGTCGATTTCATGTGCATCGATCCCTGGACGGTGGGCGATTTCGGCCATGCGATCGAGCAAGGCCGCCGGGTGCTCAATTGCTTTGTCTGGATGCGCACCTTTCCGCTCGACAACTACTACGCCCATCCGGTCGAGGGCCTTCATGCCCTGATCGACGTCAGCACGCTGGAGGTTCTGAAGGTCGAGGACCACTTCGAGGCAAACGGCGACTACATCCCCGTGCCGCGCACCCCGCTCAACTACGACGCAGAGGTGCTCAACGATTTTCGGCCGCCCTCGGCACCACTCGACGTGGTGCAGCCCGACGGTCCCGGCTTCCGTGTCCAGGGCAACAAAATCAGTTGGGAGAACTGGGACTTCCGCGTCGGCTTCAATGGCCGTGAGGGGCTTGTGCTGCACACCGTCGGTTACACCCACAACGAACGCCGACGTCCGATCCTCTACCGAGCCTCGATCGCCGAAATGGTGGTTCCCTATGGGACGCCGGAGCGCAGCCACTACCGCAAGAACGTCTTCGACAGCGGTGAAATCGGTTTCGGCCGCATGGCGAATTCCCTCACGCTCGGCTGCGACTGCCTGGGCGCGATCCACTACTTCGATGCCGAACTGCCGGATGTTTTCGGGTCTCCCCGCACCATCAGGAATTGCGTGTGCCTGCACGAGGAGGATGCCGGCCTCGCCTGGAAACACACCGATGTCCGGACCCAACGTGTGGACGTGCGGCGGGCTCGGCGGCTGGTGATCTCCTCGATCTCGACGATCGGGAATTACGAATATGCCTCATATTGGTATCTACATCAGGACGGCCGCATTGAATACGAGATGAAGGCGACCGGGATCATCAACACCTCGGCGTGTCATCCAGGCGAGCCAGGCCGCTTCGGCACCGAGGTAGCGCCAGGCGTTGTTGGCCACATCCACCAACATATCTTCTGTGCCCGCCTCGATATGGAGGTAGATGGGCCAAACAATACCGTTGTGGAGTGCGACACGCGCGCCCTGCCCGTCAGTTCCGAAAATCCCCATGGCAACGCCTTCTTGATGGAGGAAAAACCGTTACGGTCAGAACTGGAAGCGCAGCGGGATTTCGACTTCGGCAAGATGCGCTATTGGCGCATCATCAATCCGGGGAAGCAGAACTGGGTCGGCCAGCCGACTGGTTTTAGGCTTGAAGCTGGGTCGTCGGTGCAGCCCTTCACCCACCCGGATAGTCCCTCGGGCCGGCGCGGGCGCTTCATTCAGCACCAGCTATGGGTTACGCCGTTCGACGCCAGCGAACGTTTCCCTGCCGGCGAGTTCGTCAACCAGTCCAAAGGTGAGGAAGGTCTACCCAGCTGGACGCGAGCAAATCGGCATGTGGAAAATACCGATGTTGTGGTTTGGCACAGTTTCGGCTTGCATCATGTGCCGCGCCCGGAAGATCATCCGGTGCAGCCTTGCGTCGTCTGCGGCTTCAAGCTCATGCCCTCCGGCTTCTTCGACCAGAACCCGGTGATCGATCTGCCGCCGACCACAAATGCCAGAAGCTGCTGTGCTTCTTAGTCAACCTTGATCAGCCCCGACGCCATCATCCGCTGCAGCGAAACGCGCATGCTGTCTCCGACCGCCAGTGCCGCCGCCAGCGCCCGCCGGCCTACCGCTGCATCGACCGCGACCGGTGCACCATCCAGCACCGATGCCACGAATGCCGCGTGTTCGGCTGCCAGCGAGTCCTGGTCGTCCCACGAAACATCTTCGATCGCGAACCCAGCCACCCCCGGCACAGGCTGCTTGCCGGACGGTGAACCGCCACCGTCGCCGGCAGCGCGCGTTATCACCGTCAGTCTCCGCGCGGCGAAGTCCGCCGCCATGTAGAAGTTCTGCGCGAAGATCCGCATCCGTCGTTCCGTCCGCGGCGAGATCCGACTCGCCGTGATCGTCGCCACCGCGCCGTTGCGAAAGCGCAAGCGGGCGCTGGCGATGTCCTCATGAGCGCTGGCGACAGGAGCGCCAACCGCATCGACGTCTTCGATCTCGCTGTCGATCAGCGCCAGCACCAGGTCCAGATCATGGATCATGAGATCCAGGATGACGGATACATCCGTGCCGCGCGGCTTGAACGGCGCGATCCGGGTGGCCTCGATGTATAAAGGCGCGCTGATCTTGTCCGCCATCGCCTGATAGGCGCCGGAGAACCGCTCAAGGTGGCCGACCTGAAGGACCAGTCCACGCTCCATCGCCAAGGCGCCGAGTTCGTCAGCCTGGCCGAGGGTCGCGGCGATCGGCTTCTCCACCAGGACATGCTTTCCGGCCCGCAGCGCCTTGGCGGTCAGGTCGTAATGCGCTTCGGCGGGGGCCGCGATGATCACCGCATCCGAGGTGTCCAGTATAGCCTCGAACGCCATCTCCTTGGCGCCAGCCTCCCAGCCGACCGTCTTGGCCCGCTCCAGGTTCGGGTCGTAGACGCCGGTCAGAGTGCTGCGGGATGAGGCAGCGACCTTAAGCGCGTGGTAGCGACCGAAGTGACCGGCGCCAGCGATACCGATCCGAAGCGACCTGTCCGACATGATAATCCTCGGCTTGCGGCATGACTGCCGTCCATGATCCGGCCGCTCACACATCCGCCGCGCCATGGTCATGTCAAGAGGCACGTGCGGCGAAGCGGCGGCCACGGTGCCGGTAATTTTCTGGAAATCACCGTCACCTTGTGCTCAATCAGCCTGGCTTCCGCTAAATAAGGACCTTGGCACGTGCGAATTACCATGATTGGCGGCGGCTATGTCGGCCTGGTATCCGGTGCCTGTTTCGCCGAATTTGGCACCGAGGTTACCGTCGTTGAAACCGACGCACAGAAGCTTGAGGCGTTGCGGAACGGCCAGATGCCGATCTACGAGCCGGGCCTGGAGCAACTGGTGCGTGAAAACGTCGCCGCCGGGCGGCTGGCCTTCACCGCGGACCTGGCCGCCGCGGTTGACGGCACCGAGGCGGTGTTCATCGCCGTGGGCACGCCCACGCGACGCGGCGATGGCCATGCCGACCTGACATACGTGTACGCGGCCGCCGAACAGGTGGCCCAGGCGCTGACCGGCTACGCGGTGATCGTTACGAAATCCACCGTCCCGGTCGGCACCGGCCGCCGCATCCAGGAGATCGTGGGCTCCACCCGTCCCGGACTCGAGTTTGACGTCGCCTCCAATCCCGAGTTCCTGCGTGAAGGCAATGCCATTGGCGATTTCATGCGTCCGGACCGCGTGGTGATCGGTGCGGTATCAGACCGAGCCAGGGAGGTGATGCGTCGGCTGTACCGGCCGCTTTATCTGATCGAGGCGCCCATCGTGTTTACTGCCATCGAAACAGCCGAACTGACCAAATATGCCGCCAACGCTTTCCTGGCGATGAAGGTGACCTTCATCAACGAAATGGCTGACCTGTGCGAGAAAGTCGGCGCCGACGTCCACGATGTCGCACGTGGCATCGGCCTGGACGGCCGTATCGGCCGCAAATTCCTGCATCCCGGCCCAGGGTACGGCGGTTCGTGCTTTCCCAAGGACACGCTGGCCCTGGTTCGCACCGCGCAGGATTACGGTGCCCCGTCCCGCCTGGTAGAGGCGACCGTCGCGGTCAATGACGCCCGAAAGTCCAGCATGGCGAGGCGCGTCATCTCATCCTGCGGCGGCTCCGTCCGCGGCAAGGTCATCGCCGTGCTCGGTCTCACCTTCAAGCCGGAGACCGACGACATGCGTGATTCGCCGGCATTGTCGATCGTCTCACGCCTCGCCGGCGACGGCGGCATCATCCGCGCGTTTGACCCGGAGGGCATGCAGCAGGCCCGCCCGCTGCTGCCGAAATCAGTCCACTACTGCACCGATGCGCTGGATGCGGCGGCCGGCGCTGACGCGCTGGTATTGATCACGGAATGGAACGAGTTTCGGGCGCTTGATCCCATCCGGCTACGCGACGCCATGCGCGGCCGGGTGATGGTCGACCTGCGCAACGTCTATGATCCGCTGGCGATGCGTGAGGCCGGGTTCGAATACCACGGCATTGGCCGACCGTCCGTCTGATGGGCGATCCCACGCGGGAGTCCGCCTTTGACCTGCTGACCGCGGTGCTGGAGCGACACCGCCCATTCGAGGAGGCGCTGGACGCGCTGCCGGCGCAGGAGCCCAGGGATCGGGCCGCGGCGCACCGGCTCGCCGCTGCCGTGCTGCGCCGAATGGGCACGCTGGACGCGATACTGGAACCATTTCTGCGCAAGGAACCGCCTGAACCGGTGCGCAACATCCTGCGGATCGGCGCCGCCGGCCTGCTGCTGCTGCAGACGCCAGGCCACGCCGCGGTCACCACGGCCGTAAGCCTGGCGAAACGCCGTGGTCTGACCCCGTTCGCCGGCCTGATCAATGCCGTTCTGCGAAAGGTCGCCACCGAGGGATCGTCTGTTCTGCAGGACCTTGACGGCCCGCGCCTGGATACGCCGGCCTGGCTTTGGACCGCCTGGGGCCAATCGGCCCGCGCCATCGCCACCGCGCACCAGAGCGAAGCGCCGCTGGATGTCACGCTCAGATCCGGCGCTGTCGTGCCGCAAGGCGGCGAGGTCCTGCCGACCGGATCCGTCCGCTTCCCGGCCGGCACGCGCGTCACCGACATCCCCGGCTTCGCGGCCGGCGATCTTTGGGTGCAGGACGCCGCCGCGGCGCTGCCGGCGCGGTTGCTGGCGGTGCAGCCAGGCGAGCGAGTGGCCGATCTCTGCGCCGCGCCTGGCGGCAAGACCGGTCAATTGGCCGCCACCGGCGCAGCGGTCACCGCCCTTGAGCGTGATCCTGTCCGCATGGAGCGGCTGATCGCCAACCTCGGATGCTGGAACCTCCGTGCCGACGTGATCAATGCCGATGCCACGACATGGCAGCCGCCCGCATTGTTCGACGCCATCCTGCTGGACGCTCCTTGCACGGCGACCGGCACCATTCGCCGACATCCGGATGTCGCCCGGGCAAAGCGGCCGCGCGATGTGCAGACCGTCGCCCAGGCACAGGACGCGTTGCTGGCCGCGGCCGCGACCATGCTGCGCAAGGGCGGCCGCCTGATCTACGCGGTCTGCTCGCTGCAACCGGAGGAAGGCGCACCCCGGATCGCCGCCATCGCCGCGAAAACCGGGCTGCGCCACGATCCCTTTCTGCCGCACGAACTGACCGGGCTGCCCGAGGCCCTGACCAAGGGCGGCTTCCTGCGAACCCATCCTGGCCTCTGGCCGGACCGCGGCGGAATGGACGGTTTCTTCGCGGCTCGACTGATCATGGTCTGATGTTGCCTTGTGTGACATCGGTCACGTTGTCTAGAAACAGCCCATGGCCGCTTCCCCATCCCGGCATGTCATCATTGCCCCAAGCCTGCTCGCGGCTGACTTTGGCCGGTTGAGGGAGGAAGTCGCCGCGATCGAGGCGGGCGGTGCCGACTGGCTGCATCTTGACATCATGGACGGCCATTTCGTCCCGAATATCAGCTTCGGTCCGACGGTCCTGGCGGCGCTGCGCAAGCACACGCGGCTGCCGTTCGACGTTCATCTGATGATCGCTCCGGTCGATCCGTTCCTGGATGCCTTCATCGACGCCGGCGCCGACCATATCAGCCTGCACCCGGAAGCCGGTCCGCATCTGCATCGCTCGCTGCAGCACATCCGGAACGCCGGCAAGAAGGCAGGGGTCGTGCTGAACCCGGCGACCGCGCCCGAAGCCATCACATGGGCGATCGAGTTGGTCGACATCATTCTTGTGATGTCGGTGAACCCTGGGTTCGGCGGTCAATCCTTTCTGTCATCCCAGCTGGCGAAAATCGCCCAGCTGCGCCGTTGGATCGCGGCGGCCGACCACCCGATCGCCCTGGCGGTCGATGGCGGTATCACCCCGGCCACCGCATCCCGGGCAATCGCCGCGGGGGCAGACACCTTGATCGCCGGAACCTCGGTGTTTCACGCCGCGGACTATGCTCAGGCTATCGCGGCACTGCGGGGCGACGCATGACGGCACCGAACCCCAGCCGTTGGCTTCGCGGCGCGCGCAGGGCGATGGCGCGTCTGCCCAGTATCAGAATGGGGCGGGTGCCCGACGCCCCGGCGTTGTCCGTCCGCGACCCATGGCCCGGCGATCCGAACCGCGGCGCCCTGCTGATCAAGGGTGAGCTGCAAATCGGCGGTGCGCTGCAGCCGCTACGCCAGGGCGGCTGGCAGCAGATCGGCGGCCCGGCGGCTATGCGGGCCGGCGCGCATGGGTTTTCCTGGCTTCGCGACCTGCGTGCGCTGGGCACCGACGCAGCGCGGTTGCGCGCGCGGGCTCTGGTTTCCGAATGGATCGCCAGCCCGCCGACAGACGCCATCGCTCACCGACCCGACGTCGTCGGCGCGCGGATCACCGCCTGGCTCGGCCATTATGATTTTTTCGCCGCGACCGCTGATGACGCATTCCGCCAGCGGCTCATGAGCCGCCTGGTGTCGGACGCGCGCGGCCTGTCCGCCGCCCTGCCGGCCGAGGAGCTGGACGCCCGCGCGCTGACGGCGATGAAAGGCCTGGTCGCCGCCGCCGTCGCGCTGCGGGAACACGCCGGCTTCCTGACCCGCGCCCTGCGCTTCCTGCCGCAGGAGATCAGCCGCCAGATCCTGCCGGACGGCTGTCATGCCGAACGCAGTCCGGCGGCGCAGATGTCGGCCCTGCAGGATCTGACGGAGATCCGCGCGCTGCTGCAAACCTCGCAGACCCAGCCGCCGCCGGTCCTGGCCCATGCGATCGAACGGATGGCGCCGGCGCTGCGAATGATGCGCCACGGCGACGGCGCGCTGTGCCTGTTCAATGGCAGCAAGGAAGAGTCCAGCACGCTTGTCGACCTGGTACTGACCCAGGCAGGACGCGGCGGCCGTGGCCCCTCGGCGCTGAGTGAGGGCGGCTTTCATCGCATGCAAGCCGGCCGCAGCGTGATGATTGTCGACTGCGGCGCGCCGGCACCACCCGGGCTTGATCGGCTGGCTCATGCCGGCACCCTGTCGATGGAGATGTCGGTCGGGCGCGACCGTCTGATCGTCAACTGCGGTGCTTTCGTCGCCGGCTCACCCGACTGGCACGACGCCGCACGCGCCACCGCGGCGCACTCCACGCTGGTGATCGGCGACCTGAACAGCAGCGAGTTGAAGCCCGAGGGCTTAGGTCGCCGCCCGGTGACGGTCGAGGTCAATCGCCAGGAGGCCGCCGGGGCGCATTGGCTGGACGTATCGCACGACGGCTGGAAGAAAACGTTCAACGCGGTACACCGGCGCCGCCTCTACATGGCGGAAAGCGGCGAGGATGTGCGGGGGGAGGACCTTATCGAGGCTCCCGAACCGCAGCCATTCACCCTGCGCTTCCATCTTCACCCGGACGTGCAGGCGAACGTGCAACAGGATGGTGCCGCGGTCCTGTTGCGCCTGAAATCCGGCACGTTCTGGCGGCTGCGTGCGGACGGTGTGCAGTTGAAGCTGGAGGAGACGATCTACCTGGGCGGTGCCGAACCGAAACGCGGCGAACAGATCGTGCTGACCGGCTTCGCCGACGGGCCTCAGCACATCAAATGGGCGCTCAGCAAGGTCGAACGCGCCGGGTGAGAGGTGATCCCAGTGTCCGATCGCAGAGAATCGTGAGACGCGCAGCGGCCACGGTTCGGCGCGTCAATCGGCCACTGAAACAAACAGCGACGGATCGCGCCTCTCTGATGCGCGATACTAGCGTCCGATCGCAGAGAATCGTGAGACGCGCAGCGGCCACGGTTCGGCGCGTCAATCGGCCACTTCAAACCAACAGCGGCGTCTCGCGCCTCTCTGATGCGCGATACTAGCGTCCGATCGCAGAGAATCGTGAGACGCGCAGCGGCCACGGTTCGGCGCGTCAATCGGCCACTTCAAACCAACAGCGGCGTCTCGCGCTTCGCCGATGCGCGATCCTAGGATCCGCCAGGTGCTCTCACCGTCGCGGCCTGTTTCGCTGAAGTCACGGCCCCTGCCATGCCGAACAGACGAAGTCCGCGGCCGATGAAAGTCGTCGAGATCACCAACGTCGATTTTTCCCTCCGGCACTTCCTGCTGCCATTGATGCGGGGGATCCGCGCTCGCGGCCATGAGGTTGTCGGCGCCTGCGCTGACGGACATCTGCTCGCCGACGTCCGGGCCGAGGGCTTTCGTGTCATCCCGATCGCCTTTGTCCGGCGTCTGTCACCACTGGCGCACCTTCGTGCGTTCCGGTCCCTGGTCGCCGTCCTGCGCGCCGAGAAGCCCGACCTGGTCCATGCCCACATGCCGATCAGCGGCTTTCTCGCTCGCCTCGCAGCCCACATCGCTGGCGTCCCCAGGGTTGCCTATACCTGCCACGGCTTTCTGTTCAATCACGCATCGTCTTCATGGTTTCGGCGTGCTCTGTCCTTCGCCATGGAATGGGTTGCCGCCAAGGTCACCGATGTTTTCCTGACCGTCTCGGAGGCCGAGGCCGAAGACGCCGTGCGCCTGCACATCGCTCATCATGCCACCGCTATTCGCAATGGTCGCGACCCGGCGGTCTTCCACCCTGATCCGGTCATGCGCGAAAGGATCAGGCTGGAACTTGGCACGCCGCGGGATCAGGTGGCGATCATCGCGGTATCGCGTCTGGTCTGGCACAAGGGCTACCCGGAGCTTGCGGCCGCGATGCGTCTGCTGCCGGAGGCTGAACTCTGGGTGGTGGGCGACAGGCTGGACAGCGACCGCGGCGCCGACATGGCTGCCCTGTTGGGCGCCGCCGGCCTCGGCTGCCGCCTGCGCATGCTGGGTTACCGCACCGACGTCCCCGCACTGCTGGCCGCGGCTGACATCTTCACCCTGCCCAGCCGGTTCGAGGGCCTGCCGATGTCGGTCATCGAGGCGATGCTGACCGGCCTGCCGGTTGTCGCCACGACAATACGGGGTCCGGCGGAGCAGGTGGTCGATGGTGTAACCGGTTTGTCGGTCCCGGCTGGCGATCCCGAGGCGCTGAGATCGGCGCTCGCCAGACTGGCGCGTGATCCCGATCTGCGGGCCCGAATGGGGCTGGCCGGGCGGCAGCGCGCGCTTGATCGTTACGATGAAGCGAAGGTCTTGGCACGCACGCTGGACCTGCTGGGACTGTAGGTTTATCCCGCCGCGCGTGCAGCACATATGAGCTCCTTCCATGACCGACATCGTTCCCATCCGCCGGGCGTTGATCTCCGTCTCTGACAAGACCGGGCTGGTGCCGTTCGCCCAGGCGCTGGCGGCACACGATGTCGAGATCCTGTCCACCGGCGGATCAGCGAGCGTGCTGCGACAGGCCGGCGTGCCGGTCAAGGAGGTGTCCCAGCACACCGGTTTCCCCGAGATCATGGATGGCCGGGTAAAGACCCTGGTGCCACAGATCCACGGCGGCATCCTGGCGCGCCGGGATAGGCCTGAGCACATGCGGCAGATGCATGAGCACGGGATCACCCCGATCGATCTGGTCGCAGTCAACCTGTATCCGTTCGAGGCGACCATCGCGCGCGACGCGCCGTATGACGCTTGCGTGGAGACCATCGACATCGGCGGTCCGGCGCTGATCCGCGCGGCGGCGAAGAACCATGACTTCGTCACCGTGCTGACCGATCCCGATCAATATGCGGATGTCGTGGCACAGTTGGCGGCATCCGGCGGAACCTCGCTGGCGGTTCGGCGGCGGTTGGCGGGACAGGCCTTTGCGCGGACAGCGGCCTATGACTCGTCGATCGGCACCTGGTTCGCCACCCAGCAAGGCGAGGTATTTCCGCACCGGTTGGCGATCTCGGGCAGCCTGCGACAAACCCTCCGATATGGCGAGAATCCGCACCAGACGGCGGCGTTCTATGTCTCCGGCACGCGTCCAGGTGTGGCGACCGCGGTTCAGGTGCAGGGCAAGGAGCTGTCCTATAACAACCTTAACGACACCGATGCGGCTTTCGAATGTGTCGCCGAATTCGATATTCCGACCGTTGCGATCATCAAGCACGCCAACCCGTGTGGCGTCGCCAGCGCCGCCGGCCTGGCCGAGGCCTGGGACGCCGCGTTCCGCTGTGACCGGGTGTCGCCCTATGGCGGCATCGTCGCGGTGAACCGGACCCTGGATGGTGCGTCGGCGGAAAAGATCGCCGCCGTCTTCACCGAAGTCATTATCGCCCCGGACGCCGACGAGACCGCAAAAGCGGTTCTGGCTCGCAAGAAGAACCTTCGTCTGGTGCTGACCGGCGGGATGCCCGACCCGGCCGCCAACGGACTGACGTTTCGCAGCCTGGCTGGCGGGTTCCTGGCGCAAACCAGAGACGCCGGACGGATCGGCGCATCGGATGTGAAAGTCGTCTCGCGACGGCCGCCGACCGCCGCGGAGTTGGCCGATCTGCTGTTCGCCTTTCGGGTCTGCAAGCATGTCAAGTCGAACGCGATCGTTTATGCCAGGAACGCCGCCACCGTCGGGATCGGGGGCGGGCAACCGAACCGGGTGGATTCGGCGCGCATCGCGGCCTGGAAGAGCGAGGAGGCCGCCAAGGCGGCTGGTCTGCCGGGTCGAATGACCCAGGGCAGCGTCGTCGCGTCCGATGCGTTCTTCCCGTTCGCCGATGGGGTGGAGGCTTCGATCGAGGCCGGAGCGACCGCGGTCATCCAACCGGGCGGTTCGATCCGGGATGCCGAGGTGATCGCGGCGGCGGACGCGGCCGGCGTGGCCATGGTGTTTACCGGGATGCGACATTTTCGGCACTAGAGCATGATCACGCTGAGCGGAACGTTCAAAGCGTGTGAATCATCCGATCAACCAAAGGGATAGAGCATTTTCGGCCTGCACAGTCAGGCTGAAAATGCTCTAGACGGGTCAGGGGCGGTTCCGAAACCCCGCCTGATCCTGATCGGCCAATGCATCCGTCGACTTACTTTCTCATTGCATCTCACCGCCATCGACCGGATGCGGCGTTCCGCGCTAACACGCCTTCATGAAGCCGTCCAACCTCTATGCCCGCCTGCGCGAGACCGTCCTGGCAGCCTTGGTCAACATCGTCCCCGACCTGCCGCCGGAGGTGGCCGATCGCGTTGAGGTTTCCCCGACCCGAGACCAGGCACATGGCGACATGGCCACCAACGCCGCCATGGTCGCGGCCAAGGCCGCCCGGCAACCGCCCGCCAGGATCGCCGCCGCGCTGGTCCAGCACCTGAGCGCCGGTCCCGACATCGACATCGCCGAGGCCGCTGGCCCTGGCTTCGTCAACCTCCGCCTGCGCCCCGCGACCTTCCGCGCCCTGCTTCCCATCATCCTGGCGTCGGGAGAAAGCTACGGCGACGCCACCATTGGCACCGGCACGAAGATCAACGTCGAGTATGTCTCGGCGAACCCCACCGGCCCTATGCATATCGGCCATTGCCGAGGTGCCGTCGTCGGCGACGCGCTCGCCAATCTGCTCGGTAAGGCGGGCTTCGAGGTGACCAAGGAGTATTACGTCAACGATGCCGGCGCCCAGGTCACCGCCCTCGCCTGGGCGGCCTACTGGCGTTACCTCCAGGCAATCGGTTCGCCGATCACCGAGGCGGAATTCGCCGCCGAAGTTCCGGGCGGCCTGCAATATCGTGGCGAATACCTCATCAGCGTCGGCCAGGCTCTCGCCGCACGCTTTCAGGCAACGCTGGCCACGGCCGAACTGGGGATCGGATCTCCCGAACTTTGGCTGAACACCGTCAAGGACCTCACCATCGATGCGATGATGACCGAGATCCGGGAAGATCTGCGCCTGCTTGGGGTCCAGCAAGACATCTACAGCTCCGAGCGCGGCCTGGTGGCCTCCGGCGCGGCCGACGCGGTGATCGCGAAACTTCACGCCAACGGGCTGATCTACCAGGGCGTGCTTGAAGCCCCCAAGGGCAAAGTCCCGGAAGATTGGGAACCCCGCCCGCAAACCCTGTTCCGGACATCGGATTTTGGCGACGACGTCGACCGGCCGCTGCGCAAGTCGGATGGCAGCAACACCTACTTCGCCAACGACATCGCCTATCACGCGGACAAGATCGGCCGCGGCTACGACATCCTGATCGATGTTCTTGGCGCCGATCATGGCGGCTACGTCCCGCGCATGCGCGCCGCCGTCCGTGCCGTTTCCAACGACGCCGTCAGGTTCGAGGCCGTGCTCTGCCAGATCGTCCACATCGTGCGCGGCGGCCAGCCGGTGCGCATGTCCAAGCGGGCCGGCACGTATGTCACCCTGCGCGACCTGTTGGAGGAGGTCGGCAAGGATGCCGTTCGATTCACCATGTTGACCCGCAAGGCCGACGCCCAGATGGAGTTCGACCTCGATCAGGTGCTGGCGACGACGCGGGAAAATCCGGTCTTCTACGTCCAGTACGCGCATGCGCGCTGCCGGTCCGTGCTGCGCGCCGCCGCGGATATGTTCCCCGATCGGATCATAACCCAGGCCAGCCTGGCGCAGGTTCCAACCGATCGCCTGACAGGCGATGCCGAGCTGACGCTGATCAGACGTCTGGCGCTCTGGCCACGCACCGTGGAAGCAGCCGCTTTTGCAAGGGAACCACATAGAATCGCATTTTTTCTCTATGACTTGGCGGCCGACTTTCATATGCTGTGGAACCGAGGCAAGGATGATGCGGCGCTCCGCTTTCTGCAGTTGGACCTGCCGACCGAAACGTTTGCCCGCCTCGCATTGGTGGCGGCAACGGCCGTGGTCATTCGATCCGGTCTCGCAGTGATGGGCGTCACGCCTGTCGAGGAAATGCGCTGATCCCTGGCGCCAGTCAGGGACCGGCCAGCGTGAGAGGGCGAGGCTGTGTCCGACGATCTGAGCATCCCGAATGCCGGCTACCAGGGCAACCGAACCGGCCGCTATGGCACCGGCCAGGGCCGCGGCCGTCCAGGCATGGATCCGGATACCCGCCGCCTGATGATGTTCGCCTGTTGCCTTGGTATCGTGCTTCTGGCGCTGGTCGGCGCCTCGGCACTCATCGGGCATCATAGCAACGCCGTTCCGGTCATCCTCGCTGACAGTCATCCCATCCGCGTCAGGCCGGAGAATCCTGGCGGCATGAAGATCGATGGCGCCGAGAACGATATCTTCTCGGGCGGCTCGGACACCGCCAACGCCAGGCTCGCCCCGCCCGCCGAGAAGCCCGACACCAAGGCGCTGCGCACCGCCGAGGCTCCACCCCTACCGATCATCACGCCAAACGTTCCGGCGGAAGCACCGCCGTCGCCCCTGGCCGTGACTAGATCGCCTGTTATCGCCAGCGCCCCCGTGGTCAAGCCTGGGCCGGTCGCGGCCGCCAAACCGCCGGTTGCCGCGACCGAAGCTCAACCGCCCAAGGCGGAGGCTGCCTTGATGGTGCAGCTCGCGGCACTTGATTCGGAAGCGGCGGCTCGAACCGAGTGGCAGCAACTGATGAAGCGCCTGCCGGCTTTGCTTGACGGACGGCAACCCAGTTTCTCTCGAACCGAACGGGATGGACACTCATTCTGGCGGCTGCGGACATCTGGCTTCACGGATGGCGCGCAGGCGCGCGGCTTCTGCGCCCAGGTTCGTGCAAAGGGGAGCAGCTGCTCGGTTGCCGACTTTTAGCAACGACGCGCGCGCAGCCCAAGTCGTACAAGACCGCGATGGCGTGGGCTGTGACTGCCCGGCACGGCAACCCGGCGGCCCAAACACTCACCGGCATCAGCCGTCCAGAGGCTGGCCCGGTCCGGCTCGTGATACCGACTGAAAGCCGAGGGCGGTGACCGGCGGAAGCCCTCGGGCCGCTATCGTCGGCATCGCGGCCCCGGTCCTGCGGGCTGAAGAAGCAGCGCTGTTCCGAGCCTTCCCGCCTGTCGGCATCATCCTGTTTTCGCGCAACATCTGTGATCCGGTGCAACTTGAGGCACTGATCGCCTCGCTGCGGCGCGTGTGCGGGGCCGCCCCGGTCATCATGGTCGACCAGGAAGGCGGGCGCGTTGCCCGCCTGAAGCCACCGCATTGGCGCACCCATCCCCCGGCCGCCGTGCTTGGCCACCTGTTTGAGAGAAACCCAGCCGCGGGTCTGCGATCGGCATGGCTGACCGGGGCACTGATCGGCTGCGAATGTCGGTCCGCCGGCTTCACCGTGGCGGCGACGCCGGTGCTGGATATCGCTGTCGCCGGCGCCCACGACGTCATCGGCGATCGTGCCTTCGCTGCGCATCCGGTCGCCGTTGCGCGTCTTGGACGGTCGGTCGCGAACGGCCTGATGGCCGCCGGCGTCCTGCCGGTCGGCAAGCATCTTCCGGGCCATGGCCGAGCGCTTAATGACAGCCATCTTGCGCTGCCGAGGGTGAGCCAGGCCGATCTGTCGGCTGATATTCGGCCTTTCGTGCTAAATGCGGACCTGCCCTGGATGATGACGGCCCATATCGTTTATACGGCCATCGATCCCTATCTACCGGCAACGCTGTCCGCCAAGGTGATCGAGACCGTCATCCGCGGACAAATCGGCTTCAAAGGGGTTCTGGTGACCGACGACCTGGCGATGAAGGCACTCTCCGGCGCTCCCGCGGACCTGGCGGTCGCGGCCTTGGCCGCCGGCTGTGACATCGCGCTCTACTGCAGCGGCGACTTCGGGCCGACCGAGGCTCTGTTGCGGGCGTGCCCGCCGGTCACGGCCGACACAGCACAACGCCTGTGTTTCGGGCAGACGGCGGCAATCAGCCGCCGCATGACGTTGGACCCGGCGCTGCTGGCAGCCGAACGGGAACGGCTGCTGGCGTGAATCACCTGCTGTTCGACCTCGCACTCGCGGTCATTCCGGTGGTTCTGGCGATCACCTTGCACGAGGCTGCTCACGGCTACGCCGCCCTCGCGCTGGGCGACACGACAGCCAAGGATGCGGGCCGGTTGTCGCTCAATCCGATCCGGCATATCGACAAGGTCGGCACGATAATCCTGCCGGGCTTTCTGCTGATCAGTCAGTTGCTTGTCCCACCGCACAAGATCTTTTTCATGTTCGGCTGGGCCAAGCCGGTGCCGGTCGGAGCCTGGAAATTCCGCGATCCGCGGCGCGGCATGGCCCTGGTCGCGACCGCCGGCCCGCTGATGAACTTCTTTCTGGCCTGGCTGGGCGCCCTGGTCGTGCCGATGGCTGATTTTCCGACCGCCACGCAGGCTGTGCTTCAGCAATTCCTGCTCTATTTCATGCTCGCCAACATCGTGCTGGGCCTGTTCAACCTGTTGCCGATCCCGCCGCTGGATGGCGGGCGTATCGCGGTGGGGCTGCTGCCACTGCGCCTGGCGCAGGCTTGGGCAAGGGTGGAGAAAGCCGGCATCCTGGTCGTTTTGCTGGTCGTGTTCATCCTGCCGCGGCTATTGGATGTCGACCCGGTGGGGCAGGCGCTCAATCGGGTGCTGCCATGGGCGTTTCAGACCCTGTTCTGGTTGGCAGGCCGCCACGTCAGCGGGATGAATGGCAGCATCATCTGATAGCGCATCCTCCGGACAACCGGCGGACGACCTTGTCCTGCGACTGGACGGCTTCGAAGGGCCGATGGACCTGCTGCTCGACCTCGCCCGAACGCAGAAGGTCGACCTCGCGAAAATATCGATCCTGTCGTTGGTCGACCAGTACCTGGCGGTCATCGAGGGAGCCAGGCAGATCCGGCTGGAGCTTGCCGCCGACTGGCTGGTGATGGCGGCGTGGTTGACCTGGCTGAAATCTCGGCTGCTGATACCTGTCGCGGATGACGATGCCCTGGAAGACGTCACTCTGGCAGCCGAGGCTTTGGCCGAACGCCTGCGGGAGATGAGTGTCGTGCGCGGCCTGGCGGCCTGGCTGGCCGTGCGCCCCGTGCTGGGCCAGGAGGTGTTCGGTCGCGGGGCGCCTGAAAGCCACCTCGACTACGACCGCTCCCGCATCGTGATCGAGGCCGGCCCGTTCGTGCGCGGGTATCTGATGGCGGTTCAGCGCGGCACCAAATCCTCGCCCTATACCCCAAGGGCGCTGACCTTGTGGACGGTGCAGGACGCGCTGGACCGCCTGGCCGATCTGGTCGGCAAGTTGCCCAATTGGACCATCCTGGAGCAGTTCCTCCCTGATCACCTGGACAACGCCATCGAACGTCGGGCCGCGTTGTCGAGCACGCTGCTGGCCAGCCTGGAAATGGCCCGCGGCGGTTTCGTCCGCCTGCGACAGGAGACAGCGTTCGGACCCATTCTGGTGCGCCGGGGCAATTTTGTTGTAGAGCCGAACCCATGACCGACCAAGCCGAACAGCCGCCGATCGTGGATGCCGCGCCGCTGCCGATCGTGGAGGCCGCGCCGCCGCGGGAACCCGATGAGGACTCCCTCCGTCTGGCCGAGGCGCTGGTGTTTGCCAGTGCGGAACCGGTCACGCCGCGCGGTCTGGCGCGGGTTCTGGCTGACGATATCGACGCCGATGCGGTGTTGTCGGCGCTGCGTGCCCGCTATGCCGGCCGCGGTGTCGAACTGGTGGATGCCGGCCACGGGGTGATGTTTCGTTCCGCACCTGATCTGGCACCGCGGTTGCGAAAGGTGATCGAGTCCCCCCGGCGGTTGCCCCGGGTCGCCATGGAGACCCTGGCGATCGTCGCCTACCACCAGCCGGTGACAAGATCCGAGATCGAGCATATCCGCGGCACCGCGTTGTCGCAGCAGACGCTGGATGCGCTGCTGGAACTCGATCTGATCGCACCGAAGGGTCGGCGGGAGACACCCGGCCGACCGACGCTGTGGGCTACGACCGAAGCGTTCATGGCCCATTTCGGCTTGAAGGACCTGCGCGAACTGCCCCGGCGGGAAGATTTGCTGCTGGAGATGGCAATGCCGAAAAGCGTGCCAGAGGCGATCCCGGCCGATTTGCAGCCGCTGCCTGAGACGGCGGCGGATAATCCCAGGCCGGGGTAGCGGGCGGCTGCTCCCAAGGGGCTCAAGGCTGCGACAAAAGCCGCCCTTGTACCGGTCGGCGCGAGCGCCGATTGACATGACATATGTCGGGAAATTTGTCATCATTTTAGAGACTCGGTGACACGACAATCGTATCTACCGATCAGCCCGACGGAGCCGCATGGCTGGGTTGTCGTTACGGTATAGGCAGCAGTCAGAAAGGCTGTCTGATTACGGCTGATGTCTGCTATGCTGCATTGCATCATTAGGGAAGAACGTCCTTCGCCCCATGTCCGGTTGCTGCCGGCATCATCGAAGGAACGTAAATAATGAGTCTCTCCGACAATACTGCTCTTATCTCTGGTAGCCATCGCGAAAATGCCCTGGATACCGGCACCTGGCTATCGGAGCTTCGCGCCCGCCTGACCCATCTCGGCACCGACTGGTCAGAGCGGCGCACTCACGCGCGACAGATGCGGGAACTCTATCGGTTCAGCGACCGGGAACTCTGGGATGTCGGCCTTAATCGCTCGGACATCATGTTGATCGAAAAGGGCATCTATCGCCGCGACCGCTAAGCCGACTTTCGCCCGCCGCCAACCGCCCAGCAGTCGCGTGGGTTGAAACTTTCCAGGCCCAGGGTGATGCTGCCGTGCAGCAGCATTCAGGGATCAGACGCGATGCATGATATTGTCATCCGGGGCGGCACGATCGTCGACGGTACCGGCACCAAAAGCTTTACCGGCGACGTCGCACTCGATGGCGACCGCATCGCCCAGGTCGGCGGCAAGGCCGGTCCCGGAACGCGTGAAATCGACGCCGATGGGCAACTGGTCACACCGGGCTGGGTCGACATCCACACCCATTATGACGGCCAGGCCACCTGGGATCCGGTTTTGGCACCATCGTCCTGGCATGGCGCGACAACCATCCTGATGGGCAATTGCGGCGTCGGTTTCGCCCCCGTTCGCAAAGCCGACCGCGACTGCCTGATCGACCTGATGGAAGGCGTCGAGGACATTCCGGGCATCGCGCTGGCGGAAGGCCTGCGCTGGGACTGGGAGACGTTCCCCGAATATCTCGATGCGCTCGACCGCTTCCCCCGCACCATCGATGTGGCCGCGCAGGTGCCGCACCACCCGCTGCGCGTCTATGTCATGGGGGACCGCGCGGTGCGGCGCGAGATCGCCACCGCCACCGACATCGAGGCCATGAGCCAGCTGACCGAGCAAGCGCTGCGCGCCGGTGCCTTCGGTTTCACCACCTCGCGCACCGAACAGCACAAGACAACGAAGGGCGATCTGGTGCCCGGCCGGTTCGCCGAAAACCAGGAACTGTTCGGCATCGGCGCCGCGCTCGGGCGTACCCGCACCGGCGCGTTCGGCATGCTGAGTGATTTCGACGACGAAGCCGCCGAATTCGCGTGGATGAGCACGCTGTCGAAGTCCACCGGCCGGCCACTGTGGTTCCTGCTGACCGACCGATCATCCGACCCGGATCGCTATCACCGGCTGATGAACGGGGTGCGCCGCGCGCGGGCGGATGGCGCGTCGGTGACGGCCCAGGTGGCGGGCCGGCCGGTCGGGATCATCCTGGGGCTGACGACATCGCTCAATCCGTTCGCGGCGCGCCCGGCATTCGCCGCCTTGACGTCGCTGTCGGTCAAGGACCGCCTGAGCCGGCTGCGCGATCCGGCGGTACGGCGCCAGATCTTGGCTCAGGCCGCCTCCGAGGATCTGCTGGCGGTTCTGCCGCCGCTGCAACGCCCGATCGCCACTCGCTGGGACCGGCAATATGTGCTCGGTGACCCGCCCGACTACGAGCCGGACCAGAGCCGCAGCATCGAGGCGATGGCCGCGAAGACCAACCAGACACCGGACGAATTCTGCTACGACTACCTGACCGGGGCGAATGGCGACCGGATGCTGTTCTATCCGGTCACCAACTACGTGCATGGCGATCACGGCGTGGTGCACGACATGATCAAGGACCCCGATACGCTCCTGGGCCTCGGCGATGGTGGAGCGCATTGCGGATTGATCTGCGACTCATCGCTGCCGTCCTACATGCTGACCCATTGGGTGCGCGACCGCCACCGTGGGCCACGCTTCCCGCTGGAGTTCGTGGTGAAGCGCCTGACCAGCGAAACGGCGGACTTCTTCGGTTTCCACGACCGCGGGCGGCTGGAAGTCGGCAAGAAGGCTGACGTCAACGTGGTCGATCTGGCGACGCTGCGGCTGCACCACCCGGAACTGCGGCACGACCTTCCGGCCGGCGGCAAGCGGCTGGTGCAGCGTGTCGATGGTTACGAGACCACCATCGTCGCCGGAATGCCGATCTTCGAGCGTGGCGAGGACACCGGCGCGCGCCCCGGCAAGCTGGTGCGGTCGAACTAAAGCATTATCCGCGCAGGTGGCGTCACCGGAGCGGTGAATCATGCGATCAAACAAGGAGCTAGAGCGATGTCCAGGAGCAACGCGGTGGCATATCGCTCTAGTCGCGGAAGCCTTGGCCGCGGTGGTCAGTCCGGTACGACGAACCGGACCGACACCGGGCAATGGTCGGATAGCCGGTCCTTCATCGACCGGTCGGTTTCCTTGTACGTCATCACCCGTAGCGTATCCGGACGCATCCAGCTCGCGGCGGCGTCGCCGGCCAGGATGTGATCTATGAAGTTCTCGGCGCCCCAGCAGGGTGAACTATGCCCCTCGGTCGCGCGGACCAGCGGTGCGGCCTTACGCAGCGCCGCCAGGAAAGTGTCGTTTCCGTCCATCCAGCGGTTGAAGTCGCCCAGGACCAGGAACGGGATGCCTTCCTGCCGTCGCGCGCTGATCCAGTCGGCCAGGAAAGGCACCTGCTCGCGAAGCTCCTCGCAGACATGGCTGTTGGCGTTCGGCAACGGCACCTCGCGGCAGCCTTTCTTCAGGTGCACCGCCAGGATGCGCAGATCGGAGGTTCCGAGGTGCAGCGTGATGTCGGCACCGCTGCGCAAGTGATTGCTGCTCAGCCCGGTCAGATCAGGGTTCATGTCGTAACGCAGGCTGCGGCGCACGACGATGCCGACGCGTTGCACGACATGGTCGCGGGTCATGTGGATCGAGTAGGCGTCGCGCGGGAAGATTTTCGATGCGGCGGCAAATCCATCAACCTCCTCGATCGCAATCACATCCGCATTCAGCTTCTGGGCATATTGCGCGAGGCGGTTGAAGTCTTCTTCCGACCTCGGGGTTACATCGCTCGGCAGGCTTCGGTCGCCAGCCGAACGGGTGGTCAGCCAGTCCAGATTCCAGGTGGCGATCTTCAGCTCGGCGGCGAATGCCGGCAGCGGAAGCAGCAGAGCCAGAACGACCACGACACATCTCACGGCAGGCATGCCTCCTAGGCGACCGGGCTGGTGCCTGCTGCGCGGTATCCAAGCATACCCCGCATTGCCAAGGGTTAATGCACGCCGCCTTGGTTGGCCGGACCGAACTGCGGGCCATCCGGTCAGGCCGCCACGGGTTGGATCTCGGCGCGCGCGGCCTCCAGGCATGCCTCCACGGCCTCGCGCAGGGAACTGGTGTAGGCGTCCGCACCGACCGCGGCGCGAAGCCGATCATCGGTCAGGATCGCCTGCTCCGCTGGCCACAGCCCAACCAGAAGACGGGCCGCGGGAAGCCGCTGGCGAAGCCGCCGCAGCAGATAGCGCAGGTGGGACGGCGTGCCGCCGATCTCCAGATAGCAGAGGCAGACCATCGCGACACCCTCGCCGTTCAATTCGCCGATCCGGATGCGTGATGCGGCTTCGTATTTCAGCACGCGGGCCTTCAACCCGTTCTTGTGCAGCAGCTGAGACAACATGCTGGCCGCCGCCTCGTCCAGCGGACCCCGGCCCGCGATGCACAGCACCGGGGCGTTGCCGCGCCAGCCGGCCGGTAAGGCGTCTTCATCAACCCTGCCCGGCGCCGGATGCTTCGGCAGGTCTTGCTCGCTGCGGGAAGGTGAGGTCGCCGCGGCTTCCAGTTCGTCCTTGGCTTCCGGTTCCTGGTCGTCATATTCATCCAGGTCGTCGATCAGCTCCTGCATCGAGACCTTGATCTTGACCAGTTGCGCGTCCGTCAGCACACCCCTGGCGGCATCGTTGGCCGCAAGCTGCAGGCCCTTCAAGGCAACCTCGTCATAGTATGACGACAGCGGCCGGTCGCGCAGCAGAACCTCGGCCTGTTCGCGGGCTTCGTCGGGATCACCGGCCAGCATGCGCTGATAGAAGCTTTCCACCGGGGTCAGCGCCGGACGGTCGCCCAGGATGACGTCCAGGAACTCCAGCCGTTCGACATGCCGGCCCAGAACGACCAGGCACAAGGTCAGCGGCGTGGACAGGATCAGGCCGATGGGACCCCACAACCAGGTCCAGAAGGTCGCCGACACCACGACCGAGAACGGCGACAGGCCAGTACTGTGACCATACAGCATCGGCTCGACCACCTGGCCCATGATCGCCTCGGTCACCACGTAAAGTCCGGCGGTCCAGAACATCATGGTCCAATCGGGACTGACCGCGGCGGACAATGCCAGAGGCAGCACGGCGGCCAACGGCGCCCCGATGTAGGGCACGAAGCGCAGCAGCAGCCCGATCGTTCCCCACAACAGCGGCGACGGCACGCCGATGAACAGCAGCCCCGTCCCGGTGATAACGCCGAAGGCCGCGTTGATGCCGAGCTGTGTCAGGAAATACCGTGACAATCGGCGCGCGGCGTCGTTCATCGCCACCGTGGTACGGTGAAGGTCGGACGATCCGAACAGACGGATCAGCCGGTCGCGCAGGTCTTCACGTTGCAACAGCACGAAGATCGCCACGATCAGGACGATCGCGCTGGTCGAAAGCGGATCGACGATCGGGGCAATCACCCGCTCCGCCAGTTCCGCCGGTGTCGGGTCCGGTTGATGAACTTCCACCGGTATCGGCTTCGGGGCGTCGGTCTTCGCGGTCTTCGGCCGCGGCGCGGCCGGCTGCTCGAACTGCTGGTTGACCCGGCGCATCAGCACACTCATCCGGCCCAGGGACAGGCTTTGAACTGTTTCGACCTTGGATCGGATCGTCGTGGCGTATTTCGGCACATCCTGCACCAGATCGGCGATCTGGGTGCCGATCAGGCCGCCGAGTGCCAGAATGATGCCCAGTGCCAGAACCACCGCGACCAGGACCGACAGGACCCGGCCGAGGTGGATGTGGCGTAGCAGGTTGACGATCGGCGCCAGCAGGAACGACAGCAGGACCGCCAGGGTAATCGGGATCAGGACGGTGCGGCCGAGGTAAAGCCCGGCCACCACGACAACCGCCACCGCCAACGTAAGAAGCCCCGACAGCCCGGGGGTCTCAGCTGGCGCCACCGACGCCGGCTGGCGGTCGGAGCCTCGGTCATCGTCGGGCATCGGTTCGGCCTCATACATAACGACGACCTTAATGCCACGCCGAGCGTTCTGATCCGATTAGAATATTAAAACATCCGATTTCAATTGATCGCGGGCGCGCAGGCCCGCGGACAGGGAAGTCGCGTTGATCACCGCCAGCCGGAACCCACCCGGGGGCATCGAGTGGTGCGCCGGATCACGGTCCTGGTGGAAGCAGATCTGCACGCTGGATACCCCGTCGATCGCGCGTGCCTGTTCAACGACCGGGGCCGGCGGATGGCGGTAGGCCGGCCCATGCGGACCGAACAGCACGACGCTATAGCCGTCGGTGCGTCGGGCGTCATCGAACACCCATTCGCCTTTCGAATACAGTTCGACCAGAGCCTCCACCCAGCCCAGACCATAAAGATCGGGCCATTGGTCGGCGAACCGCAGGTGAGCCTCGATGATGCGGCTGCCGATGGTTTCGAAGTTGACCATCCCGGTATAGCCAGCGAGATGCTTACGCGACCAGGCACCGCACCAGTCCTCGATCTCCGGCATTGCTTCGGCGTGGATGTGCCAGTAGTCGAACGTGCCGCCGGGTGCGGTGGCACCGGTCGCATGGCGCCACCAGCGCACGCGCCCGTCGACCACGGCCGCATCGGTGCTGACATGCGCCCCGGTCAGCAACGTGCACCAGAAATGCCCCGGATTGAGGGATGCCCGATAGGTCTCCGCGTCCGCGATGACCAGACTGCCGGCGCCCATGCTGCGCAGGTTCATCATCGGCTTGGAGAACACCGGAAAGCCTGGCGGGATAACCCCGTGCGGCGCGGCGGCCAGGCCTTGCGACAGCGCCACCGCCAGCTTGTCATAGATCCACCGGTGCCGAGGATACAGCGGCCAGGCCTCCCAGTCCTTGGTCGGAACGATCACTTCATCAGGACACGCAACGTGCTCGAAGAACTGAACCCGCCAAGGATCGGTCTGGTAGATCGGCATCAGGCAGGAACCGGCGCGTTCGGGTGCAGCAGCTTTTCATTGCGCAGGTCGGACCACAGGCCGGGCGGGATCTTCATGCTGAACAGCGGCAGGTTCTCATTGAACTCGGCCGCGGTGCGAGGGCCCGGTATCACGGCGGCGACCACCGGATGGGCCAGCGGAAATTGCAATGCGGCAGCCGGCAACGGGACATCATGGGACTTGCAGACGGCGGCGATCTGCTGCACCCGCGCGGCGATTTCGGGCGGTGCCGTGTCGTAGTTCCAGGTGTCTCGCCCGGCCAGAATGCCCGAATTCAGCGGACCGCCAATCACCAGCGAGGTGCCGCGGGACTGGCAAAGCGGGATCAGGTCGTCCAGCGGCGCCTGCTCCAGCAGCGTGTATCGGCCGGCGAGCAGGAAGGCGTCCCAGTCGCCAAATCCCAACGCATCGATCAGGACCTGGGACTCGTTCACGCCGATCCCGATGGCGCTGACCACGCCGGTGCGCCGCAGCTCCTCCAACGCCCGGTACCCGCTGTCGCGCAGTTGTTTCAGGTATTGGTCGTTTAGCTCGGGTCCGTGCTGATACACGCCGATGTCATGCACGTACAGGATGTCGATACGGGCCAGGCCGAGGCGTTGGTAGCTATCCTCGACAGAGCGCAAGATGCCATCGTAGCCGTAGTCGTATAGCACCTTGAACGGCATCGGCGACAGGCGGCCATCCGGCGAAGCTGCGGTGTCGGTTCTTGGCCGTAACAATCGGCCAACCTTGGTCGACAGGATCCAGTCGTTCCGGTCCTTGTCGCGCAATGCATCGCCGACGCGGTGCTCGGCCGCGCCAACCCCGTAGAACGGCGCTGTGTCGACGTAGCGGACACCGGCGTTCCAGGCGGCGTCAACGATCGCCTGCCCCTCGGCCTGGGTGATCTTGATACGGCTGCCGCCCATCGTGGCGGTGCCGAGACCCAAGGTGGTGACCTGCAGCTTGGTGCGGCCAACCTGACGCTTTTCCCACATGGCGGACGACTCCTCATTCGGTTGGCACCCAGAGTGGGAGGCTTCGGCGGTGGGTGCAACCGGTCACGGCGGACGACTGCCCACGACAGGTTGAATGACGACAGCGAGCAATACCGCACGGCTGGAAGGAACAATTGCTGGTTGCGCGGCTTCTTGTGTCCGGCCACCAACTGATCGCGCTTTCCAAAGGGTGCGGGCTAGCCAACCTGAAGCGCCATTGGAACCTGATGAACCTGATCCATGCGGTCAAGCGGCCGCTTCGTTGCTGACCTTGCTCAGCATCGCGCGGCGACAAATGCTGCGACAAGGGCGTTGCTGACGAGGGGGCAATCGTCCACCGGCGGCGATCGTGCTGACATATGGATAGTTTAGATAGAAAAGTTGCCCAGTCTTTAGGCACAACTTAGCCGCTTCCTCCAAATTTGGATGTCAATTGCATAATGTGCTCGAATAAGACATTACGATTGGCAGGAGAAGTTGGCGTCAACTTCGGCGCGCTCTGCCCGTGGCGTACCGACGATCTATCCTTAGGGTAATATTATGAAGGCCAGCCCCGAAGAAGATAAAACCTTCACCGTCAATCCGATCGTGCCGACGCCGTTCCATCTGAATGAGGCTATGGACGGGTGGCTGAACCTCGCGCATTTCACGAGCCGACATACAAATGTCGTAGTGTGTGTCTCGACTTTAGAGTCTGTCCGGAAAGTTTAGGCTGAATTGCTGAGCTGTCTCAGCATTAGCCGGATCGAAGCAAGTTTGATGAAGGTGAGGGCGTTACGGCTCAGGTTCTCGAAATCCTTGGCCAGCCGGCGGCATCGGTTGAGCCCCCGGCTAACCGACTCTCCTCGGCTAACCGACTCTAAAGACGCAAAAAGCTTCCGGACGGACACTGAGGCCGCGTTGCCCCGCCCGTTCCGCCATCGCCGCCAGATCGGCGGTGGCCCGGGCGTCCTCATCGATCGAGGCCGGGGCGATGTTTCTACACACCAGCAACAGGTCGGTCCCCAGTTCCATCATCACGTCGAACTTGCGTTCAGCTCGGTCCATGTTGCGGGCGCGCTGAGGATCAGGCATCGCTTCGAAATCGCGGAACGGCTGAAAGCACGTGATCGTCAGGCCAAGACTGTCCGCCAGATATCGAACGTCCTTTGGGAAGCCCTCGAACGTCAGCAGATCGTTCTCGAATATCTCCACCCCATCAAAGCCGATCGCCGCCGCGGCCTCCAGTTTCTCGGGCAGCGTGCCGCTGATGGAAACCGTTGCGATCGACTTCGGCAGCGGGCCGATGCGTTCGAACATCAGATTTCCATGAACACGGTCTCGTCGGCGCCCTGCAGCCGGATGTCCAACCGCCAGCTACCATCCGTCGCCTTGCTGGCGAGCAGCGTGCGCCGGCGCCCATCGTCCTCGACAAGCGATAGCACAGGGTCGGTTTCATTCAGCGGCTCATCCTGAAAATACAGTCTTGTTGTCAGCGCCTTCAACAAGCCCCGCGCGAATACCGCGATCGCCAGATGCGGCGCTTGCTGGGTGTTGCCGAGACCGACAACGGGCCCCGGCTTCAACGTGGTGAAGCGAAACGAGCCGGTCGGGCTGGTGCGGCAGCGGCCGAACGCCGGAAACGTGTCGGACATGGCCGGGCTGACTTGCCAGATCTCGATCGCTGCATCGGTCACCGGACTGCCGGCGCCGTCAAACACCGTACCGGTCAGGATGATCTGCTCCCCCGCTGCGCCGAACCGGGTCAGGTCGGCCCAGGCAGGGTCCTCGATCAGGTGCCAGTACGGACCGATGGTCTGATTGGCGGTTGCGATCGGCATGCCTAACCCGGCTCCGTCGGCGTGGCCTGGCGACCACGAAGGACGAAATCAAAACGGTAGCCCAACGCCCATTCAGGAGCGGTGACCTCAATGTCGAATGCGGCGACCAGACGGTCACGCGCGCCTTGATCGGGCACCGATCGATAGACCGGATCGAGCGCCAGCAAGGGATCGCCAGGGAAATACATCTGGGTGACGATGCGCTGACCAAAGCCGGTGCCGAACAGCGAGTAGTGGATGTGGTTCGGCCGCCAGGCGTTGTGGTGGTTGCGCCACGGATAGGCGCCAGGCTTGATCGTGGTGAACTGATACCAACCGTCGTTGTTGCAAAAAATCCGTCCGCTGCCATGAAAATTCGGATCAAGCGGCGCGTCATGCTGGTCGCCTGGATGATCGTAGCGGCCGGCGGCGTTGGCCTGCCAGATCTCGATCATGGTGTGGGGTATCGGCCGGTCGTCTTCGTCCGTGACGCGTCCGCGAACGATGATCCGCTCGCCCTGAGCCGATTGGCCGTTGATCATCGACAGGTCGGACATCGGCGCCAATCGCGACGCCGCGAAAATTGGTCCAGTCATTTCCGTTACGGTATGAGGAATGCGCAGCGCAGGACGCTGTGGATGACGCAGGTGCGTACTGCCATAGGCCGGGGTATCGTTGGCCGGCTGGCTGTCCGCCGCGATCGGGCGGAATGACGGGGTTGCTGTCATGGGCTTCCTCCCATCTGACAATAAGGGGATCCACGAGATGACACGAGGGACGCAGCGGGGCAACCGCTGTTCAGGCCGGCTGCGGGCCGTCATACCCCTCGATGATCAGCAGATCCGCCTCTGACCGCCCCGCTCGCAAAGCCTTTGCCGCCTGATATTCCGCCGAGTGGTAACAGGCCACCGCGGTATCGTAGTCGGCGAATTCCAGCACGATGTTCCGCGCCCGTGCCAAACCTTCGGGCGCTTCGAACCGGCCGCCGCGGACGATGAACTTCGCGCCGTACTTGCGAAACGCCGCTGCGTTGGCCGCGACGTAGGTCTGGTAGCCGGCCGGATCGCTCACGTCGACCCGGGCGACCCAATATCCTTTCGACATAACATCTTCTCCGTAATCTAGTGGTCCGATCCCGACAGACGCATCCTCGCGGTCGGGTGAATCGGCCCACGAAATCAAGTGCTAGTGGTGGACCTGGTCACCCAGCATGTTCGCCAAGATCGGCTCCATCGCCTGCGCCATCAGGGTTTGCCCCTGCACCGACGGATGCAAGGGCGGATCCGGCGGCTTGAGCGCGGGGTCGAGGAACAGGCTCCGGTTCAACACGCCGTTGCGCATGAAAACGCCGCTGAGGTCCAGGTAGAATACGGATGGAACGTCCTTATACCGAGCCGCCAGCATCCGGTTGATCTGCGCGGTCGTATCCGTGATCCACGCCGATCGTTCCGATGGCAGAACGCCCAGCAGCAGGATCTTTGTCGCCGGCAGTCGCTTCCGAAGTTCGCCGATGACGGCGTCGATGCCGGCCACCGTGTCCTTGGCCGACCAATGCAGCCGACCGAGATTGTTGGCACCGATCAGCACCACCGCCGCCTTGGGAGCGATGCCGGCGACCTCCCCGTTGCGGATACGCCAGAGCAGGCTGGCGGTTGTATCGCCCGTGAAGCCCAGGTTGACGGCATCTCGATCGCCGTAGAACCGTTGCCATACCGGGGCAAAATCCTGCCATTCAGGTGGACCGGATCGCTCCCAGTCCTGGGTGATCGAATCGCCGAGGAAGATCAACGCCGGCTTGGTCCGTGCCAGTTCCCGAAGCTTCGCCTTGTGCCGCGCGCGCCACCACGGCAGATCCAGCCTGGCGATAGGGGTGGCTGCCAGAACCGTTCGGGTGGCGGCAAACGCCGGGTGACCAACAGTCAGCATCAGCCCGAGGAGAACCCAACGCCGAGATATCATTTTCTCGCTATCCGTTGCGCATCGCGCTCGGGACGGCCCCGCTCGGGACGGCCCGGCCGAGAGTGAATGCCGAACCGGCCTCAGGTCGCAAGATGGCGCTTCCATGGGTGGCGAAGACCGCTCAGGCCGCGCGGTTGCAACAGTGGCAGGATCAGGGTGATGCCAAAGCCCCACATCAGATCGGCGGCAGCGGACCGAAGTAGCGGCGCCAGCTGCCAAGTTGACGCCACCGGGTAGCCGGCCAGCGGGCGCACAACGAACCAGCTCATGACCATGGCGAAAAGGCCGGCCAGCAGTGGCTTGATCAGGATCGACCGCGGCCACCGAGGTGACAACCAGCCGAAGACACTGCCGTAGACGGCGCCCCAAAACGTGATGCTGACGACCATTGGCGCATGGAAAGGCGGCACCACGGCTAAACGAAATGCCGCCTGCGGCGTGAGGCCCAGCCAGAACAGCACCTCCAGCAAAGGCTGATGGAACATCAGCACCGCAAGTGCACCGGCAATGCAACCCAGGAAGACACGGGTCGACGCAGTGATCATGCTCTCCCGCTCCTCAACGATGGTCGCCGCTATACCACCTATCTTCGCCGGCATGTGTGATCAGTCAATCCTGCAACGCAGCAAACGCATGACGCCGCGGGTTGCGGCTGAACGGTGCCGGCTGGTCTGCCGGGCCGCCTCGAAACAGGACTTTGAACGGCGTTCCTGGCTGGTGCGACGGGTCGGGGCGAGGTGCGATTTTGCTCAAGCCGCAGTTTTCGCTGGACAGAGCCTCCAGCGGCGCCTATAGGCGCGCCTCTTTGGAACGTGGGAGATTGTATACCGCCGCTGGCGGTTGCGGTCGCATGCACCGCGGTCCCTTGGAAGAGGACCAGGGATTACATGGCAAAGAAGATCACCGGCTATATCAAGCTGCAGATTCCGGCCGGCAAGGCCAATCCATCACCGCCCGTCGGCCCGGCGCTCGGGCAACGCGGCCTGAACATCATGGCATTCGTCAAGGAGTTCAACGCCTTCACCCAGCAGATGGAGCCGGGTATGCCAATCCCGGTGGTCATCACGGCGTACGCTGACCGCAGCTTCACGTTCATCACCAAGACCCCGCCGAACACCTATTTTCTGAAAAAGGCGGCCGGGATCACCAAAGGCAGCCAGACCGTGGGCAAGGGCGCCTCGGCGGGCCGTGTGACAATCGCGCAGTTGCGCGAGATCGCCGAGATCAAGATGAAGGATATGAATGCCAACGACCTCGATGGTGCGGTCCGGATGCTGACCGGGTCCGCCCGGTCGATGGGCCTCACCGTGGTGGAGGGGTAGCACGATGGCCAAGAACAAGCGCCTCGCGGCGGCCGCGAAAGCGGTGGACCAGAGCAAGGCCTACTCGCTGGCCGATGCCATTGTGCTGGTGAAATCGATCGCCAAGGCGAAGTTTGACGAAACCATCGAGATGTCGATGAACCTCGGGATTGATCCCCGGCACGCCGACCAGATGGTTCGCGGCCTGACCAGCCTGCCCAACGGCACCGGCAAGACGGTCCGCGTCGGTGTCTTCGCCCGCGGGGCAAAGGCGGAAGAAGCTTTGGCCGCTGGTGCGGATGTGGTGGGTGCCGATGACCTGATGGAGAAGGTGCAGGGCGGCGAGATCGCGTTCGACCGCTGCATCGCGACGCCGGACATGATGGGCATCGTCGGGCGGTTGGGGAAGATCCTCGGCCCGCGCGGTTTGATGCCTAATCCCCGGCTCGGCACCGTCACCATGGACGTCAAGGGTGCGGTCACCGCGGCAAAGGGCG
This sequence comes from Rhodopila sp., assembly GCA_965276975.1. GTDB lineage: Bacteria > Pseudomonadota > Alphaproteobacteria > Acetobacterales > Acetobacteraceae > Rhodopila. Next base: position 4,023,688 of record CBDIBR010000010.1, read on the forward strand.
GTCAGGTGGAGTTTCGCGCCGAGAAAGCCGGCATCATCCACGCCGGCATCGGCAAGGTTTCGTTCGAGGCGGACAAGTTGCTGGAAAACGCCAGAGCCCTCGCCGATGCCATCGTCAAGGCCAGGCCGACCGGCGCCAAGGGAATCTACGTGCAGAAAGTTTCGGTGAGCTCGACCATGGGGCCCGGTGTGCGGGTCGATATCGGGTCGCTGGCAACCTGATACGCCGGCCACAAGGCCGGTGGGCAGGAAAGGCGATCGCCCGCGCGTCCATTCCGCGGATCCGCCTTTCCGAACCTGTCCAAGACCGTTCGTCTCCTGCTCTTGGTTCGCCGAACGCGGGATTTAATGGACCTCCGGGTCCGCGCACGGAAGATGGGGAAGCCAGACATCCTGGGGCTCGGTTCCCGGGGTCTTTGGTAGTTCCAGGACAGGCGAATGGGATCATTCGGCGCAAGCCGGGTGGTTCGTGGGCAACCTGACCTGCTTTTCCGCGCCTGGCGGGAAGGTCGGTCTAACGGAGACGAAACGTGGACCGTACGGAGAAGCGAGAGTTCGTCACCGTGCTCAATCAGGCGCTGGCCGCCACTTCGATGATTGTCGTGACCCGCAACGCGGGCCTGACAGTTGCCGAGGTGACCGACCTGAGGCGCAGGATGGGAGCCGCGGGGGCAACCTTCAAAGTCGCGAAGAACCGGCTGACCAATCTCGCTCTGGATGGGACCCAGTTCGATAGCCTCAAGTCACTGCTGACGGGACCGATCGCGCTCGCTTGGGCGACGGATCCGGTCGCGGTGGCGAAGACCGCCGTCGACTTCGCCAAGACCAATGAGAAGTTCGTCGTCGTCGGCGGTGCGCTTGGAACTCAGACGCTCAGTGCGGATGGGATCAGGGCGCTGGCCGAACTGCCCAGTCTGAATGAGCTGCGAGCCGGTCTGGTGGGGATGATCGCGACCCCCGCCACTCGGATCGCCGGCATCCTGCAGGCACCGGCTGGACAACTTGCTCGGGTCTTCGGGGCCTACGCCAAGAGGGATGAGGTCAGGGATGAGGTCGAAGCTGAAGCCGCCTAAGGCGGGTTGCGACGCACACATACCTGACCGTCGGCCGGGCGATCCGGCTTGCATGGAACCAACCAAAGTCTAAATACTGGGGACATATGACATGGCTGACCTACAAAATCTGGTTGATGAGCTGTCTAAGCTGACAGTTCTCGAAGCCGCCGAACTTTCCAAGCTTCTTGAAGAAAAATGGGGTGTTTCCGCCGCCGCGCCGGCCGCGGCCGCGGCCGCCCCAGCCGCGGCTGCCGCCGCGCCGGTTGAGGAGCAGACAGAATTCACGGTCATTCTGGCGAAGACCGGCGATAAAAAGATCAACGTCATCAAGGAAGTCCGCACGATCACGGGTCTTGGGCTGAAAGAGGCGAAGGATTTGGTCGAGGCAGCGCCGAAGGCAGTCAAGGAAGGCGTTGGCAAGGACGAAGTGGCAAAGATCAAAAAGATGCTGGAAGACGCTGGCGCAAGCGTGGAGGTGAAGTAACGCTTCGCTGCGGAATTCCGGTTGCTGCATGGCGCCTCCGCCGAGGCACTGTAGCTGCTGTTGGGCGCCGCCGCCGAGGCGCCATGGCTTTTGATCCAGGGCGGGTGGAAATCAGCAGATTTCCGCCCGCGTTCCTGTTTCGGCGGGCGTTTCACCCTGCCTCTGGGCTGCCAGCGGGCAGGGCAATTTGGGTTAACGGTAAGGTGGGTCATCGATGAACGCGATCACACGGTCCTTCACGGGGCGTAAGCGCATCCGCAAAAGCTTCGGCCGGATTCCCGAGGTTGCTCCCATGCCAAACCTCATCGACGTTCAGCGGGCCAGCTACGAAGCGTTCCTGCAGATGAACGTCCACCCGGATAACCGTACTCAATCCGGGCTGCAGGAAGTGTTCAAATCTGTGTTCCCGATTGACGACTTCGCCGGTCGTGGCCGGCTCGAGTTCGTCTATTACGAGCTCGAGGAGCCAAAATACGACGTCGAGGAGTGCATTCAGCGCGGCATGACGTTTGCCGCTCCGCTGAAAGTGATCCTGCGTCTGATCGTGTGGGACGTGGACGAGGACACCGGCGCACGCTCGATCCGCGACATCAAGGAGCAGCCCGTCTACATGGGCGACATGCCGCTGATGACCGACAACGGCACCTTTATCATCAACGGGACCGAACGGGTTATCGTTTCGCAGATGCACCGCTCACCCGGGGTGTTCTTTGATCATGACAAGGGAAAAACCCATTCGTCGGGCAAATATCTGTTTGCCGCACGGGTGATCCCGTATCGCGGATCCTGGCTCGACTTCGAGTTCGACAGCAAGGATCTGGTCTACGTTCGGATCGATCGCAAACGTAAACTGCCGGTCACGACGCTGCTGTATGCGCTTGAAGGCGCGGCGTCCGGGAAGTTGCGCGCTGCCCGTGAGGCCAAGGGTGAAACCTTGGATCTGAACGAAGTGCGCGGGATGGATCAGGAGGAAATCCTGTCCCACTTCTATGGCCGGGTGGTGTTCGACCACACACCGAAGGGCTGGGCCCGTCCGTTTGATCCCGATGCGTTCCGCGGCGTCAAGCTGCTGGAGCCGCTGATCGACGCCGCTAGCGGCGAGGTCGTGGCGGAGGCCGAGGCGAAGTTGACCGCCCGTCAGGCGCGCCGCATCGCGGAAAAAACCAAGGAAGTGCTGGTCGGTCGCGCCGATCTGCTTGGTCGCTACATGGCCGAAGACCTGGTGAATGACGAAACCGGCGAAATCTTCGCCGAAGCCGGCGAAGAACTGGCCGAGGCTCGGCTGGCCGCGCTTGAGGAGGCGGGGATCACCGCCTTGCCGACGCTGGCCGTGGATCAGTCCAACGGTCCGTGGATCCGCAACACACTCGCGGTGGACAAGAACACCAACCGCGATGACGCGCTCGTCGACATCTACCGCGTCATGCGTCCTGGCGAGCCGCCAACCCCGGAAACCGCTGAGGCGCTGTTCCGCGGCCTGTTTTTTGACGGAGACCGTTACGATCTATCAGCGGTCGGCCGGGTCAAGATGAATATGCGGCTGAACATCACCGATGCGCCGGATACCCAGCGGGTGCTGCGCAAGGACGACTTGCTGAAGACCGTCAAGACGCTGTGCGACCTGAAGGATGGCCGTGGCCAGATCGACGACATCGACAACCTGGGAAACCGGCGGGTCCGCTCTGTTGGCGAATTGATGGAGAACCAATACCGCATCGGCCTGCTGCGGATGGAGCGGGCGATCCGCGAGCGCATGGGTTCCGTCGACATCGACACCGTCATGCCGCACGACCTGATCAACGCCAAGCCGGCGGCCGCGGCGGTCAGGGAGTTCTTCGGCTCGTCCCAGCTGTCGCAGTTCATGGACCAGACCAACCCACTGTCGGAGGTGACCCATAAGCGGCGTTTGTCCGCGCTTGGGCCGGGCGGCCTGACACGCGAACGGGCCGGCTTCGAAGTGCGCGACGTCCACCCGACGCACTATGGCCGGATCTGCCCGATCGAGACCCCGGAAGGTCCGAACATCGGCCTGATCAACTCGCTGGCGACCTACGCCAAGGTCAACAAGTACGGCTTCATCGAGACGCCCTACATGCTGGTCAGCGAAGGCATCGTGCAGCCCGGTGCGCGCTATCTGTCGGCGATGGAGGAGGAGCGCCTTGTCGTCGCACAGGCCGACGCGCCGATGGACGGTGGCGGCCGCTTCACGCAGGACCTGGTGTCGGTGCGCAAGCAGGGCGATTTCCGGCTGGTGAGGCCGGAAGATGTCACCGCGATCGACGTGTCGCCGAAGCAGCTTGTCTCGGTCGCGGCCGCACTCATCCCGTTCCTGGAGAACGACGACGCCAACCGCGCGCTGATGGGCTCCAACATGCAGCGCCAGGCGGTGCCGTTGATCCGCGCCGATGCGCCGCTGGTCGGCACCGGCATGGAAGCCGCGGTGGCCCGTGACTCGGGTGCGACCATCATTGCCCGCCGGCCCGGCATCGTCGATCAGATCGATGGTGCGCGTATCGTGGTGCGAGCCACCAATGAGGATGCGACGACGAAAGGCGTCGACATCTATCGGTTGCGGAAGTTCATGCGCTCGAACCAGTCCACCTGCATCAACCAGCGTCCGTTGGTGAAGGTCGATGATCGCGTTTACGAGGGCGACATCATCGCCGATGGGCCATCAACCGAACTCGGCGAGTTGGCGCTGGGCCGGAACGTGCTGGTCGCGTTCATGCCGTGGAATGGCTACAACTTCGAGGACTCGATCCTGATCAGCGAGCGCATTGCCCGCGACGACGTGTTTACCTCCATCCACATCGAAGAGTTCGAGGTGATGGCGCGTGACACCAAGTTGGGCCAGGAGGAGATCACCCGTGACATCCCCAATGTCGGTGAGGAAGCACTTCGGAACCTCGACGAAGCCGGGATCGTCTATATCGGTGCGGAGGTCAATCCGGGCGATATCCTCGTTGGCAAGGTGACGCCGAAGGGCGAGAGCCCGATGACGCCGGAGGAAAAACTGCTGCGGGCGATTTTCGGCGAGAAGGCTTCGGACGTCCGCGACACGTCGCTGAAGCTGCCGCCGGGGGTGACCGGCACGATCGTGGATGTTCGGGTGTTCAGCCGCCGTGGCGTCGACAAGGACGAACGCGCGATGGCGATCGAGCGGGCCGAGATCGAGCGCCTGGCCAAGGATCGCGACGACGAGAAGGCGATCCAGGAGCGGTCATTCCTGAACCGGCTGCGCGAGAAGCTGCTGGGGCACAAGGCGTCCGGCGGGTTCAAGGGCATCAAGTCCGGGACCGAGATCGACGAGGCGATCCTGGCGGAGCATCCGCGCGGGTCGTGGCGCCATATCGGCGTGCAGGATGATGCGGTGATGGCCGACATCGAGACCCTGAAACGGGAATACGATGCCGCCGTCGGCCGCCTGCAGGCGCGCTTTGACAGCAAGGTCGAGAAGTTGCAGCGGGGTGATGAGTTGCCGCCCGGCGTGATGAAGATGGTCAAGGTCTTCATCGCGGTGAAGCGGAAGCTGCAGCCGGGCGACAAGATGGCTGGCCGTCATGGCAACAAGGGCGTCGTTTCGCGGGTTGTTCCGGTCGAGGACATGCCCTTCCTGGAGGATGGGACGTCGGTTGATCTGGTGCTGAACCCGCTGGGCGTGCCGTCGCGCATGAACGTGGGCCAGATCCTGGAAACCCATCTCGGCTGGGCCTGCGCCAGCCTTGGCAAGCAGGTTGGCGAACTGGTGGAGGAGTACCGCCGGACCGGCGCGCGGCGCGAGGCCTTGCTGGAAATGCTCAAGGAGATCTATGGCGACGAGGTCTACAGCCAGCAGATCGCCAGCCTCGATACCGCGCAACTGATCGAGATGTGTGAAAATCTGAAAAAAGGCATCCCGATCGCGACCCCGGTGTTCGACGGCGCCCGCATGGCCGACATCGAGGGCATGCTGACCCGAGCCGGGTTGAATACGTCCGGCCAGGTGGTGCTGACCGATGGCCGCACCGGCGAACTGTTCGAGCGCAAGGTGACGGTCGGCTACATCTATATGCTGAAGTTGCATCACCTGGTGGATGACAAGATCCATGCGCGCTCGATCGGGCCATATTCGCTGGTCACACAGCAGCCGCTGGGCGGCAAGGCGCAATTCGGTGGCCAACGCTTCGGCGAGATGGAGGTCTGGGCGCTGGAGGCCTACGGCGCCGCTTACACCTTGCAGGAGATGCTGACGGTGAAGTCAGACGACGTGTCGGGACGGACAAAGGTCTACGAGGCGATCGTGCGTGAGCAGGATAACTTCGAGGCCGGCATTCCGGAAAGCTTCAACGTTCTGGTCAAGGAACTGAAATCTCTAGGCCTGAACGTCGATCTGGACAACCGCGCCGCTTGATCACCGCCCAACCAACATCCGAGCGGTTGATTCGTTCGCAAGGGTCTAACACGGAGAACGCGAAGCGCCACGAAGATGCACGGAGAGCAAATTATAAAATCCTTCTCCGTGCGCCTCCGTGGTTCTCCGAGGCCTCCGTGTTGAATCCTTCCTTGAGACCGCACGAACGCACGACAAGACGTACTCGCTCCTTGAGGTATCAGTCGCATGAATGAACTGATGAAGATCCTGGGCCAGACCGGCCAGGCAATGACTTTCGACCAGATCAAGATCCAGATCGCGAGCCCGGAACAAATCCGTTCCTGGTCATACGGCGAGATCAAGAAGCCGGAAACCATCAACTACCGGACCTTCAAGCCGGAGCGCGACGGTTTGTTCTGCGCCCGCATCTTTGGCCCGATCAAGGACTACGAGTGCCTGTGCGGCAAATACAAGCGGATGAAGTTCCGCGGCATCATCTGCGAGAAGTGCGGCGTTGAGGTCACGCTGGCGAAAGTGCGCCGCGAGCGGATGGGCCACATCGAGCTCGCGTCCCCGGTCGCCCACATCTGGTTCCTCAAGTCGTTACCGAGCCGGATTGGTCTGATGGTCGATCTGACGCTGAAAGAGCTGGAGAAGATCCTGTACTTCGAGAGCTATGTGGTGCTGGAGCCCGGCACCACCGACCTCAAGATGTTGCAGCTTCTGACCGAAGACCAGCTGCTTTCGAAGCAGGATGAATTCGGCGACGACCAGTTCGAGGTTGGCATCGGTGCCGAAGCGATCAAGAAGGTGCTGAACCGTATCGACACCGATGCGGAGAAGGTGAAGCTGCGCGCCGACCTCAAGGAGACCTCCTCCGAGGCCAAGCGCAAGAAGCTGGTCAAGCGCCTGAAGCTGATCGAGGCATTCGGTGAATCCGGTTGCCGGCCGGACTGGATGATCCTGGATGTCGTCCCGGTCATTCCGCCTGAATTGCGTCCTCTCGTGCCGCTCGATGGCGGCCGCTTCGCGACGTCGGACCTGAACGACCTGTATCGCCGCGTCATCAACCGCAACAACCGGCTGAAGCGGCTGATCGAGCTGCGTGCCCCCGACATCATCGTGCGCAACGAAAAGCGCATGTTGCAGGAATCCGTCGACGCGCTGTTCGACAACGGCCGCCGCGGCCGCGCCATCACGGGGGCCAACAAGCGCCCGCTGAAGTCCTTGTCCGACATGCTGAAGGGCAAGCAGGGCCGCTTCCGGCAGAATCTGCTGGGCAAGCGCGTCGACTATTCGGGCCGTTCGGTGATCGTCGTCGGGCCGGAACTGAAGCTGCACCAGTGCGGGCTGCCGAAGAAGATGGCGCTGGAGCTGTTCAAGCCGTTCATTTACTCGAAGCTGGAGAAATACGGTCACGCCACCACCATCAAGGCCGCCAAGCGGATGGTGGAAAAAGAACGCCCCGAAGTGTGGGACATCCTGGAAGAGGTGATCCGCGAGCACCCGGTGATGCTCAACCGTGCGCCGACCCTGCACCGCCTGGGCATCCAGGCTTTTGAGCCGGTGCTGATTGAGGGAAAAGCGATCCAGCTTCACCCGCTGGTCTGCACCGCCTTCAATGCCGACTTCGACGGTGACCAGATGGCGGTTCACGTGCCGCTTTCGCTGGAGGCGCAGCTCGAAGGCCGCGTGCTCATGATGTCGACCAACAACATCCTCAGCCCGGCGAACGGCAAGCCGATCATCGTGCCAAGCCAGGATATCGTGCTGGGTATCTACTACCTGTCGCTCGAAACCGCCCTGTTCAAGGAAACGCCCGATAATGACGCGCCGGCGTTCGGCCGGATCGGCGAGATCGAGCACGCGCTGTTCGCCAAGGCGATCACGCTGCACGACAAGATCCGCGCGCGCTACGAAACCGTGGATGCCGGCGGCAACCCGATCCGTCCGATCGTCGTTACGACTCCGGGCCGGATGATGATCGCGCAGATCCTGCCGAAGCACCCGGACGTGCCGTTCGACCTTATCAACCGTCAGTTGACCAAGAAAAGCGTCTCCGACGTCATCGACATGGTCTACCGCCACTGTGGACAGAAAGAGTGCGTGATCTTCGCCGACCGGCTGATGGGCCTCGGCTTTGCCCAGGCGGCGAAGGCGGGCATCTCGTTCGGCAAGGACGATCTCATCATCCCGGACAGCAAGGGCACGCTGATCACCACGACCCAGACCGAGGTGAAGGAGTTTGAACAGCAGTATCAGGACGGTCTGATCACCGCTGGCGAACGCTACAACAAGGTCGTCGACGCCTGGTCGCGGTGCACTGATGAAGTCGCCACGGCTATGATGAAGGAGATCAGCAAGCAGGAGAAGGGCGTTCCCACCAACTCGGTATGGATGATGTCGCACTCCGGTGCGCGTGGGTCGCCGGCGCAGATGCGTCAGCTCGCCGGCATGCGCGGGCTGATGGCCAAGCCATCAGGCGAGATCATCGAGCAACCGATCATCGCCAACTTCAAGGAAGGCCTGTCCGTTCTTGAGTACTTCAACTCGACCCATGGCGCCCGCAAGGGTCTTGCGGATACGGCGTTGAAGACGGCGAACTCGGGCTACCTGACCCGTCGCCTGGTGGACGTGGCGCAGGACTGCATCATCGTCGAGGAAGACTGCGGCACTGAACGCGGCCTGACGGTTCGCGCGGTCATGGATGGCGGTGAAGTGGTGTCGTCGCTGTCCGAACGGACCCTGGGCCGCACGACCGCCGAGGACGTGCTCGATCCCGCGACTGGCAAGGTGATCCTGGCGAACAACACGCTGATCGAGGAGCCTGAGGCAGAACGGATCGAGCTGGCCGGCGTGGAGGCAGTGAAGATCCGCTCGGTGCTGACATGCGAGTCGCATATCGGGGTCTGCGGTCACTGCTACGGCCGGGATCTGGCACGCGGCACGCCGGTCAACATCGGTGAGGCGGTTGGGGTTATCGCCGCACAGTCGATCGGCGAGCCGGGCACGCAGTTGACGATGCGCACCTTCCACATCGGTGGTGCGGCGCAGCGCGGTGCGGAAACGTCCAGCGTCGAGGCCAGCCACGAAGGCACGGTTACCGTCCGCAACCGCAACGTCATCGCCAACAGCACCGGCGCGCTGGTGGTCATGTCCCGTAATTGCGAAATCGTCCTGGTGGACGACAAGCAGCGCGAGCGTGCCCGGTTCCGCGTTCCTTACGGCGCTCGTCTCCTGGCGGAGGAGAACCAGCCGGTGGTCCGTGGGCAGAAGCTCGCCGAGTGGGACCCGTTCACCCTGCCGATCATCACAGAGCGTGCCGGCAAGGTCGAATACATCGACCTGATCGATAGCATCACGCTGGTGGAACGGATGGACGAGGTGACCGGCCTGACCTCGAGAGTCGTCGTCGACTACAAGCAGGGTTCAAAGAGCATCGATCTGCGCCCCCGCCTGCAGTTGAAGGACGCCAAGAACGAAGTTATTCGTCTGGATAACAACAACGATGCCCGGTACTTCCTGGCACCCGACTCGATCCTGTCGGTCGATAACGGTGCCGTGGTTCAGGCTGGCGACGTGATCGCACGCATCCCGCGCGAGGGCAGCAAGACGCGTGACATCACCGGTGGTCTGCCGCGGGTGGCGGAACTGTTCGAGGCGCGACGTCCCAAGGATCATGCGGTCATCGCCGAGTGCGACGGACGCGTGGAATTCGGCAAGGACTACAAGGCCAAGCGCCGCGTCATCGTGAAGAACGATGAAACCGGCGAGGAGACCGAATACCTGATCCAGAAGGGCAAGCACGTGTCGGTGCAGGAAGGTGACTTCGTCCGCCGCGGCGATCCGTTGGTCGACGGGCCGCGCGTGCCGCACGACATCCTGAAGGTGTTGGGTGTGGAGGCGCTGTCCGACTACCTGGTGAACGAGATCCAGGACGTCTATCGACTGCAGGGCGTGAAGATCAACGACAAGCATATCGAGGTGATCGTCCGTCAGATGCTGCAGAAGGTCGAGATCCTCGATCCGGGCGATACGACGTTCCTGACCGGAGAACAGGTTGACCGCACCGAGTTCGACGCGATCAACAACAAGCTGATGAAGGACGAACGTCCGGCGCACGCGATGCCGGTGCTTCAAGGCATCACCAAAGCCAGCCTGCAGACCAACAGCTTCATCAGCGCCGCCTCCTTCCAGGAGACTACGCGGGTGCTGACCGAAGCCGCGACGGCCGGCAAGACCGACAGCCTGATGGGATTGAAGGAGAACGTGATTGTCGGTCGCCTGATCCCGGCCGGCACGGGCGCGGTGATGAACCGCCTTCGTGCGGTTGCTGCCGGTCGCGATCAACGGACATTGTTGAACGAGAACAACCGTCTGACCGAAGACACCGCGGCAGAATAGGTTCCGAGTTGGGCGTTGGGCCGGCGGCAGCGATGTCGCCGGCCTTTTCATGTACTTGACATCAGATCTGCAAGAACGTCCCGGGAGCGACTGCGACTGCCGTCTGGGGCAGGGTTTCCCTGCGGAGGCGGATCTTAAACTGCCGGTCAACCAAGGACATCGGCCGCGCCGCGACAGGATCGCCTTCCACGGTCCGTGCTCACAACAGCGAAACGCCATCAAGGCGAGCCGTCGATTCCCGCTGCGATGTGGTCGCTGAGGTCAGCCAACGCCGTGCTCATCGCGGCGGCGATGGTTGGGCTCCGACCGGATCGCGCCTGCTGCGTCAGCAGCACGGAATGGGCCTCACGCGCCCCCCGCTGAGACCACCTGGCGTCAAGCGTGACCCGGCCATCCATATCGCCGATGAACTGGCGCAGGTTGACGTCGATCGTCACCACGCGTCCCGGCGGAACCGCGTCGCCGGGTGCCAGGACGACGACACCCGGCAGCCGGCTCTTGAGATCGGCTGCCAGAACGCGCCTGACGATGCCGTCGAGCGGCGAGGCCCACCGATTTTGGCTTGAGACATCAAGTTGCTCGGGACCAACCTGGATGACGAAGGCGTCGCGATCCAGTGCGGGCGGCAGAGCGATCTGGCCGACCGTGACGATCAGCCCGGACCGAACCGGCGACGCCGAGCGGTTCGGCGCGATGGGCGCCAAGGTGAAGAAATGCGACGGCGAGGCTCCACCGCAGGCGCTCAGCAGCAACAACAGGCACAGGCTCAGGCGGTGGCGGATCATGCCCTCACCGACCCCGGCGAGAGGACGGGCGCCTCAGCGCCCTGCTCGGCCGCGTCCCACATCAGGCGCGGGTCATACACCGCGGCCGCCACCATCGACAGCACGACCATCGACAGGAACGCCAGCGACCCAGCTTCGACGTCGATATGCGCCAGCTGCCCAAACCGCACCATGGGTGCGAAAATCATCACGGTGAAAGGGTCCAGATTGGACCAGCGGCCGGTGGCGTCGATAACGTTGTAGAGCTGGGTCTTGCGGCGCAGCCCCCAGGACGACCTCAGGTGAGCGGATGCCAGGAACCAGGTAAGCCCGATCAGCTTGCCGAACGGGATGCCGACCGAAGCGCAGGTGATCAGGATCGCGAGTGGCCAAAAGCCCGAGCTGGCCAGTTGCTGGATGCCGGTGATGATGGAATGAGGGTGCGGTGTGCCGGCTTCCCAGAGCTCGCTCATCGGTAGCCAGTAAGCGATCGGCATCAGCACCCAGCAAGCGGCGACCAGCGCCGTGCATCGCAGGCTGGCGAATGGCTTTCGCCGGTAAACTCGGGCCGCGCACCGCGGACAGCACTGCCGCTCCATATCTGGCGGCGACACCAGGTCGCAACTTGTGCACGTGATCGCGCCGGCTTCCATGCCCTGGTTTGGGGTCCGGATCGCCTGCCAGACGGCCCGTCGATCCAGGCTGGCCCGCGTCAACAGCGTCAGCAAGGCAGCGGTGAGAAAGCACCAGCCGCCGGTGTCGATGGTCACCGGGATGCGGGAGGCGATTCGCCCATAGCCGACGCCAAAGCCGATCGCCAGAACATCCACCATCGCCCAACGATCCAGGATTTCGGAGTAGCGAAACAATCTGCCGATCCAAGGGGCCTCGGCACCGAATCGGATTGCCGCCAGCGTTGCGGACGACAGGCCAAAACGCAGGAACGGCAAGAAAATTCCCTGCAATCCCAGCACGACGGTCACGATCGGCCAGCCTTGCCGCCAAGCGGTTACCAGCCCGGCGGCGAGGTGTGTCGGCACCGACAGGCCGGCGACGTGGACCGTCATCAGCGTCAGAAAGTTCGCCGGCAGCAGCAGCACCAGGGTCGCCAACGAACAGGCCAATGGGGCATCGAGGCCGCGGCCGGCCGAACGTGCGAGCACCTCGCCGCAGCGCCAGCATTCCAGGCGTCCTTGTTTCGGTCGAGACGGCAACTCCTGAATGACACCACACCCGGGGCACCCGATCAGCTCCGCCGTCATGGCCGTCCACCCTTGCCCAACAATAGCGCATTCGGTTGGCGATCGAGCAAATCAGCAAGTTCACGCAGGCTTCGTGCCGCCTGCGTCAGCTCATACAGCGCGTGCGGCATGTTGGTCTGTTCAGGCCCGCTGGCGGCCTGACCGCCGACCAGGTCCCGCACCGAGGCAAGCGCTTCGTCGGCCTGTTTCGCCGCGTGACGCAGTTGCGCCAGCAATGGCTGGACCTGAAGGCGCGCCTGATGCGTGACATCGTCGATGTTCGTCGCCGACTGATCGAGATGCCGCAGGGTTTGCCGCAACGCGGACGAATTGCTGAGCGCGGCCAGGCGTTTCGTCGCATCATGGATTTCGTCCGCGATCGCCGGCAGTGGCAGCGCGTCCAGCTTGCCGGTGACGTCGCTGACCTGTCGCATGATCTGGCTGATATCGCCGGCGGCGACGGCCGGAATTTCCGGCGGGGAACCGGGCATCAGGATGGCCGCCCGCACGTTCGGCACGAAGCGTAGATCGATGTCCTTGCCACCGACCACGGGGATGTTGCTGCTCAATTGCGCGCGCAAACCCTGGGCGACAAGCAGGGTGAGGATCGCATCCATATGTTCGCGGCCGGCACCCGCAGGCGCGTCGGCGATCGGCAGCAGGGCGGGATCAGTCGACACCGTCACGTCGGTCACCAGCTTGCCGCCCGGCTGGAAACGCAACTGAACACCGGTGACCGACCCGATGCGGCGGTCCTCGAGCTGGACCGGATTACCAACCTGCAAACCGATTGCCTGGGCGTCGTCCAATCGGACGCGATAGCTCACGGCACCGGCCTCGGGCGCGTAACGCGCCCGGTTCTCACTGCTGTACAGCGTGAAGTCGGTTCCAGCCTGGGCGGCCTGGGCCGTGCCGTGTTCCGGTGTCTCGAAGGCGACCGCGCCCGTGACCAGCGCGGTCGGGGACAACAGACTGAAGGACGGGCCGCCGGACCCCATGGCGAGCTGGGCGGCGCTGGCATTCCAGAAGTGCGAGTCGGCGTGAACCAGTTTTCCATAAGGCGCCGTGACAAAAGCGATGATCTTGAACTCGTCCGGCGGATCGAAGGTATAGCCCTGGATCTCGCCCACCTTCAGATCGCGATAGTAGATCGGTGCACCACGGGAGATCGATCCAAGCTTGGTTGCATGGAGCACGAATTGTTCGCCGGCCGGCTCGTGTCTCAGCACCGGCGCCTGATCCATGCCGCGGACATGATGCTGGGCCGGCCCATCATGTGGATCCATAACGATTGTCGGACCGGCGATGATGCTCTTGATGGTCGATGGATTGCTGAGTTCGAAGGACTGACCGGTTATCCAGAAACGCGTGCCGGGACCGACATGGCCGGCCATGTCGGCATCCAGCGAGACCGTCACGTCGGCCGCCTTCAGGTCCTTGTGCAGCTTGATCGCCTCGACGTCGCCGACCTGCATGTCATTGTAGGTGACCTTGGTATCGCCGGCTTTCACGCCGCCCGCGTTGGCGAAGGTGACGACAACCTCTGGCCCACCCTGGGTCAGGCTGCGAACGCCAAGCCACACCACGATGCCGACAGCCGCGATCGGGATGGCCCAGATCCATGCGATGCGCAGGCCGACGCGATGTACCGCTGGTTTCAAGATGCCTCCACCGCCGTACGATCACCGAGAATGTACTCGATGTAGACCCTGCGGACGATTACCATGGCGGTGACGGCGAGTGGCGTTCCGAGCACGATGCCAAGCCAGCCGAACAGGGTCGCGGCGATCGTCATGGCAATGATGATCAAAGCCGGCGGCAGGTGCACCAGACGGTGCTGCAACAGCGGGGCCAGGACGTAGCCTTCGATGACGTGGCAGATAACGAAGATTACGATGGTCCACGTCAGGACGATCCAGCCCTGCGTAGATGCAACCATCACCGCGGCCAATCCGGCGACGACGGTGCCGAAGTACGGCACGATGGTCAGCAATCCGGCCAAAGTCGCCAACGCGAACGGCACCGCCACGCCCAGCAGATCCAATCCGATCGCCGACAACCCTCCGACAACCAGCATGTCGGCCAATTGGCCCAGGAGCCAGCGACGCAGGTCCTGACCGATCTCGTCAGTGACACGAAGCGTCAGCGGGCGATGGACCGGCGGGACGAGGCTGACAACGCCGTTGACATACGTCGCGGGCGCGGCCGCCAGATAGATACTAATCACCAGCACCGCGAACAGCTCGCCGATCGTGCCGATGGTGAAACTGGCGATGTCGAAGGCATGGCCGGTCATGTAAGTTTCCAGCCCGTTGGGACCGCTCAACCGTCGGCTCAAGGCTTTGCCGATCGAGGTGTCGCCGTAGGCGTTGCGAAAATGTTGCAGCTGACCGGTCAGGCGCCCGACCATGTCGTCAGCCTGCCCAGCCAAGGCGGGCCCGATCCAGTAGGCCGCGGCGCACCCACCGATGATGAAGACAATGACGACCAGCGTCAGCATCAACCATGGCGGCGCGTGCAGTGCGTCCGCCAGAGCCTCCGCGGCACCGCGCAACACGGTTGCGATCAGCACCGCGAAGAACAGCAACAGCAGGACGCTCGACAGTTGCCAGGCCAGTACGGTGGCGACCCCGATCAGTGCGACCTTCCAGGCACTAATCTGCACCGGCGGGCCCGAACGGCTCAGCCAGCGCGGCGCCGAAGGACGCAGTCGGGCAAGCGCCCGACGATCTGCTTCGGGCTTCACGTCAGGGTCAGGCATGCCATCAGCAACCGCTCAGCGTCTGGGTGGTTTCCGATCTGCCGGGCGCTGGCGCTTCATAACCGCATGAGGCGTGCCGAGGCGCCGAACGGTTGAACCGACGGCTCGACGGGGTGGCCTGTTCAGTGATGCTTGGGCCGCCGCCTGATATTAGATTGGCTGGATATCATGACGGCTGGGTGGTGCCTGGCGGCATCGGTGCGGGACGCGGGATTGGAGGCGCAGTGTGCCGCCGCGTGAGCAATTCACTGGCGGCGCTGCCAAGGGCGGCGGCGCGGATCGAGGCGGCAGGGCGTTCGGCCGGCGGAAGTCCGGGCAGGCTGGCGGTGATTTCCGCCGCCTCCTGGACCATCGCGATCGCCCACATTTCCTGGTTGCGCTGCTTCGCGGTGGCGATCGGGGTTTGGGTCGGGGTCTGGCCCTGAGCCGGCAGCGGGGCGGCAGCCTGTACGGCGGGCTGTTCCCCGCCGTACAGGCGAGCCTCGGCTTCCGCCGCCAAGAGTTGCGCCGCCGCCGAGCTGAGCAGCACGTCGGGCGCATCGGTCTGGCTGTCATCGGCGATCATGATGGGCGCTTCGGGTTCGACCGGTGGTGCGGCCGGGTGCGGCATCGGGTGGTTGGCGTGGGTTTCCCTCAGCACCCGCCGATTCTGTTCAGCCGATCGGTTCAGCGCGTTGGCGTTGCCGCGCAGGCGCAGGGTCATCGACAGGGAGAGGTCGTCCGCCATTGACAGGCTGAGCGAGCCGAGGGCGGCGAGGCCGAAGGCGATGATCTGCGCCACCGCCATGAGGTCGGCCTGGTTGCGCAGGCGGTAGGCATTCACGGTCTCGATCGCCGCCATGCGGGCGAAGCCGAGGTCGCCGGCGCTGGCGGACAGGAACATCGGTGCCAGGAAGGCGACGATGAAGGTCATCAGGATGTCGGATGGGTGGAGCGGGATGTCCGGATCGGTCGGCGCGTCGGGAGGAAGCGTGGTGATCTGGGTCATGCCGCCGGCTTTGGATTGAGCGCTGGCTTCTACCTTGGGTTGTGGAGATTGTCAAGACATTATTCCTATTTCGGCGGCGGGAGATGTCCAGAGGAGGTGCGGAAGGATGCCCTGGCGTTACGGAAGCATACTGATGCTGCGTCATGGTCGGGCCAAGCCCGATAGGCATCAGAATGAGGTCGCCCAGCGGGTCCGGTCCACCGGCAGGATGCTGGGGTCAAGCCTGGCAGCGTGCCTGTATCCCGGTCAGACGCACAGGTGGAAGGTCCCTTGTGCGGTCGGCTTGGCCGTTGGCGAGTCAGCCAGCAAGACTCTAACACGGAGCACACGAAGAACCACGAAGGGCCAAGGAGAATCCGAGGCGTGGCGGCATCGGCGCCGGGGCCGACTGGCTCAGCGCCAATGTCATACATGCCGCCGGGCCGGCTGCTTTGGACGTCGCTGGTTCGGCTTCATCCGATACCGCAATCTCCTGTTGTCTCGTGCGGAGCAGCCTTGCCTTGCTCCGTGGACCTTCGTGTCCTCCGTGTTCAAGCCTGGCTTGTCTGCGAACCGTCGGCAGCCGGGCGGAGACGACTCTCGCCCCGTCGCGCTCGCCCGATTTCAGGCGTCGGGGTCATTCGTGCCAGGCAAATCGTTCCGTCGCGAAGCGCTGCTCAGAGGTGGAATAAAGGCCTCATGCGGACGGGTGGCGGCTGTGTCGGTCGATTGGTCGGCGAGGGCGACGGTCGGGGCGCTTCCGCCATGGATCAGCCGGTACAGCAAAGCGGCGACAACGCCGCCGACGAGAGGCCCGAGCGTGTAATAGAACCACACCGGGTAGAGGCCCGTGACGATCATCGGCGCGAGCGCCCTGGCCGGATTGCCAGCGCCCCCGCTGACCGGGCCACCCAGCAGAACGCCGGCTGCCAATGAGAAGCCGATCGCCATGGCGGCTGCGCCCGCGGGCACCCGGGGATCGGTTGCCGTCGCGATCACCGTCAGTACCAGCATGAATGCGATCAGCGCCTCCACCAGCAACACCTGAAGATTGCTCGTGCCGTGCACCGGTGAGGGCAAACCAAGATGAGCGTCATTATAGGCACCGTGGCCGTAGGCGGCCCAAACGGCCAATGATGCCACGATGCCACCGGCGAGCTGGGCGACGAAATAGGCCGGCACGTAGCGCCACGGAAATCTGCGTACCACCGCAAGACCAAGAGTGACGGCGGGGTTGACGTGCGCGCCACTTATTTGGCCAATGGCGGCGACGATCGCGATCAGGATAAGACCGAAGGACAACGCGACCGCGAGCGAGTCGTAGGCGGGACCGGCCGTGTTCTTGCCCAATGTCGCGGCGATGGCCACCGCGGTCCCGACCAGGACCAGCAGAAAAGTCCCGATGGCTTCAGCAAGCATTACACGCGCCAGATTGCTGGCCGACGATGATTCTTGCGGCAGCGTAACGTTGGAATGTGGCATATTCATTGGCTCCCGCTCAGCTTCATTTTCTTTCTTTATCAGTCGCGATGTCGCTGAGTCGGCGATGGTTGTCAACCGCCAGTCCGTTGCCGGAATCGTCTTTCCGCTTTCCTGGAATACAATCCACGATAGACTAATTGGATGGCTGCCCCATGCAATTCGCCCGATGCCGCGGCCGACCCCTCGGTCCGGGACCTGATCGCCGCCCGGCCCTGGCTGCGGCACGATGTGCTGTGCGGCCTGTTGATGGACGGTGTGCCGCTGGCGGCGATCGCGGAGGCGGCCGGCACACCGACGTGGGTCTATTCCGCAGCGACGATGCGCGCGCGCTACAAAGCCTTGACCCGTGCCATGGTCGATGCCGGTCTGGATGTAGACGTGCATTACGCCGTCAAGGCCAACGACAGCCGGGCGGTGCTGGCGCTGTTCGGCGGCGAAGGGGCTGGCGCGGACGTCGTCAGCGGCGGTGAACTGCGGAAGGCGCGTCGCGCCGGCATTCCGGCCAGCCGGATGGTGTATTCAGGGGTTGGCAAATCCATGCCGGAACTGCGCCTCGCGCTGTCCGAGGGGGTCGGCCAGATCAATATCGAAAGTGCCGAGGAACTGGCGATGCTGTCGGCGCTCGCCGACGCCACCGGGCGGCGCGCGCGCGTGGCGTTGCGGGTCAACCCGGATGTCGATGCCGACACGAACGACAAGATCGCGACCGGCCGGGCGACGGACAAATTCGGGATTGCCTACCGTGACGTGGTCGCTCTGTATGCGAAAGCCGCCGCGATGCCGGGTATCGAGCCGGTCGGGCTGGCAATGCACATCGGCAGTCAGATCCTGGGGCTCGCGCCCTATCGCGAAGCGTTCGGCCGGATGGCCGAACTGGTGCGCGCGCTGCGGCAGAACGGGCTGCGGGTGACGAGCGTCGATTGCGGCGGCGGCCTTGGCATCGCCTACCGCGACGAAGCGGTGCCATCGCCCGCCGGTCTGGCCGCCGCGATGAAGCGGGCGTTCCACGATCTGGACATCCGCCTCGCCATCGAACCGGGCCGCTGGCTGGTCGGGCCGGCTGGGGTGCTGCTGGCCTCGGTCGTGCTGGTCAAGCAGACCGCGCTGGAACCGATCATCATTCTCGATGCCGCCATGAACGACCTGGTGCGACCGGCCATGTACGGTGCGTGGCACGGCATTGTTCCGGTCTCGGCGGCCGACGCCGTTGCTCCGGCCAGTGCCGCATCCGTCGTCGGCCCGGTCTGCGAAAGCGGCGACACGTTCGCGCGAAGCCGCTCGCTTCCGCCGTTAGCCCGTGATGCGCTTGTGGCGATACTCGACGCCGGCGCTTATGGTGCGGTCATGAGTTCGACCTACAATGCCCGGCCGCTGGCAGCCGAGGTATGGGTGGATGGGGGACGCGGATCGGTGATCCGTGACCGCCAGCCGGTCGACGCGCTGTGGGAGCGGGAGCGGCTTCCGTCGTGACCGCGTTGTTGCCTTCGCCCAAGCATCTCGCCGGCCGTCGGCTTCTGGCGCGCGCCGCCATCTTGTTCGAGGCGGCGTGGCCTGGACTTTGGCCGCCGCTCGCGGTGATCGGCGTTTTCCTCTGTGCGGCGTTGCTGAACCTGCCACCGCTTTTGCCGACCTGGGCGCATGTGGCCCTACTGGCGATGGTCCTTCTCGCCGTGGCAGGGCTGCTGTATCGCGGTCTCAGACGAGTCCGGCCCCCGGACAATCGTGCGGCTGACCGGCGGCTTGAGACGCACTCCGGGATGGTGCATCGGCCGCTGTCGGTCCTGACGGATCGGCCAGCCGCCGCGGACGACGTCAGTCTGGCGCTGTGGCAGGCGCATGCCGCACGTGCCAGCCGCCAGATCGGCCAGCTGCGCGTCGGGTTGCCGCGGCCGGGACTGCCGCGGCGTGATCCGCGGGCGCTCCGGCTAGGCTTGCTGCTGGCGGTATTGGCCTGTCTGGCGATCGCCAACATCGACGCCCCGGCTAGGTTATACGCGGCGGTCACCCCGACCCTGCCGGCCGTCGCCGGCGCGCCAGCAATCGAGGTCCAGGCCTGGATCACGCCGCCCGCGTATACGCGGATCGCGCCGCTGTTCCTGAAGGCTGACGGCGGGCAGGTGTCCGCTCCGGCCGGGTCGCATCTGACGGTCAATGTCTCCGGCGGAGGTGGCGCGCCGAGCTTGTCGCTGAATGACCGGACATTGGCATTCAGCGCGCTCGATCACAACAGCTTCCAGTCGGAGCTGGCTCTGGCACACGGCGGTCTGCTGACGGTCAAGCGGGACGGCAGCAGCCTGGCGTCCTGGAAACTGACGGTTATCGAGGATCAGCCACCGACCGCCGCGTGGGGTGAGACCCCGGGCCGGCCGCGGTCGGGCCAGCAGACCCGGCTGCCCTGGCGGGTGTCGGACGATTACGGTGTCACCAATCTGCAGGCTGAACTCCACCTTCAGGATCGACCGGATGCGGCGCCGCTGATCGTGACCATTCCGCTGCCGGGTGGTTCGCCGAAAGCCGCGCGGGGCCTGAATCAGCCCGACCTGACAGCGCATCCCTGGGCTGGATTGCCGGTTGTGGGTCGGTTGATCGCCCGCGACGCGATCGGCCAAACCGGAACCAGCGCCAATGCGACGTTCGAACTCGCCGAACGGCCATTTCACAACCCGATCGCCCGCCTGCTGATCGCGGCGCGGAAGACGCTCAGCGTGCATCCCGATGATCGTGGCGACGCGCTTGAAGCGCTGGACGGGCTGATGCAGCACCCGGACCTGTTTTCAGGCGATATCAGCGCCTTCCTTGACCTGAGCAGTACTTACTACGACCTGGTGCGCAACCATGCCGACAGCGCGATCCCCGAGTCACAGGACATGATGTGGCAACTCGCGCTGCACATGGAGGAGGGCCAGACCGAACAGAGTGCGCGGTCGCTGGAGGAAGCGCGCCAGGCCGCTCGGGACGCTCTGGACAAGGCCCAGCAGCAGCCGAACGCGCAGAACCGGCAGGCGCTGGCGAAGAAACTCGAAGAACTGCGTCAAGCCATCGATCGGCACATGCGCGCCCTGATCGAACAGGCGCAGCGCAACAACAGCATCATGCCGTTCGACCCCAAGGCGATGCAGCTTTCCGATCACGATCTGCAGCGGCTGGCCGAACAAGCCGAACAGGCGGCGAAGGAAGGGCGGATGGCCGATGCCCAGCAGCAGATGGCGCAGCTGGAGCGGATGTTGGACCAGCTTCGCAGTGCCGGCGCCCAAGCGAGTAACAGCAAGCAGGCGAACAGCAAGCGCCAGCGCGGCAAGCGCCAGCAGGGCGTGGTGCAGGATCTGATCGCGCGGGAGGGCGGGCTACTGGATCACGCGCAGCAACGGCGTAATCCCGACCCGGCCACAGCTGATCAGAACACGCAGCGCAGCACCGACGGTAGAGTCCAACAGGCGCTGCGGCACGCGCTGGGCGAATTGATGCAGCAGTTTACCGACCTCAGCGGCGAGGTGTCTCCCGGTCTGGGAGAGGCAGATCAGGCCATGCGGAATGCGGCGACCCAGCTAAATCAGGGGCAGGACGAGCAAGCCGGCCAGTCACAGCAGCAGGCGATCGCCGCGCTGCAGAAGGGTAATCGTGAGATGGGTCAGGCGATGGCGAAAATGGGCCGCCAGCCAGGGCAGGGCGAGGATGGCGATCAGGACGGCGCTCAAGGTATGATGGGAATGATGATGCCCGGCGGACAGCGAGGCGATGGTCAGGGCAGCGGGCCGCTACCGGGGTCGCCTGACCGCGCCAATCCCGGCGGGCGTGATCCTCTTGGCCGATACAACCAGGGTAATGCCACCGACAATGCCGACGTCGCGGTGCCGGAAGGACGCGAACGCCAACGCACGCAGGCCATCCAGGAAGAACTGCGCCGTCGGGGCGCCGACCGGGAGCGGCCAAGGCAGGAACTGGACTACATCGACCGGCTGTTGAAGCAGTTCTGACCGGATGCTGGGCGTCGGGTCAGTCCGACGAGCGTTCCAAGCGGCGGTTTCGCGACGCGAGCCCGTAGCCAGTTTCAGGGAACGCCCTGCGGCTGCTCGGCTGCCAGCGACCCTTGCCAGCAGGACGACTCGTTTCGCCTATCGGATGGGCGAAAACGCCGCGGGCATTACCAACGCGTTCTCCTGCTTCACGACGACCCCGGGCGGGTTCCGGGCCGGCCATTGGCCTGTGGCCGTCGCGGCCTGACGCACGCTGAAACGTTCATTCGCATCCTTGTAAGCCCAGATGTGAACCCACTTGTTCAACGCTCCAAACTCTGAGTACCAGCCGCCGATCAACGGGGAAAACCTTGTTCGTCCCTCGATCTTGTCGGTCCAGCGCTCGATCAGTCCGGGGATCGCGCCCGGGATCAAGGTGTACTGGCGGATCTCGAACAGCGGTCCAACCTGACGCGGTTCGAGCGCTGGGGAGAACGGCGCCGGCAGGAACACCTCGCTGTGCTGCGCCGTGATGAATTCACGAATGGTTGGTGGCCAGCCGGTCTCTTTCGCCGCGGCCGAGCGCACGGAACCACGCTGCTCGAAACTGTCGTAGGTCCAGACATGGATGATCTGGTTCAGCGGCCCGATTTCGGTGTGCCAGAAGGCGGCCAGCTTCGAGTGCTTCTCGCGGACCGGCAAGGCCTCCGCGAAGCGCTTTTCCACCTCGGCCAATGTGCCGGGCTGAAGCGTGTAAGTGCGCATTTCTATGATCATTGGTGTCCCCCTTAATCAATCACGGGCTTAGATTAGTAGGCCATGTGACGGGGACTGGGAACGGGCGGCGCTTGAGCGGTCCGGCGGCAACTATGCCATGACCGAACCGCGTCATAGCGGCGGGAGCGACGAGACCGAAGTCTCGCCGTTGGGTCATCAGTTCGGCAGCAACACCGAATTGATCACGTGGATCACGCCATTTGACTGCTTCACATTCGATATGGTCACTTCAGCGACACCACTCTTTTCCCCGCTGACGAACAGATGGGTTCCGTTCTCACTCAAAATGAGCGGCTCGCCCTCGACGGTCTTGAGCATGGCCTTGCCGCCACCGGCCTTCACCTTTTGCATCAGGTCGGCTGCGGTGAAGTCACCGGATACGACGTGATAGGTCAAGATCTTCACCAGCATCGCCTTGTTTTCCGGCTTCAAAAGCGTATCGACCGTTCCTGGCGGCAGTTTGTCGAATGCTTCATTGGTCGGCGCAAAAACGGTAAAGGGGCCTTTGCCTTCCAGCGTATCAACAAGCCCCGCCGCCTTGACCGCGGCAACGAGCGTCGTGTGATCCTTCGAATTGACCGCGTTCTCGATGATGTTCTTGGACGGATACATCGCGGCGCCCCCGACCATGACCGTGTCAGACGGCATCTTCGTCTGAGCAACGACTGGCGCCGCGGCACCGACCGCGAGGCCTGCGACTATAAAGGCAACGATACGTTTAGACATCTCAATCGACCTCCTGAAAAGGCATCCTCATTTTGATGCGTCTCTCTTACGGTCACCTTTCGATTACGGTTCAATACTCTCTCGAAATCGTGATTTTCGTTTGCGAACGTGATGGCCGGTTGACAGCAAACGATCCCGACCAATGAACCTGCGCAACACAGGGGCCGCCAAGGTCGCCATGACCAGCAGGAGAATGGTCGAGCCTCAGACGCGCTAGTGGAAAAAATCCGGCGGGAAGGTCCGCCGAATTTTCCCACTAGCGCACCGTTTTCGAAGTTCCGCCCTCACGGCGCCTGCCGGAAACGGCGAACTAGCTTTTTGATTTCGGTGGCCGGCTGATCTCCTGCGTTCGCTGCAAAGGCAGCGAACTTCGGAGGCAGGACACTAGCACTTGATTTGGTGGGCCGATTCACCCGATCGCGAGGATGCGTCTGTCGGGATCGGACCACTAGAACGAACAACCAGCACATGCCGCTGCCGTCAAAATCATCAGTGTCGCCGATTGGATCAAGGACAGTCACACGGTTGGACCGTCGCTGACCGACGCGTTAGGATTCTGAAACAGCGGGAACCTGCCGATGACCTGGTCTATCGTCGCGTATGATCCGAATGCCGGCGCCTTCGCCGTCGCCGTCGCCACCAGGGCGTTCGCTGTTGGTGCTTCCTGCCCCTTTGTGCGGGCTGGCGTTGGTGCGGTCTCAACGCAGTCGATGACGAACCGCTATCTTGGGCCGGCGATACTCGACGCGATGGCGCGCGGCCTTGCGCCGGCGGCGGCCATCGACGGCGCATTGAGCGGCGATGACGGCAAGGGTCTCCGTCAGGTGCATGCCGTGGATAGCAGCGGGCGAACCGCCGCCTGGACCGGTCGGAACTGCGTTGACTGGTGCGGCAGCGTTTTCGCCGGCGGCATCAGCGTCGCCGGCAACATGTTGACGGGCGAGCCAACGGTTGCCGCGACCTTGGCATCGTGGAAGGTCAACCATCAGACGCCGATGCCGGACCGGCTGATGACCGCGATGGAAGCGGGAGAAGCCGCCGGCGGGGACCGGCGCGGCAAACAATCCGCCGCGATGATCATGGTCACCACCGAAGACTTCCCCGACCTGAACGTGCGCGTCGATGATCATGCCGAACCACTTCGGGAACTGCGGCGGCTGCTGTCGATCTGGAAGGCAGAGGGCGCGCCGCGGTTGGGCATCACGCCGTCAAAGGCAGATCCGTCCGGATTGACCGACCTTGATGCGATCGAGGCGGGGTGGATCGCGCGCGGCATCGACTTGCGGTTCAAGCGGTAGGGGCAGTTGGCGCGCAACTTCGCCAACGCCGGGGGACGGCGTGCCATCCGTCCCATGGTCTTGCTGAGAAGCCCGTGTGCAGATCTGGCAACAGTCACGTGTTTGCCGAGTTTGCTGACGATTCGGTGCGAACCGGCCGTGGGCGCGTCGCATAGTATCGCGCACCAGAGATGCGCGACACTACGCTGCTCGTCTGAAGTAGCCGATTAAGGCGGCGCGCGCTGCTCTGCGATCGGGTACTAGCTGGCGGGAGGCGGCATCAAGCAGCCATCAGGTCCACATCATTGGTCAAATTATCGAACATCGAGGCGAATAATCGGACTGCTACTCTCGCCTCATGGACGCTGCCGGTTTCCCGCCGGTGCGACCTGCTTTAACGTCGCCGCACAACGCAGCGGGGGAAGCCGGTCATGTGGGAACCAAGCCAGCGGTATCCTGATCCAAACGTTCAGGTGCTTGACCCGGCCTTCAATGCGCTGCGTCTGCCGCTTGCATCGGTCGAGCGGTTGGCGACCGGATGCCGCTGGTCGGAGGGGCCGGTTTATTTCGGCGATGGCCGGTATGTGCTGTGGAGCGACATCCCCAACGATCGGATCCTGAAATGGGAAGAGGAAACAGGCGCCGTCAGCGTGTTTCGAAAAACCTCCTGGAATGCCAACGGCAACACCCGCGACCGTCAGGGACGTCTGGTAACCTGCGAGCATCGCGGCCGGCGGGTCACCCGGACCGAGTATGATGGATCGATCACCATCCTGATGGACAGCCACCAAGGCAAGCGGTTGAATTCGCCGAACGATGTGGTGGTAAAATCTGATGCCTCGATCTGGTTCACCGATCCACTATTCGGGATCAGTGGCTGGTATGAGGGGGAGCGGGCTCAATCCGAAGTACCTGCGGCTGTCTGGCGCATCGACGGTCACACCGGCGAGGCAAAGATGATGGCCGACGATATCGAGGGTCCAAATGGCCTCGCCTTCTCGCCCGACGAGTCCGTGCTTTACGTGGTTGCCTCGCGTGCCGAACCGAACCGGCTGATCCGCGCGTTCGATGTCGCGGACGACGGTGCGAAGTTGAGCCATAATCGTGTCTTCATCGATGCCGGGGCTGGCACCCCTGATGGCTTCCGCGTCGATATCCACGGCAACCTGTGGTGCGGTTGGGGCATGGGCGTGGCCGAACTGGATGGCGTCAGGATCTTCGATGCCAACGCCCGACCGCTTGGGCATATCGCGCTGCCCGAGCGGGCGGCCAATCTATGCTTTGGTGGCCGCTTCAGGAACCGGCTGTTCATGGCCGCAAGCCACGGCCTGTATGGGCTTTATGTCAACACGCAGGGTGCGCTCGGCGGCTGATCGTCGCACACCGATCAAGCTTGGCGCTTTTTCGGTTCGCGCTGGCTCACCGAAAAAACTCCAGCACATCGTTTGAGCGAGCATCTTCACCCGTTCAGATAAGTGATCTGAACGGGATCTGCTCTACTGCATGCGCCCGATGACCGCGCGGTGAAGCACGAAAGCGGCGGCGCAGCCGGCCAGTAGAACCGCGGTCCATAGCACCGCGGATTGCCAATCGCCGTCCCGCAGCTTCCAAAGCGACAATCCAGCCAGCTTCGCCGGATAGATGTGCAGCGGCGCCCAGACCAAGGCGGAGGTGACATTGGCCAGCACGAAGCGCCGTTGGCGCATTTCCGCCATTCCGGCGACCAGCGGGACGGTGGAACGCAAGACCGGGACGAAGCGGCACAGAGCGACGCTGTAGATGCCGTAGCGATCGAAGAAATGGCCGGCATTCTCCATCAGGGCTGGCTGACGGGAGAATGGCCAGATGCCGCGCAACCGGACCCGGAACCGCCTGCCCATCCAGAACGACAAGAAATCACCAATCACCGCCCGGCAATCGCCAGTACCAGAAAGGGCAGCATCGGTTGTCCCGCCATCGCTGCCGCACCTGCGACCGCCATGAGGATCGGGGTGCCCGGAACAAGGATGCCAACCACCGCGACGGCCTCTATGATGGCAGCCAGGAACACGGCCGCCAGCGCGACGCCGGGATAAAGCGCGACCAGTTTGACCACGGTACTGATACAATACCACATGCGGCTACAACGGTGCTCCTACGCGGACAGAAGCCGCCACTATGATTAGAACAGGCGGTGAAAGGAAGTGGCAGATTTAGACTGAGAAGCTGTCTCCTGCATGGCAAACGCAATTGCCTGACGGTGGCCGAAAAGTCACGAAGGGCGAGTGTGCAGTTTTCCGGCAATCGTCGACCTGGTGTTTCTTGGTGTCTCACGCGACATTTTGCAGACGGAGAGTTTGAGATCACCATGTTCAGCCGGCGTTGTAGAGACAGATCAAATTTTTACGGTGGATTGCCTGTGTTGGGTTTATTTTTCATGACGCATCAGAGAGGTTTTTCCTGCCTTCGTGATAATTTTCAAGTCCTGGTGACTTGCCGCCATGGTTCGCGTGTCGGATATGCGTCGCGCCGACAGGCCGCTCGTATCGATAGGCTGTTCCTCATCCCTGGTCCTAAGTCGGACGCTCAAGACCGATAGCAGGAGTTCAAACGCATGCGTTTTCGCGGCGCGATCTTTGCCACTGCCTTTTTCGCGACACCCGCGGTGGCTCTGGCTCAACCGATTACCGGCCTCTACCTCGGGGCGGGTGCTGGCCTGCATGCACCGCAAGATCCGAGGCTCAGTTCAGCGGGTGTCTATCCGGGGGCTGGCCGAACGAAGCTGGACGAGGGCTATGGTTTCAATTCCGAGCTCGCGGTCGGCTATGGCTTGGGTAACGGCTTTCGCTTTGAGATCGAAGGCGACTTTCTGCGCAGCGATGTGCGCCATGTCCTTGGAACCAGATTTCCCACGGCCACCAGCGGTACGGCTCGGACCTTTGGCGCGATGGCGAATGCCCTGTTCGACATGGATATCGGGGTGCCGTATATTTATCCTTACCTCGGGATTGGTGCCGGTTATCAATGGACCAGATTGAACGGGCTCAATTCGGTGCAGGCCGGTGGACCGTTCGCAGCCGCGACCAGCGGTTCGGAGGGCGCTTTCGCTGGCCAGGCAATTGTCGGTGCCTCCTTCCCGGTACCGGACATGCCGGGCCTGTCACTCACGGCGGACTATCGCTTCATGGATATCCTGGGCGGGGAGAAGTATTCCACGCTGGTGACCGGGGCGGGCGCTCCGCACACGTCGCAACTCGAACTGCATAACCAGTTCAACCACGAGGTCGTGATCGGGGTTCGCTATGCCTTCAATGCCCCCCCGCCGGCGCAGCCGCCCGCGCCGGCCGCGGTTGCCGCGCCGGCACCCGCCCCGGCCAGGTCTTACCTGGTGTTCTTCGACTGGGACAAAGCCTCGCTGACGGGGCGTGCGCGGTCGATCGTCAAGGAAGCGGCGGATAATTCGACTCATGTCCAGCTGACCCGGATCGAGGTCAACGGCTACACCGACACCTCCGGCCAGGCGAAATACAACCAGGGCTTGTCGGTTCGCCGCGCCAAGGCGGTCGCCGGGGAGCTGGTGCGAGACGGCGTGCCGCAGGATGTCATCGCGATTCAAGGCTTTGGCGAGACGCATCTGCTGGTGGCCACCGGTCCGAATGTGCGAGAGCCGCAGAATCGGCGGGTTGAGATCATCATTCGCTAAAGCCGCCCGCTGCACTCAGCGAAAGGCCGGGGCCGGTGGAGGCTGATTGCTTCAGGTTGAAGTGGTCAGGCTCCACCTGGTTGCGTTTGAGATGGCGCTTCACGTCTGAGGCTGGTTCAATCTCAGACGATCGCGCTCTGACCCCGTTCCTACACTCGGGCGTTCAGCGCCTGTGCGTCTTTCTCAGAAATCCTGTCCGGGATTGCGCGCCCGCCATCATGAACGATGCGTCCTGCCCAGACAGGATGAAGCGTGCGCCCATCTCGATATAACGGGGCATGAACGCCTCATTATAGATGCCCGCCATACCGGGAAATTTCCCGCTCGTCTTGCAGGCCTCGATCATGCTGCCGTACGCTTCGGCGAGCCGGTCGCTGCCGAAGTCGCCCGGGATGCCCATCTCCGCGCACAGGTCGTTGGACCCTATCAGCAAGACGTCAACGCCGGGGACCGCGGCGATCTCGGCGGCGTTGGCGATGGCCATTGGCGTTTCCAGCATCACCACCGTCAGGTTGGCGGCGTTGAGGGTCTTCACGGCGTCCGCGGTGTTGAGCTTCTGCAACTGATGGTGCGGTCCCCAGCCGCCAACCGAGCGATGGCCGATTGGCGGATATTTCAGTTTGGCGACGACTTCATGCGCTTCCGCGGCGGTGTCGACGTGCGGCATGACGATGCCCATCGCGCCGTTATCCAAAGCGCGCGTGGCGATCGCGTATTGCCCGTTCGGCACCCGCGCGATCGGTGCGATCCCGGCATCGAGCGCGGCGGCGGCAATCTGTGCGCACGCATCCAGCGACATGGTGCCATGCTCCATGTCGAGGAACAGCCAGTCGAAGCCGGCGATCGCCATCATCTTGGCGATTTCGACGCTGCGGGTCGTGCGGATCCCGACACCGAGGGACAGTTGACCCTGCTCGAGCTTCTCGCGAGCGACGTTGCGAACCGTCATGATGGTTTCCTCCAGTCTGGCATTTGCTGTTCAGCGGCATGCGCTTGAGGACCGCGAGGTCAATGGTCGGCTGACCCAGTTCGATGCTGGCCGACCGTGGATCGCGCGGTCCGGGTGGCTTAGGACCTGTTCGACATTAATCGCTACGAATTGCAATGTCGAACAGGTCCTAAGCGCTTGTTTTGGCGGGCAGCTTTATCGGCGTGCTGACGCACTTATCGCCGATGCTGCCCTTATTGAGCGGCGGTCAGGTCGAAGAACCGGGACTTCATTCCCTTCTGGTTCTCATATAGCGAACCCTGGCGGGATGCGGGCGGCAGCGGCAGGCGTACGGGTGCGGGGGCAAGTCGCGGCTGCCGCGGTTGGCCGGCCACCATCAGCGCATCGAATTCCGCGATGCCGCCGGGAAAGCCCAGGATTGGCCAGGCGTCGGCGGCGCGAAACTGGAACAGCAGAAGACGCCGGTCACGTTCGGAGATGTTCGGTGCCGATCCATGCACGGCACGCACATGGTGTACGGTAATCGAGCCGGCCTTGCCGGTCAGGGGGACCGCCTTGCTGTAGTCGACGTCGCGGTTCGTCGGATCCATCGCACCGCAGAAGACATCTTCGGCGTGGTGGTCGAACGTCGGCCCCTGGTGACTGCCCGGGACGATCATCAAAGGTCCGTTCTCCATGACCATGTCATCGAACATGACACCGACGGCGGCGAGATTGTCATTGGTGTGGGGATAGAATGCCCAGTCCTGGTGCCACTCGACGGGCGCGCCAAAGCCCGCACATTTCATGTTCAGCTTGGCCGTGTCGAACCGGACGTCGGGACCCCAGAGAGACCGCAGCACCGCGATGATTTTTGGGTGCCGGCTCAGCGCCGCGAAGGCCGGATCGTGCAGGTGTGCCGCCTTGATCCGCCGGACTCGCGGGGTTTCGGCTGAATGGCTGTCTTCAAGATCATAAATATCGGTGTGAGCGGTCAGACCGCGGGCACGCTCGACGAAGCCATCGGTGACCTGACCAAGGGTGCGAACCTCGTCCGGCGTCAAAACGTCAGGGACGACGACAGCCCCG
Organism: Rhodopila sp.; assembly: GCA_965276975.1. GTDB lineage: Bacteria > Pseudomonadota > Alphaproteobacteria > Acetobacterales > Acetobacteraceae > Rhodopila. Next base: position 4,053,628 of record CBDIBR010000010.1, read on the forward strand.
ATCTGTTGGTAGGTCTCGATCTGAGCCTGGGTGAGCATGATGTCCTCCGCATCTTTAGTAAAGGAGGCTACACCGCGATCAGGAACCGGTCGAGGATAGAGCATTTTCGGTAGTGGGTCAGTATCAGGAAAAAGATTGGCAAGACGTTGAATATATTCTTATAGGCATCTGGCGTCCCATCCTGGCCATTGCCATCCCATCGCGGTACGCTACACGAAGGGGAAGCGCTGATGCCGATACGAGAATCTGTGGACCGTGCCGCATTAAACCACGAAGCGGCATTACCGTATGAGCTGCGGTTGGCGGACTTCGAAATTGCCATGCAAGATGCATATGACTTTTTCTTTGACGTGAACACACTTTTTGATCGGAAGGGCTTGCCACGGCTGGATGATAATCTCCGGCCCGCCATCATGTCTGGTATGTTGTCGGATATGATGACTGCCAGCATGGCTGCTCACTCACGTTCCTTAGTGCAAAATACGTACTTCAACGGGCACCCCGATTTGGTAGTCGTTGGGCGCTATCCAAAGAATAGCATTAAGGCTGGATTAGATGGGGTTGAAGTTAAGACAACGCGAAAACCGGGCGGTGCCGTTGATACGCATGGCGCTCGTGACCAATGGATGTGTGTCTTTGTTTATGAGGTCGATCGAGTGACTGAGCCGGCTCAAAACAGACGCCCGCTCAGATTTACGGAAGTCTATCTAGCCAAGGTTGAGATCGCTGATTTCCGAAAGAACTCGCGCGGGGAACTTGGAACTAGAACGGCCACGTTGGATAGAAATGGCATTCTTAAGCTGCGGGCGGGATGGATCTATGATCTTCAGCGCACCCAGGGCCGGGATGGCCTGTTTAGCTAGCCCAATGAATTGTTCGTCAATTTCAACGCCCACGCTTTTGTAGCCGATAAAATTAGCCGCCGCCAAGGTAGAACCCGATCCTGCAAAAGGATCTAGGATTATGCCGTCCTGAAGAGGAAGCGAAGCCCGCACTATTTGACGGAGGAAATCCTGCGGTTTGAGCGAAGGATGAGGAGCAATTGCGCGCTCAGCACGTGATGTTGGATAAGAGCGGATAACATCGCCAAAGGGACGTTCAGCGCCTACTCGACGAAAGCCTCCAGTTTTCCACTTGCGAAGGTTATCTTGCACGCGCCCCTCAATGGGTCGCCTAAATACGACCCACGGCTCCCACATAGATCTCGGCATGACGCTAACGTCATCGAATTCCGTATGGGCGTTTTTCGGCCGGTCTCCCCCCCGCATCGTCATAGTGAGGCGAACGATGGTTCCCCGCAACTCTAAGCCGCCTTTAGACATGGCGCTCGCAACAATATGCGAAAGCAGCGGATTGCTTGCAATCAGAATATTCGCTCCTGGCACAACAATCCTAGTCAGCAGGACAGCAAACTGGTGGAAGAATATGTGAAGTTGGCCAAGATTGTCTGAATTTAGAACTGTAAAGCGTGGAAGAGGAGCGCGTTTGTGACCATCGAAGGATGGGGGTATGCGCCAAACCCCGCCCTTGCCTGACCGAAGCTTGCCTTGCTCCTTTGTTGAGTACTCGACTAGGCCGTAGGGTGGATCAGTGACCACCGCGTGAATGGACGACGGTTCGCGATTTCTGAGCCATTCAAAACAGTCAGCTTGATAGAGCGTAGCCTGTCCATCGCAAAACACTGGATCACGATGAACAACAGGTGACGCGGGATCAACGGTATGCGCGTTCAGTCGGTAGTGGCCTCGTCCGACCCTCTCGAAGGTCTTAGGAACATTCAAGTTTAAATATGATCTGATGGAGGATTTGGATACGTGACCAAGCCGCGCCTCTACTGCCGTAGTGATCTCTTTTAGAGACGCTTCACCATGAGCCGTTGCAAGGTAGCTGGTGATTGCGTCTCGAATGCTACCTGGCGCCATCGACATAAACGACTCTCCTCACTGAACAAAGCGGAGTCTAATGGCTTTGACGTCCAGACGTCAATATCTATGCACTGCATTAGGTGTCTTGACGCCGTTCCCAATCTTCCAACACTTGCACCATATCAGTCAGTTCCCAAGGTTTCGTTGTTACACCGGCGGCCATAGCCGGCGAGCAGCGCAGCGTCTGCTGACCCAACTACCGCATTTTCAGCCTGATTGTGCAGACCGAAAATGCTCTATCCCTTTGTTTGATCAGATGATTCACACGCTTTGAACGTTCCGCTCAGCGTGATCATGCTCTAAGGGCTTGTTCGACAACAATCGCCACGGACTGTAGTGTCGAACAAGTCCTGAGGCGTTGTTTGAACGGGCAGCTCTATCGGCTTGCTGCCGCACTGATTGCCGATGCTGCCCTAACGGCGCCGATGCTGGCAGCGACCCATGGAAGCCTGGGTGATCTGCGTCGGAGGATCACACCGCGCGGCGGGCCCTGCCCTTGGACCTGACCGGCAACAGTCTCTAGGATCAGGGAAATCGCCGGTAGGAACGAAGATGGGTCCTCTTGTCACGACTGAATGGTTAGCCGCGGAACTGGGCAAGCCCGATCTGGCGGTCTTCGATGCGACCAAATACCTACCGAACGAGCCGAAAGACGGCAGAACCGAGTTTGTGCGGGCTCATATTCCGGGGGCCTCTTATTTCGACATCGATCAGATAGCCGATCCCGATACCGATCTGCCTCATATGGTCCCGACACCGGGCAGGTTTGCCAGGCTGGTGGGTGATCTGGGTGTCAGCAACGCGTCGCGCGTCGTCTTCTACGACCAGAAGGGCCTTGCTTCGGCAGCCCGCGGCTGGTGGCTGATGACGTTGTTCGGGCACGACGAGGTCGCGGTGCTGGATGGCGGCCTGCCGAAATGGCTGAACGAGGGACGGGTTACCCACAGCAACCAACCGGCCGCTTCCAAGCCAGCCGAATTCCGCCCGGATTTCCGCGCCAGCCGATTGCGCGGCGTGGGCGACATGTTAAGCAACGTTCAAAGCCGTTCGGAGCAAGTGCTGGATGCACGCGCGACGGGCCGCTTCACCGGTGCGATACCGGAGCCTCGCGAGGGCATGCGCAGCGGCCACATTCCGGGCTCCGTCAGTCTGCCTTACACCGAGCTGTTACAGGCCGACGGCACGTTCCGAGCGCCCAGCGAGGTCAGGGGACGGTTTCAAGCCGCCGGTGTCGATGGCTCCCGTCCTCTGGTTACAAGTTGCGGCTCCGGCGTGACCGCCTGCATTCTGACGCTGGGTCTGCGGGTCGCGGGCTTTCCGGACGGTGCGGTGTATGACGGCTCATGGACCGAATGGGGCGGACGCTCCGACACCCCGATCGAGGCAGGTTGAAGATGACCGAGGATACCCCAGCGCGCGGCTTCCGCACGACGCTTCCACGTGGCTTCCGCACGATGCTTTCCCATGTTGGTCGGGCGACCAAGCGCGAGCATGGGTTTGTCAACCCTCCATTGCTGCGCGGTTCGACCGTGCTGGTTCCCACCGTCAAGGAACGTCAGGCGCTGCAGGCCAGGCGCGGCGAACGCGTCCTGACCTATGGGACCGGCGGGTCTGCCACCCATTGGGCGCTGGAAGATGCCATCGCCGCGATCGAGGGCGGCACCCGCTGCTACATCGTGTCGACCGGACTCGCGGCGGTGACCACGCCGTTACTGGCGTGGCTCAAAGCCGGCGATCACATGCTGATGCCGGATCACGTGTATGGGCCGGCGCGTACCTTCGCCACGACCATGCTGCGCGACTTTGGCGTGGAAACGACCTTCTATCTGCCGGAAATCGACGAAGCGGGTCTGACCAAGCTGATCCGTTCGAACACCAAGGTGGTTTACACCGAGAGCCCCGGCAGCCACACCTTCGAAGTGCAGGATGTGCCCGCGATCGCCCGCGCCGCTCATGCCGCGGGTGCCAAGCTGTTCATGGACAACACCTGGGGCATCCACCACTTCCAGCCCTTCACGCATGGTGTGGACGTGTCGATCCAGGCGGCAACGAAATACCTGGCTGGCCATTCCGACGTGTTGATCGGCGCGATCACGGTCAACAACGATGACGACTGGCAGGTCCTGCATGCGGCCGGTCGGACGCTGGGACAATATGCCAGCCCGGACGATTGCTGGCTGACGCTGCGCGGCATTCGGACCATGGGGGTGCGGCTGCAGGCCCAGATGGAATCCGCCTTGCAGGTCGGGCATTGGCTGCGCCAGCAGCCCGAAGTCGCTCGGGTGCTGCATCCCGCGCTGCCGGGCGCGCCCGGACACGATCTGTGGCGGCGTGATTTCACCGGCGCGTGCAGCCTGTTTGGCATCGAGTTCAAGCCCGAGTTCAGCACGACGGCGACGCACCGGTTCGTAGAAGCGCTCGATCTTTTCGGCATCGGTGCCTCGTGGGGCGGTTACGAAAGCCTCGCGGTGCCGACCACCGGCTTCGTCACCCGCACCGCTGGCGGCGACGCGTTCGCCGGGCCGATCGTGCGGATGCACATCGGGCTGGAGGATGTGGATGATCTGATCGTTGATCTGAGGCGGGGACTGGCGGCGCTGCGGGCGTGATGGCGACGCTGTCGGAGAAACCGGAACGGAACAGGAGATCGGATCTCGCGTCGAGTGTCGTCGTGCCAGAGGTCAAATCCGGTCGACCGCCGGACCTCGGGTGGACCGAGAGCCGGCTTGCGTGACCGCTTGCGCAGAATCCTGTGCTTGCGCACAGTATTTCTTCTGCGGGCACTGAAGGTCGAGAGCGGCAGATTTGGGGGATGATCCGAAAATGTGCAGCCGTTCGGCGCCGCTTCTGTCCGTGCGGGGCGTGACGCTGCGCTTCGGTGGTGTTGTCGCCCTCGATGACGTCACGTTCGACGTCATGCCGGGGCAGATCGCCGGGCTCATCGGCCCGAACGGCGCCGGCAAGACGACGCTGTTCAATTGCCTCAGCCGGCTCTACAGACCAAGCGCCGGAGAGATCCTGTTCGAGGACAAGTCCGTCCTGTCGGTGCCGCGATACCGAATTCCAATGATCGGCATCGGCCGCACGTTCCAGAACGTGGCACTGTTCGACCGGCTGACAGTGCTGGAGAACGTCATGGTCGGGCGCCACAGTCGCACCAGCGCGGGGTTCATCGAGAACGCGCTGCGCCTTCCCGCTGTTGGACGCGAGGAGGCGAAGGTGCGTGAAAAGGCCCTCGACCTGATCGAGTTCATGAACCTCGGCAGCTTCACGCATCGCGTCGCCGCCGGCTTGCCGTTTCCAATCCGCAAGCGGGTGGAACTCGCCCGGGCGCTTGCGGCGGAACCCAAGCTGCTACTGCTGGACGAGCCCGCCGCTGGTCTCAACCACGAAGAGGTGCACACGCTGGAGGGGCAGATCCGCCGCGTGCGGGACCTGCAGGGCGTGACGGTTCTGCTGGTGGAGCATCACATGAGCCTTGTGATGTCGGTGTCTGACAAGGTTGTCGTGGTCAATTTTGGCCGCAAGATCGCGGACGGCTCGCCTGACGAGGTTCGGCGAAATCCCGATGTGGTGCGGGCCTATTTGGGTACCGCCGCATAAAGAGCGGGATCCGGTTGCACTTTTCGAACCCCGTCCGCAAGTTTCGGGCGCAGAACGTGATCGCTTGAGGTTGAAGCGATCACACTCTACTTCCCGTTGTTTGAGAGGGCGATCGCGGTCTAAAACGGCTGATCACCACAAACCGTGATCCGGTGCATGATGCGCGTTTCGGCGGGGTAGTCATTGACCGCGAAATGCTGGGTGCAGCGATTGTCCCAGAACGTCAGCGTGCCCGTCTGCCACCGCACCCGGCAGGTATGCTCAGGCCGGATCGACTGCTTCATGAAGAAGTCGATCAACGGCTGGCTTTCCTCATCCGTCATGCCATCGAAATGCTGAACATGGCCGCCGATGTAAATCGACTTCCTGCCGGTCTCGGGGTGGGTTCGGACAAGGGGATGAACGCTGGTGGTCTGAACGTCGCCAGGATCCTTGACCTTCATCTCGCTCATTTGACGGTCGTATCGTTCCTTCCGCGACAGGCCGCCCGCTGACTTGAAGTTGTCGCCGACGCAAACGGTTCGAAGCTGAGCCGCGAGCGCTTTCATCCCGTCGGACAGGCTCTCGTAAACCAGGTACTGATTGGTAAACATCGTATCGCCGCCGGCTGACGGCACTTCCTTGGCATACAGCATCGTGCCCATCGCCGGGTTCGGCGAGAACATCTGGTCGGTGTGCCAGGAACCACCAAAATTCTTCTTGTCGGTCGGGCGTTTGATCACCGCCAGGATTTCCGGGTAATCCGCCATCCCCTCCATGAACGGGTGCAGGTGGATGTCGCCCCAGCGTCGCGCGAAGGCCAGCTGCTGTGCCGGCGTGAGGTCCTGATCGCGGACAGCGATGACCAGATTGTCGAGCAAGGCGGCGCGAAGTTCCGCCAGTACCTCGTCGGAAACGTCGTGCGAAAGATCGACGCCGCGAACGTCCGCCCCCAAGGAGCCGGAGATCTTTTGGACGTCGAGGTGGCGGTATTGGGTATTTCGTGGTGCGTTCATGGCCGGAGCCCTCCTTCCAATGAGGAATGATGACCGCTGTTTCAGGCCGTTGGCAAGCTGGCTGGGGGAGGCGAGATCCATCCGAGTAGTTTTAGTACATGTGCATACCGCCATTGATCGACAGCGTCGAGCCAGTAACGAAATCAGCATCGTCGGTGGTTAGAAACGCGACGCCACGGGCGATATCCTCGGCGTGGCCCAGGCGTCCAACCGGGATCTTGGCAACAAGCTTGCGCAGCACTTCCCCGGGAACCGCACGGACCATCTCGGTGTCGACATAGCCTGGCGCGATCGCGTTCACGGTAATCCCATACCGAGCGCCTTCCTGCGCCAGCGCCTTGGTAAAACCGTGAATGCCCGACTTGGCGGCGGCGTAGTTCACCTGACCGTATTGCCCTGCCTGGCCGTTGACACTGCCGATGTTCACGATGCGGCCGTACTTACGTTCGCGCATGCCCTCGAACGTCAACTTGCACATATTGAAGCAAGAACCGAGGTTGGTATCGAGAACCGCATCCCACATGTCCCGGCGCATCCGCAGCAACGTGCCGTCGCGGGTAATGCCAGCGTTGTTCACCAGGATTTCGACTGGGCCGTATTCCGCGGCGACCTTGGCGAGGCCGGCCTCACACGTTTCGTAGTGACATACATCGAATTTGACGATGGCAATGCCGGTTTCCGCCTGAAACGATTCGGCCGCTGCGTCGTTCGATGCATAGTTGGCGACGACGGTGCGTCCTTGCGCCTTGAGCGCCAAGCTGATCGCCGCGCCTATACCCCGAGTGCCGCCGGTAACCAGTGCGACGCGTGCCATTGGAACCTCCCTTTTTTTGTTGCTCCGGACTGAGCCAGTCTTACCACTTCCGGAGAACATGCAAGCGTCAATGCCGCTGCGATCAGCAGTTTACGCCGGCCAGCACGGAACTTGCCGTGACGGAAAAACCGAATTCCGCTGCGAAGACAGCCACGACGTATGCTAACTGAAACCGCCATCCAACCAGCCCAGCGTCACCCCCGCGACACCGACCAGAACCTCCCGCACCCGCTTGATCAGAGACACTGACAAGCCAGCAGTCTCGGGAAGTCCCACCGATAGCGCGGCCAGCGCGAAGCCACCCTCCTGCACCGCCAGCGCCCCGGGTACCGCGAATCCGGCGGTCCGCGCCGCCATGCCCAAGCTCTCAGTTACCAGCGCCTGTGGCAGACTGCCGGGCACGCCCAGCGCGCGAAGAATGATCCAGGTCTCAAACGTTCCAAGCGACCATGACACGAGATGCACCAGGGTCGCGCGCAGCGATGCGTCCCGCCGGCGATAGAACGCTTCCGCCGCCGTGTGGAGGCCGGCCAACGACAGGTTGGCCAAGTCCGGAAGCTGCCGCCCGATCCTTTCGGCCAGCATCTCCACCAGCCGCAGCAGGCCAAACCGCTGGGCGAGCAGGAAGCCGCCGGCAGCGACGACCGCCAATGCCAGCGACCCGAGCCATTCGGCGGAATGGCCGCTGCCCGCCAGCATTGCCAGCGTGGCGATTCCAGCCAGCAGGAAGATGGCCTGCGCCAGAACCTCTAGCGAGACGTCGACGATGACGCTGGCCCCAGCCCGAGCCGCCTTGATGCCGCGGTTCGCCAGCAACCGCGCGCCGACGACTTCGCCACCGATCTGCGCGACCGGGAACAGACTGTCGATCCCTTCGCGGATCAACCTCAGCCGGAAGAATATCGCCGCGGCGGGCCTGGGTGCCGTGAACAATGACCGCCATGCCGTACTGGACAGCAGAAGTTGCACCAGATGAACGCCGATCAACGCAGGCAGGATCCAAAGCGCGTTCAGCGCGTCCTTGCCCGCGGCAACGACATCCGCCCAGGTCGAGAAGCACGCCCAGACCACGCCGGCCAGCAGGACGGCGCTGAAGGCGATCAGCAATCCGCGGCGCATCACGCAGCGCGGTGTCGCGGCCGTTCGGACAGCAGGGTAGCTATAAAGAACGCCCGGCGATGCTCCGACGTGACGGCGAAGCGCGGACAGGCCTTGAAAGCCCGATGTATTCGGCGCGAAATCCGGCTATCCGGATCGGCGGCGAAGAAGAAATGATTGGTCAGCAGACAGGTGCCGCCCGGCGTCAGCAGGTCGGCGATGCGGCGAACAACCGAGTGCAGAACCGCCTCATCCAGCGGCGAAAGGTAATAGAGCACGTCGGCTACGACCACGAGGTCGAACTTTCCGTCGAGTGAAGCCGGCAGGTTCAGGATGTCGCCCGGCTCGAACGCCAGGTTGTTGAAGGCGGCGCCGCGGCGGCGCGCGTTCTCCACCGCGGCAGGCGCGAAATCGACACCCAGCACACGCTCCGCCCGCTGGGTTAGTCGTTGCGACAGCAATCCGAGCCCGCAGCCTAGATCAAGTGCATAGTTGAAACGTTTGCGCGGCAACAGAGCCGTCAGCCGGTCGTATTTCAGCCCCTGGTAGCGGTAGCGCGGTGACGCCGAGGCCCAAGGATCCTCACACTCCTGGTAGGCTGCCTCAAACGCTGCCTGGCTGCCGACGTTAAGTTGCAAGCGGGCGATCCTGGCGTCAGTCCGAGCGCTTTTGATGAACAGGCCGACGTCCACGGGAAGCATGGCAAGCCACGGCAGCCGTGCGCCAATACGTTCCCGTATAGAAATGAATCTGCCGACACTTCCGAACAGCCGAGATGGAGCAGTTTCTGACACCAGACGGCCCTATGCTAGGAATGCAGCAACAATTTGGTCAGCCGACGTGGCAGCGAGCAATTTTTTCGCGCCGTTTCCCACTGTTTCCCGTTTCATAGAAGCCAGGAAGCTTATTTTCAGCACGATTGATGGCCCGCCCCAAACGTTTGTCGCGCGCGAGTTTCCTGGATCAGGGTTCGCCATCGTCGGCGAACCTCCGGTCCAGGACACGCGCTCTTTGTTTTCAGTGGCCTGCTTATCCCCCAACGGCCGTTGCAGAATGCGACGAACTTCAGGGGCCAGGACACTAGATGATAAATGTACCGGTTTTTAGAAACCGTGCAACGGTTTGTATCAATGAGCCTCAAATACAGTTGCTCGGCGGGTTTCGCCATAGCCGTCAGTGGCGCGAGCACCTGGCCTTGGGCTGCATCCGTCAAATCTGGCACAGCTACCTGTCAAACGTCATGCAGCGGGATCGCCGCCATGACGGGGACGCGAGATCGCGCGTTGCGTAACCCGATCATTCGCGTGCTAAATCCCGACGTCCCGATCAGAGCGGGCTCACCGCTCCAGACACATGGCGACGCCCATGCCGCCGCCGATGCAAAGCGTTGCGAGGCCTTTCTTCGCATCCCGCTTCTGCATCTCGTGCAGCAGGGTGACCAATACGCGTGCGCCTGACGCACCAATCGGATGTCCGAGGGCGATCGCGCCGCCGTTGACGTTCACCTTGCTGGTGTCCCAGCCGATGTCCTTGTTCACCGCCAGCGCCTGGGCGGCAAAGGCTTCGTTGGCCTCGACCAGATCGAGATCGTCCGGCTTCCAGCCCACGCGGTCCAGCACTTTTCGCGTGGAAGGAATCGGGCCCGTGCCCATCACCGCGGGATCGACACCGGCGGTGGCAAAGCCGGCGATGCGCACCAATGGGGTCAAACCGCGCTTGCTGGCCTCGCTTGCGGTCATCAGGATCAGTGCGGCGGCGCCGTCGTTGATGCCGGATGCATTGCCGGCGGTGACGGTGCCGTCCTTGGTAAATGCCGGACGGAGTCGCGCCATGGATTCGGCGGTTGAGTCGTGGCGGATGTACTCGTCGTCAGCGACCACGATGTCGCCCTTGCGGCTCTTGATCGTGACCGGAACGATCTCGTCCTTGAAGCGGCCCGATTTCTGCGCGGCGGACGCTTTCTGCTGCGAGCCGAGCGCGAAAGTATCCTGCTGCTCTCGGGTGATCTGGTATTTGGTCGCGACGTTTTCCGCCGTGTTGCCCATGTGATAGCCGTGGAACGCATCCCACAGGCCGTCCTTCAGCATGGTGTCGACAAACTCCAATCCCCCCATCTTGGTGCCGTTGCGAAGATGCGCGGCATGGGTTGAGAGGCTCATGCTTTCCATGCCGCCGGCCGCGACGATCGCGCTTTCGCCGGTACGGATCTGCTGTGCGGCGAGGGCGACGGCGCGGAGGCCGGAACCACAGACCTGGTTGATGCCAAAGGCTGTCTTTGAGTCTGGCATACCCGACAAACGCGCCGCCTGTCGGGTTGGGTTCTGGCCTTCGCCGGCGGCGAGAACCTGGCCGAAGATTACTTCATCAACATCGGCGGCTTCGACCCCGGCGCGCGAGAACGCTGCCTGCAACGCGACCGCACCAAGATTATGCGCATGAACGCTGCTCAGCGCGCCGTTGAAACTGCCAACCGGTGTCCGGGCAGCCGAGACGATGACAATGTCGTCCATTTCGTGCTCTCCTTTCGCGGTCTGTCCCGCGACTTGCACCATACTGGGGTCTGGACTTCAAGTGCGTAAGGCGGCGGCCAAATGCAAGACAGGGTATCAGACTCCCCGCATCGCGTCAGAGAAACGCGATACGTGGCTGCTCGTTTGGTGTGGCCGATTCACGCGCCTGCTGGTGGCCGCTGGGCGTTTTATGGATCTCTGAGATTGGGCACTAGTGTTGCAATGCTAACGAATGTTTCCCTTCCGTTAGCTGAATCGCACCACCAGAGGGTGGCTGGTGGGCCGACTTGTCCTAGCGCTTGCGGGACGCAAGCGTTAGGGTCGGACCACTATTACCTCCGCAGAGAGGTTTTGAGTGTTGCCTGAGCAGCTATGCCGGCTGCTCCTCTTGCGCCCGTTGCAGTCGCTGGATTGCATCGACGCTTTCCCGGTTCGCGTCGCCCCAGGCACAGAGCGGCATAAGCGCGGTGGCCAGCGTGCGCCCGAACTCGGTCATCGCGTAATCCACACGCAGTGGGATCTCCCGGTGGTCTGTGCGGCTCAGGATGCCGTCGCTCGCCAACTCCCGGAGGTGCTGGATGAGGACCTTTTCGCTGATGCCTCGCACAAGCCGGCGCAACTCACCGAAGCGGCGGGGACCGCTGCCAAGGTGGAACAGGATCAGCGGCTTCCATTTGCCTCCGATCACAGCCAGCGCCACGTCGAGGCCGCATATGCCATCATGCTCCGCCACGGCCATCATCCACTACTCACCTTCAGGTAGGTTCTAGACGCGAAGAAAGCGCCTGCCTACGTCCCTGGTATCGGCCCCGGTGGGGCTCTTCGGAAGGGTACTCTCATGGGAAGACTTGAAGGCAAGGTCGCCGTCGTGACGGGCGCGAACAGCGGAATCGGTCTCGCGACGGCGAGACGCTTCGCCCGCGAGGGCGCGCGTCTCTTCATCACCGGTCGCCGCCAAGCCGAATTAGACGCGGCGGTGGCTGCGGTCGGGGTGAACGCGCGAGGCGTGCAGGGCGACGTTTCGAGCCTCGCTGACCTCGACCGGCTTTACGAGGTGGTGCGCGCCGAGGCGAGCCGCATCGATGTGTTGTTCGCCAATGCTGGCGGCGGCGAGTTCATGACGTTGGCAGACATCACGGAGGAGCATGTCGACCGCATTCTCGCCACCAACGTCAAGGGCACGCTGTTTACCGTACGGAAGGCGTTGCCGCTCCTGGTAGATGGTGCGTCGGTGATCCTGACCGGTTCCACCACCGGGAGCACGGGCACGCCGGCGTTCAGCGTCTACAGTGCCAGCAAGGCTGCGATCCGAAATTTTGCCAGAAGCTGGATCCTAGACCTCGCCCCACGCCGCATCCGGGTAAACATACTGTCGCCAGGAGCGACGTCGACGCCGGGGCTCCACGGCCTGTCCAAGACGGAGGAGCAGGACCGGCAGTTCGTGAAAGCGATGGAGGCTGCGACCCCGCTCGGACGAATGGGCGACCCCGACGAAATTGCGGCCGCCGCACTGTTTCTTGCCTCTGGCGAGAGCAGCTTCGTGAACGGCAGCGAGCTGTTCGTGGATGGCGGCTCGGCCCAGATCTGAGGCGGCGCGCAGTGAGCTTGCGCCGCGGTTGGTCGACCGGCTCTCCCGCAGCGCCTCCCGCTCACCGATGGCGGTCATGCAAACAGCCCGTCATTCAATCCGTCAAAACCTCTGTGCGGAGAGTAGCTGCATGGCCAAATCCTGGATGTCGGTCGCAACGATGTCCCAGTCCTGATCCGCCGTATAATCCCGGCTCTGGTGCGGCCCGTATTCGCCCGGACGGGGGAAAAACGCTGTCAGCAGGCCATGCGAACGCGCCGCGGCCAGATCACCATTATGCGCCGCGGCCATCATCACCTGGTCGGGTCGCAGATCCAGCATCTTCGCCACCCCGAGGTAGGTCTCGGGGTCAGGCTTGAAATGGCAGAACAGGTCGGATCCGAAAATCATGTCCCACGGGATGCCGGCGAACCTGGCCATGTTCAGCAGCAGGGCGACATTGCCGTTGGAGAGTGGACCGATAATGAAGCGCGATTTCAGTCGGGTCAGGCCAGGCACGGCATCGGGCCAGGGATGCAGCCGGTGCCAGCCCAGGTTGATGTGCACGAGGTCATCTTCGGACAGTCCCTTGATGCCAAACTCGGTGACAAGGCGATCCAGTGATGAACGGTGCAGGTTGTCCAACGTCGTCCACGGCATCTCGCCCCTGCGAACCCGGTCCATCGAGGGGTGGTAGGCGGCTCGCCAGGCGTCGACCAGCGCCGGCCAATCGGCGGCGACGCCCCGAGTGGCACCGTAGGCTGACAGGTCGGTGATCAGGCTGGAGCGCCAGTCGACGACCGTGCCGAAGGTGTCAAAGACGATCGCCTTGGGTTGTTTACCAGCCATGGCGGAACTCCCATTTGCTTCGAGCAAAGGCGAGGGACGCAGCAACGTCAAGCCGCCGGCGCTTGATGGGCCTCATGGGTGCCGATCGATGCTCCGCAGCCAGTTCAGCAACGGGCGCCACAGCATGTCCGGCGCGCGGGCACCGGCGGCCATGCCGATGTGACCGGCCGCCGATTGGTGTAACACGGCCCGCGGAATAAGCGTGGCAAGCGGGCGGGCGGATTCGGGCGGCACGATGCGATCACGCTCAGCAACCGCGACAAAGGCGGGTTTGGTGATCGCGGTCGGATCGACCGGCAGGCCGGCGATCCGCCAATTGCCTCGGGCCGGCGCGTTCTCGCCATACCATTCGGCCAAACAGGTCCGCGCCACCTCAGCGGCGAGCGGCACGCCGTCGTTCAGCCAGTCCTCTATAGCAACGAATAGCCTGGCACGCGCGCTGTCCTGGGGCAACCGCGCAAAGCCACGGTACTTCGCGGCAACACTCCATGGATCAAGCAGCGCGAAGAGTGATTGCAGCAGATCGACTGGCAGCGAACCACTGAAGGCGATAGCCGGCTCCATCAGCGGCAGGGCCTGCGCGGCCTGAACCGCTCGTATTGGTTCGGGAGCATGGAAATCCCATGGCGCTGCCAGCAAGGCCAGACCGCCGATCAGGTCAGGTCGGCGCTGCGCAGCCGCGACCGCGAGCGTGCCGCCCATGCAATAACCCGCCAGAATCGGGGGCTCGCCGGCAGCACGGGCGGCGGCTGTCATCGCCCGCTCCATCCGGCCGGCGACATAATCGGTCAGGGTAAACCGTCGCTCGGTTTGCTCCGGCCAGCCCCAGTCCAACAGCAGCGGTCGCACGTCTTGAGCAGCGAGCCAGCGCAGCATCGAGTGACCCTCGGCCAAATCCAGCACATAGGCCCGATTGATCAGGCTCGGTACGAACAGGATCGGACGCCCGCTAGCGGGGCCGTAGTCCAACAGCCGCGTGTTACCCTCCGACCAGATGACCGGAGGATCAGTCAGCGTCCTTCGCCAGGCGTGGCGTCGGTAGGCGGCAATGCCCTCGATCAGCGCAGCGTCTTGTCGCAGCGTTTCCGCCACCACCGCGGTTAGAAACGCATCGTCGTAGCAGCCGTCATGGACGGCTTGCTGGATGGACTGGAGGATCGCCGCCACGCTCGAGGTCTGCCAGTCGGCGTTCCAGAGCGGCGACGTGCCGCGCGAGACGTTCGATCTCAGTATCGCGAGCGTCAGGTGCAGCAGCAGCGGTCGGGGCCCGCGGCGCACCAGCGGTCCAGGGGTGTCCGCGCGCGCCGTCATGCCCTCCGGTTGTGGGAAGACCACGTAGAATGCTGGAAATAGTGCCTGCCCACAACGTCATGACGGTCTGCCACGACTCGCGGATCTCGGGGTCGACCGCGATGGCCGCAAGTTCGCTCTGCCACAGGGTAATCCAGTCCTGCGCGAGTTTTCGGACGTCGGGCGGTTCGGCCGCGGCGGCGTGCGCATCGGGATCCGACTGATCCGCCTTGCCCCGATTGCTTCCAGCCGGTCCAGCTTTGTCGGGTCCGGCGTTGCCCAAACCGCGATCCATCATCATTCAGCATCCATCCTCCTGGCGGACCGGACCACGGCCGAAATCAGCGTGGACCGTGAAACCGACGCCAATTTGTTGGGAGCGAAATCACACTATCGCAAGTGCGAAATGCACGGTAGTGTGGTCAAAAGTTAAGAGGTGAGCATGGCGTTGCCCGCTGAGACCCTGCTGGGAACAAAGACCGGCGAAAAGCCCCCGGTCGTGGTCAAGAAATACGCCAATCGACGGCTGTACAACACCGAAAGCTCCAGCTATATCACGCTGGAAAACCTGGCCGAGATGGTTCGCCAGGGAAGGGATTTCGTTGTCTACGACGCGAAAAGCGGCGACGACATCACGCGCGGCGTATTGACCCAGATCATTGTCGAAGAGGAGGGCAAGGGTCAGAACCTGTTGCCGATCAACTTCCTCCGTCAACTGATCGGATTATATGGCGGGTCGATGCAGGGGCTAGTGCCAAAGTATCTTGAACACGCAATGACTTCGTTTGCCCAGCAACAGGAGCAGATGCGCACAGCGTTGCAGAAGACCATGGGCACGCTGTTTCCATTCGGCAACATCGAGGAAGTTGGCCGGCAGAACATGGCCATGATGGAGCGCGCGTTCAGTATGTTCACGCCGTTCTATCGCGGCACCGAACCAGCCGATCCATCTGACGCTCATCAATCCGAGATCGAGGCTCTTCGATCCGAGATCGAGCGGCTGAGGCGGGAGCTGGAAGTGGCGAAGAAGCGGTAGGTGATTATCCACCGCCGAAGGCCGATCAGATCAGATTCGGCGGCGTCGGCTGCTTCGCACGGCAATCTCGAGGCAGCGTCCCTGCGGTCGCTATCGGATTGGTTGCATGACAGACCGCTTAGTCGCTGGTGTTTGTGCCAAGTAGATCCTGTAACGACTGCTGAACTCCGGCGGCCTTCGCGGCGCCGATGAACCGGCGGATCAGCGCAGCGTCCTTCACACCTTTGCTGCTCTCCACCCCCGACGAGACATCGACCGTATCCGCGCCGGATTGCTGAATGGCGGTCGCGACATTGTCCGGCGTCAGGCCGCCTGCCAGCACCCATGGTGCCGGTGCTGACCAGCCTCGCAGGATCGACCAGTCGAAAGTCGTCGCGTTCCCGCCGGGACGGTCCGCCCCAGGCGGCGGTCTGGCTTCAAGTAAAAGCCGATCCGCGACTTGAGGATCATGGGGAAGATCGGCCCGGGTGCCAACACCGACAGCCTGCCAGATCGGCAGGCCAAACCTGGCGGCAATCTCAGCCAGATTGCCCGAATCGCCATAGATTTGCAGCACGTCGAGGCTCATTGCCGCGAGTACGTCGGCGATCGCCGCCACCGTCGGCTGAACGAACAAGCCGACACGAGGCGGGCCACCGATCAGCCGACCTGACAGGGCAGCGGCGACCTCTGGCGTTACAAACCGAGGCGATGGCGGAAAAAACACGAACCCCAGCCAGTCGGCTCCAGCGTCGACCGCGGTATCGAATGCAACCGCATCATTGATGCCGCAAATCTTGACCTTGGTCATCGGATAGAAGCCGCGATGGCCGCCCCGGCTGCGCCAACGTCATCCGCGCCGGTGACCGGGCGGCCAACCACGATCCAGTCCGCGCCCGCCGCGACCGCCTGTGCCGGCGTCATCGTTCGGGCCTGATCACCAGCGGCTGATCCGTCCGGACGGATGCCCGGGACGACCAGCTTGACCTTCGGCCCGAACGCCTGTCGAAGAAGTGCAACCTCCAGCGGGCTGCACACAAGTCCGTCGGCGCCGGCGTCGATGGCAAGTCGGCCCAGCCGAATGACCTGTTCGGTTGCCGTGGTGGCGATGCCAACGTTGTTGAGATCATCTTGACCCAGACTGGTCAGAACGGTCACCGCCAGGATCATCGGCCGGTCGGTTCCCGCACTGGCGGCGGCTTGCGCGGCGGCCCTGACCATCGCCGAACCACCGCCGGCATGAATGGTCAGCATGCGCGGTCGCAGAGGCAAGACCGCGCGGACACCGCCGGCCACGGTGTTCGGAATATCGTGCAGCTTGAGGTCCAGGAAGATTGGCGTGCCGGCGAGCGCGGCGAAGCCTGCTTTGCCATTTGCCAGGAAGAACTCCAGGCCGAGTTTGATAAGGCCCACGTGCGGACCAACAGCGTCTGCCCACGTCCGGGCACGCCCCAGATCAACTGTATCCAAAGCGACGATCAACCTGTTGCCAGGTGCCATCAGGCCGCTGGCGGCAACGATAACGATGGAGCCGTCTGAGCCTGCAGTTCCTCGATGCGTGCTTCCAGCAGATGCACCCGCCGCTCTGCCCGGCGTGCACGCCGACGCTGCGACAGTTCGGACAACCAGACCACCACGGCGCCAAGCAGGAAGGCGATTGCCATTGCAACCAGAATGGCGACAGACAGGTGGACATCCACGGCATAGTCGGTTGGCCACAGGCCGAGAGACACCATCTCGGTATTGGACAAGACGAACAGCACCAGTGGCAGGCACAGGATAAAGGTGATGATCAAAAACAGCATTGGGTGACGCGACCTCGCTACAGCATTTTCAGCCTTACTGTGCAGACCGAAAATGCTCTATACTGTGCAGACCGAAAATGCTCTATCCCCTTGTTTGATCGGATGATTCACACGCTTTGAACGTTCCGTCAGCGTGATCATGCTCAGGCCTGCTTCCGCTCCGCGCGGCTGGCTCGGGGGATTTTCCCGGCGTTGACCCGCAGGCGCAACTCCTTCCCAGCCTTGAAGAAGGGAACCGACTTGTCTTCCACCGAGACCGAGGCGCCTGTCCTGGGATTGCGTCCAGTCCTGGCATCACGGTGTTTCACGGTGAAGGCTCCGAAGCCGCGCAGTTCGACACGCTCGCCGCGTGCAAGGGCGTACGTGATCTCCTCGAAGATCGTTGCCACGATGGTCTCCACATCCTGGCCGCGCAGATGCGGATTGGCGGTCGCCAACTCGGCAATGAGTTCGGATTTGGTCAAAGGCATCCCCCGATGCGCTCAAGTCCCGGAACGTTGCCAGAGAGCCAAGCCTCCGTCAAGACTAACGCTTTGTGAAATCAGCGTTTTCCATACATCCTGTAGCGTCAGCCCGAGTTGGCCGGACAGCAGGTGGCTGGCCATGCCGCCCTGCGACAGCTGTTCAACCGGAAGGCCCGCGGGCAACCCTTTCGCGGCAACCAGCCAGTCCTTTGCTTCGCGCTCTCCCCCGATCGCGTCCACCAGGCCCAGACCCACCGCCTGACGCCCGGTGTAGGCTCGGCCATCCGCCAGGGCCCGGACCTTTGCCGGGTCCATATGACGTCCCTTGGCGACCATGCCGACGAACTGGTCGTACATGTCATTCACCAGACCTTGCAGAACCTGTTTTCCCTCCGGTGACAACGGCCGCACGAGGCTGGGTTCATCCTTTAAGGGTCCCGACCGAATCACCTCGGCGTTAATCCCGAGTTTTCCGAGCAGGCCGGACACCTCTCCGGTCTCCAGCAAGACGCCGATTGATCCTGTCAGGGTGGCCGAACGGGCGAAGATCCGGGTCGCCGGAACCGCGATCATGTAGCCGGCGGATGCCGCGAGGCCGCCCATCGTCACCACGACCGGCTTTTTGGCGGCGACCCGGGCAACCGCGTCGTGCAGGGTTTCTCCGCCGGCAACGCTGCCGCCGGGGCTGTCGATGGACAAGATCACCGCCTTGACATGACTGTCGTCCGCCAGCGCGTTGATCGCTTCGGTCAGGGTGTGGTCTTCGGTGATCAGCCCGTTGACGCTGACGCGGACGACGTGGGCGCCCTGTGGCGTCAGGCCGGCGCCGCGCAGCCCGACCAGGATGGCGATCACCAGCGCAACCACGGAGAACACCCGCCAGAAGACCAGGCGGCGCTTGAGGCGCCGCCTGTCCAACAACAGATCAGTCTCCAGAGGCATGCGCTGGCAGGCCTACGTCAGGTCGTCAGCTGTCCTGCGACAACTGATTGCGGCGGCGGATCGCAGCACCCAGGATGTCGCCAAGCGAGGCGCCGGAGTCGGATGAACCGAACTCGGCCATCGCCTGCTTCTCCTCTTCAACTTCCTTGCCCTTGATGGTCAGGGTCAGCTTGCGCGACTGACGGTCGACCGCGGTTATCTTGGCGTCGACCTTTTCGCCCACGGCAAATCGATCCGGACGCTGGTCGCCCTTGTCCCGAGCCAGTTCGGCGCGTCGGATGAACCCGGTCAGGACGTCATTGACCTTCACCTCGATGCCATTGGCCTGGACCGCACTGACGATGCAGGTCACGACGTCGCCCTTGTGCACGGTGTCGAGGATCGTCGCAGCCGGATCATCCCGCAGTTGCTTGATGCCGAGGCTGATGCGCTCCTTCTCGACATCGACATCGAGTACCTTGGCCTTGACGGTGGCGGCTTTTTCGTAGCCGGCCATCGCCGCTTCGCCGGCCTCGTCCCAGGACAGGTCCGACATGTGGATCATGCCGTCGATGTCGGCGGACAGTCCGACGAACAGGCCAAATTCGGTGATGTTGCGGATTTCGCCTTCGACCTCGGACCCGATCGGATGATCTTCGACGAATTGCTCCCACGGGTTGCGCTGCACCTGCTTCAGGCCCAGCGAAATGCGCCGCTTCGAGCTGTCGACGTCCAGCACCATGACGTCGACTTCCTGGCTGGTGGAGACAATCTTGCCAGGATGAACATTCTTCTTGGTCCAGGACATCTCCGATACGTGCACCAGCCCCTCGACGCCAGGCTCCAATTCCACGAAGGCGCCGTAATCGGTGATGTTGGTGACCCGGCCGGAATATTTCGCGCCCGGCGGGTATTTCGCGGCGACGCCTTCCCAGGGATCGGCTTCCAGCTGCTTCATGCCCAGGCTGATGCGCTGGGTCTCGGAGTTGAAGCGGATCACCTGCACCTTCACAGCCTGACCGATGGTCAGGGCTTCGGACGGGTGGTTGATCCGGCGCCAGGCAATGTCGGTGACGTGCAGCAGGCCATCGACGCCGCCGAGGTCGACGAACGCGCCGTAGTCGGTGATGTTCTTCACCACGCCATCGAGGATCATGCCTTCCTTGAGGCCCTGGATCAGCTCGCTGCGCTGCTCCGCACGGGTTTCCTCCAGAACGGCTCGGCGAGAGACCACGATGTTGCCGCGCGCCCGGTCCATCTTCAGGATCTGGAACGGCTGCGGGCTGCCCATCAGTGGGCCGACATCGCGCACCGGGCGAATATCCACCTGACTGCCGGGCAGAAACGCCACCGCACCACCGAGGTCGACGGTGAAGCCACCCTTGACCCGACCGTAGATCGTGCCGTCGACGCGCTTCTGCGCCTCGAAGGCCTTTTCGAGGTTGGTCCAGGCCTCTTCGCGGCGCGCTTTCTCACGCGAGAGGATGATCGTGCCGTCGCGGTCTTCATAGCGCTCGACATAGAGCTCGATCATGTCGCCGGGCTTCACGTCCGGCTTGGCACCGGGTGGTCCGAATTCCTTGAGGGCAACGCGGCCTTCGGATTTCAGACCGACGTCGACAACGGCGAACTCATCGGTGAGCCGGACAACCCGGCCGGTGACGACGGAGCCATCGAAGCCAGTGTCGCTACCCAGTGTTTCGTCGAGAAGAGAGGCGAAATCCTCGCCTCGGAAATGGTCTTGCGCGGGCTCTTGAGCGCGCACGGTGGCGGATGCTGCCATAAGGTCGGTTTGTTCCGTTACGGATATCCAGGCGAAGGCCCGGGATTGCCGTGGTGTGCGCGTTTTCTGGAAACACGACTTGCCCGCGTCGCAATGGGGCGCGGGCCGGTTGGTAGGACAAACGGCAAAAATAACTTTCGCCGCTAGGTTGAAATAGAGGTTTCGTGATCGGAGTCAAGTCCGGTTGGGGTGAACCAGCGATCCTTCCATCCGGCAGCGTGGGTGCCTGACCGGTGGGATGTCGTCTCACTGGGAGAGTGTCAGGTCCTTTGTGTAAGTCGGTTTCCGTGGCTTCCTTAACCCAAGGGAGACCCCGGACCCGAAGTGCTGGACGAGCTTTTGTCGTGGATCTGTGCGAGGACGGCATCTTCCGCCAACTGAAGAAGCGCCTGCTCGAGCGCGCCTTGAACGCTGAGCTGTCTGAGCACGTTGGCTACGAGAAGGGCGAGCGGTCCGGCCGGCGCGGCGCCAACAACCGCAACGGGCACACGGCGAAGACCGTGCTGACGGACGAGGGCGCGGTGACGCTGTCGGTGCCACGCGACCGCGACGGGACGTTCGAACCGGCGATCGTGCCGAAGGGGGTGACGCGGCTGGAAGGTTTCGACGGCCAGATCATCAGCCTGTATGCGCGCGGGCTTTCGGTGCGCGACGTGCAGGCGCACCTTCGGCAGATGTATCAGGTAGAGGTGTCGCCCGACCTGATCAGCCGTGTGACGGACGCGGTGCACGAGGACGTGCTGGCGTGGCGCAACCGCCCGCTGGAGGCGGTCTATCCGGTGGTGTTTCTGGACGCCCTGCGGGTGAAGATCCGCCATGACGGGGTGGTCAAGAACAAGGCGGTCTACGTTGCGCTGGCCTTGACGCGGTCGGGCGAGAAGGAGGTGCTGGGGCTGTGGGTCGAGCAGACCGAGGGAGCGCGGTTCTGGCTCGGCGTGCTGAACGAACTGAAGACCCGCGGTGTGGAGGACATCCTGATCGCGGTCGTCGATGGTCTGAAGGGGTTTCCCGATGCGATCGAGGCGGTGTTCCCGCGGACCACGACGCAGACCTGCATCGTGCATTTGATCCGCAACGCGCTCGAGACGGTCAGTTGGAAGGACCGCAAGGCGTTGATGCCGTCGCTGAAGGCGATCTACCAGGCCGCGACGGCCGAGGCCGCCGAGGCGGCGCTGGACACGTTCGAGGCCAGCCCTTGGGCCAAGCGCTACCCGATGATCGCGCCCATGTGGCGCCGCGCCTGGACGTATGTGGTGCCATTCTTCGCCTTCCCGCCGGCGATCAGGAAGATGATCTACACGACAAACGCGGTGGAGAGCCTGAACCGGAGCTTGCGCAAGGTGATCAAGACGCGCGGCAGCTTCCCCTCTGACGAGGCGGCGCTGAAGTTGCTATACATGGCCATCCAAAATGCCGGCCTGCGTTGGAAGCCGGCCATCGCCTGGCCGGAGGCAAAGCTGCAGTTCATGATTTTGTTTGGCGACCGTATCACTCGGTCAGCTAGCTGACCGAGTGATACGGACAATGGCCATGGAGCCGTTTACACAGAGGATCGGACACTCCCCTCACTCACTGGCGATGTAAGCATGTGTCAGGGCCTACCGAACATGCACCGCAGAGCTACAGAGAGCACCGAGAGCATCAAAAATAGCGCGGGTCCGTCTCCACTGGATCTCGGTGAACTCTGTGGCTCTGTGGTGCATTCTTCTTGGTCTTCCTATCAGTAGCGCCATTCCAGACAGTCTTCACCGCGCAGCACACTCAAGTTCATTGCGGCGTATCGTTCACCCGATTGCCCCGGTCCGGCTGGCCATCATAGCGGACACTGCTTGCAAACAGGCATTGTCAGCTGCGCGAGACTATCAGGGCGATGAGGCGGATCGGTTTTGTTCGGTTAAGTGCGCCGGGTGAAGTATGGGTGCTCGGTGGCCTGCTTATCCCCCACGCTCGTCGCACGATGCAACGAACGTCAGGGGCAGCAAACTAGACGGTTGCCCGAACGCCGGCGCAAATCCGTTCGACGTCATGGTCGGTCAGGTCCGGATGGATCGGCAGCGCCAGGATGCGCGTCGCCAGATTTTCCGATACGGGCAGCGATATGCCGTCATGCTGGGCGCTATAGGCCGGTTGGCGGTGCAGCGGCCGGGGATAGTAGATCGCGGTCGGGACCCCATCGGCGCGCAGAGCAGCCTGAGCTCGGTCCCGGGCAGCCTCGTCGGACAGCAGGATGGCGTAGATCGCCCACGCGCTGGTGCTGTCGGCAACCCGCGCCGGGGTGGTGACCGCATTGCCAAGCCGTTGGTCATACATCCGGGCAATCCGCTCGCGCGCTTCCAGCTCCTCGGGAAAAACCGTCAGTTTGGCGAGCAGCACGGCGGCCTGGATGGAGTCCAGGCGGCCGTTCATCCCGGTGCGAAGCACCTCGTAGCGGGTCTTGCCTTCGCCATGGGTTCGCAGGCTGCGGTAGAGCTCAGCGCGTTCCTCGCTGTCGGTGAACAGCGCGCCGCCATCGCCGTAGGCACCCAGCGGTTTGGACGGAAAAAAGCTGGTGGCGGTCGCGTCGGCCTGGCTGCCCAGCATCTTGCCGTGCAGCGAGGCGCCGAAGCTCTGCGCCAAGTCGTCAAGCAGGAACAGGTCGTTCTGGCGAGCGATCCCGGCCAGTGCCGGCCAGTCGGCAGGCTGGCCGAACAGGTCCACCCCGATGATCGCGCGCGGCCGCAACCGACCGGCTGCGCGGATGTCCTCGATCCGTCGCGTCAGGTGCCCCGGGTCGATCTGGAACGTTCGGGGATCGACATCGACAAACACCGGGGTAGCACCGAGCAACAGCGGGACCTCGGCGGTCGCGGTGTAGGTGAAGGCCGGCAGGAAGACCGCATCGCCGCGGCCGATATCCTCCGCCATCAAGGCGATCTGCAACGCGTCGGTGCCGGAGCTGACACCGACGCAGTGTTCTGCTCCACAGAAGTCGGCCAGTGCGGCTTCCAGTTCCCGCACTTCCGGACCCAGCACGAATTGGCAATGCGCCAGCACGGTGTCCAGGCGGCGGCGCAGGTCAGTGGCGATGCGCGCCTGCTGCGCCTTCAGGTCGAGGAACGGGATCGGCTTGTTGTCGGACATGGAACCTGGCTCTTCGTTTCGTGGTGTCATGCACCGGTCGTTCGCTAGCAGACCGGGTTGGGTATTCAGGCGCGGACCTCGCCGGCTGAGCCATCGACATTGTGCTCGAACTCTGGAATCAGCCGCCCCAGCAGCATCAGGGCCAGCTTGACCTGGCCGCCGCGGCAGGCATGACCGATTTCCTCGATCGCGCGGGCGACGATGGCGGGGTCGGCGGTGCGTGGGGTCGCCATCAGCAGGCCGGCGTAGCCTGTCGGCACCGGCGGTTCCTTGCCGTGGAACAGTTCCTCATACAGTTTCTCGCCAGGGCGCAGACCGGTGAAGCGAACTTCAATGTCCTGATCGGGCTGCAATCCCGCGAGGCGGATCATCTGGCGGGCGAGATCGACGATCTTCACGGGCTTGCCCATGTCGAGCACGAAGATGCCGCCATTCGCCCCTGACGGCAGGGACGCGCCGCCAACACCCAGCACACTGGCCTGAAGTACCAGCCCGACAGCCTCGCGAACCGTCATGAAGTACCGCTGCATGTCAGGGTGCGTAACGGTCAGCGGACCGCCGCGGGCGAGCTGACGCTGAAACAACGGCACGACGGAACCGGTGGACCCGAGGACGTTGCCGAACCGGACAGTGATGCACCGCATCCCCTGGCGGGCGGAGCGAGCGGAGATATCCAGCGCCTGACAGTACATCTCGGCCAGTCGCTTAGAGGCACCCATGACACTGGTCGGGTTCACCGCTTTGTCCGTCGAGATCAGCACCATCGCCGAGGCCCCCGTTGCCCTGGCCGCGTCGGCGACGTGGCGGGTGCCGGCGGCGTTGGTCGCCATGCCTTCCAGCGGGTTCGCTTCCACCATCGGCACGTGTTTCAAAGCCGCGGCATGGAACACCAGCTCGGGTCGCTGCTCATCGAAGATCGCTCGGATGCGGGTCTCGTCACGTATGTCGGCGATCAGGGTGCGGCGGTGTACCTGCGGATGGGTCTCAGCCAGCTCCAGGTCGATCTGCCAGAGCGCGTATTCGCCGTTGTCCAACAGGATCAGCGTGCCAGGGCCGAAGGCAGCGACCTGACGGGCGAGTTCACTGCCAATCGTGCCCCCGGCGCCGGTGACGATGACGCGCCGGCCCTGGATCAGGCGCGCCATGCCGTCCCGGTCGAGCGGCACCTGCGGGCGATTGAGCAAGTCCTCGATCGCCACCGGGCGCAGTTCGACGGGGCGTGGCTTGTCAGGATCGGCCAGTGCGGTCGGCCGAGGCGCCTGACGTACCTGAAGGCCGAACCTGTCTGCCTGCGCAACCACCTGGGCCAGCCGGGCGCCGTTGAGTTCGGGGGTGACGAAGACCAGGGTGCCCGGAAGACGGTCTTCGGCCTGCAGCTGCGCAAGGACGGTCGCGGCGTCGTTGAGCGAGCCCAGGATGCGGTGACCCTGGATGCGGCGGCCGGTCTGGCGGTCTGAGGAGGCGAGCAGGCCCTCGACGTTGAACAACTGCCGCCGGTCCTGGCTGAGGGCACGGATGAACAGGTCGGCGTCCTCGATGCTGCCGACCAGCAGGATCGAGGCGGCGTCGATGTGGGGTGGCCGGGTGGCGGGCCGGCCGCGGCGCCAGCGGTAACCGACGCGCGGCGCGCCGAGGAACAGCAGCAGTGTCAGCGCATGGATGAACGGGAAGGCCGGATTCGGTTGTTCCAGGCCGGCGATGGTCGTGACGCCGGTGAAGAGAACCGCGCCAAGGCCGGCGCTGGCGGCGACGGTCAGCAGGTCGCCAATGGCCGCGAAGCGCCAGTATTGCAGGGACAGACGAAACGGGATGCCCGCCAGTAGCAGGCATGCGGCGCCAAGCGGGATGAACCAGATCGGATGCCACGCGGGCACGCCCGGTTCGGCGAGCCAACGCGCCACCGGCACCGATAAAGCCGCCATGCCGCCATCGAGAGCGACGTTGACGGCGATTCGCATCAGGGAACGCGCCGCAGCCATGGCGCGGGGTATAGCGCGGGCAAGGCGGAGGGTATAGCCGGCAGGTAAGGATCGAATCGCAGGCCAGCCGGAACGAAGATGACCCGACCGGACGGGAACACCGCTGCCAGCGGGAACGTCAGCGGGCTGCCCCGCTGGGTTGAGCCTTCAGATCAAGCTGCTAATTTGGGGGAAAGAGGGCGCGCACCATCCAGGGTGGGATGGCGCCACGCTACCCACGCCCCTTCCGGGCAATGAACTCCGGAAAGGCATCCTCTGCTTTCGCGCCTCGCATGACGCGCGTCGTATAGTCCTTCTCCGCCGCCCATTGCGTCTCCAGCGCTTCGCCGAGCTGGCGCAGCAGCAGGGTCTTGATCCCGGTCACCGCGCCTGAATGGTTTCCCGCGATCATCTTCGCCAGCCACATCGTCCTGGTCCGCAGCTCGGCGCGCGGCACCAGATGGTTCAGCAGGCCGATCCGATAGGCTTCCTCGGCCTCCACCACGCGGGCCGAGAACAGCAGCTCCTTCGCCATTGGCCACCCCACCTGGTTCGGCAGCGTCCAGGTGCTGTTGATCCGCCCGTAGGCGGCGGCGAGGAAGCGGAACCTGGTGGCCTCGCATCCCACGCGCATGTCCAGCGAGGACGACAGCACCGCGGCCCCACCATAGGCCAGCCCGTTCATCATCCCGATCGTCGGCTTGCGACACGCGCTGATTTCAAAGCTGCGCCGCGGGTCGCTCATGGCGTCGAGCTGTTCCGGGGTATAATTCCGATCATCCTCCCGCTGCTGATGGATGTCGCCACCGGCCGAGAATGCCCGCTCTCCCGCGCCGGTGATGACGATGCAGCCAATGCCGTCATCGGCGTCGAGCAGCTTCACCGCGTCCGCCAGCTCCGCCGACAGCTGGCGGTTCATGGCATTCAGCACGTCCGGGCGGTTGAGGGTGATGATGCCGACCCCGTCTTCCCGGTCGAGCAGAATGTGTTCGTAGGTCATGTTGCGGTCCCCCTGCCGTATGGTGGCAGAGCGCAGGACCGGCGTCGACGCCGCGGACACCCGTTTCAGGAACCCATCGCCCGCCGCGGCTCGTGCGGTGGCAAACTCAGTGGTCTTGGCGCAGACTCAACCTGGACATCGCCGTCCGCAAATTTGTCAGAACATGGCTAGATTGGCCGGCCGATCTCATAAGACCCCATAAGGTGGCGGCCGTGCGCCGACCCCTGACAAAAGAGCGACACCGGCGAGGCGATGAGCGCGAAGCACGAAGGCGCAGGCCGGCCGACGTCGCCCGGCTGAGCAAGGGTGGTGTGTTGCACAGCCGCCCTCAAGGACGCGGCGGCGGCTGCGCCGGTGGCCCGCGGCCATCCTTGACCGCGGCTGCGCAACACACCGGGGGATATTCAGGCCAGGACGAGAAAACGGCGCTTCAGTGCCGGCACATGGGGAAAGCAGATTTAGCTGGTGTCGCCAATCAGCGAAGCGCCACACGTCGCTGTTGGTCTGAAGTAGCCGATTGACGCGGCGAAACGCGGCCGCTACGCGTCTCGCGCTTCTTGTGATCGGGTACTAGGTGCCTTCTCGACCCGATGCCGCGCTGAGCGAGCTGGGGACAGCGCCCTCAGGGAAGGCAGACTGCTGCGCCCCGCAACTCTGTATCGCCGATGGACAGCCAAGCTTCGCACGCGCGTCGCGGCGATTTTTTCCGGTCAGCCAAGCGAGCGCGCAAATGATACGAACATGCATGCTGCTGGCTCGTGCCTGCGCGCTAAAAGCACCCCTTATAGGCGAGGCACGGTCGGATGGCGCGAACAAGGTGGTTTCGCGCGATACCAGCGGATTTCGCTGATCGGCAAGTTGGCCGCCATAGCCGAGCCTGTGGATCGCCCGATCCACCAAGCTGGGAACCATGCGCGTGCAAATCGAGAACAGTACTGTCGTGAAACTGATCGGTATCTCACGACGCCCAGTAATCGCGGCGAGGTGGATCACCTTCGCGACGACCTCAGGCTGATAGACAGGTGACATCGGCCGTCCCGGCCGTCCCATGTGAGACACGGCATGATCGAAAAACGGGGTATTCACCGCGGGCGGAAATACCGTTGTCAGTCGTACTCGGCTGCCGTCCTGAGACAGTTCGGCGCAAACCGATTGGCTAAAGCCGCGCACGGCTTGCTTCGCCCCCGAGTATGACGATAACAGCGGCATGCCACGAAAGGCGGCCGCGGAGCAGACGTTGATGATGCGACCATGATCGCGCGGCAGCATCCGCCGTAGCGCCACACGCGTGCCGTTGACCGTGCCTATATAAGTGACGTCGGTCACACGCCGGAATTCCTCAGCCGGCGTATCCAGAAAGCGTCCGTAGGTGCCGTTGCCAGCGCAATTCACCCAAAGGTCCACAGAGCCAAGCGTTTGCTCGATCGATACTGCCGCGGATTCCAGTGCGTCGAGCGCCACCACGTCAGCTTGCGCCATCGCCGCCATGCTGCCATGGGATTCAACATCGCCGCACGCTGCTCTAAGCCCGGCTTCGCCGCGGGCGATAAGACCAACCCGCCAGCCCCGGCGTGCGAATAATCCAGCGGTGCATCGCCCGATGCCGGATGAGGCGCCGGTGATGATCACCACCTTCACGGTATGCCCGGTAAGTCGCCCTGGCCGGTCAATGAATGCCATCAGGGATAGAAAGCCAGAAGATGAGGCATGCTTCGTCGGTTCGTCCAGGTCTTTGTGGTCTTACTATCAGGTTACCCGTAAAGCGGCGCCATGGCGGTGTCCAGAGTTTGCGGGACGTGTGCGCGGAAACGCCTGTTATTAATTTCACGGCTTGCATGCCCGCTACACGCTCGCCTGCTACCCGTTCGAAGGTGGGCCGTCTGTAGTCTTCCCTTTACAAGAGACACCGGTTGGGTCGGCCAATCGCCGACCCGTCGCGATTCACGCCGCGCGGCGTGAGTCCGGTCCTCACGCCTCAGTTCACCACCGCGAGCTGTTCCCGTCGAAGCTGCACGGTCAATTCGTCCAGCGACTTGGCAACGCGATTGAGCATCTCATCGATTTCATCGCTGGTGATCACCAGCGGCGGGCTGAAGCACAAGGAATCATTCATCGTCGCCCGGCTGATTACGCCATTGTCTTCGCACAGCTTGGTCAGCCGGCCACCAACCTTGGCCTTGGGATCAAAGTTCGTGTGGCTGGTCCGATCGGCAACAAGTTCCACCGCGGCGATCAATCCGATGCCACGTACCTCGCCGACCAGCGGGTGATCCGCGAACAGGCGGCGCAGTTCCGCCTGCATGTGCGCGCCGACGACACCAACGTGGGGGCCGATTTCCATCTCGTCGTAAATCTTCAGCGTTTCGATCGCGACCGCCGCCGGAACCGGATGACCGGAATAGGTGAAACCGTGCCCAAACGTGCCAATCACGTGACTTTCCTGCGCCAGCGCCTCGAACACCGTCTGGTTGACCATCACGGCGCTGATCGGCAGGTACGACGAAGAGAGCGCCTTGGCGCAGACCACAATGTCCGGCGTGATATCCAGGGTCTGGCTGCCCCAATAGTTGCCGGTGCGCCAGAAACCGCAGATGACCTCGTCAGCCACCAACAGCACGTCATACTTCCTCAGTACCGCCTGGATCTTCGGGAAGTAACCTGCGGGCGGCAGGATCACGCCACCCGCACCCATGATCGGCTCCGCCCACATCGCGGCCACGGTCTCCGGCCCCTCTGCCAGGATCATCTTTTCCAGTTCATCGGCGCAGCGCGAGGCGAACTCATCCTCGGATTCATCCGGTCGCGCACCGTGATAGAAATGCGGCGTCATGGTGTGGATGAAGCCCGGCAGCGGCACATCGAAGCTGCGGTGGTTGGCCGGCAGTCCGGTCAACGAAGCTGAGCCGATGGTGATACCGTGGTATCCCTTCAGGCGACCGATGATTTTCTTTTTCTTCGGCCGACCGAGCGCATTGTTGAGATACCAGACCATCTTGATCGCGGAATCGTTCGCCTCGGACCCGGAGTTCGCAAAGAACACCTTGCTCATGGGCACCGGAGCACGCGCGATCAGCATCTCCGCCAAATCGATCATCGGCTCATGCGATTTGGCTGTGAAGGCGTGGTAAAATGGCAGCTTGCGCATCTGGCTGGCTGCCGCCTGCACCAGGCGCTCATTGTCGAATCCCAGGGCCGCGCACCACAGACCGGCTACGGATTCAATATATTCCTTGCCGGTGTCGTCCCAGACCCGAACGCCTTTGCCGCGGGAAATGACGATAGGGCCAACCTGCTGGTGCGCTTGCAGGTCGGTGTAGGGATGCAGGACGTTGGCTATGTCGCGTGCGGCGACGGAGTTCGCGCCGAATGGCGGAGGCGGTGCCATGATCACTCCTTGTCAGGCTATTGAGCCTCAACAGACTATACCTTCTCGACAGCCAGAGGAAACAGGCTGCTGCGTCGTCAGTAGCAGGACACTCCGCAACCGACCCGATCAGCTGGCCACCGTCACGCTCCCAGATAAAACTGCCGGATCAACTCGTTATTATTCAACTCGTCGGCCGAGCTGCCTTGGAACGCGATGTGCCCATGCACGATGACGTAACCACGGTCGGCTATTCTGATCGCCTGGGTAAAATTCTGCTCGGCCATCAGCACCGCGAGTTGGAAACTTTCCTTTAGCTCCTTGATCTTGTCGATCGTCCGGGCCACGAGCAGCGGCGCCAGGCCGACTGAAGGCTCATCCACCAACAATAGCCGCGGTTCCGACATCAAAGCCCGCCCCAGCGCCAGCATCTGCTGTTCCCCACCGCTCATGGACCCGGCAAGCTGTTTTCGCCGTTCGGCCAAACGGGGAAACACTTCATAGCAAAAGGCCAGGTTCCGCTTGATCAACGGGCGGGCTTTCTTGCGGAAAGCCCCCATCAGCAAGTTTTCGGTCACCGACAGAAGTGGAAACAAACGACGGCCCTCCGGGACAAAGCCGACCCCAAGATCGACGATCGCCTCGGTCGACATGCCGACAAGCTCATGCGAGGTTTCATCGATGGTCGCGATGATCGACCCCGCGGTCGGCCGAACCATGCCCATGATGCATTTCATCAACGTCGATTTGCCGTTGCCGTTGGTACCCAGCAGCGCGACCGTCTCGCCGGTGGCGACCGCAAGCGAAACATCATGCAGGATACGCACCGCGCCATAGCCGGCATCAAGACCGATGACCGAAAGGCTAGCTGCCAAGGTAAGCAGCCACGACATCGGGCTGACGAACGACGTCATGCGGATTTCCGTCCGCGATCTTGCGCCCCGCCACCAGAACCACGAGACGTTGAGAAAACGCCAGGACGGCCCGCATGATGTGCTCGATCATGATGATGGTCACACCTTGTCCGTTCAACCTCATGAGAAGTCCCAGGATATCATCCACCTCCTGATGCGACAGGCCGGCCATCGCCTCGTCCGCTATCAGCAGCCGCGGTTCGGATGCCATGGCGCGGGCGAGTTCTAGCTTCCTCATCTCTATCTGCGTCAGGTCCGCGGGCGTGACATCGGCCTTCGGCAACAAGCCGACCATATTGAGCAGTTCCTCGCATCGTTTCCGCGGATCGGTCGCGATCCGACCCTGCTTTACATCGGCCGCATACAGGATCGGCACACGGACATTCTCCGCCAACGTCAACGTCGGGAATGGCCGGGGCAATTGGAAGCTTCTGGCGATTCCCAACCGGGTACGCCGATGCGCGGACAGGCCGTTCAGCTGCTGGCCACAGAAGGTCACCCGGCCCTTGTCGTTATGCAGCGTGCCACACAGGCAGTTCACCAGCGTGCTTTTGCCCGAGCCGTTGGGACCGATCAGGCCAAGCCGTTCGCCCGTCACAACTTCCAGGTCCACGTCCGCCAGCGCGACGAAACCACCGAAGCGCTTGCCCAGCCCGGTCACGCTCAGAAATGCGTCACTCATCGGTCGAACCAGCCAACGATGCCCTTCGGGGCGGCGATCACGAAGCCCACCAGCAAAAGACCGACCAGAAGCAGCGACAACGCCGAGGAAATCGTTACTGTAGCAACTTGTTGCAAGGTACCAAGCAGAACGGCACCGATAAGAGGTCCTACCCAGGTGGCAGTGCCACCAATCAGCGGCATGGCAATTGTATTGACAGCATAGCTTAGATTAAATCCGGAAGCTGGATCAAGATATGTCACGTAGTACGGCAACGGTGCACCGGCCATGCCCATCAAACCACCGGACAATGCCGTGGCGATCAGCTTTAGTCGCAAGGTCGGCACGCCCGCGGCCTCGGCCGCCAACTCGTCATCGCGGATGGCGGAGAAGCCATACCCTAGCCGCGAGTGCTGAATCGCCCGCGCGATTCCGATGGCGAAGACCGACAGCAGCAGCATGATGACAAAGAGGTATTGAATGTAATCACCTGTGAAGATGGGCGAAGCCGCTGGACGAATGACGTACGCGCCGCGCGATCCGCCGACGAAGTTCCAGTTCGTGATCAAGGTTTGCGCGACAACCGCCATTGCCAGCGTCGCGATGGAGAAAAACGTGCCGCGCAACCGCAGGGTCAAATAGCCCATACCCAAACCGACAAAGCCTGAGATCGCGCCTCCCACCAATATCATCGCGGGCAGCGGCAACAGTGGGATCGCCTTGTGAAGTGCTACGGTTGTATAGGCACCCAGGGCAAAGAACGCCGCGGTGCCGAAGTTCACATAGCCGGTGTAGCCACCAAGGATGTTCCACGCTGTCGCCAGTACGATGTATTGCAGCACCACGTAACCGGCAAAAAACACGTAGGCGTTGTTTATCAGCCTGGCGCCGGCAAATGTCGCGGCTGCCGCAAGCAGCGCCAGCAGGATGAACCGGACGTTTTGCATCAACGGCGCCCGAACAGGCCCGCGGGCCTGACCGCGAGGGTGATCAGAAGAAAGCCGAAGCCGACAGCCGGCGACCAGGACGGTCCGTAGAAGGTCGAGGTCAAACTCTCCATGATCCCCAGGATCATCGCCGCGACGATGGTTCCACCGAAGCTTCCCAAACCACCCATCACGCAGATCGCGAAGATCCGACCGATGTAATCACGCGCGATGGATGGCTCGACCGGTTGGATAACGATCAGCACCGCGCCGGCGATCGAAGCCGAAGCGATCGAAAGTCCAAAGGCGATGCGCTTGATCCGACTGGGGTTCGCCGCCATCAGTCGCAACGCCATCGGATCCTGAGCCACCGCCTGGATCGCCCGCCCGATGAAGCTGTACGACATGAAAAGCTGCAGCACGCCAATCATGACCAATGACACGATGCACGGAACCAGCAGCCTCAGCGGGAGATCGATGACGCCAAAATGTAGGCTTGGTCCAATGTAAGGGGCCTCGACCAGCCGGTAGTCGACGCCAAAGACCAGCACCAAAGTCACTTCGGTTATGAACAGAATGCCGAAGAAGAAGGCCAGACCGCGGATCGACGCGTCGCCGCGCCTTTCGAACGAGACATCGTAGACGTGGTAGATCGCCACCCCTAGCAGATAGAAGGCGGGCAACAGCACGACGCTGGACAAGATCGGGTCAAGGCCGAAACTGCTGTTGGCGATGTATGCGGTGTAGGAGCCCAGGATGATGAATGCGGGATGCGCGATATTGACGATGTCGAGCATGCCAAAGGAGATTGAAATTCCTATCGTTACGGCGGCGTAGAAGCCACCCAGCAATACCCCAGACATGAGGGCATTGCCCAATAGGTCGAACGATAGGTCCATTGATCCGCTTATGACGTTTCCCATCGCCAGTGTGGCCAAACGCAGTCCGGTTGGCTAGGCGCTATTCGCGCGGCCTGCTCTTGCCCTGGTGGCAACGAGACTGAAGAATGGCTCGAAACGGGACGGAGGAAACCAAGAGATGGCTGAGTTGGCAGGTAAAATCGCCTGGGTTACCGGTGCTGGGACTGGAATTGGCGAGGCCGCGGCGCTCGCGCTGGCCCAGGCCGGTGCGACCGTTATTCTCACCGGGCGCCGGCATGGTCCTTTGCAAGATGTCGCTCGCCGTATCAACCAGACCGGCACGGCTCATGTGCAACCGGCCGACCTCACCGACGCGACCGAGGTCCAGCGGGTCGGCGACTATATCCGCGCCACGTTCGGACGACTGGATATTCTGGTGAACAACGCCGGGGTCAACATCGTCGAGCGTCATTGGGACAAACTGACGCCGGCAAGCATCGACACCTTGCTGCAAGGCAATCTGACCGGCGCGCTGTATTGCGTGACGGTGGCGTTGCCGTTCATGCGTGAACAGAAGGACGGTTTGCTGATCCATACCGCTTCGATGGCCGGACGGTTCATCGGCGGGCTTAGCGGCCCGATCTACACGGTCGCCAAGCATGGCATCGTCGCCATGAGCCACGGTCTGAATATGCAGGAATGCATCAACGGCATACGCTCAACGGTGTTTCTGCCCGGCGAAGTCGCTACGCCCATCCTGGACAAGCGGCCTAATCCCGTTGGCCCCGAGGTGCGGGCACGCATGGTGCAGCCGGCAGACTGCGGTGATCTGATCCGCTATATCGCCTGCCTGCCAAAACATATGGTGATGAACGAGGTGCATTTGTCACCCACGCACAATCGCGGCTACCTCGCCGCGCTTGAACGTCAACTTTAAGGACCCAGCCTAGATGGCCACCAACAAGCGCAAGGTCATGCTCCCGCACACGATGGGACGGCAGGGCATCGAGTTGATGCAGAGCAGAGATGATATCGAGACAATGATATATCAGGCGGGTATCAGCCAGGCCGAGCTGCTGCCCCAACTGGCTGATGTCGCCGGTATCGCACTGTCCGGCACACCGTTCAGGCAATCCGAATTGGATGCGTCACCCGCGATGCAGGCCGTCGCCCGCATCGGCGTCGGTTATGACGCCGTCGAGGTACCGGCCCTGACCGCCAGGCGGGTTCCATTGCTGACCGCCGGAATCGCCAATTCCACCTCGGTCGCCGAACAGGCCTTCCACCTGATCATTGCCCTGGCGAAGAAGCACCGCGCGATGGACGCACTGGTGAAGAACGACCGATGGACCCAGCGCCACGGCGTGCCACCGATGGAGTTGTCAGGGAAAACAATCCTTATCGTGGGATTTGGCCGTATCGGTACACGAACGGCTCGCCGCTGTGCCGCCTTCGATATGACCGTAGTTATCCACGACCCCTACATCATACAAGATAACATCCGCTCCGCGGGCTATCAGATCGCCGATACGCTCGACGCGGCTTTGCCGACAGCGGACATCGTATGCATCCACTGTCCCAAGACCCCCCAGACGGTCGGCATGTTCGGTGCAACCCGGCTGGGACTGATGAAACACGGCTCGCTGATCATCAATACCGCCCGTGGCGGCATCATCAATGAGCGTGCGCTCTACGAGGCCCTGGTTAGCGGCCGCCTGGCCGGTGCCGGGCTGGATGTGTTCGAGCAGGAACCGACACCGCCGGACAACCCGCTGTTGGGCTTGGAGAATGTGGTTTCGTCGCCGCATATGGCCGGCGTGACAGTCGAAGCGATTGCTGCGATGGCAGTGGCTACGTCGGCGAATATCCTGAGCGTTCTCGACGGAGCGCCGAACCGTGAAAACACGATCAACCCGGAAGTTTATGACTGATGCCCCAGCCTGATCATATCTCCAAGCTCGGCGTTCCGGATCGGTCGGAGCTCGATGAGGACCTTCAGCAGACGTTTGTGAAGTGCGTGGATAAGTTGGGTTACGTGCCTAATGTGCTGGCTGCCTATAGTCTGAGGCCGCAACGTCTGCGTAACTTCATGTCTATCTACAACGAGATCATGCTCTCGCCCTCAGGCCTTTCGAAGCTCGAGCGAGAGATGGTGGCTGTCGTCGTGTCTTCGGCGAACCGCTGCTACTATTGCCTGGTCGCGCACGGCGCCGCGGTAAGACAATTGTCCGGTGATCCGGAGCTAGGGGAAATGCTGGCGCTGAACTATCGGGTCGCGCAGCTTGACCCCAGGCAGCGGCTGATGATGGATTTCGCCTGGAAGCTGACCACGACACCACAATTGGTGGACGATTCTGATCGTGACGCCCTGTCCCAACAGGGCCTGAGCCAGGAAGATATCTTTGATCTGGCGGAGACGGTCGCGTTCTTCAATTTATCCAATCGTATGGCGTCCGCGATGGATATGATTCCTAATCGTGAATACCATCGGACCAAGCGGGCTTGATTGAAAGCTGCCGGCCGCCAGGCTTTAGCCGCCGGTCACCGGCGGAAAAAACGCGACCTCGTCACCCGCGCGAACCGGTGACGAGGGTTCGGCGAACTCCTGATTGACGGCGCAGCGGATTGCTTTGCGATTGAGGAAGGCAGCGGCGTGGCCCGCGCTGCGGGCGGCAAGATAAGCCACGAGATCATCGACGGTCCCAACGTCATCCGGCAGTCGCAGTTCTTCCTGTGCGACGCCGGTGCGCTCACGCAGCCAGGCAAAATAGAGGATGGTCAGTTTCTGATCCATGATGTCCTGATATAGAGCGGATCTTCTGAGGTTGAACCAGCCTCGGACGCCAATCGCCCTCTGCAACAACGGGAATTACAGCGTGATCGCTTCAACCTGAAGCGATCACGCCAGACCTCATTTCGGCGTTGGTATGGTCTCGATACGCCCGTCAGCGTGAATGACAGTGCTGGTTCCATTTCCATTTGGAACAAGAATCGACTGTCCGCCACCTGGGCTTATGGTCGTCTGGTATCCGGGTCCCCCTCCTGTGGTGACAGCAGGTCCGCCTGGCGTCTGGATGACCTGACCCCCTGGCCCACGCGATGGAGGAGCAGCCGGGGGGGAGGCATAGCTGGACAAGGGAGGCGCTGGCTGCGGCGAAGCCAATCCAGGCTGGTTGCTGCCAGGCGGAGTGGAACTGCCGGCACTGGGGTTTGGAGACGGACTGGGGTTTGGAGACGGACTGGGGGTCGGACTTCCTCTGCTCAGTGGCGAACCAGGCACCGGCGCTTCCGGCTGGGAAGACGATCCGCCTGAGGACTCCAGGTCCTTCAGTGTCGGCGGCGGAGCCAGTTTACCGGGCCAGATGTCGCCTGATTGGGTCGTGATCGGCGCAACGGATGTGTCCTGCCCCTGCACGCGGCGCATGTTCTCGCTGTCGGACACGGGCAGATTGGGGTTATAACCTCCTGTGAACGGCGGATTCCACCACGTCTTGTAGCCGCAGCCGCTGACAATCAGCGCCAGTGTAAGCGAGGCGATAGGCCGCATCAAGGATAGCTCCCCGGAAGGAATGGAAAGGGGTTACAAGGCGGCGGACTGTGCCTCCAGATCGCCCCCTGCTCAAGGCGTCTTACCACGACTTCGTGAAATCCATGCCATGATCCATAGTGTGATTGCTTGAGGGTCGTTCAGCGGCAGCGACGCCGCTTGACCCGTTTCCAGGTGTTGATCACTCGCGACCGCGATAACATCCGGCGTGGTCGTCCAGATCGCCGGTTTGCCAAGTGAAGGACGATGAACTTCCAATTTCGAACACGGATGTGCCTTGTAACCCTCGACCAGAACCAAATCGACCGGGTCGAGCTTTGCCAGCAGGTGCGATAGCGGAGGCTCCGGCCCTTCCACCTCATGTAGCAGCGCCCAACGCGTGCCGGAAGCGATCAGGACCTCATGGGCTCCAGCCTGGCGATGGCGAAAACTATCTTTACCCGGTCGGTCCATGTCGAAGTCGTGGTGGGTATGCTTGATCGTAGAGACACGCAGTCCGGCCTGCCGCAGCTTGGGCAGGATAGTGGTCAGCAACGTGGTCTTGCCGCTGCCGGACCAACCAACGATACCCAGAACATTCATTCGGCGACGGAGGGTCTGCGCGCTCCAGGAGCAGCGGCACGCCACCCCGCGGTCAGATAATCCCAGCCTGTGATCAGGGTAAGGGCAGCGGCTATCCACAACATTGTCTCACCGATCAACGACACCGGCAGGAAGCTGAGGTGAAGAATACCCGCCGAGGTGTTGCCGGCGAGCAAGGTGCCAAGCGCACCCATCTGGAAGCCGGTTTTCCACTTCGCCAAACGCGTCACCGGCAGACCGATGCGGATGCCGGCGAGATATTCCCGCAGTCCGCTGACCAGGATTTCGCGTAGCATGATGACAATTGCTGGATACAGGCCAAGCGGGGAAAGCCGGTTCTGCCCGACCAGCATCATGAGTGCCGCCCCAACCAGAAGCTTATCCGCGATCGGGTCCAGCATTCGTCCCAGGTCCGACTGTTGTCGCCGCGAGCGGGCCAGCTTGCCGTCGAAATAGTCAGTTATCGCTGCCGCGCTGAATATGATGCAGGCGGCTAAATCGCCCGCCGGCGTGTCGACGGCGACCAACACCACCAGTAGCGGGATGGCCACGATGC
Source organism: Rhodopila sp. (assembly GCA_965276975.1). Taxonomy (GTDB): domain Bacteria; phylum Pseudomonadota; class Alphaproteobacteria; order Acetobacterales; family Acetobacteraceae; genus Rhodopila. Next base: position 4,091,755 of record CBDIBR010000010.1, read on the forward strand.
GCGACAGCGTCAGAACGTTCGGAAGATCGGTCAGCATGCCGCGCCCACGCTAGAGCAATGTCCCTACTTAGGCCATGATCCGATTTGAAGGAAGCAGTCGCCCGCTAAGATGGGTGTTCCATCCGAACACCGGGATGGAAGTGGGCATAAATCCGGCGGGCAATTTCGTGATTGATCGTAGGAGCCGCTTCGAGATCGGTCAAACCTGCCATCTTGACGCCTTTGACCGACCCAAAGTGGTTGAGCAGCGCGCGCTTCCTGGCGGATCCGATGCCTTGGATTTCATCTAGTTCGCTTATGCCGATCGCCTTCGAGCGCCCCGCTCGATGGGTCGTGATAGCAAAGCGATGCGCCTCGTCGCGTAGGCGCTGTAAGAAATAAAGCACCGGGTCACGGGGCGGTAGCTGGAATGGCGCTGTTCCATCGGTGTGGAACCATTCGCGGCCTGCATCGCGATCTGGGCCTTTGGCGATAGCGACCACCTTCACATCCTGGACGCCCAGGTCCGCCAACACGTCGCGCGCCGCCGAAAGCTGCCCGGCACCGCCATCGATCAGCAACAGGTCGGGCCAATTTTCCGCAGCGGCTCCGTCCGCCAGCTCCTTGAGCGCGCGGGCGAACCGCCGTTGCAGCATCTCCCGCATCATGGCGAAATCGTCCCCCGGAGCGATCGGTCCGCGGATCGCGAACTTACGATAGCCTCCCTTCATGAAACCTTCGGCGCCGGCGACGATCATCACGCCGTACGGATTGGTGCCCATGATATGCGAGTTGTCATAGACCTCAATGCGCTCGGGAGTGGATGGCAGACCGAGCAGTTGTGCCACACGTTCCAGCATTTGCGCCTGACCAGCGGACTCCGCCAATTTGCGCTCCAGCGCCTCACGCGCGTTCGTCTCCGCATGCAGGACCACGGCCCGCTTCTCGCCTCGCTGGGGCAGGCTGATTTCCACTTTGCGGCCTGCCTTGAAGGAGAGCGCTTCGGTGAGCAATTCCTGCTCAGACAAATCCTGATTTACCAGCAGGAGAGGAGGCGGTGGCTTATCGTCGTAGAACTGTGCGATGAACGCGCTGAGCACCTCCGGTGTCTCTTCGGCTTTGGTGTGGCTGGGGAAAAATGCCCGGTTGCCATTGTTACGCCCGCCACGGATGAAGAAAACCTGCACGCAGCTTTGCCCGGCGGTCTGCCAGGCCGCGATTACATCGGCATCGGTCAGACTCGCCGGATTAACGACGCTGTTGCCCTGCACGAAGGTCAGGCCACGGAGACGATCACGCACAGCAGCCGCACGCTCAAATTCCAGCGCCTCGGCCGCTTGCTCCATCTCCGCAGCGAGTTCCCCCTGAACCTTACCGGATTTGCCGCCCAGGAAAGCTTTAGCCTGATCGGTCAACTTGCCATACGCTTCGGGGGTGACACGGCCGACACACGGGGCCGAACAGCGTTTAATCTGAAACAGCAGACACGGCCGGGTGCGGGAGACGAAAACGCTGTCGGCGCAGGATCGCAACAGGAACACGCGCTGCATGGCGGTGACAGTCTGATTAACCGCCCAGGCCGAGGCAAACGGACCCCAGTAGCTGCCTTTGCGGATCTGCGCACCCCGGTGCTTCGCTATCCGCGGGAAAGGATGATCCTCGGTCAGCATGAGCCACGGGTAGGACTTGTCGTCACGCAGAACGATGTTGAACCGAGGCTTCAGGCGTTTGATCAGGTTGGCTTCCAGCAGAAGCGCCTCAGCCTCGGTGTGGGTAGTCACGATCTCCATCTCGACGGTTTCGGAAACCATGCGACGCAAGCGCTCTGGCAGGCGGCTGATCTGCGTGTACGCCGTCACGCGCCGTCTCAGGCTTCGTGCCTTGCCCACGTAGAGAGCGTCACCCTTGCCGTCGAGCATGCGGTAAACACCCGGATTGGCAGGCATGGTTTCCAGCGCCGCCTCGATCACGGCGACGCCCTTTTCGACCGTCATGCCCATCTCGCCTGGATCCTCCGCCCAAGGGTTTTCAGGATTTTCCGAGCCGCGAAATTAAGGTTGCGAAAAAGCATCAAATTCTTCCACCACTCCTGTGGATAAGTCTGTGGGCGGGGAGACTAGCAAGTAGCCAAGAGCGGCCCGCAGGCGGCCCTGGCAAGGAACTGAACAAAACTCGGGCAGATGGTATGCCGTTGATTTGAAACGATTCCTCTCAACTCCATGTGACCATACGATAACATTTTTCAAGCGAGCCGTGGGCTTCGTAACGTTTATCGGCAAGTGGATGATTTGATACGATGTCGTTCAGCAATAGCCGCCGGCGATGAACTTGAACGCGAAAAACAGCATGATTTCGCGCATTCGCATCTGGTATGACAAGCGGGCCCGCCAACCCGCCCGCGGCCGGTGGCATGGATCAGAAGCGACCCGAGAACTCAAAACCCGCGGTTGTCATTCTTCCGGCGCCGTGACGTTTCGGCTGGCCGACCATTGAAGATGCTGCCCGCCGTCGAGCGCGATCATTTGCCCGGTCATCGCTGGCATACTCAAGATACTGATCGCGGCGCGTGCAACCTCATCGGGGTCGGTGCCATGGCCCAACGGGACAGACGAGGATTGACGGGCGAACTGGGCGTCGGTTTGGCGGAGGCTCGGTAGCGCGGGACCTGGGCCGATCGCGTTCACCCGGATCCGTGGGGCCAAGGCCAGCGCCATTGTCTGGGTTAGCGCCCAGAGGGCCGCCTTCGAGACAGTGTAGGAGACAAAATGGGGCGTCAGGGACCAGACCCGCTGGTCGATCATGTTGATGACGACGCCCTCGGCCGTGGCCGGGAGCGCTCGAGCAAAGCTCTGCGTCAGCACGAACGGTGCTCTGAGATTGGGTTCCAGATGAGCGTCCCATGAGGCACGCGTCGCATCCTGCCATTCGTCGCGCTCGAACCGGCTGGCATTGTTCACCAGTACACCGACCGGACCGAGCGCTTCGTTGGCCCGGGAGATGAGCTGAGAAACCTGTGATTCTTGTGTCAGATCGGCACGCAGGATCAGCGCCCGTTGACCCATTGCCTTGACCTGCGTCTGGGTATCCTCGGCCGCCGCGGCACTGCTGTTGCAATGGATCGCGATGTCGAAGCCATGTGCGGCCAGTTGCAGTGCGATCGCCTGGCCGAGACGCTGAGCGGCCCCTGTGACCAGAGCGGCTCTCGGGATGGTGGTTGGGATCATCACGTTCATTCTGCGTGTTAATCGGCGGCACGAAACCGGTAAAGGTTCATTTTTCCCGCTAACGAGGTTGAAAATCCGGTGTGCCTCTGCACGCGGGAATATATTGCGCGGCCCGGAACGCGGTATGCCGGATCGCAGCTTCCGCAGGCAGGTGCAGGCCGTGAAACAGGAAGGCTACGACCAGAATGACCAGAATCAGCGGCGCCATCTTGAGCCTTGGAGGAGCACCGGCGAAGCGCAGCAAGGCGGCCGCGCCAGCGAGTCCGATCATGGCACCAAGGATAACTTCCGGAAGCGAATGCATGCCCAAAACGATACGCGAAACGCCGATCACGACAGCGGCCAGCAACGCCGCGGGCAAAATGCTGCCGCGACGCCCGCTGAGCATGGCGGCAAGGCCGCCGGCCACGACGGTCGCCGCGGCGACATGACCGGACGGGCTGTGTATATCGATGGGTCCGAACAACGGGGAACATGCAAGGAACATCAGCTTGAGCGCCAGTGTCGTAACGAAAGTCGCCGTCACAACGATCAGCCAGGTCAGCGCACCGCGCCGCCAGCCCTGGGCCAGGAGTGCAACCGCCGTGGCGAGCACCAACGGCAGGATCACGGCCTGGTCGGCGAAGTCGGTCAGATATCTCACATGGGTCCTATAGAGGAAGGACGTTAATAAACGGTTCAGAACCGCGTCATGCTGAAACCATGTGGCGGTTAAACGCCTTTCCAGACCGGGGGACGTTTGGACAGGAACGCATCCATACCTTCCCTGAAGTCTGAACTGGTATAGCACAGCCGGATAAGATCTTCGTCCGGCGGCAGGTGTTCGCGCAGTCGATGCAGCGCGACCTTAGTCGCCCGCATCGTCAACGGCGCATGAGTTGCCATCAAGGCTGCAAGCTCGAGGGCGCGCGCATCGAGCGAGGCGCGATCGTCCAGCACCTCGGTCACCAAACCAGCGGCCATCGCATCGGCAGCGGAAAACAGTCTTGCGGTAAAGATCATTTCGGTCACCCGCGCCGAACCAATGAGTGCCGATAACCGGGCAATGTTGGACATAGACAGGCAGTTGGCCAGGGTCCGGGCGATCGGGAAGCCAAAGCGGGCATTCGCGGCCGCAATCCTCAGGTCGCAGGCAGCCGCGATCGCCGCGCCGCCGCCCGTGCAGGCGCCGGCGATCGCCGCGATGGTGGGTACCGGGCATTGTTCCAGAGTGCCGAGTACGCGATCGATCCGCGCCTCATAGGCGAGCGCGTCGTCGACCCCGGAGAAGGCGCGGAACTGATTGATGTCTGTCCCGGCCGCGAACGCCTTATCGCCCGCGCCGGTGATGATCAGGGCGCGGATGTCTCCTGGAGACGCCGCAATCTCCCCCAGGCGTTCATACATCGGGAAGGTCAGAGCGTTACGCGCCTGCGGCCGGTTGAAGGTGATGCAACCGATGCTGTCGTGGTGTTGGTAAAGCAGTTCGTCGGTCACGGGATAGGTCCTCGATCCGTTGCGGTTTCAGCCAGGTCGGTGTTCAACGTCACGTTCGGTATCAAGGGCCGCTTTCCATGTCCTAATTAGGGGTTCGCCGGCAAACCTCCTTGGCGTCCATACGCCCGTCCGAAGGCGCTTGGGGGTTAGATGATCTTCATGCAGCGTGGTCAGGGCATCACCGGTCTGCCGGCCCTCACGTTGCACCGGCCCCTGATCAGCCATAGCCTGACCTGAGGTATCTCGTCGACGAGACAACGCGGACAGGACATCGATGGCCGACGATAACGTCACCCAGTCAGGCATGGAACCGCCACCGGTGTCTCTCGTGGGATGGGAGCCTGAGCTTGCCGAGCTTCGCCAGCGTCAGGCGCTCGCGCGCGAACTTGGCGGCACGGATCGCGTCGAGCGCCAGCACGCGGGCGGTCGCCTCACGGTGCGTGAGCGCATTGACCAGATGCTCGATCCTGGCAGCTTTAAAGAAATCGGCAGCATCGCCGGAAAAGCGAGCTACGACGGGAAGGGCAATATCATCGGCTTCATGCCGGGCAACTGTGTGTTTGGCCGCGGCACGGTCGATGGCCGGCCGGTCGTTGTCGCGGGGGATGACTTTACACTGCGGGGCGGATCGGCCGACGCGTCGATCAAGGGCAAGCCCAAGATGTCCGAAGAGATCGCCACACAGTTCCGTATGCCGATCATACGCTTGATCGAGGGTTCCGGCGGGGGTGGGTCGGTAAAAACGATCGAGACGACAGGCCGCGCGAACCTGCCCGGAGGGCTGACAGAAACCACATCGTTCGACCTCGTGGCGAACCAGATGGCGCAGGTACCGGTCGTCGGTCTTGCCCTGGGTTCGGTCGCCGGCCTGGGTGCAGCCCGCTTGGTCGCATCGCATTACGCGGTGATGGTGAAAGAGATCGCGGCGGTTTTTGTCGCCGGGCCGCCGGTGGTGGAACGTCTCGGGGAATCAAGATCGAAACAGGAACTCGGGGGCTGGCAGATCCAGTTACGGTGCGGCGCGGTGGATCACGCCGTCGACACAGAGGAACAGGCCTTCGAAGCGGCGCGGCGGTTTCTGTCTTACCTGCCAAGCTCCATCCATGATGTAGCTCCCCGTGTGCGGGAATGGGACGATCCGAACCGGCGGGACGAATCGCTGATTACAGCGATCCCGAAGGTGAAGAAACAGGCGTACCACATGCGGCGGATCATCACGTCGGTGGTCGACAAGGACAGTTTTTTTGAGATGGGCGCGTTGTTCGGGCGTTCCATCATAACCGGGCTGGCACGTTTGGATGGCTGGCCGGTGGCGGTCATGGCGGGCGATCCGCTGTTCGAGGGTGGCGCCTGGACGGCGGACGCCTGCAACAAGATCATTCGCTTTGTCGATATGGCACAGACCTTCCATCTGCCGGTGGTGCATCTGGTCGATTGTCCGGGTTTTCAGGTCGGGTTGCGGGCTGAAAGCACCGCCGTGATCCGTTGGGGCGTTCGCGCGCTGTCGGCGATCAATCAGACCACGGTCCCGTGGTGCAGCGTCATCGTGCGTAATTGCTACGGTGTCGGTGGCCTGGGTCACCAGCCAGTCGGGCACCTTTGCTTGCGCTATGCCTGGCCGTCCGCCAGTTGGGGCTCCCTCCCGTTGGAGGGTGGTATCGAAGCGGCCTATCGCGCCGAGATCGACGCTTCGCCTGACCCGGTCGCGAAGCTAGATGAAATCGAGGAGCGGCTGAACAGGTTGCGGTCACCCTATCGGACGGCCGAGGCCTTCTGGGTGGACGAGGTGATCGATCCACGACACACACGGGAGTTGCTGTGCGAGTTCGCCAATCTGGCGGCCCCGTTGCGCACGCCGGGCTCATCGTCCTTCGGCATGCGCCCATGACGTAACCACGCGGTAACGTAACGATCGGGCGCCGGGTTGGTCGGTGCAAGCACCAATGGCCGGGCGCCGATCCACCGGCAATCCTGGCGACGATGCATCCCGCCAAGGGCAGATGCGGTTACCCAGCCTTGCCGATGCGATTCTCCACCAATTCGGTAACCACGCCGGGATCAGCCAGTGTCGAAGTGTCGCCCAGGCTGTCGGTCTCGTTCGCGGCGATCTTGCGCAGAATCCGCCGCATAATCTTGCCACTGCGGGTTTTTGGAAGGCTGGGCGCCCACTGGATCACGTCCGGCGAGGCGATGGCACCAATTTCCCGCCGCACCCACGCGACCAGCTCTTTCCGCAAGATCTCGGTCGGTTCTTCGTCCGCGTTTAGGGTCACATAGGCATAGATGCCCTGACCCTTGAGGTCATGGGGGAACCCGACAACGGCCGCTTCCGCGACCTTCGGATGGGCGACGAGCGCGCTTTCGACTTCGGCCGTGCCCATTCGGTGACCCGATACATTGATCACGTCATCCACCCGGCCGGTGATCCAGTAATAGCCATCGGCGTCACGCCGCGCGCCGTCGCCGGTGAAATACCGGCCCTTGAAGGTGGAGAAATAGGTCTGGATAAACCGCTCATGATCGCCGAACACGGTGCGCATCTGACCCGGCCAGGACGCGGCGATGCACAGGTTTCCCTCCGCCGGGCCGCTTAGTTCATTGCCTTCACCGTCAACCAGCAGCGGTTGGACGCCCGGCAGCGGCAGCGTCGCGGAACCGGGTTTCAAGGCTGTCGCCCCGGGCAGCGGGCTGATCAGGATGCCGCCGGTCTCTGTCTGCCACCATGTGTCGACAACGGGGCAGCGCGTCTCGCCGACAACATTGTAATACCATAGCCATGCTTCGGGGTTAATCGGTTCACCCACGGTACCCAGCAACCGAAGCGACGCCCGCGAGGTCCGCTTCACCGGTCCTTCTCCGTCACGCATCAGGGCGCGAATGGCCGTGGGCGCGGTGTAGAAAATGCTTACCTTATGCTTGTCGACGACCTGCCAGAACCGGCCGCTGTCGGGGTAGCTTGGGATACCCTCGAACATCAGCGTCGTCGCCCCGTTCGCGAGTGGTCCGTACACGATATAGGTGTGGCCCGTGATCCAGCCCACGTCGGCGGTACACCAGTAAATATCATCCGGGCGGTAATCGAATACCTTCTCATGCGTGTAGCTTGCCCAGACGAGGTATCCACCGGTGGTATGCAGAACGCCTTTCGGTTTGCCGGTGCTGCCGGAGGTATACAGGATGAACAACGGGTCTTCCGCCGACATCGGCTCGGGTGCGCAGTCCGGCGAGGCCGCCGCGAGCAGCTCGCTGTAGTCATGGTCCCGGCCAGCCACGTAATCGACAGGACCGCCGGTGATTTTGGCCACGATGACAGCCTTGACATCCGGACAGGTTTTGAGCGCCGCATCGGCATTGGCCTTCAGCGGCACCGACCTGCCTCCGCGGCGGCCCTCATCAGCCGTGATCAGCAAGGTGGACGTGCAATCCTGGATTCGGTTCGCCAGGCTATCGGGCGAGAACCCACCGAAAACCACCGAATGGATGGCGCCGATCCGCGCACACGCCAGGATCGCGACCGCTGCTTCGGGCACCATCGGCAGGTATATCGTCACCCGGTCGCCACGCCCGACCCCCAAGGTCTTCATCGCATTCGCCATCCGGCAGACCTGATCGTGCAGCTCCCGATAGCTGATGTGCCGACTGACCTGTGGGTCGTCACCTTCCCATATGATGGCCGTCGCGTCGGCCCGTTCGGCCAGGTGCCGGTCGATACACGACACCGAAGCATTGAGCACACCGTCCTCGAACCATTTGATCAAGACGTCGCCTTCGAAGCTGGTGTTCTTGATCTTGGTGGGGAACGTCAGCCACTCGACCCGCCTGGCTTCGGCCGCCCAGTAGCCCTCCGGATTTTCCGCCGCCTGGCGATAGGCCTTGTAATAGGCGGCGTGGTCCATAAGGGCGGTTTCGGCGAAATCGGATCGAACCGAAAAAACCTGGTTCTGGGTCGGTGCATCCTCTGCCACGGACTGGTTCCTCGCTTCCCTGTAAGCTTCCCCGCTGCGCCGGTGGGAGCCGATAATTCAGCGACGACCTGGAACGCGGACGATCCCATCACGGATGTCTACGTCGACCGGCGTCAACTGGTCCCCTCGACACGGACCTGAGATACACGCCCCGGTCGAGATTGTGAACTCGGCCCCATGCGTTGCGCAGATCAGGTAGCGGCCATCCGCGGACAGGAAACGGTCGGGCGTCCAATCCAGCGGCGTGCCGATATGGGGACAAGCATTTTCGTAGACATAGAGTCGATCGCCCTGGCGGACGACGATCAGGCCGGTGAAGGCCCCATCGGCGCCGGGAAATCCCTTGGCACCATTCGCCGGAACGTCGACGACCCGGCATAGGGTCCGCAGGTCCGCCGGCATCAGATCTTCCACCCGCCCATCCTGCACAGCTTGTCCCAATGCGGCTTGGAGATGGGCATCACCGACAGCCGCGCCTGGCGGACCAAAGCCATGTCGGCAAGACTTTGATCGGCTTTGATATCAATCAGCGTCACCGGTTTCGGCAGGGGACGGACCGCCTTCATGTCCACGCACACCCAGTCACCGCGCTCAGCGGTTGGGTCGGGATAGGCTTCCCGAGCCACTTCGACGATGCCGACGATCTGCTTGCCGATGTTAGAGTGGTAGAAAAACGCCTGGTCACCTTTGCGCATCGCCTTGAGATTGTTTTTGGCCGTGTGGTTGCGGACCCCGGTCCACGCCTCGACCTTGTTCGCTACCTGTTGATCCCAGGAAAACGCATCCGGCTCCGACTTCACCAACCAATAGCCGGTCATTATCCCTCACATTTGAAGTGGTCCGGAGGCCGGCACCACGGCTGATTTTGTCACCGCGCCCCGGCATTGTTCAATGCCCGCGGGCAAGCAGTTCGCCAAATATGATCATGATGGTCGGAGGGTCTGGCGGGAGGGCGAAACAGCGGCATCCGCTTTCGCATTTTGGGCCAATCGGCTAATAGGCAATCGGTGAATACGCTCCCATCCGTCTCGTCGCCTCGCCAGGGAAAGACGCTGCATCGCTTCGCCAATCCCGGACAGTTCCTGCGGGTGTCCGGCAAGGTTGTGCCCTGGCTGTTCTGGTCGGGAGGCTTGGTGACCACGGTCAGTTTGGTTTGGGCGCTGTTTTTCACGCCGGACGATTGGCAGCAAGGCGATATGGTTCGCATCATGTATGTGCATGTGCCGGCCGCATGGCTTGCCTCCGCCGGATACTTGTCACTGGCGATATGCAGTTTTGCATCTTTGGTCTGGCGTCATCCACTTGCCGATCTCGCGGCCGTGGAAATCGGGCCAGTAGGCGCCGGTTTCACCGCGGTCTGCCTGGCGACGGGCAGTCTCTGGGGCAAACCGACCTGGGGTGCATGGTGGGTCTGGGACGCTCGCCTGACGTCCGTCTTCATCCTTTTCCTGTTATACCTTGGGCACATCGCCTTGGTCCGCGCATTCGACGACCCCACCCGCGGCTACCGTGCTGGCGCCATTCTCGCACTGGTCGGTGTGATCAACCTGCCGATCATTAAATTCAGTGTCGACTGGTGGAACACCCTCCACCAGCCGGCCTCCATCGGACTGACCGGCTCGTCGACGATCGCGTCCAGTATGCTATGGCCACTGCTGTTTTCCGCTATCGGATTTACCCTGTTGTTCGCGGCGATCACGGTCGCCAGAACCCGGGCGGCTGTGATGGAACGCCGCGTTCGTGCCTTGCTGATGGCCAAAGCGTCCTCCGCCGGCGGGGCGGCGGTTCCACCGTGAACCATCTTCCATTCATCATCGCGGCCTACGTCATCGCGATCGGGGTGCCGTTGGGTTTTTCAGTCGATGCGCTGTTTCGGGTCAGGTCGGCCCGCCGCCAATTGCAGGCCATTGATACGCGGCGCGGTCGGAGCAGCGCATGACCCGCAAGAAACGGCGACTGATCGTCATACTGGTCTGCGGCGTCGGTCTGGGTTCCGCCGCGGCCCTGACGCTGTCGGCCTTCAGTGATAACCTGGTGTTCTTCGTCTCTCCGTCCGACCTTGCGAAGTCACACTTCAGCAGCCGATCCGTTCGGCTGGGCGGACTGGTCGAGCAGGGAACGGTCGAGAGAACGTCGGGGGGCCACGCCGGCGCGCAATTCCGCGTGACCGACGGCAATGCCAGTGTATCCGTTGTCTACAGGGGCATTCTACCCGACCTGTTCCGTGAAGGTCAGGGTGTGGTCGTTCTGGGTGTCGAGCGACCGGATGGCGTATTTCATGCCTCTGAGGTGCTGGCCAAGCACGACGCAACCTACATGCCGAAGGAAGTGGCGGATGCTTTGAAGAAATCTGGCCGATGGAATCCCGCCGCCGGGGGTCCACCGCCCGCCTCCACCTGGAATCAGGCGGTAAAGCCTAAAGGTTGACATGACGCAGTCGTTATCCGTCCAGGTTTGCATCGTTGGTGCCGGGCCGGTGGGCGGTACGCTGGCCTGCCGGCTGTCGAGCGCGGGGATCGCTGTCGCACTGATCGACCAAGCCCCACTGCCGCCGCGGGAAAATCCGGCCTTCGACGGCCGGGCCTACGCAATCGCGGCCGGATCCCGTCCATTGCTGCAGGCGGCGGGACTTTGGGACGTGCTGGATGTGCCGCCAAATCCCATCCGCGATATTCGGGTCAGCGACGGCCGGGTCGGTCGGCCGCCATCCGGCCTCCATCTACATTTCGACCATCGAAAGGCCGGCGATGATCCGAGACCTTTCGGATGGATGGTGGAGGCGCGGTCGTTGCGCAAGGCGCTCAACGCCTGGATGTCAAAACAACAGAACCTGCATCTGTTCGCACCCGCCAAGGCTGCCGTCGAACGGTCAGATAACGGTTGTACCGTTCGGCTCGAAGCGGGACCGGTGATTAGCTGTAGCCTCGTCATCGCAGCCGAGGGACGTCATTCGCCATTACGCCAGCAGGCTGGGATCCCGGTTACCCGGATCGGCTACCCGCAGACCGCGATCGTTTGCGCCATCGCCCACGAATACCCGCATCATGATCTTGCTCTCGAGCATTTCCTCCCAGCCGGCCCGTTCGCCGCGCTGCCGATGGGGCGCAGCGCGGACGCTGAACCCGGCGGCGCGCCCGATGTCTCGGCCATCGTGTGGACCGAGCTCACAGACCGCGCGAGCGCGTTCATGGCACTTGACGATGTCAGATTTGGGCGCGAGGTGGCACGTCGGCTGGGTCCGCACCTGGGTGCGATCCGCTCCGTCGGGCGGCGGTGGAGTTACCCGCTGTCGGCGATGCTGGCACATTGTTACGTCGATGTTCGGCTAGCGCTGGCGGGCGACGCCGCGCATGGGATCCATCCAATCGCCGGTCAGGGTCTCAATCTCGGCTTTCGCGACGGCATCGCGCTGGCCGATCTCATCATCGCGGCTTCCCAGGCTGGGGAGGATGTTGGCGGCAAGGCGCTCCTGGCACGCTACCAGCGCCTTCGTCAGTCAGACAATCTGCTCATGCTCGGGATCACCGACGGGCTCGACCGGCTGTTCAGCACAGACCGCCGATCGATCCGAGCGGTGCGTGATCTTGGGATTGATTTGGTCGATCGTCTGGGACCGATGAAGCGCCTGTTTATGCGGCAGGCAATGGGGCTGGCGGCGGTCGAAGGTTAGCGAAGATCAGCCTGGCGGGAGGGCGACACACGCCGCGGCGACTGGATCGCTTGGATGTTCCACACCGTGGCCCGTCATGGCAGCAGTTCGCGGACAGCCGCAACCCGCGGGACGCTCACGAACCTATGGCACCAGGATGGTGCTCCCAGTGGTCTTGCGCGACTCAAGTGCGGTATGCGCCGCGCCGGCGTCCTTCAGGCTGAACGTCTGGTTCACCTGGATCTTGACTGCCCCGCTGCCAACGACGTCGAACAGGTCGGCGGCAACGCGTTCGAGGTCGCTTCGCTTCGCCGTATACGTCGCCAGGGTCGGCCTCGTCAGGAACAGGCTTCCTTTGGCGGCGAGCATGCTGATCTCGACCGGCGGCACCGGGCCCGAGGCACTGCCGTAACTGGCCATAAGGCCCAACGGCGCGAGCGAGTCGATGCTGGAATTGAACGTGTCCTTGCCCACGCTGTCGTAGACCACCGGGACCATCGCCCCGCCTGTGATCCGCTTGACCTCGGATACCAATGAGGCATGTCCGATCACCGTGTGAGCGGCCCCGTTGGCACGCGCCAACGCCGCCTTCGCTTCACTGGAGACCACGCCGATGACGCTGGCACCGATGTGCTTCGCCCACTGGCAGAGAATAAGCCCGACGCCGCCGGCCGCGGCGTGAACGACGATGGTATCCCCGGATTTAACCATGTAGGTCCGGCGCAGCAGATACTCCGCGGTCATGCCCTGCAGCATCATCGCCGCGCCAGTCTGGAAGCTGATAGTGTCCGGCAGCTTGACCAACCGGTCGGCGGCGATGACCCGCTCAGTCGCGTAGCCGCCCAGCGGGCCCGCGTACGCGACGCGATCCCCGGCGGCAACAGTGGTGACGCTTCCGCCAACCGCCAGCACCGTCCCGGCACCTTCCTGACCGATGACAAGCGGCAAGTTGGGTGCCTTGTACAGGCCCGTCCGAAAGTAGACGTCGATGAAATTCAGCCCGACCGCCTCGTGCCTGATCAGTGCCTCGGCGGGACCCGGCTCGGGGGTTGGCACGTCGTCCCATACCATGACTTCGGGGCCGCCGTTGGCGTGGATGCGGATCGCCTTCGTCATGTCGTGTCTCCATCGGAGGAAGTGGTTTAAAGCAGCGTTTGGTTTGGGTTTTCCAATGCCAGCAGCCATCGTTTGGTTGGCAATCCGTCGCCGCCGGAGTAGCCGCCAATGTGGGTGGCGGCAACAACCCGATGACACGGGATGATCAGCGGGATCGGATTGCGTCCGTTGGCTTGCCCCACAGAGCGGGCACTCCCGCCTGCCTTGACGGCGATGTCCTGGTAGCTGCGCGTCTCGCCGTATGGAATGCAGGACAAGGCCCGCCAGACGGCGCGCCGATAGACCGTGCCGGCGGGCGCCAACGGCAGCGCGAATTCCTGCAGATCCCCATCGAAATAAGCCTGAAGCTGCTCGCGCGCCCGATCCAGGACGGCGGAAGGTGTCTGCTCCGAAACCCAGCCCCAATCCAGTGAGACAATCGCATCGCCCTCGTCGAACACGGTGATGTCTCCCACCGGGGTATGAAGCGAAAGCTGCGGCACCGGCATTCTCCAGAGGGGAGGCGGCAATGCGAAGCCGGGTCCCGCCCACTGTCAAGGCTCAGGCCTCACGACCGGTTGGCGCCGGGTACCCACAGCACGTCGAGAGCGGCGTTTTCGTTCAGCGACCGGGCAAGAACGAAGAGATGGTCCGACGCCCGGTTAAGATAACGCCGGACCACCGGATTGACGTCAGTGACGGCCGCTACCATCCGCTCCGCTCGGCGGAGGGAGACCCTGGCGATGTGCGCGAAAGCGGCCGCTTCGGTGCCTCCTGGCAGTATGAAGCTTTCGAGCGGGGGAAGACGCGCGTTGATCTGCTCCACTTCGGCTTCCAGCCGGGTCACGGCCGCATCGGTTAGTCGGAGCCGATCTTGCCCCACCCCCGGCACACAGAGGTCGGCACCGACATCGAACAGGTCGTTCTGCAGTCGAGCCAGCATGGCATCTTCCTCCGGTCGGGTTCGCGTGTGGATGCGTAGCACCCCGATGCTGGCATTGGCCTCGTCGACCGCACCAATGGCTTCAATGCGCGGGTCGGTTTTCGCGACCCGGGTTCCATCACCCAGAGATGTCTGCCCGTCGTCGCCGCCTTTGGTCACGACCCGGTTAATCAGCACCATCAGCCGACTCCTAGTTAGGATTGGAAGACAAAGCGGAATGGCATGGTCGACGGGACTGTTTGCCCGTCTTTCATCGCCGGATGGAAATGCCATTTGAGCACCGCGTCCACGGCAGCCTGATCAAGTGCCGCGACACCAGAGCTTTCGACAACATCGGCGCTGATCGCGAAACCACTGGCCGAGACATGTATCATGACCACAACAGCCCCATGCTGGCCCAGCATCGCGGCCTCGGACGGATAAAGCGGGGGCCGGTTCCTGAACTTGTCGTCCGGCATTGCCGGGAGGACGTGTCCCCCCAGCACGATGGCGTTGGATTCGCTTCCGGTGCCCGCAAGATCAAACACAGGCGCTTTCTCAGATTGCGGCGGTACAGGCTGCGCCTCGGCTTCCTTCGTGGGCGGATCAGGCTTGTTCATGGGCGGCTTAGGCAGCGTCGGCGGAAGAGCCGGCTCATCACCATGTTGCGCGGTTGCCGGCGCGGGAAGGGTTTTCGACACTGGTCGCGCGGGTTTTACCGTCGGCTTGTCAACGGTTTTTGCCGGCGCATGGGTGCTTTTGCTGTCATTTGGCTGGCCGGCCTGACTTGGCTGGGCGCCCTTTTGCTCCACCATCAACAGCTCGACCGTCCCCTGCTCTGGCGGGTCCCTCTCGCGCGGCAGAAAGCGGGGCGTGTAAATCAATAAGAGAGCCGCCACGACGTGCACGCAGACCGACAGCAAGAGGGCGGACCACAAAAACCAGTTGCCGGAAGATATCCGTCTGGTGCGCCAGCGCCCGACCCGAGGGCCCGGCGTTGAAGACGTCTCGTGCTTCATCATTCCTCTGTTGTCCGTGTCGTCGCAGACGCTGGGCTGCGATATGCGGAACGACCCGGTTTAGCGGCTTCGACAATTCCTATCGATATATCATAGGCTGCGCCCCATCATGGAAACGTTACCCGATGACATCACGGCGGCGCTTGATCGGATGCGGCTGCTGAAGGGGGCAATACCTGAAGGCGAACGATTGACCGGCGGCGTGTCCTCCGACATCTGGCGGATCGATCTCCCAGGCGGTTCGATCTGCATCAAGCGAGCGTTGTCGAAGTTGCGGGTGGACGTCGATTGGCAGGCGCCGGTCGAACGCAACATCTACGAAGCGCGCTGGATGCGGGTTGCCGCACGGGTGGTGCCGCATGCCGTCCCAGCGCTTCTGGGTCAGGATGAGGCGACAGGCGTGCTGGCGATGAGCTTCCTTGGGGCTGCGAGCTATCCGCTGTGGAAGACGATGTTGCGCGATGGCACGGTTGATGTCGGTTTTGCTGCCGCGGTTGGCCAGACCCTGGGTCGCATCCACGCCGCCACGGCGGCCGATCCATCACTTGCGCGGTCCTTCAAGACCGACCGCATTTTTCATGATATCCGGCTGGAGCCGTATTTGACCTATACCGGGACTGTTCACCCGGACCTGGCCGACCGGATGCGGCTGCTGATGGAAACGACGCAGCAGAATCGCCGTGCCCTCGTGCATGGCGATATCAGTCCGAAGAACATCCTGTGTGGCCCGAATGGCCCGGTGTTTCTGGATGCCGAATGCGCGTGGTGGGGAGATCCCGCGTTCGATCTCGCCTTTTGCCTGAACCATCTGATGCTGAAATGCCTGTGGGTGCCGGCATCCCGCGGGGCGCTGCTGGAAAGCTTCGATGCGATCGCGACGGCCTATCAGCCGCTCGTTTGCTGGGAGCCGAGGGCGGCGCTGGAAGCGCGCGCTGCGCATCTGCTGCCGGCCTTGTTCCTCGCCCGCGTGGATGGCAAATCGCCCGTGGAATATATCACGTCCGATGACGATCGCGACAAAATCCGTAAGGTCGCACGTTGTCTGCTTCTCGAACCACCGGATCGGCTGGGCGATGTAGCGTGGATCTGGAAACAGGAGATGGCCGCATGACCGCCACCAGCATTGCCTACGTCCATGCCCGCCGGGTTTGGGATAGCCGCGGACGTCCCACCATCGAGACAGATGTCCTGCTGGAAGGCGGTTCGGTCGGGCGGGCGATCGCCCCCGCCGGCGCCTCGACCGGATCGGGTGAGGCGCTCGATCTTCGCGACGGTGGCACCACCTTCGGCGGCTACGACGTCACCAAGGCCGTTGCTAACGTGAACACGGTGATTGCCCATGCGGTCGCCGGCCTGGATGCAACCAATCAGGAGGCCTTGGATGAACGTCTGATCGAGCTGGACGGAACGCGGAACAAGACCCGTCTTGGCGGCAACGCCATCCTGTCGGTTTCGATGGCTGTCGCGCATGCCGCCGCCGCCGCCTCTGGACAGCCCTTATACCACTACCTGGGGGGCGCCGGTGCCACCCTGATCCCGCTGCCGCAGATCCAGATCTTTGGCGGTGGCGTCCATGCCGGCCGGCGGGTCGATATTCAGGATTTCATGGTGATGTGCCCGGCTGCCGAGAGCTTTGCGCAGGCGCTGGATTGGACAGCCGAGGTCTACCGAGCCGCCGGCCAGTTGATGGAGGCCAGGGGAAGCTTGGCGGGGGTTGCGGATGAAGGCGGCTGGTGGCCTGCTTTCTCGACCAATGAACAGGCGCTGGACACTCTAGTCGCCGCGATTGAAAAAGCCGGTTTCCGGCCCGGAGAGCAAGTGGGGATCGCGTTGGATGTCGCGGCCTCTGCGTTCTGCGCCAACGGCCGCTACAAACTGGCGCTGGAGGCCAGGGAATTGACGACCGAGGGCCTGGTCGAGTTGCTGGTTGACTGGGTGGGAAAATACCCGATCCTGTCGGTTGAAGACCCTCTGGCGGAAGACGACGTCGACGGATTTGCGGCCTTCACCCGCGCCGTCGGCAACACGACACAGGTGGTCGGCGACGACCTTCTGGTCAGCGACGCCGATCGGCTACGGGATGCCGCGGCCAAAGGGGCAGCCAACGCCGTGCTGCTTAAACCGAACCAACGGGGCACTCTGACCGAGACGCTTGACGCACGACGGGCAGCATCAGACTGTGGTTACCGAACGATTGTTTCAGCTCGGTCGGGAGAGACGGAGGACGTGACGATCGCCCATCTCGCCGTAGGCTGGGGTTCGGGGCAACTCAAGGTAGGCAGCTTCGCTCGTGGCGAGCGAACAGCCAAATGGAATGAGATGTTGCGGATCGAGGAAGCCTTGGGCGGGAAAGCGCGTTTCGCCGGTGGGGCGTCTTTAGGTCGGGATCGGGGCTAGTTCCGGTGATGGAGATTTTCCACCAAGGCTGATTTTACGGGAGACCACACCCACTGACGTGCCTGCGGTGATGCCACGCCCTTCGGCCGCGTTCCGGATGGTCGTCGGAGGATTGGCATTTGTCCTGTGTCGTGGCTCGTGATCATCCGCCCTATGGGCCATCTGATGTCGTGGGACTGCTGCTTGTTGCTAAGGTCGGTTGGGGTACATCAACGCGGCGAACGACCGATCCATGCCGGGCCAGACGGCCCACGGCTTGATTCTGACACCCACTCATCGTATAAGATGTATTGCAACAGTCCCGTAAGCCTTCGACCCGAGACCTTGTTCAGGTGCCGGTGCAAGGTCTTTACCGGCATCATGATACTCATCAGGGATCAGGCCGATGGCCAAGTCGAACACCGTGCAGATTAAACTCGTATCCACTGCCGACACCGGGTTTTTCTACGTCACGAAAAAGAATGCGCGCGCACAAACCGCCAAGCTTGAGATGAATAAATATGATCCTGTTGTGCGGAAGCATGTTCCATTCAAAGAAGCCAAGATCAAATAGCTTCGGTAGCCCAGGCTGTGGCTACTCGGTTTCGTCCGCTTCGCTTTGCGTCATAAAGTGCGGTATCGGCGGCCTGCAGCAATAGATCAGGCGAAGCATGCGCAACGGGGGTGCAGGCGACCCCGACGCTGACAGTCAGTGGCATCAAGGTGCCGAGAGAAGTGTCGAATTCGATTTCCTCAACCGCGAGTCTCAATCGTTCTCCGGCGGCAGCGGCCTCCACCGGGCCGGTGCCGGGCATCACGACGACGAACTCCTCACCACCATACCGTGCGACAGAGTCGAATACCCGGGTATTGGCTCGTAGCGAATCCGCGATCAGCCGTAGAGCCCGGTCGCCGGACGCGTGTCCATACCGATCGTTGACCGATTTGAAATGATCCACATCGACCATTAGGACCGCCAACTGCCGTCCCTGCCGGTTTTCCATCAAGCCATTAAGGTGACGACGCAGGTAACGTTGATTATACAATCCGGTAAGCGGGTCAGTGAGTGCCATTTCCAGTGCCGTGCCGAGGTCTGATCTCAAGCGGTCCTGATAGAACTTCCGGCGCACTTGATTTCGCGCTCTTGCCCGCAGCTCATGCGGATCAATCGGTTGCGTCAACCAATCGTTTGCCCCGAGCTCGAAGCCGCGCAGAATACGGGATTTCTCAGCAGGTTCTCCTACCAAAAGTAGTGGCGTTTCGTGTGTCCCATCTGACGCACGCAGGATCGAAACCAGTTTTAATGGATCCTCGCTCGCCAGCGACAAGCTTAGGACCATCAAGTCGAACTGAACTGCGGCGGTCATCCTGATTGCCTCGGCACAACTGCTGGCCCAGGCGGAGATCACACCGTCTGTAGCCAAGGCATCCTGAATGTTCTGCGCGCTTTGGTCCCAGTCATCGACCACAAGTGCCCTTGCCCCCGCGATAGAGGGAATTAACAGCTGGCCGGTATTCAAGCCAAGGGCTCGCGCCGTGTCGCCGCGGGCACGCCACTCGTCAAGCAGGCGCTTAAGGCGGATCAGACTGCGAACCCGAGCCATCAGGGTATCATAGTCGACTGGCTTGGTCAGAAAGTCGTCTGCTCCGGCATCAAGGCCGCGCAAGCGCTCAGCGGGTTCTCCTAACGCGGTGACCATAACGACCGGGATGTGCAAGGTGACAGCATCTTCCTTTAGCTGACGGCAACATTCGTAGCCGTCCATACCCGGCATCATGACGTCCAAAAGGATTAGATCGGGCTGCCAGTCGCGAGCATTTAAAAGTGCCTCAAACCCATCACGCGCTGACTTGACCTGATAATACTCTGCAGCCAGCTTTGCCTCGAGTAAGCGTGTGTTCGCAGGCATATCGTCGACAATCAGAATCCGCGCTGTCATCGGTGCCCAGACCTGCCTCTGAATTAGTGTTGCCAGCGAATCAGCTTCGACTATAGCGTTATCTTCCAGATACCCGCTATACCAAAGGCGCGCTCCGACAGCGGCACCGGCGGGACTTTCTTGAACAAAGCAAGAACAATTTCGGCGATGGTGCGTGCTCCAGCGAGGATATGAGCCGAATGGTACAAACTTCGTCTCTTTAACAAAAAAAGAACAAAAGCGGCTTAAGTGGTGGGCCGCCGAACGGGTTTTCCGTTAAGGCCTGCCCGTCAAAGACTTTGTCCCGCTTATCTTGCCGGAACCTACAGCGACGTCGGCCCGACGGGCACAGTCTGGCTGATGAAATTGCTCTCGAAACAATGAGCCAGAGCGCGCTGACCGTTTACGGTCAGCCTGAAAGCGCTCCAGTGCTGAGGCTGGAGATCGCGAGTGGAAACCGGGCGATCCGAGCCATTTGAACCTGTTCTGCCACGATGCGCAGTGGCCTATCGAGCCTGGAATTGCGTCTTGCCAAACATGACCTCACGCTCCTCGTCGGTCATTTGCCCATGCCGCTGGTTCTCGGACAATACTTCCACCCCCCGTTGCACCGCCGGGCGAGATGCGATCGCGTCATGCCAGCGTTTGACGTTCGGGTATGCGGCCAGATCGATGTTGCGCCGGTCGGGATTTCGGATCCACGGGAAGTTTATGATGTCGGCCATCGTGTAGTCAGGACCCGCAAGATACGCGGATTCCGCCAACCGCTTGTCCAGAACGCGATGCAGTCGCTTCACCTCGTTGGTATAGCGCTCGATCGCGTAGGCGATCTTCTCCACGGCATAATTCGCGAAGTGGTTGTACTGTCCGAACATTGGTCCGGTGCCACCCATCTGGAACATCATCCACTGAAGGCAGCTGTAGCGTTCGGTGGGATCAACCGGGATCAGCTTACCGACGGTCTTTTCAGACAAATAGATCATGATCGCCGCAGACTCGAACAGCTTCAGCGGCTTGCCTCCCGGCCCATCCAGATCGACGATGGCGGGGATGCGGTGGTTCGGCGTGATCGCCAGAAACTCGGGCTTGAACTGATCGCCTTTGCCGATGTTGACCGGGATGACCCTGTAGGGGAGCTCAAGTTCTTCCAGGGCGATGTGGACCTTATGTCCGTTCGGTGTTGGCCAGCTCCAAACCTCGATCATGATCGTTTCCTGTATCACCATGCAGGGGTCAACCATCGCTCCTGAACGTACCACCGTCAAAGGGTGACCTTGGTCAGCCTTGGCGCTCGACGATCAACTGTTTGATCGCGCCGATCGCCTTGGCCGGGTTCAGTCCTTTAGGGCAGCTGTTGGTGCAGTTCATGATGGTGTGGCAGCGGTACAGCTTGAAAGGGTCTTCCAGCTCATCCAGTCGTTGGCCGGTCGCCTCATCCCGCGAGTCGGCGATCCAGCGATAAGCCTGCAGCAGAACGGCCGGTCCCAGGAAGCGGTCGCCGTTCCACCAGTAGCTGGGACAAGCCGTGGAGCAGCAGAAGCACAAGATACATTCCCACATTCCATCCAGTTTGGCGCGCTCTTCCTTGCTTTGCAGCCGTTCGGCGTCGGGGGGCGCGGGCGTGTCAGCCTGCATCCATGGTTTGACAGAACGGTATTGCGCGTACACCTGTGATAAGTCCGGAACCAGATCCTTCACCACCGGCATGTGCGGCAACGGGGTGATCTTGACCGCTCCCTTGATCTCCTCGATCGGCTTGAGACAGGCCAGGGTGTTGCCGCCATCAATGTTCATCGCGCAGGACCCGCAGATGCCCTCGCGGCAGGAGCGGCGGAACGTCAGGGTCGGGTCGATCTCGTTCTTGATTTTGATCAGAGCGTCCAACACCATCGGGCCACAAGCGTCGAGATCGACCTCATAGGTATTAGTTTGCGGATTTTTCCCGTCGTCCGGATTCCAGCGATAGATCTTGAAATCCCGGACGCGCTTTGTTCCAGCGGGCGCCCGAAAGGTCTGGCCCTGGCCGATGCGGCTGTTCAGGGGAAGATTGAAAGCGACCATCAGCCTCTCCCGACAATCATCTGCCGCACGATCGTCCGCCCCTTCGAAAGACGGCCTCGCCTGTGGTCAGTGACGCCTGTTATGTTCCACGCAGGATTAGGGAACTTCCGACGATTTTCCATCCCATCAGTCGTTGTGGGATTTGGGGCCGTCCCCCTGTAGGGATTGCCACTTACTAGATAGGGTCCATGGACATCGTAATCGCGCATCTTGGTTAGTAGACCCGCTTCCTGGGCGGGAACACCGAGACCTCGTTGGTCAGCGTCCGCATCTTCACCGGCCGATAGCCAAGCTTCACCTCACCCTGGTCGTCACACCAGGCCAAGGTATGCTTCATCCAGTTCTGGTCGTCGCGATCGGGATAGTCATCATGCGCATGCGCCCCGCGGCTTTCAGTTCGCGCCTCGGCACCGACCATGGTGGTCATCGCGCTGCCGATCAGGTTGCGCAGCTCCAGCGCTTCCATCAGATCACTGTTCCAGATCAGGCTGCGATCCGAGACCGACATATCGGTCATTCCGCTCCAGACCTTTTTCATCTTCTGCACGCCTTCGGTCAGGCTCTTGGCGGTACGAAACACCGCGGCGTGTCCCTGCATGCAGCGCTGCATCGTCAGGCGCAATTCCGCGACCTTGGTACCGCCCTTCGCATGCCTTGTCCGATCAAACCGATCGAGCGACGCCTCACCGGCTTTTGGCGGCAAGGGTGCCTGCCCGGCACCCGGCTTGATGGTCTGCGACGCGCGATGCGCCGCGGCGCGACCGAATACCACCAGATCGAGCAGCGAGTTCGTGCCAAGACGATTCGCACCGTGAACGGACACACAGGCAGCCTCCCCAACCGCCATCAGGCCACGTACGACAGCATCGGGATCGTCCTTGGTCGGGCGCAGGACCTCCGTATGCACGTTTGTCGGGATCCCGCCCATGTTGTAATGCACCGTCGGCAACACCGGGATAGGTTCTTTGGTCACGTCAACGCCGGCGAACACTTTTGCCGTCTCGGAGATGCCGGGCAGGCGTTCGTGCAGGAGCTCTGCTCCAAGATGCTCCAGATGGAGCATGATATGGTCTTTCGCCGGGCCGCAGCCGCGGCCCTCGTTGATTTCTACCGTCATTGACCGGGAAACGACATCCCGGCTGGCCAGATCCTTCGCGGTGGGGGCGTAACGCTCCATGAAGCGTTCCCCTTCGGCATTGGTCAGGTATCCACCTTCGCCGCGGGCGCCCTCGGTGATCAGGCAGCCGGCGGGAAAGATGCCGGTCGGATGGAACTGCACAAACTCCATGTCCTGGGCCGGCAACCCGGCACGAAGCACCATGCCGGTGCCGTCACCGGTGCACGTGTGTGCGGACGTGCAAGACAAATAAGCACGGCCGTATCCACCAGTCGCCAATACGACGGTCTGCGCTCGGAACCGATGAATGCTGCCATCCTCCAGGTTCCAGGCCATCACGCCGCGGCAAACGCCCTCCTCATCCATGATCAGGTCGAGCGCGAAATACTCGATGAAAAACTCAGCGTCATGCTTCAGACTTTGCTGATAAAGCGTGTGCAGGATGGCATGGCCGGTTCGATCGGCGGCGGCACAGGCCCGCATCGCCGGCTCCTTGCCGTAGTCCTTCATGTGACCGCCGAATGGACGCTGGTAGATACGTCCGTCTTCGGTGCGGCTGAACGGGACGCCGTAGTGTTCCAGTTCGTAAACCGCCGGTATTGCCTCACGGCACATGTATTCGATCGCGTCCTGGTCGCCCAGCCAATCGGACCCCTTGACGGTGTCGTACATGTGCCAGCGCCAATCGTCTTCGCCCATATTGCCGAGTGCGGCGCCGATGCCGCCCTGGGCGGCGACCGTATGGCTGCGAGTGGGAAAGACCTTGGTGATACACGCGGTCTTCAGGCCCGCGGCGCCCATGCCGAAGGTGGCGCGCAGCCCCGAGCCGCCGGCGCCGACCACAACGACGTCGTAAGTGTGATCCACCACGTTATACGCCCGAGATGAGGGCATCGTGATCGCGTTCATCGTGTGTTCCTAGCGGCTTAAAGCCCGATTTTCATAACGGAGACGATGCAGACGATTGCCAGCAACGTGCAGAGTGCCTTTACCCCCAGCACAGCGCCCATCTTAACTCGTTCGTCATTTACATAGTCTTCGATAACCACCTGCACACCCAGTTGCAGATGGTGAAATGTCGCGACAATCAGCGCGAGCATCAAGGCAAGTGTCAACGGCGACGACAGCCAAGCGATTACCGCCTGGTGTGAAGCGCCGGAGAGATGAATGATCGAGAAGATGAACCAGATCGTTAATGGCACCAGAGCAAGCGCCGTCAGACGTTGTGCCCACCAGTGATGCGAACCGGCGCGGGCCGTTCCGAGACCGCGCGCGCGCCCAAGCGGGGAGCGCATTATGTCGATATGCGGAGTTTCTGGCATTTCGACCTCTTACCAAACCACCAAGCCGACGATCCAGACCAGTAGAGTGCACACGCCAGTCGCGATGACGACACCCCAACCGGACGTATTATACGTCGGCGCGTCAAATCCGACCCCTGCGTCCCAAACCAGATGACGAATGCCACTGACGAAATGGAAAATCAGCGCCACTGACCATCCGAACAGCAGCAGCAGCCCGAGCGCGGAACCCATGAACCACTGCGCGTTGTTGAAGGCGTTGTCTGAACCGGCCGCGGCGACCAGCCACCAGGTCAGCAACAAGGTTCCGACACCAAGCGCCACCCCGGTTATCCGGTGCAGGATGGATAGTGCCATGCTGATCGGCCACCGATAGACCTGAAGGTGCGGTGAAAGGGGGCGGCGCACCAGTTTGCCCTTGGAGTCCCGCGCGATCATCAGCGCGTCCCGTACGTCTCTCAAGCATCGCTCCAGTTCTGTCGGCGCACCTTTTGGTCTGACGGCGGCGTCGAACCGTCGAGGCTGATTAGCCTTGCGGGATAAACGGGTCAACGCGTGCAGCGAGAGTGGGATCAGGCGTTCGCTGCGCAAGAGGCTGGCAACCGCAGGACGCAGAGCCGTGCGCTTTTTCGTCGACCAGCCTCCGCGATCGATTACACCAGCTTAGCCACGCGTGCAGCCGCCATCACGTTGTCTGCATGACCAGTCACGCTTACCTTTCGCCAAACCTTCAGTACTTTGCCATCGGCGCCGATGAGGAACGTGCAGCGTTCCATGCCCATGTATTTGCGGCCGTACATCGATTTTTCGACCCAAGTGCCATACTTTTCCGCCACCGTGTGGCTTTCGTCGGATGCCAGGGGAAACGTAAGTCCGTATTTGGCGGCAAATTTCTCGATCGGGCTGATCTTGTCCGGGGACACCCCGATCACGTCCAGGCCGATCGCCTCCAGATGCGGCGTGGCTTCCTGAAACGCGCAGGCCTCCTTGGTGCAGCCCGGGGTATCCGCTTTCGGATAGAAATACAGGATAAACGGCTTTCTCTTGTAGCTGTCCAAGCTGACGGTTCGGCCGCCCGTGGCAGGCATCTGAAAATCGGGAGCCGTATCCCCTTCCGCTACACTCATCCGCCTGATTTCCCCACATAGCGTTCGAAGATAATACGGACCTGCCGCGCAATGTCTGCCGATTTGTTCAGCAAATCGTCGGTGTCATCGGCCGACACACCTGCTTTGGTGACGGCTCGCAACAGAGGCAGGGCCGACGCGTGTGGTAGTTCAGTCGCCTCCGTTCGGCCGACCGTCATTCGTAGCATGCCCTGAATCGTGCGCCAAAGACGTTCAGCATCGATCAGCAGCCTCGCATCACGGTTGGCGATCACATTAGCTCGGCTCAGTCGCTGGAGTGCGACGCGTGTCGTCTGGCTGCGGTGAACGCCGGCATCGCGGGCGTGGATCAACTGAAGCGTCTGGGCGATGAACTCGATGTCGATCAAACCGCCGGTCCGCAGCTTCACGTCCCACGGACCATGCGGCCGAAGGTCGCGTGCCACGCGCTCGCGCATGGTTGTCGCGTTGGCCCGGATCTGATCCGGTGTCTGCTGACGCTGGATAGCAGCCTCAATCGCCTGGTTCACCTTCCGGCGCATGTCGGCGGGTCCAGCCGCGACCCGCGCCCGGGTCAGCGCCATACGCTCCCAGGTCCACGCATCCCATTCATGGTAATGCCTGAAACCTTCCAGCGAGACGGCGACCGGACCTTTGTTGCCGGAAGGCCGCAACCGCATGTCGAGCGCATACATCTGCCCTTCCGGTCCTGGTGCGGTTAGCGCAGCGATGCAGGCCTGCACCGCGCGCACGAACCACTGGCTGGCGGGCAGGCTGCGCGCCCCCCGGCTTTCAGTGGCGTCGGCTGTATGGTCGTAGATGAACATCAGGTCCAGATCAGATCCGGCCATCATCTCCCGCCCCCCAGCCTTGCCCATGGCGACGACCGCGAGCGCACCGCCGGGCACCCGGCCAAAGCGCGCGGCGAAGTCAGCCAGCACACTGGGCACCAGGACCGACAGGGCCGCTTCGGCCAAGGCCGTCCGCTGCCTGCCGGATGCATTGGCATCCAGCCGTCCCTCCAGCGTCGCGACTGACAGAAAGAAATCCCGCTCCTTCACCGCGCGTCGGACAATCTGGATAATGTCTTCCAACCTGCCGGCACCAGCCATGCGCGAACGCAGCATCTGTCGCACATCGCCCACATCGTCCGCTGTGAGCAGACCCTCCAAGGCGCTGGGATAGCGCGCCAGATGTTCCGCCAGCATCGGTGCCGCGCCCAGCACCGCCGCGATGCGATCCAACAGCATCGGATTTCGCTGGAACAATGACATCGGCTGCACGCCGGCCGGCAACGCGCTGATGAAACGATCGAACCGGTTGAAGGCCTCGTCCGGGTTTGGCTGCCGCCCCAAGGCCACCAGGATCGCCGGCACCATCGTCGTTATCAGGTCCCGAGCCCGGCTCGACCGTAGAGCGCGGACCCGCCCGGCGAGCCACTGCCGGACCGCCGTGATAATCCGCTTCGTGTCGTGATAACCAAGGCCGTTCAGCGCCGCGACAGTCGTCGCCGGCGTCGGATCGTCGCCGCGGAAATCCAGTTCGGGTCCAGCCACCTTGACGCCAGGCAAATCGGGAACATGTTCGAACACGGCCCGATAGTTGGCCCGAACGATATCGACGTGGCGCAAGCATTCCCGGGCGAAAGCACGCGCGTCCCGATACCCCAAGAACAAGGCGACGTGGTTCATCTCATCGTGCTGTTGCGGCAGCGTATGCGTCTGGCGGTCATTCACCATCTGAATACGGTGCTCCACCTGCCGCAGGAACCGATAGGATGTCTCGAGTTGAAAGCGGGCCGTTTCCTCTAGATGCCCGGTGTCGACCAAGCGTGCCATGGCCTGCAGCGTCGGCCTGACTCGCAGCGTGGGATCGCGGCCGCCCCACACCATTTGCAAGGTCTGCACCAGGAATTCGATCTCCCGTATGCCGCCTTCACCGAGCTTTACGTTGTGGCCGGCGGCGCGCGCGATCGGGTCGTCCATCTGCCCGAGAGCGGTCTTCTTCGCCACGTCGATCCGCCGCTTCATCGCGTGGATATCCGCGACCGCCGCGAAATCGAGCCCGCGACGCCAGACAAAAGGTCGAATTGCCTCGAGGAAGCGATAACCAAGTGCAAGATCGCCGGCGACTGGACGCGCCTTGATCATGGCCGCACGTTCCCAATTCTGCCCCATGCTTTCGTAGTAGGCCAGCGCCGCATGCCAGGAAACCGCAGGCGGGGTGGCCGCCGGATCAGGCCGCAGCCGCAGATCGGTGCGGAAGACATAGCCGTTGACGTCCCGCGCCTCCATCAGCGTGATCAGATCTCGCGCCAACCGGGACGTGAACGATCCGATGCTATCGGCAACACGCCCGCCGGCATATAGCGGTGCGGTGCCATCATATAGGAGTATGAGGTCAATGTCGGACGAGTAGTTTAGCTCCACGCCCCCAAGCTTGCCCATGGCCAAAGCAACGAACCCGCAGTTCAGGTCGGGTCTGTTGGGGTCCTGCAGCCGTAATTCGCCGGTGTCGTGTGCCGATCGAAGAAGATGGCAGATCGCAAGCCTCAGCGTCATTTCCGCCAGTTCGGACAGGGCGCCGGTCACGCTTTCCAGTGGCCATATTCCCCCCACATCCGCTATCGAAGCGATCAGGGCGACCGCTCGTTTCGCCTGTCGGAGCGCAGCCGCAATCTCGGGACGCGCCGCGGATGGGGGAACATGGCGAAGCGGGGTTAGACAATGCGCCAGGGCGGGATCAGGTCCTTGTTTGACCAGACGGCGGACCGTGTCGGATTCACGCAATACCAACGTGGCAAGGTAGGGACTGTTGCCCCCTAAACACCTCAGCATGTCCAGAACACTTGGCGCCTTCAGCAGCCGAGCCTCGGATTCACCGATTGCTTTGAAGCGCTCGATGAGTCTGTCGGCTCCAGCCGCATCGTAGGGGACGGGCCAGTGGCGTGGTATCGAGAAGGCGGCTGGTTTCATCGCTCAACAAATCACGTGGTTGTTCGTTCCACTGGACGGGCCATCCATCACACGTCGAAGGCTGTGCATCGCCTGCTGGCGTTGGCCATTGGCCTTCTGGTGGTTGTCAGCTTCCTTTTGGCTGCCACCGCATGGCGCCTCGCGCAGGGACCTATTGATCTTGGTAGTTGGTCTAATCGCGTGAGAGCATCGTTCATCGATGATACGGCACCGGTCCATGTGTCATTTGAGCGCGCATATCTGGCATGGGAAGGCTTCGACAAAGGCATCGATTACCCGCTCGACGTGCGTCTCTCCAACATAACCGTGGCCGACCGGGGAGGTCGGCGCCTCGTCGCAGCCCCTTCTGCCCACGTCACATTCTCCTTCGCTGGCGTGCTGCTCGGCCGCATCATACCGCGCGCGATCGAAGTGGATCATGCCAAGATCGCTATCATAAGGAAGCCTCGTGGTGCGGTCGATCTGGGTGGGGATATCGGCGCCGGTGGTTCAACCGGCACTGAGTCCCTCGATCTCAAGCGGCTGCAGGAGCAGATTTCCCGACCAGCCAGCAGCGATCACGGCCACACGAATGGGTTGTTCGACCAGATACGACGCGCCCATTTCCGCAATGCCGATGTGACATTTCGGGATCAGAGAAGTGGACTGCTCGTTCGGACGTCAGATCTGGATCTCGATCTGGTCCGTGCTGGAACCGGGCACGTCCATGGCCTGCTTCGGGCCCCGCTTTCGGTCGGTGAACAGCAGGCGAGCCTGACGGCGGACGCGGATTGGGCCGCTGGCCTGGATCTGACCGTTGATCTGAAACTGACGGCTATTCGTCCAGCTCGGATCGGTCCTCTACCGTCGGCTTTGGCATTCATCGCCGGCATCGACGCGCCCATAGCATTGGCGGCGACAGTCAATTTGGATCGGAACTTCGCCCTGTCAGCGATACGAGCGGACATTCCGGTTGGGGAGGGCCAGCTTAATCTCGCGCAAGGGGATGTGCCAGTGCGCAGCGGCCTCATTGCGCTATCTGCAACCCAAAACAAACTCACGGTGACAAAGGCTCATTTCGATGTTGCCCACACGCCGGAAGGCAGGCCGGAGATCGTGGAGTTTGGCGGCACAGTCTCCCGCGTGGCGGATCGACTCCGGGCATCCCTAACGGTTGCACTTGGCCGCATCGACATCGCGGATTTGCCCAGGCTCTGGCCTCTGGGTCTCGCGACCGGTGCGCGGCCATGGATCATCGAGCACGTGACCAGCGGAGCGACCACGCACGGGATGATGTCCCTGACCGTCGACGCGGACGAAGCGCTGCAGGACATCGTGCTGACCAAGGCTGAAGGTTATCTCGACGGATCCCATGCGACATTCACTTGGATCGACAACATACCGCCGATCGATCAAACGGATTTTCAGTTGCATCTTGTCGATCCTGACACGCTGGACATTCACCTATCCTCCGCCCACCAGCGAATAGGCGGTGGAGGGGCCGACTTGCTGATAAAGGACGGCCAAATGCGCATTACCGGTCTGTCTGTTCGCGACCAGATCGCCGTGATCCATACTCAAGTCGAGGGACCGGTCGCTAGTACGCTTGCCCTGCTGAAGGAACCGCGACTGCATCTTCTTTCGGATCACCCGATCGCTCTAAAGACCAGCGGCGGCGAGGCCTTCGCGAAGCTCGACCTTCGGTTTCCCCTCCAAAACAAACTGCGGATCGATGATGTGCAGATTCATGCGGATGCTCGCGTCTCGAAAATTCGCCTGTTGGATGTCGCCGCTGGCCATGAACTCGATGACGGTATCTTCGATTTCGACATCGGCAAGGATGGTTTGGGCATTAAAGGCCGAGGAACGGTGGCCGCAATACCGGTCGACTTGAGTGGCACGATGGATTTTAAATCCGGGCGGGCTGACCAGATTGTCCAGAAGATCGCTGTAACCGCGCAGCCCGAGGCTTCGCAGCTTGAGTCATTCGGTCTGCGTGTCAATGACTTCATGACCGGGCCGGTTCCTTTGACCGTTGTCATGATAGAGCGGCGCGGCGGCGATGGTTCGGTCGCGATCAATGGCGACCTGACGCTCGCGACCCTTGCGGTCGATCCTCTGGCCTGGAGCAAGGCGTCCGGGAGCAGTGCCACCGTGTCAGCGACCATGCTGACGTCGTTCGGTCGGGTGACGAAGATCGACAAGATCGTTATTCAGGGCGACGGGTTGATGCTGCGCGGTTCTGCCGATTTCGTCGGTGGCCATATTCGGACAGTATTGTTAGATGATATTCGGCTAGGACGATCCGAGGGGCACGCCATGGTTCGTCTGGAGAAAAACCAGCCGGTCGCGATAGTGCTGCAAGGCGATCAGATTGATCTGTCTGCAAAAGTCGCCGAAAAGCGATCCACGGGTTGGCCGGCTGATACGATGACGACCAAGCCCGATTGGACGCTGGACGCTCGCTTCAAGCGTGTCATTCTAGCTAACCGGGAGCTCGTTGGCGACCTCTTGGTGAAAGCGGCTTGCGAGGGAGAAACTGTTAAACTTCTTGATGTGGTCGGTTCGACGCATGCGGGTTCAGGGTTCTCCATCAAAATTGAGCCCCAGGGAGTTACCCGACATCTGATAGTCGATGTCAAAGACGCAGGAAGCTTGCTTCGAGGTCTAGACGTCGGGCCAAGAGTGCGCTCCGGCCATCTGCACGTTGACGGTATTTTCAGCCTGTCCTCTGGGTTCTATCCCTTATCTGGCACGGCGACCCTAGACGATAGCGTTGTCAAAAATTCGCCGGTCATGGGTAAAATCCTTCAAGCCATTTCATTGTATGGTCTTGTCGATGCTCTGAGTGGACCTGGGATGAACTTTTCCCATGTATTTGTGGCCTTT
This sequence comes from Rhodopila sp., assembly GCA_965276975.1. GTDB lineage: Bacteria > Pseudomonadota > Alphaproteobacteria > Acetobacterales > Acetobacteraceae > Rhodopila. Next base: position 4,122,807 of record CBDIBR010000010.1, read on the forward strand.
CACTATGACGGTGCCGACCTGAGTATAGAACAGGCCCGCGGCTACAACTCTTCGCTTGGTTTCACGGCGAACGGCCGTATCGGTCTGCTAAATCAGCGAACGTCAATAGTCGGCACTATTGTTCCAGTTTACTTTTTTAATTCGATGCTTGGGAAATTGCCGTTGGTCGGTGGGCTGTTTAGCCCGGAAATAGGTGGGGGCGTCTTCGCCGCGAGCTTTACGCTTAAGGGGAAAATAACTGATCCGAATGCTTCAATTGATCCAATAAGCGTATTAACACCAGGTTTCTTCCGAGGAATGCTCAGTCGCCCCTGATCGCCATCAGCGTTTTTGGGGCGCCGGCGCCGTGGTGATGTTTTCGGACACGTAGTCACTAATTCGCTTGACGATCTCCACGTCGACTTGACGCAGGACCCATTGCGGGCGGTCGCGGAACCGCGGCCCCTGATAGCCTTGCCGGTATGCAGCTTAAGCAGGAACGGCTATGCGCCGAACGGGTCGCCATCACCAGCACGCCGCCGCGATCTTGCTCGTCGGTCGACTGGACGATCGCGTGAAGCAGCAGACCCTGGGCGTCTACAAGGACATGGCGCTTCTTGCCCATGATCTTTTTTCCGCCGTCGTACCCATGCGGATCGATTCGAGCCTGCGATGGTGCCGAAGGGGGTGACGCGGCTTGCGGGTTTCGACGCGCAGGTCATCAGCCTGTATGCGCGCGGCCTGTCGGCGCGCGACGTACAGGCACACCTTCGACAGATATATCAGGTGGAGGTGTCGCCCGACCTGATCAGCCATGGGACGGACGCGGTGCACGAGGACGTGCTGACGTGGCGTAACCGCTTGCTGGAGGCGGTCTATCCTGTGGTGTTTCTGGACGCCCTGCAAGTAAAGATCCGCCACGACGAGGTGGTGAAGAACAAGGCGGTGTATGTGGCGCTGGCCTTGACGCTGTCAGGCGAGAAGGAGTTGCTGGGGCTGTACGCGGCGACAATCAGAATGGTTTGGCGCGTCAATCTGGATTGGTTGACGCGCGGCGACGGTTCCCGACGCAATCTTGCAAGGTGAGCATTCAGCATGACGAAGCAGCTTCATCTAGGCGCCATCATGCGTCCGGTCGGCATCCATACCGCCTGGTGGCGCTATCCGGGCGCCTATCCCGACGCCAACTTCAACCTCAAGCACCTCGTGCGGTTCAGGCCGTATCCAGGCTCTGGAACGGGCGCGGTTCGATGCCTTCTTCATGGCGGACCACCTGGCCGTGCTCAACATGCCGATCCAGGCTCTGGAACGGGCGCGGTTCGATGCCTTCTTCATGGCGGACCACCTGGCCGTGCTCAACATGCCGATCCAGTCGCTACGGCGCAGCGCGACGGTAACTTCGTTCGAGCCGCTGACGCTGCTGTCAGCGCTTGCGATGGCGACCGAACGGATAGGGTTGATCGCCACAGCCTCGACGACCTTTGACGAACCGTATCATATCGCCCGCCGGTTCGCCTCGCTCGACCACATCAGCAATGGCCGCGCGGGATGGAATGTCGTCACGACCGCCAATCCCGATGCCGCGCTCAATTTCGGCCTGCCCGACCATGTCGAGCACGACGAACGCTACCGGCGGGCACGGGAGTTCCAGGCGGTCGTGACCGGCCTCTGGGACAGCTGGGCCGACGATGCGTGGCGGCATGACCAGGCGAGCGGCATCTTTTTTGATCCGGAGAAGATGCACGTGCTTGACCATCAGGGTCCGCATCTGTCGGTGCGGGGCCCGTTAAACATCGCGCGGCCGATCCAGGGTTGGCCGGTTATCGTCCAGGCCGGCGCCTCCGAGGCCGGCCGGCAGCTGGCCGCCGAAACCGCCGAAGTCGTGTTCGGCAGCAGCCGCACGATCGAGGAAGCGCGTGCCTTTGCTACCGACGTTAAAGCGCGTGTGACGGCGGCGGGGCGTTTGGCTGATCACTTCAGAATCCTACCGGGCGCGCTCGTGGTTGTCGGCCGAACGGGTGCGGAGGCGTGGGAAAAGAAGGCTCTGCTTGATCGTCTCGTGCATCCCGAGAGCGGCGTGCCCAACCTGTCCATCCGGCTTGGCGTCGATGCCTCGACCTTTGACCTCGACGCGCCACTGCCCGAGATCCCGCCGTCAAACCAGAGCCAAAGTGGGCGGGACACGCTGGTCGCGCTGGCACGCAGGCGGAACTTGACCGTCCGTCAGCTTGCCCAGATGGTCGGCGGCTTCGGCGGGCTCGAGATGGTCGGAACAGCCGTTGAGATTGCCGACACGATGCAATCATGGCTGGAGGCGGGCGCCGCCGACGGTTTCAACATCATGTTCCCAACCGTCCCAGCCGGCCTCGATGATTTTGTGGAACTTGTCATCCCCGAGTTGCAACGCCGGGGCCTGTTCCGCAGCGAATATGAAGGGACCACGCTGCGCGCTCATCTCGGTTTGCCACGGCCGGAGAACCAGTTCTTCCTGCCGGAGCATCAACATGGCTCGACCGGTGCTGGGTCCAGGTGACACCGGACATCGCCAGAGCCAAACTGATCACGGGTCTTACCCCGGCGTCGGCACCGGGTGGCCTTGGCGGAGCACCACGCTGAGATTGTTCGCCGGCATCGAGATTCGTTCAGGCGTCTCGAATCCGTGCCGGCCGGCGACCGCGGTGATGTCGTCGAGGTCGCGTATGCCCCAGGATGGATCTTGCGCCCGCAGGCGGGTGTCGAAAGCGGCGTTGCCGGATCCGGTATGCACGCCATCCTCGCGGAACGGGCCGTAGAGGAAGAGCAGACCGCCTTGGGTCAGGACACGCGCGGCCCCCGTGATCAGCCCTTCTGTGGCGGCCCAGGGCGCGATATGGACCATATTGATCGCGACGACGGCGTCTGCCCGGACGACGGGCCAACTTTCGGCCGCGGCGTCGAGGTATAGCGGCGGCAGTATATTCGGCAGGCCGGTGGTATCGCGCCAGGCCGCGATGCTGTTCAGCGCGACCGCGTCCTGGTCGGTCGGCTGCCAGGTCAGCGCAGGCAACGCGCTGCAGAACCACACGGCGTGCTCGCCTGTACCGCTGGCGATCTCCAGCACCAGCGCCGACGGCGGCAAGATATCGCGCAGTACCTGCAGGATCGGCTCACGATTACGCGCTGCGGCGGGCGCGGTTCTGGCAGCCTGGTTCATCCCGCTATCCACAAAACCTTGAGCTACTGGCAGGCCAGACACTCTTCATAATCCACTCGGTCCGCTGAACCCACCGCCAGCCCCGGCAACAGGTCGGAGTTGTCGTTTGGTTTTACCTCCAGTATCAACCCGGTGAGGACCTTCGGGGCTATCGCCTTGGCGCTGACATTATCCGCTCGCGCGACCGACAGACTCCGACAGTAATACAATGACTTGACGCCCTTCTTCCAGGCCATGAAATGAATTTCATGCAGATCTCGCTTATGCACGTTCGCGGGCAGGAACAGGTTTACCGACTGACTCTGACACACAAGCGGCGCCCGATCCGCGGCATGCTCGATGATCCACCGCTGATCGAGTTCAAACGCGGTCTTGTAGACGGCCTTCTCGTGCTCGTTCAGAAAATCCAGATGCTGCACGCTGCCCTTGGACATTGTGATGGAAGACCAGACTTCCTCGGTGTCGAATCCTTTCGCCGCAAGCAGTTTTTGAAGATGCCGGTTTCTTACCGAGAAGCTGCCCGATAGTGTCTTTTGCACGAATACGTTCGCCGCGATCGGCTCGATACCCGGCGAGGAATTGCCGGCGATGATCGAAATCGAAGCGGTCGGCGCGATCGACAATTTATGAGAGAATCTCTCGTTTACGCCGTATTCAAGCGCATCCGGACAGGCCCCGCGTTGGTTTGCCAGCTTCACCGAAACAGCATCCGCTTGTGCCCTGAGGTGCCGAAAGATCTTCTTGTTCCAGACCTTTGCCACTGCGCTCTCCCATGGGATATTCAACGCCTGAAGAAACGAGTGGAATCCCATGACGCCCATGCCAACCGAGCGTTCGCGCATGGCCGCGTATTTGGCCTTCTCCATCCCAGGCAACGCGTGATCTATAAAATCCTGCAGAACATTGTCGAGGAACCGCATGATGTCCTCGATGAACGTCGGATGTTCTTCCCACTCCGCCCATCTTTCCAGGTTGACGCTGCATAGGCAGCATACCGCGGTTCGCTGCTTTCCGTGCTGATCCTCACCCGTCGGGAGGGTGATCTCGCTGCACAGGTTGGACGTCTTCACCTCCAGCCCGGCCAGCTTGTGGTGTTCAGGGCGCGCGCTGTTCACGTGATCCGAGAAAACCAGGTAAGGTTCTCCGGTCTCGATCCGTGCCGTCAGGATCCGGATCCACAGGTTGCGGGCCGAGATCGACCGAACAACGGATTTGTCCTTTGGCGACAGCAGCGCCCATGGTTCATCCGCTTCCACCGCGCGCATGAACGCGTCCGAAATCTGTATCCCGTGGTGCAGGTTAAGCGCCTTGCGGTTTGGATCTCCACCGGTGGGGCGGCGAATTTCGGTGAATTCCTCGATCTCGGGGTGCCATATCGGAAGATAAACCGCCGCCGATCCACGCCGAAGAGACCCCTGGCTGATCGCCAGGGTCAGGCTGTCCATGACTCTTATAAAGGGAATGACGCCCGAGGTTTTCCCGACCGCGCCGACCTTTTCGCCGATCGAGCGCAAGTTGCCCCAATACGATCCGATGCCGCCGCCCTTGGATGCCAGCCAGACATTCTCGTTCCAGAGATCCAATATGCCGTCCAGGCTGTCGGAGGCTTCGTTCAGGAAGCAGGAAATCGGCAGACCTCGATTGGTTCCGCCATTCGACAGGATCGGCGTGGACGGCATGAACCATAGCTTGCTCATGTAGTCATAGATCCGCTGGGCATGCGCGTGGTCGTCCCCATACTGCGAGGCGACGCGTGCGAAGAGATCCTGGAACCCCTCACCCGGCATCAGATATCGATCGGTCATGGTGGCGCGGCCAAAGTCGGTCAACAAGGCATCGCGCGAACGGGTGAGTTGCACCTGGTAACGACCTGGCATCTGGACGGCATCGAGCACGGCGATCTCCTTATCTAGCATCATATCGCGCATAACCGTTCTCCTCAGGCGAGCGGATTCGGGGCAAGCCATATCTTGTACACGATAACAGATTTGTCTACTAGATGGAGCGCTTTGTGGCTTGTTTGCCACGTTCCGGTTCGCGTCAGCGGACGCTTGCGCCGCAGCACGTCACGCGAAGAGAGGTCGCTTCCGGTGGGACGCCGGAGCAGCAGACGGCCGGAAGACCCGGCCCGCCAGAAGTTGCAGGGTCAATTGAGCGGGCGAGGGATCGCGGACACTCGATCAGTCATGCCCATGGAGCAACGAACCGACAGGTTCGACCGGGTAGACCGCCACCAGCATCAGCCGGTTATTGTTTTCCAGTCGACGCCGCGTTCAAATGCAGCCGCGGCCTGGTAGATCGTCGTTTCGTCATAGAACTTGCCGACCAGCATCATGCCCACCGGCAGACCATCCACCATGCCGCAGGGAATACTCATCGCAGGGTGATGGCTGCAATCGAACGGGGCGGTATTCGGCAACATCTCAAATGCTCGCTGGATGATTTCCGGTATCGGCGCATCCACGGCGGGCAGCGGCGTGGCCGTCATCGGCAATGTCGGCATCAGCAGCAGGTCGAACCGAGACAGCGCGTCGTTGTAAGCGCGCTTTAGCGCGTGCACCAGGTTTTGCGCCTTGGCATAGTAGCGGCCGCGATGATGCGTGGTCATGTACTGACCCAGCAGCATGGTGTTCTTGAGCGTGTCGGACAATTCGTCGGCACGCTCCCGCCAGGCCGCATGGGCATCAAGCAGCGAAACGATATACTGCCCTTGCCAGTTGAACCCGAACCCGTTGCCATGCATCATCTGCATCGTCGCGCCCTCAGCAGCGATCGGCAGCCAGATCGCCGGCCCGACACGATGCAACGGAATCGTTACGGTCTCTACCACAGCACCCAGACCGCGCAGCCGGTCAGCCGCCTCTCGCACCACCGCATCCGATTTCGATTGTGATTGCGGGTGAGCGAAACCTTCTTCGACCACGCCGATCCGCAGGCCTTGCACCCCACGTCCAAGCCCCTCGCGATACGGCATGCTCTGGCCACCATACTGGCGGGGATCCAGCCCGTCAGGCCCGGCAAGAACCTCTAGCAGCAGGGCGTTGTCCTCGACCGTCGCGGTCATCGGACCAGTATGATCGAGCGTCAGTTCGATCGGCATGATGCCGGTGTAGGGAACCAAACCATGCGTTGGCTTCATGCCGTAGATGCCACAGAACGACGCCGGCATCCGGATCGATCCGCCCTGGTCACCGCCCAATGCCATCGGCACTTCGCCGGCGGCGACCAAGGCCGCACTGCCCGAGGACGAGCCGCCGGCGGAGTAACCGGGGCGATACGGGTTATGCACCGGCCCGCTCGAGCTTGTGTGGCTGCCGCCGGAGAAGCAGAAATATTCGCAGACGCTTTTGCCAACGATCGTGCCACCAGCATCAAGGATGCGCTGCACGACAGTTGCATCGACGTCGGGCACATATCCTTCCAACGTCGATGCGCCGTTCATCATCGGCACCCCGGCCAGGCACACATTGTCCTTGACGACGACAGTCTTGCCCTTCAGTTTTCCGCTCGGTGCCCCTTCGACCGTCGTCTTCACATACCACGCCCCGTAGCGGTTTTCTTCTGCGCCAGGACGACGTCCCGGCGTCCGCGGATAGGTTACCGCCGGCATCTCGTCGGGCATGCGGTCAACGACGTTATAGGCGGCGAAACCGGGCAGCAGACATTGAAGATGCGCTGCCAGTTCGGCATCGCCCATATGCAATCCCAACGAACTGGCGGTCGCACGAAGCTGGTCCAGGGTCGGTATCTTGATGGTTTCGGTTGTCATCCTTCGGCCTCCTCGGATTAAGCCATTCCAATGAACTCATCGACCAGCGCGCGATCTCGAGCAATGTCTGGGGGTATCTCCCGGGTGACTTCGCCCTTTTGCAAAATCAGGATCCGATCGGCCAGAGCCGAAATGAAATTGAGGTTCTGCTCCACCAGCACCATGGTCACGGGACGTCTTCGTCGGACGGTCCGCAGTGTCTCGATCATTTCCTCGATGATCGACGGCTGAATGCCTTCGGTCGGCTCATCGAGCAGGATCAGTTTCGGTTCCGCGCAAAGGCAGCGGGCCAACGCCAGCAATTGCTGCTCACCGCCGGACAGGGCACCACCGGCACGATCGAGCAGCCGGGCAAGCCGGGGAAAGTCCGCAAGTGTGGCGTCGATGCTCTGCTGGCTGTCCGGCAGGCGCAGGCATCCCATTCGCAGATTCTCCGCGACCGTCAGTGTTGCGAAGATCTCACGTCCTTGCGGGACATAACCGATTCCCAGGCGCGCCCGGGCCGTCGGTGGCAACCGGGTGATATCTCGATCATCGAAATGAACACGTCCGCCTGTTGCCGGCAGGTAGCCCATCAGGGTCCGAAGCAGGGTTGTCTTTCCCATACCGTTATGGCCGAGCACGCCGACGATCTCGCGGTCGTTCACCGAAAGCGTGACGCCCGACAGAATGGGAATTCGCCCATAACCGGAGTGGAGGCGGGAAACCGACAGCGTTGTCATGCCGCCTGCTTGCCCAGATAGACGTCGCGCACCCGCTGGTCGGCCAGGACATGCTCGACATCGTCCTCGATCAGTATGCGCCCCTGGTTAAAGACGGTGACGGTTCTGGCGATCATCCGAATGAATTGCATGTCATGCTCGACGACCACGAGCGCCTGCGTCTGATTGATTTCGCGGATAAGCTCGGCGGTTCGTTGCACCTCGACGTGGTTCATGCCAGCCGCGGGTTCGTCCAGCAAAATGAGATCAGGTTCCTGGGCCAGAACCGTGGCGATTTCCACCCATTGCCGCTGACCGTGGGCAAGCTGGCCGACAGGGCGATCCGCGATCGCATCCAGTTGCAGCCGCGACAAGGTTTCCGCCACGATCTGGCGTGCTCGGGCCATCGATTTGTGACGGGCCGCACCGATGAAGACGTTGTCTCGCACGGTGAGCCCGTTGAACACGTTGGGCACCTGGGTCTTGATGCCGACACCAAGCCTGGCGATGGCGTGCGGATTGGCTCCGGTGACGTTCTTGTCGCGGAACGTGATGGTGCCTTCGGTCGGGACCAACTGCCCTGTCAGCATCTTGAAAAATGTGCTCTTGCCGGCTCCATTGGGGCCGATGAGGCAGCGTAATTCCATTTCGCGCAGCGTGAAGTCAACCGACTGGACCGCTGTGACGCCGCCAAACCGCATGGTGACGCCACGCGCCTGCAGCAGCGCGTTCACTGTCCGGCCTCCGCCGCCTTGGCCGTCGGTACTTCCCGTCGAGCGGATTTGCCTATTGGCAGCAGCCTGTCGCGGATCGCCGGCACGACGCCTCGCGGTACCAGCAGGACAAAGGCAACCAGCACCACGCCGAGGCCAAGATTGGAATCGATCTTGCTCTGCGAGCCGGCCAGGATGATCAGGTACTGAATGCCCACGGCGCCGAGGATCGGACCGAGCAGCGTGCCGAGGCCGCCGACCAGCACGAAGATGATCACTTGCGCCGACATCGTCAGGCTGAACACGGTCGGGCTGATGAACCCGCCCCAGATTGTGTAGAGGCACCCAGCCAGCCCCGCCACACCCGCCGCGACGATGAACGCAAGAAGCTTGTACAGCCGCGGGTCGTAGCCCAGCAGCATCGCTCGCGTCTCGTTCTCCCGGATGGCGACAACCACACGGCCGAACCGGCTGGCAAGGATACCGCGCAGCATCACATAGACGAAGATCAGCGACCCCATCGCTGCATACCACGTCTGTTCGGGACTCAACGGATTGGATGGATCACCGGGGACATTCAGGGGTGGCACCGCCGGAATTCCATTGAATCCCCCAAGCTCGGCAGTGCCGATATGGTAAGCGCTGCCGGAGGTCGAGTTGATCAGCTCGAACAGAATGACCGAGACGGTCAATGTAATGACACCGATATAGGCATCGCTGATACGGCCATAGAACATGAAATAGCCAAGCAGGGCTGCGAACAGCATCGGTGCCACGACGGCGATCAACACCGGCAATGTGCTGTCGCCAAGGTTGAGCGCCGCGACGGCGTAGGCGTAGCCGCCGATGCCGAGGAAGGCAGCCTGGCCGAACGACATTATGCCGCCGTAGCCCCACAGGAAGCCCTGGCTAAGCGCAAACATCGCCATCGCCGTGAAGACGGTCATCTGAACAATGCCAAACAGGTCGAGCACCTGCGGCAGGCCGAACAGCAGAACCGCGCCGGCGCCGACCATCGCGATAAATCCCGTCCAGCCGGACGACCTGAAGTCCGCGGCGCCGCTCACAAACTTCTCCGCAAGAAGCGGCCGGTGATGCCCTGCGGGAGCATCCGGATCATCAGCACCGCGGCCGCGAGCAGCGCAACATCACCGATGACGGGAGTCGTCTGGAATGAAACGAGTTCATTGATCAGTCCGAATACCGCGGATGCGAGGCCGGTGCCGGTAATGATCGCCGGGCCGCCGCCGAGGACGGTAATGAACGCTTTAGCGATGTAAGCCGCGCCCATGCCCGGCGAAACCCCCGAGATCGGTGCCAACACGCCACCAGCGAGGCCGGCCAGGGCGGACCCGAGTGCGAAGGCCGCCATGTAGATGGTCGGCGGGGATACGCCGAGAGCCGCCGCCATATCGGGATTTTGCATCGTCGCACGCAGGATCAAGCCGAATTTGGTGTATCGCAAAAGCGCCAGCATCCCGGCGAGGCTGGCGACAGCGGCCGCGACGATGACAAAGCTATACAGGCTGGCGCCGTAGCGCCCAATGGCGAAGCCGCCCAACGGGGTCGGCACCGCACGCACGACATTCCCAAAAATCGTAGCGGTAAGGCCGATCAATCCGAGACTGACACCCCACGTCGCCAGCATCGTGTCGATGATCCGGCCATACAGAAAGCGGATCAAGGTGCGTTCGAGCACCAAACCCACGAGACCTACCAGCAACGGCGGCAACACCAGCATCGACAGCCAGATATTAACGCCCGCCTGAGTTGCCATGACAGCTGTATAGGCACCCAGCATCATGAACTCACCATGCGCGAGGTTGATGACCCGCATCATCCCATAAATCACGCCCAGCCCCAGCGTGATCAACACCAATGTGGCGATGCCGGTAATCACGTTGAAGGCGAGAAGCCCAACCAGATCCATGACCTAGATGCTCGGGACGAATTGCTTGTCGGTGCGTGGGTTCTTGATGAGGTCGCAAGCGCCTCCGGTGTCGGCTGGATATTGATCCGGGTAGGTCGCCATTATCTGCCACTTGCGATCTGCCGGTTGAGCCAGGTAGGCATTGCGGATGGTGTGGTGGGTCTTCGGGTCCATCGTTACCTTGCCAGATGGACCTTGTATCGTTATCCCTGACTCCAGCGCCGCGATTACCCTGGCCTGTGCCACAGAGCCAGCCTTCTTCACGCCTTCAGCCCAGATCATGATGCCCTCATAAGTGGCGGAATCCAGTTCGCCAAGATCGGTGACGCCGGCGCCATATTTCGCCTGCATGCCCTTGACGAACGCATCGCTGGCTGGAGTGCCGAGGTCGTTGTACCATCCGAAGCAGGTGACGATACCGTTCGTGGTGGCGGCGTCCATGCTGGTCAGTTCGTCGCCTAGACCAAAGACGGTCGACCCCATCGGGATCTTGGTTTTCATGCCGGCAGCAGCCCACTGGCGATAGAAGCCCTCATGGTTGGCGCCGACTAGGGCCGAAAGCACGAATTGTGGCGATGCCTGCTGGATACGGCTGATCGCGGAAGAAAAATTGGTGACGTCCAGCGGGAAGAAGTCTGTCTGCGCGACGCTGCCGCCGCCGTCACGGACAAACTTGGTCATCCACTTGGCGGTGATTTGGCCATAGTTGTAGTCGGCGGCGATTATGTAGGCCTTCTTGCCCCAGGTCTTCAATGCATAGGCAACAACATGATCGACAGTCTGCGCTGGTGTCGTCCCGGTGCAAAACACATTGCGGTCGCAGACGCCGCCTTCGTACTGGGTATTGTAGAAGTACAGCGTTTTATAACGATCCAAGGTCGGACGGATTGCTTCTCGAGAAGCCGAGGTAATGCCGCCCTGCACCACGTCGACCCGGTCTTTCAGCACAAGTTGTTGGGCGTATTGCGAGTAAAGCTGCATGCTGGATTGGGTATCGTAATTAATCAATTTGATCTGGCGACCGAGCAGCCCGCCTGCCGCATTCAGTTGTTCAACCGCATATTCCGTGGTTTGGATCATGCGCGATCCGTTGATGCCGATCGGGCCGGATGCATCCAGCAGACTGCCAAGCTTGATCGGCACGGCGGCAAGGCCGTTGCGAGCGATGAACGGTGCAGCGAGTGCACCGGCGGACAACAGCGTCCCCAACCGGAGTGCGCGGCGACGGCTGAGTACGTCACGTGTCATATCCTGGCTCCGTCGATCAATATGGGCATCGTCAATGGCATGCAAACGCGATACCAAGTGTCTCTGCTTATTGAACGACGAAATCGGCGCGGAACCTGTTCCGACTGGCTGTTAAAATCGCGCCTATGATCGCGCGGCAACGCCGATGATTACCTGAAAATCGACATCATCCTGCGCGTGGCGCATTTGTCGGCTAACCGCATTAGTCTCGCCAGGGACAGGAAGTCCGCAACAGCGGATGTTGCTCTGCATGAGCCTCGGCCTCGACGAAAATCGATTGGATGACGCTTGGAACCCGGGACCATGCTGCTCAACAAGGCGACGTCGGTGATCGCAACTGCCTAAAGATAGGCCTACGAATACGTGAAAGCATGCGAGAACTTTTGGGAACAATCGCCATCTTCACCGGTTCAGATAATCGATCTGAACGGGATGTGCTCTACCGCAGCCCGGCGTTGATCTTCGCCAGAGCGGAAGCACCCGGCACCAATGCGTCTTCCTCCAGCGCATTCAGCGGGCTGTCGGATGTCTTCAGATGCTCGTGCAGATCGTGAGGGTTCGGATCCACGTAGAGAAGTCCCGTCACGATCTCACCCATCGCATGGCGTCGCTGCATGTAGGTCATCGCGGAGACACGATCATTTATGTCGTACTCAGTATGAAGCTTCCGCAGCCGCAGCGTCGATCCATCATGCTGCGTCACCATCTCGACCGAACCCGGCGCATAATCCACGGTGATTTCCGGCCGTCCGGTGATCAGATCAAGATAGTTGACCGCCGCGTTGTGCTCACGCACATAGTCGAAGCTCTTGGTGGATCCCTCATGGTTGTTGAATGCCACGCAGGGCGAGATGCAATCGATGAACGCAGCCCCCTCATGCTTCAACGCGGCCTCGATCAGCGGCACCAACTGCGCCTTGTCGCCGGAGAAGCTGCGCGCCACGAACGTCGCACCCAGCTGCAGCGCCATGCCGACAAGGTCGATCGCCTCATCACTGTTCACCACCCCGCGTTTCGATTTGGCCCCTTTGTCCGAGGTGGCGGAGAACTGTCCCTTGGTCAGCCCATACACGCCGTTGTTCTCGACGATGTAGACCATGTTGACGCCTCGCCGCATGGCGTGCGCGAACTGACCGAGTCCGATGGATGCGCTGTCGCCGTCGCCGGACACGCCTAGGTAAATCAGCTCCCGGTTGGCCAGGTTCGCACCGGTCAGCACTGACGGCATGCGCCCATGGACCGAATTGAAGCCGTGTGAGGCCCCGAGGAAATACGTCGGGGTTTTCGACGAACAGCCGATACCTGAAAGCTTGGCGATCCGGTGCGGCGGCAATTCCAGTTCGAAGCACGCTCGCACGATCGCGGCGCTGATCGAATCGTGCCCGCAGCCGGCGCAGAGCGTCGAGATCGCACCTTCATAATCGCGCCGCGTATAGCCGAGACTGTTCTTATGAAGTTCCGGATGATGCAGCTTCGGCTTGGCGAGAAAGGTCATGACACAGCCTTTTCGATACGCACATCGGTGGCGTCGCCGACAACGGCACTGGCGGATATGGCAGCGGCGATGAAGCGGGCACTGATCGGCGTTCCATCGTAGTGCAGCACCTTGACCAGCCTTTTGGGGTCGATTTCCAATTCATTGACCAGTAACGATCGCATTTGTCCATCGCGGTTTTGCTCGACGACAAAGATGTGGTCATGGGCCTCGATGAAGGCCGCGACCTCATCGCCGAAGGGAAAGCCGCGCACCCGCAGCAGGTCCATGTGAATGCACTGATCGGCCAGCAGCGAGTCGGCCTCGGCGATCGCCGGGCTCGTGGAACCATAGTAGATCGCACCCAGGCGCGTCGGCTTGTCAGCGTGGCGCTCGATCGCCGCAGGCACCAGGGATCGAGCCGTGGCATGCTTTTTCAGCAGGCGTTCCATGTTCTCCTGATAGTCGTGTCCCTCTTCCGAGTATCGCGCCATGCGATCCTTGGAGGTGCCACGCGTGAAGAACGCGCCCTTGGTCGGATGCGTGCCTGGCAGAGTCCTGTAGGTGATCCCGTCGCCATCGACATCCAGGTAGCGACCGAACAGCTTGCCAGATTCGAGCGCTTCAGCCGTCATGACCTTGCCACGATCCATCCGGCGACGATCATCCCACGCGAACGGTTTCGTCAGACGGTCGTTCATGCCGATCTCCAGATCCAGCATGACGAAGATCGGCGTCTGCAACCGATCCGCGAGGTCGAACGCCAGGACAGCGAATTCGAAGCATTCGTGAGGATCTTCCGGGATCAGCAGCACATGCTTCGTGTCGCCATGGGAGGCGTAGGCGCAGGCTGTGATGTCGGTCTGCTGCGTGCGCGTTGGCATGCCGGTCGAAGGGCCGGCTCGCTGAACATCAAAGATGACGGCCGGGATTTCGGCGAAATACGCCAGCCCGACAAACTCCTGCATCAAGGAGATGCCCGGGCCGGACGTCGCGGTAAAGGCCCGTGCGCCGTTCCAGGCCGCCCCGATGACCATGCCGATCGAGGCCAGCTCGTCCTCCGCCTGAACAATCGCGAAGTTGCTCTTTCCCGTCGCTTTATCGACCCGCAGCCGGCCGCAATATCGGGTGAACGCCTCCGCCAGGGAGGATGACGGCGTGATCGGATACCACGCGCAGACCGTTGCTCCGCCATACACCGCACCCAGTGCCGCGGCGCTGTTGCCATCGATAAAAATCCGATCACCGACAATGTCGGCATGCCGAAGGGTCAGCCCGACCGGACGATCCAGATGCTGCTTGACCCAATCTCGGCCCATATGCAGCGCCTGCACGTTCGCCGCGATCAGCTTGTCGCGCCCCTTGAACTGTTCGCCCAGAAGTTGCTCGATGACGGCTGGATCCATCTCGATGAGCGCCGACAGCGCGCCCAGGCCAACGATGTTCTTGAACAACTGCCGTTGCCGCGAATCGCTGTAGGCCTTGTTGGTCATTTCGGTCAGCGGCACGCCAACGATCACGATATCGGAGCGGAACTTCTCCGGCGGCATTGGCTTGGTGCTGTCGTAGAACAGATATCCCCCAGGTTCGATGGACCTGACATCCTGGTCCCAGGTCTGCGGATTCATCGCCACCATCAGGTCGGGTCCGCCGCCGCGGGCCGCGAGGTGCCGAGCTTCGGAAATTCGCACCTCATACCAGGTCGGCAGACCCTGAATGTTGGACGGAAAGATGTTGCGTGGTGTCGCCGCGATCCCCATGCGCAGAACAGCCTTGGCGAACAGCGCATTGGCGCTTGCCGAACCTGATCCGTTGACGTTGGCGAACTTGACGACGAACTCGTTGACCCGCTTAAGGCCCGGCACTTCTTTGGCCAGGCGATCTATTTGCTGCAGCATGCATTCCTCGCCCCGGCCATATCCGCTTGAGCCACATCGATCAAGAAACGTTCCATATCCCACGCACCGGTTGGACAGCGCTCAGCGCACAGCCCGCAGTGCAGGCAGACATCCTCGTCCTTCGCCATGATCCGGCCGGTCTTCAGATGCCCGGACACATACAGCGCCTGATCCAGGTTGTGCGCCGGCGCCATCAGCCGGGTGCGCAATTCTGCTTCCTCGCCATCATCAGTAAAGCTGATGCAGTCGACCGGACAGATATCGACGCAGGCATCGCATTCGATGCACAGATTGTCGGAGAACACCGTCTGCACATCGCAATTCAGGCAACGCTGCGCCTCGGCGAAGGCGAGTTTGTCATCAAAACCGAGTTCGACCTCGGCCTTGATATCCTTGAGGGCGATAAGCTTGTCCCGATGCGGTACCTTGAAGCGCAGGTCAGGCGAAACGGGATTGTCATAGCTCCATTCGTGAATCCCCATCTTCTGGCTGGCAAGGGTCACCATCGGCGGTGGCCGGTCTCTCACGTCCTGCCCCTGGCAGACCTGATGGATGGAAATCGCCGCCTGATGCCCGTGCGCCACCGCCCAGATAATGTTCTTTGGCCCGAACGCGGCGTCGCCACCGAAAAACACCCGCGGTTCGGTGGACTGGAAGGTGGTTTCGTCAACCACCGGCATGTTCCACTCGTTGAAGGACAAACCGATATCGCGCTCGATCCACGGGAACGCATTTTCTTGTCCGACCGCGACGAGCACGTCGTCACATTCGAAGAAATGGTCGGGCTCGTCTGTGGGAACCAGCCGGCGCCGGCCCCGCGCATCATACTCCGCTTGCACCTTCTCGAACGTCATGCCATGGAGCTTGCCGTTGTTGTGCTTGAACTCCTTGGGCACCAGGTAGTTGATGATCGGGATGTCCTCGCCGATCGCGTCCTGTTTTTCCCAGGGCGAGGCCTTCATTTCCTCAAACCCCGATCGGACGATGACCTTCACGTCGTCACCGCCGAGGCGTCGGGAGGATCGGCAGCAGTCCATCGCGGTGTTGCCGCCGCCCAGAACGATGACGCGCCGGCCAATCTTGCTGATATGGCCAAACGAGACCGACGACAGCCAGTCTATGCCGATGTGGATGTTTGCCGCCGCTTCCTGCCGCCCCGGCAGATCCAGGTCGCGTCCACGCGGGGCGCCTGATCCGATGAAGATCGCGTCATAGCCCTCGTTCAGCAAGCCCTTGAGGCTGTCGATCCGCTGACCCAGCCGCATTTCCGGGCCCATGGCGGCTATGTAGCCGACTTCCTCGTCGATGACTTCTTCCGGCAGCCGGAATTTCGGGATCTGGCTCCGGATCATCCCGCCCGCTCGGTCATCGCCATCGTAGATCACCAGATGATAGCCTAGCGGCGCGAGATCCCGCGCCACCGTCAACGTGGCGGGTCCAGCACCGACGAGCGCGATCTTCTTGCCATTGCGCGATTCTGGCACACTCGGCATGCGGTCGCTGACATCACCTTTGTAGTCGGCTGCTACGCGCTTGAGCCGACAGATGGCGACCGGCTCTTCCTCCACCCGGCCGCGGCGGCACGCCGGCTCGCATGGACGGTCGCAGGTACGCCCTAAGATCCCGGGGAACACGTTGGACTGCCAATTGATCATGAACGCGTCGGCATAGCGGCCCGCAGCGATCAGGCGGATATACTCCGGGACCGCTGTATGGGCCGGACAGGCCCATTGACAATCGACCACTTTATGAAAGTAGTCGGGATCCTTGATGTTGGTCGGCTGCAAGTCGGACTCCTGTTTCCTCCGGCTTTGCTGGGTCGATTATGATGACCCTTGACCGGTGCCGCGGGGCGCTTATGACGCCTCAGTCGATTCTTCGTCAACGCACGACACTAGGTCGAATTGGTTTTCTCGGCAATCCACAGGCCTCAGACCGCGCAAATGCCGGCGCGGGCCGTCTGAGCATCAACGCTCGCTGGTGCGGCGTACGCGAGGAAAGCGCTGGACGAGAGAGGTGGCGCAGCAAGGTTGCCGCGTTTCAAGCAGCCGTCTGATGTCCCGCCTGTTCACAGGGATAAGCCCTTTGCCCCAAATGGTGACCTTGCCGGGGCGGCGGACCTCAGCGTTCGTGATGGCGGCCAACAACCGCCATCACGGTGCACGTCAGCGCAGTCCGAAGAAACTCAGCACGGCAATAACGACGACGACGAGACCAACGATATAGATAATATTGTTCACGCTAAATCTCCCAGTCCGGTTTGATGTCGTTCAGACAGGCAATATACTCCACAGTCCGTCCATCCGTTGCTTCAACAAGCGGTGTCAGACGTGGAAGCTCTCGCCGCAGCCGCAACGGCCCTTCTCGTTGGGGTTGGTGAAGGTAAAGCCCGCGGTAAGGTTTTTCACCTCGTAATCCATCACGGTCCCGATCAGGAACAGCGAGGCCTTGCGGTCCACCAGTACAGTCAGGTCCTTATCCTTTACGATCTCGTCCGTCGGCGCGGGGTCTTCGGTCCAGGACATGTCATAGGACATGCCGGAACACCCCTTGGTCTTCACCCCGATGCGCAGCAACTTCCCCTGTTCACCCCTGGCGTAAAGCCCGCGCAGCCGCTCCGCGGCCGCCTCTGTCAGGGTCATCAGCGGGGGCAGGGCCCGGATCTTGCGAGGTGCGGTCGTCGTGGTGCTCATGGTGCTACCTATGTCGGTCTCGATCAGAACATATTCAACTGAAGCCGAGCTTCCTCGGTCATGCGGGAAGGATCCCAGGGCGGATCCCATACGGTCTCGACGTTGCAGGATGTCACGCCAGGAACCGTCATGACGGCGCTTTGAACCTGCTCAGGCAATTCCTGGGCACTCGGGCAGGCGGGCGCCGTCAAAGTCATTTCGACTTTAACAGCGCCATCGTCGTTGATCTCCACCACGTAGATCAGGCCGAGTTCAAAAATGTTCACCGGAATTTCCGGATCATAGACCGTCGCGATCGCCTCGATCAGGGTGTCTTCGCTTGGCCGCTTGTCGGTCTCCTCCATCGGGGTTTCGCCATCGGGCGTCCAGGCGGTCGGGACTGTCGCATCATTCACTGCTTGCCTCCTTCGCGCCATCCAGCGCGGCGATCAGGGCGTGCCAGGGAAGCGTCGCGCACTTCACCCTGGAGGGGTATTCATGGACGCCAGACAGGGGTGCCAGGCGCTCCATCGGTTCGGCAAGTTCGGCCGCGCATTCCGGGCAGATGCCGGTGCGGGCCATGGTCCGGAACGCATCGAAAAGCGCCCGCGTGTCCGCCTTTGCCCGGCCCGGAACCGTTTCCGCCATCAGGTCAGCCGAGGCGACGCTGATCGCGCAACCGCGCGCCTCAAAGCCCACCTCCCCGATCGTGTCGGCGTCCAGCTTCAGCCAGACCTGCACCCGGTCACCACACATCGGGTTGTCGCCCTTTGCCGTCGCATCAAACGTCTCGAGCCGCCGAGCGTGACGCGGCTTACGTCCGTGATCCAGAATGACTTCCTGATACAGATCGCGCAGATCGTCGAAGCTGTCCGTGGCGCTCATTGAAAAAACTCCCGCACCCGGATGAGGCCATCGGCGAGTGCATCAACCTCGGCGTGCGTCGTGTAGACACCGAAGCTGGCGCGGGCGGTGCTGTCGAGGTCGAAGCGGCGCATCAAAGGTTCAGCACAATGGTGGCCGGCGCGCACCGCGATCCCTTGGCGGTCCAGCAGAGTCGCCACGTCATGGGCATGTGCCTTGTCCAGGGTGAACGATACCACCCCGCCGCGATCCTGCGCCTGACCGAGTATGCGAACCCCCTCGATCGCCGAAAGCCGTGCCAGAGCGTGTTCGGTCAACGATGCCTCGTGCTCAGCCATCGCATCGTATCCGATCGCCTCGACATAATCGACCGCGGCTTTCAATCCAATTCCCTCGATGATCGCCGGCGTTCCTGCTTCGAACTTGTGAGGCACGGCTGCCCAGGTGGATTGCTCATAGGTGACCGACGATATCATGTCGCCGCCACCCAGGAACGGCGGCATCCGTTCAAGCAGCTCGCGCCTGCCCCACAACACGCCGATACCGGTCGGGCCATACAGCTTGTGGCCGGTCCAGACGTAGAAATCGCAATCCAGCGCGCGGACATCGACCTTGCGGTGGACGATGGCCTGCGACCCATCGAACATGACCTTGGCCCCATGGGCATGGGCGATGCGGACGATCCGTTCAGCCGGCGTAATGCTGCCGAGCACGTTCGACATGTGGGTGATCGCGACCAGCCCGACCTTGCCGTCGTCCAGCAACGCCTCGAACGCGGCCATGTCGAGCTCGCCCGAATCGGTGATCGGTGCGACGCGCAGTTCGATGCCATGGGAATCCCGCAGCAGCTGCCAGGGCACGATGTTGGAGTGGTGCTCCATGCCCGAGATCAAGACGGCCTGCCCGCGCTTCATCACGCCGCGGCCAAAGCTGTGCGCCAGCAGGTTGATTGCCTCGGTGCTGTTGCGCACGAACACCACCTCGGAGCGGTCGCCGGCATTCATCAGCCCGGCGACGGCATCGCGAGCGGCCTCATAAGCCTCGGTCGTCCGCTCGCTCATCCAATGCAGGCCGCGATGGACGTTGGCGTATTGGTTCTCCATCGCGTTGACCATGGCCTCGACCACCGCGCGCGGCTTCTGAGCCGACGCCGCACTATCGAGGAACACCAACTTCTTGCCGCGGATCGTCTGCGCGAGAACCGGGAAATCCTGGCGGATCCGCTCGACATCCAGCGCGACAGGGTTGGTCATCACGTTCATGTCTTCTGCCTCTCCCACCATTGCTCGACAGCAGTTTCCAGCTGGCCGCGAATGCTATCATCGGCCACCGCGTCCAACGCCTCGGCCAGAAACGCTCGCACCAAAATCGACCGGGCTTCCGCATCCGAAATGCCACGGCTGCGGAGATAGAAAAGCTGCTCCGCGTCCAGTTCGCCAACAGTGGCCCCGTGGCTGCATTTCACGTCGTCGGCGAAGATCTCAAGCTCCGGCTTGGAGTCGACTTCAGCATAGGGCGACAGCAACAGCGCTTGGTTCATCTGGTAGCCATCGGTCTTTTGCGCATGCCGGGCCACTTCGATCTTGCCCTGGAACACGCCGCGCGACCGATCCGCCAGCACGTTCTTTACCGTCTGGCGAGATGTGCCACCCGGCGCCGCATGTCCGACCACCGAGGTAAAGTCCGCATGCTGCGATCCGGACAGGATCTGCGCGGCATTGAGATGGGCGCTTGCGCCGATGCCGGTCAGCTGCGCATGAACCTCGGTGCGAGACAGCCGCGCACCCAGATTGAGCGTAAAGCTGTCATACGTCCCGCCGGCTTTGATATCGGCATACGTCGTTGACACGTGAAACGCCGTGATCGCCTCGTCCTGCAACCGGATATGTGTCAGGCAGGCACCGGGGGCGACATGGATTTCGGCCACCGTGTTCAGAAAATACGTGCCCTGCCCAGCGGAGACCTCGACCAATGTCAGGCGCGCATCCTGCTCCAGACTAATACTGTGCCGGGGGTGGAAATCGGCATCGGCGGCCGCGATACTGACGAGCTGCACCACCCCCCCATCGTGACCGGCAGGGACGTGCAATACCGCGCCGTCGGCCGCCAGCATCGTGTTCAACGCGACCATCGGCTCGCGGTCCGGCCAGGACAGCGTGCCAAAGTCCGGCTGTTCGGCGAACCGGGCGAAACCGGTTGCCGGCATGACCGAGAGGTCAGCACGAAGGGCGCCATCGACAAACACGACCCGCGGCGAGTCCAGCAGCGACACGCCCGCCAGGATCGTCTCAGCCTCATGCCGAGGCTCCTCGTCCCGCCGAAAATCGGTTTCCGCGACGGAACGCAGGCTGGTGTATTTCCACGCTTCGATGCGGCGCTGGTGGGTCCCGCCCGGCAACCCGGACGTACGGAAGGCCTCGGCAGCGGCGGCGCGCAAGGCCGAGTCGCCCGGAAGCCGGCTGGCAAGCCCCTTGTACCGCTGCAGGAAACCCGTGGCTCCGGTACTCACGCGGCCTCCGCGATCAGGCCGGCATAGCCATTCTGTTCCAGATCCTTGGCCAGTTCCGGACCCCCGGTGCGGACGATACGACCGCCCAGCAGCACGTGCACGCGGTTCGGCACCAGATGATCAAGCAGCCGCTGGTGATGCGTGATGACCAGGGCGGCGAAATCCGGTCCGCGCAACGCGTTCACGCCATCGGCAACGATCTTCAACGCGTCGATGTCCAGACCGCTGTCGGTTTCGTCCAGGATCGCCAACTTCGGACGCAGGATCGCCATCTGCAGCACCTCGTTGCGCTTCTTCTCGCCGCCGGAGAAGCCCACGTTCACGTTGCGCTTCAACATGGCCTCGGATATCGCCAGCCGTTTGGTCTCGGCGCGTGCCAGCTTCAGGAACTGCACCGCGTCCAGCTCGGATTCGCCATGAGCCCGGCGGATCGCGTTCAGCGCGGTCCGCAGGAAGTTGGCATTGTTTACCCCGGGCAGTTCGATCGGCGCCTGGAAAGCCAGGAACACGCCCGCGGCGGCCCGCTGCTCCGGTTCCATGGCCAGCAGATCGATGCCGTTGAACGTCGCCGTTCCGGCGGTGACCGCGTAGTCTTCTCGTCCGGCCAGAACGTAGCCCAGGGTCGATTTACCGGATCCGTTCGGCCCCATGATGGCATGAACCTCACCGGGAGGCACCGTCAGATCGATGCCTTTCAGGATCGGCTTGTCATTGATCGAGGCGGCCAGGCCGCGAATATCCAACATCTGCTTATCCCACTGATCCTTCGAGTGAAACCGCCAGGAGCTTCTGCGCCTCGACGGCGAACTCCATCGGCAGTTCCTTCAACACATCCTTGCAGAAGCCGTTGACGATCATGCCGACAGCGTCTTCCTCGGACAGCCCGCGTTGCCGGCAGTAGAACAACTGATCCTCGGCGATCTTCGATGTCGTCGCCTCGTGTTCCACCTTCGCCGTCAGATTGCGGCTTTCGATATAGGGCACAGTATGGGCGCCGGATTGATCGCCGATCAGCAAGCTGTCGCACTGGGTGAAATTCCGGGCATTCGCGGCGCTCGGCAACATTCTCACCAAGCCGCGATACGTGTTGTTCGAATGCCCGGCGCTGATCCCTTTCGAAATGATCGTGCTGCGCGATCCCTTGCCGATATGGATCATCTTGGTTCCGGTATCGGCCTGCTGGTGATTATTGGTCACCGCGACCGAGTAGAACTCGCCCACGCTATCCTCGCCATGCAGCACGCAGGACGGGTATTTCCAGGTGATCGCCGAACCGGTCTCCACCTGGGTCCAGGAAATCTTCGAACGGGCACCGCGACATGCGCCCCGCTTGGTGACGAAGTTGTAGATGCCGCCCTTGCCGTTGGCATCGCCGGGATACCAGTTCTGGACCGTCGAATACTTGATCTGCGCATCGTCTAACGCAACGAGCTCGACAACCGCGGCATGCAGCTGGTTTTCGTCGCGCTGCGGCGCGGTGCAACCCTCCAGGTAGCTGACATGGCTGCCTTCTTCGGCGATGATCAAGGTGCGCTCGAACTGGCCGGTATTGCGTGCGTTGATCCGAAAGTAGGTCGATAGCTCCATCGGACAACGCACGCCTTTGGGAATGAACACGAAGCTGCCATCGGTAAAGACGGCGCTGTTCAGCGCGGCGAAGAAATTGTCGCCGGTCGGCACGACGGTGCCGAGGTATTGCTTGACCAGATCGGGATGATCCCGCACCGCCTCGCTGATCGGACAGAAGATCACCCCGGCCTTGCGCAGCGTGGTCTGGAACGTGGTGGCGACGGAAACGCTGTCGAATACCGCATCCACCGCGACTTGTGTGTCCTCGACCGTATCGGGATCAACACCAGCCAGGATCGCACGTTCCTTCAGCGGAATGCCCAGCTTCTCATACATCTTGAGAAGCTCTGGATCGACTTCCTCGAGGCTTTTCGGGCCGGCCTTCCGCTTCGGAGCGGCATAGTAGTGAAGATCCTGATAGTCGATCGCCGGGTGGTCGACCCGAGCCCAGTGCGGCTCTTCCATCTTCAGCCAGGCCGCATATGCCTTGAGACGCCATTCGAGCATCCACTCAGGCTCTTCCTTGCGGGTGGAGATCAGCCGAATGATATCCTCATTCAGTCCCTTCGGCGCGAAGTCCATCTCGATCGTGGTCTCGAAGCCCCACTTGTAGCCCGACTGGGTCAGGGACTGGACGGTATCGAGTGTTTCGGTGTCAGCGGCCATGCGTTATCCTATTCGACGGCGGAGTGGAGGGCGCTTTGACGGGCCGGGACGCGGAAAGCCGGTACAAGCCCCATTCGCATATCGGCGAGGGTGATCCCCGACAGCGCCTTGTGAATGGCATCGTTGACCGGGTCCCACCGCCCGCGCATCGGGCAGAGGCTCTGCGACTCGCATTCCGATACAGAACCCTCGACGCAAGCCGTCAAGGCGATCGGACCATCAACTGCGGCAATGACATCAGCGATCGGAATGACAGACAACGCCCGCTTCAGCCGGTAACCGCCCTTGGCACCTCGCTGAGATAACACCAGGTCCCCTGTAGCTAGGATTTTCAGCACTTTCGCGACCGTGGGTTCCGGTATGCCGGTCGCCGTCGCGATGCCTGGCGAGGTCTGCACGCCGTCCGTACTCGCCAAACGTACCAGCACCACGACAGCATAATCCGTCAGTTTCGAAAGCCTGAGCATATTGGGCAAACTCCTGCTTTCGACGGGTTGTGCCTATCCGGACCACGATAGTCCTGATTGACTGGAAATGGCGCATGGCAGGAGCAGCGTCAAGGGGTTCGGCGCATGTGGGCCGGCTTTTCCTTGGCTGCTGGCACCACGGCTCCGCGGTTCACCACGCGGCTTTTCCCTGCGCGCCCTTCCGGCGTCACCGCTCTGTCTCATTGATCTTCTGAAGGCCTGTCCCATCGCCGGATGGGCGAAATGTCCCGCCCGCTCCGCGGGTTCACAACCAGCTTGCAGCCGCCTAGGTTCCCCGCTTCGCACAGGAGGGAATTGATGCCAGGCATGATGAACGGAAAAGTCGCGGTGGTCACCGGGGCTGGCGGCGGGATCGGGCGGGAGATCGCTCTGATGATGGCGGCCGCGGGTGCCAAGGTTATCGTCGCCGACATTGGCGCGTCATTGACCGGCGAAGGCGGTTCGGCCAGCCCGGCCCAGCAGACCAAGCAGTTGATCGAGCAAGCCGGCGGCGCGGCCGAGATCTGCACGGAATCGGTCGCCGCCTGGGGTTCGGCTCAGAAGATCGTTCAGGCCGCGCTGGATCATTTCGGGCGGATCGACGCGGTGGTGAACAATGCCGGCATCCTGCGCGACGTGATCTTCCACAAGATGACTGAGGATGACTGGCTGTCGGTGATCGCGGTCCACCTGAACGGCAGCTTCTTTGTCTCCCGCGCCGCCGCCGAACATTACCGCAAGCAGGAGAGCGGCACGTTCGTGCACATGAGCAGCACGTCCGGCCTGATCGGCAATTTCGGCCAGGCGAACTACTCGGCCGCCAAGCTGGGGATCACCGCGCTGTCGAAGTCGATCGCCCTGGACATGCAGCGCTACAACGTGCGGTCAAACTGCATCGCCCCGTTCGCCTGGAGCCGGATGACAAGTTCCATCCCCGCGACGACGCCGGAACAGCAGGCACGGGTGGCGAAGATCCAGCAAATGACGCCGGACAAGAACGCGCCGATGGCGGTGTATCTGTCGTCGGATGCGGCGAAACACGTGACCGGCCAGGTCTTCGGCTGCCGGATGAACGAGATGATGCTGTTCAGCTCGCCCCGGCCGATCCGCATCGTTCATCGCGCCCAGGGCTGGACCCCCGAAACGATCGCCGAACACGCGATCCCGGCGATGCAGGCGGCCTTCATGCCACTCGATCGCTCGGGCGAGGTGTTTGGTTGGGACCCGGTCTGAGGCCTGTCGTCGCAGCGGTCTGAGAACGGCTTGATCCGGCCCTTGGCGGTTAGGGGCTGGATCAACCATCGAACAGCGAACGGAGACCGCGCCGACGCCAGCAACCGCGGGTCCCCGTAGGCGGTGTCCGGCCCGCGAGACGGATTGCCGCAAACTTCGGCAGCATGCCGCTTCGCAAGCCATTCCGCCCCATTGCGCAGTCGCCCCGGACCGTCGGTCCGCAGGCGTGGCGGTCAATTATCCAGCAACAGGTGCATCCGGCGAAAACGGTCGCTGAATTGGCCCACCCCTTGCTTATCCCGTCGCCTGATGGCTTGATCTCATGGCAGCCATGCAGAAAAGGAGGCTACTATGATTAATCGCCCAATCACCCGCCGGACGGCGATCAACGTCACGGCCGGTGTTGCCATGACCAGCGCGTTCGGTGCGCGCCCGCTCTGGGCCGCTGACAAGTCGGTAACGGTTGGGCTGGATCTGTCGCTGACCGGCGCCGACTCGGAAGGCGCGAAACGGATCGAGTATGGTGCGATGATGGCCTTTGACGATGCCAACGCCAAGGGCGGCGTCAACGGCTACAAGATCGTTGTCGCCCCTTATGATGACGGCACGGCGACCGCCGGCCAATATGATCCGGCACAGGCCGCCACGAATGCCCGCAAGATGGTGTCCAACAAGGCAACCGTGGCCGCGATCGGTCCGCAAATGAGCGGCGCCGGCAAGGCGATGGCGCCGATCCTCAGCGAGGGCGATCTGGCGATCATCACCCCGAGCTCCACCAATCCTGACATAACGGATCCGAAATTCGCGGCCCAATATCGGCCGGAAGGAAAAGCGGTCTACTTTCGCACCGTCGCGACCGACGCCTACCAGGGCCCGTACATGGCGAACTTCTACGCCGACGTGCTGCATGTGAAGACGGTGTATATTCTCGACGACAGCGGCGCCTATGGCGTCGGTTTGGCGGACGCATTCCAGGCGCAGGCAGAGAAGAAGGGCATCAAGATCCTGGGGCGCGACCGATTGGATCCAAAGGCCGCCGACTACACCAGCGTATTGACCAAGATCAAGTCACTCAATCCACAGGCGATCTATTACGGTGGCGTATTGCAGGCCGGGGTCAAGCTGGCCAAGCAGGCCTATGATATCGTGCCGAAGATGATCAAGGGCGGAGGAGACGGCGTGTTTGGGCCGGAAATGCTGTCTGCCGTCGGCTATCCCGCCAACCAGGGCTGGTATGCCACGGTTGCCTCGCCGCATGTCACCGAAGAGGCCAAGATGGCGGACTGGGTCAAGCAGTACAAGGCCAAGCACCACGTTGATCCGGACGATTACGCTGTCACCGCATACGACGCAGGCCTGGTCATCCTGGCCGCGCTCAAGCAGGTGACCAATGCCGGCAAGGCGCCGACCCGTTCAGCGATGCGGAACGCGATCCAGTCAGTCAAGGTAACCACGCTGCAAGGCCCGGTCTCCTTCGATGCCAACGGCGATTTGCAAGACAAGACCATCAGCGTCTTTCAGATCAGGCAGGACAAGAACCTGTCGCCGGACGACATGCGGCAATACCACTATATCGGGGCCGCGCCCTCAGCCTGACATCCGCAACATGTCGTTCTCCGACCTTCTGCTGCAGCAGACCATCAACGGATTGAGCCTGGGGGCGATGTACGCGCTGCTCGCCCTCGGGTTCACTCTGGTCTACGGCATCCTGGAGCTGATCAACTTTGCCCACTTCAATGTTTTCATGATCGGCAGCTTCATCGGCATGTGGGCGTTGCAGCTGATGGGGATCAACGGCCAGGCCGTTGTCATGACGGGCTTGCCGTTGATCGGCGTCATGCTCGCCGCGCTGCTCATCACCATGCTGCTCTCCGGCGTGCTGGGCGTGGTGATCGAGCGGCTGTCGTTGCGACCCTTGCGCAACGTCAAGGGACCGGCCGCGATGATCACCACGATCGGCGTGTCCTATATCCTGTTCAACATCATCCTGCTGACCTCCGGCGCGGATTCGAAAAATTATCCCAATCCGCTGCCGCCCATACAGTTCGCCATCGGCGATGCGGTGCTTCGCCTGCGCGAGATCCTGATCTGGGCCATCGCGGTGTTGCTGATGCTGGGCCTGCATTTCTTTGTGCAGCGATCGAAGATGGGCAAGGCGATGCGGGCGACCGCCCAGGACCCGGAGGCCGCGCGCATGATGGGGGTGGAGGTTGATCGCGTCATCATCATCGCCTTCTTCCTCGGCTCGGCATTGGCCGGCGCGGGCGGCCTGATCTTCGGCCTGTATTATAACTTCACCAGCTTCATCATCGGCTTCACGGCCGGGTTGCGCGCCTTCACCGCCGCCGTCCTGGGCGGCATCGGCAACGTCCCCGGTGCGATGCTGGGTGGGGTGATCATCGGTCTGATCGAAGCGATGGGTGGGCAATTCATCGCCACCGAATGGACCGACGTGATCATCTTCTCGATCCTCGTGCTGGTCCTGGTGTTCCGTCCGTCCGGCCTGCTTGG
Organism: Rhodopila sp.; assembly: GCA_965276975.1. Lineage (GTDB taxonomy): Bacteria > Pseudomonadota > Alphaproteobacteria > Acetobacterales > Acetobacteraceae > Rhodopila. The sequence continues at coordinate 4,150,203 of CBDIBR010000010.1, forward strand.
CCGCGTCGCCCCGAACAAGTCCTGAGGTGGCACCGATGACCAAGCTGTTCGCACGGGTTCCGCTGGCCCGCCGCCAGCAGATGCTGACCCTGCTGGTCGCGGTCGCGGCGATCGCGTTTCCGCTGGTCCACAGCAACGATGCCGACGTCGATTCGGCCGCCAACGCCGCGGCCTACGCGACTTTGGCTCTTGGCTTGAATATCGTCGTCGGCTTCGCCGGCCTGCTCGACCTCGGCTACGCGGCGTTCTTCGCCATCGGCGCCTACGCCTACGGCATCCTGACCGCGTTCCAGGTGATGCCGCACTGGGGTCCGTTCTGGCAGCCGTTCGCGTTCCTGGACCTGGTGCAGCGCTACCCCGGGCCCGACGGCAACCTGGTGCACTTTACCGTCTCGTTCTGGATCATGCTGCCGGTATCTGCGTTGATCGCGGCCGGCTTCGGCGTGCTGTTCGGCGCACCCACGCTGCGCCTGCGCGGCGACTATCTGGCGATCGTTACGCTCGGCTTTGGCGAGATCGTGCCGATCGTGGTCCGTAACGTCAGCTCCGTGACCAATGGCGCGGCGGGGCTGAACGGCATCCAGGCGCCCCACCTGTTCGGCCATAGCTTCGGCATCGCTGCCTGGCCCTATTATTATGTGGCGATCGCGCTGGTGGCGCTGTTGATCTTCATCAGCGTGCGTCTGCGCGACAGCCGCATCGGCCGCGCCTGGATGGCGATCCGGGAGGATGAGACGGCGGCCTCGGCGATGGGTGTGGACCGCACCCGCACCAAGCTGCTCGCCTTCGCCATCGGCGCCGCCTTCGCGGGTGCCACCGGCACCTTCTATGTCGCCAAGCTGCAGACCGCGACGCCGGAGATGTTTGGCTTTCCGGTCTCGGTCATGGTCCTGGTCATGGTCGTCCTTGGCGGTATGGGAAGTGTGTGGGGCGTGGTGGTCGGCGCGGTCCTGCTGCAACTGCTGCAGTCGTGGTTCCTGGCGGACATGTCTGGCTGGATCCATGATCTCGGCACGGCGATCAACCAGAACTGGATGCAGCAGATCGACCTGACCCAGTCGACGGAGCTGATCTTCGGCATCATTCTGGTCTTCATGATGCTGTATCGCCGCGAGGGGCTGATCCCGGCGACCCGCAAGCAATCCTCGCTCAGCTTCGATGAGCAGCACGCCGAGGTCCGTCGTGGTGGCTTCAGCGCCTTGGCCGGGCTCGGCGAATTCGCCCATGGCGACCACGCCGGCCTGGAAGTGAAGGGCGTCACCGTCCGCTACGGCGGCCTGGTGGCATTGAACGCGGTTGATCTCGTGGTCCCGGCCGGTGACGTGGTCGCGGTGATCGGGCCGAATGGTTCCGGCAAGTCAACCCTGTTCAACGTCATCACCGGACTGACGCCGGCGGGTGGTGGCGTCATTCGCTTCGACGGCAAAGCCCTGCTCGGTCTTGCGCCGCATCAGATCCTGCGCGCGGGGGTTGCCCGGACGTTCCAGAACATTCGCCTGTTCACCAACCTGTCGGTGCTGGACAACGTCTTGATCGGTCAACATGCGTGCCTGACGACCGGACCGATCGCGGCGGTGTTTCGCCCGCCCGGCACCCGCCGGGAGGAAGCGGCTGCTCGGGTCTGGGCCACCGAGATCCTGTCGGTTTTCGGCAACCGCCTGCTGCCGCGCGCCACCCACACCGTAAGCCATCTGTCCTATGCGAACCGCCGACGGGTCGAGATCGCCCGCGCGCTCGCCTCCCGGCCAAAAATCCTGCTGCTGGATGAACCAACTGCTGGCATGAACCCGGCGGAAACGCTGGAGTTGGCGGAACAGATCAAGAGCCTGCACGCGCTGGGGCTGACGATCCTGCTGATCGAGCACAAGCTGGACGTCGTCACCCGCCTCGCCAACAAGGTCGTGGTGCTGGATCACGGCGAGAAGATCGCCGAGGGCACGCCTGACGAAGTGCGAAAGAACGAAGATGTCCTGCATGCCTATCTCGGCCGCGGCACCCTGGCGAAGGGCATGATCGATGCCTAAGCAAACGCTGCTGCGCTTTCAGGACGTCAACACGCACTACGGCGATCTGCATGTGCTGAAGGACGTCAACTACACCATCGGACAAGGCGAGATCGTTTCTTTGCTGGGCGGCAACGCCTGCGGCAAGTCGACGACCATGAAGACGATCATGGGCGTGGTCCGGCCGACCACCGGAACGGTCATCTTCGACGGCGTGCCGATCGAGAAGATGTCCACCTCGGAACGGGTCAAGCGCGGCATCGCCCCGGTGCTGGAGGCCAGGCGGCTGTTCCCGCGCATGACGGTGTTCGAGAACCTGGAAATGGGCGCCTACATGCGCAAGCGCGGCCCTTCGTTCGATGAGGATCTCGACCGCGTCTACACCTTGTTTCCCCGGGTGAAGGAACGCCTGAACCAGATCTCCGGCACCTTGTCGGGCGGCGAGCAGCAGATGGTCGCGATCGGTCGGGCGTTGATGGCGAGGCCGCGGCTGATCTGTATGGACGAGCCGTCCATGGGACTATCACCGCTTTATGTCGAGCAGGTGTTCGAGATCATCCAGGAGATTAACCGGCAGGGGACGACGATCTTCATGGTGGAGCAGAACGCCAACATGGCGCTGTCGATCGCCCATCGTGCCTATGTGCTGCAGACCGGCAAGGTGGTGCTGTCCGGATCGGCCGCCGAACTGCGGCGCGATCCGGCGATCCGGGAGGCTTATTTGGGCGAACTGCAGGTCGTGTAACTGATTTATCTGACAGCGAAACGAGCCTGCGGGGAGGCTTTCCCGCCATGACCCATGGCGTGGCGTCAATTCGCCGCGGGTTTATATTACACGCGGGCGGCGGCACCACTCACCGCGGCTGCCGGAATCATCCCGATGTTCTCGGACGCGATGTCGTCCTGGTAGGTTTCCGGTCCGCACCAAACCGCGAACGCGGTGATGCTGCAAAGCACGATGATGTAGTAGGCCACCGGCCACCACGCTCCGCCGGCCCAGGCGACCAGCGCCGTCGCCAGGAACGGTGCCGGGCCGCCCGCCAGAAGCGATCTGAGCTCCCGAGCGAAGGCGAACCCGGCGAAGCGCCGCTGCGGTGGAAACAACTCGGCGAAATAGGCCGCCTGCGGTCCGAACATGACGCCGACCACGACCGCCTGAGCCAGGATGAAGGCCAATGCGACGAAAACCCATTCGCGCGTACCCACCAACCAGAAGAACGGGAACGCCAGCGCGACGCCGGCAAGCGCCCCGAACATGTAGACCGGCCGCCTGCCGATGCGATCTGACAGCATCGACCAGCCGACGATCGCGAACAGTTGGACGACGAAGGACACCATCAGGGCGTTCAGGGCGTCGCTCTTCGGCATGCCCAGCCTGGTGGTGAGATAGGTCAGGCCGAAGACCGGAAACAGATAGCCAAGTCCATTCTCGGCCATGCGCGCACCCAGCACGACGAAGAAGCTGCGGGTGTTGATCCGCAACGCGGCCATCGCCGGATTGGCGTCGTGCTTTTGACGCCGTTCGACCGCCTGCTTGAACACCGGCGTTTCCAACACGCGGAACCGGACATAGACGCCGATCGCGATCAGCACGGCGCTGGCCAGGAACGGCAGTCGCCAGCCCCAGGCCATGAACTGGTCGTGCGGCAACATGGTTGCCAGCGCGAAGGCGGCCGCGGCGAGCAGATTGCCGACCGAAACCCCCAGCGGTGCGAAACTGCCCAGAAGCCACGACGACCAGGCGGCGCGTACTCCACCAGAAGGATGACCGCTCCGCCATACTCGGCGCCGGCTCCCAGGCCCTGCAGCACACGCAACGCGACCAGCAGGATCGGCGCCCACGCCCCGGCGACGGCATAGGTCGGCAGCACGCCGATCAGCATCGTGCCGCCGCCGATCATCAGCAGCGTGGCCACCAGCACCGGCTTGCGTCCGAACCTGTCGCTCAGGATGCCGAAGAAGATGCCACCCAGCGGGCGGACAACAAAGCCGACGCCGAACGTCAGGAACGACAGCAGCGTGCCGACCAACGGGTCACTTTTCGGGAAGAACAGCGGGCCGAACACCAACGCGGCGGCGGTGCCGTAAAGGAAGAAGTCATACCACTCCAGTGCCGATCCGACGCAGGCCGCCAGGACCACCCGCACGGGTACCCGTTGCGTTGTCGCCATTTTTCGTTTCCTCCCAGGCAACCCGATCCCGCACATCCCGTCGATCGGATGATCCGGCGCCGCCTTGACCGCCAATTGCGCCACGCATAAAGCCTGCGGTCAACCAAATCGGGGAAACGCCAGGGCAATCGCTTGAACGTTTCGGGGATTCCGGCGCGGGCTGAAGTCTGATTCATGGGAGGCCTCTCGTTAAGGAGGTTCCCGATGCCCGGCCCGTCGCTGATTGACCACTTCGCTGCGCTGGAGGACCCCCGGCAGTCCTGGAAGGTGCTCTTTCCGTTGCCGGAGATTTTGTTGGTCGTGCTGTGCGGCACCCTGGCCGGGGCGGAGGACTTCGTAGAGATCAGGCGTTGGGGCCAGGTGCACCAGGATTTTCTGCGCCGCTTGCTGCCCTTCAAAGCCGGCGTTCCCAGCCATGACACCCTCAATGACGTCATCAACGCCATCGACGGCGCGCTCTTTGCCGCGTGCTTCACCGCGTGGGTCGAAAGCCTACGCGAGCCGGCCCCGGCCTCCACCGCCGCGCCCGAGATCGTCGCCGTCGCCGGCAAGACGTCGCGGCGCACCCACGACCGCAGCAAGGACCGCGGGCCGCTCCACATGGTCTCAGCATGGGCCAGCAGCCAACGCCTCGTGCTTGGCCAGCAGGCGTGCGAGGCCAAGTCCAACGAAATCACCGCCATTCCGCTGCTGCTCGAACGCCTGGCCCTCACCGGCGCGCTCGTCACCATCGACGCCATGGGAACGCAAACCAAGATCGCCCAGGCCATCCTCGACCGCGGCGGCGACTATCTGCTGGCACTCAAAGACAATCAGGCCAGCTTGCACGGCGCGGTCAGGCGCTACCGCGATGATCGCGCCGCCAAAATCCACAGCCGTTTCGAGACAACCGACGGCGACCACGGCCGCATCGAGGTTCGCCGCCATCTGGTCAGCCATGACGTGGACTGGCTCACAACCTCCCGGCGGTTCCCAGGCGAGCCTCGCTTCCCGGGCCTGCGCGCCGTCGCCGTTGTCGAAGCCGAGGTCGAGCGAAACGGCATCACCCGCCGGGAGCGGCGTTACTATCTTTCCTCCATGCCACTCGGCGCCAAGCTGTTCGCCGACGCCGTGCGGTGCCACCAGCACGTCGAAAACCGGCTGCACTGGGTGCTGGACGTCGTCTTCCACGAGGACCTCAGCCGCCTGCGGTCCGCAGCCGGGCCACAGAACATGGCAACCGTCCGGCACATGGCGATGAACCTCCTGCGAAGGCCAAAGGACAAGCACAGCGTTAAGGTCCGACGGAAATCAGCCGCATGGGACACCACCTGTCTTGAAGCACTCCTTCGGCAGTCAGCATGAGCCCGCTTCAAGCGATTCCCCTTGGGGAAACGTCGATGCGCCATCTCCTTCGTCATGGGATCGGGCTATTTGCGATCATGCTCGCCACTGCGGGCGCCCATGCCGACACCATCCGCTTCGGCGCGATTCTGCCGCTGACCGGCCCGGGTGCTGTGATCGGCACGCAGCAGATGCATGGCATCCAGTTCGCGGTAGCCAAGGCCAACGCGGCCGGCGGGGTGCATGGCAACAAAATCGAGGTCCTGTTCGAGGACAACCAGGCGAAGCCCGACCAGTCGATCCTCAGCTTCAACAAGCTGGTCGACCTGGAAAAGGTGCCGATGATCTTCACCGCCTATTCCGGCCCTTCGCTGGCGATGGCGCCGCTGGCCACCCGCAAGAAGATCCTGCTGGTCAACGCCGGTGCCCAGGCCGACAAGCTGGCCACCGCCTCGCCTTATCTGATCAACACGCTTCCGACGATCGGTGACGAGGTCAAGGTGATCTCCCGCTGCCTGATCAGCGAGGGCAAGAAGCGGGGCGCGATCCTGTTCGAGAACGACGCCGCCGGCATCGCCGGTCGCGCCGACTTCGTGAAATACTTCCCGGAAGCGGGCGGCACCATCTTGTCGCAGGAGCCAGCCCAGTTCGGTCAGACCGATTATCGGCCGGCGCTGCTGAAGCTGGCAGACGCCAAACCAGAGGTGATGCTGGTCTCCATCACCGCCGGCCTGCTGCAGATGGCACAGCAATACCATCAGCTCGGCCTGAAGTTCGCCGTTGCCGGCACGACGTTCTTCGCCGATCCCGCCACCATTGCCGATCCGTCGTCAGAAGGCTTCGTTCATACCCAGGTGCGCATTGACGCGCCGCCCGAACTGGCTGCCGAATTCATGACCAGGTTCGGCACGGACATGCAGTTCTTTGCACGCCAATACTATAACGCGACGCAGATCGTCCTGACCGTGGCTGACAAGGTGCTGTCTGAGAACAAGCCGCTGACGGGCAAAGACATGCACGACACCCTGTTCGCCATCGGCAAGTTCCAAGGACTGATCCCACTGGAATTCAAGAGCAACACCGCGACCGTCCCGCTGGACATCGATGTGATGAAGGGCGGCAAGGACGTTACGATCAAGCAGATGAGCAACGACTGACCGGCCTGGGTCGATGCTCGCGCTGCAATTGCTGTGCAATGGGATCGTGACGGGCTGCGCACTGGGGATCGTCGCCGTCAGCTTCTCGCTGGTCTATGCCACGACGAAGATCTTTCATGTCGCCCACGCCGGTGTCTACACAACCGGCGGCTATGTCGCGTGGTCAATGCTGGGACATGGGTTTCCTGCCCCGCTTGCGTTCCTGGTGGCGGTCGTGGTGTGTACCGTCCTGGGGGCGCTGATCCAGGGCGTGCTCTATGCCCGGCTCGAACGACGCCGAGCGACCATCTGGTGGTGCTGATCGCTTCGCTCGGGACGCTGGCTGTCATTCAGAACATTCTCGCGTCGATCTACACCGCGAACATCCTGCACTTCGATGTGCCCTGGGGTGCCAAGGTGTTTGTCGTTGGCAACCTGCGGCTGACCGCGACTCAGCTTTTGACCGTGCTGCTCAGCCTCGTGGCCTATGCGGCGGTGATGTGGTTCGCCCACCGCACGATCCTCGGCAAGCAGATACGCGCCGTGGCGTCGAACCCGTTCCTGGCCGAGATCACCCGGCTGCGGCCGCGCCGGGTCCATGTCTATGTCATGGCGATCGCCTCTGCCCTGGTCTGCCTGCCGGGTGTGCTGGTGCCACTGGATTTCGGGTTTCAACCGTATAACGGCATCACCGCGCTGTTGACGGCGACCATCGCCATGATCGCCGGAGGCGTCGGCAGTATCAACGGGGCGTTCGTTCTGTCGATCGTCATCACGGAACTTCAGAACATGTCGCTGCTGGTCATTCCCGGCGAGTGGAGCATCGGCGTCACCTTCTTCATTTTCGTCATTTTCATGCTGTTCCGCCCCACCGGCCTGTTCGCGGCAGCCCGCTGAGCCATGGATTTCTGGTTCAGCTATATCACCCTGGCCGCGATCTATCTGCTGCTGGGATTGTCCACCAACCTGCTAGTCCGAACTTTACCATCTTTTTGACGCAAGTCGTTGATACGACTGCAAACCTCATCTGCGGCGCTGTCTACGCCGCCGCCAATTCGACCCCCAGCATGCTGAGCGCCCGGCGCTGCACGGGCGTTGGAGTTGTTTGAACGGTCAGCATCTTCTGTCCCCCGAAGCAGACGGTGTTGCGGGTCAGTGTCCCAGATCGCCCAGCAGGGTGCGGAAGCTATGCACCGGCTGGGGACCAAGCACGCGCGGGAGGGGAGCGAGCACGCCAGTGAGGGTTCACCATCTCCAACCGCGACGACGTGGGTCGAGGCCTTACGCTGAGCCGCCTTGGAGACCTTGGCTTTGGCCACCGGCGACGCTCGCTGTGCTTCGGCCGACGCGCGATCATGGTCGTCGAACAGCATCGGCGCCAACGGCTGGCGCATGTGCCATTCCAGGTAATACGCCAGCATGCACAGCAGCACATGCGCCCGCACCCGCGGCGCAGTCCAATGGAACACCGGGCGCAGTTCCAGATCGACGGTCTTGATGCAGCGGAACGCGCGCTCCACCTGGGCCAGGGATTTGTAGGCCCGCACCGTCCCCGCGGTATCGATCTGCTTGGCGGGGAGGCTGGTGCGCAGCACGTAAAAGCCATCGAACCGGGGGAGTGTCCGATGTTCTGTGTAAGTAGCTCCGTGGCCATTGATCGTATCACGCGGTCAGCTAGCTGACCGAGCGATACGATCGCCAAACAAAATTATGAACTGCAGTTTCGCCTCCGGCCAGGTCATGGCCGGCTTCCAGCGCATCCCGGCATGCTGGATGGCCATGTATAGCAACTTCAGCGCCGCCTCGTCAGAGGGGAAGCTGCCGCGCGTCTTGATCACCTTGCGCAGGCTCCGGTTCAGGCTCTCCACCACGTTGGTGGTGTAGATCATCCGCCGGATCGCCGGCGGAAAGGCAAAGAACGGCACCACATAAGCCCACGCCCGGCGCCACAGCGGCGCGATCATCGGGTAGCGCTTGGCCCAGGGGCCGGCCTCGAATGCATCCAGCGCCGCCTCGGCGGCGTCCGCCGTCGGTGCCTGGTAGATCGCCTTCAGCGACGGCATCAGCGTCTTGCGGTCCTTCCATGACACCACCGCCAGCGAATTGCGGATCAGGTGCACGATGCAGGTCTGCGTGATGGTCTGCGGGAATACCGCCTCGATCGCCGCCGGGAACCCCTTCAGGCCGTCCACCACCGCGATCAGGATGTCCTGCACGCCGCGGGCCTTCAGCTCGTTCAGCACGCCAAGCCAGAACCGGGCTCCCTCGGTCTGCTCGACCCACAGCCCCAGAACCTCCTTCTCACCCGACAGCGTCAAGGCCAGCGCCACGTACACCGCCTTGTTCTTCACCACCCCGTCATGGCGGATCTTCACCCGCAAGGCGTCCAGAAACACCACCGGATAAACCGGCTCCAGCGGCCGGTTGCGCCAGGCCAGCACATCCTCGTGCACCGCGTCCGTCACCCGGCTGATCAAGTCAGGCGACACCTCCACCTGATACATCTGCCGCAGATGCGCCTGCACGTCGCGCACCGACAACCCGCGCGCATACAGGCTGATGATCTGCGCATTCAGCCCGCCCAGGCGGGTGACGCCTTTCGGCACAATGGCCGGCTCGAACGTCCCCTCGCGGTCACGCGGAACCGCCAGCGCCATCGAACCCTTGTCCGTCAGCACCGTCTTCGCCGTGTGCCCGTTGCGGTTGTTCGCACCGCGCCGGCCAGACCGCTCGCCCTTCACGGGAAACCTCACTATGAAATTTCAGACGCTAGAAGCGAAATCATGGGCTCTTATACCAACCCGCTTAGACATTGACCGATGCCCATTCACGAGTGCCGATGGACCCTATGCGCTTTGGATCGTCCATTAACCACCGCCAGGCGTCGCAGCAGGCTTCGACGATGGCGTCATAGTCATCCCAGACGCCAGCGGAGAGCTTGTTCCCACGGAGGTATTCCCAGACGTTTTCCATTGGGTTCAGTTCGGGAGCATAGGGCGGTAGCGGTATCAGAACGATGTTTCTGGAACCACGAGGTCGCCGCCGGTTTGGTGCCAGCCGGCACCATCCCAGATCAAGGCTGCGACTGCACCAGGGGCTACCTGGGTGCTGATCTCGGCCAGATGCAGATTGGTGCATTCCGTGTTGGCTGCCGGGGCGATGATCGCCGCACCCACTGCGCGGGCCGGGCAGATGGCACCGAGGATGTAGGCGGTGTCGTGGCGGTTATCCCGCACCATCGGCGGACGCGAACCAACGGGCGCCCAGACATAGCTGAGCGAGCCTTTCTGCCCGACCCTGGCTTCGTCTTGAAACCATATCTCGACGGGTGTTCCGGCAGTACAGGCGCGAAGTGCTTCCTTCAGAGTAGAACTGAAGTTTTTTTAAAAGCCTCCTGCGCCGCCAGGTCCTTCTTGGGATGATACGGGCGCGGCTGCAACCGGGTCAGCCGGAGTTTGTTCAGCCACTTGCCGATGGTGCCCTCGTCCACAGTGACGGAAAAACGCCGCTCCACCTCGGCGCGCACATCAATGCAGCGCCAGCGCATGACCTTATGCACTTTGGGATCAGGACCCGCGACGACGAACGCACGCAATTCTGCCATCTGCTCCTTCGTCAAGGCGGGCTTCGCACCAGAAGGCACACGGGAAATTAGGCCTTTGACACCCGACTCATTGTAGCGATGCACCCAGTCGCGCAGCGTCGGGCCAAACGAGCGGCATCCGCCCTTGTCCTCCCATTGGCAATCGAGAGCACGTCACTGCTCTTCGCCGCCAAACTTCCTCCGCCGTGTGATCGTTACGGGTTATCCTAACTGCTACCATCCCACCCTCCCATCGCCGCGAATCGCCGGAGTGGGAAATCAGACTTTGGTGGTTGGGGGAAGCGGGGTGAGGCTCTTATTGTAGTAATACCGTTGCGCTTCTGGCCAAACTTCGATTCTGTATCCCGTGGATACGGGAGTGTCGGGGAATGCTGGTTGCAACATCGTCCGGTTCGCTGCTGCCGTGGGAACAGGAACTCACCGCCTTCAAGTCGCAGCTAAGTGCGGCCTTCAACCGGGCCGAGTTACGGCGCTCGGCCAGTGCTTTCATTGACGGCCTGCTGTCAGGTGTGGCCCGCAAGACCGGCTGGCAACTGGCTGAACAAGCCGGGCTGGAACGGCCATACCGGCTGCAATCCTTGTCGGGCCGCAGTTCCTGGCAGGCAGACAGGCTGCGCGACATGGTGCGCGCCGACGTGCTGGCCACGCTGGGGGATGGCGGCGGCGTTCTGGTGGTTGACGAGACCGGTTTCCTTAGAAGGGGACCCATTCCGTCGGCGTTGCACGGCAGTATTCCGCCACCGCGGGGCGGGTGGAGAACTGTCAGGTCGGCGTATTCGTCGCCTATGCGAGCCGGTTTGGCCAGACGCTGATCGATCGGCGGCTTTATTTGCCGGAAGCGTGGGCCAACGATGCCGCGCGCCGGCAAGGTGCCGCCGTGCCAGAGAGCGTCGCCTTTCAGACCAAGCCGGCGATCGCGGCTGAGATGATCGCCGCGGCACTCGACGCCGGCGCAGCCTGTGCGTTCGTGCTGGCGGATGCGCTCTATGGGGCAGACTCCCGCATCCGCCGCATGCTCGAAGCGCGCCAGCAGCCCTACGTGCTGGCGAGCCGATACAATCATACGCTGCGCCTGCTGACGAACGAAGGCCTGGAGCAGACCGATCCCCTGACGCTGGCCGATGCCCTGCCGTCCGAGGCCTGGACGCAGCACGCCGCCGGTGAGGGGTCGAAAGGTCCCCGACAGTATGATTGGGCGCGGATCGCGCTGCCCCGGACGGTCGACACCGGCTTCGAACGCTGGCTGCTGATCCGTCGCAGCCGGCCTGAGAGTCAACCTCGGTCTAGTAGCCTGTCTGACTTAGCCGAAATTCGGGATTTCCTGGAATATCCTGTCTGTACAAGCGCCCTTACCGGAACATTGCTTCTGCCAAGATTCGTCTAGGGCAGGATAGTTGCGCGAACTAGTATCATTCGCAAAATTATCGGTCGCGACGGTAGCGGCCAGCGCCGGGTCCCGCGGCCGCGGCAGAGCCTCCTTCAGGAGGCTCGACCGAACACCCGGGTCTCGCTGAGGCTGCGTTGCGCCAGATAGCTTTTCAGCGACCTGATCAGCCGGCTCTCCAGCGGGTCATCCAGATAGGCTTCGATCGCCGCCGGCCCAACCGCGTCGCGCAGCACGACACCGTCCGTGCCGCCATCGTTCCAGAAGCACAGCACGGAGCGGATCAAATCGACCTCCGCCGCGCCGAACGCGCCGCGTGGTAGTGACCGAACCGTCCGGACGCAGCGCCGTGACCACGCTGTTGGTTGTGCCGAAAGCGACCCCGATCACCCGTCATGTCCGCCGACCGTCCGTAGGAGGCGCGTCTCGGTCCATAGGCGCGGCCCGCATGCAAGGGCGAAACGACCCTGCGGCCCGGCTCAGACATCGTTTGCAGGCGACCTTCTCTTTGCAGGCGACCTTCTCGAAGATAGAGCGAAAAGCGCCAAAATATGCGAATGGCTTAATCTTTCTTTAAGGGATTCAGACGACAAGGCACTGATTAGCCAAAAAGGCTTCAAACTCGCCGTGCGCGGCGCTTGGTTAATACGTCCAGCCAGTTTATTTCGCCCGGCCCTACGGTGGTTGGCATCGCTAATATATTTGGGAGTCCCCCCGGCTCTGCCGGGGTATACTTACAAGTCTTAATAATTGCCGAACTACTGGACAGGTTGTTCTTTCTGTAACGGCAAGGCCTGTGGGCTCGGTACTCCGGACAGGCACCAAGATTGGTAGCACTCCCCACCTGGATACGATAGTAACGATGTTATCACTCTGCAGCGGTTGTGAAATGCGGACATCGGTTCGTCGCATGGGAAATTCAGCCGGCATCATCCTGCCCAAGCCCGTCCTGGAAGAGCTGGGGTCAAGGTGGGCGATGATCTGTCCCTGACTCTGGAAAAGGGGCGGGTCATACTTATGCCGGCCAAGGTGCATCCGCGAAGCGGATGGGCCGAGGCAGGCGCGGAGATTGCCATATCCGGGGACGATGCTCTCGTCTGGCCCGAGTTCGGGAACGCTAGCGACGATGAGTTAGTGTGGTGAAGCGGCCGGTTCCCACGAGCCGCGCGCCACCGCAAGCAGGCTTGGCGCGTGGGGATATCTGGTTGGCAGCGCTGGATCCAGCCCTCGGCGCCGAGATTCAAAACATCCGGCCCTGCGTTATCATTTAGCCGCCTGACATGTACGATCACCTGCGAACCGTGCTGGCGGCACCGATGACAACGGGCAGCCATCCCGCACCATTCCGAATACTCGTCCGGTTCGAGGAAAAGGCCGGGTTGATCTTGCTCGATCAAATCCGAGCACTCGGCAAGCAGCGCCTGATGAAGCGGTCGGGCGCGGTCGATGCTCGCACCCTCCGAATGACGCTGGGACGGCTGCAGGCCGTCTTCGCCGAGTAGAGCAGGGAGAGCTTTCCAGCCACCCACCCTGTCGATAGCTAATTAACTTGTCCGGTTTAGGTAGCACTCTAATTGTCCGCTTGTTGCCGTTTTGTCCCGCCGATCAGTGGACAACCCGACGGTCGCTCTGGCGGCAGATCAGGCGACCATATTCGTCATCTCCCCGGAGGCTGTTGCTTGGCGAAATAGACAGCGCTTGTGCTTGCTGCGGCTGATGCGGGGCCGGTGGAGTTGTGGGTAACGCGCTGGCGTTATCCATAAATCCATCGGCGCTGACTTGGCCGGCGTCGTGCCGCCGCGCTCAAAGCGGCGTCGCGCAACGCGCCGTGCTCGTCGTAGCGGCCAAGGCAACGCGGCCCGTGGAAGATCGCGTGGCTGCCGTCGTGGTACCGCCGCACCTTCACCGTCGATTTGACAAAATGCGCCCGTAACGGACTGGGCGGGATCTGCAGCCGCAGCTGGTGGAACACCACGGTGTTGTCGTGGCCCACCTGGCGGTCCTCCTGCACACACAAGATCTCCGCCAAGTTGACCCCGCTGATCGCCACGAACGCCGAACCGTCCTGTTCCGCCTTCACCGCAACCGGGCGTTGTGGGCCGGAATATAGACCTCATGGATGAAACGGTTGGCCGCCGCGACCGTGCCGATCCCCGCCAGCGCCAATTCCTTCACCAGCCGGTCCTGCAAGGTCTGGAACAGACGCTCCGAGCGGCCTCGCGCCTCGGGGGAATAGGCCGCGATATGCTCCACACCCAGTTGTGCCAGCGCCCGGCCAACCTGGGTCGGAGACCCGCGATCGACCGGCCCTCCAGCCCGCGGCGTGTGGAAGTAATGGCTGCCACGGTCGGTATACAGACTGAGCGGCAAGCCGTGCTGGCCGAACACCTGCAGCAGCGCCTGGAATGTCGAGACGGTGCCCTCCTCGGGGCACACGAAGGCTGAGTAGATCGTGTTCGTCGCATCATCCATGGTCACGATCAGGTCCATCGCTTCAAGCCCGCCGATCCAGCCGTGGCGCGAGCCGTCTTGATGCAGCATCATCCCCGGCAGCGGCCGGCGCACCCGCTTGCGGCGATGCGCGCCACGCGTCGTGGCGCGTGGCAGCAAGCCCTTCGATTGCAGCAACACCTTGGTCCAGGTGTAGCCCCAGCGGAAGCCGTGATCGCGCACTAGGTGCTCATGGAAATGCTTCGCGGTGAAGCCGCTGTAGCGGGTGCGATACAACGCCTCGATCTGCGCCTCGCGCTCGTTCGGCACCCGCTTGCCCGACGCCTGGCCGAGACGCCGGTCCAGCAGGCCGGCCTCCCCGGCGTCCTCAAACCGGACGCACCAACGCCGGAACGTCCGCTCGCTGACGCCAAGCAGCGCCGCCGCATCGATCTGATTGAGCTCACTGGCTTCATGGCGCTCGAACACGCTCCGGAACTTGATCACCCGCACACCCTGTAGGGCTTCCGTCCGGCGCATCCAGGCTCTCCAAAGAGCCCAGCATCACCGGACAGATCGTGTGCTACCTAAACCGGACATATCGTGTGCTACCGACATTTCCAGCCACCCACCCTGGCGTCCGGCGCGCCAGTCGCCCATAATCGGCTCAACCCGATAAACAGGAGCCACCGCCCATGGCAACGCAGCCAAAGCTGGAACACCGCGCGCTCGGCAAGGGCGGCCTGTCCGTCTCGGCCATCGGCCTGGGATGCATGTCGCTGTCCGGCATCTACGGCGCCGCCGACGACGCCGTGTCGGAAAACCTCATCCGCCACGCCATCGACACCGGCGTCGACCACCTCGACTCCTCCGACATGTACGGCTGGGGCCATAACGAGCAGGTGCTCGGGCGCGCCCTGCACGGCCGCCGCGACCATGTCGTTGTAGCAACGAAGTTTGGCCAGATCCAGCGTCCCGGCCAATCGAACGGCGTCAACGGCCGGCCCGAATATGTCGCCGAAGCCTGCGAGGCCAGCCTCAAGCGCCTCGGCATCGACGTCATCGACCTCTACTACCAACATCGCGTCGACCCGGCTGTCCCGGTCGAGGAGACCGTCGGCGCCATGGCCAGACTGGTCTCGCAAGGCAAGGTCCGCTTCCTTGGCATGTCGGAAGCCGCACCCGACCGCATCCGCCGGGCCCACGCCGTGCACCCGATCGCCGCGGTGCAGACTGAATATTCGTTGCTGTACCGGGAGGATGCCGAGGAAACCCGCAAGACCACGACCGAACTCGAGATCAGCTTCGTCGCCTATTCGCCGCTGGGGCGCGGTTTCCTGACCGGCGCGATCAAGAACTTTTCCGACATCGACGGCCGCCGCGCGGTGCATCCCCGCTTCCAGCAGCAGAACTTCGACCAGAACCGCGCGCTGGTGGCGAAGATCGAGACGATCGCCGCCGAGAAATCCTGCACCCCGTCGCAGGTGACGTTGGCCTGGCTGCTGGCCCAGGGACCGGACGTCGTCGCCATTCCCGGCACCCGCTACGCCGCTCGGTTGGACGAAAACGTCGGCGCCCTGGACGTGAAGCTGTCGCACCAGGATGTGGCGCGCATTTCCGCCGCCGTTCCCGCCGGCGCCGCGGCCGGAACACGCTACCCGGCCGGTGGCATGGCGGGCGTATTTATTTGACGGCTTCGTCGTGGCGTTCGAGACCAGCCTGAGGACAAGCGTAAAGGACGTGCGCGAACGGAATGGCGCAAACGCCGGTCGTTTCGCCGTCAGCGGACCGTAAGGTCGTAACACGTCCACACTGGTGCCGACCCTTTGAGACCGCGAACTCAATCAAATAATCCGGGATGGAAATTAATGTCGGAGCATCCACCTGCCTCAAGAACCCGACGTTTCACACTACAAGCCGGCTTGGCGGCGGCGGCCTTGCCGGTCGTCGGGCTGTCGGCCGGCCGCGTCGCGGCGCAAACCCGTTCGGTCACCAAGGTGCTGGATTTCACCACCTCCGCCGACATGGCCAAGGCCGAGCAGGAGGGCACGCTGCTCTTCTACACCCAGGATGGCGAGGCTGGGGGCGCCGCGGTAATCGAAGCCTTCAACAAGGACTTTCCAAAAATCCGCGCCAACTATGTCCGCTTGCAGAACGGTGCGCTCTACAGCAAGATCCTGGCGGAGCGGTCCGCTGGCCGTTTCGATGTCGACGTCATCCAGTTCTCCGACATCGGCACCGCGATCGACTTCCAGAAGCGCGGTGACTTCGCACGCTATCTCTCGCCGCAAGCCGACGCCTATCCCCCCGACCGCCTCAGCGATCCGCCCGGCTATCACTTCTGTGTCGGCCTGACCTTCGCGGGGATTGCCTACAACACCGACAAGGTGAAGCCCGCCGACGCGCCGAAGACCTGGAAGGACCTGCTGGACCCGCGCTGGGCCAATGCGATCAGCACCAAGCAGGCCACCTCGGGCATGCAGTTCGTTGCCTGGTACGAACTGCGCAAGCTCTATGGCGATGGCTATTGGAAGACCTTCGCCAGGCAGCGGCCGCACGGCTTCGATTCCCGAGCACAGTTGTTCGACCGGCTCGCCAAGGGCGACGACAAGGTTTGCGCTCTGGCCGAGTGGGGCGGCTACCTTCTGTACCACCAGCGTAAGGCGCCCATCGCCTTCGTGGCACCCGCGGACGGCCTGCCCGCGACCGCCTTGGCCGCGGGCGTGGTGGACAAGGCGCCACACCCCGAAGCCGCGCGGCTGTTCCTCGACTGGCTGATGTCGGTACGCGGGCAGGCGGTTTACCAGCAGAACCAGTACCTGCTCTACGGATCGGTCCGCAACGACGCGCCGCCAATGCCGGGCGGCTTGCGCCTGCGCGATTTCAAGCTGCTGGTGCCCACCGATCTGCCGGACTACCTGGCCAGCCGCAAAGCCTTCAACACCGAGTGGAACGGCATGCTCGGGCTGCTCTAGGCACCGGACGCCGCGACTGTGCGCACCAGCAGGCTTCTGATCCCATCCGCCCAGAGCACGATCGGGCTGGCGGTGATCGGGATCACCGCGGCGTTCGTCGCCTACCCGATCTACTACCTGCTGCAGGCCGCCTTCGACGTGGGCGATCCGGAAATACGTCCGCCTGACGCTTATGGCCTCGGCAACTTCGAAGCGCTGCCGCGCTATTCGCAGATCATGCTCAACACCCTGTTCGTTGCGTTCGCGGCGACAGTGATGGCGCTGGTCTTCGGCTTCCTGACCGCCTGGATCCTCAATCGGACCAACGTCCCGTTCCGCCGCACGCTGGAGCAGGCGATGGCGGTGCCGTACTACGTCACGCCGCTGCTCGGCGCCTTGGCCTGGAGCCTACTGGGCGCACCCGAAAGTGGCTTCATCAACCAACTTTGGCGCGCCTGCGGCGGCACCGACGCGATCATCGACATCGTCAGTCCGCTCGGTATCGCCTGGGTGATGGCGCTGTTCGAGGGTTCGGTCGCCTTCGTCATGATCGGCGCCGTGATGAAGTCGATGGACCCGGCGCTGGAGGAAGCTTCGCAGATCAGCGGCGCCGGCCGGTTCCACACCATGCTACGGATCACCCTGCCGCTGGTCACGCCGGGCGTGCTGGGCGCCGCGATCTTCGTGTTCGCCGAGATGCTCGGTTCGTTCTCGGCCGCCCTGGTGCTGGGTACGCCATCCCGTTTCTACGTCATTACGACAGCGATCTATCAGCTGACGGCGCAGTATCCGCCGCGCATTCCGCTCGCCGCCGCGCTGGGCGTGTCGCTGTTCGCGGTGATGTTCCTGATGCTGTTCTTCTACCGGCGGATCATCGCCCGCCGCAGCTACGTCACGGTCAGCGGCAAGGCATTCCGGCCGCGGCTGACCGATGTCGGCGGCCTGCGCTGGGTGCTGTTCGGGATCTGCGCCCTGTATGTGCTGCTCTCGGTCGCGCTGCCGATCCTCACCCTGCTGTATGCCTCGGTGCAGCGGCTGGCGGTGGCGTTTCCGGCGGCCGCCAACTTTACCCTCGACAACTACCGCCAGGCGCTGACCCAGAACGCGGTGCGCTCCGCCACTTGGAACAGCCTGCTGCTCGGCGTGCTGACGGCGACCATCGGCGTGGCGCTGACCGGCATGCTGTCGTGGCTGATCCATCGCAGCCGCATCCCCGGCCGCGGGCTGCTGGAATACACCGTGATGTTTCCCCAGGCGGTGCCGCGCCTGGTGTTCGCGTTCGGCATGATGTGGGCGTGGCTGGTGTTCCCGATCCCGATCTACGGCACGCTGTGGCTGCTGCTGATCGCCTACCTGACGGTGTTCCTGCCGCTGGGCGTCCGCACCATCTCCAGCGTGCTGCTGCAGCTCGACAAAAGCCTGGAGGAATGCGGTCAGGTCTGCGGCGCCTCCTGGGCCGAACGCATGCGCACCATCACCATGCCGCTGCTGCGGCCCGGGCTGCTCGCGGCCTGGCTGCTGCTGTTCATCGCCAGCGTCCGCGAACTGGGCGCCTCTATCCTGCTGATGGGGCCGAATTCGCAGGTGCTGACGCCGGCCATAGTCAGCGCCTGGTTCGGCAGCAGTTCGGAGCTGACCGCGGCGATGGCCCTGATCCAGACCGTCGTGCTGGCGCTGGCGGTGGCGCTGTTCACGCTGGCGACCCGTCGAGCCTCGCGGCAAGGAGGATAGCGCGGCATGCCGATCGACCAGCCGGCCCGGCCGGAACCCATGATCGAGGTGGAGGATCTCGAGATCCACTATGGCCCGGTCGCCGCCGTGGGACCGGTGAGCTTCGGCGTGATGGCGGGCCAGCAGGTGACCCTGCTTGGGCCATCGGGCTGCGGCAAGACCACGACGCTGCGCGCGATCGCGGGGCTGGAGCGGCCCAGCGCCGGCACCATCCGCATCAGCGGACAGACGATGTATTCGTCCGCCGCCCGCATCAACGTGCCGGCCGAGAAGCGCGGGCTGTCGATGGTGTTCCAGTCCTACGCCATCTGGCCGCACATGACGGTGTTCGAGAATGTCGCCTACGGCTTGCGCGTCCGGCGCAAAGCCAAAGCGGAGATCGAGGAGAAGGTGCGGTCCGCACTCGATCTCGTGCAAATGAGCGCCTATGCCGACCGCCATGCGTCACAGTTGTCCGGTGGACAGCAGCAGCGTGTGGCGTTGGCGCGTGCCTGCGCGTTTTCCCCCACCGTGCTGCTGTTCGACGAGCCGCTGTCCAACCTCGACGCCAAGCTGCGCGGCGACATGCGCATCGAACTGCGCGAGTTGCAGCACAGACTGGGCGTGACCTCGGTCTACGTGACACATGACCTGGAGGAGGCGCTGGCGATGTCCGACCGGATCGTCGTCATGCGCCGCGGCCACATCGAGCAGAACGGCTCGCCCGGCGAGATCTACAATTACCCCCGCACCGCGTTCGTGGCGGACTTCGTCGGCTCCGCCAACCTGATCGCCGGCAGGTTGCGCCCGGATCTGTCCGGTGATGGGCGGGTGGCGTTGCAGGCAGATGGCGGCCACGTTGTCCACGGCGTGTCGCATGGCCGCACGCCGGGGGCGAACCCGGTGATGTCGGTCCGCACGGTCCACCTGCTGCTGAGCGCCGGCCGGCCGGATATTCAGGTCAACGCCTGGCCTGTCGTGGTGCGGCGCTGCGTCTTCCTCGGCGACATGACGCAGGTTCATGTCGAATGGGGCGGTCGGGAACTGGTGATCCGGCAGACCATCGCGGGGGCGTGGGCCGCGGGAGACGCCGCCTGGCTGTCGATCGCCCCGAGCAACTGTGTGCTGCTGGAGGCTGAGTGATGACTGCCGCACGATACGATGTTAGATCGGAATGGGCCTGTCGTGAAACAAAGCTCGCCGCACCTTGCGCCGATCCTCGCTCGATCACCAAAACCAATTAAGGGAATCATGACACTCCCGCCCAGCGCCGACGCTGCCCGATTAACCACCGTTGACGACCGCCGGTGGCCCATGTTCACATCGGCGCGTCATGGCCAAACCGAACCAGGAAAATCAGCTGCCGCCCTCTCGTCGGATCGGTGTGCGTGAATTTCGCGGCGGGCTGACGGGGTTCCTGCGGCAGGTCAGCCATGGCACCTCGTTCTTGATAACATCGCGTGATCAGGTATTGGCCGAACTCCGTCCGCCGCCGATAACGCAGTGACCCCGCCGCCCGGTGCCTTGCGCGGCAAGATCCGGATGGCGCCCGACTTCGATATGCTTCCACTCGACGTGCTGGCGGCGATGGAGGGTGAGGAGGAATGACGTTCCTCCTCGACACGCACGCGCTGACGATGACCGTATTGGACCAAAGGCTCGCTTATTGATCGAAGATCCCGCCAACGCGGTCTTGATCAGCGCGGTCTCACTATGGGAAATCGTCGTGAAGATACGGGTCGGCAAGTTATTTCACGCACCTTCGGAGCAACACGGCGCATCTGTCGAGCCTGGCGAAGTTGCCGCTCCATCATCGTGACCCATTCGATCACCCGCTTATCGCGCAAGCCATGGTGGAAGATGCGACGTTCATCTCCCGCGATCAGCATCTTGGCAAATATCTGACCCAATACATCAACTGCTCCGATTAGCCGCCGCTTGACCCGTAGCGGAGCAAGAACCCTCCGTGCCTGCGGCGGGGCAAGTCGCCGGGCTTGCGGCTGCCGCCAAACGTTGACGGGCCGCGCCTGACGGCACCCGGAAGCCTGGAAGTTTCGCCGGACGCATCGAATTTTCGTTTGATCCAGGCGTCCTCCCCGCCAGCTCGACCGGGCAGTCCGGGCAGTCCGGGCAGCCCGAGGACACCCCGTAACGTAGCCCGATAGAATCGCGTTCTCGTTGACCCGGGGGCATCCGGGACCTATCTGAACGTCGCGTGTCTGGGTCTTCCCGGACTGTTCGCCGCTGGAAGGTCCGCATGCTCGCCGCAATCGCCCGTGCCATATTTGGCTCCGCCAACGACCGCTCCCTGAAGGGCTACCAGCAGCGTGTTCCGGCGATCAACGCGCTGGAAGACGGCATGAAGGCGCTGTCGGATGAAGCCCTTGCCGCCAAGACCGGGGAGTTCCGTACCCGGCTCGCGGACGGCGCCACCTTGGACGATCTGCTGATGGAAGCCTTCGCGACAGTCCGCGAAGCCAGCCGCCGGGTCCTCGGCCAACGCCATTTCGACGTCCAGCTGGTCGGTGGCATGGTGCTGCACGACGGCAAGATCGCCGAAATGAAGACCGGCGAGGGCAAGACGCTGGTCGCCACGCTGCCGGTCTACCTGAACGCGCTCGCGGGCAAGGGCGTGCACATCGTGACCGTGAACGACTACCTGGCCCGCCGCGACGCCGACTGGATGGGACAGATCTACAACTTTCTCGGCCTGAGCTATGGCGTTGTCGTGCATGGTCAGGACGAGGAAACCAAGCGCGTGCAGTATGCCGCCGACATCACCTATGGCACCAACAACGAGTTCGGCTTCGACTACCTGCGCGACAACATGAAGTACCGGCTGGAGGACATGGTCCAGCGCGACTTCTACTACTCGATCGTCGACGAGGTCGACAGCATCCTGATCGATGAGGCGCGCACGCCGCTGATCATCTCCGGTCCGGCCGAGGACAGCTCCGACCTGTACCGGACCGTCGACGTGGTGGTGAAGGAACTGGTGAAGGACCCCGAAACCTATGACAAGGACGAGAAATTCAAGACGGTTTCGCTGACCGAACCCGGCAGCGAACGGGTCGAGGACATGCTGAAGCAAGCCGGCGTGCTGACCGAAGGCAACCTGTATGACATCTTCAACGTCTCGGTCGTCCACCACGTGCAGCAATCGGTCCGCGCCCACACGTTGTTCGCCCGCGATGTCGATTACATCGTCCGCGACGACCAGGTGGTGATCATCGACGAGTTCACCGGCCGCATGATGCAGGGACGGCGCTACTCGGAAGGCCTGCATCAGGCGCTGGAAGCGAAAGAGCACGTCACCGTGCAGGCCGAGAACCAGACCCTGGCATCGATCACCTTCCAGAACTACTTCCGGCTGTATCCCAAGCTGGCCGGCATGACCGGCACGGCGATGACCGAGGCTGACGAGTTCGCCGAGATCTACAAGCTGGACGTGGTCGAGATCCCGACCAACGTCCCGGTCACCCGCCGCGACGAAGACGACGAGGTCTACCGCAGCGCGGCCGAGAAATACGAGGCCGTCGCCAAGCTGATCGCCGAGGCGCGGGAAAAGGGTCAGCCGGTCCTGGTCGGCACCACGTCGATCGAGAAAAGCGAGACGATCAGCGACCTGTTGAAGAAGAAGAAAGTGCCGCACGCAGTGCTGAACGCTCGGTTCCACGAGCAGGAAGCCGAGATCGTGTCGCAGGCCGGCGCCCCCGGTGCCGTCGTCATCGCCACCAACATGGCTGGCCGCGGCACCGACATCAAACTCGGCGGCAACCTCGATGTGCGCCTGCGCAAGGAACTCTCCACCCTCCACGACGAGGATGCCCGGGCGGCGCGCGAGGCGAAGGTCCGCGAGGACGTGGCGGTCGCGCATCAGCAGGTGAAGGATGCCGGCGGCCTGTTCGTCATCGGCACCGAACGGCACGAAAGCCGACGGATCGACAATCAGTTGCGTGGCCGCTCCGGCCGTCAGGGCGACCCGGGGCGCTCGCACTTCTTCCTGTCGCTGGAAGACGACCTGATGCGGATCTTCGGGTCCGACCGGATGGGCGGGATGCTGCAGCGTCTGGGGCTGAAAGAGGGCGAGGCGATCATCCACCCCTGGATCAACCGGGCGCTGGAAAAGGCGCAGAAAAAGGTCGAGGGGCGCAACTTCGACACCCGCAAGAACGTGCTGAAATACGACGACGTCATGAACGATCAGCGCAAGGAGGTCTATGCCCAGCGCAAGGAGTTCATGAAGCTAGCCGATGTCAACGAGACCGTCGCCGAGATGCGCGAGGACGTGCTGGCGCTGATGGTCGCCGCCCGGGTGCCGGAGAAAGCGTTTTCGGAGCAATGGCAACTGACGGAACTTGCCGCCGACGTCAACCGCGTGTTCAACCTGGACCTGCCGATCGAGCAATGGGGCCGCGAAGATGGCATGGATGAAACCGGCCTGCGGGAACGCATCGATCGGGCGGTCGAGGCGATGATGGCGGCGAAAGCCGCCAACATGGGTCCCGACCTGATGCGATTCATCGAAAAGAGCCTGCTGATCCAGACCCTGGACGCGGTTTGGAAGGAGCATCTTTACGCGCTGGACCATCTGCGCCAGGGCATCGGGCTGCGGGCCTACGGCCAGCGCGACCCGCTGAACGAATACAAGTCCGAGGCGTTCGCTATGTTCAATGCCATGCTGGTGGAGTTGAAGGAACGCGTCACCGGCATGCTTGCCAGGGTCGAGCTGGCGCCTGAACGGCCTATGGACCCGCCGCCGATGATGCAGATGGTGGCAAGCCATGCGGAACCGGACTCCGCCCTGTCCTCGGATGTGGCTCTGGCCGAACCCGCGGCACCGTCGCGAATCGTCTCCACCGCGCCGACCCGTACCCGAGCGGTCGATCCAAACGACGAGAGCACCTGGGCGGCAACGCCGCGCAACGCACCCTGTCCCTGCGGGTCCGGCAAGAAATACAAGCACTGTCACGGCAGGCTTGCCTGAGCACCGGCTGCTGACCAGCGCGGTCTCCGCCGGTTCGCTGGCCGCCCCGATCCTGATCATTGGCTCGCCGCGTTCAGGCACCACCTGGCTGGCCAAGATCATCGACAGCCATCCGGACGTGCTGTACCGCCATGAACCGGATGCGACGCGGCCCGGCCCATCACCTCTGACGCCGGATGCGGTGGCGGCGCTGCTGGCGCGCTGGGCCGCCGACCGAAGTCCCCGCGCTGTCACGAAGCAGCCGTTCTTCGCCAAATCCTGGCAGCCGGGATGGCTGTCGAACGTGCGGCGGCTGCTGGCCGTGGCGGTCAGCGCCGGTGCCCGCCTGCCGGCGCCGCTGCCTGCCCTGGGCAATCTGGCGATCCCTGACCTTGCCGCGCGTCCCGCGCCTCGTGTCGCCATCAAGTCGATCGCCTGGGCCGATGGCGCCGCTATGATGGCCCGCACGCTGCCCGCCAGCCGCACGATTTTATCCTGCGCCATCCCTGCGGTCAGGTGGCCTCGGTCATGCGCGGCGCCCGGCAGCTTCGCTTCGACCTGAAATCCGCCGGCACCGACATGCTGTTCGACGAGGCCGCAGCGGTCCGTTTCGCCGCCTCGTTCGGCATCGACGAACCAGCCTTCCAGGCGCTGCTGGACGCGGCGAAATATGCCTGGAGCTGGCGTGCCTTCAACGAACCCGCCTACGCGTCGCTGGCGACCCGGCCGAACGTCACTGTCGTGGTGTATGAGGACCTCCGCGTCGAACCGCAGGCATCCGCGCGCCGGATCATGGACTTCGCCGGGCTGTCATGGAACCGCCAGAGCGAGGATTTCATCGCCCGCAGCACCGCGCATCGCGGTGAGGCCGGCTACTACGCGATCTTCCGCGATGCGGTCGCGGCGGCGCAGAACTGGCGTAAGACCATGCCACAGGCCGATCAGGCGGCGGTTCGTTCGGTGGTGGCGCTGTCGCCGCTGGCCCGGCTCTGGCCCGACCTGACAAATCCGACATGATGGCGGCGTGACAAGCCGGCGCCGAAGCGTCACAGTTCCGCCATGAACGTCCTGGCACCCCCCAAAGCTCGGCTGCTTATCGAGGTTGTCCATGACCTGGTTTGCCCGTGGTGCTACCTGGGGGTTCGCCGCCTGCTGCGGACATTGCGCCGCCGCCCCGACATCGCGTTCGAGCTGGTCTGGCGCCCCTTCCTGCTCAACCCCGACATGCCGCGCATGGGCATGGCGCGGCCCGATTACGTGGTGCGCAAATTCGGCGGCGAGGACCGCGCCCGGCGGCTGTATGCGACGATCAGCGAAAGCGGCCGGAACGAGGGCATGGACTTCCGCTTCGACCTGATCCGCCGCACACCGTCCTCGATCGATGCCCACCGCCTGGTGCGCCACGCCAGTGGCTATGGCCGAGCGGACAGCCTGGTGGAGGCGCTGTTCGCCGCGCACTTCACCGACGGTCATGACATTGGTGACCACAGCGTGCTGATCGCGATCGCCACCGCCAGCGGGATGGATCCGCTGGCGGTGCGCCGCTTGCTGGCCTCGGACGCCGAGGCGGAGGCGGTTCATGCCGACAACCTGCGTGCGCACCGGCTGGGGATCAACGGGGTGCCCTGCTTCGTCGTCGACGGCATGCACGCGATCGCCGGTGCGCAAGAGCCCGAGGTGATCGAACGCCTGCTGGATATCGCCACGGTGGACGCCGCCCGGTTCTGATGCCGCGGCCCGCATAGATGCGCCAGCCGATCCAGACGCCGCTCCGCGTGCCTGGGCGGCGCGGCCCGTTCGGATTGCCCCGAGCCGATTGCCCAGACCGGGTGCCTCGACTCGGTTGCCCCGACCGGATTGCCCAGCCACGATTGCACCGACCTCGGGTCGGGCGGCAGAGTTTTCTAGAGCACGCTAGCTAATTGAGCCGATACCTGTGCGGCCGACAGCGTGCTGGTGGCGGTGCGCCCGGTGCGCTTTGCCGGAGAGATGCCCGACGACGCTTTCGGCGAGCAGCGGCTGCGCGCATCCTTTGCCGCCGCCGGCTGGGCCAACGTGCAGACGGCATTCGAGCCCGAGGCGGCGGGATATCGCTTCGCCCGTGGGCTGCAGGCGCCCGTAACCGTGCTGATCGGCGACTTCGGCGGCGGCACCAGCGATTTCCATCATGCGATTTGAGCCCCGCAGCGCCCTTCCAGTCCAGGCGCTCGGACATATGGGCGTCGGTATCGCCGGCGACACCTTCGACTACCGGATCGTCGATCAGGTCATCTCACCACGGCTGGGCAAGGGAACAACGTACCGGCCGAGCGGCACCGACCTGCCGGTGCCGCCAGACCACTACTCAAGCTTTGCCCGCTGGCACCGGCTGTCGCTGATGCGGGCGCCGAAGACGATGCGCAATATCGAGGCGGTGGCGCGGACGGCGAAGTATCCCCAGCGGTTTGGCGCGCTGCTGCGGCTGATCCGCGAGGAACTGGGGTATGAACTGTATCGCACAGTCGCGGCGGTGAAGGCGGACCTGTCGAGGGCGTCCTCGGCGGTGCTGCGGTTTCGGCATGCCGATCTGGCGATCGAGGAGACCATCGCGTGCGATGACTTCGAGCACTGAATCGTGCCCGACCTCGCCTGGATCGCCGCGACGGTGGACGCCTCGTTGGCGCAAGCCGGGTTGAGGGCGGCGGCGATCGATCAGGTGTTCCTGACCGGCGGGACATCGCTGGTGCCGGCGGTGCGCCGGCTGTTCACCGATCGTTCCGATACCGAACGCGTAACCGGCGGCGGCAAGTTCGTATCGGTGGCAGAGGAACTGGCGCTGATCGGCGGGATCGAAACAAATAGCCTGGCGGTGGCCGGCGTTCGCGATCGTGTGGGGTTCGCCGCGGCGGGGTTCTGACGCGCCCAGCGGGTCGGACGCGGCGCGGCGTGGTTCGCAGAACGTCTGAACCCGGCTCAGGAAGTTCTGGATGCAAGACGGTTTAGCCGATCCGCAGCAGCCGCGGACCCTCGGTTCGCAGCCATGGAATGGCCGCCCGGGTGTGCGGCGTCAATTCATCCACCAGGGTCCAGAACTTCGGGCCGTGATTCATGTGGTGCAGATGCGCGACCTCGTGCGCTACCACGTAGTCCTGCACGAAGGTGGGCGCCATCACCAGGCGCCAGCTCAGCGCCAGAGATGTGTCAGGAGCGCAGCTTCCCCACCGGCTGATGGTGTCCTTCATCGTCACCCGCCGCGGCACGATGCCGATCAGCGCCGCCTTCGCCAGCGCCAGGGCACCCAACCGGCGGCGCGCCTCCTGGCGGAGGAAATCGCGCACCCGGCGCGGCAGGAACTCGACGGCGCCGGTCACGTGCAGTTCCTGGTCCAGCAGGAACGCGCCCCCCCGAGCGGATGGGGCGTGGCGAATGCGGTGCGGCACGCCGCAGATCGGCACGGCGGCGCCCTGGGTGAAGGCAACCGCCTCGGGCAGTGCCGCCAGCCGATCGGACACCCAGTCAGCGTAGCCCATCAGCAGGGCCATGCCCGCCTTGCGGGTCGCCCGGGCCGGCAATGTCACGACGACGGCGCCCCCAGCCGGGTCGATCCGCAGCGACACCCGGCGGGCTCGGCTGTTGCGCCGCCACCGTACGCGCGCCGGCCCGGATGGCAGAGCGAGCGTCTCAGGCCGGAGATCGTCCATGCGATGCAATGCGCAGAGGTGAGCCCGATTCGTCAATGGGGCTTGATCCCAGCGATACTGTCCGGATCGATGTGCAAAAGCTGATCGGCCGAAGTGGCCATGGCATGCTGGTGATGTTCGAAGTCACCAACCCTGTGGAGAGGGCGCACACCATGACCAAGCGGCAAGTTAGGAGCGAAGCCAGCGAGCTCAAAGCGATCCTGTCGGGCGATGATGATTTTTTGCGGACGGCGGTGCGGACAGCGATCCAAGCGGCGCTGGAGGCGGAAATGACGGAGGCGTTGGCAGCGGAACGGAGTGAGAGGGTGGACGGCCGCCAGGGCTACCGCAGGCGGCTTCTACAGCCGCTCGCTGATCACCCGCGTTGGCACGATCGAGTTGCGTGTCCCCCGCGACCGCTCCGGCTTGTTCTCGACCGAATTGTTCGAACGCTACCAGCGCTCGGAGCGGGCGTTGGTGAGCGCCCTGGCGGAGATGTATGTTCAGGGTGTCTCGACCCGCAAGGTCAAGGCGGTGACGGAGCAGTTGTGCGGCCACAGCTTCTCGGCCGCCTCGGTCAGCGAGATGAACAAGACCTTGGATACGACGCTGACGGCGTTTGCGACGCGGCGGCTGGAGGAGCCGTATCCTTATCTGATCCTGGACGCTCGCTATGAACGGGCGCGCGAAGGCGGGGTGATCGCGAGCCAGGCGGCGCTGATCGCGATCGCGGTCGCCGCCGACGGTCACCGGCAGGTCCTAGCCGTGGAACTGGCCAACCGGGAGAGTGCATCGAGTTGGCGGGACTTCCTGCTGGGCCTGAAGCAGCGCGGCCTGCACGGCGTGGAATTCGTCGTCTCGGACGATCATCCCGGCCTGAAGCAGGCGATCCGCGAGGTGTTGCCTGAAGCCGCCTGGCAACGCTGCTACGGGCACTTTCTGCGCAACGCGCTGGATCACCTGCCGCGACGGGCGAATGACGACTGTCTGCAAGAGTTGCGCTGGATCTATGACCGGCGCGAGATCACTGAAGTGCGGCGCGACCTCGCCGCCTGGCTGAGCAAGTGGAGCGGCAAATACGCCCGGCTATGCACCTGGGTGGAAGAGACCATCGAGGAGACGCTGACCTATTACCGGTTGCCGCTGTCGCATCACAAGCACATGAAATCGACCAACATGCTGGAGCGACTGAACCAGGAGATCAAACGACGCACGCACGTCGTGCGGATCTTCCCGAATCCGGCGAGTTGCCTGCGGCTGGTCCGCGCGCTGGCGGTCGAGACGCACGAGGAATGGCTGGAAAGCCCGCGCTATCTCAACATGGAGGACCTGCGCGAGCACAAGAAGCAACAGATGCGGGTCGCGGCATGAGGCAGACCCCGACCAGTCCAAGCGTGGCGATGGGCGCAGCCGCCCTCAAGGACGCTGCGCGCCGCCAAGGCGGCGGCCTGAAGGCCGTCCTTGACCGCGGCTCCGCCCACTTGCCGTCAGGATTTCAGGTCGGGACGCAGAAACGGCCCCATTCAGCCGAACAAAGAAACATCCCTGATTTAGCAGTGCCACAACTTTTGCGCACATTGACGGACACAACCATCCCAGCGGCGGGGCTTGATCCCGACGGGGGCTGCGTTCGGTCGTTGATCAGCTCGCCGAAGCACCGGATTTGGGGCACTGGGATCTGGGGCATCAGAGTCGAGGCATCAGAGCTGGGGCACCGGATCGAAGCATCGCAACAGCGCGCCGCTGTCAACCCAAGTCGAAATGTCCCCTTGGTGGACACCGAGGTGAGGGGGTGGGTAACGCGCGCGAGCGCGCTATCAACAAGCGCCGTAGCGAGTGAGCGTTATCCACGCCCGTGAGGCAGGGACGGTGCGATCGCCGCGGCCTGGGCTGCTACGATCGCGTCGAGCCGGATGTCGATCGTCTTCTCATCCGCCGCTGGATCGGGCACCGGATAGGTCCCATACGCCGTCACTGGCAAAATGCGATCTTTATAATGCACGCTCATTCCGCCGCCGATGAAATGGTGCAATGTTACCTTGGCCCCATGCAGCGCGGTGCCGGGGCCTGTGGTCCTGACGCAATCCATCACGCCGCTGGCGCGGAACGTCAGCGCCTTGGACAGAACCCGCTCCTCGCGCCGTGCCAGGGTATCGTCCAGCGCCTCGGGCGTCTTCGTCCAAGGGCGGTGCGCCGAGGCTGCATCGCGCGCCGGCACGGCGAACTTCGCGTTCCAGAGAGCTATAAAAGCCGGTGCAAAGCCATTCGCCGCCGCCATCGAGGCAAGGCCGCGCAGACGTATCTCCTTCACCAGCCGGTCCTGCAAGGTCTGGTTGGCGCGTTCCACCCGACCTTTCGCCTGCGGGGTCAGGGGTGGATCGGCGCGATTCCCAGACGCTCCGCCACCCGACCGAATTCGGTCTTGCCCTCGCCGCTCTTCGCGTCCTTGGCGTTGACCCGGAAGATGCCGTGCCGGTCCGAGTAGAACGCCAACGGCAGGCCGTGCTCCGACACATGGCTGCGCAGCGTCTCGCGGTAGGCCCGCGTTGTCTCCGCCGGGGCGAAACGCAACGCCGTCAGCCGACTTGTGGCATCATCTCTAAACACAATCAGCGTGCAGCGCGGCGCCCGGCCCTCGAACCAATCATGCGGGCTGCCGTCGATCTGGATCAGTTCGCCAAACCGCGACCGCCGCTCGCGGACCTGGAATACGCGCTTGGCCCGGCGGGTCTTCGGCTGCCACAGGCCAAGCGAAACCTGCATCTGGCGGATCGTCTCGGCCGAGACCGTGATGCCATCTAATTCCAGCAGCTTTTCCGCCGCCAGCGTGGGACCGAAATCGGGATATTTGCCCCGCAGAAGCGCGCTGATCTTGGCACGCAGATCAGCGGCAAGCCGATTGTTCGAGGGACGGCCGCGTTGGCGCGATACCACATCGGCCTCGCCCCGCTCCTTCCACAAAAGCACCAGGCGCTTGAACTGACGAACGCTGATCCCAAGCCGCTCAGACGCTTCGCGCTGCCCAAGGCAATGTTCAACCGTCTGGCGCACAACATTCTAACTTTGGACGGTGGGGACACTCCTACTTGGGGCTAACAGCAACAGCGCGCCGCTTGACCAGCCGTTCGGCCTGCGCTACCACACCGCTTCCGTCCATTTGGAATTCGGAATTCCATGCTGCAACCGCTGCTCGCCACGCAAAGCCTGATCGACCGGGTGTATCAGCAACTGCTTCAATCGATCGCCGACGGCAGCCTGGCGCCCGGCCAGCGCATCCGCCAGGCGGAGTTGGCCGACAGCCTGGGCGTCTCGCGCCAACCGGTCAGCCACGCGCTGCACCTGCTGAAACGCCAGGGGCTGGTCGAGGAGACCGGGAGCAAGGGCCTGCGGGTGGTTCCGCTGGACCCGTTCCGCGTCATGCAGCTGTATCAGGTTCGCGAGGTCGTCGATGGGCTGGCCGCCAGGCTGGGTGCCCGGCACGTCGCGGCCCGAACCGCTTCGGCCGCGGACACCGCCGTGCTGGAGGGCCAGCTTGTCGCCGGTGCCGGGTTTGGCCCGGCGACGCCGATCCCGGTCCTGGTCCGCGCCGACACCGATTTCCATCGCACCCTGTATCGGCTGTCCGGCAACCCGGCGATCGAGGAAATGACGGCGCCGTTGTGGCCGCATCTGATGCGCTCGATGGCGACCGTGTTGCGGGAACCCGACTACGCCACCCGGGTCTGGCATCAGGAACACGCGGCCATCCTGGGCCACATCCTGGCCGGCGATGCGGTGCGTGCCGAAGCGGCGGCGCGCGATCACGCCGCCACGGCCGCACGCCTGACGGCCGAACAGCTTCAACCCCAGGCCGCGTAAGCAGGAGACGTCCCCATGTTGACTGAATCCCAGGTCCGCCAGTTTCACGACGAAGGCTATATCTTCCTGCCAGAGACCTTCTCGGCCGATGAGGTCGCCATCCTGAAGGCCGAGGCCGAGGACATCTATCGCCAGCAGCGCCCGGAAGTCTGGCGCGAGAAGTCCGGCGCCCCGCGCACCGCCTTCGCCGCGCATCTTTATAACGAGGCGCACGGGCTGCTGGCCCGCCATCCGCGCATGATCCGCCCGGTCGAGCAGCTGTTCGGCGAGCCGGTCTACATGCACCAGTACAAGATCAACGCCAAAGCATCGTTCACCGGCGACGTCTGGCAGTGGCACCAGGATTACGGCACCTGGGCGCGTGACGACGGTATGCCCGAGCCGCGGGCGATGAACATCGCCGTGTTCCTGGACGAGGTGATGCCGATCAATGGCCCGCTGATGCTGGTTCCGCGCAGCCACACCCACGGCGTGCTCGCCGCCGGCCACGACACCAGCACCACGTCGTATCCGCTGTGGACCTTGGACGAGCCGACCGTCAGCACCCTTGTCGAGCAGGGCGGCATCGTCGCGCCGACCGGCAAGGCCGGCGGCCTGCTGCTGTTCCATGGCAATCTGGTGCACGGTTCGGCCGGCAACATCACGCCGTATCCGCGCAAGATCGTCTACCTGACGCTCAACGCCGTTTCCAACTACATCCGCACGCCGACGCGCGCGGAATGGATCGCCCATACCGACTTCGCCCCGATCGTGCCGACGGACGAAGGCGCCTTGGCGCGGTATGCGCAAGGGTTGAAGCAAGCGGCCGCGTAGCTGGCTGGGCGGCGGATCGCGGAGGGGGCGGGCGCGGGTTCGCTCGCTCGCGCTGTATGCTACCCGGCGAGTTCGGCTCGCACCATAGCGGCACCTTCGGCCAGCGCCCGCAGCTTGCCGAAGGCGGTGTCGCGCCGGAGGTACTTCATGCCGCAATCCGGCGCCGGCACCAGCTTGTCGGCGCCGACAAACCGCAGCCCATCGCGGATACGCTGGGCGACGGTCTCGGGTGGTTCCACCGTCGGGTCGCCCAGGTCCAGCACGCCCAGCATGATGATCTTGCCGGCCAGGTCGCGCAGCACGCCAAGATCCAGCCGGGGCTGCGCCGCCTCGATCGAGATCTGCTGCGCGATCGTGCCCCCGAGCTCCGCCAGGAAGCCGTAGCCGGTGGGCTTTTCCGCCACCACGGCGGCATAGCCGAAACAGATATGCACGACGGTCGGACCCTCGATCCCCTCCAGCGCCCGGTTGATCGCCCGGATGCCATAACGGATGGCCTTGTCGGGCGCGGTGCGCACCCAGGGTTCGTCCAGTTGCACGACATCGACCCCGGTCGCCTTCAGGGCGCGCAGTTCCTGGTTGACGGCGACCGCGTAGTCCATCGCCAATGCTTCCTCGTCCCGGTAGAAATCGTCCTGCACCTGGCGCGACAAGGTGAAGGGGCCAGGCAGGGTGATCTTGGTCGCTCGGGTCGCGTTCGCCCGCAGGAATTCGGCGTCCCGGGTCTCCACCCCGGCGACGCGGCGGATCGGTCCGACGACGCGGGGAACCTTGGTCACCCGGCCGTTGCCTGACCGCAATTCTCCGGGCGTGTCGGCATCGATGCCTTGCAGCGCCAGGGCGAAGCGGTTGGAATAGCTCTCGCGCCTGATCTCGCCATCGGTCACGATATCGATCCCGGCCCGCTCCATATCGCGGATCGCCAGGATCGCCAGGATCGCCAGGATCGTCGCATCGTCCTGCGCCTGCTGGCGCAGGTCATGCGGCACCCGCCACATGTCGGGCGCATGGGCGCGTGGCACGCCGTGCTGGTGCAGGGTGGCACGATCCACCAGCCAGTCCGGCTGCGGATAGCTGCCCACGACGGTGGTCGGCAACAAATGTGTTGGGTAGGGCATGGAACGGAACCTCCGGCTGACACGATTGCACCACGTCGCGCGTGCTCGCAAACTGGCGCGTCCTCGCAAGCTGGCTGGGATGTGCTGAAGGAGATCCGCCGCATGTGGCCTATTCGATCCGCGCTGTTCGTGCCGGCGCATCGCCGTGACTGGGTGGGCAAGGCGATCCGTGTCTCGCCTGGCGCCGTGGTGCTGGATATCGAGGATTCGGTGCCGCCGCAGTTCAAGCCACAGGCGATGGGGCATTTGAAAAGCGCGATCCATGAGCTGCGTGATGCCGGCGTTGGCGCGTTCGTGCGCATCCAGCCGTTGCATGACGGAACCGCGGCGGAGATCGAAGCCGCGGTCACCGACGGGCTGACCGCGATCGTGCCGCCGAAGGTCGCTGCCCCGGACGAAATTCGCCGGTTGCATGATCTGCTGAGCTACGCCGAGGGGCGGGCCGGCGTGGCGCACGGTGCGGTGGGGCTGTTGCCGCTGCCGGAGACGGCGCAGGGGATGTACGACGCCTACAACCTGGTCAAGGCCAGCCCTCGGGTGCGTGGCATTCATGGTGCGCTCAGCGGGCCAGTGTCGGGTGACTTCGCCCGGGCGTTCGGCTTCCGGGCGACGGCGGGCGGCGAGGAGCAACTGTATCTGGCGTCCAAGATGGTGCTGGACAGCCGAGCCGGCGGGGCGATGTGGCCGATCGCCGGCATTTTCGGAACGCCGCAAGATGATCTGGCGGCGGTCGAGCGGCTGATCCGCAAGGCCCGCGATATCGGCTATTCCGGGGTCGCGGTGATGCATCCGTCGCATGTCGCGATCGCCAACATGGTGTATCGGCCGACGGCGGAGGATATCGCCTACTTCACCGGCCTGCTGCAGGCCTTCGAGGCGGCCGAGAAGGGGGGTCTCGGCGCGGTCAGCTACCAGGGCGCCATGGTCGACTACGCCATGCTGCCGCTGGCGCGGGAGGTGCTCGCCGAGGCGGCTCGAAATCAGTAGGCTGGAGCTATATGAATCGCGACCTAGTCTAAAGCCGGAGAAGACATGCCAGCAGATGCCCTGAGAACAGACGCCGCCCCGGAGACTGGCGCCCCGGATGGCGGCGCCCAAGAAGTCCGTTTGGCGGATTACCGGCCGCCGGCCTTTCTGGTCGACACCGTGGACCTGCGCTTCGACCTCGATGAGACCACGACGAGGGTGATCGCGCGGCTGTCGGTGCGGCGTAATCCGGCCGCGCCGGCGAATGCGCCGCTGCACCTGGATGGTGAGGCGCTGACCCTGGTGCGGCTGAGCCGGGACGGTACCGACCTGCGGGCGGGCGAGTATCGCGAGATCAAGAGCGGGCTGACGATCCCGCAGATGCCCGACGCCTGCGTGCTGGAGATCGAAACCCGGCTTTCGCCGAAGGACAACACCGAGCTGAGCGGCCTGTACGTCTCGGGCGGCAACTTCTTCACCCAGTGCGAGGCGCAGGGGTTCCGGCGGATCACCTTCTTTCCCGATCGGCCGGATGTAATGTCGCGCTACACGACGACGATCATCGGCGACTGCCCGGTGATGCTGTCGAACGGCAATCCCGGCCCGCTGACCGATCTGGCGGATGGCCGGCGCTCGATCACCTGGACCGATCCCCATCCGAAACCTTGCTACCTGTTCGCGCTGGTGGCGGGCGATCTCGTGTCGGTCACGGACAGTTTTGTCACGGCTTCGGGCCGCAGCGTGGCGCTGGGTATCTACGTGCGTCGCGGCGACGAGGATCGTTGCGCCCACGCGATGCGGTCACTGAAGACCTCGATGAGGTGGGATGAAGAGGTGTTCGGTCTGGAGTATGATCTGGACGTGTTCAACATCGCCGCCGTGTCCGACTTCAACATGGGGGCGATGGAGAACAAGGGGCTGAATGTTTTTAATACGAAATATGTTCTGGCGCGGCCGGAGACAGCGACCGACACCGACTATCAGGGCATCGAGTCGGTCATCGCGCATGAGTATTTTCACAACTGGACCGGCAACCGGGTTACCTGCCGCGACTGGTTTCAGCTGTCGTTGAAAGAAGGTCTGACGGTCTACCGCGATCAGGAATTCTCCGCCGATCAAGGCAGCCGCGCGGTGAAGCGGATCGGCGACGTCAGGGCGCTGCGGGCAGCGCAGTTTCGCGAGGACGGCGGCCCACTGGCACATCCGGTGCAGCCGGCGAGCTATCTGGCGATCGACAACTTCTACACCTCGACCATCTACAACAAGGGTGCCGAGGTCATCCGCATGATGGCCACTATCATCGGCCGCGCCGCGTTTCGCCGCGGCATGGATCTGTATTTCGCCCGCCACGACAACAACGCCGTCACCATCGACGATTTCGTTCAGGCGATGCAGGACGCGTCCGGTGTCGATCTGCAGGATTTCAAGTTGTGGTACCATCAGGCCGGCACGCCCGAGGTCTCGATCGAGGACGCTTACGATGCGAAAACGAAACGCTACTCCCTGACCATCCGGCAGGCCACCAGGCCGACGCCGGGCCAGCCGGACAAGTCTCCGCTGGTCATTCCGGTGGCGATAGGACTGCTGGACGGCAATGGTCAGGAACTCGCCACCCGGCTGGACGGCGAGGCGGAGGCTCAAGCGGGCACGCGGGTGCTGCTGGCGACGCAGGCGGAGAACCGTTTCGAATTCGTTGACGTGGCCAGTCCGCCGGTGCCGTCGCTGCTGCGGGATTTCTCGGCCCCCGTGAAGCTGACCGGGCTGGCGGCGGATCGGCTGCGTTTCCTGGCGGCGCATGATGCCGACCCGTTCGTGCGCTGGGAGTCGGGGCAGCAGTTCGCTGCCTGGATGCTGCTCGACATGGTCGCCGCCATCCAGGCCGGCGACGAGCCGGCGGTCGATCCGGCGCTGATCGAGGCGATGGCGTCGACGCTGGAGCAGGAGCCGGCTTTCGCCACCGAAGCCCTGGCACTGCCGGGCGAGGCGACACTGGCCGACCGGATGGCGGTGGTCGACGTCGACGCGATTCATGCCGCCCGCGATCTGGCGCGATCGGCGATCGGCCAGGCGCTAAGCGGCCGGCTGCGTGCCCTGTATGACAGTCTGATGGACACCGGTGGCTACGCCATCGACGGCCCGGCGATCGGCCGGCGGTCGCTGCGCAACGCCTGCCTCGGCTATCTGGTTGCCAGCGGCGATCCGGCGGCGGTCAGCCTGGCGAAGGCGCAGTTCGATGCCGCCAGGAACATGACCGACAGGTTGGCCGCCCTGGGGATCTTGTCGAGCGTGGACCGCACCGAACGGGCAGACGCGCTGGCGGCGTTCTATCAGGCGTGGCGAGGTGATCCGCTGGTGCTGGACAAGTGGTTCGCGATCCAGGCGCTGTCGCCTTTGCCGGCGACGGTGCAGGCGGTGGAACGGTTGAAGTCCCATCCCGACTTCGATCTGCGCAACCCCAATCGGATTCGCGCCCTGGTCAGCAGTTTCGCGGGCAACCAGGTCCGGTTTCACGACAAGTCTGGCGCCGGCTACCAGCTTTATGCCGACACCATCATCCAGCTTGATCCGAACAACGGTCAGGTGGCGGCGCGGATGGTGTCGCCGTTGGGCCAGTGGCGGCGCCACGACGCCGACCGCCAACGGCTGATGAAGGCGGAACTGCAACGGATCCTCGATCTGCCAGGGCTGTCGCGGAACACCTTCGAAATGGCCTCGAAGAGCATCGCATGACCAGCTTCTGCGATCAGGCCTGGCAGCGCACCAGTACGCTTCGCGGCGCGATCGCCGGTCTGAAGTTCAATCGCGAACTGGCGGCGGGCACGCTGGACCCGGTTCGATTCCAATTCTACGTCACCCAGGATGCGCTGTATCTGGACCAGTATGCACGCATCCTGGTGATGGCGGGGGCGCGCGGGCCGGATGGCGCGACATTGCGGCTGTTCGCCGAAGCCGCGCTGGAGGCGGTCGCGGTGGAGCAGGCGCTGCACGGCCAGTACCTGACGGCGTTCGGCGTCGACGCGCTGGCGGTGGAACCCTCGCCCGACTGCCTCGGCTACACCAGCTTCCTGCTCGCCACGGCCTATCACGCGCCGTGGGAAGTGCTGATGGGGGCCTTGCTGCCATGCTTCTGGATCTACTGGGATATTGGCAACGCCATCGCCCGCGAGGCGGCCGCCGACAACAGATATCGGGCGTGGATCGACACCTATTCGGATGAGGCTTTCGGCCGCGCGGTGCGGGCGGTGATCGCGGCGACCAACACGGCGGCCGAGAACACCACCGAGGCGGTGCGGGTGCGCATGATGGATGGGTTTATCCGGTCTACCCAGTATGAATATCTGTTCTGGGACGGCGCGTATCAGCTTCGGCGCTGGCCGGCGGCGGGCTGATGGCAGGCGGCGGCCTGGCGACCGCAATGCTCAAGGGGGGAGCGGTCAGTCCTCCTTGATGCCAAGCTCCGGGATGCCTTGCTCGTTGCCGTAGTATTTGTAGGGTAGAAACTTGCCGGACATGGTGAGCCTGACCCGATCGCCTTTCGGGTTGGCCTCGCGGTCGATCCGCATGTCGAAGTCGATCGCCGACATGATGCCGTCGCCGAATTCTTCCTCGATCAGCGCTTTCCAGGCCGGCCCGTTCACCATCAGCAGTTCGTGGAACCGGTAGAGCAGCGGATCGGTCGGCGGCGTCGCGGCGCCACGATAAGGCACCTCGTTCAACATCCGCTGCTCGGTCTCGGACAAGCCGAACAGTGTCGCCGCCTTTTTCGCCAGCGGCTTGACCAGCTTCTGCTGGCCCAGCAGGGCGCCGACGATCAGAACCTCGGACACGCCGCCGATCTGCTCGCAGATATGACGCCAGCTCCAGTTCTTCTCCCGTTTGATGTCGAGAATTCTCTCGGTCAGGTCTGCTCTGGTCATTTCAGCCTCCGCTTGGGCCATCCGCGGCGGCGGACGGCGCTGCCACCACATGCGTGGGGACGGATCTAAGTCCAGAAGACGGGAAAAGTCGAACGGGGTCGGTTGCAGCGGTATCCGTTGCGTTGGTGACAAGCTGCCGGCCGCCGTGGCGAAGGTCGCGGTGTCGCGTCAGGGGTCACCGTGACCGGTCTGGCTGTCACCGGTCGGGCGGTTGTGATAAGTTGTATCTGGCGGCGTGACGACGGGATGGCATGAGCGAACAGTTCAACGTTTGGCACCACGACCGGATCGGGTCCACCAACGACGAAGTCCGTCGCCTGGCCGCCGAGGGCGCGCCGCACGGCACGGTGGTGCATGCCGACGAGCAGATCAGCGGGCGCGGCCGGATGGCGCACGGCTGGTTCAGCCCGCCGGGCAACCTGTATCTTTCGGTTCTGCTGCGCACCGGTCAGCCTGCCAGGCGGGTGGCCGAATTGAGCTTCCTCGCCGCCCTGGCGGTGGCCGACACGGTCGAGACGCTGCTGCCACGCCAGACCCGGGTGATGCTGAAGTGGCCCAACGACGTTCTGATCAGCGGCGCCAAGGTCGCCGGGATCCTGCTGGAGCAGTTCGACGATGCGACCATCATCGGCATCGGCGTGAACGTTTTGGTGGCGCCGTCGAACGCCGGCTACAAGACCACGACGGTGGTGGCCAACGGCGGCATCGCGTCCGTCGACGGCGCCCGCGACATCCTGCTCGATCGGCTGGGGCGCCATCTGTCGGCCTGGCGCGAGACCGGCTTCGCCCCGATCCGCGAACAATGGCTTAACCGGTCCTATCCGATCGGCGCCGCGATCCGAGCGAGTTCGGCGGGACGTCCGGTCGCCGGGCACTTCGCCGGGCTGGACCAGGACGGCGCGTTGCTGCTGGATACCCCGCAGGGCCAGGTTCGGATCGTTGCCGGCGATGTGGTTCCGACCGGGGGATAGACCGGGGTTCGCCGGCTGGCGTCTGCTGGTTGCAGCCGGACATGCCCGGTTGAAGCGAGCCGCTGAATTGTTCTGACGACGCTGCGATAAAGCTTCGGGGTCGGTGCAACCCTGGACGATCACGCTGTTTCCAGCGGCGGCCAGCGGGACGGTGCCGGCGTTTCTGTCGGCAGGCCGATGGCGGCGCCTAGTTGAACCCCTCGCCTTTGACCGTTGGCCTTGTTTGACCCTTGGCGCGGCGGGTGGGATCATGCGCCGAGGATCGTCCGCCAAAAGAGCATAGGCCGCAATGGATCAGCTAACGCCGCCGCCGTCCGCCAGCTGGCAGGCGGAACTGGATGAACTTGCCGAACGCAAGCGGCGTGCCCGTCAGATGGGCGGTCCCGAGCGGATCGAGCGGCAGCACGCCAGCGGGCGGCTTACGGTGCGTGAGCGGATCGATCTCTGCCTCGACGCTGGTTCCTTCATGGAGATCGGCTCGATCGCCGGCAAGGCGAGCTATGACGAGACCGGCAGGATGATGACCGACTTCATCCCGGCCAATGGGGTGTTCGGCCGCGGCCGCATCGACGGGCGGCCGGTGGTGATCTATGGCGACGACTTCACCGTTCGCGGCGGGTCGGCGGATGCGTCGATCAAAGGCAAGTACTTCATGCCTGAGCAGATGGCGGGCGAGTACCGCCTGCCGCTGATCCGGATGATCGAAGGGTCGGGCGGCGGCGGTTCGGTGAAGACGATCGAAACCCGGGGGCACGCCAATCTGCCGGGCGGGATCGGCCAAAGCTCCGGCCTGTGGCTGTGCGCGCAGAACATGGGCCGGGTGCCGGTGGTGGCGCTGGGATTGGGGTCGGTTGCCGGCCTGGGTGCCGCGCGTCTGGCCGCCAGTCATTAC
Organism: Rhodopila sp.; assembly: GCA_965276975.1. Classification (GTDB taxonomy): domain Bacteria; phylum Pseudomonadota; class Alphaproteobacteria; order Acetobacterales; family Acetobacteraceae; genus Rhodopila. Next base: position 4,190,078 of record CBDIBR010000010.1, read on the forward strand.
TCGATCATGGTGAAGGACAAGGCCGCGGTCTTCGTCGCCGGTCCGCCGGTGGTGGACCGCCTTGGGGAGACGCGCACCAAGCAGGAGCTGGGCGGGTATCGGGTGCAGGTGGCGGCCGGCACGGTGGATGACGCGGTCGACACCGAACCGGAGGCGTTCGAGCGGACGCGGCGGTTCCTGTCCTACCTGCCGTCGTCGGTGTGGGACCTGCCGCCGCGGCAACGTGGCTGGGACGATCCGAACCGGCGCGATGAACAGCTGATCTCGATCGTGCCGAAGGACCGGCACAAGGCGTACAGCATGCGCAAGATCATCGAGTCCGTGGTGGACAAGGACAGCTTCTTCGAGATGGGTCAGGGCTTTGGCCGCGCCATCATCACCGGCTTCGCGCGGCTGGATGGCTGGCCGGTGGCGATGCTGGCCGGCGACCCGCTGTTCGGCGGCGGTGCGTGGGGGGCGTCGGCGTCGCGGAAGATCACCCGGTTCGTCGACCTGGCGCAGACCTTCCATCTGCCGATGGTGCATCTGGTGGACTGTTTCGGTTTCGCAGTCGGGCTGGAGGCGGAGTCGAGCGCGACGATGCGGCATGCGGTCACCGCGATCAGTGCCATCCACCAGTCCACCATTCCGTGGTGCGCGATCATCATCCGCAACGTTTTCGGGGTCGGCGGCGGCGGCCATGTGCCGCACACCCAGACGCCGATCCGGTATGCCTGGCCGTCCGGAAACTGGGGCTCGCTGCCGCTGGAGGGCGGCGTCGAAGCCGCGTATCGCGCGGAAATCGCCGCCGCCGAGGACCCGGACGCCAAATTGCGGGAGATCGGGGAGCGGCTGGAGCTGATGCGATCGCCGTTCCGTTCGGCCGAGGCGTTCATCATCGAGGAGATCATCGATCCGCGTGACACGCGGCCGCTGCTGTGCGCGTTCGCCAACATGGCGGCGCCGCTGCGGCAACCCGGTCAGTCGATGTTCACGATGCGGCCCTAGTATCACGCATCAATGAAGCGCGATACGTCGTGATATGTCTGAAGTAGCCGATTCACGCGGCGAACCGTGGACGCTTCGCCTCTCACGCTTCTTTACGATCGGATACTAGCCGATGCCACTGTCGCAGTTCCGGGTGTTGCAGGTCGGATCCGGCATCGCGCTGGATTATTGCGGCAAGCTGTTCGCCGACTTCGGCGCGGATGTGGTGAAGCTGGAGCCGCCGGGTGGCGACCCGCTGCGGTCGTTTCCGCCGGTCCTGGAGAACGGCGAGAGCGGGCTGTTCGCGTGGCTGAACACCAACAAGCGCAGCGTGACCGAGACACCGCGGACGCTGGACGGGTTGCTGCCGGGGGCCGACCTGTTGCTGGATGGCAGGCGGCTGGACGGGGCTGGTCCGACGTCGCCTGACCACAGGTTGGAGGCCGGGTATCCGACGCTGTGCAGTACCACGATCTCGTGGTTTGGCGAGCGAGGTCCCTATGCCGGCTTCGCCGCCACCGAGGCGACCGTTCGCGCGCTGGGCGGGCTGGTGGCGCTGACCGGACGGGCCGAGGGGCCGCCGACGCTGGCGACCGACGGCCAATCCGGCATCATCGCCGGCCTGGCTGGCTTCATTGCCTCGACCGCGGCGCTGTATGACCGGGCGAACGGCAGCCGCCGATTTTCCGTCAGCGTGCATGAGACCGCCGTCGGTGTCGCCGAATATGAAGCCGCTGTTGCCTGGGACTCGGGGGTGTCGCGCGCCAGGACTGGGGTCAATCGATTTGGTCGCAACTATCCGGTCGGCATCTACCCGACCAGGCATGGCCTGATCGGCGTCACCATCGTGACACCTGGGCAATGGCGCGGCATCTGCGCGATGCTGGGGATGCCGGAGCTTGCCAGGAACCCGAGATACGCGGTGAACACCGATCGACTGGCCTGGGCGCATGAGATCGACGCGTTGTTTCAACCGGTCTGGGCGACCCGCACCGCGACCGAGTGGTTCGAGCGGGCCCTGGAGTACAAGTTGCCGATGGCGGTGGTTCCCAGCATGGCCGATCTGCTGGAGCAGGAAGTTCACCGCGGGCGTGGCGCGTTCGTGCCTGTGCGCGTTGGCGATGCGGCGTTCGAGGCGCCGGTTCTGCCGCAGCATCTGGGCCTGACGCCGCCCCGCACGGGTGGCACCGCGCCGTTGGCCGGTGAGGACGAGGCGGCCTGGTTCGTTCCCTCGGCGCAGCGCCCCACCGGCCCCGCGGGATCAAAAACCCTGCCGTTGGCGGGTATGCGCATCATTGATCTGACAATGGGCTGGGCTGGGCCCACCGCCACCCGGCACCTCGGCGATCTGGGTGCCGAGATCGTCAAGGTCGAAGCTTGCCAGTATCCGGACTGGTGGCGTGGCACGGATCTGCGGGCGGCTTTTATCGCCGCGCAGAGCTATGAGAAAATTCCGTGGTTTCAGTTAATGAACCGCAATAAGCTGGACGTGACGCTGGACCTTACGCAGGCGGACGGTGTGGCGCTGCTGAAACGACTGGTCGCCGAAGCCGACGCCGTGATCGAGAACTATTCGTCCGAGGTGCTGACCAGACTGGGGCTCGATTATACGGTGCTGAAAGCGGTCAGGCCTGGGCTGGTGATGCTGTCGATGCCGGCGTTTGGCTCGAACAACGCCTGGAGTGCCTGCCGTGGTTACGGGTCGACCCTGGAACAGGCGTCCGGTCTGCCGACCATCACCGGCTTCGCCGAGGATCCACCGACGATGAACCAGACCGCGTATGGCGACCCAATTGGTGGTTTCAACGCCGCTGCCGCCCTGATGGTCGCCCTGCTGCACAAGCAGGCGACCGGCCAGGGTCAGAACATCGACCTGTCGCAGGTCGAGTGCATGTTGCCGTTGGTCGCGCCCGCGCTAATCGCGCAATCGGCGACCGGGCAGACCCCGTCGCGCATCGGCAACCGCCACCCCGTGCATGTGCCCCAAGGGTGCTTCCGCTGTGCCGGGGACGACGCCTGGATCGCGATTTCGATCACCAGCGACACGATGTGGCGCGCGCTGTGTTCGGTGCTGCGGCGCGGCGACCTGGCCGATCTGGCCGCCGCGGGGCGGCGCGCGCGACAGGACAGCCTGGAGGCGCTGATCGGCGCCTGGACCGCCGCCCGCGATCCCGATGCCGCGATGACGGCGCTGCAGGCTTGTTGGATCGCCGCCGGCGTCGTGCGCACGCCGCTCGCGCTGGTTGACGACCCGCATCTGATCGCCACCGGTTTCTGGCACCGGCTCGACCGGCCCTTCATCGGCCCACACTGGCAGTCATCGGCGGCCTTTCGCGAGGGCGCCGACCCCTATCCGGTTCGCCGCGTCGCGCCGACCCTGGGACAGGACAACGAAGCCATTCTGGGCGGACGCCTGGGCCTGTCGAGCGGCGAGATCGACCAACTGACAGCGGCCGCGGTCATCGGCACCATTCCGAAGCCCCGACGCACGCAGAGTGACCAATGAGCACGCCGCTTCAGCGGACCGAGATCAAATCCCTGGCGCTGATCTGCGCCGGGCATCTGGTCAGTCATTTCTACTACCTGGTGCTGATCCCGCTGTTCCCCATTCTGCGCGACCACCTTGGGCTGGACTTCGTCCAGCTTGGGCTCGCGATCACCCTGTTCAACATCGTCAGTGGCCTGGTGCAGACCCCGATGGGGTATGCCGTTGACCGGTTCGGGGCGCGCCGCGTGCTGATCGGCGGCCTGCTGCTGGGCAGTGCGGCGTATGTCTCGATCGGACTGTTCCCGGTGTATCCATGGATGCTGTGTGCGATGGCGCTGATCGGCGTCGCCAACGCGGTCTATCATCCGGCTGACTACGCCATCCTGGGTGCGGTGATCGAACCGAGCCGACTGGGCAAAGCGTTTTCCATCCACACCTTCGCGGGCTTCCTCGGCAGTGCCATCGCGCCGATCGTGATGTTGCTGGGTGCCCGGGAATTCGGCTTTCAGGCGGCGATCATCGGCGCCGGCGTTCTAGGCTTGGCGGCCGCGGTGCCGCTGACCATGGCGGGGTGGCTGGATCGTCATGCTGGCGCCAGCCGGCCGGACGATGCCGCGGCGCACATTCCGCTCAGGCGACTGCTGACACCGACGGTGATCGGCCTGGTGGGTTTCTTCGCGCTACTGAGCCTGAGCAGCGGCGCGCTGACCAACTATTCGGCGGTGGCGCTGGTCACGATCTACGGGTTGTCGCTGTCGACAGCCAATCTGGCACTTTCGGCGTTCCTGTTCAGCTCGGCGATCGGCGTGCTGGCGGGCGGCGTGGTCGCCGATCGCACCCGGCGGCATGGCGATGTCGCCGCGTTCGGCTTCGGCGGCGCGGCGGTGCTGATCCTGCTGGTCGGCACCGTCAACCTGGGCGCCATCCTGGTGGTCGCGGCGATGGGCCTGGCCGGGTTCCTGTCTGGCATGATCTCGCCATCGCGCGACATGCTGGTGCGGGCAGCCTCACCGCCCGGCGCGTTCGGGCGTGTGTTCGGGATCGTTACGACCGGCTTCAACATCGGCGGCACGCTGGGGCCGTTGATCGGCGGCTGGATCCTGGATCACAACCTGCCGCGCTGGGTGTTCTTTTCATCGGCGCTGTTCATGACGATGACGGCGGTGATGGCGCTGGCCAGCGAGATGCGGTCGCGCCGACGCTCGGCGCTGGCGGTTTCATAATGGGAGCAGGATGATGCTGCCTGTCGCCGATGCCGAAACAAAAGCCTGGTTCATCGCGTGGCTGGATGGCTTCGCGGCGCATGTGCGCGCGGTCGACTACGCTTCCGCTCGGCCGCTGTTCCACCCCGAGATCCTGGCGTTCGGCACCCACCAGGATGTGCTGCCAAGCCTGGAGGCATGGGTGAACACGCAGTGGGACAACGTGTGGCCGCGGACCGATGATTTTCGTTTTGTCACCGGTGCGACGGCGGTGCTGGTGTCAGATGACCGCACGCTGGCGGTAGTTATCGCGCCATGGACGAGCACGGGTTTTGCTCCGGACGGGACGGCGTTCGATAGGCCGGGGCGCGCGACGATCGTGTTCCACAGAGCGGCGGACAGCTGGATCGGGGTTCATTCGCATCTGTCGCTGAACAAGGGGGTGCCGCAGGCGAGTCATGGAAACCGCCCGGTCAAGGCGAGATGACGTCGAGGCGGATGACGTCGAGGCGGATGACCGGGCGGCCACCAAGCTACTGTTTGCCGACCACGCCGGTCTTTTGCTGCGTTGTGGCACTCGACGCGCCGGCCTGGGTGCTGTTCGAGCCTGGCACGACCGTCCGACCCGTGGCACCTGGCTTGTGCGGATTGGCGGCAGCGCCATACGTGCCGGTTGTCGGATGATGCAGGCCGGGATCGGCGGTGTTCAATCCGGATGCTTTTGTGCTGTCCGCCGTGCGCGGTGCCGCGGTGGATGACTTGTTGCTGCCCAGATTTCCGGTAGGATTGGTTTGCGCCAAAGCGACGCCCAAGGGCGCTGCGATCAAACTCGCGGCAAGCAACAATGATCGTGTTTTGGTAGACATTTCCGTGTCCTTTTGACTGACCGCAGGGGACGCCCGCGCGGCCCTACCGATAAAACGCGGCCCGCCCGTTTCGGTTCCGTATATCGCGTTGCAATGTCATACGGAATCACCTGTGTACAGCAACGCCAAGGGAAAGTCCGTCAGCAGCGCGCCCAACGACAAGTCCGGACTTGCATCGGACGCGATGCTTTCGCACAGCAGCGACCGCAAGCCAAGACCTTTGTGTTGTTCCGGTAAGAGCAGCTTGCTGTCCCGCAAGTAACCTGGGTCGAGAACGATGCGGTCCTGGGGCTGCAACAGTCGATGGGTCAGGCGCGGTGCCACGACGATCATCGCCGAGCGTTCGAAATCCCTGGCGAAGGCGATGATATGGTCCTGCAACGGCCCTTGCACCGATAGCGGCCGGTAGTCGCCGTGGGCGAACAGGTCGGGTCTGTCGCGGCGAAAACCGAGCAGCTTGTGGATCAGCGCCTGCTTGATCCGGCCGTCCCGCCAGGAGGCCAGACAACTGCCCGGCGCAGCGCCGGCTTCCAGGGCGTTGCGGCGCGCCGCATAGCCGACCGGTCGGCGGTTGTCGGGATCGACCATGCTGAAATCCCAGAACTCGGTGCCCTGGAAGAAGTCGGGCATGCCGGGAACGGTCATCTTCAGCATCGTCTGGGTCAGGCCGTTGATCGCGCCGGCCGGTGCGATCCGGTCGATGAACGACCGCGCCACCGGCAGGAAGCCGCTGCTCGGCTGAAACAGGCCGAACAGAAAATCCCGCGCTGTAGTCTCATAGTCTTCGTTGGGTGCCGTCCAGTCGGTGCGCAATTTGGCTTCCCGCAGGGCCTTCTGCTGCCAGGCCGCCAGGCGTTCGGCGAAAGCGTGGCATCCTGCCGAGTCCGCCAGGTCAAGGTCGAGCGGCCAGGCCCCAACGATCATCTGGTACAGCATGATCTCGTCAGCGGGATCCGGCCGCCTTGCCTCAATCGCGTGACACTGGGCGAGAAACCCGGCCCACGCGTCCGGGATCTCGCTAATCACCGCGAGGCGGGCACGTAGATCCTCGCCACGCTTGTGGTCGTGCGTGGCGGTGGCCAGCATGGCGTTGGGAAAGTCCGCCAACCGCTGCGCGCAGGCCTGGTGAAAGTCCGCAGCCGATCCGCCGAGATGGGCCGCGTCGAACCCGACGTCGTTGCGGGACAGCAACCGGCCATAGCGGTAGAAAGCCGTGTCCTCCACGGCTTTCGCGGCAACGGGGGCGCTGAGCTGCTGAAACCGCGTGCCGGCGACCTTGTCGCCCGGTTCACCGCCGAGCCAGCGATCGAGCTGGTCGAGGACGGCATGAGCCGATGCCGGGGCGCTTTGCTTCGCTGCGCTGAGGGCTTTGTTGAACGCGACCTGATCGGAGGCCGATCGCTTCGATCCCGCATCGTAACCGCGATAGACCGGAAAGTGCGACAGCAGCGCCAACAGACCACGGCGGATGGAAGCGGCCGAGGTGTCGCGGGTCTCAAGGCTGGATCGGGCGACGCGATGCAATGCCCGGGTGACCGCCTTCAGTTGTGCATCGAAGCCGCGTTCGAGGATCTCCAGGCGGGCGGGGACCTCCTCATCGGCGAAGTCGGCGGAGCGCTTGGTCAGGCCATGCCATAGCTGGCCCAGTGCGGCGGCGCTGGAGGGATCGTGCTGCAACGCGCTGACCTCGTCCATGAAGTCATAGCCGCTGGTGCCGTCGACGCCCCAATCCTTCGGCAGTGATTCGCCGGCGCCGAGGATCTTCTCGATCACCAGATAGGCATGCTTGGCGGGGGCGAGTTCATCGAGGCGCTGGCGCAGGCGACGGCAATAGGCCGGCGGGTCTGACAGGCCATCGACATGATCGACCCGGAAGCCGTCGATCAAGCCGTCCGCGTAAAGCCGGAACAAGGTGGCGTGGGTTGCCTCGAACACCGCCGGCACCTCGATCCGTAGGCCGGCGAGGCCGTTGATGTCGAAGAACCGCCGCCAGTTAATTTCATCGCCCGCGGCACCCCACCAGGCAAGGCGGTAGTGCTGGCGCTGCAGCAGCGCGTGGGTCAACGCGCGCCCGGCCGGATTGGCCGGATCGAACGAGTCCAGACCGCACGCATCGATGTGGGCGTGTTCGGCCGGATCGACCGGGAAATCGTTGTCGAAATAGCGGATCACCGGCTGCCCGGCCGGGGTCATCGCCAGGCGGATGTCGCCGGCCGCCAGGGCTTCGCCGTAGGGTTTGCCGAGGAACGGGGCCAGCACCTTGCCGCGCAGGTCCGGATCGTCGGTTTCCCAGTCGACGTCGAAGAAGTCGGCGTAGCGGCTAGTTCGGCCGTGGCGCAGCAGATCGGTCCACCAGGCGTTGTCGGCGCCGCCGACAGCCATGTGGTTCGGCACGATATCGACGATCAGCCCCAGGCCGGCAGCGCGCAAAACCGCGACGAACTCGCGCAGCCCTGGCTCACCGCCCAACTCGGGATTGACCGAGGTCGGGTCCACCACGTCATAGCCATGAATGGAGCCCGCGCGTGCCGTCAGGATCGGCGATGAATAGACGTGGCTTATCCCCAGATCGACCAGATACGGCACCAGGGCAGCGGCGTCCGCGAAGGTGAACGCCTTGTGCAGCTGCAATCGCATGGTCGCGCGTGGCGTCATTGCCGCGGTCTTTCAGCCGCAACGAAATCAACCCGTCGCGCCACAGCCTCATCGTCGAGCACGGCGTCGGCGGTGACCGACAGCCGACGCCGCCAGTTCGGATGTTCGGTCACCGTGCCCGGCAGGTTCGGCTGATCAAGCTGACCGAGCAGATCCTCAAGCGGGATCAGCGAGAGTGGCAACTCGGTCTTGGCGATGAAGCGGACCGCCGCATCGACCACACGCTCGGTATCTTCCGGTCCTGGAACGGGCCCCTCCCCCACGTGCTCCCGCACAAAGGCGTTCCACAGCAGGGGGCGGTCCTGCTCGCGTTCCTTGCGCACGGTATCCGGATCGACGCCATCACCGAGGCGGCCGTGCTTGTGGCGGACATCGATGTCGCTGCCCTTCCACCAGCCGGCGACGGTCGGCAGGTCATGGGTCGAGGTCATGGCGATGTCGGTGCTGCCCCAGCCGCGGGGCGCTACGAAGGCGGTCTGTGCATCGCGCTCGAACCACAGGACGCGCATGCCATGGATGCCGCTTTGCTCCAGCATGTCGTGAAATCCCTCGGGCAGGGTGCCGAGATCCTCGCCGATCACGACGACGTTGTGACGAACCGATTCCAGTGCCAGCAGGCGCAGCAGATCGCCGACCGGGAAGTTGAGGTAGGCGCCATCGGCGGCCGAAGCGCCTTCCGGGATCAGCCAGAGCCGCGCCAGACCCATGGCGTGATCGACCCGGATGCCGCCGACGTGGCGCATCGCGGCCCGCAGGGTCGCCAGGAAGGGGGCGTAGCCATTTTCCTCCATCGCGCGCGGCGAGAAGCCGGTCAGTCCCCAATCCTGACCGCCGGGATTGAGCAGATCCGGCGGCGCGCCGATGGTCAGACCGAGCAGGATGTCGCTTTGGCGGCTCCAGGCGTGACTGCCCGCCGGGTCCATGCCGACGGCAAGGTCGCCGATCAGGCCGATGCGCATGCCGGCCTGCCGCGCGACGCGCTGGGCGGCGGCCACCGAGCGGTCGGAAACCCATTGCAGGAACTGGTGAAACAGGATTTCGTCGGGGCGTGAGTCGGCGAAGAACGCGACTGCCGGACCGCGCGGGTCGCGTAGATCAGACGGCCAGTCACGCCACTGCCGCTGCGGCATGCGGGCCGCCTGCAAGGTTTCGAAGCAGGCATGTTCATACAGCAGCGGCCCACGGTCGGACCGGAAGCGGGCGAAATCAGCGCCCAGCGGTCCATCCCAGTCATTGCCGTCGAGGAATGCCTCGAAGATCTTCCGCAATGCGGCGTATTTCTGACCGGCGGCGGTGGGCCAGTCGATCAGGCCATTGTCGGCGCTGACCGCGGCGCCGGCGGCTTGACCGAACACCAGTTCGGGTGCGGCGTGCAGCGGGTTGAGGAACAGCCGACTGGACGGGGAATACGGTCCGAATTTGGCGGGGTCGGCCGCGTACAGCGCGTGCATGGGGCTCAGAGCGATGGCGTCCGCGCCTTTCGCGCCCGCCGCGCGCGCCAGATCGGCGGCACCGGCAAGGTCGCCGATGCCCGCGTCGCCGGGATGGTTCAAGCCGTAGAGCTGCGCCGCCAAGCCCCATAATCGGGCGTCCGGGACGACATCCTCGATTGAGCGGCACCGGGCCGGGGATACCGCGAGGACGATCTCGCGGTCCTCCACGCGCAGCCGGTGATAGCCGATTTCGGATATCGCCGGGATCCGCAGCCGCCCGCGCGCCGGCAGCAGGGCGACCTGGCGGACTTCGCCGCGTTCCAGGGCCAGTTCGGCCGGCTGTGCCTCATTGCCGCCAACGTCGAGGCGGGTGGGGCGCCCGGCAACGGCGGTCACCAGCGGCGGCAGGTCGGCCAGGCTGCTGCGTTTGGTCAACAACCGCCGGCTGGCGGACAGTTCACGGCTGGTATCGGCCGGCAGGCCCAGCCCGCCCAGCACCCGCCGCAGAACCGCGGGGGTCACGACATGCGGCCGGCCCGCGTAGTCCTGCCACTCGACCGCGATGCCAGCCCTACGGGCCAGGTCTCGAAGGACTTCGTCGGTCATGCGGCAGCCTCCAGATACGCAGCGGTCATCGGCGCCGTGTCGCCAGCCTTGAACAGCAAGCATCCCGCCGGCGTGTCGAAGGTCACCGGTTCCGTTGCGAGGTTCGTCACGATGGTCAGTTTCGCACCATCACCCAGACGCCACCGCGCGACAACCGCCTTTGGCCCGATCGCGGTGGCTCCGATCGCCATCGCGCCTGGCAGGCGCGGCACGATCTCCTTCAAGCGCAACGCGATCAGCTGCTGATACAGCGTGAAGCGCTCGGGCGTCCCCAGTTTCGGGATAGAGGCGGTGAATGTCTCGGCGGCGTTGGGATCAGGGATGGCCTCGCGTTTCTCGGGATCGGCGAACGCGGCAAATCCGGCGAATTCCTGTCGCCGGCCTTCGCGCACCGCATCCGCCAGATCAGCGTGGTAGTCGGTAAAGAACAGGAACGGCGTCGTCGAGCCGGTTTCCTCGCCCATGAACAGCAGCGGGATCTGCGGGCAGAGCATCTGCAGGGCGATCGCGGCTTCCAGTGCAGGCGCCGACGTCAGCGCGGTCAGCCGTTCGCCATGCGCCCGGTTTCCGGTCTGATCGTGGTTCTGCAGAAACAGGACGTGGGCGTATGGCGGCAGGTCGGCGCTGGGTTCGCCGCGCGGCGCGTTCAGATAGCCCGAGTGCTCACCCTGGTAGACCCAGCCTTCCGCCAGCACCCGGGCCAGCTTGGCGGCGGGGTCGGCCGCATAGTCAGCGTAGTAGCCGCCATGCTCGTCGGTCAGCAGTACATGCAGCACGTTGTGCCCGTCGTCGTTCCACTGCGCATCGACGGATTTTCGCAGATGCGAGCCCGCGTTATGATGCTCCAGCACCAGATGCACGTGGCGCTCCGGATCGACCGTGGCGCGCACGATGGCGGCCATCTCCTCGATCCAGTCCTGCTCCTGGATGGCGTGAACCGCATCAAAGCGCAGGCCGTCGAAGCGAAATTCCCGCAGCCACATCAGCACGTTGCAAGTGAAAAAATCCCGCACTTCGCGGCGGCGAAAGTCGATCGCCGGACCCCAAGGCGTCGTCACGTCATCGCGGAAGAACTGCGGCGCGTAACTGTTCAGGTAGTTACCATCAGGACCGAAGTGATTGTACACGACGTCCAGGAACATCATCATACCGAGACCATGTGCGGTATCGATCAGTTCCTTCAAGTCATCTGGCGAGCCGTAGCTCGCATCGGGCGCGTAAGGCAGCACGCCATCATAACCCCAGTTCCGCTGACCGGGAAAATCGTTGACCGGCATCAGCTCGACCGCGGTGATCCCGAGTTGCTGCAGTCGCGGCAGGTCCTGCCGCACGCCGCGGAAGCCGCCAGCCGCACCGGCATGCACCTCATACAGGACCGTCTCGGTCCACGGCCGCCCGCGCCAGTCCGGATGCTTCCAGGTGAACCGCCCGCTGCTGACGACGCTGGCATCGTGCACGTCGGTGGCCTGGGCGGTGGACGCCGGATCGGGAACCATCAGTCCGTCGGCCAGCCGGTAACGATAGAGCGTGCCGTCCGGCACGGCGGCGGTTGCCTCGAACCAGCCATCGGGCGATCGCCGCATCGGCAGCAGATCACCTTGCTCGATCGCGACGGAAACGGTTTCCTGTGCCGGCGCCCACAGCCGAAATCTTACCGAACCGTCGTCCTGCCGCCTTGCGCCAAACTCGAACGCGGGATCAAAACGGGCTGTCATGTCCGTCATCCTTATGCAAAAACGCCGGACCCGTCAGCGCAGGCTGTCAACCGCTTCGGCACCGTTGCTGGCAGGCAGCGGCAACGATCGCCCCGGTCATCCGTTCCGCGAGATTTCCGCGTCAACGCGGAAAGCCGGCCGCTTGCACGACGAGCCATGATGAACACCGAAAAACGAGGTACCGCCAGACCGGAAACCGAAAGATCGGAAACCGGCAGATCGGGCACTGACAGATGGGACGGTCAGGAAGCCGGCGAAAGGAACACTGTCGCGAGCGGCGGAAGTGTGAGCAGGAGGGCCTGTGCCTCACCATGCATCTGGATCGCCACACTCTCGACGCCGCCGGCATTTCCCATATTCGACCCGCCGTAGACATCCACATCGGTATTCAACAGCTCCCGCCAAAAGCCTGGCCGAGGCACACCGATCCCATATTCGAACCGCGGCACCGGCGTCATGTTGCAAACGACCAGTACCATCTGACCGTCCTCATTGCCGTACCGCATGAATGCGAAGACCGAGTTCGCCGCATCGTCACCGATGACCCAGCGGAAGCCGGTCGATACAGAATCCTTTGCATGCAGCGCGAATTCTTGACGATAGAGGGCGTTTAGGTCTCGCACCAGTGTCTGAATGCCACGATGACGCGGTTGATCGAGCAAATCCCATTCAATCGCGGAATCGTGATTCCATTCGCGCCACTGTGCGATCTCGCCGCCCATGAACAGCAGCTTCTTGCCGGGATGCGCCCACATGAAACCAAAATAGGCACGCAGGTTGGCGAAGCGTTGCCAATCGTCGCCAGGCATTTTCTCGATCAGGGAGCCTTTGCCGTAGACGACCTCGTCATGCGACAGCGGCAGCACGAAGTTTTCGGAGAACGCATAGATCAGGCCGAACGTCAGTTGATCGTGATGATAGCCGCGGTAGATCGGAGGATACTGCATGTACTGCAAAGTGTCATGCATCCAGCCCATGTTCCATTTGAAGGAAAATCCCAGGCCGCCATCCTGCACGGGACGGGAAACGCCCGGCCAGGCAGTGGATTCCTCGGCGATGGTCATGGCGCCGGCGCACCGTTCGGCGACGACCGTATTGAAGTGGCGCAGAAAACCGATGGCTTCGAGGTTTTCTCGGCCGCCGTAGATGTTGGGCACCCACTCGCCCTGCTTGCGGCTGTAGTCCCGATACAGCATCGAGGCGACGGCGTCGACGCGCAGGCCGTCGACGTGAAAGTGCTCGAGCCAATGGACGCCGCTGGCGATCAGGAAGCCCTGTACTTCGCGCCGGCCGAAATTGTAGATGTAGGTGTTCCAGTCCTGATGGAATCCCTCCCTCGGGTCGGCGTGCTCGAACAACGGCGTGCCGTCGAAATGGGCGAGCCCATGGGCGTCGGTGGGAAAATGCGCCGGCACCCAGTCGATGATCACGCCGACATCGGCCCGGTGGCAGGCATCGACGAACCGGCAGAAGCCCTCGGGCGGCCCGAAGCGTCCGGACGGCGCGAACAGGCCCAGCGGCTGATAACCCCACGATCCGCCGAACGGATGTTCCGCGATCGGCATCAGCTCGATGTGCGAAAACCCGGTTTCGACGACATACGGCACCAGCCGTTCGGCCAGGCCATCCCAGCTGAGGGTCTGATCAGGACCGGGACGGAACCAGGACGCCGCGTGCACCTCGTAGACCGAGATGGCGGCATCGGCGCCGTGTCGCGCCCCACGCTGCTGCATCCAGGCCTCGTCGTGCCAGGTATAGGGCAGTGGATCGGCGACGATCGATGCGGTGGCGGGCGGCGGTTCGGTTGCCTTGGCGAGCGGATCGGCCTTGTCGGCCAAGCGGGTGCCATCCGGCCCGACCATCGCGAACTTGTAGCGCGCACCCGGACCCACCCGCGGCAAGAACAGTTCCCAGACCCCGGACGGATAGCGAAGCCGCATCGGGTGCCGGCGATTGTCCCAGGTATTGAAGTCCCCGATCACCGAAACCGCGCGGGCATTGGGTGCCCAGACAGCGAAACGCGTGCCGCGAACGCCGTCTACCGTCACCGGATTGGCACCGAGGGTGAACGCGATCTCGAACAACCTGCCCTCGTTGAACAGGTGCAGGTCGGTCTCGCTCAACAGCAGGTCGGCGCTATAGGGATCCTCGGTCTCCTGCACGGCGCCGGGCCATTTGATCTGTAATCGATATGGCTCATGTCCCTCCACCTGGCCCATGAACAGTCCGTCGGGCTGGATCGGCGCCAATGTTCCCAAATGTCGTTCGTCACCCCGAGCGACGACCTCCACGCCGCTCGCGCCGGGGAGAAAGGCGCGGACGAAGCGGCCGATGTCGGCGTCAAACGGACCGAGAACGGCGAACGGATCCCGCAGGCAACCGGTCGACAGCTGCCAGGCCTGTTCGGGCGAGATCGACGGGATGGCGACGGCATCATTCATGCTTTGATCTTCGTCATGCGTTGGTCGTTGTCATGCCATCGGGCGTTTGGCATGAGGGGCTTTTGTCATGGGCGTCTTTGTGATGAGGGGTCTTCGTCATGGGGGCCTTCGTCACGCCACGGCCTCGATACCCAGCAGCGCTCGGGTGCGCCGTGCCAGCCCATGCAGGGGAACATCGATCCAGGCTGGCCGGTTGGCTGCTTCGTAGACCACTTCGTAAGCTGCCTTTTCAATCAAGAACAAATCGAGCAGTTCCGGATTGAACACGGTCGGCGTGTCCGGCTGATCGGACGCGACCGCGTCACGGTAACCGGTCAGAAAAGATTCGGTTGCCCGCTCGACGAAACTTCCCAGGAATCCATCGACCTGTTCATCCGCCAGATGCGCATGGCTTGACTGGCTGCGCCGCTTCACCACCGCGGCGGCATAGTCGAAGGACCGGATCACCCCAGCGATATCGCGCAGCGGGTGGTCCTTGCCGCGGCGAAGCTGCACGGGCTTGGCCGGTTCTCCCTCGAAGTCGATGATGGCGACGTCGCCGTTGCAGACCAGTATCTGCCCCAGATGCAGATCGCCGTGGATGCGGGTCAGTGTGGCGCCGTCGATCCCGCTGGCGAGAACCGGCAGTCTATCCAGCAGAACCTGCCGCGCCGCCTGCATGGTGATACGATCCTGTTCGCCCGCGGCCTCCCACTGATGCACGGCATCGACGGCGTCATAGGCAAGTCCGAGCTGGTGTCGGGCGCGTTCGGCAAAGACCGAGGCAGCCTCGGTGGTGCCGGCCGCGGGGGTGAAGGCCGGATCCGCCGAGGGCCGCGCGAGAATGACGTGCATCTCGCCGATCCGCTGGCCGAGCAACGCGGCGAACCGCACGTAGTCGGCGTGAGTCGCCGCATCGGCCGCCGCGGCTTCATCGCCGCCGGTGATGTCGGACAGGCCCCTCAACAGCAGGTCCATCGTCCAGGTCCAGGCATCCCCCTGGTTGCGGACGAAGGCCTGCGCGATGACGAGAGAATGACGGGTGCCATCGGGATCGCAGCGCACCACCTCGCCCAGCAGGGCCGGGGTATTGGCGAAGCCCTGTTCGGTCAGATGCCGCCCCATTTCCGCTTCCGGATGAGGTCCGTCGGTGACCCGGCGGAACATCTTGATGATGGCGATGTCGCCGACGATGACAGACGAGTTTGACTGTTCGGCGGCGATCCATTGCATTTCGACATCGTCGGGTACCGTGACATCCGCCATGCGCGATGTCGGCTCGAACCGGATCATGCCGTGCTCGATGGCGATGATGTCCTTCTGCGCCAGGCCGGCCAGGACGGTGCGGGGGAATGCGGGCAGCGCGAACGCATCAGTCAGCAACCCCACCTTTGGCCCACGGCGGACGCGCGCCAGCGCAAGCTGGGTGGGCAGCGGGGGTGCCGTGGTGTCGCCCCAGACGATCCCCAGCGGCAGCAGCCAGCGCGCGGTGCCGCTGGCGGTTTCGGTCTCGATCTCCAGCAGCACGGCGTCTTCGGTGGGCACCCGCGTCATCAGCGCGATGCGCGCCGAGCGGAGCGTCTGATCCTTCATGGCGAACCAGCGGCGCTTGGCGAGATAGGGCGGCAGGGACTCGCGTTCGATGACCGGGCGGGCAGCGTTGATCGCTTCGGCGAGCGACCGACGCATGACGATTGTCTGATATTCGGGCATGGGTTCTGGCGCGGGGGTGTGGGTGGAAGGCCAATCGTCGGCTTCCGACAGCAGGAACCAATAGAAGCCGTACGGCGGCAGGGTGAGCAGATAGGTCAGCTGGCCGATCGGCGGAAACTGCGAGTGGCCGTCGAGCTCGATCGGCAGGCGACCCTGAAACTCCGACAGATCCAGTTCGACCGCCTGGGGGGTGCGGGACAGGTTGGCGACGCACAGGATGGTGACGCCCTCGTGTTCGCGCAGGTAGGCCAGGATCTTGCGGTTCTTCGGATACAGCAGCCGGTAGCCGCCGCGACCGAACACCTTGTACTGACGCCGGACGGCGATGGTCCGCCGCATCCACATCAGCAACGAATGCGGATCGGAGGCCTGTGATTCGACGTTGACGGTCTGATAGGCGTAGAGCGGGTCCATCACCATCGGCAGCACCAGGCGCGATGGATCGGCGACGCGGGAGAAGCCGCCGTTGCGGTCGGGTGACCACTGCATCGGCGTCCTGACGCCGTTGCGGTCGCCGAGATGGAGGTTGTCGCCCATGCCGATCTCGTCGCCGTAGTAGATCACCGGCGTGCCGGGCATCGACATCAACAGGTAGTTCATCAGCTCGATCCGCCGCCGGTCGCGTTCCAGCAACGGTGCCAGGCGGCGGCGGATGCCGAGGTTCAGCCGGGCGCGGCGATCGGCGGCGTAGGTTTCCCACAGGAAGTCACGTTCGGACTCGGTCACCATCTCCAGCGTCAGCTCGTCGTGGTTGCGCAGGAAGATCGCCCACTGGCAATTCTCGGGGATATCGGGGGTCTGGCGCAGGATGTCGGTGATCGGGAACCGGTCCTCGCGGGCGATCGCCATATACATCCGCGGCATCAGCGGGAAATGGAATGCCATATGACATTCATCGCCGTTGCCGAAGTAGTCCTTGGTGTCTTCCGGCCACTGATTGGCCTCGGCCAGCAGCATCTTGTCGGGATAGTGCCGCGTCAGTTCCTCGCGAATTCGTTTCAGAGCCGTATGGGTTTCCGGCAGGTTTTCGTTGTTGGTGCCTTCGCGCTCGACCAGGTAGGGCACTGCGTCCAGGCGCAACCCGTCGATGCCGAGTTCCGCCCAGTAGCGCAGCACGGACAGCACCTCGCGCATAACGCGCGGGTTATCGAAATTCAGGTCCGGCTGGTGGTGATAGAAGCGGTGCCAGTAATAGGCTCGGGCGGTATCATCCCAGGTCCAGTTCGACCGTTCCGAATCGACAAAGATGATGCGGGTTCCGGCGTATTTACGGTCGTCGTTCGACCAGACATAGAAATCGCGGTAGATCGAGCCGGGCTTGGAGGCCCGCGCGCGCTGGAACCAGGGGTGCTGGTCGGAGGTATGGTTGACCACCAGCTCCGCGATCACCCGGATGCCGCGTTCGTGCGCCGCGGCGATGAAACGCTTCACATCGGCCAGGGTGCCGTAGTCGGGATGGACGCCGCGATAGTCGGCGATGTCGTAGCCGTCATCCAGCCGCGGCGACGGATAGAACGGCAACAGCCAGATCGTGTTGACGCCGAGTTCGGCGATGTAATCCAGCCGCGCGATCAATCCGGGGAAGTCACCGATGCCATCATTGTTGGCATCCGCGAATGATTTGACATGGATCTGGTAGATGATCGCGTCTTTGTACCAAAGCGGATCGGCTTCGACTGCCGCGGCCACCCTTGGGGCGGCCGCGGGGCGCGGATGGCCAACGTTCATGTCAGCTGACCTCAAGCCGCCAGATGCGAAACGGGAGGTCGTTGGGATCGAGCCGGATGCGCTGGCTCTTGCCGTGCCACATGAAACTGTCCCCACGCATCAGATCTGTCACCCCTATGGTGGCCTGATCGGTCAGGCCGAATTCCCAGAGTGGCACCTCTATAGCCGCTTCCTGCGGGTCGTGGGGATCTAAACTGATGGCGACCAGAACCATGCTGCGATCGATCGGATCGCGTTTCCCGTAGAGCAGGATCTGATCGTTCAGGGCGTTGTAGAACGACAGGCCGAGATGCGACCGCAGCGCCGGATGCCGCCGCCGGATGCGGTTCAACGCCGTGATCTCCACCACGATGTTTCCCGGCGCTCGGTAGTTTCGCGGCCTGATTTCATATTTCTCGGAGTCGAGATACTCCTCCCGGCCCGGCAATGGCGCCGCCTCACATATCTCGAATCCAGAATAGACACCCCACAGTCCCGACAGCGTCGCTGCCAGCGCCGCTCTGATCAAAAAGCCCGCTCGGCCCGACGTCTGCAGGAACACCGGGTTGATGTCGGGGGTGTTGACGAAGAAATTCGGCCGGAAGAAGTCGGCCACCGGCGGCGTCGTCAGTTCGGTGAGATATTCGGTGATCTCCTGCTTGGTGTTGCGCCAGGTGAAGTATGTGTAGGACTGCGAGAAGCCAATCTTGGCCAGGCGGTACATCAGCTTGGGCCGGGTGAACGCCTCGGCCAGGAACAGGGCGTCCGGATGGCGGCTTTGGATGTCGGCGATCATCCAGTGCCAGAACGGCAGCGGCTTGGTGTGCGGATTATCCACCCGGAAGATGCGGACGCCCTGGTCGGCCCAGAACTGGACGACATCGCGCAGGGCGATCCAGACGGCCGGAAAGGACGCTTCGCCGTAGAAGTCAGGGTTGACGATATCCTCATATTTCTTGGGCGGGTTCTCGGCGTACCGCATCGAGCCGTCCGGTCGCCAGCGGAACCAATCCTTGTGCTGGGTCACCCATGGATGGTCCGGCGCACACTGGATGGCGAAGTCGATCGCGAGCTCGAGTCCATGGCTGCGTGCGGCGCGCAGCAAGGCCAGGAAATCCTCCAGCGTGCCGAGGTCCGGATGGATCGCGTCGTGGCCACCCTCGGCACCGCCGATCGCGTATGGGCTGCCGACATCGCCCGGCGCCGCACGCAGACCGTTGTTGCGACCCTTGCGGTTGATCCGGCCGATCGGATGGATCGGCGGGAAGTAGAGCACGTCAAAGCCCATCGTGCGGATATCCGGCAGGCGCTCGATTACCGATCGGAAGGTGCCGTGAATGGTCGGGTCGTTGGTGGCCGACCGCGGAAAAAGCTCATACCAGCTGGCGAATTCCGCCGCCGGGCGATCCGCCCGCAGCTGATGGACGGCACTGCGCGCGGCGAATGGCCGGGGGTCGGCGCGCTGCATCGCTGCCTTCAGGTCATCTGCCAGCAACCCATCGGCGTCGGCGACGACCGGGCGGCCAAGTGCGGCCTGAGCCAGTTGCCGGCCCTCGCGGATTTCCAGCGCCACGTCCTGGCCGGCCGCGACCTTGGCGTGCAGATCATGAGTGAAGGTGCCCCATTGATCCCACCATCCTTCGACAGCGAAACGATACAACCCGACACGGTCGGGGCTGACGCGGGCCTCCCACCGGTCGTTGGTCAACTTCCGCATCGGAATGCGCTGCCAGTCCGCGGCGTCGACCGGTTGGAACAGCAGGTCCGCGGCCAGCACGTCATGGCCGTCGCCAAAGATATCGGCACTGACGGTGAAGTCGCGCCCGACCACGGTCTTGGCGGGGAACGTCCCGTCCGGATGCACGGCCTCGACGGCAATGCGGGTCGTCTCGGCCCATGGCCGGGTCAGCTTCCATGCGCCGCCCCGGATCTCGGCGGTGAGGCGGCACGGCATGACACGGACCTCGCCGGGCCGCAGCGGCGTGTCGAGGTCACCCTCGGCGCGCAGCGGCATGCCGGTCGTCGAAGGCAACACGCCGAGCGGCAGCGTCAGCGGGGCCGGCCGCGCGAGGTCCGGATTGATCAGTACCAGCAGTTCCGAGCGCATCAGCGCGGTAACCGGTGCGGAGGGGCCGGTGATCGGGCGCAACATGCCAATCGGCGGCAAGTCCGCCGCGACGGCGATCGCGGCGGCGATGTCCTCGGACAGATCGGCCGGCGTTTCGTGCTGTGCCGCGGCGATGTCCGCGGGACCGGCGTGCACCGGGTCGAAGCGGCGATTTGTTGCGTACTCGAAGCCCATCGGAATGAACAGGCCGGCGCCGGTGGCGGCGGCGATTCTCAGCGCCAGTCGATAGGCCGCCGGGATGTCGATGTCGGGCGGCAAATGCCGTGCCAGCCGCTCGACGAAGGATGGTTCGGGGGACGCCAAGGCAGGCGCCACGCTGCCCAAGGCGGCCTGTTCGTCCAGGAACCAGGCGGCATGGCCATCCCACCAGCCGGCCGAGGAACAGGTCAGATCGAACCCGGCGCCGGTGAGGTTGGCGAGATCGCGCACGCCGGGGGTCCAGGCGAGGAACCGCACCTGAGGCACCGACCCGGTCAGGCGGCGCCAGAAGGACGCGGGCACGCTATCCAGGGTCAGGCAGCGGAAGCCGACGATGCCGATCCCGGTCAGCCGCCGCAGCAGGGCGACCCACCAGTCCGACAACGCGTCGGCGGCGGCGGTCTGCTCGAAGCGGGGCACCGCTACATCCAGCCGATGCGGTGGCCGCCTGGGGTCGGCCGGCCGGCCGCGGTTGGCGTCGCTGAACCACGCGGCCTGCGTCTGCCGCAACGGCGAATCGATCGCGACGTATCCCGGCGCGATGTCGAGCATCAGACGCAGGCCGGCGTGGGACGCCATTTCGACGACGCGGGCCAGCGCTTGATCCGCCGAACCGTCGAAGCCAAGGGCCGGATGCAACCGATCGAAGCTGGAATGGGTAAAGATGTCGCCGCTGCCGCCGGGCTTGAAGGGGGGCGCCAGACAGACATCACTGAACCCCATCGCGGCGATGCGGGTGAAGCTCGCTGGCCACGTATCGAGTGGACCGGCCACCAGCGGGTGCAGGTGATAGAAGTTGTTCTGGACCCGCTGAGCGCGTGCTGGCGACTCAGGAGCAACGGTGCCTGGTCGGGGCATATTGATCACGGCGGGATAACGCCCGTTACGCGAACCGAGTTCCATTCAACCACCCGCATGCCGACCACCTGGAGGTCGCCCCTGTAACGCTCCCAAGGGCACGCCATGCGGCCGAGCAACAGATAGGGTCCGGTGATTATTCCGCGGCGACTGGTAGCGGAACGAAATCACCTTCGGCATCGATCATGCGCTCGCGGTCGATCACACGGATCTCACGGTAGATGGCATCGGTGATTTCTCGCGGCGACAACGCGAACCACGCTTGATCGTCGTGCCGCCCCCGCACGCGAGCGTAGGCGTCCTGAAAAATTTTATCGCTCATGCACCCAAACCTCCGCTTCCGCCGCTTGACCGCCGGTTGTGGCGTCCAATGACATTGACGTTAAGCCAGATGCTAATACAACGTGAAAAAAACGTCAAAGCTTCATTTCCGCTAAAGGCCTCGACCGATGACTGACCAGAACCGAAATATTTTGGCGCTTTCGGCCCAAATCGTTGCGGCGGTTGCCGGCCACAACGATGTCGGTTCGGCAGCGCTGCCGGTAATGATACGTAATGTTTATAATACTTTGGCTGGGCTCGACTCGTCCGCGGCGGGCGCCCAGACGATGGCGAACCCGCCGTATGCAAAGCATGGTCATGCCGATCATGATCACCCGCGCAACGGAATTGGCGGGCATGATCATAGCCATGCACGAAACGTATACGTGCATCCCGTTTACGGTCAGACGGTGTTCGCCGACCATTTGATCTGCATGGAGGACGGGCTGACAATGAAGATGCTCAAGCGTCACCTGCTGACCGTGCATGGGATGACGCCTGACGCCTATCGCGCGAAATGGGGTCTGCCGGCGGACTATCCGATGGTGGCGTCGGACTACGCCAAGCTGCGATCCAGCCTGGCGTTGCAGAGCGGCCTGGGGCTGAAGCCGGAGGAGCGGAGTTCCAAGAGCGGCAAGGCCCGCAAGGGTTAGAGTCGGATCGCTTCAGCCTGAAGCTGCCAGGCTCTCGTATCCCCGGTTCCGAGGTTCGCTGCCGTACGCGAACCTCCGGTCCAGCACACGCGCTGTTTAGTTTCAGTGGCCTGCTTATCCCCGGCGTCGATCGCACGATGCCCGACTTCGATCGCACGATGCGATGAACCTTGGGGGACACGAGATTGGCGTGCCTGAGAAGATGATCCACGTCGGCGATTGGTTCAACCTCAAGCGATCGCGCTTTGGGTTGCGTGGCGCGGTTTTTTCTGGGTTGCGGGGCGGGCGCGGTCAGGCTCTGATCCGTGCCGGATTGTCTGGCGGGGGTGAGGTATGTCGGGTGTTTCCGACCGGATTCTCAGCATTCAGGAGCTTCGCGCTCTGCAAGGCCGTTCCGATCGACGCGGCGCGGCGCGGCTAACCATTCACGGCGGGCTGTTGATCGGCACCGGCTGGCTGGTGGCGATCGCCGCCGGCTGGACCATCCTGCCGGCGGTCTTCCTGCTGGGTCTGGTGCAGGTGGCGCTGTTCGCGCCGGCGCACGAGACCATGCACCAGACCGCGTTCCGATCACGGCAAGCTAACACAATCGTCGGCTGGCTGACGTCCTGTCCCTCGCTGCTGAACTGGCATTTCTACACCGCCTACCACCTGGCGCATCACCGGCACACGCAGATAGCGGAACTGGATCCGGAGCTGGGCGCGGCGCCTCCGGGTTCGGTCGGCGGTTACGCTCTGCGCGTTCTGGGGTTACCCTTCTGGCGGTTGCGGCTGCGGGTCGTGGCGGACTGCTGGCGGGGCGATCTGAGCGCCTACCCCTATGTCAGCGCGGCGGCGGCGGCCAAGATCATTCGCAGCGGCCGGGCGATGACCGCCCTGATGATCGGCGGTTCGGTGGCGTCGATGGTGATGTTCGGCGATGCAACCCCACTGCTGTACTGGATCGGCCCGCAACTGATCGGGCAGCCGCTGCTGCGGGCTTATCTGCTGGCCGAACATACCGGCTGCACCGAGGATCGGAATGGTCTGACCAATACGCGAACCACGCTTACCGTCGCCCCGGTGCGGCTGCTGATGTGGGACATGCCGTATCACGCCGAGCATCACCTGTTTCCGTCGATCCCGTTCCACCGGCTTGGCGATGCCCATCGCCTGATCGGCGCGAAACTTGGGCACGTTCAGCCAGGGTATGTCCGCTGGAACCTTGGGTTCGTTTGCTCCCTGGCGGGGCGCTGAGGCAGGTTAGACGCTGAGGCAGGCTGGCCTCAGTTGGTCAGATGACCGGTGGATCGGACCACCAGCTGCAGCATGTTCTGCATCTGGGTGTTGATATCCGCGGCATCGCTGGCGACGAAAAAATAGTTCGGCGATGATGCACAAGCCTGAAGATTGGGCACGATCTGTGGCGATATCGGCTCTACATTCTGCACATAGAACGAGTTTGTCGGCAGCGGCGTATAGGGGGTGTAGAGGACCAGGATGCTGAACCCCAGCGCCTTCAGCGCATCACAATCCGCCGCGGCGAATGCGCCGATCTGGCGTTGCCCCCACGATGCATACTGATCGTAGACGCCGTCTGTCACCACGAACAGAAATCGCTGCGGCACCTGATTGCCGGTCTGCGGCAGCACCCGGTCCAACGCGGTGAGTTGGCTCATGGCATTGGTGAAGTAGGTGTCGGGGCAATTGCTCGAGCAGTCGTTGATGTCGGGCAGAATCGTGCTTAGAGAGGCGGTTTCGCTGGCAACGTCATAGCTGAGCGGGTTTATCGTGTTGAACCGTTGGCTGAAGGTGTAGAGGCCCAGCTGAAAGCGCTGGGCGCTGTCCAGCCCGATCAGTGTGTTGATCAGGCCGCCGACGGCGGACTGCAGCACGGTTATGCGAAGCTGCACGTTGTTGCTCACCGCCAACTGATAGTAGTCGACGTTGCTGGTGCTCCAGTGACAGGCGAACGCACATGACTCGCCTGGGCTGACATTTCCCGGCAGCGGGCCGGCAGGCCGGAAGTTCGCGGTCAGCGACTCCATCCGGGTGATGTCGTCCGGGGTCGCGGCAACCGTCATCGATGAGGACACGTCCATCAGGATCTGAATGTCCACGAACGGATTGAGCGACAGACTGGCGGTTGACTGGCCGCTGATCGGCAAAGTGGTGATACCCAACACCCGGGCGAATGTTGTCGGTGTCTGGGCGGTGTAGGTCACGCTGGCATTGAACAGGCCGCCGTTGCGCGTCAGCACGACGTTGACCGGTCCGATCGCAACATCCGACTGGTTGCCGCTCTGGGCCTTGAAGCGTGCCTGGGCAGCGGCAATGCCTTCCTCCACCGCGTCGACGTCGCCGGCCTTCCAGGCGTTGGACGCGGCGGTCGCCGCCAGCAGCGCCGCGGTGTCAGCCGCGAGGTCCAGCTTGCTCTTGACCACGGTCGTGCGGCCAAAATCCGTTGCGAGGGCGACCATGCCGATCAGCGGCACCGCCGCCAGCGCGACGAGCAGCAGGACGTTGCCACGTCGGCCGAGACGGCGGCCATGCGGCGCGCGCGGCATTAACGCCCGTTCGCTTTCGGTCGGATCATCGGACAGGCTGTAACTCCTTGTCTGATCGGATGATCGACGTCTCCGCCGATACGGCCCGCGACGATCATGCTCTAGCTCGAGGGCGCGCAATTGGCGCTGGCGACGGCGCCGCCGGCCGCCACGAGCGAGGTATCGTTATTGATCCGTGGCGAGAGATAGGCCGACTGCATCATTGGGATGTCGCCGATCAGAAAGCCGAAGAAGAGCGGCCGAAAGGTGTAGGAGATGTCGGTGACGATCAGCGAAGTCGGCCCGACATTGCCGACCGGCAGCGTGGAATAGGAGGTGGGGTCGTTATTCGGAACAACCGTCAGCGGGCCGCAGGCGCGCAGCCGAGCGACGCCAAGGTTGTTGGCGACGCTCCACATGACCTTGGGCGTATAGGAACATTGACTGGTGCAGCCGGGCGGGATCGCGGTGAAGGTGACGTCCGAGATCGCGATCGCGAAGCTGTTCCGCGCGCGCGGGTCGGTCCAGCCTGGAAACGTCGCGAACGCGGCGGTGGTGGCCTGCCATGCCTGCATGTCGGTCAACAGGTTCAGCGCCTGGGACTGAACCGAGCTGGTTGTGGCGATCTCGGCGATGGCGCCGGCCGCGACGCCCATCCGTCTGGCGGTCAACAACGCGTTCGAGAGGTCGATAGTGCCCAGGAACACCGTCAGCAGCAGCGGCGACAGCAGCGCGAACTCCAGTCCCGCGACCGCGGTTTGGGTTTTCGCCAAAGCAACGATCCTGGCGCCTGATCGCTTCAGGTTGACGCCGTCAGGCGCCGATGTGTGGTGGTTGAGCGGGCAATTGGTGTCCGAAATTGGTTCGACCCCGGACGACCGCGCTTTAGAGCCTGATCGCTTCAGGTTGAAGCAATCAGCCTCTAAAGCCTGTTGTTTGAGAGGGCGATTTACGTCCGAGGCTGGTTCGACCGCGGACGACCGCGCTCTTGTATCACGCATCAGCGAAGTGCCACACGTTACTATGCCGGAAGGTCGCCGATTGAAGCGGCGAAGCGCGGCCGCTCCGCGATCGGACACTAGCAGCCATTGGATTGTACGACGGTGTTGCCGCCCGGGTTCTCGTTGGCGAACGCGGCATTCGAAACGATCGCGTTGCCGGCCCCGGTGTTGCCCAACAGCCTGCCACCGATGGAGGGAGCCAGGTAGACGATGTGCACATACATCAGTTGCCCAGGCTGGCCGGGACAGAACGAGAAGCCTGCGGTTGCCGTGCTGTCGGGCGCATCCGGCACGCCGGGCGCGGTAAGCTGCTGATAATCCGTCACCGGCCGCACGTCGATGGACAGGTTGGCGCAGACCTGGAACGGGCCAAACAGCGGACAGAAGACCTTGTTGGTAAAGTCCGCCTGGGTATAGGTCGCCGGGACCAGGCCGAGTTGCACCCGGCGGGCGGCGCCCTCGGTCGCGTAGTCAAGCGCCTGCTGGAGGAAGAAGTGAAGGCCGACGCCCATGACTGCCAGCAAGAAGATGGTGAAGGGCGCGCACACCAAGGCGAACTCGACCGCGACGACGGCTCGGTGATCAGAACGCAGGCGGCGGCACAAGCAGATCATGCCACAACCATGCGATCGGAGCGTTAAGCTCTGGTTAACGGGCCGTAACGTGCTGGGGCAGCCAGCTGCGGACCGATGGGGTGCCGCGGCGACGATCGTTCGTTAACCTCCCGCTAAGAAGATTGCGCGAAGTTGGCCTGATGTCGCCGCATCAGTTTGTCGCGCAGCTGCTGCTCGGAGTGTTGTTGCCCCGGCTGCTGCTCGCAGTGCTGTTGCCCCGGCTGCTATTCGCAGCGCTGTTTCCCCTGCTGCTGCTCGCGGTGCTGTTGCCCGCCTTGGCGATGGCGACGGAGCCGGCGTCGTCCTGCCTGGATGCCGCGACAGCGGCGGAGCGGGCCTGGACGCTGCCGCCCGACCTGATCGGCGCCATCGGCCGGGTTGAAAGCGGTCGCCCCGACCGAACCACAAGCCGCCTGATCCCTTGGCCGTGGACCGTCAACGCGGCCGGCCACGGGTCGTACTTCGAAACGCTCGATGAGGCGGTCGGGTATGTCCGGATGTTGCAGGCCCGGGGCGTGCGGATGATCGATGTCGGCTGCTTCCAGATCGACCTGTTCTATCACCCGATGGCGTTCGCGAGTCTGGAGCAGGCGTTTGATCCCGCGGCGAACGCGAACTATGCCGCCAGGTTCCTGACCGCGCTGCGCGGCCAGGCCGGCAGTTGGCCGGCGGCGATCGCCGGCTATCACGCGGGTGGTGCGACGGAAGCCGCCGGCTACCGCCTGAAGGTTGTCAGCCAGTGGGGGCCGGGCGCCGCGCTCGCCGGATTGGCGGGCGGGAGGGATGTCCAACAGGCCGGTGACCATCGCTTTGGCCTGTCCGCCAGGCTTCCTGGCCTGTCCCCTGGGCTTCCCTCTGGCCACCCCTCCTCTGGCCACTCGTCTGGTCCGTTGGCTGGCCACGCAGTGGATCGCCGGCCGGATCAGGACCGGTATGTCGTGCTGATGTCCGTCGTGGCACGGGCGATTCGGATCATCGGCCCGTCGGCCGCATCGGGCCTGCATCGGTAGGACCCGCATACCGGCAAATCAATAGGTCGTAACACTTCGTTAACTTCTCTGCCGGTATTTTTACAGGGTCGGCTAAGGCTGTTTGAAGACCTGCCCCCGCGATGGTCGCGCGGACGGAACCTACTCGCCTGAGAGAGAGGCTGCAGAAATGTCCTTCTGCGTTCGAGTTGCCTCGGTCTGCGGGTTGGGCAGCCTTCGGCCGAAGGTAAACCCCGCGCATGAAAAGGATCTTTCCAATGTATACGTTCCTGCAGCTTTGGCTTGCCCTGAAGACAGACCGTCGCGCCGTGACCGCGCTGGAATACGGGCTGATGGCTGCGCTGATCGCCGGTCTGATCATTACGGCCGCGACCGGCCTGTCGACCAGCATCTCCGGCGTCTTCAACAGAATGGCCGGCGCTTTAAACACCATGAAACCCCAGTAGCGACGGAAGGGGCTGTGTCGCCCGGCGGGGCAGCCCCTATAGTTGCCTATGCTGGCGCCCGATGACGCTCGACGCCGCCAATACCCTGGCGCTGCTCGCGGCGCCTGTGCTGATATTCGCGGCGCTCTGCGACATCGGCTTCCGGGCCATCCCGGACTGGACGTCTCTGGCGATCGCGGCGGATGGCTGCCTGCTGCGCCTGCTGGACCACGGACTGCCGGCGGGCCTGTGCTGCGGCCTGGCGGTGTTCGCGCTGGCGGTCTTCTGCTGGCATCGCGGCTGGCTTGGCGGCGGCGACGTCAAGCTGCTGGGCGCCACAGCGATCCTTGTGCCGCCGAACCTGGTGCCAAGCTACGTGATGACCGTTGCCTTCGCCGGCGGTGGCCTGGCGCTGATCTATCTGATGCTGGAACGCCTGGTGCCCACGCCCCGCCTGCGACGCCCCGCGCCGCTGCTGTGGCGCGTGCTGATCGTCGAGTGCCGGCGCATCCATCGGCGAGCGTCGCTGCCTTATGCGACCGCGATCGGTGCCGCGACACTGCTGATTTTGGTCAGGGCCT
Organism: Rhodopila sp.; assembly: GCA_965276975.1. Lineage (GTDB taxonomy): Bacteria > Pseudomonadota > Alphaproteobacteria > Acetobacterales > Acetobacteraceae > Rhodopila. The sequence continues at coordinate 4,218,142 of CBDIBR010000010.1, forward strand.
GATCCCATGCTGCTTCGACTCGTCTTGTTCTTCGTCATGGCGGCCGGATTGGCCGGGTTCGGCGCGGTCGCCTGGATTAGTACCCGCACACCCGCCCCGCCCGCCGTTGTCACGGCGGCTACACCGGTCAAGGCCAGCGTTCGGGTCCTCGCCGCGGCGCGGACCATGCGGCCCGGCATGCTGTTGAAACCCGAAGATTTGACGACCGCCGAACTCAGCCAGTCAGTGGCGCCGGAAGGTGCTCGTGCCGACACACCGCCGGCCCGGGCGGCGTTGCTGGGAGCGATGCTCCGCCATTCGGTGTTGGCCGGTCAGGTCCTGCTGTCGACCGACGTGATGCGGGTGGGAGACCGGGGTTTCCTCGCCGCCGTACTTGGCACCGGCATGCGGGCAATCACTGTCGGCGTGGATGCGGTCAGCGGAACGGCCGGGCTGATCTGGCCTGGCGATCATGTCGATCTTATCTTGACCGAAACGCTTGATACTGCTAGTGCTCCACTCGGCCGCCGCATCGCCGGTGAAACCGTGCTGCACAATGTTCGCGTCATCGCGATCGATCAGGAACTGATGCAGGGAGCGACCTCATCCAGCACGCCGACCAACGTCGGTGCGGCACAGTCTCGAACGGTTACACTTGAAGTTTCACCCGCGAACGCGGAGCGGGTCGCGGTTGCCATGCGGCTGGGTCACTTGTCGCTTTCGGTGATCTCGGCCGATACGCCGGATGGACCGACAGCGCCTGGCGTTGCCGTCGAAGCCGCGGCGCAGGCGCCGGTGACCTGGGGCGGCGACGTCTCGTCGGCGTTGCAGGTTGACCCCCAGGCTGACCCTGGGGCCGGTGTCATGCACTTGTATGAGGGCGGGGCCGACAGGAAGGAGCTTCACTTTTGAGTTTCGAACCAAAATGGTTCGTTGGTCTGTTGCTTGCCGCGCTGATAAGCATGCCCACACTGATAAGCTCGCCCGCGCTGGCCAAAACGCCACGCCGGCATAAGCCCGATGTGTCGCATAGCGTAACGGTCGAGGCGGGATCCGGGCGCGTGGTTCAGCTGAGCGGTTCGGCCGCCAACCTTTTCGTCGCGGATCCCAAGGTGGCCGAGGCGCGGCCGGCCAGTCCGACGAGTCTGTTCGTGTTCGGCCTCGCCCCGGGCCGCACCACCATCGCGGCCATGGACAACGCCGGGCATGAGGTCGGCGTCTACACCGTCTCGGTGCAGCCTTCGTCGGCCGCCGCGACGCAGGCCGGTTCGGCGATCAGCCAGGCGCTTCCGGGCCAGGAGATCCACACCCACGCGGCACCGGGCGGCGTCGAACTGCGTGGCGACGTCACCTCGCCGGCCGATGCCGAGCACGCCGCCGCGGTGGCACAATCGTTTCTTGGCGACAAGCAGATCGTTGCCAACCGGCTGGATATCGGCCAGCAGACCCAGGTTCTGCTGCGGGTCCGGATCGTCGAGATGTCGCGCACGCTGACCCGCGATCTTGGCCTGAACTGGCAAAATCTTGGCGGTCGCATCGGCAATTCGGCGACGATCGGGCTGGCCACGCAGTTCCCGCTGGCGGATCTGACCAGCGGCGCGGCGGCGCCGGTGTTGGCGACCGCCTCCTTGGCCAAGACCAGTGTCGAGGCGATCGTCGACGCGCTGGCGCAGGATCAGCTCGTTCACATCCTGGCCGAACCGAACCTGACCACCGAGAGCGGGGAACCGGCGAGCTTTCTGGCGGGCGGCGAGTTTCCGGTTCCGGTGGCGCAGCAGCAGAACACCATTTCGGTCGAGTTCAAGCAGTACGGCATCTCGTTGGCGTTCGTGCCCACGGTGCTGGACGGCAATCGGATCAGCATGCATGTCAGGCCGGAAATCAGCCAGCTGACCGACCAGGGTGCGGTGCAGTTGACGGCGGGCAACAGCAGCCTGGTCATTCCGGCCCTGCAGGTGCGTCGCGCCGACACCACGGTGGAGCTTGGCAGCGGCCAGAGCTTCGCGATCGCCGGTCTGCTGTCGGACAATGTGAGCCACACCACCAATGGCGTGCCTTTTCTGGGCGAGGTGCCGGGGATCGGCGCGCTGTTCCGTTCGGACAGCTTCAGGCGGCAGGAAACCGAGATCGTGATACTGGTGACGCCGTTCATCGTACGACCGGTGAGCAATCCGGCGGCGCTGCGGGAACCATCCAAAGGTTGGCGCCCGCCGAACGACCTTGAGCGCATCCTGCTGTTGCGCCAAAGCGGACGGCCACGGCCGACCCCGGTGGCGCATATCAGCGGCGATGCCGGGTTCATCGTCCAATGAGGCTGGGTCCAATGAAACAGATGCGACAGCTGATGGCCGCCGTCGCGTTGGCCGCGATGCTGCAAGGCTGCGCCGCCACCGACCCGCTGCTGAACGCGAACGACTGGCATCCGACCGGCGCCAACGACGCCAACCTCGCGGCCGAGGTGGTCAACCCGACGGATCTGGTTCACGGTCGCGCGCCGAGCGGCGGCTCCGACGGGCAGCTTGCGACGGCGGCGGTTCTGCGGCTGCGCACGGGTCACGTGAAAGCGCTGCCGAACAGCGGCCTGACCGATTTCCAGGTTCAGACGGCGCCGGCCGGCGCGGCCGGTCCGTGATGCCGGACGACGGCGCCAAGCCGGTCGCCTCATCGGCTGCGCCGGATGCGGTCAGTCACGGCGGACGAACCCAGGTGGTCGCCTTCGTGACCGACGCCGAGAGCGAGGCGGTGCTGCGGCTGGGCCTGCTGGGCGGCGGACCGGAGGAGCTGACCGTCAACCGCGGCAACAGCCGCACCGCGATAGCCGCGATGAAAAAGATGGCGTCGCCCCGCGTGCTCGTGGTCGACATCAGCGGCGACGAACAACCGATGTCGGCGCTGAACGCGTTGTCCGAGGTGGTCGAGCCGGACGTGCGGGTGCTGGTGATCGGCGACCGCCAGGATGTCGATCTGTATCGTCAGCTAACCCGCTCCCTCGGGGTGGCCGAGTATCTTTACAAGCCGCTGAACGCGGAGGTCGTGGCGCAGCATTTCGGCCCGTTCGTCACCGGCGTCAGCGCCGCGGCGGCACAGGCGCAGGGCGGCCGCATCCTGGCGTTCACCGGCGTCTGCGGCGGGGCCGGCGCGACCACGCTGGCCGCCAATCTGGCCTGGTATCTGGCGACCGAGGTCAAGCGCCACACCGTGCTGCTGGACGCCAACCTGCACACCGGCACCGCCGCGATGCTGCTTGGCGCGAAGACCGGGGGCGGCTTGCGCCTGGCGCTGGAGAACCCCAAACGGGTCGATGAACTGTTCATGGAGCGGATCGCCGAACCGGCCAGCGAGCGGCTTTCGGTAATCGCTGGCGAAGAGAAGCTGACCGAACAGCCGGCGATCGCCGAGGGTGCGCCGCATCATCTGCTGCAGCGGCTGAAGCAGCGCTACAACTACGTGGTTCTTGATGTGCCGATGGCGCCGCTGCCGTGGTGCGGCGAGTTGCTCGAGATGGCGCGCCAGCGCGTGCTGGTGATGGAGCCGACCTTGCAGGCGGTACGCGACGCGCTGCGGGCGGTGGCGCTGCCGATGGGTGGGCAGCAGACGCGAAAGTCGCTGATCGTGCTCAACAAGCTGGGCGCCCCGGGGACTATGACGCGGCAGCAGGTTGAAACGGCGCTGCAGGCCAAGGTCGACGCGGTGGTTCCCTACCTGCCGCGCGTGGTCAATCCGGCGGCGACCATGGGCAAGCCGGCGGCGGCTTCGCGGAGCGGCTTCAGAACGGCGGTTCGTGACATGGCGCGCGCGGTCGCGGCGACCAGCCTGACCGACGAACCACTGAAGCGCCGTGGCTGGCTGCGCCGGCGCGGGACACCAACATGATGGCGCCGAACTTTGGCCGCCTGCGCCAGGAGGCAAGCAAACCGGCGACCGAACCGCTGGTTGCTGCCGTGGCAAGCCCAAGCGCCACCCGGCCGAGCCCGACGCAGCCGGTGGTCGAGCTGCGCAATTTATGTCTTTTGCGGATTGATCCGGCGGCGGTGGCGGCACTGCCGCCGGATCGGCTCGGTCCCGAAATGGAACGTCTGGTCGCGGAAATCGCCAGCGAGCGACGCATTCAGCTGAACGGGCGTGAGCAGCGTCAGGTCGCCAACGACCTTGTGCACGACATGCTGGGGCTTGGACCGCTGCAGTCATTGATCGACGACGACAGCATAAGCGACATCCTGGTGAATGGACCCGACAAGGTCTTCATCGAAAGCGGCGGCAAGGTCACGCTGTCGGATGTGCGTTTCCGTGATGCCGCGCATGTCGCCAACATCTGCCAGCGCATCGCCTCCGCCATTGGCCGCCGGGTGGATGAGAGCAGCCCGATGTGCGACGCGCGTCTGGCCGACGGATCGCGGGTCAACATCGTGTTCACGCCGCTGGCGCTGGACGGCCCCTATCTCTCGATCCGCAAATTCGCCAAGCGCCGGCTTGATTTCACCCGCCTGGTGGCCGTCGGCTCCTGCTCCGCGGAGCTGGCCCGAGTGCTTGAGATCGCCGGGCGCGCTCGGCTCAACATCATCATCTCGGGCGGCACCGGCTCCGGCAAGACCACGCTGATGAATGCCATCAGCCGCACGATCGACCACGGCGAGCGTATCGTCACGATCGAGGATGCGGCCGAACTGCAACTGCAGCAGCCGCATGTCGTGCGTCTGGAAACCCGCCCGCCCAGCCTTGAAGGCAAGGGTGAGGTGACCCAACGCGACCTGGTTCGAAACGCGCTGCGCATGCGACCGGACCGGGTCATCGTCGGCGAGGTTCGGGCCGCGGAAGCGTTCGACATGCTGCAGGCGATGAACACCGGTCATGACGGCAGCATGTCGACGGTGCACGCCAACACCACGCGAGACGCCATCAGCCGCATCGAGAACATGGTGCAGATGGGCAACATGGGCTTGCCGCTACGCGCGATCCGCGCGCAGATCGTCGGTGCGGTGGACATGATCGTCCAGGTCGAGCGCCAGCGCGACGGCAAGCGGCGGGTGACCCAGGTCACCGATGTCCTCGGCATGGAGGGCGAGGTGGTGACGCTGAACGACATCTTCCGCCTGGAGATTGCCGGTGAGGACCATCGGGGCGAGCTGATCACGCGGTATCACGTCAACCGCGCGCGTCCCAGCTTTCACGAACGGCTGAACTACTTCCAGCTGGAGCGCGCATGGACGTCGGCGCTTGAAGAGGCCCATGCCACATGACGCCCCGGCTGGCGCATTTGCTGATGGCATCATGCCTCTGCCTGGCGGGCCTGATCGCAGCCTCGATCCTGCTGGTACGCGATCAAAAGCGGATCCGACAGCGTACGGCGCGCATCGACACGGTGGCGGGGGCGTACCGCGCTTCGCGATCGGGCGGCTTGTCCAGCGGCTATCGGCTAGAGCTTCAGTCGCAGGCGGTGACCTGGGTCAGCCGCGGGCTGAAACTGATACGTTATGATCCCACCCACCGGGCGGCCTATCCGATCAGACCGCTGGTTGTCCTGGTCATCTCGGTGGTGCCGGCGGTGGTCCTGGCCCGTATCGTGGTCAATTTCGTTGGTCCCCTGGGGTGGGCGGTCACGCCGGCGGCCTGCGTTTTTCTCTGCCGGTCGGTCTACGGCCGGTTCGAGAACCGTCTGCTCGACACTTTGTTCAAACAGTTCCCGGATGCACTGGCGATGATCGTCCGCGCGGTGCGTGTCGGGTTGCCGATGGTCGAGGCGATCCGAGTCGTTGCACGGGAAAATCCTGAGCCCACCGCCCGTGAATTCGCCGCGCTGGTGGCGCAGACGTCGATCGGGGTGGCGCTGGACGACGCCTTGCGTGAGATGGCCGAGCGTAACGGGCTGCCGGAATATCGTTTCTTCGCCACTGCGTTGTCGTTGCAGAGTCAGACGGGTGGCGGCCTGGCCGAAACGCTGGAGAACCTGGCCGAGACCATCCGCAAGCGCGTCGCGGCCAAGATGCGCGGCCATGCGCTCGCGGCCGAGGCCCGGATGAGTTCCTACATCCTTGGCGCGCTGCCTTTGGTCACCGGTGGGCTGCTGCTGGTCACCAACCCCGGCTACATCGGGGTGATGTTCACCGACCCCACCGGCCGCAACCTGTTGCTGGTCGCGATCGGGCTGCTGTCGATCGGCGGCTTTACCATGCGAACCTTGATCCGCAAGAGTCTGTCGTGATCGGGCCCGGCCTGCTGTTGCTATTAGCGGGCTTCAGTATCGCAACGACCGGAGCCGGCTGGTGGCTGCTGCGCGCGGTGGCGCAGCAGGATCTGCTGGGACGCCGCTTCGCCGCGGTGCGACAGGGGGTCTCTGGCGAAACGCAAGAGACACCGGACACCGAGGGCGGGCTGCCGATCCGCCTTGTCATCAGCATTGGTGGGCTACTGTCGCGCAGCGGTATCCTGCCGGCCTCCACGTTGGCGGAACTGGAGCAAACGCTGATCTCGGCCGGGATGCGGCGGCGCGACGGACTGGCGCTGTTTGTCGGCGCGAAACTGTTGCTGTGCCTGGTGCTGCCGATACTGGCGTATCTGCTGCTGCACGGTAGCACGGTTTCACCGATCACCCAGCGGCTGTGTCTCGGCATGTGCGCCACCGGAGGCCTGCTGCTGCCCGACTTCATCCTGCGGCGCAAGCGGGCCGCGTATGTCAAAGCCGTTGGCCGCGGATTGCCGGACGCGCTCGACATGCTGGTGATCTGCAGCGAAGCCGGGCTGGGGCTGGAGATCGGTCTGGAGCGGGTGGCGAACGAGATCGCACCGGCGCATCCGGCGATCGCGGCCGAACTTAAACTCACCAGCGGCGAACTGCGCATTCTGGCCGACCGCCGCATCGCCCTGACCAACATGGGGACACGGACCGGGCTTGAGACGCTGAAGCGCCTGGGTGGGACACTGATCCAGACGATGCAGTACGGCACACCGCTCAGTCAGGCGCTGCGCACGCTGTCCAGCGAACTTCGTTACGAAATGCTGATGCTGTTCGAAGCCAGAGCGGCGCGGCTGCCGGTGCTGCTGACCATTCCCATGATCCTGTTCATCCTGCCGTGCATCTTCATCGTCGTCGGCGGACCTGCCGGTCTGACCGTCGCACGCACCTTTATCCATCGCTGAGCCTTCGTCCATCACTAGATCAGGCCATCACTAGATCAGGAGTGCAAAATGCGTTCCGCTCTGCTGTTATCGCTGCTGTTCCTCGTCTCCTGCAGCGGCAACCAGAATATCCGATTATCGACCCGACAGCCTGGGCTGGATGTCGCCGATGTCGCCTTGGCGAACGGCGCCCCGGAGACCGCCTTGCGCATCGCGGAAACCAGACTGGCGAAGGATCCGGGTAACGTTCCGGCCATGGTGGTGGCGGCGAATGCGCACGCGGCGCTGGGTGACCGAGACCGTGCGGCGCTTGGCTTCAGCGAGGCCTTGACGATCGCCCCGCACAACGCGGCGGCCTCGCTCGGGCTCGGGCGGCTCAAGCTGGCGACCGACCCCGCCGCGGCCGCCACCCTGTTCCTGGGGGTCACCCAACGGGACCCGCACAATGTCGTCTCCTTGATCGATCTTGGCATCGCCAACGACTTGCTGGGCGAGCACGGCAAGGCCCAGCGTGCCTATCGGCAGGCCCTGACGATCGAGCCTGACCGGCTGGCCGCCAACGTCAATCTTGGGCTGTCGCTGGCCTTGTCCGGTGATTCGCGGCAGGCGCTGAGAATACTCCGGCCGCTGGCCGCCGGGCCCGGAACGACGGCGAAGGTGCGGCAGGATCTCGCGGTGGCACTGGCCCTTGCCGGCGACAACGAGGAGGCGGCTTCGGTGCTGAGGGCGGACATCTCGCAGCCGCAGGTACCGGCAACTGTCGCAAGCTACCACTTGCTGCAGGCCGCCAGATGATCGTCCGGCGCGTAAGCCGACGCCGTGCATTTAGCATGTGATCGCTTCGGGTTGAAGCGATCACATTCAAATTCCCGTTGTCTGAGAGGGCGATCGTCCGAGGCTGGTTCAACCCCGGACGATCGCGCGCTCGGACGCACGCCATTGGAAACGAACGGCTGCGCGCCTGGAGCTAAGGTTACCGCTTAGGCGCAGCCGCGGGTTTGCTTACTGAACCGTCGATTTCGCTGTTGGCACGATCCGGGTGATCACCATCGCCGAGCGGTCCAGGTTCTCCGGCACGCGCGGCGCGATCTGGGTCTTCCAGTACTCCGACTCATAGACCGCGGCGTACAGCGCGACCCGTTGTTCCTCGCTTTCGAAGCGGCGCAGCCAGATGTAGATGGAGGGGTCGGTTTCGCCGTGGAAGCTGCCGGTGATGACCATGCCCTTGGAGATCTGGAACGGAATGATCTCCTCCTCCATCATCTTCACCCAGTTCTCCAGCCTGCCCGGCAGCACCTTGTATTGTCGCAGTTCGTAGAATGCCATGGCTTTCCCTCCTGATTGATCGCTATCAGGAAGCCACAGCACGCCCGACGATGCAACTTGTCGCGGCTCGCCGAGCGGTTGCCCTTTCGGTCAACGGCCGAGGGGCCGGTCTGGTGTTGAGTGTGCCCGCAGCCGCCACAACAACCCTCCGCGCATACCGCTCGACGTCGACGGGTTCAATGGGTCGCGGTGGCCTTTCGCGGCGCCGGCAGTGCCTTGCCCCCGGCACTCTCCCGCGCCTGCTGCAGCAGATGACCGCAGCGCGCATCATCCGCTTCCGATGTGCCGAACTGTATCGTGGGCAGGATCGCCAGCGGCAGGAACAGCGCCGCCAATCCGACCGCCGCACCGGCCCTGACAGCGACCTCGGCACCCGGCCGGATCGACGGCTTCTTGAAGGTTCCGGAGATATTGATCCTTGTCGGCAACGATCCGACGCTGAAGTGCTTGGCATCGGTCTTCAGCGCCAGATCGATGTCCTCCTTCGAGAGATTGAGGTCGCCGCCGACGTTGGTGATTGCCTCGCCCGTGTCCAGAGTCACTGCCTTGAAATCCAGCACACCGCGTTGCAGCGCCAGATCGCCGACAAAACATTGCACGTTAGTCTGATTTGGTATGCCCAGCGCGGACAGCAGCGCATTGCCGAACTGCAGGCCGGTCAGGTCGATCAGCACCGCGGACAGATTGCCCCCGGCCATCGCCATCTTCACCTCGCCGTTGCCGTTGCCCATCAACGACGCCATGGAGTCGCCGGTGGCATCGATCGCGCCGACGCCGCTGATCGAGCCGGCGCCCTGGAAGGTGTGGGTTGCCGCCATCAGCCGCGACACGTCGAGGTTCTGCATCCGCAGATCGACGCGCGCATGGACATCCTTGCCGCTTGTCGGGGTCAGGTCGATGTTGCCGACCAGCCGCCCCTTGCCGACGCCAAACTCGATCGGATGCACGGTGATGCGTCCGCCGACCACGTCCAGGGCGACAGTCAGATCATCCAGCGGAATGTTCCGGCCCTCGATATGCCCGGCATGATAGCGCAGATGGATATCCGCCCAATCGAGACGTGGCACGCTGATCGGCGTGTCGGGCAACAGCTTCGGGCTGGCTTTCGCCTTCGCAGCGGCCTGCCGCTGCTTGGCGGTGTCGTCGGCTGTCGTGGTTCGGCCCGGTGTGCCGCCGATGAAACCGTTGAGGTCGGTCAGATCGACCTGCCTGGACCGCAGATCCATGGTGACGTCGGGTTTTGCCTTAGCCTGCGTGCCATTCGGCTGCTCGAGTATCGTGCCGGCGATATCGGAATTGCCGAGCCGCCCCTGAAAGTCCTGGAAGCGGATCTTGTTGAAACCGTCGAGATCGAGCTTGCCGGCGATCTGGTACGAGGGTGTCTTGGGGATTGGAAATCCCACCAGCGGTTCCAGCAGCGCCATGTCGGGTCCGGTGAACCGCAACCGCAAGTCGGCGCCCTTGAAGGCCAGCGGATCGCGCAGCGTGCCTTCGAGGGAAACGCGGGTCGGCCCGTTGGCGACATCCAGTTTCACCGGCCACGGATGCTCCTTGTCACGCAGCGACAACAGGGCGCCGCCGATCAGCCTGGCGGTGATCGGTTGCGCGGCATAGGTTCCCTTGGCGTCGACGACGATCTTCGCGTCCTGACCCTGCCCTTGCGTTTCGATCTGTGTGTTGAAGTCAGTTTTCAGCTTGGGGACGACGATATGGGCGGCGCCATTCGCGATCTGCACGTCGCCGATCTTCACCGAGGTGCCGCCGCCACCGCCGCCACCGCTGCCGGTGGAAAGCTTGAAGTTCGAGGCGCCATCGGCTGTTTCGGCGACCAGGATCTTCGGGCCGTCCAACCCGATCAAGGGCAGAACCAGGCCGTGACCTTGAACATAGCCCCAGGCGTCGGCCTGAAGGGTCAACTTGTTCAGGGTGACAAATGGCGGGTCACTGCTGGACCAGCCGGGTGGATTGGCGATCACGACGTTGTCCGCTGTCACCTGAACCACGCGACCGAGCCGCACATGCAGGTGGGCGATCGTTACCGGTCGGCCGATCGCGGCCGAGACGCGGGACTGAACGATCGGGATGAACCAATCCCAGTTCCAGAACGCGACCAACAGCACAAGCAGCACAACGGGCGTGCCGATCCAGGCCAGGCGACGCGTTGTTCGGGAAGTTGCCATACCGGCGGAACGGCTAGCAGTTTCGTGGGGTTTCCGCAACCGAGATCAGATTTATCTCAATGCCGCACCATCCGCGCCTCGGCCGCCCGGTCCAGCCAGAACCGGCGCAGGCCCAGAACACACACCGGAAGCACCTGTTCAGCGTCCCGCATCAGCCCGTCGAGCGCGTCCTCGGTCATCGCCTGGCCGCCGCGCTCGGTCTCAGGCAGCGTCATGCCGGCCAGGCTGGCGATCGGGACCAGCAGGACCGAGGTATCCTCATCCGCCAGCGCCGGTTGCCATGCCTTGGCCCGCAACGTGACGGCCTGCATGAACCCGGCGGCCCAGTCCTCGGCGACAGTAGTGCCGGCCTCGTCCTGCCAGAGGATCACCGCATAGCCGATCGGGTTGGCGTCCAGGCCGGCTTCGATCGCGGCGTAACGGTCGAAGATGGCCTGCTCGACCGCCTGCCTCTCTGCCTCGTCCTGATAGTCCGGTTCTTCGTTGTCCCACACCTCGGCCAGCCATTCGTCATGCGGGACAATCTCGGGACCAGCAACGAGGCCGGCGAGGAAGCCGTCCAACTCAGACAGATCCATACACCCCGTCGGGGCGGTGCTGGAGTTCAGGAACTGCGCGAGGTCGTCGAGAGACACCGATCCACCGTCCGCTACTTCAGGCTCTGCTATACCCAGATCGGCGCAGCTGGAAAGGTCCATTGCATGACAACGTGTCCGTCATGACGCGGAACCGGTAGCCGGCACCGCCGTCGCGGGATTCGAAGGCGGCCCGATCGCCGGATCGAAACCCCGGGCGGAGAGACCCAGGGCGCTGATCCGATCGAGGCCATATCGTTGAGCAACCGCCGCCATCTTGTGCGACGGTGGTTCGGCATCACCCCAGGTTCTTGGCGAAGAACTCCACCGTGCGCCGCTGCGCGAGTTCATAGTCGGGCTTGCTGTAGCTGCCGCGCTCATCACAGCCGAAGCCATGTTGCGCGCCGTTGTAGACATAGACCTCGACTTTTGGTTGAGCGGCGCGTACCGCATCGACATCGGTCATCGGGATCGAGGCATCCTGTTCGCCAAAATGCATCTGCACGGGGCAGTTCGGGCGCTCGTCCTTGGTGCCTGGAATGCCGCCACCGTACCAGCAGGATGCCGCTGCGAACTTGCTGGTCCGTGTCGCACCCCACCAGGCGACCGTGCCGCCAAAACAATAGCCGACGATGCCCAGCTTCTTGCCCGCGAGATGCCCGGCCGCCGCCTCGACGTCCTTCATCACGTCCGGATCCGACAGCTTCATGCGGCATTCCCGACCTTTGCCGACGTCATCCTGGGTATACCCGAGCTCGACGTTTCGCTCCGCTCGGTCGAACAGCGCCGGCGCGACCACGGCGTAACCCAAGGCCGCAAAGCGCTCGGCCATGTCACGAATGTGCTGGTTGACGCCGAAAATCTCCTGAATGACGACCACACCTTTGGTGGCATGCGCCGGACCCGCGACGTAGGCGGAAACGCTGAAACCGTCTGCCGCCTTCAACTGGATTGTCTCACCCATCTGAACCCTCCGCTGCATGTCGACGCGGCAGCATGGCGACATTGCCCGATCCGTCAACCGCGCCCGGATGACAGCCGAACGGCGGCGCGTCGTCTTGTCGTGCTTGCCCAGGGTGGCCTAGCCTGCTGTCCGAACGCAGAGCGCGGCCAACGCCGAAGGCTGATCTTGACCGAGCCGGGTGCAGCAGGTCGACGAAGAACAAGGGGCAGGACATGACCGAGATCGGGGATTCGAGAGGCGAATATCGTGGCATCGTGTATCGCAACGATGCCGACCTGAGGGCGTGGCTGACGCAGCGCCCGACCGAGGCCGCACTGGAGCCGGACCTGCGGATCATCGATCCGCATCATCACTTCTGGGATGTGGCGCATCGCGGCAGCTATTTCCTGCCTGACCTGCTGGCCGATATCGGCGGCGGCCACAACATCGTTGCCACCGTGTTCCTGGAGTGCCACGCCATGTACCGTGCCAATGGCCCGGCCGAGATGGCGCCGGTTGGCGAGGTCGAGTTCGTCAACGGGATCGCGGCGATGAGTGCGTCAGGCAACTATGGGCCGTGCCATGTCGCGGCCGGGATCATCGGCTATGCCGATCTGCGATTGGGTGCCAGGGTGCGCGACGTGCTGGAGGCCGAGATCGCGGCCGGCGGCGGCCGGTTCCGCGGCATCCGCCATGGCGTGGCGTGGGACGATCACGAAACGGTTGAGAGGTTCGCTTCCCGAACCGTGCCCGCGCATCTGGTGCGGGAGCCGACGTTTCGTCAGGGCTTCGCACAGCTGGCGAAACTGGGCCTCAGCTTCGAGTCGTGGCAGTATCATCCGCAACTATCTGACGCCGCCGATCTGGCGCGGGCATTTCCCGAGACAACGATCATCCTGAACCACGTTGGCGGCGTGCTGGGCGTCGGGCCCTATTCAGGACGCCGGGCGGAAATCTTGAGCACGTGGCACAAGGACATCAAAGAGCTGGCCAAATGCCCCAACGTCAACGTGAAGCTTGGCGGCATCGGCATGACGTCATTCGGTTTTGCGTTTCATGAGCGGGAAGTGCCGCCGTCCTCGGAAGAACTGGCCGCTGCATGGCGTCAGTATGTCGAGCCGTGCATCGAGGCCTTCGGCGTCGACCGTTGCATGTTCGAGAGCAACTTCCCGCCCGACAAGCAATCCGGCGGCTACACCGAACTGTGGAACGCGTTCAAGCGGATCACCGCCGGCAGTTCGGCAGCGGAAAAGGCAGCGCTCTACAGCGACACCGCGGCGCGGGTGTATCGTTTGACGGTGCCCTGAGACTGACGTTTTCCTGAGACTGGCGGTGCCCTGAGACGCGTGTTGGGAGGATAGACAATGCAGGCGGGATTCCTGGGCGTCGGGAACATGGGTTTGCCGATGGCCGGCAAGCTGCTCGATGGCGGCCACGACCTGACGATCTACGACGTTCGTGACGAAGCGATGAGGCCGCTGCGGCAGGCGCGGCCGGCGCGATCGCCGAAGGATCTGGCGGATCAATGCGAGATCATATTCGTTTCTCTGCCGACGCTGGAGGCGTTCCGCGCGGTGGCGTTCGGCGAGGACGGTCTGGCGCAAGGCCGCACGCTCAATCTGCTGGTGAACACCTGCACGATCGGGGTTCCGTTCGTGCGGGAGGTCGAACAGGCCATGGCGGTGCATGGTGTCACGGTGGTGGATTGCCCGATTTCGGGCGGCCCGCCGGGGGCACGCGCGGGCACCCTGTCGGTGATGGTTTCCGGCGATCCGGCCGCGGTGGAACGGGTGCGGCCGATGATTTCATTATGGGGCCGCACGTTGACCGTCGCCGGGGACAAGCCCGGGGCGGCGCAGGTGCTGAAGCTGACCAATAACATACTGTCGGCGGTCGCGCTGGCAGCGACGGCGGAGGCGTTCGTCATGGGTGCCAAGGGCGGCCTGGATCCCGAGATCATGCTGCGGGCGATCAATGCCGGCAGCGGGCGGAACTCCGCAACCGAGGCAAAATTCCCCGCCGCCGTGCTGACCCGCAGCTTTGACTTTGGTGCCGAGATGCACATCCTGATGAAGGATATCGACCTCGCGATCGCCCAAGGCGAGGCCCTTGGCGTGCCGATGTGGGTGTGTCAGGCGGCGCGACTGGTGTTCAAGCACGCCATGCACCAGGGCGCGGCGAGGGAAGACCTGACCGCGATCGTGAAATACATCGAGCGCGACGCCGATTTCGAGATCCCCAGGACGCGGTGAGCGTGTCGTTTCACTATCGATAGGATACCGCACCTTGCACGCGGGGGATTTTGGGACGCTGCTCCCTCGCGCGCTCGGTCGCCGGCCGACCGGCGCTCAAGATCAATTACGGCTCCACGACGCTGCTGTTCTCGATGTCCAAGGCGAACGCGGCGGCCATCAAGGCGCGGGTGTATTCATGCCGCGGCCGGGCGAGCACCTCATCGGCCGCTCCCTGCTCCACCACCCGGCCGTGCCGTAGCACCACGATACGATGCGCCAGCGCGCGGACCACTCGCAGATCGTGGCTGATGAACAGGTAGCCCAACCGATGGTCGCGCTGCAGTTGCTGCAGCAGATCGACGATCTGCGCCTGCACCGACATGTCCAGCGCACTGGTGGGTTCGTCCAGCACCACGAAGCGTGGCTTCAGCACCATGGCTCGGGCGATGGCGACCCGCTGGCGCTGGCCACCGCTGAACTCGTGCGGGTAACGATGGCCGATATCGGCGGCCAGGCCGACCTCCTCCAGCGCCTCGGCCACCCTTACGTCACGCTGCGCCCGCGACAGCGCGGGCTCATGCACCGCCAGGCCTTCGGCGACGATCTCGGCCACCGTCAGCCGCGGCGACAGGCTGCCGAATGGATCCTGGAAGACGATCTGCATGTCGGCGCGCAACCGCCGCAGCGGCTTCTTGTCGAGCCCGGACAGATCCGTCCCGGCGAAGCGGATGCAGCCCTTCGCCTGCACCAGGCGCAGCATGGCATAGCCCATGGTGGATTTGCCGGAACCGCTCTCGCCGACCAAGCCGACCGTCTCGCCTTCGTGCACCACCACATCGACACCGTCCACCGCGCGGACATGGCCGACGGTCCGACGCAGCACGCCGCGGCGGATCGGAAAATGCACCTGCACCTCGGTCCCCTGCATCAGCGTCGTGGCCTGCGGCCCCAGCGGCAGAGGCCGCCCGCGCGGCTGCGCGGCGAGTAGCATCCGGGTGTAGGGGTGGCGCGGCGCGTCGAAGACCTGCGACACCCGCCCCGCCTCCACCACCGCCCCGTTCTTCATCACGCAGACGCGGTCCGCATAGCGCCGCACGATTTCTAGATCATGGCTGATCAGCAGCAGCGCCAGACCCCGGATCGACTTTTCCTTCGCCAGCAGCTTCAGGATCTGCGCCTGGATCGTCACATCCAGCGCCGTGGTCGGCTCGTCCGCGATCAGCAACACCGGATCGTTGGCCAGCGCCATCGCGATCATCACCCGTTGGCGTTGGCCGCCGGACAGCTGATGCGGATAGGCGTCCAGCCGGTGCGCCGCATCGGGGAAGCCGACCTCGTCGAGCAGTTTGGTGACCCGTGCCCGCACCGTCTCGGGCGTCAGCCGCTGGTGCAGCCGCACCGCTTCGGCGATCTGCCGACCGACCCGGGTCAGCGGGTTGAGGCTGGTCATCGGCTCCTGAAAGATCATGCCGGCGATGCCGCCGCGCAGCCGGCGCAGCATCCGGTCGCCAGCGCCGATCATGCTCTGGCCGTCCAGAGAGACGTGGCCGCCGCAGGTCGCCCCCGGCGGCAGCAACTGCAGCAGCGACAGCGCGGTCAGCGACTTGCCGGAGCCGCTCTCGCCGACCAGCGCCAGCGTCTCGCCGCGGTCCAGGGTGAAGCCGATACGATCCACCACGACGCGGTCGCCGAACGCCACGGTCAGGTTCTCGACCGTCAGCAAGCTCATGGGAACAAGCGGTTCATCGGGGCGGGCCGATCGCCAGGGTCTTGCGGGGGTCGAATGCATCGCGCACGGCCTCGCCAATGAAGACCAGCAGGGTCAGCAGGCCCCCCAGCACGACGAACGCGGTGATCCCGAGCCACGGCGCCTGCAGGTTGTTCTTGCCCTGCGAGACCAGTTCACCCAGCGAGGGCGATCCCGGCGGCAGACCGAAGCCAAGGAAGTCCAGGCTGGCCAGGATGGTAACCGAACCCGACAGGGTGAACGGCAGGAAGGTCAGCGTCGCCACCATGGCGTTGGGCAGGATGTGCCGCCACATCACCGCGGTGTCGGACACGCCCAGCGCCTTGGCGGCGCGGACATACTCCAGATTGCGGCCACGCAGGAACTCGGCCCGCACCACGCCGGTCAGGTTCATCCAGCTGAACAACAGCAGGAAGATCAGCAGGATCCAGAAGCTGGGGGTGATGATGCTGGCCAGGATGATCAGCAGATAGAGCTGCGGCATCCCCGACCAGATCTCGATGAAGCGCTGGAACAACAGATCGACCAGGCCGCCGCGAAAGCCCTGGATGGCGCCGGCGGCGATGCCGATCGCCGACGAGATCGCGGTCAGGGTGAACCCGAACAGGACCGACAGACGAAACCCATAGATCACCCGCGCCAGCACGTCGCGTGCCTGGTCATCGGTGCCCAGCAGGTTCTTGCTGTCCGGGGGTGACGGCGCCGGTGTTGGCAGCTGCTTGACCAGCGTGTCGTAGGAATAGCGGATCGCCGGCCACATCATCCACCCGTGCGCCCTGATCGCTGCCTGCACGTCGGGTTCAGTGTAGTCCGCCTCGGTCGGCATGAAGTCGGCACCGAAGGTGTCCTCGCTGTAGTCGTGCAGGACCGGCACATACCAGTGCCCGTCGAAGCGGATCAGCAACGGGCGGTCGTTGGCGAGGAATTCGGCGAACAGGGTCAGGCCGAACAGCGCCAGAAAGATCCACAGCGACCAGTAGCCTCGCTTGTGGGCCTTGAAGATCGCCAGACGCCGGCGCGTCAGCGGTGAGATGTGCACTACTGCCTGGCCTCGAAGTCGATCCGCGGATCAACCACGGTGTAGAGCATATCGCCGACGATCTGCATCAGCAGGCCCAGCAGGGTGAACACGTAGAGGGTGCCGAACATGACCGGGTAGTCGCGCTGGATCGCCGCCTGGAAGCCCAGCAGCCCGAGGCCGTCGAGCGAAAAGATGATCTCAACCAGCAGGGCGGAGGAGAACAGGATGCCGATGAACGCGGATGGAAATCCGGCGATGATCAGCAGCATCGCGTTGCGGAACACGTGGCGGTAAAGGATGCGCTGGCTGCTGGCCCCCTTGGCTCGGGCGGTGACCACGTACTGCTTGCGGATCTCCTCCAGGAAGCAATTCTTGGTCAAGACGGTCAGCCCGGCGAAGCCGCCGACCACGATCGCCACGGTTGGCAGCACCATGTGCCACAGGTAGTCGCCGATGCGCGCCGGCAGGCTCCAGGATGAGGTTCCCATGCTGCTCAGCCCGCGCAACGGGAACCATTCCACGAAGCTGCCGCCGGCGAACAGCACGACCAGCAGGATGGCGAACAGGAAACCCGGCACCGCGTAGCCGATCAGCACCACCGCACTGCTGACGACGTCGAAGCGGCTGCCGTCGCGCACCGCCTTGGCGATGCCGAGGGGGATCGACACGCAGTAGACCAGCAGCGTCGACCACAGGCCGAGCGAGATGGAAACTGGCATTTTCTCCTTGATCAGCTGCAGCACCGGCTTGTCGCGGAAGAAGCTGCGACCGAGATCGAAGGTCAGGTAGCCGCGCAGCATCAACCCGAACCGCTCGAGCGGGGGCTTGTCGAAGCCGAACATCCGCTTGATGTCGGCCAGCGTATGCGGGTCCAGGCCACGCGCGCCGCGATAGCTGTTGTCGCCTGCTGGCATCGCCTCGGCGCCCCCGGCACCGGTCATGCGTCCGGTGACGCCGCCGTGGCCTTTCAGTTCCGCGACCATCTGCTCCACCGGACCCCCGGGGGCGAACTGCACGACCACGAAGTTGATCGCGATGATGCCGAACAGCGTCGGGATCACCAGCAGCAGGCGGCGAACCAGATAGGCGCCCATCAGCGCGATGCGCGATCGGCGAGGCGGATCATGGCCCTTCTCGTCGTGCTGCGTCGTTCGCGGCGGCCTTTACCGGATCCAGCCACCAGCTGTCGAACGCGAGGCCGGTGCGCACCGGCTTGTCCGGCCGCCCGAAGCGGTTCCAGTAGGCGACGCGGACCGATTGCAGATGCCAGTGCGGCACCACGTACCAGCCGTCCAGCAGCACCCGGTCGAGCGCATGCGTCGCGACCACCAGGTGGTCGCGATCGGGCGCGGTGACGACCTGATGCACCAGGGCATCGACCACCGGGTTGCAAACCCCCATCAGGTTGTCGCCCCCCTGCTGGCTGGCGCTGCCGCAGGTCCAGTAGTCGGTCTGCTCGTTGCCCGGGCTCTCGGTTTCGCCGATCGCGACCACGATCATGTCGAAGTCATAGCTATCGGTCAGCCGCTGAAACTGCGCCGGGTCAACCGTCCGCACATGCGCCTCGATCCCCAGCCGCGACAGCCATCGCACATAGGGCAGCGACACCCGCTCGAACGCCGGCTGATCGAGCAGGATCTCGAACTTGAACGGCTGGCCGTCGGCGTTGACCAGCTTGCGGTCGCGCACCTTCCAGCCGGCCTGTTCGAGCAGCGCCAGAGCCGCGCGCAGCTCCTTGCGATTGTTGCCGGACCCGTCGGTTACCGGCAACTGAAACGGCTGGGTGAACAAGTCGGGCGGCAACTGGCTGCGGTACTTGTCCAGCAACGCCAACTCCGCCCCTTCCGGGATGCCGCTGCTGGCGAGGTCGCTGTTGCTGAAATAACTCTTGGTGCGGGTATAGCTGCCATAGAACAGGTTGGCGTTGGCCCATTCGAAATCGAACACCATCGCCAGCGCGTGCCGCACCCGGACATCCTTGAACAGCGCTCGGCGGGTGTTCATGCCAAAGCCCTGCATGCCGGTCGGCATGTGGTGGGTCAGCAGCTGCTTCTTCACCAGCCCCTTCTGCACCGCCGGGAAGTCGTAGGCGGTGGCCCACTCCTTGGAGTTGTTCTCTTCACGGAAGTCGATCTGTCCGGCCTTGAACGCCTCCAGCGCCACCGTCGCATCGCGGAAGTACTCCGTGCGTCTGGTGTCAAAATTGTCCAGCCCGCGCATCGTCGGCAAATCCTTCGACCAGACATTGGGCACACGCGTCATCGACAGGGTCCGGCCGAATTCGAAGTGCCCGACCTGGTAGTCGCCGGACCCCAGCGGCGGATCGGTCAGTGGCTTTTCGAAGTCGCGCCCGGCCCACCAGTGCTCGGGCAGCACCGGCATCTGTCCCAGGATCATCGGCAGTTCCCGGTTGGTGCTGGTCTTGAAGCGGAAGACCACGCGGCGTGGTCCCTCGACCATGACCGAGGCGACGTCGGCGTAGTATTGCCGATAGAACGGACGGCCATGCTCGCGCAGCGTCTGGAAGGTCCACGCGACGTCCTCGGCGGTGACCGGCGTGCCATCGTTGAACTTCGCCTCCGGCCGCAGTTCGAAGGCGACGCCCATGCGGTCAGCCGGCAGCTCGATCACTTGCGCAAGCTGGCCATATTCGGTCTCGGCCTGGTCGATGTCGGGCTTCATCAGGGTGTCCCAGACCCGCAGCACGTCAGCGGCGGGGGTGCCGCGAACGATGAACGGATTGAAGCTGTCGAAGGTACCGACGGCGCTGAGGACGACCGTGCCGCCCTTCGGCGCGTTCGGGTTGACGTAGGGGAAGAACTTGAAGTCCGGCGGCAGCGATGGCGCGCCGATCAGCGAGATGCCATAGGTGCGCAACGGAGCAGCGGCGGGTGCTGATGCGGCCGGTGCCGATGCGTCTGGTACCGGCGCGGCGGGTGCGGCCGGTGCCGATGCGTCTGGTGCCGGCGCTGCCGATGCGGCTGGTGCCGGCGCGGCCGGTGCCGGTGCGGCGGGCACCTGGGCGGGGGCCGCGGCGAGGAAGCAGCCCACCATCCCGATCAGCAAACTGAAGCGCATCCATCGACCCCCCGCGGTTGCCGCCATGCTAGTGGCGACCGCCCAGGTTCGTCAGCACCGGGCGGAACAAAGCTTACAGCCTTGGCGATGCAAATGCCGCGCCGGAGCCCGCAGCAACGCCTGCGGTCGCAGCCCCGCACCCGGCGCGCTCGCCGCCGCTTCACCACGCACCGCGACCGGCCGGGCTGTGGGCGTCGGGCTTCGGGCCGCTTGTTAGAAGTCAGCTACCCTGGCGGCGGGTCATCCGCTAAACAATCACCTGTGACAGGGGTGGCAAGCCGCATGGCGCCGTGGCGGCGACAGAGCCCCCAGCAGCAGCAGCATCATCACCGGCTTGCCGATGCCGCAGGCAGCACCCGACGAAGACCGCGACACCGGCGACCGCAGTCAGGCTGCACCGCATTGGCCGCGCCGCGTGTTGATGGCGTTTGGCGGCAGCCGGCGGACATCAGCGCATGCTTTTCGGCTCATGATTTTGCGCCGGCAGAAGTCCGATCGCCCGCACTGCCTCCGCCAGCTTTTCGGTCCCCAGCCTGGCCTGTGCCGCAGCCCGGCCGCGGGCGCCGAGGGCCACCCGTCCGGGCAGGTCGTCCGCGAGCTGCACCAGCCTTGCCGCGGCATCCGCGACGTCGGGTTCGGCCCACCGCGCGCCGGGTTCGTCATAAACCCCCCGCGGGTCGAACGCCGGGACCAGGCGATAGTTGACCAGGGCTGCGCTGGCCGCGTCCATGAACGCGAGATTTCCGGACCAACCTGTCGCCACCACCGGCTTGCCCAGCAGCATCGCCTCGGCCGGAACCAGACCAAAGCCCTCGCTGCGGTGCAGGGACAGAACGATGTCGGCGCAGGCGGTCAGCGCGTGGCGTTCGGCGGATGCAAGGGTGCGCGTGTCGATGCGGATGTTGGCCATACCGCCGGTCGCCGAGCGGATCGCGGCAAGGTCGTCGGCGTAGTGTTCGGTCTTGCCGATCTTGAGCAGCAGCATGAGGTCGGACCGGTCGCCGAAGGCGGCGCGAAACGCGGCGATGGCGGCGAGCGGGTTCTTGCGCACGAAGCTGGAAGCCAGGTTCAGCGAAGTTAGAACGATCACCGCGTCGGCGGGCAGGCCAAACGCCTGACGGCCGATCGCTGCCGGCCGGGGCGGGACCACCGCGAGCGGATATGGGACGATGCGAAGCGTCGGCGCGTTGGTGCCGGGCAGCATGGCGGCGACCGCGGCCGCGGTGAACGCCGAGGGCACCCAGATCTCGTGCACGAAATCGGTGGCAACGCGCCACGAGGCTGGCAGCACCGGCAGTTCCCAATTCCAGAAGCCGATGATCAGCCGGTCGCGCAACCCGGTGCGGGGCAACCGCAACAGGGCAGCGGGCAACTGAGGCGCGTTGACGCACAGAATCAGTGGCGCCGCGCGCGGCAGATCCGCCAGCGCATGTGGCGGCGGCGCTTCGTCCGGCCGATCCCCCGGCACCGCGAGGCCGGCCTCGATCAGCCATGACGGCACGTTCAACGTCCCGAGTGCAGCATGCAATATGCGAGCTGCCTCGCCCAAGCCGGACGCTCTGGTCACCTCGCCGCCGATGACCAGGCCACCCGCCGGCGCGGCTGGCCGAAGGCCTGCCCGTGGTGCCAAACGGGCGGCGCCATACGCCAGCAACGCGCGCCGTCGCCGCGCGGGCAACAGTCGCCACAGGCGGTGCAGTGGACTTAGCCCGGCTGCCGGGGTCATCGGCGCAGGGAAATTCGGCGCGGCGCGGGCGCGCCTGCTTTGCCCCGATCACGCATGGCTGCGCGGCCAATACAGCGGCGCCACGGCAGTTCGGCGGAGACCGATTGAACCTCCGAGCAGCGGTGAGCGAGGGGTTGTGGCATGTTGTTGGCGACCAAAACGACTTTGCCATACTTGGTTGTAACGACGATACAAGTTCGCACCTCGATCGAGCAAGGTTCAGCTTGCAAGACCGCGGCGGGTGCCGCATCCAAAGCTGTCGCTGAAAGTTTCCGCGCCGCTGCATGCCATGCAATGACGGCACGCTGCCGGATCAATATGCCAGGTGCCGAGACAAGGTCGTCCGGGTGCGACGAGACAGGTGGACGCGCGGCGGAGCGTCGCGGCGCTTCAGCTTGCCGACAACGGCCTCTACCGCTTCGATAACGCGCTCATGCGGCAGCTGGAAGCCGACCCGGCCGGAGTTGCTGCAATGATTGAAGGCTCCCGCCTCTACACGCAGCCGCCCGCTCAATAGTGCCGGCGAAAACCGCCGGGGAGACTTTGTTAACCGCTGATCGAGATGCCTGGAAGTGTCCGATGGAATGTGGACCGACTACTTTCTACGCAATTCATAAGATATGCATCGAACCTAGCGTATTGAAACAGCTTGCGTATTCTGATACACATTTCTGATGCACGAAAGCGGCGGGCAGTTCCTAATTACTCAAACGCCAATCCGCCTACGCTGCTTCGCTCAGGCGTGACAGGAAAAGAATACCGCCTTCGACGCGGTTCTTAATCAGAAGTAGCTTGTTCAGAGCGTATTTACCTGCGGCACCATGGGTGGCGCTATTAACACTTGAAAGAGATCGACCACGTTTGTGATGTCTGCCTCGATGAAATCACCGAGTTCCACCGTAGTGATCCCGCGGCGCTGAAGGATGTATTGGACTTTAGAACGCCGCGTCGGGGTGCCGTTTGGAGTTAATGGACAGTTTGGGAAAGCCGCTGCAACAGCCGCATCCGGCGCTCGCGCTTCCAAAATTCCATTGATGATCTCTCGCACGCTTGTGCAAAAATGTCGGGCGGCATCCGGATTTTGTGGACTTAGTGAAAAGAGAGCACCACGCCATCGCTGATCGAGATCCCCGGAGATCTGCCGCAACTCGGCTTCGATTTTAGTCTGCTGGAGGTCAGGCTGATTTTCAGGGCCAAGAGCATCCTCCTGTAACAAAGCGTTCACTAGCTCTAGGCTGTTGGTGTTTTCTCGGCTGGGAAGATTGAGAATTAGATCGTCATTTGCATCCGAAGTTTCATCCGCCACACGCCGTTCCAGCCGGTCGTAGGCGTCGTTGAGCAAGACCGTTGAACTATGCAGGGTGTTATAGCGAACCGTAACCACCCGTTGATTTAGTTGACGGATGGCAGCTTGCTGCTTATGCCTATTAGCCACTACGCGGGTATTATGCGCGCGAACTTGGCGATTGTAATTCTCGATAGCCTGTTTTTGTTGACGATAGACTTCCCGATTGTGGCTATCGACTTGCCGATTATGTCGATTAATTGCATCAATATTGGCCTGTTGTCGCCTTTGGTTCTCCCGGTTGACCCGATCAACTTCACGATTATACGCGTTAATCGCATCCTGCTGCTTGCGTGCCGCCTCGCGCATTAGGCGCTGATATTCGGCAGGGCTGACACGACGAACCATTGATAGCCTTAATTCTCCACGGTTGCTGCAGCCTCTCCCCTGAGAAGGGCGGGCGACTGTCCTGCCGTCGCGGGGATGCACATCGGCGCAGATTTCCACCTCCGCTAGTCATTCGTCAAGTGACACTTGACATCCCTTGCAGGTTTTCTATGCTGTTTGGTATGCAAATCCGCCTGCCGCCCCATCCTGGCCGCTTTGTCCGAACGGAGGTGATCGACCCGCTTGGGCTGACGGTTGGGCAGGCGGCCGAAGCCCTGGGAATTACCCGCCAGGCACTTTCCTCGCTTCTGAACGGCCATGTGTCGCTGACGCCAGAGATGGCCATTCGCATCGAGAAAGCATTCGGGTTTTCGATGGAAAAGCTCGTTCAGCTACAGACGAGCTACGATGTGGCGCAAGCACGGGCACGCCAGGGAGACATCCGCGTGGCGCGCTATATCCCCAAAAGTCCGCCGCCCGTGCAACCCGTGATGCTGTAGGACGTATGCCAGAAGGTTTCCACGCCGATCTTTTCATCCCTCCGGTTGCTCCACTCCAACCCAAGCCTGTTCTCCGCAAGTCGCAGCTTGGGCAATTTATGACGCCAGTGCCGATCGCGCACTTCATGGCTGGGCTGTTCAGCAGTCCTTTCCCTGAAACGGTGCATTTGCTGGATGCCGGTGCCGGGAAAGGAAGTCTGACCGCCGCCTTCATCGAGACGTGGTGCCAAAAGGCTGTCAGCGGTCGATTGACGGCCGATGCTTATGAAGCGGACAGCCACATGCTCGATGGGCTGCATCCGAACCTAGAGGCCCTAAACGATCTTGTCCGCATTGAAACACGCGTCATCGCTGCCGATTTCATCGAGAAAGCAGCGGCGATGATCCGGCTTGGCCGCGGCCCGCGCTACACGCATGCGATCCTCAATCCCCCTTACAAGAAGATCAACAGCGCTTCCCCCGAGCGCCATCGTTTGCGCGCTGCCGGACTTGAGACCGTCAACCTTTATTCGGGATTTGTCGGACTAGCGGTGGCGCTGCTGCAGCCGGGCGGAGAGATTGTCGCCATTATTCCGCGCAGCTTCTGTAACGGCCCTTATTACCAGCCTTTTAGGCGGTTCATTCTGGAACGTGCCGCGATCCGGCATATTCATCTCTTTGAGGCCCGCAATAAGGCTTTCAAAGAGGATGGGGTGCTGCAGGAGAATATCATCATCCACCTGCTGCGGGGCGCGCGCCAGGCGGCGGTGACGATTTCTACGTCCGAGGATGATCGCTTCGCCGATTACCGCGAGTTGATGCATCCTTTCGCGCGGATCGTTTTCCCGAACGACGCCGACCAGTTCATTCATATCCCGACCACCGATGACAGCGAGTTGCTGCAGACGACCGCTTGCCAGCATCGCCTAAGTGAGATCGGCGTATCAGTGTCGACCGGGCCGGTGGTGGATTTCCGTATGCGGGACGACCTTTGTGCCGACCCGGAGCCGGGAACCGTCCCGCTGCTCTATCCCGGGCATTTTTCCGGTGACGCGCTTGAATGGCCGCGGCACGGCTTTAAGAAGCCGAATGCCATCCGGCATCACCGTGACACGCAAAAATGGCTGTATCCAAGCGGGTTCTATGCGGTCGTGCGGCGCTTTTCCTCAAAAGAGGAACGCCGCCGCATCGTCGCCAATTTCGTTGATCCCGCCGTGCTCGATGCACCGATGATCGGCTTCGAGAACCATTTGAATGTCTTCCATGAAGGACGGAAGCCTTTACCCGAGAACCTGGCGCGCGGGCTTGCCGTCTATCTGAACGCCACGCCGGTCGATCAGTATTTTCGGTGTTTCAACGGACATACCCAGGTCAACGCGACCGATCTCAGAACGATGCACTACCCGAGCCGCGATGCCTTGATGAAGCTTGGGGCATGGGCCAAAGGGCGAGGCATGCTGTCCCAGGCCGTGATCGATGAAAGGGTGGGTCAGATTGTATGACGCATCCCCATATCGATGCCGCCTTGCAGATCCTTGCCGACCTCGATTTTCCGCGAGCGCAGCGCAACGAGCGATCGGCCATGACGCTGCTGGCGCTTCTCGACCTTCGACCCGCTCGCGGCTGGAAGGACGCGACTGACGCGCTGATGGGCATCACCCCGGTGATGGACTGGATCAGGACGCATTACGGGAAAGCCTATGCACCGAACACCCGTGAAACTATCCGCCGGCAGACCATGCATCAGTTTCGGGATGCTGGCCTGGTGCTCTACAACCCGGATCAACCCGGCAGGCCGGTAAACAGCCCGGCCGCTGTCTATCAGATCGCGCCCGATCCCTTGGCCCTTTTGCGAAGCTACGGCACCGCCGCATGGGATAAGAGCCTGCCGGCCTATCTCGCGCAGTGGAAGACGCTGGCCGAGCGCTATGCGCGCGAACGGAGCTTGCAACGGGTGCCGGTGAAGATTGCCGAGGGCAAGACCCTGCATCTAAGCCCTGGCGAGCATAGCGAACTGATCCGCGACATCATTGAAGAGTTTGCCGAACGCTTCGCCCCCGGCAGCGTCCTGGTCTATGCCGGCGATACCGGTGACAAGATGGGGTATTTTGACAAGAGCCGGCTTCATTCTCTCGGCGTGACGGTCGACAGCCACGGCAAGATGCCGGATGTCGTGCTGCACTATGTAGAACGGGACTGGCTGTTGCTGGTCGAGTCCGTCACCAGCCACGGCCCGGTTGATGCCAAGCGCCATGAAGAGCTAATGCAGCTTTTCGCAAAATCGAGCGCCGGTCTGGTCTACGTCACCGCGTTTCCGAACCGCATAACGATGGCCCGATATCTGCCCGAGATCGCGTGGGAAACCGAGGTGTGGGTGGCGGATGCCCCAACGCACCTGATCCACTTCAATGGTGTGCGCTTCCTAGGGCCGTATCCTATCCAGCAATGATGAATAGCCAACTTCATCCCCAGGGTTTGCTAGCAGACTCGGTGAGTTGCTGGGATTGCTGAGGTGGATATCGTTTGTGCTTGCCTTAAATTAGCACGTGATAATCGGGTTTATCGAGTGCCACTTCGCCAACTGATCTAGCCCGGGACCGGCCTGTATGGCGTTTAATTTTCCTCAACCAGAATGTTGCGCACTTTGAGAAATGCTACGAAGGCAAGGTCGATGGAATAGAATCTGGCAGGCTCATAATCAGAACAGGTTGTAATTTCTCCCGGCCAGCCACGAATATTTGATCATATGGCACGAACAGTTTATCAGGCGGCGGCAACACTGCGTGGCCGCGTTCGACTTGCCGCCTGCTCTTGTCAATTCTTGGCCTGCGTCGCATGGTCGGTCGCCATGTGGTTCGCACCGCCAAGGGAAATTCCCGCTCGGGTCCTGACCCGTCTGCCCGACCGATTCCGGCGACAGGAGAGGACAGAGTGGGCCGATGCCAATCGTGCCGGGGATCCGGTCGACTGCTTTCTGGAAGGCCCCTGCTACGACGCGAACAACCGGCTGCTCGTGGTGGACATCCCGTACGGCCGCATCTTCCGGATCGAAGACGACGCCTGGACCCTGCTCGCGGAGTATCCCGGCTGGCCGAACGGCCTGAAGGTCCAGCCTGACGGTGTGCTGCTCGCCGCCGACTACCGCCATGGACTGGTGCGCATTCAGCCCGATAGCGGTGCCACCTCGGCCGTTCTGCAGACGGTCATGAGCGAGAGCTTCAAGGGGCTGAACGACCTGACGCTGCACGCCGATCAGTCTATCCTGTTCACCGACCAGGGGCAGACCGGCTTGCAGGACCCCACCGGCCGGGTCTGGCGCCTGCACAAGGACGGCCGCCTGGACAAGCTGATCAGCACCGGACCCAGCCCGAACGGGCTGGTGTTGAACAATGCGCAAACGCACCTGTATGTCGCGATGACGCGCGCCTGCGAGGTCTGGCGGTTTGCGTTACGCAGCGATGCGGTGGTCGCCAAGGCGCAGTGCTTCGCGCGGGTCCCGGCCGGCCTGGTCGGGCCGGACGGGCTGGCGATGGACGCCTTCGATCGGCTGTATATCGCCAACCCCGGTCATGGTTGTGTGTGGGTCATCGACAGGTCGGGCGTGCCGCTTTACCGGGTTCAATCAAGCACCGGCCGGATGACCACCAACTGCGCGCTGACGCCGGATGGACGCAGCCTGGTGATCACCGAATCGGCAACCGGCAGCATTCTCATCGCGGAGATCCCCCCACCATGATTCCTTCTGGGACGCCTTCCGGAACCCCTTTTGGAACCCCTTCTCGCACCACCTCCGGGACCAGCGGCACATCCGTTTCCATCTGTGAGGTGGGCCCGCGCGATGGCCTGCAAATCGCCAAGACCCGGATGAGCACCGATGACAAGGTCGCCTGGATCGTCTCGCTCGCCGCCGCCGGCGTGAAGGAGATCGAGGTCGGCAGCTTCGTGCCGGCGCGCGTCATCCCGCAGCTTGCCGACACGCCCGAGGTCGTGGCGAAGGTCCTGGCCGCACTGCCGAACCTGACGGTGCAGGCGCTGGCGCCAAATCTGCGCGGGGTGCAGAACGCCTACCACGCCGGGGTGCACAAGATCTCGATTCCGGTGTCGGTCAGCGATGGCCACAGTCAGGCCAACCTCAACCGCACGCCGGCGCAGTCGATCGAGATGATGCGGGAAATCATCGACTGGCTGAAGGCCCAGCCGCGCCGCGTGCCGGTGGTGGCGGGTGCCTCGACCGCTTTCGGCTGCTCGATCGATGGGGTGGTGCCGACCGCGAAGACGGTGGCGCTTTGCCAGGGCCTGGCCGATGCCGGGGTCGACGAGATCATGCTGGCCGACACGGTTGGCTATGCCCATCCGGCCCAGGTCAAGGAGGTGGTGAAGGCGACGCGGGAGGCGATCGGCCCGGTGCTTTACGGCCTGCATCTGCATGACACCTGCGGCCTGGGCATCGCCAACGCGGTGGCCGGGCTGGAAGTCGGCATTCGCGCCTTCGATTCGTGTCTGGCGGGCCTGGGGGGCTGCCCGTATGCACCGGGCGCGTCCGGCAACGTGGTGACCGAGGACCTTGTCTTCATGCTGGAAAGCATGGGGTTCGCCACCGGGATCGACATCCCGGCGCTGATGGTATCGCGGGCAGTGCTGCATGCGGGCCTGCCGGCGGAGGCGCTGCACGGCCAGGTGCCGAAGGCCGGGCTGCCACCGACCTTCCGGCAGGCGGCCTGACCACAAACCTGACGACCTTCCCAATGACGTCGCGGCTGTCGATCCGGTTGCGCCGCACGAATACTGTCATTTGAAACAAAACATGCCGGAAATTCCGCTGTACGCGCGCATAAGGCTGAAACAATGTCGATATTGAAACCTACCGTCAGAGGCCTGGACGGCGCTGACACGGATGGGCCGTGGCCGCCCGGTTTCGCGCCCTTGCTGGCAACGGGTCTGAACGCCGCTGCTCCGCCCCAGATGCTGACGGCGAGCGCGGTGGCGCCAACGGTGCCCTCAAGCCTCAACGAGCCTCAGCTCGACGGATACGCCTACAGCGGTTCGGCGCCGGTTTATGGCAGCAACATCGCTTCTGCCTGGCAATACAGCTCCGGCGCCGGAGTGGCGGTCGGTCTGGTCGACGACGGCTTCGATCCGGCCACGACCGCGACATACGGCAATTTCTCCACCACGCTGTCGCGCGCCTTCGATGGTTCGGCCAGCGTCGCCGAACCGGCGGGCGGTTTCCACGGCACCACCACCTCCGGCCTGATCGGCGCCACCGGTGCGGCGGGCACGCCGGAGGGACTGGCCCCGAATGCCACCATCATCGGTGCCAAGCTAACATTCGGCACGTTGACGATCGCGATCATGGCGCAGGCCGAGCAGTACGCCGCTTCGGTGGCCTCGGTCGTCAACAATTCCTGGGCATACAGCGGTTATGGTGTCGGCGAACCCACCATTCCGGCGTTTGGGGTGTGGTACGCGGCGATCGAGTCGGCGGTGTCCACCGACCGCCTGGGCCGGGGTGATGTCATCACCTTCGCCGCCGGCAACGACGCGCAGAACGCCAACGATCTTGCCGTTCAGCCGGTCACCTCGGACTACCGGGTCATCGCCGTCGGGGCCACGGATGCCAACGGTTCGGCGGCCGACTATTCGACCCCAGGTGCCGGATTGCTGGTGTCGGCGATTGGCGACGCGGTGGCGGTGGCCATTCCCGGTGGGGCGGGCAACGCGGTCGCCAGCGGGACATCCTATTCGGCGCCCACGGTGGCCGCGATCGCGGCGATGATGCTGGGCGTCAATCCCAACCTGGGCTGGCGGGATGTGCAGGAAATCCTGGCGGATGCCTCGTACAGGCCGGCGCCGAGCGCGGGCAGCTTCACCGACAACGGCGCGACGGGCTGGAACGGCGGAGGCATGCATTTCTCCAACACTCTGGGCTACGGCGTGGTGGATGCGAATGTCGCGGTGAACCTCGCCCGCGCCTGGACCGAGCAGTCGACGAGCGCCAACCTGGCCGCGGCATCGGTGGCACAGACCGCGCCGTTCACGGTTGCCGCCAATGCCACCGGCCGCAGCGCCGTCGCCGACACCGCCGCCATCCGCATCCAGCATGTACAGGTGTCGATCAACGACACCTACCTGCCAGCCGCGTGGTCGAAGATCGTGCTGGTGTCGCCGGATGGCACGCAGTCGGTTCTGGTCAACCAGACCGGGCTGGTGGCTGGCCAGGATCATACCGGTGGCCTGGACCTGTCCAGCTCGATCATCACCAGCAACGCGTTCTGGGGCGAACAGGCGGCCGGCACCTGGACGCTGGAGGCCCAGGACATCGGCGGCGCCAGGGTCGGCACGATCAACAGCTGGGGCCTGACGTTCATCGGCGACGCGACCGCCACGGCGGAGGCGCCGCTGGTCTATACGCCGGAGTTCGCCTCGATCGCGAATGCGGCCCGGACGGTGGTCACGCCCGGAACCGCGACGACGATCGATCTGGTCGGACTGCCGGGGACGACCAGCATCAACCTGAATGGGGGCGCCGGGGTGATCGACGGCGTCAACGTCACCGTCGGCACGGGCTTGCAGAAAGCCAACGCCGACGGGTCGAGCGGGTCGGTGACGCTGATCGGGCAGGCCAGGGGCGGCAGCGAACTAACCGGCGGCGACGGCGTGTCAACGCTGTTCGGCTATGGCGGCGACACGATCAACGCCAGTCTTGGCAGCACCGGCATTCAGACCGGCGCGGGCGGCAGCGTGGTCACCCTGTCCGGCGTCGCGGGATCGACGGTCAATGTGGCTTCAGGCGGGGGGGACACCATCTACGCCGGCCTGGCAAGAGCTGCGATCACCGCCGCGGGCAGCCGCGGCGACAACATTTACGCCGAGGGCGCCAACCTGAATTTCATCAACGGTGACGGCGCCAGTCTAGTGACCGAAGGCACCGGCAGCGTGATGGCGCAAGCGGGCGCCGGCGGCGGCACCTATTACGCGGGCCTGGCGGGTGGCAGTCACCTGACCGCCGGATCGGGACTGGTGGCGTTCCATGGCGAGGCGTCGGGTGACGTTCTGATGGCGGCCGGCACGGCGTCCGACCAGCTGATCGCGGGCGCCGGCACCGAGACCTTGTCAGGGGGCGCCTCGACGGGGTCGATCACCCTGCAGGCTGGTTCCGGTTCCGATACATTGATCGCCGGTCAGGGCAACACGACGTTCGACGTCGGCGCCGGCAACAGCAGCATCGGGATCGGCGGCAGGAGCGATCTTATCCAGATCCAATCCGGCATGGCGGGCGGGCTGGACGTCGTCTCAGGCTTTCAGCTTGGCATCGCCGACCTGCATCTGGTGAACTTCGCCGCACCCGAGGCGACCAATGCGGTCAACGCCCAGACCGTGGATGGGCATGGCGGCACGATGCTGACGTTCTCCGACAACACCCACATCGATCTGCTTGGGGTCGGCCACGTCACGTCGAGCTACTTCGTGTAGTCCGCTTGGTGCTGCCGATCGGTGGCGCGGACGGAACCAACCCGCCGCCGCGCGCTTCGGTGATACGGTAGAGCTTGATCACGCTGAGCGGAACGTTCAAAGGGGGTGAATCATGCGATCAAACAAAGGGAAAGAGCATTTTCGGTCTGCACAGTCAGGCTGAAGATGCTCTAATTAAGAAAAATCTTGCCCGGGTTCATCACGCCGCGCGGGTCCAGCGCCTGCTTGACCGCGCGCATGACGGTCAGGGCCTCGGCGCCATGCTCGTGCTCCAGGAACTCGCGCTTGCCGATACCCACGCCATGCTCGCCGCTGCAAGACCCGCCCAGGGACAGCGCTCGGGCGACGATCTTCCTGTCCAGTTCCCAGGCCCGAGCCAGACCGTCCGGTTCCCGCGGCACCATGATCACGGTGTGGAAATTGCCGTCGCCGACATGGCCGACGATCGGCGCGGTCAGGCCGGAGGCCGCGATATCCTGCTTGGCCCCCAGGATGGCCTCGTTCAGCCGCGAGATCGGCACGATCGCATCCGTCGCGATCCCCTGGTGCCCCGGCTTGGACGCCAACGCCGCCCAATAGGCGTCGTGCCGGGCCTGCCACAGCTTGGCCCGAGCGGCGGGTTCGGTGGCCCAGGCGAAACCGAGGCCGTCGAAGCCGACCGCGATCTCCTCCGCCTGGCTGGCCTGTTCGGCGACGCCAGCCGGGGTGCCGTGGAACTCGAAGAACAGCGTCGGCAGCTCCGCCAGTCCGCCCAGTCTGGAGTAGGCGATGCAGGCGGCCATCTGCACCTCGTCCAGCAGTTCCATGCGGGCGACCGGGATCCCCAGCTGCAGGATGGCGATCACCGTTTCCACGGCATCGCGCAATGTCTTGAACTGGCAGGTGGCGGACGACACCGCTTCGGGGATGCCATGCAGCCGAAGCTGGATTTCGGTGATCAGGCCCAGTGTGCCCTCGGACCCGACGAACAGCCGGGTCAGGTCATAGCCGGAAGCGGATTTGCGGACGCGTCCGCCGGTGCGGATCAGCCGCCCGTCCGCCATCACGACGGTCAGGCCCATGACGTTGTCTCGCATGGTGCCATAGCGCACCGCATTGGTGCCCGAGGCGCGGGTGGCCGCCATGCCGCCGATCGTGCAGACCGATGTGCCCGGATCGACCGGAAAGAACAGGCCGAGGTCGCGCAGGTGAGTGTTCAACTGCTCCTGCGTCACCCCGGCCTCGACGCGGCAGTCCATGTCAGGCTGGCTGACCTCGAGCACCCGATTCATGCGCGACAGGTCGAGCGTCACCCCGCCGCGGACCGGCGTCACATGACCCTCCAGCGATGTGCCGGCGCCCCACGGCACCACGGGCACGTGTTCGGCATGGCACAGCGCCATCAGACGGCAGGCTTCGTCCGTGCTCTCGATGAACGCCACCGCATCGGGCAGGACCGGCGGCTGGGTGTCCTCGCCGTGCGCGTGCTGCTCACGCAGCGCCGCACTGGTGGTGATGCGGTCACCGAGGAGATCGCGGGCGGCGGCGACAAGGGCTTCGACAGGCATGAACGATTCCGGGCTGTAGGTCTGCCATAGCACTTGGGCCGCGGTCGGCTGGCTGGCAAGCGGTGTTTGCCGGGACCGCCAGGAAGCGCGGCCAATGGCCTCGGTTCCACGGCCGCGCAACGCGGCTAATGGCCTCGGTTCATGGCCGCGCAACGCGACCCTATGGCCTTGGTTCAGCGGCTGACGAATATAGGGCAGCCGGCGCTACAGCATGGCCCAACCACCATCGACCGGCAGATCAACGCCGGTGATCTGGCGCGACACCGGCGAGGCGAGGAACAGGCAGGCATTGGCGACATCCTGGTCCGCGGTGATCCGGCGCAGGGCATACTCCGCGGCATGGTGATCCACCGCCGGCTGTTCCGAGATGCCGTTTGCCCGGCCAAGGTCGGCAGGATCTGGGAGCGGAACCGCTCGCCGTCGACCATGCCGGGCGCGACCAGGTTGACGTTGATGCCAAACGGCCCGGCCTCCAGGGCGAGCGACTTGGTCATGCCGCGCAGGCCCTATTTTGATGCCGAATAGGCCATGCGCCCGGCTCGGCCGCGCATGCCGAAGGTGCCGCCGACGTTGACAATGCGACCCTCGCGGCGGGCGATCATGTGCGGCAGGACGGCGCGCATGGTGTTGAAGCACCCGGCCATGTTCAGCGTCACGATCTCGTCGAACTCGGTGCGGCTGGTGTCCCAGCCGGTCTTGCCCATCGGACCCGAGCCACCGGCGATGTCGATGCGGCCGAACACGGTGATCGCCTGGTCGACAACCGTCTGGCAGCGGACGGTGTCGGTCAGGTCGCACGGCATGACGATGACGCGCCGATGCAGGGCGCGACACGCCCGCGCGACCGGCTCGATGGCGACGACATCGCGACCGACCAGCGCCAGATCGCAGCCCTCGATGGCGAAGCCGCGGGTGATCGCGGCGCCCATGCCCTTCGCCGGTCCGGTGAGCAGGGCCACCTTGCCCATCAACTGGAGGTCCATCTCAGTGCGGCCGTGTGGTCATCGGGGCTCCTCGAAGCGGGGTGGCGAGGCTGGACCGGTCGGAAGATCCTGGGCCGAGCGGTCGGTCTGTCTGATAAGGATCGAGGGGCGGACCGGCGTCGTCATCCAGTTTAGCCAGCGTCCGGATGGTTTGCGAAGCCACCCTCGGGACTGGCTGAGCGCGTTGACGCTGCGCCCCACCGCGCCTAGCCTGTCATTCTCATCAGTTATCGGGGAACCGCCGCAATGGCCACGAAACTCAAAGCGCGCATCGCCGCCGGCAAGGCAAACGTCAACGGCTGGCTGGCCATCCCGTCCGGCTTTTCCGCTGAGGTGATGGCGCAGTGCGGATGGGACAGCGTCACCGTCGATATGCAGCACGGTGTGCAGGACTATCAGTCCATGGTGCAGTGTTTTCAGTCGATGCAGGCGCACCCGGTAACCCCGCTGGTGCGGGTGCCGTGGAACGAGCCGGGCATTATCGGCAAGTGCCTCGACGGCGGTGCCATGGGCATCATCTGCCCGATGGTGAACACCGCGGCCGAAGCCAAGGCGCTGGCCGATGCCTGTCTGTATCCGCCGATGGGAAAGCGCAGCAACGGTCCGATCCGCGCCGCGATGTATGGCGAGGCCAGCAGCTATCAGGCGACCGCCAACAACAAAATCCTGGTCATCCCGATGATCGAGACGCAGCAGGGCATCGACAACATCGATGAGATTCTCAGCGTTCCCGGCATCCACGGCATCTATATCGGGCCCTCGGACATGGGCCTGTCACTGGGGATGATCCCGATCCTCGACCGCGAGGAGCCGATCATCCTCGAGATCTACGGCCGGCTTCTGGCGTCGTGCAAAAAGCACGGCAAGTTCGCCGGGATCCACAACGGCACGGCGGCCTATGCCGCGCGCATGATGCAGATGGGCTTCCAATTCTGCACCATCGCGAACGACAGCGGCCTGATGGCCCGCGCGGCCCGGGAGGCGGTGGCGGCGACGCGCAAGGCCGCCGGCGATATCGCGGTCTGAGCGTCATCGGGGTCGCGGTTGCGGGCCGGGGTCGAGGTTCCGGGCCGGTGGCGGGCGCCGGGTCTGGCCATTGGGGGCCGGTTCCGCGCGATGCTGCCGGCGATAGGCGCGCAAGAACACCTCGGTGCCGCGCAGCGCCCGCCGCCGGATCTCGGCTTTCGTGCTGAGCTCCGCCAGCCCGAATGCGATCTTCGCCGGCATGCTGCCTTCCCACAGGCTGACCAGGTCGTCGGCTGCGTAATCCGGATCGTCCACGGTCAATTCGCCCCGCTGGGCGGCGGCGGCGATGATCGCGGCCAGCGCCGATCTGACCCGCCCGGGGCCGGCCGCGTAGAAACGGTCCGCCAACCCCCGGTTGGCCCGCAGGGCGCCCGGCAGGGTGTGCGACATTTTGCAGATGTCGGACCCCAGGATCACATCCAGGAAGCCAATACCCACCGCCAGCAGCCGCTCGCGCAGGCCGCCGCCAGGTTCGGACGCGGATAGCGCGCCGATCATCTGTTCGGAGGTCGCGGCGACAATGGTCTCGAACAGCGTTTCCTTATCGTAGAAGTGGCTGTAGACCGTCATCTTCGAGACGCTTGCGTGCGCCGCCACCGCCTCCATCGTCACCAGATCGAACGGTTGGCTGGCGAACAGCGCTCGCGCAGCCGTGATGATAGCCTCGCGCTTGGCGGTATCCTTGGGCCGCCCTAAGCGGTGGGCGGCCGACTGACGTTCCACGAACGGTTCCTCTCGATCTCGATACTGGACTGCTGGGTCCAGCATAAGACATACTGGACGCGTTGGTATAGGAATATGGTTGGCGAATGCCGCTGGTCGCGATCCCCTGGAAGGCCCTTCCCCGCGTCCTGCTGGTCATGACCCTTGCGGGTTGCGCCGTGGGCCCTGATTTCCGCGCGCCGGCGGCACCAGCGAGCGAACGCTTCACCGAACACGCGTTGGCCCGGCAGACCGTCTCGGCTGCCACGCCAGGCGGTTCGGCACAACAGCTGACCTTGGATCGCGACATTCCGGGCGAATGGTGGACCTTGTTTCACTCCCCGCGGATCACCGCGCTGGTGATCCAGGCGCTGACCGCCAACCCGGACGTGGCCGCGGCGCAGGCGACGTTGCGTGAGGCGCGGGAAAACACCCGGGCCGAACAGGGCGCGCTGGTGCCGCAGGCGTCGGCCAGCGTTCAGGCGGAGCGGCAGCGTCAGTCGCTGGCGGCGTTCGGCTTCGGCAATGCATCGTCGACCTACACGGTGGAGACCGGCGCGCTGAACGTGTCCTATACGCTGGACGCGTTCGGCGGCATCCGGCGCCAGATCGAGCAGTTGCGGGCGCAGGCCGAGTACCAGCGCTTTCAGCTGGAGGCGACCGATCTGACGCTGACCGCCAACGTCATCAACGCCGCGATCACCGAGGCGTCGCTGCAGGCGCAGATCGACACCACGCGTGATATCATTCGCGCCGACACCGACGCGCTGAACCTGACCCGACAGCGCTTCCAGCTTGGTGGCGTCAGCCAGGTCGACGTGCTGCAGCAGCAATCTTTGCTCGACACCCAGGTCGCGACCGTGCCCGGGCTGCGCAAGCAGTTGCAGCAGACGCGGAACCAGCTCGCGGTCTATCTGGGCGGTCGGCCGGACCATTACGCGATGCCGACGCTGGATCTGAGCAGTCTGAGACTGCCGGCGGATCTGCCGGTCTCGTTGCCGTCCAGGCTGGTCGAGCAGCGGCCTGATATCCGGGCGTATGGGTCATTATTGCATGCCGCCACGGCAGCGGTAGGGGTGGCGACGGCGAATATGCTGCCGCAGATCTCGCTGTCCGGCAGCTATGGGCGCAGTGGCACCGACCTGGCCAGTCTGTTCACGCCGGCCGGCATCGTGTGGACCATCGCCAGCAGCATCACCCAGCCGATCTTCGAGGGCGGCACGCTGACGGCACGCAGGCGGTCGGCGCAGGCGGCGTTGGACGTCGCGGCGGCGCAGTACAGCAGCACGGTGAACACCGCGTTCCAGAACGTCGCCAACGCGCTGGTGGCGATCGAGCGTGACGCCGAAACGTTGCAGGCGGCGTTGGCGGCGCAGAAGACGGCGGCCTTCAGCCTGACGGTGGCGCGATCGCAATATGCCGCCGGCGCCGGTACATACCTGAATGTCCTGACGGCTGAACAGACCGACTTCTCGACCCGGCTGAACCTGATCACCGCGCGGGCCGCCCGGTTCACCGACACCGTCGCGCTGTTTCAGGCGCTGGGCGGCGGCTGGTGGCACCGGGCGGATGTGGATCCCAAAGTCGCGCATTGCTGTGGAGTCTTGCCATGAACGACACCACCACCCTGCCACGCACCACGGAGCGCCGGCCAAGGACCTGGCTGCGGATGTCGCTCATGCTGTTGGCGGTGGCGCTGGTCGCCGCCGGCCTGATCGCCTTCCAGCAGTTCAAGGCCGGGATCCTGAAGCAGGTCGTGACGACGATCCGCTCACAGGTGCCGACAGTGGCGACGGCCCATGCCTCGATGCAGATGTGGCAACCCCGGCAGACCGCGACCGGGACGGCTCGGGCGTTCAAGGGTGCGGATCTGGCGGCCGAACTCGGCGGGGTGGTGGATCAGATCGACTTCCAATCCGGGCAGACCGTGGCCGCCGGCACGGTGCTGCTGCGACTGCGGCCGAACGACGATGCGGCCAGGCTGGCGCAATTGCAGGCGAGTGCGGAACTCTCGGGCGTCACGCTGCGGCGGGATCAGCGGCAGCTGGCGGCGCATGGGGTGGCGCAGGCGACGGTGGACAGCGATGCGGCCAACCTCAAGGTTGCTCAGGCGCAGGTCGTGGCCCAGCAGGCGGTGATGGCCGAGAAGGTCATCCGAGCGCCGTTCGCCGGACGGCTGGGGGTGCGGCAGGTGGATCTGGGGCAATATATCGCGGCCGGAACGGCAATCGTTACGCTTCAGGCGCTCGATCCGATGTTCGTCGACTTCTATCTGCCGCAGCAGGCGCTGGGGGAAATCGCGGTCGGCCAAACGGTGGAGGTGACCGCCGATGCCTTTCCGGGCCGGATCTTTCGTGGCCAGGTCTCCTCGTTGAACGCCAAGGTCGATCCCAGCAGCCGGATGCTGCAGGTCCGGGCGACCGTTCCGAATGCCGACGGCACGCTGCTGCCGGGCATGTTCTTGAGCGTCTCGGTGGCGGCGGGGCCGGCCAGGTCGCTGGTCACCATTCCGCTCACGGCGGTCGCGTTCAACCCGTACGGATCCCTGGTCTACGTGCTGCAGGACCAGAACGGCCAGCAGGTTGTGCGGCAGCAGTTCGTGACGACCGGCGCCGCCCGCGGCGATCAGGTGAGCATCCTGAAGGGGATCACGGCGAGCGACGTGATCGTCACCGCCGGGCAGCTGAAGCTGCACAACGGGTCGGTAGTGAAGATCAACAACGCGGTCCAGCCGACCGACAACCCGGCGCCGGTGCCGCAGGACCACTAAAGGCCATGAAGTTCACCGACATTTTCATCCGCCGGCCGGTGCTGGCATGCGTGGTCAGCCTGATGTTGCTGGTGGTCGGGCTGAAAGCGTTCTACGCCCTGCCCATCCTGGAGTATCCGAAGACCGAGAACGCGGTCGTCACGATCACCACGGTCTATTACGGTGCCGATCCGGCAACGGTGGCCGGCTTTGTCACCACGCCGCTGGAAAACGCCATCGCGCAGGCCAATGGCATCGACTACCTGTCGTCCAACAGCCGATCCGGTACCAGCACGATCACCGCCAATCTGGTGCTGAACTTCGACCCCGACAAGGCGATTACCGAGATTACCGCCAAGATAAACTCGGTGCTGAACCAGTTGCCGGCCGGGGTGCAGCAGCCGACGCTGACGGTGGCGATCGGCCAGTCGCTCGACGCGCTGATCATCGGCTTCGCCAGCGACGAGCTGTCGCCCAATCAGATCACCGACTACCTGGTGCGTAATGTCCAGCCGCGGCTTCAGGCGGTTCCCGGGGTGCAGACGGCGGAGCTGCTGGGTGGGCAGAACTTCGCCCTGCGTGCCTGGCTCGATCCCGCCAAGCTAGCCGCCTACGGGCTGACCGCGACCGACGTGACGAATGCACTAGGCGGCAACAACGTCATCGCCGGCATCGGCACCACCAAGGGCCAGATGGTGCAGCTCAATCTGACCGCCTCCACCGATCTGCATTCGGTAGCACAATTCCGCAATCTGGTGGTCCGGCAGGTGAACGGCGGGATCATCCGCCTGGGTGACATCGCCAACGTGACGCTGGGATCGGACGACTACGAATCCAGTGTCGAATACAACGGCCGAAAGGGTGTCTATGTCGGCATCCAGACGGTGCCTTCGGCCAGCCTGCTGGCGGTCATCAACGGTGTGAAAGCGGTGTTGCCGTCGATCAAGCAGCAGCTTCCCGCCGGCCTGTCGGGCGACGTCATCTATGATTCCACGGTCTTCGTGAACAGCTCGATCAACGAGGTGGAGCGGTCACTGGCCGAGACGGTGCTGATCGTCACGCTGGTGGTGTTCGCCTTCCTGGGCTCCCCACGGTCCGTCGTTATCCCAATCGTCACTATACCATTATCCTTGATCGGCACCTTCGCGGTGATGCTGGTGTTCGGTTTCTCGATCAACCTGCTGAGCCTGCTGGCGCTGGTGCTGGCGATCGGTCTGGTGGTGGACGACGCCATCATCGTGGTGGAAAGCGTCAACCGTCACCTGGAGGAGGGGATGCGGCCGCGCGATGCGGCGATGCGGGCGGCGCGCGACCTGGCCAATCCGATTATCGCCATGACCGTGGTGCTGATCGCGGTGTATGTGCCGATCGGCTTCCAAGGCGGCTTGACCGGCGCCTTGTTCACCGAATTCGCCTTCACCGTCGTCGGCGCGGTGACGATGTCGGCGATCGTCGCCCTGACCTTGTCGCCGATGATGTGCGGCTACCTGCTGAAGCCCCACACCAAACAGGCGCAGGGCTGGTCCGACCGCCTCACCAGCCGGATCGATCGAACCTTCAGCCGGTTGCAACGCAGCTATGAACGCCGGCTGCGCGGCAGCCTGCGCACCATCCCGGTCACCCTGCTGTTCGCCGCGCTGGTGATCAGCAGCATCTACTTCCTGTATGGCAGCGCCAGCAGCGAACTGGCCCCGCAAGAGGACCAGGGCGTCGTCATCCTGCTGCCCACCTCGGCGCCTGATGCGACGCTGCAACAAAAGCAACTGTTCAGCGATCAGGTGCAAAGCATCCTGGCGAAGGTGCCGGAGGCGGATCAAACCTTTCAGGTCGAGAGCCCGATCCTGGCCATTGCCGGCGTCACCCTGAAGCCATGGGAGCTGCGGAGGCGCGACGCCACGACCATCCAACGTCAGTTGCAGGGTCAACTGAACAACGTCGCCGGTCAGCGCGTCGCGGCGTTCCAGCCGCCGGCCCTGCCCGGTGCCCAGGGGCTGCCCATTCAGTTCGTGCTGAAATCCACCCAGCCGATCGCCGCGCTTTACCCGGAGGCGCGTCAATTTCTGGCCGATGCCGTGGCCAGCGGGCTGTTCCTGTTCATCGACAGTGACCTGAAGGTCGACGCGCCGCAGCTGGTCATCGAGATAGACCGCGGCAAGGCGGCACAGCTAGGTCTGTCGATGACCCAGATCGGCAGCGCGCTGGGTGGTTTGCTGGGCGGTGCCTATACCAATTACTTCAGCCTGGGCGCCCGGTCCTACAAGGTAATCTCCCAGGTGCAGCAACGGTCGCGGCTCACCACCGACCAGGTGATGCGCTATCCGATCGCTACCATCAACGGCGCCCCGATCCCGATATCCGCGGTGGCGAACGTCCGCCAGGAGACCGTGCCGCAGACCGTCACACACTTTCAGCAACAGAATTCGGCCACCATCTCGGGCGTGCCGGCCTTTGGCGTGTCGCAGGCGCAGGCGCTGCAGATGTTGCAGGGTCTGGCGGCGCGAACGCTGCCCGGCGATGTGGTGATCGACTACGCCGGGCCGTCGCGTCAGTTCATCCAGGAATCCAGCGGCTTCATCGGCACATTCGCATTGGCGCTGATCATTATCTTCCTGGCGCTGGCCGCGCTGTTCGAAAGCTTTCGCGATCCGCTGGTCATTCTTGTTTCGATACCGATGTCGGTT
Organism: Rhodopila sp.; assembly: GCA_965276975.1. Classification (GTDB taxonomy): domain Bacteria; phylum Pseudomonadota; class Alphaproteobacteria; order Acetobacterales; family Acetobacteraceae; genus Rhodopila. The sequence goes on from CBDIBR010000010.1 coordinate 4,259,376, forward strand.
GCCGGGGCGCTTATCTTCATCAGCCTGGGCCTGGGAGGCGCATCGCTGAACATCTATACCGAGGTTGGGCTTGTGACCCTGATGGGTCTGATCAGCAAGCATGGCATTCTGATCGTGGAGGTCGCCAACGAAGCCCAACGTGCGGGACGGTCGAAGCTTGAGGCCATCATCTACGCCGCCGGCGTGCGACTGCGTCCGATCCTGATGACGACAGCGGCCATGGTGCTGGGCGTGGTGCCGCTGCTGACCGCCTCGGGCGCGGGGGCGGCGTCGCGGTTCAATATGGGCCTGGTGATCGCCAGCGGCCTGTCGATCGGCACATTGTTCACCCTGTTCGTGCTGCCGGCGGTGTATCTGGTGATCGCGGCGCGGCACACCACGGAAGAGGTGCCAGCCCTGAGCCCCGCGTAGGGCAGTTGGTTCGCATGGGCCTCACGGGAAACCTTCTGGCCCTTCGTTTTGGCGCGCGTCTTCACCCGTTGAGATGATCAATCTGATCGGGATCGAGCCTAGGCGAAGGGGGCGGGGTCACTGGCTGCGCCCGCCCCCCCGGCGTTCAGGGCTCCTTGTTGGCGGCGTTCAATAGCCGCTGCTTGACGTCCGGATTGATCTGGGCCGTGCGGACGACGTTGGAATACTCCGGCAGTGAAAGACCATGCGACTGGATCGCCTGGATGGCTTCAGCATTCGCCTGCTGACTCAGGCCCTGCTTCTGTTGCGGCGAGGCTGACTCAAGCTTGGCCTCATACTTCTCCTGCAACTTGGCCACATCGTGAAGCGCGGCACCGGCCTTGCCGATCGTCGCATCCGGGATGGCCGGGGACGCCGATGGCTTCGGTGGTGAGGGGTCTGGTGCGGCGAGGGCGATCGCCGGCGCCAGCCCAAAGGCCACGCTGGCTGCCATGATCACGAAACGTGGCAAATCAAAGCACCTCCCGCGCCGCATCAAGCAGGCGGCGTTCCAAATCCTCGTCGTTTTCCGCCGCGGTGAGCACGGTATTGTAATCCTGCACCGAAATGCCTTGTGCGTCGATCGCCTGTTCGGCGGCGGCGCGTGCCTGGGTTGCCAGCACCTCCCGCGCATCGGTCGCCGTTTCCGTTTCGGCTTGCGTCGCGTACTCCTGCTGGATTTGCGCGACCCTGCCAGCTGCCGAACCGACCCGAGTTACCATGTCCTGCGAGATGGCGTCCTGGTTGGGTTGAGACGCTGCCATAGTCTTCTCCGTTGTTGCCTCAAAGAGGTGATCCGGTCGGACCACGCAGACCCCAACGACGCGCGGCGGATCGGGTTCACCGAAATCTGGACCGCGTTTTGCGGACTTTCGCCAAGCCGCTGTCAGACGACGTCCTGAGGCTAGAGGAAACCGCCTCAGAGGAAAGAAACCGCCCCAGAGGAAAGAAACCGTCACGGTACCGCCGTCCGTGATTCGCCTGCACCCGCGGACAATGTCGTTATCGCTCGGGGACCTTTGCCCGGGGCAATGTGCGTGCCGCGCAGCGCATTCCAGGTGTGTCGGCCAATCCGGCGTTGGGCGCCGCCAGCGACCTGCTGGTTCGGCATGGCGGCACGGTTATTCTGTCGGAGACGCCGCAAACCCATGGCGCGGAAGATTTGCTGACGCGTCGGACGATCTCCCGTGAAGTGGGCGAAAAGCTGGTGGCATTGATGCGCTGGTGGGAGGATTACATGCGCCACTAAGGTGCGGAGATGAACGCCAACCCCTCGCCCGGCAACAAGGCCGGCGGCTTGATCATCATTTTGGAGAAGTCGCTGGGCGCCATGGCCAAGGCCGGCAGCACCAATCTGGTCGATGTCGTGCGCTACGCCGAGGCCCGTGGCTTCGTGTTCATGAACACCGTGGGCGACGATCCGGTCGCCGCGACCGGCCAGGTCGCCGGCGGGGCCAACCTGGTCTGTTTCACAACCGGTCGCGGCAGTGTCTTCGGCTGCAAGCCGGCGCCATCGATCAAGCTGGCGACCAACACGCCGATGTTCAAACATATCGAAGACGACATGGATGTGAATTGCGGCACCGTGCTGGACGGCGATGAAACCGTGCAGCAGGCCGGCCAGCGAATTTTCGAGCTGATTCTGCGGGTGGCCTCGGGCGAGCGGACCAAAAGCGAGCAGTTTGACTTCGGCGCCGCCGAGTTCGCGCCGTGGGTTCTGGGTGCGACGATGTAATAAATCAGCCCTGGACGATCATTTCGCGCGTTTATAGCCAGGCGGAATCGAGAACAGCGATGGCGGTTGCCTTTCGAACGTGATGTGGCTCAGGGTTTCCAGGTGATGGACATTCTTGCCGAATAGCCCGTCTTCGTACTTTCGCCGCACCATCACGCCGGTCCCGGTCAGCCAATACAACCCGGCCGCGTCCAGCGCACCGTCGTCACCGAAGGCATACTTCGTCGTCACCAGCCCGTCGATGTGCTCCGTCCCCAGTCTTCGGGCGCCACTCATGGCAACGGTCCGGGCAATATACCGACGGAACAATTCGTCATCCATCGGCAGGACGAGGTAGGTGCGGTTGACCATCAGCAGGACTTGCGTCTGGGTGGCGAGATCGAGGATCGTGGTGCTGAACCCGTGGCCGCGATCGATGCGAAGTTTGCCGTTGGCGTAGTGGATCGTTTCGGTGCTTCTGTAGGCCCCCGCTTCATGCACCGCGGTCGCCGAAAATTCGACCGTGGGCAGAACGAGGCCGTCATCGCCCCAGGCCTGCCCGCAAACCCAGGCGTGACCGCCGACCAGCATCGCCAGCAATACGACGATGGTGCGCATGGTTGACGCGCCCTTGCTATGGATCGCGAAATGCTTGCGTCGATCCTCTCGCTATGTCAACGAAATCGAGCATAGTTGATGCAGATTTTTTCCAGGTTGGTCCTGGGTTCGCGCGAACGGGTGTCCGTAAAGCGGCGATAATTCCCTCGGCCGGCGTCACGCCCTATCATCGCCCGACACCGCCAAACCTGGGGAAACGTTGCCATGTCAGCCGTCACCGTCGAAGATCGCGGCGCGATCTCAGTCATCCGCATCAATCGCCCGGAGCGGCTGAACGCGATCGGCCAGGCGGTCGCGGTGGAGCTGCAGCAGGCCTTCAAGCTGTTTGACGCCGATCCGGCCAAGCGGGTCGCCATCCTGAGCGCCGCCGGCACCCGAGCGTTCTCCTCGGGCGCGGATGTCAACGATCTGCCGGAACTCTGGCGCGCCATTCCGAATGTCGGCTTCCACACCGACAAGCCGATCATCGCCGCGACCTCGGGTTGGGTAGTCGGTGGTGGGATCGTCATGGTCATGATGTGCGACCTGATGGTCTCCACCGAGGATACCCAGTTCTACTATCCAGAGGCCAAACTGGGCACCACCGCCGGCGGCATCAGTTCGCTGGTTGCCCGCATGCCGCACAAGTTGGCGATGGAGGTGATGCTGCTGGGCACGAAGGTTTCCGCCCGGCGCGCCTGGGAGGTCGGCTTCGTCAACCGCGTCGTCGGCAACGGCGAGCACGAGGCCGAGGCGATGAAGATGGCCGAGCAGCTTCTGGAGTCGGCACCGCTGGTGATCAGCGCGCTGAAGCGTCTGGTGAATGAAGTCATGCCTGTGGGCCCGATCGAGCGTATGGTGGCGGTCAGCCAGACGATCGCCCGGGTGCGGCAATCGGATGACCTGCAGGAGGGTATTCGTGCCTACAAGGAAAAGCGCAAGCCACGCTTCACCGGCAGATAGTTTCGACACCGATACCCTAGGATGACGCTGCCCGATCTGCTGCACTGTCCGCACTGCAAGGGCCGTTTTACCCTTCCGTCGGTTGATTTGCTGTGCTGCTCGGGCTGCGCACGGACCGTGCGGCTGTTAGACGGGATCGCCGATTTTACGGGCACCTGTACTGGCGCCCGTATTGGCGCCGGTACAGGCGCCGCGCAGGCGGATGCGGCGCGTGACGGTGCGGAACGGGCATCCCGGCAGGCCGACGCGGTTGATCTTTACCGTCGGATCAAGCCCGCGGCCGGCGCCGACTGGCCAACCTCGCTTGGGGATGTCATCGCGTTCGACGGCGGCGGCAACGCGACGGCCGATGCATTCCTGAAGGGCCAATACTGGCGGAGCCTGCTCTTGCTCAGCCCCGAAATCGAAGTGCTGCGGGCTTGCTGCGCGGGCATCGCCTCGGTTGAGCCGGAGCCGGGCAGACCGGTTGCCTGTGCGACCTTCGACGCAACCCAGAATGTCATTCGTGACGCGGTGGCCGACACGTTTTTCGGCGCCGGGCAATTGGCGCGCATCGACGACGTCCGCGGCTTCCTGACGATGGTGCATCGGGTGTTGAAGCCGAACGGTCGAGCGGCGTTCCTGGTGCCTAATCGGCGTTATCACGAGGCGATGTGCCTGGCGATGGCGGAAGCCCTGGTGCAGGGGCGCGCCGGCACCAGTGCCTGGCCGCGGGGACAAGAGGTCGCGCTGGAAATCCTTGCCCGCACCAGGCGGCTTGTGATCCATCGCGGCGACACCGGCTTCCTGGCGGGCCTTCGGGATAAGCACCTGTTCGACAGCGAAGCGCTGGAGGACCTGGGCCGGGAGGTCGGCTTCGGACAGGCGCGCACGATCCCGCTGGCGCCTGATCTATCCGGAGAAGAAACAATTCGCCGATGCTGCCGCCTGGCGGGGGCACCGTTGGCGTTCACCGAGCCATTTGCCAGTCTGGCCGGCGCGGTGGGGCGGCCGTTCTTCAACCTGTTGGCGCGGCAGGATGGCTCGGCGTCGATGCTCCTCTGGCTGTCCAAGGGGCCCGGTCCGGAGGTGCGGATCTTCCAGCACCGCCAGCCGCCGCCACCGGCGGATTTCGGCGGCCCGAACGCGGCGCTGGGGGGTGCGGCGCCGCGCTGGTCGGTGGAACTGTCGGCCGAGGACACGCCGGAAGGCGTCCGGGTGTCGTTGGGCGGCTGGTGTCTGTGCAATACCGATGTGCGGTGGCTGCGACTGACGCTGGATGGCGTCACCCGCGACGCGCCGGTGTGGCGGCCAAGGCCGGATGTGCACGACGTGCTCAATCGGAATCGTCTCTACCATGCGCTGAATGCCCTGTGCAGCGGACTGACGGGCGCATTGCTGTTCAACGGCGCGCATCCCAGGGACGGCGTCTGTGGGCTGCGGCTGGAGGTCATACTGGCGAGCGGCCTGGTGGTGACCGGCCCGGCGCCCGAGATGCTGACAATGGGCGATAAGGTGGTGATCGCCCATTAATCCAGAATGGGATCATCCGCGATGGCCCCCCGGCGCGTATTGATGATGCGTGTATTGATCCTGCTGGCCTTACTGGCGCCGGCGGCCGTGGTTGCTACCTCATCTCGCGCCACCCCCTCTCGCGCCGCCTCATCTCGCGCCGCCTCATCTCGCGAGGACGCCGCCCGGCGCGACCTGCATGACGCGGAACGGCTGAGCCATGCGCAACGCGCGGCCCACGAGAAAGCCGCCGACCGGGCGGCGCGGGTGGCGGCCGAGGCGCAGCTTCTGGCACAGCAACGGGTAGCGGCGGCGGCCGGACTGCGGCTGGCGGAGACCGCGACGGCCGACGTGGCGGCCCGGATCGATGCGCTGGCGCAGCGGCGGCGGGCGGCCGAACAACGCCTTCAGGCCCGCGCCAGGGCGATGCGACCGCTGTTACCGCTGATCGAGCGCCTGTCGCTGTATCCGGCGGAAACGCTGCTGGCGGTTCCGGCACCCCCCGACGTCGCCCTGCGCGGCGTGCTCGTGCTGCAGGGCCTGTCGCGGCAGATGGAAATCGAGGCCGAGGCACTGCGACGTGACCAGGCCGAGGCGGATGCGGCGACCGAGGCGCTGCGGCAGGATACGCCTCGGCTGGCGCAGGCCGAGGCGGCGCAGCAGCGCGAAGCCGACGCGCTGGATCGGCAGATCGCAGCCGCGCATGCCGAACAGGCAGCCGCGGAGGCCCAGGCAGATCAGGCTGCCAGCCAGGCGGCGGCGGCGGCGGGCCGCATGGGCACCTTGCGCACCGCGCTGACGGCGCTGGAAGCGCAGCGGCGGGTCGATGTGGCCAAGGCCGCGGAACAGGCTGCCCGCGCCGAACGAAAACACCGCACCGCCGAGGCACAGGCGGCCCAGCTGCGCCAGGCCGCTGCGTCACGCCCAACCGGTTCCGGAACGATCGCCGCGGACGACAGCCCGCATGGGCAGTTGCAGCCGCCGGTCATCGGCGTTGTGGTAACGGGATGGGGCGAGCCGACGGATGGCGGCCCGGCCACCGGCGTGTCCTACCACGCACCGCCCGGGGCGCATGTCGTGGCCCCGTGTGGGGGGCGGGTGGTGTTCGCCGCCAGCTTTCGCAGCTACGGACTGCTGCTCATTATCGACTGCGGCGGCGGTTACCATGTCGTGATGTCAGGGTTTGACCGGCTGGATGTGAAGCTGGGACAGCGCCTGGTGGCGGCCGAACCGGTCGGCGTGATGCCACGATGGGAACCGGGGTCGCAGGCGCATCGGCCGTCGCTGTATGTGGAGCTGCGCCACGACGGGGCGCCGGTCAACCCGGCACCATGGCTGCGGTCCAGCAGTTAGCGCAGCATCGGCGATAAGTGCGTCAGCACGCCGATAAAGCTGCCGGCGAAACAAGGACTGAGGGCCTGTTCGACACTGCAATTCGCAGCAATCAGAGCATGATCCGAGCAGGTGGCATTACCGGAACGGTGAATCATCCGATCAAACAATGAGGTAGAGCGGGTTCCGTGAGCCAGGCGGACGGAAACCGCTCTAATGGCGAACAGGCCCTCAGCGCAGATCGCCTTCAGATCGTTCATCTGAACGGGTGATGATGCTCGCTAAAACCGCGTTCGGGAGCGTTTTCCATGAGCCAGCGGAAGCGGAACGGGCTCCAGTCCGTCGGTATCTTAAGAATTCAGCGCTGGACGGCGGCGGGTCGGCCTTGCGACAAGCTGCTGATTCAAGTTTGCTCGTAATCGGATGGCCGTTTGGTTGTATAAGGGCTGGTCTGCGCTCCGGCATGATACCGCGGCGTCAAAGGGATTAATCGCATGGATTTCCGCGCTCGGCGTTGGCGCTATGGCTTGTTGATCGGTACCGCTTTCGTGGCTGGCGTCGCGCTTGGTCCCAGCATTGGTTCGGCGGGCCGCGCACTCGCGCAGGACAGCAGCCGCACCGACATGTATCAGATGCTGAAGGTGTTCGGCGATGTGATGCAGCGTGTCCGAGCCGATTATGTCGATCCCGTCGACGACAAAGAGCTGGTCGAGAATGCGATCAACGGCATGCTGACCGGGCTCGACCCGCACAGTTCCTATATGAATGCCAAAGCCTTCAAGGACATGCAGATCCAGACCAAGGGCGAGTTCGGCGGCCTGGGGATCGAGGTCAATGAGGACAAAGGCATCATCAAGGTGGTGTCGCCGATCGATGATACGCCCGCCGCCCGTGCCGGGATCAAGCCAGGGGACATCATCACCGCGCTGAACGGCAAGACCTTGATCGGCACGACGCTGAACGACGCGGTGGACAAGATGCGCGGGCCGCCGAACTCCAAGATCATGCTCACGCTGAAGCGCCAGAACGTCGACAAGCCGATCGACGTGTCGCTGGTCCGCGAGGTCATCCACATCCAGGTAGTGAAGTCGCGGATGGAGCCGAACGACATCGGCTATGTTCGTCTGTCGCAGTTCACCGAACAGGCCGATGCTGGGATCAAGCAGGCGGTGACCACACTTCGCCAGCAGAACGGCGGGAAGCTGCGCGGCCTGATCCTGGATCTTCGCAACAACCCGGGCGGTCTGCTGGATCAGGCGGTGTCGGTGTCCTCGGATTTTGTCAGCCAGGGCGAGATCGTGTCGACCCGGGCGCGACATCCGGAAGAGAGCCAGCGCTGGGACGCCAAGGGCGATGACATCCTGCGCGGCGCCCCGATGGTGGTGCTGATCAACGGCGGGTCCGCCTCGGCCTCCGAGATCGTATCCGGGGCGCTGCAGGACCATCGTCGGGCGATCCTGCTGGGCACCCGCAGTTTCGGCAAGGGTTCGGTGCAGACGGTGATACCGCTGCCCGGCGGGGGCGCGATGCGGTTGACCACGGCGCGGTATTATACGCCATCGGGCCGGTCGATCCAGGCGCTGGGGATTATCCCGGATGTGCCGGTGCGGGAAACCGCCGAAGCGCCGGCGAGCTTCGGCGGCGAACACGAGGCGGACTACAACAGGATCCTGACCAACCAGGGGGGCACCGATGCGCAGCCGCTATCGCCGCGCACCGATCTGCCGCCGATCGTCAAGCAGATCCCCGATAAACCGCCAGCGGATTTCCCCAAGTTCGATCCGGCGAAACCGGATACGACCGACTTTCAGCTGGGCCAGGCGATCGCGCTGACGCAGGCGATGGCAGCGCAGAAAAGCGCTTCGGCGAACTGAATACGGTCAACGTGGCGGCCCGGCTTCCCGACCTGCGTCAGCTCCGCGGCGTCTTCGCGGGCTGGCGGGGGCTGCGGCGGTTCTGGGCCGGGGTGTTGCTGACCTTGCTGATCGCCGCCGGCGTGCTGGAGGCATTGGGTCCGCCAATGGGGCCGTCACGGGGGCCGCAAGGGGAGCCGCCGACCGCAACCTCCGGGCAGACGATCAAGCCGGTCGTTCATGCGGAGCCGGTTCCCGCCGAAAACCCGACTTCGAAGATCAAGAAGCTTGAGCCGCGTCGGCTTGCGGCGCAGCCAATGCGGCCGGGCCGGAACACGCCTGGACCGGTCGCCGGCCCCGATCCCGCGCTGCTGGAGCCTTACGGAAACGGAACAAACCTGAAGCTGCCGAGGATTTCGCCGGACGGCAGGGCGCCGATGGCGGCGTATGCGGCGGGCTTTGACCCGTCCAGCGTGCGCCCAAGGGTTGGCATCCTGATCGCCGGGATCGGCATGAGCGAGGCCGACAGCCTGGTCGCGATCAAGGACCTGCCAGGGGCGGTGACGCTGGGGATTTCGCCCTACGCCAGCCATCTCGGTCATCTGCTCGCGCTCGCCCGGATGACCGAGCACGAGTATTTGTTGGCGATTCCAAGCGAACCGCAGGGTTATCCGGTGAACGATCCGGATGACCGGCACGCGCTGATGACATCATTGCCGCCGGCGGAAAACATCGAGCGCCTGCTTTGGGTGCTGTCGCGGATCACCGGGTATGTCGGAGTAACGACGGCCTTCGGGCAGATGCATGGCGGACGCCTGGCGTCGGTGCCCGATCAGCTCGATGAAGTGCTGCAGGAGGTCGCCAGGCGCGGCCTGCTGTTCGTCGACGGTCGGACCGCCCGGCCGGTGCTGCCCTATGCCTGGAACCGATCGGCCGATATCGTGGTTGACGCCGATCCGACCAGCACGGCGACGCTGGACCAGCGACTGGATGCGCTGACCCGTCTGGCGCTGGACAAGGGTTCCGCGCTGGGGATCGTTTCGGTCCCACGACCAGTGACGCTGGCACGTGTGGCGGCGTGGACGAACACACTGGCGGCGAAGGGCCTGGCACTCGCGCCGGTCAGCGCCTTGGTGCTGTCGCCTGCGAAACAGGAAGCTGAGAAATGAACGATCTGCCGTACCGGCCCAACGTGGGCGCCGTGCTGTTCAACCGCGACGGGCTGATCTTCGTCGCTCGTCGGGCCAATATGGCAAACGCCGAAGGCCCGGCCGGCGGGTGGCAGCTGCCGCAAGGTGGCATCGATGAGGGCGAAGACCCCCGGACCGCCGTGCTGCGCGAGCTGGAAGAAGAGATCGGCACCCGCAAAGCCGAAGTGATCGGCGAGCACCCGGACTGGCTGGTCTATGACCTGCCGCCGAACCTGTTGGGCATCGCCTGGCGCGGCCGCTATCGCGGCCAGCGGCAGCGCTGGTTCGCCATGCGCTTTACCGGAGAGGACAAGGATATTCGGCTGGATCTCGATCCGCATCCGGAGTTCGACGCGTGGCGGTGGGCGCCACTGTCGGAACTACCTTCGCTGGCGGTGCCGTTCAAGCGAGCGATCTACGATGTGCTTGCCACGTCTTTCGCTCGCTTCGCCGGCCCGTAGCGAGGCGGGCCGGCCGCCGCCTGATGTGCTTCGCCGGAATGCTGGCGGTCGTTCAGACGTCTGCCGATTGGCGCCGGCAGAGGGCGGCAAATGATGAACCAGCGACCGCAGGGTAATATCGGCCGACGCTTGGGTTGACCGGGATGCGGGCAAGGTTGGTGTGTCGGCGACGCACGAAATCAACCCGCACGCCAGCCTACACGACGTGAATGGTCGGCTCCCGCACCAGATACCGGCGCAGGACGGCCATGTCCGGGTCGCGGCCGAGACCAGGACCCTGAGGGACGGTTACCTTGCCGCCCTCTGCCTCGACCAGCTCGTGGTATGGACTGGCCTCCAGGTCGATGAACAGCCGCTCGAAAGGGGCATCAGGCGCAAGTGCGGCGTTGACGTGCAGCGATGCCAGATAGCCGGCGCCGAAGTAGGCGTTGTGCGGCACCAGCCGGACCCCGAAAGCCTTGGCCAGCGCGGCGATCTCGATCATCGCCGACGGGCCGCCAATCTTGATGACGCTGGGCTGGGCGATATCCTGCGCCCCGGCCTCGAACGCCGCTCGGAAGTCGTGCAGGCCGGCGGCGTTTTCCCCGGCGGCGACCGGAATACCTCCCTCCAGGCGCACCTGGGACAGGCCTTCGTGGTCGCCCGGTGGCCAGACCGGCTCTTCCAGCCAGGTCAGGTTGAGGGGTTCCAGCTGCCGCGCCATGTCCAGCGCCTGCCAGACGGTCCACGGGCAATTGACGTCGACCATCAGCCGGACGTCCTGACCGAGGGCATCACGGGCGGCCGCGATTTCCGGCGTGGTGATCTCGTGCAGCTTGACGTCGCGGTATCCCCGGGCCGCGGCGCGTTGACAGGCGGCGCCAAGCTGCCCGGCTCCGCCGTAGCGCAACAGGCTGGCGTAGCAGGTCAACGAGGTGGCCGGAGAGCCGCCTAACAGCCGCCACAAGGGCTGGCTGGCGGCCTTGCCGGCGATATCCCACAGGGCAATGTCGAGCGCGGACAGGGCGAAGACGTGCGGACCGTTGCGCCCGTAAAGGTGGAAGGCGTTCGCCAGCCGCTGACGCAGGCCGGCGATCTCGCGCGCGTCCTGGCCCAGTACCGCCGGAGCGAGTTGCGTGTCGAGGACAGTCATGGTCGCGGCGGCGGTGCCATGGCCGAAGGCTTCTCCCCACCCGTCGATGCCGGCATCGGTGCGGACGCGCAGCCAGACGGTGTTCATGGTCTGCCAGTTGATACCGCCCATGACCTCGGGCTTGCCGCCCATGTCGAACGGGGTCTGGGTCCAGTAGGTCTCGATCGCGGTGATCTTCATAGGGTGTACCTCACACGCTGATTATGCGGTGCGTTGGCGTCGTGGGCTAGAGCAACATCAGCCTGACTGGAACAGTCTGGTTGATAAAGTTGCTCCTAAAACAATGCGCTAAAGCGCCTGACCGTCTACGGTCAGCCTGATCGCGATCTAGTTCAGCCGCAGGTCGATCAGGTGCTTCGGATCGGCCTGCAGCTCGCCTTTTTCCACCCGCTTGACGATATCGGTCAGCGCGGCGTTGGCAGGCGTCGGCAGACCAATTTCCTCGCCCTGGCGGACGATGAAGCCGTTGAGGAAATCGATCTCCGTGCGGCGACCTTTGACCATGTCCTGGCCCATCGATGGCCGGTGTTCGCCGCCGCCGGCCTTGTTCACCTCCTCCAGGCGATGCCCGTCGTATTCCCGGGTGGCGGCGGGGTCACCTTCACCGGCCCTGGCGATCACCTCGGGGTCGATGTGATGAACCTCCTCCAATTCGTAGCCCAGCGCCTGGCCGACGCGGATGGCTTCGCTGCCGAGGCGGGCGCCAAAGCGGCGCAACGTGTCGTTGCGAAGAATGTCCTTGCTGATCAGCCCGGTGCTGGCGGACATGCCGTTGGCCATGGCGTTGGTCACCAGCTTCGACCAGCGCTCGCCCCAGAGGTTGGTGGTCGCCAAGGCGGAATCGGTCAGCGCCACCAGACGCTTGATCTCCCGCAGCCGCTCGGTGATCCGACCGTGCACCTCCCCGGTGCGGAAGACCGTGTGCTTTTCCCCACTTTTGCCGGCGGCGCGGCGAACGTGCCCCGGCTCACACAGATCGACGGTGATGGAACTGGCGATGCAGCCGACGACCTTGCCCCAGCCGACCACGCCGGCGATGGTTGCCTCGTTCATACAGTTCTGCAACGAGACGACGAACCCGGCGGGCGCCAGATATTGCGAGATCATTACGGTCGCCCATTCCGTATCGTATGACTTCATGCAGACGAAGGCGATATCGAACGGCTTTTCCTTGGCAGCCTGCTGTAACTCGGTCAGGTGCAACGCGCGAACCGGCGTGGACCATTCCGGCACGTCGCGGATATGCGAGACCTTCAGGCCATTGGCCTTCATCGTCTCCACGTTCGCCGGCCACGGATCGATGAAGGTGATGTCCTCCCCAGCCCGCGCCATGTGCGCCCCGGCGTAGGCGCCGACCGCGCCGGTGCCCATTACCGCGATTTTGTAACCCATGTCTCGCTCCCCCTCAGCTGGCTGGATACAGTCTGCCGAGACGCCGTGGAAACGCAACCGGCCACAACTGCCGGTTTCGCGGCATCATGTTGCGGCACGGAAAGTAGTTACGCTATGTCACACATCTCACGTTATCGGTAGCAGGATAGTCCTGTCGCGCACGAGGGCGTGTTGTGGCCTAATAACTATTGAGCCGGCTGTTTTCGCGGAGTCAGGATGACGATCAAGCGCTGTGTCGGGCTGCTGGTCCCGACCGTTTTGCTGGGCGCTGCCTTGGGCGCTGCCCTTGGATGGCGATTGCCAGGTTCCGGCATCGCCAACGCTGCCGATCAGCCGCCGGGACAGTCCGTGCCGGTTACCACGGCGCAGGCGCAGGTCCAGAACGTGCCGGACTACCTGAACGGCCTCGGCACCGTCCAGGCCCTGAACGTGGTGCAGATCAAGGCGCAGGTGAACGGGACCCTGATCGCCTTGCCGGTGGCTCAGGGTCATGAGGTGCACAAGGGTGACATTGTGGCCGAGATCGACCCGCGCCCGTACAAGGCGGCGCTGGATCAGGCGATGGCGCAGCGGGATGAGGATACGGCTGTATTGCAGAGTGCCACGCTCGATCTCAATCGCTACGCTGACCTGGCCAAACGCAACTTCGCGTCGATCCAGCAGGTGGACGATCAGCGGGCAACAGTGAACAAGGACACCGCGGCCGTCGCGGTCGACGCCGCGATGATCGAGACCGCGCGGATCAATCTGGGCTACTGCGTCATCCACGCGCCGATCGATGGACGACTAAGCTTCTACCTGATCAATGTTGGCAACGTCATCCAGACCGCCGGTCAAACCGCGATTGTTTCGATCACCCAGGACAAGCCGATCGCCGTGGTGCTGACGCTGCCGGAGGCCGACCTCAACCGTATCCAGCAGGCTCGGATCAGCGGGCCTTTGCCGGTTTTCGCGCTGGACGGCCAGGATGCGAACAAGGTTCTGGCCACCGGGACGTTGCTGACACCGGACAACGCCATAGACACGTCGACCGGGACGATCTCGTTGAAGGCGAGCTTCGAAAACAACGACGATCATCTCTGGCCCGGGCAGTTCGTCAACACCCGCGTGCAGGTGGGTACGTTGCACAAGGTGGTGACCGTGCCGCTGCTCGCGGTGCAGCACGGGCCGGACGGGCTTTTCGTCTACGTCGTGAAGCCGGATCAAACTGCTGATCAGGTCAACGTCCAGGTGGGCTATCAGGATGAAGACCGAGCGGTGGTGAGCAAGGGCCTGTCCGGCATGGAGACGGTCGTGGTGTCGGGGCAGTCACGATTGGCGCCGGGACTGCGCGTGAAGGCGGCCGGGGTTCGCAAGAACCCGGAACCCGCGCCCAAGGATGCCGCCGCCGGCGGCGCATCACCTGGCTGAGCCAAACGCGTATTTCAGGACGTCATCGCGATGAGCATCTCGACGCCATTCATTCGGCGGCCTATCGCCACCTCGCTGCTCACCGCCGCGATCTTTCTTGCCGGGCTGGTTGCCTATCCATTGCTGCCGGTGGCGCCGTTGCCGAACGTCGAGTTTCCGACGCTGACGGTGACCGCGCAATATCCTGGGGCCAGTCCAGAAACCATGGCATCGACCGTGGCGACGCCGCTGGAAACCGAGTTTGGCCAGATGCTGCCGGGCCTGGCGCAAATGACCTCGACCAGCGTTCTCGGCACCACCTCGATCGCGTTGCAATTCGACCTTGGCACCAACCTTGGCAATGCCGAAACCCTGTTGCTGGAAGCGATCAACGCGGCCGAGGGCTCGTTGCCGAAGAACATGCCCAGTCCGCCGACCTTTCGCGCGATCAATCCATCAGACAGCCCGATCCTGATTCTGGCGATGGGGTCCGACCAGGCGCCGATCACCGAAGTGGACAGCTACGCCGAGAACATCGTCGAGCAGCAGATTTCGCAGCTTGCCGGCGTTGGGCAGGTGCTGGTGGTTGGTCAGCAGACGCCGGCGATCCGCGTCCAGGTCGACCCCGCGCGTTTGGCATCGATGGGCATGACGATGGAGGATGTGCGCAATGTCCTGACAAACGTCACGGTCGATAATCCGAAAGGCAGTATCGACGGGCATAACCAGTCCTACACGATCTACGCCAACGATCAGCTGACCACGTCGGCGCCTTACAACGACGTCATCATCGGCTACCGCAACGGCGGGGCAATCCGTGTGCGGGACGTCGGCCGAGCGGTCGCCGGGCCGCAGAATCGGGAGCTGGAGGCGTGGACGAATGGCAAGAAGTCCGTTCTGCTGCTGGTGTTCAAGCAGCCAAGCGCCAATGTGATATCGACGGCCGATGGCGTGAAGAACAAGCTTTCGTCGCTACGGGCCGACATCCCGCCCAACGTTCACCTGACCGTCGTGTCCGACCGCACGCTGACGATACGCGCCTCGGTCAACGACGTGGAGCTGACGTTGATGATCGCCGTCGGCCTGGTGGTGATGGTGATCTTCCTGTTTCTGCGCAACGTCTGGGCAACCATCATCCCGAGCATCACGATACCTGTCGCGCTCGTCGGCACACTTGGCATGATGTACGTCTGTGGCTTCAGCCTGGACAACCTGTCGCTGATGGGTCTGACCATCGCGGTGGGCTTCGTTGTCGATGATGCCATCGTCATGCTGGAGAACATCTTTCGCCACATCGAGGATGGCATGGGTCCGCTGGAGGCGGCGTTCGCGGGTGCCAGCGAGATCGGCTTCACCATCGTGTCCATCAGTTTCTCGTTGATCGCGGTGTTCATTCCGCTGCTGCTGATGGGCGGCATTATCGGACGGCTGTTCAGGGAGTTCGCCATCTGCGTGTCGATCACCATCGTCGTGTCGGCGCTGGTATCGCTGACGCTGACGCCGATGATGTGTTCCAGATTCCTTTCACCCGACGCGCACAGTCACGGACGGATCTACAACCTGATCGAGGGCATGTTCGAACGAATGATCCGCTTCTATGAGCGGACGTTGGATATCGCGCTGCGCTTTCGTTTCATCACGCTGATGGTCTTCGTGGCGACGGTGTCGCTGACGGTCGTGCTGTACATCATAATTCCCAAGGGATTCTTTCCGCTTCAGGACACCGGGATCATGATCGGGGTCACCGACGCCGCGCAGGATGCATCGTACGACCAGATGGCGACACTGCAGCGGCGGGTCAGTGATGTGGTGATGGCCGATCCGGCGGTCGCGGCGGTGGTCTCGGCGATTGGTGCCGGCACCGCCGGTCAGACGGCGAACAATGGCCGCATGTACATAACCTTGAAGCCGTGGGACCAGCGTTCCAGCGATATCATGCAGGTGATTGCTCGGATCGATCAAAAAATGAAAGTGGTGAGCGGTATCCGGCTGTTCCTGCAGCCTATCCAGGATGTCCGGGTCGGCGCCCGTTTGGGCCGCACCCAGTACCAATACACGTTGCAGGATTC
The DNA here is from genome assembly GCA_965276975.1 of Rhodopila sp. Lineage (GTDB taxonomy): Bacteria > Pseudomonadota > Alphaproteobacteria > Acetobacterales > Acetobacteraceae > Rhodopila. The sequence continues at coordinate 4,275,409 of CBDIBR010000010.1, forward strand.
GAACCAGGATGAGCTGAACAGCTGGGCGCCGAAGGTGCTGGCGAAGATGCAGAAAATTCCTTTGCTGGCCGACGTGACTTCGGACCAGGAGAACTCCGGCACGACGGAGACGTTGACCTATGATCGCGACCAGGCCTCCCGCTTCGGGGTTCAGCCGGCGGCGATCGATGCGATCCTGTATGATGCGTTCGGTCAACGAGAGGTGGCACAGTACTTCACCGGCAACAAGGCCTATTACGTGATCCTTGAGGCACTGCCCAATGAGTATGGCAGCCTTTCGACGCTGCGGAAGCTGTATGTGCGTTCGTCCGGTGGCGCGGTCGTGCCGCTGTCGACGCTGGTGCATCAGACGACCGTTCCGGTGCGGCCACTGGCAGTCAACCACCAGAGCCAATTCCCGTCTGTTACGATTTCATTCAATCTCGCCGGCAAGGCGTCGCTGGGAGAAGCGGTGACGCAGGTTGATCGGATGGAGGCGTCGATGGGGCTGCCGGCGACCGTGCAGGGCAGCTTTCAGGGCACGGCGCAGGCCTTCCAGTCGTCGCTGAGCACGGAACCCTATCTTGTCGCGGCGGCTCTGATCACGGTCTACATCATCCTGGGCGTGCTGTATGAGAGCTATGTGCTGCCGCTGACGATCCTTTCGACGCTGCCGTCAGCGGGTGTCGGAGCACTGCTGATGCTGTTGCTGTTCCACTACGAGCTGACCGTGATCGCGCTGATCGGCATCATCCTGCTGATCGGCATCGTGAAGAAGAACGGGATCATGATGGTGGATTTCGCCATCACCGCCGAACGGCGCGACGGCATGACTCCGCATCAGGCGATCCGCCAGGCCTGTCTGCTGCGTTTCCGCCCTATCCTGATGACGACCATGGCGGCGATGCTGAGCGGCCTGCCGCTGATGCTGGAAAATGGCGCGGGATCGGAACTGCGCAAGCCGCTTGGTTTCGCGATGGTTGGCGGGCTGGCGGTCAGTCAGGTGCTGACGCTTTACACCACCCCGGTGGTCTACCTGTACCTGGATCGGTTGCAGCACTGGTTGATGCCAGGCCGTCGTTCGGCGCTGCCGCGTCTCGCGGAGAAAATGGGGGCGGTGGCGGGTGACTGACGTTCCCGCTGCCGCGGTGTGGCTGTTTCGCTGGTTAGGTCGCCAGCGGCGGCGGTAATACCGCAGGCATACTTGTCAGGCTGTCGTGCCTGCTTTTCCTCGGCGGTGGTCGAAGTTTGTCAGGTTGAGCTTCCGCCGATGATCAGCGTAGAGCAGAGGTTCGTATCGGGCTGATCTGTCAGGACCGACAGACGTAGGGACGGGGCGTATGACCGCATCCAGGCCAGGGCCGTAGAAGAACGGTATGGCGTGGCGCAGCTTGTTGTTCGCATTGATCACCCGGTGGGGTGTCGGGATGTAGCCGTCATTGGAATAGCGGGCCAGCATCTCCCCCGTGTTCATGACGAAGGTTCCACGGATCGCCGGCGGGCGGACCCAGTCGCCCTCCCGCGTTCGCACCTCTAGCCCCGGGAGTGCCGACTGCGCCAGCAGCGTGAGGAAACTGGTATCGATGTGCGGCGCGAAGCCGAACTGGTTGTCCTCGGCCTGATCGTGCGGTGGGTAGCGGATCAACCGCAAGGTTACGGTTGGTGCGTGGAAATCGGCGTCGAAATAATCGTCCGTCAGCCCGAGTGAGGTCGCGATGACCGAAACCATCTTGTGCGCGAGGGGCTGTATCGCCTGGAAGTAGGCCATGCAGCTAGTCTTGAACGACGGCATCGCAAGCGGCCACTTGTTCGTTCCGTGCAAGGGGTTCCCGCTGATGATCTCGACGTCGTCGGGGTGGTGCTCCGTGACGATGTAAAAGCTCTCGCTGAGGTTTGGCCGGGTGTTGTTATTCACCTTCGAGGTGCGGACGGTTTGTGCGCCATACGGCAGATATCCAATGTTGAGCTCGCCAACCTTGAGCGCAAGTTTGGCTTCTGCTTCAAGATCGAAAAACTCGGATGCCGCCGCGAATGCCCCGTCGATCAGGGACTGGTCGATGCCGTGATTGGCAATCACCAGGAACCCCGTATCGCGACAGGCATCGGCAACTGCCGCGGCCAGCGCCGGCCGGGCGTTGGGCTGTCCCGCAAGGAGTCCGGCGACATCCAAAACCGGGATCCGTTCATGTTGCATGGTGGTTTGCTCTTGCCGTACTTCGATACCGAAGCAAGCGTAACACGGCGGTTGTTCAGTCCGCCATTACCGGGGCGGGCGTCGCGAAAGGCTTCAGCAGCAGCGAAAGCAGCAACGACACCACCAGGTTGGCCAGCACGGCCCAGACCGCGATGTAGCCGGGGACGCTGACGCCCATGAACGACAGCGTGAAGACGGCGGCCTTGAACGACGTGGTGGACGCCATCCAGGTTCCCACGCCGGTGCCGACTGCCCAGCCGATCAGCAACGCCCAGCCATTGAGCAGCCGTATATACAGACCCAGGATGACCGACGGCAGCACCTGGATGATCCACAGGCCGCCAAGCAACTGAAACTGCAAGGCGTAAGGAACTGGCACGAAGATAATGAACACCAGCGCGCCAACCTTGACGAGCAACGAGGCGATCTTTGCAACAGCGGACTCCTGAGTGCCGGTCGCGTTGGGTGCGATGAAGCCTCGATAGATGGTGCGGCTGACGATGTTGGCGCAGGCGATCGACATGATCGCCGAGGGCACCAGGGCACCGATCGCGATCGCGGCGAAGGCGACGCCGGCGAACCATCCGGGAAACACCGAAAGGATCAACGCCGGCACGGCGAAGTTGTTGCCGTATTGCCTGAAGCCGGATGCGAATGCGGGGTTGGTCCCGACATGCAGCGCCGCGGCCATGAAGCCCAGCAGCGCCAGCAAGCCGAGCACCAGGGAGTAGGCCGGCAGCAGCGCGGCGTTGCGGCGGATCGCGCCGGGGCTGGAACTACTCAGGATGGCGGTCAGGGAATGCGGATAAAGGAACAGCGCGAGTGCCGAACCGAGTGCCAGGGTGGCGTAGACGCTGTAGGTGCCGTAGGTCTCGCCCACCGGCGCGGCCAACGTCAGCTTCGTGGCCGGCACCGCGGAGAAAACGGGTCCGAATCCACCCAGCTTGAGTGGCACGAAGATCGTGACGGCGATGACCACGAGGTAGATCAGCAGGTCCTTCACCACCGCGATCATGGCGGGTGCCCTTAGTCCGGAAGTGTAGGTGAAGGCCGCGAGTATGATGAACGCGATGATCAGGGGCAGATCGCCGGCCAGGCCAGCGCCCGACACGCCCATGGCGCCGATCACCACCTGCATGCCGACCAACTGCAGCGCGATGTACGGCATGGTCGCGACGATGCCGGTCACGCCGACCGCGAGCGCCAGCCACTTGTTGCCATAGCGTCCCAATACCAGGTCCGAGGAGGTGACGTAGCCGTGCCTGTGCGCCAGCGACCACAGCCGCGGAAAGATCAGGTAGAGCAGCGGGTAGACCAGGATCGTGTAGGGAACCGCGAAAAAGCCCAGCGCGCCAGCACCGTAGACCAGCGCCGGAACGGCGATGAAGGTGTAGGCGGTGTACAGGTCTCCGCCAAGCAGAAACCAGGTGACGAAGGTGCCGAAGCGACGGCCACCCAGGCCCCATTCATGCAGTTGGGTAAGATCACCGGCGCGCCAACGCGCTGCCCAGAACCCCAGGCTGGTGACGAAGACAAAGAGCGCGATGAAGACAATAAGGGCGGACCAGTTCACGGCAGCTCCTTAGTGTTCTGCTACATAAACGATCCCAGCCAGCACAGCCGCCAGGACGACCCACAACAGCTGATACCAGTAGAAGAACGGGAAGCCGAACAGTTCCGGCGTCAGGCGGTTGTAAGACGAAACCCATAGCATCGCGATAAACGGCAGGACGAAAAGGATACGCAGCCAGTGCCGTCGCGGCGCTGGACCAGGCTGGATCGCCATTGGTCTTGTTCCCTCCTGTTATCCCGCGGACGGCGTCGCGGCCGCCACCGTTGGCGCTTCAATCAGATAAGTCGTTGCTCGTCAAATGGTTCGAGGTCTGAAACCAAATTGGCTGCGACCGGTGGCATGTTCGCCGCGGCGCCATTCCGCGATGGCGCGGTCGCGACCGGACGTCCGACCGGCAGTGCCAGAGATGCCCGTTATCGTTGCCTATTACGATCGTGCCGGTTGGGGTGGCTCAGCAGGAACCATGACGGCGGCAGGCCTGACAGGGCGCGATATCGGGCTAAATTGCTTTTCTGGCGCGGGCCGCCGACGAAGGCGCTCGATCCCCGCTTCTGCTTTGCCGCTCCGGCGGTCCATCGCGTCGAGGCGGCGTGACGAAGGGCAGAGCACAAACTCCTGTGGTAAAAAAGCAACAAACGGTGAATGCCGCGGGAAAATGCTGCGACGCAGCAAAAAGCCGCTTGCATGCTGCACTTGCGAAGGGCATTATGAATTCGGCAGCGCGCTTCGGCGCACTGCCTTCTTGGACGTTTCCTCCCTAAACTTCGGCGGTGCCACAAGCACCGCCGTTTTTTTTGGCACCGCTCTTTTCGTCCGGCCCTTTTGTACCGCGCCACCAAGACCGGCGCGGTAAGCCCGCCACGCCTGTCCGCCCGCCCTAGACCCGGAGTCCGTCAACGACATGCCCCAGCGGCAACCAAGCGCTGGGTCACATCACCAGCGCCGACAGCAGCGAGTCCAACCGGATCCGACCTTCGCCGGTCGCCACCAGCTGTCCATCCGCCAGCGTCAGGTAGCCTTCTGCGACACATTGGTCCAGGACCTCGGCATCGACGGATTGCGATAGCGTCCGGCCGGTCCGCGCCTGGAAGCGGGACAGGTTGATCCCCTCCGTCAGCCGCAGGCCCATCAGCAGAGCCTCCCGCGCACGCTCCTCTGTCGCCACCGGCTCGTCCGCCGTCAGTCCATCCCCGGTTTGCTCCACCCGTTCGGCCCAGGGTTCGGGGGCTCGATGGCGCCTGGTCGCATACAGTGATCCGTCCACCGTGATCCGTCCGTGCGCCCCGGGACCGATGCCTGCGTAGTCGAGATACCGCCAGTAGGTCAGGTTGTGCCGGCTTTCCTCACCAGGGCGGGCGTAGTTCGAAATCTCGTATGCCAACAGTCCGGCACGGGCGCATTCCTCGCCGGTGGCGTCATACAGAGCCGCCGCGGTATCCTGGTTTGGCAATACAATCTTGCCTTGCCGATACAGCGCTTCGAACCGGGTGGCTGGTTCGATCGTCAACTGGTACAGCGACAGATGATCGGCGGCGATCGCCAACGCCGCGCGCAGCTCTTCACGCCAGCGTCCGATCGTTTGTCCCGGGCGCGCGTAGATCAGATCAAATGACACGCGGGCGAAAAGCCGCCGAGCCAGAGCCAATGCGTCGATCGCTTCGCGGACCGAATGCTGCCGACCCAGCGCGTGAAGGGCGGCTTCATCCAGGCTTTGAATGCCCATGGACACGCGATTGACCCCGGCGTCACGATACGCCACCAGCCGTTCGGCCTCAACGCTTGTCGGGTTCGCCTCCAGGGTGACTTCCAGATCGTCCGCCAGATCGAACCGCCGCCCCGCGTCATCCAGCAGCGTCGCCACGGTTGACGGGTCCATCAGGCTTGGCGTTCCGCCGCCGAAGAACACCGAAGTCAGTCGCCGCCGCCCGATCCGGGATGCCTCGGTCGCCAGCTCACGCCGGAGCGCCTGGGCGAAGCGACGCTGATCGATCCGCTCCCGCACATGCGAGTTGAAGTCGCAGTAGGGGCATTTGGCCAGGCAGAATGGCCAGTGGACATAGAGCGCCAGGTCGTCCGTCAAAGCTTCAGACCGGCCGGAATGCGCATGTTGAGGCTGTTCGGCACCGACCAGATTTCCCGCACTTGCCGCACCACGTAGAACCCGGTGCGGAGGTAATTCGGCAGCGCCCGGGGATGATCGGCGGTACACGTGTTCACCGTCAGGCCCTTGGGACCATGCCGCCAGACCTCGTCCACCGCAGCGCGCAGAAAAGGCAATCCGACGCCCTGGCCGATCGAGGCCGGCAGCAAGCCAAAATAGCTCAGGTTGACGTCCGGCCAAGGGCGCGCGTCGAGTTCGAAGAAACCTGCCGGCTCACCCTTCGTGTACAAGGTGTAGATCGCCACCGCCCTGTCGTGCAGAAGGACCGCCAACTCATCATCAGGCATCGTGCGCCGCAACCACCACAGATGATCGGCGCCTACCGTGTTGTAGAGGTATCGATAGAATGGCACCGACGGCGCCTGGGCTCGGACGATCTGAAACTGTGGCGGCAATCCCGGCGCCTGAGCCTTTGGCGGCTGATCCATGCGCAGGAATGTCACCGTGACGCCCACCCGCGTGACCAGACCCATCTGCCTTCCCTCATGACCGCAGTGTGGCCTTTTATGACCGCAGCATGAAATTCCTATCCCCAATGGGTGGACGACGCCATCGGTGGACTGTAGCACGCCGCCAGTCTCGTCACGCTCATCGCGGTTGGCAACCACCGATCCCTGTTGTTGATGGCGCCTGCGATCCCGACCTTGATCGCTTCCGGCTGATCTTCAAGCATCGGGGCGGGGCGGCTCCCCAGAGAATGCCTGCCGGGCTGCTGACACGAGGATCACTGCCGGGCGGCTCGCGCCTCTGCCGGCCGCCACCGGCGCACGGTTATCCCCATAGGATCAGAGCGTATCCGGACCGACGGCCGTGGGTCAGTCGTCGCGGTGCACGCGCTCCATCTTCTCGTGGCGTTCCTGCGCCTCGATCGACATTGTCGCGATCGGCCGCGCTTCCAGGCGTTTGATGCCGATGGGCTCGTCCGTCTCTTCACAATAGCCGTAGCTGCCGCTTTCGATCCGCACCAGCGCCTGATCAATTTTCGAGATCAGCTTTCGGGCGCGGTCACGGGTGCGCAGTTCCAGTGCCCGATCGGTCTCCACGCTGGCTCGGTCGGTGATGTCGGCTTCGTGGATGCCGCCCTCGGACAGGCTGGCCAGGGTGCCATCGGCTTCGCGCAACAGCTCGGCCCGCCAGCGGAACAGCTTTTGCCGGAAATACTCGGCCTGAATGGGATTCATGAACGGCTCATCGTCGGCAGGGCGATAATCAGGGGGCAAAGTCACCATCATGTGCGTTCGGTCCTGCTTATCCGTGCGCCCGCTTGCCGCGGTTGGAAACCGCAGCGGCAGGTGCCCGGCCCATTCCGGGTAGGGAACGCGCGGACGTATAGCCGTCTGTCCCGCGAACGCCAAGAGCGTGCACCAAAACGTCAAAGATTTGCAACGAAACCACGTCAAATCGGCAAATAAAGCCGACCGGTGATGCCGCCCGGCAGGATTTGCCGCCCCAACTTCGCCGTCCGTCGGCTGAATTCGTCGGATTTGGCCGCGGCACGGAAGTTGCTGCGATGGCCGGGTAGCCGCCAATAGGATGAACCTTGCGCACAACGCGCGCGATCGCCGCTGTTCTGCTCGGGTTGACCTTTATCGCAGGGTCATCCGAATGGGCATCCGCGTGGGCGAACGCACGGATCAAGGATATCACCGACCTCGAGGGCGTCCGCGACAACCAATTGATCGGCTACGGGCTGGTGGTCGGTCTGAATGGCACCGGCGACAAGTTGAACAACAACGTGTTCACGCGCGAATCGCTGATCGGCATGCTGGAACGTCTGGGGGTGAACACGCGCGATCAAGTCACCGCCCTGTCCACCAAGAACCTGGCCGCCGTCATGGTGACAGCTGACCTGCCAGCCTTCGCCCGCAGCGGCAGCCGCATCGACATCGCGATCTCGGCCCTGGGGGACGCCACCAATCTGACCGGCGGAACGCTGCTGGTCACACCGCTGCTCGCCGCCGACGGTGAGGTGTATGCGGTTGGCCAGGGGACCCTGACGACCGGCGCGATCGCCGCGCGTGGCGCCGCCAGTTCGGTCACCCGCGGCGTGCCGACCTCTGCACGGCTGGCCAACGGGGCGACGGTGGAAAAAGAGATCCCGTTCGACCTCGACAAAGCCAAAGGCCTCTGGTTGGCGTTGCGGAACCCGGACCTGACGACGGCTCAGCGGATCGCCACGGCGATCAACGCCACGGTCGGGCCGATCGCCAGGGTCACCGATCCGCGGACAGTGCAGCTCGACCTGACAAACCGCGATCCGATCGCCACATTGGGCGCCATCGAGGATCTGCGGGTGGAGCCGGACAGCCCCGCGATCGTGGTGATCGACGAGGCCAGCGGCACCATCGTGATGGGTGCCAACGTCCGCATCAGCACCGTGGCGATCGCCCAGGGGAACCTGACCATCCGGGTAACGGAGACGCCCGAGGTCAGTCAACCGGACGCGTTCTCGAAGGGCAAAACGGTCACGGTGCCGAGGACCACCATCGCGATCGATGATCAGCACGACAAGAAGCTTGGGATCCTCAGCACCGGGGTGACCTTGCGCGATCTGGTGGCCAGCCTGAACGCGCTGGGTGTCGGACCGCGCGATCTGATCAGCATCCTGCAATCGATCAAGGCCGCCGGCGCGCTACAGGCGGATCTGGAGGTGCGTTGATGACGAAAGTTTCCCCCACGCCGTCAATACAGCTGCCGGTGGCCAGTTCACCGGTTGCCAGTTCCCCCTTGGCCGGCCCATCCAACGTGACGAAGCCATCGCAGTCGGTCGATCCGACCAAAGTCGCCAAGTCGGCGCATGACTTCGAGGCGATGGCGATCGGTCAGCTGCTGCAGCCCATGTTCGACACAGTGGACAGTTCGCACGACGCGTTCGGCGGCGGTCCGGGCGAGGAAGCCTGGAAGCCGATGCTGGTCCAGGAGTTCGCGAAGCAGATCGAGGCGCATGGCGGCTTGGGACTGGCCAAACCGATCTACGACGCGATGCTGCGGATGCAGGAGACAAAACCAAAATGAGCAACGATCTGGTGGACGCCGCGCAGCGTTTGACAAATGTGCTGGCGCAGGAAAACGACGCGCTGAAGCGGCTGGATTTTCCCGCCGCCGTCGCCCTGGTCGCCGCCAAGGAAGCCGCCTTGGCGGATTTGACCAAGCAGCCGCGGTTGCCCGTGCTGCCGCCGGCGATGGTGAGCTTGGGACAGCGTCTCGGTGCGCTGGCGGCCGAAAACCAGGTGCTACTGGAACGAGCCATCGCGGTGCAGACCCGCATCGTCCGGATCATTGCCCGCGCCTGTGTGCCGCCGCCGGCGGTGACACGCTATGGCAGTCGGGTCGGCCGCACGCCGTCGAGCCGAACCGGTGCAATGGCCTTGTCGACCCGAGCCTGAGGAGACGGTTAAGTAACGTCCGCCAGCCTGGTCTGTTGCCGCCTTTACCGCCGCTATCGGGGTCCGTGCCGGTTGCAAACACCGCAGGCCCTGATTGCGGCGGATCGCTTCGCACGCGCCGGTCAGAGGCTCGGCGTCGGACATTAATCGAATGGTAAGCTTTAGTCTTTAGCCCTGCGTGCTGAACCGTGCCGCAGCATGATGACCAGGGTGTCCAGACGAAATGGCCAAGGCCAGCGCGCCGAACCGAGAGATGTCCGGCCTGCATAAAGCGTCGATCCTGATGCTCGCGCTGGGCGAAGAGTATGCGGCCAAGTTGTTCTCGATGATGCATGAGGACGAGATCAAGGCGATCTCCGCCACCATGGCGCAACTTGGGGTGATCCAGGCCGACACCGTCGAAACCCTGTGCGGCGACTTCGTCGACAATTTCGGTGCGACCGGCGGCATCATGGGCAGCTTCGAGAGCACCGAGAACCTGCTGCTCAAGGCGATGCCGAAGGATCGCGTTCTGCAGATCATGGAAGAGATCCGTGGTCCCGCCGGGCGTACCATGTGGGACAAGCTGGGCAACGTCAGCGAGGAAATCCTGTCCAGCTATCTGAAGAACGAATATCCGCAGACCGTTGCAGTTGTACTCTCGATGATCAAGGCGGACCACTCCGCGCGCGTGCTGACGCTGTTGCCCGACTCATTCGCGATGGAGGTCGTCATGCGGATGCTGCGGATGGAATCGATTCAGAAGGACGTTCTGGATCGGGTCGAGAGCATCCTGCGGGCGGAGTTCATGTCCAACCTGGCCCGCGCATCGCGACAGGACTCGCATCAGCTGATCGCCGAGATCTTCAACAACTTCGACCGCAAGGCGGAAACCCGGTTCCTGACCGGCCTTGAAGAGCGCAGCCGCGAGTCGGCCGAGAAAGTGAAGTCGCAGATGTTCACCTTCGCCGATCTGCAGCGCCTGACGCCGACAGGCCTGCAGGTGCTGCTGCGCCAGATCGACAAGGAGAAGCTGCCGATCGCGCTGAAGGGCGCGACCGAAGCCATCCGCACTCTGTTTCTGTCGCAACTATCAGAGCGGGCGGCGAAAATGCTGCGCGACGACATCGCCTCGCTTGGCCCGGTGAAGCTCAAGGATGTGGAGGATGCCCAGGGTACGATCGCCAATCTGGCCAAGGAGCTCGCGGCAAGTGGCGAGATCGAGCTGAGCACTGGCAGCGACGACAGGATGATCGAGTAATTGCGGGAAAGGACTGGCAAAATGACGACAGACGCGATTTTCGCCGTGTTCGAGAATTTCAACGAGCCGCGGGATGAGCCTCCGGTTCTGGTGCCTGACGAGGTGTCCCATCCGGCTGAAGACGCTGGCGAGATTCGCGCCGCGGCGTGGACCGACGGTTACATGACGGGGCGCCAGGAAGCCGGCTACCACGATGGTGATCAGCCGCTGACGGCGAAGTTGCTGACGTCGCTTTATGAGCTTGACGCCAAGACCTCGGAGTCGGTGGACGAGGCGTCGCTGGCGGTGGCGGATCTGCTGGTCAACACGGTGATCGCGGTGACCTCGGACGATTGGTCGGGACGGTTGCTGGACCGGGTGCGGATGGTGGCCGATCGGATCAAGCCGGCGCTGACCGTGGCGCCGGAATTCATGCTGCGCGACGACAGCGGTCGGCTTCAGCGTTTCGCGGACATAACGGAACTCGCGCGGGCGCTGGAGGCGGGCAATGTCGGTGAGGGCGTAACGATCCGCTGGCACCGCGGCGAGGCGACGATCAGTCGGACGGCATTACTGGAAGACCTCCGGCAGGCGATTATCCCGCTGTCGGCAGGTCTGGTGAACGAGCAAGGAAGCAGGCATCAGACATGAACAATCCAAATCCCGCGGCAGCGCCGGAAGTGCGCGAAACAACCGAGATAGGTACCGCCAAGGATCTCGAGGCGGTGTACGATATCTCGGTCACCGTCAGCGCCGTGCTTGGCAAGGCGACCATGCAGGTGTCGCAGCTGCTCAAGCTGGGTCGCGGCGCGGTGGTCGAGTTGGATCGCCGGCTGGGCGAGGCGATCGACATCTACGTCAACAACCGGCTGATCGCGCGCGGCGAGGTCGTGATGGTCGACAACACCAGGCTTGGCGTGACGATGACGGAGATCGTCAAGTCGGAACGTTCCTGATGACGGTCTATACCGCGGCTGGCTTTCTGGTTCCCAACGATCTGGAAGGCAGCCTCCCCGCGGTACAGGATCAAGCCGTTCCGACCGCGCCACACGCGGCCTCCCGGCATCGGCGGCCGGATGACGGCCTGGTGTGTCGCGACCCCGCGATGCTGGCCGTTGTCCAGCGCGCACAGCGCATCTCCGGTTCCGACGCATCCGTCCTGGTGCGCGGCGAATCGGGCACCGGCAAGGAAGTGATCGCGCGTTATATCCACCGGAATTCGCCACGCGCCAGCGGCCCCTTTGTCGCCGTCAATTGCGCGGCGATCCCGGAACAGCTGCTGGAATCCGAGCTGTTCGGTCACGAACGCGGTGCGTTCTCGGGCGCCGTGGGGCAGCGTATCGGCAAGCTGGAGGCGGCTCAGAACGGGACGATCCTGCTGGACGAGATCAGCGAGATGGACCGGCGGCTGCAGGCGAAGCTGCTGCGCGCGCTGCAGGAGCGCGAGATCGACCGGATCGGCGGCAGAGCCCCGATCCGCCTGAACGTGCGGATCATCGCGACGACCAACCGCGACCTCGAGCGAGAGGTCGTTCGGCAGACATTCCGCGAGGACCTGTATTTCCGTTTGAATGTCGTCGCGGTTCACGTTCCAAGCCTGCGGGACCGGCCGCGGGACATTCCGGCGCTGGCGGAACACTTCATCGAGAAATACCGTTGGGAAAGCGGGCGACAGAGCCGGCAGCTGTCGCCCGCGGCGCTGAGCGCGCTGATCGCCCACGACTGGCCGGGCAATGTCCGGGAGCTGGAAAATACCATCCACCGCGCGCTGGTGCTGACCTCAGACAGCGTCATCGACGTCAAGGCGCTGGAGGTTGGACCGGCTTCGGCGTGCGCGCCGCCGAAGGCCACCGCTGATCAGCTGTCGCCGTTCGTCGGGCGGCCGCTGCATCTGGTGGAGCGTGATGTCATCATCGGCACGCTGCGGCTGACCGGGGGGAATCGAACCCGCACGGCAACGATGCTGGGTCTGTCGATCCGGGCGCTGCGCAACAAGATCAGCCTGTATGCCGCGCAGGGCATCGAGGTGCCGCCCAGCACCGCTGCAATGACCGCCGCCGCAAGGACGCCATGAAAGGTCTGCTGGGTGGTCCAGCGTTGGACTCCCTGTTCAACGCTTTGGGGCCGCTGCGGAGGATCGCACCGGGTGGCGACGTCGGGCTGGCCTTGTGCGTGCTGTTTCAGCTTTCGATCCTTATTCTGCCGATCCCGACCTTCCTGCTGGATATGGCGCTGGCTCTGTCGTTCATCGCCTCGATCCTGATCCTGCTGGTCTCGCTGTCGCTGGAACGGCCGCTCGACTTCTCCAGCCTGCCGACCCTGCTGCTGTTGACGACCATTCTCCGGCTGTCGCTGAACGTCGCCACCGCGCGGCTGATCCTGTCGCACGGCAGCGAAGGTCCCTACGCGGCGGGTCAGGTCGTCGCGGCGTTCGGCAGCTTCCTGATGGGCGGCGACGTGGTGGTCGGCGCTATCGTCTTCGCCATGCTGCTGCTGGTGAACTTCATCGTCATCACCAAGGGATCAAGTCGTATCGCCGAGGTTTCTGCTCGTTTCTATCTGGATTCAATGCCGGGCAGGCAGATGGCGATCGATGCCGACCTGTCGTCGGGCACCATCGATGAGCCGACCGCGCGCCTGCGTCGCGCCGAACTGTCCGAAGAGAGCGGATTTTACGGTTCGATGGACGGTGCCAGCAAGTTCGTCCGCGGCGACGCGATCTGCGCGCTGATCATTACGTTGATCAACATTTTCGGCGGCCTGGCGATGGGGCTCATCCGGGCGCACATGTCGCTCGACAATGCGCTGGCCACCTTCACCACCCTGACGGTCGGCGACGGACTGGTTTCGCAGATCCCGGCCCTGCTGGTTTCCACCGCCGCCGGCATCGTCGTTTCCAAGGGTGCCATCGAAGGGAAGATGCATGGCAAGCTGGCGTCGCAGCTGGGATCGAACGTCAATCCGCTGATCATCGCGTCGGCCGCCGCGGGGATCCTGGCGCTGTTGCCGGGTCTGCCGACGATGCCGTTCCTGTTTGTTTCCGTGCTGGCAGGCGGTGGCGCGTGGCACCGGTTCAATGCCCGCGCCGCCGAGCTGGCCGCGGCGGTTCCAGTTGTGCAGCAGGCACCGGACAACAGCCTGGCGCAGGTGTCGATGCTGGATGTCGTTCGGGTCGAATTGGGCTATGGCCTGCTGGAACTTGCCGGCGGCATGGCGCAGCAGCTTCCGGACCAGATCAAGCGACTGCGACGCGCGCTGGCGACCGACCTCGGCTTCGTGCTGCCGTCGGTCCGCATCCAGGACAATGTAGAGCTTGATCCATACAACTATGTCTTCGCGCTGAAGGAAATCTCGGCTGGCGCGGGTGAGTTGCGTCCGCTGATGATGCTGGCGATCAGCCCTGGGGATCAGGCGGTGGCGCTTCCGGGCGAAAATACGGTCGAGCCGACATTCGGGCTTCCGGCGTGCTGGATCGCGCCGGGTCTGGCGGATCAGGCGCGTTCGGCCAACTGGACGGTGGTCGATCCCGCCACCGTGCTGACGACGCATCTGGCGGAAGTGGTCAAAGAAAACATCGCCGAATTCCTGTCTTACACGGAGACCCAGAAGATCCTGGCCGGACTGCCGCAGGAGCAGCAGAAGCTGGTCGCCGACCTGGTGCCATCGGTCATCACGGTCGGCGGCCTGCAGCGCGTGCTGCAGATGCTGTTGGCGGAACGGATTTCGATCCGCGATATGCCGACCATCCTGGAGGCGGTCCAGGAGGCCTGTGCCATCAACCTGAAATCGGTCGGCAGCATCGTCGCCCATGTCCGCACACGCCTGTCCAGGCAGATCAGCGACAATATGGTTGGCCCGTCGGGTTACATCCCGGTCGTCGTGCTATCGCCCGATTGGGAGGACACTCTCGCGGGCTCGCTTGTTGGACCGCCGGAAGACCGGCAGCTTGCCCTGGGGGCGGAGAAGCTGCGCGAGTTTCTTGACCGCATGAGGATTGTCATCGATGCGGCGGTTCAGAACGGTGAAAAGCCGGCGCTGCTGACGAGTGTCCAGATCCGCTACCACGTGCATTCCATCGTCGATCGCATTCGGATGAACGTGCCGGTGCTGGCGCAGGCCGAGGTCCACCGCCGCGCCCGGGTGAAAGTCGTGGGCACGATCTGACGCCTGGGTTGGCGTTGTCCGACCACGCCCGGGTTTGTCGTGGTCCAGCGCGCCGCGGGGTGTAGAGTGGCGTCCAGGGCCGGCTCAACGCGGTGCCGCGGCGTGGTCGCCAACCGGTCTTATGGTACGGTCATCTCGATACAAAGGTCGTAGTGGTGGATCATGTCGGACTGGCGATGGTGCTGGCGGTCGATGGATCCGCCAGCGTGACCTATGACGAGTTCGGCCTGATCGCCGGCGGTATGGCCGCCGCGCTGCGCGATCCGGCGGTTGCTGCCGGGCTGACCGGGAACAGCCTGATGGCGTTGCTGCTATGGTCGGGCACCGGGCAGCAGGACGTCATCATCGACTGGACCCGGATCGCCATGCCCGCGGACCTGACGGCATTCGCCGACGGCGTGGACAACATGCCGCGGACGATCAGCGCGGGAACGACCGCGCTGGGTGAGGCCCTGGTGGAGTCGCTGGCTCTGCTGGTTCGGGTTCCGGCTGTTCCCGACCGCAAAATCGTGAACGTTGTCGGCGACGGCCGCTCCAACGACGGCATCGCCCCAGGCCCGGTCCGCGACCGCATGACGGCGGCTGACATCACCATCAACGGTCTCTGCATCCTGCACGAGGAGCCGGATCTGCTGGCTTTCTACACGCAGGAGGTGATCGGGGGAGCCGGCGCGTTCGCCGTGACCTGCCGCGATTACCGGGACTTTTCCGTCGCGATGCGGCAAAAGCTGACGCGCGAGGTCGACATTGCCGCGAGACAGGATGGCGCGGCGGCGGCTGCCTCGGGTTAGCGCCGGTGCATGCCAAAGAGGTGATGGGCCCAATCGTCGGCCTTCCCACGAGGCACGCGTTTAAGCCAAATTATTACGCCAGAAGCCAAACGCATCATCATGAAAGACCGAGCGCCTGCCTGACCAGCAAACGGATACCAACGAAGATCGCCTGAGCGCCGAGGAAACCCGCAGCGAATTCGTCGCGGTGACCGAAACCGAGGGCGAGACCACGCGCGGCCAGACCATCGGTTCGGTGACGGAGACGAAGACCTTCGAGCAACCGGCCGAAGCAGCCGACGACATGCCGCTGCCCACGGATTCGAAGACCTTCTTCCTCGGTGGCCTGTTTGTGATTGCTTCGCTTGCCGTTCTGTATGTCGCCGCCGACATCGTGCTGCCGCTGATCCTCGCCTTTGTCCTGAAGCTGGTGCTGCAACCTTTCGTCGGGCTGCTCGAACGCATCCACATCCCGCGCGTCATCGGGGCGGCGGTTTCCGTTCTGCTGGTGCTGGCGGCCTTTGGTGGCACCATCAGCATGCTGGCCGGGCCGGCCGCCGCCTGGGCGGGAAAGCTGCCGGAGGCGATCCCGAAACTGAAGGACAGCCTCGGTTTCCTGCAGGAGCCGATCGACGCTGTCCAGCGCATGATGAAGCAGGTCGAGAGCATCACCGGCAGCGATGGCGGGCTGCCCCAGGCGCCGTCGATCAAGCCAACAAACCTGGTCGGCGCGGTGCTGTCGGGTTCGGCCGCCGCGACGTCCGGTCTGCTCACCACGCTGCTTATTCTGTTCTACATGCTGGCGTCGGGCGAGACGTTTCTCCGCCGCATTGTCGAGATTCTGCCGCGCTTCAAGGACAAGCGAAACGCGGTGGAACTATCGCTGCACATCGAGCAGAATGTGTCGGTCTATCTGCTGACGGTGTCCTGCATCAACGCGCTGGTCGGTGCCGCGACCGGCTGCGTGATGTGGCTGTGCGGCGTGGCCAACCCGGTGCTTTGGGGCGCGGTCGCGTTCGTGCTGAACTTCGTGCCGATCCTTGGCCCGATGATCGGGATCGTCATCTTCCTGATGGCCAGCGTCCTGGCACTTGGGGTCTCCTGGCACGCCCTGCTGCCGGTGGGTCTGTATCTTGGGATCCATGTCATGGAAGGCGAGATCGCGACCCCGATGCTGCTGGCTCGGCGCTTCACCATCAATCCGGTCGCGGTGATCCTGGCGCTGATCTTCTGGTATTGGATGTGGGGCGTTACCGGTGCGGTCCTGGCGGTGCCGCTGCTGGCCGTCACCAAGATCATCTGCGATGACCTGCGCCCACTTAGGGCCTTCGGGCACCTGTTGGAGGGCTAGGTCACTCCCGGTGGCGACTGTCCAGCCGGGGGGGGCTGATCCCGCGGTAGGTTGCGCATCGGCGGACCGAGCTTCAGGCCGCAAGCGTCAAAGGCGGAGAATAGCGCGGTTCGTTCGGCCGGTGCCGGCGGCCGGAGCGGAAGCCGCATGCGGTTCCACTCCGGCCGTCCGGTGTGCCTGGTGAGCAGCGTCTTGATGGCGGGCACGGTCGGCCGGTCGCGCAGGGCTTTACCGACGGCGGTGATCGTCTGCTGCAGCCTGGCGATTGCCCGGGGATCGGTGGTGCCAAGAAGTTGCGCACAGGCGCGTGACAGCACGTTTGCGCCGGGGCCGATCACGCCGGCCCCGCCGCGTTGAACCAGATCCATCAGATCAGCGGCGTCGGAGGCATAGATCTCGAGCCCGCCACCGGCGAACCGATCCAGCGCCGCCATGCCGAACGAGCAGCCGTGGGTTTCATCGCGGATACCTCGCAGACGGCCTGGACACTGGGACATCAACGCGTCTAGCGCGGTCAGGCCGGCCGCCGCCCCTGCGTCACCGACGGCGAAGGACAAATAGAGGTGGGTCGCGGGGTTCACCGCCTGTACCAGTTCGCCGACCGCGCCGGCCAGGATGTGCGCGGGCAAGGTTCGGCCGGAGGTGGCGATCCTAAGCAGGATGCCGCGTATTCCCAGGTCCGCCGCCTGCCGGACAAGTCGCTGCTGGTCCGACACAGCGCCCGGCCCGACGCCGGCCACCAATTTGGAGGCGGGGAGCCCGCGCGCGACGAGCCCTTGCATGATGCGCATCCGCTCGGGGATCGGCAACGCCGCGACTTCCGCCGCGCGATCGAGGATCATCAACCCGTGGCAGCCATTGGCAAGAAGCCAGAAGCCGTGCGTCGCCATCAGATCAAGATCGACCCGGGCGTTGGCCGCGAACGGCGTAGGGACGGATGCATTGACACCGCCGAACATCGCCTTGGTCCACCGTTGGGGCGGATCGCTGTCAGCGCCGCGGAACGACCAGTCGATCGTGTGATATTCACGCACGCCCGCCCGATGCGGTTCGATACAGCGCCCGATGACGGAGACGCCGGCGGCGCGCACGCTGTCAGGGTTTCCCGAGACCAGGGGATGCCACCACTCCAGTGGCTGTCCCCTATCAAGACGTCTGTAGGCACACGTCGGCGGCAGCCAGTCGCTCTGCCGGACGTTCGTCGCCGTCAGCTTGATGCAGCCGGGAACGCGAGGCAGCCGGTTGGCATAATCGGAACAGCGTGCGGTGGCGGGATCGAGCAATTCGCAGGCTACATCGAGCGGATACACTTTATGCGTATCGTCGGCTGCAAGCTTTTCCAGACAACATCGTCCGCATCCGTCGCAGACGGCCTCCCACTCGGCATCGCTCATTTCGCTGAGCTGCTTGCTTCGCCAAAACGGCGGAATGTCGGCGGGTGCAGGGGCGGTCATTGTGAGTAAGCGGGGAGCTACTGTTTCTGGTGGTTCGGAATTCCGAGGCCGAGTCACGGACGATCGGAACGCAGTGTTGCGTGGTTGGATTGAAACGGTACGACCATAAGAGGCAGAGCAGCGATCAGGCGACCAGACGAACATTCTCGTCATAGAGGGGGTAACCATCGACCGGCAGGCAGGAGATCGTGACGACGGCTCCATCAGTCACGCTGTTCCATGGAATGGCGGCGGCTCCATCGGTCCAGCGCCATAGCGACGTCGCATCCCGTTCGATGTCGTGCCAGCCATCTGCGAGCGCCGGATGATCGGCAGCGATGACTGTCTCGATATGATTGGAACAGATGGCGATCCAGTTCACCCGCACGCCGAGCCGCCTGGTGTCGCGTTGGCTGGCGATCATTTTGTCGGAGGGGATGCAAAATCTTGAGACGCAGACTACGGATTTTATCTCCGCCGGCACGACGAACACGAAACATCCGTTGCGGTCGGCGGTTGGCTGAATGATACGACCGTCGGCGACGAGGCGAATGTCGGCGTCTTCGGCAAGTCTCGGCTCCGCGACCGGGTAGCCGATCGCGACAGACCGTTCGGCCAGACGCCGCCAGATCGCCTGGATCGCATCAATGCTCCGGGCAAGCGGCGCGCAGGCTTCAGTTGCCCAGGCAGCGGCATTCGCATTCAGCCGGAACCGTGGATGAAGCTGCCGCGGGTCTGGCCCGTTGTCAAACAGGCTTCGATTTCCGGTATCCAGGTAGCTTTCGGCCGGGGTATTCTCGGCGAGCAGGATGCCGTGCCGATCGAGCTCGATGTGGTAGTAGGTGAACGGGGCGTGGTCGCGCTCGCTGACGATCGATCCGCCGTTTACCAACAGTTTCGCAGGGACGCAGTAGCCGTCCAGAACAAGACAATGTTCGGGCGAAACGAGCAGATCCCGAATCGGCTGTTTTTGCGCGATGGCGCTGGCTCGGATTCGGATCGGCGCCGCGTCTTCCACATGGGCGTGCCGCGCGAGATCGACCGAGGAGTAACCGACCCACCGAACTGGCTCCAATACGTCCTGGCCATCGCGACGCACCGTCACTTCGTCGCCCTCACGTATCAAGTCGACATCGACCTCGCCGCGTGCGCTGCGGATTTGTGTGCCGCTCAAGTAACAAGGACGAAGTGTCATGGAGCCTCTCTTTATGGAGTGGGGACGATGCTGCGCGGACGTCAGGATCGCGGATCGCACAGCGCGGCTCTTTGTTGCAATCTCACACAGAAATGTCAAGGTCGAAATGACTTCCGAGGGGGCGTGCGGCTGACCGCCGTGGCGTTGAGGCGGGGCGGACCAAGAAGACCAATACCGCGATAAGCAAATGCATGGCCGGTGCGACCCAGCAACGATATAATCGGTGCCGGAATGTGTTGATGCGGGTCGGCATCGCCTGTGGTGTCGGAATTCTTTACACCAAGGCGGGGACGATCAGCGCGAAATTTCATATTCAGTTGATCTAGCTATCACTTTTCGGATGGCATGACGTTTGCGTATCGATCCCCCGACCACATCTGTCGCGGAGGTTGAGACGATGAACTCGCGTTTCCTGGTAACGGGTATCCTGGGTTGTCTACTAATGGCTGGTCCCGCGCGCGCGGACGTCTTGATCGATTCCATTAATGTGGCGAATCCACTCTACGGTCATGATGGTTTCTCGGACAGTTCGCAGTGGATCGGGCAATCGTTTCATGCGCCGACGACGCCTGGTGGCGCCGCCGCGACGATGCTACTGTCGGCGGCCAATCCTGGCGACGGTGGTTCGATAGCGGTTTATCTGGTCGCCGATGACGGCAGCGGCGGGCACGCCGGGGCCGCTGGCAATCCGACCTATGCGCCACAGTCTGGCGGCCCTTCTTTGACCAGCCTTACCAATGATACTTTGGTCGGATCGATCTTCGATGCTAACCTGGGTACAACGCCGACGCGTGCGACCATCAAGATAAACTCGGCGGCATTCGCGACGGTTTCGCCGGCGACCGCCAACGGCGAATACTGGCTGATCGCCAACATCGGCAACAACCACGACGAATGGTACAACAACGACGGCAAGCCGGCTGGCGTTGGTGCAGCCAACCAGGCCTACTGGAACAGCTTCAGCGGCACCTACGGTCCGAGCACCACGGTTACCCCGGGTGACGGGCCGTATGATCTGATCGTCGATACGCCGGAGCCCACGACCTTGGCCCTACTGGGCGGAAGCCTCGCTGGGTTAGGCTATTTTCGCCGCCGGCGCGCCCGTGCGGTCCTCGAGGCACCGGCTACGGCTCAGGCGTTCAAGCCGAACCGGCGGCTTCGATCGGTTCGCGCCGCTTAATCCGCGGCGGCAAGTTCCTCGGGATGGGCAATGAGTTCAGTGCCCAGCAGCACGGCCTAGCCGCCATACAGAACCTAAGCCTCACGCCGACAGTGGCGGCCAGCGACCCATCCGTCGCGCCGAATGGACCGATCCGCAAGACAGAGAGCGACAGCACCGACTTGCTGGCGGCGACGCTGCTTCAGAAGGTCAACAGGAACCTGATCGCGAGGCGCAGGCCAAGGCTGCCGCCGCTCCGGCCGGCCACCGTGCCAAGGGCTGGTCAAACCCGCAGTCCGCGGCGGTGCGTGAGACAGGGTTAATGGTGCTCGGTGCTCGGCCGCAGGGTGCGGCCAATTGGGCCGGGCCGCGCCGATGTGGCCGGGCGGCATCGCGCCAGCGGGTTTCCGCCTGATGTCCGATACCGCGCGATCTTGAGTTACAGAAGCGTTATCAGCCACGTGGGACCATGCCGCGGATTTTTGAGCGGCTAGACGCATTTTCTATTGCATGGGGGGGGAGGGGGTCTTAGATGCCCCTCACGCAGCAACGCACGTGCCTCTGGCCCTCCGTGGTTACGCAACGACGTCAAGCGTTCTGGCAATCGTTTGGTCGCTGGTTCGTTCGACCGTTTCGTCAACTACGCTCACCGCCTTGAAAGGTGGGCGTCCAACTGAGGGAGGCCCGGCGCGATGACCCCGAAAATCGCCCGATTCCTTGCCCAGCATCAGCCGGCGACGCCGTGTCTCGTGCTGGACGTGGACCGCGTGGAAGACAACTTCCGCGCCCTTCGTGATGCGCTGCCGCTGGCACGCATTTACTATGCCGTCAAAGCCAATCCCGCGCCGAAGGTGCTGGAGCGGCTGGTCGGCCTGTCCAGCTACTTTGATGCCGCAAGCATCGAGGAGGTCATGCTGTGTCTGGCGGCGGGAGCCACCCCCGACGCCATCAGCTTCGGCAACACGATCAAAAAGGCAGCCTCGATCCGCCTGGCGCATGAGGCCGGGGTGACCCTGTTCGCCTTCGACTCGCGTGAGGAGTTGGAGAAGCTGGCCCGGCATGCCCCTGGCGCACGGGTCTATTGCCGCATCCTGGTTGAAAACGAAGGTGCGGACTGGCCGCTGTCACGCAAATTCGGCACCACGATCGAGAACGCACGCGAGCTGATGCTGGCCGCGGCCGACCGTGGACTGGACCCCTATGGCCTGTCGTTTCACGTCGGCAGCCAGCAGACCACCACCCGCGCTTATAAGGTCGCCATCGGCAAGGTCGCGATGCTGTTCACCGATCTGACCGACGCCGGCCTGGACCTGCGCATGATGAACCTGGGCGGCGGTTTTCCGACGCGCTACCGCGACGACGTGCCGGAGATTGACCAATTCAGCCGCGCGATCATGACCGCGATGACCGATCGGTTTGGCAACAATCTGCCGGAGATGGTGGTTGAGCCAGGGCGCTTCATTGTGGGTGACGCTGGTCTGGTGCAGGCCGAAGTCGTACTGGTCAGTTCCCGGGACCGGAACGACCCGGTGCGCTGGGTGTATCTGGACATCGGCCGGTTTGGTGGCCTCGCCGAGAGCGAGGGCGAGTCGATCAAGTATCGGATCACCACGGCGCATGACGGAACCGCGATGGGTCCGGTGGCGATCGCGGGTCCAACCTGCGATGGCGCGGATATCATGTACGAGCGGTCGAATTACCGCTTGCCATTGGCCTTGACCTCGGGGGACCGGGTCGAGTTGTTGTCGACCGGCGCCTACGTGACGACCTATGCCAGCACAAAGTTCAACGGCTTCGCGCCGTTGGCTGAATACTACTTGTAAGCGTCAACGTGTCTTCACCGACGCGTTGGGCTACTGGTCTCTTTTAAACGCTGGCCGGAGGCGACGATCCGGTCAGCGGCGGCCCTGACAACGAACCCTCTGGCCTACCGTATCAGTCCGGCCAGCGGGCTTGACGGATCGGCTCCCATCCGCCGCGGCATTCGCCCGGCGCGATAGGCCAACCGTCCCGCCTCGATCGCCGCCTTCATGGCGCGGGCCATCAGCACCGGGTCTTTGGCATGAGCAATCGCCGAGTTCAACAACACCGCGTCGCAACCCAACTCCATCGCGATCGCTGCGTCGGACGCCGTGCCGACGCCGGCATCGACCAGGAACGGCACGGTGACATGTTCCATCATCATGGCGATCATCGCCGGGTTCTGGATCCCCAGCCCCGATCCGATCGGCGCACCCAACGGCATGATCGCCACGCAGCCCATGTCCTGCAGCCGTTTCGCGGCCAGCGGGTCGTCGGCGCAGTAGACCATCACCTCGAACCCGTCCTTGATCAGGGCCTCGGCGGCCTCGAACGTGCCCTGCATATCCGGATACAGCAGCGGCGGCGGCCCGAGAACCTCAAGCTTGACCAGGTTCCACCCGCCGGCCTCACGCGCCAGGCGCAGTGTTCGGACGGCTTCCTTGGCGGTGAAGCAGCCGGCGGTGTTCGGCAGGTAGGTATATCGATTAGGGTCGACGTAATCCTGCAGCATCGGCGTGCCCGCATCAGACAGATTAACCCGCCGCACCGCCACGGTGACGATCTCCGCCCCGCTGGCCTCGATCGCACGACCGGTCTCCTCGAGGTCCTTGTAGCGACCGGTTCCCACGATCAGCCGCGACCGGAAGATGCGTCCCGCCACGCTCCAGGTGTCGTCTGCCGCGATTGCTCCATCCATCTCAGCCTCCACCGATGAAATGCACGATTTCGAGTGAGTCGCCGCTCGAGAGCCATGTTTCGGCGTAACGTGATCGCTGCACGATCTCCTCGTTCCGTTCGACCGCCACCTTCCTGGTTTCGAGACCGAGCGCGCCAAGCAGGCCCGCGACCGAGAGGGGACCATCGACGGGCCCCTCGAATACCCGGGTTTCACCATTCAGGCTCAAGGTGACTGAACTGTGCATATCACTCAGTATGGTGTGCCGGCCGCGTGGCGGCAATGTTCGCCGTCGGCAGATCCGGGGGCCGCAGATCCGGGTATGCGGAGCGCAGCCCTGGTCTTCCTGACCCGACCTATGCTACGCGCGCATATCAAGCTTCGTTCCGGCGCGAGACCGTTGATACGGTGCCGGTCGTCGCCGAAATGCTGGAGGAACCTCGTTGGCCCGTATTCCGATCGATCCCGATACCATTCGCGCTTTGGCGGCGGTGCTGGCTGAAACCGGTCTGACCGAGATCGAGATCGCCGACAAGGACAGCCGGATCCGCGTGGTTCGTGGCGGTGCGGCGTCAGCCGTGCCCGCGGTGGCGATGTCACCTGGAGCCGCTGGCGCGGTTGGAGCCGCGGGCATGGTGCCGCCAACGCAGGACGCCGCGGTGCATCCGGGTGCGGTCGTCAGTCCGATGGTGGGCGTGGCCTATCTCGCGCCGGAGCCTGGAGCGCCCTCGTTCGTCAACGTCGGGCAGCAAGTGACCGCCGGGCAAACCCTGTTGCTGATCGAAGCGATGAAGACCTTCAACCAAATCAAGGCGCCGAAAGCCGGAACGATCACGGCGATCCTGGTCCAGAGCGGCGCGCCGGTGGAATACGGCGAAGCGCTGCTGGTGCTGGAATAAATTGTTGTTTCAGAAGATCCTCATCGCCAATCGTGGCGAGATCGCTCTTCGCATTCAGCGCGCCTGCCGCGAATTGGGGATCGCGACCGTGGCCGTGCACTCCACCGCGGACGCCGAGGCCATGCACGTGCGGCTATCCGACGAGAGCGTCTGCATCGGGCCACCGCCGGCCAAGGACAGCTACCTTAACATCCCCGCGATCCTGTCGGCCGCGGCAATTACCGGGGCGGACGCGATTCATCCGGGCTACGGCTTCCTGTCGGAGAACGCCGCATTCGCGGACATGGTCGATGCGCATGGGCTGACGTTCATCGGGCCTGGCGCCGGCCATATCAGTATGATGGGCGACAAGATCGCGGCCAAAGCGGCCATGGCCGCCGTAGGCGTGCCGTTGGTCCCGGGATCGGACGCCGAGGTGGCGGATGTCGCGACCGCGCGGGCGGTTGCACGGCGCACCGGTTATCCGGTGCTGATCAAGGCAGCCGCGGGTGGTGGCGGTCGTGGGATGAAGGTGGCGCGCGACCCGTCCGAGCTGGAGGACGCGTTTCGCCTGGCGCGGGCGGAAGCGTTGGCGGCCTTTGGCAACGACGCGGTCTACATGGAGCAGTATCTCGACCGGCCGCGGCACATCGAGCTTCAGATCATGGCCGATAATCACGGCGATGTCGTGCATTTCGGCGAGCGCGACTGCAGTCTGCAGCGGCGGCATCAGAAGCTGCTGGAAGAGGCTGGGTCGCCGGCCATCAGTGCTGCCCAGCGGGACGCCTTGGGGGAAACGGCGACAGCCGCGCTGAGGAAACTGGGGTACCGCAACGCCGGCACCTTGGAATTCCTCTATCAGGACGGGCAGTTCGCGTTCATCGAAATGAACACCCGGCTGCAGGTCGAGCATCCGGTGACCGAGATGGTGTGCGACGTGGATCTGGTGCGCGAACAGATACGCATCGCCGCCGGGGCGCCGCTTGGCTACGAGCAACGCGACATCGTTTTCAATGGCCATGCGATCGAGTGCCGGATAACCGCCGAGGATCCGGTCACGTTCATCCCGTCGCCGGGGCGGGTCGCCGCGTTCCATGCGCCCGGCGGCCTGGGCGTGCGGGTCGACTCAGCGCTTTACGCGGGCTATGTCGTGCCGCCATACTACGACAGCCTGGTGGCCAAGTTAATCGTGCATGCGCCGACCCGGGCGCGGGCAATCGAGCGGATGCGGCGGGCGTTGGACGAGTTCGCGGTGCTCGGGATCAAGACCACGATCCCGTTGCATCAACGCATCGTCAGCCATCCGGCGTTCCTGGCCGGCGACTGCACGATCCATTGGCTGGAGGAATTTGTCGCGGGTGGCTGACCGCGCAGCGTGTTCGATCGGATGATCGGCGCGGCGGGAAACCAGTTCTTCGCGAACATGCGGTAGCGGAGCGAGACCATGAGCCACGATCACGACAGAGGTGAGCGCGATAACGAAACGACAGCGGCGGACTGGAAGCTCAACGGCGTGCGGGTGATCAAGGGCGACCAGCTTGACACCAACACGGCGCAGACGCCCGGCATGAACCGGGCCGCGGCGATCAACCTCGCGCGGGTGGGAGCGCAGAAGATCTGGGCGGGCACGGTCAATATCCATGCCAATGCCAAGACCGGTGCCCACCATCATGGTGCGTTGGAGAGCGTGATCTACGTGGTTCGCGGCAAGGCACGCATGCGCTGGGGCGAGAAGCTGGAATATGTGGCGGAAGCCGACGCCGGCGACTTCATCTTTATTCCGCCGTACGTGCCGCATCAGGAGATCAACGCCTCCACCGACGAGACACTGGAGTGCGTCCTGGTGCGCAGCGACAACGAGGCGGTCGTGGTCAATCTGGATATCGAGGCCGTCGAGAAGCCCGAGGCGGTGTTCTGGGTCGATCCGATCCATAAGCCTCCGGCCTGAGGAAGCCTCCGATCATCCTTGCCGCCAGGCGCGGCAGGGCTGATGCATTCAGCACTTGCACCGACCGGCATCAGAGCGATTCTTCGCGCGCCGCCCCCTCCCTTGCGGGCTCGCTTGCCCGCCAACCCGGCGCGCATACCGCTCAACGCATGCGTCGCCTGGTATGGGCCATCCCAAAGTGGCGTCGCGTCCCGGCTGACCGCGCGCCACGGCAACGCGTCGGGTTGACCCCGAAGGCCTGCGCAGCCGCGTTCCGGTCGAAGGCTGAGTGGTGGCTTCGTCTGGTCCGGCTATGGCGCGGCCCGTAATACCTCGACAATCAGTCCAATGCCTTGGGCGTGCCACCGTTGAATCGCCTTGTGATCGGCCCCGAGTGCCTTGCCCAGACGGCGCCATGGAAACAGGTGACGGTCGGTGATCGGATGCACCAGGCTGCGGGCGCCGACCACGCGGCGCAACACATAGCGATCGAGCGGGATCAGCGGGATCCAACTCATGGCCTCGTCCATGCGGGTGATCTTTTCCGCCGATGGGACAGAGGGGCGTATCCTGGCCTCACTCCAGCCGTAAGCTTCCAATGCGGTGCGGACGATTTCCAGCGACGAGGTGCGCAACCGGGTCGACCAGCCGGTGCCGGGCAACGCGAGCAAGGTGGCGCCGGCTTCCTCCAGCCGATAGACGACGTAATCGGCGTCGATCTCATAGCCATTGGTCATCACCGGGCGGATCGGCTGCCTCGGGGTGGCCGCCGTGGTGACCTGGGTGTTCCGCGGATTCGTCATGTTCGGATCCTTCCAGCTTTAAGAGGAGGGTTTGGCGGCACGCTCAGCGGACGCTGTCAGGGGTCTGGAAGGGTACGTCCTCCAACGCGGTGCCGCTGTTGATCGCGCCCCAGCTGTCTGCGTGACCGGCCGGAAGTGGCTCACGGTCGGACTGATCCAGAACGGTTGCGGCGTTGGCGGGGGGCCGTTCGGCGCCGATCGCGCGGGCGCGCTCGATGACCGTCCAGCGCGTGAGGCCGAGTGCCAACGCGATGACGTCCCAGGTGGCGCCCTCGGTGCGGAGGCGGCGGATCTGGGTGTCCTGTCCTTCGGTCCAGACGGTCTTCCTAGGCATCGAGCGGCCTCCATGGCGAACAATGAGTGAACAAACGTTAGTTAGTCCTACTAACTCTCAGCGTCAACCGGAATAACTTCGGTGGGAAGGAAAATTTCCCTTTCAATCGCACAATGGCTGCCGAGGCATGTTTTCAGTTCCAGCCAGGGCCGGGTGTTTTGCCTGGTCCTTGCGGATGGGCTGAAAAGACCCGTTGCTGAGGCGCACGATTTCGCTGGAAGCGTTAGATAGAGTCAGTCATACTAACATGTATGAACGAAACCCAGAACATCGGGACCCGCATCCGGATAGCCCGACGGGATAAAGGTCTTACTCAGGACGAACTGGCGGATCGGGTCGGTGTCTCCCGCAGCGCGGTCGCGCAGTGGGAAACCGGGCGCACCGGTCAGGTTACCGGCAACCTGGCCCGCATTGCCGGTGCGCTGGACGTCAACGTCGAATACCTGATGCATGGCGACGACAAGCGCGCGCCAGCCGAGGCGCGACAGGGCGACGAACTCGCGCTGCTGCGGCTGTACCGCGAATGCGATCCCGAGGACCGCCAGATGCTGCTGCGCACCGCCCGCCGCCTGGCTCGCCGCGCGTGACGGCGTCGCGGGAAACCAGGCCTGACGGTTGGGTGTGGCCAGATTTCGAGGCCATGCCATCGCCGGAAGGCTCGTGGCGCCTTCGCCGACCTAAGGGCAGCATCGGCAATAAGTGCGTCAGTACGGGATAAAGTTGCCTGACTAAACAGGCCCTGACGTCCGGCAGTCATAAGGCCGGCGGCACAGCCCAGTTCAGAAACCGCGCGTGTGGGTTACGGGCCGAGGGCATGTTGCGCCGCTCGTGGACGCGCGGCGCGCTGCCGGGCGGACGGCCTTGGTGTCGCCGCCCGCCGATCGCATCAAGCCGCCTCGGCCAACTGGCCGTTGATCACCAGGCCATTGGAGCCAGCCGAAACCCGCACCGTCTCACCCTCTTTGATCCCACCTTCCAGGATCAACCCGGCGAGCGGGTTCTGCAACGAGCGCTGGATCACTCGCCGCAGCGGACGCGCGCCGTAGGTGCTGTCGTAGCCTTCGGACGCCAGCCAGTCCGAAGCGACGCGATCCAGTTCCAGCCCGATCTTGCGGTCTGCCAGCAGTTTACGCAGTCCGGCCAGCTGGATATCGACGATCGCGGCCATGTCGCTCCGTTGCAGCCGCCTGAAAAGAACGATCTCGTCCAGCCGGTTGAGGAACTCCGGGCGGAAATGCTGGCGCACCATGCGCATCACCTCACCCTGGACCATCGCCGTCGGTTCACCTTCCTTCTGGTGCGCCAGCACGTCGCTGCCGAGGTTTGATGTCAGCACGATGATCGTGTTCTTGAAATCGACCGTCCGGCCCTGTCCATCGGTCAGGCGGCCATCGTCGAGGACCTGCAACAGGATGTTGAAGACATCCTCGTGCGCCTTCTCGACCTCATCGAACAGGATCACCTGATAGGGCCGCCGGCGCACCGCCTCGGTCAGCACCCCACCCTCGTCGTAGCCGACGTATCCCGGTGGCGCGCCAATGAGCCTGGAGACGGCGTGCTTCTCCATGAACTCGCTCATGTCGATCCGCACCATCGCCTTGTCGTCGTCAAACAGGAACGACGCCAGGGCCTTCGTCAGCTCGGTCTTGCCGACACCGGTGGGGCCGAGGAACAGGAAGCTGCCGATCGGCCGGTTCGGGTCCTGCAACCCGGCCCGCGCCCGCCGCACCGCGTACGAGACGGCCTTCAGCGCCTCTTCCTGACCGATCACCCGCTGCCTCAGGTTGTCCTCCATCCGCAACAGCTTCGCGCGCTCACCCTCCAGCATCTTGTCGACCGGCACGCCGGTCCATCGTGAAACCACCCCGGCAATGCTTTCCTCGGTCACCGCCTCGTTCACCAGCTTGCCGTCGGACGCATGTTCAAGCTGACGCTCGATGTTCGGGATCACGCCGTACTTCAGCTCGGAAGCACGCCCGAGATCGCCGCGACGCTGCGCGACCTCGACCTCAGACCGAGCCTGATCCAGCTGCTCTTTCAGCTTCTGGGTCTCCTGCACCTGGTCCTTCTCGTTCTTCCACGCCGTGGTCATGGTGTTGGAGCGGTCTTCCAGGCCGGCCAGTTCCTGTTCCAGCCGAACCAGCCGATCCTTCGACGCCGGATCGGTCTCCTTCCTCAACGCCTCGCGCTCGATCTTCAGCTGGATCACCCGCCGATCGAGCTCGTCCAGCGCCTCGGGCTTGCTGTCCACCTGCATGCGCAGGCGGCTGGCGGCCTCGTCGATCAGGTCGATCGCCTTGTCGGGCAGAAACCGATCAGTGATGTAGCGCTTGGACAAGGTGGCGGCGGCGACCAACGCAGCATCCGCGATGCGGACGCCGTGATGGAGTTCGTACTTCTCCTTAATGCCGCGCAGAATACTGACAGTGTCCTCGACGCTCGGTTCGCCGACGAACACCGGCTGGAAGCGTCGGGCCAGTGCCGCGTCTTTCTCCACATGCTTGCGGTACTCGCTCAACGTCGTCGCGCCGATGCAGTGCAAGGTGCCGCGCGCCAGTTCCGGCTTGATCAGGTTGGACGCATCCATCGCGCCGTCGGCACGTCCCGCACCGATCAGCGTGTGCATCTCATCGATGAACAGGATGACCTGGCCCTGCGCGTCCTCGATCTCCTTCAGGACAGCCTTGAGCCGCTCTTCGAACTCGCCGCGATACTTCGATCCGGCGACCATGGCGCCCAGGTCCAGGGACAGAAGTTGCTTGCCCTTGAGTGCTTCCGGCACGTCACCGTTGACGATGCGGAGTGCGAGGCCCTCGACAATGGCGGTCTTGCCGACGCCGGGCTCGCCGATCAGCACCGGGTTGTTCTTCGTCCGCCGAGCCAGCACCTGGATCGTGCGGCGGATTTCCTCGTCACGGCCGATGACCGGGTCAAGCTTGCCTTCGCGGGCGACAGCGGTGACGTCACGCGCGTACTTCTTCAAGGCGTCGAAGTTGGACTCGGCGTTCGGGCTGGTGACCTTGCGCCCCTTCCGCACGTCGTTGACCGCCTTCTCGAGCGCCTGGGGGGTCAGCGCGGCGGCCTTGAGCGCCCGTCCCGCCGGCGTGTTTGATCCCGCCAGCGCCACCAGCAGCCGGTCTTGCGCGACATACTCATCGCCGGCACGGGTCGAAGCCTGTTGCGCGGCATCCAGCACCCGGACCAGTTCCGGCGTCAGCTGCGGTTGACCGGCCCCAGCCCCACTGACCTTCGGCTGACGCGCCACTTCAGCATCGTTTGCCGCGGCGGCCGCTTTCGGGTCGCCGCCGGCCGCCCGGATCAGGCCGGCAGCCGCACCTTCTTCATCATCGAGCAACGCTTTCAGCAGGTGCTCCGCGGTGATCCGCTGGTGGAACTCCCTGATGGCGATTGTACTGGCTGCCTGGAGGAACCCCTGGCAGCGTTCGGTAAATTTTTGAATATCCATTATCCTGTCCCTTTCATCAGGCGACAGCCTTGCTCAAGCCCCTGCGAGAGGCGGCATGAACATGCTTTGCCGATGAGTTGGGGCGGGGCAAACTACGGCTCAAGGGGGATCAACCGATGCGCATTGAATATCTGTATCGCTATCCGGTGAAGGGTCTCACGGCCGAGGCGCTGGAGCAGGCCACGGTCGAGGCGGGAGGCGCCATTCCATGGGACCGCGCCTTTGCCTTGGCGCATGGCGACTCCGGGTTCGATCCGGCCGTGCCGGAATGGCTGCCGAAGTGGCACTTCTTGTGTCAGATGAAACATGCCCGGGCAGCCCTGCTGTTCAGCGTGTTCGACGCCGGATCGAAGACGCTGCGGATCCGCGCGCCCGACGGCAGCGGCGTGGAGGCGAATGCGATGACGCTGGCGGGGCGGCAGCGGATCAGCGCGTTCCTGACGGCTTACATGGGTGAGGAGGCGCGTGGCGAACCGGCGTTCCATTATGTTCCGGGCCACGTGTTCGGCGACCAGCGAACGCCGGTTATCAGCCTTAACAATCTAGCCAGTCTACGGGACTACGAGCGAAAGGTCGGGGACCACCGGCACCGGCGGCGGTTCCGCGCCAATGTCTGGTTCAGCGGCGCACCGGCCTGGGCCGAACGCGACTGGATCGGACGCGAGCTGCAGATCGGCGGCGCGGTGGTGCGGGTGGTGAAGGGGACGACGCGGTGTCCGGCGACGGAAGTCAACCCGACGACAGGCGAGCGCGACGCCGATCCGGTCG
Organism: Rhodopila sp.; assembly: GCA_965276975.1. Classification (GTDB taxonomy): domain Bacteria; phylum Pseudomonadota; class Alphaproteobacteria; order Acetobacterales; family Acetobacteraceae; genus Rhodopila. Next base: position 4,306,867 of record CBDIBR010000010.1, read on the forward strand.
CCGAATTACGCTCCCTGTACGGGCACGTCGAACTGGGCGTGCATGTCGAAGTCGTCGAAGGCGGGCGGCTGGCGATCGGCGATGCCATCGAACTGATGGAGCCATAGTTTCCTGTCCCGCAAATACCAACTAAGAACGACCACTGGCTTGGATGCGGGGAAAATCGCTTTGGGACGGCCGATCAAGCGATTGCATGCGAAACCCGGCGCCGTCAAAGAGCTTGAACGCCGATCGCGCTCGGCAACGGTCGACGTACGGGATCGCGAGCGTGCCGACATCATCCTGCTTCGGCTCGACGGGGTCGGGGTTGAAGCCGTCGCCACGCAGCTGAAAACGACGTCCAAGCGCGTCTCGACCTGGTCGAGGCGGTTCGAAGTGTCCGGCCTTAATGGGCTGGCGGACAGGCCGGGTCGCGGTCGCAAGGCTTCGATCCTCAGCCAGTTGACCGGCAAACTGATCACTCGCACCGAGGCGGCCCCCACCCATGTCGAAGGGCTCCGTTTCCTCAAGCAGATCGACCGTGAGACGCCACGCGACGTCGACCTGCATCTGATCGCGGACAACGACGCCACGCACAAACACCCCACCGTGCGGGCATGGCTGGCGAAGCAGCCTCGCTTGCACATGCATCTCACGCCGACCTCGTCCTCGTGGCTCAATCTGGTCGAACGCTTTTTCGCCGACCTGACCGGCGATGTCGTCCGGGCTGGCAGCTTCACGTCGGTCAACGAACTGGTCCGTGACATCAAAACCTACCTTGCCGTGCGCAATGCCGATGCGAAGCCATCCCTGTGGAGAGCCGCGGGCGCCGAGATCCTCGCCAAAATCAAACGGGCACGCGTCGCGCTTACCGCAGCCGCAGCCGCAGCCGCGTGAGTTCTTGGTCAGCAATTCAGAAACGGCACACTAGAGCAACATCAGCCTGACCGGAACAGTTTGGCTGATAAAGTTGCTCGCGAGAACAATGAGCTAGAGCGCGCTGACTGTTCACAGTCAGCCTGAAAGCGCTCTAGATGGCATAACCGGGCAAGGCGCGGTCGCCTCGTCCCTTTTGAGAAGCCAACATCATGTTTGAGTATGTCATGGAGGTTGTGCGGGCGGTTGAAGCAACTCAGGAGGCGTCCCTGGCGCGACATGCACTGACCATGTTTCGCGACAATCTTGGCCTCGATGATTTCGGAGAACTGATGATCTCGCTACCGTGGGCGGATTTTCCGCGTCTGTCGGAAGCGCTTCCACGCATGGCGAGCGCTTCGGTGCAAGACGCATGGACCGGTCTGAACGGTCTGCCGCTGTTGCGCCAATCCTGCAATTTCGTGCGTTCAGCGGCGCATAACTTCGCCCGGCTGACGGGTCGGCCGCTGGGTGGCCAGCCTATCCTGGATTTTGGCTGTGGCTACGGCCGCTTGGCGCGGCTAATGTATTACTTCACCGATCCGGAAAACCTGTTCGGCGTCAACCCGTGGGACCGCTCGATCGCGCTTTGCCACGAGTGCGGGCTGGGCGAGAATTTCCGGCTGTCGGAATATCTACCGGATTCATTACCGCTGCCCAGACAGGACTTCGCGTTCATCTATGCGTTTTCGGTCTTCACCCATCTTTCGCGCCACGCAGCCCTGCAGGCACTTGATGTTTGCCGACGTTATATCGCCGCTGATGGGGTGATGGCGCTGACCATCCGCCCGGTCGAGTACTGGGATTTGCCAGCCTCCATTCATGGTGTCGCGGACCCTGCCCCGCTGCGCCGACAACATCGGCGCGAGGGGTTCGCCTTTTACCCGCTAGCGACATCACCGGCCGAGGTCACATACGGTAATACCAGCATGACCGCCCGGTGGATCGCCGACAACGCTCCGGGCTGGTCCGTCGCCGCGTTCGACCGCTCGCTCGATGACGCTTACCAGCTTTACGTCTTTCTTCGTCCCCGATGACGCTTCGGGCTGACCCTGCCGCGGGCACTCATCTCAAGGTCGGACCGATAAGCGCGTGACAAACCTCGACCGGTAAAACAGCCATGGATGCATCCTCTGTCGCCGCCGACCCAGCCGGTCACTCCGGATCGCCATTCTGGATCGCCACAGATAGCGGCGTAAGCTGCCCGATCTGCGCTTCAGCCAGCGCCCAGACCCGTCTGGCCGACGACGTGCTTCGCCACGCCCGCGCCGTCTTTACCGCCACCGTTCACCGGCCGCTTGCCTATTTCCGCTGCGGCGGTTGCGGAACCGTCTACGCCCCGGAGGGCGAAAGCCTGCGCTACGAGGACGCGCATGGTGGCCAGGACGCGCTGCGCCACTACCTGGAGGAAGGCGCGGGCATCGACCTGCTGATCGAGCCGCTTTGCCGCCTCGACCGCACCGGGACACAGCGTTATGCCGAGATCGGCTGCGCGTTCGGCTTTTCGCTCGACTTCGCGCGGCTGATGCTTGGCTGGGATGTGCGCGGGATCGACCCGTCGCCGCTGGCCGGCGCCGGCCGGGATGCGCTGGGGCTGCCGATTGATCGACGCTATTTCACCGAACACTGCGCCTTGCCGGCGCCCAAGGCCGATGTGCTTCAGGTCGCCGAGGTCATCGAGCACATTGTCGACACCCACGCGTTGATGCGCGCGCTGGTCGCCAGCCTGGACGAGAATGGCATCCTTATCATATCGACGCCAAACGCGGCGGTCTTGCAGGCGGAAACCGCGGACGATCTGCTGTTGCAGGTCTTGCAGCCCGGCGTTCACCTGCGGCTGTTCACCGCGCAGAGCCTGGCGATCCTGGCCGAGACGCACGGACTCGCGCATTACCATGTCCACGCAACAGCAGACGACCTGACGCTGTATGCAGCCCCTCGCCCGTTCGTACTTCGCTCCGACCCCGACGACCACCGCGCCCGCTATCTGAAGTATCTCCGCCGCCGTCTGGCCGATACGCCGGGACGCGGTCCGCTGCGGCGGGGATTACAATCCAGACTGCTGCGTGAGCTGACCCTGCAGGGGCGGTTCGCCGAGACCGACACGCGGCTGCCGGGAATTGTCTCGGACTATCGCGCCTGCGCGATCGAGCTGACCGAACCCGCGACGCTGACGCCCTCGGCCGAGGCGCCGCACAACGTCGCCGCTTTGCTCTACTGCCTCGGCATGTCGCAACTGCTCGGTCGGTCTGACCGTCGTGGCGCCCTTGCCTACTTCGATGCCTGCGTTGCCTGGCATGACGGCGTTTCCGCCCGACGCGCCGTAGCTGGCGTCAAGGATGCCTCCGCCGCCGTGCTCGCCAGGCTGGCGACGGCGCAGGCGACGAACCTACGGATCGAGATCGACCCACAGGCTGCACATGATCGGTGGAACAGCGATTCGGCCGGCAACCCGTTGTCGCCGCTTGATCGTCAGCTTCTGTTCAATGCCTTGGTCAACCTTGGCGACCATGCGCGCGCGGCATCGCACCACGTCTGGGCCCTGACCGCGGTCGAAGCCGCCGACCAAGGCCGGGATGACCCGATTGACCGATCGGTCGGCCAGCGCGCGATGACCTGCTTCACGCTGGGGATTTTCGCGCTCAATCATCGGGACGACCGTCCGCGGGCACGGCGTTGGCTGGCGCGAGCCGCCGACCTGGCCGACAGCGAGAGCGGCAACGAGGCGATCCGGCAAGAAGCGGTGATCGCGCTGCATCGAGCAGCCGATGCGCCCCCGTCCAGCGACGCGGGCGATGCGCCGTCACCGGACCGGCAGCACAGCACCGGCCGAACCTATATCCGCCGCTTGCTGGCCCGCTTCGGCGGCGGTGGGCCGAGGCGACCGAAGATCAGCTTCGCCAGGCTGAGCGAAAGTCCGGATCAGGCGCTGCTGCCGCCTCTCGACCGCACGGTTCTCGACGAAACAGCCTTGACGCCGGAGCAGCGCGAGTGGCGCCGCGACGGCCTGCTGATCCTGCGGAAGTTCCTGCCGGACTCGATAACCGATCCATACATCGCCCGACGCGCCACGCTGGACAGTCCTGGCGGATGGTTGTCTCCCGCACCCTATCTGCAGGTTGCGGAACTTCGCGCGCTGGCGCTGTTTCCACCGCTGATGCGCATGCTGGCGCATCTCATCAGCGAGCCGATGCTGCTGCATCTCGCTCTGACCGGATGGATCAGCACGGAGCGCGACTGGCATCAGGACGACTATCTGAACCCGCCGTTCGTCAACAGTTGGTATTGTGCCGTCTGGATCGCGCTGGACCACATCGATCCGGCCTCCGGCCCGTTCGAGTATGTGCCCGGATCACATCGCTGGCCGCTGCTGCGCGGTGAGAAGGTGCGCCGCTTCCTGACCGAGGAAGAGCGCACACGTCAGGAATTCGGTGTCAACCACTGGCCAAAATATTCCGAGCGGTTCGTGGCCCCGGCGATCGAGGCGGAGATCGCGCGCCAGCGCATCGCGCCCAGAACTTTCCTGGCCGAAAAGGGCGATGTGCTGATCTGGCACGGCAGACTGATGCATCGCGGTTCGGTCGCGATCGAGCGTGGTCGGGAGCGGCGCTCGCTGATCACGCATTACTCCGGGGTGAACCACCGGCCCGACATGCCGGCGCGCGAAGCCGACGCGAACGGGCAGATGTACGCGATGTTCGACATTCCGTTGCACTGACCGGCTGGTTATCGATGCCATCCGCTCATCGACACCAGGTGGAGACCGCGCGCTTCGTGACCGGCTCGACGATGCGCCACGTCATCGTGCTCGCCGGCACCGGCGCGATCGGCATGATCGCGGTGTTCGGCGTCGACCTGCTCAACCTGTTCTACATCTCGCTGCTGGGTCAGCGCGCGATCGCCGCGGCGATCGGCTTCGCCGGGGCGGTCACCTTCCTTCAGGTATCGTTCTCGATCGGCATGACGATCGGTGTCGGCGCACTGGTCTCCCGCCAAATCGGCGCCGGCCACTTCGACGTCGCACGCCGGATGGCGACATCAAGCCTGGCGGTGATGGCGCTGGCGCTCGCGGTGCTGGGCGTCGCGACGATCGCGACCCTGGGCTGGTCGCTTAGCCTGCTGGGTGCGGATGGCGAGACCCGCGGCTTGGCCGCCGGCTACCTGCGGATCACCTCGTTCTCACTGCCGCTGCTTGGCATCGGCATGGGTTGCTCGGCGTTGTTGCGTTCGCTGGGCGACGCCCGGCGCGCGATGAACGTGACGTTGCTGGGCGCAATGGTCACCGCGGTCCTCGACCCGCTGCTGATCCTGGGGCTGCATCTGGACCTGGACGGCGCCGCGATCAGCACCACGATCTCCCGCCTGTCATTAGCGCTGCTCGGGCTGCATGGCGTCGCACGACAGCACGGCCTGTTGGCACCGCTGGCGCCGCGCATGCTGGCCGCGGACGTCCGGCAGCTGCTGAGCATCGCCGGACCGGCGATCCTGACCAATCTCGCGACCCCGGTCGGGGCGGTTTACGTCACCCGCACGATCGCCCGGTTCGGTGCCGAGGCCGTGGCGGGCCAGGCGACGATCGACCGGATCACGCCGGTGGCGTTCGGCCTGGTCTATGCACTGAGCGGCGCGATCGGGCCGATCGTCGCGCAAAACCTGGGCGCCGGACAAACCGATCGTGTGCGGGAAGCGCTGCGCGACGCGATGGTGTTCGTGCTGGTCGCCGTCACGGTAGCCTGGATCGCGCTCGATCTGGCGCAGGATGCCATTGTCGCCGCGTTCTCGGCGCGCGGCGTCACGGCGGAGCTGGTGCGGCTGTTCTGCTCGCTGCTGGCCGGCGGCTTCCTGTTCACCGGCGCATTGTACGTCGCCAACGCCGCGTTCAACAATCTGGGGTTTCCGCTGCTTTCGACGCTGTTCAACTGGGGCCGCGCGACCTTGGGCACCATTCCGTTCGCCGCCTTTGGATCCAGCTATGGGCCGCGCGGCGTGTTGATCGGCCAGGCCGCGGGGTCATTGATGTTCGGCATCGGCGCGATCTTCGTGGCGTTCCGCGCGATCAACAGCCTGGAGCGGCGCGACACCGGCCAACCGCACCAGCAAATGGCGGTGCCGAACGCCCCGAACAGCAGTTCCGCACTGATCGCCTTCACCGGCCGGCCTGATCACGGCGAGGAGCGCGCCAACCACCTGCACTGGCTGCGCCTGCACCTGCATCACCGCGGCGTCCCGCCGCATTGAGCAGGGCGGCCGGGGCAGCGGTTCTCGCCGGCGCCGTGCTGGCCTACGGTCGTTCGCAGCGTTGGAATTCCAGGCTGGACGGCGTCCGGCAGCGAAGGAGCGTATGGTCATGCAGCATCAGGGCGGCTGTCACTGCGGAAACATCCAGGTCCAGGTCCGGTTGCCCAAGCTTCCGACCGAGACCCTGGTACGGTCGTGCGCCTGTTCATTCTGCCGGTCCCACGCCACCCGAACCGTGTCCGATCCCGACGGGCATGTGGATATCCAGGCGTCCGATGGATCGCTGCTGCACCGGTACAGGTTCGGTTCGCGCACCGCGGACTACCTGATTTGCCGCCGATGCGGGGTCTACGTGGGCGCGGTCTGCGAAACGGCCGCGGGTCTGCGCGCTGTCGTCAACACGCTTTGTCTGCGGGACCGTGCCGCTTTCGCGCAGGACGCCGCGACGCCCGATTATGACGGCGAGGCGCTGGATCAGCGGCTGGCGCGGCGGGCCAGGAACTGGATGCCGGCCATCCTGCACATGCCAGAACAGCGTCCCGCGTAGTTAGAAACCGCCTGCCGCCTGGGGCCCGGCGGGAAGCCGACCTTCGGAATCGTCATGCCCGGGAGATCAAGCCGCCCGATTTGGCGGGCACGGGTGAGGCCGTGAACCGCTTATTGCGCTTTGATAGCGGAAAATTGGGTTTTCCAAGGTAATGGCAGTCATGATAGATTTGCACCGAGATAGAGCGGATCAGGAGATCCTAAGTGAAAACTCCGCTAGTCATTGCGGCTTATAGTTTGGTGATGGTCTTCACCATGTTGGCTGCCGCGGATCCGTCACCGTCCGGCACACGGGCTGGGCGGCTGGAAACGGTGGATCCGATCAGCGGGGTGATCATCCCGGCGCAACTGGCTGGCGCGCGATGACAAATCTGCTGATCAGAAGCAACCGAATCGCTCGCTCGATTGGTCTTATGACGGCCGGCGGTGTTAAGGCGGCTGATGCGGGCCATGACCGACGCAGACCCGGTCGCCGCGATGACGTTCCTCCGGGGCTCATTCCGCTGCTTCGCGGACAGGCGAACTCCGATGAGGGCCAGTTCCCGGTGCGGGCGACTCTGATTCTGCTGTTGGCCTCAACGATGGTTTGCCTGACGATCGGGGTTCTGTTGGCAATTACTTTGGTTAAATGACAGGCGGGGTGCCCCGGTCGTTTCGTCGCTTACCTCCGACGCTTGCGCTTGGTGCTGGATGGCGGGGCCCACAGCTCCGCCCATGATTTGGTGGCCTGTTTGATCGCAGTGGCCTGATTGCGCCGCGCTTGCTGCATCATTGTGCCCCGCGCCTTTCCCGCGGCAGCGTTGGCGCCGCTGAGGAACATGCTGAGGAACGGGTTTTTCTTCGTCCATGGATTGGTCATGGGCACTCCTGCGCGAACATAGGGTATCCGATCATGCGCGACATATGGGGTTACCAGTCAACAAACCGAGGTCGTTCCGGGATTTCCACGATAAGCCATGCCATTTCGGCGCATGGTTCGGAAAGGATCAGCCGAAATGCAGCTGTGGGGACGCGCTGCATGCACACGTCTCTAGTTTCTTGGATCAGATGTTCATCATATTATGCGGTCTTTGGGGAACGGTAGACACAGAGCCGCCTCTGATCGTTCCTCCCGGCGCGCCTTGCTAAGCCGCGGGCCAATTAAGCTTTAGGCTTCCCTAGTCACGGATGGCAAAAGCGCCGTCAACGTCCCGCGCTGTCACGGAGTTTATGAAGCTCCAGCAAAGCCCGCCGGAGCGAACTGATATGGTCATGCTGGAAAATGGTCCCTGACCCCTGAAAGCATTGGTGAGCGCAGTAGGATTCGAACCTACGACCCGCTGATTAAGAGTCAGCTGCTCTACCAACTGAGCTATGCGCCCGCTCCACCGAACGGCGGGTTCTAACAAGCTTCCGCCGCAATGCAACCCCTAGGCGGGCCTGCCGCCGCAACAGAACCCACGCTCAGGCGCCCGCCAGAATCGCGTCGGCCATCTTCTCCGCCGTCATCAACACCGGGAAATTGGTGTTCGCGCACGGCACAGTGGGAAACACCGAGGCATCGACCACCCGAAGCCCGTCCACCCCGCGGACGCGGCCGGCCGGATCGGTGACCGCCATCGGATCGTCATCTGATCCCATCCGACAGGTACACGACGCGTGCCACACCCCGACAGCGGCCTTGCGCACGAACGCCTCCAGCTTCTCGTCGTCGGTCAGTACGTCCTGCAGTGTGACGCCCTCCATCACCAGGTTTTCGATCAGATACCGCCGCAGTGCCGCCGGACCATCCAGCGCCCGGGCCAGGACGTCGGTAATCAGCTTGTTTTTGCGGCTGTGCAGTCCGACCTGGCGCACCTTGTCGCTATAGCTGGCCGGGAATGGATTTTCCGTCACGCTCTGCATGATCGGGGTCAGGTGCATCGCGCCGAAGCTGCGCACCCCGTCCATCATCCGTTCCAGATCGCGCGGATCCGACAGCAGGTTGAAATCCACCTGCGGTTCGTCGGCTGCGTCCGCCGACCGCAGCCGCACCGATCCGGTCTCGGAGTAGGTCTTGTAGACGGTGACGATGAACGACCCGATCTGCTCGCCGACCCGGTGCCACGACGTCTTGTTGGTCACCACCGTGAACATGTCGCCCGCCGGGATGCCCGGCAGGTTCGAGGAATACCGCAAAGCCGTGTAGATGTGCCGGCGTGAGTAGTCGTGAATGATCCGAGCGTGCGGCTTGAGGAAAGCGGCGACAGCGACGGCGGGGTGATCCTGCAGACGCTGGCCGACGCCCGGCAGCGCCGACCGGACCTCGATCCCATGCTCGCGCAGATGCGCGCCTGGCCCGATGCCCGCACGCATCAGATGCGCCGGCGAATGGATGGCGCCGCAGCATAGAATGACCTCCCGGCCGCGGAATTCCTCGATCCTGCGGCCTACCACCGCCTTGACACCAACGCAGCGCTGGCCCTCGAAGATCAGGCCGGCGACCTGGATTCCGGTGGCGATGCCCAGATTATCCCGCAGCCGCGTGCCCGGATCGAGGTAGCCGATCGCGGCGGACACCCGGCGTTCATAGGCGTTGGAGATGGTGATCGGAAAATACCCGTCCTCCCACGCGCCGTTCTGGTCCTCGATAAACTTGTAACCGGCTGCCTCGAACGCCTTTCCCACCGCCTTGGCGTGTTCGGGCCAAAGGTCGGGAAAGATCCGCCGCACCGGGATCCGCCCCTCGCGGCCGTGCCACGGACCGTCGAAGTCCATGTCGCGCTCGACCTTCTTGAAGTACGGCAGTACAGCGTCCCAGCCCCAACCGGTCGCCCCCTGGGACGCCCATGCATCATAGTCGGTCGGCGCACCCCGGTTCGCCAGCTGTCCGTTGATCGACGATCCGCCACCCAGGATGCGCGCCTGCTCGTAAGTCCGCAGCGGCGGGGCCTTCTCGTCGGGGTTGTTGTGAGAGATCACCTCGGTGGTGACCTTCAGCTTGTTCCAGGTATAGTCTGGATTGAGGTAGGCGGTGCCGGGATACGAGTCCAGGACCGCGGCGGGGACCTTGCCATGCGGCGTGTCCTGGCCCGCCTCCAGCAGCAGGACCTGATTCTGGCTGCGCGCCGAGAGTCGATTGGCGAGCACCGATCCCGCCGAACCGCCGCCGACGATAATCGTATCGAACATCATGGACGGCACCTTGCTCCTCCGGCTCTTGCTTGGTGCCGAAGGATCGCCTCGATGATCGGCTGCTGGCAACCCCGCGCGATCCGACCGGACCCGATCCGGTCAGGTCCGGCACTGACCAGCCGGGATCAAACCAGACCGGGATCAAACCAGACCGGGATCAGGCCAGGCCGGGCGCAGCCAGGATCAGTGGGCCGGCGATGTCAGCGCGGCCGACAACATGCAGGCCAGATCGTCGCCCTTGAACGGCTTTGCGCACACGCGCCAGTCGCGATGGCCCGCCGGGACCGCCTCTTCGCCGTATCCGGACAGGAACAGGAATGGAATCTGCCGCTGCTCGAGGAACTCCGCCACCGGATAGACCTTCTTGCCGCCCAGGTTGACGTCGAGGACCGCCAGATCGAACACTTCTGTCCTGGCCGTATCCAGCGCCATCTCGACACTGCCGCAGGGACCGACGGTGGTGCATCCAAGATCGAGCAGGAATTCCTCGATCAGCAGGGCCACCAGCATCTCGTCTTCAACGATCAGGACCCGCTTCCCGACCAGAGCTTCTGGGGTGATCATCACGATAGTCCCTTCAAACGTTACCGGCGAGTGGCGCGCATAGGGTTGCGACAAGACCGTCCGGTTCGAACTCGATCCGTGCGTCGCCCCTGACATCATGAGCGAAAGCTCGCTCGATCAGCGTCATCCCGAACCCCCGGTGCCCCGGCGGCGTCACTGCCGGGCCGTTTCGCTCAATCCAGTTTATCACCAATCGTTCCTGACCGGTCCGGTCTTCAACGCTCCAGGTGACCCCGACGTTCCCTTCCGGCACAGACAACGCACCGTATTTCACCGCGTTCGTGGTTAATTCATGGACCGCCATCCCAAGCGCCAGCGCGGCGCGGGGCTGCAACAGCACCAGCGGACCGGCCAGCGAGCTGCTTACCTTCTCGGCCATGAACGGCTTCAGCTCTTCAGTCAGCACTTCCCGCAGGGAAATCGGCGACCAGCCGTCTCGGCTGAGCAAGGTGTAGGCCGCCGTCAGCGCGTGGATCCGCCCAAGGAACACATCCCTGAAAGCGTCCAGCGACGTCGCCCGCCGCAACGTATTGGTTGCCAGCGAAATAACGACCGTCAGCATGTTCTTGACGCGGTGGTTCAGTTCATCGACCAGCAGCCGCTGATGATGCTCGGCCTGGACGATGCTGGTGACATCGACGAAGGTGATAAGCGAGCCGTCAATGATGCTGTCCGGGCCGCGATACGGCAACACGCGCATCAGGTAATGCGCCGAACCGTCCTCGCGTTCGACCCGCGTTTCCAACGGCTGCAGTGTTGTCAGAACGGTCCGCACATCCTCGCGCAGGCCGTTATAGGCCAGCCGGCTGACGATATCGGTCAGCGGCCGACCCACATCGCTTGGGATCAGATTGTAGATGTTGGCGATTTCCGGCGTGAAGCTGCGGATGACCAGATAAGGGTCGAGGAAGACGGTGGCCACTTTGGTGCTGTCGAACAGGTTCTTGAGATCGCCATTGCTGCGATCAAGCTGCTCGACCTTGTGGGTCAGTTGCACGTTGACGGTGTTCAGCTCCTCGTTGACCGATTCGATCTCCTCGCGTGAGGTCTCCAGCTCCTCGTTGGTGGACTGCAGTTCCTCGTTCACCGACTGCAGTTCTTCATTCGAACTGCGCAGCTCCTCCACCGCGGTGGCATGCTCCTCGGCGATCGACTGCAGTTGCTCCCGCAGGTCGCGGTTCTCGTGCTCCAACTGGGCGTTCGCGGCACTCGCATGGGGCAAATCCATCTGCCGGTTCTGGGCGCTTGGCGGACGCGGGGCACCGGCCTCGACGAAAATGATCAGATACAGCGACTCGGCTTCCAATGCCGGCAGCGGCTCCACGATCAGCCGGATCGGTGACGTCTGCGCATCCTCTCCGGCGACAACGGACTGCTGCTGCTCCACCGGACGGCCGGTCTCGATGCAACGGCGCAGCGCGGCACGCAACTCCAGCGCCCAACCCGTTCGCGCCATTTCGAACAGGTTGCTGGTGGGCGAGCCGGCCGCGGGCTCCAGGAAGCGCCCGATATGGCTTGAAAAATGCGCCACCTCGCCGGTTGCGCTGACCACCACGAATGGCGACGCGAACCGATCCATAATCCGCCGGTTGGCGAACCCAACCGCTTTCGGCCAATGGGCCCTGGCGTTTGTCCGGTTGGCGCCGCTCGCGGCCGACCCCGGTCGTGGATCGCTCGGCGGGATATGGTGGATCCCGGGCACCTCGCTGGGAACCGAGCGGCGGACAAAAATGCGCTGCGAGCGGTCCTTCGCTTCGAACAGCCGCTCGTGATGGGGCAGGGTCTCCGAGGCCCCGAGCACGAGGACGCCGTCGGGCACCAATGCGTAGTGGAAGATCGGGATCACCCGGTCCTGCAGATCGCTGTCCATGTAGATCAGCAGGTTGCGACAGGAAATCAGGTCGACCCGGGAAAACGGCGGATCGCGGATCAGGCTGTGGGCGGAGAACGTGCACAGCTCCCGCACCTCCTGGCGGACCACGAAGCCGCCAGCGCCCTCGACGAAGAAGCGCGACCGCCTGGCGTCCGACATGCCCTCCAGCAGGGTCGGCGGGTAGCGGCCGGCGCGGGCGGTGGCGATCGCGATCTCGTCAATGTCGCTGGCGAAGATCTGCACCTTCGGCGTGGTGGACAGGGTGTCCATGTGTTCGCGCAGCAGGATGGCGAGGGAATAGGCCTCTTCCCCGGTGGCGCAGCCCGGCACCCAGATCCGCAGCTCGCTGGTGGCGTCCTTGCCGCTGAACAGGGATGGGATGATGGTCCTTTCTAACACGGTGAACGCCGAGGCGTCGCGAAAGAAGCTGGTCACGCTGATCAGCAGGTCGCGAAACAGCAGCGCGGCCTGCTCACGGTCGGCGGCGAGGCGGGCGCGATAGTCGTCGTAGCTGCTGAGCCGCAGCACCTGCATGCGACGCTGCACCCGCCGCATGAACGTCTGGCGTTTGTACTGGCTAAAATCGTGCCCCAGACGAGAGCGCAGGATATCACAGATCGCCAGCCGGACCTTGTCGGCCTCCTGCTCCGGCTTCTCCGCCTCCTCAGAGGACGCCGGGCGCAGCTTGCGGGCCGACAGGATGCGGTCAGGCATCTGGTCCACTGGTATGTGAAGGTCGACCGCGCCGGTGGCCACCGCGCTTTGCGGCATACCAGGATACTCAGGCGCGCTGCCGTCGACCCCCTGTGCCAAGGTCAGGCCGCCGCGCGCCTTGATCGCCTTCAAACCCAGCGCGCCATCGTGACCGGTGCCGGACAGAATAACGCCGATCGCATCCTCGTTCAGGCTGGCGGCCATCGAGTCAAGAAAGCCATCGATCGGCGTGGTGTCGCGCGGCCCGTCCAAGGCGATTTGCCGCAGCGAGAGGTGGCCGTTGTTCAGCCGCGCGGCCGCGCCGGCTGGAATGACGAGGACATGGTTGGCGGCAACCGGGTCACCGTCCTTCGCCTCCGCCACCGTCATCTGGGTCCAGCGCGTCAGGATCTCCGGCAGCATGCTTTTACGGCCCGCCGCGAGGTGCAGCACGACCACGAACCCGAGCCCGCTGTCGGCCGGCATTTTTTCAAAAAACTGCCGAAACGCGTCGATGCCGCCAGCCGACGCGCCGATGCCGACGACGGACAAAGGAGCGTCGCTCACTGGATGGTTCTCGGCGCCAGACCGCCGATCAACGTGCGTGCGCGATATGGCACACAGCTTGTCACGGATTGAGAACTCATAGGCATGAAACGGGTTCTACACGCCTTCCATAGGTGCGCCAATGCAGGCTTGATCCGGCGAAGAAAGCCCTGAAATCCGTCGTGAGAACCGTCCCAATATCTTTTGCTTCTTCGCATCGTTCTGGCTATGGCACACTCGATTTCCCGCTGATCAGCACTGGGTCTGGGTATGCGGACACAAAAATCTGAGTATTAACTCGGTGCGAACCCTGGAGTCCGGGAGGTCCTGGTCACGCTAAAGTGATGTTTCCTGGTTCCTGTCGGCTGTCCCCCCACCGTTCGCCGCTGCTGCCTGCCGAACGCCGATCGACCGGTCTGCCTGCGGGCTTGGCGCGGATTTCGCCATGCCGCTGGATCACCAGTTCGCGATGCCGGTGCCGCAGGTGGCGACGTAGTTTCCAACCGCACGACCTTCGCAGGACCCGGGATCACCCGACCTGACCAAGTCCCAGGCCTGACGAGGTGATCGGCCTGACGAGGCAACGGGAAACTATCGGAAACAAAGTGCAATCTGAGTTTATTTATTTGATCCCGAATATCTGCATTGCGCCCGACCCAATTTCTTTCCAAGACAAGGTCAGTTTTCCAAGACAAGGTCAGTAATTTGCAGCTTCCACGCCGACCAGCGAAGCGCCCGATAGGCACGAAAGCGGCATGATATGGCGGCACAAATGGCTCAAATCGGCCATTCTAATCACAAAAGCGCTGATTCTGCACTGAAAACCGGTTTGTTCACTGGACTCCACTGACTACGGTACAGTAGTGTTCCGAAACGCCGGGCAAAACCGACGCCTCCAGAGGAGAGAGCCCTTGAAACTACCGCTTCCGACGACATTTTTGGGCTGCTCTGCGATGACCGTTAGAATATCCGGCTCCGCCATGTATCGACAGATCAAAGGCCGACAAATGCCCCGCAGACGCCGATGCGTCTCGTCAGCCGCGAGATGAAGCTATATTCGTTCCCGGTGCCGATGGCTCGCCAGCCGTCGAAACATTGGTCCCGCACAGCCGTTCAGCCGCTGCTGAGAGCAGAGGATGATCCGTATCTGCTGGTTCTACTTGCCGACCAGGAACTCGGCGCGGGCCGCGAAGAACAGGCCAAGTATTTGGTTGAAGTCGCCTACGAGGGTTTTGACCAGAACATCGTCGCGGGCTTCAGGCTGGATGTGGCTGTACGATAAGGTGTTCCGAATCGGCCTCATGCAGGTCTTGGCGCCCCCGGGGCGCTTTCCCCTGCAACGTCTCGCAAGAGCCCATAGAACCAGCACACAAACCCTTTGCAAGGCCCGGCATTCGCGCCCGATTTTGATCGCGGCGGCCGCGCCGATGGATGACCACCAACCCGGCCCGAATTTGATCGGCGCGGACGCATCGGGATCAGCCAGTTTCCACCATCATCGACCGGGCCCAATCAGCTGTCCCGCGGCCAACAACGATGTCGTACGGCGGCGATCGCACTAGCGGGCCGCGACGCGGCCAGGCGTGACCGTAAACGGCTATCGGCCGGCGTTGGGAACATAGGAATTGGGCAGCGTTTGCGGCAGCGCGCCCTGGCTGCGTTCGCACGCGCCCTTCTGTCGCAGCGCATCCTGTGCGCAAACGTTGCCGTCCGCATAGCCGCAGGTCGAGGCCCCGTTGGGCATGATCAGACAATACTGGCCGACGCTGCTCGCCGGTATCCGGACCTCGGCCGGGTTGACCTGACAGCTGCCGTTCTGCCGGTTCGCATCGCGTGAGCAAGTTTGACCGTCGTAATAGATGCATTGCGGGGTACCCGTCGGCAGGGCCAGACAGAACGGTGCGGCAATCGCTCCGATCGGCGAGGCAAGCAAAACGAGGGCGGCGGTGACGATCTTGATCATTGGCTATCCTCTGTTCAGGCACGCGAAGCGGCGCGGCATGCGCAGTGGCTCGCGTCCCAGGCACCGCTCGGACTGACCCCTCGGCACCGTGTTCGTTTTGTTATAGCAAGTGCGACGTGAAGCTTAGCAGAAAGCGCGTTCGAGCGAGCACATAGCCGCAACCTTTTGTGAATGTCGCGTCGAAACATGGCCGTCCCGACGATCGCGCCGCGCGATGCACCGCCGGAGCAACCCAGGATCGCCGGTCCGCGCGAGCGGCCGCCACGACCTGATGATCGGCACCGGCAATCGACAGCCGTGGCCGGGGGTGTGATCCTGTCGGCGCAAAAGCTTGCAGACAGCCGCATGGCCATCACCTCCCGCCTATGTCCCACCCGGGGTTTACCGAGGTGACGACACGGCACGACGAACAGGCGACGCGGCGACAGATCATGCGGGCGGGGCTCGCGGGCGGCGGCGTAGTGGCGGCCAGCGCGCGGGCGCAGGCGAAGATTACCCACGCCCAGTATCAGCCGACACCCAAGGACGGCAACAAATGCAGCCCCTGCGTCAACTTCGCGCCACCGGTCGCGCGCAACATCGTCGCCGGCACGATCAGCCCCAATGGCCGGTGCGTCGCCTCCGCGCCGAGGGAGCCAACCGAGGGATCGATCACCCCGGCCGAATCGCGCCGGCCCGACTTGAAGTGATTTCCCGGGACGGATCGCTCCGGCCCGATAAGATCCGACTTTCCTGGCCGGCTCACGCCGGCCCGATATGATCCTTACTTCCCGGGCAGTGGTTCGGGTTTGGCCGCCAGCGTCCGCAGGTAGGCGATAACATCCGCCCGCTCCTTCGGCTTGGGAATGCCCGCGAAGGTCATCCGGGTTCCCGGCGCATAGGCGCTGGGCTTGGTCAGCCACTGGTTCAGTTCAGCGTAGGTCCACGGACCCGGCTTGCTCTTCAGCGCGGTGGAGTAGCCGAAGCCCGGCATATGGGCGTGCGGTCCGCCCACCACGCCATACAAATTAGGCCCTATTCCAGCCTTGCCGCCTTGATCGAAGGTGTGACAGGCGACGCATCCAAGCTGCTTGGTGTCCGCCTCACCCACCTTCGGATCAGCCGAGGCCAACAGGATTTCCACCGACGGCTCGCCGGCCGGCGCCGCCGCGGACTTGCCGGGGGCTGCCGCGGGCGGCGCTGCCTCGGTCGGTGAGGGCAGCGGCTCCGGCTTGGGTGACAGCGTGCGCAGATAGTCGATGACGTCCGCCCGTTCCTGATCGTTACTGATGCCGGCGAAGGTCATGCGCGTGCCCGGCGCGTAAGCGCTGGGTTTGTGCAGCCACTCATTCAGTTCCGGGAATGTCCAGGGCCCCTTCTTGCTCTTCAAGGCGTCCGAATACGCGAAGCCGACCATATGCGCGTGAGGGCCTCCCACGACGTTGTAGAGGTTGGGTCCGATGATCGCCTTGCCGCCCTCGTTGAAGCTGTGGCAGGCCGTGCAACCCAGTTTCTTGGTGTCCGCCTCGCCCTTCGCGGGATCCGCCTTCGCCAGCAAGGGCGCGATCGGCGCCAATTGCGCGGGCGCCGGTGCGCCCCCTGAACTGCCGGGCTGGGGCACATCGATCTTGATGGCCGTCTGCTTCAGCCGTGTTTCGTTGACCAGATTGTCACCGATCGTGCCTGTCAAAAAGAAGGCTATCCCGGCGACCAGAACCGCCGCGACAGTCTTGTTTACCTCCATCGATTCCATTCAGCTTTAGCTCCCGCTTCTCGGGTCCGACCTGATCCGGGACGAGATCGGCCACGGCGCGCAGGATGTAACGCACCGCAGCCTAATCAGGGAAGCCCTTCGCCATGCCAAAACCGAACAGCGGTTTATAAACTCCGCCGCGGCATGTCTCGCAATTAACTTTTGGCGAGCCCTCTCGCCGGGCACACCCGCCAATCAGCAAGCTGGGCCCGGTGGCGACGATCCCGGTGGAGGACGGCCGGGGCGCTGAACCGGCCCCAGGCCCAGCCGCCGATCAGCGGCGTCCGTCTGCCGGGTCTGATCAGAGCGGCGGCAGGCCAGCGCCCAGGACGGCGCCATAGACAATATGGCCGAGCAGCGTGACCAGCGGCGTCTGCCGGCCGTAGTTAAGGCCAAGAAACCCGGGCGGCTCCAGCGCACGGTCGGCTCGGGGCTGGTCATACTCCGACGCCATGCGCGGATGAATGTACGGGACATGCATCAGCGCGGTCAGCAGGAATGTGCCGTGCAGCGCGCCGATCGCGGCACCCACCCACCAGGATTGGCGGCCGAGAGCGGCGAACAGCACGCCGTACAGCGCGGTAAAGCACCAACCGCCGGCGGCGTAGAGGATATAGCCGATCAGATAAGCCGGCCGAAGCCGTCCGGTCACCGCGGTGCCGAACAGGAAAGGCGGACTGAGGCGTGACAGGCCCAGACCCTGGCTGCCGAGCAGGATGGTTGTCATCAGGATGGTGGCAACGAAGCCCCACAGCAGGATCCCCTCGACATCGGCCATCATGTTCGGGCTCATGGCGACTGGCCATCGGGCGACTGGCCATCGGGCGACTGGCCATCGGGCGACTGGCCATCGGGCGACCTGCCATCGGACGGCCTGCTAGCGGGCGACTGGGCACCGGCTGATTGGCCATGGTCCAGATCGGTGGCTGCCTCGATCGCGAGTGCGGCGGTGATCAGGCCAGCGTGAGTGAAGGCCTGCGGGAAATTGCCCAACGCGATCGCCTCGTCCGGGTCGAACTCCTCGGCGAACAGGCCGACGTCGTTGGCGGTCCCGGCGAGCCGGTCGAGCACCTGGTTGGCGCCCGCCAGATCCCCTTGCCGCGCCAGCAGGTCGGCGGCCCAGGCGGAGCAGATGCCGAAGGTTCCCTCCCGCGAGACTTCGCCGTCGAAGCCATGCGGATACCGGCTGTAGAGGCCATCTCGTCCCAGCGCCTCGGTCAGCCGGACCATGGTCGAACGCAGACGCTGCCGGGTCGGATCGCCGTAGCCGACCCAGCCCATCAGCAGCAGACTGGCGTCTGCGACGCCGGCGTCGCCGCCGTCGAGTTCGGCGACATAGCTGCCCAGCCGCTCGCTGAACCCCTGGGCTTCGATAACGGCCGCGATCGCATCGCGGTTCTGCCGGAACAACTCCAGCGGGATGTGGCCAAGCCCCTGCTCGCCCAGCCGGACCAACCGGTCCAGCGCCGCCCAGCACATCATCTTCGTCGCGGTGAAATGGCGCGCCGGACCGCGCACCTCCCACATGCCCTGGTCGGGCTCCCGCCAGCGTTTGCAGACCACCTTGCCGAAATCGCTCAGCAACTGAAGCTCACCGCCGTCCAGCATTCCCATGCGTCCGATGTAGTCGTACGCCGCCAGGATCACCGACCCGTAGGTGTCCAGCTGAAGCTGGCTGCCGGCCGCGTTGCCGACGCGAACCGGGCGTGACCGCCGGTAGCCCTCCAGATGATACAGCTCCGCCTCGGTGGCGTCGTTGCGGCCATGCAGATCGTAGAAGATACGCAGCTCCGGCCGTGTCAGCCGGGTGGAGTGCAGCAGCCAGCCGAGGAACGCGCTGGCTTCCTCCTTGAAGCCCAGGCCCAGGAACGCCCCCATGGTGATGGAGGCATCGCGCAGCCAGCAGAACCGATAGTCCCAGTTGCGGCCGGCGCCGATCGCCTCAGGCAATGATGTCGTCGGCGCCGCGACCACGGCGCCCGACAATGCATAGGTCAGCAGCTTGAGGGTGATCGCGCTGCGCACGACCAACGCCCGGCGTGCACCCTGGAATGTGCATCTTGCCGACCAGGCTTCCCACCAGCCCACCGTCGACCCCAGTTGCGCCCGGGCAGCCGCGCCGACCGCTGGCCGCAGGGCGACATCCCGCTCGGTATAGGAAAGGCTGATCGAGCGGTGCTCCCCGGCGCGCAGCGTGGCGGTGCCGATCAGGCGCGTGCCGTTCTGGTCCGGTGAAGCCGCGAAATCCGTCGCGATGACCAGGACCGAGCCGGGGCCGGGGAACACCCAGCCAAACCCGAGGCGGTGGACCAGCCTGGCGGCGCGTCGCCCGTAGTCCGGTCGCGGCTCGACCACGGTGACCATGTCGACGATGCCGTCCAGACATTCCACCAGGCGTATCAGCTCGCGTTGCGGCTGTAGCCTGGTGGCCCAGCGGTGACCTCCACCGCTGATCGGCATGAAGTCGCGCACCCGCACCAGACCGGTGGCGGTGCTGAACGTGGTTTCCAGGACAGCGGTGCCGTCGAGATAGCGGCGCCGGGATGCGTGCGCGCCCTTGGGTCGCAGCGTGAAGGCGCCGCCGCGTTGCCGGTCAAGCATGGCAGCGAAGATCGACGGGCTGGAAAAGCTGGGAACGCAAAACCATTCGATCGCGCCGGAGCGGTCGATCAGGGCCGCGGTCCGGCAATCACCGATGATCGCGTACTCACCGATCTCGGGATATTCCGGCGGACTGGTCAGGTCCGCGTCGGCGAGCTTAAGCGTCGCGGGATTCATATCCGGCGCCGGTTGCCGGCGGGATGCATTACCGTCCCAACCGCGGATCGTCGGCGTAAACCCGACCTGTATATCGGGCGCCCGTGGCTGCACCGATACGTTCCAGTAGGCCGCGGAGAGGCGTTGCCGCTCCGGTTGCCGATCATGCTCCAGCCTTCGAAACCGAGATGCCGGGCGACCTGGCTCTGCCGTGGCAGCCTGTACAGGCGCGGGCTGTATCGACGCCGCCCAACGGCTGGGCGAGGCTCCTGGCCTGGGGTGGCCTGCAGCGCGCCACGTGGTCCGAGCGACCCGCTCACGACGACCGTCATGAGCCGTTCGGCTGCAGCCGAACGGCATTAATGATGCGGCCGTCCGGCGCCTGCACCAGGGCGGCAACCTGTTCACCCACGGCCGGTTCGGCGTTCAGGTGAAGCGGCGTGCCGGCCCATCTGCCGATCGGACGGATCGATCGGACAATGTTGGCCTCCAGCAAGGTGCGGCCGCCGTTCTCGCCGCGTCCTACCGCGGTGCGGTGCTGACGGTCGAAGCCCACCAGCCAGATCGTCCCGGTTCCCGCGCCGGCGCCGACATCAACCTCGACCCCGGCCCGCGCAGCGTGCAGACGCAGGGTGAAGCGGATCGCTTCATCGTGCCTGGCGGCATCGATCGCCGTTGCGACCGCCTGCCGGTCGGATCCGACGACGCCACGCCGCCCGTCCACCACCAGTTCCGGCGTATAGACGGTGTCCTGATCCAGCGTCGCGGCATAGGTCCGTTGTCGCGCGGTCGCCGCCTCAAGCGAGAACGGATCCTTCCAGCCCAGCCGATCCCAATAGGTAACATGGAAACCAAGCGGCAGAACATCGGGGCGCGCCGCCAGGTCGGTCAGCAGCGCATCGGCGGGGGGGCACGACGAGCACCCCTCGGAGGTGAACAGTTCCAGTACGACCAGGGGCTTCTGAACCTCGGCCGCCACCGTGCCCTTGATGAGCAGCGGCAGCAGCAGTAACGCGGCCACAAGCGGTTTGGTGCCCATGCAGACTTCTCCAGCCCGTCGTCTCGGCCACGCCGGTTGGCGGACTCATTGACTTGGCTTTTCTTTCGCAGCGAATTGAGGAAGGTTACCCGGACGTGGTGAAGAGGAATTAGGGTGGTCGACCGGGCCGACACCGACCGGAACTGGTCCGCGCTGATGGCGGCTGCTCAGGACGGCGACGGCGTGGCCTATCGTCGGCTGCTGCGGGAGCTGGTGCCGTTCCTGCGCGTGCTGGTCCGCCGCAACGCCCCGGTCGGGCGGTCCGAGGACGTGGTACAGGACGTGCTGCTGACCTTGCACCGGATCCGTCATACCTACGACCCGACGCGACCGTTCATGCCGTGGCTGGCAACGATCGCCAATCGGCGGGTGATGGATGCACGCAGGCGGGACATGCGGCTGCGGGCGTGGGAAGCCTACTCCCCGGGTCTGCTTGAAAACGTTGCCGATGAGGGAGCCAACCGACATCAGGAGAAAGCCGAGTTGCGGAGCTGGCTCTGCCACGCGATTGATGAACTGCCGCCCAAGCAGCGTGACGCGCTACGTCTTGTGAAGCTGGACGAACTTTCGATGGAAGAAGCTTCGGCCCGCACCGGACAGTCCGTAGCTGCCATGAAGGTGAACGTCCACCGTGGCGTGCTGGCACTCCGCCGAACTTTGCGGAAGACCTAGCGCATGCCGCCCGACACCGACCTGCTGATCGACCAGCTGGCGACCGACCTGCAACCGGTGCGACGCCTTCGGCCGCCTGCGCTGCGCGCGCTGGGTTGGCTTGCAGTCGTCGCGGCGCTGGGGGTCGGCATGGCGCTGCGGGCTAATCTGCCGTCGATCGAGCAACGGCTGATGGCCTTCCCTGACATGTGGCTCGCGGTGTGCGGTTCCGTGCTGACCGCCATTCTCGCGGCGCTCGCGTGCTTTGAGATCAGCGTGCCGGATCGCAGCCGGCTATGGGCGTTGCTGCCGCTGCCGGGGTTGTTGCTCTGGTTGGGGGCGAGCGGGATGGGCTGCCTGCGTGGCACCGTGGTGCCCGGGACCCAGGTGGCCACGATGGGCGTGGCGGCCGAGGATTGTCTGCCCTTCATCCTGGGCGTCTCACTGCCGCTGTCCGCCGTCATGGTGCTGATGCTGCGGCGGGCGCGGCCGCTGCGGCTGGAACTGGTGTCCGGTCTCGGGGGTCTGGCGGCGGCCGCCGCCGCCGCGTCGTTGCTGTGGATGGTTCACCCATATGATGCCACCGCGGCGGATCTCGCGATGCATGCCCTGGCGGTATTGCTGGTCGTGCTGGCCGCTCGCGGGCTTGGGCCGCGTGCCCTGGGTTCGTCGATCAACAGCTGATAGATGTCACCCATCCGGCTGCTGTCGGATGACAAACGTAGCTACGCCGGGCATCGCGATCGGATTGTCGTTCGGCGTGGCCCGCCTGAGCCGCCTGGGTCCCGATCGGCGCTTTACCGGGCCCACGAGCGGCGGTGGGGCTCGGTCAACCCGATGCTGCGCCACAGCCCCAGCCGGCATACAACTCGACACGAGGCATCATGGACCTGTTTGAACTCGTCATCGCGCTGCTTCTGCTGGGCGCCTTGCTCGCGACATGGTCGGGACGCGTGGGGGTGCCCTATCCGGCGTTGCTGGCGCTTGCCGGATCCGCGGCGGCCTTCGTCCCCGGCGCGCCGATGGTGGCACTCGATCCCAGACTGGCACTCACCTTGTTCGTCGCACCGACGCTGCTCGACTCGGCCTTCGACTCCTCGCCGCGCGACATACGCGCCAACTGGTTGCCGATCGGCGCGCTGGCGGTGGTGGTGGTGGCGCTGACCGTGGTTGCCGTGGGCTGGATGGCGCATGCCGTCGTGCCCGAGATGCCCTGGGCGGCCGCACTGGCGCTCGGTGCGATCGTGGCGCCCTCCGACGCCTCCGCTGCCACGACGGTGCTGCGGCAACTGCGCCCGCCACACCAGCTGCTGGTGATAATCGAGGGCGAGAGTTTGCTGAACGACGCCGTGTCGCTGCTCATCTACCGCCTGGCCGTCGGCGCAGCGGTCGGCGGCGCCACTGCGGGCTGGACGCTGGTGCTGCAGTTCCTGGTCACGGTCGGCGGCGGCGGCGCGTTGGGCTGGGTGCTGGCGCGGCTCTGGCTGCTTGTGCCCACGCACCGGCTGGAGATCCCGATCTCGGTGCTGTCGCAGTTCCTCGGCACGTTCGCGGTCTGGATGCTGGCGGACCGGCTGGGGGTGTCGGCGATCATCACGGTCGTTACCTATGCTGTGACGATCGCCCGGCACGCCCCGCTGCGCTCCGGCGCCCGCCAACGTATCGCCTCCTACGCGGTCTGGGACGTGGCGGTGTTTGTCCTGAACGTGCTTGCCTACATCCTGATCGGGCTGCAGCTGAAGGCCATAGCCGGCCGCATGGACGGATATCTGGCGACGTTTGCCGAAGTGGCCGGCGGCGTGCTGCTGACGGTCGTCCTGGTTCGGCTGGCCTGGGTCATGGGCTACAACGCCATCCTGCGCCTGACGCAGAACCGCGTCGAGCCGAACGGCAGTCCGCGTCCTGGCCGGCCGACGGCGGGGGGCGGCTTCGTCATCGCCTGGTGCGGGATGCGCGGGATCGTGACCCTGGCGGCGGCACTGGCCTTGCCGCCCAACTTCCCGTTCCGCGACATTATCGTGTTCTGCGCCTTCACCGTGGTGCTCGGCACGCTGGTGCTGCAAGGGATGACGTTGCGGCCGATCATGCAACATCTGCGGTTGCCGGCCGACGATTCCGTTCGCGAGGAAACAGCACTCGCCCGGCAGGAGACCGCCCAGGCCGCGGCATCGTTTCTGCGCGAGCGCGACAGCTCCCTCAGCGCGGCGCTGCTGCTCGCGGAATATGCCGCCCGCGCCAGGGGCACGGCGAATACCACAGGCGAGGGGGATACCACAGGCGAGGACACGCTGGCGGGCCTGCAGGCCGAGGCGGTGAGCATTCAACGGCACAGGCTGATCGCGCTGCGCCATCAGGGGGTGATCGGCGATGACGCCTTTCATGCGATCGAGGAAGAGCTCGACATCATCGAGCTGACCGCCGATCCGCGCATTCGCGCTTTGTCCTCGCCGCCGCCGGATGTGCCTCGATCCGGATAGGCGGGTCGGACATTCGCTGGCGCGCGCGGGCGTCCGACACCCCGAAGGACAGCGCGGCGTATCACCGTCTCAGGTGATCTTGCCCAACAGGTAGCCGAGGGCAAGCGCGATGACGACCGCGGGAATAGGACGGTCAAGGATATACTGGGTCAGTTGGTCCTTTGCATCGGCCGCCTGGTTGATCCCCCGCTGGACCGTTTGTCCGGCATCCGCGATCGTCCCTTGTGCTTGGTCACTCATAGCATTCTCCTTCACCGCCTTGGTTTAGGGCCTAAACAGGATAAGATGGAAGCCGGTCGAGCGGCGAAGTCGGCGAGATTAGCTGTATCGGCGGGAACCAGCCTTC
Organism: Rhodopila sp.; assembly: GCA_965276975.1. Lineage (GTDB taxonomy): Bacteria > Pseudomonadota > Alphaproteobacteria > Acetobacterales > Acetobacteraceae > Rhodopila. The sequence continues at coordinate 4,331,339 of CBDIBR010000010.1, forward strand.
AGCATCCCCATCCTTCAGCATCCCCAGATCGTTTCCAGCCTGGGCCACCTGATCGTCCTCGGCCTCAATCGTTTGTGTTTGCGAGCAACTTTATCAGCCAGACCATTTCAGCCAAACCATTTCCGGTCAGGCTGATGTCGCTCTCGGCGAGGTGAACAGGGCGACCGCTAGGGCCGCGCCTAGGTCGATGGTGCCGCTGCCGCCGCACCGTTCACCTGCGCCAGGGCAGTGCCTGGGAAATGGCACGCCACGAACTGGCCGCTGCCCTGTTCGCGCAACGGCGGCTCCTGCTCCGCGCAGATCGGTGCGGCCAACGGGCACCGTGTGCGGAAGCGGCAGCCGCTGGGAGGCGCGATCGGGCTGGCCGGTTCACCGCGCAACTGCACATGCCGCCGGCTGCGCTCCACCCGCGGATCAGGCACCGGCGCGGCGGCGACCAGTGACTGGGTGTAGGGATGCAGCGGGCGCGCGAACAGATCGGACGCGCGCGCCGCCTCCATCACCTTGCCCAGGTACAACACCACGATGCGATCGCAGACATGCCGCACAACCGCCAGGTCGTGCGCGATGAACAGGTAGGTCAACCCCAGCCGCTCCTGCAGATCGACCATCAAATTGATGATCTGCGCCTGGATGTTCACATCCAGCGCCGAGATCGGCTCATCCGCGACGATAAGGTCCGGCCGCACCGACAGGGCGCGGGCAATGGAGATACGCTGGCGCTGGCCGCCGGAAAACTCATGCGGGAAGCGTGTGATCGCGGTGGGCGGCAGGTTGACGAGCGCCAGCAGTTCCATCACCCGCGCTCTGCCATCGCCTTCCGTCAGACCGTGCAGCTTCAGCGGCCCGGTCAGGATCTCGCCCACCGACATGCGCGGATTGAGTGACGCGTAGGGGTCCTGGAAGATCATCTGCATGCGCCGGCGCAGCGGCCGGATCTGCGCCTGCGTCGCATGGGTGATATCAGTGCCGTCGAACAGCACGCGCCCGGCCGTCGGCTCGTGCAACCGCGTCACCAGCCGGGCAAGCGTGGACTTGCCGCAGCCGGACTCACCCACCAGCCCGACGGTCTCTCCGCGCATCACGGTCAGATCGACACCGTCAACCGCGCGCAGCAGGCGCGGCTGCTGAAACAACCCCTCGCGCGGCAGCTCGAAATGCTTGGTCAGGCCGGTGGTTTCCAGTAGCGGGCGTGCGGTCTGCCGCGGCACCGCGGCCGCGGCCGATGCCGCCGGCCGTGGCGGCGTCCGCAGCGCCCCGCCCTGTTGCGTCACCCAGCAGCGGGACAAGCGGGCCTCGCCAACGGGCAGCAGCGACGGATGTTCGGCGCACCGCGCCACCGCGAACGGGCAGCGCGCCTGGAAGCGGCAGCCGGCGGGCCAGTCACGCGGATCAGGCGGTTGGCCCTCGATGGTGGCCAGCCGGCGATCCTGCGCCTCGGCATCAATCCGCGGGGCGGCGTGCAGCAGCGCCCAGGTGTAGGGATGCAAAGGATCGCTGAGCAATTCCTCGGGCGCGCCCTCTTCCACGACCTCACCGGCGTACATCACCAGGATGCGCGAGCAGACGTTGGAGATCACACCAAGATCGTGGCTGATCAGGATGACCGCGGTACCCAGATCGGCATTCAGCTCGCGCAGCAGATCCAGGATCTGCGCCTGGATGGTCACGTCCAGTGCGGTCGTCGGCTCATCGGCGATGATCAGCGCCGGCTCGTTCGAGAACCCCATCGCCAGCATCACCCGCTGACGCATGCCGCCGGAGAACTGATGCGGCCAGCCGCGCACCGCACGCTCCGGCGCCGGCACGCCCATCCGGCGTAGCAACTGGATCGCGCGTGTTCCGGCCGCGCCGCGGGTGAAGCGGCCATGCGCGGTCATCGCCTCCACCAACTGCTTGGCGACGCGCAGCACGGGGTTCAACGACGTCATGGGGTCCTGGAACACCATGGCGATTTCCCGCCCACGCACCGCACGGATCGCCGCGTCATCAAGCGTCGCCAGATCGCGGCCGCGGAAGGTGATGGAGCCGCCGACGATGCGCGCCGGCTCGTCCAGCAGGCGGATGATCGATTTGGCGCACACGCTCTTGCCGGAACCGGATTCGCCGACGATGCCCAGCGTTTCGCCGCGCGCGAGGTCGAAGCTGACGCCATCGACAGCCCGCACCGGCCCGGCATCGGTCAGGAACCAGGTGCGCAGATCGCGCACCGACAGCAGCGGCTCACGTTGTTCTGCATGATCACCGGGTTCTGCATGATCACCGGGTTCGTGCATACGGATCCAACCAGTCGCGTAGACCATCGCCGACGAAGTTAAACCCCATCACCACGGTCAGGATGGCGATGCCGGGGAAGGTCGCGACCCACCATTGCTGCACCAACTCGCGGCCTTCGGCGACCATCGCACCCCATTCCGGTGTTGGCGGCACGACCCCCAGGCCCAGGAAGGACAGGCCGGCGAACACCAGGATGGCGTTGCCGAGGTCGAGCGTCAGCAGCACGATCAGCGGGCCGACGGCATTCGGGATGATCTGACGCAGCAGGATATGCGTCGGCCGAAAGCCGATCGCCTGCGCTGCCTCGACATACTCCAACGACCGTTGGGTCAGCACCAGGCTGCGCGCCAGGCGACTGAATTTGGGCCACCACACCACCAACATCGCGATGCAGGTGTTCACCGTGCCGATGCCCAGCGCGGCGGCGATCGCCAGCGCCAGGATGATCGGCGGGAAGCAGAACACCAGGTCGGTCAGGCGCATCAGCGCCTCTTCCACCCAGCCGCGAATGAACGCCGCGGTGGCACCCAGCAATGTCCCGAACAGGCCACCGATCAACACCACCGAAAAGCCCACGGCCAACGACACCCTGGCACCCAGAACCACGCGCGTCGCCACGTCGCGACCCAGTTGGTCGGTGCCCATCCAGTGCTGCCATGACGGGGGCCGCAGCCGCGCGGCCACGTCCACCAGGTTGGCATTGTACGGCGAGATGACCTGACCGAACACCGCCAGCAGCAGCCACGCCACGATTACCGCGGCGCCGAACGCCGGCAGTCCATACCGCCGCATCCAGCGCCGTCGCGGTGACGCAACGGCTGGCAGGGCAATGTCACTCATTTCTTCAATACACGCGGATCGAGCACGGCGTATGACAGGTCAACCGCCAGGTTCACCAGCACGAACACGGCCGAGACCACGGTGGTCACGCCCATGATCGCTGGAAAGTCCAGCGACACCGCGCTTTGGAAGGTGTAGCGGCCGAGGCCGGGCCAGGAAAACACTGTCTCCGTCAACACCGCGCCTGACAGCAGATTGGCGTAGGCGAGACCGCCGAGGGTCACGACTGGCAGCATGGCGTTCGGCAGGGCGTGACCGAGCACGACGATCCGTGCGAGCAATCCCTTGGCGCGCGCGACGCGCACATAATCCTGTGACAGTGCCTCCAGCATCGCTGCGCGGGTGGTGCGGGTAATCAACCCCAGGGTGGCGCTGGCCAGGACGATGGACGGCAGCACCAAATGCGCCAGCGCGTCATGCAGCGTGGCCCAATCGCCCTGGATTATGCTGTCCACCAGCAACAACCCGGTGATCCGGTCGGGCGGGAACGACACGGGATCAAGCTGCCCCGGCCCAGGCGCCCAATTCAGCGCGCCATAGAAAATCGCCAGCATGATAAAGGCGAGCCAGAAGGTCGGCGCGGAGACACCGACGAGGGATAGTCCGCGCGCCAGATGGTCGATCCAGGAGTCACGCTTCACCGCGGCCAGCACGCCGAGCGGCAGGCCGACGACGAGGGAGAGGATGAAACTGACAGACGCCAGCTCGATCGTTGCCGGTGCGTAGTCTTCGATGTCGGCCAGCACGGGACGGCGCGAGGCAATCGAGTAGCCCAGATCGCCATGCACCAGGCCGCGCAGGAAAATCCCGTAGCGCTCGTAGATCGGCAGGTCGAGACCCCATTTATGGCGATACTCGGCAACCGTCGCGGGATTGGATGCGGCCATGTCGCCCAGTTGCGTCAGCACCGGATCGCCGGGCACGGTGTTGGCGATCAGGAAGATCACGACGGTGGCCAGCAACACCATGACCACCGAGGTCGCCAGGCGCGACAGAGCGTAGCGCAGCACGGGCGACGATCAGGCCGACTTGGCGCCTGCGAGTTCCGCCATCCATCCGGCCGCGGTCAGTTGCAGGCCCTGCACATTCTTCCGCACGCCGATCTGATAAATCGGCTGGATCATGACGAAATGGTTGGCCTGATCGACCATGACCTGCTGATATTTCTTGTACAGAACAGCCGCTTTCGCCAGGTCACGCTCGGCCGCCGCGTCGTCGACCAGCTTGCGCACCTCCGGCGGCACGGTCCAATGCACGCGGCCAGCCACACGGTTGATCGTCGCCCCCGACCACAGCCAGTTCTCCGGCGCCGGTGGGTTCCAGAAGGTCAGAACGCCCTCGGCCTTGCCGCCCAGATACATCGTCCGCATGTTCAGCTGGTCCATCGGCGCCAGCTGCGCCTTGATGCCGACACGGCCCAGGTCCGACTGCAGCTTCTGCGCCAGGTTGTCGTACTGCACGCCGGCGATGGCGGCGTTGCCGTAGGCCAGCTGGAAGCTGAAACCGTTCGGCAGCCCGGCCTCGGCCAGCAGTTTCTTCGAGCGGTCGAGATCCTGGCGAAAGCCGATCTCCTTGGTCAATTCCTCGGTCGATCCATTGACCCCGACCGGCAGGAAGGAGACCGGCCGCAGCGCATGACCGCCGATCAGATTCTTGATGATGCCGTCATAATCGATCGCATATCCGATGGCCTGCCGAGCGGCCTTGTTCTGCAACGCCGGATTGCCCGGCGCCGCGGCCACCGCCATGTAGATGAAGTCGAGGCTGGTGGCCTGCATCACCGTAACATTCGGATCCTGCTTCAGCGCCGCGATCTGCTCGGGGATCAGGTTGAAAGCGATGTCGATGTCGCCGCGTTGCAGCGCCAGCAGTTGCGCCGCGCTCTCGCTCATGTGGCGGATCAGCACGCGGTCATAGCCTGGCTTGCCGCCCCAATAGTGCGGGTTTTTCACCATGCGGATCTGCTGGTTGCGCTGCCAGCCGGTCAGCTGGTACGGGCCCGTGCCAGCCGAATTGCTGTTCAACCACTCGGTCGCGGTGTCCTTGGTCTTGGCGTCCGGCGCGTCGGTGCCGCCGTGTTCGACCACCAGCGCCTTTTCCTGCACGACAAACTCGGGGGCGGCGATGATCGTCAGCAGCGGCGCCGCGGGGTTGCCCATCACGATGTCCACGGTGTGGTCGTCCACCACCGCCACATGATCGACCTGCGCGATGTACTGCTGCGGCTGATCCTTGACGTTGATCACCCGCTCGAACGAGAAGGCGACGTCCGCGGCGGTCATTTTCTTGCCGGACGCGAACGTGACATCCGGGCGGAGCTTGAAGCGCACGGTCTTGCCGTCGGGCTGGTAGGCCCATTCGGTGGCGATGCACGGCTTCACGTTGACGTAGTCGCCGGGCGAGAAGGTCACCAGGGAATCATAGGCCGCGTGCGCCGGCAAAGGATTGGAGTACTGCGCGACTCGCACCGGGTCGAGCGAGGTCGCATCGCTGATGTCGAGCCCGATCACCAGGGTGCCGCGCCGCGCCGCACTTTGCGCGCCGGCCGGCTTGACACCGGCCAGGATCGCGCCCAGCAGCCCCGCCGACCCAGCCATGACGGAACGCCGGCTTGAGCCGACCGCCGTCGGCAGATCTTGGTCCTTCATCGCATCCCCCACTCGCTTTCCCGTGGCTGCCGTCGTGCGACAGCCGTTGTGCGAGAAGTATTGCCGAGCCGCGGGCATTGCGCCAGTGTTACCGCTAGCACGCTGGGCGAACCTCGGCGATGCGATCGGCCGGTGACTTGCCGGAGCAATGTTCGAGGTGCTTCGTTATCCCGTTAGCAGCCCTTGCAACGGGGGTCGCCGCGGCGCAGGCGCGGGAAAGACGAGCGGTGGCGATGCGGCGCCCCAAGTCAAACCTGATCCGCCGATTTGCTCGGTGAAGCCAGCCGCCAGGTTCCGTTATCGGCCTTAGCAATTCCGACACGCCGTGCTATGCGCACGCAAGGGAGATGGCCCGTGGCTGATGTTGCTGAGCGCACCAACCTGTATGAGACCGACGAGCACGCCTGGATTGATAGCCAGGTGGCGGCGCTGCGCAGTGGTGCCTATTCCGACCTGGACCGCGACAACCTGATCGAGTTTTTGACTTCCATGGCTCTGCGCGATGAACGCGAACTCGAGTCGCGGCTGGTCATCCTATATTCGCACATTCTCAAAATGCAGATACAGCCCACCAGGATCACCCGAAGCTGGAAGCTGACCATAGCCGAACAGCAACGTGCTATCCGTCGCCTGTTAAAGAAATTACCGAGCCTCAGCGGCCGTGCGGACAGCATTATGCTGGACATACTTCCGGATGCATTCGCGACGGCTCGGGAGGCAACGGGCGCGAGTGGCGACTTCGCCATAACGGGAACCACGTTTGATTACGCGATGGGTTTTGATCCGTGGGCAGTCGGCTAAAATTACCGCTCCCTCTTGCCTCCCGCCCTGTGCGGCCACGCGATTTGCCAGACTTCGCGGACCGGCCTTGTAGCGCTGGCCGAGACCGGAGCCACGACGCCTCGGTCCGCCGTCAGCGGGCATGACAACCGGCAACCGCATACGTTGTTGAGCTATGGCGCGCCCTGGTGGATTCGAACCACCGACCCACAGCTTAGAAGGCTGTTGCTCTATCCAACTGAGCTAAGGGCGCCTGTGCCTTCAGGCCCTCGAAGCCGGACCGGATGACCCAGCGTCGAAAGTATAGGCTTACCCTGGCTGCCGCTTGCTGCCAAATCATCGCGAGGCGGCAACTGTCACGGAGCCTTTGACATTAAAGCCATCTCTCAACCGATCGTCCGCCATCGCAAAGGCTGAACGTTGCCACCGACGCCTGCCCCATTGGCCTTGTGGTCGCATCCGTTGATTTGGCTGGGCAACGCATCATGCCGGACGCCGCGACTTGGGTTGCTGGCCTGTGGTGGACCTTCCGATCAATCGCGACGCGGCGAAGCTGCGAAGCGATCCGCAGGATCGAAGGGCGCCTGCTGAATGTCGGTGTTTTCGTTTCACATGTTGGACACGCTGTTCAAGGACTACGGCTACGCGACGATTTTCGTCGGCATCATGCTCGAGAGCATCGGACTGCCGCTGCCCGGCGAAAGCCTGATGATCGCCGCGGCGATCTACGCCGCGACCACGCACCAGCTTAGCATTTTCATCCTGGTGCCGTTGGCGGCGGCGGGCGCGATCTCGGGCGACCAGATCGGCTATTTCCTCGGACGCTCGATCGGCTACCGCCTGCTGGCCCGATGGGGCCGCAAGCTCGGGCTGACCGATGAGCGGCTTGACCTCGGGCGCTTCCTGTTCCGAAGATACGGCGCTGCCGTGGTGTTCTTCGGCCGTTTCGTCGCGATACTGCGGACATTCGCAGCCCTGCTCGCAGGCGCGAACCGCATGCCATGGCATGTCTTCCTGCTGTGGAATGCGCTTGGCGGCATGACCTGGACAGCCCTGTATGGCTTCGGCGCCTACGGTCTTGGCGACGCGGCAAAGCGGATAAGCGGACCGGTGGGGATCGTTCTTGGGGTGATCGGGGCGGCCGTCCTGGTGGCGGTCTTCATCTTCATCAAGCGGAACGAACATCGGTTGATGGACGAAGCGCGGCACGAAATGAAACAGTCGCGGGGCGACGGCGCTCATGGATAGGCTCGATCGGCCATGCCCGGCGCGGGTGCCTGATGCCTACGCTACATCCAAGGACTTGGCTTGCGCTTCGCCGGCAGACGGCACATATAATGACCAGGAAATAGGTCAAATAGACAGCCATGCCGCAGCCGAAGGAAACTCCACGACCCCGTCGCGTCAGTCCGGCCAGGGTCACCAACCAGGGTCAACTTCTGATCGCCATTTTGCTCAACTCCGCCGGGGCCGTCGCGATCGACAAGGTCGCCGATAGCTTCGGCATGTCCAAGATGCAGTTGGCGGAGACGGTCGGGCTCGGTCCCCAGGCGTTCTACAAGACCGACCGCGCGCTGGCGGCGAAAACCCAATTTCGCGTCAAGGAAATGCTGGAGATCGTCAGCCGGGTCGCCGATTGGGCGGGCGGCACGCAGCACGCGATGGCGTGGTACCGCGCACAGCCGATCGCGGCATTCGGCGGACGGACCGCGGAGTCGCTGGTGAAGGACGGCAAGGCTGCAACGGTGCGGGACTATCTGGACCAGATCGCGGTGGGCGGATTTGCTTGAGGTTCGAGGGCACGTGCTACCGCGCCCATGACCCACGATGGTCTTTCAAGCCGCTGTCCGGCGCCGGCGCCGCGATCCACGGCGGGCGGTTCAATCCGCGCGGCATGGAGGGGTTGTACCTGGCGCTGGACATCATGACGGCGGTGAACGAGGCAAACCAGGGCTTCGCGTTCAAGGTCCAGCCCTGCGTGCTGTGTGCCTACGAGGTGGACTGCGACGACATCGCCGACCTGCGGACCCAGGCCGCCGCGGCCACCCATGATGTGCGATGGGCGGACCTGGCCTGTCCATGGTTCTCGTTCGTGGCGGAGCGCAAAAAGCCGCCGTCCTGGGCCGTGGCCAAAAGGTTGATCGCGGCTGGTCATGCGGGGGTGCTGGTGCCAAGCTTCGCCCCTTCGGCCACGGCGGCCGATCACAATCTGGTTCTATGGCAGTGGGGCGAACACCGTCCTCACCAGGTGCGGGTGTTCGACCCGGATGGGCGTCTGCCGACGGATCAGCTGTCCTGGGACTGAACTGAGCGAGCGACCTTCCAGGGTACTACAGCCGTCTGTCGCCCGTTTAGCCAGCCGAATCCCGATCAGCCCTTCTCACCCCGATCAGCCCTTCCTCACCCCGATCAGCCCTTCCTCACCCTGCCAGCATCGCCTGCGCGCAGGCGTCCAGGATCGCATCGGTATCCAACTCGTATTCGCGGTACAGATCCGGGATGTCCCCGCTCTGCCCGAACCGGTCCGGCCCCAGCGGCACCACACGCTGTCCGCGCACCGATCCCATCCAGGCATGCGTCGCCGGATGCCCGTCCAGCACGCTGACCAGCGCCGCCCCGCGCGCCAGCGGCGCCAGCACCGTCTCGATATGCGACACCGCGGCGCGATCCCCGGTCCGCCGCGCGCGTTGCGCCGCCAGCCATCCGGCATGCAGCCGGTCGGGCGAGGTGACCGCCAGCAAACCAGCCGCCGGCTCCTCCACCACCAGTTCGGCGAACGCGGCCTCGGCCTCCGGCGCCACCGGCCCTTGATAGGCCAGGGCGATCCGCGCGCCCGCCGCCGGCGGCACCACCCAATGCGCCCCGGCGATCACCGAAGCCGGGTCCAGCGTCCGCTCCTTCTGCTCTAGCGCGCGGGTCGACAGCCGCAGCCAGACCGCCGAACCATCCGGACGCTGCATGAAGTCGAAGGCGTGCCGCAGCAGCACCCCCAATTCGTCCACATGGGTCGGCTCGAATGCGGCGAGGCGATCCGCCGCCATGCCGATCAGCGGCGTGTTCACCGACTGGTGCTGCCCGCCCTCCGGCGCCAGGGTCAGCCCCGAAGGCGTCGAGACCAGCAGGAACCGCGCATCCTGGTAACAGGCATACAGCAGCGCATCCAACCCGCGGTTGACGAACGGATCGTAGACCGTTCCCACCGGCAGTACCCGCGCGCCCGACATCCCCGGCGCCAGACCAGCCGCGCCCAACAGCAGAAACAGGTTCTGCTCGGCGATCCCCAGCTCGATATGCTGCCCCTTCGGCGACATCCCCCAGCGCTGCGCCGACGCCAGCTTCGAATCGCGGAACACGTCGTTGCGGGTATGCCGGTCGAAGATCCCGCGCCGGTTGACCCACGGTCCCAGGTTGGTCGAGACCGTGACATCCGGCGATGTCGTCATGATATGCGCGGCTAGGTCCTTCAGCTCGCCCTGCCCTCGCCCGATCTCCGCCAGGATTTCGCCGAACCCGCCCTGGGTGGACATCTTCCGCCCTGCCAGCCTGGGCGTCGGCAACGCCGGCGGCACATGCACCGCCGGGGCCGACAGCAGCCGGCCACCTGGCGTCAAAGGCGTGCCAAACGGGCAGTCGTGCAGAAACGCCTGAAGCTCCGCCTCGGGCACATCCAGCCCCTCGAACGGGTCCCACTCATGCCCAGGGCGGATCCCCATCTCGTGGCGGAACAGCTCCATCTGTTCCTTGGTCATAAGCCCCGCGTGATTGTCCTTGTGGCCGGCGAACGGCAGCCCCATGCCCTTGATCGTATAGGCGATGAAACAGGTCGGCTGATCGCCGTCGGCATCCGCCGCGCGCAGACACTCGATGACCGTTTCGATGTCGTGGCCGCCCAGATTGGTCATCAGGGCGCCCAGTTCGTCATCAGTCAGTTCGTCGATAATCGACCGCGCCTTCGACCGCCCCAGGTCGGACAGCAGGGTCTGCCGCCACGCCGCACCGCCCTGGAAGGTCAGCGCCGCGTATAGGCTGTTCGGGCAGTCATCGATCCAGGCCCGCAACGCCTCGCCACCTTCGCGGGCAAACGCCGCTTCCAGCTTGCGCCCGTATTTGATGGTCACGCAGTTCCAGCCCATGTCGCGGAACAGCCCCTCGATCCGCCCGAACAGCCGATCCGGCACCACGCTGTCCAGGCTCTGGCGGTTGTAGTCCACCACCCACCAGACATTCCGCACGTCGTGCTTCCACCCCTCCAGCAGCGCCTCGTAGATATTCCCCTCATCCAGTTCGGCATCGCCGCAGATCGCGATATGCCGCCCCGGCGCCAGATCGGTCCGTCCCAACCCGTGCAGCCTGGTGTAATCCGCCATCAGCGCCGAGAAGCTGGTCATCGCCACGCCCAGCCCCACCGACCCGGTGGAAAAATCCACCTCGGCCCCATCCTTGACCCGCGACGGATAGGGCTGGATGCCGCCGAATTGGCGCAGCCCCTCCAGCTTCTCGCGCGTCTGCCGCCCGAAGAGATAGTTCATCGCATGGAACACGGGGCCGGCGTGCGGCTTCACCGCGATGCGGTCCTGCGGCCGAGCAACTTCCAGGTACAGCGCCGCCATGACCGAGATGCACGACGCGCAGGAGGCCTGATGCCCGCCGACCTTCAGCCCATCGCGGTTGGGGCGGACATGATTGGCGTTGTGGATCATCCACGCGGACAGCCACAGCAGCTTGCGCTCAAGCTGCTTCAGGATCTGCACATGGCGCGATTCAGGCGGAGCCAATGGCGTGATAGCCGTGACTGGCGCGTTCATGATGTTCTTCCGGGCAATATCGACATCCCGGGATGTTCGCACTGTTCTGCACCGGCGTCACCACACCGGAAATCCTGATGGCCTTCGGTGAGAAATACCTTGTGCATACTGACGGGCGGTGGATCGGACGACCCGCCGCCCAGCCGGATCACCGCGAGCGTCGACGCGGACCTTAATGAGATCAGGTGCGCCACCAATTCGCTGACGCAGAAGTCGCAGGTTCGCACAGGTACAGACTTCATGAGCCTACCACTGAAGCCTCTGACCGTGGACGAGTTTCTGGTCTGGGAACGCAGCACCTCGCCCGCGAAGCCCTGGTTGATCCGAGACGCGATTCACCGCACACTGCTGCCAGAGCAGATCTGCGACAGGCGCATTGAATATGGCCCTAATCTTGCTTTAAGGCTGTTTGACCCTGCCGATATCCCCGATGTTCAAGCCATGGCGTAAGAATAACTGACACATGTCCCAAGCCACCGCTGACCCGAGACTGGCCGCGACCCGCGCCGCGCCCAGGCGCCGGGTGCGGCTGTCCTGGACCGACCCGGTGTTCCGTTCGGTGGTGTGGCAGGTCGTCATCGTCGCCATCGTGGCCGCGATCGGCTGGTACTTCATCCACAACACCGGCGTGAACCTCGCCGCCCGCCACATCGCCACGGGGTTCGGCTTCCTTCACCGCACCGCCGGCATCCCCATCGGCGAATCGCTGATCTCCTATACCCCTTCGGTGAGCACCTACGGCCGAGCGCTGCTGATCGGGGTGCTCAACACGCTGAAGGTGTCGATCATCGGCGTCGTGCTGGCAACCATCCTCGGCGCCCTGATCGGCATCGGGCGGCTGTCGAAGAACTGGCTGCTGTCGAAGCTCACCGCCTTCTACGTCGAGACCCTGCGCGACATCCCGCTGCTGCTGCAGTTGTTCTTCTGGTACACCATCCTGCAGGGGCTGCCCGGCCCGAAGCAGGCCTGGCACCTGGGCCGCTTCGCCTTCCTGTCGAACCGCGGCATGAAGCTGCCGCTGCTGGTGTGGCAGCCGGCTCATACCTGGGCGCTGCTGGCCCTCATCATCGGCGTGCTCGGCGCCGGGCTGTGGAACCGCCGCGCCCGGCGGCAGCAGGACGCCACCGGGATCCGCCCCACGGTATGGCCGGTCGCCCTGGCTCTGCTGGTCGGCCTGCCGGTCATCGTCTGGATCGCGTTCGGCGCACCGCTGCGGTTCGACATCCCGGCGCTGCGCGGCTTCAACATTCAGGGCGGCATCACGCTCAGCCCGGAATTTTTCGCCCTGATGGTCGGGTTGGTGACCTACACCGCGTCCTATATCGCCGAGATCGTCCGCTCCGGCATCCAGGCCATCCCGCAAGGCCAGTGGGAAGCCGCCGGCGCGCTTGGGCTGCGTTCGGGGCAGGTGCTGCGCCAGATCGTTCTGCCGCAGGCGATGCGGGTCATCATCCCGCCGATGACCAGCCAGTACCTTAACCTGACCAAGAACAGCTCGCTCGCGGTCGCCATCGGCTTCCAGGACATCGTCTCGGTCGCCGACACCACCCTGAACCAGACCGGACAGGCGATCGAGGGCATTGCCATCATCATGGGGGTCTACCTGACCATCAGCCTGTCGATCAGCCTGTTCATGAATTGGTACAATGCGCATGTCGCGCTGGTGGAGCGCTAAAGCGTGATCGCGCCGAGCGAACCGATCAGAGCGTGTCGACCACCCGATCAAACCGCGGGCCGGGTCGTGATCGCGCCGAGCGCACCGTTCACCGCGGGTCGATCACGCGATCAACAAGGGGCTGGACCATGATCGGACACCCTAGAACATGCCGCCTCGAACGATCATGGTCCCGTCCATGAGCCAGGCTGCCGCGACTGCCGAACATATTCCGGCCGAGGCCCGCGCCAAGCCCCCGCTTGGCACCGCCGGCCCCTGGGCCTGGCTGCGCGCCAATCTGCTCGGCTCCTGGTGGTCCACCGCGATCACCCTGCTGTTGGGCTACCTGATCGTCCGCGTCCTGTTCAGCCTGTTCGAGTGGGGGGTGGTCAATGCGATCTGGACCGTGCCTTACAACGCCGCCGGCATGCCCGACGCGACCGCCTGCCACAACGCCCAGGGCGTCGGCGCCTGCTGGGCGGTGCTGACCGACAAATACCGGCTGATCCTGTTTGGCCGCTACCCGTACCAGGAGCAATGGCGTCCGGCGCTCGTCGTGCTGTTGTTGATCGGGCTTTATGTCGTCTCGGCCATCCGCCGCTTTTGGCGCAAGGAACTGGCGCTGATCTGGATCGGCACCCTGGTTGTCGTCGGCGTGCTGATGTGGGGCGGCGTGTTCGGCCTGACCCCGGTCGCCGATGACGAATGGGGCGGCCTGCCGATTACCCTGATCCTGGCGACCTTCGGCCTCGCCTTCGCCTTCCCGCTGTCGGTGCTGGTCGCGCTCGGGCGGCGCTCGACCAAGCTTCCGGCGGTGAAGCTGCTGTGTGTGCTGTATGTGGAGCTGATCCGCGGCGTGCCGCTGATCTCGGTCCTGTTCATGGCCAGCGTCATGTTCCCGCTGTTCATGCCGGCCGGCGTCAACGTCGACAAGCTGCTGCGCGCCCAGATCGCCTTCATCCTGTTCGCCGGCGCGTATCTGGCCGAGGTCGTGCGCGGCGGTCTGCAGGCCTTGCCGAAGGGCCAGGCCGAGGCCGCCGACGCTTTGGGCCTGAGTTACTGGAAGAAGACCGCGTTCATTGTTCTGCCACAGGCGCTGCGCCTGGTGATCCCGCCGCTGGTCAACACCTTCATTGGCTTCTTCAAGGACACCAGCCTAGTGCTGATCATCGGACTGTTCGACCTGCTGACCATGGGCAAGGTGGCGCTCAGCGACCCGACCTGGCAGAGCTTTTCGACCGAGGTCTACATCGGCCTCGCCGCCATCTACATCGCCTTCTGCCTTGCCATGTCGAAATACAGCCGCGGCCTGGAGCATGGACTCAATCGCTCCCGCGTGCGCTGACGAGGACACCTGTCAATGAGCCAGACCATGCAAACACAACCGACCAACAGGGCGCTGTCGGGGCCGCCGGCGATCGTGCTGGACAAGGTGAACAAGTGGTACGGCGCGATGCACGTGCTGCGCGACGTCAGCCTGAACGTGGCCGAGACGGAACGCGTCGTCGTATGCGGCCCGTCCGGGTCCGGCAAGTCCACCATGATCCGCTGCATCAACCGGCTGGAGACGCACCAGGAGGGCCGCATCGTCGTCGATGGCACAGAACTTAGCGACGATCTGCGCGCGCTTGACACCATCCGCCGCGACGTCGGCATGGTGTTCCAGTCGTTCAACCTGTTCCCGCATCTGACGATCCTGGAGAACTGCACCCTGGCGCCGATCTGGGTGCGCAAGATGCCGAAAGCCGAGGCGGACGAGCTCGCCATGAGCTATCTGCAACGCGTCAAGATCCCCGAACAGGCGGGGAAATACCCCGGCCAGTTGTCCGGCGGCCAGCAGCAGCGCGTGGCGATCGCACGCGCCTTGTGCATGAAGCCGAAAATCATGCTGTTCGACGAACCGACCTCGGCGCTGGATCCCGAGATGATCAAGGAGGTGCTGGATACCATGATCGGGCTCGCCGATACCGGCATGACCATGGTCTGCGTGACCCACGAGATGGGCTTCGCCCGCCAGGTCGCCCACCGGGTGGTGTTCATGGACCGCGGCGAGATCGTCGAAAGCGGGCCGCCGGACCAATTGTTCGAGAACCCGCGGACGGATCGGCTGAAGTTGTTCCTGAGTCAGATCCTGCGGGGGCATTGATCGCTTGACCCCGCCACCCCCCTTGTGTAGACGTAAAGACATTATTTGCTACACGTCTGCACAGGGTGCTCGCAATGTCTCTCAACATTCGCAGCGAAGCGGTCAACCAACTGGCCGAAGCGCTGGCAGCCCGCATGGCGACCAGCAAGACCGACGCGGTCGCGCGGGCGCTTCGCAACGAGCTTCAGCGCCTGGACGACGCGGTGCCGCTGCGCCAACGTCTAGGCCCCGTCCAGAACCGCGTGCTGTCCCGCCCGGCCACGGGCATGGAGGCCGACAAGGCTTTCTACGACGAGATCAGCGGCGATCTCTGATGTTCGTCGATGCCTCGGCCATCGTCGCGATCCTTACGCGTGAGGCGGACGCGGATGCCTTGATCGACCGGCTGGAACGCGCGATCCATCCGATGACCTCGGCGATCGCGATCTTCGAGGCGACGCTGGGCCTGTGCCGCAAGCGCCATGCCAGCGTTGAGGAAGCGGAGTTGGACCTTGCGGACTTCCTCAAGGCCGCACGGATCGAACTGGTGCCGATCGCGGCGAACGAGGCATCCATGGCCCTGTCCGCGTTTGCCCGCTATGGCAAGGGGCGCGGCCACCCGGCCCAGTTAAACATGGGCGATTGCTTCGCCTACGCGGTCGCGAGGAACCATCGCACGACCCTGTTGTTCACGGGAAACGACTTCAGCAAGACGGATATTGCACCGATCGATGAGGCCTAGTAATTCGAGTCGCTGATGTTGCTGGTTTCGCGCGACCAAACATCCTGGCTGGGTCACCGAGCCGCTGCAGTATAGACGCAAACGTGGCGATATGGTTACTATCGAGTAGTTAAAGAGAACGCCGCTCAAGCCGAAGCGCGGGTGCATGATGCAGTACCGGCGACCCGGTCAGGGCTCAGTCACCGGGGGATCAGCATGAGGAACACCAGCCGGGATGTCGAGGACGCGAAACCGGCAGGCGAAAGCGGGGCGGTCCAAACTGAGACGTAACAGGCCGAGGCGCGCTACATCGGGACATGACCTGATCGAGCCAGTAGATGACTGATCCCACCCTCACCTTGACCGACCAGCCCACCGACACCGACGAGAGCGTCATCCAGGGTGGCCTGGCCGATTACAACATGCTGAAGACGGGTTATCGCGACTGGCGACCACTGGCAGCCCTGCTGCGCGATCCTGACACGGACCAGACCATCGGCGGCATGATCGGACGCACGTCCTACGGTCTGTTGTTCATCGACCTGGTTTACCTGCCGGAGACAATGCGCGGCCACGACATCGGCAGTCGCCTGCTTGCCATGATGGAGCACGAGGGTGCCCGCCGCGGCTGCAAGTCCGCGTTCCTTTTCACCATCACTTATCAGGCGCCCGGCTTCTATCAACGCCAGGGCTGGACCGAGTTCGGTCGTATCGCCTGTGATCCGCCCGGTACCGCGCGGGTTTTCATGACCAAGACACTCCCGCAACCGGACCCGGTCCGAGGAACACAGCTATGCAACGATCCAATCGGTTCGGGCGATCCTTGTGGGGGCGATCGGCGAGCGCCGGCCGGCTAATCTTCACGGCATGAACACCACCATCGGCATCGACGTCGGCGGCACATTCACCGACATCGTCGTATCCATCGCCGGCGGCGGGACGACCACAGCCAAAGCCGCCACCACCCCGGCGGACCAGTCCGACGGCGTGCTTGACGGGATCGCGCTGGCGGCCGAACGCCTCGGCATGACCACCGCCGATTTGTTGGGTGGGACATCGCGCATCGTTCACGGCACCACCGTCGCGACCAACGCGCTGCTGGAAGGAAAAACCGCTCGGGTCGGCATGCTGACGACCGCGGGGCATCGCGATGTGATCGAAATGCGCGAAGGCCTGAAGCCGGACCGCTACAATCTGCGCATGACCCCGCCGCGCCCATTGGTGCCGCGCCGGCTTCGGCTGCCGGTGACCGAGCGTGTCCGCGCCGACGGATCGGTGGAGATCGGGCTCGACCGGGGCTCGCTTGATCTCGCGATCGACGTGCTACGCAGTGCCGATGTTCAGGCCGTGGCGATCTGCTTCCTGCACGCATGGCGCAACCCGGCGCATGAGCGGCTTGCCGCCGACCGGGTGCGCCAGCTGCTGCCGGCGGTCTATGTCACGACGTCATCGGACGTGCTGCCGCAGATCAAGGAGTTCGAGCGTTTCTCGACCACGGTCGCGAACGCGGCGGTGGGACCGGTGATCGAAAACTATCTGGGACGGCTCCAGCGCCGCCTCCACCACGCGGGATATGATGGCGAACTGCTGGTGATCCTGTCGCATGGCGGTGTCGCCTCGGTCTCCGAAGCCATCCGGCTCGCCGTCGGCACCGCGTTGTCGGGCCCGGCGGGCGGCGTGGCGGCAGCGGTGGCGTTGGCCCGCGACGGGCTGGCGCCGAACATCATCGGCTTCGACATGGGGGGCACCTCCACCGATATCGCCGTGGTTCGAGATGGCCAACCGACGCTGTCAGCCGACAAGTCCGTCGCCGACGCCCGCATCGCCCTTCCCAGCCTGGATATCGTTACGCTTGGCGCGGGCGGCGGATCAATCGGCAAGCTGGACCGCTCGGGCCTGCTCGCGGTCGGACCCGACAGTGCCGGTGCCATGCCGGGCCCAGCCTGCTATGGCCAGGGTGGCACCGGAGCGACCGTGACGGACGCCAATCTTATCCTCGGCTATCTCGATCCGGCGAACTTTCTGGGCGGCCAGCGACGCCTCGACCGTGATGCGGCGACCGCGGTTGTCGCACCACTCGCCAAGGCACTAGCGATCGAAACGGAACAGGCCGCCGCCGGTATCCATCGGGTCGTCAACAGCCGGATGGCCGACGCCGTGCGGGTCGCTACCGTCCGGCGCGGCGTCGACCCCCGTGGTTATACGCTGCTGGCGTTCGGCGGGGCGGCCGGCCTGCACATCACCGCCGTCGCCGCGGAACTGGGCATCAGCCGGGTGGCGGTGCCTGTCGAAGCCTCGGTGCTGTCCGCCTGGGGCATGTTGAACACCGATCTGCGGGTCGAGATCAGTCGCAGCCCAGGTCAAACGGGCAACATCGACACCGCCAGCCTGCGCGCGGCCTTCGCGACCATGCAGACGGAAGGCCGCGCCCGGCTGAACTGGTTCGATGGCCAAGTGACGCTGCACCGCTTCGCTGACATGCGATACGGCGAGCAGGTGTTCGAGATCCCGGTCTCGCTCGATGACCTTGATTGGGATACCCCAGCGCTGGAACAAACGCTCGTCGGCCGGTTTCATGCAACCCATGAAAGCCTTTATACGTATGCCCTGCGAGATCAGGAAGTGGTTCTGGTGAATGCCAGGCTGTCGGTGATCGGGCGGTTGCCGCAAGTGGAACGCGGCGCCGCCGGCGCGACGCGGACCCGCGCCGAACCCAAGGTATCGCGGCTGATCTACCTCGGTGAATGGGTCGAGGTGCCGGTGTTAGACTTCCGTCAACTGGCCCCGGATCAGCGCATCCGAGGTCCCGCGGTGATCGAATCCGACACCACCACGGTGTTGCTGCGTGCAGGCGATACAGCGCGTTTCGATGCGCGCGGATGGCTTGATGTGGCGATTGACGGACCGCGTGTGTCGGCGTAACGGTCTTACCGGGAGATCAAAGTGATGCAGGGTGAAACAATGAACGTTGCGACCGGGCCTGGGACGGGGCTGAACGTTTTTTGGCAGCCTGGCTGAACGAGCTGCCTGAAACTCAAGGAGTTTCTCTCGGTCCGTGCGATCGAGTTCACGTCCATCAACATTCTGACGCACCCCGGCGGCCTCGCCGAGCTGCAGCGCCTGGGCGCGCGGTCCGTGCCTGTCCTGTCACGTGGTGATGAGTGGATCTTCGCGCAGAACATTGGCCACGTCGTCAAGTTCCTCGGTCTGGATGAGGCTACCGGCCCGGTGCTGTCGCCGGCCGGCCTGATCGAACGGCTCGACCTGTTCGTGCGCACCGCCATCCGGATCGTGCCGCAGATGCCGGATGCGCTGCTTTCCACCGAGGTTCCCAACCGTCCGCGCAGCTATCTGGTACTCGGCCATCACCTCTTTCGCATTCCGGAAGGCATGATGGAGGTCGCCGCGGGTGCCACCTTGACAAACGACATGCTGACGGGCGGACCGGCGGCGAATATGAGGACCAGTACCGCGCTGGCAGGTTATGGACAGCTTGTACTGGCCGAACTGCATGCCTGGTGGGACCCGAAGACGGATAAGACCGCACGGCAGGTGGTGCAGACCTACTACGGCCCGCAACTGCTGCATGAGCTGATGGAGCGAACAACCTGGCATTGCGCCCAGCACGTCCGCCAATGGTTCATGCTGTTGGACATGGCCGCTATACCGCCAGTCGCCACACTCGACGACGCTGCTTTTCACGGGCTGCCGATGCCGTCCAGCGTGTGGGACGGCTAGAGCAACATCAGCCTGACTGGGAGGTCTGGCTGATAAAGTTGCTCGTGAAAACAATGCGCTAAAGTGCCTGACCGTCTACGGTCAGCCTGAACGCGCTCTAGCCGATCGACATCGTGATGTTCGGAGGCGACTTCAGCGTCTGCAGGATCACGCAGTAGCGCTCAGTGGTCTGGATCATCCGTTCCAGTTTCGCATGATCTGCGTCGCAGTCGACCTCGAACCGCATGCTGATCTCGGTCAGGCCGACCTGCGTGGCACGATCGACACCCAAGGTGCCGCGCGCATCCCAAACGCCCTCGGCGATGACCTTGCCGCCGCGGACCGCGACGCCCATGGCGGTGGCGACGGCCCGCAGCGTCACACCGGCACACCCTACCAGGGCCTGCAGCAGCATGTCGGCGGAACACGCAAGCTCACCCGACCCGCCGCCTGCCTGGTGCAGCCCAGCGGTAACCTTGCCGTGCCAGGCCTCAACCACGATCGCGACGTCGTTCGGGTCCAGGCTGCCCTCCGCGCGGGAGGTGACCCGAGCCGCGTCCGGTTGATCACGATAGCGCTGCTTTAACGGTGTCTGAATGGCGCGAAGCTGTTCGGCGTTCATCGAGCCTCCTGTTGCGCGGGCGGCACGTCCAGACGGACGGCGATGCCTTCAAGTTCGGGTGATGCAGCAGGGTAACGCCGCATCACCAGGGGATCGTGACCCGGAACGATTAGCTTTGGTGAGGACGCGTGCCGACGCAGCGTGTTGAACGCCTCCAGCATCTCGCCGATGTGCAGCGCGGTGGTGAAGGGCCGGTAGGTTTCCATGTTCTCGTAGAAGTGTGTGACGTCCGAGGCCAGCACGACAACGCCGCGTTTGGTGTTCACCTTGACGAACTGCAGCCCGGCGGAATGGCCACCAGTCGGGACGACGCTGATGCCGGGCAGCACGTCGGCGGCACCATTATAGTAGACCACGCGGCCGTCGAAATTGAGCCGCACGATGCCGCAGACGTCGTCCGGCTCAAAGCTTTTCGCCAGTTGCCGATGCCGCATGTAGCGACCGGTCGCGTAATGGATTTCCGGCTCCTGCAGATGAAACCGAGCTTTCGGGAACTTATCAAAGTTGCCGACATGATCGTAATGCATGTGGGTCAGGATCACATCCTCGATCGTGGCCGGGTCGACGCCCAGCAAGGCCAGGGAGTCGATTGGGCAACGTTCCAGCTGGCGGCCGCGCTTGTTGCCGCTTTCAGCTGTGAAACCAATGTCGATGACCACCGCGCGGTCTTGATTGCGCGCGAGCCAGACGAAGTAGTCCATCGGCATGGGTCCATCATGCGGATCGCCACCGATAAAATGTTCATGCCGTTGCGCCTTGCGTGTCGCGTAACGCAAGGCAAACAACTCGTACTCCGCGCTCATGGCTCAGACAATCTCCTGATGGGCACTGATGCTCGGCATGACCTGCCGGGCGAACAGGTCGATGGAATTGAGCGCCTCATCACCGGTAATGTCGCCAAAAGCGAAGCGGCACAGCAGGTAGTTCAGGCCTGCCTCGTCAATCGTCTGCTGCAGGAAATTGCGCACCTTGTCTGGTGTGCCGGCGATCGCTCGGCCTTGCGCCTCAGCATCTTCGTATCGCTCAGGAAATAGTGCATGGGGCGCGGGCATCATGTCGTGGGCAAGCCACAGCTTCAGAAAGCTGGCTCGCCATTTGTCGTAGCCGCGACGAGCGATTGCCAATGCCTCCGTCTCGGTTTCCGCGACAACCACGTGGCGGCCGACGCCCATCAGCGGCAGATCCGCGGGATCGAGGCCCAGAGCGTCCCACTCGGCGCGATAACGGTCGGTCAGCACCCGCATGCCCGCCCCGGGCAGATTGCCAACGACGTTCACCTTGTTGCGCGCCGCCCAGGGGATCGCCTCGACCCGCCCAAGACCATACCACAACGGCGGATGTGGCATCTGGAACGGCGTCATCTCCATCGGCACGTCGCGATATTGGTAATACTTGCCTTCGAAGTTCAGCACCGTCTCACTCATGCCGCGCAGAATGACCTCCAGCGCCTCGGCATACATCGCCGGGGTCTGCTCGGGATCCAGACCATAATAGCGCAGCTCGATCGGAGAGATCCCGCGCCCGACGCCAAGCTGGAACCGGCCGCCGCTGATCTGGTCGAGCATACAGATCTCCTCCAGCAGCTTGATCGGGTGATACAAAGGCAGCAGGTAGACCAGCGGGCCGAACCGCAGATGCTTCGTCCGTTGCGCGACCGCCGCCAGCCACACGCCGGGCGCCGGCGCGACACCCAGCGGCGTCGCATGGTGTTCCGCGACGTGGTAGCCATGAAAGCCCGACCGGTCGTAAGCCTCGACCAGCTTCAGCCGCTCTTCATAGAACCGGTCCAAAGACACCAGCCCGCGATCCATGTGGTCGAAGACACCAAGCTTCATGGGCGTGCCAACAGGTCGCTTCCGTCAGTCTCGAAGCGGCGGGCCTGATCGGCTGATGGGCAGGGAAGGTCGCTGCGCTCTTGGCGGCTCCCCACCGCCGCTGGCGGAGCACCCGGCGGTGTCTTGCAACGCGTTATCGTCGTCATCGCGACGTTCCTCCCACAGGTATGGAGGGGAGTCGTATTCGTCAGCCCAGTGGTTGTCCAGTTCGTGGTTGTCTCGTCCGCCGGCTGATCAATGGGTCAGCGTGCCGCCGGCTCTTTTCCAGGCATCAAGACCGCCGTGGATATGACATGCTCGGTCCAGACCCGCATCGCGGGCGGCTCTGACCGCCATCGCCGACCGTTCACCGAACGCGCAGTAGAACAGCAACCGGCGGTCGGTTGCCGAAGCCAATTCGAAAAGTGGGCCGCCGGGCTGGATGTTTTCCTCCAGGTCGGAATACGGCGCGTGCAGTGACCCCGGAATCGCCCCGTGCTTGAGCCGCTCGGTTTTTTCCCGCAGGTCGACCAGCACGGTATTCCTGCAGCCGACGATCGCCTGCGCCTGATCCGCGCCGACCGCCCAGCCGCGACGCGCGATCTCCTCCTGCGCGAGGCCCTGACGGATGTTGGCCGGAACCGCGACATCCATCATCTTGGGATTGGACAGGTTCAGCCCGTTCATCAATGCGGCGTATTCGTCGACCGACTTCACCTGCAGGCGCGGATTGTGCCGTTTCTCCTCACCGATCGTGCTGACCGTGTCGCCTTTGTAGTCATGTGCCGGAAACACCATGGTCTCATCCGGCAGGCGCAGCAGCCGGTTGAAGATCGACTCGTACTGGGCTCGTGGACAGCCGTTCTGGAAATCCGTACGCCCGGTGCCGCGGATCAGCAACGTGTCACCGGTGAACACCCTGTCCCGCATATGGAAGCTGTAGGAATCGTCGGTGTGACCGGGGGTGTAGATCGCTTCCAGTTCAATGCCTTCGATCCGCAGCATGTCGCCGTCCGACAGCCGCATGGAGACAACGTCCACACTGGATTGTTCACCCATCACGGTGATGCAGCGCGTGGTATCGCGCAGCGCACCCAGCCCGGTGATGTGGTCGGCATGCAGATGGGTATCGACAGCCTTGACCAGTCGCAGATCCAGTTCACGGATCAAGGACAGATAGCGCTCTACTTTCTCCAGCACCGGATCGACAATCAACGCCTCACCCCCGCGGCGAGACGCCAGCAGATAGGTGTAGGTGCCCGACGTGGCATCAAACAACTGGCGGAAGATCATAACCACCTCCGTATCGGCTTTGCCAAAGGTTTTTATACCACCAGTGGGGCGAAGAAGGCAATAAACTCCCCGTCGCTCAGGCGATCGGCAGCTCGACACAGGCCGCCACCGGGCGGATCATCCGATCGGTTTCCTGCTGCTCCATCGCGTGCGCCAGCCACCGGGCGCTTCGTCCGCCGGCAAAGGCCCAGGGTTGGCAGATCGTGGCCGCGCACCCAGACCATCCGGTTCGGCCGGCCAATATGACCGAGGATCATCTGGACCGCGATGACGCCATCCTGTCCGCCGTCCATGGTTTTGTCCGTTCGATTAGGCGCCGATTAACCATTCCGGCGGCAGAGTTGCCCGATGCACACGCTCATGGACCAAGGTCTTGCCCAGGAACCAACGGACGACGGCCGCGAACTCTACGTCCAAGGATTGCTGGCGTTGCGGTCCGGTCAGGCCGAGGAAGCCGCCTCGCTGCTGATCCGGGCGCTACGGCGGCAGCCTGAACATCATGGGATGCGGCGAAACCTCGTGCGGGCCTTGCTGATCGCCGAACGGTTCGACCAGGTGATCGTGCAGGCGAACGCTGCCCTGACCGCATCGCCCGACGATGCGGAACTGCATTTCGCCCGCGGTACCGCGCTGAACGCGACCGAACAGTCGTGGCAGGCTCATGCTGCGTTCGCCCGCGCGCTTTCGTTGCAGCCGAACCATGCTCCATCATGGCTGAACATGGGCAATACAGCGGCTGATCTGGATGATCCGGTGTCGGCGGAACGGTCGTACCGGACGGCTATCCGTCTGGATCCGGTTCTGGTCGAGGCCCATGCCAGCCTGGGCTACATCCTGACGATCCAAGGCAGCCTGGACAACGCGATCGAAGCTTGCGAAGCGGCGATCCGCTTACGCGCCGATTTCGCCCAGGCGCATTGGAATCTGGCGGTCGCGGCCCTGCTTAGCGGCGACCTGAGGCGCGGGTTCGCCGAATACGAATGGCGCAAGCGGCATACGCGGTATCGGGTGGACTTTCCCGATCTTCCCGGGCCGATGTGGGACGGCACCGGCGGGTGCGATCGCACGATACTGGTGCGCGCGGAGCAAGGCTTCGGCGATGTCATCCAGTTCGCGCGATATCTGCCTCTGATCCAGCAGGCCGGGGCGCGGCCGGTTCTGATGTGCGCACCACCGCTGCAACGTCTGCTGGAGTCTATGCCGGGCGTCCGAACCGTGTCTTCGGCGGGCCCGCTGCCGGCATATGATGCCTGGATCGACCAGATCAGCCTGCCCGGCCTGTTCGCCACGACGCTGGAGACAATCCCCGCGGCCGCCGGCTACCTGCTCGCTGATCCAGCCCGCGCCCAGGCATGGCAGGCGCGGCTGCCTCAGGGTCGCAAGGTCGGCGTTGCGCTTGCCGGCAATCCAGACCACGCCGCCGACCGGCGGCGTTCGCTGCCGTTGGATGTTGCCCTGTCCCTGCCCGACATCGCGGGATTGAGCTTCATCAACCTCCAGCACGGCCCGACGGCCAGCCGGCTTCCGCTGACCGATCTGACGCCCTGGATGACCGACTTCGCCGAGACCGCCGCCCTGATCGACAATCTGGAGCTTGTCGTGACCGTCGATACGTCCGTCGCCCATCTGGCCGGCGCGATGGGCAAGCCGGTGTGGATCCTGTTGCCGCATGCCCCGGACTGGCGCTGGCTGCTAGGGCGCACAGACAGCCCCTGGTATCACGCGGCCAGGCTGTTCCGCCAGCCGGTAGCGGGCGATTGGCCCAGCGTGCTGGTCCAGGTCATGCGCGCGTTAGAGTATCCGTCTTGATCAAGCGCCTTTTTAGCACGGCCTGATCCAGCCGGCGATGCGAGACTGGCCCCGTGCTTGGTGCCGTCAAGGCCGCTACGCGCCGCGTTGCGGTGGCCTGCGGCCAGCCTTGACAGCCCCTGCGCTAGGGTCCTGTGAATGATGTGGCCGGGACGCGAAAACGGCGTCTGGACCGAACCCGAAAACGGCGTTGGCGGGGTTCCTGCAGACCGGACCTCATGCGCGCGCCGGCTCCGCGCTCCATATGCGGTTGTCGCGCAGCAGCGCATTGGCCACGATCAGCAGCTTGCGCATGATGGCGACCTTGGCTGGCTTGCCGGCCTTGCGGAGGGCTTCGTAGGCCGCCTTGAGCGGTGGATTGTAGCGGATCGCCACCAACGCCCGCAGCGTCTGGCGCAGCTGTGACCGCCCGCCCTGAATGTGGCTTTGCCATGCCAGTTCCCCGACTGCTGGTGATCGGCGCCAACCCCCCAGGCTGGCGGCCTGTTTGGCTTGCAGGGTGCCAAGCTCCGGCATGTCGATCAGCAGGGCCACGGCGGAGACCGCGCCAAAACCGGGAATACGGCGCAGAATGGCGAAGCGGGCCTCGAGGCGTTGCTGTTTCATCACGAGAGCGGCCTGCTCGCGGTCGATGACCTCGATCTGCGCGTCAATTTGCTTGAGCTGCTGGCGGTTGTGGCATTTCAGCAGCGGCAAGGTCAGGGTTTGGCCGCGGTTGCGCGCGGCGGTGCGGTCCTTGACCATCGCCTTTGGCGATCCGACTGCGAAGCAGACGGCCGCAACGCGGCCGGAGGGGCGCGGCGCGCCGTGCGCAATTCCGCCAGCCCGTCGATGGCCGGATCCGGGGCGGGGCGGATGTCAGGCTGCAGCATGGCACCGAAGCGGCCCAGCATGGCGGCATCGACCGGGTCGGTCTTGGCGCGCTTGCCGCTCGCCGCGGCGAAGCGGCGCGCCCGCCAGGGGTTGACCTTGACGCCGGGCAAATTGGCCTGCGCGAGGGCGCTTTCCAGGCCGCGGTGATAAGCGCCGGTCGCCTCGAAGACGATGCGGGTTGGCTGGCGTGGCGTGATCCAGGCGATCAGCCCGGCGTGGCCGGCCGGGTCGTTGGCGAACTGCTGGATGACGCCTCCGGGGAAGACGTGGACATCGAGGTGATGTTTCGAGATGTCGATGCCGATGGTGACGCCGGTCGCGCGTGGTGCTAGAGGATGGCTCATCTTTTCCTGTCCCATACTTGTCATCCGGGGCGTCTGAACACCCAGGTATTCGTTCGGGCCTGATGGAAAAGAAAGCGGCGACCGAGCACGCGAGGGAGGGGATCAAACTCTAATTCGGTCCTCGATGACCGGCGCGATCCCGATCCGTCCCCTTTCACAACCGGCGGGTCGCTGCCCGCCGATGGTGAACCATTATCCCCAAACCACGGGCAAAGTCATAAGACAAGCGCGATCATCTGAGGTTGAACCAACCTCAGACGTGAATCGCCCTCTCAAACAAAGGGACTTAGCGCGTGATCGCTTCGACCTTGAACTATCACGCACTAAAGAAGTTGACCTGGCCAACCAGCGCAAGGCCGCCGATTGCGTCATCGCCGTCCTTTGCCCTTTGTTGGCCCCGTCCCGTTGTTGGCCCAGCCACGACGGAACGGCCCGCCAAACCAGCCAGCTTAGCTTTGCTGGCCCTGACCTCAGGAACCGGATCCCTCGATCACGCTGCCAAACCGTTCCCATGTGCTGCCCGTCCATTTCTGCAGCTGCATCGCGCGGATCGGATGGAAATTGGTCGGACTCGTATTCACCGTGATCCCGGGCAGCAGCACCGGATCAGGCGCGTCATGCAAGTTCGCCGCCTGCTTCATGATGTTTGCCCGCGAGAAATCACCATTGCATTGCTTCAGCACCTGCATCAGCACGCTGCTGACCCCATAGGCGAACGCCGGGTTGGCATCTGTCAGGTCGGTGCCCGGCATGTACTTCGCCATGAAGGCGCGCCACTGGTTCATTCCCGGATCGTTTTTGAAGGTCGGGTCGGTCGGGTCCTTCATGTAGCCGGTGGTGATGATGCCGACGCCGTTCGCCGCCCCCGCCGGGGTCATGACCGACCCCACCGAGATCGACACGTTGGTCATGAAGAACATCGGATGCCAGCCAAGGTCATGCACCTTCTTGATCGCCTGGGCGGCGAATTTCGGCGTGGCCCCTACCAGCAGCACGTCGGCGCCGGAGGCCTGCATGCTGGCGAGCTGACTGTCGATCGTCGCATCCGTCGTCTCGTAGCTCGCTTCCTTGACGACGACGCTGCTGTATTTGGCGCCCAGCACGTCCTTCACCCCAGCCGGGTAATCCTTGCCGAAATCGTCGTTCTGATACAGGATCGCCATCTTCGCGCCGGGCTTCTGCGCCAGCATATACTTGGTGTAGATCTGCGCCTCGGTCCGGTAGCTGGGCTGATAACCCATCGTCCACGGGAAGTGCTTGTAGTCACCCCATTTGTCCGCGCCGGTGGAGATGAACAGGTTCGGCACTTTCTTCAGGTTGGTATAGCGTTCGATCGCGGTGTTGGTCGGCGTGCCAAGCGTGTTGAACAGCATCGCGACCTCGTCCTGCTCGATCAGACGCCGCACCTGCTCTACCGTTTTGGGCGGGCTGTAGCCGTCGTCGTAGGAGATGAAGTCGATCTTGTGCCCGGCCACACCGCCCTGGTCGTTGATCATCTTGAAAAACGCGGACTCGGTCTTGGCGATCAGTCCGTATGACGATGCCGGACCGCTGTAGGCGTTGGTGTTGCCGATCTTGATCTCGGTCGCCGTCACGCCCGGCAGATCCGCCGCCCAGGCAGGCAGCACACCGCCCGCCAGTGTCAACAGCAGCGCCCCCAGCAACGCTTTGAGCGGTAAGCCGGTCAACCCGCCTCTGGGTGCGTCGGACATTGCCGCCATCAGCCTGCCGGTACCCGAACCGGCCGTCCCGCGGGTCGCATTGTGCGTCATTCGTTACCCTCCGTTTGCGATACCGCTTCTGCCTGATTTGCCGATCGAGAGAAAGGGTCCGCGCGATCCGCTGGCCTGGCCTGCGATCGCCGCGCCGACTTAATCCACCTCGTCACGATCGTTGCCTCTTCCTCTCCCGCTTTTCCGTGCTAATGCACCCCGCATGCTTCCAGCGATTCGTCGACAGGCAGCCAATTGAGCGGCACCACCTCTACGGTGCCGGTGATGACGGCGTCTCGTTTGTATGAGTGCCCCGACTGCGGCCAGATGCAGGTCCTGCCCGCGCTGGCTCCTGGCGCCCGCGCCGTCTGCGTACGCTGCGATGCCGTGCTGCGCCACACCCGCCGCGATCCGTTGCTGTTGCCACTCGCCCTCAACATCAGTGCGCTGATGTTGTTCGGCCTTGGCGCGACCCTGACCCTGATGTCCGTCTCCACCGCCGGGCAGCAGCGGGTCGCGGATCTCATCACCGGCCCAACCGAGCTGGCGCGGTATGGCCTGTGGGAGATCTCCATGGTGGTCCTGGTCACCACGGTCGCCGCGCCGTTGGCGCGGGTGCTCTGCATGCTGGCCGTGCTGATCGGCCTGCGGCTGGAACACCCACCGGCAGAGCTCCGCACGATCTACGCCTGGGTCGAACACCTGCGTCCCTGGTCGATGGTGGAAATCTATCTGCTGGGACTGTTCGTCGCCTACGTCCGCCTCAACGGGATGACCACGGTCGATCTCGGTCCCGCCATCTATGCCTTGGGCGGGCTGATGGTGATCATGGTCCTCGCCGACTACACCCTGGATGACCAGGCGGTGTGGGAGGCGATGGAACCACGCAACCGCAGGCGCCGCCGCACCCTGGACAGCAACGCGACCATGCCGGACCGCCCGGTGCCGAACCGGCACCGCTGGCGCATTGGTTGCGACACCTGCGGGCTAGTCAGCCGCGCCGCACCGGGCATGCGGTGCTCACGATGCGGATTTCGCCTGCACGAACGCAAAGTCGGTTCGGTGCAGCGTACCTGGGCATATGCGATCGCAGCGATGGTTCTCTACATCCCGGCGAATATCTACCCTGTGCTGACCGTCGTTCGGCTTGGCGCCGGTTCGCCGAGCACGATACTCGGTGGCGTGCGAGAACTGCTGGATCTCGGCCTGTGGCCGCTGGCCGCACTGGTGTTTTTCGCCAGCGTCGCCGTTCCTGTCCTAAAACTGATCGGATTAGGTATATTGTTGATTTCAACGCACACCGGAACGGGCTGGGCGTTGCGTGATCGCACCGTGCTCTACCGGATCGTGGATGCCATCGGCCGTTGGTCGATGATCGATATCTTCATGGAGTCAATCCTGGTGGCCCTGGTGCAATTCGGCACGCTCGCCAGCGTATACCCTGGCCCGGGTGCCATCGCCTTCGCCGCCGTGGTCATCCTGACCATGCTGGCGGCGCGCAGCTTCGACCCGCGGCTGATGTGGGACAGTGCCCGCGCGCCGGCACAGACGGCATGAGCGAGCAGCATCCGACCGCTGTCGTGCGGTCAAAGGTCGATCACAAAAGGCGCGTGCCGCTGATCTGGACCATTCCCGTGGTGACGGTCATCATCGGCGCGTGGCTGGCCTGGAGCACGATTTCCAACCGCGGGCCGCTGATCACCATCACCTTTGAGACCGCCGAGGGCTTGCAGGCAAACCAGTCCCACGTCAGGCACAAGGACGTCGATATGGGCGTCGTGGAGAAGGTCGGCTTGACGCCCGACCTCAAGCGCGTGCAGGTCACGCTGCGGATGAACCGCGAAGCCGAACCGCTGCTGACTGACAAAGCCGAGTTCTGGGTGGTGCGTCCGCGCTTCTTCGCCGGCTCGATCAGCGGCCTGCAGACCCTGTTCTCAGGCTCCTATATCGATCTGTTGCCCGCCAGCGAGGGCGGCGAGCCGAAGCGCGATTTCGTCGGGCTGGAAAATCCGCCGGTGCTGCAATCGGACGTACCGGGCCGGACATTCCTGTTGCATGCCTCCCACATCGGCTCCCTTAACCTTGGCTCGCCGATCATGTTCCGCGATCTGGAAGTGGGCGAGGTGCTCGGCTGGGACGTCGGCGAGATGGCGCGGAACATCACCATCCATGCCTTCGTGCGCAACCCGTTCGACCAGTATGTGCATGACAACTCGCGCTTTTGGAATGCCTCGGGCGCAACGGTAAAACTAGGCGCCTCCGGCCTGCAGCTCAAGGTCCAGTCGCTGCGCGCGCTGGTTCTGGGCGGCGTTGGTTTCGAAACCCCGGACGAGCCCGGTCACAACCAGGAAAGCCAGCCCAATCACGCATTCCAGCTTTACGATGACGAAGACGCGGCGGATTCCTCGACCTTCAAGCGCAGCCTGCCGTTCGTGGCGAACTTCACCGGTTCGGTCGCTGGGCTGGCGGCGGGTTCGCCGGTGACCCTGCGTGGCCTCAAGGTCGGTGAGGTCTCTAGTGTCTCGCTGGTCTATGACCGCACGCTGGATAACGTGATCGTCCCGGTCCATTTCACCATGGAGCCCGAACGCATCGCCCTGTTGCAGCTTCCGACTGGCGGCAGCCTGGACACTAAGATGCGGGAACTGGTGCGCCGGGGCCTGCGGGTGAAGCTGGAGAGCAACAACATCCTGACCGGGCAGAAGCAGCTCGCGATCGACGTCTATCACGATGCCGGTTCGGGCAACCTTGGCAAGGAAGGCGACGCCTATGTCATTCCGGTCATGGGCGGCAGCGGCGACGACGTGGCGACCGCCGCCGGAAACCTCGTCAATCGCCTGAACAGCATCCCGTTCGAGGCGATCGGCAAAAACCTTGACCAGACGCTGGCCGGGGTCAACGCATTGGTCAACGACAAGCAACTCGGCGAGACGGTAACCGCGCTCCGCTCGACCCTGGCCAGCACGCAGAGCCTGGTCAGCAATTTTAATCACGGCCTGTCACCCGTGATGCAGCAGCTGCCGTCGATCGCCAACAACCTGGAGGCCTCGGTCGAGCACACCAACAAGCTGCTCGAATCGGTGCAGAGCGGCTATGGCGACAACTCCCGGTTCGGCCGCGACGTCACCCAGCTCATGAGCCAGCTGACCGATGCCGCGCGGTCCATTCGGGTGCTGGCCGACCTGCTGTCGCGCCACCCGGAAGCACTGATCCGCGGCCGTACCGACCAGGGCATCCAATGATCCAGCGAGATCGCGTTACGCTGTCACGCCGGCTTGCGCTGCTGGGCTTGACCGTCCTGCCGGCCGCCTGCACCTCTCCCAACCCCACACTTTATGTGCTGGCGCCGGTGCCTGGCGCAACCCGCATTGGGCCGCCCCAGGTGATCGAGCTGCACGCGGTCAACGTCGCGCGCTATCTGGAGCGCTCGCAGATCGTGCGCTCCTCCGAAGGCTATCGGCTCGAGGTGCTGTCGAACGAGTGGTGGGGTGAACCGCTTGGCGCGTTGCTCAGCCGCGTCCTGGTGCAGGAGCTGAACCAGCGCCTTCCCGGCAGCACGGTCTATGGCGATAGCGGCGCCATCTCCATGCCATCCGATGCGACGGTGGAGATCAATCTGCAGCGCTTCGATCTCAACCGGGACGGCGCGGTGCTGCTGGCGGCGCAGATCGCGGTCGACCGGAAACGCACGGCTTCGCGCGATGTGGCCTTCACGGTCCGGCCGGCGAATGCCACGACCCAGGCGCTGGTGGCGGCCATGAGCGTGGCGACGGCGCGACTGGCGGACACAATCGCGGCGATGCTGACAGCACGCTGATGGACCGTGCCAGGCGGCCACAGCCCGGGTCCGCCCCCGCTGCCCAGCCGCCAATCGGGGCGGGCACACTCCCAATCACCCCGACGACAGTTTAATATCGCGCATTACAGACGCACGATACGTCGCTGTACGTCTGAAGTAGCCGATCGACGCGGCGAAACGCGACCGCTTCGCGTCTACTGCTCTGCGATCGGGTACTAGACCAGATGTTCGCCTGAGATAGGGGCGACCCGTCTCACAGTATGCAGGCTTTCGAGGGTTGCACCGGGTGGTCCGGTGCCGAGCCTCATGCATAGGAGACGGGTCATGGACAAGCCTATCATTTACGTTGGTCTGGACGTGCACAAAGATACGATTGCAGTCGCACTGGCCGAAGCGGGCAAGCGGGGAGACGTGCGCCAGCATGGCCAGATTGCGAACACGCCTGCTGCCCTGAAGGGGGTGGTGGCGAGATTGTCCCACGGCGGCAGCGACCTGCGGTTCTGTTACGAGGCCGGACCCTGTGGCTACGGGATCCAACGGCAATTGACGACGGCCGGACACGAATGTGTGGTCGTCGCACCGTCGCTGATCCCGCGCAGGCCCGGCGATCGGATCAAGACTGATCGGCGTGACGCGATCAATCTCGCCAAGCTACATCGAGCGGGCGAACTGACTGCGGTCTGGGTTCCGGATCAAGCGCATGAGGCGATCCGCGATCTTGTCCGTGCGCGTCTGGCGGCGGTGCGCAGCCTGCGCCAGGCGCGTCAGCAACTATCCGGTTTCCTGCTGCGCCATGGCCATCACTACCACCGACCGGCCTGGACGCTGATGCACCGGCGCTGGCTGGCGGGATTGCGATTCGAACAGTCCGTGCACCACATCGTGCTGGAAGATTGCATCGCTGCCGTCGAGGCCGCGACGGCGCGGCGCGATCGCCTGCATGCGCATATCGAAGCAGCGTTGCCGGGCTGGTCGCTGGCCCCGGTGGTGCATGCTCTGCAGGCGTTGCGTGGGATGGCCTTGGTGGTGGCGGCCACAATGATCGCGGAACTCGGTGACATCACCCGTTTCACCAATCCGCGCCAACTCATGGCGTATCTGGGTCTGGTCCCGTCGGAGCATTCCAGTGGCGGAACGCGACGCCAGGGCGGGATCACCAAGGCTGGCAATAGCGCCGCACGGCGTATGCTGGTCGAGGCAGCCTGGAGTTATCGCTTTCCACCCCAGATTAGCCGAGAGCTGTTGTTGCGCCAAGAGGGGCTATCCAAGGCAGTCCGCGACACGGCCTGGAAGGCCCAGGAGCGGCTGTGTCGCCGCTATCGCAAGCTGTCCCAAGCTGGGAAGCTGCCGACCGTAGTGACTGCCGCGATTGCGCGCGAACTGGCAGGCTTCGTCTGGGCAATTGCCCAATTGGTGCAGCAGGCGAACGGCTGACCCATACGAAGGCAAACGCCAGGGAGAACGACAGCCGCACCAACACATTCCAAAACTGAGCAAGGCTGGGGGCACGGTCACGGCCAGGAGAACCCTCGTATCCACTATCAGCCGGATCTCATCCGATGCTGGATCCTAGACAGAGGAAGCTCCGCGACGCATCCGGTCAGGCGGTAACCAACCCGCGTATCAGAGCATGATCAACCGTCGTTTCGATGATCGTGCCTCCTGCCTTGCTCAGTTGCGGCCACGCTGAACCGCTTGCTCGACAAGCAAGGAGTTGTCGCGCCTGCTGCTTGAAATGGCGAACATGAGAGTGGACAAAATCCGACGGAAAGGTCCGTCGAATTTCGCCACTAGCACTTGATTTGGCGGGCCGATTCACCCGACCGCGAGGATGCGTCTGTCGGGATCGGACCACTAGCAGCCTGTCGGACTTAAGTAGTTTGCGCAACTATCCTTCCCCAGACGAACCTTGGCAGAAACAATGTTTCGGTGACGGCCCTTGTACGGACAGGATATTCCAAAAAATGCCGAATTTCGGCTAAATAAGTCGGACAGGCTGCTAGACGGAGATACTGTCCGGATCGGTGTGCAAAAGCTGATCGGCCGAAGTGGCCATGGCATGCTGGTGATGTTCGAAGTCACCAACCCTGTGGAGAGGGCGCACACCATGACCAAGCGGCAAGTTAGGAGCGAAGCCAGCGAGCTCAAAGCGATCCTGTCGGGCGATGATGATTTTTTGCGGACGGCGGTGCGGACAGCGATCCAAGCGGCGCTGGAGGCGGAAATGACGGAGGCGTTGGCAGCGGAACGGAGTGAGAGGGTGGACGGCCGCCAGGGCTACCGCAGCGGCTTCTACAGCCGCTCGCTGATCACCCGCGTTGGCACGATCGAGTTGCGTGTCCCCCGCGACCGCTCCGGCTTGTTCTCGACCGAATTGTTCGAACGCTACCAGCGCTCGGAGCGGGCGTTGGTGAGCGCCCTGGCGGAGATGTATGTTCAGGGTGTCTCGACCCGCAAGGTCAAGGCGGTGACGGAGCAGTTGTGCGGCCACAGCTTCTCGGCCGCCTCGGTCAGCGAGATGAACAAGACCTTGGATACGACGCTGACGGCGTTTGCGACGCGGCGGCTGGAGGAGCCGTATCCTTATCTGATCCTGGACGCTCGCTATGAACGGGCGCGCGAAGGCGGGGTGATCGCGAGCCAGGCGGCGCTGATCGCGATCGCGGTCGCCGCCGACGGTCACCGGCAGGTCCTAGCCGTGGAACTGGCCAACCGGGAGAGTGCATCGAGTTGGCGGGACTTCCTGCTGGGCCTGAAGCAGCGCGGCCTGCACGGCGTGGAATTCGTCGTCTCGGACGATCATCCCGGCCTGAAGCAGGCGATCCGCGAGGTGTTGCCTGAAGCCGCCTGGCAACGCTGCTACGGGCACTTTCTGCGCAACGCGCTGGATCACCTGCCGCGACGGGCGAATGACGACTGTCTGCAAGAGTTGCGCTGGATCTATGACCGGCGCGAGATCACTGAAGTGCGGCGCGACCTCGCCGCCTGGCTGAGCAAGTGGAGCGGCAAACACGCCCGGCTATGCACCTGGGTGGAAGAGACCATCGAGGAGACGCTGACCTATGACCGGTTGCCGCTGTCGCATCACAAGCACATGAAATCGACCAACATGCTGGAGCGACTGAACCAGGAGATCAAACGACGCACGCACGTCGTGCGGATCTTCCCGAATCCGGCGAGTTGCCTGCGGCTGGTCCGCGCGCTGGCGGTCGAGACGCACGAGGAATGGCTGGAAAGCCCGCGCTATCTCAACATGGAGGACCTGCGCGAGCACAAGAAGCAACAGATGCGGGTCGCGGCATGAGGCAGACCCCGACCAGTCCAAGCGTGGCGATGGGCGCAGCCGCCCTCAAGGACGCTGCGCGCCGCCAAGGCGGCGGCCTGAAGGCCGTCCTTGACCGCGGCTCCGCCCACTTGCCGTCAGGATTTCAGGTCGGGACGCAGAAACGGCCCCATTCAGCCGAACAAAGAAACATCCCTGATTTAGCAGTGCCACAACTTTTGCGCACATTGACGGACACAACCTAGACGGATGCCCAGCCAATCGCGGCTCGGGCCAGGGCATCAACAGTATCCACCACCGGGACATGCAGTCCGCGCTCGGGACCCGCCTGGATGCCAAGCGGGATCTCTGTGCAGCCGAGCACGACCGCGGTCGCGCCGCGGGACGCGAGGTCGTTCGCCACCTCGGCCAGCGGCTGATAGGCCTCCGCCACACGATTGGCTTTCACGGCTGCGATCGCCGGCGTGACAAGACATTCCATCTGTGACGGTCTGGGTTCGATAATGTTCCAACCCTGAGCTTCGAGGCGATCCTGATAAAGCCGCATCGACAGCGTCGCGGCGGTGCCCATCAAGCCGATCGTGCCGCGGATAATCCCAATGCGACGCAGGTCGGCTGCCGCGGCTTCAACGATGTGCAGGATGGGCAGGCCGGCGTTCCGTGCCATCGGTTCGAACCAACCGTGGGCGGTGTTGCATGGAATGGCGATGGCGCCGCACCCGGCGGCGCGAAGACCGTTAATGCCGCGCATGAGGTAAGGCAGCGGATCGGGCCCGACGCCGGATCGAGCGTCGTTGCGATCGGGAATGCGTGGATCGGACCAGAGTACCGCGGGGATGTGGTCCTGGTCCCGATCCGCCGGCGTAAGCAGCGTCAGGCGAAGCATAAAGTGGGCGCTTGCCAAGGGACCCATGCCGCCAAGAACCCCAAGAACCCTGTCGATCATGCGGATCGCTCCCGCTGTGCCGCCCGCACCAGCGTATCCAGTGCGCTGAGAAAGCGCGAGCGATCCTGTTTGGTAAGCGGTGCCGGGCCCCCGGTCGTCAAGCCCATCTCCCGAAGGTAGCGCCCTACCTCGCGACCGGCGAGGGCACTGCCGATGTTGTCCGAGGTCCAGATCGTGCCGTTGGCCGAAAGGGCTCGGGCGCCCGTGGCGAGGCAGCGCGAGGCCAGCGGAATGTCGCTGGTGATGCAGACATCCGCCTTGGTCACCCGCTCGGCGATCCAGTCATCGGCGACGTCAGCGCCGGCCTCGACGGTGATCATTGTCACGTTCGGTCGCCCCGGCGGGCGGATCGGGCGAGACCCGTTGGCGACGACAAATACCGCTAGGCCCAGCCGGTCCGCGACTCGATAGACTTCCTCGCGGACCGGGCAGGCATCACCGTCGATGTAAAGCGTCGTCACTTGGAGCCTGTTCTACATTATTCGCGATGAACCGCACTATCGAACAGGCCGGCGTGCTGACGCACTTAGCGCCGATGCCACGCCTGGTATTCAATCGCGGCCCCGCTGCTCCGATGCGATATCAGGCAGCAGAGCGCATTGCCCGTGTGCCGCGATCATTGTAGCGGCGGCGTTGCGCCTGTCCGGGCGCACCTTGGCGCTTCGGCTGATGTGTCATCGGCGCGGGCGCATCGCCAACGACGGTTATGGCGACATTCATCTGCCGCTCGATCTGACGGAGTACGCCCCGCTCGGACGGATCGCAAAATGACACCGCGATGCCCGCGGCGCCGGCACGCGCGGTGCGGCCAATCCGGTGAACGTAGCTTTCCGCTTCGACCGGAAGATCGAAATTGATGACGTGGGAAATGCCCGTGACGTCAATCCCGCGCGCGGCGATGTCGGTGGCAACCAGGACACGAGCACGGCCGGTGCGGAACTCCCGCAACGCCTTCTCGCGCTGCGGCTGGCTTTTGTTGCCGTGAATGGCATTGACCTGGATGCCGGCATTCTCCAGTACCCCGGCAACCTTGTTGGCGCCATGCTTGGTGCGGGTAAAGACGATGACCCGGCTGAGTGCGTCGTCATGCAGCATGGACAGCAGCAGCGACTGCTTGCCGCTTTGCGGCAGGTGGTGAACGAACTGGTCGATCTTCGGCGTGGTGTCTTCCTTGCGCGCGATCTCCACGCGGATGGGGTCACGCAGCAGGCTGTTGGCCAGGCTGGAGACCTCGGCGGGCATGGTCGCCGAGAACAGGCACGACTGACGCCGCGGCGGCAGAGCGGCGACGATCCGGCGAATGTCCTTGATAAAGCCCAGGTCAAGCATCCGATCGGCTTCGTCCAGCACGAAGTGGGTGACGGCGCCGAGTTGAAGCTCGCGGGTTTGCATGAGATCGCATACACGCCCCGGCGTGCCGACGACGATATCGGCGCCACGGCGCATCGCCTCGACCTGCTTGAAGCGACTGGCGCCGCCGATGATGACCACGGTCCTTAGACGTTGATTGATCGACAGCGCGCGAACGGTCTCGTCGATCTGCAGCGCCAGCTCTCGGGTCGGGGCCAGGATCAGGGCACGCGCCACGAACGGCGCCGGGCGGATCTGCTGGGCGGCAAGATGCTGCAGGATCGGTAAGGTAAAGGCTGCGGTCTTGCCGCTGCCGGTTTGAGCGATGCCGAGAAGATCCTTGCTCGCCAACAGCGGCGGTATCGAATCGGCCTGGATCGGCGTGGGGATTTGAAACTTGCGCGTCTCGAGCGCGCGCAGCAGCGGGTCGGCCAAGCCGAGTGCCGTGAAAGTCATTTGGGTCAAGAGGTAGATAAACTCCAGCGGCCGCCACAATTCCGGGCGGAACACGCCTAAAAGTTCGACGCCCCGCGCGATTAAGTGGGGACGAACGGTTTTCGGATGCAAGTTTCCGGAACTCGGGCAAACTTCAGCTTCGCCCGCTAATCGCGCAATTACGGAAGACGAGATCGCATATCGGCCTCCGGTTCCGGAAATACAAGGTTTTTGTGCGCCGCAGCCAAGCTTTGCAGGTGCGCGGAAACCAGGTGGGCGATGTCTTGCCGGCCTGGGTTGTATCGGCCCGAGCTGTGACGGCACGGACTGTGACGGCCTGGGCTCCGGCAGGCGCATCTGCACCATACCGCGGAGGCGTGACGCCGCTTCAGGATCTTGGCAGCGATCATGCGGCAGAGGGAAAGTAATGATCATGTTCCGCCGACCTGGCAAATCGGTGCGACTACGTGATGAACGATCAGGGTATCCCCCCGTATTCAACCGCCACCTCGGCAGGATCGGAATATTGGGATAGCGCCATGACGCCGCCGCGGCGCCTCGCCTGACCGGTGTGACAGAAGAAACGGATCGAAGCAGCGTCCTGTGACGCCTGCACTCGCCGGCTACCTCGGTCGGGGTCCGCGAAAGCAATACACCCACACAACTGGCCCACTGAAACGCGCCGTTACCGCAACTTGCCGTTCTATCGGCGGGACCTTACGAAGACGCAGAGGGCCTGGACGCTCGCGCTTGAACTTGGCCCTGTCAGCCGCGACCGCTTCTGGGTGCATCGGAACGGAGAAAGTCAATGATAGACCATGACGTCAAGGTCAGCCCCTCGAAGGCGGGTCTGAAGCGGGAGGACCAGCTTGCCTGGAAGATCGCGGGTGTTGCCGCCGACAGGGTCGCGGTCACCAAGGAGGTCTCGGCGATGATCGTCAACCGTGTGATCGACAATGCATCGGTTGCGATCGCTTCGGCCAATCGTCATGCCATTGTATCCGCGCGTGACATGGCCTTGGCGCGGCCGAACAAGAACGGCGCGACGGTGTTTGGTGTTGCCTCGACGAAGCGGGTCAGTCCGGAGTGGGCGGCGTGGGCGAATGGCACCGCGGTTCGTGAACTTGATATGCACGATACCTTCCTGGCCGCCGACTACTCGCATCCCGGCGATAACATCCCGCCCATCCTCGCCGTGGCCCAGACCAAGGAGAAGTCGGGCCGTGAGCTGATCCGCGGTATCGCGACCGGTTACGAGATCATGATCGACCTGGTTCGAGCGATCTGTCTGCATGAGCACAAGATCGACCACATCGCTCATCTTTGTCCCGCCCAAGCTGCGGGCATCGGCACGCTGCTCGGGCTCAAGCAGGATGTCATCTACCAGGCGGTGCAGCAGGCGGTTCACGTCAGCTTCACCACCCGGCAGTCTCGCAAGGGCGAAATCAGCTCCTGGAAGGCGTACGCGCCCGCGCATGCGGGCAAGCTGGCGATCGAGGCGGTGGACCGAGTGATGCGTGGCGAAGGCGCCCCGAGCCCGATCTACGAAGGTGAGGACAGTGTTGTCGCCTGGCTGCTGGACGGAGCTCAGGCGCACTACGTCGTGCCACTACCGGCGCCGGGGGAGGCCAAGCGCGCGATTCTCGACAGCTATACCAAGGAGCACAGCGCGGAATACCAATCGCAGGCGCTGATCGACCTTGGCTTCCGCATGCGAGAGAAGATCGACGACTTCGACGATGTCGAGCGGATCTTGATCCACACCAGTCACCACACGCACTACGTTATCGGCACCGGAGCCAATGATCCGCAGAAGATGGATCCGAAGGCCAGCCGCGAGACGCTGGACCATTCGATCATGTACATCTTCGCCGTCGCGCTGCAGGATGGGGTTTGGCATCACGTCGACAGCTATGCACCGAAGCGCGCCGGCCGCGCGGACACCGTGCGGCTGTGGCATAAGATCGAGACGACGGAAGATCCCGAGTGGACGCGCCGCTATCGGGCGACGGATCCGAACGAGTTGTCGTTCGGCGGACGGGTCGAGATCTTCATGCGCGACGGCACCAAACTGGAGGATGAGATGGCCGTCGCCAATGCTCATCCGCTGGGTGCGAGGCCATTCGGACGCGACGACTATATCCGCAAGTTCCAGACGCTGACCGATGGCATTATCAGCAGCCGGGAGTCGAACCGGTTTCTGGAAGCCGCGCAGGAACTGCCGCGAATGGCGGCGGGAGAGTTGCACCGGTTGAACGTTGCCCTTCCCGTGGGCACTTTGACTGTCGGTAAATCTGGCATTGTTTAACGGAGGAACCCATGAACGAGACAACGGCCTTACCGAATCGCGCGAAGAAGAGCGTCGGCTTGTCTGGGGTCACCGCGGGTAACACCGCGCTTTGCACCGTCGGACGCTCCGGCAACGACCTGCATTATCGCGGCTACGACATCCTTGATGTCGCCGACACCTGCGACTTCGAGGAGATCGCCTATCTACTGGTGCATGGTACGCTGCCGACCCGCGCCGAGCTAACCGGCTACAAGGCCAAACTCAGGGCGCTGCGCGGCGTGCCGGAATCGGTCAAGCAGACGCTTGAGGCGTTGCCCGCGGCGTCGCATCCGATGGACGTGATGCGCACCGCGGTATCGGCTCTGGGCTGCGTGCTGCCGGAGAAGGAAAACCAGAACCCGGCGGCAGCCCGCGACATCGCCGATCGATTGATGGCCTGCCTGGGGCCGATGTTGCTGTACTGGTTCCACTACGCCCACAACGGCAAGCGTATAGAAGTCGACACCGATGACGATTCCATCGGCGGCAACTTCCTGCACCTGCTGCACGGCAAGCCGCCGTCGGAGATGTTCGTGCGCGCCATGCACACCTCGCTGATCCTGTACGCCGAACATGAATTCAATGCTTCCACATTCACCTGCCGGGTTGTCGCCGGTACCGGCGCCGACATGTATTCGGCGATCGTCGCCGGCATCGGCGCACTGCGCGGGCCGAAACATGGCGGCGCCAACGAGGTCTCGTTCGAGATCCAGAATCGCTACAGCTCACCCGATGAAGCCGAGGCGGATATTCGCAAGCGCATCGAGGCAAAACAGGTGGTTATCGGCTTTGGCCATGCCGTGTATACGATCGCCGATCCGCGCAACAAGGTAATCAAGGAAGTCGCGCGCCGGCTGTCGGAGCATGCCGGGTCGATGAAGATGTTCAGCATCGCCGACCGCATCGAGGCGACGATGTGGGACGCAAAGAAGATGTTCGCCAATCTCGATTGGTTCTCAGCCATCAGCTATCACATGCTTGGTGTGCCCATGGCGATGTTCACGCCGTTATTCGTCATCGCGCGCACCTCGGGTTGGGCCGCGCACGTGATGGAGCAGCGCGTCGACAACAAACTGATCCGTCCAACGGCCAATTACACGGGGCCCGAGGATCTGAAATTCGTGCCGATCGACCAGCGTAGCTGACCGCATTTTTTCGTGCCCGTTCCAATCGCCGCGGCACTCCTGTCGCGGCGATTGGTTTTTTCATTCGCTCCTGAAACGCTCCCCGCAAAAGTTTTTGCATAAATAATTCGCGAAACGGTTGCTTTTCGTTGACAGATGTGTGCTTCGCGATGAATAGCGGAATTCGTGCCCGCGAATCGATTCGCACTTCTTGTGCAGCCTCTCGATCTTCGAGCACCTTTAGCAGAAGGACGGTCGATGGACCGACACCTTGAAAAGCCGACGAAGAGCCAAAACCAGCGACGGGATTTGGGCCGGGTCGACACGTGCGCCAGCCGGTTTGCCGATGAAACAAATCCATTGACGCCTATCCGGCACACGACCCGAGCAGCGGCTTCGTCCAAGCCGCACTACTCAGACGGCACGTTCAACAAGGAGTTCTACAGGTGAGCACTGACGATACAACGACTGAAACGCCACGCGCTCAGGCGATGGCGATAAAAGCCGCGACGAAAAAGGCTGCGGTCAAGAAACCAGCCGCCAAGAAGGCGACGCCGAAGAGAGCAGCCGTCGCGACGGCTTCGAAGAAAGCGGCTGCCCCAAAAAGGGCAGCGCCGAAAAAGGCCGCTGCGAAGGCACCGGTCGCAAAGAAGGCGGCGGGCAAGAGTGCCTCTACGGTGAAAAAGGCGGCCCCGAAGAAGGCTGCCGCGAAGACCGCGTCGAAGAAGGCCGCCCCCAAGAAGGTTGCCGCTAAAACAGCGTCGAAGCCGTCCACCGCCAAAAAGGCTGCGTCGAAGCCCGCGGCAAAGACGGCGACGAAGAAGGCAGCCGTAAAAAAAGTGTCCGCGAAGTCCGCGGTCGCGAAGAAGGCGGCCCCGAAGAAGCTAGTGATGAAGAAGACCCCGCGCAAACCTAAGGTCATGGTCGCATCGACACCGACGTCCGAGGTAACCCCCTTCGCCGCAAGCGAATCGAAGGATTAAATCTTGATAGCTTCAGGTTGAAGCAAGCACGCTCTGGTTCGCTCTGTTTGGAAGGGCGATTGGCGTCCGAGGTTGGTTCGACCCCAGACGATCGCCTGTTAACAGCAAACGGATGAGGTTGAAGGAGAGGGCGCCAAAACGGCGCCTTTTCTTTTTTTGTTGCTCAAGAAACCGGCCGCGACGTCATCCGGAATGATCGGGACAATAACGCGGGGCCATGCCGAGATCCGGACGCTAGCGCGCTGACCGTAAACGGTCAGAACACTAGCCCATCTGATTCATTGCATAGCAGGATTCGCTGGCGGGTGTCGCTTAAATGGCTGATCTTGTTTAAGAATTAGGTGTCGAGACCGATCCCTCCACCTGATCAGCACGAGCCACACCCACCATGCGCAACGATACGACTGTCCCGTTCGGTTTTCCAGCCGGCGAGCGCAAGAAAATCACCGCCGCTTTCGATGGTGGCCGCATCACGTCGGATGGCGGTGTGATGCTGCTGGCCGCGGCGGAACGGCGGCTTGGCCTTGCGGACCGATTGGCGGGGTTGATCGCCGACCCACGCAACCCGCTGTTGGTCACTCACAGCGTCGCCGACATTCTGCGGGCGCGGGCGCTGGCGATCGCTTGTGGCTACGAAGACGCCGACGATCTCGATCATCTGCGCACCGATCCGGCCTTCAAGCTGGCCTGTGGACGGCTCCCCGACACCGGGCGCGATCTGTGCTCGCAGCCGACCATGTCGCGCTGGGCTGCGGCGCCCGGCCTGCGCGAAGTCATCCGCCTGACCGACGCCATGGCCGATACCTATTGCGCCAGCTGCCAGCGTCCGCCCGCGTCAGTGACGCGGGACATCGACGATACCTTGGACGTCGTGCATGGGCATCAGCAGATGTCGCTGTTCAACGCGCATTATGACGAGCGCTGTTTTCTGCCGATCCATGTCTATGACACCGCGACAGCGCGACCGGTGGCACGGCTGCTGCGTCCTGGCGCGCCGCCGTCCGGTGCCGAAATCCGCAACCATCTGCGCCGTCTGATGCGCCGCATCCGCCAGCACTGGCCGAACACGCGGCTGACCGTTCGCGGCGATGGCCACTACGGCCGCCCAGAGGTGATGGCAGGGTGCGAGGCCAACGCGGTCACCTGTCCGGCAATGCCGTGCTGCACGGTCTGGTTGAACCCGTTGCCGACGAAGCCAGGGTGCGGCGTGCCGTCGATCAGGCTGTGGCAGTGCGCCGCTATACCAAGGTCCGCTATGGTGCCCGGTCCTGGCGCTGCCAGCGACGTCGCCGCGCGGATCGAGGCCACGCCGAAAGGATTGGATGTTCGCTACGTGGTGACCAACTTCCGGTCCGGCACCGCCGAATGGCTGTATGACACGCTGTATCGCGCGCGGCCAAGCCGAGAACCTGATCAAGCTGCACAAGAGCCAGCTTGCCTCCGACCGCACCAGTTGCCGCTCGCCGCTCGCCAACCAGGTGCGCCTGGTGCTGCACACCGCTGCTTACCGGCTGATGCTGACGGTACGTGACGCCATCCCCAAGCCGCAACGCCTGGCGTCAGCCGAGTTCATCACCCTGCGCATGCGCTTGATCAAGATCGCCGGCCGGGTCACCGAAACCGCGACACGGGTCCGCATCGCCTTCGCCGCGGCATGCCCCGAAGCGGCCCTGTTCCGGGGATCGCGCGCAGCTTGCAACCGAGGGGGACCGTGACCACCGGGGCCTGTGCCCCGACGTCATCCGATCCGCTCAACCTCCAACGCCCAGCCAATTTAATTTGCAACCGCGATGAAAGGGCGCATCGCCAACGCATGTCCGCTGATCAGGCGGCGAAACGTTCCTCGTCACCGTGAATAGGATGGGCTAGCAGCCTTTTGGGCCGCTGTGAGTCTGAACTGCAATATCTGGGCAAAAAGAGGTGCGACAAAGCGCGCAGTGGATTCCGGCGCGCAGCGTTCTCCGATGCCTAGCTTGTGTCCGTCAATGTGTGCAAAAGTTGTGTGGCTAGCTTAGCTATTTGACGACACGCCCTAGTGAATTGTCCGGGTTTGGTAGCTCGTGAAGTGTCCGGTCATCTGGACCTCCTGGGACGGAGGGTTTCGAGATGGATCGGGCACGCCTTCACGAGGGCATACGTCGGATGCGTTTTACGGATATCTTGGACCGTTCCGAGCGGTCGGAGCTGAGCCGA
Source organism: Rhodopila sp. (assembly GCA_965276975.1). GTDB lineage: Bacteria > Pseudomonadota > Alphaproteobacteria > Acetobacterales > Acetobacteraceae > Rhodopila. The sequence goes on from CBDIBR010000010.1 coordinate 4,375,815, forward strand.
ATGGAAGCGGCGGAACTGCATGGGATCAGCGAACGAACATTCCGTCGCTGGTGCGATCGGCATCGCGCGCGTGGCCTGGCGGTCTTGGACGATCGGCGTCTGGCACCGTCGCTGCGCCGGGCGCCGGTGGTGGAGATTGAGCGGATGCTGGGTCTGTATCGGGAGTTCTATCGTGGCTTCACGGTGCAGCACTTCCACGAGCAGTTGGTCAAACGACACAATTGTGGGCTGGGCTATACAGTGACCAAGCTGCATCTGCAGCGCGAAGGCTTGGTGATTCAAGCCAAGACGCGCTCGGCGCACCGCAAGAAGCGGCCGCGCCGGCCAATGGTGGGGATGATGCTGCATCAGGACGCCTCGACGCATGTGTGGCTTCCTGGGGACACCCGCTGCTACGATCTGGTGGTGACGATGAAGGATGCACCAGCGCGCTCTACTCGGCCTTCCTGGTGGATGCTGCGGGGCTTACCCCAGGAGATCTGCGCCGCGTCCACGGGGCAACCCGCTGGACTGAGGGAACCGCAAGGTTTCCTGACCACGACGCAGAAGTCAGCAGAGGGCGTAGTAGGCCGCTTCGGCGGCTGAAGGCCCGAACGGTCCCCGATGAGGGGTTGAAGGAGAGGGCAAGTCGCTCGGACGTCTATGACCACACCGCGACCGCCAATCCAACGGATGCTGGACTTGCCGATGCCGGGCAGCGGTGAAGCCCCACGCCCGGTCGCGCAGGAGGTCGAAGTGGCCACGGCGAGGACCGAACCCGAAAGCCTGGCGCAAACGGCCAATCTGATGGAGGCGATCTGTGATCCCGAGAACATAGAAGCGGCGGTGCGTGCGGTGGTGCGCAACAAGGGAGCGCCCGGCGTCGACGGCATGACCGTTCGGCAACTTCCGGCCATCCGCAAAGCGCGCTGGCCGGATATCGAAGATCAACTGCGGCAGGGGCGCTACCTGCCGCAACCGGTGCGTCGGGTGCAAATCCCGAAGCCGGCCGGCAGCACACGCGACCTCGGCATTCCAACCGTGATCGACCGCGTGATCCAGCAAGCGGTCCTGCAGCGGCTCCAACCGCTGTGGGACCCGACGTTCAGCGACGGCCTCCGGTTCGTCGTGGACATCGACCTGGCGAAGTTCTTCGACCGGGTGAACCACGACAGGCTGAAGGCCCGCATGGCCGCGCGCGTCCCGGACCGGCGGGTGCTTCGGCTGGTCCGAAGCGACCTGACGGCAGGCGTGCTCAAGGACGGGTTGTTCGAGGCCAGCCGGGAAGGCACGCCGCAAGGCGGCCCGCTCTCGCCACTGCTCTCGAACCTCGTGCTGGACGAACTGGATCGCGAGCTTGAGCGTCGTGGCCACCGCTTCGTGCGCTACGCGGACGACTGCAACATCTACGTCCGCAGCGAAGCGGCCGGCCGCCGGGTCATGGCCAGCCTGACCCGCTTCATCGAGGGGCGCCTCAAGCTTCAGGTCAACACGCAGAAGAGTGCCCCCGCCCGGCCGTGGCATCGGTCTTTCCTTGGCTTCACGGTCACGGACGAACCGCAGCCGCGGCGACGCATCGCCGACAAGGCGCTCGCCCGGTTCAAGCACCGGGTGCGCGACCTGACGCGGCGCCATCGCGGGGTCAGCCTGAAGCGGATGATTGCCGACCTGAACCCGCTGCTGCGGGGGTGGGCCGGCTACTTCGGGTTCAGCCAGTTGCGTGAGGTGGGCTCGCTGGACGGCTGGACACGACGGCGCCTGCGTTGCGTCGTCTGGGTCCAGTGGAAGACGCGCGGCAGACGCCACAAGGAACTCCGTCGCCTTAAGGTTTCCGAGAAGGTGGCCAGCGCGGCCATCTTCAGCCCGAAGGGGCCGTGGCGGTTGAGTTCGTCGAGCGCGCTGCATCGCGCCTTCACCAATCGACGCTTCAAGGATCATGGGCTGTTCTCGATGGAGACGCTCGTGAGCGCATAATCCGCCGAACCGCCGTGATACGGACCCGTATGCCCGGTGGTGTGGGAGGGGTGGCGTCACGAGACGCCCCCCTATCCCGATTGAGGGCGGCTGCGCCCACTTGCCACGCTTGGACTGGTCGGGGTCTGCCTCATGCCGCCGCTGGCATCTGCTGCTTCTTGTGCTCGCGCAAGTCCTCCCTGTTCAGGTAGCGCGGGCTTTCCAGCCATTCCTCGTGCGTCTCGACCGCCAGCGCGCGGACCAGCCGCAGGCAACTCGCCGGATTCGGGAAGATCCGCACGACGTGCGTGCGTCGTTTGATCCCTGGTTCAGCCGCTCCAGCATGTTGGTCGATTTCATGTGCTTGTGATGCGACAGCGGCAACCGGTAATAGGTCAGCGTCTCCTCGATGGTCTCTTCCACCCAGGTGCATAGTCGGGCGTATTTGCCGCTCCACTTGCTCAGCCAGGCGGCGAGGTCGCGCCGCACTTCAGTGATCTCGCGCCGGTCATAGATCCAGCGCAACTCTTGCAGACAGTCGTCATTCGCCCGTCGCGGCAGGTGATCCAGCGCGTTGCGCAGAAAGTGCCCGTAGCAGCGTTGCCAGGCGGCTTCAGGCAACACCTCGCGGATCGCCTGCTTCTTTATCGAGACGCGCATCGCCGAATTGCCCAAGTGATCCTTGCATCGCGGCCAACCCCTTCTGTGGAAACCGCAAATCAGCGAATCGTGCCGGTCCCGCGTCGGGCAAGCTTTTTTTGCATCAGCACGCAGGCAGCCGGATGTGAGCATCCCTTAGGCGCAACCGCCGAATGGATCAGACGGGATCTCCTGGGTCAGGCGCCCGCCGGCTGGGATCGCCTGGTTCGGGATCTGTAGGTTCGGGATCTTTGGGCGCGCTGCGGGATTCGCTGTCCAGCGTATGCATCTGCGCCGCCGCATAGCGGTCGCCGGCCGCGGCGCCTTTCGGAACCGCTTGCTCGATCGCTTTCAGGTCGGCCTGTGTCAGCGTCACGTCGAGCGCGCCAAGTGCCTCGTCCAGCTGGGCGCGGCGGCGGGCACCGATCAGCGGAATGATGTCGGTGCCCTGAGCCGCCACCCAGGCGATGGCGATCTGGGCGACGCTGACGCCCTTGACGTTGGCGATCACCCGCAGCGCTTCCACCAGCGCCAGGTTCTTGTCGGCGTTGTCGCTTTGGAAGCGCGGCGTGTGCAGCCGGACATCGCCCGGCGCGGCGGCATTCTTGTCCCAATAGCCGCTCATCAGGCCGCGTCCCAGCACACCATAGGCGGTGATGCCGATGCCAAGTTCGCGACAGGTGGCAAGAATGACATCCTCGATGCCACGCGACAGCAGCGAGTATTCGATCTGCAGATCGCAGATGGAATGCGTGGCGGCCGCCCGCCGGAGCGTGTCGGGGCCGACCTCGGAGAGCCCGATGTGGCGGATGTAGCCGGCTTGCACCATCTCGGCGATGGCGCCGATGGTGTCTTCGATCGGCACCGCGGGATCCAGTCGAGCCAGGCGGTAGATGTCGATGTAGTCGAGGCCGAGTCGTTGCAGCGAATAGGCGAGAGAGTTCTTCACCGCCGCGGGGCGCGCGTCATAACCGCCCCAACCGCCGGCGGGGTCGCGCATGGCGCCGAATTTGATGCTGACCACGGTGCGATCCCGAGCCCTCCCGCGCAGCGCCTCGCCGATCAGCATCTCGTTGTGGCCCATGCCGTAGAAGTCGCCACTGTCGAGCAGGGTGATCCCGGCGTCGAGCGCGGCGTGGATCGTGGCGATGCTCTCGGCGCGATCGGCTGGCCCGTAGATGCCCGACATGCCCATGCAACCGAGGCCGACGGCGGAAACACGGGCCTCGGTCGCGCCGAGCGGGCGGTGCTTCATGATGGTTTGCTCCGAACGAATGGGACCGACTTGTTACAACGTCGGCGGCCCGATGCGGTAGTCTATCCGATCCCGGATCGGGAGAGCGCCGATCTCGGATTGGGAGAGTGCAATCGGACGGTGCCGCGGGGTGGCGGCTGCCGGCACGCCCGATATCGGGGATGTCGGCGACGAAGCGGCTGATCGTCGCCACGCTTTGCCGGCCGATGATCCATGCGAAAGGGCCGTGGGGCGATCGATTGATGAATAGCGCCCGCCAACCCGGCGCGCATATCGGCCATCGCATGCGTCGTCACGTATTAAAGGAAACTGGCGGCTGCGAGGGCCGTTTGTCGCTTGACCACCAACCCCGTTCCCCTAGGAAATAATGATGCGTATGCCTTTTGCGTTCGTGGTGGCGTCCCTGACCGCGGTCACGGCCGTTGTGCACGGTTCGGGTCCGGTTTTGGCTCAAGCCGCGACAGGGAACCGGTCGAATGGCCTGAATTATCAGCCGACGCCGAACGAGGTTGTCCCGCGTGAAAAGGCGGCCGGCGTTCAGCCACCTGCCGCCCAACGGGGCAGCAACAGCCGCACGCTGGAGAATATTGACAAGAATCTGCTGCATGACGAAGGAAAGAGCACGAAAAGCGTGCCCAAGATCACGAATGGCCAGTGATCGCATCCGTGGCGGTTTATCTCAGGCGAATTCGGCGACGCCGGTCGCCATTTCGGTGAGATCAGTCCGGCGGTGGTGGAGCTGAGGGGAATCGAACCCCTGACCTCCTCATTGCGAACGAGGCGCTCTCCCAACTGAGCTACAGCCCCATCGCCGGTCGCGCGGCGGCGTTGACGATCGCCGGTCGCGAGGCGGCTCTAATGATCGGCGCGCCGGGGGAAGTCAAGCGGTCTTGGTGCGCTGTTACCGCGTCGAAAGCGTCTCCCAGACATCGCCCGACGGCGGCAGCCCCAGGATGTGCCGCCGGTGCCACAGCGCGTAGAACAGCAGCTTCCAGCAGGCGAAGCCGTGGCGCCAGCGGCGGATGTCGCGGAACAGCGCCTCGACCTTGTCGGGATGGGCGATCTCGGCCACGCCAGGCTGGGCCGCCACCAGTGGACCAAGCCGGGTGCCCTGCGCCTTGATCCAGGCCCCGACAGGGACGGTAAAGCCGGCTTTCGGTGCGAACGGCTGAGCCGCCGGCTGGTTCTTCTCCAGCCATTTGCGCAGGATCCATTTGCCCATGCCGCGCCGCAACTTCATGTGGTCCGGCAAGCGGTAGGCCGCCGCCAGCACCCCCGGATCGAGGAACGGCGTACGCCCTTCCACCGCATGGGCCATCATGCACCGGTCCAGCTTCAGCAACAGGTCGTGCGGCAGCCAGTCGGTCATGTCCAACGCCTGCGCCGCCGCCAGAGGCGAGCGGCCACCCTCGGCCGCTCGGATCTCGGCCGCGGCCATGCCGTCGCGCCAGGCGGAGGGGCGTGCGCGCAGCACGGGCACCTTGTCGAAGCTGCCATCGGCCCACATCGTCCGGCCACCGCGCCACCACGGCAGGGTGGCCTGGCGATAGCGCTTGTAGCCGCCAAAAATCTCGTCGCCACCCTCACCGGTCAGCACCACCTTGACGTCCTGGCGGGCGCGGCGGGCCAGAAACCAGGACGGGATGATGGCGTAGTCCATGGTGGGATCGTCCATCGCGGCGACGATCTCGGGCAGATGCTGCCAGACCATCTTTTCGGTGACCTCGATCGCCTCGTGCCTGGCGCCGACCGCCTTGGCGATGGCGTTGGCCTGGGCGCGTTCATCCGCGGCGCCCGGTGCATCGAACCCGGCGGTGAAGGCGAGCACCGGCTGTGCGTTCAACCTGGCCATCAGGGTGATCAAGGTGGCGCTGTCGATACCGCCGGAGAGGAACATGCCGTACGGCACATCGCTGCGCTGATGCAGATCGACGCTTTCCATCAGGGCCTGATCCAGCCGCCGCATCGCGGTCTCTTCATCGATGTCCTCGGGCGGAGCCGCGGGCAGCGGACTGACTTGCCGGCGTTCCAGGATGTGGCCGTCGGCGCAGGTGATGGTCTCGCCCGGCAGAACCCGCTGGATACCCTCGAAGATCGTCTCCGCCCCGGTGGTGAATTGCAGCTGCAGCAACTCCTCCACCGCCGCGGGACGCACCACGCGCCTGACCAGCCCGGCTTCGAGCAACGCCTGAGGCTCCGACGCAAAGGCCAGCCCGCCCTTGATCGAGGCGATGTACAGCGGCTTGATGCCGAACGGGTCACGCGTCAGGGTGACGGTCCGGCGCACCCGCTCGTGGATCGCGATGCCGTACATGCCGCGCAGGTGCCGGGCGTAGTCCGCGCCGTCGCGCAGCCACAGGTGCAGCGGCGGCTCGCAGTCGCTGTTGGTGGCGAAGTTCGCATTCGGCAGCGATTCGCGCAGCTCGCGGTAATTGTAGATCTCGCCGTTGGCGACCAGTGTGGACGGGCCGGCGAAGAACGGCTGGTCACCGGTGGCCAGGTCGATGATCGCGAGGCGGTTGTGCAGCAGTGCCACGCGCCCGAGCACGGCATGGCCGCTGCCGTCCGGGCCGCGATGGTGCAGGGCGTCGATCAGCTTCGATAGAACGGCCGGGTCAGGCGGCGCGGCGCCCGACGAAAGGATCAGGCCTGCGATGCCGCACATTGATAGACTGTCTCCGAAAATAGCCTGTCCGCGAGGGCCGGAGCGTCATGCCGGCGACGCCCGAGCAGCGATAGCGCAGTTGGGTCCGCCTGTCGCTATCTGTTCCAGGACGCAAGCATCGCCGAGGTGCCGCAGCCGATCGCGCGATGATCCGATCACGCAGGAATCCGCTGGCTAGCGCGGCTTGGGCGCTTGACTCGCGTCAGACGGGCTTCTAGAGATCGCGCCCTCGGCTGACCCAACGGGAAATTTCTGGGACGGCCGCCGGTTCGCAGGCACACGACGCACACGGCGCCGCCCATCCATTCGGTTGGGCTTAGGCCGTCTGCCTCCGTCACGCCGCTGGATGGGATGTTTACCCATGCCGGCGGCCTTGGTCTGTTACGCGGCGGTCGAACCCGAATCCTCAGGCGAAGCGCGAACGGAAAGAGAAGAGGTCCATGCCGACGATTAACCAGCTTATCGCCCACGGGCGCGAGCGGCCAAAGACCCGGAACTCGGTTCCGGCTCTGCAGGGATGCCCGCAAAAGCGCGGCGTCTGCACGCGCGTCTACACCACGACGCCGAAGAAGCCGAACTCCGCGCTGCGTAAGGTGGCGAAGGTTCGTCTGACCAACGGCTATGAGGTGGTGAGCTATATACCCGGCGAAGGTCACAACCTGCAGGAACACTCGGTGGTGCTGATCCGCGGCGGGCGGGTGAAGGACCTTCCCGGTGTGCGGTATCATATCCTGCGCGGGGTGCTGGACACCCAGGGCATCGCCAAGCGTCGTCAGCGCCGGTCGCTGTATGGCGCCAAGCGGCCGAAGTAGAAGGGCGATAGAATGTCTCGCCGTCACCGCGCCGATAAGCGCGAAATCCTGCCGGACGCCAAGTTCGGTGATGTCGTGATCAGCCGTTTCATGAACGCGCTGATGTACGATGGCAAGAAGTCGGCTGCCGAGGGCATCGTCTACAACGCGCTCGACGTGATGAGGCGCCGCGGTGGCACTGCCGCCGATCCGGTGCGCATGTTCCACGAGGCGCTGGACAACGTGAAGCCGGCTGTCGAGGTGCGTTCGCGGCGCGTCGGCGGTGCCACCTATCAGGTGCCGGTCGAGGTCCGCACGGAGCGGCGCCAGGCGCTGGCGATCCGCTGGATCATCGATGCGGCGCGCAAGCGCGGCGAGCACACGATGCAGGACCGGCTGTCCAACGAATTGCTGGATGCGGTGAACAACCGCGGGTCGGCGGTGAAGAAGCGTGAAGACACCCATCGGATGGCGGAGGCCAACAAGGCCTTCAGCCATTACCGCTGGTAGCGTCAGCCTGAGAGACGTCTAGGTAACGGCACAACCCAAAAGATCCGGTGGATCTACGGAGATACGACGATGGGTAAGGCGAAATTCGAGCGGAACAAGCCGCATTGCAACATCGGCACGATCGGCCATGTCGATCATGGCAAGACGTCGCTGACGGCCGCGATCACCAAGGTGCTGGCCAAGACCGGTGGCGCCACCTTCACCGCGTATGACCAGATCGACAAGGCGCCGGAAGAAAAGGCGCGCGGCATCACCATCTCCACCGCGCACGTGGAGTATGAGACGGCCAACCGGCACTACGCCCACGTCGACTGCCCGGGTCACGCCGACTACGTGAAGAACATGATCACCGGTGCGGCGCAGATGGACGGCGCGATCCTGGTGGTGTCCGCCGCCGACGGCCCGATGCCGCAGACCCGCGAGCACATCCTGCTCGCCCGCCAGGTCGGCGTGCCGGCGCTGGTGGTGTTCCTCAACAAATGCGACATGGTCGATGATCCCGAACTACTGGAACTGGTGGAGATGGAGGTTCGCGAACTTCTCTCGTCCTATCAGTTCCCCGGCGACGACATCCCGATCATCCACGGTTCCGCGCTGATGGCGCTGGAAGGCAAGAACCCGGAGCTTGGCGACGACGCGGTGCTCAAGCTTATGGCGGCGGTCGATGCCTACATCCCGCAGCCGGAGCGTGCCACGGATCGTCCGTTCCTGATGCCGATCGAGGACGTGTTCTCGATCTCGGGCCGCGGCACCGTAGTGACCGGCCGGGTCGAGCGCGGCATCGTCAAGGTGGGTGAGGAAGTCGAGATCGTCGGCATCAAGGCCACGGTGAAGACGGTGGTGACCGGGGTCGAGATGTTCCGCAAGCTGCTCGATCAGGGCCAGGCGGGCGACAACATCGGCGCCCTGCTGCGGGGCACCAAGCGTGAGGATGTGGAGCGTGGCCAGGTACTGGCCAAGCCCGGCAGCATCACGCCGCACACCCAGTTCAAGGCCGAGGCGTATATCCTGACCAAGGAAGAAGGCGGCCGTCACACCCCGTTCTTCACCAATTACCGTCCGCAGTTCTATTTCCGCACCACCGACGTGACCGGCGTGGTTTCACTGCCGGAAGGCACGGAAATGGTGATGCCGGGCGATAACGTATCGATGTCCGTCGAGCTCATCGCACCGATCGCGATGGACGATGGGCTGCGCTTCGCGATCCGTGAAGGTGGCCGCACCGTCGGCGCCGGCGTGGTTGCCAGCATCCAGAAGTAGCAGACGGAACCACAGCCGGCGTCTCGCCCATTCGTCTGGACGGGCAGGCGCCGGTTTTCGTTTCGGTGGGGAACTTGAGAGCGAGCGATGGACAATCAGAATATCCGCATCCGGCTGAAGGCCTACGATCACCGCGTGCTGGACAACAGCACGAAGGAGATCGTGAACACGGCCAAGCGCACGGGTGCGCGGGTTCGCGGACCCATCCCGCTGCCGACGCATATCGAGCGTTTCACGGTCAACCGCTCGCCGCACGTGGACAAGAAAAGCCGGGAGCAGTTCGAGATCCGGACGCACCGGCGGCTGTTGGACATCGTGGAACCGACCCCGCAGACGGTGGACGCGCTGATGAAGCTCGACCTGGCCGCCGGCGTCGATGTTGAGATCAAGATCTAGCACCATGGCCAAACCATCGCCGCTTCAACCCCTCCGCACCGGTCTGTTGGCCAAAAAGCTTGGCATGACCCGGATCTTCAAGGACGACGGCACCCATGTGCCCGTCACCGTGCTGCACCTGGACCAGGTGCAGGTGGTGGCCGCGCGCACCGCGGAAAAGGACGGCTACACGGCGGTGCAGATCGGCTGGGGCAAGGCGAAGGTGAAGAACGTCACCAAGCCGAACCGTGGCCACTTCGCCAAGGCGAAGGTCGAGCCAAAGATGAAGCTGGTCGAGTTTCGAGTGGCGGCCGATGCGCTGCTGGAGCCGGGGGCGACGTTGTCGGCGGCTCATTTCACGCCTGGGCAGAAGGTGGACGTCTGCGGCACCTCAAAGGGCAAGGGCTTTGCCGGCGGCATGAAACGCTGGAACTTCGCCGGACTTGAAGCGTCGCACGGCGTGTCCGCCAGCCACCGTTCGCTGGGGTCCACCGGCAACCGGCAAGACCCTGGCAAGACCTTCAAGAATAAGAAGATGGAAGGTCACCTGGGTGTCGATCGGATTACCACCCTGAACCTGGAGGTGGCGGCCGTGGATGCGGCAAAGGGCCTGCTGATGATCAAGGGCGCGGTTCCCGGCAGCAAGAACGGCTACGTCATGGTGCGCGATGCGATCAAGCGCCGGCGGCCCGCCGATGCGGCCTATCCGGCCGCCCTGGTTGAGGCCCCAGCCGGCACGACGCAAGCCGACACACCGCGTGTGGCGGGCTGAGGAACAGGCAGATGCAGATCGATATCATCACGCTTGAGAATGCCGCGGCCGGTAGCGCCGACCTGCCGGACGAGATCTTTAAGATCGCCCCGCGCAAGGACATCATGGCGCGCGTCGTCCATTGGCAGTTGTCCAGGCGCCGCTCTGGCAACCACAAGGTCAAGGGCATGGCGGAGGTCTCCGGCACCACCAAGAAGCCCTATAAGCAGAAGGGCACCGGCAACGCCCGACAGGGCAGCCTGCGGTCGCCGCAGTTCCGCACCGGCGGCGTCGTACATGGCCCGGTCGTCCGCTCGCACGAGTACAGCCTGAACAAGAAGGTGCGCCGCCTCGGGTTGATCTCGGCTTTGTCGCAGAAGCTGGCGGAGAACAAGCTGGTGGTGCTGGACGCGGCGACCAGCGCGCCGAAGACCGGCGCGTTGGCGAAGAAACTCAAGCTGCTGGGCTGGACGTCGGCGCTGATCATCGACCGGACGGTCGATGACGGCTTCCTGCGCGCCAGCCGCAACATCCACCGGGTGGACGTGCTGCCGACGGTCGGGGCCAACGTCTACGACATCCTGAACCATGACGTGCTGGCGATCACCACCGCCGGGCTTGAGGGCCTGAAGGCGCGGATCAACGGTGCCGACGATGACACGCCCGATGCCGCCATAACTGGGGCTGGCGCATCTGGGTCTGGCATATCCGCGAGTGGCGCATCCGGGTCTGGCGCGACAGGAGAGGCCGCATGACCGTCGCACCGAAACGGCCGCTGTCGCGAGAAGCGATGTATAACATCATTCGCGCACCGCTGATCACCGAGAAGATGACGTTGCTGACCGAGAAGAACCAGGTCGGCTTCAAGGTCGCCACCGACGCCACCAAGCCGGAGATCGCCGCAGCGGTCGAGGCGCTGTTCAACGTCAAGGTGACCGCGGTCAACACGTTGATCCAGAAGGGCAAGACCAAGCGCTTCAAGGGACGTCCGGGCGTCCGCTCGGATGTCAAGAAGGCCATCGTGACGCTGGCTCCGGGTCAGTCGATCGATTTCACCACCGGCCTGGCATAAGGCTCGCGGAACATGGCACTCAGGCAATTCAATCCGGTCACGGCAAGCCTTCGCGGCACCGTGCTGATCAACCGTTCGGAGCTGTGGAAGGGCAAGCCGGTCAAGGGTTTGACCGAGGGCCAGCACAGCCACGGCGGACGCAACAACCACGGGCGCATCACCACGCGGTTCCGTGGTGGCGGACACAAGCAGTCGTACCGCGTGGTCGACTTCAAGCGGCGCAAGTTCAATGTGCCGGCTGTGGTCGAGCGGCTGGAATATGACCCGAACCGCACGGCATTCATCGCACTGATCAAGTATCAGGATGGTGAGCTGTCCTACGTCCTGGCGCCGCAGCGGCTGAAGGTCGGTGACCCGATCATCGCCGGCGCCCGCGCCGACATCAAGCCGGGTAACGCCATGCCGCTAGCGGCCATCCCGGTCGGCACGATCATCCACAACATCGAGATGAAGGTCGGCGCCGGCGGCAAGATCGCCCGTTCGGCTGGCACGTTCGCGCAGCTGGTCGGCAAGGACAGCGGCTACGCTCAGATCAAGCTGATGTCCGGCGAGGTGCGGATAGTCCGGTCCGAATGCATGGCCTCGATCGGTGCGGTGTCCAATCCGGACAACATGAACCAGAAGCTGGGCAAGGCTGGGCGCATGCGGTGGCTGGGCTTCAAGCCGCACAACCGCGGCGTGGTCATGAACCCGGTCGATCACCCGCTGGGCGGTGGCGAAGGCCGCAGCTCCGGCGGGCGGCATCCGGTTTCGCCGTGGGGTCAGCCGGCCAAGGGCTACAAGACGCGCGGCAACAAGCGGACGGACAGCCTGATCATCCGCCGCCGTAACAAGGGTAAGTAAGATGGCGCGTTCGGTATGGAAGGGCCCGTTCGTCGACGGGTATCTGCTGGCCAAGGCCGAGGCGGCGAAAGCGTCCTCGCGCAACGAGATCATCAAGATCTGGTCGCGCCGGTCGACCATTCTGCCGCAGTTCGTCGGCCTGACCTTCGGGGTCTACAACGGCCACAAATTCCTGCCGGTGCAGGTCAACGAGAACATGGTCGGCCACAAGTTCGGTGAGTTCTCGCCGACCCGCACCTTCACCAGCCACGCGGCCGACAAGAAGGCGAGGCGGGGCTGACATGAGCAAGCCAAAGCATCTTCGCAGCCTGCCCGAGAACGAAGCGCAGGCGATTGTCAGCAACCTGCGGGTCAGCCCACGCAAGCTGAACCTGGTGGCCGCGATGATCCGCGATCTACCGGCTGGCCGGGCGGTCGCGACGCTGACCTTCAGCAAGCGCCGCATCGCCCATCAGGTCAGGAAGGCGCTGGAAAGCGCGATCGCCAATGCCGAGAACAACCACGCGTTGGACGTGGACCGCCTGGTCGTGGCGCGTGCCGAGGTTGGCCGGTCGATCGTGATGCGGCGCTTCCACGCCCGCGGCCGCGGTCGCGCCGCGCGCGTCGAGAAGTGGTTCAGCCATCTGAAGATCGTGGTGGCGGAGCGTGCGCAGGACGATGCCGGCACCACAGGGGGAGCGGCGTAACATGGGTCATAAAGTCAATCCGGTCGGTCTGCGTCTGGGCATCAACCGCACCTGGGACAGCCGCTGGTTCGCCGGCACCGACTATTCCAAGCTGCTGCACGAGGACTTCAAGCTTCGCAACCATCTGCGCACCAAGCTGCGCGGTGCCGGGGTTTCCCGGGTGGTGATCGAACGGCCGGCGAAGAAGCCGCGGGTGACGATCTACGCCGCCCGGCCGGGCGTGGTGATCGGCAAGAAGGGCCAGGACATCGAGGTGCTGAAGAAGGACCTGTCGAAGATGGCCCGCGCCGACGTGTCTTTGAACATCGTCGAGATCCGCAAGCCGGAGATCGACGCGACCCTGGTGGCCGAGAACATCGCCCAGCAGCTTGAGCGCCGCGTGGCGTTCCGCCGAGCGATGAAGCGGGCGGTGCAGTCGGCGATGCGTCTGGGTGCGCAGGGCATCCGGATCAATTGCGGCGGGCGCCTCGGCGGTGCGGAGATCGCCCGGGTGGAATGGTATCGTGAGGGCCGGGTGCCGTTGCACACGCTGCGTGCCGACATCGACTACGGCACCGCCACGGCGAAGACGACCTATGGCACCTGCGGCGTGAAAGTGTGGGTGTTCAAGGGCGAAATCCTCGCGCACGACCCGATGGCACAGGACCGCAAGGCGGCCGAACAGGCGCCGCAACGGTAGATGACGCGGTAATGGAATTGTAGAAATGCTGTCTCCCAAGCGCACCAAATATCGCAAGCAGCACAAGGGCCGCATCCATGGCTTGTCCAAGGGTGGCACGAGGCTGAATTTCGGCACCTTCGGCCTGAAGGCGATGGAGCCGGAGCGCATCACCGCGCGTCAGATTGAATCCGCGCGCCGGGCGATCACGCGCGCGATGAAGCGTGCCGGGCGGGTGTGGATCCGGATCTTTCCGGACGTGCCGGTGTCCACCAAGCCGGCCGAGGTGCGCATGGGCTCCGGCAAGGGCTCGCCTGAGTTCTGGGTGGCGCGCGTCGCACCCGGCCGCATCATGTTCGAGATCGACGGCGTGACCCCCGACCTGGCGCGTCAGGCGCTGACCCTGGGGGCCGCGAAACTGCCGGTCAAGACCAAGTTCATCGCGCGGATCGGAGACGCCTGATGGCCAAGAATGCGCTCTACAAGGCTGGCGACGTGCGTGCGAAGACGCCAGACGAACTGTCCGGGCTGCTGCTGGATCTGCGCAAGGAGCAGTTCAACCTGCGCTTCCAGCGAGCCACCGGCCAGCAGGAGGGCACCGGGCGGGTGCGGGAATGCCGGCGCGAGATCGCCAGGGTGAAGACCATCCAGGCGGAGAAGTCCGGTTCCGCGCCGATGTCAGCCCAGCCGGCCGCCCCGCGCGGTTCGGGCCGAATGTCAGCCCAGCCGCCCGCACTGCGTGGTTCGGGCCAAATGTCAGCACAGCAGGCCGAACCGAGCGGTTCGGCCGGCGAATCATAAGGAGATAGGGCGATGCCAAGGCGCGTCCTGACGGGACGGGTGACCAGCGACAAGATGGACAAGACCATCACGGTTATTGTCGATCGGCGCGTGATGCACCCGTTGTACAAGAAGTTCATTCGCCGGTCGAAGAAATATGCGGCGCACGACGAGGCGAACGTGTGCAAGGTCGGCGACATGGTGCGCATCGTGGAGTGCCCGCCGATCAGCAAGCGGAAGACCTGGACCCTGGTCGAGCGCAACGGCGCCATTGTCGGCGGTGCCGAACCTGAGGCCGCGTCCATTGTCGAGCAGCATCCGGCGCCGCCCGCGCCGGCACCGACGGCGTAGGGAAGACGGTCGATGATCCATGTCGAGACCAATCTTGAAGTCGCCGACAACTCCGGCGCCAGGCGTGTGCAGTGCATCAAGGTGCTGGGCGGGTCGAAGCGCAAGTTTGCCTCGGTTGGCGACGTCATCGTCGTGTCGGTGAAGGAAGCCATCCCCCGGGGCAAGGTGAAGAAGGGCGATGTCCACCAGGCGGTGATCGTGCGCACCGCCTTCCCGGTGCGCCGCAGCGACGGCAGCGCGATCCGCTTTGACCGTAATGCCGCGGTGCTGATCAACAAGCAGCAGGAGCCGATCGGCACCCGCATCTTTGGCCCGGTTGTGCGCGAGCTGCGTGGCCGCCGGTTCATGAAGATCATCTCGCTCGCGCCGGAGGTGCTGTGATGGCGGCGCGCATTCGCAAGGGCGATCTGGTGCTGGTGACGACCGGCAAGAGCAAGGGCCAGCGCGGCGAGGTGTTGCGCGTGTTCCCGGATGCCGAACGGGCCATCGTGCAAGGTGCGGCGATGGCACGTCACCACACCAAGCCGACCGGCATGGGCCAGCCCGGTGGGATCGTCGACCGTGAGGCGACCATCCACCTGTCCAATCTCAAGCTGGTCGACCCGAAGAGCGAGAAGCCGACCAAGGTCGGGTTTCGCGTCCTGGAGGGTGGTCGCAAGGTTCGGGTCGCCAAGGCGACGGGCGAAGTGATCGAAAGCTGATGTTATGAGCGGAACGAAAAACCAACCCAAGGGCAAGGCCGGCAGCGCGAAGACCGCCGCTGCGAAGACCTCTGGCGCTCGGGGTGCCGGTGGCCCCCCCGCCGGCAAGGAAGCCCAGCGCGCGGCACGGCGGGTGGAGCTGGCCGGGGTGGACAACCCCTCGGCCGCGGCGGAGCAGGTGCCTCGGTTGCAGAAGCGCTACCGCGAGGAAGTGCGGGCCAAGCTGCGCACCGAGTTCGGCTATGCGAACGAGATGCAGGTGCCGAAGCTGGAGAAGATCGTCATCAACATGGGGGTTGGCGAAGCGACTGGTGACCAGAAGAAGCTTGATGCGGCTGTCGCGGAACTGACCGCGATCGCCGGACAGCGTCCGGTGAAGACCGTGGCGAAGAAGGCGATCGCCGGGTTCAAGATCCGCAAGGGCCTGCCGATCGGCTGCAAGGTCACGCTGCGCAAGGCGCGGATGTATGAATTCCTGGACCGTCTGGTCACCATCGCGATGCCGCGGCTGCGCGATTTCCGCGGCATCACCGGCAAGGGCTTTGATGGCCGCGGCAACTTCGCCATGGGTCTGAAGGAACAGATCATCTTCCCGGAGATCAACTACGACCGGGTGGACGACATTCGCGGCATGGACATCCAGTTCGTCACCACCGCGAAGACCGACGCCGAAGCGAAGGCCTTGTTGAAAGCCTTCGATCTACCTTTCGCCAACTGAGTTTGTGGAAAACCCCTGGGCCTCGGCCCGGCAGGTTCCGGAGGATCAAGACAGGATGGCCAAAACTTCCCAGGTCAACCGCAACAAGATGCGTGAGAAGATGGCGAAGCGTGACAAGCCGAAGCGCCAGGCGCTCAAGGATGTGCTGATGGACCGCACCTTGCCGGTGGAGGACCGCTTCAACGCCTCCCTGAAGCTGGCGCAGATGCCGCGCAATGGCGCCGCGGTGCGGGTTCGACTGCGCTGCGAGATGACCGGCCGCTCACGCGGCAACTATCGCAAGTTCAAGCTGTGCCGCATCGCGCTGCGCGATCTGGCCAGTGCCGGGCATATCCCCGGCATGGTCAAGGCAAGCTGGTAGAGGGAACGGTACGATGTCGATGTCCGATCCCGTCGGGGATATGCTGACCCGCATTCGCAACGCACAGCGCGCGCGCCACTCGGTCTGCGTGGCGCCGGCGTCCAGGTTGCGGGAGAATGTGCTGGGTGTGCTGAAGCGCGAGGGCTTTATCCGCGGTTATGCCGCGGAGCAGCTTCGTCCCGGCGTTGCGCAACTGCGTATCGAACTGAAGTACAACGAGGGCGAGCCGGTCATCAAGGAGATCAATCGGGTGTCCAAGCCGGGCCGCCGCGTATACGCCAAGATCAAGGAGCTGCCGCGGGTCTATGCCGGCCTGGGGATTTCCATTCTGTCCACGCCGCAGGGCGTGATGAGCGATGCCGAGGCCCGCGCTGCCAATGTTGGCGGCGAGGTCCTGTGTCGCGTGTTCTAACAGCGACATCGGATCACGTTGACCGAATGTCGCGCGTCGACCATTTTTTGATCGCGTGGTTCACCTCTCCGGCGATTTCGCCTTCGAGGATCACGCTCTAGGGGGCAAGCCGCGTATGTCACGCGTCGGAAAATATCCGGTCGAAATTCCCGCCGGTGTGCAGGTTGCCATCGCCGGGGGGATAATGACCGCGAAGGGCAAGCTGGGCGAGCAGAAGATGCCATTGTCCGCCCTTGTCGAGGTGACGGTCGACGCCGGCAACGTCACCGTCAAGCCGGTCGCCAACGAAAGCCGCAACCGCATGATGTGGGGCACCACGCGGGCGATCATCGCCGCCATGGTGAAGGGCGTTTCCACCGGTTACACGAAGTCGTTGGAGATCACCGGCACCGGCTATCGGGCCTCGGTGCAGGGCAAGAACCTGGAAATCAACCTCGGTTTCTCGCATCCGGTGGTCTATCCGGTGCCCGACGGCATCAGGATCAGCTGCGAGCGGCCGACCTCGATCAAGGTCGAGGGCACCGACAAGCGGCTGGTCGGGCAGGTGGCCTCGGAGATCCGAGCGTTCCGTCCGCCTGAGCCGTACAAGGGCAAGGGCGCGCGGTACACCGACGAAATCATCCGGCGCAAGGAAGGCAAGAAGAAATGAGCGGCAAGCAGGATCTCGCCAATCGTCGCCGCCTGCGGCTGCGCTATCAGATCAGGCAGAAGGCGCATGGGCGTGCGCGCCTGTCGGTGTTCCGTTCGGGCAAGAATATCTATGCCCAGATCATCGACGACGCGCAGGGCAAGACGGTCGCCGCGGCCTCGACGCTGGATGCGGCGCTAAAGGCCGAACTGAAAACCGGGGCCGACAAGGCGGCCGCCGCGGCGGTGGGCAAGTTGGTCGCCGAACGGGCGCGGGAAGCGGGCATCAGGCAGGTGGTCTTCGACCGCGGCGCCTATCTGTATCATGGTCGGGTCAAGACCCTGGCCGATGCCGCCCGCGAAGGCGGCTTGGATTTCTAAAGGAACGCCCCCGCGGATGCGGGCGCTTGAAAGAAAGTAGTTCATGGCACGTGAGGCAAGAGAAGGTGGCGGCCGGCGGGATCGCGATCGTGGCGGCGACCGGGAACCCGATGACGGGATCATCGACAAGCTGGTGACCATCAACCGCGTCGCCAAGGTGGTGAAGGGCGGCCGTCGGTTCGCTTTTGCCGCGCTGGTGGTGGTCGGGGATCAGAAGGGCCGGGTCGGCTACGGCGCCGGCAAGGCGCGCGAGGTGCCCGAGGCGATCCGCAAGGCGACCGAACGGGCCAAGCGCGGCATGATCCGGGTGCCGATGAAGGAAGGCCGCACCCTGCATCATGACGTCGAAGGTCATTTCGGGGCCGGCAACGTGGTCTTGCGCTCCGCCACCGCCGGCACCGGCATCATCGCCGGCGGCCCGTTGCGCGCGGTGTTCGAGACGCTGGGGATCGGCGATGTGGTGGCCAAGAGCCTCGGCAGCCGGAACCCGCACAACATGGTGAAAGCGGCGTTCGCGGCTTTGCAGAAATGCGCCAGCCCGCGTTCGGTGGCGACCCGCCGCGGCAAGAAGGTGCCCGAACTGTTCGGCCGCCGCGAGGTCCCCAACGCGGTGATCGGCGCGCCGCCCGCGCAGGAGGCGCCGGCCAATGCCTGAGCAACACGTGTCAAAGGTCAGGGTGACGCAGACAGCCTCGGGGCTGGGGCGCAAACCTGGCCAGCGGGAAACCCTGATCGGTCTCGGCCTGAACAAGGTACGCAGCACGCGTGAGCTGAAGGATACACCCTCGGTGCGCGGCATGATCCGCAAGGTTGCCCACCTGATCAAGGTGGAGGAGCTGTCCTGACATGAACCTCAATGAACTGCGCGACAATCCGGGCGCGCGCCTGAAGTCGAAGCGGCTGGGTCGCGGTATCGGGTCGGGCAAGGGCAAGACCTCGGGCAAAGGCGTCAAGGGCCAGAAGGCGCGTGAGGGTGTGGCGCTGAACGGCTTCGAAGGCGGTCAGCTGCCGATCTATCGCCGGTTGCCGAAGCGCGGCTTCCATAACCATTTCCGCAAGGAATACGCGCCGGTGAACCTGGGCGCGCTGGACGCGGCGATCGCGGCCGGCAAGATCGATCGCGGGCAGCCGATCACCGAGGCGATGCTGATCGCGGCGGGCCTGGCGTCCGACGACAAGCACGGCGTCCGGCTGCTGGCGGAGGGCAAGATCAACCGAACCATCAACATCACGGTGTCGGGCGCCTCGGCGACCGCGAAGGCGGCGGTGGAGCAGGCGGGCGGATCGGTGACCACCACCGTCGCGCCAAAGAAGGCGGCCCCAGCCGCAGCGAGCCCGGCAGCAGCGACCTGAGCAGCAGCGACCTGAGCAGCAGCGGCCTGACCGTGGAGACGCACCGCCGCGAAAGCCATCCCAGCGGTTCAGACGCCGGCGTGGCTTTTCGTTTGACCGGTATCCGGGTTGCGCCGCGGTCGGGCCGGACGGAGAATAGCCGGATAGAGAACGGACGGCGTCGGTAAAGGGACATCCCATGGCTTCCGCTGCGGAACAGCTTGCGGCCAATCTCAATCTGGGCGTCTTCTCCAAGGCGACCGAACTGAAGCAGCGCATCTGGTTTACCCTGGGTGCGCTGATCGTTTATCGCCTGGGCACCTACATCCCGGTGCCGGGCGTCGACGCGGCGGTGATGGGCGAGATGCTGTCGCGGCATGGCGGCGGCATCCTGGGCATGTTCGACATGTTCACCGGCGGCGCGCTGCGGCGCATGACGGTGTTCGCGCTGAATATCATGCCCTACATCAGCGCCAGCATCATCATCCAGTTGATGTCCAGCGCGGTTCCGACCTTGGAGGCGCTGAAGAAGGAGGGCGAGCAGGGGCGCAAGAAGCTCAATCAGTATACCCGCTATCTGACGGTGCTGATCGCGATGTTCCAGTCCTACGGCATCGCCGTGGGTCTGGAGAGCATGCACGGCAGCTTCGGCGCCGCGGTGATCAACCCCGGCTGGTTCTTCCGCCTGTCCTGCGTGATCACCCTGGTCGGCGGCACGATGTTCCTGATGTGGGTGGGCGAGCAGATCACCGCCCGCGGCATCGGCAACGGCACCAGCCTGATCATCATGGCGGGGATCGTCGCCAATCTGCCGAGTGCCTTCGCCTCGATGCTGGAACTGGGGCGCACCGGTGCGTTGTCGCCGTTCTTCATCCTGCTGTTCCTGGTCATCGCCGTGGCGACCATCGCCATCATCGTATTCGTCGAGCGCGCGCAGCGGCGGATAGCCGTGCAGTATCCGAAGCGTCAGGTCGGTAACCGGATGTTCGGCGGCGATTCGACGCACATCCCATTGAAGATCAACACCTCGGGCGTGATCCCGCCGATCTTTGCCAGTTCGATCCTGTTGATCCCGGCGACGATCGCCGGCTTCGCGACCAACGGGCCGCCGTGGGTTCAGGCGATCGCCGGGCAACTGGCGCATGGCCAGCCGTTGTACATGGCGCTGTATGCGTTCATGATCATCTTCTTTTCGTATTTCTACACCGCCGTCGTGTTCAATCCGGAAGAGACAGCCGACAACCTGAAGAAATACGGCGGTTTCATCCCTGGCATCCGACCCGGCAGCGCCACGGCGGAGTACTTCGACCGCATTCTGACCCGGCTGACCACGGTGGGCGGTATCTACCTGGTGCTGATCTGCCTGCTGCCGGAAATTCTGATCAGCGACTACGGTTTGCCGTTCTATTTCGGCGGCACCTCGATTCTGATTGTGGTATCGGTTACCATGGATACCGTGACGCAGATCCAGTCGCATCTGCTCGCACACCAATACGAAGGTCTTATTCGTAAGACACGGGGTAAGGGGCGTCGGTGAAACTCATTCTGCTGGGCCCGCCAGGTGCGGGTAAGGGAACCCAGGCGAAGCGGCTGGAACGACGTTACGGTATCGTGCAGATATCGACCGGCGATATGCTGCGGGCCGAGGTTGCCGCCGGCAGCCCGATCGGCCAGGAGGCGAAGGCGGTGATGGAGGCGGGGCAGCTCGTCTCTGACGATATCCTGGTTCGCATGTTGGCGGTGCGTCTGCAGCAGCCGGATGCGGCCAATGGTTTCATCCTGGACGGCTTTCCCCGCACCGTCCCGCAGGCGCGGGCGCTGGACCGGATGCTGGCGGACCGGGGCCTGCGGCTGGACGCGGTGGTCGAGTTGAAGGTGGACGACGCGGCGTTGACGGACCGGATCGCCGGCCGGTTCGTCTGCGCCAAATGCGGCGCCGGCTACCACGACAGCTTCAAGCCGGCGGTCAAGCCCGGCGTTTGCGACCAGTGCGGCTCAACCGAGTTCGTTCGCCGCGCCGACGACAGCCGCGATACAGTCGCCGCGCGGCTGGAGGCTTATCACCAGCAGACCGCGCCGATCATCCCGCATTATGCGGCCAGCGGAATGCTGCGCACGGTCGATGGCATGGCGCCTATCGATGATGTGACCCGCCAGCTGGAAGCCGTGCTGGCGAAGGCGTAGAGCGGTTTCCGTTCGCGGTGGCTGACGGCAGACCCTCTCGAACATTGCTTGGCGAGCAGCTTCGCCGGTCCCAATAATCAAGCCGAATGGGATCTGCTTGAAAGTCAGCTTGCAGCTGTCAGACACTCGTTCTGCCGGTTTTACACGGTGATTAAGCACCGCGGCGGTTGGTGCCGCGCGGCGGTCTCGGACAGATGTCGATTAGCTCACGCAAAGTTGATGAGCCGTCGTTGACTCCTGCGCGGCGGAAACTATAGTCCCGCCCTCCGACGCAACACCATATGGGGGTTTGGCGTCGCTTGAGCGTATTTCAGTCCTTCGGGGCAGTCAAAGGGTCCGGCGAAAAGCGCCGGGCGACAGGAGAGTCGAGCGTGGCGCGTATTGCCGGCGTAAATATTCCGACGAGTAAGCGAGTGACCGTCGGACTGCGTTATATCTATGGGATCGGTCCGACCAAGGCGGCGACGATCTGCCAGCAGCTCAGCATTCCCGATGATCGCCGGGTCAACCAACTCTCGGATGAGGAGGTGCTTCGCATCCGTGAATTGATCGACCGAGAGTATCGCGTCGAAGGCGACCTGCGGCGTGAAGTCGCGATGAACATCAAGCGGCTGATGGACCTCGGTTGTTATCGCGGTCTGCGGCATCGCCGCGGCCTGCCGGTGCGGGGTCAGCGCACCCACACCAACGCCAGGACCCGCAAGGGCAAGGCAGTGGCGATCGCCGGCAAGAAGAAAGTGACGAAATAGCGCACGCCGCTCTGGCCGGCCTTTCGACACCAGGCCTTTTGACACCAGGCCTTTCCGACACCAGGCCTTTCCGACACCAGGCCTTTCCGACACTGGGCCTTTTCGACAGCGAGTACCGCGCCGGGTTCCGGGACGGGTTTTTTGAAACGTCCGTCGCGCCGGTTCCGGTGCGGTCGGCAGTTGAAGCAGGATCAAAACAACATGGCGAAATCCGCCACCGCCGCTCGGCCTCGCCGCAAGGAGCGAAAGAACATCATCGCCGGCGTGGCGCATGTCGCCGCGACGTTCAACAACACGGTGATCACCATCACCGACGCGCAGGGCAACGCGATCGCCTGGTCGTCCGCCGGCAGTCAGGGGTTCAAGGGCAGCCGCAAGAGCACGCCGTATGCGGCCCAGGTGGCGGCCGAGGATGCCGGCAAGAAAGCCCGTGAGCATGGCATGGAGACGCTGGAGATCGAGGTCAGCGGCCCGGGTTCGGGGCGCGAAAGCGCGCTGCGCGCGCTGCAGGCTGTCGGGTTCGCGGTGTCCACCATCCGCGACATGACGCCAATTCCGCATAATGGCTGCCGGCCGCGCAAGCGCCGGCGCGTCTGATCAGGCTTGCGCGTCGGCCGGCGCCGTCCGGCCAGGGGCGGGCCAGAGGGCCGAGATTTTGACACTCCAGAGGACTTCAACCGCCAAAGATGCGGTTCGAAAGGTGTTGGTAGCATGAGGCAAAGCGCGGTTATCCAGAGAAACTGGCAATCCCTGATCAAGCCTGAGAAGCTGGAGGTCGAGCCAGGGGCCGATCCATCACGCGTCGCCACTGTGGTCGCCGAACCGCTGGAGCGCGGCTTCGGCATGACCCTCGGCAACGCGATCCGCCGCATCCTGCTGTCGTCGCTGCAGGGCGCCGCGGTGACAGCGGTGCAGATCGACGGCGTGCTGCATGAGTTCAGCAGCGTGGCGGGCGTCCGGGAGGACGTGACCGACATCGTGCTTAACATCAAGCAACTGGCGCTGCGGATGCACGGCGAAGGGCCGAAGCGGATGACGCTGACCGCGACCGGCCCCGGCGAGGTCCGCGCCGGGCAGATCCAGTCCGGCCATGACATCGACATCATGAACCCCGAACTGGTGATCTGCACCCTGGATGACGGGGTGAAGCTGGGCATGGAATTCACCGTCAACCTGGGCAAGGGCTACCAGCCGTCCAGCGTCAATCGGCCGGAAGACGCGCCGATCGGGCTGATCCCGGTGGACAGCATCTACTCGCCGGTGCGCCGGGTGTCCTACAGCGTCGCGCCTACCCGCGTCGGTCAGGTCACAGACTACGACAAGCTGCTGCTGACGGTGGAAACCAACGGCGCCGTCACCCCGGAAGACTCCGTGGCGCTGGCCGCGCGGATCCTGCAGGACCAGCTGCAGCTTTTCATCAACTTCGATGAACCCCAGCAGATCCGAACGGAAGAGCCGCAGGATGACCTGCCGTTCAACCGCAACCTGTTGCGCAAGGTGGACGAGCTGGAGCTTTCCGTGCGCAGTGCCAACTGCCTGAAGAACGACAACATCGTCTATATCGGCGACCTGGTGCAGAAGTCGGAGCAGGAAATGCTGCGCACGCCGAACTTCGGCCGCAAGTCGCTGAACGAGATCAAGGAGGTGCTGACCTCCATGGGTCTCGGCCTGGGCATGAGCGTCGCGGGTTGGCCGCCGGAGAATATTGAAGACCTGGCCAAGCGGCTCGAAGAGCCGTTCTGAGCCAGCATAGGGAAACAGATCAATGCGTCACGGACTAGCCGGCCGGAAGCTCGGTGTTACTTCGACCCACCGCCTCGCCATGTTCCGGAACATGGCGCACGCGCTGCTCAAGCACGAACAGATCACCACGACGCTGCCAAAGGCGAAAGAGCTGCGTCCGGTCGCGGAGAAGCTGATCACTCTGGGCAAGAAGGGTGGGCTGGCCAACCAGCGACTGGCCTACGCCGAGTTGCGCGACGACGTGATCGTTACCAAGCTGTTCAGCACCCTGGCCGATCGTTACAAGACCCGCGCCGGCGGTTACACCCGTGTATTGAAGGCGGGTGTCCGCTATGGCGATGCCGCTGATATGGCGGTGATCGAGCTGGTCGACCGCGATCTTGCCGCCAAAGGCCAGGACAGCGGTCCGGTTCAGGAAAGCGATGCGGACGAGGCCGAAGATTAGAGGCATACCGGGCGCGCTCTGACATCGTCGCGCCCGGCTCACTCTGCCTCCTGTTCCACAACCGCCCGGTGAACCGCGACATCGGCCATTACGCCTGCCGCGGAGGCGGCTGTGGCGTTGCGCACCGGGCTGCGGCGTAAAGTTTCAGGGAAGCGCGCGTCGCTTCGCTGCGAACCTGACCTGTCGCAACCGAGGCTTTGGCGGGCGATCAGACACCGAGGTGGCGCCGGAGGATCGTCGGGTCGCGGCGCAGCGCCTCGGTCGGCCCCTCATGCACGCGGTGTCCATTGTTCAGTATATACGCCCGGCTGGCCAGGTTCAGCGCCGCGGCGATGTTCTGTTCCACGACAATAATGGTCAGGCCGGAGGCCGCCAGGTCGCGGCACACCCGCACAAGATCATGCACGATGATCGGCGCCAACCCCTCGAACGGCTCATCCAACAGCACGATCTTCGGGTCGCGGACCAGCGCCCGGGCGATCGCCAGCATCTGCTGCTCGCCGCCGGAAAGATCGGTGCCGCGGCTGGAACGGCGCTCCTTGAGCCGGGGAAACATCGCCCAGATGCGATCCAGCGGCCAGCGGTTGGGGGCGGTCAATCCGGCGAGCACGAGGTTGTCCTCGACGTTCAGGCTGCCGAAGATCCGCCGGTTCTCGGGCACCAGCTGCATGCCCAGACGGGCGATCGCGTGGGGCGCACGCCCGGCGACCGGCTTGCCGTCCAGGGTGATCCGGCCGCGGCGTGGACGCACCTCGCCCATCAGGCTTTTCAGCGTCGTGCTCTTGCCGGCGCCGTTGCGTCCCAGCAGCGCGACGACCTCATGCTGCTCGACCCGCATGTCGATGTCGAACAGGATATGGCTGTCGCTGTAGTAGCTGTTCAGGCCTTGCACCTCGAGCAGGCTCACGCCACGACCTCACCACCCAGATAGGCTTCCTGCACCGCCCGGCTGCCCTGGATCTCGGCCGGTGTGCCCTCGGCCAGCACGGTGCCCTCGCACAGCACGGTGATCTTCTCGGCCAGTTCGAAGATCGCGTCCATGTCGTGCTCGACGATGACCAGGGTGCGGCCCTGGCTGATGCGTTTCAGTAACGCAACGGTCTCGCTACGCTCCTGCGGGCTCATGCCGGCCAGCGGCTCGTCCAGCAGCAGCAGCGTGGGTTCGGTCGCCAGCGCCAGACCGACCTCCACCCGCCGCTTTTCGCCATAGGCGAGGTCGCTGACCGCGACATCGGCCCGCTCGGTCAGACCGATCAGCGCCAGGGTGTGGGCGATCCGAGCGGTGACGCCGGGCACGTGCGCGGCACTGCGCAGCATGTCCAGCCGGAAGCGGCCGCGCGCGGCTGCCAGCGCCGAGATCGCGAGGTTCTGCCGGACCGTCAGCTTGGTGAACAACTGGTTCACCTGATAGCTCTTGGTCAGACCGATCTGGCACACGTCGGCCACATCCCAGCCGGTGATGTCCTTGCCCTGGAAACGGATGCTGCCGGCCGAGGGCACCATCTCACAGGTGATCATCTTGAAGAACGTGCTCTTGCCGGCGCCGTTCGGGCCGATCACGCCGCGCAGCTCACCCGGCTGCACGGTAAAGTTGATGTCGTTGTTGGCCACCAGGCCGCCGAAGCGGCGGGTCAGGCCGCGCACCTCGAGAATCGGGCCGGGCGGGGGCGCCGGGCGCGGCCGCGGCGCGGCATCCGGAGGCAGTGCCTCTTCGTCGCCCAGGGTAACCGCGGTCCGGTCGGGACGCGCCAGGCCGATCAGATCCAGCACACCGCCGATGATGCCGCGGCGCAGAAAGCAGACGAGCAGCACGAACACGATGCCCAGCACCAGCTTCCAGGCGGCGCCGAGATGCAGCCCCGATTGCAGGAAGTCGCGCAGATAGAGCCATACGGTAGCGCCGACCAGCGGGCCGAACAGCATGCCCGGACCGCCGATCATGGTCTGCATGATCAGCTCGCCGGAGGTGTCGAACATGAACGCGTCGGGCGGCATGTAGCCTTGCAGCACGCCCAGCAGGCCGCCGGCCAGACCGGCATAGGCGGCGGCGATGGTGAACGCGAGCAGCTTGTAGCGCTCCACCAGGTGGCCGACGGCGCGGGCCCGGATGGGGTTGTCGCGGATCGCCATGAAGATGGCGCCGACCGGCGAATGGATGATGCGGCGCGCGATGATCATGCCGATCAGGAAGCAGATCGCCAGGAAGCTGTACATCGAGAAGCCGCTGCCCACGTGCCAGGTGACGAAGCCCAGGTTGAAGGTGGGCGACGGCACGCCGGACAGGCCGTTTTCGCCACCGGTGAAATTGGCCAGCGGCGAGTTCTCGAGGAAGTAGAAGGTCTCGGCGATCGCCACGGTGATCATGGCGAAATAGATGCCGGTGCGCCGCAGGGCGATCAGCCCGACCAGCAGGCCGGTGACGGCGCCGGCGACGGTGCCGATCAGCAACGCCAGCGGGACATTGCCGATCAGCCCGTTGGTGGTCAGGTAGGCGGCGACGAAACCGCCGGTGCCGAAGAACGCCGCCTGGCCGAACGACAGCAGGCCGGTGAAGCCGAACAGGATGTCGAAGCCGATGCCGAACAGGCCCAGCGTCAGGATGCGGTTCATCGTGTCGGCGGCGAAGCCCAGCGGCGGCAGCACGAACGGGGCGGCGACCAGGCCGCACGCGGTCAGCACGTCGGGCAGCAACACCCGCCAGACGCCACGGCCGCGACGGGTCTTCATGTACGCGATGGGGTCATGTGCGGGACGAGGTCATGTGCGCGACGATTGGCCCAGCAGGCCTTGCGGCCGCAGCAGCAGCACCAGCGTCATCACCACGAACAGCATCACCTGCGAGTAGCTCGGGTCGAACATCGAGGTGATCGACAGGATCTCGCCGGCGATCAGCCCGCCCAGGATCGCGCCGGGGAAGGATCCGACACCGCCGATGACGACGACGACGAAGGTCTCCACCAGGATCTGCTCGCCCATGTCGGGGGTCAGCGGCACGATCGGGGCGTTGACGATGCCGGCGAAGCCGGCGGCGGCGGCGCCGATGCCGAACACCAGCATGAACACCCGGAAGACGTTGATGCCCAGCATGTCGACCATGCCGGAATCATCGATGCCGGCGCGCACGATCATGCCGATGCGGGTGCGATACAGCACCACGTACAGCAGGCCCAGGGCGACGGCGATGATGGCCATCACCAGCAGCCGGTAGGTCGGGTAGATCAGGAAGCCCATCTGGGTGATGCCGACGCCCCAGGTCGGCGGCGCGACGTTCAGCGACAGGCTGCCGAAGCCCAGCCGCACCAGTTCGACGAAGACGATGCCGAGGCCGAAGGTGACCAGCAACTGATCCTCGTGCGGGCGGGTGTAGAAGTGGCGGATCACGACCTGTTCGGTGACGATGCCGATCACCAGCACGCTGACCGTGCCGCCGACCACGGCAAGCAGGAAGGAGTGGGTGTACTGGTAGGTCAGGAAGCCGCCATACCCACCCATCATGAACATCGCACCATGCGCCAGATTGAGCACCCCCAGCGTGCCGTAGATCACGGTCAGGCCGGAGCTGATCAGCGCGAGCAGGGAGCCAAGCGCCAGCCCGTTGAACACCTGAGAAACGAAATTCGGCCAGCTCAGCATGATAGATCGCGCGCCTGGTGGAGGTTTATCGGTGTCAGGTGACGGGCCCGAGGGTGCAGCCGAAGGCGTCGGGCTTCTGCATCAGACCCTCTCCGGGCACCAGGGCCACGATGTCGAAGTAATCGTCCGGCGATTTCATCGCGGTCAGCTTCTTGCCGCGGGTGACGACGACGGGCCGGATCAGCTGATGGTCGGCGGCGCGCCACTTCACCGGTCCCAGGCTGGTCTGCATGGTGCGGCCGGCTTCGTAGGAGGCGATGACGTCGCCGGGGTAGAACGTCTTGGCGTGCTCGACGGCGTCGGCCCACAGCGCCACCTGCATATAGGAGACGTGCGCCGCCCATTCCGGCTTGTAGCCATACTTCGCGTTGAAGCTATCGACGAACATCTTGGCGATCGGATTGGTCTCGCCCAGGGTCCACCAGAACTCGGTGGTGCAATAGACGCCCTGCATCAGATCCGGGCCGACTTCCTTGCTGAGGAACGGCGACAGGTAAGGCATCACCAGGGTCATCTTGTCCAGGATGCCGAACTGCTTGGCCTGCTTGATCGAGCCCACGGCGTCATTGCCGAAATTCACGTTGATCAGAACCTCGGCGCCGCTGTTGGCGATGTTCAGCAGGAACGAGCTGTAGTCCGGGGCGCCCAACGGGCAGACCTGATCGGTGATGGTGGTCCAGCCGGCGGGCTTCAGAAACCGCTGCATCGATTCCGTAACCGAGTGGCCGTAGGTATAGTCCGGCGTCAGGTAGGCGACCTTCTTGTTCTTGCCCAGCGCCTTGATCAGCTCCGGCGCGATCGCCGCGGCGGCGGTATAGGCGTAATGTGACGCTCGGAAGGAATAGCGCACGCAATCCTTGCCGGTGGTGTCGTTGGACCCAGTGACCAGCGGCAGGTAGATCACATGCTCCCGCTGGGCCAGCTTGTTGATGGCGACGGCGACGGCGCTGCTGACACAACCGGCGATCATGATCGCCTTGTTCTGGGCGATGAAACGGGACTGGGCCTGGACCGCGGTGTTTGGCTTGGCCTGGGAATCGGCGACCTCGAAGTTCACCGTCTTGCCGAGCACACCTTTGCTGGTCAGCGGTGAAATCTTGCGGATCAGCTCGTTGCCGCCGTTCAGATGTTCGATGGCCATTTCAAAGCCCTTGCGCTCATCCGTGCCGGCGGCGGCGTAGGTGCCGGTCAATGGCGTGCACAGGCCGACGAACACCGACGAACCAGAGGTTCCGGCGGGGAAGTTGCCAAGCGCCGGCTGGGCCGCGAAGGCTGGGCGAGAGACCGCTGAACCAGCTGCCAGCGCGCCAGCCAGGCCGAGGCCGCCGCGCATCAGATCCCGCCGTTGCACCACGGCTGTGTCGAGGCCGTTCGATTTGCGCATCCGTCAAGCTCCCTTAAATTTTATTGTTTACGCGATATTAACATTCGCCGCGTGCAGCCCGCTTACAGATAAGGATACATTCTTGCAACAGGCGTGACCGCGCCGCACGTCGTTGTTGGGTGACGCCGCGTATAGTGATCTCGGTCAGATCTTGTCCCGGCGTTGAAGCGCCCTGCCACTTTACGCGATCGGGGTACAAGGCTCCACAGGCCTGCGAAACCGCCTGGCCGATCTGTTGCCCGGCCGCTGCTGCTTAGGCGCCGACCGGTTCAGGCTTTCCCCCCGACGCATCCCGCGCGACACTCGCCAGATGCCGGCTCAACCCATGATCCGATCCAACCGGGTCTCCCGCCAAACCCGCCTGACCGCGGTGATCGTCGCCAGCGCGCTGTTCATGCAGAACCTCGACTCGACGATCATCGCCACCGCGCTGCCGACGATGGCCCGCTCGTTCGGCTATGACCCGGTGCGGATGAACGTGGCGCTGACCTCCTACCTGCTCAGCCTGACGGTGTTCATCCCGGCCAGCGGTTGGATCGCGGATCGCTTCGGAACGCGCGACGTGTTTCGCGGCGCGATCGTGGTGTTCACCGTTGGCTCGATCCTGTGCGGCCTGTCGAATGGCCTGGTGGAGCTGGTGGCCGCGCGGGTGCTGCAAGGCATCGGCGGCGCGATGATGGTGCCGGTGGGGCGGCTGCTGCTGTTGCGCACCGCGGCGAAGTCAGAGCTGGTCGCCGCCATGGCCTGGCTGACGATGCCGGCGCTGCTGGGGCCGGTGGTCGGGCCACCCCTGGGCGGGTTCATCGTCACCTATTTCAACTGGCGTTGGACCTTCTTTATCAACATCCCGGTCGGCCTGATCGGCATCGTCGCGGTGACGCGGTTCATCGCGGACTTCCGCGAGCCGCCGCGCGGCAAGTTCGATCTGCGCGGCCTGATCCTGACCGGGCTGGCCCTGGTCTGCGGGATGTTCGGGCTGGAGACGGTCGGGCGCAGCCTCGTCGCGCCGGCGCTGACCGAAGCGATGCTGGTCGCCGCGCTGGCCATTGCGTTCCTGTATTATCTGCACGCGAGGCGGATGGATGCGCCGTTGCTGGACTTCACGCTGATGAAGCTGCCGTGCTTCGGGCTGTCGTTTACCGCGATGATGCTGTTCCGCACCGGGATCGGCGCCATCCCGTTCCTGCTGCCGATGATGCTGCAGGTCGGCTTCGGCGATGCGGCGGTCAAGAGCGGCCTGATCACCTTCGCCAGTTCGGCTGGCGCGCTGGTGATGAAGCCGGCCGCGCAGTACGCGCTGCGGCTGTTCGGGTTCCGCGACACACTGATCTGGAACGGCGTATTGTCAGGCGTCATGCTGACGCTATGCGCCCTGTTCCGCCCGACCTGGCCGGCGGCAACGATCTACCTGGTGCTGCTGGTCGGCGGTTTCCTGCGCTCGCTGCAGTTCACCGCGTATAACACGTTGGCTTACGGTGATGTGCCGCGGGCGCAAATGAGTGCCGCGACCAGCCTGTACACGGCTGGCCAGCAGCTCGCCGCGACCATCGGCGTTTCGGTGGGCGCCCTGGCGCTGGAGGTCGCGCGCACCATGGCGCATCATGTGACGCCGGAGAATGCGGACTTCAGCGCGGCTTTCGTCGTCGTCGGACTGATGACCCTGGCCGCCGCGCCGATCGCGTTCTTCATGCCGGTGGACGCCGGGGATGACCTGACCGGCCGCAACGCCCCGACGCCTTCGCCGCCGGCGTCCGTGCCTCGGGCGGGAGAGTAGGGCTCCGCCCACCCGGCGCGGCCGTCACGCATTGTGTTCGTGGTTTAGCCATTCGGAATATTCAGCTTAATCGAACCGATAGGGGAATGACAGCGTCAGCGGCGATTGGCTTTCAGCTGCAGGATCGCGCCCAGGGTCGATCGCCGATGCGGCGAAACGCGACCTCGTTCCGTGAATTTAATAAATCGGCCGTTCTTGACACCCGCACCGCCCGTCGGTAGCAAGCCCCCGCTTTCCGGCACGTAATGTTGCCAGGGGGCGAGCATGAGTCAGGAAACCGGCGGCCCGGACCCCTCCTTCGAGGCGCGTCTGAAAGCCGCCCGAAGCAAGCAGGGCCTCGATGCCCCACCGAAGCGAGGCCTGGGTGACCAGGGCGGGCTGGGTGGCTCGCCGTGGGGCATCGGCATGCGGGTGGGAATCGAGCTGGTCTCGGCCCTTGTGGTGGCAGTCGCCATCGGGTACGGGCTGGACCGGCTGTTTCACACCACGCCGATCCTGACGGCGGTGTTCGTTCCCCTGGGTGGTGCGGCGGGGGTGATAAACCTTTGGCGCGTGTTCGCGCCAAAGCAGTCTGGATCGGGTCGAAAGTAGGAGCGGGCAGCGTGGCGGCCGAGGGTTCAAGTAGCATCGACGCGCTGGGGCAGTTCCAGCTTCATCCGGTCCTGGGCGCGATTGGTGCCTCGGTGAACTTCACCCAGTCAAACCTGATGATGGTGGTGGCCGGCCTGCTGGTGCTGGGCCTGCTGTGGATCGGCATGAAGCCACGCGCGATGGTGCCGGGCCGGCTGCAGGCGGCGGCGGAGCTGGGCTACGAGGGCATCATGTCGATGTGCACCGAAACCATCGGTCCGGAAGGCCGCCGGTTCTTTCCACTGGTGTTCACCCTGTTCTTTTTCATTCTGTTCGGCAACCTGCTGGGCGTCTTTCCCTACTTCTTCACCTTCACCAGCCACATCATGGTGACGTTGGCGATGACCCTGCTGGTGTTCATCCTGGTGACGGTTGTCGCGCTGAAGGAACACGGGCTGCACTTCTTCAGCTACTTCCTGCCGCAGGGGATCCCGGTGGCACTGGCGCCGCTGCTGGTGGTGATCGAGGTGATCTCCTACTTCTCGCGCATCATCTCGCTGTCGGTTCGTCTGTTCGCCAACATGATGGCCGGCCACGTGATGCTGGAAGTGTTCGGCGCCTTCATCATCATGCTGGGCGGCCTGGGGTGGCTGGGCTACCTGCCGGCGGCTCTGGCGCTCGGGCTGAACACGATCCTGATCGGGTTCGAGATACTGGTGGCGACCCTGCAGGCCTATGTTTTTGCGATCCTGACCTGCATCTACCTGCACGATGCGGTTCACCTGCACTGACACCCCACTCCATCAACCCCTGAACAACCGGACGCAGCTGTTCGTCCGCGCGACTGGATAATCGAAAGGAAATCGGACTATGGATGTCGCTTCCGCCAAGATGATTGGTGCCGGACTTGCCGTGATCGCGCTCTCGGGCGTGGGCATCGGTATCGGCAACATCTTCGGGTCACTCGTCACCAGCGTTGCCCGCAATCCGGCGGCCCGCGACCGCGTCTTCGGCCTGGCCATCCTGGGCTTCGCGCTGACCGAGGCCGTCGCACTGTATGCTCTGGTCATCGCCTTTATCATTCTCTTTGTGTAACTACGAGCAGGTATCGCCATGCGGGTTCCGCGAAGCGCCATGGAGCGTTCGCCAGACGTCATGAAACGCGGCGGACCGCGTCGTTCGCTGGTGGCGGCTGGCGGGGCCGGATTGATCGCCGGTCTGCTACCGGTCGCGGCGCGGGCGAACGGCATGCCGCAGCTTGATTTCACCACCCCGTTGACCATCAGTCAGGTGGTCTGGGGCGCGATCATCTTCGTGGTGCTGTACATCATGCTTTCGCGCAACGCGCTGCCGTTGGTCAGTTCGGTGCTGGAAGAACGCGCCAGCAGGATCTCCAAGGATCTGGACGAGGCGCGTGCCGTCAAGGCTCGGGCCGACGCCGACATGACAGAGGCCGATCAGGCAACCGAAAAAGCCCGAGCCGAGGCGCGTGGTTCGATCAGTTCGGCGTTGAACGAGGCCAAGCAAGCCGCCGCCGCGCAGACCGAGCAATTGAATGCGCGGCTGGAAAAGCAGTTGCAGGACTCAGAGGCGCAGATCGCGCAGGCCAGGGCGTCCGCGATGAACGCGCTGCGTCAGGTGGCGACCGAGACCGCCAGCACGGTGGTGACCCGGTTGACCGGAACCGCACCGGAAGCCGGACGCCTGGATGGGGCGGTCGGATCGGCCCTGGCTGCCCGGGGGCTCGGCTAGTGGCCTGGTCCGGACGTTCGCTGCCGCGGCTGGGCCTACTGCCGATATCCGTCGCCGGATGCGACCAACCTCCGGGGGTGGGTCATCAAAGCATGACCGCCGGTCATGGCGGTCGATGCAGACCATGGCCTGCTTCGGAACCAGCACACGCGTAGCGACGGGACCAGATCACGATGCACCACGAAAGCTTCTTCGGCGACCCGCGAAACTGGGTGGCGATCGCGTTCATTCTGTTCTTCGTGCTGTTCGGCAAGAAGCTCTGGACACCGCTGGCCGGTCTGCTGGATGCGCGTGCCGCGTCGGTGAAGACCGAGCTTGAGGAGGCGGCCAGGCTTCGTCGTGAAGCCGAGTCGATGTTGCGCGATGCGGAAAAGCAGCGCGCCGATGCCGTTGCCGATGCCAAGACGATGATCGAGGGCGCCCGCGCCGAGGCCAGTCGGGTCGCCGCGGCGGCCGCGGCCGAGGCTGAGGCGTCGGCCAAGCGCCGCGAGCAGATGGCGATCCACCGCATTGCCGCCGCCGAGAAGGCCGCGGTCGACGAGGTGCGGGTCGCTGCCGCCGATGTCGCGACCACGGCCGCGCGGCAGGTGCTGGCCGAGGGGCTGACCGCCGAGACCAACGCGGCGCTGATCGACCAGGCGATCGCCCAGTTGCCGCGGGCGCTGGCGGCACGACGGGCGGCTTAGGGAAGCCTCCACCCCCGACATCGACCGCTGCGTATCCAGCAGTCTCCCCGCCGTCTTAACCCGCCGCCGCCGGCGAACTACTATCCGCCGCGAACAGCGGATCGAGCATCTCGTCCCACAGCCTTACGCCGCCGGTGATTCCCGCCTCGTTGGATACCAGTCGGATGTTGGGCTGCAATTCGAATTCGATGTGCTTGGCGTTGCCGCCGCCGATGTACAGCGTGTCGAACCCGACCAGCGTGGTGACCGCGGCGAGCACGCGCCGCAGCCGCCGATTCCAGCGTTGCCGCCCGATTGCCTTGAGGGCGACGGCGCCGATGAACTGGTCGTAGGTCTTGCGCTTGTGGATCGTGTGCTGGCTCAATTCCAGGTGCGGCGCGGGGCGGCCGTCCTGAAACAGCGAGAAGCCCATCCCGGTGCCGAGGGTTATGACACACTCGAGACCACGGCCGCTGATCACGCCGAGGCCCTGGACCTCGGCATCGTTGACCATACGCACCGGCTTGCCCAGCTTGTCGGTCAGCGTCGCGGCCAGCGGGAAATGCCGCCATTCCGCCGTGCCGAGATTGGGCGCTGTCACCACCTGGCCGTTCCGGACGACGCCGGGAAAGCCCACCGAGATCCGGTCGAAGTCACCCAGCGGTCTCGCCAGCCCGACCAGCGCGTCGACGACGGCCATGGGGATCGGATGCGTTGGAGTGTCCACTCGGCTGGGGCCCGCTACCATCGCCCCGCTGGCATCCAGCAACCCCAGCTTGAGCCTTGATCCGCCGATGTCGATCGCCAGTGTGAGCCTGGCGGCTGCACGGGGCGGATCGGGATCGATGTCCATGGATAGTTTTCCTTACGTCCTGATCCTGCCCGATTAATCCCGGCCCGATTAATCCCGGCCCGACTAATCCTGCTCCGACCAATCATGGCCAGACCTCTCCGGCGCGGATCGGCAACCGTGCGACAATGCGATCGATCAGCCCGCCCGCAGCACGCGCCAGATACCATCGACCGCGCCGACGTCGCGCACCGCGTTCTTCCCGCGGACCCCGATCACGCCCCGCACGAACACCAGGCCGCGGGTTCGCCGCGTCACCTCCCCGCGCAGTTCCAGATAATCCCCAGGCCTCACCGCATCCAGGAAGTGGGTGTTAAGCTGGATCGTCGTGCAGGGTGCCCGTTCGGCCGCTTCCCAGGCGAGGAAACTGAGGCCGTGATCGGCGAACGCCATCAGCACCCCGCCGTGCAGCACGCCGGCGGGATTGGCATGTTCGGCGCCGGTCTGCAGCCCGTAGATCCAGCTGCCGTCCAGCTTCTTTGCCCAGGGTACCCCCAGACCGCCGGGCAGCGCGGCCCCCGGCAGCGCGCGCCAGCCATCGGCGGCCGGATCGTAGGCGCTCATAGCGCCGCCAGCCGATCCGGCAGGTGCAGCAGGCTTTCCAGCCGGATATGGGCGCGCGCGATCTCCGGCTTTTCCGCGTGCATCCAGCCCCATGGTCCGCGACGCACGAACACCGATGTCATCCCGGCTGCCAGGCTGGGGAGCACATCGTTATCCAGCCGGTCGCCGACATAGGCGATGGACGCGGCGGGTTCGCCGGCAACCTCAACCAGTTTGGTGAAGAACCGCGGGTCCGGCTTGGAAACACCCCAGCCGGCGGAGCTGGCGATCAGATCGACCGGCAGGTCGAGGCCGGCCAGCGCGGCTTCCGCCTCGATCGGCTGGTTGCCGGCGATCATCACCTTGTAGCCACGCTCCCGCAGCGTGGTCAGGCAGAGAACCGCATCGGGGTAGAGATCCTGAGCCGTGAAGTCGTAGCGCCAGCCTTGCGCGGCACGCAGTTTGCGCGCGGTCGCGGGATCCAGGCCGGGTTTGAAAATCTCGAACACCCGGCTCAATGACTGACCGCGCTCCATGATCACGCCGATGGCGGTGAACAGGGTCATCGGCGGAACGCCCAGGAAGGCGGCCCACTCGATCCAGTGGCGGGTTTCGTCGATCAGGGTTTCCCCGACATCGAAGCAGACAGCGCGGATGGGCATGAACAGAGGGTCGATCCCAGGGTATGGGAAGGATCATGTTGCCGGTTAACGGCGCTGGCAATGAAAATGAAGATCCTTGCAACACAGCCACGCCGAACCTGGCCGCCGGCAGATAACTGGCGGCCAGAGCGCTTCCAGGCTGACCGTAAACGGCCAGCGCGCTCTAGCTGGCTCATTGTTTTCACGAGCAACTTTATCAGCCAGACTTTTCCGGTCAGGCTGATGTTGCTCTAAATAGACGAACTGTCAGTCCGATTGTGATCCCCGCCCCGGTGTGCTGAGCGCCCAATCCAGCAACTGCGGCGCGGCGTCCGCTCGGGCCCCGCGTGTCTTGGCGGGGAGGGCCGTCGCGATCGCCAGCAGCAGTTGCGAGGCCGCCTGTCGCCAGGCAGCGGCGGCATCGGTCGGTAGGGCCTGCTGTGCCGGCGTCTCCAGCCACAGGTGGATGGCGCGGGCCAGGCTTTCGGCCTCCGGCTCACACAGCACGGCCTGAGGCGCGCCGGCCAGTTGCTCGCGCAGCCCACCGACGCGGGTGGCGATCACCGGCCGCCCGGCCGCCAGCGCCGCTGCCGCCACGCCGCTCTGACTGGCTTCGCGATAGGGCAGGATCAGCGCGTCGGACCATGCCAGAAGGGCGCCGATCTCGGTTTCCGGCACCCAACGGTTCTCGACCGTGACGCCGCGGCAGGCGCGCAACGCGTCCAGCGCCGGTGATTCCGGGCCGCTGCCGACCACCCGGATGGTGACCGCGGCGTCCCGTGGCAGCACGGCCACGGCGGCGGCCAGCAGATCCAGCCCCTTGTACGGCAGCAAACGGCCGAAGCAGAGCAGCCGGCGGGGCCTGTCCGACGGGGTCGGCACCGCTACGGCCGCCGGCATGTCGAACGCCACCGGCGGGTGCTGGAACAAGATCAGCTTGCGCCGTCCGGCCCCGGCCAGGCCTTGCTGGCGCAGTCGGTTGCCAACGTGGCCGCACAGTACAGCCAGGCCGCCGGCGCACCGGCACAGCCAGCGCTGCAACGTCATCTGCAGCGGAAAGCCATCGCCGATGTGGGTGTCGGCGTCATGCACGACCACAACCAGCCGCGCCCCGAGCAGACGCAGCGCCACCGCCATGAGGACGTCCAGCGGCCCCGGCATGGCGCAGATCGCCAGGTCCGGCATGACGTGGCGGAGCCTGCTCAGCAGGAAGGGCAGCGCGAGCGGTGCGGTCGCCAACCGCACCATGAAGGAGCCCATGCCCCGGTAGGTTCGCACCGGCATCTCACAGCGCGGTGTTTCGGGACCGCTCATGATTTCGGCATCCCGGCAGAGCGATAGCGTGACCTCGATCCCTGGACGGTCCCGGAGTGCCTCGGCCAGACAGGCGCCGAAGCGCGGCCCGGCGCCGTGGCGGCCCCACTGCCAGACCAGCACGTTCACGTGAACCGCCCTGACGTCGCCTGGGCCGCGCCGTAGTCAAACCGGATGCCAGCGTGGCGATGCGGGGCTGGTTCAACCTCGGACGATCGCACTCTGGCGGCCGCGACGATGTGCGGCGCGTCAGGCATTCGGTCTTCAGCCGGGAATAAAACAACGTGCGCGCGCATGCCCATGACTCTCACGGGCATGCATTAACAACCGCTTAAAGCGGCGTTGGATTCAGTCGGCGGGGGTCAGTTATTGATGAAGTCGAGCAGATCTTGGTTCAGTCGGTCCTTTTCGGTGAAGAACAGACCGTGCGGAGCGCCTTCGTAGACCTTCAGCTGGGCATTCGGCACGATGGCGGCTGCGAGCTGTCCGGATTTCGCCAGCGGCACTGTGGTGTCGCCGTCGCCGTGGATAACCAGGGTGGGGACGCGGATGGCGGCGAGGTCGTGGCGGAAATCGGTTTCCGAGAACGCCCGCACGCAGTCGATCGTCGCCTTGGGTGAGCCAAGCATCGCCATCATCAGCGCCCACTGCTGGATCTCGTTGGTCACGGTGAAATTCAGCATGCCGGCGCCGAAGAATTTCTTGCCGAAGCTGGCGAGGAAGTTGGGCCGATCCTGTTTCAGGCCATCGACCATCTGATCGAAGGTGGCACGGTCGACGCCGTCGGGATTGTCGCCGCCTTGCAGCAGGTAAGGCGTGACGGCCGAGACCAGCACCGCCTTGGCGACCCTGGCGCCGCCGTGGCGGCCCATGTAGCGCGCCACCTCGCCGCCGCCCATGGAGAAGCCGACCAGCGTCACGTCGTTCAGTTCAAGCTTGTCCAGCACGGCTTTCAGGTCGTCGGCCATGGTGTCGTAGTCGTAGCCGCTCCACGGCTGGCTGGACCGGCCGAAGCCGCGCCGGTCGTAGGCGATGACCCGCAGGCCCTGGGAGGCCAGGAACATCGACTGGTATTCCCACATGTCGGAGTCGAGCGGCCAGCCATGGATCAGCACCACCGGTCGACCAGAACCCCAGTCGTTGTAGAACAGCGTTGTCTTGTCGTTGGTCTCGATAAACGGCATCGGGTCCTCCTGGAGGTGAAGTGCAGGCAACGCGAAGTCGCCGCACCGGTTGCTTCACGGCTTGCGCGAGGGCCGCCGCGGGCGCTACTCCGGTTGCGGAAGAACCGGAGATTTCCAGGGTCATGGCGGTCAGGGATGTGAAGAAGGTCGTTCTCGCCTATTCCGGTGGGCTGGATACGAGTGTCATTCTTCGGTGGCTGCAGACGACCTACGGCTGCGAGGTCGTGACCTTCACCGCCGACCTGGGTCAGGGCGAAGAGCTTGGGCCGGCACGCCGGAAGGCCGAGATGGCCGGCGTGAAGGAGATTTTCGTCGACGACCTGCGCGAGACATTCGTCACGGATTTCGTCTTTCCGATGTTTCGCGCCAATACTTTATACGAGGGCCAATACCTGCTGGGGACCTCGATCGCCAGGCCGCTGATCGCGCAGCGACAGATCGAGATCGCCGAACAGGTCGGCGCGGATGCCGTGGCGCATGGTGCGACCGGTAAAGGCAACGATCAGGTGCGGTTCGAGTTGTCGTACTACGCGCTGAAGCCGGACATCAAGATCATCGCCCCGTGGCGCGAGTGGGATTTGACCAGCCGGACGCGGCTGATCGAATTCGCCGAACAGCATCAAATTCCGATCGCCAGGGACAAGCGTGGCGAGGCCCCGTTCAGCGTTGACGCCAACCTGCTGCACTCCTCTTCGGAAGGCAAGATCCTGGAGGATCCAGCGCAGGAGGCGGACGAAATCGTCTATCAGCGGACCATCCGGCCGGAGGACGCACCGGATCAAGCGACGGTGATCGCGATGGACTTCCGGCATGGCGACCCGGTGGCGATCGACGGGGCCAAGCTGTCCCCGGCGGCGATCCTGACCAGGCTGAACGAGGTGGGAAAAGCCAACGGCATCGGCCGGCTGGACCTGGTGGAGAACCGCTTCGTCGGGATGAAGTCGCGCGGGGTTTATGAGACCCCAGGGGGTACGATCCTGCTGGCGGCGCATCGTGCAATCGAAAGCATCACGCTCGACCGGGAGGCGGCGCACCTGAAGGACAGCCTGATGCCGCGTTACGCCGAACTGATCTACAACGGCTTCTGGTTCAGCCCCGAGCGGCGGATGCTGCAGGCGTTGATCGACACCAGCCAGACCAGTGTCACCGGCCGGGTGCGGCTGAAGCTGTACAAGGGAAACGTCACCTGCATCGGGCGGGAGAGCCCGAACAGTCTGTATTCGATGAAGGTGGTGACGTTCGAGGACGATCAGGGCGCCTATGATCAAGTCGATGCGCAGGGCTTCATCAAGCTGAACGCGTTGCGTCTGCGGTTGGGCGCGATCGCCGGACGGCGCGGCGGTGCGCTGTAGATTGGACTGACGCGAATCCGCGTAATCGATCCTTTCGTTTCGTCCGATTAGTGCTTACCTCGTCGCGGCGGCATAGGAGCTTCTGACCGTGTACGTCCCCGCCCATTTCAACGAAGACCGCGTCGCCGTCCTGCATGCGCTGATCAAGACGGCCGGCCTGGCGACCTTGGTCTCCATGACGGCTGATGGGATCGTCGCCAGTCATGCCCCGATGATGCTGGATCCCGATCCGGCGCCCTATGGCACGTTGATCGGGCATCTCGCGAAAGCGAACCCGCACGCACGGGCGGCGGACCCCGGCGTGCAGACGCTGGTGATCTTCCAGGGTCCGGACGGCTATATCACGCCGTCGTACTACGCGGCGAAGCAGGAACACGGGAAGGTCGTTCCGACCTGGAACTACGCCGCGGTCCACGCCTACGGTACGTTGCAGGTGTTCGACGATCCGGCTCAGCTTCTGGCGGTTGTCACCCGCCTGACCCGGCAGCATGAGACCCCGCGCGCGCAACCCTGGGCTGTGTCCGATGCGCCGGACGATTTCATCCAGGTCATGCTGCGCGGCATCGTCGGCATCGCGCTGCCGATCGGGCGTCTGGAGGGCAAGGTAAAAATGAGCCAGAATCGGCCCGCGGCTGATCAGGCTGGCGTGATCGAAGGGCTGCGGCTGGATGGTCAGGACGGTCTAGCCGACGCGGTAACCCGAGCAACGTCCGCTTAAAGTATCCGTTTTGGTCAAGCGGCTTCGAGCGTCCATTTGCGGTTATCGCGGAGCAGCGCGTTGGCGGTGACGAGTAGCTTGCGCATGATGACGACGATGGCGACTTTGGCGGGCTTTCCGGCTGCGCGCAGGGCCAGGTATTTTGCCTTGAGCGGCGGGTTGAAGCGAATGGCGACGAGAGCGGGCCTATAGAGAGCTTGCCTGAGGTTTGCCCGTCCGCCCTGGATGAAGCTTTTGCCGGTCCAGTTGCCTGACTGCCTGGAGACCGGCGTCAGGCCTCCGAGACTGCCAGTCTGTTTGGCGTGCATCGAGCCGAGCTCTGGCATCATGATGAGCCGGGCGAAGGCGGTGGTGGCGCCAAAGGCAGGCATGCTGACAAGGATGTCGGATCGGGCCTTGAGCCTCGCGTTGGCCGCCATGATGGTTGCCCGCTCGCGGTCGATCGCCTCGATCTGGACCTGGATCTGCTTCAGGTGTTGTTGGCTTTGCTGCTTGAGCAGGGCCAATGTCAGGGTCTTGCTGCGATTGAGCGCGGCGGTTTGATCCTTCACCACCGCCTGTCGCGCGGCCAGAAGTTCGCCCAGGGTATCAATGGTTTGATCTCTGGCGGGTGGAATGTCCGGCTGCATGGTCGCGCCAAAGCGGGCTAGCATGGCGGCGTCGACTGGGTCGGTTTTCAGGCGTTTACCGGTTGCCTCGGCGAAGCGGCGCGCTTGGAGCGGGTTGACTTTGACGGCTGGCAGGCCGGCCTTGCCCAGGGCCATTTCCAATGCACGATGATAAGCGCCTGTCGCCTCGAAGACGATGCGGGTTGGCTGTCGCGGGGTTATCCAGGCGATCAGCTTGGCAATGCCTTTACGATCGCTATCGAACTGTTTGGCGATGCCCTGCGGATGCTGGTGAACGTCGAGGCGGTGTTTTGAGATGTCGATGCCGATGGTGATCTGCGTCGGTGTTGGTGCTATAAGGTCGCCCATCTTTTCCTGTCCCATGCTTGTCATCCGGGGCGTCAGACACCCCTGGTATCCGTTCGAGCCTCAAGCAAAGGAGGGGGCGATCAAACTCTAACTCGGTCCTACCCGACCGGCATGATCCCGATCCGTCCCCCTTCACCATTGGCGGGTTGCAACCCGCCAATGGTGAACCACTATCCCCGAAACGCAGGGAAAGTCATAAGACAAGCATGATCCGAGCAGGTGGCATCACCGGAACGGTCAATCATCCGATCAAACAATGAGGTAGAGCGGGTTCCGTGAGCCAAGGCGAACGGAAACCGCTCTAGCAGCCTGTCGGACTTAGCCGAAATTCGGGATTTTCTGGAATATCCTGTCTGTACAAGCACCCTCACCGGAACATTGCTTCTGCCAAGATTTGTCTAGGGCAGGATAGTTGCGCGAACTAGTTAAGTCCGACAGGCTGCTAGCAGGTGATCGCTTCAGGTCGAAGCGATCACGCACTGCTTCCCGTTGTCTAAGAAGGCGATTGGTGTCCGAAGTCGGTCCAACCTCAGATGATCGCGCTGTAGCGCGGCCGTCTGAGGCCCGTCGGCGTTTACCGACGCAACCGCGCGCGGTCTCACGCCGGGCGACGCATGCATCGCCCGGCATTATATCGTTTGGCCCTGACTGACCTGTGTAACCTTCGCTGCCACCATACGAACAAGCAAGGTGTGATGGGGCGGTACCTTTTGGCCATGACGCTATCCTTTCGACTAATCCTAACGAGCCTGACGTTGGTTGGCGGTGGGGCGCTGGCACAACAACCGTCGCCCCCGGGCGTTAGTCTCGCCGCCGCAGCCGCGCTTCGCTTCCCACAGCCGGTACGGGTTGGCGACCTGATCGGTCGGACGGTGCTACGACCATTGGAAAGCCGGCCGGTGCTAGGCTACGTGAGGCAGGTGGTGCGATTGAACGACGCGGTCAAAATCGTGGTTTCCTATGGCGGCTTCTTTGCTATCGGTGCCAGACCGATCGCGGTGCCGGCCGATGCCATGGTGTTGGTCGGCACCGATCTGGAGATCATGGACTTCACGCCGAAGCAGCTGGCCCGCTTTCCGACCTATGATGGCAGCGGTGCTGTCGCGATCGCGCCCGACGATACGATCCGTATGGGTTTGGCCCGTCCATCACATTGACCCCGTCCGTCACATTGACCCGTCCGTCACCTTGATCAGACAAAGCCAGTTCGCTTGCCGTCAGCCGTTCTCTTTCATACGGGGATCATCATGAGCGCCAATCGCGTAGCAGCCGCGTCCGGAAATGCAGCGATCTCGTCTGGCACACGCCGGCTGCATCCGTTGCCGATCCGGATCATGCACTGGGTTAATGCGATCGTCATGCTCATCATGATCACCTCCGGCTGGGGAATTTATAACGATTCCGTCATCATCAACGGCCTGCATTTCGGCCTGTTTTTCCGACTGGGCGACTGGGCGCCAGAAAGTTTGCTCTGGCATTTCGCCGGCATGTGGCTGCTGGTGCTGAACGGGTTCTGCTACCTGATGTATGGCTTCATCACCGGGCGGCTGCGCGAGCGCCTGCTGCCGATCCGCGTCCGTGAGGTGATCAAGACCGTGCGGGACACGCTGCATTTCCATATCGACCACAGCGACCTGACCACCTACAACGCGGTGCAGAAACTGCTGTACATCATCGTGATCCTGGCCGGGATCTCACAGGTTGTCACCGGGCTGGCGATCTGGAAACCGGTGCAGTTCTCGGGCCTGGTCGGCGTGCTGGGCGGGTTCCAGTCGGCCCGCCTGGAGCATTTTATCGGCATGGCCGTCATCGTCGGCTTCCTGCTTGTGCACGTGGCACTTTCGTTGCTAGTACCCACCACACTTTGGGCCATGCTGGCCGGCGGTCCTACGGTGCGCGGGCGGGG
Source organism: Rhodopila sp. (assembly GCA_965276975.1). Lineage (GTDB taxonomy): Bacteria > Pseudomonadota > Alphaproteobacteria > Acetobacterales > Acetobacteraceae > Rhodopila. The sequence continues at coordinate 4,419,299 of CBDIBR010000010.1, forward strand.
GATGCGATAATGCGATCGCTTTTCCGCCCCACCAAGCTGCCGGATGCCGCGATCCTGGACAACTATCGCCCGCTGCTGCGCTCGCTTTCGCGCCGAGGGTTGATCCGCGACGGGTTGTCGCTGGGCGCCTTGACGATGCTGACCGGATGCGATGTGGGCAAACCGGCGTCCGTCGAGGCGGCGCTGCACGCGATGTCGGCCCTCAATGACCGGGTGCAAGCGCTGTTGTTCGACCCGAACAAGCTGGCGCCGACATACCCGCGCTCGATGGTTCTGAAACCGCCGAAGTTCAACGCGTATTATGACGTCACGAAGGTCAAGCCGGTGAACGGGCAGGACTGGAAACTGGAGCTGTCCGGGCTGATCGGCGACAAGCGGCCGTGGACCGTGCAGCAGATCGCCGCCCTGCCGGCAACGGATATGGTGATCAGACACGTCTGCGTCGAAGGCTGGGATTATATCGGCGAATGGTCCGGCCCGACGCTGCGCAGCTTGCTTGAGCGAACCGGCGCGGATCTGCGCGCCAAGTACGTCGCGTTCAAGACCGCGGACGATTACCCGAGCAGCATTGATATGGCGACCGCGCTGCACCCGCAAACGCTGCTTGCCACCAAATACGCCGGTGAGACGCTGGCCGACCCATTCGGCTTTCCGCTGCGGCTGCGCATGTCGACCAAGCTTGGGTTCAAGAATCCGAAATGGATAACCGCGATCGAGGTCACCAACACCTACCCCGGGGGTTACTGGGAGGATAAGGGCTTCAACTGGTTCGCCGGGATCTGATCGCCTCTGTTGGAGTCTGATCGCCTCAGCTGAAGCGATCAGGCTCTGCTTCAACCTGATGACCGCGGTCTAAAGGTCTGTTGCGTCAAGCAGTTTTATCGGCGTGCTGACGCACTTAGTGCCGATGCCGCCCTAAGCCGCCAAGGCCGGCCAGTCGGCATATCCTTCGCGGCCGCCGCCATACCACGTCTCCATCGGCGCCTCCTGTGCAAACGGGCCGCCACGCCGAAGCCGTTCAACATAATCCGGATTGGCCAGGAACGGTCGGCCGAAGCTGACCAGGTCGGCCCTGCCGGACCGCACCGCTTCGGCGGCAAGCGCCGGCGTAAACCCATTGTTGGCGATATAGGCGCCACGAAACCGCTTGCGCAGCACCTGCAGGTCGATGTGTCCCGGACACTCTCGCGAACCACGGGTGGTTCCCTCGATCATATGCAGGTAGGCGAGCCCGAGTTTGTCGAGCGCGCCGATGTAGGCGCCATAGGTTGTCATCGTCGTGCTGTCCAACGCGGCACCGCCCGGCTGTTCGGTCACCGGGGACAGCCGGATGCCAACCCGTTTGGGCTCCCACGCCGCGATCACGGCTTCCACCACGGCCAGCGGGAAACGCAGCCGGTTGCCGATCGACCCCCCGTATTCATCGGTTCGCTGATTGGTGCTGTCGCGGACGAACTGCTCCAGCAGGTAGTTGTTGGCCGAGTGGATCTCCACGCCGTCGAACCCCGCCTCCTTCGATCGGATCGTTGCCTGACGGTAGTCCTCGACGATATCGGGGATCTCGGTTGCCGCCACCGCGCGCGGCGTGAGGTAGTCTTTCATCCCGTCGGCGGTGAATGCCTGACCGTCCGGCTTGATGGCGGAGGCCGAAATCGGCGGTCGGCCGCCGGGTTGCAGGTCAGGGTGAGACAGTCGCCCGGTGTGCCACAGCTGAAGCACCATGGTGCCGCCCGCCCGGTGCACCGCCTCGGTCACCGTTCGCCACGCCGCCACCTGGGCATCGGTCCAGATGCCAGGCGTGTACTCGGAGCCGCGGGCCTGCGGCGAGATGTTGGTCGCCTCCGACACGATCAGCCCGGCCGAGGCGCGCTGGGCATAGTAGTCGGCGGCGAACGGCGGCGGCACGCCCTGCTGGCTGGCCCGGCTGCGGGTCAACGGCGCCATCACCACGCGGTTGCGCAGTGCCATGCTGCCCAGGGCGAAGGCAGACAGCAAGGGTGTCGGATCGAATGTCGGCATGAAGGCTCCCGCCAGTGTCACTGCCAGCACTGACTCCTGGGGCGGCGATCGGTTCCGGCGGATCGCCGATCGCCGCACGATCGACCGCTGCCAGGCTGCCCGGCGACCGTGGCGGGATGGTAATGTCGTGGCGGACGCGCGGGCCTAGGCTCGCGGCGATCGCTCCAGCGGGCCCGGGGCGTCGCCCGCGATGATCTCAGGTGCTGGAAGAATTGAACGCCCCGCCATCGAGCAGGAGGTTTTGCCCGACGATAAAGCTGATATGCGCCGAACACAGGAAGGCGCACGCCTCGCCGAATTCCGCCGGGTCGCCGGCGCGTCCCGCCGGAGTGTTGGACAGCCGCTCCTGCACCAGTTCGTCGACCGGGCGGTTGGTCTTGCGCGCGGCTTCCTGAAAGCCGCCGCGCAAGCGGTCGGTCAGGAACGGGCCGGGCAGGATGTTATTGATGACCACGTTATGTTTCGCCACCTGCCGCGCGAGGCCGGCGACAAAGCCGGTCAGGCCGGCGCGCGCACCGTTGCTCATGCCCAGTTCCGGGATCGGCGACTTCACCGATCCCGAGGTGATGTTGACGATGCGGCCGAACTTGCGCTCGATCATGCCGTCGATCACCGACTTGATGAGGAAAATCGGCGCCAGCATGTTGGCATCGACCGCCTTGATCCACATCTCGCGGTCCCACTCGCGGAAATCCCCGCGCGGCGGGCCGCCGTTGTTGTTGACCAGGATATCCGGTGCCGGACAGGCCGCGAGGGCGGCGGCGCGGCCTGCCTCACTGGTGATGTCGCCGGCGACGGCGGTAACCTTGCCGCCGGTGAGCTGGCGAATTTCCGCGGCGGTTTGCTCCAGCGCCGAGGCGGTGCGGGCGGTGATCACCAGTTCGACACCCTCCCGGGCCAGGGAGAGCGCGCACGCCCTGCCAAGCCCTTTGCTGGCAGCGCAGACGATTGCTTTTTTGCCGTGCAGTCCAAGATCCATTACCGGTCTCCCCCGTTTGCTGGCGATGGAGACTACCAGCGCCGGCTGGGATCGCCTACATCGCCTACCGAACTGCTTGCTGCGCGGACCGCCAGGATGTAACTCCAGAGCCATCCGCTCGTCCGGCGGCCCGATCTTCTTTAGAGTATCATCAACCAACGCAACCAAGGTGGCTCGATGAAGGTAACGCGAATCGGAGTCGCCCTGCTGGTAGTCACCAGTTTCGCGGCTGGCTGTGCGGTTGCATCGGGCGGCGGCATTCTGGCCGCGTCCGCACAAGGGGCTGACCAGCAGCAGACCTACCGACTGCTGAGCCTGTTCAGCACGGTGCTGGACCGGGTGCGCAGCGACTATGTCGAGCCGGTGGCCGACAAGGCGCTGATCGACAACGCCCTGAACGGGATGCTGACCGGCCTGGATCCGCACAGTGCCTATATGACCGAGCAGCAATGGCACGACATGCAGACCGAGACGTCCGGCCGGTTCGGCGGCATCGGGCTGGAGGTGACGGATAATGGCGGATTGCTGCAGGTGGTCAGCCCGATCGACGGCACGCCCGCGGCCTCGGCCGGGTTGCTTCCGGGCGACCTGATCACCGCGGTGGACGGCAAGACGGTTGAGGGACTGAGCCTGAACGACGCGGTGGCCGAGATGCGCGGGGCGCCGAACACCAAGCTGCACATGATCATCAAGCGCCAGGGCGTCACGCAACCGATCATGCTGACGCTGACCCGCCAGATCATCCACGTCGAGACGGTCAAGAGCCGTCTGATCGGCGACATCGGCGTGATCCGCATCAGCGAGTTCACCGAACAGACAGATCCTGGCGTGCGGGCGGCGCTGAAATCGTTGCAAGCCGAGGCCGGCGGCCATCTGCACGGCCTTATCCTGGATCTGCGCAACGACCCGGGCGGTCTGCTGGACCAGGCCATCGCGGTGTCGAATGATTTCCTGGGCAGCGGCGGCATCGTGTCGACCCGGGGACGGCACTCCGACGACGACCAGAGCTGGACCGCAAAGCCGAGCAACGATATTTCCGGCAATCTGCCGGTGGTGGTGCTGACCAATAACGGGACGGCGTCCGCGGCCGAGATCGTTTCCGGCGCCTTGCAGGACGACCGGCGGGCCTTGGTGCTGGGCACCCAATCGTTCGGCAAGGGTTCGGTGCAGACGATATTCCCGCTATCCGGCAACGGCGCCATCCGCCTGACGACGGCGCGCTACTACACGCCGTCGGGTCGCTCGATCCAGGGGGTGGGCATCACGCCCAACGTCGAGGTCGAGGAAACCCGCAAGCCGGCGCCACATTTCGCCCCCGAACACGAGGCCGATCTGCACCATATCCTGTCAAATCCGGGCAGTGGGAAGGCCGCCCCGGCGCCACCGCCCGCCGACCTGCCGGCGATCGCTCATCAGATCCCCAAGCTGCCGCCGGAGAGTTGGCCCGCGCTGGACCCGAAGAAGCCCGCGACGGATTTCCAGTTGCAGCAGGGACTGGTGCTGGTGCGTGCGATGGCGACGGGGGGCAAGGCGGCGTCGCGCTGAGGCGGTCCGTCAGTGCCTGCCTCCTTTATTTTCGCCGAGCTCAGGCTCCTCATGGACAAGCGCCTGACGCGCTTAACCATTTAATTCGAGAGCGAAAACGCGCCTCTCTGGGGAAAAGCGGATACTGAAAGATCACGTTTCCCGAAGGGCGGCTCAACGGAGGCGCGAGCAAGGTCAGGCTCGGCTGGCAGCTCTAGGTTGCACGATTCCTCTTCCAGTGGCGGGAACCACTTGACGGTTCCACCCGCTGGCCGGACGTAGTAGTTTTAAGATATGCTGACTAGAATTGAAATTGATGGCTTCAAAACTTTCGAACGGTTCGAGTTGGACCTTGCGCCTCTTACCGCGATCGTTGGTCCGAACGCCAGCGGGAAGTCGAACCTCTTCGATGCACTTCAGCTACTTTCGGCGCTAGCAGAAAAGGACATTCGCACGGCCATGAAGGGGCTCAGAGGTGAGCCCGAGGAGTTCTTTCGGCAGACAGGATCGGGAGCGAAAGGTTGCATGAAGCTTGCCGTCGAGGTTTATCTCCAGCGACAAGGCTTCGACGACTTTGGGCGTGCTTACGAGATCCCGTCTCAGCGCTTACGATACGAGCTAAGACTTGGCTTGAGTGAGGGCAAGGACGGTAGTCCTCGAGGTGTATTTGTCCGCGACGAGTACTGCCGCGCCATGAAGCGTGCTGACGATAGGGCCGATTACCTTCAGCCTTTGAGGCCGAGCTATAATTCCAGGGTTAGCCCCTTCATCCAAACTAATGACATGCGTGATGCGCTGCTGGTCAGACAGGACGGACGGCAGCGCCACGGCCGCCCCGTGCGACTCTCGTTGAGAGAAGCGTCTCGGACGGCACTGTCCACGATTACAACGGCTGAGTCCCCGCATCTGTTCGCGCTACGCGAGATGTTAATCTCGCTCCAGTTTCTCGAAATCAATCCAAATTCGGCGCGGAACGCGAACGACAGGTACGAGGTAGGCGTCCTAAAGCCTGACGCATCGAACCTTGCCGCAGTTCTGACGCGGTTGCGGGATGAGACTAAATCTCCTGAGCGACTCGATGGAGTTCTCGCCGACATCGCTGCCGACTTGGCCACTTTAATTCCGTCGGTAGCTCGCATCGAAACGCAGGCAGACCCTCACCAACGGCAGTATTCGTTCAGCGTTAGCTTTGCTGGCGATTTGCGATTCAGCTCCCGGGTTATCTCGGACGGTACTTTGCGCCTTCTTGCGTTACTCACGGTTCTTAATGATCCAGACCGAAAAGGAACGCTCTGCTTTGAGGAGCCCGAAAACGGCGTCCATGAAGGACGCATTCCGACGCTGGTGGAGATGCTGAGGGACGCTGCCGCCGTTCATGCCGATCCCGAATATCCCCTTTTCCAGGTGTTGCTGAACACGCACTCGCCCAAAGTTATGCAGTCGCTTCGGGATTCCGAGATCGTAGCCGCCGATATCGTCGTTGGAGTGCATCCGGAAACTAAGCAACGCGAATCGCGCACAAGAATGCGGCGTGGCATCGAATCCTCGAGCGACTTTTTCGATCCTGAAAAACACCTCGTTCGAGCAGAGGTTGAACGCTTGCTTCAGCATCCCGTGGATGCCGCGTGACATATGTCAGTTGGGCGGCGTTTCATGAGGGCCCCGGAGATGCCTTATATTTCGAAGTCCTACTTCCGCGACTGATGGAAGCCATCGTAGTCGGGGAGGGTATCGGCCACTCTGACATTCCAGCGGTTCCGGCGATCACGCTCGGCAGGGGAGGACGGGCGTTAGACAACGTCGCCGCGGAAATTTGCGAGGCGAAGGACGCATTTGAAATCGTTTTCATCCATGCTGACACCGGCGGGCGAGCTCTGGAAGAGGGCCTGACCGCCCGAGCGTCAGCTTATTGTCAACGAGCATTTGCTCTCTGTGCATGGCCAGTTGCACGCTGCATCACGGTAACGCCAAAGCGCGAGACCGAGGCTTGGATCCTCGCCGATCCGACAGCCGTGATGGGTGCGCTAGGATTCAACGGTGATCCAGCCGCGATCGGACTGCCCGGTGGCGCGAGAGCGGCTGAGGGCCTTCCAGATCCGAAAGCCACTCTCACGCTAGCCATGAGGCAAGTGGGCGGCAGGCGTCGCCGAAGCGTGAGGGTCGAGCAGTTGTTTCCGGCAATTGCCCAAAGGCAATCGATGGAAGCGCTTAGAGCCTCCGATTCATTTAAAGCATTCGAGGCGAGCTTGCGCGTCTGTCTCGCTGATCTTGGCTGTATTTCATCTTGACGCAAACGGAATGTTCGAGACGCTCGGCATCGACCTAGATAGCCTGTCGTCCTCTTTGCTAACCATCGTCCAAATATTTCGCTCTTCGCCCCATGGCGGCGGCCTGCTCCAAATTTAAGTGGGTCGCTGCCCCCTGGCCGGGTAATCAGCCCGGTTCGACATCATCGTCGCTTTCCAGCCGCCCGCGGCGGCGACGCCCGATCGCCAGTTCGGTCACCACGCCATGCAGGGTGCGAAGCTCCTGCTCGGTGACTTCGCCGCGCTGGAAGAAGTGGCGAATGTTTCGCACCATGCCGGGACGTTTCGGCAGGTTGCGCAGGAACCCACAGGCATCGAGCTGGTCAACCAGATGGGTCAGGAAATTGTCCAGGTGGCCCTTCGTCGCTACCTGCGTTTCATTGGTCATCAGCAGGCGCGGCGGCGTGCCGTCATCGGCGGTCCACCACTCGTAAGCCATCACCATGACCGCCTGTGCCAGGTTCAGCGACATGAACGCCGGATTGAGCGGATAGCGGATCAGCATGTCCGCCGCGGCCATGTCATCGTTGTCCAAGCCCGCGCGCTCTGGTCCGAACAGCAGCCCGGCGCGCAGGCCGCGGCCGCAGATCGTGCGTAGTTCCGCCGCGGCGCCCCGGGCCGTCAGCACCGGTTTGACGATGTGGCGCGGACGCGGACAGGTGGCGAAGACATGGTGCAGGTCGGCGACCGCCTCGCCTAGCGTGTCATGCACCGATGCCGCGTCCAGGATGCGATCAGCGCCCGAGGCCATGCGCCAGGCGTTTTCCTGCGGCCAGCCATCCCTGGGCGCCACCAGCCGGAGATCGAACAGGCCGCCATTCGCCATCGCCCGGGCGCACGCGCCGATGTTGTCGGCCAACTGCGGCCGCACCAGGATCACGACCGGGCTGTTTCCGATCGGGTATAGCGCGGCCCCGCCGTCCCGTCCGGTCATCAGGCCCATCCAGTCACCAAGCCCGTCCGGTCATCAGGTGCGGCGCCGCCAAGTGGTGCCGTTCGGCCCGTCCTCCAGCACGATTCCCTGGGCGGACAGTTCGGCCCTGATCGCGTCGGCGCGGCTGAAATCGCGCGCCTTCCTGGCGGCGAGGCGCTCGGCGATGGCGGCCTCGATGGCGCTGCTGTCGGTCCGTCCGGCGGCCGCTGCGTCAAACAGGTCGCTGGTCGCCAGGCGATCGCTCAGCGCGTCCGAAGAGCGTCCGAACCAGGCGTCCGGGTCCTGCTGCAACAGGCCCAAGACCAGACCCGCTGCGCGCAGGCCGGCGACGGCGTCACGATCGCCGGCCTGCGCGGCAGCGCGCATCGCGCGCATCGCGGTCAGGGCGTCCGGAGTATTGAGGTCGTCACACAGCGCCGCAAGCACCGGTGGGGGAACGTCGCCCGGCGCGACGTCCGGCGCCTGTTCCAGCGCTCGATAGAAGCGGTCCAGCTCCCGCTTCGTCTCGGCCAGACCGGTATCGGAAAAATCCAGTTCGGCTCGGTAGTGCGTGCGCAGCAGCAGCAGCCGGATGGCCTCGCCCGGCGCCTTCGCCAGGACGTCGCGGACGGTGAAGAAATTGCCCAGGCTCTTGGACATCTTCTCGCCGTTGACCTGCAACATGCCGTTGTGCATCCAGTACCGGGCGAACTGGCTGCCGGGAAAGGCGCACAGGCTCTGCGCCATCTCGTTCTCGTGGTGCGGGAAGATCAGGTCGCTGCCGCCGCCGTGGATATCGAAGGTCTCGCCGAAGTATTTCCAGGACATGGCGGAGCATTCGATGTGCCAGCCCGGCCGGCCGCGACCCCACGGACTGTCCCAGCCCGGCAGATCGCCGGAAGACGGCTTCCACAGCACGAAATCGCCGGCGTCGCGCTTGTAAGGTGCCACATCGATGCGTGCGCCGGCCAGCAGCTCATCCTGGCTGCGACCGGACAGCTTTCCGTAGGCGGGATCCGAGGCGACCGCGAACAGCACATGGCCCTCGGCCGGATAGGCGTGGCCCGCGGCGATCAGCCGCTGGATGATCATGATCATCTCGGCGATGTGTGCGGTCGCACGGGGCTCCTGATCCGGCGGCAACGCGCCCAGCGCCTGCATGTCGGCATGAAAATCCGCTGTCGTGCGCGCGGTGATGACACCGATCGGTTCGCCGCTCTCTTGTGCGCGGGTGTTGATCTTGTCGTCGACGTCGGTGATGTTCCGGACGTAGGTCACATTTGGATACAGCCGACGCAGCAGCCGGGCGAGCACATCATAGACCACGACCGGACGGGCGTTGCCGAGATGTGCCAGGTCATAGACCGTGGGGCCGCAGACATACATCCGCACATCCGCCGGATCGGCCGGCTCGAAACGCTCCTTACGGCGGGTCAGGCTGTTGTGCAGGTGAAGTTCGGGCATCGTTTGGTCCATCCTGGTGGCGCGGATCACAGCCCCGCGCCACTTCGGTCCTGGGTTGAGGCATCCGATCCACGCGGCGGATCATGGCGGGGGGACCGCTGAGTTTCCGCGACTGCATGCGAGGCTCGGGCTTTGTCCGCGAAACCCACCGCCGACGCAATGCGATTTGACACCGACCTGAAGCGGCTGTAGCCACGGTTTTCCTTTTTGAGAACCATTCGCAAATGCCCGGTGCCTCCCTCACCCCCCGGTCGACGTCAGGCGGGGCGTCTCGCCTGCGTCGCTTCCTGGCGGTGTTCGGCCCTGGCCTGGTCGTCATGCTGGCCGATACCGACGTCGGCAGCGTCATCACCGCCGGCCAGAGCGGCGTGCAGTGGGGCTATCGTCTGTTGCTGTTGCAACTGATCCTGGTGCCGATCCTGTATATGACGCAGGAGCTGACCGTGCGCCTGGCGATCTTCACCGGGCGCGGCCACGGTGAGTTGATCCGCGAGACGTTCGGCCCGATCCTGGCCTGGGTTTCGGCGATCGGCCTCGGCATCGCCACGATCGGCGCCCTGCTGACCGAATTCGCCGGCGTAGCTGGCGTGGGAGAGCTTTACGGGCTGCCCCGTTATGTGTCGCTGCCGATCGCCGTGATCGCGCTGCTGGTGGTCGTGATCACAGGCTCTTACCGCAAGGTGGAGCGCTTCGCCATCGCTGTCGGCCTGTTCGAGCTGGCCTTCTTCTTCGTCGCCTGGGCGGCGCATCCGGACCCCGCCGCGCTGCTGGCAGGGTCGGTGGATATTCCGTTTCGTGACCCAGGCTATCTCTATCTGGCGGCAGCGAACATCGGCGCCGTCATCATGCCGTGGATGGTGTTCTACCAGCAGTCGGCGGTGGCGGATAAGCGTCTGCGCCCCGAACATCTGGCCGCGGCGCGCTGGGATACCGCGATCGGGGCGTTGCTCACGCAGCTGGTCATGGCCGCCGTGCTCATCGCCTGCGCCGCGACGCTGGGCCGCGGCAACGCCCACGCCAGCCTGACCTCGGTCGGCGACATGGCACAGGCGCTGACCCCGTTCCTGGGCATGACAGTGGGCAATCTGGTGTTTGGCCTGGGTGTGCTGGGTGCGGGCATGGTCGCCGCGATCGTGGTGTCGCTCGCCTTCGCCTGGGGTCTGGGCGAGGTCACCGGCTATCGCCGGTCGCTGGAGATGCACCCGCTGGAGGCCCACTGGTTCTACGGCGTCTATGCGATCTGCATCGTAGCGGGCGCCTTGCTGGTCGGGGTTTGGCCGGATCTGGTTTCGCTCAATGTGGCGGTTCAGGTGATGAACGCGTTCATGTTGCCGGTCGTGCTGGGCTTCCTGATCGCGCTGGCGGTCAAGGCGCTGCCGCTGGCGCATCGGTTGCGCGGTGTCTACCTGTGGGTGGTGGTCGCGGTGGCCATCGTCACCTGTGCGCTCGGCGTATTCGGTGGCCTGTCGGGCGCGGGGCTGGTGTAGCCCAGCAGTGAGCCTCGTGCCGTTTCCACCACGGCCGGCGGCGCGCGAAAACGATGGCACGGACAGCGGACCGAATGTGAAATCCGCATTAAGAATCAAAGACATGGCTGTAGGCTGATCTACTCGAACCGGCCCAGCCGAACCGCCGTGTGTCCCCTGCTTGGCCGCAGACTAGGCATGACCAGCAGACAGTTGTCGTGCGGCGTGCGGATTTCGGTATCGCCGTCCATCGCGATCAGCGTGTCGCGGCACGGGATGACGTCGCCACCACAATAGGTCTGGGTAAAGGCAAAGCTTGATGTCAACGCCGTTACCGCGGTGGTGACCGTCGCCAGGCGCGGTGCCGCGCCGGCCGGGGTGGGCGGCAGCGGCGCGTCGGGCTCGACGACATCGAGGTGGCGCAGCAGACCGGCGACGCTGGCGGCCAGGGTGTCGACCGTTGTCGGCTGCCAATGCTGGCCGGCCTCGACCAGGCAGGCTGCATAGGGCGTCCCGGGATTGGAAAAGCGCGCGTAGTCGATCAGGCGACGGCCGTTGACGTGGCCATCATCCGCGACCACCAGCGACGGCGTGCCGATCGCTTTGGCCAGCGCCTGGCCCTTGCTGGGGACCCCGCAGAGGATCAGCGCTTCTGACGGCCACAGCATCGAGTGCAGGTCCAGCAGGACATCGACCGAGTTGACGAACGAACGAATATCACGCGCTCGGTCCAACTCGATGGAGTGTCGGGGGCCGTTCAGGATCGCCTCGTCCCATACCCGGTTCATGTCCTCGTCGAGGAAGCGCGACGCGGTCGGTCGCGACGGGTCGAACCGCTCGAACGCTGTCAGGTTCAGGAAGGCGAACGACAATCTGCCCCGTGTCGGCACCAGGCGCGCCCGCAGCAACTGGCTCAGCACGATCGCGCCGGCGAGTTCATTGCCGTGCATCAGCGACAGCAGCGCGACGTGTGGTCCGGAGCGGTCGGACGACAGGGTCGTGATGCCGGCGATCCCGGTGTTGCCGGCGACCCAGCGCGAGATATCCGGCGGCTGGATATGAACCTTGAACTCGGGCAGCGCGGCCGGGGTGGTGAACGGGCCCATCGGGAAAGTGGATCAGACCAGCAGTGCGTCTGCAAGACGCCGGATGAAGCTGTCGCACGCCCCCAGCTCTGACTCCGCGATCCACTCATCGGGCTGGTGCGCCTGCGCGATATGGCCGGGTCCGCAGATGATGGTGGGAATGCCCGCGCTTTCGAAAAACCCACCCTCGGTGCCGTAGGCGACCTTGCCGGCCGTGTCGCAGCCGGTGATCTGCTTGACCACGGTGGCGAGCGGATGATCCGCGGCGAGCGCCATGCCGGGCATTTCCAGCGCGACATCGAAGGCGAAGCCGCAGGCGGGATCGACGGCTTTCATCGCCGGCTCGATCGTTTCGCCGATCCAGCCACGCAGCCGTTCGACGTGCTGACGCGGCGCGTCGCCGGGGATCGGCCGCCACTCCATGGTGAACGCCGCATGCTGGGGAATGATGTTCAGGATCGTGCCGCCCTCCACCGTGCCGGCGTGGATGGTGGTGTGGGGCGGTTCAAAGCCGGGCTCGAACGGGCCTTCGGTCGCCAGTCGACGGGCCTCGCGGGCGATCCAGGCCAGCGCCTCGCCGGCGGCCTGGACGGCGTTGACGCCCTTCGATGGCTCGCTGGAATGGCCTGCCAGACCGCGCACCCGCACGGTGAGGTCGAATTTTCCCTTGTGCGCCAGGATCGGCTTCATGCCGGACGGCTCACCCACCACGCACATGTCCGGCCGCAGGCCCGACACGGCCAGGTCCTCGATCAACCGCTTGGCGCCACCGCAGTCGATTTCCTCGTCGTAGCTGATGAACAGGTGCAGCGGCCGAGCGAGCGGACGCGCCAGGATGTCGGGCACGGCGGCGAGGCATGCGGCGACGAAGCCTTTCATGTCGCAACTGCCGCGTGCCACAAGCTTGTGGTCACGGCGACGCAGCGTGAACGGGTCGCCGGTCCAGGCCTGGCCGTCAACCGGAACGGTGTCGACATGGCCACTCAATGCCAGCCCGCCGGAGCCCTGTGGGCCGATCAAGGCATGGATGTTGGCCTTTTGCCCGGTGGGGTCGGCGCTGATCCGATACGGCACCCTCAGGCCGTCAAGGTAGCCGCGGACGAAGTCGATCAGCGCCAGGTTGGAGTTCCGGCTTGTGGTATCAAACGATACCAGTCGCGCCAGCAGTTCGGCGGTTGTCATCCGGTCGCCACGCTAGTACCGCGCATCGAGGAAGCGCGATACGTCGCTGTTTGTCTGCGTGGCCGATTGACGCGCCTCACCGTGGCCGCGTGCGCGTCTCACGCGTGTCTGCGAACGGACACTAGGGCAAGTCTCCATGCGATCCAGCATATACGCGTCCGCGCGGTCGGCAACCATGCAGCGGATCAATCCTTCAGGGTCGGTGAGGTCCGTCAGGTCGGTGAGCCGAAAGGGATGATGACTGTTCAGCGGTCGACGCGTTGGAAGACCGGCAAAGCCGGTTACAGGGCAAGCTCGCTCAGGCCGGGATGATCCGCCGGCCGTGGCGCGCCGTTGTTCCAATGAAACAGCCGGTGATCGGGGTTGATGGGCAGGTCGTTGATGCTGGCATGGCGCGTGGACATCAGTCCGTGCGCGTCGAACGCCCAGTTCTCGTTGCCGTAGGCGCGGAACCAGTTGCCGGATTCGTCGTGATACTCATACGCGAACCGCACCGCGATCCGGTCGTCGGTGAACGCCCAGAGTTCCTTGATCAGGCGGTAGTCCAACTCGCGGTGCCATTTTCGTGTCAGGAAAGCAATGATAGCGGGACGGCCCCGCAGGAACTCGTCGCGGTTCCGCCATGCGCTGTCCTCGGTATAGGCCAGCGAGACGCGGGCGGGATCGCGGCTGTTCCAGGCATCTTCGGCGGCACGGATCTTCTGTGTGGCTGTCTCACGCGAGAACGGCGGCAATGGCGGGCGATCCGCGGGCATCGGTGTCTCCTGTCGGCTTGTCGTCTGGACCGGTCGGTATCCCGATCCCGAACCGGGGGCCACGCCGGTTCACCGCCGGATGATGGAGTGGCCGGTCATCTCCGCCGGCTGGGGAACGCCCATCAGGTCCAGCAGGGTCGGCGCCAGGTCCGCCAGGCGTCCGTCGGTGATCGACCCGGCGTCGCCGCCCAGCAGCAGCACCGGAACCAAGTTCGTGGTGTGCGCGGTGTGCGGCCCCCCCGTGTCCGGGTCCTTCATCAGCTCGCAGTTGCCGTGATCGGCGGTGAGCAGCAGCGCGCCCCCCTGGCGCTTGATCGCCGCGGTAATCCGGCCGAGACCGGTATCCACCGTCTCCACCGCCTTGATGGCGGCGGCCAGCACACCGGTGTGACCGACCATGTCGGGATTGGCGAAGTTCAGCACGATCAGATCGTATTTCCGCGAGTCGATCGCCGCCACCGCTTTGTCGGTCAGCTCCGGCGCCGACATTTCCGGCTGCAGGTCGTAGGTCGCCACTTTCGGCGACGGCACCATCGTTCGGTCCTCCCCCCGATACGGCGTTTCCCGGCCGCCGTTGAGGAAGTAGGTCACGTGCGGATACTTCTCGGTCTCCGCCATCCGCAACTGCGTCTTGCCGGCATTGGCGACGACCTCGCCCAGGATGTTGTGCGGCCTGTCCGGGGCGAACAGCACGCCGAGGAATGGTGCCAGCGCGTCGGAATAGCGGGTCATTCCCACCGCGGACACGACGTGCGGCGCGCGCTTGCGAGGGAAGCCGTCGAACGCCGGATCCAGCAGTGCGGCCAGGATTTCGCGGACCCGATCAGCGCGGAAATTGAAACACAGGACCGCATCGCCGTCCTGCATCCCGGCGTAGCCGGCGATCACCGAGGCCGGCACGAACTCGTCGAACGTTCCGGCCGCGTAGGCGGCCTGGATGGCGGCCCGCGGTGTCGGCGCGGGCGCGCCTTGCGCGTCCACGATGGCGCCATAAGCCTGCGCGACTCGATCCCAGCGCTGGTCGCGGTCCATGGCGAAATACCGGCCCACGACGGTGGCGACCGCGACCCCCTCGGGCAGGGTGGCCCGCAGGCGGTCGAGATCGTCGGCCGCCGACTGCGGCGGGGTGTCGCGGCCGTCGGTGATCGCGTGCACGACGGTCTTGATGCCGGCCTGGTGCAGGTGCCGCGCCAACGCCGATGCATGATCCTGATGCGCGTGTACTCCACCCGGCGACACCAGCCCGATCAGATGACAGGTCCCGCCGGACTGCTTCAGGGCCTCCACCAGCTCGGTCAACGCCGGCGCGCGGGCGATGCTGCCGTCGGCGACCGCCTCGCCGATGCGCACCAGTTCCTGTTTCACCACCCGCCCGGCACCGATGTTGAGATGGCCGACCTCGGAGTTGCCCATCTGCCCCTCGGGCAGGCCCACATCGGCACCAGAGGTGTGCAGGAACGCGTGCGGGCACGACTCCCACAGGCCGGAGAAGGTCGGTGTCTTCGCCAGACGCACGGCATTGTCCGCGCTGTCCTCGCGCCAGCCGAAGCCGTCGAAGATCACCAACATCACCGGTCGGGTTGCCATGGTTGCGCGTTCCCTTGCTGCCTCAGGCCTGAGCGCCTGCGTAGCGCCGGCGGCCGCAAGCGACAAGCCGGTTCAAGCAAGCCGCCTGCCCGGGGCCTAAGCGCGGCATCGGCGATAAGTGCGTCAGCACGCCGATAAAGCTGCCCGACAAAACAGGCCCTGAAGCGACATTCCGGCGGTTCGAACGACCGATGGACCCGCGGCTGGCGCTACTTGCCGCTGATCGCCGCGAGGCCGGCTTTGGCGGTGACGGCATCCTGTGTGAAGATGCCGCCGCTGGCACCGATCGCACCAATCAGCCTGCCGTCGATGACGATCGGGAAACCGCCTTCACTGGCGACACCGCCGCTCAATGCCAGCAGCGTCAAGGCCGATGGCGTGCCGCTGTTCACGCCGGTCTGGAAGCTGCCCGACGGGCGACGGAACAACGCCGCCGTGCGGGCCTTGGCCTGAGAGATCGCGATCGAGGCGTACTGGGTCCCGTCCATCGTCCCGTGCGCGACCAGCTCGCCGGATGGACCGACCACGCTGATCGACATTTTCCAGTTGTGCTTCCGGGCCTCGGCCGCCGCCGCGGCGATACCCTGCTGGGCCTGGTCCAGGCTGATCGGCATCCCGTATGGAATGTCGAACGGCATGGCTTCCGGCACCGGCGCCGGTGCCTGGGCACGCGCCCACGGGCTGGTGGTGACGGTGGCGACGGCGACGATGATCGCTGCGGCGATGCGCATGACGGTTTCCTCTCAATTGCTTTTGGTCTTGCTTCCGGCCGTTTGCTGAATGGCCATGGCCTCGTAGGTCTGAACTGGTTCTTCCACAATACATCACAGGTGGCGCCCAAACCTTGACCGCCGCGCCGCACCGGTTCTCCATATCGTCCCAGGAAACGATAACGGGAGCGATCCACATGCATGACACGGTGATCCGAGGCGGTACCATCGTCGATGGGACCGGGAAACCGGGCTACACCGGCGATGTCGCGTTGGCGGGCGACAGGATCACGCAGGTTGGCGGCAAGGCAGGCCCGGGTAAGCGGGAGGTCGACGCCAACGGACTGCTGGTGACCCCGGGGTGGGTCGACGTGCATACCCACTACGACGGTCAGGCGACCTGGGACCCGGTGCTCGCCCCGTCATCCTGGCACGGTGTGACAACCATCCTGTTCGGCAACTGCGGCGTCGGCTTCGCCCCGGTGCGGAACGAAGATCATTCCGCCCTGATCGGCATGATGGAGTCGATCGAGGAGATCCCCGGTATCGCACTGGCCGACGGGTTGAAGTGGAACTGGGAGACCTTTCCACAGTATCTGGACGCGCTGGATCAGATGCCGCGGGCGATCGATATCGCCGCGCAGATCCCGCACCATCCGTTGCGCGTCTACGTGATGGGTGACCGAGCGATCAACCGCGAAGCGGCGACGGCGGGCGACATCGCGGTGATGCGTGACGCGGTGCGTGCCGGAATGAAGGCGGGCGCGTTCGGCTTCACCACGTCCCGCACCAACTCGCACAAGACGCCGTCCGGCGACATGGTGCCCGGCCGTTACTCGGAAGTCGATGAGCTGCTCGGTATCGGTTCTGCCTTCAAGAACCTCGGGTATGGCGCGTTTGGCGTGAACAGCGATTTCGATGATGAAGCCGAAGAGCTGAAATGGATGACCCGGTTCGGCCAGGAGACCGGTCGTCCGGTCTGGTTTCTGCTGACCGACCGTCCCACCGACCAGGTGCGCTGGCGGCGGCTGATGGACGGCGTGCACAAGGCGCGGGAAGCGGGCGCGATGGTTACCGCTCAGGTCGCCGGGCGCCCGGTCGGGGTGATGCTGGGTATCGATACGGCACTCAATCCGTTCTCGATCCGTCCCAGTTATCAGGCGCTGCTGCAGCTTCCGGTGGCGGAGCGGATCAAGCGGATGCAGGATCCGGTGCTGCGGGCGCGGATCCTGTCGGAAGCGCCTTCGGCTGCGTTGCTGAACCGGCTGTCGCAGTTCCGTCAGCACATCGTGACGCGCTGGAACCGGATGTTTCCGATGGGTGATCCGCCAAACTACGAGCCCGAGGAAAAAGACAGCATCGCGGCGATCGCGGCGCGGTCGAACAACACGCCGGATGAGGTCGCGTATGACTATCTGGCAGGCGGCGCGGAACGGTTCCTGTTCTTCCCGATTGTCGGCTACAACGAAGACAACCTCGATATCATCCATACCATGCTGACGGACGATGCGACGATCCTGGGGCTGTCGGACGGCGGCGCGCATTGCTCGTCCATCGTTGATGCCAGCGTGCCAAGCTGGATGCTGATCCATTGGGCGAGGGACCGGTCGCGGGGGCCGAAGCTGCCGCTGGAACTGATGGTAAAGCGTCAGACCAGCGAGACGGCGGACTTCTTCGGTTTCCATGATCGCGGCCGACTCGCGGTCGGCAAGAAGGCAGACGTCAACGTCATCGATTACGCAGCCCTGCGGCTGCATATACCCGAGGTGCGCTACGACCTGCCGATGAGCGGGCGGCGTCTGGTGCAGCGGGTGGACGGATATCGCAACACATTCGTGTCCGGGGCATCGACGTTCGAGAACGGCGTCTATACGGGTGCTACGCCGGGACGGCTGGTGCGCGCCGCCGCAGTCTAAGCTATTGTCGTCGGCAGAGGTGGGCGGTGCCTTGGGCGCCGCCCATTTCTGTTATTCCAGGCAGGAGAAGCTGGATGGAAAAGCGTAGCTTGGGACAATCGTCCCTGAAGGTGTCGCCGATCACTTTCGGTTGCAACGTGTTCGGCTGGACCACCGACGAGAAGACATCGTTCGCCCTGCTGGATGCCTGGCTCGACGCCGGGTTCAATTTCCTCGATACCGCCGACGTGTATTCGCGCTGGCACCAGGGCAATTCAGGCGGCGAATCAGAAACGATCATCGGCGACTGGCTGCAAGCTCGCGGCAACCGCGACAAGGTCGTCCTGGCCACCAAGCTCGGGATTGAGATGGCGCCTGGCAAGCAAGGCCTCTCCGCGGCCTACATGCAGACCGCGATCGAGGATTCGTTGCGCCGGCTGCGGACCGACTACATCGATCTGTACCAATCGCACCGCGACGATCCGGAAACACCGATCGAAGAGACGCTGTCGTCCTATGCCGGGCTGATCAAGCAGGGCAAGGTGCGGGAAATCGGCGCTTCCAACTTCTCGGCCGACCGACTGGCTCAGTCGCTCAAGGTCAGCTCAGAAAAGGGCCTGCCGCGCTATCAGAGCCTGCAACCGCGGTACAGCCTGGTGGAACGAGCGGCGTTCGAAGGTCCGTTGGAGGATCTATGCCTTGCCGAAAAGATTGGCGTGATCGGCTATTATTCCCTCGCCAGCGGGTTTCTTACGGGCAAGTACCGGTCTCGTGCCGACATGGAAGGACGCGCGCGTGGGCCGGGCGTCGAGAAATACCTGAACGATTACGGCTTCGGGGTGCTCAAGGCTTTGGACGAGGTCGCGAAGCGCTTCCATGCCAAACCCGGGCAGGTCGCGCTGGCGTGGCTGATCGGCCGCCCCAGCGTCACGGCGCCGATCGCGAGTGCAACGACGTTGAAGCAACTACAGGAGCTGGTGGGGGCGGCGAACATCACGCTCGACGCGGACGCGATCCGGACGATCGACGCGGCGAGCAAACCGGTCTGAACGCCGCGGCCGGCGACACGCTTCGCGCACGGCCAGAAAGCGTATCGATCCGGTGGTGCCGCTGGCGGTCAACTATATTGTTTCCGCAGTTCCCGCTTCAGTAATTTGCCGGCGGTGTTGCGCGGTAAGGCGTCGACCATCACGATCTTCTTCGGCAGCTTGTATGGTGCCAGGTGATGCCGCGCGAACCCCTGCAGCGTCGCCTCATCCACGGCGTGACCCGGTCGCAATACGACGAAGGCGGTGACCGCCTCGATCCATTTATCGTCCGGCAGTCCGACCACGGCGACCTCGGACACGGCGGCGTGGGTGAACAGCACGTCCTCCACCTCCCGGCTCGCCACCAGGACGCCACCGGTGTTGATCACGTCGCGGATGCGATCGACGATATACAGGTAGCCGTCTTCATCGAAATAACCGACATCACCGGAATGAAACCAGCCGCCGGCGAAGGCTTCGGCGGTTTCCGCCGGTTTGTCCCAGTAGCCGATCAGCAGTTGGGGGGAGCGGTGCACGATCTCGCCATGCGTGCCGGGCGGCACATCGTTCATCTCCGGATCGACCACGCGGGTCTCCACGTTCAGGCACGGCCGCCCGCACGACGCGGGACGCGCATCGTGCTCCTCCGGTCGTAGCACGGTCGCCAGCGGCGCGATCTCGGTCTGGCCATAACAATTGTAGGGACGCGCACCGGGCAACCGCTCGCGCAGTTCATGCAATACCGGTCCCGGCATGATCGAGGCGCCGTAATAGACCTTGTTCAATGACGACAGATCGCGCGTGGCGAAATCCGGATGCCGCAGCAGGCTGATCCACACCGTCGGCGGGGCGAAGAACGAGGTGATACGCTCCTGCTCGATCAGTCGCAGGACCACGTCGGGCGCGGGCGTCTCGATCAGGATGCTACGTCCGCCGACCAGAAACTGCGGCATGGTGAAGGCGTGCATCTGTGCCGCATGATACAGCGGCAGCGCCGCGAGCGCTCGGTCTGTCGCGGCGTAGTCCATGTCGTGGATGACCGAGTAATACTGCGCCAGCATGGCCTTGTGCGTCATCATCGCCCCTTTGGGCGCGGCCGTCGTGCCGGATGTATAGACGATCTGCGCCAGGGTGTCGTCTTGCAGGTCCGGTTCCGGCCCGGTTGGCGCACCGGGATCGGTCGCGACCGCGACCAGGTCCGCCAGCCGGCGGCAGGCGACGTTGATCTCCGCCAGGTTCGCCTGCTGTGCCGCGCCCGCCAGGACCAGCACCGAACCGGACTGATGCACGATGTATGACAGCTCCGCGCCGGTCAGCGCGTAGTTGATCGGCACATGCACGAAGCCGCCGCGCACGCAGGCCAGCCACGCGATGAAATAGGCGTCGGAGTTGCGGCCATAGGCGGCGATCCGGTCGCCGGCGTTCAGGCCGAGGTCGGCGAACCATCGCGCCACCCGGTCGGCGGCGCGATCGAGAGCGGCGAAGGACCAATCGCGCTCGCCGAACACCAGCGCCGAACCGCCACGAAACAACCGCGCGCTGCGGCGGATCGCGTCGCCGACGGTGTTGCGGCGGATCAGATCCATGTCAGGCGACGGCCTCGGCTTCGATCTCGACGACCCAACGCGGATCTGCCAGACCGGCCACGAACAGCAGCGTCGAGGCCGGGGCATGGTCGCCGAAAGCCGCACCGCGCGCCTGCCGGTAGCTCGCCAGCAGGGCGCGGTCGGTCAGGAACGCGGTGGTCTTGATGACGTTCTCGAACGTCATTCCATTCGCCGTGAGCACCGCCTTCAGATTGGCCAGTGCCTGGGCGACCTGCCCCTCGCCGGTGGCGGGGACGGTGCCGTCGGGCGCCATGCCGACCTGGCCGGAGATCATCAGACGGCGATAATCGCCGGTAATCTCGATGGCATGGGTGTAGCCTGTCGGTTCGCGCACGGTTGGCGGATTGTTGCGGATTACCTTGGCGGCCATGTCGTCTCTCCCCCCAAGTTTTATTGTCCAAGTTTTATTGTGCGAGCCAGGCTCGCACTTCATTGGCGATGAACTGCATATCGGCTGGATTGGCAATCGGGTTGCCGGCGCGGTGACCCCAGATGCTGGGTATCGGCCGCAACGAGGCCGTTGCCAGATAGCGCAGTTCAGCCTCGTTATCGGCGGTGCGGAAGTAAAGGTCGGTGTCGCCGGGCATCAGCAGGACACGCGCCTGGATGGCCCGCAGCGCGGCGCCCAGATCGCCATCGTAAAGGCCGTTGGCGCTGATGTCGGCGGCATCCCAGGTGCGAAGCTGGGCATAAAGGTTGGCGGCGGGACGGGCAGCAAAGCGATCCTCCCAGTCGGTCTTCAGGAAGCTGTCCAGATCGGGCGCGCCCAGATTGGGCGTCGGCCCCGCCGCCAGGTGCAGCCCGGCCCGATAAAAATCCTGACTGAGCCCCCAGGCCGCGTAGATCCGCCCGAAGGCGCGTTTCGCGGCCCGCGGTTCGGTGGAGAAACGGCCATTGCCGAGATGCTGCGGCGCGGCCTCCAACGTCGCCATCAATGATCGCAGGAATACCTGGTTATGCACGGCGGTACGGGCGACGCCGCAATTGACGACGATACGCTCGACCAGGTCTGGGAACAGCGCCGCCCAGTGGTAGGCCTGCAGAGCGCCCATCGACCAGCCATAGACGCAGGCCACACGCTCGATCCCGAACAACACGGCCAGCGCCCGCCGTTGCGCCTGGACATTGTCGTGCACCGAGACCAGCGTCGGATAATCCGCCACGTCGGAGGGTGAGGACGACAGCCCGTTGCCGAACATGTCGAGGATGACGATGAACCAGCGCATCGGATCCAGGATCTTGTCCGGCCCGATCAACCACTCCAGATCCGGATGCTGGGCACCGAAACTGGTGGGGTAGACGATGACGTTGTCGCGTCCCGGGGCCAAGGTCCCGTGGGCTTTCCACGACAGCCGAGCCGCCGGCAGCGGCGCGCCTGTCTGAAGAATGAGGTCCCCAGCGTTGTAGATGCCTTGCTGCGTTGGCCAGGTCATGCCGGCTCCAGGTTGTGGCTGATCCACTATGCGGCAGCGAAGCGGGCTTGGGCAGAGGGGGCGGAGCAGAGGGGGTGCCGCGCCGGGGGCGGGGCAGAGGGGGGGGCGCCGCATCGGTTTCGGGCGTTTTTTCTTGCATCCGCCACGCGACCTGGCGTAGAACCAGAGAACGAAAGAAGAACATAATTAGCCATGAGCGACATTCCATGAGCGACATTCCATGAGCGACATTCCATGAGCGACATTCCATGAGTGATATGCCATGAGCGATACAAGCCAGCCGATCCAGCGTTTCGAGACCCTGCGTCATCAGGCGATCTCGGCACTTGTGCCATTCTTCACCGAGAATCCAACGATCGAGCCGAAGAGCATTCGTGTCGTAGCCGAACAGATGCTGGACGGCTACCGTGCGGTCACGCCTAAGGAACTCCAGCTTGCCGCTCAGATCGTGGCACTTGGCTGGGCTGCGATGGTTTGCCTGCGAGCCGCGGTGGCGGTGAAAAATCTGTCGATCGACCAGGTGCTCGGCCTGCAGGACAATGCGATCGCATTGGACCGGTCGTCACGGAAAGTAACCCGGGCACTGAAGACCCGGCAAAAGGAACGGACGACCAACCCGCGCGCACTGACCCTGGAAAACACGCAGTGGGATGCGGCTGAGTTCCAGGCGGTCATCAAAGGGGCGCGGGAGAAGATGGACGACGCGAATGCCAGGCTGGCGGCTTACATGGCGACGTTGATCCCGATCAAACCCAAGGTGAAGCTGCCGATCCTGTCCGCCGAGCGGATGACACCATCGGTTCTGCTCAGCCGGGCGGATCTGGCCAATCGAGCGGCGCGCCATTAGCGCCTGGTCACTTCAACCTGAAGCGATCACGCTAACTTCCATCGCCCTCTGATCTTGCGTCAACTGCTACCGATCAGGATCCCGACGCCGAACACCAAGGCGCCGCCGAACGCCACCTGAAGTGTCGCGGAAAGCGGTGGAGTATCCATGTATTTCCAGCGGATCCACGAAATAACGCCAAGTTCCAGGACCACGACGCAGATCGCCACGACCATCGCGGTCCAGAACGATGGGATCAGGAACGGCAGCGTATGCCCGATCCCGCCCGCCGTCGTCATCAGGCCGCAGATGCCGCCGCGGATCAATGGCGCGCCGCGGCCGGTCAGGCTGCCGTTGTCCGACAGCGCCTCGGCGAAGCCCATCGAGATGCCCGCGCCGACCGAGGCCGCCATCCCGACGAGGAATGTCTCCCAGGTGTTGTTGGAGGCAAATGCCGCCGCGAATACCGGCGCCAGGGTCGAGACCGACCCGTCCATCAGCCCGGCGAGGCCTGGCTGGATCACCCGCAGCACGAACGACTGGCGGGCGTGCGCGTCCTCGTCACGCCGCACATTGGCCGGCAGGTTTTCCTCGACCAACTGGTCGGCGCGATGTTCGTGCGCGACCTCGGCGTCCGCCAGATCGCCGAGCAACTTGCGGATCGTGACGTCCTCGCTGCGCACGGAGGCGCGGCGGTAGAAGCCCTGGGTCTCGGTCTCCATGCTTTCAGCCAGGTTGCGCACGGCCTTCAGGTTCATCGGGTACATCTGCCAGACCGGCTTATGCTGGACGAAGCCGCGGATGTCGTGGCGGCGGATCAGCGGAATATGCTCGCCGAACTTGGCGCGATAGACCTCGAGCAGCCGGCGCCTGTGGTCGCCCTCTTCACCCGCCATTTCGGAGAACACATTGGCACTGCCGGGGTAATCGGCGCGCAGGCCTTCAGCGATGTCCAGATAGATGCGGCCATCTTCCTCCTCGTTGGCGATCGCCAACGCCAGGATCTCGCGCTCGGTCAATTCTGAAAAATTGCGCATGGCGCGAATGTGGCCGAGATGACCGTCTCGTCAAGTGGGGATCGTAATGATGAGAATGCTTCTCAGAGGCTGCTGAGAGCCGCGTCGACCGCGTCGCCCAGACGCTGCACGATCGTGTCGATGTTGGCCGCGGTCGCGATGTAGGGGGGTGCCAGGATGACGTGGTCGCCGCGTTTGCCGTCGATCGTCCCGCCCATCGGGTAGGTCGCCAAGCCGCGCGCCAGGCCTTCAGCCTTGACCCGTTCGTGCAGTTTCAGCGTCGGGTCGAATACCGCCTTGGAGGCCCGGTCGGTCACCAACTCCAGCGCCCAGAACAGCCCGCGCCCGCGAATGTCGCCGACGTGGCGGTGGTTGCCGAACCGCTCCTGTAGCGCGGTCTCCAGCCGGCTGCCCATGGCCTGGACATTGGCGACAAGATCGTCCTCCTGGATGATGCGCTGCACCTCCAGCGCGGCGGCGCAGGCGACCGGGTGGGCCTGGTAGGTCTGCCCGTGCAGGAACCCACCCGAACCATCCGCCAGCGCGCGCACGATCCGCTCGGCGATCAGGATGCCGCCGATCGGCTGGTAGCCACCACCCAGCCCCTTGGCGATGACCTGAATATCGGGGGCGACACCTTCCTGTTGCCAAGCGTGCATCGTGCCGGTGCGGCCCATGCCGCACATCACCTCGTCCAGGATCAGCAGCGCCCCGTGACGGTCGCAGATCTGGCGGACTCGGGCGAAGTAGCCAGGCAGCGCCGCGACGCAGCCGGTGGTGGCGCCGACCACGGGTTCGGCGAGGAACGCCATGACGGTGCCGGGTCCGAGGCGCTGGAATTCCGCTTCCAGTTCGCCCGCCAGCCGATCCAGATACCCCGCGTCGGACTCGCCGTCGTGCTTGAAGCGGTAGGAGAAGCAGGGGGACACCAGGCTGTGCGCCTGGCTGAGGATCGGCTCGTAGTAGGCGCGCCGCATCATGTTGCCGCCGGCCGCCAGAGCGCCCAAGGTAGTGCCGTGGTAGGATTGCCGCCGAGCGATGGTCTTGGTGCGTCGCGGCTGGCCGATCTCCAGGAAGTATTGCCGCGCCAGCTTGATCGCGGCCTCGTTGGCCTCCGAACCGGATGAGCAGAACCAGGCGCGGCTCAGGCCGCCGGGTTCGTCACGCAGGATGATCTCGGCGAGGTCCTCGGCCGGCTGGTTGGAGAAGGTGCCGGTATGGGCATAGGCCATGGCAGCGGCCTGGCGCCCGATGGCGTCGGCCACGCGGCGGTTGCCGTGACCCAGGCACGCCACCGCGGCGCCACCCGATGCGTCGATGATCGCCCGGCCGTCGCTGGTATGAACGTAGATGCCTTCGCCGCGCGTCGCGGTGGGCGGAATGGCGCCCGAACGGTGCAGGACGCGGGTCATGCGGGGTGTTCACCGATGAGGTCGAGGCGGTGCTCGATTCGTGCGAACCGTAACTCAAGGGAATGCGGCCGCCGCGAGACGCCTGCATAGCGGTGTCCCAGGGCGCCAACGCGCCCTTTGACCTTCCGAATGTCATCGGCCATCCGATCGCCTTGCGTATCGAGTGCGCGCATGAAGCGCAACACCAGGCTGTCCGGGCTGTCGCTCATCCAGTACCTTGATGGAAACGAAGAAGGTATCCTATAGCGCGGATCGTCACGCCGTTCCACTGGCCGAGATGGCGTCCCACAAGGTGCTGTTCTCCGAGTACCGTCGTTTCGCGGCTTTGATGGCCGCTAACCCGGCGTCAGATGGCCGATCCGCGGCGCCACCTCCTGCGCCAGCAGCCGCAGCGAGTTATGCCACGCCTGTGGGTTTTCGACGTAGTCGAACCCGAACACCAGCAGACTGCCGAAGCCGCCGACCTCGCGGTAGACCCGCTCCAGCTTTTCCGCCACCGTCGCCGGCGAACCGATCAGCCAGTTGTGCCGCGCGCAATATTCCGGCGTCACGTCAGAGTCCGGCACAGAGGGGTCGTGCTTCAGGTAATCCAGGAAGCCGAATTGCCCGAGCAACGGCAGGAAATACTGCCCCATCATTCGCCCCATCATGCCGCCGACCGACAGGCGGTGCGCCTGTTCATCGGTCTCGGCCACGAATACCTCGCGCACCATCCGCCAGTCCCGCCGGTGCGGGGTGCGGCCGGTGCGCCGCGCCCCTTCCTCGACCGCGGCCCAATGGGTCGCCACATAGGCCGGGTTCAGGTTCAGGCTCAGCGGCAGGAAGCCATGTTCGCCGGCCATCTTCAGCGTGTCGGAGTTCTTCGACAGACCCGCCACGCCGATCGGCGGATGCGGCGTCTGCAGCGGTTTGAGATGCGGCTTCAGGAAGCCGAACATCGTTTCGGGTTTGTCGACGTTCCAGTATTTGCCACGGTATTCGAACGAAGGTTCGTCGCTCCACATCCGCAGGATGATGTCCAGCGCTTCACGCGTCATCTCCCGGTTGGTTCCCGACATGCCATCGACGTTGAACATCGCCCAGTCGCTTGGCAGGCCGGAGGCGGCGACGCCGAACAACAGCCGGCCGTCGGACATATGATCCAGCATCGCCACCCGGTTCGCCAGTTCGGCCGGATGGTGGTACGGCAGCAGGAATCCCCCCGGGCCGATGCGCAGTCGTTTTGTCTGCAGCAGAGCCTGGGCGATCAGCAGGTCGGGCGAAGGATTGGGCTCCCATGGGGCGGTGTGATGCTCGCCGATCCACGCCTCGGAGAAGCCGAGTTCATCGAGCCAGCGCATGGTCTGCAGATCCCACTCGACGCCGGCCTTCAGGCCGCGCTCCGGCGGGTGCGACGGCATCGAGAAATACCCGAGTTCCATGGCGCGGTCCTCCTGTCGTGGCGCGCGTTTTTTCACGCTGTCCGGGAAACAGGAGATCATAATGGCGCCTCAGGTCAAGGTCGATCGATCCGCCGGGGTGGGTTCGGTTCGGGATGTCGTCTGACGACCCAAAAGCGGACGCTCCTCGTCAGGGCGGCGGATAACTTCTGGCTGGCGCCCATCCGGCGACTTCCGCTTGGGCCAACCAAAGCGTTCGTCGTGGGAAGCGCGGTCGCGAAGCCTCGCGCAGGCGGCGTTGACAATGAACCTGACAGTTCCCGCTCTCAGCCGCCGCATCCGACTGCTCGAAGCGCATCTCGGCCAGCCGTTGTTCCGACCCCTGCCGCGTGGGCCCTGCCTGACCGTTTCAGCCCCCGCTCGGATCGGACCCGCTTCGATGTCCGACGGATCCTGTCCCGAACCCGAGGCGAGCCATCAGCGGGCTGTCGGAAATCCAGGTTTGGTGGCGCTAGGGCGTCTGTGCGCCGGACTTGCCGCCCAGCCAAAAAGCCGCGCCCCTTCAGCCATGCCATCAGCAAAAATGAAACCAGGGGCATGATACCAGGGGCATGATAACCGGCTCGGGAACTGGGTTACACCGTTTTCACGCCTGGTCCGGGGCCGACATGGCGCGATCAGACTTGCCGCAAGTGCGCTTTCCGGGCATCACAAACGGGATGACGTCCATTTACACCGGATGAACCCGCTGGCCTGGCTGCTCGGCCTGGTGCTCCCTGCCTGCGGTTTCCCGGCGGCGGAGGGGTTGCCGACGCCACCGCTGATGGACATCGCCCATATCGTCCGCCCCGCGAGCCCAAACACGTCTCTGGCCGCGCCGCGAGGCTTTACGCCGCCGCCCGATATCATCACGCGACCCTACAACGTGTCCGCCGATGGATTGTTCGCGCTGGTCACCCAGGTCGCTGGCGACCAGCCACGCACCTATCAGGCTGCGATCTATCCCGGCGCGCTTCAGGTCCATTACGTCGTGCGCAGCGCGATACTCAATTTCCCCGACCTGGTCATGGCGCAGGTTCAGCAAGAAGGACCGAACCAAAGTGGCCTGATCGTTTATTCCCGCAGCGTCTATGGCGCGTCCGACCTCGGTGTGAACGGCAGACGGCTCGCGACGTGGATCGCCGCGCTGCAGGCAAAGATCCCCCCCTTCTAGCGAGAAATAACCGGTCATGCGCGGAATCGGCCCCTTTCTGAAAGATGCCTGGCGGTTCACCCGTCCCTACTTCATGACGTCGAATGAGAAATGGTCTGCCCGTGGCCTGCTGCTGGCGATCATCGCGATGAACCTGACGTTGGTGGGGCTGAGCGTCGTCCTGAGCTACTGGCGCCGCGAGTTCTACAATGCGTTGCAGGACAAGGACTGGAAGGCGTTTCTGGAGCTGTTGTTCCTGTATCGCCGCACCCCGATCGGGCTGCTGCCGGGGTTCTGCGAGGTCGCCGCGATCCATATCGTGCTGGCGGTTTACTCCGTCTACATCAACCAGTTGTTGCAGATCCGCTGGCGCCGCTGGATGACCGGTGAGTTCCTCGGCGAATGGCTGGCCGATCGTGCCTACTACCACATCAGCCTGACCGTCGACCGCGCCGCGATCGGCACGGACAACCCCGACCAGCGTGTCGCCGAGGATCTGCGCGACTTCACCGACACCACCCTCAGCCTCAGTCTTGGCCTGCTGTCCAATCTCGTCTCTCTGGGCAGCTTCATCGGCATCCTGTGGGGCCTGTCAGGCGCTATCGAGGTCTTCGGCATTCCGATCCCCGGCTACATGGTGTGGGTGGCGCTGGCCTATGCCGTGGTCGGCACCTGGCTGACCCACCTGGTCGGCCGGCCGCTGGCGATGCTCAGCTTCAGGCAGCAGCGGGTGGAGGCGGATTTCCGCTACGCCCTGGTGCGCGTCCGCGAAAACATGGAGAACATCGCCCTCTATCGCGGCGAGGAGGAGGAGGAAGTCAATCTGCGCGAGCGCTTCGCGGCGGTGATCCTGAACTGGCGCCAGATCATGACGCGGACCAAGCTGCTGAATTCCCTGGTCGTCGGCTATGACCAGGTGGCGGTCGTCTTTCCCATCGTCGTCGCCGCACCCCGCTACTTCGCCGGCACCATGCAGTTGGGCGGTCTGATGCAGACAGTTGGTTCCTTCGCGACAGTGCAGGGGACAATGTCATGGTTCGTCGAGTCTTACGCACAGCTGGCGACCTGGCGGGCGATTGTCGAACGCTTGGCGACCTTCCATCGCGCGATCGTCAAGGCCAGGGCGGAGAGTCATGGCGGCTTCGAGCCCACCCCCTCGACCGACGGCAACGTGCGATTGAAAAACGTGCGCATGAGCCTGCCGGACGGCACGAAGCTGCTGGAAGGGGCCGACCTGTTGCTGACGGCCGGCCACTCGGTCGTCGTCACCGGACGCTCTGGCGCGGGCAAGACGACCTTTTTCCGCATGCTCGCCGGCATCTGGCCGTTCGGCTCCGGCGGCGTGCAGATCCCGCCAAACTCCTTCTTCCTGCCGCAGCGACCTTATGTGCCGCTGGGAACCTTGCGACATGTGATCACTTATCCAAATCCCATCGGCGCGTTCAGCCAGGACGACATGTCCCAGGTGCTGCGAGACGTGGGCTTGCCAGACCTTTGCGAGCGGCTGGACCATGACGATAACTGGCCGGTACGATTGTCGATGGGCGAACAGCAACGTCTCGGCTTCGCCAGGGCGATCCTGGCCGGACCTGACTGGATCTTCCTTGATGAAGCCACCGCCAGCGTCGATCCGGAGGCTGAATCCGAACTATACCAGGTTCTGAAACAGCGGCTGCCGAACGCGACTTTGGTCTCGATCGCACACCGTCCATCGGTCGCGAGCTTCCACGAACGCCGGCTGAACATGGTGCGCGAACGCGGCTCGGCGGGCACCCTCGCGACCACCGAGATCTTGCCCGAGACAGCCGGTGACTGAGCATTATCCGCGCAGGTTGAATCACTGGAGCGGTTACTCATGCGATCAAACAAAGAGTTGGAGCGATGTCCATGAGCAACGCGATGGGATATCGCTCTAAGACCCAGCGGTTCGCCGCCATTAGCCAGCCGAAGCCCACCCGAGCCAGTTTGACCCAAGCCTACGCGGCGATCGGTGCGTCGCTGGATCGTGGATTTCTTGAAGCGGCATTGGCGGCGTGGGACAGTTTACGACGGCAGTACGAGACCTGGTCGGCACTGGCTCATTTGCGGTTTGCCCAAGATGCCACAGACGAAACGGCGCGTTCGGATCGCGACTATGCCGACGCGTTGTCACCCGAGGCGGCCGACCTCGAAATCGCACTGAAGCGGCGCCTGCTCGCCGATGAGGATCCCGCTCGCCTTACCGGATTGGTGGGAGAACATGCGCTTCGACTGTGGGACATGGATCTGACGACGTTCGATCCGGCCATCAAGTCTGACCTCGAAGCAGAAGCGAAGCTCGCAGCGCGGTACACCCAATTGCTTGCGTCCGCCAGGATCGAGATCGGCGGCCAGACGGTCAATCTTTCCGGTTTGGGACCTTATGCCGAAGATCCCGATCGCCAGGTCAGGCATGAGGCTGAACGCCGGCGTTGGTCATTCTTCGCGGCGCACGCTCAGGAACTGGATGCGCTGTTCGACCAACTCGTGGCGCTGCGTCATGCGATGGCCGGCAAGCTGGGGTTCTCGACGTACACGCCGCTTGGCTATCGACGGTTGCGGCGCGTCGACTACGGACCCGATGATGTTGCTCGGTATCGAGACCAGGTCGTGCGCCACGTCGTGCCATTGGTGGGGCGCATACTGGAAGCGCGCCGCCAGGAAAACGGCTGGGAGCGGCTGCGATATTGGGACGAGGCGTTGCTCGATCCCGCCGGAAATCCCAAACCGGCAGGCGATCATGATGCGCTGGTCGTTGCGGCTGAACAGATGTTCGCTGGCATGGACGACCGGCTGGCTTCGTTCTACCAGACGATGACCCAGGGCGGGTTCATGGACCTGAAGAACCGCGTCGGCAAGGCGGGCGGCGGGTTCTGCACCGCCTTCCCCAGCGAGCGTATGCCGTTCATCTTCGCCAATTTCAACGGCACGCACCACGATATCGGTGTGTTCACCCACGAGATGGGGCACGCCTTTCAGAACTGGCGAAGTCGCGACTTCCCGATCATCGATTATCTTTGGCCGACGATGGAAGCCGCTGAAATCAACTCGATGGGCCTCGAGTTTTTGTCCTACCCGGCAGTCGGCCACCTTGTGGGTGAGGCTGCCGCGAGCCGCTTTCGCCGCATGCACCTGATCGGCGCCCTGGCATTCCTGCCTTACGGGGTCTGCGTCGATCACTTCCAGCACGAGGTCTACGCCAACCCGAAGGCGTCGGCAGCGGATCGACACGCGATCTGGTCCCGGTTGGAGAAGCGATACATGCCGTGGGTCGACTACGGCGATCTGCACGTCCTGGCAGAGGGCAGGCGCTGGCAGGCGAAGCCGCATATCTATGGTTCGCCGTTTTACTATATCGACTACACGCTGGCACAGTGTTGCGCGATGCAGCTTTGGGTGAAATCGCGCCGCGACTATGCAGCGGCGATGGAAGCCTACGTGGGACTCTGCTCACGCGGTGGATCAGCGCCGTTCCAGGATCTGGTCCGTTCGGCTGGCCTGATCTCCCCATTCGTCGACGGCGCGCTGGAAACCGTCGTACATGAGGCCGCCAGCGTGCTCGGTTTTTAATTCATTACTTCACCGTTAGATAATTGCCGCCCCGATGCAGGCGTGGCCGCCCTTGTCGCGGACGGCCGACCTGGCTCTCAGCCCAGACATGCCAGCCGTAACCACGAGATGCGGCGCGGCCGGACACCGATCAGCCGAAGTTCAGCTTCAATCCGGGCGTCGCCCACTGCATCGTTCCCAACCGGCCGGAGTCCGACAGGGTGATGTAGGCCGTCCGCATATCCGCACCACCGAAGCAGATGTTCGTCGGGTAGATGTCAGGCATTTTCACCGCCCGTACGGTTTCCCCGGCAGGCGTGATCTCGGTGATATAGCCGGTGTTCAATGTGGCGACAGCGATATTGCCATTAGCCATGACAGCGAGGCTGTCAAACCGAGCATTGCCTGGCAGACCGGCGATGATCTTGCCGCTGTGGTGGGCGTGCTGAACGGGTTGGCGGAACACGCCGGGTGCTTCAATTTCAAAGGCCCACAGACGAGCACCTTCCGTGTCAGCGACATAAAGCGTCTTCCCATCTGGCGCCAGGCCGCAGCCGTTTGGACTCAAGATCGGGTGGGCGATCTCGGTGACTTGCGAGCCATCAGGCAGCGCGTAGTAAATCCCGCCATGGTCACGATGTCGCGCATAGCGCTTGCCAAGATCGGTGAAGTAGAAGCCGCCTTGAGTGTCGAATACAATGTCGTTTGGCGCGGAAAGCTTATCCCCGCCAACCTCGGCGTACAGCGTCTTCGCCTCGCCGGTCCGCGGATCGATCCGCTGAATGTAGCCAAACTTGTAATCGGGATGCGGCGCGACACCCATGGAGGAGCCCTCCACATATCTGCTGCCGCCATTGTTGCAAAGATACAGCGCACCGTCCGGACCGAATGCCAGGCCGTTCGGGCCACCGCCGCAGCGCGAGAACACGCTGGCGTCGCCGGCAGGCGTGACCCTGGATAACTGGTTGTTGCGGATTTCGGTCAGGATCACCGACCCGTCCTTGCATACCACGGGGCCTTCCGGAAAGCCGAAGCCAGTTGCCAGGATTTTGACGTCGCTCATGTGGTGTTTCCCCCTTCGCGTGGTTTAGTCAGTGTCCTCCGAATGATCGTCGCGTCAAGCGATGCGCCAGGCGAATCGCGTCAAGCGACGCGCCAGCCAACCCCGCGTCACGCGATGCGGCAAGCAGCAGGGATTGGTTAGATGAAGGCTATCCGGTTCACCCGCCACGGCAAGCCGGATGTGTTGACCGTCGAGACGGTCGCCGACCTGGTTGCCGAACCGGACCAGGCTGTTGTCGAAATCAAGGCCGCGTCGATCAACCCCAGCGACGTGAAGAACGTGCAGGGAATGATGGCACAGACGACGCTGCCAAGGACGCCGGGGCGCGACTTCGCCGGCGTGGTCCAGGCCGGGCCCGCGGAGTGGCTTGGCGCCGAGGTCTGGGGTACCGGGGGCGATACCGGGTTCACCCGTGATGGTTCGCATGCGGAATATATCTGCGTCCCCGTCGCCGCCCTGCGGCGGAAACCGGAGGCGCTCGGTTTTGCTGAGGCCGCGTCGGTTGGGGTAAATTTCATTACGGCGTGGAAGGGGCTGATCGACGGCGCGCGTCTGCTGCAACATGAGACGGTTTTGGTCATCGCCGCGAGCGGCGGCGTCGGCAACGCTGGTGTGCAGATCGCCCGGCGAGTCGGCGCCCGGATCATCGGAACGGATCGCGGAGCGTCAAGGACCGATGCGGCGATCACCAGGATCGGTCTGTCACTCAGGGTTGACAATGCCGGTCTTCCGGCAGCGGTGCGCGATGCGACAAATGGGCAGGGTGCCGATGTGATCCTGGACTGCGTCGGCGGCCTAATGTTCGCTCATGCTCTCCAGTGTCTGGCACCGCACGGCCGTCTGGTGGAGATGAGTGTGACAGGAGCGAGAAAGGTCTGTTTCGATCTCGCCGATTTCTACCATAACGAGTCTCAGCTCATCGGCATTGATACGCTCAAGCTTGATATGCTGGCCTGCGCGAAGGTTCTGGATAAGCTGGCCCCTGGCTTCGTCGCCGGCGACTACCGGTCCGCACCGGTCGAGCGCCAATACAGGCTGGAGCAGGCGGTAACCGCTTACCAGGCCGTGGCCGATGGCCAGCGTGGCCGTATTGTGCTGCGGCCATGACAGCCAGACCGCAACGCGCTGTTCGTTGCAACCACCGACCAAGGACCTGTTATTGGTTCTTCCCGCCATATCGGCGCACCCGCAGGTCGGCCTGTTCCTTGTGACCTGCGAAGTTCTCCAACGCACACAGACGCGAACAGAATTCGCCGATCATCGCCGTCGCATCCGCGCTGACCTGCTGATAGGTCACCGTCTTGAGGAACTTCCCCACCCACAAACCACCCGTGTAACGAGCCGCCCGCTTGGTCGGCAGCGTGTGGTTGGTCCCGATCACCTTGTCGCCGTATGCGACATTGGTTTCCTTGCCAAGGAACAACGCGCCGTAATTGGTCATTCGATCAAGAAACCAGCGCGGATCACGTGTCAGCACCTGTACGTGCTCCGAGGCGATCCGATCGGCTTCGGACAACAACTCCGCCTCGGTGTCGCACAGGATCACCTGACCATGGTCGCTCCACGCCACGGAGGCGATGTCCGCCGTGGCCAGATGGGCCAACTGACGGTCGATCTCGCTCTCGATCCCAGCCGCGATCTTCTTTGATGTCGTCAACAGGATCGCCGGTGAGGTCGGCCCATGTTCGGCTTGGCCCAGCAGGTCGGTCGCGCACATTTCGACGTCGGCGCTGTCGTCCGCGATGATCAGGGTCTCGGTTGGACCGGCAAGCAGGTCGATGCCAACCCGGCCGAAAAGTTGCCGCTTGGCTTCGGCGACGAAGGCGTTGCCGGGGCCGACCAGCATATCGACCGCGGCGATGGTCTGCGTCCCAAGACCCATCGCCGCGACCGCCTGGATGCCGCCCAGTAGATAAATCTCGTCCGCGCCCCCGAGTGACATCGCGGCGACAGTCGCGGCGGGCGGAATGCCATTCAGCGGTGGGGTGCAGGCGGCGATGCGCTTTACACCGGCGACTTTCGCGGTCAGCACCGACATGTGGGCCGAGGCAACCATCGGATACCGCCCGCCCGGCACATAGCAGCCGACACTGTTCACCGGGATGTTCTTGTGACCAAGACGGACCCCGGGGAAAGTTTCAATTTCGATATCAAGCAACGCGTCTTTTTGCGCCTGGGCGAAACAGCGAATTTGCGACTGGGCGAACTTTATGTCCGTAATCACCTGGTCGGGAAGGCTGTTCATCAGCGACGCGATCTCGTCCGGGCGCAGGCGGAACGCGCTCGGATTCCACTTGTCGAACTTCACCGACAGGTCTCGTACCGCGGCATCGCCGCGCGCTGACACATCCTCCAGTATATGCTCGACCGTCTGACGAACCTTGCGATCGGCTTCGGTCTTCTCGGCCTCGGTCGCACCTTGCTTCAATACTCGGATCAACTGCCCGTCCCCCGCGTGTCCCGGCGCGATAAGCGCCCGCCGGATTTTTCGCAAGGTCCCAACTTCGCAAGCTCCCAGACAAAGTGATGCGCGGATCGCCGCTTCGTGCGACCCTTGAACGCGTTGGGGCGATACTAGCGAGTGAAGCTTGCCGCCGGTCGTGGCTTCCAGTGTCCGCTCCATGACACCGCGGACAGCCGAAACACCGGCGCGGGCTTGCAACGAAAACGCCGGTTACCTATTCTGCTGGTGCGGCACGTGGAAAGACCAGACTCATCGATCAGGCACGTCTCCATCGTTTCATCTCGATCATGCCGAAGGCGGAGCTTCATCTCCATATCGAGGGCACGCTGGAACCGGAAATGATGATGAAGCTTGCGCAAAGGAACAACATTCCTCTGCCATACACCAGCGTCGACGCCGTTCGTCAGGCGTATCATTTTGGCTCGCTACAGGATTTTCTTGGTATTTACTACGTCGGAATGTCGGTGCTTCGATGTCGCGCCGACTTTTTCGACCTCGCATTCGCTTATCTGGAAAAAGTGGCAGCGCAGAATGTGACGCACGTCGAAATCTTCTTCGATGCTCAAGCACACACCGGACGGAATGTATCGTTCGATACTGTTCTCACTGGGCTGACTGATGCGCTGGACAAGGGCCGGCGGGACTTTGGGATTACAGCGAAGCTGATTATGTGCTTCCTCCGCCATCTACCAGAGGAACAAGGCTTTGACGTGCTGAAGCAAGCCTGCCGATGCAAGGACCACATCTTCGGTGTCGGACTTGACTCCACCGAGCGTGGCAACCCTCCGTCGAAGTTTACCCGCATCTACGCGGAGGCTCGGAAGCAAGGTTTCGTCCCCGTCGCGCATGCGGGAGAAGAGGGACCTCCGGCTTACGTGCGAGAGGCTATCGACGTCCTGCAGGTCCGTCGCATCGACCACGGCAACACGGCGCTGGAGGATCCGGCGCTGGTTTCAAGGCTCGCGCGCGAGCAGATCCCGCTGACTGTCTGTCCGTTGTCGAACCGAGCCCTGCAAGGCTGCCCGGATCTTTCGCTGCATCCGTTGCGGCGGATGTTGCAGTCGGGACTGCTTGTCACGGTCAACTCGGATGATCCTTCGTATTTTGGCGGTTATATCAGCGAGAACTTCATTGCTATCCAGCAAGCGCTGTCATTGACCGAGGCCGAGATCGTGATACTTGCGCGAAATTCGTTCCTGGCCTCGTTTCTGAGCCATCAAGAGAAATCAGCTGCGTTGGCCGGGTTCGACGCGTTCTACGGCAGCTGGTAGCCGCATAAAACCGGGCGACGCATGCGTCGACCGGTATGCCCGCTATTCCGAAGCTCTTGGGCGAAGCCCCGGATTTTCTGTAAGCATTGCCGCTCAACTTCAAGCCGCCTGCATTTCGTCGAAATTTCCGGGACAGCAGTAGATCGGCGCGACCATGCAGCTTCCTGTAGTCCTGGTTAACCTGTTGTTAAACGTTGCCTGCTACAATTCCGGTGTAGAATACGGGTTGTGCGGGTGTGATCGCGATTTGGATGAGCTATGTTCTCGCGGCCGGGGCGGCATCGGGCATCTTTGTCGTCGCGGGCTGGCGCAGCAAGCGGGCGCGCACCTCCGCCGCGGCCCGCGGACCGCTCGGTGTTCCGGTCGATCCGCTTTGGGGTGATGCCGACATCGACATCAATGAAATCGACTCCGACGCGGACGTCGGCGGCGCGATCCGCCTGGCGTTGAAGCGTCTGGCCCCCGTTATGGCACATCAATCCGTCCGGGCGGAGGTCGCTGCACCCTCGGGGCTGGTGGGCCGGATCCGAGGGGGCGCGCTGACCGACATGCTGGAGGAGTTGTTGGCGGTGACTATGCGTAGCGCACCGGCCAGCCGACTCCTGTTGACCGCCGTAACGCTAGGCGACCGCATCTGTATCGGCATTACCGACGACATGCCAGGTTCGGATCAGGCCGCCAGGATGGCGAGCCTCCGCGGTTTAATGGAGCGTGTGGCAATGGGCGGCGGCGCTTTGGAAGTGGACGTTCGCCCCGCGGAAGGAACCACCATTATCCTCCGCCTCGCCGCTGTGACAGAGGACAACAAGACCGGTTGAGCGGGCGCCGGCAACCCGACGACGTCCGCAGCCTTCCTGTATCGCACACCCCAGCCGGCAGCCGATCGCTTGGTCGACGGAAACGAGCCTCAGCTTCTGTAGGAGCCGTTGATGTCAATGTAGCCGTGCGTCAGATCGCAGGTCCAGGCAGTTGCCGAACCGCGTCCCAGACCAATGTCAATGGCGATTTCAACCTCCTTGCCTTTCATGTGGGCAACAACGGGAGTCTCATCATAGCCGGGGACAACGGCGCCTTCCTTTGCCATCCAGACGCCACCGACGCCGATTGAAAGCCGGTCGCGGTCCGCGGGCTCCCCGGCTTTGCCGACGGCCATCACGATACGACCCCAATTGGCGTCTTCGCCGGCGATAGCCGTCTTCACCAGGGGCGAGTTCGCCACCGCCATCGCGATCTTCTTCGCCGATCTGGCATTCGTCGCGCCCGTCACATCGATGCGCACACGCTTCCGCGCGCCTTCCCCATCGCCGACAACCTGCAACGCCAGATCCAGCAGCACCTCGTTCAGGGCGCGGGCAAAGTCGGCCAGCATCCGGTTCCGGATGGCCGGACTGTTGGCCGGTGGGATGCGCCGGTGTTTCGCCTGCCCGGTGGCGATCAGCAAAATCGTGTCCGAGGTGGAGGTATCGGAATCCACCGTCGTACAGTTGAAACTCGCGGCCGTGGCCTTTGTCAACATCGTCTGCAGCGCGTCGGCCGGTATCTTCGCGTCGGTGAACACAAAGCAGAGCATCGTCGCCATGTCGGGCGCGATCATTCCGCTGCCCTTGGCGATCCCAGTTATCCGGACCGCACTCTCGCCAATTTCGGCGGTCTGTGTCGCGGCCTTTGGAAACGTGTCTGTCGTCATGATGCCGCGTGCGGCGGCTTCCCAGTTATCCGCGGCAAGGTTGGCCTGCAGGGTCGGAAGCGCCGCGACCAGCTTTTCGTGCGGCAGCACCTCCCCGATGACGCCGGTCGAGGCGACGAACACCTGCCGCGGCGGACAACCCACCAGCTCGGCGGCAGCGGCTGCCGTGGCCCCACACGCCTCACGCCCCGCCTTGCCGGTGAAGACGTTCGCATTGCCTGCGTTCACGACCACCATCCGTGCCTTGCCGCCTTTCAGCGATGCACGGCACCAGTCAACCGGCGCGCCCGGACATTTATTGGAAGTGAAAACACCCGCCACCGTGCTGCCCGCGGTGACTTCCATCATCACCACATCGGTTCGTTCGTGGTATCGGATGCCCGCGGCCGTGGCGGAAAGCCGGACGCCGTCGAGTGGCGGCAACGCGGGCAACGGAACAGCGAGCGGAGACGTGGCGGCTGGCATTTCTTCCTTTCCTTGTGTCTTATCGCTGGTTCAGGTGCGTCACTGCCGCACGCGGTCAGAGCGTGATCCGCGAAGGCCAGATCGCCGGAGAGGTCAATCACGCGAACAAATGGTTGACCAGCGAAATCCGGTCAACGCGATCGGAGGCTAGTCTAGTGGGCTGCCGGCGGCTGCGCCGTGTCGGTCGCCTTCACCGGCGAGCCATCCATGTTGAATTGCTTCACCGTCACAGCTGCCCTGGCTTGTGTCACCGCCTTCTGCACTGCGGCCTGGACCATTTGCTGGCGGATCTGAGCCTGCTCTTGCTCGAAAGTTGGTGGTTCCGTCGTGCGCCGCCCCAGCGTTTGGATGACATGCCAGCCGAACTCCGTCTTCACCGGAACTGGCGAAACTTCATTGTCCTTCAATGCGAATGCCACGTTGGCGAAGGCCGGCACCATGTCGCTCTTCTTGAAGAAGCCGAGATCACCGCCCTGCTGCGCCGCGCCCGGATCCTTGCTGTATTGCTTGGACAGGGCGGCGAAGTCGGCGCCATGTTGCAATTCGCCGATGATCTTCTTCGCCGTGGCTTCATCGGGCACCAGTATATGCCGGGCATGGACTTCGGTCTGACCCGGTTTGCCGGCATATTCCTGATCGTAGCGCGCCTTGACCGCCTGCTCGGTAACCTCGGGACGAACCTCCTTGTTGAGCAAAGCCGATGCCAGCGTCCGTTCCTCGGCCATCTTCACAGCCCGCTCGACTTCAGGGTCTTTGTCCAACCCCGACTTCTTCGCTTCGACCAGCAGCGCTTGCGCGTCCACCAGTTGGTCCAGCAGCACCGGGTAAAGCTGTTGTGGCGGCATGGAACGCGCCTGGGGCGGCAGCGTCGCGGCCGCGGCCTTCAAGTCACTGAGATGGATCGGCTGACCATTCACTTCGGCCAGCACAGGGTCGGCATCCGCCGGCGCCGGTGACTGTGCCTGCGTCTGGGCCGGTGCTTGAGTTTGGGCTGGTGTCTGCGCCTGAGTCTGCGCCTGAGCCGCCCCAATGGACACGAGGCCAAACAAGGTCGCGGCCCCAAGCAGACGGGCCGGAGGCCCAATTGAGCAGTCCGGAAAAAACGGCATGCAAGCTCCTGGGTGTTGGAAAGCGGTGCTTATGACCGAAGCCGGGCCTCCTCACAAGGCAGAGGCCCCGGGTCAGCCTAGAGCAACATCAGCCTGACTGGAACAGTCTGGTTGATAAAGTTGCTCGTAAAAACAATGCGCTAAAGCGACTGACCGTCTACGGTCAGCTGCTAGTCTACAGCATGCGCTGCAGAATTAGCTTCTGCACGTCTGACGTGCCTTCGTAGATCTGGCAAACCCGGACGTCTCGATAAATTCGCTCCACCGGATAATCGGCGAGAAATCCGTAGCCTCCCAACGTTTGGATCGAGGCCGTGCAAATAGCTTCCGCGGCCTCGGACGCGAACAGCTTGGCCATGCATGCGGCTTCTAGCGCCGGGCGTCCTTCCGCCTTCAGTCGGGCCGCGTAAAGCGTCAATTGTCGTGCCGCTTCCAGCCGCGTCTTCGCGTCAGCCAGCCGGAACCCGACGGCCTGAAAATCAATGATCGCGCCACCGAAGGCCTTGCGCTCCTTAGCATAGCCGATCGCGTATTCCAGTGCCGCTCGCGCCATG
Organism: Rhodopila sp.; assembly: GCA_965276975.1. Lineage (GTDB taxonomy): Bacteria > Pseudomonadota > Alphaproteobacteria > Acetobacterales > Acetobacteraceae > Rhodopila. The sequence goes on from CBDIBR010000010.1 coordinate 4,459,257, forward strand.
CCCACACTCTGCGCGGCGATGCCGATGCGACCGCTTTCCAGTGTGGACAGCGCGATCTTGTAGCCCTCACCTTCCGCCCCGATGCGTTGATCCTCAGGCACCTCCATGTCCTCGAATGCGAGCGCGCATGTGTCGGACGCCTTTTGGCCCAGTTTCTCCTCGGTTCGCGCGATCGAGAACCCGGGATGGTTCTTTTCAATCACGAAGGCCGATAAGCCCTTCTTTCCGGCGCTCGGGTCGGTCGCGGCAAAGAACACCAGGCTGCCGGGATGGGCCGCGTTGCTGATAAATTGCTTAGCACCGTTGACGATGTAGCGGTCGCCTCGCTTGATCGCGCGGGTCTTCAGATTGGACGCATCCGAACCAGCCTGCGGTTCGGTCAGGCCGAACGAACCGACATGCGCCCCGCTTGCCAACTGGCGCAGCCAGCGGTCCTTTTGCGCGTCGCTGCCGTAGTTGTTCACCACGATACAGGTCGGCGAGTTGTGCACCGATACCATCGTCGAAACCGAGCCATCACCGGCGGCGATTTCCTCCAACAGCATGGCATAGGTGACGGGATCAAGATCACTCCCATCCCATTCGGCCGGCGTCGTGGCGCCGAACACGCCCAACTCACCCAGCTCGGCTATGATCTCCGGTTCGATCCGCTTCTGCCGCTCGCGCTCGGCTGCCAGCGGCGCAAGCCGCTCCTGCGAGAAGCGGCGGATCATGTCGATGATCACCGTGTCGCCCATGGGGGAGCCAGTGGGGGAGACAATGGGGGAGCCAGCGGGGGAAATGCTGTCAGGCATCGGGACTGCCTCATGTTGCGAACGTGAATGGCAGTCTACACCCAGCCGGCCATGTTGTCAGCGCGCCCCCGCACCTGGCCGGCAGGATATGATAGGCGGTCCATTTTGCTCGGCGCGGAAGCCGCCGAAGCCGACGCCTCGGCAGGAGGCCGGTCGCTCGGCACTTGCCGCGCGGCGGAACCCTACCTGCGATCGAAGCTGATGCGGCCCGCGCCGAACGCCACAACCTGCAGGAAGCCGCCTGCCATACAGAGATTCTTCATGAAGTTGATCATCTGCTCGCGATTGCCCGGGTGGTAATGCGCGACCATCGCGGTTGCGATGCACCAGATGCCTAGCACGAGAGCCGTCCACCGGGTCCGCCAACCGACCAGGAACAGGATGCCGCCAGCGATTTCGATCACCAGCGCGACCGCATAGGCCGCCCCGGGCATGACGACCCCATCCTTGGTGAAAAACGCCATCGTGGCCGCCGGGGCCATCGCTTTCGCAATGCCGGCCTGGATGAAAATCGCACTCATCAAAATGCGCCCTAGCAGCCCGACCCAGTCCATCGATTCAGTTTTCATCCGACAAGCTCGATCCCGGCGAAGAAGAAGGCGATCTCCGCCGCCGCGCTTTCCGCGCTATCCGAACCATGAACCGAGTTGGCCTCGATACTCTCGGCGAACATCGCGCGGATTGTCGCCGCGGCGGCCTTCTTCGGATCGGTCGCCCCCATCACCTCACGGTTCCGGACGATGGCGTTCTCGCCCTCCAGCACCTGTACGACCACCGGACCGGAGATCATGAAGCTCACCAGATCGCGGAAGAACGGCCGGGAGGCGTGCACCCCATAAAAGCTTTCAGCCTGGGCTTGGGTCATGTGCATGCGCTTTTGTGCGATGATACGCAGGCCTGCCTGTTCCAGCATGGCATTGACCTTGCCGGTCAGGTTCCGGCGCGTGGCGTCCGGCTTGATGATGGAAAAGGTGCGCTCGGTCGCCATCGCGGCCTCCTTGGGTTCACGTTCGGGCGGCTGAGTAAGGGTTTGCGCGACCTACGGCAAGACATAGCTGGGCCGCTCACGGCGAAGCATAACCGTTGGCGGTCTCTGCGAACGGGTCCGCTGCGCCTGAAGCACCGCGTCCTCGGCTTCCGCCGAGGCTGGGCCGAGGGAGCCGTCGCGCCAGAGTTCGGCTCACCAGGCAATCGTGTCGTCGCCCGTACCTGTCAACGGTTCTTGGCACCACGGCGCCACCAGTCCGCGGACCTTGGTGCAGCCTCTGTTAAACGATCGGACGCGCCCTAGCTTCCGGTCGATTGGACGGCGCTGAATGGCACAGTCAGCCCACCCATCTGCAGCTGTACGGTTCCGTTGTTATTTTGCACCGATGTCGCCGTGCCGGTCACCGTGAACGGAACTTGAGCGGTCGTACCATTGGTGCCAAGACCGGTGACCGAAACCTTGTAGGGTCCGTCCGGCAAGCTGGTCCCATTGGCATCCTTGCCATTCCAGCTCCAGGTGTTCGCGCCAGCAGCGGTTGTCAGCGTCGCGCTTTGCACCTGGGCGCCTGAGCCATTGTAAACCGCGATCGCGACGGGTTCAGGCGTTGTCGTGTTGAAGTTGATGGCGGCGCTGCCGTTCTGCAACGAAAGTTGATCGCTGTTCACCGTCACCGGCTTGCCGATCAAGGACGATGATTGTTCGACCTGGCTGGCCTGGGTCAGCTGGATCAGCTGCGTCAGATCGCTGTTGGTGCTGATCTGCTGCTCCACCGAGGAGAATTGCACCAGTTCGGTGGTAAACGTGTTGGAATCCATCGGCGACGACGGGTCCTGGTTCTGTAGTTGCGTCATCAGCAACGACAGGAAGTCGGAGAAGTTATTGCTCAGGCTGCCAAGGGCGGACGTCCCGGTCTGCGCGATCGCCGACGACGACGATGTGCCGGACGACGATGGCGCAGTCCCGGCCGATGATGGCGCGGCGTTGGCGGATGATGGCAACCCGCTGGCGGCGGTCGATGACAGAATACTTCCACTCATGAAATAAAACTCCTGGAGCCCGTCAAGCTGTGATGTCGAGACCTACTCGATAGATTTTTGTCGCCGTCGCGAGAGTCGCGGCAGCGCTCTCGGCAGGATCGATTGTCCGTCGACCGCTGAAATAGCCGCTCGACGGCTTGGCATGATGGTTGTCACGACCGCCACCGCCGCCGCCATCCATATTGCCGGCGCTCCAGCGATTGCCGGCATTCTGCTGGCCGGTTCCTGAGCCTGAACCGAGATTGCTGCCGGACGCCGGTGCCGGTGGCGCGACATGGAAGGTGATCGTACGTCCTGCCGCCGGAATGCCGGCTTCATCCAGTGTGTGATGCAGTTGCGGTTGATCCCGCTGCAACGCCAACAAGGTATCCGGTTTCTCCGCCGTGACCTCGATCTCGGTCGCGCCGGAAGCGGCGCGGGCGATCCGCACCTGCACCATGCCGAGTTCGTCAGGCTGCAAGCGGACCGTCATCTGCTGGTTGCCGTCGGCCGTCTTCGCCAACGTGAAGATGGCCGGCGCGACCTGCTCGACCATCGCGGCCGGACTACCGGGATGAGCCGGCGGCGTCGCGACGGCAACGAGGGGTGATGGCGAGGCCGTGGGCGCGGACGTTGGCACGGCCTGGTCGATGAGCATTTCGCTGACCTCCACGTGCTGAATCTGCGCGGGGGCCGCATCGGCGGGGTGAAGTGCTACTTTCGGGTCCGCGACTGGCGCTACCAGGCTGGTGGGATCGGCGGCAACCGTTTTGTCAGCGGAAGCCAGGCGGGTGCTCCTGCTCGGCCCGGTCGGATTTTCGGCGGTGGCGGAGCGCGTCGATGCCGGCGCCGCATGCACAAGATCACCCGGTCCCATGCTCACGCCCGCGAGCTGGGTCACCGGCATCGCCGCGGCGATCATGGGTGCCGCGGTTGAGCCTGTGGATGCCGAGCCAGGAGCGGCAGCATCTGCGCGGGCAGCGGTGGCGCCCGCACCGGCAGCAACCGCTTTCGAGGTGGGTGCGGTGCGCCGTGCCGCCGAGCTGGGGTCCGCGGCTGGGACGGACAGGGCTGACGAAGACGCCGGAACCGAAGCTGGCGTTATCGCCGGGCTGGCTGGGACGGGTTCGGAAGTCGATGCCGTCGCGGCTGTCGGGTCAGCCGTCTGCGAGGTGCCGGCCGCGCTATCCGGCTTGCTGGCGTGAGCGGGCTTGCCGGATGCCTTCGCGCCACCGCCGTCAACAGACCCGGGCGTCGCCGCGGCCGGGGTGGATGCGGCAGCTGTAGGGTCGACCGGCAACGCTTCAACCCGAAGGTCTTTGCCCGGACCATCCGCGGCCTGCGCCGATGTCGCCGTTGCAGGCGGCTGGTCCTTGGCCTCGGACGCTGGATCGACCGGCGCATTGGTCGCCGACGCTTCATGCGCATCGTTGGTCCGCGCCGGCGCCACGCCGGACGCGGCTTCGGTGACGGATTTCAATACCTGCCCGAACGCATCACCGGAGGCTGCCGGCGGCGTCGAGGCGGTTGTTTTGACTGCGATCGTACCGTGTGATGGCTCGATCGACGGGGTGGCTGGCAATGGGTTTCTCCTGCCACGGGAAGCTTCTCGCCGCTGGACTACGCAAGCCATGGGCCAAACGAAAACGGCGTCCAACCGCGGGACATAACCCATCAGCCGGCAGAAACGACCCGGCTGACAAAGCCAAGCGGCAGTTATTGCCTAGCAAGAGAAAGCCGGATGACCCCGAAACGGGTCACTTAGTCTTGGCATGATTCCTGCTGGGTAAGACTCAGGTCAGCTCCCGGAGCGTTAAAACAATGTCCCTGTTTAGTTCGATTAACACTGCGATCAGCGGCCTGAGCGCCCAATCGTCATCATTTGGCAATATCAGCGAAGATGTCGCCAACAGCCAGACGGTCGGGTTCAAACGCGTCGACACCAGCTTCGTCGATTACCTGACCACCAGCACTCAGGCTAACAACGAGCCTGGCTCGGTAGTTGCGCGACCAGACTATATCAATAACGTGCAAGGCACGATCACCCAGACCGACAATCCATTAGGGATGGCCATCGCCGGGCAGGGGTTTTTCGCCATTTCGCAGCCGATCGGACAGGCGAACAACGCACCGACCTTCAACCCCCAGCAGTATTATACGCGGACGGGTGACTTCAAGATGAACGCCCAAGGCTATCTGGTGAACAGCGCCGGGGGGTACCTCAACGGTTGGTCGGTCAACCCCTCGACCAACGCCGTGAACCAGAACGCCCTTGCGCCGATCCAGGTCAACCAGGCGCCCTACAATCCGGTCGCGACATCGAACGCGACGATCGCCGCCAATCTTCCCGCCACCCCGACCGCTGGCACCGCGACCGCCGCGTCTCCGCTGTCCTCGCAAGTAACGGTCTATGACTCGCTTGGCACCGCCCATACCGTCAACCTGAACTGGTCGCAGAACGCGGCCAATGCTTGGACTGTGCAGGTCGGCGTACCAGATTCGACGACGGGGAGCACCGACGCTGGCTCGGCCGATGTGCAGTTCGGCTCGCTCAGTGGTAACCCGGTGCCTGAAGGCACCATCGGCAACGTGACGGCGTCCACCACCGACCCGGGAACAGTTCTCCCGGCTGGCTATACCGCCGGACAGCCGGCGACCCTAAGTTTCACCACGAACTTCGGTCCTGGCTCGCAGACCATCAAGCTCAATCTGGGGAATTATGGCGGCACCACCGGCATAACCCAGTTCGCCGGGACGGCCTACAGCCCGCTTGGTAGCACCCAGGATGGCATTCCACCAGGCAGTTTCACCGGTGTCACCACGCAGCCCAACGGCAACGTCGTGGTCAATTATGACAATGGTCAGACAAAGACGATCGCGCAGGTTCCTCTGGTGACCTTCGCCGATCCGAATGCATTGCAGGGTCAGAACGGAGAGGCGTTCACCGCCACCCAAGGCAGCGGTACACCGCTCGCCGAGGCGGCGGGCACCAACGCCGCCGGCACCCTCGTGACCGGATCGGTGGAAGGCTCGAACGTCGACATCGCGACGGAGTTCTCCAATCTGATCGTCGCCCAGCAGGCCTATTCGTCAAACGCGAAAGTGGTCACCACCGCCAACCAGATGCTGCAGGCCACCCTGCAGATGATAGCCTGACCTCGTGACCCATGAGCCTTGATTCCGCGCTCTCGATCGCCAGCGGGGGACTGGCGAACATCAATGCCCAATTCGCGCTGATCTCGCAGAACGTCGCCAACGCCGCCACACCTGGGTATGCGCTGGAGGTCAGCTCGCAGCAGTCGCTGACCGCGGATGGCGTCGGGCTGGGCGTTCATACCGGGCCTGCCACCCTGCAGGTTGACCAGGCGCTGCAAACCTCCGTGGTGCAACAGAACGCCACGGTGGCCGGCCTGCAGACCACTCAGACAGCGCTCCAGGCGATTGATAGTGTCTTGGGAACGCCTGGATCTGGAACCGACTTGGGCAGCCTGCTGGGTAACCTGCAGAACAGCTTTTCGACCCTGCAGACCGACCCTGGCAACCAGACGCAGCAAAGTGCCGTCGTGTCATCGGCAGCCACCCTCGCAAACGGCATCAATACCCTCAGCGCCGCCTATTCCACCCAACGGCAAGCGGCGCAAAATGGCCTTGGATCAGCGGTCAATTCGCTGAATGCCTCACTTGCGACGATTGGCGAGCTTAGTAATCAGATCATTGCGCTAAAGCCGACCGACCTGGGCACCGCGGATTTGGAAAATCAGCGGAACGCCGCCGTCCAGACGCTTTCGCAGTTGCTCGACGTCAAGACGGTGGAGCAACCGAACGGCGACCTGTCGATCTTCACCGCCGGCGGCCTGACCTTGCCCACCCGTGGCGGCGCCAGCCCGTTCACGATGGCCAACGCATCAACGCCCGCGGGTTCGTTCTATCCGGGCGGCGGTATCCCCGCGATTACCCTGGGGGGAACCGACGTCACCCGCCAGATGATCGGCGGCCAGATCGGCGCTGACGTCACCTTGCGTGACACCACCCTGCCGACTGGCCAGGCCGCCCTGGATGAGTTCTCCCAAGGCTTGTCCAGCCGGTTCGCCGGGCAGGGGCTGACGCTGTTCACCGATCCGGCCGGCAATGTACCGGCGGCGGGTGGCACACCCGCCCAAGCGGGCTACGTCGGATACGCCGGGACCATCCAGGTCAACGCCGCGGTCGTCGCCGATCCATCCCTGGTGCGCGACGGCACCAACGCGGTCGCCGGCACCGGATTCACGCCCAATCCTTCAGGCGGTCCAGCCGGCTTCACGGCCCTGATTACCAACATCGGCAAGTACACCTTTGGCACCCAGGCTCAAGCCGGGGTCAGCCAGCCAACCCTGAACACGAATGGCCTCGGCGCCTCGGGCAACCTGACGGTGTCGTTCAATGCCGGCGGTGCCGCACTGTCAGACTTTGCAACCGGCCTGATTGCTTCGCAGGCCCAGCAAAGTGCCAACACCACCAGCAAGCTGACAACCGAGCAGGCGCTGCAAACCAGCCTGAGCGCCAAGGTCAGTGCTGTCAGCGGCGTCAACATGGATACCGAAGTTTCGCAGATGCTGGCCTTACAAAATGCCTACGGCGCGAACGCGCGGGTGATTTCCGCGGCGCAGTCAATGTTCACCCAACTGCTGCAGGCCGTCCAATGAGCACCACCATCGGCACCGGCTATGGCATCTACCCAACCCTGATCGCCAACAGCGCAAGCGTGCATCAGCAGGTCGATACTCTGACCGAACAGGTCAGCACCGGCCTGGTGTCGCAGAGCTATGCGGGCCTGGGTGCGGGGGCGAGCATGTCGCTGAACCTGAACCCGCAACTCAGCGCGCTGAAGACCTATCAGACCAATATCGGCCAGGCGACCGGCAGCATGCAGGTCACCCAGACGGCGATGACGCAAATCCAGCAGATCGCAGCGCAATTCGCCGCCGATATTCCCAACCTGAACGGTCTCAATGCCTCCGAGGTCGATAGCGTCGCATCGCAGGCCAATGCCGCGCTGCAACAGGTCGCCGACCTGCTGAACACCAAGGACGGCAACAATTACGTCTTCGCCGGCCAGGACTCCGGCAATCCGCCGGTTCCGTCATCCGACAATATCCTGTCCTCGGGCTTCTACACCCAGATCAACACCGCGGTCTCGGCATTGTCGTCCAACGGCGCGGCCGCGACCATCACGTCCACCCTGGCGACCGGAAGCTCCAATGCCAGCGGCACGTCACCGTTCTCCGCCTATCTGTCCCAGCCGGTGTCCGCGATCAGTGCCACCACGGTGCAAACCGGAGAGGGTGGTTTGGTACAGACCGGATTGCTGGCCAGCGGAAATTCTGCCGTCGTGTCCTCCGGCCCGTCGACCACCGGATCGTACATGCGCGACCTGATGCGCTCGCTGGCGACGTTAGGATCATTATCCAGTTCTCAGGTCAACGATCCCGGTTTCGCATCGCTGGTGCAGGACACCGGAACCAGCCTGACCGGTGTTGTCACCACGATGGCTTCTGACGTCGGCGTGCTTGGCAACACCCAGGCCAGTCTGACCGCGACACAGACACAACTATCCGATACCGCCACCGCATTGTCAGGACAGCTGTCATCCATTCAGGAAGTGGACATGGCCGCCGCGCTGTCGCAACTGACCAGCATGCAGGCGCAGCTTCAGGCCTCATATCACTTGATCAGTACTCAGAATAGTCTGTCGCTGATGAATTTCCTGCCGGCCAGCGCGGGCTGAAAAAAAAGTTCGTTCTGTTTACGCCCGGTTAACTTTCATCCGGCATTGTTCCGATCGAGCCCACAAAAAGCGGGCATATACACCCGGCCGAAAAGGGTAATACGCTATGTCCTTAAATTCAGTGAACACCAACATGGGCGCGATGGTCGCTCTCCAGTCTCTGGAATCGACCCAGTCGCAGCTCACCGCTACGCAGAAGCAGATTTCTACCGGCTACCGCGTCGCCGACTCCTCCGACGACGGCGCCGCATATGCCATCGCGCAAGGCATCCGCTCGACCGTCAGCACGTTGACCAGCGCCAACCAGCAGCTCGGCAGCGTGCAGGGATTGCTCTCCACCACCCAGGCGGGCTTGAACCACGTCTCCAACATGATGGGCAGCATGCGGGCCGTGCTGCTCAAGTTGGGCGACAACAGCGTGCAGGGCAACGAGCGCACGAACTACCAGGCGCAATATGCCTCAGAGCTGGCGAACGTAAAGACGTTTGTTCAGGACGCCTCCTACAACGGCAAGACACTGATCGGCAACATCACCGGCAGCTCCGGCAGCTTTGGCAGCGCGGTGGTTTCTCGCAACGAAAACGGGGCGACCTACGGCATCGCGACGTTCGACGGTTCGGCGATGTTCGGGTCGATCGCCGTGACCGGCGCGGCGCTTACCACCGCGGGCGCGGCCGCGTTGATCACCGCATCTGGCGCGTTCCTCAACGCCCAGAACAAGGTCAACACCGGCCTGAACGCGATCGGTAATTCTATCAATTACGTCAACAACCAGATCACCTACAACAACGATAAGGTTGACGCGTTGAACAGCGGACTGGGATCGTTGATCGACGCTGATCTCGCGAAGGAGTCCGCCCAGCTCACGGCGTTGCAGATCCGCCAGCAGCTTGGCACGCAGTCGTTGTCGATGGCGAACCAGGCACCGCAGAGCCTGCTCAGCCTGTTCAAGTAATCGCCTTCCGGTAGCCGGCGGATCGGGACCCTGATCCGCCGGCCCTCCGACCGAATGCATCCGCGCCGCGGAAAGGATCCAATGTCTAATCTCGTTCTGGAGCTGCGGCAAGGCGAAGTCATGATCGTGAATGGTGCCCCGATCCGTTTCCGCACCCGATCACGCGTCGAACTGACCGCCAAGGCACGCTTCCTGTTTGGCAAGCAGATCATGCCGCCCGATCAGGTGGACAGCCCGGCACGCCGGATCTACTTCGCACTACAGTCTGCTTACATTGGCAGCGAAACGGAACGTGAAGGCGGGCTTGAAGCCGCCCGCCAGTTTATCGCCAATTTCCAGGAGGCGACGACATCCGACCTGGTCCGCATGATCCTGAACCAGGCTTTGCTCGCGGCCGAGGAAGACGACTGCTACCGGGCTTTGAAACTCGTGCGCCGGATCATACAGCATGAAGACGCTGTGCTAGGGAAAATCCCCAACGTTCTGGTTCCAACAGGGAATGATGACCGCCATGCCGAACGTCAGCCATGCCATACAGGCTTATAAAACCGCGTCCCGTTATCGATCTCAGCGGGACCAGGAAGCCGACGTGTTCCGCTATGCCGCGGGCGTGCTGAAAGGCGCCAAGGCCGCCGGGACGATCCAGCAGATCCGGGCGCTGGCCGACAACAGGCGGTTGTGGATGACCGTGAGCGACCTGCTGCGCGATCCCGGAAATGCCTTGCCGGAGCCGTTGCGGGCCTCGATCCTGTCCGTCGGGCTGACGGTGCAAAGGGAAATGGACCACGAGGCGCCTGACTTCGACTTCCTGATATCGATCAATGAAAATATCGCCGCCGGTCTGGCCGGGCATCCCTGAGCCATGAGCAGCTCACTCAGCTATCTGACATCGCTCTACAGCGACACGTTCGGCGGCGGGTCGTCGCTGCTCGATACGATATATGGCATCGGTGGCACCGCGGCGGGATCCGCCAATCCGGTGCAGGCGCTGCAGTCAGCCGAACAGAACCAGACGCAGCAGGTCAAGCAGACCGCCACCGAACCAATGGTGAAAACCACCATGGCAGCGTTCACCCAGGCAGTGAACGGCGCCAAAAGCATGACCCAGTTGCTCGCCAATCCAACGTTCATGAATGTGCTGCTGACCGCCAACGGCATGAGCGATCAGATCGGCTACACCGCGCTGGCCACCCAGGCTGTCACCTCCAACTTGAGCGACCCCAAGTCGCTCGCCAACAATCTGACCGACACCCGCTGGAAGACGCTGGCGCAGTCTTATAATTTTTCCGCGACCGGCCTGTCGTCGTTCAAGAACCCCGCGACCATCGCCTCGATCGCCAACGCCTACGCCAACGCGACCTGGCAAAAGAATGAGGACTCCCTGACGCCCGGTCTGTCCAACGCGCTGGCGTTCAAGGCCCAGGCGTCAACCATTACCTCGGTCGATCAGATCCTCGGCAACCCGACCATGCGCACGGTCGTCACCACGGCACTCGGCATACCGCAACAGATCGCCTTCCAGGATCTCGGTGCGCAGGAGCGAGCGATCAGCACCAGAGTGGACGTAACGAAATTCAAGGACCCGAAATTCGTCGAGACCTTCGTTCAGCAGTACCTCATCGCCAACGCGGCCAGCGCATCGTCCTCGTCCGCATCGACGCCCGACCTGACGACGCTCGCGGTGCAGAGCCAAGGCTTCCTCGCCTGACGATTAACCATAGCGCGATCGTCTGAGGGTGAACCAGCCGCCGACGCCTATCGCCCGCTCAAACAACCAAGCGATCACGCCCGCAGCGGCTCAAAAGGAGTCCGTCCATGGATACTATTTATGCAACGGCTGATGCCGACGCGCTGCGTTGCCGAGCGGAGCAACTGCTTCAGGCAGGCCGCATCGGGGCCGCGCGGCCGCTGCTGGCGGCGGCCCAGGCGCTGGGCCCGGCGTCGCCGGATCTTGCCCTGATCGCGGCCCGCATCGCGCTGGGCAGTGGTGCGATTGAACAGGCGATGCTTGAACTTGACCAGGCCATTGCCACGGCACCGTCTCATGCCGGATTGCGCAAATGCCGGGCCGAGGCGCGGCAGCGAAACGGCGATAGCGAGGGTGCGGCGCGGGACGCCGCCGAGGCCGTCATTTTGGACAAGGCGGACCCGCGGGCGAAAGCCATTCTCGGCGCCGCATTGCTGCATCTCGGGCGGCCCGCCGATGCCGTGGCCTGCCTGACCGACGCCATCGCCGGTGCGCCCCGAGAGCCGGAATATCGCGAAACCCTGTCTACGGCATTGCAGCAGGCAGGCGATCTCGAAGCCGCGCTGATCGCTTTGACCGCCGGCATCGCCCAGTGTCCGACCAGTATTTCCCTCCGCAACGCCGCGATTCTGTTATGTGTGCGCCGGCGGGACTTCAACCAGGCAGTTCGTCTTGCCGAAACGGCCCGCTCGGTTGGCGTCGCGGACGCCTGTACCTTTGGCTTGAGCGGCCACGCATGCTCAAGCCTTGGGCAACATGATGAGGCGGCGATCGCCTATCAGGAAGCGCTGAAACTCGGTCCAGAAGATCCGTATGTCCGCCATCTGGTGACGTCCTCAGGGATGCTGCCGGATGCGAAACGGGCTCCGGAAGGCTACATCCGCACCATCTTCGACGGCTATGCCGATCGCTTCGAACAGCATCTCATATCGCTGAAATACCGTATTCCCTATGCGCTGCGATGCCTGCTTCTGTCCCATCCGAAGCTGATCGGTGGTCGCGCGATCGGGCCTGTTCTGGACCTGGGCTGTGGCACCGGCATGGCTGCGCTGGCGATCGCGGACCTGCCGCTGGGGCCGTTCACCGGGGTCGATCTATCGCCCCGCATGCTGGCTCACGCCAGGGCGAAAGGCCTCTATGAGGAGCTGCGCGAAGCTGACATCGTCGCCGATCTGGGGGCGCACGAGCAGCGCTGGCCGCTGATCATCGCCGCCGACGTGCTGTGCTATTTCGGTGCCCTTGAGGAACTTCTGGCACAGGTCCACGACCGTCTGGAACCGGGGGGCTGGTTCGTCTTCTCGGTGGAGGCACTGCTCCCCGACCACGACGGCGTTGTTCCTGGCAACGGCGACTGGGCGCTGCAGCGCAAGGGACGCTACGCCCACGCCGAATCCTACCTCTACGAGGCGGTTTACACCGCCGGGTTTCGGGTGCTGTGCCTGGACCACTCGGTCGTTCGACAGGAGGGCGGGGCCGATGTCGCGGGCCTGCTTTTCGCCATTGAACCCATCCGTCATGATAGCTGACGTTCAAACCCCGCCATCGGCTATCGCATTACTGGCCGAGGGCCGCTTCCAGGACGCTCTGGAACAATTGCGAATGGCGCTCGCGCTCGGCGATACCGCCCCCGCGACCCTGCTCAATCTGGCCATCGCCGAAGATCGTGTCGGCGATCGTGAGCGGGCTCGTCGCCTGATGCGCCAGGTGGCTGTCCGTCTGCCGGAGTGGGATGAGCCGATCCTGCGTCTCGCCGAAAGCCTGCGCGGCGCGGGCGAGAACGGGGCGGCGGAGGAAGCCTATCGGCGAGTGCTCGAACTGGCACCGCTTCGGTCGGAAGCACTGATTGCGTTAAGCGGCCTGTTGCTCATGCGCGGGCAGGCGGATGAGGCGCGTGACCTGCTAATCCAATGTTGCGGCGTCGCACCTGAAAACGCCGAGGTGTGGAATACCCTGGGGCTGGCGTTCCGAACGACCGGCGCGCCTGACCTGGCGCTGACCGCCTTCATCGCCGCGCAGAGTCGTCGGCCGGACTGCCTGGACTACGTCCTCAACGGCGTCGAGGCCACCGCCGACACATTGCGCGAGTCCCCCGCTCAGGGTGATGCCGAACTGGCTCGACTGAGCGTGGCGTGCGATCAGAACCCGCTCAATCCGGTGATCCAGCTTGGTCGCGGCATGTTGCTGGAACGGCTGGGGCGCCGGGCGGAGGCGATCGACGCGTTGGAGGCCGCCACCGATTTGACGCCCGATGAGCTGATGCCGCTGCGGCTGTTGGGCGGCGTGCTGGCCCGTTCAAGCCGAGTCCGACATGCCGAACAGGTGTTGCGGCGGATTGGCCTGCTGGATCCGGATAATGCGCAGGTCCATAGCGACCACGCCGTCGTACTGATGCGGCTGCACCAGCATGCCGAGGCCAGGGCCATCCTGCTGGATATCCTGGACCGGCACGGCCCCCATAACACCATCCTCTGTAACCTCGCCAATGCCACCGCCTGCGTCGGCTTGCAGGAGGACGCGGTGCAGCTCGCCCGACGCGCCATCAGCCTCGATCCAACCTCGGTGCTGCCGCGGCGCGCGCTGTGCAACACGCTGCCCTATCGGGACGGCACCACGGGCGCCGAGTTGCTGGCAGCGATGCGCGATTGCTCCGCCGTTCTGCCACGCGTGCCGCAGCCGCCGCTGGCGAACGCGCCCGACCCGGACCGTCCGCTTGTCGTCGGTTTGTTGTCAGGGATGCTACGGTCGCACCCGGTCGGTTGGCTCACCGTGGCCGGGTTCGAGACCCTCGATCCGGACAGCTTCCAACTGGTTTGCCTGACCCAGAACGCCGCGCCCGAGGACCCCATTGCCCGCCGCTACCGCGCGGCGGCGCGTGACTGGATCGAGATCGATGGCCTGGACGACCCGGCCCTGACCGCCCTGGCGCGGGATCGCGGGATTGACATCCTGATCGATCTTGGCGGCTACGGCGACGCCGCCCGCATGCCGGCCTGCGCCAACCGACTGGCACCCGTGCAGATCAAGTGGGTTGGCATGCAGGCCCACAGCTCCGGCCTGGATGAAATGGATTGGTTCCTGACCGATCGGTGGGAAACCCCGATCGGGTCGGAGTCACTCTACAGCGAGAAGCTGCTCCGGCTGCCGGACGGCTATGTCTGCTACAGTCCGCCCGCGCATGCGCCCGACGTGGTGCAGCTGCCCGCGCTCGCGAACGGCTTCGTCACCTTTGGGTGCTTCAACAACCTGGCGAAAATCACCCCCCGGGTGATCGAGACCTGGGCCGAGATCCTGCGTCGCCTGCCGACCGCGCGGCTCATTCTGAAGACCCATCAGTTGTCCGATCGCCCCACCGCCGACGGCTTTCTCGCCGGCTTCACCGCGCTCGGCGTGTCCAGCGACCGGTTGGAACTGCGCGGATCCTCCGGTCATCGTGCCTTCATGGGCGAATATGGTCATGTCGACATGGTGCTGGACCCATTTCCCTACACCGGCGGTCTGACCACCTGCGAAGCGTTGTGGATGGGCGTGCCGACCGTGACGCTGCCCGGCGAAATTTTCGCCTCACGCCATTCCGCCAGCCACCTGAGCAACGCGGGCCTGGCCGATTGGCTGGTCGGGTCCGTCCCAGATTACATCGAGATGGTGGTCGCGCGCGCCTCGGATTTGGCGGCTCTCGCCGAACTGCGGGCGGGGCTGCGCCAGAAGGTTCGCTGCAGTCCGCTGTGCGATGCGCCTCGTTTTGGGCGGAACCTGGGAACCGCACTCCGACACGCCTGGAAGCTGTGGTGCGCCGAACAATCGGACCCGCCGGGCGCGGATACGACCTGATATCGTTCGGCGCTCGCGCCAAAGGATGCTCACATCCGGCTGCCTGCGTGCGGATGCAAAAAAAAAGCTTGGCAGACGCGGGACCGGTACGATTCGCTGATTTGCGGTTTCCACAGAGGGGTCGGCCGCGATGCAAGGATCACTTGGGCAATTCGGCGATGCGCGTCTCGATAAAGGGGGGGGCTGCGCTGTTCGAAGGAATGGTGCTGCGCCAATCGGTCTGTCTTCGCCGGCTTGGCGGCGACCGCGGTCAGATGGCCTTGGCCGCCCGACTAACCAAGCTGACCGCGACTGCGATGAAGGCGGCCTGCACGATCCTGCGACTCGTGCAGGATCGTGACGGCGCGTATGCTCAGCCCGCCGAACACGTGCTCGATACCGCCGAAGTCGACACCATCGAGGCACTGGTGCCAAGCTTGGAAGGCACCACAAAGCGGCAGGAAAATCCCCATCCGCCCCGCGGTTTGGCCCGCGCCAGTTGGGTCATCGCCCGCCTTGGCGGCTGGAACTGCTACGGCAAGCCACCCGGGCCCATCACCATGTTCAACGGCATGCAGCGCTTCCACGCCATTCACCAGGGCCGCAGGCTGAAGCCAATCGTGCAATGAGATATGAGCATCGCTTAGGCGCAAGCGTCGGTCGGAGAAGCGATGCCGGAATGCCGTCCGCGGCCCTACCGCGCCGTGCCGCCGCCAAAGGCGTTGAACGCGATCAGCGTATAGGTGTCGGTGACCCCCGGTAATGTCTGGACCTTGGTGGTGACGAACAGGCCGATATCCTGCTCCGCCTCCAGGTAGAATTTTCCCAGCAGATCATACTGCCCCGAGGTCGAGAACAGCTCCGACATCTCGGTAATGGTATCGGCGGCCTCCTGGGCCACACGGTATGCCTGTCCCATTTCGCATTTGATCTGCACGAAGATTGCCCGCATCACCGCCCGCCTCCTGGCTGCCACATCCGACCCCGCCATACCCGGCAGTTCTACCGCCGCCCCTGGCTGAAGTGCGATCGTCCAAGCGGCTGTCTTGTCCGTCAAGCGTCGTTTCGCCTTTTCATGATCCGCCGCGAGCCAAGCCGCCTCAGGGCTGACCCTGTGCGCCACCCCGAGGCGCGACGACACAGACGACCCACGATGCGTGCTGATCCAGCCGACACCAACCGATGCTTGATCAGCGCCCACACAACGAGGCGCTCGCAACAACGATCCTGATCTACCATTGCGCTGGATTGGTGAGCGAGCGAGGGGGCGGCGCGCCGAAACATCGCGCGCCGGGTTGAGCGGCGGCGACGGGCCGAAAGGGCGGCCCTCAGACCGACGTATAAGCCGCGTTCCGACGGCGTTCGACCACCACCGACAAGTAGAACGCGGCCCCACCCAGACGTCGCAGCATTTCCGGCAGTGGCGGCTTGGGCGGCAACGCTCCATCCGCCAGGAAATCAGTCCACGTTTGCCAGGTGCGGTCGTCCAGATCCAGCACACGTCGCCGATCGTCCTCGGTCAGGCTGATCTCGTCGCCCAGCCCGCGAAAGATCGCCAGTTGCGCGCGGGTCAGATCCTCGGCCGCCGGCCAGGTCGGGTCTCGCTGCATCGAATGCTCCGTCCCTCAGGATACTCACTTAAGGTCACGCCGATCCAAGGCAGGAAACAGCACAAGAGATGGTAATTTTGTGGCGATCTGACACAGTTGCGCTGAACAACCGAAATCCACTCGGGGTGACGCCCTCCCGCCTGTCGCGTATCCTGGTTCGGGGCGCGGCCAAACCGCCTGGCCGCCGCCAAAGGGGGAGAGCAACCGGATGGAATCGGCCCAGGCCCGCAAGGCGCGCACCGCGCCCCGCCACGGTGGCAGAGTGCTGGCGGATGCGCTCGTCGCTCAGGGCATCGATCATGTGTTCGAGGTGCCGGGCGAAAGCTTTCTCGACACGCTCGACGGGCTCTACGATCAGGGCGGCAAGATCAAGCTGGTGACCTGTCGGTTCGAGGCCGGTGCGGTGAATATGGCCGAGGCTTACGGCAAGCTCACCGGCCGTCCCGCGGCGGCGATAGTGACCCGCGGCCCCGGTGCCTGTCACGGCGCGATCGGCGTGCATGTCGCCTATCAGGACAGCACGCCAATGCTGCTGTTCGTCGGCCAGATCCCGCACGGCGACACCGGCCGGGATGCCTTCCAGGAAGTCGATTACCGACAGATGTTCGCCCCGTTGGCCAAATGGGTCACCCAGATCGACCACGCCAGGCGCATCCCCGAGGTCGTCGCGCACGCCGTCGATGTCGCCACCAGCGGCCGCCCCGGCCCGGTCGTCATCGCCTTGTCCGAGGAAATGCAGAAGGATCAGGTGCAGGTTCCCGACCTTGTCCGAACCACGGTCAGTCCGGCGTTTCCGGCGCCTGAGGCAATGTTGCGGATGCGCGGCATGCTGGCCAAGGCCCGCAAGCCCGTCGCCGTGGTCGGCGGCTCGTGCTGGACCGCCGCCGGCCGCGCCGCACTGCATAAGTTTTTAATTCAGAACGATATCCCGGTGACCGTCGGCTTCCGCCGGCAGGCCCACTACGACGCCAGCCAGGCCAACTTCGCAGGCGATCTCGGCGTCGGTTCGGATCCTGGGCTGATCGGCCGGCTGAAGGACGCCGATCTGATCCTGGCCATCGGCAGCCGGCTCGGCGATGCGGTGACCCAGGGCTATACCTTGCTGGACATGGCCGGCAGCGTACCGATCATCCAGATCCTGCCCGACGGGGCGGAGATCGGGCGGGTGTTTCGCACCGCGCTGGGTGTGGTCTCCGACCTCAATGCCTTCGCCCTCGCCGCCGCGGGCCAGGAGCCTGTCAAGCCGGCCTGGGCCAAATGGACCCAGGACCTTCGGTCGCTGCGGGAAGCGCAGCGCGCGGTGCCGAACTATCCAGGCCCGCTGAACCTCGGCACGGTGATGCGGGAACTGGAGGGTTTGCTTACCCCGGACGCGGTGGTGACCACCGACGCCGGCAACTTCGCCGGCTGGGCGACCCGATTCCTCAATTTCACCGACGGGCAGCGCTATATCGGCCCGACCAACGGCGCGATGGGCTACAGCGTGCCGGCCGCGGTTGGCGCCAAGATCACCTTCCCCGACCGTATGGTTGTCAGCATGGTCGGCGACGGCGGCTTCATGATGACCGGACAGGAGATCGCCACCGCGTTCCACCACGGTGTCGCGCCGATCGTCCTGGTGTTCAACAACCAGATGTACGGCACCATCCGCATGCATCAGGAGCGTGCCTATCCCTGGCGTGTCTCCGGCACCGCGCTGACCAACCCCGACTTCTGCGCCTACATGCAGGCCTTCGGCGGCCACGGCGAGGTCGTCACCGAGACCGGACAATTCGCCGCCGCCTTCCAACGCGCGGTTGACAGCGGCAAGCCCGCGCTGATCGAGCTGCGGACCAACCCCGAGCAGATCACCACCCGCGCAACGATTTCTGATCTGCGGGCTGGCAGGAAGCCGCCAAAAGCCGCCGCCAAGCCGAAGCGCGTACCCATCCCGCAGCATCGCCCCGCTACCCTCGGCAAGAAACGCGGCTGAACGCCTCGCCCTCTCAAACAACGGGCGTTACGGCAAGGCCCGAACCGTCGGATTGAGGTCGCGGTGCTTGAGCAGGAAGGCGGTCAGGCTGTCCATGGCGTCCTTTCGTTCGTTCTCGTTCAGCGACGCCCAGTCCACCACCGGCGTCACGGTCAGCACCATCGGTGGCACGGACGATCCCACCAGGCTGTCCAGCGCCATCCTGCCGCGCATCGCCATCCCCGGGCGGACCGGTTTCCCGTCCACCCAGATCGCGACCGCGATCGCGAAGGCCGGTTCGGTGGACGCCATCAGCCGCCACGCGCTGTGGGTTCCGTGTTCGGCATCTAACCACGCCAATTGCAGCCCCTCGGTTTCCGCCCGCAGCACCAGTTCCCGTCTGGCTGCCATCAATGGTCCGGCGGTGATGCGGGACGGGAATGTCTGCCATCTTATGTCCATCGTCACGCCGTCGCAGACCACGCGCTGGGCGCGAAGCGTGTCCCTGTCGGCTTTGGCGTCGGCTTTGGCAGCATCCACCGGGTGGACGTCACAAGCGGGTCCCACGTCGATGCGTGCCGGTGCGGGCGCTTCACCCGCTGACCCCATGGTCAGCGCCGCCGCCACCGCGGGACTGACCGCGGCTGCCGCGACCACCCCCAGCGCGATCGCCAGCATCCGGTTCGGCCGGGTTGGCGGACCCGCCGAAAGGTCCGACGACCAAGCGGCCTGGGGTGTGGCCCCATCCTGGCGGAACGGCAGACCCAGGGCGATCAGCACCAGGATGACGGCAGAAAAGAAGATCCAGCCGTAGATGATGTGGTCGGCCGCCGCCGCCTGCGCGCTGCCCAACAGGTAGCCAAGGTAGACGATGCCCAGGCCGCGAATGCCGTTGGCGATCACCGGCACGATCAGGGCAACCCCGATGAACACCGCCCGCCGCACCGGGCTGCGGTACATCATCAAGGCGTAAAGGCAGCCGAAGGCGATCGAGGCGATCAGAAAGCGCAACCCGGCGCAGGCTTCGGCGACGAAGAACGTGCCCTGCGGGATCTCGATGATGTAGCCATCGATGAACGCCGGGATCTGTAATATCTCCAGCCCGTGGCGGATAAACCAGGTGGTGATATCCTGCAGCCTGGGGGTCAGGAATTCACCGAACGGCACCAGGAAATACAGATACAGCAGCGGTCCGGCCATCGCCCACCACAGCCGCCGGCCCAGGATGGCCAGGAACAGCAACTCGACGAAGCTGATGGCGACCAGCTGACGACCTTCCATGATCCCCAACCGCTCAACCGCCAGCCAGAGCAACGCCAGCGGCACACCCAGCAGCAGTGCCTCTGGCATCGGGCGCGGGGGCAGCCCGGAAAATGCATCGCGGCGATCCCACAGCAGATAGAGCGTGATCGGGATCACCAGGAAGCAGTGGTTATAAGCGGTGGAAACCGCCCACGTCTGGACAGCAGCCACCACTTCCCGATGGAACAATGCGCCCAGCAGCAGCAGGCCCAGGCCCAGGGACAGCAGAACCGGCCGCCACGCCGCGGTGATGATGATGTCCGTGCCAGCGGCACGGCGGGCAACGGACGGGGAGGGTGCGTTCATGCGCGCGGGCCTTTCATACCGGACGACGCATGCGTTGACCGGTATGCGTGCCGGGTTGGCCGGCGGCGGCGCGCGGAAAACGACTCTGATACCGGTCGGCGCAAGCGCCGAATGGTATCAGACGACACCACAAGCCGCGAGGCGCTGACCCGCACCTCATGCGGTCGCCGCCGGGCAGTGGACCGAAGCCGGCCGCAGCAGGTCGTCGAACCGGCGCAAATTGTCGTCCCAGTCGTAATCGCGCAGCACCCGAAGACGCGCCGCGCGACCGATCTCGGCACCGTCCGACGTCGTCGCCAAACGGCAACAGGCGGCCGCGAACGCCGCCGCGGTCTCGGCGAGGACGACTTCCGAACCAGGGTCGGCGTTGATCCCCTCCAGCGCGGCCGCCGTCAGAACCACCGGACGGGCCATGGCCATCGCCTCCAGCACCTTGTTCTGAATGCCCCTTGCCACCCGCATCGGCGCCACGGCCGCGGTCGCATGCGCGAGATAGGGCCGCACGTCCGGCACCCGGCCGGTGACAAACACCCCGTCGAGGCGCGCCAGCTTCAGCACGACCGGAACCGGATTGCTGCCGACAACGTGGAACCGCGCCGCCGGCAACACCGCTCGGATCAGCGGCAGGATCTCGGTGGCGAACCAGACCACGGCATCGGCATTGGGCCTGTAGTCCATCGTGCCGGTGAAAACATAGTTCGGCGGCGGGGTATCATAGACCTCCGGATGATCGAGCGTGGGATCGAAGTAGCGGTGGTCGACGCCGTTGCTGACGCCGCGGATCCGCTCCGAACAGTCGGGATGTTGATCCCTGAACAAACCGGCCTCCGCCTCGGAAACGAACACCGAAAGGTCGCATTCGTGCGCGATCCGCTGCTCCAGCCTGGCGATCTTGCGCCACTCACGCCGATGCACCAGGCGCATCGGCCCGAACGAGGTCGCGCCGAACGCCCGCCATTTCTCTGAGTCGACATCCACCAGATCGACCACCCGCAGGCCGCGGTTCGGCAGATCCAGGACATAGGGCGCCATGTTCGATGAATAGACGAATGTCACGTCCGGACTGACGGCCTCGACCACGCCGCGCACCCACTCGGCCAAGCCACGATCGCGAAAGTAGGCCACGCTGAGCGCCTCGCCGGTCAGCAGCCCGCGCAGGCAGGCGATGCGGCTGAACCGGCGGTCGATCCTGGCGACATGCAGGTCGCGGCACATCGGGCGAAGGGTGTCGACATACCGCAGGTCATCCGGATCGTCGATCAGGCAGCCAAGGTGGATGTCGTACCATTGCGCCAGGTATTTCAGGTCATGATAGGCGCGTATCTTTTCGCCCTTGGTGGGCGGGTAGGGCAGCCGCTGGGCCAGGAACAGCAGGTCGGGCATGGCCTCAGCCAACCGCCGCGACAGGGCGCGGCGTCGGATGCCCATAGGCGGGCAGGGGTCGACGCAACATCCGCTTCACTAGCCCACCCCGCGGACGATGAACGGTCCCAGCAGGTTGGCCGCCGGCAGCGGCAGACGCTTCCACGCGGCGATGAACGCCCGATATTTCGGATTGAGCGGATTGTGATCCGGGATCTGCTCGCCCGGTCGAAGGCGGAACCGGTAATGCAGCGGCTCCGGCTCGAACCCCCAGTTGTGCTTGAACGAGAATGACCCGGTGCCGATCTTGCTGCGGCCGAAATCGAACATCCGGCAGCCGCGATCCGCCGCCCGCCGCATGGTCTCCCAGTATAGAAAATCGTTCCCGGCCCGGCCACGCGCCGCCGCCGAACCACCGCCGTAGTAAGGCAGCACCTCGTCGCGAAAGTAGAAGTTCATCACCGCGGCGATCGGCGCCTGCTGGTCCAATACCGTGACGACATCCACTGCGGCGCCGAACACCTCCAGCAGGATCTGGAAATAGCGGCGGGAGAACACCGGCGTGCCGAGGTTGCGCACGCTCTCGGCGTAGATCCGATGCAGCGGCTTCACGTCCCGGTTGGCGACCGACGTCAGGCCGTTCTGGATCGCCTTGCGCACCATCGCCCGCTGCTTGCGCGGGATCGCCTTCATGTTGCGATCGTGATCACCTTCGATCGCCTTGCGGAAGGTTACATACAGATCGGGCCGCTGCACCCAGTCGGCGGGCGCGGTATCCGGCGGCGGGACGCGATAGCGGAACTCCAACGCGCTGGCCCTGGTTCGCAGCAGCAGACTCTCGGCGTGGCCGATCAGCGCGGCTTCGCTTTCAGGGTCGGCCGCCAGCGGACCGCCATAGACGCAGAACGGGCAGGAGATCAGCGTGTCACCGAACAGCAGCGTCTTCACCCGCCCCAGCGGCAGCACGCCGGTGATCGCACCGTCGCGTTCGGCGAAGCTGTAGTGCGTGGCGTGACCGAACGCCGTTTCAACCACCTTCGCCCAACCGGAGCGGTGAAAGAACGTGCCGTCCGGCCGGGTTTCCACGAAGCGGTCCCAGGCCGCTTCGCTGCCGCTGTCCAGGGTGCGCACGCCGAACACCATCGCCGTCAGACCGCCGCCGCTTTGGCGCCGGTCAGCACCGACGCGTAGGCCCGGTCCATCCGGTCCCAAGCGAAATCGCGCAACAGATCGTCGAGATCGGCCGCCATCCGCGACAGGTTGGTGTAATGCCGCAGTCGCGACTTCCAGCCCGCGTCGCGGATCCTGGGCTGCCCAGGGTCGATCTCCCACGGATGGAAATAGAAGATGCCCGGCTGCCCATCCCGCCGGTTCACCCGCATCAGCCCGGTGCGGTACAGTGCCTTCGGCAGCAGCCGGAAGTAGCCGCCTCCCGAACACGGCCAGTTGCGGCCGAGCAGGCGTACCGTCGTCATCGGGATCTCGATGACGCCATCGGCATCCGGCCGGAACGGCACGCGTGGCGCATCCGGCATCCCGTACAGGTCGTGCACGATCGGGTTAATACTCGAGCTGTACAGGTAACCTTCCTGCCGCAGAATCGGGAACGCCCACAGGTTGCGCCGCCCGATCGAGAACGTGGCCGCGCGGTAGCCGGTAACCGCCACGCCGCCGACGTCCTCGAGCAACGCACGGGTGCGGCGGATATCGGCGCGAAACGATTCCGGATCCTGCGCATCGACCCGAGTATGATCCCAGCCGTGACTGGCCAGTTCATGCCCGCTTTCGACGATACGGTGGATCAGGCCGGGAAATCGTTCTGCCACCCAACCCAGGGTAAAGAACGTCGCCTTCACCCCGGCACGGGCGAACTGATCGAGAACACGGTTTGTGTTGAGCTCGACCCGCGGGGGAAACGTGTCCCAATTCCTGCGATCGATACAATGGGCGAAGGCCTGGACCTGGAAGTAGTCCTCGACGTCCACCGTCATGGCATTCAGCAGCTTTGTCATGACCGCCCCACGGCGTTGGATTCCAGCAGATCGATCACCCTGGTGAACAACTGCTCCTGGCGAACCGCGCGACGTTCCAGCCAGGCGATCCGCCGGATCAGGTCGTCGCGCTGCTCGGGCGCGGCCTCCGGTGGCGCAGGCTCCAGCGGTGGGCCGGCAGCCAGATCGCGGCTGAGTTCCTCGGCGGTGTCATCCACCGTGCCGCCACTGATCGTGTGTGCCTCCTCCAGCGCGCCGAACAGCAGAACGCGGGAACAAAGCGTGTTGATCCGCCGCGGGATACCTCCGGTCTGCCGATACACGGCGGTGAACGCCGCATCCTCCCACGCCGGATCGCCGACCCAGCCGACGGTGCGCAGCCGGTGCTCGATGTAGCCGCGCGTCTCGGCCTCGTTCAGCGGCCCGAGATGGTGGGACGCCAGCACCCGCTGGCGAAGCTGCTCCCAGTCCCGACTGGCCAGCACCGTCCGGAACTGCGGCTGCCCCAACAGGATCGTCTGCAACGATGCCTTGCCGTCCACGGTGATGTTGGACAGCATGCGCAATTCCTCCATCGCCGCCAGCGACAGATTCTGCACCTCATCGACCAGCAGCAGGCAGCGCCGTCCCTGCCGGCGCTGGTCCCGCACCATGTGCTCGAAACGGCGTAGTAATGTCGACTTGTCGGTGCCCGGGGTGTCGCCAAGACCGAAATTCGCCATCGTCAGCCGCAGCAGGTCGTCGCCCGACACCTGCGTCGTCACCACCCGAGCCATCACGTAGCTGCTGTGATCAAGTTGCGACCACAGCTGATCCGTCAGCGTCGTCTTGCCGGCGCCCACCTCGCCGGTGATGACGATAAAACCCTCCTGCTGCGACAGCCCATACACCAGATGTGCGATCGCTCGGCTGTGCCCGCTCGACCCGAAGAAGAAACGGACGTCGGGCGTCAGCAGGAACGGCAGTCCGGTGAACTTGTAGAATGTATCGAACACGGTGTCTGATCAAAAATGCTTCGAGATGCCGAGGATAAGCAGGTTCTGGTAGATCTGAAAGGCAGTAACGACCGACTGTCGTTCGAACAATGAATAGCGCAAACTGGCGCTGAGTGTATCGGAAATTTGCCACTGCCACGCCAGACTCGCGGCGATCGATGTGCTGTTGCCGGGATTGGCGAACGAAACCCGGCCGATGTTCTGATCCTGTATCGCATAGGAGATCGCCCCACTGACCGTCACGGTGGGGCGTAGCTGGTGCAGCCAGCTGATACTGGCGATTTTGCTGTGGCTGGTGCTGGCGTTGGCGCCGCCGGAATTGGTCTGCTTGGACAGCAGCAGATCGATCGAGACGATGTCGCGATCCAGCGATGTCTGGCTGCCAACGGTCAGGGTGTCGGTGCGAAACACCCCGTTCTGCACCGCCAGCGCGTTGGTACTGCCGAATAACGGTCCGCCGGTCTGCCCGTTCGTCAGCGTCCCGTTGGCCCCGGCGCCGGCCAGATCGAGCTGGCTGCGCACGTTCTCAAGCTGCGTGCCCAGCGTGCTGCCATAGCTCACGGTCAGCATGGTCCGCGCGGTCAGCGCGTAATGGCCGTTGGCGGAGAACGAATTGAAGCCGTTCTGGTGGCCGTAGCTGACGGTCAGCGCGCTGGCCGGATCAGGCGTCAGCGTGGTGCCCAGGCTCCAGGTCAGGTCATGGATCGAGGGCAGCGTGCCGGCCAAGACATCCCCGGAATATTGGATGTCCTCGTGACCGCCGGAGGCGAACACCGCGATGCCGCGGCTGAGCTGGTAGGTGATCTGGTCGGAGATGATGGTGCGGGTGGAGGACGAATGCTGCGTGGTCTGGGCGGCAACGCCGGTCGCGCCGTTGACCACGCCGCCACCGACCGTGGTCTGGTTCTGCTGCAGATCCACATCGAAGTTGTCCTGGAAATATTGCAGGAAGTCGCCGGTCGTGAAGTGCGCGATCTCTTCGTTGGTGACCAGTCTCTGCGCGTTGGCGCCGCCCGCCGGATACGGCGGTGCGGCGAACCCGGACAGCGAGCTGGAGTCCGTCACCCCGCCGGAATACCCCAGTTTTCCGGTTCCCCAATCGCCGAACCGCCGCAGCAGATAGGGCGAAATGCCGAAGCTCGTGGTCTGCACCTCGTTGCTCCGGTTCAGACCGACGCTGTTGCCGGCCAGCGCCGGGATCGCACTTTGCGAAGCGGCCGCCGCGCCGGCTGGTGCGCCAACGGTGCCAAGCCCGCCGATGCCGCCGTACAGGCTTTGCACCCCGGATAACGCGCGAACATCGACATAAGCCAGGTCCGGCACCAGGGTGATGCTGCCCAGCCCGTTCAGTTGTTCGGTCAGCGCGTTCAGGTTGCTCGTGCGCGCATACAAGGCCAACGTCGGCGAGAAATCGAAATTGAGCTGCACGCGGGGCGTATCGCCAACAATGCTCACGCCGGGGGCCAGATAGGTCACCAGATCCGCCCGCCGCGGACTATGCGCCTGCAACGCGTTGTCGGTCAGTTCTTCCTGCCAGTCGATCCGCGGCACGAAGCTCCAACCACCGCCTGCCGGCGCGCCCAGCCCATTGGCCAATTGCAGTTGATGCATCAGGTCCTGCGCGTCGGGCGCGGCCAGTTCGGTGCCCTGCGGAACCTGGTCGGCGTTGGTGGCATCCAGCAACGGGAAGGCGCTCGCCGCGGCGACGCGCACCAGCGAGAGCGCCACCGCCAGCGCCAAAGTCCATCCCGCCGCCCGCCCAACGGGGGACTCCATTGGGGGCTCCATCGGGCGATCTATTGGGCGCCGGCCGAGGCGGACCCGACGGCACCCGGTGGCTTCGCCCGAGGGTATCGCGAGATCGCCCATCCCGTTGCCGCGGGGGTCGCTCAGGACGAGTAGTACGACGAGTAGGCGCCGAACGTGTAGCGGGACGACATCTGCTGCTTGTTGAGCACCATGGTGATCGACGGGCACGCCTGGATCAGGTCCAGCGAGGCCTCGATTTCATCGCGCTGGGTGCGATCGGCCTCGACGACGAACAGAATCTGGCCGACCACCTGCGCCAGAACCGCCGGGTCGGAGGTCGACAGGCAGGGCGGCGCGTCCACGATCAGCAGCCGATCGGCGTAGCGGCGCCCCAGGCTCTGGATCAGCCGCGTCATCTCCTTCGTCGAAAACAGTTCCGAGCTGCGCTCGCGCTCCCGACCCACGGGCAGGATCGACAGGCGGTCGATCGGCGTCCTGACGATCAGCGGCGCCGCGTCGAGGTGCGGGTTCGCCACCAGGTCGAGCAGGCCGACGGACTGCGCCAGGCCCAGGCTGTAGCAGATCGAGTCGCGCTTGGAATCGGCGTCGACCAGCAGCACGTGATGGTCCCCCTGGCGGGCGATGCTGCCGGAAAGATTGGTCGCCATGAAGCTTTTGCCCTCCCCGGGCCTGGCGCTGGTGACCAGCAACAGGTTGGAAAACCCAGGTTGCGAACCCGGACCAAAGGCGGAGCGGATGATCTGCCGCTGCACCAGGCGGAATTCCTCGGAAATCCGGGTGCGGGTGCGTGACCAGTCGAGCATGCCGGCCCGCTCCAGCGCCATCGTGTCGATCGACGCCGGGCTCTGCGGCATCGGCTGGCCAGAAGGGGCGCCCGAGGGGTGGCCAGAGGGGGGGCCGTCGGGATGCGATAGCGATCGGCCCGCCGGAGGCTCGCTGACCGCGGCGCGCCAGGACACCCCGGCTTGACCGGGCGTGCTCGGCGGCCCCGGGACGGCGGGGCTCGCAACCGGATCGTCCCCGGCCACCGACCAATCTGCGTCGGGCGGCGAGGCAGGCTCTGTCCGCGCCACATCCGAGTGGGCCGGCGGTGCGTCCGCCGGCAGCGGCTGAACCTGGGAAACGGGCGGAACAGGCTCGGCCGAGGACGGTCGACGGGCAAACAGCGAGGATCGTTGCGCCGGCGCGGCTTCAGGCTGCGGGGCTACCAGCGTCGCGTCCGGATCCGTCGCTTCGGTCGCCGGTCGGCCGTCTGGCGACTGCAGCAGATGCGCCGCCGCACCACGCGGCTCCGCGGCGCGCAGCAACCGTTCGGCCGCCCGTTCAACCAGATGGGACCCCTTGGGCGTCAGCATGAGCGCTTCGCTTCACTGCCCGAGATCGCGGATTTGTCGCACGTCGGCGCGGCCGTCGCGGCGGCTGTCGGGGATACCGGGTGGCGCACTAGATCAACGCCGCCGACCGCAGGATGTGGACCACGATGCCGCCGTAGACGAAGACCAGCATCGCCACCGCGGCACCGAAACGAAGTGCCACCAGCAAACGCTGCCGCGCGGGCACGAAACCCAGCACCGAGATACCGCCCAGTACCGGCAAACCAAGGCCGCGCAGTTGTTCAACGGTCGAGAAGGACTGATCGAGCTGGCTGTAAAGTACCGGAAGACCGATCCCGCTCAGCAGCCCCCCCAGCAGCACGCCGGTCACCAGCAGCACGCGGTTGGGCGCCACCGGCAGACGGGGCACCTCCGGCGGGTCGATGATCTGCAACTTGATCTTGTCGGTCTGCGTATCGGCGGCCTGGGCGATGTTCGCCGACTGCAGGCGGCTCAGCAGTTCCTCATAACTGTGCCGCAGCACGGCGTAATCGCGATCCATGTTCTGGTACTCGGCGATCAGCCCCGGCTGCTCCTTCTGGACCTTTTCCAGACGATCGCGATACCGCACAGCGTCGTCGCGCTGCCGCTGTAACGAGATCACCGTGGTGTCGGCTTCCACCAGCTTGACCTTCAGCTGGTCATAGATCTGGTTCGGAACCGAGCGTTTGATGACGTTCGCGGCGCTGTCGCGACGCGCGGTGCCTTGCCCGGGCGCGGCGGTCTCCCGCGGTGCGTTCTTCAGCGATTCGATCAGCTTGCGTTGGGCAATCACGTCGGGATGCTGATCGGTGTCCTTCAGCAACAGCATCCGCAGTTGATCCTCGGCTTCCTGCAATCGGGTTTTTGGCGCCGGACCGCCCGGCGCCGCGCCATTCGGACCGGATTCGACCACCAGCATCGGCGGCGTGTTCTCCACCTCCCGCTGCAACGCGTCACGCAAGCTCAGCGCGTCCTGCAACCTGCCCTCAAGCTGCTGGGCCTGTGTCCGCGCGCTTTCCAGTGCCGGAACATTCGGACTGGTATCGTTCGGCAGGATCTCGATGTAGCGCGCTCGGAAATCCGCCCGCCGTTTCTCCGCCCCGCGAAGCTGCTGCTCATAGGATTGGATCTGGTGCTCCAGAAAGCGCCGTGCGTTCTCCATGTCGGTCCGCGAACCGCCCGTTGCATCCTCGATGAAGATGGTCAGCAGCGTCTGCACCACGTCGTGCGCCAGCTTGGCACTCTTGTTCCGGTACGTGATGGTGAACAGGTTCTTCGTTTGCGGCGTCACCTTGATCTCGATGCCCAGCCGCGTCAGCAGCCGTTCGCGATCCGACAGGCTGTTCAAGCTCAGATCCAGGCTGGTGTTGGAAACCACCTTCTCCAGGTTGGGCCGGCTCAACAGCGTGCGCTGCAGAATTTCCAACTGGGTGGTCGGAGCGGAATCCGCCGCCAGGCCGTGCAGCAGCGGGGTCAGCACGGCGTCGGAATCGACGTACAGCCGCGCGCTGGACTCGTATTGGTTGGGCACCATCCACATGGTGACCCAACCAATCGTGCACACCAGCCAGGCAATGATCACGCCCATCCAGCGGCGGCGCCAGGCGGCGCGCAGATACTGGATAACAAGCAGGCGGGCGGACTCCATGGCAGGTCGATCCTCAGAACCAGGATTGCGGCACGATCAGGGTGTCGCCAGGGTCCATGTCGATGTTCTGGCTTATATCGCCGTCCTTGATCAGGTCGCTCAGCCGCACCTTGATGGTCTGCTGTTTGCCGCCGGGCTCGAGCCGCACGATCATCGCACGATTGCCGGCGGCGTACTTCGTCAGCCCCTTGGTGGCGATCATCACGTCAAGCAGCGTCATATGGTCGCGGTACGGGATCGCGATCGGATCGGTCGCCTCGCCGATCACCCGCACCTGACGGTCGGGTGGCCCGATAAAGCCCCGCACGATGACCGTGACGTTCGGGTCCTGGATGTACTTGCCCAGCCGCTGCTCGATCTCCCGCGCCAGCTGCGTCGGTGTCTTGCCGGCGGCCGCGATGTCCTCGATCAGCGGTGTCGAGATACGACCGTCGGGCCGCACCGCAACCGCGCCCTCGCTCAGATCCGGATTGCGATAGACGAAGACGCTAAGCGAATCGCCGGATCCGATGATGTAATCATCCGGTACCTTGACGGCGCTCTTTTCGACCTTGGGGGGGGCGCCGTGGGAGAACGGGCCGATGCCGCAGCCAGGCAGCGTCAGCAGAACGACGGCGATGACGACAAAGCCACCCGCTCGGCCGCGGCCGCTAGGGCACAGACGGATCAGCCGCGAGCAGCATGTCGGCCAAGAAATGTACTGCCGCCGCGGACCTGGCCAACGCTGTATCAAACCAACCTCTGACGCGGCCGGACGATGCCCGACACGGCCGGTGCGGCACGGCAAGCAGGCACGGAATGATCGCCGCCGTGGCTGTGTGGTAGGCGCGGAAGGAATCGAACCCCCTCTTCTGCCGAGTGTGGGCAGCGCTCTGCCAATGAGCTACACGCCTCGCGCATCAGCCAGGCCTTCCGAGAGGTGAAGAACGATCGCCCTGGATATGACCCTCTCATATCCGTGAACGCGGCTATAACACCCTCATGGTGACAGTTCAACGTAGATATGAAACCGACCAGCCATTACTTTAGGCCACCGGTATCATAAACCTGGCAAAAGTTACCAGTTTGGATAGAGCGCGATCGTCTCGGGTTGAATCGATCTCGAACGTGAATCGCCCGTTCGGACAAAGGAAATTAGAGCCGAGGCCGCCCGTCGATCCACCGGCATCGGCAGGGGCAATAATCCAAATATAGGAGAACGTGATCAATCCAAGGACGGGCTGTTGATAAAGCACGAGATCGATACGCCCGCGGATATCTTCGCCCTGCCCGCCGGCTTTGATCGTTGATCGGGTTGGCTGCGTCGTGCTCAAGCAATCCGTTTCGTTGGCCGCCCGACGGCAGACCCGAACCATGACCGGCGCGACCGCAAATAACGGCGCAGCACTTTCAAGCTGCACGTTCCGCCCGGACATGGTCTAATAACAGCACCGACATGACACCGAACGTCCCCGCGATCGTTGCTCTGCATGGCGCCTGCGCCGTTGTCTACGCGTTGCTGGCTGGCTTGATCCTTGCCCGCCGGCCGCTCAGCCGAACCGGCGCATGGCTCGCCTTTGCCTGCGCGATGACCGCGATCTGGACAGCAACCTTCGCCCTTGCCTGGCAGGCACCGGTGGGCCGCCTCGCCGCCTGGCTGGAAATCGGCCGCTCCGCCGCGTGGTATGGCTTCATCCTGCATCTGTACCGACGGTCGATCGCGTCGGATGAGCATATCGCCAGCGCCTTCAAGACCATGGGGCTGCTCGCACTGCTCATCCTCGGCGGCACACCGTTGCTGGAATGGTTCGCCGGCCCCACCGCGGCAAGCCTGCACTCCCTCGGCACCGCCACCCGGCTCGGTCTGGCCATCTGCAACGTGCTGCTGCTGGAAAATCTCTATTTCAACACGCCGCCCGAATCGCGCTGGAACGTCAATCTGCTCTGCGTCGCCCTCGGCGGCGTGTTTCTCTATGATCTTCTGCTTTATGCTGACGGGGTGCTGTTCCACCGCCTGTCCTTCGGCCTGGTGGAGGCGCGCGCGCCGGCTACCATCCTGGCCGCGCCGCTGATCGCGCTCGCCGTCGTGCGCAACCGCCGCTGGGCGATCGATATCCATGTGTCGCGCGATGTGGTCTTCCACAGCTTCACCCTGATCGCCAGCG
This sequence comes from Rhodopila sp., assembly GCA_965276975.1. Classification (GTDB taxonomy): domain Bacteria; phylum Pseudomonadota; class Alphaproteobacteria; order Acetobacterales; family Acetobacteraceae; genus Rhodopila. Next base: position 4,490,762 of record CBDIBR010000010.1, read on the forward strand.
GGATATTCCTGCTGGCGATCGCGCTGATCGGCGAAGTGTTCCGCCGTGGCGGCTCCGAGTGGGGTCGGGTCGCCGAAACCTCCCTGATCTTCGCCGCCGTTCTGGCAGTCGCGGTGACCCTGACCTCGGGGTCCGCACGCTCTCGTATCAAATCCCTGGTGGTCGATAATTTCTTCAGCAACCGCTACGACTACCGCCGCGAATGGATGCGCTGCATCAACGCGCTGACCGCGCCCGAGGCTTTCGTCGCGCTGCACAAACGAGCGATTCGCGCCGCCGCCGAGGTGGTGGACAGCCCCGCCGGCGCGTTGTTCGTGCGCCCGCCGCGCGATGTGGCCTTCCAGTGGGCCGGCTCGTGGAACATGCCGCCCGTCAGCATTCCGGTTCCGCCGGGTCACCCGTTGATCGCCCTGTTCAAGGACGGCGACTGGACGGTTCGGCTGGATCAGCTCCCCGGTGCGGGATTGTGGCTGCCCGAGCTGCCGCGCGCGTGGATCGTACTGCCGCTCAATCATTTCGGCACGGTGATCGGGTTCGTGGTTCTGGCCCGATCCCGCGCGCACTTCCAGCTGGACCGCGAAGCCTACGATCTACTGCGCGTCGTCGGTCGCGAAATCGCCAGCCGCGTGGCCGAACAACGCGCCACGCAGATACTGACCCAGACCCAGCAGCTTCGCGAATACAGCCAGCGCTTCGCCTTCGTCATCCATGACATCAAGAACGTGTCGGGGCAGCTTTCAATGCTTCTGACCAACGCCGAGGTCCACGCCGACAATCCGGCGTTTCAGCGCGATATGCTGGCAACGGTGCGAGCCTCGGTCGGCAAGATAACCCGGCTGCTCTCCCGGCTGACGGTGGAGCGCCAGGAACGCGAACATGCGCTGGTCACACCGGCGGATCGGCTGCGCGACCTCATCGATCGCAGCCAGGTCACGACAGACCGGCAAATCGTCTTGTCCGACCACAGCAGCGGCGCCGGCGCGGCGATCGATCCGGACGCGTTCGATGCGGTCGCCACCCACCTGCTCAACAACGCCGTCGAAGCGTCCCGCCCCGGTGCCGCGATCAGCGTCGATCTGCGGGTCGAGGCACATGGCGTGGTGGTGGACATCATCGACCGCGGCCAGGGCATGGCGCCGGAGTTCGTGCGCGACGAGCTGTTCCGTCCGCTGCGCAGCACCAAGGACGACGGTCATGGGATCGGTGCCTTTCAGGCCCGGGAACTGCTGCGTGACGCGGGCGGCGACCTGTTGGTTATCAGCCGGCCGCGGGCTGGCACGACCATGCGGATCATTCTTCCCTCGGTTCGGCCGATCGTCGCCGAACCGGCATCCGCTGAAGCCTGATCGGAAGCCGAATGTCGAAGCCAAAGCTGCTGATCGTCGAGGATGATGAAGGTCTGTGCTCGCAATACCGCTGGGCATTTCCCGCCTGTGAGGTGCTGATCGCCCATGCCAGGCCGCAGGCCGTGGGATTAGTCAAACGCGAATTTCCCCCGGTGGCGATCATGGACCTCGGCCTGCCGCCGGATCCGGACGGGGTGAGCGAGGGCTTCGCGACGTTGTCCGACGTTCTGCGCATCGCCCCGCAGACCAAGGTCATCGTCGTGACCGGCAACGGCGAGCGCAAGCACGCGCTGCGGGCGATCGCCACCGGTGCCTACGATTTCTGCGAAAAGCCGGTCGAGATCGAGGTGCTGCGCACCATCATCGAGCGAGGCCTGAACCTGCATCGGCTAGAGGAGGAAAACCGCCGCCTCGCCAATGCGCCGGTACGCTCGCCGATCGAGCGGATAATCACCGGCAGCGGCGGTCTGCTGAAGGTGTGCCGCGACATCGAAAAGATCGCCCCGACCAACGTGCCGGTTCTGCTGCTGGGCGAAAGCGGCACCGGCAAGGAGGCGATGGCCCGCGCGGTGCACGACCTGAGCCCGCGCACCAAGCAACCGTTCGTCGCCATCAACTGCGGCGCCATTCCGGAGAACCTGCTGGAAAGCGAGTTGTTCGGCCACGAGCGCGGCGCCTTCACCGGCGCCGTCAAGCAGACCATCGGCAAGATCGAGAGCGCTCATAAGGGCACCCTGTTTCTTGACGAGATCGGTGACCTGCCGCACCCGTTGCAGGTCAAACTCCTGCGCTTCCTGCAGGACCAGATCGTCGAACGCATCGGCGGCCGGCAGAAGATCCAAGTCGATGTCCGCATCGTCTCGGCCACCAACGCCAACCTCGATGACAAGATCGCCCAGGGGGTGTTTCGCGGCGACCTGCTCTACCGCATGAACGCCTTCACCATCCGCATCCCGCCGCTGCGTGAGCGCGGCGCCGACATCATCCTGCTCGCGAACTTCTTCCTGAACCGCTTCAACCAGGAATTCGGCCGCAACATCCGCGGTTTCACCGAACACGCGACCCACGCGATGAACATCCATGGCTGGCCCGGCAATGTACGGGAACTGGAAAATCGGCTGAAACGCGCGGTCGTCATGGCGGACCGCCGGCTGATCGATGCGGTCGATCTTGAACTGGCACCGCCGGCCGAATGCCTGACCGACCTCGATATACGCTCTGCGCGTTTGCGGGCCGAGCGCGACGTCATCCAGGAAGCGATGCTCCGCAGCAGCAACACCTTGTCGGTGGCCGCGCGCCTGCTCGGCGTCAGCCGGCCGACCTTGTACGGCCTGTTGGAAGCGCACGGCCTGGCGAACGAGGCGATCCGGGCGGGCGACGCCGCCGCGACCCCAAACGCGGACCTGAAACCGCAGAACGAGCAAGGGTGAACCCGATGCGATACAAGTCCCTCGGCTGGATCATGCTGGGCGCCTGGCTGGCGGCGTTTCCGATCGCCGCCCATGCCGACTACCTGTCCAGCGCCAGGACAGCGCTGCAAAAAGGCGACCTGAGATCGGCCCAGATCGAGTTGCGCAACGCCGTCCGCGGTGACCCGCAGAACGCCGAGGCGCATTATCTGCTCGCCCGCGTCGCCTTCGAACTGGGCGATCCCGTTGCCGCCGAACGCGAGGCGAAGGCCGCGCGCGAACGCGGCTTCGATCCCCGACAGAGCGTGCAGTTGCTGGCCCAGGCCCTGCTGGCGCAGAACAAGGCCCAGGAACTGCTCGATACGCTGCGACCGGACAACAAGGACCCGGCGCTGGATGCCGCGGTCCTGGTCGCCCGCGGCTACGCTCAGATCATCCTGAAGCTGCCGGGTGACGCGGGAAAATCCTTCGTCGCGGCCGAACAGGTCGCACCCGACGCTGTCGAACCGCTGCTGGCCGAGGCCAAGCTAGCTGTCGCCCGCGGCGACCTGGCCGACGCCCAGGCGAAGATAGATCGCGCGGTCGCCGCCCAGCCGAAATCGCCGGACGCGCTGCTGGCCAAGGCGCAGTTGCTGCGGTTAAAGCACGACGTTCCCGGCGCGATCGTCGTGCTGAACGGATTGATCACCGACCAGCCCAGCATCATGCAGGCACGCCTCGACCGCGCCAGCCTCGAACTGTCGATGCGCCAGAACGATGTCGCCAGATCGGATATCGACACGGTGCTGAAAGGAACACCCGGCAACGTCCAGGCGATCTATCTGCGCGCGGTGATGGAGGCGCAATCGCGCGACTTCAAGGCCGCCGACGCCGACCTTGAGCGGATCGCCGGCTTTATCGATCGCATTCAGCGCGCCTACTACCTGCAGGCGGTAATCAAGCAGCAGCTTGGTCAACTCGAGCAGGCCGAGGTCGCCGCCCGCAAATACCTGGGACGGGCGCCGAACGATCTGGCGGGATACAAGGTGCTGGCGCGGATCCAGTTCGCCAGGCACCAGCCCGACCAGGTCATTCAGACGCTGGCACCGGTCGCCGAGACCGGCAAGGGTGACGCTGAGGCTTATGATCTGCTGGGCCGAGCCTATGCGGCGACCGGACGCGGGGCGGACGCGATCCAATCCTTCCAGAAGGCCGAAACCCTGGCCCCCGACGATGTTGGCGTGCAGACCCGGCTGGCGTCCGCCCGCATGGGCATGGGCGAGGTCGATGCCGCGGTGGGCGACCTGGAGCATACGCTGCAACTCGCGCCCAAGCTGCCCGCGGTCGGTGAGGCGCTGTTCTTCGCCGCGCTGGCCACCGGCGACACGACGAAGGCGGCTGACGCCTTGGCCAAGATCAAAGCCGCCCAGGGACAGACGCCAACGGTTGGCAATCTGGACGGCCTGCTCAAGCTCGCCCAGATCGACTTCCCCGGCGCGAAGGCGACGTTCACCGAGCTGGTTCAGAAATACCCGGATTTCACGCCCGCCAAGGTCAATCTTGCCCGTATCGACATCATGACGGGCGACCGGGCAGGCGGCGAAAAGATCCTGACCGACCTGCTGGCAAAGCAACCGACGGCGCAGCCCGCGCTGTCGATGATGATCGCCGCCGATGTTCAGTCCAACCGGCTGCCCGAGGCTATCAGCCTGCTGCGGCAGGCGCACGCGGCCGATCCGGCGCAGCCCCGCCTGGCGGTCGCCCTGGGCGAGTTGTACATCCGCGCCAACGAAGCGCAGAAGGCACTGGATCTCGCCGCGGCGGAAAAAGGTCCGAACGCCGGCTCGACCGATCTCAACATCCTGAAAGCCGCCGCCTATCTGGCACTCGGGCAGAAGAAGGAGGCGCGCGACAGCGACCGGGAAATTCTCAAGAACGATCCCAATGTGCTGGGCGCGCGGCGGCAGCTTGTCGCGCTGCTGATCGAGGCCGGTGATTTCGAAAGCGCCCGCGGCGTGATCACCGCCGGGATCGCCGCCAACCCGCGAAACTATCAGCTCTATCAGGACTATGTCATGATCGACCTGAAGGCGGCCGGCGCCGACGCAGCGGTTGCCACCGCCGATCGCCTGCAGTCCCAGAACCTGGATTTCCCGGCGCTGCGCGCCTTGAAGGGTGACATCTACCTGGCGGCGAACCGGCCGGCGGATGCGGTGGCGGCCTACACCGCGGCCTATAATGAGGCCCCGTCCAGCCTTCTGCTGACCCGGCTCACCGCCGCGATGCTGCGATCCGGGCACGGCGATGCCGCCAACAAGCTGTTGGCCGACTGGATCGGCGAGCATCCCGACGACATGCTGGCCACCGAGCAGGCATCGGAAATCAATATCGCGGATGGCAAGCTGGACAATGCCGCCGGATATCTGCAACGGCTGCTCAAGCAGGCGCCGCATAATCCGGTGGCGCTGAACAATCTTGCCTGGGTCTACCAGCAACAGGGGGATGACGCGAAAGCACAGGATCTGGCCAGGCAGGCTTATGTGTTGTCCCCCAGCGCGCAGACCGCCGACACGCTTGGCTGGATCCTGACCATGTCGGGCGATGCCGCGAGCGGCGTCGCGCTGCTCCGTCAGGCCCGCGGCGCCGGCGCCGCGGACCCCCGCATTCTCTACCACTATGCCGTCGCCCTGAAGGACACCGGCAACCGGGACGAAGCGAAGAAGCAGCTGGAAGCCGTCGTCGAGAACAAGTCGCAGTTCAAGGAGAAGGCGGCGGCGCAGAAGCTGCTGGACGACATGGCGAAAGGCACCTGACCCGGCAACAGTCTCCAAACGGTCCTGCGCAATGACCTCACCGCGCCTGTTGACGTTCTCGACCCTGTTTCCGCACGCGGCTCGGCCGAACCATGGGATCTTCGTGGAGAACCGATTGCGCCATCTGCTGGCGAGCAACCAGGCCAGCAGCATCGTGCTGGCACCGGTCCCCTGGTTCCCCAGCCGATCGGAACGGTTTGGCGACTGGGCGCGTCACGCCAGCGCCCCGGCGACCGAGACCCGGCATGGCATGGCGATCCGCCACCCACGGTTTCCCGTCCTCCCCCGGTTGGGGATGTCGATCGCGCCCTGGTTGCTGTATCGGGCGATGGTGCCCGAGGTCGGACGCCTGTTGGCCGAGGGCCACCGCTTCGACGCGATAGACGCTCATTATCTGTATCCCGACGGCGTCGCCGCGACCTGGCTTGGACGCCGCTTTGGCCTGCCCGTCGTGATGACCGCGCGGGGCACCGACATCAACCTGATCCCGCGCTACCGGCTGCCGCGCCGCCTGATCCAGGGTGCGATCCGCGATGCGGCCGCCCTGATCGCGGTCAGCGCCGCCCTGAAACAGGCACTGGTCGAACTTGGCGCGCCGCCCGAGAAGGTGACTGTCCTGCGGAACGGCGTCGAGACCGACCTGTTCCGGCCGCCAGCCGATCGCGCGGCGGACCGGGCGGCGCTGGGACTGCGGGGTCGCACGCTGATCTCGGTCGGCGGTCTGATCGAACGCAAGGGCCACCATCGCACCATCGAGGCCATGCGCCAATTGCCCGGCTTCGAACTGATCATCGTGGGCGAAGGCCCCGAACGCGCGCGGCTCGCGGACCTGATCGAGACCCATCGTCTCGGCAGCCGGGTGCGGCTGTTCGGCGCCCAGCCTCACCGGACCTTGCCCGCGCTGTACGGCGCCGCCGACGCCTCCGTGCTGGCCTCCTCGCGGGAGGGCTGGGCGAACGTCCTGCTGGAGTCGATGGCGTGCGGCACCCCGGTTGTCGCCGCTGACATCTGGGGCAACCCCGAGGTCGTGCGCACCCGGCCGGCCGGCGTGATCTACCAGCCGAACACGCCCGACGGGGTGGCAGCCGGCGTGCGGCAGCTGTTCGACGCCCTGCCGGACCGGGCGGCGACACGGGCCTACGCGGAACCGTTCAGCTGGGATGAAACGACAGCCGGCCAGTTGGCGCTGTTCCGGCGGGTGATCGGCTCGGCACATTTGTGATCGGGCTTGTCCGGATGATCCCGATCGCCAATTTCAGCCAGTGCGCGATCGTCTGGGTCTGAACCAACTTCAGACGCCAAACCCCCCTCTCATACAGGAAAAGGCGACGTGCGCACTTCGCGTGGGCACTCGGCGGTCTGGCCAGCTGGATGGCTACCAATGCTGCCAGATAACTTGAATAATCCGCAATTTCCTGATAATCTCCATCAGGAGGTGGTGCAATGCCCAACGTCAGCGTCACATCGGCTGAGTTTCAGAAGAACTTCGGCCGTTATCGGGAAGCGGCTATCAGGGAAGCCGTCACCATCACCAACCACGGCCGCGAGAGTCTGGTGCTACTATCCGCTGACGAATATCGCCGGCTGAAGAAGCGCGACCGCGAAGTCCTGCACGTTTCCGAGTTGAGCCACCAGGATATCGAGGCGATCCGCACCGCGGAAATTCCCGCCGAAACCGCGGACTTCGATCAGGAACTGGAAGCCTGAGCGCGTGCCCCTTCCCGACCCGGTCCCCGGCTTGGTCATCAGCTACGCCTACCTGTGGCGCGATCAGCAGGACCTGCGCCGCGACCAGGGTTTGAAGGACCGGCCCTGCGTGGTTGTTATTGCCGTCAGGCGGGAAGCGGGCGAGCGCATTGTCACGGTCGCGCCGATTACCCATACCCCACCCCGTAACGTGCGGGACGCCGTTGAGCTGCCAACCGCCACGAAGCGCCGCCTGGGGCTCGACGATGAACGATCATGGATCGTCGCCACAGAACTGAACCGCTTTCAATGGCCGGGACCGGACCTGCGCCAGATCCGCGGCAAGCCGGGCGCGTTCGCCTATGGCGGCCTGCCGAAGCAACTCATGCTGCACTTACGGGAGCGGATCTTGGAGCTGCATCGGGACAGGCGTTTCCGAATGGTTTCGCGCGAACCCGATGAAAGCGAAAGCCCCCGCTGATCCAGCCAACATCCCCCCTCAGACAGACGGCATCAGAACGTGCTTCAACCGGAAGCGACCACGCCCTAATGCGCCTGCGCCCAGGTTCGACCAACACCGGTCTCCACCACCAGCGGCACCGACAGGACCGCCGCGTTCTCCATGACCTGCGTGGCCAGCTTGGCCAAGGCGTCTGCCTCGTGCTCCGGCGCCTCGAACAGCAATTCATCATGCACCTGCAACAGCAGCCGGGAGCGTAGCCCACCCGCCCGCAGCGCCGCCGGAAGTCGGACCATCGCCCGCTTGATGATGTCGGCGGCGCCCCCCTGCAGCGGCGCGTTGATCGCCTGTCGCTCCGCATACGCCCGCCGCGCGACGTTCTTGTCCGCGATCCCGGGCACCCAGCACCGTCGGCCGAACAGCGACACGACATAGCCGTTGATCCGAGCGGTTTCCTTGGTCCGTTCCATGTACGCCCGGATGCCCGGATAGTGCTCGAAGTAACGATCGATGTAGATCCTGGCCTCGCCGGCCGAGATACCAAGCTGACGGGCCAGGCCGAACCCGGAGATCCCATAGATGATCCCGAAGTTGATTGCCTTGGCACGTCGCCGGGTCATCGGATCCATGCCTTCGATCGGCACCCCGAACACCTCGCTCGCGGTCCGGGCGTGGATGTCTTCGCCGCGCGCGAAACTCTCGCGCAGCGCCGCCAGGTCGGCCACATGCGCCAGCAGCCGCAGTTCGATCTGCGAGTAGTCCGCGCTGACCAGCACATGCCCCGGTTCGGCGATGAAGGCATGCCGGATCCGGCTGCCTTCATCCGTCCGGATCGGGATGTTCTGCAAATTCGGATCGGTCGACGACAGCCGTCCGGTGGAGGCGATCGCCATCGCGAAACTTGTATGCACGCGCCCCGTGGCCGGATTGATGTCCGTCACCAGCGCATCCGCATAGGTGGACTTCAGCTTCTGCAGCTGCCGCCACTCCAGGATCCGCGTCGGCAGCGCGTGCCCCTGGTCCGCCAGCCCCTGCAGCACCGATGAATCCGTTCCCCACGCCCCGGTCTTCATGCGCTTGCCGCCGGGCAGCTTCTGCTCGTCGAACAACACCTCGCCCAACTGCTTGGGACTGCCGACATTGAAGGGATGGTCGGCGAGGCGGTGGCAGTCCTGCTCGATCACCGCCATCCTGGCCTCGAAATCCACCGACATCCGTCGCAGGTCGTCGGCATCGACCTTCACACCCGCCTGCTCCATCGCCAGCAGCACCGGCAGCAGCCGGCGCTCCTGCTGTTCGTAAAGCGTCAGGCCGCCGTTCAGCCGCAGCCGCGGCCTCAGCGCATCCCACAGCCGCAGGGCGACATCGGCCTGCTCGCACGCATGCTGGGTCGCCCGATCGATCGGCACCTGGGCGGACGGCAGGCGATTGCGCCCGGTTCCCGTCACCTCGTCGTGGCGGAGCGGAGTATGCCCCAGATGCAGCTGCGACAATTCCTCCAGGCCATGCCCGTGCAGGCCGGCTTCCTGCGCGTAGGAGATCAGCATGGTGTCGTCGACCGGCGCCGGCATGGCAAAGCCGGTGCGCGACAGCACCATCATGTCGAATTTGGCATCCTGAAAAATCTTCAACACCGACGGGTCGGTCAACAGCGGCCCCAGCACCTCGATCGCGTCGGCCAACGCCGGTTGTTCGGCCAGGACCTCGTGCGCCAGCGGCACGTAGCAGGCGCGCCCGGGCGCGATGGCCAGGGCAAATCCGATCAACGAGGCACGCATCGCGTCCAGCCCGTCCGTCTCGGCCTTCACCGCGACCCGCCCGGCCGCCGCGGCCTCGCTGACCCACGTGCGCAGTGCCGCGGCGGATGAGACGGTGCTATACGGCCCAAAGCCGGCGTTCGTGCGGGGCGCCGCCAGCCCAAGGTCGCCGACGACCCCAGGCTGTGCTTCGTCGACCGCGGGCTTCGCCGGGGGCCCACCCTCCAGCCCCAGTCGGGTGATCGTGCTGCGAAATCCCTGTTGCGTCAGCCAGGCGATCAGCCGCGGTCGATTGGCATCCCGCTGGCCGAGGTCCGCCACCGCCATGGGCAACGGTGAATCATCGCGTAGCTGCACCAGTTCACGCGACATCCGCGCCTTGTCGGCGTGCGCGATCAGCATGTCCCGCCGCTTGGACGGCTTCATGTTCGGCGCCGCCGCCAGCACCGACTCGACGTCGCCGAATTCGTTGATCAGTTGCGCGGCGCCCTTCGGGCCGATCCCCGGCACGCCTGGCACATTGTCGGTAGCATCGCCGATCAGCGCCTGCACATCGACCATCTTGTCCGGCGTGACGCCGAACTTTTCCATCACCTCGGCCGGACCGATCGGCTTCTGCTTGATCGGGTCGAGCATGTCCACGCCCGGACGGATCAACTGCATCAGATCCTTGTCGGACGACACGATGGTGACCTGCCCGCCGGCGTCGGTGGCGGCCAGTGCATAGCCGGCGATCAGGTCGTCCGCCTCCCAGTCCGCCAGTTCGATCGCCGGCACGCCGAACGCTTCGGTGGCCTCCCGGATCAGGGCGAATTGCGGGATCAGTTCGTCGGGCGGCGGCGGCCGGTGTGCCTTGTAGGCGTCGTACAGCCGGTTCCGGAACGTCACCCGGCCGGCATCGAAAATCACCGCGATGTGGGTGCCGACATGCTCTTTCAGCAGCTTCGCCAGCATGTTGGTGAAGCCGAACACGGCGTTCACCGGGATGCCGTCCGGCCGGGTCATCGGCGGCAGGGCGTGGAACGCTCGGAAGATGAAGCCCGACCCGTCGATCAGGATCAGATGCAGCTTCCGCCCCGACCCTGCCGCCATGGGGGTTGCCACGGCCGAGGCTGCCGCGGTGGGGACTTCCGCGGCGGCAGCTTCCGCCTCGGCGGCGATCTCTCCCGCGATGTCAATGACCGCTGGCGTGATCCGCTCCTGGGTTTAGAACATACAGACGCGAACAGTAGGGACACATGACCCGTTCCCCAGGAATGCGCAGGAACACCCTGGGGTGGCCCAGACTGCCGTCACCGCCATCGCAGGCCACGGTGCGGGAGTCGACGTGAATTGTCTCGGTCGTAGGCCCCCGTCAGTGCGGTCGTTCTGGCGGTGCCGTCCAGCATTGGTTAACCTCTGTCTCGTCGGGGAAGTGGCGTGATGATAGCGATGCGGCGAATGCTTTCAACCCATTCCCTGATGAACCCGCGGCGGCTGTGCATTCTGCTCGTCTTGTTGCTGCCGGGCGCCTGCGCCGGCCGGATCCCGCGGCCCGGGCCGATGATGCACCGGCCCATCGAAACCGCTGGTTATTTCGCCATGCCGGACGGCACCAGGCTGCCATATCGCCAATGGCTTCCTGATAGCGGGGGGCTTCCTGATGGCGGAGGGCTTGCTGATCCCCAGGGGCTTGCTGACAGCGGGGGGCTTCCGGCCAGCCGGCCGCGTGTCGTGGTCCTGGCCCTGCACGGCATGAACGACAGCCGCGATGCGTGGGAGTATTCCGCGCCTGCCTTCGCCGCCGCCGGAATGGCGGTGTTTTCGCCCGATCAGCGCGGCTTCGGTGCCACCCCGACGCGCGGTCGGTGGCCAGGTACCCTGGGACTGGTCGACGACGCCGATGTCATGGTCAGGCTGCTGCGGACCCGCTACCCGCACACCCGGCTTATCGTGATGTCGGAAAGCATGGGCGCGGCCGCCGCGATGGTGCTGGCGACCCAGCCGGACCCGCCGCCGGTCGACGGTTACGTGCTGGTCGCGCCCGCGGTATGGGGACGGTCCGAGATGAACCTGTTGATGCGGGCCTCGCTCTGGCTGGCCGACAAGACCGTCCCCGGCATGACCCTGACCGGCGGCGGCTTGATCAAGGTCACCGCCAGCAGCAATCGGCAGGCATTGGTCCGCCTGTCAAACGATCCGCTGACGATCCACGAAACCCGGGTCGACGCAATCAAGGGCCTGGTCGACCTGATGGGTCAGGCGGCCGCGGCAGCCGGGCATTTCCACGCCCCGGCGCTGTTCCTTTATGGCGGTCACGACGAACTCGTGCCGCCGCGAGCGACCGCCGCCATCTGGCATGCGCTGACCGCCGCGCCGACCTTGGCTTTCTACCCGAACGGCTATCATCTGATGCTGCGGGATAAAGACCGAGCGGCGCCGATCGGCGACATCCTGGCGTGGATCCGCGACCCGCACGCGCCCCTGCCGTCGGGCGCGGACGCGGCGGCATCGGCCTTGCTGGCCAAACAAGATCCATCGCCGTGATCCTGCAGGATCACCTACCGGGCCGGATCAGATAGAAGGTAGTCTACGAGTGGGTCCGCAGGATGGATCGCGAAGCCACTTTCTCACGTGTGATTTTGTCCACTGGTATATCGTTACATAATTGGACAGATCACTTCCAGGTTGCTTGGCGATAAACCACAGTGACGGCTTCAGCAGTGCGACCAAGGCGGTGCCGGGCAAACCCGACAGGGGGGTTCCGGCGGATGCCAGCAAGATTTTCACCACGGAGCACACCAAGGACCACGGAGATCCACGGAGGGGTCTTAACGGGGGTCTTGACGGTCAGACGACGAAGCGCAGCAGACCGTCGTTGAGCCGGTGTGCGTGAAAGTTCATCAGCAGGCCGACGCTGATCCGGCTCATGCGCAGGTACGTCAGAAGCTGTGCTTCATGCGCCGGGAGCAACATGGCAACCGCCTTGATTTCAACGATAATGGCACCCTCGACCAGAATGTCCGCCCGAAAGCCAAGCGGGATCAACGTATCCTTGTAGATGACCGGCAGCGTGACCTGGCTTTCGAACGAGATGCCGGCTTGTTCAAGCTCCAGACACAGGCAGTGCGTGTAAACGGATTCCAGCAGGCCCGGACCAATGCTCCTGTGAACGTCGATCGCGAGGCCGATAATGCGTTCGCTCAGCGCGCGGTGCTTCAACACCACCAAACTCCGTGAACTTTCGTGGTGCTTCGTGTTCTCCGTGTTGATTCTTAATCAAAGCTAAGCAGTGTTGGTCTTTTCCGCGCGGACCGTCCGTCGCCAGGCTCGCATCTTGCAGCCATGGCGCCGGACTTGCTTGCCCCCGAACGCCCGCCTGCCAATATGTTCAGCCATGAGCGAAACGCATCGCATCCCGACCCATCAGACCAAAGTCCTGATCATTGGCGCCGGGCCCGCCGGCTACACCGCGGCGATCTATGCCGCCCGCGCCAACCTGTCGCCGATCCTGGTGGCCGGCATGCAGCCCGGCGGCCAGCTCATGATCACCACCGATGTCGAAAACTATCCAGGTTTCGCCGACGTCATCCAGGGTCCCTGGCTGATGGAGCAGATGGAGGCCCAGGCGGCCCATGTCGGCACCCGCATCGTCCACGACCTGATCACCGAGGTGGATTTCTCGCGTGAGCCGTTTCGCTGCCGAGGCGACTCCGGCGACAGCTACAGCGCCGCCACCATCGTCATCGCCACCGGCGCCCAGGCCCGCTGGCTCGGTCTGCCATCGGAGCAGACGCTGCAGGGCCGCGGCGTCTCCGCCTGCGCCACCTGCGACGGTTTCTTCTATCGCGGCAAGACCGTCGCGGTGATCGGCGGCGGCAACACCGCGGTCGAGGAAGCGCTTTACCTGACCCATCATGCCGACAAGGTCACCCTGATCCACCGGCGCGACAGCCTGCGGGCGGAAAAGATCCTGCAGAACCGGCTGTTCGCCAACCCGAAGATCGACGTGGTGTGGAACAAGGTCGTGCAGGAGATCGTCGGCGGCGGCTCGCCCGAGGTGGTAACCGGCGTGCGGCTGCATGATACCGCCACCGGAGCCCTGTCCATCCTGCCGGTGGATGGCGTGTTCATCGCCATCGGACATACGCCGAACACCGCCGTGTTCGGCGGCCACCTCGACATGGACGCCGAAGGCTACATCCGCACGTCACCGGGAAGCACGCGCACCTCGGTCGCCGGGGTGTTCGCCGCGGGTGATGTGCAGGACAAGGTCTTTCGCCAAGCCGTCACCGCGGCCGGAACCGGCTGCATGGCGGCGCTGGAGGCGGAAAAGCACCTCGCCGAGCAGGCAATTCGCCCATCTTTGGCCGCGGAATAGGCAAAAATCGCTCACGCCTGGCAAATTCCGCCCCATGACACATAAAAGTATGTTTAGGCTCGACGCACTGCATACAAGCTTAGGTGGCGGATGACCGGGCGCGGCCTGGACCCACCCCGCCACTGGGAGAAGCCTGATAATGGACTGGGACAAGCTGCGTGTCTTTCACGCCGTGGCGGAGGCGGGCAGCTTCACACATGCCGGCGACACGCTCAGCCTGAGCCAATCGGCGGTGTCGCGGCAGATCTCCGCGCTTGAGGAGGCGCTTCAGGTGCCGCTGTTCCACCGCCACGCGCGCGGCCTGATCTTGACCGAACAGGGCGAGTCGCTGAACCGCACGGTGCGCGAGGTGTTCGCCAAGCTGGCGATCACCGAGGCGCTGCTGACCGAAAGCAAGGAAAAGCCGGCCGGGCGGCTGAAGGTGACAACCACCATGGGCTTCGGATCCTCCTGGTTGGCGCCGCGCCTGCACGCCTTCCTGGAAGCCTACCCGGACGTCTCGGTCTCGTTGCTGCTGGATGACGCCGAACTGGACCTGGCGATGCGGGAGGCCGATGTGGCGATCCGCATGCATCCGCCCAAGCAGCCCGACCTGGTGCAACGCCACCTGACAACGATGCAGTGGCATGTCGTCGCCTCGCCTGAATACCTGAAGCAGCACGGGGTGCCGCAGCGGGCGGAGGATCTGGATGCGCACCGGCTGATCCTGTTCGGCCCGCATCACCCGCCGGTGCAGGAGGTCAACTGGCTGGCCGACGCCGGGCGGCGACCCGGCAATCCGCGCCGAGCGCTGCTCGAGGTGAATTCGATCCAGGCGGTGCTGCTGGCGATCCGTTCCGGCGTCGGGATCGGCGCCTTGCCCGACTACGTGATCAACGAGAACCCCGACCTGGTGCACATGCTGACCGAGCTGAAAGGGCCGAAGGTCGACGTGTTCTTTGTCTATCCCGAGGAGCTGCGGAACTCCAAGCGGGTCGCCGTGTTCCGCGACTTTCTGCTGGCCCGCCTGGCGGAGATCCACTGATACCGGGGGATGCATGCGTTGACCGGTATGGGTGCCGGGTGAGCGGGTGCTGGGACCGAGCGCGCAAGGAAGCGGGCGACGCGCGAGAAATGCCTGTGAGACCGGTCGGCGCAAGCGCCGAATGGCATGATGTCGGGCCGCCGAAACCGACCTTTCGGTCTATCACCGGCATGATACAGTCCGGACCGCTATGTTATCGATCCTGCGCGCAGCCGCCACACCAACCCGGCTCGCATATCAGGCCGTTCCCGCGGCAAACGGCATCCGGTTTTAGGCCTGCGTCACCCGGCGATCCGACCGCGCATCGCGGCCGTCAGTTGATCGATAGGTTAACCGCGATCAAGTTATGCTCCGGCCGGCGGGACCACGCCGACATATGCGTACTGGTTATGCCGGCTGCCGGTTCTGGACAGTGGTTCCCTTCGCATCTGCGGTATTAAAACCATTCCAGCAGTTACCGCGGCACCGCCGCGAGAGTTCCAGCGCTTGTCGCTGGAAAGGGGCCCATGGCCCCTGCGTCTCCCAGACGTGAAGCCTCCCTGTATACTTGCCCCCGGTTCATAGCCGGGGGCTCTTTCTTTCCGGCGCCGGCGTCGACCCGCGACCGGCCCGCCTCCACGACCGCATCCACCAGCATCGCCACATCGGCATGGCTGGTCCGATGGTTGACGATCGCCGCTCGGATGCACAACAGGCCGTTGACGATGGTGGTGGAGGGCGCGGCGATCCCCGCCTCCTGCAGGTCGGCGACGATCTCGGCATTCAACCGGTCCAGATCGCCATCGGCGGCGATGTAGCGAAAGCAGACGATGTTCAGCGCGACCGGCGCCAGACGCTGCAACGCCGGCTCCAAATCCACCCGCGCGGCAAGGGTCGCGGCGATATCGCAGGTCTGCTGCGCGATGGCACCGATCCGGTCCGCGCCGTACACCGACAGGGTCATCCAGACCTTCAGCGCACGAAAGCCGCGCGACAGGTCGGGGCCCAGGTCGCACGGCCACACGCCGCCGCCGGCCAGGCCGCGCTGCTCGCGCCGCAGATAGGCCGCGTCGGCGCCAAACGTCTCCAGCTGGCGGGATGCATCCCGCACCACGATGCAGCCCGCGTCGTATGGCACCTGCGCCCATTTGTGGAAGTCGAAGGCCACAGAGTCGGCACGCTCGATCCCCGCCAGCAGCGGCCGCAGCTTCGGCGCCAGGGCGGCGATCGCGCCAAAGGCACCATCGACATGAAACCACAGATCCTGGCGTTCGGCGAAATCCGCCAGCGCGGTCAGGTCATCCACCGCACCGATATCCACCGTTCCGGCGGTGCCCACCAGCAGGAACGGACGCAGGCCCAGCCCGCGGTCCTGAGCCAGCCGTTGCGCCAGCAGGTCCGGCCTCATCCGCCCCCGTTCGTCGCACGGGATCATCCGCAGCGCCTCCCGGCCCAGCCCGGCCATTTCCATCGCCCGCGGCAGGCAGCCATGCGCGGCCGCCGAGGTGTAGGCCACCAGCCCGCTGTCGCCGACACCGTCACGCCGAACCGGCGGTCCCAGGCTGGCAGATCGAGCCACCAGCACGCCGATCAGGTTGGCGATCGAGGTTCCGGTCACCAGCACGCCCGACGCATCGGTCGGAAAACCCAGCATCTCCGCGGCCCAGGCGATCACCTGCCGTTCCACCTCGATCGGCGCATGGTCTCGCCCCCCCAGGTTGGCGTTCAGACCGCCGGCCAGCAGTTCCGCCAGCATCCCCACCGGGTTGCCGCCGCCGTGAACCCAGCCCATGAAGCGCGGATGCAGGTTGCCGGTCGCATACGGCTGCACCAGCCGCTGAAACTCCTCGTAGACCGCCTCGGCCGGCGTCGGCCCGCGCGGCAGGGCACGCCGCAGCGCCTGGCGTGCCGGATCCGGCATAGGGCGCCAGACCGGGCCGTCGCGCAGGGTTGCCAGGTGATCGAACATATCGTCGACCATGCGGTGCCCAAGCGCGCGCAGGTCGGTCCAGTCGGCGGGGTCGAGGCTTTCCATGTCGCGCATATCGGATCACGCCCTCCTGGCGCGTAGTCACATCCGTGTCGGTAAGCCCAACGCGGTCAGCACCGCCGGATCAAGCCGCGGCCGAACGCCGGGTGGCCGAGGCACACCAAGACCCATGACATCGTCGTAGCCCCACAGCGCCCAGCCGATGCCGCGTGCCTCAAAACCATCATGCACCGTCTTCAGCCAGGCGATGCGCGCCGGCGCATTTAGCGCCGCGCTGGCGCCGAACTCGCCGGCCAGCAGACGCGCGTGATGCGACCCGGCCCACGCGGCGGCGCGCGCGATCGTGCTATCGAGGTGCGCCGCGTTCCAGCCCGACGCGCAGTAGTACCGCATCAGGTCGCGGGTGGCCGGGTCGGTCGCTGCATCGGCTGTCGCCTCGCAGCCCGGCGGATCGTCCACCGGAAATGGCAGACCGGCTAGGGCGGCCCGATCGAGGCCGGGCCGGTAGGCCGCCAGCGACGTCAGCTCCGCCGGATCATAGAAGTGGAAGCTGTACACGACGTTGCGATCGGCCTCGGGCGTCAGCGCCAACAGGCCACCGACGCTGCCCCAGTCCTGCCCGGTCAACACCACGGTGGCGTTCGGCAGTGCCACGCGAATGTCCCCCAGCACCTGGTGCTGCAAGGCCGCCCAGCCGGTCGGATCGCCGGGGAAGACCGGTTCGTTCAGCACCTCCGGCACGGTCCGGGCGGTGCCTAGCGGCCGCAGCGCCGGGGCAAGCGTCTTCCAGAACGCACGCAGCCGGTCGCGATCCGGCAGGCTGGTCTCCAGATGCCAGGCCTGCGGATGCGGCGAAACCACAACCGTCAGCCCCTGAAGCTGAATGCGCCGGATCGCGCGGATCAGCACATCGGGCCGGCTTTCCACCACCGCCGGGTCGACCGCGAGCCGAACGAAGTCGAATCCCGCGCTTCGGAGGTCCGCCAACGCCTGGTTACTCAGATAACCCGCCAGGACCGCCGGTTCCCGACTGGCGGGAAACCGGAACCAGGCGGTGATATTGATGCCACGACGCAGCGCCGGACATCCCGGCGGATACAGCGCCGAATCTCTGGCGGCCGCATCCGCCCCCGTCATCACGCATCCCGGCGGCGCGGCCATCGCGCCCGGTGCGGCCGGCGCCGCCGCCGGCCGGCGAGATGCGGCGGTCGCGGACGCCGCACCGGCGACGCCGCAAACCGCCGCCAGCAGCCAAAGCAACACGCCCGGCCCTAGTCCCTTCCCCAGCCACGCCCGAACCCGCGTCACACCGAGATCTTCACGGCGCTGGGGACATACCGCTCGACCAGATACAGCGGCCGCTGCTTGGTCTCGTTGAACACCCGGCCGAGATACTCGCCGATCACCCCCAGGAACATCAGCTGCACCCCGCCCAGGAACAGCACCACCGTCATCAGGCTTGGGTAGCCGGCGACCGAGTTGCCGATGATCAGTGTCTTCACGATCACCTGCACGGCATAGATCACCGACAGCAGCGCCACCCCCAGTCCGACATAGGTCGCGCACTTCAGGGGCATGACGGTGAAGCTGGTGATCCCCTCCAACGCTAGGTTCCACAGCTTCCAGTAGGACCATTTGCTGTCGCCCGCGCAGCGTGAGTCGCGGTCGTACAGCACGTATGTCGTCGGGTAGCCGACCCAGGCGAACAGCCCCTTCATGAAGCGATGCTGCTCCCGCAACTGGCGCACCGCGTCAACCACGCGCCGGCTCATCAGGCGGAAGTCGCCGGTGTCCTCCGGCAGCCGCACGTTGCCCATGCGCTGCATCAGCCGGTAGAACCCCCTGGCCGTCCCGCGCTTCAGCCAGCTGTCGCCGGTTCGGCTGCGGCGTTTGGCGTAGACCATGTCGAACCCCGCGCGCCAACTCGCCACCAGTTCGGGGATCAGCTCAGGCGGGTCCTGCAGGTCGGCATCGATCACCACCACGGCGTCGCCGGCCGCATGGTCCAGCCCGGCCGTGATCGCCGTCTCCTTGCCGAAATTGCGGGACAGGCTGACCAGCGCAACGCGCTCATCGGCGCGCTGGGTCGCCTCGATCGCCGCCAGGGTGGCATCCGAGCTGCCGTCGTTGACGTAGACCACTTCCCAGCTTTCCAGCTTGGCCAGGGCGCCCAACAGGCGCTGGTGGAACAGGCTCAGTCCGGCCGCCTCGTTATACGCCGGCACGACCACCGAGATCGTCGGGCACCAGGCTCGCCGCACCGGAAGCGGAGACAGCTCCAGCATAAGCACTCCATTAACCATTAGCTGGTAAACGTCGGGGCACGATGGCAGGAAAGTCCTGAGATTTGGTTAACGCGGCGGGATTGCGCCTACCATGCGTGATCGTGCTGCTCGCCGCGCTGGTCCTGACCGCCGCGGCCTGGCTGCGCGGGGCGGAATACGACGAGCAGTACACCTTGTTGCTGACCGCCGGCACGCCGCGACCGGCCTGGCCCGAAACCGTGTTTCCCGCCGGCACCATCACCGCGGCGCAGTCCGGACACGCCACCATGGCCCAGATCGCTCGCGATCTGCGGATCACCGACGTGCATCCGCCGCTGTATTTCTGGGCCGTCTCGCTCTGGCGCCAGATCTTCGGCCCAGGCCTGTTCGCCGCCCGCATGTTGTCGGTATTGTCCGGCCTGAGCTCGCTGGCACTGGTCGGGATCATCGCCCGCCGCTGCGCCATCCCCGCCGACCAGGCGATGCTGCTGACCTTGGGCTGCTACGGCTTCGTCTATACCGACGCCATCGCGCGGGATTTCGCCCCGGCGCAAGCGCTGATCCTGTCCGGCGTCACGCTGCTGCTCGGACGCCGCCCGCTGCTGGCCGGCGTCTGCCTCGGGGCCGCCTGCGCCGGCAACTATCTGGCCGTGTTCGTCGCCGCTGCCACGATCGCGGCGGCGGCAGCCTGGCCCGCGGCGCTGTCCGCGCTGCCGTTCCTGGCGCTGGATGCCTGGTTCTTCGCCGCCCAGCACGCCGCCCGGGACGGCCAGTTTCCCCCCTTCGCGCTCGGGCCAAGTCTGCTGCGGCTTGGCGAATATCAGGCCGCCGCGGTGTTCGGCGGCCTGCCGCTGTATGTGCACGGATTGCAGCGGATCGCGATGGGGGCGATCGTCATTCTGTCGGCCGTCATGCTGATCGTCTGGATCGTCCTGGCCCGGCCGTTGCGTGCCGCTTGGACCATCAGGATGCTGCTCGCCGCGGCGGTCGCCACACCGATCGGCTTGCTGGTGCTGGGCGCCCTATTCGACAATACGCCGATCGAGATCCGCTACCTGTCGTTTGGCCTGCCGTTCATCGCGCTGCTCGTCGCCTGGGCCTTGTCGCCGAACCCCAGCCGGTGGCGAGCGCGGCGGTGGCCATCGCCACGACCGGGCGGCCCAGCTCGGTCATGCTTACGTGCCGCACTGTCGCCGATCGTGCCGTTGCATCACGAACGGCGGGCACGTTTCCGGTTTCCGCCGCGGGCCGCGATCATTCTCCTGGTCCAGGCCGCCGGCGTCGCCGGTCTGCTGCTGTCGCCGCGCACCATGCAGCCGATGCGCGCGGCGGCGGCCGCGGCCGCCCGGCTGGTGGGGGACGGGATCGTCCTGCTGCCCTGGGGCAACGACGGCGTCGGCATCGTCGGCGCGTTCGGCGTGGAGGCGCCAAAGTCATTGCCGATCCTGCTGATCCGCCCCACCGACCCGATCCCCGCACGCATCGCGCCATACCATCGCGTGGTTCTGGCCATGCTTGCCCGCGACCCGGCAAGCACCGCCACCATCGCGCTGCTGCGAACCGCGCTGGCCCCGCCGAACTGGCGCCGCGTCGCGATCGCGCCCAACGTCGAGCTCTACGAGCGGACCGACAAGGGGGAGTAGGCGATGTTCTTCCAGGACTTCACCCTGGCCCATGTCCCCGTGCCCGGCGGGACGATCAGGCTGCGTCATGGCGGCTCCGGCCCGCCGTTGCTGATGCTGCACGGCAACCCGCAGACGCACGCGATGTGGCACCGCGTCGCCCCAACGCTGGCGAAACGTTTTACCGTCATCTGCCCGGACCTGCGCGGCTACGGGTTTTCCCTGAAACCGCCGGCAACGACGGATCATGCGCCCTACGCCAAGATCGAGATGGCCAAGGACATGATGGCGGTGATGGACCATTTCGGCTTTCAGCGGTTCCTGCTGGTCGGCCATGATCGGGGTGCGCGGCTGTCGCACCGCATCGCGCTGGACAATCCGGACCGCGTACTCAGGCTCGCGACCCTGGACGTGATCCCGACGCTCGAGCATTTCGAACGCGCCAACGCGGACTTCGCGATGGGCTATTATCACTGGTTCTGGCTGGCTCAGCCGTATCCCTTCCCGGAATGGCTGATCAACCGCGCCCCGGAGGATTGGTGGCGTCAGCACACCAGCCGCGACCCGTCCAGGCCCGACTTGTTCCACCCCGAGGCGCTGGCCGATTATTACGCAGCTGTTCGCCAGCCGGCGATGGTGCGCGGCATGTGCGAGGACTACCGCGCGGCCGCCACCATTGACCTGCGGCATGATCGGGCGACCCGCGCCGCCGGGATCAAGGTGCGCTGCCCGATGCTGGTGCTGTGGGGGGCTAACGGAAAAATCGCCCGGTGGTATGACGCGCTGGCGATCTGGCGCGACTACTGTGCGGACCAGGTCACCGGCGGTCCGATCCGGTCAGGACACTACATCGCGGAGGAATCGCCGGCTGAACTGCTGGCCTGGTTCGATCGGTTCTTTGCACCCGCCCGTGGCTAATGCCCGATCGCAGAGAACCGTGCGACGCGCAGCGGCCACGAGGCGGCGCGTAAATCGGCCACTTCAAACGAGCAGCCACGTATCGCGCTTGTCTGATGCACGATACGCGGCCAAGGGTCGGCAGCCGCTAGAACAGAATATGACTTCACTTCCCGCCCGGACAGCAAACTCGCCCAGATCCGCCTGGACAGCAAAAAGGCCGGGGTTGACCCGGCCTTCATGCAACTCATCCAATTAGCGGAACAAGCTATAGCGGATCGACCGCTGCTTAGTCACCGCCATAGGTGCCGGTCTGCTGCATCCGCGTGGCGGCTGAATCGCCGGCGACCGTGCTGCCGTTATGGAACACAGCGGCGTTCGCGGCGGGCGCGACGGCTGCGGTCAGGCTCAGCGCGGCGAGGGCTGCCAGCATCATGTTTCTCATCGGAACTCTCCAAATCTAGTCGGGCGGAATGTCCGGCTCCGATCGAACAAATGGGTGACGCCGCTCGGATCTTAATGCTGCATCGCAGCATGACATCTATGCGCCTACCGGGGAAATCCCGAACACAGAAAGAAGACCTGACACAGCCGGTCGCGGCAGCGCCTTTCTCATACCGCCGATCGTGCCAAACAACGCCTTCGTGCTGCCCCGCCGACCAAACAGCAAAAAGGCCGGGGGGCACCGGCCTTCAGGCAATTGGACTGGCTGATTGGGTCATCGTCAGCCGACCCTGAGGGACCCGGCGCGGGAAACCCTCAGACCACCGACACCGGCTCAGTCACCGCCGTAGACGCCAGTCTGCTGCATCCGCGTGGCGACCGTGTCGCCGGTGACTGTGCTGCCGTTATGGAACACAGCGGCATTCGCGGCGGGCGCGACGGCTGCGGTCAGGCTCAGCGCGGCAAGGGCGGCCAGCATCATGTTTCTCATCGGAACTCTCCATCTCTAGTCGGGCGGAATGTCCGGCTCTGACCACTAAATGGGTGACGCCGCTCCGATCTTAACGCCGCATCGCAGCATGACATTTATGCCCGGATTGGCGAAATCGCCGGCCGATGCCTGCATCTCATCCTGGCCGGCGCACGGCCAGCACCGGCCAGGGTTCGCCGAGGCCAAGGGTCGCGCCGATCCCACCGCGCCGCGTGACCAACCCCGCCATACAATGGTAAGAACCGTTTGCAGCGGGAAAGGACCACCGATGGCGGCGCATTTCGACCTTCTGATCCGAAACGGCACCTGCGTCCTGCCATGGGGTTCAGAGGATACCGACATCGGCGTTCGTGACGGCAGGATCGCTGCCCTTGGCGCCAGCCCGGATGCCACCGCCGACAGACTGCTGGACGCCGCCGGCCTGCACGTCCTGCCCGGCCTGATCGACCCGCACGTGCATCTGCGCGACCCCGGGGACAGGGCCGTTGAAACCATCCCGACAGGCACCCGGGGTGCGGTCCTCGGCGGCCTGACCGCGGTGTTCGACATGCCGAACACCAGCCCGTCGATCACCGACGCGGACCGCCTGCGATGGAAACAGGACTATGTTGAAACCACCGCCTGGTGCGACATGGGTCTCTACGTCGGCGGCACCAAGACCAACACCCCACACCTCGCCGAGCTGGAACTCGGTCGCGGCGTGTGCGGCGTCAAGATCTTCGCCGGCAGCTCCACCGGCGACCTGATGATCGAGGACGACGAGCACCTGGAACAGGCCATGCGCTCGGGCCGTCGGCGCATCGCCTTCCACAGTGAGGACGAATATCGCCTGCAGCAACGCAAGCCGATGTTCAAGTCCGGCGATCCCTATGCCAACCATATGGTCTGGCGCGATGAGGAATGTGCCTTCCTCGGCACCCGCCGGCTGATGGCGCTGGCGCGCAAGACCCGCCGTTCGGCCCACATCCTGCACGTCTCCACCGAACAGGAGCTGGAATACCTGCGTGACTACCGCGACATCGCGACCTGCGAGGTGCTGGTCAACCACCTGACCCAGGTCGCCCCGGATTGCTATGAACGGCTGGAAGGCTTCGGCGTGATGAACCCGCCGATCCGCGGCCAGCAGCACAGGGACGCCGCCTGGAAGGCGATCAACGACGGCACCGTCGATACCATCGGGTCCGACCACGCGCCGCACCCGCGCGACAAGAAGCTGCTGCCATGGCCCGACTGCCCGGCCGGCCTCACCGGGGTGCAGACGCTGGTGCCGATCATGCTGGACCATGTCAACGCCGGCCGGCTGTCGCTCGCCCGGATGGTCGATCTGATGTGCGCCGGCCCGGCCAGGGTCTACGGCGTGGTCGGCAAGGGCCGGCTCGCGGCGGGCTACGACGGCGACTTCACCCTGGTCGACATGAAGCGCCAGCGGCGGATCGAGGAATCCTGGATCGCCGCACCGTGCGGCTGGACCCCGTTCGCCGGCATGCAGGTCACCGGCTGGCCGGTGGCGACCATCGTCCGCGGCCGGATCGTGATGCGCGACGACGAGGTCCTGGGTGAGCCATCCGGCAAGCTGGTGAAATTCATCGGGTGAACCCCGACCTGCTGATCGTCGGCGCCGGCCCCGCCGGCCTGGCAGCCGCGGTCGAGGCCTCCGCGGTCGGCCTGTCCGTCACCCTGCTGGATGAAAATGCCGCGCCCGGTGGCCGCATCTGGCAGGCGCTGGAGACCCGGGGCGCCAGCGACGCCGACGAAGCGACCGCCATGACGTTGATCCGCTCGTTCCGCGCAAGCCCGGTCGAGGCCCATTGGAACGCGGCTGTGTGGGCCATCGAGCCGGACGGTCAGGTGTTCTGGTCCGATGCCGGCGGAGCCCATTCGGTCGTCGCCGGCAACGTGCTGCTGGCAACCGGCGCGCTTGAACGGCCGCTGCCGGTTCCCGGCTGGACGCTGCCGGGGGTGATGACCGTGGGCGCCGCGCAAATCGCCTGGAAGACCGGCGGGCTGCTGCCGGACGACCGCACCTGGCTGGCCGGGCAGGGGCCGTTGTTGCTGCTCTATGCCAAGCAGGTGCTCGATGCCGGTGGCAGCATCGCCGGGGTGATCGATCTGTCGGACGGGTTCGCGCCGTTGCGGGCGCTGCGGCACCTCTCGCTCGCCGCATGGCCCGACATCCGTCGCGGTCTGGCATGGCGCCGACGGTTGTCCCAGGCCGGCGTGCGCTGGATCGCCGCCGCCGGCCTGCGCGCCGAAGGCACCGACGCGTTGCAAGCGGTTTCGTTTTGTACGCCGTCAAGGCTGGCGAACCGAGGATGCGGATCTGCTGCTGCTGCACGATGGGGTCATCCCATCCGTGCAGATCTCCCGCGCGCTCGGTTGTGTCCATACATGGAGCACTACGCAGCGCTGCTGGCGCCCGCTGGTGGACCGCTGGGGACGAACCTCGGTGCCGCATGTCCTGATCGCCGGTGACGGCGCCGGCATAGGCGGCGCGGCGGCGGCGGTGCTGTCCGGGCGCATCGCCGCGCGCGGGCTGGCCGGGCGCGATGCGACAGGGCTTCTGGCGGCACGCCGGCAAAGCCTCGCGGCACGGCGGCTGCTGGACAGCCTGTTCGCGCCGCGCCCGCCGCGGCTGGATGACGCCACCCCGGTGTGCCGCTGCGAGGAGGTCACCGCCGGCGCGGTGCGCGCCGCGGCCGCGTCCGGATGTCAGGGCATGAACCAGTTGAAGGCCTACACCCGCTGCGGCATGGGGCCGTGCCAGGGCCGCATGTGCGGGCCGGTGGCGATCGAGGTGCTCGCCGCCGCCCGCAGGGTATCCGTGTCCGCGATTGAACCGTTGCGCACACGTTTTCCAACCAAGCCGATCCGCGTCGGCGATCTGACCAGTCTCTGATTTAGCGGTCGACGCGCCGCCTTATTTAGAACGTCTATGACTCAGGCTAAGCCGCCGGCTCAAGACTCAGGTCAAACATTTCGATGATACCAGCATCAGCGCGGCGCAAAAATCCCTTCGAGCGCAGAGTCTAGGCCCGAGAAGGAGATGTGTCCCCGCTTCTCAATGGCGAAGGTGACAAGATATATACCAAGGCGCTCGAGTGCGCTGCGAAAGGCCGGATGACGACGCTCCGCCGGGCAAACGAATACCAGGCGAGGCGGCGGCTCTTGCCCGTTCGAGTAGACTAAAAGCTGGCCGATGGCCGTAAACCAACTTTGTGTGTCGGAGGATGCCTTAACCTCGAACAATGTGGACATTCGGTCGCACCGTAGCAGGTACAGGTCAGGCCGCATGTCCGCCCGGAGGTTGTTGACGGCACCCGGCACTAACCTCTGGAGGGCGTTCAGCACGCTCCCATGCAGCCTCGTTACGTTCCTCTCGCCCGATCCCGCTCCCACGCCATCCGTTTCAATCTCAGGACTAAAGACGTCTTCCTGAATGCGCTTGGGCTTCATTAGTTTCTTATCGACGCCCATTGGCTCGTTGGCTTCAGCGCGATTAACTAAGCGGAGCCGTGTGCATTCAGAAACATAACGGTATAAGCGATGGATCAGGTCCGGGTCATCGGCGGCCGCAATGAGAAACGCCAGTTTCATTCCGTGCCTGTCAGGCACCGCAAACTCCTCTCGAACATAGCCGCGGATGCGCTGGGTAAACTCTTCAACGGGCATGTTGCCACTCCGCCCACCCCCTAAACCGCCCCGATGACCGAGGTAGAGCCGTTTGTTCTCATCAATGAGGACGCGCCCGGCGGGACGAAGGTCGAACGCCTTCGGCAGGTTTATCTCGACTGCAGGAACGAGAGCCTCGCCTTCGGTGCGCCCCAGATTGACGCCGAAGGAGCATCCCCAGCGGTTATCATCGGCTTTTGGCGGAGACCAGAAATGCGCCCAGATGCCTCTCTCGTGCTCAAGATCCACCCAGTAGATTGGGGCATCGTCCACCACCCCGCCTGGTGAAGTGAGGCGCCGCCGGATCGGCGCCTTGGTGCTGCTGCGGAACAGCGTCAGTAGCGTGTCCCGCATCCTCTTAGCTTCATCTCCGCCTCCCAGCCAAAACATGCCTGCTCTCATTCTGCATTTGCGAGCGATTGTACTCGCAGGCCGCTAATCGTCCAGCGATCTCAGAGTTAAACTTCGGCTAGCTGGAACAATAGCCAGCGAGTTGGCCGGATACCGGCTGGATGCTAAGACCATTTCGTAAGTAATATGACGTTGGGTTTAGACCTTCACTTAGCAAAGTTAGAAAGCTCGCTTTGCGCAGACGGCTTTGCCCGTCGAATGAGAGTTGGAATTTGGTCGGACAAACCAATCACTACTTATACTGACACTACCCAACCACAACTTTGCGCCACACAGCCTATCGGCAACATCCGATCACTATTCCAAGTTGGGTTCCACCTAAGGATTTAAACCGCGGCTCTTGGCACCAGGCGTTCAGCGGGAAACAATGCGGCGACCGATAAAGGGAACGCCCGCATGAGCACCACCACGACCCATAGCCCTTACCTGCCGGTTCGCGATGACTGGCTCGCGCGCCGCACCGAGACGATCCTGGACCCGGCGCTGCCGATCGTCGATCCGCATCATCATCTTTGGAACCGGCCTGACTGGGTCTACATGCTCGACGACCTGCTGGCCGACACCAACAGCGGCCACAACATCGTCGGCACCGTCTTCGTGCAATGCCGTTCCATGCACCGCGCCGCCGGACCCGAGGCATTCAGGCCGGTGGGCGAGACCGAGTTCGTCAACGGCGTCGCCGCCATGAGCGCGTCCGGCGGCTATGGACCGACTGCGGTCGGCGCCGGCATCGTCGGCCATGTCGACCTGCGCGACGGCGCCCGCTCTCGCGATGTGCTGGAGGCGCATGTTCGCGCTGGCGGCGGGCGGTTTCGCGGCATCCGCCATATCACCGCGTACGACCCCGACCCGATGCTGATGAACCCGGCCTACGCCCCGCCACCCGAGCTGATGTATGACGCAACGTTCCGCCAGGGCTTCGCCTGCCTGGCGCCATTGAACCTGTCGTTCGATGCGTGGCTGTATCATCCCCAGATTGGCGATGTCATCGCGTTGGCACGGGCGTTTCCGGGAACCTCGATCTGCCTGAACCATATCGGTGGCCCGCTGGCGATCGGGTCCTACGAGGGCAGGCGGTCCGAAATCTTCGCGCAATGGTCAGACGCGATCCGCACCCTCGCCGCCTGCCCGAACGTGGTGGTGAAGCTCGGTGGCATGGCGATGCGGATCAACGGCTGGGACTTCCACACCAAGACCGAACCGCCGTCGTCGAACGAACTCGCCGCTGCCTGGAAACCTTATGTCGAAACCTGCATCGAAGCTTTCGGGCCGTCACGCTGCATGTTCGAGAGCAACTTTCCGGTGGACAAGGGCTCCTATGGTTACGCCGCCTTCTGGAACGCCTGCAAGATCCTGGCGAACGGCGCGTCCGCGGCGGAAAAGACCGATTTGTTCAGCGGCACGGCCGCACGCTTCTATCGCCTGCGGCTTTGACCCCACCCGCGCCGGCGCTGACGATCTGACCCCGCGCCGCGGTCCAGAGATCTGACCCCACGCGGCAGCGCCAGCGATCTGACCCGCGCGACAGCGCCGGCGATCTGGCCCCACCCGACCGCGGCGGCTCGCAACCCATACGTCCCAACGGAGTCCCCTGATGCAGACCTTGAAAATCGGCGACGTGACGATCACCAACATAATCGAGCGCGATGGTCCCTGGCGCAAACCGGCCGACATGTTCCCGGCCTATGACCCCGAGATCGGGGCGCGGCACTTGAAGACGCTCGATCCGGTGGTGTTTGATCCGGCCTCCGGCATGATGAACATCACCTACCAGAGCTTCGTGGTGCGCACGCCGCACCATAACATCCTGGTCGATACCTGCACCGGAGAGGACAAGGGCTATCCAGCCCCGATGGACTTTCCCAAGCAGCGCTACCTCGCGGAATTCAACGCGGCCGGACTTTCATTCGACAAGATCGACTATGTGTTCTGCACCCATCTTCACATCGATCATTGTGGTTGGAACACGATCCGGCGGGACGGACGCTGGGTGCCGACATTCCCGAACGCCAAGTACGTGTTCCACAAACGGGAATACGCCGCCTGGCAGCAGGCCACCCAGGAAGGCCTGCAACCGCCCGGCAATGTCTGGCGCTTCAACTGCGAGCCGATCGTCGAGGCCGGGCAGGCTCTGCTGGTCGATGATGACTATACGCTTGACGATACGGTCTGGCTGACGCCAACGCCGGGCCATTCACCTTGCCATTGCTGTGTGAACATCAGGTCCGGCGGACAGCGGGCGGTGGTCACCGGCGATCTGATGCACCACGCACTGCAATGCCGGGAACCGGCCTGGTCGACGATCTTTGACTGGGATGCGAAGCAAGCCGAGGTCTCGCGGCGAGGCTTCCTGGGCGATATCGCCGGCACCGGCGCGCTGGTGCTGCCGATCCACTTCCCCAGCCCCACCGTCGGTCTGGTGGAGGCGGATGGTGACGGGTTCGATTATCAATTCGTGAGGTAGCAACTGTGTGAGCGCCCACGCGGGAGATCGGCCGCCCGGGTCCCAGGCCTGGGTCACCTGCCCTGGCTCACCACCCCCAGGATCGCCCCGCCCTGGGTCATCCTCGCCCTGGATCGCCCAGCGGGTCATCGCCCAGCGGGTCATCGCCCGGCGGGTCATCGCCAAGATCCTGAGGCCCGCTGCCGGTCCACCGCGGGTCGCGGGTGAGCCATCCCGAATGGCCGGACGGCCCGCGCGACCGGCCAATCACGAAGACCTATCGAAGCCGGCTGGGCAGGAGCTCGCCCTTGCCCTCCAGCACCGGGTAGGCCGCCGCGGCAACCAGATGCGCGTTCACCCGCTTCAAATCCCGCAGCGCATCCAGGTGCAGCGCGCTGGTTTCCACCGTGGCCGCATTGCCCTCACGCAGACGCTCGAAATGCGCGGCGGTGGCCTCGGCGTCCAGGGTTCGAAAGATCTCCTTCTCCTCGACCAGCAGACGCGCGGCGCGATCATCGCCGGTGACCAGCAGGGCAGCCGCCGACCGCAGGTTGGTCGTCAGGCGGTCGATGATGTGCAGGATCGGTTCCGCTTCGATCGAGGAAAACATCACGCCGCGCTTCACCTGCTTCGCAACGATCCCCAGCAGCCCCTTGTCCACCACATCGCCGGCGTGCTCCAGGTTGGTCGCGAAGCACAGGATGTCGACGACGCGGCGATGATCGGCCTTGGTCATCGCCTCCGCCGGCAGTGACGTCATGTAGGACTTGATCGCGGTGTTCAGCGTGTCCAGCACGTCGTCCTGACGCCGCAATGTCCCAAGCTGGCGGCGATCCGGCCGCCGCAGCGCATCCCGCAGCCCTTGCAGCATGCTCTCCAGCACGTCCGCCATGCGCAGCGCCTCACGCGTGGCGGCACCCAGCGCCACCATCGGCACCTCGATCGCCGCCGCGTCCAGATACAGTGGCCGGCCGGGATCGGAGGTGTCGATCCTGGCCGGCAACAGACGGCGCATCAGCGTGGCGTAGGGTGTCAGCAGCGGGAAGCACACCAGCGCCAGGATCACGTTGAACCCGGTGTGGAAATCCGCCACCACCCGGGCGTTGTCCGGATCAACCGTCACCAGCCACGGACCCAGCACCGGCAGCAGCGCCAGGCCGGCCAGGACGCCGACAGCGCGGTTGATCAGGTTGCCGATCGGCAGCCGTTTCGCAGCCGGATCATCACCCGCCCCGCCTTCCAGCACCGGGTTGATCGCGGTCCCCAAGTTGGCGCCCAGGACCAGCGCGAACGCCGCATCGGGCGGCACCACGCCCTTCGCCGCGAACGACATCGTCAACAGCACCACGGCAACGCTGGAATGCGCCGCCCAGGTCAGGCCCGCCGCCAGAATGACATCCAGCACCGGCTGCGTCGCCACCGCCCCCAGCAGCATGCGCAGGCTGGGGACGTCCTCATACGGATCAAGCAGACCGACGAACTGGTTAAGCGCCATCAGCAGCAGCCCCAGACCAATCAACACCCGGCCGAAGTCGCGCGGGCCGGCGCTGGTGCGGCGGAACATCAGCACGCCGATCAGGATCAGCGCCGGCGCCACCTCGGCCACGTGGAACGACAGCAGCTGCACGATCAACGTGGTGCCGACGTTGGCGCCCAGCATCACCGCCAGGGCCGGGACCAGATCGACCAGCCCGCCGGCGGCGAAACCGGTGACCATCAGTCCGGTCGCGGTGCTGCTCTGCAGCAGCGCGGTGACACCGATGCCGGCCAGGAACGCCTGCAGGCGGTTGCGCAAGGCGATCCCCAGCAGTCCGCGCAGCCTGGCACCCAGGGCGCGCTGCACCCCGGTCTGCACCATGTGAACGCCCCATAACAGCAAGGCGACCGCACCAGCCAGGTTGACCAACGTGATAGAAAAATCCAAGCCAGCGTCCTCCCGGTTATCGGCCCAGCAACAATGGTGGCCAACAATGCTGGCAGCCGAGGCCAGGGATCAAGAGTGCCGCGCGTCCACCAGACCCGCGTCCACCGGATCCGGGCGCTTCGGCTGCCCCGCCACATCCCGAAAAGTTTCCCGCCCCGCCGCGACAGGGGGGCCGCGACAGGGGGGCCGCGACAGGGGGGCCGAGACAAGCGGGCGCTCGACAGCGCGACGCATGCATAGTCATCTGTAGCGTCATCACTCAGCTCCCCGCCAAAGCAAGCTCATCGAGCAAGGCCACGCATGTCTCCGCCCGTCGATCCGGTCGCCTCCGATCCGACCCTGCCCGGGAAAACCGATGTCGTGATCATCGGCGGCGGCATCATCGGTGCCGCCACCGCGCTGTTCCTGGCGGAGAAAGGCATCGCCGTCGCGCTGTGCGAAAAAGGTCAGATCGGTGGCGAGCAATCCTCCCGCAACTGGGGCTGGTGCCGCACCATGGGACGTGACGAAAACGAGATCCCGCTGGCGATGGAAAGCCTGCGTCTGTGGCGCGACATGAACCGCCGAACCGACCGCGAAACCGGCTTCCGCCAGTCCGGCATCATGTATCTCTGCCAATCCGAGGCCGAGGCCGCCGCCCAACAATCCTGGCTCGGCCAGGTTCGGCAATATCAGGTCGATGCCCGCCTGCTGCGCGGGCCCGCGCTGGACAAGGCGATGCCCGGCGCCGCCAACAGCTTCATCGCCGGTCTCCACACGCCGACCGACGGCCGCGCCGAACCGGCCCTCGCCACCCCCGCGATCGCCGAAGCGGCGCGGGACCGCGGCGCCCAGATCTTCACCAACACCGCCGTCCGCGGCATCGAGCAGACCGCCGGACGCATCGCCGGCGTCGTCACCGAACGCGGCCGCATCGCCTGCCAGTCCGTGGTGCTGGCCGGCGGCGCCTGGTCGCGTCTGTTCGCCGGCAACGCCGGCCTCGATCTGCCGCAGCTCAAGGTGCTGGGTTCGGTGTTGCGAACCAACCAGCTGAACGGACCCGATATCAGCGCCGCCGGATCGGTCTTCGCCTTCCGCAAACGGCTGGACGGCGGCTACTCCATCGCCCGCCGCAACGCCAACACCGCCGATCTGACGCCGGATCACTTCCGCCTGCTGCACGACTTCCTGCCCAGACTTATCAACAACCGCAACGAAATCCGCCTGCGGATCGGCACCCGATCCTGGGACGAACTGCGTACCGCCCGTCGCTGGTCACTGGATCAGCCCACCGCCTTCGAGGCCGTCCGCACGCTCGACCCCAAACCCAAACAAGGCATCCTGCGGGAAGCCCGCGCGGTGCTCGCCAAGGCCTTCCCGGTGTTTGCTTCCATGCAGGTCGCCGAAAGCTGGGCCGGCCTGATGGATGTCACCCCCGACGCTGTTCCGGTGATCGACCAGGTCGCCCACATGCCCGGCTTCTTCATCGCCACCGGGTTCTCCGGCCACGGCTTCGGCATCGGCCCGGGTGCCGGTCACCTGATGGCCGATCTCATCGCCGGCGATCAACCGCTGGTCGATCCGAGACCCTTCCGCCTGGCCCGCTTCCCCCGCACCAAGGTCGCCTGAGATGCAGCCTATTCCGATCATCGACGTCGCCCTGCTGCGCATCGACGTCGCCCCGCCACGCGCCAGGGACCCTGCTGGGCGCGCCGCCTGCGCCGCCGCGTTGGGAAAAGCCTGCCGTGACACCGGCTTCTTCTACGCCACCGGGCACGGCATTCCGCCGGTCGTCGCCAGCGGTATCTTCGACGCCGCGCGCGCCGTCTTCGCATTGCCGGCCGAACGCAAAGCCCTGCTGTCGTACGCGCTGTCGGCGCACAACCGCGGCTATATCGGCCTCGGCCAGGAGAGGCTGGACGCGGCCATCCCGCCTGACCGGAAGCAGGCCTTCAACATCGGTCTGGAACTGCCACCGGACGATCCCGAGCTGCTGGCGGGCAAGCCGTTTCGCGGCATTAATTTGTGGCCGGATCTGCCCGGTTGGCGGCAACAGGCGCTGGCCTATTACGACGCCTGCGCCCGCCTCGCCATCGAGATCCACCGCGGCTTCGCCCTGGATCTTGGGCTGGACGAGGAGTTCTTCACCCCCCGGCTCGACCGCCCGATGGCGACCCTGCGGCTGCTGCATTATCCGCCCAGCGACGGCCCGGCAGACAACAACACCCTCGGCGCCGGAACCCATACCGATTACGGCAACCTGACGATCCTGGCGACCGACGGCGTCGCCGGGCTGCAGATCCGCCCCCGTGACGGCGGTTGGATCGACGCCCCGCATATCCCGGGCGCGTTCGTCTGCAACATCGGCGACTGCCTGATGCGCTGGACCAACGACGTCTACGTCTCCACCCCGCACCGCGTCCGTCAGCCGGCAACCGAACGCTATTCCGTCGCCTATTTCGCCGATCCCAATCCCGATGCCGTGGTGGAGGTCCTGCCTAGCTGCCTGCCGCCGGGCGCGACGCCGTCATATGCGCCGATTTCCGCCGCCGCTTATCTGCGCTCGCGGCTCGATCCCACCTATCGGCACTGGCAGGCCGCGGCGTCGATCTAGAGCATGATCACGCTGAGCGGAACGTTCAAAGCGTGTGAATCATCCGATCAAACAAAGGGTAGAGCATTTTCGGTCTGCGCGGTCAGGCTGAAAATGCTCTAGTCGCGGTTTGGACAGCAGGTTCGCCGCCGTCGCGTTACCGCCCACAGCCCCCGGCATCACAGCCACGCCGACGCCCTCTGGACACGAACCCGCTGTGATCGCCAAGCTCACCGGACATGGAGGAGGGAGCTGACCCAATGACGATCATCGATTCGCAGGTCCATGCCTATGAGGCGAACACGTCGCGGCGGCCGTGGCACAGCGTGCCGAACTGGCCCGATCATGTCACCGGTGACGAGATGGTAGCGGCGATGGACAAGGTCGGCGTCGACGGCGCGATCTTTATCTCCGCCTTTGGCTTGTACCGCTATGACGCGAGCTATGCGGTGGCGGTGCAACGGGCCCACCCCCAGCGGTTCGCCATCGTCAAGCCGGTTGACCCGGACGATCCGGCGGTGGCGGATGTCATCGCTGACTGGAAGCAGACACCGGGTGCGGTCGGCATCCGCATCATGCTGCCGAAAGAGACCGGGCGCGTGCCCGACGACGCCGGCCTGGACCGCATCCTTCGGGCGGCCGCTCGTCACGATTTTCCGGTCAACATCCTGTGCTGGGACAACCTGGACGTCGGCACCGCACTGATCGATCGTCATCCCGACACGCGGTTCATCATCGACCATCTTGGCATCCTGCAGCCGCGCGTTCCGCCCGCACCGCCACAGCCCTGGGCCGCCCTGCCGAAGGTGCTGGAACTCGCCAGGCGCCCGAACGTGGTGATCAAGGTCAGCGGCGCCTGCACGCTGTCCCAGCAGCCGTATCCGTTCGCCGACATCTGGGACCCGCTCGCCCGCGTGTTCGACGCCTGGGGGTTCGATCGCTGCTTGTGGGGCACCGACTGGACGCGCGCATTCGCTGTCGTCAACTACGAGCGGGCCGTCGAGCCGTTCCTGCGCACCGACCGCCTGAACGACACGGAGCGGGCCATGCTCATGGGCGGCGCCTGCGCCAAGGCGTATGGCTGGTCGCCGCGGAAAGCTTAGGAGGGCTGGCTCTGGCAGACCCACCCCGCGTCGCCTGCCAAGCCCGGTCACCGCCGCGCATACGGGCCATTCCACTTCGGCGCGGCAAGCCGCTGTCCGGATGCGCTATCAAGGCGCTTCGGCAGGAGCACGTCCGCGACCAAAATGAACGCCCCGACCTCCACATCGCAGCGCGCGATGTTCGTCTTCATCTGCTTCGTCTGGGGTACCACCTGGCTGGCGATGAAAATCGGCATCCAGACCGTGTCGCCCGGCGTGTTCGCCGGCCTGCGCTGGACCCTCGCCGGCGCCATCATCCTGGCCTTCAGAGCCTTCCGCGGCCAGCGGGTGATGCCGCCACCCCGCCTGATCCCGCGACTGCTGCTCGTCTCGGTGGTACTCATCACGCTCAATCAGGTCATCCAGCTCTACGGCTTGAAATACATCACCGCCGGCCTCGCCGCCGTCATCAGTTCGGCCCTGACGCCGATCGCCCTGCTGGTCTTCTCCGTCGGCGCCGGCCAGGAACGTTTCAACTCCCGTCAGCTGGGCGCGATCGGCGTCGGCATCATCGGCGTGCTGATGCTGTTCGGCCCCGCCGCCATCGCCGGCACCTTGGACGTGTGGCAGCTGATCGGCGCCGCCGGCGTCTCCATCGGCGTCCTCTGCTACACCGCTGGCTCCGTCATGACCCGCCCGATCATGCGCACGCTGGACCCGGTGCAGCTCGCCGGCCTGACCGACCTGATCGGCGGCGTGGTCATGCTGCTGTCGGCGCTGGCGATCGAGCCCGGCGCCTGGCAGTCGATGCGCCTGCACTGGGGCTGGCCGGCATTCCTCAGCTGGCTGTACCTGCTGGTTCCGGGCGCCTTGATGTCCACCACGATGTATTTTCTGCTGGTCCGCGACTGGGGCGCCAGCCGGCCCGGCACCTATGCCTTCATCTCCCCGGTCATCGCCGTGGTCATCGGCTGCTCCTTCTTCAATGAGGACCTCGACTGGGGCGAGGCCGTGGGCATGGTGCTGATGCTGGGGGCGGCAGGCCTCGCGCTGCGACCGGCCCGTGTGCGTCTGCCGCCGCGAACCGAACCAGGCCAGGCCGCGACGCTGAGCCCGGCTCGCCCTGCCTGACGCTATGCCGCCGTGCGTCGGGCCGCCACGGCTCAGACGCACCTCTGCCAAGCCAATCCGTGCCAGGGCCAGCAGAACGACGGGCCAGCAGAATGGCCTCTCCGAGTTGCGCTGGCGCCGTGCTAGAGTGCCAATTACTCGTTTCACCCCTAATTCCGACGCACCGTCTCCTCAACGTTGCGGTCAGCAGGAAAGCGCCAAACCGAGATGGCCGGCACGCCGACCTACGCGATCCCGCCGAATTTCCTCGGCATCGCCCGCGATGATCCCGACGCCGCTTATGTGGTCGCCGGCGTGCCGATGGACCTCGGCACCACCAACCGCGCCGGCACGCGTGAGGGTCCGGCGGCGATCCGGCGCGCCAGCCGGATGCTGACCGATGGCGATCACCCCCAGCACTGGGTCGAGCCGGCGGCCATGGCGGTGGCCGACATCGGAGATTTCACCCTCGCCCTGGGTGACATCCAGCGCAGCCTGGCCGCGATCGAGTCCCAGGCTCGGACGATCCGCCACCTGATCGCCCTGGGCGGCGAGCACGCGATCACCCTGCCGCTGCTGCGCGCGCTGACCCAACGTCTAGGACGGCCGGTCGCACTGGTTCATTTCGACGCCCATGTCGATACCTGGCCGGACAATTTTGGCCAGGTCTACGGGCACGGCTCACCCTTCTATCACGCGATCAACGAGGGCCTGGTCGATCCGCGCCGGATGATCCAGATCGGCATCCGCTCGCCGGTGCAAAGGGCGGTGATGGACTGGACCGTGTCGCGTGGTGTGAAGATGCTGACCGCGCAGGATGTGCACGCCACCAACCCGGCGTCGGTCGCGGCGCGAATTTGTGACACCGTCGGCGATGCCCCGGCCTACCTGAGCTTCGACATCGATGCGCTCGATCCGGCCTTCGCGCCGGGAACCGGCACGCCGGAGATCGGCGGTCTGGCGTCCTGGCAGGCGCAGGCGATCATCCGCCGCCTGCAACAAATCCATTTCGTTGGCATGGATATCGTGGAGGTTTGCCCGGCCTCTGACGTCTCAGAGATCACCGCTCTGGCCGGGGCCACAATGGTTTGGGAATACCTCGCGATATTGGCAATGGCGGCCATGCGCTGAGCGTATGGTATCATCCCAAAAACGCATACCAAGTGCAGCCTGTCCGCCCTATATAGCGCTTCTCGCTTCCGGATGTCGGAAGCGGTGACGCTATCGCACGTGCCGCGAGCCCAGCCATTGGGCACAGCAACGACGTAAACGCGTCCTTTTCGATCGTCCCGGCCAACCGTGGGCCGGGGTCGTTTAGGAACACGCCTATGTCCGAACGCACCGCCGCGATGCGAAGTACCACCAGCATCGTATAGCCCGGGTCCGCCGCCGCTCGCGCGGTCCCGGCCTCCAGTCCCCGTTTTGTCGCGCGCGCCTGCCTGCGCGTCGCCTGTCCGATGGGGGCGCGTTCACCCGCGCCCGCCTGTCCGCGAGGATGACCACGATGTCTGTCTCTGTTGCCGCCCGCCCCGTTGTCGACCGCCCCGTTGTCGACCGCCCCGTTGTCGACCGCCCCGTTGTCGACCGCCCCATTGCCGCCCGCCCTGTTGTCGCTCGCACCCGGGCCGCCGTCTCGGCGCTTCGCCGCGAGATCGTCGCTTTCCCCGTCAGCCGTCCGACGGTCACCGAAGTCGTCGCCGCCGATCGCCCGGAACAGCCCGTCCATTGCCTGCGCCCGGCCATCGTCACCCAGACCGCCCGCGACTTCGTGCACGCCTTTCCCGGCGACGTGCTGTACGCCGTCAAGTGCAATCCCGACCCGACCGTGCTGCGCGCGCTGTGGCAAGGCGGGGTGCGGCATTTCGACTGCGCCTCAATGCCCGAGGTGAGTCTGGTCCGCACCATGTTCCCCGACGCCGCGATCCATTTCATGCACCCGATCAAGGCCCGCGGCGCGATCCGTGAGGCCTGGGCGCGTCATGCCGTGCGCGATTTCGTGCTCGACAGCGCCGATGAGCTTGCCAAGATCCGCGCCGAGCTCGCCGCCACCGGCGTGTCCGCGCCGCTCGGCCTGATCGTGCGCATCGCCCTGCCGAAGGGGTCGGCGAAGCTGGACCTGTCCGGCAAGTTCGGCGCCGATGCCCAGGACGCGGCCCTGCTGCTGCGCGCCGCACGCGACAGCGCGACGACCCTCGGTGTCAGCTTCCATGTCGGGTCGCAGTGCCTCGACCCGCTGGCCTGGCGCGATGCGTTGGCGCTGGCCGAGCAGGTGATCCGGGCAGCCGGTGTCAGGATCGACGTCATCGATGTCGGCGGCGGCTTTCCCGTCGCCTATCCCGACCAGGATCCGCCGCCGATCGGCGCCTTCCTGTCCGAGATCGAGGCCGGGTTCGAGCGGATGGCGCTCCCGCACGCTCGTCTGTGGGCAGAGCCGGGACGTGCGCTGGTTGCCGCGGGAACTTCGCTCGTGGTGCAGGTGCAGGCGCGTCGGGATGACGCCCACGGCAACCATCTCTATATCAACGACGGCGTGTACGGCAGTCTCGCCGACGCCGGGGCGCTCGGTTTTCGCTACCCGGTGCGGCTGATCCGTCCGGACCGCGATGCGTTAACCGAAACGATTGATTTCATCCTGTTTGGGCCGACCTGTGATAGTGCCGACGTGATGCATGGCCCGTTCCCGCTGCCGGCCGACATCACCGAAGGAGACTGGATCGAGATCGGCCAGCTCGGGGCCTACGGCGGGTGCCTGCGCACCGCGTTCAACGGCTTCGACCGCGCCCGGATCATCGAAGTCGCCGAGGATGCACCGCACGCCGACGAAGTTCATATCGCCGCCTGATCGTTCCGCGCAGAAGGAGACCGATCAATGAAACACGCCGCTTTCGACGGCCGCCTGGTCATGCTGGGTTTCGGCAGCATCGGCCAGGGCGTGCTGCCCCTGATCCTGCGTCATATCGATCTGCCGCGCGATCACATCACCATCGTGTCCGGCGATGCGCGCGGTGAGGATGTCGCCGCCCGGAACGAAGTGGCTTTCACCATCCTGCCACTGACCCGGGACAATTTCCGCCAGGTGCTGACGCCGCTTGTCCAGGCCGGCGATTTTCTGCTGAACCTCAGCGTCGAGGTGTCGTCCGTCGCGCTGATCACCTTCTGCCAGCAGCAAGGCGCGTTGTACCTCGACACCTGTATCGAACCGTGGGCCGGCGGCTACACCGACCCGTCTCTGTCACCCTCGCAACGGTCGAACTATGCGCTGCGCGAAAGCGCCTTGGCACTTGCCGGCGATGCGGGTCCGACCGCGGTGCTGACGCATGGCGCCAATCCCGGCCTGGTCTCGCATTTCGTCAAGCAGGCACTGCTTAATCTCGCCAGCGATACAGATGTGGATACGGACGTGCCGGCGACCCGGCAGGGCTGGGCGGCATTGGCGGAAACGCTTGGCGTCAAGGTGATCCACATCGCCGAACGCGATACCCAGACGGCGTCGTGCGCCAAGCAGCCGGGCGAGTTCGTCAACACCTGGTCGATCGACGGCTTCGCCGGCGAAGGCTGCCAACCGGCCGAACTGGGCTGGGGTACGCACGAGAAGACGCTGCCGGCCGACGGACGTCACCACGATTTCGGCAGCGACGCGGCGATCTATCTGATGCGCCCGGGGGCTGCGACCCGGGTGCGGACCTGGACGCCGCTGGCCGGACCGCTGCACGGGTTCCTGATTACCCACAACGAGTCGATCTCGATCGCCGATTATTATTCCGTTGTCCAGGACGGCCGGCTTCGCTACCGGCCGACCGTTCATTACGCCTACCATCCGTGCGACGACGCGGTGTTGTCGGTCCACGAGATGGCCGGGCGAAACTGGCAGCAGCAATCCAGCCAGCGGCTGATGATGGACGAGATCGGCACCGGCGTGGACGAACTCGGCGTGCTGCTGATGGGTCACCGGCGCGGCGCCTACTGGTATGGGTCGCGCCTGTCGATCGAGCAGGCCCGTGCCCTGGCGCCGCAAAACAATGCGACCAGCCTGCAGGTGACCGCGGCGGTGCTGGGCGGCCTGGTCTGGGCCATCGAGAATCCGCACGCGGGCATCCTGGAAGCGGATCATCTCGACCACAGGCGTGTCCTGCAGGTCGCTGAACCCTACCTCGGGGACATCGTCGGGGCGTACAGCGACTGGACGCCGCTGCTGGACCGGGGACGCTTGTTCCCCGACGCGATCGATGCGTCCTGCCCCTGGCAGTTCGGCAATTTTCGGGTCACCTGACCCGGCGCGCTACTCGCCGGCTGGCTCCCTCAACTCGGGCACCGTGAACCAGACCCACAGCAGGTTGGCGGCCAGCAGCACCGTGGTCACCACGAACACCCACCGGATCCCCAGCAGCGCGGCAACGCCGCCGCCCGTCAGTGGCCCCAGCGAGTTGCCCAGAAACGTCGCCGACGCCGTCATCCCATAGATCGTGCCGCGATTTTCGCGCGCCACGCTGCGGCCGATCAGCGCGTTCGCGGTCGGCAGAATGCCGCCGATGAACAGCCCGACGGCGAACCGCTCCGCGACAAAGGCCCAGTAACTGCCGACAAAAATCTGCGGCGCGGTGGTCAGGGTCGCACCCAGCAGACAGATCAGCAGCACCCGGCGATAGCCGATGACGTCGCTGCGCTTGCCCAGGAACGGCGAGGACACCAGGTCAGCCAGCCCGGTGACCGAAAACGCGATGCCCGCCAGCGTGGCGATCTGCGGCGGCGATCCGATCAGGTCCTGCACGAACAGCGTCACCACCGGCTGCACCGTGCGAACGCTGAACTGCGCCATCAGCAGCACCACGAACAGCGACAGCAGGCCGGCCGAACCGGTCAGCAGCCGCAGGTCGGGAAAGATGGATTTCGACTTGCCGACGGCCCGCGGCGGGGTGAAGTCCTCGTGCACCACCGCCCACACCAAAGCCAGCGCCGCGAGCGTGATCCCGCCGGTGCAGAAGAACGGCACCCGGTAGCTGCCGGTGGCATCGGCCAGAGCGCCGCCGATCACCGGCCCGATCACCGATCCGACCAGTTGGCCGGTGCTCAGCCATCCCAGTGCGTAGCCCAGCCGACGCTCCGGCACCTGGCTGGCGACCAGCGCGATCGCCGCCGAGGAGAATCCGGCGAAGGCGCCCATCACCGCGCGAATGCCGAAGAACCACCACACGTTGGTGGCGAGACCCATCAACGCGGTGAACAGGCCGATGGCCAGGCTGGAGCGGATCAGGGCCAGTTTGCGTCCGTGCCTGTCGGCGACGCGTCCCCAGATCGGCGAGGCGAACGCGGCGACGAACGACGTCGCGCCGCTGATGATGCCGGCCCAGAGATCGATGCTTTGCAGTCTGGTAACACCGAGCTCCGGCAGGATCAGCGGAATGATCGGGCTGAGGAAGCTGATCGACGCCGTCATCACGAACTGGATGCCAACCATCGCCCACAGCGTCCGTTGCCAGCCTTGATCCCCGGACCGCGGACCTGCCCCGAGCGGTCCATTGGGTTGTGTGCTGGCGGGTGCTCTGCTCATCTCCCGCCATGCTAGAGCAACATCAGCCTGAACGGAAAGATCTGGCTGATAAAGTTGCTCGTGAAAACAATGAGCTGGAGCCGATCGCAGAGAGCGCGAGACGCGCGGCGTCCAAGAGTTCGCGCGTCAACCGGCGACGTCAGATGAACGGCGCCGTATCACCCTTCTCCGATGCCCGATGCCAGCGCATCGTCGCTGGATGGAAATCCCGCCGCCCACCTGGTTTGACACCCGCTCGGGGGTTTGGGAAAGTCACCGTTATTGAGTGGGAGGGAATAAGGTCATGCCTTCGCGCCAGGACTGGCGGCGGATTGGATTGTTGCTTCCTTCATCCAACACCACGCAGGAACCGGAATTCACCCGCATCCTTCCGGACGGGGTCACCCTGCACGTCGCGCGCCTGCCGTTGCGAACAGTCGAACCGTCGTCGACCCGACGGATCGTTGAGGACATCGAAACCGAAAGCCGGAAGCTGGCGGATGCCGACGTCGATGCGATCGTGCTGGCGGCCACGGCGCCCAGTTCCCGCAACGGCGTTGGATACGACCAAGAACTGATCAAGCGAATCGAAGGCGCCTCCGGACGGCGGGCGACAACCGCCTCGACCGCACTGATCCAGGCGCTGCGGACGTTGGCGGTGCAGCGTCTGGTCATCGCCGCACCCTGGAGCGAACAGACAAACATCACCACCGCCGGCTTCATCGAGGCTAGCGGCTTTACCGTGCTGGCCCACCGCGCGCTCGGTCTTGTCAGCAACCTTCAGATCGGTCTGCTGGACGAACAGACCGCCTTCGATACGGGTTCCGAAGTTGATCAGCCGGAGACCGAGCTGGTGATGCTGGCGTGCGGCAACTGGCTGACGATGGGCATAGTGGACCGGTTGGAAGCCACCATCGGCAAGCCCGTGCTGTCGACCAACCAGGTCAGTCTTTGGGCGGTGCTGCGGCTGGCCGGCTACCGCGCGCCGGTGTTCGGCTGGGGTCGGCTGCTGCGGGAACATATGGCCGCAGAAATGACCGCTGCCGTTTCGGCGCCGCCGTGAACATCGTCATCCCGGACGACTATCAGGACATCGTCGATCAGCTTAGCTGCTTCGCGCTGCTGGCTGGCCATGACGTGGTCCGCTACCGTGAACCGGCCGCCGATCTAGACCAGCTGGTCGCGCGCCTGCGTCCCGCCACCGTGATCGTCGCGATCCGCGAACGGGTGACTTTCTCCCGCGCGCTGATCGAACGGCTGCCGAACCTGCGTCTGATCGCGCTGGTCGGTCGCGCGGCATCGACGATCGACTATGCCGCCTGCTGCGCGCACGATGTCGTGGTGTCCGCCGGCGCCAGCAGTGCGCCGATCGCGCCGGCGGAACTGACCGTGGCACTGATCATGGCAGCCCGCCGCAACATCGTGATCGAG
Organism: Rhodopila sp.; assembly: GCA_965276975.1. Taxonomy (GTDB): domain Bacteria; phylum Pseudomonadota; class Alphaproteobacteria; order Acetobacterales; family Acetobacteraceae; genus Rhodopila. The sequence goes on from CBDIBR010000010.1 coordinate 4,533,451, forward strand.
GCGGAACGTTTCCGCCGCGGCGAATGGCCCGCCACATTGTCCCACCGCCTGGCCGGAAGCACGCTCGGGATTTTCGGACTGGGCACGATCGGATCGATCGTCGCACGCGCCGGGGCGGCCATCGGGATGAACGTCCTGGCTTGGGGCCAGGCGAAATCGGCTGCCAAAGCCCATGACACCGGCTATGCCTTCGCCGCCAGCCAGGCCGATCTGTTCGAACGCGCCGACGTGCTGTCGCTGCACGTTCGCCTGCGCCGCGACACCAGCGGCATCGTTGGCCCCGAGGACCTGGCGCGGATGAAACCAACCGCCTTGCTGGTCAATACCGCCCGCGCGGACCTGATCCAGCCGGGCGCCCTGCTGGCCGGGCTGCGCGCCGGCCGGCCGGGTTATGCGGCGGTCGATGTTTACGAAGACGAACCGGTCAGGTTCGGCGACCATCCCTTCCTGTCGATGCCCAACGTGGTCTGCACGCCGCATCTCGGCTGGGCCGAGTGGGACAATTTCGAACTCTATTTCCGTGAATGTTTTGAGCAGATCCTCGCCTTCGCCGCGGGAAAACCGTTGCGAACCGCCGACGCTCGCTGATCCCGACTGCCTAGATCACGGGCCGGGACGCGGATGTCGTTGCCCATGCCGACAGACGTCATGGCGCCCGGGCTTTTTGAACCCGGTTGCTGATTGTTCGGTTGACTTTGCCATCGACCCGGCCCTAAGCCATCACGAAACCGCGAGATACCATTCCATATAGGCATTTTTGTGGTACCGCTTCGTTTGGTGTCGAGGGGACCGAAGACAGCACATGAACAGGCAGGCCCAGTGGCCGCCCTATGGTCTCGTTGCATCGGTAAGCATGGCGCTGCGCGTCGTGGCTGCCGTGGTGCTGGTTTTGGTATTGGCAGGGGCCTACCACGAATTGCAAGACAGCCGTCAGGCGCTGATCGTCGATACCGAACGCCAGATGACTCGGTTGGACATGGCGTTCGCCGAACAGACCGGACGCGCGATCGAGGCAGTTGATCTGCTGGTCATGGGCGCGCAAGAAACGGTTCAGGCACAGGAGCCGCTTCTTCAGGGCGTTGATGAGACCTTGCGCCGCCGCATGCGCGGCGTGCGGCAACTCGCGGCGATCATGGTCGTCGATCTCGCCGGCCAGCCGATCGCCTCCACCGCGGACGACAGATTCGCCACGCCGCCGGCCGTGGTGCAGGCCTTGCTGGCACGCTACCGAGCTGATCCGCATGCGGGGCTGTTGATCAGCCCGCCGTTCCGTGTGGCCGACCATCGTTGGAACGCGCTGCTCGTGCGTCCCGGCTACGCGCCCGACGGCAAGCTGTCCGGCATGGCGGTCGGCTCGATCAATCTGAACTACTTCGAGGCGTTCTACCGCGCCGTCGAGCTCAACGAGAATGGCGCCATCTCGCTGCACTTGCATGACGGCACGGTGCTCGCACGCTTCCCGCATGTGGATCGCGTCATCGGCACCAGCCTGGGAGACCTGCCACCGTTCACCCAGGTGCTGGCCCATGCCACCGCCGGAACGTTGCTTATGAAAAGCCCGCTGGACGGCAGCATCCGGATCACCGCGATCCGCGCGCTGCGGGCGCTGCCGCTGGCCGTGATGGTCTCGCTCGACCAGGACAAGATCCTCGCGGGGTGGCGGTTCAAGGCGCTGGAACTGATCAGCGTCGCGCTGCTGCTGGGCGGCACTGTGGTGCTGCTGCTGCTGTCGCTGTCCGGCCGTTCACGGCAGGTCGAGCAGTTGCTCGATGAAACCCATGTCGCCCATGCCATGGCAGAGCAGGCCAAGAACCGGCTGCTGCAACAGATACTGGAGCGTGAGCGGGCCGAGGGCGCACTGCGTCAGGCGCAGCGCAGCGAGGCGTTCGGCCAGTTGACGGGCGGCGTCGCGCACGATTTCAACAACCTGCTGACGGTCGTCCTGGGCAATGTCGAAATCCTGCAACGGCGCGTGGCTGTCGAGGGTCCGAACCAGATGTTGTCCGAACGGCTGAGCGCGATCAGATCCGCCGCGGAACGAGGCGCCACCCTGACCAGTCACCTGCTGGCGTTCGCGCGCCGGCAACCGCTGTTGCCGAAGGCGATCGACCTGAATGTCACGGTTCGCGGGATGCGAAACCTTTTGGAAAGTGCGCTGGGCGTCCGCGCACGCATCGATTTTCAGCTGTCCGAAAATCTTTGGCCGGCAATGGCCGACCGCAACCAGATCGAGCTGGTCATCCTGAACCTCGCCATCAACGGCCGCGATGCCATGCCGGACGGTGGGGTCATTACGATCAAGACAGAAAATTATCGCAGCCGGGGAACCACCGCCGCCGACGGGCCGCCCGCCGGCGAGTATGTTGCGATCACGGTAAAGGATACCGGAACTGGCATCGCACCGAACATCCTGGCCCGCGTGTTCGAGCCGTTCTTCACCACCAAGCCGCCGGGGATCGGCTCCGGCCTCGGGCTCTCCCAGGTGTTCGGCACCGCTCGCCAGTCGGGCGGCGGCGTGCGGATCGAAACTGAACTCGGCCAGGGTACCGCCGTCACCGTCGATCTGCCGCGGGCCGCCGCGCCGGCGCGGCAGCCGCGGGCCGATCCCACGCGGTCAGCACTGCGCGGCAGCGGTGCCACGATCCTGCTGGTAGACGACGACGACGCGGTCCGTGCGGTGACCGCGGCGATGCTGCAGGACCTCGGTTACAAGGTGCGCGATGTCGACAGCGGCAACGCCGCCCTGCACGCGCTCACCCAGGACATCGAGACCGACATACTGCTGACCGATTTGGTGATGCCGGGGATGAACGGCTCGCAGCTCGCCACCCTCGCGAAGGCAAGACGCGCCGATCTTTCCGTCGTGTTCATTTCCGGCCACGCCGATCAGATCAGCGCCGCGCTGGCCGCCGAAGATCGGCTGATCCAAAAGCCGTTCAGCGCCGGCGAATTGCATCGCACCCTCGAAGCTGTGGTGGCTGAACGCCCAGGCGTCTTGTCCAAGGCCTAAGCCCGGGCGCTTGAGCCCGGGCGTCTTAATCCAAGGCCTAAACCCCGGGGCGCTTGAGCCCGGGCGATCCCTCGCGCAGACTGGCTCCGGTCTGAGGGGACGTCGCACATGACCGCCAGGCTTGAAATCCGCATCGACCAGCGGGTCGCGTTCGCAGAGGGTCATCGATTCGCCGAGGCCGGCGCCTACGAGCGCCTGACCGGTCGCGTGCTGTTCGCGGTCGATCCCCTGGCACCGGCACAGGCAGCGGTGGTGGATATCGACAAGGCGCCGCGTGATCAGCATGGCATGGTGCGGTTCGCCGCCGATTTCATGATCCTGAGGCCGCATGATGGCGGCAACCGGCGGGTGTTCTTCGACTACGGCAATCGGGGAAACAAGCGCGCGCTGCAATTCTTCAACGACGCACCGCACAGCAACGATCCGCTGACCCAGGCGCACGCCGGCAACGGCTTCCTGATGCGCCGCGGTTACGCCGTCGTGTGGCTGGCGTGGGAGGGTGATATCCTGCCCGGCGAGGGACGCCTGGTACTGGACGTGCCGGTGGCGACCGACAACGGCACGCCGATCACCGGGCGGGTGCGGACCGAGATCATCGTCGATGCGCCCAGCGGGCCGACCATGCCGCTCAGCGGCCGGGTGGCGGCGCATTCCTATCCCGCCGCCACCGGCGCCAGACGCGATGCGACGCTGACCAGGCGGCGATATCCATACGACGCGCCCGAGACGATCCCGGCTGCCGAATGGGATTTCGCGCAGGAAGTGCATGGTGTCGGCAGCGAATCCGGCACGCCGGAGCGCGCGGTGGTTCCCGCCGACGGTTTCATCCACTACAAGGCGGGGTTCGATCCAGGCTGGATCTACGAACTGATCTACACCGCCCGCGACCCCAGGCCGATGGGACTGGGCCATGTCGCCGTGCGCGACTTCGTCAGTTTCCTGAAATACGACACCAGCGATGCCAACCCGCTGGCCGGCACCAGGATGGCCTACGGATGGGGCCGCTCGCAGACCGGACGCTGCCTGCGGGACTTCGTCTATCGCGGCTACAACGCCGATGCCGCGGGCCGGCGGGTGTTCGATGGGGTGATGCCGCACGTGGCCGGCGCCGGCCGCAAATGGCTGAACCACCGCTTCGCCAGCCCGATCGTCTCGGGCGGCCAGCAATATGAAGATCATTTCAATATCGCTGACCAGTTTCCGTTCTCCTACGCGTGGTCGATGGATCATCTGACCGGACGTGAGGACGCGATCCTGAAGCGCCCGGAAACCGATCCGCTGGTGTTCCACACCCAGACCGCCACCGAGTATTGGGTGCGGCGCGGATCTCTGGTGCATACCGATACCGCCGGGCACGACCTGCCGCAGCCTGAGACGGTGCGGGTCTACTGCTGGTCCAGCTCTCAGCATTCCGCCAATCCGCTGCTGCGGGCGCCGGTCAGGGGCGTGGGCCAGAACTTCGCCAATACCGTCGCCACATCGATGCTGTTCCGCGCATTGCTAGATGCGATGGATCGGTGGGCGACCGACGGCACCAAGCCGCCGGCCAGCCGGGTGCCGACGCGCGCCGACGGGACGCTGGTGGAATACGCCCGCTGGCGTCGGCAGTTTCCCGCCATCCCAGGCGTGATGCCATTGGCGGAGCCGAATGCGCTGCCGCTGCTGGACTTTGGACCCGATGCCGAACGGGGCTTGCTGCGGGAGCCGCCGGTCGTCGTGCATGGCCGGAACGATCCGGACGGCGGACCCGGCCTTCGCTATACCGTGCTGGTGCCGTCGGTCGACAAGGACGGCAACGATATCCCTGGAGTCCGAGCACCGATGGTGCGCTCGCCGTTGGGGACATATACTGGGTGGAATCCGCGGGCACGCGGCCACGGCCATGGTGCGCAGTGGAAGTTCGAAGGCAGCTACATCCCGTTCCCGGACACCCGAACCGAACGGCTGGCGACCGGCGATCCTCGCTTGTCGGTCGCCGAACGCTATCCTGATTGGCACGCCTACGTCGCCGCCATCACCCAGGGTGCTCGGGAACTCGTGGAGGCCGGCCTGATGCTGGAGGAGGATGTGGAGCGCTGTGCCATGGCGGCGGCGCATTGGAACCCCGCCCGGCACGTCGTCGGTCGCTAGTCGGCTGCCCCGAAGTTCGTCGCATCGGACGATGGACGCCGGGGACAAGCATGCCACTGAAAACCAGGCGCTGCCCCCGAGTGGTCGTTTCGGCCCACGCGCCAGAAACGAAACCGCACGACAACGCGGCGGCAAGCCGCGGGCGCATCGGTTTAGTCCAGGGGAACGGAACCCGTGTAGCGGATGATGTCCAGACCGCCGCTGAACCGGTCGTCGGCATAGATCAGCCCATTCTCGTCGACATATACATCGTTGATCTGGATGCTGTGCGAGGCGTTCCCCTTGGGCGGCGCATCAATGATGAAGCCGATCTCCTGGGGGGCGTGCGGATCGGCGATCGAGTAGGCACGCACGCCGCCGTCAAAGAAGCTGCCGACAACGGTCTTCGACAGCTTGCGCGCCGTCGGGTCGGGCCGGTTCTGCGCGATGTTGTGCGAACCGAAGCGCCCGCCCTGCTTGCACAGCGCCGCGAAATCCGCCGGTGGCGGCATCGCCGACAGCACCACCGGCGCGCGCTCGTTGGAAATGTCCCACACCCAGTCACGCTTCGGCCAGTCCTTGCAGTTGGTCTTCACCGCTTCCTCGGTCTGGATCGCCAGCCCGCGCGCGGTGATCGGCAGCACGGTATGGGCGAAGCCGACATCCTGCGACTGCCAGGATCGGTGCGCGACCAACCTGGGATGCGCCTTGTCGGTGATATCCAGGATCACCCAGCCGCCGTCGATCCAGCCGATATAGGCACGGTCCGGTCGATCAGGCGAAACGATCGGGGTATGCATCCGAACCCCCGAGTCGATCGACACCCGTGGCGGCGGTGGCGCCTTGTCGCCCACCCGCATGCCCGGCAGCCACCACCGGCCAACCTCCTTCGGGTGGTGCGGATCGCTCATGTCGACGATCATCAGGAACTGATCGTCCAGCGGATTTCGCGGGGCGAAGTCTTTCGCCCCGGTCGTCAGGTAGGCATAGTGGCCGTCGGCGAACCACAGGTAATGCACGCCCCGGGAATGCGGGCCGGAGGTGTCGAAAAAGGCGATCTTCTTCGGATCGGCCGGATCGGCGACGTCCCAGACATCCATGCCGGCACCGGGTTGACCCTGCTTGTCGGATTGGCGCGCCACGGCCATCGTCGTGCCCGACAGGCCTAGGCTGTTGCAGCGCAACTGCGGTGCCGGGTTTGCAATCTGGGTGATGACCTTGGGATCTTCCGGCTTGGTCACGTCGATGATGCTGACGCACATCGGTGCCGATTCATGCGCCAGGAACAGCACCCGCCTGCCGTCGGGATACTGCCGCAGCGCCAGGCCCTCGCCACCATGACCGGCCCCGTTCAGGTCGCTGTGGCCGATGATTTGCATGTTGCGCGACGATTGTACGGCGGGAATGGGATCGGCCCTGGCCGCCGCCCCGATCACCACCAGGGCTAAAGCCAGGGCCGGTCCCCAGACCACTGCCTTCCGCATACCGTTCCCCTTTTCTATATCTTGTCGAGTTTCACTCTCTCCTGCCGGCTTGCCGGATCCCAGAACAAGACCCGCTTGCGCACCATGGCCACCGACATGTTCAGCAGCAGTCCGGCAACGGACAAATCGGTGTCACTCAGGGCGACGACAGCCGATGCAGAGGTTTCGACACGCTTAGTCAGATACCTGACCGAAATCATAGCACCCCGAACCATTGGACCGCCCGTGGCCCGGGCCTGGATGCCATCCACGCCGGTTTTCCTCCCCCCGTGCCGCCAGCAAGCCTGACCGACGTCCGAAACGCAACCTCGTCCGTTAACCGAACAGTAAGTTTTCTCCGCTAACCCTTTGTGCGGCGTAGGAATCTTGAGCACCGATATGAAGGGCCTCATCGACAGCATCCGCAAGCTTGGCATGGTGCGCGTCGCCATGCTGCTTGGCGTCACGCTGGGTATTGTCGGCGCCTTTTTCTGGCTGGAGATGCAGGGGCCGGGTCGCGAGCGCATGAAGCTGCTGGCATCGGACCTCGATCCGCAGAGCGCCCAACAGATCGCCACCGAACTGACCGCCCGGAAGATCCCGTACCGTTTGACCGGCGGACAGATCTTTGTGTCCGACGGCGATCTGGCGGCCGCCCGGACCTTGCCGACGGTTGCCGGCACGTCGGCCGAAGGTGTCACCGGATACGAGATATTCGATCGCGGCAACGACCTGGCGATGACCGACTTCGACCAGCAGGTCAAGCTCACCCGCGCGCTGGAGGGCGAGCTGGCGCGCACGATCGTATCCGTCCATGGCATTACCCATGCGCGGGTGCACATCGTCCTGGCTCGGCGGGAGCCCTTCGCGCACGACCGTCAGCGCGCCTCGGCAAGCGTTATGTTGACGGTGCCCGGACGGCAGACGCTGTCCGCGGAAGCAGTGCAATCGGTGGTTGATCTTGTCGCCGCCGGTGTGCCCGGGTTGCGCCCGCAGGACGTGACGTTGGTGGACTCCAATCTCCATCTGCTGGTGCAGGCCGGTGACGCGAACGACCCGCGGTTGAAGACGGCGTCCGAGGAAGAGGTCCGGCAAAAGATGGAAGCCCGGCTGGCCCAGGGTGTCGAGCTGATGCTGGAACGCAGTCTGGGATCCGGACATGTGCATGCCGAGGCCTCGATCCGCATGAACTTCGACAAGGTGAACGAGACGCAGGAAAAATACGACCCGGATGGGTCGGTGGTACGCAGCACGCAGAATGTGACCTCCAACAACAAGACCACCGACAAGACCGGTCCGGTATCGCTGCAGAACAATCTTCCGAATGCCGACGCCGGGGCGCCGGTGACCGGCAGCCAGGAGGGGCGCCAGGAGGAAACGACGAATTACGAGATCGGCAAGACCGTCCGCGCGATCGTGCATGACCAGCCGCAGGTCGAGCGGATCAGCCTGGCGGTGATGGTGGACGGCACCGACGCGGTTGGCGCCGATGGCAAGCACACCTGGAAAGCGCGCGATCAGGCGGAACTCGATCGCATCAGCAACCTGGTTAAAAGCGCGATCGGCTTCGACAGCAAGCGCGGCGACCGGCTGGATGTCGTCAGCATGCCGTTCGTCACGACGCTGGATGCGGCCGAGGCGGCGCCGGTGACCCATCCGGCCAAGGCGAACGGCGATCTGATCACGTTCGTGCAGATGATCGCGTTCGGCGTGGTCGGCTTCGGGATCATCATTTTGACCACCCGCTCGATCCTGACCGCGCTGAACAAGCCGACGACCGGGCTGGCGCTCGCTGGCGCACAGCATGGGCAGATCGTCGGCGTCGGCAGCCCCGGCATCGTCCAGCAGGCCAGCGGCGCGCTAGGGATCGGGCACGGCGTTGCCGAGGGCGCATTCGCGACCGAGGAGGATGAATCCATCCGGCTGAACCAGATCCAGGGCCAGATGCGCATGTCCTCGATCCGCAAGGTAACGCAACTGGTGGACCGGCATCCCGATACCACGCTGGGGATTATCCGTGGCTGGATCGCGACCGATCAAGGGTGAGGTCTCGAACAAATCCTGATCAAGCATCGTCTCGTGTAATTTGAGACAAAGGCGTCAACCGCGGGCGTGTCGGACGCTGCCGCTGTCCCCTGCACTTGAAACCAGCAGGCGGATCTGCCGCACGACGACACGCCAACGCCTGCCGCGGGACCGCGAGCTAGTGGACAAAATCCGACGGAAAGGTCCGTCCAATTTTGCCACTAGCACTTGATTTGGTGGGCCGATTCACCCGACCGCGAGGATGCGTCTGTCGGGATCGGACCACTAGGTCTTGAAAATAGCGTCCTATGCCGTGTATCCAGACCGCGTCCACAACCCCTGGGGCACGAGATGAGATGGATGGACCGGTAGGATCGCAGGACGCCACAGCATCTGAGCCGCAGGTTGCGCCACGGGCCATGGACCACCGCGACCTCGCGTGGTCATTTCAAAGTCTTGGCGGCAGCGGTCGCGGCGCCGAGTTCGCGGCGTTTCAGCAACAGCTCGGGATCGAACCGAACGGCTTGCTGGCCTGGGCTGATCTCGGTTCGGAATTGCTGATCCGCGCCCTGGAGGCGCGATTTGACGGCGTCGGCCTGCCCGAGAACACGATCGTCTTTACCCCGGACCATAGCGACGAGTGGTGGACCAAGGACCAGCGCTACTGGATGGCGATGCGCTCGTTCATCAAAACGTCCGACGCGTCGATCGATCAAGCGACATCGGCAGCCTGCGACAGAGTCCGGTCATTGCGGCGGGCGATGATCGCGGACCTGGAGGCGGGTCGGCACATGTTCGTCTTCCGCGACATGCACCGCAATCTGACCGCGGCCGAGGTCGAGCGGCTGCACCGCGCCGTCAGGGCGTATGGCGATGGCACCGTTTTCTATGTCCGCTATGCCGATGAGGTCCATCCGGCTGGCAGCGTCGTCGCCAGCCAGCCAGGCCTGCTGATCGGTTACCTCGATCACTTCACCTTCTCGGCCGACAACCAGCGGATCGGATCCGCCGATGGTGCCTGGCTTGCCCTATGCGAACGGGCCTGCCAGCTGCACGAGCGGCCCGGACCGCAAGGTTTCGACGGCAACGATGCTGCATTCGCCGCCCACCCCGGCGCGACCGCGCCAATGGCCCACCCCGGCGCGACCGCGCCAATGGCCCGCCCCGGCGCGACCGCGCCAATGGCCCGCCCCGACGCGACCGCGCCAATGGCCCACCCAATCGCGACCGCGCCAATCGCGAGCCCAACCGCGACCGCGCCAGTCGACACACCAACCGCCGCTGCGCCGGCCACTCCGGTGCGGCTGGCCCAGGTTCGCCCCGCCCGCCAGATCGTGCTGATCGGCAACTGTCAGATGCAGGCCATGGCGGGGCTGTACAAGCGCTTCGTCGCCGGCCGCAGCGGTGACGTGATGCAGCATGTGCCATCCTATCAGGACCTGACGAACCAGCACCGGGACGCCATCCAGCGCGCCGACATCGTGGTCGAGCAACTTTTCGACCTCCAGCCGCAGGCCGAAACCGGGGACTTGTCGACCACCACCCCACGCATCTTCATTCCGATGGTGACCGCGGCCTTCCTGTGGCCGTTCGCCGGTTCGCCGCACCCGAAAAACGTCGGCACGCCCTTCCTGGCGGGCGGTCCGTATGGTGGCGAGGCCGCGGACTCTTACCTCAACCGGTTGATCGTGTCCGGCGTCGACCCTGACGAGGCTGCCGACACATACACCGATCTGGACGTCAACAGCCGGGTCAACCTCGATCGCCTGTTCGAGATCGTCATGGACCGGCAGCGCTCACGCGATGAGGCCGCCGACTATCGCATCGCCGATATCATGGCGCGGCACTTCCGCACCGAACAGATATTCCTCAGCCCCTACCATCCCAATGTGCGGATCGCGACCGAACTGGCCAGCCGGTTCTTTCAGCAGCTGGGCGCGCAGCCGGACGAGATCGAGCGGATGCGGCACTGCACCCGGATCACCCCGTTCCCCAAAAGCGAGCTGCCGCTGCACCCCAGCGTCTGCCGCCACTTCGGGCTCGATTTCATCGCACCGGACCGCCGCTACCGGTTCATGAACGAGGGTCTGTTCACTTTCCGGGAGTATGCGCGGCGCTACATGCGCTACGAATGGAACGAGGCGCTGGAAGAAGGCATGCACCTCGCCCACACCGGTCAGCCCGACGCGGCGCGGGAACGTCTGTCCCAGGCCGTCGCGCGCAGTCCCCGTTCGGCTGCCGGGTCCGGCGCCCTCAGCCACGTGCTGAACAACCTCGGTCAGAAGGATGCGGCGATCGCGGCAGCGCGCAACGCGGTCGAGATCGAGCCGGACGAGGCGTCCCACCACGCCAGTCTGGGAAGTCTGCTGGGCCAGACAGGCCAATTCGATGCTGCGCTGGACGAGCTTCGATCTGCTGTCGCCGCCGACCCGGTGGAGCCGCATTACCGCGTGCTGTTGGCTCATCTGCTGCGCCAGTGCGGTGATGTCGGGCAGGCGTGCGAACTGATGCGCGAGGCGATCCGGCTCGATCCCTATTCGGCCACTCTGCTGGCCGACCTCGCGGGCTTCCTCGAGGCGGGCGCGGATCCGGCGGGCGCGGTCGCGGCCCTGCAGGACGCGGTTGCGATGGCCCCCGCGAATGAGGCGATGCATCATCGCCTGGCCCAGCTTCTGGGACGGCTGGGCCGTGTCGATCAGGCGATCGCGGTGGCGCGCGTCGCCGTCGCTCTTGCGCCGCAAGAAACTCGGCCGCGCGTGCTGCTCAGCGACCTTCTGCTGCAAAGCGGCAATCCGGCGGACGCGTTGAACGAGGCCTACGCTGCCGCCGTCAACCAGCCGGACAACGCCCAGACCTATGGTCATCTCGGCCACGTCCTGTTTCGGGTCGAAGACTTTCCCGCCGCCGAGGCCGCTTTTCGCCGCGCCGCCCGGCTTGATCCACGCGACCCGCATTTCCGCCACGAACTCAGCATCGTGCTGCTCCGGCAACAGCGTTTCGATGCGGCGATCGCGGCGGCCCGCGACGCCGCCGAACTGGATCCGCGCAACCCGCATCGCCTGGCGCATCTGGCTGGCCTGTTCGGCCAGCGCGGTGACCTGCCCGCCGCCCAGACCACGCAGCGCAGCGCCGTCGAACTGGCACCCGAGGTCGTGGCGTTACGGGTCGGACTGAGCGATCTGCTGGCACGCGACGGCCGGCTCGATGAGGCGTTGGCCGAGGCCGGCCTGGCCGTGCAATACCATCCGAACAGCGTGCACGCGCTCGGTCATCTGGCGCATGTCGCCCAGCTGCGCGGCGAGTTTGCCCGCGCCGAGGCGACGTTGCGCCGAGCGCTTGAGATCGACCCGCGCGAGGCAGGCCTGCTGCGCCGCATGGCATCACTGCAAGCCCGCGCTCAGCCGGTTGTCGCGGCTTGACCTTGAGCGCGATCGTCTGAGGTTGACCCAGCATCGGATGTGAATCGCGCCCTCAAGCAAAGGGTTTTATACGGGTCGACGCGTGCGTTGAACGGTATGCGCGCCGGGTTGGCGGGCGACTGAGCACGCGAAGGAGGGGGCGGCGCGCGGAGAATGATCCTGATACCGGTCGGCGCAATCGCCGACAGGGATCAGAGCGCGCCCGCTTCAAGCTGAAGCGATCAGACCCTGAAGCGTTGGTGATGGTCCGCGCGCAAAGCCGCGGCTGCGTCGGTTCGGCCGGCTTTCTGCAACGCGTCGGCCCCCGCGACATAGGCCTCTTCGTTATCCGGAAGAACCTGTCGCAGGCTGGACCATGCGTCGACCGCGGCATCGAAGTCGAGATGCTGGTACAGCAGCAGCTTGGCCAGCTCGATGCGCGGGCGTAGTTCGAGCGGAAAGCGGTCGACCGCTGCACGCAACGTGGTCTCGGCCTCCGCGGGATCGCCGAGCCGCTCAAACGCCTGCGACGCATCCGAGTAAACCGGCATGTCCAGCGGAAAGCGATACAGCACCGCTTTCCAGCGCTGAATAGCCTCGGCGGTGTCACCTTTCGCTTCCGCCACGCGCGCATACTCGCACAGCGGGCTCGGATTTGTGCCGAAACGATAACGCGCCTGCTGCAGCACTTCCTCTGCCTCGTCGTAACGCTGCAGGTGAGTGAACGCCTGCGCGGCGCCAACATAAGCGCCAACGTATTCGAATTGGTCTCGTATCGGCTTCCAGCAGCGCAGCGCCTCCTCCCAGTCTTCGCGATGGACGGCCAGGCGGGCGCGTTCAAGAAATCCGGCGATATGGTCGGGAAACTGTCGCATCGCCTGCACCGCGAGGCTCTCCGCATCCGCTGGTTTGCCCATCAACCGCAACGCCTCCGCGGCCGACGTGTAGCCTTCCATCACGCCCGGAAAGTATTTCCGCATTTTCGCGTAATGCATCACCGCTTCTGGATGATCGCGCCTGGCCTGGGCTATCTGCGCGAGACCAAGAAGAAAATTCGGATCTCCGCGAGACCGCCGCTGTCCGGTGAGTACCATTTTAGTTGCATCATCAAACCTACGGAGCCGGAGCAGAACTTTCAGCGCCAGCGGCGAACGATACGCCTCCGGAGGGTGATCGGCGATCAGCTTGTTACAGATTTCTGTGGCGCGACGATTATCATTGTTGTCCAGCGCGGCCTCTGCATACACCAGCTGGTCCTTTATCTTGAAGTGGTTGACCTCGTTGGCGTCAGCCGCCCGACGCCGAATATCACGAAGGATCATCCTGCGATCTTGCCAGCGCCGCCAGGCTGCGAACGGACCGTTCATGGCTGGGCTGCATCCGGCAATTCAGATCGTCCGCACCGCGGCCGGAAAACCCACCCGCGCTGTCCAGCCAGCAAAGCAGCGGCGCATGCCATAGCCACAAATCCTCCGGTGATGGTCCGCACAGAGATCAGCAGCCGAAATCTACTACGAAAAATATTGCCGTTGCATGCAAATTGGCCGCTGTGGCAAATCGTCCGCAGACTGTTCCTTACCGTTATAAGGCGTCGCTGATGGACGTATCGTTGGATAAGAAATACCTCATATTCGCGGCGACCGGTGTCGGTCTCGGACATCTCATGGGGGCTATCCTCGGCAGTGCCTTCTATGCCTATCGCACCGGTCGGGTGTTCGCGATGGACATGCGCGAAGTGATTTTCTTCGACCGCGACGCCCATGATGCCTTCTTCGAAAACTTCGAGGTTCAGGTGCCTGCAGACCTCGAAGTCATCACCGATCTCGTGCAGATCGAGGATCTGAAGCGAGAGCCCGACCTGCATTTTCTGACCCTGTCAACGCCGCTGGACATCGATCGGCCGTTCGCCAACAAGGTGGTGCTGGTCCCGTGCATCACCCCGGGTGACCCGTTCCGACCGGCATTCCGGCGTGCCGACCAGGTCTTCCGGGTCAACCTGAAGGCGCAACTCAAGCAGGCGCTGACTCGGGCATTGGCACTGCCCTGTTGGAACAAGCGGGTCATCGGACTGCACTATCGCGCGACCATGGGCGAACTGTTCGAACGCATGACGAAGCTTACGGTGCCCGACTACGATGACCGTTATCGGATCGTAAAGGACAACTACGTAAAGACCGCATTGCAGCTGGTAGAGGGGCTGCCGCCGGATAGCTACGCCTTCCTGGTTGCCAGCGATGACCGCGAATTCGTTGCGGAAATAAAGCAACGAGTGCCAAACGGTTTTTCGATCGGGACGCTTCGCCTGGATCAGGAATTCATGGCGTACATGAGAGCCAACAAGCACGATCTCGCCATACTGATCGATGCCGTCACCGACCTTTGGGCACTCAGTCGTTGTGAACAACTGGTATATTCGCGCAGCGCGTTTACCCATTTCGCTATTCTGAACAGCGAACATCTTGGTGATGAAAACACGCACTACATTCACATGCCGCTGTTCGACGAAATACTCTCGACATTGCCGCCGGAAACAGCGGTGGAGTGGGCACGCGCGGCTGCCCGCAAGATCGATATCAGCCGGATGCATTACGACAAGATGCATCGCTTCCTGGGCGATGCGTTGGACCGGACCGGCAGATCGGATGAGGCGGCTTATGCCCGTCGGCAGGCCGACTGGCACGAACAGGCATCCCATTCGCCGGAGGTGCACAACCTCGATACGTTCGCCGAACGGGCGCAGCAGCGTGAGGGCAAGCAGGATCTGGCGTTGTCCCGCGCTCGGCGGGCGGTCCTGACGATGCCTGATAATCCGTATCTACACGGCGGTTTCGGCGGCAGTATCAGCTCGCTCCTGCTGTTTCACGGGCGTCCCGCCGATGCTGTTGCCGCCGCGCGCCACGCTGTCAGTCTGGATCCGAAGGATGCATTCCTGCACGATCATTTGGGACACATCCTTATGCGGACCGAGAGCCCGGAAGCGGCGGAGGCCGCGTTTCATGAGGCAATCAATCTGGCGCCCGACGTAGCATCGTTCCATGTAAATCACGGCGAAAGTCTGGTTCGGCTCAATCGCCTGGCAGAGGCGCTCGCGGCTTTCGAAACGGCCATTGCTCTGGACCCGGAGAACGCTCGTCCCTACATCGCCCTGGGCGAGCTGCTGTTACGCTCTGAGAAGTATCCGCAGGCCGATCAGGCCTTCCGCAAAGCGATCGGGCTCAACAAAAGCGACGTCGGCGTGCAGCACCGCCTGAGCATCGCCCTGGAGCGGCAGGGCATCTACGACGAGGCGCTGCTGTGGGCGCGGCAGGTGCTGGCGAAAGAGCCGGCGAACCCTGACTTCAAGCGCCGCGTGGTGAACTTGTTGGGATTATGTGGCGATCGGGCCGGGGCGGAGGCAGCCATACGCCAGGACCTGAAGGTGCATCCGGACGATCCGGCACTGCACCGGGCGCTGATCGAAAATCTGACGGCACAACAACGACAGGATGATCTGATGGTGGCGCTCCAGGAGGCAACGGTGGCGCTGCCCACGGATGCCACGTTTCATTCTCGTTACGGTGGCGCGCTGCTCGCTGCCAGACGCTACCAGGAAGCAGAGAGTGCGTTGTTGCGTGCACTGGCTTTCAATGATCGGGATCTCGGGTCCCATCATCTTTTGAGCATCGCCTTCGAACGGCAGGGAAAACTGGATGACGCGATTCTGCAAGCGGTCGCCGCCAGCAAGATTGATCCAGGAAATCCAGACCGGTCGGACCGCGTGCTTGCTCTCGCCCAGCGATTCGCCCGCGCCCGAGCGGAAGCCTGAGGGCGCTCCAGGGAGACCGGGGATTGGGCCAACCGCCTGAGGCGTCGTCAGCGCCGTATAGACTTATGGTAGTTGGAAACTCGAACTCTGTGATGCGGCAGTCCTATGTCCGCGGCTTGGAAGCGATCCCACACCTTGAGGTTACCAACCGGAGCATCGGCTCTTCGCCGAACGTTGTTCTGCTGGACCTTCTGGCGCTGCAACAGGATTGGGACTACAATTACATTATCGTTGAAACCGCCGTTGTTGATTTCCTCCAGGCAAAAAGCAGTTACAGTGCCGAGCGGTCAGCAGAAACGCTGGAGTTGTTTGTCCGCTCCGTCCGCAGCCGTTCAAACGCGGAGATCATTCTTCTTACGATCCCAACAAGGCTGGCACTGCTCGGACCCGGAGATAGTTGGCAGGAAGCAGTCTATAAACGTGCGGCGGCGAAACTCGGCTTGGCAATTCTCGACGGCTTCGACCTCGTCCGGTTGCTGATCGGTCGTCAAAAGGCCGCGGTGGCGAGTCTGCTCGCAAACCGAGCTTCGCGGTTGGCACAGGCATTTGGCCTGGATATGCACTGCGCGCCTTTCATCGCGTGGCGCGATATCCGGGACGTTCATAGCCAGTCCAACGCCCTCGGCATCCTGTCGTTTGTCGACCACGCACACGTGTCGCCACCGCTTCACGCGCTGCTGGCTGCTCTCATTTCCGAGCACATTCGCCGCACGGGGCGTCGTCGGATGCCGTGCTTGAAGCTGACTGAGTCGCGTGCCTTATCGGTCGTCATCGCGGCAACGCCCCGCGGCGGCACGCCAGTCTCGCGAACCAGCTCGCTGATCTGCCGTACAATGGCGAAGTTGGATCGCGGAGGACAGGCCACTTACAGTTGTCCATCCGGCTTTGTTGTCTATGGCCTCATGGTCAACAAAGCTGCGACACACTGCTTTCTTCGCATCCAAAACAGCGGCGGCGGCACAACGTTCGATCTCCGTTTTCAGCCACATCACATGCCGTGGACAGCGGTCGTGGTGGCGAACCTCGATCCTGTCGGAGATGGCGATGTTGTTATATCGGCGCTGGATAAACCCGAAGGCTCGGAACCCGTCAGACAGGTCCCTGATACAGGTCTTGGGGATCGGCCGATCACCGCGGAGGTTGGAGAGCTCATCCTCGTTCGCCGTGACTGGTCAGACATTTTGCCAGCCGCGGGTGATATCGAACCGACCGCACGGCACATCGAGACGGCACCGTGGGCCGAGGCGATGATCGCATCGGCGGCGTTGACCGTGTCTCAGGTTGTCGATGGATTGGCCGCGGAGAACCAGCTGATCAGTACCCGATGCTTCGATGCAGCCGCGAAGATGCTGAGCAACCGGACTGCGCCAATCACCGCTGCGGACCAGGCCAGGTTGATGCTCCTGCTCGGTATGACCAGCGGTATTGGGAACTTTGTCGACGGCGCGTGCCGCGATGACCCGGACAATAAAAGCCTGTCGCAGATGCAGGCATTGCTACGTCGGTTGAAGGCAGAGGATGACGTCAGGCCGGAAGATCTGCTGCTACGTGCGCAGACCCTGGTCCGCGCCGGGTCCATTCTTGAAGCGGATCGATTGCTGACGGATGGCGTCACTCGCTTCCCCGCCGACATCAGGTTTTTCATCGAAAGTGCCTGGATCTCCTACGGCCGGAAAGATTGGATCGAAGCCAAACGCCGGTGGCGTGTCGTGGCGGATCGGTTTCCCGACCATCACGTTGGCTATCTGGGATTGGCAAAAACCCTCATCGAAGCCGGAGAGAGCGCCGCCGCGGACGACGTGTTGGTCTCTGTCGCCGCTCGTTTTCCCGACAATCCGGAGGTGGCGAGGCACCGCGTTCTGCTCAATGTCGGCGACCCCTAGTACCCCTACTTCACCGGAGCGATCGCCAGCCGACGCGATCTCATACCGTTCCGACAAGGTCCCGGATTTTCAACTCGATCCGATCGCGAACCACCGGGTGGCTGGTGAGTGGCAACGCCTCCCGGTAAGACTTGACGGCCTCGTCCGGCCTTGCCTCGATCCTCAGCAGGTCTCCATAATGTTCAAGGCAATGCCCGATTTCCGCGGCTTCGCCAGATTGCGCCGCCGATGTTTGAGCCGCCGCGAGTGCGGCTTGTCGATCACCTTTCGACAACTGGATTTCACTGACCTGCCTGTAGTGTCGCGCCTGAGGGTTGATCCTGATGGCGCTGTTCAGCGCCGCGATCGCTGCATCTCGTAGATTATGGGATCGCAGATACTGCGCGGCACGCTCCCAGGCTTCCATCGACCCGGCCTGTTCCGCGAACTTCACGATCCCGGAAACCTGGTCCTCATGATCAACGTCCGGCGCACCCTTTCGGATAGCCAGAGCACGACCGAAGAAAGTTACCTCGGCGACATATTTCCGCAGATAGCCCTGAAAGCCCCACTGCGTTTCCTGCGCATGCTCGTTGAGCGTAATCGCGCGTGCGATCCCGACGAAGTAATCAAACGGATTGACGTCGGAGTATCCCCGCGACAGTTCCTGCGTCGCGCCGGCATGGAAGTGCATGTCCTCCACGATATAAACGCCGCCAGGCGCCAGCGAGGGGAACAGCCGCTCGAACGTGAAGATGATGTGATGTGCCTGATGAGATCCATCGTCGATGATAATGGTCGGCGGATAACGGCCAACCAGATCCGCAAGGAATCCCGGGTTGTCTTGCGATCCGATCTGAACCACCACGCGGTCGCGTTGGAATCGCAGGCAGCTCTCCTTGATGTCGACACCAATGATCGTCGCTTTGGTGAAGTAGTCATGCCAGGTCGCTAAAGATCCGCCCCTGTCGATGCCGATCTCGATCATATTGACCGTCTTGTCTCGGAATTCACTGAATAGCCGCTCATAGTGAACAAGATAGCCGTGACCCGAGGAAGATTTATCGGTGCCATGCATCGCCCCGATCAAATCAAGATCAAGCGCCGAGGACGTCATGTTCATGGATCAGACCTCAAATCCAATGGTGATGACCCCGTCTTTGACTTGGCCATGAACACGGGGCGGCGGGCATTCGCCCGTAGCGGCGGCGTCCGTTGTATCTGTTAGGCAAACAATCAGAAATTACCCAGACTCAACCCCCAGCGCGCCCGCTCCCGGCCCTGCCGGATCGGATGATCGAACACCTGGCACACCGCGAAGTTTCTGATCGAGAAGCCCGGTTTGCGGTCGATCTTGCGCAGCGTGTTGGTGTCGTTGAACTCGCGCACCGCCGCCGCCTCGCCACACCATTCGCTGTGCGTCAGCACGGTGTTGGAATCGTCGAACAGCAGCGCGACGCCCGGAAGGTAATTTTCCGCCGCGAAGTTCAGGATCGGCAAGGCCCGCTTGGTTGAGGAATAAAGATCCAGATCGAACGAGATAAATCCGATCGGCGCACCGCGCACGTCCGCTTCGAACGCCTGAATAGTCTCGCCAACGTCGCCGATCACCAGTTTCGCGAACGGCGGAAGTTTCGCCCGCAGCTCGGCCAGATCCGGCATCTTGAAGGCGCTGGTGTGCCACAGCTCGGGATGATCGATATAGCCTTCCAACGGCGGCAGTCCATGCGCACTGTCGAAGCCGAAAACCGCTATTTCGACCCCGAGTTCCGCCATGAAGAACTGGGCGGCATCGCATAGCTCAAGCAGGCCGGCGCCGGTGAACACGCCAAGCTCGATCGCGGTGATGCGGGGCAAGCCGCAGTGAATACTCTGACGCACCGCCTGCGCCAGTCCAAGAGCATAATGATGCCGGCCAAGTCGTAACGAACCCTTGCGGATGTTTTGCCCGAACTCCTGAAAGAACGTGAGCACCTCTTGCTGGGTCATGTCGTGCCACTTGGCCATGAGGTCAAAGCTCCTTGTTCGGTAGCGTGATTATCATAGCCAAGTACCGCAACCGACTCCACCGACTTCGACACGCCGGATCGAATCGCGCGCCGCCTTTTCAAGAACCGCGAACGGTGCAGGCTCGGTCGTCAAATTGGTCGTGAAAGAAAATTCATTCGATCCTTGATCGAAGCGTTGCTATGATCGCTCCCATGGTCACCGATCCGCTCCACGCCTTCAGGCGCTTTGGCTTCGGACGCCGTGGGTCCGAACCGGTGCCGGATGATGTGCACAACTGGTTGCTATCGCAACTGGATGCGGCGGATCCGTTGTTGTCCGCAAACGGCCCCACCATTGCCAATGCCGTGCGGGTCCAGCACCAGTTCGATGCCGCCCGCAAGGCCGGCGGCTCCCCGACCTACGGCATGGCCAATATCTTCGGCGAGGAGATGACCGCGGCTATCCGCCATGCCGCCACCACCGATCTGCCGGTTCGCGAGCGCCTCGTCTGGTTCTGGAGCAACCATTTCACCGCCAGCGCGCGGGCCGGTGGCTGGAACTTCGGCTTCGATGGCGCCTACATCCGCGACGCGATCCGCCCCCACGTCACCGGCCGCTTCACCGACATGGTCAAGGCGGTGATGCGTCACCCCGCCATGCTGATCTATCTCGCCAACGATACCTCGGTCGGCCCAAACAGTCCGGTCGGCCGCGAACGCCAGCGCGGCCTGAACGAGAACCTGGCGCGCGAATGCCTCGAGTTGCACACACTGGGCGTGCACGGCGGCTACAGCCAAAAAGACGTCACCACCTTCGCCGCCGTGCTGACCGGCCGGTCGGTCAGTCTGGACGACACCGCGCCGGGTTTCGTGTTCAAGGCCGACACTCACGAACCCGGCCCGAAAACCATGCTGGGCCAGACCTTCCCAGAAGGCCTCGAAGGCAGCGAGGCCGCCTTGGCGTTCATCGCCGCTCACCCGGCGACGCATCGCCATATCGCCACCCAACTGGCCTGTCACTTCGTTGCCGACACGCCGCCCGAACCCTGCATCGCCGGCGTGGCGGCGGTCCTCGACCGCACCCATGGCGACCTCCGACAGGCCATGCTGACGATTATCGCCATGCCGGAAGCCTGGCAGCCGCTGACCAAGCTCCGCGCCCCCGCCGAGTATGTGGTGACCGTTCTGCGCGCCCTCGACCTGCCGGGCGAACCCGGAACCCATGAGTTCGAGGCGACGCAAGACCTCGGCCAGCCCTTCATGAGCCCGCTGCTCCCCAACGGCTGGCCCGATACCGCCCCCGACTGGCTGTCCGGCGAGGCCCTGCTGAAACGCGCCGATTGGGCGATGATACAGGCGTCCCGGTCCGGCGCTCCCGCCGCCCAGGCAGTCGCCGACGCCACCCTCGGTGCGCTTTGCTCCGCATCCACCCACGCCGCCATCAAAGCCTGTCCCACCCCGGCCGAGGCGCTCGCCACCCTGTTCGCCTCCCCCGAATTCATCCGGAGATAGGCCATGGACCCCTCAAGCCGGCACCCCTCCCGGCGCGGCTTCCTCCTCGGCTCAGCCGCCACCCTCTCGCTCGGTACCGCCTCGCTGCAGGTCCGCGCGGCGGCCACCGACAGCCGCTTCGTGCTGATCTTCCTGCGCGGCGCGATGGATGGGCTCGATGCCGTCGCGCCATATGGCGACAGGAACATTCGCACCTGGCGACCCCGCCTGGTGCTGCCGGAACCGAACCAGCCTGGCGGACTGGCCGATCTCGGCGGCTTCTGGGGTCTGCATCCGTCGCTGAAGACGATGCACGCGCTATACGCGACCGGCGATCTGCTGCCGATCCAATGCGTCGCCGGCCCCAACCGCAGCCGCAGCCACTTCGAAGCCCAGGACATGATGGAGATCGGCGCCGAAACGCGGATGACCAGCGGCTGGCTCAATCGCATCGCCGCGCTGCTGCCGAAGAACCCGCGGTGCGATGTGGCCTTCACCGTGGGCGGCATGTCACCGCTGATCCTGCACGGGCCGACGCCGACCACCACCTGGGACCCGTTCCATGCGCGGCCGCGCGTCTCCCCCCGGTTCTACGACAATATCGTCGCCATGCACGCCGGCGACGCGCAGACCGGCGCCGAATTGGCCGACGGCCTGCGCGAACGCCATTACATCGACACCGTGCTGGCCGGCACCTCGTACAACGGCATCTCCGGCGGCTTCCCGCGGCTGGCCCGGGCTGCCGCGAAGTTGCTCGCCGCGCCGGATGGTCCGCGCCTGGCGGAGCTCGATCTCGACGGCTGGGATAGCCATGCCGGCCAGCAGCCGATGCTCGCCCAGTCGTTGCGCCGGCTCGATGAGGGCATCGCCGTCCTGCGTTCGGGACTGCGACACGTCTGGTCGAAGACCGCCATCCTCGTGCTCACCGAGTTCGGCCGCACCGTGCGCATGAACGGCACCGGCGGCACCGATCACGGCACCGGAACGGCGGCTTTCCTGATCGGCGGCGCGGTGGCCGGCGGCCGGGTACTCGCCGACTGGCCCGGTCTCGCGGCCGGGCAGTTGTTCGAGAACCGCGATCTGCAGCCGACGCTCGATATCCGCGCCGTCGCCAAGGGCCTGCTGGGACCGCATTTCGGGATTTCCGCGGCCGGACTGGCGACGGTCTTCCCCGACAGCAACGCCGTCGCGCCGAAGTCCGGGCTGTTGAAGGTCTAGAGCATGATCACGCTGAGCGGAACGTTCAAAGCGTGTAAATCATCCGATCAAACAAAGGGATAGAGCATTTTCGGTCTGCATAGTCAGGCTGAAAATGCTCTAGCGTCCCCCGAAATTCGTCGCATCAAGCGGCCGCTGTAGGCACAGGCAGGCCACTGCAAACAATAAGCTGGCAGGATCACCCGGCCATCTCGCCCCGCCGGGCCGCCAGGCCACGTCGCTCCAGCTTGAGGCAGGCTTCATGAGTTCGCACCCCGAAACGCTGTCGCTGACCGATCCCCCACCGGCGCCCCCACCGGCGGCCGACCCGGCGCCTGACCCCGCGCCGCTCATCCGCAACGCCTGGGAAGCCTTCCACGACCGCGACTGGGACGAGGCGGATCGGCGCTGGGATCTGCTGCGCCGGAAGTTCCCGCGCAACTTGATCGGCTACGCCGCCGCGATCACCACGCTGCGAGAGGCGGGACGGCTGGATGCTGCCGATGCCCTCGCACAGCGGACGCTGCAGCGCTTTCCCGACGACGCCCCGGCGCATCACGAGCAGGCATGGCTCATCGCCGCCCGCGGCCGGCCCGCCGAGGCGGCCCAACGATGGGCCCAGATCCGCCAGCGCTTTCCCAGGGAATGGGTCGCCTATCTCGGCGGCGCTCGGGCCTTGCGCGAAGCCGGTGATCCGGCGGCGGCCGAGGCCATCCTACGGGAAGGTGTCGACAGCTTCCCCGCCGAACCGGCGTTGCTGGGCGACTTCGCCGCGGCCGCCGGGAACCGGCGCGACTGGCCCGAGGCCATCCGCCGTTGGCAACAGGTTCGAACCCGGTTTCCCGACCGGCTGGTCGGCTTCACCAACGGCGCCCAGGCCCTGCGCCAGGCCGAACGATTCGACGAGGCCGAGGCGCTGTTGCTGCGTGCCGCCGAGGCGTTCCCGAACGAGACCGCGCCGGCGACGGAACGCGCCTGGCTCGCTTTCATTCGCCGCGATCTGGCGGAAGCGGTGCGCCGATGGGAAACCGTGCGTAGCCGCTTTCCCAACCTGCTCAGCGGCTACATCGACGCCGTGCAGCCGCTGCGGGCCTTGCGGCGAATACCCGAGGCCGAAGCGGTCCTGATCGAGGCGGCCTTGCGCTTTCCCACCCACTACGCGCCAGCCGAACAGCTGGCCTCGATGGCCTTGCACCGCCGCGACTGGGCGCAGGCAGACCGGCTGTTCGGCATCCTGCGCGACCGCTTCCCGCAGCAGATCGGCAGCCACGGCGGCAGCATCCTGGCACTGCGCGAACTGCGTCAATTCGATGCGGCCGAAGCCGTCGCGACCGCGGCGGTCGAACGCTTTCCGCACGAGGCGGGGCTGCGCATCGATCAGGCCTGGCTGGCGCAGTCCGCCCGCGACTGGAACAAGGCGATCGATCGGTGGGCCGCGATCCGCGTGCTGCGTCCGGACTTTCTCGACGGCTACATCCAGGCAGCGCGCGCCATGGCCGCATCCTGGCGACACGATCAGGCCGAGGCGTTGCTGGTGCAGGCGATGGGACAGTTCCCGCAGACCGCCGAACCCGTGGCGGAGCACGCCTGGCTGGCACTCCACCTCAACCGCTGGGACGACGCGCAGGCCAGGTTTGCTCAGTTGCGTGAACGCTTCCCGGCCCTGCCGGACGGCTGGCAGGGCGGCGCCGCCGTGCTGCGCAACCAGTTCCAGTTCGCCGCGGCCGAGGCGATGCTGGAACAGGCGATCATCCGCTTTCCGGACCTGCCCCAATTCGTGCTCGACCACGCTCAACTTCCGGTCGCACCGCATTTCGCGCACCAGAAGAACTGGCCGGAAACCCTGCACCGGCTCGTTCGGCTGCAGGCGGCGTTTCCCAACTTCGAGCCAGGCTTCATCATCGGCATCCGATCGCTGCGGGACGCCGGTCAACCCGACCAGGCCGAGGCACTCGCCCGCTCCGCCAGCGAACACCTGCCGGAAAGTTATGCACTGGCGATCCAATACGCCGAAGCAGCTGAGGACCGGCGCGACTGGCCGCGGGTCATCGTGCGTTATGCCGACATCAGGCAACGCTTCGCCAGCCAGCCGGGCGGCGACCTCGGTCTGGCCCGTGCGCACGCCGGCGAAGGCCGCTTCGCCGAAGCCGAGGCCATGCTGTGCGAAACGATGACGCGCTTCCCGACCCACCCGGCGCCGTTCGCGGAATACGCCGAACTCGCCACCAGGCAACAGCAATGGCTGCAGGCGCTGCAGCGATGGACCGTCGCGCAGGATCGCTTCCCCCACGAAAAACCGTTCGCTCATCGCGCCTACGAGGCCCGGCTGCGGCTGACCGACGCTGATCCGACGGCGGACATGGTGCTCGCGCAGCTTGCCCCGGCGCCGATGCCGGATCCCGACAGCACCGATCAGCACGTCCGCGAACTGGCCATGCGGTTCGAAAGCCTCGGCGGCCGTGGCCTGGGCTGCGAATTCGGCATTCTCCAGCGCGACTGCGGCGCCGAGCCGCTCGGTCTGCTGCGCTGGGCCGACATGCCCTACGACAGTCTGTTGTTTGCCCTCCGCGACCGGTTCGCCGGCGTCGGCTCGCGGGAGCAAACCGAGCTCTTCACCAGTGCGGTCTCTGGCGGTCGTGCGGAATATTGTACGCGAGACCGGCGCGGAATGATGTTCATGCGGACCTTCGTCTACGAAGACCAGGCGCCGTTCGACAAGATGCAGGTATCGGCCTTCAATCGCCTGCGGTTCCTGACCCGCAAGTTGATCGCCGACCTGGAGGAAGGCAGCAAGATTTTCGTGTTTCGACTGACCGACCGGGATCTGACGCCGTTGGAACTCGATGAGCTGCACACGGCGATGCAGAGCTACGGCCGCAACACGCTGCTGTATGTGCGTTACGAGGACGCCGCTCATCCCAACGGCACCGTCGAGGCGATCCGGCCGGGTCTGATGATCGGCTACATGGACCGCTTCAAGATCTCGCGGACCGAGCAGTTGTCATCGGCGCCTGCGACCGCGTCCTGGCTGGCGGTGTGCCGCAACACGTACGCCCTGTGGCGGTCGGCCGACCCCCCCGATCACCAGCCAGCGCCTGATATCGCGAACGCCGCCGAGCCCCGCAGCTTAGACCGCGACCGTCTGAGGTTGAACCAACCTCGGACGTGAATAGCCCTCGCAACAACGGCAATCAGAGCGTCATCGCTTCAACCTGAAGCGATGACGCTCTGGGCAGGGAACGAGAAAGAACACGCCCATGAGGAGGGCGCTCATCGGCCAAGCTTTCGCACTCAAGCGACCGTGAGCACGATCTTGCCCTGGATCTGTCCACGGGCAGCTCGTTCGTGCGCCCTTCGAGCATCCGCAAGCGGAAACATGCTGTCGATGGCGACGCGAACCTCACCCGCATCGAATAACTGTCTGAGTTCCGCGAGCTGCGGGCCGTTGGAGCGCACTTGGGTCATCGAGACCGTGACGCCCAGCGTCGCAGCCTCTTCGGCGTCGGAGAAGCCTGGGAACACCGGGAACAACGCGCCGCCACGCTTAAGCGTGCGCAAGAAACGACCGGTCGTGGGACCGCCGAGGGTGTCGAGGACGAGATCAACGTCATACGCGACGTCCTCGGCAGGGCTCTTGGTGTAATCGATGAATTCCTCAGCGCCGAGGTCGCGCAGGAACGCCTCGTGTGTGCCCGACGCCACCGCGATGACGTGCGCACCCTGCCATTTCGGATGACGTGCGCACCCTGCCATTTCGCCAGCTGCACCGCAAAATCTCCGGGTCACTGACCCGTTTGTCAAGCTGGGTATATGCGAGCTGACGCCAGGAAGAACTACGACCACCTACTCGCGGTCGCGCGCGACGTGATAGCCGAACAGGGTGCCGACGCATCGTTGCGCGACGTCGCCCGCAGAGCTGGCGTCGGGCATGGTACGCTGCACCGTCACTTCCCGACGCGAGAGGCGCTGCTAGAGGTCTTGCTCCGCGCGAGCTTCGACGAGCTGACCGCAACGGCGGACATGCTCGCGACGTCTGGCTCGCCCGATCAAGCTCTCGTGTCCTGGCTACGCGAGGCCGTCGCGATCACACGCGATTATAGCGGCGTGATAGCGTCCATGATGGCCGCCATCGCGGAGCCGAATTCCGCCCTCCATGCTTCGTGCGTCACGGTGCGCGCGGCAGGCACGCGGCTGCTTGCCCGCGCTCAAGCCGAAAGCATGGCGCGGACCGACATCAATGGCGCTGACCTGTTCGCGCTGGTCGGGGCGCTCGCCTGGCTCGGCGACCAACCGTCGCTCGCGCGACGCGCCGATCATCTCTTCGGCGTTATTGCCAGCGCGATCCTGACCAATCGAGCGAGCAGCGATCTCAGCCGGGAATGCCGCCCTCCGGGCCGCCGCTGAAATTTTCGAGCACGCGGGCAAGCGAGCTTGGCCGCGCGACTCTTCAACGGGGGAAGTGAGTCTGGTGCAAGAAGGTCGATAGCCGGTCCGTGCTGGTCTTCGTGGCAAGCCCGGTGAACCGCTGAACAGTGACGACCCAAGGGTCCTGCGTTAGCGCGGCGGGGTCGGGCGACGCCGACTATCGCGCCTTCTTTTCCACCATCGCGGCCAGATCGCCCACGCAGCGCAGCGCATCGAGTTCGCGGGTATTGAACTTGATCCCCCACTTCTCCTCGCACGCCATGATGATCTCGATCTGCTTGAAGCTGTCCCAGCCCGGCACGCCCTTGGCGGTCAACTCCGGCGACAAGGTGATGTCGTCGCGCATGAACACGTCGTGGAAGATCCCGGTCAGATCGCCATAGATCTCGGTCTGCGTTGCCATCGGCTTAACCCTCGACCACATGAATGAATGTCTCGGCCGGGGTGAAACCGGCCAGATCCAGGATGTTGCGGTTGCTCCCCGCGGCGTCGCTTTGCATCACCGTGAAGCCCAGCCTGGCGTAGTGCTCCTTGACCATGGCGTTCTTCTTGGTGGGGATATATTCGCCCACCACCCGCCTGGCCCCCAGCGTCGCCGCCTCCTGACAGATCAGGTTCAACGTGGTCGGCTCCACCTGCCGGCCCAGCACCCGGCAGCTCATCAGCCAGGTGTCGACATACAGATCCTTGTCCGGCTGCAGCCGTCCGATGATGATGGCGATGATGCCGTTGTCGCCGAACCGGTCGAGCAGCCGCAGCTGCAGCCCGAACGCCTCTGGGTCCGCCATCACCGCGATGATGTCCTCATCGGTGTAGCGCCGCGTCGTCAGGTTGAACTGGTTGGACTTGTTGATCAGCTGCACGATCCGTTGCAGCCCGATCTTGTCGAACCGCTTCCACACCAGCTGCATCTCCAGCCCACGCAGATACGACGGCAGATCGGTCACCGCCGCCTTCAGCGCATCGCGCGCCTTGTTGCCCTGGTACTGCGAGGTGCGCTCGCGGTCCTCCTCGGTCACCGCCAGCCCCTCGAAGTAGCCGCCATCGGCCAGCGCCACCGGAAAGTCGGTGGGATCATCCGACACCTCGGGCACCGCCACCATGGGCAGTTCCTGGCGCACCAGATTGCGCTCGAACGGGTTGTCGTCGATGAAGCACAGCGCATCCAGGCCGATGTTCAGCTGCTGCGCGATGGCGCGGATGTTGTCGGCCTTGTTCGACCAGTTGGCGACAAAGCTGGCGATGTCGCCGCGCTTCAGCACCATGTCGGGGTGCTTTTCGAATGGCTCCAGCGCGTTGGCCTCGTCGTTCTTCGAGCACACCGCCAGGATCACCCCCCGCCGGCTCAGCTCACGCGCGTATTCCTGGAACGCGGTGTAGCCTTCGCCCAACGGGCTGCCCTGGCCCAGCGTGATGCCGTCCAGGCCGTCATCGCCGATGACGCCGCCCCAGACCGTGTTATCCAGATCCAGCACCAGGCACTTGAACGAACGCCCCTGCTTCGCCGCCAGCCAGCGGCCGACCAAGTCGCCGTACAGCGGCCCCGCGGTCGGCGACACCTCCTGCTTGGAACGGTGCCAAAGTGCCGCGTCATGCCACTTGCCGATGCCGTCGCGGGCAGCGCGGTCATCGATCGCCAGCAGATCGACCCCCTCCTGTTCCGCCATGCCGCGAATCGCCACGTTCAACCGGCTCACGAACCCGGCGCGCGAGCCCGGCAGGCGGTGCTCGTTGTTGCCCAGCACCGGCAGATGCACAGCCAGCGCCGTCTGCTGCAGGATCGGGCAGCGGAAGGCGTCGCGCGCCAGCCGCCAGACCTCGCGCAGGCGGTCCTGCACCTCGGACAGCGCCGCCCCGGCCGAGGCCGCGTCCATGCCGGCGGTAACCCCCGCGGTCAGGTGGTAGGCATCCAGCGCGATCAGCATCGCCGTCGGCTTGAACGCATGCAGCTCGGACTCCGTGTCGGTCAGCTCCTGCAGGTACTGGCCGTAGTCGTTTTCGTAGGTGTCGATCCAGATGCCGCGGCGCAGGCCGGCGACGCGGATCGCAGGCAGCAGGTGCGCCAGGGTGGAGGATCCCAGCACCGCGAGGCGGACCTTCTTGGTGGACAGCGTCGCCGGACCGTCGGGCAGCAGCTTGCGGACGGTCTCGTCCAGCGCGTTGGTGAGCACGAAGTTCAGTCGGGCGTTGGCCAGCGCGACGGCATTGTCCCAGACGGTGGCGGGATCGGCCGGCAGAGTGCGCAGGCGTTGACGCCAGTTAGCGATCGTCGGCAGCCAATGAAGATCGGTCATGGGTGCTCTCTTGTGCGGCGCGGCATCTGCCTAACACTCACGAAGTGGCGAGTTCAACGGGAAAAGCCGCGATCGGCGGCGCCCCCTGGCGTCCGCGCCGCGCCCGCCGACCGGCGTGGGCGGCTTTCTCGCGGTGGATCGGCCCGCGAGGATCGGGATCGACAGGGCAGACAATCCGACCCTGCGATCATTTCACGAAATCGTGTGGCGCGCCGACCTCCGACCGCGGTCGCCGCGCATATTTTTCTTGCCCATCGTCCCGTGGCGCGAAATAGCCTATCCGGGTCGCACTTGGCCGAACCCGCGGCGACGGCCGTTCCCGGCGCTTTGTTGTCAGGTCAGCAGCAGGAGATCGTTAAAGCCATGAAACCGCCCGCCGCCCGCAGTCCCACAGCCCGCAGTCCCACAGCCCGCTGCCCCACCGGCCGCCGCCTCGCTTTGCTCAGCCCGCTGCTGCTGGTCGCCGCCTGCGCGTTCGGCCAGCACCGCGCGGTGCAGCGCCTCGATCAGCGGTTGCAGGCCCGGCTGACACCCGATATCGCCGCGGGCGACGTCGCACTGCAGCGGCTGCCGGACGGCGCACGGGTGACGCTGCTTCGCCCGTCTCGGTTTCCCAACAGCGTCGATACGCTGGACGACCGGCAGCGCGATACCCGAGCCGGCGTGATCGAAGGTTTGCTGGACCCAAGCCTGATGCAGATACAGGTCGCCGACACCTCGGCCCTGCCCGATTACGAGCGGCAGACCCGGGTCAACGACGTCACCCAGTACATCGTCGACAATGGACTCGGTGAGACCCTGCAACCGGCACCGCCGCTGCGAACAGCGTCGCCGGGACCAGCCGGAACAACGCCTGCCGGGTTGACGATCACCATCAGCGTCCACTGCCCGCACCGCCACGATGGGCCCGGGTTATGGCTCCGGACGGTCCAAGCCCGCCTGCGACTGAGCCGCGTCCGCACGCCGGAGCGGCCCAAGGTGCTTGCGCGCCTGAACCACACCAGGCATTGCGCCCTGAAAGCGGCAACACGCGGCCAACATCGAGGACCAAACGGCGCTCGCATCGGCTTTCCCGGCCGCCGCTGTTGCCACCACCATCCCGGATCGATCCTCCGCCAGGGATGTTGCAGTCGTCTCGCCCGGCCACTCCCGCGCGTCGTTTGCCCCGTCGTTTGCCCCGTCGTTTGCCCGTCTGGGCGACATCGGGCTAACTGCTCAGGCGTAACCTTCCCATGACGAAAGGCCGACCATGCGCCGAATACCAAGCGGGTGTTCTATGTGAACAACGTTGCTGCTCCGGTTTATCTCGAGATCCTGGGCAGGCGCCCGGACATCCATCTGGACAAGCTGGAGAACCACACCGCCGAGGCGGAGATCGAGCCGGTTCTGGCACAGGCACACGCCTATCAAATCGGCAGCAGCCGGCAGGAACTGGCGATGCAGCTGCAAGGCTACGCGCCGTTGTTGGGCCGCTGCCCGAACCTGCTGGTGCTGTCCACCAACGGGGCCGGGTTTGACACGGTCAGCCTGACGGATGCGACGGCGGCGGGGGTCGCGGTGGTCAATCAGGCTGGCGGCAACAAGGAGGGTGTGGCGGAGCACGTGATGGCGATGATGCTGACGTTGTCCAAGCGCATCGTCATGTCCGATCGCGCGATGCGCGGCGGCGCCGCCTATGACCGGCGGGACTTCATGGGCGACGACGTGCAGGGCCGCACCATCGGCATTGTTGGCCTCGGCCACGTCGGCGGCCGCGTCGCCGAACTGTGCCGGGTCCTGTTCCAGATGCGCGTGATCGCCTACGACCCGTATCAATCCGCCGAACAGATCGCCGCGAAAGGGGTGGAGAAAGCCGCCACGCTGCACGAGATGCTGCGCCAGGCCGACTACGTCTCGGTGAACTGTCCCCATACCCCGGAGACCCGCGGCATGATGGGCGCCGAGGCGTTCGCCACGATGCGCCAGCACGCCTTTTTCATCACCACCGCGCGCGGTGGCATTCATGATGAGGACGCGCTGGCGGCGGCGCTCACGGCGCGGCAGATCGCCGGTGCGGGCCTCGACGTCTGGGAAGACGAGCCGCCGCCCGCCGACCACCCGCTGCTGCGGTTCGACAACGTCGTGGTCAGCCCCCACACGGCCGGGATCACGCGGCAGTCGCGCCACAACATCGCCAGGATCGCAGCCGAACAGATGCTGGATATTCTGGACGGCGGGAAGCCGCCGCGCCTGCTGAACCCCGAGGTCTGGCCGACCTACCGCGACCGCTTCGCCTCGATCCTGGGGTTCCGCCCGGAAGCGTTAAGTCGGGGCGCGGTGCAGGACGTGGCCGAGCCTCTCAATGTCCACCGGCGACATCTGCTTTAAAAAAGGCAACCACAGATGTAGTTTTCTGCAGATTGGGGCGCACGCGGCGGCGCCTCAGCGCGGCGCCTCAGCGTCTCAGAATGCGCGTGACTTACCGAAAGGCGAGTCGCCGCGCGTGTCCGGCAGTCGTCTCACTCGGCATTCGTTGCAGGTATAATGGCCGACAAACGATCGTTTGTTTTCCAACGGCAAGTATCAGATGTCCGCTTTGAAATTGCTCAGCAGCAGGCCGACCCAACTAACGATAGGGACGCCATCGGTCGGCAATTCTTTCGAGTGTATCAATGCCCTGGTCCTCGCCGAGGTGGTACGCCGCGGCCATCGCCCGGCCCATGGCGCGCAGGCGCCTGCTGGCAAATCGCCCGTCCGCGGCGGCGGTGCCGAGCGCGCGCAACTGCTCCACCTTTCGATTGGCCAGGCCTCGCACCATGGGCAATTCCGAGAGCCGGTCGGGAGCGGGAAAGGCGTGCACGATGCGGTCACGGAAACCGACCCGGACCCCGTGGTCCTCGGCGATGAGGGCGGTGACCGCGGCGGCCTGGTGCACAGGAAGTCTATACCCGATGATCGCCCGCATTGCGGCCTCATAGGGGCTAGGAAACAACACCGGGCGCAAGCCTGGATGGCAACTCTGAAGCCCGGCCACCACGTCGTCGCACGCGCCGATAACATCGAAACCTGCGCCGTCGCTGTCGAGGCACAGGATGCGCTCAAGCTGGGTGCGCACATCGTCCGACGCTGCGCCGCCCGGGTTGAAGGCCACGTTGGCATGCACCCTGCCGTCGTGCTGGCTGATGCGGACGCCAAGGGGGCTCGAGATTCCTTCCAATGCAAATGCAAGATGGTATACTGCGGCTTCTTTGTCTCTACGTTTCCTGGGCAAGCCCGCCACGAACGACGCTTTGGCCGCCAAGTCGAAACTGGCCGCCAAGGCGTAGCGGCCGGTAAATCGCAGCTCGATGGTATTGGAAACAAGTATTGGGCTACCCCGCGGTTCAAGCGCGGGTGGCGAACGCATCATGTGCGTCTGGCTTGGGCGAAGACCTGGGCGGGCGTGATCGTAGCGGCAACCGACGCCGTACCAGGCACGCCGAAGGCGATCCAGCCCGAGTTGAAGCCGTCCTCCATTTCCGTGAAGGCTGTTATGCCGGCCGGCGGCATGTTCCTGGCTTCGAGGCTGGCCGTCCACTGCTCGCGCGGGACAACGCGCGCTTGCACGGATCGTCCAAGCACCTCGCCCATCGCCTGAGCCAGGTCGTCAGGACTGACCGGAGATCCCTGCTCCACGATCCTTGTGCCGATCCAGTCAGTCGTGAGCAGCCGGGCGACCTCGCGGCCAACATCTTCTGTCGCAATCATCGGGACAGGGCGGTTCGTCGGCATGAGATAGCTGTCGAACCAGCCCGTAGCGAAAGCCGCGTCGAGGCCGCGCGTGTAGTTCTCTAGCAGCGAGCCGGCCCGGACGAAGGCGGTCGGACAGGGCAGTTCGCGCAGGCCCTTCTCCAGCAGGTGAGTTGCGGTGATCATGCCAAGTCCGCGATCTTGTTGTGATCCAATCGATGACAGCGCCACCACGCGCGGCGGCGGCGCCCGGCGCAACGCCTCACGGAAGCTGTCGACGATCGCTTTCGCTTCCGGGAAGCCAGGTGCCGGCGCGAAAAATGGGGGCAGCATGAGAAAGGCTCCCTTCACCCCGTCCAAGGCAGCGGCCATCGCCCCGGCGTCGTTGAAATCGCCTTGGCGGACTTCGACGCCCCGCTCCAACCAGGTGCCCGCTTTTGCAGGATCGCGGGCCAGGGCGCGCACGGCATGGCCGCCAGCCAGCAGATGCCGTGCGGCTGCGCCACCAGTATGGCCGGTTATGCCTGATACGAAGAACATCGAACTTTCTCCCTACTGATGGCGGAGCTGCCCCATGAGCCGCTCCCAGTTGCCCGAGCCGATCGACGCCTTCTCTGCTTCGGTCAGCGGCGCATTCTCCAGGAAGGACCGCGCCTTTCCGCCGCTCGTGTCCCTAAAAGGGTAGTCGGTGGAATACATGATGCGGTCGAGGCCGACGACTTCCGCGCTCCAGCGCAGGTAGCGCTCGCTGCACAGGCCGCTGCCCGTCACCCACACATTCTGCCGGAAATAGTCCGCTAAGGGGCGGTCCAAGCGCAGACCCATCGCCTGCATGACGGCCGTATGCTCAAGGTAAAATAACACCAGTTCGCCCCAATGCCCGATAATCACCTGCAAATCCGGGTGACGATCAAAGACGCCGGAAAAGATCATGCGCAACAGCTGAACGCCGGTCTCGTAGTACCAGCCGATACCGAAGTCCGCGAACATCGAGTCGATCTCGTCGCCGTAGCCGGAATAATAGGCGTCGCGGACCGGCGCGACGGGGGTTTGCGGATGCAGGTAGATCGGCGAATGGAGTCGCGCGGCCATGGCGTAGAGTCCGTCGAACCGGCGGTCGTCGGCGTTCGTGGTACCGGTGCGGCCGTACAGCATCGCCCCACGCAGGCCGAGCCGGGTCACCGCTCGCTCCAGTCCTCTCCGGCGCTGTCGGGCTCGGGGGTCGGGATGGCCGCGAAAGCCTGAAAACGCGCCGGGTTGCGGTTGACGATTGCGGCGAGCGCGTCGTTGGCTTCACGGGCGACGGTGACGGCATCCGCTGGTGCCAGGTTCTGCACCCCAGGGGTGGTCAGCGACAGCACTTGCATGTCCACGCCCTGGCCGTCCATGTCGGCCAGGCGACGGTCGCCGACGTCCCGGAGTTTCTGCGCGAGCGGCTGGTCGCCAAAGCCTGCCCCGGGGGCTTGTTGCATCCCGGGTAGCCGCGACCAGGCTGCAAGCAGCTCCGGTATAACAAGGTGCTCCTCAGATCCAGGCGCTCGGCGATGCCCTCACCCACGCGGCCGAGAGCGCCAGCGCGGCCTAGCCAAATCCCAAACACCCCTCCCCTCGGATGAGACCTGGGCAAGGGAGGCCGCGCGAAACCCAGCCTCTCCGCTCTCTCATCGGCAAGTTTTCAGCCATGGAGCCCATGGATGCAGATCGTTGGACTTTTGGTGGCGTTCTTGCTCTCGGTCTGCTTGCCGATGGCGACCGTCTCCTTGCCGAGCTTGACCACCAGCTTGCGGATCGCCTGGCCGTCCAGCTCCTTCGCATGCAGGTGCTTCTTGAGGTTTTCCAAATCCTTGACGATTGTCTTGGCGGCCGGCTCCTCGACCTTCTCCAGCGTGGCCTCCCAGCCCTCGATATTTTTGACCGCTGCGCTCACGGTCATGCTTTTCACGTCCTCTTTGAGGTGCTTGATGGTCGCGGCGAACTGCGGCATGGCTTGCTCCTGAAAGGAATGCGCCGCAGGACTGCGGCGACCCGGACCGAACCGTACGGTCTGGTATCTGGTAAACTCGTGCGCGATGCCATAGTTGCAAGGGGTGGCCGCGCATGACGGCCGGAGCCAAAGATGCCGACACCAGCCGTCCTATCAGCCGAGAAGCGTCAGTCCATCCTCGACAGCGCGCGAGATGCCTTTGCCGAGCACGGCTATGAGGGCGCAAGCATGTCGGCGATTACTCAGGCGGCTGGGGTGTCGAAATCGACAGTCTATCATCACTACCGCAGCAAGGCTGAGCTGTTCGGCGCCTTCGTCGAGCGCGAGTGCGCGCGGATGCTGGCGCAACATTTTGGCGATGGGCAGATGCCGCTCGGGGATACGGCTCAGACGCTCAGGGCCATCGGGATTGGAATGATCGAACTGATCACCTCTCCCGTGTGCTTGATGATCGACAGGGTCGTGACGTCGGAGGCCGAGGCGTTCCCGGAACTGGCGGAGTCGTTCTACGTAGCTGGGCCGCAGCAAGCGATTACGCAGCTGGCTCGCTGGCTGAAGGCACAGACTGAGGCCGGCGACCTAGCCGTGCAAGACGCGGAGTTCGCGGCCGATCAGTTTTTCACGCTTGTGCAGACCAGCATCTACTATCGGTGCCGGTTGCGCCTTGGCCGACCCTCAGCTCAACAGACGACACACGTCGTAGAGTCGGCCGTTACCATGTTCCTTGGCCATTATGCGACGGAACAAGCCCATCCGGGACCGAGCAAAAGCCGGCGTGCCCCTCGACGTCGGATCGGCCCGGGACGCAGCTTGGCATCCTCAACCGGCCAGCACGGCTAGACCCGGCTCACGGGCGGGCATGCCAGGCTCATAAAGACCGCCCGCTGCTAAAGACCGCCCGCTGCTAGAGTCACGACAACCTCGTGCGAACCCGACACCCCGCGGTCCCTGACCTCAAGCACCCGCTAACATCGATAGCGCATTTCCCGCTGTCGCGAATCCATGGCGCCCAACGCGTTCGGTTTTTCAACGACAAGTCTGATACCAAGCTGCTGACCGACCTCGCCGGCTACGTCAAGGACGGAGCGATCAAACCGATCGTCGATGTGGTCCACGACCTGTCCGGCATCGCCGACGCCCATCGCGCGATGGAGGCGGGCGGTCGACGTGGCAAACAGGTCATCCGCCTGGCGTGAAGTGCGGGGGAGCAGGTTGAGCTGCCCGTCTGGCGGCGCTGCATCAGAAATGCCGGCCTGCTGAGCCCTGGAGGTCAGAGCAAGAGCCGCACGACGACCCTGACGGCACTACTCATTTCACACACGTCCTAAGCACAAGCCACAGCAGCGTGACCGGCGGGCCGGTCAAAGTAATAAATCGGCAAGTATCTGACGCCTGATCTTGTTGAACTCCTGGTGCTCATGAGGAACAACTTGCCCGACCTCATCGGATGGGCTCAGGCGGCAGCGGACACTGATGGGTGATTTTAAGGTTCCGCGACAAGCCTCCGCTCGATGCACGAGCCTCAGTTCCAGATCGTCCGGGCTGTGTGCCAGCTGCACCGGCTCGACGCAGACGAACTCCGCCGCGCTGCCAAGCTGATGGAGCGGCATCGTTCCCCAAATCCGGTCACCTGGCTTGGAGGAGAACCTGCGCGTCGGCGGCTACACGTGCTCCGCAAGCGACAACGCGGATCGCATGTCTCAGATCTTCGGCTACTTTTCCCCGCCTGTCGGAACGTCGGCGGCAGCTCGCCGGCGATCTTTCCGGTGGCGAGCAGCAGATGCTGGCGATTGGCCGGGCGTTGATGTCTCGGCCAAAGCTACTTCTGCTGGACGAACCGTCTTTAGGCCTCGCGCCCATCGTTGTTGAAAGGATTGGCGAAATCCTGCTCGAGATCCAGGAACAAGAGGGACTGACCGTTGTCATTTCGCAACAGGACGGGCTCTAAGCCTCGCCAATCGCGCCGTCATCATGGACCTCGGCCGCAGCGGCATCGAGGGAGACGCAGCGCAACTGGTGCAGGATCCCAGAATTCATAGCGCGAATCTGGATATCTGATTGATCGCTCGGGCCAGGGCTACCGGACAGCCTGCGCAAATCGCGCGGTTGCCCAGCCGTCCTCGAACGATGCGTTCATCAGCGGTTCGGATCGCTTGTGACGGAACATCCACACGCCGCCTATACGCTCGTATCTTTCATGGTCGATACCGGCACGCCACATTGCTCGGTTTCCGTCGGCCGCTGTGCACGGCATGAACAAAAACCATCGTGCCTGCGCCGTGTCACCATCCACCGTGATGTGCCCATTCAAGCTGTAGTGGATGGCGAACGAAAATATGGCGCCGGCTGTCCGAAAAAAGTCTCGGATAGCGTCTCGACCTTCAAAACGTCCGAGGCCTGGGCTTTCCCAAATAGCATCTTCCGCGAACAAGACAGCGATTCTGTCCGCGTCATAATGATCATCGCACAGCGCGGCATATCGCGCCTTCAGGTTGCGTATTGCTTCGGCGTCTTCTAACGCCAGCAGGCGCCGCTCTATCTGCTCCAGTCGCGCGAGTTCGCCTTGATCCTGCATTGTCATTCCACCCTCGCGCTGTTGCTGTTGTCCGCGAGCAACTATACTGGTACGCCTAGTCCCTGACCACCGCCTGCGCCCGGGCACGGGCTAACCAGCCCGGAGCGCGTTCGCAGACTATTCCCTGTCGGCATGAATCCTGCTCCGCCACCGCATTGGATAAGCCGGTTCGGGATGTTTATCTCCCGGTTTGAGAACGTGAGGGACGAAAAGCCATGGACCAATTATGCTGAGCGACATCCGAAGGACGCCAGAGTTCAAGCCGATCGACTGTGATACGCCATGGTTCGAAGCTTGCTCGACAAAGTCGGCGGGTGGTGGGATGTGGCTCTGATTGAGTTCGACGCCGTCGAGCGGCATTATCGCTCTCGATTGGGGCAGCAGCATGCCGCTGTTCGAGACTTCAGCCTGACGCTTCAACGCGGCGAGTTCTTCTGCCTGCTCGGTCCATCAGGGTGCGGTAAGACCACCATACTCGGCATGCTCGCCGGCTTCGAGACGCCCACGCACGGGCGCATACTCGCCGATGGTCGCGACGTCCTTGGTCCATCCCGCGACCGCGGTGTGGTTTTTCAGGGTGACGATTCGCTCTATCCTTGGCTGACGGCAGTCGAGAACATCGAATTCGGTCTACGGGTTCAGGGCCTTAAACGTGCCAAGCGACGCGTGGTGGCGTTGCGTTACCTCGACCTTGTCGGGCTGGAAGGCCAGCAAGACAAGTATCCACCTGAATTGTCAGGGGGAATGAAGCAACGTATCCAGATCGCCCGGGCGCTGGCGAACGAGCCAGCCATGTTGCTCATGGATGAGCCGTTCGCTGCACTCGATGCCCAAACACGCGGCGTTATGCAGCGCGAGTTGCGTCGTATCTGGCAAACCACCAATACGTCCGTGCTTTTTGTCACTCACGACATTGACGAGGCCATCGTGCTCGGAACGCGGGTCGGCGTCATGACGGCCGGTCCGGGTGGCACATTGAAAGAGGTCATTCCGATCGCCCTGGAACCCGAGCGCAGCCGCACCGATCCGCGATACGCTGAATATTTCGTGCGTATTCAGGGTGCCATTCGCGAAGAGGTCAACCGAGCATCCCAGGCGAGGGTTCCATGAGGGCGACCAGACTTCCCGCGCCGGTCAACCGGTCGGAGCCAGGCGTCCCGCCGCTGCGCCTCGCCATGGGACGTGCCGCGGCGATCGGCCCCTACCTGTTAAGTTTCGCAGCTCTGATCCTCGCATGGTTTGTGGCGGCTGATTACATCGTTCGCTCCGCGCTATTCCCTTCGCCGGTCTCGGTGTTCCAAAAAGCAGTCGAGTTGATTGCCGACGGTACGCTGGCCGACAATGTTGAGGACAGCCTTGGCCGCATCTTGGCGGGCTTTCTACTCGGCTCTGTTGTGGGTGTCCCAATTGGACTTGTAACGGGAAGCTTTCCGCTCGCGCGCAAGCTGATTGAGCCTTGGACTGAGTTCCTGCGCTTCATCCCGGCAACTGCGTTGATCACCGTGGCCGTCATCTGGTTTGGCATCGGTGAGGAGTCGAAGATCTTTCTGATCGCCTACAGCACCGTCTTCATTGTCGTGCTCAATACCGCGGCGGGCGTCGGCGCTATTGCCGCCAACAAGATACGGGCGGCTCGCGTGCTCGGCGCCAATTCGCGTCAGGTGTTCTTCTGGGTCGCGCTACCGGCAACCGTGCCGTTCATCCTCACCGGCATGCGCCTCGCGATGGCAAATTCGTTCACGACCATTGTCGCCGCGGAGATGGTTTCGGCCCAATCTGGGCTGGGCGTCATGATTTGGAACGGCCGGATGTTCATGCTCGTGGACCAGATCTTTGTCGCGCTTGTCACTCTCGGCTTGCTCGGCTTTGCCGCCGATCGGCTGTTTCGTTTCGGAATATACCGCTTTGCTCGCCGTTACTCGCCTGTGCCATAAATTAATGCTAAGGAAAACCATGCATAAGAAAGTTCTGATTTCAATGTTCTGGATTGTCTTGTCTTTTACATTGGTGATTTCGTCGGCAAGCTTTGCTCAGGCCCCAACGAAGATGGTCATCGGGACCGGCGTTGATCCCTCTCTGGCGCAGTTCTATATCGCCAAATCCGCTGGCCTGTTCGAAAAGAATGGACTGGATGTACAGTTGAACCTGGGCTCAAGTGGATCGGCGATGATCGCCTATGTCGTTAGCAACCAGCTTCAGGCCGCGCTGGGCGCCGAGCAGGCGGGGATCCAGGACCACAACCTGGACCCTGCCGTCGTTGCCACCGGTGAATCTGTCCAACTCCGACACTTCTACGGCCTGGTGGCGCGCCACATCGACAACATGGACGGGCTGAAGGGCAAGAAGATCGGTATCGATTCCGGTAGCAGCAGCCAGAGCTTCTGGCTTGCCCTGGTCAAGGCGCTGAAGCTTGATCCCAAGGACTACAAGATCGTCCAGGTCGAACCGCCGGAGATGATCGCGGCCCTGGAACGCGGCGACATCGATGCGTTCGGCGCCTGGGAACCCTGGGTCACCAAAGCGCTCGCCACTGTGCCGGGCAGCAAGAACCTGCACGACAACGAAGGCATCATCGTGCCGCGCGACTACGTCTACATGAACCGTGGCTGGGCCGAAAAGAACAAGGCGGCGGCAACCGCCTTCATGCGCAGTATGGTGGAGGCAACACAGTACCTGCACGACCATCCGGACGACGCTGCCAAACAGGTCGCCGCGACGCTGAAGCTGGACCCCGGGCTGACCGCATCGCTGATGCCGCGAGTGCAGTTCGAAATGCGCCTGGACAACGATTCGCTGGCGCACATGCAGGACATCGAGGCGCAGATCAAGCAGTTGGGCAAGCTGGCCAAGCCGGTCGACTGGTCCAGCTTCTTCTACCTCGACCCGCTGCGCAGCGCCGCCCCGGATCGGGTGACGCTGGGCGTGGGGAAATAGACGATGCTGTGGGTCGGCATCGACGTTGGCGGCACCTTCACCGACGGCGTGGTCTATGACGACGAAGCTGGCCGCTTCCGCTTCGCCAAGGCGGCCTCCACGCCGGACGCACCGACACTCGGCGTCATGGCGGTACTTGACCTGCTGGGGTGCGATCCAACGAATATCGCCCGCCTCTGTCACGGCGTGACGATCGGCACCAACGCCATCCTGGAGCGCAAGGGCGCTGACGTCTGGATGCTGACGACCGAAGGCTTCCGCGATGTGCTGGAAATCGGCCGCACCAACCGGCCGGTGCTCTACGACCTGCGCACCCTGAAGCCGCGTCCGCTGGTGCCGCGTTGGCGCACGCTGGAGGTGGCAGAGCGGCTGATGTGGGATGGCTCGACCCGCCGGCCGTTGGACCTGGAGCAGGTGCGCGCGGTGCTCGACCAAATTCCGCGAACGGGCAACCTGGCCGTCGCCGTCTGCCTGCTGCACAGCTACGCCAATCCGGCGCACGAACAGGCGGTCAAGCGGCTGGTGCAGGACCTCCGTCCCGGCCTGTTCGTCTGCACGTCCGAGGAGGTCTCGCCGCAGTTCCGCGAAGTGGAGCGGTTCAACACCGCCGTGCTGAACGCCTATATTGGGCCGTTGATGGCACGTTACCTGAACGGCCTGACCGGCGCGCTGTCGGCACGCGGCTACCGGCGGGACGTTTTCATCACCACGTCGAATGGCGGTGTCGCAACGGCAGGGCGGGCAAGACAGCTTCCTGTCGGAACCGTGTTGTCCGGCCCGGCCGGTGGCGTCGCCGCCGCTGTCCACCTCGGCCGTCTTCGCAACGAGGCGAACCTCATCACCTGCGACATGGGCGGCACCAGCACCGATGTGTGCCTGATCGAGCAGTTGCGCATCCCGGTCACGCACGAGCAGCGGATCGGCGACCATGCCAACCGCACGGCGCAGATCGAGATCAATGCTGTCGGCGCGGGTGGCGGATCGATCGCCTGGCTGGATGACGGCGACATTCTGATGGTGGGGCCGCAAAGCGCCGGCGCCAGCCCTGGTCCCGCCTGCTATGGGCGCGGCGGGGCGCAGCCGACGGTGACGGATGCGAATCTGGTGCTGCGGCGCCTGTCCGCGGGCTCACCGCTGGCCGGCCGGATCGGCCTCGATCGCGATCTTGCCGTCGCCGTGGTCCGCCAGCTTGGCAGCCGCGTCGGGCTGGAAACCGAGCCTCTCGCGGCTGGCGTGGTCAGTATCGCGGTTGGGCGGATGGTGTCCGCCATCAAGCAAATCTCCATCGCCAACGGCCACGACCCGCGCGACTTCACCCTGTTGTCCTATGGCGGCGCGGGCCCAATGCATGCCGCGGCGATCGCCGATGAACTGGAGATGACGCGCGTGCTGATCCCGGTGGGACCCGGCAACTTCGCCGCGTTCGGATCGCTGATCTCCGACCTGCGCCGCGACTACGCGCGGACCCGCACGACGGTGCTGAGCGAGGACGGAGCCGCCGCCGTCGAGGCGATGTTTCGCGATATCGAGACGCAGGCCCGTTCCGACCTGCTGTCCGAGGGCGTGGCGCCCGAGCAGATCGCGCTGCACCGCGCGGCCGGCATGCGCTACGTTGGCCAGTCGTGGGAACTGCATGTCGAACTGCCGCCGGTGGAAACCGGCGTCACCGCGATGCAGGCGGCCTTCGCCGAAGTGCATGATCGCCGCTTCGGCCATCGGAGCCAGGGCGCGGTGGAGATCGTCACCTATCGCGTCGCCGCCGTGGGCCGCGTGGACAAGCCCGAACTGCCCGCCTGGACCGCCGGTGGCAGCGTGCAGGATGCCACCATCGAAGCCCGGCCTGTCTGGTTCAACATCGGCTTCCAGCCGACACCCATCCTGGACCGCGCCCGCCTCGCGGCCGGCCAGACGCTGACTGGCCCGGCCATTCTGGAAGAAAGCGGCTCCACCACCTTGCTGCCGCCAGGCTGGTCGCTGCGCGTGCTGGAGCACGGCGAGTTGCTGATGGAGAAACGATCATGACCGGGGACGTACCGCTCAACCCGATCACGCTAGAGGTTGTCTGCGAGAGCCTGATCGCGATCGTCCGCGAGATGCGCGCCACCATTATCCGCGCGTCCTATTCTTCCGTGATCTACGAATTCGACGACTTCTCCTGTGCGCTGTTCGGACCCGATGGCGAACTGGTCGCGCAGTCCTGGGATCACCCAGGCCACGTGCTGCCGCTGCCCTGGGGCGTCCGCTGTGCGCTGGAAGATTTCGCCGGTGACCTGCATCCGGGCGACGCGATCCTGCTGAACGACCCCTATCGCGGTGGAACCCACCTGAACGATGTTACCCTGCTGTGCCCGCTGTTCGACGACGCCGGCAACATGCTGATCTTCCCCGCCGTCCGCGCGCATTGGGTGGATGTCGGCGGCATGGTGCCCGGCAGCTACTCCGGCCTATCCACCAACGTGTATCAGGAAGGCGTCCGCATCCCGCCGATCAAGATCATCGAGCGTGGCATCGTCAACCGCTCCGCCATGACCCTGCTGATGGCCAACATGCGGGTGCCAGAGGAACGGGAAGGCGACCTGCATGCCTCGCTGGGCGCCTGCAAGGTGGCGGAACGTCGCATCCGGGCGCTGCTGGCGAAATACGGCGGCGACACGGTGCGGCAGACGGTGAAAACCAACCTCGACCGGACCGAGCGGCGGCTGCGCCAGCGCATCGCGGCGCTGCCTGACGGCGATTACTTCGCAGAGGACTACCTGGAATTTTACAACGCCGGGAAGCTGGACCCCGTCCTCGCCAGGCTACGCTTGACCGTCGCGGGCGACCAGTTGATCGCCGATTTCGCCGGCACCAATCCGCAGGTGCCGGGCGTGGTGAATTGCTCGCTCGCGGTGGCCGGGGCAGGTGTGTTCGTGGCGGTCAAGGCAACGCTCGATCCCGGTGGCGCGGTCAACGAAGGCGCCTTCCGCCCGCTGACGCTGAAGGCGCCGGAGGGCTCGATCTTCAACGTGCGCAGCGACGCGCCGGCCGGCGCGCATGGGGAGGTCCGCAAGCGCGGCGTGTCCTTGGCCATGGCCGCGCTTGCGCAGATCATTCCGGACAAGGTATCGGGTGATCTTTGTGGTAGTTCATTCCCCAACAGTATCGGCGGGTGGAACCATCG
The DNA here is from genome assembly GCA_965276975.1 of Rhodopila sp. Taxonomy (GTDB): domain Bacteria; phylum Pseudomonadota; class Alphaproteobacteria; order Acetobacterales; family Acetobacteraceae; genus Rhodopila. The sequence continues at coordinate 4,576,879 of CBDIBR010000010.1, forward strand.
GCGCGGCCGGCAATACGTCTATTATGAATCTCCCGCCGGCGGGAATGGCGGGTTTGTGGACGGCGATGGCCCGAGCGCCTTCGTCAACATCGATTTCGGCAATCTGCCGTCGGTGCAGAACGTCGAGTCGATTGAAAGCGAGATGCCGCTGCTGGTCGAAGGCTGCAGCTTGCGCGAAGACGGCGGCGGAGAAGGCTGCCGGCGCGGCGGGGTCGGCATGATCCGGCGAGTGCGCCTGCTGGATGCGGAGGCCAGCTATTCCGTGCTAAGCGACCGCGCCGTCATCCCGCCGTTTGGCGTTCTGGGTGCCGGCAGCGGCATGCCATACCACCTGTCGGTTGAGTCGGACCGGGGATGCGCCACATTCGATACGCCGGGCAAGATCACCGGGTTTCCGTTGCAGCGTGACGATGTCGTGGTCATGCGATCGTCTGGCGGTGGCGGCTATGGCGACCCGCTGGAGCGGCCACCCGAAGCGGTGCGGCAGGATGTTCTGACCGGCTATGTCTCGCCGGAGCGGGCACGCGCGGGATATGGCGTCGTACTGACGGAGCACGGGATCGATGCAGCCGAAACCCAGGTGCTGCGCGAGCAGATGCGCCGGTCTCGTTTCCATGTCCGGGTCGTGCCAGACGATACGATCGACCCTTATACCGGGGCCAAAGGGCGCCGGCGCGTCCTCGTCATGGCGGCCGACGACATCGCCCGTCTTGGCGCCCAGGACGGCGACCTGATCGAGATGCTCGGCCGTCATCCGGCGCCGTTGCGCGCCTGGCTGCATCTCGGGACGGAAACGCCGGGCCATGTTCGGCTGGACAAATTTGCCCGCGATGTGCTTGGCGTGACCGGCGGCGGGCCGGTAATGCTGCACTTGATCAAGGTCCCGCCGCTGCCGAACGGCATGGCGTAGAGGCAACGACAGTTCTACGCGGACCCTGGCGCAAGCCACCGAAGGTAGAACTGAAGACCCATCGCCGCCGCCTGTAGCAGGTGACGATCCACCAAATCCCCATCGCCGCGCCACGCACTGTCATCTTTGCCGGGCTATCGGGGACCGGCAAAACCTACATGCTGATCGGCTTTCTGCCGACCTAAAAGAGAATTGCCTCGGCAATCAGAATACAAGGCGATCTTCTGGCCGAACGCGTCGACGATGTCTGGCCAGATGACCGTCACCTGCGTCTTGACAAACCAATCCGCCCGAAGATCAGCGTAGGATTCCACCAGATTGCACTTAACGCGTCCCCAACACGCGTCTGGGCGAAGGTGGCACTGTGTTAGAGTTACGCAACGAATAAGTGTCATGCCCCGGTTGGATGCGACTGCGACAGGTTGACTGGTCATACGGTCCACCTCTGCTAGCTGCCTGCGGGATTGAGCCGCCTTGGCAGACGGTTCGTCGGCTTTTATCGTTACGTTTCCATAGTGGTTTTTGAGCATCCTGCTGTTCGTAAACAACGGCGACCGGTATCCAAGCGCGGCGTGCGGGCGGACCGGATTATAGAACCCTCGGATGTAGCTGAAGCAGGCGATCCTAGCTTCGGCTTTCGAGCCGAACCGCCGCCTGGCCAGTCACTCGCATTCCAGCGCCGAGAAGAAGCTCTCGCACATGGCATCGTCAAGATCGCGTGACTATATTAGGGAAACCCGACGATTTCCGCGGTCTGGCCGGAGAGCGGTCAACAATTCTCCGAACTGACTTTTTTCTAACAAGGACCGATTTTCCCTCGTCTGCCATGGACGGTTCGTAAGGTTGGCCGAAGGCAAAGCGGCCGCTTCACGCCGGTTGTTTTGCGAACAGGAGAGATAGGTCATGACGAGAATAACATGTCGAGGGATGCTGAAGGCGAGCTTGCTTGCCACGACGATGCTGGCCACAGCGCCGCTGGCGCACGCCGCGGTCGACACCCTGGTTGACGGCAACAACGGGACGCTTCCGCTGCCGTCGGGTCAGTACGTCACCCCAACGGCACCGCTGACCAACGCGGTTCAGCAGGACCTCAATCCCGGCCTGCCCGCCTACCCGAAATTCGTTGCCGATGAGGCGGTGCGGTCGCAGCTCAGCCCGGACGGCACGACCCTGGCGATCATCTGCGCCGGCGAGAACTCGCTGTATGATACGACCGGCAAGGTCGATAAGGCGAACTCGACGCAGTATATTTTTCTCTACGACGTCTCCGGCGGCAACAAGACGGCGCCCCAACTGGAGCAGGTGATCAAGCAGACCAACGCCCATGTCGGCCTCGTCTGGTCACCGGATGGCGCCACGCTGTATGCCACCGGCGGCAACGATGACGCGGTCTACGCCTATACCAAGACCGGCGGGGTCTGGTCGCAGTCAGCGAAGATCGCCCTGGGCCATACCCCCAGCAACATCCCTGGCAACAATGCTGCTGGCATCGGCATCGGTCTGAGCGTCGAGCCCAACGCCAGCGGCCTCGGGTTGTCCGCTGACGGCAAGACTCTGGTCGTCGCCAACAACTACAACGACTCGATCAGTGTGATCGACACGGCGACCAAGACGGTGCGCTATGAGCAGGATCTGCGCCCCTACGCCACCACCAATGAAGGTACCAGCGGCGTAGCCGGCGGCGAGTTTCCGCTCGCGGTCGTCATCAAGGGCACCACCGCCTATGTCGGCTCGTTCCGCGATCGTGAGGTCGTGGCGGTTGATATCTCGTCGCCGACTACCGGCCACTTGATCAGCCGCATCAAGCTTGATGGCAACGCCAACGGGATGACGCTGAACGCGGCGCAGTCGATGCTGTATGTGGCACAGGAAAATTCCGACGAGGTCGCGGTGATCGATACGGCGGCCAATAAGGTGGTCACCGAGATCGACGCGCGCGCCCCCGCCGGGATGCTGACCGGTCCGCACTACACCGGTGCGTCGACCTTCGCGGTGACCATCTCCCCCGACGGGCAGACGCTTTACGCGGTGAACAGCGGCTCGAACTGCGTCGCGGTGATCCCGTTGACCGGTCCCGGCGCGAACACGGTCACCGGCCTGATCCCGACCGCCTATGCACCGAAGGACATCACCTTCAGCGCCGACGGCTCGTGGATGTACATCATCAACGGCAAGAGCGACACCGGTCCGAACCCTGGCCATCTAATGGGCAACACCGCGCTGATCACGCACCTGACCTACCCCGGCGGCAACGCGGCGGCGGCGGCGGCGGCAACCGCGACCAACCAGTACCAGTTCCAGCTGGAACACTCGACGCTGGTCAGCGCCCAGGTTCCCAGCAGTTCTGATCTGTCGAACCTGACAGCGGCGGTGGCGAAGAACAACCTCTACAGCGTGCCGGCCAACCCGAATGACGCGGCGGTGATGAACTTCCTGCATCAGAAGATCCAGCACGTGATCTACATCGTGAAGGAAAACCGCACGTTCGATCAAATCCTTGGCGACCTCACCAATGGCGCGGACGCCGACCCGTCGCTGGCGCAGTTTGGCCAGCGCATCACGCCGAACTTCCATCGGCTCGCGACCGGGTTCGTCACGTTGGACAATTTCATGGATCCCAGCGATGGCAGCATGGACGGCTGGTCGTGGTCGATGCGCGGCGGCATCACGACCTCGGAGGAGTTGACGCAGCAGATCAACTACGCCGCGGTAGATCGCGGTCTGTCCTACACCGGTGAGGGCTCCAACCGTAACGTGCCGGTCGGTCTGTCCGACACCGCCGCGCGCGATGCGGCCACCAAGGGGGCGTTCACCTCGGGTTCGGCGAACCTGCCCGGCGGTGCGGCCAACCTGCTTCCCGGCACCGCCGATATCGCCGCCACCGACGCGCCGTTCGGCACCCAGGAAGGCTATATCTTCGACTCCGCGCTGCAGGCTGGCCTGACGGTGCGGAACTACGGCTGGATGGTTAACAACATCGGCCCCACGACCGACAGCACCGGCAATCCGATCGTGGATGCGGGTGAATCCGGCGTCGTGCAGGCCGCCGAGGTCAATTCGACCCTGGCGCCCTTGACCGACGTTTATTTCCGCGGCTTCGACCAGACCTACTCCGATCAGTGGGACGTCAATGAGTGGAACCGCGAGTTCATGGGGTATATCGCGAATAAAAACCTCCCGAGCCTTGAAACAGTCCGCCTGAGCCATGATCACACCGGCAGCTTCAGCACGGCGCTGGCTGGCGTGAACACCCCGGACACGCAGGAGGCTGACAACGACCTGGCCGTCGGCCGTCTCGTCGCCGCGGTGGCCCATAGCCCTTACGCCAACAGCACCCTGATCATCGTGACCGAAGATGATTCCCAGGACGGGCCCGATCATGTCGACTCCCACCGCTCCACGACCTACATGATCGGCGCCTATGTCAAAAAACATGCGGTGATCAACACGCGCTACAATCAGGTGAGTGTGCTGAGCACGATCGAAGATATCCTCGGCGCGCCCCACATCAACCTCAACACCGCCTACCAGCCGCCGATGTCCGATGTCTTCGACGTCACGGCGTCGGGTGCCTGGACATATAACCCAGTCGCCTCGACGATCCTGAAGACGACATCGCTCGCGCTGGCCGATACCGGCATCAAGTACGCGAAGGGCCCGGACGTGCTGCCGCGGCACAACGCAGCCTACTGGGCAAAGGCGACACGCGGTTTCGACTTTTCAGCGGAAGATCGTGCTCCGACCGACCTCATGAACGAGGTTTTATGGGACGGCACGATGGACGGCAAGCCGTTTCCGACGCATCGGTCGGGCCTGCGCATGGGCACGCGAAGCGTGACCGAAAGGTAGGCCCGCACGACGTGGCGGCTGCTGCGCGGCTAAGCAATACCTTCGGCCGGGCGGAGCGGGCGCGATCGCGTCCCGCTCCGTGACGGCATAGCGGTTCAGGTAATCCGAGCAGCAAATTCGATCTCGCGCGTCCGGCGCGGGACATCGCGTCGAACGCGAACATTCGAGACAATTTCGGCAGAGTATTTGGATGAGCAACTTGATTCCCAACCCGCGTCGTCTCCTGGGTTTATTACTTCTATGGTGTGGACTTTCGTTCGGCTCCCAGCGTGATGTGATAGCGCAGACGGCGGCTGATGGTCCGGCAGCGTCCGGCGCCCCCCCGGCGACCGACATCGGCACAGTCCGTGCCACGGACGGCGGAGCGGCGCTTGACGCCGCGCCTGAGCCAGGAACCGCGGCCTACGTGGCGCCGAGTCGGGCGCCGCTGAACGCAAGCCAGCCGACGTCGATCGTGGGGCCGCATTTTATCGAGCGCTCTGTCGTGCCGACCCAAAACTATGACAGCATCATAAAGTTCTCGCCCAGCGTGCAAAATGTCGAACCGGTCGGTGCCGGTTTACAGCAGAACTTCCTGGAAACGATCCGCGGGTTTTCATACAAGCAATTCAACACCACCTTCGACGGACTGGTCTTGCCCGGCACGATCAGCAGTTTCGCACCACAGACCGAAGCTTACTTCATGGCGCACGACATCGGTTCGGTGCGGGTTGATCGGGGACCGGGCACGGCATCGACCATCGGCTACGCAACGTTCGGCGGCACTGTCGATATTGAGTCGAAGCCGCCGCTGGATACATTCACGGGCAACCCTTTCGTCACCGTCGGTAGCTTCAACACCCTGTTGACAGGGATACAGTTGGACTCCGGCGCTCGGCCGGAACTGAACGGAGCCCGCGGCGACCTCGATCTTGAGGCGCTCGACAGTGACGGTTACCTGACCGGCACATCGACCGTGCGACGCAACGCTTTCAGCAAGATCGAAGTGCCGGTCGGCGAGAACACGCTCATCACCTTCGTTGGCATGGTGAATACGTCATTCAATCACACCCCGATCGGCGCGACATTGGCGGAAATCGGCCAGCGGGGGGCCAATTACGGGCTGAATGAAGACCCGACCTCGCAGGCCTTCAAGGGCTATAACACGGATCATTACTCGGCTGATTTCGAGTACGTTCGGATCAAGTCCAACCTGGGCGATGGCTGGGGGATCGAGGAGACACCTTATACGGCGTCATATTACCACGCCGGCATCGTGGGCCTGGACCCGAACGGCACGACGCCTAATCTGACAGGGAGGTATTTCGTCAACGGAACCCCTGCCACACTGGCCAATGCGGTGCCGGGCCGAGCGGTACACAGTGATTTTCGGGATTGGGGCAACGTGCTGTGGGTAACGAAGGACACCGGTTACGGTCAGGCTCGCGCCGGTCTTTGGTTCGACAACAACGCCGCGGGCGCCTACCGGACGAACATCCTGCTGAGCCAAGGTAATGTCGCCTACACCAAAACCGCCACGGGCACCGCCGCCGATTACAACTACAATACGACACTGCGGACCTATCAGCCTTACTTCGAATTCGCGCTGCAGCCGCTGCCAGCCTTGATCGTTACGCCGGGCGTGAAGTACACCTCGACCACCCGGGATCTGAACGCCGCTCTTAATCAGACAACGAAACTACCCGCCGATTTCAGTAAGACCTATTCGGCGTTGCAGCCCGCCGTCGACGCGCGTTATACCTTCACCAAAGGGCTCGTTGGCTACGCTCAGGTGGCGAAAGGCTTTCTGGCCCCTCCACTCGGTGTCCTGCAGACCACCCAGCCGCAGAGTCTCAGCCCGCAGGAGACCTGGAACTATCAGGTTGGCGGCACATGGCAGAAGGATCGGTTTACTATATCGGGCGATCTGTACTACATCGACTTCAGCAACCGGATCGCCAGCCAGAACATCGCCGGCACGACGTTCTACGCGAACGGCGGCGGCGCGATTTACCAGGGGATCGAGCTTGAAGGCACGGTGCGGGTGGTTCGGGGTCTATCGATGTACGCGAATGCAACCGTGAACGACGCCCACTACACCCACTCCACGACGACGCTTGCCAATGCACCCAATCGCACCGCGGCGCTGGGTCCGATCCTTGACCTGGACAATTTTTCCGCGACACTGCTGGGAAAGTATATTGGAAAGCAGTACGGCATCGATCAGCCGACCAATTCGTATTTGATAAAGTCGTATATGACCGCGGATTTCGCCATGAGCTATACTTTGGGAATATTGCATGGCCGAAAGGTCGACCTGAAACTTAATATCAACAACGTCTTTGACAATCACAGCCTTATCGGATTGAACCAGTTGGCGGGCGATGGCAAGACGGGTCTCTATTGGACAGACCCGGGCCGAAGCGTGTTCTTCACATTGTCTTCCTCGCTTTAAGTCCAGGCGCCGTAAGGGGCAAACAGCCGCGCATCCGGCGATCAGGCAGACCGAAACTCGACCCACACCAGAAAGCGCATCAGACGTCCCGCCAGCTGCGGCGGCGCCGGCGGATAATGTGCTTCCTGGGCGGCGTTGATCGCGGCGTGATCCAGCATAGGTGCGCCCGAGGACTGCGCCAGCAGTGGATCATCCACGGCGCCGTCGCGATACTCAAGCTGGACGCGTGCCCGCCCGGTCACGCCCATCATGCGAGCCGCCGCGGGATAGTGGACAGCGGCCTGCACGGCGTCCCGAATGTGTGCCTCCAGCACGGCTTCCTGATCGACGGCGTGAGCCGACGGCGCGGCAAGCTGAGCGACAGCGGCGCGAGCGGATGCCGCGGCGTCGGCAGCAGCAGACAGCGCGGTGGTCGATGACGGTCGGCCAGCCCGCCTTGTTTCGCGCGGGACCTCGGCCTGCGTCACCGTATGGCGCACCGCAGCCGCACGGGCTTGACGATGAGCTGGTGCCGGCGACGGTCGCAGCGGCGGCGACATCGCCGCCGCCGCGTTTGGCAAGGGCCTCTCGGCAGGCGCTTCGACCGGTGCTGCGCGCGGGGGTGCTGCACGCGGGGGTGCTGCAAGCGGGGGCGCGGTAAACGGTAGCTTTGGCGCAACGAATTGGCTGGCTTCGGGTTCCCGCGCCGCCGGTTCCGTCGGCTCGTCGAGCGGGGGCGCCGATGATTTCTGCTGTTGCTGGTCGGGCGGCGCTTCGGGCTGCGTTGTCGCCGCGGCAGGACTGGACGGCGGCGGAATCGCGGCGATTGGCCGGGGCTGCACCACCAGATCGACGACCAAAGGCGCCATTGGCCGGGCTCGATGAGCAAAATCGAGAGCGCCGGCCAGGCAAGCTGCATGCATGGCGATCGCGAAGCCCAACGGAACGCCAGAACGGCGCGGCCCTGCCGGCTTGACGGGCCTGTCCCGCACCTCGACACAGACGTCAGCTGTGATCCGCGGAGGGCCTGCCGTGATCGCCTCCGCCCCGGGGGCTCGATTCAAGTCCCTGGCGACGCGCCGCTCAGGCGCCACCCGAAAGCAATTTGGTCGCGTGATCAAGCGCCTCATTGCACTCATCGGCATCGCCTTCCGCAGCCTCTGCTCGCGCGCGTTTCAAATCGGCATCGATCAAGCGCTTGATCCTCACGTCGCCGTCGAACTTTTCTGCCTTTTGACGGACCAAGGCGCCTCGCGCGGAACAGGCGGCCAGGTCATCAGCCCATAGCGGCGCAGTCGTAGCGAACAAAAGAATGAGGCTCAGGGCGAGTATGCGCATATCGCTGTTCCTACTGACCGCAACGGCGCTTCCCCAAGAGGTCACTGTGCGGGCAGTATGACAGGCGCTCAGCCTGGGGCCAGGAGGCAGTGCCTGAAGATGGGTTAAGTTTTCATGTCACAGCGCGGCACGATCGAATTCCAGCAGGCCCTGGCGAGATTGCAAGGTATCGCCGGCGACAACGGATCTCGCAACGATCGTCCGTGCGATTCCCACTTCGTGCGTGCAATCGGGCTAGCCGGGACGGCGGGCGATCAAGTCGATCTCAATCCGAGCCTGATAGGCCAGACCGGTGGTGCCGATGCAGGTGCGCGCGGGCAGCCGGCCGGCTGGAAAAAAGCCGCTGTAGACTTCGTTCATCCGCGTGTAGTCCTCGGCGAATTGGGTCAAGTAAATCCGCACCATCGTCACGTGCGCGAGGCCCAGGCCAATGCCATTGAGGACCGTCGTCAGATTTGCCATGACGCTGCGCGTCTGTGCCTCGATGCCCTCCGGCAGCACACCGGGGTTGGACGGGCTGTCCGGCATCTGGCCGGTGACGAACACCCAGCCGTCGCATTCGGCCGCGTGGCTGAACGGAGCCACCGGTTTCGGGCCGCCCGGGACCATGTGGAACAGCATTGCGCTCTGTGACATCGCCACCTCCAAATCAGCCGCGTGCCCGGCTGGGATGCAGGGTCAAGCAGCCGCGGCTTTGCATCAACGCTTCAGGCTCTCGGCCAGATCAAGTGCAGCGAGAACCTTCTCCGGCGTGAACGGCAGGCTGGTGAGACGAGCCCCGGTTGCATCCTCGATCGCATTGGCGATGCTCGCGGCGATGCCGAGGATGCCGGCCTCGCCGATGCCTTTTAACTGCCCTGGCCCGCGACCCAGCCCATGTTCAGCAACGAAACTCTGGAAATCGCGCGGCAGGTCCGGCGTCTGCGCCACCCGATAGCTGCGTGGCGTGGCATTCTCAGGGATGGGACCATCGTAGCGCAGTTCCTCGAACATCGCCTGGCTGAGAGCCTGGATCGCCGCACCCTCGATCTGGCCCTGGCACGCCTGCTGGCTGACGGCTCTGCCGGCATCCGCGCCGACCACCAGTCGATGCAGCGACACCTTGCCGGTATCGCGATCCACCGACACCTCGGCTCCTGACCAACACGGCATCCAAGCCATGCTCTTTGCCCGCAGCGGCGCCGTGCTGTCGTATGGCTCCTTGAAGGCGCCCCGGCCGATGAATTCCCAGCCGATGCCACCGTACCAGGCGCGGATCATCGGCTCCAGCGGATGCACATGGTTGCCGATCCGCGCAGCCCAGCCATCCAGCACCACGGCGGCAGCGTCGCACTCTAGCCGATCGGCGACGAAGTCGATGATCTGCCGGCGCACCTCACGCGCCGCCTGCTCGACCGCGAGGCCGGTCACGGTGGTACCGCAGCTCACATGGGTGCCGTTGTCAGGCGGCGTATGATCGGTGTCGATCGAGGCGTAAACTACGTTTTCCGCTGGAATGCCGAGGGTCTCGGCGGCGATGCGGCATAATGTGGCGCCAGCACCCTGACCAATTTCCACCACGGCGGCGCTGACGATCGCTTCGCCGCCTTGGGTGACCTTGATGACGGCCTGGGCGTGATTGCCGGTGCCCCCGGCATCCTTCAACCCGACGGCCAGTCCACGGCCGCGTCCGTGTGGGCACGGCCCGGAAGCACCAAGCAGCGTCGTCACTTCCGTCAGGCCGGCGCGAAGGTCGCTGTCCATGCCGCTGTCGCCCGGTGCGAACGGCTCCTTGACGGCCAGCAAATTGCGCATCCTGAAGGTGAACGGATCGATCCCGCGCCGGCGGGCGATCATGTCGATCTGCCGTTCGGACGCCCAGGACGCCTGGGTGCCGCCGAAGCCGCGGAATGACCCAGCTGGCACACAGGTGGTTCGCACGACCCGTGCGACGCTGTCGATGGCCGTCCAGCGATACGGGCCGCCAATCCGGAATCCGGCCTTGATCGCTACCGTGACCGAGGCGTCGGCATAGGCGCCGCCGTCCAGCACGATCTCCGCCCGCCGAGCGGTCAATCGTCCGGCGTCATCGACGCCGGTGGTGAGCGTCAGCACCGCGGCATGTTTGGTCGTCGTCAGCATGCTCTCGTCGAACGTCAGGCCAAGGCGGACCGCCGCACCCGCTTCGCGGGCCATCAGCGCGACCAACGGCTCCATCTTGCAATACGACTTGCCGCCGAACCCGCCACCGATCGGCGGTGTATGCAGACACACATCGTGCAGCTTCAGGCCGAAGATGCGGGCTAGGTCTGCACGGATGATGAACGGATCCTGGTTGCAGGACCACATTTCCAGCCTATCGCCAGTCCAGCGGGCGACGTTGACATGCGGTTCCAGATGAAAGTGGTGAATACGGGTGAAGCCGAAACTATCGGTGAAGACCGCGGCGGAGGCCGCCAGCGCCGTATCGACATCGCCATAGCCAAAGGTATACTCGCACAGCACGTTCTTGGCCGGCTCGGTTACGCAGGTGGAGCCTTCGCCAACCGCGATGCCTTCCCCGCCGGCAAGATCTTCGAACAGCGCCGGCGCGTCGGCCGCCAGCGCATCCCGGGGAGTCATCAGCGCCGGCAGCACTTCGTAGTCCACGACAATCGCGCTGACGGCCTTGAACGCGGTCAGCTCGTCGCAGGCGACCACCGCCGCGACCGTGTCCCCGACATAGCGGACCCGATCGGTGGCGATCACCGGCTGATCACGCAGGCCGACGCCGTAAAACGGATCGGCCAATCCCGTGGTGCTCTGTCCGGTCAATACCGCCGCCACGCCGGGCATTGCCGTAGCAGCCGAGGTGTCGATGGCACGAATACGCGCATGGGCATGCGGGCTGCGCAGCAACTTGCCGTGCAACATGCCAGCAAGTGCCATGTCGAAGCAGAACCGGGTGCGGCCGGTGACCCGATCGCGGGCGCTGGCGGGGAAGCCAGGGTTTTCTGCCTGCAGCCCGTCCATCATGCCCTGGCCTGCTTCATGCGCATGGCCGCCAGCCGCACCGCTTTCAGAATCGCCGCATACCCGGTGCAGCGACACACGTGCGCCTCCAGCCAATGACTGACGGTGGCATCATCGGGGTCTGGCTCGCGTCGCAGCAGGGCGCTGATCGACATGATCATTCCGGCAGTACAGAAACCGCACTGGACCGCTCCACACTCCAGAAACGCCTGTTGCACCGGATCGAGCCGACCTGGCGATGCCAGGCCTTCTATGGTTTCGATCGCGGCGCCTTCGACCATGAAGGCAAAACAGGAGCAGGCCGCCACCGGCACGCCGTCCACGAGGACGGTACAGGCGCCGCAGACTGCCTGGTCGCAGCCGACCTTGCAGCCCGTCAACCCGAACTGGTCACGCAGCATATCCACCAGGGTCTGCTCGTCAGCGACCACGACTTGTCGGGTCGCGCCGTTGACGGAAAAGGAAAGTTGCCGCGTGCTCATACCTGACCTCCGCCGCGGATCAGCAGCCGTTCGGTCAGCACCCCGATCATGCGGCGCCGGTAAGCGGCACTGGCGCGACCATCGCCGGCGGGGGCCGGCATAAGGTGCATCACCGTGGCAGCGACGGCAGCGGCGTCGCGACCAAGCTCGGTCAACTTCACGTCGAGCGGCAGCGTGACACAGGCCGGCAGGGGATGCGCCATGCCAACCGCCACCCTCAGTGCGCTTAGGCGTCCGGCTTCCACGGTCAAGCCGAGCCAGACCGCCACGGCTGGTCGCAATGACCGCTCCGCGAAGAGGCGCAGCGCGCGCGGGAGGTTGATAACGAAACTGGCGAGCAACGGGTGATCAAGCATCACCAGCCGATCCAGAGGGACACGGTGAGTGCCATGATCGGCGGCAACCTCGGCTTCCGCGCCCAACGCCAGCAGCGCGGGCATTGCGTCATACTCACTACGGTGGGCCATCACGTTGCCGCCGATGGTGCCGGCGAAGCGTACTCGTGGATTGGCGATCCCGCGCCATATCGCGGCCAGATCCGGCGACACGTCACGGACGAGGGCACTGTCGGCGATGGCGGCGTGGGTCGCCATGGCGCCGATCCGCAGGAGATCGCGGCCGCCGCTGATGTCGGACAGCCCACGCACGCGGTCGAGCCGGATCAGCTGTTCCAGCGGTTCGCCATGCTTTAGCCGGTCGATCAGATCGATGCCGCCAGCCAGGAAGGCGCTGTTGGCGGTGCGTTCGGCAGCCGCTTCCGCCAGCGACGTCGGACAATGCAAGGTGAACGGCGCGATCTGCCGCCTGGATCGCAGACCTACCAGCACCGGTCATCTCCCACGGTATCCGTCCCGGGGGTCACCAGATGGATGTCTGAATCCGGGGCGTCGGAATTCGGCCCGACCTGATCAAGGCGTTCTGGCGCGGTGAACCGCGCGGCTGGCAGGAGAGAGGGCACTATCAGGCGGCAAGCTGGGCCAGATCGGGCAGCAACGGGCTGTCCGTTTTAATCGGGCGCCCGCCTCGTATCGCATACTCCGGATGCAGCAATTGATGGGTCTCGATCTCGACGCCGTTCGAGTCGCGCAGTGTCCATTTGCCCTGGAGCATGCGGAACACCGAGATATCGGCGTCCATGCCGATCTTGAGCGCGCCGATCCGATCCTCCATGCGCAGCAACTTCGCGGCGTTGATCGTTGCCATTGCGATGACCTGCGGCAGGCTTATTCCCAGCACCATCATCTCGCTCATGGCATGGTGAAGGCCATAGGGCGTGGAGAACGGCAGGGATGCGTCCTCGGGCGGTTCCATTTCCGCCGTATCAGTGAACATGCCGCGATACCAACGCCCGCCGTCGGGCATTTTGACGTTGTAGCCGTGCAGATCCGCCCCCAGCGTGGTTGGCAGGATGCCGGCCGCGATCACCGCCCTGGCATTGTCGAAGCTGAAGTGCGCACCGCGCCCAACGTCGATCGTGACGCCTTTCCGCAGCGCCTCGTGCACCAGCGGATGGATCGAGCCGTCGGTGTTGACGAAGCCCGAGGGATAGCGGGTGAACGGATGCGCCAGTACATCGCCGGCATCCAGCAGCGGGACGACCTGCTCGATGATCGCAGCCGGGTCGACGCTGCTGCCTTCCTGCTGCGGCCATAACGTCCCGAGATGCACGTAAACCGGCAGGCCAAGTTCCCGCCCGGCTTGCTTGGCGAGCCTCAGCGCCTCGATGCCCCAGCGGGAGAATCCACCCGGCTCCGCATGGGCCTTGATGCCCTTGATCAAGGTCGGGTTCTCCCGCGCCGTCTTGACGATGGCGGCGACGTTGATCCCGGTTGGACCATAAAGATCGACATAACGATGACCAAGCAGGCCGCCGGCGAGATAGGTGGAGATGAAGCACAATACGCGGCTGATTGACGGCTCGACGATAAACTGCCGGAAGCCGTTGAAGGTCAGCGCAGAGGGACCACCCTGGTCGACCACCGTGGTGATGCCGCCGCGCACGCCGACCAGATCGGCGTTCAGGCCGAAATCCCCGGTCACGTGCTCGTAGATATGGGCATGTGTGTCGATCAGGCCCGGCGTCACGATGGCGCCTGCCAGGTCGAGCCGGATGGCACCCGGAGGACACGCCAGATCGGGTGCGACCGCGGCGATCTTCCCGTCAGCGGTTGCCACGTCGAGGATCGCGTCGGTGTCGGTGGCCGGATCGATGACGCGTGCGCCCTTCAGCACGAGGTCATAGGCCCCAGTCAGGGCGGAAAGACCGGAAACCATTTTGTTGCCTCCTTCGGGTTTGGACCTGTTCTGAAAGGTCATTGCTAATGCCGGCAGCAGGCGATGAACCCTCTTACAGAAGCCGGCCGTGCCAGAGAATGTCCGTTCCGCAGACTGGGCAGCAAAAGATATGCCATCGAATGGGGCGGGGCCGCGGTTAAATGGCGCTGTCCGATGATCATGATATGGTCAAAAGCTTAAGGAACAGGTAGACTTGCGCTGTGGCGGGACGGTCTGCTTCCTAAAGGTCCGAAACCGCTGGAGGCGACGCTGCTGCTGGCACGCGTGTTGCTTGGCTTTTGGTCAGCGAACAATGATCCAGGGGTGCTCCATGTTGCGACGATCAGTTTTGACCGGTGCCGGCGCAGCGACGCTCCTGACCCTGCCCGCCATTCGGGCAGCCCGCGCCGATACGCTGGATGAGGTCAAAAAGCGCGGCACTCTGAACGTCGGCACGGAAGCTGCTTATGTACCCTATGAGTTCTTCAAGGACGGAAAGATCGTCGGATACGATCCCGACATCGCCGACCTGATGGTGCCCAAGATCGGCGCCAAGGCGAAGTTCATCGATACCGCCTGGAGCGGCATCATCCCGGCGCTCTATGCCAAGAAGTTCGACTGCATCATCTCGGCCATGACGATCACCAAGGAGCGGGCGGAGAAGGTGCTGTTTTCCATGCCCTATGCCGATGCCAGCAACGTCATCCTGCTGCGGGCCAACGAGGATCGGATCAAGACCGCCGACGATCTGTCCGGCAAGATCGTCGGCGTGCAGCTCGGTAGTGCAGCAGCCGGCATCATCAAGGTTTTCGAGGCCAAGCTGAAAGCCTCGGGAAAGCCCGGTTATGCCGACGTCAAGCAATATGAGCACTACCCCGAGGCGTATCAGGACTTGCTCAACAAACGGATCGATGCTGTTGTGAACTCACGATCCACGATGATGGTCGTGATGCGTGACGCGCCCGGCAAGTTCAAGATGCTGCCGGGAATTTCCGACGTAACCGCGTACTTCGGCATGGCGTTCCGCAAGGAGGACACTGCCCTGCGCGACTTCGTCAACAGCCAGCTTGCCGGGATGAAGCAGGACGGGACTCTGGCGAAACTTCAGGACAAGTGGTTCGGCGGAACCATGCAGTCGCCCAACGCGGTGCCTGAAACGTTGCCCTGAGTCCTCGTCGCCATGGGTGATTTCGATTGGAATGCCGTTTGGTACGCGGTTCCCTACATGCTCAAGGGCACGGTTGTCACACTGGAGATTTCCATATGTGCGATGGTGCTCGCGTCAGGGGTTGGCTTGATCATGGGGCTGATCAGCGCGTCCAACCTGCGGGTGCCAAAAGCGTTCATTCGCGCGTACGTCTATTTCGTCCGCGGCACGCCCGCTTTGGTGCAGATCTTTCTGGTCTACTTCGCCCTGCCGCGCATCGGCTTCGAGCTGTCTTCGTTCTGGAGCGGCGTCGTGGCTCTGGCGTTCAATTCAGCCGGCTTCATCGCCGAAATAATGCGCGCCGGTTTGCAATCGATCGATGTCGGCCAAAGCGAGGCGGCCCTGTCGATCGGCATGACCGACCGCCAATCGATCCTGTTCATCCTGCTGCCTCAATCGTTGCGCCGGATCACGCCGCCACTGACCAACGAGCTCATCACCTTGGTGAAGAGTTCCT
This sequence comes from Rhodopila sp., assembly GCA_965276975.1. Classification (GTDB taxonomy): domain Bacteria; phylum Pseudomonadota; class Alphaproteobacteria; order Acetobacterales; family Acetobacteraceae; genus Rhodopila. The sequence continues at coordinate 4,592,800 of CBDIBR010000010.1, forward strand.
CATTGCTATCGGTAATCTCGATCACCGAGCTGACGCGATCGGCCCAGCTGATTATCGCCGAGCGGTTTGTGCCGTTCGAGCTTTATGCCGAGCTGGCGGTGTACTATCTGGTTATCATTTCGGTTCTGTCCTGGGGCTCTGAATACATCGAGAAGCGCCTGGCATGAACAGCGACGGTCTTCTGCATATCCAGGGGTTATCGAAGATCTTCAACGAGATCCCCGTGGTGGACCGGATCGATCTGGATGTGAAGCAGGGTGAGATCGTCATGGTGATCGGCCCGAGCGGTGCCGGCAAATCGACGTTGCTGCGATGCGTGAACAGGATCGAGGTTCCAACCGAGGGTCATGTTCTGCTTGAGGGCGTCAACATGGCGGGCGAAATGCGCAACGGGACTCTGGTGCCCGATCCGCCGTCGGGCACCGCGGGCAAGCGTCGGCGCATCGGCATGGTGTTCCAGCGCTTCAATCTGTTCGCGCATTTGAGCGCCCTCGATAATGTGGCGATCGGACCACGACGCGTGCTGGGCATGAAGGCGGCTGATGCGGCTGCTCTGGCGGCGGAGCAGTTGGGTCGGGTCCGCCTTTCCGACCACATGATGAAACGACCGGCCCAGCTTTCGGGGGGACAACAACAGCGCGTCGCGATCGCCCGGGCGATGGCGATGCGTCCGGTGTTGATGCTGTTCGACGAACCGACCTCGGCGCTGGACCCTGAACTGGTGGGCGAAGTGCTGGAAGTCATCCGATCATTGGCCGAGGAGGGTATGACGATGTTGGTTGTCACCCACGAGATGCAGTTCGCGCGGGAGGTGGGCACCCGCGTCCTGTTCATGGACAGCGGGCGGCTGCTGGAGAGCGCCTCGCCCAAAGTGTTTTTCAGTGATCCGCAACACACGCGGGCGAGGGAGTTTCTGCGCCGCATTCATGTGATGACGACGGCATGATCAGGGCGGCAGGACAGACATTGCGACGGCGATCCTTTTTGGCCGGAGCGACGGCAGCCGCTACGGCCGCTGGCCGCCAGACCTATGCCCAGACGAACCCAGCGAGTGTGCTGCGCTACGTTCCGCAGGCTGATCTGACCGTGATCGATCCGGTCATGACCACCGCCTACATCACCCGTTACCATGCGACAATGGTTTGGGATCAGCTTTACGGGATCGACAGCGCTCTGCAGCCCCAGCCGCAGATGGTGGAGGGCCACACTCTCCAAGACGACGGCCGGCTATGGACCTTCACCTTGCGCGATGGGTTGCGCTCTCATGACGGCGAACCGGTCCGCGGACGCGATTGCGTTGCCTCGATCATACCAGCGTTCGCACCGAAGCGACCGGTCCCCTGGGTACTATCGGAACCCTGGTCTTCAATCACCTGTATCCGCCGTTCAACCGGCCGGCGATCCGCCGCATCGTGCTGGAGGCGGTTTCGCAAGCGGATTTCATGACCGCCGCGGCCGGTACCAATCGCGCGATGTGGCGGGATGGGATTGGCGTGTTCTCACCCGGAACACCAATGGCGAGCGGCGCGGGCATGCAGGCAATCAACGGACCCAAGCGCGATCTGGCGGCTTTGAAGAAGGCGTTGCCTGAAGCTGGCTACCGTAACGAGCGGATCGTTTTGATGGCGGCAAGCGACCAGCCTGCGCAAAACGCCGAGGATGCGGTGGCGCTCGACCTCCTGCAAAAGCTTGGATTGAACGTCGAGTATGTGGTGATGGATTGGGGCACCCTTGGTGCAACGGCGCGCCAGCAAGGAGCCACCCGACAAGGGCGGTTGGAACATGTTCATCACCGGGTGGTCCGGGTGGACATGGCGACACCGATCACCAATCAGACGTTGCGGTCCAACGGCCCGAAGGCCTGGTTTGGTTGGCCTGACCTACCCCCCGTCCAAGCGTTGATCGAGGCCTGGCTGGAAGCGCCGGACCTGCCCGCGCAACAAAGGATCGCAGCCGATATTCAAAGCAAGGCGTTGGAGCTGGTACCCTATGTTCCTACCGGACAGTACTTCTACCGGACCGCCTGCCGGCAAGACATCACCGGCATCATCCCCGGCCAGTTCGTTTTCTGGAACGTTCGCAGGCTTGATTCAGGCGGGATCATCCGCGGGGGAAGCGTCGCTCAAACATCGGCGGCGCCACGAGCATAAACGTCATGATCTCCGGCGCAGAGTTGGTCGGGGGGATTTCACCCGGCGCAGAGTTGGTCGGGGGGATTTCACCCAGATCGGGTAGGCCGCTGAGCCATCCCGGGAAAGCCTGTCGCGGCGCTGATGCGGGATCAACCGTGCCCGGCGCTTTCCGAGCAGCCGCGCCCACGTTTTATCTTGCGGATGGGCTGGTGGGCTAAAACTCGCGCAGCGTGTCGCGGAGCAACGTCCGGGTATAGGCCGTCCGCGCCAGCCCGCGACGCTGCAAGGCCGGCACCAGACCCTCGCAGACCTCGGTGATGTAGCGGCGGCTGATCCGCTGGAACGGGGTGCTGATCAGGAACCCGTCGCCGCCGATCGCCTCCATGGCCTCGCCCATTCTCTCGGCCACCGTATCGGGGGAACCGACCAGCGGAATGCCGGCGTCGAAACGTTCCTGCGCAAGCTGGCGCAGGCTCTTGCCCGAACCCCATTGGGCGAACTTGTCGAGCGAGCCTTGTTCCCCATTGGTGGTCAGCGGCGGCAACGGCTTGTCCAGATCGAAGCCGGAAAAATCGATGTCGGTGACAGTGCCGACCGCAGCCAAGGCAGCCTCGACAAAGCCCGAGGAGTTCACCATGCGCTGGTGCCGGGCCTGCGCCTCGTCGTCGGTCTCGCCGAGGATCGGGTAGACCAGGAACAGCACCTTCACATCATCCGGGTTACGGCCGGCGGCTGCCGCGTGCCGGCGCACGTCGTCCCGGTAGGACTTCATTCCCTCGACACCATTGCCCACCGCGATGATCGAGTCGGCGTGCCGGGCGGCGAAGGCGCGTCCGCGCGGCGAGCCGCCGGCTTGCACGAAGACCGGTTTGCCCTGGGGTGAACGCACCGTGTTCAGCGGACCGCGGCACTTGAAAAACCGACCTTCAAAATGGATCGGACGCACCTTGGTGTGGTCGGCATAGGTTCCGGTCGCGGCGTCCATGACCACCGCGTCGGCATCCCAGGAATCGAACAGCTTGCAGACGAGGTCAACATACTCGTCCGCCATCGCATAGCGCGTTTCACGCGGCGGCAACTCATCCAGACCAAAATTCTGCGCCGCGATGTCCTCGCCGCTGGTGACGATATTCCAGCCAAACCGGCCGCCGGAGATATGGTCAAGCGTTGAGGCCAAACGCGCCAGCATGAACGGCGGATAGGCCAGCGTGGACATCGTCGCGACGACACCGAGTTTCGATGTGGCGGCGCCAATCATCGCGGCGAGCGGCATCGGGTCATGCTTCGGCACCTGCAGGGCGTACTTCAATGTTGCCGCGGACGACCCGCCATAGGCCTCTGACACCATCAAGGTGTCTTCAAGCATGATGTAGTCAAAGCAGGCCCGCTCCATCGCCTGCGCCATGTCGACGAAGAATTTGCCGTCCCAGTTTCCGGTCCCTTGAGAAACCGGGTTGATCCAGTCGCCCTGGGTGAAATTGGTGAACCATCCCAGATGAAATGGCTTCTGCATCGCTGTCTTCTCCCGAATCGTCCGCTGCTGCGATTGCATGCTGCGATTGCATTCTGCGGTTGCAACCTCTGTGCCAAATCGTCAGGCTGATAGCCTCGGCGCGTGGGCCGCCACTGTCGTGCGATACATCAGGCGTTGGTATCGCGCATGATCGAACAGGCTCGCTGTGTGCAAAACCGAGCGGTTGTCCCACATCACCAAATCGCCCTTCTGCCAGCGGTGGCTGTAGACGAACCGTGGTTGGGTGATGTGCTCGATCAGCGTTTCGATCACGGCCGCGCCGGCTTCAGCGTCCATGCCCTCGATATGGCTGATCACCGCCGGACAGACGTAGAGCGACTTCATGCCGGTCGCCGGGTGCTCCCGCACCAACGGCTGCCGCACGGGCGGGTATTCTGCCGCCTGGCTATCGATCTCGCGTTCGCGGCCGGGATTTTGCCGCAGTCCCCACAGACGCAGCGTTTCGAGGGAATGAATGGCGTGCTTGCCCTCGATGCCCTGTTTGACCCTGGGATCGAGCGTCCGGTAGGCCGCCGTGGCATCGGCGAACATGGTCTCTCCACCCTCAGGCGGAACGATCTCTCCATAGAACAACGACGCGTCGGACGGCAGCGTCCGGTAGGAACTGTCGGCGTGCCACTGCTCGACACCACGGGAAAAGGATGCCTTCATCCCATCCCGTTCGACATTGCCGACGCAGAAGATCTCACGGTGCGCGGGCAGCGTGTTCTCGAAGCGGCTATGGATTTCCAACGGGCCGAACCGGGCGCTGAACGCGACGAGGTCGGCCGGGTCGACGTCCAGATCTGGCACCACCACCACGCGGTAGCGGTGCAGCAAGGCGATGAACTGGGTCAGCAGTTCGGGACTGACGTCGCCGTTTATCGGCATGCCGGTCACCTCGGCAGCGAAGGTCTGCCCGATGGGCCGCACGTCAAGCGCGGCGTTCTTCATCGCGATAAGGTTCATGATCGGGGCCCCTGTTGCAAGACAAAGCATCAATAAAAGCATTAATACGGTATGCAAGACATTCGGATCCGGTTCGAAACCTGTTGTCCGGACGTGTGTCTCCGCGCAGATAGGACAACGGGACGCATTACACTTCAAGATGGCAGCGGGCTGGCAGCGTCGCGCTTCCCCCGACCAACCGCCATTGCACGATGTACAGTATCAGGCTGTGTTGTCGTTCCGCGTCGCATGCCGCTCCAGCCACCCCATGGTGGCGGCGGGTTCGCTGTCGGTGGTCGGCAAATACGGCTTTATGTCAAGCAGCAGCGTGCCGTCGATGCAGTCAAGGTAGCGCACAGCGAGCGTATCGGGGTCGTTGAACCCATCGAAGGCCACAACCGAAAGCCCGATCGAATTGGGGCGCCAAGGGGCGCGCGAGGCGAACACGCCGCGTGGCTGAGGATCGAATGGCGGCGTGAACGTCAGCCTTGGCTGGGACGCGTCGCCAAGCCAGTACAGCAGGATCAGGTGGGAGAAGCCCTCCAGGCTCTGCAATCCGGTCCGGAACGCCGGATCGACCCGCGCGGTGCAAGCGGGCGCGGGATGTGGCTGACGGCCGTTGCGCGGGCACTCGGCGATCGAGCGCCAGGGTGTGTGCAGTGTGCCGATGGGGTGGATGGCAAAACTAGCCATGCTGATCCTCAATCTGCCAAGGTCGCTATATCCATCATGTGCGGCAGGGCACGCCAACGCCACTACCCTCAAGCCCGCGGTGCGCCACCGGCAATCGTTCCGTAACCGGTCGAAAATTGCGGGTCGCGCCAGCCTTCGATCAGCTTGACACGGCGTCGCGGCTGAACCTTGATCGGTGCAAGCAAAAGGCGGGGCGAGATGATCCAGAAGACCAAGATACGGAGCAGTTTCGCGGAGGCGGTGGCGGACATCGCCGATGGCAGCAGCGTCGCTTTCGGCGGGTTCGCGATGCCGGGAACCCCGTTCAACCTGATCGCGGCGCTCAAGCAGCAGGGCGCCAGGCGCCTGACCCTGGTCGCCAACACCACCGGCGGCGCGCAGCAGCCGCGAATGCCCGACATCGGGATGCTGGTGGAGAACGGCCAGGTCGCCAAGGTCATCTGCGCCTTCACCGCGGCCACGCGGCCGACCGACGTGTTGCCGTTCACCAAATACTACGAATCCGGTGAGGTCGATGCCGAGCTGGTGCCGCAGGGCACGTTGGCGGAACGTCTGCGCGCGGCGGGTGCCGGCATCCCCGCGTTTTACACACCCACGGCGGTCGGCACCGAACTCGCTGAGGGCCGCGAGACGCGCGTCATCGATGGCCGCGCCTATCTGCTGGAATACGCGCTGCCGGTGGACTACGCGTTCATCAGGGCTCGCACCGCCGATACCGTGGGCAACCTGCGGTTCCACCGCTCGCAACGGAACTTTGGCCCGGTCATGGCGACCGCCGCGCGCTGCACGATCGTCGAGGTCGACGACCCCATCGTGCCGGTCGGCAGCATCGATCCGGATGATGTGCATACGCCGGGTATCTACGTGCAACGGCTTGTGCAGGTGCCTCCGGAGCCGCAAGGCCTATGGCCCACCAAGCGGCAGGCCAGAGGACAGGAGAGTCGCCGATGAGCGGAACAAAAGGCCTTGGTCGCCAGCAGATGGCGGATCGTGTGGCGCGGGAGTTTCAGGATGGCTGGATCGTCAACCTGGGGGTCGGCATTCCGACGATGTGCTCCAACACCGACATCGGCGACCGCGACATTACCTACCACGCCGAGAACGGGGTGATCGGCTACGGCGGCGTAGCGACACCGGGCGAAGAGGATTTGAACCTGGTAAACGCCGGCGGACAGAACGTGACGTTGAAGCCGGGTGCGGCGGTCGTGCACCATGCCGACAGCTTCGGCGTCATCCGGGGCGGCCATATCGATGCCACCGTCATGGGCGCCTATCAGGTCTCAATGACCGGGGATTTCGCCAACTGGAAGCTGAAGGGGCAGAAGGGTGGCGGCATCGGTGGCGCCATGGACCTCGCGGTCTGTGCCAAGCGGGTGTTCATTATCCTGGAGCATGTTACCCGCGATGGCAGCCCCCGACTGGTGACCGCGTGTGATCTGCCGGTGACGGCACGTGGTGTGGTGACTTTGGTGGCCACGAACTACGGGCTGTTCGAGCCGACGAAGGTCGGATTTCGGCTGCGGGAAATCGCCCCGGGTCTGACCGTGGATGAAATCGCCGCGGTGACGGGCGGAACCCTGACAATGGCGGACGGGCTGCGCGAAATCGCCATCACCGGCTGAGCCGATGCTCAGTCTGGTCAAGCCGGGCGCGCTTCGGCAGAACGTCGACGTGGCGTCGTGCGCCTTCGCAGGGCGAGCGCTACGCCAGCGGCCATGCTAAAATCCGGGCATGTCGGTAGATTCGATTTTCGCGCTGGCCTCCGGCTCCACGCGCGCGGCGATCGCCGTGATGCGGCTCAGTGGTCCGGCTTCCAGGACGGCCATGGCGGTGCTGTGCGGCGGCTGCGAACCACCGGCGCGCCAGGCTTCGGTTCGCCGGCTGCGCGACCGCGGCGGCGCCATCCTGGACCAGGCCCTGGTGCTGTCGTTTCCAGCTCCCGGCAGCTACACCGGCGAGGACTGCGCGGAACTGCATCTGCATGGCGGGCGAGCGGTGGTCGACGCTGTCGCGAACGCGCTCATCGACCTTGGGCTGCGTCCCGCGGAACCGGGTGAATTCACCCGCCGCGCTTTCCTCAACGGTCGCATGGACCTGGTGGAGGCGGAAGCGGTTCACGACCTGGTCGCGGCGGAAACCGAGGCGCAGCGGCGCCAGGCCCTGCGACAGCTGGAAGGTGCCCTTGGCGCGCTGTATCAGGACTGGGCGGACCGGTTGCGCGGCATCCTTGCCTTCCAGGAAGCCCTGATCGATTTCCCTGATGAGGACCTGCCGCCGGAGGTGGAGGCGCAACTCCTGGCCACCCTTCGCGCTGTTCGCACCGACATGCGGTCCCACCTGAACGACGCCGGACGCGGCGAAAAACTGCGGGAGGGATTGTTCTTCGCCATCACCGGGGCGCCGAATGTCGGCAAATCGACGCTGATCAACGCGCTGGCGGAACGCGAGGTCGCGATCGTCTCCGAGATACCCGGCACCACGCGCGACGTGCTGGAAACGCGGGTCGTGCTGGGCGATGTGCCGGTTACCCTTGTCGACACGGCTGGTCTGCGTGCCACGACCGACACGATAGAGGCCGAGGGCGTCCGCCGCGCCATTGCGCGCGCGGAAGATGCGGATCTGGTGATGATGGTGGTCGAGGCCGGTTCGCCCGTGCAGGCGGCGGGCCGATCCTTGCTGATCGCCAACAAGGCCGACCTTGGCCACCCCGGTCCTGCCGGTGCGTCGCGGATCAGTGCGAAAACCGGTGAGGGGATGGATGAACTGCGCGGTCGTCTCGCCGAAGCGGCCCGCCAGATGACGGCGTCGCAGGGGCCGCCGCCGTTGACCCGCGCGCGGCACCGCGCCGCTTTGGTGGCCGCGGCCGAACACCTGGACGCGGCCGAACAGGCCGAGCTGGCGGAACTGCGGGGGGAGGATTTGCGGCTGGCGATGCGGGCGCTGGGCCGCGTCACCGGTCACGTCGGCGTCGAGGACATCCTCGACACGGTGTTTTCCAAATTCTGCATCGGCAAGTAGGCTGTCTATTCCACCGCCGCTCGCAAACCCGCGCCCGCGGCCAGTGGGCACAGCGGCAGTGCCGCCGCCAGCATGGCACCCAGCAGCAACAGGTGGGGCCTCGGCGACAGGCCGCCGGCCGCCGCGTCCGCCGCCGCCGCACCAAAGATCAGCACCGGCGTCACCAGCGGCAGGACCAGCAGCGGCAACAGCACGCCGCCACGCCGCGCGCCCAGCACGATCGATGCGCCCATGGTGCCAAACAGCGACAACAGGGCGCTGCCCAGCAGCAGGGCCGCCAGCAGCGTCGGGATGGCCTCCTGCGGCATGCGCAGCATGACAGCCACCGGGCCAGCTGCCAGCAGCAACGGCACCCCGGTTGCCAACCAGTGCGAGGCGGTCTTCGCCGCGGCGACGCCGAACGCCGGCAGGCCCGATAGCAGCAGCAGGTCCAGCGAGCCGTCCTCCAGATCCGCGCCGAACAGGCGGTCCAGCGGCAGCAGCGCCGCGAGCAATGCACAGACCCAGACGATCCCCGGGGCGACGCGCCCCAGCGTTTCCGGCCCCGGTCCGATGCCCAGCGGAAACAGCGACGCGGTCACCAGGAAGAACAGCAGGGCGGCAAGCGTATCGGCACCATGCCGCAGTGACAGCCTCAGGTCGCGGACGAGGATTGCCCAGAGGACGCGCATCAAATCGGTGCCCCCTGCAGCAAAACCGAGCCGTCGCGGCGTGGTAAGGCGGCCGCGGCGGGACGCGACTGAGCCTCGATGGCGCTAAATCCGGTTATGGAAGTGTCCCCTTTCCCCATGGTGGCGAGCCATCCTCAGCTCAGTTGCAGGCCGATGGCGTCTTCCAGCGGCAGCGGCACATGGGTTGCCGCCACGACAATGCCGCCAGCCACGCGATGTGCGGCCAGCAACTGCCCGATCAGTCGGATCGATCCGGTGTCCAGCCCCAGCGTTGGCTCGTCCAGCAGCCACAACGGCGCCTCGGACAACGCCAGCCGCGACAACGCCAACCGCCGCTTCTGCCCGGCCGACAGCAGGCGCGCCGGCAGATCGGCCAGCTCCTGCAATCCTGTCGCTGCCAACGCGGCCGTTACCGGGCGGCCGGAGACCGCGGCGGCGAAGCGCAGGTTCTCGGTCACCGTCAGCCCGGGCTTTACCGCGTCCTGGTGCCCGACGTAGGCCACGCGTCGCCCATGGCCGGCGAGGTCGGACAGCGCATCGGCACCATCCCACAGCAGCCGGCCCGCTGCCGGGCGCACCAATCCGGCCAGCAGCCGCAGCAGTGTCGATTTGCCGGACCCGTTTGGCCCGGCCAGGACCAACGCGCCGCCGGCTGGCACCGCGAACGAGAAATCCCGAAAAACCAGCCGCTCACCCCGAAATACCGCCACGTCCTCTGCCGTCAGCACATTGGTTCCTTGCAACCGCACCGATGGACGATGACCGGCCGCTGTGGTTAAAGCCCGATGACCTGAATATTTCATCCGCGGCGTGCACTCCACCCCACGCCGCCTCAACGGAAGGCACCCCGCGAACCGGGGCGAAACGGGCGCATGACCGCAGTCGGGCAGGATACCCTCAAGACACGTCGCACGCTGACGGTCGAGGGGAAGACTTACGACTATTTCTCCCTGCCGGAAGCGGCCAAGGCGCTGGGCGACATCACCCGCCTGCCGGTCAGCCTGAAGGTCCTGCTGGAGAACGTGCTGCGCTTCGAGGACGGCCGTAGCTACAAGGTGGACGACGCCAAGGCCATCGCCGGCTGGTTGGAGAAAGCGTCATCTTCCAGGGAGGTGCCGTTCAAGCCGGCGCGCATTCTGATGCAGGATTTTACCGGCGTGCCCGCGGTCGTCGACCTCGCGGCGATGCGCGACGGCATTGCCCGGCTGGGCGGCAACCCGGCGAAGGTCAATCCGCTGGTGCCGGTCGATCTTGTCATCGACCATTCGGTGATGGTCGATGTATTCGGTCGCGCCGACGCGCTGCAGAAGAACGTCGATATCGAGTTCGAGCGCAACGGCGAACGATACAAGTTCCTGCGCTGGGGGCAGGACGCCTTCGATAACTTCCGGGTGGTGCCGCCGGGAACCGGGATCTGCCATCAGGTGAACCTGGAATACCTCGGGCAATGCGTCTGGACGTCGACCAATGGCGGGACCAACTTTGCCTATCCAGACACGCTGTACGGCACGGACAGCCACACCACGATGGTCAATGGCCTGGGCATCCTTGGCTGGGGCGTCGGCGGCATCGAAGCCGAGGCCGCGATGCTGGGTCAGCCCATCGCCATGCTGATCCCGGACGTCATCGGGTTCCGCCTGACCGGCAGGATGCCAGAGGGTGCGACCGCGACGGATCTGGTTCTGACGGTCACCCAGATGCTGCGCAAGCAGGGCGTGGTCGGGAAATTCGTCGAGTTCTTCGGTCCCGGCCTGGACGATCTGGGGCTGCCCGATCGTGCCACCATCGGCAACATGGCGCCGGAGTATGGCGCGACCTGCGGGTTCTTCCCGGTGGACAAGGTCGCGCTTGACTATTTGCGCCTGTCCGGTCGCGACACCCACCGCATCGCTCTGGTGGAAGCCTACCTCAAGGCTCAGGGCATGTTCCGCGAGCCCGGCAAGCCGGACCCGATCTTCACCGACACGCTCGAGCTGGATCTGTCCACGGTACAGCCCAGCATGGCCGGACCAAAGCGGCCGCAGGACCGCGTCCTGCTGAAAGACGTTTCCGCCAGCTTCAAGACAGACCTCACCAAGGCTCTGGGCGTGCCGGCGAACGACACCGACACATCCGTCAAGGTTGAAGGCAAGAACTACGAACTCACCCACGGCGACGTGGTGATCGCGGCGATTACCTCGTGCACCAACACCTCTAATCCGTCGGTGCTGGTCGCTGCCGGCCTGGTCGCCCGCAAGGCGCACGCCAAGGGCCTGAAGCCGAAACCCTGGGTCAAGACCTCACTGGCGCCCGGGTCGCAAGTGGTCACCGAGTATCTGGACAAGTCCGGGCTGACCGCCGATCTGGACGCGATCGGGTTCGAAACGGTCGGTTACGGCTGCACCACCTGCATCGGCAACTCCGGCCCGCTGGAAGATGCCATCGTCGATGCCATCGAGGACCACAAGCTGGTGGGCGCCGCGGTCATCTCCGGCAACCGCAACTTCGAAGGCCGCGTGCACGCCAACGTGCGGGCGAACTACCTGGCGTCGCCGCCGCTGGTGGTCGCCTACGCGCTGCTGGGCAAGGTGACCGTCGATATCACCACGCAGCCACTGGGCACCGGCACCGACGGGCAGCCAGTCTATCTGCGGGACATCTGGCCGACGAACAAGGAGATCGCCGACCTGATCGCCACCAGCCTGTCGCGTGACCAGTTCCTGAAGCGCTATGGCGAGGTGTTCAAGGGACCGAAGCAGTGGCAGGCGATCGAGGTTGAAGGTGACAATGCGACCTATCGCTGGTCGGATGGTTCTACCTACGTGAAGAACCCGCCCTACTTCGAGGGCATCACCATGGACCCGGCACCGGTCGGCGACATCACCGGAGCCCGGGTTCTGGCGGAACTGGGCGACAGCATCACCACCGACCATATCAGTCCAGCGGGCTCGATCCGGAAGACGTCGCCCGCGGGCGACTACCTGCTGGAGCGTCAGGTGACGCAGGCCAACTTCAACAGCTACGGCGCGCGGCGCGGCAATCATGAGATCATGATGCGCGGCACCTTCGCCAACATCCGAATTCGAAACGAAATGCTGAACAACGTCGAAGGCGGCATGACCAAGCACCTGCCGTCCGGCGAGGAGATGCCGATTTACGACGCGGCGATGCGCTACAAGAAGGAAGGCGTGCCGCTGGTGATCTTCGGTGGCAAGGAGTACGGTACCGGATCGTCACGCGACTGGGCGGCCAAGGGAACGATGCTGCTGGGCGTCAAGGCGGTGATCGTGGAGAGTTTCGAGCGCATCCATCGGTCGAACCTGGTCGGAATGGGCGTTTTGCCGCTGGTCTTCAAGCAGGATACGGACCGCAAGTCGCTTGGGCTGACCGGTGAGGAAATGATCGACATCACCGGGCTGCAATCGATCACGCCGCGGATGGACCTGTCGCTGGTGATCCATCGTCCCGATGGCAAAGTGGATACCGTGCCAGTGACCTGCCGGATCGATACAGTGGACGAGGTCGCTTACTATCAGCACGGCGGGATCTTGCAGTACGTGCTGCGCGGCATGGCGGTTGCCGCCTAAGGGCAGCATCGGCAATAAGTGCGTCAGCACGCCGATAAAGCTGCCCGACAAAACAGGCCCTGAGCCTCGGCGGTAGGGCGGATTGGGATCGGCGGGTAACCGTCCATCCCGTTCCGCCGCCGTGGGCCGTTCCGCTGTGGTTATTGGTCCGGTTGCAAGATCGCGTTCAGGCGGCGCGGTGGCCTTCTTCCCACAGGCTTCCCTCGACATTGTGACCTTGACCACAGGATCCCTCGGGGTCTTGCCGCGATCCCCGGCGTTGCAGACAGGCTCAGGCCGGGGAGATCGAGCGATGCCGAAAGCGGTGATTTTCGATGTGGACGGAACATTGGTCGACTCGGTGGACCTGCACGCCAGAGCCTGGCAGGACGCCTTCCGTTCGTTCGGTCACGACTTTGACTTTCAGGCCATCCGCAGCCAGATCGGAAAAGGCGGTGATCAACTGATGCCGGTCTTTCTCCCCAAGCAGACCTTGGAGCAGCAGGGCGAACAACTCGAACAGCAACGCAGCCAGACATTCAAGGACAAATACCTGCCGCACGTCACCGCCTTTGCCGACGTGCGGGCGTTGTTCAAGCGTGTGGAAGCAGACAACAAGAAGATCGCGCTGGCATCCTCGGCCAAAGAAGACGAACTCAACACTTACAGGCAGATTGCTCGGATTGAAGACATGGCCCACGCTCATGCCTCCTCCGGCGCCGTGGAAAAATCCAAACCCTCTCCCGACATTTTCGATGCCGCGCTGGATCAGCTTCCTGGCCTCGAACCGCGGGACGTGATCGTCGTCGGTGACACACCCTATGACGCCGAGGCCGCGGCCAAGGCCGGCATGAAAACGATCGGCCTGTTATCAGGCGGTTTCGCGGAACAGGATCTGCGTGCCGCCGGCTGCATAGCAATCTACCAGGATCCGGCCGACCTGCTGGAAAACTACGATACCTCGCCGCTGGCGTAGCAAGAGAAGCGGCACGGAACGCATCTATCTCCGCATCGTCCGCCACATTCGCTCGGCCGTGAACGGCATCGCCGGCAGATCGCGTTCGTCGAGGACATCAGCGACCGCGCTTGTTACCGCGCACAGCGCCCCGGTCGTGCCGGCCTCGCCGATGCCTTTCACCCCCAGCGGATTGAACGGCGACGGCGTATCGCACGCGATCACCGCATAACCGGGGAAGTCGTTGGCCCTCGGCAGCGCGTAATCCATCAAACTCGCCGCGACAGGCTGGCCGGAGGTGTCGTCGATCACCACCTCCTCGCCCAGCACCTCACCGACACCCTGAGCGATGCCGCCCTGGATCTGAGCCTCCGCCGCCTGCGGATCGATCGTCACCCCCGCATCGTCCACCGCCAGGTAACGGCTCAGCACCACCGTTCCGGTCGCTGGGTCAACCGCGACCTCGGCGACATGACAGCCGGACGCGAACGCGTTGGTCGGTGTCACCCGCCCGGTCTCCGTCATCGGCTCCGTCAGCAGGTCCACCAGACGACACACCGGACTCCCATCTGCCCGGCAAACACGCTCGTCGGCAAGCTGCAGATCGTCCGGCGCCGAATTCGCTCTTAACGCCGCGATCCCGCGCAGCCGCGCGGACAAGGCATCCGCCGCCGCGACAACCGCGCCGCCGGTCGCGATGGTGCTGCGTGAGGCATAGGATCCCGCGCCAGACAAAGTGGTTGCTGGATCGGACGCGACGAGGTTCACCGAACTTTCCGCCAGACCCAGCCGAGGTGCTGCCACCAGGGCGAACGTCCGGGCATGCGACTGGCCCGTACTGGCCGAGACGGTCTCGATCCGAAGCGACGCCTGCCCGGCAACAGCCGACAGGGTAAGCGCCGCCTCGTCGGGCGCCCCGCCGCCGCCGGAGACCTCGATGAACAGCGCCATCCCCCGGCCCAGCCGCACACCCGATGCGGCGGCCCGTCGAGACGCGAAACCATCCCAATCGGACGCCTCTTTCGCCGTTCGCATCAGGCGCAGGAAGTCGCCACTGTCGTACCGCGCTCCGCCCGGAAGCGTCCACGGAAAGGCCTGCATGGGGATGATGTTCCGCTGCCGCAGCGCGAATGGATCCAGACCCAGCCGACGGCCCGCGATGTCGGCCATACGCTCGACCAGCAAGGCCATCTCGGGGCGCCCGGCGCCGCGATACGGTCCGGTCGGCACGGCGTGCGTGTGCATCAGGCGGAACACCGCGTGCGCCGCCGGAATCGCGTAGCACCCAGTCAGCGACTGCAACGGATTATTGAGGTTGGCGAACGCCGCGACCGGGGAGATGTAGGCACCCAGATCAGCATCGTAGCACATTGACAACGCCGTGAACCGCCCCGCCGCATCGACCGTCAGCCGGCCGCGCACATGGACGCCGCGTCCCTGTATGTCGGTGAGAAACGACTCGCTTCGGGTCCCCTGCCAGACGACCGGACGCCCGATCAGTCTGGCAGCGAGCATCACGGCGACATATTCTGGGTAGGCAACATTACGCGGGCCGAAGCCACCGCCCACATCCCCCGCGAGGACGTGGAAGCGATCCGCCGGAAGTCCGAACACAGCGGCGAAATCCCGCCGCATCTCATTCACGCCCTGGTGCGGTGCGCGAATCACGTAGATCCCTTTGGTCTCGTCCCAGCATGCGGCCGCCGCCCTTGGCTCCAATGTCAAGGGTGTCAATCGAGGCATCTTGATCTCGGTCTCCACGACCAATGCAGCGCTTCTCATCGCCGCTTCCACCGCTTGGGCGTCACCCGCCTCGTGTCGCAACGCGACGTTTCCGGGCGCCTCCGGATGAACCAGCGGCGCGTCGTCGCGCAGAGCAACCGCCGCGGGCAGGGCGTCGTATTCGACCTGCACCGCTTCCGCCGCATCCAGCGCCATGGCCTGCGTCTCGGCGACCACACATGCCACCGCCTCCCCGGGATGGCGCACGACATCGCCCGCCAGGACCGGCCGGAACGGGATCGCCAATCCGTTGCCAATCCGGTCTATGACCGGAAAATTGCCGAGGTCCTCGCAATCGCGGCTGGTCATCACCTGCACCACCCCGGGCATCGCCGTCGCTGCCGATACCTCGATGGAGATGATCCGAGCGTGAGCATGCGGCGATCTGACGAAGGCGGCGAAGGCCGCTCCTTTGAAGGGCTGGTCCGCGGTATAGCGCCCGGCGCCGCGCAGCCTGGTCATCCGCTCGATCTCGGCCTGCGGCACGTCCACCCTGTTCACGACCTTGACTAGCCGCGTTGCATCAGCGCGTTGCTCGGTCGCGTTTTGTCCAGCACCTTATGGGCTTGTTCGGCGCCGACCACCGGCAGGCCGTTCGCGTTCAACAGGCCGATTTGCACCAAGATGGAGGCCTGATCCCAATAGATATGTTCATGCACAAGTTTCTCGCCCTGGAACTGCACGAGCGCGATCATCGGGACTTCAACCGCTCGCCCCGTCGGCGCGACGCCGGGCAGCATCCAGTCGATTTCCGTTGTGTGGGTGAAGCGCAGAACAAATTCATCGACGATCCGGTCTGCGCCGACCGTCCTGCTGACCGGGATCATCGAAAAGTCCGGCGGATTGGCACCAATAAAATGGTTCGCATAGAAGCGCTTCAGGGCGTCATGCCCGACCCCGCCGGTCATCGTTGGAACATGATTGACGTAAGGTTCAGCGACCATCGTTGCCATTGTGGCGTCGACGTCGCGGGTTTCGAACTCGTGGCGGCAATGCGCCTCCCACAGAGTGACCAGATCATGATCCGCCATCGGAAATCCTCCTTCTCAGAGGGTTATTCAGGAGGGCCAAGCACCGCCAGCCCCGCCGAGAACGTGGCGACAGGTTTCAGATGATAAACCGCTGGCACCACGTGCACGATAGTACGCGACGAGTCCGCCCGCATAGTGCCGGCTCGCTCACACTTCGCTGCTGATCGCAACTTAGACCGGGCCGCCGGAATTGGCCCGGCGCCCAGCGAAGAAGCGATAGGCTGCAAGAATGATTATCGCGCCCACGACAGACCCGATGAACCGGGCACCTTGCTGACCGTGATACCAGCCCAGTGCCCGGCCCAGCCAGGTCGCCACCACCGAACCCGCTATGCCCAACAGGATGGTCACGATTATCCCGCCGGGATCGCGCCCCGGCATGATCAGCTTCGCGAGCGCGCCCGCGACGAACCCGACAATGATTGCCCAGAGAAATCCCAGCATATTTGAAATCCTCCCCGCTGCCGCCCGATCGCCGGGATCGACGATCGGTCGTAGCAGGGGTCTAATGCGTGATGCACACCAGATCGTCCAGATTACCGGCACGTCACGTGCATGTTACACAACTAGTGGTCCGATCCCGACAAACGCATCCTCACGGCCGGGTGAATCGGCCCACCAAATCAAGCATTAGTGGCAAAATTCGACGGATCTATCCGTCGGATTTTGTCCACTAGAGCCAGCGACGGCGCTTTACTTGTGCATGATCGTATCATAATGCCTGGTGCGCCAGGCGCAGGCCGGGTCCATCCCACGGCATGCAGACCAGTTGACCG
Organism: Rhodopila sp.; assembly: GCA_965276975.1. GTDB lineage: Bacteria > Pseudomonadota > Alphaproteobacteria > Acetobacterales > Acetobacteraceae > Rhodopila. The sequence goes on from CBDIBR010000010.1 coordinate 4,609,864, forward strand.
GTTCCTGACAGGGTCATGTAGGCAGTGCGAAGATCGGCACCGCCAAAGCAGATATTGGTGCAGAACATATCCGGCATCGGCACCTGCCGAAGCAGCCCGCCCGTCGGCGCCACCACGCTGACCGAACCGTTCACCAGCGTGGCCACGCAGATGTTGCCGGCTTCATCGACCGCCAGACTGTCGAACCGTTGGAAACCGCCCAGCCCGACCATCAACCGCCCACCATGTGGCGACGGGAACGATGCCTTCCCCAGCACGCCAGGTGCCAGCACGTCGAAAGCCCAGAGTCGGGCGGTCTCTGTTTCGGCCACGTAGAGGGTGCGGCCGTCCGGCGACAGGCCGATCCCGTTGGGGGTGAGGATCGGATGCACGACCTCGGTGATCCGCGATCCGTCCGCGCGGGCATAATACAACCCGCCCCAGTCTCGATCGCGAGCCCGCGCCTTGCCCAGATCGGTGAAATAGAAACCGCCCAGCCCGTCGAACACCAGGTCATTGGGACCCAGCAAGCGGTGCGTGCCACAACGGTCATACAGCACGGTCACGGTGCCGGAGCCTGGATCAACCCGCTCGATCCGGCCGCCGGTGTAATCCGAAGCAGCGCCGGCGGGACGAAGCAGGTTCATCTCTGTCCGCCACTGAAAGCCGCCGTTGTTGCAGACGTAAAGCGCGTTGTCCGGCCCGACCGCCAACCCGTTCGGGCCGCCGCCGGTCTCGGCGACCACTTCGGTGCGGCCGTCGGGATAGACGCGGGTCACGGTCTGTCGCTCGATCTCGACCAGCACGATCGAGCCGTCCTGCATCGCCACAGGACCTTCCGGAAAGCGCAAGCCGGTAGCGATGACGCTAATGTTGCTCATGCTGTTTCCCTCCACACGGTCACGCCAGCATACAGCGGGCGGCGCCCTGGCGGGAACCGTGCCCGGCAGGCCCCAATCGGTGAGCGCCCACAGCGGGCAACATCGCCGGTTCCCGCGGTCAACCTTTTCTTCATTTCTTTCCGGCATACCGGCGCGGCATGCGAGCGATCCTGCGCCACCCTGACAGCTCGATCATCGGCGCCGCCGTGGCGCTGCTGGCAGCAACCTTGGCGTGCGGCCTGGTTGCTCCACCCTTGTTCGGGGCTTTGTTGGTGGCGACCGTGCTCGCCGGCATCGCCGTCCTGGCGCTCCGCTTCACCACGGGATTCTGCGTGGCCTGGTTGCTGATCACCGGCATGAGCCTGGAAATGACCTTCCACGACATCATCGGTGATGAGACCTACCAGACCACGATCGCCGCGATCAAAGGTGCGGAGATCGGGCTGGGCTTCCTCTGCGTTCTGCGGTTCGGCCTGAAACGGGAGCCGCTCTGTCCGGCCTGGGGCTTTCTGGCGATGTTCGTGGTTGGCCTCGTCCACGGGCTGTATCCGGGCCTGACCGCGGCGGACAGCCTTCGATCGGTCATCGGTTCGTCCGCGCCGTTCGTCTTCTGCTTTGCCCGGGTGCCGCGTTCCTGGGCCGACGCCATGATCCGCGCCAGCAAGTGGTGCCCGGTGGTGGCGGTGACCGGCTGTCTGCCACTGGCGGTCGCCGGCATCAGACCGCTGTTTGTCGAAAGCGGCGGTGCCCGCCTGGCCGGCCTGGGTCATCCGGCGTTCCTGGCCGGTGTCTGCCTGCCCGCCATCTACGCCTGCCTGATCCAGCTTTACCGCGAGGGTCGGCGCGGCGACCTGCTGCTGCTGATCGCCAACGGCTTGATCCTGGTGCTGACCGGCGCCCGCGCCCCGTTGGCCTACGCGGTGGCGGTCAGCGGGCTGACGCTGATCACCGTCCGCTCGACCGTGTTCGCCGCCCGCGACCGTCTCGTGCTGATCCTGACGGCTCTGGCGTTGGTGCCGCTGTTGCTGCTGCTGGCCGGAAATCTTGAAGACATACGGCTGTTCAACGTCGTGGTGAACGAGACCAGCAACCTGAGCGGGCGGGACCTGCTGTGGCCGCGATTCGAGGAAGCGGCGGCGTTGTCGCCCTGGTTCGGCTGGGGTGTCGGGGCGGGCAACGTCGTCATTTCCCCCGACGGTCGGCTGGCGCAGTTGCTGCACACCTGGGCCGCGCACAATGAGTATCTTCGCATCGAGGTCGAGGGCGGCCTGATCGGGCGGACATTGCTGATCGGGCTGTTCGCGGGCTGGGTGATTGTCCGCAGCCGCCCGCTGCCAGACGCGGACCGCCGGATCATGCGGCTGGTGTTCCTCGCCCTCGCCGGCCACGCCTTGACCGACAATGTGTTGATCTCCACCCCCGCCTGCGTGATGTTCACCTTTGCAACAGCGGTGTTTGCCCGGCGCGACCTGGTCACCCAGCTGGAATAACCTTGCCCGCTTCCTGGCTTGTGGCATAGGGAACGGCGTCGTCCCGCCCGGAGTTAGCCCTGCCCATGCGGTGTCTTTTGCTTCTGGTCATCTTCGCCGTGTCGATCGTACGCGTCGCCAGCGCGGCCGGCATCGCCTTTGTCGTCAACTCGGGTGGAGCCTCCATCAGCGTGATCGACATGACGACGCACAAGGAAGTGCGCCGTATCCCAACCCTGCGGGAGCCGCATCACCTGGCACTCAGTCCCGATGGCCGCAGCCTGCTGATCGGCGATACCGCCGGCAATCAGATGATGTTCGTCGATCCCAATTCCGGTGCGGTGCAGAAGCGCATCCCGATCGCCGACCCCTATCAGCTGGGGTTCAGCCCGGACGGCAAGTTCTTGACGGTCAATGGTCTGGCGCGGAACCAGGTCGACATCTACGACGCCGACAGCATGAAGCTGTTGAAGCGTTTCGCGGTGGTGGCGACACCGAGCCATTTGGCCTATGCGCCGGATTCCTCGGTGGTTTTCGTCAGCCTGCAGGACAGCGACCGGCTGGAGGCGTTTGATCTTCGTTCCATGACCGAGAAATGGTCCATGCCGGTCGGCCGGACGCCCGCCGGGGTCATGTGGTTGAACGGCAGGGTGCTGGTGGCGGACATGGGCACCGATTACATCGCCGTGGTCGATCCCGCGACCGGCAAGGTCATCAGGCACGTGCAAACCGGGCGGGGCGCGCATAACCTTTTTCTGTCCCCCGATGGCAAGATCCTGTGGGTCAACAATCGGGCCGGCGGCACCACGGTCGCGTTGGATTCCACGACGCTGCAGCCGATCCGCAGCTATTCCATTCCGGGTGGCCCGGACGACATGGCGTTCGCCCCGGGCGGGAAAATCTGGATTACCCGGCGCTGGGCGGAGAAGGTCGCCGTGCTCGACCCGGCAACCGGCGCGTATGAGACGATCCATGTCGGGCGATCCCCCCATGGCATCTTCCTCAATCCCGGGGCGCCAACGCCCACGGTGGTATCCAGCCGCTGATGGGCGACCCCTTCGACCTCGGGGCCGGGTGGCTGCAGGAGCACCTGCTGATCCCGGCACTGTATCAGTTCGGCCTGATGAACTGGGAAGACGTGTCGTACGGCTGGGCGTTGTTCGCGCTGTATGGCGTGGCACAGGTGGCGGTGACCTTCGCCGTCTGCCTGCCGCTGGAGCGGTGGCGTCCGGTCGAGCGTTGGCCAGACAGCCGGGCCATCGGGGTCGATGCCGCCTACACGGTCCTGTCGCGTGTCGGTGTGCTGCCGCTGGTGACCTATGTGCTGTTCTACCACGCTCAGGTGATGGTCAGCGGCTGGATGGCGGATCGCGGCTGGGTACCGCCGACCCTGGAAGGCCTGTTCCCGATCCTGCTCGGTCAGCAGGTCATCACCTTCGTGGCGTATGCGGTCATCCTGGACTTCGCCGACTACTGGCGGCACCGGCTGTCGCACCGGTTTCGCTGGTGGTGGGCCTTGCATTCGCTGCACCATGCGCAGCGGCAGATGACCTTCTGGTCCGATGATCGGAACCATCTGCTGGACGACCTGATCTCGTTTGTCTGGTTTGGCGTCATCGCCCTGCTGATCGGCGTCCCGCCGCTGCAGTTCCCGCTGCTGGTCCTGGTGCTGCGTTTTCTTGAATCGCTGTCACACGCCAATGTGCGGCTGTCGTTCGGCTGGGTGGGCGACCGGTTGCTGGTCTCGCCGCGGTTCCATCGGGCGCATCACGGCGTTCGTGCGGCCGGGCAGCGCAGCTGCAACTACGGCGCCGTGCTGCCTTGGTGGGATATGCTGTTCCGGACAGCGGTTTTCGCCCGCGCGTATGTGCGGACCGGCGATCCCTCGGGCGAGGAGGCACTGGCGACAGGCACCTGGGTCCAGCAACAGGTCGCCGGCGTGCGGCGGTTGGCACGGACGTTCGGGCGGCGGACGGTGCGCCACGGGGTCTGAGCGGCGGATTTTATGCCATGCCGATGGGCTCTACTTGTGGTATGTTACCTTCCCTTAAACGGGATTTGTGGTACGCCACCTTCCCCTTCAACGGAGTTTGCGGTGAGCGACGCCCCTGACAACCTGATCCTGGTTTATCTGCGGCGTATCGACGAGAAGCTTGACCGGGTGGTCGATAGCGTTGCCGATCTGGGCCGCCGGGCGACCTCGCTGGAGACAAAGGTCGCCTTGCTGCATGGCGACTTCGCGGCGCAATCCGAACGCATCGATCGAATTGGGCTGCCGCTGGATATCGTTCACGCCTGACCGTCCCGGGTTTTCGTCCGGCGCCCGGCATGGCAGCATGGCCGCAGGAGGAACCCGGCCATGAACGACATGCCCACGATGCAGGATGCCCCCGGCCCCGCTCTTGACGGTAAGGCGATCGCTGAGCTCGCCGAACAGCTGAACCAGTTGCTGCGGCTGCGAACGTTTCCGATCGGCATGAAGCTGTTCGAGGATGTCGCGGAGATGGAGGCCGTGCCCGGGCTGCGCCGGCCCGCCAAGGGCAAGACCTACTCCACCTGTCAGCTGGTCACCCAATCGCGCATGGCCGGCTTCACCCTTGGCATCACGACGGAGAATGTTCCGGCGTTTTCCAGTTGCAGCAGCGTGATCGGGCTGGATGCGCCGGGAGACGTTTATACCTCGGGTCGCAAGATGGAGGGCGTGTGGTTTGAGAACCGTGCGGCCGCGGCCGCGCATCAGGCGGGGATGCCGCGGGTGGCGCCGGGGCGGTATCACGGCCTGGCGATCTCGCCGCTGCGGACGGGGCGGCTCAGCCCGCCGGACGTGTGCCTGTTCTATGGCAATCCGGCGCAGATGATCCTGTTCATCAATGGGCTGCAGTGGCGCAACTACCAGCGCTACGACTTCAGCATCACGGGTGAGAGCGCGTGCGCCGATAGCTGGGGCAGCGCGTTGAAGAACAAGAAGGTCAGCCTGTCGATCCCGTGTTATGCCGAACGGCGGTATGGTGGGGTGACGGACGAGGAGATGCTGATGGCCTGCCCACCGGCTGACCTGCTGCGTGCGGTGACCGGGTTGCAGGGCCTGTCGAAGGCCGGGCTGCGCTATCCGATCATGCCGTTCGGCCCGCAGGCGGAACCGGGTGAGGGAATGGCGAAGAGTTACGCGGGAAAGAGTTGAGGGTTCTTGCGGTGATGTGACCGCGCGAGCGTTTGATTCGGTCGCTTGGGCGACGAGTATGCGAGGGACGGACAGTCCACTATCAACGCCTTGTAGATCAGCACTGGAGGCCCTGGTGGTGGGGTCGTCCGCCCCGGCGTGACGATGAGAGAGGACTCAGAGCGGCTGGATTGATGGTCTATTGCGGTCAACTTTCGGACACCGCAGCCCACTGAAAGAACTGAGGCAAGTGGAGATTCCGAAAGTCTTGAACTGCGGAATCACGTTCTACGTTGAGGCGGGTGTCTTTTTGCATTTAAATAGCGAATGCGAACCTTCACCCTTGATACCAATTGCATTTTTGCCGTAGCGAACAATGAGCTGACAGCTCCGGCTGTTCTAACTTTAGCCAATGCTCATGCGACCGGGAGCGCGAACGTTGCTGTAGTCGCAATATCTGCATCAGAAAGACAAAAAAGGGGGAAGCTTATCCACAATTTTGCGGAGTTTGAGCAAAGACTTGCATCTATAGGGCTTAGCCATCTTGATAAGTGTCTGCCAATGGTTTACTTGGATATCTCTTTTCTGGATCAATGCCGCTTTGCTGACGCCTCATTGCATGATCTTGAAAGGGAAATTCATCGTATTCTTTTCCCTGACGAAGAATTTCTATGGTCTGACTATTCTGCGGCTAGAGGAATTGATCGAAACAACCCTTCCCCCGATAGTGTATGGCGTAATCATAAATGCGATATCCAAGCAATTTGGAGCCACATTGCTTCCAAAAGAGATGTTTTTATATCTACTGACGGGAATTTTCACCAACCCACTAAGAAAAGTGCTCTCTTATCGCTGGGTGCTGGTTGTATTGAACATCCTGACGATGCGGTTGCGCTGCTTTAGCTGCGAACTCACCGCATAACTGCGATCTTTGGTAAGTCCTAGAACCCCGGCCTGGCGGGCTTCGACCGTTCGTAAGCGGCGCGTGCCGCCCTGGAGGCTCGTATGGCAAAGCCCTCGTCTGGCGGCCGGGGCCACGGAAGCGAACCTGCCGCCCGTCGCGGACAGGCGGCGGCCCGGCTTGGTTAGTGTTGCGATGTCGGATGATTGTCCCGCCACGCGCGTTGTAGGGCCTCTAGCTGCTCAACCGCCGCTACGTGTGCCGCCTGTTCGTCGGTGTCCTGGTGATCAATGATGGCCATCACCGGCAGGATACACGTCGCGATGACCATCATAACTAGCGAGGCACGCCGAAATTCATGCCCTGGCGGATAACGACGCCAAAAGAGAACACCAAAAAACATGATGATCCCCCAAAGCCACCAGCAAAACGACGCCACTTGCTCCTGCCCCCGGATTAGATCGTTAACGGCTTGATTCTACATGTTGGACTGCGCAATCTACCACCACTTCGCATCCAAACGCCGCATAAAGCCGATGTATGGCGTGTGGCAAGTATCCAGTCCTCGAGAACGATGGTCTCGGGCCACTCCACCAACGCTGGCGCCGCGGTGTCCACCGGGCAGCCTCCGCAACGCGCGCAAACCGTCAAGCCGACCCATCACCTTGACAAAACCCCCACATATAACCCAAGACTTGCATCATGCAACTATCGCCCCGGAAACCATCGTCCATGCCAGAAACCAAAGTCGCCCTAGTGATCGGCGCCGGCGACGCCACGGGCGGTGCCATCGCCCGCCGCTTCGCGCGTGAGGGCTTCTTCACCTGCGTCACCCGCCGCCACGGCGACCAACTGGCGTCGCTGGTCAACGACATCGAACATGCCGGCGGCAAGGCCCGCGCCTTCGGCAGCGATGCGCGGCGGGAAGAAGACGTAACCGCGCTGTTCGAAACCATCGAGCGCGACATCGGCCCGCTCGAGGTCGTCTCCTTCAACGTCGGCGGCAACGTCCGCTTTCCCATCCGCGAAACCACCACCCGCGTCTACACCAAGGTGTGGGAGATGTGCGCCCTGTCCGGCTTCCTCGCCGGCCGCGAGGCCGCCAAATACATGACCCCCCGCCAGCGCGGCACGATCCTGTTCACCGGCGCCACCGCCAGCATCCGTGGCAGCGCCGGCTACGCTGCCTTCGCCGGCGGCAAGCACGCGCTGCGCGCCCTCGCCCAAAGCATGGCCCGCGAGCTCGGTCCGCAAGGCATTCACGTCGCCCACGTCGTCGTCGACGGCGCTATCGACACGGATTTCATCCGCCAGCGCGCGCCCGACACCTACGAGACCAGGAAGCAGGCAGACGGCATCCTCAACCCGGCCTCGATCGCCGAGAACTACTGGATGCTGCACAACCAGCCGCGCGACGCCTGGACGCATGAACTCGACCTGCGTCCGTGGTCCGAGACCTGGTGATGGCCGGGCCGCTCGCCGGCATCCGCGTCATCGACCTGACCACGGTCGTTTCGGGTCCAGTCTGCACCATGCTGCTCGCCGACCAAGGGGCCGACGTGATCAAGATCGAGCCGCCCGGCGGCGACATCGCGCGCCACACCGCCGGCGAAGGTGAGTTCACCGCGATGTTCGTGTCCTCCAATCGCGGCAAGCGCTCCGTGGCACTGGACCTGAAGCAGCCGGCCGCGCTGGATGCGGTACGCCGCCTGATCACGCGGGCGGATGTTCTGGTGCAGAACTTCCGACCCGGAACGATGGCCCGGCTCGGCATCGATGAACCGGCGATGCGCGCGCTCAATCCGGGATTGATCTACCTGTCGATCTCCGGCGTGGGGGAGACCGGGCCATACGTGACAAAGCGTGTCTACGACCCGGTTATCCAGTCCCTGTCAGGCTTCGCCGATGTTCAGGCGGATCAGGACACCGGGCGTCCGAGAATGATCCGCACCATCGTCGCCGACAAGACGACCGCGGTCTATGCGGCGCAGGCGGTGTGCGCGGCGCTGGTTGCCCGTGGCCGCACTGGACAGGGCCAGCACATCCGCCTGTCGATGCTCGACACCATGGTCGCGTTTCTGTGGCCCGAGGCAATGGCGCAATACACCATTGTCGGCCGGGAAAACGCACCTCAGCCGGCGCCGCGTCCGGACCTGATCTTCAGCACCTTAGATGGCTATATCACGGTCGGTTCGCTGTCCGATGCCGAATGGCGCGGCCTCTGCGGTGTCATCGACAGACCGGCGTGGATCGACGATCCGCGTTTCCGAACGCCCGCGGCGCGATCCCTGAATGCAGCCGAACGGCTCGAGCTGGTCGGCGCGATCCTGGCTACCGGCGACAGCCAGACATGGTTGGATCGCCTCGATGCGGCCGACGTCCCATGTGCGCCGGTGCTGCGGCGCGCCGAGGTCATCAATAACGTCCAGGTCGTCAACAACGAACTGATCGAACTGATGGAGCAACCAGCTCTGGGCACGGTGCGCCAGGCCCGCCCCGCCGCCAGGTTCGACCGAACGCCGGCCCGGATCGCCGGCCCGGCCCCCCGCATCGGTGAACACACGGACGCGGTGCTGGCAGAGGCCGGTTTTTCCGCCGCCGAGATCGAGGCGCTGAAGACGTCGCGTGCGACCAAAACACCGGGATAACAACAGATGGCCATTGAGCGCGTTCTGTGGGGCGCCGGCACCAGCCGCACGATCAGGCCGCACTGGGCCCTTCATGAGCTTGACCTGAGTTTCACACTTCGTCCCATTCTGCCCCGGACCGGCGAAACCCAGACCGCCGAATTCACCGCCCTCAGTGCTCGGCAGAAGATCCCGTTGCTGCAAGACGATGGCCTGGTTTTGACTGAAAGCGCCGCGATCGTTACTTATCTGTCGGACGCCTACGGCCAGCCGCACAACCGGCTTATGCCGACCGATCCTCGCACCCGAGCGCAGTGCCTGGAGTGGTGCTTCTTCGTGATCAGCGAACTGGATGCCACCTCGCTGTACGTCATGCGCCGGCACGGCGATCTGCGCCATATCTACGGCGAGGCACCTATGGCGAACGCAGCGGCGGCAGCGTATTTTCAAAGGCAGATGCGAACGGTCGAGCGCGCGTTGGAAGATGGGCGGCATTACATATTGGGCGATCGATTCTGCGCCGCTGATATCCTGCTTTCGACCTGTGTGACCTGGGCCGTCCGCTACGGTGTGTCGATCGCGGATGCTGTTGCCGGCTATAATCAACGAGCGACCGCTCGGGCCGCCTACGCAAGGGCGCTACAGACGAATGCCCCGCCGGGTACCGCTCCCACGGCTTGATCACAGGGGCTGACATACCGGTCTGTGGCTATAAGCCACTGTTGTGGTTGGCCGGCGTTCCGAACCGGGGGTTGAGCCGAATGGCGCCCCCGGCGGGCGCGGCGAGGATCGCTCGCCGCACCCGCGAGTTCCAGAACTGGCGTAAAATGCTCGTGCGGCGCAGGTCAATGATCCCCACGTCGGTGGCGTGCGGAAATGCGGAAATCTCCGAAGTCGAAGCTGCACAGCCCGAACTGTCCAAGGTCAGACCCGTTTGCCGTCTGCCAGTCGTTCGACCGCGTCCCGCACCAGCGGATCAAGTTGAATACGCCCCTCGGCGAGTTCAGCGACAATCGCCCGACGCATCCGCGGATCCCAAAACTTCAGCATATGATCCTCGATGCCGGCGACCGCGGTTTCCGGCTTCTGCGACTCGAAGAAACGACCGATCTGATTGGCCATATAGGCCAGTCTATCATGCGACATGACGCGCCTCGCGGGCGTTGATCCGGTCTAGATGCGTAAAGACCTCGAAGCCATCGGCACGCGCCACGCCAATGAGGGTAATGCCAGCGGCGGCAGCCACCTCGATCGCCAGCGACGTCGGCGCCGAGATGGCAACAATAACCGGCGCACCCAGTGTCGCCGCCTTCTGCACCATCTCGACCGAAACCCGGCTGGACAGCAGGATCAGACCGTTGGCCGCGGCGGCGCCGATGCGACACAGCGCGCCCGCCAGCTTGTCCAAGGCATTGTGCCGACCCACGTCCTCACGCAGCGCGATCAACCCCTGATCCGGGGTCCAGAAAGCGGCGGCATGAACCGCATGCGTGGCCGCGTTCAGCGTCTGCGCCGCGGGCATGCAGGTCATGGCATCGCGGATGGTGCCGGGCGTGAAGACGCGGCCCGCCGGGACAGATGGTGCCGGGCGGATCGCCGCCGCCAGGCTGTCCAGGCCGCACAGGCCGCAGCCGCTCGGGCCAGCCAGCCGGCGCTGCCGCTTGGTCAGCGCCGCCAACCTGTCATCGGCCAGATCCATGCGGCATTCGATGCCTTCGGAAACCTCGACGATGTCCAGCGCCAGCACGTCGGACGCCTTATCAATAATGCCCTCGGACAGACTGAAGCCGATGGCGAAATCCTCGAGGTCAGCTGGCGTCGCCAGCATTACCGCATGGGTGCTCCGATTATAGCTCAGGGCAACCGGCGTTTCACGCGGGACCACACGCACGCCATCACGCGCCACGTCTCCGCGCCAGACAATGCGATGAGCCGCGACAACCGGATCAGCCATGACGGAGAGCCCGGGACCGGCACCTGGAACCGGGGTTCCGCCGCCGAGTCAGGCCGAGGACGGGCCGACCCCAGCCGTGACACCAGCAACTGCTGGGCAATGAACCCGAGGCGGAACGTCCCATCTTACTCGGCCGCCGGCACCGGCTCGACGCGCCGGTTCTCGGCGGACAGCGCGCGATATTCCACCTGCCAGTCGGACGGCCCGTTCGAGGGCGAGACCTGCACCGCCGTCACCTTGTATTCCGGACAGTTCGTCGCCCAGTCGGAATAATCGGTCGTGACAACGTTGGCTTGGGTCAGCGGATGGTGGAAGGTCGTGTAGACAACGCCTGCCGCCACGCGTTCGGTTAGCAAGGCCCGCAACGTCGTCTCGCCGGCTCGGCTGCGCAGACGCACCCAGTTGCCGTCCTTCACGCCGCGCTCCTCGGCATCGTGCGGGTGGATCTCGAGCACATCCTCGGCATGCCAGACCACGTTTGCCGTCCGCCTGGTCTGAGCGCCCACGTTGTACTGCGACAGTATGCGACCGGTGGTGAGCAGCAGCGGGAAGCGCGGTCCGACCTTTTCGTCGGTTGCCACATATTCGGTGACGACAAAGTTGCCCTTGCCGCGCACGAAATGATCGATGTGCATGATCGGCGTGCCGTCCGGCGCGGCGTCATTGCACGGCCACTGCACCGCACCCTGATCCAGCTTCTCATACGAGACCCCCGCGAAGATGGGCGTCGTCCGCGCGATCTCCGCCATGATCTCGGACGGATCATTGTAGTGCATCCGGTAGCCCATGGCGTTGGAGATCGCCTGGGTCGCCTCCCAATCGCCCAGGGTTGCCCGCGGCGCCATGACCTGGCGGACACGGTTGATGCGGCGTTCGGCGTTGATGAACGTGCCATCCTTCTCCAGGAACGTGGCACCCGGCAGGAAGACGTGCGCGTAGTTGGCTGTTTCATTCAGGAACAGGTCATGCACCACGACGCATTCCATGGCAGATAGACCGTCCGTGACATGCCTGGTGTCGGGATCCGACTGGGCAATGTCTTCGCCTTGCACATAAAGTCCGAGGAACGTTCCTTCGACCGCGGCATCCAGCATGTTGGGGATGCGCAGCCCGGGTTCGGGGTCGATCTTCACATTCCACTCGGCTTCATAGATGGCCCGTACATCCGGCGAGCCGACGTGGCGATAGCCGGGCAGTTCGTGCGGGAAGCTGCCCATGTCGCAACTGCCCTGCACGTTGTTCTGACCCCGCAGCGGATTGACGCCGACACCGCGGCGGCCGATATTGCCAGTCGCCATCGCCAGATTGGCGATCGCCATGACGGCGGTGCTGCCCTGGCTGTGCTCCGTTACGCCCAACCCGTAGTAGATCGCGCCGTTGCCGCCGGTGGCCAGCAACCGTGCCGCACCGCGGACAGATGCGGCCGGCACGCCGGTGGTGGCCTCCAACGCTTCCGGGCTGTGCCTCGGTTCAGAAACGAAGGCGGCCCAATCGGTAAAAGCCTCAAGATCGCATCGCTCGGCGACGAAGCTCTGCGCCACCAGACCCTCGGTCACGATGACATGCGCCAGCGATGTCAGCATCGCCACGTTTGTCCCCGGGCGCAGCGCCAGGTGATAAGCCGCTTCCACATGCGGCGTCCGCACCAGATCGATCTGCCGCGGATCGATGACGATCAGCTTGGCACCTTCGCGCAGCCGCTTCTTCATGCGCGACGCGAACACCGGATGCGCATCGGTGGGATTGGCACCCATCACGACGACGACGTCGGACTGCTCGATGCTGTCGAAATCCTGTGTGCCGGCCGAGGTCCCGAACGTCTTGCCCAGCCCGTATCCGGTCGGCGAATGGCAGACCCTGGCGCAGGTGTCGGTGTTGTTGTTGCCGAACGCGGTGCGCGCCAGCTTCTGCACCAGATACGATTCCTCGGCGGTGCAGCGCGACGACGTGATGACGCCGATGGAGTCTTTCCCGGCTTTCGCCTGGATGCGCTTGAATTCCGACGCCACCCGCTCGATGGCGACCTCCCAGCTTACTTCCCGCCACGGATCGCTGATCTTTTCGCGGATCATCGGAGCAAGGATGCGATCAGGATGATTGGCATAGCCCCACGCGAACCGGCCCTTGACGCAAGAGTGGCCGTGATTGGCGCGGCCGTCCTTCCACGGCACCATGCGCACGACCTGATCGCCCCGCATTTCCGCCTTGAAGCTGCAGCCAACGCCGCAATAGGCGCAGGTCGTGATCTCTGAGTGCTCCGGCTGCCCCATCTCGACGACGGATTTCTCAATCAAGGTCGCCGTAGGGCATGCCTGCACACAGGCACCGCAGGACACGCATTCGCTGGTCAGAAATGGCTCGTCCATTCCGGCCGCGACCTTGGAGTCAAAGCCTCGGCCCTGAATGGTCAGCGCGAAGGTGCCCTGAACTTCCTCACAGGCCCGCACACAACGGGAGCAGACAATGCATCTCGCCGGATCAAAGTCGAAATAGGGGTTCGAGCCGTCGACCGGCGCGGCCAAATGGTTCGCGCCCTCATATCCGTAACGGACATCGCGTAGCCCGACTTCGCCTGCCGCGGTCTGCAACTCGCAATTGCCGTTGGCTGAACAGGTCAGGCAGTCGAGCGGATGGTCCGAAATATACAACTCCATCACGCCGCGTCGCAGCTTGCGCAGGTTGTCGCTGACGGTGTGAACCTTCATGCCCGGTCCGACCGGCGTGGTGCAGGACGCCGGTGTGCCATTGCGGCCTTCGATCTCCACCAGACACAGGCGGCAGCTGCCGAAACTGTTCAACGTGTCGGTCGCGCACAGTTTTGGCACTTTGATGCCGGCATCCATCGACGCCCGCATGATGGAGGTACCCTCTGGCACCGTCACATCGCGTCCGTCGATCGTCAGTGTGACCGATGCTTCGGCTGTGCTGGCGGGTGTGCCGTAGTCGATCTCCTGCACCATTGGCATTCGGCGTCTCCTTTTCTTACTCGGCGGCCAGGCGTTGGCCGGTGCGGAAGTCCTCGGGAAAGAAATTCATCGCGCTGAGCACCGGGTATGGGATGAACCCGCCCAGCGCACACAACGAGCCGAATTTCATCGTGTGGCAAAGGTCGCGCAGAAGAGCGAGATTGGCATCGACGTTCTGACCAGCCAGGATCTTGTCCACGGTTTCCATCCCGCGCACCGACCCGATCCGGCAGGGCGTGCATTTGCCGCAGGATTCCACGCCGCAAAATTCCATCGCGAAGCGTGCCTGACGCGCCATGTCGACGGTGTCGTCGAAGACCACCACGCCGCCGTGGCCGATCAATCCGTCCTTGGCGGCGAAAGCCTCATAGTCGAACGGCGTGTCGAACAGGGAGGGTGGAAAATACGCTCCCAGCGGGCCACCGACCTGCACCGCGCGCACCGGACGCCCCGACAACGTGCCGCCGCCGATCTCGAACACCAGTTCGCCCAGGGTGATGCCGAAGCCGACCTCGAACAGGCCGCCGTGGCGGATATTCCCCGCCAGCTGGATCGGCATCGTGCCGCGCGAGCGTCCTAGGCCCAATGACTGATAAGCCGCCGCGCCGTCGCGCAGGATGCCAGGCACGGTGGCCAGGGTGACCAGATTATTGATCACCGTGGGACACCCGAACAGACCCTTGTGGGCGGGCAATGGCGGCTTGGCGCGGACCTGCCCGCGACGCCCTTCCAGGCTTTCCAGCAGCGATGTCTCCTCGCCGCAGACATAGGCGCCGGCGCCGACCCGCTGCTCGATATCAAATGCCGCACCCAGGATCCCGGCGTCGCGGGCGATGGTGATCGCCTTGTCGAAGGTGGCGATGCCCTGCGGGTATTCCGACCGGGTGTAGACGTAGCCTTTGGTTGCCCCGACCGCGAGCGCGGCGATCGCCATCCCCTCGATCAGGCTGAACGGATCGCCTTCCAGCAACATGCGGTCCGCATAGGTCCCGGAGTCACCCTCATCGGCGTTGCAAACGATGAACTTCCGATCGCCCTTCGCTTCCGCCGTGGTCTTCCACTTGATGCCGGTGGGGAAACCGGCGCCGCCTCGCCCGCGCAGGCCGGACGCCAGCACGATTTCCACGACCGCCGCCGCACCAAGTTCACGAGCCTTCGCCAAACCGGCCAAGCCGCCATGAGCCCGACAATCGTCCAGCGAAAGTGGATCAACGATGCCGCAGCGGGCAAACGTCAACCGGGTCTGCCGGGCCAGAAAGGGAATGTCATCAGCGAGACCGAGCCGCAGCGGTTGCGCTGATCCTTGCAGAAGGCCGTCCGCCAGAAGTCGCGGGATATCGGCGGCCTCGACCGGGCCGTAAGCAATGCGCCCGGCGGGTGTCTCCACCTCGATCATCGGTTCCAGCCAGAATAACCCGCGCGAGCCGGTCCGGATCACGTCCGCATGGCCCGCCAGCGCCGCCGCCACGTCGTCCGCGCCGACCGCCAGCGCAGCGGCGTCGCGAGGAACAAAGACCTGGGTCACGTCAGCGATTCCAGCATTCGGTCAACCCGAGCCGTGGTCAGCCGCCCGACGGGCTGGCCGTCCAGCAGCGCAGAGGGTCCGGTGGCACACAGGCCGAGGCAGAAAACCGGCTCCAGCGTCACCGAACCGTCGGCCGACGTGGCGTGCCAATCGACCGAGAGCGCGGACCGAACATGGGCGCCGACGGCTTCGGCACCGACGGCCTGGCACGCCTCGGCGCGGCAAAGGTGCAGCACATGGCGACCGGGAACCGCGCGTCGGAACTCGTGATAGAAGGTCACAATGCCATGTACCTCCGCTCGGGTGATGTTTAGCGCCGCGGCTACCACGGGTTCGACTTCCAGCGGAACGCAGCCAAACGTCGCCTGCAACGCATGCAGAATCGGCAGAGAAGCGCCTTCTACCGCGGCAAACCTGGCGATTACGGCGCGGGCCTTGTTCTCATTCCATGGCTCATGCTTGGCCATTGGTCCTCCCGGACAAGGGATATTCTATAGTTGTGACGCAATAGACGGTGTTTAAATGGCCTGATGCAAGAAAGCGGACCCATCCATCGATAGAAGATTTCTATCAGTGGCCCGTTCCGGTGCTTTTTTCCATCATCATAAGCGCGCTGCGCAGCCGCATGATGCCGCCGCGGGTCTGGCCGATCGCGCACATCCGGTGGCCCTCGGTGGTCAAGTCCGTTACGTCGTGCGGCACCGGCGCGACCGCGAGACGCACCTGCTTGCTCACCCGATCCAGCAGATGCAGGCAATATTCCGGGGTATCGCTGGTGACTTCCATCGGATTTGTGTTGGCGACCTGACTTTGTGCCGTCGCCGATCCAACCGAGAAACTGCGCAACGCGCCAATGGCGATGAGGACACTGGCTGTCGTGATCGAGCGAGCACCATACATCTTATCAAGCATGCCATATCCTGCCTCTCATCGGCCTGTGTTTCACGTGACAACGCGGTTAGACCGAAGCGGGCGGACCGCCCCGCGCGTTGCCGGGCGATCGGCTTTTCCAAAGTCGCTATCTACGTGGATGGGTTTTCCGCCAGACCGCCAGCAGCGCCGTGTCGGCGACGGCGGTGTAGCGTTGCGTGGTAGACAGGCTTGCATGACCAAGCAGGTCCTGGATCGAGCGCAGATCGCCGCCGCCGGCCAGCAGATGCGTCGCGAAGGAATGACGCAGTGCATGCGGGGTCGCATGCTCCGGCAGTCCAGCCAGCCGGCGATAGCTTCTGAGCACTTTCTGCGCCACGGCTGGGTCAAGTCGCTTGCCGCGCGCGCCCAGAAACAGCGGGCTATCCGCTTGGCGATCAGGATGTAACACCAGCCACGTCTCGATCGCCGAACGAACCACGGGCAGCACCGGCACGATCCGCGTCTTCGAGCCTTTTCCTGTCACGGTCAAAGATGGGTTGGTGCGCAGTAGGCTCGCCGCGCGGACATCCAGGCTGAGGGCCTCGGCGATCCGCAGGCCACTGCCGTACAACAGAGAAAACAGTGCGACGTCCCGCGCCTGCATGCCGGGATCCTCGGCAACCTCGCTGACATTGTCGGTGACGTCGCGCGCCTGCTCGATCGTCAGCGCGCGCGGCAGGGCGGGACGGGCCCGCGCCGTCGAGACCAGGCGCACCGCGGTGGTCTCGATCCCGTGGCGGCGGTTCAGGTAACGGAAGAAGCCGCGAACCGCCGACAGATGCTGTGCGCGCGATGACGCCACCAGTTTGGCGTTGGCCAAGGCGGCCAGCCAGGCACGAACGTCTGTTGCGCGCAAGGCTGTCAAAGCGGCGAGATCGGGCTCCTGGCCTAAATGCAGGGTCAGGAACCCAAGGAAGCCGGCCAGGGCGTGGCCGTACGCCTCGACCGTGTTGGCCGCGGCGTGACGCTCCTGCTGCATCCAACTCAGGAAGGCCTCTCGCGCGGCGGTCGCGGTCATCGCCGGAACAGCGACCGGCTGACCTGGCGGAGAGGCATTCCGAGCGCCTGGGCGCCGAGGCATCAGCGCGGCGCTGCACGCTGCCGACCACGGCCGGCCGCACGTCTTGTCTCGCCAGGACGAGCGGCCCCGTGTGCGGTGCTATGCCGGCGGCCGGCCAGCAGGTCCGATCGCGCCGACAGCGCTAAAATGGTTTGTCGCCGGCCACCGTTACCCGAAAGCCGGAACGCGTCTGCGGCCAATAGTCCCACATCGCGCGGTGTTGCACGCAGCGGTTGTCCCAGAACGCCATCGAGTTCTCCCGCCAGCGGAACCGGCACTGGAACAAGGGGTTTTCGGCGTGGTCGTAAAGATAGGACAGAACAGCAGCGGACTCGTCGCGCGGCACGCCAAGGATGCGCTTGGTAAATCCCCGGTTCACATACAGCGTCTTCCGACCGGTCACGGGGTGGGTGCGGATCACCGGATGCTCCGCCGTTGGATAGACCGGCTTATCGGCGATCCCAAGGTTCTTGTAGGTGCCCCGATAGGCTTCCTCACCGTCGTGCACCGCGATCATACCGTCCAGATAGGCCTTCATTCGGTCGGAGAGTGCCGCATAGGCCGCATACATGCTGGCAAACAGCGTGTCGCCGCCAGTGGGTGGGCACTGCCTGATGTATAAAATGCTGCCCATCGGTGGTTCCGGGTCGCATGACACGTCGCTGTGCCAGCCCTCGCCGTTCGCCCGGGGGCTGTCCTTGTCGGCTCGGATGATCATCAGGTCCGGATGGCCGGGCGCGTGCGGGGCGGCCGGGTGGATGTGCAGGTTGCCGAAGTTGCGGCCAAACGATAGGTGCTGGTCCTGCGTCAGCGTCTGGTCACGAAAGAAGATCACGCAATTTTCGGCCAGGGCACGATGGATTTCGTCGATCTGATAGCCGGGTAAGGGCGCCGACAAGTCCACACCGCTGATTTCAGCGCCGATGATCGGCGTCAGCTTGTCGACCGCGATGGTCTCATAGGGGGCGGTGTCCTCGGTGGTATGGCGATACCGTGGGCCGTTGTTGCCGCGGAGCGCGCTCATGGATGCATCCTTCTCGATTGGACGTCTGGCCCGATCATCGGCTCCGGCTTGTTGAACCGCAAGTAGCTCCCTGAACCGCAAGCAGAGCCGGGCGAACTTACAAAGGCAACCCAAAGGTTGCCTATTAGCTGCGTGACCATGGATGCGGTCTTCAAGGCTCTCGCTGATCCGGTCAGACGCGCTCTTTGGACAGCCTCCGCGCCCGAAGGGAGCAGACACCGAACGAGCTATGCAGGGGTCGCGACATCACGCGGCAGGCCGTGACGAAACACCTTGTTATTCTTCAGGCGGCGAACCTTGTGGTGACCCTGAATTCAGGGGCGGGAGAAGACGGGTTGGCCGGCTACTTTTTGTAGCCTCAAAAGCCTGCTGGAAACTGGGGAGGCGCTTGGGCGTTCGCATGTGTCGCCGAGATCGAGCTGAGCTGGAATTGTAATGGTTCTGAAACCGGGTCTGTGATTTCACAAACTCCGATCGCTGTCGGGCAACTGCTTGCAAGCTCACGCGCTGCTGCCCAAGGCCTCGGAAGAAAGCCGCGACGATCGGTGGAACCGCTTTCGCAAACCGGTGGGTGGGATTCGGGCCGAGCGATGTGGTTAACAAAATGCTCCAGATTATTGACGTCGGTTTCTATACTGTCCTACTCATGATCAAGAGCGTCAGTGCTTTGAAATCCGAATAGCAGGTTTGTACCGCTTGCTGGTGACCACCGAAAGCACCGTCTGCCGGCCGTAGGAGAAACATCGGCTTGCGAACCTCCTGCGCCATGGGCATCAATGAGCGATAATCTTTCAGTTGCGCAAAGCAATTTGGATCCTGCGCGACTTCGCTGAAATGATTATCAGGCATGTTCAGAACATACTCTCGATACTGAGCAGGCATCCGTTCGATCCACCGACTGTAGGCCCGAGCCGGCCGCCCAGCGGTCACCGAATGGCGCATCACAACGTACCCTACGGGCCGCATGCCGCCCTCGGGTAGCACGATCGATTGGTCCGGCGTCTTTGCGCGTCGGTCCCGCCAGGCGTCCCGCCAGCCACGCAACGTGGGTCCCATGTTGCGCAGCCCCTGAAGTGACAGCAGATCAGCCCCAAGAGGCACCACCACAAAGTCGCACGCTAAAAGCGCCGCGCGATTGAGCGGCCCAAGGTTCGGTCCTACATCAACCAGTGCTACCTCGGCCTGAAACTCCTCTCCAGCCATGTCGATCGCACGGGCAAACGCGCTCATCACCCTGAATGACCGTTCATCACCGTCTTGGCATTTTGGCCACGCATAGGAAAGATCATCCTCAAACCTAGATAGTTCGAGGTCTCCCGGTAGAAGGCCTATCCTATCGCTGATCGCTTCGATTACAGGTGATTGCACATCGCCCACCCCGCGAAACTGCGGCGACACCGCGCCATGAAGAGTTGGTCGCGGAGAAATCTCGAAGAGTTCGTCAAGCCGCTCCTCGGTTAGAAACAGCGACGTCAGGTTCGCCTGCGGATCCAGGTCTGCAGCTATTACTCGAGTATCGAGCTGACCGAGCATGTGGGCTACATGATAGACTAGAGAGGTCTTGCCTACTCCTCCCTTGTTATTAAAGAACCCGATCGTCTTCATTTTACCGCCCATAAGGTGACGTTGACGAAGTTAGGCTCGGTTTGAAACTCCGCAGGTCTATTGCTGTTGGCCCGAAGTGCCGCCGTTGCTCGAGGAATTCCCGAACCAAATCGTTGAACGAAGCCCATGATTTTTGCGGCGCCGGCAAGGCCCGGGTTCCGTGCATCGGTCAAGCCCGGTTGTCCGAACGTTGCGGCCGTGACGGCGCCGTAAGGGCCTCCAGGGCTGGTTATCTCGATTCTGTCAGAGTACCAGGTCAGCATGACAGGCGAAGCCGTGGATTCGTAACTGCGATGGATTACTGCGTTTCGCACCAGCTCCTGTATGGCGATGACTGGATAAGACGGGCTGGTCGTCTGCAGTGGGCCACCTAAATTCGCTGGTTGCACTATGTTATTTTTCACGACCTCATCCAGGCGCCGAAATAGCTCTGCCAGAGGTCCGTCTATCTCTTTTTGGTCCTGCACCACGTCTCCAATAATGTTGCCTGGATAGCGGACAAACTGCACATAGGCACCCGGTAGCCAATTGCGCGGATCCTTCCCACAAACAAGGAGGCCAAGCACCGTCGGCCGGTCGTCCGCCCCCAGCAGGCCCAGAGCGCGCATCTGCTGCTCTGGGCTACGCCGGTTTTCGGCAAGAACTTCGGGATGCACGGCGACCGGCAAGTACTCTTCGCGGAAGCGGAGAACGTCGACGTCCTGTAACGTGGCTCTAGGAACTGGCTGCTGGTCAAACGGTAAAGCGCCCCATCGTCGCTTCTCGATGAGCCTCCGTTCCTCCTCGGATGTTGCGAAGCCGCGGCGGGGTCCTATACGAATGCAGACGCGTCCGTCGTACTTGATCGGTGGATTGTCTGACGGCGCCACCTCAACAATCGCCATGGTGCAGCCATCCAGGCTGTGACGGCGCACACTTATCACAGGAGGCGGTAGAATAGTGCCGTCCGTCCTAAAACCCATCAGCGTCTGCAGAATCTGCTCTTCTATCGAAACATTCGCACAGTGGCCATCGTCCCGCACGCCAACAAACAGCACGCCAACCCGTCGCCGATCTGGCAAATCATTAGCGAAGGCGCAGATCGCCTCTCCGAATTTGCGTCGATCAGTGAGGCTCTGAGTTCGCTCGACATGGTCGGCTTCGCCATGATGCAGTAGTCCGCGAAGTTCGTCGTCTGAAAGCATAATGGCTCCTGACAGCTGTCTCCAAAATGAATCGGACAAAGGACGAGGTCGATGCTGCAAGAACGCACTCAGTGGTCGAAGCACTCGGCGAAGGTCGGCACATTATTCCAAGAATGCAAAAACAGCCTTACACCAACCCCTTGCTATTCCCTCCCGCCTTGCCCGCGGCGAACCGCACCGCCTCCTCGGCCGCCCTCACCAGAGCCCGCGCCTTCTGCCGACATTCCTCGTATTCCGCTTCCGCGATCGAATCCGCCACCACCCCGGCGCCGGCCTGCACGTACATGACCCCATCCTTCACCAGCGCCGTGCGTAGCCCGATGCAGGTGTCCATCGTTCCGTTGGCCGCGAAATAGCCGATGCACCCGGCATAGATGTTGCGCCGGTCAGGCTCCAGCTCCTCGATGATCTCCATCGCCCGCACTTTCGGCGCACCCGACAACGTTCCGGCGGGGAAGCCGCCCACCAACGCGTCCAGCGCATCCAGTCCATCGCGCAGCCGGCCCTCGACGTTGGAGGAGATGTGCATGACGTGGCTGAACCGCTCGACGATGAAGCTCTCGGTCACCTTGACCGACCCGATCGCCGACACCCGGCCGACATCATTGCGTCCCAGGTCGAGCAGCATCAGATGCTCTGCGCGTTCCTTCGGATCGGCCAGTAATTCAGCCTCAAGTGCCTGGTCTTCCTCATAGCTCGCGCCGCGCCCTCGGGTTCCCGCCAGCGGCCGCACGGTGACGATCCCGTCCCGCAGCCGGACCAGTACCTCGGGCGAGGAGCCGACGATCGAGAACCCGCCGAAGTCCAGATAGAACAGGAACGGAGCCGGATTGATCCGCCTCAGCGCCCGGTATAGCGAGAACGGTGGCAACGCGAACGGCACTGAAAATCGCTGCGACAGCACAATCTGGAATGCATCGCCCGCGGCGATGTAATCCTTGCACCGCGCTACACTCGCAACAAAATCATCCTTCGAGAAATTCGATCCCGGTGCCGGCGGCTCGGGCAGCATCACCGGCGGCGGCTGGTGCGGCAGCGGTCGTTCCAATGCGGCCTCGGCGGCATCCAGCCGCCCTGACGCCCATCGCCAGGCGGTCTCCGCCGAGACATCCCCCGCCGGGTATGCGGGCGTTACCAGGCTGAGTTCGTCGTTCACGTTGTCGAAGATGGCGAACAGCGTCGGGCGCACCATGATGCCCTCGGGCACGCCGATCCTGTCGAGGTTCTTTGCCGGCAGGTTTTCCATCTGCCGCACCATGTCGTAGCCGAGGTAGCCAACCAGCCCACCCGCCATTGGCGGAAGGTGCGCCGGCACCTCCAGTTGGGTTTCCAGGATCAGCGCGCGAAGGCTGTCCAGCGGCGGCTTGGCCTCGGCGGCGAACGCATGCGGTGCCGATAATGCATGACGGTTGACCGACGCCCGCCCGGCCTGACACCGCCAGATCAGATCCGGCTGCAAGCCGATCACCGAATAACGTCCACGCGCCGCGCCGCCCTCCACGCTTTCCAGCAGGAACGAGTTGGGCTGCCCGTGTGCCAGCTTCAGGAAGGCCGCCACCGGGGTTTCCAGATCGGCAACGGTCTTGCGCCACACCAGGCTGCCGCGCCCTGCTTCATAGGCAGTGCGAAAAGCAGCGAAGCCTGGGGTCACCGAGACGTTCATTCCACTCTCTTACTGTGTTTGCACGACGCTGTTGAAGTTCCGCTGATCGATCCGCGGGTTCTCCCGCCGCCGCACCGCATCGACGAATACGGTCGCCATGTCGTTGCCGATCGACTGGGAGATCGCAGCCCGAGCCTGGTCATAGCCGGTCTTGTCGGTTGCCGGGTCTGGTTCCACGACCTCGGCGAGTTGCGCCACCACAAAGCCGTCGGGGATTTCGACCATCGTCGCCGCGCCCTTCTTCAGCCCGAACATCACCCTCTGCAGTTCCGGCGGAACATCCGGGTTGGCGTCGTTTCGGGTCACCAGCGGGCCCAGTTTCGGTGTCACGCCGGCAACCGTGGCGGCATCCGTGAACGACGTCCCGCTTTGGACCGCGGTCATCATCGAGGTTGCCGCCTTGTCCTGAAACCGCCGTCGCTGGTCCTGCTTCCAGTCCGCCGCCACCTGATCCTTCACCGCATCGAATGGCTTCTCTCCAGGCGGGATCACGTTTTCCAGCATCAGCGCATAGTAGGCCGAGCCGCCGGTCGACGGCGTCTGCACTTCCGTCAGTTGCGGCGGGTCGCCCTGGTGAGCCTGGAATGCCGCGGCAACGATGGCTGCCTTCAACGCCGGCGGCCCCGGGATCGGCGCCGGTGTACCGGCCTGAGTATCGGCTTTCGCGTCCAGGGTTCCCGCCACCCCAACCACGCCGAGATCGTTCGGCAGGTCGTCCAGGCTGGTGCCATTCCCCAGCAGCTGATCCAATTTGTTGGCGCGATCATACATCAGGTCCGCGGCCTTCCTGGCGAGCACGCGATCGCGTAGGGCGTCCTTGGCCTGATCGAAGGTCGTCGTCGCGCCAGGCGTGATCTTCGTGACCTTTATCACGAACCAGCCCAGGCGCCCCTTCAACGGTCCCGCGACCGCGTCCGCCGGCGACGAGAACACCGTCGTCGCCAGGTCGGGATCCGGGAACTGCACCCGGGTGGCATCGTCCTGTTCGATGGCCGAGGCACCGTCCGCACGCGCCGCGGCCTGGATCGCCGGCCAGCCGGCGCCGCCGCGCCATTTAGCCGCCAGAGCCTTCGCCTTTGTTTCATCGGGCGCCGAAATCACCTCGGCCGACCGCTTCTCCGGCTTCTGGTAATCGGACTTACGCTCATCATAGGCCGCGTGCAGCTCGTCGTCGGTGACCTTGATGTCCGAAGCCAGCGATGCGGGCGACAGCTCGATCGCCTTGATGCGGCGGAATTCCGGCGTGACGTAACTTCGCGGATGGTTTTCGTACCATCGCCGCAGAACGCTATCATCTGGAGCGGCCGGCTCTGGAGCAGCAGCCAGCGGGAAAACAGCCATGTCGGCGGCGCGCTTTTCGAATTCTGACCGGTACAACGGCTTTACTTCGGTGTCCGGAGCGGCAACCTGATCGCTGACCGCGGACAGCAACTGCCGCTGCGCGAGATCGGATCGAAGCTGCGCCAGGAAGCGTGCCTCGGTGTAGCCGTTGTTCTGCAGCACGACATTGAAAACAGCCCGGCTGAACTTGCCGTCAGAGCCGCGAAAGGCCGGCATCGACCGCACCACTTCGGCCAGCGCCACATCCGGCGTGATGATCCTTAGATTGTTAAGTTCCACGCCCAGTGCCGCCTGAGCGATCATGCGGTCGAGCGTCTGCTGTCCGACCCGGCGGCGCAGGTCGGCCGACGCTTCCTGACCACTGGGCAGCTTGCTGGTCTGCTGCGCCAAAGCCCGCTGGTATTCGCTCTGGAAGGCAGGTACTTCGATTGTCTGGCCGCCGACCTTGGCGATCCAGCTGGCCGGTCCCATCAAGCGAAAGATGTCGCCGCTGATCCCCCAGCCAACGAAAGAAACCGCCATGATCACGAAGAACACGCGGGCGATCCAGGAATCTGTGTAGCGGCGAAGCAGGGAGAGCATGAACGCGATTGGCCCGGAAGTAGGGAGCGGGGCGGAGCATATACGGCGCACGGCGCCGCAAGGCCAGCGGTTGCACAGGATCCGGCGATCGACCCCCGGCGGACAAATGGGCTGCCACGATCCGGGCTCCGGCCGCGCCGCCGGGGCCCATCACAGGCAACTTTTCCAACCGCTCGGGTCGCAGGGATTTGGATTGCCCGCCGAACCCGCGGTCACCGCCCGTGGCGCGTCGTCACAACGCCCAGCTCAGGTGGCCCTAGCGCCGGATTGTCTGAGGTTGCGCCAACCTCGAACGACGACGCCCTCTCAAACGACCGGAATTAGAGCCTGATCGCTTCAACCTGAAGCGTCTAATAGCCGGCGACCGGGGTATCGCCGCGCTGGATGACCCTGACGACGGCCGCACGCGGGCGCGCCGGGTGCTTCGCACGGCTGATTTCGGCTGCGCTCCGGGTCGTGCGCATGAGCGGTCTCTGGCTGCGGGAGGGTGTTCCCATGGCCGTTGCATCGCGTTGAAAAACCACCGATGGGATGAGCAGTTCGTAACCGATCAGGACGGCTTCGAAGCCGACTTCCAGTGTACGCTGCCGGACGTGCTGTTCCGCGTCGCTGACGGAGGTTCCAACCCAATAACGCGGCAGGTCGTCACCATCCCATTCCGCGTCACCAACCTGGTATCTGACGTGAAACAAACCGCGTTCAATCTCGCAGATGGTGGCCCGAAGAGTCCCGCCACGCATGTTGATCGATCCCATGGATGCCTCGTTGTTGCCCGCGCTCACCGCGCCCGCTTCCGGAACAGTACGCATTGCCGTACGATGAAGATCTAGATAGGTCGGGCGGCAAATTCACGGGATCAAAAACGAGTGATATTTAGGCAAACGACCCCGCTGCATGCAGAGGTCACGGTCGGCGATCTCGCCTCCTGTCGCGGCCAATGGTTCATTGGTAGGCGAATACCGTGTCGTCGAGGTCGATCGCCGGCCATTCATCCTTCTCGGTCCAGTAGTCCTGGGTGTGCTGCCATTCCGGCCGATCGCCGCGCTTCGGCAGCAGGTGCAAACCGCGCATGATGTAGCCCGGATTGAAGTTCTCCGGATCGATCCAGGGCAGCAACTTCATGTTCTGATCCCGCGGCCGCAGCACCGGCACGACGCGGCGGGCGCCGATCTGTTCCATGTGGTTGAGCAACCGACACACGAAGTCGCCCACCAGGTCCGCCCGCAGCGTCCAACTGGCTCGGAAATAGCCGAACACCCACACCATGTTGGGCACGCCGGTGAACATCATGCCACGATACGTCACCGTATCAGAGAACACCAGTGGCTCGTCGTCGATGGTGAAGGCGATGTCGCCGAGGACATTCAGGTGGAAGCCGGTCGCCGTGATGACGATGTCGGCGTTCAAATTCTCGCCGGACTTCAGCAGGATGCCACCCTCGGTAAACCGCTCGATCTCGCCGGTGACCACCGATGCCTTGCCGGAGCTTATGCCCTTGAACAGGTCGGCGTCAGGGACGAACGCGATCCGCTGGCGCCATGGCCGGTAGCTTGGGGTGAAGTGCGTTTGCACGTCGTAGTCCGGTCCAAGATGGGCGCGAACCGCGGACAGCAGTTCCTGCTTGACCACCTCCGGTTCGCTGAATGACCGGCGGGTGAACACGTCCTGATCGTGCAGTATCTTCTTCCGCACGATCTCGTGGATCCACTCCTCCTTGATCTGCAACGCGCGCAGTTCCTCGGCCAGCTCGATCGCATTGCGGCCGGTCCTGAAATACGTCGGTGAGCGCTGCAGCATTGTCACATGGCGGCAATCGGGCGCGATCGCCGGCACCAGGGTCGCCGCGGTGGCGCCTGATCCGATGACCACCACGTCCTTGCCGGCATAATCCAGATCGTCCGGCCAGGTCTGCGGGTGAACGATTCGGCCGTTGAAGTACGCCACCCCATCCCAATCGGGTGTATAACCGACACTGTGGCGATAGTAGCCCTGGCACATCCACAAAAAGTCAGCCGTGAAACCAGCCGGTTCGCCGCTGTCCGCCCTCGTGGCCTGGATCGTCCAGCGATTTTCCTGGCTCGACCAGCTTGCGGTATCGATCTTGTGGCGATAGCGAATGTGCTGATCAAGGTCGTTCTCGGCGATGACCTCACCCATGTAGGACAGAATCTCGGCCGCTGTCGCGATCGGCGCACCGGTCCACGGCTTGAAGCGGTAGCCAAACGTGTGCAGGTCGCTGTCGGAGCGGATACCCGGATAGCGGTGCGTCCACCATGTGCCGCCGAAATGGTCCTGCGTCTCCAGCACAACGAAGCGCTTGTCAGGGCACTGTTGGGTCAGGTGGTAAGCCGCGCCGATGCCCGAAATGCCCGCGCCGACAATCAGGACGTCGAAGTGTTCGCTCTGCCCAGATGGGCCCCGGTTGCGCGGCATCGTCTCGCTCATGGTTCGTATCCTCGTGACCGGTTGGCGGCGGACCCGGAATGGGGCGCGCTCAACCGCTGGTCCATTGGCCCCGCTGGCCCGTTTGCCGGGCAGCTAATTTGACCGTGCCATATCATGAAATGGCACGTCCCGGCCATCCAGGCCGAGGCATTATCGACACCGGCGCTTTGGTCCCGGCCGTGGGGGCGGTCGTCTTCGCCCTTGACGCCCCTGGTCAGTGCGCTAGCAGCATCCTGGCAGCAGGGATGGGAGATGTGCGGATGCCACAGCTGATCGCCGGGAACTGGAAGATGCACTGTCTTGCGGCCGAGGCGGTGGGCCTGGCTCAGGAAATCGCGGCTGGCGCCGAGGGCATCAGCGCGGAACTTCTGGTTTGCCCCACCGCCCTGCACGTCGTCGCCGTCGCCCAAGCGCTGAAAGGCACCGCCGTCGCCGTGGGCGGCCAGGATTGCCATCAGGCCAAGCAGGGGGCCCATACCGGCGACATCGGCGGCCCCATGCTGCGCGATGCCGGCGCGACCTGGGTCATCCTCGGCCATTCCGAGCGCCGGCAGAACCACGGCGAAACGGACGAATTGATCCGCGAAAAAACCCTGGCCGCGGTCGAGGCGGGGCTGATCCCGATCGTCTGCGTCGGCGAGAACGCCGATCAGCGCGGTGGCGGTCAGGAAACCGAAGTCGTCGGCTGGCAATTGGCAGGCAGTCTGCCGAAGCCGTTCGCCGGTGTCGTGGCCTACGAGCCGGTCTGGGCGATCGGCACCGGCACGACCGCGACCGAGGAAGACGTCGCCACCATGCACGCCTTCATTCGCGAGGAATTGGTCCGCCAGTTCGGCGACGCCGGAGAGACCATTCGCATCCTGTACGGCGGGTCGGTCAAACCGGCCAACGCCGCATCCCTGCTGACCGTGCCGAACGTCGGCGGGGCGCTGGTGGGGGGTGCCAGCCTGACCTCGCAGGCGTTTCTGGCGATTGCCCGCGCCGCCCGGGCCGGCTAAGAGGCGCGGGCGACGGAGGAGCTGTGCCGCCGCGAGGTTCGTTTGAAAGTCCTCGGCGTTGAGCACAATTCTGCTGATCATACACCTGTTCGTCACCTTGGCCCTGATCGGCGTCGTGCTGATCCAGCGATCCGAGGGCGGCGGACTGGGCATCGGCAGCTCCCAGGGCATGGGGTCGTTCATGTCCGGTCGCGGTACCGCCAATCTGCTGACGCGGGCAACCGCGGTCCTGGCAGTGATCTTCATGGCTCTGTCGCTGACCCTGGCACTGCTCAACCGCGGCACGTCCGGGCCAACCCGGTCGATCCTGGACATTCCAGCGCCCGCAACGACCCCAACCCCGGCTCCGACCAGGCCGACGCCGCCCGCTGCGCCGTCAGGCCCGTCCGCGCCCACCAATTGACCGGCCTGGCTATTGACCGTTGGCAATTGATCATCTGGCAATTGATCGCCCCCCAATTGATCCTCTGGCACGCTGCCTGACCCGGGCAATCGGATCGCCGGTCCATCGTCGGCCTTCCCTAAGTCCGATTCGATTCAGTATGATGGGCGCCCATGACGCGATACGTGTTTGTCACCGGCGGCGTGGTCTCATCCCTGGGTAAAGGAATAGCCGCCGCGGCGCTGGGTGCGCTGCTGCAGGCCCGTGGCTTCAAGGTCAAGCTGCGGAAACTCGATCCCTACCTGAACGTCGATCCAGGTACCATGAGCCCCTATCAACATGGCGAGGTCTTCGTAACCGACGACGGTGCGGAAACCGACCTGGACCTCGGGCACTACGAGCGCTTCACCGGCGTGGACGCCACCCAGTTGGACAATGCCACGACAGGTCGCATCTATCAGGATGTCATCGCCAAGGAACGTCGCGGCGACTATCTGGGCGCGACGGTACAGGTCATCCCGCACATTACCGATGCGATCAAGGAAGTGGTGCTGCGCGACACCGAGGCGTTCGACTTCGTGCTGGTGGAGATCGGGGGTACGGTCGGCGACATCGAGAGCCTGCCGTTTCTGGAGGCTATTCGTCAGTTGAGCAACGAACTCGGGCCGCGGGGTGCGATGTTCGTGCATCTGACGCTGGTGCCGTTCATCCCATCGGCCGGTGAGCTCAAGACCAAGCCGACGCAGCATTCGGTGAAGGAATTGCTGAACGTCGGGATCCAGCCGCAGATGCTGTTGTGCCGCTGCGACCGGCCGATCCCGGAAAACGAGCGTCGCAAGATCGCGTTGTTCTGCAATGTCCGCCCCGAAGCGGTGATCCCGGCTCTTGATGTCAGCACGATCTACAGGGTGCCGATCGCCTACCACGACGAGGGCATGGACCGCGAGGTGCTGCGACATTTCGGCCTCAATGCTGAGGCCAAGCCGGACCTGTCGCGCTGGCGGCGGATCGTGGACACGGTGCAGACCCCGGAAGGTGAGGTCCGTATCGCCGTTGTCGGCAAATACACCAATCTGCTGGACAGCTATAAGTCGCTGTCAGAGGCGCTGGTGCATGGCGGTATCGCCAACCGGGTGAAGGTCCGCCTCGATTGGGTGGACAGCGAGATCTTCGAGCAGCCTGACACCGTCCATCGACTGGAAGACGTCCACGGCATCCTGGTTCCCGGCGGCTTTGGCGAACGCGGCACGCCAGGGAAAATCGCCGCTGTGCGCTTTGCCAGGGAACGTCATTTGCCATTTTTCGGCATCTGCTTCGGTATGCAGATGGCGGTGATCGAGGCGGCCCGGAACCTGGCCCACATGCCCGAGTCGTCTTCCACCGAATTCGGTCCGTGCGACACACCGGTCGTCGGCCTGCTGACAGAATGGGCGCGCGGCAACCAGATCGAGCGCCGAACGGAAGCGGACATCAAGGGCGGCACGATGCGGCTGGGCAGTTATCCAGCGCTGCTCGGGGAGAACAGCCTGGTTCGCTCGATCTACAACGGTGCGGCGGTGGTTCAGGAACGCCATCGACACCGTTACGAGGTCAACGTGAACTTCCGCGCCCGGCTGGAGGCAACCGGCCTGCGCTTTTCCGGCATGTCCCCGGACGGCGTGCTGCCCGAGATCATCGAGCTGCCGGGCCACCCGTGGTTTATCGGCGTGCAGTTTCATCCGGAGCTGAAGTCGAAGCCATTCGCGCCACATCCGCTGTTCGCGGGCTTCATCGCCGCCGCGGTTCGTCAGGCTCGGCTGGTATAGCGCGTGTTGATCAAGCATCAACCACGACCAGCATACCTGGACTACCCAATGTCGCTGTTGGTTGAAAGTATCCGATTGACGGGTTGAACCGCGACCCCTGCGTGTCTCGCGCTTGTTGCCGATCGGATACTACCGCACTCGCTTCCGCCGCCGCATGGCGGGGACAAGTCGAAGCACCGGAAGTGCCATCTGCGCCAGACTAAAGGCGTTGCCGATACCTTCGATCGCCTTGCGCCGCACCTCCTTCGCCTCGACCTCGACCCGGCTTGGGCGGGAGCGGCTGGCGAGAAAGCCAAGAATCAAGGCCAGCAAGAGGTCGACGCCGCCCAACACCCCGGCCGTTTCCAGGTAGGTCAGGCCCGCCTGCACCCGGATCGCATACCACGCCGCGATGTGCGCGAACACCAGCACGCCCAGGACGAAAACCAAAGCCACCACGGCGAGGACGACTCGGGTGACAATTCTTGTCGCCAGGCCGCGCAGGCGAACGCCCTCGGCCTCCGCCGCGATACGCGCTAGCCGGATCGGGCGCATTGATCAGCGCATGACGCGGCCGACGACCCAACCCAGCGCCGCCGCGATCATGATCGCGATTAGCGGTTGGTCCTTCACCCGCCCGGAAACCGCCTGAGCCTGATCGCGGACCGCCCCGGTCGCGCTATGCACCGCGCTTTCAGCGCGGCCGGCGAAATCCGCTACCGCTGGCGTAACGCGGTCCTTCATCATGGATTCGACCTGCTCGCGCAGTCGAGCAATCTGTGTCTGGGCATCGTCGAGTTTGCCGCGCGTGTCATTGGCGAAGGCCATGGTCATGCTCCTTCCGAATTCACCTCGACCCGATACTTCGGCCCGATTTACTTCGGCATGGAACGAATTCTAAGCAATCTAGTTCCCCAACGAAACCCCGCACCCCGTCCGCTTGCGCGAGTGTGATGGGCTGTGGCTATGCTGCCGCCCGGGTCTCAAGGCTTTCCAACGATCGCCCTCTCGTCTCCGGCAACAGCAGCAGCGCCACGATCATCAAGGCCAAGCCGCCGAAGGTGAAAAACGCGGTCGCCGCGGCCAAACCCAGGGTCGTAGCCAGGAAGCCCGCCGCTGCCGGAAACAGCGCACCGATGCCGCGGCCGGCGTTGTAGTAGAAGCCCTGGCCAGCGCCGCGAACCGATGTCGGAAACAACGCCGTCATGAATGGACCCCTCGGAAAGAACATCAGCGGCGAAAGTCCGGTGTCAGCGTGGCACTTGAACAAAATAGCCGCCCCGATGCGACCCCGAGCCGCTTCACCGGTTATGGTCGCGCACGCAATGTCATAGAGAGAAAGACCGCCATGAGCGACCATACCTACCGCGTGATCGAACTCGCCGGATCATCCGAGATCAGCCACGCCGACGCGATCGAGAACGCCATCGCCCGGGCCTCCAAGACGATGCGAAACCTGCGCTGGTTCGAGGTAACTCAGCAGCGCGGCGAGATTTCCGATGGCGAGATCCGCCACTACCAGGTGACGATGAAGCTGGGCTTCACGCTGGAGGACTGAGCCGCCGCCTCTCACGCCACCATGGCTGCCGAATCGCGATCCGGCCATGTGGTCATGCTGGCCCGGGTGACCGCGCGGGCGAAGTGGCCTAAACCGGCGCCGCAATGGGCATGGCGAGGAGTGGGTTCAATGCCATCGTTGACCGGGAAGACAGCCTTCGTCACCGCGGCAGGCCAGGGTATTGGCCGGGCAACCGCCCTGGCCCTCGCGGCGGTGGGTGCCAAGGTGCTGGCGACCGACGTGGACGCCGCCAGGCTCGTCGGCCTGGAGTCGGCGTTGATCCGCACCACGGCACTGGATGTGCTGGATGCGGCAGCGATCGATCGCGCCGCGGCCGACGCGGGGCCAACCGACATCCTGTTCAACTGCGCCGGGGTGGTTCATCAGGGAACGCTGCTGGAAGCCAACGAGTCCGACTGGGCTGTCGCCTTCGAGCTGAATTGCCGCTCGATGTTTCGCACCATGCGGGCATTCCTGCCGGCGATGCTGGCGCGCGGGCGGGGCACGATCATCAACATGGCCTCGGTCGCGTCCAGTGTGAAAGGCGTGCCAAACCGGTTCGTCTACAGTGCCTCGAAAGCTGCGGTGATCGGCATGACGCGATCCGTTGCCACCGATTATGTGACCCGCGGGATCCGCTGCAACTGCCTGTGCCCCGGCACGGTCGAGACTCCCAGCCTGGACGAACGCATCGCAGCGAACGCCGCCGCCGCTGGCTCCATCGAGGCGGCTCGGGCGGCTTTCGTGGCTCGCCAGCCGATGGGGCGGCTAGGCACACCCGAGGAGATCGCGGCACTGGCGGTCTACCTGTCCAGCGACGAAGCCCAGTTCATCACCGGCCAGGCTATCGTTATAGACGGTGGTCTGACACTTTAGCGCGCTTCCAGGCTGACCGTAAACGGTCAGTGCACTCTGACTGATTGTTTTCACGAGCAATTTTATCAGCCGGACTTCTCCAGCCGGTTGATGTTGCTCTAGTCCTGAACGGGAGAACATCATGAAGCTGCTGCGCTACGGGCCGGTCGGGGCCGAGAAGCCTGGTCTGTTCGGCAATGACGGCACGATCCGCGATTTGAGCAGCATCGTCCGGGACATCGACGGTTTTGCCCTGTCAGACGCGTCGCTGAAGACGATCGCCAGCCTCGAGCCGGCAAGGCTGCCGAAGGTGGAAGGCAACCCACGCATTGGCGCCTGTGTCGTCCGGCCGGTGAACTACGTCTGCATCGGTCTGAACTACGCCGACCATGCCGCGGAAACCGGCAATCCGATCCCCAAGGAACCGATCGTGTTCCTGAAGTCGCTCAGCGCGTTTACCGGCCCGAACGACGACGTGAAGCTGCCGCGCGGTTCAACGAAGCTGGATTGGGAGGTCGAGTTGGGCGTGGTGATCGGCAAGACGGCCCACTACGTCCCGGAAGCCGAGGCGCTGGATCACGTCGCCGGCTATTGCGTCTGCAACGACGTCAGCGAGCGTGAATACCAGACAGAGCGCGGCGGCACGTGGGACAAGGGCAAGGGCTGCGAGACCTTCGGCCCGACCGGGCCCTGGATGGTGACGAAGGACGAGGTCAGCGACCCGCAGGACCTGCCGCTTTGGACCGAGGTCAACGGCAAGCGCTTCCAGGACGGGTCGACCCAGACGATGATCTTTGGCGTGGTCAAGCTGGTCAGCTACGTCAGCCACTTCATCACCCTGCACCCCGGAGACATCATCGCCACCGGCACACCGCCGGGCGTCGGCGTCGGCGTGAAGCCGGAGCCGGTGTTCCTGAAAACCGGCGACGTCATGCGTCTGGGCATCGAGGGACTTGGCATTCAGACCCAGCGGATCGTCGCTGCGTAATGTCCGGTCACACAGCAGCGTGAGACGCGCAGCAACCACGAGCAGGCGCGCTGATCGGCCACTTCAAACCAACAGTGATGTATCACGCTGGGCTGATGCGCGATATGCGGCGAGGCGCCCGAGGCGGCCGGGCGATGCCAACCCGCCACCCTTGTCGTGCCGTGTCTCACCATGCGCCACATACGCTTAGAGCGACATCAACCTGACTGGAAAAGTCTGGCTGATAAAGTTACTGGTGGAAACAATGAGCTAGAGCGCGCTGACCGTTTATGGTCAGCCAGGAAGCACCCTAGTACCCGATCGCATAGAAGCATTGAGACGCGAAGCGTCCACGATTCGTCGCGTGAATCGGCTACTTCAAACCTATCGCGACGTATCGCGCTTCACTGATGCGCGATACTAGAGCCAGCGCGTTTCGTGTAATCGAAGTGGTGGCTGCCAGCAGCCCGGATCGGGCGTCGGCCGGCATTATCCCGCTTCGTCTGGCAGCAGCCGGCCGGCATAAGCGCCGAAGCGGCGCTCGCGCGGACGAAACAGTTCAACCCGGTCGGTCACCGCCGCCAGCACCGCGGCGATACCGCGAAGCGGGCACAACGGCGTGTCGCCGTCGTCGATCCAGTCGATCACCGCGGACGCCGCGCAGGTCTGAAGGCAGCAGAAGCAGCCGCACCGCATGAGGGTTTCTCCCATCTTCCGGCTCATCGCCGGCTCGACACTGCTCCGGTTGGCGTTCGCCGCGACAACCGGACTGGGTGTGGACGAAAGTTACATGGTGACAGCCGGGCGAGTCTTCAGTCTCGGCTATTTTGATCATCCACCGGCAAGCTGGTGGCTGTCCTGGGGTGCGGCGCACCTGTTTGGCACCGAAGCCCCGTGGGCCGTGCGATTGCCCTTCATTCTGTTGTTCGCTGTGTCCCAGATTCTGGTGTGGCGGATCGGCTGTCTGATCGCGGACCAGCGGGCGGCGTTCTGGGCAGTCGTGGCACTGAACCTGTCGCCGGTGTTCGGCGTCACCACAGGGACCTGGGTGCTTCCCGACGGCCCGCTCGACGCCGCCTTGTTGGCAGCAGCGCTTTGCCTGTTGTACGCGCTGCCCGCATCCGGCAATCGAGCTTTGGGCTGGTGGGCGGCGGCCGGGGTGTGTTCGGGAATCGCGCTGTTCTCGAAATACTCGGCCGCGCTGACGATAGGTGGCGCGTTCCTCTATCTGCTGACCAGCCGCCAGCACCGGCGCTGGCTGGCGCGCCGGGAACCCTATGTCGCACTCGTCCTCGCGCTGGCGGTGTTCTCGCCGGTGCTGATCTGGAACGCCGCGCATCACTGGGCCTCGTTCGCGTTCCAGGGCGACCGCGCCGTGGGCCTGCGATTCCGCCCGCTGATGCCGATCCAGACCCTGGCCGGCGAGGCGTTGTTCGTGCTGCCCTGGATCTGGCTGCCAATGATGGTTTTGTTCTTGCGCGGCTTTTCGCGGTCGTGGCCCGAACGGCTGCTGGCATGGCTGGCCGCGCCTCCGATCGTGGCGTTCGCCTTGATCTCCGGCTGGTCGAGCCAGCGCGTTCTCTATCACTGGGCCGCGCCCGGCTACCTGATGCTGTTCCCCCAGCTAGGCGGCGCGATCGCTGATCGGCTGGACCGCCCCTGGGTGCGGCGGCTGGTGGCCGGTTCGGCGGCATTGCTGCTGGCGGCGGTGGTAGCGATCGCCACCCAGATCCAGTTCGATTGGCTCGGTGACAGCCTGACCGCCGAAGTGCACGCCGATCCAACCGCCGAGGGGCTGGACTGGATTTCGGTGCGCGACGATCTTCAGGCGCGAGGGCTGCTGCCGCCGGGCACGGTGGCGGCAACGTTCAACTGGCGAGATGGAGGCAAGATCGGCTACGCACTGGGGCCAGCCACGACGATGCTGTGTCTGAGCGCCGACTCGCGCCAGTTCGGCTTTGCCGACCCACCGCGTGACTTCGCCGGGCAGGATGTGCTGCTGCTGGTGCTTGGCCCCGCGCAACAGGCGGTGGCGCAGGCGAGGCGATGGTTTCACGACGTGGAGGTTCTGCCCGGCACCTCGGTGCGCCAGGGCGGAAGGCTGCTGCGGACGGTGACGGTGCTGCGCGGCCAGCGGCTTCTGCCGAAACCCTAATAGTCTGAGCCCGCGGCGCGAAGGCACCAACGCCCCAGCTGGTTACCCCGCCCACCGCATCGATCAGCAGCTTATCCGGGGGGTTCTGCATGTCCGCGGACCGACCTGATGGGGTTCCGGCGACGCGATCGCGCTGATCGGTCGTTTGTCCGACGAGCGGGACACGCGCTATGGCGTGCCGCACGTCGCCCGCTCCAGAGCGGTCTCCGTCCACGTTGTCTCACCGGGAACGCTCTCGAACATTATTTCAGCGAGCATCTTCACCCGTTCAGATCATCAATCTGAACGGGATCTGCTAGCGGCCGGGATCAGAAGTTCGCTATGGCGTGCGAACCCCTGATCCGGGACACGAGCTCGTTGTTTTCAGTGGCCTGCTTATCCCCCGCGACCGTCGCACGATGCGACGAACTTCGCGGCAGGGCCCTAGCGTCGCCCGGAGGAACCAACCGCCGGCCTGACCGGCACTGGACGCGGTGCGGGAAGGTCTTCCTCCAGCACGGTCAGGTGGATCGAGTAAGACGTCTCGCCGTCGTCCACATCCTTATGCACGGTGCCGATTGTTTCATCGTTCACCGTGAGTTCGACCGACAGGCCCCGGCGCGGCGGCGGCACGATGTTGATCCGCTCGCTGCCGAACAGCTTGCGCAGGTAGACTTGGAGACGTTCGATTTCCGACGGTGTCATATGAGTCTCGTATGAAAGAAGTGTGGCGCTTTACCCTCAGGCCTGACGCTGGGTCCAGGGTGCTGCATCGTTAACGCGGCTTAGTCCAACATGTGGCCGAACCGCGCGGCCTTGGTCGCGAGATATTCATCATTCACCCCGTTGGGGGCAAACAGATGAGGTTCCCGCCCGGTCACCTCGATGCCGCACGCGGTCATGGCGTCCAGCTTGTCCGGATTGTTGGTCAACAGGCGGACCCGGTTGATGCCCATGATCCGCAGCATCGTCGCCCCGATCAGGAAGTTCCGCTCATCCGCACCCCAGCCCAGGGCGCGGTTGGCATCCATGGTGTCCAGGCCGCGGTCCTGCAGCCCATAAGCCCGTAGCTTGTTCACCAGACCGATGCCGCGACCTTCCTGCGCCAGATACAGCAGCACCCCGGCCCCGTCCTCCGCCATACGCCGGATCGCTCCCCGCAACTGCTCGCCACAATCGCAGCGCAGACTGCCCAGCAGGTCACCGGTGAAACATTCCGAGTGGATTCGGACGAGGGGCGCTCGCTGTCGTTTCGGCTGCCCAATCACGATTGCGAGATGTTCAATCGCTGAACCATGGCTGCGAAACACCGTGACCCGGCTATCAGGAGCGTTGTTCAGCGGCACATCCGCCGACACGATCTGGCTCAAGCCAGCCACTTCATGCTCGGAATAGGCCAGCACGTCAGTCGCCGCGACCTCCACCAAGTCATGGCTGGCGATCGAGCGGGTCCCGTCGCCGGGCAGCGGCGCCGCGAGGATCGCCGGCAACAGGCGGCCGATCTTGGCAAGGCTGATCGCGGCTTCGGACAATCCTGGTGCGGGTACCGCGCGCAGCCGATCGCCAACTGCGGGCTGCGCCGCGGTCGGGTCGGCAAGCGATTGATACACATCAATGTTAGCAAGGGGATCGGGCAAACTGACAGCAATCGAAGCGGCATCCGCCGACATCGGCACGCGCAGGATCGCTGCCGCTCGTGCCGGGGCCAGGATCAGCACAGGACGGGCGCCGGCGATCGCCTCGACCTCTGCCAGACCGTCGGCACCGGCGGTCTCGGCGGCCAGGATCAGCAGAGAGGTCGCACCCTGCAGAACCACCGGCACCCCGCGCCGCAGATCCGACGCGGCGCGATGCACCCGCCGCAGGCGCAGCCTTGTCCGGTCAGTCAAAACCGCTTGATCAGCGGGCATCGTTGGCCTGATTTATCAGACCCTGTCGCATCCGCCCGAGAGACTTTGTAAGACTCTGGAACATTTGTTGACCAATTTTCGTCACTATTTGCCTTTAATCGACAATTCGCACCAACAAGAGATGAAGACCGGATGCCTCGGACCATATAGTGTGGCGATCGGGACGATCTACGGTCCCGACCCTATCGGCTAGCCTAGGAGCGCGCAATCTTGTGACTGGCTGAGGTTCATACCGACTACGGCACCGACTTTGTCCTAATTCGGAAACAGATAAACGTGGTACCGTCTTTCAAACGCTGATCAGACGCTGTTGGCATTGGTGACTGTCCACGTCTCACACTGGCAAGAGGAACTCGATTATGTCGGCAGAACGCCCGGTCCTGATCGTCGATGACGACGACGCACTTCGTGAGACCTTGGTTGATCAACTCGCGGTCGACGGTGAGTTCGCCGCGACGGAAGCGGTTTCCATCAAAACCGCGGATGATTGCCTGGCCGCCAAGGACGCGCGCTTCGACGCCGTGATACTGGACGTTGGCTTGCCCGATGGCGATGGCCGTGACCTGTGTGCCAAACTGCGCAAGCAGGGTCATCGCATGCCGATCATCATGCTGACCGGCTACGATAGCGAAACCGACGTGGTGAAGGGTCTGGACTGCGGCGCCAACGATTACATCGCCAAGCCGTTCAAGCTCGCGGTGCTACTGGCTCGGTTGCGCGCGCAACTACGGATTTTCGAAAACAGCGAGGATGCGGTCTTTACCATCGGGCCATACACGTTCCGCCCGGCCGCCAAGCTGCTGCAGGAACCGGCGAAGAACCGCCGCATCCGCCTGACCGAAAAGGAAGCGGCGATCCTGAAGTTCCTCTATCGCGCGGGGACGCGGTCGGTCGCGCGACAGGTTCTGCTGAACGAGGTCTGGGGTTACAACGCCGCCGTCACCACGCACACGTTGGAAACACATATTTATCGGCTAAGGCAGAAGATCGAGCCCGATCCCGCCAATGCGCGACTGCTGGTAACCGAAGGCGGTGGCTACCGGCTCGACCCTGAAGGTATCCCGGCAGGACGTGTTCCGGCCAGTATGCACGCCTAGTATCGCGCATAAGACAAGCGCGATACGTCGCTGTTTGTTTGAAGTGGCAGATGCACGCGCCGACTCATGGCGCGGCATGACTTCATCCGGAAGCGATCATACCCTACGGGCAGCATCGGCAATAAGCGCGTCAGCACGTCGATAGAGCTGCTCGACAAAACAAGCGCCAAGCAGACGCGAAGGCGTAGATCCGACACCGCCCTCGTAAAACGGGCGCTACCAGATGTCACTTGAAGGCGGTATCGGACGTCCATTGGGCGCTACCCCGGTTGGACGTCGTCAGGATCGGGCGCCGTCAAACTTTCTCGACCTGCGAGTATTCCAGTTCCACCGGCGTCGAGCGGCCGAAGATCGAGACGCTGACCTTGACCCGCCCCTTCTCCTCATCCACTTCTTCAACTGTGCCGTTGAAGCTGGTGAATGGTCCATCGGCCACCCGCACCTGTTCACCGATCTCATAAAGAATGGCAGGACGCGGACGATCCACGCCTTCCTGGCTCTGCTTCAGGATCCGTTCAGCCTCGGCCTCGCTGATCGGACTCGGGCGGGTCTTGCTGCCGAGGAAGCCGGTCACCTTCGGCGTGTTCTTGACCAAATGCCAGGCATCGTCAGTCAGGTCCATCTTCACCAGCACGTAGCCGGGGAAGAACTTGTGCTCGCTGTTGATCTTCCGCCCGCGCTTGACCTCGACGACGTTCTCGGACGGCACCAGCACAGCCTCG
The DNA here is from genome assembly GCA_965276975.1 of Rhodopila sp. Classification (GTDB taxonomy): domain Bacteria; phylum Pseudomonadota; class Alphaproteobacteria; order Acetobacterales; family Acetobacteraceae; genus Rhodopila. The sequence continues at coordinate 4,649,549 of CBDIBR010000010.1, forward strand.
AATTGCTCCGCCAGGCCCTTTTGCGCGGCCTGCTCGGTAATCTGCTGGGCGATCTTCTTCTCGAAGCCGGAGTAGACGTGAACGACATACCAGTTCTTGGCCATTTCCCGGAACCCTTTCAGATGCCCACATTGAACAGCGCGCGCACCCCAAGGGCGATCACCTGATCGACGACAAAGAAGAAGATGGCCGCCACCGTGGCCATGGCGAACACCAGGCCGGTCGTTACCAGTGTCTCCTTGCGGCCGGGCCAGGTTACCTTGGCCACCTCCGCTCTCACTTCACGCACGAATTTCGCCGGTTGGAAGGCCACGTTCGTCAAATCCCTCGATGATCGCCGGCCTGATCCCGATGCTCAAAGAAGCCTCCGCCGTGACCCGCGATTGGCAGGGGTGGAGGGTCTCGAACCCCCAGCCTCCGGTTTTGGAGACCGGCGCTCTAGCCAATTGAGCTACACCCCTACGCGGGCCGGCGCTCTTTCCATGCGATCGGACGCGACGAAGGCGCTAGAAAGGATGCGCCGACGATGTTGTCAAGCGCTTATGGCCCAGCGGGACCCCCTCGGGCGGATCAGCCGTCGCCATACGCCACAAACACGCGGGAACAGCACGATCGTAACGCGATAAACACGTCACGGCCAGCAGGATCCCAGGCTGATGGTATCCCAGGCTGATGTTATCGCAGGCTGACGTTGCCCAAGACTGACGGTATCCCACGCTGACGTTACCCAAGACTGACGTTACCCAAGCCTCATGTTCTCATCATGTTCTTGACAATCGTGTGCCGCCGTGGGATCAAGCGTGGGATCAAGACACCTGAACATAGTGCGAACGCGAGACCAGGATGCGCCATCACATGGAAGCGCCGATCGATCGGGATGCCATCGCCGCCATGGACGCGGCCGGACGGCCTGACGGCCAGCCGATGCCGCGATTGCCGCCTCGCCAGGCAGCCGGGCGCGGCGCTGTCAGCAATCCTGATGTCCGCTTCGATGCCCTTGCCGCCTCGCCGTTCGACGATGGGTGGGAAACGCTGTCGGCGGATGTGGGCAGTCTGCCGCGGCTCGACACCACACTCACGCGCGACGCCACCCGCTCGGCGATCAGTTGGAACACGTCGCCCGACATCGGCTTCGATCGGGCGGTCAATCCTTATCGTGGCTGCGAACACGGCTGTATCTACTGCTATGCCCGTCCGACGCACGCTTACCTGGGCTATTCACCCGGGCTCGATTTCGAGACCAAGCTGGTGTTCAAGCCTGACGTCGCGGCGCTGCTCGAGAAGGAGTTGCGAAAGCCCGGATACGTTGCCCGCACCCTGGCTTTGGGGTCGAACACCGATCCCTATCAACCCGTCGAACGAACGCTGAAGCTGACCCGATCGGTGTTGGAAGTGCTGGATCACTTCAACCATCCGGTGGGGATCGTGACAAAATCCGCGGGTGTGTTGCGCGACCTCGACATCCTGGCGTCGATGGCGAAGCGGAACCTGGCCCGCGTCCATATCTCCATCACCACACTCGATCCCCGCCTTGCCCGGGTGATGGAGCCGCGCGCGGCGACCCCGGCGCGGCGTCTGCAAGCTGTTGCCGAACTGACCCGGGCAGGGGTGCCGGCCGGTATTCTCGCGGCGCCCATGATACCGGCGTTGAACGATGCGGAGCTGGAAAAGATCCTCGAAGCCTCTGCCAAGGCGGGCGCCCGGCACGCCGGCTACGTGCTGCTGCGGCTGCCACTGGAACTGCGGCAGATGTTCGAGCAATGGCTGCACACGCATTTTCCCGATCGAGCCCGCCACGTCCTCAGCCTGATCCGGCAGACCAGGGCCGGCGAACTGAATGATCCCCGGTTTCATCATCGCTTTTCGGGTCAGGGCGTCTACGCCGACCTGCTGATGCGACGCTTTGAACGCGCCGCCCGTCGGTTCGGCTTCGGCGAGGTTCGAACCCAGCTGGATTGCACTCGTTTCGCCGTCCCCGCCGACGCACGGGAAGCCGCACCCAGCCAGATGTCGCTCTTCTGATCGCGGTCGTCGCGCCAAAGCGAAGCGGCGATTGACGCCACTTCGAATGCCAACCTATCTTCCCCGCCAATGACAACAAAGGGCTGCTGGCCCACAGGCAGGGAGGCCGATCGCAGTGCAAGATGCTGCACGAATATTGCAGCTTGTCGTCAACGGCGCAGCGTCAGGCTGTATCTACGGCCTCATCGCCCTTGGCTTCGTGCTGATCTACAAAGCAACCGAAATGGTGAACTTCGCCCAGGGCGACATCATGATGCTCGGCGGCTTCGTGGCGTTCAGCCTGATTGCCCATTTCCATTTGCCCTACTGGGTCGGCGGCATCCTGGCGATCTTGATCACGGCGGCGTTCGGTTATGCCTTGGACGCCCTGATCATCAGGCGGGTCATCGGCCAGCCGCAGTTCGCCGTGGTGATGCTGACGCTGGGGCTTGGCTTCATCTTCCGCGCCGGGGCCGGCATTACCTGGGGCTATGACTCGGTCGGCTTCGATACACCGTTCACCAACAAAAGGGTCAACATCGACGGCCTGATCCTGGGCGCGGACAATCTCTCGATCATCGTCGGCACCGTCTTGCTGTGCGGACTGCTGTATCTCTTTTTCAGCAAGACCCGCATCGGCGTCGCCATGCAGGCCGCTTCGCAGAATCAGCTCGCCGCCTACTACATGGGCATCCCGGTGCGCACGATCTTCTCGCTGATCTGGGCACTCAGCGCGGGTGTCGCGTGCCTCGCCGGTATCCTGCTGTCGCCGGTTTCGATGATCGACGTGAATATGGGCTCGCTCGGCATCAAGGCGTTCGCCGCCGCCGTGATCGGCGGCTTTGGCAGCATCCCGGGCTCGGTGATCGGCGGCGTCATCGTCGGCATCGTCGAGCAATTCGCCGGTTACAAGCTGCCCGCCGGGTTCCAGGAGGTATCGTCGAACATCGTGCTGCTGCTGATGCTGTTCGTCCGGCCGCAGGGCTTGTTCGCCGAACGCATGGGAAAGCGGGTCTGATCGATGCGCTATCTGTTCAGAACCAAATACCGGCAGGACATCGCGCTGTGGCGGCACAACGGGGACCGCTTCTGGTACAGTCTGTTGCTGGTTCTCGTGCTGGTCGCGCCGCAGATCATGGGCGAGTTCTACGTCGGCGAGTTGGGCGCGGTGTTCATCTTCGCCATCGCCGGCGTCGGCCTGATGCTGCTGGTCGGCTACACCGGCCTGATCAGCCTGGGCCACGCGGCCTTCCTGGGTATCGGCGCCTATGTCAACGCCGTCCTGCTTGCCCGAGGCGTGCCGTTCCTGGTGACCGTGCCGGTCGCCGGCCTGTTCACCGCCGTGTGCGGCGCGGCGATCGGCCGGCCGACCTTGCGCATGAGCGGGCTTTACCTGGCGATCGCCACGCTGGCCTTTGGCAGCATCGTCGGCACGGTGTTCCAGAAGTGGACCGCCGTGACGGGCGGCTTTGACGGCTTCGCGGTGCCGACACCCTATGTCTTCGGCATCGCCGTCGACAGCGCGAACGGCATCTACTACGTCTCCCTTGTCGTGCTGGTGTTCGTGCTGTGGATCGCGGCCAATCTACTGCGATCGCCGACCGGCCGCGCCATGGTCGCGATCCGCGACAGCGAGGTGTCGGCCCAGAGCATGGGCATTCCGCTGGCGCGCTACAAAACCCTGGTGTTCGCCGTCAGCGCGGGCATGACCGGGCTGGCCGGCGCGCTGTTCGCGCATTACGTGCGTTACCTGGCACCCGATGCGTTCGACGTGCTGCTGTCGGTGCAGTTGCTGACGATCGTCTTCGTCGGCGGCCTGGGATCGCTGCGCGGCGCCATACTGGGTGCCATGTTCGTCCGCCTGCTGCCGCAGCTTATCGCCATCGTGCGGGATAGTCTGCCGTTCGGCATCGGCCGACTGCCGGGTCTGGAGCCATCCTTGTTCGGCCTGTCGCTGGTCCTGGTGATCCTGTTCCAGCCAGCCGGCCTGAACGGCCTGTGGCTGAAGACGAAACAGTGGTTCCAGGCATTTCCCTTCAAGCGGCGGACCAGTTTCCGTCGGCAGAAGGCCTATGCGAAGTCGGAGCGTCTCAGATGATCCTGTTCCAGGCGGTTGATCTTTCGGTGCGCTTCGGCGGCATTCGGGCGGTCGATGCGGTCAGCTTCGACGTCCGCCAGGGCGAGGTGTTCTCCATCATTGGCCCCAACGGTGCAGGCAAGACCACGATCTTCAACCTGATCAGCCGTATCTACAATTCGACATCCGGCCAGCTGCTGTTCGATGGCAACGAGTTCACCCGTATCCCGGCCTCGCGGATCGCCGGGCTGGGCATCGCCAGGACGTTCCAGAACATCGAGCTGTTCCCCAACGCGACGCTGCTGCAGAACCTGCTGATCGGGCGGCATTGCCACTCGCGCGTCAACCTGGTCGCCGAGCTCTTGTTCCTTCCCTCGGTTCGCGAAGCCGAGCTTCGCCACCGGGAAAAGGTGGAGGACACCATCGCCTTCCTGGGGCTGGAGCGGTACCGCCATTCGCTGATCGCCAACCTGCCTTATGGTGTTCGCAAGGTGGTGGAGCTGGGCCGGGCCTTGTGCATCGAGCCAAAGCTGCTGCTGTTGGATGAGCCGTCGTCCGGGCTGAACGTCGAGGAAACCGAGGGCATGGGATTCTGGATCGAGGACATCAAGAAGGACCTCGGCATCACCGTCATCATGGTCGAGCACGATATGGCGCTGGTCAATCAGGTATCGGACCGGGTGATGGCGCTGAACTACGGCAAGGTCCTGGCGATGGGCACGCCGCAGGCGGTGCAGACCCACCCGGAAGTGGTGAAGGCGTATCTCGGCGGGGAAGTGGAAAGCGCGGCATGAGCGAACCCCTGCTACGCGTCAACTCGATCGAGACATTTTATGGCCCGATTCAGGCGATCAGGGGGGTCTCGCTGGATGTCGATCAAGGCCAGATCGTCACCGTCCTCGGTGCCAATGGCGCGGGCAAGACCAGCGTGCTGCGGACGGTCTCCGGCGTTTTGGACCCCGAACGGGGTCAGGTGGTGTTCGAGGGTCGCGATATCGCGCGCCTGCCGCCCGATCAGGTCATGCGTATGGGCATATGTCATGTGCCTGAAGGGCGGGAAATCTTCCCGTTTCTCACGGTGCGCGAAAACCTCAACATGGGTGCCTATACACGCCGTGACGCTGCCGGCGTGGCGCGCGACATCGCGCTGTGTTTCGACTACTTCCCGCGCCTTGAGGAACGGCAGGCGCAGCGGGCGGGCCTGCTGTCGGGGGGCGAGCAGCAGATGCTGGCTATCAGCCGAGCCCTGATGGGCAGTCCCAAGTTGCTGTTGCTGGATGAGCCGTCGCTGGGACTGTCGCCGCTACTGGTGCAGCAGATCTTCGGCATCATCCGCCGCATCAACCGCGAGCAGAACGTCGCCATCCTGCTGGTGGAACAGAACGCGCATGTCGCGCTGCAGACCGCGAACTTCGGTTATGTCCTGGAAGTTGGACGGATCGTCGCGGCGGATGACTGCCACAGCCTGCTGCAGCGGGCGGACATCAAGGAGTTCTACCTGGGCCAGAAGGAAGCCGGCGCGCGGGGCACGCGGCGCTGGAAAAAGAAACGGTTGTGGAATTGAATATGGACCAGCCGCTCACCTCCATTCCGGGGCTCGTGGCCCGCCAGGTTGCCGCCTATGGTGACGAAACGATCTTGCGAACCAAGCATCGCGGGATCTGGAAGATGGTCAGCTGGACGCAGCTTGACGCTCGGGTCCGCGAGATCGGGACGGCGCTGCTGGCGGCGGATTTTGGCCGTGGCGATGTTGTCGCCATCCTGTCGGAAACGCGTCCCGAGGCGATCTATGCCGATCTGGCCATCCTGGGTTGCGGCGCCGCCAGCGTCGCCATTGATCCCGATGACGATCCTGACCGCGTCTGCCACAAGTTGTCGTCCAGCGGCAGCCGCCTGGCGTTCGTCGAGAACGAAGAGCAACTCGACAAGCTTCTGACGATCCGCGGCCAGTGCCCCGCGCTGTCGCGGATCGTGGTGTTCGACATGAAGGGCTTGCGGGACTTCACCGACGCGAACTGCATCGGTCTGTCCGGCTTCATCGCCACGGGTGGCTGTCCGGCTTCCAGCGCCATCGCCACGGGTGGCGTATCCAGCGCCATCGCCACGGGTGGCGTGGCTGGCTGGGCGTCCGCCGTAACAGCGATCGAGGCGGATCAACCGGCGGTCATCCAGTTTCCGCGCGGCGCGGGTTCGGGGATGGGCCGCACGTTGACCCACGGCGACCTGATGCACATGGTCGGCGCCGCTCGGGCACGGCTGCCGATGCACCCGAAGGACGAACGTCTCGCCGTTCTGCGCCTGGCCGACATCACTGAACGGGTATGGGGTCTGTATCTGGCGTTGGAGACACGTTGTGTCAGCAATTACCCCGAAGGTCCTGACACGGTGATCGAGAATCTGCAGGAGTTGCAGCCGACCATCCTCGGCGCCGACGCCGCTGCGTGGGATGCTCTGCAAGCGCTGGCCGCGACCCGAGCCAAAGGGGCCACATCGCTCCAGCGGCTGGTCTACGACTGGGCGTTGCGCGCCGGGCGTCACGGCGGCGCGCGAGCAGGATTGGCCAATCCGCTCGTGCTGCACCATGTCCGGCGGGAATTCGGCCTGGCCAAGCTACGCCTCGCTTATGTCGGTGGCGCCTCGGCAAGCCCCGTGGCGATCGACTGGGCGCAGAGCCTCGGTATCGAGATCCAGCGTGTGGACGAGCCAGTGCAAAACGCTTCCGGACTGGACGAACGCTATAAGGCCTTGATGCAGAACGCCTACGCATAATCGCTGCGAAGCCGCGCGGGGAGGACCGGGTCCAATGATAAAATCAATGATCTCCGCCGCACTTATGCTGGCGGGGCCGGCGCTCGCCGCCGAACCGACACGTGGCGTAACGGCGTCAGCAAGAAGCAGGTCTGCGCGATGGCGCAGGACACCGATCTTGGCCGCGATATCACGGATGGTGTGAAGGATCAGCTCAAAGCCGAGAACATGACGCTGACAGGTGCCACGCTGTACGCACCGACTTCAGTGCCGCTGTCGCCAAAATGAGGTATTCTGCTGCGATTTTCTGGTCCTCGGCACGATCGTCCGAGACTCGGTGCAGCTTATCTCGGCGGTTCGAGGGATCAGCTGAAAGGTCGATATGATGGGTCAGGCCGCAAGTTACGACGAGGCTGTCGCGTCGACGCCGGGGGCGCCACCGACGGGTTCTATTCAATGACGCCGATGCTGTTCGCCGCCAACGACGCCTCATCTCCGGCCGTCAAGGCGTTTGTCGATACATATCATAAAGCCTACGGCAAGGAACCCAACTTTGCCGCGCAGATGAGCTACACCGGCGCGCAGATCGCCGTCCTGGCACTCAAGAACGCTGGCCCGAATTTAACCCCGGACGGCTTCGTCGCCGGCCTGGAGTCCATCAAGGACTTTCATGATATCTTTGGCTCGCCGGTGATCCCGTTCAGTGCAATCAGGCATCAGGGGTCGAACCAGTCGTTCCTTTGCTTGGCAAAGGACGGGCATTGGCAGGCCGCGGAAGCACAGCCGCTGGGATATTAGAGAACCTGGCAGCTTCAGGCTGACGCAGTCAGGCTCGAAATCTTTTGTCTGAGAGGGCGATTTACGTCCGAGGTTGGGTCGACAGCAAACGATCGCGCTCTCAGCGCGATCATGCTCCGGGGCGCGGCTCAAGACGCCCGATAACCTGCGCGATCGGATCCAAAAGCCGGAAAACCAGTGCACCCGCCCCAATGCGGACCCCCGGAGATGACGAATGTGCGGGCCGCCCGCATCAGGTCGTCGCAACCATCGGTAGCCGTGGCAACCGCGCCCTGCCTTTCATGCACACCGGACTTTGATCGGCATGTACCTATCGAGCCTTTGTCTTTCCCGCTAAGAAAAATTCGCGGAGGAACAGGCACTCGCCTACCGCATTCATTGTGCGGGGACAGTAAACATATGATTCTGCAAGTCTCTCCGAATAACACGATAATATCCGCTTCCGGGTCTGTAATCACCGACGCTTACGGTAATACCTGGGGGCTCACCGCGGGCGGACAGGTGATTGTCAACGGCAAGGTGGACGCAACCAGCAACCGCGTCCTTACCCTTGCATTCGAAGGCGGCAACGTCTGGCAGATGAACACGGATCGCCTGTGGTGGAGTAAAACCAAGCCGTCCGATGCGTGGAGCCCCGCCAACGGGACCTCCGTAAGTCCCCTGGTCGGCGTGGCTTCGAGCGACAACACGGTCATCATTGGCAGTCAGACCGCGGGTTTCATCCGGAGCATCACCGACGCAGACAACGATCATTGGACCCTGACGGCAAGCGGACAGGTGGCGCTTAACGGCGTAGCCGATGCATCAACCAAGAACGTCGTCGCGCTTGCCTATGAAAAGGGTGTGCTCTGGCAGGAAAACTCGGACAACCTGTGGTACAGCAAGAGCAATGCTGCCAGCCCGTGGAGTATCGGGACGCTGAACAGTCCGATCGCCGCCGGCGTGACGGGCGTGACCTATCTCGATGGCACGGTCGTTAACTTCATCAATACCACGATGCCAGCTGGTTATTCTGTCACGGCTGTGGCAGACGGTGATCACGGCGTCATCTTTGACGACCAGGGCGCAAATACCATTGCCGGATCAATCCGCGACGTGATGGGCAACCTGACGCTCAACGTCCAGGCGGGTCTGACGACCAATTCTGGTCAGATCACGGTTCAAGGCGGGATCGGCGGAGGCGAGATCGCCATCAACGTCGCTACTCGAGCCTCATTCGTGAACAGCGGTCGGATCGATATCAATGCCAGTCCGAATGTCAACAACACGCTTGCCATCAATATGGGCACCTCGGTGTTCACCAACTCCGGTGTGGTCGAAGCCAATGGCACGGGCCAAACAATCACCGTGTCGGCAAACGGGCAAGGCTGGTCGCCGGTTGTTACAGCTCCGTATCTCGGCAGCATTGCCAACGATGGACTGATGCAAGTCAGCAGCGGTGCCTACATGTTCCTCAACGCGCCAGTCACCGGAACGGGCACGCTCGAAGCCCTCAGCAATGCACGCATCTTGTTCAACGGATCGGTCGCGGCGGGCGAAACCGTCCGGATCGACTCATCTGTGCTGGAATTTGGGGGCAAGGGCACCTTCAGCAATCCATCCATGCAGTTCCTCGGCCAGATCGCCGGCGAAAGCGCGTCATCGACGATCTTGCTGAATGGCTCCTACGGCACGTCAGAAAGCTTTCACGTCCTGAGTACGGCCGGCAGCGGGCTGGCCGAGCTTCAAGTATCCGATGCCAGCCACAACATGCTCGCTGACCTGCGATTCGTGGGTCATTTCCAAGCGGCCGATTTCGTGCTTACGCCACATGTCGGCGCCAGTGGCCTCGCGGGCGACAACTGGACGGCGATCAGCTTCTCCGATCACGTCAACAACTACGCGAACATCCATAGCTGAACACGTCTGCTGACCGCCGGTTAACAATGCCGGCGGGGATCTGACGCCGGACATTTTGTCGCTGGGCTGGCGAAGCGCTCCGACATTTGCCTCGGGCATCTCGCGCGGTGGGTTCCCGGTCTGGTCAATCCGGGCGCTCGATCCGTCAATCCGTGTTCAACCTTGTTTTCTTTTGCCACCCGTCCGTTCGTCCGACACTCGCCACATCCGCGGTCGATGTGTGCATATCGTAGGGCCGTCCCGCGCCCGCGGCGGCAGAGCCGCCAGGATATTGAGGACGCTGCGTCGTGCGGCCTCGTCACGCCGGGCATGACGGGATGGACGGTCAGACTTCGGCCGCCAAATAACGGCGCCGCAGGTGCGCCTGGAACGCGAGTGGATCGAGTCCGCGCCCGGTCGCCTGCTCCAGGATGGCATTGAAACCAAGCCGGCTGCCGACGCCATGCACCGCGATCCGAAGCCACGACACAAGCGGCGACAGGTCGCCGCGGCTGAATGCTTCATCCAGGTCGGGAACCTGTGCCCGCGCGGCTTGCATCAGCTGCGCGGCGGCCATTGCCCCCAGGGTATAACTGGGGAAATAACCGAACGCGCCGTCGTACCAGTGAATGTCCTGCAAGCAGCCTTGCGCGTCATCCGGCGGCGTGATGCCAAGCAGCGCATCCAGGCCGTCGTTCCAGGCGCCAGGCAGGTCGTTGACAAGGAGGTCGCCGGCGATCATTGCCTGTTCCAGGCGGAAGCGCAGGATGACATGCGCGGGGTAGGTCAGTTCGTCCGCATCGACGCGGATCGTGCTGCGCTGCACACGGCGCCACAGCCGGGCCAGATTTTCGCGACAGTACGGTTCGGGCGCACCGCCGAACGACTCAAGCAAGCGTCCCCCCAGCCATCCCAGAAAAGCGTCGGAGCGAAACGCCTGCATCTCGACAATCAGCGACTGGCTCTCATGCACCGCCATGCCCGCGGCCTCGCCGACCGGCAGACGGGCATAGGCCGGTGGCAGACCACGCTCATACAGCGCATGACCGGTCTCGTGCACGACAGCGAGCACCGCGGAGGTGAAGTCCTCCTCGACGTAGCGCGTTGTGATCCGCACATCCGTCGGTGTGCCACCGGAAAACGGATGGGCGGACTGATCCAGCCTGGCGTGGTCAAAATCCAGTCCCAGACGCCGCGCGAGGTCAAGACAAAGCGCCTGCTGCGCCGCGACGGGAAACGGCCCGACAGGGTGTAGCGCGGCGGGCTGCCGCGCCTGGATTCGCTCGACCTCCGGCAACGCGGTGGCCAGGAATGTCTCATAGGAAGCGAACACCGGCGCCACATCATCGGCGCCGATGCCCTGCTGGTATCCATCCATCAAGGCATCGTAGGGACTGAGGCCCAGTGCGCCGGACAAAGCGGCGGCGGCTTCGCGCGTCAGGCGCAGCACCTCGGCCAGGTATGGTTGGACCATGCCGAAGTCGGCGTCCGCGCGGGCGATCCGCCACACCTTCTCGCAGTCGGAATTGGCCTTTGCCTGTGCCTCTACCAGATCCGCCGGCAGTGCCTTGCCGCGGGTATAGGCGTGGCGCATCAGACGAAGGTTGACCGCTTCCCAGGCGCCGGACGTCTCGGCGACCGCCAGTTCGGCCTCGGTCTCCGGCGCGGTCAGATGCTGATGACGCAGCACCGCCAGCGCCGCGAGTTGATCGCCGCGTGCCGATCCGCCGCCGGGCGGCATGACGGCGGCGGCGTCCCACCCAAGCATGGAGGCGCATTCGCCGATCGTTGCGATCAGCTTGAACCGGTCAGCCAGACGCTTATAGCCTGAAGCATTGGCGTAGGCGGAAGGATTGGTCATGACCATATCGCCTTTCGTGCCCAGACACCGAATATGACAACCAGCGACAATGCCAGGCCATACCAGGTGATCACATAGGACAAATGGTTGTTGGGGGGTCGCGGCAGGTGATGGGCCGGTGCGGGATAGGACCCGGTTGCCGACGGCCCCAGCGCGACCAGGACAAACGGCGCCGGATCCCGCACGCCGACCGCGGCACCGATCGCCTTGGGGTCAAGTGTGTAGAACATCCGCGCCGCCCGGTCGTCCGCCGGGCTGAACCAGTGAGGCACATCCCCGGGCCGCACATAGCCGGTGACCGCCACCCTACCAGCGGGATCATCCAGCGGCGCTTCCGGCGTCTGCGGGATCCAGCCGCGATCCACCATGATCGTCAGGCCATGCTCTCTTGTCAGCGGAACGATCTGATACGATCCCAGGGTCGGTCCCGCGCGGGTGTCGCGCACATCGGCGCCGAATTCCGCGGCCTGATCGAAACGGAACCGTCCGCTGACCGACACTTTCGTGTATGGATCGGGCGCGTCGGGATCGGACTGCTGCCCTAACGGCACCGGCGGCGCGGCTTCCGCCGCCGCGATCCGCGCCAGGATGCCTTCCTTCCAGTGCAGGCGATAAATCTGCCAGGTGCCGAGGCTGATCAGGATGGCCAGCATGACCACGGTGCTGAGGCTGGGGATAAGCAGCCGGCGGTAGACCGGCCTCACAATCCCATCTCGGCGGGGCGGTGGCGAAACTGCGCAGCCACAAGTGCTGCTTTGACCGGTCGCATGATCAGGATGGCGAGCGGCAGGGTCACCGTGGGCCATAGGATGGCATGCACCCACAGCGGCGGCTCAAACCGGAAATCAACCCAGAGCGCCAGACCGACCACGATCGCGCCCAACACCATGATGACACCGACCGCGCCGGCGTCGCCGGTATCCGACTGGCTGAAATCCAGCCCGCAGACCGGGCAGGCAGGCCGCAGGGTCAGCAGACCTTGGAACAGCCTGCCTTTTCCGCATCGGGGACAGCGGCAGCGTAACGATGCCTGAGCGATCGAGACTTGTGGCTCCGCCACGAGCCGGTTTATTCGACCGCTACCTGCCCGGCGCCATACCAATAGATGCAGATGAAAAGGAACAGCCACACGACATCGACGAAGTGCCAATACCAGGCCGCGGCTTCAAAGCCAAAGTGTCGCTGTGGTGTGAACTGGCCAGCCCTGGCGCGGAACCAGCACACGATCAGGAAGGTCGTCCCGACAATAACGTGGAAGCCGTGAAATCCGGTGGCCAGGAAGAAGACCGACGAATAGACGCCTCCGCCGCTGAACTTGAATGGCGCGTGGGAATACTCGATGCCCTGGCACAAGGTGAAGCTGAGGCCTAGCAGGATGGTCAGACCAAGGCCGCGGATCAGGCCCTTGCGATCGCCTTCCAGCAGGCAGTGATGCGCCCAGGTCACCGTGGTTCCGGACAGCAGCAGGATCATGGTGTTCAGGAACGGCAGGTGGAACGGATCGAACGTGTGGACGTTGGTCGGCGGCCACACCGTCTGGCCGTTGCCTTGGGTACTGGGGAACAGCAGGAAGTTGAAATAGGACCAGAAGAAGCCGACGAAGAACATCACTTCGCTGGCGATGAACAGGGTCATGCCATACCGCAGGCTAAGCTGCACGATGGCACTGTGCGCGCCGGGCGTGCGCGATTCCCGCACCACGTCGCGCCACCAGAAGAACATGGTCGTCAGCACGGTCAACGCGCCGATCACCAGAACGACGTAGTTGCCGAAATGCGCGGCCAGGATGATGCCGAACAGCGTCAGGAACCCGCCCAAAGCGGTGATGATCGGCCAGGGGCTCGGATCAGGCAGGTGATAGGGATGTTTCAACCCGGAACTACCCAGAACCGGTGCACCGTGCGCGTCGCTGCTCATGCCATACCCATCACAAGACCGCTGAGGAGACCGCCCCAACCCGGTTGCCGCATAATCGCCAAATCCTGAACCAGTTCAAGAGGCGCAAGGATGTTCAGCGCGGCGTTCAATCGGTCACAGGCTTTGCTTCAAGGACGGTCGAGCGGGCTGGGCCGACATGCGGTCCCGCCTTGGCCAGGGCACCGGACGCCGCGGCATCGTCCAGGGAGCGAAAAAACGTATAGGACAGGGTGATAACCTTCACATCCCGGGTATCTGGATCAGTCTGAACAGCTGGATCGACCCAGAAGCTGACGGGAAACTCCATGGTTTGATTGGCCGAGAGCGTCTGCTTGTTGAAGCAGAAACAGGCGGTCTTGTGAAAGTACTTCCCGATCTTTTCCGGCGTCACGTTGTACAGGGCCATGCCGGTTGTCGCTCGGTTGGACCGATTGGCGGCATGATAGAAGGCGATCTGTTCGGCACCCAGCACCACCCCGACCTCAAGCTGATCGGGGGCGAACGTCCACGGCAGCCTTGGGTTCGTGTCGGCGTTGAAGCGCACGCGGATGGTCTGGCCGCTGGATCCGGGCGCGGCGATCAGTCTGATGTCCGGCGTGCCGCCATAGCCCGTGGCAGCGCAGAACAGCCGATACAGCGGGATGGCGGCGAAGGAAATACCGACCATGCCGACAATCACCGCGGCCGCGATACCGCCCAGGACCGCGTTGCGCCGACCGAGCTGCATTCAGAAATGCGCCATTTTGACGATGGTGATCGCGTAGAACAGGGCACAGAGCCCAAGCAGGGCGATCAGGATGGCCCAACTGCGGCCTCGGCGCCGACGCTCGGCATCACGGGGAGACTGATTGGCAGGGGTCGGCGTTTCCCGCACCATCCCGGCTACCCGATCAGACGATCAACGGCCAACGCGCCAAACAGCAGGAACAGGTAAAGCACCGAGTACTTGAAGGCAGCCTTGGCCGGAACGTCGCCTGTCAGGCTGACACCCTGTGCATCCTGCCGATCCATCATGACGCGATACACCCGCTGCAGGAAAACCAGGTCCAGCAAAGCGGCGGTTATGCCATAGGGCAGCCCGCTGAAGCCAATCAGGAAGGGCAAAAGCGATAGCGGCACCAGAACCAGCGTGTACAGCAATATCTGTCGCCGGGTTTCCCGGGCGCCGGCGATCACCGGCAGCATAGGCACGCCAGCCCGTCGATAGTCATCGTTCGCCCACAGCGCCAGCGACCAGAAATGCGGTGGAGTCCAGATGAAGATAATGCCGAACAGAATCAGCGGAACAAGATCAACCGAACCCGTCACCGCGGCCCAGCCGATGACCGGCGGGAACGCCCCGGCGGCACCGCCGATGACGATATTCTGCGGAGTCCGGCGCTTCAGCCAGACTGTATAGACAAAGACGTAGAAGCAGATCGACAGCGCCAGAATCGCCGCGGCCGGGATGTTCACCGCTAGCCCCATCACCAGGACCGAGCCAACCGCCAGGGTCACGCCAAAGCCCAGCGCCGACCCTGGCGCGATGCGGCCCGCCGGGATCGGGCGGTTTCGGGTGCGGCGCATGATCGCGTCGATGTCCCGGTCATACCACATGTTGATCGCCCCGCACGCGCCGGCGGCGACCGTGATGCACAGGATCGCGGTGAACGCCAGCACCGCATTGAGATGACCCGGTGCCACCAGCAAACCGATCAACCCCGAGAACACCACCAGCGACAGAACCCTGGGCTTGAGCAGGGCGATCCAGTCCCAATAATCCGCTTCCAGCAGGGTGTCGGGCGTCTGCGCCAACAAGGGGACGCCCCGGTCCGTGGGGATGATCGATGAGCTGGTGTTACTCACTGTCTAGCTGACCCGCGGTATTGCCAAGTCAATGTTTGGCCACAGGCGAAAATCCGGACGCGCGCCGCGGGCCGGCTTCACCTTCGGCCGCGCGGTCCTGGTCCGCGGACCCCAGGGATATGAGGCCGCGACCCCAATCATGCCGGGCGACGCATGCGTTGACCGGTAGGCTTGCCGGGCTGGCGGGCAACCGAGAGGGCGGCTCGCGGGAAATGACTCTGATACCGGTCGGCGTAGGCGCCGATTAGTATCACTCGCAACCAAATCGCCGCTGATCAAGGTCACTTGGACGCGATCTTGGGAAGCTGGCCCATCGATGCGGCTTTCTTGGTGTCTGCCGCCCACGTCTTGAAATCAGGCTCGGAAACCGCCCGTACCGAGATCGGCATGCGGCTGTGATTCTCGCCGCAGATCTGGTTGCACTCGCCGTAGAAGGTGCCGATCTGATCGGCCTCCAGCCAAGTCTCGATGGTCCGGCCCGGGATCGCATAGCGCTGCACGCCGAAGGCCGGGATGAAGAAACTGTGGATCACGTCAGAGCTGGTGGTGAGAATACGGATCTTCTTGCCGACCGGGATCACCATCTGATTGTCCACCGTTAGAAGCCGAGGCTGGCCCGGCTTCAAGTCCTCGTCGTGGACGTAGCGGCTTTCGACGTCGAGGCCGCCTTGATCGGGGTAGGTGTATTCCCAGTACCACTGATGGCCGGTGACCTTTATGGTCATGTCGGGATCCGGTGTCCGGTCCTGGTAGTAGATCAGCCGGAACGATGGGATGGCGATAATCACCAGGACCAGCACCGGTATCACGGTCCAGGCAATTTCCAGGACCGTGTTATGACTGGTCTGGCTTGGCACCGGGTTCCGCTTGGAGTTGTAGCGGATCATTACCCAAATCAGCAGCCCCCCGACGAACAGGGTGATTATCGTGATAATCACTTCCACCAAGGTATTGAGATCGATGATCCGGTCCTTGATCGGACCGTAAGAGCGCTGCATGCCCATTTCCCAGGGATGCGGACCGCCCACCACACCCTGAGCCCATACCGCCGGCACGGCCGCTAAACTGCCGATGAACCCTGCCACCACCGCGACAAGCCACTTTACAATCCGCATTGACCAACCACCCCAACTCACGCGCCAGTCATTGACCCCAGTCATCGAGCCCCAGTCACTGGGCCCCATTCGAGCCCCAGTCATTGGACCCCATTCATCAGCCAGGGCAATCAACCCAACGACGCTCGCCTACCGGACGCCATGGACAAGATCAAGGTCTCAGCAAGAGGCTTAGGGATCTTCCATCACATAAACGTGGCGGATCGGCCGATCGGTCGTCGCGAGATGACAAAATTAGACCCGAAGGCGGACCAAGGTGAACACCCCGAACGAGGATATGAACTCGATCTCGATGCGGGCGAGATCCTCGGCCGAGAAGATGGCGTCCATGGCGAAGTCCGGATGCCACCCCAACGACCGGGACGCTGGTGCCATCGCGCGCTCCACCCACCACCGTGGGCCTTTCGCAGCGGCGAAATGATTGATTAGCAGGATATCGCCACCCGGTCGGACCAGCCGGCGCATCTCGGCCAGCAGACGCCGCGGATTGGGCACCACGGACGCGACGAACATCCCGACCGCGATATCGAACGAGGCTTCGTCGAAGGAGGTCGCTTCGGCGTCCATCTCGTGCAACGCCTGGATGTTGATCAGGCCCTCCTTGCGGGTTCGCTCCCGGGCCTTGCGCAGCATCTCCTTTGACAGGTCGATGCCGGTGATCCGCTTATCTGGCTTGTAATGGGGCAGGGCGAGTCCGGTGCCGACCCCAACCTCCAGGACATCTGTCCCGGGCAGTCGGTTAACCAGCGACGTCGCGCGCAACCTTCCACGAGACGAGATCCCACCAAAGACTGTGTCGTAAACCCCCGCCCACCGTCGGTACGCCTCAACGATGGAGGCCTGATCCAATGCCGCGGCCGGAACAAGCCGCCGGGCACCAGCCGCTGCGTTATTCTTCTGAAGAGTTTGAGTCATCCGCCCCAGGGCATCCTTTTGCCGACCGTACACAAGCAACGCCGATCCGGCCATAAAGACGCCTTAGATTACGCAGAGTTGCGACGCAAGGCAGCCTTCAGTCTAAATCTGCCGCCGTCAGCCCGTTGCTTTCAGTGCGTCGTCGTTGGCTCACGATTGGTTGCGCCAGCCTGCGTACCAGGGCCGGCCAACGTTCCGCTTGGCTTGGATGGCCGGTCTTCCATCGACTCGTCGTCAGGCTCCGCCATGTTTTTCTTGAACGACTTGATGCCCTTGGCGAAGTCGCCCATTAATCCACTGATTTTATTGCCGCCGCCAAACAGCACAAGGATCACGGCCAGCACGATCAACCAGTGCCAGATGCTGAAGCTGCCCATACGCCCTCCACAACCACTGTAACGCGGGACCACCTCGGTAATTTAGCTGGAATGCCGAGGCCGATGATCGGTCGTCCCACGCCTGACATGGCGCGAGTCGCGGGTTGATGCAAGCACCGTTTGGTTCCCTTGACCGCTACATCCCGGGACGAGCCGCCTTGTGATAGGGATGACCCCGCATGATCGCCTGGGCACGATACAGTTGCTCGGCCAACATGCCGCGCACCAAAAGGTGTGGCCACGTCATCGGCCCGAGCGAAAGCACAAGATCCGCCTTGCCGATGACCAGGGCGTCCAAGCCTTCCGCCCCACCGATCAGGAAGCAGATCGTGCGTGCTAGGCCCGACCACTGATCGAGCCGATTGGCGAACGCCTCGCTGCTGAACGTGTCCCCGCCCAGATCGAGAGGCACCACCAAGGGATTTCGCGGCAAGGCCGCCAGCAGCGCCAACCCTTCCTTCCGTCTGACTTCCGTTGCGGTGCCCCTTTGTTCGGGCAGTTCGACCACAGTCAAGCGCGGCCGCAACCGCGCGTTGTACCGCTCGAACAGGTCCCGTTCGGGGCCAGCGCGCAGCCGCCCAATCCCGATCAGGTGCATCGAATGCGGCTTCTCACGCTGAATGATCCGGTCTTGCGGAGCGGTCGGAACGCAGGCTAAACATCAACTTCCGTGCGGCGGGCGCGTAGCTCAGCGGGAGAGCACTACCTTGACACGGTAGGGGTCACAGGTTCAATCCCTGTCGCGCCCACCATCCGCGTAATGCGCGGTCACCAGGCAATTGAACACGGCAACCGCCCGGGTCCGACACGGCCTTCAGTCGGCCTCGGCGCCCATCTTCGCGGCCAGTGCCGGGATCCTCGACCGCCGCGGCGACAGCCAATGCTGGAGTTGATCCAGATACAGGTAGATCACCGGAGTGGTGTAGAGTGTCAGGATCTGACTGAGTGCCAGCCCGCCCACCATGGCAAAACCGAGCGGTCGGCGGAGTTCGGAGCCGGCGCCGGTGCCCAGCATCAAGGGCAGGCCGGAGAGCATGGCCGCCATCGTGGTCATCAGAATCGGACGGAACCGTAACAGACAGGCTTGACGGATCGCCGCCAGCGGCGAGGCGCCGTCTCGGCGTTCCGCATTGATGGCGAAGTCCACCATCATGATGCCGTTCTTCTTGACGATGCCAATCAGCAGAATGATGCCGATCAGCGCGATGACCGTCAGCTCGTAGCGGACCGCCATCAGCATCAGCAGCGCACCCACGCCGGCCGACGGCAAGGTGGACAGGATGGTCAGTGGCAGGATGTAGCTCTCGTACAGAATCCCCAGGATGATATAGACCGTGATCAAGGCGGCGGCGATCAGGTACGGCTGGCTGGAGAGTGACGAGCGGAACGCCTCCGCGGTGCCTTGAAACGAGACCTGCAACGAAGCCGGCGTCGCCATGTCCCGCATCGCCCCGTTGATGGCGTCGACAGCTTCGCCGAGCGCCGCGCCCTGAGCCAGGTTGAACGATATGGTAACGGCCGGGAACTGACTTTGGTGACTGATCGAAAGCGGCTGCACAGGAGCGGTGGTCCATTTGACGAAAGCCGAAAGTGGAACCGTCTGGCCGCTGGCGGAACGGACGTAGAGCTTGCGCAACGTGCCCACCTCGGACGCCTGGCCGGGCAGGACTTCAAGAATCAGGTGGTAGGAGTTCACCTGGGTGAAGTATTGGGTGATCTGGCGCTGGCCGAATGCATCATACAACGTGTCGTCGATCACTTGCGGCTGTACCCCAAGCCTGGCAGCCTTGTCCCGATCGATTGTCATGGTCAGGGTTGTGCCGCCGCTCTGCTGATCGGTCGCGACATCCCGCAACATCGGCAAAGCCCGCAGCTTCGCCAATACCTTCGGCGCCCAGGTGTCCAGTTCCGTCAGGTTGGCGTCCTGCAGGGTATACTGGAACTCGGTCTTGGTGATACGGCCGCCCACCTTGATGTCTGGTGGCGCCGCCAGAAACGCGCTTCCACCCATCACCGCGGCAAGCTTTGGCCGCATCCGCGTGATGTACTGCTGTGCCGATCCGCCGACCCGCTGATCCCACGGCTTGAGTGCGATGTAAATGCGGCCATTGTTCTGAGTCTGACCCGCGACGCCGGCACCGATCGTCGCGCCGTAGGCCGCCGTGTCGGGATCCGCGGCAACGACAGCCACCAGTTGCTGCGAGATGTTCGCCATCTCGCGGAATGAAATATCCTGCGCCCCTTCGGTCACGCCGATGATCACGCCGGTGTCCTGCGCCGGAAAAAACCCTTTCGGAATGATAATGTAAAGATACACCGTCGTGCACAGCGTCGCCAGGAACACCATTAAGGTGACGAAGCGAAAGCGCAGGGCGATATCCAGCGTGCGGCGGTAAAAGCCGATCAGCGCGGTGAAGAAGCCTTCGATGATGCGGTAGGCCCAGTTGTGGTTACCGCTGTGATGCTTCAGGAACCGCGAACACATCATGGGCGTCAAGGTCAGCGAGATGAACGCCGAAACCATCACCGCGATGGTGACGGTCATCGCGAACTCCCGGAACAGCCGCCCGACGATGCCGCCCATCAGCAAAAGCGGGATGAACACGGCGATCAGCGAAAAACTGATCGAAACGATGGTAAAGCCGATTTCGGCGGCGCCCTTCAGCGACGCCTCCATCGGATCCATGCCGTCCTCGATGTGGCGGAAGATGTTCTCCAGCATGACGATGGCATCGTCCACGACAAAGCCGACCGCGATCGTCAGCGCCATCAGCGACAGGTTGTCGAGACTATAGCCAAGCAAATACATCGCGGCGAACGTGCAGATCAGGGCAACCGGCACGGTGATGGACGGAATGATCGTCGCCCACACGCTGCGCAGGAACAGGAAGATCACCATCACCACCAGCGCGATGGACAAGATCAGCGTGAACTGCACATCCGACACCGCCGCCCGGATGGTCAGCGTCCGGTCCATGATGACGCTGACATGGACCGATGGCGGCAGCGACGCCTCCAGATGCGGCAGGGCGGCTTTGATATGCTCGACCGTGTCGATGACGTTGGCGCCGGGCTGCTTGAACACCACCAGCAGGATGCCGCGCTTGCCGTTCTGCCAACTGGCCAGCAACTGGTTTTCCGGTCCGTCGACCGCCTGCCCGATGTCGCGCACCCGGACCGGCGCGCCATGGCGCCAAAGCAGGATGACGTTGTTGTATTCCGCCGCTTTGGTCAGCTGATCGTTGGTGTAGACGCTGAACGACTGCGTCGCCGCGTCTATCGTGCCCTTCGGCGAGTCGACGGTGGCGTTGACCAGAACACCCCGCACATCCTCCAGCGTCATCCCCATCGCCGCGAGCTTCGCCGGATCGACCCGCACCCGCACGGCACGTTTCTGCTCGCCGCCGATGTAGATCTGCGAGACGCCGGCGATCTGCGAAATCTGCTGCGACAACACGACGTCGGCGTAGTCGTCGACGTCGATCAGCGGCACTTCGTCGGACTGGACGCTGAGGATCAGGATCGGCGAGTCGGACGGATTGACCTTGTAGTAGGACGGGCTGGACGGAAGGTCCTTTGGCAGCTGACCGCTGGCGGCGTTGATCGCCGCCTGCACGTCGCCGGCCGCCGCATCGATGTTGCGATCCAGATCGAACTGCAGGGTGATCTGGGTCTGACCCAGCACGCTGACCGATGTCAGCTGCGCGATGCCGGGAATTTCCGCGAACTGCCGCTCCAGCGGCTGGGCGACCGTGCTCGCCATGGTCTCCGGACTGGCGCCGGGAAACTTGCCGTTCACCGCGATGGTGGGAAAATCGACCCGCGGCAGCGGCGCCACCGGCAGGAACGGGTAGGCGGCGAGACCGATCAGTACGAGCGCCGCGGTCAGCAGCGAGGTTGCGATCGGGCGTCGAATGAACGGGGTCGAGATGCTCATGTCATCGGATGTTCCCCTGCCCGTCCGCTAGCTGCCGGACGGGGGTGGCGCCGCCGCGGCTTTGGCCTCGCGCACGGTGACATGGGCCCCAGCCTGCAGCCTCGATTGACCGGCCGCGACCACGGCGGTGCCATCGGCGAGACCGTGGTCGACGACATAGACATCCCCCTCCTGCCGGGTGACCTCGATTGGCTGCACCGTGACGGTGTTGTTGGGCATGATCTGATAGACGAACAGCCCATTGGGACCATGCTGCACCGCCGCCGCGGCGATCGCGATGGCATTGGTCTGGATCCCCAGGCGCAAGCGCACGTTGACGAACTGGCCCGGCCAAAGCGCGTGATGCGCATTGGCGAACGTCGCCTTCAGCTTGATCGTGCCGGTGGTGGCATCGATCGTGTTGTCCGGCGTCAGCAACACTCCGTCGTCGAGTTTCGTGATGTCGTCGCTGGCATAGACCACGACGTCGAGCGGGTGCTTGTCCATCGCCTGGGTGATGGTCGGCAGGTTGTCCTGCGGCAGCGTGAAGGTGACGGCGATAGGCTGGATCTGGGCGACCGAGATGATCGGTGTCGCCTCCGCGGCATGCACCACGTTCCCCGGATCGATGTTGCGCAGGCCGATCCGGCCATCGAAAGGGGACGTGATGTAGCAAAAGCTCAGGTTGAGCTGGGCGGCCTCGATCTGCGCGTCATCGCCTGCCATCGCCGCGGTGAACTGCTTCACCATGGCCTGCTGGGTGTCGAGTTGCTGGCGAGAGGCGAATTCTCGCCGCACCAGTGAACTATAGCGTGTGAGATCGGCCTGCGCGTTCGAGAGCTGCGCCTGATCCTGCTGCTTTTTCGCGCTGGCTGCGTCCAGCACGGCCTGATACGGGCGCGGGTCGATCACCGCGAGCAACTCGCCCCGCTTGACGGTCTGACCTTCCGTCACCGGCACCTGGGTCAGGGTGCCATCCACCCGTGGCCGCAGCTGAACGGAGAAATTCGCCTGCACGGTGCCAAGGCCGCGCAGCCAGATCGGAACGTCCCGCCGGACCGCGGTGGTGGCGGTGACCGGAACCGTGCGATCAGCCAGCGGCGACTGCGCTGCTGTCGGGGTCGCGGCGCCGGCGGCCAGCAGAAAAGCCGCGCCCCAAGATCCGCGCCGAAGCAATCGCCACAAAGGAATAACGTTTCCTGACATCCCCCCGCCCTGTTGCTGACAACAGCGTCGTATCAGCCGATGCAGCGATCGGTCTGAACTGGCCGAAAATGGCCAGCCTGCGCCATTCCATCCCACCATTGATTAAATTAGAATTAAGCGCCAGTCAGAAAAACGCCGGGCCGCCTACAACGACAAAACGGCGGCGATCGCGTTCGAGGACGAAATACCGAGCGCTGGGGGTGGTCGAACGCTCGTTACCCGGCCGCTTTCAGCGCCTGGGCCATCAATCGCACCGAATGGATCGCTTCCCGCCCTGAAAGATCGCGGATCTGGTGGCGGCAGGAGGTTCCGTCCGCCAGGATGAAATCATGCGCCGCCGCCGCTCGCACGGCGGGCAGCAGGCCAGCCTCGGCCATCGCCCGCGAGGTCGCCTCGGACTCGGCCTGGTAGCCGAACGAGCCCGCCATCCCGCAGCACGAGGATGTGATCGGCTGGACCGACAGCTTCGGGATCAGCCGCAGCATTGCCAGCGCGTCCGGAAAGGCGCCGAACGCCTTCTGATGGCAATGGCCGTGAATCCGAGCGGTTCCCGGCATGGCGCGCAAGGCCAGCCGCGGTTTCTCGCTGACGATGAACTCGCTGAGCAACCGCGCGCGCGCGGCGAAGCGATCGGTCGCCGCGGTTGGCAGCAGCGAGCGGAACTCATCGCGCAGCGTCATCATGCAGGACGGTTCCAGCCCGATGATCGGCAAGTCGTCGGGCATGGCGCGCATCGTGCGGTCGGCTTCCTCGCGCGCCTTGTCGACCATCCCGACCGCCAGCCAGGTGCGTCCGCAGCATAACGGCCGCCCCACCGTCTTCGGCACGATCGCGCGGTAGCCCGCGGCGGCCAGCACCTGAAGGGCCGCTCGCACATTCTCCGGCTCGAAGTAGCGGTTGAAGGTATCCGCCAGCAGATAGACGTCCCCGCGTGGTTCGGACGGCGCATAGGTCGCGGCTTCGCGGTCGACGAACTTGTCCCGCCGCCATCCGGGCAGCCGACGGGCGGCGGACAGGCCCAGCACGCGTTCGGTCAGCCAGCGCAAGGGTGGCAGGTGATTGCGCAGATTGATCAGCGTCGGCAGCCGCGATGCCAAGGGCGCATAGCGTGGCAGTTCGGCGATCAAGGTCTCCCGCCATTTCAAGCCCTGCCGTTCGGCGCGCGCCGCGGTGACCTCGATCTTCATCTTGGCCATATCGACCCCGGTGGGGCATTCCCGCTTGCAGGCCTTGCAGGACACGCATAGGGCCATCGCCTCGGCCATCGCGTCCGACGCCATCGCATCGGCACCCAATTGTCCCGTCAAACCCAGACGCAGCGTGTTGGCCCGTCCGCGCGTCAGGTGCGTCTCGTCGCGGGTCACCCGGTAGCTGGGGCACATCACGCCGGAATCGAAGCCGCGGCAGGTGCCGTTGTTGTTGCACATCTCCACCGCACCCAACATGCCGCCCATCGGTCCGGGATGGTCGGACCAATCGAGCTTGGGGATGAAATCGCTGACCGGGGCGTAGCCCGGCCCGTAGCGGAACAGTGTGCGATCATCCATCTTCGGCGCCTGGGTGATCCGGTTGGGGTTCAGCAGGCCAACCGGATCGAACGCGTCCTTCACCGCCTCGAACGCGCGAACGATGCGGGGACCAAACATCGGCTCGTGGAATTCGCTGCGCGCCAGGCCGTCGCCATGTTCGCCGCTGTGGGACCCTTTGTATTCACGCACCAGGGCGAAGGCTTCCTCGGCGACCGAACGCATCGTCGCCACGTCCAGCGGGTCTTTCATGTTCAACACCGGCCGCACGTGCAGGCAGCCGACCGAGGCGTGGGCATACCACGTTCCCTTGCTGCCATGACGCGCGAACACCGCGTTCAGCCGTTCGGTGTAGTCAGCGAGATCGTCGAGATCGACCGCGCAATCCTCGATGAACGAAACCGGTTTGCCGTCGCCCTTCATCGACATCATGATGTTCAGGCCGGCTTCGCGCACCGCGGCGATGTCGGCCTGGAACGCCGGATCGATGGCCCGCACGACGCCGGGGTTGCCGAGGTCGCCCATCAGCGCCTGCAACGCCGCCAGCTTGGCGAGCAGCGGTCCGTCCTCGTGGCCATGGAACTCGACGATCAGCAGGCTGTCAGGCTCGCCCAGCAGCATCTGGTCGATCGTCGTCCGGTAGATCGGGATGCCACGGCCCAGGTCGATCATCGTGCGATCGACCAGCTCCACCGCCTCGGGATCCAGGGCGACGATGTGGCGGGACGCCTCCATCGCCTTGCGAAAGGTCGCGAATTGGCAGATGCCCAGCACCTTACGCGGCTTGATCGGCTGCAGCGTCAGCTCGATCGCGGCGGAAAACGCCAGGGTGCCTTCCGATCCGACCAGCAGACGCGCCAGGTTGTCGCGGCCGGCGGCGCGCGCGGCCGGGGTCAGCGCGTCGATGTTGTAGCCGCCGACGCGGCGCAGCTGGCGGGGAAACCGGGCAGCGATCTCCTCGGCTTCGCTGGCGCCCAGTGCCCGCAGGCGCTGGATCAGCGCCACCACCGAGGCGGGGATACGCTCGCCCAGATTGTCGGGAATGCTGCCGAAGCGATGTTGCGAGCCGTCCGACAGCACCGCCTCGATCGCCCGCACGTTGTCCGCCATCAGCCCGTAGCGGATGGACTTCGACCCGCAGGAGTTGTTGCCCGCCATGCCGCCGATCGTGCAGCGGGCATGGGTCGACGGATCGACCGGAAAGAACAGCCTGTGTTCGCGCAGCGCGTTGTTCAGGTGGCCTAGCACGAGGCCGGGTTCCACCAGCGCGGTGCGTGCCGCGGCATCGACATGCAGCACCCGCCGCAGGTGCTTGGAACAGTCGATCACCAGCGCCCGGTTCACCGTCTGGCCGCACTGGCTGGTGCCACCGCCGCGCGCCAGCACCGCCACGCCCTCATCCCGGGCGATCGCCATGGCGGCGACCACGTCATCGATCGTTTCCGGCACGATCACGCCGACCGGTTCGATCTGATAGATCGACGCATCCGTGCTGTAGCGGCCGCGGCTGGCGCGGTCGAACAGCACCTCGCCCTTGATGTTGCGCGCCAGGCGCATCGCGAAAGCCGAATTGTCCGGCATCACAGGGTCGGCGGTTTCGCTCATGGGGGCGGATAAACCTGGATCAGGGTGCGATTGCGCAGCATTGGCAAAGCTGGCGAAGCATCGCAAGCTGGGGTCGCTCAAACAGAAGGTCGAATGATGGCTGGATCGCATGTCCCAGGTCGGCATTTCCTGCAAATCCCCGGCCCCACGAACGTGCCGGATCGTGTGTTGCGCGCCATCGACAGTCCCACCATGGACCATCGCGGGCCGGACTTCGGTCTGCTCGGTCTTGAAATCTTCCATAACCTTCAAGCGATCTTCCAGACCGCGGGACCTGTGATCATCTATCCGGCGTCCGGCACCGGCGCCTGGGAAGCCGCCCTGGCCAACACGCTGTCGCCAGGAGACACCGTTCTGATGTGCCGTACAGGGTGGTTCGCGCATCTTTGGAAGGAAATGGCCGAACGCCTGCAGCTCGATCCGATATTCGTCGACACCGACTGGCGGCGCGGCGCCGATGTCCCCGCCTTGGCTCAAGCGCTGCAAGCCGACACGGCACACCGGATCAAGGCGGTCTGCGTCGTCCACAACGAAACCTCGACCGGCTGCACGTCGCGGATCGATGAGGTAAGGGCGGCGCTCGACGCGGCGGGTCACCCGGCGTTGTTGTTGGTGGACACGATTTCATCGCTCGCCTCGATCGACTACCGGCACGATGAGTGGGGGGTGGACGTTACCGTGGCCGGCTCACAGAAAGGCCTGATGCTGCCGCCCGGGCTGTCGTTCAATGCGGTCAGCGCGAAGGCACTGGCGGTCGCCGAAACCGCTCGGCTGCCCCGCAGCTACTGGGACTGGCGGCCGATGCTGGAAGCCAACAAGACCGGCTTTTTCCCCTACACCCCCGGAACCAACCTGCTCTACGGTCTGAACACCGCGGTGAAGATGCTGCTGGACGAAGGCTTGCCCAATGTCTTCGCCCGGCACGACCGCCACGCGGAAGCCACCCGCCGCGCGGTGCGCGCCTGGGGCCTGGAGATCCAGTGCGCCGACCCGCGCCACTACTCCGCCTCGCTCACCGCCGTTCGCCTGCCGGAGGGTCACAGCGCCGATGCGCTGCGGGCGACGATCCTGTCCCGGTTCAACATGAGCCTGGGCAATGGCCTGGGGATCCTCAAGGACCGCGTCTTCCGCATCGGCCATCTGGGCGATTTCGGTGATCTGCAACTGATCGGCACGCTCGGCGGGGTCGAGATGGGCCTGCGCGCGGAAGCGATACCGCACCGCCCAGGCGGCGTTCAGGCGGCGATTGACTATCTCTCGGGTAACGCGTGAAGCCAAGGCGGCAGCCGTCAGCTGGTTGGTACTGCTTTGCGTCTCTAATTGGTGCGGCTTAAGGAGGGTGTCCCTTTTCTGCACGCGCATCTTGCTTTCGGCGGTCCAGCACGCGTCAAGCCCTCCCGAGCCGCTTCGCGGTCGCTTCGCCAGGCTTGACCCGAACCAGACCGCCGAAACGAGCGGCCTAACCTAACGCAGCGCATGAACAGCCTGCACAACCCGCCAGGAACCTGAACCGGGACAACGTCCGTGGTAATGACATTTAGCGCGAGATCGTGACCGCCATATAGCGACTGACGCCGGCGGGTCAGGCGTTGGTGCCGCCGCCAGACGCGCCCCTGGGGCCGTCCGCCATCAGCGGAACCACAGGGCGGTCCATCGCTCGGGCCGCGCGCCGCCGGCGCTCGATTTCGACACCCACGGTTCCCGACCCGGTTGCCAGTTTTTCGACCCGCACAACGACCTTGACGACCCGCGCATGGCCAAGGACCATTGTCGCGATGCGTTCGGCCAGCGTCTCCACCAGCGCGACATGGCCCGACCCGACCAGCATCCGGATGCCATCGGTTATCAGGTCGTAGGAGAACACGTCACGCATGTCCGCGGCGGCGCGGCCGGTGCGAATAACCGAGGCGGTCACGGCGAAGCGCACCTTTTGCGGCGCATCGCGCTCCCAAGCGTAGGCGCCGATGAACACCGGCAGCACCAGGTCTTCCACGAACACCAGATCGACAGGCGGGTCCTCACCCGCGACCGGCGGACAAGACCGGGCCGCGAGCCGGCGGTCATCCGCATCGCGATCGTCCGCAATGGTGTCTTCCAGGGGGATCAGTCCGCGCACCTCGAGCACCCGCGTCGCATCGAGTGCGCCCTTTGGTGCTCCCGGAGCACGCAGCGCTGCGCGGAACTCCAGCTGATCCGGCGCCAGCACGAGCAGGCGGGGAATGTCGGGCGCCTCCAGCGAACCGGCCAATCCGGCGAGCAACCCGGCAGCATGACACGCCTCGACGAATTCGCCCAGGTATGCAAGCTGGAACCGATCCAGCAGGCTTCCTGGCACCTCGGGGCGGGTGTCGAGCGTCGCGCCGACGAAGCGGTTGCGCGCCAGTACAGGCAGCAGGGAAAGATCGGGCTGAACATCGGCGATGAAGACAGCGATCAGCTTGACCTGGGTGGCGAGGCTGGCCAAGGCGGCGACCCCTGCGTGGGCATCGCCGTCAGCGAACATCCCCACCCGGACGTAGTCGACGCCGGTGGCGGCGATCTCACGCACCGCCGCGGCGATCTGATCAGGACGCATCTGTCGGCTGGCAGCGGTCGCGCTGATCGGGCGGCGCCGGCCGGAAACGGCGATGACGTCGCGTATCACGTCCTGGGACACAGCGCCTTGGGCGCCTGGCGCGGGATCCGTCAGGTCGATGATGTCGGCACCGCCGGCGAGCACGGTTTCCGCCTCCGCTAGCGTGCTCACCGAGGCGAGCATTCGGGTCATCGGGGTCCTTTCAGGAACTGCGGCCGTCTCATGCCGCCGGTCGCCTTGCTTGTCTCAGGGTCACTCGCGGCAGGCCCCACTTGCTGACCGGGCCCCGGTTGCCGACCAAGCCCCGCTTGCCGACCAGGCCCAGCATGAAACGTCCTCGGTCAAGACCGGTCCAACGGGCCGAGGACGGCGTGCCCGGCCGCTGTCACGGCTGCCGCGGCTTCACCTCGGTCTTCGCCGCGGCCACCCCGAGCCGTCCCGCCATCTCCTGGATGAATTGCCAAGCGACCCGGCCGGACCGGGCACCACGGGTGACCGACCATTCGACCGCCTCGGCGTGCAGGTCCGCCGGCGCGATCGGCAGCCCGATGTTCGCCGCATAGCCGTCGACCATCGCCAGGAAGGTCGGCTGGTCGCAGTTGTGAAACCCAAGCCAAAGGCCGAAGCGGTCGGACAACGAGACCTTCTCCTCGATCGACTCGTTGGGATTGATCGCGGTCGACCGCTCGTTCTCGATCATGTCGCGCGGCATCAGGTGACGGCGGTTGGAGGTGGCGTAGAACAGCACATTGTCCGGCCGCCCCTCGATGCCGCCATCCAGCACCGACTTCAACGCCTTGTAGTCGGCGTCCTCTTTCTCGAACGACAGGTCGTCGCACAGGATCAGGCAACGCCGCGCAGCGGGGCGCAGGACGTTGAGCAGGTCGGGCAGGGTGCGGATGTCCTCGCGATGAATTTCGATCAGCACCAGGCAGCCGGGATCCTCCGCGTTCGCCACCGCGTGCGTTGCCTTCACCAGGGACGACTTTCCCATGCCGCGCGCGCCCCATAGCATGGCGTTGTTGGCCGGCAGGCCGCGCGCGAAGCGCAACGTGTTCTCGACCAGGATGGTCTTCTGCCGGTCGACGCCCTTCAGCAGCCCGATATCGATCCGGGAGATGTGGCGCACCGGCGCGAGACGGGCGGTGGCCGGCTGCCAGACGAAGCCATCGGCCTGGCTGAGGTCCGCGGCCGCTGGCGGCGGCGGCGCCAGGCGTTCCAGCGCATCCACGATGCGGGCCAGCAGATCGCTCGAACTCTGTTGCATGCAGGCGGAATTCCCAACGCGGCTTGACAGATAACGGGGCGGATGGCGGAAACCGGGCGGCGGCTTGACGAACGGAGGGCGGAAACTATGGTCCGGCCCGCCGTATCGCAAGGACCATCGCAAGCATGAACTCGTTCACTCTGATTTCCCCGGCCTACGCGCAGGATGCCGCGGGGATCCTGGGCAGTGCGACGCAGTTCGCGCCATTGGTGCTGATCTTCGCGGTGTTCTATTTCCTGCTGATCCGGCCGCAGCAACAGAAGCAGAAAGAGATGCGGGGCATGCTCGCGGCGCTGAAACGCGGCGACAAGGTCGTCACCGGCGGCGGCATCCTGGGCACCGTGCAGCGGGTGCCGATGGTGCAGGACAAGGACGGCAAGCAGATCGCCTCCAACGAGATCGAGGTGGAGATCGCCCCCAACCTGCGGGTGACGGTGATGCGCGAAACGATCACCAGCGTGATCAAGCCGGTCGCCGCGAACGACACCAAGCCGGTCAAGGAAAAGGCTTCCTGAGTCATGCTCTTTCGTCCAACGTATTACCGACATGCGTAGTTCGGTAAACCCAGGCCTTTCGCCTCCTTCTTCCAACGGCCCTTACCAAGAATGCAAATATCTGTGTTTTGAGTGCCTCCGAGAGGTGTCTTCAACCCGGAAGGTTGTTAAAGGGAGGAAAAATGAAGGTCGAAGTGATCGTAGCGCTCATTGCGGGTGCGGTTGCTTTGGCCTCCGCGGCAATGGCCTGGAGAAATAGCACGCATTCTGACAAAAACACCCGTGCTATCGCACAACTGCAGATTGACAATGAGAAGGTCAGGGCCAACGCACAGCTGCGAAAGGAAATCTCTAGCTATAGTGAACCGCTTGCTAGAGCAGCCTATGAATTGCAAAGCCGCCTTTACAATATTTTAGATCAGGATTTTTTAGAATTTTATCTCGTGAAAGGTGATGACCGAGAGCAAGTTTATGCAGTCAACAATACAGCCTTTTTGATAGGCCAATACTTATGCTGGACTGAACTCGCTCGATCGGAAATACAGTTCATTGATTTGGGCGAAAGCACAAAGACACGCGTGCTATCGACTCTTCAGGACTCAATATCGCGCTCGTGGGGAACCGACGCATACCCCCGTATCTTACGTATATTTGCGGGGGAACAACGAGCGATCGGGGAAGTGCTCACCCAAGCTGGCGCTGATCCACTCGGATGTATGGGTTACGGCACTTTCCTCAAGAAATTTAAGCCAGGTACGGACCTATTGATTGATGCGGTTCGAGCCGACATCTCATCGTTGGGTGTGGCTCTGGAGCCCGCTGAAACGCGCCTAACAACCCTTCAGCACCAGTTGATTGATCTACTCAACCTACTTGACTCAGATTATCTTCGGTTTCCGAAGACTAGACGGTCGAAGGTTAAAGCTTCGAAAGCACTGTCAATCAGCTAAACCGAGGCCCGTGTAAGCTGGTATCAATCGAAACCGCCATGCTGGTTTGCTGTCGCAGAAAGCGGCGGGTTGACAAACAAATAATTAGGTCCCCATAGCTTACAAAGGAGAAAAGGATGGCGAACGCTCCTCCTGGCGTGATTGACTGCGACATCCACCCCGGCGTGCCGGATATCAAGGCCCTGCTGCCCTACATGAACGATTTCTGGCAGGAATCCTTCGTCGCGCGCGGCATCGATGGGTTCGACATGATGTCCTACCCGCCGAACGCCCCGATCAGCTGCCGCCCGGACTGGCGGGTCAAGGGCCAGCGCCCGGGTGCCAGCCTCGATGCCATGCGCAGCCAGGCGTTGGACAGGTTCGGCATCGGCACCGCGATCTGCAATCCGCTCACCGGCGGCCAGGTCGCGGTCAGCGAGAGCATGGGGGCGGCGATCTGCGCCGCCGTCAACGACTGGACCAAGGCGCATTGGCTGGACCAGGAGCCACGTCTGCGGGCCTCAATCGTGGTGCCGGCGCAGGCGCCACTGCTCGCCGCCGAGGAAATCGACCGCTGCGCCGACGATCGCCGCTTCGTGCAGGTCCTGTTGCCGGTTGCCTGTGAAATGATGCTCGGTCGCTCCTACTACTGGCCGATTTGGCAGGCGGCGGCCAGGCATGGGCTGCCGGTTGGCCTTCATGCCGGCAGCATGTACCGGCATGCGCCGACCTCCACCGGCTGGCCGTCGCATCATCTGCACGACTACGTGGCCCAGTCGCAAAGCTTCGAGGACCAGTTGCTCAGCCTGATCTCCAACGGCGTGTTCAACAAATTCCCCGAGCTGACATTCGTGCTGCTGGAATCCGGCGTCAGCTGGCTGCCGGGCTTCATCTGGCGCGCCGTCAAGACCTGGCGCGGCGTGCGCGCGGAAGTGCCATGGGTCAATCGATCCCCGGCCGAGATCATCCGCCAGAACATTCGCCTGACGATCCAGCCGTTCGACGCGCCTGACCGCGAAGCCGTGGAACGCATCGTCGAGCAGATCGACGCCGACCACATGCTGCTGTTCGCCTCTGACTATCCACACTGGCAGTTCGCCGACGACGCCATCATGCCGCCCGGTCTTTCGGCTGCTCTGCAACAAAAAATCCGTGTCGAGAACCCGCTGCGAACCTATTCCCGCCTGAAGGAGACCGTGCGATGAACGCACCCGTCGACGTACTGGCCCAATCCGCTGACAGCCGCCTGGGCATTATCGACTGTGACATCCATCCCTATCCGAAAGCCGGGGCGCTGAACGCCTATCTGTCGGAGCGCTGGCGGACGCACCTGGCGACCTATGGGAAATTCAACTGCGGGCCCTA
The DNA here is from genome assembly GCA_965276975.1 of Rhodopila sp. Lineage (GTDB taxonomy): Bacteria > Pseudomonadota > Alphaproteobacteria > Acetobacterales > Acetobacteraceae > Rhodopila. The sequence goes on from CBDIBR010000010.1 coordinate 4,681,964, forward strand.
TGCCGATCGCGGCACCTACCCACGCTTCTCGCCCAATACCTCGCGGCGCGATGCGTGGCCGCCAGCGGGCGGTCTGCCAGGGTCGGATGTTGGCTTCATTCGTGACCAGTTACTCGATCCGTACAACATCGCCTATGGCGTGCTCGAGCCGCTGCTGGGCGGCAACACGTCCCGCAACCTGGATGAAGCCGCCGCCCTCTGCGGCGCGATGAACGACTGGCAGGCGCATGAGTTCGTCGACCCGGAGCCGCGACTGCGGGCGTCGATCCTGGTGCCGCAGGACGACCCCGACGCATCCGTCAAGGAGATCGAGAAGCGCGCCGGCGACTGGCGGTTCGCCCAGATCCAGCTGGGGTCAAAAACCTCCGAGCCGCTGGGGCGGCGTCGCTACTGGCGTATCTTCGCCGCCGCGCAGGCCAACAACCTGTCGATCGGCCTGCACATCGGCGGCACCCAGAACAGTGCGCCGACGGCCAGCGGCTGGCCGCAGTTCTATCTGGAGGATCACCATGGGCTGGTGCATTCCATGCAGACCCAGGCCGCCAGCCTGATCCTTGAAGGCGTGTTCGACGCGTTTCCGAACCTGAAGGTCGTGCTGATCGAGGGTGGCTTCGCTTGGGCGCCGCAACTGGCATGGCGGCTTGATGCGCATTGGGCGAAGATGCGCGACGAGGTGCCTCACCTGAAGCAGAAACCCTCTGAGTACATGAAGACCAACCTGTGGTTCGCCACCCAGCCGGTCGAGGAGCCTGAGCACCCGGATGATCTGCGGCAGGTGTTCGAGTGGATTGGCTGGGACCGCATGGTCTACTCCAGCGATTATCCGCACTGGGACTTCGACGATCCGCATCAGGCATTCAGGTTCCAGATGACGCAGGACGAAAAGCGCATGCTGTTCCGCGACAACGCGCTGGATGTCTATACGTTCAGATAGAGCTCAAGCCAACCAACCTGGTCGATCAGGTCAGGATCGACCCGCGGCGGCGTGCTATTTCATGCCGCTGCCACAGCCTGATCTGCTTCAGACGAACGGCGCCGTAGCGCATCAATCCGATGCGCGAGACTACGCGTCGCGGGGCGACAGGCAGGCCGCCTTATCTTCCGCGAAGGCCCAAAGCATTTCCAGATGGGCGGCATCCTGTTTCGCCTTCACCCACCGCTCGAATTCCTCAGGCGAAACCGGAATTTCCACGAACCCGTTTCGCGGCCGACGGTAGGCGATCGACTTTTCATGGTCATCGAGCCATTCCTCGTACGACGTGTGGATAAGCTCCCGGATCATGCGCTGGAACATGGGGTAGTCGCGCTCTGAAATCAAAGGCAGGGCGCTTGGCGACATAACAACCTCCAACGTCACGACAGCGTGAGACTACGGTTTTTCTCATATCAGGTCTAGCAAAAACATCCGAGCGCCTTGCTCGACATGGGCAGTTCTATGCAGATCAGGATCAATTCGGCAGAGCTTGATGGTTGTACGTTACCTGACAGTCACCGCCTCCGCGGAGACTTCAAAGCAACCACAACCGTTATCGGTCGGGTGCAAAACAATGCAATTGACGGGATAGCCGGGCGCAAGGACCATCTTGCCGCCCGTGGCTTCGCCTATCCCTGGACCTAACTCCGGCGACCTCGTCCCGCCGCGAGCGCCCGTGGCACGATCATCCGTCCGCCCGCAGCACCGCCAGATCGCAGCCCTCGTCCGCCTGCAGCACCTGGTCGACGATCAACCTGTCCCAGCCTCGCTTCGGCTTGGCCGGGGGCGCCCAGGTCGCGCGGCGCCGCTCCAGCTCTGTGGCTGGCACCAATAGATCGAGCGACCGGTCCTTGACCGACAGCCTGACCCGGTCGCCGCTCTCGATCAGCCCGAGTGGGCCGCCGGCGGCAGCTTCTGGCGTGATATGCAGCACGATCGTGCCGAACGCGGTTCCCGACATCCGGCAGTCGCTCATCCGCACCATGTCCTTCACGCCGGCTCGTGCCAGGCGTGACGGGATCGGCAGGTAGCCGGCCTCCGGCATGCCGGCCGGGGTCAGCGAGCCGGCGTTCTTCAGCACCAGAATGTCCTCCGCCGTGACATCCAGGCCGGGATCGTCGATCCGCTTCGCCAGATCCTCGAGCCCGTCGAACACCACCGCGCGCGCCTCGGTCTCGAATAACGACGCGGTCGCGGCGCTGCGCTTCAGGATCGCCCCCCTGGGTGCCAGGGATCCGAACAGCGCCACGATACCCCCCACCGGGGACACCGGTTCGGCTCTGGGCCTGATATAGCGCCGGTCGACAAACGGAGGCTCCGCCAGCCGCTCCCGCAGTGGCACGCCGGTCACGTCGATCGGGTCCGGATGCAGCAGGTCGCGAAGCTCCCACAGCAACGCGGGCATCCCGCCGGCGGCATGGAAATCTTCCATGTATCCCTCCCCGGTCGGCTTCAGATCGACCAGCACCGGGGTCGCGTCGGACAGTGCGTTCAGCTGCCGCAGATCGATCCGGACGCCGACGCGCCCGGCAATCGCGGTCAGGTGGATCAACGCGTTGGTGGACCCGCCCAGCGACAGCAGCACGCGCAAGGCATTCTCCACCGCGTGCGCGGTCATGATCTGCGACGGCCGGATCGGGTGCTCGATCAGCCGTACCGCCAGCGCGCCGGCTTCCTCGGCAGCGCGCAGGCGGTCCGCATGCACGGCCGGGATCGAACCCTGTCCCAACGGCACCATCCCGAGCGCTTCGGCCAGGCACGCCATCGTCGAGGCGGTGCCCATGACGCCGCAGGTCCCGGCGGTGGTCGCCAGCCGCCCCTCGATCAGCCCGATCCGGTCTTCCGTTACCGAACCGGCGCGATACGCCGCCCAGTAGCGCCGGCAGTCGGTGCAGGCGGACAGCCTTTCGCCCTGGAACGGCGTCGCCAGCATCGGCCCGGTGACCAGCTGAACCGAGGGTATATCCGCCGAAGCGGCGGCCATCAGTTGCGCCGGCACGGTCTTGTCGCAGCCGCCCACCAGCACCGCCGCGTCCATCGGCTGAGCCGTCAGCATCGCCTCCGTGTCCAGCGCGGCGAGGTTCCTGTAGTGCATCGAGGTCGGGAACAGCGACGGCTCGCATAACGAGATCGTCGGGAACGGCATCGGCAGCCCACCCGCCGCCAGCACGCCCCGCTTCACCGCCTCGATCAGGTCCGGCACCGTGCGGTGACAGTTGTTGTACGCCGACCCGGTATCGACGATACCGACCACCGGGCGATCCAGCATTGCCTGGGAGTAGCCCATCGACTTGGCGAAGGACCGTCGCAGATACAGCGCGAAATCCTTGTCGCCGTAGTTCGCGGTGTTGCGCGCGAGGCCGCGCTGAACGGGGTTGTCTGTCATAGCGGCCAGGTTACCCCCGGCGGAGCCGGCGGTGAAGCGTCCCGAACGGAGCCGTTCAAATCCAGTGACTCTGCGGCAGGTTGCAACTATAACGATAGCATAATTGATGGATAGTAGGATTGAACTGCCGCTTCCTGATCCGGGCGCTGATCGTGGCTTGCGTGTCCGGATGCGGGCCCGGCAGTCCGCCCGTTCGCCATGCAGGCACCGAGGCGCAGCCGGCGCGCGCGGCGGAGCAAGGTGTCGTCCTCTGTGTGCGCACGGTGAACACGGTCGCCGGTCCGCTCGCCGTCTGGCGCGCATCCTCGGCGGGTTCCGCCGCGCGGCCGGCTGTCACCGGCGGCGCGGCTTTCGAGTATATCGTCCGCAGGCCTGACGGTGATCTCGTCAGCGTCACCCAACAGGATACAGCGCCACTGGTGGTCGGCCAGAGGGTGCTGGTGGTCGCCGGGAACCAGGCGCGGGTGGTCCGCGACTGACGCTTTCTGCTGTCGGCTTGACGCCGCCGGCATCTGCCTGATCGCGCGCCGCACTCGTCGCCCTTCCAATCCGGCGAACCAAACATCACTATACACCCATGTCCCGACGCCTGGTGGAAGTCACAACGGACCTCGTGCTGCGCGCCTACCGCCACGGGATGTTCCCCATGGCGGAAGGGCGGGCCGGCGAGAAATTGTTCTGGCTCGATCCGATCAAGCGCGGTGTGCTGCCGCTTGACGCCTTCCACCTGCCCCGCCGGCTGTTGCGCTCGGTCCTGGCCGATGGTTTCACCGTCACCGCCGACCGAAACTTCGCCGGCACCATCGCCGGCTGTGCGACCCCGGTGCCGGATCGTACGGACACCTGGATCAACCCGCAGATCGAGCGGCTGTTCATCGAGCTGTTTCGGATGGGGCACGCCCACTCGGTGGAGACGTGGCAGGACGGCACGCTGGTTGGCGGACTATATGGTGTCGCTCTGGGCGGAGCGTTCTTCGGCGAAAGCATGTTCAGCTTCGCCCGTGACGCATCCAAGGTCGCGCTGGTGCATCTGGTCGCGCGCCTGCGAATGGGCGGCTTCCGGCTGCTGGATACCCAGTTCGTCACCGAACACCTGGCACAGTTCGGCGCCGAGGAGATCCCGCGCGAACTCTACAAGCAGCTTCTCGCTGACGCGGTGGATTATCCCGCTGTCTGGCTGATCGATCCGGGCCGGGACGCGCTGGAAGCGGAATTCCGCCTGCTCGCGGGTCGGGACTAGAGCAACATCAGCCTGACCGGAAGCGTCTGGCTAATAAAGTTGCTCGCGAAAACAACGAGCTAGAGCGCACTGACTGTGTACAGTCAGCCCGAAAGCGCGCTAGGAGCAGAATCGGCAATGAGTGCGTCAGCACGCCGATAAAGCTGCCCGGCAAAACAAGGCCCTGAAGGATGATCGTCGCAGGCGGTGCTTAAGAGAACAAGCGCTAAAGCGACATCGGGCGGGCTGCCAACTTTGCCTGCTCTGGGCGACTGCCACGCAGCGGCGGCGGCTCTTTACAAGCCGCCAGATACAGGGCCGAGGTCGCGAACACGAGCATGATTATGTCGGCGACGTCAGCGAGATCGACCTCCGGTGCTTGCCCAAATCGGGCGACCAGCATCAGCAGTACGATGGCCCGGTAGGGCTGCATCACCGGTCGCAACGGATCTCGCTGCCTTCCCTTCGTTCGGTGGAACAGTATCCGTAAACTGCTCAGGGCGACGGCCCCAAGCACCTCGAACGTGGCATCGAGGGCGGCAAAGCCGACGTGCCATGCGACCATGGCGTTCACCAAGCCCGGCGTCCGGGAGATGATCCACGCCAGGAACGCGACGTCGATACACAGGCAGGCCGCGCCACTCCGCCTGATGCCCAGTTGATCCCAAAGCAGTTCGGCCGCAGGTTGGGCCAGCCGTTCGATCAACACATCGTCCAGCGGCCCGAACATCTTCTGCATAGGTTCACCTTCACGAACACGTGAACCTAAGGCGGGTCTTCGGGGCAAAGTCAATAAAGTCAGAACAAGTTCGTTGCGATACCGAGTGATCCCGCGGCAGCGGCGGCGCCGATCAACGCCGCGCCAATGGCTAGGGCGCGCATCCGCGTGATGACGGAAACCGATGCCAGAACAATGGCGATTTCCAACGCGCCCACCGCGTATTCATAGTTGTGGTAGCGATGAAACGCCTCGTCCCGGACAACTTCCTTCTCCTCTGCCCTGGCGGCGAGCTGTTTCATCCCCTCGCCGCCTTTCGGGTCGTCACGCATGCGGGCCGCGTACTCCCGAGCTTGCTCGATGCGCGCCTGCACAGCCGGATCCGCGGCATTGGGCAGGCTGGCCAGCAGATCGGCCTCTGAGTTGCGGACGACCGAGCGAAGATTTTTGGCCTGGTAGAACGCCCAGTCGTTGGACAACGCCACATGGTGCGTCAGATAGGCATTCTGCGCGGCCTTGCCGCCGATCTCGGCCATTGCCAGTACCGCGGCCAGAACCGCCACCAGCACCGCGATGCCGCGCGCCCACTTGTCGGTGTGGCTGGCATGTTCGTGGATCGCCTCGTGCGCTCGTTCCATCGACTCACTCACCCTGGATTCTCCCGCATTCGGTGCGGTGATTATCTTGAACATAAGCCGCGGCAGCTGCCCAGGTCGGGATGCTGCACGGTGCCTGCTGTTCGACCGCGAACAGACAACGGTCTCATCGCGTTGCGACGCCACACCTGGTAGCCGATCGCGGTGAAGCGCGAGAGGCGAAGCGACCGCGTTTTGCCGGGTCAACCGGTACTGGGATTGACCCGCCTTGGTGGACACCCTGAAGCTTTCGTCAGAGGTGTTTCGTTATGCCCAAGACGCGCCCACCCTACGCGCCGGAAATGCGGCGTCAGATGATTGAGTTGGTTCGTTCCGGATGTGATCCGGATGATCTGGCCCGCGAGTTTAAGCCCACCGCCCAATCCATTCGCAACTGGGTCATCCAAGCCGACCGGAGCGAGGGTCGCCGCAACGACGGCGCCGACACCACGTCAGGCGCGGAACGCGAAGAACTGATCAAGCTCCGGCGCGAGGTGCGCCAACTCCGCCTGGAACGCGATATCCTCTCAAAAGCCGCGGCCTGGTTCGCCCGCGAGACCGGCACGATACCGTCCGGGTCTTCCGGTTCATGAGCACGAACCAGGCCTTGTTCCCGGTTGCCTCGATGGCGCGCGTGCTCGGCGTCTCAACGGCGGGCTACTACGCTTGGCGTAACCGTCCACCATCCGTCCACGCGCGCGCCGACGCGGACCTTTTGAAGCGGGTCAGGACGGTTCATGCCATGTCCTATGGTGCCCCTCGTGTTCATGCCCAGCTTCGGGCAGAGGGAGACCGGCACGGACGCAAGCGGATCGCACGATTGATGCCAGCCGCAGGTCTGGTTGGCGCCAGCCATCGCCAAGGTGGCCCCACCACGACGCGGCGCGACAAGGAGGCGCGGCCAGCCCCAGATCTCGTGGACCGCAAGTTCACCGCCATCGGATCGAACAAACTCTGGGTGGCGGACATTACCGACATCGCGACTTCGGCGGGGTTTCTCTACTTGGCCGTTGTCCTCGACGCCTGGAGCCGCAAGATCGTCGGCTGGTCGATGGCAAACCATTTGCGAACGGAACTCGTGCTGGACGCGCTGGAAATGGCGGTCGGGCAGCGGCAACCCGGTGACGTCATTCATCATTCCGATCAAGGCAGCCAATATACGTCGCTGGCATTTGACGGCCGCTGCCGTGAGGCAGGCGTGCGGCCCTCAATGGGGTCAGTCGGCGATGCCTACGACAATGCCATGTGCGAGAGCTTCTTCTCCACGCTTGAGTGCGAGTTATTGGCCCGCCGCCGATTCGCCTCACAGGCCGAAGCCAAGACAGCCTGCTTCAGCTACATCGAAGGCTTCTACAATCCAGTCCGTCTACACTCCGCGATTGGATACCGCTCACCGATCAACTATGAACAGGAGCATACTCAAAAGACCGTCATGGAAACGTAACTATCCAAGCTAACAACCCGTCCACCAAGGCGGGTCAATCCCAATGTCGCAGGGATTGCAGATCGAGGACAGTCAGATGGCCTCGGGAACCCTAAACCTCTACCGTGACACAGACCGGCACGTGGTCCGAACCGCGTGGCCAATCCCTGGCATCCCGCAGGATGGTCTGGCTGCGTAGTCCCGCTGCTAGATCCGGCGTGACCCAGACATGGTCGAGCCGCCGCCCCCGATCCGAGGCGCGCCAATCCTGGTTCCGATACGACCACCACGAGTACAGTTTCCGCTCGGGCGGTACGAAATGTCGCACCGCATCAACAAAACCGGCGTTCATCCACGCGTTCAGCCCCTCGGTTTCCGGCGGCGTATGGCTGACCACGTCCAGCAGTTGCCGGTGGCTCCACACGTCATGCTCCAGCGGCGCGATATTCAAATCGCCGACCAGCACGGACCGACACAGGTCCAACCGCGCGGCGAACCACATCCTGGCTTCGGCGATAAAATCCAGCTTGTGGCCGTATTTCGGGTTTTGCATCCGGTCCGCCAGGTCGCCCCCCGCCGGCACATAAAAGTTGTGCAGCTCCACCGGCCCGCCCGGTGTTTCGAGCGTGGCCGCGACATGCCGGCAGTCGCCCTTGGCGCACCAGTCCGGCGCCGCATCGTGCACCTTCAGCGGGATCCGCGACAGGATCGCCACGCCGTTGTATCCCTTCATCCCGCGGAACACGGTGTTGGGGTAACCCAGGGACAACAGCGCCTGCGCCGGGAACAGCAGGTCCGGAACCTTGGTCTCCTGCAAACAGATAACGTCGGGCCGCAGCGCCTCGACCAACCGGTCCAGCAGCCCGACGCGCAACCGAAGCGAGTTGATGTTCCAGGTCGCCACCGTCAGCAAAGTCATCAGACGATGCGGGTCCTCACCGAACCGACACCTTCGACCAGGCCTTCCAGCAGGTCACCCCGTTGCACCGCCGCCACATTCTCCGGCGTGCCGGTGTAGATCAGGTCGCCGGGCGCCAACTTTACCAGCCCGGACAGGTAGGCGATCGTCTCCGCCACGTTCCAGATCATCTTCGACAGGTCAGAGGTCTGGCGAACCTTGCCGTTGACCTTCAACTCGATCAGACCAGTGCCTGGGTGGCCGATTTTCGACGCCGGCACCATCTGCCCGATCGGTGCGGACCAGTCGAAGCCCTTGCCCATGTCCCAGGGCTTGCCTTCCTTTTTCGCCGCGTTCTGCAGGTCGCGCCGGGTCATATCCAGCCCGGCGGCATACCCCCAGACAACAGCCAGCGCGTCGGCTTCCGCGATGTTCTCACCGCCTTCGCCGATTGCGACCACCAACTCCATCTCGTGATGCAACTGTGTGGTCTGCGGTGGATACGGCATGTCACCGTCATTCAGCAGCAGCGCGTCAGCCGGCTTCATGAAGAAGAACGGCGGTTCCCGGTCCGGGTCGCTGCCCATCTCCCGCGCATGTTCGGCGTAGTTACGCCCGACACAGAACACCCGGCGAACGGGAAATGCACCCCCGCCCGCCACGGGAACGGCGACAATCGCCGGAGGAGAAATGACGTAATCAGCCATTCGGTAACGCCTCGCCGCGGATCAGGTCCGCTCACGCTGGAGTGGGACGAATTACCGCCGGACATACGGGAAACCACGGGCTCGGGCAATGGCGAGGACCGGCCCATGATCCGCCGACGGTTCGCTCAGCAAAAGGCCGCGCGGTGCCCTCGCCGGAGAATCCGAACCGCGTCAGCCGGCAGGCGCATCGACAATGTCCAGCCGCATCTTGATCCGCTCCACATCGCCAGCCAGCCGGTCCACCCGGCGGGAAATGGACGCGTAGCTACTTTCAGGAACCCGAGGCGCTTCTTGATCTCAATGATGTCGCCTTTGATATGACCAATGTCGCCGCGGATGGCGCGTAACAGGTTCAGGATCAGGCTATCGGGACTATCAGACATCTACGAAGTCCATCTAAACCTTCATATAGGGCTTTTTAGGCGGCGCTCAGCCGGCGTGGCGCGTCGAGCAGCAGAATCATCTTACCATACCCTGGCCGAAGTCCGAAGCAGGACAAACGTTCCCGTGCGCGGTAACCTCTATCGACAAGCCAAACAGGAGGGACCAATCCATGAAGATCGCCAAGATCGAGGACCTGCACTGCGACGCCGGCTGGCGTACCTTCTCGTTCCTCAAGGTCACCACCGACGATGGCCTGATCGGCTGGTCCGAATACACCGAGGCCGACGGCAGCCGAGGCCTCACCGCCGTCATCCACGGCATGGCCGAAGCGTTGATCGGCACCGACCCCAGACCTGTCCAGGCCATCGACTCGCTGCTGTATGTCAAGCAGGTGCAGGCCCCCAACGGCGTCAACCAGCGCGCCATCGCCGCGATCGGGAACGCCCTGCTCGACATCAAGGGCAAGGCCCTGGGCGTGCCGGTCTACGAACTGTTCGGCGGCCCGGTCCGCCGCCGCATCCCGGTCTACTGGTCCCATTGCGGCACCTATCGCGTACGCAACGCCGCGGCGCTCGGCGTTCCCCCTTTGAGAACCTACGACGATGTCGCCGCCCTCGGCGCCGAGGTCAGGCGGCGCGGCTTCAAGGCGCTGAAGACCAACATCCTGCCGTTCGACGGCGAGAAACTGGTCAGCTTCGGCCCCGGCTTCGGCCGCACCCCCGGCCATCCGGAACTCAACGCCGACCGAGCCACGCTCCGCGCCGTCCATGATACGCTCGCCGCCTTCCGCCAGGGAGCCGGCCCCGACATGGGCCTCCATCTCGACGTCAACTACCACTTCAAGACCGAAGGCAATCTGAAGGTCGCCAAAGCCGTGGAACCTTTCGACCTGACCTGGCTGGAGATCGACACCTGGGATCCACGGTCCCTGGCGCTGATCCGCCGCCAGGCACCTTGCCCGATCGCATCGCTGGAATCGGTGACCGGGCGCCGCGCGTTCCGTCCGTTCCTGGATGCCTATTCGACCGATGTCGCCATCATCGACGTGATCTGGAACGGCTTCCTCGAATCGATCAAGATCGCCGCCATGGCCGAGGCCTACGAGGTCAACGTCGCCCCGCACAACTACTATGGCCACCTCTGTTCCGCCGTCAGCGCGCATTTCTGCGCCGTGGTGCCTAATTTCCGCGTCATGGAGATCGACATCGACAGCGTCGCCTGGCGGGACGCGCTTTTCATCAACGCCCCGGTAGTAGAGAACGGCGAACTCATCGTCCCGGATCGTCCTGGATGGGGCGTTGATGTCAACGAAGCGGCGGTCCGGGCGCACCCACCAAAGGTATGATCATGACTGAGGCCACCCGCTCACGACCAAATCCCGCACTCGACACGGCCGCCACCTACGATATCCTCGGCATCGGCAATGCCATCGTCGATGTGGTTGTCCGAACCGACGAGGCATTCCTGTCGCGCCACGACATGCACAAGGGTGCGATGATCCTGATCGACGCGGCGGCGGCGGATACCTTGTATGCCGCGATGCCGCCGGGTCTGGAAAGCAGCGGCGGGTCAGCCGCCAACACCTGCGCCGTGGCCGCCGGACTGGGCGCGAAAGTCGCCTATATCGGCAAGATCGCCGGCGACGCACTGGGCACGGTGTTCTGTCACGACATCAACGCGGTGGGGGTGCATTTCCCGACAGCGCCGTCGTCCGGCGGCCCGCCCACCGCGCGCTGCCTGATCCTGGTCACGCTGGACGGCCAGCGCACGATGAACACCTTCCTGGGCGCCTGCGTCACCTTGAACGAGGCCGACATCGACCCGGAGTTGGTCGCCGCCTCGGCCATCACCTATCTGGAGGGCTATCTGTTCGATCCGCCGCAGGCCCAGACGGCGTTTCGCAAAGCCGCCGCCGCCGCCCATGCCGCCGGACGCCGCGTCGCGCTGTCGCTGTCCGACGCGTTCTGCGTCAATCGTCACCGCGCCGCCTTTCGCGATCTGGTGGCCAACCACGTCGACATCCTGTTCGCCAACGAGAGCGAGATCACCGCCCTCTACGAACGCAATACTTTCGAGGAAGCCGCGAACGCCGCCCGCCAGGACGTGGCGCTGGCCGTCCTGACCCGCAGCGAAGCCGGCAGCCTCATTCTCCAGGGCGAGCAGACCGTGGAGGTCGCCGCCGAACCTGTCACCGTCGTTGACACCACCGGCGCAGGCGACGCCTACGCCGCGGGCTTCCTGGCCGGCCTGACATCGGGCAAGAGCCTTGAACTCTGCGGCCGCATCGGCAGCATCGCCGCCGCCGAAATCATCAGCCACTACGGCGCTCGGCCGGAAACCGACCTCCGCACGCTGATGCCCAAGCCCGGTCCCGCTTGATCCTCAACGCCATCCAGACCGGCGCCATCCCGGCCGGCGCCATCCAGGCTGGGGAGGGCGCGGCCGTCGTCCTGCTGCACGGCCTGTTCGGCGCCGCCCGCAACTTCGGTGCGATCCAGCGGGCGCTCGCGCCGCACGTCCGGGTCGTCGCCCTGGACATGCGCAACCACGGCGACAGCCCGCACGGCGATGACATGAGCTACCCGACCCTGGCCGCCGACGTGCACGAAACGCTGCTGTCGCTGGACGTCGAGACAGCCGCGGTCATCGGGCACTCGATGGGCGGCAAGGCGGCGATGGCCCTGGCCCTGCGATGGCCCGATCAGGTCGGTCAGGTGCTGGTGGCGGACATCGCGCCGGTCCCCTACCAGCACGGCAACGACGCGATCGCGGCGGCCATGGCAGCGATCCGGCTGACCCCATCGCTGACCCGCCAGGACGCCGATGCGACCTTGGCCGCGGCGGTGCCGCGTCCGGACATCCGGGCGTTCCTGCTGCAAAACCTGCGCTTCGGATCCTCACCCCATTGGCGCATCGGCCTGACGCAGATCGCCGCCGCCATTTCCGACCTGGAGGGCTGGAACGATCTGCCCGGCCGCTACACCGGTCCATCGCTGTTCGTGACCGGCGCCAACTCCGACTATGTGCGACCCCAACACCGGCCGATGATCCGCGCACGGTTCCCCGCCGCCCGCTTCGTCGCCGTCAAGGACGCCGGCCACTGGGTTCACGCCGACAACCCGTCTGGCTTCCTCTCCGTCGTCCAGGCGTTCCTGCACGACTGGCGATAAGCGCAGCGGGCCTGCCCCGTCGCGGGAACGGGCCATCTGCTCATGAACCGCCATTGACACACGGCGCTTACGGGACTTTTGGGGGGCACTCCTGCCTTGATGCGACCCCTTCGGCCGGCCAGCTGATCAGCAACAGGAGCTATTGCGGAAATGGAAACGTCCGGGCCATTCACGCATATGACACGCCTAGACCTTAGCAGGCTGGGGCAGGAGGCAACGAAGCATTTCCCCAAAGAGTTTCCGCGCCCCCTTCCTCCGGGGCTTTTTCTTTTCTTCGTGGCCATGGGTGTGTTGAGACACTTCCTCGGTCCATACCATTTCGACAGGCTGGTGAGCCCCAACCTTCGGGCTCCAACCTTCCTCACCCCCGTCGAGGGCACGGTTCCAGCTCACATGGTTGCCATGCTGCGCGTGACGGATTTTGCGGAGACGCTCTTTAACCTCCAGTGGATCGAGGGTTTCCAGCATGCTTTAGAAGAATTCTGTGGCGCATCAGATCTTCAGACAGGTGTTCACACACTGGATATCGGCTTTCTTTTGAAACAGGCCGGACTTCGCTTTCGATTTAGGAAGGCGCCAGGGACCGAGGGTCTAGGAAACCACGATATCGACCTTTACCATGAGGAGTGGACGATACCTGTGGAAGCAAAAGCAAAGCGCTCCACGACCAAACCCACTAAACGGCATCTTGAAGAAACTCTCAGCTACGCCGGTCATCAACTCCCGACTGATGCGCCCTCGATCATAACTATCCGGCTTCCGCCGGAATGGGCACGAGAAGTCGGTGACATTGCGCCAATTCGGAGATGGATAGGTATTTTTCTCAGCAGCCACCCCGCCATAGTTCGAGTGGTGGCCTTGCTGGAAGTGCCTGGGCTTCCAAAGGGCGCACCACTCCGGGGCTTCGCGGTGATTGATGAACCGAACCACGCCCAAATATTTGGTCCCAGCTTAGGCGGTCCCTTGTTCAAGAGCGACGTATCGCCTTCCGACCGCTGGCTCTTCTTCAAAGAGTTTCTTAAGTTGGTTCCTCGACCGAGCCAATCGATTCTGGAAGAAGGCCGTCGCGCTCTTAGAGTCTGTCCCAGATCATTTGCTTTCCTGACAGAGCTTTCGGACCATCATCCTGATCGACGCCCAGCGTAGGAAAGCAAGTGCGTTTTGGTTCAGGCATTCCCAATCCTTGGTCAGTCGACGACATCTGTTTAGCCAAGCAAACGTTCGTTCGACGATCCAGCGCTTTGGCAGAACGACAAAGTGTTTGGCGGTGTCGGACCGTTTCACGATCTCGACGTTGATCTGGCGGCAGACCTGCTTGAGACCCTGCTGGAACTGCGCGCCTTGGTAACCGCCATCGGCATAGAGTTTGATCAGGAAAGGATGAAGCCCGAACATCAAGCTCATCAGAAGGACACCGCCATCGCGGTCCTGAATATCGGCGGCGTGAACGAGCGCGAGCAACAGCAAGCCCTGCGTGTCTACAAGGATATGGCGTTTCTTACCTTTGATTTTCTTCCCCGCATCATAGCCTGGTGGGTCGATCGAGGCCCCCCTTTTTCTGCGCTCTTGACGCTCTGACTGTCGATAATTGCGGCGGTAGGACTGGCTTCGCGGTCCGCCAAATCGCGGCACCGCACATACAGCGCGTGATGGATGCGGTCGACGGTGCCATCATCGGTCCACAGGCTGAAGTAGCGATTGATCGTGCTTCGCGGCGCCAAGTCTCTGGGAATCGCCCTCCACTGGCAGCCTGTGCTCAAGATATACATCAAACCGTTCACGACCTCGCGCATCAACACCGTACGCTTGTTGCCGCCCGGTTTCGCGGGCGGGATCAACGGCTCGATCAACCTCCACTCCTCAGCCGTCAGGTCACTCGGATACCGTAGCTTGCTGCGGTCATACCGACCGCGATTCTCGTTCGTCCACATCGGGCGGCTCCTGCAAATCGGACCAACCCTAGCGAATCACAAGTGATTCCAATGATGCAAGATGTTATGGGACAGACACTTAGAGTCTGTCCCAGATCATTTGCTTTCCTGACAGAGCTTTCGGACCATCATCCTGATCGACGCCCAGCGTAGGAAAGCAAGTGCGTTTTGGTTCAGGCATTCCCAATCCTTGGTCAGTCGACGACATCTGTTTAGCCAAGCAAACGTTCGTTCGACGATCCAGCGCTTTGGCAGAACGACAAAGTGTTTGGCGGTGTCGGACCGTTTCACGATCTCGACGTTGATCTGGCGGCAGACCTGCTTGAGACCCTGCTGGAACTGCGCGCCTTGGTAACCGCCATCGGCATAGAGTTTGATCAGGAAAGGATGAAGCCCGAACATCAAGCTCATCAGAAGGACACCGCCATCGCGGTCCTGAATATCGGCGGCGTGAACGAGCGCGAGCAACAGCAAGCCCTGCGTGTCTACAAGGATATGGCGTTTCTTACCTTTGATTTTCTTCCCCGCATCATAGCCTGGTGGGTCGATCGAGGCCCCCCTTTTTCTGCGCTCTTGACGCTCTGACTGTCGATAATTGCGGCGGTAGGACTGGCTTCGCGGTCCGCCAAATCGCGGCACCGCACATACAGCGCGTGATGGATGCGGTCGACGGTGCCATCATCGGTCCACAGGCTGAAGTAGCGATTGATCGTGCTTCGCGGCGCCAAGTCTCTGGGAATCGCCCTCCACTGGCAGCCTGTGCTCAAGATATACATCAAACCGTTCACGACCTCGCGCATCAACACCGTACGCTTGTTGCCGCCCGGTTTCGCGGGCGGGATCAACGGCTCGATCAACCTCCACTCCTCAGCCGTCAGGTCACTCGGATACCGTAGCTTGCTGCGGTCATACCGACCGCGATTCTCGTTCGTCCACATCGGGCGGCTCCTGCAAATCGGACCAACCCTAGCGAATCACAAGTGATTCCAATGATGCAAGATGTTATGGGACAGACACTTAACGGTGGAAGGCCCCTTTCTGGTGAATATCTACTCCGGCTCCTGAAGGACTCGGGCATTGGGCCTGATCCAACGACGGCTGGGCCGAAGGAAACACTTAAGTAAGACAAGTCATATAAAACATTTTCCCATTTTCGCGCCTTTATGCCGTTGTTGTTGGTAACGCCTTGTCACGGGCCGCATGGGGCCAAAGTCCGACTTCGTCTCGGTCCTGACAGCGCGTAACAAACTACCAATCCGCCGCTTAAAGGAAAATACGGGAAGTGAACCACCACTTTAACTTGCCGTATCCAAGCGTTATTACTTCGTCATCGTTTATTCTTTCCGTGGTAGATTTATCTGCCCTGCTGCAAACCGTTTTGGAGCTGAACGATCGCAGGGGCACACCCGTCACAGCATCCTCATAAATTGTCACCGACCGAAAACCGCACCCTTTCAGCGGTAGACCTCCCGCCGATTGCCGATCCGGACGACGACGATCCGCACGACTCGATCATCAATGTTGACGATGACGCGATAATCGCCAACACGATATTTCCAGAATTCACCCAGCTTGGAACCTTTCAAAGCCTCGCCAATTGCACGCGGATCATCAAGCGGTGCGATGCGTTCATGCAGAAAGCGCAGGATGCTCCTTGCGGTATCGTGGCCGAGCTTATCCAGTTCCCGTTCCGCTGATCGCTCAAACTCAATCGTCCAAGCCATGCCGCTTCATCAGGTCGTCGAGCGGCACGCTATCGCTCCGCCCGGCGCGGAGATCGGCCAGACGCTGTTCAGCGACATAAACGTCTTCCAGATCGCCGATGTGCTCCAGGATGGCCTCACGGGCGTAGTAACTCTTGCTTCGTCCCGTGCGCTTGGACAGGGCCTCAAGGCGGCTTTCAATCTCCGGCGGCAGGCGTAGGGCAAGCATGGCATCAGGTCCTTTGCTGTACATGTATAGCGCCCCGATCTGCCCGACGCAAGCCGCTCATTCCGGCTTTGATTATGGCAGGCCGGCTGTCCACCAGCGGCCGCGCCGATCGGAAATAATTCTTGTAAATCGGAAAATAATCTCCTACTGTCGCAGAACAAAAATCGAACGCGACGCCCCGAGGTCCGCCCCATGTCCCTGACCACAGCCCCGACTACAGCCCCCACCAAAGCCCTCCCGGCCGCCGTCCTCGAAACCGTCCTGCCCGGCCTCGCGGCCCTCTTCCTCACTGGCACCGATGGCGACATCGCCGCCGCCCGCCACGCAGCCTGCCAGATGCTCGCCGACTACCACCCCGAAACCGAGAACGAGCTCCGCCTCGCCGCGAACATCATCGCCTTCAGCTTCCACGCCCTCGAAGCCCTCGGCCAAGCCAGCGCGCCAGGGGTGTCGCTGACCCGCGTCCTCCGCCTCCGCGGCAGTGCCGTCAGCCTCAGCCGCGAATCCGCCAAGGCCGAACGCCGGCTCGGTCAGCTCCAGAAGGCCCGCCAACAGCCGATCCCGCAAGCCCGCGTTCCCGACACTCCGCCCGACCCAGTCCAAGCCGCACCGAAGATTGGGAAACACCGCGACCTTACCCAAGACACCGCCAGCGTCGTGATGGCGGGCAAGGCGAACCAACTGGCCCTGGCCCGGGCCGAGGAAGATCGTCAGCGCGACCGCCGCATCGCCGCCGGTCTCGAAAGGCTGGCAGCGCGCGCCACCGCCAGATCCAACGGCCCGATACAAGACGCCGTCCACACCATGGACCAACCCCCCAGGCCAAACCAGTTCACCCCGGCCTGGCAGCAGGCACACGCCGGGGCCACTGTTAATCTTTAGCGAAGCATGACAGAAGCGCGTGCAAGGTCCGGTTTTTTCCTCGTATCCGGCCCGGTAACCCCCTAAGTGTGCGCTGCACAATCCCCAAAAGCCAGGACCGTATGCAGATCCGTAACGTCGCTATCATCGCCCATGTCGATCACGGGAAAACCACCCTCGTGGACAAGCTGCTCAGCCAGTCGGGCGCGTTTCGGGAGCATCAGCAGGTGGCCGAACGGGCGCTGGACCGCAACGACCTGGAGAAGGAGCGCGGCATCACCATCCTCGCCAAGTGCGCGTCGGTGGTCTGGAACGACACCCGCATCAACATCGTCGATACGCCCGGCCACGCCGACTTCGGCGGCGAGGTCGAGCGGATCCTGAACATGGTGGACGGCGCGATCGTCCTGGTCGACGCCGCCGAGGGCGTGTTGCCGCAGACCAAGTTTGTTGTCGGCAAGGCGCTCGCCCGCGGCATCCATCCGATCGTCGTGGTCAACAAGGTCGATCGCCAGGACGCCCGCCCCGACGAGGTCCACACCGAAATCTTCGACCTGTTCGCCGCCCTGGGTGCGAGCGACAGCCAGCTGGACTTCCCCATGCTGTATGCCTCGGGCCGCAACGGCTGGGCGGATGAGACCCTCGATGGCCCGCGCCGGAACCTCGCGCCCCTGTTCGACCTCGTGCTGCGCCACGTGCCGGCGCCTACGGTCAAACCCGATGCGCCCTTCGGCATGGTCGCCAGCATCCTGGAATACGACAACTTCCTCGGCCGGGTGCTGACCGGGCGGGTCGAGCAGGGCATCGGCCGGCTCAACATGCCGGTGAAGGTGCTGCGCCGTGACGGAACTCTAGTGGAAACCGGGCGCCTCACGAAGCTGTTGTCCTTCCGCGGTCTGGAGCGGGTTCCGGTGGAGGAAGTCATGGCCGGCGACATCATCGCCGTGGCCGGCCTGTCGGACGGCACCGTTCCCGACACCATCGGCTCGCCGGAACTGACCGCGCCGCTGGAAGCCATCCCCGTTGACCCGCCCACCTTGGCGATGACCTTCCGCATCAACGACAGCCCGCTCGCCGGGCGAGAGGGCAAGAAGGTCACCTCACGCCAGATCCGCGAGCGGCTGTTCCGCGAAGCCGAGGGCAACGTCGCCATTCGCATCACCGACTCCAATGAAACCGATGCCTTCGAGGTCGCCGGCCGCGGCGAACTGCAGCTGGGCGTGCTGATAGAGCAGATGCGCCGCGAAGGCTTCGAAGTCACCATCGGCCGTCCCCGCGTGCTGACCCAGCGAAACGCCGAGACAGGCGACCGCGAGGAGCCGATGGAAGAGGTGCTGGTGGATGTGGACGAACCCTACACCGGCGTCGTCGTCGAAAAACTCAGCCGCCGGAAGGGCGAGATGCGCGACATGCGCCCATCAGGCGGCGGCAAGGTCCGCATGACCTTCAACATCCCCAGCCGCGGGCTGATCGGCTACCACGGCGAGTTCCTCACCGACACCCGCGGCACCGGCATCATGAACCGGCTGTTCGCCGGCTACGGTCCCTGGAAGGGCACCATCGAGGGCCGCCGAGCCGGCTCGCTGATCTCCACCGAAGCCGGCGAGGCCGTCCATTACTCGCTGTGGTACATCCAGGAGCGGGGCACGATGTTCGTCTCGCCCGGCGAAAAGGTCTACCAGGGCATGATCCTCGGCGAGCATTCCCGGGAATCCGATCTGGAAGTCAACCCGATCAAGGAGAAGAAGCTGACCAACATCCGCGCGGCCGGCAAGGATGACGCGATGCTGCTGATCCCGCCGCGGAAAATGAGCCTGGAGCAGGCGATCGCCTATGTCGAGGACGACGAGTTCGTCGAGGTGACGCCGACCGCCATCCGTTTGCGCAAGCGCTACCTCGACCCCAACGAGCGCAAGCGCTTCGAGCGCAAGATCGATGCCGAGGCGGCGGCCTGAGGCGACAGGCGTGCCGCCGGCAACCCGCCCCGCTTCAGATCCCGCAGCGAGGCGAGGCCGGTCATAGCCTGGTTTCCGCTACTTCGGCTGATCCGCCTCGAACAGCGCCATCAGCTCCTCGGTCGCCTGTTGGGTACTCTGGATAAGCTGCTTCTCATCCCGGTAGAACGCGTGCGTTTCCAGCAACGTCCGTTCATCATGATCCCGGAACAAGGACACGGATCGAGCGGCCTCCTCGGGCGAAATACCCAACGCCAGCAGCGAGTCCTCCGCCATCTTCAGGCTGGAGTAGAACGTGTCCCGCACCACGCCGTCCACCGCGCGGTCCATTAGCAGATACACGTGTCGCCGGTTTCGCGCCCGCGCCATGATCTTGAGATGACCGAAATTCCGCCGTGCGACTTCGACCACCCGCAGCACGTCCTCCATGTGGTCGAGCGCGACCACCAGCAGCTTGGCCTGCTCCGCCCCAGCCGCTCGCAGCAGGTCGGTTCGGGTGGGATCACCGAAATACACCTTGTTGCCGAACCGGCGAACCACGTCCACTTGCCCCGGATCGCGCTCCAGCGCGGTAAAGCTGATCCCGTGCATGCGCAGCACCCGTGCGATGATCTGGCCGAACCGCCCGAACCCGCAGATGATCACCGGGGCGTCCGCCGCTTCGATGGTGTCATAATCCGCCGCCGGTTCGGCTCTCAGACGCGGTATCACCAACCGCTCCGAAACGGCGAACAGGATCGGCGTCGCCGCCATCGACACAGCGGCGACAAGCGTTGCCAGCCCGGCACTGGCAGATGTCAACGCACCCACCGCGACAGCCGCGCCGAACAACACGAAGCTGAATTCGCTGGCCTGTGGCAAAGCCAGGCTGAACCGGATCGCGTCGATCAGCCGCTGTCGCGAGACCACGGCCAGGACCAGGCAGACCGCGAACTTGGACAGCAGCAGCGCGGCGGTCGCAGCGGCGAGCAGAGCCAGGTGCCGGCCCGCCAGCCCGATATCCGCGGACATGCCGACCGAGATGAAGAAGAAGCCCAGCAGCAGGCCCTCGAACGGGGCAATGTCGGCCTGCAACTCGTTCCGGTATTCCGACTCCGACAGCAGGACCCCTGCCATGAAGGCGCCAAGCGACATCGACAGCCCGGCGAAGTTGGCGATGTAGGCCGTGCCGGCCACGATCAGCAGCGATGCCGTGGTGAACAATTCCGGCGTGCGCGCACCACCGATGGCTCGGATAAACGGCGGAATGGCGAAGCGGCCGCCCACCAGGATGATCGCCACCGCGATCGTGCCGCGTGCGACGTCATGCCACGGCACGTGGTCCGGCAGGGTATGCTGCGCCAGCAGCGGCACAAGTGCCACCAGCGGAATGAACGACAGGTCCTGAAACAGCAGCACCGCGAAGCCATCCCGCCCCGCTCGGCTTTTCAACAAGTCCGCCTCTGCGAACATCGGCAGCACGATGGCGGTGGACGACATCGCCAACCCGGCACCAAGAACGAGACTGCCGGGCCATGGCACGCCGGCGACATGGGCCAGCAACGTCAGCACCGCGGCGCTGCAGGCAACCTGCGCCGACCCCAGGGCGAAGACCGCACGCCGCATCACCCAAAGCCGCTTCGGCCTGAGCTCAAGGCCGATCAGGAACAGCAGCATAACGACGCCCAGCGAGGCGATGTCGGCGATCTGACCGACTTCATTGACCAGCCGAAGGCCCGACGGACCGATCGCGACACCCGCCAGCAGATAACCCAGCACGCTGCCGAAACCGAACCGGCGGGTCAACGGCACGGCAAGGGTCGAGGCGGCCAGCAGCGCCACGAGTGTCGTCAGCATTTGATCAGAGCGCGATCATCCGAGGGTGAACCAACCTTGGACATGAATCGCCCCCGCGAACAATGGGAATTAGACCGTGCTCGCTTCAACCTGAGGCGATCACGGTCTAATAGCCGCGTGCGGTGTCGAAGTGGTTTGGCAGCGGCGATCCGTCACGCCAGGCACGCAGGTTGTCCAGAAAGATGTCCAGACTGCGCGGATTGTAGGTCGCGGGATCGTCGGCCGAAGTGTGCGGGCTGATGACCAGGTTTGGGGTGGACCACAGACGGTGATCGGGTGGGATCGGCTCTGGCGTGAAAACATCCAGCACCGCACCAGACAGGTGGCCAGAGTCAAGCAGGTCGCACAATGCATCCTGATCGAGCAGTTCGCCGCGTCCGACATTGACCACGCCGGCACCCGCCGGCAGACTTTCCAGACGTCTCCGATTGATCAAGCCACGCGTCGTCGCGGTCAGCGGGCATGCGAGTGTGAGGAATTCAGTATGCGGCAGCACCTCGTCCAACGAGTCGGGGCTGATGACCCTCGCGCAGGATGGACACGGTGCCGGGTTTGCCCGGACGCCGGTCACGCGCATGCCGAACCGCGCCGCATGCTCGGCGATGGCGCCGCCCAGACTACCCAAACCAACGACCGTCAGGTCACGCCCGCCCAGCACCGAACCCCAAAGCTTGCGCCAATCGCCCTTGCGCTGGTTTGTCACCATGGCCGGGACGCGGTTCGCCAGCATCAGGATGGACATGATGCCGAACTCTCCGGATTTGATTGCGTGAGTCCCGCGGTTGTTCAACAGCACGACGTCGGGCGGCAGCCAGGTGAACGGCGCCAGCATATCAAGGCCGGCATTGGTCAAGAAGATCAGCTTCAGCCGCGGGGCTGGGCAGGGGAACCGCGCCTTGATGACACTGACATCCGTGACCAGCGCCTCGGTCTCGCGCATGGCCGCGGCAAAGTCGGCAGCGCTTCGACCGAGGCTGATGTCATGTTCGGCACCGATATCGGGCGATCGCGCCGCCGCGGCTTCCCACATCGCTGAAGAGAAATCGAACAGGGAGTCATTAGCGGGATTTTGTAGATGGATGCGCATGGCGCGAACCTGCCATAGCCGCTCCATGGTGGCGATGCTGGTCTCTTGCCGCCGCTCTGCTGATCGGCCTCTGTACCCAGGCCGAAGCGCCGTCGGATGTCGTTGCCCCAAAGTTCATTGCGTCAGGTGGCGGATGGTGCGGCTACCAAAAGCAGACAGCGGATCCAGCAGACTACCCGAGCGCGAGTTCCTGAAAGCCGTTCGCGGCCACCTCGTCGCATCGCGCGCGATAGGCGGGGGCGCTGCCGCTATAGCGAGCGATAATGCGGGTTTGCTTGCCTTCGACATTGCTGTTGACGCCAGTCATCCAGGAGTTGACTTCGTTGGACAGCAGCCCCGCCCCCAGTGACTTCACATGATCGGTCCATGACGCCACACCGGCGTCCGTGGCCTCCACCCGCGACAGGGAATGTTCCCGCAGATAGCGAACCAGGCCGGTCACCCAGTCAACGTTGTACTCGATGCTGCGCGGAATATTGCCGAGAGCGGTGTGTGGCCCCATCAGCATCATCAGGTTGGGAAAGCCTTCGACGAGCACACCGAGAAAGGTCCGCGGTCCCCCGGCCCATCGATCCTTCAACGCCAGCCCATTGACGCCACGGAAGTCAATCCGATCGAAGCTGCCGGTAATCGCGTCGAACCCCGTGGCATAGATTATTATATCGAAATGATAATTCGCGTCGCTGGTCTTCAGCCCCGCGGGCGTGACCCGCTCGATCGGTGTTTCATTGATGTCCACAAGCTTTACATTTGGCTGATTGTAAGTTTCGTAATAGCGGGTCTCCAGCGGAACCCGGCGCGTGCCGAAACCATGGTTCTTCGGGATCAGCTTCTCGGCCACGACCTGGTCGTTCACGCGCTGCCGGATCTTCCGGGCGACAAAGTCGCTGATGGCATCGTTCGCCTTGGGATCAATAAGAATGTCCCGGAAGTTGCCCTGCCAGATGCCAAAGCCGGGGGAGGCATAAAGCTTCTCGAAGAACGCCTCGCGCTCCTCGGCCGTTACCTCGAAGGTGCCACGCGGGTCGGGCGTATGCAGGAAGCACGCGAAGGTCTCCTGGCATCGCTCGAACATTTCGGGGTAGCCGGCCTTGATCTTGGCCATTGTCTCCGGGTCGATCCTGCTGTTGTGCAGTGGCGCGCACCAGTTCGGTGTGCGCTGGAACACCGTCAGTTGGCCGGCGGTCTTCGCCACTTCCTGAATCGTCTGCACGCCGGTCGCGCCGGTGCCGATCACCGCCACCCGCTTGCCTTCAAAGCTGACCGGATCATGCGGCCATCGCGCGGTGTGGAACTGGTCACCCTGGAACGTATCGACACCCTCGATCCGCGGCATCGTTGGCGTCGATAGTGGACCGATCGCGGTGATGAGGAAACGTGATCGGAAGCGCCCGCCGTCCTCCACCGTCACATCCCAGTCTCGTGTTTCCTCACGATAGTGCGCGGCGCTGACCCTGCTGCGGAAGCGGATATCCCGCACCAGGTCAAATTTTTCCGCGACATGATTGAGATAACGCAGCGTCTCGGGCTGCGGAGCAAAATGTTCATTCCAGTTCCACTCCTCCAGCAGCTCCTTCGAGAACGAGTAGCTATAGGAATAGCTTTCGGAATCGAAGCGAGCACCGGGATAGCGGTTCCAATACCAGGTGCCCCCGACGCCAGTGCCAGCCTCCAGCACCAGCGGCCGCAGGCCCAGCTGCCGCAAGCGATACAGCTGGTACAGACCCGACATGCCCGCCCCGATGATGATGGCGTCGTAGCCCAAAGAGGTCGGGCGGTCGGCTTTATTCGAGGCGGTCATCGGTGCTGTTGCTCCTGCGGGGCGCATCACGGCGGGGGTGAAATATCCGGATACCGGCGTTTGGGGCAGCCCGCCGTGCTGGATCAGCGACGAACGCGCTTTTCCTGAATACAGTAGGCCACCGGCCGAAGCGCCGTAGGACGATTGAATGCGACCATAAGGACGAAGGGATGCTTTGGCCATGGTTGAGCCTGGCGTGCCGACAGTGCATCTTAGGAGATCCGCTCACGTGCGGGTAAAGCTATGATACTTGCTGATCCGCTCGATGCGGTCGCAGGGCCGGCGTTCGAACCGGCACGAGCCGCTGAAGTTCATGTGCGGGAACCAACCTGCATCCTGGGGATGGAGTCCGGCGTGTCGAAGATTAAGCATCGGGATCATCGATCCCTCGCGCAAAGCCATTGGGATCCAGATGTTGCTGCACCGCAATTCGGCTTGGTGGCGGATTTGACCAAGCCAGAGCGCAACAAGCGGCCCACGGCCTGTAACGTAATCGCAACGATTGATCTGGTTCCCGCGTTGCGCCGATCCGCTGGGAAACCTTTACTGATCGGGCCACTCTTTGCTCGCCGAACCGGCGTTCAACCCGCGGCGCACTTGGCTGACCGCAACTTCGGGCTGTCGCTCGGATTGCATGTGGCGATCCTGCTGGGGCTGATATTCGCCGCTGCGCATGTGCCGCCGGCCGGCAGGTCGCCCACCTATCAGCTGATCATGCTGCCAGCCGAACCGCAGCCGATGCCGGCGCGTCAAACCTCCGACGGATCGCCTCAGCCTCATAAAGCAGCCGAACAGCAACAGCCTGCCGCCGTTACGCCCTTGGCAGTGCCGGCGGAACATCCGGTTGCGCCCTCAGCCGCGCCCTCTCAGCCCAAGGCTGAGCCACTACCTGAGCCCGCCGCACCCGCGCGACCGCATCCGCCGCCGCCTGTCCTGCCCGGTCGAGAGGCGGGGCAGCATACGGCGCGACCTCATGGTCCCGTGCCGTCGCACCGAGCACCTTCTCATGTGGCGAGGCCGCCGGCCGCACCTGCGGCACAAGCGTCGGCACCCGCATCTAGGGCACCCACCGGTTCGGCGCCTCCCGCGGATGTGGCGCGGCTCGATCCTGGCTGGATGGACAGGGTTAGTCGCTGGCTGCTGGACCATCGATCCTATCCGGAGGCTGCCCGCCGGCACGGGCGGCAGGGAACTGTGGTGGTGCGCTTCGCGGTCGATCGACAGGGGCATGTCCTGACCGCCAGCCTTGTGCAAGCCAGCGGATCGGCCCAGTTGGATGAAGCGGCACTGGCGCTTGTTCGTTACGCGAACTTACCGCCATTTCCATCCGACATGGTGTCGGGGCAGGCGGTGCTCACCGCTCCGATTCGATATCAGTTGGAATAGGCCGCAGCTATCAGCTGGCTGGTCACACCGTGGGCAGCTGAAATCCTCTACGGTTTTGGCACGATGTAATGAGGATCGAATTTTGACGATCCGGCAGATCGTCGCTAATCAAGGGGCCGCGTTCAGGGAATCGCGAAGTTGTTCGCTTTCGCTGTGATGGAAGAAGCGGCGGCAAAATCGAGACACAAAAAAAGGGAGAGCATGATGTCCGAGACAGTTCACATTCATCCCCTGGTGGATTCAGGGATCAGGGCCGGTGCTTCGGATTTCAACGGTGGCACGCTAGTCTGCAAGTGCAGCGCAGATCCGGTCAAAGTGCATGTGGAGGGCTCGATCGCCCACAACCACGCATGCGGTTGCACCAAATGCTGGAAGCCAGCCGGGGCCGATTTCTCGCTCGTCGCGGTTGTGCCGCGTGACAAGCTTCACGTCACCGAGAACGAGCAAAAGCTTCAGGTCGTGGATCCTTCGGCGGCTATTCAACGGCATGCCTGCAAGACCTGCGGCGTTCACATGTATGGCCGGATCGAAAACAAGAACCATCCTTTCTATGGCTTGGACTTTGTGCATCCCGAGCTGTTTCAGGAGACCGGCTGGCCAGCTGTGGAATTCGCCGCCTTCGTTTCGTCGGCGATCGAGTCCGGGGTCGCGCCAGAACGAATGAGCGCCATTCTCAGCCGATTGAACTCGCTTGGGCTGCAGCCCTACGACTGCTTGTCACCACCGCTGATGGATGCCATCGCCACGCATATGGCAAAGGCAGCAGGCATTCGGCCCCGCTAGGCGAGATCGCCCGAGGTTGAACCGACCTTGGACGCCAATCGCCCTCTCAGCCACGAAAGTCAGCGTCTGACTGCTTTAAGCTGACGCTATCAGACGCTGACGATCCAGTCTGGATGGCCGCCGATAACAGGCGGCTTTCCGGTCTGCAGCTAATACGTTACGACGGTGCGAATACTTTCGCCTCGTCGCAACAGATCAAAACCCTCGTTGATTTTCTCGAACGGCAGAACGTGCGTGATCAGATCATCGATATTGATCTTCCGCTCCATGTACCAGTCAACGATGCGCGGCACGTCGGTGCGTCCCCTGGCACCACCGAAAGCGGTTCCCATCCAGACGCGGCCGGTGACAAGCTGGAACGGACGCGTCGCGATTTCCTGCCCGCTGCCGGCCACGCCGATGATGATCGACTTGCCCCAGCCGCGATGGGCGCATTCCAAGGCCTGGCGCATGACCTTGACGTTACCGATGCATTCGAAACTATAATCGGCTCCGCCTTTGGTCAGATCGACAAGGTAGGGCACCAGATCACCCCGCACCTCGCTGGGGTTGACGAAGTGGGTCATGCCGAACTTTTCGGCGATTTCCCGGCGTGCCGGGTTGAGGTCAACGCCGACGATCATTTCTGCACCGGCAAGTCGTGCGCCCTGCAGCACGTTGAGCCCGATGCCACCGAGGCCGAACACAACCACCCGCGCGCCCGGCTCCACCTTGGCCGTGTTGATAACGGCGCCGATGCCGGTAGTAACACCACAGCCGATATAGCAAACCTTCTCGAACGGCGCATCTTCACGGATCTTGGCCAGCGCGATCTCCGGCAACACGGTGAAGTTGGAGAACGTCGAGGTGCCCATATAGTGCATGATGGGCTGACCATTGGAGGAAAACCGGCTGGTGCCGTCAGGCATCAGACCTTTTCCCTGCGTGGCACGGATCGCCACACACAGGTTCGTCTTGCGCGACAGACAGTATTCGCATTGCCTGCACTCGGGCGTGTAAAGCGGTATGACATGGTCGCCCTTTTTCAGAGACGTCACATCCGTTCCGATATCCACGACGATGCCGGCGCCCTCGTGTCCGAGAATGCATGGGAACAGGCCTTCCGGATCGGCACCCGAGAGGGTGAATTCATCGGTGTGGCAGATACCCGTGGCTTTGACCTCGATCAGGACTTCGCCGGCGCGAGGACCTTCCAGTGCTACGGTTTCCAGACAGAGGGGCTGCCCGGCCTGACGGGCGACAGCAGCGCGGGTTTGCATCCGGGTCTCTCCTGATAAGCCGCCGCCTGCGCGGCGTGCGGAAGCTAGTTTTTCTTTGTGCCATCCTCGTTGAACTGCTGCAGGTAGGCAATGACGTCCTTGCGCTGCTGTTCGTCCTTAAGCCCAGGGAAGAGCATCTTGGTGTGCGGGACAACAATCTGAGGATTGGCCAGATACTTGTTAAGTTCGTCCGGTGTCCAAACGATGCCGGATCCTTTATTCGCGGTTGAATAGTCGTACCCAGGATACGTCCCGGCTTTTCGGCCAATCACGCCATTCAACACCGGACCGACCGCATCCTTCGCTCCCGGCCCGATCTGATGACAGGCTCGGCAGATCAAGAAGGTCTTCTCGCCCTTCGCGGCATCCTGTCCGTACGATGACGCAACAGTCAGCGTAAGCGCCATCGTCGCGGCGAAAGCTTGACGCACCACGTAACCTCCTGTTGGGCGCTTGACGCACCACGTAACCTCCCGTTGGGCGCTTGACGCAGCCTTAGCCACGGTCCTTGCGCAGGGGTCGCCTGTCAATCCCAGCTGTCAGATCTTGCCGCCTTCTTGATCCGGCCATGCACAGCGCCAGCGCATGACGCGAAACGCCGGATGATCGCCGGCCCATTGGGCGATATACGGTTGCGCCTGCACCATGCAGCTTTGGAGTGAGCCGGAGGACTGAAACAGCACATGATATTCATGGCATGAACTGGGCGTAGCCAGGGCACACGCCAACAGGATCAGGTCGACCAGACTCATATGACTTCTTCCTCATGGGTGGTGGGCAGCCTCGTCACCAGTTCGAGGGGTGCAATCGGTTGCGCAAGAGGTAGGTCAAGCCGCGCGACCAGGACTCGTCGGTGTTTCCCCGGATGTCGACACTACCGGCCCCAATCACTTTGTCGGTTGCCACGTTCCGCGCCACGAGGTTGATGTTCAGGATCAAATTGGACACCTTCTGCACCCAGCCTGTCACGGAAATCTTCGCCCCGGCCTTGCGTGCAAGATCAACGTCGCAACCGTTGCACTTCCATACGTCAACACCTTGTACCTGCCGCTCGACGTCGCCGAGATCAACAATCTTGCAACAGCCGGATTTCGCCAACTGGTCCCGCAACTGCGCATCGAGTGCCCGCAGTCTTGTCTGCTGATCGGCTTGAGGTCCCTGTTCTTGCCCTTGCAGACTGGTATCGTC
The DNA here is from genome assembly GCA_965276975.1 of Rhodopila sp. Classification (GTDB taxonomy): domain Bacteria; phylum Pseudomonadota; class Alphaproteobacteria; order Acetobacterales; family Acetobacteraceae; genus Rhodopila. The sequence continues at coordinate 4,710,496 of CBDIBR010000010.1, forward strand.
GAAGCCGAAGTTGAAAACCGCCGTGGGTGAGGGTGGCTCCGCCATCGCAGGTGCCGCCGCGAGATATCCGCATGCGATCATCGCATATGGCCAATTCTTCATGACCGAAATACCTCCCGAAGCGCTGTCCGCCAGCAGTCATGTTGAAGCCGCCGAACAGGTTCATCATACTGCTTTCATGGAACGTCCAAAGAAAGTGCCGGGTACCCGCCTGAACCGGCGCGCGCTGATCACAAACGCAGCCCTCGCCCCGCTCGCCGCGAAAGTGACGAAAGCGCGCGCGGAGGGCGTCATCATCGCCATCGGCTATCTGCGCTGGGTCAGGCGGCGGCCCACCATTTCGTTGCTTGATAAACCGGCGAAAGATGATGGCCTTGCGGGTGCTCGACTTGCCATCGATGACAACAACACGACCGGGCAGTTTACCAGCCAGCATTTCACTCTGATCGACAGTCCGCTGCGAACAGACGATGATCCCTCGCAGGCGCTCCAGGCGCTGGCGGCGCAGGGCATCGCGTTGATGCTGACCGACGTGCCCGCCCAACAACTGCTGGCACTTGCCGGCGTCGCCAGTGCGAGGGGCGTGACGCTTTTCAATGTCGCCGCGCCGGATGACGCGCTGCGGCAAGGATCCTGTCGCGGCAACGTGATTCACGTGGCGCCGTCGCGTGCCATGCTGGCCGATGCACTCGCCCAGTATTTGATCTGGAAGAAGTGGTCACGCTGGGTTCTCGTCTACGGATCGCACCCTGATGACGCCCTGCTTGCCGATGCGTATCGGCGTTCGGCAAAGCGATTTGGCGGGCGCATCGTGAAGCTACTGCAATACACCGATACCGGTGGTGCTCGGCAAACCGACTCCGGCGTCGTGCAGACACAACAGCAAATGCCGGTGTTCACCCAGGGGTTGCCCGATTACGATGTCCTGGTCACCGCGGATGAAAACGAGGTCTTCGCGGGCTACCTGCCGTTTCGCACCTGGGACGCTCGTCCGGTCACCGGCTCAGCCGGATTGCGCCCCGTCTCCTGGAGCCCAAGCAGCGCATCCTGGGGAGGTGCGCAAATCCAGGACCGTTTCGGTCGGGCAGCAAACCGCCTGATGACGCCGCTCGACATGCAAGCCTGGACGGCCGTCAGATTGATCGGTGAAGCTGCCAGCCGCAGCGCCGCCGCGGACCCGGTCAAGATCATGCAGGATATGAAGAGTCCCCACTTCGGCATCGCCGCCTATAAGGGTCAACAACTGACTCTGCGTGACTGGGACCTGCAACTTCGCCAGCCGATCTTGCTGGATGATGGTCGATCGGTGGTTTCCGTTTCGCCGCAGCCTGGTTTTCTGCATCAGGTCACGGAACTCGATACGCTCGGTTTTGACCGGCCAGAGACAAGCTGCAAGCTGTGATGCGGCGGTCAATCCCGCTCATCGCCTTGATGTTGCTGCCGTTCGGTTTTTCGCCCGCGGCCGCCTATATGGCATACGTAACGAACGAGCGCGACGACACCATGAGCGTCATCGACCTCGATCAGATGAAGACGGTGAAGACGGTGCCTGTGGGTCAGCGGCCTCGGGGCATCACGATGACCAAGGATGGCAGCGAAATCCTGATCTGCGCCAGCGATGATGACACGATCCAGATCGTCGATCCGAAAACCTTGCGGGTCGTCGGCGACCTGCCCTCTGGTCCGGATCCGGAGACGTTCGCGCTGCATGTGTCGGGCAACCCGCTATACGTGTCCAACGAGGACGACAACCTGGTCACCGTGATCGATGTGCACACTCGCAAGATGATCGCGCAACTCCCGACCGGTGTGGAACCGGAAGGCATGGCTGTCAGCCCCGATGGCAAGACAATCGTAAATACGTCAGAAACGACCAACATGGCGCATTTCTTTGACTTCGCCGCGCGCAAGATGGTGGCCAGCGTTCTGGTCGGTTCCCGCCCGCGGATCGCCGCGTTCAAGCATGATGGCTCCGAGGTCTGGGTCTCTTCAGAATTGGGCGGCACGGTCAGCGTCATTGATCCAACGAAGCACGTGGTCACTCACACAATCCCGTTTGCCGTGCAGGGCATCCGGGCAGAAGGCATCCAGCCGGTTGGCATCCGGTTCACCCAGAATGACGCAATTGCCTTTGTCGCACTTGGACCGGCCAACCGCGTGGCGGTGATCAATGCGAAGACCTACAAGGTCGAGAAATACCTGTTGGTAGGCCAGCGGGTCTGGCAAATGGCTTTCACGCCTGACGGGAAATATCTTCTCACCACAAACGGCTTGTCCAACGACGTCTCGGTCATCGACGTCGCAGGTCTTGAAGTGGTAAAATCGATTCCGGTGGGACGCCTGCCCTGGGGTGTCGTGGTGGCACCGAAATGACCGGCGCGCTTCCCGCGTTGTCGGTGCATGGCGTCAGCCACGCATACGGCCCGCGCAAGGCACTGGAAGACGTCAGCCTGACCGTTCCGCAGGCGCGGTTCACCGCGCTGCTGGGCCTGAACGGAGCCGGCAAGACGACGTTGTTCTCCTTGATCACCCGGCTGTATGACACCCGGACGGGTTCAATCGACGTCCTGGGCTATCAGGTGTCGCGCCAACCGGGTGAGGCCCTGAAAAGGCTTGGCGTGGTGTTCCAGGCACGCACCCTGGATCTCGATCTGTCGGTGATGGAAAACCTGCTGTACCACGCTGCCTTGCATGGTATCGCCGGCGGTGACGCACGGCAGCGCGCCAAGGCCGCGCTTCGCGACATCGACCTGCTAGACCGAGCGCGAGATCCGGCTCGGAAATTGTCGGGCGGACAAATGCGTCGGGTGGAAATTGCTCGGGCCTTGCTGCACGAACCTCGGGTGCTGGTGCTGGACGAAGCCACCGTCGGACTCGACGTGAACTCGAAATCGGTCATCCTGCGGCATGTCAGATCGCTGGTTCGGGACCGTGGCGTGGCGGTCCTTTGGGCAACCCATCTGCTGGATGAGGTCGCCACCGACGATGCCGTGGTTGTCTTGCATCGAGGGCGGGTCGTGGCCGCGGGAGAGGTCTCGGCGGTCATCGAAAAAGCCAAATGTACTGATATGAGGTCCGCGTTCATCAACCTGACCGGTGGCGGCAGCGGAGAGCCTGAATGAACACCAGGGCCTTCACCACCGCCCAGTACCTGATCTGCCTGCGCGGCATAATCTGGCGAGAAACACTGCGTTTCGTGCACCAGCGCGGACGGTTCGTTTCGGCTATCGTGCGGCCGCTGGTCTGGCTGTTTATCTTTGCCGCCGGGTTCCGACAGATCCTTGGCGTCTCGATCATTCCACCATACGATACCTACATCCTCTATGACGTCTATGTCTCCCCTGGCCTGGTCGCGATGATCCAGCTCTTCAACGGGATGCAATCCTCATTATCGATGGTCTACGACCGCGAGATGGGCAATATGCGGATGCTGCTGGTCAGCCCGTTCCCGCGGTGGTACCTGCTGCTGGGAAAACTGCTGGCAAGCACCTCGGTTTCGCTGCTTCAGGTCGGAGTCTACCTGGTGATCGCCTGGTTCTGGGGCTCGCAGGCACCAGCATGGGGATATGTCGCCGTCATTCCCGCCCTTATCCTGTCCGGGATGATGATGGGGTCCCTGGGGATGCTGCTTTCGTCCGGCATCAAGCAGCTGGAGAATTTCGCCGGGGTGATGAACTTCGTTATTTTTCCTATGTTTTTCGCATCCTCGGCGCTTTATCCGCTGTGGCTGGTGCAGCAGTCCAGTCCAGCGGTCTATCTGATCTGCCGGCTCAACCCGTTCACCTACGCAGTGGAACTCATCCGCTTCGCGCTGTATCTGCAGGTCGACTGGGTTTCCCTGGCCGTGGTTTCCGTCGCCACAGTTGTATTTACGCTTGGCGCCTTTCTGGCGTACGACCCCGCGCGCGGCCTGGTTGCCCGTCGAGGAGGTCCCGCATGATCCGGCTGGTTCGGCTTGCCGTCGCCGCTCTGTTCGTGCCCGCGCCGGCGTTCGCTCAACGAACGCAGGATCCGAACTGGCCGTGCCAGCAGATCAAGGTTCCGGAACTGTCGTTGGCGGCGGTCTGGAGCGGACCAGCAGTGAAATCCGATGATCCCGGCTGGAAAGACAATCCCGCGGTGGCCGAGGAGGTGCAGAAATTGGCACCGCGGCGGGTGCCGGCTGAGCGGGTGGCCATGCTGGTCAAGGATTTCGCCCGGCGTGCCGGCGACCAGAAGCAGCCGCAATTGCTGCAGCTCCTCGCCGGGCTGTTCAGCGTGTTGGATCAGGAGCGTAACAGCGTTATGACCGGCCTGGATCGCTTTGGCGGGCGGCAAAAACAGCTGGCGGTGGAAATCCGTGGTGACAACGAGCAACTTCACGCGTTGCAGGCCAACCCGAAGTCCGATCCCAAGCTTGTGCAGCAGATGACGCAGAAGGTCATGTGGGAAGCCGAGGTGTTCCAGGACCGCCGGCAGGCTGTTAGCTACGCCTGTGACGTGCCGAGCAAGATCGAGCAGCGCCTGTTTCTGCTAGCGCATCAAATTCAGCAGGAAGTGGCAACGCATTGAATCCGGCGTCAGCGTGCGCTGATCAAGCCGCGGCACCAAATTCATTCCGACGCCGATGGTTGCGGCAACGGCTCCCTCGCCTCGGTCGGAAGGTCGCGTGATCGCCAGCCATCGGTGCCATCCGGATACCAGGCGACGTGCGAATAGCCGAGCGACAAAGCCCGTTTGGCGGCATTCCATGACATCCAGCAATCGCGGAGACAGTAGAACACCAGCATGTGGCCATGATCGCCTGCCGAGGCCTTCGCCAGCCCGCGCTCAAAATATGCTTCCATGACCGGCGCGAGGGCGCCGTACCCGGTATCCGGCAGCCAGATGCTGCCGGGGATATCGAACCGGGGCTTTGCGCGCCAGATCGTCGCAGCGGGCAGATTTGCTGGACGGGGCGGGCGGGCTAAGACGTCGATGAACGCCGCCTGCCGCTTTTCCCAGATGGCCTGGACCTGTTCGGTGCTCAACACGCTCGCGCCGCGCAAGCTGTTCGGCGTTGGCGCGCGGTAGTCCTGCATGCGGTATCCTTGGGCGCCGACCAGCACCGCGGCAAACGCCAGAAGAAAAATCCGGCGCCCAGTCATTCCGATTTAAGCTGGCCTTGCTCGTCCAGCAGCGGGACACCATACGTCGCCAGGATCTTGTCGATTTCCGGCTGCGTATCAGCGATCAGGCGATTGAGCTTGCGCTTCCAGTCCTGATCAGTCCTGCGCACACCCATGGCTATCCGGAAGTCCATCCGAGGACCCTCTTTCAGCAGCGCCACAACAACGAGATGCGGTGTCACAAGCTGGGCGAAATAACCCGCCATCGGCCCCCACAGGACGCCTGCGTCGATGCGTCCGGCAACCAGATCGTCGGTCATCATCTTTGGCGACGACGTGACGCGGGTGTCAACGGTCAGCGGATAGGGCGTGGCGTCCGCCATCAATCCATCCGCCGCGAGCACCGTGGCGGGCGGTGTGCCGGCGACGACACCGATATGCTTTCCCTTGAGGCGCGGATCCTCCAGCGACTTGATCCCGTCGAACCCGCTGTTCGGCCTGAACAGCAAAGCATAGGTGGTGTGGTAATAGGGGGTGGTGGTCTGCACGGTCGTGTCGCCGACCGCGGTTCCCATGATAACGTCGCAACGAAGTGCGTTCAGCGTATTGCGCACGAAGCCCATCACCTGGGGAAAGTAGGTGTAACTGACAGGCTCGTTCAATTTATGGGCGAACAGTTCCGCCAGCTTGTTCTCGAAGCCTCGCCCTTGCTGGTTGGAGAACGGCAGGTTGCTTGGATCGGCACAGACCCTGAACACCTGTGGATCCACCAGTTCCACCGACGCCCCCAGGCCGGGCGCGGCGGCGTTTGCTGGATGCATGAGGACCGACGCGAGTAGCATCGCCAGACACCCCGCCGCTGCCAGCCGAACCGATTTCACGCATGACCGCTTTTGATTGAGAGCGCGATTTAAGGTTGGTTTAACCTCAGACGATCGCGCTCCAGCGATCAGGATTATCCCATGCATTCATCCACCGCCTTTTCGTAGCCGGGTGGCTTGGACGCATGCTTTTCCGGGCGTCCCCGTCCGACCGCACCGTCGCTGCGAGCGCGCAGGTAAACATAGATCTGGTTGATGAAGCACATTACATTCTTATTCTCGCCTTCAGCCGGCATGACCAGATCTTGTGAGGCCGAGACTGCCTTCTTGCCGCCAGCGACAGTCGCGTAATAGTCCGTAAAGCTTAGGTGCTTGAGCGAATCGACCAAGGCGGGGGCGTAAGTCGAGCCTAGGCCATCCGGACCGTGACAGCGCAGACATTCGGCGGAGTAGCGCGTGAAGCCGATATAGGTATCCCAGTCGACACTGCCGTCTTTCTCGACCTTGAAGGTTGGCGTCCCGTCCTTGTCGGTCCAGCCGCCACCGTCGGACTTCACCGCCGTCGGATCGCCCGATCCATCAGCAACGGCCGGCCCCACGCCTGACGAGACCAGGGCAACAATAAGCATCATGCGCAAGATACGTTGCACGTCCATGTTTCCTGTCTTGTGAGGGGTGTGCTGCCGGCACCGGATGGCAATTCCGAGCCGGCAGCAAAACAAGACGGCTGACCTGCCAGCTAGCTGGGTGGCAGCTGGAAAACCGTCAATGATCCACCAAGCGAGGTATAGTCGTTGAGCGCGGCATATCCCCCTACCGCGCCGAGGCCGGCATGGGGATCAGTCAGTCCGGCTGCCAGGCCAATGCCGGCCCAGCCACCCACGCCCGAAAGCACCGCCACATATTGCTTACCTGAGTGCTCGAAGGTCATGACGTTTCCAATGATGCCCGATGGGGTCTTGAACCGGTAAAGCTCCTTGCCGGTCTTGGCGTCGACCGCTTTCAGATAGCCCTCCAGCGTGCCATAGAACACCACGCCGCCCTTGGTCGCCAACGCGCCCGACCAGACAGAGAATTGCTCTGGATCCGACCAGACGATCTTGCCGGCCTTGGCATCCCAGGCGATGAAATTACCCATGTTGGTGTCGCCGGGAGCGGGATACATCGACAGCGTCGCGCCGACGTAGGGCTGGCCCGCGGCGTAGGCGACCCGGAACGGTTCGTAGTCCATGCAGACATGGTTGGTCGGCACATAGTACAAACCGGTATCCGGCGAGAACGCGGCGGGTTGCTCATCCTTGGTGCCAAGCGCGGCCGGGCAGACCCCCTGGGTGTTGACGTCCTCTCCGTTATGTTGAGTGGAATATTTGTCGACAAGCTGCGGGCGACCATAGTTCGCGCTGGACTTATTCATGTCGATCGCCGAAGCCCAGTTCACCGCTGGATCGTACTTGGCCGCCACCAGCAATTCGCCGGTCTCGCGGTCAAGCGTATAGGCGAACCCGTTACGGTCGAAATGCACCAGAAGATGGCGCATCTTGCCGTTTATCTGCTGATCCGAGAGGATCATCTCGTTCACGCCGTCATAGTCCCACTGATCGTGCGGCGTCATCTGGTAGAGCCACTTCGCTTCGCCGGTGTCGGGATCGCGGGCGAAGATGGTCATCGAATACTTGTTGTCACCAGGACGTTGTTGTGGGTTCCAGGTCGATGGATTGCCGGTCCCGTAATAGATGAGGTTCAGTTTCGGATCATAGGAATACCAGCCCCAGGTTCCGCCACCGCCGATCTTCCACTGGTCGCCCTTCCAGGTCTTCAGGCTGGAGTCAGTCCCGATGGGCTTGCCAAGAACCGTTGTCTTCTGCGGATCGACAAGCAGATCCTTGTCCGGACCCTCGGACCACGCGCGCCAGACCTGCTTTCCATCGCTGGCGGAATAGGCGGCGAGCCAACCGCGAACACCGAATTCGCCGCCGGACACGCCGACGTAAACCTTATCCTTGATGACCATCGGCGCTTCCGTTCCGGTCGCCCCCTTCGAGGGGTCATCGGTTTTCACTGACCAGATGACCTTCCCGGTCTTCGCGTCAAGTGCAACGAGTGTGGTGTCGGCCTGATGCAGGAAGATCTTGCCATCGCCATAGGCGACGCCGCGGTTGACGGTGTCACAGCACATCACCGGAATGACGTTCGGGTCCTGCTTTGGTTCATACTTCCAAAGAATCTTGCCTTGGTGGTTCAGGTCGAGCGCATAGACCGTATTCGGAAACGGCGTGCTCAGATACATCACGTCGCCGATGACAAGCGGCGCGCCCTCGTGTCCGCGCAAAACACCGGTCGAGAACGTCCACGCGACCTGTAGCCGGTCGACGTTTGCAGCGGTGATCTGATCAAGCGTCGAGTAGCGTTGGTTGTTGTAGGAGACTGTCGGCATAGCCGAGTCGGCTGGGTTGTTCTCCAAATTCAGGAGATCGTTGCCGCCAGCTGCCTGCCCCTGTCCAGCGGTTGGCCCTTGTCCCGCGGTCTGCGCATGCAGGCTCCCTATCATCAGAAGCGACGACAGAATGGCCCCTGTCGCGAGCTTCCTCGACACCGTTGATTTCATCAATTTCCTCCTAGCGGCTTTTTTGCTTCTTGGGCACGGCGGCACGGCTTCAGACGTCGTCCGGACGCAGCCAGGATCCTGCAAGATCCACCAAGCGCTTTCCGGGGTTCCATCAATGACACGACGTTAATCGTGGAGAAAGACTTTGCGCGGTCAAGCCGTCTCGGTCAAACAGGTATGGATCACAGGGTGTTGAGTCGTGCGCGAGGCGGCGGCGGTTCAGTGCGTGGATTTCATGGACGTGGATGATTTCAGTGAGCCACCGGATCGCGCGCCACTGTCGTTTTCGGCTCTGGTCGATCATTGTCGGCGGTTGGATCGCGCTGACCTTCGGCATTTCATCGCTGCAGGCAAAGCCGCCGCCTGATGACGATGTGTTGTCGCTTCAGGTGGTGGCCAATGGCGATTGGGCTCATTTCGGGCAGGTGGCGCTAACGACGCCGCAAAATGCGGGTGATATCGCGAACCTTGGTGTCATCATTGGTCAAGATGCCGTCGCGGTCGTCGACACCGGTGGCAGCGTTCAGGTCGGGACAGCGCTGCTCGCGGCGATCCGCAGGATAACCAGCAAGCCGGTCCGATACGTGATCAATACCCATGAACACCCTGACCATGTTTTCGGCAACGCCGCGTTTGCATCCGGAGCAACGTTTGTCGGTCATCACAATTTGCCAGCCGAACTGCGGAAACGCGGCAGCTTCTATCTTCAATCGTTTCGCGATGCGCTGGGGCCGGCGGCGATTGCCCGGGTCCGCATCATCCCGCCAACCCTGTTGGTCACGAATGAAATGATTCTCGATCTCGGCAACAGGCGGCTGCGGCTGACCGCCTGGAGTCCCGCGGCTCATACCGACTGCGACCTGACCGTGCTGGACGAGACGACGGGCGTCCTGTTCGCCGGCGACCTGGTGTTCCTGCAGCATGTCCCGGTGATCGATGGCAGCCTCATGGGCTGGCTGTCGGTGCTGCCCCGTCTCGCGAAGCTACCGGCCAGGGTGGTTGTTCCCGGGCACGGCCGCCTGGTCGCGCCGTGGCCACAGGCGCTGGATGACGAGCGGCGTTATTTGACAGTGCTTGCCGAAGACACGCGACGGTTGATCGCCGCGGGCGTGCCTATGGCCGGCGCGGTCCCGCGGATCGGCGCGTCGGAGCGCGATCGTTGGCAATTGTTCGACGACTACAACCCGCGCAATGCCACGACAGCATTCAGCGAGCTGGAATGGCAGTAGACGCCTTTGGTATCGACCGGCCGCGATAAGCATACGGCATCGTGTCCCGCGCCGCCGCCTCGGCCAACGTTTGTATCGCGGCATGGCGTGGCGATAGCTCGCAGCTCGGATCGGTCGCGGCGGCATCGCCGGCGACGGCAAGCGCCTGGCAGCGGCAGCCGCCGAAGTCTTCCTCGCGAAATGCGCAGGACCGGCATGGCTCCTGCATCCATGCGGTGCCGCGGAAGGCTTCGAAAGCCGGCGAGTTCGCCCAGATGTCGGCCAGGCTGTGATCCCGTACCGACCAGAACGCCAGGCCAGGGATGGTCTGTGCCGCGTGGCAGGGCAGGACGGTGCCGGATGGTGTGACGTTCAATGAGCGGCGACCCCAGCCCCCCATGCAGGGCTTCGGACGCCGCGCGTAATAGTCGGGGATCACCGCATCAATCGCCAGCCGGCCGGCGTATCGCGCCCGCAGGCTTTCCATCTGCTGCATGGCTTGGTCGACCTGTTGGCGTGTCGGCATCAGCGCGCCGCGGTTGCGCAGCGCCCAGCCATAATACTGGGCATGGGCAATCTCCACCCGCCCAGCTCCCAGCGCAGCCGCGAGATCAACCATTTCGGTCAGATGGGCTATATTGGCGCGATGGATCACGGCGTTGATGGTCAATGCCATACCGAGCGCGGTGACGGCACGGGCCAGCGCCAGCTTGCGGTCATGGGCGCCATCATAGCCGGCGATCCGGTCGGACGCCGCCGGTTCGACATCCTGGATGGACACCTGGACGTGATCCAGGCCCGCCGTCTGCAATTGCGCCAGCCTGTTCGCGTCGAGCCCGATCGCGGAGGTGATCAGATTGGTATAGAGCCCGGCGTGACTGGCCGCGCGGGTAATCTCGACCAGGTCGCGCCGGGAGGCTGGCTCACCGCCCGAAAGGTGGACCTGCAGGATGCCCATCGCCGCGGCCTGCCGGAACACGTCGGCCCAGGCCGCGGTGTCAAGCTCGCCGGCCCGATCTTCAAGCGCGAGCGGGTTCGAGCAGTACGGGCAGCCTAGCGGGCAGCGATGCGTCAGTTCCGCGAGAAGACCGAAAGGAACGGGCGGGGTCATGCGACCAGCAGGCCCTTGCCGGCCAGGTCGGTCAGCATGTCTGTCACGTCCCTCGCGATCAGGGAGCGGTCCGCGGCATAAACCGTGGCGAGGTCGTCGATGATGGCGTCCACGCTGCGGCGGCCATCGCACCGTTGCAGGATCTCGCTCGCCGGACCCTCGGCTTCGATAACCCGCTCCGGGCAGAGCAGAACCCAGGCGGCGCGGGTCTGGTCGAAGTGCAGGCGAACGCCCGGGGCCAGCCGAGGACGTTCAGGCAGGATCGGATCAGTCATGTTCGGCGTCAGGCATGTTTGGCGTCAGGGACGAAGGCGCCCGGGGAGATCAGCCCCGGCGTGACGTAGGCATAATGCAACGCGTCCATCATGCACCATAGCACGTCACACTTGAACACCAGGGTGTCCAGAACGGCCTGCTGCTGTTCCGCCGTGCAGGCGTTCTGCTTGACCCAGTCCAGGGCAAATGTCGCATCGCGCTGTGCCTGTGGTGGCCGCTTGTCGAAGTAGGACAGGATCTCCGGCGTGACGTAATCGTAATGGGCGAGCATACCGCTCATGCGTTCGGTGATGATCTGCGGCGAGAACATCTCGGTCAGGCAGGATGCGACGGCTTCCAGCATGCTGCGCTCGCGCACGTAATGCACGTAAGCCTGCACCGCGAACCGGGTCGCCGGCAACAGCAGGCGGGTCGAGGTCACATCACGCCGGTGCAGGCCCAAGCCGTCGGTCAGCTTCAGCCATCGCTCGATGCCGCCCGGGCGGTCATCGCCGCCATCGTGATCCTCGAGGCGCTTGCGCCATTCGCGCCGCAGGACCTGGTCTTCGCACCGCCCGATCAACGATGCGTCCTTCAGCGGGATCATGGCCTGATAATAATATCTGTTCAGCGCCCAGGCCTGAACCTGGCCTCTGGTGCATTGGCCGGTGTGCAGCATGCGGTGGAACGGGTGGTGGATGTGATACCGCTCGGCGCCGATGTCGCGCAGCCTGGATTCGAGCTGAGTGGGTGTCAGGCGTTCGGTCACAGGCAAAGCTCCATCCCATCGAACGCGATTTCGAAGCCGGCGGCTTCAACCTGCCGGCGTTCCGGCGAGTCACGCAGCAGGATCGGATTGGTATTGTTTATGTGGAACAGAATACGGCGTGCCGGCAGATCGGCCAGCCGAACCAAGGTGCCATTCGGTCCGCTGAGCGAGACATGACCCATGCGCGCACCGGTCTTTTCACCCAGGCCCGCGACGACCATTTCGTGGTCGGTAAACAGCGTGCCGTCGAACAACACGACATCGACTTGGCGAAGTCGGGTCAGCACGGCCTCGGTGATGTCGGCACAGGCGGGTGCCACGATCATGCTGCGTCCATTGGTTTCAATCATCGCTGCGTAGGTCTGGGCCGCGTAGGTTGGGGCCGGTTCAGCGTTCGTCGCACCTCGGTCCTCCTGGTACAGGGGCACCTTGCCTGGCATCGCCAGCAGCGTCAGCCTCAGGTTTCCGGCGCAGACGACCGACTGCATGGGGAATAGCTCGACCGTCTGGACGACCGCGGGGTCGAGAACGTTGAAGATGCTGTTTTCGGCGATCACCCGCAGCAGTGGGCCCGGCGCGTATAGCGTAAACGGTTGGCGCTCTCGCATCACCAGCAGCCCGGCGATCGCGTCAATATCGCCGCCGATCAGAACGACGCCGGCGACTGGTGTGCCGCGCCCGGCGGCAGGTGGCCAGAGTTGAGGTGTTTGCGCCAGTTGCTGACGCAGATCCGGTGAGGCGCCGATCAAAAGCCACGACTCGCCATCTCCCGTCACAGCGACGCTGGCCTGTGTGGCGGGTCGGAGTCGCGGATCACCTTGTCTGACCAGGCGGCACAGGCGGCAGGCGCAATTCCACTGCGGGAACCCGCCGCCTGCCGCTGAACCGAGCACCAGGGCGGACGGTCCAGCTTGCCGGTCACTCATTCGTCGATTTAAGGCAGACGCTACATCCGCGCGGCGAAGTAGCCGTTGATTTCCATGCCAGTGCAGATCTCGCGTAGTACCGGACGGGTCCAAGCCATGGTTCGTCTCCTGCTGTTTCTCGATAACTTCGTTAGATGACGCGCACGCCTATGGTGTCGCGAGATCCACTTGGCATTATATACCGCAACCAGCCTGATGAAACAGGCCATTCGGGCGGGATCATCGGCGAAGCCGCCTGGGGAGGGATCACGAAGATGCGAACCTCGATGTTTCTGTCGCGGCGTCAGGCCCTTGCGGCAGGCTTCGTTACCAGTGCCGGCGTTACCAGTGCCGACGGTCGGGCCGCGTTCGCTCAGGCCCCGGCCGCGAATGATCCCTGGCCGTCGCTTGCCGGGCAGATTTTCAACGATCGTCCGTTGGCCGATGGCGGCGCGATGCTGGCGATCGATGCGCCGTATCGGGCCGAGGATGCTGCCGTGGTGCCGATCAGCCTGCGCAACCTGCTGGCGGACGCCGATGCGCGAACGGTTGACAGCATCACGCTGGTCATCGATCAGAACCCATCGCCGCTGGCGGCGGCATTCTCGATCGGTCGCACCAGCGGCATACGCAAGATCTCGACGCGCGTCCGGGTTGACTCCTACACCAACATCCACGCTGTCGCGGCTTTGGCGAATGGCCCGCTGATCGCCGTCGCGCGGTTTGTCAAGGCCGCCGGCGGATGCTCCGCTCCCGCCGCGAAACAAGAGTCAGACTCCATTCCGCTCGGTACCATGCGTTTCCGCCAGTTCGCGGCCGCAGCGGGCGCGGACCGAAAGGAAGCGCAGTTGATGATCAGGCATCCGAACTATTCCGGCATGCAGATGGATCAGCTGACCCGCCTGTATGTGCCGGCGCACTTTGTTTCGTCCGTGCGTATCTGGCAGGGCGACGATCTGCTGCTGGGCGTCACCAGCGGCATTTCGATTTCGGAAAACCCGACGTTCCGCTTCGATTACCGGCCGAACGGCGCGGCCGCGTTCCACGCGGAAGTCAAGGACAGCGAAGGGAAGGTATTCAAGCAGTCGTGGTCCGCCACGCCGGTTTGATACGCCACGCTGATCGCGATGACAGCCGAGTTCCACGAGAGGAAAATCAGAAGCAGCGGATTTCGCCCTCTGCCTCGGCTTCCTGCAGATCGCGGACCATATTGTTCGCCATGCCGGTGCGGAACATTTCGCCGAGGTATCCGCCGCCAGTCCGGCGCATGCGAAGGACTGTTTCGGCCTGCTCATACTTGTCATAGGGCAAGACCGAGGCGATCACATCGATCGAGCATGAGCATTGTCGCAGCGCCTGCTGGGTCTGCCCGTTGCTGGCCATGCACGCGAAGACGTATTCAGCCCGAGCTTGCGTCGGGTAGTCGTCTTCATCGCCTGGGCCGGCCGCCATGGCGGACGAGCCGCACAACAGCGCTGACAGGACCAACCCGGAGATGAGGGACTTCGTTCCCATGCATGACCTTCAATGCCACAGTGATCGTCATAATGTCATAGCACTGGCGGTCGACAAGGGAGGTTCCTCCTGCCGCACCAGACCGTCCGCATCGACGCTGCGATGATCGCAAGATGGCAGCAACGGGCGCGTGCCGCCGGACCCTTTCCTTCGCAATCACCGAAGGCGGGCTTTTCAATATTTGAACGCAACGAACTTGCCATGTGCGCCCGAGCCATCCTGCTGTTGATGCTTTATGGGCTCACGGTTTCGACTGGGCGCGCGGCGGGCCGGTTCGTCGGCTTTAACGAGACCACATTGACCGTGTTCACCGCGGTGTATCTCGCGCCTGCCGGCAGCGATGCTTGGGGCCTCAACCAGGCTTTGAACGACAAGGACAAGGTTTGGGATGTCGGCGAGAGGCTGGTGATACAGGGCGTTTCGCGGGGTCGCTTCGATCTGAAGGTGATCGATCGGTCGGGCCGAGATTGTATCAAGCGCGGGATTGATCTGACCAAGGACGCAAGCTTCGACATTCGCGATGAAGATCTGCGGCGCTGTAAACAATTCGAGTAGCAAGAGCTGGCTTGTCAAACTTCTTGCCTTCAAGGGCGTTGCGCAGAAGCTCAAGAACGGGAGGCAAACTGAATGAAAGCGATTTACGCCAGGCTAGGCGCCAGCATCGTCGCGATGGCGGTGTGGTCCGGATCTGTGGCCATGGCGGCATCAGGACCGGCTCAGGGTGATACCTCTGGTCCCGCGGCCGGCAAGAAGGTCAAGCCCAATACCGCGGTGATGAAAGACGAGGCGAATGGCGGCGCGACTGTCGGTGTCGGGGCACCCGGCGTCGTCGGCAAGAAAGGGGCGGAATCGGGCCACCAGCCGGCAAGCACGAGCGGGCAGGCAAACGCGAAATAGGCAATGCGGTCGATGGCGACAACGGGGGCATAACCGTGCTCGGTCTGTCGACCAGCGGACAGTAGGTCGTTGCGTTCCCGTAGAGCAGAGCGTGCCGCGTACGACGGCACGAACCTGATCGCGGGCAGAACGTGCCGGGCGTTTGATTCAGAAAGACACCCGCACGCCGCCGTAGACCGACACCGGTGCCGCCGGGCTGAGGCTGCGGGTGTTGGCCGCGCCCGGCACCTGCGCGATCGGGATCGTGGCGGTGGGCGAAAAGGTGCCGTAGGTCTCATAGTTCGTGTTGAACAGGTTCTGGACCAGCGCGAAGAGCTGGACCTTCGGGGAGACCTGATAACTCGTGTTGGCGTTCATCACCAGATAGGGTCTGGTCTTTGGCTGAAGGTTGGCCTCGTCGCCGAACAGGTACTGGCCACTGCTCGCGATGCCGGACAGACCCACGGTCCAGGCAGAGGTCGCGAAATAGCTGATGCCAAACTTCAGGCGATGGCGCGGAACGCCGGGCAACTGATCTCCATTTTTAACATGAATCTGGCCGTTGGCGTCGGCCCCTGGATTAAGCGGGCTGTCCAGGGTCAACGCCGAACCGAATGAGGCTTCGGTGTAGGCGTAGTTGAGCCAGGCCTTGAAGCGACGGTCGTGCATCGACAGCCCGGCCTCGACACCGCGCCGATCCGTTGCGCCGATATTCTGGAAGTAGTCCGTGCCGGGAATCGCGCTGGCCACGTACAGGATGTCGTCGTCAGCTTCGGTGCGGAAGAAACCGGCGGTCCATTCAACCTTTGTGCTTCCAAATGCAACCATATTGCCCCTGACCCCGGCCTCCGTCGTATGCGCAACGACCTGTTTCAGTGACGGATCACCGACGAAAAAGTTTGCCAACGTGCAGGGACTGGCGGCGCTCGCACAGGACAGTTCCGCCGGGGTCGGCGCGCGGTTCGCCGTTGAATAGCTGGCGTAGACCGATACATTCGGAACGATCTTGTAGGTCAGTCCAAAGCCTGGGTTGAAGTGTTGGAAGGTGTGCTGCCCATTGAGCGCGGTGCCAATTTCGTCGTTCAGGTCAACCTGCGCGACGTTCATCCTGCCAGACAGTGTCGCGGATAGTCTGGAGGTAACATCCAGCACATCAGCCACATAGGCGCCGTAGTAGGCCGTGGTCGTCCCCAGGCGGACCGGTGCGATGGACCCGTCTGGCTGGTCAATCAGGATTCCAGGCCCGACGAACTGCCGCTGGCTATCGATCCCGCCGATCGTCGAGGAGGCAGAGAACGTGCTGCGACCGCCATCGAAGCTCAGGCCGGCGACAAGCTGATTAGGCAGACCAAGGATCGTTCGTTCGTGGCTCACCTGCAGGGCCGCGCCATAGCCGTTGGTATCGACCGCCTGCAGATTAAGCTGAGAATACGGGCCGCCGTTCAGGAAGTCAGGGATCGGCTGACCGTTACGATCGATGGCCGGCGTGTCACCGGTTGTGCAGAGCGTGCCGGTAATATCGGCGCATGGCTGGGCGTTCGGGGTGTTGCCATTCTGGATGCGCTGGGAGAGGTTACTATAGTAGATCAGGCCTTGCAGCGACGTCTCATCCGAGACGTCCCAACTGCCGGTCAAACTGATGAGGGCATATTTGTTCGTTGTCAGGTTGGGCGCGGTGAACGTCGCGCCGCGGTCCGCGGCAAGCAGTTGAACCGGGACGGTGCCGGGACCGTTCAGCGCATTGTCGGCCAGCAGCACGTTCAGGTGCAGTTCCGCGGCCGGACCGCGCCAGCCGATATCGCCGTAGATGTGGCGGATGTCCGACGAGTTGAAATCGCGCCATCCGGCACTGTGCGCGATCGTGCCGGTGACATAGGTGGCGGTATTTCCGCTCTGGCGGCCGGACTGAAACGAGCCGGCGATCGTGCCGAACGTTCCGCCATGGACTTCGGCGGTATTTCCGTGCCAGGAAAACCCGTCCTTGAGTTTGATCGAGAGTGACCCGCCCAGTGCATTCAGCCCAAACACCGGGTTCGAACCCTCCAGGTTGATCCGGTCGATGGCGAGACTGGGCAGCAGATCCCAGTTCACCGTATCGGCGAAGGGCTGATTGAACCGGACACCGTTCAGGTAGACGGCCAGTCCTTGCGAATTGCCATCCAATGGCGAGGCGGAAAAGCCGCGGTAGACCACGTTGGGCTGAAACCGGTTACCCTGCGCATCGTCCAGCGCGACCCCAGGTGTCTGCTCGTCCAGCGCGCCAAGGGCATCCGGGACGCCTGTGCGGACGACGTCGTCTCCGGTCAGAACGTTGGTTGCCGCGGGAACCTTGTCGCGATCGAGTCCAGTGTCGATCAGCGGCGAAGCCCCGATAATGGTAATGGGAGGCACGATGACCCCAAGGCTGCCAGACGCCGGCGGGGCGGCGGGATCCTGAGCCAGAGCCGCAACACCGAATGCCTGCATGACGAGTCCCGCAACGACGAGGGATACAACCGTTACCGCAACGGATGCGGAAAAACCTTTTAGCCGCTTGTTGAAATAGAGGCGTGGAAAGCGGCCGGCCAACGTGCTGCCGCCGGCGTGGTGTCTGATCTGGACGATGATCGGCTATCCCCTTTGTCCCGCGGCTGACCGTCGCGATCATTTTGATGCAGCGTGCAAGATGTCGGGATCGATGAGCAACAGCGGGGCCGATCAACTTTCGCTATCGTTCACCGTCACGCGATGGCAGTGCGCACTTATCCTTCAACATGCCGTTGCTACGCGCTGTTGTCAGCCCCGCGGGCGCGCATCGCCGCTTCCCAGTTCTGACCGTCGAACAGCCGCGACGGGTGCAGCATCGCCTGATCGATGTCGTCGAGACAGCGGGCGTTCACACTCACTTTGTCGGGCTCTGAGCGGGGCGTGTAAAAGGCATGAATGCCGCAATGCCGACAGAAGGTATGTCGCGCGACACCGGTGCCGAACTGGTAGGTGGTGATTGCATCCTCGCCGAGCAGAAGCTCGAAATGCTGGAGTGGTACCACGAGGTGCAGGATGCCTTTCTTGGTGCAGATCGAGCAGTTGCACTCTGAGATCCGCGTCAGGTCCGCGCGCACGCGGATGCGGACGCGGCCGCAATGGCAGCCGCCTTGATAGACTTGCATTTCTGTTGGCTCCAAAGATGGTTGAACACACAGGCTTGCCGCGGGTACGGCGGGGCGGACGAACAAGTCTGAAGCATAGCAGACACCGCCACCATGATGTCAGCCGACGGGCATTCGCGGGGCAAGCGCCAATTCGCGCGACCCTTTGGCGGTCGATGGCGCTTACCCCGTGCCGGCCCACCAGGCGGCGAACCGATCTTGCTCCGTCGCTGTTAGATGCAGGCCGTGCTTGGTGCGTCGCTGCAGCACGTCTGCCGCGGTGCGTGCCCATTCGGTCGCGCGCAGGAACGCGGCCTCACGCGCGTAAAGCTGGCCACCGAAATGGCGGCCAAGGTCACCCACCCCGTTCGCGTCGCCCAACAGCAACTCGGCGCGGGTCCCGTAGAGCCTGGCGTAGTGCCGGGCAAGCGATGGTTCGAGCCAGGGAAAGCGGCCGCGGAGCGCGGCGAGATAGCGCTCGAAATCCGCCTCCGGCATGTCGCCACCTGGAAGCGGGGCATCGGCTGTCCAAGCTGGCCCCAGGGCGGGAAAATACCTGCCCAGCTTCGCAAGCGCGTGCTCCGCCAAGCTGCGGTACGTGGTGATCTTGCCGCCGAAAATGCTGAGCAGCGGCGGTTGGTCCTGCACGCCGCTCAGGTCGAAGACGTAGTCCCTTGTCACCGCC
The DNA here is from genome assembly GCA_965276975.1 of Rhodopila sp. Lineage (GTDB taxonomy): Bacteria > Pseudomonadota > Alphaproteobacteria > Acetobacterales > Acetobacteraceae > Rhodopila. The sequence continues at coordinate 4,729,461 of CBDIBR010000010.1, forward strand.
GACGCACCGGCGTTGGCGTTGTCGTCGAACAGTGGCCGGATGCCGGAAAATTCGTCCAGAATGTCGGCTTTGGTCAGGGTGTGACGCATGTAGCGGTTGACCGCGCGCAGCAGGTAGCCGCGCTCCGCCTCGTCAATGCTCACATCCTCCGGCCGACCTTCATAACGACTATCCGTAGTGCCGATCAGGCAAAGGCCGTCCTCATACGGGATGACAAAGATCACCCGCCGGTCGTCGTTCTGCAGCAGGTAGGCCTGTGGACCATCCCAGAACTTGCGCACGATCAGGTGGCTTCCCTTCACCAGACGGACCCGGCTTGCGACATCGCCGCCGACCACACGATGGATCACCCGCTCGACCCAAGGACCGGCGGCGTTGACCAGGACGCGGGTGCGGAGATCCCGGGTCGTGCCATCCTCGGCGCGCAGCGACACCGTCCAGCATGCGCCGTCCCGCCGCGCCGCTATCGCCTCGGTCCGCAGGTGCACCTCCGCCCCGCGCGCGACCGCGTCGAGTGCATTGAGCACGACCAGACGGGCGTCATCGACCCAGCAGTCGGCGTATTCGAATGCGGTGCGAAACCCGTCCCGGATCGCGTCGCCCTCCGGCGCGGTGCGCAGATCAAGCCGGCGCGTTTTCGGCAAACGCGACCGGCCACCAATGTTATCGTACAGAAACAAACCCAGCCGCAGCATCCACGCCGGTCGCTGCCCGGGAGCGTGCGGAATGACGAAGCGCAGGGGCCAGACGATGTGCGGCGCGGTGCGCAGCAGCACCTCGCGCTCGATCAGCGCCTCGCGCACAAGGCGAAATTGATAATATTCCAGATAGCGCAGGCCACCGTGGATCAGCTTGCTGGAGCGCGACGAGGTACCCTCGGCCAGATCGCCCTTTTCGCACAGCAGCACACGCAGACCGCGGCCGGCGGCATCGCGTGCGATCCCGGTTCCGTTGGCGCCGCCACCGATGATCAGCAGGTCATACGGGTTGCTCACGCCGCCTATTCTCGCTGCTGCAGGCCATAGCTGGCGAAGCGTCCGCGGGTGTCGGCGATTTCCGCATCCGTGAGGATCGCGGGTGTGCCGATCTGCAGGCTTAGATAATACTGCCTGGCGAGGGTCTCCAGTTCGACGGCGAGCCACATCGCCCTTGCCAGTGTCGGACCGACAACGATCATGCCGTGATTGGCGAGCAGACAGGCGTTGCGATCTTCCAGCGCGGTCAACGCATGGGCAGCAAGTTCCGTGGTGCCGAATGTCGCATAGGGCGCGCAGCGTATGTCGGCGCCGCCGAAAGCGGCCATCATGTAATGAACCGCCGGAATGCCGCGCCGCAGAATAGCCAGAGTCGTGCAGTAGGTGGCATGGGTATGGACCACCGCGCCGGCGTCCGGCCGCCCACGTAGAACGTCGCGGTGAAAGCGCCACTCGGTTGATGGCGGCAGCGGTCCGGTCCAATCGCCGATCGCATCTTCAAGCGTCAGGGTGGCGATGTCCTCGGCCCGCATGTCGTCATACGGCACGGCCGACGGCGTGATCAGCATCTGGTCTTTGCAGCGGACAGAGATGTTGCCGGACGTGCCCTGGTTGATCCCGATGACGTTCATTTGCCGGGCGGCTGCCACGATCGCGCGCCGCAGGGTGGCTTCATCCATGCTCCATGATCCTTGGCAAGGGTTGACAGGCGATCCGCCCGCGGCGAAGCGATGCACGTCCCGCGCAGCCGCCGCAACCATTACAATGCGAACGAAGCCGGCGTTCGCCATGAAGTGGGCGGCCTGTACGCCCAGCAGCAAATCGCCTTCGCGGGCCTGACCAAGGTGTTCGCTGCAGCGCTGGTGGCCGAAGTCGTATTGCTGCTGTTTCTGTATGAGCGGTTCTGGATACCCGTCATCGTGCTGGGCGCCTGCGCACTGTCGACCACCGCGGTGTTCGCCGGGCTGTGGCTGACCGGGATCGAGCTGAACATCACAGCGATCATGGGAATGACCATGATCATCGGCATCGGCACTGAGACGGCGATCTTTCTCGTCTCGGAATACGTCGACCTGGCGCAGGCGATGCCGCCTCGGCAGGCGCTGCTGGAGGCGAGCCGCAATCGCTTCCGTCCGATCGCGATGACGACGCTGGCCGCCATCCTGACGCTGCTGCCCCTTGCCCTGGCGCTTGGCCGTGGTTCGGGCATGCAGCGGCCGCTGGCGATTCCCGTGCTGATCGGGCTGACGCTGCACCGCCAGCTTGCCGCGCCAATGGAGGATGCCAGTTCTGCGTGAGTGATGCGACCCGAAGATATCAAGACGCTCGGTTTTCCCGCTAAACTTGGTCAGCACCAACCCCATTATCGGCATGCGTCGTCGCGCGTTGGGCGCCAACGTCGTCTGGCCGAGGATGCAGCAGGGAGCGGCTTTGAGACCTTTTTGGAGCAGTACGAGGGGGCTGTTGCGGAGCCAGTTTTTCAGGGCGTGGACCGCCGTCGCCGTGCTGGCTGCCTACGTCTATAGCTGGGTTTATGCCCCGGAGTTGCTGACCTGGTGGAAGCGGACAACCACGTCAGCGATCGAGGCCGGATGTGACCGTCTGCCGTATCCATGGGGCGACCGCATCGAGGCCACGCTTGGAAACTTTGGCTTGTGGGTGCAGATCACCCTCGCCATCGTCGTGTTCCGCCTGCTGATATGGCTGTTGATAGCCGCGGCACGACGCATGCATGACCGCCGATCCGGGCCGTCGCCTCCACGACAAGCGGAAGACAGGCCGTAGGGTCTGCTGTTTTACGGGTAAGCTGCGCGACGCGACGAAGCCGCCGGTCGCCGATTGGGACTTCGGTTCATGCTTGCCTGCCTTCGCCCGGCAGGTCGAACGGCAGGACGGGATCGTCGGCGAGTAGGGACTGGTTATATTGCCGGAAGCGCCAGGTTCCGGTTGGCTCGTTGCGCCGCAGTGACCAGATCACGTCGTAACGGTCGGCCGGCCAGATCCAGTCCAGCGGGATCGTCGGCAGCGCCTGCGGGGCCGCTATGGCACGAGCCAGCGACACCAGACCTTGGTGCTGCCAACAGACGAGCGCTGTACCTGCCTGCGATGCCAGGGTCGCACCAAAAGCCGCTTCCTGATGCAGCGCCCATGTCAGGTCCATGGCGCGACCCAGTCGTTGCGCAAGAGGCTGGACCGTCTGCTCCGGCCGTCGGCTGTGGCCACCGCCCTGCCTGAACGCAGACGCGTAGATCCAGTCCGGGACTGGCAGGCGCGCGCGCACCAAAGGGTTCGGCGAAAGCAGCACGGCCAGTGCGCCGGCACGTTGCCAGCCGCGAATGGTCAAAGATTTGGCGTCCGCGTGGCCCCGCGCGGTCAACCCGCGGCAATTTTCAGAGCCATCCGGCTTTTCGGCGTGGCGCAGCAGCAGGATCTCGGTGGCTGCCATGGGTTTATTCATCCATCTGGCGGAAGCCGGAGAACGAAATGATGCGGCGATCGGATTTGCCCGCCGATCCGCCGATCGGCCGCGCCGCGCGCTCGGTACATGCGCTGACTACTCGACCACGGCATAGATCGTGCGGGTCAATGGGTCCATCGTCGCCAGGCCCAGCAGTATGGTCAGCCAGAAGATCCCGGCGATTGCGGAGCCGCGGGCGATGTCGGGCGCACGGAGCAGCTGCATGTAGCCCAGCGCGACAAGTGCCGCCAGCATCGCGCCCGGAAGCTTCAGGATCGGCTGCGTCCCCGCCGGGATCGGCAGGAAGGACAAGCCCAGCTCGGCCGCGGCCAGGATGAACAGCGACAGCCAGAGCAGTGGTTCAGGCGATGCTGCTTTCGCATCAGCGTCCCACCAGATAGATCACCGGATACAGCACGATCCAGACGATATCGACAAAGCTCCAGTACAGGCCAACGACTTCGACAGGCGTAAACCAGCCCTAAGAGAACGTGCCGCGCCGAGCCTGTAGCGCGATCCCGCCGACAAGCCCGACGTCGACGATCATGTCCACCGCATGCAGTGCCGTGGCAACGAAGTAGAACGACCAGAACATTCTGGCGCCGCCCGCATCCACCCACCTAACGGCGGCGGGACGATGGCGTCCCGGGAATTGCGGTCTGGCGTACTCGCATGAACTCGATGCTCGGTTTCGTCGATCGAAGGCGCTCGGCTGATCGTTGCTCAATGGAACACACGTCCGGCGTCGATAACAATCGTTTGCCCGGTCATGGTCTCGGTGCGGCACATGGTGACAACCATATCAGCACAGTCGTCCTTGTCAGCGGCCTTCTTCAGCAGCGAACCCGCAGCCGATCGCTCGACCTGCTCAGACCGAAGGTTGGCTGTCGCGCGCGTACCCTCCAGCAATCCCGGTGCCACGCAGTTGACCAACGTCTCGGGCGCCATTGCCACAGCCATGCAGCGCGTGAGGTGAATAAGGCCCGCTTTCGAAACGGCATAAGCAATGGATGAGCCCGTCGGCGTCAGCCCAGCCACGGACGCGATGTTGACGATGCGGCCTCGTCCTTGCGCCTTCATAACGGGCGCCACCGCTTTGATGAGGCGCATGGGCCCGGTCAGATTGACCGCCATGATCTTGTCCCACACCTCTGACGTCAGCGCATCGAGGTCGCTGAAGGGGATCGACATGTTGTAGGCAGCGTCGTTGACGAGAATGTCGATGCGGCCGAAGCGCTTGGTCACATCGCCGATCAGCCGCGACACGGCCGCGCCATCGGTGATGTCGCAGGCGAACGCCGCGGCGTTGATCTGATAGCGTGAGGTCAACTCACGCGCGACACCCGCGGCCTGGTCGTGACTTTGAGCATACATGACAGCGAGCTGCACACCTTCCTTGGCCAGCGCGTGGCAGATGCGCTGACCAAGTCCGCCGTTGCCGCCTGTGACCAATGCGACTGCGTCCTTAAGGTCCATAACCAGATTTCCCGTTGCCTCAGATAACCGGGTCGAGCACAACCACCGGGATTTCCCGATCCGCCGCCTTGTTTTGATAATCGGCGTAGGGCGGCCAGAACTCCAACCCTTTGTTCCACAACCGCGCCCGTTCCTGTCCGGACGCAGTGCGCGCGCGGGCCTGCATTTTCGCAGTGCCGACCTGGATCTCGACCTCGGGATTGGCGAGAACATTCAAATACCAGGTCGGATGTCGCGGCGCGCCACCCTTCGAGGCGACGACAAAGTAGCTTTCACCCGCACGCCCGTAGAACAGCGGGAACATGTACTTTATCCCGCTTTTGCGCCCGGTGGTGGTGAGCATGAGGGACGGCACGGTCAACGTCGGCCGGTCGGGCATGTTCATGATATACATGTGCCCGTCCGTTCCGCCACTGGACAGATAGCGGTCGGCGTGATCGACCATCCATTGCGGCAGGTTGGGAGCGAGTTTCGCCTCGGTCATCGTGCTACCTCTGTTCAGCTCGAACGCTGCATCATAACCGTGCCACCCTCAGCTGCCCAGCGTTCCTGCAAGCCCTGTTCCTGCAAGCCCGTGCTCAAACCCGCCGCACCCCCCAGAACAGCATGACACCCGCCTTGACGAACCCGGCGAGGTTGTCGCGGTGGCCGGTCGGGGTAAACCATTGCCCAGTCGGAAAGAACGGCAGGTCCTGGAAGGCCAGGCGCTGCATGTCCCTGCAGACCGCCTGTTGCGCGGCAATGTTCGGGGCGTCGAACCACTTGTCTCGCAGCGCCTCCATCTTGTTGTCCGTCGGCCAGCCAAACCAGCCGCCGTTGCCATTGCCGCGCAACGGAAAGTGGCTGCCGGGATTGGACACGTTCAACCCGCCCCACGTCGTACAGAAGCTGTTCCAGCCACCCTTGCTCGAGGGCTGGTGACTGGCGCGGCGCGAAACCAGCGTGCCCCAGTCCATGCTGGTATACTGCGAATTGAGGCCGATCGACTTGTAGAAGGCATCGGTCACCTGCGCCATCGCCGTCAGTTGCGGTTGGTCCGACGGCGACATCAGCACGATCGGCTCGTTTTTGTAACCACTTTCCGCGACCAACTTCTTCGCCAGCGGCAGGTCGCGCTTGCCGGTGATCTTGTCCAAGTCGACATCGTTCGCCATCGGCGATCCCGGAATGAAGAACCCGGCGGTACGACCAAGGTCCTGCTGATCACCAAGCACGGCATCGAGGTAGTCGTGCTCGTTTATCGCCACCAGTATGGCCTGCAAAAGCTTTGGGTTGTCGAACGGCGGTTGCGTGTGATTGACCGCGACAACACCCAGCGCACCGAGTGGATCAAGCACCTCCAGCTTGACGCCTGCTGTCTGCTTCAGCAGCGGAAGCAGATCGAACAGCGGATTTTCCCACCAGTCGATCTCGCCGCGCTGCAACGCCCCCGAGGCCGAGGCGGGATCAGGCATGATGACCCATTCCACCCGATCGAAATGGACAACCTTGCCGCCCGCCCAGTAGCTCGCCGGCTCTTGCCGCGGCAGGTATTTGTCGTTCTTGGCATACGCCGCGGAGGCACCGGACACCCATTCGTTGCGGAGGAATTTGAACGGCCCGCTGCCGATATATTCATTGATCTGGGTGAAGGCGTCGGTCTTGGCGATGCGCTCAGGCATGATAAAGCAGTTGTTGGCGCCCAGCGCGTAGGCCATGACCGGGAACGGCCGCTTCAGGTGGATCTCGAAGCTCTTGTCGTCCACCACCTTCATTTCGTTGGTCTCGCCCATGAGCCGCTGGCCGAAGCCGTCGCGCTTGCCCCAGCGCTGGACCGAGGCGATGCAGTCGCGCGACAGCACTTTTTCCCCGTCGTGCCACAACAGGCCATCGCGCAGCGTCATCTTCCAGGTCAGACCGTCCGAGGAGGTCTCGGTGCCCGCCAGCATCTGCGGCTGTCCGACCAGCTTTTCGTCAATGCCGAACAACGTGTCCCAAACCATATAGCCGTGCAACTGGGCGACCGTGGCGGTCGTCCAGATCGGGTCCGGATTGGCAAGGTTCGCTTGCGGAACGTATTTCAGGACATCCGAGCGCGCCGCAACGGCAGGTTTCGCGAGCGCGACCGCCGCCGCGGCGCTGCCGCCAGTCAGAACGCTTCGTCGGTTGATCATTCAGAACCTCCCTTTGGTCGCCGAAACGGGTCAACCAATCGTTGTGCACGCTGCGTGCCATTATCATCGTCCGGTCGCGCCAGCCGCTCACGGCGGGACACGGTCGCTTGCTGCCCTTGAGGCGGGACTTTTGAAACTTCCTGTCCGGGAACCGATCCGGTGACCGCTGCCTCGAGCTGCGCGGAGGGTGACCAGCAGGTTCGCTTGCCGGGACGCCGCCGTGACCGCCCGGCAAGCGAACCGGGCAGCAACCTGTTTGAGGTGTTCCTGGGCAGTTTCCGCCCCGAATCGGGCCAACGACGAATGCCGATCGGCCTCAACAAGGCACCCACCCATCGAAGCCTCAGCATCACGGACGCGGCGCGCTCCGCGGTGTGGTGGAAACGCACCGCATCACGAGCCGTGGCACACGCCTCATCTGCTCAAGCTGAATCCCGCATAGTCATTCGCTACGACGTCGGCGCAAATCTCCCGGTAGCGCGCCATCCCGCCCGCGTAAGGCATGAACACTCGCGGCTTCCCCGGCACGTTCGCGCCGAGGTACCACGAATGCGTCGCCATCGGCAGCAACGTCGCGTTGGCAGCGGTGTTCACCTCCTGCACCCACTCGTCCATCGCCTCGGCTTTGGCTTCGATCCGTTGCATACCGTGCGCGCGCATGTGGGCGATGCAGTCGGCGATCCACTCAGCGTGCTGCTCGATCGCGACCGGCATGTTGCAGAGCACGGATGGGCTGCCGGGACCCGTCACGGTGAACAGATTTGGGAACCCGGCAACCTGCAACCCCAGATAATTGCGCGGCCCGGCTTCCCATTCCTTCGCCAAAGCCTGTCCAGCGCGACCGCGAATGTCCATCCGCAGCATCGGCCCGGTCATCGCATCAAAGCCGGTTGCGAACACGATGATGTCCAACGGGTAATCGCCGTCACGGGTGCGGATGCCGTCGGCTGTGATCCGCTCGATTGGGACGCCACGGACATCGACCAACGTTACGTTGTCGCGGTTGAAGGTCTCAAAGTAATTGGTGTCGATGGGTGGACGTTTCGCCGCGTACGGATGGTCGATGTCGGACAGTTTCGCCGCTGTCGCGGGGTCCTTCACGATGTCCCGGATCTTGCCACGAATAAATTCCGATGCCGTATCGTTCGCCGCCTTGTTGACCATCAGGTCCTGGAAGGTGGCGCGAAACTGCAGGCCGCCCGTTTGCCAAGCCGCTTCATATAAGGCCTGACGTTCTTCCGCGGAGGTTTCGACCGCCAAACGGTCAGCGATAAGGAACGGATGACCGTTTGCTGTGGCATGGGTCGCGCGCCGGATTTCGCCCGCGTTGTCCCTGACCCAGCGCTTGAATTCCGCGGTCAGCGGGACGTTGCGGGCTGGCACGCTGTAATTCGCGGTGCGCTGGAAAACAGTCAAATGAGCGGCCGCCTCGGCGATGACCGGCGTGGCCTGGATGCCGGTGGATCCGGTGCCGATCAGGCCGACGCGCTTGCCGGTGAAGTCGACGCCCGCATGCGGCCACTGGCCCGTGTGATACCAGTCTCCGGCAAAGCTTTCCAGGCCCGGAATATTCGGCACGTTCGCCGTCGATAGGCAACCAACCGCGGTAACCAGAAACTTCGCGGTGAAGTGCTCGCCGGTCTCGGTGCGCACGTTCCAGCGGTTCGCCGCTTCATCGTAGTGCGCCGCGGTCACCCGGGTGTTGAAGCGGATGTCGCGCTTCAGGTCGAAGCGATCCGCGACATGATTAAGGTACCGCATGATCTCCGGCTGCTCCGGATATCGCTCGGACCATTCCCATTCCCGCATCAACTGCTCGGAAAATGTATAGCAGTACGCATGACTTTCGGAATCGCAGCGCGCCCCGGGATAACGGTTCCAGTACCAGGTGCCGCCGACCCCGCTGCCTGCCTCGAGCGCCTGCACCGACAAACCAAGCCGGTCGCGGAGACACAGCAACTGATACAAGCCGGCGAAACCGGCGCCGATCACCAGCGCATCAAAGTCACCGTCCGCCGCGGCTTGGGTTTTCGACCTGTCCGCTATCGCCATTGCCATCCCGTTCCTCGATTTATCGCGCCGTGGCAGCAGAAGTTCCGCCGCTGTCGGGTTTGTCTCACCGCCGTCATAGTCGATGCCCCAAATCTACCGCGTAAGGCCGCTTCGGGTCGAATCCTCGGCCGCGACGGCCCGCTTGGACAAGACTGCTTAAGCACCGCCGACCGCTGCATGGCGCGGCAGTGCTTCAGACACCCGGCGCAGGCCGAGATGGTCGCGCAAGGTTGTCCCCTGATAATCTCGCCGGAAGAGGTCACGGCGTTGCAGTTCCGGCACGACGAGATCGACAAAGTCAGCAAACGCGCCTGGGAAGTACGGCGGCAGAATGTTGAACCCGTCCGCCGCTCGCCCGACAAACCATTCCTCTAGCGTATCTGAAATGCTTCGCGGCGTGCCGCACACCACCCAGTGGCCGCGCGCGGCGGCGGTCAGATTGTATAGGTCGCGCAACGTCATCTTCTCGCGCTGCGCCGTCTCATAGAGAACATGCGAGAACGTCTGGCTCTCCTGGTAGGACGGTGGTGGCGGCACCGGTCCGTCCAATGGATGGCCGGAGACATCATAGCCGATTCGGCTAGCAACCAACGTCGCGGCGTTGCTTGGCGTCAGCCAGGCTTGCAGTTTGGCGAGTTGCTCCCGGGCCTCGGCGTCGGTTTCACCAATGATCGGCATGATCCCCGGCAATACCGCGAGATCATCCGGCGAGCGCCCGTATTTGGCCATGCGACGCTTCAGGTCGGTGTAGGCGATCTTGGCGGCTTCCAGCTCCTGCACCACCGAAAAGACGACATCGGCGGTGCGCGCCGCCAGCTGTAGCCCCGCCGGTGAGCCGCCGGCCTGGATAATGACCGGATGCCCCTGCGGGCTGCGCGAGATGTTGACCGGCCCCTTGACCTGAAAGAACCGTCCCTTGTGATCGAGCGTACGGACCTTGCTCTCGTCGATGAACCGTCCGGTTGCTTTGTCGGCAACCAGCGCGCCATCATCCCAGCAGTCCCATAGCCCCCTGACGACATCGACGAATTCATTGGCGCGCTGATAGCGCAGCTCGTGCTCCAGGTGCTGGTCGCGGTTGAAGTTCAACGCCGCCTTCGGGTTGGAACTGGTCACCACATTCCACCCCGCTCGGCCGCCGCTGAGGTGATCGATCGAGGAAAACATCCGAGCGACATTGAAGGGTTCGGAAAAGCTGGTCGAGACCGTTGCGCCAAGGCCGATATGGGTGGTGGTGGCGCTGAGCATCGAGATAAGGCTCGTTGGCTCGAACCGGCACATGAACGACGGGTGATCGCTCGGGTCCATCACCATCGAATCGGAGATGAACAACAGGTCGAACCTGCCGCGTTCGGCGATGCTGGCGATCTCCTGGATGACCGGAAGCTCGATGTGGCTGGCGGCCGCGCCCTCGAAGCGCCAGCCGGCGGTGTGGTTGCCGGTACCCAGCACAAAAACGCCCATGTGCATCTGTCGGGTAGTCGCGCTCATCCAATCCGATGTCCCTTGCTTCGCCGATCGCCGCCAGCCTAGATCCGCCCTGGCTGCATTGCCACCCTTGCCTGATCCCTAGGTCAGGAAGCACGCGATAGCGGCGGAGACGGAAAGCCAGGTCCGTCAGGTGAGGCATGGTTCGTCTACGCAATGAGATCACTCAGCCTGATGGCTGCACCGCTATGCCTTCTTGCGGAGCGGCCGCAGAAAACATCGGCCAACGTCAGTAAACCCGCTGGCCCGACAGAATTCCTGCAAGGCCATTTCCGCCGGATCGGCGGTTACCGCCATCGCGCCGCAACCGGCCATCCGAGCCGCCTGCGCGGCGGCCTTGACCAGCAGCCGGCCGATCCCTCTGCGGCGCTCGTCCGGGGCAACCAGCAGCGTGGTGATCCGCGCTATCGGTTGCCCGGCTTCCAATGTTCGATACCAGTGCAGCAGGACAAGACCAATTGGCGGACCCCATTCAGCCGCGATCAACGTCGCACCAGGCTGCTTCCTGACCACGTCCAGCCGCTCTGCCAAAACGCTCGGTGGGATTTCACGCCCGGCCGCACGCAGCAAATCGGATAAACCCTGAGCGTCCGTGCCGGAAACAGAACGGATTTCCAATCCGTAGCGGGTTTTCAATAGCCAACTCCATCGCCATGGCCAGCTGATCGATCCGAGCCACGCGGCCTCGGTGGAGGAGTCTTTTGGTAACGGCCGTCCGCACGCCCGGTTCGCCAGCCGCGATGACTTTATCTAGTCTGCTGCGAGATCGACCAAGGACCAACCTGCGATGAGCAAACCCACCGGGCCGCTGAAGGATTTTCGCATTCTCGACCTGACCACCGTCCTGTTCGGTCCATTCGGGACCCAGACCCTGGGCGACTGGGGTGCCGAGATCATCAAGATAGAGACCCTGACCGGGGACACCTGGCGCACGTCCGGCCAGTTCCGCAACCGCGGCATGAGCGGCCAGTTCATGGCGGCGAACCGCAACAAACGCAGTCTGGCACTTGATCTCAAGCACCCTGGCGGAAATGCGGTGCTGCGACGGCTGATCGTCACCGCCGATGCGCTGGTCAGCAATATCCGTCCCGCCGGCCTGGCGCGTCTTGGTTTCAGCTACGACACCTGCAAGACGCTCAATCCGAAGATCGTCTACGCGGTGGCCACCGGCTTTGGCCAGGATGGCCCTTGGCGCGCCCGCCCGGCGTTCGATGAGATCATCCAGGCCGCCTCGGGCTTCGCCTCCGCGATGGGCACGGATGAAGAGCCCGCCTTCGTTCCCAGCCTGATCGGCGATAAGATCTGCGGCATGGCACTGACCGCGGCGGTGACCGCCGCGCTGCTGCACCGCGAGCGCACCGGCGAGGGCCAGATGGTGGAAGTACCGATGCTGGAAACGCTGGCCGCGTTCAACAGTATCGAAATGTTTGGCGGCTACGCCTTCGTCCCGCCTGTCGGTCCATCGGGCTATCAGCGCATGAAGGCGCGCCGCCCGGTGCGCACCAAGGACGGTTGGCTGACCATGTTGCCCTATTCGGGCGACAACTGGTGCGCGTTTTTCCAGGCTGTCGGGCATCCCGAATGCATCGAGGAATATGCCGTGCGCGACCCCGTTCTGCGTGCCCGCAATATCGACAAGATCTACGACCGAATGCGCGATATCGCGCCGACCCGGACCACGGCGGAATGGGAGGAACTGCTGCTGCGGATCGACGTGCCGCACACCGCCTTCGCCAAGCTGACAGAGATCGCCGAGCAGCCGCATCTGAAGGCGGTGGGGATGTTTCCTGAGATGGACCATCCCACCGAGGGCAAGATCCGTCAGGCCCGTCCGGCCACGCGCTTCTCCGCCAGTCCGGCCGGGATAAACCGCATGCCGCCTCGGTTGGGCGAACACACCAAAGAGGTGCTGCGCGAGGCGGGTTATACCCCGGACGAGATCGAGAGCTTGATTGCGGAAAAAGCGATCGGCGCAGCATAGGGACGTGCTTTGGCACCGGGCCGATTCTGATCCCGTCGTCCCCGCGAGGCAGCGATCGTTCCGGTTACTTGATGGATCGGCGAAAGCCGAGCGGTCCGGGATTGACGCGCGCGGATGCGAGACGCCACATTGGGGTGGGGGAAACCGCCAATGCCGTTCTACGAAAGAGACGACGTCCGCATTCATTACGAAGAGGTTGGTTCGGGCTTTCCACTGTTGCTCATCCCGGCGGGGGCTTGAACTCGACGATCTCGTTTTTCAACGGCGGCGCCCCGTTCAATGCGATCGAAGAATTCAGCCACGAGTACCGCTGCATCACCATGGACCTGCGCAATGCCAACGGCGGCCAGTCCTCCGGTCCGATCGAGATTGATCGGCCCTGGGATTCCCACGCCGATGATCAGCTTGGTGTGATGGATCACCTCGGCATCAACGACTTCCTGGTGATGGGCTTTTGCATTGGTGGGCCGTTCATCTGGAACCTGTTGCAGCGGGCACCCAAGCGTATCGTCGCCGCCGTTCTGGCGCAGCCCAGCGGGTCGCGTCCGGAGATGCCGGACCTGTTCTACAACAACAACATGGCCGCGTGGGGACCAGAGCTGTGCGCTCGCCGGCCGGATATCACGATGGCGATGATCGAGTCCTTCCTGAGCAGGATGTATCGCGCCAACCCTGACTTCGTCTTCACCGTGACACGTGATTTCGTGCGCGACTGCCAGACGCCCCTATTGGTGCTGCCGGACAACGTCCCGGCGCACCCATAC